>NZ_CP051189.1:552500-5233349 GCF_014236815.1 Xanthomonas sp. GW
TCAGGTGGTTAGAGCGCACCCCTGATAAGGGTGAGGTCGGTGGTTCGAGTCCTCCCAGACCCACCACTCTGAATGTAATAAGCACACTAAGAATTTAAGATGCGCCAGCATTGAGGCTGGGGTATGTTCTTTTAAAATTTGTGACGTAGCGAGCGTTTGAGATCAAACTATCTTGACGTGTCGTTGTGGCTAAGGCGGGGACCTCGAGTCCCTAGAAATTGAGTCGTTATAGTTCGCGTCCGGGCTTTGTACCCCCGGACTCAGCATAGCTTGGAGGCAACTTCAGGTTATATGGTCAAGCGAATAAGCGCACACGGTGGATGCCTTGGCGGTCAGAGGCGATGAAGGACGTGGCAGCCTGCGAAAAGTGTCGGGGAGCTGGCAACAAGCTTTGATCCGGCAATATCCGAATGGGGAAACCCACTGCTTCGGCAGTATCCTGCAGTGAATACATAGCTGCTGGAAGCGAACCCGGTGAACTGAAATATCTAAGTAACCGGAGGAAAAGAAATCAACCGAGATTCCCTAAGTAGTGACGAGCGAACGGGGACTAGCCCTTAAGCTGGTATGGTTCTAGAAAAACAACCTGGAAAGGTTGGCCATAGAAGGTGATAGCCCTGTATTTAAAAGGGCCATTCCAGTGAAGACGAGTAGGGCGGGGCACGTGAAACCCTGTCTGAATATGGGGGGACCATCCTCCAAGGCTAAATACTCCTGACCGACCGATAGTGAACCAGTACCGTGAGGGAAAGGCGAAAAGAACCCCGGAGAGGGGAGTGAAATAGATCCTGAAACCGTGTGCGTACAAGCAGTAGGAGCTCGCAAGAGTGACTGCGTACCTTTTGTATAATGGGTCAGCGACTTACTGTTCGTGGCAAGCTTAACCGTATAGGGGAGGCGAAGGGAAACCGAGTCTGATAAGGGCGCATAGTCGCGGGCAGTAGACCCGAAACCGGGTGATCTAGTCATGCCCAGGGTGAAGGTCAGGTAACACTGACTGGAGGCCCGAACCCACTCCCGTTGCAAAGGTAGGGGATGAGGTGTGATTAGGAGTGAAAAGCTAATCGAACCCGGAGATAGCTGGTTCTCCTCGAAAGCTATTTAGGTAGCGCCTCGGACGAATACTGCTGGGGGTAGAGCACTGTTATGGCTAGGGGGTCATCGCGACTTACCAAACCATTGCAAACTCCGAATACCAGTACGTACTATCCGGGAGACACACGGCGGGTGCTAACGTCCGTCGTGAAAAGGGAAACAACCCAGACCCACAGCTAAGGTCCCAAATTCACTGCTAAGTGGAAAACGATGTGGAAAGGCACAGACAGCCAGGAGGTTGGCTTAGAAGCAGCCACCCTTTAAAGAAAGCGTAATAGCTCACTGGTCGAGTCGGTCTGCGCGGAAGATTTAACGGGGCTAAGCAGTGAACCGAAGCTTGGGGTGCATCGCGATAAGCGATGCGCGGTAGAGGAGCGTTCCGTAAGCCGTTGAAGGTGGATTGAGAAGTCTGCTGGAGGTATCGGAAGTGCGAATGCTGACATGAGTAACGATAATGCGGGTGAAAAACCCGCACGCCGAAAGCCCAAGGTTTCCTTGCGCAACGTTAATCGGCGCAGGGTGAGTCGGCCCCTAAGGCGAGGGCGAAAGCCGTAGTCGATGGGAAGCAGGTTAATATTCCTGCACCTCGCGTAAGTGCGATGGAGGGACGGAGAAGGTTAGGTGTACCGGGCGTTGGTTGTCCCGGGGAAAGGCGGTAGGTTTGGATCTTTGGCAAATCCGGGATCCTTTAAGACCGAGCACCGAGACGAGTCTTTTAGACGAAGTCACTGATACCACGCTTCCAGGAAAAGCTCCTAAGCTTCAGCTTACGCAGACCGTACCGTAAACCGACACAGGTGGGTAGGATGAGAATTCTCAGGCGCTTGAGAGAACTCGGGTGAAGGAACTAGGCAACATGGCACCGTAACTTCGGGAGAAGGTGCACCCTTTTTGGTGGCTCATGCGAGCTATAGCTGAAGAGGGTCGCAGAAACCAGGCCGCTGCGACTGTTTATCAAAAACACAGCACTCTGCAAACACGAAAGTGGACGTATAGGGTGTGACGCCTGCCCGGTGCTGGAAGGTTAATTGATGGGGTCAGCCGCAAGGCGAAGCTCTTGATCGAAGCCCCAGTAAACGGCGGCCGTAACTATAACGGTCCTAAGGTAGCGAAATTCCTTGTCGGGTAAGTTCCGACCTGCACGAATGGCGTAACGACAGCGGCGCTGTCTCCACCCGAGACTCAGTGAAATTGAAATCGCTGTGAAGATGCAGCGTTCCCGTGGCAAGACGGAAAGACCCCGTGAACCTTTACTATAGCTTTACACTGAACGTTGAGTTCGTCTGTGTAGGATAGGTGGGAGGCTATGAAACTGTGGCGCTAGCTGCAGTGGAGCCATCCTTGAAATACCACCCTGTCGTGCTTGACGTTCTAACCTAGGTCCGTAATCCGGATCGGGGACCGTGTATGGTGGGTAGTTTGACTGGGGCGGTCTCCTCCTAAAGAGTAACGGAGGAGCACGAAGGTACGCTCAGCGCGGTCGGACATCGCGCACTGTGTGCAAAGGCATAAGCGTGCTTGACTGCAAGATCGACGGATCAAGCAGGTACGAAAGTAGGTCTTAGTGATCCGGTGGTTCTGTATGGAAGGGCCATCGCTCAACGGATAAAAGGTACTCCGGGGATAACAGGCTGATACCGCCCAAGAGTTCATATCGACGGCGGTGTTTGGCACCTCGATGTCGGCTCATCACATCCTGGGGCTGTAGTCGGTCCCAAGGGTATGGCTGTTCGCCATTTAAAGTGGTACGCGAGCTGGGTTCAGAACGTCGTGAGACAGTTCGGTCCCTATCTGCCATGGGCGTTGGAAGTTTGAGAGGGGCTGCTCCTAGTACGAGAGGACCGGAGTGGACGAACCTCTGGTGTTCCGGTTGTCACGCCAGTGGCATTGCCGGGTAGCTATGTTCGGAAGCGATAACCGCTGAAAGCATCTAAGCGGGAAGCGCGCCTCAAGATGAGACTTCCCGGGGCACAAGCCCCCTTAAGGAACCATGTAGACTACGTGGTTGATAGGTCAGGTGTGTAAGTGCAGCAATGCATTGAGCTAACTGATACTAATGATCCGTGCGGCTTGACCATATAACCTCAAGTTGCTTCCTCAAAAAGCAACCCTTAGCACGACACACGTCGATAGCTATCCAATCGCTCGCTACGTCACACCCTATGAGAGGCTGGCGCCCAATGCCGTCCTTCGACCTCCGCACACATCCGTGCCTTGTTCGAACGACGCATCGCGGCGACACTCCAACCGTCTCCCTGGTGAAATTAGCGCTGTGGAACCACCCGATCCCATCCCGAACTCGGAAGTGAAACGCAGCTGCGCCGATGGTAGTGTGGCTCAAGCCATGCGAGAGTAGGTCATCGCCAGGGGCTTTACCCCAAATCCCCGTCCTCACAAGGACGGGGATTTTTTATTGGGCGCAAAAAAGCAAAACGTCAGTCCCGCTCTGCGCTCACCACGCGCCCGTCCTCCGGGTCCGCGTACACCTCTACCCGCTGGCCCGTCGTACTGTGCGCCTGCGCTTGCCACAAACCGTCGTCGTACTTCACGTCGTGTACCTGCGTGTAACCCGCCGTCGTCAATGCCGCACGCACCTCCGCTTCGCTCAGCTTCGACGGCACCCCTTCCGCGTAAATGCGACCGCCGCGTGTGCCGATCGCGCTGGCCGACCTGAGGCGTCTGCAGCGCCATGTTTGGAATCGGATGCCGGAGACCTGTGCTTGCAGGGGCCGGACGCCAACTCGGCGCTACGCCGAATCTCCGTTTCCATTGTTTCGTGCTTCTTAATCATGGCAGGCCGGTTTCAGCGGTGCTCTCGTTTCTGCGTTGCGTACGCTTCCAGCTCCAACGGCATGGATAAGTACGCATTACGCTTCCATCCTCGGCTTGGGGCTTCGGTCTTCCATTGCCGTTGTGTGCGCCAGATCGATATGGTCCTCGCGCTCGACGCTCGCCCTTGAGACCGATCCGAGCGATTCCGCGACGGCGCCCCCGGTTCGCTAGCCTGCCCGCCACGATGGTTCGCTCCGTTCCATCGGCGATGCGCGCTTTTAATGCACCGCGGCTTAGACTTTTCGACTGCTGCGCCAGCCGGCTTTGACCTGCGCTGTCGGCTCCGACGACATCGGAGCACCACAAGCCGCTATCCCTTCCCCCGTCACGAGAGAACTCTCCCATGAGCCAAGCCAATGGATACGCCGCACTGGCGTCCGATCAGCCGCTGACCCCTTACGCGTTCGAGCGCCGTGCGACCGGACCGCAGGATGTCAGCATCGAGATCCTCTACTGCGGCGTCTGCCATTCCGACCTGCATACGGCACGCAACGAATGGCAGAACACCCAATATCCGTCCGTGCCAGGACATGAAATCGTCGGCCGCGTGACCGCGGTCGGCGACCAGGTCGAGGCCTTCAAGGTCGGCGACCTGGCCGGCGTCGGTTGCATGGTGGATAGCTGCCGGCATTGCGCATCCTGCGCGGACGGCGAAGAGCAGTATTGCGAAAACGGCTTCGTCGGCACCTACAACGGCCCAATGTTCGGTGGCGAGAACACCTATGGCGGTTATTCCGACCATATCGTGGTCGACCAGAAGTACGTGCTGCAGATCCGCCATGCCGAAAAGGACCTGGCCGCGGTGGCGCCGCTGCTGTGCGCCGGTATCACCACCTATTCGCCGCTGAATCACTGGAAGGTGGGGCCGGGCAAGAAGGTCGGCATCGTCGGCCTGGGCGGTCTCGGCCATATGGGCGTGAAGATCGCGCACGCGATGGGCGCGCATGTGGTGCTGTTCACGACCTCGGCGAACAAGAAGGAGGATGCTCTGCGCCTGGGCGCCGACGAAGTGGTGGTGTCCAAGCTGCCGGAGGAGATGGCGGCGCACACCAACAGCTTCGACTTCATCCTCAATACCGTTGCTGCCTCGCACGACCTGGATGCCTTCCTGACCTTGCTCAAGCGCGACGGCACGATGACGCTGGTCGGCGCGCCGGCCGAGCCGCATCCGTCGCCGACGGTGTTCAACCTGATCATGAAGCGCCGGCAGTTGGCCGGCTCGCTGATCGGCGGCATCCGCGAGACCCAGGAGATGCTCGATTTCTGCGCGAAGCACGGCATCGTGTCGGACATCGAGACGATCGACATGGCGCAGATCAACGAGGCCTACGAGCGCATGCTCAAGGGCGACGTGAAGTATCGCTTCGTCATCGACATGGCCAGCCTGGAGAATGCCAAGCAGGCCGCTTGATGCGGCGTGGCCGGCCGCGCGAGGATGCGGTCGGCCATGCGCGATCGATGCGCAATGTTCGACGATGCGCCTGGGCACGCGAGTGCCCAGGCGTTTTTTTATGCGCGTCGTGTGCCATGACCTTGCGTTGGAGCGCTTTGCGTTCCCGTGGTTACAGGTAACGAAACGTGTGGCGGCAACTCTGGAAGAGCCCAGGGGCCAATCGTTGCAACTGGCCACGTCGGTAACGCCCGTCGCGGCTGAAGCCGCTCCTACAGGGAAGCGGCAGCTTCGGGCATCAGTGGCGATAGGCGAAGCCGTGCGGAATGGTCGTGACCATCGCTAGGGACGCGTCAGCCGATCATTTGCTCGGCGTCGCCTCCGCCTGCTTGGCATTGCCCATCATGCTGTCGCGGGCGGCCTTGAACGGATTGTCCTGATACCAGTTGGGCCACGCGTCGCCCGCCGCCAGTCCCTTGCCGACGCCGTAGACGGCCTGCAGGTCGTCCATCACCCCGTCGAGCTTCCAGGTCGCCGGATCGTACTGGTCGGCGGGCGTGTGGTAGCGGTGCTTGCCGTAGTCCTCGGCAGCGCGTTTGCCGGCATCGATGCCACCGTCGATCAGGTCTTCGCCGCCATCGATGTATAGCGCCGGCACGCCGGCCTTGGCGAAGTTGAAGTGATCGGAGCGGAAGTAGAAGCCGCTCTGCGGCGAGGACTCGGCATGCAGCACGCGGCCCTGCGCGGCGGCGATCGGCTTGAGCAGGTCCTCCAGTTCGGAGCTGCCGAAACCGTTGACCACCAGATCCTTGGCGCGACCGGTGACCGGCATCGCATCGAGGTTGATGACGCCGGCGATCTTGTTCAACGGGAAGGTCGGGTGGGCGACGTAGTACTTGGAACCGAGCAGGCCCGACTCCTCCAGCGTCACTGCGAGGAACACCACCGAGCGTTCCGGCTTGGGCTGCTGGTGCACGAACGCGTCGGCGATCTCGAGGATGCCGGCGACGCCGGTCGCGTTATCGACCGCACCGTTGTAGATGTTGTCGCCGCTCTCGCCTTCGTGCTTGCCCAAGTGGTCCCAGTGCGCCATGTACAGCACCGCTTCGTCGGCACGGCTGCCGCCGGGCAGCACGCCGACCACGTTGCGCGATTTCTTCTCGGAAATCGTGCTCTTCAGGTCCACCGACAGCTTGGCCTTCAGCGACACCGGCTTGAAGCCGCGCTTGCTCGCGTCCTTGTAGGCTTGGTCCAGATCCAGTCCGGCGTCGGCGAACAACTGCTTGGCGGCCTGCGCGGTGATCCAGCCCTGTGCCGGGATGCGCGGTTCCGGGTCGTCCTTGGCCGGCAGGTCGTACTGCGCGCCGGACCAGGAGTTCTTCACCACGTCCCAGCCGTAGCTGGCGCCGGGGGTGTCGTGCACGATCAGCGCGGCGGCCGCGCCCTTGCGCGCGGCTTCCTCGAACTTGTAGGTCCAGCGCCCGTAGTAGGTCATGCGCTTGCCTTCGAACAGCGCGCCGTCCTCGGTGTGGAAGCCGGGGTCGTTGACGAACATCACCACCGTCTTGCCCTTCCAGTCCTGGTCGGCGTAGTCGTTCCACTTCTGCTCGGGCGCGTCCACGCCGTAGCCGACGAACACCATGTCGCTGGCGTCGATCTTGACCTCGGTCTGGCCGGTGCGGGTGCCGATCACCATGTCGGTGCCGAACTTCAGTTCGCGCGGCTTGCCGTTCTGCTCCAGCTTCAGCGTGGTGGTCGGGTCGGCCGTGGTCTCGGTCATCGCCACGTCCTGGAACCAGCTGTCGCCGTTACCCGGTTGCAGGCCGATGCGCTGCATTTGATCGCGGATATAGGAGACCGTCTTCTCTTCGCCCGCCGTGCCGGGGCCGCGGCCTTCGAACGTGTCCGAGGACAGGGTCTTGACCAGATCGCCGAAGTCGGCCGGTGTGATGTCGGGAGAAAAAGTGTGGCCCGCGGCGGCCACCGGAGCGGGCGCGGGCGGCGCCGTATCGGCGGCCGGGGTCGGCGCCTCGCGCTTGCACGCGGTCAGCGCGGCCGCCGCGGCCAGGCACAGCACAAGCTTGCGGGACATGGGGGCTCCTGGGGTGTGAGGAATCCCGATTCTATAGGCAAGTCCCGCGCGCGCGCCGCCGGCGGTGCGCGCGACGCGACCGGATCAATTCTCCGGCGCGGTGTCGCCGTCGAACGGCTGCGCGGTGGCGCCGCTGATCGGGCCGGTCTTCGCGCTGCGGTGCACGTACAGGGTCACGTCGCGCTCGAAATGCAGCGGGCCGTCGATCACCGCGCGCGGGCCGATGATGATGCGCGGCTTGCGCGTCGGCTTGAACGAGATGCTGAAGCTCGGCTTCTTGATCTCGATGCCGCCGCCGAGGTGCGAGTCGTGGCCGACGGTGATGTCGCCGTTGACCGTCTCGATGCCGCCTTCCAGTTGCGTGGCGACCAGGCCGATGCTGCCGTTGACGCTCTCCACGCTGCCGCCGATGCGGCCGCCGCGGTCGACGAAGATGCCGCCGTTGACCGTCTCGATGGACTTGGAAATCTGCACCTGCGAGCCCACGCGGATGCCGCCGTTGACCGTGGACAGGCCGCCGGTCTGCGCGTTGTCCGCGATCTTGAGGCCGCCGTTGACGGTTTCCACGTCGCCGACGCTGGCGCCGGATTCGACGGTGATGCCGCCGTTCACGGTTTCCAGGTCGCCGTACTGCTTGCCGGATTCGGCGGTGATGCTGCCGTTGACCTTGCTGATGCCTTCTGCGGCCAGGGCCGGGCCGGCGGCCAGGGCCAGCGCCAACAGGACCGATACATGCGTACGCTTCATCACCCACCTCCGGACGCCGGCCAGTCGCGGCACCTACTTGTGCGGCGATCACAACACGCTTCGCTACAATCCGCACCTGCCTGAAGTCATTGGACCAGCCCTTGCCCGCAACCGCCTCCGCTTCGTTGCGCCCCGCCTCGCCTACCGCGTCGGGGCGGCGCCTGCGCGCGCCCCGGCACGCGGCGACGAGGTGGCTGGCGGGGTCGGTATTGCTTCTGATCGCGACTCTGGCGCTGGCGCAGAACCCGCGCGAGGCCGAGCGCCGTCTGGAGAAGGTGCGCGGCGAGCTGAAGAGCGTGGCCGAGGAGCGGCGCGAACTGGAAGGCAAGCGCGGCGATGCCGCGCGCCAGCTGCGCGATGCCGACGAGAAGGTGGCCACCACCGGGCGCAGCCTGGCGCAGACCCAGCAGGCGCTGCAGCAGCACCAGCAGACCCTGGCCGAACTGGAGCGCAAGCGCGACACACTGCGCAACGGCCTGGTGCGGCAGCGCGCCGAACTGGCGCAACTGCTGCGCGCGGCTTATGCGATCGGCGGCAATGCGCCATTGAAGCTGCTGTTGGCGCAGGACCGGGTGGCCGACGCCAACCGCTTACTGGCCTATCACCGCTATCTGCAGCGCGAACGCGCGCAGCGCATCGCATCGCTGACCCATGAGCTGCAGGCGCTGGAACAGGTGCAGCGCGAGGTCGCGGCAAAGCGGCAACAGCTCAGCGCGGCGCAGCGCCAGCAGCAGGAGCAGGCGGCGGCGCTGCAGCGCGACCGCAAGCAGCGCGCCAGCCTGGTGTCCGAACTGGACGAGCGCTACCAGGACCGCAGCGAGCGCGAGAAGGCGCTGGGCCAGGACGCCAAGGCGCTGGAAACGTTGCTGGCCAATCTGCGTGCGGCGGCGGCGCGGGCCGAGGCCGAGCGGCGTGCCGCCGCCAAGCGCGCGGCGGCCGAGCAGGCCGCGCAGGCCAAGGCCGCGGCGAAGAATCCGTCGCGTGGCGGCAGCAAGGTGCCGCCCAAGGTGGTGGCCTCGGCGCCCGCGCTGAAGGTCGGCGGCCTGGGCTGGCCGTTGTCCGGCGATCTGATCGCGCGCTACGGCGGCAAGCTGCCCGACGGACGCACCAGCAACGGCGTGCTGATCGCCGCGCCGGCCGGCAGCACGATCACCGCCGTGGCCGACGGCACGGTGGTGTTCTCCGACTGGATGACCGGTTACGGCATGATCCTGATCGTGGACCACGGCAACGGCTACATGAGCCTGTACGCGCACAACGACACGCTGTTGCGCGATCCCGGCGCGCGGGTCAAGCGCGGCGATGCGGTGGCCAAGGTCGGCAATTCCGGCGGCCAGGGGCGCCCGGCGCTGTATTTCGAATTGCGCCGCAACGGCCAGCCGGTGGATCCGTCGTCGTGGCTGCAACGGCGCTGAGGGCCGCGGCGGCGGGGCATTCAACGCGAATTTAGCCTGGCTTCGCGCATAATCCGGACAGCTGCGCCGTGCACGGCGCAGGCCATCCCCTAATCGGAGTGCTTCATGCGCGTAGTTCTGTCCGCTGCCCTGTTGCTTGCTCTGGCGCCGCTGCCGTCGATGGCGCAGAGCGTCGGCGAACAGACGCCCTCGGCCCCCACCGCCAGCGGCGACGATCCGGATGCCACCGAATCGGCCACCTCGCGCGTGCCGCTGGACGAGATCCGCCGCTACGTGGCGGTGTACAACGCGGTGAAGGAAGCCTACGTCGATCCGGTCGACGACAAGAAACTGATGCAGTCGGCGATCCGTGGCCTGTTGCTGGACCTGGATCCGCACAGCACCTATTTCAGCAAGGAAGACGCCGAGGCCTTCGACGAACAGGCCACCGGCGCCTACGACGGCATCGGCGTGGAACTGCTGCAGCTGCCGGACAACACGCTCAAGGTGGTGTCGCCGATCGACGACACCCCGGCCGCGCGTGCCGGCGTGCGCTCGGGCGACATCATCGTCGCCATCGACGGCAAGCCGATCAGCGCGGTCAAGGCGATGGAGCCGTTGCGCGGCGAGTCGGGCAGCAAGGTGGTGCTGACCATCGTCCGCGAGAAGCTGGACAGGCCGTTCGACGTGACCCTGACCCGGCAGACCATCCGCGTGGCCAGCGTGCGCAGCCGCATGCTAGAGCCGGGTTACGGCTACATCCGCATCAGCACCTTCCAGGCCGATACCGGCGCGGACTTCCACAAGCAGCTGCAGCAGTTGCAGGCGCAGTCCGGCGGCAAGCTGCGCGGCCTGGTGCTGGACCTGCGCAGCAATCCCGGCGGCCTGTTGACCGCGGCGGTGCAGGTGGCCGACGACCTGCTCGACAAGGGCACCATCGTGACCACGCGCGGGCGCATCTCGGTCAGCGATTCCAAGTTCGACGCCACGCCCGGCGATCTGCTCAACGGCGCGCCGATGGTCGCGCTGGTCGATGCCGGATCGGCCAGCGCCTCGGAAGTGCTGGCCGGTGCGCTGCGCGACAACAAGCGCGCGCGCATCGTCGGCAGCCGCACCTTCGGCAAGGGCTCGGTACAGACCGTGCTGCCGCTGGACAACGGCGATTCGGTCAAGCTGACCACAGCGCGCTACTACACGCCCAGCGGCAAGTCGATCCAGGCCAGCGGCATCGTGCCGGAGGTGGTGCTGCGTCCGGAAGAGAGCAAGCAGGACGCGGACAAGCCGGCGGTGCTGGCCGACTACAGCGAAGCGACGCTGCCCGGCCACCTGCACGGCGACGACGAAGGTGCCGAGGGCTATAGCGCCGGCGACGTGCTGCCCGGCGATGCACCGATCGCGCAGGCGCTGGCCGAACTGAAGCAGCCCGGCGCGGTGGCCAGGGCCACCGCGGCCAAGCAGGCCAAGGCGAAGCCGAAGGCGGCTGCACCGACTGCGGCGAAGCCGGCGACGCTCGCGCCCAAGAGCGTGGCACCGAAGACCGAAGCACCGAAGGCCGACATGCCGGCCGCAGCGACGCCGAAGGCCGATCCGCCCAAGACCGACACGCCGACGCCGCCTTCGGGCGACTGACGCGGCGGCGGCGGTCGCACCACGCCGCGCAGTTCGATCCGGACGCTATCCACTGTAGGAGCGGCTTCAGCCGCGACCGGGCGTTACCGGTAACGTCCGGTCGCGGCTGAAGCCGCTCCTACAAAATCACTGGGCGCCGATAGCGGCGCGGCGCTGACCGGCACTCTCACCCGTATGCGCTCAGCGCGGTTTGCCCGGCATCGGGAACGGGGTGATCACCTTTTCGCCGGTGGCCGCGTCGCGGATCGCGGACTGGCCCTTCTTTTCTACTTCCTCGATACGCACGATGCTCTGCATCGGCAGGTGCAGCATCTTGGTGTCGCCGAACTCCTCGCGCAGGCGTTCTTCGGTGGGATCGACCACCAGGCCGTCGTGCAGGTCGAACACCAGCCCGCCGATCTCGCTGAAGCCCCACAGGTGACTGCTGCCCACGTGCTGCGCGTACAGCTCGTACACCTTGCCGTGGTTGAGGAACGTCACTTTGTACAGGGACTTGGCCATGCGCGAAGTATAGAGCGCGCCCGCGCCGCGGCGTGGCGGGTCAAAAGCCCTTGCGCTTGCGCAGGCGCCGCGCGATCGCCGCGCGCACGTACAGCCCGTACCCCATGCCCAGGGTGAAGCCGGTCAGGTGCGCGGACCAGGCGACCATGCCGAACGCCGGGCCGATATAGGCGAACACCACCTGCAGCGCCGCCCAGGTGCCGATCAGCAGCGAGGCCGGCGCGCGCACGAATTCCAGGAACAGCCCCAGCGGCAGCACCACGCCGAGCTTGGCGCGCGGGAACAGCGCCAGGTAGGTGCCGATCAGCGCCGAAACCGCGCCGCTGGCGCCGATGATGACCCGGTCCGGGGTACCGATCGCGAACACCGCGGCCAGGTTGGAGAGGGCGCCGCCGCCCAGGAACAGCAGCAGGAAGCGCCACGGCCCGAGCACGCGCTCGGCCGGCAGGCCGAAGATCAGCAGGAACACCAGGTTGCCGAGCAGGTGCGACCAGTCCGCATGCAGGAACAGGGCGGTGAACAGCCGCAGCACGCTGCCGTCCTGCACCGTCGCCAGCCAGTCGCGCGGGCTTGCGACGCCGGCCGACAGCGCGCCCCAGTCCAGCCACAGCGTGGCGCGGGCCTGGTTGGGGCGGCTGATCGACCACAGGAACGCCAGCCACATCGCCGCGAACAGCAGCGGCGTGGCCCAGCGCAGCGTGGTCCGGTCGCGGGAGGGAATGGAGACGAACATGCCAGTACCGGGGAACGTGGCCCGTAACGATACCGGCTCCCTCCGGCTGAACGCACGCCTACTCTGGGCAAAACTGAACGGGCGGTATTGTTATTGTTCGGTTAACGCAGCGGGGTATACTGCATACGGCGTCGTATGTCGGGAGGGGACTCCGGCGCGCATTTCCGGCTTGCTCAGCTGGGATGCGCAGACGCGAACACAGACATTTTCGTCTTCCGGAGAGTAACAAGCCATGCAAAACGCAACCCAGTTCGTCCGCTTCACCGCCCTGGCCGTCGGCATCGTCGGCGCCCTGACCATCGGTCAGGCGCACGGCGCCGCATTCCAGCTCAAGGAAAACAGCGCCAAGGGCCTGGGCCGCGCCTTCGCCGGCTCCGGCAGCGCCCCCGGCGACGCCTCGATCATCGCCAACAACCCGGCCGGCATGCGCCAGCTCGACGGCAAGGTGTTCCAGGCCGACGTCAGCGCGATCCAGTTCGCGGCCAAGTACGACGGCACCGGCACCTACGCCACCGGCTCGGCGATCTCCGGCGGCAACGGCGGCGATGCCGGCACGATCGCGCCGGTCCCGGCGGTGTACTTCCACCTGCCGTTCGGCGAAAACAACAACATGCACTTCGGCACCTCGCTGACCGTGCCGTACGGCTTCAAGACCGAATACGACCGCGACTGGGTCGGCCGCTACAACGGCGTCAAGACCGAGCTGCAGGCGATCGACCTCAACCTCGCCTTCTCCTACGACGTGAACCCGTACGTGTCGTTCGGCGCGTCGGTGTTCGCCGAGCGCCTGGACATCGACCTGTCCAACGCGATCGATCTGGGCAGCGTGCTGGCCGCGCGCCGCGTGCCGGGCTTCGCGCCGGGCAGCGCCGATGGCTACTCGCGCATCAAGGGCGACAGCACCGATTTCGGCTACACCCTGGGCGGCCTGTTCAGCATCGACGAGAACACCCACATCGGTTTCAGCTACCGGTCGAAGGTCGAGCATAAGATCACCGACGGCACCGCCGACTTCACCACCCCGGCCAACGCCGCCACCGTGCTGGCCGTCGCCGCACCGGGCACCTTCGTCGACACCAAGGGCCGTGCCACGGTCACGCTGCCGGCCAGCGCGACCGCCAGCTTCACCCACAACATCAACGAGCAGTGGACGGTGATGGCCGACGTCAGCCGCACCGCCTGGAGCAAGTTCGACCAGGTGACGGTGGACTTCGCGAACAACCAGCCGAACAGCGTGCTGAACTTCGCCTACAACGACACCACCTTCGTCTCGATCGGTGCCGACTACCGCATGAGCGACACGCTGACCCTGCGTGGCGGCCTGGCCTACGACGAAACCCCGACCAGCAACGAGCACCGCGACGTGCGCGTGCCCGACGCGAGCCGCAAGTGGGTCTCGCTGGGTCTGAGCTGGCGTCCGTCCGAGCAGGCCGAGTACAGCTTCGGCTATACCCACCTGTTCACCAGCGATCCGAGCATCAACTCCACCACCGCGACCGGCAACACGCTCATCGGCAGCTACGACGTGAGCGGCAACGTGCTGGCGGCGTCGGTCAACTACAAGTTCTGATCGATCGCTTGCGCGACAGTGTCGCGGCGCAAGCCGCGCGCAAGGAGAGCCCCGCTTCGGCGGGGCTTTTTTATGCGCGTTTCCCTGCTGCGAATGCGGCTTCGCGCATACCGCCGCGAATGCTTGACAGCCATCCCACCCGGGCGTAGAAGGTTTGTGAAGCCGATGGGGATGTGACATCGGCACGCGGCCACGGCAGTCATGCCGTCGCCATCCGGCCTGCGGTCGACGAATGGGAGAGGTTGGCAATGCACCACCGCGAATCGACCCCTTCGTCCTGCGCTGCAACGCCGCGCTTTTCCTGTACTGCGCCTTCGGCACTGGCTGCCGTGCGCGTTTCCCAAGGCGTGCCGGCATGACCGTTCGCCACAAGCTGAGTGCCCTGCGCTCACGCGACAAGTGCGTCGCCGGCTACTCGCCGCCTCGACGCTAATCGTGCATCGCGGTCTGATCTGACCGACGCACTCGCGTTTGTTTCCCGTGTCCCGTTGCCCGTGCCCGCGCGTTTTTGCGCGCGACGCCGCAGCGTGCGCGGTCATGCATTCGCCGTGCGTCCGGTCGGTACCAACGACATCCGGGTCGCCGACATGCGTCGCGCCCGGTGCATGGCACTTTTGGCGAGGGGAAGCATCATGTGCAGTGGCAAGCGTTCGAACGGCAAGATCCTGGTTGAGGCGATTCTGGCGGTACTGGGGGCGAGCGCCGCATTGACGGCGGTGGCGGGAACGGTGACCGGTCAGGTCAGCGTGCAAGGCAGCGGCAAACCTGCCGCGAACGCGCGGGTCGGCATCGCCGGGACCGCGTATGGCGCGGTGACCGATGCCAATGGGCATTTCGTGATCGCCGACGTGCCGGCGGGGCAGTACGCGCTGGAGTCGAGCTACCCGGGTTTCAGCGCGGCGCAGACCAGCTTCGAAGTGAGCGACAGCGGGACCACCGCGCTCAGCGTCGCGCTGGACGAGGTCAAGCAGCTGAAGAACATCACCGTCGTCGCCAATCGCTACGACGCCAGCAACCTGAAGATGAATGCCGTGAACACGGTGGACGTGCTGTCCGCCAACGACCTGCAGCACACCGCGGTGCACAACGTCGCCGAGGCACTGGGGCTGATCTCGGGCATCAACATCACCACCACCGGCTCGGGCTATTTCGGCGGCGTGGATGGCGCGGCGCGCGGCGAGGGCATGTTCGCCTCGGTGCGCGGCCTGCCGTCGGAATACAACGTCAACCTGATCGACGGCGTCACCGTCGCGCAGGGCATGCCGTACAGCCGCAGCGTGCAGCTCAGCTTGCTGCCGCCGTCGGGACTGCAGACCATCGTGGTCAACAAGACCTCCACCGCCGACATGGACGGCGACGCGATCGGCGGCACCATCGACTTCCGCACGCCGACCGCGTTCGACTACAAGCAGGCCACCAGCGGCAGCGTGACCGGCAGCGGTCGCCTGGAGAGCCGCGCGCGCGACTACGGCGGCGACGGCCTGGGCGGCGGCCTGGCCGGCGAGTTCCAGCACAAGTTCGGCGACGAACAGCAGTTCGGTTTCTACGCCAGCGCCTACTACGACTACCGCACCTCGACCAACAGCGAGGTGGCAGCGGCGACCAGCGCGCTCAACGACCATTCGTGGGCGTTCCTGCATGCCGATGCCGACGGCGGCAACGCCGCCGGCTACGATCCGCAGCACAACCTGACCAGCACCGGCATGAATGTCGGCGTGGTCGCCGGCTGGGAACGCCGCTATGGCGGCAACGCCTCGTTCGACTGGCAGGTCGACGACAGCCTGTCGCTGTATGCGCGCGCCACCTATGCCTACGCCAAGACCGACCAGGGCACCACCTTCGTGCAGTTGCTGCCGCAGGACGTGACCTACGTACCGAGCGCGACCGCAGGCGTTTACACGCCCAACATCGGCCGCATCGCCTCGCGCTTCTGGTACGAGACCAATCCGGAAATCGCTGACCTGGCGACGTTCCAGATCGGCGCGCGCAAGACCTCCGGCGGCTGGACCTTCATGCCGAACCTGTTCTACAGCTTTGGCGACAACGACCGTCCCAACCATGTCGAGATCGACGGCCGCGAGGACAAGTTCTCGCAGACCAACTACGCCTACTCCGGCAGCAGCCTGGTCAACTATGGCAGCGGCGCCTTCCCGTATCCGCAACTGACTCCGGCGTTGCTGGCGCAGGTCAACAATATCCCGTCGTTGTACGCCAGCAGTTACGGCGAACTGACCAAGATCTATTCCGGGCAGAAGAAGGGTGGCGCCAAGTTCGACGTGCGCTACGACTTCGAGGACGGCGCGCTGTCGGCGCTGCAGTTCGGGGTGAAGTACAGCAAGAGCTCGCGCAATTTCAGCAACCGCGACTGGTGGACCGGCGGCGTCGACGACACCAGCACGCTCGGCGATCTGGGCATCTTCAACGGCAACTACAGCGCGATCTTCCCCGGCAAGTATCCCTGGGTCACGCCCAAGGTCAGCGAGACCGCGGTCAGCAACGTCATCTACAGCCATCTGCGCGACGACGACCTGGACAGCTGCGGCAAGGCGTATTACGTCAACAACTGGAACTGCAACACCATGCGCGGCACCGAGGCGGTCGCCGCGGCCTATGCGATGGCGACCTTCTCGCTCGGCAACCTGGAGATCGTGCCGGGCGTGCGCTTCGAGCACAGCAGCATCCACAACACGTTCTGGGTGACGCCGTCCGATGCCGACGGCAACGAAACAGTCGGTTATTTCGACAGCAACCACACGTCCTACGACGAACCGTTGCCGAGCGTGTTCCTGACCTATCGCCCCGATGCCCGCACCGCCTACCGCGCCTCGCTGTGGACCAGCTATACCCGGCCCGCGTTCGTGCAGTTGGGCGGCGGATCCAACATCAGCATCTCCAACAGCGTCCCCGCCGTCACCACCATCACCCAGGGCAACCCGGACCTGAAGCCGATCGAATCCACCAACCTGGACCTGTCCGGCGAATGGTCCACCGAGCACGGCGGCTTCTTCTCGGTCGCCGGTTTCTACAAGCGCCTGCGCAACTACATCTACGACGCCGGCTCCGGCCAGGCCAATCCTGGTTCCAGCGGCAGCGGCACGGTGTTCTATTCGATGCCGACCAACGGCGGCGACGGCCGCGTCTACGGCCTGGAGGTGAGCGCGCGCCAACGCTTCCAGGACCTGCCCGAACCGCTGAACGGCCTGGGCGTGAGCTTCAACGCCACCCGCCAGCATGCGCGCGCCGACCTGGGCATGGACGGTTTCGAGAACGAGCACATGCAGTCCGCGCCCAATGCCATGGCCAATGTCGAGCTGTTCTACGAACGCGAGCGTTTCTCGGTGAACCTGAGCTACCACTTCAGCAGCTCCTACCTGCTCGGTTACGACTATCTGCACCAGGGCGCGACCTGGGACGACCTGTGGGCGCGTCCGACCCGGCGGGTGGACCTGCATGCCGGCTACCACTTCGACAACGGCCTGAGCCTGGATCTGTCGATCTCCAACCTGACCAAGGAGTACAGCTACTGGGCGCACGTGGGCCGCAGCGATCTGGCGGTCTCGGACATCGTCGATGCCGGCATGACCACGTTGCTGACCGCCAAGTACGCGTTCTAGCCCGCTCTCCGCAGGATCGGGGCGGTGCGCGTTTGCGCCGCCCCCTTGCGCCGCCGCCTTCGGAGACCTCGATGAAACGTCGCAATTTTTGCCTGCTCAGCGTGCTCGCGCCGCTCGGGATGGCGGCCGCGCCAGCGGCTGCGATCGCCACGGCTGCCACGCCCGAGCCGGATGGGCGTCCGCACACGTTCGGCTTTGCGCAGGGGCAGTTCGTGCTCGACGGCCAGCCGTGGCAGATCCGCAGCGGCGAGATGCATCCGCTGCGCATTCCGCGCGAGTACTGGCTGCACCGGATCCGCATGGCCAAGGCGATGGGTTTGAACACCATCGCCCTGTATCTGATGTGGAACGCGCTGGAAGCGGAGCCGGGCGTGTTCGACCTGGACAGCGATCGCCGCGATTTCGCCGCCTTCATCCGCCTGTGTGCGCAGGAAGGCATGTGGGTCTATCTGCGGCCCGGCCCCTACGTCTGCGCCGAGTGGACGCTCGGCGGCCTGCCCGCCTATCTGTTGCGCGAGCCGGGCATGCGCCTGCGCGATGCCGGCGATGCGCGTTACATGGCGGCGGTGCGGCGCTACATCGCCGCGGTGGCGCCGCGCATCGCGCCGCTGATGGCGGCGGCCGGCGGGCCGGTGCTGATGCTGCAGATCGAGAACGAGTATTCGATGTTCGGCGACGACGTCGCTTACCTGCAGGCGCTGCGTGCGCTGTGGCAGGAACACGGCATCGACGGGCCGTTCGCGGTCGCCGACGGCATGAAGGATTTGCGTCGGCGCAAGGCTTACCTGCCCGGTGCAGCGTTGGGCCTGGACGGCGCCGACCTGGCCGACCTGCAGCACGGCCGCGCCTTCGCCGGCGATGCGCCGGTGTGGGTGGCCGAGGGCTATCCGGGCTGGCTGACGCACTGGGGCGAGGCCGATTTCGCGCGCCGCGACTACCTGCCGACGCTGCGCCGGCTGCTGGCGCACGGGCATTCGTTCAATCTGTACGTGGTGCATGGCGGCAGCAACTTCGGCCTGAGCGCCGGCGCCAATGCCGACGACGACGGCTCCAACTTCCAGCCTGCGTTGACCAGTTACGACTACGGCGCGCCGATCGACGAGCGCGGCGCGGCGACGCCGGCGTATTTCGCGATGCGCGATGCGATCGCCGCGTCTATGCCGCAGCGCCTGCCGCAGCCGCCGGCGCCGCCGCCGCGCACGACCTTCGCGCCGACCCTGGCGCTGCCCTATGCGTCCCTGTGGGACAACCTGCCCGCGGCGCCGGTTGCGACCGTGGCGCCGACCGGCAACGAGGTGCTGTTCGGCCAGGACCAGGGACTGGTGCTGTATCGCCGCCGCATCGGCCCCGGCGCGCAGCTGCGCGTGGACGGCGTGCACGACTACGCGGTGGTGCATGTAGATGGCGAGGAAGCGGGGCGCGTGTCGCGGGTGCGGCATCGCACGTTGCAGTCGTCGCCGCAGCTGGCGCTGCCACGGGCGCAGCAGGCGCAGCGCACGCTGGAGATCCTGGTCGACAGCTTCGGCCACGTGAACTTCGGCCCCGCGCTGGGCGATGCCAAGGGGCTGCTCGGCGAGGTGCAGTTGCAAGGCGCGCCGCTGCAGGATTGGCAGGCGTATCCGATCGCGCTGGACGACGCGTGGATCCAGGCGCTGCAGCCGCTGCGAGCTGCGTCCTCGCGGCCGGGGCTGTTCTTCCGTGCGGAGATCGTGGTCGAGTCGAACGGCGATGTTTACCTGGACATGCGCGAGTGGGACAAGGGTTATCTGTGGGTCAACGGCCAGTTGCTCGGCCGCTACTGGCGCATCGGGCCGCAGCAAGGCCTGTACTGCCCTGGGTCGTGGCTGCGGCCAGGCCGCAACGAGGTGCTGGTGTTCGATCTGCACCGCACCCGCGCCGCCGCGATCCATTGTGCGGACTCGCTGCAAGGAGCACACGCATGAGCCTGCGCCGCATACACACCGACCGTCTCCATCCCACCCATTGCGTCGCGCCGGCGACAAGGGAGTCCGCATGCTGCTGACCACGCCCGATGCCTCTGCGCGCCACGATGCCGGGCACGCGCCGCCGCGCGCGATCGGATTCTGGGGCGGGCTGTCCGCGAACCTGCTGAACATGGTCGGCATCGGCCCGTTCATCACCATCCCGCTGGCGTTGTCGGCGCTGGCCGGACCGATGGTGCTGCTGGGCTGGGTGGCCGGCGCGCTGCTGTGTCTGTGCGACGGCCTGGTCTGGGCCGAACTGGGCTCGGCGATTCCCAAATCCGGCGGGCCGTACCACTACCTGCGCGAGGCCTATGGCCGCGACGGCCTGGGCAGCCTGTTCGGTTTTCTGTACCTGTGGCAGACGCTGCTGACTGCGCCGTTGTCGATCGGCGCGGCGGCGGTCGGCTTCACCCAATACCTGGCGTTTCTGGCGCCGGGCCTGGCGCCATGGCAGCTGACCGCGATCGCCGCGGCGCTGTGCCTGTTCAACACCGCCCTGCTGTATCGCGAAGTGCGCTCGGTGCAGGTGCTGTCGCTGCTGGTCACCGCCGCGGTGGTGGCGGCGGTGGTGTGGATCGTGGCCAGCGGCCTGCTGCATTTCGACATGGCGATCGCGCAGCGTTTCCTGCATGCCGGTGCGGTCTCGCCGCACGGCTTCTGGCTCGGCTTCGGCGCGGTGGCGCTGATCGCGGTGTACGACTACGGCGGCTACAACAACGTGTGCATGCTCGGCGGCGAGATCCGCCAGCCGCGGCGCAATATCCCGCTGGCGGTGCTGTGTTCGATCCCGATCGTGGCGGCGCTGTACCTGGGCTTGAACGTGGCCATCCTCGGCGTGCTGCCGTGGCAGCAGGCGGCGCAGTCCAAGGCGGTGGTGGCAGATTTCATGCAGGCGATCTACGGGCATGTCGGCAGCACCATCGCGGTCGCACTGATCATGCTGGCCAGCTGGGGCTCGGCGCTGGTGGTATTGCTGGGCTATTCGCGGGTGCCGTACGCGGCGGCGGCCGAGGGGCAGTTCTTCCGGGTGTTCGCGCGGCTGCATCCGCGCGGCCGTTTCCCGACCGTGTCGCTGCTGTTCGTCGGCGCGACCTCGGCGCTGGCCTGCCTGCTGTCGCTGGACGATTTGATCGCCACGCTGATGGTCATCCAGATCATGTTCCAGTTCATGGCGCAGTGCCTGGCGGTGGTGTTGCTGCGGCGGCAAGCGCAGCGTCCGCCCGATGCGTTCTCGATGCCGTTGTATCCGTGGCCGCTGTGGGTGAGCGTGGCCGGCTGGCTGTACATCCTGGCCACCAGCCAGGGCCGCCACCTGCTCGCGGCGGTGGTGGCGCTTGGGGTGGGCACGGCGTTGTTCTTGATGCAAGCCAGGAGGCAGGGCACATGGCCTTGGACAGCGCGATGAGCGCGTGCGACGTCGCCGTGGTCGGCGAGATCTATGCCGATCACATCCTCAGCGGTTTCCAGCGCTGGCCGCAGCCGGGCGAGGAAGCCCTGGCCAGCGCCTATCTGCGCGAGCTCGGCGGCGGCACGGTCAACACCGCCTGCGGGCTGGCGCGGCTGGGGCGCAGCACGCGGCTGATCGGCCTGATCGGCGAGAGCGACCGGCCCTGGTTCGCGCAGCGCCTGGGCCAGTTCCAGGTGCGCAGCGACGGCTTGCGCAGCGACCCGGCCGGCACCGGGATCACGGTCAGCGTGTCGATGCCCGACGACCGCGCGTTCTTCACCTACCTGGGCGCCAACGCCCAGCTCGATGCGCTGCTCGCGCGCGCCGAGGTGCTGGACGAACTGTGCGCGGCGCGCCACGTGCATTTCGCGATGCCGCTGCCGCGCGCGCTGGCGCAGACGCTGCTGCCGGCGCTGGCTGCGGCCGGCTGCACGACCTCGTTGGACGTGGGCTTCAGCCCGGACTGGCTGGCCGCGTCGCACAATCTCGCCACCTGCCGCGAGGTGGACTATTTCCTGCCGAACCAGAAAGAGGCCGCGCTGCTCGGCTGCGGCGACGGCGCCGAGGCGTGCCGCCAGTGGGCCGCGTCGCTGGGGCTGCGGCATGCGGCGATCAAGCTCGGCGGCGCCGGCGCGATGGCGGTCGACGCGGCCGGCGCGCGCCGCGTGGCCGCGCCCGCGGTGCAGGTGCGCGACACCACCGGCGCCGGCGACGCCTTCGATGCGGGCTTCATCGATGCGCTACTCGACGGCGCAGGACTCGACGACTGCCTGCGCCGCGCCTGCTTCTGCGGCGCGTCCTGCTGCGCCGCGCTCGGCGCGCTGGACGGCCTCCCCGATTTCGACCAACTGAGGAACTTCAATGACAGCAACGAATCGTAAGATCGCCTTGATCGGCGGCGGCGGGGTGCGCTCGCCACTGGTCGTGTATGGGGTCAACGAGGCGGCCGCGGCACTGGGCGTGGAGGAGATGGTGCTGTACGACCCGGATCCGGAGCGCGTGCAGCTGATGGTGGCGATGGGCCGCGCGGTGGTGACCGAGTTCGGCGGCGACTTGCGCTTGCGCGCCGCCGATTCGCTGGAGGATGCGATCGAAGGCGCGGACTTCGTGCTCAACAGCATCCGCATCGGCGGCATCGCGCAGCGTGCCGCCGACGAGCGGGTGAGCATCGATCAGGGCTATCCGGGGCAGGAGACCACCGGCCCGGCCGGCGTGGCCATGGCCTTGCGCACGGTGCCGGTGTCGATCGCGCAGGCGCGGTTGGTGGAACGCTTGAGCCCGGACGCGTGGCTGGTCAACTTCACCAATCCGGCCGGGTTGATCACCCAGGCCGTGACCACGCATACCCGCGCCAAGATCGTCGGCATCTGCGATACCCCGACCGAATTGTTCCATAACATCGCGCATGCGCTGGGCGCGCACCACGCCGCGGTGGAATGCGATTACGTCGGCCTCAACCATCTGGGCTGGGTGCGCGGCGTGCGCCTGCACGGCGAGGAAGTCATCGACCGGCTGCTGCAGGACGACGCGCTGCTGCGCCAGCTGTACCTGGCACCGCTGTTCGATTTCGACATGATCCGCGAGTTGCGGCTGATCCCGACCGAATACCTGTTCTTCTACTACGAGCGGCGCCGCGCGCTGGCCAACCAGCGCACCCAGGGCGGCAGCCGCGGTGCCGAGATCGAGACCTTGAACCACGCCTTGATCGCCACGCTCGGCAGCCGCCTGCAGGCCGGCGACGGCCACGGCGCGGTGCAGGCGTATGCGGCGTATCTGAATCAGCGTTCGGGCTCGTACATGAAGCTGGAGGCCGAAGGCGGTTCGGCGTTCGATGCCGGGGTCAGCCTGCAGGCCGATCCGTTCCGGGTCAGCACCGGCTATCACCGCATCGCCATCGACGTGATGAGCGCGCTGACCGGCGCGGTGCCGGCCAAGATCGTGGTCAACGTGCGCAACCAGGGCGCGATCGCCGATCTGCCCGACGACGACATCGTGGAGATTTCCTCGCACATCGACCGCGACCGCATCGTGCCGTGCCCGACCGCGCCGCTGCCGGATGCGGTGCACGGCCTGATCCGTGCGGTGAAGGCCTATGAGCGTGCCGCGATCGAGGCGGTGCTGTCGGGCAGCCGCCTGACGGCGCGCAAGGCGATGCTGATCCATCCGGCGATCGGCGAATGGACGCCGTCGCACGACTTGCTGGAAGGCCTGTTCGGGCATCTCAGCGACGACGGCCAGTGCCTGTGCCAGGGGCCGATGCATTGGCATGGCTGATCGGCATGCGTGCGCGGCGACGGAGATGGATCCGTCGCCGCATGTGCCGAGTTCTTGTGTGATTTTTTTAGGAGCGGCTTCAGCCGCGACATGGCCTCACCGGAGAGTGCCTGTCGCGGCTGAAGCCGCTCCTACAGAAGTGCTGTGGGGAACCCTTGCGCCGATCAGTCGCCCAAGGTCAGCAACGACGCATTGCCGCCGGCCGCGGTGGTGTTGACCGTCACCACCTTCTCGGTGGCGAAGCGCAGCAGGTAGTGCGGGCCGCCGGCCTTGGGGCCGGTGCCGGACAGGCCCTGGCCGCCGAACGGCTGCACGCCGACCACCGCGCCGATCTGGTTGCGGTTGACGTAGACGTTGCCGACCTGCACGCGTGCGGCGATGCGCTCGATGGTCTCGTCGATGCGCGAATGCACGCCCAGGGTCAGGCCGAAGCCGGTGGCGTTGATCTGCTCGATCACCGCGTCGAGCTGGTCGGCCTTCCAGCGGATCACGTGCAGCACCGGGCCGAAGATCTCGCGCTGCAGCTGCGCCAGCGACTGCAGTTCGTAGGCGCGCGGGGCGAAGAAGCTGCCGTGGGCGGTGCCGTCGTCGCTGGCGGCCACCGCGATCAGGCGCGCTTCGCGGTCCATGCGCGCGGCGTGGTCGGTGAGGAGTTGCAGCGCGTCGGCGTCGATCACCGGACCGACGTCGGTGGACAGCAGGCCCGGGTCGCCGATCTTCAGTTCGGCCATCGCGCCGGCGAGCATGGTCATCACCTTGTCGGCGATGTCGTCCTGCACGAACAGCACGCGCGCGGCCGAGCAGCGCTGGCCGGCGGAGATGAAGGCGCTGGAGATCGCGTCCTTGACCACTGCTTCGGGCAGCGACGAGGAGTCGGCGATGAACGCGTTCTGGCCGCCGGTCTCGGCGATCAGCACGCCGATCGCGGCGTCGCGCGCGGCCAGCGCGCGGTTGATCGCGCGCGCGGTCTCGGTGGAGCCGGTGAAGGCGACGCCGGCCACGCGCGGATCGCGGGTCAGCGCGGCGCCGACGGTGGCGCCGTCGCCGGGCAGGAACTGCACCGCCGCCTCCGGCACGCCGGCGTCGTGCAGCAGCTTCACCGCGGCATGGCCGACCAGGTTGGTCTGCTCGGCCGGCTTGGCGATGACGGCGTTGCCGGCGGCCAGCGCCGCGGCGACCTGGCCGAGGAAGATCGCCAGCGGGAAATTCCACGGGCTGATGCACACGAACACGCCGCGGCCGTGCAGCTGCAGTTCGTTGGACTCGCCGGTCGGCCCGGGCAGGCGCTCGGGCGCGCCGAACTGGGCGCGCGCCTGGCCGGCGTAGTAGCGCAGGAAATCCACCGCTTCGCGCACTTCGGCGACGCCGTCGGGCAGGGTCTTGCCGGCTTCCTTGACGCACAGCGCGATGAACTCGGGCATGCGCGCTTCCAGCAGGTCGGCGGCGTGCTCGAGGATGGTGGCGCGGCTGGCGGCCGGGGTGCGGTTCCAGCCCGGCTGCGCGGCCACCGCGTTGGCCAGCGCCTTTTCCACGGTGGCGGCGTCGGCCGGTTGCCAGCGGCCCACCACCTGGCGGCGGTCGGCGGGGTTGGTCACGTCCAGCGGTGCGCTGGCGTTCGGCGCGCCTGGCACCAGCGGCGCGGCCTGCCAGGGCTTGATCGCGGCGTTGAGCTGGTCGGCCAGCGCGCGCAGGTCGTTGTCGTTGGCGAGGTTGGCGCCCATGGAATTTTTCCTGTTGTGGTTCTGGCTGCGCAGCAGGTCGGCCGGCAGCGGAATCTTCGGATGCGGGATGGAGGCGAATGCGGACACGGCCTCGACCGGATCGCGGATCAAGTCCTCGATGGCCACGTCCTCGTCGGTGATGCGGTTGACGAAGCTGGAGTTGGCGCCGTTCTCGAGCAGGCGCCGCACCAGGTACGGCAACAGGTCCTCGTGCGAGCCGACCGGCGCGTACACGCGGCACGGCACGCCCAGGCGGTCGGCGGGGATCACCTCGGCGTACAGGTCGTCGCCCATGCCGTGCAGCTTCTGGTGTTCGTAGTCCTTGCCGCCGGCGATGGCGCGCACCGCGGCGATGGTCTGCGCGTTGTGGGTGGCGAACATCGGGTACAGCGCGTCGCTGTGCGCGAACATGCGCTTGGCGCAGGCCAGGTAGGACACGTCGGTGTTCTGCTTGCGGGTGAACACCGGGTAGCCCGGATGGCCTTCGACCTGCGCGCGCTTGATCTCCGCGTCCCAGTACGCGCCCTTGACCAGGCGCACCGGGATGCGGCGGCCGACGCGGCGCGCCAGGTCGGCGAGGAAGTCGATCGTGTACGGAGTGCGCTTCTGGTACGCCTGCACCGCCAGGCCGTAGCCTTCCCAGCCGTCCAGCGACGGATCGGAGAAGGTGGCTTCGATGATGTCCAGCGACAGCTCCAGGCGGTCGGCCTCTTCGGCGTCCACCGTGTAGCCGATGCCGTAGGACCGGGCCAGCTGCGCCAGCTCCAGCACGCCCGGCACCAGCTCGGCCATCACCCGCGCACGCTTGGCGTGTTCGTAGCGCGGGTACAGCGCGGACAGCTTGATCGAGATGCTGGGCGCGGCGAACACGTCGCTGCCCTGGTACGAGCCGTTGGGACCGCTGCGCCCGATCGCGTGGATCGCCTGGCGGTAGGCGTCGAGGTAGCGGTGCGCGTCCTTCATGGTCAGCGCGCCTTCGCCGAGCATGTCGAACGAGTAGCGGTAGTGCGCGTTGTCGCCCTTCTTGGAGCGCGACAGCGCCTCGCCGATGGTCCGGCCCATCACGAACTGGTGGCCCATGATCTTCATCGCCTGGCGCACCGCCAGGCGGATCACCGGCTCGCCGACGCGGCCGATCAGGCGCTTGAATGCGCCGGCCACGTCGGCGCGGGTCAGGTCGTTGATCTGCACCAGCTTGCCGGTGAGCATCAGCCCCCAGGTGGAGGCGTTGACCAGCACCGAGTCGCTTTCGCCCATGTGCTTCTTCCAGTCCGCGTCGCCGAGCTTGTCGCGGATCAGCTTGTCGGCGGTTTCCTGGTCGGGGATGCGCAGCAGTGCCTCGGCCACGCACATCAGCAGCACGCCTTCCTCGCTGCCCAGGTCGTACTGGCGCATGAAGGCCTCGATCGCGCCCTGGTTCTGGGCACGGGCGCGCACCCGGGTGACCAGGTCGGCGGCCAGCGCCTGCACCTTGGCCTGGTCGGCGGCGGGCAGGCGCGCCTGCTCGAGCAGTTCGCGCACGTGGTCGGCCTCGTCCTTCAGCCACGCGGCGGTGATCGCGGCGCGCAGTGCGTGGGAGGCGGGGAGCAGTTCGGGGGCAAGCAACGGCGAGGGAGACGCGGACGGCATCGCCGGTGCGGAACCGGCGCCAGACAGAGCGTTCATGCAGGGAGGACCAGGGAAGATGCGCGCATTTTATGCCAGCGCCCGCTCGCGCAGCGCGTCGGCGCGGCGCTCCGTTGTCCGCGCCGGACGTCGATGGCTGAACGTCTGCGGAGAGAATTTGGTTGCAACGCAGCATTTTTTATGATGAACGCGCGCTTGCCGGCGCGCAGGCCCGGGGCTACCATCGAATCGTTGCTCGCGGCTGGGACAGCGCGGCGGCTCGGAAGCGCGGTTCGACATGATCGAAATGTGTCCGTTTTCTGCGGAGGGAGCGGGTACGCAGCTGCGGCTGCGGCCGCCGCGGGCGCTCAGTGCCCGGCAATTCGTGATGTTGTTCGCGGCGCTGGCCGGGGCGATGTGGGCGGTGGCGGTGCTGGGGTGGTTGGCCGGCAACGTGTTCGCGCCGGCGTTCGCCTTGCTGCACAGCATCGTGGTGGCGCTCGCGCTGCGCTGGTCATGGCGCAGCGGCGATCGCGAAGAGGACATCCGGGTGGGTCCGGGCTGCGTGGAAGTGACCCGCACGAATGCAGGAACGCCGGCGTTCCGCGCCCACCCGCATTGGGTGCGGTTGCGGATCGAAGGCGACGACAGGGTGGTGCTGGCGTGCAGCGGCAAGCAGGTCCGGGTCGGCGAGTTTCTCGGCCCGGGCGAGCGCCGCGAGCTGGCACAGACCCTGGAAGGCTTGCTGGCGGCCGCGACCGGCCGCAACCGATGACGCTCCAAGGGGTCTAGGCAATGAAGCAATGCGGCATGTGGAAGCAACAGGCGGTCAGGGGCGGGATGGCATTGGCGGCGGCGCTGGCCGCACCCATGGCGTGGGCACAATCGGCCGATCCGAAACCCTGGCAGTTGAACATGGGCCGCGGCGTCACCCAGAGCGCGCGCAACGCCTACGATTCGAACATGCTGTCGCTGTGGATCTGCGCGGCCATCGGCGTGCTGGTGTTCGGCGCGATGGGCTATGCGATGTTCAAGTTCCGCAAGTCCAAGGGCGCGGTCGCGGCGCAGTTCAGCCACAACACCAAGGCCGAGGTGATCTGGACGGTGATCCCGGTGCTGATCCTGATCGCGATGGCGTGGCCGGCCACGGCCAAGCTGATCGCCATGTACGACACCCGCGACGCCGAGCTGACCGTCAAGGTCACCGGCTACCAGTGGATGTGGCGCTACGAATACCTGGGCGAGAACGTCTCCTTCACCAGCCGCCTGGCACGCGACTCCGACCGCATGCGCCAGAGCGGCCAGGTGCCGAGCCTGGAGAGCAATCCGCACTACCTGCTCGACGTGGACAACCGGCTGGTGCTGCCGGTGAACACCAAGGTGCGCTTCGTGATCACCTCCGACGACGTGATCCACGCCTGGTGGGTGCCGGCGCTGGGCTGGAAGCAGGACGCCATCCCCGGGATCATCAACGAAGCCTGGACCGATATCGACACCCCCGGCGTGTACCGCGGCCAATGCGCGGAACTGTGCGGCAAGGACCACGGCTTCATGCCGATCGTGGTCGAGGCGGTGTCCAAGCAGGACTTCCAGAAGTGGCTGGCGGCGCGCAAGCCGGCACCGGCGGCGGCCCCGGCCGCGCCGGCTGCCGCACCTGCCGAGGCGCCCGCCGCGCCGGCGGCTCCGGATGCGCCCGCACCCGAGGCCACCGCGCCGGCCGCGCCGCCGCAGGCCTTGCTGCTCCGTCTTCGTTCCGGCTCGCACCTGACCGTGCAAGCCGCCTGATCTCCTGCATTCTTTTTTGAGGTAGCCGCCATGGCCCATTCCGCAGTCGATCACCACGACGAGCACGGGCATCAGCAGAGCTTCGTGGAACGGTGGTTGTTCTCCACCAACCACAAGGACATCGGCACGCTGTACCTGCTTTTCAGCTTCACGATGTTCATCGTCGGCGCGGCGATGAGCGTGGTGATCCGTGCGGAGCTGGCGCAACCGGGGCTGCAGTTCGTCAAGCCCGAATTCTTCAACCAGATGACCACCGTGCACGCGCTGGTGATGATCTTCGGCGGGGTGATGCCGGCCTTCGTCGGCCTGGCCAACTGGATGATCCCGCTGCAGATCGGCGCGCCGGACATGGCCCTGCCGCGCATGAACAACTGGTCGTTCTGGCTGCTGCCGGTGGCCTTCACCCTGCTGCTGCTGACCTTCTTCCTGCCCGGCGGCGCGCCGGCCGGCGGCTGGACCCTGTACCCGCCGCTGTCGCTGCAGGGCGGCTACAACGTCGCCTTCAGCGTGTTCGCGATCCACGTCGCCGGCATCAGTTCGATCATGGGCGCGATCAACATCATCGCCACCGTGCTGAACATGCGCGCGCCCGGCATCGACCTGCTGAAGATGCCGATCTTCTGCTGGGCCTGGCTGATCACCGCGTTCCTGCTGATCGCGGTGATGCCGGTGCTGGCCGGCGCGGTGACCATGCTGCTGACCGACAAGTTCTTCGGCACCAGCTTCTTCAATGCGGCCGGCGGCGGCGATCCGGTGATGTACCAGCACATCTTCTGGTTCTTCGGGCACCCGGAGGTCTACATCATGATTCTGCCGGCGTTCGGCGTGGTCAGCGAGATCATCCCGACCTTCAGCCGCAAGCCGCTGTTCGGCTACCAGGCGATGGTGTACGCGATCGCCGCGATCGCGTTCCTGAGCTTCATCGTCTGGGCGCACCACATGTTCACCGTGGGCATGCCGCTGGGCGGCGAGATCTACTTCATGTTCGCCACCATGCTGATCTCCATCCCCACCGGGGTGAAGGTGTTCAACTGGGTCAGCACCATGTGGCAGGGCTCGCTGACCTTCGAGGCGCCGATGCTGTGGGCGGTGTCGTTCGTCATCCTGTTCACCATCGGCGGCTTCTCCGGGCTGATGCTGGCGATCGTGCCGGCCGACTTCCAGTACCACGACACCTATTTCGTGGTCGCGCACTTCCACTACGTGCTGGTCACCGGCGCGGTATTCGGGCTGATCGCCGCGGTCTACTACTGGTGGCCGAAGTGGACCGGGCGCATGTACAGCGAGGCCTGGGGCAAGTTCCATTTCTGGTGGACGATGCTGTTCGTCAACCTGCTGTTCTTCCCGCAGCACTTCCTCGGCCTGGCCGGCATGCCGCGGCGCATTCCCGACTACAACGTGGTGTTCGCCGACTGGAACCTGGTCAGCTCGATCGGCGCGTTCGGCATGTTCGTCACCCCGTTCCTGATGGCCGGCATCCTGCTGGCGTCGCTGCGCAACGGCGCGCGCGCCGAGGCGCGGGCCTGGGAAGGCGCGCGCGGCCTGGAATGGACCGTGCCGTCGCCGGCGCCGGCGCACACCTTCACCTTCCCGCCGGTGCTCAAGCCCGGCGACCTGGCCCACGACGACATCAGCCACTGATGACCACGCAGACGCCGCTCGACGAAATGGCCCTGCGCCGCAAGCGCGCCGCGCGTACCGCGCTGGTGGTGGGTGCGGTCGCGGTGCTGATCTATGCCGGCTTCATCCTGTCCGGGGTGATCGGCCGATGAGCGCGCCGGCGCCGCGCGTGCACAGCAGCGCCGGGCTTTTCAAGCTGGTCGGCGTGGCGCTGGCGGTGTTCGTGCTGACCTTCTCGCTGGTGCCGCTGTACCGCATCGCCTGCGAAAAAGTGTTCGGCGTGCGTCTGGAGCGCGGCCCGGGCGAAGGCCCGCAGGCGGGCAAGCCGCTGCTCGGCAAGCGCACGGTCAAGGTCGAGTTCGATGGCGGAGTGAATTCCAAGCTGCCGTGGTCGTTCCATCCCGAGCAGCTGACCATGCAGGTGGTGCCCGGCGAACTCAACGAGGCGTTGTACTACGCGCGCAACGACGGCGAACGCGCCATCGTCGGCAGCGCGGTACCGTCGGTGGCGCCGGCGCGGGCCTCCGGCTACTTCACCAAGACCGAGTGCTTCTGCTTCACCGCGCAGACCCTGCAGGCCGGCGAGAAGCGCGACATGCCGGTGCGCTTCATCGTCGACCCGAACCTGCCCGGCGACGTCACCACCATCACCCTGTCGTACACCTTCTACAAGAACGATGCGCTGAGCGCGGAACTGGGATCGCCGAAACTGGCCGGTTCCGTGCGCGCGGCCCCTTGACCTCACCCGGAACGCCCGCCATGGCCCAGCCCAGCACCGACGCCACTGCCTATTACGTGCCCAGCCAGAGCCGCTGGCCGTTCATCGGCTCGATCGCGATGTTCGTGACCATGATCGGCGTGGCCAGTTGGCTCAACGACGCGGACTGGGGCAAGTGGACCTTCTTCACCGGCATCGCGATGCTGGTGGCGACCTTGTTCATGTGGTTCGGCGACGTGATCCGCGAATCGATCGCCGGCCATTACAACCGCCAGGTCGACGTGTCGTTCCGCATGGGGATGGTCTGGTTCATTTTTTCCGAAGTGATGTTCTTCGGCGCGTTCTTCGGCGCGCTGTTCTACACCCGTACTTTCATCCTGCCGTGGCTGGGTGGCGCCGGCGACGGGGTGATGACCAATGCGCTGCTGTGGGACGGCTATTCGGCGGCCTGGCCGACCAACGGCCCGGGCGCGATCGGCGGCCAGTTCCAGACCATCCCGGCGTGGGGCCTGCCGCTGATCAACACGCTGATCCTGCTCAGCTCCGGCGTGACCCTGACCATCGCCCATCACGCGCTGAAAGCCGGCCATCGCACGCGCCTGCTGGTGTTCCAGGGACTGACCGTGCTGCTGGGCTGCGCCTTCCTGTACTTCCAGGCCGAGGAATACATCCACGCCTACAAGGAGCTCAACCTGACCTTGGGCTCGGGCATCTACGGCTCGACCTTCTTCATGCTCACCGGCTTCCACGGCGTGCACGTGCTGCTGGGCACGGTCATGCTGCTGGTGATGTGGCTGCGCTCGGCGCGCGGACATTTCAGCCGCGACAACCACTTCGCCTTCGAAGCGGCGGCGTGGTACTGGCACTTCGTCGACGTGGTGTGGCTGGCGTTGTTCCTGTTCGTCTATGTACTTTGACGGCTGGGATTAGGGATTCGGGATTGGGGATTCGGCAAAGCAGGGCGCTGCTGTTGCGATTCCCTATTCCCTATTCCCTATTCCCGATTCTCCATTCCCGGCTTCTCAGCGACCTAGCCCGTGCGGCTTGATCACGCCGGTGTAGATGCCCAGGATCACCAACAGGATCAGGCACACCGATAGGCCGATGCGCCAGGTCAGTGCGTTCACCGTGCGCTTGCTCTGGCCGCGGTCCACCAACAGGTAGTACAGGCCGGCGCCGAGGTTCCACAGAATGACCAGCAGGAACGCGACGATCAGCAGGGTTTTCAGCGAGTCGTTCATGGGCGTCTCGGTGCACGGTATCGCCGCATTATGACCCTCGCCGCGTCTTCGCGCGTCGCCACGCGCGCGCGCATGCCGCTGTGGCTGGGCTGGAGCATTGCGCTGGCGGTGGCGCTGGGATTCTGCGCGCTGGGCCGCTGGCAATTGCTGCGCATGCACGAGAAACAGGCCTTGCTCGCGCAGGCCGCGCACATCCGCGACCGTCCGCAGGCGTTGTCCGCTGCGCTGCGCACGGCGTCGCCGACGCAACTGGCCTGGGTGCACGGCGCCGGCCGTTTCCTGCCCGGGCAGATCCTGCTCGACAACCAGCTGCGCGAAGGCCGCAGCGGGGTCAAGGTCTATCAGCCGTTCCTGGCCGATGACGCATCGGCGCCGCTGCTGGTCGAACTGGGGTGGCTGCCACTGCCGGCCGACCGCGCATTGCCCAGGCCGGTGCCATTGCAAGGGCGCTACACGCTGGTCGGCCTGCTCGGGCCGGCGCCTTCGCACGGGCTGACCCTGGGGCCGGCGCTGGTCGCCGCGCCGGCGCCGCAGCTGTGGCTGGCGATGCGCATCGAGCCGGCGGCGATCGGCCAGGCGCTCGGCCGCCGCGACATTTTGTCGCAGGTGCTGCGCCTGGATCCGGCTCTGCCGCTTGGCTATCCGCGCGACCTGGACATGCTGCCGAACACGCTGCCGCCCGAGCGCCACTTGGGTTACGCGGTGCAATGGTTCGGCCTGGCGCTGGCCGTGCTGATCACCGCGGGCCTGCTCAGCTGGCGTGCGCGCAAGGGGCGGGGCGGGCGCTGAGCGCGCGCGCATGAGAAAATCCCCGGCATGAATGCTTCCCCCTCGGCTCCACGCCAGGCGACCACGCGCGGCCGCTGGACGTTGATCGCGCTGTTCGCCCTGTTCTTCGGCTCGATGCTGGTCGCCGGCGCGCTGCGTTTTTCTGGCTGGCAACCGCCCGGCAGCCGCAACCACGGCGAGTTGCTGAAGCCGCCGGCTGACCTGCGCGCGCTGCAACCGCGGCTCGACGACGGCAGCGTCTACGCCTGGCAGCCGCAGCAGCGGCTGTGGCGCATCGCGCTGGCCCCGCCGCGCGACTGCACTACCGCCTGCGAGGCGCTGGCGCGCGACCTGGACAAGGTCTGGCAGCTGTTCGGCCACGACGCCGACCACGTGCAGATTCTGTGGATCGGCACGCCGCCGCCGGCGGTGCGCGCGCTGCCGCAGGTGCGCGTGCTGCGTGCCGACGCGGCGTTGCTGGACGGCCTGCCGCGCGTGCACGACGCCGCCGGGGTGCCGGTCTACGTGATCGATCCGAACGGCTTCGTGGTGCTGCGCTACGCGCCGGGCTTCGACCCGGCCGGGCTGCGCGCGGACCTGGCGAAGCTGCTGAAACTCCTGTGAGCCGTCCCTCTATGAACCTGTTCGCGCCACCGGCGCTGTTTCGGCACTTCCACCGCATGGCCTGGCTGGCGGCGCTGTTCACCGCCAGCACGATCATGTTCGGTTCGTTCGTGCGCCTGTCCGATGCGGGCATGAGCTGCCCGGACTGGCCGACCTGCTATGGCCGGGTGACCTGGCCACAGACCAGCGACGAGGCCAACGCGCACGCGGCCAGCAAGATCCGCCCGCTGGAGACGCACAAGGCCTGGCGCGAGCAGGTGCACCGCTTCCTGGCCGGGGCGCTGGGCGTGGAAGTGCTGGTGCTGTCGCTGCTGGCTGCGCGCCGGCGGCGCCTGGGCATCGCCCAGATCGTCGGCGCCGCGGTGCTGGTGGCGTTGTCGATCCCGCTGTACATGTCCGGCTGGCCATCGCTGGCGATGGCGCTGGCCGCTGCCGGCGAAGCGATCCTGCTGCTGGCGGCGCTGCGCTGGTCCAACAGCGACCTGGCGCGCGCGGCGGTGCTGACCCTGGCGGTGGTGATCTTCCAGGCGCTGCTCGGCATGTGGACGGTGACCCTGCTGCTCAAGCCGATCGTGGTGATGGGGCATCTGCTCGGCGGCCTGCTGATGTTCTCGCTGCTGGTGTGGATGGCCTGGCGCGCCACCCACCTGCCGATCACCCTGGCCGACGCGTCGCGGCTGAAGTGGCTGCTGCGCCTGGGCGTGGCGCTGCTGGCGCTGCAGATCGCGCTCGGCGGCTGGGTCAGCGCCAACTACGCGGCGTTGGCCTGCGGCGGCGGCAGCTGGTCGGCCGACAACTTCCCGCGCTGCGTCAGCCAGTGGTGGCCGCCGCACGATTTCCGCGAAGGCTTCACCCTGTGGCGCGGCATCGGCGTGGACTACGAAGGTGGCGTGCTCGACGGCGCGGCGCGCATCGCGATCCAGATGGCGCATCGGATGATGGCGCTGCTGGTGGCGGCCTACCTGCTGTGGCTGGGCTGGCGGCTGAGCCGCTCGCCGGGCATGCGCGGCTGGGCGGCGGCGCTGGCGCTGCTGCTGGTGGCGCAGGTCAGCCTGGGCATCCTCAACGTCAAGCTGGCGCTGCCGCTGCCGGTGGCGGTGCTGCACAACGCCGGCGCGGTGGCGCTGCTGTTCGTGCTGGTGTCGCTGCTGGCGCGGCTGCGGGCGCCGCAATGAGCGCGAAGGGCATCCACTGGCGCGACTACTGGGACCTGACCAAGCCCAAGGTGGTGGCGCTGATCGTGTTCACCGCACTGGTCGGCATGTGCCTGGCGGTTCCCGGCGTGCCGACCTGGGCGCAGGTGCGCACCGGCTTGATCGGCTTCTTCGGCATCTGGCTGGCGGCATCGGCCGCGGCGGCGATCAACCAGTTGCTGGACGCGCGCATCGACGCGCAGATGGCGCGCACCTCGTGGCGGCCGCTGGTGGTGGGCAAGGTGCTGCCGTGGCAGGTGCTGCTGTTCGCCACGGCGCTGACCGCGTTGTCGATGGCGATCCTGGTGATCTGGGTCAACACCATCACCGCGGTGCTGACCTTCGCCTCGCTGATCGGCTATGCGGTGATCTACACCGTGTTCCTCAAGCGCACCACGCCGCAGAACATCGTCATCGGCGGCCTGGCCGGCGCGGCGCCGCCGCTGCTGGGCTGGGCCGCGATCACCGGCATGCAGGGCCAGTGGGACTGGGCCTACGCCTCGCTGCTGGTGCTGATCATCTTCGTGTGGACGCCGCCGCACTTCTGGGCGCTGGCGATCTTCCGCCGCGCCGACTACGCCAAGGCGTCGGTGCCGATGCTGCCGGTCACCCACGGCGTGGCGCATACGCGCAAGCAGATCCTGGTGTACACGCTGCTGCTGGTGGTGGCGACGCTGCTGCCGGCGGCGGTGGGCATGAGCGGTGTGTTCTACCTCGGCGGCGCGCTGGTGCTGAACGCGGTGTTCGTCTGGTACGCCTGGCGCATGCTCGACCCGCCGGACGAGATGTTCTCGATGCGCATGTTCGGCTATTCGATCGTCTACCTGATGGCGCTGTTCGCGTTCCTGCTGGTCGATCACTGGCTGCTGCCGGCACTGCCGATGCCGATGCCGACCGGCGCGTGAGCCGGCTGCGCCACACCGCGCTGCTGGCGCTGACGCTGGCGGCGCTGCCGTTGCCGGCGTTGGCATGGGACACGCCGGAACAGGCGATCGACGCCTACCTGGCCTTCGAACTGGACGGCGGGCGGCTGCAGGCCTGGCCGTTCGCGCGCTACATCGTGGCGCCGCGCGGCTACGACGAACCGGGCTGGGACGTGCTGCATGCGGTGCGCGGCTGGCAGCGCGGCGCGGTGCGCTGCGACGACCCCGCGCGTTGCGAGGTCGTGGTGTTGTTCGAATACGCCGACACGCTGGCCCTGCCGGCGGCATGGCAACTGATGCCTCACCCGCACGGCGGCAGCGAACGGGTGCGCTATGCGCTGCAGCGGCAGCCCGCGCCGGACGGCTGGCGCGTGGCCTCCACGCTCGGCCCGCCGCGGGTCAGGCTGAAGGTGGTGGCGACGCTGTGGCCGGACGCTGCCGCCGACTGAGCCGCGCCGATCGACCGCGGCGGGCGCCGCAGCCGGTTTGGGCCGGAGCGGCTCCGATGGATGATGCGATGCCTTCGTTCGATGGCGCCCGGCGCGGCGCGCATTGACTGGCAGGCGCGTGCGCCAGCACGGGCGCATGCCGCGATGACCTGGGCGCTCAGCTCAGCCAGTGCTGGCAGCTGTCGCGGTCCTGGCTGCCGCAGCTTTGCTGCATCTTGTGCTGCAGGCGTGCGAGCACCGCGCTGCCGCCATGGCCCTTGCTCCAGCCTTGCAGGGCCTTGGCCAGGGTGTCGAAGCGCTGCCTGGTGCGCTGGTGGTAGCCGCCGGGCTGCCCGGCCAGTTCGCCGATGACCTGGCCGGCGGCGGCCTCGATCGCGGCCGCGTTGTCCGGCTGCAGCCGGATCAGGCCGTCGACATAGAGCACGCCCCACTGCACCCGGGTGGCGGGGCCTTCGGCGCTCTCGTAGGCCTTCTTCAGCCAGTACAGCGCGGTCTGCTTGTCGCCGCGCGCCTCGGCCAGGCCGGCCAGTTCCGGCATGTAGTAGTACGGCGTCTTGCTGCGCCCCAGCTCTGCCAGCAGCAGCTGTTCGGCGCCGGCGCTGTCGCCGGCGTCGTCGAGCAGGCCGGCGGCATTGCTGATCGTGGACTGGCGTTCGTAGTCGGTCTTGGCCGCCTGTTCGGCCCACTGCACGCGCTGTTGCACCTTGGCGACCACCGCGGCCGGCAGCGGCGGATGCGGCGCGTCGCCGGTGTCGGCCGGCTGGCCCTGCGCCAGTCGCGCCAGCTGGATGTCGGCGTACGCGGTATCCAGGCGGTCGCTGATCGGCAGGCTGCTGTCGGCATAGACCTTGTCCAGCGCGCCGGTCAGCGCGTTGGACAGCGTGGCCCGTTCGCCGGCATCGGCGGCCGCGGCCTGCACCAGCTCGCGCGCCGAGTAGGTCAGGGTGCTGCGGTTGGCGCGGACCTCGGCCGGATCGGCCAGCACCGCCTGCAGCAGGCTGCGATCGGCGGCGCGGCGCTTGGCGTCGGTGGCGCCGGCCTTGTCCGGATCCCGCGCGGCCAGCGCCAGCAGCGCGAAGCGGCGCTGCAGCGCCGGCTGCGGCGCGGCGGCGGCCAGTTGCGCGAGCACGCCGGCGGCCTGCTCCGGCTTGACCAGCTGGCTCGCATCCACCGCCCAGCCGTATTCGCCGAGCAGGGTCCAATCGTCGGCGCTGAGTGTGGCCGGCGCCTGCAGCGCCTTCTGCAGCAGCTGCGCCGAGGTGGTGGTGCGGGTCGCGGCCACGCGCAAGGCCTCGGCCAGACGCCCGGTGTCGCTGTCGCCGGCCAGGCGGGTGACCTCGCTGCGATCCGGACGTAGCACGATGATGGTCGGATATCCCTTGATGCCGAAGCGTTCGCCCCAGGCCTGCGCGCCTTCCGAATCGCCGTCCAGGTGCACCGCGACGAAGGCGCGGGTGCGGGCGATGAAGCCCGGGTCCTTGAACAGCGTGGCCTTGAGCCGATTGCACGGCGGGCACCAGGCCGCGCCCCAGTACAGCAGCACCGGCTTGTTCTGCTCGCGCGCTTCGGCGAAGGCGTCGTCGACATCGCCCTCGCGCCAGGCGATGCCGGCGCTGTCGGGCGCCTTGGCCGGCGCGGCGACCTGCGGCTTGGCGGGAGCGGGTGGCTTGTCGCAGCCGCCCAGCGCCAGCAGCGCGGCAAGGCTGGCGGACGTCATCACGGAAAGGCGGAACATACGGCGCATATGTCGGTCACCGGGCGGAGAGGGGAGGGGGCGGCAACGGCGGAATGCCGTGCAGGCCATGGCGCCAACCGTGCACTCTACCTAGCCGATCGGGCCGCGGGTACCCGGCGGACATGCCGGTTGCGCATGTGCATATCCCGCGATTCAGCGGCGGCGGCCAGCGCGCGTTTGCCACACGGCACGGACGATGGCGCGTGGCGGGGCAGCTACCGCGCAGCGTTCCGCTTTCGCCACAGCGGATCGCGTAGATCGGCGTGTTGCGCACGCAGGCGGCGGCCGCGACTTCTCGGACAGGCGGCGCCGAGCCGTCGCATTCGCTAGTCTTGGGTCGCCGTCGGCGTCTCGCGGGCATAGCGCTGCGCGACGAAGGCGCAGACGATCAACTGGATCTGGTGATAGATCATCACCGGCAGCACGATCGCGCCCAGGCTACCGCTGGCGAACAGCACCTTGGCCATCGGCACGCCGGTGGCCAGGCTCTTCTTCGAACCACAGAACACGATCGGGATCTCGTCGTGGCGGCTGAAGCCCAGCCGCCGCGCGGCGAAGGTGATCAGCCCCATCGCCAGCGCCAGCAGCAGTGCGGCGACCAGCGCCACGCCGAGCAGCGCCGGCAACGGCGTCTTGCGCCATAGGCCCTCGATCACCGCGGCGCTGAAGGCGGTGTACACCACCAGCAGGATCACGCCCTGATCGGTGTAGCGCAGCACCGCGCGGCGCCGCTCGACCCAGGCGCCGACCCAGGGCCGCAGCAGGTGGCCGGCCACGAACGGCACCAGCAACTGCAGCATGATCTTGCCCATCGCCTCCAGCGGGTTGGCCATCGCGCTCTGCGCGCCGGCCAGCAGGCCCATCAGCAGCGGGGTCAGGAACACCCCGAGCAGGCTCGACAGCGAGGCGCTGCACACCGCCGCCGGCACGTTGCCGCCGGCCATCGAGGTGAACGCGATCGACGACTGCACGGTGGACGGCAGCGCGCACAGGAACAGCACGCCGATGTACAGCTCCGGGGTCAGCAGCCAGTGCGACAGCGGCTTGAGCAGCAGCCCCAGCAGCGGGAACAGCACGAAGGTGGCGGCGAGGATGGTCAGGTGCAGGCGCCAGTGCAGCGCGCCGGCGACGATCGCCTCGCGCGACAGGCGCGCGCCGTGCAGGAAGAACAACGCGGCGATGGCGATGTCGGTGACGTCGTCCATGATCGCCGCGGCCTGCCCGCGCACCGGCAGCAGCGAGGCCAGCAGCACGGTGCCGAGCAGGGCCAGGGTGAAGGGTTCGATGCGGAGTTTTTTCAGCAGGCTCATCGGGCGTGGAATCTCGGCGAAGGGGACCGTCGGCAGGGGCGGCACGGGAAGCGCGATCGCGATGCTGCGTGCGCAGCTGTGCCGTGGTGCGGATGGCGCGCGATCCCGGCAGCAACGCAGGACGCGGTTGCGCCGTCTGTGGGCCATCGTAGACCACGGTTGGCGGCGAGGGTCGCGTGCGAGCGCGCTGCGGATCGCATGCGCCGCGCCCGGTGCCGGTCGTCCATGCGCGCAAGCTGCATCCACACTGCGCGCATCGTGGCCGCAGGCAGACGCATCAGGTCAGCGCGCACCGGGCCGCAGCCGCAGCAGTTCGCGCAGTTCGTACTTGTCGGTCTCGTCCAGGCCCTGCGCGCGCTGCTTGGCCTGCAGTTCCTCCAGCCGCTGCTGCAGGGTCTGCCGCTCCAGTTGCACCACCACGTCGTGCAGTTCCTGGCGCCAGCTGGCGGTTTCGCCGGGAATCTCCTGCACCGCCAGTTTCTGCAGCGCGGGCAGTTCCTCGCGTTCGTGGAAATGCTCGAGCAGGGCGCCGGTGGAGATGTCCGGGCGCGTGTGCACGATCTCCAGCAGTTCGATCATCAGTTCGATGCCGGGCAGGCGCAGGCCGGCGAACGGGTAGGGCGGGGGCAGGTCCAGCGCCAGCGCCGGCGTGTGCAGCAGGCGCACGATCGCCTCGCGCACCAGGCTGCGCTTTTGCGTCGGCCGTGCCGCCGCACGCGGCGGCGGTTTGGCCAGCTGCGCGGCGGCGGGCGCCGGGCCGCCGATGCCGGTGATCTCGGCCAGGCGCTGGCGCATCAGGTCGCCGAAGGCGCCATCGGGAATCTGCGCCAGCATCGGCCGCGCGCGTTCGGCCAGCCGCGCCTTGCCGTCGAGCGTGGCCAGGTTGACTTCGCGCGAGAGTTCGTCGAAGAAGAACTGCGACAGCGGCGTGGCCTGCTGCAGGCGCGCGGCGAAGCCGTCGGCGCCTTCCTTGCGCACGATGCTGTCCGGGTCCTCGCCGTCGGGCAGGAACAGGAAGAACGCCTGGCGCCCGTCCTTCATCCGCGGCAGCACCGATTCCAGCGCCTTCCAGCCGGCGCGGCGGCCGGCGGCGTCGCCGTCGAAGCAGAAGAACACGTCCGGCGCGTTGCGGAACAGCAGCTCGGCGTGGTCGGAGGTGGTCGCGGTGCCCAGCGTCGCCACCGCCTGGGTGACGCCGAACTGGAACAGCGAGACCACGTCCATGTAGCCTTCGACCACGATCAGCCGCTCGATCTTCTGGTTGGCCTGGCGCACCTGCCACAGGCCGTATAGCTCGCGGCCCTTGTGGAACAGCGCGGTCTCCGGCGAGTTCAGGTACTTGGGGCCGTCGTCCTTGTCCATGACCCGGCCGCCGAAGGCGATGACCCGGCCGCGGCGGTCGAAAATCGGGAACATGACCCGGTCGCGGAACTTGTCGTAGACGTGGCCGCGCTCGTTCTTGGAGAACAGCCCGGCGCGCTCGAGCAGCTTGTGGCGGCGTTCGTCGGTGCCCAGCGCGTCCTTCAGTGCGCTGAAACCGTCCGGCGCGTAGCCGATCTGGAAGCGCGCGCGGTTGTCGGCGTCCACGCCGCGGCCGTCGAGGTAGCTGCGCGCCTTGTCGCTGGTGTCGAGCTGGCGCTGGAAGAACTTGGTCGCCGCGTCCAGCGCCGAGTACAGGTCGCGATGGTCGTCGCCGGCGGCCTGCGCGGCGCCGCGCTGTTGCGCGTCGCGCGGCACTTCCATGCCGGCGCGCTTGGCCAGTTCGTCGACCGCGTCGAGGAACTCGAGGCGGTCGTAGTTCATCAGGAAGCTGATCGCGGTACCGTGCGCGCCGCAGCCGAAGCAGTGGTAGAACTGCTTGGTCGGCGACACCGTAAACGAGGCAGAGCGCTCGTCGTGGAACGGGCAGCGCGCCGCGTACTCCTTGCCCTGGCGCTTCAGCGGCACGCGCGTGCCGACCACCTCGACGATGTCGGTGCGGGCGAGCAGGTCGTCGATGAACGCGTCGGGGATGCGGGCCATGGGCGATAGGATGCCATGCGTCCGCGCCGCCGCCACGGATTGGGCCGCAAACCCGGCGTTGCGGTGCTACAGCTGCGGCGGAATCGCGGTGATCGCGCTGGCGTCGATCCCGGCCGCGGCGAGCTTGCGCCGCGAGCGCAGGCGTTCGTCGATCACCGCGGTGATCAGCGCGCCGACGAAGAACACCACGGTGGCGTAGTAGATCCACACCAGCAGGATCACCAGCGCGCCCATCGAGCCGTAGGCGCTGCCCGGCGCGGCGGTGGCGATGTACACGCCGATCGCATAGCGGCCGGCCACGAACAGGCAGGCGGTGATGGCGCCGCCGATGAACGCCTGGCGCCATTCCACGCGCCGGTCCGGCAGGTAGTGGTAGAGCACGGCGAAGGCCAGGATGTAGATCGCCAGCGTGGAGGCGTAGCCCACTGCCGGCAGCAGCGAGGGCATGCGCGCGAACAGCACCTGCACCACGGTGGTCAGGATCATCGAGATCAGCAGCAGAAAGCCCAGCCCCAGCACTACGCCGAAGGAGAACACGCGCTTCTTCAGCCACGCCAACAGTCCTTCCAGGCGCTGCTTGTCGGTGCGGAAGATCAGGTTCAGCGCGTTCTGCAGTTGCGCGAACACCGCGGTGGCGCCGACGAACAGCAGCAGCGTGCTCCACAGCCCGGCCAGCGAACCGATGCTGGGCTGGTTCTTGGCGTTGTCGATGATGGTCTGCGCCACTTCGCGCGCACCGTGCCCGGCCAGTTGCCCGATCTGCTCGATGAAGGCCTGCTGCGCCTGCGGGTACAGCGAGGCGGTCAGCCACAGCAGCAGCACCAGCAGCGGCGCCAGCGACAGCAGCGCGTAGAACGACAGCGACGCAGCCTGGGTCATCACGTCGATCTCGACGAAACGCCGCAGCAATGCCGCCGGCAGGCTCTGCTGCAGGCGTTCCAGGTGTTTTTGCAGGCGGGCGGGCGACAGCGACAGGGACATGGGAGCGGCGATCAGCCTTGCGACGGGCGCGGCATCGTGCGATGCCGGGCCCGCGTATGCGCGAAAGGTGTCGCAGGCTCGCCGCGTTGTAGCAGCCGGCGGCCGAAAGGCGGGTGAAACCCGCCGCAGCGATCAGCCGGCCAGTTGCTGCTTGACCAGCACCGAGACCAGGCTCATGTCGGCCTTGCCGGCCAGCGCCGGCTTCAGCACGGCCATCAGCTTGCCCATGTCGGCCGCGCTACTGGCGCCGGTCTGCGCGATCGCGGCCTGGATCGCGGCGACGATCTCCGCCTCGCCGAGCTTGGCCGGCAGGTAGCGCTCGATCACCACGATCTCCTCGCGCTCGATCGACGCCAGGTCCTCGCGCCCGGCGGCGGCGTACTGGCTCACCGAGTCCTTGCGCTGCTTGACCATCTTGTCCATCAGCGCCAGCACCGCGGCATCGTCGACTTCCTTGCGCTCGTCCACTTCCTTCTGCTTGATCGCGGCGTTGATTAGCCGGATCACGCCCAGGCTGTGCGTGTCGCGGGCCTTCATCGCGGCCTTCATGTCGTCGATGAGCTGCTGCTTGAGGGTCATGAGGGGCTCCAGGGGAAAGGGAAGAAGGGATGGGCATTCTAGGCGCTGCGCCGTGCCAGTCCCGGCTGGGCAGGGCGGGTGCGGGGCAGCAAGGAGGGCGCGGGAAGCGGTCCCGGTGCGGGACAGACCGGCGTGTTGGGCCTTGGCGGGGCGCCACGGGGCACTGGCCGCAGATCTGGACCTTAATCCAAGGCCACACAAAAAGCCGGCGACGCTTGCGCGTGCCGGCTTGGTGGGCTTACCGTAGCGGATGCCGAAACCGGCACAACCCGCTACCGCAAACCGCGATCCTCAGTACAGACGCTGGCGCTTGGTGACGTCGCGAGACGTACGGCGCAGCTGGCGCTTCACCGCGGCTGCGGCCTTGCGCTTGCGTTCCTGGGTCGGCTTTTCGTAGAACTCGCGCTTGCGGGTTTCGGCCAGCACGCCGGCCTTTTCGCAGGTGCGCTTGAAGCGACGGAGCGCAAACTCGAAGGGCTCGTTCTCGCGGACTTTGACGCTGGGCATGGAATCTCCGGGGACACAATGGTGACCGGGTCACGCCCGGCGAGCCGCACATTATAGCGACTGATTTCCAGGCTGCAAGCGGGACGTTTGCCTGCCGCCGATTCGGCCCCACAATGGCAGCCATGAGAGTCCTCGGCATCGAATCCAGCTGCGACGAAACCGGCGTCGCCGTCTACGACACCACCCTGTCCGGCGCGGCCGCGCTGCGCGCGCACGGGCTGTACAGCCAGATCGCGCTGCACGCCGAATACGGCGGCGTGGTGCCGGAACTGGCCAGCCGCGACCACGTGCGCAAGCTGCTGCCGCTGATCCGCCAGACCCTGGCCGAGGCCGGGCTGCAGGTGCGCGACATCGACGGGGTCGCCTATACCGCCGGCCCGGGCCTGGTCGGCGCCCTGCTGGTCGGCGCCGGCGTCGCCCGCGCGCTGGCCTGGGCGCTGGAGGTGCCGGCGATCGGCGTCCACCATATGGAAGGCCATCTGCTGGCGCCGCTGATGGAGGACCCCGACCCGGTGCACGGCGTGCCGGCGCCGCCGTTCGTGGCGCTGCTGGTGTCCGGCGGGCATACCCAGCTGATCGCGGTGGAGGCGATCGGCCAGTACCGGCTGCTCGGCGAGACCCTGGACGACGCCGCCGGCGAGGCCTTCGACAAGACCGCCAAGATGATGGGCCTGCCGTATCCGGGTGGCCCGCAGCTGGCCGCGCTGGCCGCGCAGGGCACGCCGGGCCGGTACCGCTTCGCACGGCCGATGACCGATCGGCCCGGGCTGGATTTCAGTTTCTCCGGACTCAAGACCCAGGTGCTGCTGGCCTGGCGCGGCAGCGACCAGAGCGAGAGCACCCGCGCCGACATCGCCCGCGGCTTCGAGGATGCGGTGGTGGACACACTGGCGATCAAGTGCGAGCGCGCGCTGCAGGCGGCGGGCAGCGACACCATCGTGGTCGCCGGCGGCGTCGGCGCCAATGTGCGCCTGCGCGCCAGGCTGCAGGCGATGGCGCAGGCACGCGGCGGCCGTGCCTGCTTCCCGCGCCCGGCGCTGTGCACCGACAACGGCGCGATGATCGCCTTCGCCGGCGCGCTGCGCCTGCAGGCCGGCCAGTCCAGCGACGCGGCGGTGCGGGTGACGCCGCGCTGGGACATGGCGGCGCTGCCGCCGTTGGCGGCAGCGCGGGATTCGGGATTGGGGATTGGGGATTCGTAGAAGCGGCGTCGTGCGGCTCCGGCCTCTGCTTTCGCCTCTGCTTTTGCCTTTGCTCTTACCATTCCCGAATCCCCAATCCCGAATCCCAGCCCCCAATGGATAAAGTTTTCATCGAAGGTCTAGAAATCGATGCGCTGATCGGCATCTACGATTGGGAGCGGCGGATCCGGCAGACCTTGCGCTTCGATCTGGAGATGGGCTTCGACAACCGGGTGCCGGCGGCCAGCGACGACATCGCCGATACGCTCAACTACAAGGCGGTCAGCAAGCGCCTGGTGGAGCTGGTCGAGCAGTCCGACTACGGCCTGGTGGAGACGCTGGCCGAGCGCTGCGCAGCGGCGGTGTTGGCCGAGTTCGAGGTGCGCTGGCTGCGGCTGAAGTTGAGCAAGCCGGGGGCGGTGCGCGGCGCGCAGGCGGTGGGCGTGATCATCGAACGCAGCCGCGACGCCGGCTGAGCGCGAACCGACGCGGCATCGCCGCAGCCGCTTGACGCTCATTCCGGTTCCGGGCATGTTGCTGTGCAACGCAACACTCGGCCGCTCGCGCCCGGTGGCGTACACCGACGGGGCACGATGGACTGGAGCAAGTACCGCACGGCCACCTACGACGAGCTGATCCAGGCAGATGGTCAGCCGCGTCCCGCCGCCCGCCGGGTCATCGAATACCTGTCCAGCCTGTCCGGCCGCGAACTGTCCGAGCGCCAGCTCGCCGCCGATGTCGCCGCACGGGTCATGGGCATCACCTTCACCGTCTATTCCGATGGCCGCAACGTCGATCGCACGCTGCCGTTCGACCTGATTCCGCGGGTGATCCCGCTGCGCGAGTGGCAACGCACCGAGGCCGGACTGAAGCAGCGCATGCGCGCGCTCAACCTGTTCATCGGCGACGTCTACGGCGCGCAGCGCATCGTCAAGGACAAGGTGTTCCCGGCGATGCTCCTGGAGCATTCGGTGAACTTCCGTCCGCAGTGCGTGGGCATCACCCCGGCGCTGGGCGTGTGGGCGCATATCTGCGGTTCGGACCTGGTGCGCGACGCCGACGGCACGCTGTACGCGCTGGAAGACAACCTGCGCATTCCCAGCGGCGTGTCGTACATGCTGGAAAACCGTATGGTCGCCAAGCGCGTGTTTCCCGAACTGTTCGAGACCAGCGCGATCCTGCCGGTGGACGAATATCCGGCGCAGCTGTACGACACCCTGGCCGCGCTGTCGCCGCGTCCCGGCGACCAGCCGGTGATCGCGCTGCTGACCCCGGGCATCTTCAACAGCGCGTATTTCGAGCACGCCTACCTGGCGCAGGCGATGGGCATCGAGCTGGTCGAGGGCGACGACCTGTTCGTCGCCGACGACGACTGCACCTACATGCGCACCATCTACGGGCCGCGCCGGGTCGATGTGATCTATCGCCGGGTCGACGACCTGTTCATCGATCCGGAAGTGTTCCACCCCGATTCGGTACTCGGCGTGCCCGGGCTGATCCGCAGCTGGCGCGCCGGCAAGGTGGCGCTGGCCAATGCGCCCGGCGCCGGCGTGGCCGACGACAAGGTGGTGTTCGCCTATGTGCCTAAGATGATCCGCTATTACCTGGACGAAGAGCCGATCCTGCCCAACGTGCCCAGCTACCTGTGCCACGACGACAAGGACCGCAAGTACGTGCTCGAGCACCTCGACGAACTGGTGGTGAAGCCGGCCAACGAATCCGGCGGCTACGGCATGCTGATCGGTCCGCGCTCGACCAAGCGCCAGCGCGAGGAGTTCCGCAAGCTGATCCAGGCCGATCCGCGCAATTACATGGCGCAGCCGACGCTGGGCCTGTCCACCGCACCGATCGTGACCGAGGTCGGCCCGTCGGCGCGACATCTGGACCTGCGCCCGTTCATCCTGTCGCGCGAGGACGTCTACGTCACCACCGGCGGGCTGACCCGGGTGGCGATGGAAGAGGGCTCGCTGGTGGTCAATTCCTCGCAGGGCGGCGGCGCCAAGGACACCTGGGTGGTGGACCTGGACGAGGAGACGGACTGATGCTGTCGCGGGTCGCCGACAACCTCTACTGGTTCAGCCGCTACGTGCGCCGCGCCGAGACCACCGCGCGGCTGGTCGGCGTGGGCAGCCTGCTGCAGCTGGACCTGCCGCGCTCGGTGCGTTTCGCCTGGCGGCCGATGATCGACACGGTCGGCGCCGGCGAGATCTTCAACGTCTGGTTCCCGAACGCCGGCGACGACGTCGGCGATGCCGACGTGGTGCGCTTCCTGCTGCTGGACGAGCGCAATCCGTCTTCGCTGCGCAGTTCGGCGCGGCAGGCGCGCGAGCTGCTGCGCGGCATCCGCGACACGCTGCCGCAGGAAGTGTGGGAGGCGGTCAACGACCTGCACCTGTACATCGATGCCAACGGCGAGCGCAGCGTCGGCCGCCGCTATCGGATGGAATTCCTCGGCCACGTCACCGACGCCTGCCTGAAGGTGTCCGGCCTGCTGACCGCCAACGTCAGCCGCGACATCGGCTTCCAGTTCCTGCGCCTGGGCACGGCGATCGAACAGGCCGACATGACCACGCGCATCATCGATGCCGGCGCCTCGGGCCTGATCACCCCGCGCAAGGCCGACGATCTGGAGGCCTACCAGAACATGCAGTGGATGAGCGTGCTGCGCTCGCTGGCCGCCTACCAGATGTACCGGCGCCACGTGCGCCAGCGCGTCACCGGTGAGCATGCGCTGCGCTTCCTGCTGCAGAACAACGATTTCCCGCGCAGCGTGCATTTCTGCCTGACCCGCGCCCAGCACATCCTGCCGACCATGCCGCCGCGGCCGAACGTGGAGCGGGCGCTGATGCGGATCAACGGGCTGGTGCGCAATGCCGACCCGTCCTACCTGGCGCGGCACAATCCGGCCGAGTTCATGGACGAGATCCAGACCCACCTCGGCTACCTGCACAGCGCGATCGCAGAGGCCTACTTCAGCTCCTGAGTGGTGGGTGGCCGGCGCGGTGCCGGTCGCCTTGCGTTGCCGGCAGGCTGCGCGGCCAGCTCGTCGCAAGGCAGTTGAGACGCAATCCGGCATGGGCCGAGGGGCAGAACCGCTACGATCGCAGCCGCACCCGCCGGGCGCGAGGCGCCAGTGCCGGCCAGTGCTTGTTTGCGACGCTCGCGCCGCAAAACGGTTCAGCAGCGGGATGCGGGGGCGTATGGCGGCGTTGGTCGGCGGCGGCGGTGCAACGGTAGACAGTTTCCTGAATAGGCGGATCCGGCGCCGGGATTTGCTCTTTCGTCTGGCCGGAGAGCTAGAATTGACGGCTATGTAAACGTTTTCTCAAAGGACCCCATGGCTTCGGATCGTATCGAATCGCTCATCGCCCGCATGACCGTCGAAGAGAAGGTCGGCCAGCTCGGCGTCTTCGCCGACATGGTGCGCCCGTTCGCGCCGGACGTGAATCCGGAAGCGAACGTCAGCAATGCCGACGAGGTGCTGCAGCAGGTGCGCGCGGGCCTGGTCGGCTCGCTGTTCAACGGCGTGGGCGCCGAACTGGGGCGGCGGATCCAGCAGACCGCGCTGGAAGAGAGCCGCCTGGGCATTCCGGTGATCCTGGCCGCGGACGTGATCCACGGCATGCGTACCGTGTTCCCGATCCCGCTGGGCGAGGCCGCCAGCTTCGAGCCGGAGCTGGCCGAGCGCACCGCGCGCGCCACCGCGATCGAGGCCACCGCCGCCGGCATCCACTGGACCTATGCGCCGGCGGTGGACATCGCCCGCGACCAGCGCTGGGGCCGCGGCGCCGAGGGCGCCGGCGAGGACGTGGTGCTGGGCTGCGCGTTCGCCGCCGCGCGCGTGCGCGGCTTCCAGGGCCCGGACCTGCGCGCGCACGACGCGCTGCTGGCCACGCCCAAGCATTTCGCCGCCTACGGCGCGGTCGCCGCAGGCATGGAATACAACAGCGTGGACATCGCCCCGCAGACCCTGCGCGACGTGCACCTGCCGCCGTTCCAGGCCGCGTTCGGCGCCGGCGCGCTGAGCGTGATGACCTCGTTCAACGACATCAACGGCGTGCCGGCCAGCGCCAACCACGAACTGCTGACCGAGATCCTGCGCGGCGAATGGAAGTTCCCCGGCGTGGTGATCTCCGACTACACCGCCGACATGGAACTGATCGCGCACGGCTATGCGGCCGACGAGCGCGACGCGACCAAGAAGGCGTTCCTGGCCGGCATGGACATGAGCATGCAGAGCGGTTTCTACGCCGCGCACCTGCCGTCGCTGGTGGCCGACGGCGAAGTGCCGATGGCCGCGCTGGACGAAGCGGTGCGGCGGGTACTGGCGCTGAAGGAAACGATCGGCCTGTTCGACGATCCGTACCGCTCGCTGGATCCGCAGCGCGAGGCCGACCAGTCGCACATCGCCGCGCACGACGCGCTGTCGCGTGATGCGGCGCGGCGCTCGATCGTGCTGTTGAAGAACGATGGCGAGGTGCTGCCGCTGCGCAAGCGCGGACAGACCATCGCGCTGATCGGGCCGTTCGTGCAGGACCGCGAGAACATCGAGGGCTGCTGGACCCTGTTCGGCGACAAGACCCGCTACGTGACCCTGGAAGCCGGCGTGCGCGCCGCGCTGGACGACGCCGACGCGCTGAACGTGGTGCCGGGCTGCGAACTGGAAGCGCCGCTGGACGGCGGCATCGACGCCGCGGTGGCCGCGGCGCGCGCCGCCGACGTGGTGGTGCTGGCGCTGGGCGAGCCGCAGCGCTACAGCGGCGAGGCGCAGTCGCGCACGCAGATCGTGTTGCCGCCGGCGCAGCAGGCGCTGGCCGAAGCGGTCGCCGCCACCGGCACGCCGCTGGTGGTGCTGCTGCGCAACGGCCGCGCGCTGGCGCTGCAGGGCGCGGTGCGCGACGCGGCGGCGATCGCGGTGACCTGGTACCTGGGCACGCAGACCGGCCCGGCGGTGGCCGACGTGCTGTTCGGCGACTACAACCCCTCGGCGCGATTGCCGGTGAGCTTCCCGCTCGACCCGGGCCAGCAGCCGTACTTCTACAACCACGCGCGCACCGGCCGGCCGGAACTGCCGACGATGAGCGAGTTCAAGGCGCGCTGGCGCGAGATCCCGAACGCGCCGCTGTATCCGTTCGGCCACGGCATCGGCTACACCCGCTTCGCCTACGGCGCGCCGCAGCTGGATCGCGTGAAGATGGGCTGGGACGACACCCTGACCGTGACCACCCGCATCGAAAACGTCGGCGAACGCGATGGCGAGGAAGTGGTGCAGCTGTACGTGCACGACCGCGTCGCCAGCCGGGTGCGCCCGGTGCGCGAACTGAAGGGCTTCCGCAAGGTGCGGCTGGCGCCGGGGCAGGGCATGGACGTGGTGTTCACCCTGGATCGCCGCTGCCTGGCCTTCAGCGGCCGCGACGGCCGGTTCGAGGCCGAGCCGGGGCTGTTCGACCTGTGGGTCTGCGCGTCGTCGGCCAGCGGCGAGCCGGTCGGTTTCGAGCTGCTGCCGCACGCCTGACAGCTGCGCGCAGGCGGCCGCGTCACGGTCGTCTGCGCGCACGCTTACTTTGCCCACCGTTGCATCGCGCGCAGGCCGCTGTCTACGCGCGCGAACGCTGCGCGTGACCGCGGCCACGGCTTGGCCATTGCATGCTTGCCGTCCACATTTGCTTTGCTAGGTTCGGCCTTCGACCCCATTCGATAGGTGCGCGTCATGCAACGTTCTTCCCTGGGTTTGGCGTGTGCGTTGGTGATGAGCCTGGCCGTGTCCGCCGCACATGCGGCGCCGGCCGCCAAGAGCGCCGAACGGCGCGGCGACTGGCCGTTCTCGGCGACGCCGTTCGCCACCTTCAATGAACCGTGGGCGATGAGCTTCCTGCCCGACGGCAGCGCCCTGATCAGCGAGAAGCGCGGCACGCTCAAGCGCTTCGACCCGGCCAGCGGCCGCACCGGCACGGTCAGCGGCGTACCCTCGGTCGCCTACGGCGGCCAGGGCGGTTTCGGCGACGTGCTGCCGCATCCGGGCTTCGCGCAGAATGGCTGGGTGTATCTGAGCTATGCCGAGGCCGGCAGCGGCGATACCCGCGGCGCCGCGGTGGCGCGCGCCAAGCTGACCCTGGACGACGATGGCGGCGGTGCGCTGTCGGAGCTGAAGGTGATCTGGCGCCAGCAGCCCAAGGTGTCTGGCGAGGGCCATTACGGCCACCGCCTGGCGTTCGGGCCGGACGGCAAGCTGTGGATCAGCTCCAGCGAGCGGCAGAAGTTCGATCCGGCGCAGGACATGAGCGGCAACCTGGGCAAGATCGTGCGCCTCAACGACGACGGCAGCGTGCCGGCCGACAACCCGTTCGCGCGCCGCGGCGGGGTCGCCGCGCAGGTGTGGTCGCTCGGCCATCGCAATGTGCTCGGCCTGGCCTTCGACGCCAACGGCCAGCTGTGGGAACACGAGATGGGCCCGTCCGGCGGCGACGAACTGAACCTGATCCAGCGCGGCGCCAACTACGGCTATCCGATCGTCTCCAATGGCGACCATTACGACGGCCGGCCGATCCCCGACCATTCCACGCGCCCGGAATTCGCCGCGCCCAAGGTCAGCTGGACCCCGGTGATCTCGCCGGCCGGTTTCGTGATCTACAGCGGCAGCACCTTCCCGCAGTGGCGCGGCAACGGCTTCATCGGCGGGCTCTCGTCGCAGTCGCTGGTACGGATCGAGTTCAACGGCGAAAACGCCCGCGAAGCGGCGCGCTACGACATGGGCAAGCGCATCCGCGAAGTGGAGCAGGGCCCGGACGGCGCGCTGTGGCTGCTGGAAGACGGCAGCGGCGGACGTTTGCTGAAGCTGCAGCCGGTGGAGAGCTGATGCACCCCATAGCAGAGCCAATAGAAGCAGAGCCAATAGAAGCAGAGCCAATAGAAGCAGAGCCAATAGAAGCAGAGCCAATAGAAGCAGAGCCAATAGAAGCAGAGCCAATAGAAGCAGAGCCAATAGAAGCAGAGCCAATAGATAATCTGTTGCTGGGCCGCTCAGAGCGGCGTGGTGAGGTCTGTGGCAGTGGCCGATTGCTTGGGAAATGGTTTGCATTGCGGCAGTAATCGGGCGTTCGGTCGCGGCTGAAGCCGCTCCTACAAGGTGGGCTGCGCGGCTCGTGTAGGAGCGGCTTCAGCCGCGACCAAAACTGTCCGCATGAGACGCTTACCGAAACGCACAGGCTCATCGTAAATCGCACGCAAACCGAACCCGCGCCACGTCGATAACTGCGACACGATTCGGAAAGGCCACCGACACACCCGCGACGGCAGCCCTTCCAGCCGTGATCACCCAATCAATCCTGGCCCGCCCGCTCCCAGGCGCGGCGCACCGCATGGCGGGCCTTGCTCCAGCTCAGGGTCTGCGAACCCTTGGTACTGTCCCAGTTGCGGTGCAGTTCGGCCTCGACCTGTTCGTAGGCCAGATTGAAATTGCGTATGCGCGCCTCGTGTCCGGCGTGGTAGGCCGGCTCGTAGTCCTCGAAGCGTTCGCCGTCGCTGTAGTACGGCTCCTCGGCGAAACGCTCGCGCCAGTATTGCGACACCAGGCTGCGATCGTCGTCGTTGGGCGCGCGGCCGGGAATCTGATACGGAACGCTCATCGTCGTCTCCTATGCAGTGTGGCTTCCGACGTTAGCGACGGCGCCGTTAATGCGATTCCAGCATCGCGTGATCGAGGCATGAAGCGTGCAGGCGCGATCGATTCCGTTCGCCGCGCCGACGCCGGCTACGCGGCGGGCCGCGGATGGATTACGATCCGGCAACTCCGCCTTGCCTGCCGCAGGATTCCATGGCCGCCACCGGTATCGCCTTGCTCACCCCGTACCTGGCCACCGCCGGCATCGGCTGGATGTACTACCGGCGCATCCGCCGCTATTTCGGCCGCCAGCCATGGCAGCCGCGGCGGACCGTGGCGCGGATGCTGCTGCTGTCGCTGGCGGCGGCAGGATTGACCTATCTGGCGACGGTAGTGCCGCCGGTCCGTCTGGGCATGGCGCTGGGAGTCCTGGCCGGCGCGGCGTTGGGGGCCTTCGCCCTGCATCACACCCGCATCGACGTGATCGAAGGCCGGCGCTATTACACGCCCAACCCCTGGATCGGCGCCGGACTCAGCGTGCTGCTGATCGGACGCCTGGCGTGGCGTTGGGCCAGCGGTGCGTTTTCCGGCGGCAGCGCACAGTCGCTGCAGAACGCCAGCCCGCTGACCCTGGCGATCGCCTCGGTGCTGATCGCGTATTCGTTGGTGCACACCGGCGGCTTGCTGCTGCGCATGCGCGCGCTGGCGCCGACGCAAGCATCCTAGCAACGCGAATCCTGTGCCGCCTGCAACGCGCAGGACGGCGTCATTGCGCGGCAGCGGCGGACTCGTAGGGCAGCGCGATCGTGCCGGCGCCACGCAGTGCGGCATCGGCGGCATCGAGTTGCGACGCTTCGCCCTCGACCACCACCAGGATGCGGCCGGCCTCGATTTCCTCTTCGAAGTTGCGCCGCACCGGATCCGGCACGGTGGCGCCGACCAGTGCCGAGGACCAGCTGCCGACCAGTGCGCCGGCGATGGCCATCACCCCGGCGCCGGCCAGGGTGATGCCCAGCGGCGGCACCGCGATCGCCACCAGTCCGGCGAGCAGCCCGGCCGCGCCGCCGCCCAGCGCGCCGCGTGCGGCCGCGGGCAAGGTGTCGGTCTTGACGTCCTTGCGTTCGTCGGGGATCGCGTCCAGTTCGATGTCGCTACGCGCGATCAACGACAGGTCGTCGTTGTCGATGCCGGCGCCGCGCGCCGCCTGCAGGGCACGGGTGGCGGTGGCCAGATCGGGGGCGCTGTAGACGTGGCGTAGTTTCATCGCGGACTCCATCGCTGAGGCTGGCGCCCAGAGTCGAAGCGATGCGGTTACCCGCACGTGACAGCGGCGCAAGGCCGCGTGAAGGCCCTACGCCGCCACCTTGCGCGGGAAGCGGTAGAACAGCGCGCCGACCAGCAGCGCCACGCCGGCCGCGGCCAGGTTCTGCCAGCTGGCGCTGAGCAGCAGCGCCAGCGCCAGCAGCAACGCGGCCAGCGGGATCAGCGGGCCGCCCGGCAGGTGCAGCGCACCTGGCCGGTCGCGGTAGCGCCGTGCCAGCACCAGCACCGCCGCAGCCGTGCCGATGTAGGCGAACAGGCGGGTGACCATCGACAGCAGCGCCAACTGCACGAACGAGCCGGATAACGCCAGCGCCAGCGACAGCACGCCCTGCAGCAGGATCGCCGCGGCCGGCGTGCGGAAGCGCGGATGCACCCGCGCCAGGAACGCCGGGCCGTAGCCGTCCTGGGCAAGCGCGAACAGGAAGCGCGGCCCCAGCATCACCGTGTTGCTGGTGGTGCCGAGGATGGAGATGGTGGCGCCGACGGTGAGGATCAGCGCCAGCATCTCGCCGCCGAAGCCGCTGGCGGCATCGGCCAACGGCGTCGCCGACTGCGCCACGTTCGCCAGCGTGCCCTGCGCGACCACCTGCACCGCGGCGTAGATCAGGGTGACGGTGACGATCATCGTGATCAGCGCGAACGGCACGTCGCGGCGCGGATTGCGGTATTCGCCGGCGGCGGCGGGGATGTTCTCGAAACCTGCGTAGGCGAACAGCAACAGCAGCGCCGCTTCGCCCATGTTGCCGAAGTCGCGCGGGTCCGGCGCCTGGCCGGAAAACGCCCACGACCAGTCCACGTAGAACAGGCCGATCGCCACGAACAGCAGCAGCGGCACCAGCTTGCCGATCACCAGCGCCACGCCGGTGCGCGCGGCCGATTTCACTCCGATCACGTTGATCGCGGTGAGCAGGCCGAGCGAGCCGACCACGATCGCCAGGCGCGCGCCGCCGCCGGCCGCGGCCGGCCAGAAGCGCACCACCGCATCGGCCAGGCCGTTGCCGAGCGCGGCGGCGGAACTGATCCGGGTCAGCCAGATCATCCAGCCGATCTCGAAGCCGGCGAAGCGGCCGAACGCCTCGCGCGCATACAGGTAGCTGCCGCCAGGTTCGTCGAAATAGCTGGCGGCCTGCGCGTAGCACAGCACCAGCAATCCCACCGCCAGCCCGGCCAGCAGCACCGCCCACAGGCTCATCGGCCCGAGCAGCGCGGCGGTGGCGGCGGGCAGCAGATAGATGCCGCTGCCGATGACGTCGTTGATCGACAGGCCGACGATCTGCCAGCGGCTGACCGCGCGGACCAGGCTCGGTTCGGGGGCGTTGCTCATGGTGCCGGCTCCACGACAGGCAGTGCCCAGGCGGTGCGCAGGCGCTCGTAGTCGTTGCGCGGCAGCAGCACGAACAGCGGCGCGGCATCCGGCCGCAGCCAGGCCAGCAGGCGCTGCATGTCGGCCGGTTCCATCGCGGTGCAGCCGGCGGTGGCTTCGCCCGCGGCACGCCACAGGTGGGCGAAGATGCAGCTGCCGGCGCCGGGCCGCGCCTGCGGATTGTGGCCGATCACGAAGCCTTCTTCGTAGCGGCGATCGCCGCCGTGGTGCAGGTCCAGGCGCATCGGCTCGGTCGAGCCGGCCACCGCGTCGGCGCCGACCCGGTCGGCGTCGACGATGCGGTTGTACAGCGGCGAATCGGGCACGTCAATGCAATAGCTGCTCTGCTGCATCGGCTGGTACGGCAGCGCGCTGTCGATGCGCTGCGCATACCCGAACGCTTCGCCGATGGTGAAGACGCCGGCCGGGCTGCGGCCGTCGCCTTCGCGCTTCTGCGGACCGTCGGCCTGCGCCGGATGCAGGCCCAGCCCCCAGGCGCTGCCGTTGCGGCCGAGCGCGACATCGAAGCGCTGGCCATGCGCGCGCCAACCCTGCGCGGTGCGTTCGAACGCCTGCAGTTGCCCGCGCGGGCTGTCCCAGTCCGGCGCCACGACCAGCACCAACTGGCGCGCCTGCTGCAGTGCCGGCGGCATAGTGTCGCCGGTGGCGGCCAGGCAGGTGCCGGTCACGGCGATGCACAGCAGTGCCATGGCCGCCAGACAGTTGCGGCGGACGCTGCCGATCTGCGTCAGGGCGGACAACCATGGGAATTTCGGCATGCGCATCTCCGGTCGCGATTTGGCATCGAGCAGGGGCTTGGCCTGCTGCAGGTTCACCGCCAGCTGACGCCTGCGGTTGGGGTGGATTTGGCGCATCGGCACGGCCGAGAAGTCGAGCAGATGCTGCAATGCTGCAAGGTACAACAGTTGTTCGCTGTGCGGCGCGGGATCATGCACGTAGACCGTCTGTGTGGTGTCGGCAGGCGCGGTGGATTGGTGTGCCGATAGTGTTGTGGTGTGCTGAGGGGCTGTTGGTAGTGCACGACGCGGCAAGCTCGGTGGGCTTGCTGCGCAGCTCGATCGTGTGGCGTGGCTGCGCTGCTGCGGCTGCGGCTGCGGCTGCTGCGGCTGCGGCTGCGGTTGCCGTTGCCGTTGCTTTTTTGCTTTTGATCTTGATTTACCGGGTCCCTTACGCAGCGGCGAATAGGGCGGGAAAAACCCCGAAGGGGCGGCGCACAGGGATGTGCGCCGTTCGCGGCAGGGGCAGGATGCCCCTTCCGCGAATCCCGTCCTATTCGCGGACCCGGAGCGCGCAGCGCGGAGGGCGCGCAGTAGGGTGTGCTTTCTTTTGGTTACTTTTCTTTGCACAAGCAAAGAAAAGTAACTCGCCGTAAGGCGAAAGCTTTTGCCTTTGCCTTTGCTTACGCGATGGCGATGGCGATGGTGATGGTGATGGATGGAGGAATCATTGTAGGAGCGGCTTCAGCCGCGACTGATCCTGTCAGGAAGGTGTCGCGGCTGAAGCCGCTCCTACAAAAGCAAATGCCCAAGCAAACAGCAAAGCAAAGGCTTCCGCCCTTGGCGGGTCACTTTTCTTTGCTCGTGCAAAGAAAAGTAACCAAAAGAAAGCACGCCCTGCCTTGCGCCCTCCGCGCTGCGCGCTACGGGTCCGCGGATGCACCGGGGATTCGCGGAAGGGGCATCCTGCCCCTGCCGCGAACGGCGCACATCCTTGTGCGCCGCCCTTCGGGTTTTTCCCCGGTCCATCCGCCGCTGCGGAAGGGAACCCGGTAAAAGCAACAGCAGAAGCAACAGCAGAGCAGAAGCACAGCAGAGCCAAGCTAAGAAGAGCAGGGCAGGGGCAAAGCAAGCCGACGCCGAAGCCGAAGCCGAAGCAAGGTGGCAACTGTGGTCGGCTTGGGGTTCCAGGTGCGTGCCTACGTCACGGGGTCGTCAGCACTGACGCGCACCGGCGCCGGCCGCCGTACGTGGTGATGGCAAGCGTGTTCGCGATGAAAACTGTCGCATGCATCGGCCGTGCGCATTGCAGCGAATGCGCCAACACGCCCAGATCACCCGCGCGGCGGCAGCAGTTCCAGGCTGCGGATCTCGCGGATGCCTAGACCCGGCGCGTCGGTGATCGTGATCTGCGATTCGTTGAAAATCACCCCGCCCTGTACCGGGTCGAACAGGCCCAGCGATGGGCCGTCCAGGTCCACCTTGGTGATGATGTCGGCCTTGGCTACCGCCAAATGCACCGCCGCCGCCACGCTGATGCTCGACTCCAGCATGCAGCCGATCATGCACTCCACCCCGTACAACGCCGCGATGTCGGCGATGCGGATCGCGTTGGACAGCCCACCGGTCTTCATCAGCTTGATGTTGACGATGTCCGCGGCGCGGCGCTGGATCAGGTCGACCACCTGCGCCGGCCCGAACACGCTCTCGTCCGCCATCACCGGCGTGTTGACGCGCTCAGTCACGTACTTCAGCCCGTCGATGTCCCGGGCCTTGACCGGCTGCTCCAGCAGCTCCAGCGCCACCCCGGCGTCTTCCAGCGTGCGCATCGCGTACACCGCCTGCTTCGGCGTCCAGCCCTGGTTGGCGTCCAGCCGCAGCGAGGCGCGGCCTTCGACCGCGGCATGGATCGCCTTGACCCGCGCGATGTCCACGTCGATGTCCTTGCCGACCTTGATCTTCAGTGCCGCGAAGCCGCGCGCGAGCGCCGACAGCGCATCGGCCACCATCTTGTCGATGGCGTCCACGCTGATGGTGATGTCGGTGGTGATGGCCGGCTTGCCGCCGCCGAGCATCTTGTACAGCGGCGCGCCGTACAGCTGCGCCCACAGGTCGTAGACCGCGATCTCCACCGCGGCCTTGGCGCTGCTGTTGCGCTCCAGCGCGCCCTCGATCCGCCCGGTGATCCGGTTGAGGTCGGCGACGTCCTCGCCGATCAGGCGCGGTGCGATGAAGCGGTCGATCGCCGCGATGATCGAACCATGGGTGTCGCCGGTGATCGGCGCCGTGGCCGGCGCTTCGCCATAGCCGATGTGGCCGCTGTCGGTGTGCACCAGCACCACCACGTCTTCGACCGTCTCCACGGTCCGCAGCGCGGTCTTGAACGGGGTCTTCAGCGGCACGCGCAGCATGCCCAGTTGGATGTCGGTGATCTTCATTCGGGGGCGATCGGGCGGACGCGTTGGATGCGGGTGATGCGGTCGATGAAGGGCGTGCCGTCGCCCAGCAGCATCGGTTCCAGCGGCGTCACCGAGACGCCGTTGAGGCGCGCGCGCTGCAACTGTCCGGACGCGTCGCGGTAGCTGGCGCCGGCCACGTCGTGGATCACCCAGGTGTGGCTGCGGTCGTGGCCGATCACCATCATCACGTGGCCGGGGATGTACACCAGATCGCCGACCTGCAGCTGCGCCAGTGTTTGCTGCCGCTGCGCCAGCGGCGCGGCAGCGACGTAGGACACGCTGGCGAGACTGGGGCTGCGCGCCTGGTCGCCGGTATTGCGCGGCAAGGCGATGCCGAGGCTGCGGTAGACGTCGGAGACGAAGCCGCTGCAGTCGCGCGCGTCGTAGTCGTTGCCCCAGCCGTAGCGTTCGCCGAGGAACTTGAAGGCCTGCCGCAGCAGGTTGCGTTGCGTCGCCGCCAGCGGCGCGGCGGCGACGTCGGCACCGCGCGGTATCAGCGCGGGCGCCAGCCGCAGGCGGCCATCGTCGTCGCGCAAGGGCAGTTGCACCACGTAGGCCGCCAGCGGCGACTGGCCGTTGACCGCCTGTTGCGCCGGCCAATCCTGCAGCAGCGGCAGGCTGCTGCCCATGTCCAGCGACAGGTGCGACGCCGCTGGCAGTTCCGGTGTGAACGCGGTCAGCGCGCGCGCGCCGGTCACCACCAGCCGCGGCGTGCGCTGCGCGTAGTCCAGCACCGTGGCGCGTTCGCCTTCGGCCACACGTTCGCGTTCGATCCACGCCGCGTAGTTCGGCGCCAGCACGAACAGCCATTGGCCGTCGCGGCTGGCGTGCAGGATCGCCACCGCGGTGCCGGGATACAGCGCCGATTCCTGGAAACGATCGATGTCGTGGTCGTCGCGGGTGCTGAAAACGCGCTGCCGGGTCGGGAAGGTGCGCAGATCGGCGCGGCGCACCACCAGCGCGTAACGCGGCGCGATCTGCGCGGGAATCGTGTCCAGGGCGAGCGTGGACTGCAGGGCGGTCAGCTGCGCGGCATCGAGCGTGGCGCCACTCGCGTCGTAGAGCGTGCGCGTCGGCGGCGCCGACAGTGCCAGCACGTGCGCGCGTACCTGCGCTGCGCTGTAGCGCTCGGGCAGCGCCTGCAGGTCGTGCATCGAGGCATCGTGGCGCAGCAGATGCGCGTTGAAGGCCTGCACTTGCGCCGTGTCGAGCAGTGGGCGCTGCGCCTCGGGCAGACGCGCGATCCAGTACTCCGGCTGCAGTTGGCTGGCCTGCAACTGGAACGGCGTCTCGCCGGCGACGCTGGCCGCGGCGATGGGCGCGCTGAATGTGGCGGCCAGTAACAGACACAGGCCACGCATCGTATTCATCGGACCCCGGGCGGTGGAAGGAGTGCCGGACCGCTGCGCGCCGGCTTCCGAATAGTCTTTTTCTCGATGATGCTTGTCAAGAATGCGCGATTGACATGCGATTTCGCACCGTGCTAAACCAAAACGCAGGGGCGAGGAAGCGGTGGCGACAGGCGCCGTTCCCGTCAGCAGCGAGGCGCTAGCCTGGGGATCACGGGCGCACGTCGCAGGGGGCGCTGTTGGGCATCCGCACCTGGGGAAAGTAGCGATTACAGAAAACGGCGCCGTGCTACGGCCGTGCGCCATGTTGTCCGCGTGGGTGCCCAGGGAAGGCGGCCGGCTGCCGGCCTGCGTCGACTTGGGGCGCCGTCGTCAGCGTCCGTCGTCGATCGCAGGAGAGAGCCGCATGCCCACCCGAGTCCAGCATTCCCGTTGCCACTTCCGACCGTCCCGCCTCACGCTCGCGCTGCTGGCCGGATGCGCATTGCCGCCGCTCGCCGCGGCGCAGGACACTGCCATCGCGACGCGCGACCTGGACAAGGTCACCGTCACCGGTTCGCGCATCGCGCGCTCGCAGGTGGAAGGGCCGGCGCCGGTGACCGTCATCACCGCGCAGGACATCCAGAAGCAGGGCTTCAGCACGGTGTGGGAATCGCTCGGCACGCTGACCCAGTTCAGCGGCAGCGCCTTCAACGAAAGCGACCAGACCGGCAGTTCGCCCAACGGCCAGTACCTCAACCTGCGCGGCCTGGGACCCGGCTACCAGTTGATCCTGCTCAACGGCAAGCGCATGGCCGACTACCCGCAGTCCTACAACGCCAACGGCACCGCGGTCAGCCTGGGCAGCATTCCGGCGGCGGCGGTGGAGCGCATCGAGGTGATGAGTGGCGGCGCCTCGGCGATCTATGGTTCCGACGCGGTGGCCGGCGTGGTCAACATCATCACCAAGCGCGATTTCAGCGGCGACACGCTGCGCCTGCGCGGCGGCACCACCACACGCGGCGGCGGCGACAGCGGCCAGCTGCAATGGAGCGGCGGGCGTACCGGCGATCGTTGGAGCCTGACCTACGCGTTCGAACGGCTGGACCGCGAAGCCATCGTCGCCAGCCAGCGCGACTTCCTGGATTCGTACGACGACCATCCCGGCAACAAGGCCGATCCGGCCAGCCCCAATGCCTCGATTTCCGGCGTCTATCTGCGCCGCGGCAACACCTATCTGTGGCCCAGTGGCGGCGCGCTGTCCACGTCGGCCGGCGCGCTGGACGCGGCGTGTACGGCGACCAATCCGGCATTCAGACCGTACAAGACCGCCGACAGCCTGGCCGCGGCCAACCGTTGCGGCGCGTTCGGCTACTACGAAGGCCGCTCGGTGCAGAACGGCTACGGCAAGACCTCTGGGTATCTGTCCGGTAGTTTCGATTTCAGCGACGACGTCACCGGCTATGCGCAGGTGCTGGCCAACCGCTCCAAGGACGAAAGCTCCAGCCAGACCCACTACTACATCGGCGAGGGTGCGTTCACCGTCTACGATCCGGACCTGGGCCTGGTCACCGCGCAGCGCATCTTCCTGCCGTCGGAAGTCGGCGGGATCAAGAACATCGAGTACGACGAGAAATCCTGGAACCTCAACGCCGGCGTACGCGGCAAGCTGTTCGACGGCCGCTTCGACTGGGACGCGAGCGTGTCGATGTCGCGCTACGACATCACCACACGGCGCCCGCGCTTCCTCACCAACGCGGTGCGCGACTACTACATGGGGCCGGTGCTCGGCTATCGGCCCGACGGCACCGAGATCCGCGAGTTCTACGCCGACAAGCTGTTCGCGCCGGGCAGCGCGGCGCTGTACGACCAGCTCACCACCGAGGTGGTCAGCCGCGGCGAATCCAGTACCGACCAGGCCCAGTTCGTTTTCAGCGGCGACCTGTTCGCGCTGCCGGCCGGCATGGTGCAGATCGCCACCGTGCTGGAGGCGGCGCGGCAGAAGTACGACCTCGCCCCGGATCCGCGCACCACCGTGGACTACACCGGCAGCGAGCGCATCTACAACCTGACCCAGACCCCGGGCGGCGGCCCGCGCGACCGCTACGCCGCGGGCCTGGAACTGCGCGTGCCGATCTTCAACCGGCTCAGCGCGACGCTGGCCGCGCGCTACGACAAGTACGACGACATCACCGCGGTCGACGATGCCGCCACCTGGCAGGCGGGATTGGAATGGCGGCCGTTCGACAGCCTGCTGTTGCGCGGCAGCCACGCCACCAGTTTCCGCGCGCCGGACCTGCTGTGGATCTACGCCGGCACCAGCGCCAACAATCCCACCGTCACCGACGAATACCTGTGCCGCCGCGACGGCCTGGATCCGTTGTCCGATGCCTGCTCGGCTGCGCACGAGTACCAGACCTTCTCCACCCAGTCGTCCAATCCGCTGCTGGAAGAGGAGAAGGGCAAGTCGACCACGCTGGGGTTCGTGTGGGACGTGCTGCCGACCCTGTCGCTGAGCGCGGACTACTACCGCATCGAACTGGAAGGCCGGGTCGAGTCGATCTCCAGCGAGACCTTGCTGGAGAACAACGCCAATTGCCTGCTCGGCAGCGACCGCGCCGGCAATGCGGTCGATACCGCATCGGCGGCCTGCCAGTTCTACATCCAGTCGGTGACCCGCAGCCCCGGTACCGACCTCACCGCCGAAGGCCAGATCACCGCGTTCGAGACCTTCCCGATCAACCAGTCGTTGATGCGCACCGACGGCGTGGACGCCAACTTGCGCTACAACTTCGACCTTGGCGACTGGGGCGCGTTCGGGCTGCAGGCCGGCTATACCCGTGTGCTGAAGATGGAAGTGGCGCAGTTCGCCGGGGCCAAGCCGGTGGACGTGATGAACGACGTCGATTACCTGGCATTTCGCACCCGCACCAACTGGCGTGCGAACTGGAGCATCGGCGACTGGTCGACCAGCCTGTACGGCTACCGCTACGGCTCGCGTCCCAACTACGCCGAGAGCGGACGCGTGGCGCCGTACGTGATCTGGAACGCGGACATCGCCAAGCAAATCACCGCCAAGGCCACGCTCGGCATCAGCGTGCTCAACTTGTTCGACAAGATCCATCCGCGCGACGACACCTACACCGCCTGGCCGTACTTCCCGCGCGTGTACAGTGCGATCGGGCGACAGCTGTACGCCAACTTCACCTACACCTTTTGAGGACGCGCGTGCGAGGCGACACAGCCACGCTGGAGACGACGAGGCCGGGGACGCCAGCGCGCAACGCAGCAAGCGCGGGGTGGATGCGCAGGTGCTTGCTCGCCGTCTGCCTGGCATGGCCGGCAGTCGCGGCGGCTGCGCACGGCGCTGCCAATGCGCTGCCGTCGCACGCCGAGTTCGACCGCCTGTTCGAGCAGGCCATGACGCGCTACCGGTTGCCGGGGCTGGCGGTCGGCGTGATCGACAACGGCGAGCTGGTCTACGCGCGCAGTGCCGGCGAACTGCGTCCCGGCAGCGGCGAGCGCATCGATGGGCAGACGCTGTTCAAGATCGCCTCCAACAGCAAGGCGATGACCACCGCCTTGCTGGCGCGGCTGGTCGATGCCGGCAAGCTGCGCTGGGACGATCCAGTGACCCGGTATGTGCCGGAATTCCGCATGTACGATCCGTGGGTCACGCGCAACATCCAGGTGCGTGACCTGCTGATCCACAACAGCGGCCTGGGCCTGGGCGCGGGCGATCTGATGCTGTGGCCGGAGCCCAATGCGTTCAGCCGCGCCGACATCATCGCCGGGCTAGCCTACCTCAAGCCGACCCACAGCTTCCGCGCGCACTACGCCTACGACAACCTGCTGTACGTGGTCGCGGGCGAAGTGGCCGCGCGCGCCGGCGGCAAGCCCTACGAGCAGCTGCTGCGCGAGCAGGTATTCGCGCCGCTGGGCATGCAGCGTTGCCAGGTCGGCGCCTGGGACCGCGATGCGGTCGGCAACGTCGCCCAGCCGCATATGCGCCAGGGCGAGGCCAACGTGGTAGTGCGCGCGGACCCGGCGCGGATCGCGGATACGCCGTCGATGGCGGCCGGCGGCGTGCGCTGCAGTCTCGACGACATGCTGGCCTGGATGCGCGCCTGGCTGTCGCCCGACGGCGATACCGCGGCGTGGTTGTCGCCGGCGCAGCGCCAGGCGCTGTGGACGCTGCACACGCCGATGCCGATCTCCGCGCAGATGCGCGACTGGGACGGCACGCGCCTGTACGGCTATGGCTACGGCTGGCGCCTCTCCGATGCGGACGGGCAGTGGCAGGTCGCGCATACAGGCACCCTGATGGGCATGTATTCGGCGTTGGTGCTGCTGCCGGATCGGCGCAGCGGCTTCGTCATTCTCAGCAACGGCGAGGGCGGCGAGATGCGTACCGTGTTGAGCGAGGCGCTGCTCAAGCATTTCACCCGTCCCGGCGAACGTACGCTGGATGTGGAGCACTACGCCACGCTGCTCGAGCGCGCGCGTGCGCATGCCGGCAAGGCGGCGCCTGCCGCGGTGGATACGTCTGCGCGCGTGCCGGTCGCCAGCGCCGCGTCGCGCGATCGGCAAGGCGTGTGGCGCGATCCGTGGTTCGGCGAGGTCGTGCTATGCCCGCAGCAGGACGTGTTGCGCTTCCAGGCGCGCAAGTCGCCGCTGCTGCGCGGCCGGGTCATGCAGGCCGGCGCGCGCTGGCTGGTGGATTGGGACGACGCCAGCGTCGATGCGGAGCCGTGGCTGGACTTCGCTGTCGGTGCCGAGGGCACGCAGCGGATGAAACTGGCGCATGTCGATCCGGATGCGGATTTCAGTTACGACTATGCCGACCTGGAGTTCGTGCGGGTGAGATCCTGTCCTGATCTTGTGGGAGGGACTTCAGTCCCGACGCTTCAGCGGTAAGGCCTGTCGGGACTGAAGTCCCTCCCACAACAAGCATCTCGTTCACAAGTTTCCAGATACTGCTATTGCTTGCGCTTGCTGCTCACTGTCAGATACCCCGGAATCCTCTCCATGACCCGACGCTTTCCCACTCCCGCATCGCCCCGCATCCGCTGGCTGGCACCGCTGGCGCTGGTCGCCCTGCTCGGCGCCTGCGCGCACGCGCCGCAGCGCAATCCGCTGGCCGAATGGGTGCCGTCGCCGAACCAGGATCTGCGCCGGCCGATCCTGATCGTGATCCATTACACCGACCAGGACTCGGTGCAGCGCAGCCTGGACACGCTGCGTTCGCACAACAGCAAGGGCAAGGTCAGCGCGCACTACCTGATCGGTCGCGACGGCAAGCGTTATCAGCTGGTCAGCGACGAACGCCGCGCCTGGCATGGTGGCGCCGGGCGCTGGGGCACGATCACCGACATCAATTCCGCCTCGATCGGCATCGAACTGGACAACGACGGCAAGACCCCGTTCGCCCCCGCGCAGATCGACAGCCTGCTGCTGTTGCTGGAGGATCTGTGCACGCGGCTGCGCATCCCGCGCACGCAGGTGGTCGGGCACGAGGACTTCGCGCCCACGCGCAAGGTCGATCCGGGCCCGCTGTTTCCATGGAAGCGTCTGGCCGAAGCTGGTTTCGGCCGCTGGCCCGCCGCGGACACGCCGCCGGCGCCGCCCGGTTTCGACCCGTGGCAGGCGCTGGCATTGATCGGCTATCCGCTCGACGACCGCGCGGCCACGCTGCGCGCCTTCCACCACCACTACCGCGGCAACGACGCCACCGCGTTCGATGCCGAGGACTTGCGCATCCTCCATGCATTGACCCAGCCGGCGCAGGCGCGACCGCAGCCACAGCCGACCCCGGCGCTGGAACAGGACGTGCCGTAGCGCTGCCGGGTCGTCCGGCACCGCATGCAGGCGACCCGCCTGTGCCGCCGCACCGACCTGGCGCGCGGCATCCATTGGATGCGACGCGTTCTTGGTAGCATGAGCGCGCCAAGAACTCCAAAGGACGCAGTGATGAGGCTAGCAAAGACAGCCCTGTGGGCGGCAACGCTCCTGTTGATCGGCGGTTGCACGGACAAGCAACCCGCCGCCGCCCCGTCCGCCGCGCAGGCGGGCACTGCAGCGAGCGCGCCGGCCGCACCCGCCGCCGCGCAATCCGATCCGGTCGCGGTCGAGGTGCCGGCACCTGGTCGCGTGCTCGACGACATCTATGGAGAGAAGGGCGACGGCTCGGCGTCCTACACGATCGACAACAACGCCCTGGCCAGCTTCTGGTACGGCTATCGCTTCGACCTCGGCGGCAAGCACTACTACACCGGCTTCGCCAATGCGGGTCCGGAAAAATACGGCAAGTCGGAGGAAGAGAACACGCCGGATCCCGCCGTCGGCGTGAGCATCAGCCAGGCCACCTATGTGCTCGACAGCGTGGACGGCAAGCCGACCTGGACGTTGTTCCATGCGCAGCGCTGGGCCGGCGATTTCGGCGCTTCTGAGAAGGCCGATACGCTGGACCAGAAGCGCAAGCCGCAGAGCACCGAGACCAAGGACGGCCACCTGCTGCTGGCGCTGCCGACCACGCACTTCGCCGACGGCATCACCAGCTCCGGCTTCGCCGTGTTCACCTTCGACCCGAACAAGAACGACCTTGGCGACTACAAGGGCTGGGTCTACCTGGGCACCGTGGCTACTGGCGAGGACAACGGCGCGGCCTGCGACGATCAGGGCACCATGAAGTGCGCGGCCAGTACCGGTACGCTGAGCTTCGAACCCGGCACCGGGCCGCTGCCGGGCCTGCACGTGGCCATGAGCGGCACCGCCATCGCCGGCCCCGGCAAGGTCCGCACGCTCGGCCCCGCCGACGTGGCGACCTATACGTACGACCAGGCCAAGGGCCAGTACACGCCGCCGCTGGATCGCTGAACAGCCGCCGACCGGCCCGAGCTAGGGCCGGCCGGAGGTGGGCGCGGAGGGGCGTTGCCCGCTGGTCGCCGGCAATGGAACTGGGTAAGATGCCGGCACGGGGCCTGATGATCAGGCGAGTCATTCGCGAGCGGCAATGGATGCTGCACTCGCCCGAAATGCCGGAGTGGAACGCCGGCTTGCGGTTCGCCATGCGCGAATCGCCATCACCGCCCCTGCTTTGGGGCCGGATTGCAATCCACCGTTCTCTGTCCGAAGCCGCGCCTGCGAGGAGTTCTTCATCCACGTAGGTCGCGCTGTGTCTGCGATGCGCAAGCGGGCGGCATCCGGATACGGCGGCGTGGCGTGTCGGGATTTTCAGGAGTGTTTTTCGGCTTCTTCAACGAATACAGGATGTTCTGCACATGTCCAATGACAACAAGCTTGCCGTCGCCACCGAAGCGCCGCCCTATCCGGGCAGCGTGCTGTATCTGATCTACGGGATCGACGGCGATGGCGCCCTCTCCTACGAAATCGACAACGGCGCCGTGGCCAGCTTCTGGTGCGGCCAGCATTTCGATCTGGGCGGCAAGCACTACTACACCGGTTTCGCCTATGCAACGCGCGGCAGGTACGGCAACGATGACGAGGAAACCTTTCCCGGTCCGGACGAAAGCGTTTCGCTCAGCCAGGCCACCTTCGTCCTGACCAACCCCGGCAGCGAGCGGCCATGGATGGTCTTCCACGCACAGCGCTACGTCGGTGCCTTCGGCAGTTACGAGCGCGCCGATGCGCTCGACGAGAAGCGCAAGCCGCAGCAGCATGTGCTGGACAACGGCCACCTGCTGCTGGCGGTGCCGACGTCGAGCTTCGACAATGGCGTCACCAGCGCCGGCTTCGCGCTATTCACCTTCGACCCGAACAAGAACGAGCTGGGCGACTACCAGGGCTGGGTGTATCGGGGAACGGTCGCGGCCGGCGAGGACAACGAAGCCAGCAGCGACGAAGAGGGCGTCGTCCCCCACGTTTCCAGCGTCGGCACACTGAGCTTCAAACCGGTGCCGGGCGAACCGATGCCAGACGTGCAGGTGGCGCTGAGCGGTACCGCGATCGCCGGTCCCGGCCGGGCGCGCATGCTCGATGCATCCGATGCGGTGCTCTATGCGTACGACCAGGCTAGCGCACAGTACCTGCCCACGAATAACGCATGAACCCGCCAGTGCGCCGATCTGTGGATGGGCGCGCTGGCAGCAGCAACACAGCAGCACACGTAGTACCCGAACAGTTTTGTTGACCGCGCACTAACAAGCTCACGGACGAGCTCGGTTGACCTTGTCGGCGCACGCCGCCGTATATCAACCTCAAGGAGTAACACGAGATGGCACGCGATTACACGAAGGCCGAGAACCTCGACATCATCGAGCGTGAGGCCAAGGAACGCCACATTCCGGTCGACGATTTCATGCGTTTCGCCTATATCGAAACCGGCGGCAAGTTCAACGAGCAGGCCAGCCGCGGCCCGAACGGCGCCAAGGGCCTGTTCCAGTTCACCCCCGGCACCGCAGCGGCCTACGGCATCAGCGGCCGCGAACTGGATGCGGTGGCCAATACCGATGCCGCCGCACGCCTGTACCAGGACAACCAGCATGCGCTGACCCGGCAGCACGACAAGGACCACCGTCCGTACCTGTCCGGCAAGCCGCAGCCCGATGGCCTGGACATGTACATGGCGCACCAGCAGGGTGCCGGCGGCTACCGCTCGATCCAGGCCGCGGTCACCAGCGGCAGCTTCGCGCGCGAAGACACGCGCTCGAACATCCTCAACAACGTGCCGCGCGAAAAGGATGCGGGCGGCGCCAAGCAGTTCGAGGCTTACACCGGGTCTTCGCTGGCCGAGTTCAAGAAGATGTCCGACCAGGACATGGCCAAGACCTTCCTGAAGTACTGGGACACCAAGTTCGACCACATCGCGATCCCGGAAAAGGGCATCAAGCCGGTTACCGAGGGCCATGCCCCGCAGCCGGTCCCGCCGGGTCGCATGCAGCCGCATCCGGCCGTGCATCCAGCCGCACATCCGGCCGCGATTGCCGCGACTGCCAAGCAGGACGGCCACGACGGGATCAAGCTCACCGCCGCGTACGAGATGGGCATCAAGTACGACGACGTGAAGTACGCGATCAACATCAAGGGCCACAGGCTTTCCCACCCCGGCGTGGACGGCAAGCATCTCGAGCAGGGCTACATCGATTGCTCCGGCTGGGTGACCGAACTGCAGAACAAGACGATGCTGGAGATCAACAAGAAAGCTGGCCACGAGGTGTTCGGCCAAAAGGATCTGTTGACGCAAGGCATGGTCGGCTCCGGCGATATCGTCAAAAAGGCTTCGCTCAGTTCCGGCGTGCTGCTGCAGGGCCAGGACGTGTTCAAGCCCGGCGCGCTGAAGGAAGGCATGGTCATCGGCGTCGATGCCAGCCACAAATCGGGGCATGACTACTGGAACGGCATCGACCACATCATGATGGTGGTGCGCGACCCGAAGAACGGCGAGCTGCTTGTCAGCCAATCCACCGGCAGCAAGGGCGTGAACACCATGCCGCTGGACGATTACCTGGCCGGCCACAAGAACGCCAAGCTGTTCGCGTCCGACCCGCTGGCCAAGGCGCGCGACCTGCTGCAGGACAAGCAGCAGACGCAGTCGCAGACTCACAGCCAAGGCCATGACGCGCGCACGTCGCTGAAGCCAGGCGAGCAGGGCCCCGACGTGAAGGCGATGCAGCAGAGCCTGATCGAGCACGGCATCAAGGACAACAGCGGCAAGTTGCTGACCGGCACCGGCTACTACGGCGACAAGACCAAGGAAGTGGTGGCCAACCTGCAACGAGAGAAAGGCATCGAGCCGACCGGCATCGCCGACAAGGTCACCCTCGATGCGCTGAGCAAGCTGCAGACGCAGGGCAAGGCCGAGGCCAAGGCCAACCCGGCCGCCGCCGAAGCGCAGCGTGCCGACAATCCGCTGTTCACCCAGGCGCTGGAGAAGCTGCAGAAGCAGGGGCCGAACGGCGGTTTCAACAGCCGCGAGGAAATGCAGCGTGCGGCCGGGCAGGTGGCGTTCGAGGCCAAGGTCGGCGGCATGTCGCGCATCGACGATGTGGTCCACAGCACCGACGGCAAGGGCCTGATCGCAGTGGAGCGCAACCCGAACAACCCGCATGACGTGAACCGCGCCTACGTGGACAAGCAGCATGCCGCGACGGTGCCGCTGGAACAGAGCCAGCAGCAGCTGGTAGCGGAAACCCAGCGGCAGGCGCAGGAGCAGACCCAGGATCAGCGCACCCAGACGCAGTCGCAGACACCGACGCGCTGATGCGTGCTGCCAGCATCGGCTGCCGCCGTCACGCGGATGGCAGCCGATGCCGGTTCGATCATCGATCGGGCTGGCGTCCACGCGCGCTCGCAGCTGCATGATTTTTTTCCTGCTTGGCGACGCATGCGGCATCGAGCAGGTGCCGCGTGCGAAGCGACCGATCGCGTCCGTCAAGTGGACGCTGCGGATGCAAGGCGATTGGGGGCTCGTCGAGACGCTGCCTACAGCCTGTCTGCGTTGTTTGAACGGCCGTGTAGCGGTGGCGTCGCAATCCGACGATCCCATGGACACAGTTTCGACGATCGTTTAGAACTGCCCTCCCTTACACGCATCACCACAAGGCGAATTCCAAAGTGGCCACCGTCAAGGTTCTTCCTGTTTCCTGCCTGCTCGTGCTCTGCGGTCTGACCGCGGCGTGCAACGGCGGATCTTCCGCGCCGGCGCCGGCTGCGCAATCCGCCACCGCTGCGCCAGCGACCGCGCCGGCATCGCCCGCGAGCGACGCGCCTGCGGCGAATCCGCAAGCGCCGAGTACGCCGTCCACCGAGGCGGATGCTGCCGCCGCACCATCGAAACCTTCAGGAGAAAACGTCGTGCTGCGACCTTCCTATGACACATGCATCAGCGCCGCCGCAGGCGTGACCCCGACGATGCAGGACTGCATCGATACCGAATACGAATACCAGGATGGCCGCCTGAACACGGTCTACAAGGCGCTGATGGCCAAGCTGGGCGACGCGGAAAAGAACGCGCTGCGCGAGCAGCAACGCAAGTGGATCTCCGATCGCGACGAACAGTGTTTCTACGATCCCGACAGCGGGCAGGCGGGGCGTGTGGATGCCGCCGAATGCCGTCTCGACATGACCGCCAAGCGTGCGGACGAACTGGAAGCGCGCTGATTCCTGCTGTGGTTTTTGCGATGAACTTTTTTAGACAAGGAGATGGACGATGAGCGACAAGGATTGGGAACTGGGTCAGACCTCGAAGCATTACGAAACCGGCGGACGCGGCGCGAGCACGGTGTCCTCCGGCATCGACGATCCGGGTGGCGTGTCCTACGGTTCCTACCAGATGACCTCGCAGGTCAAGACCAAGGAAGGCACGGTCATCGTGGGCGGGACCGTCGCGGCCTTCGTGAAGGACAGCAAGTACGCCGACGACTTCGCCGGCCTGAAGCCCGGCTCGGCCGACTTCAGCGCGAAGTGGAAGGAACTGGCCAGGACCGACGACAGCTTCGCGCAGGAGCAGCACGACTACATCAAGCGCACGCACTACGACAGGCTGGTCGACCGGTTGCAGGACAAGGGCGTGGACCTGTCCGACCGCGGTCCGGCGGTGCAGGATGCGCTGTGGAGCACGGCGGTGCAGTACGGCCCTGGCAGCGACAAGAAGCCGGGCGGCTCGGGCGTGTTCCTGAATGGACTGGAAGAGAAGTTCGGCAAGGACTACGACCTGTCCAAGCTCTCCGACAAGGACATCGTCGGCGCGGTGCAGGATTACAAGGCCGACCACGTCAAGGGACTGTTCCCGCGGGTGGAGAAGCAGAGGACTCTGGATTCGCTGCAGAACCGCGCCGAGAACGAGAAGGCCGACCTGCTCAAGCTGGCAGACCAGGACAAGACGGTCACCCGGACCGGCGAGCAGCCGGCCAAGCATGAGCGTGCGCCGCACGCGGACAAGTCCCACGGCGGCAACGGCCCGCACGCCGACAACGGCGACGGCGTGCTCAAGCGCAACGAGCAGGGCGCCGCGGTGAAGGACATGCAGGAGAAGCTGTCCAAGCTCGGTTACCTGGACGCGAAGGACGCCATCGGCACCTACGGTCCGAAGACCGAAGCGGCGGTGGAGAAATTCCAGCAGGACAACTGGCTCAAGGGCGTGGACGGCAAGGCCGGCCCGGAGACGCTCGCCTCCATCGACAAGAGCCTGCAACGGGAGCAGGGCGTGGAGCAGTTGCGCCGCGACAATCCGATGTTCGACCAGGCGGTCAAGCAACTGGAGAAGCAGGGGCCGAACGGCGGCTTCGGCAGCCGCGAGGAGATGCAGCGCGCGGCCGGCCAGGTCGCGTTCGAGGCCAAGGTCAACGGCATGTCGCGCATCGACGACCTGGTGCACAGCACCGACGGCAAGGGCATGATCGCGGTGGAGCGCAACCCGAACAATCCGCACGACGTGAACCGCGCCTACGTGGACCGGCAGCAGGCCGCGGCGGTGCCGCTGGAGCAGAGCCAGCAACAACTGGCGGCCGAAACCCAGCGCCAGACGCAGGCGCAGGAGCAGACCCAGGACCAGCAGCGTACCCAGTCGCAATCGGCACCGTCGCAAGGGCGTTGATGCCTATGGCGCCGGCGGTCGTCGCCGGCGCCAACTGCGTTGCAATAGCCGCCAGCCCGGGTTCACCGGGCTGGCGGCCAACGCCTCTCGTGCAGAGGCAACAGCCGCGGCGTAGTCGCTCGTGGCTAGCGTAGGTATTCGATTCGTTTGTCCCGCCACACAGTGCCGCGCATCGGCAGCGGCCGCATGTGCGAGGTATTTGCAGGAACGCTGCGCCAGCGGTGTGATCGTCTGTCTGGTGCCCACAAGACACAACGCTCGGCCGCACTGCTGACGCAAGCGCCAGCAATGCTCGAGCTCATCGCCCCGGCTGTTCGCCGCGCGTGCCCAGGCTGGCCGAGAGATGGTCGATCCACACGCGCAGTTTGGGCAGCACGTGGCGGTGCGAAGGCCACAGCATCCAGAACGTGCCTTCGACGACGTTGTAGTGCTCCAGCGCCGTCTGCAGCAGGCCCTGCTGCAGGGCGTCTTCCACTGCGAAATCGGGCAGGTAGGCGATGCCCATGCCGCCTATGGCCGCGCTCAGCGTGGCTTCGATGCTGCCCAGGGTCATGGTCGTGGGCACGCGCAGTTCGGCCAGGTCGGCACTCGCTTCGCTCAGGCGCCACTCCTGCAGCTTGCCGCTCGACGGATACCTGAAGCGCAGGCAGCGATGGGCCGCCAGGTCCTGCGGATGCGCGGGCATGCCGTGCTGGGCGAAGTACTGCGGCGAGCCGCACAACTTGAAGTGGAACGGGCACAGGCCGCGCGCCGACAGCCGCGAGTCCGCCAGCGTGCCGCTGCGGATCGCCATGTCGAAGCCTTCGTCGACGACGTCGACCAGCCGGTCGCTGAAATCGATGTCCAGCTCCACCTGCGGATACGCCTGGACGAAGGCCGGCAACACCGGCATCAGCAGCCGGTGCCCCGCGGCGGGCACGCTGATGCGCAGGCGTCCGCGCGGCGCGCTCGCATTCTTGGAGAGCGCGGCCTGCGCATCTTCCAGGTCTTCCAGGATCCGGCGGCAGCGCTCGAAGAACTGCATGCCTTCCTCGGTGAGGGCGATGCTGCGCGTGCTGCGATGGAACAGGCGCACGCCGAGCTTGGCCTCGAGCCGCGCGATGCTCTTGCCGATGGCCGAGGGCGACAGCCCCAGTACCCTGGATGCGGCGACGTAGCTGCGGGTCTCGGCTGCACGAACGAACGCGGTCAGCCCGCTTACATGGTCCATTTTTTCGGCCTTTGCGGAAATGGAATTGACGACAATTTGTCGTTTCTGTCGGGAATCATGGCTTGTTCCAAGCCGATTGAAGCCATCCTATCTTTTGTCGATCCATTTTGTGGATGCGCCCGACAAAGGATCCGATGTGAATTCTCCTGACCCCACGCACGCTGCCAACGCGAAGAAATGGCAGCTTCTCGGCGCGGTTCTGCTTGCTGCCTTGTCCATGCCGCTGAGCTTCACCGGCCCGGCGGTGGCGCTGCCTGCCATCGGGCAAAGCCTAGGGAGCAGTCCCGTCGCCCTGAACTGGGTGACCAATGCCTTCATGCTGGGCTTCGGCGGTTGCCTGATGGCGGCCGGCGCGCTCGCCGACCAGTTCGGCCGCCGCCGTCTGTTCGTTCTGGGCATGGGCGGTTTCGCCGCCGCCTCGCTGGCGTTGGTCCTCGTGCCGGACATCGTCTGGCTGGATGCGCTGCGTGCCGTGCAGGGCGTGGCCGGTGCGGCGGCGTTTGCCGGCGGCGCGGCCGCCCTGGTCCAGGAATTCGACGGCCATGCGTGCACCCGGGCCTTCAGCCTGCTGGGCACCACCTTCGGCGTCGGCCTGGCGTTCGGGCCGGTGCTCGCCGGTTTCCTGATCGAGCGCCTGGGATGGCGTTCGGTCTTTTTGAGCGTCACCGTGCTGGCCGCGTTGGCGCTGCTCTGCGGCTGGCGCTGCATGCGCGAATCGCGCGACCCGGGTGCGCAAGGGTTGGACTGGCTCGGCGCCCTCGGTTTCACCGCGGCGTTGACGCTGTTCACCTATGCGTTGCTGCAAGCGCCGGAGCACGGTTGGAGCGACCTCACGGTGGCCGGCCCGCTGGCCGTTGCGGCCGTGCTGCTGGCGGCCTTCGTGCTGATCGAGACCAGGGTCAAGCGGCCCATGCTGGACCTGTCCTTGTTCCGCTACCCGCGCTTCGTCGGCGTGCAGTTCCTGGCGGCGGCGCCGGCCTATTGCTACGTCGTGCTGCAGGTGCTGTTGCCGGCACGCTTCATCGGCATCGAGGGCTACAGCGCGATGGCGGCCGGACGCATGATGATCGCCCTGTCCGCACCGATGCTGATCGTGCCGATCCTGGCGGGCATGCTGACGCGCTGGCTGTCGGCCGGCCTGATCTCCGGCATCGGATTGCTGACCGCCGCCGGCGGCCTGGCGTGGCTGGCGCAGTGCACGCCGGGGCAACCTGCCGCGCAGTGGTTGGGACCGCTGCTGGTGATCGGCCTGGGTACCAGCCTGCCCTGGGGGCTGATGGATGGCTTGGCCGTGAGCGTGGTGCCCAAGGAGCGCGCCGGCATGGCCATGGGCATCTTCAGCACCACGCGCGTGGCCGGCGAAGGCGTGGCGCTGGCCGTGGTAGCCGCCATGCTCGCCGGCCTGGTGCAGTCGCGCCTGCGCGGCGCGGACCTGGTGGATGGCGCGCAGGCCTTGCCCGAGGCCGCGCAGCGCCTGGCGATGGGCGACCTGACGCATGCCGCGACCGTGTTGCCCGGTATCGATCAGGCCTTGCTGGTGCAAGGTTACGGCGACGCCTTCCGCATCCTGCTCTACATCCTCAGCGCAATCACGGTGCTGTCGAGCGTCATGGTCTTCGGTTTGCTGACGCATCGCCCGGTCCAGGAAGCAGCGTCGGAGCATGCGCTGCAGCCGTGGCCCGACGTGGAGCAGAACAGCGGGCCTGCGCCGTAGACCGCGCGCAAGCCTTAGGCAGGGGACGACGCGTCGCGGGCGCACGACGGCGGGCACCATGAAGAACGGCATCTGAGTGGCACGCAGGCGATCGCCTCCGTATGTGCCTCGCGATCGAAGCCAATGGCGGGGGATGGGCCGTCACGCGGGGTGATGGCCTATGCTGGGTCCATGTCGCATTTCGCCTCCGTTGTGCCGCATCCCGTGCCGCGTCAGCTACGTCGGGCATCGCGCGCGCGCCGGGTGTCGCTCGTGCTGTTCGCCGCATGCGCCGCTACCGGGCCGGGCAGCGCGCTGAGCGCGGCGGTCACGCCGGCTGTGTCGCCGGCGACCACGCCCGCGCAAGCCGGGTTGGTGGACGTGCACGAGGTCGCGCCGGACATCGCGATGGACATCCGCTACGCCGGCCACGACAACTTCACCGGCCGTCCGGTGCCCGGTTACGACGCGCCGAAGTGCTATCTGCTGGCCCCGGTCGCGCAGGCGCTGGCGCGCGTGCAGCATGCATTGCGCGCCGAGGGCTATGGCCTTCAGGTGTTCGACTGCTACCGGCCGCAGCGCTCGGTGCGCGCCTTCGTGGCCTGGGCGGGCGACCTCGGCGACCAAGTCGCCAAGGCGCGTTATTACCCGCACCTGGACAAGCGCGTGCTGCTCGGCGACTACATCGCCGAGACCTCCGGCCACAGCCGCGGCGCGACGCTGGACCTTGGCCTGCTCGACTGCCGCAGTGGCCATTGCGCGTCGCTGGACATGGGCACCGGCTTCGACTTCTTCGATCCGTTGGCGCACACCGACGCGGCAGGAATCGATGCGGCCCAGCGTGCGAGCCGCCAGCACCTGCTGCGCGCGATGGCGGCGCAGCGCTTCGCCAACTACCCGCTGGAATGGTGGCACTACACCTTCCAGCCCGAACCCAGCCCCGGCACCGCCTACGACGTGCCGGTACGCTAAGGCTTCCCGTATCGCTTCATAGGCCAAGCTCATGTCCGGCATGCAAAGCTTCATCGACCTGCAGTGCCCGTATTGCGGCGAATGGATCGACCTGGCGCTGGACCCGTCGGTCGAGACGCAGCAATACGTGGAGGATTGCCAGGTCTGTTGCCGGCCGATGCTGGTGACGGTGCGCTGGGACGAAGACGGTGCACCGGTGGTGAGTGCCAGTGCCGAGAACGATGGCTGATGCGTTTCCTCTCGGTCGATGGCCGGGGGTAAGCGCGGACTCCTGCTGGCCTCGGGGAATGGTCACGGCAGAAGCCGTTGACATTGCGCTTTGCGACGATGCCCGCATGCGTTGTGGGGATAGGCGACGCTTAGTTAGGACCGCACGCAGGTAGCCACACCGCCTAGACTGGCGCTCTCCTCGCCACCAGGAAGCACCGCAATGAACCTGCCGCTGCACTTCGGCCTGCTGGGCTCGCTCGAAGCCGGGCTGATCGCGTTCGCGGTCGGGTTCCTCGTGTACGCGCTGTGGCACCGCCTGTGCCGCTGGCTGCAATGGTCCGAGGGCCATGCGCTGGGCTGGTCGTGCCTGATCGCGGTCGCTGTGTCGGCGGGGATCGATTGCTGGAACCTGTTCTACACCGGCATCGTGCGCCTGGAGTCGCCGTTGTACGCGCGGCTGGCGCTGGCCAGCATCCACGATCCGAACGAGTTGGGCTCGCGGGTGGTGCTGGAAGTGTCCGGTGCGCTTGCCGGTGTCGCCGCGGCCTGGGTCGCGTTCAGTTCGCGTTCAAGCGAAAAATCCGGCGACGACGAGCGCCAAATTGGGTGAAACACACGCTTTTTTTCCAAGTTCCGAACGTCTCGAACGAAGGCCTTACCACCGGCTCACCAGGCGCTAACCAAGCGGGTAGCGCGTGTTTTGCCCGAGGTGGTTAACGAAGCGTTGCCTGCGGTTTTTCGCAAGGGAATGGATTCAGCCTGGCACCGGCACGGTGTAGCCATGCACCGGATTCAACCGGGCATGCCACAACCGAGAGAGCACAGGAGACCACCCATGAACATTCGCAACCGCACGCCGCTGATCGGGACCGCCGCCATTCTCGCCGCCGCACTGGCCATGCCGGCCTTCGCCCAGGATGCGCAGAGCGATGCCGCCACCCAGGCGCAGTCGCCCACCAGCGCGACCGGGCAGTCCGCGCAATCCGGCGCTTCGGGCGGCGGCCAGACCTGGGCCGACGTCGATACCGATAGCGACGGCGCCATCAGCAAGCAGGAAGCGCAGGTCAATGCAGGCCTCAGCCAGATCTTTGCGCAGGCCGATGCCGATCACAACGGTAAGTTGACCCCGGACGAATACAAGGCGTATGTCGCCAAACAGCAGCAGGGCGGCGCCGCCGGCAGCAACGGTCAGTAACGCCGACGATGGCAAGGCGCAGCGGTCGGTACGCGCATAGACGAGGACGCGTGCCGATCGCGGCGCGGAGACGACGTAACTGGCCTGATCGAACGTGACAGAGACGTATGAGGAAGGGCGGCCTGATGCCGCCCTTCCGCTTTTTTGCACTGCAACCGAAACATCGGCACGGCCGACATTGCTGCGGCCATAAGCGGCGTGGCAAGGAGTAGGGTGTGCATTCGCCGTTGGATGGGGGCTGCCCATGAGTTCTTCACGCTATTCGCTGCGCCTGTGCCTGGCGTCGTCGTTGGCGGCTCTTGCCGCAACCGGCATGGCCGCGCCGCAGCAGGATCCTGCCGCACCCGTATTGCCCATCCCTGTGCCGACACCCGCGCCCACCCCGGCGCCGGCCCCGCTGCCGCCATTGCCCGCGCCACCGGCCTCGACCTTGCCGGTGCCGGCAGCGCCTGCCAGCGACGCCGGTGCTGCTGCGGGCGCGCGCAGTTTCGCCGCACTGGACCTGGACCGCGACGGCCGCATCGACCGTACCGAAGTCACCGCCGACCCGGTCCTGCGCGAAACCTTCGACACGTTCGACGCCGATGCCGACGGCGCGTTGTCGCGCGAGGAGTACGCGCACTATCAGCCCGGCCCCGGCGATCCTGCGGCGCAATAAGCGGCGCTGCTATGCTTGCGCGATGCCCACTCCTACCGCTCTGCGCTCCTCCGCCATCGCTCTGGTCGGCTTCGACGGCGACGACACGCTGTGGAAAAGCGAGGACTACTACCGCGACGCCGAAGCCGCATTCGAAGCCATCCTCGGCCACTATCTGGACCTGCGCGACGTCGGCACCCAGCAGCATCTGCTGACGGTGGAGCGTCGCAATCTGAAAGTGTTCGGCTACGGCGCCAAGGGCATGACCCTGTCGATGATCGAGGCGGCGATCGAACTGACCGATGCCCGTATTTCCGCGCGCGATCTGCAGCGCATCGTCGAGATCGGTCGCGCCACGCTGCAGCATCCGGTGGAGGTGATCGCAGGCGTGCGCGAGGCGGTGGCGGCGATCGCCGCCGAGTTCGAGGTGGTGCTGATCACCAAGGGCGATCTGTTTCACCAGGAAGCGAAGATCGCGCAATCCGGACTCGGCGCGCTGTTCCCGCGCATCGAGATCGTGTCGGAAAAGGATCCCAAGACCTACGCCAAGGTGCTGGCCGAATTCGGCATCGGTGCCGAGCGCTTCGTGATGATCGGCAACTCGCTGCGCTCGGACGTGGAGCCGGTGATCGCCCTCGGCGGCTGGGGCATCCATACGCCCTATGCCACCACCTGGGCGCACGAGGCCGAGCATGGCGTGGCCGCCGACGAACCGCGTCTGCGCGAGGTAGCCACGGCGGCCGAGTGGCCGCAGGCGGTAGCCGACCTGAACCGGCATGCGGCGGCGCAGGGTGTTTTGCCGCTGGGGTGAGGGCGCTTGCGGCGCTGGTCCTCAAGGCCTCGACTGCCGCGCCGCCAGTGTGTGCAGCTAGTACGAAAGCAGGCGCCGGTAGCGGCAGCACGTGAGCGCGCGCTTCGCGTTGGCCGGTGCGCCGCGGGAGCGGCCCGAGCGGGGCGACCGCGTGCCATCGGTGCCGGTGCTTCTCCGTCCGGGACGCACTTGCGCGCGGCGTAAGCCGAGCGTGTCCGCCATGTCGGGCGGATGCGGCGCGTTACGGGCCTTGGGGTCTTTCTTGGCGACAGTGCCGACCACGCCACCCTGACAGCGATGCCGGCATCCGGCAGAATCGACGCATGCCGTGCCGCCTGCGCTCCCTCTGCCTGATCCTGCCGCTGGCGCTATGCATGGCGAGCGCCGCAATGGCCCAGGACACAGCGGCGCCGAGCGCTGCTGCGGCGGATGCGGCCGTGCCCGGCAGCGGCGATGCCTGGATCGACCGCCAACTGCTGGACATCGACCGCTATGCCGCGCGCTATCCGGACAGTTTCCTGGATGAGGTGGCGCGCTACGCGCAGCTGCCGCGCGGCTATGCCGAGGCGCTGCTGCGCGAACGCCGCTGGCCGCCGCGCGACATCTACTTCGCCTGCTTCCTGGCCAAGGCGGCGGGGCTGCCGTACCGCGAGGTGGTGCGTGCGCGGGCCAGCGCCGGCCCCGACGCCAGCTGGGCGGACGTAGCGAACGCGTTGCAGGTCGAGCCGGGCTCGCTGACCTACCGCGCGCTGCGCCACGCGATCGTCGCCAGCTACGACCACTGGGACCGGCCGATCGCGCTGGATGCGCTGCTGCGCCGCCAACTCGGCGACCGCGCGCAGCGCGACCAAGCGGCGACGCAGTAGACGCGGCCGACGCTGTGCAGGAAGCGGTCGGCGGCGCGCGGCCGATGCGGAGGCTCCGCTCGAATGCCCGCAGAACCGAGCCAATCTGGCGAAGCCCTTGTGGGAGCGACTTCAGTCGCGACGCGTCGATCTCGCCGTGCGCGTACCAAGCCTAAGCCGACAGCCGCGGAAACCGGTAAGGCCGCCGCTGCGCTTGTCGCGACTGAAGAGCACTTCTAACCTCGATTCCGAGATTGCACGCCAGGCACATCAATCACTTGCGAACGCTTGGACGAGCTTTGGGGGCTTGCAGGTGCCCTGAAGTCGCTCCCATCAGGGGCCTGCGGTCCGCTTGCAGGCCGCTACAGCCGGGCGCCTGGCGGCAAGCGTCTAGCAGCAAGCGCTATTTCTGCTGTTGACCGCCGCCGGCTCAGCCACCCAACCAGGACCTTCCATGCCCGCTGCGCTCGCGTTCCCTTATGGCGGCGATCCACGCGTACGACTGGCCGCGCCGTCGCCGCGGCGCGAGAATAGGCGTTCTGCCGGACCTGGTGCCCGGCGCTACCGCCGCTCCGGACCGTCCGATGACCACTGCTTTCGTTTCGCCCGATGCCATCCGCAGTCTGTTCGCGCAGGCCATGTCCGATATGTACCGCACCGAGGTGCCGCTGTACGGCACGCTGATGGAGCTGGTGGCGCAGGTCAACGCGGCGACCCTGGCCGCCGATCGGGCGCTGGACGCGCAGCTGCAGCGCAACGACGAGCGCGCGCGGCTGGACCAGGAGCGGCACGGCGCGATCCGTGTCGGCAGCGCCGAGGAACTGGCCACGCTACGGCGGTTGTTCGCGGTGATGGGCATGCATCCGGTCGGTTACTACGACCTGTCGGTAGCCGGAGTGCCCGTGCATTCCACCGCGTTCCGTCCGCTCGACGCGGCGGCGCTGGCGCGCAATCCGTTCCGCGTGTTCACCTCGCTGCTGCGGCTGGAACTGATCGAAGACCCGGCGCTGCGCGCGCAGGCTGCGCAGATCCTTGCGCAGCGGCGCATCTTCACCGAGGGCGCGCTGCAGCTGATCGAACGCTGCGAGCGCGACGGCGGCCTGGACGAGGCCGACGCGCAGCGCTTCGTCGCCGAGGCGCTGGAGACCTTCCGCTGGCACGGCGACGCCACCGTGACGCTGCCGACCTATCGCGCGCTGAGCGATGCGCACAAGCTGATCGCCGACGTGGTCAGTTTCCACGGCCCGCATATCAACCACCTGACCCCGCGCACGCTGGACATCGATGCCGCGCAGGCGGAAATGCTGCGCCGGGGCATCGACGCCAAGGCGGTGATCGAAGGCCCGCCGCGTCGACGCTGCCCGATCCTGCTGCGCCAGACCAGCTTCAAGGCGCTGGAGGAGACGGTGCGCTTCCCGGCCGGCGACGGCGCTGCCGAGGCCGGCACCCACACCGCGCGCTTCGGCGAGATCGAGCAGCGCGGTCTGGCCCTGACCCCGAAGGGCCGCGCGCTGTACGACGCCTTGCTGGAGCGCGCGCGCGCCGCCGACGGCAGCGCCGGCGGCGACTACGCCACGCGCCTGCAGGCCGCGTTCGCCCAGTTTCCCGACGACTACGCCACGCTGCGCCGCGAAGGCCTGGGCTATTTCCGCTATGCGCTGACCGAGGCCGGCCGCGCCGTTGGGGCCGCGGGCCTGGCCGGCAGGCCCGCCGAGTCGCTGATCGCCGATGGCCTGGCCAGCGCCGACCCGATCGTCTACGAGGACTTCCTGCCGGTCAGCGCCGCGGGCATCTTCCAGTCCAATCTGGGTGGCGGCGAACAGCGCGCCTATGCCGCGCATGCCAACCGCGCCGCGTTCGAGCAGGCGCTGGGCGCGGCGGTGCATGACGAATTCGCGATCTACGCCGGCATCGAGCGCGCCTCGCTGGAAGCGCTGCAGGGCTGAGCCACCGAAAGCCCCTCTCCCCTCGGGAGAGGGGTTGGGGTGAGGGTACGGACGCGAAGCGTCTCGCGGAGTTTGGGTGCACGAGGCTACGCCCGTACCCTCATCCGCCCCTGCGGGGCACCTTCTCCCGAGGGGAGAAGGAACAGCCGCTAGCCCCTCTCTGGGGTGAGGGTACGGCGCGAAGCGTCTCGCGGAGTTGGGCACACGAGGCTACGCTCGTACCCTCATCCGGCCCTGCGGGCCACCTTCCCCCAAAAAGGGGGCCATGGTCCCGATGGGAGAAGGGAACGGCCATGGCACCAGGCGCCGCGCGAGAACGGCGACCTTGGCTAGTGCGATGCAGCCGCTTGCGGTGCGGTGCGCGCCTGGCGCCGCTCGCGCTTGCGTGCCCGCCGCGCGCGCCAGCGCTCGCGCAGGCACGAGAAGATCACGTACAGCGCCGGGGTGCTGAGCAGGGTCAGGCTCTGCGAGATCAGCAGGCCGCCGATCATCGCGATGCCCAGCGGGCGGCGCAGCTCCGAGCCTTCGCCCAGGCCGACCGCCAGCGGCACCGCCGCCAGGATCGCCACCATCGTGGTCATCATGATCGGGCGGAAGCGCACCACGCACGCCTCGCGCACCGCCTCCAGCGGCGACTTGCCGTGCTGGCGCTCGGCGACCAGCGCGAAGTCGATCATCATGATCGCGTTCTTCTTGACGATGCCGATCAGCAGCACCAGCGCGATCATCGAGATCACCGACAGTTCGGTGCCGGTGAGCCACAGCGCCAGCAGCGCGCCCATGCCCGCGGCCGGCAGCGTGGACAGGATCGTCACCGGGTGCACCAGGCTCTCGTACAGCATGCCCAGCACGATGTAGACCACCACGATCGCTGCCAGCACCAGGATCAGCATCGAGTTCGGCTGCAGCGCCACGCCGAAGCCGCCGCCGTCGGCGATGCGGATGTCGCCGGGCATGCGCAGGCCGGCGACCGTAGCGGCGATGATCGCATCGCCCTCGCCGGTGCTCACCCCGGGCGCCAGGTTGTAGCTCAGGTCCATCGTCGTGTACTGGTTCTGATGGGTGATCTGCGGTGGCGCCAGGCCCGGCACCTGGCGCGCGACCGCGGTGAGCGGCACCATCGCGCCGCTGCGCGTGGGCACGTAGATGCGGTCCAATGCCGCCGGCGTGGCAGTCTGCTCGGGCAGCGCGTTGACCACCACGCTGTACTGGTTGAGGTCCGAATAGATCGTGGAGATCTGGCGCTGGCCGAACGCGCCGTACAGCGCGCCGTCGATCGCGCCGATCGACACGCCCAGGCGCGCGGCTTGCGCGCGGTCGATGACGATGTTCTGGCGCAGGCCGGCGGTGTCCACGTCGGTGCCGACGTCGCGCAGCTTCGGGTTCTGTTTCAGTGCCGCCTGCAGCTTGGGCAGCCATTCCTGCAACTGGGTGTTGTCGTTGCCCTGCAGCGAGACGCGGTATTGCGCGCCCTGGCTGGTGCCGCCGCCGCCGTCGCTGGGCAGGTCCTGGATCGCGCGCAGGCGCAGCTGCAGGTCCGGGTAGCGGTCGGCCTTGGCGCTGAGCCGCGTCAGCACTTGCGCGGTGGTCTCGGTGCGGCCCTCGTCGCGGCGCTTGAGCTCGATGTTGAAGCTGGCGCTGGAGCCCTGGCGGCTGCTGCCCAGGCGCGCGCCGACGATCTTCACCGCCGGATCGGACATCAGCATGTCGGTGATGCGGCGCTGGCGCTTGACCATGTCGGCGAAGGACACGGTGGCGCTGGAACTGGCGCGGCCCCAGATCAGGCCGGTGTCCTGCGCCGGGAACGAGCCCTTCTTCACCGCGCCGGCCAGGAACACGGTGGCGGCGATCAGCAGCAGCGGGGTCAGCGCCAGCAGCAGCGCGTGGCGCAGCGAGAAGTCCAGCGCCACGGTGTACACGCGCAGCATGCCGGCGTGCACGCGCTCCAGCCACGCGCCGAAGCGGCTCGGCCGTTCCGGTTCGGCATGCGCGGACAGGAAGCGGCTGCACAGCGCCGGGGTCAGGGTCAGCGAGACCACCGCCGAGACGCAGATCGCCGCGACCAGGGTCACGGTGAATTCGCGGAAGAACGTGCCGATCATGCCGCTGGCGAACAGGATCGGGATGAACACCGCCACCAGCGAGGCGGTGATCGAGACGATGGTGAAGCCGATCTCGCGTGCGCCGGCCAGCGCCGCATCCAGCCGCGACATGCCTTCGTCGAGGTGGCGCATGATGTTCTCGATCACCACGATCGCATCGTCCACGACGAAGCCGATCGCGATCACCAGCGCCAGCAGGCTCAGGTTGTTCAGGGTGAAGCCCATGACGTACATCGCCAGCGCCGCGCCGGCCAGCGACAGCGGCACGGTGGCCGCGGCGATCAGCGTCGGCGCCAGCCGGCGCAGGAACAGCGCCATGGTCAGCACCACCATCGCCAGGCTGATCAGCAGCGTGGCCTGGACCTCGTTCAACGAGGCGCGGATGGTCGGCGTGCGGTCGAAGTAGGCGGACATCTTGGTGCCCGGCTGCAGGTAGCCGCGCAGCATCGGGATCTGCGCCTTGACCCGGTCCACCGTCTCCACGATGTTGGCGCCGGCGCGGGTGAACACATACATCACCACCGCCGGCTTGCCGCCGAACCAGGCCGCCTGGTAGGCGTCCTGCTGGCCGTCGTAGACGTTGGCGATGTCGCGCAGGCGCACGGTGCGGCCGTTCTGTTGCGAGATCACCACTTGGCCGAAGTCGGCGGCCTTGGCCACCGAATCGTTGGCCACGATCGCGGTGGTGGAACTGCCGTCGCTGAGGAAGCCGGTGGGCGAGGTCACGTTGGCCGCGCGCACCGCATTGCGCAGGTCGTCCGGGGTCAGCCCCATCGCGTTGAGCGCGCGCAGGTTCACGTCCACCCGCACCGCCGGGGTGGAGGCGCCGCCGATGTCGACCGAGGCCACGCCGCTGATCTGGCGGATGCGTTGCGCCAGCAGCGAGTCGGCGACGTTGTACAGCTCGTCGGCCGATTGGGTGTCGGAGGTCAACGCGATGGCGATGACCGGATCGTCGTTGGGATTGGCCTTCTGGTAGCGCGGCGTGGACAGGCCCGAGGGCAGGTCCGCCTGCGCGGAATTGATCGCGGTCTGCACGTCCTGCGCCGCCGAATCGATGTTGCGGTCGCTCTGGAACATCATGAACACCTGGCTGTTCCCCTCCGAACTGGAGGAACGCATGGTGTCGATGCCGGGGATCTGGCCCAGGTGCCGTTCCAGCGGCGCGGTGACCGTGGACGCCATCGTCGAGGCATCGGCGCCGGCCTGGCTGGCCTGCACGAAGATCACCGGGATCGAGATGTTCGGCAGCGCCGCCACGCCCAGGCGCAGGTAGCACATCATGCCGATCACGAACAGGCCGATGGCCAGCAGCGTGGTGCCGATCGGGCGGCGGATGAAGGGGCCGGAGATGTTCATGGGGCCGGGATTGGGGAGTGGGGATTGGGGATTCGGAAAGCGGAACGCTTGCACGCTCCTTGCTCTCGCAAGTCGTCAGGCGTTCGAGGGGGCCGCAGGCCGCAGACGCCCCGCGATTCCCGATTCCCCATTTCCGAGTCCCAGCCCCTCACGCCGTCCGCTCCGCCGCCGCCACTGCCGCCTCGCGCCGCGCGGCGCGACGTTCGCGGTAGGCGCGCATCCGCTCGGAGGCGCGCTCCATGTACAGGTAGATCACCGGGGTGGTGTACAGGGTGACCAGCTGCGACAGCAGCAGGCCGCCGACGATGGCGATACCCAGCGGGCGCCGCAGTTCCGAGCCGATGCCGTCGCCCAGCGCCAGCGGCAGCGCGCCGAGCATCGCCGCGGCGGTGGTCATCATGATCGGGCGGAAGCGCAGCAGGCAGGCGCGGCGGATCGCATCGTGGGCGTTGGCGCCCTCGCGGCGTGCGTCGATCGCGAAGTCGATCATCATGATCGCGTTCTTCTTGACGATGCCGATCAGCAGCACGATGCCGACGATGCCGTCCACCGACAGGCTCAGCCCGCACAGCATCAACGCCAGCAGCGCGCCGACGCCGGCCGGCGGCAGCGTGGAGATGATCGTCAGCGGATGGATATAGCTCTCGTAGAGCACGCCGAGCACGATGTAGATCAACACCACCGAGGCCAGCAGCAGCCACACGATGTCGGTCTGGCTGCCGGTGTATTCGGCGGCCTTGCCGATGAATTCGGCATGCAGCTGCGGCGGCAGCTGCAACTGCTCGTTGGTTTCCTCGATCGCCGCCACCGCCTGCGACAGCGAATAGCCCGGCGCCAGGTTGAACGAAACGGTGATCGCCGGCAGCTGCTGCTGGTGGCTGACCACCAGCGGCGTGGTCGCGACCCTGGCCTCGGCCACCGCGGCCAGCGGCACGGTGCCGCCGCTGCCGACGGCGATGCCGGTGTTCTGGTTGCCGATGCCGGTGGCGGTGGACGAGTTGCTGGAGGTGGTCTGGCCGAAGCTGGTGGCGTTGCTGGCGGTCAGCGCGCCGCTGCCGTTGCTGGTCACCGCCAGCTGGTGCAGCAGCGCGGTGCTGTTGCGAAACTGCGGCGCCACTTCCAGCACCACGCGGTACTGGTTGAGCTGGGTGAAGATGGTGGAGATCTGGCGCTGGCCGAAGGCGTCGTACAGGGTGTCGTCGATGGTCTGCATCGGCACGCCCAGCGCGCTGGCCTTGTCGCGGTCGACGGTCAGCTCCAGCGCACGGCCCTGGTTGGCCAGGTTGTTGTCCACGTCGGCCAGTTCCGGACGCTTGCGCAGCGCCTCGGTCAGGCGCGCGGCCTGGGTCGCCAGTTCGGCGCTGTCCACGTCCGACAGCGAGTACTGGTATTCGGTCGCCGCCACGCGCGTGTCCAGGGTCACGTCCTGCACCGGCTTCAGGTACAGCGCCACGCCGGGCAACCCGGCCACCGCCTTCTGCAGCCGCGGCAGCACCTCCTCCAGGCTGTCGCGGTCGCCGCGGGTCTTCAGCACGATGCTCAGCTGGCCCTGGTTGAGGGTGGGATTCATCGAGCCGGCGCCGATGAAGGCGGCCACGCCGGTCACCGCCGGATCCCGCCGCAGCGCCTCGGCCACCGCCTGGGTGCGCTGCTGCATCTGCGGGAATGCCACGTTCTGGTCGGCCTGGACCACGCCGGTGATCAGCCCGGTGTCCTGCTCGGGCAGCAGGCCCTTGGGGATCACCACGTACAGCACCACGGTCAGCACCATCGTCGCCAGCGCGATCGCCAGGGTCAGCGGCTGGTGGGCGAGCACCCAGTCCAGCGAGCGCTCGTACAGCGCCACGGTGCGCGTCCACACGGTGGTCTTGCCGGCCGCGGCCGCACGCTCGTGCGCGTCCTCGCCTTCGGGCAGCGCGTCGGGCTTGAGCAGGTAGGCGCACATCATCGGCGTCAGCGTCAGCGACACCAGCATCGAGATCGTCACCGCGATCGACAGCACCCAGGCGAACTCGTGGAACAGGCGCCCGGTGACGCCCGGCATCAGCAGCAGCGGCAGGAACACCGCCACCAGCGACACGGTCAGCGACAGCACGGTGAAGCCGATCTGCTTGGCGCCGATCTCCGCCGCCTCCGGTCCGCTCTTGCCCTGTTCGATGTAGCGCACGATGTTCTCGATCATCACGATCGCATCGTCGACCACGAAACCGGTGGCCACCACCAGCGCCATCAGCGACAGGTTGTCCAGCGACATGTCGGCGAAGGCCATCACCGCGAAGGTGCCGGCCAGCGACAGCGGCACCGCCACCGACGGGATGATCGTGGCCCACAGGCGGCGCAGGAACACGAAGATCACCGCGACCACCAGGCCGATGGTCAGGATCAGGGTGAACTTGACCTCGTGCACCGAGGCGCGGATGGTCTCGGTGCGGTCGGAGAACACATCCAGGTGCACGCCGCTGGGCAACACCGCCTGCAATTGCGGCAGGATCGTGCGGATCTGTTCCACCGTCTGCACGATGTTGGCGCCGGGCTGGCGGCGGATCTCCAGCAGCACCGCCGGCTTGCCGTCGGCCCAGGCCGCGAGCTGGTCGTTCTCCACCCCGTCCACCACCTGCGCCACGTCCGACAGCCGCACCGGCGCACCGTTCTTGTAGCTGATGACGGTGTCGCGGTAGTCGGCGGCGCTGGACAGCTGGTCGTTGGTGCCGATGCTGTAGGACTGGGTCTTGCCGTTGAGCGAGCCCTTCGGCGCGTTGACGTTGGTCTCGGTCAGCGCGCTGCGCAGCGCCTCCATGGTCAGGCCCATGTTCGACAGCTGCGCCGGATTGACCTGGATGCGCACGGCCGGGCGCACGTTGCCGGCGATCGACACCAGGCCTACGCCGGGCACCTGCGACAGGCGCTGCGCCAGGATCGAGTCGGCGTAGTTGTTGACGTCGCGCAGCGGCAGCGTCTCGGAGCTGAGCTTGAGGGTGATGATCGCCGCGTCGGCCGGGTTCACCCGGTTGTAGACCGGCTGGTAGGGCAGCGACGAGGGCAGGGTGGACTGGCGGATCGCCGCCTGCACGTCCTGCGCGGCGATGTCGATGTCGCGGTCCATCGCGAACTGCAGGATGATCGTGGACAGGCCCGCCGACGAATCGGAGGTCATCATCTGCAACCCGGAGATCTGTCCCAGCTGCCGCTCCAGCGGCGTGGTCACCAGCGAGGCCATGGTGCTGGCATTGGCGCCGGGGTACTGGGTGGTCACCACCAGGCTGGGCGAGTCGATCTCCGGCAGCGCCGACACCGGCAGCTGCCGGTAGCCGAGGATGCCGAGCAACAGCACGCCTGCCATCAGCAAGGTGGTGGCGATCGGGCGGCGGATGAAGATCGTCGAAAAGCCCACAGGAATATCCTTGCTGGTGAGGTCCCGGACCCGGACGGACCGGGGCCGGGGAAAGCCGTTGCGTCAGTCGGCGAGTGACATCTGGTCGAACAGGTTGGTCGGATCGCGGTTCGGCGCGACCATGACGACGTTGCCCTGGAACCCGTATCCGTGCGGCCCCCATTGCCCGTAGACGTCGGTGCTCGAGGCGATGACGGTGCGGCTCTGCAGCGCGTCGAGCGGCAGACCGGCGACGAAGCCCTGCTGGTCGATCAGCAACGTCTGCAGGCTCTGCGCAAGCGGGTCTTGGGAGGCGATGACGACATTGGTCATGATGGGATTCCTCTTGAGGGTGACGGGCGGGGAGCGCGTGCTCCGCCCGTCATCCAGACGCGCCGCAACCGCGGTGCGAGCCGCGTGCCGCGCGTGCCGATGCCGGCCTGCTCAGCGCGGTCCGCCGCCGCGCCGGCCGCCGCCGCCGTCCTTGCGCTGCTGCTTGCTCTCGGCCGCCTTCAGCTCGGCCTCGCTCGGCTGCGGTGGCGCCTCGCCCGGCTTCAGCGGGGCGACCTTGCTGCCCGGCTTGAGCCGGAACTGGCCCTCGGTGACCACCCGCTCGCCGGCCTTCAGGCCCTGCGCCAGCTGCACCTGGCTGTCGCCGACTTCCGCGCCCTGCTTGACCGTCTGCATCTTGACCGTGTTGTCGCCCTGCACCACGTACACGTAGTCGCCGTCGGGGCCGCGCTGCACCGCCTGGGTCGGCACCACCACGCCGTTGTCCAGCGTGCGCAGGGTCAGCCGCACGTTGACGAACTGGCCCGGCCACAGCGCATTGCCTGGGTTGGGGAACACCGCGCGGACCTTGAAGGTGCCGGTGTCGCTGCTGATCTGGTTGTCGACCACGTCGACCTGGCCGTCGCCGGCGATCACGTGCGCGTCGCTGCGGTCCAGCGCCGCCACCGTCAGCGGTCCGGCCGCCTGCGCCTCGCGCAGGCCCTGCAGCTCGCGCTCGGCCAGGTTGAAGACCACGTAGATCGGATGGATCTGGGTGATGGTGACGATGCTACTGCTGGTGCTGACGATGTTGCCCACGTCCACGCCGCGCAGGCCGGTGATGCCGTCGATCGGGGCGAGGATGCGGGTGTACTGCAGCTGCACCTGTGCCGCGCGCATCGATGCGTCGTTGGCGGCCACCGCGGCCTCGTACTGCGCCACCTGGTTGCGCTGCGTGTCCAGGTCGGTCTTGGCCACGTACTGGCGGTAGGCCGGCGAATCGGAACGCTGGAAGGTGGAGCGGGCGGTGGCCAGCAACGCCTGGTTCTGGCGCTTGCTCGCCGCCGCCTCGTCGTAGCTGGCCTGCAGCGAGCGCGGGTCGATCTGCGCCAGCACCTCGCCCTTCTTCACTTCCTGGCCTTCGCGGAAGTTCAGGCTCATCAGCTGCCCGCTCACCTGCGGGTTGACCGTGACCGTGGCCAGCGCGGTCACCGTGCCGGTGGAGGTGGCGTAGATCGGCACCGCCTGGCTGCCGGCGGCGACCACCGTCACCGGAATCGGCGTGCTCGTGCTGTCGTCGCCATCGCCGCCCGCGCCCGCGCCGCCGCGGCCATGGCCGTGTCCGCTGCGCAGGAAGTGCGCGCCCACCAGCACCACGGCCACCGCTGCGACGATCAGCAGCGCAATCTTCCAGAAACGCGACATCCGGGGGGAACTCCTGTGGCGAGGCGGGGTAGGGGACCCTCCCGCAGTGGCTGGTGCGACAAGCGGTGAAGCATATCGCCAGCGCGTTGCGATTGGACCATGACTTAAGGGAGGGGGACGCGCGCCTGCGGTCATCGGCGCTGGTAGCGGCAACGCACCGGCGGCGGATCGGTTGACACGGATTCCTAAGGGTTTTTTCGCCGCGGCGGCGCGTTGGCCGGTGCCGGCCTGCCGCGAATGCAATACATTGACTGAACGCCTTGCAAAAACCGATCGGAGATTCCCCAATGCCGCGCCTGTCCCGCCTGCTGTCCGCCCTGCTGCTCGCCGTCCCCGCGCTGGCCTGCGCCCAGTCCGCCGAACGCCCGGAAGTGGCGGCCGCGGCAGCCAAGCTGCAGGCCAAGGTGGTCGAGTGGCGGCGCGACTTCCACCAGCACCCCGAGCTGTCCAACCGCGAGGAGCGCACCTCTGCCAAGGTCGCCGAGCGGCTGCGCGCGCTGGGCCTGAAGCCGCAGACCGGGATCGCCCACCACGGCGTGGTGGCGATCATCAAGGGCGCGCTGCCGGGGCCGAAGATCGCCCTGCGTGCGGACATGGACGCGCTGCCGGTGACCGAGCAGACCGGCCTGGCGTTCGCCTCCAAGGCCACCGGCGAGTACCGCGGCGAGACCGTCGGGGTCATGCACGCCTGCGGCCACGACGCCCACACCAGCATCCTGCTGGGCGTGGCCGAAGCGCTGGTGGCGATGCGCGCGCAGCTGCCGGGCGAGGTGATGCTGGTGTTCCAGCCCTCCGAGGAAGGCGCGCCGGGCAACGAGGAGGGCGGCGCCTCGCTGATGCTGAAGGAAGGCCTGTTCCGCGACTTCAAGCCCGACGCGATGTTCGGCCTGCACGTGTTCTCCAGCGTGCAGGCGGGCAAGATCGCGGTGCGTGGCGGCCCGCTGATGGCCGCCTCGGACCGCTTCAGCATCAAGGTGATCGGCCGCCAGACCCACGGCTCGGCGCCATGGAACGGGATCGACCCGATCGTCGCCAGCGCCGACCTGATCGGCGCGGCGCAGACCGTGGTCAGCCGCCGCGCCAACATTTCCAGGCAGCCGGCGGTGCTCAGCTTCGGAGCGATCAAGGGCGGCATCCGCTACAACATCATTCCCGACGACGTGGAGATGGTCGGCACCATCCGCACCTTCGACGAGGGCATGCGCCAGCAGATCTTCGCCGACCTGAAGACCGTCGCCGAGCACACCGCCGCCGCGCACGGCGCCAGGGCCGAGGCGCACGTGCCCGACCAGGACGGCAACCCGGCCACCATCAACGACCCGGCGCTGACCGCGAAGATGCTGCCCAGCCTGCAGGCGGTGGTCGGTGCCGACAACGTCTACGAGCCGCCGCTGCAGATGGGCGCGGAAGATTTCTCGTTCTACGCGCAGCAGGTGCCGTCGATGTTCTTCTTCGTCGGCGCCACCGCTCCCGGCATCGACCCGGCGACCGCGCCGAGCAACCACTCGCCGCAGTTCCTGCTCGACGAATCGGCGCTGGACGTGGGCCTGCGCGCGCTGCTGCAGGTGTCCTTGGACTATCTGGGTGTGAAGCGGTGATTGGGGATTGGGGATTGGGGATTCGTAAAGGCGATTGTCCGGGGCGGAGATAGCGCAGCGCTCCCTGGCACTTCTGGATCCGATGGATTGGCCAAGGCGCAGTTAGCGCGGTGCGCTTTTACCAATCCCGAATCCCGACTCCCCAATCCCGGCCGTCCATACACCTGCCAGCCAGACCGCCCCCGCTAGACTGGCCGGCATGAACACCCCCCAGGATTCCAGTCTCGGCCGCGAGGTCGCGTATCCCTCGCAGTACGATCCCGCGCTGCTGTTCCCGATCCCCCGCGCCGGCGGCCGCGCCGAGATCGGCCTGGACACCGCGCCGCTGCCGTTCTTCGGTCTCGACCGCTGGCATGCCTACGAACTGGGCTGGCTGGACGCGCAGGGCAAGCCCTGCGTGGCCACCGCCACCTTGCAGGTGCCGTGCACCTCGCCGCAGCTGATCGAATCCAAGTCGCTCAAGCTCTATCTCAACTCGCTCAACGCGATGCGCTTCAACAGCGCCGAAGCGGTGCGCGCCTGCATCGTCACCGACCTGTCGGCGCGCGCCGGCGCCGACGTGACCATGGAGTTCGGCCTGCCGCCGGTGGACCCGCTGGGCGAGGGCGACTCGCTGGACGCGCTGGACATCGCCATCGACTGCTACGGACCGCCACGCCCGCAGTTCCTGCTCGCCGCGGCCGACGACATCGTCGAGGAAACGCTGTGCAGCGAATTGCTCAAGTCCAATTGCCCGGTCACCGGCCAGCCAGACTGGGCCACGCTGTGCGTGCGCTATCGCGGCGGCCGCATCGACCGCGAAGGCCTGCTGCGCTACCTGATCAGCTTCCGCGAGCATGCCGGCTTCCACGAGCAGTGCGTGGAGCAGATATTCCACGACCTGATGACGCGTTGCCGCCCGCAGTCGCTGCAGGTCGAGGCGCGCTACACCCGCCGCGGCGGCCTGGACATCAACCCGTGGCGGGCCACGCCCGACGTGGCCGAGCCGATCGCCTTCCACCGCGATCCGCGCCAGTAGCGCGCGGCTGAATCGGACCAACGCCATTCACGGCTGCGCGATCCGCTTTTAACAAATCCTGTGCAACCGTGGCCGCATCCCATCCACGCACGGAGCCACATGCGATGAACAGCGACAAGCGCGCCGATTTTTCGGCAGTCACCGCCAAAGTGGATACCACTGCGGACATCACGCCGAAGGCGGATTTCTCCGCAGTGCAGGCGCACGTGGACACCACCGCCGAACAGGTGCAGCAGGTCTACGTGGTCAAATCGGGCGATTCGTTGTCCAAGATCGCCAAGCTGCACTACGGCGACGGCAACGCCTGGACCCGCATCTTCGAAGCCAACCGCGACGTGCTCGACGACCCGGACAAGATCTATCCGGGGCAGACGCTGAAGCTGCCCGCTCGCGCCTGACCCGCAGCGCACCGCAAATCGTGCGCGATCCATCATTCCATCCAAGGAGCACCACCTCATGAAGATCCATTCGAAGACATTGACCTCTCCGCTACTGCTGGCGCTGGTCGGCACACTGGCCCTGGCCGGTTGCAAGAAGCAGGAACAGAGCCAGACCGCCACGCCCGATCCGACCTCCTCCGCCCCGACCGAGGCGATGCCGGGTCCGGCAGAGACGGCGCCGGCCGCGGCTAATGCCGGCACGGTGACGGTCGCCTCGGTGACCGTGGGCAACACCGCTGGCGCCGACAAGACGGTGGCGCCGCTGACCACGCTGAGCAGCAAGGACACCATCATCGTTTCGGTGAAGACCGAGGGTTCCTCCACCAATACCACTATCGGCGCCAAGCTGCTGTTCCAGGACGGCCAGACCGCCGGCGAACAGAGCGCGACGCTGACCACGGCCGGTGCGGAAACCACCAATGTCTCCTTCACCAACGCCAAGGGCTGGCCGGCCGGCAAGTACAAGGCCGAGGTCACCGTGAACGGCCAGCCGGCCGGGACGGCGCAGGAATTCGAAGTCAAGTGATGCGCATCGCGTCGCGCTAGGGACACCGCAGTCACGGATCGCGCCAGCCGACTCTCTCCCGGCCGGCGCGGCACGCTGGGCGCAGTCGCGAGACTGCGCCCTTTTTTATTGGCGAACCTGCACCCTGGCGCATGCGACGCGCATAGCGTCGATGCGTACATCGCGCATTGCCGCGCAAGCCGCGCCGCACACCATGCGCTGGCGAATGGCAGCCCCGCATTGCTCAACCACTGATGGCAGCGGCATGCGCCGCAGCGAAGCGTGTTGCTGCGTGTTCCATACGCATGCGCAGGGAACACGCGCCGCCTTGTGCCGCAAGCGATGGCGGAATTTGTCCTGCGAGCCAACGCAAGCCATCGCCGCTGCGCCATGCCACACGCAGCGCAAGCGCATGCGCCGGCGCTGCGGTCGCGATCTCCACCGTTCCATGCAAGCGCTTTCTCCGGCCCGCAGAAAACGCGACAATCGGCGGCCGTCATGCCATCGCCGTCGCAGGGTTTCCCTGCGTCGCAAGCGCTGCACTCCGCACGCCGTCCGCGCCGTGCCACCCGCAGTCTTGTTCGCGGCAACGTATCCTTCCCGAATCGCAAGAGAGCCTACGTCACTCATGTCGAATACGCCCAAGATCCTGTACACGCTCACCGACGAAGCCCCATACCTGGCGACGCAGTCGCTGTTGCCGATCGTCGCCGCCTTCGCCGGCACCGCCGGCATCGCCGTGGAAACCCGCGACATCTCGCTGGCCGGCCGCTTGATCTCGCAGTTCCCCGAATACCTGCGCGAGGATCAGCGCATCGCCGACGACCTGGCCGAGCTGGGCCAGCTGGCGACCACGCCGGAAGCCAACATCATCAAGCTGCCCAACATCAGCGCCTCGGTGCCGCAGCTCAAGGCCGCGATCAAGGAACTGCAGCAGCAGGGCTACGCGCTGCCGGACTACCTGGACGAGCCGCAGGACGACAAGCAGAAAGAGGCCAAGGCGCGCTACGATCGGGTCAAGGGCAGTGCGGTCAATCCGGTGTTGCGCGAGGGCAATTCCGATCGCCGCGCGCCGCTGTCGGTGAAGAACTACGCGCGCAAGCATCCGCACCGCATGGGCGCGTGGAGCGCCGATTCCAAATCGCACGTGGCGCACATGGACGCTGGCGATTTCTACGGCAGCGAGCGCTCGGCGCTGATCGCGCAGGCCGGCAGCGTCAAGATCGAACTGGTCGGCAAGGACGGCACGGTCAGCGTGCTGAAGGAAAAGACCGCGGTGCAGGCTGGCGAGATCATCGACGCGGCGGTGATGAGCAAGCGCGCGCTGGCCAGTTTCGTGCAGGCGCAGATCGCCGACGCCAAGCAGCAGGGCGTGCTGTTCTCGCTGCACCTGAAGGCGACGATGATGAAGGTCTCCGACCCGATCATGTTCGGCGTGGTGGTCGGCGCGTTCTACCAGGACGTGCTGGACAAGCATGCCGAGGCGCTGAAGCAGGTCGGCTTCGATCCGAACAACGGCATCGGCGACCTGTACGCGCGCATCGCCACCCTGCCGGACGCGCAGCGCACGCAGATCGAAGCTGATCTGCAGGCGGTGTACGCGCAGCGCCCGGCGCTGGCGATGGTCAATTCCGACAAGGGCATTACCAACCTGCACGTGCCCAGCGACGTGATCGTCGACGCGTCGATGCCGGCGATGATCCGCGACTCGGGCAAGATGTGGAACGCCGAGGGCAAGCTGCAGGACACCAAGGCGCTGATCCCGGACCGCTGCTACGCCGGCGTGTACCAGGCGGTGATCGAGGACTGCAAGCGGCATGGCGCGTTCGATCCGGCGACGATGGGCAGCGTGCCCAACGTCGGCCTGATGGCGCAGAAGGCCGAGGAATACGGTTCGCACGACAAGACCTTCCAGATCGCCGCCGACGGCACGGTGCGGGTCAGCGACAGCGACGGCAACGTGCTGCTCGAGCATGCGGTCGAAGCCGGCGACATCTGGCGCATGTGCCAGGTCAAGGACGCGCCGATCCAGGACTGGGTCAAGCTGGCGGTCAGCCGCGCGCGCCTGAGCGGCACCCCGGCGGTGTTCTGGCTGGACCCGCAGCGCGCGCACGATGCGCTGATGATCCAGAAGGTGGAGCGCTACCTGCAGGACCACGACACCAAGGGCCTGGACATCCGCATCCTGCCGCCGGTGGAGGCCACCGCGTTCTCGCTGCAGCGTATCCGCAAGGGCGAGGACACCATCTCGGTCACCGGCAACGTGCTGCGCGACTACCTCACCGACCTGTTCCCGATCATGGAACTGGGCACCAGCGCCAAGATGCTGTCGATCGTGCCGCTGATGGCCGGCGGCGGCCTGTTCGAGACCGGCGCCGGCGGTTCGGCGCCCAAGCACGTGCAGCAGTTCGTCGAAGAGAACTACCTGCGCTGGGATTCGCTGGGCGAGTTCCTGGCGCTGGCTGCGTCGCTGGAGCATCTGGGCCAGCGCCACCAGAACGCGACGATCGGCGTGCTGGCCAAGACCCTGGACCAGGCCAACGGCCAGTTCCTGGACAACGACAAGTCGCCCTCGCGCAAGGTCGGCGAGCTCGACAACCGCGGCAGCCATTTCTACCTGGCCCTGTACTGGGCGCAGGCGCTGGCCGCGCAGGACGAGGACGCGGCGCTGAAGGCGCGCTTCGCGCCGCTGGCCAAGCAGCTGGCCGAGCACGAGGCGGCCATCGTCGCCGAGCTCAACGGCGTGCAGGGCAAGCCGGTCGACATCCAGGGCTATTACCGCCCGAACCTGGAGCGGGTCAGCCAGGCGATGCGGCCGAGCGTGACGTTCAACGCGGCGCTGGCGACGCTGACGGCGCAGTAAGCGCCGCTGTCGTTCGCTGTTGTACGAGCCCGGCCGACGCACGCGCGTCGGCCGGGCTTTTTTTGCGTTAGCGCCGCCGCGCCCGCAGGTAGACTGCGGCCATGACCGACACGCCCGCTCCGCCCGTGCCCGCCGAACCCCGCGCCGACGCCGTGGCGCGCAGCATCCGCGACGCGTTCGAGGACTACCACGCGCGCTTCGCGCAGATCAGCCGCCGCGCCCGCCGCCGCTTCGAGACCCGCGACTGGAACGCCGCGCGCAACGACGCGGTCGAGCGCATCGCGCTGTACGACCAGTGCATCGGCGAATGCATGCTGCGCCTGCGTACGCTGCTGCTCGGCCAGGCCCACGACCGCACGCTGTGGGCGCAGGTCCGCGACAGCTACGCCGCGCAACTGCACGGGCTGATCGACCAGGAACTGTACAAGACCTTCTACAACACGCTGACCCGGCGCTTCTTCCGTACCCAGGGCGTGGATACGCGGATCGAGTTCGTGGCATTGGACATCGAGCCGACCGACGCGATCACCCATCCGGTGGCACGGCACAACTACGTGGTCTCCGAGACGCGGCCGGTGGATGCGTTCGTGCGCGTGCTCGGCGACTACCCGTTCGACGTGCCGTACGCGCACCGCACGCGCTGCGCCGCGGCCATCGCGGTGCGCCTGCAGGACGACCTGACGCACTGGGGCGAACATCCGGTACGCGGCATCGAATTGTTGGAGACGGTGTTCTACCGCGAGCGCCGCGCCTACCTGGTCGGCCGCGTGTTCGGCGAGCACCGTTTCTCGCCCTGCGTGATCGCGCTGGTCAACGATGCCGACGGCCTGCGCGCCGAAGCGGTGCTGACCAAGCGCAACGACGTGGCGCAGCTGTTCGGCATCTCGCGCAGCTACTTCCAGGCCGACCTGGCCACCGTCGGCGACGCGGTGGTATTCCTGCGCAGCCTGCTGCCGCACAAGCCGATCGACGAGCTGTACACCATGCTCGGCCGCGCCAAGCAGGGCAAGACCGAACGCTTCCGCACCTTCTTCCGCCACTTCCAGGCCCAGCCCAACGAGCAGCTGGTGCACGCCGACGGCACCCCGGGCATGGTCATGGCGGTGTTCACCCTGCCCAGTTACCCGCTGGTGTTCAAGCTGATCCGCGACCGCTTCGCCTATCCGAAGACGATGAGCCGCGAACAGGTCGAGGACAAGTACGCGCTGGTGTTCAACCTGGACCGGGTCGGCCGCCTGCTCGATGCGCAGCCGTACCGTTCGTTGCGCTTCCCGCGCGCGCGCTTCGCGCCGGCACTGCTCGCCGAACTGCTGCAGGGCTGCGCGCGCAGCCTGCGCGAGGACGGCGACGACCTGATCTTCGAGCTGTGCTACGTGCAGCGGCGGCTGCGCCCGCTGAACCTGTACCTGCGCGAGCAGACCGCCGAGGCGGCGCGCGAGGCGGCGCTGGACTACGCGCAGGCGATCAAGGACATGGCGCGCAACAATATCTTCCCCGGCGACATGCTGCTGAAGAACTTCGGCGTGTCGCGGCAGGGGCGCGCGGTGTTCTACGACTACGACGAGCTGTGCCTGGTCACCGACTGCACCTTCCGCGACTGGCCGCAGCCGCGCAACGACGAGGAAGCCATGTCCGCCGAACCCTGGTTCCACGTCGCCGCGCGCGACGTGTTCCCGGAGCGCTTCGCGCTGTTCATGGGCTTGCCGGCCGCCTCGCTGGAGGCGGTCAAGCGCGCGCATGGCGAACTGTTCGACCCGCAGTGGTGGCGCGCGCTGCAGGCGCGGCTGCGCGAGGACGACTACCCGGACGCGCCGCCATACCCGGAGTCGCTGCGCCTAGCCTGACCTGCCGGCCTGACTTGTCTGCGTAAGCCGGCTGCGTTTTAATCGGCGCCTCATCCATGCAAGGACGGCGCGATGCACCGCAATTCAAACCTCTCGATGTGGCGTTGGGGCGGTCTGCTGTTGGCGTTGCTCGCCGCCACCGCGTTCGCCACCGGCGCCGGGCCGGGCGCGGTGCGCAAGCAGGTCGAAAACAGTCTGCTGGTGACCGGCAAGATCGACATCGAGCCCGACGGCGCGGTCTCGGCGCTGGCGATCGATCGGGAAGACAAGCTGCCCGAGGGCGTGATCCGCTTCGTGCGCGATTCGGTGAAACAGTGGAAATTCGAGCCGGCGCTGCGCAACGGCAAGCCGGTGCCGGCGCGCGCGCCGATGACGCTGCGCATCGTGGCCAAGCGCCAGGAGGGCGACAGCTATCAGGTGGAGATCCGCCATGCCAGCTTCGCCACCTACGATCCCAAGGATCCGCGCGCGGTGACGTCGCTGAAGATGGCGCCGCCGTCCTATCCGGAAGCGGCGTACCGGGTGGGCGCGTCGGGCTCGGCGTACCTGGTGCTCAAGGTGGCGCGCGACGGCAGCGTCGCCGATGCCGCGGTCGAGCAGGTCAACCTGCGCATCGTCGGCTCGGAGAGCGAGATGAAGAAGCTGCGCGAGATCTTCGCCAGGAGCGCACTGGCGGCGGCGCGCAAGTGGACGTTCCGCCCGCCGACCGAAGGCGAAGACGTGTCGGCGCCGTACTGGCAGGTGCGCGTTCCGGTCGACTATTCGCTGCGCGACCAGCCCAACGAAGGCTCGGAAAGCAGCTACGGCCGCTGGATCAGCTATGTCCCCGGTCCGCGTGAGCGGGCGCCCTGGGACACCGGCAAGGACGCATCGGGTTTCTCGCCCGACACGCTGCCGGCCGGCGGCGTGTACATGGTCGACAGCAACGGCCCGCACCTGCTGACGCCGCTGCAGCAGGGCGGTTGAGCGCGGCCAGCCCGTCTCGGTTTGCGTCGCAAAAAAAACGCCCCGTGAAACGGGGCGTTTTCTTGTTCGGCTTGCCGCTGCGTCGACTCAGCGCTTCATCGAACCGAAGAACTCGTCGTTGGACTTGGTGTTCTTCATCTTGTCCAGCAGGAACTCCATCGCCGCGATCTCGTCCATCGGATGCAGCAGCTTGCGCAGGATCCAGATCTTCTGCAGCAGCTCCGGCTCGATCAGCAGGTCTTCGCGGCGGGTGCCGGAACGGTTGATGTCGATCGCCGGGTACACGCGCTTCTCGGCGATACGGCGGTTCAGGTGCACTTCGCTGTTGCCGGTGCCCTTGAACTCTTCGTAGATCACCTCGTCCATCTTGCTGCCGGTTTCCACCAGCGCCGTGGCGATGATGGTCAGCGAACCGCCTTCCTCGACGTTGCGCGCCGCGCCGAAGAAACGCTTCGGGCGGTGCAGCGCATTGGCGTCGACGCCGCCGCTGAGCACCTTGCCGGAGGACGGCACCACGTTGTTGTAGGCGCGGGCCAGGCGGGTGATCGAGTCGAGCAGGATCACCACGTCCTTCTTGTGCTCGACCAGGCGCTTGGCGCGCTCGATCACCATCTCGGCGACCTGCACGTGGCGCGCGGCCGGCTCGTCGAAGGTGGAGGAGATGACCTCGCCGCGCACGGTGCGCTGCATTTCGGTCACTTCTTCCGGCCGCTCGTCGATCAGCAGCACGATCATGTGCACGTCGGGATGGTTGGTGGTGATCGCCGTGGCCACCTGCTGCATCAGCATGGTCTTGCCGGCCTTGGGCGGGGACACGATCAGAGCGCGCTGGCCCTTGCCCTGCGGCGCCATCAGATCGAGGATGCGCCCGGAGATGTCTTCCGAGGAACCGTTGCCGCGTTCCAGGGTGAAGCGCTTGCGCGGGAACAGCGCGGTCAGGTTCTCGAACAGCACCTTGTTCTTGCTCGCTTCCAGCGGCTCGCCGTTGATCGTGTCGACGATCGACAGCGCGAAGTAGCGTTCGCCGTCCTTCGGGAAGCGGATGCGGCCGGACAGGTGGTCACCGGTGCGCAGGTTGAAGCGGCGGATCTGGCTGGGCGAGATGTAGGTGTCGTCCGGGCCGGCCAGGTAGCTGGCCTCGGCCGCGCGCAGGAAGCCGAAGCCGTCCGGCAGGATTTCCAGCACGCCGTCGGCGGCGACGCCTTCGCCGTGGCGGGTCAGCACCTTCAGCAGCGCGAAGATCACGTCCTGCTTGCGCGCGCGGGCCACGCCGTCCTGGATGTTGAGCTGCTCGGCGATGTCCAGCAGCTTCTGCGCCGGCATCCGCTTCAGGTCGCTCAGCGAGTAGATCGGGAAACCTTCCGGCACGTTGGCGTGCGGGCGCGGCACGAACACTTCGTTGGCGCCGGTGTCGTTGGGCAGGCCGTTGTCCGGGAAGCGACCGCCGCCGCCGCCACCACCACCGCCTCCACCGCCGCCACGATCGCGATCGCGGCGATTGCGGAAGCGGTCGCGACGATTGCCCTGCTGGTTGTTCTGGTTGTTCTGGTTCTGCGGATTCTGGTTGTTGAAGCGCGGGTTGCCGCCTTCGCGCGGCTCGCCGCCGTCGTTCTGGTTGCCGCCGCCCTGGCCCTGGGCATCGCCGCCGGAGGCGGGAGCGGGCTGGGACTGGGGCTGCTGCGACGGGGCCTGCGCGTGTTCCTGCGGCGCGGCGCGCTCCTGGCGTTCCTGGCGTTCTTGCGGCGCCGGACGCGGCGCGTCGGACTGGGCCGGCGCCTGGTTCAGCGGCAGGTTCGGCTGCGCCGGTGCGCCGTGCTCGGCTCCGCCGTCAGCGCCGGCGACGGCCTTGCTGACACGTGGCTTGCGCGCGCGCTTCTCGGCGGGGGCGTCGACGCTCCCGGGTTCGGTGGTGGTGTTATCGGACAAGTGGTGATTCCTCGCTATGAGTGCGAGCGCCCAGCGTGGGGGCAAACGGGTTGGGAAGGGGTCTAGAAGAGAATCTTCCAGAGGGGGTGCGGTGCGCGAATGCCACCGGATGCGCCGACACTATCATCGCCGCGCAACCACGGCAAGCAGGCGTTACCGGGCGATTCAGCCGGCCGGCAGCGACGCTGCAGGCCGGTACAACAGCGGCCGCTCCGCTCCGGAACGGCCGGCGACAGACTCAGGCCGCGGCGCCGCCCAGGGTCTTGTCGATCATCTGGGTCAGCTGGCCCTTGCCGACCGCACCGATCTGGGTGGCCTGGACCTTGCCATCCTTGAACAGCAGCAGCATCGGGATCGAGCGCACGTGGTACTTGATCGCGGTGGCGCGGTTCTCGTCCACGTTGACCTTGGCCACCTTGAGCTTGCCGTCGTAGGCGTCGGCCAGGTCGTCCAGCACCGGGGCGATCATCTTGCACGGACCGCACCACTCCGCCCAGAAGTCCACCAGGACCGGCTCGCCGGATTGCAGCACGGCGGTATCGAAATCGGCGTCGCCGACGTGTAGGACCTTATCGCTCACTAGGGGTATCTCCTGGGCCAATGCGACTGGCCGGACCGGGTGGCCGCCGCATTGCGGTAAACTGGGGCATTGCGCGGCGAAATCAAGGGATTCCCCCTGTCGCGCGACCCGGCATGGAAGTAGCCAGTGTGCGACGCTGCCGGGGCCGATGCAAGCCGCGACCTTACGCTTCGGGCGGGGTGGCCTGACGAAGATGGAATGATGAGCGACAAACCGCTGACCGATGTGACTTTTTCCGCGTTCGAGCTGCAACCGGCGCTGCTGGCCGGCCTCGAAGGCGCCGGCTTCACCCGCTGCACGCCGATCCAGGCGCTGACCCTGCCGGTGGCCCTGCCGGGCCGCGACGTGGCCGGCCAGGCCCAGACCGGTACCGGCAAGACCCTGGCGTTCCTGGTGACGGTGATGAACCGCCTGCTCAGCCGCCCGGCGCTGGCCGATCGCAAACCCGAGGATCCGCGCGCGCTTATCCTGGCCCCGACCCGCGAACTGGCGATCCAGATCCACAAGGATGCCGTGAAGTTCGGCGCCGACCTGGGCCTGCGCTTCGCGCTGGTCTACGGCGGGGTGGACTACGACAAGCAGCGCGAGCTGCTGCAGCAGGGCGTGGACGTGATCATCGCCACCCCGGGGCGGCTGATCGACTACGTCAAGCAGCATAAAGTGGTGTCGCTGCACGCCTGCGAGATCTGCGTGCTCGACGAAGCCGACCGCATGTTCGACCTGGGCTTCATCAAGGACATCCGCTTCCTGCTGCGGCGCATGCCCGAGCGCGGCACCCGCCAGACCCTGCTGTTCTCGGCCACGCTCAGCCACCGCGTGCTGGAACTGGCCTACGAGCACATGAACGAGCCGGAAAAGCTCGTGGTCGAGACCGAGAGCATCACCGCCGCGCGCGTGCGCCAGCGCATCTACTTCCCCTCCGACGAGGAGAAGCTGACCCTGCTGCTGGGCCTGCTGTCGCGCAGCGAGGGCGCGCGCACCATGGTGTTCGTCAACACCAAGGCCTTCGTCGAGCGCGTGGCGCGTTCGCTGGAGCGCAACGGCTACCGGGTCGGCGTGCTGTCCGGCGACGTGCCGCAGAAGAAGCGCGAGACCCTGCTCAACCGCTTCCAGAAGGGCCAGCTGGAGATCCTGGTCGCCACCGACGTGGCCGCGCGCGGCCTGCACATCGATGGCGTCAAGTACGTCTACAACTACGACCTGCCGTTCGACGCCGAGGACTACGTGCACCGCATCGGCCGCACCGCGCGGCTGGGCGAGGAAGGCGACGCGATCAGCTTCGCCTGCGAGCGCTATGCGATGAGCCTGCCGGACATCGAGGCCTACATCGAGCAGAAGATCCCGGTCGAGCCGGTCACCGCCGAACTGCTGGTGGCGATGCCGCGCACCCCGCGCGCGGTGGTCGAGGGCGAAGCGGTCGAGGTCGACGCGGATGCCGACGAGAGCATCGGCGACATCTTCCGTGAGGCGCGTGCGCAGCGCGAGGCCGACGAGCAGCGGCGCGGCGGCGGCAGCAGCCGCGGCAAGCCCGGTGGCGGCCGCAGCGGTCCTGGCGGCGGCGCTGGCCGCAGTGGCGAAGCGCGCGGTGCCGATGGCAAGCCACGGCGTCCGCGCACCCCGCGCCCGGCCGAGGGCGATGCCGCGGCGACGACGGTCACGGCGGCACCCGTCGCTGCTGAAGCCGAAGCCGTCGCGGCTCCGGTCGCTGCACCCGCGCCGAAGCCGGTGCGCTCGGCTGCCGAGGGCGCAGCCGCCGTCGATGGCGAGCGTCCGCCGCGCAAGCGCCGTCGCCGCCGTGGCGGCCGTCCGCTCGAGGGTGCCGAAGGCGCGGCAGCGTCGGTGCCGACCGACGCGCCGGCCAAGCCGGTGCAGGTCAGGGCCGCGCGCCAGGGCGAGCGCGCCGCGGCGCCGGCCGCCGCGGCCAACGATTCGTTCCTGACCCGCCTCGGCCGCAAGCTGCGTTCGCTGGTCTCCAGCTCCTGATGCACCGGTCCTCCACCGTTCGCGGCGCGCGCACGGTGGACGAAAACCCGGGCCGCTCCGGCATAATCGCCGGATGAGCGTTCTGCGGTTCGACAATGTCAGCAAACAGTACGCCGGTGGCCACGAGGCGCTGGTGGACGTCAGCTTCCAGGTGGAGGAGGGCGAGATGCTGTTCGTCACCGGCCATTCCGGGGCGGGCAAGAGCACCTTGCTCAAGTTGATCCATCTCAGCGAGCGTCCGTCGCGCGGTGCGGTGCTGTTCGGCGAGCGCAACCTGCTGAAGGTGCGCGGGCGGCGCGTGCCGCTGCACCGGCGCGAGGTCGGCGTCGTGTACCAGGACCACCGCCTGCTGATGGACCGCAGCATCGCCGAGAACGTGGCGCTGCCGCTGATCCTGCGCGGCACCCGCCGCGCCGAGATCGGCAAGCGCGTGCGCTCGGTACTGGAACGGATGGGACTGGGCCATCGCGAGAAGGCGCTGCCATCGCAGCTGTCGGCCGGCGAGCAGCAACGCGTAGGCATCGCCCGGGCGATGGTCGCCGAGCCGCGCCTGCTGGTCGCCGACGAGCCGACCGGCAACCTCGACCCGACCCTGGCCGCCGAGATCATGCAGCTGTTCGCCGAATTGCCGGCGCGCGGCACCAGCGTGCTGGTGGTCAGCCACGACCTGGCGCTGCTCAAGCAGATGCGCAAGCGCGTGCTGATCCTGGACCACGGCCGCCTGGCCGACGACATCTCTCCGCAGGACCTGGCCGAATGAGCGCACGCAATGCCGCCGGCGCCGCCGCGCCCTCGCGCCTGGGCGTGTGGTGGGACCACCACCTGCACAGCATCGTCTACAGCCTCGGCCGGGCCATGCGCAAGCCGTGGGCGACGTTGCTGACGATGGCGGTGATGGCCCTGGCCCTGGCGTTGCCGCTGGGGCTGTCGATCGCGCTGGACAACCTCAAGCAGTTCGCCGGCAGCGTGCAGCAGTCGCGCGACATCAATGTGTTCCTGAAGACCGACATCGATGCCGCCGCGGCCAACGCGCTGGCCGCGACCCTGCGCGGGCGCGCCGACGTCGCCGCGGTGGCGCTGCGCACTCCGGAGCAGGGCATGGCCGAGCTGCGCGACAGCGCCGGGCTCGGCGAGGCGCTGGACGCGCTCGACGACAACCCGCTGCCGACGCTGCTGATCGTCACCCCGGCCGCGGCCGACGACGCGCAGCTGGCGGCCTCGCTGAGCGCGCTGCCGCAGGCCGACCTGGTGCAGCACGACGCGCTGTGGCGCAAGCGCCTGGACGGCTGGCTGCGCTTCGGCGAGCGCCTGGTGCAGGTGCTGTCGGTGCTGCTCGGTGCCGGCGCGGCCTTGGTGGTCGGCAACACCGTGCGCCTGGACATCCAGTCGCGGCGCGAGGAAATCGGCGTGCTGCAGTTGCTCGGCGCCAGCGACGGTTTCATCCGCCGTCCGTTCCTGTACCTGGGCGCCTGGTACGGCTTCGGTGCCGGAGTGCTGGCGCTGGGCCTGATCGCCGCGTCCGGGCTGGCGCTGGGGCCGCCGCTGGCGGAACTGGCCGACAGCTACGGCAGCCATTTCGCGCTGCACGGGCTGGACGCCTTGCATTCGGGGTTCGTGTTGCTCGGCACCCTGTTGCTGGGCTGGCTCGGCGCCTGGCTGGTGACCGGCCACTTCCTGCGCCAGACGCGTCCCACCGACACCTGAGGCGCGCATGTCCCGGCACGAGCTCAAGCACCTGATCAGCGACGCCCCGCGGGTGATGGTCGTGGACGGCTCCAAGCTGGTGCGCAAGCTGATCGCCGATGTGCTGCACCGCGAACTGCCGGACGTGGAAGTGGTCGGCTGCGCCAGCATCGCCGAGGCGCGCGCCGCGCTGGAGGCCGGCCCGGTGAACCTGGTCACCACCTCGCTGGCGCTGCCCGACGGCGACGGCCTGGCCCTGGCGCGCAGCGTGCGCGAGGCCGCCGGGCAGGCTTACGTGCCGGTGATCGTGGTCTCCGGCGATGCGCAGCAGCACCTGGTCGAGCGCCGCTTCACCGAATACGTCACCGACTATTTCGACAAGGCGCTGGGCCACGAGGCGCTGGCGACCTTCATCCGCGGCTACGTGCAACCGCAGCCGGTGGTCGGCGCCACCATCCTCTACGTCGAGGACAGCCGGGTGGTGGCCGAGGCGACCAAGCGCATGCTCGAACGCCAGGAACTGCACGTGGTGCACGTGCTGACCGCCGAGGACGCGTTCGCGCTGCTGACCGCCGAATCGCTGGGCCGCACCACCCGCCGCATCGACCTGGTGCTGACCGACGTCACCCTGAAGGGCGAACTCAACGGCCGCGACGTGGTGCAGCGCATCCGCATCGACTTCGCCTACGGCAAGCGGCGCATGCCGGTGCTGGTGATGACCGGCGACAGCAATCCGCACAACCAGTCCGAGCTGCTGCGCGCCGGCGCCAACGATCTGGTGCAGAAGCCGATCGAGGAGCGCCTGCTGGTCACCAAGGTGCTGTTCCAGCTGCGCCTGGCCAAGCTCAGCGACAATGCAGTGACCTTTTGACCGATCTGCCGAACCTGCATGAGTAGCGAAGACGACACCCGGATCCAGCTCGAACCCTCATGGAAGGCGAAGGTCGGCGACTGGCTGCTGCGCCCGGAAATGCGCGAACTGGCCGCGTTCCTGCGCCAGCGCAAGGCCGCCGGCGCACACGTGTTCCCGCCGGGGCGGCAGATCTTCGCTGCGTTCGACGCGACCCCGTTCGACCAGGTCGAGGTGGTGATCCTCGGCCAGGATCCGTACCACGGCTACGGACAGGCGCATGGGCTGTGCTTCTCGGTGCTGCCCGGGGTGCCGGTACCGCCGTCGCTGCTGAACATCTACAAGGAAATCGAGGACGACCTGGGCATCCGCCGTCCCGATCACGGCTGCCTGTTGCCGTGGGCGCAGCGCGGCGTGCTGCTGCTCAACGCGGTGCTGACGGTGGAGGAAGGCCGCGCCGGCGCGCACCAGGGCAAGGGCTGGGAGGGCTTCACCGATCATGTGGTGGAGACCTTGAACCGCGAGCGCGAAGGCCTGGTGTTCCTGCTGTGGGGCAGCTATGCCCAGGCCAAGGGCAAGGTCATCGATACCCGCCGCCACCGCGTGCTGAAGGCGCCGCATCCCTCGCCGCTGTCGGCGCACCGCGGCTTCCTCGGCTGCAAGCACTTCTCCGCGGCCAACGAGTACCTGCACCGCCGCGGCGCCACGCCGATCGACTGGAGCCTGCCGCCACGCGCGGCGCTGGACGCAGCCTTGGCCGGCGGCTGAACCGCGGTTCGACGGCGTCGCCCAGGGCTCGCCGCGTCTACGCAAATTTCGCAGGACCGGTGCTAGTTTTGGCGCTCGTAACCGGTTACGCCCGCATTTCCCATCGTTCCAGCGGCTTCCGTCACAGTCCGTTTCCTGATTCGAATGTTCCATAAACAGAACGCAGGAACTTTTTACTGTACCCAGCAGTCTAGTTAGTTGACTGCTAAGATGAGCCCTATGAGCCAGACCATACCTGCCACCGCGCTGGTGGCCAACAACCTCCCGATCCCCAGTCCGCTCGGTTCGCTGGATGCCTATATCGGCGCCGTGCACCAGATCCCGGTGCTGACGTCCGAAGAGGAACGCGCGCTGGCGGTGCGCTACCGCGACCAGGAAGACCTGGATGCGGCACGCGAACTGGTCCATTCCCATCTGCGCTTCGTGGTTCACGTCGCCCGCGGCTACAACGGCTACGGCCTGCCGCTGGGCGACCTGATCCAGGAAGGCAACATTGGCCTGATGAAGGCGGTCAAGCGCTTCGACCCGGAAATGGGCGTGCGCCTGGTCAGCTTCGCGGTGCACTGGATCCGTGCCGAGATGCACGAGTACATCCTGAAGAACTGGCGCATCGTCAAGGTCGCCACGACCAAGGCGCAGCGCAAGCTGTTCTTCAACCTGCGCAAGTCCAAGACCCGCCTGGGCTGGATGAACGCGGCGGAAGTGACCGCGGTCGCCAAGGACCTCAACGTGTCCGAGCGCGAGGTGCTGGAGATGGAGTCGCGCCTGTCCGGTCGCGACATCGGTTTCGACGCGCCGTCCGACGACGATGACGACCACGCGCCGCCGTCGCCGGCTGCTTATCTGATGGCCGCCGAGGAAGATCCCTCGCAGGCCTACGAGCGCGCCGACAGCGAGGACAACCAGCTGCAGCTGCTGCGCGAAGGCCTGGCCGAACTGGATGCGCGTTCGCGCGATATCATCAAGCGCCGCTGGCTGGATGCCGACAGCAAGATCACGCTGCAGGAGCTGGCCGACGAGTACGGCGTGTCCGCCGAGCGCATCCGCCAGATCGAAGCCAACGCGCTGAAGAAGATGAAGGCGTTGTTCGTGGCGTAAGTGTCGCTCAGTTGCGGATGATCGATCCGCCAAGCAAAAAGGCCCGGTTTCCCGGGCCTTTTTCGTTGCGCCAAGGTACGTGGAAACCGGCATGCCGACCCGCGTTGCGGGTTACGGCTCCGGCGGCGGCCGCGCCACCGGCAGGTGCCAGCCGTAGCGGATCGCCATGAAGCGCAGGCCGAAGCACAGCGTTGCGCCGATCGCCAATCCCCACGGTTGCGGCAGGTGCAGCGCGTGCGCCGCGGCGACCACGCCGCCGCCGAGCAAGGCCGCCACCGCGTACAGCTCGGCCTGCAGCACCACCGGCGTGCGCGCCACCAGCAGGTCGCGGACGATGCCGCCGCCGATTCCGCTGAGCATGCCGAGCAGGGTCGCGCTGAGCGGACCCAGGCCGAACGCCAGCGCCTTGCTGGTGCCGTACACCGCGAACAGCGCCAGGCCTAGCGCGTCGAAGAGTTGCACCGGGTTGCGCAGGCGCTCGACCGTGTTGTGGCTATAGAAGGTCAGCAGCCCGGCCAGGCAGGCGACGCCGAGGTAGCGCGCATCGCCGAGCGCTGCCGGCGGGGTGGCGCCGATCAGCACGTCGCGGGCGATGCCGCCGGACACCGCGGCCGCGCACGACAGCACCAGCACGCCGAACAGGTCCAGGCGGTGGCGCACGCCGACGGTGGCGCCGCTGATCGCGAATACGAAGGTGCCGAGCAGGTCGAGCAGGAATAGGAAGGTCGCCAAGACGGCACTGCGCAGCGGCAAAGGGCGGCTAGGATCGCAGTCCCGCCGCGGGGTGTCACGCGGCCGGCGGCGGCTTGGGCTCGGCCGGCTCGGGCGCGGTAGCGCGCGTGTCGTCGCCGAGGATGATGCGCGCCGCGCGCTGGTAGCTCCAGTACGCCCAGGCCCAGTTGAGCAGCACCACCAGGCGGTTGCGGAAGCCGATCAGGAAGAACACGTGCGCGGCGAGCCAGAACCACCAGGCCAGCAGGCCGGACAGCTGCAGGCGGCCCAGGTGCACGATCGCGGCCATGCGCCCGATGGTGGCCAGGTTGCCGTAGTCGGCATAGCGGAACGGCGCGTCGCCGGCTTCGCCGCGCAGCCGCTTCGCCAGGTTTTCGGCGACGTGCCGGCCCATCTGCTTGGCTGCCGGCGCCACGCCGGGCACCGGCTTGCCGTCGGCCTGCTGCAGCGCGGCCAGGTCGCCGGCGACGAAGACCTCCGGATGCCCGGGGATGCTCAGGTCCGGCTGCACCTGCACGCGGCCGCTGCGGTCTAGCGGCACGTCCAGGGTCCGCGCCAGCGGCGAAGCGGCCACGCCGGCGGCCCAGACCACGGTGCGCGCGGGCACGAAGGTGCTGCCCAGCCGATAGCCGCTGGCGTCGATGTCGGCCACCGGTAAGCCGGTCTGCACTTCCACGCCGAGTTTTTCCAGTTGCCGTTGCGCCTTGGCCGACAGCCGCTCCGGGAACGAGGCCAGCACGCGCGGGCCGGCTTCGATCAGCCGCACCCTGGCCTCGGCGGGATCGATGCGGCGGAATTCGTGCTTGAGCGTATGCCGCGCGATCTCGGCCAGGGTGCCGGCCAATTCCACCCCGGTCGGGCCGCCGCCGACGATGGCGAAGCTGAGCCAGGCCGCGCGCGCGGCAGGGTCGCTCTCGGCTTCGGCGCGCTCGAACGCCAGCAGCAGGTGGCGGCGCAGGTGCAGCGCGTCGTCCAGGGTCTTCAGGCCGGGCGCATGCCTGGCCCATTCGTCGTGGCCGAAGTAGGCATGGGTGGCGCCGGTGGCGACCAGCAGGTAGTCGTAATCCAGCGTCTCGCCGCCGGCCAGCTGCACCTGCCGCGCCTGCTTGTCCAGGCGCACCACTTCGCCCAGGCGCACTGCCACGTTGTCCTGCTTGCGCAGGATCTGCCGCAGCGGCGCGGCGATATCCGGCGACGACAAGCCGGCGGTGGCCACCTGGTACAGCAGCGGCTGGAACAGGTGGTGGTTGCGGCGGTCGATCAGGGTGATGCGCAGCGGCGCCTTGGCCAGCGCGCGCGTGGCCCACAGCCCGGCGAAACCGCCGCCGACCACGATCAGGTGCGGTACGGGCGGGTTAGCCATGCAGGACTCCAGAGGGATGCGAAGACGAGGCGCGAGCGGCTGTCGGGACGCTGGCGACGGCCGCGGACGCTGCATCCGCGCGGTGCGGCGCAGCGCCGTGATGCAGGCAGCGGTCGAGGCGCCGTGCAGGAACTGGGGGCTGGAACGGCATGGCCCTATAGTAGCGCGATGGCGGGCGCAGGCAGGGATGCGGAGGGCGCGTGGGAATGCGAGCGACAACAACGGATCGGCCTCTTGTTTCGCCCGCCGCGGCGATGCCGTCGCGGCTGGGCGGCCTGCTGTTCGCGCTGAAGACCCGCGTGCTGCAACTGCGCCGCGCGCTGCGCGATCTGCGCGGCGGGCCGCGCCGGCATCGCCGCGATGCGGGACTGCCGATCGCCGCCGCGGCGATGTCCGAATCGGTCACCGCGCTATGGCCCGCGTCGGAAGAGACCTCGCCGCTGCTGGTCGCCGGCAAGATCCACAACCTGCGCGTGGCCGCGCGTGCGCTGCACGGGATCGAAGTGCCGGCCGGGGCGGTTTTCAGTTTCTGGCGGCAGCTGGGCCGGGCCACGCGCCGGCGCGGTTTCGCTGCCGGGCGCGAATTGCGCGAAGGCTGTCTGGTGCCCTCGATCGGCGGCGGCTTGTGCCAGCTGTCCAATGCGATCTACGACGCGGCGTTGCGCCAGGGCCTGCAGATCGTCGAGCGGCATCGGCATACGCAGGTGATCGCCGGTTCGCTGGCCGAGCGCGATCGCGACGCGGTGGTGTTCTGGAACTACGTGGATCTGCGCCTGCGCGCGGATTCGGCATGGCGCCTGGAAGTGTGGCTGGATGGCGATGACCTGCACGTGCGCATCCTCGGCGGTGCGCCGGCCGTCGCCGCGCTGCCGTTGCTGCCGCTGCGGCGCACGCCGGCCGCGACCGCGGCGAACGACTGCACGCGTTGCGGCCGCGAGGAATGCCATCGGCATGTGCCGGCGCGCGCGCAGGGCATCCGCCGCACCTGGCTGGTGGACGAGGACTGGCCGGAATTCGCCGACGACCGCCGGCGCCGCATGCAGCCGGGCGATCGGCTGCTGGCGCTGCGCCGGACCAGCTTTTCCGCGGTGCAGGCGGCGTTGCTGCAACGCTGGTGGCTGCGCCGCGGTCTGCCGTTGCCGCAGGTGCGGCAGCGCGCGCAGCGCATCCGCCTGCGCGCGCTGCAGCGCCAGCTCGGCGCGCAGGATGTCGAACTGGTGGTGCCGCAGGGCCTGTTGCCGGGCCTGTGGCTGGCCGGCGAACTGCAGGGCCGGCGCTGGGACGTGTGCATGACCGCGCTGCCGATGCAGGTGCTGCAGGCGCACCTGGACGTGGCCGCGCAGCGCCATCCCGACAGCGCCACGCTGCGCGATTTTCGCGCCGATCCGCTGTTGGTCGAGGCCGAACGCGCGGCGCTGGCGCAGGCGCGGCACTGGATCACTCCGCATCGCGAACTGCTCGCCTTGGCCGGTAGCCGCGGCATCGCCCTGCAGTGGCAGCGGCCGTTGCTGCCTGATGCTGCACAACCCAACAGCAATGGCGCTGCCGCGCAGGTGCTGCTGGCGGCGTCGTCGCTGGCGCGCAAGGGCGCGTTCGAATTGCGCGAGGCGTTGCGCGGTCTGCCGGTGCAGTTGCTGTTGCCGCCGGGCGCGCAGGAAACGCCGCAGTTCTGGAGCGGTTTCGATGTGCGCCGGGTCGCGTCGATGGCCGACGGCGTGCAGGCAGCCGCGGTGGTGGTGCTGCCGGCCTGGATCGAGCAACAGCCGCGTGGCGTGCTGCTGGCCTTGGCGCTGGGCAGGCCGGTGATCGCTACCGCGGCCTGTGGTCTGGGCGCAGACGATGGCGCGTGGCGTTGCGTGGAAGCTGGCGACAGCGCCGCGCTGCGCGCGCAACTGGTCGACGCGCTGGGCTTGCCGGGCTGAGAAAGCGCGTCGCGAACGACGCGCTCGGCTCAGTACAGATCCTGCGGATCCACATCCAGCGACCAGCGCACCCGCCGCGCCTGCGGCAGCGCGTAGATCGCCGGTACCGCCGCGTCCAGTACCGCATGCAGCGCGCGCCGCGTCGGCGCCGACAGCAGCAGCTGGGTGCGCTGGAAACCGGCGCGGCGCGGCATCGGTGCAGGCATCGGTCCGAAGCGTTGCACCTCGGCCTGCTCCGGCAGCAGTGTGCGCACCGCGCTGAGGAAGGCGTTGGCGTGTTCGACCTGCTTGGCCTCGGCGCGCAGCAGCGCCAGATACGCGAACGGCGGGAAGCCGGCCGCTTCGCGCTGCGCCAGTTCGGCCTCGGCGAAGGCGTGGTAGCCGCCGTGCACCAGGGTCTCCAGCAGCGCATGGCCGGGATGGTGGGTCTGCAGCCACACCTCGCCCGGGCGCGCGGCGCGGCCGGCACGGCCGGCGACCTGGATCAGCTGCTGCGCCAGTTTCTCGCTGGCGCGGAAGTCGGCCGAGAACAGGCCTTCGTCGATGCCCACCACCACCACCCGGGTCAGCTGCGGCAGGTCGTGGCCCTTGGCCAGGATCTGCGTGCCGACCAGGATGCCGGGCTGCGTGCCGAGCGTGGCCAGTTGCGTCTCCAGCGCGTCGCGGCGCTGGGTGGTGCCGCGATCGATGCGCAGCACGGGGACGTCGGGGAAGGCCTGCAGCAGGCGTTCTTCCAGGCGCTCGGTGCCGATGCCCTGCGGCTGCAGCGCCAGGCTGCCGCAATCCGGGCAGGCCAGTGGCGCCGGCTGGCGCGCGCCGCAGTGGTGGCATTGCAGGCGCCGGCCGCCGGCATGCACGGTCATCGGCGTGGCGTGCAGCGGGGTGCTGCAACGCTGGCACGGCGCGGTCCAGCCGCAGTCGTGGCACAGCAGCACCGGCGCGTAGCCGCGGCGGTTCTTGAACACCAGCACCTGGCCGCCCTCGGCCAGCGCGCTGCCGATGCCGGCCAGCACCTCCGGCGACAGGCCGTCCTGCAGCGGCCGCTTGCGCACGTCGAGCACGCGCACCGTCGGCGGCCGCGCCTCGCCGGCGCGGCGGGTCAGGCGCAGGTGCGCGTAGCGGCCGCTGGCGGCGTTGTGCAGGCTTTCCAGCGACGGCGTGGCGCTGCCCAGCAGCACCGGCACGTCCAGCGCCTTGCCGCGCACCAGGGCGAAATCGCGGGCGTGGTAGCGGATGCCGTCCTGCTGCTTGTAGCTGCCATCGTGTTCCTCGTCGATCACGATCATCCCGGCCTGCGGCAGCGGCACGAACACCGCCGAGCGGGTGCCGACCACCACCCGCGCCTCGCCGCGCCAGGCCGCGGCCCAGACCCGCGCGCGCTCGTTGTCGGTGAGTCCGGAATGCAGCGCGTGCACCGGCACGCCCAGGCGCGCACGGAACCGCGCCAGGGTCTGCGGGGTCAGGCCGATCTCCGGCACCAGCACCAGCGCCTGGCGGCCGCGCGCCAGGCAGGCAGCGATGGCCTGCAGGTAGACCTCGGTCTTGCCGCTGCCGGTGACCCCGTCGAGCAGGAACGGGGCGAAGCCCGGGGCGGCGACGACGGCGTCGATCGCGGCCTGCTGTTCGTCGTTCGGGGTGGGGCCGGGCTGCGGCTGCGGCGCCGCGGTGCTGGCGGGGACCGCGATGCGTTCGGCGAAGTCGCGCTTGGCCAGGCTGCGCGCGGCGCTGCGCCAGTCGTCCATGGCCTGGTCCAGGCGGTCCTCGTCCAGCGGCCCGGCCCGCAGCAATTCGGCGAAGCGGTGCGGACGGGTGCCGGGGCGGGCGCGGTGGCTGGCGCCGGCCTCGGTCAGGCGCCAGGCCCAGGCGTGGGTGTCGGGCAGCGCCTCGCCGCGGCGCAGGGCCACCGGCAGCGCGGTCGCCAGCACCTCGCCCAGTGGCGCATGGCTGTAGCGGGCCAGCCAGTGCAGCGAGTCGGCCAGTTCGCCGTGCAGCAGCGGCATCGGGTCCAGCCAGGCCAGCGCCGCGCGCAGGCCCTCGCTGTCCTCGACCTGGCCGAGCGCGGCGACCACCCCGCTCAGCTCGCGATTGCCGAACGGCACCCGCAGCCGGCGCCCGATGTCGCCGGCGCCGGCGGGCTCGCCAGGCGGTGGCAGGTAGTCGAACAGCTGCGGCAGCGGCAGCGGCAGGGCGACGCGGAGGGTGGCGGCAGGGGACGGCATCGGTCCTAGTTTAGCGGCCGCGGGACGGGCGCCAGTGCCTCCTCGGCGGTAGTCGGCGAGGGGCGCCAGTTGCAAGCGATAGCTGCTCGCAAAGTGATAAACAAGTCGTAAATAGCTGCCCCGCTTGGAGAATCGATTTTATCCACACCCGCTGTGGATAAAGCTGTGCATGAAAGGGATGCTCCACGCCGTGAAGACGGATTCACAAGCCTCTGCCACAAGTTGGACAAAAAAGCGCCACTCGGATAAATCCAATAAATAACAACAACTTGGCCGTGAAACATGGCTGCAACATGATTTTGCGGGGGCTTGACAGGAGGCGTCGCCCGGACCTTGAGGGCGCTGTGCACAACCCGTCGCCGCGATCCGCCCGGCTGGCGCCTGAAGCAGCCGATCGGCGCGCCGTTGTCAAGCGCGCGGCGCGGCGGCGGCATCGCTATCATCGCGCCGATGATGGAGTTCCGATGACCGCCGCGCCCCCTTCCGACGGCGCGGTCGCACCGCCCGCCCTGGCCGCCTTCCTGCGCGGTATCGAACGCCGTGCCGCGGTGCTGGCCGAGTTGCAGAGCGGCAGCGTCGAGCGCGGCGCGCCGGCGCTGGCCGCGGCGATGCGCGCGTTCCGCAGCCATGCCGCGACCCTGCCGATGGCCGACTGGCCGCTGCGCTTCTGGAAGCTGCTCGCCGCGGTGCCGTCGCTGCGCCAGGTCGCCACCGCGGCCGGCAGCGGCTGGCCCACGCCGCTGGCGCACCTGGGTGAGTTGGGCGCGGCCGACCGTCTGGCGCTGCTGCTGCGGATCGTGGCCGGGCTGGACGAGCCGACCGCGGCGCAGGTCCTGAACCAATCCACCGAGGACTACCAGCAGGCGCTGGCGCGGGCCTGTCCGCGCGATGCCGGCGGGCGTCCGGACGCCGCCGGCTGGCGCGCGCTGGCCGACGCCGCCCAGCAGCATCTGCGCGAACTGCCGCCGCAGCGGTTGCAGGCGCTGGCGCAACTGCGCGATGCGGCCATCGCTGGCGCGGCGCCCACGCCCGCGGCGACGCCGGCGGCGCCCGCGGCGGTCCGTCCGCGCCGTAGCGGGCGCGGGCTGACCCGGCCACGGCTGGTGGCCGCAGTGATCGTGCTGGTGGTCCTGGCCCTGCTGGGGACGCTGTGGTGGGGACGGACGCCGCCGCGGCCTGCGGCGACAGACACCGGCTCGAGCCTGGCGCTGGGCGATACCGGGCCGGTGCAGGTGGAGGAACTGCCGGCCGAGTCGGATGCGCCCACCGCGCCGCCGTTGCCGGCGGCCCCGCCGGCGCCGCTGCCGGAACCGGCGGTCTACGACCTGGACTTCTTCGCGTGGTACGCGGCCGGCGCACCGCCGGCACGGATCGAGCGCAGCGCGCCGAGTGCGGAGGACCTCGCCGCCGCCGCCGCCGCCCAGTCCGCCACCGGCAGCGCCGCCCCGGCGGCAGCCGCTGCCGCCGACCCGCCGCCGGCGCTGACCCCGGCGCAGTTGCGTGAGCGCCAGACCGCCTGGGAGGCGCTGGACGCCACGGTGCAGGCGCGCCTGCGCCAGGTAGCCAGCGCCTTCGCCGGCTTGCCGGTGGAGCAGCAGCACACGCTGCGCGCGCAATTCGCCGCACTGGATGCGCTGGAACGCCATGGCTGGTTGCTGGGTCCGGAACTGGGCAGCGAGTACTGGGCGTTGCAGCCGCTGTTCGGCTATGTGCCCGACGCGCAGCGTGCGGCGCTGCTGGGCCTGCTGCGCACGTTGCCGGCCGAGCAGCGCGAGCACCTGGCGCTGTTGTCGCAGCGCACCCCGCCGCAGGACCGCGCGACGCTGCGCCGCGAGTTGCTGGCGCAGGGCGCGGACACGCGCGCGGCCTGGCTGCGCCAACGCGCCGCGCGCTGAGCGCAGCATCTGCCGCTCTTCGCTCTTCGCTCTTCGCTCTTCGCGTCCCGAGTCCCGAGTCCCGAGTCCCGAGTCCCGAGTCCCAAAGCCTGCGCCGAACAGCCGAGCAGGTTAAACTGCGGCCCCTCCGCCACCCGGCGCCGGCGCTTTCCTGCGCGGCCGCAGTCGGCGGGATCGCCAGAGTCTTGCAATGTCTTCGTCCTCCACCCCGGCGTCGGTCCGGGGCCGCGAACTGCGCACCACCGCGCAGCTCGCCCTGCCGCTGGTCCTGGGGCATATCTCCGCCGGCCTGATCAGCTTCGTCGACAACGTGATCGCCGGGCACCACGGCACCCGCACGCTGGCCTCGGTGACGGTCGGCACCGCGCTGCTGTGGCTGCCGATGATGATTCCGATCGGCACCCTGATCGCGTTGACCGCGTCGGTGTCGCAGCTCGATGGCGGCAAGCGCCACGCACAGATCGGGCCGATGTTCCGCCAGGCGCTGTGGTTGTCGCTGGGCCTGGGCGTGCTGATGTTCGCGTTCCTGAGCGTGATGCCGATGGCGCTGCCGCAGCTGGGCATCGCCGCGGAAATCGTGCCCGGCGCGCGCGATTTCCTGCACGCGATCCGCTGGGGCGTGCCGGCGATGGTGCTGTACTTCTGCATGCGCTATCTCAGCGAGGGCATGCACTGGACGCTACCGACCATGCTGCTCGGCTTCGGCGGGCTGCTGGTGCTGGCGCCGCTGGGCTATGTGCTGACCTTCGGCCTGTTCGGGCTGCGCGAGCGCGGCGCCGGCGGACTGGGCATCGCCTCGGCGATCATGATGTGGCTGCAGGCGCTGTGTTTCGCCATCTACCTGGCGCGCTCCAAGCGCTTCGCGCCGCTGCGCCTGTTCGCGACCTTCGAGGCGCCGGACCTGCGCGCGATCGGCGGGTTGCTGAAGACCGGGCTGCCGATCGGCATCACCATCCTGATGGAGGGCGGGCTGTTCATCGTCACCGCGCTGCTGATCGCGCGGCTGGGCGAAGTGCCGGCGGCCGCGCACCAGATCGCGATCAACGTGGCGCAGCTGTGCTTCATGGTGCCGATGGGCGTGGCCGAGGCGACCACGGTGCGGGTCGGGCGCGCGGCGGGCGGCGGCGATGCGGTCGGCGTGCGCGGCGCGGCCTGGGCCGGCTATACGATCGTGCTCGGCACCCAGGCGCTGTCGGCGCTGGTGCTGCTGTTCGGCCACGACGCCATCGTCGGCGTCTACACCCGCGACATCGCGGTGGCCGGGCTGGCCTCCACGCTGCTGCTGTACGCGGCCGCGTTCCAGTTTCCCGACGGGGTGCAGGTGCTGTCGGCCGGCGCGCTGCGCGGGCTCAAGGACACCCGCGTGCCAATGCTGCTCGCGCTGTGCTCCTACTGGGGCCTGGGCATGCCGCTCGGCGCCGGGCTCGGCCTGTGGCTGGGCTGGGGACCGCAGGGCATGTGGATCGGGCTGATCCTGGGCCTGACCGCGGCCGCGGTGATGATGGCCGCACGCTTCCGTCTCAGCAGCGGGCGCCTGCTCGCCGCCGCGGCTGCCTGACCCTGACCCCTGACTTCAGGCGCATGTGCGGCGCCGGCACAGCCGGTATGCTGCACGCGCGCAAGACGCTTTCCTTCCGGAGTTTTCCATGAACCAACCCGTGCGTCGCAGCCCCATCGCCAGCTTCTTCGTCGGCCTATGGGATGTGATGAACTTTACCCGCCGGCTGATCCTGAACCTGGTGTTCTTCGGCTTCCTGCTGCTGCTCCTGCTGGCGATCGTGTTCGCGATGGCGCGCGGCGATGGCGCCAAGACGCTGCGCGACCGCACCACGCTGCTGATCGCGCCGGAAGGCACCCTGGTCGAGCAGTTCAGCGCCGATCCGGTCAGCCGTGCGCTGACCAAGGCGATGGGCGACAAGGGCGCCGAGGAGATCCAGCTGCGCGACCTGATCCGCGCGCTGGAAGCGGCCAAGACCGATCCGAAGATCGAGCGCGTGGCGCTGCGCCTGGACAAGCTGCAGCCAAGCGGCTTCGCCTCGATGCGCGAGGTGTCCGCGGCGCTGCAGGACCTGCGCGCCTCCGGCAAGCAGGTCGTGGCCTACAGCGACAGCCTGAGCCAGGCGCAGTACCTGCTGGCCGCGCAGGCCAACGAGGTCTACCTGGACCCGATGGGTTCGGTGGTGCTGGAAGGCCTGGGCCGCTACCGCCAGTACTTCCGCGAAGGCCTGCAGGACAAGCTCGGCGTGGACGTGCACCTGTTCAAGGTTGGCGAGTTCAAGTCCGCGGCCGAGCCGTACGTGCTCGACGCGGCGTCGCCGGCCTCGAAGGAAGCCGATCTGTTCTGGATGAACGACGTGTGGCAGCGCTACGTGGCCGACATCGCCAAGGCGCGCAAGCTGGCGCCCGAGCAGATCTCCGCCGGCATCGACACGATGCCCGAGGGCATCGCCGCGGCCGGCGGCGACATGGCCAAGTTCGCGCTGCAGCAGAAGCTGGTCGATGGCCTGAAGACCCGCGAGGAGGTCGAGGAACTGCTGACCAAGCGCGGCGTCGCCGACGACGATGCCGACACCGGCTTCCGCAACGTCAATCTGGATGCCTACCTGCAGCAGCTGGATCTGCGCCGTTCGCCGGTGGATTCGCGGCCGCAGGTGGCGGTGGTGGTCGCTGCGGGCGAGATCAGCGGCGGCGAGCAGCCGGCCGGGCGCATCGGCGGCGAGTCGACCGCGGCGTTGCTGCGCGACGCGCGCGACGACGACGCGGTCAAGGCGGTGGTGCTGCGCGTGGATTCGCCGGGCGGCGAAGTGTTCGCTTCCGAGCAGATCCGCCGCGAGGTGGTGGCGCTGAAGGCGGCCGGCAAGCCGGTGGTGGTATCGATGGGCGACCTGGCCGCGTCCGGCGGTTACTGGATCAGCATGAACGCCGATCGCATCTACGCCGACCCGTCGACGATCACCGGCTCGATCGGCATCTTCGGCATGATCCCGAACCTGACCCGCAGCCTGGACAAGATCGGCGTGCATACCGACGGCGTCGGCACCACCCGTTTCGCCGGTGCGTTCGACGTCACCCGGCCGATGGATCCGGTGGTGGGGCAGGTGATCCAGTCGGTGATCAACAAAGGCTATGCCGACTTCACCGGCAAGGTCGCGCAGGCGCGCAACAAGCCGGTCGAGGCGATCGACCAGGTCGCGCGCGGCCGCGTGTGGAGCGGTGCACAGGCCAAGGAACGTGGCCTGGTGGACGCGTTCGGCGGCTTCAAGGATGCGGTGGCCGATGCCGCCGCGCGGGCCAAGCTGGGCGATCGCGACAAGTACCGCGTGCGTTACATCGAGAAGCCGGCCACGCCGTTCGCGCAGTTCGTCAACGGTTTCGCCGGCAGCCGCATGGGCGCGTGGATGCTGGGCGATTCGGCACTGGCGCACGCCGTGCTGGCGCGCAGCATGCCGGAGCTGGATACCCAGCTGCGCTTCGTGCAGGACGCGACCGACAAGCGCGACGGCACGCCGGTCAAGGCGCTGGCCTACTGCTTCTGCGGCTTCTGATGCAGGCCTGATGCAGGCGCGTCCGCCACTGGCGGGCGCGCTGCAAGCGAAGACGAACGCCGGCCGACGCCGGCGTTTTTCATTGTCCGGTGGCGGCGTCGATCGCGGCGTTCTGCGCGGCCGCGGCCTGTTCGGTACCGGCCGCCGCCTGCTTGGCGCGGTCCAGCGGTTGCGCGATCGCCGTGCGCAGCGCGCCGGCCTGCGGCTCGGGCGGTTTGTCCGGCGGTTTCGGCGGTGCCGGTTTGCAGGCGGCGAGCGCGGCCAGCAGCGAGAGTGCCAACGTCATCAAGCGCAGTGAACCCGTCATGGCGGCGACCTCGTTGAGCGTGGGCGTTATCCTACGCCCACCCCGGTGCAGACAGGCAAGGCGATGCAGCAACGTTGGCGGCTGGACGGACAGACCGCATTGATCACCGGCGCCAGTGCCGGCATCGGCCTGGCGATCGCGCGCGAGCTGCTCGGCTTCGGCGCCGAGCTGATGCTGGTGGCGCGCGACATCGATGCGCTGGAAGCGGCGCGCGACGAACTGGCCGATACCTTTCCGGAGCGGCGCATCCTGGCGCTGGCCGCGGACGTGGCCGACGACGAGGACCGGCGCGAGATCCTGGACTGGGTCGAGGACCATGCGGACGATGGCCTGCACCTGCTGATCAACAACGCCGGCGGCAACGTCAGCAAGGCCGCGGTGGATTACACCGAGGACGAGTGGCGCGGCATTTTCGAGACCAACCTGTTCTCGGCATTCGAGCTGTCGCGCTATGCGCATCCGTTGCTGGCGCAGCACGCGTCCGCGGCGATCGTCAACGTGGGCAGCGTGTCCGGGCTGACCCACGTGCGCAGCGGCGCGCCGTACGGCATGACCAAGGCCGCGCTGCACCAGCTGACCCGCAACCTGGCCGCCGAATGGGCCGAGGACGGGATTCGGGTCAATGCGGTGGCGCCGTGGTACATCCGCACCCGCCGCACCTCCGGGCCGTTGTCGGATCCGGACTACTACGAGCAGGTGATCGAGCGCACGCCGATGCGCCGGATCGGCGAACCGGAGGAAGTGGCGGCCGCGGTCGGCTTCCTGTGCCTGCCGGCGGCCAGCTACATCACCGGCGAATGCATCGCGGTGGACGGCGGGTTTCTGCGCTACGGGTTCTAGGGCGCCGGTAGACCGCGAGCGCCGGCCAAACCTTGTAGGAGCGGCTTCAGCCGCGACAGGCATTGTCAGCAAAGCGTCGCGGCTGAAGCCGCTCTTACAAGGCAGCGTAGGATCGAACATCCGCGGCGCATGCCCTAATCCGGCGCGCCGCAGCTGCTCGCCTGCAGCAGTTGCTGGCGACGCAGGAATTCCTGGCGCAGCGGCTCGGCGTGTTCGGATGTGGCGAAACGCCAGTGCGTCTCGGCTTCGGCCACGTAGCTTTGCCAGGCCTCGCAGGCGCCGGCTTCGGGCAGCGCCTCGCAGCGATCGCGCAGCACTTCGCAGGCGCTGCCGCCGGTCCTGTCGGGGCTGCCGTCCAGGCCCATGGTGCGCAACGGCACGCAGCGCGGCGTCGGCTCTGCGGTTTCGCCGATGTAGCGTTGCTGCTCGTAGGTGGTGCAGGCATACAGCGTGGGCGGCGGCAGGCGCGGCGCGGCCTCTGCCGGCGCTGGCGGCGGCGCTGGATCCGGTGTGGCGGCGACAGCGGCCGATGCGGGCGGCGGCGGTACCGGCGCGGCGGCTGCAGCTGGCGCGGCCGCCGGCACCTGCGCGCGGCCGACCCCCTGCATGAGCTTCTTTTCCTGGCGCATGCCCTTGGGGCACGGCTGGTTCTGCACGGTCAGGTTGTCGTGCGCATCGGTGCAGCGATAGAACACCACTTGCTCGGCCTGCGCGGCGCCGGCGCAGGCCAGGAGCGCGGCGAGGCAGGCGCCACCTCGCATCTCAGCTGCTGCCGCAGTCGCGGTCGAGTCGCGCGTCGATGCCGCGCTGCTCGGTTTCCAGCGCGCGGCGCTCGCTCTGCAGCGCGCTGTTGTAGCGGCGGATCAGTTCCCAGCGGCGGTCGGTCAGGCGTGCGCACACTTCCTGCGGCGGCAGCGCGTTGCAGGTGTCGCGGATCATGGTGCTGCCGGCCGGCACCACCACGCCGGCGCCGGGATATACCGGCGGCGGGCGCGGGCGGCCGCCATTGCCGCCGCCATGACCGTGGCGATAGCCGTCGCCGTAGCCGCCGGCATAGCCGATGGTCCACAGCGGCACCCAGCGCGGATTGCCTTCGTTGTCGTCGCTGGTATAGCGCTGGCCTTCGCTGGTGACGCATTCGTACATCGGCTGCGGCGGTTGCACGGTGACGATGCGGATCTCGCGCTGCGGCAGCTGCGCCGGGGAGGCCGCGGCGCGCGCCGGATCGGTGCTGAGCGTGGTGGTCGGGCGCGGCGGCGGATCGCGCGGGCGCTGCATGTCCAGCACCTGCTGCTGGCGCGCGTTCTCGCAGGGCGCGTTCTGCAGGCTGACTGCGCCGGAATTGCCGATGCAGCGGTAGATGCGCACCGACCCCTGCCCGCCATCGCTGCTGGTGGTGCGCGTGCTTTGCGCCCAGGCGGCGCCGGCCAACGGCAACAGCGCGGTCAGGAGCAGGACGGGGCGGGCGAGGCTTGGCATGCGCGCATCTTGCGCGCCTTCGCCGGCCAGGGAAAGTGAAAGGCGGGCGGGGATCGGCAACGCGCTCAGGCGCGCAGGATCTCGCCGCTGACGGCGTCGCGGATCGGGGTGGGCTGGGCCAGGCCGCCGGTTTCGCCACCGACCACGCCGTCGAGCGCAGCCAGCAGGTGCGGATCGAGTTCGGCGCGCTGCCGCGCCGGCGGCTCGCCGCCGCGGTTGGCGCTGGTCGAGACCAGCGCGCCGCCCCAGGCGCGGCACAGCGCGGCCACCTGCGGATGCGCGCTGATCCGCACCGCGATGCTGCGGTGCGCGCCGGTGACCCAGGGCGGCGCCTGCGCCGCGGCCGGCAGCACCCAGGTATGCGCCCCGGGCCAACTGGCCAGCACCGCGGCCAGACGCTCCGGCGGCAGCGCCGCCAGATCCAGCAGCGGGCGCAGCGGCTCCAGTTCGGCGGCGACCACGATCAGGCCTTTCTCCACCGGGCGCTGCTTGATCTGCAGCAGGCGCGTCACCGCGGCCTGGGCGTACGGATCGCAACCCAGGCCCCAGACAGCTTCGGTCGGGTAGGCGATGACACCGCCCTGGTGCAGGACGGCGACGGCTTGGCTGAGCGACAGATCGGTCATGCGCGCATGATGCGGCAGGCTGTTTTGTGGGGCAATGCCGGAGGGCCGGGATTCGGGATTCGGGATTGGCAAGAGCGAAGCGTGCTTTGCTGCCGGTTTCCCGTTCGATTCCTGTCGGGCGGTGCGAGCGGGTGTGGCTCGTGCGTAGGCTGTGGAGGCTGCGGTTGTTCGGGTCTGCGCCGAGCCGCTACCGAATGGACTGGTGGACTCGATGCGGCAAGCGCGATCGGATCGCTGGCGCGAGGGATGGCGAAAAGGGCCATCCGGCGCGGCTCCTGCGGATGTTGCATCCGCAGGAGCGGGGGTGGATCAGGCGGGCTTGGCCGCCGCCTTCTTGACCACTTTCTTGGCCGCCTTCTTTGCGGTCTTCTTCGCGGCCTTCTTGACCGCTTTCTTCGCCGCGGGCTTGGCCGGGGCGTCGGCCGCGGCCTTCTTGGCTGCGCTCTTCTTCGGCGCCGCTTCCTTCTTCGCCGCGGCCTTCTTCGCGCCGAAGCCGCGCCGTGCCGGCTTGCCGGTCTCTTCCAGCAGCTTCTGCACTTCTTCCAGGGTCAGCGTGGCCGGCTCGCGGTCCTTGGGGATCTTGCCGTTGAGCTTGCCGTCGCTGATGTACGGGCCGAAGCGGCCGTTGAGCACCTGGATGTCGCTGCCGTCGTATTCCTTGATGATGCGGTTGCGCGCGATCTCTTCCTTTTCTTCGATCAGGAACACCGCGCGCGCCAGATCGATGGTGTACGGATCGTCTTCCTTCTTCAGCGAGGCATAGACGCTGCCGCGCTTGGCGAACGGGCCGAAGCGGCCGATGCCGACGCTGACGTCCTCGCCCTTGTCCTCGCCCAGCGCGCGCGGCATCAGGAACAGCTCCAGCGCGTCTTCCAGGGTGATGGTGTGCATGCTCTGGCCCGGCCGCAGCGAGGCGAACTTGGGCTTGTCCTCGGCGTCCTCGGCGGTGCTGCCGATCGCCGCGTACGGCCCGAACCGGCCCAGGCGCACGCTGACCGGCTTGCCGGTCTTGGGGTCGGTGCCGAGTTCGCGCGCGCCGGTGGCCTCGGAGCGGTCCACCGATTCCTTCTTCTCCTCGACCAGTTCCTTGAACGGGCCCCAGAACTTCTCCATCAGCGGCCGCCATTCCTCCTCGCCGCGCGACACCGCGTCCAGCTCGTCCTCGAGCTTGGCGGTGAAGTCGTAGTCGACGTAGCGGGTGAAGTGGCCGGACAGGAACTTGCTGACCGCGCGGCCCACGTCCGAGGGGCGGAAACGGCGCGCGTCCAGCTCCACGTACTTGCGGAACAGCAGGGTCTGGATGATCGAGGCATAGGTCGACGGGCGGCCGATGCCGTATTCCTCGAGCGTCTTGACCAGCGAGGCTTCCGAAAAGCGCGGCGGCGGCTCGGTGAAATGCTGGTCGGTATGGATGCGGTCGAGCGGGATGCGGTCGCCGGGCTTCATCGCCGGCAGCTTGCGGCCCTCGTCCTCGTCCTCGGCGGCCTTCTGGTCCTTGCCTTCCTCGTACACGGCCAAAAAGCCCGGGTCGATGACCGTGGTGCCGCTGGCGCGGAAGCTGTGCTCGTTGCCCGCAGCCAGTTCCACAGTGACGGTGTTCATCGTAGCCGGCACCATCTGGCAGGCCACCGCGCGCTTCCAGATCAGTTCGTACAGGCGGCGGCCGTCGTCGTCCAGGTACTTTGCCATTTGCGCTGGCGTGCGCAGCGCGGCGGTCGGACGGATCGCTTCGTGCGCTTCCTGCGCATTCTTGGACTTGGTCTGGTACATGTTCGGCTTGTCCGGCAGCGCGCCGGTGCCGAAGTCGCGCGCGATCACGTCGCGGATCTCGGCCAGCGCGTCCTGCGACAGGTTCACCGAGTCGGTACGCATGTAGCTGATCAGGCCGACCGTGCCCTCGTCGCCCACGGTCACGCCTTCGTACAGCTTCTGCGCCACGCGCATGGTGCGGCTGGTGGTGAAGCCGAGCTTGCGCGAGGCTTCCTGCTGCAGCGTGGAGGTGGTGAACGGCGGCGCCGGGCGGCGCTTACGCTCCTTGCTGGCCACATCGGTGACGTGCAGCGCGCCCTGCGCGGCCTTCTGCAGGCGCATCCGCGCCGCTTCGGCGGTGTCGCCGTCGGTGATGGTGAACTGCTCGAACTTCTGCCCGTCGAGCTTGACCAGCTTGGCCGCGAACGGCTGCGAGGGGTGCAGGCAGTCGGCGCCGATGCTCCAGTATTCGCGGGCGACGAAGGCTTCGATCTCTTCCTCGCGCTCGACGATCATGCGCAGCGCCGGCGACTGCACGCGGCCGGCGGACAGGCCGCGCTGCACCTTGCGCCACAGCACTGGCGACAGGTTGAAACCGACCAGGTAGTCCAGCGCGCGCCGCGCCTGCTGCGCATCGACCAGGTCCACGGCGATCTGCCGCGGGTTGGCCATCGCTTCCTTGATCGCGCGCGGGGTGATTTCGGTGAACACCACCCGGTGCAGCGGCTTGTCCTTGAGCAGCCCGCGCTCCTTGAGGATCTCCGCGATGTGCCAGCTGATCGCCTCCCCCTCGCGATCCGGGTCGGTCGCCAGATAGATGTCTTCGGCGACCTTGGCGGCCTTGGCGATGGCCTCGACGTGCTTCTCGTTCTTCTCGATCAGCGCGTAGCGCATCGCGAAGCCGTCGTCCGGATCCACCGCGCCCTCTTTCGGGATCAGGTCGCGCACATGCCCATACGAGGCCAGGACGTGGAAGTCCTTGCCGAGGTATTTGTTGATCGTCTTGGCCTTGGCGGGCGATTCGACGATGAGCAGGTGCTTGGACATGATGAGGTGGGCTTCGAATGGGCGGGGCGGGCGCCCTGGGGGCGGTAGGGTGGCGCAATTGCTCCGGTTAGTGAAGCGTTGCGGTGGTTCAGAGCGGCCGACGCCCGGGGCAGATACCCCGGGCGTTCAGCTGCGTCTCTTTTTATTAGTGGACATGTCCGGCGGCGGCTGTCAAGCGCGGCCGCCGGCGAAGTCTCCGGCATGGGGCTGCGCCGACTTCCGTTCTTCGGGGCCCGGATCCCCGGTCCCGAGTCCCGGCGGTCAGTGCCAGCCGCTGCTGGCGGCCAGGCCGATCGCCAGGATCACCAGCAGCACGATCCCGACCATCAGCACGCCGAACAGCGACAGGATCACCACGGTGACCGTGCCCAGTTTGTGCTGCTGCCACTCCGGGTGGTCGGTGTAGGCCCATTTGTCCACCACCAGGGTGTCGCAGATCATGTCGTGCAGGGCCTGCTTGCGCTCGGTGAAGGCGGCCATCAGGAAGCCGATGAAGATGGTCAGGCTGCTCAGCAGGAAGCCGAAATAGCGGCCGATGCCGCGGCCGACGCTGATCCGGCTGCCGTCGGTGCGCACCACCTTGATGCCGACCGCCATCTTGCCCAGCGTGGCCTGCTTGGTCGAGGCATGGAACAGGCCGAAGTACAGCGCCGACATGCCCAGCGGCACCAGGTACACCAGCACCAGCATGACGATGCCGCCGGGCGTGCTGAAGTCGGGGCTGCCGCCCAGGCTGCTGAAGCCGAAGAAGCCCAGCATCAGCACCAGCTGGATCAGCTGCGAGACGATGCCGACCAGCATGCCGTCGATCAAATAGGCGGCGGTCCGTTTCCAGAAGCCGGCCTGCACCACCTCGCCGCCGGCGACGAAACGCGGTTCCTCGCCGAGCCTGGCGGCGGGCGCGGCATAGGGCGAATGCGCAGCGGCGTCGGATTCCGGCGCGGCCCAGGCCGCGGGCAATGCCTGCGCGGGCGGCACCGGTGCCGCCTCGACGGCGTCGCTCGGCGCGATCGCCGCCGGCGCCTGGGTCAGGCCCAGTTCGTCGACGAAGTCGGCCAGCGGATGCCATTCGCTGAGGCCGTCGCGCCACACCAGCGTGGTCAGGCCGACGTCGCCGCGCTGGAAGCGCTGCTGCAGTTCGTCGGCGGGCATCGGTCCATGACGCTGCTGCGCGGCGTCGGCGTAGTACCACTCACTCATTCCTGTTCCCCAGGGTTGCGATCGAAAAATCCGTTTCCGCTCAACCGCCGCGGCAATGCGCGGGCAGGTAGCGGTCGTCCAGCTCGGAACTGCATTTCCAGGCCGAAGCCCGCTCATCGTAGTCCAGCCACAGCGCCTTGCCATCCAGCTTGGCGTTGCCGGGCGCGAGCAGGGTGGCTTCCAGGCCGCAATGGCCGTTGTCGAAACGGCCGATCCGCACCTGCGCGACGAATTCACTGGCGTAGCTCTCGGTGGTGCCGAAGCCGGGATCGCCGTTGACCGGACAGCGGCCCTGCTGCATGGCGAAGCCGGAGATCTTGGACTTCAGCGGGGTGACGCTGCCGATCGCCAGTGTCGCCTTGGTGCGCAGCGTGTAGTCCTGATACGCGGGCAAGGCGATGGCGGCGAGAATCCCGATCATCGCCAGCAGCACCGAGCCGACCACGACCGCGACGATCGCGCCGATGCCGCAACCGGACAGGCCGTTGCGCGGAGCCGCGGCGGGCATGGTCGGGGTGGCGCTCGCCACTGCTGGCAGCGGGGGCGGGGGCGGCGGGGCTGTCGCTGACAGGCCGAGTTCGTCGGCGAGCGCGTGCAGCGGCCGCCACTCCGGCATGCCTTCGCGCCAGACCAGGGTGTTGCGCTCCAGCAATCCGTCGCGCAGGCGTTCCAGCAACGTGGCGGTGCTCAGCGGGCCATGCCGCTGGCGTGCCGCGTCGGCGTAGTACCAGGCGCTCAGGGCCGGTTCCTCGTGCATCCGTGCATGGCCCGTCAGTGCCTCAGTGCACCGGCTCCGGCTCGTCGACGAACATCTGCGTTTCCATCCACGCGTAGGCCGCCTCGGCGCCGGGCTGGTTGAACAGCACCATCAGCACCACCCATTTCAGGTCGTCCAGGTCCAGTTCGTCCTGGTCCAGCGCCATCGCCCGGTCCAGCACCAGCTCGCGCTGGTCGCTGTCGAGGATGCCGTGCTGTTCCAGGAACAGCAGGAAGCCGCGGCATTCCACGTCGAGCTTGTCCAGCTCCGGGCCGTGGTAGATGCGGATCGGACCGTCGATGCGCGGCTGCGGCACGGCCGGCCGCTGGTCGGCCAGGGCATCGAGCCAGTCGAACGCTTTGCTGATTTCGGTGGGGCTGAAGCCAGCCTGGATCAGGCCATTCTGGAGGGAGTCGCGATCGCGGACCGGGTCCGCATCCTCGCTGAAATAGTGTTCGAACAGGTACAGCAGGACATCCAGAATGCTCTCTTTCATTGCCCCTCGGCCTGCGTCGCTAGACGCTGTGGAGGTGAAGAAACTAGGGTTTGCGGGTGTAACGACCTCGTTCGACCGCCACGTAGCCATCCAGTTCCATGGCCAGCAGCATGGAGGAGGCCGCCGCGGCCGTCAATCCGGTGCGGGCGATCACTGAATCCATACAGGTAGGGTCGTGGCCCAGCGCCTGCCACAAGCGCTGGTAGTCGGGATCGGGAAAGGACGGCGTGGCGCCGGGGTCGTCGGCGATCTTCTCAGTGGGGGCGCACAGGCGCCCACGCAAGGCATCGGCCAGTTCCGCGGCCAGCGGCGCGACCCCGGCCAGCACTTCCTCGGCGCTCTCGACCAGCCCGGCGCCGTCGCGGATCAGGCGGTGGCAGCCGCGCGCCAGCGGGTTGTGGATCGAGCCGGGCAGCGCGAACACCTCGCGCCCGGCCTCGGCGGCCAGGCGTGCGGTGATCAGCGCGCCGGAGCGGGTGGCGGCCTCGATCACCAGGGTGGCCAGGGTCAGCCCGGCGATGATCCGGTTGCGGGCGGGGAAGTGGCTGGGCCGCGCCGGGGTGCCGGGCGGATGCTCGCTGACCACCGCGCCGCGCGCGGCGATGCGCTCGCGCAGGGCGGCATGCTGGCGCGGGTAGGCCAGGTCCGCGCCGGTGCCGACCACCGCCACGGTCAGTCCGTCCTCGCGCGCCAGCGCCGCCGCGTGCGCGGCGGCATCGACCCCGGCGGCCATGCCGCTGGTCACCGCCAGCCCGGACGTGGCCAGCGCCAGGGCGAAGCGATACGCATTGTCGCGGCCGCCTGCGCTGGGCGCGCGGCTGCCGACCACCGCCACGGCCGGATGCCAGAGCGCCGCCGGGTCGCCGTCCAGGTACAGCGCCAGCGGCGGGTTGGGGCTGCGCAGCAGCAGCGCCGGGTAGTCGGGGTCGTGGCAGCCGAGCAGGTGCCGGCGCGGCTGCGCCAGCCAGGCCAGCGCGGCATCCATTGCGGCGCGGTCGGGCTGGCGCAGTGCCGTGATCTGCGCCGGATCCAGTCCCGCCGCCTGCCACGCGGCCGCGCCGGCGGCCAGCGCGGCGGCAGGACTGCCGTGTCGCTCGAGCAGGCGCCTGCGTGGGGCGCTGGCGCCGCCGGCCAGCGACAGCGCCAGCAATGCGGGGTCGGGGGTGGAAAGTGTGTGGTCGGGTAGGGCGGACATGGGCCCCAGGCTAGGCCGCAAACGCAGACGGCGCCCTAGGGCGCCGTCTGTTGCGGATGTAGGACTTGCCCGCGTGCGCGGGTCAGCGCGCGTCCGGGTGCTTCACGTCGTAGCCGATCCGGGTCGGCTTGACCCCGTCCATCACCAGCGCGTAGCTGACCTTGTCGAAGGTGCGGAACACCATCGCGTGCGCGGCGTATTCGTCGGGCAAGGCCACCGAGCCGCGGCCGCCGGTGAAGCCGTCGTCGGCGCGCGAGGTGTTCGGGCGATGCACGCGGTCGTTGACCCGGGTGCCGTGACGCCACAGCGACACCACGGTGCCGTTGTCGATGCCCTCGCGGCTGCCGCCGGAGATCGCGATCACGTCGCGCGGGCCGGCGGCGCTGAACGCGTCGGCCACCGCCAGCACCCGCAGCCCGGCCTCGAGCGCCTGCGCCGAGGGCGGATGCGGCACGAACTGCAGGTCGTAGGGCTGCGCCTGGACCGCGATCAGGCGGTCGCCGGCGCGCACTTCGCGGGCGCTGTCCTGCAGCAGCAGGGTGGTGGCCTGGCTGTCGTCGGCGGAAACGCGGGTGACGGTGCCGATATTGACCTGGGCCAGTTCGTAGCCCAGCGTTTCGCGGCGCTTGTTGTCCGGCGCCACGAAGGTCTGCCACAGGTTGCCGGTGCCCGGGGTGCTGCGGCCCTCGTTGTTCAGGTCGTCGCTGAGCCTGGGCAGTTCGTAGCGCACGGTCGGCCGCACCACCGCGTAGCGCTGCCCGACCTGCGCCTCACTGAGCCCGGTCGCGTAGACCACCTGGCCGATGGTGGCGCGCAGCCGGTTGTCCTCGAAGCCCACCACGTAGGGCAGCTCGTCGATGCTGTCGGCCACGCGCAGGTTCTTCAGGAACGGCTCGACGTCGGACAGCGGGATCGCGTCGATCGGCGCGTCCTGGCGCGGACCCTGCTTGACCGTGGCGCGGGCCACGCGGTCCAGGTAGGCCAGGCTGAGCACGTCGCCGGGGTAGATCAGATGCGGGTTCTGCACCTGCGGGTTGGCCTGCCAGATTTCCGGCCACAGCCACGGCTTGCCGAGGAAACGCCCGGCGATGTCCCACAGCGTGTCGCCCTTGCGCACCACGTAGGTGTCAGGGTGTTCGGCAGCCATGCTCGCGGAAGCGGCATAGGTCGCCACGGTAAGCATCGCCACGGCGACGACCGTACGGAGTCGATTGAACATGAGTGCGGAGCCTGATTCCCCAACAGGTCCGCGCACTATAGTCCAGAACCCTGGGCGCGGCGCAAGCGTTGCCGCCAGAACGGGGTAGAATTGTCATGTCTTGCCGAATTATCCGGCGCCCCCAACTGGGTACCGCTATGGCCCTGCTTCCCATCCTCGAATTCCCCGATCCCCGCCTGCGCACCAAGGCGGTGCCGGTCGACCCTGCCGAAGTGACCGCGCCGGCGTTCCAGCGCCTGCTCGACGACATGTTCGAGACCATGTACGAGGCCCCCGGCATCGGCCTGGCCGCGAGCCAGGTGGACGTGCACAAGCGCTTCATGGTCATCGACGTCAGCGAGGAGAAGAACGCCCCGCAGGTGTTCATCAACCCGCAGATCGTGCAGCGCGACGGCGAGCAGGTGTACCAGGAAGGCTGCCTGTCGGTGCCCGGCATCTATGCCGACGTGACCCGCGCCGACGCCATCGTCGTGCGCTACCTGGACCGCCACGGCCAGCCGCAGGAACTGTCCGCCGACGGCGTGCTCGCGGTCTGCGTGCAGCACGAGATGGACCACCTGGACGGCAAGCTGTTCGTCGACTACCTCTCCCCGCTCAAGCGCGAGATGGTGCGCAAGAAGCTGGCCAAGGCGCGCAAGCACGTGGCTTGAAGGCCGGGATTCGGGATTCGGGATTCGTAAGTGCGAGTCGGATTCCCTGCCGGTCGCCGAACCCCGCCGTTGCGAATCTCTAATCCCCACTCCCGAATCCCCGCCCAATGAAAATCGTCTTCGCCGGTACGCCGGACTTCGCCGTGCCGTCGTTGCGCGCGGCCGCGCAGCGCCATGAAGTGGTCGCGGTCTACACCCAGCCGGACCGGCCCGCCGGGCGTGGCCGCGGGCTGACCCCGTCGCCGGTGAAGCTGGAGGCGGTCGCGCGCGGCATTCCGGTGCTGCAGCCGGACACCCTGCGCTCGCCGGAAGCGCTGCAGACCCTGCGCGCGCTGCAGCCGGACCTGATGGTGGTGGTGGCCTACGGCCTGATCCTGCCCAAGGCGGTGCTGGCGATCCCGACCCATGGCTGCTGGAACGTGCACGCCTCGCTGCTGCCGCGCTGGCGCGGCGCCGCGCCGATCCAGCGCGCGATCGAGGCCGGCGACAGCGAGACCGGGGTGTGCCTGATGCAGATGGAAGCGGGCCTGGACACCGGCCCGGTGCTGATGTCCCAGCGCACCCCGATCGGCGACAGCGAGACCGGCGGGCAACTGCACGACCGGCTGGCCGCGCTCGGCGCGCAGGTGCTGGCCGACGGCCTGGGCCTGCTGCGCGCCGGCATCCGCCCGGTGTCGCAGCCGCAGCCGGACGCCGGCGTCACCTACGCGCACAAGCTGGACAAGGCGCAGGCGCGGCTGGACTGGCAGCAGCCGGCGGCGCAGCTGGCGCTGCGGGTGCGCGCGTTCAATCCGTGGCCGATCACCGAAGCGGTGCTGGCCGGCGAGCGCGTGCGCATCCACGGCGCGGTCGCGCTGGAACTGGCGCATGCGCAGCCGCCGGGGACGGTGCTGGCCGCCTCCAAGCAAGGCATCGACATCGCCTGCGGCCAGGGCGCGTTGCGCCTGCGCGTGCTGCAGCGCGAAGGCGGCAAGGCGATCACCGCCGCCGACTACCTCAACGCCCGGCGCGACCTGCCGGTGCTGGCCTGAACCGGCGCGACCGCCCATGACGCAGACGCCTGCCGCGCCGCCTGCCGCCGCGCCGTCGCCGGGCGTCGCGCCGCGCGTCGCCGCCGCCCGCGTGCTGAGCGCGGTGATCGACCGCGGCCGTTCGCTGAAGGCCGAACTGGCCACCGCGCTGCCGGCGCTGCCCGATCCGCGCGACCGCGCCCTGGTCGAGGCGATCTGTTTCGCCGTGCTGCGCCGGCGCCCGGCCTACGAGGCGGCGTTGCGGCTGTGGATGCAGAAGCAGCTGCCGCAACGCGACGCCGAGCTGCGCACGCTGCTGATGGCCGGCTTCGCCCAGCTCGACGTGCTCGGCCTGGCGCCGCACGCGGCGCTGTCGGCGACGGTGGAAGCGGCGCGCGCGCTGGACCGGCCGCGCCAGGCCGGCATGGTCAACGCCCTGCTGCGCCGCGCGCTGCGCGACGGGTTGCCGGCGGTGGCCGCCGATGCCGGCTGGCCGCTCTGGTTGCGCGATGCGCTGCACGCCGACTGGCCGCAACAGGCCGAGGCGATCTTCGTCGCCAGCCAGCAGGCGGCGCCGTTGTGGCTGCGGGTGAACCGCCAGCGCAGCACGCGCGACGCCTATCTGCAGCGGCTGGCCGACGCCGGCATCGGCGCACAGGCGGTGCCGGACTTGGCCGATGCGATCCGCCTGGCCGAGTCGGTGGCGATGAGCGCCTTGCCCGGCTTTGCCGAGGGCTGGGTCTCGGTGCAGGACGGCTCGGCGCAACAGGTCGCCGACGTGCTGGCGCCGGCGCCGGGCGCGCGCGTGCTCGATGCCTGCGCCGCGCCTGGCGGCAAGTCCGCGCACCTGCTCGAACGCGATCCGACGCTGCGCCTGACCGCGCTGGACGTGGACGCGCGGCGCCTGGCGCGGGTGCGCGAGACCTTCGAGCGCACCGGTGCCGGCGCGCAGGCGCTGCTGCAGGCGGCCGATGCGGCGCAGCCGGACAGCTGGTGGGACGGCGAGGCGTTCGATGCGGTGCTGCTCGACGCGCCGTGCTCGGCCACCGGCATCGTGCGCCGCCAGCTCGACGTGCTGCTGCACCGGCGGCGCGAGGACGTGGTCGCGCTGCAGGCGCTGCAGGCGCGGCTGCTGGACGCCGGCTGGCAGGTGCTGCGTCCGGGCGGGGTGCTGGTCTACGCGACCTGTTCGCTGCTCAAGGACGAGAACGAACGCCAGCTGCAGGCGTTCATGGCGCGGACCGCCGATGCCGCGGCCGAGGATCCCGGCGCGGCCTGCGGCCATGCGTCCGGCGGCGGCCGCCAGCGCCTGCCCGGCGAGCAGGACCGCGACGGGTTCTTCTATGCGCGGCTGCGCAAGACGGCGTGAACCCACCCCGGTATCATCCTGCCCCATGCTGAAGACCCGCGCGTCCCGAGAATTCTGGTTGCTGGCCCTGCTCGCGCTGCTGGTGCTCGGCGCCGGCCTGGGCCTGCGCGATCCGCACCCGGCCGACGAACCGCGCTTCGCGCTGGTCGCCAAGCAGATGGTGGACAGCGGCAACTGGCTGTTCCCGCACCGCGGCACCGAGCTGTACTCGGACAAGCCGCCGATGCTGATGTGGCTGCAGGCGTCGTTCTACACCGTGTTCGGCAACTGGCGGGTGGCGTTCCTGCTGCCGTCGCTGCTGGCCGGGCTGGGCACGCTGGCCTGCGTCTACGATCTGGGCCGGCGCCTGTGGACGCGCCGGGTCGGCATGTATGCAGCGTATGCGCTGCTGTTCGCGTTCCACTTCACCTACCAGGCGAAGAAGGCGCAGATCGATCCGCTGGTGGTGTTCTACATCACCCTGGCCAACTACGGCCTGTTGCGCCACCTGCTGCGCGGACCCGATTGGCGAATGTGGGCGCTGGGCTGGTTCGCCGCCGGCCTGGGCACCATCACCAAGGGCGTGGGCGCGCTGGCGCTGCTGATGCTGCTGCCGGCCGCGGCGGCATCGCTGGCGCAGTGGCGCGGGGTCAGGATCGGTGCGCGCAATCCGCGCTTCTGGCTGGGGCCGCTGGCATTCCTGGGCGCGGTGTCGATCTGGCTGGTACCGATGGTGACCACGGCGCTGTCGGCGCACCAGCCCGAATACCGCGCCTACCTCGACGACATCCTGTTCCGGCAGACCGCTGGGCGCTACGCCAGGTCCTGGGACCACCCACACGGGCCGTTCTACTTCTTCGGGGTGATGCCGAGCATGTGGCTGCCGCTGCTGCTGGCCTTGCCGTGGGCGATCCCGGCCTGGGCGCGGCGCCTGCGCCGGCGCGATCCGCGCTACCTGCTGCCGCTGGCGTGGTGGGCGCTGATCGTGCTGTTCTTTTCGATTCCCACCGGCAAGCGCGACGTCTACATCCTGCCGGCGCTGCCGATGCTGTGCCTGGCGATGGCGCCGCTGATCCCGGGGCTGCTGCGCAAGACCGGGGTCAAGCGGCTGCTGCTGGCGTTCACCGTGGTGCTGACCGTGGCGCTGGGCGGCGTCGGCGCAGCGATCCTGGCCGGGCATGGGTTCCGCGCGCAGATGATGGAGCAGCGCGGCGTCGATCTGCAGACCGTGCAGGCGCTGGCCTGGATCCTGTTGGCGCTTGGCCTGTGGGGCGTGGCCAGCCTGGCGGTGTTCGCGCGGCGGCGTCCGGAACTGGCGATGGTGTCCACGCTGAGCATGCTGTGGGTGCTGGTGGGGCTGCTGGTGTATCCGCTGATCAACACGTCCAGCTCCGCACGCGGAGTGATGGAGGCGGCCGGCCGCCGCATCGGGCCGGACGCGGAACTGGGCCTGGTGGCCTGGAAGGAACAGAACCTGCTGATGGCCGACCGCGCCGCGACCACCTTCGGTTTCGTGGTGCCGTGGGACGAGCAGTTGCGCCGCGGCGTGGCCTGGCAGGCGCAGGCGCCGCAGCGGCGTTGGCTGCTGGTGCAGGAGGCGGCGATGCTCGGCTGCGTCGATCGCCGCGCCAGCACCCTGGCCGGGGTGTCCAACCGCCGCGACTGGTGGCTGGTGCCGGCCGCCGCCGTGCACGGCCGATGCACGGTCACCACCGGCGACCGCGACCGCTTGCGCGAGCAGGACAAGGACCGCTTCGAGTGAGTCGCGGCCGCGCCCGCTCCGGTCTCGATCTCGGCGCCGTGCGGACGGGAGGTGTGGCATGCCGATGCGCCTGATCCGGGTCATCAGCCGCGACAACGGCGGTGGCCTGAGCCGCGACCTGCAGGTGGTCGCCGAGGCGCTGCGCAGCAGCGGCCGCTATCGGGTGGAGGTGCTCGGCTTCGGCACCGTGCGTTTCGCCAACCACCTGCGCGAACTGCGCCTGGCCCTGCGCAGCCTGCTGCGCGGCCGCGCCGACCTGCAGATTTTCCTGGAACGGGTCTATCCGCGCTGCCTGGGCGCCGGCCGGCGCAACGTGCTGGTGCCCAATCCGGAGTGGTTCCGCCGCAAGTGGCTGCGCTGGCTGCCGCGTTTCCAGCGGGTCTTGTGCAAGACCTGGCAGGCGGAGCAGCTTTTTTCCGCGCAGGGTCCGGCGACCACCTTCATCGGTTTCTGCAGCGACGACTGCTATCGCCCGGAGGTGCCGCGCGAGCGCGCCTGCCTGCACGTGGCCGGGCGCAGCTCGGCCAAGGGCACCGCGGTGCTGCTGCAGACCTGGGCACGGCACCCGGAATGGCCGCGGCTGACGGTGGTGCAGAGCGCGAAGAAATCGCGCCCGATCGATGCCGAGAACATCGACTACCTGACCGGCTACCTGGACCAGCACGAGCTGCGCCGGCTGCAGAACGCGCATCGCTTCCACCTGTGCCCGTCCGAGGTCGAGGGCTTCGGCCACTACATCATGGAAGCGTTGAGCGTCGGTGCGGTGGTGATCACGACCAACGGCGCGCCGATGAACGAACTGGTGACCGCCGAGCGCGGCGTGCTGATCGAACCGGTCGGCGAGCGCGAGGACAATTTCGGCGTGCGCTACCGGATCGATGCGGCCGGCATCGAGCGGGCGATGGCGCAGGCGCTGGCCCTGGCGCCGATGCAATGCGATGCGCTGGGCACTGCCGCGCGCACGTTCTTCGAATCGCGCCAGCATGAGTTCGGCGAGCGCCTGCAGGCGGTGGTGGCCGATCTGCTCGGCGATGCGCCGCCGCCGGCCACGTCGGCGCCGGCCGGGACCGGCCGCGTACAGGTCAGGTCGGGTTAGGGATCGCACTTGGATCATCGCCCCCCATCGTCTTTCCGTCCGATCTCCCAGATGACCGAAGCCCCGCCCCGCGCAGCCCCGCCGCTGGCCGCGTTCCTCCCATCGCCACACTGTGGCCGAGTGGGGCGCCGCGCTGGGCATGCTGTGCCTGCCGGCGCTGGTGGTCAGCATCCCCGGCGGGTTGCTGCCGTTCGGTCTGCTGCTGTTGGCGAGCAGCCTGCTGGCGCTGGAGCGCCTGCGCCGTGCGGCGTCCGGGCTGCAGCCCTCACTGCGCTGGCTGACCGTGCTGGCGCTGCTGGTGATCGTGCTGTCGGTGTTCTCTCTCCTGTACTTCGGCCAGGCGCTGAAGGACATCGACAACCGCACCCGCTTTCTGGTGCTGCCCTGGACCGCGCTGTGGGTCTACGCGCTGCGTCCGCCGCAGCAGTTGCTGTGGTGGGGCGCGCTGCTGGGCATCTTCGCCACCCTGGTGCTGGCGGTCGTGCAGGTGCTGCAGGGCCAGCCGCGTGCCGAGGGCTGGACCAACGCGATCGTGCTCGCCGACGTGGTGCTGGTGCTGATGATGGTGGCGGTGTTCTGCCGGCCGCATGGGCGCTTGCCGTGGACCGTCGTCGCGATCGTCGCCGGCTGCGCGACCATCCTGCTCAGCGGCAGCCGCGGCGTCTGGTTGGGCGTACTGTTGCTGCTGGTGGTCATCGCCCTGTGCTCGCGCTGGCGCAGCGGCCGCGCGCGGCTGGTGATCCTGGGCGTGCTCACCGTGCTGGCGGCGACCCTGGTGCTGAGCGTGCCTGCGCTGACCCGGCAGACCCGCCTGGCCGAACTGCATCATGACGTGCAGCGCTACGAGCGCGGCGACAGCGATTCCTCGGCCGGGGCGCGCATCGAACGGCTGCAGGTGGCGGCGGCGACCTTCGTCGAGCATCCGCTGGTCGGGGTCGGCGTGGGCCGCTTCGACAATGCGATGCTGCGCCTGCCAGATTGCCGCAGCAAGACCTGGGTGGAGCGCTGCCATCTGGGCCATGCGCACAACGACCTGGCCGAATGGAGCGCGACCCAGGGCCTGCCCGGCACTGTGCTGATCCTGCTGGTCTACGGCGTGCCGCTGTGGCTGCTTCTGCGCCTGTACCGGCGGCGGCCGCATCGCGAGTTTCATGGCCCGGCCGCGGCCGGAATCATGGTGGTGGCCGGCTACATCCTGTGCGGCATGACCCAGTCGATGTTCGCGCATCAGGTCACCACCGGCTTCTACGTATCCCTGGTCGGCGTGCTGATCGGGCTGGCGGCCTGCGATGCGCAGGCGCCGCGGGCGCGCGCCGGCGCCGCTGAAGGCGCTGCCGGAAGCCGGTAGACTGCCGATCCCGCACCGCCGAGCGGCGCCGAGCGCGCCACGACCGCAGGGTGCACCGCTGCCCCGGATACCGAGCGCCATGGCCGACGCCGCCGCGACCACCTTGCCGCTCAGCCTGGTGGTGATGACCTACAACGAAGCGGCCAACATCGCGCGCTGCCTGGACAGCGTGCCGTTCGCCGCCGACAAGTTGGTGGTGGACTGCGGCAGCACCGACGCCACCGCAGAGATCGCCCGCGCGCACGGCGCGCGTGTGGTCGAGCAGGCCTGGCTCGGCTTCGGCGCGCAACGCAACTTCGCTTCCACCCAGGCCGCGCACGACTGGATCCTGGTGCTGGACGCGGACGAATTCCTGTCCGACGCGCTGCGCGCCGAATGCCTGGCACGGCTGCCGCAACTCCTGGCCGAGGACCGGCTGGACGCGGTGTGGCTGCGCCGCAGCACCTGGTACATGGGCGCGCCGATGCGCTGGTACCGGCCGATGGTCGGCGAGCGCCTGGCGCGGCTGTATCACCGCGGCCGCGCGCGCTGGAGCGATGCGCGGGTGCACGAATCGCTGCGTTTCGACGGCGCCAGCGCCGAGTTCGCGCCGCCGTTCAACCACCTGCACAACCCGACCCTGGTGCACAAGCAGCTCAAGGTGCTGCGCTACGCCGAACTGAAGGCGCTCGGCTGGCGCGACAAGCGCAAGCCGGTGAGAATGTGGCAGAGCCCGTTCGTGTTCGCCGGCGCCTTCCTCAAGGATTACCTGCTGCGCCTGGCGGTGCTCGATGGCTGGCGCGGCTTCGTGGTGGCGCAGACCGCGGCCAGCTACGCGCTGTACAAGCGCATGCGCTACTACGAGATGCAGGTCAACCCGGCCTCGGTGGAGCAGGCACGGGCGCAGCTGCAACGGCACGATCTGGAGCATTGATGAGCAAGCACTATCTGCTGTACGGATCCGAACGCTATGCGCTGGCGATATTGCGTCCGCTGCAGGCCGCGATCCGCGCGCGCGGCGACGAGGCGGCGTGGTTCTTCGACGGCCCCGGCGCCGCCGATCTGAGCGCCGACGAGCGCCACCTGGCCACGGTCGAAGAGGTGCTGGCGTGGAATCCGTACGCGGTGATCACCTCCAGCAACGCGGTGCCGCACTTCTTCCCCGGAGTGAAGGTCGAGACCTTCCACGGCTTCGACGCCGGCAAGCCGCGGCACATCTATGTGCGCGGTTTCTTCGACCTGTACTGCACCACCGGCCCGCGCGACACCGCCGCGTTCGGCGCGCTGGCGCGCAGGCTTGGCCACTTCGCGGTGAAGGAAACCGGCTTCCCCAAGATCGACCCGTTCATGCGCGAGATCGGCGCCGAGCTGGCGCCGGTGCGGCAACCGCCGGTGATCCTGTACCACTCCACGTTCTCGCCGTCGTGGAGCGCGGCCGGCATCCTCTACGACGAGGTCAAGCGGCTGTCGCGCAGTGGCGAGTGGCGCTGGATCGTGACCTTCCATCCGAAGATGGACCCGGAGATGGTGGCGCGCTACCGCGCGCTCGAGAACGAGTACCTGCGCTTCGCCGACAACGACAACATCCTGGAGCTGTTCCCGCAGGTGGACCTGATGTGCTCGGACACCTCCTCGGCGCTCAACGAATTCCTGCTCACCTACAAGCCAGTGGTAACGTTCAAGAACCGGCGCCCGGGCCCGCAACTGATCGACATCGACGACCCGGCGCAGTTCGAGCCGGCCATCCGTCGTGCGCTGGCGCGGCCGCCGGAGCTGATGGCGGCGATCCGCGACTTCGCCGACGGCCTGCATCCCTACCGCGATGGACAGTCCAGCGAGCGCGTGCTGCGCGCGATCGACGACTTCGTCGCCGAGGGCGCGCGCAATCCCAAACGCAAGCCGTGGAATTTCTGGCGCAAGCTGAAGATCCGCCGACGCATCGGCTACTGGGGCCGCGGCGCGCGTTGAGCCATCGCGTGGCTGGGCGCGGCGCTTGCCGCTACCAGCGCAGCCGGCGCTTTGCCAACGCGTGACTCAGTTGCAGATACAGCGCCTGCGCTTCTGCCTCGGGCACCAGGCGCACTCGCAACGGCGGCTCGCCATGGCGGGCGCCGGCGGTATCCAGCCACAGGGTGGCGGTGCCGCAATAGCGGTCCAGCGGCGAGCGGGTCAGCTGCAGCGTCTGCAGCTTGTCGATCTCGGCCAACCGCCACCAGCGCGTCCACCAGCCGCCGCGCACTGCCACGTAGCGCGCGTCCAGCGCATAGCCCATGCGTTGTGCCTGGCGCCAGGCCTTGAACGCCGACCACGGCAGCCACAGCAGCGACAGCGCGGCCCAGGCGCCGAACGGCCGCCACAGGCCGGCGCACAGCAGCGGTACCAGGCACAGCGCCGGCAGGCATAGCCGCCACCAGCAGCGCGTGGCGATCCCGTGCCATTGCGGCGGCGGCCAGGCGATCTGTGGCAGCAGCCGGTGCAGCAGCGCATCGCAGGCGGCCGGAGTCGCCAGCGGCGCCAGTTCCTTCAGCGCGCGGCCCTCCTCGCCGTGTCCATCCATCACCGCGGTGTCGATGTGCAGGCTGCGCCGCTGCAGCAGGCGTTGCAGCAAGCCCTCGTGCAGGGTCCAGGCCTGGATCCGGCGCCGCGCCACGCTGCTGCGCAGCCGGGTCAGTAGGCCGCGCTCAACGGTCAGCCGGCGCTCGCTCTCGCTGAGCCGGAAGCCGTGGTACTGCAGCAGCGCCAGCGCCATCGACAGCACACGCATGACCAACAACAGCGTCGCCAGCATCAGCGCCACGCTGATCGCGCCGGCCATCCAGCCCAGTTGCAGGTGGCTGGCGTAGCCGAACAACTGCCGCCCGTAATGCTCGATCGCATTGGAGACCATGCGCTCGGGGAACAGGTGATAGGTGGCGCCGAACGCGGTGATCACCACCACCATGCCGCGGTTGGAGATCAGCCCTTGGCGCAGCACTTCCGAGCTGGGCAGCGCCAGCAGCACGTCGCTGGCCGGCGCTGCGTCCGCCGCCGCGGGCGCGGTCTCGGCGGCATGCGCGCGGTGGCGGATCTGCCGCTCCAGTGCCAGCGCCTGGTCCAGCCGCAGCACCCGCATCTGCGCTTCCGGCTTGGTCCCGCCGGCCGATTCCAGCCGCACTTCGGCCACGCCGAACAGCCGATGCAGCAGCGACTGGTGTACGACCACGTTGTGGATGCGCGCGAACGGGATCTCGCGCAGGCTGCGTTCCAGCCAGCCGCTGCGGATGCTCAGGCTGTCGCGGCCGATGCGGTACTGGTAGGTGAGGTAGCGCAGCAGCGACACCGCGATCAGCGCGCTGCCCACCAGCAGCATCATCAGCTGGTCGACATGGTCGTTGCGGCCGTCGCGTCCGCCGAACACCAGCAGGGCCAGCAGCGGCAGCAGGAAATGCCGCAGGTGCTGCAGCAGCACGAACAGCCACGACCACGGGTGCAGGCGCCGGACCGCGGTGTCCTCGGCGTCCAGGGCGGCGCTCACAGCGCGTCGTCGTCGTGGTCGAGCTGGTGCGCCAGGCGTTCGCGCAGGCGCTCGGCGTCGGCCTGGTCCAGGCCGGGCACGGCGACCGCGTTGTGCCGGGTGCCGGCGGTGTGCACCACCAGGGTGGCCAGGCGCGCGGCGCGCTCCAGCGGGCCGCGGCGCAGGTCCAGATGCTGCACGCGCGACATCGGAACGTGCACTTCGCTCTGCCACAACCGCCCGCGGTGCAGGTCCAGGCCCTGCGCGTTCAGCCGCCAACGGATCCGGCGATGGCGCACGAAGCCGATGCAGGCGCCGAACAGCACGCCGAGCGCCGCGGCGCCGGCACCGATGAGCAAGGCCTGGCGGCTGTGCAGCGAGAAACCGAAGATGGCCGCGCCGATCAGCACGCACAGGCCAAGGACGCAGCCGCCGCCGAGCGCGGCCAGCCAGGCGCCGCGCAGCGGCAGCGGCAGCCAGTCGTCCGCAGGCGCGAACGCGATGGCGGCCTGAGGGTCGGCGCCAAGCGCGGCAGCAGAGGGGTCCAGGGACGGTGGTGCGGTCACGGTGGGCTCTCGAAGCGATGGGCGGGCACTGCGCACGCGCGCCGCGTAGGTCCCCGATCGTAACGCGGGCGGCACCTGGCGTGTTTCGCGCGCGGGCGCGAGTTGTCTGGAGCCCCTCTCCGCAGCGCGCCTCGCCGTTCGGCCTGCGCCGCTGTCGTCGTTGCCGGTGCTGCGCCGTCGCGGCTCAGCGTGCGGCGTGGATCAGCGCGTCCACATCCAGCGCATGGCCGGCACGGGCGGCCTTGGTGCGCAGATAGCCCTCGTTCTCGGCGGTGATCGCGCCGGTGATCGGGATGCGTTCGACCACCTCGATGCCGGCCGCGCGCAGGCGCTCGGCCTTGGAGGGGTTGTTGGTCAGCAGGCGCACCCGCTGGATGCCGAGCCCGCGCAGCATCGCCACCGCGCCGCCGTAGCGGCGCTCGTCGGCGCCGAACCCCAGCTGCGCATCGGCGTCGATGGTGTCCAGTCCGTCGTGCTGGTAGCCGTAGGCGCGCATCTTGGTGGCGATGCCGGTGCCGCGGCCTTCCTGGTCCAGGTACAGCAGCACGCCGCCGCCGAGTTCCTTGAGCTTGGCCAGGCCATGCCGCAGTTGGTCGCCGCAGTCGCACTTCAGCGAGCCGAACAGGTCGCCGGTGAGGCAGGAGGAGTGCACCCGCACCGGTACCGGCGCCGACAGGTCGGGCTGGCCGATCACGATCGCGACCTGGTCGCGCTGCGCCACGCCGCCGCGGAACACCACGAATTCGCTGCTGCCGAGATCGCGCAGCGGCACCTGGGTGCGGGTCACCAGTTCGTAGCTGCCGGCGGTGGTGGTCGCGCAACCGTGTTCCAGATCGTCCAGCTGCAGCGACTGGCAGCCCTGGAAGGCGCTGCTGTCCGCGCCCAGGTCTACCGCGATCATCGCCGGCAGCAGCAGGCCCAGGCGCGCGATCTCCACCGCGCCGGCATCCAGCGCATCGCCCGGCAGCCAATGCGCCGGCAGCGTGCCGTCGCGCAGGTAGGCCAGCGCCGCCAGCGCGTCGTAGGACTGGCCGGCCAGGGCGATGCGCGCGCCCTGCGGCGCGGCCAGGCCCAGCACCTGCGCGCGAGTCGGGGTCAGGAACAGGTAATGCCGCTGCGCCGCCGCCTGGGCGAAGCTGAGGTAGGACTGCGCGGTGCTGCTATCCAGCGCCAGCACCGCGCGCGCCTGGCCGTGGCGGCCCTCGATGACCACCGGCCGGCCGGCACGCAGCTCCGAGGCCGCGCGCTCGCTGCGGATCGCGGCGGGATCGCCGAAGGCGTGCACGGAGGTGGGGGCGGGGCTGGTCATGCACGACTCCAAATGGGGATCTCCGGCGCCGCTTCAAGGCGTGCCGGCGGCGCTGCGCCCGGCAAGCGCCGCGTGTGGGCGGGTGCGGCGGCTGTTTCGGTGCGCCATTGTCGCGTGGTTTGGCCGTGCCGCCAGCATGCGCGGGATGGAACGCACTGTGCGCCGCGCCGGCATGCCTCGCACGCAACCGTCGGCCGGCGCGCGGTCACTCACGAAATCGTGGTCGCGGCCGCCCGGCAGGCGGGACGGGCATGTTCAAGCGCGGTCGATTGATTTCTACTACGCCGGACCCGTTCCCCAGGACCTACGCATGCACCTCGTCGAATGCACCGAACAGCGCCATGCCGGCGCGATCCTGGAGATCTTCAACGAGGCCATCGTCCGTTCCACCGCCCTGTACGACTACCGGCCGCGCCCGCCGGAGAGCATGGCCGGCTGGTTTGCGGCCAAGCGCGCCGGCGGCTTTCCGGTGATCGGGGTCGAGGACGCGGACGGCACCTTGCTCGGCTTCGCCAGTTACGGCACGTTCCGCGCCTGGCCGGCGTTCAAGTACAGCGTCGAGCATTCGGTCTACGTGCACCGCGACCATCGCGGCAAGGGCCTGGGGCGGCGCCTGCTGCTGGCGCTGGTCGAGGCGGCGCAGGCGCGCGGCGTGCACGTGCTGGTGGGCGGTATCGACGCCAGCAACAGCGGCAGCATCGCGCTGCACGAGCAACTGGGCTTCGTGCACGCCGGCACCGTGCGCGAGGCCGGTTTCAAGTTCGGGCGCTGGCTGGACCTGGCCTTCTACCAGCGCATCCTCGCCACACCGGCGGACCCGCACGACGACTAGCCGCTGCGCGGGATGCGCGCCGCTAGTGCGGGTGCCTGGCCGTGGCGTAGGGGTTGGCTTCGGCCGGATCCGGACGCAGCGTGTAGCGCTTGTAGGTCCACTGGTACTGCGCCGGGTCGCGGCGCGCCACCCGTTCCACGCCTTCGTTCAGCGCGGTCGCGGCGCGCAGCGGGTCCGGGTCGGCGATCGCCTCCGGCGCCGGCTGCACCTGCAGCGCGAATTCCAGGTCGTTGCCGACCCGCTCGCACCACGCGAACAGCACGATCGCGCCGGTGCGTTCGGCCAGCCGGTTGACCAGGGTCATGGTCAGCGCCGGCACGCCGAAGAACGGCGCGAACACGCCGTCGCCGGCCTTGGGTTGCTGGTCGGGAAGAATGCCGACCGCGCCGCCGTCCTTAAGCACCTTGAACAGCTGCCGCACCGCCGGACCCTCGGCGCGCACCTGGCGCACGTTGTCGCCGCTGCGCACCAGTTGCAGGAAGGCGTCGCCGACATCGGAGGCCGGCGCGCGGTAGACGATGGCGATGTCGCCGCGCGAGGCCAGCCACTGGTTGAGCAGTTCCCAGTTGCCGAAGTGCGGCGCGGCCACGATCACCCCGCGGCCCGACGCCAGCGCGGCGTCGTACAGCTCCTGGCCGTGGCGCTGGCGCAGCCGCGCCAGGTTCTGCGCCGGCGGCCGGGTCCACAGCACCAGGGTCTCGAAGGCCTGCCGCGCGGTGGAGCGCAGCACGTCGCGGTGCAGCGCGATGCGCTCGCTCGGCAGCAGCTCCGGGTAGGCCAGTTCCAGGTTGCGGCGGGTGACGCGGCTTTCGCGCGCGTCCTTGCGCAGCCACAGCCAGGCCAGGCCGTCGGCCAGGCGCCGCAGCCACGGCCAGGGCAGGCGCGCCACGGCGGCGGCGCAGCGATACAGAACGGTTGCGAGCGTTGCGGGTTTCATCGCGCCAGTTTATCCGCTGCGCCGGCCGTGCCAGGTCGAATGCATCCCTATGACCCGATCGGCATCACGAATCGGTCCGCTTGCGGGCCATCGCGACTTTCGCCGAGCGCGGTGACTCGGCCATGATGCCGACGGGATGACAGCGTCCCGCCGAACCCGGATGCTCCCGAGTCCCGAGTCCCGAGTCCCCGCCCATGCTCTCCCTGATCCAGCGCGTCAGCCAAGCCGAAGTCCGCGTCGACGATGCGGTGGTCGGTCGCATCGGCCCCGGCCTGCTGGCGCTGGTGGCGGTGGAGCCGGGCGATACCGAGGCCACGTTCCAGCGCATGGCCGAGCGCCTGTTGGGCTACCGCGTGTTCGCCGACGCCAGTGGGCGCATGAACCGCTCGCTGCGCGACACCGAAGGCGGCTTGCTGCTGGTCAGCCAGTTCACCCTGGCCGCCGATACCGGTTCCGGAATGCGACCGAGCTTCACCACCGCGGCACCGCCGCTTGAGGCTGAACGCGGCTTCAACCGATTGCTGGAAATCTGCCGGGAGCGGCACGCGCCAGGGGTGGAAAGCGGGCGCTTCGGTGCCCATATGATCGTCAGCCTGGTCAACGACGGCCCGGTCACTTTCCTGCTTCGGCCCTAGGTCGGGGCGCTCCTGGCGGAGCGATTCAGCTCCTTGTCCGGCAAGCGGCGGTCCGGGCTGTTATAATGCTAGGTTCACTCATTCATCTACCTGCCGGTGGCGCGAGCACTCATGGCCAACGAACGTCCTGCCCAGCAATCCGACATCAAGCTACTGATCAGCAAGGGCCTGGAACAGGGCTATCTGACCTACGCCGAAGTCAATGACCATCTGCCCGACGACTTGGTCGATCCGGAGCAGATCGAAGACATCATCAGCATGATCAACGGCATGGGCATCGACGTCCATGAAGTCGCCCCCGACGCCGAGACCCTGCTGCTCAACGACGGCAACACCGGTAACCGCGAAGTCGACGACACCGCGGCCGAAGAAGCCGCCGCGGCGCTGACCGCGCTCGACACCGAAGGTGGCCGTACCACCGACCCGGTGCGCATGTACATGCGCGAGATGGGCACGGTCGAGCTGCTGACCCGCGAAGGCGAAATCGCCATCGCCAAGCGCATCGAGGAAGGCCTCAGCCAGGTCCAGGCCGCGCTGGGCGCGTTCCCGCTGGCGGTGGAGACGCTGCTCGAGGACTACGAACAGCACAAGGAAGGCAAGAAGCGCCTGGCCGAGATCGTGGTCGGCTTCAACGACCTGATCGAGGAAGAGCCGGCGCCGCCGGCGGTGGTCGCCAGCGACGACGATGCCGCCGATGCCGATGCCGACGACGACGACGAGGAAGTCGAAGCCGCCGAGGAAGAGGCCGGCCCGACCGGTCCGGATCCGGCCGAGGTCGCGCGGCGCATGGAGGTGCTGGCCACCGAATACGCCAAGTTCAAGAAGGCGCACGCCAAGAACGGCGCCGAGCACAAGCTGGTCACCAAGCTGCGCACCGACATCGCCGAGGTGTTCGTCACCCTGAAGCTGCCGCTGCCGCTGACCGACGTGCTGGTGCGCAAGCTGCGCGACACCATGGCCCAGGTCAAGGACCACGAGCGTCGCGTGCTGCACCTGGCCACGCACGTGGCGCGGATGCCGCGCAAGGATTTCATCCGTTCCTGGGAAGGCAACCAGACCAACGTGGCCTGGGTCGACGACGCACTGAAGCGCAAGCAGAAGTGGTCCTCGGCGCTGCGCGACGTCAAGGACCAGATCGTCGCCGAGCAGGAAGCCACCGTGGCGGTGGAGCAGGCGACCTACCTGAGCCTGACCGAGCTGAAGGAAATCAGCCGCGCGATGGCCTATGGCGAAGCCAAGGCGCGCAAGGCCAAGAAGGAAATGGTCGAGGCCAACCTGCGCCTGGTGATCTCGATCGCCAAGAAGTACACCAACCGCGGCCTGCAGTTCCTCGACCTGATCCAGGAAGGCAACATCGGCCTGATGAAGGCGGTGGACAAGTTCGAATACCGTCGCGGCTACAAGTTCTCCACGTATGCGACCTGGTGGATCCGCCAGGCCATCACCCGTTCGATCGCCGATCAGGCGCGCACCATCCGTATCCCGGTGCACATGATCGAGACGATCAACAAGTTGAACCGCATTTCCCGGCAGATGCTCCAGCAGTACGGCCGCGAGGCCACGCCGGAGGAGCTGGCCAAGGAAATGGACATGCCGGAGGACAAGATCCGCAAGGTGATGAAGATCGCCAAGGAGCCGATCTCGATGGAAACCCCGATCGGCGACGACGAGGATTCGCATCTGGGCGACTTCATCGAGGACACCAACGTGGAGTCCCCGATCGAGAACACCACCAACATCAACCTGTCCGAGACCGTGCGCGACGTGCTCGCCGGGCTGACCCCGCGCGAGGCCAAGGTGCTGCGCATGCGCTTCGGCATCGACATGAACACCGACCACACCCTCGAGGAAGTCGGCAAGCAGTTCGATGTCACCCGCGAGCGCATCCGCCAGATAGAGGCCAAGGCGTTGCGCAAGCTGCGTCATCCGAGCCGCTCCGAGCAGCTGCGCAGCTTCCTCGACATCGACTGATCGAGCGCGGTTCGCGGCAACGAAAAAGCCCCGCCATGTGCGGGGCTTTTTTGTGGGCGAAGAATTGGTGCAGCTTGCTTACGCTATCGCACCACCTGCGCGCGACCGACGCCCGCTGTCGCCCCCCCCCCCGGCGGGCGACCGACCCCTGTAGGAGCGGCTTCAGCCGCGATCGGATCTCGCCGGTAACACCCGGTCGCGGCTGAAGCCGCTCCTACAGGAACACAGGCGCCGGATCGCCGGCGCCCCGCGTATGCCTACGCGAACGCCTTGCTGCCGCGCATCACCGCCAACACATCGTGGCAGGCGCCCATGGTGTGGTAATCGGTCTTGCCGGCCGGGCTCTTCTCGTCGCTGTAGCTGCGGTTGTCGCGGCTGAGGATGCGGAACCAGGCGCCGTAGCGGTGGTCGACCAGGTGTTCCCACGAATACGTCCACAGCTTGTCGTAAGCGGCGCGGTAGCTGGCATCGCCGCTCGCGGCCAGCAGCCGCGCGGCGGCGGCGATCGCTTCGGCCTGCACCCAGAAATACTTGTCGTCGTCGCAGAAATAGGTCGGATGCTGCGCCACATCGGGCACGTCGACCACCGGCTCGGCTTCGGTGCCGGAGGCGAAGCCGTAGACGATGCCGCCGTGCTGCGCGTCCCAGCCGTGCGCCAGCGCGGTGTCGAACAGGTGGCGGGCGGTCGGCAGCAGCCAGTCCGGCGCGCTGCCTTCGGCGGCGTGCAGATGGCCGTGCAGCAGCACCAGCAGCTTCGACCATTCCACCTGGTGGCCGGGCTGGAAACCCCACGGCCGGAACAGGTGCTTGGGATTGTCGCGGTTGTAGTCCCAGTCCACCTGCCAGTTCGCGTCGTAGTGCTCCCACACCAGGCCGCCGGCCAGCGCGGCTTGCCGGCGGGTGATGTGGTCGGCGAGCAGCAGCGCGCGCTGCAGGTAGCGCGGTTCGGCGCTGGCCTCGTAGGCGGCGATCAGCGCCTCGCACAGGTGCATGTTGGCGTTCTGCCCGCGGTAGCTGGAGAACTGCCACTCGGGCGTGGCTTCATCGCGGTACAGGCCGGCGTCGGCGTCCCAGTAGCGGGTTTCCAGCAGCTGCCAGGTCTCGTCCATCCACGCGCCGGTGTCGAGGCCGGCTTTCTTAGCGGTGGAATAGGCCAGCAGCACGAAGGCGGCGCCGTAGGCGTGCTGGGTGCGGTCCTCGGCGACGCCGTCGCGCAGGGTCCACACGTAGCCGCCGCTGGCGGCGTCGCGATGCGTCTCGCGCAGGTAGCGCAGGCCGTGGCGGGCGGCGTCCAGGTACTCGGCGGCCAGCGGCGAATCGGCGAACTCGTTCGCCGCCATCGCGTAGTTGAAGACGAAGCGGGTGCTGCTGACCAGGTGACGGTGGCCGGCGTCGTACACGCTGCCGTCGTCGCGGAAATAGTGGAAGAAGCCGCCGGCCGGATCGATCGCGCGCGGATGGTAGAAGGCCATGGTGTCGGCGATATGCGCGCGCAGCACGGCGGCATCGGCGAAGTCGGGCAGGGGCGTGGCAGGCAGGTTCATGCGGTCGCTAGGAGCCATGTGAGTGGGGGAAGGGGGAGGAACAACCGAGCGCAGGCACGGCGGCAGCACGCCGCCGCGCCCGTCTCGCGCATCAATGCATAGCGCGCGCCACCGGCCTGGCGCCCGGCGCCTCGGCCGGCAGATTGGCCGACAGCCGCGAGCCGCGCAGGCCGTACCAGAGGATGTAGGCGTAGCACAGCAGCGGGATCACGAAGGCATGCTGGATGCCGACCACATCGGCCAGCGCGCCCTGCGCCAGCGGCACCAGCGCGCCGCCGACGATGCCCATGATCAGCAGGCTCGAGGCCTTGCTGGTCAGCGGGCCCAGGCGTTCGATGGCCACGGTGAAGATGGTCGGGAACATGATCGAGTTGAACAGGCCGATCGCGATTACGCTCCACATCGCCACGTGGCCGGTGCTGATCATGGTCACGATCAGCAGCAGCGAGGCGACGCCGGCGAAGGCGGCCAGCAGCTTGCGCGCTGGGATCACCTGCAGCAGCGCGGCGCCGGCGAAGCGGCCGACCATCGCGCCGCCCCAGTAGAACGCCAGGTAGCGGCTGGCGGTGGCTTCGGTCAGACCGCCGGTGGTCGGGCCGGAGATGTAGTTGATCAGGAAGCTGCCGATCGACACTTCCGCGCCGACGTACATGAAGATCGCCACCACGCCCCACAGCAGGTGCGACTGGCGCAGCGCATCGCCGAAGCTGTGATGCGACTCGACGCTGCCGGCGTCGTCCTCTCGCAGCGAGGGGATACGCATCACCAGCACGAACACCGCCAGCAACAACAGGCCGCCGGCCAGCAGCAGGTACGGCACCTGCACCGATTGCGCCTGCGCGCCGCGGTAAGCCGCCTGCTCGAGCGCGCTCATCGCCGCGATCTTGTCGGCCGACAGCACCGCGCCGGCCAGGATCAGCGGGCCGATCAGCAGCGGGAAGATGGTGGTGCCCAACGAATTCAGCGCCTGCGCGAAGTTGAGTCGGCTCGGCGCCTTGCTCGGTTCGCCGATCAGGCTGATGTAGGGATTGGCCGCCACCTGCAGCAGGGTGATGCCGCTGGCCAGCACGAACAGCGCGGTCAGGAACAGCGGATACGACGGCAGCCGCGCGGCCGGATAGAACATCGCCGCGCCGATCGCCGCGATCACCAGGCCGATGACGATGCTGGCCTTGTAGCCCACGCGCGCCACTACCGCGCCGGCCGGCAGCGACATCAGGAAGTACGCGCCGAAGAAGGTGAACTGGATCAGCATCGACTGCGCGTAGTTCATCTGGAACACGGCTTTCAGATGCGGGATCAGCACATCGTTGAGGCTGGTCAGGCCGCCCCAGGTGAAGAAGATCATGCTGACCACCGCGATGGCGGCAGTGTTGGACAGCGGGCGACGGCTCATGCAGCGACTCCGGGAACGGACGATAAGGCGACCCGGCTGCTGGCACGCAGGCACAGCCGGGACGGGGCGATGGTAAGCGCAGGCAGTGACTGTTGCTGGCGCAGCGCGTCCAGCACCAGCTGCGCGGCCTGCATGCCGCGTTCGCGGGGGGCGACCGCGACGGTGGACAGCGACGGGGTGGCGACGGCGGCTTCGGCGATGTCGTCGAAGCCGATCAAGGCGTAGTCGCGGCCGGCGTGGCGGCCGCGTTCGGCCAGGCCGCTGGCCAGGCCCAGCGCGACCACGTCGTTGTAGCAGACCAGCGCGGTCGGCAACGGATCGCGCGCGCACAGCGCGCCGGCCTGGCGCGCGGCTTCCAGCCGGGTCGGCGCGCATTCGATCAGCCACGCCGGGTCGACGGCGATGCCGGCAGCGGCCAGCGCGTCGCGGTAGCCGGCGCGGCGTTCGGCGCAGGAACTGGATTGGCGGTGGCCGCCGAAGAACGCGATCGCGCGATGGCCCAGCGCCAGCAGGTGCTCGGTGGCCAGGCGCGCGCCGCGGCGGTTGTCCAGCGCCAGCAGCGGCCAGTCGCCGTCCAGCGCGCGGTTGAACAGCAGTACCGGCAGCCGCGTGCCGAGCAATTGGCGCAGCCGCGCCGCGTCGGTGTTCTCGGTCGGCGACAGGATCAGCGCCGCCGGCTGGTGTTCGATCAGCGACGCCAGCACGCTGTGCTGGCGCTCCGGCGATTCGCCGGTGCTGCCCATCAGCATCACGTAGCCGGCCTCGGCCAGCGCCGCGTCCACCCCGCCGGCGAATTCAGCGAAGAACGGATTGGCCAGGTCGTTGACCACCAGCGCCACCGCATTGGAGGCGCGCCCGCGCAGGCTGGCCGCGCCGCGGTGGTACACGTAGCCCTGCCGCGCGATCTCCGCCGCCACCCGCGCGCGCGTGTCCGCATGCACCAGCGGGCTGTTGCGCAGCACCAGCGACACGGTCGCCCGCGACACGCCGCAGGCGGCGGCGATGTCGGACACGGTGACGCGTTTGTCGGCGGGGGACGACGGCACGGCGATTAGACCGGTTCAAAAGGCCGCCCATCCTGCGCCGTCGTGATCCCCTGCGCATTTTGCAGTGCAGCAAAATGCAGGACGGCTTTGTGGTATCCGTTTCTTGGACCGATTCGACCGGGGAAAGACGCAATGCCCAACACCTGGACTCAGCGCGCGGCCGTCGCGCTGCTGCTCGCCGCCGTCTGGCCGGCGGCGCACGCCGCCACCAAGCAGGCCCTGGCCAGTGCCGCCAGCCCTGGCGAGCGCGCCGTCGCCGCGGTGGACCCGTTCATCGGCACCGGCGGCGAAGGCCACACCTATCCCGGCGCCACGGTGCCGTTCGGCATGGTCCAGCTGAGCCCGGACACGCGCATCCAGCCGCGCAAGGACGCCTACGGCTGGGCCGCGGGTTACCGCTACGACGACCGCAGCCTGGTCGGCTTCTCGCACACGCACTTCTCCGGCACCGGCCATTCCGACCTGGGCGACGTGCTGCTGATGCCGATCAGCGGCGCGGTGCGGCTGGAGCGCGGCGATCCGGACACACCCGGCAGCGGCTACAGCTCGCGCTTCCGCCACGACGACGAACGCGCCGAGCCCGGCTACTACGCGGTGACCCTGGACGACTACAACGTGCGCGCCGAGCTCACCGCCAGCGCGCGCGCCGGCGTGCACCGCTACACCTTCCCCAAGGGCCAGCCGGCGCACGTGCTGCTGGACCTGCGCACCAGCATGTACGACTACCCGGGCAAGATCAGCTGGTCGCGGCTGCGCGTGCGCGCCGACGGCACCGTCACCGGCTTCCGCGAAACCCGCGGCTGGGCGCCCGGGCGGCAGCTGTACTTCGCGCTGCGCTTCTCGCAGCCGCTGCGCGGCCATGCCTTGCACAACACCGAGCAGGACATCCCGTACAAGGGCTTCCCGCCGCCGGGCGACAACGACCCCACGCAGCGCGCGCAGATCGAAGGCCGCCAGCTGGTGGCCAGCTTCGACTTCGGCCAGGCCACGCGCGAACCATTGTTGGTGAAGGTGTCGATCTCGCCGGTCAGCGAGGACAGCGCCATCGCCAACCTCGACGCCGAGGTGCCGGGTTGGGACTTCGACGGCGTGCGCCGCGCCGCACGCGCGCAGTGGGCGCAGGCGCTGGGTGCGGTCGAAGTGGACGCGCCGGCAACGCAGCGCACCCAGTTCTACACCGCGCTGTACCACAGCCTGCTCGGCCCCACGCTGTTCATGGACAGCGACGGTCGTTACCGCGGCCCTGACAACGCCGTGCACCAGGCGCAGGGCTACACCAACTACTCGACGTTCTCGCTGTGGGATACCTACCGCGCGCTGCACCCGCTGCTGACCCTGGTGCAGCCGCCGCAGCGCACCAACGACATCGTCAACTCGCTGCTCTCGCACCGCAAAAACAGTCCGTACGGGGTGCTGCCGGTGTGGTCGTTCCAGGGCCTGGAAACCTGGTGCATGATCGGCTACCACGCCGTGCCGGTGATCGCCGATGCCTACATGAAAGGCATCCGCGGCTACGACACCGACGCCGCGCTGGACGCGATGGTCGCCAGCGCCGACTACGGCCCGTACGACGGCATCGCGCAATACCGCGAGCTGGGCTACGTGCCGATCGACGAGGAAGGCGAGGCCGCGTCCAAGACCCTGGAATACGCGTTCGACGACTGGACCATCGCACGCATGGCGCAGGCGATGGGCCGCAGCGAGGTGGCCCGCGAATTCGGCAAGCGCGCCGGCAACTGGCAGCATGCCTTCGACGCCAACACCGGCTTCATGCGCGCGCGCAAGCGCGACGGCAGTTTCCGCGAACCGTTCGATCCCAGCGCCAGCGGCTATGGCAGCGACTACACCGAAGGCAACGCCTGGCAATACTCCTGGTACGTGCCGCAGGACGTGGCCGGCCTGGCCCGCGCGCACGGTGGCGAGGACAAGCTGCTGGCGCGGCTGGACCAGGTGTTCGAGGCCAAGGTCGATCCCAAGGTGTTCGAACACATGGAAGACATCACCGGCTTGATCGGTTGGTACGCGCACGGCAACGAACCCAGCCACCACGTCGCCTACCTGTACGCCTACGCCGGGCAGCCGTGGCGCACCCAGGCGCGGCTGCAGCAGATCATGCGCAGCCAGTACGCCGCGCGACCCGACGGCCTGGCCGGCAACGACGACCTGGGGCAGATGTCGGCGTGGTACGTGTTCACCGCGCTGGGTTTCTACCCGGTGGCGCCGGCCAGCAACCAGTACATCATCGGCCGCCCGTTCCTGCCGCACGCGACCCTGGCGCTGCCCAACGGCAAGCGTTTCAGCATCGTCGCCGACGGCCTGGACGACGCGCATCCCTACATCGGCCGCGTCACCCTCAACGGCCGCCCGCTGGACCGCGCCTTCCTGCGCCACGAGGAGATCATGGCCGGCGGCGAACTGCGCTTCACCCTGCAGGCCGAGCCGAACACCGCGTGGGCGGCGGGCGAGGGCGCGGAGCGGGCGTATTCGATGAGCGAAGGCGGGGCGCGTGGGAGGCAGGGCCAGTAGCGCCGCGCCAGTGGCTCGTGCCGAGGCTGCCTGCAGCGTGCGGTCGCAGCGGGCCTCAGCGCAGCGGTTGGAGCAGAAGACTCATGCAGTTCGCATCCGGCCAGGCCCGCGATAAAAACAGGCACTTGGGCTTTTTGCGCAGGTGCCTTTTACGCCTTCGGAAAAGCGCCGGAAAAATTCAGTGCTTGCGAGGCGGTTTTACGACTGGCACGTCGCGATCGTAATGCCCGTGGCGGTGGTCGTCACCGATGCGCGACTGAGGCCCGCTTCTCGCCACCACGCTCGTGGACGTCCGGCGTTGTCAGCGACGGCGCTGACACTGTCACGCACTGCGATGTGCATCGAAGTGCTGCCGGCATTGGCGAAAATCCTCGGCGTGTTCCACCACCCATGTCCACATGGGAATCATCAGGACAAGCAGGTCCTTGCCCAATGGGGTGATGCTGTACTCGACACGGGGAGGCACCTCGTTGAAATCGTGCCTGCCGATCAGGCCGTCCCTTTCCAGTTGCCGCAGGGTGCGCGTGAGCATGCGCTGGGTAATTCCCTTCATCCTGCGCGCCAGATCCGCATGCCGCAGTGTTCCGTAAACGCCTAGCGCGTGAATGATGCCAAGGGACCAGCGATTGCCCGCGTGCGCCAGAACCTCGCGGCGTAGACCGTCGTCGTCGGCGCTCATTCCGTCGCAGATCAGTTGGGAGTGCTGCAGGAGCTCGTCGGAACTCATGAACGGGGCGGTCGGTATCACGGGTGTGCCTTCTTATGTGTGGTCTGTGCGACAGGCAGAATCGCCGCCATCGTACACAGACATGGTGATTCAATGGCTTCTCGCGCCAGCAACACTGCCTTCCGGTCCATCCTGGTTTTGGGAGCGGGAGAACTTGGGATGCCGGTCATCCGCAACCTGGCACGGCTCTCGAAGGAGCATGCCCAGGCGCGCATCAGCGTCATGCTGCGGCCGGCCTCCATCGCATCGGACCTGCCCGAAAAGCGGCGCATGGTGGACGAGATCCGTTCGCTGGGCGTCGAGATCGTCGCCGGTGATCTTGTCGTGGCGAGCGAGGATGCGTTGGCCGCCACCTTCTCCGGATTCGACACCGTCATTGGATGTACCGGTTACGCGGCCGGTCGCGATACCCCGATGAAAGTCGCGCGCGCCGCAGTGAAGTCGGGTATTCCCAGGTACTTCCCGTGGCAGTTCGGGGTCGATTTCGATGCCATCGGCCGTGGAGGCCCGCAGGACCTCTTCGACGCGCAACTGGACGTGCGCGACTACCTGCGCGCGCAGAGCGCGATGGACTGGGTGGTCATTTCCACCGGGATGTTCACCAGCTATCTCTTCGAGCCGGCATTCGGGGTGGTCGATCTTCCCGGACGCAAGGTCAACGCGCTGGGCTCGGCGACCAACGCCGTCACCCTGACCACGCCGGAGGACATTGGCGCAATGACCGCGCGCATCGTCTTCCACGCGCCCGCGATGCGCAACGAGATCGTGTACCTCGCCGGCGACACGATCGGTTATGGCGAACTTCCGGGAATTCTCGAGAAGACGTTCGGCGCACCGTTCGAGCTCGCGGTATGGACGGTTCCTCAGCTCATGCAGGAACTGGCGGCAGATCCGGCGAACATGATCAAGAAGTACCGCGCGGCCTTTGCGCAGGGGAAGGGCGTCTCGTGGGAAATGGAGCGCACCTTCAACTTCAAAATCGGCGCTGCGCTGGAAAATGTCGAAGGCTGGTTGAAAGCCAACGTCCAGACGCCCTGACCGTGACCGGCATGGTTCTGTCCAGCCTTTCGGGATGAGCTGCGCCGGTGTAGTCGACCCGCATTGTCCGATTCCTGCTTGAACGACTTGCCGGGTTCACGCCCCCGCTGAACCAAGGTTTCCGCGGGCGGCTGAGGCCCTTTGCCGATCACGGCCGCTCTTAGCGTCATGTGCGCCCTGGCGCTGCTCGATGGAAGGCGCCAGGGGGTGGTGGTCGTCCAGGGCCTGGACGACACGCATTCCCTACATCGGCCGCGGCGCCCTCGACGGCCACGGTGCCGGCTCCCACCCCTTTGCGCGACGGCAGTAACGTCACCGTGTGCAGCCTGTGGCGAGCGCGTGAAAGCGCGATGACGTTAAGACGTTCGCAGCGCTGCGGGCGTGCCACGCGTTTCTTCGCAAACGTCCGGGCGGTGGCGTTTTTGCGCCCGTGCCGCACCATGCCGGTGCACGTGCCTCGCGTGCAGATGTATGCGCCTGCTTAATGCCATGAACACATTTCATTGGCATCCACTGTGGTCTTGTGGCGCTGTCGCATCGCATCGAGCGGCATTGGCGCCACGGCGCCGAATCCGATTGCGGATGCGGCACATCGTGCAGGCGCATTCCGTCTCCGTCTTGTGCGACGTCTGATTCGTACCGCCGATGGCGATCGCTGCGGTCTGGATCGTGCACTCCTCATTGACGCCGAACGGGATATCCGAATGCATGTCTGCCTGCTGTCCCCCTTGAGCAACCCCGATACGGCCGCGCTGGAGGCGGCCATGGCGGCCGCACAGGCCAACGGTTGCGACCATGTGATCTTGCCCAACCCGTTCGCGCAGGACCCGCAAGGGCGGCTGGCGGACCCGGCGGCCGACGATGCCGACGGCGCCGCACGGCTGCAGCAGTGGCTGGCGCTGGCGCAGAAACACGGCCTGAAGCTGTCGGTCGATCTGCGCATCGACGAGATCGGCGGCGGTAGCCGCCTGCTGCAGGAACATCCGCACTGGTTCCGCGCGCGCACCTCGGCGCTGCCGGATCCGCGCACGCAGCGCGGCGCACCGGAGATCGCCCAGGGCCGCTTCGCCTATGCCGAAGAGGGCGCGGGCCTGACGCAATGGTGGAGCGTGCGCCTGCGCGACTGGCTGCGCAGCGGCGTCGCCGGATTCCGCGTGCTGCAGCCGCAGCGCGTGCCGGCCACGTTGTGGCGCAGCCTGATCGCCGATGTGCAAGCGCAGGTGCCGACGGCGACCTTCCTGGCCTGGACCCCTGGCCTGGGCCTGGAGGCCTTGCGCGGGCTGCACGGCGCCGGCTTCGATGCGGCGTTCTCGTCGCTGGCCTGGTGGGACGGACGCGGCAGCTGGTTCTTCGACGAAGACGTGGCGCTGCGCAGCCTGGCGCGTCGTGTCATCGCCACCATCGATCCCGATGCGCCGAGCGAAGCGCAGCCGCCGTTGCGGCGCGCGCAACGCGCCCGGTTGGCATCCGCGTTCGGCGATGCCTGGGCGATCGCCGAACCCACCGCCTTGCCGGCACCGACGGACACCGACGCCTACGAAGCGCCTGCGCTCCCGGCTGAGGCCAGGGAGGACCTGCGCCTGCGTCCGCTGCTGCGCGACGGCGCGCTGACCGCGGTCGCGGTGGAACCGCTGGGCGCCGCGCCGTGGCTGGTGCTGCTCAACAGCGACCACGATCATCTGCTGCCGGTACCGGGATCGGCATTGCTGCGCCTGCTCGGCGACAGCGAATCCCTGCTCAGCGACCAGGGCGAGCCGATCCAGGGCGACCAGGGCGGCACCCTGGAAGCGGGCGAAGTGCGCGTCTATCGCAGCGTGCCGGCGCGTCCGGTGCTGGCCGCCGCGCGCGCGCGCACGCCGGCCGATGTCGCCGCCGCGGCGGCGCGGATCTGCATCGAGACGGTGACGCCCTCGGTGGACGATGGCCGCTTCCCGGTCAAGCGCACCGTCGGCGACCGCATCTGCGTGGAAGCCGATGCGTTCTGCGATGGCCACGACCGCATTGCGGTGGCATTGCTGTGGCGCGCCGCCGACGCACGCACCTGGTCCACCGCACCGATGCGCGCGCTGGGCAACGACCGCTGGCGCGGCGAATTTCCGCTGGAACGGCTGGGCCGCTACGAGTTCCGGATCGAGGCCTGGCGCGACGTGTTCGCCACCACCCACGCCGACCTGGAAAAGAAGCGCGCCGCCGGCACGCTGCTGCCGGTGGACGTGCAGGAAGCGCTGGCCCAGGTCGAGGCGGCGCGCGCGCGCAGCCGCGGCGCGCTGGCCGCGCGATTGAAGGCGATCGTCGCTCGCATCATGCGCAGCGAGGGCCTCTCGGCAACTGCGGAAATCCTGCTCGAACCCGGCACCGCCGAGGCCATGGCGCGCGCCGACGACAAGCCGTTCCGCACCGAATACCCGATGACCTTCCGCGTCGAGGCCGAGCGCCGCGGCGCGCACTTCTCCAGCTGGTACGAACTGTTCCCGCGTTCGCAGAGCGGCGACCTCGCGCGCCACGGCACCTTCGACGACGTGATCGCGCGCCTGCCGCATATCCGCACGATGGGCTTCGACGTGCTGTACATGCCGCCGATCCATCCGATCGGCGAGAAGAACCGCAAGGGCCGCAACAACGCCGTCACCGCGCAACCTGGCGAACCCGGCAGCCCGTACGCGATCGGCTCGGCCGAGGGCGGGCACACCGAAGTGCACGCCGAACTCGGCGGGCTGGAAGGCTTCCGCCGGCTGCGTGCCGCCGCGGCCGCGCAGGGCCTGGAACTGGCACTGGATTTCGCGATCCAGTGCGCGCCGGACCATCCGTGGCTGCGCGAACATCCGGACTGGTTCACCTGGCGCGCCGACGGCTCGATCCCGTACGCGGAGAATCCGCCGAAGAAATACCAGGACATCGTCAACGTCGATTTCTACGCCAGCGGTGCCGTGCCGGAGCTATGGAACGCGCTGCGCGACGCGGTGCTGTTCTGGGTCAACGAAGGCGTCCACCTGTTCCGCGTCGACAACCCGCACACCAAGCCGTTCCCGTTCTGGGAATGGTTGATTGCCGAAGTGCGCGGCCGCCATCCGCAGGTGGTGTTTCTGTCCGAGGCCTTCACCCGGCCCAAGCCGATGTATCGGCTGGCCAAGGTCGGCTTCTCGCAGTCCTACACCTACTTCACCTGGCGCCAGCACAAGGCCGAGCTGCAGGCCTACATCGAAGAACTCAATGCCGGCACGCCGCGCGAATGCTTCCGCCCGCATTTCTTCGTCAACACCCCGGACATCAACCCGGTGTTCCTGCAGCAGAGCGGCCGCGGCGGCCACCTGATCCGCGCCGCGCTGGCGACCACGCTGTCGGGCCTTTGGGGCATGTACCAGGGCTTCGAACTGTGCGAGGCCACGCCGCTGGCGCCGGGCAAGGAGGAATACCTCGATTCGGAGAAATACCAGCTGCGCGTGTGGCCTGAGCGCGCGCCCGGCGACATCGTCGACGAGATCACCCGCCTCAACCTGCTGCGCCGCCAGCACCCGGAACTGCAGTCGCATCTGGGCACGCGCTTCTATCTCGCGCACAACGACCAGGTGCTGTACTTCGGCAAGTTCCTCGACGAAGCGCACCTGGCGCGCAGCCGCAGCCTGGTGCTCGTGGCCATCAGCCTGGACCCGCATAGCGCGCAAGACGCACAGATCGAAGTGCCGCTGTGGGAACTGGGCCTGCCCGACCACGCCAGCGTCGCCGTGCAGGACCTGTGGGACGGCCACGCCTTCGCCTGGCACGGCAAGCAGCAAACCATTCGCCTCGATCCGTCGCGGCCGTTTTCCCTATGGCGTATCCGCGCCGGAGCCACTTCATGAATGCTGCAGTTCCCTTGTCCGCCGATAGCGAGCCAAGTCCGCTCGCGCACGATGCACTCTGGTACAAGGACGCGATCATCTACCAGGTGCACGTGAAGTCGTTCTTCGACTCCAACGACGACGGCATCGGCGATTTCCCCGGCCTGATCTCCAAGCTCGACTACATCGCTGATCTGGGCGTGGACACCATCTGGCTGCTGCCGTTCTATCCCAGCCCGCGCCGCGACGACGGCTACGACATCGCCGAATACATGGCCGTGCACCCTGACTACGGCAGCATCGCCGACTTCGAACGGCTGGTGGCGCAGGCGCATGCGCGCGGCATCCGCATCGTCACCGAACTGGTGATCAACCACACCTCCGATCAGCATTCCTGGTTCCAGCGCGCACGCAACGCGCCGGCCGGCTCGCCGGAGCGCGACTTCTACGTGTGGTCCGACAGCGACCAGGACTACGCCGGCACCCGCATCATCTTCTGCGACACCGAGAACTCCAACTGGACCTGGGATCCGGTCGCCGGCCAATACTTCTGGCACCGCTTCTATTCGCACCAGCCCGACCTGAACTTCGACAACCCGGCGGTGCTGGAAGCGGTGCTGGAAGTGATGCGTTTCTGGCTCGACCTGGGCGTGGACGGCCTGCGCCTGGACGCGGTGCCGTACCTGATCGAGCGCGACGGCACCTCCAACGAGAACCTGCCCGAAACCCACGCCATCCTGCGCCGCATCCGCGCCACGCTGGACGCCGAATATCCCGACCGCATGCTGCTGGCCGAGGCCAACATGTGGCCGGAAGACACCCAGCAGTACTTCGGCGAGAACGCCGACGAATGCCACATGGCGTTCCACTTCCCGCTGATGCCGCGTATGTACATGGCCATCGCGCGCGAAGACCGTTTCCCGATCACCGACATCATGCGCCAGACTCCGGAAATCCCGGAGAGCTGCCAGTGGGCGATCTTCCTGCGCAATCACGACGAGCTGACCCTGGAAATGGTCACCGACTCCGAGCGCGACTACCTGTGGCAGACCTACGCCGCCGACCGCCGCGCGCGCATCAACTTAGGGATTCGCCGGCGCCTGGCGCCGCTGCTGGAGCGCGACCGCCGCCGCATCGAACTGATGACCTCGCTGCTGCTGACCATGCCCGGCACGCCGGTGCTGTACTACGGCGACGAGATCGGCATGGGCGACAACATCCACCTCGGCGACCGCGACGGCGTGCGCACGCCGATGCAGTGGTCGATCGACCGCAACGGCGGCTTCTCGCGCGCCGACCCGGCCGCGCTGGTGCTGCCGCCGATCATGGATCCGCTGTACGGCTTCCAGGCGGTCAACGTCGAGGCGCAGCAGCGCGACCAGCATTCGCTGCTGACCTGGACCCGGCGCATCCTGTCGGTGCGCAAACGCTACCGCGCCTTCGGCCGCGGCACGCTGCGCTTCCTGTATCCAGGCAACCGCCGCCTGCTCGCCTACCTGCGCTGTCACGAGGACGAGACCGTGCTGTGCGTGGCCAACCTGTCGCACACGCTGCAGGCGGTGGAACTGGACCTGTCCGAATTCGAAGGCCGTGTGCCGGTGGACATCATCGGCGGCGGCAGCTTCCCGCCGATCGGGCGCCTGACCTACCTGCTCACCGTGCCGGCGTTCGGCTTCTACGCGTTCCAACTGGTCGGCAACGCTACCCTGCCGGACTGGCACGTGCCCGCGCCGATGCCGCTGCCCGACTACCAGACCCTGGTGCTGCGTGGCGCGGTCGATGCCGATGCGCTGCTGCCGCACCTGGGCACGCTGGAGCGCGACATCCTGCCGACCTGGCTGTCCACGCGGCGCTGGTTCGCGGCCAAGGACCGCGCCTTGCGCAGCGTGCGCATCGCCCGCCGCACGCCGCTGCCCGGCACCGACGCCTTGACCATGCTGGAGATCGAAGCGGAACTGGAGCACGGTGAATACGAGCGCTACATGCTGCCATTGGGCATCGTCTGGGACCGCGAACAACCCAGCGTGCTGGCCGAACAGCTGGCGCTGGCGCGGGTGCGGCACGGTCGCGAAGTCGGCTACCTCACCGATGGCTTCGCACTGAAATCGCTGACCCGCACCACGCTTGCCGCATTGCGCGAAGGTGCGGTGCTGTCGGTCGATGGCGAAACCCATGCCGGTGCCGATGCCGCGCCCGAACAGATCCGCTTCTGCCCCACGCCAGCGCTGGCCGCGATCGAGATCGCCGACGACGCCGAGATCCGCTGGCTGTCGGCCGAGCAGAGCAACAGCTCGCTGATCGTCGGCGACAAGGCCGTGTTCAAACTGCTGCGCCGCGTCTCCGCCGGCGCCAATCCCGAGATCGAACTCGGCGAGCGGCTGACCGCGATCGGTTACGCCAACGCCGCGCCACTGTTCGGCCACGTCACCCGCGTCGATGCGCAGGGCGTGGAAACCACGCTCGCGCTGCTGCAGGGCTTCGTGCGCAACCAGGGCGACGCCTGGCGCTGGACCCTGGATCACCTGGCGCGCGGCGCCGAGGAATACGCGGCCGCGCAGGACGATGCGGCGCGCGAGGAGTGCGTGGCCGGCTACGATGCCTTCGCTGCGGTCGTCGGCCGGCGCCTAGCCGAGTTGCACGACGTGCTCGCCCAACCTACTGATGCTCCCGCGTTCGCGCCGCAGCCGGTGGACGCCGCGGCCGCACAGCGCGTGGTCGCGGGCGTGGAGCATGAAGTGCAGGCGATGTGGGACACCTTGTCCGCGCATCGCGACAGCAGCGAGGATGGCGCCGAGCGCGCCGTGGTGGATGCGCTGCTGGCCGAACGCCCGCGCCTGGACGGCTGGTTGCAACAGGCGCCGGCCTTGCTCAATGGGGCGCTGCTGACCCGCGTGCACGGCGATTTCCACCTCGGCCAGATCCTGGTCGCGTTCGACGACGTGGTGCTGATCGACTTCGAAGGCGAGCCGGCCAAGTCGCTGGACGAACGCCGCGCCAAGGCCAGCCCGCTGCACGACGTGGCCGGCTTCCTGCGCTCGCTCGACTACGCCAGCGAAGTCTCCGCACGCGGCGAAGAGGGCACCGCCGCACGCGCCGGCGTCGGCCTGGACACCGCGCTGGATGCCTTCCTGTCCGCGTTCCGCAGCCGCGCCAGCGCCACCTTCCTGTCGGCCTACCGCCAGGTGCTCGACGCCAGCCCGCACCCGTGGGTGGCGCCGGCCGCATTCGAAACCACCACCCTGTTGTTCCTGATCGAAAAGGCCAGCTATGAAATTCGCTACGAGGCCGCTAACCGTCCGGCCTGGATCATGGTGCCGATACAGGGATTGCTGCGCATACTCGAACGCTTTCCCGCGCCACAGGAGGCGATTCGATGAGTGATGTCGGCCACACCTGGGACGAGGCAACGCTGCGCGCGTTCGCCAACGCCCGCCACGGCGATCCGTTCGCCGTGCTCGGTGCGCACCGCATCGGCGACGCGCGCGTGCTGCGCAGCCACCTGCCCGGGGCCGAAGCGGTCACCGCGGTGCTCGACGACGGCCGCGAAGTGCCGCTGCAGGAAGGCCCCAGCCCCGGCTTCTTCGCCGCCACGCTGCCCGACGACGGCCGCTACAGGCTGCGCATCCGCTGGCCCGGCGGCGAGCAGGAAACCGAGGACGCCTACGCCTTCGGCCCACAGCTCAGCGATTTCGACCTGCATCTGATCGCCGAAGGCCACCACCTGCAGCTGGCCGACGCACTCGGCGCCAACGTGGTCGAAGTCGACGGCGTGCGCGGCACCCGCTTCGCGGTGTGGGCGCCCAACGCCACCCGCGTGGCGGTGATCGGCGACTTCAACACCTGGGACGCGCGCCGCCACCCGATGCGCCTGCGCCACCAGGCCGGCGTGTGGGAACTGTTCGTGCCCGGCGTCGAAGTGGGCGCGCACTACAAGTACGCCCTGCGCGGCCCGCGCGGCGAAGACCTGCCGGCCAAGGCCGACCCGGTCGCGCGCAGCGCCGAACTGGCGCCCGGCACCGCCTCGATCGTGCCCGATCCCACCCCGTACCAGTGGCGCGACGAGGCCTGGATGGCGGCGCGCGGGCGCCGCCACAGCCCCAGCGCACCGCTGAGCGTGTACGAAATCCACGCCGGCTCGTGGATGCATGCCGACGATGGCAGCATGCTCGACTGGGACGCCCTGGCCGACCGCCTGATTCCCTATGTCGCCGACATGGGCTTCACCCATATCGAACTGATGCCGGTCACCGAACACCCGTTCGGCGGCTCCTGGGGCTACCAGCCGCTTGGCCTGTTCGCGCCCACCGCGCGCTTCGGCTCGCCCGACGGCTTCGCCCGCTTCGTCGACCGCTGCCACCGCGAAGACATCGGCGTCATCGTCGACTGGGTGCCGGCGCATTTCCCCACCGACGCGCACGGCCTGGCCCATTTCGACGGCACCTCGCTGTACGAACACGCCGACCCGCGCGAAGGCTTCCACCGCGACTGGAACACGCTGATCTACAACCACGGCCGGCGCGAAGTCTCCGGCTTCCTGATCGCCAGCGCCCTGGAATTCCTGCAGCGCTACCACGTCGACGGCCTGCGCGTGGACGCCGTGGCCTCCATGCTCTACCGCGACTACAGCCGCAACGCCGGCGAGTGGGTGCCCAACATCCACGGCGGCCGCGAGAATTACGAGACCATCGCCTTCCTGCGCCGGCTCAACCAGGTCGTGGCCGAACACGCGCCGGGCGCCATCACCATCGCCGAAGAATCCACCGCCTGGCCCGGCGTCACCGCGGATTTGGCGCACGGCGGATTGGGCTTCAATTACAAATGGAACATGGGCTGGATGCACGACAGCCTGCACTACATCGAACTGGACCCGATCTACCGCCGCTACCACCACGGCGAATTGACCTTCAGCATGGTCTACGCGTATTCCGAGCGCTTCATGCTGCCCATCTCCCACGACGAAGTGGTGCACGGCAAGCGCTCCCTGCTCGGGCGCATGCCCGGCGACGACTGGCAGCGCTTCGCCAACCTGCGCGCCTACCTGGGCTACATGTACACCCACCCCGGGCGCAAGTTGCTGTTCATGGGCTGCGAAATCGCCCAGCCCACCGAGTGGAACCACGACGCCGCACTGCCCTGGCACCTGCTCGACGACCCGCGCCACCGCGGCATCCAGCGCCTGGTCCGCGACCTCAACCGCCTCTATGCCGAACACCCCGCGCTGCACGCCCGCGACGACGACCCCGACGGTTTCGCCTGGGTCATCGGCGACGACGCCGGCAACAGCCTGTTCGCCTACCTGCGCACCGCCCAGGGCAGCGACGCCCCGCTGCTGGTGGTGGCCAACCTCACCCCGCTGGTGCACCACGGCTACCGCATCGGCGTGCCCCGCGGCGGCCGCTGGCGCGAACTGCTGAATTCCGATGCGCAGATCTACGGCGGCAGCAACACCGGCAACGGCGGCAGTGTGCGCACCGAGACCATCGGCGCCCATGGACATCCGACCTCGCTGTCGCTGACCATCCCGCCGCTGGGGGTATTGGTGTTGGGGTTGGAGGATTGAGGGGAGGGCGCTTGCGCTTTCCCGGCTGGCGTATCGCCAACGACCGCATCGGGTGTCGATGCGGTCGTTGCCACCACTACAACTGAGCCCTGACGGGCGAGCGTCAGGCGCGGCACTGGCCGGGAACGCGCCGCTGCGGCGCTGATCCGTCGAGCATCGAACAACCCCGGGAAGACACGGCGCCGCTGCGGACGTTAAACTCACGCCCGCCTCGGCGCCTTCCTCTGCATGCATGCCAGAGGCGCCAAGCCGGCGGCCGACGCATCGGCCCGCCCGCTCCGGACGCGTCCGGGCCTATAGCTCAACGGTTAGAGCAGAGGACTCATAATCCTTTGGTTCCAGGTTCGAATCCTGGTGGGCCCACCATCAGCATGCAAACGCAGTTGGATGTTTGTTTGCTCTTGAAAATAAGCTGACGCTAAAAGTGAACCTGATCCCTGTTCTTGGCTCTTGTTTGTTCTGGTCAGTCTAGGATCATGCAGTCACGCCATCGCTAGCGTTGCTTCGGGCCTGGAAGGCGGCTAAAGTCCTCGGCGCTTGCTCGCCGCCGTGCGCAAGCGACCGACGCCGGAAGGATGCCGCGTTGATGCATCCGACCGCCCGCAGGATGAACGGGAGACGACAGGATGTGTCGATTCGCATGGATGTGGGGAATGCTCTGCTGCATGGCGATCGCGCCAGCCAGGGCCGAGGTGCCGGCGGAGTGCGCGGCGCTGTACCAAGACGCCGGCGCGATTCCGGGAACGCAGAATTGCAGGACCGATGCGAGCAACGCGGACTTCGGCCTGGGCACTTACTATTGCAATAACCCGGACCTCATCGCTGAGTATTGTGGCGGCGCGGCGCTGCCGCCGTGGGATCCCGGCAAGAACAATCAATGCGACGTGACCACCGGGCCTACCCAGGTGGGCAATCCGATCAACGCGCCGCTGGGCATCAAGCTGCAGACCGAGACCGATGTGCGCGATGGTTCGGGTCACCTGTCGCTGCAGCGCCACTACAGCAGCGTGGCTATCGACGCCAATCCCGGCAGTGTATTGGGGCCACGCTGGCGGCATAGCTTCCAGATCGCGCTGTTATCCGCTGACGAGGGCGGAACGCCGGTGCGTCGGCTCAACCTCCCAAGCGGCGACAGCTATCGCTTCGTCGGCCAAGGCGGGGATGTGTGGCAGCCCGACGCGGACGTACGCGAACGCCTGTTGCCGATGATGCAGGGCGGCGCGCAGATGGGATGGGAAGCCATCGGCAGCGACGACACCCGCTACAGATTCGATATGGACGGCAAGCTCATCCGCATCGCCTATGTCGATGGTGACGTTCTGGCCCTGCGCTACGCCACGAGCGGGTTGCTGCAGGACGTCACCGATGCACGCGGCCGCCGTCTGCAGTTCGCCTATTCCAATGGGCGGCTGGCCTCGGTGAAACAGCCTGATGGACGGCTGGTGAAATACGCTTATGTGCAGCAGAACCTGAGCAAGGCGCAATACCAGACGACGGACGCCACGACGCCGGCATTCACTGCTGTGAGCTATGTCTATGGCGACAGCAACGATCCGCTGTTGTTGACCGGTATCGTGGACGAGTCCGGCCAGGCCTACGCGAACTGGGAATACGACAGCCAGGGCCGCGCGATGGCCAGTCGGCACGGCGGTGCGGATAGCGCGATCGACCATGTGTCGATCAGCTTCGGGTCGCAGCAATCGCAGGTGACCGATGCATTGGGCAATGTTGTCACCTATTCCTACGGGTTCGCCCTGGGCCGGGCTAAGCAGACGGCGGTGGACCAGTTGTGCAGCCAGTGCGGCGCTTCGCAGGTCAGCCAGCGCAGCTACGACGCCAATGGCTACCCGGATCTGCTCACCGATTTCAAGGGCGTCACGACCGATGAGGACTACGACAGCCGCGGCCTGCTGCTCCAGCGGATCAGTGCAGCCAACGACACGGATGGGCAAAAGCGTACCGTGCAGACCGATTGGCACCCAGACTTACGCATGCCGACCGAGCGCCGCACCTACGACGCATCGGATACGCTGATTTCTCGCTGGAACTGGACGTACAACACCCGCGGTCAGGCGCTAACGGCGTCGCGTATCGATCCGGCCACCGGCACCACCCGCTCATCCACCACGACCTACTGCGAGCAGGCCGACATCAACGCGGGCCACTGCCCTTTGCTGGGCCTCGTGACCTCTGTCGATGGTCCGCGCGGCGATGTCAGCGACAAGCTGACGTACACCTACTACTCCACTGACGACAGCAGCTGTGCCACGTCGCCGACGACCTGCCCGCACCGCAAAGGCGACCTGTGGAAAGTCAGCAATGCCCTCGGACAGATCACCGAATACCTGGCCTACGACGGCGCTGGGCGCGTGTTGTCGATGAAGGACGCCAATGGCGTGGTCACCGATAACACTTACCACCCGCGTGGCTGGCTGACCGCCAGCAAGGTACGTGGTGCCGATAGCACTACTGAGAACGACGATCGCATCACGTTGATCGACTACTGGCCGACCGGGTTAGCCAAGCAGGTAACGCAGCCGGATGGGGCATTCACCCGCTTCACCTACGACGCGGCGCACCGTCTGACCGATATCGCCGACAACGCCGGCAACACGCTGCACTACACGTTGGACAACGCCGGCAACCGGGTCAAGGAAGACACCAAGGATGCGGGCGGCGCGCTCAAGCGCACCTTGTCGCGCATCTACAATCAGCTCGGGCAATTGGCTACGCAGGCCACCGCCCAGGGCGATCCGACCGACTTCGGTTACGACGCCAACGGCAACACCACCGCCGTCACCGACGCGCTTGGGCACACGACCCAGAATGACTACGACCCGCTCAATCGCCTCGCCCGCACGCTACAGGACGTGGATGGGATCGCCGCGGAGACGAAGTTCGGCTACGACGCGCTCGACAACCTGACCAAGGTCACCGACCCGAAGGGCCTAGACACGACCTACGCCTACAACGGCCTGGGTGACCTGGCCACGCTCACCAGCCCGGATACCGGCGTTACGACTTACACCTACGACAGCGCCGGCAATCGCGCCACGCAGACCGATGCGCGCAACATCAAGACCACCTACAGCTACGACGCGTTGAACCGGCTGACCAAGGTGGCCTATCCGACTACCAGCCTCAACGTCAGCTACACCTACGACGTCAGCCAGACCACGTGCGCCAGCGGCGAGACCTACGCGGTCGGCCGCCTGGCGCGGATGCAGGATGGCAGCGGCAGCACCGACTACTGCTACGACCGTTTCGGCGACCTGGTACGCAAGGTGCAGACCACCAACGGCAAGGTGTTCGTGCTGCGCTACGCCTATACCAAGGCCGGGCAGCTGAGCCGACTGACCTATCCCGACGGCGCGGCGGTGGACTACGTCCGCAACGCCCAGGGCCAGACCACGGAAGTGGGCGTGACCCCGGCCGGCGGCACGCGGCAGGTCCTGCTGGGCAACGCGACCTATTACCCGTTCGGCCCGGTGGCGAACTGGTCCTACGGCAACGGTCGCCCGATGCAGCGCGTGCTGGACCAGGACTACCGCCCGCTGGCGGTCAGCGACACCCGCAGCGACGGCCTGAGCACCGGCTTCGCCTTCGACCCGGCCGGCAACCTCAGTGCCCTGACCGCGGCGGGCAACACCGCGCCGGTGGTCAGCCTGGACTACGACGCCCTGGGCCGCTTGACCGCGTTCAAGGACGGCCCGACCGGCACGGTGATCGACGGCTACAGCTACGACGCCACCGGCAATCGGCTCAGCGCCAAGGTCAACACCGTCACGCAGAGCTACACCTACCCGACCACCAACCACCGCCTGAGCGCGGTGGCCGGCACAGCCCGCACCTACGATGCGATCGGCAACACGCTCTCCATCGGCGGCACCGCACAGGAGTTCGCCTACGACGCCACGGGCCGTATGAGCCAGGCTAAACGCACGGGCACGGTGGTGATGAAGTACGGCTACAACGGCCGCGGCGAGCAGGTGCGTCGGGTGGACAAGACCAACACCTACACGCTGTACGACGAGAGCGGACACTGGTTGGGCAACTACGACGCCAACGGCGCGTCGCTGCAGCAGGCGATCTGGCTGGACGACCTGCCGGTCGGCGTGCTGGCCAAGAACAGCCTGCGCTACGTACAGCCGGACCACCTCGGCACGCCGCGCGCGGTGATCGACCCGACCCGCGACGTCGCGATCTGGACCTGGGACCTGAAGGGCGAAGCTTTCGGTAATACTCCGCCGAATCAGGACCCGGACGGCGACGGCACGGCCTTCGTGTTCGACATGCGCTTCCCGGGGCAGCGTTACGATGCGGCGACTGGGTTCAATCAGAACTACTTCCGGGACTACGATCCCGCCACTGGGCGGTATGGGCAGAGTGATCCGATTGGCCTGGCTGGTGGCGCATCGACCTACTCTTATGGAAGATCCAATGCATTGGTTAACTTCGATGCATTGGGGTTGATTAATGACAACCAATTTCCGAGTCAGCAGCAAATTCAGGCTGAAACTCGCTACCAGCGACAAAGACAACTGGCTATGTCTCAGTTGGTGGAGACATATCAAGAAATGTTGAATAAGAATGTGAGAGGAACGGATCAATTCTTCCATTGTTTGGCAGCGTGTCGGGCGTCGAAGGCCTCAGGGAACCCCGGATTGGTCCTCGAGCAGATGCAGAATAAAGAAATTCGGGATTTCGCGTTAAATTTGGCTGGTAAGTATGGAGATGGAAGGCTACCCATGGGCGAGATGCTCAAAGACAATGCAGCGGACATGGCAGTCAATAAGATAGGGGCTGCATGCCCGTCAAACGTAGATTGTCGGTCTAGATGCTCTAACCTGCTGGATAACCTGCCGTTGAGTCGTAGGCCGTTCATGGCCGAATATAGACCGGATTGGAGTCAGCCATGAAAGTACTGAAGAGCATCTGCATCGTCATTGCGGGGCTGATATTTATTTCGGGTTGTTCAGATGATGCCCCGAAGTTTTATTCTTCTTACAGAGATGCTGTTGATGACAATGCCATCGCGAAAGGTTGGATTCCGAATTTCATGCCCAAAGATGCGACAAGCATCTATGAACGTCATAATATAGAATCAAACCAGATCGCTGTAATTTTTAGATCTCCGAGTGCTGATTTTCTAATTGAATTTAATAAAATCAAAGGGCGCTACGATGAATATTCAGGCAAGGAGTTTGCGGCGCGACGGGCGCCAACGAAATACTCCATGAGTGGAGCTCGTTATTACTACAGGTGTAGCGATGAAGGGATTGGGTTGCTGGCAGTAAATTCGGAAGGGGATTTTTATTATATTGAGCCAGTGGTTGGTGAGGGCTTGGCAGTTCTATGCAATCGCTCTTTAAGGGGGTAGTTATTTTCCATGAGCATCATCCGGGTTAAGTTTTTCTCAGGACTACGCATGGAGATTTCGCTTACCTCGGCACCCCATCGGGTAGGCTTATAAGATATAGCTCTGTAGGTCAGCCCATCTAGCAACTTACCTGCGCCTGATGCTAATTCAAGTAGAGGGTGTGGGTGCGACGGGGAAAATAGTAAGTTAACCGAGTTGATCTATAATATCTTTGGGTGGCAATAATGAAGATTATTATTTTTATCGCTTTTGCCTTGTTTCTTCCTCAGGTTCCGGCTAAGGCCGGCGAGGCGTTCTCGGATATTGCTGAGCCAATTTCCGTAGCTCGAGCCAGTTTCGATGAAAAGATTCAAAAGGATTTCCCCGGGCAAGGTGATGGTTTGCTTTGGCGGGATATTAAAAACTATAGCATGGGGGTCGTGGAGAATGAGCGTGAAGTGATAATAGTTTTTATGCCGCGTCACGATAGGGGGAGCTTGATTGGGGGTGGCGGGGAATATCGCATAAATAAAAATTCAAAAAAAATAGAGAAATTCCGTGGGTATGAATAGGGGTAGATGTGGCGTCAGTGACGTCTCGCTAGGACAAAATGCAGCGAGCTCGATCTTTCCAAGTTCAAGCCAAATAATGCCGAACTGAGTTTCTTGATGAGTAAGCTGGCTGCATTGAATTCCAAATGCGAATCCAAATGCAAGCGGCTGTTATTCGTAGGATTAGGCAGATAACAGGCGTTTCCATTCCCTCAATAAAGAGTGGTACATATGGAGAATAAAATTATTCTGGCATCTCTTCTTTTTATAGGTGTCCAGGCTCCTGCATTGTCGAAGAACGTATTGAAGGTGGAGGCCTTCGTAGAGTGTAATTCTGAGGCTGAAGTTGTGATTCGTGCCATGAAAGAAGGTGCATCGTTCAAGGTCCACGAGTCGCTGGTACCCTGGAATTCACAGAGAGCGACAAACTTTGATGCTTATTCTGTCGAAGACGGAAAAGCCACCAAGCTAAAAAAAATTGGTGCAATTTCTGATTATCTGGACGAGGTTACCTTTGCATCGCGTCAGTCCAAGGAGGGGCGAGTAAGCTTGAAATCAAGGTTTTTTGGATTCGGTGACAACAGGAATGCCGACTACACAGTTCTTTTTGACTTCAAGTACCAATCGGAGAATATTGATCTGGCAATGGAGGGGGGAGAGGGGTAATTTTCTTTCCAAAGAAAGGTTTTTTTAACAACAGCTGTCTAGTAGTAATTCCTCAGGGATGAAGGTTAATTGGATCTACTACAGGAGTGGAGCGTGTTATGAAATTCTCGCCCCGCAAGTACCCGTATTGAGGCTATCAGCCTGAGCAACGCAAAGACCAGGAATGCAGGCCGCCGAGTGCCTCGCGCAGCCGCTCATGGTCTCGGGAGAGCCTTCAGAATCTCGCTAGCCAGCCGAAGCTTCTTTCCATCACACCAGCGCCTGGCAACTGCACGAAGTCCTTCTAATCATTGCAACTGAGTGCAACATCTCGGGGACAAGCCCTGCATCTTCATGACGAGCGGAGAAGACGCGGTGGCGTACCCATGCAACAAGCTGGCCTGGATCATCCTGGCGTGCGCCATCTCCGTGGTCGCTGCATGCTGACCTCGTGAGTGGCGGTGGGGCACGATGTTCTTGCGCAGCTCGTCGATGTGCACGGTGATGTCGGTGTATTCGATCGTGCGGCGTCGCTGGTGCGCTCGGCTTGCACTAGAGCCTCGCTGCATCGCCGGGCGTTGCCACGTCTGGTGCAGGACCGATCAAACGTTTGGAAACCGGAAGACAGAGATGGCAAAGACAGAGGATTCGAAAGAAGGCTCGAAGAACAGCGGACTCTCCCACCTGAGCTTGATGGACAAAGCATGGGATAGCCAGTGGGTGATGCGTTTCTCGTGCATAGTGCTGTTCGTGGATGCCGCACTGGTGCTCAAGGGCGGCAAGGGGTTGCTGCAATGGTCGGCGACCACCGAAAAGCTCTGGCAAGACGTGGGCTTTCTCATCGTGGCGGCGGCCGCGTTCGGGCTCCTGGCCAGCTTCGTGCTGCCGACGCTTGCCTACTTTGTGCGTTGGCTTGTCTTGCTGTTCCCAGGAGTCGCTAGCTTCGACGACAGTGGGCGGTTGCCTGGATGTGTGTCGGCTGGAGACTTTCGCGACTACGCCCTCAAACGAGAGAGCGAGTTCCTGCTGCGGATGTACGACGAAGCATGGCGGGAATGGTTGCGCCATCGCTCCGAGCGGGACGAGATGGGCAACCTGGTCTTTGTGACGGTGGTCATGGCTATCGCGGACGGCATGCTGGCGCTGCTGTATCTGGATGGGCGCTCGCTCGTCCACGACGCTCTCGTTCAGCTCGGGGACGGTGCCTGGCTCTTGGTGCCCCTGTTGCTCACAGGTGCCTTTTTGTTGCTGAGCAAAACCTGGTTTGCCGCAGATCGCCCCGTCGTTATTTACTACCCCCCGTTGTACTGGGAGCAGCGCGAGAAGCAGCTCCGCGATCGCGGGAACGTGTGAATCCGCGAGCGTTCCGTGCGGCGGGCCCTCGATAAGCGGTCAAGGGACGGGCGCCGGCAATGGCGCAACTATTGACCTGCTCTCGCCTGATCGGCCTCCGACGCGGCACCCGACCAGCCACCGCCGAGCGCCAGGAACAGATCCACCTGGCGGTCGACCAGTTGCGCGCGCGAGGACGCCAGCGCCGATTCGGCGTCCGCCAGCGCGGCCTCGGCGGAAAGAACGTCGAGGAAGTCGATCCTGCCGAACCGATACAGCTGCCCCGCCTGGCCGCTCGCGCGGGCGGCAGCGTCGCGCGCCTGGGCGAGGCTGCGTTCGCGGTCGATCTCCTGGGCGTAGGCCGACAGCGCAGTCTCCGTCTGTCGCAAGGCCTGCAGCACCGCGCCATCGAACGACGCCAGCGCGGCATCGGCGTCGGCGCCGGCCGCGTCGATGCGGGCCTTGGCCACGCTGCGATTGGGCCAACGCCACGACAGCAGTGGGCCAATGGTGGCGCCGAAGCTGTCGCCGGACAGCAGTTTCCCCAGCGAGTTCGCCATGCCTGCGGAGGCGCCGATGCTCACCTGCGGGTAGAGGTTCGCCGTTTCCACGCCGATCGTGGCGGTGGCGGCCGCCAGGTTGCGCTCCGCCGCGCGGATGTCCGGGCGGCGCTGGATCAGCTGCCAGCCATCGCCGATCGGAATGGCGCGCTGCAGGCGCGGCGGCTGCGGGCAACGGCGCGCGTCCTGCGGGTAGTCCGCCGGCAGCCGGCCCATCAGCGCGGCCAGTTCGAACAAGGCCGCCTGGCGCTCGGCCACCAGATGCGGGACCGCCGCCGCGCTGCGGTCGACCGCGGCCTGGGCCCGGCTGACGTCGAACGCCGTGCCGCGCCCGCCCACCGCAAGCCGACGCGTGGCATCCAGCGTGGCGCGCTGCGTCTCCAGCACGCGCTGCGTGGCCACCAACGTCAGGTTGGCCGAGCAGGTGCCCAGATAGGCGCGGGTGACGGCCGCGGCGACGACCACCCGCACGTGGTCGCGTGCCGCCGCCACGGCCTGCGCGTCCGCGCTGGCCGCCTCGATGCCGCGGCGGATGCCGCCGGCCAGATCCAGCGGATAGGACAGGCCGATGCCGAGCGCGTACACCTGTGGCGACGACGAAGGCGAGGTGTATCCCCCGGCATGCGCCAGCGTGGCCGACGCGCTCGCGTCGGTGTGCAACGCGCCTTGGGCGCGGTACTGCAGCACCGTCGCCGAGGCGCGCCGCAGGTTGGCGTCCGCCGTGCGCAGGTCGGTGTTGGCCTTCAGTGCTTCGGCGACGTAGGCGTCGAGCCTGGGATCGTCGTAGAGCTGCCACCAGCGCTGCGGCGGCTCGGCCAGTGCGAACGCCGGGTCCTGGCCGGAGACGAACGCGCGCCCGGCCTGCGGCGCGGCCGCAACCGCGTCGGCCGGAACGCGGTAATCCGGGCCGGACACGCAGCCGGCCAGCGACAGCGCCAACGCCATCGCGCCGGCGCGGCGAACCTTGCCGCTCATTCGCAGGCACCCGATGCGCTCGGGATCACGGTCACGCTCGCGGTCCTGCCGATGATGAGCCGGGTCTGCGGCGCGGCGTCGTCGATCCGGATGCGGACCGGAATGCGTTGCGCCAGCCGCACCCACGAATAGGTCGGCGCCACGGCGGGCAGCAGGTTGTGGGTGCTCGCGCGCTGGTCGTCGGCAATGCCGGCGGCGATGCTCTCCACATGCCCGCGCACCGCGCGGCCATCGCCCATCAGCCGGGCGACGGCGGCGTCGCCTTCGCGGATGCAGGCGAGCTTGGTTTCCTCGAAATAGCCTTCGACCCGGACGCTGCCGGCATCGATCAGCGCCATCGCCTGCGCGCCCGGCTGCAGGAAATCGCCGGTGTGCAGGTCGAGGTTGGTCACGATGCCGTCGGTGCTGGCGCGTACCTCGGTGCGCTGCACGTTCAGCAGCGCCACCCGCCGCTGCGCCTGGGCCTGCGCCAGGTTCGCCAGCTCCGTCTCCACCTTGGCGGCGTTGCGCTCGCGCGTCTCCGAGGCGACCAGATCGCCCAGCGCCATGTCCCGTTTCGATTCGCGCCGGGCCAGGCCGAGCGTGGCCTGCGCGCTGCGCACGCTGGCCTCCGCCTGCTCCAGCGCGGCGGCGACGCGGGGCTGGTCCAGCACCAGTAGCAGCTGGCCGGCCTTCACCCGCTGGTTGTCGTGCACCAGCACCTGCGTGACCAGCCCGCCCATGTCCGATGCCACGCGCACCACGTCCGCGCGCACCCGGCCATCGCGCGTCCATGGCCGCGTTTCGTAGCGGTTCCAGATGGACAGGGCCGCGACGACGGCGATGGCGAAGACGGCGAGCGTGGCGCTCCAACGTCCGATGACGACAAGCATGTGCTTCATTTCATTTCTCGAGCAGGGGCGCGAGCCGGATCAGCAGCTCCGCCAGGATCACGAACAGCGACAGGCCCACCAGCGGCCGATAGGCGAACACCCGGTACAGGCCGAGGCGCGCCAGCAGCCGCGACACCAGCAACGACAGCGCCAGCGCGACCAGCGCCACCGCCAGCAGGCCAGGGACGAAGACGCCATCGATGGAAAGGTCGGCAAACATCGCCTCAGTCCCGTTGCACGATCAGCGGCGCCAGCAGGTCGCGGCGCAGATCCGAAAGCAGCGAGAGCACGCGTTCGCCTTCGGGTTCCTTGTCCGCGACCACCGCCATGCGCAGGCGGTCGAGGGAGTCCAGCAGTTGCCCGTCCAGCGCGTGTGCGGGCATGGCACGGGTCCGGAAATGGGCGGCCGCCCGGTCGAGCAACTCGGCATGGCGGGCACGGGCGTGTTGTCCCTTCAGCGCCGTGCCCATCGCACGCAACTCGGCCACGGCACCTGCCGCGCGCATGTCCGCAAACAGCGTGCGCAGGATGTGGGCGGCATCCGGCTGGCCGCGCAGGCGCGGGGCGAGCAGCCCGAGCCGGTCCACCATGCGGCTGGTCCAGTCGGCGGTAGTGCGTCCGCGCCCGCGGGCGCGGCGTGCGATGGCGCGCGCGATCGACCCCAGCAGCCGCTTGCGGGTGCGCCGCGTGTCCATGGTCTGGAACAGCAGCATGCTGCACAGCGCCGCCGCCGTGCCCACGAACAGCGCCACGCTGCCGTTGAGCGCGCCCGCGAAGCTCGCCGCATTGGTGGCACCCAGGCCCGCGATGAGCGGAAACGTCAGCACCACTCCCAACGCGCCCATGATGAAAGCCGGGCGCCCCAGGAACGACCCGCACAGCAGCAGCGCCGGCGCGAGCGCGGCCGCCAGGCCGATGAAATCGGACAGGCTCGGGAAGATCACGAAGCCGTACAGCAGCCCGACCGCGACACCGATGGCCGACCCGGCCAGATAGCGCATGACATGGCCGGCCGGCGCCTCGGTGGTGCCGAACAGCAGGCACGCCGTGCCGACGATGGACACTGCCGTTGCGCCATCGGACCAGGCCGTGGCGATCCACAGGCCGCAGCTCAGCACGATGCCGACGAAGGCACCGAACGCGGCGCGCAGCGCAAGGCGGTGATCGCGATGCAGGACGTGGCCGCGCGCCTGTTTCGCCAGCCGCGCGGGAACCCGCAGGCGCCAGTGCGGGTTGGCGGCGCGCAACTGCGCTTCCAGCAAGCGGCAATCGCGGTGCGCGGTGTCCAGCTCGGCAAGGCGCGATGCCAGGTTGGCCTGCAGCACGTCGCGCCAGCCGTCCGCGTCGTCCGTGTCCACGCCCTGCGGACCGCGCTCGGCTGCGCGCAACTCGGCCATCGCATCGTCCACGGCACTGGACAGCAGCAGCACGTCGAGCATCCGATCGTGCAGCGCCCGCAGCATCTCCACCTGGGCAGGGCCATGCGCGCTATCGAAACGCAGGTGCACGGAGAGCGTGTGCAGCTCCAGCAGGTCCACCGCCGCCTTCGCGCGATCCTCCGCCAGCACCGTGTCCTTCGCACCCGCCCGCATGTCCTGCGTCCAACGCTCGGCATCGGACAGGATCGCGGCGACGCGCGCCTGCACACGCGGCGCCACCTTGCGCGGCAGCACCAGCCCATGCACCAGCGTGGCGGCCAGGATGCCGATGGCGATTTCCTGCACGCGGGTGATGGCGATGGTGAAGACCTCACCGGGCACCATCACGCTGGGGAAGCCGATCAGGCTGGTCGTGTACCCGGCCAGCAGGAAGGCGTAGGAACGCGGCGTCCGGTCGAGCATGGCCAGGTACAGGCACAGCCCCATCCACGCGGCCAGCGCCACGCTCAGCACCAGCGGCGCGTTGGCGAAGCGCGGCACCAGCACGATCGTGGCGACCGCACCCCCCAGCGTGCCCACCAGGCGGAACAGGCCACGGCTCAGCGTGGCCCCGGACAGCGGCTGCGACACCAGGTAGACCGTGCCGATCACCCAGAACGGACGCGTCAGGCCGATCCGCAACGACAGGTACAGCCCGAGCAGCGCGGCGGCCAGGCATTTGAGCGAGAACAGCGCGGCCTCCCGATCGGCCTGCAGCGCGGGCGCCGCCAGCAGCGCGCGCGGCCGCGCGAGGAAGGAGCGGAAAGGGGAGGGGGCCGGCGTGTGCATGGGCACATCGTAGGCAGCGGCCCGCTCGCCGAATTTCGCTACAATGACAACGTTTCGCTAAATCCGGTCAACCTGACATGACGCGCGTAGCGCTCCCCGGCTTCGATCTGGACCCGGACGCGACGGACCGGCCAGCGGTTGCCAGCCGCTTGCAGGTGGCCGACCACGATGCCGAGATCCCGGTGCACGAACACCGCAAGGGGCAGTTGATCCTCGCCCTGCACGGCGCCGTGACCTGCCAGGTCGAACGCGCCCTGTGGATCGTGCCGCCGCAGTGCGGCGTGTGGATTCCCGGCGGCATGCCGCACAGCAACCGCGCCACCGCCAATGCGCGCCTGTGCTACCTGTTCGTCGAGCCCGGCCTCGTGGACTTGCCGCAGCACTGCGTGACCCTGTCCATCTCGCCGATGGTGCGGGAGATGATCCTGCACCTGGCCGATGCACCGCCCGACGAGCCGCGCGACGGGCACACCGACCGGCTCGCGCGCGTGCTGCTGGACGAACTGGTGCAGATGCCGGCGGAACGCCTGTACCTGCCGGTCAGCCACCACCCGAAAGTACGGGCGCTGGCCGACGCGCTGGCCGCGCATCCGGCGGACCGCAGCACCATCACCGACTGGGCCAAACGCCTGGCGCTGGGCGAGCGCACGCTGACGCGCCTGATCGCCCGGGAAACCGGCCTGTCCTTCGGCCGCTGGCGGCAACAGCTGCACCTGCTCATCGCCATCCGCGACCTGGCCGGCGGCGCCCCGGTCCAGCGCGTGTCCGAAAGCCTGGGCTACGAATCGGTCACCGCGTTCATCACGATGTTCAAGAAGGCGCTGGGGCTGTCGCCGACACGCTATTTTGCGGTGCGGTCGCGGGGTCGATCTTCTGGTGGGCGGGAGGAGAGGTGAGTCTTTCGGCTGTGCTCGGCGACCTCTGCCACTTTGAACCCGCGATCATTCACCTGACGGGCTGCCTCTACCTTGAACTCATCCGTATACCGCTTCCTGCTCATGGACACCTCCGAATAGCCATTTTCCATGGCCTTGAAATATCTAGGAAATCCTGGGTGAGTCACGGGGTTTTTCTCTATCAATAACTTTGGCCATGGCGCCGCCGCTCAAGCAATGATAAGAAGTGCTTCCACCTTCACTGGAAAAAGCAATGGAACTGCTCAGATCCCTTAAGCCTTCTAAGAAAGATCGAATCATGGACCTCGTAGAGGCAGTCGGTATTGACGTGACCGCCTGGAAGGCTAGTGGGCCCGCAAACCCGAGCTTTTGCTACCAGTGGGGCTTTGCTAGTGATGATCGCAATCGGATACTGCTTTGCTTGTGGTACGACGACTGTGGGCTGGACGCGGACGGTGTTCTTCAGCGGTGGAACTTCAGAGACTACATTAAGCAAATCGAGTCGGATGGTGGGCCCAAGGCGGGCCGCGCACGAAGAGTCGACGAGCTACTTCAGGATGCATGGAGGCTGAAAGTTCCTATCCGCGTAGCACTCGTAGAGGAGAGCGAGCGGAAGAAGGCGGCGAAGAAAGAAGGAGACCCTTCAAAGCCTGATTTCCGCGAGCTTGATCCAGTTCCATGGAGGCTGACCCACTACGATTGGATGACGGGAGAGTGCGTTCTTCGCAGAGGCTTGGGTGATGTAGATCGCGAGCTCGATTCAGTCGAGCGAGGTCATGGCGGCCCCACTGTAATCGCCGAGGTGACGCCTGAGAACGAAGTCGCCTCTTCCAATCAGCGATCAGACGAGCTTCTTGAAGATTTGATTGCCGAGGTCACGCGAACGGACATTCCTAGCACTACACGCGATGCGTTGATCCAGGCGCGCGTTGGACAAGGGTCTTTTAGGGCCGCATTGATCAAAGCATGGGACGGCCGATGTGCGGTGACGGGATGTAAAGAGCTGGCGGTGCTGCGAGCATCGCACGTGAAGCCATGGCGACGAAGCAACGATAGTGAGCGGTTGGATTCATCAAACGGATTGCTGCTGACTGCGAACCTGGATGCCATGTTCGACACCGGCCTTATTAGCTTCACTGACGATGGAGGAATGTTGCTAAGTGAGGAGATAGGGGTTGATAGCGCTGCAGAACTCGGGCTTCCGGCACCACTGAGAATCGCTTTATCAGAAATACAGCGACGCTATATGGATTTTCATCGAGCCGAGCGATTTCGTGCTGATATTCGTCGGTAGCTTTTTTTGAATCGCATCCGGGCCGGCGGTGCGGGCGCTGGCCGACGCTGGCCACGCACGCTGATGCGCCTGATCGCCCGCGAAACCGGCCTGTCCTTCGGTCGATGGCGGCAACAGCTGCATCTGCTCATCGCATCCGCGACTGGCCGGCGGAGCCCCGGTCCAGCGCGTGTCCGAAAGCCTGGGCTACGAATCGGTCGCCGCGTTTATCACGATGTTCAAGAAGGCGCTGGGGCAGTCGCCGACACGCTATTTTGCGGGGCGGTAGCGGGGTCGACGCTAGAGTGAATTTGGCCCTGCTATTTTTGCCCCGAAGATGTCAACCAAAACTGTAGCCGTGCTCTGCTCGCGCCTGGTCTGAATTCCAGCTTTCCCAGGCCATTCGTTCCTCCTTCAGTAGCTGCGCATCTACGGTCCGCTTACGGATACTCTCAATGTCGAACTCTTGCTGTGCGAAGACGTAGCGGTCCGCATGTTCAATGATGATCCTGATGATCTGCCGAGTTGTGGCGACGTCTAGTCTAGTGCCCGGGGTCTTGGGTCGAACACCAGCGCATCTATGGAGTAGATGAGTTGGAGAGAGCGGCAGCAGGACGTCGCCTAGAGGTGCGTTCCAGCCGCCCTCAAAATTGTAGTTGTTCTCGTTCCAGTAGTTCAGCCTTATCAGTGGACTGTCCGACGAAGGCCAGAGGTAGCCCCGTGCGGGTTTGACGATAGACCACCCCCTCGCCGGAACCTTTGCGATGGTGCCCGTCAGTAGGCGCCGGATCGACCAATGCCATAACGACCTTCCAATTATTGCTTCCGCGCGCAAGATGCCTGACTCTTGATCTTCAGATGCTTCGATGGAGACCTTAAGTGGGAAGCCGGTCGCTTCTATCCCATGCACTGAGTGAACTGCTGCGTCTTCACTGATTAGCTTGTCAGCCACGCGCTTTACAGCGCTATCTAGCATGGCCGGAAGCTGCTCGGCCTGGCGTCGCATGAATTCCCGCAGGCGCGCGGGAGTTCTAACGTCTTGCGCGACAGCGAAGCGCACCAACTTGTGCCAGTCATCGGGCTCCAGCCTGCAGTCATGAGTCGCGAGAGCCAATGGACGTTCCGCTGGTGCTTCAAACTCGCTGTCCAGCCACCGTTCGAGCTCGTCGTTCTCGGCTCCATTCACGATATTCGTGTAAAGGTTCCGGTGATAAGCGAGTCCCTTAGGGGAACGTGACTTCCAGAGAGGAGCGTTGTGATGAGCCACCAGTAGGCTGTATGTAGGGATCCGCCCATTGATCGCCCACTGCTTCAAATACAGCTGTGGGACGTAGTGGTTGTCTATGTGCAGTTGTGACATAGCAAACTTTCGGGGTGAGGAAATGGCGGCTTATCTCCAACTATTCTGCAGCCAGTTGGCTTGGGCCGCAAAGAGCCTTGCAGCTGCAGAAGTGACCCTGACCCCGTTCTTTGTTGCAACGAGATCCAGAAGTTCGCACGCATTCCGGTCAGGGCAAAGCAGCTGAGTCCCGTTCCTTACGTGTAGTCTCCTGGTTTGCCGGGGATGATGTGGGAGTCGTCTAAGGGGGCCTTGCAGGCAATGCAGCGGGGCGATGTCTCGCTGCCCCCAAGGTTCTCCAGCCGGGTGCGCTCCCAGTTCTGAGAGTACGGCTGATCGTTTTCGGACGTGTGCACAGCGCCGATTTGGCCGCAGGTGCAACAATAAGTGGTGTAGGTATGCAGCGTCATTGGCGAAGCCCTTCTTGTTTCTGCGAAAATACACCTCAACGCGCCCTTGAATCCGGCATCAGCAGGCGTATGCTCAGCTTGTCTCCCACTCGGGGGAGTCAAAGGAGCTGCCATTGAAGGGTTTCTTTTCTCCCCGACTCCGATCCGGGCCTTGTGGCCCAAGGAACGGGTGTTGACCTAAGGGAGCACAGAGGGCCAAACGACGAAGGCTGGAAGAGTCACGTACTTCCCGCGCCTGTAGGGGCCACCTGCAGGTGAGACCACGGTGCAAGTCTCCTGCTTTGCTGGGGCGACCAAAAAAGGCAAACGAGTCGGTTCGGAGGTCAACAACGGGCCAATTGGGGATCCGGCGGTGCCGGACAGTCTCGAAAGGCTCCGCTCCGGAGCAAGCCGAACGGACCTCGACTATGTGGGCTGGCATGCAGCGCCACCTGCCCGCACAAGGGCTACAATCAGGCGGCGTGGCCGACGGACGGCAGGGCGGATGCGAATGTGGCGGCATGGGCGGAAAGCGTTGATGCCGCCGATCTCTTCATCTCGGCCATCACCGTCATGGAGCTGGAGCTTGGCGTTCTGTCAATCGAATGCAAGGACGCTACCCAGGGCGCCATGCTGCGCTCGTGGCTAGAGCAGCACGTACTGCCCGAGTTCTCCGGGCGTACATTGCCGATCGATACCGCTGTGGCGCAACGCTGCGCCCGGCTGCATGTACCCGACAAGCGAGGCGAGCGCGACGCGCTTATCGCGGCGACGGCGCTGGTGCATGGCATGGCGGTTGTAACGCGCAACGTTTCTGACTTCGAGCCCACGGGAGTTCCCGTCGTCAATGCTTGGGAGCCGTTGCCATGATCGCCCACGAGCTTATGCGTAAGGGCAATTGAAAATTGTCCGCTATGGAAAAAAGCGAGGTTAGAAGTCAACCTGACCCCGTCTATTCGTGCCCTCGCCCTATCAGTGGTCGGCGGCCGTTTGGCACGGCGCTTTCTAATGCATGCGTCCCGGCTGAGCATGGGGGAAGCTATGTGGGCGCATTTGCCATGTCTTGTTTCGAACACACTATGGGTTGACGGCGTCGGGGTGTTACTCCCAAGCCGCCTGGCGGCCAGTAGTAGACTTCACGGCACCAAGGGAAATCCGGGGTGGGACGATGCGCTATGCAGCGGAAACGGCTTTGCCGGAGATATGCGCCAGGTGCGGAGGGAAAACCTGACATGGCTCTCTTAGATGACATTTTGACGTGGTCCGAGGGGTTGCCTGCATGGCAGAGAGATGCGCTCCGGCGGCTGTTTGCGAATCGCACGATGGCCCCGGATGACCTCGGAGAGGTTCTCTCCATGGTCAAGGAGGAACATGGCGCTGGTGGAGCAGCTCCGGTTCAACCCATTGTGTTGAGTGCGGAACACATTCCGACCGCCGGCGCTAGGTCGAACGTGCATCTCCTTCGCATCGGCAACCTCCAGCACGTGAACCGGCTTCCGGCCGGCCACGGCGTCGATCTGGCTTCCGACAAACTGACGGTGCTGTTCGGAGAGAACGGTGCCGGGAAGTCTGGATATGCCCGAGTTCTGAAAAACGCTTGTCGAGCGCGAACCAAGCTAGCGGTGCTCCCAGACGTGTTCGCTGCAGTCGAACCGAGGCCGACTCCGTCGGCCGACATTACCTATGCCATAAACGGCGGCGCGGCAACGACGAGTTCTTGGCGTCAGGGTGCTGTCGCCGTCCGTGCGCTGAGTAACGTGGCTGTCTATGACAGCGCCTGCGGGTCAGACTACGTAGCCAAGGAAGGCGTCAGCGATTATCAGCCATATGGCTTGCCCTACCTCAATCGCTTGGCAGACGCCCAGAAAACGATGCAGGCCACGATCGAGCAGGAGAGGAATCAGATCCGGCTTAATGCGGCTGCGTTCACTGATCTTCATGGGCAGCATGACGTCGGCGAGATCCTTGGTCGCCTAGATAAGGATACCGACGTCGCTCGTCTGCGCGTCCTAGCGACCGTCACTGCTGAGGAAAGTGCCAGGATCGGAGAACTCGAAAAGATCCTCGGCAGCATGAATCCGGAACCCGATGCACGAGCCGCCGAACGCTTGGCAGAGCGGCTCGACGCCGCTGCCGCCAGTGCGCAAAAAGGCCAGAGATATGTGGCCGACAGGGCGCTGGATGAGGTTCGACAGCGTCAGGCGAATGCCAGCGCCGCCGCTGATGCGTGGAAGCTGGCTCAGGATCGGCTTCATATGAAAGAGGACGATGCTGACGTCGATTTGCTCGAAGGAACAGGCAACGATGCGTGGAAGAAGCTCTTCAAAGCTGCTGAGGCCTTCTCCACGGGTCATGCTTATCCCGCACATCCTCATCCCAATGTCGAAGAAGGAGCTCGTTGCGTCCTCTGCCAGACTCCGCTGGACGAATCAGCCAAGGACCGGCTGACCCGCTTTGCCGCCTTCATTGCCGACGCGGCATCGACAGAAGCCGATGCGACTGCCGCGCGGATGAAGGAGACTATGATGGCGATAGCAGACGCCAACTTGGCTCCGCTAGACACCCCTACACTGACCGAACTCGAAACCGTCGCCCCAGAACTGCGCGTGTTTGTAACCCAAGCCGTTGAAGCCTGGGCCAAGCGTAGGCTTTGGGTAGAGACGTGTGTTGGAACGAATGAGTGGTCAACCGAACGGCCTCCGCTTCCGGAAGGGGAAGCACTCGATGTTCGCCTGCGCAGCAAAGCGGAGGCTCTGCGGACGCACGCTAAAGAGCTGCGTGCGTCGCTTAATCCGGAGGCAAAGCGGACGCTGGACGGCGAAAAAGTGGCTCTCGTCGCTCGACAAAGACTCGCCCAGCGCCTCGCTCAGGTAGAACAGCACATTTGCGATGCAAAACTTCACCACAACTTGACCACGGTGCACGCTGCACTCGCCCCTCGTAAGGTCTCGGTGAAGATGACTGAGCTCGCCAACGCGTATGTCACTGCCGAGCTCGCCAAGGTCATGACCGAAGAGCTTACCGCCCTGGGCTATCGGAGAAAGGTACTTCCTGACATCCGAGGCCGCACTGACGTTGGTCAGACCATGGTCACGTTGAGGGTCAAGGACTGCAATGACGCTCCCGGGCTAGTTCTCTCAGAGGGCGAGCAGCGAGCAATGTCGCTCGCTCTCTTCTTGGCTGAAGTTCGCTTGCAGGGTCACCATTCGACGGTGGTGTTCGATGACCCTTCGACTTCTTTCGATCATCATCATCGCCGGCACATCGCGGATCGCATCGTCGCTTTGGCGTCCGAGCGCCCGGTCGTCATCTTCACCCATGACGCTGTTTTCCTCACCGAGCTGAGCCGAGCGATCGGTGACCATGCTCAGACCGTCGCTTACCGCACGATTGCTTGGACCGGCGAAGGTCCTGGCTTTGTCAGCGATGGGCTGACGTGGGAGACGATGAACGCCGATGCGCGGCTCAACGACCTGGAGGCATCGGTTAAGCCCCTCACCACCTATGCTGGCGACTACATGGACGAGGCGACTAAGGAAGCTGTAAAGGTCGGCTATACCAAACTCCGTGGAACCATCGAGCGGGCGGTCCGGGAGGTGTTCTTGAACAACACCGTTCGCCCGTTCACAGACGAAGTTTCGGTCGGAAGTTTCGGTGCTGTGATAGGTCATCCTCAGGAGGAATGGGATCGTGTGTCTGAGATATATGCGCGCTGTTGCGAAGTCACGGATGCCCACGACACAAATGCTGCAAGGCAACTACCAATCCCAGACCCCGTCGTACTTCTGGAAGACATTGCTGTTTTCAGGGCGCATCTCGACCTAGCGAAGAAGCGGAGGCGGGCATTCCAGGCGGAGCGCAGCAAGCAGATTGAAGCTGCGAAGAACCCTTTCTAGACGCGTGCAATGTATCAGCGCTCGAAAAACAGGGGGGTGGCTCAGGTTGACTCAATCTGCACCGGAAGCATCTTCCGCAGATGTCTACAGGCATCCGTTTTTTGACGTTGACAACCGCTGTTGGTAGAGCTAAATATCTGCCTGCTGCGGCAAATTCCGCAGCCGGGATTGGTCTCCCGAAATCAAATGGCGCACCAGCGCCCCTCGTCGATGTCAGGCGCTTTTTTGTTGCCTCGACATTGCGTCGGGGCTGTTCGCTCTTCAATGGCGGGCGGTGCGTGGGGGCCTTCGGGCCCGCCGGGTTGCCTTTTGACCGGTAGACCAACCCGCACCGTCCGCCACCCCGATTGGTCTCGCGATGGCGGACTCCTACTCAAAAGGAGAACGTCATGCCCCGTAACGCTTCCGTCCGTTCGAAGTCCGCGTCCACCCGCCGCGCCGTTGAGGCGCCCCCATGCTGGCTCAGGGTCGAATCGCCAGACCCCATCGCGGCCATTGCCGACGAACCACTGCTACCGCCGCCTGGCTCAGCCGCGGCGCTGCCTGCGTGTGCCGAGCCCAACGAGGTCACCGCGCCCAGGCGCTCGGTCCCGCGCCGGCCGAGGCAATGCACCATCGGCTATCGCTACTACGATGTGGATCGCAATGGCATGCGGGTCGGGCGGCAGGTGCCCAGCCTGCGCTTGCATGGCCTGTGGCTGGAAGGCCTCGGCTTCGCGGTGGGCGGCAAGGTGCGCATCACGATGGCCAATGGGGCTCTGTTGATCACGGCCGAGCGTGCGGCGCCGCCGGCGGCGAAGACGCGGCGCGGCGCCACTGCGGCGCTGTAGCCGCCTGGCCCTGGTGTGGCAGGTGCCGGGGGCACTGTGAGGCGCAGCAGGCGTTCCCCGCTCCCTGCCGACCCGACAGATCCTTTGCCTCCAGCAATGTCGTTGACTACCTGCAGCATGTCGACGACACCGTTGCAGGTTTCCAGCAAATGCCGGAACCGCCAGGCGCGTCGTGCGCGCGCGCCCGGCGGCCGCCGGCTCAGCGTGCCTCTGCCGCCCACTGCAGGGCATCCGCTCCGGCCGGCAGGTACATCGGTGTCGACACATCGGTCGCCGCGCGCCATACGGCGTCGGCGACATCCTGCATGCGCGTCCCCGGGCCGGTGGATTCGGCCATCCGCGCGATGGTGCGGCGCATGAAGTCGCCATAGACCGCATCGTCCATGCCGCGCAGGCGGGTGCGGGCGGTGTCGCGAAAACGTGTCTCGCCGGAAGATCCGGGCAGCACGATGCGCACGCGCACGCCGAACGGCTCCAGTTCGCTCGCCAGCGATTCGGAGAACGCATTCACGGCCGCCTTGGCCGCCCGGTAGATGCCGACCAGCGGCAGCGGTTTGTAGGTGACGCTGGAGGTGACGTTCACAATGACGCCGGCACCGCGCGCGCGCATCTGCGGCAACACCGCTTGCGTGACCGCCATGGTGCCGAAGGTGTTGGTTTCGAACAGGGCGCGCACGGTCTCCATGTCCGTCAACTCGAACGGCGCGGGCGCGCCGAAGCCGGCGTTGTTGACCAGCACGTCGATCGGGCCGGCGGCCGCGACGGCGGCGCGGATGCTCTGTGCGTCGGTGACGTCCAACGGCAGCACGCGCACCTGCTCCGAGGGCGGCAGCAGGTCGTCTTGGGGCGTGCGCATCGTGGCGAGCACGCGCCAATCGCGGGCGAGGAAGTGGCGTGCGGTTTCCAGGCCGAAGCCGGAGGAGCAGCCGGTGATCAGGACGGTCTTCAAGGGGATTCCTTCGATGGGTGGACGATGCAGCGACGATAGATTGCCGCCGCCGTACTCGCTACGATTCAGAGTCCTTGATTCGTTTGCGAGCGTCCAGCGATGGTGGATCCTCTTGCCGAGGTGGTCACGCTGCTGCAGCCGACCGCCCGGTTCTCCAAGCATGTGGTCGGCGCAGGTCCCTGGCGCATCCGGCGCTCGGACGCCGGCCAGCCCTTCTACTGCGCCGTGCTGGAGGGCGGCTGCCGGCTGGCGCTCGATGGCGGCGAGCCGATCGTGCTGCAGGCGGGCGATTTCGTCCTCGTCCCGGCGGCTTACGAGGTCACGATGTCCAGCCTTGCGCCGCACGAGGGCACGGTCGAGACCGTGCCGACTGCGCTAGGGCCGGGGTTGTTCCGGATCGGCGCGCAAGAGGGTCCGACCGACCTGCGCATCCTCGCCGGCCACTGCAGCTTCGGCTCGCCGGATGCGGCGCTGCTGGTTTCGTTGCTGCCGCAACTGGTCTGCGTGCGCGGCGAGCAACGACTCGCCACGCTGGTGCAGCTGGTGAGCGAGGAGTCGCGCGAGGCGCGGCCCGCACGCGAGGTCGTGCTCGCGCGGCTGCTGGAAGTGCTGCTCATCGAAGCCCTGCGCTCGGCCGCCGGCACAGCGGCGTCGCCGGGCCTGGCGCGCGGGCTGGCCGATGCGCGCCTTGCCGCGGCAATCCGCGCGATGCACGAACAGCCCACGCACGCATGGACGGTGGTGGCGCTGGCGAAGGAAGCCGCGTTGTCGCGCTCGGCGTTCTTCGAGCGCTTCGGCCGCACCGTGGGCATGACGCCGATGGAATACCTGCTGGCCTGGCGCATGGCATTGGCCAAGGACCTGCTGCGCCGCACCGAGTTCGGCATCGCCGAGATCGCCGAGCGCGTCGGCTACAGCTCCGCGAGCACCTTCAGCGTCGCGTTCGCGCGCCACGTCGGACAGCCGCCGACGCAGTACGCGCGCGCAAGCGGCCGCGGCAGTGCGCGCAGCCAAGCAGCGGTCTCCGATCGAGTTGAGGACATGGAGTAGCTGCTCTTCGTGTCGCCCAGCCGACGCCCCGCCTCCGCTTCGGCGCACGGCGATCAGGCGCGGCCATGCGCAGTATGTGTGCTAACTTGAATATCAGCTATTTGACGCTTATTTGTTTTACAGGTATTTTGCGTTTAGCTGGATTACGGGTGCAGCCCAATGTCGATACGCCACGTTCTGGTCACCGCGACGCAGCTAGGCGCGACGCTGCAGGCCGCGCGCAAGGCCAAAGGCCTGACCCAGTCGGCGCTGGCTAGCCGTCTTGGCTTGAGCCAATCGCGCGTCTCCCATCTGGAACTGAACGCCCATGCGTTGAGCGTGGAGCAACTCCTGGCCTGGTGCGCGGCGCTGGGGTTGGAGTTGACCATTGGCACCCGCGGCGACGCTGGCGCGCGCTCCAGCGCGCCTGTGGAGTGGTGACATGGGGCGCCGATCCCACAGCCGCAGCCTGTCCATCTGGACCAACGGCGTCCGCGTCGCGCGCTGGACGATGCCGACACGCGGGGACATGGAGCTGCACTACGACACGGACTGGCTGGGTGCCGACGTTGGCCGGCCGCTGTCGCTATCGCTGCCGTTCAACCTGCAGAACCAGCCGCTCAAGGGCGAGAAGGTCTTCAACTACTTCGACAACCTGCTGCCCGACAGCGATGCGATCCGCCGGCGCGTGGCGCAGCGCTTCAGGTCGCCATCCACCGATCCCTTCGATCTGCTGAGCGCAGTCGGGCGCGATTGCGTGGGGGCCGTGCAGATCCTGGGCGAGGACGAGGTACCGCAGGATGTCGAACGCATCGATGGCGTGCCCCTATCCGAAGAGGACATCGAACGGCACCTGATCGAGACGGTCTCGCCGCATGCCTTCGCCGCGCACCGCGACCCGGATGCGGACTTCCGCATCTCCCTGGCCGGTGCGCAGGAGAAGACGGCCTTCCTGTGGTGGGGCGGTCAATGGCACTCACCGCGCGGCGCCACGCCGACCAGCCACATCTTCAAGCTGCCGATGGGCCTGGTGGGCGGGCGGCGGGCGGATTTCAGCACCTCGGTCGACAACGAATGGCTGTGCCTGCGGCTGTTGAAGGCCTATGGCTTGAACGTGGCCGATGCGCGCATCGCCCGCTTCGGCCAGCAGCGCGTGCTGGTGGTGGAGCGCTTCGACCGGCGCCTGGCGCCCAATGGGCAGTGGCTCATGCGCCTGCCGCAGGAAGACTTCTGCCAGGTCGAGGGCTGCTCGCCGCTGCGCAAGTACGAGAATGAGGGCGGTCCAGGGCTCAAGGCCTTGTTCGGCACGTTGCGCCAGTCGGTCGACCCCGAGGCCGACATGAAGACGGTGCTGGCTGCGCAGGTGTTGTTCTGGTTGCTGCGCGCGCCCGATGGTCATGCCAAGAATTTCAGTATCCAGCTTCTGCCGCGTGGCCGCTTCCAGTTGACTCGGCTGTATGACGTGATGTCGGCCTATCCGGTATTGGGCGACGGTCCCCATCAATGGTCGCCCTACGACATCACGTTGGCCATGGCGTTGCTCGGCAGGAACAAGCATTACGCGATGCACAGCATCCAGCGCAGGCATTTCAGCAGCACGGCGCAGCGGGTGGGCTATGCGTCGACGGCCGAGCCGGTCATCGAAGAGATCCTGGCACGTACACCGGCCGCTATCGCCGAAGCGCGCGCGGATCTGCCGCAGGACTTCTCGCCGCGCGTTGCCGACGCCATCCTGGGCGGACTCGAGCAGGCTGCCGCCGCGCTCGAAGGGATGGCCGCGTAGCTGGCGAGAAACCGCCAGCGGACGGTTGCAGTCCGGATGCGGCTTCTGCGCGCAAGTGGGTGGCAAAGTGCGCATCCGGAATCGCCAAATGCATCATGCGGACGCACCTGGCGCGGGCGCCGGCTTGACTGCCTCCGCCGCCCACTGCCGTGCAAAAACAAGGGGTCAGATTGAGCCACCCCCGATTTCTCGGACAGGTTAATTAGGGAACAACCGCCATCTTCTCGAACTCGGCCGGCGAGCGGTAGCCCAGCGCACTGTGCAGCCGCTGCCGGTTGTAGAACACTTCGATGTACTCGAACACTTTCCCGCGCGCTTCGTCGAGACTGGCGAAGCGCTCGTGGTGCGTCAGTTCCTGCTTGAGCGAACTGAAGAAGCTCTCCATCACCGCATTGTCGTAAGGCATGCCCTTGCGGCTCATGCTCGCGACCAGCCCAGCTTCCTGCAACTGCCGCTGATATGCACCGCTGGTGTATTGCGTGCCCTGGTCGCTATGGTGGATTGCACCCTGCGCTGGCCGTCGGCGGTGCACGGCCATGGCCAGTGCAGCGCTGGCCAACGCCTGGTCGGCCCGCTCGCCCATCGCCCAGCCCGCGATCTGCCGACTGTGCATGTCCAGCACCGCCGCCAAGTACAACCAGCCCATCCGAGTCGGGACGAAGGTGATGTCCGCCACCCACACCCGATCTGGTCCTGGACTGACGAACGGCCATGCCAGCCGGTTAGGCGCCACCGCCACACGCTGATAGGTGCTGCGCGTGCGCAGGTAGCGTTGCCGCCGTTTGGTGCTGATCGCATGTGCCTGCCGCAGGCGCCGCACCCGATGCCGGCCGCAGGTCTCACCTTGCTGGCGCAACGCGCGCCACAGGCGCTCGCTGCCATACGCCTCGCGGGTTTGTACGTGCAACTGCTCGATCCGCTGCAATAGCCGAGCATTCTCCTGCGCGCGCGGCCCCGGACGGCGAGCGCACCATGCGTAGTAACCACTGGGCGACACGCCCAGCGCATGGCAAAGCCAACGTACACGGTAACCCTGCTGGTCTCGGATCCAGGCGTACTTCACGATAGTTCTCGCGCAAAGTACGCCGCCGCTTTTTTTAGGATCTCGTTCTCTTGCCGCAGACGCTCGTTCTCGCGCTGCAGCTTGGTCAGTTCATCCGGGTTGGACTTAGGTCGGCCACTGCCGCCAAAGGCGCCCGCGCCTTTCGCATCGAGGTCCGTGGCCCACTTGTAGAGCCGGTTGCGCGGGATGCCTAACTCCCGCGCGATCACGGCCGCTGGCCGATCCCCCGCCTTGAGCAATCGCACTGCTTCCCGCTTGAACTCCGCCGTGAACCGCTGCCGCTTCTGCATCGAACACCTCCGTGCGAGGATTGTCCTCGCTTTCAGGTGTCCGAGTTATCAGGGGTGGCTCAGATTGCGCTTGCTCGCATCAGTTCCCAATGAGCAAGGTCAAAAACCTATGTAGTGTGAGATGTCCTTTGACCCCAGCTTCTCCCTCATTCGCGCTCGAAGCGTTGTAGTTCGTCCAGTTGCGCCAGCGCTCGGCGCAGGCTGCCGCCGCTTAAGGAATCGTCCATCTTCCGGCCGAACTCGGCGCGTTGCGGGCGGCGTGCCCAGCGGTGGAACCACCAGGTCGCCAGCAGGCCGGCGACGCCGATGCCGTAGCCGCTCCACACCAGCGCTGGGGCCTTGGCCAGCAAATCGGCATCGCTCAGGCCAGCCAAGGTCTGCAGAACCGCGATCCACAGAAACCACCACGGCAGACCGGCGACCATGCCGCTGCGGATGTACAGCATGCGTGCGCGCAGCAACTGCTTCTGGATACCGAGCACCGGTTGCGAATAGTCGATGTTGCCGATCTGCCCCAGCACCACGCCCGCGGCGACGATCGTCAGTACGCCATACGCCTGCACCAAGACGCCGGCGACGATGGACGAGGCGTGCGCCGGCTGGCTCATCCACAGCAGCGAAGCGAGCAGGATGAAGAGAACGCCGAACAGCATCTGCACGATTTGTCCCCAGAACAGCGGACGCAGGCTGCCGCGCGTCCTGTCCAGTTTGCGCTCGCGCAGTTCGTGAAGTTTCAGTGTGTTGTCCAGTTGCAACCGGCTGTCCAGCGATTGCCAGGCGGATTTAAGGTTATCGAGTTCCATCGTGGTCTCCATGTCGGGTCTATCGAAATTCGTCGCGGATGCGCTGTTTCAGGCGTCCGATCTTGGTGGAGACATTGCTTTCGGTGATGCCGAGGATCTGGGCGATCTCGCGTTGCGGGCGGTCTTCGAGGTAGAGCAGCAACAGCGCGCGATCAAGCGGCGGCTGGCGGGCGATGAAGTCCTTTAGCAGGCGAAGCCGCTGTTCGTTCTCCGGGTCTGCGACGTTGCTGTCGGCCACGTCGTGCAGGGTTTCGTCCAGCGGCATCGCATCGTGCCGCTGCCGCAGTTCGCGGTTGCGCAGGTGGCTGATCGCCACGTTCAGCGCGATCCGGTACATCCAGGTGCTGACCCTGCGCGCCGGGTCGTACTGCGGCCAGGCATGCCAGAGCTGTGCCGCGATTTCCTGGGCCAGATCGGCGCGGTCCTGGGCGCCGCGCGCATAGCTGCCGGCAACCTTGAACACGATGCCGGAATGGCGCTGCAGCAGCGCGCTGAAGGCGTCTCTGGCGTCTTTGGCGTCGTTCGCGGTCATGGTGGTTGTGATGGTATCCATTGGTTCACCTACGCGATCTTCGCGCCCCTCGGAACCATGATTCGCGCCAGCGCACGGAATCTCACACCCCGCCAGCAAGAAATTTCAAGGAGGTGCTCGGCCCCGAGTCCCTCGGTGATCGCAGCCCACACGCGCGTGGACGGTGGCAGCCTTGGCCAAGGAAGCCGCGTTGTCGCGCTCGGCGGTCTTCGAGCGCTTCGGCCGCACGGTGGGCGTGGCGCCGATGGAATACCTGCTCGCCTGGCGCATGGCCTTGGCCAAGGAGCTGCTGCGCCGCAACGAGTTCGGCATCGCCGCTGTCGCCGAGCTTGTCGGCTACAACTCCGCGAGCACTTCCAGCGTCGCGTTCGCCCGCCACGTCGGGCAGCCGCCGACGCAGTACGCGCGCGCAGGCGGCCGCGGCGCTGCGCTCGGCGAGCCGTCGTTCTCTGGGCAAGCCGAGGGCAGGGAGTAGGCATTCGGCGCGGCTTACCGCTTCCGCGCAGGCGTTTTCTTCGCACGCGGTGCGGGCTGCGCAAGGACCGCCCCGGTCACGAGTTCGAAGAGGCGCTCGGAGCGCTTGGCATGCGACGGTTGTTCCCGTAGCCAGGCCAGCGCCGCGATCAGGTCGAACAGTTCGTCGCCGTCCATGTCGGCGCGCGCCTTGCCTTCCGCCTGCGCGCGGGCCAGCAGCGCGGCGCCCGCGGCGCGGAGCCGCACGCAGGACGTGTGCAGCGCTGACGATGCGTCTTCGATGGCGGACATCATCGGGGCGATGACGCCGCGCTGGCGATGGGTGAAGGCAATGATCTCCTGCAGCCAGGCCACCAGGGCCTGGTCCGAGTCTTGTGCGCTGCGCAAGGCGTCGGCCTTCGCCGCCAGGTCCTCGAAGCCGCTGCGCAGCAGCGCTTCGAGCAAGGCTTCACGGGTGGGGAAGTGGCGGTACAGGGTGCCCAGGCCAACTTCGGCGCGGCGGGCGATGTCCCGCAGCGAGGCGTCCGCGCCGGTTTCGGCCAGGGCCTCGCGGGCCACGTCCAGCAGGCGTTGGTAGTTCTTTTGAGCGTCGGCGCGCATGCTGTCCTTTACATGTGGAACAGTGCTCCGTATATTCGGAGCACTGTTCCGATCAGGATACGCCATGCACAGCTCCGACGACACACGGCCCATGATGAAAGTGGTCCGCCAGCAGGCGTTCGGCGGCCCTGAGGTGCTCCATTACGAGGGCGCGCCTCTGCCCGTGGTGCGGCAGGGTGAGGTACTCATCCGGGTTCACGCCATCGGCTTGAACCCGCCGGACCTGTACCTGCGGGAGGGCTACAGCCGCCTGCCTCCGGAATGGCGCCCGTCGGTGACCTTTCCGCTGATCCTGGGCACGGACGTGTCGGGGGTGATCGAGGCGGTGGCGGAGGATGTGGACGGGCTGTCGCGCGGCGACGCGGTCTACGCGATGGTGCGCTTTCCGGACGGATTGGCCGGCGGCAGCCAGGCGTATGCGCAGTACGTCACCGCGCCCGCCACCGAGGTGGCGCGCAAGCCGGCCGGGATCGACCACGTGCACGCCGCGGGCGCGCCGATGTCGTTGCTGACGGCGTGGCAGTTCCTGATCGCGCAGGGCCACGCCGTGGCCAATCCGCTGCAGCCCATGCCGCATGTGCCGGTGCCGTTGCAGGGCAAGACCGTGGTGGTCAATGGGGCGGCCGGTGGCGTCGGCCATTTCGCGCTGCAGCTGGCCAGGTGGCAGGGTGCGCGCGTGATCGCTGTGGCCTCCGGCAAGCAGGAGGCCTTTGTGCGTGCGCTGGGGGCCGAGAGTTTCGTCGACTACACCAAGGCCGCGCCCGAGGAGGTGCTGCGCGACGTGGACCTGGTGGTGGATGCCGTCGGCGGCCCCGGCGCCGGCAGGTTCCTGCGCACGCTCAAGCGAGGCGGCGCGCTGTTCCCGATCTTCCCGCTCGGCTTCGATGGGCACGCCGAAGCGGCGGCGCGGGGCGTGACGGTGTCCACCACCCAGGTGCGCTCCAGCGGCGCGCAACTCGGCGAACTCGCGGCACTGCTGGACGCGGGCACGGTGCGCGTGGCCATCGACAGCACCTTCGCGCTGTCCCAGGCCCGGCAAGCGCACGCACGCGCCGAGCAAGGGCACATCCAGGGCAAGATCGTGATGACGGTCGACTGAGGCCGCGGGCCGGGGCGTTGCCACCTGGATCGATGCTGGCGATCCCGGCAGGCGGTGCGCGCGCTGGCCGCAGTGGCGACGCCACGCAGGAGCGACGGCGATCGTCTGAATGCGCGGCAAGCGCTGTTGCAGCCTTCCCCGTGCCGGGAGCCGGTGCGCGCGGCACGTTGGCCGGTGCATCGTGGCAGGGATTTCCGCCACGGCACGTGCCGGCGTCTCTGCGCGCGCCGACGAATCTGTATACCCTCATGGCGCCATGGGATCGCTGTGGCGACTCAAGGGAGAGACACACATGTCACAACACGAAGAACAATCGACCGCGGCGCTGGATACCGATGCGCTGCTCGCCGCGGCGCATCACCCCGACTACCTGCTGCAGGATCTGGTGGCGATCGCGAACCTGGGCGTGCAGATCGGGCTGACGCTGACGGTGGGCGGCAGCACCATCTCCGGCATGCTGATCGGCGGCAAGGAGTTCATGCAGCGGCTGACCGAGTCGATCACCGAGGTGGCGCCCGACGAGTTGGTCGCGCCGCTGCAGGAGCGCTTCCAGCCCTACCGCGACATCTACGAGCAGAGCGATCTGAAGCCGGCCACCTTCGTGCACCTCGCCGATGCGCGGGTCGTGGCCAGCGGCGGCGAGTTTCCGGTCAACGGCTGTCTGTGGCGTGGACGGATCAGCCAGGTCTCCGGCTTCAGCATCGGCCTGATGTCCAGCGTCTGATGCGCTGCAGCGGCACGGCATGACCCCGCTTCGGCGGGGTTTTTTTTGCCCGTTGTGATGCGCTGCCTGGGCCGCGACCTCGCGTGACGGTGTCGGCTCGGCGGACTGCCGCGCGATCACGCGTGCCTGTCTGACCTGCACAGGCGCGGCACCGGCGGCGGTTGCGCCACCATATACGAAACGTATACGATCCGTGCATCCTCTCGCTACCGGGTGCACCCATGGGCATCGTCAACATCGATGACGACCTGCACGACCAGCTGCGCCGCGCCTGCACGGTCACCAGCCGCTCGATCAATGCGCAGGCCACCTTCTGGATCAGGATCGGCATGCTGTGCGAGATGCATCCGGAACTGTCGTTCCAGGACCTGGTGGCGCGCGAGTTGCGTGCGGCCGGGGTGCAACCGCAGGCGCTGAAATCGGGGCGGGCGTGATCAAGCAGCCGGACGAGCTTGTGTTGATGGCCGAGTCCGGCCGGCTGCTGGCGCAGGTGTTCCATGCGCTGGACCAGTTGCCGCTGCAAGGCCGCAGCACGCTGGAACTCAACGACTTCGTCGAACGGATGATCGTCGATGAACTGGGCGCGCGGCCGGCCAGCAAGGGCCAGTACGGATTCCCGTTCGTGCTCAACGCGTCGATCGACGACGTGGTCTGTCACGGCGTGCCGTCGGCCGACGACGTGCTGCGCAGCGGGCAGATCGTCAACCTGGACATCACGCTTGAGAAGAACGGCTACATCGCCGATTCCAGCACTACCTACCTGGTCGGCGAGGTCGCCTATCCGGCGCGGCGGCTGGTGCAGGCGACCTATCAGGCGATGTGGAAGGGCATCGCCGCGGTGCGCCCCGGTGCGCGCCTGGGCGACATCGGCCACGCCATCGCCCGCCATGCGCGCGAGCACGGCTACAGCGTGGTGAAGGAATACTGCGGGCACGGCATCGGCCGCGAGATGCATGAAGATCCGCAGATCCTGCACTACGGCCATGCAGGCACCGGGCTGGAACTGCAGGAAGGCATGGTGTTCACCATCGAGCCGATGCTCAACCAGGGCCGCGCGGCGATCCGCGCGCTACCGGATCAATGGCCGGTGCATACCCGCGACGGCAAGCTGTCGGCGCAGTTCGAGCACACCGTGGCGGTGACGCGCACGGGAGTGCGGGTGCTGACGTTGCGGCCTGGGGAGAAGCCGCTTTGCCTGGTTGAGTGACGCGTACGTAGCGTGTGCTTGCTGCGTGTCGCAGCAGACGCCGGCAACAAGGGCCTGCGCGTTTGGCGCTGTCGCTGGCGGCGCGAAGCGGCGGCAGCAGCGTTGGCCGATGCAACGCACCGATCAGCAACGCTTTTACAGCGCGTTCCCTGGCGGCGACGAAGGCGACGCGTCCGGCATGCCAGTCAATGCCTTCAGTACCGCGGCCATTTCCGCATCGCGCCCCGCGGCGATATCGGCGATGCCGGGTGCGACCGCTACATCCGGTGAGATGCCGGCATCGGGTTGCGCGTCGGCCGGGTACTGGCCGACCAGCGGCAGATCCAGTTCGATGCCCGAATGCGGCAGGTGCAGGAAGAAGAAGGCGCTGCCGTTGATGCCGCGGCGGTTGCCGCCGCTGGTCTGGCCCACCAGCGTCGCCAGGCCGCTGGCCTTGAGTTGGTCGGCGAATTTGAAGGTGGCCGAGCTGTTGTCCGGGCCGATCAGCACGAACACCTTGCCGCGGTAATGCGGCGCCTGCGGCTGTATCGCCGCGCTCGCCGTCGCCGGTTGCCAGCGGGTCAGGGTGTAGTAGCGGCCGTCGTAGGGCTGCGCGGCGTCGCCCCAGTCGCGGAACGAGGCGTCCCAGGTGCTCAGATAGGGGGCGAGCGCATCGGGTACGCGCCGGTAGCGCACCAGCTGGCGGATCTGCGGCAGGTGCACAGGCTGGGTCGTCAGGTGCGCCAGCAGCGCGTTGCCGACCTCGTCCAACCCGCCCTCGTTGCCGCGCAGGTCGATCACCAGGGCCGGCACCTGGCGCGCATCCAGATCGGCGAAGGTGGTATCCAGGAAGTCGCGCCAGTTCCAGACGCTGTCGTAGAGCGCCCAGTCGGGCATGCTCAGCACCGCCAGCTGCGGGGTCTGCATGCGGATGGTCCATGCCGGCGCATCGCTGCCGCGTTCGCGCACGCTGGCCATCGCGCTGCGTTGCGCAGGAGCGAAGCCTTGCACGCGCACGTTGCGTGGCGCTCGCTCGTCGGGCAGCTGCACGCGCAGCAGTGGGTTTTGTGCGATCTGCGGGAACAGCAGCAGCAGATAGACGTCAAACGCCTCGGTCCGTTCGCGGCCCTGTATCTGCATCTGTGCGACACGCTTGGCGTCGTTGCCGCCGTCGGCGCGGGCCACCTGCATCAGGGCCGACAGGATGCGGCTTGTCGGGATACCGTCGATCACCAGCACCTGGGTGCCGCGCGGCAGGCGTGCCGGGACGCTGCCGTCGCGGGTGATCACCATGCGCCCATCCAGCCATACGAACTGGAACGGCAGCAGTCCCGCGTGGGCGAACAGGGCGCGCCGGATCGGCTCGGGCTGGTTGGCGAAGTTGGGATAGGTATGGCCGCAGCGGATGCCTGCGGTGAACCGGGAAAATGCCAGGTAGGCCTGGCCCAGGGTGGCGCCATTGCGCACTTGCTCGCGCAGCGCATCGAAACGGCGGGCCATCTCCGCTTCGCCGACGTAGCGGTAGAGGCCCGGGTGCAGGGCGGTATAGGCCTGGCGCAGCAGCTCGACATCGGCGACCAGTCCGGCGCCGGGCAGGGGACTGTCCGCGTGCGGATCGGCGGGGAGGTCGGCAGGCGCTGGGATGGCGCCATGCGCAAGCGGGGCAGACAGCAGCAGCGCCAGGCACAGCGGCCAGGCGCACAGGCGGAACAGGAGCTGGGACATGGGCGATCCTCGGAAGAGCGCCCAGCCTGCGCGACGCCCGCCGCCGCCGCGACTCAAAAGCGCCTGCGCGCGATGTTTTTCAGGCGATGGGACGTTGCGCCCGGCGGTAGTCGCTGGGCGTGCGGCCGACGTAGGCGCGGAACACGCGGTTGAAGCTGGCCTTGGAGCCGAAGCCCACGCGCAGCGCGATGGCGAGCACATCGTCGTCGCCGGCCAGCAGCGCCTGCGCCTCGGCGATGCGCTGGCGGTTGAGGAACTCGCTGAAGCTCTGGCCCAGGCCTTCGTTCAACGCCCGCGACAGGTAGTTGCTGTTGGTGCCCAGGCGCCGCGCCAGTTCGCCCAGGCTTAGCTCCGGCTCGCGCCACCAGCCTTGCGCGGCGACCTGTGCGGCGAAGCGCTGGCCCAGTGCGGCCCAGTCCTTTTCCGTGCCTGCACCGGGTGTTGCGGTTGCGTCCGACTCGACCGGCTCGACGAACTCCACTGGCTCGACGGGCTGCGCCGTCTCGGGCACCGCCGCCGTGGCGTCGGCCGCGTCCTGTGCCGATGCGCGCTGCGGATAGGCGACGCGCGCATGCCGCCAGCCTTCCAGGCCCAGGTAGTACATCAGCAGCACCAGGCCCAGGTAGCGCGGGAATTCGTCGAAGTAGGACAGCGGCCGCAGCAGTCGATCGGTGACGGTGAACCCCAGCCGCAGCAGCACCAGCAGCGAGGCGGCGACCAGGAAACCGCGCAGCCAGGACAGCCGCAGTTCCTCGCGTGCGCCGCTGTGCTGTTCCAGCCAGCGTTGATAGTCCAGGTACTGGCGCCAGGCCAGGCCCAGATAGATGGCGAGGGACAGCAGCACCAGCGCGTCCTGCGCCGGCTGCACCCATGGCTGCTGGACCTGTGTGTCCCAGGCCCACTTGCGCGACAGCGGCCAGGTGAACAGCACGCTGTAGTAAAGGCCTTGCAGCGCCCCGGGCAGCAGATGGCAATACCAGTAGCGCGGCAGGCGCGCATGCGCCAGCTGGCGCACGTACATCCACACCAAGGGGCCGATCGCCAGCTCCCAGAAGAAGGGCGCGTAGGTCAGCTGCGGGTAGGCATCGTAGACGCCGGCGTAGCCGAGCGTGTACGGGGTGACCAGCGCCACCACCACCAACAGCAAGGCCGCCAGGCAGCGATTGGCGCTGCGGTTGACCGGGGCGAGCGACAGCAAGACCGCGCCCAGCACGCCGTGCAGGCTGCCGAGCAACAGGATGGTGCTCCACATGCCGAACTTGATCGGGGACATGCCGCAGGTTGCTGGGAACGGCGTACAGCATATCGCCAGTGCCACGATCAGGCAGGATGTGTGCCGGCCGCACCGGCAGGCGCGCCTGGTCGAGGCGTAGCCGTCGTCGCTGCCTGACCAGAGGGTTTACGCGCGCGCGATGCTGAGACAGCATGGCTGTAGCGCTTAGCGCGGGGCTTCGCGGCCTTCGTCGGTGAGTTGGAAGGTTCCCAGTGGATGCCGGGCGCCGGTGTCCTGGAAGACGCGCACGGCTTCGGCGGGGTCGATATGCTGGGGCGCCATGAACCAACGCGGCGCGTAGGCGCCGATGGGGATCAACGCCACATCGGGCGCGCCGTACCTGTCGCGGATCTCGCTAAAGATGGCGTCATCGCCGTAGCTGGTATCGCCGGCGAACAACGGTCAGGGCGGCAGCTCGCTGCGACAGTGCGCTGCGACAGGGTTTCATGGGAGATCGGACGCCCGCGTGGGCCATCAGTTGGATGGCCTTCAGTCCTTTGGGAGCAGTTCTCCAGCCATCTCGATTGCTTGCTCACGCGAAGCGGCAAGCAGTAGGGGGTAGCCCCAGAACTTGGCAAAAAGGACCGCAAATGCCTTGAAACCAAGACGTTTTGCCGAGTTGGGCTCGACCAGGATCATTGCCAGAACCAGCCTTCGCAATTCAAGCTTGTGCTTCTTCATCCACAGCGCGGTGCGTTTCTTTTCTTCCGGCGAGTGCTCATGGTCTTCAGCAGGCGCGGTATCGGTCAAGAGCACGAAGGGCTCCCCGCGGCGCAGATTTTCCTCGAGTTCGTCGAAGTCCTTCTCGTGATCATGTCCGGATTCTTGCGCAAAATTCATCCAGACCAAAGGGAAGTCAGAACTGTTCATCAACATGGCCGTTTCCTTTGTTTTTGATGTGCCGCCAAGTGGCCGCAATGGCGAACACGCCGGGCAACGTAATGAAAAACACTACCGAAAAGGCAATGTGCCAACCGTCGCGCAACCCGTCGGAGATTCCCCCGAGGGTATCCAGGACGACAAGCAGGCTGCCGAGGACCAGCGCAACCCACTGGGCCTTGCGGGTTCCGATCAGTGCGAGAAGCACCGTGACGATCCAGCAACCATAGAACGCGGAAAACATCCACAGTACGTTGGGCTCAAACGTAATCGCCGGTGTCGCTCCGTGCGCTCTCACAAAGTCGTTTACGTAAAAGAACAGCTGGAAGGTGACAAAAAGCACGGCGCCAGCGGCTGTCGTCAACCAGAACAAGGCAACCTTGTTTGCGATGTTCACGGCCAGGTCTTGTGCGGGGCGTGGGGGGAACTGAAGGGGCATGGGAGCTGTCTCGGTAGTCAGTGGCGATATGTCTGAGAATTTCCAACGGCTGAAGCGTTCGCCTGAGCGCAAATCAATACCTGTAGTTCAGCGTCACCATCACGTTGCGTGGTGCGCCATAACCTACGGTGTCGAAATCGCCTTTCTGTAGCGCGTACTTCTTGTCGAAAACGTTGTTGACGTTGACGGCAACGTCGGTCTGCTTCGTCATGGAGTAACGCCCCATCAGTGATGCCAGGGCATAAGACCCCTGTTCCCCGCCCAACGAACTGGTGCCAGTGTTGGGCGCCTGGTAGAAGCGGCTTTGCCATTTGACGCCTCCGCCCAGCGTCAACTTGCTCCACACTCCGGGCAACTGGTAGGTGCTGAAAAGCTGGGCCGTGGTGCGCGGCAGTTGCGAATTCAAGCGGACGCCATCGCCATCTTGCGCCGTGAAATGCGCGATCCCTGCGTAGATGTTCCAGCCGCGCGCCAGTTCACCCTGCAGGTCCAGCTCGATCCCGCGCGACTTCGTCCCATCCGAGCCTGTATAGGCTTGGGCACCACTTGGCGTATAGGTTCCTGCGACTATCTGTGCAGCGTTGTCCAGTTCGGTGTCGAACAAGGCTACCGACGCATTCAGACGCCCGTCCATGTAAGCGCCTTTGAGGCCGATTTCCTTGGTTTTTCCCTTCGGCGGCGTGAGTACGTTGCCGCTGCTGTCGCGATAGTCGGTTTGCGGGTTGAAGATGCCGGTGTAGCTCGCGTAGGCCGAATAGGTCTTGTCGATGTCGTAGATCAAGCCGGCATACGGGGTGAATTCGCTGTTCTTCTTGTAGTGCAACGACGCGCCACCGGCGACGTCGTCGATTTCGTAGTTGCTGAAGCGGCCGCCGACAATGAGTTTCAGTGGTTCGGCCAGCGAGAACCGGGCTGCGCTATAGACACCGCTCTGCTTGATTCGGGTGCGGGTCGGTATCCAAGCCATGGCATCGAAGTCAGGGCGGGGATAGGCCGGGCTCAGGTCATAGACATTGACCGGCGCAATGCCTGCATAGAACGGAGCGATATCCTCCTGGCTGGCCGTACGGCGCGAACTCGTCGCACCCACTACCAGGTCATGCTGGCGGCCCAGCAGTTCGAAGCGGCCGCTCGCCATCACGTCGAAGGTGTTTTGACGGCTGCGACCTTCGGACGCCAGTGCTACCGGATAAGCCCCGTACGGATAGAAGCCCAGTCCGGTGGCGCGATCGGGGCGGCCGATCAGGCCGAGCAGTTCGGCATCGTATTCCGTGCGGTATTGGTTAGCGACGGCCCGGAAGTTCCAGCCGTTTTCGAAGCGGTGCTCGATTTCGGCAAACGCCGTCTTCAGGCTGTTGTCCCAATGGCTCCAGTCCTGCGCGTAGTTCCTGGAGCGCGAATACTCCGCCTGCGTGCCGTCGCTGAACCATAGCGGCAAGCCTCCCCAGGTGGAGCCCTTCGGCGTGATGTCCTGATAGTCATAGCCCAGGCTCACCGTCGTGTCTGGTGTCAGATCTGCCTCGATGATGCCGTAGAACGACTTCCTCTTCGGCTTGTAGCCGTCGATGTACGAGTGTCCGTCCTGGTACGTCCCCACCACGCGCGCGCGGATGCGGCCGTCTTCGGTCAACGGCGTCGAGATGTCGCCCATGCCCCGGTAGGTGTCCCAACTCCCGGCACCAAGCGAGGCGGCTGCCGAGAAGTCACGGGTCGGTCGTTTGCGCACCAGGTTGATGGCGGCCGAGGGATTGCCGGTGCCCGTCAGCAAGCCGGAGGCGCCGCGCACGACCTCGACACGATCGTAGAACGCGGTATCGAGGGAGCCGATGCCGCTCCCATTGACGATGTCGCCGACGACGGTGGGGATGCCGTCGTACTGAACGTTGTTGATCAGGAAACCACGCGAATAGAAACTCGTCCGTTCGCTGTCGGACTGGTACGGCGAGACGCCCGTGGTGTTCTCCAGTACGCCCTGCACCGAATTCAATTGCTGGTCGTCCATGCGCTGGCGGGTGATCACCGTTACCGCCTGTGGGGTTTCCCGTAGCGACAGCGGCAGGTGCGTCGCTGCCGCCGTCGCGCCCGTGGTGTAGGAGTCCGTACCCTCGGTCGCCGCCGGATCCACGCGGCGCGTTACGGTGATGGCCGGCAAGGTCGTCCCCTCCTGAGACGTTTTTCCCACCGCCTCGTTTTGCAGCTGCGCTGGCTCGGCGGCGAATGCGCCCTGCGCGCTAATGAAAACCGCCGCCGCAACTGCCGAGCCAAGCACGATGCGGGACGCGCTCCTGATGGCGCCCTTGTACTGCCCATCCAGATGAGGATGAGCGGCGCGCGATGTGCGCGTGGCGATTGGCCAGCGGGACTTCCCGGCAGTTGTGGGGGCGGGCATTAACAATACTCATTTGCGTTTAGATGCCGTATTTAACAATAGAGCGGCATGAGCACGATGGTGAAATTAAGCCAGATTGTTATTCACTTAGGCCAAATGCGCTCGCCCCCGGGTCTTTGGCCGTATTGCGAAATAAATTTACCTTTTTTCGCAATGTAGAAGTGTGCCCACGCGGATAGGCTGCGCTTCATCGTGGTCTGCCATGCCTCCACCCAGCGTGCTTGGCCGGCCGAACGAGAACCCCGTTCTTCCCGAGGAAATTCCCCCATGCATTCGCTTTGCCTTGGTGGATCGGCCCCGCACAGCCGGTCACGCGCCACCCCAATTCCCGTTGTCGCCGGGAGGAACGCATGAGCACCGCCGTTGTCTCCCGTGCCAAACCCATTGTCGTCAGCGTTGTTGGTCTGGTCGTGGTCTTCGGCCTGCTGTATGCCTGGCGCACCACCCGCAGCGGTGGCGCTGAACACTACGCGATGCCGCCGATGCCGGTCTCGACGATCCGCGCCGAACCTCGCGGCGTGGCCGAGGAGTTGCAGGCCGTCGGCAATTTGCAAGCCGTGCGCGAAGTGCTGCTGGCCCCCGACACGTCGGGCCGCGTGACCGCCATCCATTTCGACGCCGGCCAGTCCGTGAAGGAAGGGGCGGTGCTGATTCAGCTCTACGACGCTCCCGAGCAAGCGGATCGTGCCGCTGCTGCGGCCAAGGCCGATTTCGCCCAGGCGCAATTACGGCGCTCGCAGGAACTTGCGCCCACCGGCGCCGAGCCGCGCGAATTGCTCGAACAACGCAAGGCAGAGGCTGCTCAGGCCGTCGCGGCAGTCCGGCAACTGGACGCACGTATCCAGCAGAAAAGCATTCGTGCGCCGTTCTCCGGCCAGATCGGCCTCCGGCGCATCAATCCCGGCCAGTACCTCAATGCCGGCGATGCGATCGCCACGCTGACCCAGCTCGACCCGCTCTACGTGAACTTCACGCTGCCCCAGCAGGACTTGCCCAAGCTGACGCCGGGCGCGCCGGTGCAGGTGACGGTAGATGCAGCACCAGGTCGGGTGTTCAACGCCACGATCAGCACCATCGAACCACGCATCGACGGCGAAACCCGCAATGTGGCCGTGCAGGCACTGTTGCCCAATGCCGACCGGCTGCTGAAGTCCGGCATGTACGCGACGGCGCGGCTGGCGTTGCCCGCCACGACCAACGCCATCGTGTTGCCGCTAACGGCGATCCAGACGTCGGCCTCCGGTGACAGCGTGGTGCTCGTGCAAGGCGCCGACGCGCAGGGAATCGGCAAGGCGGTCGCCGTGCCGGTCGTCACGGGTCGCCGGCTCGGCGAGGACGTCCTGGTGACCCAGGGCGTCAAGCCCGGCGACGTCGTGGTGATGGCCGGCCAGAATCGGCTGCCGCCCGGCGCGACGGTGAAGATCAATGCGCCCGCGCCTGCCGCCGCAGTGCCGCATGCCGCCCCTGCGGCCGCTTCCGCCGCTGGCGCACGATAGAGGACGGCGCCATGCATTTCACCGACATCTTCATCCGCCGCCCCATCCTGGCCCTGGTCGTCAGCCTGCTGATCCTGCTGATGGGCGCCACCGCCATGTTCCTGCTGCCCGTGCGGCAGTACCCCTATCTGGAAAACGCCACCATCACGGTCAGCACTACGCTTCCGGGTGCGACCCAGGACGTGATGCAGGGCTTCGTCACCACCCCGATCGCGCAGTCCATCGCCACGGCCAGCGGTATCGAATACCTCAGTTCGACCACCACGCAGGGCAAGAGCGAGATCAAGGCGCGGCTGGTGCTCAACGCCAACGCCGATCGCGCGATGACCGAGATCCTCGCCAAGGTGCAGCAGGTCAAGTACCAGTTGCCGGCCGGCGTCACCGATCCGGTCATCGCCAAGTCCACCGAGGGCGGCACCGCCGTGCAGTACGTCGCCTTCTACAGCAAGACGCTGTCGATCCCGCAGGTGACGGATTTCGCATCCCGGGTGGCGCAACCGCTGTTCACCAGCATTCCCGGCGTGGCCTCGGCCGACGTCTTCGGCGGTCAGGCGCTGGCCATGCGCATCTGGATCGATCCGGTACGGTTGGCTGCACATGGACTGTCGGCCGGCGAGATTTCGGCCGCACTGCGCGCCAACAACGTGCAGGCCGCGCCAGGCCAGCTCAAGAGCCCGCTGACCGTCACCAACATCAGCGCCGCCACCGACCTGCGCGGTGTCGAGGACTTCCGCCAGATGGTCATCAAGTCCAGCCCCGGGGGCGGCGTGGTGCGGCTGTCGGATGTCGCCACGATGGAAGTCGGTGGTCAGAACTACAACAATCTCTCGTTCGCTAGCGGTGTCCCCGCGATCTTCGTTGCCCTCCAGCCGACGCCCGATGGCAATCCGCTGGAGATCGTCAAGCGGGCCAACGAACTGCTGCCCAAGATCCGTGCGATGGCGCCGCCGGGACTGACGGTGGCACCCAATTACGACGTGGCACGTTTCGTCAACGCCTCCATCGAGGAAGTGAAACACACGCTGATCGAAGCCATCGTGATCGTGATCGTGGTGATCTTCCTGTTCCTCGGCACCTTCCGCGCCGTCATCATCCCGGTCGTCACCATTCCGCTGTCGCTGGTCGGCACGGCGGCGCTGATGCTGGCCTGCGGCTTCTCGATCAACCTGTTGACGCTGCTGGCGATGGTGCTGGCGATCGGCCTGGTGGTGGACGATGCCATCGTCGTGGTGGAGAACATCCATCGCCACATCGAGGAAGGACTGACACCCGTGCGTGCGGCACTGCTCGGCGCGCGCGAAATCGTCGGGCCGGTGATCGCCATGACCATCACGCTGGCGGCGGTCTATGCGCCGATCGGCATGATGGGCGGGCTGACCGGCACCCTGTTCAAGGAATTTGCCTTCACGCTGGCTGGCTCGGTGCTCGTCTCGGGGATCGTCGCGCTGACGCTCTCGCCGGTGATGAGCTCGATGCTGCTCAGTTCCAAGCAAGGCGAGGGACGGCTGGCGAAGCGGGTCGAACACACCATGCAAGGGCTGACCACATTTTATGGACGCCTGCTGGCCCGCACGCTGGCCGCTCGCGGTGCGGTGCTGCTGGTCGGCGCGGTCGTGCTGGCCGCCATCGTGGTGCTGTTCACCGGCACCCGCCACGAACTGGCGCCGACCGAGGATCAGGGCGCCGTCATCGTCGTCACCAAGGCGCCGCAGTATGCCGGCGTGGGCTACACCGCCCACTATGCCCAGCAGATCGAAAAGCTGTTCGAGTCGATTCCGGAGTTCGATAGCAGCTTCATGAATATCGGCGACTATGCCGGCGGCCAGAACATGATGGTCGGCGGCGCAATCCTCAAGGATTGGTCGGAACGCAAGCGATCGGCCGCCGACATCCAGGGCCAGATCCAGGCCGCCGGCGGCGCCATCGACGGCGAGACGCTGACCGCCGTGCAGTTGCCCCCGCTACCGGGTTCCAGCGGCGGCCTGCCGGTGCAGATGGTGCTGCGCTCGCCCGACGACTTCAAGACGCTGTACGAGACCGGCGAGAAGATCAAGACCGCCGCCTATGCCAGCGGCCTGTTCCTCTACGTGCAGAACGACCTGTCCTACGACAGTCCGCAGGCGCATATCAGCATCGACAATGCGAAGGCCAGCGAAATGGGTGTGACCATGCAGTCCATCGCCGACACCCTGGCCGTGCTGGTCGGTGAGAACTACGTCAACCGCTTCAACTTCCACGACCGCTCCTACGACGTGATCCCGCAGGTGCGTGGCGGCGAACGCATGACGCCGGAAGACCTCGGGCGCTTCTACGTCAAGGCGACCTCCGGCGCACTGGTGCCGCTATCGACCGTGACCCGCGTCGAAATGCGTCCGCAGGCCAACCAGCTCACCCAGTTCGGCCAGATGAACTCGGCGACGTTGGAAATGCTGCCGGCCCCGGGCGTGACCATGGGTGACGCCGTGGCGTTCCTGCAATCGCAACCGCTGCCGCCCGGCACCAGCGTGGACTGGCTCAGCGACAGCCGCCAGTTCGTGCAGGAAGGCAACCGCCTGCTGGTGTCGTTCTGCTTCGCGCTGGTGGTCATCTTCCTGGTGCTGGCGGCGCAGTTCGAGAGCCTGCGCGATCCGCTGGTGATCCTAGTGACGGTGCCGCTGGCGATCTGCGGCGCGTTGGTGCCGCTGTGGCTGGGCTACGCGACGCTCAACATCTACACCCAGATCGGACTGGTCACGTTGATCGGGCTGATCTCCAAGCACGGCATCTTGATGGTCACCTTCGCCAATCACATCCAGCGTCACGAAAACTTGAGTCGCATCGAGGCCATCGAGAAAGCCGCAGCGGTGCGTATGCGCCCCGTGCTGATGACCACCGCGGCGATGGTCGCCGGCCTGGTGCCGCTGCTGTTCGCAGATGGCGCGGGTTCGGCCAGCCGCTTCTCCATCGGCATCGTGGTGGTGATGGGCATGCTGGTCGGCACCTTCTTCACGCTGTTCGTGCTGCCCACCATCTACAGCTTCATCGCCAAGGATCACCGGGCGGCAGCGGAGAGTCCCCGTGCCCGCGAACTCGCCACTGCGGAGGCCCCCCATGTCACGCTCTAAGCCGATTGCTGCCATGACGACTGCTTCGCATCCCGCCATGTTTCCTCCTCGGCGCGCTGCCTTCATGGCCATTGCCGTTGCCGTGATCACCGCAGGCTGCGCCAGCGGCCCCGACTATCGCGCTCCGGCCACGCCGGAAACCGCGGCAGGCCCCTTCGTCAGCAAGCCGGCCGATACGGACTCCGCTGCATCACTGCCGGCGGACTGGTGGAAGCTGTATGCCGATCCGGCACTCGACCATCTGGTGCGCGAAGCCCTGTCGGCCAATACCAACCTGCGCGTGACGCTGGCCAACCTCGACCGCGCACGGGCCATCTACAAGGAAGCGCGCGGTGGCCTGTTTCCCTCGACCAACGTGTCGGCGGGCGCAGGCTACGGCCGCGACCAGTCCACATGGACGGGCACCGGCCAGGCGCCCACACAATGGAGCTACAGCGGTGGCCTCGACGTCTCCTACGAACTCGACCTGTTCGGCCGGGTCAGGCGCGACATCGAGGCCGCAGGCGACGACACCGATGCAGTCGCCGCCGCCCATGATGCCGCCAAGGTCGTCGTCGTCGCCGAGACGACACGCGCCTATGTGGACGCCTGCACCTATGGCGAATCCATCGGCGTCGCACACGCGTCCATCGACCTGGCTCAGCGCAGCCTGGATCTGGTCAGCCGCCAGGAACACGCCGGCTCGGCGTCGCATCTGGATGTGGAGCGGGCCGGTGTCACGTTGGCCCAGGCCCGGGCCGCCTTGCCGCCGTTGCAGGGTCAGCGGGATGCCGCGTTGTTCGAACTGGCCGCGCTGATCGGCCGCACGCCGTCGCAAGTGCCCGAGTCGGCGCGCACCTGTACCCAGGCGCCGGAGATCGCGGGGGCGCTGCCGATCGGTGATGGCACCGCGCTGCTGCGCCGCCGTCCGGACTTGCGCCAGGCCGAGCGGCAACTGGCTGCCGATACCGCCCGCATCGGCGTGGCCGTTGCCGACCTCTATCCGCGCGTCACGCTGGGCGCCTCTGGCGACTACCTGCGCAACGACTACCTAAAAGGCAATCGCACCTGGTCGTTCTCCTTCGGACCGCTGATCTCCTGGAGCTTCCCCAACACAACGGCCGCACGTAGCCGCATCGCACAGGCAAAGGCGCAAAACGCGGCATCGCTGGCCAGCTTCGATGGCGCCGTGCTGAATGCCCTGAAGGAGTCCGAACAATCGTTGAGTGCATACGGGGCCGCAATGCAGCAGCGCGAGGTACTGATCGACGCGCGCGACCGGGCCGAGAAAGCCTTCCAGTTGGCAGACCAACGTTACCGCGCCGGGTCGATCAGCTACCTCGACGTGATCGTCGCGCAGACCAGTCTGATCGACACGAAATCGCAGGTGGCCGCTGCCGACCAGCGCGTAGGTTCCGCGCGGGTCAGCGTGTTCAAGGCGCTTGGCGGCGGATGGGAACAGGCCAGTACGCAGTAGCTCCTACGGATATAGGCGCGGCGACGGCCCTGCCATCGCGCCCATGTCCGAGGCCAACCATCAGCCACGCCGCTCCGCATTGTCACAAACAACCGGAGATTCGGCATAGCGAAGGAAGACACAGATGGAACCGCACGATGACCCACCTCGGATCATTGACCTGATTACCTCATTCGGTAGCAAGAACCTGCCGTCAGGCAAACACACGATGAAGCACACCGCAGCAGCCAATCCCGAGGCCGGAGCGCCGATGTCGTCTCAGGAACAACGATTGGCGGCGAGCCGACTGCGACCGACGCTCGCTCGTACCAGAGTCTTGAACGCGCTGGAGCAGGCGACACCGAACTGTCTGGATGCAAACCAGATGTATCGTCTCCTCAGCACGCAATCCGACAGCTTCGCCCCGGGATCGATCTACCGAACGCTGAATGATCTATGGACTGCCGGGTTGTTGGTTCGCACGGAAGGCGCACGTGGGCGCGCGTTCTATGCAATCAAACCGGAGGCGCTGAACGACCAGCACGACACACTGCGATGCCATTGTGGCGCGCGGCTGGTTTTCATTGAAGACCTGGCGTTGCGTGAACACCTGCAGTCGCTGGCATCCGAGGAGGGCTTCGCTCTCGACGAGGAGTCGGTCTTCACCATCACCACGACATGTGCGAAATGCCGGCAACTGCGCAAGGAAGGACAGTAGACGATGGAGGGCGGTGGGTGGTCCCGGGCCAAGACAGCCTGATCCAATCAGGCCGAGATTTCATCGGGGAGCATGATGCCGGGCACGGGAGCAAGCTCCGCGCCGCTCATGCGCTCCGAGAGGTAGCGTGCCGGGGGCTTGCCTACTGCCTTGCGGAACATGGTGACGAACCCGCTGGCGTTTTCGTAGCCCAACTCCAATGCCACCGTTTGCACGCTTTCACCCTTGGTCAAACGTTGCAGCGCAAGGATCACATGCAGCTGCCGGCGCCAGCGCCCGAAGCTCATTCCGATTTCGTGCAGCAGAAGCCGGCTCATGCTTCGCTCGCTCATGCCAATGCGAATGGCCCAATCGGCCTTCGAGGTTTTGTCCGTGGGATCGGCCAGCATCATTTCCGCGAGGCGGCGCAATCGGAGGTCGCGCGGCATGGGCAGATGCAGGTCTTCCACCGGTGCCGCCACCAACTCATCGATCAAGGCTGCAATCAAGCGGTCTTCCCGTCCCCCCAGCGCGTACAACTCGGGAAAACCGGCCACCTTCAGCAGCAACTCGCGTAGCAATGGCGATACCGAAATCGTGCAACAGGTTTTCGGAAGATCCGGTGCGGCGTCCGGCTCGACGAACAGGCAATAGCATTCCGTTTCACCCGTCCCCCGCGCCGCGTGCGGCAAGTCTCCCGGTATCCATATGGCGCACTGCGGCGGCACGATCCAGACGCCGTCTTCGATTTCGCAGTTGAGGATGCCGCGTAACGAGTAGATCAGCTGCGCCTTGCGGTGCTGATGTCTCGCATTTTCCCAGTCCTTGGTTACCGATGTGGCACTCAAGGCCACAACGGGTCGCGAGACGCTGTCGATGTCCCTGGCCGCGGTGAGATCGGTGATTTCAATGCTGGACATGTTGTCTTGTAGAGCCCCGGATGGACGATCAGGCTTTGGCCTGATCGGAAAATATCATGAAATACTTTCTCAATTTCGCCTAGCCATTCCGCAGGTAAGGTGCGATTAGCCGAGCCGGCCATTCGTCCGGCTCGAGGTCTGGCTCCTCCTGACTGGGGAGGGACCAAGGTGCGGATGGTTGACGCGGAGTTGGCGGCCGCGTGGCGATCCGCGTGCTATCGGAGCAGTGGGCCGGTGCATACCCGCGACGGCAAGCTGTCGGCCCAGTTCGAGCACACCATGGCGGTGACGCGCACCGGCGTGCGTGTGCTGACGTTGTGGCCTGCAGAGAAGCCGCTTTGCCGGATCGACTGACGGGACGGCAGGAGCTGAGCGCTACGCCGCAGGATCGTCGAAGTCGAAGACCTGCCCAGGCTCGGCGGCGACGAAGCTGGCCGCGGCGATACCTGCCTGGTGTAGCGCATCCGACAACGCCTCGCGCGGTTCTTCGCGGCCTTCGTCGGTGAGCTGGAAGGTGCCCCAGTGGATGCCCAGGGCATGCCGGGCGCCGGTGTCCTGGAAGATGCGCACGGCTTCGGTGGGGTCGATGTGCTGCGGCGCCATGAACCAGCGCGGCGCGTAGGCGCCGATGGGGATCAACGCGACATCGGGTGCGCCGCATCTGCTGCGGATCTCGCGAAAGATGGCGCCGTCGCCGTAGCCGGTGTCGCCTGCGAACCAGACGGAACCCCGCGCCGTTTCGATGAAGAAGCCGCACCACAGCGCCATCCTGCGGTCGCGCACGCCGCGGCTGGACCAGTGGTTGGCGCGGGTGAGGGTCACCGTCGCGGTGTCGCCGATCGGGAGCCGGTCGTGCCAGTCGCCGGTTTCGATGCGTGCATCGGGCACGCTGTTGCGCAGCAGCAGGTCGTTGCCCAGCGGCATCACGAACAGCGGGCGATGCGCGTGATGCAGCTTGCGCAAGGTTGCGATGTCGAAGTGGTCGTAGTGGTTGTGGCTCAGCAGGACTACATCGATCGGCGGCAAGTCCGCGAAGGTTACGCCTGGCACCGTGACTCGCTTCGGACCTGCGATCTGCGAGGGGCTGGCGCGTTGCGACCAGACCGGATCGGTGAGCAGGTTGATACCGGCCACCTGGATCAGCAACGTGGCATGGCCGACCATGGTGACGCGCAGGCCGTCGTGCCGCGGCGCAGGAATGGCGGGACTCACCGGCACCTGCGTCGGCCAGCGAACCGTGGCCATGGCGGCTTTCCAGCGCAGCACCTTGCCCAGCGAATTGTCGATGGTCGGTTGGCCGGGATTGAAGAAGCGCACGCCATCGAAGTGATCGCTGATGGGGCCGTTGTAGTAGGGGTTTTTCATCGGAAGTGGGATCAATGCGATGGGGGGTGATGAGGCAGGTAGAGCGGCGCGGAAGGGATGGGCGAAGTCCGATCCCGGTTTATCCGGTACCGGCTCTCGGCTCGATCCCGTGCAACAGCAACCGTCCGTGCTGTTCGGCCAGCGCGCCGAGATCCGGCGCGTGCGCGCTGTCGCTGCCGAAGACCTGCTGGAACAGCATCGCCATCAGCATCGGCCCCATGATCGACAGCACGTAGAGCTTGGGATCGCCGGCGGGGGCCGCGCCGCGCGCCTGGGCTTTTGCGATGAGGCCGGCGACAGTGGACATCACCCGGTCGATGGCTTCGGCGTGCCAGATGCGGGCCAGTTCCGGAAACGCGCGGCTCTCGCCGATCACCATGCGCATGATCGCGGGCAGGCGTTGGTCGCCCATGCGCTCGGCGGCGCGCGCCAGCAGCAGGGTGCTGAGTTCGGCGAGCCCGCCTTCGAAGCTGGCGGCGGCTTCCTCGATCGGGGCGAGGCTGGTCAGCAGCCCGTGGCGCACGACCGCGGCGAACAGATCCTGCTTGTTGTCGAAATACAGGTATAGCGTGCCTTTCGCCACACCTGCACGTTTCGCCACGTCTGCCAGCTTGGTCTCGGCAAAGCCGTTCTCGGCGAACGCGTCGAGCGCGGCGCTCAGGATCTCCGCAGGGCGGTCTTCCTTGCGGCGTTTCCATTTGGGGGTCGTCGGTTGCGTCATGCGGTCTCGGTGCTCAGTGCGGGCTGTATCCGTGGGACACACGATACGCATCCAGCGCCGCGGGCGATGCGTCGGCCGTGGCGAAGGCGATATAGCCGTCGGGACGCACGAGATAGGCTGCGTCCTGCGCGAAGCCGGCGGCGTGATGGCCGGGCTGCCATGCGAAGACGCGCAGGGCGATGTCGCGCGCGTCGCACCAGGCCTGAAGTGCGGGCTGCGCGTTGCCGTAGACGTGCAGCTGCCAGCCGATCTGCGGCAACGCGGCGTAGTTGTCGGCGTCCGCGGTCTGCACCCACGGCAGGCGATCGCCGCCGGCGACGTCGCCGGCCTTGCCGGCGCTCAATGGACTGTCGCAATAGTTCAGCATCGTCTGCGACACAGTGCGGAACATCAGCTCGCTGACGTTGCGCAGTCGGTAGGCCAGGCTGGCCAGGGTCGGGGCGACGTAGGTCCTGACGAAACTCGCCGCGCTGCCTTCGGCGGTGACCAGGGTGAAGGCGCGGTCGGTGGTGTTGACCAGGGTGCGCGCGAAGGCCTGCCGCTCGGCGGCGTAGCTGTCGAGCACGGCGTCGGACGCGTGGTTCTGGAGCACGTCGGCGAGTTTCCAGGACAGGTTGATGGCGTCGAGGATGCCGGTGTTCATGCCCTGGCCGCCGACCGGGCTGTGGACGTGCGCGGCATCGCCGAGCAGGAACACGCGGCCGCGACGGAAGGCGTCGGCGACGCGATGGTGCACACGATAGGTCGAGAACCAGTTGACCCGGTCGATACGCACGCCGAGGTTGCGGATGGCGTCCTGGCTGACGTCGGCGAAGGTCAGGCTTTCGGCCCGGTCGGCGCGCGCGTCGCGTACGGTGCCGATCAGCCGGTAGTGCCCGCGCTTGCTGTAGGCCAGCACGAGGATGAAGTCGCCGTCGCCCAGCGCGATGTGCGCTTCGTCCATCGACTGCAGGCCGCCGAGTTCGACATCGGCGACGTAGAACACCTGTTTGTAGGTGCCGCCTTCGAAGCCGATTCCGAGCTGGTGGCGCACGGGCGATCGCGCGCCATCGCAGGCGGCCAGATAGCTGAAGTCCGCCGCCTGCTCGCTGCCGTCGGGCAGGCGCAGGCGCGCGGCGACGCGATCGCCGTGGTCCTCGAGGGCCAGCAGTTCGGTAGTGCGCTCGACGGCAACGCCCAACGCCTGGAGCTGGGCGATCAGCAGGCGCTCATGCTGGTCCTGCGGATACACCAGCACGAACGGGTAGGGCGAGATGCCCGCCGCGGAATCCTGCAGCGCGATCCGCGCGCGGCGCTTGCCGCGTGCCCACAGGTTCATCGCCGGCGTGCGATGGCCGGCAGCGACGACCGCGTCCGCGATGCCCACCTGCCGGTACAGCTCGAGGGTGCGTGCCTGCACCGCCATGGCGCGCGAGGTCTCGCCCGGGCCGGCGCTCTTGTCGATGAGGCGCACGCGCACGCCCTGCCGGGTCAGCCACAACGCCAGAGTGAGCCCAGTGGGACCGGCGCCCACGATCAGTACTTCGGCCATGGCATGTGTCCTCGATATAAATGACCAATGGGTCATTTATTGCAGGCCGAGGTCTGGCAGTCAAGCAACAATTACTTGGCGAGTACGGGTTCCTCTCAAAAGCGACGCAAAAAGGGCTGTTTTGCCGATGCGGCGATTACGGTTCCTAATCGCCGCAAAAAATGCGGTGATTTGTGCCTGCGGGAAATGGCACCAGATACGACATCGTGATGGGAGGCGATTGAGCTTGCGAATCTGCGCAGTGCCGTCCGCGGCGGCCGGCCAGATCGCGAAGCATGCGCAGGCATCAACCGCGCCGCGCGGCCTCGATCGTGGCGATGTCGATCTTGATCATGCCCATCATCGCCTCGAACGCGCGCTTGGCCACCGCGGGATCGGGATCGGTGATCGCGGCGGTCAGCACGCGCGGGGTGATCTGCCACGACACGCCCCATTTGTCCTTGCACCAGCCGCAGGCGTTTTCCTGGCCGCCGTTGCCGACGATCGCGTTCCACAGACGGTCGGTTTCGGCCTGGTCGTCAGTGGCCACCTGGAACGAGAACGCCTGGCTGTGCGGGAACGCGGGGCCGGCGTTGAGGCCGAGGCACGGAATGCCGAGCACGCTGAATTCGACCGTCAGCACATCGCCCTGCTTGCCGGCGGGGTAGTCGCCGGGCGCGCGGTGCACGGCTTTGACCGCGCTGTCGGGAAAGGTATCGGCGTAGAACGTGGCGGCATCCAGCGCGGTGCCGTCGAACCACAGGCAAATGGTGTTCTTGCTGATCATCTGGATGCTCCTGAGTGGGCAGGGATATCGCAGCGGACAGCATCGCCGCCGCGCGAGTTGGGGACAGCCGTGGCGCGCATGCGACGAGAAGCGCCACGCTGCTGGCACGTGGCGCACGCCGGATGCTACGGCGCGATTAAGCTACGGATGGCGCCGGAAGGCATGTCGCACGGCAGCATGCCGCATTCGGTCTGGCGCGCGCGCCGTCGAGGCGGGTCCAGGCTAGCAAGCCCTTCACCTGCGGTGTGGTGTTTTAGAGGCCGCACAACCACACGGAGCTTTGCATGGACACCACGCTGATGCCATGGGTCGCCGGACTGTTCATCCTGTTCGTCGGATCCGCCTTCTATCTGGTCACCCGGGCCAAGAAGAATCGTAACCGCCCGGCCAAGGATGCAGCCGCGACGAAGAGCGGCGACGATGCGTCGCTGAAGAAGTAGCGTGCATGGGCAGCGTGCGCATGGCGCGCTGCCACGAGGGTCCTGTCGCAACGCGGCACTCCGATGTCGCTGCTCCTGCGGCTTTCCAGCCCGCAACCGGACTAGAGAAACCTACGCTGCCGTTCGCGCCGCGGCTGCGCAGGGATACGCCTGGCTTGGCGCCGCGTTGGCCGTCGCACAAGGCGATGCCGATGCGAAGGCGTCAGCAGCATGCGCTGTCCCGAACGAACCCATCGGCGCATGGCCGCAAGCAAGGCCGCCCGGGGCGAGCGCATTCGCAGGCGGTTGCCTCCGCTGCCGTTCGCCAGACGGTCCTGATCTCCTCGCTGTCACGAAAAAATGTCCGCCACGTAGCGGCCGTGTTCGCGTTCGATACGGTCGGCCCAGGCGTTTGCCGCTTCGTCGCTGACGCCCATGCTGTCGCGATAGATGCGCACGAAGGTGTCGCGTACCGCCGGCGCCATGTGCTCGCCGTCGCCGCAGACGAACACGGTGGCGCCTTGCTGGAACAGCGCCGACACGCGCTCGCGGTCCTGCCACATGCGGTGCTGGACATAGGCGATGCCGTCCTGCGGCGCTTGCGAGCAGGCCAGGCGCACATCGACCACGCCCATGTCCTGCCAGCGCTGCAATTCCTCCTGGTACAGGCAGTCGACGTCGGGATGGTCGATGCCGAAGAACAACAAGGCTTCGCCGACGTCGCGGCCGCCCGCCTTCTGGATCGCGCGCTCCTGCAGGAAGCCATGGAACGGCGCGATGCCGCTGCCGGCGCAGACCAGGATGATCGGCGTGGCCGGATCTTCCGGCGGGTGGAAGCTGGCCTGCGAAGGCCGCACCGCGACCGACACCAGCGCGCCTGCGTCCAGGCCGGCCAGATAGGTGGAGGCCACGCCGCGGCGCCGCCCGATTCCCGATAGCGCCGGTGCGTCGAGCACGGCCACGGTCAGCGAACACTGTGCCGGGTCGCGCAGCGGCGAGGAGGAAATGGAATATTGCCGCGCGCGCATGGCCGGAAGCGCGCCGAGGAACGCGCCCAGCCCCAGTTCGCAGGCGGGGAAGCGCTCGAGCAGATCGAGCAGGCTGGTTTTCCTGGCGAGCACCTCGTCGGTATAGGCCGGCTCGGCGGCCAGCGTTTCCAGCGCGGCGCGATCGGGCGGGCAGCGCGTGGCGGCGGCCAGTTGCGCGACCTGCGCGCGGGTGGCCGGTTGCGCCAGCTCCACGTAGTCGGTGAGCACCTGCGCCAGCGCGACCGGATAGCCGCTGGGCAGGCCGGATGCCGCACCGGGCCGCTGGCCGATGACGACCTGGGTATCGCTGGCCAGCCCGAAGCGCCGCAGCGCGCGCTCGACCTGCGCGGCGGGGTTGCGCGGCAGCACCGCGAGATAGTCGCCGGTGCGGTAGCGCATGCCGTCGGGCAGCGCGATCTCGATGTGGCGCTTGGAGCGCGCGAACGGCGCGGACATGTCGACCAGTTCGCGATTGTCGACGATGCGCCCCTGGTCGAGTTCGGTCAGCCGCAATGCGCCGAGCCGTGCCGAGGGCACGATGTCCACCTCCAGCGCGTGCGCGGTCTGCTCCATCGTCGCCTTTCCCAGGGCCTGGCCCAGATCCGCCCACAGGCCGGCGTACCAGGCATCGAAGCCGCCGAAGAAATCGCCGCCGGCATCGGTTTCGCCGCGAGGTTTGAAGCGTGCGGCGCCGGCCGCTTCCAGCGCGGCATCGACGCGTTTCGGAATCGCCTGGTAGGTGCGTGCCCATTGCCGGTTGCCGGATCCGAACACGGCGTAGCGCACGCCGGCCAGATCGCCGGCAGCCAGGGTTTCGATCCAGTCCACGAAGCGGCGCGCGTTGTCCGGCGGCTGGCCTTCGTAGGAGGAGGTGACCACCACCACCGCGCCGTCGCGCGGCAGGCGGCCGACATGGTCGTCCAGCGGCGCGACCACCGGCGCATAACCCTGCGCCGCCGCGTCGCCGCCGATGCGCTGCGCGAACGCCTCGCACGAACCGGAATTGCCGCCGTACAGCACCAGCAGCGGCGTCCCCGCGGCCGTGCTGGCGGGCGCCGGGATGGTGGCCGGCGCCAGGATTTTCTGCGGCGCGGACGGCACCGCGCTACGGCGGCGCAGGGCGACATCATCGCGCCGGCGCGCGCGGATGCGGAAGCCGTCCGGCTTCAGCGTCAGGGTTTCCGCGACCTCGAGCTGGTAGTTCGGATCGACCTGGTCCAGGTCGAAACGTTGCAGGATCATCGTCAGCACCAACTGCGCCTCCTGCATCGCAAAGCCGCGCCCGATGCAGGCGCGCGCGCCGTTGCCGAACGGTTTCCAGGCATTGGGCGGCAGCCGTTCGGCCGCGTCGGGCGCGAAGCGCTCCGGACGGAAGGCTTCCGGCTCCTCCCATACCTTCGGATCCCGGTGCAGGGTGGGAATCAGCACCAGCAAGGTGTCCTGCGGCGTGACCGCATAGCGGCCGGCCAGCGTGGTCGCTTCGCGCGCCGCGACCGCGAACGCCGGTGCGGTCGGCCACAGCCGCAGGGTTTCCTGCAGGATCTGCTCGATGTAGCGCAGTTTGGCCAGATCCTCGACCTGCGGCGGCTGCGTGCCCAACGCGGCGTCCACCGCCTGGCGCGCGCGCGCCAGCGCCGCCGGATGGCGCAGCAGCAGATACAGCGCGAACGACAGCAGGCCGCTGGTCGTCTCGTGGCCGGCGATCAGGAAGGTCACCATCTGGTAGCGGATGTTCTCGTCCGACAGCGCTTCGCCGGTCGCCTGGTCGCGTCCGTACAGCATCAGGTTGAGCAGGTCGTCGCGCGAGGCCGCGTCGGGGTCGGCCCTGCGCTCGGCGATCAAGGTATCGGCGACGCTGCGGATCATCGCCAGGTCGGCTTCGTAGCGGCGCCGGCCTGGCGCCAGCAGGCGATTGGCCAGGTCAGGCCGGCGCGCGCGCGATCCGGCCTCGGCCAAGGCGCCCACCATCGCCGCGACGAAGGGGTGCATCTCGTTCTGGTAGAAGCTGTTGAAGCGGTAATCGAAAGCGCACAACGCGATGGTGTCGAGCGTCAGCCGGGTCATGTTGTCGGCCACGTCGATCACCGCGTCCGGGCCGAACCGCTCCCAGCGTTGCAGCATCTGTTCGGCGATGTCCTCCATGCGCCCGAACATCGAGCGCACGCCGATCGGACCGAACGCAGGCATCAGCAGCCGGTGCGCCTTGGCCCAGTTGGGTTCGTCGTTGTAGGCGGTGAACAGGCCGTCGCCGCCGAGGTCGCGCAGCGCCTGCAGCGGACGGTGCAGCTTCTTCTCGAAGCGGGTTTCGTCGCAGACCTCGTCCACCAGGTCCTGCCCGCTCAGCACGGTCAGCGACAGCGGGCCGCTGTTCAAGCGAAAGATCGGGCCGTGCACCTTGGCCAGCCGCATCAGGCTCTGCACCGGCGCATCGCCATCGAGGTGGTGGAAATTGCCGAGCAGCGGCAGCGAACGCGGTTGCGGGATTGCGTCTGTCATGGGGTGCCTTCCTGGGGAGCGTGCAGTGGCGCGACCGGCGCGCGATCGGTGTCGCGATGCGGTGGATGCAGCAAGGTGGCGAGGACGGTGGCGACCAGTCGCGGCCGCGCCTCGCCGGCAGCGATCTCCGGGGCCAGCCGCGCCAGCAATTGCGGGAATTCCGGCGGCTGGCTCAGCATGCTGTTCAGCAGCACGAAGAACAGCGCCGGGTGCGTGGCCTTCACGATGCCGGCCTCGATGCCGGCAAGGATCAGCGCATGGCCGGCTTCGTAGGAGGGACGCAGCAAGCGTTCGGCGACGACGGTGGCGCGCTCTGGGCTTTCCGACACCACGCGCGCGACGAAGTCGCGGACCGCGGGGTTGGCCTCGTAGAAGGTGGCCATGATCAGGATGGCGTCCGTCAGCCGTTCGTGCAGCGGGCGCTGGTCGTGGCGGGTCAGCTGCGCCATGGCCGCAAGGCGCGGGACGACGTCCTGCGCGAGCTGGTTCACGCAGGCGTTCCACAGTTCGGCCTTGCTGCCGAAATGCACGCGCACCAGGCTCGGGCTCACCCCTGCGGCGGCAGCGATGGTGCGGATATCGGCCCGCTCGAAGCCGTACCGGGCGAAGCTGCCGGTGGCCGCCGCCAGCAGCGCCTGGCGGCCGTCGGCCTGGTCCTTGCTGGGGCGGCCGCGGGGGCGCGGGGGTGGCTTTGCCGCCATGGTCGGTGTTCCTGCATAAATGTTCAGTCGTACATTTAATGGCAGTCGGCGGTCTTTGCAACTCGGCCGTTCAGCGGGCAGAGCGTTTGCGCGGCGGCTGGCGCAGGCACGGCATTGCTGCGTGTTCCTGCCCGAGAAGCGGCCGCTGCGCCGTGCCGCGAATCGCGGCGAGATACGTTGCCCGTCCTCGCCGCAGGCTTTGCCCGATCGGCATGCCGCTCAGGTGGGCGCGCGGCCGTGCAAGCGCTGCAAACCGCAGCGCTTGCCGCTATCGCAGTGCGCCCTGCATGCGTTTCACTTCGGCGTACCCAGCCCGCCGATATTGACCATCACCCGCAAGCCGATCACCAGCGCGTTGTCCGGCGCGCGGCGTGCGGCGGTATTGCCGAGGATGTCGGGATTGACGATGTACTGCACGTTCGGGACCAGGGACAGCGGCAACTGCGCGACGCGGTAGCTGTAGTTGAGTTCGAAGATGGTTTCGTTGCGCGAGATGTCCGGCGCCGCGCCGCGCTTGCGCAGCAGGTCGTTCATGTAGCCCTGCTGGTCGGCGCTGAAGCGGTAGTAGTTCGCGACGATGCCGAATCCGTCGCCCGGCCGCGATGCGAACGGGCCGGCGTAGTACAGGCCGGCGGTGACCTGCAGGTCGTACACCTGGCGCGAATCCAAAGGCGCGGCGATGTTGCCGAATGCGACCAGCATGCGCTTGCCGGCCATGCCCTGCGGCCGGTAGAGCGCGCGTTCGCCCATCACGTAGGTGCCCCAGCGGCCGCCGTCGTACATGCGCGCCTGCCCGCCGACCAGGCCGCGCAATCCGCCGCTGCGGTTGTAGCGCAGGTCGCTGTAGTCGGCCGAGTTGTACCAGACGCCGGCCACGTAGCGCGGCGCACCTCGGCCGAGCGCGGGGTCGGGCTCGTAGCCGACCTCCATGGTGCCGAGCACGCCGCTGCTGTCGGCGGTGCTCCAGTCCAGGCCGTGGTTGTTCTTGCGTTGCGGATTGAGTTCGAACGCGCCCACCGAGACGTAGGTCGCGCCGGGTTTGTAGCGCAGCTTCGCGCCCCAGTTGACGTAGGGAAAGCCGACGAAGCCGCCATCGGCCTGGCTCAGCTGGAACGGGCAATCCGATGCGCCGACGAAGCGGCAACCGTAGCGGCTGCGCGCGAATTGCCAGGTGGTGTTCATGCGTCCGGCGACGAGTTGCCAGCGGCCATCGGCGAACACCTGTTCCCAGGTCAGCTGCGCCAGTTGCGCCTGTTGTTGCGGGTACCAGTAGCCCTGCACCTTGACCGTATTGCCGATCTGGCGCTGCGACAGGCTGTCGCCGTAGTACCAGGCGCCGGTGGCGTGCAGCGTGGCGCCGGGAATGCCGAACAGACGCTGCAGGTCCAGGTCGGCGCCGGCGACCACGCCGCCGGCATTGCGATCGCCGCGCGACAGACCGCCATCGGCATTGCGCGCGTAGTCGTTGGACCAGACGAAACGCGGCGCGATGCCGTGTTCGTCCAGCCATCGATCGGTGTCGGCGGCCATGGCGGTGGCGGGCAGCGCGGCGGCGGCCAGCAACGAGACAAAAGAAAGAGTTCGGGACATGGGACGCTCCACGGACGAGGCGAGGCACTCGCTGGACGCGCGCAGTAGGTGTGCGGCGTCGCGGCAGTGCGCGAAGGGGAGACACCTTCCGGTCGTGGAGCCGCAGGACAGCGTTGCGTCCGTCGGCGACGGACACGGCATGTGCGCAGAGCTGTGGGGGGACCGGCAAAACACGCGGTGACGAACACATTGCGCTGCGCCGATGCGCGCGCCATCGGCGCAGCGGATGGGCCGCGCAACCGCGCGGCCCATCGAGCTGGATCGGACCGGTCGGCTCAGGCCACCTTGCCGAGGCCGGCGGCGGCCATCGCGTCGGCGATTTCCTTGTCGGCGCCTTCGGCCAGCGGCAGCAGCGGCGAACGCACCGTGGCGTGATCGAGCAGGCCGCGCGCGGCCAGCGCCCACTTCAGCGCGACCGAACCTTCCATGTGCGAGCCGCGGTGATAGACGCTCTTGGTCACCGGCAGCAGGCGGTCGTGCAGTGCGCGCGCCTTGGCGTAGTCCTTGGCCTTGCCGGCGGCGATCATCTCGATCAGCGGTTCCGGTGCGATGCAGCCGTAGCCCACCAACGCACCGTCCACATCGAACATGGTGTGCAGCAGGTATTCGTCGTGGCAGGTCAGCACCGGCACGTTCGGGCGCTCCTTGCGGAACACCGGAATCTCGGTGTCCCAGCGCTTCATGTTGCGCACGCCGTTCTTCATCGCGATCACGCCCGGCAGCGCGGCGATCTCCAGCAGCGTGTCCAGGTTGTAGGTGGCCTTGGTCACGTCCGGGTACTGGAACAGGATCATCGGCAGGCCGCTGGCTTCGTGGATGGCCTTGTAGCGGTCCTGCGGCGCGCCCTTCTGGTAGCCGAAGCGCAGCCAGCCGTGCGAGGGATAGATCAGGCCCGCCGATGCGCCGGCGGCGACCGCGCGCTTTGCTTCGTCGGCCGCCACGCGGGTGCCTTCCAGGGTGATGCCGGCGATGATCGGAATGCGCGCGTCGACGGCATCGCGGAACGCCTCGATCACCTTGGCCTGCTCGTCGCGCTCCAGGAAGGTGCCTTCGCCGGCGTGGCCGAGCACGGTCAGGCCCTTGACGCCGTCGATGCCGCCCAGCCACTTGCCGATGCGCTTGATCGCGGGATAGTCGACGGCGCCGTCGCGGGTGAACGGGGTGACGGGCGCGGGAACCAGGCCTTTCAGGTCGATGTTGCTCATGTTGTTTTCCTTTTCTTCGGGTCAACGGGGGATGGAGTCGAACGCGAGGCTCGACGTGGGGTGGTGCGAATCGAAGGCGTGCGGCGGATTGCGCAGCCGCGGCCGGCGCCGGACTCAGGGCGAGAGTTCTTCCAGCGATTTGCCCTTGGTTTCCAGCGCGCACAGCAGCGTCACCGCCGCGCCGGCCAGCAGCACCGCGGCGAAGGCGACGAACACGTAGCGCAGGCCGATGCCGGCGATGACCGCGCCGACCACCAGCGGGCCGCTGGCCGAACCCAGGCGCAGCCAGGCGCTGCCCAGGCCGGTGCCGATGGCGCGGATGCGGGTGGGATAGAGCTCGGCCGAATACAGGTACAGCGAGAAGGTGATGGTCTGCACCGCGGCATAGCCCAGCGCGGCGAACACCAGCACCTGCAGTGCCGAGGTGCCGCCCAGCATCGCCAGCGCCAGCAGCGGGACGCTACCGACAGCGAAGGCGACGACGTACCAGCGCTTGCGCCCGACCTTGTCGATCGACAGTGCGCACACCACCGCGGCGGCGACGCCGGCCAGCGAGGTGAGGAAGCCGTAGGCGATGCTCTGCTGCAAGGACAGCCCGAAATGCTGGCGGTACAGCGTCGGCAACCAGGTGATGAGGCCGTTGGCCACCAGGTAGGAGCAGAACCACAGGCACCAGATCACCAGCGTGCGCTTGAGATAGACGCTGCCGAACAGTTCGCGCCAGTCCGAGCGCTGCGCCTTGGGCAGCGCGTTGCGGTCGAACACGGGCGCCGGCAACGGGCCGTGGCGGCGCTCGGCGCTGCGCTCCAGTTCGGACACGATCGCATCGGCCTTGTCGTAGCGGCCCTTTGACGCCAGCCAGCGCGGCGACTCGAACATGAAGAAACGCAACGGGATCATGATCGCCGCGGGCACCAGCCCGACCATGAACATCGCCTTCCAGCCGTAGGCCGGCACCAGGAAGTAGCCGATGCCGCCGGCGGCGACCAGGCCCAGCAGGAACATCACTTCGTACAACAGGAAGAAGCGGCCACGCTTCTTCGAGCCGATCAGTTCGTTGATGTAGGCGCTGGCCACCGGCACTTCGCCGCCGGTGCCGATGCCCTGGATGAAGCGGAACGCCATCATTGCCGCCGCGCCGCCGGCGAACAGGCAGGCGACGTCCATCGATACGAACAGCAGGATGGTGAACAGCAGTACGTGCAGGCGGCCGATGCGCTCGGCCAGCCAGCCGAAGAACACCGAGCCGAGCAACTGTCCCAGGTAGCCGGCCGACAGGATCATGCCGATCTGCGCCGGCGACAGGTTCCATTCCTTTGCCAGCACCGGCATCGCGTAGGCGATGGCGATCACCGTGTAGCCGTCGAAGAAGGTGGCGGCGCCGACGATGTTGCGCGCCCACCAGACCTGGCGGGTGATGGGCAGGCGTTCGAGCCGGGCGCCGATTTCGGCCTGCGCCTCGGCGGGCGGCAGCGAACGGGCGGTGGCGGCGTTGGCGGTGGTGGTGGTGGTGGTGGGCATGAGCATCGTTGCTGCCTCTCGCAGGACAAGAAGAACCCGGCGCGGGCGCCGGAGCGTCCACGAAGCGGTCGGATTGCAGGGGACCGGGCGGGCGCCCGGACGGTCAGGTGCTGGGTGCGGTCACGGCGACGCTCCCGCTGGCCTGGATCGCGAAGGCGATGTCCTTGGCCGCGAGCAGGGTGGGTTGCAGGGCGGTGTCGAGCAGTTCGTCGTGGCTGGTGCGCACCGACGGCGCGGCGACGCTGATCGCGCCGAGCGGATAGTCGTCGGCATCCAGCACCGGCACCGCCAGCACGCGCAATCCCTCGGTCAGCATCGAATCGAGGATCACGTAGTTGTCGCGGCGGATGCGCTCGAAGGTGGCGAGCATGGCGGCGATCTCCGGTGCGTGCGGCGCGTGCACGTTCACCCCGGTCACCCGCGTCACTTCCGCCGGCGACAGATGCGCGAGCATGGCCAGGCCGATCGCGGTGCGGGTGCTGGGCACGGTGGTGCCGATGCGGATGTCCACGCCCAGGCGGGTGATGCCGGCACGCACCCGCTCGATGTAGAGCACGGCGGGACCCTGCAACACCGCGAAGCTGGCCGCTTCGTTGACGTCGCTGACCAGTGCGCGCAGCAACGGCCGCACCACGCTGCGCAGGTCGCGGCGGGCGATAGCGTGGAAGCCGAGGTCGAGCACTTTCAGGGTCAGGCGGAAGCGGCGGCTTTCCGGAAGGCGGTTCACGTAGCCCAGTTCGACCAGCGTGTTGAGCATGCGGAAGGTGGTTCCCGGATCCAGCTTGGCCAGTGCCGCGATCTGGCTCAGCGACAGTTCCTCGTGCTCGGAGGAAAACGCTTCGAGCACCCGGAACCCCTTCGCCAGCGATTGCACGGTGCTGCGCAGCTTCTTGTCCGCCGCGTCGCCGCTGTCGTCGGAGGCGACGTCCAGCACGCCTGGGGAGATGGTCTTGGTCATCGGCTTTCCTGGTGGCTGTCGTGCGTGGCCAGCTTGCCGAACCGGCGGGCTGATGTCGCTTGACAAGTAGGTTTCGGATTGCGAAAATTATTTCGAAAGTACATGGCAAGGTTCCGCCAGGCGCAGTCGCTGCGTCAAGTTGCGGCGCAGCATGCGTGGAAGCGCGGCATTGGCCGCGGGTGCGGGTGGTGGCGCCGGGTGCGATCGCGCGGCGCGCGACGATGGTGGTCAAGGCCATTCCGCTGACGATCGGCGCCATGCCCGATCGAGCGGGTTCGCCATGCCGTGTTGGCGCCGATCCTCCGCCGATCGCTCCATCCTTCGACCGATGCATGGTTGGACTGCGGAGCGCTGTGTAGACGGAAGCTTCCGCGATCCACAGCGCAAGCCGTGCTAACAGACAAGCCTGCGCGGCGCCGATAGCGTGGCGTGCATGGCCCGAGCGAACCGTCAGCCGCCGCAACCACCTGCGCAGAAATGGTGGCAGACGCTGTCGTTCAAACGCGCCGCCGCCGAGGTGTCGGCGGTGCTGGTGCTGGTCGGCGGCACTTACGGATGCGTGCAGTACGTGGAGGTCAAGCCGCTGGAGCGGCGTTTGGCCGAAGCGCAGGCCGCCGCGTGCAAGCCGGCGCCCAGTTCGCCCTCGATCGAATTCAGCCTGCTGCCGGGCGACAGCCGCGTCCTTTGGGACGGCGCGCTGACGGTGACCAATGCGACGCGCGGCGAGGATGGCGCGAAGACGCGGTTGCGGGCGACGCCGCGCCAGGGTGCATCAGTCGAGCGCGCAGGGCTGTCGCCGGGCGATGGCTTCGATGTGCCGATTGCCGGACAGGGCAGCTATCGGGTCTATCTGAAACGCAGCACGGCCGATTTCATCGAGGTGTCCGTGCTGCATCGGCGTTGAAGCGCAGCCCGCGACGTCGCCGTCGCTGCCTCACTGCGCGGTTGCGGTCTCGACGATGGCGCCGTTCTCGTACACGCTCAGCTGGCGCACGCTTGCGTCGGTTGCCGGCGCGAATACGAAGCGCAGGTCGCGTTCCTCGGCGAAGAAGCGCGTCGGCGATTCGGCGCGCAAGGTGACGACCAACGCGCCGGCAGTGAGCTTCAGGTGGTCGCCTTCCACCGCAACGAGGATGTCGCCGACCTTCTTGCCGAGATAGGTGCCGGCGTAGCCGGCCAGGATGTCGGGCGCCAAGGTCAGGTGCGTGGCGGGCGGCACGTACGCCACCGCACCGTGCGCATAGCTGTAGATGCGGCGCATGCGCCAGTGGCCATCGACCGCTTGCCAGAGATTGGTGAACTCGGCCTGGCCGTCCAGGTGTTCGGGCGTGCCGTCGCGCTGTACGTAGAAGCGGTGCGTGCCCGACAGCAGCGCGAAGCCGCCGGCCAGCGGATGGAACTGCAGGCTGTCGGCCACGGCTTCGCGGCGCAGGTGCATCGCCGGATCGGCGCAGGGGCCGTTGCGCAAGGATTTCAGTACCGCGGGTCTGGTCGCGGTGAGGCCGGTCTTGTCGTGGTAGAACTCCACGTCGTCGGTGAGCAGTTCGCCCATCGCGCGCATGTCGCAGGCGTTGTAGGCCTGCCAGTAGCGCGCATCGGCGGCGCGTACCGCCGCTGCGTCGTCGTCGGCCGCGGCCGCGGCGCCGCTCAGGCTCAGCAGTACGCACAGGACAAGGTGGCGAAAGCGCATGGCGGGCTCCTGCAGCAGGACCGCGATTGCAGCGCACTTCCGCGCCGGTGGCGCGTGCAGTAGGTCATGTGCACGAATGGAGCGGCAAGGCCGGCGCGCGCGGCTCACGCGTTCGCAAGCGCGTGAAGGATGCGTATGGGACGCAATCGTCGCATACTGGTCGCGCAGGGGTGCGCGGGGAGGAGCGGTTGGCGGTGCTGATGCGGGGAGATGGGATATTCAACCGGTTGTTGCATGGCCCGGCTAGATGGTTGCGTGCCGTGCCGGTCGCCGATCCGGTGGATCTGCGCAATGCGCCGATGTTCCAGGTGGTGTTGCTGCTTTTCGGGACCTTGCCCGTCGCCGCGTGGTTGTATCGCGCGATCGCGGTGCCGGTTGCGTGGCGCCCCGGCGAACTGACCAGCCTGGGGTTGAGCGCGCTGTTCAGCGCGGTCGCGCTGCTGGGCGTGGTGCTGATCCGTTTCGGTCGTTTCCGCTGGGCCGCCCACCAGACGCTGTGCGTGTTCGCGATCTCGGTCGTGGCGAGCTACGCCGCCAGCGGCTTCGGTGGACAACGCTTCGAGCAACCGGTGCTGGTGGTGCCGATGGCGATCGCCGCGCTGGCGGTGGGGCGGCCGGCGTTGTGGATGATGTTCGCCGTCGTCGCGCTGTCGTTCGCGCTCGGAACGAACCTGGACCTGAGCAATGGCGAGCCGCAGGACGTCATCGGCGATGCGCTCATCAGTGGCGTCATCTTCCTGCTGATCGCGGTGGTACTGGACCGCACGTCGGCCGCGTTGCGGCAGAGCCTGCGCGATGCGCAGGCGCGCGCCGAGCAACTCGGCATCGCGCACGCCACTCTGCAGCGCGAAGTGGCCGAACGGCAACGGGTCGAAGAGCAACTGGTGAACGCGAAGAAGGTGGAAGCGGTAGCGCGACTCGCCTCCGGCCTCAACCATGATTTCAACCATCTGCTGAGCCTGGTGCTGGGCTACGTGCGCCAGGGACGCCGCGCCAGCGATGCGCAGGCGATCGGTGCGGCGTTCGATGGCGTCGAGTCGGCGGCCAGGCGCGCCACCGCGGTCAGCGCGAAATTGCTCAGCTTCAGCCGCCAGGACGAGACCCAGGCCGAGGCGCTCGATCTCGGCGAACTGGTGGCGACGCTGCAGCCGCTGTTGAAGCAGGCGCTCAAGCCCGGAATCGCGCTCGATGTCCAGGTGCCGCCCGGGTTGCAGGTGCATTTCGACCGGCATCAGCTGGAGCTGATCCTGCTCAACCTGGTCGCCAATGCCGACGATGCGATGGAGCATGGCGGCACGGTGACCTTGCAGGGCCGGCGCGTGGGCAGCGAAGCCTGGCTGCAGTGCCGCGATACCGGCCCGGGCATTCCCGCCGATCTGCACGACAGGATCTTCGAACCGTTCTTCACCACCAAGCCGGTCGGCCAAGGCACCGGGCTGGGCTTGGCGATGGCGAACGGGCTGATGCAGCGGCATGGCGCGCGGATCTGGATCGATGCAGAGACCGGCACCGGCGCCGCGTTCGTGCTGAGCTTCCCGCACGAGCATGCGCAGCCGCCTGCGCTGGCTGGCGCGAATGGCGGGGAGGGCTAGCCGCGTGGCCTGCGCGCGCTACCTGGCGTACGCCGCGCGCGTGCCGTCGCCTTCTGCGAGCGGCCGGCGATGACTGCGTCGCAGGGTCTGGTGCTGGACGGTGTGCGGATCGCGGTGGTCGAGGACGACGCCGAACTGTGCGCGATCATCGTCGATGAGCTGCGCCACGAGGGCGCGCAGGTGCTCGGCTTCGGCAGCGCCGAACTGCTGTACCGGCATCTGCTCGGCCATATCTGCGATCTGGTGGTGCTGGATGTCGGGCTGCCGGGCGAAGACGGCTATTCGGTGGCGCGCTATCTGCGGCAGATCGCGCCGCAGGCGGGCATCGTGATGCTCACCGGCCGCGGCGCCAACACCGACATGACCCGCGGCTTGCTGCAAGGCGCGGATATCTACCTGGTCAAGCCGCTGGATGTGGAACTGCTGATCGCCGCACTGGCCAATCTGCGCCGGCGCCTGCAGCCCGCCACGCCGCCGGAGGCGGTGCCGGCGCAGGAATGGCGCCTGAGCGACGACGGCTGGACGCTATCCTCACCGGCGCAGCGCACGCTGGCGCTGACCGAGGCCGAACGCGGCCTGCTCAAGGCGCTGTTCGCGCAACGCGGCGCGCCGGTCGATCGCGACACGCTGATCGCGGCGGTCACCGACGCGCCGTGGGATTTCGATCCGCACCGCCTGGAGGTGCTGGTGCATCGCCTGCGCGCACGGGTGACCGCGGCCACCGCGGCGACGCTGCCGCTGCGTGCGGTGCGCGGGCAGGGCTATCTGCTGGGCGACAACGCCTAGTCTTCGCAGCCTCCGCATCGGTATCGGCATCGCACGCGAAGCCGCTGCCACTCGATCGGTAGACAGATCGCGGCGTTTTGCCCGCCATGCCGGCTTGCCTCCTTCCGTCACAGCGCCGCCACGGCCCCCATCTCATTGCCATTGCGCCCTGCGTCTCGCTGTGCGTGTGAGGAAGTGAGAGCGAACGCGAACTGCTGCTACTGACTGCCTGCGTCCTCCTGCGCAGAATCCGCGCCACCACACCGGCAGGCCTCGCCTGCGCTTTCGGGGTGGGTACCGATCCCGATCGTCAGCGCGTCCCGCACGGCCTAGGCCTGGGGCGCCGGTTCGTGGGTCCGGCTTGGATGCTTGGGGAGAGAGAGGCACATGGATCATCTGATGCGCGGCAGCCGTGCGGCTGCACTGCGGGCGTGGGCGCGTGCCGCCTGCGAATACCACCGGACCACGGCGTCGTCGGGGCGACGCTTGCGGTTGCTGATGGCCGTCCTGCTGTCGGCCGCGCCTGCGCTGGCCGCGGCCGCGGACCTGCAGATCACCAACCTGTCCGACACCGGCTACGATCCGACGCCGGCCGGGGGCAACGTGGTCTACAGCGTCACCGTCGAGAACAGTGCCGCCGATACGGTCAACAACGCGGTGGTGATCTTCGATCTGCCCACCGGTGCCCAGGCGGGCTCGCCGTTGCCATCCTCCTGCAGCGTGGCCGCCGGCAACGCGCAGCGCATCGAATGCCGGGTCGGCACACTGGTCGGTACCTTCTCTTCCAACGGCGCGCCGGTGACCTTCCAGTTACCGGTGAGCACGGTCGGCCTGGCCCCAGGCACGATCGAGATCCGCGGTGCGATCGGCGTGGAAACCGGCCTGCCCGCGGCGAGCACGCCGATCGCGTCGCTGGCCGATGCCGATCCGTTCTTCGCTGGCGACAGCAACGCGGCCAACAATCGCCGCCTGGAAGCGACCACGCTGGAATCGGCGGGCGACCTGAGCGTGGAGAAGACCGCGACGCCGAACCCGGTCGTCGCCGGCGCCGAGGTCACCTATACCGTCACCGTGCGCAACGCCGGGCCCAGCGCTTCGGCCGGCTTCACCGTGGTCGACACGTTGCCGGCCGCGGTGCAGTACGTGGCCAACAGCTTCAATGGCAGCGGCTGGACCTTCAACAGCGGCAGCATGACCGCCACCCACGCCGGCGCGCTGGCCAACGGCGGCAGCAGCAGCTTCACCTTCCGCGCCCGGGTCACCGCGGCCAGCGGCAACATCGTCAACACCGCACGCGTGCAGGCCGGCTCCACGCCGGATCCGCTGCCCGACAACAACACCGGCAGCGTGACCACCACGGTCACCGCCGGCGCCGACCTGGCGCTGAGCAAGAGCGTCAATCCCTCGCCGGCGATCTCCGGCCAGCCGGTCACCTTCAACATCCAGGTGCGCAACCAGGGCCCGAGCGCTGCGGTCAATCCGCGCTTCGTGGACAACCTGCCCACCGGCTTCCTGGCCTCCGGCGGCACCGTGCCGGCCGGCTGGACCTGCACCAACAGCAACGGCAACGCCACCCGCACCTGCGCATTGAACGGCAGCCTGGCGGTCGGCGCCGTGGCCGATTTCACCATCGAGAGCACGGTGCCGGCGTCCGGCACCAACAGCAGCGGCGACGTCACCAACAGCGCCACCGCCAGCTCCGATACGCCGGACGCGAACAGCACCGACAACACCGGCAGCACCACCTTCACCGTGCTCGCCGACGGTGCCGACCTGTCGTTGCAGAAGACCAAGACCCCGGCGCTGGTGCCGGTGTGGAGCGGCGTCGGCAGCGATCTGGACAGCCGCATGACCAGCAGCATCGTCGTGCGCAACATGGGCCCGCGCCCGGCCACCGGCCAGGTGCAGACGGTGGATACGCTGGCGACCGGCGAAGAACTGTTGCAGCCGGACGGCAGCGTGGCGCAGCCGGGCGTGGCGTTCGCCAGCGGCGCGTGGACCTGCAGCGTGGACCAGGCCTACAGCGGCTCCAGCGTGCAGCACGTGACCTGCGACCTCGGCGCCGGTTCGCTGCCGTTGGCAGTGGGCGCGCAGGCGCCGACGCTGCAGTTGCTGACGCGTGCGCGCAGTTCCTCGGCCAACCTGCTCAACAACGCCTGTACCGGCGGCTCCGGCGGCTCGATCGAGCCGCTGACCGGCAACGGCATCGACCGCGATCCGGAAACCGGCAACGACTGCTCGGGCGCGGGCACCCGTACCACCGACGAGCGCGCCGACCTGTCCATCGCCAAGCAGACCAATGGTGCCGGCGCTGCCGACAACGTGCTGGCGGCCAACCAGGACACGCTCAGCTACACCCTGACCGTGACCAACAACGGCCCGGACAGCACCACCGGCGTGGTGGTCAACGACACCGTGCCCGGCTTCGTCAACGGCCGCACCCAGATCAGCGTGACCGCCGCCCCGGTCGGCTGGAACTGCGCCATCAACGGCGCCTCGGTGGTCTGCCGCTCCGGCACCAACGCACTGGCCAACGGCGCCAGCGCGCAGATCGTCATCCAGGTCAAGCGCGCGCTGTTCGACAGCTTCAACCAGCCCGCCGGCACCTGCGGCGGCACCGCCATCAGCGGCGCGTTCTGCAACACCGCCGGCGTCGGCATCGATGCGGCCGTGGCCGGTTCGGTGGGCGAGCTCAACGGCAACAACAACCAGGCCTCGGACTGGATCCGCATCGCGCGCGTGGCCAACGTCGCCACCACCGCCAAGACCATTTCCTCGGGCACGCCCGGCCGCGCCGGCGTCAACACCACCTATGTGATGTCCTACATCAACCGCGGCCCGTCGACGGTGCCCGGGGTGATCTTCCGCGACGTGTTCACCCTGCCGGCCAACGATTCGGGCTTCGTGCTGGTGTCCGCGCAGCGCACCGGCGCCGGCACCAAGGCCTGTACCGCCACCGCTGGCGCCGGGGTGACGGTCACCGTCGATGCCGGCGGCACCTCCTATGCCAACCCGACCGGTTCGCCGGCGCAGGTCACCGTGCAGTGCCCGGCGCTGCCCTCGCTCACCAATGAGCAGACCGAAACCCTGCAGGTGGTGATCCGGCCCAACGTCAACAGCGGCAACACCGGCCGTCAGTTCGACAACATCGCCGACTTCGTGGTGGACATCGATGGCGACGGCAACGGCGATGCCACCGCGGGCACCGACGGCGACGGCAACACCTACGACTTCAACACCGACACCAGCGACGACAGCAAGAGCGCGCAGCTGCCGTTCGAGGCCGGCCAGGTCGACCTGATCACCAACAAGGTGGACACCGGCTTCACCGGCGGCGTGGACCCGCTCGGCTTCGACGCGACCAATGCCGCGGCGAACCTGATCACCTACCGCATCACCATCCGCAACAACGGCCCGTCGGTCGCCACCGACGTGCGCCTGGCCGACACCTTCACTCCGCCGTCCGGCCGCACCGTCACCTTCATCGGCGCCTCGGCCACGCCCACCGGCACCTTCGATCCGGCCGCCTGTTCGGTGACCTCCGGCAGCAACCCGACCGTGGGCGCGGTGCAGGTGCTGAACTGCCTGATGCCTGGCATCGGCTTCAGCACCAACGTCGCCGGCGTGGTCGCCTCCGGCCAGACCAGCACGCTGTACCTGCGCTACCGCTACGACACCCCGCCCGGCGCGGCCGGCGACACGGTCAGCAACCTGGCCCAGGCCACGTCTGCCGAAACCGACAGCAACACCGCCAACAACGGCGCCAGCCAGGAAACCACGATCCGCGCCTCCGCCGACGTGGGCGTGAGCAAGCACGTGGTCACCACCGCGCCCGATGCCGATCCGGATGCGGCGCTGCCGGCCAATGCCACCTCGGTGGGCCTGCGCCAGCCGTTCTTCTACGTCATCGACGGCGTCAACAACGGTCCCGGCGCGAGCCTGTCGCGCGACCGCAGCGGCAGCAGTCCGCTCAACGGCACCGGCACCGTGGTCAGCGACACGCTGCCCGCCGGGCTGGTGGTCGTCGGCCAGGTGACCTGGCAGAAGAAGGGCCCGATCCCGGGCGGCGGTGGCGGCGAAGTGCCCAACGGCACCGGCAGCTGCACCCAGGCCTCGGCCACGCTGACCTGCAACCTCGGCGACGTCACCGTCAGCGGCAAGCTGCGCATCGTGGTGCCGGTGCGCTGGGATACCTATCCGGGCGCGTCGGCGATCAACAACACCGCCACCATCACCACCGAGCAGGTCGATCGCGTCCCGCCGAACAACACGTCCACCGTGCCGATCCTGGTCACCCGGGCGTCGCTGGCCGGTACCGTGTTCGAGGACCGCGACCGCGCGGGCGGCAACGGCGGCGTGCACCAGAACGGCGAACCCGGCATCGCCGGCGTGACCATCGTGCTGAGCGGCACCGATGCCTACGGCAATGCGGTCAACCGCAGCACCACCACCGCGTCCGACGGCAGCTACAGCTTCGACAACCTGTCGGCGGCCGGCGCCAGCGGCTACACGCTGACCCAGACCCAGCCCACCGGCTATCGCAATGGCCCGGTGGATCCGCCGGCCGCCGGCGCCAGCGCGCCGTCGCTGGGCGGCACCTATGCCGCCGGCAGTCCCAACTCCAGCTACACCACGATTCCGGTCGGCGCGACCGACGCGGCGGTGCGCTACGACTTCCCGGAAGTGCGTCGTCCCAGCCTGTCCGGCCGGGTCTACGTGGACCTGAACTTCAACAACGTGCGCGACGGCGGCGATCCGGCGATCGCCGGTGCCACCGTGGAACTGCTCGACGCCACCACCGGCGCGGTACTGGCCACCACCAGCACCGACGGCAACGGCGCCTATCGCTTCGACGACCTGGATCCGACGCTCACCTACAGCGTGCGCGAGCCGCTGCCGAGCGGCCAGTACAGCAACCGTCCCAGCGCGATCAATCCCGGCCAGATCGGCGGCGCGGCGTGCGCGGCGGCCACCTGCGTGCCCGGCACCGCGGTAGCCGCGCCCGGCGGCCCGGATGCGGCCAGCACCGACCGCATCTCGCAGATCCAGCTGGGCGCAGGCCTGGACGGCACCGAGTTCAACTTCGGCGAGAACCCCAGCGGCAGCGCGATCCAGGGACGGGTGTGGCGCGACGATGACAACGACGGCGTGATCGACCCGGCCGAGACCGGCCTGGCCGACGTGGAGCTGGTGCTGACCGGCACCGACCAGAACGGCCAGGCGGTGAACCTCACCACCAAGACCGATGCGACCGGCAACTACAGCTTCATCGGCCTGCTGCCGGGCACCTACACGGTGACCGAGCCGACCCAGCCGACCGGCACCCTCAACGGCAAGACCGTGCCCGGCGACAAGGGCGGCACCGCCACCGGCGTGACCACCACGCCGTCGGCGATCGCCACCATCGTGCTCGGCGCCAACCAGCAGGGCCAGCACTACGACTTCGGCGAAGTGGCGGCGGCCTCGCTGTCCGGCCGCGTGTACTACGACAACGACGACAACGGCGTGGTCGGCAGCGACGAGTCGGGCATCGCCAACGTGCGCGTGGTGCTGACCGGCACCGACGATCTCGGCGCCGCGGTGCAGCTGAGCGTGCAGACCGACGCGCAGGGCCACTACCGCTTCGAGAACCTGCGTCCGGGCACCTACACGGTGACCGAACCCGATCAGCCGGCCGATACCCGCAACGGTGTCACCACGGCCGGTACCGTCGGCGGCGCCACGCGCGGCGTGGCGACCCCGCGCGAGACCGTGCCGTCGGCGATTTCCGCGGTGGTCCTGGCCCCGGGCGCGCAGTCGATCGACAACAACTTCGGCGAGATCGCCAACACCCCGGACCTGGTCGTCAGCAAGCTCGCCGACCCGGTCAAGTTCACCGTCAACAACACCGCCAGCTACACGATCAGCGTGCGCAACATCGGCCCGCGTCCGACCGCCGGCGTGTACCAGGTGCAGGACCGCCTGCCGCCGGGCGTGACCCTGGCGGCGCTGCCCACCGGCAACGGCTGGACCTGCACCGGCGCGGTCGGCGGCGACCGCTTCAGCTGCGATGCCAGCGCCACGATCGCGCCTGCGCAGACCGCCAGCGACCGCATCAAGGTGCAGGTCGCGGTCGGTGCCGCGGCGGCGACCGGCACTCCGGTCAACAACGCGGTGCTGGTGCAGGGCGGCGGCGAAGATGCCACGCACAGCCCGACGCCGGCCGAACGCGGCGCGTTCGAGGGCGACGTGACCCAGCTGCCGGTGTGCGATCCGGCGATCACCCAGAACGCCTGCCGCGTGCCGACCCAGGTGCAGTTGGCGGCCTCGGTGTCGGGCACGGTGTGGTTCGACGTCGGCAACGACGACACCCTGCTCGACGGCGGCGATCGCCGCCTGCAGAACTGGATCGTCGAACTGGTCGATCCGACCAGCGGCCAAGTGGTCAAGACCACGCTCAGCGCCGCCGACGGCAGCTACCGCTTCGGCGACGTGATCCCCGGGCAGAAGTGGCACATCCGCTTCCGCGATCCGAGCTCCGGGATCATCTGGGCGTTCCCGGTCAGCGGCGAGACCGCTTCCGGCGCCGCCGCCCCGTGCGCGGCCGACGCGGCGATCAGCAACGGCAGCAACAGCTCGTGCCGGGTCAGCGACGGCGGCATCAGCCAGCTGGAAGTGGTGCTCAAGGCCGGCGAGAACCTGCCGCAGCAGAGCCTGCCGGTGGATCCGTCGGGCGTGGTCTACGACGCGGTCACCCGCGACCCGGTGCCCGGTGCGATCGTCACCCTGGCCCCGGTCGGCGTCTGCGCCGGCTACGACCCGGCCACCAGCCTGCTCAACACCGCGGCCGGCGGCTACCGCATCGACGGCAACGCGGTGTCGATGACCGTTGGCAACGACGGCTACTACCAGTTCCTGTTCGGCCCGGCGGCGCCGGCGCGCTGCGAGTTCGCGCTGACAGTGACCCCACCGGGTGGCTACGTCTTCGTTTCCACGTTGATCCCGGCCGAAGGCAGTTCGCTGTCGCCGCCCGGCGCGGTGGGCAGCAACTACCAGGTGCAGCCCAACGCGCTGGCGCCGACCGGTCCGGTCGGCACCGCGACCCAGTACTACCTGCAGCTGTTCGCCGGGTCGGCCACCGCCGGCATCGTGCACAACCACATCCCGCTGGACACCGCGGTGGCCACCGGTTTGGCCATCACCAAGACCGGCGACCGCCAGACCGCCGAAGTGGGCGATACCGTGCAATACACCATCACCATCCGCCAGACCGCCGGCAGCCCGCTGCAGACGGTGAACGTGGTCGATCGCCTGCCGCGCGGTTTCACCTACATCGACGGCACCGCGCGCGCCAACGGCGTGGCCGTGGCCGCGCCGCTGGGCAAGCCGGGTCCGACCCTGGGCTTCGCCACCGGTCCGATCCAGGTCGGCCAGCAGATCGCGCTGACCTACCGGGTGCGTATCGGCGTCGGCGCGCAGCAGGGCGACGGCATCAACCGCGCACAGGCGCACGGCTGCTCGATCGCCGGCGGCTGTATCGATCCGGTCTCGCTGCAACCGCGTTCCGGCTCGTTGCCGTCCAACCAGGCGCAGTACCGCGTGCGTGTCAGCGGCGGCGTGTTCACCGAGGAGGGCTGCGTGCTCGGCAAGGTGTTCGTGGATTGCAACGTCAACCACGTGCAGGACCGCGAAGAGCTCGGCATTCCCGGCGTGCGTTTGTACTTCGAGGACGGCACCTGGGTGATCAGCGATTCGGAAGGCAAGTACAGCTACTGCGGCCTGCCGCCGCAGAGCCACACGCTGAAGGTTGATGCCAGCACGCTGCCGGTCGGCTCGCGCCTGACCACCAGCAGCAACCGCAACCTCGGCGATGCCGACAGCCTGTTCATCGATCTCAAGAACGGCGAGCTGCATCGCGCCGACTTCGTCGAGGGCAGCTGTTCCAACCCGGTGATCGAGCAGGTCAAGGCGCGCCGTACGCAAGGCGAGGTGCGCGCGCCGGAAACCGAAACCGGCCACGCGCCGCTGCGCTTCAGCAGCAAGCCGCTGCGCGCGCCGCAGCAGGGCACCGATAGCCCGGCGCAAGCGCCGATCGTCAAGCCACGCGGCACCCCACCGCCCGATGTCACCGTTCCTGCGGAGGTGCAACCATGAGCCGGCCCGTCACGACGCGCCGCCTGCCGCGGCTGACCCTGCTCGCCTGCGCCCTGGCCGCGCTGCCGGCGCTGGCCCAGCAGACCGTCGGCAGCAGCCGCTTCACGCCGGTGCTGGGCGAGGCCGGCACGCTGTACCCGCGCACGCCGAGCAGCGCCGATGCCGCCGCGCAGACGCTGGCGCCGCGCGGCACGCTCGACGCGCATGCCGCGCAGGGCATGGACCAGGTGCAGGTGGAGGTCGACCGCGATGGTGCGCCGGCCGACGGCCAGACCCCGGTGCACGTGACCGTGCGCCTGCTCGACGACGCCGGCAAGCCGTTGCAGGGCGAAACCTTCGCCACCGTCGAACACACCGGCGGCCGCATCCTGCTGCCGGGCTCGCGCACCGACGAATTGGGGCCGGGCGCGGCCGATGCCGACAAGGTCACCCCGGGCGTGCAGCTGCCGGTGCGCGACGGCGTGGCCGAGTTCGACCTGCTCGCGCCGGACCAGCCGCAGGACGTGGTGCTGCGGGTCACCGCCGGCGGCCACAGCGCCGAAGGCACGATCGGGTTCGTGCCGGAAATGCGCGAGATGATCGCCACCGGCCTGATCGAGGGCGTGGTCAACTTCGGCCGCCGCGACAACAGCGGGCTGATCGCCCCTGTCGACCACGACGACGTGTTCGAACGCGACATCCGCCGCTGGGAAAAGCAGTTCAACAACGGCAAGGCCAACGCCGCCGCGCGCACCGCGTTCTTCGTCAAGGGCCGGATCAAGGGCGAATACCTGCTCACCGCCGCCTACGACTCGGACAAGGAGGTGCGCGGCCGCCTGCTGCGCGACATCCAGCCGGAAGAGTTCTACCCGGTGTACGGCGACTCCTCGCTGCGCGGCTTCGACGCGCGTTCGGCCGAGCGCCTGTACGTGCGCGTGGACAACCGCCGCAGCTATCTGCTGTACGGCGATTTCCAGACCGGCGACACGCTGGCCACCGCGACCGGCATCGGCGCGCGCAGCAGCATGCCGCAGCGCAGCCTCGGCACCTACAATCGCACCGCGACCGGCCTGGGCTGGCACTACGAGAACGCACGCGTGCGCTCCAACGTATTCGCCATCCAGGACTCGCTGCGCCAGGTGATCGAAGAATTCGCCAGCCAGGGCAGCGGCCCGTACGCACTGCGCAACAACGCGGTGCTGGAAGGCAGCGAGCGGGTGGAAGTGGTCGTGCGCGACCGCAACCAGCCCTCGCGGATCGTCTCGGTGCAGCCGCTGGCGCGGTTGGTGGACTACAGCTTCGAGCCGTTCTCGGGGCGCATCCTGCTCAACCAGTTCCTGGCCACGTTCGACAGCGACCTCAATCCGGTGTCGCTGCGCATCACCTACGAACTCGACCAGGGCACCGAGCGCTTCTGGGTCTATGGCGCCGACGGCCAGCTGCGGCTGACCGATGCGCTGGAAGTCGGAGGCGCGGTGGTGGACGACCGCAATCCGTTCGCCGAATTCCGCATGGGCAGCGTCAACGCCGGCTACCGTTTCGGCCCGAATACCGCGATGGCGGTGGAGTTCGCGCGCACCCAGAGCGAGATCAACACCAACTCGATCAACCAGGTCGCCACCCCGGGCCTGCAGGATCTCAGCGGCCGCGTCGAAGGCGATGCGTGGCGCGTGGAGTTCGGCCACGACGGCGAAAAGCTCGACGCCAACCTGTTCGCCGCGCGCACCGATCCGGCATTCAACAATCCGGCCTCGCCGCTGTTCGGCGGGCGCGGCGAGTACAACGCCAAGGTCGACTATCACCTGACCGAGCGCGTGGAGCTGTATGCCGAAGGCCTGCGCAGCGAGGACCGCAATCCGGACGGCGGCAAGCGCGATGCCGGCGGTGCCGGCGTGCGCGTCGGCGCCACCGAGAAGCTCACCCTGGACTTCGGCCTGCGTTCGATCCGCGAGACTGTCGGCGCGTACTCGCCGTGGTCCTCGGGACTGGGCTACGGCAACACCGGCGGCCTGACCGGCGGCTTCGCCACCGGCTCCGGCGGCGGCGCGCTCGGCTACGGCCAGCAGCCGCTGGATCCGCTGACCGGCCTGCCGGTAATCGGCTCCAGCAGCGCCGTCACCGGCACCGCCAGCGACCTGCCGATCGGCACCCGCCTGGAATCGGACAGCGCCCGCATCGGCGCCGGCTACCGCGTCGGCGCGAAACTGTCGCTGGGCGCCGAGTACGAGCAGAGCGTGTCCGGCGAAGACCGCAACCGCATCGCCGCCGGCGTCGATTACCAGGTGCTGGAACGCAGCCGCCTGTACGGCCGCTACGAGAAGCAGACCGGCCTGACCAGCGCCTACGGCATCACCACCACCGACCGCGAGGCCGATGCGCTGGTGTTCGGTATCGACAGCAGCTACGTGCGCGACACCCAGGCGTTCTCCGAGTACCGCATGCGCGATGCGATCAGCGGCCGCGACGTGCAGGCCGCCTCCGGTATCCGCAACACCTGGGACGTGCGCGAGGGCGTGCGCCTGAGCAGCTCGGCCGAACACGTCAAGGTGTACGACGGCAACACCGGCGATGCCACCGGCCTGGCGCTGGCGCTGGACTACGGCGTCAACCCGCTGTGGCGCGGCTCGGTGCGGGTGGAATACCGCATCAGCGGCGACGTCGCCCAGACCGCGACCGACGAGGCCTTCGACACCACGCTGGTGCAGTTCATGCTGGCGCGCAAGCTCAGCCGCGACTGGACCCTGCTCGGCCGCAACTACCTGCTGCAGACCGACTACGCCGCGCGCGGCGACGTGCTGCAGAACCGCTTCCAGCTGGGCGTGGCCTACCGCGATACCGACACCAACCGGATCAACGCGCTGGCCCGCTACGAGTACAAGCTGGAGCGCGACGAGAGCGGGTTGACCCTGCTCGACGGGCAGGTGGTGGACGGCAGCAGCCAGGACATCAGCAGCCGTGCGCACATCGTCTCGACCCATGCCGACTGGCATCCGTCGCGGCCGTGGTGGCTGACCGCGCATGTGGCCGGCAAGTGGCAGCAGGACCGTTTCGCCTATGCCGACGGCGGCCGCGTGGACAGCCGCTTCCATGCGGTGCTGGTGTCCGGGCGGGTGGTCTACGACATCACCGAGAACTGGGACATCGGCGTGCTCGGCTCCACCTTCCGTGGCCAGAGCGGTTCCAACCAATACGCCTACGGCATGGAAGTGGGCCGGCTGCTGCGCCAGAACCTGTGGCTGTCGGCCGGCTACAACTGGTCCGGCTACACCGCCGACCGCGACCTGTCCGGTTACGAGTACACCCAGCAGGGCGTGTTCCTGCGCCTGCGCTTCAAATTCGACGAAGACCTGTTCCGCCGGGATCCGGTCCGTTACCGCGACCCGGCGCGCTGAGGAATCCATGATGACCACGACCCACTCCCGCTTCGTCCTGTCCCGCACCGTCGCCGCCGCGCTGCTGCTCGGCGCCTGTGCCGCCGGCAACGCGCAGACCCAGTTGCTGCCGCAGCAGCAACGCATCAGCGACGAGGCCATCGCCGCCGACCTGCACGGCTACCAATCCGTGCAGGACCGCATCCAGGCGCTCAACGATGGCGGCCGTCCAGTACGCGACTACGTCCTGTCCAAGGCGCAATGCTGGCTCGACGTGTCCTTCCACGAATACACCCGCAACGACCGCAGCGCGTTCCCGCAAGGCGCGCTCAGCGAGTCGGAGAAACTGGTGCAGCTGATGGAGCAGGGCGCCACGACGATCCCGACCGAGACGCCGTTGGTCAACGACGCCAAGTACCTGCGCGACGACCTGTGGCGGCGCCTGCGCGCGCTGCACGGCACTGCCGGTTTCAGCTGCGCGCAGCAGGCGGCGGCCTGCGGCGAGGTCGAGCTGGTGCACGCCGGCAACGAGTTCAACCAGCAGCAATGGCGCCATTCCAAGCCGTACATCCAGATCGCCGAAGACCTGGTCAACGATGCCGAGGCGCTGGCACGGCAGTGCGGCGGGCCGGAGCGGCCGGACACGCCAGCGGCGGCGCCGATCCCGCTGGTGGCCAACGTGCTGTTCGAGTTCGACCGCGACGGCTACAAGGACATCCGCACCCATTCGCTGGAAAGCCTGGATCGCGCGCTGGCACGCATCGCCGAAGAGAAGCTGACCTTGCAGAAGGTGGAACTGGTCGGCCATGCCGACCGCATGGACGGCCGCGGCCACGACTACAACCAGGGCCTGTCCGAGCGTCGCGCGCGCACCGTGCGCGAGCTGCTGATCGGTCGCGGCGTTCCCGCCGACCGCATCCGCTACGAGTACCGCGGCGACAGCCAGCAGGTACAGCAGTGCGCCGGCGTGACCCCGCGTGCGGCCTTGCTGGAGTGCCTGCTGCCGAACCGCCGCGTCGAAGTGCGGCTGGTGGTCGGCCGCGGCGACTGACGGCGTGTAGAGCCCCTCTCCCACCGGGAGAGGGGTTGGGGAGAGGGTACGGCGCGAAGCGTCTCGCGGAGTTTGGGGGCGCGAGGCTGCGCCCGTACCCTCATCCGCCCCTGCGGGGCACCTTCCCCCGGTGGGAGAAGGGGAGCAGCCGTACCCCTCTCCCGCAAGCAGAGGGGTTGGGGAGAGGGTACGGCGCGAAGCGTCTCGCGGAGTTTGGGGGGCGCGATGCTTCGCCCGTACCCTCATCCGCCCCTGCGGGGCATCTTCTCCCGGTGGGAGAAGGGAACAGCCGTAGCCCCTCTCCCGCCGGGAGAGGGGTTGGGGTGAGGGTACGGCGCGAAAGCGACTCGCGGAGTTGGTGCACGAGGCGGCACCCATACCCTTATCCGCAGGAAGGACGCGCTGTCGGCCGCCCAGCACTCAAGAATTCCCCAGCAGCGCCGCCATCATGGAGAAGCGAAGTCGCTTTCGCCGCCCGGATCGGGCTGTCCATGAGGGAACGCGCATGCTGTCCTTGCCACGCCTGCTGGGTCGTCACCTGGCCAAGTTCCTGTCCAAGCCGCGCCGGCACCGCTCGGAACTGCCGACCAGTCCGCCGCAGCTGCTGCAGGCGACGCTGCGCAAGGGCGACGTGCTGCTGGTCGAGGGCAACAGCCGCTTCTCCACCGCGATCAAGTACCTGAGCCAGTCCACTTGGTCGCACGCCGCGCTGTACATCGGCGATCACCTGGGAACCGCATCCGACGCGGACGCGCCGACGTTCTGCGACGTGGACATCAACGTCGGCGTGCGCCTGATCGGGCTGAGCGAATTCGCCGGGCTGCACACACGCATCTGCCGTCCGGTGGGGCTGGGCGCCGACGAGATCGACGCGGTGGTCGACTACATGGTCAGCCGCGTCGGCAACAGCTACGACCTGAAGAACATCCTCGATCTGGCGCGCTATCTGATCCGCACCCCGCCACTGCCGTCGTCGGTGAAGCGCCGCTTCCTGGAACTGGGCAGCGGCGAGCCGACCAAGGCGATCTGCTCGACGCTGCTGGCGCAGGCCTTCGGCGCGATCCGCTATCCGATCCTGCCGGAGATCGGCAGCGTGCCGGTGCCCGATGCGCAGGATGCGGAGATCCTGCACAACCGTCATCACAGTCTGTATCTGCCGCGCGACTTCGACGTCTCGCCCTACTTCAACGTGGTGAAGCCGCGCCTGCAGTCCGGTTTCGATTTCCATCGCCTGATCTGGCAGGGCGATGCCGGCGAAGACGTGGCGCAGCGTCAGCGCGTCGCGTCGGTTGCCTGAAAACGGGATTGCAGCCCGGCGTCGCCTCGGCCCGAAAGTCAGATCTTCACCGTTGCCGCAACGCAAACCGCGTATCCGATCACAACACCTTCAGCTTGCGGTGCGGGCAAGCGTCAAGTTTGAAACGACTGCGGCCGATATCAGCAGACATACATCATCGATATCGCTCAGGATCGCCATGAATCCCGTCCATTTCCTGCGTCGTCGCATCGCCAATCTGCCGATGACGCGCAAGTTCGTCGTGCTGTGCACCCTGCTCGCCATCGGCGTGATCCTGCTCGCCGTCGCCGCCGCGCGTCTGCAGTACCTGGACCTGGTGGATGCGCGCAAGCAGACCGTGAAGACCCAGATCGACATGGGCATGAGCGTCATCGAGCACTATGCCGAAAAGGCCAAGCGCGGCGAACTCACCGAGGCGCAGGCCCAGGACGCAGCCAAGTCGGCGCTGGCCGACATGAAGACCAACGGCGGCGTGGACTATTTCTTCATGCTCGACCCGCAGATGCGCATCCTGATGCATCCCAAGCGCAAGGTCGGCACCGACATGAGCGACTACAAGAGCGATGCCGGCGAATACGTGTACCGCGACATCCGCACCGCAGTGACCAGCGGCGACGGCTTCAGCTACTACAGCGCGCCCAAGCCGGGCAAGAAAGAGCAGCTGCCCAAGATCAGTTACGCCAAGCTGTACCCGCAGTGGAACTGGGTGCTGGTGATGGGCGTGTACGCCGAGGACATCCAGGTCGAGGCGCTGGGCTTCACCAAGATCCTGACCATCATCGGCGCCGCCCTGGTCGGCCTGGTGGTCGGGCTGTGCTGGCTGATCGCCAGCGCCATCGTCACCCCGCTGCGCGCGGCCACGCGCACCGCCGAGGCCATCGCCTCGGGCCGTTTCGACAACACGATCAAGGTCGAGTCGCGCGACGAGACCGGGCAGCTGATGACCAGCATGCAGCAGATGCAGACCCAGCTGCAGCGCTTCAACGGCGAGATGCAGACCCTGGTGCAGTTGCAGCAGGGCGACGACATCAGCCACCGCATGCCGGAGGATTTCCCCGGCGATTACGGCACCCTGGCGCGCGGCATGAACACGGCGCTGTTCGAACACCTGGACGCGATCATCGAGGCGATGGCGATCATGGGCGAGTACGGCCGCGGCGACCTGCGCCGCGACATGCGCCGCCTGCCGGGCCAGCGCGCCGCGCTGCACGAAGCGCTGGATGCGGTGAAGAGCAACCTGTCGGCGATCAACGGCGACATCGCGCGCATGGCCGATGCGGCGGCGCGCGGCGACTTCTCCGCACGCGGCGACGAAGCGCGCTACCAGTTCGCGTTCAAGGAAATGGTGGAAGCGCTGAACCGGCTGATGCGGCAGGCCGAAAGCGGCCTTGCCGACGTGGGCCGGATCATGGGCGCGATCGCCGACGGCGATCTGTCGCAGCGCGTGGACGTGCGCTACGAGGGCGCCTTCGGGCAGCTGGCCGATGCCGCCAACCGCACCGCCGAGCAACTGACCACGATCGTGCAGGGCATCCAGCGTTCGGCCGAGTCGATCAACACCGCGGCCGGCGAGATCGCCAGCGGCAACAGCGACCTGTCGGTGCGCACCGAGCAGCAGGCGGCGAGCCTGGAAGAAACCGCCGCGTCGATGGAAGAGCTGACCTCCACGGTCAAGCAGAACGCCGACAGCGCGCGCCAGGCCAACCAGCTGGTGCTGGGTGCCGGCGAAGTGGCCGAGAGCGGCGGTCGCGTGGTCGAGGATGTGGTCACCACGATGGCTTCGATCAGCGCGGCTTCCGCGCGCATCGCTGACATCATCGGCGTCATCGACGGCATCGCCTTCCAGACCAACATCCTGGCGTTGAACGCCGCGGTGGAAGCCGCGCGTGCCGGCGAGCAGGGCCGCGGCTTCGCCGTGGTCGCCTCGGAAGTGCGCTCGCTGGCGCAGCGTTCGGCGGCGGCGGCCAAGGAGATCAAGACCCTGATCTCCGACTCGGTGCAGGAAGTGGAGCAGGGCTCGACCCTGGTCGCACGCGCCGGCACCACCATGGCCGAGGTGGTGACCTCGGTGAAGCGGGTCACCGACATCATGGCCGAGATCTCCGCGGCCAGCGCCGAGCAGAGTTCGGGCATCGAGCAGGTCAGCAAGACGGTGATGCAGCTGGACGAGACCACGCAGCAGAACGCGGCGCTGGTGGAGGAAGCCACCGCGGCGGCGAAGAGCATGGAAGACCAGGCTTCGGACCTGACCCGCGCAGTGGCGGTGTTCCGCCTTGCCGGCGCCGCCAGGCCGGTGGCCGCGGTCGCGCCCAGGCCGGTGGCGGCACAGGCCTCGGTTCGCCCGGTCGCCGCCGCACGCGCGCCGGTCAAGAAAGCGCCGGCCGCGGCCGCACGCCCGCTGGTGCGCAGCAAGCCCGGCGGCGCATTGGTGGAAAGCTCGGAGTGGGAAGAGTTCTGAGCCAGCGCCACGGCGTCCGTAACGGACGCCATCGCCGATGACGACGCCGATGCCTCAGTGCATCGGCGTCTTTGTTTTTGTGCCGGCCGCGGTGGTGGCCGCGGCATCGCTGCGCGGCAGCATGGGGCCGGATTGCGTCCGCGAGGCGCAGGCCGTACGCGCGATCGGCGGCAAGCTGGAAGCCGGCCATGTGATCGCCTCGGCCGGCTGCGATCGCGGCCCGAACGACCAGAAGATGTTCGTCGCCGGTTTCGACTGGTGACGGTCGCGCGCGTGGCGCGACCGCCCGGTGCACGTGTCACTCGCCTTCGTCGTCTTCTTCCTCGTCCACTTCGGCATCATCGCCAAACCCTGGTGCATCAGCATCCACCGGCTCCAGCAAGGTGTAGTCGTTGCGCTCGCGGCGCTGGTAGGCCGACGACACCGGATAGGCCAGCAGCGGCGGTTGCGGCGCGCGTGCCAGGAACGCGGTGGGAAACAGCCGCGGTCCGCGCAGCCAGCTGCGCCAGCGGTCGCCGCTCAGGAAGATCGGTCCGTCCGCGGTCAGCGGCGCCGGAATCGCGGCGTTGGCATGGGTCAGCACGCTGAAACTGAGCAGCGCCGGTTCGCCGCGGTCCCAGCGTTCCCACAGCCCCGCCGCCAGCAGCACCTCGCCTTGCGCATGGTGAATGTAATAGGGCTGCGCCGGTTTGCGGCTGCGGTCCCACTTGTAGTACCCGGACAGCGGAATCACGCAGTGCTGGCTCTTCCACGGCGCGGCGAAGATACGGCTGCGCGCGGCGCGTTCCAGCCGCGCGGTGACGGTGGTGTACGGCGTATCCGGTGTCTTCGACCAGCGCGGCACGATGCCCCATTGCAGGCGCTGCACCTGCGCCGTGCCGTCGTGGCACAGGATCGCGGACGCGACGTCGCCCTTGCCCAGGTTGTAGTGGTCCGGGTAAGCCGCAAGGGCCTGGCGTAGCGGCGGCTCCAGCCGCGCGGGCAGGTCGTCCTCGATGCTGAAAGCCTGCACGAAGCGTCTCATCGGTTTCTCGCAGTGCGCACGCCCGCACCTTAGTGCGTGGGGTGGACAAGCCGAAGTGAAGACCCGCGCGCGCCGGCACAGTGCACGGCCGGTAGTGTCGCCGCGACGCTGCGGCATCCGGCGCATCCGATGCGCGCGACGCAACAGCTTCTTCTTCATCCGGCCTTTCCTTGGCCCTGGGCATAGTCGCCGCCGACCAAGGCGACCGCCACTGGGGCGGTGCAGGAGGAGACGTCCACGCATGTTCTTTAAACGCAACGGCTTGTCGCTGGTGTTGTTGGGCCTGACCCTGCTGTTCATCGGCGGCCAGGCGCTCAGCGGCCATCTCGCCTACAACGACGAATTGCGCCAGCAGGGATTGGCGCCGCTGATGTTCTGGGAGTACCTGCACAGCGGTCATTTCATCGGTGCCTTGTTCGAGAACTGGGAAAGCGAATTCCTGCAGATGGGCATGTATGTGCTGCTCACGGTGAAGCTGCGCCAGTGGGGTTCGGCCGAATCGCGGCCGCTGCCGCCGGACGAGGAGCACGAGACCATCGCGCCGGGTACCACGCCGTGGCCGGTGCGTGCCGGCGGTCTGTGGCTGTGGCTGTACGAACGCTCGCTGGCCCTGGCATTCGGCCTGCTGTTCCTGACCAGTTTCGTGCTGCATGCGCTCGGCAGCTGGCGGCACGAACTGGCCGAGCGGGCGATGCAGCGGTTGCCGGCGATTTCGCTGTTCGAGCACGTGACCGGCGCGCAGTTCTGGTTCGAATCGATGCAGAACTGGCAGAGCGAATTCCTCGCGGTGTTTTCCCTGGTGGTGCTGACCATCTGGCTGCGGCAGAAGGATTCGCCGCAATCCAAGCCGGTGCCTGCGCCGCACGCGCAGACCGGCGATTGATCGGGCGTCGCTGCCGGGCCCGCTGCGTTCCGAGGCGACGGCGTATTTTTATGCTGCTGGAGTGCGCCACGCGCGCATAGCCGACTCGAGCGAGCTGGCGTATCAACTGGGAAACAGCTTCGACATCCGATGATGTTGAATATTGTAGGAGCGACTTCAGTCGCGACAGGGCGCTATCGACAGTGCCTGTCGCGACTGAAGTCGCTCCTACAAATGCCCGCACCGCAGGCGTGGCCCGGCGCGTCCTTGTGAATCTACCGCGGCGGAGAACACAGTGCCGCGGACCGCGCGATCACAGCTTGATATCGCCCTTGGTCGAACCCGCGCCCGGGCCGGCGCCCAGGTCGGCGCCGGTGGTCGGATCGCTGTCCTGCTGCGACATGGTGCGTGCCGCCAACGCCTGCAGCGCGCTTTCCTCGGCCGGACTCAGGCCGACGCTCGGCACGCCGCTGCCGCCGTCCACGGCCGCCTGGCGGTTGCGGTCGGACACCTTCTGCCACTGGCTGCCGCTGTTCCACGGACCGTTGATGTCGCCGTCGCCCTGCGACATGTCGTAGAACGTGTCGGTGAACATCGGCTCGCCCGGCAGCTTGCCCGGCGGGAAGTTCGGCTCGATCGCGTACAGCGCCTTCTCGAACGACTTCTGGTGCGCCACCTCGCGGGTCATCAGAAACTTCAAGGCATCGACGATGCCCGGATCGTCGGTGACGTTGATCAGGCGCTCGTAGACGATCTTGGCGCGCGCCTCAGCGGCGATATTGGAGCGCAGGTCGGCGGTGGGTTCGCCGATGGAATCGACATAAGCTGCGCTCCACGGCACGCCGCTGGAATTCACCAGTGCCGGCCCGCCGCCGTACAGGATCTGCTGGGTCTGGCTGGTGTTGTTGTTCCTGGTCAGGTTGCGCATCTCCTCGGCCTCGACCATGCCTTCGGACAGCACCGCCTTGGGGCCTTGGTTGAGCATGGCGATGATCGACCCGATGATTTCCAGATGGCTCAGCTCTTCGGTGGCGATGTCGTACAGCAAGTCTTTGCGGCCGGGATCGACTTCGCCGATGGCCTGGGTGAAATAGCGCATGGCCGCGGCCAGCTCGCCTTGCGGGCCGCCGAACTGCTCGAGCATCAGCGAGGCCAGCGCCGGGTCCGGTTGCGCCACACGCACCGTGTACATCAGCCGTTTGTTGTGCATGAACATCGAATATCTCCTGGAGTGCCGCCCACGGCAAAGCCACGACGACCGACGATCGGGCGTCGTGGCCAGTGGGGGCGTCTGGGTATAAAAAGCCGCGGCACCGGGAAGCGGCGCCGCGGTCGTACGGTCAGGCCGCCTTGCGCTTCTGCGCGGCCTCTTGGTTGCCGCCCTGTTCGGCGAGCATGGTCAGCTTCTCGTCGGTGGACTTTTCCTCTTCCAGCGTTTCCAGCAGCAGCTTGAGCGCGTCGGTCTTGCCCAACTGCTTGGCCATCGCGGCGAGCGTGCCGTAGGACGCGATCTCGTAGTGCTCCACTTTCTGCGCGCCGCCGATCAGCGCCGCATCGCGCACCGGGCCGGCCTCGATCGATTCGATCACTTCCTTGCCTTCTTCGACCAGCCCTTCCATGGCCGCGCACTTGATGCGCTTCAGACGCAGCTCGAGTTTTTCCACGATCTGGTCGATACGCTCGATCTGGCCCTGGGTTTCCTCCAGATGCGCTTCGAAGGCCGCACGCAGGGCCGGATTGGTGGAGGCCCGGGCCAGTTTCGGCAGCGCCTTGGTCAGTTGCTTTTCCGCGCTGTAGATATCGGAAAGTTCGTGCAGGAACAGGTCGTCGATGGTCTTGATAGCCATGTCGATGGATCTCCGTGGTTGGGATGGATGGTGCGGGAGGTGCGCGGACTCAACGCTTGGCCGTCTGGCCTTCGGTGCGTTCGCGTTCCAGGAAGGCGAGAACCGTCGCCTCCTGGTGTTCGATCAGCCACTCGGCCATGGCGATTTCCTGGTCGAGGATGGCGGCGCAGATGTCGGCGATCTGCGGCTGGTCGGCCTGCTTGGCGGCGATCACCAGCGCCCGGTAGCTGGCAACCTCCAGGTGTTCGAATGCGTAGCTGATGCCGAGGCTCTTGGCCACTTCGTCGCTCATCATCGAATTGCCGGCCGCGTGCACCGTCGCCATCACGCTGGCCACCGCACCCTTGATGGCGGGCGTGGAGCCACCGAGCAGTTCGATGCAGCGCTTGACCTGCTCGGACTGGCCCTTGGTTTCGGTGATGTGCTGCTCGATGCGTGCCTTCAGCTGCGGATAGTGCTCCAGGCGTCCGGCAGTGGCGGTCAGCATGGTGTTGGCTTCCTGCTCCATCGCGTAGGCGTCCTGCAGCCACTTCAACAGGCGCTCGGTATTGCTTCGGGTCATGAACGTTGCTCCAAGGTGTCGGTCGATTGCGTGTGCGGGGAGTCTTCGTCGTGCCGCGATGCGGCGTCTCCCCTGTGCGAACCAAGCTAGACCGCCGTGCGTTAGTGACGATTCAATGCAGGGTGAACGCAGCGCGAGAGCGGCATCCACGCCGCGGTGAGAACACTGAATGCGATGCCTGCGCTGCACTCTCCTCAGGCACGGCGACCGTGCGTTCACGGTCGCCACGCGAGGCTCCGTGTGGACCCCATCGCAGGAGACCCGTGTGCCGAAACTCGATCACGCCGACTGGCCGCAGCGCTTGTGGCTGGTGCGACATGGACAGAGCGCGGGCAATGTCGCCCGCGATATCGCCGAAGCCTCGGGGCAGGAACTGATCGACGTCGCCACCCGCGATGCCGACACGCCGTTATCGGAGCTGGGCCTTGAGCAGTCGCAGCGACTCGGCCGCTGGTTCGCCGCGTTGCCGGCGGCGGCGCGGCCGAAGGTGCTGCTGACCTCGCCGTTCCTGCGCGCGCAACAGACCTGCGCGGCGATCGGCGAGGAACTGGGCGTGCAGGCACACGCGCTGGTGCTGGACGAGCGCCTGCGCGAGAAGGAGTTCGGCATTCTGGACCGCTATACCCGGCACGGCATCGCCAGCCGTTTCCCGGAACTGGCCGAACAGCGCGCCTCGGTCGGCAAGTTCTATTTTCGCCCGCCCGGCGGCGAAAGCTGGTGCGACGTGATCCTGCGCCTGCGCAGCGTGGTCGAGGAACTGCGCCGCGACCATGCCGGCGAGCGCGTGTTGATCGTCGCCCACCAGGTCATCGTCAATTGCATGCGCTACCTGCTCGAGCGCTTCGACGAGGCGGCGATCCTGGAGATCGACCGGCGCGGCGACGTGCCCAACTGCAGCGTCACCGAATACGGTTTCGGCGATGCCGAGGGCGGGCCGCGCTTCGGCCTGGTCCAGGCCAATGCGGTGCCGTTCGAGGTGCCGGTGACCACCGCCGCCGACCAGCCGGGCGGGCCGCGGTGACCCAGGCGCGCGCGACCCCGGTGAGAGCGATCCCGGTGAACGCGACGCTGCTGCGGCGCTGGCCGTTGCCCAGCGCGGCGGGCGTCGCCGACAAGGAGCAGCGCGGGCGCGTGCTGGTGATCGGCGGCAGCTGCGAAATTCCCGGCGCGGCGTTGCTGGCGGCGGAGGCGGCATTGCGCGCAGGCGCCGGCAAGCTGCAGGTGGCCACCGCGCGCACGGTGGCCACGGCGATGGCGATCGCTTTGCCCGAGGCGCGCGTGGTGGCGTTGCCGGTTGGCGCCGACGGCGAACTGCGCATCGGCGGACAACCGCTGCAGCGCGATGCGGCGCGCGCCGATGCGGTGCTGATCGGCCCCGGCATGCGGACCCGCCCAGCGCTGCGCAAGCAGATCGCGCAACTGCTGGCGCACACTCGCTGTGGCGTCGTGCTCGATGCCGGTGCGCTGGTCGATACCCACGGCATGGCCGATCCGGGGCGCATCGTGCTGACCCCGCACCATGGCGAGATGGCGGCATTGAGCGGCGTGCCGATCGAGCGCATCGCGGCGGACCCGGCGGCGATCGCGCTGCGTCATGCGCGGCACAGCGGCGCGGTGGTGGTGCTGAAGTCGGCGACCACGGTGATCGCCGCGCCCGACGGCGCGCACTGGGTGCATCGTGGCGGAAGTCCATGCCTGGGCACGTCCGGTTCCGGCGACGTGCTGGCCGGCATCATCTGCGGCTTGCAGGCGCGCGGCGCCAGCAGCACGCAGGCTGCGGTGTGGGGCGTGCATCTGCACGCGCGCGCCGGCGCGCTGCTGGCGCGACAGATTGGCCCGCTGGGGCCGCTGGCGCGCGAGATCGCGGTACAGATTCCACGCCTGCTCGCTGCAGACTGAAGCCGGCGCCACAGTGGGCGCCGGCTTCTACGACTCTCCAATACCGAATCCCGAATCCCAGCCTAAAGCGTCGCCGCCCCGCCCGCGATCGTGATCAACGCACCGGACGTATAGCTGGATGTATCGCTGGCGAGCAGCACATAGGTCGATGCCAGTTCCACCGGCTGCCCGGGGCGGCCGAACGCGGTCTGCGATCCGAATTCCTTCACCTCCTCCGCATCCATGCCGGCGGGGATGAACGGTGTCCAGATCGGGCCAGGCAGTACCGCGTTGACCCGGATCTTCTTGTCCGCGAGCAGCCCGGCCAGGCCAATGGTCATGTTCGCCACTGCGCCCTTGGTGGTGGAGTAGGGCAGGATGTTGGGCGTCGGCTTCTTCGAATTGACCGAGGCGGTGTTGATGATCGAACCGCCCTCCGGCATGTGCGGCACGGCCAGGCGCACCAGATTGAAGGTCGCGTGCACGTTGGTGGCGAAGGTTTTTTCCCACTCGTCCAGGGTGATCTCGTCGAAGCTGTGGAAATAGCGCTGGTAGGCGGCGTTGTTGACCAGCACGTCGAGTCCGCCGAGGGTGCCGGTCACGGTCTCGATCAGCGCTTGCGCCTGCGCGCGATCGCTGATGTCGCAGGGCTGCAGCAGCACGCGCACGCCGGCCGTCTCGATCAGCTGGCCGATGCGCTCGGCGTCGTGCTGTTCGCTGGGCAGGTAGGCGATGGCCACGTCGGCGCCTTCGCGCGCATAGGCGATCGCCACCGCGGCGCCGATGCCGCTGTCGCCGCCGGTGATCAGCGTGCGCTTGCCCTGCAGCAGGCCGTGGCCGACGTAGCTGTCCTCGCCGTGGTCCGGCTTTGGATCCATCTTGTCGGTCAGGCCGGGGAACGACTGCTGCTGCGGCTTGAAGGGCGGGTAGGGATAGTTCGGAACGGCCATGGGCATGCCTCGTCGTGGGGATGTCCCTGCGAGGGTGCGCAAACGCGGGTAAAGGTGCGGCCAAGATCCTGTCGGCGGCATGTGAGATGCGGGCGCGATCCGGGGCCATGCGTGCATGCACGCGCGGCGGCGGGCAGTTGCGCTGTTTACGGATTACACAGATTCGGCCCTGGATCTATCCTTGCGGCGGCGGTCTGCAGGCGCGCCGGAAACCGGGCCGTGCCGTGCCGCTCAGCTGGCGGCGATCGTGCGCGAGCCGAGGATGATCATGCGCAGCATCGCGCTGATCTGGCGAATCAGTTCCGGGTCTTTTTCCGGCGGCAGGTCCATCGCGGTGGCGCCCATCGCGAACACCAGCCGGGTGATCGCCTTGGACACCAGCGCCGGCTCATGCAGCGGCGCGTTGTCGATCGCGGCCAGGCGGATCAGGTCCACGCGCAGTTCTTCCTCGAAGTAGTTCAACTCGCGGTCCACCGCGTGCTTGAACGCGTCCGAGCCGACCGTGCCCTCGCGCAGCAGCACGTGCAGCAGCTTGTCGTCGGCGCGCAGCTGCTCCATGAAGGTTTCCACCGAGCTGAGGATGACGCTGCGGTTGCTGCCGGCCGCGCGCTGCCGCGCCTGGCCGATGATGGTGCGCAGCGAACTGCCGGCCAGGTCGATCAGCGCCACCGCCAGTTCGTCCATGTCGCGGAACTGGCGATAGAAGCTGTTCGGGGCGATGCCGGCTTCGCGGGTCACTTCGCGCAGGCTCAGCGTGGACACGCTGCGGTGCGGCCCGATCAGCTTCAGCGCCGCCGCCAGCAGGTCTTCGCGCGAGATCGCGCTCTTGCGCGCGGGCAGCGCGTCCTCGGGCAGCGGCAGGGGAACGATGGACGTCATGGGCGGACTGGGCGAGACAAGGCCGCGATCATACCCTTCTTCGTGAATATACAACTGTATAGACATCTGTATCTGCGTCTGTATAGTGGTCGCCATGAACGCTGCCCGCCGTCCTGCCTCCACCCGCTCCGCCACCCGCGCCCTGCGCGCCTGGGTGCAGCCGGAGGTGTTCGATTTCTGGTCCACGCGGATCCATCCGCTGTGGACCTGGCAGCGCCCGCGCGCGCGGCTGCTGCAGCGCGAACGCGCCAGCAGCGACGCCGTGACCCTGATCCTCAAGGCCAACCGCCACTGGCGCGGCCTGCGCGCCGGCCAGCACGTGCAGCTGGGCGTGGAGATCGACGGACGCCGCCTGACCCGCAGCTACAGCCCCACGCCGCTGCCGGGCGGGCGCCTGGCGATCACGGTCAAGACGATCGACGGCGGCCGCGTCAGCCAGTACCTGGCCGACGCCGCACGCATCGGCGAGACCTTCGAATTGGGCCAGGCGTTCGGCGACATGGTGCTGCCCGCCGCGCCGCAGGGACGCTGGCTGCTGCTGGCCGCCGGCAGCGGCATCACCCCGATGCGTGCATTGCTGCGGCAGCTGGCCGACGCCGGCATGCCCGCCGACGTGGACTTGATCTACTGGGCGCGGCGCAACGACCAGTTGTGCTTCGTCGATGAACTGCAGGCGCTGGCCGCCGCGCATCCGCGTTTCCGCCTGCAATTGGCGGTCACCGGCGAAGGCGCGCTGCCGGCGCCGCGTGTGGACACGCTGTCGCTGGCGTACTTGGCCGGGCTGGAACAGGCGCAGGTGCTGGCCTGCGGCCCCGGCGGTTTCGTGCAGGCCGCGCGTACGCGGCTGGAAGGTAGCGTCGCGCGCTTCCAGGCCGAGGCGTTCAGCACGCCGCCGCTGGCCGATGCCGAAGTCGGCACGGTCGCGGTGACGCTGGCGCGCAGCGGCCGTGTGCTGCAGCTGCCGCGCGGGCAATCGCTGCTCACCGCGCTGGAAGCCGAAGGCCTGCGCCCGAAGCACGGCTGCCGCATGGGCATCTGCAACAGCTGCGCCTGCGGCAAGCAATCCGGCGCGACCCGCGACCTGCTCACCGGCGCGCACGCCACCGAACCGGGTTCGATGCTGAAGCTGTGCATCAACAGCGCCAGCAGCGACCTGATCCTGGACCTTTGAAGGAATCCCCATGGCTGCTCCCCGCAACCGCGCACTGACCCCGGCCGAACTGCAGGCCTTCGGCGACGAACTCGACGCGCTGCGCGTGCGCACCGTCGCCACCCTGGGCGAGGCCGACGCGCGCTACATCCGCCGCATCGTCGCCGCGGTGCGCTACACCGGCCTGGCCGGGCGCGCGCTGCTGTTCCTTGGCGCGTTCGTGCACAGCGTGCTGTGGCCGGCGTGGATCGCCGGCGTGGCGCTGCTGACCCTGTCCAAGATCCTGGAGAACATGGAGCTGGGCCACAACGTGATGCATGGCCAGTACGACTGGATGGGCGATGCACAGCTCAACGGCAACACCTACGAGTGGGACATCGTCGCCACTGGCGACAACTGGCGCAAGACGCACAACTTCAAGCACCACACCTACACCAACGTGCGCGGCATGGACGACGACATCGGCTACGGCCTGCTGCGCATCTTCCCCGAGCAGCGCTGGCGCCCGTTCTATCTCGCACAGCCGTTCATCGCGGTGGTGTTCGCGCTGCTGTTCGAATGGGGCGTGGCGATCCAGGACCTGCGCCTGGGCCGCTGGTTCGCCGGCAAGATGAAGCGCGGCGAGCTGCGCCGCACGTTCCTGCCGGTCGGCCGCAAGATGGGCCGGCAAATCCTGAAGGACTACGTGATCTTCCCGGCGCTGGCCGGCCCGTTCTTCTTGACCGTGCTGCTGGGCAACCTCGCCGCCAACGTGCTGCGCAGCATCTGGACCTTCGTGATCATCTTCTGCGGCCACTTCACCGCCGATGCGGAGACGTTCCCGAAGGAGTCGATCAAGGGCGAGTCGCGCGGCCACTGGTACCTGCGCCAGCTGCGCGGTTCTTCCAACCTGGCTGGCGGCAAGCTGTTGAACGTGCTGTCGGGCAACCTGAGCCACCAGATCGAGCACCACTTCTACCCGGACATCCCGGCCAACCGCTACGCGGCGCTGGCGGTGGACGTGAAGGCGATCTGCGCGCGCTACGGCCAGCACTACAACACCGGCTCGCTGCCGCGCCAGTTCGGCCAGGTGATGTGGCGGATCGTGCGCCACGCCTTCCCGAGCCGGCCGCGGCCGGTGCGCCAGGTACGCCAGCACGAGGCGATGCAGCAGACGGGTTGATCGCGCCGGACAACCCGTGATGCCAACGAAGCAGGCCAGTCTGGCCTGCTTTTTTTATGCCGACTCCTTTGGCCTCGCGGCCGTAGTCTTGTGCAGACGGGAGGAAATGGCGGGGTGCAGGCGCTGCCAGGATATGGAAATATGTACCCGTTTCGGGTATGTTTTGGAGGCAAGGATGACCCGCACGTTCAAGCGAAAGGATTTTGCGCGGTGGCAGGCCGGCGAAAAGCTGTCCGACACCGTTCTGTGCAAAGCGGTCCAGGAAATGGAAGCCGGACTGATCGACGTGGATTTGGGCGGCCAGCTCTACAAGAAGCGGATGGCCCGTCCTGGAGGCGGCAAGAGCGGTGGTGGCTACCGCACGTTGTTGGCCGCTCGCATCGGCAGCCGCTACGTGTTCCTGCATGGGTTCCCCAAGAGCGGCAAGGCGAACATCGCGCAGGAGAGAAGAAAGCGCTGCAATTCGCCGGCAAGGTTTTTCTGGAACTGTCCGGGGAAGCCTTGCTGAAAGCCTTGCAGTCGGGCGTATTAGTGGAGGTGCGGTGTGAGCAAAATCATTGAATCGCTGCGTGGTGATCTGGGCAAGCTTCACGAAGTGGGAGCGATCGGCAAGGTGACGATGCGCGAATTCGACGCGATCTGTCCGCCGCCGGTGCGAGAGTTCGGCGCGGCCGACATCAAGCGTCTACGCGAAGCCCTGAAGTTCAGCCAGCCAGTATTCGCGCATCACCTGCATACCACGGCATCGACGGTGCGCAAGTGGGAGCAGGGCGAAACCCGTCCTGCCGGGCCAGCGCTCAAGCTGCTCAACGTGATCGCCGACAAGGGGCTTCAGGCAATCCTGTAACGCGCGCGATGCGTTTCCGGCGCAGTGCTGCAGCGGGGCGGTGCAGGTGGCTAAGCGTTGGCGCACGGCCAAGCACGGCGGCGGACATGCACACGGACTGGCGCGAGAACCCGCTGGTTTTTGTGCCTGACTTTCCACGCATCGCTCACGCGGCGCAGCCGATCATCCGCGCTGCCCGCGCATCACGCCTGGTGCGCCGGTCCATTCGACTGCGCGAGGTGTGCGATGAAAGCTGCAAACCTGTTCAATGCCGTCGCCAAGAAGGCGTCGTACGCGGCCGGTACGCCGTGGACGTTCTGCATTGCGCTCGGCATCGTGGTGCTGTGGGGCGCCAGCGGCCCGGTGTTCGGCTTCAACGACACCTGGCAGTTGGTGATCAACACCGGCACCACCATCATCACCTTCCTGATGGTGTTCCTGATCCAGCACACCCAGAACGCGGATACCGCGGCGATGCAGATCAAGCTCGACGAGCTGATCCGGGTCACCGCCAAGGCCAACGACGAGTTGCTCGATCTCGAGGAAATGGACGAGAAGCGGCTGGAGCAGATCCGCAAGCAGTACGAAGCGCTGGCGAGCAAGGCCGGCGAAACGCTGCGCGCGCGCAGTGCGCAGCGCGGCGGCCAGGATGCCCAGGACGACGCGCCCGAGATCGACGGTGGCGACGACGAGCGCCACTGACGCCGCCGGTCGTCTTTGGCGTGTGACCGGCGACGTAGTGGCCGCGGCTATTGGCCGGTGAGGCATACGCGCATTAGGCGTGGCCCGCAGTGCGCGGGCCAGCGCGGAACAGACGGTACTTCGCTAGAAAAGAGGCCGCCCTACGCCTCAGGTCATTGCCGGCCCGGTGCGTAACCCGGCTACGTTCTCGCCGCGCGGCACGTCGGTGGCCGACACCACGTCGCCGTGCGGCGGTGTGAACGCGCCATCGTCCGGTTCGGCGCGGAAGGCGCGATCCTGCGAAAACACCGCAGTGCGCTGCTGCTGCGTTGCGCGACGACGATAGGCCCTGACGACCGCGACCGCGGTTCCGGCGACCGCCAACTTCCAGAGTAATCCGCTCATGTTCGGCTCCCGTGCGATAGGAGCGTGGATCGTCGGCAACCGCCGGTTAGCGTTGCGTGGATGCCAGGCGAGCGCAGCGTGCACTCGCTCTACGCTGTCGGAACAGGCGATGCGCTAGCTGGTCTGAGAGGCACCGATCCCGCATGCGCTTGGCCCTGCAGACACCGACGACGCGCTGCTCGCGTCGCCTTCATCGCCCCTTGTACCCGCGCTAACGCACGCCGGCCTAGGCTGCATCGCACGCCGTGTCGCGGCACGGCATCCGATCATCGAGCGATCATCGAGGAGACTTTCATGCGCGATCACGATTCCCACCGACCTTCCGTTCCGCTTGGCGATCACGACGTCCGCCAGGCGGGTTACCGCGGCGATACCGCGGATGTTGCGCAGGATACGGGCGTGCCTCGCGGACGCGGACGCGACGTGCCGTCGCGGACCACGCCGCAGCAGGATGCGTCGGGTTTGCCGGACAACGCTGCCGACGATCCGGGCGCCGACCGCAGCGGCCGGACCCAGCCCAACTTCGGCCAGGCAGGCACCTATGCCGCTACCGGCGAACACGCCGGCGGCGCGCACGGCAAGGCCGCGACCGGCGGCTACCACGAGGATGCCAGCGGCGAGGACGGCGGCCGCGACGAGCGCGCCGCAGATCGCGGCACGGACTGAGTGCCGCCGCGGCCGGTCCGGAGCCGGTCTGCAACGCCAATCGGGCATTGCGGCAGCACGCCCGTGTAACGGATCGCGTGCCAGCATCAGCGCTTCCTTTTGCGGAGCCGCTCATGTCCAAGCCGACCATTGCCCGCCTGCTCGCCGAGACCTTGCACAGTGCGGGGGTCGAACGCATCTGGGGCGTCACCGGCGACAGCCTCAACGGGCTGACCGATGCGCTGCGGCAGATGGACAGCATCGAGTGGATGCATGTGCGCCACGAAGAGGTGGCCGCGTTCGCCGCCGGCGCCGAGGCCGCGCTGACCGGCAAGCTCGCGGTCTGCGCCGGCAGCTGCGGGCCGGGCAACCTGCACCTGATCAACGGCCTGTTCGACTGCCACCGCAGCCACCAGCCGGTGCTGGCGATCGCCGCGCACATTCCTTCTTCCGAGATCGGCCTGGGCTACTTCCAGGAAACCCATCCGCAGGAACTGTTCCGCGAGTGCAGCCACTACGTCGAGCTGGTCACCAATCCGGCGCAGATGCCGGAGGTGCTGCACCGGGCGATGCGCACCGCGATCCTGCAACAGGGCGTGGCGGTGGTGGTGATTCCCGGCGACGTGGCGCTGCAGGAACTGCCCAAGGGCACGCCGACCGCCTGGCCGGCGCTGACGCCGCCGCGGATCCTGCCGGCCGACGCCGACGTGGAGCGCCTGGCTGAGCTGCTGCAGGCGAGCGAGGCCACCACGCTGCTGTGCGGCAGCGGCTGCGCCGGCGCGCACGACGAACTGGTGGCGCTGGCCGACCTGCTCGGCGCGCCGATCGTGCACGCGCTGCGCGGCAAGGAACACGTGGAATGGGACAACCCGTTCGACGTCGGCATGACCGGCCTGATCGGTTTCAGTTCCGGCTACCAGGCCATGCTCAACTGCGACACGCTGCTGATGCTCGGTACCGATTTTCCGTACCGCCAGTTCTATCCGAAGGACGCGGCGATCGTGCAGGTCGATCGCGACCCAGCCGCACTGGGTCGGCGCACGCCGCTGCAGCTGGGCATCGCCGCCGACGTGCGCGAGACCATCGCCGCATTGCTGCCGAAGCTGCAGCGGCGCGAGCAGCGCGGCTTCCTGGACAAGTCGCTGGCGCACTACCGCAAGGCGCGCGAAGGCCTCGACGAACTGGCGGTGGCGGCCGCGCCCGGCGAGCCGCTGCACCCGCAGTTCGTGACCCGGATGATCGATGCGCTGGCCGACGAGGATGCGATCTTCAGCTGCGATGTCGGCACGCCTACGGTGTGGGCGGCGCGCTACCTCACCATGAACGGCAAGCGCCGCTTGCTCGGCTCGTTCAACCACGGCTCGATGGCCAACGCGATGCCGCAAGCGCTGGGTGCGCAGGCGCAGTTCCCGCGGCGGCAGGTGATCTCGCTGTCCGGCGACGGCGGCTTCACCATGCTGATGGGCGACTTCATTTCCCTGGCGCAGTTGGGCCTGCCGGTCAAGGTGGTGGTCTACAACAACGCCTCGCTCGGCTTCGTGGCGATGGAGATGAAGTCGGCCGGCTATCTGGACACCGGCACCGACCTGAGCAACCCGGACTTCGCGGCGATGAGCAATGCGATGGGCATCTTCGGCCTGCGCGTGGACGAATCGGAGCAGCTGGAGCCGGCGCTGCGCCAGGCCTTCGCGCATCCGGGGCCGGTGCTGGTCGATGTGCGCGTGGCCACCCAGGAACTGGTGATTCCGCCGGCGATCAAGCTGGAGCAGGCCAAGGGCATGGGCCTGTACCTGCTGCGCGCGGTGATGAGCGGGCGCGGCGACGAGGTGATCGAACTGGTCAAGACCAACCTGCGCTGAGCGATGAACGGCAACAGCGCGCACCGCCGTTGCGGCGCGGCGCGCTGCTACATTTTCATCTTTCGCGTCCCCGGTGGACCATGCCCCGTTCGCTGTTGCGGCAACTGCTGCTGATCTGGATCGTCATCCTCGCCGCGTGCGTAGGCATGGCGGTGGTGCTGTTCGGCCTGTACCGGCATAGCGAGGGCGTGCGCGTCGGCGAGGCGCAGGCGCGGCTGCAGGGCGAATGCACGCGCATCGTGCAGCGCTACAACGGCGCCAGCGCCGCCGCGCGCGGCAGCGACGGCGCCGGCCTGGCCGCGGTGGTGCTGCAACTGGTGCTGGCCGACGCCGCGGGCGTGGAGGGCGGGGTGTGGGAGCGGCAGCGCGGCTTCGTCGCCTATGCCTATCCCACCTACGACGGCAGCGACCACAAGACCGATGTGCCGACCGCCGAACGCAGTGCCATCGTCGCCACCGCGCAACGCGGCGTCGCCAACCAGCAGGCGGTGCATTACCGCCGCGATGGCCAGCGCGAGACGCTGTTGATTGCGGCCTGCCCGCTGGATCGCAGCAGCGCGGCGTGGACGATGGCCCGGGTCGCCGCCACCGGCGAGGCCTCGGCCAGTCGCCCGCTGGCGGTGGGCGTGGCGCTGATCCTGGCGCTGGTGGTGGTGTCGGCGGTGGCGCTGGGCTGGGTGGTGCGGCGCTGGAGCCAGCGCGTGCACGGCATCCAGCAGGCCTTGTCGACGCCGGCGGAGGTGCCGACGATTCCGGCGACCGGCGCGCCGGAACTGGACCGCCTCGGCGCGGCGGTCACCGACTATGCGCAACGCAGCGTGCAGGCCCTGGCCGAGGCGCGCCGACTCGGCGAGGAACTGTCGCGGCACGAGCGACTGGCCGCGCTCGGGCGCATGACCGCGACCGTGGCCCACGAGATCCGCAACCCGATCGCAACTCTGCGCCTGGCCCTGGAAAACCAGATCGCCGCCGGCGAAGGCGGTTTCGACGAGGCGCAGGCGCAGCTGATGCTGGCACAGATCCAGCGCCTGGATGGCGTGGTCGAAAGCCTGCTGGGCATGGTCCAGCCGATCCGCCTGCAGCGCGACACGGTGGCGTTGCAGCCGTGGCTGCAGGCGCTGCTCGATCCGGCCGACTGGGATTCGCTGGCGCCGCCGATCGCATTGCAACTGGCGCAGGCGCCGGACGAGTGGACGCTGGATTCGCAGCAGGCGGCGCGGGCCTTGCACAACCTGCTGCGCAACGCGCTGCAGCACGCCACGCCCGGCACCGCGGTGACGCTGACGGTCGCAGCCGACGCCGACCTGCTGCGGCTGACCGTGGTCAATCAAGGCCCTCCGGTGCCCGCGCCGGTGGCCACGCACCTGTTCGAACCCTTCGCCAGCGGCCGCAGCGACGGCAATGGCCTGGGCCTGGCGCTGGTACGCGAGATCGCGCGCGCGCACGGCGGCGAGGTGCGCTACGTCCACCACGACGGCATCACCTCCTTCATCCTGGAATTGCCATGGCGCGCGTCCTGATCGTCGACGACGACACCGCTTTCCTGAGCACGCTGCAGGCCACGCTGCGCTCGTTCGGCCACGAGGTGATCGCCGCCGCCGATGGGCAGGCGGGACTGGCACGGTTGCGCGCAGGCGGCATCGACCTGGCCTTCGTCGATTTCCGCATGCCCGGCATGGACGGCATCGCGCTGATGCGCGCGCGGCAGGACGATGCGCAGGCGGCCGCGGTGCCGCTGGTGATGCTCACCGCCTACGCCTCCAGCAGCAACACCATCGAGGCGATGAAACTTGGCGCGTTCGATCACCTGGTCAAGCCGGTCGGCCGCGCCGACATCGTCGCGGTGGTGGAGCGCGCATTGCAGGCAAATGCCGGCGACGACGGCAGTGCGGCACCTCCGCAGGCGCCGGCCGAGGAAGCCGGCGCGCTGCTCGGCCACAGCGCGGCGATGCGCACCGTGCACAAGCGCATCGGCCTGGCCGCGGCCTCTGACCTGCCGGTGCTGGTCAGCGGCGAAACCGGCACCGGCAAGGAACTGGTGGCGCGCGCGCTGCATCGCGCCAGCGCCCGCGCGGACGCGGCGTTCGTGGCGGTCAACTGCGCGGCGATCCCGGCCGAGCTGATCGAAAGCGAATTGTTCGGCTACCGCAAGGGCGCCTTCTCCGGCGCCACTGCCGATCGTCCCGGGCTGATCCGCGAAGCCGACGGTGGCACCCTGTTCCTGGACGAGATCGGCGACATGCCGCTGCCGATGCAGGCCAAGTTGCTGCGCTTCCTGCAGGAGGGCGAGGTGTCGCCGCTGGGCGGGCGCGGCGCGCAGAAGGTGGACGTGCGGGTGATCGCCGCCACTCATCGCGAGCTGGCGCAGCTGGCCGCCGACGGCCGCTTCCGCAGCGATCTGCGCTACCGGCTCAATGTGGTGCCGATCGAATTGCCGCCGCTGCGCGAGCGCGGCGACGACATCGTGCTGCTGGCCCAGCATTTCCTCGAGGAGGGCGCCAATGCGGCACGCACGCTGTCGGCGGCGGCGCAGGCGCGGCTGCGCGCCTATCCGTGGCCGGGCAACGTGCGCGAGCTGCGCAATGCGATGCAGCGCTGCCAGGTGCTGGTGCGCACGCCGACGATCGAGGCGCACGACCTGGACGAGGTGTTGGCCGGCGATGCCGCAGCGGCATCCGCCGAGACGCCGGCGCTGACCCTGCCCGACGCGATCGCGCAACTGGAGAGGCAGATGATCCAGGCGGCACTGACGCAAGCGCAGGGCAATCGCGCCGAAGCCGCGCGCCGGCTCGGCATCCACCGCCAGCTGCTGTATCGCAAGCTAGACGATTACGGGCTGGGCTAGGGCGTGCCGCCACCGGCCAGATTGCGCCGCGCTGGTGCAAGCGCTGAGCTACCAATCGCAGCGAAGACGCGCCTGCGCACCCGCGCGCCGCCAGGCACAGCGCGGCCCGCCCACACGAACGACTCGCCCCCAGCAGCGCTTTTTGTAGGAGCGGCTTCAGCCGCGACGAGCGAAGCGGCGTGCTTTCTGGTGGCGCAACGCGTCGGGACTGAAGTCCCTCCCACAGTGCACCCGGTTGCCTCGCCACACCTCCCTGTAGGAGCGGCTTCAGCCGCGACAGGCACTACCCGTACGCCTACCAAGCCAAACGGCCGAGCACACAAGCGCGTCTCCACCGAATCCGCGACCAGCAAGCGAACGAAACAGCAAACGCCAGGTGTCTCATTTCAGACCCCGCAGCTGTCCGCAAAGCGGACGACAGTGGATGAAGCGCAGACACCCACCATGGCCGCTCGCAAGTACTGTTCCTTTAAAAATCAATGGTTTGGAACCTGGCACGGATACTGCGATGACATCCCTACAGGCGGCTCCCTCGCCGCCCTGGAGAACTTCCGATGATCCGTCGTAGCGCACTCGCTTTTTCGCTGGCCATCGCCACCGCCACTGCCGCCGCGCAGGTGCCGGCTCCCCCCGCACCGCCTGCCGCCGCCGCGGCCGGCATCGCGCCGCCGCCCGCGCCGCCGGCACCTCCTGCGCCGCCCGCGCCGATCGCCGCCGCGCCGGTCAGCGTCGAAGGCACGGTCGACCGCTTCATGCTCAATCCCAACGGCGACGTCGATGGGCTGTGGCTGCGCGACGGCACCCAGGTCGGCTTCCCGCCGCACCTGTCGGCCGAACTGCAGGCCGCGGTGCGCCGCGGCGATGCGGTGACCGTGCAGGGCTATCGCCTGGGCACGCTGCCGCTGCTGCAGGCCAGTGCGATCAGTGCACGCCGCAGCGGCAAGCAGGTGGTGGACCGCCCGCCGAACCCGCTGGCCGGCCCGCCCGCGCCGCCGACTCCGCCTGCGTTGAATCCGATGCAGGCCGAAGGCCGCATCGAACGCCTGGTCTACGGCCCGGGCGGCGACACCGCCGGCGTGCTGCTCAGCGACGGCACCGTGGTGCGGATGCCGCCGCACGTGGCCGTGCAGTACGGCACGCTGTTGCGCGTCGGCGCGCCGCTGAGCGTCAGCGGGTTCGGCGTGGCCACCGCGGCCGGCCGCTCGCTGGAGGCGACCCAGCTCGGCCGCGACCGCGCCTCGCAGCGCACCCTGTTCGCGCCGCCCGCACCGCCGGTCCCGCCGGCTGCACCGCCGCCGCCGGGCGGTCCCGCTGCGCCGGCTGCACCGCCGGTGCCGCCGCCCGCGCCGCGCTGATCCGCCTGCCCGTGTGACCCGGCGCCCGCCGCTTGCCGCGGCGGGCGCCGCTACCGGCGCGACGTCGGTTCCCACTTTCATTGGAGTAACGCTATGCATTGGGTCGATCCCGATTACCTGCCGGAAACCCGCGGCACGCTCGCCCGCTTCCTGCTCAATCCCAAGGCCGAGGTCGATGGCCTGCTGCTCGACGACGGTACCGAGGTGCATACCGCGCCGCACCTGTCGGCGCAGTTGCTGAAAACGCTCAAGCTGGGCATCGCGCTCGGCGTGCGCGGACTCAAGCCCTACGGCGTGGACATGCTGGTCGCGCTGGCGATCGACCCGGACGGCGGCAAGCGCATCGCCGATCGCGGGCCGCATGGGCCGCACGCCGAGCACAAGCCTGGCAAGAAGCCGGAGAAAGCCGCAAAACCCGAGAAGCCCGCAAAGCCCGCCAAGACCCAGCACAGCGGTGTGGTCGCGCGGCTGTTGCACGGTCCGCACGGACAGGTGCACGGCGCGCTGCTCGAAGACGACAGCACCGTGCGCTTTCCGCCGCACGCCGCCGCGCCCTTGGCCAAGTGGTTGGCGGTGGGCAAGCCGCTGGCGGTGGAAGGCCACGCGCTGGCCTCGCCGTACGGCACGGTGATCCACGCGCAGGCCTTGGGCGCGAAAGCGTCGGCGTTGCAGCCGATCGCGCCCAAGCCGCATCCGCCCAAACCGCACGCCGCCGACAAGCCCAAGCCGAAGCCCAAACCCAAGCACTGAACCGGGCAGGGCGGGGCGGCCGCGGTGACGCGGCGGCTCCTGCGTCGAGTATCGTTTCGCGTCCGTCGCGGTGTCCGCGGCGGCGCTTTCAGGACTTCGCCATGTCGCTTATTCGCTGTGCGCCTCGCTACGGTTTCCCGCTTGCTTCCGCCCGCCTGGCGGTGCGGCGATGAGCGCGCGGCCGGCCGCCGCGCCTGGCGCTCGCCCGCGCGGCACGCGTGCGCTGGAAGCGCTGAACTTCACCCTGGCCGACGTGCAGGACGGGCTCGGTCCGTTCCTGAGCGTGTTCCTGCAATCCAAGGGCTGGTCGCTGGCGGCGATCGGCTCGGTGATGAGCATCGGCGGCATCGCCGGCATGCTCGCGACCACGCCGGGCGGCGCGCTGGTCGATGCGACCCGGCGCAAGCGCAGCATCGTGGTGGTCGGCTGCACCTTGATCCTGCTGGCCTCGGCGCTGCTGTGGTGGTCGCCGAGCTTCGCCGGCGTGGTGACCGCGCAGGTGATGACCGCGCTCGCCGCCGCGGCGCTGGGTCCGGCGCTGTCGGGCATCACCCTGGGCCTGGTGCGGCAGGCCGGTTTCGATCACCAGATCGCGCGCAACCAGGTCGGCAGCCATGCCGGCAACGTGGTCGCGGCGGCGCTGGCCGGCCTGCTCGGCTGGAAGTTCGGCTTTGGCGCGGTGTTCGCGCTGACCGGCTGCTTCGGCGTGCTGGCGATCGCCTCGGTGCTGCTGATCCCGCGCGATGCGATCGACCATCGCGCCGCGCGCGGCTTGGCCGACGCCGGCGCGCACGGTGCCGCGCATGCCAGCGGCTGGTCGGTGTTGCTGACCTGCAAGCCGCTGCTGGTCTTGGCGTTGGCGTTGGCGCTGTTTCATCTTGGCAATGCGGCGATGCTGCCGCTGTACGGCATGGCCGTGGTCGCCGCGCACCAGGGCGATCCCAGCGCGCTGACCGCGACCACGATCATCGTCGCGCAGGCGACGATGGTGGTGGCGTCGCTGCTGGCGATGCGCCTGATCCGCGTGCGCGGGCATTGGTGGGTGATGCTGCTGACCTTCCTGGCGCTGCCGTTGCGCGGCCTGATCGCGGCCAGCCTGATCCATGCCTGGGGCGTGTTCCCGGTGCAGATTCTCGACGGCGTCGGCGCCGGCCTGCAGAGCGTGGTGGTGCCGGCGCTGGTGGCGCGGCTGCTGCAGGGCACCGGCCGGGTCAACGTCGGCCAGGGCGCGGTGATGACGGTGCAGGGCATCGGTGCGGCGCTGAGCCCCGCGCTGGGCGGCTGGATCGCGCAGGACTTCGGCTACCGCACCGCGTTCCTGCTGCTCGGCGGCATCTCGCTGCTGTCGCTGGCGCTGTGGGTGGGTTTTCGCAAGCAGTTGCTGCAGGTGGCCGGGGTGCCGACGGCGGAGGTCGCGGTGGCGCCAGCGCCGGCTTGATTCGTTGCCGCGATCGCGCTGCGCCGCGCTGAATCAGTCCAATGCCACGCCCGCGACCACATCGCAGGCGATGCCGGCAGCGGCCAGTTGTGCGGCCAGCTGCGCATGCGGCGGCTGCCGGAATGCGTCGCCGGGTTTCAGGCTGACCACGCGCTGCCCGGCCTGCACCTGCTCGATCAGCAACGCCAGATGCGCGTCGGGATCGGATGGCAGCGGTTGCCGCGTCGCGTCGCGGCGCGCCAGGCTCAATACCGCTGCCTCCACCGCCGGATCGCACAGCAACAGATCGGCCTGGTTCAACGCGCGCAGCGCCTTCAGCGTCAGCGCGCCGGGATCGCCGTTGCCGGTGCCGACCAACCACACGCTGCCGCGGCGCGGCACGTCCTGCTCGCTGCGCTGCAGGGCGTCATGGAACGCCTGCTCGGCGGCCTGCGTCTGCCTGCTCTGCAGCAGCACCTGCACCGGGCCTTCCAGCACCTGCTCGAACCAGCGCCGACGCTGCGCCAGCTGCGGCAGGCGCGCGCGGATCGCCTCGCGGTGGCGCGCGAACAACTGCGCCAGCTGCGCGTAGGAATGGTCCAACTCGGTTTCCCAGCGCTCGCGCAGGCGCCGCGCCAGCATCGGCGCCGCGCCGCTGGAGGAGATCGCCACCAGCAATGGATCGCGGTCGATGATCGCCGGCACCTGGAACGTGGACAGCTCGGCATCGTCGACCACGTTGACCAGCTTGCGGCGCTGCCCGGCCTGCGCGGCGAGTTCGCGGTTGAAGGCGTTGTCGTCGGTGGCCGCGACCACCAGCCAGGCGTCGTCCAGCCACTGCGCATCGAACGTGCCATCGACCCGCTGCAGCCGGCCCTGTGCCAGCCACTGTGCCACCGTGGCGTTGAGCGCGTGCGCGTACACCAGCACCTGCGCGCCGGCGTGCAGCAGCGCCTCGATCTTGCGCATCGCCACCTCGCCGCCGCCGACCACCAGCACGCGGCGCCCGCCCAGATCGGCGAACAAGGGATACAGCGGCATGCGGACTCCTGCGGGGTGGGGACGGCTCGCGGCGGACGCGTGTTGCATGGCACCATGCGGCTCAGCCAACTTCCGTTAGCCAGGCCCGAATGCTGCGCGTCCTGCTGGTCAACGATACCGAAAAGCCGATCGGGCAGCTGCGCCAGGCGCTGCTCGACGCTGGCTACGAGGTGTTGGACGAAGTGGCGGCGGCGCCGGCGCTGCTCAAGGCGGTGTCCACCCAGCAGCCGGACGTGGTCATCATCGACGTCGATTCGCCTTCGCGCGACACCCTCGAGCAACTGGCGCTGATCCACCGCCAGGCGCCGCGTCCGGTGGTGATGTTCTCCGCCGACGGCGACGACCAATTGATCCGCGCCGCGGTGAGCGCTGGCGTCACCACCTACGTGGTCGACGGCCTGGCGCCGGCGCGGCTGGCGCCGATCGTGCAGGTGGCGCTGGCGCGCTTCGAGCAGGAAGCGGGCATGCGCCGGCAACTGGACGAAGTGCAGGGCAAGCTGCGCGATCGCGAACAGATCGACCGCGCCAAGCGCCTGCTGATGGACAAGCGCGGCATGAGCGAGAACGAGGCCTACGCCGCGCTGCGGCAGCAGGCGATGAAACAGGGACTGAAGCTGGCCGAGGTCGCCCAGCGCATCCTCGCGATGGCCGACTTGCTGGGATGAGGAAGCGATGAGCGCACCACTGCACCCCGAACCACGCACCCTGCGCCTGGGCTACCTGCCGCTGATCGACTGCGCGCCGCTGGTCGCCGCGGTGCGGCTGGGCCTGGACCGCCGCCACGGCCTGCGCCTGGAGCTGCAGCGACAGGCCTCGTGGGCGGCGGTGCGCGACAAGCTGCTGTCCGGCGAGCTGGACGCGGCGCATGCGTTGGCCGGCCTGGTCTACGGCGTGGAATGCGGCATCGGCGGGCCGCAGGCGGACATGGCGATCCTGCTCACGCTCAACCAGAACGGCCAGGCCATCACCCTGGCGCCGGCGCTGGCCGACGCGCTGGCGCAAGGCACGCCGCTGCGCAGCGCGCTGGCTGCGCTAGGTCGCCCGCCGGTGTTCGCGCAGACTTTCCCCACCGGCACCCACGCGATGTGGCTGTACTACTGGCTGGCGGCGCAGGGCGTGGATCCGATCGGCGACATCCAGGCGGTGACCCTGCCGCCGCCGCAGATGCCCGATGCGCTGGCACGCGGCGAACTGGACGGCTACTGCGCCGGCGAACCGTGGGCGGCGCAGGCCGAAGCGATGGGCGTGGGCCGGCGCGCGATCCGCAGCGGCGAACTATGGCCCGGCCATCCGGAGAAAGTGCTGGCCTGCCGCCGCGCCTTCGCCGCGCTGCAGCCGGAACTTGCGACCGCACTGACCGCCACGCTGCTCGACGCCTGCCGCTGGCTCGACGATGCCGCGCACCGCCGCGAAGCGGTGGCGTGGCTATCCGATCCGGACGTGATCGGCTTGCCGGCCGAGCGCATCGCAGCGTGTCTGCTGCCGGGCGGCGACGCTGATGACGGTGGAGATCCGCAGGGTCTGCGCTTCCATGCGGGTGGCGTGGCGAACATGCCGTGGCTGTCGGATGGACGCTGGTTCCTGCAGCAGTTCCGGCGTTGGGGGTGGTTGCCGGCGAGCGAGGCGGGGGCCGGGCAGGATGCGGCGCACGATGCGCAGATCGTGGCGCGGGTGCATCGCTTTGAGACGTATCGTGCGGCGGCTGCGCAGCTGGGGATTGCGGTCCCGGAGCGCGACGAGCGTGAGGATGGGTTGCCGGATTGGCGGGCTGGACTTGCGCCTGATTAGTGCCTGCTCGGGCCGGAGCGATGCAGCCTCGGCACTCTCAGCATAGGCCCATGAGTGATATTCAATGAAATCAATTAGCTGATGCGATGGAGGGTGGCGCGGAGGCTGAGCCCAGGTTGAGTAATCTCCGCACTGTGTGTACATTGTGCATACAGAGGCGATCGCATGAGAGCGCCTTTATCCGCACGCATGGGTAGTAGTGAGGAGAACTTGCGATGAGCACCGCCGCCAGCAAAGTCATCAACTTTCGGGCGCCTGCCGCCAAGCAGGCGCTGATCGACCACGCCGTGGAAGTCAGCGGCATGAACCGCACCGAGTTCATCCTGGACGCCGTATGCGAGAAGGCGCGCGAGGTGCTGGCCGACCAGACCCGATTCGCCCTGAGCCGGCAGCAGCTGCAGCGCTTCAATGCGCTACTCGATGCGCCCCTGGAGAGTAATGCAGCGATCCGTCGCCTATTGAGTACACCGGCGCCTTGGGAGCACTGAGTTTTGTCGCTCACTGCTCCCGGCCCGCTCACCGATGGGCATCGGCTGGACGACTTCCAGTGCAGTGCGCCGGAACTGACAAGATGGTTGCTGGAACGAGCGCACCAGAATCAGCTATCCGGCGCATCAAGGTGCTTCGTTGTCTGCGACGGACAGCGGCGCGTTGTGGGTTACTACGCACTGGCGGCCGGTGTGGTGGCGCATGAAGATGCGCCTGGCCGCATCCGTCGCAACATGCCAAATCCGGTTCCGGTCATCGTCCTGGGGCGTCTGGCCGTGCACGTCGACTGGGCAGGCCAGGGAATCGGCAAGGGATTGCTCAAGGACGCCGTACAACGAACGCTGCAGGTCTGCGAGCAGGTGGGCGCCCGTGCGCTGCTGTGCCACGCCATCGATGAAGCAGCGAAGGCGTTCTATCTCAAGCACGGCTTCATTGCCTCTCCCATCCACGACATGACGGTGATGTTGCCGCTTAGGTGATGCGCGAGGCTCTTGTGCGGGGGCGCATGGGAAAAGAATCGCGTGGGACACTCGCTGCAGCCGACGTCGCCTCGCAGCGCGACTGAGCGCATACGCTTGCCAATGGATGACGAATGGCCAATACACTCATTGCCCTGGTGTTGATCGAGGGCTTCCTGCTGGTTTTGTGGAACCACGCCTATTGGTCGTTGGGAATACCGTTGTTCAGTCGGCGCGTCGCGGTGCCGACCTCGGTGCTGTTGCACTTTCCTTTCGACCGGATGGAAGGCGAAGTCGCTGCGGAGAAATGGCCCGCACTGGTGTTCCGTCCGCTGTCCAGGCGCACCTAGGCATTCCGCGAAAGCTTCGGTCTCCACTTCGGCTGGCGGTACCCGCCGATCATGCGTGGGCTGATCGTGATCGATCGGCAGCGCAGCGAGATCCGGGTGGTCGGCTTGTGCAACTGGTCGGTGCTGTTCGCCGTCGCGACCCTGGTTCTGGCAGTGGCCGTGAAGCCCGCTGCGGTGCTGATCGTCGCAGTGTTGCTCTGTGGGAGCTATCTCATGCAGCGGCACAGGTTTATGGCCGTCGATTCGGCGGTGCGCATGCTGATGATGCGCTGCGAGACGCAGCGGCTGATCGATGGCAACGAGTCCCGTACTGAGCAACACCGCTAGGCGTGGCGCATCGTAAGGTAATAGTGGCTGCTTCTGGCCGATGGCAGTCATTGATTAGGTACAGGATAGGAAATGGGAATCAATTCTGAAGTTGGAGAAGAGATGAGTCCTCAATGGGACATTGGGTTGACCAAAAGCCTGGTCACTGCGATTTTCGGTTCTGCGCAGTGGAAGAAAGCACACCCGAGCGTAAGGTCCATGACAGATCGATCTGAGTTCTGTCGCTACCACTACCACGAAACGTTAGGCATGATGAACAACTACATCGAGTCCAATCTAAAGGAGAGGGGCTTGTGGGGTGTATACGATGACTATGATGAGTTCAGTTATTTGATGCTGAAGATCAGGGCAAATATCGTTGCCTTCGTCCAGAGTATGCATGCCGTGGCGGACACCTGCTCACACATGATTTATTACTCCTTGGGGCTGGATATGCTTTCCAAGCCCCTTAAGGAGCGTAACATCAATGCCAGCGAAGTCCTCAGTCGCCTAGAGCAGCAAAGGGATGCCGGACACTGCGAGTACGATAAGCTCTGCAGGTTGCTCCGTGAGCTCTCAACAGGAAGCGACTACAAGTACCTCAATGCCCTGACCAACACGTCAAAGCATCGCAGTATCGTCCGCCCTCAACTGAACGAGGATGTCACTGGCACTCGGGAAGAAAAATGGATTCTCTTTTTGGATTCTTTTTTTTACGACGGAGAGTTTTTTGGAAAAATCAACGCTCGTGGCTTCATGCGCAGTGAATATGATCGTATCCAGCCTCTGATAGTGAATATAGGTGTGGAGCTGAACGAGGTGTTGAAGATGCTCCAAACTTTGAAGCCGGCGGACCAGAATTTAGAGAAGGGCAGCTGATAAGGCTGAAGTGGAGCGCGCTGGTGAGATAGTAATCGTCTTGCTTGCATGATTTTTCACCATGGTCTTCTTGAGATGGTCGTCCAGACAATATCGGAGACGGCTGGTATGGCCGCAGGCGGATATCGGGGCCTTTAAGTAACAGAAAAGTGATTGCGCCATCTCTTCGGGCTATGCGGCGCATGAGTGCGTTGTAGGTGACTTATGTGAGTCCGCAATAATTCAGCGATCTAGCAGCGCCCGCACGCCTATTACGACTCCAGCGCAGCCAAGCACGTAAATCACGGAAGCTAGCCAAAAACGCGGCGCCTTATGTGCAGGTCTCAGATACGCCGCAAGGAAGGAAAAAATAGCGAGTATTGTCGTCGCTAGGCTGACAACGATGCCTGGGAGCAATACCCAAGGCGAGCCTCCCGTAGTGTCTTGTGGAAGCATCTTCAATACTAAGACAACGGCCATTCCTAATGGCCATCCTGCCAATACGAGGAAAACGCACACTCTGATCCAATGCAGCAAGACGAAACCTCCCTGTCAATTGTTGACTCCTCGACGGTATGCAAGCTGCAGCTGCTCCGCAAGCCGCTTTGAGTCGAGAGCAACCTTAGCAGCGGTAAGAGCTACTTCGCTTTAGCTATCCGAATGCCCAGGCGGCTTGCTCACCAACAACGAGCACGCTGTCAGCGCCGTTGCAGTTGTCGCGGCGCACAATAAAGGTGCGCCGCGCACCACTTGTGTTCGTTGAGACTCGCCGCAGTGGCCGCACGATCAAGCGACAGGTGGACGGAGGATCCGCCAGTGCGTTGAATTTTCTGGTAATTCTCTCGCTTCACCAAAGCCCCGAACACTTGGCACACCAATTGCGATAGTCCCAGCGCGGATGCAACGGGGTGTCCGCACCAACTCGATTCGGCAGGTGGGCCAACGGCGGCCCATCTGCCCAGACAACGGCGTCTTCCGGTGCGAACCGGACGGCGCCGTTTTCGTTTTTCCCTCCCCTCGACTACAGCGCGCTGCGGGTGGTGTGCAGCGCTGCGGCCCAACGTTTCTCGGAGATGGCGCGGATGAATCGATCCTTCTGGCAAGCCGGGCATACGCCCACGCTGTTGTCGGCGTTCCTGTATTTCGACCTGAGCTTCATGGTCTGGTATCTGCTCGGTCCGCTGCAGGTGCAGATCGCCGCGGTGCTGCAGCTGGATACGCAGCAGCGTGCGCTGATGGTGGCGGTGCCGATCCTGTGCGGGGCGGTGCTGCGGCTGTTCCTGGGCATGCTCGCCGATGTGATCGGCGCCAAGCGCGCGGGGATGCTGGCGCAGGTGCTGGTGATCGTTGCGCTGGCGGTGGCGTGGCAGCTGGGCGTGCACAGTTTCGCGCAGGTGCTGCTGCTGGGGCTGATGCTGGGCGTGGCCGGGGCCTCGTTCGCGGTGGCGCTGCCGCTGGCCTCGCGCTGGTATCCGCCGCAGCATCAGGGCACGGCGATGGGCATCGCCGGCGCCGGCAATTCCGGCACGGTGTTCGCGGCGCTGTTCGCGCCGGTGCTGGCCACCGCGTTCGGCTACCAGGCGGTGTTCGGGCTGGCCTGCATCCCGCTGCTGTTGACCTTGCTGGTGTTCGCGGCGTTCGCCAAGGACGCGCCGGTGACGGTGCCGCGCAAGCATCTGGGCGACTACGCGCGGGTGCTGGTCGGCAACCGCGATTCGTGGTGGTTCATGCTGTTCTACGCGATCACCTTCGGCGGTTTCGCCGGGTTCGCCAGCGCCTTGCCCGGCTACTTCCACGATCAGTTCGACTTCTCGCCGAAGCTCGCCGGCTGGGCCACCGCGGCGTGCGTGCTGGCCGGCTCGGTGATGCGTCCGCTCGGCGGTGCGCTGGCCGATCGCATCGGCGGCACGCGCACGCTGCTGTCGATCTATCTGCTGGTGGCGTTGCTGGTGGCCGCCGCGGCGGTCGGGGTCGGCGGTCCTGCGGCGACGGTGGCGCTGTTCGTGCTGACCCTGCTGTGCCTGGGCACCGGCAACGGCGCGGTGTTCCAACTGGTGCCGCAGCGTTTCGGCCGCGACATCGGGCTGATGACCGGGTTGATCGGCATGGCCGGCGGCATCGGCGGCTTCCTGCTCGCCGCGGGGCTGGGCATCGTCAAGCAGCACACCGGCAGCTATGCGCTGGGGCTGTGGCTGTTCGCCGGCTGCGCGCTGCTGGCCTGGGGCCTGCTGTCCAACGTCAAGCAGCACTGGCGCAGCCAATGGGCCGCGGCCGGTGCTGCGCGCGTCTGATCCTCTCCACCGAAGCGAGACTCGCATGAACAAGCCAAGACTGGTGGTGGTGGGCAACGGCATGGCCGGCATCCGCACCGTGGAAGAACTGCTCAAGCTGATGCCGGGGATGTACGACATCACCGTGTTCGGCGCCGAGCCGCATCCGAACTACAACCGCATCCTGCTGTCGCCGGTGCTGGCCGGCGAACAACGGTTCGACGAGATCGTGCTCAATCCGCTGGCCTGGTATGCGGAGCACGGCATCCGCCTGCACGTGGGCAAGGAAGTCACCCGCATCGACCGGATCAAGCGCAAGGTGATCGCCGCCGATGGCACCGAGGCGCCGTACGATCGCCTGCTGCTGGCCACCGGCTCGCTGCCGATCGTGCTGCCGGTGCCGGGCAAGGAGTTGAAGGGCGTGATCGGCTACCGCGACATGCACGACACGCAGACCATGATCGACACCGCAACGCGCAAGCGCCACGCGGTGGTGATCGGCGGCGGCCTGCTCGGCCTGGAGGCGGCGAACGGGCTCAAGCAGCGCGGCATGAAGGTGACCGTGGTGCATCTGGCCGACTGGCTGCTGGAGCGCCAGCTCGATCCGGTCGCCGGGCAGTTGCTGCAGCAATCGCTCAGCGAACGCGGCCTGGAGTTTCGCCTCGGCACCTCCACCACCGAACTGCTCGGCAACGCCGACGGCGAAGTGGTGGCGGTGAAGTTCTCCGACGGCAGTGAAGTGCCGGCCGACCTGGTGGTGATGGCCGCCGGCATCCGCCCCAACATCGGGCTGGCGCAGGCCGCCGGCATCCACTGCACGCGCGGCGTCGTGGTCAACGACACGCTGCAGACCTTCGACCCGCGCGTGTACGCGGTCGGCGAATGCGCCAGCCACCGCGGCATCGCCTACGGCCTGGTCGCGCCGCTGTTCGAGCAGGCCAAGATCTGCGCCAACCACCTGGCCGGGTTCGGCATCGGCATCTACCGCGGCTCGGTGGCCTCGACCAAGCTCAAGGTCACCGGCATCGACCTGTTCTCCGCCGGCGATTTCATGGGCGGGGAGGGCAGCGAGGAGATCGTGCTGTCCGATCCGGCCGGCGGCGTCTACAAGAAGCTGGTGCTGAAGGACGATAAGCTGGTTGGCGCCTGCCTGTACGGCGATACCAACGACGGCGCCTGGTATTTCCAGCTGCTCAAGGACGCCAGCCCGATCGGCGAGCGCCGCGAGCGGCTGATGTTCGGCGAAAGCGCGCTCGGCGACGCCGGCACCGCCGGCCAGGACCGAGCCAGCGCGATGCGCGACAGCGACGAGGTATGCGGCTGCAACGGCGTGTGCAAGGGCACCATCGTCAAGGCGATCAACGCGCAAGGCCTGTTCACCGTCGACGAGGTCAAGAAGCAGACCAAGGCGGCCAGTTCCTGCGGCTCGTGCACCGGCCTGGTCGAGCAGATCCTGATGAACTGCCTGGGCTCCAACTTCCAGCAGACGCCGAAGACCAAGGCGGTCTGCGGCTGCACCGACCTCAGCCACGGCGAGGTCCGCCAGGCGATCCGCGAGGGCAAGCTGCTCACGCATGGCGCGGTGTACGCGCAGTTGCAGTGGCGCAGTCCCAACGGCTGCGCCACCTGCCGCCCGGCGATCAATTACTACCTGCTGTCGACCTGGCCGCGCGAGGCGGTGGACGATCCGCAGTCGCGCTTCATCAACGAGCGCGCCCACGCCAACATCCAGAAGGACGGCACCTTCTCGGTGATCCCGCAGATGAAGGGCGGGGTGACCAACGCCTCGGAACTGCGCCGCATCGCCGACGTGGCCGACAAGTACGCGGTGCCGATGGTCAAGGTCACCGGCGGCCAGCGCATCGACCTGCTCGGCATCCGCAAGGAAGACCTGGTGGGCGTGTGGAAGGACCTGGGGATGAAATCCGGGCACGCCTACGGCAAGTCGATCCGCACGGTGAAGACCTGCGTGGGCAGCGAGTTCTGCCGCTTCGGCACGCAGAACAGCACGCAGATGGGCATCGACCTGGAAACGATGCTTGCCAACATGTGGAGCCCGCACAAGGTGAAGCTGGCGGTGTCCGGCTGCCCGCGCAACTGCGCCGAATCCGGGATCAAGGACGTGGGCATCATCGCCGTGGAGTCGGGCTGGGAGTTGCATATCGGCGGCAACGGCGGCATGAAGACCGAAGTCGCCAAGTTCCTGGTCAAGGTCAAGACCGCCGAGGAGGTGAAAGAGTACACCGGCGCGTTCCTGCAGCTGTACCGCGAAGAGGCCTACTACCTGGACCGCACCGTGCACTACATCGAGCGTGTGGGCATGGACTACATTCGCCAGCGGGTGATCGAGGACGCGCCCAACCGGCGTGCGCTGTACGAGCGGCTGCTGTACGCGCTGGAAGGCCTGCCCGATCCGTGGGCCGAGCGTATCGCCGGTGCCAGGCAGCGCGAATTCCAGCCGCTGCGCGTGGCCGCGCCGCTGGCGCTGGTGGAGGACTGAGCGATGCACGCAGCCGCTTCCGACCTCGTCGCGTCCGACAGCAGCGCCGCCGACGCCAGCGCCCGCCACTGGATCCGCATCTGCCGGCTCGACGACATCCCCGCGCTCGGTGCGCGCGTGCTGGAGATCTCCGGCATCGACCCGATCGCGCTGTTCCGCACCGCCGGCGACCGTGTGTTCGCACTGGTCGATCGTTGCCCGCACAAGGGCGGGCCGCTGTCGCAGGGCATCGTCGCCGGCGACAGCGTCACCTGCCCGCTGCACAACTGGAACATCGCCCTGGACAGCGGCCAGGCCTGCGCGCCGGACGTGGGCTGCGCGCGCCGCTACCCGGTGCGGGTGGACGACGGCGAGGTGTGGCTGTCGTTGCAGAGCGCCGCATGATGGACGGCGCGCACGTGCCCGCAGCGAACGCGGCCGCGGACAACGCGGCGCGGCGCACGCTGACCCGTTCCACCTGCTGCTACTGCGGGGTCGGCTGCGGCGTGCTGATCGAGACCGAACACGGCGCCGACGGCGCGGCGCGCATCGTCGGCATCGAAGGCGACCCGGAACACCCGGCCAACTACGGCCGGCTGTGCAGCAAGGGCCGCACCTTGCCGGAGACCGTGCGCAGCCTGCATGGCCGCGCGCTGCAGCCGGAACTGCGCACCCACCGCGACGCGCCGCGGCGCGCGGTGGACTGGGCGGTGGCGCTGGACAGCGTGGCCGAGCGCCTGGCCGGCATCGTTGAACGGCACGGGCCGGACGCGGTGGCGTTCTACCTGTCCGGGCAACTGTTGACCGAGGACTACTACGTCTTCAACAAGCTGGCCAAGGGCCTAATCGGCACCAACAACATCGACACCAATTCGCGGCTGTGCATGTCCAGCGCGGTCAGCGGCTACAAGCTGGCGCTGGGCGCGGATGGCCCGCCGACCTGCTACGAGGACCTGGAACTGGCCAGGACCGTGCTGCTGGCCGGCAGCAACATGGCCTACGCGCATCCGGTGCTGTTCCGCCGGCTCGAGGACGCGCGCGCGCGCGATGCGGACGTGCGCTGGATCGTGGTCGATCCGCGCCGCACCGACACCGCGGCGATGGCCGACCTGCACCTGCCGATCCAGCCCGGCACCGACGTGGCGCTGTTCAACGGAATGCTGCACCACCTGATCTGGGAAGACCGCATCGACCGCGCGTTCATCGCCGCACACACGCAGGGCTTCGCCGAACTGCGGCAGACGCTGCGCGAGTACACCCCGGCGATGGCCGCCGACATTTGCGGCATCCCAGTCGCCGACCTGGTGCAGGCGGCGGAATGGTTCGGCCGCGATGCGCCGGCGCTGTCGCTGTACTGCATGGGCCTGAACCAGTCCGCGCACGGCACCGACAAGAACCTGGCGCTGATCCACCTGCACCTGGCCACCGCGCAGATCGGCAAGCCCGGCGCCGGCCCGTTCTCGCTGACCGGACAACCGAACGCGATGGGCGGGCGCGAGGTCGGCGGCATGGCGACGATGCTGGCCGCGCACCGCGAGATCGCCAGCGCCAGCGATCGCGCCGAACTGGAAGAGCTGTGGCAACTGCCGGCCGAGCGCCTGTCGGCGCGCCCGGGCCTGCCGGCGGTGGCGCTGTTCGATGCGCTGCGCCGCGGCGAGGTCAAGGCGGTGTGGATCGCCTGCACCAATCCCGTGCACTCGATGCCGGACATCGCGCAGGTACGCGACGCGCTGCGCCAGGCCGAGCTGGTGATCGTGCAGGAAGCCTTCGTGCACACCGACACCGTGCCCTACGCCGACGTGCTGCTGCCGGCGGCGAGCTGGGGCGAGAAGGATGGCACGGTGACCAACTCCGAGCGCCGCGTCTCGCGCGTGCGCAAGGCGCTGCCGGCAGCGGGCGCGGCCAGGCCCGACTGGTGGATCGCCAGCGAGGTGGCGCGGCGGCTGGAAGCGCGGCTGGAGGCGCCGGCAGCCGGCTCGCGCTTCGGCTTCGCCGATACCGCGGCGGTGTTCGACGAGCACCGTGCATTGACGGTCGGCCGCGACCTGGACATCGGCGGACTCGACTACGCGCGGCTGGACGCGCAAGGCCCGCAGCAATGGCCGCTGCCGGCCGGCGCCGCGCACGGCCAGGCGCGGCGTTACGCCGATGGCGTGTTCGCCACCGCCGACGGCCGTGCGCGCTTCCATCCCACGCCGTACAAGCCGGTGGCCGAGCCGATCTCGGCGCGTTTCCCGTTGAGACTTTTGACCGGGCGCCTGCGCGACCAGTGGCACGGCATGTCGCGCAGCGGGCGGGTGCCGTCGCTGTTCGCGCACAGTCCGCAGCCGGGCCTGCGCATGCATCCGCAGGACGCCGCACGGCGCGGGCTGCGCGACGGCGACTTGGTGCGCATCGTCAGCAAGCGCGGCAGCCTGGTGTTGCCGCTGCAAGCGTGCGAGGAAATGCGCTCGGGCGACGTGTTCGCGGCGATGCACTGGAACGCGCAGTTCCTGGACAGTGGCGGCATCAACGAACTCAGCCTGGGCACAGTGGACGCGCGTTCGCAGCAGCCAGAGCTCAAGCACGCCGCGGTGCGCGTGGAGAAGGCCGAATTCGGCTGGCACCTGTTGCTGGCGCGGCGCGGCGATGCGCTCGCGCTGCAGGCCGCGGCGCAACCGTGGTTGCGCGACTTCGGCTATGCCGCGTTGAGCCTGCAGGCCGAGGCCGGCGAACAGGAGCAGGCGTGGCTGGTGCTGCGCGCCGCCGCCGAGCAGGCACCGGCGCCCGCGCAGCTGGAAGCGCTGGCCGCGGCGCTGGCGCTGGCTGGCGGCGATGCCGACACTCTCGAATACCGCGATGCGCGCCGCGGCCTGCTCAAGCGCGTGACATGGCGTGGCGCTGCGCCCGTCAGCCATCTCGATGGCCTGCTGCTGGCCGGCGCGCGGCGCGATGCTGGCGGCGAAGCGTTGCTCGAGCGCGCATTGAGCGGCGACGCCTGGCACGGCGCGCGGCTGGCGGCATTCGCCCAGGCCGGTGACGCGGCGCGCGATCCGGTGGTGTGCCAGTGCACCCAGGTGCGCGAATCGGCGATCCGCGCCGAAGCCACGCGCGGCGCGGCGCCCGCCGAGATCCGCACGCGGCTGGGCTGCGGCAGCGTGTGCGGCTCGTGCATGCCACAAGTGCTGCGGCTGTGCGCCACGGCGGTGCGCGCATGAGCGGTCGCAATTTCCAGATCGCCTGTGTGCCAGCTGTCGAGTGCGCAAGAAGCGCTGTAGGCGCCCGTCCTGCTTGTCACGCGAATGACGAAGCGCGGCGACAGCGCGCGTGGCGGCCGCGGGCAGGTGCCGTTGCGGATGCGCGCAACTGTGCACCGGCGGTTGCGAGGTCTCGAGTGTTGTTCCTTCTTTCTGGGTGGAGTCTGCAATGAACGATGCAAGCGTGTCGGGTGTGCGTGGTGGCGGTGGCGTGATGCTGCTGTCGGCGGGTCCTGGCGACCTGGAACTGCTGACGCTGAAGGCGGTCAAGGCGCTGGCCGCGGCGCAGGTGCTGTTGCTCGACGATCTGGTCAATCCCGACATCGTGCAGTTCGCGCCGCAGGCGCGGGTGATCCGCGTCGGCAAGCGCGGCGGCTGCCGGTCCACGCCGCAGGATTTCATCTGCCGGCTGATGCGGCGCTATGCGCTGCAGGGCGCCAACGTGGTGCGTGCCAAGGGCGGTGAAGCGCTGCTGTTCGGCCGCGCCGGCGAGGAGATCGCGTTCCTGCGCGCGTCGGGCGTGGAGGTGCGTATCGTCAATGGCGTCAGTGCCGGGTTCGCTGCGGCGGCCGAGCTGGGCATGTCGTTGACCCATCGCGATCATTGCCACGGCATCACCTTCGTCACCGCGCATACCCAGGACCATGGCGAGCCGGACTGGGCGGCGCTGTGCGCCACCCGCACCACGCTGGCGATCTACATGGGCATGGGCCGCATCGCGGCACTCACGGCCGCCTTGCTAAGACACCTGCCCTGCGCCACGCCGGCGGCGGTGGTGCAATCGGCGAGCCTGCCGCAGCAGACGCAGTTACTGACGACGCTCGAGCGCCTGGCGGCCGATGTGGAAGGCATGAGCGTTGGCGCACCAGGGGTGATCCTGATCGGAGGCGCGGTGGGCGAAGCGCAGGTGCAGCCGTTCGTGCAGTCGCACGCAATGCAGGCGATAGCGTGATTCTTGTGGGAGCGACTTCAGTCGCGACGGGCGTCACCGGTAAAGCCCGTCGCGACTGATGGTCTGAGGCCACCCAGAGTCGCTCTCACAACTGACAACATCGGCATCGAAAATTCGCCAGCGCTCCCTGTAGGAGCGGCTTCAGCCGCGACGAACGCAGTCGCAGTGCGTCCACATCGCACAACGCCCCGAAGCCGACGACCTCGAGCCATCGCGGCATCTTGAACACGGATGGGCTACCGGCTACGGATACAGTCGCGGCTGAAGCCGCTCCTACAGTGCACCGCATGAATCTGCCGCGGTCCTGTAGGAGCGGCTTCAGCCGCGACGAACGGCGCCGAAATGTCTCGACATCACAGAACGCCCCGAAGTCGACGACCCCGAACCATCGCGGCATCTTGAACCCGGATGGGCCGCCGGCTGCGGATACGGGTCACGGCTGAAGCCGCTCCTACACAGGCGGGTTTGTCTGTGCGGAGAGCGGCCCAGCAATCGATCTGGGCCGCTGTTTGCCACCGCTTCGGGTTACGCCGCCGGTGCCGGCGGCGGCGCCGCATTCTGGTGTTGGGACGCGGCGACCTTGCCGTCGCGTTCCGCGGCCAGCAGGGTCAGCGAGCGGCAGATGCCATGCCATTGCGAGCCGCCGGGCAGGCCGTGTTCGTGGTCGCGTTCGGCGGTGTCGATCAGTACGCGCCAGTGCTCGCCTTCGACCATCGGCAAGGTGAAGGTCACGTCCTCGGTGGCGCCGTTGACGATCATCAGCAAGGTCACGTTCGACGCCGCCTGGCGCAGGCCGCTGGACGGCGCCCTGCCGTCCAGGCGCATCATCAGCGCGCGGGCGTGCGGGTCGTGCCAGGATGCCTCGTTCATTTCCTCGCCGTCCGGCGCCAGCCAGCTCACGTCCTTGATGCCCAGTTCTTCGTCGTAGACGCCGTCGAAGAAGCGCGCGCGGTGCAGCAGCGGGTAGTGCGCGCGCAGATGGGTCAGGCGCGTCACGAACGCGGTCAGCCGTTGCGCGCGCTCGCCGCTTTCCCAGTTCAGCCAGGTCAGTTCGTTGTCCTGGCAGTAGGTGTTGTTGTTGCCGCCCTTGCTGCGCCCGAACTCGTCGCCGGCCAGCAGCATCGGCGTGCCCTGCGACAGCAGCAGCGTGGCCAGCATGTTGCGCATCTGCCGCAGGCGCAGCGCGTTGACCTGTTCGTCGTCGCTCTCGCCTTCCACGCCGTAGTTGGCCGAGATGTTGTTGTCCGAGCCGTCGCGGTTGTCTTCGCCGTTGGCTTCGTTGTGCTTGTGCTCGTAGCTGACCAGATCGTGCAGGGTGAAGCCGTCGTGGGCGGTGACGAAGTTGACCGAGGCGGTGGGGCGGCGGCCGCGGTGGTTGAACAGGTCGGCCGAGCCGGTCAGGCGCGTGGCCAGTTCCGCCAGCTGGCCTTCGTCGCCGCGCCAGAACGCGCGCACGTTGTCGCGGAACTTGTCGTTCCATTCCGACCAGCCGGGCGGGAAGCCGCCGACCTGGTAACCGCCAGGCCCCACGTCCCACGGTTCGGCGATCAGCTTGACCTGGCTCAGCAACGGATCCTGACGGCAGGCGTCGAGGAAGCCGCCCTTCGGGTCGAAGCCGTGATGCTCGCGGCCGAGGATGGTGGCCAGGTCGAAGCGGAATCCGTCCACGTGCATCTCCGACACCCAGTAGCGCAGCGAGTCGTTGACCATGCGCAGCGCGCCGGCATTGGTCAGGTCGAAGGTGTTGCCGGTGCCGGTGTCGTTGATATAGAAGCGGCGGTTCTCGGCCAGGCGGTAGTAGCTGGCGTTGTCGATGCCCTTGAACGACAGCGTCGGCCCCAGCTCGTTGCCTTCGGCGGTGTGGTTGTAGACCACGTCCAGGATCACTTCCAGCCCGGCGTGGTGCAATCGCGCCACCATCTGCTTGAACTCGGCCACGGTGCGCGTGGCCATGTAGCGCGGTTGCGGCGCGAAGAAGCCGATGGTGTTGTAGCCCCAGTAGTTGCGCAGGCCCTGCTTGAGCAGGTATTCGTCGTCGACGAAGGCATGCACCGGCAGCAGTTCCACCGCGGTCATGCCGAGCCGCTTGATGTGCTCCACCACCTCGTCCACCTTGAGTCCGGAGAAGGTGCCGCGCCAGGCCTCGGGCACCGACGGGTGGCGCATGGTGGTACCGCGCACGTGGGTCTCGTAGATCACCGTGCGGTCCCAGGGCGTCTGCAGGCGCTGGTCCTTGCCCCAGGTGAAGGCTGGATCGATCACCGCGCACTTGGGCACGTAGGCGGCGCTGTCGCGGCGGTCGAAGCTCAGGTCCGCGTCCTTGTGGCCGATGGTGTAGCCGAACAGGGCGGGCGCCCATTTCAGCTCGCCGACCAGTTGCTTGGCGTAGGGATCGAGCAGCAGCTTGTTGGGATTGAAGCGGTGTCCGGCGTCGGGCGCGTACGGGCCGTACACGCGGTAGCCGTACAGCTGGCCGGGGCGCGCGTCGGGCAGGTAGCCGTGCCAGATCTCGTCGGTGTACTCGGGCAGCACGATGCGCTCGACCTCGCGGCCGCGCTCGTCGAACAGGCACAGCTCGACCTTGGTGGCGTTGCTCGAGTACAGCGCGAAATTGACGCCCAGGCCGTCCCAGGTGGCGCCGAGCGGATAGGAGCGGCCTTCGCGAATGCGGGAGCGGCGGGCGAGCTTGCGAAGCGGCATGCGAAATCCTTACGACGTGGCGGGGCCGTTGCCGGCCGGGGAAAGCGAGTGGTCTTGCGGATCGGCGCGGGCTTCGGCGTCGACCAGGCGTTCGGCCATGGCCCAGTGGCGGGCGGCGCGGCCGTCGGGCCGGCCTTCGGCTTCCCAGATTTCGTGTGCGAGTTGTTCGATGCGGCGCTGGCGTGTGTCTGCGTCCATGGCGGTCTTGTCAGGGGAAGGTGGCCAGCACGGCCACCGGCATGTCAGGGAACGGCGACCAGCACGGCCACCGGGAACTCGGCGAACAGGTCCGCCACCGGCATCGAGGCCGATGCCGTGAGGTCGCGCCCGCTCAGCACGTTCCTGTACTGTGCCGCGGGCAACGTCAGAAAGGTGTTATGCCAATCCAACTGCGCGCGTAACGGCGCCGCCGCATCCAGCGCTTGCGCCGCGGCGGTGAGGCGCGGCACCACCACCAGCAAGGTCTTGCCGGCGTGTTCGCGCGCGAAGCCGAGCACGTGTTGTGCGTGCGGACCCTGCGCCTGCAGCGGGCGATAGCCGCCATGCGCGAACAGCGCCGGATGCGCGCCACGCAGATGCAGCAGCTGCGCGGTCAACCAGGCCTTGATGTGGCCGCTGTGCCAGTCGCGCAGCAGCGCCGGCGCTGCGGTGTCGTCGTGCAGCCAGGCCTGGCGCAGCGCATAGTCCACCGGGCGGCGGTTGTCCGGATCGACCAGCGACAGGTCCCAACCTTCGCTGCCCTGGTACAGATCGGGCACGCCAGGCACGCTCAGCCGCAGCGTGGTCTGCACCAGGCTGTTGAGCGCGCCGGCCGGGGCCAGCGCGGCCGCGGCCTGCGCCAGCGCCTCGCGCAGCGGCGCGCCGGCCGGCGCCAGCAGCGCCGCGTCCAGCAGCGCGCGCGCGCCGCGTTCGTAGGCTTCGTCCGGCCAGGTCCAGTAGGTGCGCAGCTTGGCTTCGCGTGCGGCCTTCAGCTGCCAGGCGCCGATGCGCTCGGCGTAGTCGGCCAGGCCGGCGGCATCGTCGCTGGCCAGTTCCAGCGGCCAGGCGGCGACCAGCATCTGCCACAGCATCAGCACGTCGCCGGGCAGCGGCGCGGCGCTGCCGGCCGGCAACAGGTCGGCGGACAAGGCCTGCAAGCGCGCCACCTGTTCGGCCCACCACGGCGCCTGCGCACTGAGCACGGCCAGGCGCATGCGCACATCTTCGCCGCGCTTGTGGTCGTGGGTGGCGGTGGCCAGCAGCGCGCGCGGATGGTGTTGCGCGCGCGTGGCGTTGGCGGCGTGGAAATCTTCCGGCGTCCACGCGAACACGTCCGGGTCGCTGCCGACCTCGTTGCGCGACAGCAGCACGCCGTGGCGATAGAACGCGGTGTCCTCGACCGACTTGGCGTTGAGCGGCGCCGACAGCTGCTCGATGCGCCGGCGCACGATGCGCCGCAGCGCGATCTGTGCCTTGCCGGTGCCGCGGCCGTCGCGGCTCCAGCGTTCGATCGCGTCGATCGCCGCGCACACCCGCGGCTCGGCACCATTGCGCGCACGCTGCGCGGCCTGCGCCAGGCGCGCCGCATCGGCTTCGTCCAGGCCATCGGGGCCGGCGTAGGTGCGGTACACCTCGAAGTGCCGCAATAGCGCCATCAGCCCGCGCGCCAGCATCTGCGGGCTGAACTCGCGGGTGGCCGGGTCCAGGTGCGCGGCGGCGGCCAGCGCCTGCACGGTGCGCACGAACTCGGTCTGCAGCGAACCTTGCAGGATCTCGTCGCGCGCGGCGCGCTGCTCCTGGCCAAAGTCGCCGCTGCGGCCGGTCTCGCGGCGCCACAGCGCGGTCAGCGGCGCGGCGCCGGCCGGGTCGTGCAGCACGCCGGCGACCTGGTCCATGAAGTCGTAGCCGGTGCTGCCGTCGCACGGCCAGTCGCTGCGCAGGGTTTCCTGCGGCGCCAGGATCTTCTCGATGTACAGCGCGATGCCGCCGGCGGCGATGCCGCGGCGGCGCCCGGCACGGTCCAGCTGCGCGCGCAACCGCTGCACGTAGCCGGTGGGGTCGGCCAGGCCATCGACATGGTCCACGCGCACGCCGTCCAGGTGGCCTTCGGCGACCAGCCGCAGCGGCAGTTCGTGCACCGCGGCGAACACGTCGTTCTGCTCCACGCGCAGCGCGGCCAGCGAGGTGATGTCGAAGAAGCGGCGGTAGTTGAGCATGTCGTTGCCGACCCGCCACCAGGCCAGCCGGTAGCACTGGCGCTCGATCAGCCGATGCAGCGCGTCGTCGCCCAGCCGCGCCGCGTCGTTGAGCCGTGCCGCCCAGGCCTGGCGCGCTGCCGGCGGATCCTGGGCCACGGCGCCTTCCAGGCGGATCGGAAAGCGCTGGTCGTGGTGTTCCAGCTCCACTTCACCGTCCTCGGCCACGCGCAGTTGCAGCGCGCCTTCGCTGAGCGCCTGCGCATAGCTGCGGTCCAGCACCGGCAGCCACAGCTTGCCGTCGCGTCCGGGCGCGCGCCAGTCGATGTCGAACCAGCCGGCATGGCGGCTGCGCCGGCCATGCTTGAGCACGTCCCACCACCATGGATTTGCCGCGTGCGCGGCCATGTGGTTGGGCACGATGTCCAGGATCAGGCCCATGCCGTGCGCGCGCACGCGCTCGGACAGGTGCAGCAGCGCCGGTTCGCCGCCGAGTTCGGGATTGACCTGGCGCGGATCGGTGACGTCGTAGCCGTGCGTGGAGCCGGGCACCGCGCAGCCGATCGGCGACAGGTACAGATGGCTGATGCCCAGGCCGGCGTAGTAGGGCACCTGCGCGGCGGCGTCGAGCAGGGTGAAGCCGGCGTGCAATTGCAGGCGCGCGGTGGCGCGCAGCGGGGTGAAGCTCATGCGTCGGTTCCTTGCGCGGGTGAGGCGTTGCGGCGCGCGCGCGCGAACGCCTCCAGGCGGGTGTCGAGCGGTGCGCCGGCCGCCGCGGTGTCCGCTGCCGGCAAGCGCCGGCGCCAGTTCGGGTGGCCATCGACGGTGCCGGGCAGATTGGGTTGCTGCTCCAGGCCCAGCGCGTCCTCGGCCGGCAGCAGCGCCAGCGGCGAGGGCGTGGCGGCGACGAAGCGCAGCGCGTCCAGTTCCGGGTCCTGCGCCTGCGGCAGCGCCGCGGCGACCGCGGCATCCATGCGCGCCACCTCGGCGCTGCGGGTCAGGTGGTCGGCGCGCTGCTGCACGGCGTCGGACAGCAGCAGGCGGCGGCGCCAGTCGATGTCCTCGCCGCGGCGCCAGCCGCGCAGCGTCGGCAGGTCGTGGGTGGTGGTGGTGGCGATGGCATCGCCTCGCCATTGCGCCGGCGGCAGGAACGCGCCCTTGGCGTCGCGGGTGAACAGCAGCACGTCGATGCCCATCACTCCGCGCTGCGACAGTTCGGCGCGGATGCCATCCGGCACCACGCCCAGGTCTTCGCCGATCACGATCGCGCGGTGCCGCCACGATTCCAGCGCCAGCAGGCGCAGCAGGTCGTGCAGCGGATAGCGCAGGTACACGCCGTCGGCGGAACTGGCGCCGCGCGGGATCGTCCACAGCCGCAGCAGGCCGAGGATGTGGTCGATGCGCACGCCGCCGCGGTCGCGCATCACCGCACGCAGCAGTTCGATGAAGGGCGCGAAGCCGCTGGCGCGCAGCCCGGTCGGCGAATAGCCGCCGATGCCCCAGGCCTGGCCGTCGCCGTTGAATGCATCCGGTGGCGCGCCCAGTTCCAGCCCGGCCAGCACCGCCTGCGGCCAGGCCGCGGCCTCGGCACCGCCTGGATCGAAGCCCACCGCCAGGTCGGCGATCAGGCCGATGCCCATGCCGGCAGCGCGCGCCTGCCGCTGCACGCCGGCCCAACTGCGCGCGGCCAGCCACTGCGCGAAGCTGTGCAAGGCCGGATCTGCATCGCCGAAATCGCGCGCGGCGAACGCGGCGTAGTCGCGCAGCGCGGCGCCGCGTTCGTGCTGGAACGCCGCGAAATCCGCGTGCAGCGCGGCGTCGGCCTGGGCGAAATCGGCATGCAGTTGGCGCAGCCACTGCCACTTCGCCGCGGCCGAGGCCGGCCAGTCGATCAGCGCGCGCGTCTGCGCGTCGGCGAAGGCCTGTTCCAGCCCGGCCGCCTGCATGGCGCGCTGCGCTGCCGCGGCGCCAAGCACGCGTGCCGGGGCGGCCTGCAGCGGATCCAGGAAACGGCGGTCGCCCGGCGAATACGGGCTGTAGTGCGTGCCGATCGGCCGCGCCGCATGCACCGGACTCAGCGCGATCGCATCGCCGCCGGCACGTGCGATGCGCTCGGCCCAGGCGGCGACGCCGTCCGCATCGCCGATGCCGGCGTCGCCCGGGGCTTGCGCCGAATACACCTGCAGCGACAGGCCCCAGCGCCGCGGCGCGTCCTCGCCGACTGCGTCGGCCACGCCGTAGCAACGCGCCGGCGCCACCGCCAGCGTGGTGTGGCGGTCGCCGTGCTGCAGGGTCCAGTAGCCGTGGGCATCCAACGCGGCGACACGGCCCTGCGCATCGAAGCGGCCGTCGCGACTGCTGCCGTCCTCGTGCTCGAGCCGGTACGCCGCGCCCGTCGCGCCGCCGGCGTCGATCGTCGTGCCGACGTCGGCGGTCAGCAACGGCGCGGCGCTGCCGCCGCCGGCCTGCAGCCGGCGCAGGCTGTCGCGGCAGGCGGCGTCGTCGTGCGCGTCTAGGCCGAGCGCGCCGAGCACGCTGCGCAGCGTGTCCGGGCCGACCGTCCGCGGCGTGTCGGATGCGTCGATCCAGTCGACCAGCAGGCCGGCGGCGGACGCCAGGGTGTGCAGGGGTGTATCGGTCATGAGCGAGTCGGGGCCGCGGCAATGGGGAAAGAAGGACGCACAGCCGCCGCCGCGCGCGCGGCGCACCTGTCGGGCAGGCGCACGCTCGCGGGCGACGAACGGAATGGGCAGCTTGCCGGAAGCGCTGTCGCGGTGGCGTCGCGACAGCCCGCGCTCACGTTGCGGAACCGGCTCGGTAGCGGGCGACGAAGGCGTTCGGCGGCAGCTGCGCCGGATCGTCGCCGGCGTTTTCGGCATACACCGTCACGCCGGGCAGATCCAGCGCCACCGGCGTGTCGCCGAAGTTCGCGGCCACGTGCCACTCGCCGTTGCCCAGGTTCCAGCCGGCGGCCACCGCCTTCGGCCCCAGCGTGCGCGCGCCTATCGCGCGCGCCTGGGGCAACGCCGGCACCAGGTGCTGGCGGCGCAACGCCATCAGCGCCACAAACCAGTCGCGCCAGCGCGCGCCGTCGCCATGGGTGGCATCGCTGATGTCGGCGATGGAGGCTTCGAACGTGCTCGGCGCGTTCGGGTCGGGAATGGTCGCGCGCTGCGCGGGATCGGCGAACGCGGCGAAATGCGCGAACTCGCGGCGCCGGCCTTCGCGCACCGCCTCGTCCAGCGGCGGCGCGAAGTCGGTGAAGAACAGGAACGGGGTGCGGCTGCCCCACGGCTCGCCCATGAAGAACAGCGGGATCATCGGGGTCAGCGCGGTCAGCGCCAGCGCCGCGCGCAGCGCCGGCTCGGACACCTGGGTGATCAGCCGGTCGCCGCGCGCGCGGTTGCCGATCTGGTCGTGGTTTTGCGCGAAGATCACGAACTTGTGCGGCGGCAGCTGCACGCTCGGCTCGCCGCGCGCATGCCCGCGGTGGTCGGCCTGGCCCTGGTAGGCGAAGCCTTCGCCCAGCACTCGCGCCAGGTGCTGCGCCGGCGCATCGGCGAAGCCGGCGTAGTAGCCCTCGTCCTCGCCGGTCAACAGCACGTGCAGGCTGTTGTGGAAATCGTCGTCCCATTGCGCGCTGTAGCCGCGCTCCAGCACGCCGGCCTGGTTGGCCTCGTTTTCCAGCACCAGGTGCACGTGGCGCCCGGCCGGCACGCTGGCCGCGATCGCCTCGCGCAGCGTGTCCAGGAACGCGTTCGGCACGATCGCGTGCACCGCGTCCAGGCGCAGGCCGTCGAAGCGGTATTCGTGCAGCCACATCAGCGCGTTGTCGATGAAGTAGCGCTGCACCGGCGCGAGCCGGAAGTCGATCGCCGCGCCCCACGGGGTCGGCGCGTCTTCGCGGAAGAACGCCGAGGCGTACTGGCCGAGGTAATTGCCGTCCGGGCCGAAGTGGTTGTAGACCACGTCCAGGAACACGCTCAGGCCCAGGCCGTGCGCCTCGTCGATCAGCGCCTTCAGTTCGTCCGGATGGCCATAGGCCGCGGCCGGCGCGTACGGCAGCACGCCGTCGTAGCCCCAGTTGTGGCGGCCGGGGAAGGCGGCCAGCGGCATCAGTTCGATCGCGGTGACGCCCAGCGCCGCCAGCGTGCGCAACTGCGCGCGCAGCCCGGCGTAGCCGCCGCAGGCACCCACGTGCAGTTCGTAGAACACCGTTTCCGCCCACGGCCGCCCGCGCCAGGCGTCGTGCTGCCAGCGATAGCCGTCGCTGGCCAGCACCGCGCTGGCGCCATGCACGCCGTCGGGCTGCCAGCGCGAGGCCGGGTCCGGCACCGGTTCGCCGCCATCGATCGCATAGCGGTAGCGGGTGCCGGCGGCGCAGGCCACGGTCGCGGTGAAATAGCCGTCTGCGGCGGCGGCCAACGGCTGCCGGCTGCCGTCGTCGAACACGATGTCGACGCTGCTCGCGTCCGGTGCCCACAACACGAAGCCGACCTTGCCGTCGGCGGTGGGCCAGGCGCCCTGGCGCAGCGCCGTGGGCGAAGCGGTGGCGGCGTCGCCGGTCGGCGTTGCGCTCGTTGCGATGTTCACGTCAATGCTCCGCTTGCAGCCAAATGGTGGACAGCGGAGGCAGGGTCAGCGCCAGCGATTGCGCATGCCCGTGCATCGGCTGCGCGACGCTGCGCAAGGCGCCGCCGTTGCCCTGGTTGGAGCCGCCGTAATGGCCGCTGTCGGTGTTGAGGATCTCGCGCCACAGCCCGCTGCGCGGCACGCCGAGCCGGTAGTCGTGGTGCACGTTAGGGGTGAAGTTGCTCACCGCCAGCAGCGGCGGCGCGCCACCGGCGCGGTCGTGGCGCACGAAAGCGAACACGCTGTTGCGGTGGTCGTCGGCCACGCTCCATTCGAAGCCTTCCGCCGCGCGGTCGCTGCGGTACAGCGCCGGCAATGCGCGCAGCTGGCGGTTGAGGTCGCCGACCAACCGCGCCACGCCGCGGTGCTCCGGGCGCTGCGCCTGCGCCCAGTCCAGCGCGCGGTCGTGGTCCCATTCCTGCCACTGCCCGAATTCGCCGCCCATGAACAGCAGCTTGCGTCCCGGGTGCGCCCACATGAAGGCCAGATAGGCGCGCAGGTTGGCGAAGCGCTGCCAAGTGTCGCCGGGCATCTTCGCCAGCAGCGAACCCTTGCCGTGCACCACTTCGTCGTGCGACAGCGGCAGCACGAAATGCTCGGAGAACGCGTACACCAGGCCGAAGCTCATCTCGCTGTGGTGGTGCTGGCGGTGGATCGGGTCGCGCCGCATGTAGCTCAGCGTGTCGTGCATCCAACCCATGTTCCACTTGTGGCTGAAACCCAGCCCGCCCTGTTCCGGCGGGGCGGTCACGCCCGGCCAGGCGGTGGATTCCTCGGCGATCACGCGCACCCCGGGGAAGCGTTGCGCGATCTCGGCGTTGAGCCGGCGCAGGAACGCGATCGCCTCCAGGTTCTCGCGCCCGCCCTGGGCGTTGGGCACCCATTCGCCCTCGTTGCGGCCGTAGTCGCGGTACAGCATCGCCGCCACCGCATCCACGCGCAGGCCGTCGACGTGGAAGCGCTCGATCCATTCCAGCGCGCTGCCGATCAGGTAGGCGACCACTTCGGCGCGGCCGTAGTTGTAGATCAGCGTGTTCCACTCGCGATGCACGCCTTCGCGCGGATCGGCGTGTTCGTACAGTGCGGTGCCGTCGAAGCGCTGCAGGCCGTGCGCGTCGTCGGGAAAGTGCGCGCCGACCCAGTCCAGGATCACCCCGATCCCGGCGTGGTGGCAGGCATCGACGAAGCGCGCGAAACCGTCCGCGTCGCCATGTCGCGCGGTCGGCGCGAACAGGCCCAGCGGCTGGTAGCCCCAGGAGCCGCCGAACGGATATTCGGTGATCGGCAGCAGTTCGATATGGGTGAAGCCCAGTTCCTGCACGTACGGGATCAGCTGCGCGGCCAGCGCGTCCCACTGCAGCGGCTGGCCGTGCGCGTCGTGGCGCCAGGAGCCGGCGTGCAGCTCGTAGATGCTCATCGGCTGCGCGGCGCCGGCGCGCGTTTCGCGCTGCGCCAGCCAGGCCGAATCGTGCCAGGCGAAGTCGGCGGCGCTCGGCACCACCGAGGCGGTATCCGGCGCGCGCGTGCTATGGCGGGCGACCGGGTCGGCCTTGCGCGGCAGCGGCGTGCCGTCGGCGTCGAGGATCTCGTATTGGTAGTGCTCGCCGCCGCGCAGCCCCGGCACGAACAGTTCCCAGACGCCGGCCTGGCGATGCAGACGCAGCGGATGGCGGCGGCCGTCCCAGCCGTTGAAGTCGCCGACCAGCGCGACCCGCCGCGCATGCGGCGCCCACACCGCGAAGCGCACCCCGTCGACCGTGCCGATACGGGTGTGGTGCGCGCCCAGCGCGGTGCGCAGCGCGGCGCCATCGCCCTCGGCCATGCCTTGCAGCCAGGCCTCGTCCAGCACTGGGCCGAAGGCGTACGGATCGTCGATTTCCTGCACCGCGTCCGGCCACACGATGCGCAGCCGATAGGCTGTCGTGGTCTTCAGTTCGCCTTCGAATACGCCCTCGGCCTCCGGGTGCGCGCGCATCCGCGCCACCAGTTTGCCGTTGCCGTCGAGCAGGCCCAGCGCGTCGGCGCCTGGGACCAGCGCACGCACCCGGAGCACGCCGTCGTCGCCGGGATGCGGGCCCAGCCAGGCGAACGCGTCCACCGCGTCGCCGCGCGCCAGCGCCTGCAGGGCGAGGCGTTCGCGCTGATCGTTCGCCGCTTCCAGCGGCGCGTCCCACACCGGGATCGCGTCCGGCGCCTGTTCCCGTTCGCTCATGCCACCGCCGGCGACAGCGGAGCAGTGCGGTCGTACAGGGCCATGTACTTGCGCCCGGCCAGATCCCAACCGCTGGGCCGCAGCATCGCCGCGCGGCGCATCGCCTGCAGCAGACCGGGCAGGCGGAAGGTGCGGAACACCCGCTGCAGGCAGCGGCGCAGGCCATCGGCGGACGGCTCCTCGAACAGGAAGCCGGTCACGCCATCGTCCACGGTATCGATCAGGCCGCCGGTGGCGTGCGCGATCGGCAGGCTGCCGAAACGCTGCGCATACATCTGGCTCAGCCCACACGGTTCGAAGCGCGACGGCATCAGCAGGAAGTCCGAGCCGGCGAACATGCGCCGCGCCAGGCGCTCTTCGAAGCCGATATGGGCGCCGACATGGCCGGGGAAGCGCCGCGCCAGTGCCGCCACCGCCTGCTCGATCTGCGGCTCACCGCCGCCGATCACCACGATCTGGCCGCCGGCGGCGACGATCTGCGGCGCCACCTCGCAGATCATGTCCAGGCCTTTCTGGTGCACCAGCCGCGAAACCACCGCGAACAGCGGGCCGTCGCTGTCGATCAGGCCGAACGCGCGACGCACCTGGGCCGCGTTCTCGCGCTTGCCCTGGACCTGGTCGATGCCGAAATGGGTATGCAGGTGATCGTCGGTCCGCGGGTCCCAGCTGGCGTCGATGCCGTTGACGATGCCGCTGAGGCGGCCGCTGGCGGCATGCCGGGCCAGCAGCGTGTCCAGGCCGCAGCCCTGCGCCGGGCCGGTGATCTGCGCCGCGTAGCTGACGCTGACCGTGTTGACGTGGTCGGCGTGGACGATGCCGGCGCGCAGGAACGACATCTGCCCGTAGAACTCCAGGTCCTGCAGGCCGTTGTCGGGAATGCCCAGCGCGTTGGCCATCGCGTACGGGAACAGGCCCTGGTAGGCCAGGTTGTGGATGGTCAGCAGGCACGGCGTGCGCCCGCCGGACCAGCGCACATAGGCGGCGGCCAGCGCGCACGGCCAGTCGTTGAGATGCAGCAGGTCCGGATTCCAGTCCAGCCCGGCGCGGCCGCCGGCGATCTGCGCGGCGGCGTGCGACAGCGTGGCGAAGCGCAGCGCGTTGTCTTCCCAGTCGCGGCCTTCGCTGGACACGTAGGGCGAACCCTGGCGCTCGAACAGCTGCGGGCATAGCAGCACGTACACGCACAGGCCGTCGGGGCGGTCCGCGCGGCCCAGCGCGCAGGCCGGCAGCCCGGCGTGCGCAGCGATGTGGCCGACGATCTCCAGCGGACCGGTCTTGCGCAGCACCGCCGGGTAGCCGGGGATCAGCACGCGGATGTCGCAGCTGCCGCGCAGCGCGCGCGGCAGCGCCGCGGCGACGTCGCCCAGGCCGCCGGCCTTGATGAAGTCGGCCATTTCCGAGGTCACGAACAGGCTGGCGCGGCGCGGCGCCGGCTGCAGCTTGACGGTGACTTCGGCAGTGCGGATGAAGCGTCCGCGCGCATCGCGGTGGCGGCGCCGGGGCGCGCGCAGGACCGGGTGGGTGTCGCGTTGTCTATCGGGCAGATCGGCGGGCGGGGAGGCGACATTGGCGATTCCGTCGGGGAGGGGGACGGGCACACGGAAAACGACTGCCGTCGCGTGTCCGCAGCGGGCGCGCGACGTGAAACCGGAAAAAAAGAGGGGCGGCACAACCCAGCGGGTCAGCGCCTCTTCAGTAATGTACGAACGCAGCGATAAAAGGGGCGTGAAGCGCGTGGCTTGTCTACGCTGCGCCCGCCGCGTTACCGCATAGTGATTTCGCCGCAATACAGTGGGTTAGACCCGCACAGCCGATGAACCGTTTAGTTTCCTTTCCGGTGCCGCCGTCCGCCACGCCGCTCGGCATGAATGCGCAGGTTGCGCTGTCTTCATCGGGCCTGTGCTGCAATGCCGGCATGAACCAACCGGACCCAAGGATGCGACGCGAGCTGGACGGCTTCGTATTGGATGCCGTCCTCGCCGCGGCGCCGGACGGCGTGCTGCTGCCGCAGATCCGCATCTCGGACGCGCAGGGCGCGGTGTTGAGCCGGCATGCGTTCGATGGCGTGTACTTCGGCGATGTTCGCGCAGGGGAGCACTTCGTCGCCGAACGTCTGGCGGCGATCCGTTCGGCGCAGTATGGAAAATTGGTGTTCGGCTGAGCGGCGCCGTTCTGTACGCCGGTATCGGCGCGGGCCGTGCATCGGCCCTGCGTCAGTGCGCTGGCTGCAGGCGCTGCAGCGCCGCCAGCAGGCCGGCATGGCTGTAGGGTTTGGGCAGGAAACCAGTATGCGTCGGCAGCGCGGCGGTGTCGGGATGTTTCATGCCGGAGGTGAGCAGGGCCGGGATCTCGACCGCGCGCCGGCGCAGTTCGCGCACCATGGTCACGCCATCGCAGCCGGGCATCTGCACGTCGCTGAAGATCAGGTCGACATCGGGGTCCTGTTCGAGCAAGGCGAGCGCCTCGTGGGCGGTGCCGGCGGACAAGACCCGGTAGCCGTCGGCGTCGAGCATCATCCGAGCCAGTTCGCGAATCGTCTGGTCATCCTCAACCAAAAGAATGGTGGTGAGGGCGCAAGTGCCACGCATAATGCTGATACCGCCGCGTTTTCAATACTGGCAGCTTCACGATTCAGCGGTGAAGCGCTGGTGACGCTGCGGTGATGCCGATATGCTCGACCCACTCATCGCGAGACCCCGCTTGTCCACTCACGCCCGCTATCGACAGATCGTCGAACTCTCGCACGACTGCATCAAGGAGATCGGCCGCGACGGTGTCGTGCGTTCGATCAACACGCGCGGCCTGCGCCTGCTCGGTGCTGCCGAGCCCAAGCATGTCGTCGGCCGCGCCTGGCAGGAGCTGTGGCCGGAGGAGATGCGGCCGCTCGCGGAAGCGGCGTTCGCCGCGGCCTTGCGCAACGAGCAGTACGAATTCTGGGCGCAGCGCGAAACCTTCGACGGCCGGCCACGCTGGTGGCACGTGCAGGCCAGCCCGCTGACCAACGTCGATGCCGAAGTGGAAAGCGTGCTGGTGATCAGCCGCGACGTCACCCAGCATCGCCAGATCGAGGAGGCCCTGCGCACCCTGGGCGATCTGCCGCAGGCCGGCGCCGGCGCACCGGCGCAGGTCGTCGGCGAGATGCTGGGACAGCAGTTGCAGGCCGAGCACATCGAGCTGCGCGGGCAGCTGGACATCGCCCTCGCCGCGCAGCGCGTCGCCGAGCGGGCCATGACCCAGGCGCAGAAAGGCGAGGCGATCGGGCAAATGCTGGCCGGCATCGTGCACGACTTCAACAACATGCTGCAGACCGCGATGACCTCGGTGAGCATGGTCGCCGAGCATCCGCAGCGCCTGCAGCCGGACCAGCGCAAGCTGCTCGGCATCGCCGGCGACGCGCTGCAACACGGCGCGCGGATGACCCGGCGCCTGCTCGGCTTCGCCCGCGCGCACCCGGTCAAGCCGCAGTGGCTGGATCTGTGCGAGGTGGTCGCGCACATGCAGCCGCTGCTGGCGCAGGCCTTGGGCGGCGAAATGAAGCTGCAACTGACCAGCCTGGCCGGCGGCGCCACTACCTATGCCGACCGCAGCTCGGTCGAGCAGGCGGTGCTGAACCTGGCTTTGAACGCACGCGACGCCTGTCAATCCGGCGACGTGGTGTCGATCCGCTGCGGCAGCTTGCAGGTACCGCCAGAGCAGGCTGCGGCGCTGCGCCAGCCGGGCCGTTACGTGACCCTGTCGGTCAGCGATCAGGGCGAGGGCATGTCCGAGGACACCAAGTCGCGACTGTTCGAGGCCTATTTCACCACCAAGCCCGAGGGCAAGGGCACCGGCCTGGGCCTGGCCCAGGTCTACGGTCTCGTGCGCCAGGCCGGCGGCTTCGTCGACGTGGACTCCGAACTGGGACGCGGCACCACCATCACCCTGGCGTTCCCGTACGTCGCCGAAGCGCCGCCGGGCGAGGGCGGCGACAGCGCCGCGCTGCCGGCACCGGCCTGAGCCGCCGCCTCAGCGCGCCGGCAGGCGCTCGCTCAGGCTGACCGCGAACGCCTCGTGCAGCAGCCGCAATGCGCGCTGCTGCCGCGCCGCGCCGAACGTGGCGCAACATGACGGCGGCATCTGCACTTGGAACTCGCGCATCCGCGCATCGACCGCCGTCGCCAGCAGGCAGGCGTCGGTGGCCACGCCGGTGACCACAAGGCGGGTCACGCGCAACTGCGCCAACAGGATCTGCAACGCCGAGTCCAGGAACGCCGAGTGCTTGGGCTTGAGCACGTAGTAGTCCTGCGGTTGCGGCGCCAGCAGTTCAGCGATCTTCGCGCCGCGCTGCGCCGGATCGGCGCACAGCCGCCACAGGCCTTCGAAATCGGTCTGCCAGTCGGCGAAGTTGTCGTTGGCGAACAGCACCGGCCAGCCGCGGCGATGGAACCGCGCGCGCAGCGCCGCGATGCGCCCGGCCACCGGCAGCGCCGCCCTGGCCAGGCGCGCACCGTCGGGGAAATCGAAGCGGCTGATCATGTCCACGATCAGCAGCGCCGGCCGGTTCATGGCGCCCGCCCGCGCTGCAGGCGCCGCCGCTTCAGCGTCTGCAGCAGTTGTCCGGCCACGGCGGTCAGCAGCACCAGCGTATTGGTGGTCACGAACACGTAATTGCGCAGCGCCAGGCTGTAGACGACGAACAGCAACGAAGCGCCGATCTGGCCGGCGAACAGCCAGGCCGACACCGCCTGCAGATCGGGCGCACGCCACTGCGTGTGGATCTGCCGCAGCAGCGTCGCCACCAGGAGCAGTGTCGCCGCCCAGCCGATCAGGTCCATCGGGTTCATGCAGGCCTCCCGCGCGGGCGTGTCGCTGCGCCCTGCCGCAGCGATTGCGTAGCGCCGCGATAGCTGCGCGGCCGGGCGGCCCGGCCTGCGGCCAGCACCGCTGTCTGAAATGAGGGACGCATCTGCACTGCCTCCTGCGGACCGCTTCCCATGTTCTCCGGGCGCGGTGAAACGCCGGTGAGCGGTATTTGTGCATGCGGTGAAACGCGATCGGCGCCGGAATGGCTGAACGAACCTGCCGGCGCAGCGCCGCCGCGCGCTTGGCCATCTTCGCGAAAGCTTACTATTTAAGGTTTACAGTGGCGGCCGTATTTTGCCCGCCGACAGGAGAGAACGTGGGTACGAGTGGCAATCACCGCAAGACGGCGCCGGTAGCGGCGCCAGGATCCGCCGCGTCGCGCGCTTGCGCGGACGCATCGCCGCGTCGTGGCGATGCCCGACGAGGCTGGCGGAACGCATGAGCATGGTCGCCCCCACACCGACCCTGCCCGATTCCGTTGTGCTCGATGCCGGCCATGCGGTGCTGCCGCCCGAGGCGCCGTTGCCGATGCCGGTGCAATCGCTGCGCCAGGGCAAATTGCGCAACAAGCGCCTGCCCAGCACCCCGCCCGGCATGTTCTGGCGGCGGCTGTACGTGTTCGGCAGCACCGCGCTGATGACCGCCTACGCCAGCGTGCTGATCGGCAAGGTGCTGCTGATCGGCGGGGTCAGCGTACTCGAAGCCTGCCTGATGGCGCTGTTCATTCCGCTGTTCGCGTGGATCGCGTTTTCGTTCGTCAGCGCGCTGGCCGGATTCGTGACCCTGGTGTTCGGCGGCGGGCGCAAGCTCGGCATCGATCCGGACGCGCCGCTGCCGCTGGTGCGCAGCCGCACCGCCTTGCTGATGCCCACCTACAACGAAGACCCGCATCGGTTGATGGCCGGGCTGCAGGCGATCTACGAATCGGTCGAGGCCACTGGCCAGATCGCGCACTTCGATTTCTTCATCCTCAGCGACACCACGCGCGCCGCGGTCGGCGCCGAGGAAGAGCAGGTCTACGCCGAACTGGTCGAACGCACCGGTGGCCAGGGCCGCATCTTTTACCGGCGCCGCGCCGACAACGCCGAGCGCAAGGCCGGCAACATCGCCGACTGGGTGCGCCGCTTCGGCGGGGCCTACCCGCAGATGCTGATCCTGGACGCCGACAGCCTGATGACCGGCGAGACCATCGTGCGCCTGGTCGCGGGCATGGAAGACCATCCCGACGTCGGCCTGATCCAGACCTTGCCGGAAGTGGTCAACGGCAACAGCCTGTTCGCGCGCATGCAGCAGTTCGGCGGCCGCGTCTACGGCCCGGTGATCGCCTACGGCGTGGCCTGGTGGCACGGTTCGGAAAGCAACTACTGGGGCCACAACGCGGTGATGCGCACCCAGGCCTTCGCCGAACAGGCCGGCCTGCCGGCATTGCCCGGGCGCAAGCCGTTCGGCGGCCACGTGCTCAGCCACGATTTCGTCGAGGCGGCATTGATGCGCCGCGGCGGCTGGGCCACGCACATGGTGCCGTACCTGCAGGGCAGCTACGAAGAGGGCCCGCCGACACTGACCGACCTGCTGGTGCGCGACCGCCGCTGGTGCCAGGGCAACCTGCAGCACTCCAAGGTGGTCTTCGCGCGCGGCCTGCACTGGATCAGCCGCATGCACATGATGATCGGCATCGGCCATTACTTCACCGCGCCGATGTGGGGTTTGCTGATGCTGATCGGCATCGCGATCCCGCTGCAGAGCGGTGGCTTCGACCTGGTCGCCACGGTGGTGTCGCCGTTCTCGCCGGCGCGCTACTGGCACCAGCAGGACTCGACCCGGGTGTTCTGGGTGTTCGCGGTGACCATGTTCGTGCTGCTGGCGCCGAAGGTGCTGGGCTACTTCGCCATGCTGCTGAAACCCGAGGAGCGGCGCGGCTGCGGCGGCGCGCTGCGCGCACTGCTGAGCATGCTGCTGGAAACCGTGCTGGCGGCGCTGATGGCGCCGGTGGTGATGTACGTGCAGTCGCGCGGCGTGGCCGAGGTGCTGGCCGGCAAGGACTCGGGCTGGGACGCGCAGCAGCGCGACGACGGCCGCCTGTCGTGGTTGGCGCTGGCGCGCAGCTACGGCGGGCTCAGCGCGTTCGGGCTGCTGATGGGCGGGATGGCCTACGTGGTGTCGCCGTCGCTGGCAATGTGGATGGCGCCGGTGGTGATCGGCATGGCGCTGGCGATTCCTGTGGTCGCGGTGAGTTCCTCGCGCGCGGCCGGGCTGTGGCTGCGCCAGCTGCGCATCCTGGCCATTCCCGAAGAGCAGAAGCCGCCGGCGGTGCTGCTGCGCGCGGGCGAATTGCGCCGCGCCGCCGCCGCCCGCCGCGCTGACGGCTGACGCGGCAGGCATAATGCGCCCCATCTCGATGGGGACCGCGCGCATGCTGGAAACAGTGGAACACGAAACCGCCGCTTCGCCGGCATGGACCGTGCTGTGGTTGCACGGACTCGGCGCCGACGGCAACGACTTCGCGCCGCTGGTGCCGGAGTTGCTGCGGCCGGGCTGGCCGGCGTTGCGCTTCGTGTTTCCGCATGCGCCGGTGCGCGCGGTGACGATCAACAACGGCGTGCGCATGCGCGCCTGGTACGACATCGTCAGCCCGGATTTCTCCAACCGCGCCGACAGCGCCGGCGTCGCCGCGTCGGTCGCCCAGGTCGAGGAATTGATCGCGCGCGAACATGTACGCGGCGTGCCCGCCGAGCGCCTGCTGCTGGCCGGTTTCTCGCAGGGCGGTGCGATCACGCTGGCGACGGGACTGCGCCGCGAACGGCCGCTGGCCGGGTTGATCGCCCTGTCCACTTACCTGCCGGAGGTGGCCGACGTGGCCCGCTGGCATGCGCCGGCGGCGCTGTCGCAGCCGCTGTTCATGGCCCACGGCCAGGGCGATCCGGTGATCCCGCAACCCTATGCCGAACAGACCGCACAGGCGCTGCAGGCGCTGGGCATGCCGGTGCAGTGGCAGCGCTATCCGATGGCGCACCAGGTCTGCGCCGAGGAGATCGCGGATCTGCAAGACTGGATGAGCGCGCGCTTCGCCGCTGGCTGAGGCGCGACCGCGGCGCCGGGCTGCGCGCTGGTCCCGCGGCGACAGGCGCTGCGGCGCGGATGACGGCCCGCCAGCGGCGGGGCTACTATGCGGCGAGACTGCGCTCCAGCGCACTGAGGTGACGTACGTGAAGGTGGTGATCGCCGACGACGAACCCCTGGCACGCGAGCGCTTGCGCGCGCTGCTGGCCGAGCATGCCGGCGTCGAGGTGGTGGCCGAGGCCGGCAATGGCCTGGAGACGCTGCGCGCCTGCGCCGAGTTGCGTCCGGATCTGGTGCTGCTGGACATCGCCATGCCCGGCGTCGACGGGTTGGAGACCGCGCGCCACCTGGCCAGCTTCGAGCCGCGCCCGGCGGTGGTGTTCTGCACCGCCTACGACGCGCACGCGCTGTCCGCATTCGAGGCCGCGGCGATCGACTACCTGATGAAGCCGGTGCGTGCCGAGCGGCTGGCGGCGGCGCTGGAGCGCGCGCGCACCTTCATGGCCGGCCGCGGCAGCGCTGCGGCGGTGTCGTCGGCGCAGCGCCGCAGCCACCTGTGCGCGCGCCTGCGCGGCAGCCTGCGGCTGATCGCGGTCGACGACATCCACTACCTGCAGGCCGAGGAAAAGTACGTGGTGGTGCATCACGCGCGCGGCGAGGACCTGATCGAGGAGTCGCTGAAGTCGCTGGAAGAGGAGTTCGCCGAGCGCTTCGTGCGCATCCATCGCAACTGTCTGGTCGCGCGCCACGAACTGGTCGAGCTGCGTCGCCTCGGCGAGGGCCAGGTGCATGCGGTGCTGCGCCATGGCAAGCAGCCGCTGGAGGTGAGCCGGCGCTGCGTGGCGCAGCTGCGGCAGGAGATCCGGCATCTTTGAAGGCCGGGATTGGGGATTGGGGATTGGGGATGACCAGCCGTTTGGCTGTGGAAAGCCGGGATTCGCGATGAGCAGCCGTTCGGCTTTGGAAAGTGGGGATGGGGATTACCGGCCGTTCGGCTGAGGAAAGGCCGGGATTGGAGGCAATGGCACTCGGCCTCGGTGCCAGCGGCCGGTGGCGGCGCTTTCCGCGATAATGGGCGCATGAAGATCCTGCGCATCGCTACCCGCAAGAGTCCGCTCGCCCTGTGGCAGAGCGAACATGTCGCCGACCGCCTGCGCCAGGCGCACCCGCAGCTGGACGTGGTGCTGGTGCCGATGAGCACCCGCGGCGACGAAGTGCTGGACCGTTCGCTGGCGGCGATCGGCGGCAAGGGCCTGTTCCTGAAGGAACTGGAGCTGGCGATGTTGCGTGGCGAGGCCGACTGCGCGGTGCATTCGCTGAAGGACGTGCCGATGGAGCTGGACCCGCCGTTCGTGCTGCCGGCGATCCTGGCCCGCGCCGATCCGGCCGACGCGCTGATCTCCAATCTCTATGCGTCGCTGGAGGCGCTGCCGCTGGGCGCGCGGGTGGGCACTTCGTCGCTGCGCCGGCAGGCGCAACTGCGCGCGCGGCGCCCGGACCTGCAGTTGCTGGACCTGCGCGGCAACGTCAACACGCGCCTGGCCAAGCTCGACAACGGCGGCTACGACGGCATCGTGCTGGCCTGCGCCGGCTTGCAGCGGCTGGGCCTGGAGGCGCGCATCACCGAGCGCCTGCAGGCGCCGGACTGGCTGCCGGCGCCGGCGCAGGGCGCCATCGCGGTGGAATGCCGCGGCGACGACGCGGCCGCGCTGGGCCTGTTCGCCGCGCTCGACGACGCCGCCACCCGCAGCTGCGTGGAGGCCGAGCGGGCGATGAACCGGGCGCTGCACGGCAGTTGCCACGTGCCGGTGGCCGCGTTCGCGCACTGGCAGGGCGAAGACCTGCTGCTGCAGGGCATGGTCGGCGGCGTCGCCGACGGACGCCTGGTACGCGCCGACCTGCAGCGCAGCGCCCAGGACCCGCAGGCGCTGGGCGAGGCGGTGGCCGAAGCGCTGCTCGGCGCCGGCGCCCGCGAACTGCTGGACGCCGCGCTGCCGGCCTGAGCGCAGGCCGGCACACATCCGGCAGCCATCCTGTAGGAGCGGCTCTGGGTGGCCTCAGGCCATCAGCCGCGACAGGCTTTGCCGATGGTGCCTGTCGCGGCTGAAGCCGCTCCTACAGAACCGCCGTCAGCTAAACGCCCAGGCCCAAGCGGCGCCTGCCGTTACGAATCCCGACTCCCCAATCCCGAATCCCGGCCTCACTCACTTGAACTTGTAGACCACATTCATCGTAGCCAGCGTATCGGTCTTCTTCTTGTCGTCGCTGACATCGCTGTTGTGACGCGCCTGCCAGCCGGCCTTCAGCGCCAGCCGCGAGTTCATGCTGACCGAGATGCCCAGGTCGTTCTGCGCGAAGGTGTTGTAGGAGCCTGATTCGACCAGCAGGGTATTGGCCAGTTCGGTGTTCTCGGTCAGGCCGTACTTGAAGTCGACCAGGCCGCGGCCGATCAGCCCGGTTTCGGTGCGGTCCTCTTCCACGTCGTGGGCGCGGCGCACGCCGGGGCCGATCTGCACGTCCAGGCTGCGGTGGTCGCCGTCCATGATCCGCGTGCCGTAGCCGATGCCGATCGTGGCCAGGCGGTCGTAGGTGGCGAAATCGTCGCGCTCGTAGCGCAGCGAGGCGGTCAGCTGGCGGTGCTCGCCCAACTGCAGCGCGCTGCCGGCGCTGCCGGTGTAGCGGTTGGAGGTGGTCTGGCGCACGCGCTCGGTGCTGCCGTCGTCGTTGGTATTGGTGTACTCGGCGCTGGCGCGCAAGGCGAACAGGTCGATGCTGTGGATCCAGTCGCCGTCCAGGTACTGGCCCTTGAGCCGGCCGTTGAAGCTCTCGTTGGAACTGTTGCCGCGCGAGGAGGAGAGTCCCAGCTCGCCGGAGCCGCTCCACGGTGAACTGCCCGGTTCCGCCGGCGGGGCGGGCACATCGGCGGCCAGGGCCGTGGAGGTGCACAGCAGCAACAAGGTGATGGCGGATACTACGGTGGCGCAGCGGGGCATGGCTTTACTCTCCGGTTGAGGACGCAGCCTTCGGCTAACGAAATGGAAACGATTTCATCATACCGGATCTACATGACGCCCCGGCCGCCGCCCGGCCCCGGCTTCATCGCCGGTTCGGCCGCGCCGCCGCGGTTCAGGCGCGCGAGCGGCCGCAACGCGCTTTTCCGCCACGGACTTCGGACATAATCGGGGCCATGGACCGCTACGAACGCATCAATGCTCTGCACCGGCTGCTCAAGTCCGCCCGCTATCCGGTGACGGTGGCGCGGCTGCAGGACGAATTGAGCTGCTCCCGCGCCACCGTCTACCGCGACCTGGCGTTCCTGCGCGATGCGCTGATGGCCCCGGTCGAGGGCGACGGCGAGGCCGGGTTCCGCTACGAGTCCGGCGAGAGCGACCGCTTCGAACTGCCCGGGCTGTGGCTCAGTTCCGAGGAGCTGCACGCGCTGCTGGCCTCGCAGCAGTTGCTGGCGCGGACCGGCGGCGGGGTGCTGTCCTCGGTGCTGGCGCCGCTGCAGCAGCGCATCGAGAGCCTGCTGGCGGCGCAGGCCGGGGCCACCCACTGGCCGGTGGAACGGGTGCGGGTGATCCCGCACCGCGGCCGCAAGCTCGACGAGGCCAGTTTCCGCACCGTCGCCTCGGCGGTGCTGGAGCGCAAGCGGCTGTCGTTCGACTACCGCGCGCGCTCCACCGACGAATCGACCAAGCGCACGGTGTCGCCGCAGCGCATCACCCACTACCGCGACAACTGGTACCTGGACGCCTGGGACCACGGCCGCGACGCGGTGCGCAGCTTCGCCGTGGACCGCATCAACCATGCGCGGCTGCTCGATCAGGTGGCGCAGGACGTGGCGGACGAGGAACTGGATTCGCAGCTGGCGGCCAGCTACGGGATCTTCTCCGGCGCGCCCAAGGGTTGGGCGACGATCGTGTTCAGTCCCAAGGCGGCGCGCTGGGTCGCCGACGAGCACTGGCATTCCAAGCAGCAGGGGCGCTTTCTGGCCGACGGCCGCTACGAACTGAAGGTGCCGTACAGCGTCTCGCGCGAGCTGCTGATGGACGTGCTGCACTACGGCTCGGACGCGGAAATCGTCGAGCCGCGCTCGCTGCGCGAACAGGCCAAGTCGCTGCTGTCGCTGGCGCTGAGCAACTACAGCGACGACTGAGGCGTTCGCGCTGCGCGCTGCCGTCGTTTTTTTGTAGGAGCGGCTTCAGCCGCGACAGGCATTATCGATAGCTGATACCGCCTGTCGCGGCTGATGGCCCGAGGCCACCCAGAGCCGCTCCTACAGTGCATCCGGCGATGCACCGCCGCCGCTCAGGATGGCGCCGATGTTGCTCTCGATCCAGTCCACCAGCGCCTGCACATGCGTCGCCGCGTCTTCGCCCAGCGGGGTCAGCGCATATTCCACATGCGGCGGGACCACCGGATAGGCGGTGCGTTGCACCAGGCCATCGGCTTCCAGTGCCTGCAGGGTCTGCGACAGCATCTTCTCGCTGACCCCTTCGAGCTTGCGGCGCAGGTCGCCGAAACGATGCGTGCCCTTGCGCAAAGCCACCAGCACCAGCACGCCCCAGCGGCTGGTCACATGGCTGAGGACGGCGCGCGAGGGACAGTGCTGCGCGAACACCTGGCCGCGGGTGGGATCCGTGGTGGGGACGCGCGGCGCAGTGCTGGGGATGTCGGACGGAACGCTGGCCAATCGGTGCACCTGTCTGGGGGACGGACCGGCCCGATCATACGTGCACCGGCTGGCGCCTCGCTGAGCGGCAGGCGATGGCGGTGCAACCTATTCGGTGATCGGCGACACGCCTCAGGGCTTGCTCGGCACTTCGAAACCGAGTTTGCCGACCTGGTCGCGGCGCTGCGCCACGCGCTTGAGCTTGTCCACCTTGACCCCGTAATCGTGGTCCAACTTGCCGACCAGCTCGCGATACTGCTTGTAGTCCATGTCCGGCGTGCGCGAAAACACCCAGGCCAGGTCGCGGCCGGGATAGTCGATCAGCGCCCAGGAATAGTCCGGCGCCACTTCGAGGATGCGGTATTTGGTCGGGACCACGGCGAAGAACCAAGTGGTCCAGCGGCGGTCGCCGCTGCCTTCCTTGACCGTGGCGCGCGAGGTGACTTCCTTGACCGGTTCGTCGAAGCCTTCGCGGTACTGGTAGCGCACGGCGATCTTGCCGTCTTCCTTGAGCGTGTACTCGTCGCTGCTGGCGACATGCCCGCGCTCGGCGAAATAGGGCACGTGCGCGATCACGTACCAGCGGCCCATGAAGCGCTGCAGGTCAATCGGCGGCTGCGAGGGTTCTTGCTCCGGGGATTTCGCCCGCGCCGCCGGCAGGGGAACGGCCATGCCGAGCAGCAGCACGGAGGCGAACAGGGAAAGCAGGCGCATAGGGCAGGGATCCGGGGCTTGAAGAGACACGCTACCCAGTATCGGGCGAAAGTGATGTCAATAGTGGGTCGCAGCCGTTGAGATGGCCGCGCGGCAGGCTGCACGCCTCAGCCCTGCTTCGGAGTCGCCGCCATGCCGATCGCCCGTTCTTCCCGCCCCGCCCACCCCCGCACCCCGTTCTGCGCCGCCTGGTGCGGCAGGCGCTACTCGCCGGCCTGGCCCTGGTGCTGGTGTGGCCGGCGGCGCGCGGCTACAGCGAATGGCTGGGCTGGCGGCCGCTGTGGCTGCTGGGCATGCCGCTGAGCGCGTGGTGGGCGCTGCACCGCTTCCCGCTGCCGCTGCGGCCGTTGCGGCGGGTCCTGGCGCGGGTACGGCCGCGGGTGCAGGCACGGCGCCGGCGTGCGCCGGCCTGGCGGGTCAGCCGCGCAGCCTGACCTTCGGCAGGGGAGGGCCGCGGCCCCGCATGCTACGGTTCCGGGCTGTTCTCCTGGACGTGACCCATGCCCTCTCTTGCCCATGCCTGCCTGCTCGCCGGACTGATCGTCTCCGGCACCGCCGCGGCGAAGGAAACCGCGATGCCCCAAGATTCCTATGCCTGGCTCGAAGACGTCACCGGCGCCAAGCCGCTGGACTGGGTCAAGGCGCAGAACGCCAAGACCGAGGCGCGGCTGACCGCGCAGCCGGGTTTCCAGGCACGCGAGGCCGGCATCCGCAAAGTGCTGGACTCCGACGCGAAGATCCCGGCGGTGCAGAAGATCGGCCCGTACTACTACAACCTGTGGAAGGACCGCGAGCACGAGCGCGGCCTGTGGCGGCGCACCACCCTGGACGAATACCGCAAGCCCGAGCCGAAGTGGGAAACGGTGCTGGACCTGGATGCGCTGAACAAGGCCGAGGGCGAGAACTGGGTGTGGCATGGCGCCGACTGCCTGCGCCCGGACTACCGCCGCTGCCTGATCGCGCTGTCACGCGGCGGCGCCGATGCCGACGTCACCCGCGAGTTCGACCTGGGTTCCAAGCAATGGGTGAAGGACGGCTTCTTCCGCCCCGAGGCCAAGGGCGGCCTGGGTTGGATCGATGCCGATACCGTCTACCTCTACACCGATTTCGGCGCCGGTTCGCTGACCAGCTCCGGCTATCCGCGGGTGGTCAAGCAGTGGAAGCGCGGCACCCCGCTGCAGAGCGCGAGCCTGGTCTACGAAGGCAAGCCGGAAGACATGTACATCGCCGCGATGCACGACGACACGCCCGGCTACGAGCGCGATTTCGTCAGCCGCACGCTGGCCTTCTATAACGACGAGATGTACCTGCGCAATGCCGACGGCAGCCTGCGCAAGATCGACGTGCCCAACTCGGCCAGCAAGCGCGTGCATCGCGAATGGCTGACCCTGCAGTTGCGCGATCCATGGACCGTGGACGGCACCACCTATCCCGCCGGTGCGCTGCTGGCCGCCAAGTTCGACGACTTCATGGCCGGCAAGCGTGCGTTCCGGGTGTTGTTCACGCCGACCGACAGCACCTCGCTGGAGGGGTTCGCGTGGACCAAGTCGACGCTGGTGCTGAACGTGCTGGACGACGTCAAGAGCCGGCTGTGGGTGCTGACTCCTGGCGACGGCGAGTGGGCGCGCGCGCCGTTCCCGGTCGGCGACCTGGCCTTCGGCAGCATCAGCGTGGATGCGGTCGATGCCGACGAGAACGATCAGGTGTGGCTGACCTCCACCGATTTCCTGACCCCGACCACGCTGATGCTGGCCGACGTGCAGCGCGGCCCGCAGAGCATCGAGACGCTGAAGGCGATGCCGAGCTTCTTCGATGCGTCCAAGGACGCGATCGAGCAGCACTTCGCGGTGTCCAAGGACGGCACCAAGGTCCCGTACTTCCTGGTCCGGCCGAAGCAGCTCAAGCTGGACGGCAGCCATCCGACCCTGCTGTACGCCTACGGCGGCTTCGAGGTCTCGATGACCCCGTTCTATTCCGGCGGCCTCGGCCGCGCCTGGCTCGACCAGGGCGGCGTGTACGCGCTGGCCAACATCCGCGGCGGCGGCGAGTACGGCCCGCGCTGGCACCAGGCGGCGCTGAAGCAGAACCGGCACAAGGCCTACGAGGACATGGCGGCGGTGGCGCAGGACCTGGCCGCGCGCAAGATCACCTCGGCCAAGCACCTGGGCGTGCAGGGCGGCAGCAACGGCGGGCTGATGGCCGGCAACATGCTGGTGCAGTACCCGCAGCTGTTCGGCGCGGTGGTGGTGCAGGTGCCGCTGCTGGACATGAAGCGCTACAGCCATCTGCTGGCCGGCGCTTCGTGGATGGCCGAGTACGGCAATCCGGACACCGACGACTGGAAGTACATCCAGTCCTTCTCCCCGTACCACCTGTTCGATCCGAAGAAGACCTATCCGCCGGTGATCTTCCTGACGTCCACCCGCGACGACCGGGTGCACCCGGGCCACGCGCGCAAGATGGCGGCGAAGATGATCGATGCCGGCAAGGACGTGAGCTACTACGAGAACACCGAAGGCGGCCACGGTGGCGCTGCCAACAATGCGCAGGCTGCGCATATGCAGGCGCTGGCGTATGGGTTCCTGTGGGAGCGGCTGAAGGATTGAAGGCTCGGTAGCGGACGGCCGCAGCGATGCGGCCGCCCCGCTGCGAGCGTTTGCAGTTCTAGCAAGGCGGGGGTAACTCCAGGGCCTGAGAAACGGCAAAGGCTGGGGCAACAGCAAAGGCTTTCGCGCCCTTGGCGCGAGTCACTTTTGTCTTGGCAAAAGTAACCAAAACCGCTGTCGCCGACGCGATCCGATGCGATAAAGCCGCATCGGTTCCCTGCGCTCCTCGGCACAAGCGGCACGGCGCCCAAACTCGCTTCGCTCAAACAAGGGCGCCTCTTCGGCCGCTTGCGCCTGCGGTGCTCGGCTCGCTTTAAGGCGAAGACAATCAAAAGCCAGAGCTACAGCCAAGGCCACAGCCACAGCCACAGCCACAGCCACAGCCACAGCCACAGCCAAAGCCAAAGCCAAAGCCAAAGCCAAAGCCAAAGCCATGACGGCGTTGGCTATGCGGTGTGGCGGTTGGTGATCTTGGGCCTGGTTTCGGTCTGCAAGGTGATTGTGATCGGCAGCGCCTGAAGCGCTTACGGTTCGGGGTGGCGATTCCAACGCTCTAGCCCGCGGGCGATGCGCGCCACCGCTTCCTGCAGCCTGGGCAAGCTCTGCGTATAGGCGATGCGGACGTGCTGGCGCGCGCGGTGATGGCCGAAGTCCACGCCGGGGGTGAATGCCACGTGCTCGGTCTCGAGGAAATGCGCGCAGAACGCCTGCGCGTCGTCAGTGAAGGCGCTGACGTCGGCGTACAGGTAGAACGCGCCCTGGGGTTCCACTTCGATGCGGAAGCCGAGTGCGCGCAGCGCCGGCAGCAGGTAGTCGCGGCGCTGGCCGAATTCGGCGCGGCGCGCTTCCAGGATCTGCAGGGTTTCCGGCAGGAAACAGGCCAGTGCCGCATGCTGGGCGATGCTGGACGCGCTGATGTACAGGTTCTGCGCGAGCTTCTCCAGCGACGGCACCGCCGCGCGCGGCGCCACCAGCCAGCCCAGGCGCCAGCCGGTCATGCCGAAGTACTTGGAGAAGCTGTTGAGCACATAGGCGCCGTCGTCGACCTCGAGCACGCTGGGCGCGTCGATGCCGTAGCTGAGGCCGTGGTAGATCTCGTCGACCACTAGGTGGCCGCCGCGCGCCTGCAGTGCCTGCGCCAGTGCGGCCAGTTCGGCGCGGTCCAGCAGGGTGCCGGTCGGGTTGGCCGGCGAGGCGACCAGCGCGCCGACGCTGTCGGCGTTCCAGTGCGCGTCCAGCAAGGCCGGGGTCAACTGGTAGCGGCTGTCCGGGCCGACCGGCACCAGCTGCGCCGCGCCTTCGACCAGGCGCAGGAAATGCCGGTTGCACGGATAGCCGGGGTCGGCCATCAGCCAGCGCTTGCCCGGGTCGACCAGCAGCGCGCTGGCCAGCAGCAACGCGCCGGAACCGCCGGGGGTGATCATGATCCGCGCCGGGTCCAGGTCCACGTCGTGGCGTTGCCGGTAGAACACGGCCAGCGCCTCGCGCAGCGCCGGCAGCCCGCGCGCCGCGGTGTAGCGGGTGTGGCCGGCCGCGAGCGCGGCCTGGCCGGCGGCGACGATCGGCGCGGCGGTGGTGAAGTCCGGTTCGCCGATCTCCAGGTGGATCACGTCGTGGCCGGCGTGTTCCAGTTCGTTGGCGCGGGCCAGCAACGCCATCACGTGGAACGGTTCGATGTCGCGGCTGCGTTGGCTGTAGGCGGACAGCGCCTGCGGCGCGGTATGGGGGTCGGTCGGAAGCGGGTTCATGGCCCGATGATAGAGGAGCGCGGCGCACGAAATCGTTGCGCGCTTGCCAGGATGCGGCGTTGCGCGGAGACTCGGCCGGCATCGTGCGGGGCCATGCCGCATGCCTGCCGTCTCCCGGCCCGGGCGGCGCGTCCTCAGTTGCGTTACTGCCGCCGGAGCCCCATTAGATGCATCACCGTTCCCTGCTAACGAGCTTTCTGCTGCTCATGACCGCGCCCTTCGCTTCCGCCCTCGCCACCGACGCCACCCCGCCGCATCCGGCCAAGCAGCCGCACACGGTCAAAGCGCCGTTCGGCGCCACCCGCCAGGACGACTATTACTGGCTGCGCGACGACAAGCGCGAAAACCCGCAGATGCTGGCGTATCTCAACGCCGAAAATGCCTACGCCGACCAGGTGCTGAAGCCGCTCAAGCCGCTGGAAGACACGCTGTACAAGGAGATCGTCGGCCGCATCAAGCAGGACGACAGCAGCGTGCCGTACCGCGAGCGCGGCTACTGGTACTACACCCGCTTCGAGAGCGGCAAGGACTACCCGGTGCATGCGCGGCGCAAGGGCAGCATGCAGGCGGCTGAGGAAATCCTGCTCGACGTCAACGCGATGGCCGCGGACAAGGGCTATTTCAGCCTGGGCGATGCGGTGGTCAGCCAGGACAACCGCATCCTGGCCTGGACCGAGGACGACGTCGGCCGCCGCCAGTACGTGGTGCGCTTCAAGAACCTGGACACCGGCGAGATCTACCCCGACCGCGTGCCGGGCGTGTCGCCGGACGTGGTCTGGGCCGACGACAACAAGACCCTGTTCTACGTCGAGAACGACCCGGAAACCCTGCTCACCGTGCGCGTCAAGAAGCATGTGCTGGGCACGCCGGCCACGCAGGACGCGCTGGTCTACGAGGAGAAGGACGACAGCTTCTACATGGGCCTGGGCCGCAGCCGCGACGACAAGTACATCCTCATCGGCGTGGAGAGCACGGTGTCCTCCGAGCAGCGCTACGCGCCGGCCGCCGACCCGCAGCACTTCGCCGTGCTGGCGCCGCGCGAGCGCGACGTCGAGTACAGCGCCGACCATTTCGACGGACGCTGGGTGATCCGCACCAACTGGAAGGCCAAGAACTACGCGCTGATGACCGCGCCCGACGGCGCTACCAAACGCGCGCAGTGGCAGGCCTGGCTGCCCTACGACGAGAAGGTGTTCATCGACGGCTTCGAACTGTTCGACGGCTACACCGCCATCGCCGAGCGTTCCGATGGCCTGGAGCGGATCCGCCTGCACTTCGCCGACGGCAAGGAGGACTACGTCAAGGCCGACGAGCCGGCGTATTCGATGGGCCTGTCGGTCAATCCCGAGCCGGACACGCCGTGGCTGCGCTACAGCTACACCTCGCTGACCACGCCGGCCACCACCTACGAACTCAACACCCGCACCGGCGAGCGCAAGCTGCTCAAGCAGCAGCCGGTGATCGGCTACGACGCGGACAAGTATCAGACCGAGCGCGTGTGGGTGACTGCGCGCGACGGAGTCAGGGTGCCGGTGTCGCTGGTGTACAAGAAGGGCTTCAAGAAGGACGGCACGGCCGCGCTGTACCAGTACGCCTACGGCAGCTACGGCATGTCCACCGATCCCAACTTCAACCTGCCGGTGGTCAGCCTGCTCGACCGCGGCGTGGTCTACGCCATCGCGCATATCCGCGGCGGCCAGGAAATGGGCCGCGACTGGTACGACCAGGGCAAGCTGCTGCACAAGAAGAACACCTTCACCGACTTCATCGACGTCACCCGCGGCCTGGTCAAGCTGGGCTATGCGGCGCCGGACCGGGTCGCTGCGGCCGGCGGCAGTGCCGGCGGCCTGCTGATGGGCGCGGTGGCGAACATGGCGCCGCAGGATTACCGGGTGCTGGTGGCGCAGGTGCCGTTCGTCGACGTGGTCACCACCATGCTCGACCCGAGCATTCCGCTGACCACCAACGAATACGACGAGTGGGGCAATCCGGAGCAGAAGCAGTACTACGACTACATGCTCGGCTATTCGCCGTACGACAACGTCGCGCGCCAGGCGTATCCGGCGCTGTTCGTCGGCACCGGCCTGTGGGATTCGCAGGTGCAGTACTGGGAGCCGGCCAAGTGGGTGGCCAAGCTGCGCGAGGACAACACCGGCACCCGCCCGATCGTGTTCCGGGTCAACATGGAAGCCGGCCACGGCGGCAAATCGGGGCGTTTCCGCCGCTACCGCGAACAGGCCGAGTCGTACGCGTTCATGCTCGACCAATTGGGTGTGGAGCAGGCGGCGAAGTAAGCGGATTGGCGTGGCGTTCTGTCGCGGCTGAAGCCGCTCCTACAGGAAGCAGGCCGGGTGCACTGTAGGAGCGGCTTCAGCCGCGACGGATTCCGAAGTCGCTGACTGACGGATCCCGCGTCGCGACTGAAGCCGCTCCCACAAGGGTGGGTGCGCCGAGCGCTGGCTGGGCACACTGTGGGAGGGACTTCAGTCCCGACTGCACGAAGCCCGGCAAGCACGTCGCTCCGCTGCTCGCAAACGAACTCGCCCGCACAAGCGGCGAGCGCCGAGGGTACATATCCCGCGTCGCCGTCCGGCCGCGGCTTTATCATGCGCCGATGGAACCCCCTTCCCGTTTCCGCTGGGCCTGGTGGCTGCTGGCCTACGTCAGCCTGGCCACGGGCATCGTCGGCATCTTCGTGCCGGGCTTGCCGACCACCGTGTTCGTGCTGATCTCGGCCTATGCCGCCTCGCGCGGCTCCGAGCGCCTGCGCCGGCGGTTGCTGGAGGATCCGCGTTTCGGGGCCAGCATCCGCGACTGGGAAGCGCACGGCGCGGTCAGCCGCCGCGGCAAGTGGATGGCCACGCTGACCATGGCGGTGTGCGCGCTGGTGCTGCTGCTGTTCGTGCACAAGCCGTGGGTGCAGGTGGTGGCGATCGGCTGCATGAGCTGCGTGGCGCTGTGGCTGTGGCTGCGCCCGGAGCCTCCGCCGCGCGAGTGAAGCGGGATCGCGCGTCTGCATCGGCCCAGGCATCGCTGCGCTGGTCGCAGCGTGGCAGGCGGCACAGCCGGTTCATGCCCTTCTGGCTATACTCGGCGCATGAGCACATCGTTCCGTCATCCGATCCGTATCGCCCTGTTCGGCGCCGCCCTGCTGGCGCTGTCCGGGTGCGGCAACAAGGGCCCGCTGGTGATGCCGCAGAAGCCGGTACCGGTGGAAGCCGCACCGGCCGCCGCGCCCGATGCGACGCCGCCCGCCACCACCGATCCGGCCGGCCATGCGCAGCCGGTCGATGGCCAGCAGAAGCCGACCGACGCCACCAGCACCACGCCCACCGATGGGAATGAGTGAGGCCAGCGTCGCGGCGCGCCTGCGCTTTTCCAAGATGCAGGGCGCGGGCAACGATTTCGTGGTGCTCGATCTGCGCGACGGCACCCCGCCGCCGGACGCCGCGCTGGCGGTGCGCCTGGCCGACCGCCATTTCGGCGTCGGCTGCGACCAGCTGCTGACCATCGAGGCGCCGCGCAGCGCGGACGCGGTGGCCAGCTACCGCATCTGGAATACCGACGGCAGCCTGGCCGGGCAGTGCGGCAACGGCGCGCGCTGCGTCGCCGCCTGGCTGGTGCGCGACGGCGCCGCCGGCAGCGACCCGTTCGTCATCGACAGTCCGTTCGCCTCGCATCGCATCGAACGCGGCGCCGACGGCCAGTTCGCGGTGGCGATGGGCGTGCCGCGCTTCGCCCCGGAGGACGTGCCGCTGATCGGCTTCCCGCGCATGCGCGAGGAATATGTGCTGCCGCTGCAAGGCGGCAGCGTGCGCTTCGGCGCGGTGTCGATGGGCAATCCGCATGCGGTGCTGGAAGTGGGCCTGGTCGATGCGGCGCCGCTCGAGCGGCTGGGGCCGTTGCTGCAGCAGCACGCGTCGTTTCCCGATTCGGTCAATGTCGGCTTCGCCCAAGTGATCGACCGCGGCCATGTGCGCCTGCGCGTGTACGAGCGCGGCGTCGGCGAGACCCTGGCCTGCGGCAGCGGCGCCTGCGCGGCCGCGGCGGTGCTGATCCAGCGCGGCCGCGTGGACCGCGACGTGCGCGTGGTGCTGCCCGGCGGCGAGCTGCGCATCCGCTGGCCGCACGACGACGCGCCGGTGGTGATGTCGGGGCCGGCCGCATTCGTTTTCGATGGGGAGTGGATCCGATGAGCGAGACCCAGGACAAGATCGGCGCGCACGAAATCGCCGCATGGCTGCGCCGTCATCCGGCGTTCCTGAAGCAGTTCCCCGACCTGGCGCTGACCCTGGTGGTGCCGCGCGACGACGGCCCGACCGCGTCGCTAGCGAGCTACCAGCTGGAAGTGCTGCGCGACAAGAACCGCGAACTGTCGCGGCGCCTGTCCGAGCTGGCCGGCAATGCCCAGGTCAACGAGCGCCTGGCGGTACGCACCCACCAGCTGACCCTGGCGCTGATGCGCCAGACCAGCGCTGCCGACAGCGTGCGCGCGATGGCCGCTTCGCTGCAGGAGGATTTCCAGGGCGACCTGGTCAGCATCGTGCTGCTGCGCCCGCTGCCCGGGCTGGAACAGGCGCCGTGGCTGCAGATCCTGGCGCAGGACGATCCGCGGCTGGCGCCGTTCCGCGACTGCCTGCAGGACGGCGAGCCGATCTGCGGGCGCCTGCAGCCGGAAAAGCAGGCGCTGCTGTACGCCGAGCGCATCGAGGAAGTGCAGTCCACCGCGCTGCTGCCGCTGCCGGGCGTGGGCCTGCTCGCGGTCGGCAGCCGCGATCCGAACCGCTTCTATCCCGGCATGGGCACCTTGTTCCTGCGCATGATGGGCGAGTCGCTGACGGTGGCGCTGCAGCGCTTCGCATGAGCGTCGGGACTCGGGACTCGGGACTCGGGACTCGAAAAGTGCGGTCCGGCGCGCCGGCCGATGTTGCCACCGTTGAAGCCGAGTCCCGCGTCCCGCGTCCCGAGTCCCGGTTCCTCGCCTACCTGCAAGTCGAGCGGCGCATGTCCGCGCACACGCTGGACGCCTACCGCCGCGACCTCGCCGCGCTGGCGGCGTGGACGGCGGACAATGCCGGCGGCGACATCGCCGCGCTCGGCGCCGAGCAGTTGCGCCATTTCATCGCCGCCGAGCACCGCCGTGGGCTGTCGCCGAAGAGCCTGCAGCGGCGCCTGTCGGCGTGCCGCAGTTTCTATGCGTGGTTGCTCAAGCACGGCCAGATCGCCGCCAGCCCGGCCGCCGCGCTGCGTGCGCCGAAGGCGCCGCGCAAGCTGCCACAGGTGCTGGACGCGGACGAGGCGGTGCGCCTGGTCGAAGTGCCGACCGACGTGCCGCTGGGCCTGCGCGACCGCGCGCTGCTGGAACTGTTCTATTCCTCCGGGCTGCGCCTGAGCGAGCTGTGCGCGCTGCGCTGGCGCGACCTGGATTTCGCCAGCGGCCTGGTGCGCGTGCTCGGCAAGGGCAACAAACAGCGGCTGGTACCGGTCGGCTCGCACGCGCGCAAGGCGCTGCTGGAATGGCAGGCGGAAACCAAGGCGGCGGCCGAGGCGCCGGTGTTCCCGGGCCGCGGCGGCGCGCCGATCGGCGCGCGCGCGGTGCAGATCCGGATCAAGCAGCTGGCCGGGCGCCAGGGCCTGTTCAAGCACGTGCACCCGCACATGCTGCGGCACAGCTTCGCCAGCCACATCCTCGAATCCTCCGGCGACCTGCGCGGCGTGCAGGAGCTGCTTGGCCACGCCGACATCGCCACCACGCAGATCTACACCCACCTGGATTTCCAGCATCTGGCCAAGGTCTACGACGCCGCGCACCCGCGCGCCAAGCGCAAGTCCTGACCGGCCGAACGCAGACGGCGCGGCGGTAGGTTCGCGCGCGCTTGTTCTGGATCAAGGCGCGCGTCGCTGCGGGCGCGGACACTGTCCGCCGAACGTGCAGCGAGGCAGGCCGATGGCGAAACCCTTTCCGTTGAAACCCGCGCATCCCGAGCGGATCTGCTGGGGCTGCGACCGCTACTGCGCGGCGGACGATCTGGCCTGCGGCAACGGTTCCGGACGGGTCATGCATCCGATCGAGATGCAGGGCGAGGACTGGTACCTGCTGTGGGGTATCGCACCGGAGCCGCAGCGCCCGAGCCACGCCAGAATGGACAACCGCCGACCGGCGGACGCTTGAACGGGCGGCGGCATGCCCCCACACCTGAAGAACCGCTCAGGAGGCCGCATGGACCCCAGTCAGAATCCCAACGTTTTCCACGCCACCACGATCCTGTCGGTGCGCCGCAACGGCCATGTCGCCGTGGCCGGCGATGGTCAGGTGACGCTGGGCCATACCGTGATGAAGGGCAATGCGCGCAAGGTGCGCCGGCTCGGCCGCGACGGCCAGGTGCTGGCCGGTTTCGCCGGCGCCGCCGCCGATGCGTTCACCCTGTTCGAATTGTTCGAGGCCAAGCTCGAGAAGCACGGCCAGCTGACCCGCGCGGCGGTGGAACTGGCCAAGGACTGGCGCACCGAACGCCGCCTGGGCAAGCTCGAGGCGTTGCTGGCGGTGGCCGACAAGGAAACCTCGCTGATCATCAGCGGCACCGGCGACGTGATCGAGCCGGAGGACGGCATCATCGCCATCGGCTCCGGCGGTTCCTACGCGCTGTCGGCGGCGCGCGCGCTGCTCGGCCACACCGAACTGGACGCCAAGACCATCGCGGTCGAAGCGCTGAACATCGCCGGCGACATCTGCATCTATACCAATCGCAACGTGGTGGTCGAAGAGCTGTGATTCGGCATTCGGGATTGGGGATTCGCAAAAGCGCTCCTTTCCCTGTGCCCGGACACGCATCGATCGTTCCCATTCCGCTTCTACCAATCCCGAATCCCCAATGCCCAATCCCGACACCTCAACCATGACCCCGCGCGAAATCGTGCAGGAGCTGGACCGCCACATCGTCGGCCAGCACGACGCCAAGCGCGCGGTGGCGATCGCGCTGCGCAACCGCTGGCGGCGCATGCAGCTGCCCGATGCGCTGCGCAACGAAGTGATGCCCAAGAACATCCTGATGATCGGCCCCACCGGCGTCGGCAAGACCGAGATCGCGCGGCGCCTGGCGACGCTGGCCAACGCGCCGTTCGTCAAGGTCGAGGCCACGCGCTTCACCGAGGTCGGCTACGTCGGCAAGGACGTGGAGCAGATCGTGCGCGACCTGGCCGACACCGCGGTCAAGCTGTACCGCGAACAGGCCAAGGTGCGCGTGCGCACCCAGGCCGAGGAACGCGCCGAAGACCGCATCCTCGACGCGCTGCTGCCGCGGCGCAGCGCCGGCATCGGCTTCGATCCGGAAGCCGCGCGCAACGAACCCTCGGCGCAGGACAACGACACCCGCAGCAAGTTCCGGCGCATGCTGCGCGCCGGCGAACTGGACGAGCGCGAGATCGAGCTGGACGTGGCGGTCAACGTCAGCATGGATATCATGACCCCGCCGGGCATGGAGGAAATGGGCCAGCAGCTGCGGCAGATGTTCTCCAACCTGGGCGGCAGCAAGTCGCAGTCGCGCAAGCTGACGATCAAGGCGGCGCGGCCGCTGCTGATCGAGGAAGAGGCCGGCAAGCTGGTCAACGAGGAAGACGTGCGCGCCGCGGCGATCGAGGCCTGCGAGCAGCACGGCATCGTGTTCATCGACGAGATCGACAAGGTCGCCAAGCGCGGCGAGGCGGGATCGTCCGGCGGCGACGTGTCGCGCGAAGGCGTGCAGCGCGACCTGCTGCCGCTGGTCGAAGGCTCCAACGTCAGCACCAAGTACGGCACGGTCAAGACCGACCATATTCTGTTCATCGCCTCCGGCGCGTTCCACCTGGCCAAGCCCAGCGACCTGATCCCTGAGCTGCAGGGCCGCTTCCCGATCCGGGTCGAGCTGTCCGCGCTGTCCAAAGACGATTTCATCCGCATCCTCACCGAGCCGAAGGCGGCGCTGAGCAAACAGTACGAAGCGCTGCTGCTGACCGAAGGCGTGACCCTGAGCTTCACCGAGGATGCGATCGACCGCCTCGCCGAGATCGCGTTCCTGGTCAACGAGCGCCAGGAGAACATCGGCGCGCGGCGCCTGCACACGGTGCTCGAGCGCCTGCTCGATACGCTGAGCTTCGAGGCGCCGGATCGCGACGGGCAGAGCGTCGTCGTCGATGCCGCCTATGTCAACACGCACCTGGGCGAGCTGGTGCAGGATCCGGATTTGAGTCGTTACATCCTGTAAATGCGTTGCCTGCTCTGATTGCTTGCATACCGGCACACAGCGGGCGCGCCAGTACCTTGTGGGAGCGACTTCAGTCGCGACGGCTTTACCGGTAGAGCCCGTCGCGACTGATGGCCCGAGGCCACCCGGAGTCGCTCCCACAAAAGTTCCATCTGCGAACCGGATTTCGCAGATGGAACTATGGAAGAACGCACGCCGAATATGGAAGAACGCACGCTTGCGCGGCGCGCGTAGTGTGGCGGCGCTTCCTGCGGGTACTGGGCCACGAATGCCTGTCAGGCGTCGGTCTGCGGAAATTTGTAGGAGCGGCTTCAGCCGCGACCGGGCATTACCGGTAACGCCCGGTCGCGGCTGAAGCCGCTCCTACAGGTTTCGCTGGCGGTGAACCTAGCGCTTAGTACAACGGCGTCCCGGCCTGGTACGCGGCTACGAATCCCTGCCAGTCCAGCTGCACCTGCGCGGCGTAGTCGAACGCGAACTGGCGCAGTTCCGATTTCAATCCGCTCTTGCTGCTGGCCGCCGCGTCGATCTGTTTGTCGATGCTGTAACCGACCACCGCCGGATCGTAGTCCTGGTCGGACAGCGCGTGCGCCGAGGCCAGCGCCTGGCCCAGGTAGGTGGCGGCGGTGGCCAGCTTGCCGGCGCTGCTCAGCGCGGCCGGATCCAGGTCTTCCTGGAACGGCGATTTCTCGTGCACGTAGAACGGCACGCCGGCGACGCTGGCGTAGCCGATCAGCACGTCGGCATCCAGGGTCTGCGCCTTGGCGGTGCGCGCCACGCGCTCGCCTTCGTGGTTGTCGTAGCTGGAGGCGGGCATCTGCGACGGCGCGGCGACGGCGACCACGCTGGCCGCTTCCTGCTTCCATTCCAGGATCACGTCGTCGCCGGTCGCGCTGCTGGCGCCTTCGATCAGCACGTACAGCCGCTGCCGGCCGAGGCTGCCGGTGCCCGAGCCGAGTTTCTGACGCACGTCCTTGATCGCGTAGTAGCTCGTCGCATAGCGCTTGGACGCGGCGATCGAGGCCACATAGCCGTTCATCGCCGCGGCGACCGCCGAGGCGGTGGCGCTGTCCACCGCGACCAGATTGTCCAGGCTCTGGAACATGCGCTTGCCGCCGCCGACCGCCGTGTATTTGGCCAGCAGGCTGCTGCGGCTCTTGCCGTCGGCGCTGTCGATGGCCTTGGCCACCACGCCGCTGGTGTTGCTCTTGGCCAGCTGGAAACTCTTCTCGGCGTCGCTGCCCTTGAAGTCGCCGATCTTGTCCAGGTAGGCGCCGACCATCGTGTCGATCGCGCTACCGATGTCGCTGTCGGACAGGCCGTTGTCGCGCCCGGCCAGGACCATGCTCGCCGCCAGCCGGCGCAGGTCCCACACGTACTGGCCGAGATGGCCTTCGTCGAAGTCGGCGACCTTGAACACCGCCTTGCCGCTGCTGTCGCGCGCGGCGTCGAAGTTGCCGATGTGGGTGTCGCCGCCGAGCCAGGTGTAGCCGGTCTGCGGGCTGGTCCACAGCGAGGCCGGCAGGGTCTTCATGTCCTGGTAGAACAGATGGTCGGTGCCGCGGTAGAACGCGTAGGCGCTGCCGGCCATCGTCGCCATCTTGGTGTCCAGCTCGGCCTGCTGCGCCGCATAGGGATGGTTGTAGTCGTGGATCTGCTGCACCACCCAGGCATCGCGCTGGCTCGCTGCGGTGGCGCAGCCGGCGGTGGCGGCGAAGATCAGGCCGATCGGCAGCAGGCGCGGCAGGCGGGTGGGCATCGCAGGTCTCCAGGCGCGAACAGGGCGACCAGTCGAGCATGCCGGCATTGCACGGCGATGAATCCGGGTCCGAGCCGGCCCGGCGCAGGCGTCGCTACAGATAGCGCAGCCAGGCCAGGTCGCGGCGGCGCGCCTTCAGCCGCGCGAACGCCGCCACCGGCCAGTACAGCGCCAGTCCCAGCGCCGCGGCGATCGCCCACAGCGCGGCGACGCTGTCCACGCCGAACAACGCGCCGTGGTTCGCGCCCCAGTACGCCAGCGCCGCCAGATACAGCAGCTTCAGCGCGTACAGGTGCAGCAGGTAGAAGAACATCGGCGCCGCGCCGATCGCCGCCAGCGGCGCCAGGATCCTTGCCAGCGGCGGATGCTCGTACAGGCGCAGCAACAGCAGGCCCACGCCCAGGGTCAGCAGCAGGAACAGCAGCGACGGCGGGTACTTGGTCAGGTTGAAGAAGCTCATCGCGGTGTGCGCCACGTCGGCCTGGTCGCGCCAGGGCGCATCGCCGTAGCCGTTGTGCCAGCGCAGCAGGTGGAACAGCGCCAGCGCGCCGAGGCCGCAGGCCAGCAGGCGCTGCCGGCGTTGCGGCGCCGCCGTGTCGGCGCCGTACCAGGGGCCGGCCGCATAGCCCAGCGCGATCACCCCGATCCACGGCAGCAACGGATACGAGGTGCGCACGCGCATTTCGCCCAGCTGCAGCCAGCTGCGATCGTGCAGCACGGCCCAGGCCGTGGCCAGCGGGCCGTCGCCGTGCACGTGCACGCCGTCGAGCAGGTTGTGCCCGGCCACCAGCGCCACGCCGAGCAGCGCCAGCAGCGGGCGCGGCAGCCACAGCAAGGCCGCCAGCGCCAGCATGCTCAGCCCGATCGCCCAGATCACCTGCAGGTACAGCACCTGCGGCGGGAACGAGAAGGTCCAGGCGAAGTTGACCAGGGTCAGTTCCAGCACGACCAGGAACAGCCCGCGCTTGAGCAGGAACGCTGCCGCCGCTTTGCGGCCATGCGGCTGCCGCGCCGCATACAGCCACGCCGACAGGCCGGTCAGGAACACGAACACCGGCGCACACAGATGCGCCAGCAGACGCGCCACGAACAGCGCCGGGGCGGTGGTTGCCACGTCCACCGGATCGCCGATCGGGTGATGCAGATAGAACGTCTCGCGCACGTGGTCGAGCAGCATCAGCAGCATCACGGTGCCGCGCAGCAGATCGATCGAGGCCAGGCGCGAGGAGGCTAGGGAAAGGGCGGGGGAGGCGGAAGACATGCGCTGCGGTTCGTGCCAGTATTGAAATAATATAACATTTCTTTTTCGGGTGCTTCGCTCCATGCCGCCACGTTCGCCGCAGTCGCTGTCCTTCGTTGCCGCCTTGCTCGCCGGCCTGAGCGCCGGTCCGGCCGATGCCGATGCGGTTCTCGACGCCGCGTCCGAGCCTGCCGAACTGGATACGGTGCGCGTGGTCGGGCGCCGCGACTCGGGCACCTACTACGCCGATGCCACCCAGGGCAGCAAGACCGAGCTGAGCCTGCGCCAGTTGCCGCAATCGGTGCGGGTGCTGCCGCGGCAGGCGATCGACGACCTCGGTGCCACGCACCTGGACGGCACCCTGGACTACGTCGGCGGCATCTCGCGGCAGAACGGCTTCGGCGGGCTGTGGGACAACTTCGCGGTGCGCGGGCTGCCCGGCAACGAGAACACCGGCAGCGCGACCCTGCTCAATGGCCTGGCCGGCAACCGCGGCTACAACGCGCCGCGCGACACCGCCAACATCGAGGCGATCGAGTTCCTGAAAGGACCGGCCGCTGCGCTATACGGCAGCAGCGAACCCGGCGGCACGCTCAACATCGTCACCAAGCTGCCGCAGTGGCGGCCGGCGACCGCGCTGGAACTGTCCGCCGGCAGCCACGACGCCTACCGCGTCGCGGCCGACAGCACCGGGCCGCTGGGCGACAGCGTCGCCTACCGGCTCAACCTCGCCGCCGAGGACAGACACAGCTTCCGCGACTTCGTGCAGACGCGGCGCCGCTTCCTCGCGCCGGCGCTGACCTGGCGCCTGGGCAAGGCCACCACGCTGGACTACAACGGCGAATGGCTGCGCCACCGCACGCCGCTGGACCGCGGCGTGGTCGCGGTGCGCGGCGACCTGCGCGCGCTGCCGCGCTCGCGCTTCCTCGGCGAGCCGGGAGATGGCGACGTGCAGGTCGAGAACCGCAATCACCAACTGCTGCTGCGGCACGCGTTCTCCGAGACATGGAGCGGGCTGCTCGCCGCGTCGCAGCGCGACGCCAGACTGCGCGGCTACTCCACCGAACCCAGTGCGGTGCAGGCCGATGCGCGCACGCTGTGGCGGCAGCGGCGCTGGCGCGATTTCGCCTCGCACGACAGCGCGCTGCAGGCGGAACTGCGTGGCCAGCTGCGCAGCGGCACCTGGCGCCACGATCTGCTGGTCGGCATGGAGGCCTACGACTTCGTGCTCGAGCAACGCATGCTGCGGGTCCGCCCCAGCGCCGCCGCGCCGTACGCGCTGGACCTGTTCGCGCCGGTCTACGGACAAGCGCTGCCGACGCCGCTGCCGTTCGTCGATAGCCACGAGCGCCAGCGCAACCTGGCGCTGTACCTGCAGGACGCGGTGGCGTTGAACGCGCAGTGGACGCTGCTGCTCGGCCTGCGCCACGACCGCTACCGGCAGACGCTGGAGGACCGCCGCAGCGGCGGCCGCTACGCGCAGACCCCGGCCAGGACCACGCCGCGCATCGGCCTGAGCTATGCGCCGGGCGAGCAATGGTCGTGGTACGTCAATGCGGGGCGTTCGTTCCGCCCCAACAGCGGCTCCGACGTCTGGTACGGCACCGGCACCAGCACCACGCCGGCGCCGGAAACCGGCCGCGCGCTGGAGCTGGGCGGCAAGTGGCAGGCGCGCGACGGCCGCCTCGGGGGCACCCTGGCGTTGTACGAGATCGTCAAGGACAACGTGCTCACCGGCGATCCGCGCAATCCGGGCAACCAGATCGCCGCCGGCCGCGTGCGCAGCCGCGGCGCCGAGGCCGACGTTTCCGGACAGCTGAGCGCGCACTGGCGGCTCAACGCCAGCGCCTCGTGGAATCGGGTGCAGGTGCTGCGTGACAACACGCTGCAGGTCGGCGGAAGCCTGATCAATGTGCCCAAGCTCAACGGCAGCGTGCTGGCGGTGCGCGAGACGCCGCTGTCCGGCGGCGGCCTGCTCGGCGTCGGTGGCGGCATCACCCATACCGGCGCGCGGCTGGCCGAGGCCTATACCCAGGTGCAGGCCGATGCCGGCATCGCACCGGCGCGATTGCCGGCCTACACCGTGGCCAAGCTGATGGCCTACTGGCGCATCGACGAACGGTTGCGCGTGTCGCTGGACGTGGACAACGTGTTCGACCGCAGCTACTACACCAGTTCGGTCGCGGCGACGCCGTGGGTGGCGGTGGGCACGGCGCGCACCGTCAGCGCCGGCGTGCAGTACCGGTTCTGAGCGCGGCGCGCGCTCAGTCCTCGCCGATGTCCTCGTTCCACACGTCCGGATTGGCCGCGATGTAGCCGCCGAGCAGGTCGATGCATTCCTGGCTGTGCAGGTCGATCACATTGACTCCATTTTCGCGCAGCCAGTCGATGCCGCCCTGGAACGTGACCGATTCGCCGACCACCACGGTGCCGATGTTGAACTGCCGCACCAGGCCGCTGCAGTACCAGCAGGGCGCCAGCGTGGTGACCATGATGGTGTCCTGGTAGCGGCGCTGGCGGCCGGCCTTGCGGAACGCATCGGTCTCGCCGTGCACCGACGGGTCGCCTTCCTGCACGCGGCGGTTGTGGCCGCAGCCGAGCAGGCGGCCGTCGTTGTGGTACAGCGCCGCGCCGATCGGGATGCCGCCTTCGGCCAGGCCCTGGCGGGCCTCGGCGATGGCGGTGTCGAGCAGGGTGCGGTAGTCGGGTGTGGCGATCATCGAGTGCGGCTCGGTGGCGGGATGACGCCATAGTGCGCACGGCGGCGCTGGCTGTCACCACCGCAAGCCGGCGCGGGGCGGGCGCACGCGGCGGCGTCTTGCGAAAGCAGCCCGCGCGCGCGCCGCATCAGCGTTGCCGACGGCGTGCGCTGCGGCTTTACTTACCGCGCAAATAGGGCTATGAACGCTCTACCCCACCCCCCGCATCACCGGCTCGGCGCAGGCCTTGCTGCAGAAACGCTGTTGTCCGACGACAGGAGACACGCGATGCGCACCACGATGTGGAAAGGGATTGGCGGGCTGGCCGTGGCCGCAGGGATGGCGACCGGCGCGCAGGCGCAGGACCAGGAAAAGGCGCAGGGACTGCAATGGAGCGACGGCGCGGCCAGCGCCTCGCTGTACGGCACGCTGGACATCGGCTACGTCGGCCGCCGCGGCGGCAATGGTGCGGTCGCCGATACCGGCAGCGAACACGACCTGCAGAGCGCCGCCGGCTCCGACGGCAGCAATGTCGGCCTCAAGCTCGGCTATGACCTGGGCAACGGCACCCGCCTGATCGGCGAGGTCGAGGTCGGGGTCGACCTGACCGGCGACAAGGACGCCGGCAGCGGCGGCGATACGTTCTATACCCGACATGCCTGGTTGGGCGCGACCGGCAACTGGGGGACGCTGCTCGGCGGCACCGTCGATGGCGGGCGCGCCGCGGTGCTCAAGCAATACGATCCGTTCAAGGGCCGGTCGGTCGCCAGCGCCGGTTCGCTGCAGGTGGTGGTGTCGCGGGCCAAGGACGCAGTGGTCTACGTCACGCCCACCTGGCGGGGCCTCAACGCCACCTTCGCCTATACGCCGAATCTGCTCGGCGTCAGCGACCGCGACAGCCGCAGTCCGCTGTATGCGGTGATCCTGGGCTACAGCAACGGACCGCTGAGCCTGGGCTACGACCACGAAGAGGAATGGTGGAACGACGTGCCCGGCCTGACCCGGCTCAAGATCAACCTGTTCGGGGCCAGCTACGACGTCGGCCCGTTCAAGCTGTACGGGTTCTACGAACGCATCGACATCCAGCAGCCGTTCGACGTCGCCGCGCTCGGCTTCTACCACGAGCACAAGGGCTATCTGCTGGGCTTCACCGCGCCGATGGGCGCCAACGGCCTGTGGAAGGCGGCCTGGAGCCGGCGCGATTCGTCCTACGTGGACAATACCTGCAACAAGTGGGGCGTGGGCTACCAGCACACTTTGTCGCCCAAGGCCTATCTCTACGCCGACTACGCCCGGATCGACAATGGCGCCGGCGGCACCTGCACGATCGCCTACAGCAACGAACAGACCTCCGCCGACCTCGGCCAGGGCGACGCCGGCGGCTACGGCATCGAGGGCGTGGACGTGGGCCTGGTGCTGAAATTCTGAACGTGGGCCGGTACCTGGCCGGCGCCGCGTGGCGGCTGCGACCCTCGGCGGCAGACCACGACGGCGCCGGCAGTGCGATAATCCCGCCATGAGCGAATCCCCCTACAAGACCGGCACAACCCATTTCGGCTTCCGCGATGTCGATGCCAAGGACAAGCAGAAGCTGGTCGGCGAGGTGTTCACCTCGGTCGCCGGCAACTACGACCTGATGAACGACCTGATGAGCCTGGGCATCCACCGGGCCTGGAAGCGCTATTTCGTGGCCACCGCGCAGGTCAAGCCGGGCGACCGCGTGCTCGACCTGGCCGGCGGCACCGGCGACATCGCCGCGCTGCTGAAGGAGCGGGTCGGCGACGACGGCGCGGTGGTGCTGGGCGACATCAATGCCGGCATGCTGTCGGTGGGCCGCGACCGGCTGACCAACCGCGGCCTGGTCGCGGGCCTGGACTACGTGCAGTGCAACGCCGAGGCGCTGCCGTTCCCGGACCAGAGCTTCGACCTGGTCACCATCGCCTTCGGCCTGCGCAACGTCACCGACAAGGACGCGGCGCTGCGCGAGATGTACCGGGTGCTGAAGGTCGGCGGGCAGGCGCGGGTGCTGGAGTTTTCCGCGGTCACCGCCGACTGGTTCAAGCCGATCTACGACTTCCATTCGTTCAAGATCCTGCCGCGCCTGGGCAAGCTGTTCGCCAAGGATGCCGACAGCTACCAGTACCTGGCCGAGAGCATCCGCAAGCACCCGCCGCAGGACGCGCTGAAGGGCATGATGGCCGAGGCCGGCTTCGAGCGCAGCCACTACAAGAACCTGACCGGCGGCATCGTCGCGATCCACTCGGGCTACAAGATCTAGTCGAAGTGCCGGGATTGGGGATTCGGGATTGGGGATTCGTAAAGAGCGCACGCCGCTTCGCTGTTGCGAATCCCCAATCCCCAATCCCCAATCCCGGCCGTCAAGGTAAACTTCCGGTTTCCCCGAACCGGTGCTGTCCGCCATGCGTTCCCCGTTCCTGTTGCTGTCCCTGGCCGCGGTCATCGCGACCGGTTGTTCCCGCGAGGCTCCTAGCGAAGCCGCCGCTCCCGCCGCCAAGCCCGCGCCCGCCGCCGTGAAACCCGCCGACCGCAGCCACGACGAAAGCTCCTATGCCGAGCCGGGCAAGGTCGTGATCAAGGACCTGGCGCTGGACCTGAAGCTGGACTTCGACAGCAAGCAGATTGGCGGCACCGCCACCTACACGCTGGACTGGAAGGACAAGAGCGCCAAGCAGCTGCTGCTGGACACGCGCGAGCTGACTATCGAAACCGTGCAGGGCGACGACGGCAAGGGTAACCTGGCGCCGCTGCAGTACGCGCTGGCGCCGGTCGACAAGATCTACGGCAGCAAGCTGACCATCGAAGCGCCGAACCAGCCGCAGAAAGTCACCATCGCCTACCACACCGCCGCGACCGCCTCGGGCCTGCAGTGGCTGGAGCCGTCGATGACCGAGGGCAAGAAACTGCCCTTCATGTTCAGCCAGTCGCAGGCGATCCATGCGCGCAGCTGGGTGCCGCTGCAGGACACGCCGAGCGTGCGCTTCACCTACAGCGCGCATGTCGTGTCGCGTCCGGACGTGATGGTGCTGATGAGCGCCGACAACGACCCGAAGGCGGCGCGCGACGGCGACTACACGTTCAAGATGCCGCAGCCGATCCCGTCCTACTTGCTGGCCATCGCCGCCGGCGACCTGGTGTTCAAGCCGATCTCCGAGCGTTCGGGCATCTGGGCCGAACCGTCCATGGCCGACAAGGCGGCCAAGGAGTTCGAGGACACCGAGAAGATGATCGTCGCCGCCGAGACGCTGTACGGTCCGTACCGCTGGGGCCGCTACGACATGCTGGTGCTGCCGCCGTCGTTCCCGTTCGGCGGCATGGAGAATCCACGCCTGACCTTCGCCACCCCGACCGTGATCGTCGGCGACAAGTCGCTGGTGTCGCTGATCGCGCACGAACTGGCGCATAGCTGGTCCGGCAACCTGGTGACCAACGCCAGCTGGAAGGACATCTGGCTCAACGAAGGCTTCACCACCTACGTGCAGGCGCGCATCACCGAAGCGCTGTACGGCGCCGAAGCGGCGGAGATGGAGCGCGAGATCGACCAGACCGACCTGCTCGCCGAGGTCAAGGACATGAGCCCGGCCGACCAGGCGCTGGCGTTGCCGGCGCTGACCGAACGCGATCCGGACGATGCGCTGAGCCAGGTCGCCTACGTCAAGGGCGCCTGGTTCCTGCAGTTCCTGGAACAGCGCTTCGGCCGCGCCACCTTCGATGCGTTCCTGCGCGGCTGGTTCGACGACCACGCGTTCCAGAGCGCCAACACCGACCAGTTCGTCGACTATCTGAAGAAGAACCTGCTGGCCAAGAAGCCCGATGCGGTCAGCGAGGCCGAGCTGCACGCGTGGCTGGACGAGCCGGGCATCCCGGCGTTCGCGCAGAAGGCGCGTTCGCGCAACTTCGCGATGGTCGATACCGCGCGCATCGCCTGGGCCGGCAGCGGCACCCTGCCGGGCAAGCAGGTCACCGATGCGTGGAGCACGCAGGAGTGGACGCGCTTCCTCAGCGGCCTGGGCGCCACGCTGAAGCCCGAGCAGCTCAAGCAGCTCGACGCCGCCTACCACTTCACCGGCACCGCGAACGGCGAGATCGCCATGCGCTGGTATCCGCTGGCGATCCGCAGCGGCTACGCCGAGGCGCGCCCGGCCGCTGGCGAGTTCATCGCCCGCGTCGGCCGCCGCAAACTGATCCTGCCGATCTACGCCGAACTGGTGAAGACCCCGGACGGCCTGGCCTTCGCCAAGCAGGTCTTCGCCCAGGCCAAGCCCGGCTACCACCCGATCACCACGGTGTCGGTGGAAGACATGCTGGCCAAGGCCGACAAGGGCGCCGCCGCGCACTGAGGCGGCGCTGCGTGCGAACGCACGGCACGGATCGCGGCGCCGGGAGCAGTCCCGGCGCCGTTTTCTTTTGCGCAACGGCGATTGCCGCTGCCCACTGCCTGCGGCATACCGACCCCGGGCGTAACGCCCCAGCATGCAGGACTTGGCGCAAACCAGGCCGCATGCGAAGGTAGGCGCATGGCACGTTTCCGGTTCCCGGCTCTTCCATGTTGCTGCTGACGTTGTTGCTGCTTCTGGCGTTCACCGCGCTGGCCGTGGGCTTGGCGCTGCTGGTGGGCGCGGTGCTGTTGTTGCGCAGCAAGCCGGTCCTGCTGGTGCGCCTGGAAAGCCTGCGCCTGCGCTGGGGCAGCGGCCTGCAGCGTTGCCAGACGCAGGTCGCCGGGCATCGCTGGACCTACCTGCACCGCGCCGCGGCCGATCCCGCCGCGCCTGCACTGATGCTGGTGCACGGCTTCACCGGCAGCAAGGAGAACTGGTTGCCGCTGGCGCGCGCGCTCGGCGATCGCTATCACCTGTTCATTCCCGATCTGCCCGGCTGGGCCGAGAGCCAGCGCATCGACGGGCAGGACTACGGCTTCGTCGCGCAGGCCGAACGCGTGGCCGCGTTCGCCGCGCAATGCGTGCGCGGTACGGGCAGCGAATGCGTGCTGATCGGGCATTCCATGGGCGGCGGCATCGCCGCGCTCGCCGCGGCGCGCCATCCGCACTTGTTCGATCGCGTTGGCCTGCTCAACGCTGCTGGCGTGCGCTTCGCCGACAACGCCTTCGGCCAGGCGGTGCTGGATGGCGACAATCCGTTCGCGGTGTACGACGCCGACTCGCTGCGCCGCTACGTCGACACGGTGTTCCTGCTGGAGCCGAGCAAGCCGCGCATCCCGTCCTGGGCGGTGTCGTCGATCGTCGCCTGGCGGCGCAGCGAGGCCGGCTTCGAACAGCAGGTGCTGGCGCGGATCGGACGCAGCGAGGAGGCCTTCCTGCCGTTCGAGGAAGCCGCGCGCATCCGCCAGCCGGCGCTGCTGCTGAACTGCGTGCAGGACGCGGTGATCGATGCCAGTGCGCTGGCGCTGTACGCCGAGCGCGTGCCGCAGGCGCTGCAGGTGCTGCTCGACGGCAGCGGCCACATGTCCATCGTCGAGAAACCGACCGAGGTCGCGCAAGCGATCGATGACTTGATCCAACGAGGAGTTCCCCGATGAAACGCATTCTGCTCGGCGCGCTATGCGCCGTCGCCCTGGCCGGTTGCGGCGACCACGAGGCCGAGCGCAAGGCGCAGGCCGCGGCCGAAGCGCAGGCCAAGGCGCAGGCCGCCGACGACTTGGCCAAGCAATACGACGCCGCGGTGAAGTCCGGCAACTGGGACCTGGCGCGCATCCATGGCGCGGCGCTGCTGGAGCAGTATCCCGGTTCGGACGCGGCCGAGCGCATCGAGCCGGGCTACGCCGAGGTCAAGGCCAAGGGCGAGGCGGCGCGTGAGCTGCGGCGCATGCAGGCCGCCTGGGAATATTCGCAGGTGCCGGCCGGCAAGGGCACGCAGCGCTCGGCGATGCTGTACAGCCGCGACAAGGTCGATGTGGACGGCAGCGGCCCGAAGCCGGTGCAGCTGGTGTTCCGCGATCACCCCGAATGGAAGCGCAGCGCCTACCTGGTGCTGCAGGCCGGCGATTTCCGTTGCGCCGGCGGCTGCAAGGTGCAGCTGAAGGCCGACGACGCGGCGCCGCGCGCGGCCGCGGCGTGGCGCCCGAACACCGACGAGGCGATCGCGATGTTCATCAGCGACGACAAGGCGCTGTGGAAGCTGGCGCGCAAGACCACGGTGCTGCAGATCGAATTCCCGGTGAAGGCCGGCGGCACCCGCACCGCGGTGTTCGAGACCGGCGGCCTGGACGGGTCGCAGATGCCGGGATGGGATTGAGCGTGGCGGCACCCGGCGCGCGCCTGCGCCAGGTGCGGCACTGGGTGTTCGACATGGACGGCACGCTGACTCGCGCGGTGCACGATTTCGCGCTGATCCGCCGTAAGCTGCAGATTCCGCCGCAGGCCGACATCCTGCAGCATCTGGCCGCGCTGCCGGCCGAGGAGGGTGCGGCCAAGCACGCCTGGTTGCTCGAGCACGAACGCGCGTTGGCCTTGGGCGCCGTCGCCGCGCCCGGCGCGCCGGCGCTGCTGCGCACGCTGCATGCGGCCGGTTGCCGGCTGGCGCTGTTGACCCGCAATGCGCAGGAACTGGCGCGGGTGACGCTGCGCGAGATCGGGGTCGATGAGTTGTTCGAGGAGGTCGCCATCCTCGGCCGCGACGAGGCGCCGCCCAAGCCGCATCCTGGCGGTCTGCAGCAGTTGGCTGCGCACTGGGGCGTGGCGCCGCATTCGCTGGTCATGATCGGCGACCACGAATACGATCTGCAGTGCGGGCGCCATGCCGGTGCGACGACGGTGTTGTTGCATGCGGACAATCTGTGGCCGGCGCTGGCCGATTTGCATTTCGCCGATTGTGCGGCGCTGCTGGAATGGTGGCAGGACGCAACCGGGTAGGGCGTTCTTTTCTGTGGGAGGGACTTCAGTCCCGACGCTTTATCGGTGAAGCATCGTCGGGGCTGAAGTCCTTCCCACAAAGAGCGAAAGGCGTGCAGTTGTTGCCACCGCTATGCAGATCCGGCGCTCTGTGCCCATGCGTCGCATAGCGGATTGCCAATCTCTGCATCCTTCTCGTTCTCCTGCCATCGCCACTGCAACAGGCGAGCATTTGCTTTTGTAGGAGCGGCTTCAGCCGCGACTGGTTCTGTCAGGAAGGTGTCGCGGCTGAAGCCGCTCCTACAGTGAGTTACCACCGCCATCGCAAAAGCAAATGCTTTCGCCTTGCGGCGAGTCACTTTTCTTTGCTTGTGCAAAGAAAAGTAACCAAAAGAAAGCACACCCTGCCTACGCGCCCTCCGCGCTCCGCGCTCCGGGTCCGCGAATAGGACGGGATTCGCGGAAGGGGCATCCTGCCCCTGCCGCGAACGGCGCACATCCCTGTGCGCCGCCCCTTCGGGGTTTTTCCCGCCCTATTCGCCGCTGCGTAAGGGACCCGGAAAGTCCAAAGCAACAGCAACAGCAACAGCAGAGCAACAGAGCAACAGAGCAACAGCAGGGGCGAGAGCACGAGCGCGCGAGCTGGAGAGTTTGCTGCCGCGGATGCTGCGGTTTGCCGCTCGCGCCGGTGATCTGCGGCGCCGCGCCTCCAATCCCTGCTGTGCGATGCAATAGCGTCGGGACTCAAGTTCCTCCAAAGAGTCTCGGGCGCCCGCACCCCAACGCGCACCGACAGCGGCGACGGATCGGTCGGGGACCTGTCCCGGGGTCTGCCAGGTGCACAGGTCGTTTGCCGCGCATGGCGCTCAGGCCCCGCTGCGCCAATCGCGATACAGGCCGGTGGCGCAAAGTGTGCCGTTTCCGATACAGCGCGGCCGCTCGGCAGGGGCGCGGCTCTGCCCATGCCGCGGCCGATGCTTGTGGCTCAACGATGGCGCACTGCAGCAGCGCGCTGGCACGTTGATTGCTCTCTCACTCGCGATGTTTCCACATCCCGCCGCGCAGGCCGTTCGACGGTAAGCGCACGGCTCTTCAACGAGGGGAGTAGAACGATGCACAGTCATCCATGTCGTACCCGTGCCTGGACGCTGCTCGCGCTGGCAACCGCGCTGGTGCTGGCGGGTTGCAAGAAGCAGGAAGAAACCGCGGCGCCGGCCGCGCCGGCCGCTGCGCAGCAACCGGCCGCTGCCGCGCCGGCCGCGGTGGCCGATACCGATAGCGAGTTCGCCACCAACGCCGCCAATCCCGACAACTGGGGCGGCATCGGGCGCGACTTCGGCCTGAACCGGCACAGCCCGCTGGCCGAGATCAACCGCGACAACGTCAAGAACCTGAAGATGTCGTGGGAGATGAAGACCGACGCCACCCGCGGCCACGAAGGCCAGCCGCTGGTGATCGGCAGCATCATGTACATGGTCAGCGCGTATCCGAACAATGTGTTCGCGATCGACCTGGCGGCGCAGGACGACGGCGGCAAGGTGCTGTGGAAATACACCCCGCAGCAGGACGAGCGCTCGGTGGCGGTAGCGTGCTGCGACACGGTCAACCGCGGTGCGTCCTATGCCGACGGCAAGCTGGTGTTCGGTAGCCTCAGCGGCGACGTGATCGCGCTCGATGCCAAGACCGGCAAGGAAGTGTGGAAGCAGAAGCTCGCCTATCCTGAAAAGGGCGAGACCATCACCATGGCGCCGATCATCGCCGACGGCAAGGTCATCGCCGGCATCAGCGGCAACGAATTCGGCGTGCGCGGCCGCGTCGCCGCGTATGCGCTCGGCGACGGCAAGCAGGCCTGGTCGTGCGAAGCGACCGGCACCGACAAGGACATCTGCCTGGGGCCGGATTTCAACAAGGCCAATCCGCAGCACGGCCAGCTCGGCGACCTTGGCGTGAAGACCTTCCCGGAGGAAGGCTGGAAGCGCGGTGGCGGCGCGGCGTGGGGCTGGTACAGCTACGACCCGAAACTGAAACTCCTCTACTACGGCACCGGTAACCCCGGCCTGTGGAGTCCGTCGTACCGCTGCGGCAAGACCACGCAGAAGGAATGCGATACCGGCGAATACGACAACAAGTGGTCGATGACCCTGTTCGCGCGCAAGATCGAGACCGGCGAAGCGGTGTGGGGCTACCAGAAGACGCCGTTCGACCAGTGGGACTACGACGGCATCAACGAGCCGATCCTGGTCGACCTGACCATCGACGGCAAGCAGGTGCCGTCGGTCGTGCAGTTCGATCGCAACGGCTTCGCCTATGTGCTCGACCGTCGCGACGGCACGCTGCTGCGCGCGCACAAGTTCGTGCCGGCCAACTGGGCCGAGAGCATCGACATGAAGACCGGCCGCCCGATCAAGGTCGCCGCGCATTCGCCGCTGGAGCGCGGCAAGAAGGTCGAGGCGTTCCCGTCGGCGATGGGCGGTAAGGACCAGCAGCCGTGCTCGGTGGATCCGGCCAATTCGGCGGTGTTCTTCTGCGGCACCAACAACTGGCACATGGAACTGGAACCGCAGGAACGCGGCAACACCATGATGGGCCTGCCGTACGTGTTCGCCAACGTGATGATGAAGCCGAACGAACCCGGCGCGCTGGGCATCGTCAAGGCGTTCGACGTGGTCGAAGGCAAGTCCAAGTGGGAGATCAAGGAGAAGTTCCCGGTGTGGAGCGGCACCCTGGTCACCGACGGCGGGCTGGTGTTCTACGGCACGCTCGACGGCTGGTTCCGCGCGGTGGACAAGGACACCGGCAAGAAGCTGTGGGAGATGAAGCTGCCGTCCGGCATCATCGGCAACCCAATCGCCTACAAGGCCAACGGCCACCAGTACGTGGCGGTGTTCTCCGGCATCGGCGGCTGGATCGGCCTGCCGGTCGCCGGCGGCCTGGATCCGGGCGATCCGTACGGCGCGCTGGGTGCGGCGGGTCTGGCCTTCAGCAACGGCTTCGACAAGATCCCGTTGGGCGGCATGGTGCATACCTTCCGCATCGACGGCGCCGGCAAGACCGTCACCGCCAGCGCCACCGCTGCGGCGGGTGGCGCACCGGCCGCCGCGGCCAAGACCGCGCGATGAGCCGGCGGCGACGCGTCCATGTCGCGAGCGACCGCCCGGGGGAGGCGGTCGCCCGGCGGCGCTGGTATCGGGGCGCGCGCGCCGTGGTGTTGCTTTGCAGCCTCGGACTCGTCGCCGCAGGTTGCACGCGCGAGCCGTCGTCCGCGACGGCTCGCGTTCCTGAGGCCGCCTCCAGCGCGGCCGCCAAACCAGCGGCGGGCACCGTGCCCGCCCCCGCGCTCGCCGCCGATGCGGCGGTGCTGCGGGTCTGCGCCGATCCGGGCAACATGCCGTTGTCCAATCGCGCCGGCGAAGGCTTCCAGAACAAGATCGCGCAGGTCCTCGCCGAGGCGATGGGCCGGCGCCTGGAATACGAATGGCGCACCTACTATCAACGTGGGTTGGCGCGCAGCACGATCAACGCCGGGCGTTGCGACGTGCTGATGGACATGAACAGCGATTTCGAGATGGGCTTGCCCACGCAGCCGCTGTACCGCTCAACCTATGTGCTGGTGACCCGCAAGGGCCTGGCGTTGCAGCCGGCCTCGTTGGACGATCCGGCGCTGAAGAAACTCAAGATCGGCGTGTTCCAGAGTTCGCCGGCGCGGCAGGCGCTGTTCGACCACGGCGTGTCCGGCGATGTGCAATACCTGTTCTACGACTCGGCGACCTCGCCGCAGGACCACCCGGGCAAGCTGGCCGAACGCGTCGCCGGCGGGCAGCTCGACGCCGCCGAATCCTGGGGCCCGGTCGCCGGCTATTACGCCGCGCGCGGCGGCATGGGCGTGGTGCCGCTGAACGTCATCGACGACGAGGTGCTGGAGTATTCGATGGCGTGGGCGGTGTCGCGCAAGAATGCCGATCTGCGCGATGCGCTGAACACGGCGATGCAGCGCAGCGCCGGCAAGATCGGCGCGATCCTGCGCGAATACCACGTGCCGTTGGTGGCCTGCGCCGACTGCATCGTCAACGGCGATTTGCGCTCGCACGGCAGCTACGACACGCCGGGCGACGACACCACGACGCCGAGTGCGCAGGCCTCTTCGGAGATGCTGGCGCAACTGCAGCTGCGCATCGCCGGCGGTGCCGACCCCAACCAGGAACTGGCGCATGCGCTGGACGCCGGCGATGGCGTGCGCGTGGCCTGGCTGCTGCGCCACGGCGCCAGCGCCGACCGGCCCAACCTGCTGGGCGAGCCGCCGCTGCACCAGGCGATCCGCAACCAGGCGCCGACCCTGGTCGGCGAGTTGCTGGCGGCCGGCGCCAACGTGGAAAGCCGCGACGGCAGCAGCGGCTGGACGCCATTGATGAAGGCGGCCTGGGGCAACGACGCGCAGAGCGCCAAGCTGCTGCTTGCGCGCCGGGCCAAGGTCGATGCGGTATCCAAGGATGGCTGGACCGCGCTGGATCTGGCGATCTCCTATGCCGATATCGAGCTCGTGCAGGTGCTGCTCGGCGCTGGCGCCAACGTGCGCCGCAGCAATCCGGCCGGCTTCACCCCGGTAATGTTCGCGGTGGCGCGCAACGATCCGCAGATGCTGGACGCCTTGCTGGCGCGCGGTGCCGAGGCCGACCGGCCCAACCGCGCCGGCGTCACCCCGCTGATGCTGGCCGCCGCCGCCGGCCGCGCGGATGCCAGTCGACGCCTGCTCGCCGCCGGTGCCAACGCGGCCACCCGTGACGCCGACGGCAAGACGCCGGCGGCACTGGCGCAACAGCGTGGCGATGCGTCGCTGGCGCAACTGCTCACGGAGGCCGAACACCGACGCACGCAATGACCGCCACGCCTTACCTGCTCGCGCCGCAGCCGCGGCATTCACGTCCCCACAGTCCGTCCCGCAAAGGTTCTTTTCCCATGCGCAATGCCGTCGTCCGCCGTTCCGTCGTCCCGAAGCTGCTGCACCTGTCCCTGTTCGCGTTGACCCTGGCCCTGGCCGCCTGCGGCAAGGATGCACCGCCTTCCGCCCCTGCTGCCGCGCCTGCCGCTCCATCGACGGCCCCCGCGGCCGCACCTGCGCCCAGCGCCGCCCCGGCGGCTGCGCCGGCCGCCGCCGCTGCGACCCCGCCGCCGGCCGCGGTCACTCCGATTCCGAAAGGCCCGCCGGTGAAGGTGACGCCGGAGCTCGCCGCCGAAGGCAAGAAGATTTTCCTGTCCGCCGGCTGCAGCGCCTGCCACGGCGGCACCGGCGGTGGCGGCATGTGCCCGCCGCTGACCAACGACATCTGGGTCTACGGCCACGACGACGATACGCTGCGCACGCTGATCAGCGAAGGCACCGCCGGCATGACCGCGCACGGCAAGGTCCGCGTCGGCCACGAGAAGGTGGTCGGGCAGATGCCGCCGTTCGCGCCGGTGCTCAAGGACGGCGACACCGAAAAGCTGCTGGCCTTCATCCACTCGATCAACAAGACCGCGGGCGCGGCTCCATGACCCCAGGCGCACGCCGCACGTTGGGCACCGCTGCGCTGGCGCTGCTGCTGGCCGGTGCGGCCTGCCAGCGCGCGGCGGCGCCTGCCGGTGCCGCGGATGCGAACGCCACCGCCAAGCCATCCGCCACGCCGGCAGCGGCGCTGGCGTACGTGCCCAACCAGCGTGCCGGCACCATCTCGGTGATCGACACCGGCACCGACGCGGTGCTGCGCACGCTGTCCGCGCAGGGCCAACTCGGCAAGCGCCTGCAGCAGCTCCTGCCCGGACCGTCCGGGCATCTGTACGTGATCGACGCGCAAGGCCACCGGCTGCTGGAACTGGATACGGTGCAGGACCGGGTGCTGCGCAGCGTGGACATCGGTGAGAACGCCGAGGGTATCGCCGCGTCGCCGGACGGCCGCCAGTTCGCGGTATGCGTGGAAGGGCAGAACCAGGTGATGCTGATCGATCCGACCAGCTTCGCGATCGGTGCGCGCATCGCCACCCAAGGGCAGGCGCCGGAGCACTGCGTGTACAGCCCCGACGGCGCGCTGCTGCTGACCAGCAACGAAGGTTCCAACGATCTGGACGTGATCGACCTGAAGGCGGGCAAATCCACCGGCGTCATCGCCACCAGCGGCCATCCGCGCGGCATGGCGTTCGCCCCCGACGGCAACACCGTATACGTGGCGCAGGAAGCGGCCAGCGTGGTCGATGTGATCGACCTGGTCGCACGCCGGCGCGTGGCCAGCATTCCGGCCGGGCAGCGTACCGCCGGCATCGCCATTTCGCGGGACGGCAGCCGCGTCTACGCCTCCAACGGCGGCGCCGGCACGGTCAGCGTGATCGACCCGGCCGCGCGCGCCAGCCTGGCCGAGATCCCGGTCGGGCAGCGCCCGTGGAATCCGGCGCTCAGCGCCGACGGCAAGAAGCTGTACGTGGCCAACGGCCGCTCCAACAGCGTGAGCGTCATCGACACCAGCGCCATGAAGGAGATCAAGCAGATCGCAGTGGGCGACATGCCCTGGGGTGTGGTCATCGCGCAGTGAGGCGAGGAGCGCATGCGGCACAGCGAGAGGATGCGGGGAGAGGGGAATGAAGACGCGAGCCGCGGTCGCCTGGGCGGCGAACCAACCGCTGGCCATCGAGGAAGTGGATCTGCAACCGCCCAAGGCCGGCGAGGTGCTGGTGCGCCTGGTCGCCAGCGGCGTGTGCCACAGCGACGCCAGCACCCTGTCCGGCGCCGATCCGGATGCCGCGTTCCCGGTGATCCTTGGCCAGGAAGGCGCCGGCGTGGTCGAGGAAGTCGGCATCGGCGTCACCAGCGTGCGCCCCGGCGATCATGTGATCCCGCTGTACATGCCCGAATGCGGCGTGTGCAAGTTCTGTCGCTCCGGGCGCACCAATCTGTGCCAGGCGATCCGCGCCAGCCAGGACCGCGGGCTGATGCCCGACGGCAGCAGCCGCTTCTCGCTGCGCGGGCGGCCGATCCTGCACTACATGGGCACCAGCACCTTCGCCGAGTACACCGTGCTGCCGGAGATCGCGGTGGCCAAGATCCATCCCTCCGCGCCGCTGGACAAGGTGTGCCTGCTCGGCTGCACCATCACCACCGGCATCGGCGCGGTGCTCAACACCGCGCGGGTGCGGCCCGGCGACAGCGTGGCGGTGTTCGGGCTCGGCGGCATCGGCCTGTCGGTGGTGCAGGGCGCGGTGATGGCGCGCGCCGGGCGCATCATCGTGGTCGACATCAACCGCGACAAGTTCGAGCTGGCGCGCGCGTTGGGCGCCACCGACTGCCTGGATCCGAAGGACTTCGGCGCGCCGGTGCAGCAGGTGATCGTCGATCTCACCGACGGCGGCGCCGACCACAGCTTCGAGTGCGTCGGCGACGTGCGCGCGATGCGCGCGGCGCTGGAGTGCTGCCACAAGGGCTGGGGCGAAAGCATCATCCTGGGCGTGGCGCCGAGCGCGCAGGAGATCAGCACGCGGCCGCTGCAACTGGTCACCGGCCGCGCCTGGCGCGGCAGCGCGTTCGGCGGGGTCAAGGGCCGCAGCGAACTGCCGGCCTATGCCGAGCGCTACCTGGCCGGCGAGATCCGCATCGACGAACTCATCAGCGAGACGCTGCCGCTGCAGGACATCAACCGCGCCTTCGATGCGATCCGCGAGGGCAGGGGCATCAAATCGGTCGTACTGTACTGACATCAAGGAGCACGCATGGTTAGCAGCAAAGGACGCGGTATCGGGCAGGCGCACGCGCACGGACTGGCCGCCGCCATCGTCATGGCCCTGGCCGCCGCGCCGGCCGCCGCGCAGACCACGGTCAATGCCGGCGATGCGCAGATCACCGCGCTGGACCGGGTCGAGGTCACCGCCACGCCGATTCCCGGCACCCTGATCGATGCCGACCACCTGCCGTACACGGTGCAGACCGCCAACGCCGACGACATCGCGCGCAGCCAGGCCGGCAACCTCACCGATTTCATGCTGCGGCAGATGAACGGCGTGGACACCAACGAGGTGCAGGGCAGCCCGTTCCAGACCGATCTCACCTTCCGCGGCTTCCGCGCTTCGGCGTTGCCGGGTGCCTCGCAGGGCGTGTCGGTGTACTTGGACGGGGTGCGCATGAACGAGCCGTTCGCCGACATCGTCAGCTGGGACATGATGCCGGAGGCGGCGATCCGCAGCGTCGCGCTGATGCCCGGCTCCAACCCGCTGTTCGGGCCGAACACGCTCGGCGGCGCGCTGGCGTTCACCACCCAATCCGGCCTGACCGCGCCGGGCCTGCGCGCGGATCTGTCGTTCGGCAGCGGCGCGCGCAAGCGCCTGGATGCCTCCTACGGCTACGCCGGCCGCGATGGCCTGCACGCCTTCGTCGCGGTCACCGGCTTCGACGAGGACGGCTGGCGCGATGCCTCCGAAGGACGCCTCGGTACCGTGTTCGGCAAAGTGGGCAAGCAAGGCGACAATACCGACTGGGACGTATCGCTGCTGCACGGGCGCAGCCGCCTGATCGGCAACGGCCTGCTGCCCAGCAGCCGCTACACCGACGACGGCATCGAGTCTGGCCTGTACGAGGCCGACCGCGACGCGGTCTACACCTCGCCGGATATGACCCGCAACCGCAACACCTTGCTGACCGCGCAAGTGGACCACCGCTTCGACGCGGATACGTCGCTGCACCTGCTGGCCTACTACCGCGACGGCCGCCGCGACACCGTCAACGGCGACATCAACGAGGACTACGAGGAATTCGTCGAGGACTGCGCCGACGGCTACGCCGCCGACGGCACGCCGCTGGACGACGATTGCGCCGTGTCGCGCGCCGATGCCGACGCCTTGCACAGCGGCGTGCTCAACACCACGCAGATGCGCCAGCACGCCGAGGGCGTGGCGCTGAACTTCAGCCGCCAGGCCGGCGCGCATGCGCTCAGCCTCGGCGCCACCTACGACCGCAACCGGGTGCGCTACCGGCAGTACGCACAGGAGGGCTTCGTGGAGGACGACCGCGCCGTCGTCGCCGATCCCGACGAGGAGCGCGCCTTCTTTTCCGGGGTCAGCGGCCGCAGCAGCACGCTGGGCGTGTTCGCCGCCGACACCTGGGAAGTGAGCGAGGCCACCCACGTGACCGGCGCGCTGCGTTGGAACCGGGTCGAGGTCAGCAACGTGCTGTCCACCGCCGAGGACGGCGCATTGCCGCGCGAGCGCTTCGTGTTCGCCAAGGCCAATCCGTCGCTGGGCATCACCCAGCGCCTGGGCGGCGGCTTCACCGCCTTCGCCTCGGCCTCGCAGAACAGCCGCGCGCCGACCGCGATCGAACTGGGCTGCGCCGACCCGGAACAGCCGTGCCGGCTGCCGACCGGGCTGCAGGCCGACCCGCGCCTGGAGCAGATCGTCTCGCGCACCTACGAAGTCGGCGTGCGCTGGAATCCGTCGCCGGAGCAGGCCTTCAACGCCTCGCTGTACCGCGCCGACAACCGCAACGACATCCTGTTCCTGCGGGCGCCGAACACCCAGCTGGGCTACTTCGACAACGTCGATCGCACCCGCTACCAGGGCGCGGACCTGAGCTGGCGCGCCAGCAGCGGCGCGCTGCGCTGGTTCGCCGCCTACAGCTACCTGGACGCGACCTACCGCAGCGACGGCGAACTGCTGTCCGGCGAGCGCACCATCGAACTGCATCCGGGCATGCGCATCGCAGGCCTGCCGCGCAACACGCTGAAGCTGGGCCTGGAGTGGCAGGCGCTGGCGCAACTGGCGCTGGGCGCGGACCTGCGCGCGATCTCGCGGCGCGTGGCCAGCGGCAACGAGGACGGCCTGGTCGAGGATCCCGAGGACGGCGAAGACGCGGTGCGCCACGACCTGTCCACCGGCGGCTACGCGTTGATCGACGTGCACGGCACCTGGCAGATCGCCGACGGCCTGTCGCTGTACCTGCGCGTCAACAACCTGTTCGATCGCCGCTACGAGACCTATGCGGCAGTCGCCGAAGACCTGTTCCCGGACGGCGCGTTGGCGCGCCCGCAGGACGCCGCGGTCGAAGACGGCGCCTCGCGCTTCGTCGCACCCGGCGCGCCACGGCAATACCAGGTCGGTTTGCGCTGGCGGTTCTAGGGTGGCCGGTAAACTGTGCAGTGCAGTGCAGTGCAGTGCGCTGCGGCGCCGCCGACACCAGGCACCTGATTTTTGTAGGAGCGGCTTCAGCCGCGACCGAATCCGGAAGATGGCCGACTTCGGGAAGAGTCGGGACTGAAGTCCCTCCCACAAAAGCCGTGCAGATCGCCGTCGATATGATTGTTGCGTTGAACACGAGAGCAGACCTGCGCTCATGCAATGCCGCATCGGGCCAAGGCTTGTCGAGGGAGCGACTTCTTGTGGGAGCGACTTCAGTCGCGACACCGGAGCCGGAATTTTCAGGCTTCGACAGCAGTCGGGGCTGAAGCTGCTCGCACAATAGCGTCGCGGATACATCGCTGCATCACGCGATGGTTGTTTGTAGGAGCGGCTTCAGCCGCGACACCGAGGCCGGAAGGCATCCGGCTTCGACAGCACTCGGAACTTAAGTTGCTCCTAAGAAAGCAGCGCCGATGAGCATCGCCGTAGCAGACGACTGCTTCTTTGTGGGAGCGACTTCAGTCGCGACACCGGAGCCGGGAATTTGCAGGCCTCGGTAGCAGTCGGGACTGAATCTCCTACTAAAACAGCGGCATCGCTGCATCACGCGATGGTTGTTTGTAGGAGCGGCTTCAGCCGCGACCCCGAAGCCGACCTGTATCCGGCTTTGGGGTCGCGGCTGAAGCCGCTCCTACAGGAAGTGGGATGCAGAAGATGGCGTGACCGAACAGCTTCGCCTCCGCACTCAAGCCGTCGCCAACCCATGCTTGCGCAGCTTGCGGTACAGGGTGTTGCGGCTGATGCCGAGCGCGTCGGCGGTGCGGCTGACGTTCCAGCGATGCCGTTCCAATTGCTGCTGCAGCACGCTGCGTTCGGCGCTGTCCAAGGCCACGCGGCCGGGCATGTCGTCGGCGGCGACCGCATCGCCGTTGACCAGGCACGGGCCGCTGTCGGCGTCGACGATTTCCTGCGGCAGGTTGGAGATGCGGATCATGCCGTCGGCGCACAGCACCGCAGCGGTGCGCAGCACGTTGCGCAGTTGCCGCAGGTTGCCCGGCCAGGCGTAGCTGAGCAGCTTGTGCAGCGCGTCTTCGCTGATGCGCACGTGGTGCTCGCCGCTCTCCTCGCGCAGCAGGGTGCGGATCAGTTCGGCCTTGTCGCTGCGTTCGCGCAGCGGCGGCAGGTGCAGCACCACGCCATTGAGGCGGTAGTACAGGTCCTCGCGGAACTCGCCGGCGGCCACCATCTGCATCAGGTCGCGGTGGCTGGCGCTGATCACGTGCAGTTCCAGCGGCATCGCCCGGTCGCTGCCCAGCGGGGTCACGCTCTGTTCTTCCAGCACGCGCAGCAGCCGCGTCTGCAGCGGCAGCGGCATGTCGCCGATCTCGTCCAGGAACAGGGTGCCGCCGCTGGCCTGCAGCAGCTTGCCGTGGCGGCCTTCGCGCGCCGCGTCGGTGAACGCGCCGCGCGCGTAGCCGAACAGTTCGCTCTCGATCAGCGCCTCGGGGATCGCCGCGCAGTTCACCGCCACGAACGACCGCGCCGCCCACGGCGAGCCACGGTGTACCGCCTTGGCGAACTCTTCCTTGCCGGTGCCGGTGGCGCCGCACAGCAGGATCGACACGCGATGCGCGGCCAGCTTCAACGCGTTGTCCAGGTTGTGGCGCATGCGCGGATCGGAGCCGACGTGTTCGCGGGAATAGGCAGCCTCGCCACTGTCGGCGCTGGCGGCACGCGCGCGGCCGGCGGCCGCGTCGCGGCGCGGCGGCTGCGCCAGGGCGAAGAAGCGGCGCCCGTGGCAGGCGCAGCGGATCGACCACAGCGTGCTGGCATCGTTGCGCGCGCGCTGCTCCACGGTGTCGAAGTCCAGCTGCATCACCTGCGAGATGTCGCGCCCGACCAGCAGGCTGCGGTCGCCCTTGCCGAGCTGTTCCAGCGCCGCCTCGTTGACGGCCAGCACGCAGCCGTCGGCGCCGATCGCCATCAGCGCCTCGTGCAGCAGGCCGGCGAACTCCGGGCGGCTGTGGAAGCGCAGGATCCACGCGTGCCGGTACTGCTCCAGGAAATACGAACGCGCGATCTGCGCCGCCGACATGCGCACCAGCGCACTGGTATGGCGCTGCACCAGCTTGGTGTCGCGCGCGTCCGGCGTGGACGCATCCAGCACCGCCAGCAATTGTCCATGCGGGTCGAGGATCGGCGCGCCGCTGCACGACAGCGGCAGATGCCGGACCAGGTAGTGCTCGCCGCGGTGCACGCCGAGCGCGCTGCGTTCCACCGCGCAGGTACCGATGCCGTTGGTGCCCTGGTAGCGCTCGGCCCAGCTGGCGCCGCAGAACAGCCCGGTCTCGCGGAATTCGCGCAGCAGCGCCGGGTCCTGCACGCTGTGCAGCAAGGTCGCCTCGGCGTCGGCGAACACCACCGCATAGCCGCCGCCGGCGATCTGCTCGTAGAGGTTCTCCATCTCCACCTTGGCGATGCGCAGCACTTCCTCGAGCCGCTGCTGGCGCTCGCGCAGCCCGTTGCCGTCGTGGACCATCGGCGAAGGGGGGGCATCCGGGCTCAGTCCGTGCTCGTCCATGCAGCGCTGCCACGAGCGCGCCAGCGCCGGCGGCAGCGGTTCGATCTGGCGGAAACGGCGCATCCGCGCCAGCAACGCGGATTCCGCCTCGGCAGCGGACGGCGCTCCGGCCGTGGCCTGCAGGAGGTTGGCGACAGTCAGCTCCGACACGTGGCGCATCCTCGGGTCCTCACCCGGGACCAGAACGGCAGTGACGCACAAACCGGGCCGGGGCTCAAACCGCAGTGCAGCAAAAGCCGGGATTGGGGATTCGGGATTAGGGATTGGCGGGGTCGGGCCAGGAGCGCAGCCGTGGGGGCAAGGCCGCCGCGCAAGCAGGCCGGCGGCCTTTGCCCTCGCGGGCTTGGTGATCGGGACGCTCTCGGTCCGGCTCCTGCCATCACTAGGCCATCGCCGGGCCGCCGCGGGTGGGCGCGTCCATGCCGCGTTCCAGCTCGGCTTGCCTGCCTTGTTGCAGTTCCTTGCCGATCGCCAGGTTCGCCGCCTGCAGCTTCTGGTCCGATTGCTCCACCGGGGTGCTGATCGCCAGTTCGACGTTCACCGCGGCGCGCTTGTGCGCTGGATCGCGCGGCTCGCCCTGCACGACGAACAGGTGGCCGTTGTCGCCCAGCGTCACGTGGTCCGCGCGGTCCAGCGCGTTTGACGCAAGCGGGAAGTCGTTGTGCGCAGACGTCCCGCGATTGTCCCGGCAGGCGGCCAGGGCGGCCCGGCTCAATCGCTCGCTGGCCTCGTCGTACGGCTTGCCGAGGTCTTTGTCGATCTTGCCGACGCCGTCGCGGATCTGGTTGAGCAGGGTGTGGTTCTGGTGGTCGGGATCGCCCGGGTTCGCCGGCGCCGAACGCCCTGGCGCCGGTTCCGCCGGGGCCGGGGTTTCCTGTGCGTTGTGCCGTTCGCGCATCTGCGCCTGGGTCGGCACGTGCAGCAGCGTTTCTGTCTTGCCGTCCTTGCTCACCTGCAGGTCGACGCTCTGGTCGGCATTGCCGACGCGCTTGACGTCGCCGTGTTCCACCGCGCTCCACTTGCCGCCGACGAAGGCCGTGCCGTGGCCGTTGCCGTCGAAGACCACGAGATCGTTGTCCGCGCCGAACAGGCTGGACGACTGCGCGGACACCTTGCCGCTCTTGTTCTGGAGGTTGTAGCCGAAGGACGTGTCCTGGTCGAGCGCGGCGATCAGCTTCGGCGCCTGCCCGTTCTGCAGGAACAGGGTCTTGACCGCGTCGTACTGGTGGCGCGCGTCGGGATGGGCGGTGTCGTTCTTCAGGTCGATCGGGCTGCGCAGCGGATCGGCGGCGACCGCGTTGAACGCGTCGTGCAGCGGGTTGCCCGGCTGTGCCGCGCGCAGCTTGTTGAATACCTCGGTGCCGGCGAGCGCATGATGCACCCCGGTCTCGATGTAGTCGGGAACTTCCTTGCCGTCCTTGATCTTGTTCGGCAGCATCGCATCGACCTTGCTCACCACGTCGTCGACGCTGGCCAGGCTGCCGTCCTTGATTCCGTTGATGATCTTCGGGTACTGGCCCTTGCCCGCCTGGTTCTCCAGCTTCATGACCACGGTGGCGAACTTGGCCTGGTCGTCGAGGCTGGCGTTCTTGTAGAGATCGGTCTGTTGCAGCTGGTGCAGCGCGCCGCCCGGGTCCTTGTTGCCGTCGCCCGGACGCAGCAGGCGCTCGACCTGCGTCCGGTCGTGGTCGTGCACAAAGCTCACGCCGGCATCGGAGGCCAGGAACGTGTTGAGGTTGCCGCGCACCGTCTCGTCGAGCGCGCGATTGTTGTCCGCCTTGATGGCCTTGCCGTCGCGCTGCAGGTCGGTGGTGGTTTGGGTCTTCTCGCTCTCCGACAGCGCCAGGCTCGGCGTCTGCTTGGCGGCCCAGGTCTGGTAGGCGGACACCAGGTCGGTGGCCACCTCCGGGTGCGCGCCGAAGTCGGTCTGCAGCGTGCCGATGGTGAAGCCGCTGTTCCCCACCGGCGTCATCTTGCCGTCCGCTGTGGTGCCGGCGAAGGACAGGTGGTAAGCCACGTTCTTGGGGCCGATGCTGCCTTCGGACGACACGCCGATGGCGAAATACGCCAGCGTTTTCAGTTCGTTATCGCTCAATTGCGGTTTGGCCGCGGTCGTGCTGTCGCTCGGGTCTGCCATGTCCGTTCTCCTTAACGTTGTGCAATCCTTGGGGCGGCGATCCGCGCTAGCCAGCCGCGCCGTGGCCGCAGAGTTTGAGGTTGGTGCGCGCGGCGCGAATCACCCCCAGGTAATCGTCGACGATGGCCGGGCTCATGCCGTCGGTGATGGCATCGTCGCTGCGGCTGGCGTCGTCGCGATAGGGGGCCAGTGTCTGCAGGCATCCGGCATCGTCGCCGAGCCTGTGCTGGGTGATCGCGTAGTCGTTGCGGATCGCGCCTTCGTCGCTGAAGCTGGAAGTCGCCAGGCAGCTGCGGTAGAGCGGCGCCAGCGTCGCCTCGGCTTTCGCGTAGTCCTTGTGGTCGTAGAGCGACTGGAACGCCTTGCGCGTGCGCTGCACGGACGCCGGTTCGCAGGCCGCCGCCAGCGGCAGGTAATCGCCCTCGAAGCTGCCGTTGCCGCCGCAATACTCCCGGCAGGCGCTCTCGCTGCCGGTCGCGGCACGGATCGCGGCGCCGGCGCCGGTCTTGGCGATCTCCAGGGTGCAGGTGCCTGGATGATCGCCGTCGTACACCGCCGCCTGGGTGCCGCGCAGCTTGCCGCTGAAGCTGCAGCTGGCATCGGCATTGAGCGTTTCCAACGAGAAGCCGGAGCTGCCTTGCGTATCGGGTTCTATCGTGAGCTGGCCCCAGCCGCGCTCGGTGGCGTAGTGGCCGGGTGCAGGCAGCGGCGCCGCCGCGGTGTTCGCAGGCGCGGTGGCGGCAGCGGCCGCCGGGGCAGTGGCATGGCCGGCGCCGGCGGGAGTTGCTGCAGACGGGGAGGGCGGCTGCGCCGCCTGTCCGGAGTTGCCGCATCCGCACAAGGCGGCGATGCACAGCGCCAGGCAAAGACGGACGGCGTTGTTCGCCGAGGTCAGGCGTCCGCTGAACGGAACAAGCGCATTTCCCACGGCATCCTCCACTGACGCGAACGCCGCGAGCCTATACCCGTGCAAGCGGCCCGGCAAGCGAGTGCCGGGCTGTGCTTACAGCGCGTACCCGAACTGCTGCTTGAACTGGTCGTTGAACTCGTCGAAGTCGAAGCGCTGGTTCTGCGTGCCGGGATGCTCGACCTTCAAGGCGCCCATCAGATTGCCCATGCGCCCGATCGTCAGCCAGTCGCAGCCGCGCTCGATGCCGAAGATCAGGCCGGCGCGGAACGCGTCGCCGCAGCCGGTCGGGTCGACCACGCGGCGCTCGTGCGCCGGCGGGACGTCGTAGGTCTTGTCGGGGGTGTACACCAGCGCGCCCTTCGGGCCCTGGGTGGTGATGTAGGCCTGCACCCGCGAGACGATGTCCTGCTCGTTCCAGCCGGTGCGCTCCTGCAGCAGGTTGGACTCGTAGTCGTTGACCACCACGTAGTCGGCCTGTTCGATGAACGTGCGCAGTTCCGGGCCGTTGAACAGCGGCATCGCCTGGCCGGGATCGAAGATGAAGGGAATGCCGCCGGCGGCGAACTCCTCGGCGTTCTGGATCATGCCCTCGCGCCCGTCCGGGCCGACCAGGCCCAGGGTCACGCCCGGCACGTCGCGCACGTGGTTCTCGTAGCTGCGCATCATCGCGCCGGGATGGAACGCGGTGATCTGGTTGTTGTCGTGGTCGGTGGTGATGAACGCCTGCGGGGTGAACAGGTCCTCGATCACCTTGACCCGCGACAGGTCGATGCCCAGGGTCTCGAAATGTTCGCGGTACGGGCCGAAATCCTGGCCCACCGTGCCCATCGGGATCGGATCGCCGCCCAGCAGGTGCAGGTTGTAGGCGATGTTGCCGGCGCAGCCGCCGAACTCGCGGCGCATCCGCGGCACCAGGAACGACACGTTCAGGATGTGCACCTTGTCCGGCAGGATGTGGTTCTTGAACTGGTCCGGGAACACCATGATGGTGTCGAAAGCGAGGGAACCACAGATCAGTGCGGACATCGGGCAGGCCTTGGCGGAGGGATGAGCCCGCATTCAGGCGGGCAGAGCGCGGGGTCGCCGCGGCGCAAAGGGTAACGGCTGCGGCCTGGCAGGGCCAGAAGCACGATGCACGGCGCCGCTGCGAGCGTGTGCAAGGCGCGGTTTTAGCGAGAATTTTCCTTGCCCGCACCCAGGTGGGTTGTTACGCTAGCAGACTTCGTTTTCTGCCCATTTTTTCGCCATTCGGCGACGGCACGCGACTCCCCAGGACTCAATTCCCCGATGTTCAAGAAACTCCGCGGCATGTTCTCCAACGACCTGTCCATCGATCTGGGCACGGCCAACACCCTCATCTACGTGCGTGGCCAGGGCATCGTGCTGAACGAACCGTCGGTGGTCGCGGTGCGCCAGGACCGGGCGATCGGCGGCACCCGGTCGGTGGCCGCGGTCGGCGCCGAGGCCAAGCAGATGCTCGGCCGCACGCCGGGCCACATCACCACCATCCGCCCGATGAAGGACGGCGTCATCGCCGACTTCACCTACACCGAGGCGATGCTGAAGCACTTCATCAAGAAGGTGCACAAGTCGCGCTTCCTACGCCCGAGCCCGCGCGTGCTGGTGTGCGTGCCGGCCGGCTCGACCCAGGTCGAGCGCCGCGCGATCAAGGAATCGGCCGAAGAGGCCGGCGCACGTGACGTGTACCTGATCGAGGAACCGATGGCCGCGGCGATCGGCGCCGGCATGCCGGTCACCGAGGCGCGCGGCTCGATGGTCATCGACATCGGCGGCGGCACCACCGAGGTGGCGGTAATCTCGCTGAACGGCATCGTCTACTCGCAGTCGGTGCGCATCGGCGGCGACCGCTTCGACGAGTCGATCACCAACTACGTGCGCCGCAACCACGGCATGCTGATCGGCGAGGCCACCGCCGAGCGCATCAAGCTGCAGATCGGCTGCGCCTATCCGCAGGAAGAGGTGCAGGAGATGGAGATCTCCGGCCGCAACCTCGCCGAGGGCGTGCCGAAGATGATCAAGATCAACTCCAACGAGGTGCTCGAGGCGCTGCACGAGCCGCTGTCGGGCATCGTCTCGGCGGTCAAGCTGGCGCTGGAGCAGACCCCGCCGGAACTGTGCGCCGACGTCGCCGAGCGCGGCATCGTGCTCACCGGCGGCGGCGCGCTGCTGCGCGACCTGGACCGGCTGATCTCCGAGGAGACCGGCCTGCACGTGCAGGTCGCCGACGACCCGCTGACCTGCGTGGCCCGCGGCGGCGGCCGTGCGCTGGAGCTGGTGGACATGCACGGCAACGAGTTCTTCGCGCCGGAGTGATGGTGAGGCCGGCAATCGGGAATGGGGAATGGGGAATCGAACCCCCCATCCGCACCGATATTGCCGGCTCCGCGACCGCTACCGTGCCCGCGCCCCGGCCCGATCGAGCCGGGAGCGCGCTGTCGTTTTCCGATTCCCCTTTCCCGATTCTCCTTTCCCGGCTCTAGCCCGTGCCTCCCTACGCCGGTCCTCCCGTCACTGCCCGCCCGGGCGAAGCCGCCAGCACGCCGCGCCTGCTGGCGTACCTGGCCTTGGCGGTGGTGCTGATCGTGCTCGATGCCCAGGCCGGCTGGCTGGCCCAGCTGCGCAGCCAGACCAACCTGCTGGTGCAGCCGCTGTGGGCGCTGGCCGGGTTGCCGGGCCGGCTCGGCTCGCAGGTGCAGGAAAACGCCGCCAGCCATGCGCAACTGGTCAGGGAGAACCGCACGCTGCGCAACGAGCTGCTGATCGCCAAGGCGCGGCTGACCCGGCTGCAGACCGCGGCGCTGGACAACGCGCAGCTGCGCGAGCTGCTGGGCGTGGCCGAGCGCCGCGGTCTGGACGTGCAGCTGGCGCCGATCCTGGACATCGACCTGGACCCGACCCGGCAGCGCCTGGTGCTCGACGCCGGCGGCCGCGACGGCGTGCACGTCGGCCAGGCGGTGATCGACGCCGGCGGGCTGATGGGGCAGGTGATCGAGGTGACTCCGCTGCACTCCACCGTGCTGCTGCTGACCGACCCCGATCACGCGGTGCCGGTGACGGTGGCGCGCAACGGCGTGCGCCTGATCGTCTACGGTCGCGGCGACACCCTGGAACTGCGCGACGTGCCGCTCAGCGCCGGGGTCGAGATCGGCGACGAGATCGTCACCTCCGGCCTGGGTGGGCGCTTCCCGGCCGGCTTCCCGGTCGGCACGGTGGCGACGCTGCGCCCGGACGACACCCACGCCTTCCTGGTCGGCAACCTGAAACCGGCGGCGAAGCTGGACCGGGGGCGGGATGTGCTGTTGCTGCGGCCTTCGGCCGCTGCAACGGGATTGGGGATTGGGAATTTGGGATTGGATAGAAGCGGCGCCAGCGGCGGTGGCAATGGTCGTGTGGCACCCGCGGTTTCCACCACGCCCGGACAGCCTGCGTCCCCCCCAATCCCCAATCCCCAATCTCCAATCCTCGCCTCTCCGCGATCAGCCGCCACGCAGCCACCCGCGCGCCCTGCGACCGCTCCCGCTGCCTCCGCCTCGCCCGTCGCCCCCAAACAGCCAGAGCCCTCCCCAATCCCCAATCCCGAATCCCGAATCCCGGCGTCTCCACAGGAGACGCAGCAATGAGCCGCCCCCGCAGCAAAGGCTGGGTGCTGCCGGTCAGCGTGATCCTGGCGCTGGTGCTGGGCTTGTTGCCGTTGCCGCTGGTGCTGCAGCCGCTGCGCCCGTACTGGCTGGCGCTGGTGGTGGCGTACTGGGTGATCGAGACGCCGGACACGGTCGGGCTGGGGTTCGCCTTCGCCATCGGCGTGGTCGCCGACCTGCTGTACGGCGGGGTGCTCGGCGAGCAGGCGCTGCGGCTGGTGATCCTGAGCTTCATCCTGCAGCGCTTCCGCGCGCGCATCCGCTTCTTCCCGATGTCGCAGCAGGCGCTGGCGATCGGTGGCTTGCTGGTCAACGACCGCATCGTCGCCGCGGCCGTGCATCTGGCGGTGGGCGAGCCGACGCTGCCGTGGAACTACTGGTGGGCGCCGCTGCTGGGCATGGCGCTGTGGCCGCCGCTGTTCGTGCTGCTGGACGCGCTGCGGCTGGGTCGGCGGAGCAAGAAGTAGCGTGGCCCTGAACACCCGCCGCACGCAGAAGAACCCGCACGCCGAGGCCGAGCAGTTCCGGCGCCGCGCGGCGCTGGGCTTCTTCGGCGTGCTGGTGGCGCTGGTCGGCCTGGGCGCCTGGTACTTCAAGCTGCAGGTGCTGGACCATGACATCTACGCCACGCGCTCGGACGCCAACCGGATCAAGCCGCGGCCGGTGGTGCCGGGGCGCGGCATGATCTACGACCGCAACGGCCGCCTGCTGGCCGAGAACGTGCCCGCGTTCCGGCTCGACGTGACCCCGGACAAGGTCGAGGACATGGACGCGCTGCTGGCCGAGCTGGGCAAGGTCATCGCGCTGTCGGCGGAGGACATCGAGCGCTTCCAGGCTGCGCGCAAGGCCAGCCGCAGCTTCCGCCCGGTGACCCTGAAGCTGCGGGTCAGCGAGGAGGAGCGCGCACGTTTCGCGGTGGACCGCTGGCGCTTCCCCGGCGTGGAGCTGGAGCCGTATCTGACCCGCCACTATCCCTACGGCGACCTGTTCGCGCACATCATCGGCTACGTCGGCCGCATCGACGAGAAAGACCTGGAGATGCTCGGCGAGGGCAATGCCGCGCTGACCCACATCGGCAAGTCCGGGCTGGAGCGCTATTACGAAGAGGAACTGCGCGGCAAGGTCGGCTACGAGCAGGTCGAGACCAACGTGCAGGGCCGCGCGATCCGCACCGTCGGCCGGGTCCCGGCGCAGTCCGGCGCCGACCTGCGCCTGTCCATCGACGCCGACCTGCAGCGCGCGATGGTCGCCGCGTTCGGGGACTACCAGGGCGCGGCGATCGCGATCGATCCGCGCACCGGCGAGATCCTGGCCATGGTCAGCCTGCCGTCCTACGACCCCAACCTGTTCGTCAACGGCATCTCGCACGCCGACTTCCAGGCGCTCAACAGCGATCCGTCGCGGCCGCAGTTCAACCGCCTGGTGCTCGGCGGGGTGGCGCCCGGTTCGACCATCAAGCCGTTCATGGGCCTGGCCGGGCTGGACAGCGGCACGCGCCGGCCGGAGGACAAGATCCTGTCCACCGGCATGTTCTACCTGCCCGGGGTCAGCCGCGGCTGGGGCGACTCGCACCGCGGCGGGCACGGCTGGACCGACCTGCGCAAGTCGATCTCGCAGTCGGTCAATACGTACTACTACAAGCTGGCCATCGACATGGGCATCACCAAGGTCGACCAGTACATGAACCGCTACGGTTTCGGCGCGCCCACCGGCATCGACCTGATGGGCGAGATCGGTGGCATCGTGCCGTCGCCGGCCTACAAGGCCAAAAGCCGCAAGGAAGCCTGGTATCCCGGCGACACCGTCAACATCGCCATCGGCCAGGGCGACTGGAAGGTGACCCCGCTGCAGCTGGTGCGCGCGGTGGCCGGCATCGCCGATGGTCAACTGCGCACCCCGCACCTGGTGATGGCCCAGCGCGGCGCATTCGACCAGCCGTGGGCGCCGGTGGCGCTCGGTGCGGGCAAGCCGATCAGCGACAATCCCGGCAACCTGCAGGCGGTGCGCGAGGGCATGATGGACACCATGCGTCCGGGCGGCAGCGGGCATGCGATCGCGGTCAGCGCGCCGTACCAGATGGCCGGCAAGACCGGCACCGCGCAGGTGGTCAGCCGCAAGGGCCTGGCCGCGGTGGATCCGCGCAGCCTGCCGATGCACCTGCGCCATCGCTCGCTGTTCGAGGGCTTCGCCCCGGCCGAGCAGCCGACCATCGCGCTGGCGGTGGCGGTGGAAGGCGGCGGCTACGGCGCCAGTACCGCCGCGCCGATCGCGCGCAAGATCTTCGACGCCTGGCTGCTCGGCCGCCTGCCCGCCGGCATCGAGCCGCTGGACAGCCTGCGCGGCGCCACCGCATTCGGCAGCCAGCTGTACTACGCCGAGGATCCGGGATCGCGCGGCGCCGCCGACGCGGTGGCGCTGGCCGCCGGCGAGCGCCCGGTGCTGGTCGGCCCGGTCGAAGTGGAAGCCGCCGCCGTGCCGCTGCCGGCCGCGCCGCCGCCGATCCCCGACGAGATCCCGGACGAACGATGAAGGATTTCCTGCGCTGGCTGGCCGATCTCGGCGGCCGTTTCGCCCGCACCCTGGACTGGCCGATGTGCCTGGCCCTGGGCGCGCTGATGGTGATCGGCCTGGCGGTGCTCAAGAGCGCCGGCGGCCAGGCCGGCGGCAACCATCTGATGCTGGCCCAGGCCATGCGCTTCGCGATCGGCGCGGCGGCGATGTGGGGCCTGTCGCGGGTTTCGGCGCTGCGCCTGCGCGCGTGGACGCCGCTGATCTACGCGCTGTCGATGCTGCCGCTGCTGGCGGTGTTCGCGCTGGGCACCGGCAAGTACGGCCGGCAGTGGCTGGACCTGAAGGTGTTCTACCTGCAGCCGGCCGAGCTGCTGAAGATCAGCATGCCGATGATGGTGGCCTGGTACCTGCATCGCGTGCCGCTGCCGCCGCGCGTGCCCACGGTGCTGGTCAGCGCGGTGATCATCGGCCTGCCGACCGCGCTGATCATGCTGCAGCCGGACTTCGGCACCGGCGTGCTGATCGCCGCCAGCGGCGGCTTCGTGCTGCTGCTGGCCGGGCTGCCATGGTGGTGGGTGGGCATCGCGGTGGGCGGCGTCGCCGCGGCCGCGCCGGTGGCCTGGCTATGGCTGCTGCGGCCGTACCAGAAGGACCGGATCATGATGTTCCTCAATCCGGAGAACGATGCGCTCGGCGCCGGCTGGAACATCATCCAGTCCAAGATCGCGATCGGCTCCGGCGGCCTGCACGGCAAGGGCTGGGGCCTGGGTTCGCAGTCGCACCTGAACTTCATTCCCGAGCAGACCACCGACTTCGCGTTCTCCGTGCTCAGCGAGGAATTCGGCTGGATCGGCGTGGCCACGGTGCTGACCCTGTACCTGGTGGTGATCGCGCGCTGCCTGTGGATCGCCGCGCAGGCGCGCGACACGTTCTCGCGCCTGCTCGCAGGCGCCACCGGCCTGGCGTTCTTCGTCTACGTGCTGGTCAACGGCGGCATGATCTCCGGGCTGCTGCCGGTGGTCGGCGTGCCGATGCCGCTGATGAGCTACGGCGGCACCTCCGCGGTGTCGCTGCTGGCCGGGCTGGGTTTGGTGATGGCGGTCAAGGCGCACCGCCCGGTGCACGGCTACTGAGCCGCCGCGGCAAGCCGGCGCGCGCAGGCTTAACCGCAAGCATGCGGTGATGTGGCAAACGATTGCGGCGTATGTCGGCGCTGCGCACAATTCGCGTCGATGCCACGTCGCGGCGCCGCTGGAGCCGGCCCGCCACGAGCGCAGGATCTGTTCCGGGTGAGCCATGCGCGGCGTCGACGCCGCCCAGCCGGCCCGCGTCCATCGAGGGAGCCAACGCAGCGCATCGTCGATCCGGGCATGTCCCGTGTCGTTCTTCTGCGTCCGTCCGCGCCTGTCCTCCTCGCGTCTTTCCCGTGGTTCCTGTCCGCTCGGCTGTGCCGACATGGATGTGTGTCGATGAAATTCCTGCGATTCCTGTTGCTGCTGAGTGTCGTGCTGGGCCTGAGCGGCTATGCGCTGATCCGCTACTACTTTCCCAAGGGCGCCATGCACAGCCACGGCTACGGCCGGGTCGCGCTGACCCAGCCGGCCGGCCCGCCGCGGGGCGTGGTGATCCTGTTCGCCAGCGGCAACCGCGCGCAGCGCCAGGCGGCGGCAGCGCGCATCGCCGCGACCGGCGCGGTGGTCGCGACGGTCGACGGCGATCGTTACCTGATGCGCCTGCAGCGCGGCGGCAGCGGCTGCGGGCATGCCTGGCACGATGCCGAGCAGTTGAGCCGGCACCTGCAGCGCGACCTGCACGGCGATCGCTATTTCCTGCCGATGCTGGCCGGCACCGGCACCAGCGCAACCCTGGCCGAGCGCATCGTCGGCGCCGCGCCGGCGGCGACCCTGGGTGGCGCGATCGGCATCGCGCCGGCGCCGACCGAGGTCTGCGCCGGCACCGCGCAAGCCAACAGCGCGCAAGGTTTCGTCGATCTCGCGGCGGCACCGCTGGGCGCGGCGCCGGAGACGGCGCTGGCCGCGCGCGTGGCCGCGCACCTGCACGCGCCGGGCAGCGGCGGCGCGCTCGACGATCTGCCGTTGACCGAACTGCCGGTGCGCGTGCCCGGCGCGCCGCTGGCGATCGTGCTGTCCGGCGACGGCGGCTGGCGCGATATCGATAAGGGCATGGCCGAGGCCCTGCAGCAGCGCGGCATCGCGGTGGTCGGCTGGGACAGCCTGCGCTACTTCTGGCGCGACAAGCCGCCGGCGCAGGCCAGCGCCGACCTGGCGCGGGTCATCGCCCACTACCAGCAGCGCTGGCACCCGCAGCGCATCCTGCTGGTGGGCTATTCCTTCGGCGCCACCGCGATGCCGTTCATGTACAACCGGCTGCCGCCGGCGCAGCGCGCGCAGGTCGGCCTGCTGGCCTTGTTCGGTGTGGACCACAAGGCCGATTTCCAGATCCGTGTGCGCAACTGGTTCGACCTGGGCGATGCCAACGACGCCAAGCCGGTGTTGCCGGAAATCGCGCGCATCGCGCCGTCGCAGCTGCTGTGCGTTTATGGCGACAAGGAAAAGGACACGGTGTGTCCGGAACTGCGCGACAGCGGCGCGAAAGTCGTCGCGCTGCACGGCGGCCACCATTTCGACCAGCACCCGGCCGGATTGGCGACGATCGTGGACGCGCGCTGGCAGCAGCTCGCGGAGGACGCACGCCAACCTGTCGCGGCACTGGATGCCGGGCATCCTCGCGCAGGCACGGTGCAACCCGCTCCGCTGCGTACCCCACCCGGAGCGCTGCAATAGCGATGTCCGCTGCCTCGGTGGCTTGGCGCTGCCGATGTCGGAACGGGGGACGTTCTAAGCATCCGCAGCGCCCGGCCAGGCGCGCACGGCCGCCGACCTGCCGTTCGGCGACGTGCGCCGCTCCGGCTACGGCGCCGAGCTGATCGGGCTGGGCATCAAGGAGTTCGTCAACCACCAGCTGATCGACGCGGTGGAGATCGACGCGCCGTTCTGAGCATCGCCGCCACGCGGCACCCGGGGCCGTCGGTGGGCAACCACCGGCGGCCCTTGCGTTTGCGCCGCAAGGCCGGCGGTGGCGCCGATGCCGATGCCGTGACCCACGGGCATCGCCGCGCTCCCCAGCATGAATACGCCAGGCGCACTTGACTCGCGGCAAAGTTCTTTTGTTTCATGGCGTTATTGGTGGAAATTCATCTGGACTCTGTTAACCTGCCGCCATGATTCGACGCTCGCTGATTTGCCTGATGACGCTTGGTCTGGTCGCTTGCGCGACCCAGCCCAAGGCTCCGCCGCCGCCGCCGCAGGCCAATGCGCTGCCGCAGACCGCGCCGCGCCCGCCGCTGCCGGCCGGCACGGCGCCCGAGGCGGTGCCCGCGCCGCCGGTCGACCTGACGCCGGTGCCGTTCGAGATAGCGCGCGCCAACTTCGTCCGCGACACCGCCGCCAAGTACGGCCTGGACCCGGCGCAGATCGAGGCGACGCTGGCGCAGGCGCAGTTCAAGGATGCGATCGTGGCCGCGATGTCGCGCCCGGCCGAGCGGGTCAAGCCGTGGAACGAATACCGGCCGATGTTCATCAGCCAGGCGCGCATCGACGGCGGCCGCGCGTTCCTGGCCACGCACCGCGAAGAACTGATGCGGGTGCAGGCACGCACCGGCGTGCCGCCGGAGATCATCGTGGCGATCATCGGCGTGGAGACCAGCTACGGCAAGAATGCCGGCAGCTACCGCGTGCTCGACGCGCTGTACACGCTGGCGTTCCGCTATCCGCGCAGCGGCGACCCGGCCAAGCTCGAGCGCGAAGTGCGCCGCGAGCTGTTCTTCCGCGACGAACTTGGCCAGCTGTTCGCGCTCGGCCGCGAAGAGAACCTGGACATCGCCACCCTGATCGGCAGCTACGCCGGCGCGATGGGCCTGGGCCAGTTCATGCCGTCCAGCTACCGCCAGTTCGCGGTGGACGGCGATGGCGACGGCAAGCGCAACCTGTTCACCGACTACGACGACATGTTCTCCTCGATCGCCAACTACTTCGTCAAGAAGGGCGGCTGGGTGCGCGACGGCGTGGTCGCGGTGCCGGCCACGCTGCGTCCCGGTGCCGAGGAACTCAATCCGACCGACTGGACCCCGAGCTACACGCTGGCCGACCTGGCCGCGCGCGGCTACCAGCCGGCCGCGCCGGTCCCGGCCGGCGCCACCGCCACCCCGATCACGCTCGACGGCAGTGCCGGCAAGCAGTACTGGCTCGGCTTCCAGAACTACTACGCGATCACCCGTTACAACATTTCCAAGATGTACGCGATGGCCGTGTACCAACTGTCCCAGGCCATCGCCGGCAAGGAGTTACCCCCGGCATGAACCCGAACGCGCTGCTCCGGATCGTCCCCGTCGTCGCCCTGCTGGCGCTGGCCGCCTGCAGCAGCGTCCCGAAGAAGACCGCCGCTGGCGGCGCCGCCGCGCCCGGGGTCAGGGTGGAAGGCCGCGGCCCGGCGCATGTCGCCACCGGCTGCCCGTCCACCTCGCCGTACGCACCGGCCAAGGAAGACCCGTCCACGCGCGGCAACTACACTGCTGGCGGCCTGTACGCGCCGGGGGTCAGCGACAGCACCCCGGACTACGTGCCCAACGTGGCCTGCATCCCCGAGCCGCTGGTCACCAACGAGCCGCGCTCGGCGGTCGGCAACCGCTCGCCGTACATGGTGCTGGGCCGCGAATACAAGATCATCGACGACCCGCACAGCTACGTCGAACGCGGTACCGCCTCGTACTACGGCAGCAAGTTCCATGGCCGGCTGACCTCCAATCGCGAGGTCTACGACATGTACGCGTTCACCGCCGCGCACAAGACCCTGCCGCTGCCCAGCTTCGCCCTGGTCACCAACCTGGACAACGGCGAATCGGTGGTGGTGCGGGTCAACGACCGCGGCCCGTTCCACGACGACCGGGTCATCGACCTGAGTTACGCGGCGGCGGTCAAGCTCGGCATCACCGGCAAGGGCACCGGTCGGGTCGAAGTGCGCGGGCTGACCCCGGCCGACAACGGCAACCTGCTCGCGTCGCGGCGGACCGGCAAGCAGGTCGCGACCGGCACCGCGCTGGCCAGCGCGGCCGGGGCGGGCAGCGCCGCGCAGACCGCGGCGGCGCGCCGCGCCACCGACATGGACAACCTGGTCAAGGCCTTGCCGGCCAAGCCGGCCACTGTCGTCGCCGCGGCCAGCGTGCCGGCGCGCAGCGCTGCCGCGTCCAGCACCACTGCCGCGCCCAGTGCCGCCAGCGCGAGCGCGGCGGCGGCCGCTTTGCCGGAAGGCGAGCGCTGGCGCTACCGGGTGCTGGCCGATGCCGATACCGCGGCCAATGCCGACCATTTCGACGACTGGATGAAATCGCGCGGCGTGCGCGTGGCGACCGGCAAGCCGGCCAAGGTCGATGCGGCCGTGGCCGCCACGCAGGCGCCGCCGCGACGCGCCACCGTTGCCGCCGCGCCGACGCCCACCGCGACCACCGTCGCGGCACCGGCACCGGCGCCTGCCGTGTCGGCGACCCGCGCGGCCGTCGACAACGCCGCGGCGCGCGGCCCGCTCGGCATCTTGCTGCAGGTAGCCAGTTTCGCCAGCCGCGAGAACGCCAACCGCGCGCTGTCGCAGCTGGCCTCGGCCGGCATCGTCGGCGCCAGCGTCAGCGACATCGTGTCCGGTGGGCGCACCTTGTGGCGGCTGCGGGTCGCCGCCGAGGACCATGGCCGCGCCACCGAGCTGGCCAGCCGCATCGCCGGCCTCGGCTTCGGGCGTCCGCAGATCGTCAAGGACTGAAGCGCGCGGCGAACCCGCACGCCTGACGCTGCCGCCACCGCGCGCCAGCCGTCGCCAGGTTCGCGTGCCGCTCCCGCGCCGATGGCTTAACGCCGCCTCCCGCCTGCGCCGCCGTGGCGCCTGGGCGGGCGCCGGCTGGCCCTACAATGCCTCGTTTACCATCGGCCCTCGGGCCCGCCAGGAGTCGTTTTAGATGAAATTCCGCTTTGCCGTCGCCGCCATGGCCACCTTCGCCGTCGGCCTGGTTTCCGCGCAGACCCCCGGCCCGGTGCCGGCATCGCCTGCCGCCGCCGCCACCGCGCCCGCCGCCGTGGCGATTCCGCCGGCGCCCAAGCCGGCCGTGTCCAAGTCCTGGGTGTTGATGGACTACGCCACCGGCCAGGTGCTGGCCGGCGAGAACGAGCATGCGCGGGTGGCTCCGGCCAGCATCACCAAGGTGATGACCTCCTACGTGATCGCCGCCGAACTGAAGCTGGGCAAGATCAAGCGCGACGACCAGGTCATGCTCAGCGAGCGCGCCTGGCGCGAGGGCGGCGCCGGCACCGACGGCAGCTACAGCGGCTTCCCGGTCAATCAGACCGCGCGCCTGGAGGACATGGAAAAGGGCATGGCGATCCAGTCCGGCAACGACGCGGCGATCGCGCTGGCCGAACACGCCGCCGGCAGCGAGGAAGCCTTCGCGTCGCTGATGAACAACTACGCGGCCAAGCTCGGCATGACCGGCTCGCACTTCGTCAACGCCCACGGCCTGTCCGCCGAAGGCCACTACACCACCGCCTACGATCTGGCGCTGCTGGGCCGGGCGATGGTGCGCGACTATCCGGAAACCTACGCCTACAACAAGATCAAGGAGTTCAAGGTCGGCGACATCACCCAGCAGAACCGCAACCTGCTGCTGTGGCGCGACCCCAGCGTGGACGGCATCAAGACCGGGCACACCTCCGAGGCCGGCTACTGCCTGCTCAGCTCGGCGCAGCGCGGCGACCAGCGCCTGGTCGCAGTGGTGATGGGCGACAGCTCCGAGAAGCAGCGCGCCGAGGACAGCCTGGCGCTGCTGAACTGGGGCTTCCGTTTCTTCGAGACCCACCGCCTGTACGAGCCGGGCAAGCAGGTTGCGCAGCAGCGCGTGTGGAAGGGCACCGAGAAGGAAGTGCTGCTGGGCGTGGCGCAGCCGCTGCTGGTCGGCGTGCCGCGCGGCCGCTACAACGAACTGAAGCCGTCGATCGACGTGCCCAAGACCCTGGAAGCGCCGATCAAGCAGGGCCAGGCGATCGGCACGGTGAAGGTCTCGCTGGACGGCAAGGTGATCGCGCAAGCGCCGCTGGTGGCACTGAAGGCGGTCGACGAGGCCGGCTTCTTCAAGCGTCTGTGGGACAGCTTCTGGATGTGGTGGGAAGCCGAGTGAGTTGAAAAAAAGCCGGCTTACGCCGGCTTTTTTTTCGGGATTCGGGATTGGGGGATTGGGGATTCGCTGAAGCCGCGAGCGGTTTCCAATCCCGAATCCCGGCTCTTCACAGCCGCCGACTGATCGTGAAACTGCCGAACACCGGCGTCTGTTTCTGCAGGTCGAATTCGCGGGTGCTCCAGTAGCGCGCCAGCGCGAACTTCCACTTGCCGCGCATCACCGCCAGGCCGAACCCGGCCTCGCCGACGAAGGGACGCTTCTTCACGCTGTGGCTGTCGCGGAAGGTGTTGCCGTCCAGGGTGATGTCGCGCAGCACCCAGCTCGCGTCGCTGGTCAGGAACAGATGGGCGGACCAGCCGCGGCCCATGCCGTAGCGGGGCGGGGCGGTGTTCTCGCCGGCCGGGCGCAACGGCGAGCTGCCGAAATCGTCGGGCAGTTTCCAGCCGAAGCGCACTTCGCCGCCGGCGTTGGCGTGGGTCTGCAGGGTGCCGAGCGCGCCGCCCCAGTGGCTGATCGCGTCCCAGCCCCAGCCGTCGGCGTTGACCGTCGCGTCGCCGGGCCAGCGGCGCATGCGTTCGTGCACCAGGCGGAACACCGGTTCGTCGTGCAACTGGTTGTCCCAGCCGAGGAATTTCTCGTCGCCGAGCGCGTCGTGCACCGCGTCCTGCACCTGCTTGCCCTGCGCCGACGGGCCGACCATGCCCAGCAACAACTGGGTGGTGCGCAGGCGGTCGCCATTGCGCGCGTTGTAGCCGAAGTTCACCGCCAGCACGGCGGCGTAGGGGCGGTCGTCCCTGATCAGGTCGCGGCGGGTCTTGTCGGTCGGGGTGAAGATGGCCTGGCCGAAACTGAAGACCATGTTCTGCTGCTCGAACTCGCCCGGGTGCAGGCGCTCCAGGTAGCGGTTGACCGCCCGCGCCAGCCGCGGCAGGCAGGGGTCGTCGGTGAAGTCGACCAGGTTCGGCGACACCAGGGTCATGCCGAAGCCGTTGGTGTAGCCCTGGTCCTGGCCGGCACCGCCGAACAGGTCGTTGTCGACGCGAAAGTTCACCGTCGGCGGGGTGTCTTCCAGTGCGCTGCCGGCGCACCGGTCGGTGGCGGCGGCAGCGGGCAATGAAGCGATGGCGAGCACGACGGCGAAGGCGAGAGGCAGGCGCGATGACGGCATGGGCGACGTCCCTGGAGGAAGGAGGGGAATGGGTACACCGACGCTAGCGGGCCGGATGCGCGCGTCCCGTGAAGCCTGCATTCATGAAGATGCCGGGTCGAGCATAGGCCGCGCCGGCGTTCGCGCGAAAGCCGCGTGGCCGTATCGCTTCGTCCTATTGGCATCGCTTGCCAACCGCGCCCACATGCTGACGCGGCGCGGCTGCCGCCAGCGCCCGTACAAGCGGCCTGCCGGCGCGCCGCGGCCTTGGGTTTGCCCGGCGCCGGCCCGATAATGCAGCCATGGATATCACCTCGGACAACCCCGATCACGGCTTCCAGTTCCCCGGCGTCTTCGAGCTCAGCGCGATGGGCACCGCCAACACCGGGCTGGAGACCGAACTGCCGCGCCTGCTCGCCCAGGCCGGCGTGGACGTACTGGAAGAGCGCATCAGCTGGAAGCATTCGTCCAACGGCAAATACGTGTCGGTGCGGATCGCCTTCCGCGCCGCCGACCGCGCCCAGTACGACGCCGCGCACCTGGCGCTGCGCGAGCATCCGGAAGTGAAGTGGACGCTGTAGCCGGCGCCGCGGTACTGCCGCCGGAGCCGACGCAGGCACTGCCGCCGTGCCGGGTCCGCGATCTCGGCCGCCAGCCCTACGAGCCGGTGTGGCGGGCGATGCAGCGCTTCACCGATGCGCGCGAGGAAACCAGCGCCAACGAGCTGTGGGTGGTCGAGCACGAACCGGTGTTCACCCTCGGCCAGGCCGGCAAGCCCGAGCACGTGCTGGCGCCGGGCGAGATCCCGGTGCTGCACGTGGACCGCGGTGGCCAGGTCACCTACCACGGCCCCGGCCAGTTGGTGGTGTACCCGCTGCTGGACCTGCGCCGGCTGAAGATCGGCGTGCGCGACTACGTGTGCCGGATCGAGCAGGCCCTCATCGACACGCTGGACGAATGGAACATCCTCGGCCAGCGCCGCGATGGCGCGCCCGGCGTCTACGTTGGCGCAGCCAAGGTCGCCGCGCTCGGTATCCGCGTGCGCCGCGGCTGCACCTTCCACGGCCTGTCGTTCAACGTGGCGATGGATCTGGAGCCGTTCCACCGCATCAACCCCTGCGGCTACCAGGGCCTGCAGGTGACCTCGGTGCTAGACTTGGGCGGTCCCTCCGGCATGCAGGCCGTCAAACCGGTGCTGCTGGCCCAACTGGCACGCCAGTTCGGGCTGACCCTGCAGCCGCTCGACGCCTTGCCCGACCTCACGCTCACGCACGCGGCCTGACCGCCTGCCCGCCGACGACGCCATGACCCAGCCCAGCGCACGCAGCATCCCCTTGCAGGTCCTCTCCGACAGCGCGCCCGCGTCCGCGCCGCTGCAGGCCGGCGTCAAGCAACTGGGCGGGGACAAGATCAACCGCTCGCCGGTGCAGTTCGCCGACGCGCCTGTGCTGCGCAAGCCGTCGTGGATCCGGGTACGGATCCCGTCCGGCAACGCGGTGCAGACGCTCAAGGCCAAGCTGCGCGAGAACCGCCTGGTCACGGTCTGCGAGGAAGCCAGCTGCCCGAACATCCACGAGTGCTTCAGCCACGGCACCGCCACCTTCATGATCCTGGGCGAGGTCTGCACCCGCCGCTGCTCGTTCTGCGACGTCGCCCACGGCCGGCCCAAGCCGCCGGACGCCGGCGAGCCGGCCAGCCTGGCGCAGACCGTGGCCGACATGGGCCTGCGCTACGTGGTGGTGACCAGCGTCGACCGCGACGACCTGCGCGACGGCGGCGCCCAGCACTTCGCCGATTGCATCGGCGCGATCCGCGCCGCCGCGCCGGCCACCCGCGTCGAGATCCTGACCCCGGACTTCCGCGGCAAGGGCCGCATGGACCGCGCGCTGGAGATCCTGGCGACCAATCCGCCGGACGTGTTCAACCACAACATCGAGACCGTGCCGGACCTGTACCCGAACGTGCGTCCCGGCGCCGACTACCAGTGGTCGCTGACCTTGCTGCAGAAGTTCAAGGCACAGCACCCGTCGATCGCCACCAAGTCCGGGATCATGCTCGGCCTGGGCGAGACCATGGAGCAGGTGCAGGCCACGCTGCGCGACCTGCGCGCGCACGACGTGGACATGGTCACCATCGGCCAGTACCTGCAGCCGACCGCGCACCACCACCCGGTGATGCGCTACTGGACGCCGGACGAGTACAAGGCGCTGGAGGAGTACGGCAATGCGCTGGGCTTCAGCCACGTCGCCTCCGGGCCGATGGTGCGCTCGTCCTACCACGCCGATCGGCAGGCTGCCGGCGCCGGCGTCGCCGCCTGAGTTCGCCCAGCGGCACCGTTGCGGCGCGGCCGCCGCGTCCTGGCGAGCGTCCAGGACGCCCGCCGTGCCGGCGCCCGCAGCGCCTGCACCGGCGCCATTCACACTTCGCTACCGGCCCCCGGCTAGTCTGATTCAGGAACAGGTGACACGGCCTGCAACTTGCGGCACTGTCGTGTTGTCTCACGCGATCTGCAGCCCCCCTGACGGCCTCGTGCCGAGAGTACGTAGATGAAATTCAAAGCTTCCGTCTTCCTGCTGGCGTTCGCGCTGACCACGCCGCTGGCGCTGTTCGCCCGCACCGACGCGCCCGCGCTGCCGGCGGCCTCGACCGCCGACCAGTCCACCACCGCCAAGCTGGTGTACGGGCTGCTCTCCGACAGCCGCTACGCCTACCGGCCGCGCGCGCTCGACGAGGCGACCTCGAAGGAAGTCTTCAAGAAGTACCTGGAGACGCTGGACGGCAGCAAGCAGTTCTTCACCCAGGCCGACGTGGACAAGTTCGCCGCGTTCCAGGCCAATCTCGGCAGCAATATCGCCGCCGGCCAGCTGGAGCCGGCGTTCCAGGTGTTCGCCGTGTACCGGCAGCGCGTGGACGAGCGCATCGGCTACGCGCGCAAGCTGCTCAAGCAGGACTTCGATTTCAACGGCAGCGAGAAGTTCGAGTACGACCGCAAGGACGTGCCGTGGCCCAAGGACAACCAGGAGCTGGACGAGCTGTGGCGCAAGTCGGTGATGAACGACTGGCTGCGGCTCAAGCTCGCCGGCAAGAAGCCCGAGGACATCCGCAAGACCCTGGACAAGCGCTACGCCAACCTCGCCGACTCGGTGAAGGAACTGAAGAGCGAGGACGTGTTCCAGTTCTTCATGAATGCCTACACCAACACCGTCGATCCGCACACCGACTACTTCACCCCGCGCACCGCCGAGAACTTCAACCAGCAGATGTCGCTGTCGCTGGAAGGCATCGGCGCGCAGTTGCAGAAGCAGGACGACATGGTGGTGATCCGCGAGGTCATCCCCGGCGGCCCGGCCGCGGTGGACGGCACGCTGAAGCCAGGCGACCGGATCGTCGGCGTCGGCCAGGGCAAGTCCGGCCAGGTCGAGGACGTGATCGGCTGGCGCATCGACGACGTGGTGGCCAAGATCCGCGGCGACAAGGACACCCAGGTACGTCTTGAGTACATTCCGGCCGAGGCTGGCGTGGACGGCAAGCACCGCCAGCTGCTGCTGACCCGGCAGAAGGTGCGCCTGGCCGAACAGGCCGCCAAGGGCGAGACCATCACCCTGCCGGCGAAGGACGGCGAACCGGCGCGTCGCGTTGGCGTGATCAAGCTGCCGGCGTTCTACCAGGACTTCGAAGGCCGCCGCCGCAACGCCAGCGACTACGCCTCGGCGACCCGCGACGTGGCCAAGCTGCTGGCCGGCTTCAAGACCGACAAGGTCAATGGCGTGGTGCTTGACCTGCGCAACAACGGCGGCGGCTCGCTGGACGAGGCGATCGAACTGACCGGCCTGTTCATCGAGCAGGGCCCGGTGGTGCAGGTGCGCGAATCCGGCGGCCGGGTCACCGTCAACAGCGACGACAACCCCGCCGTGGCCTGGGACGGCCCGCTGGCGGTGCTGATCAACCGCGGTTCGGCCTCGGCCTCGGAGATCTTCGCCGGCGCCATCCAGGATTACGGCCGCGGCCTGATCATCGGCGAGACCAGCTTCGGCAAGGGCACGGTGCAGAATATCGTCGACCTGGACCGCTGGCCGGCCAACGAGACCGACCGCTTCGGCCAGGTCAAGCTGACCATCGCCCAGTTCTTCCGGGTCAGCGGCAGCAGCACCCAGCACAAGGGCGTGGTGCCGGACATCGCGTTCCCGGCCAGCGTCGATGCCACCGAGTTCGGCGAGAGCACCTATCCCAACGCCTTGCCGTGGACCCGCATCGCCGCGGTGCCACACACCCAGTACGGCAACTTCGCGCCGCTGCTGCCGAAGCTGGAGACGCTGCATGCCAGCCGCATCGCCAGCGACAAGGAATTCCAGTGGTGGGAAGAGGACGTGCAGCAGTTCCGCACCGAGGCGGCGAAGAAGTACGTGGTGCTCAACGAGGCCGAGCGCCGCGCCGAGCGCGAGAAGCAGGACGTGCAGCGCAAGCAGCGCCAGGAGATGCGCAAGCAGCTCGGGCTGCCGCTGGATCCGCTCGCCGACGACAGCAGCGACGACGGCCTGACCGGCAACGAGCGCGACATCATCAAGGATGCCGCGCGCGAGAAGCTGGTCGACAAGCGCCCGGATCCGCTGCTGCGCGAGTCGGCCTCGATCCTGGCCGACGCGCTGAACCTGCTGGAAAAGGACCACCCGCTGTCGGTGCAGGTGCTGCCGCAGTCCACCGGCCCGGGGCGCTGGGCCGACTGAGCCCGCACTTCATCGCCGCGCGAACACGAACGCGCCATCGCCCAGCGATGGCGCGTTTTTCGTTGGGCGTCTGCGTGGCCGCGCGCGCTTGCGTTCTGCGCGGCTGGTGCCGAACGCTGTGGCAGAGCAGCCAGTCACGGTACCGACGATCGCACTGCAGGGTTCGCCTCGGGCACCAGCCTGACAGGCTCTCTGTAGGAGCGGCTTCAGCCGCGACCGTGCGTTACCGGTAACACTCGGTCGCGGCTGAAGCCGCTCCTACAGGTGCGCATCAACTGGATCGAAAACTGCGCTAACTCAGCGCCTGCCACAGCTGATGCACACCCAACGCCAGCAAGGTCAGGAAGAACACCCGCCGGAACGCTTCGGCGGAAATCCGCTGGCGCAGGCGCGCACCCAGCCACATGCCCAGCGCGGTCGGCAGCAGCGCCAGCAACGAAGGGCCGAGCGCGCCACGCGCGAACGCGCCGTGCCAGGTCAGGGCAATGGCCAGCGCCAGCGTGGCGGTGAAGAAGCAGTAACCCAATGCGCGCATCAGCGTATCCCGCGGCAGGCCCAGCGCGACCAGATAGGGCAACGACGGCAGCACGAACACGCCGGTGGCGCCGGTCAGCAGGCCGGTCGCCAACCCGGCCGCCGGGCCTGCCCAGGGCTCGTGCCGCGGTGGCAGCCGGCCCTGCCAGCGGCTCAGGCCGAGCAGCGCGTACAGCGCCAGCAAGGCGCCGAGTCCGCCGCGCGCCAGCGCCGGATCGGCGCCGATCAGGATGCCGGCGCTGAGCCAGGTGCCGATCGCGATCGTGAGCAGCAGCGGCCACAGCCGCCGCAGCAGCGGCGCCGCGCCCTTGCCCCAGGCCTGCTGCAGATTGGTCAGCAGCGACGGCAGCACCAGCAGCGCGGCCGCTTCGGGCGGCGCCAGCCACAGCCCTAGCAAGCCCATGGCGACCGTTGGCAGGCCGGTCCCGGCCACGCCCTTGACGAAGCCGGCCAGGCAGAACACCGCGGCGATCGGCAGCAGATGCGGGATGAGCGATTGCATGTCTGCAGCATCGGCGGTGCCGCGGCGTCGGACAATGCGCGATTGCTTCAGGCAGACTTCGGCAACGACGAAGGCTGGAACGGCGATGCACCTGGATTTCATCGACTTGCGGCTGTTCGTGGCGGTGGCCGAGGCCGGCAGCATCACCGCCGGTGCCGACCGCGCGGCGTTGTCGTTGGCCGCGGCCAGCGCGCGCATCCGCGCGCTGGAACTGCAGGCCGGTGCGGCGCTGTTCGCGCGCGGCCGCCGCGGCGTGAGCCTGACCGCGGCCGGCGCCGCGCTGTTGCGGCACGCACGGCAGCTGCTGCGCCAGGCCGAGGCGATGCGCGCCGAACTGGGGGAGCACACCGGCGCCAACCAGGCCACGGTGCGGCTGCTGGCCAATACCGCGGCGCTGTACGAATGGCTGCCCGAACTGCTGGCCGAGTTCCTGGTCGCGCATCCGCGCATCGACCTGGCCTTGCGCGAACAGGGCAGCACTGCTGCGGCCGATGCGGTGCGCGAGGAGCGTGCCGACCTGGCGGTGATCGCCGACCACGCCGACCTGTCCGGCCTGCACGCGCAGGCATTCCGCCAGGATCGGCTGGTGCTGGTGGCGGCGGTCACGCATCCGCTGGCGCGCGCGCCGCAGCTGCGCCTGACGCAGCTATGGCAGGCGGAATTCCTCGGCCTGGCCGACGACAGCGCGCTGCAGCGGCACCTGCGCACGCAGGCCGCGCGCGCAGGCGGCCAGCTGCGCATCCGCGCCCACGTGCACGGCATCGAGCCGCTGTGCCGGATGCTGGCACGCGGTGCCGGCGTGGCGATCCTGCCGCAGGCCGCGCTGGCCCGGGTCAGCGTGCGCGAACAGCTGGTCGCGGTGCCATTGCAGGAGCCGTGGGCGGCGCGGCAGTTGTCGATCGTGTGGCGGCCCGCACCGGCGCCGGCGCCGGCGGTGCGTCAGATGCTGGACTGGCTGTGCGCGCACGCCGACGCTGCAGCGACTACCGGCGCGGGATGAGGTCCCCGCGCGCAGTCGATGCACCTCACTGCGGCCAGGCGAACTCGGCTTCCACCGGGAAGTGGTCCGACGGCCAATGTCCCTGCGGCCGCGCATCGAGCGTGGCGAAGTGGGTGGCGCGCAATCCGCGCGACAGGATCCAGTCGATGCGCCGGTCGGGATGGCCGGTGAAATCGTGGAACGTCGCCTCCGGTCCCTGCGCGTGCGGCGCCTGCTTGCGCGTGTCGGCCAGCGCAGGCACCAGCGTGCGGTAGGTGGGCGAATCCGGCGCGGTGTTGAAGTCGCCGGTGATCACCACCGGCACGTCGGCCGGCAAGGCCTGCACGCGCGCGAGGATCAGCGCGGCGCCCTTGGCGCGCGCGGCCTCGTCTTCGTCGCGGTACGGCAGGTGGGTGTCGAACAGGTAGAAGCGACGGCCGTCGGCGATGCGTTCGAACAGCCCCCAGTTCACCATCCGCGGCAGCGGGTGGCCCCAACTGATGCTGCCGACCACCGTCGGGGTGTCTGACAGCCAGAAATCGCCCGATTCCACCAGCTTCAGGCGGCGGCTGTCGTAGAACACGCCCATGCGCTCGCCGTCCTCGCTGCCGTCGCGGCTGCGCCCGAACCAGCGGTAGTCGGGCAGTTGCGCGGCCAGGTAGTCGGCCTGCAGCTTGACCAGCTCCTGGGTGCCGAATACGTCGGGATGCTGCGCGCGGATCAGCGCCGCCATCGCGCTGCGGCGGATCTCCCAACGCTTGTCGCCGTCGGTATCGACCGGCACGCGCACGTTGAAGCTCATCACCTTGAGCGTGGCTGGCGCGTCGTGCGCTGGCGCGCGTGCCTGCGCCGTGGCGAACACTGCGCCCAGCGCGAGCAACAGCAGCAACCCAAGCGAACGCGGTGACAACGAGAATTTGGACATGGCGACAAGTCTGACGGCGGTGGGATCGCGCCAATGGTGGCATGCCGATGTGACCGCCATCCAGTCGCGGACTGCGTCGCGCACGCAACGCCACGACGCTCACATTGGCGCACACCACGCGGCGAAACCCGCCCGGCGCGCAGCGGCGCGACAGGCGCCGCGTGCGTTATTGGAACGCCGACAGCGCCTGGGTGAGCTGCCCGTTATTGTTCACCGCGCCCTTGGTATAGCCCTGCCAGCCCGGATACGCATCCGGCTCCCAATAGAACACGCCCAGTCCATGCGCACCGACCGCGCGGGTCTTGGCGACCAGGTCGGCCAGCATCGCGCGGGTCGCCGCGTCCTGCTGCCAGTCCATGCCCACTTCGCTGACGATCACGTCCGCGCCGTAGCGTGCGACCATGTCGCGCATGTTGCTGGCGATCTGCGTGTTCGCGCTTTGCCAGCCGCTGCTCGAGGGATAGTGCGACATGCCGACCACGTCCCACTTGCCGCCGGCGGACTTGAGGCCGTCGAAGAACCAGCGGAAGGTCGCGTTGTCGTAGCCGTTGGCCAGATGCACGACCACCTTGGCGTTGGGAAACACCGACTTGCTGGCGTTGTAACCGCTGTTGATCAGCTGCGCGAGATTGCCGAAGTTCGGAGTCTTGCCATCCGGCCACAGCATGCCGCTGTTGATCTCGTTGCCGACCTGCACCCAACTCACGCTGATGCCGTTGGACTTCAGGTACGACAGGATGCCGCTGGTGTGCGCGTAGACGTCGGTGACCAGTTTGGAGAACGCATCGCCGCTCCACGCCGCCGGCTTGGTCTGCTGTCCGGGATCGGCCCAGCTGTCGCTGTAGTGGAAGTCGATCATGATCTGCATGCCCTGCGCCTTTGCCCGCTTGGCCATGTTCAGCACGTCGGCGCCATCGCACCAGCCGTCCTTGGGATTGACCCAGACGCGCAAGCGCACCGCGTTGACGCCGCTGCCCTTCAGCAACGCGAAGAAATCGGCGTTCGCGCCTGCGGCGTTGTGGAACACGCGGCCGCTGCTTTCCTGCTGGTCGATCCAGCTCACGTCCGCGCCCTTGGCGAAACTCTGCGCCGCTGCCGGCGCGCACAGGCAGGCCAGCAGCAACAGCGCCAGCCACGTGCACATGCTCTTGCTCGATCCGTTCATGGGTTCCTCGCGATGATGGAGTGCCGGTAAGCGACGCCTGCGGCGCTGGCCGTGGCGTGCGCGAGGCTAGCGCGATCGCGCGCGGCGCGCGCGCTGCGGCGCAGGGTGTCTACGCCTGGCGACAGCGGCGCCTCGCGCGCGGCACTTGACGCCTTCGCCCATCGGCGTAGCATTTGCGCCACGCCAAGGGACAGACCCGCGGCGACTCCAATCACCGTGAGGGATGCTCATGGAATACGACTACCTGGTGTTCATCGGGCGCTTCGAGCCCTTCCATAACGGCCACGCTGCCGTTGCCCGCCACGCCCTGGCGCGTGCGCAGAAACTCATCTTCCTGATCGGCTCGGCCGAGACCCCGCGCACCATCCGCAATCCGTGGACGGTGGCCGAACGCAGCGTCATGATCCAGGCCGCGCTCGAGGGCGCCGGCGAGCGCCTGATCCTGCGCCCCTTGCGCGATCACCTGTACAACGAGAGCCAATGGATCGCCGCGGTGCAGTCGGCGGTGGCCGAGGCGGTGCGTGCCGATGGCGGCGGCGCCGAGGCGCGCATCGGCCTGGTCGGCATGGACAAGGACGCCAGCAGCTATTACCTGCGCGAGTTTCCGCAGTGGCCGCTGGTCGACGTGCAGCACACCGAAACCCTGTCGGCGACCGAACTGCGCCGCTACCTGTTCGAGGCCGGCAGCATCGATTTCCACGGCGCGCTGCTGATGCTGCGCGGCAACGTGCCGGCGCCGGTGTTCGACATGCTCGAGGCGTTCCGCAAGAACTCGCCGTCGTATGCGGAACTGCTGGCCGAGTACCAGTTCATCGAGCAGTACCGCGCGGCCTGGAAGGAGGCGCCGTATCCGCCGACCTTCGTCACCGCCGACGCGGTGGTGGTGCATTCGGGCCACGTATTGCTGGTGCGACGCCGCGCCGCGCCGGGCAAGGGCCTGTGGGCGCTGCCGGGCGGCTTCGTCGGCCAGCACGAGAGCATCTTCGATGCCTGCCTGCGCGAGTTGCGCGAGGAAACCCGGCTGAAGATCCCGGTGCCGGTGCTGAAGGGCTCGCTGAAGAACCGCCACGTGTTCGACCATCCCGAGCGCAGCCTGCGCGGGCGCACCATCACCCATGCCTTCCACTTCGAATTCACCTTCGGCGAACTGCCCGAGGTGCGCGGTGGCGACGATGCCGACAAGGCGCGCTGGATTCCGGTCAGCGAAGTGCTGGGCATGGGCCCGAAACTGTTCGAAGACCACCTGCACCTGCTCGAATTCTTCCTGGGCCGCGGTTGACCGCGGCTTTCTCGGCCGGCGGACAGACCGCTGGCCTTCCCCCGACGCGAAGGAGCTTCCCGTCATGCAATGCCTGAACAACCTGCTGCTCAACACCGACAGCTACAAGGCCAGCCACTGGCTGCAATATCCGGCCGGCACCGATGCCACGTTCTTCTACGTGGAATCGCGCGGCGGCGTCTACGACCGCACCGTGTTCTTCGGTCTGCAGTCGATCCTGAAGGAGGCGCTGGGCCGCGCCATCACCCATGCCGACGTCGACGAGGCGCGCGACCTGTTCGCCGCGCACGGCGTGCCGTTCAACGAGGCCGGCTGGCGCGACATCGTCGACCGCCTCGGCGGGCAGTTGCCGATCCGCATCCGCGCCGTGCCCGAGGGCAGCGTGGTGCCGACCCACAACGCGCTGATGACCATCGAGTCCACCGACGCGCAGGCCTACTGGGTGCCTTCGTACCTGGAAACGCTGCTGCTGCGCATCTGGTATCCGGTCACCGTGGCCACGGTCAGCTGGCACGCCAAGCAGACCCTGCGCCAGTTCCTGGAGCGCACCAGCGACGATCCGGAAGGGCAGTTGCCGTTCAAGCTGCACGACTTCGGCGCGCGCGGCGTGTCCAGCCTGGAGTCGGCGGCGATCGGCGGCGCCGCGCACCTGGTCAACTTCCTCGGCACCGATACCGTGTCCGGGCTGTTGCTGGCGCGCGCGCACTACCACGAGCCGATGGCCGGCTATTCGATCCCGGCTGCCGAGCACAGCACCATCACCAGTTGGGGCCGCGAGCGCGAAGTGGATGCGTACCGCAACATGCTCACCCAGTTCGGCAAGCCCGGCGGCATCGTCGCGGTGGTGTCGGACAGCTACGACATCTTCCACGCGATCCGCGAACACTGGGGCACCACGCTGCGCGAGGAAGTGATCGCCTCCGGCGCCACCGTGGTGATCCGCCCCGATTCCGGCGACCCGGTCGCGGTGGTGCACCAGTGCCTGGAACTGCTCGACGAGGCCTTCGGCCACAGCGTCAACGGCAAGGGCTACAAGGTGCTCAACCACGTGCGCGTGATCCAGGGCGACGGGGTCAACCCGACCAGCATCCGCGCGATCCTGGAACGCGTCACCAGCGCCGGCTACGCCACCGACAACGTCGCCTTCGGCATGGGCGGCGCGCTGCTGCAGCGGCTGGACCGCGACACCCAGAAGTTCGCGCTGAAGTGCTCGGCCGCGCGCGTGGACGGCAAGTGGATCGACGTCTACAAGGATCCGGTCACCGACAAGGGCAAGCTCAGCAAGCGCGGCCGCATGAGCCTGCTGCGCCATCGCGAATACGGCGGCTACCGCACCGAGCCGGTGCCGGCCTCGGCCGCGTCGCTGGACGAACTGGCGCGGCCTGCCGGCTACGACGATGCGATGGTCACGGTGTGGGAAAACGGCCGCCTGCTGCACGACTGGAGCCTGGCGCAGGTGCGCGAGCGCGCGAACGCCGCGCGCCTGTAGGTGCCGGCATGGACGCCAGCATGGAGTTCGCGCCGCCGCTGAGCGGCGCCTCGCCGCTGTTCGCCGCACTGCGCGCCGGCATGCCGCACCTGGAATGGCGGGTGCCGGCCGCCGCCGATGCCGCGCGCTGGCGCGTGCAGCGCATCGGCGGGCGCGACTATCGCGTCGCGCAGCCGGTGACCTTCACCCCGTACGCATCGGTGCGGCCCTGTTCGGCGCGCTGCCGCTTCTGTTCGGAGACGCTGCGCCCGCAGGCCGGCGGTACCGCCGCGGCCAGCCTGCGGCCACCGCCGGACTATTTCGCGATGCTGCGGCAGGGATTGGCGCAGCTGTCCGGGCTGCCGCTGTCGCACTCGCTGTCGGGGCTGGAAATGACCGACGACGAAGCCTGGTTCCTGCAGCTGCTGCAGACATTGGCCGAGGCCGAGCGCGATGGATTGCTGGTCGAGCAGCGCGTGCTGTACAGCAACGGCGCCGGCTTCGCCCGCGGTCGCGGCGATGCGCTGCTGGACGCGCTGCAACGCTTCGGGCTGTCGTGGGTGGAGTTGTCGCGGCACCACCCGCAGCAGGCCGGCAACGACGCGATCATGCGCTTCCGCGACGGCGAGGAGATCGCCAATGCGCAGGTGTTCGTCGCCACCGCGCAGCGCATCGCCGCCGCGCTGCCGCTGCGCCTGGTGTGCATCCTGCAGCACGGCGGCATCGCCGATGCCGATGGCGTCGCCGGCTATCTGCGCTGGGCGCGCGAATGCGGCGCGGGCACGGTGATCTTCCGCGAGTTCTCGCGGCTCGGCGACGGCTACCGCGCCGGCGGCACCCAGCGCTATCTGGCGCAGGCGCGGGTCGGCGTGGAGCAGGTCGTGGCCGCGTGCATGGCCACGCCGTGGTGGCGCACGTTGCGGCCGCTGCAGATCACCGAGGGCTATTACTTCTGGAACCTGCGCATGGCCACCGCCGACGGCATGGAGGTGGTGTTCGAAACCTCCGACTACGCCGCCATGCAGGCGCGCCACGACAGCGGCGACATCTACAAGCTGGTGTTCTTCGCCGACGGCCGGCTGTGCGCGGGCTGGCAGCCGGATCGCGACCTGTTGTGGCAGGCCCGGCATGGATAGCCGCAGTTGGTGGACGCCGCCGCCGGATCCGCCCGAACACCGGCTGCCCGACGACCTGTGCCGGCGCGATCCGCTGGGCGCGCGCGATTGCGGCTGGGTCAGCCAGATGCGCCCGTTCGTGCGCCAGTTCAGTGCGCCGGACGCCTGCGTGCTGGATCCGTTCTGCGGCTTCGGCAGCACCTTGCTCGCCGCCGAACTGGAGGGCCGACGCGGACTGGGCCTGGAGATCGATGCCGGGCGCGCGGCGCTGGCGCGCGAGCGCCTGCAGCGGCTCGGACTGCGCGCGCAAGTGCGGGTCGGCGCGCTGCCGCAGCTCGCGCTGGAGACGCCGGTCGATCTGTGCCTGACCAACGTGCCGTACTTCGGTTGCGACTGGCCTGGCGCGACGGCACCGGGCCAGCTGTATGCCAGCCCCGACTACGCGGCGTATCTGGGCGGGCTGCGCGCGGTGTTCCATGCGGTGCGCCGCAGCCTGCGCGACGACGGCTTCTGCATCGCGATGGTCGAGAACGTGGAGGTCGGCGGCGTGTACGTGCCGCAGGCCTGGGACCTGGCGCGGGTGCTGGGCAGCCTGTTCGTGCCCTGCGCCGAACGCGTGCTGTGTTATCCCCGCGAAACCGCGCAGTCGCTGGCGCGCGGCGACACGCGCAGCGACCGCAGCCACGAGTACGCGCTGATCTTCCAGAAGCGGCGCGAACCGATCGACCTGCCGGGCAGCGCACAGCTGCTGGCAGCACTGTGCGCGGATGGGTTCGCCTACGCCGTGTACGGCAGCTATCCGGCCTGGCTCGCCGACCCCGGCGCGGCCGCGTGCCCGCCCGGTGACGTGGACCTGCTGCTGCCGCGCGACCTCGGCCACCTGCAACGGCTGCTGGACTGGCTGCGTGCGCGCGGCTTCGCGCTCAGTCTGTGGGGCGAACCGCTGGCCGCGCCGCCGACCCTGGCGCTGCTCGACGCCTACCACTACCTGCGCGCCGAACGCCGCGACCGCGGTGGCGGCCTGCTGCGGGTGGACCTGTCGCTGCAGCCGGCGCCGGGCTCGCTAACCGCGGGATGAGCGCTGGCGGCGGCATCAAGGCCGCCTCGACACGCTTGCGGCTATCCTTGGCCGGTTCCTTCCTTTCGGTCCACGGCCATGTCCGCTTCGTCCAACGTCCTCGCCTTTCCTGCGCTCGTGCTGGTCGCGATCGGCCTGAGCGGCTGCTTCGCCCGCAAGCAGGACAACCTGGTGAAGGAGACCTTCAACTCCGACAACACCTATTCGCGCAGCTATCCGGTACAGCCGGGCCAGGCCTGCGAGTCGGCGCGGCGCGCGCTGCTGAGCCAGGGCTATGTGGTCGCCAAGGCCACCGCCGATGCGGTCGAAGGCACCAAGAACTTCCAGCCCAACCAGGATTCGCACGAGCAGCTGGAGCTGCGCGTGTCGTGCGTGGCGCACGGCCAGGACGAGTCCTGGGTGTTCGTCAGCGCGCTGCAGGACCGCTATGCGCTGAAGAAGAGCGCGACCTCGGCCAGCGTCGGCGTCGGCGTGCTCGGCTCGGTGTCGCTACCGGTCGGCAGCAGCGACGACTCGCTGGTGCGCGTGGCCAGCAGCACGGTGCAGGACGGCGATTTCTACAAGCGCTTCTTCGAACTCATGGCGCAGTACCTGCCCAAGGCCAAGCCGGCCGCACCGCCGGAGCCGCCGCCGGCGGCAGCGCCCAAGCCCGAGCCGGCCGCTGCGGTACCGGCGCCTGCACCGACGCCGCCGCCGGCAGCAGCGCCGCCGGCACCTGCACCCGCAGCAGTGCCACCGACGCCGGTGGCGGAAGCTACGCCCGCGCCTGCTGCCGCGCCCGCGGTCAACGACGGCACCACGCCGCGCTGAGGCGTGCGTTCATCCACGGCTACGGAAGCTGAATAGCGGCATTTCGCTTCACGATTCATTCGCAATCGCGGTGCAAAGGTGGCGCCGTCGGGAGTGCGATGCCTGTAACAGGCATCGGCTCCGCCACCCAGGAGCAACCAGCATGAATACTTTCAAATCCGCCGTGTGTCTCAGCATCCTCGCGATCGCCACTGCTGCCGCGCCGCTTGCGCAGGCGCAGCGCCATTACGGGCCGGAAGACGCCGGACGCCGCTTCAACGACGGCACCCGCGTGCACTGCAAGAAGGTCGCGGTGCAGAAGAACAACACCGACCCCAACCGCATCGGCGGCACTGTGGCCGGCGCGGCGATCGGCGGCCTGCTCGGCAACCAGATTGGCAAGGGCGACGGCAAGAAGCTGGCGACGGTCGGCGGCGCGGTCGCCGGCGGCGCCACCGGGCGCTACATCCAGGGCCAGCGCCAGCAGGCCAACGGCAACCGCCGCGTCGAGACGGTCTGCAAGCGCTACTGAGGCTACGCCGCGATCGGCCATCGCGGCGCACTTGGCAAGCAAGCAAAAACGCCCCGGCGGATAGCATCCGCCGGGGCGTTTTGCGTTGTTGCAACCACGCACTTGTGTGGACAGGTCAGTGGATGCCGCCGCGCGGCTCGCAGGCGCTTGCCAGGCCATGTCACGCTTTTTCTGTAGGAGCGGCTTCAGCCGCGACAGACATCATCCGGCAAGGCCCTGTCGCGGCTGAAGCCGCTCCTACAGAGGCAGGCTGCGGCGTTGCTGGCCTTAGCCGACGATGGCACTCAGCGCCGCCCCCAGCTCCGGGTAGCGAAACACGTAGCCTTCCTGCTGCGCGCGGGTCGGCAACACCCGCTGGCTGCCCAGCAACAGATCGGACATCTCGCCGAAGGCCAGGCGCAGCGCCGCGGCCGGTGCCGGCAGCAGCGCCGGCCGGTGCAGCGCCTGGCCGAGCTGCTGGGCGAAATCGGCATTGGTCACCGGGGTCGGGGCGGTGGCGTTGTAGGCGCCTTCGCCGCCGTGCTGCAGCAGCCACAGCAGCAGGCCGACATGATCGTCGCGATGGATCCAGCTCATCCATTGCCGGCCGTCGCCCATGCGTCCGCCCAGGCCGAGCCGGAACGGCGGCAGCATCCGCGACAACGCGCCGCCGTCGCGGCCGAGCACCACGCCGGTGCGGACCAGGCTGGTGCGCACGCCCAGCGCCTGCGCGCGCAACGCCTCGGTTTCCCAGTCGCGGCACAGGTGCGCGGCGAAGTCCGCGCCGGCCGGACTGCGCTCGTCGAGCAGGTCGTTGCCGCGGTCGCCGTAGTAGCCGATCGCCGAGCCGGATAGCAGGCAGGCGGGACGCTGCGCCGGGTCCAGTTGCGCGATCCAGTCGAGCAGCGCGCGGGTGGTGCCGATGCGCGAGGTGCGGAAGCGGCGCTTGCGGGTCTCGTTCCAGCGGCCGTCGCTGAGCGGTTCGCCGGCGAGATTGATCACCGCGTGCGCCGGCGCTGCACCCTGCAGGTCTTGCAGCGCCTGCACGCCGGGCAGCGCCCGCGTGGCGCGCGCCGCGTCGCGGCTGAGCACGCTGACCTGGTGTCCGGCCTGGAGCAGAGCGGGGCACAGTGCGCGGCCGATGAATCCGGTGCCGCCGGTGACGAGCACATGCATGACGAGGCTTCCACGAGCGGGGGAGCGGCAGTGTAGGGCCGGCCGGCATGGCAGCCGAGTGAATACGCCTGCCGCTGGCCGCCATGCGTATCGCCGTGGCGCACGGTTTCGCGGCGCGTGCACCGCGCGCGCGTCACGCTGCGCACCCGCATGTGCGCGCTGCTGCGCGGCTATGCATCCCGCCGCTTTCCTGTTTCGCATCTGCCATGCTCGTGCCATGACCGTCAGCATTCCGAACCCGCCAGCGCCGCGCCGATGCCGTTTCGCCGCGCGCCTGCTGCTGGCGCTGGCACTGGCCAGCGGCGGCGCGCTTGCCGCGCCGCCCGAGCCGGCCGACCAGGCTAGCGCCGATTGTCTTGCCGCGCTGCTGCGCCAGCTCGGCTGGCGCATCGACAGCACGCCGGCCGCGCAGCCGTGGCTGCTGCCGGGCGCGCCCTGCGAACGCAGCTCGCTGGCAGACGCACAGGCCCACGGCGACCTGCAGGCGGCGTTGCCGGCGCAGTGGAGTCCGGCGCAACGGCGCGACGCGCTGCGCGCGCTGCTGGAGACGCCGGCCACGCAGTGCGGCTATTTCCTGTTGCTCGGCGCGGCCACCCAGCGCGCGGTGACGCGGTTGCAGGACAACCCCGGCTACCGCTTCAGCGCGCTGCAACTGGGCTGGATCGGATTCGGCCCGGGCGGTGCGCGCCGGCAGGGCTGGCAGCGCTTCCGCAGCTTCGGCCGCGGCTATCGTCCGGCGCAGGGCAATGCACGCGCGATCGAGGCGTTCTACAGCGGCCACGTGCGCTCGGAGTGCGGCGTCGGCCGGCAGATCGCGCAGCTCGCCACGCAGCGCGAGCTGTACGGCGATGCCGGCTTCGATCGCGCGTTCAGCGCCGGGGAGCTGTCGATCGGCACCTTCCTCACCCTGCACGACACCGACAGCATCCTGCTCGGCGCGCATGCCGGCGAGTTCCTCGCCGACGGCAAGGCGGCCAAGACCGCGCAACGCGGCGGCGCCGCCTTCCTCGGCGCGCCCGGTTTCATCGCCCATGTGTTCGAGCGACGCTACCTGGACGACATCAACAACCAGGCGGAGAACTTCGTGGTCGTGGCGGTCAGCGCCGACGCGGCGGCGGCGTTGCGCCGGCATGGCGGCTTCGCCCATTACGACGCCAGCAACCGGCGCATCTGGGAACTGGCGCAGGCGCTGCGCGGACCCGGCCGCGAGCGCTTCGAGAAACTGCTGTTCGAACGCGACCCCACGCTGCGCGCGACGCTGTCGCCGGCGCAACGCAGTGTCCTGGCACAGATCGACACGCTGCTCGATGATCCGTTCTACCGGGGCTTCGACGTATACGTGCATCCCAAGGGCACCAAGCCGATCGGTTACCACGTGGCACGCCTGCTGGACCGCAATCCGCGCACGCCGTTCGCGATCGACCTGACCCTGCACAACCTGCATACCACCTTGTACCGGCGCTGGCGCGACCAGCAATTGCAGGACTGTGCGCGAGCGGCGCAGGGCGCTTCATCCGGACGCGTTCCTTAGCTGCGCGTCACGCCGCCGGCGCCGCTTCGTGCGACCCTAATGCTCCTCACTTCGAGCTAGGACAGACGCATGGAACTGGGACTTGTAGGCTTGGGCCGGATGGGCGCGAACATGGCCGAGCGGCTGGTGCGTGGCGGCCATCGCGTGGTCGGTTTCGACCTGGGCGAGGCGGCGCGCAGCGCGGCGCAGCAGCGCGGCGTGGAGACGGCGGACTCGATGGCGGCGCTGGTCGCGGCATTGCCGGCGCCGCGCGCGGTGTGGCTGATGGTGCCGTCCGGCAAGATCGTCGACGACACCCTGGCCGCCTTGCTGCCGCTGCTGACCGCAGGCGACGTGGTCGTGGACGGCGGCAATTCGTACTACAAGGATTCGATGCGCCGTGCCGCCGAGTTGGCCGCGCATGGCATCGCCTACGTCGATTGCGGCACCAGCGGCGGCGTGTGGGGCCTGAAGGAAGGCTACAGCCTGATGATCGGCGGCGACGAAGCGGCCGTGAGCCGGCTTAACCCGCTGTTCGCCACCCTGGCGCCGGCCGCCGATGCCGGCTGGGGCCGGGTCGGTCCCAGCGGTGCCGGCCACTTCACCAAGATGGTCCACAACGGCATCGAGTACGGAATGATGCAGGCCTATGCCGAAGGCTTCGCGTTGATGGCGCGCAAACAGGAATTCGAACTGGACCTGCACCAGATCGCCGAGGTCTGGCGCCAGGGCAGCGTGGTGCGCTCGTGGCTGCTGGACCTGTGCTCGGATGCGCTGGGCGACAACCCCACCTTGGCCGGGATCGCGCCCTATGTCGAAGATTCCGGCGAAGGCCGCTGGACGGTGGCCGAGGCGATCGACCTCAACGTTCCCGCGCCGGTGATCACCTTGTCGCTGCTGGAACGGCTGCGCTCGCGCGACGACGATTCGTTCACCGACAAGCTGTTGTCGGCGATGCGCAACCAGTTCGGCGGGCACGCGATCAAGCACGAAACGCCGGCCGTGCCGCCGTCCGGGACCGCGGCCGGGTAAGCACAGGCGTTTCAGTCCAGCGCCAGCGTGCGGCCTTCGGCGGCGCTGCGCTGGCCGAGTTCGAGCAAGCGCATCACCGCCAGCGCCTGCGCCGCATCCACCGGCGCGGGCGCGCGTCCGGCCATCGCCTCGCGAAAGCCGGCATAACAGTGACGATAATCGCCGCGCTGCGTCTGCAGCGCGTGCGCGGTGGTACTGCCGTCGTCGGCAACCAGCGTCAGCTGGCCGGCGAGCGGATCCTCGCCCCACTGCGGCGCGGCCGGGGTGAGTCCGGCGCGCAACTGCGCCTCCTGCGTGTCCAGGCCATGCTTGAGATAGCTGCCGCGCTCGCCGTGCACGGCGAAGCGCAGCCCGTTCGCCGCGACCAGCGAGCCGGCATGCAGCACCGCACGCAGCCGCGGGTAGCGCAACACGGCGTGGAAATAATCGGTTGCCTGTGCGCTATGGCGCTGCTGCGCCAGATCGACCTGGATCGCCTCCGGCAGGCCGAACAGTTGCAGGGTCTGGTCGAGCAGGTGCGGCCCCAGGTCGAACCACAATCCGGAACCGGGCAGCGCATGCTCGCGCCAGCGGTTGCCGACCTGCGGGCGATGGCGATCGAAGTGCGAGTGGAACTCGGCGACCTCGCCCAGCGTGCCTGCTTCCAACAGCGCGCGCAGGGTGAGGAAATCGCCGTCCCAGCGCCGGTTCTGGAACACGCTGACGATGCGTCCGGCGCGTTGCGCCCGCGCGATGAGTTGCTGTGCCTCGTCCACGTCCAGGGTGAACGGCTTGTCCACCAGCACGTGCTTGCCCTGCGCTAGTGCCGCCAGCGCCAGCGGCGCATGGGTCTGGTTCGGCGTGGCCACCACTACCGCATCGATCTGCGGATCGGCGAAGGCCTGCTGCGCGTCGGCGACGATGTGCGCCTGCGGATAGGCCGCGGCTGCCTCGTCGTGGCGGCTGGAGACGATGGTGTGCAGGCGCAGGCCCGGCGTGTGCGCGATCAATGGCGCATGGAACACGCGGCCGACGAAACCGTAGCCGAGCAGGGCGAGATTGAAGGTCTGATCCATGGCGTGCGGTGTAAGTCCAAGGGAAGACAGTATCCCTGCAGCGTGCTTCACCTGGCGTGCACGCCTTTCACGCTGCCGCGATTTGCCGGTCACGTCGCTTGTACGCCACCGCGCAGACACTCCGCCCCACACCTTCAACGGAGGAAGACATCATGAAAAAGTTCACATCGCCCACGCTGCTCAGCGCCGCACTCGCTTTCGGTCTGACCCTGGCCGCCGGCCAGGCGCTCGCCGTCGATCCGCCGACCACCGCCGACAAGGACCATGCCGCCATGGCCCACAACGACGGCATGAAGCACGAATCCAAGGAGCCGGTCACCGACACCTGGATCACCACCAAGGTGAAGGCCGATCTGCTCGCCACCAAGGACGTCTCCGGCACCGACATCAAGGTCGAGACGCTCAATGGCACGGTCAAGCTGTCCGGTGCGGTCGGAAGCAAGGCGCAGCACGACAAGGCCGTGTCGGTCGCCAAGATGATCGACGGGGTCAAGAAGGTCGACTCGACCGGCCTGAAAGTGACTGGCGCAGCCAAGCACTAAGTCACGCCATCGGTGACGGTGGTGGGGCGCGCGACGAGGCGCGCCCCACCACCGCACTACGACGCACTCTTCGGAGTGCGTTTTTTTTGGGCGACGCACTCGCGTGCCGGGAGCATCACGCGGCGTGTCGCCGCGCTTCGCATTGCATTGACGCACGTTCAGTCATCATCAAGCCACGTTAGCTACCAGGCGAATTGCCATGTTGGATGCTTACTCTCCAGCCGCGCCAAGCCACGCGGCCACGCAACCCGCGCCGCTCGACGCGGTGGATACGGCGCTCTCCTCGACAGACGCGCCGCCGCGACCGTCCTCCCTGCTCCTGGCGATGCGCCAGCTCGAATCGAAGCTGGGCATGCTGCTGGTCACCTTCCACGACGATGCCGGGTTCTGGCGCGCCTTCGCCAGACTGATGCAGGACCTGGACAAGGACCTGACCGCCGGCGAGCGCGCGCGCCTGCACAGCCATGCCGATTTCCTGCTGGTACGCGCAGGGATGTCGTCGTGGACGCTGATCGGCGCGGCGCACGACGCCGCTGCCCGCATGGTCCGGGCGTCGGCGCGCTGATCCGGGGTACGGTCGAATGGCCTGAACCGATGGGCGGCGCACAGCCGCCCATTTCTTTGTCCCCAATCGTTAAGATAAAGTCGCATTCAGGCGCCGCGATGGGGAGCTTGCGCGAAGCCTGAATAATTCATCGTGCGCTCGCGGGGATCGGCGACAATGCCGCCCCGCTGTCGCTGCCGTCTTCAATCTTCAAAGAACAGGTATGCAGATCACCGCCAAACATGACGCCTGGGACCGCTGGCGTTTGCCGCTGCTGGTGCTGGCGGTGGTCCTGATCGTGATCCTGCCCTCGTTGCTGTTGCGGCAGATGAGCGAAAGCACCTTGCGTGCGGCCGATTGGGTCAGCCATAGCCAGGAGGTCACGGCGGCGCTCAGCAGGTTGGAGGCGGACATGCGCGACATGGAGTCGGCGGCGATGGCGATGTCGCACGATGTCGACTCGCCGATCCTGCGTGCCCGTTTCAGCGGAGCGCGCGCGGCGATCACCCCGACCATCGCGCGCCTGGTCGAACTGACCCGCGACAACCCCGACCAGCAGGTGCGCATCGGCCGCCTGCAGAGCACCCTGGAACGGCGCAGCCTGCTGGCGGCGCGCATCGCCGAGAACCGCGACCCGGAACGGATCCGCGCCTTGATCCAGGAGATGACCGCGGACAACCCGATCCGCGGCCTGGTCGCCGAACTGCAGAAGCGCGAGGATGCGCTGCTGGCCGAGCGCACCGCCGACGCCGACCAGCGGCGCATGCTGGCCTCGGCGATCAGCTGGGTGTCGCTGGCGGTGCAGTTGCTGCTGCTGGGCCTGGTGATCTGGCTGCTGCAGCGGCAGATCGGCCGGCGCCTGGACGCGGAGCGGCACATGCTGCGCGCCAATGCCCGCGCCGCCGCGGTGCTGCAGACGGTGCGCGAGCCGATCGTGCTGCTCGACAGCGAGCAGCGCATGCTGATGCACAACGCCGCTTTCGGCGAGCTGTACGGGCTGGACCCGGAGCGTCCGACGAAGATGCTGGCCGATGTCGGCGACGGTGTCTGGGAGGATCCCCTCGTGCGCCAGCGCCTGGCCGACGTGCTGCTGCGCGGGCGCGAGCTGTGGGATTTCGAACACGAACAGGCCGGCGCCGACGGCGTCGGGCGGACCATGCTGCTCAACGCGCGGCGCATGCCGCTGCCGGACAGCGAGGACGAAGTGGTGCTGATGACGGTCAGCGACATCAGCCTGCAGAAGGCCTCGCAGCAGCGTATCCAGATGCTCAACCGGCAGCTCGAGGGCAAGGTGGAGCAGGTCTCGGAGGTCAATCGCGAACTGGAGGCCTTCAGCTATTCGGTCTCGCACGACCTGCGCGCGCCGCTGCGCCATGTCGCCGGCTTCGCCGACAAGCTGGCACGCCACCTCGGCGACGACGCCGACGAGAAGAGCCGCCATTATCTGGAAGTGATCGGCACCTCGGCGCGGCGCATGGCCTCGCTGATCGACGACCTGCTGGTCTACTCGCGGCTGGGCCGCAGCGCGCTGCGCCTGCAGGCGGTAGACATGCAGTCGCTGGTGGCGGAGACGCGTTCGGTGCTGGACGCCAACTTCCAGTCCGATCATGCCGGCAGCGGCCACCGCATCGAGTGGAGCGTCGCGCCGCTGCCGATCCTGGTCGCCGACGAGAACATGATGCGCCAGCTGTGGTTGAACCTGCTCGGCAATGCGGTCAAGTACAGCGCCAAGCGCGAGGTCGCGGTGATCGAGGTCGGCTATCAGCTGCAAGCCGACGGCAACCACCACTTCACTGTGCGCGACAACGGCGCCGGTTTCGACATGGCCTACGCGGCCAAGCTGTTCGGCGTGTTCCAGCGCCTGCACAAGGCCAGCGAGTACACCGGTACAGGCATCGGCCTGGCCAGCGTGCGCCGCGTGCTCACCCGCCACGGCGGCCATATCTGGGCCGATGCGACGCCGGACCAGGGCGCGACCTTCCACTTCGTCTTACCTCCCGCGCTCGAAGCGCCTACCAACGAGTTGACCGCATGACCGCCATCCGCACCATCCTGCTTGCCGAAGACAGCCCCGCCGATGCCGAAATGGCGGTCGATGCGCTGCGCGACGCGCGCCTGGCCAATCCCATCGTGCATGTCGAAGACGGCGTGGAGGCGATGGACTACCTGCTGCGCCGCGGCGCCTACGCCGACCGCGAGGAAGGCCTGCCGGCGGTGCTGTTGCTGGACATCAAGATGCCGCGCATGGACGGGCTGGAAGTGCTGAAGCTGGTGCGCACCGACGAATCGCTCAAGCGCCTGCCGGTGGTGATCCTGTCGTCCTCGCGCGAGGAAAGCGACCTGGCCCGCAGCTGGGATCTGGGCGTCAACGCCTACGTGGTCAAGCCGGTGGACGTGGACCAGTTCTTCACTGCGGTGAAGACGCTGGGCACGTTCTGGGCGGTGATCAACCAGGCGCCGGACAAAGAGTAAGCGCCTATGCCTACGACCGGCACCAAGCTCGGACCGATCCGGATCCTCATGGTCGAGGATTCCCCGGAAGACGCCGAGCTGCTGTCCGACCAGTTGCTGGAGGCCGGCCTGGAGGCGACCTTCCGGCGGGTGGAAGGCGAGTCCGCGCTGCGCGTCGCGCTGCGCGAGTTCGCGCCGGACATCGTGCTGTCGGACCTGAGCATGCCGGGCTTCTCCGGACACCAGGCGCTGCGCGTGCTGCGCGAGCACAGCACCTCGGTGCCCTTCATCTTCGTCTCCGGCACGATCGGCGAGGAGACCGCGGTGGAGGCGCTGCGCGACGGCGCCAACGACTACATCATCAAGCACAACCCGACCCGGTTGCCGTCGGCGGTGGCGCGCGCGATCCGCGAGGCGCGCACCGAGCGCGAGCGGCAGCGGGTCGAGGGCGAACTGATGCGCGCGCAGCGGCTGGAGAGCCTGGCCATGCTCGCCGCCGGCCTGAGCCACGACCTGCGCAACATCCTGCAGCCGCTGCTGATCGTGCCGGAGTTGATGATCGGACGCAGCGACGACCCGCAGCTGCGGCATCTGGCCGAAGTCATCGCCGAGTGCGGCCGGCGCGGCCACGAGATGGCCGAGTCGATGCTGTCGTTCGTGCGCGGCTCGCGCACGCCCAGCGAGCGGGTGTCCATCGCCGGCCTGTTCCAGGCGGTGCAGATGCTGCTCAAGAGCAGCCTGCCCGAGCGGGTCGGCCTGCAGGTGGAGGTGGCCGACGCCGAGCTGTCGATCGAGGCCAACTACACCGAGCTGCAGCAGTGCCTGCTCAACCTAGGCCTGAACGCGATCCAGGCGATGCCCGATGGCGGCACGCTGGCCATTTCGGCGGCGCCGGCGATCGGCGCCGACGGCAGCGAGCGGGTGCGGATCCTGGTCCGCGACACCGGCGTGGGCATGGACGCGGACACACAGGCGCAGCTGTTCAGTCCGTTCTTCACAACCAAGCCCGACGGCACCGGCCTGGGCCTGATCTCGTGCAAGCGCATCGTCGAAAGCTACGGCGGCAGCATCGGCGTGGACAGCACGCCGGGCGTGGGCACCTGCTTCGAACTGCTGATCCCGCTGCGCGGTCACGCACCCTCGGCCGAGCCGGAGCCGGCGATGCCGATGGGCAGGGGCCAGCGCGTGTTGCTGGTGGACGGCGAGGCCACGCGCCTGTCGCTGCTCGGCAACGCCTTGTCCAGCCAGGGCTACCAGCCGCAACTGGCCTCCGACGGCGCCGCGGCGCTGCGCGAAGTGCGCGAACGCGGCATGCCGGATCTGCTGATCGTGGACAGCGACATCATCCTGCTGTCGGCGGTGAGCCTGCTGCTGGCGCTGCAGGATCTGGACTACCACGGCCCGGCGATCGTGCTCGAGGATGCCGGCACCGCCCTGCAGCGCGATCACTTCCCGCGCGACATCGCCGTGCACGTCCTGCGCAAGCCGCTGGAGATGCAGCGCGTGTTCCGCGCGGTGGCGCATGCGTTGGAGAGTGGCTGAGAGGCCGGGATTCGGGATTGGGATTCGGGATTCGTTTCAGGCAACAGCAAAGGCAACGCCGTTGCACGGACAGTAGAGCGCTTCAGCGCGGGCGATCAGAGCCTGGATGCGCTTTTGCGAATCCCCAATCCCTAAATCCCGAATCCCTGCTTCACAGCGAATCCCCAATCCCGAATCCCCAATCCCGGCTTCACTGCTGCGACGACTGGTCTTCCGGGTCGCGCCGGGCCGGCACGCGGCGTGGCGGCAGCGGCGGCAGGGTGCCGCGGGTGTCGGCGTCGCTTTCGGTGGTCAGCGCCGGCTCCCACGGGAAGCGCGGCAGGGTACGCACCGCGTTTTCCAGCTTGCGCGACCAGGTGTCGTGGATTTCCGAATACAGCGGGGTGTCCGCTTCCAGGCGCAGGCGCTCGGTGACGCGCAGGTCGTTGCGGCGGATCACCGCCAGGTCGATCGGCATGCCGACCGACAGGTTGGAACGGATGGTGGAGTCCAGCGACACCAGCGCGGTGCGCGCGGCGTCTTCCAACTGCATCTCCGGGCGGATGATGCGGTCCAGGATCGGCTTGCCGTACTTGGACTCGCCGATCTGCAGGTACGGCGTCTCCGGCGAGGTGGCGATGGCGTTGCCCAGCGGGTAGATCATGTACAGCCCGGGCCGCTCGCCGGCGATCTGCCCGCCCAGGATCAGGGTGGACTGCACGCTGACGCCGCTGTGCTGGGACTGGTCGGAGAGCTTGACCTGGCTGGAGACCAGCACCTCGCCGACGTACTCGGCGACCTCGAACAGGTGCTTGAACGAGCGCAGGCTGCGCGGTGCGTCCGGATCGTCCGCATCGCGTTGCAGCTTGGAGATCGCCAACTGGGTGGTGGCCAGGTTGCCGGCCGACATCAGCACGAACACCGCCTGCCCCGGATACTCGAACACATGCAGCTTGCGATGCACGCGGACGTCGTCCAGCGAGGCGTTGGTGCGCGTGTCTGCGGCGAAGACCAGGCCTTCGTCCACTTCGATGCCTACGCAATAAGTCATGTCGCTGCCGGAGTTCAATGCGTTTCGATTCTATGCGGGGGGGACGGGCTTGGCTACCCGTTGACGGTCGCGGCCGCGGCATGCGCGAATATCCCATGACCACCGTGCTCCTCAGCCTGGGCAGCAATCTGCGCCCGCAACAGCATCTGCCTGCCGCGATAGGTGCGCTGCGGCAGCGTTTCGGCCCGATCGCGGTATCCCCGACCTACCGCACCCCGGCGGTCGGATTCGACGGCCCGCCGTTCCTGAACAATGCCGTGTCGTTGCAGACCGAGTGGGAGCTGGAAGTGCTGGATGCCTGGCTGCATGCGCTGGAAGACGCGCATGGGCGCGACCGCAGCGGCCCGCGTTTCAGCGACCGCACCCTGGATATCGACGTGGTGTTCTACGGCGACCGCATCGTCGAAGGCCCTGGCCACCTGCGCATCCCGCGCCCGGAACTGCGCCACGCCTTCGTGCTCAAGCCGCTGGCCGATATCGCCGCCGACTTCGTCGACCCGCTCAGCGGCCGCAGCCTGGGCGCGCTGTGGCAGGCGCACGCGCAGTTCGGGGAGGCGTTCGAGGTGGTGGAGCTTTATGAAGCCGGGAATGGGGAATCGGGAATAGGGAATCGGTAAAGGCGGACGCCGGGTCGGTCTTCAGGCTGTCATGGCGCGGTAAGCAGTGGTTCCCAGCAACGACTGGCCCAGGCGCGCTTGCCTATTCCCCATTCCCAGCCTTCAAGAAAGGCCTCGGCCCCCGTCCACCCGCAGCGTCTGCCCGGTGACGAAGCCGGCGTCATCGAGCAGCCAGCGCACCGCCTCGGCGATCTCTTCGATCTGGCCGATCCGCGCCAGCGGCGTGCGCGCCAGCAAGGCTTGCTGCGCGGCGCTGTCCTTGCCGGTTTCCGGCCACAGGATCGCGCCCGGGGCGATCGCGTTCACCCGCACCTGCGGCGCCAGCTCCAGCGCCAGCGAACGGGTCAGCATCGCCAGCGCCGCCTTCGCCGCGCTGTACAGCGGATGCGCGCGCAGCGGCTGTTCGGCATGCAGGTCGGTGATGTTGACGATCGCGCCGCGGTGTTCGCGCAGTTGCGCGGCCGCGGCCTGGGCCAGGAACAGCGGCGCGCGCGCGTTGACCGCGAACAGGTCGTCCCATTGCGCCGGCGTGGCCTCGGCCAGCGGGGTCGGGTAGAAGTTGGAGGCGTTGTTGACCAGCGCATCGAGCCGGCCGAAACGTTGCACGCATTGGTCCACCAATGCCGGCAATTGCGCGGCGTCGCGCAGGTCGGCGTGCAGGGTCAGGGTGCTGCCGGCGCGCGTGGCTTCCAGTTCCTCGGCCAGCGCCTGCAGCTCGGCCTGCGAGGTGTGCGCGTGCAACGCCACGCGATAGCCGGCCGCGTGCAGGTGCCGCGCGATGCCGGCGCCGATGCGGCGCGCGCTGCCGGTGATCAGGGCGACTTTGGTTTCGGTCATGTGTGCATTCCACGCTCGGCTATGCTGTGCATTGTCCACGCAATCCAGCGCCGCATGCCTATCGACTTTCCCACCCCCGACGCCGACGCGCTCGCCCACAGTGATCGCCTGGCCGCGCATCTGCGCGCCGAGATCGCCGCCGGTGGCGGCGCGATTCCGTTCTCGCGCTTCATGGAGCTGGCGCTGTACGCGCCGGGCCTGGGCTACTACAGCGCCGGCAGCAGCAAGTTCGGCGAGGACGGCGACTTCGTCACGGCGCCGGAGCTGGGGCCGCTGTTCGCCGCCACCGTTTCCAACGCGCTGGCGCCGGTGCTGCAGCAGCTCGGGCCGCAGGCGCGGATGCTGGAAGTGGGCGGCGGCAGCGGCGCGTTCGCCGAGGTGATGCTCAAGCGCCTGCTGGCGCTGGACGCGCTGCCCGAGCGCTACGCCATCCTCGAGCCCAGTGCCGACCTGCGCGAACGCCAGCGCGAGCGGCTGCAGCGCGCGCTGATCCCGCCAGTGTTCGACCTGGTGGAGTGGCTGGACCGGCCGTTCGAGGACGACTGGAACGGCGTGCTGTTCGCCAACGAGGTGGTCGATGCGCTGCCGACGCCGCGCTTCACCCTGCGCGATGGCGAGGTGTTCGAGGAAACCGTGACCCTGGACGGCGAAGGCCGCTTCCGCCGCGGCGAGCAGCCGGCCGATCCGCTGCTGGCGGCGGCGGTGCGGCATGTCGAACGCTATCTGGAAACGCCGTTCGCCGACGGCTACCGCTCCGAACTGCTGCCGCAGCTGCCGTACTGGATCCAGGCGGTGGCCGGCGGCCTGCGCAGCGGCGCGATGCTGTTCGTCGACTACGGTTACCCGCGCGGCGAGTTCTACCTGCCGCAGCGCGACGATGGCACCCTGCGCGCGTTCTACCGGCACCGCACCCATGCCGATCCCTATCTGTGGCCGGGCCTGCAGGACCTGACCGCGTCGGTAGACTTCACCGCGCTGGCCGAGGCCGGCACCGGCGCAGGGTTCGAACTGGGCGGCTACTGCACCCAGGCCAGCTTCCTGCTCGGCAACGGCCTGGATGCGCTGCTGGCCGAGGCCGAGGCGCGCAGCGACGAACGCGGCCGCCTGCGCCTGCGCGAGCAGGTGAAGCGGCTGACCCTGCCCAGCGAGATGGGCGAGCGCTTCCAGGTGATGGGCTTCGAACGCGATGTGTCGCTGGCGCCGGCGTTCCTGGTCGGTGACCTGACCTGGCGGCTGTGATGGCGGCGATCCGCGCGTTCCGCCGGCCCTGGCTGTGGCTGGGGCTGTGGTGGCTGGGTGTGCTGGTGCTGATCTATGTGTGCATGATGCCGCACCCGCCGCAGCTGTCCGATCTGCCGGACACCGACAAGGCCGAGCATTTCACCGCCTACCTGCTGCTCGCGGCCGGTGCGGTGCAGATCTACGCCGGGCCGCGCGCCTGGCGTTGGGCGGCGCTGGGCCTGCTGCTGCTCGGCATCGGTATCGAGTTCGCGCAGGGCGCATGGACCACCACGCGCTCGGCCGATCCGTTCGATGCGCTGGCCGATGCGCTGGGTGTGGCGGCAGGGATGGCCACCGCGCTCACCCCGCTGCGCGACCTGCTGTGGCGGTTGGAAACCGGCGCGGGGCGGCGCCGCCGCGGCTGATGCCCGGGCGTGTTTCGCGCGCGCGGTGACGTCGGCCCGGCGCCGCGGTCTACGCCATCGGCCAAGATGCAGTTTCCCCGGTGGCGGTGCCGGTGTGCGCGCGGCGCCTGGCATAGAGTGCGTCGGCCCGCGCAGTGCCCGGGCCGATGCGCGGCGCACCGCGCACCTGGCGCATGGCCGGTGGCGGCACGCCAGCGGCCGGCGCCGCCTTCGCCGAGGAGAATCCCATGCCGACACGTCGCGCCCGCGCCTTGCGCAGCACCACCCTGTTCGCCGGGCTGTGCCTGGCCGCCATCGCCGCCCCCGCCGCTGCCGCCTGGGACGGGATCTGCAACGGCACGGCCACCTATACCGGTTCCGGCTACTCCGGCGGCGCCGTGCTGCTGGATCCGATTCCAGCCGATGCGATGATCACCGCGCTGAATCCGACGCAGATGAACTACGGCGGCATTCCCGCCGCGCTGGCTGGTGCCTACCTGCAGGTGCAGGGGCCGCGCGGCACCGCCACGGTCTACGTCACCGACCTGTATCCGGAGGGCGGCGATTGCGGCCTGGACCTGTCGCCCAATGCCTTCGCCGCGATCGGGGACATTGGTGCCGGGCATATCCCGATCAGCTGGAAGGTGGTCGCCGCGCCGATCGACGGCAACGTGGTGTACCGGATCAAGGAAGGCAGTTCGCAGTACTGGGCCGCGATCCAGGTGCGCAATCACCTGTATCCGGTGGTCAAGTTCGAATACAAGAAGAACGGCGCCTGGGTCAGCCTGCCGAAGATGCCGTACAACCATTTCGTCGGCGAGCAGATGGGCGCGCAATTGCTGGAGATCCGCCTCACCGATATCCGCGGCCAGGTGGTGACCGACACGCTGTCGGCGTTGCCGAGCCAGGGCGACAAGGGCGTGTACTTCGTCGAGGGGCACGTGCAGTTCGCGAAGTGAATGGCGGCGTGGCGCGGACTGGCGCGTCGCGTCGTGACGGATAGCGGCGCCGCGGGAGGGGCGCCGGGCAGCCTGCCAAATGCACTGTAGGAGCGGCTTCAGCCGCGACCGGCAGCGTGGAGCACTTGTGACGCTCTGCGCTGTCGCGGCTGAAGCCGCTCCTACAGGAAGCGCGGTTCGGCTGCGGCCGACCGCGCAGTCGCGCTCAGAACTTGAAGTGCACGGTGGCCATGTAGCGGCGGCCGTTCTTGTAGCGCCCGGCCGGGTGATCCTTGTCGCCCAGGTACTGGAAGTACTCCTCGTCCAGCAGGTTCTGCGCGTCCACCTGCAGCGACCACTGGTCGCTGATCGCATAGCCGATGCTCGCGCCCAGGTCGGTGTAGTCGTCGACACTGGCCGGCGCGGCGCCGGCGACGTAGCCGCCGGCCAGGTAGCTGTCGCGCCAGTTCAGGCTGACGCGCGCGTTCCACGGCCCCTTCTCGTAGTAAGGGCTGAAGGCCACGCTGTTGCGCGACTGGTAGGGCAGGCGGTCGCCGGTGTTGTTCTCGCCGTTGGCATAGGTGTAGTTGGCGGTGAGGCCGAAGCCGCTGCTGCCGAACGGCTGCTGGTAGGCGAGGGTGAAGCCCTTGACCTTGCCGTCGCCGGCGTTGCGCGGGCGCTGGATGCTGTAGTTGCAATAGCCGTCGGCGCTGCAGCCGTTGCTGCCCAGCATCTGCGCCCAGGTCTGCGGCGAGGTGTCGCGGATCGAATTGTATTGGCGCTCGATCGTGGCCGAAGTGTCGATGTAGTTGTCGATCTTCTTGTAGAACAGCGACCACGCCACCACCGCCTGCTGCGCGAAGTAGTACTCGGCCGACAGGTTGAAGTTCCACGATTCGTACGGCGACAGCGCCGCATTGCCGCCGCTGCCGGTGAGCGTGGTGTCGTTCAAGAAGGTGTTGTTGACCATCTGGTTGTACGGCGCCCAGGCGATCACCTTGCCCGCGGCGAAGCGGAACACCCAGTCGGTGTCGGTGTCGTAGGCCAGGTTCAACGACGGCAGCAGGAAGTGTTCCTTGCGGGTGCGGGTCTGCCATTTGCTGTCCAAGTCGTCCAGCGTCGGCGTGCCGCTGTAGACGAAGCCGCTGCCTTCGGTCTTGGAATCCACGTAGCGCACGCCGAGGTTGCCGCGCAGGCCGCCGTTGGAGAAATTCAGCTGCACGTAGGCGGCGTTGTTGGTCTGCTGCAGTGCCCAGCTGTTGTTGAGGTAGCTGGCCGGGTCGGGATTGGCGTAGTCCACCGGGCTGTTGCGGATCCAGTCGATGACGTTGCCGCGGCCGGCCTGCACATGCCGGCCCTGGTCGGGATAGAAGCCCTGGATGTCGGTCAGGCCGATCGTGCCCACGTCGGCCAGGGTGCCGGGGGTGACGCCGCCGTACACGTTCAAGGTGAAGTCTTCGTCGTGCTTGCCCTGGCGCACGCCGAACAGCAACTGGTTGAACACGCTGTCGAACTGCAGGTTGAAATCCAGTTGCCCGTAGCGGTCCTTGCTGTGCGTGGCGAAGATGCCGTTGTTGCCGAACCAGCCGCCGGCCGAACCCCAGTTGGCCGGATCGCGCGCGCCGGCCGCATCGTCGAAGCGGATGCCGCGCTGCAGGTCCCAGCTGAAGCCGCCGTTGTAGAACGGCTCGATGAAGTATTGCGACAGGTCCTTGTTGTCCGACTTGCTCTGGCCAATCTGGCCGCTCACGCCCCAGCCTTCGCCGCGGAACGCGCCGCGCAGGTCGATGCCCTTGGTGACGACTTCCGATTGGCGCACGTTGTTGTCGTAGATCACCGTGCCGCCGCCGGCATTGGCGTTGGCGCCGGAATGGCCGCTGCCGACCACGCCGTTGCGCACGCTGCCGAGCGCGTCCACCGCGTCGATGGTGCCCTGGTTCCAGGTCAGGAAGCTGTACATCGACTGGTTGTAGTTGTCGAAGTTCTCCTTGATGTACAGGCCGCTGAGGTTGAACTCCAGCGCATCGCTGGGCTTGAGCTGCAGATTGACCACGGCGCTGTCGCGCTTGCGGTCCTGCTGGAACCAGGCCGCGTTGACCGAGTTGGGCACGTCGGCATCGGCCGGCACGCCGCCGGCGTTGCCGAAGGTCGCGGCCTTGGCGTAGCCGAACACCTCCATGCCCTGACGATCGACGCGCTCCTCGTAGTGCTGCGCGGACACCGCGATGCCGAAGGTCTGCTGCGGGTTCTTCCAGCTGTACAGCAGCGAGGCATTGGGTTTGCCCTCGCTGGCCTGCTGGCTGTAGCTGTAGCCGACCGAGCCGGCGATCTCGTTGGCCTTCAGGTCCAGCGGCTGCCGGCTGTGCATCAGCACGGTGCCGCCGAGGCTGCCTTCGACCAGCCGTGCCTCGGAGGATTTGACGATCTCCGCCCGGCCCAGGATCTGCGGCGACAGCAGGGTGTAGTCGAAGCCGCGGTTGGGCTGCTCGCCGTACAGCCAGATCGCCTGCGCCACCGGGTGGCCATCCAGGAACGACAGGTTGAGGCTGGGGTCGGTGCCATCGATGCTGACCCGTTCGCCCTGGCCGAAGCGGCGGTCGATGGTGACGCCGGGAATCTGCGCGAACGCTTCGGCGACGTTGGTGCTGGGGAACTTGCCGATGTCCTCGGCGGTGATCGCTTCGGACACGGTGACGTTGTTGCGCTTGGTGTCCAGCGATTTTTCCAGGCTGGCGCGGATGCCCAAGACCTGGACCGCGTCCAGGTCGGTGGCGTCGCCACCGGCTTGCTGCGCCTGCGCGGAAAAGGCCAGGGTGGCGAGGATTGCTGCGGACAAGACGGAATGGCGGTATTGCATGATGTCTCTCCTCATCATTCAATGGGTCGACGCGGCGCGCGAGCGTTGCGCTGCGTGCCGGCTCTGCCTGTTGCCTTACTGCCTGCTGTGCTGATGCCTGCTGTGCTGCTGCGTGCGGTGATGCGGGGTGTGGCTGGCTGCAATCTCCCGCCCGAGGGCGGCCGGTTCTTTCGCTTATGCGTGCAATGCCAGGCGCAGCGTTCTGCCGTGGTACGGGACGCGGTGCGTCGAGCTGTCGAGCTGGAAACAATGCGGATGCGGCGGGGTGGCGCTGGCTAGGGCGATGCCGGCCGCTGCGGCGTGCACCAGTACCGGCGCGCCGACCCCGATGGCGCACAGGGCGCGCAACGGCGTCGGGTGTTGCAACGGCGTGCCGAGTGCGGCACACGATTCGTGCGTACGGACCATTGCGATCACATGCCTCCCATGCCCCGCTTTTGCGCCGCGTATGCGCGGCCCCACCCCCGTGTGTGCCGATTCTTACGAGGCTATGACAACGATGTCAAGTCTTGTCCGGGAAATTTGTCTGGTGCTGGTTTCGCGCTGCGTCACCCAGGCCTGCGCTTGGCCGCGGTCGCCTGGAAACGCTGAAAGACAGCTGCATCAACGGGTTATGCGGAACGCCGGGGCGGCGGTGGCGGCGCGCAAATGAGAACGCGGCGCAATCATGTCGCGACGCACAAAATTGGTCTCATTCGTAGAATTGGTGCGTCATAGGTATCGTGACAACGATACGTGAAATTGAACCCATACAAAATATTTTAAATCTTCAAGTTTCTGATAATAAATGATATTTTTCGAAATCCACGACAAGTCCAGACGCCATTTGCCGATTGTGCGTATTGCGGCGTTGACACAATCTTTCTAAGACCATAAGAATCGAGGCGCCTGGAATTGGTCTTTGCCAATTCGGGTCGATCAGCCAGCAGCATGCAATCGCCCGCTCCGGGGTAGGGACGGGGACGCGCCTTCCGCAACACGAGGCGCAGCAACAGACAGCACGTTCCATCGACTCCGTGCCCGCACGGACGGCATCGCCCTGCGCGTCGCGTCGGGCGCAATGGAGGGTGCTGCCTGCCGATCGCTGCCGCTGGATGTCAGACGTGCCGTGCCGACCAGCCATCAACCAGGATTAGCCCAATGCCACATGCCGCCCGCTCCCGTCCGCACTGTTGTTCCATGTCCGTCCTCGCCAGCGCCATCGCGTTCGGCCTGCTCAGTGCCGGAGCGCAGGCGCAGCAAGCGCCCGCATCCGATGCGATCTCCCAGCTCGACACGGTCACCGTCACCAGCTCCTATCAGAAGAGCCTGATCACCGCGCTGGACAACAAGCGCGAAGATGCGCGCATGACCGACGGCATCTCTTCCGAAGACATCGGCAAGTTCCCGGCCGAGAACATCGCCGAGGCGATCCAGCGCATTCCCGGCGTGCAGATCTCCACCATCAACGGCCGCGGCTCGACCATCAGCATCCGCGGCCTGGGCCCGCAGTATTCGGCCACCACGATCAACGGCCAGACCATCAAGAGCGCCGATTTCACCGACGGTTTCCGCTACGACATCATCCAGCCGGAAGTGGCCGCGGCGATCGAGGTGATCAAGTCGCCGTCGGCGGACATGGATGCCGGCGGGCTGTCGGGCACGGTCAACATCGAGACCACCAAGCCGCTGGATTACAAGGAGCGCAAGCTGCTGCTGTCGGCGAAGGAGCAGTACTCCGAATTCGCCGGTGGCGCGCCGACGCCGAAGGCGGTGCTCACCTACATCGACCAGTTCCAGCTCGCCGATGGCGGCCAACTGGGCGTGTTCGTCAACGCCGGCTACCAGAAGCTCAAGGACCGTGCCGACTACCTGTGGATCGACCGCTGGTTCACCCAGGACACTGACGACGGCACCTTGTACATCCCGCGCCGTCCGCGCTACCGCTCGATCGAGCGCGAGACCGACCGCAAGATGCTCACCGCCGGGCTGCAGTGGAAACCGAACGACCGGCTGGAGATGAATCTGACTGCGCTGTATTCGCAGGACAAGACCGACAACGACATGAACCAGTTGGTCTATTCCTTCGAACGCAATTCCCTGAACGTGCTGGAGACCGACGGCCTGACCGCGACCAAGGTGTCGGCGTCCAACTACTGGCTGGAGAACAACCGCCAGCTCGAGCGCCACGATCTCACCTCGCAGTTGCTGACCTGGGACGCGAAGTGGAAGGGCGATGCGTGGACCTTCAGCGGCGTGGCCAACTACACCGAAGGCAAGACCGACGAGGACGAGCGCGCGGTGATCCTCGGCCGCAAGCCGTCGGCGACGCTGTTCGACATGTCCAATCCCGGCGCGATCTCGCTGACCACCGATGCCGACGCCAACGACGCCAGCGCCTGGAACCAGGCCAACCTGGTGCGCGACGAATACCCCAACGGCGCGATCACCAAGCTCAGCAACAAGGAATGGTCGCTGCAGTTCGATGCCGAGCGCTACGTCGGCGCCGGCTTCCTGGACTCGGTGAAGTTCGGCACCAAGTTCCGCCGCGAGACCTTCGACCGCAACGTCTGGCGCCGCGATTTCCTGTACCTGATCAACTCCGGTGCGGTGTCCGGCTACGCGATGTTCCCGGAACTGTCGGCGGCCAGTTCCAGCGTCAGCAACTTCCTCGACGGCAACCTGGCCTCGCAGGCCGACTGGGTGGCGCCGGACGTGTACGCCTACGCCGAGGCGCTGGCCGCCTCCGGCATCACCGTGCCGGTGCTGTTTGCGCCGCAGGCCAGCTATCACATCCGCAACGACATCTTCTCCGCCTACGCGTTGGCCAAGATCGACACCGAACTGGGCAGCATGCGCCTGCGCGGCAATGTCGGCGTGCGCTACGAGAACACCAAGCGCACCACCGACACCTACCTGACCACCGCCTCGCAGTACAGCGAGGACGCCAACGAGGTGATCGGCACTGAACGCGCGCCGTACGACTACCACAACTGGCTGCCGAGCCTGAACCTGGTGCTGGACATGCGCGAGGACCTGCTGCTGCGCTTCGCCGCCGGCAAGGTGCTGGTGCGGCCGATCCTGGACAGCAACACCGCCATCGCCAGCACCTTCTCCTCGGGCAGCAACACCGGCGGCACCACCACCTACGACGTGTCGCTGGGCCAGACCGACCTGAAGGCGCTGACCGCCAACCAGGCCGACCTCAGCCTGGAGTGGTACTACGGCCAAGGCGGCGGCCTGACCCTGGCCGGCTTCTGGAAGCAGGTCAAGAACGGGACCTTCAACAGCATCGTGTGCCCGACCACGTTCAACGGTGCGGCGCTGTCCAGCAACAGCTCCGGCGATTGCGTGGACGGCAGCGGCAACATCTACGAGATCACCGCCACCCGGAACGATCCGAGCAAGGTCAAGATCAAGGGCTACGAGCTGGGCTGGACGCAGTCGTTCGATGCGTGGCTGCCGATCCAGGGCTTCGGCCTGACCGCCAACTTCACCCGGGTACTCCCGCAGCGCGACACCGACTTCCAGATCCGCAATCTGTCGGAGAAGACCTGGAACGCCACCGGCTACTGGGAGAACGCGATGTTCTCCGCGCGGCTGTCGCTGAACCACCGCAGCGAGTACGAGCAGGACAGCAGCGACAGCTTCTTCGCCCGCGAAGGCCACACCATGAAGGCGCGCACCCAGCTCGACGCGGTGCTCGGCTACCAGGCTACCGACAAGCTCAGCTTCCAGCTCGGCGGACTCAACCTGACCGACAAGAAGGAAGAGGCGTACAAGGACATCAGCGACCGCTGGCAGATGACCGGCGTCACCGGCCGCAGCTTCTACGTGTCGATGCAGTGGGACATCCTGTGACGGCGGTGCGGTCGCTTGCAGGCTAGTCCGCAGCCTGCCCGGCGCCGCGCTGGCGCCGGGCATGGCAACGTGGCCTCTCCCGATCGCATTCACAGGTTCTAGGGCAAGCGCATGCAACGACGAGAATTCCTGGCGGGCGGCGCGGGCGCCGGCCTGCTGCTGGCGGCGCCGCAGTTGAGTTGGGCGGGCAGCGCGGCGGATGCCGGCATGGCCGCTGGCGCGACCGGCACTGCCGCCGCGGCAGTGCCGGCGTTGACGCTGGCGGTCGATCCCGGCCTGTTGTGCCTGGACGAAGGCTGGCGCTTCCACGAAGGCGACATCCCGTTTCCGCCGGTCGTCGGCCAGGACGCCAGCTACGACAACGCCAAGGCCGGCAAGGCCTGGGGCGCGGCTGCGGGCGATTTCGACGACAGCCAATGGCGGCAACTGCGGCTGCCGCACGATTTCGCCATCGAGCAACCGATCGAGGCCAGCGCCAACGTGGCGCAGGGCTACCGCCGCCGCGGCATCGCCTGGTACCGGCGCAGCCTGCGGCTGGACGAGGCGCAGCGCGGCAAGGCGTTGGAGCTGCGGTTCGACGGCATTTCCAGCCGTGCCACGGTGTGGGTCAACGGCTTGCTGATGGCGCGCAGTTGGAGCGGCTACGACGGGTTCGCCATCGATCTGAGCGCGATCGCGCGCTACGGCCAGGATCTCAACAGCATCGCGGTGCGTGTGGATGCCGAGGCGATGGACGGCTGGTGGTACGAAGGCGCGGGCATCTACCGGCACACCTGGCTGGCGGTACGCGATGCGCTGCATATCGTCGGCGATGGCGTGCACGCGGTGCCGCGGATCGGCGACGGCGAACGTTGGACGCTGCCGGTTGCGGTCACCGTCGCCAATGCCGGCGAGCAGGCCGACGCGGCGCTGCTGGAGGTGGCGCTGTACGACGCGCATGGCACGCTGATGGCGCAGGGCAGCAGCACGCTACAGGTGGGCGCGCTGGCGCAGGCGGTGGCGCAGGTCGAACTGCAGGTGCGGCAGCCGCAGCGCTGGGACGTGGCCGCACCGCATCTGTACCGGGTCGTGGCGGTGCTGCGCAGCGCCGGCCGCGAGCGCGACCGCCGCGAATGCGCGATCGGTTTCCGCACGCTGCGCTTCGATGCGCAGCAGGGCTTCTTCCTCAACGAGCGGCCGCTGAAGATCAAGGGCGCCTGCCTGCACCAGGACCATGCCGGAGTCGGCGTGGCGATGCCCGACAGCCTGCTGGAGTTCCGCATCCGTCGGCTCAAGCAACTGGGCTGCAATGCGATCCGCCTGCACCACGCGGTGGCCAGCGAACTGCTCGACGTGTGCGATCGCCTTGGCATGCTGGTGATGGCCGAGAACCGGGTGTTCAATCCGGCGCCGGACTACGCCGCGCAGTTGCGCTGGCTGGTGCGCCGCGACCGCAACCGCGCCTGCGTGTTCCTGTGGTCGGTATTCAACGAGGAACCGATGCAGGGCACTGCTGCCGGCTACCAGATGGTGCGTCGCGCAGTGGCGCTGGTGCGCGAACTGGACGACAGCCGTCCGGTGACCGCGGCGATGAACGACGGCATGCTGACCCAGCGCAATGCCGCCGATGCGGTGGACGTGGTCGGCTTCAACTACCGCCAGTTCAACTACGACCGGGTGCGCGCGGCGATGCCGCACAAGCCGCTGCTGTCCAGCGAGGACACCAGCGCGTTCCAGACCCGCGGCGCCTGGTTCACCGACATGGAAGCGCACGTCATCGCCGAGGACGATTCGGTCGCCGCGCCGTGGGGCAACACCCATCGCACGTCCTGGAAGCTGATCGACGAGCGTCCGTATCTGGCCGGCGGTTTCGTCTGGACCGGGTTCGACTACCGCGGCGAGCCGACCCCGTTCGAATGGCCGTCGGTGTCCTCGTTCTTCGGCATCATGGATCTGTGCGGTTTTCCGAAGGGCGCCTACTGGCTGCGCCAGGCGCAGTGGATCGACGACGCGCCGGTGCTGCAGCTGTTGCCGCACTGGAACTGGCCGGGCCGCGAAGGCACGCCGATCAAGGTGATGGCGTTCTGCAATGCGCAGCAGGTGGAGCTGTGGCTCAACGGGCAATCGCAGGGACGGCAGGCGGTGGACCGGATCGAGATGAACGCCTGGCAGGTGACGTACGTGCCGGGCGTGCTGGAGGCAGTGGCCTATCGCGATGGTCGCGAAGTGGCGCGGCAGCGGGTACAGACGGTCGGCGCGGCGGTCGCGCTGCGGCTGACCGCGGACCGCGCGCGGATGCGCGGCGATGGCCGCGATGCGCAGCCGATCACCCTGGAAGCGGTGGACGCGCAGGGCCGCCACGTGCCGTTCGCCGATGCGCAGATCGCGCTGCAGGTCGAAGGCGGGCGCCTGCTCGGCGTCGGCAACGGCGATCCGAACCGGCATGCGGCCGACAACGTGCCGCAGGTGCAGTTGTTCAACGGCCTGGCGCAGGCCATCGTCGAGGCCGGCAGCGGCCAGCGCCGGCTGCGCATCGAGGCGCGCGCGCCCGGGCTGCGGTCTGCGCAGGTCACGATCGGCCTGGATGCGGTGGCGGTGCCGCCGTCGCTGCCACCGGCCGCTGCGGCGATGGTGGTGCCCGGCTGGCGGCGCACGCTGCCGTTCGCCGCGCCGCCGGATCCGGCGCTGCCGCGCGCGCCCAACGACAACAACAGCTGGAGCTTCTGCCAGCCGGGAAATCTGGAAACGCGTGCCGAGCGCGATGGCTATGTGCTGTACCGCACCGCGTTCACGCCGTGGGCCGGGATCCAGCAGCGCGGCGGCGTGCTGCGGTTGGGTCGCGCGACCGGCGCGGCGCAGGTGTATCTGGACCGGAAACTGGTTGCCCGCGTGGCCGCGGGGCAGCATGCGCACCTGCGCTTGCCGCCTGCGGACGGCGAACGCGTGCTGGCGGTGGTGATGCAGGTGACGGCCGGAATGCCTTTCGGCTTCGACGATGTCGCGATAGTGGAGTATTGACCGAATGAAGCGAGTTTTCCGCCATGCCTTCCCGCACGCGCGTGCCTGGATGCGCGTCGTGCGTGCGTTGCCGATTTCCGGGCAAGCCGTGTTGCTGCTGGCCTGCATGCTGCTGGCGCCGGCCGCGGTTGCGGCACCAGTTCAGGACACGCAGGGCGACGCCGCACGCGGCGTGCTGCTGCGTACGCTCGGCCCGCGCGCCGCCGCGCTGACCTTGCAACGGCAGCCGCGCGGCAACGGCAACGACTGGTACCAGGTCGGGGCCGATGCGGGCACGCTGCGCGTGTCCGGTTCCTCGGAAGTGGCGCTGGCGCATGGCGCATACAGCTATCTGCAATCGATCGGCGCCGCCTCGGTGAGCTGGGAGGGCAGCCGGGTCGCGTTGCCTGCGGCCTATGCCGATTTCAGCGGGCAGCGCGTGGTCACGCCGTTCGCCTATCGCGCCTATCTCAATGTCTGCACCTACGGCTACACCACGCCGTGGTGGGACTGGGCGCGCTGGGAGCGCGAGATCGACTGGATGGCGCTGCACGGCATCGACATGCCGCTGGCGATGGAAGGCCAGGACTACGTGTGGCAGGCGCTGTGGCGCGAGTTCGGGGTGAGCGACGCGGATCTGGCGCAGTATTTCTCCGGCCCGGCGTTCGCGCCGTGGCAGCGCATGGGCAATATCGAAGGCTACGACGCGCCGTTGCCGCAGCAGTGGATCGAGGACAAGCACGCGCTGCAGCAGCGCATCCTGCAGCGCATGCGCGCGCTGGGCATGAAGCCGGTGCTGCCGGCCTTCGCCGGCTACGTGCCGAAGGCGTTCGCGCAGGCGCATCCGCAGGCGCGCATCTACCGCATGCGCGCCTGGGAAGGCTTCCACGAAACCTATTGGCTGGATCCGGCCGATCCGTTGTTCGCCAAGATCGCGCAGCGTTTCATCCAGCTCTACGACCGCACCTACGGCAAGGGCACCTATTACCTGGCCGATGCGTTCAACGAAATGCTGCCGCCGATCGCCGCCGACGGCAGCGACGCGCGCCTGGCCAGCTACGGCGACAGCACCGCCAACACCGCCAAGACTGCGCCGCCCGAGGTGTCGCCGGCGCAGCGCGACAAGCGCCTGGCCGATTACGGCCGCGCGCTGTACGAATCGATCCATCGCGCCAATCCCGACGCGGTGTGGGTGATGCAGGGCTGGCTGTTCGGCGCCGATCGCCATTTCTGGACGCCGCAGGCGATCGCCGCGTTCCTGCGCGAGGTGCCCAACGACAAGCTGCTGGTGCTGGACATCGGCAACGATCGCTATCCGGGCACCTGGAAACTGTCCGACGCGTTCGACGGCAAGCAGTGGATCTACGGCTACGTGCACAACTACGGCGGCAGCAATCCGGTGTACGGCGACCTGGCGTTCTACCGCGACGACCTGCGCGGGCTGCTCGCCGACAAGGACAAGCAGCAACTGGTCGGCTTCGGCGCGTTCCCCGAAGGCCTGCACAACAACTCGGTGGTCTACGAATACATGTACGCGCTGGCCTGGGGTGGGCAGGAGCGTTCGCTGCAGGACTGGCTCGGCGACTACACCCGCGCCCGCTATGGACACACTTCGCCGGCATTGCGCGCGGCCTGGGACGATCTGCAGGCCTCGGTGCTGTCCACCCGCTACTGGACGCCGCGCTGGTGGCGCAGCCGGGCTGGCGCCTACCTGCTGTTCAAGCGGCCGACGCTGGACATCGGCGAATTCGAAGGCGCCCCCGGCGATCCGCCGCGCCTGCGCCGCGCGCTGGACCAGTTGCTGGCGCTGGCGCCGGAGTACGCCGACGCGCCGTTGTACCGCTACGACCTGGTCGACTTCGCCCGCCACTACGCCACCGGCCGCGTGGACGCGCAGTTGCAGCAGGCGGTGGCCGCCTACAAGCGCGGCGACGTCGCCGCCGGCGATGCCGCCTTCGCCCGTGTGCAGGCGGCGGTGCAGCAGCTCGACGGCCTGGTCGGCGGCCAGCAGGAAACCCTGTCGAGCTGGCTCGGCGATGCCGAAGGTTATGCGAAGACGCCGCAGGACGCGGCCTACTACCGGCGCGACGCCAAGGCGCAGGTCAGCGTGTGGGGCGGCGAGGGCAATCTCGGCGACTACGCGTCCAAGGCCTGGCAGGGCATGTACGCCGACTACTACCTGCCGCGCTGGGCGCTGGCGATGCAGGCGTTGCGGTCGGCGGCGGTCGGCGGCGGCAGCGTGGACGAGGCGGCGCTGCAGCAGCGGCTGCGCACCTGGGAGCGGGACTGGGTGCAGCGCGAGACACCCTACACGCGGCAAGCCCCAGCCGACCCGGTCGCCGCGGTGCGCACCCTGCTGCAACAGGTGGATGCCCGATGAGCGCCGCTTCCGTGAGCATCCCCGCCATGGCGCCGTCGCGCGAACGCTTCCTGTCGCTGGACGTGTTTCGCGGCCTGACCATCTTCCTGATGATCCTGGTCAACACGCCCGGTGCGGGCGCCGATGCGTTCGTGCAGTTGCGGCACACGCCGTGGTTCGGCTTCACCGCCGCCGACCTGGTGTTCCCGTCGTTCCTGTTCGCGGTCGGCAATGCGATGAGCTTCGCGCTGGACCGCGGCCAGCCGCTCGGCGCGTTCCTGCGCCGGGTAGGCAAGCGCAGCGCGCTGATCTTCCTGCTCGGCTTCCTGATGTACTGGTTTCCGTTCGTGCACCAGGGCGCCGACGGCAGCTGGAGCTTCACCGCGATCGACCAGACCCGGGTGCCCGGCGTGCTGCAGCGCATTGCGCTGTGCTACGCGCTGGGGGCGCTGCTGTGCCGCTGGCTGCCGCCGCGCGGGCTGCTGGCCGCCTGCGTCGCGCTGCTGCTCGGCTACTGGGCGGCGCTGTACCTGTGGGGTCAGCCGGGCGCGGAACTGAGCAAGCTCGGCAACGCCGGCACGCGCCTGGACCTGTGGCTGCTGGATCCGGCGCAGCTGTACCGCAAGGACGGCGGCTTCGATCCGGAAGGCCTGCTCGGCACGCTGCCGGCCACGGTGAATGTCATCGCCGGCTATCTGACCGGCCTGTACGTGCGCCGTGTCGGCAAGCAGGCACGCACGGTGCGCTGGCTGCTGCTGGCCGGCATCGCGCTGGCGCTGCTGGCCCTGGCCTGGCAGCCGTGGTTCCCGCTGGCCAAGAAGCTGTGGACCAGCTCGTTCGTGCTGCTGACCGTGGGCCTGGACCTGTTGCTACTGGGCGCGCTGCTGTGGGCGATCGAGGTACGCCAGTGGCGGGCCGGCAGCGGCTTCTTCACCGTGCTCGGGCGCAATCCGTTGGCGATCTACCTGTTCTCCGAACTGTTCGTGATCAGCCTGCGGCTGGTTCCGGCCGGCGCCAGTGGAATGGACCTGTACCAATGGGTGGGTATCGCGGTGTTCCAGCGTCTGCTGCCGGGACCCTGGGGCAGCCTGGCCTGCGCGCTGGCCTACACCCTGCTGTGCTGGGCGATGGGCTGGTGGATGGACCGGCGGCGGCTGTACCTGCGGCTCTGACCCGGCGTGCACAGGCCGCAGATTGGTACTATATTGGACATAATGAATCCATACGGTCCGGAGGGAGCACGATGACCAAGCCCAAGCCGGAAGCCGACCCCAGACTGGCAGGCTTGGCCGTGGACCCGAGCGCGCCGACCCCGCTGTACCTGCAGCTGGCGAGCAAGCTGGTCGAGGCCATCAAGGGCGGCCAATGGAAGCCGGGCGAGGCCCTGCCTGCCGAGCGCCAGCTGTGCGAGCAACTGCAGGTGTCGCGGGTGACCCTGCGCCAGGCGGTGGACGCGCTGGTCGAACAGGGCCTGGTCTCGCGCCGGCAGGGGGCCGGCACCTTCATCACCTCGCACATCCAGCACCAGCTCAGTGGTCTGGCCAGCTTCAGCGAGACCCTGCGCATGAAGGGCCTGGAACCGGGCACGCGCTGGCTGGAGCGGCGCGTACGCCCGGCGCACGGCGAAGAGATCCTGCGCCTGGGCCTGTCGCCCGATACCGTGGTGGCGTCGCTGACCCGCCTGCGCAGCGCCGACGGCCGGGTCATGGCCTACGAGAAAGCGGTGCTGCCGCAGCGCACCGTGCCCGATCCGCTGGCCATCGGCGATTCGCTGTACGCCTACCTGGACGCGCAGGGCACCCCGGTGGTGCGCGCGCTGCAGTACTTCCGTGCGATCAACCTGCCGGCGCGGCTGGCCGGGCACCTGGGCATGAAGGAAGGCGAAGCGATCTTGCACGTGGTGCGGGTCGGCTACACCCGCGACGGCAGCGCGATCGAGCTGACCGACACCTATTGCCACAACGACTATTACGACTTCGTCGCCGAGCTGCGACGCTGATCGACCGACCCACGCGCCTTTCCGGAGCCCGCCCGCCCATGACCACCGCACGGCCTGCCAGTCCCTTCGCCTCGATCGCCATCGTCGGGCTGCTGTTCTTCATCATCGGCTTCTTCACCTGGATCAACGGCCCGCTGATCACCTTCGTGCGGCTGGCGTTCGACCTCAACGAGGTCAACGCGTTCCTGGTGCTGATGGTGTTCTACCTGTCGTACTTCTTCCTGGCGCTGCCGTCGTCGTGGATCCTCAAGCGCACCGGCATGAAGAAGGGCCTGGCGCTGAGCCTGGTGGTGATGGCGGTGGGCGCGGCGGCGTTCGGCCAGTTCGCCACGCAGCGTTTCTATGCAGGCGCGCTGACCGGTCTGTTCGTGATCGGCAGCGGCCTGGCCCTGCTGCAGACCGCGATCAACCCGTACATCAGCATCCTCGGCCCGATCGAGAGCGCGGCGCGGCGCATCGCGATGATGGGCATCTGCAACAAGATCGCCGGCATCCTGGCGCCGTTCCTGATCGGCACGCTGGTGCTGCACGGCGTTGGCGACCTGGCCACGCAGGTGCAGGCCGCCGATCCGGTGGCCAAGGAAGCGCTGCTCACCGCGTTCGCCGCCAAGATCCACCTGCCGTACCTGGTGATGGCCGGCGTGCTGGTGGTGGTGGCGATCGGCGTGCTGTTCTCGCCGCTGCCGGAACTGAAGGCGTCGGAAGTCAATGCCACGCCGGTCGGCGCCGGCAGCACCGCGCAGAAGACCAGCATCTTCCAGTTCCCGCACCTGTGGCTGGGCGTGCTGTGCCTGTTCGTGTACGTGGGCGTGGAAGTGATGGCCGGCGATGCGATCGGCACCTACGGCAACGGTTTCCACCTGCCGCTGGACGAGACCAAGCTGTTCACCTCCTACACCCTGGCGGCGATGCTGGCCGGCTACGTGGCCGGCCTGCTGCTGATCCCGACGCTGATCTCGCAGGCGCGCTACCTGAGCGTGTCGGCAGTGCTGGGCGTGCTGTTCTCGGCCGGTGCCTACTTCACCCACGGCTACGTGTCGGTGGGCTTCGTCGCCGCGCTCGGCTTCGCCAACGCGATGATGTGGCCGGCGATCTTCCCGCTGGCGATCAAGGGCCTGGGCCGCCACACCGAGATCGGTTCGGCCTTGCTGGTGATGGGCATCGCCGGCGGCGCGATCATCCCGCAGCTGTTCGCGGTGCTGAAGCAGCACTTCGACTTCCAGCTGGTGTTCCTGCTGCTGATGGTGCCGTGCTACCTGTACATCCTGTTCTACTCCCTGGTCGGCCACCGCGCCGGTCAAGCCTCCGCCCGCGCGTGATCGCGCATCATGGGCGTACTTCCCGACGTGCAGGACCGCAGTATGCGTAGACCCACCATCAAAGATGTCGCCGAACGGGCGCGGGTATCGTTGAAGACCGTGTCGCGGGTCATCAACAACGAGCCGTCGGTGATGCAGGCCACGCGCGCGCGCGTGCTGCACGCCATCGCCGAGCTGGACTACGAACCGGATCCGTCGGCGCGCAACCTGCGCAGCGGCACGCCGTTCGTGATCGGGCTGGTGTACGACAACCCCAACCCGTACCACATCATCGGCGTGCAGAACGGCGTGCTGGCGGCGTGCCGCGAGACCGGCTTCGGCCTGCAGATCCATCCCTGCGATTCGACCTCGCCGATGCTGGCCGAGGAACTGGCCGAATGGACCCAGCGCTCGCGCCTGGCCGGGCTGGTGCTGACCGCGCCGATGTCCGAGCGCGCCGAACTGGTCGCGGCGCTGACCGCGCGCGGGATCAAGACCGTGCGCATCATCGCCGCCACCGAAGATCCCAAGGACGGCCCCTGCGTCTACGTCGACGACCGCGATGCCGCCTACGAGGTCACCGAACACCTGATCCAGCTCGGCCACCAGCGCATCGGCTTCCTGTGGGGCGGCACCTCGCACCGCTCCAGCGGCGAGCGCTACGCCGGCTACGAGGCGGCGCTGAAGGACTACGGCATCACCCTGGACAAGCACCTGGTGGTGCCCGGCGACTACACCTTCGACGATGGCTTCCGCGGCGCGCGGCGATTGCTGGCGCTGCGCGAGCCGCCGACCGCGATCTTCGGTTCCAACGACGAGATCGCCGCCGGCGTGCTCGCCGCGGCCAAGTCGGCGGGCATGAACGTGCCCTACGACCTGTCCATCGCCGGCTTCGAGGACAGCCCGTTCTCGCGCCAGTCGTGGCCGGCGCTGACCACCGCCAAGCAGGCCACCGAAGACATCGCGCGCCACGCCGCACGGCTGCTGATCAGCCAGCTGCGCAGCGACGCCTACGAAGACCATCCGGCACCGATGCACAACCAAGGCTTCGTGCCGCAGCTGGTGGTGCGCGGCTCCACCGCGCCGATGCAGCCGCATTCCCGCCGCTCTCCTTCCCCCGATCCCACATGACCCTGCCCATGGCACTGCCCACCGAAACCGAAACCCTGATGTTCCGCGAAGCCGCGGAAACCGCCGACGTCGTCGCCGCGCAGTTCGCGCGCAACCATGCCGTGGTCAGCGCGCTGGCCGCTTCGCTGCGCGCCGATCCGCCGCCGTTCGTGGTCACCTGCGCGCGCGGCAGTTCCGACCATGCCGCGACCTACGCCAAGTACCTGTTCGAGACCCAGCTCGGCGTCGTCACCGCCTCGGCCTCGCCGTCGGTGGGCTCGGTGTACGCCTCGCCGCTGCAGTTGCGCGGTGCGCTGTACGTGGTGATCTCGCAGTCCGGTAAAAGTCCCGATCTGCTGCGCAACGCCGAGGCGGCCAAGGCCGCCGGTGCGCGCGTGGTGGCGCTGGTCAATGTCGAGGATTCGCCGCTGGCGCAGCTGGCCGACACGGTGATCGCACTCGGCGCCGGCCCGGAGAAGAGCGTGGCCGCGACCAAGAGCTACCTGGCCTCGCTGGCGGCGATCCTGCAGCTCGGCGCGCACTGGAAGAACGATGCGACGCTGCTCGCCGCGCTCGATGCGCTGCCGCAGGCGCTGCGCGCCGCGTGGCAGGCCGATTGGCGCCCGCTCACCGAAGGCCTGGTCGATGCGCACAACCTGTTCGTGCTCGGCCGCGGCCTGGGCCTGGCCGCGGCGCAGGAAGCGGCGCTGAAGTTCAAGGAAACCTGCGGCCTGCATGCCGAGGCCTACAGCTCGGCGGAAGTGAAGCACGGGCCGATGGCGCTGGTCGGCCCCGGCTTCCCGGTGCTGGCCTTCGCCCAGCCGGACGAAACCGGCGCCGGCACCAGCAGCCTGGCCGAGGAATTCCGCGGCCGCGGTGCGCAGGTGTGGCTGGCCAGCGCCGACGGCGATCTGCCGCTGGTCGCCGCGCCGCATCCGGTGTGCGCGCCGCTGCTGACCATCCAGAGTTTCTACCGCGCGATCAACGCGCTGGCGCTGCGCCGCGGCTACAACCCGGACCTGCCGCCGCATCTGAACAAAGTGACGGAGACGGTGTAATGACGACGACGGCGCTGCGCAATGCGCGTGTGCTCGGTGCGGACGGATTCCTCGATGGGGTGAGCGTGCTGCTGCAGGACGGGCGCATCGCCGCGCTGCTCGACGACGGCGACGCGCGCGTGGCTGCGGCGACGACGCAGCTGGACCTCGGCGGCGGCACGCTGCTGCCGGGTTTCATCGATGTGCAGGTCAACGGCGGCGGCGGCGTGCTGTTCAACAACAGCACCGACGTCGCCGCGCTGCGCCGCATCGGCCAGGCGCATCGCCGCTACGGCACCACCGGCTATCTGCCGACGCTGATCAGCGACGATGTCGAGGTGATGCGTGCGGCGATCGCCGCGACCCGCCAGGCCATCGCCGAGGGCGTGCCGGGCGTGCTCGGCATCCACCTGGAAGGGCCGTACCTGGCGCCGGCGCGCAAGGGCACCCACAACGTGGACAAGTTCCGCGTGCCCGACGCCGCCGAACTGGCGCTGGCGACCTCGCTGGACAACGGCGTCACCCTGATCACGCTGGCGCCGGAACGGCTGCCGGTCGACAGCATCCGCGCGCTGGCCGCTGCCGGCGCGCGCGTGTTCGCCGGCCACACCGCCGGCAGCTACGACGAGATCCGCGCCGGCCTGGAGGCCGGCGTGTGCGGTTTCACCCATCTGTACAACGCGATGTCGCCGCTGCAGGGACGCGATCCCGGCGCGGTCGGCGCCGCGCTGGAAGACCGTCACGCCTGGTGTGGGCTGATCGTCGACGGCGTGCACGTGCATCCGGCCAGCCTGCGCGTGGCGCTGGCGGCCAAGCCGCGCGGCACGCTGTTCCTGGTCACCGACGCGATGCCGATGGTCGGCGCCGACAGCCCCAGCTTCGACCTGTACGGCGAAACCATCACCGAGGTGGACGGCGTGGTGCGCAACGCGGCCGGCGCCCTGGCCGGCTCGGCGCTGGACATGGCCAGTGCGGTCCGCAACAGCGTGCAGTGGCTGGGCGTGAGCCTGGACGAAGCCGCACGCATGGCTTCGCTGTACCCGGCGCAATGCCTGGGCCTGGACGATCGCTACGGACGCATCGCGCCCGGCTACCAGGCCGACCTGGTGCTGCTCGACGACGCGCTGCAGGTGCGGCAGACCTGGATCGCGGGGGCGGTGGAATAATCGGCGGCGTTGCCGATCGTGCGCCGCGCGCGTCCGCCCTCGCGCAAGCCGGTGGCGTTCGTCGCCGGCGTGCTGGCGATTTCGATCCAGTTGTGGGAGCGACTTCAGTCGCGACGCGCTGCACCGTGAATGCCGATCGCACCCAAGCGAAAGCCCTCTAGCCTGAGCCGATGCCTACCGCCGGTTCCGACCTGTTCGCCTTGCCGCTGCACGACGGCCTGCACCGGCTGACGTTGCGCGACGGCCGCGACGCGATCTGCAAACGCCGCCGCGCGATGCCGGCCGATTTCTTCGCTGCCGAGGTGCGCGGCCTGGAAGCGCTACGCGTTGTCGGTGGTCTGCGCGTGCCGCAGGTATACGCGCAAGGCGAAGACTGGCTGTTGCTCGAAGACCTGGGCGCGGCAGCGCCGCATCCGCACTTCGCCCGGCTCGCCGGCGAGGGCCTGGCACGCCAGCACCACGTACGCGGCGGCCACTTCGGTTTCGACCACGACGGCTACATCGGCGACAGCCCGCAGAACAACCGTACCGACTGCGACGGCCATCGCTTCTTCGTCGAACGGCGGCTGCGCCCGCAGGCGGAGCGCGCACTGCGCAACGCAGCGCTGAGCCCTGCCGACATGGCGCGTCTCGAACGCCTGTACGCACGCCTGTCGCAGCTGATCCCGGCGCAGCCACCGGTGCTGCTGCACGGCGATCTATGGCAGGGCAACCTGCACTGCGCCGGCGACGGCCTGCCGGCGCTGATCGACGCCGGCGCGGCGCACTACGGCTGGGCCGAGGCCGAATTGGCGATGCTGACGCTGTTCGGCGAACCCGATCCGCAACTGCTGCGCAACTACGCCGAGCACGCGCCGTTGGCGAACGACTGGCGCGAACGCGCGCCGCTGTACAACCTCTACCACCTGCTCAATCACCTCAACCTGTTCGGCGGCGGCTATCTGCGAGCGGTGCGTGCGGTGCTGGCGCGGTATTGATGGCCGCGGTGCGTGCGGCTGGCGAATTCGACCAAGACATCTGCGACGGCGGTTTGTTGTAGGAGCGGCTTCAGCCGCGACAGATATCCCGAGCGACCTGTTGCCGATCGAGATCGCCGACGACCTGTCGCGGCTGAAGCCGCTCCTAACAGGGTTTTCAGAATCACGGAACGAGCGCCTGGGCCAAGCTGCGAGATATGTGTGGCGTGAGGCCCGGCCGCGTCAGTCCGCAGGCGTGCCGCGCGCCGCCGCGATCGCCTTGATCCGCGCCTTCGCCAGCGCCTCGCCGATCTGCGGGCCGCTCAGGTCCTGCGCGGCCAGGTCGCGGGCGTTGACCGCCAGCGCCGCGGCGTGCAGGCGCTGCAGTTCGCGGCCCTGCGGATAGTCGGCGTCCTCGCTGCCGAGGCGGCCGCGCTTGTCGGCTTCGCACACCAGCGCCAGCTGCGCGATGCGTTCGGGCTTGCGGAAGCCGTCGCAGCGCTGCAGCAGTTCGTGCACGGTGCGGTCGCGCAGTTCGGCCAGGCGATGCACGTTCAAGTGCTCGCGGCAGGCGATCTCGGCCAGCTGGCGGTGTTCCTGCGGCAGCTTCAGGCGTTCGCACAGCGCACGCAGCGGGCCCACGCCGCGCTGCTCGTGCATCACGTGCCGCGGCCACTCCGCTTGCGGCGTCAGCGCCTTGCCCAGGTCGTGGGTCAGCGCGGCGAAGCCGATCAGCGCATCGCCCGGCGCCAGCCGCGCGGCCATGTCGCTGACCAGTTCCTGGTGGCGGCCGGTATCGATCTCGGGATGGTATTCGGCGCGCTGCGGCACGCCGTACAGCGCGTCCAGTTCCGGCAGCACGCTGCGCAGCGCGTCGGCATCGTGCAGCGTGCGCAGGAATGCCGACGGCTGCGCCGAGGCGAGGCTGCGGCGCAATTCCTGCCACACACGCTCGGGCACCAGCGTGTCCAGCTCGCCGCTGGCCGCCATCTCGCGCATCAGCGCCAGCGTTTCCGGCGCCACGCTGAAACCGAGCGGCGCCAGCCGCGCCATGAAGCGCGCCGCGCGCAGCACGCGCAGCGGATCTTCGCCGAAGGCCGGGCCGATGTGGCGCAGCACGCGTTGCTCAATGTCGCGCACGCCGCCATACGGATCCACCAGCGCGCCGCTGTCCTCGTCGCGGGCGATCGCGTTGATGGTGAAGTCGCGCCGCTGCAGGTCCTCTTCCAGCGTCACCGACGGGTCGGCGTCGACCACGAAGCCGTGGTAGCCGCGCCCGGACTTGCGTTCGGTGCGCGCCAGTGCGTATTCCTCGCCGCTGTGCGGATGCAGGAACACCGGGAAATCGCGGCCGACCTGCTTGTAGCCCTGGTCCAGCATCTGCTGCGGCGTGGCGCCGACCACCACCCAGTCGCGGTCGCCGGGCTGTTGCCCGAGCAGGCTGTCGCGGACGGCGCCGCCGACGAGGTAGATGTTCATTGGCCGGGATTCGGGAGTGGGGATTCGGGATTGGCAAGAGCGGGGTCGCCGCGTCTGAAGCCGCAACGGCATGCGGACGCCAGTTTCGGCACGATCTCGCGCGGTGCGCCGTTGCGATTCTCCATTCCCTATTCCCGATTACCGGCCGCGGAAGCGGCCCCACACACGAACTTCTTGCGCGGCGCGTCCAGCTTGCCGAGCATGCGGTCGCTGACCGGCAGCGCGTCGCCGTTGAGGCGCCAGTCGTAGATCACGCTGAAGGCGAGGATGCGCGCCACGTACTCGCGGGTTTCCTTGTAGCTGATCGTCTCGATCCAGAAGTCGGCGTCGTGGCCGGGGCGCTGGGTCTGCCAGCGCGCCGCCGGGCCGGGGCCGGCGTTGTAGGCGGCGATGGTCAGGTACGGCAGGCCGTAGGTGTTCAACAGCTGGCGCAGGTAGGCGGTGCCGATGGCGATGTTGGTGTCCGGGTCGTACAGGCTGGCGGCGCCGCCGTAACCGGCCAGGCCGAGGTTCCTGGCCACGCTGGCGCCTGTGGCCGGCAATACCTGCATCAGGCCCATCGCATTGGCCGGCGAACGCGCGTTCGGATTGAAGATGCTCTCGGCGCGGATCTCGGCGGCGACCCAGGCCGGGTCGATCGCGTTCTTGCCCGCTTCGCGGCGGATGCTGGCGTCGTGGTGCAGCGGGAAGCGCAGCGAGTACAGGCGCTGCTCGTCGGGCAGCTTGCCCAGCGCGAACACCGCGCGATCGAACCAGCCGTTGTCGCGCGCCACTTCCACCGCGATGCGCCGCTGGCTGTCGTCGAAGCGGGTCAGCGCGTCGTTCCATTCGGCCACCGCCCAGGCCGCGCGGTCGATCTTGAACAGTTCCAGCGCACGCACCAGCGCCGGATCGCGGGCGACCGCGGCTTGCGCCTGGGCGCTGTCGTTGGGTTCCCACGGACACAGCGCGTAGGGCTGCTTGAGCCGGTCGGCGGCCATGAAGCCGTGGAAGGTGGCGGACTTGGCGGCCTCGCGGTACAGCCGCTGCGCTTCGCCGGGATTGCCGGTCTTCTCCGCCAGCCGCGCCTCGAAATACTGCCAGCGCGAATCGTTGCGCTGCGCCGGCGCCATCTTGCGGATCGCCGCCAGTGCCGCCGGCCAGTCGCCGCGCGCCATCGCCTCGCGCGTGCGCCACTCGTGCAGGCGTTCGTCGTAGGCGGACTCGGGCACGGCGTTGAGCCGGCGCGCCGAATCCGGGCCGTACGAGGCCACCGTCCACAACGCGATCTGGTACAGCACCTCGCCGCGCTGCGCTTCGCTCAGCTGCAGCGCCTGGGCGAATTGCGGCAACTGCCGCTCGGCCGCGTCCGGATCGGTCTTGGCCAGTTTCTCCAGGCCGTCCACCGCCACCTTGCGGCTACGCTCGGTCTTCGGCCAGGTCAGCGCGCGCGTATGCACCGCGTCCAGGAACGCCGCGTAGTCGTTGGCCAGGGCCAGTTCGGCGGCGGGCAGGCCGCGCGCGGCGCTGCGCATCACTGCCGGTTGCTGCGCATCGGCCGCCGCTTCCACGCGCGTCCAGCGCAACGCGTCGGTCATGCCGCCGCGTGCCTGCAGCACCGCGAACACCGCGTCGCAGGCGTCGGGCAGCGACTTGCCGTTGCTGCGCCACAGCGTCTGCGCCTCGTCGACCCATTGCGCGTCGGCGCGGCCGGTGGCCTGGCGCGCGTTGAGCTGGGCGCAGCGCAGGCCGGTGTTGTCGGTGGGCTTCCAGTTGGCCAGCAGCGCCGGCCAGTCCTGGCGCCGCGCCAGCGCGGGCAGCCACAGCGTGCGGAAGCTCTCGGCCACCGGCTGCCCGGCGTAGCGCTTGAGGAAATCCTGCGCCTGCGCATCGGAGACGCGGTCGATGCTGCGGCGTAGGTTGGCGTATTCGAGCCATCCGTACAGCGGGTTCTGTTTGAATGCGGCCGCTTGCGCGGGATCGAATTGGCCGCGCTCGGCGGCGTCGATCGCCGCGCGCAGGGCGGGACGCTGGGCGTCCAGGGTCTGGGCTAGGGCAGGGACGGGGCCGCACAACGCGGCGGCGAGCAGCAGGAGAGACGTGCGCAATTTCATGCGCGGGACTATACCGAACGCCGATGAATCGGCGCGGCAAGGGCGCTGCGCCGACGGCGAAGCGGGCGCAGCGGGGCAGGGGTATGCGTAGGTTGCGCCGTGGCCCGCCGCAGCCTGCGCAGCGCTGTCGGGCGCGGCATGGGCGTTGGTTGGATCGGGCGTCAGCTGCGCTTGGCGTGCCGATGCATTGGGCTGTCGCCATGGGCTTTGCTTGCCGCACGCTTTGCGCTGCTTCGAGCCGTGTCCGCCGCGTACCGTCGAAGGTCGCGATGCGGTGCCGCGACCGGACGCAATGTCGCGATGCGTGCGGCCATGTCGCGTCGCCCGCATGGTCCGCGCAGCGGCTGTGCCGGCAAGAACACCGCGCACGTGTTCCCCGCATTTCGCCGAACCGGCCGTCGTGGTCTGCGTGCCGTTGTCTTCCACCATGTCCCGGTACTCGCTCGCCTGGCGCGCGCTGTCCCGCGCAGCCGGGATGCGAGTCCGGATCGACTGCCGCTATGTCTACGAAATCGTCCAGTCGGTCCACGACTGTCCGAATCGCGGTCCGATTGCTTGCTTAGGGTTTACGTTTTGTTTACAAGGTAGGCCACGCCGTCGCGGTGCAGGGGGTCGCAGCGGCCGACCCACATCCTTTCTGGAGAGAGAGACGGATGAATTGCCTGCACCGCCATCCTTTGGTTTTCGCGGTTTCCTTGTCCTTGCTGGCCGGTTCGCCCGCGCTGGCCATCGCCCAGCAGGCCGCGCCCGCTGCCCCCGAGTCCGCCACCACCCTGGACAGCGTCCAGGTCACCGGCACGCGCATCCGCAAGGCCGAGTTGGAGGGCCAGGTGCCGGTGCAGACGCTGAGCCGCGCCGACATCGAACGCACCGGTCTGACCTCGATCGGCGACGTGCTGCAGGAACTGACCGCCTCCGGCTCGGCGTTGAACACCAAGTTCAACTCCTCCGGCAACTTCGGTTTCCCGCCCGACGGCAGCGGCGTCGGTGCCGGCTCGGCGCAGGTGGATCTGCGCCATCTGGGCGCCAAGCGCGTGCTGGTGCTGGTCGACGGCATGCGCTGGGTCAACGAGTCCTCGGCGTCCGGCGTGGGCGCGGCCACCGATCTCAACACCATTCCGCTGGCCATCGTCGAGCGCATCGAAGTGCTGGAGGACGGCGCCTCCTCGCTGTACGGCTCCGATGCGATCGCCGGTGTGGTCAACATCATCACCCGGCGCAAGTTCGACGGCGGCCAGGTCACGCTGAACTACGGCCAGTTCGACAAGGGCGACGGCGCCAGCAAGGGCGTGGACCTGGCCTGGGGCCACAGCACCGAGCGCACCAGCCTGTTCCTCGGCGCCAGCTACACCAAGCAGGATCCGATCTACGCGCGCGACCGCAAGCAGTCGCTGTATCCGGTGCCGGGCACCGGGCTCAGCTTCGGCAGCTCGGCCACGCCGGACGGCCGTTTCATCTTCGTCGATCCGATCACCGGCGCCGAGCAGGACCTGACCCCGAACAGCGGTGCCGGCGCCCCGACCTACGACGGCAGCGCCGGCTGCACGCGCAGCGACGGCTACCACTGCTTCGGCACCAGCGACCGCTACAACTTCGCCGCTTCCAACCTGTTGCTGACCCCGTCCGAGCGCAAGGGCGTGTTCGGCCAGTTCCGCTACTTCTTCAACGACGACGTGCAGTGGTACCTGAAAGTGCTCGGCAACCGCCGCGAATCGACCAACCAGGCCGGGCCGGAGCCGATCTTCCTCGGCCCCGATGCCGGCACCGGCAATCCGCTGGCCGACAACATCGTCATTTCCGCGGCCAATCCGTACAACCCGTTCGGTTTCGACCTGGATTCGTCCAGCAACCTGATCATGATCGGGCGGCGGCCGGTGGAAGGCGGTGCGCGCGTGTTCGAGCAGCGCGTGGACACCCAGTACGTGGGCACCGGCTTCATCGGCAGCTTCGAGAGCGCCGACCGCACCTGGTTCTGGGACGTCAACGGCGCCTACAGCAAGAACAAGGCCGAGCAGACCAACTACGGCAGCTACAACATCTACAACATCAACCTGGCGCTGGGCGACCCGGCGGCCTGCGCGGCGGTGGCCGGCTGCGTGCCGCTGGACATCTTCGGCGGCGCCGGCAGCATCACCCCGGAAATGCTGCGCTGGATCCAGCCGGTGGTGCGCGACCGCAGCCAGAACGAGCTCACCCAGTTCACCGCCAACCTCAGCAGCGACCTGTTCACCCTGCCGGCCGGCGCGGTGTCCTTCGCCACCGGCGTGGAATACCGCAAGTACGAAGGCTGGTACCAGCCCGATCCGCTGACCGTGATCGGCCACTACAACGGCGTGCCGTCGTTGCCGACCGAGGGTAGTTACGACGTCAAGGAGGCCTACCTCGAACTGAGCGTGCCGATCTTCGCCGACTCGCCGCTGGGCGACAAACTGGACCTGAGCCTGGCCGGGCGCTATTCGGATTACTCCACTTTCGGCGGCGAGTTCACCCCGAAGTACGGCCTGCGCTGGCAGGTGTCGCCGGACTTCGTGCTGCGCACCAGCTACGCTGAAGGCTTCCGCGCGCCGACCATCGGCGAACTGTACGGCTCGGCCGCGCGCGCCGACCTGACCCTGTCCGATCCGTGCTCGATCGGCCTGGGCGGCACCGCGCCGCGCGGCAGCGCAGCCAACTGCGCCGCGCTCGGCGTGCCGGCCGGCTACCAGCAGGCCAACTCGCAGATCTCGGTGACCACCGGCGGCAACCGCGCGCTGGAACCGGAGAAGGCGCGCAGCTTCAGCGCCGGCTTCGTGTGGAGTCCGTGGTTCGCCAGCAACGTGCCGTGGTCGGACCGCTTCGACGTCGAGGTGACCTTCTACCGCCACGACATCGACGGCGCGATCCAGGCGATCAATGCGCAGACCCAGCTCGACCTGTGCGCGGACACGCTGGACGCGACCTATTGCGACGGCATCACCCGCGCCTCCACCGGCGGCATCAACGGCTTCAACAACCGGCTTACCAACCTCGGCTCGATCAAGACCGACGGTTGGGACGTGGACCTGTTCTGGACCTCGCCGCAGACCGCGGCCGGGCGGCTCAAGATCGGTTGGCAGAACACCTTCGTCACCCGCTACGTCGCCACCGGCGCCGCCGGCCAGGTGCAGCCGCAGGAACCGGGCGTGGAAGTGGTGGACAGCTCGATCCCGGAGTGGACCAGCAATCTGACCCTGGACTGGTCGTTGAACCGCTGGAACGCCTCGTGGACGGTGCGGCACATTTCCGAACTGACCGAGCAGTGCGGCGACGCGGTGGCGTTCCCGGTGTGCAGCAACCAGACCGCCGGCACCAACACGCTGGACGCGATCACCTACCACGACGTGCAACTGGGCTACCGCTTCGACTGGATGAAAGGCCTGACCGTCAGCGGCGGCGTCAACAACGTGTTCGACAAGGATCCGCCGATCTGCCTGTCGTGCTCGCTCAACGGCTACGACGCGTCGACCTACGACATCCCAGGCGGCCGTTATCTGTACGTGCGTGCGGATCTGAAGTTCTAGGGCGCTTGCGCTTCGCCTGAAGCCGAATGTGGGAGCGATTCTTGGTGGCCTAGGCCATCCAGAGTCGCTCCCACAATTCCTTGCGAGTCGCCGCATTTCTGTAGGAGCGGCTTCAGCCGCGACCGGGCGTTACCGGTAATGTCCGGTCGCGGCTGAAGCAGCTCCTACAGGGACCTCGGCGGCAGCAGCACAGCGAATGCATTCCGCACAGGAAACCCAGCAGCTGGCTAGCGCAGCATCCCCTGCGGCACTTCGATCTCGGTCGCCACCGCCAGGTGGTCGGAGAACGCGGCGGGGAGCGCGCGTTGTTCGTTGCAGCGCAGGCCGTCGCTGACCAGGATGTGGTCGATCGCGCGCTGCGGGCGCCAGCTGGGGAAGGTCGGCACCACGCAGCCCGGCGGTTGCAGCCGGGTGCGCTTGTACAGGGCCTGCATTTCGGGCCGGTCGGCGACACAGTTGAAATCGCCCATCAGCACCGCGTTGGGATGGTCGGACAGCAATTCGGCGATGAACGCCAATTGCGAGGCGCGCGAGTTGGCGCCCAGCGATAGATGCGCCACCGCGATCGCCAATCCTTCCGCGCCGTCGCCGAACTTGGCCAGCAGCACGCCGCGCCCGCCGAGCCGGCCGGGCAGGGGATGGTCCTGCACTTCCACCGGCTCCAGCCGGCTGAGCAGGCCGTTGGCGCTGGAGGCCACGCCGCCCATGCGCCGGTTCGGCTGGTGGCTCCAATAGTTGAAGCCGGCGCGCTCGGCCAGGTAGTGGGTCTGGTTGGTGAAGCCCGAGCGCAGGCTGCCCGGGTCGCTTTCCTGCAGGCCGACGATGTCGTGCCCGCGGGCCAGCTGCGCGATCGCATCCAGGCTGCTTCGCTTGCTTCCCGCCGGCAGCGCATGCGACCAGCTGCGGGTCACGTAATCGCTGTAGCGGCGCGTGCTGGAGCCGGCCTGGATATTGGCGGTGAGCACGCGCAGCGTGCGGGTGGCGGGAGCGGTCACGGCAGAGCGGCCTGGTGGGAGCGGGAGCTTACTTGGCCAGCGCCGCACGCTCGCGCGCGATCAGGTGATCGGCGATGCGCAGGATGTCGTTGTAGTCCTTGCCCTTGACCAGGTACTTGCCGTTGACGATCAGCGACGGCGTGCCGGTGATGCCGCTGCGCATGGCGAATTGCTTGGCGCGGCTGGTCTTGGTGCTGACCGCGAAGCTACCCATGGTGTCGGCGAACTGCTTGGCGTCCACCCCGTACTTGGCGTAGAAGCCGGCGATGTCCTCAACCGAGTCCTTGCCGCGCTCGCCCTTGAGGGTCTCGTCGACGTGGATCGCCTTGTACAGCGCCTCGTGGGTCTTTTCCTGCACGCCCAGCGTCTCGGCAGCGTAGAACGCGCGCGCATAGTCGTCCCAGGGGCCACCGAACATCGCCGGCACGTAGACGAAGTGCACATCCGACGGCAGGCCGGCCTTCCACGGGCCGATCAGCGGCTGGAAGCGCGCGCAGGCCGGGCACACGTAGCCGAACACTTCGGCCACTTCGATCTTGCCATTGGTCGGCTGGAACGGCTGGCCGCCCGCGATGTCGACATAGTCGGTGCCGGCGACCGGCTCGGCCCCGCTCGGCGCACGCGCCGCGACCGGCGCGGCAGGCGCATCGGCGGCAGGCGGCGCAGCGGCATTGGTAGCCAGGGTGGAGGCGGTGTCGGCAGTGGCGGCCGGCGCGGCGTCGCTGGCGGGCGCAGCCGGCGCTGCGGCAGGCGCGTCGGCGGCCGGGGCGACGGTGTCGGCAGAGCCGTCCTGGGCCTTGCATGCGACCAGGATCGGCAGCAGGGCCATCAGGGTCAGGGCGAAGCGGGTCTTCATCGGCGACATCTCCAGCAGGATGGGGGGCAGAACGCCGGCCGCGCCGAAACGCGCGGCAGGCAACCCCGGCATGATGCCATGGCGTGGATGAAGCGCCGTGTTGCGGGTTAGGGCGGGATTACTTGCCCGCGCGCTCGCGGGCGACCAGCGCATCGGCGATGCGCAGCATGTCCTGGAAATTCTTGCCCTTGACCAGGTACTTGCCGTTGACCACCAGCGCAGGGGTGCCGGGGATATCGCTGCGCGCGGCGAAGTCGCGCGCGGCCTTGACCTGCGCGGCCACCTGCGGGCTGCTGTAGGCGGCGACGAAGTCCTGCGGCTTGACCCCGTACGCGGCATAGAACGCGGCCAGCTCTTCCGGCGCCACGTTCTGGACCGGCACGCTGTGCTTGTCGTGGATCGCCTCGAACAGGTCATGGTGGCTGCGGGTCTGCACGCCCAGCTTCTGCGCGGCATAGAAGGCGCTGGCGAAGCTGTCCCAGAAACCGCCGAACGCGGCCGGCACCAGGGTCACCCGCACGTCCTTGCCCTGCTTGCGCGTCCACTCTTCCAGGATCGGCTCGAAGTGCGCGCAGTGCGGGCAGGTGTAGCCGAACACCTCCACCACTTCGATCTTGCCGGCCAGCGGCGCGAACGGCTGCGGCTTGGCGATCAGCGCGTAGTCCTCGCCTTCGACCAGGGCGGCGGTCTTGGGCTGCGCGCAGGCGCTCAGCGGCAACAGGGTGAGCAGGCACAGCAGCAGGCGGGGCAGACGGTTCATGCGATCTCCATGGCAAAAAACGAACGCCGGTCGTGACGACCGGCGCGAGGGGGAAACGGTCCGGCGCCGCGACGGCGGCGCACGCTCAGGATTGTTGCGCAGGCGCCGCCTGTTGCGGCGCGGCCGCTGCCGGCGCGGCCTGCGCCGCGGCCGCGTCGTCGGCACGGTCGTGCAGGCCCTGCAGATAACTGCCCAGCGCTTTCATCTCCTGCTCGGTCAGGGGCTTGGCCACCTGCGCCATGATCTTGAACATGGTCTGGTCGCGTTCCTGGGTGGTGCCGGACTGGTATTCCTGCAGACGCCGCGCCACGTAGTCGGCGTGCTGGCCGCCCAGGTGCGGATACGCCGGGCCGGGATTGCCGGCGCCGGTGGGGCCGTGGCAGGCCATGCACGCCGGAATCCCGCGCGCCGGATCGCCGCCGCGATACAGCTGCTGCCCGACCTCGTAGAACTTCATGCCGGCGTACGGGCCTTCACTGACCACCGCGTCGTCGGCGATGCCGGCACCGGCCTTCTGCGTGGCGAAGTAGGCGCCGATATCGCGCATGTCCTGCGCGCTCAGCGGCTGCACGAACGGCATCATCGCCGCCACCGCACCGGAGGTGCGCTCGCCGTGCGCGATCAAGGCCATCTGCCGCGCGCTGTAGCGTTCGCTCTGGCCGGCGATGCGCGGATACATCGCCAGCGCCGGGTTGCCGTCGGCGCCATGGCAGGCGGCGCAGGCCGCGGCCTTGGCCTGGCCGGCCTTGGGATCGCCCCAGGCGACTTTGCCGACGTCGCCTTCCAGCGGCGCGGTGCGCACCGGTGCGTTGTCGGGAATGGGAACCACCGAGGTCTGCGCGAACGCGACCGCGGCGGCGATGGAAATTGCTAGACCGGCAAAGGCAAGAACGCGAGCGTGGCGCATTAGCTGAAGCTCCGTGTGACCCGACCCGCGGCTGCCAGGTCGGCCACCGCACTCGCGCGATTATCCCTGTGCGGCGCCCTGCCGGTCAACGAACCCCGCCCGGAGCGGCGGACGTGCGATCCTAGCGCCATGTCGCTCCTCATTGAACGTGCCCAATACCTGCTTTCCGCCCACAATCCCCGGCAGCTGCCGGAGGACGGGGGCTGGGAGGTGGCCTTCGCCGGCCGCTCCAACGCCGGCAAATCCAGCGCGCTGAACGCGCTCACCCGGCAGAACGCGCTGGCCCGCGTGTCCAAGACCCCCGGCCGCACCCAGCAGCTGGTGTTCTTCCAGATCCAGCCCGAGCGCTATCTGGTGGACCTGCCCGGCTATGGCTACGCCAAGGTGCCGCTGGAGCTGCAGGCGCACTGGCAGTCGTTCATCGACAAGTATTTCCGCACCCGCGATGCCCTGCGCGGCCTGGTGGTGGTGATGGACATCCGCCACCCGCTGAAGGATTACGACCGGCAGATGCTCGGCTACGCGGTGCAGCGCGGGCTGCCAGCGCATGCGCTGCTGACCAAGGCCGACAAGCTCGGCCGCGGCCAGCAGGCGCAGGCGCTGCAGCAGGTGCGCAAGGACCTGTCCAGTTCCTTCGGTGACACGGTCAGCGTGCAGCTGTTTTCCGGCGAGACCCGCCAGGGCGTGGACGAGGCGCGTGGCATCGTCGGCGGCTGGCTGGGGCTGGACACGGAGCCGACCGCCGCGGAGTGAGCGCGGCGGCGCCGGACCTTCGGCGTCTTTTGCGCGGGGGCTGCTTGCGATCGATCGCGAGCGGCGGACGTGGCGGTCATTTCTGCGTTGGCTGCATCGCATGCGCGATGCTGGGCGCCCGCAGGGGCGGATGCGGGTACGGGCGCAGCCTCGTGCCCCCAACCCTGCGAGACGCTTTCGCGCCGTACCCTCACCCCAACCCCTCTTCCGGCGGGAGAGGGGCTAGCGGCTGTTCCTTCTGCCGTCGGGAGGAGGTGCCCCGCAGTGGCGGATGAGGGTACGGGCGCAGCCTCGTGCACCCAAACACCGCGAGACGCTTCGCGCCGTACCCTCACCCCAACCCCTCTCCCGGTGGGAGAGGGGCTAATCGGCTGTTCCCTTCTCCCGTCGGGAGAAGGTGCCCCGCAGGGGCGGATGCGGGTACGGGCGCAGCCTCGTGCACCCAACTTTCCGAGTCGCTTTCGCGCCGTACCCTCACCCCAACCCCTCTCCCGGTGGGAGAGGGGCTAGTCGGCTGTTCCCTTCTCCCACCGGGAGAAGGTGCCCCGCAGGGGCGGATGAGGGTACGGGCGCAGCCTCGTGCATCCAAACTCCGCGAGACGCTTCGCGCCGGACCCTCACCCCAACCCCTCTCTCCCACGGGACTTCCTTCGGTCGCCGAGGAGAGAGAGGCTCAGGCGCACCGCGGCTGTTCTTCCTTCTCCCACCGAAAGCAGGCCGCCCTCAAGGCATAGCCGGCAACGGCGCGAACTCGGCCGGGACCCAGGCGAACGCATCGTTATCGCGGCGAACATGGCCCAGGCCCGGGAACGGCAGATGCGCGCCGGCCACCCACCAGCCGCCATCGGCGGCCTGGGCCATGGTCCGCTTGCGCGCGGCGATCGCCGCGGCGCGGTCGCTGTCGGCCTCGTACGATGCCTGCGGCTGCGCGAACTGCACCGCGTGGTAGTGCACCAGATCGCCCCACACCAGCAACTGCTGGCCGCTGCCGCCATCGAAGCGATAGGACACGTGGCCGGGCGTATGCCCATGCGTATCCAGCGCCACCGCGCCGCCGGGCAACGCATCGCCGGGGTGGAAGCGGCGGAGCCGGTCCTTGGCCTGGTACGGCGCCGCCGCCGCGCGCGCCAGCGGGAACGCGAACTTCAGCATCTGCGGTGCGCTCGCTTCGCTGGCTGGATCCAGCCAGTACGCAGCATCGGCCGCGCTCAGCCACACCGTGGCGTTGGGGTAGGCCGCCCGTCCCTGCGCATCGAGCAGGCCGCACATGTGGTCGGGATGCGCGTGAGTCAGCAGCACGTCGTCCACCTGCGCCGGCGCGTAGCCGGCCGCGCGCAGGTTCGCCAGCACCTGGCCCAGGCCGGGGCCGAAGCAGGCGGCGGTGCCGGTATCGACCAGGGTAAGGTGCGTGCCGTCCTGGATCAGGTAGGCGTTGACCGCGGTCTGCAGCCCCTTCTCGGTTTCCGGCACGTAGCGGTGGTCGAGCAGGCGCGCGATCGCGTCGCTGTCCAGATTGGACAACTGCGCCCGCGGCAGCGGCACGGTGCCGTCGAACAGCGCGGTGACGCGCAGTTTGCCGATCGCCTGGCGGTACACGCCGGGGACCTGCTGGACGGGCGCGGCCGGCGCGGCGGCATGGGCGGCCGGCGGCAGCGGCAAGGCGATCACGGCGGCCAGCGCCAGCAAGGCCAGCGGGCGCGATAGGGAAACAGGCATCGAGAGTTCCAGCGGAAGCGGCATTCGCCGCGGTGCCTGCATGCTGCGCGGACGGCGCTGCGCGATTCGCTCATTCGGCTGCGCGCGGCGCTCGCTGGATTGCGAACGGGTTCTAGTTGCCGATGCTCGCCGGATCCAGGCCGTAGCGCTGCTGGAAGCGCTGGCTGAAGCTGCGCGTGGACCGATAGCCCGCGCGCGCGGCCACCGTCTTCAGCGGCCAGCGGGTGGTGTAGAGCAGCTCCATCGCATGCGCCAGGCGCGCGTCAGTGATCAGTTCGCGCAACGACGTGCGCTCGCCGGCCAGGTGCCGGCGCAAGGTCGCGCCGCTCAGGCCGAGGCTGTCTTCCAGATCGCGCGATCGCCACGCGCGCTGCGGCTGGGCCGCGATCAAGTCGCGCACCTGCGCGGCGATGCTCGGGGCCGGCGGCAACAGCAAGCCGCCATGGCCGCGGCGGCAGAACGCGACCACCAGCGACGCCAGCGCCAGCCTGGCTTCGGTGTAGTGGCCGTCCTGCAGCGCCTGCCGCCACTGCAGCAGCGCGCTGCTGAACTCGACCGTGCGCAGCCGCGCGAGTTCCTCGCCGGCGGCCGGCAACGGTTCGTTCCACAGCGTGCGTGCGGCCGTCAGCGCTTCTTCGCACAATGGGATCACCGCGCTCAGATAGATGCCGCTGTGCGGGTCGGGGATATTCACTACGTCGATGCGGCAGCGCCGGGTGACCAGGAACAGATCGCCCGGCGCGAATTCCAGCGTCTGCGTTGCCGTGCGCACCTGCTTGCGGCCTTGCAGCAGGATCGCCAGCTGCGGCCGCGGAATAGCGACCGAGCTTGCGCCGTGTTCGCGGCGCGCGGTGATACAGGCGTAGCCTTCGGCGCGCTCGCACTCCGCCAGCGTCGCCAGTTGCGCGAGCAGCAGGAATTCGGGGTCGTGGGTGTCGGCCATCGTTGGCGATGCTACCGCAGTGCGCAGCGCCGCATGCGCGGCGTCGGCGCGCGATGCGGTCCGTGGTCGGCGCATTTCCGGTCAGAAGCGGTCGCGGCCGAAGGCGATTCCAGTCGCGACGGTGGTGTCGCCCTGGCGTTACGCGTCGCCGCCGCTTGATCGAGGCGGCCAGGCTCGCTGCCGTGCCGGAAAGGAATCTCCCTGGTCCAGGCTGCGCAGCGTCGGATCAGACCTGTACGCCGAACAGGCGGCCGACCGCGCCGGTGGCGAGCATCGCCGCCGCGCCCCAGAACACCACGCGCACCGCGCCGCGCACCCCGGAGGCGCCGCCGGCACGTGCCGCCAAGGCGCCGGTCAGCGACAGCCCGAGCAGCGTCGCCGCGACGGTGACCCACACCTGGCGCCCGGCCGGCGCCAGCAGCGCGGCCAGGATCGGCAGTGCCGCGCCGCAGCAGAACGCGGCCGCCGACGCCAGCGCGGCCTGCAGCGGGCGCGCGCGCAGGGTCTCGGTGATGCCCAGTTCGTCGCGCGCATGCGCGCCCAGCGCATCGTGCGCGGTCAGCTGCTCGGCGACCTGGCGCGCCAGCGCCGCGTCCAGCCCGCGCTGGCGGTAGATCCCGGCCAGTTCTTCCAGCTCGCTGTGCGGATCCTCGCGCAGTTCGCGGCGCTCGATCGCCAGGTCGGCGCGTTCGGTGTCCACCTGCGACTGCACCGAGACGTATTCGCCGGCGGCCATCGACATCGCGCCGGCGACCAGGCCGGCGATGCCCGTCGCCAGCACCGCCGGCGCCGGCGCGCCGCTGCTGGCCACGCCGACCACCAGCCCCGCCACCGACAGGATGCCGTCGTTGGCGCCGAGCACCGCGGCGCGCAGCCAGCCGGCGCGATCGGCGCGATGCAGTTCGGAATGGGCGGGGCGCATCGGGATGCCTGCCTGCATGGCGGAAAACAGGCCTGCAGCCTAGCCGAGCGCGGCGCGGCCGGCGGTGCTGCGTATCACTCTCGCCGGCGCCGACCGGGTGGATCCGTGGAATGCTGCAGCACCGCCGGTAGCGATGTGGGCTTGGCGCCGGTCACGCTATAGTGCGGGCCTTGCGAGGCGGGCGTTGCATCCCCACATCGCCTCATCTTCCGTGCGAGCCTGCCCTTGTCGAGCCCAAGCCACGTTGCCGAAACGCCGATCACCGACCGCAACGAACTGGTCGAGGTGTTGGCCTCCGGAGAAAAGCCCGAAGCGCAGTGGCGCATCGGTACCGAACACGAGAAGTTCGGCTTCCGCCTGGACGACCTGCGCCCGCCTACCTTCGAAGGCGAGCGCGGCATCGAGGCCCTGCTCACCGGCCTGACCCGCTTCGGCTGGGAGCCGGTGCGCGAAGGCGGGCACACCATCGCGCTGTTGCGCGACGGCGCCTCGGTGACGCTGGAACCGGCCGGGCAGCTGGAGCTGTCGGGCGCGCCGCTGGAAACCATCCACGACACCTGCGTGGAAGTGGGCAGCCACCTCAACGAGGTCAAGCAGGTCGCCGACGAGTTGCGCCTGGGCTTCCTCGGCATGGGCTTCCAGCCGAAGTGGCGCCGCGACGAAATGCCGTGGATGCCCAAGGGCCGCTACCAGATCATGAAGAACTACATGCCCAAGGTCGGTTCGCTCGGCCTGGACATGATGACCCGTACCTGCACGGTGCAGGTCAACCTGGACTACGCCAGCGAAGCGGACATGATCAAGAAGTTCCGCGTGTCGCTGGCGCTGCAGCCGATCGTCACCGCGCTGTTCGCCGACTCGCCGTTCACCGAGGGCAAGCCCAACGGCTACCTCAGCTACCGCTCGCACATCTGGACCGATACCGACGCCGACCGCACCGGCATGCTCGACTTCGTGTTCGAAGACGGGTTCGGTTACGAGCGCTACGTCGACTACCTGCTCGACGTGCCGATGTACTTCTCCTACCGCGACGGCACCTACGTCGACGCCAGCGGGCAGAGCTTCCGCGATTTCATGCAGGGCAAGCTGCCGGCGTTGCCGGGCGCGCTGCCGACGCTGCGCGACTGGTCCGATCACATGACCACCGCGTTCCCGGAAGTGCGCCTGAAGAAATACCTGGAAATGCGCGGCGCCGACGCCGGCCCGTGGGGCCGGCTGTGTGCGCTGTCGGCGTACTGGGTCGGCCTGCTCTACGACGATGCCGCGCTGGACGCGGCCTGGGACCTGGTCAAGGATTTCAGCCTGGTCGAACGCCACGCGCTGCGCGACGGCGTGCCGAAGCAGGCGCTGAAGCTGCCGTTCCGCAACGGCACCGTGCAGGACCTCGCCGCCGAGTCGGTGAAGATCGCCCTGAACGGCCTGCGCCGCCGCGCCCGTTTGAACGGCGACGGCCAGGACGAATCGCGCTTCCTGGAGCCGTTGGTGGAGATCCTGCACGCCGGCGAGACCGCGGCCGAGCGCAAGCTGGCGCTGTATCACGGGGCGTGGCAGGGCGATATCGATCGGGTGTTTCGCGAGTTTGCTTACTGAGCGTCAGCGCAGCGGCCCGACCAGCCGTTCTCGCCGATGCCGTGTCGTCCTGTGCGTGTCTGGATTCTATTCAAGATCAGTGGGTTGCAGGCCCTGTCGTAGGGGTGACGCCTCCGTGGCGGGTCGCTGACGTAGACGGGCTCCGGTCTGTCGCTCACGATGCATTCGCCAAATCCAGGGACGACGAGATGATCACGCAAAAACTTCGGCTCAAGAGAGGTTGGTCTCAGCAGCAGCTGGCCGACGTCAGTGGAACCAGCCTGCGCACGATTCAGCGCCTGGAAGCAGGTGCCAAGCCCAGCCTGGAAACGCTCAGGTCCTTGGCCGCGGTCTTCGATGTCTCCATCGAAGACTTGGGAGAGCCGGAAATGGCGAGCGCCGAAGACCGGGTCTCACCGCAGGAAGCGCTTGCCATGAAGTCCACCGGCCAGCTGCGAGAGTTCTACCTGCACATCGTTGTCTATCTCGTGGTATATGCTGCCGTCGTTGCAGTGCTCTTGTTGATCTCCCCCGACCATTGGTGGGCCGGATTGCTGCTGTGGCTCGTCTGGGGCGCTGGCCTCTCGATCCACGCGCTCAAGACCTTTTTGCTGGGCGGTGCGTGGGAGCGGCGCCAGGTCGAGCGAAGGCTGGGCCGGACCTAGTAGCGGTGTTTTCCGCGCGCCGCGAGTGCGGCGCCGACGGAAGGTTTGCGCTTGGCCAAGGCACTCGCTGAAAGCACTTTGCCGCGTGCGATTACTGGGGATCATGCAATGCCTGCGCGCGTGCGTTGGCTCTGCTCCGCGTTCGCCAGGAAGCGCGAACGCGGCAGTGCATCTCTTTGGCCATATCGCAGAAATTTCTGTAGCGTAGGCTGCGGTGAAGGGCTGCATCGGCGGTGTCGCCGCCTCTTCTTCCCATGCCGGGGTGCCACGTGTTCCGCAGTCCCGGGGCGTTGCAGAACGCGTAGGTTGGATTGGGCTTTTCGCTCTTTTGCGAATACAGTGCAAGGGGGGCGTGCAGTATTTCGGTCAAGTGGATGCATATCCAGCCTCCTGGAGCTATCCCGTTGAGGTTGTGATACGTGCTTTGGAGGATTTTCGGGCTAATGGCCTGCCGCCATCTTTCATTGCCTGGCATAACGATTAGGGCGCCAGTCAGGCGTCATGTCCTGGGCCTAAAAATTCATTCAAGCCGAACCCGCTTCGCGGGTCGGCTTAATTCAGGCGTAGTAGTCCATGATTAGATCCATCGCTCCCAAAGACAAAGGGATCCATTGGCACGTAGTGATTCGTCTGTCGGTCGCGCTTTGCGTAGTTGCCGTAACCGCTGGCGTGCTCTGGCCTCAGCCGCGCCGCTTACCCGTGCCGGCTCCCTTGGTCGAGCCATTAACCCCATGGGCACCAACACCGGCACTCGAGACATCCAATGACTTGGCTGTGCTCCGTACGGTGTTGTCCCGCTCCTGCGCAGGTAAAGGTTACAGCGTATTGGCGTCGGCGCCGGACAAGCCGGCAGGGCAGCGCAGTTCCGGAGGCCCTTCCGCGTTCCCGGCGGGGCTCCAATGTCGGGGCGTAAAGCTCGTCAATTCTGTGGAGTTGGATCGGCTGTTCGATCGTCCTTACCGCGGAAAGAAAGACTTCATCCACCAGGGGGGCTGGGGCAACTTCTATCAGGCTTATCCTGAGGCTTCTGGCATCATCCACCTGAGCCTACCTGCGTACACGTCCCCGAGGTCTGCAGTCGTAAAGCTTGGGCGCACCGGATGCTTTCTTTGCGGCGCAGGATGGGAAGTTGAGCTTGAGAAAATTGGTAACAAATGGGTGATTCGGCAAGAACGTCCAAGCTGGATCGCCTAACAATTCGTCCAGGTCGACGCCGCTTCGCGGCGCGGCTTCACTCAGGTGTTCGTCCGCAGGGGAGGGTTTGATGGTCGCCACACTAATGCTTCTTCTTGCCTTACAGAGTAATTTGGGTTCCGCTGTCACTCCGAGCGAGAACCCTGTGTTCGCGCCCATATACATAGAGGCTTGCACGCCACAAGCACCCCGCCAGACAATCAACTATCCACCTCAGCTAGTTGGAATTGACGTATTCGGTCAGGTAGAACTGGTGCTGTTCTTGAATCCGTGCGGCCAAGTGCGGCACGTGATCATTTCACGATCGTCAGGAGTTCCCGACCTTGATGTCGCAGCGGTGGAAAGCGCGAAGACTTGGGTAATTTCCCCTGGCCTCGCCAAGCTCCAACCCGGACGGGGAGGTTTAGTAAGGTTGCCAATTCAATTCGCGGGAGAATCGGAGCCATGAGCGCCGTGCGGCCTAACAATGCGTTAAAGCCGAACCGACTTCGTTATGCGGACCAGGCTGCCGGTAGAGCTTACGACTTGGTCCACTCGACTGCGCGGGCCGGCTTACCTTAGGCGTTAGACCCCATGACAGCACTCTCTTTGCTCGGGAAATCACTCAAGGACGAGGAGATCATCGACATCCTTGAGCAGTTTGACGTTGACGTTGTGTATTCCTTCGACAGGATCCACGAGAACATGCCAGATGTTTATTGGGCTGCAATCAAGTCTGCCGGGTTTCAATGCCGCGCTGGACGCGGCCTGGGACCTAGTCAAGGATTTCAGCCTGGTCGAACGCCACGCGCTGCGCTACGGCGTGCCGAAGCAGGCGCTGAAGCTGCCGTTCCGCAACGGTACCGTGCAGGAACTCGCCGCCGAGTCGGTGAAGATCGCCCTGAACGGCCTGTGCCGCCGCGCCCGCTTGAACGGCGACGGCCAGGACGAATCGCGCTTCCTGGAACCGCTGGTGGAGATCCTGCACGCCGGCGAGATCGCGGCCGAGCGCAAGTTGGCGCTCTATCACGGGGCGTGGCAGGGGAGTGTGGACCCGGTGTTTTCCGAGTTCGCCTACTGATCGGCATGCGCCGGCCGTGTTCGATGCGGCTGGCGGCAATGCGGAGCGAAGCCTCGCTCTGGAGAGCGGTTTCGTTCCCGATGCCAAAACGCGAAGCGACAATCATCGCCCGAGGTCAGATCGCGATCGCATCTGCGAGCATTCGTTTCCCTTTGGCAAGTTGAGGCGCAAGGCGATACAAGCAACTGGTGGTTCCGTGAAGTTCGGAAGGTTGTCCTTTAGTCGGCGCACTGCAGGAGCCGGCCATGCATAAGGCTTCAGGGGCAGACCACCTGTGCGTCACATGAGGCCGCACGGCAGTGATGCCTCGCATTTGTGCAAGCCGACGTTAACTCATATGTTGGGTGCTATGAAAAAAAAGGCCATTCGCCCCAAGATCGAAATTCTGCACCTCTCTACCGTGAGCCAGGGGTGCCAACTCGAGCTCAATACAGTCTTTTCCAACATATCGCACGCGCTGGCCAAGATCGTTGCGGATGATGCGGATGAATCACTTTGGGTTGAGATTAACGTCGGTGATCAGCCAGTTCAGATCCCGTTGGAGCTCGTGCGCGAGGCGGTGCATCTCGCCGAAGCGCATGTGCACTCTGAAACGTGGTACGAGACGCATGATTCCTCGGAATCCGGTGAGAGCGCCGCGGCTCACGGGCTCGGAAAGCGAGAATCCAGGCATGGAGCCTAACGGTTCGCCCAATCTGGCGCCGTTCACGGTTCGACTCAACTCAGGCCTCAGGTGTCGGAATGACGTCATTCGCGTTTGAGGCAAAGAGCGTCGCGGTGGCCCACCCCGAGGGTGAGTTCCATCTGGTCGGATTCGCCAATCACGAGTCCGATGTCGAATGCTACTTCATGCTTCAGCGCGCCCTGGAATTCGACGAGCAAGACGTTTCCCTTGGCATGGATACCTATCACGTCGAGTGGTGCGGCCAAGAAAATTCGGGCTATGACGGCATCTCTCGGTTCTTGCTTTTCCGCGACCACGCTGAGATCACGTTTGCTCCGGGCGGGGCGGGTGCACTGGGCGGCTTGGAGCTCCTCGGCATCTCCTTTGAGCTGACGCCTTCCGAGTACTCGGCGTTGTTGGAGGCTCTTGCCGACATCTTTGAGGGGAGCGGTTGCCTTGTCGTCGCCGATGCCCAATAGTCCCGTCAAGCCGATCCACTCCACGAGTCGAATCAATTCAGGCATTGGACGCACCATGAACATTCGCGGTATCGGCATCTGCTTGCTCGCGTTATCGTTGCCTCAGCAACTCGGCGCTACGAGCATCGACTTCTCCAGCATCGCATTCGCCCCCGGTCGCCCGATGCTGAGCGATTCGCTTGCGGATGCTGTTCAAGATCGGACGTTGTTGAAGGAAGCAATAGCGCTCAATCTCCAGTTGATTCGACGGGTGCCGCATATCAAGTATCAGGTCGCTGGCTATGCGGATGGAAAAGAGTGCACTGGTTCAGGATGTCACGACCTTGCATTGCGCCGAGCACGCCTGTTTCAAGCGGCGCTCATGGCCAGCGGTGCTCCAGCGCACATTTTCTGCCACCCGGCAGCGATGGATCGCCCTTGGCCCTCCAGCTACGTCCCTAGTGCCGACGAGCTCGTAATCGGGCGACAGGCTACCCTCCAGCCGGTATTCGATGGTTGCGCCTGACAATGCTCAATTCGACGCCGCTTTGCGGCGCGGCATGGCTCGGATACCTGCCTCCATGAAAATTTTCAGAAATTTATTTGCCAAAAGCACAGTGGGGCAGCGTCCCGAGTTTCCGGAGGGCATGCTCCGTGAAGCGAGAGCCAATCCGGGCGGATGGGTGTACGAGATATCGAGTCAGTACGACCCCAATGGCGCGGTTCCGCCTCACGCAATCAAGGGCGCCTGGCGCGTGGATGACCGAGGCGAAATCGTTTCCGGGAGCTACACACCCAATCCCAACTTCCGGTCGGAGCCGTAGTGCTTCCAGTCACACGCAGGTGCATCGTGCGGTTCAGCGCCGCGCCCAACCCCTCATTCCAGCCGGAGCCGCATCGCGGCTCGGCCTAGTTCAGGCGCAAACGCAATGGGAACGCTTCGAAGGCTTGCGGCGGCTCTTCTCCTGGCGGTGGGAACTGTCGCAGCTTTGCTGGGGGCTTTCCAGGTCGTTCGCGTTCTTTGGGCCATGGCTCATCCGCCAGAAGGCGTGTTCGAGCCGCTCGTACCTTTGGTTGTAGGTGGCCTGGCGTTGTTGGTGGGCCTTTGGCTGCTCAAGGTCGGGCGCGCGTTGCGACCGGCTGACGGGACTGGCTCCGACTAGTTCGCCTCTGCTCGCCTTGGGTCATACAATCCATGCAAGTCAAACCGGCTTTGCGGATCGTCTAACTCAGGCGGTGGATGCCATGTCCAAATTTAGCGTGCTTTTCGGTATCGGCATCTGCTTTGTGCTGTCTGCCACTTCATGCAAGCTGCACCGGGGAAGAACCGACCCCTGCTCCACGATCATCCAACTCCGATGACGCGGTTGCCCATCCTGCGGCTCAGGACAATTTGCCTGCCAATGTCCGTACGATCATCGCAGCCATTCGCGCACGAACGTCTCTGGGGGGGGGGCTACGATCCGAAGTACTACTCCATCGCCTACCCGGGTGGCGATGTTCCCAACGATCGCGGTGTTTGCATCGACGTCGTCATTCGAGCCTACAGGCATCTCGGGATCGATTTACAGCAACTGATTCATGAGGACATGCGGCAGAATTTCTCTGCGTATCCGCGACTGTGGGGGAACACATCAACCGACAGGTCCGTGCATGGGTAGCGATGAACATCATTAGCAGGCTTTTCGCCAACTTTTCCTGGCCGATCTACTGTCGCAGCTATCTTGTCACGCTGGGTGCGCTCTTCATCGGATTGGGTTACTTGCTCGTGGAGCGCCAATTGGCGGGCGTCGGTGCGCTTTCTCCAGGCTATCAGCTTGGACTTGTGCTTGCCTTGTTCATCGGAATCCTGCTGGTGCTCGCGGGCCTGCTAGGTTCGTCCCGCCTGATCCAGGGCTGGGCCGACAGTTGGTCAGGACACGAGATCGCGCTCGTGCTCATGCTTCTGGCGATCCCTTTGTACTTCGTGCTGGTTCCAATCTATCGACGTCGCTAGGCTGTCGCCGCGCTGCTTATTCAGATCCATGTCGCTCCGCAACGCCGCTTATTTGGGGGAGGAACGGCATGCGTGCCACCTTGCTGGACAAGTCTGGTTGATGTCTTGCATGGAGCGCTGCACGTCGCGGCGCGACGAGCAACGCCGCCGCTACCTCAGCTCGCCGCCGCCTGGCACGGCAATTCCACGCATACCCGCAAGCCGCCTTCGGGGCGGTTGGTCAGGGTGATCTCGCCGCCGTGGGCGAGGACGATGCTGTGCGCGACCGACAGGCCCAGGCCGATGCCGCCGGTGTCGCGGTTGCGCGAGTTCTCGCCGCGGAAGAACGGCAGGAACAGCTGCTCGTGTTGGGCTGGGTCGATGCCGGGGCCGTCGTCGTCGATCCACAGCACGCAGTCGGCGCCGTCACGGTGCAGTTGCAGGCGCGCGCGCTTGCCGTACTTCAATGCGTTCTCCAGCAGGTTCATCACCATCCGTCGCAGCGACAACGGATCGCCATCGAGGGTAATGGCCTGGCCGGCGATGAAGCTGGCCTCGGCGCCGGTGTCGCTGGCGTCGTCGACCACGCTCTCCACCAATAGGCGGAAATCCAGCGGTGCGCGGGTGCCGCGGCGGCTGTCGTTATGGATGAAGTCCAGCGCGGCGGAGATCATCGCCTTCATCTCGTCGATGTCGGCGATGGTCTTGTCGCGCAGCGGCGGCTGCAGGCCTTCCAGGCGGAACGCCAGGCGCGCCAGCGGGGTGCGCAGGTCGTGGGCGATCGCCGCGACCATGTGCGTGCGCTCGTTGATCAGGCGGTTCAGGCGCGCCTGCATGGCGTTGAACGAGTCGGCCGCCTGTACGATTTCGCTGGGGCCGCTGCGCTGCAACGGCTCCGCATCGGGATTGCGGCCGAGCCGGTCGGCGGCTTCGGCGAAGCGCTTGATCGGTGCGGCCAGCGCGCGCGAGAACCACCACGCCAGCGGCAGCATCGCCAGCAGGCCGGCGACGAACAGCAGTGCGACCTGGGTCTTGAACGCGGTGGAGAAGCGTCGCGGCGGCGATACCACGCTGCGCCAGCGCCCGTCGGGCTGCTGCAGTGCGGCGGTGAAGCCGCCCAGCAGCGGCGACGCCGGGGCCAGCCCGCGCTCGCGCCAGCGCGAACCCGCCGCGCGCATCGCGCTGCCGAACGCGTCAGGATTGGCCTCGCCCGGTGGTGCCGGTGGCGGCTGTTGCGGGTCGGCTTCGCTGTCGAAGGGCGCCTGCGGCGGCACGCCGGGATCGGCGAACGGCGGCGGTCCATCGTGCAGGAAGCGCGCGTCGCCGGGCGGTCCGGAGCGAGAGCGCAGGCGATTCTCGTCTTGTGGCGAGAAATTCGGGTTGGGCAGCTTCTCGTCGCTGCTGCGATAGAAGCGGACCTGTTCCGGCGCCACGTCCAGCCAGTTGGTCAGCATGAACTCGGCGAAGCGGTCGCGCACCTGCCCCGGCGCCGGCAGCGGTGCCTGCCTGGAATCGTGCACCTTCAAGGTCTGCGTGCCGGCCGGCATCTTGGTGGTCAGCAGCGCGATCACTTCCGGCGGATGCACCGGCATTTCGTAGACCGGCGTGCGCAACACCAGCAGGGCGATGCCGATCAGCTGTGCGGTCAGCAGGGCGGCCAGCAGCAGCAGGAAGGTGCGGGCGAAGATCGAGACGCCGCGGCGGCCCCGCTGCTTGGGCGCGCTCACAGCCGGGCGACGCTCGGCAGCAGCATGTAGCCTTCGTTGCGCACGGTGCGGATCAGTTCGGTCTGCACGCGTTCGTTGATCTTGCGCCGCAGGCGGCTGATCTGGCTGTCGATGGCGCGGTCGTAGACCTCGGTGTCGCGGCCGCGCGCGTAGTCGAGCAACTGGTCGCGGCTGAGCACCCGCTGTGGATGCTCGACGAAGGTGCGCAGCAGGGCGAATTCGCCGTCGGAGAGGTTGATGAAGATGCCAGTGGGATCGCGCAGGTCGCGGCGGATCACGTCCAGGCGCCAGCCAGCGAATTCGTAGACGTTGCCGCGCGCTTCCGGCGGCAGCGACGCCGCCTGGCTGCGGCGCAGCAGCGCGCGCACCCGCGCCAGCAGTTCGCGCGGATTGCATGGCTTGGCCAGATAGTCGTCGGCGCCCACTTCCAGGCCGATGATGCGGTCGGTGTCGCTGCCCAGCGCGCTGAGCATGATCACCGCCGGCGCACCGCGCTCGCTGGCCAGCTGCCGGGCGGCGCTGAGGCCGTCTTCGCCGGGCATCATCACGTCCAGGATCACCAGGTCGGGCTGGCGTATCGCCATCAGCCTGCGCATGTCCGCGACATTCTCGGCAGCTTCCACCTGGTAGCCGTGCTCTTGCAGGAACTCGCTGATGAGCCGGCGCAGATCGGGGTCGTCGTCGACTACCAGAATGAAGGATTGCATATCCATGATCTTGAAGGGCGGCCGCTCGGAGTACAGCCAGTCTAGACGCGGCCGCTGCCGCCGGTAACTGGTGCGGGCAGGCCGTCGCTGCCGGAAGCAAGCGGGCGCATGATCGCGGCGCCATGATAGGGAGTGGCGACGGTGGCCTCATGGCGGGTTTGTGTCGTATTCAGCCATGCGTTGACACAAAACGCTGACGCGCCGGCGCCTCGCAGCCGACCATGGCGGCATCAAGCCGGCGTCAGCGGGCGTCAGCGGGCGTCGGCATTGCCGCGCGCCTCGATCGCGCACCGCTATTTCTGCCATAACGACGCGGCTTTCGCGGCGCGCTTCCAGGTCGCGGTGCTGACCGAGTCGGCGCCTGCCAAGGCGGCCGATGCGGCGCGTCGCTGCCATGAGCTTTCCGACGCCGGCGCGGTGTCTGCGGTTGCGCCGCAGTCGGCGGCCGAGCGGCGCTGCGCTGCGTGCGTCGTGCTCGGCAAGCGCGCTTTCCCACGTGTCGCGCGGCGACAACGGCGCGCGATATCGGCATGAAACGATGCCGTGCGTGGATGCATTGGCGAGCGGGCCGCGGGGAGCGAGGCGCGGCGCCGTCGGCGCACCGCGCCCATTGTCTATTTTCACCACCCGCCATCAGGAGGAGGCATGCCTAGCATGACATCGCATCGAGTCGCCAAAGCGGCGCTGACCCTAGTGTTGAGTGCCGCGCTGAGCGGCTGCGTCACCGTCTGTGTCGGTGGCCCCGCCGCGCCGCCGCCGCCGCCGGATGGCGGGCCGCATCACGGCCCCGGTCACGGAGTGGGCGGGGGACCGGGCCACACTCAGCCGCCGCCGCGCGACCCGGCGTTCGAGGCCGCGGTGCAGTCCTGTGCGCGCGAACTCGGGCTGCCGCTGCCTGGACGGCCGCCGGGTCCGTCTCCGGCCGCTGCCGGCGCGAGTACGGGTGCCCCAGCCAATGGTGGCGCGCGGTCGGCTGGCGCTGGGCCGGATCCGGCCAAGCCAGACCCGGCGATGCGCGCCAACTTCGCCAAGCTCGACGCCTGTCTGCGCGGCAAGGGCGTGGCCCCGCCACCGTGGCGCGGCCCGCCGCAGGAGGGCGCCGCGCCTTCCCCGGCCGCGCCGCCCGCCCAACGCTAAGTCCTGCGGCCCGGTGCCGCATGCCCGCGTCGTCCCGATCCGGGACGGCGGGGGCGTTTTCTTTTTCGGGCAGGGGAATATACTGTCCCCCAGTATAGTTCCCAGGTCCCGCATGCCGCATACGCCCCACGAGAAGAAACGCGTCCTGGCCCGCATCCGCCGCGTGCGCGGACAGACCGAGGCGCTGGAGCGCGCGCTGGAAGGCGGCGCCGATTGCGCCGCGGTGCTGCAGCAGATCGCCGCGATCCGCGGCGCGGTCAACGGCCTGATGTCGGAAGTGATGCAGGCGCATATCCGCGAAGAATTCGGCCACGCCGCCGCCTCGGACACGCAGCGCGCCGCGCGCGTGCGCGAGATGGGCATGCTGGTCCGTTCCTACCTCAAGTGATCCCGAACCCCACGACCCAACCCGTTCTTCCAGGAGAAACCTCATGAAATCCCGTGCCGCCGTCGCTTTCGAAGCCGGCCAGCCGCTGCAGATCGTGGAGATCGACGTCGAACCGCCGCGCCAGGGCGAGGTGCTGGTCCGCATCACCCACACCGGCGTCTGCCATACCGATGCGTTCACGCTGTCCGGCGACGATCCGGAAGGCATCTTTCCCGCCGTGCTTGGCCATGAAGGCGGCGGCATCGTCGAGGCGATCGGCGAGGGCGTGACCAGCGTCAAGGTCGGCGACCACGTGATCCCGCTGTACACGGCCGAATGCCGCAAGTGCAAGTTCTGCCTGTCGGGCAAGACCAACCTGTGCCAGGCGGTGCGCGCCACCCAGGGCAAGGGGCTGATGCCCGACGGCACCACCCGCTTCTCCTACAACGGCCAGCCGATCTTCCACTACATGGGCTGCAGTACCTTCAGCGAATACACCGTGGTGCCGGAGATCTCGTTGGCGGTGGTGAATCCGGAGGCGCCGTTGGAGAAGGTGTGCCTGCTCGGTTGCGGCGTCACCACCGGCATCGGCGCGGTGCACAACACCGCCAAGGTCAAGCCGGGCGACTCGGTGGCCGTGTTCGGCCTGGGCGGCATCGGCCTGGCGGTGATCCAGGGCGCGGTGCAGGCCAAGGCCGGGCGCATCCTGGCCATCGACACCAATCCGGGCAAGTTCGATCTGGCGCGCAGCATGGGCGCCACCGATTGCATCAACCCGAAGGACTACGACAAGCCGATCCAGGAAGTCATCGTCGAGCTGACCGATGGCGGCGTGGATTTCAGCTTCGAGTGCATCGGCAACGTGCACGTGATGCGTTCGGCGCTGGAGTGCTGCCACAAGGGCTGGGGCGAGAGCGTCATCATCGGCGTGGCCGGCGCCGGCCAGGAGATCAGCACGCGTCCGTTCCAGCTGGTCACCGGCCGCGTGTGGCGCGGCAGCGCGTTCGGCGGCGTCAAGGGCCGCACCCAATTGCCGGGCATGGTGGAGCAGGCGATGCATGGCGAGATCGATCTGGATCCGTTCATCACCCACACCATGCCGCTGGAAGAGATCAACGAAGCCTTCCACCTGATGCACGAAGGCAAGTCGATCCGCACCGTGATCCATTTCTGACCTGACGGTCAGTCCGGCGCGCGGCCGATTCCGCGCATGCAGGTACGCGACAAACCCGGGAGGGGCATGATGAGTACCGTAACGATTCATCCGTCGGTGGACGGTGGTGTGCGCGCAGGCGCAGAGAATTTCCAGGGCGGCACGCTGGAATGCCACTGCGCCAGCGACAAGGTCACCGTGGACGTGGGGGCGCAGACCGCGCACAACCACGCCTGCGGCTGCACCAAGTGCTGGAAGCCGAAAGGGGCGACCTTCTCGGTGGTGGCGGTGGTGGGCCGCGACAAGGTCAAGGTCACCGCGCACGAAGAGAAGCTGAAGGTCGTCGACGACAGCGCGACGATCCGGCGCCATGCCTGCACCGGCTGCGGCGTGCACCTGTACGGGCGCATCGAGAACACCGAGCATCCGTTCTACGGCCTGGACTTCGTGCATACCGAGCTGTCGCCGCAGCAGGGTTGGTCGGCGCCGGGCTTTGCGGCGTTCGTGTCCTCGATCATCGAGAGCGGCACCCGCCCGGAAGCGATGGACGGCGTGCGCAGCCGGCTGCGCGAGCTGAAGTTGGAGCCGTACGACTGCCTGTCGCCGGCGTTGATGGACGCGATCTCCACCCACGTCGCGCGCAAGAACGGCGTGCTGCAGTAAAGCCTGTCGCTTCCCGCGGCGTGCCGCCCTGGCGGCGCGTTGCGGCGGCGTCTCCGGAGGCGGCCGGCGTTTGCCCGGCCGCCTCCCCCCTCTTCGGGATCCCTTTCATGGAACGCATCGAACACCATGCCTGCTGCGGCGGCTGGCAGGACGTCTATCGCCACGACTCGGCCGTGCTCGGCTGCACGATGAACGTGGCCGTGTACCTGCCGCCGCAGGCCGAACACGCCACGCTGCCGGTGCTGTACTGGCTCAGCGGGCTCACCTGTACCGAGCAGAATTTCATCACCAAGGCCGGCGCGCAGCGCTACGCCGCCGAGCACGGGGTGATCCTGGTCGCGCCGGACACCAGCCCGCGCGGCGACGACGTCGCCGATGCCGAAGGCTACGACCTGGGCAAGGGGGCCGGTTTCTACGTCAACGCCACCCGCGAGCCGTGGGCCAAGCACTACCGCATGTACGACTACATAGTGCAGGAGCTGCCCGCGTTGATCGAGGCGCAGTTCCCGCACAACGGGCGGCGCGCGATCAGCGGCCACTCGATGGGCGGCCACGGCGCACTGGTGATCGCGCTGAAGAATCCGGGCCGCTATCGCAGTGTGTCGGCGTTCTCGCCGATCGTGGCGCCGTCGCAGGTGCCGTGGGGCGAGAAGGCGTTTTCGGCCTATCTCGGCGACGACCGCGCCAGTTGGAAGGCCTACGACGCCACCGCGCTGATCGCCGAGGCCAGCGAGCGCCTGCCGTTGCTGATCGACCAAGGTGGCGGCGACGAGTTCCTCGACAAGCAGTTGCAGCCGCAGTTGCTGCAGGCCGCGGCCGATGCCGCCGGCTATCCGCTGACGCTGCGCCTGCAGCCCGGCTACGACCACAGCTACTACTTCATCGGCAGCTTCATCGGCGAGCACATCGCCCACCACGCGCGCGCACTGCAGGATTGAGGGCGCGTTGCGGCGGCTCACCGGCGTGCCGGGCGCCGGCGGTTGCATGCGCCAGTGCAGCGTGCTCCGCGTTGGAGCGATGGCGAGATGCATGCCGGGCATCATTGTGGGAGCGACTTCAGTCGCGACGGGCTCTACCGGTAAGGCCCGTCGCGACTGAAGTCGCTCCTACAAGGTTGCGTTGCCTGTAGTAGACAAAGAACCGCGCTGGCGCCGTCTTGCGCTGCCGCTGGCATGCCGGCACTGGCCGGCTCCCGCCACCACCGGATCATCGCGCTCACTGCCGCACGATGACGGCGCAATGGCAGTTGCATGTCGATTCCGCTCGCGGACCGGCGCCGCTCGTAAACAAATGCACCGCGCATCGTCCAATGCGCGGTTGTGCGATTGCCGTCGCGTCGGCTGAGACGGCGTGCCGCTAGATTCCTCGGCCTTCGCCATCGTGTCTTCCGGGACTGGAGTCGCGCCATGCTCGCTTGCCGCAAATCTGCATCGTTGTTCTCGCGGCAACGCTGGCGCAGTCCGCTCAGCGCGCGGGCCATGCTCGCCTGCACCTTGTTCGGCGCTTGCGCAGCGCTGGCGATCGGCGCGGCGACGCCGTAACTGGCGCCACGCTCGGAGCAATCCGGGGTCGCGTTGCAGGCCCACGAGCGGCGCCGTCGGTCGTGATCGATGGCAGGCCGGCGAGCGTTGCTACCACGGCTCTGGTCGTCCGCTACTGGATGAGATAGGCGCTTGGCGCATTGCTGGCCTGATGCAGCGACGCGATGGCCTCCATTCGGCGTTGGATGCAATCGCCGATATCGAATGCACCGCCTGCTGCGCTCCGGCGCAATGTCGGCGCGCGTCCGCGCTTGCCATAGGCAATATCCAAGCGTATCCCGGCCCAGCGACCAGCGACCAGCGACCAGCGACCAGCGACCCGCGATTCAAAGACTCAAAGACTCAAAGACTCAAAGACTCAGTGCGGCAGCCGCGCGGCCAGCTTGCCCAGCCGCCGCATCGCGCTTTCCAGGGTCTCGCTCCACGGCTGGCCGCAGGTCAGGCGCAAGTGGTCGGCGTAGTCGCCGCGGCTGGAATACAGGTGCCCGGGCGAGGTGCCGATGCCTGCGGCCAGCGCCGCCTCGAACAGCGCCTGGCCGCTGCCGCCGTCGGCCAGTTGCAGCCAGAGCGATAGCCCGCCGGCGGGATCGCCGACGCGGGTACCGGCCGGCCAATGCCGCACGATCGCCTCGCGCAGGCGCTGGCCGTTGTCGGCGAGGGTGCGGCGCAGCTTGCGCAGGTGCCTTTCCAGGTCGTGCTGCGCCAGGTAGTCGGCCAGCGCCAGCTGCGGCAGGCTGGCGCCGCCGACGGTGGAGAAGTACTTGGCGCGGACCAGCGCGTCGGTCCATTCGCCGCCGAGCAGCCAGCCCACGCGCAGGCCCGGCGCCAGCACCTTGGAGAACGAGCCGCAGGTGATCACGTTGCCGTGCGTAGCGAAGTGGCGCAGCGGGCGCGGGCGCTGTCCTGACCAAGCCAGCTCGCCGTAGATGTCGTCCTCGATCACCACGGTGCCGTGGCGCGCGCAGCTGTCGAGCAGGGCGCGCTTGGCGCTGTCGGGGGTGAGGCTGCCGAGCGGATTGTTGAAGTTGGGCACCAGCACCGCCGCGCGCGCCGGGGTGCGTTGCAGCAGCGCGTCCAGGCGCGCGGCGTCGATGCCGTGGCCGGCGCGGTTGGGGACTTCCAGCACCTTCAGCCGCAGCGCCGCGACCGCCTGCAGGATGCCGTGGTAGGTCGGCGTTTCTACCAGCACCACGTCGCCGGGTGCGGTCAGCGTGCGCAGCGCCAGGCTGATCGCCTCCATCGCGCCGGCGGTCACCACCACTTCGTCCGCCGCCACCGTGGTGGCGCAGTGCGCGTAGCGCTGCGCGATCTGCCGGCGCAGCGCGGCGTGGCCTTGCGGCGGCGCGTAGTCGAGTGCGACCGCGCGATGGCGGCGCAGCTGCCGCGCCAGCGCCGCGGCGAGGTGTGCGGCCGGCAGCAGCGCCGGCGCCGGGGTGGCGGTGTGCAGCGGGACCAGGTCCGAGCGCGCGAGCATGTCGAGCACGCCCTGCAGCGCCGGGTTGTCGACCACGCCCGGCGTGCGCCGCCGCATCGGCGTCGGCAGCGGTGGCAACGCGTCCGTTGCGGCACGCACGAAATAGCCCGAGCGCGGCCGCGCCTGCACCCGTCCTTCGCGTTCCAGCTGCAGGCAGGCCTGCACTGCGGTGGCGGTACTGATGCCGTGGTTGGCGGCCAGCTGACGGATCGACGGCAGGCGCTCGCCGGCGCGCAGCGTGCCGCGCTCGATCTGCGCGCGCAGCTGCACGGCGAGCGATTCGTACAAGAGCATGCGGTCACCTCATCTGTATCGGTCTACTTACAGCGTATCTGAATCTGTACTGGTCGGGGACGGCGCTGCACACTGGTCCTGTGCCGGCCACCGTGTCGGCGTTCCCATTGTTTGCGAGGCCGGCCATGCCGCTTTCCGTGTTCGTCGTCGATGCCTTCACCACGGTCCGCTTCAAGGGCAATCCCGCCGCGGTGGTGCCGCTGCAGGCCTGGCTGCCGGATGCGCTGATGCAGGCCATCGCCAGCGAGAACAACCTGTCGGATACCGCGTTCTTCGTGCGCGATGCCGATGGCGTGTTCGCGATCCGCTGGTTCTCGCCGCTGAAGGAAGTCGGCTTCTGCGGCCATGCGACGCTGGCCAGTGCGTTCGTGATCGCCACCCAGCAACTGGCACCGTTCCCGCTGCGCTTGCGTGCGGCCGCAGTCGGCGAACTCGGTGTGGAGCGGCTCGCCGACGGCAGCTTCGAGATGCGCTTTCCGAATCAGGCGCCGGCCTTGTTGGCGTCGGTGCCGCAGGCCTTGTTCGATGCCTTGTCGATCGCGCCGCAGGCGGTCTACGCCAACCAGCAGGCGTACATCGCGGTGTACGCGGACGAGCGCCAGGTGCGCGAGGTGGTGCCGGATCTGGCGCGAATGCTGGCGCTCGCGCCGCGCGATGTCGCGGTGACTGCGCCCGGCAGCGGCCACGATTTCGTGTCGCGCTATTTCTGGCCGGCCAATGGCGGCGCCGAGGATCCGGTGACCGGCTCGATCCATGCCGCGCTGGCGCCGTTGTGGGCGCAGACGCTGGGCAAGGCGCAGTTGACCGCGCTGCAGGCCTCGGCGCGTGGCGGTGAGCTCGGGTGCCGGGTCGAGACGCAGTACGTGTATGTCCGCGGCAGCGCGGTGCAGTACCTGCACGGGACGATCGAATTGTGAGCGCGGCCGTCGCGGTTCCCGCCGGCGCCACGCGGCGCGCGCTGTGGCAGCTGTTGCTGGCCGAAGTGCTGATCGGCTCGGTCGGCGTGTTCGTGCACGAGAGCGGGCAGGACCCGGTGACCGCGGTGTTCTACCGCTGCCTGTTCGGCGCGTTGTTCCTCACCGTGTGCGGGCTGCTCGGCGGCCAGCTGCGCGGGCTGTGGCGCGAGCGCAGATTAATGCGCGACGCCGCGATCAGCGGCGTGCTGCTGGTGCTGAACTGGGTGGCGCTGTTCGCCGGCATGGCGCGCTCGTCGATCGGCGTGGCGACGATGGTCTATCACGTGTTCCCGTTCGTGATGCTGATCCTAGCCGCGATGCTGCAAGGCGAGCGCACGCGCCGCAGCGACCTGGGCTGGACCCTGCTGGCCTTCGTCGGCCTGGCCTGTTCGGCGGACCCGGCACGGCTCTGGCATACCGCCGATCGCGGCTACCTGCTCGGCATCGCGCTGACCTTGCTGGCGGCGCTGCTGTGCGGCGCGTCGCTGTTGATGTCGCGGCGTATCAGCCGCGAGCGGCCGCTGGCGGTGGTGACGGTGCAGTGCTGGGTAGGCACGCTGCTGCTGGCGGGATTTTCCAGCGGCAGCGCATTGCATCCGGGCATGCACTGGCTGTGGCTGGCGGGCCTGGGGGTAATCCACAGCGGCATCGTCTACGTGCTGTTCTATTCGTCGTACCGGCACTTGCACGTGGCGACGATCGCGATCCTGGCGTTCGTGTACCCGCTGGTCACCCTGCTGCTGGACTTCCTGCTGTACGGTCACCGGCTGGTGCCGGTGCAATGGCTGGGCCTGGCGCTGATCGTGCTCGGCACGCTGGCGGTGAACCTGAAATGGCGTTGGCCGCAGCGCGCGGCAGGCGCGGCGGCAGGCGGCGTAGTGCCTTAGATAGATCTCATTGCAATCGGCGAAGCACTGTAGGAGCGGCTTCAGCCGCGACAGACTTCTCCAGCAAGGCCTGTCGTGATTGAAGTCGCTCCTACGGGTGTCATCGCCTGCACCAAGGCTGCTCTAGCCGATCCACGTCGTCGCGGGCATGCGGCGACGCGCTCAACGCACGTTGCGCAATTCCCAGCCGTTGCCGGCAAGCAGGCGCATGCGTTGCTTGAGGATGTCGCCGGGAATGCTGGTGGTGGCGACTAGGTCGATGCGCAGGTCGTCCTGCTTGCCGCTGACCGTGGCGGCTGCATCGACCACGCCCAGCGACGGGTCCACGTCGTCCGGTTCCGGCTGCAGCGCGCGCCAGCGCTCGAACCAGGCGGGGCTGCTCAAGGCCTGCTGCAACTGCTCGGCGAAGGCGTCGGCGCCGTTGGCGCTGAAGCTGAGCGAGGGCTCGCTGCCGCGTGCGCGGGCGGGGTCGGGCAAGCTGATCGAATAGGTCACGGCCATGGCGGTTCCTCTGGAGCGGTGCGGCGCAGCCTAGCAGGCGGCGTCGTGAGTGGGCTGTCTACACCGCGATCCCTGTAGGAGCGGCTTCAGCCACGACCAGCTGCCGATCGCACCTGTCGCGGCTGAAGCCGCTCCTACAACGACAGGATCCGCCCGCAACGTCTAGGCGAACGCATGCGGCCCATCGGCGAAACCCAGGGTGAGTGCGCCCTTGCCGACGTTGACCATGCCGGTCAGGCTCATCACGCTTTCCAGCACCTCCACCGCATGCGCCTCACAGACCTGGCGCAGTGCCGCGTAGCCGGGCAGGGCGCGCAGTTCGCTCAGTTCGCCGCCGTAGCTCAGGCACAGCGTCGGCGTCATCAGCCCGGCGGCGACGCGCTTGCCGACGAACTCGAACAGCTTCTGCACCGCGGCGTCGAAGCCCTTGATCTTGGCCACCGGCGCCGTTTCGCCGCGATAGCCGTGCAGCACCGGCTTGATGTCCAATGCAGTGCCGAGCGCGGCGCTGATCAGGCCGACGCTGCGGTCGCCCTTGCTGCGCGCGCGGGCGCGCATGTAGTACAGGTCGCGGGTGATCATGTAGCCGTGCACGTTGCCGGCCAGTTCCTCCAGCCGTTCGCGGATCGCCTGCACGCTGGCACCGGCCGCGCGCAGGCGTACCGCCTCGACCGCGGTCACCGCCTGCGCGGCGAACAGGTTCTGCGTGTCGATCACCCGCAGCGCGAACGGCGAGGTATGCCCGGCGGCCTGGCGGATCGGCTTGTAGTCGTTGAGGATGGCGAAGCTGGCCTGCAGCGCATGCTGGTGGATCGGGCTGCGGGTCTTGGTGATGGTCATGCAGAACACGTGGTCGTAGTCGATCACCAGCCGGCTCAGGAACAGCTCACGGATCTGCGCGACGCTGAACGGAATGGTCTCCGCTTCGGCACCGTGCTCGGCCACGTGCGCATGCAGGAAGCTGAGCGTGGCTTCCTCGTCGCGATGGTCGGCCAGCACCGCCTCGCCGATGCGCACGCTGATCGGCAGCAACACGATGTTGTTGTCTGCGATGTAGTCCTGCGGCAAGTCGCAGGCAGAATCCACCACGATCCCGATACGCATCTGGCCCCCTCCGGCGTTGCGCCTCGTCAGTACCGGCTAGGTTAGCGCAGACGCCTGGCGACGTCGCGGCCGGCTCAGCCGCCGCGCTGCACGGCGACCGGCAGCGCCGCCAGCCGCGCCATCTCGCCGCGCTGCAGCAGCTGCGGATCGGCCAATAGCGCCTGCATCAGCGGGTGCGCATCGTTGCCCCAGAGCAAGGTCTCGCCGATCTGCAGCGTCGGCACGCCGAACACGCCGGCGGCGATGGCCTGTTCGGTATTGGCGCGCAACTGCGCCTTGACCTGCGGATCGCCGACGGCGGCGGCCGCATCGGCGATGCCCAGCGCCTGCGCCACCGGCGCCAGTGCGGCGGCATCGTCGCCGGCCTGGCCATCGCGCCACAGCCAATCGAACAACGCGTCGATCGCCTGCGGCGTGCTGCCGGCAGCGATGCACAGCCGCAGCGCGGCCAGCGGGTTGAACGGATGCGCCGGCGGAAACCGCAGCGGCACGCCTTCCTGCTGCGCCTGCCACTGCACGAACTGATAGGTGAAGCTGCGCTTGTGCGGGATCTCCGCCGGTCCGCGCGTGTGCAGATGCTGCAGCACCGCGCCGAACACGATCGGCACCGGTTCGATCCGCGCGAACTCGGGCAGCGCCTTGAGCTTGTGCCAGTGCAGATAGGAAAACGGCGAGACGAAATCGAAATACCAGCGCAGGCGCATGAGCGGGCTCCGGTCGGGGATGCGCCAGCTTACTCGCCTGCCCGCGTGCGGCGCAGCGTGTTGCACTGCGGCGCATGCCGCGTTCGTGCGCGTGTTGCGACCGGTATGCTGGACGCTGCGGTAGACAATGCGTCGCCGCCGATCTCGATGGCATGTGGGAACTGGGAACGTGCGCACGCTGCACGCCTCGATCGCGTGGCGCTATTTCCGCAGCGCATGCCGCCAGGCGTTCTTCGCATAGCTCGTGCCGCGACGGTCTTGCTAGCGTCCGCCGCGACAGCACCTCCGCTGCCGTGCCTGCCGACCTCCTGGGAGAAACCGAACATGCATGATGTCCAGATCGCTCCGATCGCCGCACCGCATCTGCGCGCCGCCGTGCCACGCGCGCGCTTGCGCCGGCGCCTGCTGCAGGCGTTGTTCGCCGTGTCGTGCCTGGCGGCCGCGCCGCTGGCCTTGGCCGGGCCTTACAAGATCTTCGGCAACCACTATGCGTGGGTCAACAATTTCAACGATCCCAACAATGGCATCCAGGGCACCTTCGGCACCGGCAGCACGCCGGAGCTGAGGGTCACCTTCAATTTCGCCAACTCCAGTCTGTACGGGTATCCGGCGATCGTGCGCGGCTGGCACTACGACTGGAATCCGACCAGCGATACCTTGTTCCCGCGGCAGGTGTCGTCGCTGAGCACGATCCCGGTCAAGTTCAACTACAGCGCCGGCGGCAGCAACCTGGGCGGCGATTTCGCCTACGACCTGTTCTTCCGCCACGACACCAGCAAGGGCGTGCCGCAGTTGGAAGTGATGATCTGGGGCGGGCACAACTCCTGGCCGATCGGCACGCTCAGCGCCAGCAACGTGATCAGCGCCGGCGGCTATACCTTCGACCTGTGGGAAGGCAACAACAGCGCCGCCGGCTACTACGTCTACACGTTCATCCCGCACGGCACCGCCGGCCAGCCCAACCTTCCCACCAGCGGCAACCTCAACGTCGACGTCAAGCCGTTCCTGAACTGGCTGCAGGCCAACCGCAGCAAGGACGGCCGCTACAGCAACGCGCTATACCTGCATGTGGTCGAGGCCGGCTTCGAGGTGGTGCGCGGCAACGGCTGGGCCAAAGTCAGCGCGACCATCGACGCGCATTGAGTCGCGCGCCGTGGCGACGGCCAGGCCGGGCCGTCGCCGCCATGGCGGGACATTTCCGGCATCGATGCTGGCGCGCCGGTAATAGCCGGCGCCAGCGGAGCGGACGGGAGCGCCGCACTTGTCGTCGCGGCGCAACCGCGGACGCTTGCAGAGCAGCAGCCGGGCCACGCTGCGTGTCGCGACGTCCTGCGTCGCGGCCCGCACCGCCTGCACCGCTCGCGCGCTACTGCGTATACGCCCGTGGCAGCGCGCCGGCCTGCTTCATGTAGCGGTCGCGCAGTTCGGTCTGGCGCGAACGCATCGGCATTGCGCGGCCGCCCAGCCAGACCTGCTCGGCGTAGTGGGCCACGTCCAGCGGATCGCCTTCCCACAGCACCAGGTCGGCGAGCTTGCCGGGAGCGATGCTGCCGAGCTTGTCGCCCACGCCCAGCGCTTCGGCCGGGACCCGGGTCAGGCCGGCCAGGCCGTCTTCCCAGGGCAGGCCGTGCGCTACCGCGTTGCCGGCCAGCTGGCGTTGCTTGCGCGCGTTGTGCGAGCCGTCGCCGCCCTGGGTGAAGCTCACCGCGACGCCGGCCGCGTGCAGGCGCGCGGCGTTCTCCAGGGTGGCGCCGATCTGGTCGAAGCTGGCCGGCAGGTCGTCCAGTGCGTTGACGAACACCGGCACCTGCGCCCTGGCCAGTTCCGGCGCCAGCTTCCACGCCTCGTCGCCGCCGGCGATGGCGATGCGCACCTTCTCGCGTTGCGCCCAGCGCAGCAACTGGCGGATGTCGGCGGCGCGGTTCACCGCCACCACGATGCGGCCCTGGCCGGCCAGGTACCTGGCCAGCACGGCGCGCCCGGCCGGGGTCAGCAAGGCATGCGGCGAGTCGGCCGGCATGCGTCCGCGCGCTTCGGCCACCAACTGGTCGAGCAGCATCCATTGCGCGGCGCGCGACTTGCCGCTCAGTTCCAGCGCGTCGCTGCCCAGGCGCACGTACAGCGCGCGTGGGCCGATCGGGTCGGCGCCGCCGTCCAGGCGCATCACCGCGCCCTGGCCGGCGATGAAGGCGCCGCCGCTGTTGGCGCCGAGCGCGGTGAAGCCGATGCCCTCCACGCGCGCGACCGGGATCAGCACCGAATCCGGGTTGTAGGCCAGGGTCACGTCGAACTCCGGGCGCATCGGCTGGTCGTGCGGCAGGCTCAGCGCGCTGTCCACGGTGGAGGACTCGCCGGACACTTCCTCGATGCCGATCTCGGTGATGCCGCCGAACAGCGCGGGAGTCAGCGGGCGGCCCTTGGCCTCGATCACCGCGACCCCGGCCGGCGCCGACAAGCCGCTGCCGACCGCGCGGATGGTGCCGCCCTGGACCAGCACGTCGGCGTTCTGCAGGGTGCCGCGGGCGCTGGCGGTATGCACGGTGGCGCCGCGGATCAGCACGTCCTGGGCGAACGCGGGCGCGCTGCCCATGATGGTCAGGCAGGCCGCGATGAGCAGGCGTTGCGCCAGGCGGCGCGAGGGCGGAGCGGAGCGGCTCATGGGGCAGCCTCCTGGCCGAGCATGAAGTCGGATGTGGGTTGCAGGCGGCGATCGGCGCGGTCGTAGACCTGCGCGCCGTCGATGTAGACCTTCTCGGCCAGCGCATAGGAACTGAACGGGCTGCCGTTCCACACCACCACGTCGGCCATCTTGCCCGGCTCCAGCGAGCCGGTCTGTTTCTCGATGCCCAGCGCCTTGGCCGGGTTGCTGGTCAGCCAGCGGATCGCGCGCTCGGGTGCGATGGCGATGCCGGCGCGGCGCCCGGCGGCCATCGCCTTGGCCGCTTCCTGGTTGAGCCGCTGGATGCCTTCCTCCGAATCCGAATGCACGATGGCGCAGCCGTTGGCCGGGCGATCGACCAGCGCGATGTTCTCCTGGATGCCGTCGAAGGCCTCCATCTTGAAGCCCCACCAGTCCGCCCACAGCGCGCCGCAGACGTTTTCCTGGGCCAGCCGGTCGGCGATCTTGTAGGCCTCCACGCCGTGGTGGAAGGCGGCGATCTTGAAGCCGAATTCCTTGGCCAGGTCGAGCATGGTGGTCATCTCGTCGGCACGGTAGCAGTGGATGTGCACACGGATGTCGCCGTTGATCGCGCCGGCCAGGGTGTCCAGCTTCAGGTCGCGCTTGCCGCCGCTGTCGCCGGAGCTGTCGTTGTCGCCGGCGCCGCGGCTCCACCAATGACGCTTTTCCGGCGCCTTCTTCTTCGGCGCGTTCTTGCGCAGGTATTCGCTGGCGTCGATGAACGCGGCGCGGTAGCCGGCCACGTTGCCCATGCGCGTGGCCGGGCCGCCCTTCTCGCCGTACACGCGCTTGGGGTTCTCGCCGCAGGCCATCTTCAGGCCCCACGGCGCGCCGGGGAACTTCATCGCCTGGTAGGTGGTGGCCGGCACGTTCTTCAGGGTCACGCCGCGGCCGCCGACCAGGTTGGCCGATCCGGGCAGCACCTGCAGCGAGGTGACGCCGCCGGCCAGCGCGGTGCCGAAGCCCGGATCCTGCGGCCAGATCGAATGCTCGGCCCAGACGTTGGGGGTCACCGGCGCGGTCATCTCGTTGCCGTCGCTGTGCGCGCTGACGCCGGGGCTGGCGTACACGCCCAGGTGCGAGTGCACGTCGATGATGCCGGGCGTGACCCACTTGCCGTGGCCGTCGATGCGGGTGACGTTGGCCGGGGCGGCGAGCGCGCGGCCCACCGCCTGCACGCGGCCGTCCTGCAGCAGCACGTCGGCATCGTCCAGGCGCTCGCCGGTGCCGGTGAGCACGGTGGCGTGTTCGATCAGCACCGGCGTGGAGGCCAGCGGCCGGTAGGTGCTGGGATAAGGGTCTTCGACGAAGCGCGAGGCGGCCGCGGCAGGGCCGCACAGCGCCACGCCCAGGCAGGCGAGCAACAGATGACGCATCAGATTTTCCCCGGATGTTGGCTGCAGCGTTGGCGCCGCCTGCGCACGCTAGCCCGAGCCGGCGCGCTTGCCAAGTGCGGGCGGCGTCGGCCGCGCACCGGCGGCGCCGCGGCGCACACCGCATGCCGACGCCGGATCGGGTATAGAGGCCGATTGCCGACCGATGGAAATGCGATGACCGAGATCCTGCCCTGCGATGTCGTGGAGTTCTGGCGCAGCGCCGGCCGTGAGCGCTGGTTCGCCGCCAACGACTCGTTCGACGCGAACGTCCGCCAGAATTTGCTGGACGCGCATCACGCCGCGGCGCGCGACGAATACGCGGCGTGGATGGGCAGCGCGGAGGGCGCGCTGGCGCTGTTGCTGTTGCTCGACCAGGTGCCGCGCAACGCCTTTCGCGGCAGCGCGCACGCCTACGCCACCGATGGTCTGGCGCGGCGCTACGCGCAATGGGCGTTGGCGGCCGGCTTCGACCAGCAGGTCGAGCCGGAGTTGCGCATGTTCTTCTACCTGCCGTACGAACACGCCGAGGATCCGGGCCTGCAGCGCGAGGCGGTGGAGCTGTTCAGCGCGCTCGGCGATGCCGACAGCCTGCAGTGGGCCACGCAGCACGAGGACATCATCCAGCGCTTCGGCCGCTTCCCGCATCGCAATGCGGCGCTGGGGCGGGAGAGCACGCAGGACGAGCAGCGGTTTCTGGACGAGGGCGGTTTCGCCGGTTGAGGGGCGCGCCGACGTTTGCGCTGTTGTAGGAGCGGCTCCAGCCGCGACAGGGTTTATCCGGAGAGTCTGTCGCGGCTGAAGCCGCTCCTACAGTGCAGCGCCGAGCGTTTTCGCGCTCAGCAGCCGCCGACCAGGTCGTCGCTGCGCCATTGGCCATCGACCAGGTGCAGCAGCCAGAAGCCGTAGGTCTCGTAGCCGCTGTGCTGGATCAGGAAATCGACCGTGCCGTCGGCATCGATATCGGCGAACTGCAGCAGTGCATAGTTGTCCTTGCGCCCTTCGCAATCGTCGCAGCCGTAGTCGGCGAGGATCTTGCGCATGCGCCAACCGCTGTCGCCGCGTTCCAGCACCGCCAGCAGGGTGGTCAGCTTGGGCGAGGCGCCGTCCGCGTTCGTGGCCGGCGCCGGGTCGTAGACGCTGGCGGTGACCAGCGCCACGTCGTGCCCCGGTTGCTTGGCATCGGCGATCACGGTCAGTGCCGGCTTCTCGTCGGCCGGCGCCGCGGCCAGATGCGCCAGCAGCCGCTTCAGTGCCGCGGCGGGCAGGCGCTTGCGCACCGACGGATCGGCGCCCACGACCTGCAATAGCGCACGCCGCTGGGTGGCATCGGGATCGTGGCGGGTGAAGCGCTGGCCGGGATTCAGGTCGAACGAGGCGAGCAGGGCATCGTGGGCGAAGGTAGCGCCATGCGCGGTCTTCAGGCGCACGCGCAGGTCGCCGCCGCACATGCTGTTGTCGTCGACCGAGAACGCCAGTGGGGTCGCCACGCCGTCCTCGGCGCCTTTGTCGAACACCCGCAGCGGCTTTTTCAGCCCGCGCCAGGCGCCCAGTTCTGCCTCTTCCGACGGCGCGCCGCGCACCGGGATATAGCTCATCACCTTCGCTTCGTCCGAGACCGGGGTGACGTAGATCACCGTCTGCGGCGCCGGTGCGGTTGGTGCGGCGACGGCAGGCAGGGCGGCGAGGCCGATCAGTGCTGCGGTCCAGCGTTTCAGTGTGCGTGTCATGGCTTGCTTCCTCCCCGGAAGCGCAAAAACCGTATCGCAAAAAAAGCGGGCGACCCTCTGGATCGCCCGCCGTGATGTCGCTGTATCGCGTGCCGCTGGCTCAGTATTTCGCCACGCTGCTGTCCACGTCGCTGGCCCAGGCCTCGATGCCGCCGACCACGTTGTGCACGCGGCTGAAGCCGAGCGCGCGGAACTGCTCGGCGGCCTGCGCGCTGCGCCCGCCGTGGTGGCACAGGAACGCCAGCGCGGTGTCCTTCGGCAGCGCTTCCAGCTGCGCGCGCTGGTCGCCGTCCAGGGTGCGGAACGGCACGTTCACCGAGGCGATCGCGCGCTCTTCCGGGGGGCGCACGTCCACCAGGATCAGGCCGCCGGCGCGCACTTGGTCGTCGGCGTCGCGCACGCTCAGTTCCTGCACCGGCTTGGGCGCGTTCGGGTTGTCGATCGCCAGGCCGCGGCCGCGCAGGTCGTCGACCCAGTCGATGGTGATGCCTTCGGCGCGACGCGCGCTGGCCAGGTCGAACTGCACGCGCAGGCCGTTGGACTCGGCGGCGATGGCGTTGGGGTCGGTCGGCGCCAGCTGGAAGTTCGGCTGGAACTGCGCGTCGATCGCCAGCGCCAGGGTCGCGCCCGGGGCATCGGCCAGCGCGCCGCGCAGCATGTCCGCGGCGGCGTCGGTGATGGTGATCGAGGGCGGGGTGCGGTCCGGCGCCTGCACACCGAGCAGTTCGCTCAGCTCGCCGCTGCCGGCCATCTGCAGGATGATGTCGCTGCCGCCGACCAGTTCGCCGTCCACGTACAGCTGCGGGATCGTCGGCCAGTCGCCGTAGGCCTTGATGCCTTCGCGGATGTCCTGGTCGGCCAGCACGTTGACGTGGGCGAAATCGACGCCCAGTTCGTTCAGCGCACCCACCGCCTTGGCGGAGAAGCCGCACTGCGGCATGCTCGGCTGGCCTTTCATGAACAGCACGACGCGGTTGGAATTGAGCAGCGTTTCGATGCGGGAACGCAGGGCGGGATCGAGGGACATGGCAGTGATTTCGGTCGCTGAGTCGGACCGGGCATTCTACGCCGCATGGCATCATGGGGCATGACAGTTCCGGAAACGCTGCATCGCATCCCCCGTCACCCCTACCGCTGGCTGCCTGTGGCGCTGGCCTCGCAGGCGCTGGTGGCGGCGCTCTGGTGGCACTGGGGCTGGCGGATCGGGCTGCCGGCGCTGCTGGCCTCGCATGCGGCCCTGGTGCTGCCGGTGTTCCTGCCGCGGGCCTGGCTGTACGCGCCGGTGCTCAGCCGCCTGCCCGGCACCGCCCCGCGGGTGTGGCTGACCATCGACGACGGCCCTTCCGACGACACCGCGCCGCTGCTGGACCTGCTCGACCGCCACCAGGCCAAGGCCACCTTCTTCCTGGTCGGCGAACGCGCCGCCGCGCGGCCGGAACTGGTGCGCGAGATCCTGCGCCGCGGCCACGGCATCGGCAACCACAGCCACACCCACCCGCAGGCCTGGTTCTGGGCGCTGGGGCCGCGGCGCATGGCACGCGAGATCGGCCAGGCGCAGCAGGCGCTGGGCGCCATGGCCGGCACCGCGCCGCGCTGGTACCGCTCGGTGGTGGGCATGACCAACCCCTTCGTCGCCGCGCCGCTGCGCGCACATGGCCTGACCCGGGTCGCCTGGAGCGCGCGCGGCTTCGACGGCGTGAACTGCGATCCCGCCGCGACCGTGGCGCGCATCGCGCGCGACCTGGCGCCCGGTGCGATCGTGCTGCTGCACGAAGGCGCGGCGCATGGACACAACCTGGCGATCGTGGAAGGCGTGTTGCAGGCGATGCGCGAGAAAGGCCTGGTCAGCACACTGCCGGGCTAGCGCGCCTGCACGATTGGGATGCCCCGGCCGCAAACGTGCTGGTCTGTCTGCACTGCAGTCCCTGTGAATCGCGATGCGAGCGAGCAGCTCGCGTTCGCGCCGGACTCAGCCGCCCTGGATGAGTCCGAACACGATCAGCGCGGCGACGCCGACCAGGGTCGCGATCGCAAAGATCAGGCCGAGCACGCCGTACAGCTTCCCGCGGTCGCGCTGGAACAGGCTGCCGATGCCGAGCGCGGCGGCGGCCAACTCGGCGAAGACGCCGACCATCATCGCCATGCCGACCAGCATCGCCAGCGGCGAGTCTTCGTCCAGGCTGTCGGGCTGGGAATACACCAGCGCCGCGCAGACGCCGATCAGCACGAGCGTCAGCACCGCGGCGATCAGGCTGACCGCGAACGAGGCGATGCCGAGGCCGGAATAGGGAGGAAGCGTTGGGGATGTCATGGGGACTCCGAGGGGGGGACAGGATCGTTCCGGCGCCGATGCGCGCAGGAGAGCGTGATGCGGTTTGCATGCGCGGCGCTGGCCGCGTCGGCATGCGCTGCCAGCGCAGCGGTTGCAGATGCGGATCGGGATGGCGAGGTAGCCAGATCGCGCTGCACGGAGGCTGCCGGCGCAGACGTGGTGGTTTCCATCCGTGGAGTGCGTGCGTCGCTGCGATACGTCGGCGCGGCAGTATAAGCGTGACCTGCGGCAACGGGTGAGTGGTGCAGTGGATGCGGCGACTGTTTGCGCTGCGCATTGCTGCTTCGGCAGGTTCAGCCATGGACCGCTACCGCGCCGGCCTTGCGAAATGGCGCGGCGCGCAGCGGCTACCGCGCAGGTGTCGGTGTCGGTGCCGCCGCAGTCGCCGGTGTCGTGGCGACCGGAGCCGTGGGTGTGGTGGTACGCGCAGCAGTGCCGGAGGTTGGTGTTGGTGTTGGTGTTGGTGTCGGAGTCTGAGTGGGCGCAGGCGGGATCGGACGCGCCGCGCTGGCGATGCTGCTGTCCAGCGCGGTGCGGCGTTCGCGCTCGGCGCTGTGCTGGGCTTGTACGCGGGCGGCGCGGGCCGTGCTTGGGTCGGGAATCTCTGCGCCGGGGTTGAGGGTGGCGCTGCGGATGCGCTCGGCCTGCGCGGGCGCGGCCATCTGGTTGAGCGGCAGGTAGTCGCTGCGGAAGTTCAGTTCCACCGAGGAGTTGAGTTCCAGGTCGGTGTTCATTTCCTCGCTGCTCTGCGAACGCTGGGTGGAGACGTAGCCGATGTTGTTCTCGATCTCCGCGCTTGCGCCCCATGGGCCTGCGCCGAAGCTGCCGGAGGCGCGGACCCGATTCTGCATGCTGAACTGGCTACCGCGGTCTTCGTTGGCGGCGCTGTGGGTGTCGATGTGGAAGCGCATCGCGGCGTTGATGCGGCCGCTGTCCACGACGATGCGCTGCATGCCCATGGCCACCATCGTCGCCAGCATCTGCTGCCGCTGCCGCGCCAGATAACGCCGCGCTAGCGGCACCAGTTGTTCCGGCGAGGAGGCGTCCAGCGGCTCTTCCGGGGCCATGCCCAAGGTGGCGCGCACGTCCTCCGCGTTCGGCATGGCGGCGCCGCTGCGCAGGCGCAAGCGGATCGCCGCGGTTTCGTCCGGATCGGGCTCGTCGTCCGGGTCGGGGGTGTCGTATTCGATCGCTTCGGGAAAATGATCCGCCACCCATTGCCGCACCTGCGGCAGGCCGAACTGGGTGCGCTCGAAGCCGGCCGCGGACGCGGAGACGGCGCCGAGCAGTTCCACGTACTGCTGCATCTGCTGGGCATTGGAGTCGAGCATGGCGCGGAACACGCCGTTGATCAGGTCGGTGACGAAGCGCGGAAACGAGACGGCGTTGAGCACGTTGCGGGTGGTGCCGGCGATGCGGTCGGCGGCGGCGCCGAATTCCTCGGCCTGCGCATGCGCCAGCACCGGCGCGCGGCCGGCGATCTGGTGCTCGGCTTCGTGCTCTTCGCGGATCAGGTCGGCGGCCAGGGTCGAGACGCTCACCATCGAGCGCGCCAGTGCCTGCCGGTCGTTGGGCGCCAGCGCCTGGTACTGCGGGCTGCGTTCGAGCACGTCGCGCACCGCGGCGCGGACCCACGGCGGCGGTGCGGCGGCGGAGCCTGCGCTGGGCGGGGCGGCGACGGCGTTCATCGCTCAGGCCGCGGCCAGCAGCGACACCGACGCCGGCGCGGCCACGGTGTCGGCCGCGGCCGCCGGCAGCGACGCCAGCCAGCGCTGCGCGGCGGTCATCACCGCCACGTCCTGCGCTTGCGCCGGGTCCAACTGCAACGGCGCGGCGGGTGGTTGCGCGGCCAGCCACAACAGCACGCTCTGCCCGGCGCGGCCGCGTTCGGCCTGCGCCTGCAGGCCGCTGGCACGGCCGGCTTGCGCGGCGGCGACCAAGGGCCACAGCCCATCGACGCCGAACGCGGCCTGCAGGCGGCGATCGCGCAGGAAGCCGAGCGCGGCGTTGAGGTTGTCGACGATCTCGCGCGCGGCCATGGCGGCCATCGCGTCGGTGCGCAACGCCAGGAATTCGCCCAGGTCCTGCACGCCGATGCCCAGCGCCACGTCCTCGCGCAGGTCTTGGCCGTCGGCCGCGGCCACGATTGCCGTGCAGCACACGCGCATCAGCCGCTCGAACTGCGGCGCTTCGAACACGCGCCGGAAGATGGCGTCGCGCTCCTCGCGCTGCAGGCGCTCGCGGCGGCCGCGCCAGAAGGCGTTGAGCATCTGCGCGACCGGCCCCAGCGGCTGGGTGACGGCGCCGCTGGCGAACAGGCCGGCGATCTGCTCGGCGGCGGGCAGCACGCCGGCGCTTTCCAGCGCGCTGGCGAAATACAGCGGTGCGGCCGCCTGCAGTTGCGCGCGGTCCAGCGCGGTAGGCGCGCCGGGCGGCAGGTCGATGTCGCCCAGCTCGGCCAGCGCCTGCGCCAGGGTGTGTTCGCGCTGCGCCAGGGTCGCGCGCGCCAACGCCAGCGCGTGCAGCAGCGGCGCATGCGGATGGCAGTGCGGCAGGCGCAGGTCCGCCGGTGGCGCATGCAGGCGCATGGCCGCCGGCTCAGCCGCCCGCCGCGGCAGGTGCGCCCGCAGGTGCACCCGCCGCGCCGGCGCGGGCGTTGGCGGGCGTGTTCGGATCGAACGGCATGGCGTTGCCCTGGATGCTGGCGATCATGCCGGGCGAGGCCAGTTTCTCCATCGGGAAATAATCGGACTTGAAGTTGACCCGCACCTCGCCGGTGAGCTTGGCCTTCATTTCCTGCTTGGATTCGGAGTCTTCGTTGACCGAGGACTGCACCGTGGTCATGTGCCGCTGCACGTTGGTGTTGGCGCTGCCGGCGGCGCCCCAGCCGAAGCCGACCACCGCGGCGCTGGTGTTGCGGTTGTAGCTGGACTGGCTGTCGCGCAGCGAGGCGCCGGCCTGGCGGCTGGCCTGGTCGCTGGCGCGGAAGTCGAACACCACCTTGGCGTTGATCGCGCCGTCGGTGACCACGATGCGGTTGATGCCCAGCATCACCATCGACGACAGCAGCTGTTGCCGGCTGCGCGCCATCTGCAGCCGCGCGGCCTGCACCAGCCGCGTCTCCTGTTCCTCGTCGGACAGGTCGCTGATCGGCTTGGCCAGCTGCATCTCCTGGTTCATGCTGCCGAGCACGGCGTCGGCGCGGTCCTCGTTGCCGATCGCCAGGCGCGCGCCGTCGTCGCCGCTGTTGACCACTACGTCACCGGGGAAGCGGTCGGCCAGCCAGCCGCGCGCGCTGTCCATGCTGATGTTGTCGGCGGCGAACTGGTCCACCGTCTGCGCCACCGACTTGAGTAGCTCGCCGTAGGCGTTCATCTGCTGGATCGAGGCGTCGACGATGGCCTGGAACACGTTCTGGATCAGGCCGCCGACGAAGGCGGGGAAATCCACCGAGCCGACGTACTTCTTGAAGTTGTCGGCGCCTTGCTCCACCGAGCCGGCCTTGAAGTCGCTGCCGGCGAAGGTGCCGACCTTGTCCGAGGCCTTGGCCTTGGCGTCCTGTACCGGGTCGGCGAGCGCGCGTGCCGGCGTGGCCTCCTGCGCCTTGGCCAGCACGCCGCCGGTCGGCGCCAGTTCCTGCTTGGCCAGGCCGTCCGGGTTGGACATGTACGAGGCCACGCGCACCATGTTGCGCGCCAGTTCCTGTTGTTCGGCCACCGGCAGCTGGCGGAAGCCGGGCGAGGATTCGAGCAGGCGCCGCACCTGCGGGCGCACCGCGGCCAGGGTGTCGTCGTCGAGCCAGGCCGGGGCATGCGCTGCGGCGAAGGTGCGGGAGGTGGCGGCGTACATGGGCGGCGCTCCGGATCAGGTGGCGGGCGTCGGGGTCGTTGCCGGCGCTGGCGCTGGCGCCGCCGGCGCGGCCGCCGCGGTGCCGGGGCGGTTGGTCGCCAGCGACTTGACCATGCCCGGCTGCGCGTTCATCTGGATCGCGGCGATCGATTCGGGATTGGCCAGTTTCTCCAGCGGCAGGTAGTCGCTCTTGAAGTTCACCTCGACCTGCCCGGCCAGGCTGGCCTTGGCCTGCAGCGAGGAATCGCTCTGCAGTTGCGAGGTACTCATCATCTTGATGATCGGCTGCTCGGAATACTTGTAGTTGCCCTTGGCGTAGTAGCTTCCGTCCTGCCGGTCGACCGCGCCATCGGCGCCGCGGGTGTAACTGCCGCCCTCGCTCTTGTTGTCGTATTCGCCCTCGTAGCCGCGGGTCTTCTGCACGTTGCCGGCCGCGTCCTTCTGGTGGTCCATCTTGCTCGCGCTGTAGCGGTAGCGGCTGTTGTCGCGCGCCTGGAAGTCGTACATCACCTTGGCCGAGATGTGCCCGTCGGTGACCACGATGCGGTTGATGCCCAGCATCACCAGAGTGGCCAGCAGCTGCTGGCGGCCGGTGGCGATCTGGGTGCGCGCGGCCGGCACCAGCAGCGCTTCGACCAGGTCGTCGTTGAGCGAAGTGATCGGCTTGTCCAGCGGCAGCGACTGGTTGATGCGGTTGACCGCGGCTCGTTCGTCTACATCGCCGCGCACCACCACCCGCGGTTGCGGTGCGCCGCCGCCTTCGTCGCCGAAGCCGCCCATGTCGCCGAAGCCATCGCCGCCCATCTGCAATTGGAAGATGTCCGGGAACTGCTCCACCAGGTGGTCGCGACCCTGGTTCTGCGTGGTGTTGTCGTCGCGGAACTGGTTCAGGCTCTTGGACACGTCGGCGACCAGCTTGGCGTAGGCCTCCATCTGCTCGATCGAGGAGGTCACGATCGAATGGAACACGCCGTTGATCAGGCCGCTGACGAAGGTGGGGAAGTTCACCGCGTCCATCAGCGCGCCGGCCTGCTGCACGCCGGTGCGCAGCGCCTGGCCGAATTCGGGCTGCGCGTCCTCCTTGAGCGGCGTGCTGTCTTCGTCGGCCATCGCCCGCACCTGCGGACTCTGCCGCTTCAGGCGCACGCCGTCGGGTTCGGCCAGATAGCTGCCGATCTGCACCAGCCCCTTGGCCAGGGTCTCGCGCTTGTCCGCCGGCAGTTCGTTGAACGATTGGCTGCGCTGCAGCAGGTCGCGCACCGCCAGGCGCGCGGCCTCGTGGGTCTCGCGGCTGGCGGGTGCGGCCGCGGCGCGGGCGGCGGGCACGGATCGGGGAAAGATGGAGGACATGGGTGCGCTCCGGTGGCGAGGCGATTCGGGTCGGAAGGACGGGCGTGCGGTGCGCGGCAGGGAGCTGCCGCTGTGCGATAGGCGGGCAGCGTCACTGCAGGGCGCGCGCCTCCTCGATGGCTTCGCGCATCTCGAATTCGATCGGGCGCACGTAAAGGCTGATGCGCGCCGGCGAGGCCGGGGTGACGCGGATGCTGAGCACCGAGAAATGGCCTTGCTCGCCGGCGTCGTCCATGCCGAACGCGTCCAGCCAGCGCGATAGCGCGGCCAGCTGCCGTGGGCGTTCGGCCAGGCCGAGCTTGAGCAGGTCGAGGAAGCGCGCGGGCAGGTCGGGGATCGCCGCCAGCAGGATTTCCAGCTTCAGTTCCGCGCCCTCGGCGCTTTCGCGGATGCCGACCAGCACCGCGCCCGGCGGCAGTTCGAAGCGCCCGCCCAGGGCCACGCCGACGATGCGCATCAGGCTCGGCAACTGGTGGCCGATGCCGAGCCGGTTCATCAGCGGGCCCAGCGCGTTCACCGCCAGCGCGCCGCGGTGCAGGAAGGTCACCCGCTGGCTGCCGGTATCGCGCTTGCAGCCGATCGAGGTGAAGATCGGCATCAGCCCCGGCATCTCGGCGATCACCTGCCGGGTGAGCCGTGCCAGGCCCGGCGCCAGCGCGTCGATCTGGGTGGGCAGCAGTTCGTAGTAGATCTTGGTCGCGTACAGGCCGTCGCGGTCGAAGGCACTGCCGAACCAGGCGCCGTAGTTCATCCAGCTCATGCCGCCGAAGCCGCGCCATTCCTCGCTGCGCGTATCGAACCAGCGCAGCGCGTCGTTGCCGAAGATCGGCGCCACCAGCCGGCGCATCTCGCGGGTGGCCTCGTCGCGGCGCGCGACCGGCGCCGCGTCCGGGCCCAGCGGTTCGATGGTGAAGCGCAGCGTGTTCGGCTCGGTCTCGGAGAACGACGGCTCGTAGGGCACCGCGCCCGGCGCCAGCGAGTTGCGCGCATACGACACGTCGTCGTCGGGGAGGTAGAACGCGCGGTCGATCAGGCCATCGACGTAGGGCATCGGGTCGCGTGTGCCGAGCGCGTGGGCGGCGGCGCGCAGCGAGTGCTTGACCAGGTTCTTGACCGGTTGCGGTCGGGTGTCGTGGATCGGCATGGCGGCGCTCCTACATGCCCGGCAGGCTGATGCCGGCCTGGTTGAGCAGGTCGCGCGCGGCCTGCGGGATCTCGATCGGGCGGCTGGTGATCACCGGCGACTCCACCGATTGCGAGTACTGCTCGATGCTGGCGTCCTGCACGCCGCCCACCGCCAGCCATTGCTCGCAGGCCTGCACCAGATCCCAGTCGGTGGGATCCACGGTCGGCTGGTCGCTGCCGCGCAACTGCGGATTGGTCAGCGCGCTGATCGAGATCACCTCGCCATAGCGGCTGCCCAGGCGTTGGTGGTTGTTGGCGATCCAGCGGATGATCACCGCGCCGGCGCGGGCCTGGGTGCGGAAGCGGTTGGTGTTGCGCGCCCCGCCCAGGTAGTTGGCGTTGACCTGATCGATCACCTGCCACATGTCGCGCGCGCCGAACGAGCCGCGCACTTCGCTGTCGCTGAGCAGGTCGCGGTATTCCAGGATCATCTGCTGCAGTTCGGTGGCGGCGAAGTAGGCGATGCCGTAACCGCTGCGCGACATGCTGGCGCCGAGATCGCGTGCCGCCTTGCGCACCTGTTCCTGCGAGACCGCGACCGGGATGTTGGTGCGCAGCATGCGGTCCACGCTGAGCTGGCGGCCGAACGCGGACACCGCCGAGATGAAGCGCAGCCACAGTTCGTTGAACTCGCGGTTGGGCTCGTTGCCGTTGGGATCGCCGCCGGGCGCGCCGAAGCAGCGCATGTACAGGTCGCGGCGCTCGCCTTCGGTGATGCGCTCGGCGGAGGTCTTGTAGTAGCGGAACAGGTAGTCGCCGGCCTTGCCGCGGCCCAGCGGCAGCAGGCCGCTGCGGAACAGTTCGACGATGCGCTCGACCACCTGCGGCATGCGCGTTTCCTCGAGCATGTAGGCGAAGTAGATCGCCTGCACCGCGTTGAGGTTCTCGCGCACGATCTCCACGTCGGTGGCTTCGTCCAGGTCCGGCAGGATGATCTCCATCGCCGACGGCGGCGCGCCGGCGACCACTCCGGTCTGCATCTCGTAGCCGTTGTGCAGGTGGCTGGCCAGCCACGCGTTGTCGGCGTCGATGCCGTTGCTGGCCAGGCGCCGCACGGTGGCGGCGAGATTGCGCGTGCTCAGCGCGCAGACTTCGTCGTCGGCGCTGGGGCGGAACTGGGTGTCGGTGCTGTAGCGCTCGCGCCGGTCTTCGGGATTGTCGTCGGGCCATTCGCAGCCGACGATGTCCGCATCGATCGTGCCGCCGGCGATCTGCGACTTCAGCGTGACCTTGTACAGCGGCGCCAGCAGCGTGTAGGCCGCATCGAACAGCGCGCGGTTCTGCCGGTATTCGCCCTGGGCGACGCTGAGCCGCTGCACGAAGCCTTTCAGCGAGGCGTCGGTGTAGCCGTCCAGTTGCATCAGCCCGCAGATGCCGAGGATCTCGCGCTCGTCGCAGCCCAGCGCCTTGCGCAGTTTTTCCGGCGTGCGCTGCGACCCGACCAGGCCGTACTTGTGCAGGTTTTCCTGGTTCTTTTCCAGCTCGCCCCAGGACTTTTGCTGCTGGGTGGCGGCGATCAGCCGGTAGAACGGATCAATGGTCACGTCGCTGCCGAGGCTGGCCTTGATCTGCGCCAGTTCGGCGCTCTGCCGCGCGTTCAATCCGCCGCTGGTGTCGGCGGTCTTGTCCAGGGTTTCCAGGACCTGGCGGCGCGCGCGCAGTTCCTGGCGCTTCTTGGTCTCGCGTTCGCCAAGATCGACCAGCAGGATTCGGTTCATGGGTGTGGCTCCGTTTGCGGAAGGAGGGTCTTGCTGCGAGGCGGCGGCCTCTTTCTTTGCGGCGGCGGCCTGTAGGGCGGCAACCTCCGCGCTGCGCTTGGCGGCACGCCGCGCGGCCGCGCGGGCCTTGCTGGCGACGGCCTTGGCGGCCGCATCGGCCTGTGCCTGTGTGCGTGGAGAGGGCTTGCGGGGTGTTGTCGCCATCAGGGTGTCCTCGGCAGCGTCTGGGAGATCAGGCCGCGACGGGCGCGGAGGGAAGCGGAGCGGGGGTGGGTTCGGATTCGGGTTCTTCGCCGGCGTCGCGCATCTGCGCATCGATGCTGGCATCGAGCGCGTACAGCGCCGCCTGCGCATCGACCACGCCGCTGCCGCAATCGGTCACCCCGGCGGCTGCGAACGGCCGCGCGCTGGCGTGCAGCAGGCGCCGCGCGAGGTGGCTGTCCAGCGGCCAGGCGCGGCGCTGCGCGCGCGCCACCATCAGGCCGCACACGGCGGCAACGAACGGCGCGGCGAAACTGGTGCCGGAGGCGACCTGGTAGCCGTCCAGCGCGCAGGTGCGGATGTCGCGGCCCGGCGCGCACAGCGCGACATGCGTGCCGCGGGTGCTGAACCCGGCCGGGACCAGGCCCGGATCGACCGCGCCCACCGCGATCACGCCGTCGTGCGCGGCGGGATAGAAGCGTTCGTTCAGCCCCGAATTGCCGCTGGCCGCGACCAGCACCACGCCGCGCGCCAGCGCGTAGCGCACGGTTTCCTCGTGCGGCTTGGGCGCATCGGCCAGCAACGCCGACTCGGGCGTGCCGAAGCTCATGTTGATGACCTTGACCCCCAGATCGATCAGCCGCTTCATGCCGGCGTCGATGTTGTCCAGCGCGCCGACGCCGACCCGGCGATCGCCGCTGCCCAGCGCGGCGCCGAGCACCCGCACCGGGGTCAGCCCGCAGGCGCCGGCGCTGCCGGGCGGCAGGTGGCGGCCGTTGGCCACCAGGATCGCGGCGCAGCCGCTGCCGTGGCCGACTTCGTCCTGCGGGCGCTCGCCGCTGCGGCGGAAATCGCCGACCAGGGCCAGGCCACCGACGCTGTCCGGATCCAGGTCGACGCTGTCGAAGCCGGCGCGCAGGCGCCCGGCCAGTTCCGGGTGCTGCAGGGCGACGCCGGTATCGGCCAGGCCGATCACCACCGCCGGATCGCCGGGCTCCAGGCGCAGCGCCTGCGGCAGCCGCATCGCCTCGCGCGCCCAGGCATCGTGCGCCGGCGCGGCGTTGCGCTCGCCGCCATCGCTCACATCGAACGGCAGACCGCACAGGTGATCGGCGCCGACCCGCTCCACCATCGGCAGTTCCGCCAGCGCGCGCAGCAGCGCCGGCAGGCGTTCGCCGTCGCGCAGGTCGATGCGCAGCACCCGCGCCACGCCGCTGAGCTGTTCGGCCTCGTCGAAGCGGCGCGCACCGATGGCGCGGCTATCGTTGCGGCGCAGGCGCGCGCTGTGCAGCCGCGCGGCGCGGAACGCACCGCCGTGGTGGCGCAGCAGCCGGTCGATGGCGCCGCGGTCCACGTACTCGCCCATCGCCGCGCCGTAGCCGCGCACCGCGCGCAGACCGGGCAGGTGTTCGGGCATCTCGCCGAGCTTGAGCGTCAGCAGCAGCCGGCGCGGCACCAGCAGTGCGCGATGCATTGTGTTCATGGCGCCACCCATTGCCCGAGTTCGCCGCTGCGCAGCGGTACGCGCGCGATCTCGCCGTCGCCGAAGTCGAGCTCGGCTTCGCAACCCAGCTGCGAGGCCAGCGGCGCCAGCACCATGCGCCCGTCCTCGCTGGCGCTGACCGGCACCGCCAGGCCCGCGGCATGCACCCGCGGCAGCCGCGCCGCGCGCAGGCCGGGCGCGCTCAGGTGCACGCGCGGCGCCGGCGTTTCGCCATCGGCGGCGCCGTCGTCGATGCGGGTCACGCGCGGCGCGGCGGCCTTCAGCAGCGCCTGCTGCAGGCGGTTGATCGGCATCCGCGACAGGCGCGCGATCACGTCGGTGCCGGCGCTTTCCTTCAGTTCGTTGAGCTGGGTGATGGTGCGCACGCCGATGCGCTCGAGCTGGCGTTGCTCGTTGTCGGAGATCTGGTCGCCGAGCGCGGCCTTGAGCCCGAAGCCGGGGTCCTCGGCGCGGAAGTCCATCGCGTTCTCCTCGATCATCGGCTTGGTGATCGTGGTCAGCGACAGGCGGATGGTGCTGGCCTCGCTCTCGCCGGGGCCGGCCGGGCGCAGGTACACGTCGTCGTCGATCATCTGCACGAAGGCGCGGATGTCCAGGGCCACGTCCTTGACCGCGAAGGTCAGCGGCAGCTTGCCGACCCGCGCCTTGATGGTCATCGCCGCCTGCGCCTTGTCCAGCTGTTCGGTCAGGGCCTGGATGAACAGGTCGAACGGCACGCCGGCGTCCTGCAGCAGCGGGGGCAGTTGCGCGCTCATGCGGCGTCTCCGATGCTCCAGCACAGACGCAGTTTCGACGGCGCGGCCAGCCACGCGTCGACTGAGCGGCTGCGCGCCACGTCGGCCAGCAGGCGGCAGCCGCCGTCGCGCAGGATCGGGCGCAGTTCCAGCGGCAGGGTCATCTCCACCTGGGTCAGCTGCAGTCCGGCGCGCGCTTCGATCGCGAGCAGGCCGTCGTGCAGTTCTTCCAGCAGTTGCGACAGTTCGCGCAGCATCACGGTGCTCCTTCGGCGGCAGGACGCGGCAGGGCGGCGACCGGCGCGGCGGCGCTCGCCGGCGGGCCGAGCGTGGGCGAGTGGCGCTGCACCAGGGCGATCTTGGCGGCGTCGGCCATGCGTTCCAGCGGCAGGGTTTCGCTGACGAAGTTGAGCTTGACCTCGCCGTACAGGTCGGCGCGCACGTTGGATTCGTTCTGCGCGTTGACCTGCACCGTGGACACCATGGTCGAGGTCTGCACGGTCTGCGCGGCCGAACCGCGCGCGCCCCATTTGTCCACCTGCGGTAGATCGCTGCTGCTGGCGTAGCTGACCTTGGCCGCGTCCTGCGCGGCGGCGCGGAACATCACCTTGCTGCTGATGCTGCCGTCGCGCACCACCACCCGGTTCATGCCCAGCAGCACCATCGTCGCCAACAGCTGCTGGCGCTCGCCGCCGACCTTGAGCCGCACCTGCGGCAGCACGGTGTTCTCCAGCAGTTCGGCGGTCAGCTCCTCGTCCTCCACGCCATAGGCCGACAGCCACGCCGGGCGCAGGCCTTCGCTGCGCGGCAGCAGTTGCGGCTGGGTGCGCGCACCGCCGTCGGGCAGCAGCAACTGCACGTCGCCTGGGTAGTGCGCGGCCAGCCAGTCGCGGGCCTGATTCGGGGTGACGTTTTCCTCGGTGAACTGATCCACCGTCTTGGCCACCGCAGCGACCATGCTCGAATAGCTTTCCATCTGCCGGATCGAGGCATCGACGATGGCGTCGAAGGTGCCGTGCACCAGTTGCGCGACGAAGCCGGGGAAATCCACTTCGTTGACCATCGCGCCGGTGCGCTGGGCGATGCTCTCGGTGGCCTGCGGTTTGACCGTGGCCGGTGCCGGTGCTGGTGCTGCGGCCGCCGGCACCGCCTCGGCCAACGCGCGCACCGCCGGCACGCTAGCGCGTGGCGGGAAGATGCGGCTGCCGGGGCGGGCGCTGGCGTTCATCGGGGCTCAGGCCGCCACCGCGGCGCCGGCCGGCTGCGCGGTCCAGCGGTTGATGCGCTCGTAGCGGCCATCGCCGAGCAGGCGCAGTTCGATGCTGGCGGCGGGATTGCCCTGGGCCAGGCCGCTGAAGCGGTACTCGATGCAGACTTTCAGCGCGGCGGCGTTGCCGACGTCGTCGGCATCGTCGATGCGGGCGATCACTTCCACGCCGTAGTCCAGGCGTGCCGGCACGCCGGCTTCGATCCGCACCTCGCCGACGCTGCCGGCCTCGGCGTAGAAGCCGACCGTCAGCGGCAGCGGCGTAGCCGCGCCATCGATCGCCGGCCAGTCGTCGAGCGCGATGCGAACGTCGCCGACGGCGCTGCTGCCGGGTCCGCTGCTGCCGGCCTGCGGCGCCTTGCGGCCCTGCAACTGCTCCAGCGCCCAGCGGCAGGCGCCGGCGCTGCCGCGTGTGCGGGTCATGCGGGTGCCGGCGATGCGGCTGGGTTCCAGCGGCTCGCTGCTTTGGCCTGCGGCGGCATCGGCCTGCAGCGCACGGATCGGCGCCGGCGGCCGCGCCAGGCGCATCGCGCCGAGGCCCAGGCCCTGTGCGGTGGCCGCGGTTGCGGGCAGGTACAGCACGCGCCAGTTGCCGTAGTCCGGCTCGGCCATGTTGCCGAAGTCCGAGGCGAAATCCTGGAACGGCAGCCAGTCGGCGTAGCCGGCGTTGGGCGGATTGAACGCGATCGGATCGTTGTCGAAGGCCACCCGCGTGTCCCAGGGATTGAGCAGCAGCACCTGCGTGTCCGCCGGATCGGCGAGGTTGCCGCGGATGCCGGCCAGCACCACCGCATGCGGCGCGCCGACGATCACCACCCACAACGGACCGTGCGCGCCGAGCCAGTCGGCCCATTGCTGTGGCGTGTGGTAGAGGCTGGCGTTGGACGGTTGCTCGATGGCGACGAAGCCGTAGCGCGCCTTCACCGCATCCAGCAGCGCCCAGTCGTACGACGTGCTCAGCGACTGGCCGACTTCGGCGGCCAGCGTCTCCGGCGCGAACGAGGCCTGGCGGCGGTACGACAGCAGCATCGCCATCGACGCTGCCCAGCACGCGTTCTTGTCCGGCTGCGGGATCAGCGCCACGTCGTACAGCGGTTCGGCGCCCAGCGTGCGTGCCGTGTTCGGCAGCGCGAAGGCGCTGCTGCGGCCTTCGATCCACTCCAGCTTGGCGGGGGTGAGGAAGCAACCGCGATTCAGCCCCTGCGCCGCCGGCGCGCCGGAGATGTGCACTGCACAGACCCGCGCCTCCAGTTGGCCGCTGCTGCGGTCCAGCGCATAGACCGGTGCGCCGCTGGCGCGATGCAGGGTCAGGATCGGGTATTCGATCAGTTCGGCATTGCTCATTTCCCGCGCGTAGCCGCCGTGCAGGTGCTGCTTGTCGCCGTTCATCAGTGCGGTCAGTTCCGGCACCGCGTCCGAGCGTCGCGAGTAGCCGCATACCACCAGCGGCATGTGCTCGGACGGGGTCGCCTGCAGGAAGCGGAACCACTGGCCGTTGGGCGCTTCGATCGGCACGTTCTCGATCACCGCCAGGTCGCGCTCGCTGTCGTTGGGCGAGGCGTAGCCCGGCGCCAGCCGCCACGACGACGCCGGCACCGTGCAGCTGCCGAACGGCGCGTTGCCGGCGCCGTTGAGCGCGGGCAGGATGGTGACCTGCGAACTGCCGTGCAGGTTGTGCGCGCAGGTGAGGATGCGGTTGCGACCGATGTAGAAGCCGGTGCCGGTGCCGTTGTCCGATACCAGCTGGCAGATCGCCGAATGCGGGAACGCGCGGGTGTCCTCGACGCCGACGAACCATTCCTCGCGCGCCTGGCTGAAGGCGTCGTCCTGGCAGGTCAGCGCGCTGGCCGGATCGCTCGGGTCGTAGAACGGGGTGATGATTTCCTGCGCACGCGCATAGCTGCGCGTCGCCAGGCTTTGCGCGGTGGCCGCGGGCGCGCTGCGTTCGGCCAGCGCCTGTTGCACGCAGCCGAGGTAGTGGTCCCAGTCCCAGATCGAGGACGGACAATCGTGGTTGTCGCGCGGGGAGATCTCGAAGTGGCCAACGATGTGCTCGCGGTCGGCGGCGATGCCGAACTGCGTGCACAGCCACGCCACCAGCTGCGCCGAGGCCTGGTACTGCGGCTCGGTCGGCGGCAGGTCGCGCGGATTGCCGCGGCTGGGCTTGTTGGCGCAGTGCTCGATGCCGACGCTGCGCGAATTGGCGGCGCTGGCGTGGTAGGCGGTGTCGGCGTTGCGCACCATCTGCACCACTTCGCCGTCGCGGCCGACGATGTAGTGCGCGCTGCTGACATTGGGCCGCTCGCCGTTCTGGAACCAGGCGATGGTGCCGTCGATGCGCGGCCCGCCGGCGGTGATGTGGATGACGATGCGGTCCACGCTGGTGCCGGCGCGGCGGCCGCGGCGGAAATTGCGCGCATGCGCCGGCGCGAAGCGGGTGGCGCCGGGATAGTCGGGCGCGGGCGCCTGCAGCGCGTTCGCGCGCAGCGATTGCGCGCTCGCGGCGACGCTGTCGGTGGGTTCGTCTTCGCAGATACCGAACGCGTCCGGATCGATCTCGGCTTCGACGGCGCTGGCAGCCTCCTGCGCCAGCGCACGCGCGCCCAACGAGAACGCCAGGGTCTGGCCCCAGGCCGCCGCCTGCTGGCGGATCCAGGCCAGCTTGCCGGCGGTGATCCGGCAACCCAGGTTGGTGGTGGCGGTGGCGCCGGCCACGTGCACGCCGACCATGTGCGCGCGCGGGGCGTCGCCGGCTTCGATGTAGTACACCGGCGAGCCGCTGGCGCCGCCGAGCGATTGCAGGTCGTAGTCGAACGTTTCCTCGCTCGGCAGCGAACGGATATGGCCGCCGTGCAGGTGCTGCTTGTCGGCGTCGATGACCGCATTGACCAGCCCGCCGATCGCGCTGCTGTCCTGCGAATAGGCCGAGTAGCCGCACACCACCACGCCTTCCGGCCGCGACTGGGTCAGTTCCTCGACCAGGTCGAAATAGTCCGACGCGGCGGCGCCGGCCGGCACGCGGATCAGCGCCATGTCGAAGTCGCGGTTGCCGGCGCTGTAGGCCGGATGCGTCAGCATGTCGGCGGCGCCGACACGGAAGCGCCCGCGCGGTTCGCTGTCGCCGTCGCTGCCGGCGCCGTTCTTGCCCGGCACGATGATCAGTTCGTCCTGCCCGGCGACCACGTGCGCGGCGGTGAGCAGCAGGCGCGGGCCGATGAAGAACGCGCTGCCGTGCGCCGCGCCCGCCTCGCTGCCGTCTACGCGCCGCGCCTGGCAGATCGCGCTGTGCGGCGGCACGCTGGTGTCGTCCACGCCGAGCAGCCATTGCGCGCTGCCGGCGAAGAACTCCAACTGCGCACGCAGCGCGTCCAGCCAGCCGCTGGGACGGTAGTACGGCCCGACCACACGCATCGCCTGCACCGGCGCCGTCCCCCTGCGCGGTGCGGCGCCGCGCAAGCCCAGGCCCTGCGCGGTCGCCGCTGCGGGCCCGGCCAGGCAGCTGCGGCTGGTGATCGACTGCATGTACGCCGGCCACTCCCACACCGCATCCGGGCAGCCGCGATGGCTGGTCTGCGGGTCGGCCTCGGCATGGCCGAGGATGTGCGTGCGGTCGGTGGCGATGCCGTAGCGCTCGCACAGCCACAGCACCAGCGCCGCCGACGCGCACAGCTGCGCCTGGCTCGGGCGCAGGCCACGCGTGTTGGCCACGTGCTCGATGCCGATGCTGCTGCCGTTGGCGCTGCGCGCATGCCAGGCGACATCCTCGTGGCGCACCATCTGCACCACTTCGCCGTCCTGGCCGATCACGTAGTGCGCGCTGACCCGGGCCGCCGGATTCTGGAACCAGCCCAGGGTGCCGTCGATCCTGGCGCCGCCATCGGTGATGTGCAGCACGATGCGCTCGATGCTGCGCGGCGCGCTCGACGCGCGGTAGTTGGCCGGGTCGGCGGCGACGAAGCGGCTGGCCTGCGGATATTGCGGTGCCTGTGCGCCCAGCGGCGAGGCGAGGGTGCGCAGGCCCAGGCTGCCCGCGCTGAGCGTGTCGTCCGGAATCGGTCCCTCGATGCCGTAGGCGTCGTCGGGATCGGCCGTGGCGTCCTGCGCCAGGCTGCGGGCACGCCAGGCTTGCGCCGAAGCGGCCGGCGCGGCGGGGCTGGAGGCGGTAGGCGCAGCAGGTGCCGGCGCAGGCGCCGCCGCATTGCCCGCGCCGTTGCTGGCAGGCGGTGCATGTTGCTGCTGCCACAGTTCGTCCGAATAGCCATCGCTGTAGCCGCCGCCGCGGGTGCCGGCGCTGCCGCCGGCGTTCGGCGCGGCGGTCGTGGAGCCGCTGTTGCCGGCGGCGGGCGCCGCGGCGTCGCCGCCCCAGCCCAGGTCGCTGCCGCCGTTGCCGTAGCTGCCGCCGTCGCTGCTGCGCGTGGCGCGGCGCAGGCTGCGCTCGCTCAGACCGGCCAGGCTGACGTACATGCTGCCGCGATCGGGCAGGTTCACTTCGAGCGGCTGGCTGCGGTTGCGATCGCTGTAGGTGACCAGCCCGAAGTACAGCCGCGGCTGGCCGACGAAGCGTGCCATCACGCTCGGCGGCACCAGGTACATCGCCTCGCGCTCCTTGCTGCGCGGCTGGATGCGGCTGGAGAAGAAGTTGCGCGCGGTGCGCTGCGCGCGGTTCTCCGGCTTGAGCAGCTGCGGATCGGTCGCCAGGCCGATCTCGAACAGCGGGTTCTCGGTGCGGACGCTGAAGCTCAGCACGTTGAAGCGATCGTTGACGGTATCGCGGGTGGCGCGGATCAGGGCCATGACGCACTCCTAGCGGCGTTTGCGTGGACGGGGCGGCGAGACGGTCACGGGGACGGCCACCGCTTCCAGCGCGGCGCCGTCGCCGGGTTCGGGATCGATCGCCGCGGCGATGTGTTCCCAGAACCGTTGCCGCCCGTCGATGCCGATGCCTTGCAGATGCGGTTGCATGAAGGCGAGGGCATGTTCGAGGTGGCGGAAGAAGCGGCGTTCCCCGGTCTGCACGTGTTCCACCGAGCCGCGCCATTCGCCCAGTGCGCTGTCGGCATCGCCGCGCTCGCACCAGATGCGGATGATGAAGACGGCGGTACGGTCCTCGAGCAATGCCATTGCCGCGTTTCCATCGGGTTGCAGCCACCCTAGGCGGCCGCGCTCACCGCGGTGTCACCAGCGCATCACCGCCCTCTCACTGCAGGCGCGAGGGTGGTGATGTCGGAGTGATGCGCATCCCGGAAGTACGCCGCGGGCGCTGCGGCGCATGCCTGCGCCACCGGGGGTGTAGGCAGATTTCGCGAGCGAGGACGAATGCGGCGTACGCCGCAGAGAGGCGAGCCTGGCTGACAGACGCGACGACGCCGCGCCGGGCAGCCAGTGCCCACGCCGTCGGCGGATACGCGGTGTGCGTGCTCAGTGTTCCAGGAATTGCAGGCTCAGCTGCAACTGCGAATCGGCCGCGGCCAGGCCGCGGCGGGCGGCCTCGATCAGCACTTGCGCCTGCATGGCGGCGCTGGGCATCTGCGTCGGCATCGGCAGCGTGGCCGGCACGGCGAAGCCGGCGTAGGCCGCGTGCGGTTCCGCCGCCGCGCCGATCGCGCCGTCGGCGATGCGCTGGTACAGGGTCAGGGTTTCGCGCATCGGCTGGATCGCCAGTTCGCGGCGCAGCAGGTCGCGGCAGCGTTCGAACTGGCGCAGGGCGTGCGCGCGCTGTCCGTTGAGTTCGAACAGCTGCATCAGTTCGCGGTGCACGTCCTCGCGCAGGGTGTCGTTGTCGAGGATCGCCTGCGCATGGCGGATGCCGTCGGCGTAGTCGTAGCGCAGCCGCGCCAGCTGCATCAGTCGCCACAACGCGTTGAGATAGCTACGGCGATGCCGCTCGCGCTCGCGCAGCGCCCAGTCGTCGGCCAAGTCCATCAGGATGTCGGAGCGGTACAGGGCCACGCCGCGGCGCAGCGCCTCGACATCCGCCTCGCTCATGCGCTCCGGTGGCTTGCCCAGCGCCGGGTCGATCAGGCTGGAGAACTCGGCCACGTCCAGCCAGATCTCCATGGGGCCATCCAGGCCGATAGCGCCGCGGCGGTCGCTGACGATCAGGTCGCCGTGCCGCAGCGGCGGCGTCTCCACGATCCGCCGCAACCGCCACAGCGCGGTGTTGAACGAGCCGCTGGACGCGCAGGCATCGCGCTCGGGCCACAGATTGGCGAGCAGTTCGCTGCGGCTGAAATAGCGCCGCTGGCCCAGCGCCAGATAGGCGAGCAGGCTACCGCAGCGTCCCGACACCGCAACCGCGCGCGCATCGCCATAGGCGATCGACACCGAGCCGAATACCCAGATCCTGAACATCCTTGCTGCCCTCCTCCGAAACGCACTTACCCCTGCCCTGAACCCAAACGCGAATCGGCGGCAGCAGCGGCCATCGCCGTCCAGGCCTTGCGTACCCGGCCGTAGGGAGCCGCGGCCGCGATGGTCGGCAGGCGGAGAATTCTTGGGAAATGCGCTGCGCCTGCGCCCAAGCGCAGGGCGGGGCGCATCACGACATCGATCAGGCGCGGCCGGCGCAGCGCAACGTGCGCGATCCGTTCGGTCGCGCCTGCCGCCTTCGTCAACCTCGTCTGCCGAACGCAACGGCTCTGCGCCGAACTGTGCGGCGCGAAACCGAACCGGTCGTGGATGTTCTGGATCAGGCCGAGCGCATGACCAGCCGTGTCAGCGCAGTTCGGCCACGATCAGCCAGTTGTTGAATGGCGTGTTGCCGTACAGCGGCGCGAACGTGGCGCGCAGCCCGGCGTCGCCAAGCTGGGCTTCCAGGCTGTCGCGGGTCGGATAGCACTTGGGCACTTCCTGCATCCAGCCGGCCAGGTGCGCGAGCACGTCGGTGACGCGGCTGGTGCGGCCGCGGCCGCTGGCATCGCCCAGGGCACTGCGGATCACCAGCTTGGCGCCGGGGCCGAGCATCTTCGCCACGCTGCGGATCAGGTTGGCCTGCATGGCGGCGTCCAGGTACTGCAGCACGTCCAGGATCGCCACGCTGCCGCTGTGCTCGGGCCAGGCCTGGCCGAGATCGACCACGTCGAAGCGGGTGTCGTGCAGTTCGCTGCGCGCGGCGATGCGGAGCGCGCGGCGGATCTTGGACGCGTCGATGTCCACGCCGTGGTAACGCTGCCGCTGGCCGTCGGCGCGCAGCGCATGCGCGAGCAGGCCCAGGCCGCAGCCCAGGTCCAGGATCGGCGCGTCGGTGCCGCGCAGCGCGGCGAGCACGCCGGGGTAGAGCGGATCGGTGCGCAGCTTGGTGCGGGTGTAGTAGTAGTCGTAGCGGTTGCCGAGCGGATGCGTCGGCAGGAAGGCGCGGGCGATGGCCAGGGCCTGCGGACGGGTCATGGGCTGGATGGTGCTGGCGTCGCGCAATGTCGGTCCTTGGCAGCGGGGCGTCGTACTCCGCTAGGCTAACGCATCGCGCGCCGCAGGCAACAGCAGGCCGGTCCAGCGCGCATACATCGCCGCCGATGGATGCAGGCCGTCGGCGGCGAGCATCGCGGCGCTGCCGCCGCCATCGCGGCTTGCCGCGGTGATGTCGACGAAGCGCACCGCACGCGCCTGGCAGCAGGCCTGCGCGGCCGCATTGAACGCATCGATCTGCGTGCCGATCAGTGCCGGATCGTGTTCGGGCGTCTGCGCGAACGCGGTCACGCCCCAGTCCGGGATCGATACCGCCAGCACCCGCCGCGGCTGGCCGTCGGCAAAGCCGATCGCGCGTTGCAGCAGCGCGGCGAACTGCGTGCGGTACTCGTCGAGCGCGCGCCCGCGGTACTGGTTGTTGACCCCGATCAACAGCGTCACCAGCGCGAACGGCCCCTGCGGCGCGATGGCATCGATGCCGGCAGCGAGTTCGTCGGTGGTCCAGCCGGTGGTGGCGACGATCTGCGGATCGGCGATGGCAATGCCGTCATGGCGCAGCGCCGCGGCCAGTTGCAGCGGCCAGCGCCCGGCGTCGGCCACGCCTTCGCCGATCGTGTAGGAATCGCCCAGCGCCAGATAGCGCAGCGGGGCATGCTGGAGCGTGGCGAAGCTGGCCTGGCTCATTGCGACGACACCGAAGACGACCGGGTCACCGGCACCGGAAATCGCAACAACGCCTCAACGCTTGCCCATTCCCGATTCCCCATTCCCGATTCACCGCCCCCCAGCCACGCTGCGCGGCTTCAGCGGTACCACCTTGGTCGCCGCGTCGGCGCGGCGCGCCAGCACCCGGTCGATGCGCGCGAACACCTCGCGCATCACCGCCGCTTCCGGCAACAGGGTCACGCGGAAATGGTGGCGGTAGGGCACGTTGAAGCTGGAACCGGGCACCACCAACACGCCCTCGTCGTTCATCAGCTCCAGCGCGAAATCGTGGTCGTCGAAATTGCGCGCGGCCGCGCCGACCACCGCCGGGAACGCGTACAGCGCGCCGGCCGGCTGCACCAGCGCCAGGTGCTCGCTGGCCGCACACGCCTCGATCACCGCGCGGCGGGTTTCGTACAGGCGCCCGCCCGGCGCGCACAGCGGCGAGATCGTATCCGGGCCGTTGACCGCGGCGTCGATCGCGTACTGGCCCGGCACGTTCGCGCACAGCCGCAGCGCGCCGAGCAGATCCATCGCGTTGCGGAATTCGGTGACGCGCTCGGCGGCGCCGGACAGCAGTGCCCAGCCCACCCGCCAGCCGCAGGCGCGGTGCACCTTGCTCAGGCCGCCGAAACTGATGCACGGGTGCTCGCCGGCCAGCGGCGCGACCGGCACGAAGTCGGCGCCGTCGTACAGCACCTGGTCGTAGATCTCGTCGACCATCAGCAGCAGGTTGTGCTTGGCCGCGATCGCCACGATCTTCTCCAGCAGCTCGCGCGAATAGCTGGCGCCGCTGGGATTGTTCGGATTGATCAGCACGATGGCGCGGGTGCGCGAGGACACCAGCGTCTCGATCTCCACCGGATCGGGCTGGAAGCCGTTCTCCGGCGCGCAGCGGTAATAGACCGGGCGGCCATCGTTGAGGATGGTGGCGGCCGACCACAGCGGATAGTCGGGCGAGGGCACCAGCACTTCGTCGCCGGGATTGAGCAGGGCGCGCAGCGACAGGTCGATCAGCTCGCTGACCCCGTTGCCGATGAAGATGCGGTCCGGATGCGCGTCCGGGTGCTGGCGCCGCGCATAGGCCGCGGCGATCGCTTCGCGCGCCTCCGGCAGACCCTGCTGGTGGGTATAGGGATCGGTGCGGCCCATGTCGTCGGCGATCGCGCGCTGCAGATGCTCCGGCGCGCGGAACCCGAACGCGCCGGGATTGCCGATGTTGAGCTTGATCAGCTTGCGCCCCTGCGCCTCCAGCTCCCGGGCTCGCCGCGCCAGTTCGCCGCGGATTTCGTAGCGGACTTCGGACAGGCGTTCGCGGATCGCGAGCGGCTTGATCGGCAGGGTGGGCATCGCATAGGCCGGTGGGGGCGTGGAACCGGCATGGTAACGGAAATGTGACATGGCGGCCGGGCCGGGCCCCGCACCGTCTAGAATCCGCCCATGACTTCCCCCCAGATCGACTTCGACGCGCTGCGCCCCATCGGTTGGCCCTGGCCCGGCATGCCGGAAGAACCAACCTGGCTCGCGGCGATGGCCGCGCATCCGCTGGCGCGGCCGGCGCGGGTCAGCGAGCAGCATCGCACCGGCTACGTGGTGGCCGATGCGGTGGATGCCGGCTTCAAGGTCGAGTCGCTGCCGGAATGGCAGCGGCCGCGCTTCCCCAGCCACGAGCGCGCCGCGGTCGGCGACTGGGTGCTGCTGGAGGACGACAAGCGCATTGTCGCGCTGCTGCCGCGGCGCACCGCGATCAAGCGCGGCGCGGCCGGCGAGCACTATCACCAGCAGGTGATCGCGGCCAACATCGATACGGTGTTCATCGTCTGCGGCCTGGATGCGGACTTCAATCCGCGGCGCATCGAGCGCTACCTGCTGTTGGTCGGCGGCGGCGGCGCCGAGCCGGTGGTGATCCTGACCAAGGCCGATCTCACCGAATACGCCGACGATGCGCTGGCGGTGCTGGAGGAGTTGGCCGCGCAGTCGATTCCGCTGCTGACCGTCAACGCCAAGGACCCCGACAGCGTGGCGGCGCTGCGGCCGTGGCTGGGCGCCGGGCGCACCGCGGTGCTGGTCGGCTCCTCCGGCGCCGGCAAGTCCACGCTCACCAACACCTTGCTCGGGGTGGAGAAGATGCGCACCGCGGCGGTGCGCGAGAACGATTCGCGCGGCCGCCACACCACCACCCACCGGGCGCTGCTGCCGCTGCCGTCCGGCGCCTGCCTGATCGACACGCCGGGCATGCGCGAGCTCAAGCCCACCGGCGAGGAAGACCTGGCCGAAGGCGGGTTCGCCGACATTGAGGCGTTGGCCGCGCAATGCCGCTTCAACGATTGCGCGCACCAGGCCGAACCGGGCTGTGCGGTGCAGGCGGCGATCGAGCGCGGCGACATCGAGGAGGCGCGGCTGGCCAACTACATGAAGCTGCGCGAGGAAGTCGCCGGCGCCGCCAGCAAGCTGGCGCAGCGCCAGGCGCAGAACGCAGACGCTGCCAGATCGGGCCGGCCCGGCCCGGGCAAGCCCGGCGGCAAGCGGCCGCCGCCGCGCAATCAGCGCCGCTGAGCGGCCGCGCCCGCCCGCCACGCTCGCGATGACCGCGCTGCCTGCCGAGATCCTGTACCACGCCGCTCTGGATGCGCGCCTGGTCAAGGCAGTGCGCGGCATCCGCCTGTTGGCGCTGGCGAGCTGGCCGGCGGCGGTGCAGGCGCCGTTCCTGGACAGCGTGGCGCGCGGCCAGCCGCAGCTGCCGCAGGTGCAGTACCCGCGGCTGGATTTCGCCGACACGCGCCGCGAGCTGGCGGCGATCGCGCAGGCGGCCGATCCGACGCATCCGCTGGGCGCGTATCTGCAAGCCTCCGCGCATAGCTGGGACCTGGCCGCGGCGTTGCTGGAGTCGCTGGGCACGCCGGCGGTCGGCATGTATTCGGCGCAGTTGTTCGGCGTGCCCGAGGATCCGATGCCCGGGCATGGCCCGACCACCCGCGATGCCGCGCGCCATTTCATCCAGATCGCGCAGGACCTGGATCGCGAACTGCTGTCGGCCGAAGAACAGGTGCCGGTGTCGGCGACGGCGCTGCGCCTGCTGCTGCAACGCGATCTGGACGAATTCTTCGGCGCGCGGGTGATCGCGGTGGAGCTGGATCCGGAGCTGCTGGCCAAGGCCGCGGCCGGCGCGCACCGCATCCGCCTGCGCACCGGCGCCTCGTTCAGCGATTACGACCGCGCGCAGCTGTTCCACCACGAGGCGCTGGTGCATTCGCTGACCGCGCTCAACGGCCGCGAGCAGGCGCACCTGCCGAGCCTGGCCTTGTCGTCGCCGCGGGTCACCGCCACGCAGGAGGGCCTGGCCACCTTCGCCGAGCAGATCACCGGCAGCATCGACATCGCGCGGATGAAGAGGATCAGCCTGCGCATCGAGGCGATCGCGCTGGCGCGCGGCGGTGCGGATTTCGTCGAGGTGTTCCGCTATTTCGATGCGGCCGGGCAGTCGCCGGCGGAGAGCTTCTCCTCGGCGCAGCGCGTGTTCCGTGGCGTGCCGACCGGCGGCGGTGCCGCTTTCACCAAGGACACGGTGTATTTGCGCGGGCTGGTCTCGGTGCACACCTTCTTCCGCCAGGCCTTGCAGCGCGATCGTTTGCCGCTGTGCCGCTGGTTGTTCGCCGGCAAGATGGCGCTGGAGGACGTGGCCGCGTTCGCGCCGTTGTTCGAGGCCGGCGTGCTGGCGCCGCCGCGCTGGTTGCCGAACTGGGTCGCGCGCGCCAGCGGCCTGGCCGGCATGCTGGCGTTCTCGCTGTTCGCCAACCGCATCCGCATGGATCAGCTGGACGGCGCCGAAGGCGCCTGAACGCCAGCGCGTCGCGCTCACCCGCTGCGAATGTGCGCGTGCCGATACTGCGCGCCTGGCCTGCAGCGCATGGCCGCCATTTCCACGCAAACAAGGGACATCGACATGAAAATTCTGATGGTGCTGACCTCGCACGACCGCCTCGGCGACACCGGCCACAAGACCGGTTTCTGGCTGGAGGAATTCGCCGCGCCGTACTACGTGTTCAAGGACGCTGGCGCCGAGATCACCCTGGCTTCGCCCAAGGGTGGGCAACCGCCGCTGGACCCGAAGAGCGACGCGGCCGACGCGCAGACCGCCGCCACGCAGCGGTTCAAGGCCGATGCGGATGCGCAGCGGCAACTGGCGAGCACGCAGCCGCTGGCCGACGTGCAGATGGCCGACTACGACAGCGTGTTCTATCCCGGCGGCCACGGCCCGCTGTGGGATCTGGCCGAGGACCGCACCTCGATCGCGCTGATCGAGGCGTTCGAGCGTGCCGGCAAGCCGATCGGCTTCGTCTGCCATGCGCCGGGCGCGCTGCGCCGGGTCACCGCCGCCGATGGCGCGCCGCTGGTCAAGGACCGCCGCGTCACCGGTTTCACCAATGGTGAAGAGGCTGCGGTCGGCTTGACCGAGGTAGTGCCGTTCCTGATCGAGGACGAGTTCCAGCGGCTCGGCGGCCTGTACGAAAAGGGCGCCGACTGGGGCGTGCACGTGGTGGTGGACGGCAAACTGGTCACCGGCCAGAACCCGGCTTCGTCCGAGGAAGCGGCGAAGGCGTTGCTGGGGTTGTTGGGCAAGTGAGTGTCTGCGGCGCGCGTTTTTCGGCGGATGCCGGGTGCGTGTCGCAATGCTGGCTCGAGGGCTAGGCAAGGCGCCGGCTTGCCTTCTTTAGGACGGACTTCGGTCACGACCGCTTTCGGGATCGGCCAGGTTGCGGCTTCGTTCGTCGCGGCTGAAGCCGCTCCTACAAGGGGAATTGGCTTGCGTGCCATGCCCGTTTTTTGTAGGAGGGATCTCAGTCCCGACCGCTTCTGGCATCTGCCAGGCCGCGGCTTTGTTCGTCGCGGCTGAAGCCGCTCCTACAAGGGGGATTGGCGTGCATGCCATGCCCGTTTTTCTGTAGGAGGGACTTCAGTCCCGACCGCTTCTGGCATCTGCCAGGTTGCGGCTTCGTTCGTCGCGGCTGAAGCCGCTCCTACAGAGGCGTGTTGCCGCGCAGGCATCGCTGCTTTGTGTGGGAGGGACTTCAGTCCCGACTGCATCGGAGCCGGATCGAGATTGCGAGCCCGTGCGTCCGCGGTCCAATCCTCAAAAGCGCTGCTTCCGTGCAGCGCTTTCGCGAGTCCGCGGCGTCGGCAGGGCGTACTCCGCGCTCAGCCGCGCCGCCACCAGCGCAGGCCGTAGGCCGGCAGGATGCCGTCCCATTCCTGCAGCGTGGCGTCGTCGCGTCCGCCGTCGGCGATGGCCTGCCAGTCGCCATCGCCCAATGCGGCACGCTCCACCGGCACCGGTTGCGCACTGAAGTTGTAGGCCGCGACGAAGTCTGCGCCGCGGGCGATCCCGAGCAAGGCAGGATCGCCCAGCGGCAACGCCCGCAGCGGTTGCCCGGCAGCCAACGCAGCGGTCGCCGCACGCGCGGCGATCAGCCGCCGCAGGCGGGTGTAGACCTGGCCTGGAAGGCTGGTTTGGTCGTCGCGCCGCGCGGCGCGCTCCCAGTCCATCGGCGGACGGTGCAGCCAACGGCCTTCGTGGCGGCGCAGCGGGTCGCTGCGATAGTCCGTGTCGTTGCCCAGCGCCAGTTCGTCGCCCATGTACAGCAGCGGGATGCCGGGCATCGCCAGCGCCACTGCGTACAACAGCAGCAGGCGCCGGATCGCCAGTTCCAGGGCGGCGGCATCGCCGGCGGCCAGCGCCGCTTCGATGCCGACCAGCGCGGCGCTCATGCCGTTGCTGCCGTGCACGCCGTCGCCGCTGCTCTGGAACGCTTCGCCGCGCGCATAGCTGCCCGGCACGCCGCCGGCGAAAAAGCGTGCGGCATGCGCGAGGTCGAACGGCGCGTTGCCGTCGCCGCCGGCCGCTTCGCGCTGCAGCACGTTCCAGCCGATGTCGTCGTGGCAGCGCACGTAGCTCAGCCACGCGCAGGCCGGCGGCAACGCCGGTGTCTGCGCGATCGCGCTCTGCACGATGTCGCCGCGCTGCGCGGCCAGCGCTACCCAGCCGGCGGCCATCAGCGTGCTGTGGTAGGCCAACTGGCATTCGTTGCCGCGTGCGTCGCCGTCGCCGAAGTAGGGCGGCAGCTGCGCCATCGGCACGATCGCCTCGGCCTTCAGCAGCACCGCCGGCGCGGCGATGTCGGTGAGCGCGCGCAACGCCTGCAGGATGGTGTGCGCCTCGGGCTGGTTCATGCAGTCGCTGCCTTCGCGCTTCCACAGGTAGGCGGTGGAATCCAGCCGGAACACTTCCACGCCCAGGTTGGCCAGGCGCAGCAGGGCCAAGGCCATCTCGCCGAACACCGCCGGGTTGCTCCAGTCCAGGTCCCATTGATACGGGTAGAAGGTGGTCCACAGCCAGGCCTGGGCGTCCTCGACCCAGGTGAAGTTGCCCGGCGCGGTGTGCGGGAACACTTCGCCCAGGGTGCGTTCGTAGCGGTCGGGCAGGTCGCGGTCGGCGAAGTGGTGGTAGTAGTCCAGGTAACGCGCGTCGCCCCGTTTGGCGGCCAGCGCCCAGGGATGGTCGTCGGCGGTGTGGTTGAGCACGAAGTCGGCGCATAGGCTGATGCCGGCGCCGCGCAGGCGCGTGGTCAGGGCGACCAGGTCGGCGTTGTCGCCGAGCCGCGGCTCGACCTGGCCGTAGTCGCTGACCGCGAAGCCGCCGTCGTTGTCGCCTTCGCGCATGCGCAGGAACGGCAGCAGGTGCAGGTAGCGCACGCCCAGTTCCTGCAGGTAGGGCACGCGTTCGCCGACCCCGGCCAGGGTGCCGGCGAAGCGGTCGGCGTAGGCGCTGTAGCCGAGCATCGACGGCTCGCCGAACCAGTCCGGCGCGCGCGCCGCATCCAGTTCGGCCAGTGCCGGCGCGCGCGCGCGGATCGTGGCGGCGACCGCATCGAGCCAGCGCGGCAGCCATTGCGCGTAGTGCGGATGCTCGCCGTACAGGGCCTGCAGGGCGGCGAACAGGCGTGGGCCATGGGCGCCGTAGCGCGCGTGCGCGCCGGGCTGTGCGGCCAGTGCCGCGTGCATGCCGGCGTGATCGAAGAGAGGAAAAGCGGTGTTCATGATGGGCCGCGCCCGGGGGCCGGGCGCGACGGGCTCCTTGGGTCAGAAATCGTAGCGCACGCCGACGCTGGCGGTGCGGCCGGGGATGGAGCGGGCGCGGATGATGGCATTGTCCGGAATGCTCGCGTCCTCGGCTTCGGTCAGGCCGAAGGCGTCGAACAGGTTGTTGACGTTCAGCGACAGCGTCAGCGCATCGCTGACCCGGTAGTTGCCGAACAGGTTCACCTGCGTGTAGCCAGGCATCTTCAACTGGTTGCTGTCCTGGGTGTAGGCCGAGCTGGTGCCGATCGCGTTGATCCCCACCTCGTAGCGCTCGCCGCGGTAGCTGGGAGTCAGTTGCCAGACGAACCTGGCCTGGCGGCGCGGCGTGTGGCCTGCGTTGGCCGGGGTGATCTGGTCCTTGTCGATGGTCGCATCGGTCCAGGTCGCGCCGCCGTTGATGGCGAAGCCGCCGCTGCGGTAGGCCGCTTCCAGCTCCAGCCCGTGCGCCTTGTAGGTGCGGTTGAAGAAGTGCTGGCTGGTGGCCTCGTAGTTCTGTTCCTGTGTGCGCGCGGCGAAGGCGGTGGCGAACAGGCTCAGGCCGCCGGCGCGCCACTTCAGGCCGCCCTCGAGCTGCTTGACGAAGTTCACCGCTTCGTCGGAAGACACCGAGCCGTCGTCGCGCACCACGCCGAACAGCAGGCGGTCGGCGTTGGCGCGCGCGCCGCGGCTGTAGCGGGCGAACGCGGCCAGATCGTCGTTGAGCATGTAGTTGCCGCCGAGCGAGTACGACAGGTAGTTCCAGTCGTAATCCACCGGCTTGCGGTTGGCGTAGTCGATCGTCGCCACGCTGCGCTCCGGCGCCTGGATCACGCCGTCGCCATCGACGTCGAGATTGTCGACCAGCAGCCCGCCGGCGGTGTCGCCGCGCGCTTTGCCCATGTCGTAGCGCACGCTGGCGTCCACGCTCAGCGGGCCCTGGTCCCAGCCCAGCGCCACGTACGGCGCGTTGATGGTGTAGCGCACGTCGTAGTGGCGGGTGTTGTCGGTGCCCCAGTAGGGCACGCCGTAGGCATACAGGCCGTTCTGCGAGAGCAGGCTGCCGTCGGCCGCGACCACGTCGAGCAGGCGCGAACGGCTGGACACCGACTGCACGTAGGAATTCCAGGTCCAGTCCATGTCGATGACCTGGCGCGAGCTGTACAGGCCGGCCTTGAGATTGACGTTGCCGCCAGCGCCGTTGCCGAAGTCGCGCGCCAGGCTCAGGTCGTTGACCGCGTTGCCGAGGTCGTTGATGCGGGTGTTGAACAGATGGGTGCGCACCGCCTGGCCGCTGTAGGGTTGGCCGTCGGCATCGCGCAGCGTGGCGCCAGCGCCGCCGATCTCCGCCGCCAGGCTGGCGGCGTCGGCCACTTCGGCCGGGAACGGCGAAACGAAGCGGCCGGAGGTGTCGGCGATGCGGAACTTGTCGGTCAGGGTCCAGCCGCCGCCGATGTCGAACTGCGCCTCGGCGCCGATCGCGCGCGACACCGGGTGCATGCCGTCGCCGAGCTCGACGCGGGTGAGCCGGTTGCTGCCGTCCAGGCTGTTGCTGCTGCGGAAATACGGGCTGTACAGGGTGTCGCTGCCCGGGTCGAAGCTGCCCACATCGTGGAAGTGCGGCGAACCGTCGCTGCCGCTGACCAGGGTCGGCACCGGCGTGTAGGCGGCGGCACGGTAGTTGAGGTACTTGGCGTAGACGCGCACGTAGCCGTTGTCGAACAGCCGGGTCAGGTTGGCCTTGAGCTGGCCGCCCTTGTCGGTGGCGTAGCCGGCGTCGCGCACGCCGTCGCCGCGGCGGTAGTAGCCGCCGACGTTGAACTGCCAGTGCTCGGCGAATGGCGCGCCGTAGTCGAAGTCCAGGCGCGTGTTGTCGAAGCGGCCGAGGCCGCGGCTGAGGCCGACACTGCCGCCGGCGGTGTCGCCGGTCTTGCTGATGAAGTTGATGATGCCGCCGGGCGAGTTGCTGGCGAAGGTCGAGGCCGAGCCGCCGCGGATCGCTTCGATGCGCTCCAGGCTGTAGTCGGCGCGCAGGAAGATGTCGGCATTGCCGAAGGCGATGTCGCCGAATTCCAGCACCGGCAGTCCGTCTTCCTGCAACTGCAGGAACTTGGCGCCGCCGGAGGCCACCGGCAGGCCGCGCACCGCGATGTTGGCGTTGCCTTCGCCGCCGCTGGATTCGGAGCGGATGCCGGGGATGTTGCGGAAAATCTCGGCGGTCGAGCGCGGCGCGGATTGCTCGATCGCTTCGGCGCCGACGGTGCTGACCGACACGCTGGATTTGAGCTTGCTCTTGGCGCTGGCGGTGCCGGTCACGAACACCGAATCCAGGCTGACCACGTCGGCCTGCGCGGGACCGGGCTGGGCGGCGGGCGCGGCCGTGTCCTGGGCGAAGGCGGCCGGGGCGGCCAGGGCCGCGGCGACGGCCCAGGCCAGGGTATGCAGGCGGATCGAAGGGTGGTGCATCGCTATCTCTCCCGAAGCGAGGGGTGACGCGGGTAGGGCCTGTATGCGGCGTGCGACGGCGTGGACCGGCGCGGCGCCCATGCCGGACAGGCGGTGGGGTGGCGCAGTGATACGGCCTTTTGCAATCGATTGCAATTTTTATCTATGGAAAATTGTGGAAGTCGCCGTAGACAATGCTGGAATGCGGTTTTTTCAAGAAAATCATGGTGCAACGCAGCGTTACAAACGATTGCATAAATCCCAACATCCGCTCCGCCGCCGTGGCGCGCCGCCCGCGGCGTCCTCGGCTTCTTCCTGTCAGGCTGATGCCCATGCGCTCCGATCGCCCCTTGCTTCCGCTGTCGCGCGTACTGGCGCTCAACGCCGGTTTCTTCGGCGTGCAGTACAGCTTCGGTCTGCAGCAGAGCAACATGAGCCCGATCTACAACTACCTGGGTGCCGATCACGCCAGCCTGCCGTACCTGTGGCTGGCCGGGCCGATCACCGGGCTGGTGCTGCAGCCGGTGGTCGGCGCGCTGAGCGACCGCACCGTCACCCGCTGGGGCCGGCGCATGCCGTACATGCTGGTCGGCGCGCTGGTGTGCAGCCTGTGCCTGCTGCTGATGCCCTTCAGCGTGGCGCTATGGATGGCGGTGAGCCTGCTGTGGATGCTGGACGCGGCCAACAACGTGGCGATGGAGCCGTATCGCGCCCTGGTCAGCGACGTATTGGCGCCGCGCCAGCGCCCGCTCGGCTATCTCACCCAGAGCGCGTTCACCGGCCTGGGCCAGACCCTGGCCTACGTGACCCCGCCGCTGCTGGTGTGGTTCGGCATGAACCAGGACGCTGCCAATGCGCATCACATTCCCTACGTCACCATCGCCGCGTTCGCGATCGGCGCGGGCTTCTCCGCGGCCTCGATCCTGCTCACCGCGCGCAGCGTGCGCGAGCCGGTGCTGCCGCCGCTGGAACTGGAGCGCTTGCGCGCTGCGCCAGTGGGGCCGTTGGCCACGCTGCGCGAGATCGCCGATGCAGTGCGGCACATGCCGCCGACGATGAAGCAGATGGCGCCGGTGATGCTGTTCCAGTGGTATGCGATGTTCTGCTACTGGCAGTACATCGTGCTGTCGCTGTCGACCACGCTGTTCGGCACCACCGAGCCGAATTCGCACGGCTTCCGCGAGGCCGGTCTGGTCAACGGCCAGATCGGCGGCTTCTACAACTTCGTCGCCTTCGTCGCCGCGTTCGCGATGGTGCCGGTGGCGCGCCGTGTCGGCCCCAAGGCCACGCATGCGGCCTGTCTGCTCGCCGCCGGCATCGGCATGTGCCTGCTGCCCACGATCCACGACCGCTGGCTGCTGCTGTTGCCGATGATCGGCATCGGCCTGGCCTGGGCGAGCATGATGGGCAACCCGTACCTGATGCTGGCCGACAGCATCCCGCCCGAGCGCACCGGCGTGTACATGGGCCTGTTCAACCTGTTCATCGTGCTGCCGATGCTGATCCAGATCGTGACCCTGCCGCTGTACTACGACGCCTTGCTGCACGGCGACCCACGCAACGTGATCCGCCTGGCCGGCGCACTGATGCTGATGGCGGCGGTGGCGATGCTGTTGGTCAAAGGCCGGGAATCGGGAATAGGGAATGGGGAATCGAAGAACGGAAGTCGATAAGGCTTCAGTTCGCGCCGCCGCGCTTTTCCGATTCCCCACTCCCGATTCTCCATTCCCGGCTCTTCACGCCGAATCGCGCACCACCAGGCTAACCGCCAGTTCCACCGATTGCAGCGGTTGCCCGTCGATCAGGCCGAGCACGCCGTCCACCAGCAGCTTCGCCGCCTGCGCCAGGTCCTGGCGCACCGTGGTCAGCGGCGGCTGGCTGTAGGTGGCCAGCGGGATGTCGTCGAAGCCCACCAGCGAGATGTCCTGCGGCACGCGGTGGCCGGCTTCGGTCAGCGCGCGGATCGCGCCCAGCGCGATCACGTCGGAGGCGGCGAACACGGCATCGGGCGGATCGGCCTTCTTCAGCATCGCCCGGGTCAACCGGTAGGCGTCTTCGCTGAGAAAGTGGCTGCGCGCATGCAGCCGCGGATCGAACTCCAGGCCGTGGCACTCGAGCATGCGCCGGTAGCCGGCGAAACGCGGCGCCACCTCCGGCAGTTGCTCGTCGCCGAGGAAGGCGATGCGGCGGCGGCCGATCTCGATCAGGTGCGCGGTGGCCAGCTCGCCGCCGCGCAGGTTGTCGCTGCCGATGCTGACGTAGGCCTGGCCGTCGATGCGGCTGCCCCACACCACCATCGGCAGGCCGCCGCGCGCGGCGGCGTCGAGCGCGGCGTGCTCGGAACTCTGCCCGAGCATGATCACGCCGTCGGCGCGGCTGCCGTGCGCCAGGTCTTCGACCCAATGGTCCTGGTGCCGGTAGAGCTTGGACAGCAGCATGCTGTAGCCGCGCGCGGTCAGCGCGTCGGCGAGCAGCGCCAGCATGGTCATCATGAACGGGTCCGACAGCGGCTGTTCGTGCGCGTGCATCAGCGGCACCGCGACGCAGACGATGTTGGAGCGCCGCGAGCGCAGGCTGCGCGCGGCCAGATCGACGCGATAACCGGCCTCGCTGGCCAGTTGCTTGATATAGGCGCGGGTGCGCTGGGCGACCACCGGGTTGTCGGCCAGCGCGCGCGAGACGGTGGATTCGGACACGCCGGCCATGCGCGCGATGTCGGCCATCTGCAGGCGCGCGCCTGGCGCGGTGCGGTCGGGTTTGTCGGACATGCGGTGTCGGCGCTGGCGCAGGGAGCGGAATCGGCAGTGTATGCCAGCCGCTGCGATGCCAGCGCCAACCCGTGAGGCAGCGCTGGCCTAGCCCATGTGCAAGCCGCCGTTGACCGCGTAGTCGGCGCCGGTGACGTAGGCCGCTTCGTCGGAGGTCAGCCAGCCGCACAGCGCGGCCACTTCCTCCGGCTTGCCGAGCCGGCGCAGCGGCACCGAGGTCGCCAGGCGGTCGAGCACGTCCGGCGGAAAACTGCTGATCGCCGCGCTGGCGATATAGCCGGGCGACACCGTGTTGACGGTGACCCCGCGCGAGGCCACTTCCTGCGCCAGCGCGCGGCTGAAGCCCTGCATCGCCGCCTTGGCAGTGGCGTAGTTGATCTGGCCGATCTGGCCCTTCTGCGCGCTGACCGCGCCGATGTTGACGATGCGTCCCCAGCCGCGCGCGGTCATGCCGTCCACCACCTGCTTGGTGATGTTGAACAGCGAGTTGAGATTGCTGGCGATCACCGCCTGCCAATCCTCGCGGCTCATCTGCCGGAACAGGGTGTCGCGGCTGCCGCCGGCGTTGTTGACCAGCACGTCGATCTCGCCGACCTCGGCCTTGACCTTGGCGAACGCGGCGACGGTGGAATCCCAGTCGGTGGCGTTGCCTTCGGAGGCGACGAAGTCGAAGCCCAGCTCGCGCTGCTCGCGCAGCCACGCCGACTTGCGCGGCGAATTGGGGCCGCAGCCGGCGACCACGGTATGCCCGTTGCGCGCCAGCTTCTGGCAGATCGCGGTGCCGATGCTGCCCATGCCGCTGGTGACGTAGGCGATTCGTAGAGTCATGGAGAAACTCCTTCGGAGTTGGGATTCGGGAGTGGGGATTCGGGATTGGACAAGCGGAGCGGGCCTGGGCTGTTGCGAATCCCGACTCCCGAATTCCCAATCCCGGGCGGCGGTCAACGCGCCAGCGGAAAGAGGCCGAACAACAAGCCGCCGCCCATCAGCAGCAACGACACCAGCACCGCCCACTTGATGGTGAAGCGCTGGTGGTCGGCGAAATCGACCTTGGCCAGGCCGACCAGCAGATAGGTCGATGGCACCAGCGGGCTGAGCAGGTGCACCGGCTGTCCGGCCAGCGAGGCGCGCGCCATTTCCACCGGGGTGATGCCGTAGTGGCTGGCCGCTTCGGACAGGATCGGCAGCACGCCGAAGTAGAACGCGTCGTTGGACATGAAGAATGTGAACGGCATGCTGGCGAGCGCGGTGATCACCGCCAGGTACGGACCCCAGGCATCGGGAATCACCGCCAGAAAGCTGCGCGACATCGCCTCGACCATGCCGGTGTTGGAGAGGATGCCGGTGAACACGCCGGCGGCGAAGATCAGCGACACCACCGACAGCACGTTGCCGGCATGGTTGACCAGACGCCGGCGCTGTTCGGCCAGGTTCGGATAGTTGATCAGCAGCGCCAGCGCGAAGCCGATCATGAACAGCACCGGCATCGGCAGCACGCCGACCACCAGCGCCGCCATCAGCGCCAGGGTCAGTACCAGGTTCACCCACAGCAGCTTCGGCCGCTTGATGTCCTCGGCGTCTTCCACGGTCGGCAGCGCGTCGCCGTCGTCGGCCACGCTGCTGTCCATCCAGGTGTCGCCCGGCAGCGCGGCCACGCCGAGCCGGCGCCGCTCCTGCATGCCCAGGTACCAGGCCAGCAGCAGGATGCCGGCGATGGCCAGCGCCATCGCCGGCACCAGCGGCACGAACACGTCGGCCGGGTCCACGTGCAGCGCGGTGGCCGCGCGCGCGGTCGGGCCGCCCCACGGGGTCAGGTTCATCACCCCGCCGGCGAGGATGGTCACGCAGGTCAGGTTCAATGCGTTCATGCCGATGCGCCGGTACAGCGGCAGCATCGCCGACACGGTGATCATGTAGGTGGTGGAGCCGTCGCCGTCGAGCGAGATCAGCAGCGCGAGCACTGCGGTGCCGACCACGATCTTCATCGGGTCGCCCTTGACCAGGCGCAGGATGCGCCGCACCAGCGGATCGAACAGGCCGGCGTCGATCATCACCCCGAAGTACAGGATCGCGAACATCAGCATCACGCCGGTCGGCGCGATCTTCTTGATCCCTTCCAGCATCATCTCGTTGATGCCGGTGCCGAAGCCGCCGGCCAGCGCGAAGGCGATCGGCACGATGATCAAGGCGACCAGCGGCGACAGCCGCTTGCTCATGATCAGGTACATGAAGGTGATGACCATTCCGAAACCGAGCGCGGTCAGCATGGGGGAGTTTCCTTGGAGTGGTACGGAAAGGGGGGGCGGGACTCGGGACCCGGGACTCGGGACTCGGAAAAGCGCGACATCGCGATGTGAAGCTTTACCGACTTCGGTTCTTCCGGTCCCGAGTCCCGAGTCCCGGGTCCCGCGCATCAGAAGTCATACTGAAACCGGCCAGTAATCGCCCGAGTGTGATCAAGCGTGGCACCCGCCAGATGGTCGCGGTTGCGGCTGTCGATCAGGTTCAGCATCAGGCGCAGGTTCGGCTTGAGGTACCAGTTGCCGGCCAGCGTCCACGACGCGGTGGACGCGTCGAGGAAGTCCGCCTGGCCGTCCAGGTGCTGCGTGCCCCACATGCGGTCGTAGCGCAGCGCCAGTTCGAACGCGCCGCGCGGGTTGTTGACCTGCTTGATGCGGGTGAAGCGCCCGGTCTTGCTGTCGTAGCGACGCGATTCGCCGGTCGCGAACCAGCTGACGAAGCCATAGGCGGACATCACCTGCGCACGCTGCGCGCCGTCGTCGAACAGGCCGCCGCTGAACTCGCTCTGCCACGACAGCGGGCCGCGCACCTGCGCGTATTCCAGCGACCACTTGTCCACGTCGGTATCGCGGCCGTCGGCGAAGCGCGCCAGGGTGATGCGGCTGTCGTCGGACAGATGCCCGGCCGGGCGCGGGCGGATGCTCAAGGCCGGCGCGCCGTTGGCGCCGGGGTGGTCGTAGCGCTCGTGCGCCAGCGACACGCCCAGGTGCAGCACGTCGCCATCGCGCGCGCCCGGCGCCCAGGTGCCGCGACCGCCAAACGCATCGCCCTTGATGTTGGACACGTCGATGCTTTCCAGGCTGTAGACGCTGGCGGCCCAGGTGTAGTCCTTGCCGGCCGCCTGCCATGACACCGCCTTGCGGTACAGCGGCGCCAGCGTGCTGGCCGCGCCGCTGCGCTCCAGGAACTGGCCGAAGTTGGAGCCGGTGCGGTCGTCCAGCGAGAAATACTGCTTGAACTGGCCGACGCTCAGCGTGCCGGCATCGAATTTGCGGGTCAGGTAGACGTCCTTGGCCTCGATGCCCTTGCCGTTGAAGTCGTCCTGCAACCCGGCGAAATCGCCTTCGACCTTGTAGCCGAAGCCGAAGAACTTGCCGGACACGTCGATCCACAACCGACGGATCTCGGTGTTGTCGGGGTTGGGCGTGCCGCGCTGGTCGTTGTCGAACTGGGCGAAGTCCCAATGCAGGCGGCCGCCGATCTCGGCGGTGACCGGGCCGTCGTGGTCGCCATCGGCGGCCTGCGCCAGGGCGGGCAGGGACAACACGGCGCAGGCACAAGCGCCGCACAGGCTCAATTTCTTCAGGTTCACGTACCCTCCCAGGTGCGCGCAGCGCGTCGATGAGTCGGTAGCCCGCAGCGGAACGCGCAGGCCAGCGTGGCTGCAGCCTAGTGCGGCGTAGCTGTCATCGACCTGTCGGTGGGGGAGGCGGGAATGGAGAATCGGGAATGGGGAATAGGAAGAGCGTTGCTCTCCGGATGCGCTAGGCTTCGGCAATTGCTCTTACCATTCCCGATTCTCCATTCCCGATTCCCGGCACCAATGCGCCTTCTACTGGTCGAGGACAACGCCGATCTGGCCGATGCGATCGTGCGGCGCATGCGCCGCAGCGGGCATGCGGTGGACTGGCAGAGCGATGGGCTGGGCGCGGCCAGCGTGCTGCGCTACCAGAGTTTCGACCTGGTGGTGTTGGATATCGGCCTGCCCGGGCTGGATGGGCTGCGCGTGCTGGCCGGGCTGCGCGAGCGCGGCGACACCACGCCGGTGCTGATGCTGACCGCGCGCGACGGCATCGAGGACCGGGTGCAGGCGCTGGACGTGGGCGCCGACGATTACCTGGGCAAGCCGTTCGATTTCCGCGAGTTCGAGGCGCGTTGCCGGGTGCTGCTGCGGCGCAACCGCGGCAACGCCAGCGAGGTGGTGCAACTGGGTGGCTTCGCCTTCGACAACGCCGCGCATACCGTCAGCCTGGACGGGACGCCGATCGAGCTGCCCAATCGCGAATACCGCCTGCTGGAGATCCTGATCGGGCGGATCGGCCAGGTGGTCGGCAAGGACGAGATCGGCAACGGGCTGTTCGGCTTCGACGACGAGGCCGGGCCGAACGCGATCGAGCTGTACGTCGGGCGCCTGCGCAAGAAGCTGGTCGGCGCGCCGCTGCGCATCGTCACCGTGCGCGGGGTCGGCTACAAGCTGGAAGCGGCCGAGGTCGAAGCGCCGCCGGCGCCGCCGCAGGATGCGGGCGGCGATGGCTGAGGCCGCGCTGCCGGCACCGTCGATCCGGCGCACCCTGCTGCTGTACCTGGGCGCGCTGTCGCTGCTCGGCGCGGTGGCGCTGTTCTTCGCCGCGCGCGACTACGGTCAGCGTGCGGCCAACCGGTCCTACGATCACCTGCTGGTGTCCTCGGCGCTGTCGATCGTCGATTCGGTGGCGCTGGCCGACGGGCAATGGCAGGTGGACCTGCCGTACGCGGCGCTGGACCTGTTGGCGATGGCGCCGGAGGACCGGGTGTTCTACCGCGTGTTCGATGCGCGCGGGCGCACCATCACCGGCTACGACGATCTGCCGAAGGCGCCGTCGCTGCCGCGTGCCAGCACCGCGCCGCGATTGTTCGACGCGTTCTACAGCGGCGAGCAGGTGCGCTTCGCGGTGGTGGCGCGGCGGGTGTCGTCGGCCGCGGCGCAGGACGAGGTGTGGGTGCAGGTCGGGCAGACCCGGCGCGCGCGCGAAGCGCTGGCGCAGGATGTGGTGCTGCACGCGTTGGTCGCGATCGCGCTGCTGTCGCTGCTGTCGCTGGCGCTGGTGTGGCTGGGGGTGTATCGCGCGTTGCGTCCACTGCACCGGATCGAGCGCGACTTGTCGCGGCGCGAACCCTCGGAACTGAAGCCGCTGGCGGTGGCGGCGCCGCAGGAAATGCACCAGATGGTGGCGGCGTTGAACCGCTTCATGGCGCGCCTGGCGAGCAGCAACGAGACCTTGCGCGCGTTCATGGCCGAGGCCGCGCACCAGATGCGCACGCCGCTGGCCGCGTTGCGCGCGCAGGCGCAGCTGGCGCTGGACGACGACGATCCGCGCGATATGCGCCGCAGCCTGGAGGCGATCGAGCGCAACGCCACGCACATGAGCCGGCTGCTCAACCAATTGCTCAGCGACGCCAGCGTGATCCACCGCGCCAACCTGCAGCGCTACGCCAGCGTGGACCTGGCCGAGGTCGTGCACCAGGCGCTGCACGAAGCGCTGCCGCAGTCGCAGCCGCGGCCGCGCGTGCAGCTGGCCATCGCCAGCGAGCCGGCGATGGTGCGCGGCGACGCGCTGCTGCTGCGCGAGGCGATCAAGAACCTGATCGACAACGCCGGCAAGTACGGCGGCGACGGCGCGCTGCAAGTAGCGTTGACCTGCGAAGCGCGCGATTGCGTGGTGACTGTGGCCGATCACGGCCCCGGCATCGCCGCCGCCGACGCCGAGCGCGTGTTCGAACGCTTCGCGCGCGGCGAGGGCGCGGCCGCCGGCGGCGCCGGACTCGGCCTGGCGATCGTCAAGCGCGTGGTCGACAGCCACGGCGGGCGCATCGATCTGTCCAACCGCGTCGGCGGCGGCCTGATCGCCAGCCTGCGCCTGCCCAGGTTGCATCCATGATTCCACTTCGATCGCTTCGCGCCACGCTGTTGCTGCTGGGCTGCCTGCTGTTCCACGACGCGCTGGCCGCACCCGGCGACATCCGCCGCTTCCCGGCGCAGGGCGGCGCCGAGGCGCAACTGTGCATCCAGGGGTCCACCGACATCGAGGTGTTCGCCGCAGTGATCGGCGACTACCAGCGGCTGCATCCGCGTACCGAGGTGGTGTACCAGGACGTGATCGCCTGGGACATGTACCAGCGCTACCTGCATCCGCAGCCGGGCGCGCGCTGCGCCGACCTGCTGATCAGCGCCAGCATGGACCTGCAGACCAAGCTGGTGAACGACGGCCACGCGCTCGCGCACCGTTCGCCGCAGACCGAGGCGCTGCCGGCGTGGGCGCAATGGCGGCACGAGGCGTTCGGAATCAGCTACGAGCCGGTGGCGATCGTCTACAACAAGGCGCGGCTGCCGGCGGCGCAGGTGCCGCGCACGCGCCGCCAGTTGCTGGAGCTGCTGCGCGCGCCAGGCATGCCGCTGCGCGGCAGGATCGGCACCTACGACGTGGAGCGCAGCGGCGTGGGCTATCTGTTCGCGACCCAGGACGGACAGATCGGCAGCATGTCCGGCGCGTTGCTGGCGGCGATGGGCGACAACCAGGTGGTGCTGGAGGAACGCACCGGCGTGCTGCTGGACCGGGTCAGCCGCGGCGAATTGCTGCTGGCCTACAACGTGCTCGGGTCCTACGCGCAGGCGCGGATCGACGCCGGCGCGCCGCTGGCGATCGTGCAGCCGGAGGACTACACCCTGGTCGCGTTGCGCACGGCCGTCATTCCGCGCGATACGCCGCACGCGGTCGAGGCGCGCCGGTTCCTCGACTATCTGCTGTCGCCGCGCGGGCAGCAGGTGCTGTCGCGCGAGGCGCGGCTCAAGCCGATCCTGCCGGGCGCCGGCGGCAGCGGCAGCGGCAGCGGCAGCGGCGGCGCGGCGCCGGCGGCAACGCCGGCGTTCCGCCCGATCGCGCTGGGGCCGGGCTTGCTGGTGTACCTGGACGCGCTCAAGCGCCGCCAGTTCCTGGATGCCTGGCGCAGCAGCATGCGTCGCCATCCGCCGCGCTGAAACCGCCGCGGCGGGCGCCGGCGCTCAACGCGCGAAGTGCGGCGGCTGCGCGGTGGAGTGCACGATGCGCACGCTGTCGCCGAGCTGTTCGGGCGCGCCGCCGGCAAGCAAGGCCTGCACGCGCGGCCGGTCCGGCGCCGCGCCGGCGCCCAGCCCCACCCACGCGTTCTTGCCGGCGCCCTTGGCCGCGTACAGGCAGCGATCGGCCAGGCCCACGCTCTGCTCCCAATCGCCCAGCGCTGGCCATGCCGCCACCAACGGCCACGGCGCGAAACCGATCGAGCAGGTCAGGGTCAGTTCGCGCTGCTCCAGCGCGAAACGCTGCGCGGCCACCGCCGCGCGCAGGCGCTCGGCCAGCGCCTCGGCGGCGCCGTCGCGAGGCAGGCGGGTGACCAGCACGAATTCCTCGCCGCCCCAGCGCACCAGCAGGTCGCGCTCGCCGCACAGCGCGCGCAGGCTGTCGGCGCAGTGCACCAGCGCGGTGTCGCCGGCCTGGTGGCCGTAGTCGTCGTTGATGCGCTTGAAGTTGTCGATGTCGATCATGAAGAAATACAGCGCATCGGCGCTGCTGCCGGCGTCGAGTTGCGCGCGCAGCGCCGGGCATTCGCGGGCCAGCCAATCCTGCAGTTCGCGGCGATTGGAAACCCGGGTCAGCGGATCCAGGCGGGTGGCCGCTTCCAGTTGCGCATTGCTCTGCAGCAGTTGCTGGTTGGCGCGCTCCAGCTGCCGGGTGCGCTCGGCGACGGTGAGGTTCAGCAGTTCCACCATGTCGCGCTCGCGGTTGACCGTGCGGCGCACGCGCTGCGCGCCCAGGCCGAGCAGCAGCAGGCCCAGCAGCGCATAGCCTGCATACGCCAGCGGATGCCGCCATGGCGGCGGCCGCACCTCGATCTGCAGCGTGCGCGCTGCGCCGAACTGGCCGTCGCGCCCGGCCGCCTGCAGTTCCAGCGTGTAGCGGTCCGGCGGCAGATGGCTGACCGAGAATTCGCTGTGCGCGGTCTGCGGATAGATCCAGCCCTTGTGCAGGCCGTCCACCCGGTAGCGCAGCCGTGCCGTGCCCGGCGCGGTGAAGTCGATCGCGGTCATGCCCAGGGCGAACACGTTGTCGCGATAGTCCAGCGCGATGTCGTGCGCATACACCACGTCGGTCTCGGTCTGCCGCTTGCCGTCGTGGCTGCCTTCGCTGGCGTCGAGCACGCGCAGGTCGGTCAGCACCGCGCGTGCCGGGTGGCTGCGCAACGGCAGCTTGTGCGGGTCGATCACGTCCACGCCCTGCGTGCCGCCGAAATACAGCAGCCCGCGGCTGTCGCGATAGCCCTGGCCGCTGTTGTATTCCTGGTTCTGCAGGCCGTCGCGGCTGCCCAGGTTCTGCACGATGCGGGTGGCCGGATCGAGCACGCTCAGGCCGTTGTTGGTGCTCAGCCACAAGCGTCCCTGCGGATCCGGCAGGATGGTGTAGATGACGTTGCTGCTCAGGCCTTCGCGGTCGGTGTAGCGAACCGCGAGGTCGCGCTTCAGGTCCACCGCATACAGCCCGCCGGAGAACGTGCCTACCCACAGCACGCCGTCCTTTTCGTACAGCGCCCACACCGACGGATACAGGCCGGCGCCGCCGGGGCGGTAGGGCTCGGCCGGCCGGTCGCCGCGTATCCGCCACAGGCCGCAGTCGTTGCAGCCGATCCACAGCGTGCCCTGGGTGTCGCGGTACACCCGGGTCAGCATGCGCCCGGCCAGCGGCGCCCAGCGCGGATCGTCCTGCACGCGGCCGTCGACCACCCGGGTCAGCCCGCGGCGCGTGGCCACCCACAGCGTATCGCCCTCGCGCAGCAGGCCGTTGACGTGCGCATCGGCTAGCCCGTCCACGCGTGCCAGCGCGCCGTTTTCGTCCAGGCGCCACAGGCCGTGGCGGGTGCCCAGCCACCAGTGGCGGCCGTCGCCCTCGATGGCCCGCACCATGCGCGTGTCCAGCGCGGCCGGGACCTGCCAGGACGCGCGGCCGCGCTCGCGCAGCAACAACCCCTGGTCGGTGCCGATCAGCATGCGCGCGCCGTCGCGCCAGATGCTGCGCACGCTGGGACTGGGCCAGGCATGGGTGTCGCTGAGGTCTTCCTCGTCGTTGCGGATCACTGCCGACATCGGCCGCACCCGGTACAGGCCGGCGGTGTAGGTGCCGATCCACCAGGTGCCGTTGCCGTCCTGGTAGAACCGGGTGATGGCGCTTTGCGGCGGCACGTCGAAGCGCAGCCGCCGCGGCGTCGCCGCGTCCTTGTCCAGTTGCGTCACCGTGCCATTGGTGGAGCCGACCAGCACCCGCCCGTCGGCCAGGCGGATCAGCGCGCTGAGATCGCTGTGCGCGGTCAGCAGTTGCTGCGTGCTCCAGTGCGCGAGCGTGGCGCCTTGCGCATCGAGCTTGAACAGCCCGGCGCTGGCCGAGGCCAGCCACAGCCCCTCCGGCCCGGATTGCAGGCCCACGCATTCGTCGATGCCGGGCGGTGCCGGCAGCGCCTGGCGCGCGTTCGTGTCGAGCAGCCACAGCCGGCAGCGCCGGTCCAGCGCCACCGCGCGCTTGCCGTCGGGCATCCAGTTCAGGCCGACCACCGGCGCATCCCCGCCCAGCGGCAGCACCCGGCTCAGCGCCGTGTCGACGCGGTCGATGCCGTGCTCGGTGCCGAGCCAGGCGCCGCCGCGCGGATCGATCAGGATGTTGGTGATCCGGTTGTGGGACAGGCCGTTGGTCACTCCCAGTCGATGCCGCTTCCAGGTGGCCAGGTCGATCACCTCCAGGCCGGCGTCGTTGCTGCCCAGCCACAGGCGGGTGCCGCGGGATTCGAAGGCGAGGCTGTCGATGCTGCTGCTGAGCAGGCTTTGCCGGTCGCTGGCGTTGAGCTCGTGCCGGTAGACGCGGAACAGATGGCCGTCGAAGCGGTTCAGGCCCTCCTGCGTGGCGACCCACAGGAAGCCCTGGTCGTCGCTCTGCAGCGCGGTGATGGTGAGCTGCGAGAGCCCGTCGTCCAGGCCGAAATGCTCCAGGCTGCTCGGCAATTCGGTGTCGTCGCCAGTGCTGGCGGCGGTCGCGCCGACCGTCGCGGCCACGCTCGCGCCTGGCGCCAGCAGCGCCGCCAGCAGCGCGCAGCGGCACCCGGTCGGGCGCAGGCCGCGCAGCAGGGTCGAAAGGGTCCGGATCACGCCTCGCTATCGGCCGCCGGTGCTGCGGCTTGAACGCCGCCACTGCCGGGGGCGGGGCGATTCCTGGCGCAGGACCGGCACGGTGGCGGCCGCGCATGCCAGACTGTAGGCATGGATGCGCCCACGATTCTGGTCGCCGACGACCATCCCCTGTTCCGCGCCGCGGTGCTGCACGCGCTGCGCCAGGCCTTGCCGCGCGCGCGGGTGACCGAGGCGTCCAGCGCCGCCACGCTGGATGCCGCGCTGGCCGCGCAGGCGCACGTCGACCTGGTCCTGCTGGATCTGGCGATGCCTGGCGCGCGCGGCTTCTCGGCGCTGCTGCACGTGCGCGGCGAACGTCCGGAGGTGCCGGTGGTGGTGATCTCCTCCAACGACCACCCGCGGGTGATCCGCCGCGCGCAGCAGTTCGGCGCGGCCGGCTTCATTCCCAAATCCTCGCCGGCCGAGACCATCGGCATCGCGGTGGCGGCGGTGCTCGACGGCGGTACCTGGTTCCCGCCGCTGACCGCCGCGCGTTCGGAGGCCGACGCGCAACTGGCCGCGCGCCTGGCGCAGCTGACCCCGCAGCAGTTCCGCGTGCTGCTGTGCCTGGCCGACGGCCTGCTCAACAAGCAGATCGCCTACGAACTGGGCCTGGCCGAGAATACGGTCAAGGTGCATGTGACGGCGATCCTGAAAAAGCTCGAATGCCACAGCCGCACCCAGGCCGCGGTGCTGGTCAAGGCGCTGGAGCCGGAAGGCGAGGCCTGAACCCCGCGCGCGGCGATCGGCCATGCGGTTGGCCGGGAGCGTTTTCCGCCGCGCCCGGATACGCGATGCTATGCACTGGCGCCCGCGCTTCCTGCGGGCGGAAAGGATCACCGGACCATGCCTATCCGCAACGAGCAGATCGCCTACTACCCGTTCCTGCAGGAAATGCTGGACGACGATTATTTTCCTTCCTTCCTGGTCGGCAAGGGCCAGAAGATCCTGCTGCGGCTGTGCGAGGCAATCGAGTCGCAGGCCCCGCCGGACCTGCCGGCGCTGTACCGGCTCACCCACGCCGCCACCGAGGAATTCAACGCGCTGGCGCTGGAGTTCGAGGCGCACGACAGCGAGATCGAGACCGCCGCGCGCGACAACATCGGCGTGGACTTCCTGTATATCGCCAAGACCTATGGTTTCGATGCTGCCGATGCAGAAGAGTTGATCGCGCCGCGCGAGTGGTGAGCGGGGCGGTGGTGGATCGGGCGTCGGGGTCTGTGCACGGCGGCTGTTCCCTTCTCTCCTCGGGAGAAGGTGGCCCGAAGGGCCGGATGAGGGTACGGGCGCAGCCTCGTGCACCCAAACTCCGCGAGGCGCTGCGCACCGCACCCTCACCCCAACCCCTCTCCCGACGGGAGAGGGGCTAGTCGGCTGTTCCTTCTCCCATCGGGAGAAGGTGCCCCGCAGGGGCGGATGAGGGTACGGGCGAAGCCTCGCACACCAAACTCCGCGAGACGCTTCGCGCCGGACCCTCACCCCAACCCCTCTCCCGAGGGGAGAGGGGCTAGCTGGCTGTTCCTTCTCCCGTCGGGAGAAGGTGCCCCGCAGGGGGCGGATGAGGGTCCGGGCGCAGCCTCGCGCACCCAACTCCGCGAGCCGCTGCGCGCCGGACCCTCACCCCAACCCCTCTCCCGATGGGAGAGGGGCTAGCGCTGCTCCCTTCTCCCATCGGGAGAAGGTGCCCCGCAGGGGCGGATGAGGGTACGTGCGCAGCCTCGCGCACCCAATTCCACGAGCCGCTTCGCGCCGGACCCTCACCCCAACCCCTCTCCCGAGGGGAGAGGGGCTAAGGCATGCCGCGGCTGCTCCCTTTCGCCTTCTGCGAAAGGGGCTCAACCGCGTCGCAACAGCATCTGCGTCATCAGCGCGCGTAGTGCCGGCGCGCGCACTGGCTTGGACAGGAAGCCCCAGCCGTGCTCCTGGGCCAGCGCGCGTAGCGCCGGGTCCGGTTCGGCGGTGACCAGGATCACCCGCGGTTCGGCGTTCCAGCGCCCGCACAGTTGCGCGAACAAGGCCGGGCCGTCGCGCTCGCCCATGCGCACGTCCAGCAGCACCAGCTCCGGCGCCTGCGCCGGTTGCGCCGCTGCCAGCGCCTCCTCCGGGCCGGCGGCCAGTTCCACCCGGCAGGCCCAGCGTTCCAGCAGCGCGCGGCTGGCTTCGCACACGCGCGGGTCGTCGTCGATGCACCACACCCGGCAGCCATGCAGGATCGGGTCGTCGCCGTTGTCGCTGGCCACCGCGGTCGGCGCCTGCGCCTGCGCCGCGGCGGCGGCGTCGCCCAGCGCCACGGTGACCGCGAACACACTGCCGCGGCCGAGCTGCGAGCGCAGGCCGATGCGGTGCCCGAGCAGGCGGCCGATGCGCTCCACGATGGCCAGGCCCAGCCCGGCGCCGCGGTCGTGGGCGACGCCGTCGCCGAGGCGGCGGAACTCTTCGAAGATCTCCTGCTGCAGCGCCTCGGGGATGCCCGGGCCTTGGTCGTGGACCTCGATGCGCAGGCTGTCGCCGTCGCGGCGGCAGCCGAGCAGCACGCGGCCGCGCGGGGTGTAGCGCACCGCGTTGGACAGGAAGTTCTGCAGGATGCGCCGCAGCAGGGTCTCGTCGCTGCGCACGGCGGCGCGCGTGGGCACGTAGTCCAGATGCAGGCCGCGGTCTTCGGCGACGATGCCGAACTCGTGCGCCAGGGTCTGCAGCAGCGGCCCCAGCGCGAAGTCGCGCACCTGCGTCTTCAGCGTGCCCGCTTCCAGCCGCGAGATGTCCAGCAGGCTGTTGAGGATCGCGTCCTGCGCGACCAGCGCGTTGTCGACATGATCGGCGATCTGCCGCGCGTCGGCGTCGTGTAGCCTGCCGCGCAACGCCGAGACGAACATGCGCGCGGCGTTGAGCGGTTGCAGCAGGTCGTGCACCGCCGAGGCGACGAAGCGGGTCTTGTAGCGATTGGCGTTCTCGGCCTCGCGCTTGGCGTCGGCCAGGTCGCGGGTGCGCTCGGCGACGCGGTGCTCCAGCGCGTCGGCCAACGAACGCAGTTCGCGCGCGGCGTTCTTGTAGCTGGTGATGTCGGCATAGCTGGTGACGAAACCGCCGTCGGGCAGCGGATTGCCGCGGATTTCCAGCACCGTGCCGTCGTCCTTCTCGCTCTCGCGCATGTGCGGGCGGCCGCTGCGCAGATGGTCGAGGCGGCGCTGGATCGCCGCTTCTACCGGGCCGGGGCCGAGCAGGCCGCGGCGCGCGTTGTAGCGGAACACGTCCTCGATCGGGCGGCCGATGCGGATCAGCTCCGGCGGGAAGCGGAAGATCTCCAGGTAGCGCGAATTCCACGCCACCAGGCGCAACTGCGCGTCGATGATCACCACGCCCTGCGGCAGGTGCTCCAGGCTGCGGCTGAGGCCGGTATCGGCCTGCTGCGCGGCCTGCACCACGCCGTCCTGCGCGGTACGCAGTTCCTGCGCATGCTGTTGCAGCAGCGACTCCAGTTCGCGCCGGCTGCGCTGGCGCAGCCGCGCCAGGCGCTGGCGTTGCTGGAACAGCAGGCCCAGGAACACCAGCGCCAGCCAGATGCCGGCCGCGGCCAGCGCGGCGGCGCGGCCGGCGGCGCGGCTGCCGCCGATGTCGTGCAGCAGGTGCAGGCGCCAGCCGCTTTCCTGCAGCGCCATGCTCTGCCACAGCAGCGGCGCGCGCTGCGCAGGCGCATCGATGCGCATCACCTGGCCGCCGTCGTCCAGCGTGGCCAGGCTGCGCCGCTGCGCCGGCAGCAAGGTCTGCCGCGCGTATTGGCGGGTGGCCAGCAGTTCGTCGCGTTCGTGCGCGCTGAGCGGCTGCAGCTGGCGGTAGCGCCAGGCGTCGCGGCTGGACAGGAACACCACGCCATGGCGATCGCTGACCAGCACCACGTCGGGCACGCGCAGCCATTCGCGTTCCAGCGCGGCCAGTTCGATCTTGATCACGATCACGCCGAGGGTGCGTCCGGCCTCGTCGCGGATCGCCTGCGACAGGAAATAGCCGGGCACGCCGGTGGTCATGCCGATGCCGTAGAAACGGCCGCTGCCCTGCGCCAGCGCCTGCTTCACGTAGGGGCGGAAGCTGTAGTCGGCGCCGACGTTGCTGCTGGCCAGGCGCCAGTTGCTGGCGGCCACCGCCACCCCGTCGGCATCGATCAGGGTCAGCGTCGAGGAGCGGGTGACGTCGTTGGCGCGCTCCAGCTTCAGGTTCAGCCGCTGGTGCGCGGCCGGATCCAGCGGCCTGGTCAACGCCTCGCGCAGTTCCGGATCCAGTGCCAGCACCTGTGGCAGCGTGCGGTAGCGGTCGATGCGCTGCTGCAGGGTCTGCGCGTACAGCTCCAGTTGCTGGCGCAGTTGCCGGCTCTCGGCGCGCAGCGCGCGCTGTTCGGCGAAATGCCCGGCCGACAGCATCGCCAACGCCATGCCGCCGAGGGCGGCGAGCAGCAGCAGGGCGAAGCGGCGATAGCGCAGGGGGGGATACATGCGGCGGAGTGGGCGCGGTCGGGACGGTATCCTGCCAGCTTAGCGGCAGCGGCACGCGTGCTGGTGGCGATGCGTTCCGCGGAAGGTTGCGCTAGGCGTTCCCGCCGTGTCGCGGCGAGCGCGCATGCGGCCGATGCAGCCGGGTTGCCGAACGCGCAACGGCAGCGCCGGCCCAGATGCGGAGGGCCGACGCTGCCGTCGCGTGTCTTCGTTGCGAACGCACCTCGATCGGGCAGTGCCGATCGAGATGCGGATCAGGACCTGCCGATCAGAACTGCACCTGCGCGCGCAGGTCGATCGAGTCCGGCTTGGTGTGCACGCCGGCGCGCTCGGCATCGGCGCGCACGTAGTTGGCCTGGAACTTGAAGTGGCTGGTCAGGTACCAGTTGGCGCCCACGGTCCAGTCGTGCTGGCGGCCGCCGAGCACGCTGCCGTCGTCCAGATCCAGGCGGCTGTAGCGCAGCAGCACTTCGACCGCGCCGTAGGCGTTGGCCGGCTTGACGTTGGCCACGTTGCCGGCGCTGTACGGGCGCGACTCACCGGTCAGCACGTAGCTGGCGAACACGTACTGGCCGTCGGCGGTGTAGTCCGGGCGGCCGTTGTCGCGGGTGACCTCGGCGCGCAGCGCTTCGCCCTGCATCGAGAACGGACCCTTGATCCAGATTCCCTCCAGGCCGGTGCGGCGCACCTGGTCGGCATCGACCAGGGTGCCCGAATCGACCAGGCGCACGTCGGTCAGGCCGGCTTCCGGACGCGCACGCAGGCGCACGCGCGGGCTGAAGCTCACGTCCAGGCCGTTGTGGTAGCCGCGCGGGTTTTCCTGCGAATACGCCAGGCCCAGATGCAGCACGTCGCCGTCGGCCTTGAACGGGGTCCACACGCCGCGCACCGCCTGGGTGGTGCCGGGGTTGTCGCCCTGCAGGTCCTTGCCGCCGTACGCGCCGGCCTGCAGCAGGTACTGCGGACGCTCGAAGGTCCACTCCACGCCGGTGCGGCGGCCCTGGTAGATCGCCTGGATCGGCAGCGCGGTTTCCAGGAAGCTGTCGGCGCGCGAACTGGTCACGCCTTCCAGGCCGACCGGCACCTTGATGTAGCCCAGCCGCACCTTGCCGTAGTCGCTGCCGAACAGCGCCTTGGTCTCGAAGCGGAAGAACACGTCCAGCCACAGCTTGGACTGGAAGTCGAAGTACACCATCGCGTCGTACACGCCCTTCTTCTTCAGCGTGGCGCCGAATTCCTTGCGGCGGAACGCGTTGTCGTCTTCCAGGCGCGCGTCGTCGTCGGAGAAGTTGTTCCAGTCGTAGCCGTAGTTGCCGGTTACGGCCAGTTCGGTGCCGTCGCTGAAGGCGACCTTGGTCGGCCAATCGTCGAACCCGCTGGCGGCAGCGGCGGGAGCGGCGGCGGTCAGGCACAGCGCGGCGAAGAGAAGGGTATGGCGCATGGTGTGATGTCTTCTTGATGAGGAAAAAAGCGCGCCGGCACTCGACAGACGGGACGGCAAGGCTTGCGCGGGCGGTGCAGCGTGATGCCGACCACGACCTTCCCTCGGCCGTGGTGCGGGGCGCATCGCCGGAACAACGAGCCGCCCGCATGCAATAGCGGGCGCATCCGGCGGTTCTTTACAGCGATGTTGCGATCCTGCGACGGCGCATCGCCCCTGAATACGCATGCGACGCCGGCAGCGCCGGCGGCAGATCGGCAGGCGACGCGGTATCGGCGGGCATTTACCTGGCCGGCATCGCGCGTCGCACCTCCCTCCCGTGAGCGTGCCGGAACACTGTAACTGCGTCGGCGGCGTCGCGAACAGGGAACTAGTACCAATAGGTTATCTGCTTAGAAGCGGGCGCCGCGTACAAAGGCAGCATTCCGCGACCTGCGTCGGGTTGCCGTTCTACATCCGCTCCGGAGCGCTCACATGCATATCCCCGCTTCCCCTGCCGGCCCAGCGCCGCGTCCTGTGCCGTTCTATAGGCATACGTACGTCCAGGTGCTGGTCGCCATCGTCATCGGTGCCTTGCTCGGCCATCTGGAGCCGTCCTGGGGCACCCAGCTCAAGCCGCTGGCCGACGCGTTCATCAAGCTGGTGAAGATGATCATCGCGCCGGTGATCTTCCTGACCATCGTCACCGGCATCGCCGGCATGACCCAGCTGAAGACGGTGGGCCGCGTCTTCGTCAAGGCGATGGTGTACTTCCTGTTCTTCTCCACGCTGGCACTGGTGGTCGGCATGATCGTCGCGCACGTGGTGCAGCCCGGCGCGGGCATGAACGTCAATCTGGCGACGCTGGACCAGAGCAAGGTCGCCAGCTACGTGCAGAAGTCGCACGACCTGACCCTGGTCGGCTTCTTGATGGACATCATTCCCAATTCTCTGATCGGCGCGTTCACTGGCGACCAGGTGGTCAACGGCAAGTTGGCCGGCCCCAATGTGCTGCAGGTGCTGTTCGTCGCCGTGCTGTTTGGCGTGTCGCTGGCCCTGGTCGGCGAGCGCGGCAAGCCGGTGGTGAACCTGCTGGAGGCGCTGATCGCGCCGGTGTTCAAGCTGGTGCACATCCTGATGAAGACCGCGCCGATCGGCGCGCTGGGCGCTATCGCCTACACCATCGGCGAACACGGCCTGCATTCGCTGGTGCAGCTGGCCTGGCTGGTCGGTTCGTTCTACGTCACGTCCTTGCTGTTCGTGTTGGTGATCCTCGGCGCCGTGGCGTACCTGTGCGGGTTCTCGATCTTCAAGCTGATCCGCTATCTGAAGGCGGAGTTGTTGCTGGTGCTGGGCACGTCCTCGTCCGAATCGGCGCTGCCGTCGTTGATGGAGAAGATGGAAAAGGCCGGTTGCGAGAAGTCGGTGGTCGGGCTGGTGGTGCCCACCGGCTATTCGTTCAACCTGGACGGCACCAACATCTACATGACCCTGGCGGCGCTGTTCATCGCCCAGGCCACCAACACCGAACTGACCCTGTGGCACCAGATCACGCTGTTGCTGGTGGCGATGCTCAGCTCCAAGGGCGCCGCGGGCGTGACCGGCGCCGGCTTCATCACCCTGGCGGCGACGCTGGCCGTGGTGCCGGAAGTGCCGGTGGCCGGCATGGCGCTGATCCTGGGCGTGGACCGCTTCATGAGCGAGTGCCGTTCGCTGACCAACTTCATGGGCAACGCGGTGGCCACGGTGGTGGTCTCGCGCTGGGAGAACGCGCTGGACCGCGATCGCCTGCGTCTGGCGCTGGACGGCGAGGCCGTGCCGCTGCCGGCGGTGACGGCCGAACCGCTCGCCGCCCGCTGATCCGCTGCAGCGTACGACGCGCCGGCATTGCCGGCGCGTCGCTTTTTTTCAGGTGCCGGCGCGCGCGGCGACAGCCGCCAGACAGGACCGGCCATGGCCGCGGAGAGTAGAATTCCAAGCCTCCGCGCCTTTCGACAAAAGAAGCCCTCGATGTCAAACGACGATTTCAAACAGGCCGCCCTCGACTATCACCGCCAGCAGCCGCCGGGCAAGATCAAGGTCGCGGCGACCAAGCCGATGCTGACCCAGCGCGACCTGTCGCTGGCCTATTCGCCAGGCGTGGCGTTCGCCTGCGAAGCGATCGTCGCCGATCCGCAACAGGCCAGCGAGCTGACCGCGCGCGGCAACCTGGTCGCGGTGATCAGCAACGGCACCGCGGTGCTGGGCCTGGGCAACATCGGCCCGCTGGCGTCCAAGCCGGTGATGGAAGGCAAGGGCGTGCTGTTCCAGAAGTTCGCCGGCATCGACGTGTTCGACATCGAGATCAACGAGAACGATCCGGACAAGCTGGTCGACATCATCGCCAGTCTGGAGCCGACCTTCGGCGGCATCAACCTGGAAGACATCAAGGCGCCGGAGTGCTTCATCGTCGAGCGCAAGCTGCGCGAGCGGATGAACATCCCGGTGTTCCACGACGACCAGCACGGCACCGCGATCATCGTCGGCGCCGCGGTGCTCAACGCGCTGGTCGTCACCGGCAAGAAGATCGAGGACGTCAAGCTCGCCACCACCGGCATGGGCGCGGCGGGCATCTCCTGCGTCAACATGCTGGTCTCGCTGGGCCTGAAGCCGGAGAACATCCTGGCGCTGGACCGCGACGGCGTGATCCATACCGGCCGCACCGATCTGGATCCGGACAAGCAGCGCTACGCGCGCGACACCGACAAGCGCACCCTGGCCGAGATCGTCGAGGGCGCGGACATCTTCCTCGGCCTGTCGGCCGCCGGCATCCTCAAGCCGGAGATGGTGGCGACGATGGCGGCGCAGCCGGTGATCTTCGCGCTGGCCAATCCCAATCCGGAAATCACCCCGGAGGCGGCCAAGGCGGTGCGCCCGGACGCGATCATCGGCACCGGCCGTTCGGACTACCCGAACCAGATCAACAACGTGCTGTGCTTCCCGTACCTGTTCCGCGGCGCGCTCGACGTCGGCGCCACCGGCATCAACGAGGCGATGAAGATCGCCTGCGTCAAGGCGATCGCGGCGATGGCGCGGCGCGAGGCTTCCGACCTGGGCGCGGCCTACGGCGGCGAGACCCCGAGCTTCGGCCCCGATTACCTGATTCCGCGGCCGCTGGATCCGCGCCTGCTGGTCGAGCTGTCCTCGGCGGTGGCGCAGGCGGCGATGGACTCGGGCGTGGCCACGCGCCCGATCGCCGACATGGAGGCCTATCGCGACAAGCTCGGCCAGTTCGTCTACCGCACCAGCCTGATGATGAAGCCGGTCTACGACCGCGCCCGCGCCGACAAGCAGCGCGTGGTCTATGCCGAGGGCGAAGAGGAAGTGGTGCTGCGCGCGGTGCAGAGCGTGATCGACGAAGGCCTGGCGTTCCCGATCCTGATCGGCCGCCCGGATGTGATCGAGGCGCGCATCCAGCGCCTGGGCCTGCGCATCACCGCTGGCGTGGACTTCGAGATCACCAACATCCACGACGATCCGCGCTTCAACGACTATTGGCAGTACTACCACTCGTTGACCGAGCGCCGCGGCGTCACCGTCACCGCGGCCAAGGAACTGATGCGCTCGCGGCCGACGCTGATCGCCGCGGTGATGGTCGCGCGCGGCGAAGCCGATGCGCTGCTCACCGGCGTGGTCGGCCGCTTCCACAAGAAGCTCGGCTATGCGCGCAGCGTGATTCCGCTGGAACCGCGGGTCAGCTCGACCTCGGCGATGACCGGGGTGATCAACCAATTGGGCGCGTTCTTCTTTCTCGATACGCACGTGCAGGAAGATCCGAGCGTGGAGCAGATCGTCGAGGCCACGCTGCAGGCCGCATTCCGACTCAGGCTGTTCGGCATCGAGCCGAATATCGCGCTGCTGTCGCATTCCAACTTCGGCAGCCACGACTCGCGCGACGCGCTGAAGATGCGCCAGGTGCGCGAGGCGCTGCTCAAGCGCAAGCCCGAACTCAACATCGACGGCGAGATGCAGGGCGACACCGCCTGGGACGAAGCGCTGCGCAAGCAGATCATGCCCAACAGCACCTTGAAGGGTCGCGCCAACCTGTTCGTGCTGCCTAACCTGGAAGCGGCCAACATCGCCTACAACCTGGTGCGCGTGTTCACCGATGGCGTGGCGATCGGCCCGATCCTGATGGGCATCTCCAAGCCGGTGCACATCCTCACCACCAGTGCCACCTCGCGCCGGGTGATGAACATGACCGCGATCGCCGCGGTCGATGCGCAGATCCGCAAGCAGCTGGAAGCGGAGAAGAGCGCGCCGTAAGCAAGCGCTCCGGCGCGTTCGGTACGCATGCGCGCAGCCGTTGATGGCTGCGCGTTTCGCTGCAGTCGTCCGGATCGGTTGGTGTGCGTACGGCGGGCTGCCTGCAGCGGGTCCCTGTAGGTCATTGCGTCGGACTTGTCCGGTTCCCCGCCGAGATCACCAATCCGGCGATGGGCCGCACGGCGCGCACGCGCTTCGCGGATGGCCGAGTGAAGCAGCGGGGTCTGGTCGACCAGGCCTGAGGCGGGTCGAAGTCAAAGCAGGCTGGTTTGGCGCCTGGCCACGGAATGCCGTGAACGCGCTAAAAGCAGGCGCGATCAGAGCGTGGCGCGTGAACGACTTAGAAGTTGCTGCGCAAAAACCTGCCGCAAGATGCGCAAAAGCACGACGCCATGCGGCGCCCGCCAACGCGTTTGCGCAGGATCGACCGCGGCGCCACAGCGGGCGCCGCAGCGCGCTCAGGCCAGGCGCTTGCCTACCGGCAGCGGCAGGCTTTCGTGGTCGCCCTGGTTCAGCTTGGACGGCTTGCCGGTCAACAGCACATAGGCATCGACGCCGGTAAGTTCGGCAATCTTCAGCAAATGCCGGGCATTGGGAACGGAACGATTGTTCTCCCAGTGACCCAGGGTGCTATGCGCCACGCCCAGCAAGGCCGCCAGTTCGCGCAGCGTGAAACCGGCATTGCGCCGCGCCTGCATCAATCGCACACCTATATCCACGGGACACCTCAGAGCGGCATGGTTGCGCCGCGTCCCCCGAGCATAGTGGATGTCATCGCTTGGCATCAAGCCGACAGGAACGGACAAACTCGGGACAGGACAGGCGCGGCGTTTCCTGGCCGGCGCGCGCCTGGGGCGGGCTGCTAGAATTCCCCGTCTCCTCCCGCCGTGTCCCACCGCCATGAGCCATACCGCCACCGCGCCCGCCAATGCAGAGAAGCGCTACACCGTGCACCGCGCCGACCTGCCGCTGAGCTGCCCGACCCCGGAGATGGCGTTGTGGAACTCGCATCCGCGGGTCTATCTGCCGGTGGACGAAGAACCCAGCCACGAGGCCCAGTGCCCTTACTGCGGCGCGGTCTTCGTGCTGGTCGACTGACCGCCGGGTCGATGCACCGCCTGACCGTGGTGCAGCTGCTGCCGGCGCTGGAGTCCGGCGGCGTGGAACGCTCCACCCTGGAAATCGCCGCGGCGCTGGTCGCTGCCGGGCATCGCGCGCTGGTGGTGTCGGCCGGCGGTCGCCTGTTGCCGGCGCTGGCCGCGACCGGCGCCGAGCACATCGCGCTGGACATCGGCCGCAAGTCGCTGCTGAGCCTGCGCCATGTGCCGACGCTGCGGCGCCTGTTCGTGCGCGAGCGGGTGGACATCGTGCATGCGCGCTCGCGGCTGCCGGCCTGGCTCGGCTGGCACGCGCTGCGCGGGTTGCCGGCGGCGCAGCGGCCGCGCTTCGTCACCACCGTGCACGGGCTCAATTCGCCCAGCCGCTACAGCGCGATCATGGCCCGCGGCGAGCGCGCGATCTGCGTGTCGGCCACGGTCCGCGACTACGTGCTGCGCCACTACCCGCAGACCGACCCGGCGCGGCTGCGGGTGATCCCGCGCGGCATCGACCCGGCGCAGTTCCCGCGCCGTGCGCAGCCCGATGCGGCCGCGCGCGCCTGGGCCGCGAGCGAGGCGCCGGCAACCGCCGGCAGCGGCCCGCTGCTGCTGTTGCCGGGCCGCGGCACCCGCCTGAAGGGCCACGCCGATGCACTGCACCTGCTCGCCGCGCTGCGCGCCGACGGCAGCGACGCACGGCTGTGGCTGCCCGGCGCGCGCGAGGCCGGGCGCGAGGCCTACCTGCAAGAGCTGGAGGCCGAGGCCGCCGCGCTGAGCATCGCCGACGCGATCGCGTTCACCGCGCCCACTGCGCGCATCGCCGAGGCCTATGCCGCCAGCGATCTGGTGCTGCAGCTGTCGCGCAAGCCGGAAGCGTTCGGCCGCACCGTGGTCGAGGCGCTGGCGGTGGGGCGGCCGGTGCTGGGCTGGGCGCACGGCGGCGCCGGCGAACTGCTGGCGCAGCTGCAGCCGTCCGGTGCGGTTCCCGCGTTCGATCCGGTGGCCCTGCACGCGGCGGCGGCGCGCCTGCTGGCGCAACCGCCGGCACCGCCGGCGCAGATCCCCTACACGCTGCAGGCGATGCAGCACGCGACCCTGGCGGTGTATGACGAACTCCGGCGCTGATTCCTCTCTGCTCGCGCCGCTGACGCCGGCGCGCAGCGAACGCTGGGCCCCGGTCTGGGTGCTGGCGTTCGTGGCGCTGTGGCCGGCGCCCGGCCTGGCCGCCGGCGTGCTCGCGCTGGGCGCGCTGGCGACCCTGGCGCGGCTGCTGCACAGCCGCTTCCGCGGCGGCGCCAGCCTGCTCAGCGGCCCGGCGTGGGCGCTGACCACGCTGCTGTTCCTGAGCTACTGGTTGCCGCAGCCGCTGTCGGCGCTGGATGCGGTGGACGTGCCGCTGGCGCTGCGCGAATCGGCGGTGGACCTGCGCTTCCTGCCGTTCCTGTGGCTGGTGGCGATGGCGGTGGCGACGCCGCGCGGCCGCCGCACCACCTTCAACGGGCTGGCGGTCATCGCCGCGATCTGGACCGTGGATGCGCTGGCGCAGGCGCTGTGCGGCACCAGTCCGCTGTTCTGGTCGATGGACCAGCTGAAGTGGGCGATCAACCACCACGGCCTGTGCACGCCGCAGGAAATCGCGCTGGCCGACCGCCTCAGCGGCGTGTTCGGCCCGTGCAACCTCAAGTTCGGCCAAGTGCTGGCCAGCCTGTCGCCGTTCCTGCTGTTCGCGGCCGGGCGCCGCGGCGGCGCCTGGGGCTGGCTGCTCGCCGCCGCAGCGGTGGGGGTGGTGCTGGTGCTGGCCGGGTCGCGTGCGTCGTGGATCACCTACGCCCTGGTGCTGCTGCTGTCGGGCTGGCGCCTGCTGGGCCTGCGCCGGATGCTGGCGCTGGGCGTGGCCGCGGTGCTGGTCGCTGGCGTGCTCGGCGCGCTCTCGCCGCAGGTGCGCGAACGCTTCGCCCGCACCACGCTGGCGCTGAGCGGGCGCGCGGCCGACGTGAACGCGGCGCTGGCCGGACGCACCCAGATCTGGGACGCCTCGTGGTGCATGATCCGCCAGCATCCGCTCAACGGCGTCGGCGTGCGCGGCTTCCGCGAAGCCTATGTGGCCTGCGACCCGGATCCGGCGCATGGCGGCGCCTGGGGCCGCGAGCCGGCCTTCCATGCCCACCAGATCGTGCTCGAAGTGCTCAGCGAGACCGGCGTGATCGGCTTGCTGCTGTGGCTGGCCGGCGCCGCGCAGGCGTGGCGCGCCTGGCGCTACGCCTCGCCACAGGCGCGCGAACGGGCACGGCCGGCGATGCTGGCGTTGCTGGTGACGGTATTCCCGTTCAACACCCACCTGGCGTTCTATTCGTCGTTCTGGGGCTCGCTGGCGCTGATGCTGGTCGGCCTGTATGTCGGCGCGCTGCTGGCCGAGGAGCGCGACGCCGAGGGCGCTGCAGGAACTGTGTAGCCCCTCTCCCACCGGCGACCGAAGGGAGTCCCCTGGGGGAGATGGGTTGGGGTGAGGGTCCGGCGCGAAGCGTCTCGCGCGGTTTGGGTGCACGAGGCTGCGCTCGTACCCTCATCCGCCCCTTCGGGGCACCTTCCCCCGAAAAGGGGGCCATGGTCCCGGTGGGAGAAGGGAACAGCCGAGCCCCTCTCTCACCGGGAGAGGGGTTGGGGTGAGGGTCCGGCGCGAAAGCGACTCGCAGAGTTGAGCGCGCGAGGCCGCGCCCGCACCCACGTCGCGCTCAATCGCGCTCGTAGAACGTACTGCGGCCGCCAGGCTGGCGCTTGAAGCGGCGGTGGATCCACAGGTATTGCGCAGGCGCTTCGCGCACCATCGCCTCGATCGCGGCATTGACCCGCGCGGTGTCGGCGACCATGTCCTGCGACGGGAAATTTTCCAGTGGCGGGGCGATGCGCAGCACGTAGTCGGCGCCTTCGCGGCGGTGGAAATACGGCACCACCGCGCAGCCGGTCAGCCGCGCCAATTGGTGCGTGGCGGTGATGGTGGAGGCGGGCATGCCGAAGAACGGCACGAACACCGTGTCCTTGCCGCGCATGTCCTGGTCCGGCGCGTACCACAGGAAGCCGCCGCGCTTGAGGTGGCGCACGCTGCCGCGCAGGTCCTCGTTGGCGAACATGGCGATGGCGTAGCGCAGGCGGCCGCGCTTGACCGCCCATTCGAACACCGGGTTGCGGTGGCGGCGGTACATGCCGGCCAGCGGCACGTACTGGCACAGCAGCCGGCCGCACATCTCCAAGGTCATGAAATGGCCCGATACCAGCAGCACGCCGCGCCCCTGCGCCTGCAGTGCGCGCAGGTGCTCCAGGCCCTCGATGCGGGTGCGGCGGCGGATCGGGCCGATGCTGCCCCACCAGGCGCGCGCGAACTCGAATACGCCCACGCCCAGCGCATCGAAGCTGTCGTGCAGCAGGCGCGTGCGCCAGGCCTCGCTCTGTTCGGGGAAGCACAGCTTCAGGTTGACCTCGGCGGCATGGCGGCGGCTGCTGGCCAGGCGCAACGCGATCCAGCCGACGCCGCGGCCGAGCGCGCGTTGCAGCAGCCAGGGCAGCCGCGCGATGGCCACGGCGATGCCGAGCAGCAGCCAGGTCGGCCAGTGCCGCGGCGAGCGCGGCGGCGGCGTGGCCGTGGTGGCGGCGGACGGAAGAGCGGGGGTCGGATCGGACATGCGCCAAGTTTAGCCGGGAGCGGCGGCATCGGTGCTGCAGCGCGGCGCCAGCGCTTGCCGGCGGCGGCCGCGATCGTCTGCCGCCTGCACGACGCAACCCGCTATGCTTTCGCGATGCGCAACGATTTCATCGAACGGCTGCTGCGCGGCCTGTACTCGACCGTGCTGTACATGCTGCTGCCGGTCACCGTCTATCACCTGGTCTGGCGCGGGTTCCGCGTGCGCCAGTACTTCCAGCGCTGGGACGAGCGTTACGCCTCGTATCCGCAGGCGCGCGGGCGGCCGCGGGTGTGGCTGCACGCGGTGTCGGTGGGCGAGGTCAACGTCGCTGCGCCGGTGGTCAACGCGCTGCGCGCGCAGCGCCCGGACATCCGCTGGGTGATCACCACCATCACCCCGACCGGCTCGGAGCGGGTGCGCGCGCTGTGGGGCGATGCGCTGGACCACGTCTACCTGCCGTACGACGTGCCCGGCAGCGTCGGCCGTTTCCTGCAGCATTTCCGCCCGAGCCTGGCGCTGATCCTGGAAACCGAGCTGTGGCCGAACATGCTGTTCGGCTGCCGCGACCGCGATATCCCGGTCTACGTGCTAAATGCGCGGCTGTCGGCACGCTCGCTGCGCGGCTACCGCCTGCTGCGGCCGTTGATCGGGCGCGCGCTGCGCACCGTCACCTGCGTGGCCGCGCAGTCGCAGGCCGATGCCGAACGCTTCATCGAACTCGGCGCCAATCCGCAGCAGGTGCGCGCGCTGGGCAACCTGAAGTTCGATATCGCCGTGCCCGCGCAGTTGCCGCAGTTCGTCGCCGCGTTCGGCGAACGCGTGGCGGCGACCCGGCCGGTGTGGATCGCCGCCAGCACCCACGAGGGCGAGGAGGCGGCGGTGATCGAGATGCACCGGCAACTGCGCCGGCACTGGCCGGACCTGCTGCTGCTGTGGGCGCCGCGCCATCCCGAACGTTTCGCCAAGGTCGAGGCGCTGGCGCGCGACCAGGGCTGGCGCGTGGCCACGCGCCGCCAGCAGCAGTGGCCCGGCGCCGAGGACAGCGTGTTCGTGATCGATACGCTGGGCGAACTGATGATGTTCTATGCCTGCGCCCAGGTCGCCTTCGTCGGCGGCAGCCTGCAGCCGATCGGCGGGCACAACCTGCTGGAGCCGGCCGCGGTCGGCACGCCGTCGGTGAGCGGGCCGCACCTGCACAACTTCGCCGAGATCTCGCGGCGCATGCGCGAGGCCGGCGCGGTGGCGATCTGCGAAGACGCCGCAGGGGTCTGTGCGGCGCTGCACGAATTGCTCGGCGACGCGGCCGCGCGCGCGCGCATCGCCGAAGCCGGCTGCGCGCTGGTCGCAAACGGCCGCGGCGCGCTGCAGCGCGCGCTGCAACTTATCGCCGAGCATCTGCCGCCGGTGGCGCACGACGCGCCGGCCAACGAGTAGCGCGGTTTCGACGCGGGCATTGCAGTTGGCTGCGCGTTGTAGAAGCGGCTTGAGCCGCGACAGGATCTATCGGTAACGCCGTCGCGGCTGAAGTCGCTCCTACAAGTGGCATCCTGATCTGGATCGGAAGTCCCTGGCGCCATCAGGCGTTCCTTCCACCCTTACGCCGGCACCAAGCAAAAACGGCGGACCCGAAGGCCCGCCGTTCGCGGTAGCGCAGTTGCCGGCGCAGCGTTACTGGGTGCTGCTGGCGGAGTTGAGCTTGGATTCGGCGCTCTGCGTCAGCAGCGCGTTAATCGACTGCACTTCGGCCACGTCCAGCGAGCCCAGCGCCTGGCTCAGCAGCAGGCGGTTCTGCAGGAAGTTGTAGCGCGACTGCGCGTAGTTCAGCTGTGCCTGGTACAGGGTGCGCTGGTTTTGCACCACGTCCAGCACGGTGCGCGTGCCCACTTCCAGGCCGACCTGCGAGGCGTCGTACGCGGCCTGCGCCGAGACCACCGCCAGGCGCCGCGCCTCGATTTCGCTGATGCCGGCGACGACGGTCTGGTAGGCGTTGCGGGTATTGCGGTCGAGCGCGCGCTTCTGCTGCTCGAACGTGTCCTGGGCGATGTCGCGCTGCGACAGCGCCTGGCGCACCGCCGACTGGGTCGCGCCGCCGGCGAAGATCGGGATGTTCAAGGTCAGGCCGATGACGTTGCTGTCCGCGCGCGGCGAATTGCTGCCTGAGAGGTTGTCGCCCCAACTGGCATCGCGGCCGGCGCTGGCCGACAGGTTCAGCGTCGGCAGATGGCCGGCGCGGGCGGTGGAGACGTTGTCTTCGGCTTGCTGCACCTGGTACTGGTAGGCGCGCAGCGACGGGTTCTTGTCCAGCGCCGAAGCGATCAGGCTGTCGATGTTGCCGCTCTCGGCCGGCAGCTGCGGACGGAAGTCCTCCGGCAGGCTGCGCAGGTCGTGCACCGGCTGCCCGGTGATCTCGGTCAGTGCCTGGTACAGGTCCTGCAACGAATTGCGCGCGGTGATCGTGTCGGCGCGCGCCTGGTCGTACTCGGCGCGCGCTTCGTGCACGTCGGTGATCGGCGCCAGGCCCACTTCCAGGCGCTTGTCGGCGTAGTCGAACTGCTTCTTGGCAGCGGCTTCGTTGGTTTCCGCGGCGACCAGCGACTCGATCGCGACCAGCACGTTGAAGTAGGCGGCCGAGGTGCGCACGATCAGGTCGTCGTTGGCCGATGCCAGCGTGTAGTCGGCGGCCAGGCTGCGCGCCTTCTGCGCGCGCAGGGTCGAGAACTGGGCGAAGTTGACCAGCGTCTGCTGGCCCTGGATCGCGTAGCTGCGGCTCTTGCCGGTGTTGTCCAGTTCGCCGCTGCCGCGCTGGGTTTCGCTATGGCTGCGCTGCAGCGAGGCGGTGCCGTTGATCTGCGGCAGCAGCGCCGCGCGCGCTTGCACCGCGCCTTCCTTTTCGTACAGCCGGTTCGATTCCGCGCTGGCCAGCTGCGGGTCGCTATTGCGGGCCATTTCGTAGACTTGCAGCAGGTCCGTGGCGTTGGCGGCCAGCGGAAACAGCGCGGCGGCCAGCGCCAGAACGAGGGATCGGCGGATCATTGCGGCTTCCTTGATGGATCAGAATGTGAACTGGGGGACTGGCGCGGCGCCACGCAGGTAGTACGCCAGGTCGGTTTCGAACAGCGATTCCACGCGCGGCGCGCCGGCGTCGGCGTGGACCAGCACCGCGTCCATCACCGGGGCGCGGCCGCGGACCGCGAACAGGCGGCCGCCGGGCCGCAGCCAGGCCAGGAACTGCGCCGGGATCTCGGTGACCGCGGCGGTGACGCAGACCACGTCGAAGCGGCGCTCGCTGTGCCAGCCGAACGCGTCGGCGGTCTCGATGCGCACGTTGCTGCCCAGCCCGGCGGCATCCAGGTTGGCGCGCGCGGCGGCGGCCAGGGCCGGCTCGATCTCCAGGCTGACCACCTCGCGGCCGAGCTCGCCCAGGCAGGCGCTGATGAAGCCGCTGCCGGTGCCGATCTCCAGCACGTCCTCGCCCGGTTGCAGGTCCAGCGCCTGCAGCATGCGCCCTTCGATCACCGGCTTCATCATGTACTGGCCGTGCCCAAGCGGGATTTCCAGATCGGCATAGGCCACCGCGCGGTGGCTTTGCGGCACGAAGGTCTCGCGCGGCAGCCGCGCCAGCACCTCGAGCACGCGCAGGTCGAGCACGTCCCAGGGACGCACCTGCTGTTCAACCATCGTTTCGCGGGCTTGGGAATAGTCGATCGTCATCTGGGGCATCCAACGCGGTGGGTCGCGCATTTTAGCCGGCGCGGGGGCCGTGCGTATGTTGCAGCATCGCCGCAGCGATGCCGCCGCGCGCAGTGCCGGAAGTCATCGGGCCGGCCGGCCGGCGCGGACTCAGCGCGCCGCATAGGCGCGCAGGAAGAAATCCACGCTGGCCTCGACATGGGCCTGGATCCGCGCCCGGCTGGGGTCGCGGCACAGGCCGCACATCATCAGCGAGTGCAGTTCGCCCTTGATCAGGCAGAAGAACTGGGAGGCGGCCAGGCCCAGGTCGGCAATCTCCAGCTCGCCGGCCGCCACGTGCGCCTGCAGCAACTGCGCCAGATCCTGCTGGGTGCGTTTGGGACCGGCATTCCAGAACATCTCGCGCACGTGCTCGTCGCCGGTGCCGGGGGCGAGCATCATGCGGTGGGTGGCCATCGCCGCCTCGCTGCTGATCATCGCGAAGAAGGCCAGGCCGATCTCCACCAACTGGGCGCGCAGCGGGCCTTTCAGCGCATGCCCGAACAGGTCGTCGGGCAGCAGCGCCTGGCACTGCGCGCGCACCGCCTCGGCGAACAGGGTCTCCTTGTCGCCGTAATGGCTGTAGACGGTGAGCTTGGATACCCCGGCGCGGGCGGCGATGCCGTCCATGCTGACCCCGCCGAAGCCCAGCTCGGTGAACATGTGCTTGGCCGCGTCCAGGATCGCCGCACGCTTGCCCATGTCCTTCGGACGGCCCGGTCCGGCGGCGCGGGAAGAGGCTTTGGGGGAGAGAACGGGTTTGCTGACCATGACGGCAATACTAGACCAGTCGGTTCGATATTTATACTACACCCTTAAGTTCACTATTCAGGATGTCAGCCGTGCCCGCCCTGGTCCGCCGATCGAACGGATCGGTGCGCCTGGCATTGGGCCTGAGCGGCGTCATGGACTGCCGCCGTTCGGCAATGTGAGGAACGTCCTGACATCGGCGGCGAACATGTAGTGATAAATTGGCTTCTCGTGCGGTTTGGAGACCGCGTGCTGCCGAGGGCATGATTCGGGAAGCAATGGAGCAGGGGGACCGGCGTCACACAACCATCGGCAGCGCGTCTGCGCTGCGCCGACGCCTGCGCGGGCGCATCGGTTTGTTCCTGATGCTGCTGTGCGCCTGCTGCGCGGCAGGGTCCGCTGTGGCCCAGGCAACGCTGCCGGTGACCGCGCGCAGCATCACCGACCGGCCGACGGTGGTGCGCTGGACGATGGACGAAGGCCTGCCGCACAACCTAGTGCATGCGCTGGCGCAGGACCGCGACGGCCTGCTCTGGATCGGCACCTGGGAAGGCGTGGCGCGCTTCGATGGCCGCGCCTTCACCGTGTTCGACCGGCAGAACACCCCGGGCATGGAGATGTCCGGCGTGTTCGCGATCGTGCCCGAACGCGACGGCGGGGTGCTGGTCGGCACCGCCTACGACGGCGTATTTCGCTACGCGGGCGGCACCTGGGAGCATCTGGGCGATGCGCCTGCGCAGCGGCTGCAGGTGGCGTCGATGCTGCGCGCCCGCGACGGTGCGTTGTGGGTCGGCAGCGAGGACGGCTTGTTCCGGATCGAGGCCGATGGCCGCCTGAGCGCGGCCGGCGCGGCCGCCGGGCTGCCGAAGACCCGGGTGGCGGCGCTGCTGCAGCAGGCCGACGGCAGCGTGCTGGTCGGCACGGCCCACGGATTGTTCCGCCTCGACCCGGCCACGGGCCGCGCGCGGCGTTGGGGCCGCACGGAGGCGATGCGCACCGCGCCGGTACGGCGGCTGAGCCGCGATCGCGACGGCGGGTTGCTGGTCGCCGGCGACGCCGGCGTGTTCTGGCTGCACGCCGACGGCGCGCTGCAGTGGTTGCGCCAGGGCCAGCGCGTTGATGCCGCGTTGCAGGATCGCCAGGGCCAGTTGTGGATGAGCCTGTCCAGCGGCCAGTTGCTGCGGCGCTCGTCGAGCGGGGTCAGCGAGGAGATGCTGTCGATCTCCGGCGTGGTCAGCCCGGCGCTGATCGAAGACCGCGAAGGCCTGATCTGGGCCGGCAGCACCGACGGCTTGTTCCGCGTCGCGGTGGGCGATGCCGGCGGCCTGACCCGGCACGACGGCCTCGGCGGCGATTACGTACGCGTGGTGCAGCAGAGCGCCGATGGCGCGGTCTGGATCGGCCATGCCGCGGGCCTTGATCGCTGGCAGCACGGCCGCATCGCCACGTTGCGCATCGCCGCCGCCGGCCGCGATCCGTCGGTGCTGGCGCTGGCCGCGGCCAACGATGGCGGCATGTGGGTCGGTACCTACAACCAGGGAGTCCTGTTGCTGGCGCCCGACGGTGCGGTCCGGCAACGGCTCGGCACCGAGGCCGGGATCCCGCAGGCCATGGTGCGGGCGTTGTTGCAGGATGCGGACGGCGGGCTGTGGGTCGGCAGCAATGCCGGCCTGGCCTATCGCAACCGTGGCCGCACCCGCCTGTACACCCTGGCCGACGGCCTGCCGGCGCTGCAGGTGCAGGCGCTGTACCGCGATCGCACCGGCGTGCTGTGGATCGGCACCAGCGACGGCATCGCGGCGCTGTCGGCCGAGGGCACGCTGCGCCGCTGGCCGGCCGGCGCAGCGTTCCCCGCGCACAACGCGTTCGATTTCCTGGAGGACGCCGACGGCGCGCTGTGGATCGCCAGCGACCGCGGCCTGCTGCGGCTGCGCGACGGCCGCTTCCGCATCTACGACCATCGCGTCGGGCTGCCGCGCGACAAGCTGTTCCGGGTCATCGACGATGGCAAGGGACATCTGTGGGTGACCAGCAACCAGGGCGTGTTCCGCATCGCCCGCGACAGCATCGCGCAACTGGATGCCGGCCGCCGCACGCAGTTGGCGGTGGACGTGGTGGATCGCAGCGACGGCATGCCCGGCAGCCAGGGCAACGGCAGCAGCGCGCCGGCCGGCTGGCTGAGCCGCGACGGCACCTTGCTGATCCCGACCTCCGCCGGCCTGGCGCTGATCGACCCGGCGCTGCCCAGCCGGCATTCGCTGCGCGCACCGGCGGTGGTGATCGAGCGGCTGCAGGTCGATGGCCGCGAGCAGCCGCTGCGCGCCGACTACCGCTTGCCCGGCAGCGTCGGCCGGCTCAGCGTCGACTACGCCGGACTGAGTTTCCGCTCGCCGAACAAGATGCGCTACCGCTATCGCCTGCATGGCTTCGACCGGCAGTGGATCGATGCAGGCAGCAGCGAGGAGGCGGTGTATACCAACCTGCCGCCTGGCGAGTACCGGCTGGAAGTGCAGGCGACCACCAATGCGATGGACTGGTCGCGCAGCGATCTGGTCGGGCGCGCCTCGCTGCAGTTGGACGTGGTGCCGCCGTTCTGGCAGCGCGGTCCGTTCGTGGTGATCGCGGCGATCGCGTTCAGCGGCCTTCTGTTGTGGTGGTACCGCGGCCGCAGCAATCGTTACCTGCGCCGCCAGCGCCGGCTCAACCGCATCATCGCCGAGCGCACCCACGAACTGCGCGCGAAGAACCTGGCGCTGAAGCTGGCCGATTTCGAACGCGAGGAGCTGGTGCGCAAGCTCGCCTACCAGGCCGGCCACGACGCGCTGACCGGCCTGCCGAACCGGCGCACCGCCGATCCGCACCTGACCGCGGCGCTGGAGCATGCGCGGGCCACGCAAACGCCGCTGTGCGTGGCGCTGCTGGACATCGACAACTTCAAGCGGATCAACGATCGCCACGGCCACGAGATCGGCGACGAAGTGCTGCGCCGGGTCGGCGAGGTGCTGCGCGCCACGCTCGGCGAACAGGCCTTCGCCGCGCGCCACGGCGGCGAGGAGTTCCTGCTGGTGCTGCCGGGTCTGGACCGCGAGCAGGCGCGAGCGCGGCTGGACGACCTGCGTCGCCGCGTCGCCGCGATCGTGGTCCACGACGTCGATGGGCGCACCGTGCAGTGCACGGCCAGCGTCGGTTTCGCCTGCGTCAGCCCGGCGCTGCAGAGCCGGCGCGAATTGCTGGTGCTGGCCGACCAGCGCCTGTACCAGGCCAAGCACGAAGGCCGCGATCGGGTGATCGGCTAGGCGCCAAAGCGCAGGTGCACCCTTGGAGGAGCGGCTTCAGCCGCGACACACAGCACGGCGAGCCTGCGGCGCGGAATCCTGTCGGGGCTGAAGCCCCTCCTACAGGAGCGATCCGCGCCGCCCGACGCGCGAGCCTTCGGCCGCTGCCTATCCGCGCAGCGACCGAACGCAGTGACCAATCCCACTACCTACTCGCGAATCTCGGCCTCCACCGACCCATGCGCCTGCAGCTGCTCCACCACCGCGCGTGCGGCCGCGTTGGTGGAAATGCCATGGCCGGGGGCGGCTAGGTCGGCGGTGAAGGCGTGCGCGTTGAGCGCGGCGTCCACGGCCTGCTCGATCGCCTCGGCTTCGGCATCCAGGCCCAGCGAATGGCGCAGCAGCAGCGCGGCGCTGAGGATGGTGGCGTAGGGATTGGCGATGCCCTTGCCGGCGATGTCCGGCGCCGAGCCGTGGATCGGCTCGTACAGGCCGATGCGGCCTTCGCCCAGCGACGCCGACGGCAGCAGGCCCAGCGAACCGGCGAGCATCGACGCCTCGTCGGTGAGGATGTCGCCGAACATGTTCTCGGTGACGATCACGTCGTACTCGCGCGGCTTGGCCAGCAGGTGCATGGCCATCGAATCGACCAGCTGGTGCTCCAGGCGCACGTCCGGGAATTCGTCGCGGCCGATGCGCGTGGCCACGTCGCGCCACAGCCGCGAGGTCTCCAGCACGTTGGCCTTGTCCACCGAGGTGACGTGGTTGCGGCGCTGCTGGGCCAGGCGGAACGCGCTGCGCAGCACCCGTTCGATCTCCTCGACGCTGTAGCGGCACAGGTCGCTGGCGTCGGTGGCGGTGCGGGTCTTGTCGCCGAAATAGATGCCGCCGGTCAGCTCGCGCACCACCACGATGTCCACGCCGGTGAGCAGGTGCGGCTTGATCGGCGAGGCGTCCAGCGCCGCCGGATGCGGCTTGACCGGGCGCAGGTTGGCGAACAGGCCCAGGCCGCGGCGGATCGCCAGCAGGCCCTGCTCGGGGCGGATCTTGGCGTTGGGATCGGACCACTTCGGCCCGCCGACCGCGCCCAGCAGCACCGCGTCGGCCTGCTGGCAGGCGGCCAGCGTCGCCGCCGGCAGCGGCTCGCCGTGGCGGTCGATGGCGATGCCGCCGATGTCGTGCTCGTGGAACTCGAACGTGTGCTGGTAGCGGCGGGCGATGGTGCGCAGCACCGAGACCGCGGCGGCGGCGACTTCGGGGCCGATGCCGTCGCCGGGCAGGACGACGATGTCAGCGTGCATGGGCGGCCTCGTACTGTTCGATGGCGGGTTGGCGCAGCAGCAGGTAGCCGAGTTCGTCGACGCCTTCGAGCAGGCAGGTCTGCGAGAACTCGTCGAGCGGGAACGGATAGACGCGGCCGTCGGGCGTGCGCAGTTCGCGCGCGGCCACGTCCACGGTCAGCGCGTCGTCCGGGCGCTGCATCAGGGTCTGCACGTCGGCCTCGTCCAGCACGATCGGCAGCAGCCCGTTCTTGAGGCTGTTGTTGCGGAAGATGTCGGCGATCTCGCTGCTGACGATGGCGCGCAGGCCCAGGTCGGTCAGCGCCCACGGCGCGTGCTCGCGCGAGGAGCCGCAGCCGAAGTTGCGCCCGGCCAGCAGGATCTGGCGGCCGGCGTTCTGCGGCTGGTTGAACGCGAACTCCGGGTTCGGTGTGCCGTCGGCCTGCCAGCGCCAGTCGTTGAACGCGTTGCGGCCGAGGCCGGCGCGCTCGGTGGTGGACAGGAACCGCGCCGGGATGATCTGGTCTGTATCGATGTTGGTCTGGCGCAGCACCACGCTGGCCGAGGTGAGGGCGGCGAATCCGGCCATCAGCAGGTCTCCTGTGACACGGTGGCGGTGGCGGTGGCGGTGGCGGTGGCGGTGGCGGCGACGGCCGCGTCGGGCAGCGTCGCCGGCGGCAGCGCCGGAGTGGGGACGTGCGGCGGCAGCAGCGGCTTGCCGCGATGGGCGAAGGCGCGGGTGGTGGCGGCGACGAAGGTCAGCGTGGCCGCGAGCGCGGCGATGTGCGGGACCATCACGCGACCTCCGCGAACAGCGTGCGCGGGTCGCTGACCTTGCCGTTCACCGCGGCCCAGGCCGCGGTCATCGGCGAGGCCAGCAAGGTGCGCGAGCCGGGACCCTGGCGGCCTTCGAAATTGCGGTTGCTGGTGCTCACCGCCAGTTGCCCCGGCGCGACCAGGTCGCCGTTCATCGCGATGCACATCGAGCAGCCGGATTCGCGCCACTCGGCGCCGGCGGCGCGCACCACCTCGTGGATGCCCTCGGCCTCGGCCTGGCGCTTGACGATCTCCGAGCCCGGCACCACCAGCATGCGCACGTTCGGCGCGACGCGGCGGCCGCGCAGCACCTGCGCCACTTCGCGCATGTCGCTGAGCCGGCCGTTGGTGCACGAGCCGACGAACACCACGTCCACCGGGGTGCCGATCAGCGCATGGCCCGATTCGAAATGCATGTAGTCCAGGCCCTTCTGCGCAGCCGCGTCCTGCGCCGCCGGAATCGGCACGTCCACCGCGATCGCGGTGCCCGGGTGGGTGCCCCAGGTCAAGGTCGGGCGGATGTCGCGCGCGTCGATGCGCACGTCCACGTCGAAGCGCGCGCCCGGATCGCTGCGCAGCTGCGACCAGCGCTGCACCGCGGCGTCGAACTCAGCACCCTTGGGCCCGCGCGGCGTGTTCGCCATCCAGTCGAAGGTGATCTGGTCCGGCGCGACCATGCCGGCGCGCGCGCCGGCCTCGATCGACATGTTGCACAGGGTCATGCGCTGCTCCATGTCCATCGCCTCGATGGTGGAGCCGCGGTACTCGAGCACGTGGCCGGTGCCGCCGTTGACCCCGATTACGCCGATGATGTGCAGGATCACGTCCTTGGCGCCGACGCCCGGCGCCAGCGGCCCGTCGACGGTGATCGACATGGTCTTGGCCTTGCGCTGCAGCAGGCATTGCGTGGCCAGCACGTAGCCGACCTCGCTGGTGCCGATGCCGAACGCCAATGCCCCGAAAGCACCATGCGTGGAGGTGTGGCTGTCGCCGCAGACGATGGTCATGCCGGGCTGGGTGAAGCCCTGCTCGGGCGCGATCACGTGCACGATGCCGCGGTTGTCCGAGGCCATGTCGAACAGCTCGATGCCGTAGTCGGCGCAGTTGCGCGCGAGCATGTCCACCTGCGCTTCGGAGGCCTCGGTGTAGTAGGGCAGCTTGCCGTCGGCGCCGCGCGGCAGGGTCGGCGTGGAATGGTCCATCGTCGCCTTGGTGCGGTCGGGACGGCGCGGCGCCAGCCCGCGCGCCTTCAGTTCGGTGAACGCCTGCGGCGAGGTCACCTCGTGGATCAGGTGCAGGTCGATGTACAGCACCGCCGGGGCGGTGCCGCTTTCGGGGACGACGACATGCGCGTCCCACAGTTTGTCGTACAGGGTGCGGGGGGCTGGGTTCATTGCCGATAACCTTGCGTGGGTCTGGAACGGGCGGGCTCAGGCGTCGGCCTGGGCCGGTACCATGGCGTGGAAGCGCAGGCGGACGTAGTCGGCGCTCCAGCGGCCGCGATCGTCGCACAGCGTTGGCGTCAGCAATGCGACGGCGGTAGCGAGAACGTCCTGCCGTGTTGTGGCGTTCAGGCCGACCAGGAACGGGTCGGCGAAGGTGCGTAGCCAGCCGGCCATGCCGGTCGGCAGCGGCGTGGGCCGCGGCAGCAACGCGATCTGCAGCACCTGGAACCCGTGCGCCTGCAGGCGCTGTGCATAGGCTTCAGCGCTGGGGAAGAACCAGGCGAACGCCGCTGCCGGCGCGCCATGCAGGCGCAGCGCCGCATGCAGCGCGGTGACGATCGCCGCCACGTTGCCGTGGCCGCCGAATTCGCCGACGAAGCGACCGCCCGGACGCAGCGCGCGGCGCACGCCGCCCAGCACCAGGTCCGGCTCGCGCATCCAGTGCAGTGCGGCATTGCTGAACACCGCGTCGAAGCGCTGCTCGAACGCCAGCGCATGGCCGTCCAGCACCTGCGCGTCCACGCCGCGTGCGCGTGCGGCGTCGACCAGTTCGGGCGATGCGTCCACGCCGAGCACCTCGGCGCCGCTGGCGGCCAGTTTGGCGGTCAGCACGCCGTCGCCGCAGCCCAGGTCGAGGATCCGCTCGCCCGGCTGTGGTGCCAGCAGCTCCAGCACCGGCGTGCCCAGTGCCGGCACGAAGCCGGCATCGTCGGCATAGCCCTGCGCGTTCCAGCGTTGGCCGGCGGCGGGCACGATGGTTGCGCTCATGTGCTCAGGCGGCCGCGGTGGCGGCGCCGGCATGCGCGCCCTGGCGCTGGCGCAGCACGCGGTTGGCCACGTCCAGCCAGGCCAGCGCGCTGGCCTCGATGATGTCGCGGCTGGTACCGCTGCCGTCGTATTCGATTTCGCCGTGGCGCACGCTGAGGTTGGCTTCGCCGCGCGCGTCGGCGCCGATGCCGACGCTGTGCACCTGGTAGCTGTCCAGGGTCAGCTGCACGCCGGTGGCCGCGGCCAGCGCGGCGAACAGCGCATCCACCGGGCCGTCGCCTTCGGCGCGCTCGCTGACCCGCTGGCCGTCCGGATCGGACAGCTCGACCTGCGCGCTGGCGCGCTGGCCGCGGTCGCTGACGGTCATCGACGACAGCCGGTAGCCCTGGCTTTCCGGCGCGTCCTGCATCATCGCCTGCAGGTCGGCGTCGTTGACCACGCGCTGCTGCTCGCACAGCGCCTTGAACGCCTCGAACGCCAGGTTCAGTTCGGCCTCTTCCAGCACGTAGCCCAGCGCGCGCAGGCGCTGCTCGACCGCGGCGCGGCCGCTGTGGCGGCCCAGCACCATCTGCGAGGACTCCCAACCCACGTCTTCCGGACGCATGATCTCGTAGGTGCCGCGGTGGCGCAGCATGCCATGCTGGTGGATGCCCGACTCGTGGGCGAAGGCGTTGCCGCCGACGATCGCCTTGTTGCGCTGCACCGGCATGCCGACCAGCCGCTGCAGCAGCTGCGAGCTGGCGACGATGCGCTGGGTATTGATCGCGGTGTCGATCTCGTAGAACGCGTTGCGCACCTTCAGCGCCATCGCGATCTCTTCCAGCGCGCAGTTGCCGGCGCGCTCGCCGATGCCGTTGATGGTGCATTCCACCTGCCGCGCGCCGCCTTCCACCGCGGCCAGCGAGTTGGCCACGGCCAGGCCCAGGTCGTTGTGGCAGTGGGTGCTGAAGATCACCCGCTCGGCGCCGGGCACGCTGGCGATCAGCCGCGCGAACATGCCGCGGATCTCTTCCGGCGTGGTGAAGCCGACCGTGTCGGGCAGGTTGATGGTGGTGGCGCCGGCGGCGATCGCCACTGCGGTCACTTCGGCCAGGAAGTCTTCCTCGGTGCGGGTGGCGTCCTCGGCCGAGAACTCCACATCGTCCACGTACTGGCGCGCCAGCGACACGTGCTTGCGCACCGATTCCAGCACCTGCTCGCGGCTCATCCGCAGCTTGTGCTCGCGGTGCAGCGGGCTGGTCGACAGGAACACGTGCAGGCGCGGCTTGGCCGCCGCCTCCAGCGCGCGCGCGGAGGTCTCGATGTCGGTGGCCAGGCAGCGCGACAGCACCGCCAGGGTCGGCTCGCGCAGTTCGCGGCCGATCAGCGCCATCGCCTCGCGGTCGGATTGCGAACTGGCCGGGAAGCCGGTCTCGATGATGTCCACGCCCAGCTCGGCCAGGGCGCGCGCCATGACCAGCTTCTGCGGCGGGGTCATGCTGCAGCCGGGGGATTGCTCGCCGTCGCGCAGGGTGGTGTCGAAAATGCGGATGCGGGGGGTCTGGGAAGAAGCAGAAGTGTTCACCAGATGGTTTCCTCTACGGCGGCGGTGGCTGGCGGATGGGAGAGCGAAGACGCGGGGCGAGCGGAAGCGGGCGGGGCGGCGGCACGTTGGTTGCGAAGTCGCTCGGCATTGCGGCGGCGCGGCTTGCGTGGCGCGCGCGGGCGCACCTCCGACAGCAGCGTCGCCAGCACGCCGGCGTCGATGTTGCCACCGGACACCACCGCGCATTTGCGCTTGCCGGAGACGCGGCGGCCGGCCGCCAGGGCCAGCGCGCCGGCGCCCTCGGCGATGACGTGCTCCTCCAGCGCCAGGCGGACCAGCGTTTCGCGCAGTTCCGCCTCGCGCACGATCACCACGTCGTCGAGCAGGCTGGCGCACAGCCGGCGGGTGATGAACCCGGGGATTTTAACCTTGACGCCGTCGGCCAGGGTGGGCACCGGGTCGATCGCGCGGATATCGCCGCGGATCGCCCGTGCCATGGAATCCACGCCCTCGACCTGCGCGCCGACGATGCGCACGCCCTGCGAGCGCAGCGCCAGGGCCACGCCGGAGGCCAGGCCGCCGCCGCCGATCGGCACGATCACCACGTCCGGGGCGTGCGCGGCCAGCTCGATGCCGACCGTGCCCTGGCCGGCGATCACGTCCGGGTCGTCAAACGCGGAGAGGAAGCGGTAGCCGTTCTGCTCGGCCAGTTCGCGGGCGAAGGCGTAGGCCTCGTCGTAGCTGTCGCCGTGCTGGCGCACGGTGGCGCCCCAATGGGCGACGCCGGCGATCTTGGTCTGCGGCGCGCCGTGCGGCATCACCGTGATCGCCTGCACGCCCAGGCGGTGCGCGGCCCAGGCCACGCCCTGCGCATGGTTGCCGGCCGAGGCGCAGATGATGGTGCGCTCGTCGCCGCGCTCCAGCCCGGCCAGCAGTGCATTCAGCGCGCCGCGCACCTTGTAGGAGCCGGTGCGCTGCAGGTTCTCCAGCTTCAGCCACACGCCGAAACGCTCGGCGTAGTGCACCGGCGTCGGCGGCAGGTAGCGGCGCAGCCGCGCCTGCGCGGCCAGCACGTCGGCGACGCTGACCGCTACGTCGCCTACGTCGGGTTCCTGCGGGGCGGGGCGGCCGGTGTCAGGCATGAATGGGCCGGGATTGGGGAGTGGGGAGTAGGGATTCGACATGCGAATCCTGTGCCCGAAGAAGCGACCTCCGTGGAAGAAGACTCCTCCGCATCGTCGCCCGGCCCTGCCGCGCAGCCGGCATGAAGCCCGAGACCATGGAGCTGCCAGCGCAGCCTCCGAATCCCGAATCCCTAATCCCGAATCCCGGCTTCATCATGGCGCTACATCCAACGCAGTCACCCGTACCGACTCGCAGTCGTACACCTTCTCCATCTGCAGGCGCAGGCTCTCGCCGGGGCGAATGCCATCCACCACCATCTGCAGGTGCCAGCGGCCGGCATCGTCGGGCGCAGACGCGCCGCTGATCGACAGCGGCGCGAAGCCGCGCCGCTCGGCCATGCCGATCGCGCGCAGCAGCGCGCCTTCGGCCGGCTTCAGCACCAGGTCAAGCTGGTATCGCATGGGGGATCTCCTGGCGCTGGGTCGCGGGGTTGCTCTCCAGCATGGTGCTGTTGGCGGTGTTCGGCGGCACCAGCGGCCACACGTTGGCGCGTGCGTCGATGGCCACGTGCAGCAGCGCCGGACCCGGCTGCGCCAGCAGTTCGGCCAGGCCGTCCTCGACCTGGCCGCGCGCGGTGATGCGCTTGGCCGGGATGCCGAACACCTGCGCCAGCGCGGCGAAGTCCGGATTGTCGGACAGGTCGATCTCGCTGTAGCGCTCGGCGAAGAACAGCTCCTGCCACTGCCGCACCATGCCCAGCGAACTGTTGTCCAGCAGCACGATCTTCACCGGCAGCTTGCAGCGCGCGATGGTGACCAGCTCCTGCACGTTCATCATGAAACTGCCGTCGCCGCTGACCAGCACCACGGTGCGCTCGGGGCAGGCGAACTGCGCGCCCATCGCCGCCGGCAGGCCGAAGCCCATCGTGCCCAGCGCGCCGCTGGTCAGGTGGTTGCGCGGATGGTTGAAGCGGCAATGCTGGGCCACCCACATCTGGTGCTGGCCGACGTCGCAGGCGATCACGGTGTCGGCCGGAGCCAGCTCGCTCAGCCGCTTCAGCAGGCCGGGCGCGTAGATGTCGTCGCCCGGCGCGTCGTAGCGCGCGCCGAACTTCTCGCGATGGCCGACGCAGCGCGCGTGCCACGCCTCGCAGGTGCTGGTCGCCGCGCTCAGCGCGCGCAGCGCCTCGGCCACGTCGCCGGGCACGGCGATGTCGGCATGGCGCAGCTTGGAGATCTCGCAGGCGTCGGCATCCAGGTGGATGACCCGCGCGAACGGGGCGAACTCGGCCAGCTTGCCGGTGGCGCGGTCGTCGAAGCGCGCGCCGACCACGATCAGCAGGTCCGACTCCTGCACCGCCATGTTGGCGGCGCGGGTGCCGTGCATGCCGAGCATGCCCAGGTAGTGCGGATGCCCGTGCGGCAGCGCGCCCAGCCCGCGCAGGGTCAGCACGGTGGGGATGCGGGTGGTGTCGACGAACTGGCGGAACGCGTCCACCGCATCGGCCAGGGCGATGCCGCCGCCGCCGTAGATCACCGGCTTGTCGGCGCCGGCGATCGCCGCCAGCGCTTCGGCCAGGGCCGCGGCATGCGGCGCCGGCGGGGTCGGCACCGCGGCCGGCACGTGGTCGGGCAGGTGCGAGGCGTCGCCCAACTGCACGTCCTTGGGCAGATCGATCAGCACCGGCCCCGGACGCCCTTCGCGGGCGATGCGGAACGCGTCGCGCAGCACCTGCGGCAGGTCGTCCACGCGGCGCACCAGGAAGCTGTGCTTGACGATCGGCAGGGTCAGCCCGAACACGTCCAGTTCCTGGAACGCGTCGGTGCCCAGCAGCGGCGTGGCGACCTGCCCGGTCAGGCAGATCATCGGCACCGAGTCCAGCATCGCATCGGCGATGCCGGTGACCAGGTTGGAGGCGCCCGGGCCGGACGTGGCGACGCAGACCCCGACCCGCCCGCTGGCGCGGGCGTAGCCGTTGGCGGCCAGCGCCGCGCCCTGCTCGTGGCGGACCAGGATGTGCTTGAGCTGGCTGTCTACCAGCGCGTCGTAGAACGGCATGATGGTGCCGCCCGGATAGCCGAACAGCGTGTCCACGCCTTCGGCTTCCAGGGCCTGCGTCAGCCAGCGCGCGCCGTTGCGGGGCGTGCCGTGAGCGGAGGAGTTCATACGGTGGCGACCTTTCGGTAAAAGCGGGTGGGGGAGCCGCGGTTACGCGGCTTGCTGGCCGGTCGCGGCCGGCTTGGCGGCGGCGTCGCCGTTCAGCCAGACCATCTTGGCGCGCAGCTGCTTGCCGACCACTTCGATCGGGTGCTCCAGGTCGGCCTGCTTGAACTTGTTGTAGTTCGGCAGGCCGGCTTCGTATTCGGCGACCCAGTTCTTGGTGAAGGTGCCGTTCTGGATGTCGGTCAGCACGTCGCGCATGCGCTCCTTGGTGGCCGCGTCGATGACCCGCGGGCCGCTGACGTAGTCGCCGTACTGCGCGGTCTCGGAGACGAACTCGAGCATGCGGGTGATGCCGCCTTCGTAGAACAGGTCCACGATCAGCTTCAGTTCGTGCAGCACTTCGTAGTAGGCGATTTCAGGCTGGTAGCCGGCTTCCACCAGCACTTCGAAGCCGGCCTGGACCAGCGACGAGGCGCCGCCGCACAGCACCGCCTGCTCGCCGAACAGGTCGGTCTCGGTCTCTTCCTTGAAGGTGGTCTTGATCAGGTTGGCGCGCGCGCCGCCCAGGCCGGCGGCGTACTCGAGCGCGAACTGCTCGGCCTTGCCGCTCTTGTCCTGGTACACCGCCCAGATGCACGGCACGCCGCGGCCGATCTCGTACTCGCGGCGCACCAGCGCGCCCGGGCCCTTCGGCGCGACCAGCACCACGTCCAGGTCGGCGCGCGGCTTGATCATGTCGAAATGCACGTTCAGGCCGTGCGCGAACAGCAGGCAGGCGCCCTGTTTCATGTTCGGCGCCAGCACCTCCTCGTACAGCTTCTTCTGCACCATGTCCGGGGTCAGCACCGCGACCAGGTCGGCGTCCTTGACCGCCTCGGCGGGGCTCTTCACCACGAAGCCGTCGGCCTGCGCCTTGGCTTCGGTCGGGCCGCCCGCGCGCAGGCCGACGGTGACGTCGAAGCCGGACTCGCGCAGGTTCAGCGCGTGCGCGCGGCCCTGGCTGCCGTAACCGACGATGGCGATCTTGGTGGTGGGCTGGGCGGAACTGGTCATGGGGCGAATGTCCTCGGAACGGTGTGGGTAGGAAGGGAAACGTGTGTTTCGCGGTTACTAAAATGAAAAACCCCGCGCCGTTGCCGGTGCGGGGTCTGATCGAATCCAGGCTGCTTGTCGCTTACACGCCGGTTCGTCCCGCACTTGTGGGCGAGGTAATAAGCACGAGTACGAGGAGCGACGCGGCGGCATCCGCGCGCAGCGCGGTGGGCAGGCGGGTCGGCTTCGGGCTGGTGTGGCGATGCAACATGCAGCGAGATAAACATGGCCTTTGCGGGGCTGTCAACCCTGCTGCAGCCGCGAAACAGCGAATGTGCCGAAAGCCGCACCAGCACAGCATCGTTACGCCTGAAACGGTGCGCCGGCGCAGCGAATGCACGTCCGATTGCGCGGAAAATCGGCGTCTTCCGCGCCTGCCACGCGGCGTCAACAGGCGGTCGCCATCCTGCGGTAATCTGGCGCGGCTGCCACGGCCCGGCCGTTGCCTGCCACCTTCAATCACTCCCGTTCGACGATCCGGCGCATGCATTCCGAACCTCTTCCCGTGGCGGTCGCCCCGCGCAAGGCCTCCGTGTCGGCCGTGGCCGAGAGCGCGCAGGTCACCGGCCTGCTGCAGCGCTGGCGCAGCGGCGACGCGCAGGCCGAAGCGCAATTGCTGGAACTTGTCTATGCCGCGCTGCGCGAGATGGCCGCCGCGCGCATGGCGGCGCGCCAGGGCGACGCCTTGCTGCAGCCGACCGCGCTGGTCCACGAAGCCTTGCTGCGCATGCTCGACGCCGACGTGGAGTACCGCGACCGGGTGCATTTCTTCGCCCTGGCCTCGCTGAAGATGCGCGCGGTGCTGGTCGACTACGCGCGCGCCAACCTGGCCGCCAAGCGCGGCGGCGGGGCGATGATGATGACCCTGTCGCATGCCGACCGCGACGGCGCCGCGCCCAGCGAGGAATACCAGGTGCTGGCCCTGCACCAGTCGCTGCAGCGCTTCGCCGGTTTCGACCCGCGCGCGGCGCATGCGGTGGAGCTGGCCTATTTCGGCGGCATGACCCACGACGAGATCGCTTGCCTGCTGGAGGTGTCGGTGCCGACCGTTGAGCGCGACCTGCGCATCGCCCGCGCCTGGCTCAAGCGCGAACTCAGCGCCGATCCTGGCCGCCCATGAGCGACGAACGCTGGCAACAGGTGCGCCAGCTATTCGAATCGGTCTGCGACCTGCCGCCGGCGCAGTGGCAGCCGACCCTGCAGCGGCTCAGCCAGGATCCGGCGCTGGTGCAGGAGGCGCTGGCCCTGCTCGCCGCGCAGACCATGCAGTTGCAGCAGTTGGCCGCGCCATTGCGGGCGCTGGCCGGACGCATGGCCGCGCCGGAACTGGGCGTGGGCGACCGGCTCGGCCCGTGGCGGCTGACCCGCTTCCTGGCCAGCGGCGGCATGGGCAGCGTGTTCGTCGCCGAGCGCGCGGACGAGCAGTATCAGCGGCAGGTGGCGGTGAAACTGCTGCGCGGCCTGCCCGACGCGCTGACTGCGCAGCGGCTGGCGGCCGAACGGCAGATCCTGGCCAGCCTGCAGCATCCCAACATCGCGCGCCTGTACGACGGCGGCGCCACTCCGGGCGGGCAGCCGTACCTGGTGATGGAGTACGTCGACGGCGTGGCCCTGGACCGCTACCTGCAGGCGCAGGCGCCGGACCTGCCTGCGCGGCTGCAACTGTTCCTGCGCATCTGCCGCGCGGTGCAGGCGGCGCACCAGCGCCTGGTGCTGCATTGCGATCTGAAGCCGGGCAACGTGCTGGTGCGCGCCGACGGCGAGCCGGTGCTGCTGGACTTCGGCATCGCCCGGCTGCAGGACGCGGCCGACGGCGCCGAGCGCGGCCGTTTCTGCACGCCGCCCTATGCCAGCCCGGAACTGCTGGCCGCGCAGCCGGTGGGCGTGGCCGGCGACCTCTACAGCCTGGGCGTGATGCTGATCGAAGTGCTGTCCGGGCAGCGCCTGCCGGCGCACGCCGGGACCGGCGCGGCCTGCCCCCCACCCAGCGCGCTGGCGCAGCTGCCGGGGTTGCGCCGGCAACTGCGCGGCGATCTCGACGCGATCGCGGCCAAGGCCTGCGCGCAGGATCCGGCGCAGCGCTACGCCAACGTCGCCGAGCTGGCCGCCGATCTGCAGCGCCATCTCGGCCACCGCCCGGTGCAGGCGCGCCGCGGCGGCCGCCGCTACGCGCTGGCCCGCCTGCTGCGCCGGCGCTGGCGCGAGAGCGCGGTGGCCGCGGCGGTGCTGCTGCTCAGCGCCGGCTTCATGTGGCGCCTGCTGGAGACCCGCGCGCAGGCGCAGCGCGAGGCGGCGATCGCGCTGCAGGTCAGCCAGTTCATGACCGATGCGTTCGATGCCGCCGACCCGCGCAGCCGCGGCGCCCAGGGCACCGCGACGATCAGTGCGCAGCAGGTGCTGGACCGTTCCGCCGCGCAACTCGACCGAGGCTTGGCGCAATCGCCGGCGGTGCGCGCGCGGCTGCGCGCCACGCTCGGCCGCGCCTACATGAACCTGGGCCAGGAAGCGCGTGCCGAGGTGTTGCTGCGCCAGGCCGCGCGCGAACTGCGCAGCGCACAGGTGGGCGAACCGGCGTCGGCATCGCAGGCGCTCAGCGACCTGGCGGTGCTGCTGTACAACCAGGATCGCGGCGCTGCGGCGCTGGCGGCGGCTACCGAGGCGCTGCGTCTGGCCGAACCCGGCGAAGAGCGCGACGCGCTGGCCAAGGCGACCAATGCGATGGGCCTGGCGTTGAGCCGGGTCGGCCGCACCGACGAGGCCGTGGCGATGCTGCAGCGCTCGCTGGCGCTGCGCATGCAGCCGGGGGGCAAGACCGACGGCGGTCCATCCACGGCGATGCACAACCTGGGCCAGGTGTTCAAGGCCAACGGCGACTTGGTGCAGGCCGAGCACTGGTACCGGCGCGCGCTGGCGCTGAAGCAGCGCGACTTCGGCGCGCGCAGCGTCGACTACCTGCACAGCGCCGAAGGCCTGGCCAAGACGCTGGCGGCGCGCGGCGCCTTGCCGGCGGCGAGCGCGCTGATGCAGCGCAACCTGGAACTGTCGCGCGCGCTGTACGGCGCGCGCAGTCCGCTGCTGGCCGATGCGGAAAACGAACTGGCGTCGGTGTACCAGGATGCCGGCGATTTCGCTGCGGCACGCGTGCACTATCTGCAGGCGCTGGCGATGTTGCCGGCGCTGGGCCTGGCGCAAAGCGTCGACCATGCGCGCTATCTCAACAACCTGGCCACGCTGGAGGAATCGCGCGGCGATCTGCCGACGGCCGAGAAGTTGTATCGGCAATCCTGGCAGATCCGCCGGCAGGCGCTGGATGCGGACAACCCGATGACGCTCAACGCCGAGGGCAACCTGGGCCGCATGCTGATGCGCCAGGGCCGGCTGGGCGAAGCCGAGCCGCTGTTGCGGCATGCCTACGAGGGCATGGCGCGGCTGTATCCCGCCGATCATCCGCGGCAACTGGTGCAGCGCCTGAGTCAGGTGGAGCTGCGCATGCGCAGCGGCGAACTGGCGCGTGCGCAACGCGAGCTGGACGCGCTCCGGCCGGCGGCCGGCTGGCCGTCGACGCAACTGCAGCGACGGCGCGACATGTTGGCGGCGGAGTTGGCGCAACGCGCCGGCGACAGCGCCGCGGCGCTGAGCGGCTGGGAACGGGTGGTGCAGGCGAACCAGGCCGAACTGGGCAGCGCGGCGGTGCCCACCGCGATGGCGCGCGTGTCGTTGGCCGAAGCGCTGCTCGCCCTTGACCGGCGCGACGAAGCGCGCGCGCAACTGCAACAGGCGCGTCCGGTGCTGGTCGCGCAGCTGGCGCCGCAGGCCGAGTTGCTGCGGCGCCTGGATGCCGGGCAACAGACGCTGGCGTTGCGCTGAGTGTCTGCGCGTCGGATGCAGCGCCGCGACGCTGTCGTCATCGCGCTGCATCGGGCTCGCTCTGGATGCGCTGGCGCCGCCGCAGCTGCGCGCGCGGCTCCGCTCGGGTAGGGTGGCGCGGTATCCGCTGCGGGGAATGCGCATGTCCGTTTCGAAGTTTTCCTTGGCCTGCCTGGCGCTTGCGCTGGGCCTGCCGTCGCTGGCCGCTGCGGCCGACCGCGTCACCGGCCAGGCGTTCGCCACGCGCTCGGAGGTGATCGCGCCGCACGCGATGGCCGCCACCTCGCAACCGCTGGCCACGCAGATCGCGCTGGACACGATGCAGGCGGGCGGGTCGGCGGTGGATGCGGCGATCGCCGCCAACGCCGCGCTCGGACTGATGGAGCCGACCGGCAACGGCGTCGGCGGTGACCTGTTCGCGATCGTGTGGGATCCGAAGACGCACAAGCTCTACGGCTACAACGGTTCGGGCCGTTCGCCCAAGTCGCTGACCCTGGCCGAATTCCAGCGCCGCGGCTTGAAGGACATTCCGCCGACCGGGCCGCTGCCGGTGTCGGTACCGGGCGCGGTGGACGGCTGGTTCGCACTGCACGAACGCTTCGGGCGCAGGCCGATGGCGCAGAACCTGGCGCCGGCGATCCGCTACGCGCGCGAAGGCCACCCGGTGGCCGAGACCATCGCCTACTACTGGGACCGCTCGGTGCCGCGGCTGTCGCAGTATCCCGGCTTCAAGGAGCAGTTCACCATCGACGGCCATGCGCCGCGCAAGGGCGAACTGTGGAAGAACCCGAACCTGGCCAATACGCTGCAGCAGATCGCCGACGGCGGCCGCGACGCGTTCTACAAGGGGCCGATCGCACGCACCATCGACGCCTATTTCAAGGCCAATGGCGGCTTCCTCAGCTACGACGACCTGGCCAGCCACCATGGCGAATGGGTCGAGCCGGTCAGCAGCAACTATCGCGGCTACGACGTGTGGGAACTGCCGCCCAACAGCCAGGGCATCGCCGCGCTGCAGATGCTCAACATCCTGGAGGGCTACGACTTCTCCAAGATCGCGTTCGGCTCGGCCGAGCACATCCATCTGTTCACCGAGGCCAAGAAGCTGGCCTTCGCCGACCGCGCGCGCTTCTACGCCGATCCGGCGTTCCAGCCGGCGCCGTTGGCCAAGCTGATCTCCAAGGACTACGCCGCGCAGCGTCGCGCGCTGATCTCGATGGACAAGGCCTTGAAGGAAGTGCAGCCGGGCACGCCGAAGCAACTGGAAGAGGGCGACACCATCTACCTCACCGTGGCCGATGCCGACGGCATGATGGTGTCGCTGATCCAGTCCAACTACCGCGGCATGGGCAGCGGCATGGCGCCGCCGGGGCTAGGCTTCATCCTGCAGGACCGCGGCGAGATGTTCGTGCTGAAGAAGGATCACCCCAACGGCTACGCGCCGGGCAAGCGCCCGTTCCAGACCATCATCCCGGCGTTCGTGACCAAGGACGGCAAGCCGTGGCTGAGCTTCGGCGTGATGGGCGGGGCGATGCAGCCGCAGGGCCACGTGCAGATCGTGATGAACCTGATCGATTTCCACATGAACCTGCAGGAAGCCGGCGACGCGCCGCGGATCCAGCACGAAGGGTCCACCGAGCCGACCGGGCAGGCCACGGCGATGAGCGACGGCGGCGAGCTGAATCTGGAAACCGGCTTTTCCTACGACACGATCCGCGCGCTGATGCGCAAGGGCCACCGCGTGATCTTCGCCGACGGCCCGTATGGCGGTTACCAGGCGATCCTCCGCGACCCGGCCAGCGGCGTGTACTACGGCGCCTCGGAAAGCCGCAAGGACGGGCAGGCCGCCGGCTACTGAGCCTGCGCCGCGGCGGTGTCGCGGCCGGCTCGCGTGCGGCGGCCGGCGCGTTGTGTTGATGCGCGGGTCGGCGCTGCCGCCCGCGCGCTCATTCCTGCGCTTGCGTGCGCCCGGCCTCGGTGCGGGTCTGTTCCTGCGCCGCCTGTTCGCGCGCGATCCATTCCTCGATCATGTGCCTGGCGCGTCGATCGCGTCGGCGTTCCCGCGTGTGCTCGGCGTCCAGCACGCGATAGAGCGACACGATCACCAGCACCATCAGCACCGCGAACGGCAACGCGGCGATGGTGATCATGCCCTGTAGCGCATCCAGGCCCCCGGCCAGCAACAGCACCGCCGCGATCAGCGCCACCGCCACGCCCCACACCAGCTTGCGCGCCAGCGGCGGATCGCCGGCCTCGTCGGTGGACATGCTGGCCAGCACCAGCACCGCCGAATCGGCCGAACTGACGAAGAAGATTGTCAGCAACAGCAATGCCACGCTGGACAGCAGCAATGAACCAGGCAGGCTGTCGAACAGGGTGAACAGCACCGTCTCGTAGCCGTTGCCCAGCGCCTGCAGCATGTCGACATGGCCGAACAGCTGCGCCCATAGCGCAGCGCCGCCGAATACCGAGAACCATACGAAGCCGAGCAGGGTGGGTGCCAGCACCACGCCCACCACGAACTCGCGGATGCTGCGCCCGCGCGAGACGCGGGCGATGAACGCACCGACGAACGGCGCCCAGGCGATCCACCAGGCCCAATAGAAGATGGTCCATTCGGCCACCCACTTGCTGCCGGAGAACGGCGACATGCGCAGGCTCATCGTCACCAGCTGGTTGAGATAGGAACCGAGCGTGGTGGTGAAGGTATCGAAGATGAAGCCGGTCGGACCCAGCACCAGCACCGCGGCCAGCAGCAGCGCGGCCAGCGCCAGGTTGAAGTTGGACAGCCACTTGATGCCACGCTCCACGCCACTGGCGGTGGAGGCCATGTACAGCACGAAGGCCACGGCGATGATGGCCATCTGCACGGGGATGCTCGCCTGCACGCCGAACACGCGGTGCAGGCCGGCGGCGATCTGGATCGTGCCGAAGCCCAGCGTGGTGGCCACGCCGATCGCGGTGGCCACCACCGCGGCGATGTTCACCGCGTGGCCGACCCAGCCGCGGTGGTGGCGGCCGATGACCGGCTGCAGCATGTCGCTGACCAGCCCGCGGCCGTTGCGGTTGTACTGGAACCAGGCCATCGCCAGGCCGATCAACGCATAGACCGCCCAGGGATGCAGGCCCCAGTGGAAGAACGCGTAGCGCATCGACGCGCGTGCGGCCTCCATGCTTTGCGGTGCCAGCCCTTCCGGCGGCTTGAGAAAGTGCGAGATCGGCTCGGCCGCGCCCCAGAACACCAGGCCGATGCCCATGCCGGCGGCGAACAGCATCGACAGCCAGCTGGCGCGCGAGAAATCCGGCTCGGCGTCCTCGCCGCCGATGCGCAGATGGCCGAAGCGGCCGAAGGCCAGATACAGCATGAACGCCAGGGTCAGGAACACCACCAGCAAATACATCCAGCCGGCGCCGCGGATGACCTGGGCCAGCGCCGCTTGCACCACGTCGTCGAACGGGCCGGGCGCGAGGCCCGCGATCAGCACTAGCAAGGCCACCAGCGCGATGGAAATACGGAACACCATGCGGCAGCGTCTCCGGGCAAGGAAGCGAGAGGGAGCGTGCCGGCCTTACGGCGATGCGCAATACAGGCGACACGCAGCGGTTGCCGGTCTGGAATCGCTGCAGCAGCGGCGAAAGGCAATCGCGAACGAAGCCGTCAACGATACCGCGTGCATCGTCACGGTGCCGTTATGGTTTGCTGTGGCTGGCGCTGCAGTAGTGCGGATCTTCTCTCCGCAGGCAAGCCAAGCTGGGAGCCGCACAGCCAGATCTGATGCGTCCCGCAAATTCGACGCTGGTTCCTTTCACGACCATGTCCGCGCCCATCGGCTGTGATTCTCGCCATCGCGGCGCGACCGCAGGCGTCTGAATCCGCAAGAGTCCGGACATGACGCCGATCCCGGTTGCGCATGTCCCCGCTCAGGTTGCACGGCGGCGGCCGATACCATGGCGGAAGAATTCCTGGAGGGGAAGACGATGTCGTTGTTCACACGCGGTCCGAACGCCGATGCCGGACATGCCGCGGCCTTGCCGGACGCACCGGTGGCGCTGCTGCGATTGGACCCGCAAGGCCGGGTCTGTGCCGCCAATCGTGCCGCGCTGGATTTGCTCGGGGTGCACGCAGAGGCCTTGCTCGGCGAATCCAGCGAAGCGGTGTGGGGGCTGCCGTTGGCGTCGCTGGCCGGTGCGGAGGGCAGCTGGCTGGCATCGGGCGCCGATCCGGCGCGGCGCGTGCGCTACCAGCGCGATCGCGACGGGGAAGGTTGGCTGCTGTCGCTGCCGCATCCGGAAACCGCCGCGCTGCTGCGCGACGTCGCTCTGCTCGGCGCCGGCCAGGCGCAAGGCGCCATCAGCCCGGCGCTGCAGGCGCTGGCGCAGCAGCTGCAGGCCGGTGCGCAGGCGCAGGCCTTGCTCGACCGGGTCGGCGAGCGCCTGACCGGTTGCGATCTGGACCTGGGGCTGAGCACGCCGCTGTCCGCGCAGGACACCGAGGCGATGGCCGGGCGGCGCCTGTCGGCCGGCTTCGGCAACCTGGCCGAGGCGATCCGCCAGGCGGTGGCGCTGTCGCTGCAGATCGCCGCCGACGTGCCGCACGTGGTCGCCGAGAACGACGAGCTGGCGCAGCAATCGCAGACCCAGATGGAAGCGCTGCAGACGGTGGTGGCGACCACCCGGCGGCTGCTGCAGGGCCTGCACGAGATGGACCAGGAACTGCGCGCGGTGATCGCGGTGGCGGCCAGCGCCGACGACAGCGCGCGCCAGGGCGCGGAAGCGGCGCGCGCGCTGGGCCAGGCGATGCGCGAGGTGGAGCGGCGCTCGGCGCGCGCCACCGAGGTCATCGAGGTGATCGACGCGGTCGCGTTCCAGACCAACATCCTGTCGATCAATGCCAGCATCGAGGCGGTGCATGCCGGCGCCGCCGGACGCGGCTTCGCCGTGGTCGCCAGCGAGATCCGGCGCCTGGCCGAACGCGCCGCCGCCGCCGCGCGCGACGTGCGCGTCATCATCGGCGAGACCGGCAGCGCCTTGCACGACAGCGCCGCCTCGGCGCAGCACACCGAGCAGGTGCTCGGCGGCATCGGCCAGTTGCTCGGCCGCGCCAGTGCGGCGATGGAAACCGTGGCCACCCGCGTCGCCGCGCAAGGCGAAGAGATCGGCGGCATCGATCGCGCGGTCGAGCACGTGGTCGGGCTCAGCCGCAGCAACCTGGACCATGTCGCGCGCGTGGTCGAGCGCAGCGCGGCGCTGGCCGCGGGCAGCGCCACGCTGCACGACTGCGTGGGCCTGTTCCGCTTGCCGTCCGATCCGATGCAGCAGCCGCGGCACGCGCGCATCCGCGAACTGGCGACGGCGGCCGCCGGCAGGATCGGGCAGGCGCTGGCCGATGCGGTCGCGCGCGGCCGCATCGGCGAAGACGCGCTGTTTTCCACCGACTACACGCCGATCGCGGGCATCGATCCGCCCAAGTACCGCACCGCCTTCGATGCGTTGTGCGACGAACTGCTGCCGCCGCTGCAGGAACCGCTGCTGGCCGCGCATCCGTGGATCGTGTTCGCGATCTGCGCCAATCCTGACGGCTACGTGCCCACCCACAACCTGCGCTTCAGCCAGCCGCTGAGCGGCGACCGCGCCCGCGATCTGGTCGGCAACCGCACCAAGCGCATGTTCACCGATCGGGTCGGGCGCAGCGTCGGTCGCCATACCCAGCCCTATCTGTTGCAGGTGTATCGGCGCGACACCGGGCAGATCCTGTTCGACCTGTCGGTGCCGGTGTACGTGCGCGGCCGACACTGGGGCGGACTGCGCGTGGCCTACGTGCTGGAATGAGCGCCGCGGCGGACGCCGCACAAAAAAACGCCACCGGGGTGAGCCGGCGGCAGGGAGAGAGAGACGTCGTTCTTGTGGGGCCCAGGCTAGGCGCGGTATGTCGCCGGGGTTTGCCGCAATGGCGCGCGCGCGTGCCGGCGCTGGCAAGAAGCGGGTCCGGTTGTGCGCCGATTCAGCTGCGCGCGGTTGGCTGCGGCCGCAGAAACGGGTCTAATGGGCGCAGAAGCGGGGGTACCGCCGGCGCAGGCCGCGGTTGAGACAGTCCCTTCGAACCTGATCCGGTTGATACCGGCGTAGGGAAGCTTCGCAAGCCCGGTCCATGCGCTTTCTGCGCCGGTCCGTGCCGCGCCGCCGCTTCGTCCGTGATGCGAGTTCGCTCGCAACCGCCCGCACTCGCTGCAGGCTCTCAGAAATAGGACGAATGCCGATGAATGCCGTACCCAGCCCGTTGCTGCAGCAGGCCGATACCCTGTCCGAGTCGGTGACCCGGCCGATCCCTGGTTCGCGCAAGATCTTCGTGCCAGGCTCGCGTCCCGACCTGCGCGTGCCGATGCGCGAGATCCAGCTGACCCGCACCCCGACCCTGTTCGGCGGCGAAGACAATCCGCCGGTCACCGTGTACGACACTTCCGGGCCATATACCGATCCGGACGCGAGCATCGACCTGCGCGCCGGCCTGGCGCCGCTGCGCGCGCGCTGGATCGAAGAGCGCGGCGACACTGCCGCGCTGGAACAACTCAGCTCCGATTTCGGCCGCGGCCGCGAGCACAACGCGCGGCTGGACGCGGTGCGCTTCCCGGCCCGGCACCTGCCGCGGCGCGCGCTGGCCGGTGCCAACGTCACCCAGATGCACTACGCGCGGCGCGGCATCGTCACACCGGAGATGGAGTTCGTGGCGATCCGCGAGAACCAGCGGCTGGAGGCGGTGCGCGATGCGCTGCTGCGCCAGCAGCATCCAGGCGAAGCGTTCGGCGCCAGCATCCAGCACGTCATCACCCCCGAGTTCGTGCGCGACGAGATCGCCCGCGGCCGCGCCATCCTGCCCAACAACATCAACCATCCGGAAAGCGAGCCGATGATCATCGGCCGCAATTTCCTGACCAAGATCAACGCCAACATCGGCAACAGCGCGCTCAGCTCGGGCATCGCCGAGGAAGTGGAGAAGCTGGTGTGGTCGATCCGCTGGGGCGGCGACACGGTGATGGACCTGTCCACCGGCAAGCACATCCACGAAACCCGCGAGTGGATCATCCGCAACGCGCCGGTGCCGATCGGCACGGTGCCGATCTACCAGGCGCTGGAGAAGGTCGATGGCCGCGCCGAGGAACTGACCTGGGAGATCTTCCGCGACACGCTGATCGAGCAGGCCGAGCAGGGCGTGGACTACTTCACCATTCACGCCGGGGTGCTGCTGCGCTACGTGCCGCTGACCGCCAAACGCGTCACCGGCATCGTCTCGCGCGGCGGCTCGATCCTGGCCAAGTGGTGCCTGGCGCATCACAAGGAGAACTTCCTCTACGCCCACTTCGAGGACATCTGCGAGATCATGAAGGCCTACGACGTGGCCTTCTCGCTGGGCGACGGGCTGCGCCCGGGCTGCATCGCCGATGCCAACGACGCGGCGCAGTTCGGTGAGCTGGAAACGCTGGGCGAGCTGACCAAGCTGGCGTGGAAGCACGACGTGCAGACCATGATCGAAGGCCCCGGCCACGTGCCGATGCAGTTGATCAAGGAGAACATGGACAAGCAGCTGCGCGAATGCGGCGAGGCGCCGTTCTACACGCTGGGGCCGCTGACCACCGACATCGCGCCCGGCTACGACCACATCACCTCGGCGATCGGCGCGGCGATGATCGGCTGGTTCGGCACCGCGATGCTGTGCTACGTGACGCCCAAGGAGCACCTGGGCCTGCCCAACCGGCAGGACGTGCGCGACGGCATCATGGCCTACAAGATCGCCGCGCACGCGGCCGACCTGGCCAAGGGCCATCCGGGCGCGCAGGTGCGCGACAACGCGCTGTCCAAGGCGCGCTTCGAATTCCGCTGGGACGACCAGTTCCATCTCGGCCTGGATCCGGAAAAGGCCAAGGAATTCCACGACGAGACGCTGCCCAAGGACGCGCACAAGCTGGCGCATTTCTGTTCGATGTGCGGCCCGCACTTCTGTTCCATGAAGATCACCCAGGACGTGCGCGACTACGCCGCCGAGCACGGCGTCGGCGAGACCGACGCGCTGCACGCCGGCATGGCCGAGAAATCGGCGCAATTCCTGGACGCCGGCGCCGAGGTCTATCGGCAGGAATAGGCCGGGGGATCGTCCCGCCGCCGTGGCGTGCGCTTGTCTATGATGCGCGCACGCCACTTCCGGAATTCCGCATGCTCCGCTACGCGCTCGCCTTGCGCCGCCACCCGTCCGCGTTGCTGCTGGGCGTGCAATTGCTGGGCCTGCTGCTGTATCCGCTGATGGAAGACACCGCCGCCGGGCGCGCGCTGTTCGGCGCGTTCGGCATCGTGGTGCTGGGCCTGGCGCTGTGGGTGGTCAACCGCAGCCCGTCGGTGCTGTGGATCGCCTGGTGCCTGGCGCTGCCGTCGGTGGTGCTGTCGATCGCCGCGGCGCTGTGTCACAGCCCACAGCTCGGCGCGTTCGCGCAACTGCTGGAAAGCCTGCTGTATTTCTATACCGCGGCCAGCCTGATCGCCTACATGCTGCAGGACCACGAGGTCACCCGCGACGAACTGTACGCGGCAGGCGCGACCTTCACCTTGCTGGCATGGGCGTTCGCCTTCGCATTCTCGGTGTGCCAGCAATGGCTGCCGGGCAGCTTCATCGGCGCGCAGGCGACGCAGTCGCCGCGGACCTGGATGGAACTGCTGTACCTGAGTTTCAGCGTGCTGTCCGGGGTCGGCCTCAGCGACGTGCTGCCGGTGCTGCCGCTGGCGCGTTCGCTGGTGATGCTCGAACAGTTCGCCGGGGTGATGTACATCGCCTTGGTGGTGTCGCGACTGATTGGGCTCAGCGTCACACGCAAATCCAAAGCCTGAACTGATGTTAAAAAAAACGCGCCAACTGGCGCGTAATCTTGCAACGTTTATGTGAGTTTCTTCATCGGCGGAGAGAGAGCCTGTAGTGCTTCGCCACGGTTGGCGGCGGCAACGACTAGGGTAGAATTTGTCGGCATCGCCACGCCTGGCCGCATTCGTCGCATTGGTTTGCCGAATCTGCCCATTGACGCCATAAGGCGTCACTTTTGTCGTGACGTGGTTCCCACACATCGCAGATCGTTGTCGCCTTACTCGCATGTCCTCGTCATCCTCCGCCACTCCACTGCTTCCGGAACGGTTGCAGGTCGGCGATTGCCTGGTGCTGCTGTCGCTGCGCGAGGTGCATGCGCCGCGCGCGCGGCGGCCGCAGCGGCTCACGCCCAAGGCGATGGGCGTGCTGCGCGTGCTGTTGGCGCAGCCGGGACAGGTGGTGGAGCGAGAGACCTTGCTGGCCCAGGTGTGGCCGGACACGCAGCCGACCAACGATGTGGTGACCCAGGCCATCACCCAATTGCGCAAGGCGTTCGCTGCCGGTGCGAAGGGCGACGCGCCGGCGTATATCGAGACCTTGGCCAAGACCGGTTATCGCCTGGTGGCGCCGGTGCAGGCGCTGGCGGAGGTCGAGGTCGATGCCGGCGCGCCGGCGGCTGCGGCCGCGAGCGAGGACCTGCGCGCCGATGCCGATGCCAACGTCGCGGTGCCGGCGGTCGCCGACGCAGCGCCGTTGCCGGCCGCGGTGATGCCTGCGCCGCCGTCGCGCGGTTTGCAGGTGGTGCTGGCGGCCGCCGCGGGCGCCGGCCTGATGTTGCTGGCGATGCTGGTCTGGTGGCTGCCGCGGGGCGGCCAGGACCCGGCCGGCAGCGAGCAGGAGCGGGTGGTCGGCAGCCCGGAGCGGCCGTACCGATTGATCACCACGATGCCGGGCTTCGAGGTGGAGCCGGCGTTATCGCCGGATGGCGCGCAGGTGGCGTATGCCGCCGGGATCGAGGGCCGCGCAGGGACGCAACTGCTGGTGCAGGCGACCGGCCGTGCGGCCGGCGGCGTGCCGCCGCGCTCGCTCGGCGTGCCGGGCAAGGGCTATTCCGACCGGCTGCCGGCCTGGTCGCCGGATGGCCGCCGCATCGCCTTTGCCCGGCTGGGGCCGGAGGGTCAGTGCCAGGTGCTGCTGGTGGCCGCCGACAAGCCTGGCGTGACGCGCGAAGCGACCCGCTGCGACGGCACCGAGCTGCTCAGTTTCGACTGGACGCCGGACGGGCGCGGCCTGCTGTTCGGCAGCATGACCGGGCGCCAGCCCAGCCGCGGGATCCGCGTGCTGGATCTGGCCAGCGGGCACTGGCGTGCGCTGCCCTACACGCTCGGAGCGGGCGATTTCGACTACGCGCCGCGTTATTCGCCCGATGGCCAGTGGATCGCCTTCGTGCGCAACCCGCAGATGGGCGGCCTGTGGCGGATGCCGGCCGGCGGCGGCCGCGCCGAGCCGCTGACCCGCGAGTTCGCCGAGATCCGTGGCTGGGACTGGACCCAGGACAGCCGCGGCCTGGTATTCGGGCGCCGGGTCGACAGCGAGACGCGCCTGTATCGGCTGGATACCGCCTCGCAGCGCCTGCGCGACCTGGACCTGGGCGATGCGCAGTCGCCGACCTTGTCGCGCGACGGCGAACGGCTCGCGTTCGTGCACCGGCGGCCGCAGTTCGCGCTGTATCGGATTTCCGCCGCGGACCGCCAGGGCAACCGCGAGAACCAGCGCCTGTTCGCCTCCACCGGGCGCGACAGCCAGCCGGTGATCGCGCCCGACGGCCGCCAACTGGTCTTCACCTCCGACCGTTCCGGCAGTTTCGCGCTGTGGTGGGGCGACGTGACCCGGCCGCAGTCGTTGCGCCTGATCGAGGGCGTGCGCCCGGAAACCGGGCAGGCGCCGGCCTGGTCGGCCGACAGCCAATCGCTGCTGGTCAGCGGCCGCGATGCGCAGGGACGCTCGATGATCTACGAAGTGCGGCCGCAGTCGGGCAGCGTCGTGCCCTTGCCGGTGCCATCCGGCGAACCGCTGCAGGCGGCGTACACCGCCGATCCGGCGCAACTGCTGGTACTGCTCGGCGAGAACGGCCGCACCCGGCTGCAGTTGTACGACCGGCGCAGCCTACCGTGGCGGCGGCTGGCGGCGCTGGACGATGTCTCGCAGCTGCGCGTGGACCCGGACAGCGGACGCGTGCTGTTCACCCGCCTGGCGCGCAGCGGCCTGTGGCGCGCCGACGCGACCCTGGACCCGGCCAGCGTGGCGGCGGTCGACGCGGCGGTGCCGTCGCTGTGGCGCTACCGCACCTGGGCGCTGGGTGCGGGCGGCGAGGTGCGCTATCTGTTCCCGACCGGCGAGTGCGCCAGCCGGCTGGCGCGGATCGGCGGCGGCCTCGGCGACAGCGCGTGCCTGGACCGTGACCGGCTCAGTTCGACCAATGGCTTCAGTATCGATCGGCGCAGCGGCGACGTGTATGCGGCGCTGGCGGTGGAGGATGGCAGCGACATAGGCTTCATGCGCATGCCCGAGAGCACCGGCTGGTTCTCGGTGATCGCCTCCAAGTGGTTGCTACATAAGGGAAAGTGAGCATCGTAAGTTGTTCGTGACCGCTTCGTGCCGATTTCGGACAAACATCGCCACATCGTCCTGACCCTGCCGCCACATCCGGTAACACTGCGCGCCGGTTCAAGCAAAGCGGGTGCATCGGATGCGACAAGTCTTCATGGCCGATCGTGGGCAGCAACGGATTCTGGATAACGAGGACGCGCCCGCCGGCTCGGCCTGCCTGGGCGCGGCGCGCCTGGGTAGCCTGCAGGCCTCGGCCGCCGCGTTCACGGTCTGGATCCAGCTGCGCGGCAGCGCCTGGATCGAAGCCAAGGAAGGCCGCTTCGAACTGCAGCGCGGCCAGTGGCTGGCCTTCGAGCGCGATTCGCGGCCGCTGGTGCAGGCCGATCGCGACGGGCTGTGCATCGGCCTGAGCCTGGACGCCGACGCATTGAAGGCGCTGGGGCGGATGGCCGATGCGACCCTGTACGCCGGCCGCGGTGTGCTGCCGCCGCGCGAGGCGCGGATCGCGCTGCGGCTATGGCGGCAGGCGGCGGCGCGGCCGGGCGATGTGCTGGCGATGCGTCCGGTGCTGCTGCACCTGGCCTCGATGCAGGGCGAGCTGTCGCACCGCGTGCAGCGTTGCCCCGGACGTTCGCGGGTGCGCAAGCGCCAGGTGTTCGGGCGCATGCAGCGCGCGCATCTGTATCTGGAAGGACACCGCGACCGCGTGGTGCGGATCAGCGAACTGGCCGAACTGACCAACTTCTCCAGTTGGTATCTGTCCAAGACTTTCCAATGCCTGTACGAGGAAAGCCCGCAGGCGCTGTCGGCGCGCCTGCGCCTGGAGCGCGCCGCGGACCTGCTGCGCGACACGGCGATGATGATCGGCGAGGTCGCCGCGGCCAGCGGCTTCGACAACTGCTGCAGCTTCGCCCGCGCCTTTCGTGCGCGCTTCGGCGTCTCCGCTTCGCAATATCGACAGGCGGCGGCGGTGCCGCCAGAGTCGGCAAAGTCTGCGAACGGCCGCAGCAAAGCGCCGGTGCTCACCGGAACGTAACGTGCCCAGGGCGCTTAACACGCCCCTAACGTTACCCCTGGAGAGATGAATGAACCTTCGCACTTCCGCAGTGCGGCTGGGCCTGTTGCCCGCCAGCATCGCGATCGCGTTGACGCCGGCCATGGCCGGCGCGCAAGAAGCCGCTACCGATAGCAATCCGACCAACCTTGACCGCATCGAGGTCACCGGTTCGCGCATCCGTCAGGCCAGCTCGGAAACCGCGCAGCCGGTGATCGCGCTGCAGCGCGCCGACATCGAGAAGCAGGGCTACACCAGCGTCGCCGACATCGTGCAGAACCTGTCCGCGACCGGTTCGCCGGCAATCAGCCGCGCCGACGCGCTGTCCTCGGGCGAAGAAGTCGGTGGCCAGTACGTCGATCTGCGCAACCTCGGCCCGCAGCGCACCCTGGTGCTGCTGGACGGCAAGCGCATGGGCGTCAGCTCCGGCGGCTACACCGATCTGGCCTCGATCCCGACCTCGATGGTCGAGCGCGTGGAAGTGCTGACCGACGGCGCGTCGGCGCTGTACGGCTCCGACGCCATCGCCGGCGTGATCAACGTGATCACCCGCAAGAACTTCGATGGCCTGGAAGCCAGCGCTTACGTCGGCCAGTACGGCCAGGGCGACGGCCACAAGGAAACCTACAACTTCGTCTATGGCGCCAGCAACGACCGCGGTTCGTTGACCCTCGGTGCCGAGTACAGCAAGGAAGATCCGGTCTACGCCAAGGATCGCGACTACAGCGCGTCGCCGAACGGCTACTTCCACCCGGTTCCGACCGCGGAAGACGCCAACGGCTGGAGCGCGATCAGCGAGAAGGGCGCGCTGATCGACGGTTCCGGCAACATGTATTCGCTGAACCCGGGCGGCAACCCGCGCAACTTCGCCGACTACCACGACTTCAGCAACGCCGACCTGTCCAACCCGAGCCAGCAGATGTTCCTGCAGACCGGGATCGAGCGTCGCTCGGTGTTCGCCAACGGCAATTTCGACTTCACCGACAACGTCCGCGGCACCGCCAGCGTGCTTTACACCGAGCGCGAGACGCTGCAGCAGATCGCCGGCTATCCGTACCGCTCCGTGGCCTACGACACCCCGCTGTCGGGCACCAGCTACTTCAACCCGCTGCCGGGTCAGGACGTCAACTTCATGCGTCGTACCTGGGAAATGCCGCGGCAGACCCGGTCCGAGCTGAACACCTTCCGCTTCAGCGGCGGCCTCGAAGGATCGTTCCAGTTGGGCGACAACTACTGGGATTGGGACGTCGGTTACGTCTACAACCGCAACAAGGGCACCAAGACCGGGACCGGCAACCTGTTCATCCCGAACGTGAAGAACGCGGTCGGCCCGTCGTTCCTGGACAGCGATGGCGTGGTCAAGTGCGGTGCCGCCGGCGCCGTGATCGCGGGTTGCACCCCGTGGAACCCGCTGCTGCCGTACGGAGCCGCCGGTGCCGGTTCGCTCGCCGATCCGGCGTTGCAGGCCTACCTGTTCCTGCCTTCGCACGACACCTCAGAGACCACCACCAAGGTCTACAGCGCCAACCTCAGCGGCACCATCATGGCGCTGCCGGCCGGCGACTTGGCGATGGCGGCGGGTATCGAGCACCGCAGCGAAGATGCGCGCTACGATCCCGACGCGCTGCTGCAGTCAGGCCTGAGCACCGACCTGGCCGGCGCGCCGACCAAGGGCGGCTACTCGCTGGACGAGGTGTACCTGGAGTTCAACATCCCGGTGCTGGCCGACATGCCGTTCGCCAAGGAACTGTCGTTCGACGTGGCCGGCCGCTACTCCGACTACGACACCTTCGGCGACACCACCAACAGCAAGTTCGGCCTGAAGTGGAAGCCGATCGACGACCTGCTGGTGCGCGGTACCTATGCGACCGGCTTCCGTGCGCCGACCGTGTCGGACCTGTACGGTGGTACCTCCGAAACCTTCGACTCCTACACCGATCCGTGCGATACGCTGTTCGGTGCCGCGACCCGCAATGCGGGCGTGGCCGCGCGCTGCGGCGCCGCGGTGCCGGCCAACTTCCGCCAGGAAGCGTCGGGCGGCGTGGATGCCAGCGGCCCCGGGTCGCAGTCGAACTACGCGTACCTGTCCGGTTCCAACAAGGAGCTGCTGCCGGAGACCTCCAAGACCTACACGCTGGGCCTGGTCTACAGCCCGAGCTACGTGAACGGCCTGGACATCAGCCTGGACTGGTGGAAGATCCGCATCGACGACGTCATCGCCGCCGAATCGGTCACCTCCATCCTCAACCAGTGCTATGTGCAGAACATCGGCGCGGCCTGCGACCGCTTCGTGCGTGACGCCACCAGCGGCCAGGTCATCGACGTGACCCGGACCCTGATCAACGGCGGTTACCAGGAAACCGCGGGCTACGACCTGGGCGTGCGCTATCGCCTGGCCGACACCGCGTTTGGCAACTTCGTGTTCGACTGGAAGACCACCTACGTGGACTACCAGGAATACAAGCGCGACAACGAGTCGGAAACGCCGGTCGATCAGCGCAATGGCTGGGGCAGCAGCGACTGGGGTTCCAACTTCCGCGTGCGTTCGAACCTGAACGTGGATTGGAGCTACGGCAACTTCGGCGTCAACTGGGGCGTGCGTTACTACTCCGGCCTGCGCGAGGCCTGCGCATACGACCTGGGTGGCGGTTCGGAGTGCAATGAGCCGGGCTTCACCTCGGCCTACACGCTGGAGCAGCCGTCGCGCACGGTCGGTTCCAACACGTTCCACGATGTGCAGATCCGCTACAACGCGCCGTGGGATGCCACCGTGTCGTTGGGTGCCAACAACGTGTTCAATCACCAGGGCCCGATCATGTACAGCCAGCCCAACTCGAACTTCTCGTACAACGGAAGCTTCGACATCGGCCGCATGCTCTACATGAAGTACACCCAGCGCTTCTGATCCATCGGCGTCTGAGTAACAAAAAAGGACGGGCCGCAAGGCCCGTCTTTTTTTGTTTTCGGCTCACGTCGAATGCGGCGGCGGCGAGAGGTTTAGCGCTGAACGAGGAGTGGGTGGCGTTTGTTTTTGTGGGAGCAACTTCAATAGCGACGGGTATTATCGATACTGCCGTCGCGACTGATGGCCCGACGCCACCCGGAATGACTCCCGCAAGAAAGGCCGCAGCGCCGGTGTCCCGCTATCGCTGCGGCGAACGGTCATGGCGGCAGTGTCGGACACGAGGGGGAGCGAAGACAGCGAAGCTGAGCCGATGTGTCTACTTGGATGGCCTATGCCGATGACGCATCGCCGGAATTGCCGGCAAGTCGTCGGCGTCAGCGCCACGTGCGGCACTGCTCATTCCTTTCGATACGATGCGCGATGGGGCCGGCTCTCACGTGAGAGCCGCTTTCCCATCAACTTCCCGCGCCGCGAGGGCAGCGCGGCCGCGGCTAGGCCGAGGTCAGCCCCATCAGGTTGTCCGCCTGTTCGCGCCAGGTCGGCAGCTTGTTCAGCGTGCCGGTCTTGGCCAGGTAGTCCTCATCGATCTCCGAGCCGCTGGCCAGCGCCATCGCCACGTGCACCGCGCCGGTGACCCAGAAGCTGCGGGTACTGGAACGCTGCGGCTCGCGGTGGAACGCCACCGCTTCGATGATCGGCATCGGCAGGCCCCACAGGCCGAGCAGGTAGGCGCCCGCCTCGGCATGACCGGGACGTTCGTCGTCGCCTTCGACGGCAGGCTCGCGCTCGTTGCGGATGCCCGGCAGCAGCAGGCCGATGTCGGCCAGCAGCGCGGCGGTCGCGCCCAGTTCGGCGCTGGAGGACGGCAGCATCTTCGACGCCAGCTTCGACGCCAGCAGCGAGCGCTGCTGCAGCGCGTTGCGTTCGGCATTGGACAGCGCCTGCACCGAGAACACTTCGCTGGCCAGGACCAGGTCGCGCAAGGTGGCGATGCCCAGCCGCGTCACCGCGGTGCGCAGGTCGGAAATCGTGCGGCCGTTGGAGAAGTACGCCGAATTGCACAGCTGCAGCACCTTGGCCGCGATCGCCGGATCGGCCGAGACCAGCTTGGCCAGGTCGGCGGCGTTGCTGCCGTCGTCCTGTTCCAGCGCATGCATCAGACTCAGGTACAGATGCGGCGGCGAGGGCAGCTTCTCGATGCGGCCGATGCTGGCGCGCAATCGGGGATCGCCGAGCAGTTCCTGCAGTTCCTCGATGCTGGTGACCGCCTCGAGCAGCATTTCCGGCGACAGCGGCAGCGGCAGGAAACGATGCGCCACGCCAATGATGCGCGCCGGCGGCGCGCGGTTGCTCTGCTCGGCGTCGATCAGCGCGATGCGGATGGTTTCCGGACTCAGCGTGCGGATCTGGCCGAGCAGGGTGGCCGTGGTCAGGTCCGGCAGCGCCGGCGCGGCGATCACCGCATCCAGCTGCACGGTCGCGGCGGCGGCGATGGCGGCATTGCCGTCGGTCACGGTCTGGACCTGCCAGTCCTCGCCCAATTCGCGGATGTATGCGGTGACTTCGGCCGGCAGGCTCGCCTCGTCGCCGACGAACAGGATACGCAAGAGACTACCCCCCAAGAGGGGCCGGTTCACGCTCGACCGGCCCGGACATTCGTTCAGCAATGTACTCTAAACCCCGGAATACGGCAGCGTCCGTATTCGTAAAACGTGAAGCGAGTCAGCCACGGCGGCGATCCCCCCCGCCGCGGCGTCGGTTCGTCAGGTCAGGCGCCGGCCTTGTAGCGCTCGACCGCGTCCAGCAGGATCTGCTTGGCCTCGGCGGCGTTGCCCCAGCCGTCCAGCTTGACCCACTTGCCCTTCTCCAGATCCTTGTAGTGCTCGAAGAAGTGGCCGATGCGCTCCATCCAGTGGCCCGACACCTGGGCGATGTCCTCGATGTGGCCGTAGCCCTCGAACACCTTGGCCACCGGCACCGCCAGGATCTTCTCGTCGCTGCCGGCCTCGTCGCTCATCTTGAGCACGCCGACCGGGCGACAACGCACCACGCAGCCGGGCACCAGCGGCAGCGGCAGCACCACCAGCACGTCGGCCGGGTCGCCGTCGCCGCACAGGGTGTTGGGCACGTAGCCGTAGTTGCAGGGATAGCGCATCGGCGTGGACAGGATGCGGTCGACGAAGATCGCGCCGCTGGCCTTGTCCACTTCGTACTTGACCGGCTCCGAATCCTTGGGGATTTCGATGACGACGTTGATTTCTTCCGGGAGATTCTTGCCGGAGGTGACCAGTTCCAGACCCATGCGCTAGCTCCAGTGGAGTGGCTTCAAAGAGGCCTGCATTCTAGTCGGTTGGCTGTTGCAATGCAGCGTGGGCGGCTAAGCCTATTCCTACAAGGCTTTCGGACTCCGTACCGCTGCGCATGGGCAGGTTTCCGATGGTGCCTGGCCGCCTGTGGCGCGACGCTATGTCCACAGTCCAACCAAAGGAGCAAGACGATGAAAGGAATCCGGTATTCGATGGGCCCACTGCTGGCGGTCGTGTTGCTGGCCTGTGGCGCATCGCAGGCGCAGGCGCAGCAGCAGGTTTACGTGGATGCGGTTGACTATCCCATCGCGGGCGCGGGCTGGGAGGCGTTCGACGACCTGGAGCGGCGTCTGGCCGAGGACTTCGACCAGAGTTGCGGCGACACCTTCTGCGAGGGCGAGTACAGCGACTACCAGCCGCTGCGCTACCGCTGCTCGGTACGCCAGCGCGACGGGGCGATCGGGCAGTGCGTGTGGACCTTCGGTGCCAGCGAGGCCAGCATCGACCCGGCCACCGGCCAGGTGCAGGTGGATGCGAAGCTGTGGCAGTGCCCGACGCCGTTGCTGCCGCAGACCCGGCTGGTGGCGCTGTACCAGGCGCTGGCCGGCGAGCACCCGTTGTTCGCGCCGCTGCCGCACAGCCAGCGCAGCGTCAACGACGGCTTGATCGATTGCCTGTAGTCGCGCTGCGTGCGGCCCGGCGCCGGCGGATCGCCAGCGCCGGTGCCGGGTGCGTGCCGCTACAGCAGCGGCACCATCAGCAGGGCGACGATGTTGATGATCTTGATCAGCGGATTGATCGCCGGGCCGGCGGTGTCCTTGTACGGATCGCCGACGGTGTCGCCGGTGACCGCTGCCTTGTGCGCCTCGCTACCCTTGCCACCGAAGTGGCCGTCCTCAATGTACTTCTTGGCGTTGTCCCAGGCGCCGCCGCCAGTGGTCATCGAGATCGCCACGAACAGTCCGGTGACGATGGTGCCGATCAGCAGGCCGCCGAGCGCGCGCGGGCCGAGCAGCAGTCCGACCACCACCGGCACCGCCACCGGCAGCAGCGACGGCACGATCATTTCGCGGATCGCCGAACGGGTCAGCATGTCCACCGCGCGGTCGTACTGCGGCTTGCCGGTGCCTTCCATGATGCCGGGGATCTCGCGGAACTGGCGCCGCACCTCCTCGACCACGGCGCCGGCGGCGCGGCCCACCGCCTCCATCGCCATCGCGCCGAAAAGGTACGGGATCAGGCCGCCGAGCAGCAAGCCGATGATCACCGTGTGGTCGGACAGGTCGAAGGCGAAGGTTTCGCCCGGATGCGCGGCACGCAGGTTGTGCGTGTAGTCGGCGAACAGCACCAGGGCAGCCAGCGCAGCCGAACCGATCGCATAGCCCTTGGTCACCGCTTTGGTGGTGTTGCCGACCGCGTCCAGCGGGTCGGTCACCGCGCGCACTTCCGGCGGCAGCTCGGCCATCTCGGCGATGCCGCCGGCGTTGTCGGTGATCGGCCCGTAGGCGTCCAGCGCGACGATCATGCCGGCCATCGACAGCATCGCCGTGGCGGCGATGGCGATGCCGTACAGGCCCGACAGCGCGAACGCGCCCCAGATCGCCGCGCACACCGCGATCACCGGCAGCGCGGTCGATTTCATCGAGATGCCGAGCCCGGCGATGATGTTGGTGCCGTGGCCGGTGGTCGAGGCCTGCGCCACATGCTGCACCGGCTTGTACTGGGTGCCGGTGTAGTACTCGGTGATCCACACGATCAAGCCGGTCAGCACCAGGCCGATCAACGCGCAGCCGTACAGCTTGGTCGCGCCGGCGGCGGTATCGCCCATCAGCTGCTGGGTCACCGGCCAGAACGCCGCCGCCGCCAGCAGCGCGGACACGATCACGCCTTTATACAGCGCGCCCATGATCGAGCCGCCGGGACGCACGCGCACGAAGAAGGTGCCGACGATCGAGGCGACGATCGACACCCCGCCGAGCACCAGCGGATACAGCACCGCGTTGCGCCCCGCCTCGGCCGCCATCAGCCCGCCGAGTAGCATGGTGGCGATGACGGTGACCGCGTAGGTCTCGAACAGGTCCGCGGCCATGCCGGCGCAGTCGCCGACGTTGTCGCCGACGTTGTCGGCGATCACCGCCGGGTTGCGCGGATCGTCCTCGGGGATGCCGGCCTCGACCTTGCCGACCAGGTCCGCGCCGACGTCGGCGCCCTTGGTGAAGATGCCGCCGCCCAGGCGCGCGAAGATCGAGATCAACGAACTGCCGAAGGCCAGGCCGACCAGCGCGTGCAGGCTTTCCTCGACGCTGCGTCCCAGCCATTGCAGCACGCCGTAGTAGCCGGCCACGCCGATCAGGCCCAGCCCGACCACCAGCATGCCGGTGATCGCGCCGCCGCGGAACGCCACGTCCATCGCCGGACCCAGCCCGCGCCGCGCCGCCTCGGCAGTGCGCACGTTGGCGCGCACCGACAGGTTCATGCCGATGTAGCCGGCCACGCCCGACAGCACCGCGCCGATCGCGAAGCCGCCGGCGGTGTACCAGCTCAGGAAGAACCCGACCAGTAGCAACAGCGCCACGCCGGCGATGGCGATGGTCTGGTATTGGCGGTTGAGGTAGGCGCGGGCGCCTTCCTGGATCGCATCGGCGATCTGCCGCATGCGTTCGTTGCCGGCGGGCTGCGCCAGGATCCAGCGTGTGGACACGATGCCATAGAGTATTGCCAAGGCCGCGCACGCCAGTGCCACGGTGACCGCATATCGTTCCAGCATGACCCCTCCCAAGGATGTGGATGACGCCCAAGCGGTGGGACGTACAACGGGATCACACCGAAAGGAGTCTGAGGCATGCAACGACTCCGCGGCCGCAATGCGCCGGTGGTGCGTATCGCAATGTTCGACCTGGCTTGAACCGGGCCGAGTATGCGCCCGGGTCCTGTCCATCGCCAGCGGCGGGCGCCTGCGCGGTCTTGGCGCCGCGTTCAGTCGGCACGTGGCAGCGTTGCGCATCGCTTCCAAGGAGCAAGCCCATGCAATCGACCATCCCGGCGCGGCTGCGCGCACTCGCTTCGACCTTGGCGCTGGGCCTGTGCGCCTGCGCGCCGCTGGCGGCGCTGGCCGCCGATCCGGTCCCGGAGCTGCAGCGCCAGCCCGGTACCGCGCAGGCGGTGGGCGTGGTGCACACGATCCGGCAGATCCCCGAAGCCTGTGTGCGCTTCGAAGGCGTCTACACCGGCGATGCGGCGCAGCCCTACAAGTTTTCCGCGGTGCGCAGCAGCCCCACCTGCCAGCCGCGCGCCAAGCTGGTGGAGTTCGACCAGGCCAAGCCCAGCGAGGCGGCCGGGTGGAAGTTCAACGATGTGATCCGCGTGCCCAGCGCCGCCTGTCCGTCGCAGCAGGCGGTGGTGCGGGTGTGGCGCAAGCCGGTGGCGACCAAGGCGGATCTCGACGGCCAGGGCCAGTCGCGGATTTATTTGGAAGAGGCGAAGAAGCAGGCGGCAGCCGGCGCGATCGCGCAGGTGCCGCAATTCGCCGCGCAGATGACGCTGGAAGGCAAGGCTTGCCGCTGAGCCGGTGCGCGTAAGCGCATTCCTTGCGGAATGCAGCCGCTGCGCGACTGTTCGTGCAGCGGAGCCGATGTGTTGCATGGACATCGCGCGGCCGGGCACGTTTCCTGTCTGACGCGATGCGCTTGCATGCTCGCGCCGTTCGCCGTTCGCCGTTCGCCATCCGCGCTCAGCCCGGCCAGCGGCTGCCTGAAATGCATTTTTTCTCAGCCGCGAACGCGCGTTGCCGTGCGCCGCCGCCAGTTTTTAATCGAACGTATAGGCCACGCGTACCTGCTCAGCGTTATCGCGCTAGCGACAGTCCTGCCCGCCGCCGGCGCAGCCATTCGTCGGCAACGTCGCCCATGTTCTTGGGCGCGCCGTCCTTGATCCATGCCATGAAGGCGCGATCGAACTTGAACCCGGCTCCGCACGCACCGGCCAGGAACCGACGCACGGCCTGCGTATTGCGGTAGGTCTCGTCCACCGGCGTTGTGCGGGTGATCGGACCGTTGTGCCAATCGACATCCATTCTGGTTCCTTGTCGCCGGTTTGTAGCGCGGATGCCGGTTGGCATGCGGCAGCGTAGCCGAATCGTCGCTGCGAACCTGTTACAGCGCTTGGCCGCGTGAAGCCATAACCGATTCTGCCGTTACAAGAGATGGCGACACCAATGCCTGGTGTCGCTCGCGCATGTGCGCAATGCGCGCAGAATCTGTCCATGGTGGGCAGGGCAAGCCATGCACCGGCTTGACTGTCGCAACGCCATTGCCGACGATGTTCGCTGGCGACTGCGCACGCCCAGCCTGATTCGGTCAGCTCAGCGCTCCGCGCGCTGCGCCGCACGGCGCAGCGGCATGGAGGGGGTAACAAGTCGGTTCGGAAGAATCCGTTTCAGCGAACGACGGCCGCAACGGCTGCTGGTGGTTCGCCGCTGGCCGCAATCTGATCGCTCTGAGCCATGAACGCAAAAGCGTGATCCAGTGCATCGGCCAGCGCAAGTTGTAGCCGGCGACGCTGAGCACGGCGTTGCAGCCATTGCCCTGCGCGCCCTGAGCTGACAGCGGTCCAGCCGGTGCTCCTGCTTCAGATGCCCGATCATCGCTTCCACCAGCCTGCTGGCACTTGATACAGCGCCATTGACCAGGCAGCTTCGCCGACAGCGCCTGTTCCAAAGCCGACCAAGACATCGCTGCGGTCAGCCGGGCGAGCGGATGACGCAGGTCGATCTTGTTCTCCAGATGGGAACGGAACAGGCCCTCGGCAGATGGTCATCAGCGGCAGGACGACGGTTGCGCATGCTCGGAAAGTGCAAGAAAACCACAGGTGGCCTAGCGAAAACTGGCAAGACCGGCACGCCTGCTGACGCTTCCAATGCTTGGTCTATAAGGCACGGAGCAGGTGCTCGCTGACTGAGGGTAAAAAAAATCCGATGCCAAATTCATGGCATCGGATTTTCGGAGAAATACCGGAAGGATTTAAATTTCCAAGCAAAAATCAAGCGGGCGCCAGGATGTTTTCGTCCAGAAGAAGGGCCTTTTCTATATGCGATCAGTTGCCGCGGCAGTCACGTAGCCACAGGGCTTTTCCGAGTTGATCGTAATCTTCGACGACGCCGGTCAGTGTTGCTTTTTCTCCCGGGCGCAGCGCGAGCGCATAGGCTGCCTGATTCGCGGCGAACGAACAGATAATGGCAACCTTGTTGTAGGTTTCATCTTCTGGAGTAAAGACGTCGAATCCAACGTTGTACTTGCCGCCGCTTTTGAGCACGCCTGAGCTATTGATCTTGCCGGTAATGCGGTAGACCTTGTCTTTGTATCGCGCCTCAATCGTTGCGGGGCCTTCTTTGGCCTGATTGCGCAACATAAATCCGAACTTGTCCGCGCTGATTTCGACAGGGGCGGCGTCCACTGTCTTCTTAGCAAACTTCTCGCCTTCGGTGCCAGGCTTGACTTGGTTGAGTAGCTTGCACATCTCGTTGCGGACGCTGTCAGAGGATGCCAGGGCGCCCTTGTTGAGCTTGACCAACATCCCAACCTTGCCTTCGCCATTTTCGACGCTGGCCGAGATGATCATCGGAATTGGCTTGTGCGACAATGTCTCAGGTTCTTCGATCAACATGGCACCCGCATCGGCGTCTTCGCTGAGGATGTCCATATTTGCCTGCTTGGCAATTACGTGCATCTGGCCGATTGCGCTTTTCACAGTCAGATTGGGCAGGCTGACCGAGGTCGAATAGCTGGTGCCGATGAAAGGATTGCCCTTCTTCTCGAAATTTGCTTCGCAGGTTGCGGCGAAGGCCGGTGCCGCGGTGAGGAGGAGTAGCGCTGAGACTATATATTGACTCTTCATCAATAACTTCCTTGATAGACGAATTGGCTATTTGCAATTAACGGAGTGGGCAATGTCGGGGCGATTTAAATTTTTGCGTGCGTTGCGTTTTTTGTGTGGCGACTATCGCTGCGTTATTATCAGGACGTTGTCAGCTGTTTTTTTGGAAGGGCGGGTTCTGCTTCAGTACGCGCGCGCACCGAGATGCCGTCCCTGCCACCTTCCGGCTAGGTATGCTCATCCCGATCGCAGCCGGAATATTTTATCACGGCGCGCCCGGCCCAATTACCCCTCCCAGGCCGGCAGCTTCTTCTTCACCGCCACATTCTTCAGCGCCACGTACTTCGGCAGGCCGTCGCTGCGGTCGTAGGGCGGATAGGCTTCGCCGCGGATCAGCGGCTGCAGGTAGCGCCGCGCCTTCTCGGTGATGCCGAACCCGTCCTTGCGCAGGAACGCCGGCGGCATCTTCTTCTCGTGGTTGGCGATCTTGCTCAGCGGCGCGGCTTCGATCTTCCAGCGGTACGGCGCATCGCTGCTGCGCACGATCACCGGCATCACCGCGTTCATGCCCTTCAGCGCGAACTGCACCGCCGCCTTGCCGGCCGCCTGCGCCTGCTCCCAGTCGGTCTTGGAGGCGATGTGGCGGGCCGAGCGCTGCAGGTAGTCGGGCAGGGTCCAGTGCACCTTGTAGCCGAGTTCGGCCTTGACCTTGCCGGCTAGGTACGAGGCCACGCCGCCGAGCTGGCTGTGGCCGAACGCGTCGGTGCCGCCGCCGGCATCGGCGACGAAGCGCCCGTCGGCGGTCTGGATGCCTTCGCTGGCCACGACCACGCACCAGCCGACCTTGTCCACCACCTTGCGCACCTGCGCCAGGAACGCGGCTTCGTCGTAGGCGCGTTCGGGGAACAGGATGATCTGCGGCGCGTCGTCGGGCGACTGCGCGGCCAGTCCGGCCGCGGCGGCCAGCCAGCCGGCGTGGCGGCCCATCGCTTCGTAGACAAAAACCTTGGTCGAGGTCTCGGCCATCGCCGCCACGTCCAACGCCGCCTCGCGCACCGACACCGCGGTGTACTTGGCGGCCGAGCCGAAGCCGGGGCAGTTGTCGGTGACCGCCAGGTCGTTGTCGATGGTCTTGGGCACGCCGATGCAGTGCAGCGGATAGCCGAAGGCGTCGGCCAGCTGCGACACCTTCCACGCCGTGTCGGCCGAATCGTTGCCGCCGTTGTAGAGGAAATAGCGCACGTCGTGCGCCTGCAGCACCTGCAGCAGGCGCTCGTACTTGGCGCGGTCGGCCTCCAGCGACTTGAGCTTGTAGCGGCACGAGCCGAACGCGCCACCGGGCGTATGCGCTAGCGCGCGGATCGCCGCGGCCGACTCTTTGGAAGTGTCGATCAGCTCCTCGCGCAGCGCGCCGAGGATGCCGTTGCGCGCGGCCAGGACCTTGACCTTGCGTGCGCGCGCCTCGCCGATCACGGCGGCGGCGCTGGCGTTGATGACGGCGGTGACGCCGCCGGACTGGGCATACAGCAAGGTGCCTTGGGCCATGGTCGGGACTCGCTCCTGGGGTGGGGACATTGCCGGGACATTGCCCGGATGCGTTAAGCTGGGGGCCTTGCGGTACAGCGCAGGCGTGGCCCCCGAGTCTAACGCCGCCGGCCGCGCACGGTAATTTCCTCGAGGAGTCAGGTTGATGCGATTGGTTCTGTTGGGACCGCCCGGATCGGGCAAGGGCACGCAGGCGAGCCGCCTGAAGGACAAGCTGCAGATCCCGCACATTTCCACCGGCGATCTGCTGCGCGCCGAAGTCGCCGCCGGTACCCCGCTGGGCGTGCAGGCCAAGGAAGTGATGGCGCGCGGCGACCTGGTTTCCGACGACATCCTGCTCGGCATGCTCGAATCGCGCCTCGGCCGCGACGACGTCGCCAACGGTTTCATCCTCGACGGCTATCCGCGCAACCTGGCCCAGGCCTCGGCGCTGGACGAACTGCTGGCCAAGATCGGCCAGCCGCTGGACGCGGTGGTGCAGCTGGACGTGGCCACCGAATTGCTGGTCGAGCGCATCGCCGGCCGCGCCAAGGCCGAAGGCCGCGAAGACGACAACCCCGAGTCGGTGCGCAAGCGCCTGCAGGTGTACAACGATTCGACCGCGCCGGTGATCGGTTTCTACGATAAGCGCGGCACCCTGGCGCGCGTGGACGGCGTCGGCTCGCTGGACGAAGTGCTGGCGCGCATCCTGGCATCGATCGGCCGCTGAGACGGCCCTGCGTCGAGCGGCCGCCTTGCTGCGGCGCTCGACGCGCCTGATGGTCGTGGCCTCGCCCCATTCGCGGCGCTTCTTAGCAGGCCTGAGTCCGTCGTGCTCGCTTCACTGTAGGGGGGCTTCAGCTCCGACGGTTTCCGAAGTCCCAGGGGACTTGCGGCCTACTCGCTGGGTGCACTGTGGGGAGGGACTTCAGTCCCGACGCATCGCGCCGCCGGAAAGTGCGCCGCTTCGCTCGTCGCGGCTGAAGCCGCTCCTACAGGACTTGCGGCAAGCTAACTGGGTGCACTGTGGGAGGGACTTCAGTCCCGACGCAATTGCGCCGCCGGAACGCGTGCGCTTCGCTCGTCGGGGCTGAAGCCGCTCCTGCAGGGACTTGCGGCAAGCTAACTGGGCGCACTGTGGGAGGAACTTCAGTCCCGACGCATCGCGCCGGCGGAAAGCACGCCGCTTCGCTCGTCGCGGCTGAAGCCGCTCCTACAGGGACTTGCGGCAAGCTGACCGGGTGCACTGTAGGAGGGGCTTCAGCCCCGACAGGCTGTGTCCGAAGTCTGCGCCTCACACTTCGCTTGTCGCGGTCGCAACCGCTCCTGCACGGGATAGGACGTAAGGCTCGCGTGTACGGGGTGCGCGCAGGGTTCAAGCCCGCCAGGCGTCGACCCAACTCCGGCTGCCGCGCGTCCGCGCCACGTGGTTGGCGAGCCGCTTTCTGCGCAAGATCCAACCGCATCCGCCGTCAACAGTGGCACGGCAAATCCATGCCTCCCGCCACGCGTGGGCGCGGGCGGGAGGCCGGAACCGTTAGGTGCCAGCGAACGGGCTTGCTCAGGGCCCCACAACATGAGCTCCCTTGGGGATGGCCTCTTGGGGAGTAGGACCGTAGGGGGGTGCGGCTGGCTCGTTCATTTTCGATGTTGGCTCCCGACTTGCCTATCGGGAGCTTTCTTCAGGGGGTGTGGGGGATTTCCTACTTGACGTCGTTGCCATTTCGAGGGCAGAGCGCGGGTCGCTCACCCTTCGGCCGCGCCGCGCCGGAGGCCGGCAGCCGCGTCGTGCCGGTTTGCGCGCGTCGGGGGATCGGCGACAATCGCGGCATGAGCAAGATCCATATTCTCGGCATCGCCGGTACGTTCATGGGCGGTGTCGCCGCGCTGGCGCGCGAACTCGGCGATGAGGTCGAAGGCAGCGACCAGGCGATCTATCCGCCGATGTCCACGCAGCTGGAGCACCTGGGCATCGCGCTGAAGCAGGGTTACCTGCCCGAGCACATCGGCGCCGACTGCGCGCAGGTGATCGTCGGCAATGCGCTGTCGCGCGGCAATGCCGCGGTCGAGGCGGTGCTGGATTCCGGCCGCGCCTACACCTCCGGCGCGCAGTGGCTGAGCGAGCGGGTGCTGCCCGGGCGCGACACGCTGGCGGTGGCTGGCACCCACGGCAAAACCACCACGACCAGCATCCTGACCTGGCTGCTGCAGGCGGCCGGCCGCGAGCCGGGGTTCCTGATCGGCGGCGTGGCCGAGGATTTCGGCGTGTCCGCACGTTTGGGCGGCAGGGCGTCGCCGGCCGGCGGTGCGCATCGCGATCCGGGCGCAGAGACCGTCGCTGCGCGCGAGCACGCCGCGGTCGCCACCGGCGCGCATGCGCGCGTCGGCGAAACCGCCGCCGCGGAAGCGCGGCCGCTGTTCGTGGTCGAGGCCGACGAATACGACACCGCGTTCTTCGACAAGCGCAGCAAGTTCGTGCACTACCGGCCGCTGGTGGCGATCCTCAACAACCTCGAATACGACCACGCCGACATCTTCCCCGACGTCGCCGCGATCCAGCGCCAGTTCCACCATCTGGTGCGCACCGTGCCGCGGCGCGGGCGGCTGATCGTCAACGGCGAGGACGCGCATCTGCGCGAGGTGCTGGCGATGGGCTGCTGGACGCCGGTGGAACGCTTCGGCTTCGATCTGGCGTTCGAATGGAGCGCGCGCCCGATTGCCGCCGACGGCAGCCATTTCGCTGTCTTGCACGATGGCCAGGAACTGGGCGAAGTGCGCTGGCCGCTGCTCGGCCGCCACAACGTGATGAACGCGCTGGCGGCGCTGGCCGCGGCGCATGCGGTCGGCGTGGCGCCGGCGCAGGTGATGCCGGCGCTGGCGCAGTTCCGCAGCGTCAAGCGGCGCCTGGAAGTGCTCGGCCAGGCGCAGGGCATCACCGTCTACGACGATTTCGCGCATCACCCCACCGCGATCCGCACCACCCTGGAAGGGTTGCGCGCGAAAGTGGGCGCGGCGCGCATCGTGGTGGCGATGGAGCCGCGCAGCAATTCGATGCGGCTGGGCGCGCATGCCGAGGCGCTGGCGCCGGCGCTGGACGCGGCCGATGCGGTGGTGTTCCTGCAACGGCCGGAACTGGCCTGGGACGCCGGCAAGGTGATCGCCGCGGTACGCGGCCAGGCCTGGGCCGCCGCGGACGTGGACGCGCTGCTGGCGGTGCTGCAGGCGCAGGCGCGCGCCGGCGACCATGTGGTGTTCATGTCCAACGGTGGCTTCGACGGCGCGCCACGGCGCTTCCTGGCGGCGCTGCAATGAGCGTCATGCCGTGCGCCGGAGCGCCCGCATGAGCGAGGAGCGCGGCACACTGGCGCTGTTCCCGTTGCATGCGGTGCTGCTGCCGGGTGCGTCGATCAAGCTGCGCGTGTTCGAACGCCGCTACCTGGACATGGTGCGCGACTGCGGTCGCAGCGGCAGCGGTTTTGGCGTGTGCCTGATTCTGGAGGGTGCCGAGACCGGCGTCCCGGCGGTGCCGGCGGCGTACGGCACCGAGGCGCGCATCGTCGATTTCGATGTCGGCGCCGACGGCGTGCTGGTGCTGAGTCTACGCGGCGAACGTCGCTTCCACGTGCTGCGCAGCCGGGTCCGCGACAACGGCCTGGTGGTCGGCGACGTGCACTGGCGCGAGCCGGATGAGGACGACGAGTTGCGGCCGCAGCACGCGCTGTTGTCGACGGTGCTGGACAGCATTCTGGACCAGGCCGCCGACGTATATCCGGTGGTCGGTCCGCGCCTGCTCGACCAGGCCGCCTGGGTCGGCTGGCGCCTGGCCGAACTGTTGCCGCTGGACGAGCGCCAGCGCCTGGCGCTGCTGCAGGAAGACGATCCGCACGAGCGGCTGGAGCAGTTGCTCGGCTGGATTCCCTGAGCGCCGGGTGGGATTCGCAGCGGGTGTCGGCGTGGATGCGTGGCGAATGGCCATGCGTCTGCTGGACGCGGATGCTCCAGGCATGATCGAGCGTTTGTAGGAGCGGCTTCAGCCGCGACCTGAGCCATCAGCGACGGGGCATCGTTCCGCAGCATGGCGCCAGACTGGTTGGCGCGATACGAGGTAGCCATGAACCATCGGTCGCGCCAGGTTTTGCCGGCAATGTCTGTTGCGACCGACGTCACTCCTCCATTGCTCCGCTACACGCTCCGCTGGCGCTAAACAGCTGAAGTGGGCCTGCGTTATTGGGCCTCGGCCGGCGCCTCGCCCTCGCTGCGCACCAGCAATACCGGTACATCCGATGGGCGATGCATGTCCTTGCGCGTGGGCAGCGCGTGCAGCGCGTCGGTGACGGCGTTGAGTGCGGGATCGGCGCCGCGCAGCGGGCGCCATAGGCCGATCAGGTTGAAGTGGCGTTCGTAGCGCAGGCTCTGCGCGCTGCCCAGCCACAGCGGCACGTTGCCCGGTTGCAGCCGCGCCGGGGCCGGCCACAGGCGCAAGGCATAGAGTTCGCCGGGGCGCGGGCCGCGGCGCAGCATCAGCAGCGATTCCACTCGGGTGTCCAGCGTCGCCGGCAGCACCGGGACGCGTTCGGCCTGGGTCTTGTAGTCGAGCAACTGCAGCGCCTGCTGCCAGCCGGCCTGCGGCTGCACGCGCCAGCCGGCGGCTTCGAGCTGGCGCTGCAGCGGCGCCAGCGGTCCGGCCACCTGCAGGTCCAGCGGCCAGCGCTGGTCGTCGTCGAACTCGTTGCGCCGCGACGGCAGCAGCCGCCACTCGTCCTGCCACCACGCGCTGGCGGTCAGGTCCATCAGCACCGGCGGCGGCGGCTCGAACTTGGCCAGCTTGCGTTCCAGATCGCGCGGCGCGTACCACAGCGCCGCGGCCACGAAGCCGCCATAGAACAGCCAGGCCAGCGGCTTCATCCAGAACGCACGGTTGAAGCGGCGGCGGTAGGCGATGCCCAGGACCAGCAGCCAGAAGATGCCGAACAGCATGCCGCCGACCACGTCGCTGAGCCAATGCGCGCCCAGGTACAGGCGGGCGAAGCCGATCAGGGTCACCACCACGCCCGACAGCAGGTATGGCCACACCCGCGAGCGCCCGGGCAGTTCGCGCGCGATCAGCACGGCGAAGAAGCCGAAGCTGATCGTGGCCATGGTCACCGCCACCGAGGGAAAGCCGAAGCCGCTGCTGGCCGCCGGCGGGCGCACCACGTGCACGGTGGTGCCGAGCAGCTTGGTCAGGGCCAGGCCGAAGGCCAGTGCCGCCAGCCAGTGCGCCGCGGCCATCCAGCGCTGGCGCCAGATCAGGTAGACCAGGCCCAGCGTGGTGGCCGGCACCAATACCTGCCAGTCGCCGAGCGAGGCCAGCGCGGTCATCGGGTAGTCGGCCAGCGGATTGCGCAGCGCCAGCATCAGGTCGTGCACCGCCAGGTCCAGCCGCAGCGGCTCGCCGTGGCCGACCACCACCATCAGCAGCGCGAACCAGCCCCAGCCCAGCGCCAGCAGCATCACCGCCAGCATCGCCAGCGGCACCGACTCGCGCCGTTGCGGGTCGAACACCGCGATCGAGTAGCGGCCCAGCACCGGGTGCCGGCGCGACCAGTCCAGGCCGCGCGCCAGCAGCGCATCCATGTGCCCGGCCGACCAGCGATAGCCGTACAGCACGATCGCCCAGACCAGGCCCAGCGCCAGCACCAGCAGGCCCAGCACCAGGAACAGGCGTCCGGCAACCGCGGCCACCGCGTCGTAGGCCTGGCCGAGTAGCCAGCCCGGCCCCAGGAACAGCAGCGCCCAGGTTACCGCGGCGACGCCGCTGGCGACGAAGTAGCGGCGCAGCGGCATCTTCATCATGCCCGCCACGGCCGGCACGAACGGGCGGATCGCGCCGACGTAGCGCGCCACCAGGATGCTCTTGAAGGCATTGCGGCGGAACATGGCCTCGCCGCGGTCCAGCAGCTGCGGATAGCGCCGGAACGGCCAGTAGTTGCGCAACTGGTGGCCCCAGCGATGGCCGACCCAGTAGCTGAGCGCGTCGCCAGCCAGCGCGCCGAGGGCGGCGCTGACCACGGCGTACGGGCCGGAGATCTGGCCCAGCCCGATCAGCACGCCGATCGCGAACAGCAGCGGCAGCGCCGGCACGATGGTGCCCAGCACGATGACCGCGTCGCAGAACGCGATGCCGAAGATGACCGCGCCGGCCAGGAGGGGATGTGCTGCGACCCACTCCAGCGTGGCGTCGATCCAGGATGAATTCATGGGAAGGATTATAGGTGGGCAAGGATGGCGATCCGCTTAAACTGGCGTGATGACATGCGCGCCGGCCGCTACCACCCAGATCCTCAAGTCCGACAGCTTCGGCCGCATCCTGCTGGTACGCGAGGCCGACGGCCACGGCGAGCGCGTGTTCGTGCGCCGCGACCTGACCGCCGCGCCATGGTGGCTGCGCCTGCCGGCCTGGTGGCTGGCGCGGCGCGAGGCGAGGGCGCTGCAGCAACTGGCGGGCATGGCGGCGACGCCGCAGCTGCGCGGCTGGGACGGCACCTTCCTGGACCGCAGCTACCTGGCCGGCGACGCGATGTACCAGCGTCCGCCGCGCGGCGACCTGGCCTACTTCCGCGCCGCACGGCGCCTGCTGCAGCAGGTGCACCGGCGCGGCGTGGCGCACAACGATCTGGCCAAGGAAGCGAATTGGCTGGTGCTGGAGGACGGCAGTCCGGCGTTGATCGACTTCCAGCTGGCGGTGCGCGGCGCGCCGCGTTCGCGCTGGATGCGGCTGCTGGCGCGCGAGGACCTGCGCCACCTGCTCAAGCACAAGCGCATGTACTGCCGGCAGGCGCTGACCCCGGTCGAACTGCGCCTGCTCAAGCGCCACTCCTGGGTGCGCGAACTGTGGTTCGCCACCGGCAAGCCGGTCTACCGCTTCGTGACCCGGCGCATTCTGAAGTGGGAAGACAACGAGGGGCAGGGGCCGAAGCCCTGAGAGGCCGGGATTCGGGATTGGGGATTCGGGATTGGTAAGGCGCATGGCTGTGTCTGGGGCTGTCCTGGCGGGGACGACAAAGGCGCTAAGCTGCGGCGAATCTCCAATCCCGAATCCCCAATCCCATGACGTTGCAAGGCAAAACCCTGTTCATCACCGGCGCCTCGCGCGGGATCGGTCTGGCGATCGCGCTGCGTGCGGCGCGCGACGGCGCCAATGTGGCGATCGCGGCCAAGTCGGCGGTGCCCAATCCGAAGTTGCCCGGCACCATCCACAGCGCCGCGGCGGCGGTCGAGGCGGCCGGCGGTCGCGCGCTGGCGCTGAAGTGCGACATCCGCGAGGAGGAGCAGGTGCTCGCGGCGGTGGCGGCCACGGTCGATGCGTTCGGCGGCATCGATATCCTGGTCAACAACGCCAGCGCGATCTGGCTGCGCGGCGCGCTGGACACGCCGATGAAGCGTTTCGATCTGATGCAGCAGGTCAATGCCCGCGGCAGTTTCCTGTGCGCGCAGGCCTGTCTGCCGCACCTGCTGCGCAGCGCCAATCCGCACATCCTGACCCTGGCGCCGCCGCCGTCGCTGGATCCGAAATGGTGGGCGCCGCATACCGGCTACACGCTGGCGAAGATGGGCATGAGCTTCGTGACCCTGGGCCTGGCCGGCGAATTCGGCCCGCAGGGCGTGGCGGTCAATGCGCTGTGGCCGCGCACGCTGATCGCCACCGAAGCGCTGAACATGATCCCAGGCGTCGATGCGGGCAATGGCCGGCGTCCGGAGATCATGGCCGATGCGGCGCATGCGGTGCTGACGCGCACCGCGGCCGGGTTCCATGGGCAGTTCCTGATCGACGACGAGGTGTTGGCCGCGGCCGGGGTGATCGACCTGTCCGGCTACGCGCTGGATCCGGCGCAGCCGTTGTTGCCGGATCTGTTCCTGGATTGAGCGGGGCAGGCGCCGGCCGGTGCAGCGACAGTGCGTCCGTCGCGCCGCCTGCTGCAGGAGGGGCTTCAGATCCGAACCTGACCGCAGACTGGAAACTTTCATTGGTCGCGGCAGGGCTGATTTCTCTGCAGGATGTGCGGCCGAGGATTGGGCGCAACGTGGAGGTTTGATGCGGAAACGCTGCGGTCTTCTGGATCGTTGGCCCACTCCACGCAGCGGCGAGGTTCCATGGCGATGGCGGAAATTTAATAACTAAGGGTGAATTAAATATTTCACCATTGCCCGCTATGCTTTCCCGACCTTTCGCCGATCCTCGCTCATGCCCGCTCCCGTCGCCGTCTCGCTGCCGCGCGCTTCCCGTTCCGTCCATGCCACGCATGCCGATCTGAGCGACAACGAGCGGCGCATGCTCGACAGCCTGCGCCTGTTCGGCACCGTCACCCGCGCCGATCTCAGCCGCATCACCGGATTGACCGTGCAATCGGCGGTGCGCCTGATCGATGGCCTGGCCGAGCGCGGGCTGGTGCTGATCGGCGCCTCGCTGGCGCATGGCGGCCGCGGCAAGCCGGGTGCGGCGATCGCGCTCAATCCCGCGTACGGCCACACCGTCGGCTACTCGATCGCCACCGACGCGTTGTCGCTGGCGCTGCTGGATTTCAGCGGCCAGGTCCGCGCCACCGCCGAGCACCGATTGCGTTCGACCGAGCCGGCGGCCTTGCTGGCGCAGGTGCGCGAGGCCGACGCGGCGCTGCTGGCCGCGGCCGGGCGCGGACTCGGCCCGCGCCTGGGCGCGGGCGTGGCGATGACCGGGTTCTTCGTCGAGGGTGCCGAGCGCATGAACCCGCCCGATCCGCTGCGCGCGCTGGGCGAGTTGTCGATCGGCGACTGGCTGGCCGACGCGCTGGGCCTGCCGGTGTGGGTGGACAACGACGGCAGCGTCGCCGCGGTCGGCGAAAGCCTGCTCGGTGTCGGTCGCCAGTACCGCGATTTCGCCTATCTGTATTTCAGCTACGGTCTCGGCGGCGGCGTGGTGATCGACGGCGCCGTCCTGCGTGGTGCGCACGGCAATGCCGGCGAGTTCGCCGGCATGCTGCCGGGGCCGGGCCTGGAGCGCGGCACGCTGGAGCTGCTGCGGCAGATGTTGATCGAGGATGGGGTGATGCTGGCCGACGTCAGTGCGCTGGTGGCGGCCTACGATCCGTCCTGGCCGACGATCGAGCGCTGGATCGCGCGCGCGGTGCCGGGCCTGTCGCTGATCGTCTCGGCGATCAGTGCGGTCTTCGATCCGCAGGCGGTGGTGTTCGGCGGGCGCCTGCCGCGCGATCTGGCGCTGCGCCTGATCCCGCAGCTGCGCATCGACAACCAGCCGCGGCGCGGCCAGGCGCGGCCGTTGCCGGTGCTGCTGCCGGCTGCGGCGATGGCCGACGCCAGTGCGGTCGGCGCGGCCACGCTGCCGTTGAAGGCCTGCTACTTCCGCTGAAAGGCGTGTGCACGGCGGCCGTGCCGGCGGCTTGCCCACGCCTGCACGCCGCGAGCGCTACCCTATGCGCATGTGCAAGGACTTCGCTGTCGCGCCCCGTGTGGCGGCAGCGGCCGCAAATCGTGGCGGTCCTGCCCGTTTCCCCCGTCTATTGGAGTTGTCGCGATGAAATATCTGCATGCCATGATCCGCGTCCACGATCTGGAGAAGACCAGCAAATTCTTCACCGAGGGCCTGGGCCTGAGCGAGACCCGGCGCATCGAGAACGAAGCCGGCAAGTTCACCCTGGTGTACTTCGGCGCGCCGCAGAACCCGGAGGCCGAAGTCGAGCTGACCTACAACTGGGGCTCGGACGAGGACTACGGTAGCGCCCGCAACTTCGGCCACCTGGCGTTCGAGGTCGACGACATCTATGCGCTGTGTGCGCATCTGCAGGCGCAGGGCATCGTCATCAACCGCCCGCCGCGCGACGGGCGCATGGCCTTCGTGCGCAGCCCGGACCTGATCTCGATCGAGCTGCTGCAGAAGGGTGAGGCGCTGGCCCCGGCCGAGCCGTGGGCATCGATGCCCAATACCGGCGTTTGGTGAGGGCTCAGGGCGCGGTATCGGGAAACGCCTGGCCACAGCCCCGGCAATAGCCGGCGCTGCGGTCATGGCCTTGCAGGCCGCAGCGCGCGCAGCGGCGTTGATCCGGCATGCGGCTGCGCTCGACGTCGCGCAGGCTGTTGGCCAGCTCGGCGGTATAGATGCCGGTGGGCACGGCGATGATGCTGTAGCCGATCAGGATCAGTACCGAGGTGATGGCGCGGCCCAGCGGCGTGAGCGGCGCAATGTCGCCGAAACCGACCGTGGCCATGGTCACGACCGCCCAGTACATGGCGGTGGGGATGCTGGTGAAGCCGTTGGCCGGCCCTTCCACCACGTACATCAGCGCACCGAAGATCACCACCAGGGTGATCACGGTGAACAGGAACACGAACACCTTGCGCCGGCTGCGCCATAGCGCGTCGACCAGCAGGCTGCTTTCCTCCACGTAGCGGGTCAGCTTGAGGATGCGGAACAGCCGCAGCACCCGCAGCACGCGCACCACCAACAGCGTCTGCGCGCCGGGCAGCAGGAACGAGATGTAGGTGGGCAGGGTCGAGAGCAGGTCGATCACGCCCCAGAAGCTCAGCGCATAGCGCAGCGGCCGCTTCACCGTCATCAGTCGCAACGCGTACTCGGCAGTGAACAGCGCAGTGAACGCCCATTCCAGCACGTACATGGAGCCGGCGTAGCGCGCATGCAGGGCCGGCACGCTGTCGGCCATGATCACTGCGACGCTGGCCACGATCGCCGCGACCAGCAGCAGATCGAAATTGCGCGAAGGCCGGGTGTCGTGCCGATAGATGATGTCGAACCAGCGCCGCCGCCAGCCATGCTCGGTCGCCGGGGCGAGTTGGGGATCCAGGAAAAGTCGCATCCGCGCATGCTAACCCGGCCCTGTTCCGGCGGGCGCGTGCTTGCGCGCGCTGGCGAAGGACCTGGGGCGTCTGCCGAGCGTCGCCCCCGATCGATCCTGCTGCGGCTGGTAGTGCGCTGGTGGATTCGTGTTCCTGGCCGCGCGCCGCCGCGACGGCTGCGCGCGTGGGTCCGTTCGCGCCGGCCGCCACGCCGCGCAGCGGTCTTATACTCGTGTGCTGTCTCCCCCAGGAATCCTTTCGATGACCGCTTCCTCTGCCGCGGATCTGATGGCCCTCGGCCAGCACTACTACCTGCCGATCTACCGCCCGCGCCAGCTGGTGCTGGAGCGCGGCCAGGGCGCCAAGGTGTGGGACAGCGAAGGCCGCGACTACATCGATCTGTCCGCCGGCATCGCCGTGTGCGGGCTCGGTCACAACGATCCGGACCTGACCGCGGCGCTGCTCGAGCAGGCCGGCAAGCTGTGGCACACCAGCAACGTGTTCTACAGCGAGCCGCCGCTGCGCCTGGCCGAGGAACTGGTCGCTGCGTCGCGCTTCGCACGCAAGGTGTTCCTGTGCAACTCAGGCAGCGAGGCCAACGAGGCGGCGATCAAGCTGGTGCGCAAGTGGGCAGCGAGCCAGGGCCGCGCGCCGGACCGGCGGGTCATCGTCACCTTCCGTGGCAGTTTCCACGGCCGCACCCTGGCCGCGGTCACCGCCACCGCGCAGCCGAAGTACCAGGAAGGCTACGAGCCGCTGCCTGGCGGCTTCCGCTATGTGGATTTCAACGACATCGTGCAGCTGGAAACGGCGATGGCCGCCGGCGACGTGGCTGCGGTGATGCTGGAGCCGGTGCAGGGCGAGGGCGGGGTGATGCCGGCCGCGCCGGGCTTCCTGGCGCGGGTGCGCGCGCTGTGCGACCACCATGGCGCGCTGCTGTTGCTGGACGAGATCCAGTGCGGCATGGGTCGCACCGGCACGCTGTTCGCGCACTGGCAGGACGAGGTGACGCCGGACATCGTGACGCTGGCCAAGGCGCTGGGCGGCGGTTTTCCGATCGGTGCGCTGCTGGCCGGGCCGAAGGTGGCCGAGACGATGCAGTTCGGCGCGCACGGCAGTACCTTCGGCGGCAATCCGCTGGCCGCGGCGGTGGCGCGGGTGGCGCTGCGCAAGCTGGGGTCGGCGCCGATCGCGGCGAACGTGTCGCGGCAGGCGGCGGCGCTGCGGCAGGGGCTGGCCGCGCTCAACGATGAGTTCGCGCTGTTTTCGCAGGTGCGTGGGCGTGGCTTGATGCTGGGCGCGGTGCTGAATCAGGCGCATGCGGGGCAGGCTGGGGCGATCCTCGATCATGCCGCTGCGCAGGGGTTGTTGACGTTGCAGGCTGGGCCGGATGTGTTGCGCTTCGTGCCTTCGTTGAATATCACGGATCAGGAAGTGGCTGAGGGGTTGAAGCGGTTGCGGGTGGCGTTGCGGGAGTATGTCGGGAAGCGGTGAGTTGGATGACTTGGGGTGTTGGTTGGTTGGTGATTCGGCAACAGCAACATCAACAGCAAAGCTTTCGCGCTTTGCGCGAGTCACTTTTCTTTGCTTGTGCAAAGAAGCGCTTCACAGCAGCCGAAGGCTGATCAAAGTAACCAAAAGAAACACCCCCCGGGCGGCACACCCGCGCTGCGCGCGGGTCCGCAAGCAGGACGGGAATTTTCGGAAGGCACATCCATGTGCCTGCCGAAAACGACGCGCATCCTGCGCGTCGCCCCCTGCGGGGGTTTTACCCGCCCTGCTTGCTGTGCCTCACGGGGGACAACAGCTGAGAAACAACGGCACGGCACGTAACAGCAACGGCAACAGCCGTAGCTGCAGCAATGGCTGGTCTGTTGCGTGTATGCGAGGTGCTTACGTCAGCCCGTGCCGTGCAAGTGCGCGGCGTAGGGCGCGGGCGCCGCTGGCGGTTTCGGCGGGCATGCCGATCGCGCGGGCGCCGCGGACGTTGACGAACAGGTCGTCGATGAACAGCGCTTGCCGCGCGGCGACGCCGAAATGGTCGAGCGCGCGGCGGTAGACCTCGGCCTGCGGTTTGCGTCCGCCGAGTGCGCCGCTGCACAGCACGCGCCCGCGCAGCAGCGGGAACAGGGTCGGCACGATCTGCGGGATCGCCTGGGCCATCAGTGCGCCGTTGTTGGTCAGCATGCCGATGTCGATCCTGTCGGCCAGCGCCAGCACGCGTTCGATCACGCCGGGATCGCCGCGACTGCCGGCCACGCGTGCGGCGATCCAGTCGGCTTCGTCCACATGCGCGCCCAACCCTTCGCCTAACCGGTGCAGATAGGCGGCGGTGGCGATGTCGCCGTTGTCGTAGGCGGTTTCCAGTCCGGAAGCGAACAGGACCTCTCGCACCCGCGCCGAATCGCAGCCGCAGTGGGCGGCCAGGTGTGCGATGCGTGCCGTCCGCGAGTAGGTCGCCAGCACGCCGTCGAAGTCGAGCAGCAGCAATGTCGGGACAGGATGGATCAACGCGGCCACCGCGTCTGGCGCTGCGTGCAACGGCGCGGATGGGGCATGGGTCGGGTCCGAAGTGTCGGCGGCCGAGATTAACCCACTCGCCGCGGCGATGAGCGCCACTACCCGCGCCGTGATGCCTGCCCGCTCGCGCCCACCCGCTCGCTGCGCACCTACCCGTCGGATCCGGCCGCCCGGCGTCGTGCGCTGGCTATGGTCCCTGCACGCCGCGATCGCGGCGCCGCCGGTCGGGGAGCCGGTGCGCATCCGCGCCACATCCACGTCATCTCGGGGGTCTTGAACATGAGCAAGCGTTTGAACGCCGATCGTCTGGCGGAATCGGTATGCAGGGGATTGCGCAACGCACGTCACGGCCACGGGCTGGCCACGCTGACGCTGCTGCTGGCCGGTGCGCAGGCGCTGCCGGCGCTGGCGGAAGAGCCGGGTGGCGAGGCCAAGACGCTGGACGCGATCACCGTCATCTCCACCGGCACGCGCAAGACCAACATGGCGGTGACCGACAGCCCGGCGCCAATCCAGTTGGTGAGCGCGGACATGCTCAAGCAGTCGGCCGCGCCCGACCTGATCAACGCCATCGCCAACCAGGTGCCGTCGTACAACGCCAACCAGACCGGCAACGACATGGCGAGCCAGACGCTCACCGCGAGCCTGCGCAACCTGTCGCCCAACCACACGCTGGTACTGGTCAACGGCAAGCGCCGCCACATCACCTCCAACGTCAACACCACCACCGGTGCGGCTTCGGCCGATCTGTCGTTCATCCCGGCCGCGGCGATCGATCACGTCGAAGTGCTGACCGACGGCGCCGCGGCGCTGTACGGTTCGGACGCGATCGCCGGCGTCATCAACATCATCCTCAAGAAGAACCACGACGGCGGCGAAGTGGACGCCGGTTACGCAGGCTACAAGGATGGCGGCGGCGGCACCGATGCGTGGGGTGCCAATATCGGCTTCGGCAGCGACGCGGCGTATTTCAGCCTCAGCGCCGAGGTCGAGAACCGCAAGACCGTATACCGGCTCGGCTCGTACAGCTACGCCGACTGCGTGGCCAACTACGCCGACTGCTCGGCGGTGAATCCGGACATGGCCGATTTCCTGGCCGACGACGTCGAGGGTATGACCCTCAACGGGCGCTTCCCCAACGTCAACGCCTGGCTCAATCCGCCGGAAGTGCACCGCAAGGCGCTGTTCTTCAATTCGGGTGTGGTGCTCAGCGACACCCTGGAGTTCTACGCGTTCGGCAGCTACGGCAAGAAGACCGCGCAGTCGGAGGAGAACTACCGCCGTCCCAGCCAGGACGGCGGCTACGTCGATCCGGCGAGCGGCGAGGTCAGCCACAAGTATCCGTTGGGCTTCAATCCATCGGAGGCCTCCGACGAGATCGACTACGAGCTGAGCGCCGGGCTGAAGGGCGTGCTGGCCGATTGGTCCTGGGATTTCTCCAGCAGCTACGGCAAGAACGAGATGGACGTGTACACGCTGAACTCGATGAATTTCAGCCTGTGGCAGGACTACGGCTACTCGCCGGAGGACTTCTACGACGGCAGTTTCTGGGCCAGCCAGTGGACCACCAATTTCAACGCCACGCACGATTTCGACATCGGCCTGTCGCAGCCGCTGACCTTCAACGCCGGCGTCGAATACCGCCGCGACCAGTACGGCATCGATCCGGGCGATCCGACCTCGTACTACGGCGCCGGCGCGTCCTCGTTCCCCGGCTACAACCCGTTGTTCAACACCGGCTCCTACAGCCGCCACAGCTACGCCGCGTATGCCGACGTCGTGTTCAATCCGACCGAGAAGTGGCTGGTCGATGTGGCCGGGCGCTACGAGGACTACAGCGACTTCGGCAGCAAGGTGGTGGGCAAGCTGACCACGCGCTTCGACCTCACCGACACGTTCGCGGTACGCGGCACCGCCAGCACCGGGTTCCGCGCGCCGACCCTGCAGGAAGGCTACTACTCGGCGGTGCAGGTCGGCCCGACCAGCGCCACCCCGACCCTGCAGCCCAACAGCGCGGCGGCGGCGGCGCTGGGCTTCGGCAGCCTGAAGCCGGAGACCAGCACCAACTACAGCCTCGGCTTCGTGTTCCGGCCGATGCCCAACTTCGACAGCACGCTGGATTTCTACCGCATCACCATCTCCGACCGCATCGGCGTCGGCACCTTCGAATATTCCAAGGCCGGCCAGCCGGGCGACACCAACGGCGACGGCACGCCCGACGCCGCCTACAACGCTGCGCTGGGCCAGGCGCTGGTCGATTTCGGCTACCTCGGCGGCATCGATCCGGCCGCGCCGGGCGGCTCGCTCGACGCCACCGCGCGGCAGGACATCTCGGTGGCGATCTTCAACAATGCGCTGAAGACCCGCAGCACCGGCGTGGACTGGGTGACCAACTACATCACCGAGTTCGACTGGGGCTCGATCGACTGGATGCTGGCGGCCAACTACAACAAGACCGAAGTGCTCAGCGCCAAACCGGCGCCGGAGGTGCTCGGCGGCGCCACCATGTACAGCGCGGCGACGCTGATCAATCTGGAGAACAACGCGCCCAAGTACCGGGTCAACCTGGGCGCCACGTTCAACGTCGGCAAGTTCAGCCTGCGCGTGACCGAGGCGGTCTACGGCCCGCAATACCAACTGGTGGCGCCGTACGACGAGTGGAACGGCGACATCTTCCCCGACAGCGTGCTGAGCCAGCTCGACGTGGTCGACGTCAACGGTGCGCCGTACTACAAGCACAAGATCGGCACGATGGCGCTGACCAATGTCGAACTGACGTTCCGGCCTACCGAGCAGCTGACCGTCAGCGTCGGCGGCGACAACGTGTTCAACAAATACCCCGACAAGGTGCCGGCAGCGGCGTACGACTACCTGGAGAAGAACTATCTCAGCTACTACAACTCGCCGTACCTGACCGGCAGCCCGGTCGGCTATTTCGGCGCGCGCTACTACGCCAAGCTGACCTACCGCTTCTGAGCTGCGCTAAGCCGCGCTCGAGCCCCTCTCCCCCGGGAGAGGGGTTGGGGTGAGGGTAGGTCCACCAGCGGAGTGCTCGCCCGCGCAATGCCGCGCCATCCGTGGCCCTACCCGCTCCATCGCGACCTACCCGCCGCACGCGGCCTGCGCCGCCGTCGCGGCGGCTATGGTCGATCCGCAATCCGTGAGGCGATATCGACGATGCAAGCACCAACCAGGGGCGCCATGACCCGCCGCCAATTGCTCGCCAGGATCGGCCTGGCCGGTGGCGGCGCGATGATGTACCAGGCGATGCACAGCCTGGGCATGGCCGCCGAATCGCGCTTCGGCGGCGTGCCGCGGCTGGACGGCGACGCCAAGGGCGCCTCGGTGCTGGTGCTCGGCGCCGGCCTGGCCGGGATGACCGCCGCCTACGAGCTGCGCAAGGCCGGCTATCGCGTGCAGGTGATCGAGTACAACGCGCGTCCCGGCGGCCGCAACTGGACGCTGCGCGGCGGCGATCGCTACACCGAGCTGGGCGGCTTCGAGCAGCACTGTGGCTTCGACGAGGGCATGTACCTCAATCCCGGCCCGTGGCGCATCCCGCACCATCACAAGGCGGTGCTGTCCTACTGCAAGCAATTCGGGGTGGCGCTGGAACCGTTCGTGCAGGTCAATTTCAACGCCTTGCTGCACAGCCGCGCCGGGTTCGGCGGCAAGCCGCAGCGCTTCCGCGATATCGATGCCGACTACAAGGGGCACGTGGCCGAACTGCTGGCCAAGAGCACCCGGCAGGGCGCGCTGGACGCGCAGGTGCAGCGCGAGGACCAGGAGATCCTGCTCGAGTCGCTGCGCAACTGGGGCGCGCTGGACAAGGACTTCGGCTACGTCAAAGGCCGCGAGAGCAGCGAACGCCGCGGCTTCGCCAAATATCCCGGCGGCGGACTGTCCGGCAAGCCGCAATTCTCCGAACCGTTCAGCACTCAGGACATCCTGCGCTCGCGGCTGTGGGCCACGCTGGCGGCGGGCAACAACTACGAAATGCAGACCGCGATGTTCCAGCCGGTCGGCGGCATGGACCAGATCGGCAAGGCGTTCGCGCGCGAACTCGGCGACGCGATCCGCTACAACGCGCGGGTCACCCGCATCGACCAGGACGCGCACGGGGTCAGCGTCGCCTACCAGGACGGCAACGGCGCCGAGCAACTGGCGAAAGCCGATTGGTGCGTGTGCACGATCCCGCTGTCGATCCTCAGCCGCATTCCGCTCGCGGTAGGCGAGAAGATGGCCACCGCGATCGGCCAGGTGCCGTATGCGGCGTCGGTGAAGGTGGGGCTGCAGTTCAAGCGCCGTTTCTGGGAAGAGGACGAGGCGATCTACGGCGGCATCAGCTACACCGACCTGCCGATCACCCTGATCAGCTATCCGAGCACCGGTTTCCAGAGCGCCGGCAAGGGCGTGCTGCTCGGCGCCTACGTGTGGGGGCTGGAGGCGTTCGAGTTCACCTCGATGACGCCGCAGCAGCGCGTGGCCAAGGCGGTGGAGTACGGCACGCACTTACATCCGCAGTATCCGCGCGAATTCGACAACGGCATCGCCGTGGGCTGGCACCGGGTGCCGTTCACCCATGGCTGCTTCGGCATGTGGAGCGACGCCGCGCGCACCGAGCATTACGAAAACCTGTGCCAGATCGATGGCCGCATCGCACTCGCCGGCGAACACGCCTCGTACATTCCGGCCTGGCAGGAAGGGGCCATCACCTCGGCGCTGGATGCGATCGAGCGCCTGCATCGCCGCGTCGTCAATGGAGCCCGCGCATGAAGCTCGATCGTCATTGGGTGCTCGCCGCGGCGGTCGCCGCCGGGGTGCTGGCACTGATGCTGCCGCCGGCGATCGGCCCGGCCGCGGCGCAGAGTTCCGATGCCACGCCGCTGTACCCGCAGGCCGCGTTCGCCACCGCCTCCGGCGCCACCGTGTACGCGGCGATCTGCCAGAGCTGCCACATGCCCGGCGGGCAGGGCGCGCGCGGCGGCGGCGAGTATCCGGCGCTGGCCGGCAACCCCAAGGTGGCCGCGGCGCCGTATGTGGCGATGATGGTGCTCGACGGCCGTGGCGGCATGCCCGGCTTCGCCGGCATGCTCAACGATCAGCAGGTCGCCGAGGTCGTGCACTACGTGCGCAGCCAGTTCGGCAACGACTATCCCGGCAAGCTCAGCGCCGACGAGGTGCGCACGCTGCGGCACTGAGCCGGTACCGTTTCATTCCCTTTTCCGATCGCGAGGAATTCCACATGCGCCGTTCGTTCGTTTCCCGCTCGCTCCGTGCCGGCCTTTGCGCGGCGCTGTGGTTGCCCGCCCTGGCCGGCGCCGCCGAGATCGTGCGTCACAAGATTCCCAACAGCGATTTTCCGATTTCCGCGGCGGTAGAGATCCCGGCCGGCAAGACCACGGTCTATCTCAGCGGCGCGGTGCCGCGGCCGATCGATGCGAGCGCGCCGAAGGATTCGCCTGCCGCCTACGGCGATACCAAGGCGCAGACCGTCAGCGTGCTGTCGCAGATCGAGGCGCAGCTGCAAGGCATGGGCCTGGGCATGCGCGACGTGGTCAAGATGCAGGCGTTCCTGGTCGGCGATCCGGCGCTGGACGGGAAGATGGATTTCGCCGGTTTCATGGAGGGCTACCGGCAGTTCTTCGGCACGCCCGCGCAGCCCAACCTGCCGTCGCGCTCGGCGTTCCAGATCGCCGCGCTGGGCAATCCGCTGTACCGCATCGAGATCGAAGTGGTCGCGGTGCGTCCGTAGGTTCTTCGCCCTGTTTTCCAAGGAGTCCGTCATGCAGCAGCCGTCGCGTTCGCGCCGCACGTTCCTCAAGGACTCGGCGCTGGTCGCCGCGGCCGGTTTCGGCGCGCCGTGGCTGGCGCAGGCCGCGCCCGCCACGGCGCAGGCGACCAATGCCGAACTGGCGCCGGTGCTGATCAACGCCAACGAATATCCCGGTGGCCCGTCGCCGGCCGCGCAGCGCGCGATCGCGGCGATCGCATCCAGCGGCGGCCGCTACCTGGGCGAGCTGCAACTGGAATTGCTGCAGACCCTTGCCGACCAGCTCGGCGTGGGCATCGATCACCTGATGGCCTACGCCGGTTCCACCGAGCCGCTGGACTACACCATGCTGGCGTTCACCTCGCCCAGCGCGTCGCTGGTCACCGCCGATCCCACCTTCGAATCCGGCTGGCGCGCCGCTGCGCGCAACGGCGCCAAGGTGATCAAGGTGCCGCTGCGCAAGGACGACGCGCACGACGTGCAGGCGATGTGCGCCGCCGACGCCAACGCCGGGGTGATCTACATCTGCAACCCGAACAATCCCACCGGTTCGGTGACCGCGCGCAAGGACCTGGACTACGCGCTGGCGCACAAGCCCAAGGGCAGCGTGCTGGTGGTCGACGAGGCATATCTGCATTTTTCCGACAGCGCCAGCAGCATGGTCGATCGCGTCGCCGCCGGCGACGACGACGACGTGATCGTGCTGCGCACCTTCTCCAAGCTCTACGGCATGGCCGGCATTCGCCTGGGCTATGCGGTGGCGCGGCCGGAGCTGTTGGCCAAGCTGAAGTTCTACAGCGTCAACAGCCTGCCGGTGACCGCGGTCGCCGCCGGCCTGGCCAGCCTGCGCGATCCGGCGCTGGTGCCGCAGCGGCGCGCGCTCAACAGCGCCATCCGCAACGACGTGGTGCGCTGGCTCGGCGCGCAGGGCCATGCGTGCACGGCGTCGGAAAGCAATTGCTTCATGCTCGACGTGAAGCGCCCGGCGCAGGAGTTCATGGACGCGATGGCGACCTGGGGCGTGTTCGTCGGCCGCAGCTGGGCGTTGTGGCCGAACCGTTCGCGCATCACCATCGGTACCGCGGCGGAGATGGCGCGGTTCAAGCGCGCGTTCGCGCAGGTGGCGGCCGGCCAGCGCGGGCCGCTGCCGGTACCTGCGCCACGGATGGCGCTGCACGATCCGTTGCACGGATTCTTCCGCAACGCCTAGCGCTGCCTGCGCCGGATGCTGCAGTGCACGAGGGCTTGTCGTTGACAAACATTTGCGCAAAGGCAGACAGTCATGGCGACGCCGCTGCGCGCGTAGCGCATGCTGGCGAGGTTTGCGGTGTTGTGCCGTCCCCATTGCCAAGGAGTCCGTCTTGAAAGCGAAGTCGCTGTCCCCCTTACTGGTCCTCGCCGCGCTCGCGTTCGCGCCGGCGGCCTGGGCCAAGACCTGCGCGGTGACCATCACCGGCACCGACCAGATGTCCTTCGACCAGCCGCAGATCAAGGTCGCCGCCGACTGCACCGAAGTGGCGCTGACACTCAAGCACAGCGGCAAGCTCACCGCCGCGGTGATGGGCCACAACTGGGTGCTGGCCAAGACACCGGACTTCCAGGCGGTGGCCAATGCCGGCACCAGTTCCAGCCTGGCCGACAACTACCTGCCGAAGAACGATGCGCGGATCATCGCGCACACCAAGGTGATCGGCGCCGGGCAGTCGGACACGGTCAAGTTCTCCACCGCCAAGCTCACCAAGGGCGGCGACTACACGTTCTTCTGCTCGTTCCCGGGGCACTGGGCGATGATGAAGGGCAAGTTCGTGTTCGGCTGAGCGGCCGCGGTTGCGCTGCAGGTGGCGATCAGCGCTCTGCAGCGCCTTTCGAACATGATGGCGCCGCAGGCTTCGGCCTGCGTCAGCGCCGATACCCCTGTAGGAGCGGCTTCAGGCGCGACCGGGCTTTCCCGGTAAAACCCGGTCGCGGCTGAAGCCGCTCCTACAGGATCGCGAGGACTCTCGCGATTGCGGGATCGCACTCAGTCCAGTGCGGCATCCGGCGGCGCCATGCGCTGCAGCAGGCCGCGTTGCAGCGCGCTGGCCAGTGCTGCTTCGCGGGTGCTGGCTTCCAGTTTGCGGTACAGGTTCTTCAGGTGGAACTTGACCGTGTTTTCCGACAGCGCCAGGCGTCGCGCGATCTGCTTGTTCGCGTCGCCCTGCGCCAGCAGCGCCAGCACTTCCAGTTCGCGTTCGCTGAACAGGTCGGCGCCGCTGTCCTGGTCGTGGCGCAGCTTGTCCAGCAGCGCCTGGATGGTCATCGCCAGCGTGGTGTTCGGCGCGGCCTGCGGATCCTGCTGGCGCGCCATGCGCAGCAGCGCCTTGCCCGGCACGCCCAGTTCCAGCAGGCATTGCCAGGCCTGGGTGCTGGCCACGTGCTGCAGCGTGTGGCGCAGATAGGGCAGGGCGGCGGCGGATTCGCCGCGGTCGTGCAGCACCAGCGCGATGCGCGCGCGCACCCGCGCCAGCTGCACCTGATTGTCGGCGGCCATGCAGGCCGCCTCCACGCCTTGCAGTACCGCCAGCGCGGCGCGGGTGCGTCCGCCCAGGCGGTGCCAGCGGGCCAGGGCGAAGCCGAGCGCGGCGAGGAAGCGCCAGTCCTGCGGCTGGCCCAGCGCGTGCGCGAACCGCGCTTCGCCGCCGGTGCGCGCGACCAGCACGTCGATCGCCGGCGACGGCGGCTGGTCGAGCAGCACGTGCAGCCGCCAGGCCAGCGCCAGGTCGGCGAGCCGGCCCAGGTGCCGCGCGTGCGCGATGCGGTCGATATGGTCGAGCAGGTCCAGCGCGGCGCGGCCGCTGCGGTCGTGTTGTCGCGCCAGCACCAGCGCGGTCTCGTAGCCGGCGGCATAGATGTCCAGCCAGCCGTCGTGCTGCTCCAGGAAACCCAGCGCCGGTTGCAGGCAGTCGGCGGCTTCGTCGTAGCGGCCGTGCTCGCATTGCAGCTGCGCCAGCAGGCACTGGCCCACCGCCTGCAAGGTGGGATCGAGCTGCTGCTGGCGCTGGGCGATGGCCAGCGCCTGGCGGCAGGTGGCTTCGGCCCGCTCCAGTTGGCCACGGTAGTAGTGGCTCTGCGCCAGGTGGATCAGCGCATAGCTGGCGCCGACCTCGCTGCCACTGGCCTGCATCGCGCTGCCGGCCAGTTGCGCATAGCGCTCGGCGCCGGCGAAATCGGCGCGGCCCAATGCGGTGGTGGCGCAGATGCACCACAGCGTGCCGCGGCCCAGGCTGTCGTCCTCGTCCAACGCCGCCGCCTGCGCGGCGATCTGCGCCAGTCCGCGCGGGTTGGCGCAGACCTGGTCGAGCAGGTCGCGCAGCAACGCCACCACCACCGTGTAGTCGCGCTCGAATGGCGCGCGCACCTGCTCGGGAAAATCGCGGAAGCGTTCCAGCAGGGTCTGCGCGTGCGCGAACTCGCCCAGCTTCATGTGCAGGTAGGCCTGGGTCAGGTTCAGCGCCGGCCGCTCGCCGATGCTGCTGCGCGGGAAGCGGCGCAGCAGCGCGCGGATGGGGGCGGTGCCGTGGCGCAGCAGCAACTGCCAGGTGCCGGCGCGGGCGATGCAGTCGGCGGCGCTGTCGATCGCGCCGCCGCGCACCGCATGCCGCACCGCTTCGGGCAACTGTCCGTGCGCGTCGAACCATTGCGCGGCGCGCCGGTGCAATTGCGGCGCCAGTCCGGGCGTGTCGCGCTCCAACTGCTGGGACAGATAATCGGCGAACAGCGGATGGAAGCGAAACCATTCGTGCTCGCCGTCCAGCGCCACCAGCAGGCCCTGGAAGTGCGCCAGGCGCTCCAGCAGGCGGCCGCTGTCGTCGCGCTCGCGCACCGCGTCGGCGAGCGCGGCGTTGAACCGTTCCAGCGGCGAGAGCTGCAGCAGCAACGCGCGCAAGGCCGGATCCAGGTCGTTGAGCACCTGTTCGGCCAGATACGCGGCCAGCTCGGCGGTGCGTCCGGAGAACCGGCCCAGATCGTCGCGACGGCGTTCGTCGCCGCTCAGCCATAGCCCGGCCAATTGCAGCGCGACCGCCCAGCCTTCGGTCTGCCGGCGCAGCTGGCGCGCCATCGCCGCCGGCACCTGCGGTCCCAGCAGTGCCAGCGTCTCGGCGTCGTCCAGCGCGAGTTCGCGCGCGCCAATGCGTTCCAGCTGGCCTTGCAGCGCCCAGCGCGCCAGCGGCAGCGCCGGCGCGCGCCGTGTCGCCAACAAAAGGTGCAATTGGCCGCCGGCGTGTTCGACCAGTCGCGTCACCACCTCGTCGAGCGCGCTGGCGTGGCCGCGATCGTAGTCGTCGAGGATCACCAGCAGGCGTCGCGGCGCGGCACGGATCGCGCGGATCAGCACCGGCAGGGTGCACGCCACCTCCAGGTCCTGGCCTTGCTGCTGCAGCGCGGCCTGCAAGGGCGCGCCGAGGTCGATCCCGGCGCCGCGTGCGGCCAGCGCCAGGTAGGCGAGGAAACGCCCTGGATCGGCGTCGTCCTCGTCCAGCGACAGCCACGCCACAGCGGTCTCGCCGCGCTCGCGCAGGCGCTGGTGCCATTGCCCGAGCAAGGTGGTCTTGCCGAAGCCGGGCGGCGCCAGCAACAGGGTCAGCGGCAGCTCGGCGGCGCGGTCCAGGTGCTGCAGCAAGGCCTCGCGCGGCACAGCGGCCACGCGCGAGCGCGGCGGCGCCAGTTTGTCGGCCAGCACCCAGTCGGGCATGGCGGGACTGTCGTGCACGGCCGCAGGAAAACGCGGATTCAACAGCGTGACAGGCTTGAGCATGTCGCCATGAGTGTCTGCAGCGGTCGCCCTCGCGCCCTCTGGCGGTTCGGGTGACGGTACGGAGTCGGACGCGTGCCGGCTTGCCGCGCAGATCGCGGAAAGCTCGGGTGCGGCGCCGATTCCACGGGCCCCCGCCCTGATGCCGTCCGTTGGCCGTGAACGTTGAACTTATGACACGGCCGCGACAAAAGCAAAGTCGCGACCGGCTGCTCAGTTTCCGTTCAGCCGGCGGCGACCACGCCAAATGCCTCGCGCGCCGCGGCCAGCGTGGCCTCCAGCACGCCTTGGTCGTGCGCGCTGGACAGGAAGCCGGCCTCGTACGCCGACGGCGCCAGGAACACGCCGCGCTCCAGCATGGCGTGGAAGAAGCGGTTGAACGCGGCGGTGTCGCAGGCGGTGGCCTGGGCGTAGGTTTCGACTTTCTGTGAGGTGAAGAACAGTCCGAACATCGCCCCGACCCGATTGGTGGTGACCGCCACGCCGGCGCCGGCGGCGGCCTGTTCCAGCCCGGCGCACAGCGCGGCGGTGGCCGCATCCAGGCGCTGGTGGAAGCCCGGCGCCTGCACCAGCTCCAGCATCGCCAGGCCGGCCGCCATCGCCACCGGATTGCCGCTGAGCGTGCCGGCCTGGTAGATCGGCCCGGACGGGGCGATCTGCCGCATCAGCTCGGCGCGGCCGCCGTAGGCGCCGACCGGCATGCCGCCGCCGATGATCTTGCCGAAGGTGGTCAGGTCCGGCACCACGCCGTAGTGTGCCTGGGCGCCGCCCGGGGCGACACGGAAGCCGGTCATCACCTCGTCGAAGATGAGCAGCGCGCCGTGCCGCGTGCACAGCGCACGCAGGTGCTGCAGGTAGCCTTCGCGCGGCGGGATGCAATTGGCGTTGCCGACCACCGGCTCGATGATGACCGCGGCGATCTCGCTGCCGATCTCGTCGAACAGGGCGGTAGCCCCTTCGAAGTCGTTGTAGCTCAGCGTGGCGGTGAGTTCGCTCAGGCCCGCCGGCACGCCCGGCGAGGTCGGCACGCCCAGGGTCAGCATGCCGCTGCCGGCCTTGACCAGGAACGAGTCGCCGTGGCCGTGGTAGCAGCCTTCGAACTTGACGATGCGGCTGCGCCCGGTGGCGCCGCGCGCCAGGCGCACCGCCGACAGGGTGGCCTCGGTACCGGAGTTGACCATGCGCACCATCTCGCACGAGGGCACCAGGCGGGTGATGGTTTCGGCCATCGTCACCTCGGCCGGGCACGGCGCGCCGAACGACAGGCCGTCGCCGATCGCGCGCTGCACCGCCTCGCGCACCGCCGGGTGGTTGTGCCCGGCGATCATCGGGCCCCACGAGCCGACGTAGTCGATGTAGCGGTTGCCGTCCACGTCGTACAGGTAGGGGCCGTCGGCGCGCTGCACGAAGAACGGTTCGCCGCCCACCGACTTGAAGGCGCGGACCGGCGAGTTGACGCCGCCGGGGATCAGCGATTGCGCCTGGGCGAAGAGGGCGTGCGAGCGGGCATGGTGCATGGGTCGGAATCCTTGGCGGGCTGGCCGGGCCGGTGGGCCGGGCGTGGAGCGATGCCGCCTATTGTCGCGGCTGCCGCCTGCACGTGCCATGTCGCCCGGGCTTGGGCCGCGTACCTACCCGCCCGCCGCGCACCTACCCGCCGCGACCGGCTCCGCCGTGTGATCCGCTGCCTAGTATCGGAACGTCCAGGGGCGCACGGCCCGATCGCCGACAGCGAGTGGCCGTGCGGTGGGCGGAGTTTGCACAGGGTTCGCGGGGCGCGCCATCGGCCATTGGCGTCGCACCTGCATTTTTCGTTGGGTTGCCAACGATCTTCATCTTTGGGGAGAGAGCATGCACCGTACGATCCGCAAGAGCGCCTTGGCGCTCGCGTTGGCGCTTGCCGCCGGCAATGGCTATGCGCAGTCCACCACCGGCAGCATCGTCGGCAGCGTGCCGCCCGGCGCCGGCGAGAGCAGCGTGCTGATCACCAACACCAGCGGCTTCAGCCGCGAGGTCAAGGTGGACGAACGCGGCCGCTACGCGCAGGGCAATCTGCCGCTGGGCACCTACACGGTCACGCTCAAGCGCGACGGCCAGGTGGTGGAGACGCGCGAGAACATCAGCCTGGTGGTCGGCGCCGGCACCGAAGTCGGCTTCGGCGGCCCAGCGCAGACGCTGGATGCGGTGAACGTGGTGGCCGGCAACGTGGCCAGGATCGACGTGGCCAGCGTCGACAGCCGCACCGTGATCACCGCCGAGCAACTGGCGGTGCTGCCGCTGGGCCGCAGCGCCGAGGCCATCGCCTTGCTGGCGCCGGGCGTGGTCGCCAACAGCGGCGGCTACGACAACGGCCCGCTCGGCGGTTCGCTGGCCAGCTTCGGCGGCTCGGCGGCGAGCGAGAACGCCTATTACCTCAACGGCTTCAACACCACCGACCCGGCCAGCAGCCTGGGCGGACTGACCCTGCCGTACGGCGCGATCGACCAGCAGGAAATCTTCACCGGCGGCTACGGCGCGCAATACGGTCGTTCCAACGGCGGCGTGATCAGCCAGGTCGGCAAACGCGGCAGCAACGACTGGCACTTCGGCGCGGCGGTGATCTGGCAGCCGGACAGCCTCAGCGCCCGGCAGAGCGACCTGTATTTCCGCAAGGACAGCGTGTACTGGGATCCGAGTCCGAGCAATACCAAATACACCGCCGGCAACTACATGCCGCTGAGCGAAACCACCGCCGACCAGACCACCTACAGCGCCTACCTCGGCGGCCCGCTGGTGCCGGACCGGCTGTTCTTTTTCCTGGCGCTGGAGCAGGTCGATTCCAGCGGCACCCGCGTCGCCGACGCGCGCGTTACCTCCGGCGGCATCTCCGGTTCGCCGTGGACCCGCTACGACTACAAGCAGACCCGCGCCTACGCCAAGATCGACTGGCAGATCAGCGACAACCACCTGCTCGAATTCACCGGCGCGCAAGACAAGGCGCGCACCAACGGCACCATCTACGGCTACGACTACGTCAATCGCGAGGTCGGCAGCTATGTTGGCCGCGAAGCGAAGAACGAGTTCGGCCCGACCCTGTTCCTGGGCAAGTACACCGGTTATTTCGGCGACAACTTCACCTTGACCGCGCTGTACGGCAAGGAGCGCCTGCCCGACAAGCTCACCGCGATCGGCTACGACGCCGGCAACGGCCCATTCCTCAACAGCGTCGACAACCAGAACCCTGCGTACGTCGGCGCAACGCCGATCAGCAACGAGCAGCGCGTCGTTTCGATCACCGATCCGGACCGCGAGTACAAGAAGGACAACCTCCGCCTCAACCTCAACTGGCGGCTCGGCGCGCACAGCATCGACGCCGGCATCGACAACCAGAAGAGCGAGGCGATCAACATCGGCACGTACAGTTCCGGCCCCGGCTATGGTTGGACTTATGGATACACGACGGAGCCGTACGGCCTGAACAGCGGCGGCAAGGTCAGCACCTCGGTGGCCGAGGACGGCAGTATCGGCGTGCCGAGCCCCGGCTTGGCTGATCCCACCTACGGCAGCACCGGCTACTACGTCACCAAGGACATCGCCACCAACCTGTATTCCTACGACGCCAAGCAGACCGCGTACTACGTCGAAGACCATTGGCAGGCCACCGACAGATTGATGCTCTCGCTCGGCGTGCGCAACGACAGCTTCACCAACTACACCCCGTTCGGCCAGGCCTACATCGAGCTGAAGAACCAGTGGGCGCCGCGGCTGGGCTTCAGCTGGGACGTCCACGGCGATTCCAGCCTGAAGGTGTACGGCAACATCGGCCGCTACTACCTCGGCCTGCCGCTGTCGCCGGCCGGCCTGTTCACCCCCGCGGTGTCCACCAGCACCTACTACACCTACAGCGGCATCAACGCCGACGGCACGCCGATCCTGGCCACCCAGCTGGCGCCGCCGGTGTCGGCCAACTCGCGCTTCGGCCGGCTCGCCGACGTGCGCACCGCCGTGGTCGAGGACATCAAGGGCGAGAACCAGGACGAGCTCATCCTCGGCTTCACCACGGTGTTGCCGAACGACTGGGTGTTCGGCGTGCGCGGCACCCACCGCCGGCTCAACGACGGCATCGATGACACCAACCTCGACAACTCCAACGCAGGCCTGGTGGCGGCGGCGGCCGCGGCGGGCGTGGACATCGACTGGACCAAGAACGCCAGCGCGGCGCTGGTCAATCCGGGCAAGACCAATACCTATCGAGTGGTCGGTACCGACGGCCAGGTGCACGCGTTGACCGTGACCCGCGAGCAGGGCGGCTACCCCGAATTCAAGCGCCGCTATTCGGCGCTTGAATTCAATCTGGAGCGTCCGTTCGACGGCCACTGGTATACCAAGATCAGCTACGTGTGGTCGCACAGCTACGGCACCACCGAAGGCCAGTTGCGTTCGGACCTGTGGCGCACCGGCGGCGCGCTGGGCAGCTACCGGGGCCAGGCGGCGACCTCGACCACGCAGAGCTGGGACCACGCGGCGCTGATGGAGAACTTCAACGGCAACCAGTCCAACGACCGCCGCCATCAGCTGAAGGCGTACGGCTTCTATCAGCTGAGCGAGGAGTGGGGCACCTCCGCGAACCTGAGCCTGATTTCCGGCGCGCCACGGCCGTGCCTGGGCTATTACTACGGCAGCAACTACGACGCCGGCGACCGCGACCCGGCGGGCTACGCCAATCCCAGTATCACCGGCGGCCCGTACCACTTCTGCTACAACCCGGCCACCGGCACCGGCGAAGCGTCGCCGCCGGGATCGCACGGCAACCTGAGCTGGGTGGCGCAGCTCGACCTGGGCCTGACCTACAAGCCGAAGTTCGCCGAAGGCAAACTGGCGCTGAGCCTGGACGTGTTCAACGTCACCAACCGGCAGACGGTGACCAACGTCTATCCGTTCTCCGAATTGAACCCGGGCGAAGTCAATCCGCTATGGAACCAGGCGGTGGCCTACCAAGCGCCGCGCTCGGCCCGGGTGACGCTGAGCTACGACTTCTGAGCGCGCATGGTTCTAAAGCCCCTCTCCCCCCGGGAGAGGGGTTGGGGGGAGGGTACGTGCGCCAAGCGCCTCACCGAGTTGGATGCACGAGGCTTCGCCCGTACCCTCATCCGGCCCTGCGGGCCACCTTCTCCCGATGGGAGAAGGGAAGAGTCAAAGCCCCTCTCCCACCGGGAGAGGGGTTGGGGTGAGGGTAAGGCGCGAAGCGTCTCGCGGAGTTTGGCGCACGAGGCTTCGCCCGTACCCTCATCCGCCCCTGCGGGGCACCTTCTCCCGATGGGAGAAGGAACGGCCTAAGCCCCTCTCCCACCGGGAGAGGGGTTGGGGTGAGGGTCCGGCGCGAAGCGTCTCGCGGAGTTTGGGGCACGAGGCTGCGCCCGTACCCTCATCCGGCCCTGCGGGGCACCTTCTCCCGATGGGAGAAGGAACAGCCGCGGCTCAGTCGAAGCAGGCGCGGTACGCAGCCAGGGCTGCGCGCGGATCCTCTGCGTCGAACACGCCGCTGATCACCGCCAGCAGGTCGGCGCCGGCGGCGACCAGGGCGCGGCCGTTGTCGGGGCTCACCCCGCCGATCGCTACCCGCGGCAATCCCAACGCCGCGGCATCGCGCAGCAGGCCGGGGTCGGCGCGGCGCGTGGTCACTTTGCTGCGGGTGGGAAAGAACGCGCCGAAGGCGACATAGCTGGCGCCGGTCGCAGCGGCGGCGCGGGCCAGGGCGAGGTCGTCGTAGCACGAGGCGCCGATCAGTGCGTCGGCACCAAGCGCTGCGCGTGCGGTAGCCAGGTCGCCGTCGTCTTCGCCCAAGTGCACGCCGGCGGCGCCGACCGCCTGCGCCAGGGCTACATCGTCGTTGACGATCAGCGGCACCCCGGCCTGCGCGCACAGTGCCTGCAGCGCCGTCGCCTGGGCCAGGCGCTGCGCCGCGTTGGCGCGCTTGTTGCGGTACTGCAGCCAGGTCGGGCCGTAGCCGAGCAGCGGCGCCACGCGCGCCAGCAGGCGTGCGCCGTCGGCCTCGTCGGGCGTGATCAGGTAGACGCCGCGGGGCGGCGGTGATGCATTCATGGAGGAGCCTTCCGGTGCGCGGGCGAGGGTGGGACAATGCCCCTCCGTTCGGCCCGTAGACCCGCGATTATCCAATGAGCGATGCCACTGCCACCACCTACCGCGCCTGGATGTGCGTCGTCTGCGGCTTCATCTACAAGGAAATCGACGGCCTGCCGGAAGAGGGCATCGCCCCCGGCACCCGCTGGGAAGACGTCCCCGACACCTGGACCTGCCCGGACTGCGGCGTGACCAAGGACGATTTCGAGATGGTGGAGATGGACTGAAGGCCGGGATTGGGGAGTCGGGATTGGGGATTCGCAAAAGCGGCCTTGGCGGTTATCCGGTGATTGCTTCGGCCTGTAGGAGTGGCTTTAGTTCCGGCGCATGCCGATAAAGCAGGTCGGAGTTGAACCGTCCCACAGGACGCGGCGAATCCGCAGCCACCGCCGAACCGGCTTTTGCGAATCCCAAATCCCCAATCCCGGCCCTCAATGCATCCGCTGCGCGCGCGCGCTCAGTTCCACCAGGCGTTCGCGGATCGGCAGCACGTCGTTGGCTTCCGGGTTCAGTTGCAGGTAGCGGCCCAGGTCGCGGCGCGCGCCGGGGACGTAGTCCATCTGCAGGTAGGCCAGGCCGCGGTCGCGCAGGGCTTCGGGCTGGTCGGGCATCAGTTTGAGCACGCGGTCGGCGCTGCGTGCGGCGCGGTCCCATTCGTCGCGTTCGGCGTAGACGCCGTGCAGGTTGCGCAGCACCCGGGTCAGGATCGCGCGGTGCGGCGCCGGGTCCAGGATCTGCAGCAGCGCGCGATCGTCCGGGGTCTCGCCGCCCAGGTGCGGACGCGCGCGTTCGCGCAGTTCTTCCACCGCCAGCGGGCGGCCGCCGTTGAACGGGTCCATCACCAGCAGGCCGTCGTCCACCGGCAGGCGCACCAGGAAGTGCCCGGGGAAGGACACGCCGTCGAGCGGGATGTCCAGCCGCCGCGCCACTTCCATCTGCACCAGCGCCAGCGAGATCGGATTGCCGAGGCGGCGCTCGAAGACCTCGTTCATGTAGCTGTTGCGCGGGTCGTAGTACTCGTCGTGGTTGCCGCTGTAGCCGAGTTCTTCGAACAGGTGGCGGTTGATCGCGGCCATCTTCAGCGGCCACGGCTCGATCATCGCCACTTCGTGGCGCAGGTGCTCGGCGTGGTTCTGCGCCAGCGTGTCGTAGTGCTCGGCATCCAGTTCCGGATACTCGTCGCGGGCGATCAGCAGCGCGGTGGCCAGCAGCGGCAGCGCATCGTCGTCCAGCGCGGCCAGGGTGTTCCAGCTCGGCAATGTCAGTCGGTCGACCATGGCCCAAGACTGGCCGCAAAGTGCGACGCGATCAAGTCCGGGGGTTCCCGACAGCGGTGTCGGGTTCAGCGCCACAGCGGCGGCGCTTTTCCCGACGCCGGCGCGGCTCAGCGGGCCTTGGGGATGCCCGGGCCGAAGCTCAGTTCGGCGCCGTCCTGCAGCTTGAGTTGCGCGGCCTGGCCGGCGTTGAGTTCCAGCACGTAGCGCGCCGGTGCGTTGCTGGGATACGGCGGGCAGGCGTTGCCTGCCGAGCACGGCGGCACGTCGCGCTGCTGCGCCACCAGCTTGCGCTGGGTGTCGAAGTACAGGATGTCCAGCGCGATCTTGGTGTTCTTCATCCAGTACGCCTGCGGTTCCTCGCGGTCGTGGATGAACAGCATGCCGTGGTCGGCGTCCATCTGGTCGCGGAACATCAGCCCGCGCGCGCGGGTCGCATCGTCCTGGGCCAGCTCGACCTGGTAGCGGTGCCCGGCCAGTTCCACCCAATGGCTGCCGGCGCTGGCGCAGCCGCTGAGGGTCAGCAGGACGAGGACGAACAGGGCGCGGAACAGGGACATGGCGGTGCCGGGGAAGGTGGGATCAGCGCGCACCTTGTTGCATGGTGGGTGGCGAGTCAATAGAGCCGGGATTGGGGATTGGGGATTGGGGATTGGGGATTCGTAAGAGCGGGGAGCTGCGGCCGGAGGTGCTTTCGGCTTTTGCGAATCCCAATCCCCCAATCCCGAATCCCCGCGCGTCCTACAGGACGCGCGGCGGCTCGCCACCGACGATCACCACGTCGGCCGGGCGGCGCGCGAACAGGCCGACGCAGACCACGCCGGGGATCTGGTTCAGTTCGCGCTCCAGCGCCACCGGATCGGTGATGCCGAGGTTGTGTACGTCGAGCACCACGTTGCCGTTGTCGGTGACCACGCCGTCGCGCCAGACCGGCTGGCCGCCGGTGCGCGCCAGGATCTCGCGCGCGACCAGGCTGCGCGCCATCGGGATCACCTCGATCGGCAGCGGGAAGGCGCCCAGCGTCTGCACCTGCTTGCTCGGGTCGATGATGCAGACGAAGCGCTCGCTGGCCTCGGCGATGATCTTCTCGCGGGTCAGCGCGGCGCCGCCGCCCTTGATCAGGCAGCGGTTCGGATCGCACTCGTCGGCGCCGTCCACGTACAGCGACAGGTTGCCGGTGTGGTTCAGTTCCAGCACCTCGATGCCGTGCTGGCGCAGGCGCGCGCTGCTCTGCTCGGAGCTGGACACCGCACCCTTGATGCGATGGCCGATGCGGCCCAGCGCGTCGATGAAGTAGGCCACGGTGGAGCCGGTGCCGACGCCGACGATCATGCCGTCTTCGACGTATTCGATGGCTTTTTCGGCGGCCAGGCGCTTGCTTTCGGACATTGGTAAGGGCTCGGGATTCGGGATTCGGGATTGGAGGTTCGTGAAAAACAGGGCGGGCAGGGCAGGAGACGAATCCCCAATGCCCAATCCCCAATCCCGACTACTCAAGCGCCAACAGCAGCTTCCACTGCGCGGCGCTGACCGGGAACACCGACAGGCGGTTGCCGCGCGCGGTCAGCGGGAAGCCTTCGCCGAGCGCATCGGCGTGCTGCTTGATCTCGTCCAGCGCGATGGTGCGCGCGAGCTTGCGCTCGAAGGCGACGTCCACCAGATACCAGCGCGGCTGTTCGCGGGTGGCCTTGGGGTCGTGGTAGTCGGAGGTGGGGTCGAACTGGGTCACGTCCGGATATGCTGCGCTGGCCACCGTGGCCGTGCCGACGATGCCGGGCACCTTGCAGTTGGAGTGATAGAACAGGATGCCGTCGCCGAGCTTCATGCCGTCGCGCATGAAGTTGCGCGCCTGGTAGTTGCGCACCCCGTTCCAGGGTTCGCTGCCGACCCGCTGCAGGTCGTCGATCGAGAAGGCGTCCGGTTCGGACTTCATCAGCCAGTAGCGCTTGCGTGCGGTCATGCGGGGAGATCGGTCGCGGTCAGGAGGGTGAGGGAGTCGGTGCAGACCGCATCCAGCGCCACGTCCCAGGCGGCGACGGACAGCGCGCCGACCTGCTGCACGGCGAACGCGGCGCCGACCAGCCAGGGCGGAGGCGCTTGCCGCTGGCGAAATGCGAAGCTGCGATCATACCAGCCGCCCCCCATGCCCAGGCGTCCGCCGCCGGCGTCGAAGCCGACCAGCGGCGCCACCACCAGCGCCATCTGCTCCGGCGCCAGCGTCGCCTCGGCGGCGACGTCGGGTTCGGGAATGCCGTAGCGGTTGGCGGTCAGCGGCTGCCCCGGGCGCCACGGCGCGAAACGCAGGGTCTTGCCGCTGAGCACCGGCAGGCAGTACTGCACGCTGGCCGGCAGGCTCAATTGCCAGCGGTGCAGCGCGATCTCCCCGTCCATCGCCCAATAGCCGGCGACGTGGCCGTGCTGCGGCGCGAACGGCAAGTCCAGCAAGCGCTGCGCCAGCGCGTCGGCGGCGGCCAGGCGCGCGGCTGCGGGGAGCGCGCGGCGGCGCGCGCGCAGTTGCTGGCGCAGGAGGTCGCGGTCGTCGGAAGTCATCGGCCAGGCGCGGGAAGGGACGGCGCTATTGTCGGTGCCGGCGCGTGGACTGGCTAGGGCGTTGCCGCCGAAGCGGCGTCACGCGTAGATCGCCACCGTCTGCCGGCCCGACAGCACCAGTTGCCCGGCTTCGTTCCAGATCTGCATGTCCTGCAGCGAGTAGCCGTCGGCGGCGTGCTGGCTGGCCGAGCGCAGCAGGAACCAGTCGCCGGCTGCGGCCGGCTGCGGGAAATCCAGGGTCCAGGTCATCGAGCTGACTGGCGCCGGTTCGGTGAAGCAGGCCATCGCCGCCGGCGGCAGGCTGTCGCCGAGCGCGACCAGGGCCAGGCTCGGATCCACGCCCGCGCTATCAAGATGGCGCACCCAGACCATCAGTTCCGGGCTGGCGGCGCCGGACACCGGCAGTGCGCCACCGGCCAGGCGCATCTCGAAGTTGCCCACGAACGCCGGAGTGATCGCACTGGCGGCGATCGGCGCTGCGGCATCGGGCCTGCACACCGCGGGCCGTGCAGGCATGAAGTCGTGGGCGATGCGGCTGGGGCGCGGCTGCGCGAACAGCAGCGCCGCGCGCAGCGCGAGCTGCGTGCCGGCCAGGCAATCGACCGCGATCGAGGTGGCGGACTTGCCCTGGCGCAGCAGCTGCGCTTGGAAGCGCAAGGTGGCGTCGGTGGGGCCGACGAACCAGATATGCGCCGACTTCAGCGGCGGCAGCGCGGATGGCGCGGCGCGCAGCGCGGTCTGCAGCGCCAGCGCCGCGGACAGGCCACCGAAGGCGGTGCGTCCCTGCAACCAGCTGGCAGGCACGTCGAACCCGGCGTTCGGGTCGAAGCGGTCGATGATCTGGGCGAACGAGGGCATGCGGCGTCTCCTGGAAGGGCGCGACAGTATCCCAGGCTTGTGTATGCGGCTGGTCGGTGTGGGGCTGCTGTGCGCTGCAGAGAGGCCAGCGATGGCGCCGATGCGATGCGTCGTCGGGCGCGGCGCACGCGGACGCGCAAAAGGAAACGGCGCCTTGCGGCGCCGTTTCCGGGATATTGCATTCTCCGCCGTAGACGATGCGTGCGAAACGACCTTGAACCCGGGGTTCAAGTGGGATAGCTGGGGAACCATCGGGCTTCCCGCTACAAGGCGGACCTGCACACCCGATTCCGTCGCCATCCCGTGGTCGTAATTAAGGGACAAGGCGAATGTTTGCACACGCTGTCGTTTACAGCAGAGAACGCAAACGAAGTATAGCGCCGTCGCCGCGCTTGGCTAGTCCGTTCGTCGGTCGCGCGGTACGGCGCAATTCACGTTGATGATCGAAATGCGAGGCGGGTATCAGCGCGCCGTATCGACGACGCCGTCGAGCCGGCGATTGAGATCGGCGAGCGTGCGCGTCATCTCATGATCGCGCCGCGCCTGCTCGTCGCGCAGTTGCTGCAGTTCGTGCGCCAGGTTCAGCGCGGCCAGCACCGCGACCCGGTCCACCGCGGCCATGCGGTTGCTGCCGCGCACCTCGCGCATCTTCGCGTCGAGCAGGCGCGCGGCGGCGAGCAGGCTGTCGCGTTCTTCGGCCTCGACGCCGACGGTGTATTCGCGGTCCAGGATGCGGACGCTGACCGGTTCGCTCACGTGTGCTGCTCCAGCGACTTGAGCCGGGTGATCATCGCCTCGACCCGCGAGCGCGCCTGCTCGTTCTTGGTCAGCAACTGCGAGCGCTCGCCGATCAACTGCTCCTGCTGCTGGCGCAGGCTGCGGTTCTCGTCGGTGAGGCGCTGGCAACGCTCGACCAGCGTCTCCACGCGTGTGGCGAGGGTGCGAAGCTGGGCGAGGGCGTCGGGGCTGTCCATGGCGCCCACGATAGGCATGCGTCCGAGCGGCGGTCAAGACGCCAGCGGAGGGCGCGACGGCCGCCGCTCAGGCGGGCAGCAGCAGCGGCTGCCGCAGCAACTGCAGGCAGGCGTCCGGTTCCAGTGCCGGCGCGACCAGATGGCCCTGGATCTCGTCGCAGCCGTGCTGGCGCAGGAACGCCAGCTGGCCGGGCAACTCCACGCCTTCGGCGACCACTTTCAGGGTCAGCGAGTGGCCCATCGCGATGATGGTGCTGGTGATCGCCTCGTCGTCCGGATCGCGGGTCAGGTCGCCGATGAATTCCTGGTCGATCTTCAAGGTGTTGATCGGCAAGCGCTTCAGGTAGGCCAGCGACGAATAGCCGGTGCCGAAGTCGTCGATCGCCAGGGCCAGGCCCAGGGCGCGGCAGGCATGCAGGGTGGCGGCGTTCTTGCCGACCTGCGACATCACCACGCTTTCGGTCAGTTCCAGCTCGACGTTGGCGGCCGGGACCCCGGTCTCGGCCAGGATCCGCGCCATCAACGCCGGCAGGTCGCCGCGCTCGAGCTGGATCGCCGAGACGTTGACCGACATGCACAGGTCGGTCAGGCCCAGCTGGCGCCAGTCGCGCAGCGTGCTGCAGGCCTGGCGCAGCACCCATTCGCCGATCTCCAGGATCAGCCCGGTTTCCTCGGCCAGGGGGATGAACTGGCTCGGCGAGACCGTGCCGAAATCGGCGCTGTGCCAGCGCAGCAGCGCTTCCACGCCGACCACGCGCTGCTCGCGCAGCGAATAGCGCGGCTGGTAGACCAGCTTCAGCTCCTGGTCGAACGGGATCTTGCGCAGGCTGCTGGCCAGCGTGGCGCGGTGGCGGGTGGCCTCGTCCATGCGCGCCGAATAGACCTGCACGTTGCGGCGCCCGGCCGCCTTGGCCTGGTACATCGCGGTGTCGGCGTGCTTGAGCAGTTCGCTGGGCAGCAATGCGTGCTGCGGGAACAGCGAGATGCCGATCGACGAGGAGATCGCCACTTCGCGGCGGTCCTCCAACTGCAACGGCGCATCGAACGCGGCCAGCACGCGCGTGGCGACGGCTTCGGCCTCGGCCTGATCGGCGATGTCCTCCACCACCACGGTGAATTCGTCGCCGGCCAGACGCGCGACCGTGTGCTGCGGGCCCACCGCCTGCTGCAGGCGTTCGGCGACCGCGCGCAGCACCCGGTCGCCGACCGCGTGGCCGAGCGAATCGTTGATGTCCTTGAACCGGTCCAGGTCCAGGAACAGCACCGCCACCGAACTGCCCTGGCGCCGCGCACGCACGATCGAGCGCGCCAGCCGCTCGGACAGCAGCGCGCGGTTGGGCAGGCTGGTCAGCGTGTCGTAGTTGGCCAGGTAGCGCAGTTCCTGCTCGGCGCGCTTCTGGTCGGTGATGTCTTCCAGCACCACCACGTGGAAGCTGTGCCGGCCGTCGGCGTCGCCGACCGTGTTGCGGCGCACGTGGCAGAGGATTTCCAGGCCGTCCTTGCGCCGCTTCCAGGCATCGCCGCGCCAGGAGCGGCCGTGCTCGAGCGACGGCGCGGCGGGCACGTCGGGCGCATGGTCGAGCAGGGTCATCGGCTGGCCCAGCACCTCGCGTTCGCTGTAGCCGGTGATGCGGGTGAAGGCCGGGTTGACCGAAATGAAGCGCAGGTCTTCGTCCAGCACCGCGACCGCCTCGCTCATGCTGCGCAGCACTTCGCTGGCGATGCGCCGTTCCAGGTCGGCCTGGCGATGCGAGGTGATGTCGCGCGCGGTGCCGGCGAGCCGGCGCGGCTTGCCGGCGGCGTCGTAGTCGACCACACGGCCGCGCACCCGCGCCCACAGCCACACGCCGTCGCCGGCCAGGTCCACTCGGTACTCGGCCACGTAGACCGGTGTCAGGCCCTGCAGGTGTTCGCGCAGCGCGCGCTCGGCCTGCGGCACGTCGTCGGGGTGGATGCGCAGCGGATCGTCCTCGCGGATCACCATGGTGATCTCCTGCGCGTGCGGCGCCGCTTCGTCGGCGCGCATGCGGCGCAGCTTGCGTTGCTGCAGGTCGTAGTCCCAGAAGTGCTCGCCGGAGGCCCACAGCGCCAGCTTCAGGTGGCGGTCGCGCTGCTGCAGCTGCTGCTGGCGTTTCTGCTGTTGCTGCATGCGCCGCCGCCAGTGCAGCGCCTGCAGCGCGGAAACCACCGCGGCCACCGCCAGGATCGCCGCGGCGGCGGCCCAGCCCCAGCGCCAGTCCGTTCCGGCATATCCGGCAATTCCCGCAGCGACGTGCTCGATCGACATGGCGGGAAGGGGGCTTTGGTCAGGAAAGGGGGTGGTGGAGTGTAGGCGCCCGCCGGAAGCCTTAACAAGCAGCGCGACACATGCGGATTGCTACACTGCGCAGTCCCGCTCCGCCGCTGGCCCCGACTCTCGGTGGCCAGCGCACAACAGGCCTTGCGTCCATGATCGAACTTCCTAGCGCCGACGACGTCACCCAAGCCAGCCAGCAGCTGGGCCTGGCCGCGTCGGCGGCCGAACTCCACGGTGCGTTGTGCGGCTGGCTGGCCGGCGGCGGCGCCGACCTGGCGGCGTGGCCGGCCGCGGTGCTGGCCGATGCCGGCATCGCCACGCCGCGCCGCGGCGACGTGCTGGACCGCTTGCGCGAGGCCACTGCCGCGCAGCTGGAGGACCGCGATTTTGCCTTCGACCTGGTCCTGGCCGATGCCGGCGCGCCGCTGTCCGAGCGCGCCGACGCCCTGTTCGACTGGTGCCGCGGCTTTCTCGGCGGTTTCGGCCTGGCCGCCGGGGCCAAGCCGCCGTTGTCGGAAGAAGGCGAAGAATCGCTGCAGGATCTGGCGCGGCTGGCCCAGGCCAGCACCGACGATTTCGACAGCGCCGACGAGGACGAGGACGCGCTGGCCGAGATCGAGGAATTCGTGCGCGTGGCCGCGCTGCTGCTGCACAGCGACTGCGTGCTCGGCCCGCGCCATCGGCAACGCCTGAACTGAGCGATGAAACGACTCACCGGCATCGGCGCGGGCGAATACGCGCGTCGGCGCAAACACTTGATGGACATGGCCGGCGACCACGCCATCCTGGTGCTGCCGAGCGCACCGGAGCGGGTGCGCAGCCACGACACCCATTACCCGTACCGGCAGGATTCGGACTTCTGGTATCTGTGCGGTTTCCCCGAGCCGGAGGCGGTGCTGGTGCTGGTGCCGGGGCGCAAGCACGGCGAGGCGCTGCTGTTCTGCCGCGAACGCGATCCCGAGCGCGAGGCGTGGGACGGTCCGCGCGAAGGCCAGGAAGGCGCGGTGGAACGCTACGGCATGGACGATGCGTACCCGATCGAGGACCTCGACGAGATCCTGCCGGGCCTGCTGGAAGGACGCTCGCGGGTGTACTACCACTTCGGCCGCGACGTCGATTTCGACCTCAAGCTGATCGGCTGGGTCAATCGGGTGCGCGAGCAGGTGCGGCATGGCGCGCAGCCGCCGCACGAGTTCCTGGAACTGGGCCACCTGCTGCACGAGCAGCGCCTGTTCAAGTCGCGCGACGAGATCGCGCTGATGCAGGTCGCCGCCGACCTCAGCGTGGCTGCGCATCGCGCGGCGATGCGGCTGGCGCGGCCGGGCATCCACGAATACCAGTTGCAGGCCGAGATCGAGCGCGAGTTCCGCGCCGGCGACGCCTGGCCGGCCTACGGCAGCATCGTCGGCAGTGGCGCCAACGCCTGCGTGCTGCATTACCGCGCCAACGCCGCGCGCCTGCGCGACGGCGAGTTGGTGCTGGTCGACGCCGGCGCCGAGTACCGCGGCTACGCCGCCGACATCACCCGCACCTTCCCGGTGAGCGGCCGCTTCAGCGCCGAGCAGCGCGCGCTGCACGATCTGGTCGGCGCCGCGCATGCGGCGGCGCTGGCGCAGGCGCGGCCGGGCGTGGCCTACGAGGCCGGGCACCTGGCGGCGGTGCAGACCCTCACCGAAGGCCTGCTGCGGCTGGGCCTGCTCAAGGGCACGCTGGAGCAGAACCTGGCCGATGGCGACTACCGGCGTTTCTACCGGCACAAGACCGGGCACTGGCTCGGCCTGGACGTGCACGACGTCGGCGACTACAAGCTGGCCGGCGCCTCGCGCCTGCTCGAGCCGGGCATGGTCTTCACCATCGAACCGGGGCTGTACATCGCCGCCGACGACAAGCAGGTGGAGCCGCGCTGGCGCGGCATCGGCATCCGCACCGAAGACGACGTGCTGATCACCGACGATGGCCACCGCGTGCTGACCGCCGCGCTGGCGCGCAGCGCCGAGGAAATCGAGGCCTTGATGGCTGGGAAACGGGAATCGGGAATCGGGAATGGGTAAAGCGGCAGGTCGCGCGTGATATGGACTGTCGCAAGCGGAAACGGCTGGGAATGGGGAGTCGGAAATGGAGAATGGGAAAAGCGGAAGGCCGCGTGTCAGATAGGCGGTCGCAAACGAGGCCTCAGGTGATCGCTTTTAAGCTTTTGCTGTTGCGATTTTTCCCATTCCCGATTCTCGATTCCCCATTCCCGGCGGCCGTCAGGCCGCCAAAGCGAACGCCGGCCGCGTCAGGTTCTCCGGATCGCCTTCGGTGCAGGCCACCTCATCTTCGATGCGGATGCCGCCGTAGGGCTTGAACTGCTCGACCCGGTTCCAGTCCACGCTGGCGGCATGGCCGTTCTGCTTGACCTCGTCCAGCAGCATGTCGATGAAGTACACGCCCGGTTCGATCGTCACCACCATGCCCGGTTCGAGCACGCGGGTCATGCGCAGGTAGGGATGGCCGGCGGGGCGTTCGATGCGGCCGCCGCGGTCGCTGGCGGCGAAGCCGGCCACGTCGTGCACCTGCAGGCCGATCGGATGGCCGAGGCCGTGCGGGAAGAACGCGGCGCTGACGCCGGTGGCCAGCGCGGTTTCCGGCGACACGGTGATCACGCCGAAGTCCTTGAGCACGCCCATCAGCGCCAGGTGCGCGTCGAGGTGCAACTGCTTGTAGTCCACGCCAGCGCGCACGCCCTGGCCCATGCGGATCTGCGCGGTGTCGACCGCGTCGATCAGCGCCTGGAACTCGCTGCCGGTGTCGGCGGCGTAGCTGCGGGTGATGTCGCTGGCGTAGCCGTGCGCGGAGGCGCCGGCGTCGATCAGGAAGCTGCGCCGCTGCGCCGGCGCCTGCCGCTCCAGTTCGGTGTAGTGCAACACCGCGCCGTGTTCGTTCAGCGCCACGATGTTCCCGTACGGCAGCTCGTTGGCGTCCTGGCCCACCGCGCTGCAATACGCCATGTGGATCTCGAACTCGCTGCGGCCGTCGCGGAACGCGGCTTCGGCGGCGCGGTGGCCGCGTACCGCCAGCTGCTGCGCCTGGCGCATGAGCACCAGTTCGTAGGCGGTCTTGTAGGCGCGGTGGTACTCCAGGTACTGGACCACCGCTTCGGGATTGTTCGGTACGTAGTCGCCCAGCGCGCTCTGCGCTTCGCCGAGGATCGCGCAGCGCGCGGCCGGTCCCGGCAGCAGCGCCAGCGCCTCTTCCGGGCTGCGGATGACGTGGATGTCGCAATGCTCGACCCACCAGCCGTTCGGTGCGGCCGGCACCACGTGCCAGTAGTCGCGCGGCTGGTGGAAGATCAGCTGCGGGCGGCGCCTCGGGGTGTAGACCAGCCAGCTGTTCGGCACCTTGGTCAGTGGCAGCCACGCCTTGAACTGCGGGTTCACCGCGTACGGATAGTCGCGATCGTCGAACAGCTGGTAGTGCAGGCTGCCGCTGGGCACGAGCAGATGGTCGAAGCCGCCGCGCGCCAGCGCCGTGTCGGCGCGTTGCGCCAGCGTGCGCAGGTGGTCGGCGTACAGGGCGCTGGGGTCTTGCTGGATCATGGCGGCGGCTCGGCGGCGATGCGGAAAGGCAGGCGCCAAGTTTGCCGCAAACGGCACGCACGCGTTGACGCACCGCGTGCCCCTGCATGGCATGCGGCTATGCGTAGGCGTAGCCGGGAAGCGGCAGGCGTTGCCAAGCCCGCCGATCTTCTTCTGTCTTGTGCAGGCGATGAAACTGTAGGAGCGGCTTCAGCCGCGACAGGCGCCATCGAGCATGTCTGTCGCGGCTGAAGCCGCTCCTACAGGGGGCGCCAGCGATGCTGCCGGCGCGCTACCCGGCCGGGCCGGCGTTGATCCATTGCCGCAGCAGCTCGCGATGCGCCGGCGAGATGGTCAGGAAGCGGAAGCCGGCCCAGGCCTGGCCAGGCGCCTGCGCGCGTTCGCTCCACAGCAGGTGCACGCCGACGTCGATCTGCGCCTCGCGGCCAAGTTGCGGCAGCGCGAAGCGCAACTGGTACAGCGCGTCCTCGTGCAGCGGCACCGAGGCCAGCAGCAGCATGCCGCTCTCGGAGAGGTTGCCGAGCCGGCCGACCACGGCGTCTTCCATCATGTCCAGCACCGGCACCATGTCCGGGACCTGGCGGCGCGGCGAACGGCGGGCTTCGGCGATCATGCGTCCTCCAGGGTGTCGGCGGGGATCGGCGCGCCGGCGAGAGTGCGCAAGGCACGCACGGTGGCGTGCCAGGCGCGGTCGATCAGGCGCGCGCGGTCCTCGGTGACGATCCGCGCCTGGCTCTGCGCCAGCAGCCGCGACAGCGCATCCAGCGAGTACTCGGCGGTCTTGTGTCCGCGCTGGTTGACGAACAGGGCGCGGTCGGTGATCGGGCTGTACCAGGACAGGCGCTGCCGTTTCAGGTCGCCCTGCTGGTTGGTCACGAATTCGAACCAGGTGCCGAACGGCAGGCTGCGCAGCCGCGCATAGGCCGCTTGCTCGGCTTCGTTGCGCGGCGCCAGCAGCGGCCGCTCGCCATCCTCGCCCTGGTCGCCGAGGCGGGTGCGCGCCTTCAACTTGGCGCTGAGTTCGGTGCGCGAGGTCAGCGTGTCGCCGCCGCCCGGGGTGGACAGGCGCCGCGCGATCGCTTCGGCTTCGTCCTGGTGATAGCCGACCTGCAGCAGGGCGCTGCGCACTTCGCCGGCCAGGTCCGGATCGGGCTCGCCGCCGCTGGCGCGGCAGGTGACCTCGGCGATGCACTGGCTCAGCTGCTTGCGCTCGCGCCATGCATCGGAGTCTTCGCCCTGGCGCAGCAGGGTCAGGGTCAGCACATCGGACCAGGCCTGGTTCAGCAGCGCCTGCACGAACTTGGGCGGCTCCCAGGTCCGGCACAGCGCTTCCAGCGTGGCGCTGGCCAATTCCTTGGCCACCTCCAGCCGCTCCTTGCCGCGTGCGGCCTCGATATGCCGGCGCTCGGCGATCTCGGCCTTGTGCGCCAGCGCGCGGTACTGCGCCAGGATGTCCTGGTGGGCCTGCTCGAAGACCTGCTCGTCGCCCTCGTATTCCTCGACCACCCGGTCGACGGTCTGGTTCAACTTCAGCAGCAACTGCGGATCGGTGTCCTCTTCGCTGAGCCAGGTGGCGCCGGACTCGGCGACCGCATTGAGCAGCTCGCGCGCCGGGTGCTGGCTGCGCACGAAGAACGCGCTGTCCTGCAGCGCGGCGCGCACCAGCGGCACCTGCAGGCGCTCCAGCAGGTCGGCGGCTGGCGCATCGCTGCGCACTTCGCGTTCGATTTCCGCGTACAGCAGGCCGAGCAGGTCGAAGGTGTCGGCATCCTGCGGCGCCAGCGCCGCCTGCGCGCCATGTTCGCTGCGCAGCGTGGCCAGCAGCGCCGCCTGCACGTCGCGCACCTGGCGGCGCCCGCGCAGGCCGGCCAGGGCGCTGTGCGCCGGCGGCTGCGCCTGCAGTTCGCCCAAGGCCTGCAGCAGCGATGCGGTGGGCACGGCGGGGGCACTGGCCTGGGCGGAGGCGCTCGCCGCGCCACTTGCGGCGGCGCGCGGGGCCGGCATCGGGACGTTGCCGGATGATGCAGGCATCGCTGTCGCTGCGGCAGCGGGGCCGGCGCCTGCGGGCATGGCACCCGCGGTCGCGGCCGGCGCCGTCTGGGTGGCCGGCACCATCGCACGGTCGCGTGCGGCAGCGAGCAGCTGGCGCAGCGTGGCCAGGTCGGTCGGTGCGTTGTCGGGCGTGGCCGGCGCGGCGCTTGCTGCCGTCGCGGCGTTGGCCGCGGTCGGTGGCGGCAGCGGGGGCGCTGCGCTGGGCGGGGCCGCTTCGCCGCCGGCGGCACCGGGGCCCGGGCCGGACCAGCCGCCGGGCGCCGCCTGTCCGGACCAACCGGTGGCCGGGCGCGTGGCGGAGGACGGGCGCGCCGCGGCGCGGTTGCCGGCGGCCGCGGCGGGCGCGTTCGTCGGCCGCGCCACGTAGGGCAGGTAGACCAGGCCGGGCAGCACGCCGGCGTGCGCCAGCAGCACGTTGGCGCGTTCCACCATCTCGCCGTAGCGGACCAGCGCCTGGCGTTCGAAGGCGCGGTACAGGGTCAGCTGCGCGTCAAGCCCCAGCCGCAGTTCCTCGCCGGCTTCGCGCAGGATCCGGCACAGCAGGTGCGGCCCCAGCGGCGTGTGCTCGGCTTCGAACGCCGGCCGCGCGGCGAGCACGCCGAAGCGCTGGCCGAGCAGTTGCAGCGGGGTGCTGGCCCGCGCCGCCTCGCGCCGGGCGATGTCGTGCAGGACGATGTCGCGGTCGATGTCCACGTCGGCGACCAGGGTCAGCATCTGCATCGCCGCGCTGGCCTTGTCCTGGCGCAGCAGGCCGACCGGGGCGAGCGGCAGCCGCAGTGTGGCCAGGGCCGCTTCCAGTTGCGCTTTGTAGAACGGCGCGAAGCGCTCGCGGCGCGCCCGCAGGCCCTGCAGTTCCTGGTAGATGTCCTCCTGCAGCTGGCTGTTGCGCGCGCGTTCGGCCTGGTCGAACAGCTCGCGTTCCAGCTCGCTCAGGGTCGACTGCAACGGCGCTTCCAGCGTCTGCCACACCAGGCCGGTCAGCGCCTCCAGGATGTCGCGCACGCGCGTGGGCAGGGCGGCGCTGGCGAGCGTCGCCGGGCTTGCCGACGGAATGGCAGACAATGACATCCTGTGATCGCCGTTTGATTTCCGGGGTCCGGTATGTAACACGTTTCTGGCGGCGCAACCATGTTGGCGGCGGCCTGGCGCAGCATTTCAGAGCATGAACAGGGCGACCACGTCGTTGGTGAAGCGCCGTCCCAGTTCGGTCGGCAGCGCATGCCCGGATTCCACCTGCAGCCAGCCCCGCGCCTGTGCCTGGGCCAGCGCCGGAGCGATCGTCTCCGGTTCCAGGCCGGTGCGCACGGCGAAGTCGCGCAACGCGAACCCCTGGTTCAGGCGCAGCGCATTGAGCATGTATTCGAACGGACGCCGCTCGGCGCCGATCCAGTCGTCGCCGCCGATCGCCGCCGGGGTGCCGGCGGCGGCCAGGAACGCCTGCGGATGCTTGGTCTTCCAGCGCCGCAGGATACTCTGCTCGGCGCCGGAGCTGATCTTGCCGTGGGCGCCGGCGCCGATGCCCAGGTAGTCGCCGAACTTCCAGTAGTTGAGGTTGTGCGCGCACTGGTAGCCGTCGCGGGCGTAGGCGCTGACTTCGTACTGGGCGTAGCCGGCCGCGGCCAGCAGCGCCTGGCAGTGCTCCTGCATGTCCCAGGCGTCGTCGTCCTCGGGAATGCCCTGCGGCGGGCGCGCGGCGAACACCGTGTTCGGTTCCAGGGTCAGCTGGTAGTGGCTGATGTGGGTGGGCTGCAGCGCCAGCGCGCGCGCGATGTCGGTTTCCGCCCCGGCCAGGGTCTGCTGCGGCAGCGCGTACATCAGGTCCAGGTTGAGGTTGGCGTAGCCGGCGTCCTGCGCCAGCTTCACCGCGCGCTCGGCATCGGCGCTGTCGTGGATGCGGCCCAGGCGCTGCAGTGCGGCGTCGTCGAAGCTCTGGATGCCGAAGCTGAGCCGGTTGACCCCGGCCGCCAGATAGCGGTCGAAACGCCGGTGTTCGGCGGTGCCCGGGTTGGTCTCCAGGGTGATTTCCAGGTTCGGCGCGAAGCGCAGGCGCGCGCTGGCCGCTTGCAGAAAACGGTCGATCGCCTCGGCCGGGAACAGGCTGGGGGTGCCGCCGCCGAAGAACACGGTCTGCACGGTGCGGCCCCAGACCAGCGGCAGGTCCTGGTCCAGATCGCGGATCAGCGCATCCACGTAGTCGTCGAACGGCAGCGCGCCCTTGGCCGCATGCGAGTTGAAATCGCAGTACGGGCATTTGCGCACGCACCAGGGCAGGTGCACGTACAGCGACAGCGGGGGCGGGATCAGCGGCGGCATCAGGCGGGCAGTGTAGGGCGGTGGGCTGGCGCGGCGGCGTATGCGCGCCGCTGTGGCGGGGACTGCGTCTTGAAAGCGACCGGCTGCGCCAGCGCAGCGGCCGCTACAGCGACGCCAGCCGCTGCTTCAGCAGCGCCAGCGCCTGGCCGCGGTGGCTGATCCGGTTCTTCAGCGCCAGCGGCATCTGCGCCGCGCTCTGGCCGTGGTCCGGATCGAAGAACACCGGATCGTAGCCATGGCCGCCGTCGCCGGCGCGCGCATGCAGGATGCGCCCGCGCCAGCGGCCTTCCACCAGCAGCGGTTGCGGGTCTTCGGCATGCCGCAGCAGCACCAGCACGCAATAGAAATGCGCGGTGCGCTGCGCGTCGGGGACATCGCGCAGTGCGTGCAGCAGCTTGTCGATGTTGGCCGCGGCATTGCCGTGTTCGCCGGCATAGCGCGCCGAGTACAGCCCGGGCGCGCCGCGCAGCGCGTCCACGCAGATGCCCGAGTCGTCGGCCAGCGCCGGCAGGCCGGTGACCTGGGCGGCGTGGCGCGCCTTCAGCAGCGCGTTCTCGACGAAGGTCAGGCCGGTCTCGTCGGCATCGCGCACGCCGAGCGTGGACTGCGCGACCAGGTCGATGCCGGCGCCGTCGAGCAGCGCATGCAGTTCTTCGAGCTTGCCGGCATTGCTGCTGGCCAGGACCAGGGTCTTCATTGCTTGGGTTCCAGCAGGTCCCACTTGGTGCCGTACAGGTCGCGGAACACCGCGACCGTGCCATAGGGTTCCGCGCGCGGGGATTCGAGGAACTCCACGCCCTGCGCCAGCATCGCGGCGTGGTCGCGGGCGAAATCGTCGGTGTACAGGAAGTGGTCCACGCGCCCGCCGGTCTGGTCGCCGATCCGCGCGCGCTGCGCGGCGTCGCCGGGTTCGGCCAGCAGCAGCGCGGCATCGTCGCTGCCGCCCGGGCCGACCACCACCCAGCGCTTGCCGTCGCCGAGCGCCACGTCTTGCAGCAGGGCGAAGCCGAGCTTGCCGGTGTACCAGGCGATCGCCGCGTCGTAGTCGGCCACGACCAGCGTGGTCAGCGCGATCCGCCGCTTCACCGCGCCAGTGCCTCGCGCTGGGCGGCAAGCAGTTGGCCGATGCCGGTTTCGGCCAATGCCAGCAGCGCATCCAGTTCGTCGCGGCGGAACGCGTGGCCTTCGGCGGTGCCCTGGATTTCGATGAAGCCGCCGCCGTCGTTCATCACCACGTTCATGTCGGTGTCGCAGTCGCTGTCCTCGGCGTAATCCAGGTCCAGCACCGGGGTGCCGCGGTAGACGCCGACCGAGACCGCGGCGACCGCGCCGAGCACTACCGGCTTCTTCAGATCGCCGCGCTTCTGCAGCCAGTTCACCGCGTCCATCAGCGCCACGTAGGCGCCGGTGATGGCCGCGGTGCGGGTGCCGCCGTCGGCCTGCAGCACGTCGCAATCCAGGGTGATGGTGCGCTCGCCCAGCGCATTGCGGTCCACGCAGGCGCGCAGCGCGCGGCCGATCAGGCGCTGGATCTCCAGCGTGCGCCCGCCCTGCTTGCCGCGCGCGGCCTCGCGGTCGGAGCGCGAATGGGTGGCGCGCGGCAGCATGCCGTATTCGGCGGTGACCCAGCCTTCGCCCTTGCCGCGCAGGAAGCCCGGCACCCGGTTCTCCACGCTGGCGGTGCACAGCACGCGGGTGTCGCCGAAGCTGACCAGCACCGAGCCTTCGGCGTGGCGGGTGAAGGCGCGTTCGATGCGCACCGGGCGCAGTTGATCGGCCGTGCGGCCACTGGGACGGGAAAAGGACATGGGGATCGATCCGGAGGTGTCGTGAGGGCCGGGCGCGGCAGCGGGCCGGGCCGTGGGAGCTGAGAGGCGCTAGGTTACCATTCGCGCTTTGCACGCACCGGAACAGCACATGATCCGCAGCATGACCGCCTTCGCCGGCGCCGAGCGCATCACTCCCTGGGGCACGCTGGGCTGCGAACTGCGCTCGGTCAACCACCGTTTCCTGGAAGTGGGCGTGCGCCTGCCGGAAGAGCTGCGCGCGCTAGAGCCGCAGTTGCGCGAGCGCCTGGCCGCCCGCGTCAGCCGCGGCAAGCTGGACCTGATGCTGCGCCTGCGCGCGCCCGACGCCGCGCAGTCGCTGGCGGTGAACGAGCCGCTGGTCGAGCAGCTGGCAGTGCTCGCGCAGCGGCTCGGCGCGCGCTTCCCGCAACTGCAGGTGCAGTTCGCCGACCTGCTGCAGCTGCCCGGCGTGCTGCAGGGCCAGGCGGTCGACCCGGCCGCGCTGCAGGCGCAGGCGCTGGAGCTGCTGGACGAAGTGGTCGCCGAGTTCGTCGCCGCGCGCGAGCGCGAAGGCGGCAAGCTGGCCGCGGCCATCGTCGAGCGGGTCGATGCGGTCGAGCGCGTCGCCGCCGAGGTGAAGCAGCTGATCCCGGCCATTCGCGAGGGCCAGCGGACCAAGCTGGCCGCGCGCCTGGCCGACCTGCCGCATCCGGTCGATCCGGGCCGTGCCGAGCAGGAACTGGTGCTGTGGCTGCAGAAACTCGACGTGGACGAGGAACTGGACCGGCTCGACAGCCACATCAAGGAGATCCGCCGCGTGCTGCGCCAGCCCGAGCCGGCCGGCCGGCGCCTGGATTTCCTGATGCAGGAATTCAACCGCGAGGCCAACACCCTGGGCTCCAAGTCGGTGGACAGCCGCACCTCCAACGCGGCGGTGGAACTGAAGGTGCTGATCGACCAGATCCGCGAGCAGGTGCAGAACCTCGAATAGCCGGGAACAGGGAATCGGGAATGGGGAATGGCCAAAGCGGTTACGATTCACCCGCGGCGCTGCTTGGCGCTGTTCCCATTCCCCATTCCCGGTTCTCCATTCCCACTCACATGCGCGGCACTCTCTATATCGTTGCGGCGCCTTCCGGCGCCGGCAAGAGCAGCATCGTCAACGCCACCTTGGCGCGCGATCCGCAGATCGCGCTGTCGATCTCGTTCACCTCGCGCGCGCCGCGGCCGGGCGAGCGCCATGCCGAGCACTACCACTTCGTGTCCGCCGACGAGTTCCAGGGCATGATCGATGCCGGCGACTTCTTCGAGTACGCCCGCGTCCACGGCGACTGGAAGGGCACCGCGCGGCAATCGGTGGAGCCGCAGCTGGCCGCCGGCCACGACGTGCTGCTGGAGATCGACTGGCAGGGCGCGCGCCAGGTGCGGGCCAAGGTGCCCGACGCGGTCAGCGTGTTCATCCTGCCGCCGTCGCGGGCGGCGCTGGAGCAGCGCATGCGCAAGCGCGGCCAGGACAGCGAGGCGGTGATCGCGCAGCGGCTGGCCGCGGCGCGCGAGGAGATGTCGCACTACGCCGACTTCGACTACGTGATCGTCAACGAGGACTTCGACACCGCGGTGGACGAGATGTGCGCGATCTTCGTCGCCAGCCGCCTGCGGCGCCTGCCGCAACAGCAGCGGCATGCCGATCTGATCGCCGCGCTGCTCGACCAGGATCAGGCAACTGGCTGATTCCAAAGGAAACTGAATAACGGCCGGTTGATTTCGGCCGGCCCGCGCCCTACAATCGCCGCCCTTTCCCTCATTCGAGCGCGTGGCCGTCACCGGCCCGCCGGGAGCCCGCATGGCCCGCATCACCGTAGAAGATTGCCTGGAAGTCGTTAACAACCGTTTCGAACTGGTCATGATGGCGTCCAAGCGCGCCCGCCAGCTCGCCAACGGCGTGCAGGCCACCCTCGACAACACCGAATCGGCCGACAAGCCGACGGTGCTGGCGCTGCGCGAGATCGCCGCGCGCAAGATCGACAACGCGCTGATCGACGAAGTCGAGAAGTCCGAGCGCGAGCGTGCCGAGCGCGAAGCGCTGGAGTGGGCCGCGGCCGAGGTCGTCGCCGACGAAGACATGTCCAAGAACGACGACTGATCGCGTCACCGCGCTCGGAACGTCTGCCGAACAGCCCGCATCCGCGGGCTGTTTCGTTTTGCGGGTTTGCCGTCCTCGCGCCGCTGGCATAGTCTTCGCGCATGAACCCAGGCCCTTCTGCCCAGGTCGCCACCGCCGCGCCATCGCCGGCCAACGAGGCGATCCCCGACTACGTTCTGCAACTCGAACGCAGCGCCAGCTATCTGCCGGCCGAGCAGATCCCGCTGCTGCGGCGCGCGTGGGAAGTGGGCGCGGCCGCGCATGCCGGGCAGACCCGCAAGTCCGGCGAGCCCTACATCACCCATCCGGTGGCGGTGGCCGGCGTGCTGGCCGAGCTCGGCCTGGACGTGGAGGCGCTGATCGCGGCGATCCTGCACGACACCATCGAAGACACGCCACTGACCCGCGCCGAACTGGCCGCCGAATTCGGCGAGGCGGTGGCCGAACTGGTCGATGGCGTCACCAAGCTGGACAAGCTGAAGTTCCGCGACCGCCAGGAAGCGGCGGCCGAGAGCTTCCGCAAGATGCTGCTGGCGATGTCGCGCGACCTGCGCGTGATCATGATCAAGCTCGCCGACCGCCTGCACAACATGCGCACGCTCGGCGCGCAGAGCGCCGAGGCGCGCAGCCGCATCGCCCGTGAGACGCTGGAGATCTACGCGCCGATCGCGCAGCGCCTGGGCATGAGCCTGATGAAGTCCGAGCTGCAGAACCTCGGCTTCCGCGCGCTGCACCCGTGGCGCCACGCGATCATCGAAAAGCACATCCGCAGCCAGCCGGTGGTGCGCCGCGAGTCGATGGCGCAGGTGGAGGTGCAGCTGTCGCAGCGGCTGGCCAAGGAGGGGCTGGAGCACCGCCTGGTCAGCCGCATCAAGACCCCGTGGAGCATCTACAACAAGATGCGCGACGAGAACAAATCCTTCGACCAGGTGATGGATGTGTTCGGCTTCCGCCTGGTGGTGCGCGGGGTGCCGGACTGCTACCACGCGCTGGGCGCGGTGCACGCCACGTTCAAGCCGCTGGACGCGCGCTTCCGCGACTTCATCGCCATTCCCAAGGCCAACGGCTACCAGTCGCTGCACACCGTGCTGTTCGGTCCCTACGGCTCGCCGATCGAAGTGCAGATCCGCACCGAGGAGATGGACCTGATCGCCGAGCGCGGCGTGGCCGCGCACTGGACCTACAAGTTCGGCGGCGAGTCGCCCAACAGCGCGCAGAGCCGCGCGCATGCGTGGATCGTCGAATTGATCGAATCGCAGCGCGCCGCCGGTTCGTCGCTGGAATTCCTCGACAACGTCAAGGTCGACCTGTTCCCGGACGAGGTCTACCTGTTCACCCCGAAGGGCAAGATCCTGGCGCTGCCGCGCAATTCCACCGCGCTGGATTTCGCCTATGCGGTGCATACCGACGTCGGCAACCGCGCGGTGGCGTCGCGGGTGGACAAGAAGCTGGTGCCGCTGCGCACCAAGCTGGTCAGCGGGCAGACCGTGGAAGTGATCACCGCGCGTTCGGCCACGCCCAAGCCGCAGTGGCTGGAGTTCGTGGTCAGCAGCAAGGCGCGCACCGCGATCCGCCATCAGCTCAAGCAACTCGAGCACGAGGACGCGGTGCAGCTCGGCCACCGCATGCTCGACCGCGCGCTGGAGGCGATGGACAGCGCGCTGGAGCGGCTGCCGAAGGGGCGCCTGGACTCGTTCCTCAGCGAGCACCGCTATCCGCGCCTGGAGGCGCTGCTGGCCGACATCGCGCTGGGCAACTGGATGCCGAACCAGGCCGCGCAGGCGCTGATGGCCTATGCGGAACTGCGCGGCGGCGGCCTGTCCAAGCATTCGCAGGAAAAGATCCTGATCAACGGCACCGAGCGCGGCGTGGTTAGCTTCGCCAACTGCTGCCAGCCGATTCCCGGCGACGAGATCATGGGTTACCACACCGCCGGCAAGGGCATCGTCGTGCACCGGCTGGATTGCCCGAACCTGGCCGAACTGCGCAAGTCGCCCGAGCGCTGGGTGCCGATCGGCTGGGACACCAGCGTCATCGGCGACTACGACACCGCATTGGTGGTGGACGTGGAGAACCGCACCGGCGTGCTGGCGCAGCTGGCCGCGGCGATCGCGCAGAGCCAGTCCAACATCGAGCGCGTGGACTACCTGGACCGCGACTTCAACGCCGCGGTGCTGCGCTTCAACATCCAGGTGCGCGACCGCAACCACCTGGCCGAAGTGATGCGCCGGCTGCGGCGGCTGACGGCGGTGCAGAGTGTGCGGCGCCAGTAGTAGTGGGGCCGGATTGGGGATTCGGGATTGGGGATTCGCAAGTGCGCGCCAGCTGCGCTTTTGTAGGAGGGGCTTCAGCCCCGACACCTTGCTGATAAAGCGTCGGGGCTGAAGTCCCTTCTGTAGAAACGGCTGCACCGGAGCCAGCAAAAAAGTCCTTTTTGCATCAAGCCGCTTGACAGCGATTTGCCCCGGGGCAGCATCCTGCCGTCCCGAGTCCCGAGTCCCGAGTCCCGAGTCCCGAGTCCCGAGTCCCGAGTCCCGAGTCCCGAGTCCCGAGTCCCGAGTCCCGAGTCCCGAGTCCCGAGTCCCGAGTCCCGAGTCCCGAGTCCCGAGTCCCGAGTCCCGAGTCCCGAGTCCCGAGTAAAATACTCATTCCCTTTTCCGTTGGAGCCGCCATGTCCCGCCAGATCATCCACACCGAGCAGGCGCCGGCCGCGATCGGCCCGTATTCGCAGGCGGTGCGCGCCGGCAACACGGTGTATTTCTCCGGGCAGATCCCGCTGGATCCGGCCACCGGTGAGGTCGTGCCAGGCGATGTCGGCGCGCAGGCGCGCCGCGCCTTCGACAACCTCAAGGCGGTGGCCGAGGCTGCCGGCGGTTCGCTCGACCGGATCGTGCGGCTGGGCCTGTACCTGACCGACCTGTCGCAGTTCGCCCAGGTCAATGCGGTGATGCAGGATTATTTCCAGGCGCCGTTCCCCGCGCGTTCCACCGTCGAAGTGTCGGCGCTGCCGAAGGGCGTGGGCTTCGAGGTCGACGCGGTGATGGTGCTCGACTGACCCTCGCCCGTGCCGCGCGTGCAGGTTCCGGCGCCGGCGCTGTCGGCGGCAGGCGAGGCGCCGTTGTCGGCGCTGCCGGGCGTCGGTCCGAAGGTCGCCGAGAAGTTCGCCGCGCGCGGCCTGCTGACCCTGCAGGACCTGTGGCTGCACCTGCCGCTGCGCTATGAGGACCGCACCCGGCTGACCCCGGTGGCGGCGCTGCAGCCGGGCGTGCCGGCGCAGGTCGAAGTGCGGGTGGAGGCGGTGGATCGCGGCTTCCGCTACCGGCCGATGCTGCGCGTGGCGGTGGCCGACGACTCGCGCGCCACGCTGGTGCTGCGCTTCTTCCAGTTCCGCGCTGCGCAGGTGGCGCAGTTCGCGGTGGGCGCGCGGCTGCGCGCGTTCGGCACGCCCAAGCCGGGCCAGCATGGCCTGGAGATCGTGCACCCGAGCTACCAGATCCTCGGCGGCGACGCCGCCGCGGGCCTGGACGACAGCCTGGACCCGGTGTATCCGGCGGTCGAAGGCATCGGCCCGGCGACGCTGCGCAAGCTGATCGGACAGGCGCTGGACCGGCTGCCCGACGAAGCGTCGCTGGAGCTGCTGCCGGCCGCGATGCTGGCCGAACTGGGGCTGCCGTCGCTGCGCAGCGCGCTGCTGATCGCGCACCGGCCGCCGCCGCAGGCCGATCTGGGCGCGCTCGCCGCCGGCCTGCATCCGGCGCAGCAGCGGCTGGCGCTGGAAGAACTGTTGGCCCATCACCTGAGCCTGCGCCGCCAGCGCATCGCGTTGCAGCAGCAGCGTTCGCCATCGTTGCGCGGGCGCGGCCTGCTGGCCAAGCGCCTGCAGCAGTCGTTGCCGTTCCAGCTCACCGGCGCGCAGCAGCGGGTGTTCGCGCAGATCCGCGCCGACCTGGAAAAGCCCTCGCCGATGCTGCGCCTGGTGCAGGGCGACGTCGGCAGCGGCAAGACCGTGGTCGCGGCGCTGGCGGCGATGCTGGCGGTGGACAAGGGCAAGCAGGCGGCGCTGGCGGCGCCGACCGAACTGCTCGCCGAACAGCACCTGGCGAACCTGCGCGCCTGGCTGGAGCCGCTGGGCATCCGCGTCGCCTGGCTGGCCGGCAAGGTCACCGGCAAAGCACGCGCCGCGGTGCTGGCGCAGATCGCCTCGGGCGAGGCGCAGGTGGTGGTCGGTACGCACGCGCTGATGCAGGTGGCGGTAGCGTTCCACGACCTGGCGCTGGCCATCGTCGACGAGCAGCATCGCTTCGGCGTGCACCAGCGCCTGGCGCTGCGCGACAAGGGCGCCACCGGCGCCGGCGTGCCGCACCAGTTGGTGATGACCGCCACCCCGATCCCGCGCACGCTGGCGATGGCCGCGTACGCGGACCTGGACGTGTCGGCGATCGACGAGCTGCCGCCCGGGCGCACCCCGGTGCAGACCATCGTGCTCAGCGCCGAGCGCCGCCCGGAACTGGTGCAGCGTATCCGCGTGGCCTGCGCGGAAGGCCGTCAGGCGTACTGGGTGTGCACCTTGATCGACGAAGCCGAGGACAGCGACAAGCCGGCGCAGGGGCAGGGCGGCGGCGCGGGCAACCGCATCGATGCCAGTGCCGCGCAGGCCACCTACGAAGCCTTGTCGGCGCAACTGCCGGAGTTAAAGGTGGGGCTGGTGCACGGGCGCATGAAGGGCGCCGAGAAGCAGGCGGCGATGCGCGCGTTCAAGCAGAGCGAGATCGACCTGCTGGTCGCCACCACGGTGATCGAGGTCGGCGTCGACGTGCCCAATGCCTCGCTGATGATCATCGAGAACGCCGAGCGCCTGGGCCTGGCGCAGCTGCACCAGTTGCGCGGCCGGGTCGGGCGCGGCGCGGCCGCGTCGAGCTGCGTGCTGATGTACCAGGCGCCGTTGTCGGCGATGGCGCGGCAGCGGCTGCAGACCATGCGCCAGACCAACGACGGCTTCGTCATCGCCGAGAAAGACCTGGAACTGCGCGGCCCCGGCGAATTACTCGGCACCCGCCAGACCGGCCTGGCCGCGTTCCGCGTCGCCGACCTGGCGCGCGACGCCGGCCTGCTGCCGCGGGTGCATGCGCTGGCCGAACGCCTGCTGGCCGAGTCGCCAGGGCTGGCCGATCGCATCGTCGCGCGTTGGGTCGGCGGCGCGGCGCGGTTCGCGGGAGCTTAGTCGTGGCTGGCGCCACGGCTGGGATTCGGGATTCGGGATTGGGGATGCGCCAGAGCCGTGGAAGCCCCGGCTTTCCACGGCCGCGCCGCGGTGCCAGACTCGGCGGCCGAACGGAATGACGAAGAATCACGCATGAGCGACAAGATTCCCCTGTTGATCGACACCGATCCCGGCGTGGACGATGCCCTGGCCCTGCTGATGGCCTTTGCCGACGAGCGCCACGCCGTGGTCGGCCTGACCATCGCCGCCGGCAACGTCGGCCTGCAGCACACCGTGCGCAATGCGCTGAAGCTGTGCGAAGTGGCCGGGCGCGAGGACGTGCCGGTGTTCGCCGGCTGCGCCGATCCGCTGCTGCATCCGGCGGTGGACGCCGCCCACGTGCACGGCCTGGACGGTTTCGGCGATGTCGGCCTGGCGCCGGCGGCGCGCGGCGCCGAGTCCGAGCATGCGGCGCTGGCGATCCTGCGCCTGTCGCACCAGTACGCCGGCGCGCTGCTGCTGGTCGCGCTCGGTCCGCTGACCAACATCGCGCTGGCGCTGAAGCTGGATCCGACCCTGCCGCAGCGGGTACGCCGCTTCGTGGTGATGGGCGGGGCGATCACCTGCCACGGCAACATCACCCCTGCCGCCGAGTTCAACATCGCCTTCGATCCGGAAGCGGCGCACATCGTGTTTTCCGGGTTCCCGCACATCGAGGTCGCCGACTGGGAGGCCACCGTCGCGCATGGCCTGCCGCACCGCGAGGTCGAACAGTGGCTGGCCGCGGACGCCGACAAGGCGCGCTTCTACGAGGAGATCTCGCGCAAGACCCGGTTGTGGTCGGAGGATTCGCGCGGCGAGCACTGGTATGCCGCCGATGCGCTGGCGATGGCCTGGGCGCTGCAGCCCGAGGGCGCGCTGGAGGTGCAGTCGCGGCCGCTGCAGGTCGAACTGGCCGGGGTCCACAGCCGCGGCGCCACCCTGGTCGACTGGAACCGTCAGCTGGGCCTGGCCGACAACGCGGCCATGCTGATCCGCTACGACCAGGCCCGTTTCCAGGCGCTGGCGCGCGCGGCGGTCGGCGCCGGTTGAGCCGGGCAGGGGCGGCGGCCCGGGCGCGGGCCGCCGTGGTCGGGGCCGCTGCGCCTAGGCCTTGGCGGCGGACGTGAATTCGGCGCAAGTTGTTCTTGCGTGCAGGCCGGGTGAGTTGCTATAGTTTCCCTCTTGTCCAGCAGCCCCCTACGGTGCGAGCCCATGAAGGCCGACATCCATCCCAAGTACCACAACGTCGTGTTTCACGACGTCACCTCCGATTTCAAGATCCTGACCCGTTCGACCATGTCCTCGAAGGACAAGGTCAAGTGGGAGGACGGCGAAGAATATCCGCTGGTCAAGGTCGAAATTTCCTCGGCTTCGCACCCGTTCTATACGGGCAAGCACAAGGTCATCGACACCAGCGGCCGCATCGACAAGTTCCAGAAGCGCTACGCGCGCTGATCGAGCGGTCGAAGTGATAAAGAAGGCCGCGCCCTGCGCGGCCTTCTTTTTTTGGCGTCCCCGATGCATCGATTCCCGACCGTGATGTCGGCGTAGATTCTCCCGTCCTGGCGACGGCGAGGATGCAACGCTGTGTCGCTGTCGCACCCTCGCTCTACGACTTCAGTACGAGCGACTACTCAAATGTTGCTGTGCGATAATGGCGCGATCCGTGGTAATTGCCGTGGACTTCCTTCACGCGTCTGTTCGCAAAGCACGGACAGGCGCCTTCCACTGAGGAGCGCACACTGTGTCCGATCTTGATCAGGTCACGCTGAATGCCGGCGACAAGTCGGTCGTTCTGCCGGTACTCAAACCCACCTTGGGCAACGATTGCGTCGACATTTCCAAGTTGACCAAAGAAACCGGTCTGTTCACCTACGACTCGGGCTTCACCGCGACCGCCAGCTGCAAGTCGGCGATCACCTACATCGACGGCGACAACGGCGTGCTGCTGTACCGCGGCTACCCGATCGAGCAGCTGGCCGAGAAGTCCAACTTCCTCGAAGTGGCCTACCTGCTGATGAACGGCGAGCTGCCCACCGCCGACGAATTCAAGACCTTCGACCACGAAGTGACGCATCACACGATGATGCACGAGTCGCTGAAGAACTTCCTCGGCGGCTTCCGCCACGACGCGCACCCGATGGCGATGATGGCCGGTACCGTGGCCTCGCTGTCGGCGTTCTACCACGACACGCTGGACCTCAACGATCCGGAACAGCGGCGCCTGGCCGCGATCCGCCTGATCGCCAAGGTGCCGACCATCGCCGCCGCGGCGCACCGTTATTCGATCGGCTGGCCGATCCGCTACCCGCGCAACAACCTCGGCTACGTCGACCGCTTCCTGCACATGATGTTCGAAGTGCCGAGCGAGCAGTTGGAGATGAATCCGGTCGTGGCCAAGGCGCTGGACCTGCTGTTCATCCTGCATGCCGACCACGAGCAGAACGCCTCGACCTCGACCGTGCGCCTGGTCGGTTCCACCGGCGCCAATCCATACGCGTCGGTCGCCGCGGGCATCACCGCGCTGTGGGGCCCGGCGCACGGCGGCGCCAACGAAGCCGTGCTGAAGATGCTGGAAGAGATCGGCACCGCCGACAACGTCGAGAGCGCCGTGGCCAAGGCCAAGGACAAGAACTCGAGCTTCCGTCTGATGGGCTTCGGCCACCGCGTCTACAAGAACTTCGATCCGCGCGCCAAGATCATCCGCGAGATGACCCACAAGGTGCTCGGCGAACTGGGCGTCAACGATCCGCTGCTGGAAGTGGCGCTGAAGCTGGAAGAGGCCGCGCTGAAGGACGACTACTTCGTGCAGCGCAAGCTGTACCCGAACGTCGACTTCTACTCGGGCATCATCTACAAGGCGCTGAACATTCCGGTGGAGATGTTCACCGTGATGTTCGCCATCGCGCGCACCGCGGGTTGGGTGTCGCATTGGCTGGAACAGCAGGTCGATCCGGAAATGAAGATCGGCCGTCCGCGCCAGATCTACACCGGCTACGACAAGCGCGACTACAAGGCCGACGGCCAGCGCTGATTGCGCTGCCGCTGCTCTGTCGCAATCGAACGCCCCGCTTCGCGGGGCGTTTTTTTATGGTGGCGGACCGCGATGCGTCGGTTTTTCCGGGGGCTCTCGTCGCGACGATGGCCTGAGGCCGCCCTGAGTCGCTCCCACAAGCATGTATGCATTCACCGCGCTGAAGCGCTTTTTATGTGGGAAGGGTTTCAGTCCCGACAGTATCTGCAGCCTGAAGGTCTGCCGCTTCGTTCGTCGCGGCTGAAGCCGCTCCTACAGAGACTCGCGGCCAACTCACTGGATGCACTGTGGGAGGGACTTCAGTCCCGACGCTTTTCTCGCAGCCGCGCCGCGACGCTGGCCGGATTCGGAATTCGAATTCAGTGCCGAGAAGCCCGCTAATGCTCGGCAGGCGCTTCGATCTGCGCCACCAGCGCATGGCTGTCGGCGTCGTGCATGCGCGCGATGCCGTCGAGGTCGAGCAGGTAGAAGTGGCCGCGGTCGGTCAGGAAATGCCAGGCCAGCACCTGGCTGCCGTTGTGTTGGTGGCTGGGGTCGCCGGCGGTGACGCGGTCCAGCGTGTGCCCGCTGTCGGCGCACAGGCGGCGGATCAGTTTCATGTAGCGCGGCTCGTTCTGCAGCGCCGCGGCGATGCGCTCGAGGCGATCGGGCAGGGCGGCGCCACGGCGCTGGACCTCGGCCTGCATCTCCTCGATCGACAGCACCACCAGCTGCGGATACGCGCGCAGCCAAGCCGAATTCAGGGCGATCAGGTCTTCGGCTTCGGCCAGCGCGAAGAACGCGTCGCTATGTCGGTCGAGCGCATCGCGCGCCGGGTTGTCGCCGAAGTAGTCGCCATCCATGAACGCCTGCAGCGTGTCCTCGTCCATCTGTTCGAGCAGCGCGCGGCTGGCCGCGTACAGCGCCGCATGCCGGGTTGCCCGCATCGCCAGCAATCCGCGCCCGACCTGGTCCAGCACCAGCGGATCGGCGTTGCAGTTGTAGACGAACTGGGCGAAGCCGCCGTTTTCCACCTGCGCCACGTAGAAGTCGACGTAGTAGCTGCACATCGCATCGGCGGCGATCTCGTGCGGACGCAGCCATTGGTCGAGCTGGGCGTTGATGAAGCTGATGTTGGACTGGATCGGCGCGTACGCGTCGTCGCTGGCGAGACTGTTGCGCGAGACGACGATGGCGTCGGGCGGAATGGCGGGCATGCAGCGGGGTCCGTTGGCGGAAAGGAAAAGGAATCGGTGCGCCGGGCGCGGCGCGCGCGGGCGCTCAGCGGCGCTGCTGGTAGTCGGCGATGTCCTGCTCGGTCAGCAGCTGTCGCAGCTGGCTTTCCGAGGCGCGCCGCATCGGCTTCTCGTCGACCTGCGACAGCGGCGCCTGGCGCAGCGCGTCGTAGGGCAGCACGGTCAGGTCGAAGGTCAGCTCTTCGGCGGCGAACAGCCACACCGGGAAGTCCTCGCTGCGTTCGCGGTCCAGGCGCAGCCGGCGCGTGCGCGATTCGGCCGGGATCCGGTGTTCTTCGAGGAAGCGCGCCACCGCGTCGGCGTCGTCGCTGTGCAGGTGCAACTGCACTGGGCTGTTGGCATCGGCGGTGCCGTCGTGCACCGGGCCGACCAGGCGCGGCGCGAAGCCGTGCAGGAAGTCCATCGCGCGCAACGCGGCCTCGCGGCGCAGGCGCAGGCCGCCGGCGTGGTCGGGCCCGGCGAACAGGCGCTGGTACTCGCGCAGCGCATCCTCGATCTCGCGGTTGCGCGGCAGCGAGGCGTCGTCGTGGATGCCGAGCCGCTCGGCGGCCTTCAGCTTGGCCTGGTGGAAGTCGCGGATGCCGCCTTCTGCCATCAGCCGGGCGGCTTCGTGGGCCAGCCGGCGGCGGCGTTCGTGCGTGCGGGTCTGGGCATGTTGCCGAGCGTGGTGCATGGGGCCGCCTCCCTCAAAGCCTGCCCCGACTGTACAACAGGGCGGTGACATCGGCATGCAGCGCGATCGACGCGCCGGACAGCCGCTGCAGTCCGCTCGACCGACCTCGGCGAAGCGGCATCCGCCCCGTGGCGATCCCGCCAGCCATCGCCGCCTCGGCACCGGGACCCGCCGCGTCCCGAGTCCCCGGTCCCGAGTCCCGAACGTCGATCAGAAAATATCGAACGCCGCGTCGTCGGTCTTCTGGTCCTGCAGGCCGTAGTCGAACTCCTGGATGCGATCCATGTCCTCGACCTTGACCCACTCCGTGGCACCGTTGAGCGTGGCCTGGACCATGCCTGCCGGCGGATCGTTGCTGGCGATCGGCTTGTCCTTCAGCGCCACGCGCATGTAGTCGATCCAGATCGGCAGCGCCGCCTTGCCGCCGTACTCGCGGTAGCCGAGCGAACGGAAATCGTCGCGGCCGACCCACACGGTGGTCACGTACGGGCCGCCGAAGCCGGAGAACCAGGCGTCGCGGTGGTCGTTGGTGGAGCCGGTCTTGCCGCCGATGTCCGCGCGCCCCAGTACCTTGGCCGGCGTGCCGGTACCGCGCTGGACCACGTCGCGCATCATCGAGACCAACTGATAGGCGGTGCGCTCGTCGATCGCGCGCGGCGCCACCTTGGCTTCGGGGTCGGTCGCCGGCGCGGTCTCGGCCGGAGCCGCTGCGGCGGTGGCCGCAGGCTTGGGTGCCGGCGGCGGCGCCGCGCTGCCGAAGTTGAAGCCGTCGACGACCTGGCTGGCCGGAGTGGCGCTGCCGCCGACGCTGCCGCAGCTGCGGCAGGCGGTGGGCGGATGCTCCTGGAACAGCACGTTGCCGTCGCGGTCGGTGACCTTGTCGATGATCCAGGTGTCCACCCGCGAGCCGCCGTTGGCGAACACCGCATAGCCGCGCGCCACCGACAGCGGGGTCAGCGAGGCGGTGCCCAGCGACATCGACAGGTTGGGCGGCAGCTCGGCCTCCTGGAAGCCGAACTGGCTGATGTACTTGCGCGCGAAGTCCACGCCGATGCTGTCGAGCAGGCGCACCGAGACCAGGTTGCGCGACTGCACCAGCGCCTCGCGCAGGCGCATCGGGCCGCGGAAGCCGCCGCCGTCGTTCTGCGGCGACCAGGTCTTGCCGCGTCGGTCGCGGAACACCACCGGCGCGTCGAGCACGATCGAGGCCGGATTGAAGCCCTTCTCGAACGCGGCCGCATACAGGAACGGCTTGAAGCTGGAACCCGGCTGGCGCCGCGCCTGGGTGGCGCGGTTGAACTTGTTGCCGGCATAGCTGAAGCCGCCGACCAGGGCGCGCAGCGCGCCGTTGTTGGCGTCCAGCGAGACCAGCGCCGACTGCCCGCGCGGCAGCTGGGTGATTTCCCATTCGCCGGGTTTATCGTCGGCCTGGATCCGCACCAGGTCGCCGCGCTTGAGCAGGGTGGCGGGGCTGCGCCCGGTCCAGCGGCTGGACGCGACCGGCAGCACCAGTTCGCTCTTGTTGGCCAGCACCACCGTGGCGCTGCCGTCGCTGCCGGTGGCGGCGACGATGCTCGGCAGCATCCCGCCCTGCGCGTTAATGCCGGCCAGGTGGCTGGCCAGCGCGGCCGCGTCGGCATCGGCGGCGACGTCGAAATGCTTCTCCACGCCATTCCAGCCATGGCGGCGGTCGTAGATCACCAGGCCCTGGCGCACCGCATGGTTGGCCGCGGCCTGCAGCTCGGGGTCGATGGTGGTGGTGACGTGGTAGCCCTTGTCGAGCACGTCGCCGCCGAAGCGGGCGATCATTTCCTGGCGCACCAGTTCGGCCACGTAGGGCGACTCGACCTCGACCGGGCGCTCGTGCGGGGTCGCATGCATCGGGACTGCCTTGGCCGCGTCGGCCTCGGCCTGGGTGACGAAGCCCAGCGCGGCCATGCGGCTGAGCACGTAGTTGTCCCGGCGCTGCTTGGCGCGCTCGGGGTTGCTGATCGGGTTGCCGCTGGAGGGGAACTTGGGAATGCTGGACAGCGAGGCCATCTCGTCCAGGCTCAGTTCGTTGAGCTTCTTGCCGTAGTAGTACTCGGCCGCGGCGGCGACGCCGTAGGCGCGGTTGCCGAAGAAGCTCTTGTTGAGGTACAGCTCGAAGATCTCGTCCTTGCTCAGCTCGGCCTCGATCTTGCGCGCCAGCAGGATCTCGGCCAGCTTGCGGGTATAGCTGTATTCGGAGCTCAGGAAGAACTGACGGGCGACCTGCTGGGTGATGGTCGAACCGCCCGGCACGCGCTTGTCGCTGGTGGTGGCCAGCAGCCACACCGCGCGGGCGATGCCTTTGTAGTCGACCCCGCCGTGCTGGTAGAAACGGGCGTCCTCGGTGGCCAGGAACGCCTGCTTCAGCCGTTCCGGCACGTCCTTCATGGTGATCGGATAGCGCCGGGTCTCGCCGAACAGGGCCATCAGCTTGCCATCGCTGGCATAGACGTACATGGGCTCCTGCAGCTCCACCTGACGCAGCGTCTGCACGTCGGGAAGCTTGGAGGAAACGACGTAATACAGCCCGCCGGCGGCGGCTGCTCCGATCAGGGCGAGGACGACGAACGTGACCAGCGCCCAGCGCAGCCAACGACGAAAACGGGGCATCGAGAGAGATTCCGATTGCAGATTTCTTGGGCGCAGAGTATAGAGTACGCCGGGGAAAGGCTGGGGCCGATTCCGGGGATGCGACCGGTTTGCTGCCATGGGATACGTTGTGACGTAGGTCGCGACATGTCTGCGGCGGTTGCCATTTGCAAAAAATTTGTTATTAATGCGTGGGCGCAGCATTGCCGTCCAAGTGCCCGTCGGCAGGGGAAAATCCGTGGGGCTTATTCCAAAGAGTCAGCAACCGCTGATCGGTATCGACATCAGTTCGACCGCGGTCAAGCTGTTGCAGCTGTCCCGTAGCGGCAACCGGTTCCGCGTAGAGCACTACGCCGTGGAACCCTTGCCGCCCAACGCCGTGGTCGAGAAGAACATCGTCGAGGTCGAGGCCGTGGGCGAGGCGATCCGCCGCGCCGTGACCCGTTCCGGCACCCGCGCCAAGCATGCCGCCGCGGCGGTGGCCGGCTCGGCGGTGATCACCAAGCTGATCCCGATGCCGGCCGAGCTCGACGAGAACGAGCTGGAAGCGCAGGTCGAGCTGGAGGCGGTCAACTACATCCCGTACCCGATCGACGAAGTGAACCTGGATTTCGAGGTGCTGGGGATCATCCCCAACAATCCGGAAATGGTGCAGGTGCTGCTGGCCGCATCGCGCTCGGAGAACGTCGAGCTGCGCCAGTCGGCGCTGGAGCTCGGCGGCCTGGTCGCCAAGGTCATGGACGTGGAGGCCTTCGCGGTCGAGAACGCGTTCGCGTTGGTCGCCAGCGAGCTGCCGGTGGCGGCCGACGGCGTCGTCGCCCTGGTCGACATCGGCGCCACCATGACCACGCTCAACGTGCTGCGCGGCGGACGCAGCCTGTACAGCCGCGAACAGGTGTTCGGCGGCAAGCAGCTGACCGACGAAGTGATGCGCCGCTACGGCCTGACCTACGAGGAAGCCGGCATGGCCAAGCGCCAGGGCGGGCTGCCGGAAAGCTACGAGATCGAGGTGCTGGAGCCGTTCAAGGAAGCCACGGTGCAGCAGATCAGCCGCCTGCTGCAGTTTTTCTACGCCGGTAGCGAATTCAATCGGGTCGACCATATCGTGCTGGCCGGCGGTTGCGCGGCGCTGGCCGGGCTGCCGGAGATGGTCGAGGAACAATTGGGAGTGGCGACCGTGGTCGCCAACCCGCTGGCGCAGATGACCCTGGGGCCGAAGGTCCAGGCGCATGCGCTGGCCCAGGACGCACCGGCGCTGATGATCGCCACCGGCCTGGCTCTGAGGAGCTTCGACTGATGGCAAAAATCAATCTGCTGCCCTGGCGGGCGGAGCGGCGCAAGCAGCGCGAGCGCGAGTTCTACGCGATGCTGGGCTTCGCCGCGCTGGCCGGCGTGCTGCTGGCGCTGCTGATCTGGTTCTACTACGACCGCCAGATCACCGGGCAGAACGAGCGCAATGCCTACCTGCAGACCGAGATCGACAAGGTCAAGGCGCAGAACAAGGAAATCGACAAGCTCGACGAGCAGAAGCGGCGCCTGCTGGCGCGCAAGCGGGTCATCGAGGAACTGCAGGCCAAGCGCTCGCAGATGGTGCACCTGTTCGATTCGCTGGTGCGCACGATCCCCGACGGCGTGGTGCTGACCGCGGTCAAGCAGGAAGGCGACATCCTGACCCTGGAAGGGCGCTCGCAATCCAATGCACGGGTCAGCGCCTACATGCGCAACCTCGAGGGCTCGGGCTGGATGACCAATCCGGAGCTGTCGGTGATCGAAGCCAAGGCGCAGGAGAAGGAGGTCAAGGGGCCGATCGTCGACGCCAAGGCCTTGCCGTACGTGTTCACCCTCAAGGTCAAGCTGCCGGTACCGGGCGATGCCGCGGACGCCATGCCTGACGCTGCCGCGCCGGTGCCAGGCGCGCCTGCCGCAGCTCCGGCTCCGGGCGCCGCCGCCGCGCCGGCGCCCGCTGCCGTTCCCGCGCCTGCTGCACCGACCGCACCCGCGACGCCGCCGGCCGCCGCGCCGGCGACGCCAGCTGCCACGCCAGCGCAACAGGGACCGGCGTCATGAGCAAGAAATTCAACGTAAAAGACCTGGACTTCAACAATCTCGGCAACTGGCCGCAGCAGGCCAAGATCGGCTTCTGCGTGCTGGTCACGCTGTTCATCCTGATCCTGTCCTGGTTCCTGCTGCTCAGCGACAAGCGCGACGAGCTGGGAACGTTGGAGCAGAAGGAAACCGAACTGCGCGCTTCGTTCGAGAAGGAGCAGAGCCGTGCGGTCAATCTCGAGCCGCTGAGGCAGCAGCTGGCGCAGATGGAGCAGGTGCTGCAACAGATGCTGCGGCAGCTGCCGAGCAAGACCGAAATGCCGGACCTGATCATCGACATATCGCAGACAGCGTTGTCCAGCGGCCTGGCCAACGAACTGTTCCAGCCGGGCCCGGAGTCGCCGAAGGAGTTCTACGCGGAGAAGCCGATCGCGCTGCGCATGGTCGGCAGCTATCACCAGTTCGGCGCCTTCGTCAGCGGCGTGGCGTCGCTGCCGCGGGTGGTGATCCTGACCATGCACGACATCAATCTCAAGCCCAAGGACAAGAAGGTCGGCATCACCGCGCGCGGCGAGCTGGAGCTGTCCGGCACGGTCAAGACCTACCGCTACCTGGACGACAAGGAGATGGCGGATCAGGAAAAGGCGGCGGCTGCGGCGAAGAAGGGTTCCAAGCAAGGCGGTGGCGCATGAAGCGGCGGACCAGGGCATTCAAGTGCTTGGCGGGGCTGGCGCTGGTGGCGCTGCTCGGCGGTTGTGGTCGCGGCGTGACCAGCACTCCGGGCGATGCACCGAACCTGGAGAACTGGGTCAAGGAAGTGCGCGCGCGGCCGGCGCAGCCGCTGGAGCCGCTGCCGGTGATGCAGCAGTTCGAGACCTTCGAATATGCGGCGCAGGGCCTGCGCGATCCGTTCAGCGATGCCTGGACGAGTCCGGACGGCAACAACGGGCTGCGCCCGGATCCTAACCGGCGCAAGGAACCCCTTGAGCAGTTCCCGCTGGACGGCCTGAAGATGGTCGGCACGCTGGGCAACGGCGCGGGCCTGGTGGCGCTGGTGATGGCGCCGGACAAGGTGACGTATCGGGTCCGTCCCGGCATCTACATGGGGCAGAGCGATGGCCGCGTGACCGGGGTGCACGAGGATCGCATCGATTTGATTGAACTGGTGCCGGATGGCGCTGGCGGTTGGCTGGAACGTCCGGCTGCCGTGGCGCTGGACGATCAATGATTGATTATGGGGATAGCACGATGACTTTTTCCAAAGCCCTGAGCCTGCGTCCCATCCGGCGCCACGCGACGGTGCGGCTACGCGCATTGGGGTTGGCGGCGCTGCTGGGGAGTTCGGCCGCGATGGGCGCGGCGCTGGCGGCGACGCCTGCGGCGGGTCCGGCGCAGGCGACAGCGCAGGCACCGGCCAAGCTCACGGTGTCGAAGATCGACTTCAAGCGCGGCGACGGCGATGCGGGGCGGCTGATCCTGCACTTCAGTGGCGCTGGCGCCAGTCCCGACCTGCGCACCCAGGGCAACACCGTGGTGGTCGATGTCGGCAACGCCGCGTTGCCGGCGGAGTTGCAGCATCCGCTCAACGTCACCGATTTCGCCACCCCGGTACAGCGCATCGACGCCAAGCCGTACGCCGGCGGCGCGCAGCTGGTGCTCAGCACCAATGGCGCGTTCGAGTCGATGGCCTACCAGTCCGGGAACGAGTACGTGGTGGAGATTTCGCCGCGGACCTCGGCGCCGGCGGTGGGCGCGGTCAGCGCGGCCACGGTCAGCCAGGCGGCGGCGCAGGTCGCCGCGCGCGGCTATAGCGGCCGCCCGGTGACGTTCAACTTCCAGGACGTGCCGGTGCGCACCGTGCTGCAGCTGATCGCCGAGGAATCCAACCTCAACATCGTCGCCTCCGACACCGTGCAGGGCAGCGTCACTCTGCGCCTGGTCAACGTGCCGTGGGACCAGGCGCTGGACATCGTGCTGCGCGCCAAAGGCCTGGACAAGCGCCGCGACGGCGCCGTGGTCTGGGTCGCGCCGCAGCAGGAACTGGCCAAGTTCGAGCAGGACAAGGAAGACGCGCGGATCGCGATCGAGAACCGCGAGGACCTGAGCACCGACTACATCCAGATCAACTACCACAGCGCCAGCACGATCTTCAAAGCGCTGACCGAGGCCAAGGGGATCGGCGGCGGCTCCGGTGGCGGTGGTGGCGGTAGCGGCCAGACCGACAATGGCTTCCTGTCGCCGCGCGGGCGCATCGTGGCCGACGAGCGCACCAACACGCTGATGATCAGCGACATCCCGAAGAAGATCGCGCAGATGCGCGAGCTGATCAACGTGATCGACCGGCCGGTCGACCAGGTACTGATCGAGGGCCGCATCGTCATCGCCACCGACACCTTCGCCCGCGATCTAGGCGCCAAGTTCGGCATCGGCGGCACCCATACCTACGGCGACAACACCGCGACCGTCGGCAGCGGGGCGGCGGGCGGCGGCAGTGCGGCCACGCGCGGGCTCAACGTCGATCTGGGCGGTCCCAGCCTCACCAGTGCGACGACCTTGCCGAGCCTGGCCTATACGCTGCTCGGATCCAACTTCAATCTGGATCTGGAGCTGTCGGCGCTGCAGGAAGAGGGCCGTGGCGAAGTGATCTCCAACCCGCGCATCGTCACCTCCAACCAGCGCGAAGCGGTGATCAAGCAAGGCAAGGAAATCGCCTATGTCAGCATTACCGGCGGCACGGGCGGGACCGCGGCGACGCCGAACGTGCAGTTCAAGGAAGTGCTGCTGGAGCTGAAGGTCACCCCGACCATCACCGACGACAATCGCGTCTTCTTGAACATGAATGTGAAAAAGGACGAAATCGAGCGCTTCGTGATCCTGGAAAACTACGGCACGGTCCCGGAAATCAACCGCCGCGAGATCAATACCGCGGTTCTGGTGGACGACGGCCAGACCGTGGTGATCGGCGGCGTGTACGAGTTCACCGACCGCAACAGCATTTCCAAGGTGCCGTTCCTGGGCGATATCCCGTTCCTGGGCAATCTGTTCAAGAAGCGCGGCCGCAGCAAGAGCAAGGCCGAGCTGCTGATCTTCGTGACCCCGAAGGTGATGCGCGTGGCCAAGCGCGCGCCTGCGGCCGGCTGACGCGCCGGCCTTGCCGAACGACGGCGCACAGGCCAGCATCGCGGCGGTATCGAGACGGGAGAAGCATCTGCTTCTCCCGTCCTCGTTTGTGCCGGCGGATGAGGCAAATCTGAATTTGCGGCCGATTGTTGCGCTGGACGCAGAACCATTTCACCGCCGATGGGTCAAACTCGGCACATGAACACCACGCCCTCCAGCTTCGATCCCACTCCCGCCGCGCCCGAGCAGCAGCGCCTGCACGCGGCGTTCCTTGCCCTGCGCGACGGCCTGTCCGAAACCATCGTCGGCCAGTCCGCGTTGGTGGAGCGCTTGCTGATCGCGCTGCTCGCCGATGGACACCTGCTGGTCGAAGGCGCGCCGGGCCTTGCCAAGACCACCGCGATCCGCGCGCTGGCCGCGCGGCTGGAAGCGGACTTCGCCCGTGTCCAGTTCACCCCGGACCTGTTGCCGGCCGACCTGACCGGGACCGAGGTATGGCGTCCGCAGGAAAGCCGCTTCGAGTTCCTGCCCGGGCCGATCTTCCATCCGATCCTGCTCGCCGACGAGATCAACCGCGCGCCGGCCAAGGTGCAGTCGGCGTTGCTGGAAGCCATGGGCGAGCGCCAGGTCACCGTCGGCCGGCACACCTATGCGCTGCCGAAACTGTTCCTGGTGATGGCGACGCAGAACCCGATCGAGCAGGAAGGCACGTTCCCGCTGCCGGAAGCGCAGCTGGACCGGTTCCTGATGCACGTGCGGATCGGCTATCCGGAGGCTGCCGCCGAGGCCGAGATCCTGCGCCTGGCGCGGGAGCGCGCGCGCGAAACCCTGGATCACGGCGAGGCGCCGCCGCCGCGGATGCCACTGGACGACGTGTTCGCCGCGCGCCGTGCAGTGCTGTCGCTGCATATGGCGCCGCCGCTGGAGCGCTATCTGATCGAACTGGTGCTGGCCTCGCGCGACGCCAGCGGCTACGACCCGGCATTGGCGCGGCGCATCGCCTGGGGCGCGAGCCCGCGCGGCTCGATCGCGCTGGAGCGTTGCGCGCGCGCACGTGCCTGGCTGGCGGGACGCGATTTCGTGACCCCGGACGACGTGCGTGCGGTGGCGCCTGACGTGTTGCGCCATCGCGTGTTGCCCAGCTACGAGGCCACCGCCGAGGGCTGGGACGGCGATCGTCTGGTCGCCGCGCTGCTGGACAAGGTGCCGCCGCCTTGAGCGGGCGGCAGGGCGAATCCGGGCGGCCGCAGCGCCGCAGCACAGCGGCGCATCGCGCCGCCGTGCGGCCAGCGCGCGGCAGCGTGGCGCAGGCGAGGTAAGCGACGATGGCGGTGCAGGTGATGCCTCCGCAGACGCCACGCGCCGATGCCGCGACCGGCGCGGACGGCGTGCGGCCGACCCTGGCCGAGCTGGTGGCGCTGCGCGCGGCAGTGGCGCGGGTGCCGCCGCCGCGGCGCGGGCGCCATGGCCTCAGCGGCAGTGCGCCGGCGGCGCTGCGCGGCCGCGGCATGGAGTACGCCGAGTCGCGCGAATACGTGGCCGGCGACGACGTGCGCCACATCGACTGGCGGCTCACCGCGCGCAGCGGGCGCACCCATACCAAGCTGTTCCAGGCCGAGCGCGAGCGGCTCAGCCTGATCGTGGCCGATACCGCGCCGACGCTGTATTTCGGCACCCGCGTGCGGTTCAAGTCGGTGCAGGCGGCGCGTGCGGGGGCGGTGGCGGCGTGGACCGCACAGCGCCAGGGCGACCGCCTGGCCGCCTTGCGCGGCAGCCGCAGCGAGGCGCCGGTACCGCCTGCGGCCGGGCCGCGCGGCGCATTGCGCGTGCTCGACGCGCTGGCGCGCTGGTACGCGCAACCGCCGCAGGACGATGCCGGCCTCGGCTTGGCGCTGGAACACGCGGCCAAGCTGCTGCGGCCGGGCTCGCGGCTGGTGGTGCTGGCCGATCCGGCCAGCGCGCATGCGATTCCGGCGGCGCGCTGGGCCGGGCTGGCGCTGCACAACGATGTGGTGCTGCTGCTGTTGGCCGACGCGCTGGAACTGCAGCCGCCGCGGGCGGCGTTGCCGTTCTGGGCCGGTGGGCGCCGGGTGGAAATCGATTTGCAGGCGGCCAGTGCGCAACAGCGCTGGCACGAACAATTCGTCGCGCCGCTGGAAACCCTGGCGGCCGAACTGCCCGGCCGCGGCGTGCAGGTGCGCGTGCTGCGCAGCGATGCGGCCAGCGAATCCTGGCTGCTGCCGGTGCCCGGCGGGAGCGCGCCGCGATGACGCCGCAACAGCTGCCGTTGCGCGATGTGCATCTGCCGCCGGCGCCGCCGTGGTGGCCGCCGGCGCCGGGCTGGTTGCTGCTCGGCGCAGGGCTGTTGTTGGCGCTGGGCATCGCGCTCGGCCTGTGGGCCTGGCGGCGCGCGCGCCTGCGCCGCTGGCAGCGCCAGTTCGATGCGGCGCTCGTTACCGGCGCTGCGCCGGCGCAAGTGGCCGCGGTGTCGGAACTGCTGCGCCGTGCGGCGCGGCGGCGCGACCCGGCCGCGGCCGCATTGCAGGGCGAGCCATGGCTGCGCTTCCTCGACGGCGGCAAGCGCCAGGACTTCTCTGCGGGACCGGGCCGCGTGCTGCTTGATGGCGGCTATCGGCGCGACCTGGAGCATGCGCAACTGCAGGCGCTGCTGCCGCTGGCGCGGCGCCGCTTCCTCGAGCTGATGGGCGGGCGCCGCGCATGATGGCGATGGGCACGCTCTCGCAGCACTGGCAAAACCTCAGCGATCTGCTCGCCGGATTCGCCTGGCCGTGGATGTGGCTGGCAATGCCGTTGCCGCTGCTGGCGCGCCTGCTGCTGCCGGCGCAGCGCGGCAGTGCGCCGGCCTTGCGCGTGCCGTATGGCGCGCAGCTGCAGGCGGTGGCGGCTGCGCCCGCGCGCGGCGGCCTGTGGCGGGTCGGCCTGTGGCTGACATGGCTGGCCTGGTTCTGCCTGTGCGGTGCGGCGGCGCGGCCGCTGCAACTGGGCGAGCCGATCTCGCCGCCGCAGCAGGCGCGGCAACTGATGCTGGCGGTGGATTTGTCCGGCAGCATGAGCGAGCCGGACATGACTCTGGGCGGGCGCGTGGTGGACCGGTTGACCGCGGCCAAGGCGGTGCTGGCCGACTTCCTCGACCGCCGCGACGGCGACCGTATCGGCCTGCTGGTGTTCGGCCAGCAGGCGTATGCGCTGACCCCGCTGACCGCCGACCTGGCGACGGTGCGCGATCAGTTGCGCGACAGCGTGGTCGGCCTGGCCGGACGCGAGACCGCGCTCGGCGACGCGATCGCGCTGTCGGTCAAGCGCCTGCGCGAGCAACCGCAGGGCGACCGGGTGCTGATCGTGCTGACCGATGGCGTCAACACCGCCGGCGTGCTGGAACCGAGCAAGGCGGCGGAACTGGCCAAGGCCGAACACGTGCGCGTCTACACCATCGCCTTCGGCGGTGCCGGCGGCTATTCGCTGTTCGGCTTGCCGATGCCCGGTGGCGGTGGCGACGACCAGGTCGACGAGGACACCTTGCGCAAGATCGCGCAGGACACCGGCGGGCGTTTTTTCCGCGCCCGCGACACCGAGCAACTGGTCTCGATCTATGCCGAGCTGGAGCGCCTGGAACCGGTGCGTTCGGCCGGTCCGGCGGTGCGCCCGCGGATCGAGCGTTATGCGTGGCCGCTGGGCGCGGCGCTGCTGTTGGGGCTGATCGCCTTCGTGTGGCCGTGGAGGCGGCAATGAACGCCGTGCTCGGCTTCCTGGAGGTGTTGCATCTGCTGCGTCCGCAGTGGCTGTGGGCGTTGGCGTTGCTGCCGGTGCTGGGCTGGAGCTGGCTGCGCCGGCGCAGGCGCAGCAACGTGTGGCGGCACGCGGTGGACGCGCACCTGCTGCCGCATCTGCTGGCGAAGGAGGACGGGCGGCAATCGCTGTCCGGGTTGTGGCTGGCCGCGCTCGGCTACGTGCTCGCGGTCGTGGCGTTGTCCGGGCCGAGCTGGCGCCAGGAACAGCAGCCGCTGTGGCAGTCGCGCACGCCGCTGGTGATCGCGCTGGATCTGTCGCCGCGGATCGAGGCCGGCGACCTGCCGCCGTCGCGATTGCTGCAGGCGCGCGCCAAGCTGGCGACGCTGCTGCGCGAGCGTGCCGGCGGCGAAGTCGCGTTGCTGGCCTACGCCGGCGAACCTTACACCGTCGCGCCGTTGACCGACGACGTGGCCAACGTCGCCCTGTTCCTGGACGCGCTGTCGCCGCAGGTGATGCCGGCGCCTGGACAGCGCACCGATCTGGCCATCGAGTGGGCGGCGCAGCTGCTGCGCCAGGCAGGGTTCACCCGCGGCGACATCCTGCTGCTCAGCGACCAGGCCGACGCGCAAGCGCAGCAGGCCGCGGCGCGCGCGGCCGGGCAGGGCTACCGGGTGTCGGTGCTGGGAGTGGGAACCGCGCAGGGCGCGGCCTATCGCGACGGCCAGGGCGGTGTCGGCCATGCGCAGCTGGATGCCGGTTCGCTGCAGGCGCTGGCGAGCGCCGGCAACGGCCGCTACGCCGCGCTGACGCCCACCGATGCCGATCTGCGCGGCCTGGGCGTGCTGCAACCGGCGCAGCAGCAGGACGCGACAGCCGCTGGCGAGCATAGCGGCCGGGTCTGGCTGGACCAGGGCTACTGGTTGCTGCCGCCGCTATTGCTGCTGGCCCTGTTCGCGTTCCGCCGCCGTGGTGGCGGCGCTGTGCTGCTGGTGTTGCTGCTGCCGTTGGCGATGCCGCTGCCGGCGCATGCGGCGGCGGCCGAGGCGGTCGCCGGCGATTGGTGGCGGCGCCCCGATCAGGTGCGCCAGCAGCGCCTGGATGCGGGCGTGCAGGCCTACCGCAAGGGCGATTTCGCCGCCGCGCAGCAACAGTTCGAAGGCATCGACAGCGATCAGGGCTGGTACAACCTGGGCAATGCATTGGCCCGCCAGGGCCGCTACGACGAGGCGATCGACGCCTACGACAAGGCGTTGCGGCAGCATCCGCAGATGGCCGATGCGATCGCCAACCGCGCCGCGGTCGATGCCGCGCGCAAGCGCCAGTCCGGGCAGAACGATTCCGCGCAGAACAAGCCGGGGCAGCAGGGCAAGGACCAATCGCAGCAGAACCAGAAGGGCCAATCGCAGCCGGGCGCCGGCGGCGCGCCCAAGGGCCAGGATCCGTCGCAGGCCAAGGCGCCGGCGCCGGCGGATGCGCAAGGCCAGCCGGGACAGAAGAACGCGCAGTCGCAGGCGGGGTCCAAGCAGAAGGACGCGTCGCCGCCGGGGCCACCGAAGCCGGGCGATGCGCAGGCGCAGCAGCAGGCCGACGCCGCGCAGCGCCAGCAGATGCAACAGGCGATGGCGCAGCAGGGCGCGGCAGGCAAGGAAGCGGCCGCACGCGCCGCCGCCGCTGCCGCGGAAACTCCGCAGCAGCGCGAACAGCGCCAGGCGGTGGAGGCGTGGCTGCGGCGGGTGCCGGACGATCCGGGCAACCTGCTGCGCGCCAAATTCAAGCTCGAACACGAACGCAGGCAGCGGGAAGGACCATGATCGAACGCAAGCAACGCCGCTGGCGCGGGGGCGTGTCCGCGATGCGGATGCGATCGGCACTGCTGATGGTATGGGCAGCGTTGCTGCTGACCGCGCTGGCGCTGCCGGCCGCGGCCGCCACCCGTGCCTGGCTGGACCGCGACAGCATCGGCGCCGGCGAGAGCGTCACCCTCAACATCGAGACCGACCAGGGCCTGGCGGCACCGGAGTACGCGCCGCTGCGCGCGCAGTTCGCGCTCAGCGACGAGGTCAACAGCCGGCAGATGCAGATGGTCAACGGCCAGGTCACCGCCAAGTCGCTGTTCGGCGTGGCGCTGACCCCACGCGACACCGGCACGATCGACATTCCGTCGTTGCGGGTGGGCAACGAGCGCACCGCGCCGCTGCGGCTGCAGGTCGCCGCGGCCGCGCCGGCGCCGGCCGGCAGCACCCGCGCCGGGGATCCGGCGCAACTCGGCAATGCCGACGTGTTCGTGCAGACCGTGGCCGACGACGCGCAGCCGTATGTGCAGCAGAGCGTCGGCGTGGTGGTGCGGCTGTACCTGGGCGTGCCGCTGACCTCGGGCGAACTGGACCTGGATCCGCCGGCCGGCGCCGCGCTGCAGCGCATCGGCGACGATGTGCAGAGCCGGCGCGAGATCGACGGACGCATGTTCACCATCGTCGAGCGCCGCTACCTGCTGGTACCCGAGCGCAGCGGGCCGTTGACGCTGCCCGGCGCGCGCTTCCGCGGCCGCGGCCCCAGCGGCTTCTTCGACGATTATTTCGGCCGCGGCGGCGACCTCAGCGCGCGCAGCGCGGCGCAGACCCTGCAGGTGCGCGCGCAACCGGCCAATGCGCCGCAGCCGTGGCTGCCGCTGCACGACCTGCGCCTGCGCTACACCGCCACGCCGCAGCGTGCGGCGGTGGGCGAGGCGGCCGACATCGTGGTCGAGGCCAGCGCGCGCGGCGCCACCCAGGCGCAGTTCCCGGAGCTGCCGACGCCGAGTGTCGATGGCGCGCAGGTGTTCGCCGAGCCGCCGCAGTTCGACGAGAAGTTCGTCGACGGCAGCCCGCAACTGAAGATTACCCGGCGCTACTCGATCGTGCCGCAAACCGCGGGGCCGTTGCGGGTCAGCGGGCTGCGGGTGCCGTGGTGGGACGTGGCGGCCGGCAGCGCGCGCGAGGCCAGCTTGCCCGATCTGGACCTGCAGGTGCTGCCCGGGCGTGCCGCACCCGCCGCGCCTGCGGCGCCGGCCAGCGCAGCGGCGCCGAGCGTGGCCGCGGCGCCGACCGACAACGCGGTGACGCCGACCCACGCAGTGTCCGGCTGGCTCGGGTCGTTGCCGCTGTGGATGGCGCTCGCCGCGCTGTTCGCGCTGCTGTGGCTGGCGACGCTGGTGTGGGCCTGGCGCCGCGGCCGCGGTGCGCCTGCGCCGGCAGGCGCGCACGCTGCGCCAGTTGCGTCGGACGCTGCGCCACGCGCGCGCTACGGCCTGCCCGACCTGCGCAAGGCGCTGGATGCCGGCGGCCTGGACGAGGTTGCCGCGATCCTGTGCGCGCAGGCCGGCGTCGCCGACCTCGATGCGCTGCTGACCCGCCTGGACGATCCGGCGCAGCGCGAAGCGGTGCTGCGCCTGCAACGCGCGCGCTGGGGTGGTGCCGGCGATGTGCCCGGCGCGCGCGCCGCGCTGCGCCAGGCGTTCTGGGCCGGGCCGCGTTGGCGCGATGCGCCGCGCAAGCACGGCAAGGACGAGTTGCCGCCGCTGTATCCGCGCGACGCGTAGGGACGTCGTCGCGGGCCCGAGCGGCACGTCCCGCAGCGCACGCGCCAGGTGTCGCGGGCTTGCGGCCCGCTGGTGCGGGTTTGTTAAGCTCGGCTTCCCTTCTGCAAGGCACACACCATGACCGACACCCCCGTGAAGGCCAAGACCGGCATGCCTTTGCATTGGAAAATGGCGATCGGCTTCGCTTTCGGGCTGGTGTTCGGCCTGGCCGTGCACATGAGCGTGGGCGGCGATGCGGCCTGGGTGCAGGCGTTGACCAAGTACCTGACCACGCCGTTGTCCAAGCTGTTCCTCAGCCTGATCTTCATGCTGATCGTGCCGCTGTTGTTCTCGGCGCTGGTGATGGGCATTTCCGAGATGGGCGACATCCGCGCGCTGGGCCGGATCGGCTGGAAGACGCTCGGCTATACGGTGGTGCTGTCCGGCATCGCGGTGCTGCTCGGGCTGGTGCTGGTCAACGTGCTCAAGCCCGGCACCGGCGTGGACCACGCACTGGCGCAGCAACTGCTGCAGCAGAACGCGGAGCGTGCCGCGCAGATCGTCGACCAGAGCAAGCAGCAGCCGCGCGGCATGGACATGCTGCTGGCGATCGTGCCCGACAACGTGGTCGCCGCCGCCTCCAGCAACGGCGCGATCCTGTCGCTGATGTTCTTCGCGGTGATGTTCGGCGTGGGCATGGTGCTCAGCGACGACGCCAAGGTGGCGACGCTGCGGCGCGGCATCGAGGGCGTGTTCGAGATCTCGATGACCCTGATCGGGCTGGTGATCCGCCTGGCGCCGTACGCGGTGGCCTGCTTCATGTTCAACCTGGCGGCGCTGTTCGGCTTCGAACTGTTGATCCGCCTCGGTGCCTACGTCGGCGTGGTGGTGCTGGCGCTGGGCCTGCACATGGTGGTGACCTACGGGCTGGCAGTGAAGTTGGCCGGGCGCTCGCCGCTGGCGTTCTTCCGCGCCACCCGCGAGGCCACGGTGATGGCGTTCTCCACCGCCTCCAGCAACGCCACCTTGCCCACCGCGCTGCGCGTGGCCGACGAGATGGGCCTGCCGAGCAAGGTGTCGCGCTTCGTGCTGACCGTCGGCGCCACCGCCAACCAGAACGGCACCGCGCTGTTCGAGGGCGTCACCGTGATCTTCCTCGCCCAGTTCTTCGGCGTGGAGTTGAGCATCGCGCAGCAGTTCATGGTGATGCTGGTGTGCATCCTTGGCGGCATCGGCACCGCCGGCGTGCCGTCCGGCTCGCTGCCGGTGGTGGCGCTGATCTGCGCGATGGTCGGGGTGGACCCGGTCGGCATCGGCATGATCCTGGGCGTCAACCATTTCCTGGACATGTGTCGCACGGCGCTGAACGTGACCGGCGATCTGGCGCTGACCACCCTGGTGGCGAAGGGCGAAGGCAACGACGCCGCGCCACGGGCGGCTGCAATCGGCTGATCGGCCTAATGCGGCGGCGTCCGAGGCCGCCGCCGCCGCGTGTCCAGGTCCGGTGACTGTCCTGCGCTCCGGGCTGTGGGACAATGGTGGACCCGACGCCCCCGCGCCCGCTTCCTGTCCAACAGAACCCACATGACCACGCCTACTCGCCGCCAGCTCGCCAACGCGATCCGCTTCCTCGCCGCCGATGCGGTCGAGGCCGCCAAGTCCGGCCATCCCGGCATGCCGATGGGCATGGCCGACATCGCCGAAGTGCTGTGGAACGACTTCCTCAGCCACAATCCGAACAATCCGAAGTGGTTCAACCGCGACCGCTTCGTGCTCTCCAACGGCCACGGTTCGATGCTGCAGTACGCGCTGCTGCACCTGTCCGGCTACGACCTGCCGCTGGAGCAGCTGAAGCGTTTCCGCCAGCTTCACAGCAAGACCGCCGGCCACCCCGAGCGCAGCGAGACCCCCGGGGTGGAGACCACCACCGGCCCGCTCGGCCAGGGCTTCGCCAACGCGGTCGGTTTCGCGCTGGCCGAGAAGCTGCTGGCGCAGCGCTACAACCGTCCCGAGCACCAGATCGTCGACCACCGCACCTGGGTGTTCATGGGCGACGGCTGCATGATGGAAGGCATCTCCCACGAAGCCGCCTCGCTGGCCGGCACCTGGGGCCTGGGCAAGCTGGTCGCGTTCTGGGACAACAACCATATCTCCATCGACGGCAACACCGCCGGCTGGTTCAGCGACAACACCCCGGCGCGGTTCGAGGCCTATGGCTGGCACGTGCTGCGCGATGTCGACGGGCAGGATGCCGACGCGATCAAGGCCGCGATCGAGGCCGCCATCGGCGAGAGCGACAAGCCGACCCTGATCTGCTGCCGCACCACTATCGGCTTTGGTGCGCCGAGCAAGGCCGGCAAGGAATCCTCGCACGGCGCGCCGCTGGGCAAGGACGAACTGGAAGGCGCGCGCAAGGCGCTGGACTGGCCGTACGGCCCGTTCGAGATCCCGCAGGAGATCTACGACGGCTGGCGCGCCGGTGGCGCCGGCACGCTGCGCCAGGCCGAGTGGGAGCAGGCGTTCGACAAGTACGCCAAGCAGTTCCCGGCCGAGGCCGCGGAGCTGACCCGCCGTTCGCATGGCGAACTGCCGGAGGACTTCATCGCCCAGGCCGACGCCTACATCGCCAAGCAGGCGAGCGAAGCGCAGACCATCGCCTCGCGCAAGGCCTCGCAGATGGCGATCGAGGCGTTCGCGCCGCTGCTGCCGGAACTGGTCGGCGGTTCGGCCGACCTGGCGCATTCCAACCTGACCCTGTGGAAGGCCAGCAAGTCGGTCGCCACTGACGACCCGAACGCCAACTACGTGTACTACGGCGTGCGCGAGTTCGGCATGACCGCGATCGCCAATGGTCTTGCGCTGCACGGCGGCTTCATCCCGTTCGACGCCACCTTCCTGGTGTTCAGCGACTACGCGCGCAACGGCGTGCGCATGAGCGCGTTGAACCCGGCGCATGCGATCCATGTCTACACCCACGATTCGATCGGCCTGGGCGAAGACGGCCCGACCCATCAGCCGGTGGAACACCTGGCCTCGCTGCGCTACATCCCCAACAACGACGTGTGGCGCCCTTGCGACACGGTGGAGTCGGCGGTGAGCTGGAAGGCCGCGATCACCCGCCAGGACGGCCCGAGCTGCCTGGTGTTCAGCCGCCAGAACCTGCCGTTCCAGGCGCGCAGCGACGCGCAGATCAAGCAGATCGAACGCGGCGGTTACGTGCTGGCCGATGCCGAGGGCGGCGCGCCGGACGTGATCCTGATCGGCACCGGTTCGGAAGTGGGCCTGGCCGTGGACGCGAAGAAGGTGCTGGATGCCGCGGGCCTGAAGACCCGTGTGGTGTCGATGCCGTCGACCGACGTGTTCGACCGCCAGGACGCGGCCTATCGCGAATCGGTGCTGCCGAACGCGGTGCGCAAGCGCGTGGCGGTGGAGGCCGGCGTCACCGGTTTCTGGCGCAAGTACGTGGGCCTGGATGGCGCGGTGGTCGGCATCGACACGTTCGGCGCCTCGGCACCGGCCGACGAGCTGTACAAGTACTTCGAGATCACCGCCGAGCACGTGGTCGCGGCGGCGAAGGCGTTGTAACGCGGCGTCTTCCGCGGTACGGAAAAGGCCGGCGCAAGCCGGCCTTTTTCTTGTGGGTTTGCCTGCGCTGTCGCGGTGTAGTGGCGCGGCTTCTGTAGGAGCGGCTTTAGCCGCGACAGGCATTGTCGGTAACGCGGGTCGCGGCTAAAGCCGCTCCTACAAGGGATCTATGCGCCAATCGGGCGCGGCCGCGCTTCAGCTGCGCTTGCGCGGCTTGCCGCGCGTCGGCTTTTTGCCGATGGTCGCGCCGGGCTTCTGTTGCGTCGCGAGCACGTCATGGTCGTGCATCTGCTGCAGCCACGACAGCGCGTCGACGTAGGCCAGGAAATGCTGCAGATAGCCCGGCGACAGGCTGCGCATCAGCGCCAGCGCGCGGTGCACCAGCACGCCGGAATTCAGAGGGCCGGCATCGGCAGGGGCCTGCTGCAGTGATTGCCGCAGCTGGCTGCGGCTGCGCAGCTCGGCCCACAGTCTGCGCGCATCATCGAGTGCGGGCAGTTGCTGGGCAGACTGCGGCGGTATGGCGTTTACCGCGTCGTTCGCGTTATGCGCGTCATTCGCGGCGCCGCCGGCGAACCGCTGCAGCAGTTCGCCGAGCGGGCTGCGCGCGGTCGTGCTTGTGGCCGGCGCGGTATCGGCATCGGCTACAGCGACGGCCTCGCTGTCGGTATCGATAGCGTCATGGGCATCGACGTCGGCGGTCGTCGCAGCCGACATCCTGGCCAGGTCCGCGGCATAGGCGTCGAGCAGCACGGACAGTTTCTGTTCGAGCAGGCGCCGCGCTTGGCCATGATGCCCATCGACGCGCCGCGCCAGCGCTTCGATGAAGCGGAAGCGCAGCGGATCCATGCGCTCGGCGTGTCGTTGCCGCCAGGCGCCGAGCAGTTCGCTCGCGGATGTCGCGTTATCGCGCATGCGGTCGCGCGGCAGACGTGGACAGCTTCGGCAGCGGCGCCATTTCCACGCGCCGGTTGCTGGCGCGTCCGGCTTCGTCGGTGTTCGGGCTGACCGGTTGCTGCGCGCCGAATGCGGCGGCGAACACCGCGTCGGCCGGCACGCCTTCGTCGATCAGCGCACGGGTCACGGTCAGCGCGCGCTGCGCCGACAGTTCCCAGTTGTCGGCGAACTGGCGGTTGCTGTCGCGCACCTGGCGGTCGTCGGTGAAGCCGCTGACCATCAGGATCTCGCTGCGCGCCTTGAGGTAACCGGCCAGCGGCGCGGCCAGGCTCTTCAGCACCTCGCGCCCCTCCGGCTGCAACTGGTCTGAATTGAGCGCGAACAGCACGCTGCCGCGGATGCCGATGCGGCCATCGACCAGGGTCACCCGGCCTGCCGCCAGCGGCGCGGCCAGCGCCTGTTCCAGGGTCTTGCGTTGCCGCGCCTCGGCCTGCCGCTGCCGGACTTCCTCGTCCAGCTTGTGCGACAGCTGCAGTTGCACGCCGATCACGCCGATCAGGATCAGCACGAACGCACCCAGCAACACCGACATCAGGTCGCCGAACACGGCCCAGATCGGCACGCCCGATTCGGCGTCGATTTCCAGCTCGTCGCTCATGCCGCTTCGGCCCCGCCGTCGGCGTGCTGGCCGGGCAGCTGGCGCAATTCCTCGATGATCTGCTTCTGCGACAGCATGCTCAGGTCGATGACTTCGCGCGCCTGGGCCACGTAATAGGCCAGTTGCTCGTCGCTGCGCGCGAGCGACTTGTCCAGCGCCTGCTCGATGCCCTGCAGGCGCTCCAGCAGCGCCGCGTTCGATTGGCCGAACGCCTCCACCGCGCCGCCGAACGCATCGCCCAGGCTCGCCACTTCGGTGGCGCCGACCGCGACCTGCGCGGCGACCGATTCGAGCTTGCCGGTCTCCGCTTCGATGTGGTCGGTGAAGCGGGTGCCGACGCGTTCGAGCAGGTCGGCCGAGGTGGTGACCAGGGCGTCCACCGCGGTGCGTTGCTCGGTGGAGGCGTGGTTCACCGCGTCGAGCAAGGTGTGCAGCGTGTCCAGCAGGCGGCTGCGCTCTTCCAGCATGGCGGTGTCGCGGACCATGCTCTCGGAGAGTTTCTGGCGCAGCTCGGCGACGACATCGGCGGCGGCCTTGGGCGCTTCCGAGGCGGTCTGCACCAGGCGCGAGATCTCGGCGATGGTCTCGCTGGCATGCGCCTGGGTCTGCGCCGCGATCGCGCCTGCGGTGCGTTCGAGGGTGTCGCAGATGTCCTGCTGGCGCTGCGCGATGCGCTCGCCGTTGCGCTCCCAGTCCGCGTTCAAGCCGGCGACCATCGCGGCGAACGTGTCGGTCCACGTGGCCAGGCGCGCGTGGTCGCGCGCTTGCAGCGCGTCCTGCGATTGTTCGTGGGAATGCTGCATGGCCTCGACCAGCGCCGCCGCGCGCTGTTGCAGCGTTGCCGCGGCCGCGTCCAGCGCCTGCGCGTTGCGCTCGGCCAGGGCAGCGTTGACGTCCTCCTGGCGCGATAGCGCATCGCTCCAGGCCTGCTTGGCGCCATCTGCGGTGGCGTCGAGCCGTACCGAGATCGCGTCCAGCGCCTGCGCGTTGCGCGCTGCCAGCTGTTCGTTGATCGCTTCCTGGCGCGACAGCGCATCGCTCCAGGCCTGCTTGGCGCCATCGGCCGTGGCGTCCAGGCGCACCGAAATGGCATCCAGTGCCTGCGCGTTGCGCTCCGCCAATTGCGCGTTGATCTCTTGCTGCCGCGACAGCGCAGCGTTCCAGGCCTGCTTGGCGCCGTCCGCAGTGGCGTCCAGGCGCGTCGACACGGCATCCAGCACGCCGTTCGAGCGCGTCGCGAAGCTGTCGCCGAAGCCTTCCAGCGCGCTGCGCAGATCCTGGACCAACGCCTGGTTGGTATCGCGCTGGCCGGCCAGTGCGGCCTCCCACGCCTGTGCGGCACGCGCGGCGGCATTCTCGAAGCCGCTGGCCAGGCCGTCCAGCTGGCGCTGCACGGCCTGGCCGACGTGCTCGTGCAGCGTGGCGGTTTCGCGTGCCAGGCCGTCCAGGGTGGCCTGCATCACCGGCTGCAGCGCCGCGCCGAGCGCGCGCGCGTTCTCCGCGACGCCGGCCTGCAGCGATTGCTCCACCGCGCCGGCCAGGCGCGTATAGGCGGCCTCGGTCCTGGCGTGGAAGGCGTCCTGGTTGCTCGCCAGGCGTTCGCCGCTGGCGGCGCCCTGTTGCTCGATGCCCGCCGCCATCGCCTGCAGCCGGTCGATCAATGCCGGCATCAATTCGGTCTGCCGCTGCAGCAGCTTGAACGCTTCGCTGCGCTGGAACGCCTGCGAATGGACGTGCAGCGTGGTCGCGATGGCCAGGTCGAGCGCTTGCACCGCCTGCAGCCGCTCGCGCCGGCACAGTGCGGCGAGCAAGCCGAGCATCGCCGAGCTGGCCACGCCGGCGATGGAGGTGCCGAACGCGAAGCCCAGGCCCTTGACCGGTGCAGCCAGCGAGTCGCGGATGGCCTGCAGGTCGGTCGCGCTTTCCAGCGCCAGGCCGGTACCGCGCAGGGTCGCCATCATGCCCAGGAAGGTGCCGAGCATGCCCAGCAGGACCAGCAGGCCGACCAGGTACGGGGTCAGCCCCGGCGCCGGCAAGGCCACGCGCTCGCCGTCGATGCGCAGGCGCACCGCGTTGCGCAGGCTCGGATCCAGGCGTTGCAGCCAGCCGCCCAGGTCGGACCGCGCCGCCTCCGCGTCGTCCACGGCATGGAGCAGCGTGACCGTGGCCTGCCGGTAGCGGTACAGCTCCACCGCGCCGGCCACGTAGCACGCGCCGATCAGCAGCGCGAAGGAGACGCCCAGCGGATTGTTGCCGAGGTAGCCCACGCCGATCCAGCACACGGCGGCGAGGCCGGCCAGGAACACGACGGAATTGAAGAAGTTCTTGAACATGATGTCTCGGTCAGCGGGGGCGCAGCGCTGCGAGCAGCGCGTCGATGGGATGGAAGCGGACATCCAGCTCGGCGCGCAGCACGCTGCGCATGTCCTGGCGGAACACCTCCAGCCAGGCGTTGGCGGTCGGTGCCTGGGCGGTGTCCGCCGTGTGCGTGTCGGCCGCCGCGGCGGGCTCGGTCTCGCGCAGGCGTTCGAAATGCTGTTGCAGCAGCGCCGGCACGGCCGCCAGCAGGGTTTGTTCGCGCGGACTCAGGGTCAGCTCCATGACCGCATCCACGTCCGCCAGCCGCGCCATGTCGGCCGACGTGCGCGCCAGTGTGTCGCGCAGCTGGCCGCGCAGGCGGCCGGTCGCGGTCAGCATCGAGCGCTGCAGCGCCAGGTAGCGCTGGCGGAACGGCGCATAGTCGAGCGGCGCGTTCGCGTCGGCGGCGTGGCCAGGCCGGGGGCCTTGCTTGCCGGCGTCCGCGGCGATGTCGCTGGAAATCGCCTCCTCCAGCGCGCTGCGCACGCGCGCGCACTCGTGTTCGTCGACGCCCTCGAACGGCGCGTCCGCGTCGATGGCGGTCGGCCTGCCGTCCAGCGCTCTGGACACGGCCACGGCACGCGTCCAGTCGATCCATTGGCCGAGCCGGTCGGCCAGCGCGGGGCTGGACGGCGCGATGTCGGCGTCGGTGAGACGTGCGAGGAGGCGAATGAACGCCGGGCCCGGGACAGGCGGCCGTGGAAGAGCTTTCGCCATTGCTTCTGGGTAAAACCGGGAATTTTACACGCGAATGACATGGCGGGCCGGCCGGCGACCCCGGCGGCGGCCCGAAAGCCGGCCCGCCGGTCCGGTGCGGTTCAAGCAGCGGTTTTTCGATTGCCGCCAGCAATGGTGCAGTGCGCCTTGCCCGGGCTTACTGCGGGAGCGGCTGCGCAGGCAAGCGCCGGTGGGGCGGAGGCCTGCGTTTCAAGGCGTTCGGCCGTCGGCGGATCCAGACCCGATGCGGACGCGCCTGCGCTCGCGCAGCCTGTGGAGACGCAGCTTCAGGCCGCGCCTGCGCCTACAACCGCTGCTCGCCGCGCAGCAGCGGATACGGATTGAGCGATTCGCCCTTCCACCACTGCTTTTCCGGGCCCAGCCGGTGGATCTCGAAATGCAGGTGCGGCGCGGCGAGATCGGCATTGCCGGTGCTGCCGACATAGCCGAGCACCTGGCCGCGGCGGATCGTCTGTTTCTCCGCCAGTCCATCCGCATAGCGCTGCATGTGCGCGTAGTAGTAGGCGTAGCGGCCGCTGGGTTCGAACTGGTACACGGTGAGGCCGCCGCGCTCGCTGTCGAACAGCTTCTCCACGCTGCCGTCGGCCACCGCCAGCACCGGCGTGCCGGCCGGCGCCAGGATGTCGATCGCGTCGTGGCGCCGGCCCTGGCTGCGCGCGTCGGTGAAGGTGTCCTGCAACTGGTCGCGGCGCACGCCTTGTACCGGGATCAGCAGCTCATCGGAAGCGTTCGCCGGCGCGGCCGCGGGGGCCTCTGCGGCCGCGACAGGCTGCGCCGTGGGTGCGGCGTCCGTCGCCACGGGGGCAGGCACCAGGGTAAGTGCCTCCCGCTGCGCCGGCGGCGCTGCCGGCGCTGCGGCGGGCGACATCGCCGGCGTGGCCGCCGCATCGTCGGCATGGGCAGCGCTGGGGCGCACCTGCACGCCAGCGCGCAGCACCCAGTAGCCGAGCGCTACCGCCATCACCAGCGCCGCCAGGCTGAGCAGGGTCTTCATTCGCTCACTCCTGCATCGTCACCGGCACCGATGCGTTCACCGCAGCGGCCACGGTCAGCGCGTCCCAATTGGTCAGGCGCACGCAGCCATGCGATTGCGCCTTGCCGACCCGCGCCGGATCCGGCGTGCCATGCAGGCCGTAGTGGTCCTTGGACAGATCGATCCACACCTCGCCGACCGGATTGTTCGGGCCTGCGGCCAGTGTGGCCTTCTTGTCGGACTTGTCGGCGTCCCAGAACAGCTTGGGGTTGTAGTGGAAGGTCGGCTGCCGCACCACGCCCTTGATCTTCCAATCGCCGATCGGCAGCGGGTCGTGCTCGCTGCCGGTGGAGGCGGGGAACTGGGCCAGGATCGCGCCGCCGGCGTCGAGCAGGCGCACGGTGGAGTCGGATTTGTCGACCACCAGCTTGGCCGCCTTCGGCAGCGCGGCGGTGCCGAGCACATTTGGCACCTGCATGCTGGCGCCGGCCTGGCTGAAGTCCACCGACGGGTTGAGCGCGCGCAACAGCGCAGGCGCGGCGTGGAAGCGTTCGCCCAGGCGCTCTTCCACCGATTCGTAGCCCAGCGCCGGCAGCTTGGCCTTCTCCGCGGTGTCCTCGGGAATCTTGGGGAACGGGCCGGCGACGTCCTCGGCGGTGAGCGTGTAGGCGATCAGCGCGGGCGCGGCGTCCTGCACCAGCGCCTGCCAGGTGGCGTCGTCGAGTTCGCCGTTTGCGGTCAGCCCGCGCGCCTGCTGGAAGCCGGAGACGGCGCGGCGCTGGTTGGAGCCCGGTTGGCCGTCGATCTCGCCCGGGGAGAAGTGCGCGCGGTCCAGCAGCACTTGCGCGTGCAGCGGCGAACGCTCGCCGCTGTCCGGTGCTGCGCTGGAGGCCGCGGCCTTGGCGGGCGGTTGCGCCGATGCGTTGCCGACTGCGCTTGCGAACAGCACGGCAAGGCAGGCGAGTGGAAGCGATAGGCGGGACATCGGCGACTCCGGCATGAATTCCCGCCACCATGCCTAAGCGCCGCGACTAGCCAGCGTGAAATGGCTGGCTACCCGCTGACCGGAGCACGGCCGGCACTGCCGGGCCGCGCATCCGTATCGCCTTCGAGATCGAAGGCGCGAGGCCTCCGGCGCGATACGCCGGAGGCAGGCTGCGCTCAGTAGGTGTAGCCCAGCGTCAGCATGTACACCCGGCCGGTCTCGACATAGGCGCCGTCGGCGCCGGGATCGTAGGCCATGTAGCGCGTGGACTTGCCCTGGGTCTCGTAGAACGTGGCCGCATTGAGCAGGTTCTTGGCCGACACGCCCACGTCGATGCCGTGCGGCAGGTGGTAGGTGGCGTTCAAGTCCAGCGACTTCACCGGCTGCAGGTAGTAGTTGAGTCGGTCGCTGGTCAGGCCGAGCAGTTGCAGGCCGGTGTAGTTGTAGCTCAGGTCCGCACGCAGCTTGGTGTCGTCGTAGAACAGGTCCAGGTTGTAGATGCGCTCCGGTGCGCGCGGCAACCAGGTGTTTTCCGGCTGGTCGGCGCGCTTGCTGTCGGCCGAGCTGTGCTGCAGGGTGAGGTTGGCGGTGGCGCCGAAATTGCCCCAGAAACCGGGCAGATCCTGCAGGCGCTTGCTCAGCGCCAACTCCACGCCGTAGAGCTTGGCGGTGCCGCCGTTCTGCGGCATGGTCACCGGCACGCCGTTCTCGAACGTGGTGCCGGTGGGAACCAGGCCGCCGAGCGTGTTGTCGTTGCTGGTGGCCGACTGCGAGGTGTAGACGAAGCCGGTGATGCGCTTGTAGTAGGCCGCCGCGCTGAGCACGCCGCCGTGGGCGTCGTAGAACTCCGCGGACAGGTCGGCGTTGTCGGCCTTGCTCGGATTGAGGTCGGGATTGGGCTTGGAAATGCCGATGACCGTGTTGTTGGGGTCGATGGTGTAGACCGTCTCGCCGGAAATCAGGCCGAAGGCCGGGCGGCTGAAGCTGCGCCGCAGCGAAGCGCGGTAGACGGTGAGATCGTCCGGGCGATAGTTGAGGCTGATGCCCGGCAGCACTTCGCCGTAGGTGCGGCCGTTGCCGACGAACTGGCCATTGATGCCATCGCCGCTGGATTGCCAGGAGTCGGCGGAGTAGCGGGTCAGTTCGTAGCGCACGCCGGGCAGCACGGTCACCTCGCCGATGTGCAGCGTGGCCATCGCGTAGCCGGAATAGATCGCTTCGGTGCTGGAAGTGGTGTTGGCGTTGTAGTCGTTGGCGGTGTAGACGCCGGCGCCCTTGGGATCGTCGATGTACTTGTAGGGCACGGCCTGCGCCAGCATCCAGTTGCGGTCCAGGATCTTGAACGGGCCGGCATAGTGGCCATCGAAGGCGCCGTAGGTCACCCGCCCCGGTATTGCGCTCAGCGGCGGGCCGCCGGCGGTGGGGAAGGCGTAGTTGGGGCCGCCGAAGTAGGGGCCGTTGGAGACGAAGTTGCCGTCCTTGTGGAAGAACGGATGGTCGTAGGCGCCGCGGTCGGCGTGGTCGGCCGACAGCCCGACCTTGACGCTGTCCAGCACGCTGTCGTCCACCCGGTAGGTGATGTCGGTATGCGCATTGATCCGGTTGTCGTGGCTGCCGGCATCATGGCCCTGCACCTTCCACAGCAACGACGAGTCCAGGTTGTAGAAGTAATTCTTCAGCGCGTCGGAGCTGGGGCCGATGCCCGGATAGGTCGGATCGCTGAGGTCGAAGGCGAAGCTGCCGGGGGTGAAGCCGTACAGGCTGGCCGAGACGTAGTCCGGCCGGCTGCGGGTGCCGCGGCCGAACGAGGTGCCGTAGTCGAATTGCAGGCGGTCCAGCGTGGTCGTGCCGCCCAGTTGCAGTGTGGCCAGTTTTTCGCCGATGTCGTGCGTGTTGAAGTAGCCGCCGCGCACCGCCGTGGGCTGGTTCAAATAGGTTTCCAGGCGCGCGCTGGACTGGTCCTGCTGCCCGGTGACATCGTAACTGCCGTAGATGGCGCGGGCGTACAGCTTGCTGTGCTCGCCCTGCCAGTCGAACGCGAGATTGGCGCCATAGCGCTCGATCTGGCTGGTGTAGACGCTGTACTTGTAGCGAGTGCTGACCAATGGCCCCACGTCGCGCAGATCCACGGCACTGGCCTGCGCCGGATCGACCGGGACGTATTTGCTGTTGGGCGCCGGCGCCTGCGCCATGTTGTTGTTCTTGCCGTAGTAAGCGGCGACGTAGAGGCCGAAGGCCTGGTTGTCGCCGAACTTCCAGGCCAGTTCCTGCTGGAGCGTGCCGCCCTTGTCCTTGCCGCCCAGGTCCGAGGCGAGTTCGCTGAACTGGCCTTGCGCGGTGGTCTTGGCGTGGAAATCGCGGTCGAAGTCGAACGCGCTGGGGGTGCGCATATCGATCGCGCCACCGATCGCATCGCCAGGCATGTCCGGCGTCGGCGCCTTGGACACTTGCACCGACTGGATGCCGAACGGGGCCAGCATGTTCAACGAGATCGCACGCGTCGACGAATCGGTTTCGGGCATACCGAAGCCGTTGAGGGTATAGGCGTTGTAGCTGGCGTCCATGCCGCGGATGCTGACGTAGGCGTTCTCGCCGGTGGTGGCCTGGCCCAGGTGCATGTCGCTGTAGGCCGACAACCCCGGCATGTGCGCGAGCACGTCGGCGATGCCGGCCGAGGGAATCGCGTCGATCTGCTCCTTGTCCATCACGCTGTTGACGCTGGCGGACAGGCGTTGTTCGTTGATCGAACCGGGCGCGGGCGCCTGGTCGGCCTGCACGTTGACCGAGTCCAGCGTGGTGGGGGTACGTGGGCTCGCGTCCTCCGCGAAGGCGGGTGCGCAGAACGTCAGGGCGATACTGATGGCGTAGGTCAGGCGGCTGATGGAACGGAAGGACGGCATGCAGAGAACTCGCGGTTGGTGAGCTTGGGTACCCTGGCCCCGGCTAAGCGGGCGCAGGCGATTGCATCGCCCATGCGTTCCATTGCGACAGGTGTGTGGAGGTGGTGCGGTACGAACGGCGCGAGCGGCGCCGATTCAATGCGTCAGATCGGTGCCGTCGCAGCGTGCGTTCGGGAATTGCGGATTGCAGCGCGCGGCCGCGTCGCCATCGAAACGCACCACGTAGCCGGAAGCGGCCGGCTCGCGGTCGGGGAAATCGGTGCTGAGCAGCTGTGCGCCGCTGGCGAGCATGCCGTCGCGGCGCGTGGTGTCGTTGCTTGCCGGTTCTTTCAGGTCCGCATCGGTGCGGGTGCGCACCAGATATCCCGCTTTCACCAGGCGCGCGATCTCTTCGGCGCTGCCGTCGTTGCGCTCGGTGAAGGCGGCATCGTCTTCGCCGGGAATGGCATTGGTGAAGCACACGCGGCCGCGCAACGACGCATGGCCGGGCAAGTAGTGCCGGCCCACCGAATGCTGGTCGAGCAGGAACACGATCTTGCCGCGCGCCTCGTCCAGGGATGGCCAGCCATGTTCGAGGATCGCGGCATTGAGCGTGGCTGCGCTGCCGCGCACCTGGTCGGGACTCAGGTACTCGCCGCGCCGGAATACCGAGCGGATTTCCGCATCCAGCGCGTCCATCGCCTTGGCATCGAAGGGTTCGGGCTGCACGGTCGGGAACGCCAGCTGCAACGGCGACTCCTCGGTTTCCAGCAGCACGAATATCGGCAGATGGCGCGGATGCCGCTTGGACCACGCGCGCACTTCCTGCAGGCAGGCGATGAGCGGCTGGCAGGTACTGCGCTGGTCCAGATCCTGCACATGCATGACCTTGAATCCCGGCTTTTCCATCACCCCGGGCGCAGCGAGGGCCGGCGCCGGCGGCAATCCGGCCTTGGCGATCTGCTGGGCGATCGCCGGATGCGCATAGCGGCCGCCCTTGGCGTCGGCATAGATGTCCAGTTCGATCTGCCTGACGCCGTCGTCGAACTGCTGCGTCAGCGGCGGATGGCGGTAGTCCAGCTTGGCGAACACCGCCGGATTGGTTTGCTTCCACAGTGCCGCTTCGCTGGGCGCGAAACCGGCGTGGTAGCTGTTGTGGCTGCCGATGTACTGCAGCTCGTTGAGCCGCGGCGCGGCGTGCAGCGCGAGCGGGGCGATCGTCAACAGGCCGAGCAGGGTGCGTTGGAGACGGAGCAGGCGCGCGGCAGGAGGCAGAGCGGGGCAGGCCGTTTCCAGCGCCGGGGATACAGGTGAACAGGGGCGCATGCGGCAAAGCCGAAGAACGTGGTGCGATCATCATCGCGGGTCAGCTTGACGCGCATCTTTCCAAACTATTGCTGCATTGCGTCATTCAGTGCGACCGCAACGCGGCAAGCGACAGACTGCGACGGAAATCGCGATGCGGCGACCTCGGTGCTGGCCGGGGCGCAGACGCGCCGTGCCGTTTTCGCCGCACCGCTGCGTCGAGGTTCTCAGGGCGCCCTGGTCTGGCGCAGGGCGTAGGCCAGCAGGCGCGCTTCCACGCGCTCGCCGATGCTGCGTGGCGCATCCAGCGCCATGCGTTGCAGGCTGGCCGGATCGCCGGGCTCGCGCGACAGCAGCGCGCGCACGATGGTGGCCAGCTTGGTGCTGGTGCCGGCGGTGTTGCGCTTGAGCCAGGCCAGCGCGCGCAGCAGGCGCTGTTCGACTTCGGTGAAATCGCTGCCCAGCGGATAGTCGGGCAGGGTGCCGTCGGCGCGGAACGGGGCCAGCGCGGCGCGCACGCGTTCGGCGCGGTTGCGCTGCCAGTGCGGCCGCGCGATGACATCGGCGCACAGCTTGCCGGCCTGTTTGGCTTCGGCCAGCAGCACCGGCTGGAACGCCGCATCGGCGATGCCGATCATCCCGACGACGCAGTCTTCGTCGGTCATGCCGCGCAGGTCGGCGATGCCGTATTCGTTGAGATAGATGTCGCGCAGGTGGCGCGGGATCGTGGTGTGGCCATAGTTCCAGCGCACGTTGGAGTGCAGCGCGGGCGCGTCGCCGCGGACGGCACGGAACATCAGCACGCTGCGCGCGTCGTCCAGCGCGTGCGCCATCGCCACGAAGTTGTACTGGCCGCCGACCCCGGACACCACGCGGCCGTCGTCCAGCGCGTCGGACACCGCCGCGCCCAGCACGGTGGCCATCATGCACGAGTTGAAGAAACGCGCCTCGCGGCGTTGCAGGCGGCGCAGGCGCTCGTCGCCATAGAGCTGGTTGATCGCGCTGATGCGGTGCATGCCGATGCCGGCGCGCGCCTCCGGCGCCATCTCGCGCAGCCAGGCGTAGAACTCGGGCGAGCCGAGGTAGAACGCGCCCTGCAGGTATTCGCCGTCGCGCTGCAGCCGCGTCTGGTCGCCGGCATCGGCGCTGCCGTCGGCCACGCGCTGCATCAGCTCCGCGTCGTCGAGCACCTTGCGCTTGATCACGCCGCACTGGACCAATTGGCGGAAGCCTTCGTTGAGCATCTCGCTGCAGCCGAACAGGCCGATCGAGAACGGTGCGAGCCCGCCGCATTCCTGGACCGCGGGATGCGTTTGCAGTTCTGGATCCAACGCCGCCAGCACCTGCCGGTAGCGCGCGTTGTCGGTGTGCCGCAGCACCAGTGCATGGCACAGCGCATCCGCCAGGGTGCCGATGCCGATCTGCAGCGTGCCGCCGTCGCGCACCAGCGTGCTCGCATACAGGCCGATGGCGTAGTCGGCATCGGCCACCGGTTGCCGCGGCAGTCCGAACAGGCGCGGATACGGACCTGGCGGGGTCACCACCACGTCGAAGAACGACGGCTCCACCGCCGCGCTGCCACCGATCCACGGCAGCTGCGGATCGATCTCGGCGACCAGCAGCGGCCGCGGCAGGCCGCGCCGGCGCACCGCGTCCAGCGTGTCCTGGGTGATGTCGTTGTTGCACGAGAACGACAGGCGAGTGCCATCGGGTTCGCGCGCCACCTTCTGCACGATCAGGTTGGGCGCGCGCTGCGCCACCGCATCGGCCGCATGCGTGTAGTTGAGGCTGGTGTAGTTGCGCTGCGCCTGCGTCGAGCGCAGCAGCGCGCCGGACTGCATGTAGAACTCTTCAACCTGGATATGCGCCGGCAGCGCATCGCGCTGCAGGGCCTGCACGTACTTGAGCTGGGGGAAATCGTCGCCGAAATGGCGCTGCACGAACGGGCGCAGGAAGCGGCCTTCCAGCCCGCCGCCGGGCGCCGGCGCGTTCAGCGACAGCGCGGTGTAGAGCTGCATCGGCCGCTGCGGATCGGCGGCGACCCGGTCGTACAGCGTGTTGAGCAGGCGGTGCGGCTTGCCGATGCCCAGCGGCGCGCCGATGCGCAGTGGGCCGGGGATGCGCTGCAGGATCAGCTCGACAGCGGCGTCGAGGTCTTCGAGGGAGTCGGTCATAGCGGCATAGCTTAGGCGAGCGCCGCGATCGCGTGCTTCGCGATTGGCGAAAGGGCTTGACAACGGATTCGATTACCCATGTAATCGTTAAAAATTACAGGCGTAAACGATATGTCGATCAGCGATGCCGAAGCCGTGGTGATGGAGGTGTTGTGGAACCGAAGCCCGCTCGGTGCCGAGGAGGTGTTCGCGGCCCTGTCCGGGCATGGCGGCTGGGCCGAACCCACGGTCAAGACCTTGCTCAATCGGCTGCTCAACAAGGGCGCGATCCGCGCCGACAAACAGGGCCGCCGCTATCTGTACGCGCCGCTGCTGCAGCGCGAACAGTGGGTGCAGCAACAGAGCGAAGGCCTGCTCGAACGCTTGTTCGGCGGCCGCGTCGCGCCGCTGGTGGCGCACTTCAGCGAACGCGGCAAGCTCAGCGACGCCGATATCGCCGAACTCAAACGACTGATCCAGGAGCTGGAAGATGAGCGTTGAAACCTTCGTAGCGGGGATGTGGGCCACGGCGCTGTCCGGCAGCGCGGCGATCCTGTTGGCGTTGGCGCTGCGTGCGCCGTTGCGGCGCGCGTTCGGTGCCGGCGTCGCCTACGCGGTATGGGGTGTGGTGCCGTTGGCCATGCTCGCCGTGCTGCTGCCTGGCGACGTGCGTCCCGCGCTGCCAGCGGCGTTGGCGATGCCGCAGGTCTGGGTGGGGCTGCCGCAGGAATCCGCTGGCGCTGCCGGTGCGACGACGCTGGCGAGCAGCCATGCCGCCCTGTGGATGGCTGCCCTCTGGCTGCTGGGCGCGGCGGCGATGGCCGCCGCGTTGTGGCGGCAGCAGCAGCGCTATCGGTATAGCCTGGGCCAGCTGTCGCCCGGCGCCGACGGCGTGCTGTACGCGCAGCACGCCCTGCACGGTCCGCTGGTGCTCGGCGCCTGGCGCCCGCGGGTGGTACTGCCGATGGATTTCGCGCAGCGCTATCCGTCCGCGCAGGCACAACTGGTGCTGGCCCACGAGCGCATGCATATCGCCCGCGGCGACACCCGCCACAACCTGTTGCTGGCGACCTTGCGCTGCGCCTACTGGTTCAACCCCTTGCTGCACTGGGCCGCGTCGCGGTTCCGCTTCGACCAGGAACTGGCCTGCGATGCGGCGGTGCTGGCACGGCATCCAGCTTCGCGCCGCAGCTACGCCGAAGCGATGCTGCAGACCCAACTGGATGCGACTGCATTGCCGGTGGGCTGCCATTGGCAGGCCGGACAGGCCTTGCGGCAGCGGATCGGCATGCTGCAGCGGCCGGCCGTGCGCGGCTGGCGGCGGCGTGCAGGCATCGCCGTGGTGGCGATGGCGACCCTGTGCGGCGGCGGCGCGGCATGGGCGTTGCAACCGCTGCCGGCATCCGCGTTGGCGGGAAGCGGCATTGCGCCTGCGCTGGCGGATGCGCAAGCGCCGGATGCAGGCGCGCTGGCGGGGACCGCTGCCGCCATGGGTGCAGCACCGGCCGATGCAGAAACGCGTTTGCCCATGCTGCTCGCTTCGACAGCCGATGCTGCGACCACATCCGCCAAGCGCGCCACCGTGGATGCCAAGCCATTGGCCATGCCGCCACCGGCTTATCCGCGCGACGCATTGCGCGACGGCGCCGCGGGAAAACTGTCGCTGTTGGTGAGCGTGGATGCGGCCGGCGCCGTCAGCGATGTGCAGTTGCTTGATCGTGGTACGGGCAATGCAGTGCTGGACCAGGCAGCGATTGCCGCCGCCAGGAAGTGGCGCTTCGTTCCGGCGCAGAAGCAGGGACGGACGGTGGCGTCGCGGTTGAAGATACCGGTCACCTTCGAATCCGGGAGGGAGCCTGTGGATGCGCCATCGGGGGTCCCGAATGCATCGAACTATCGCTGGTATCTGGTGGATACGGAGGCGGATGATGCGCCTGAGCAAACCTGCGACGTTGTCTCTGTCGATGGGCAAGGGCCGACCCGGCGCGTGTATTGCGGCATGTCCATCAAGACGGCCAAGTGATGAGCCTGCGCAGGATCTGCCTGGCCAGCCTGTGCCTGTGCCTGGCCGGCTGCGCCAGCCAGCCGCAGCGCGAGCAGACCCAGCGGCTGGACTCCGTGGACCAGCGCCTGCTTGCGCCAAGCGGCGATGGCGCCCCGGGCGGCGCCATCACGGCCTACACGATGCAGCCGCAGCAGGTATTCCGCATGCCGCAACCGCTGGACGCGGCGACGCCGCAACTGCCGGCCGATTCGCCGCGGCGCACGCTGGCGCCGACCACGGTATGCGTGCGGGTGGTCCTGTCCGCGCAAGGCGCGGTGCAGCGCAGCGAGCCCTTGCACGACCGCGAGGAATGCAGCGCCGGTGCCCTGGCGGACACTGCCGATCTGCTGCAGGCGGTGCAGCAGGAGGTCGCGCGTTGGCGGTTCGTGCCCGCGGCGATCTGCACTTATGCCGATCCGGCGCAGCGGCCGGCAGTGGAGGGACGCTGCGACGATGCCGTGTCGGTGGAAGAGGTGCCGGTGGCGCTGGCCTACGCGTTCACCTTCGAGGTGCGCGAGGGCAAGGCCAGCGTGCAGGCCGGGCGCGTGGGCGTTCGAAGTGCGCGTTGAGTGCGTGATGCCGCACCGTGAGCGCTGGAAAGTATTTCTCTGACGATTGACGATTGAGGGTTGCGGAAGCGATCGGTTAGTTTCTGGCCATCGCTTGCGATAGGCGTCGCCGTAGAGTCTGTCGCGACTGAAGTCGCTCCTACAAGGGCGGCATCTCGCAGGGACATGTGGCGGCAGCAGGGTCGCTGCTGCGCGTCGTCATCGCCGCTACAGCATCTCCGGCTTGAACAGGCGCCGCCGCGAGACTTCCGCGCCGGACAGCATGAACTTGCCGTCGCCGCGGTAGTGCACAGTCTTGGGCAATTTCGGCGACGTGGCGACGTGCGCCTTGACCACCTCCCAAACGAACAGGTTGTGCCTGGCGATCTGGCGGCCGTCGTGCAGGCGGCATTCGAAGCTCGCATAGCACTCGGCGATCGACGGCGCATCGACGTGGGTGCCCGCCACCGCGGTCAGGCCGAAGTGGGCGAACTTGTCGAGTTGCGCGCCGCTGCTGTTGCCGATGCCGACCACGGTGTCGAGCAGGTCCGCGGTCGGCAGGTTGATCGTGCATTGCTTGCTGCGCCGGATCAGTTCGAAGCTGTGGTTGGCGCTGGAGATGCAGCAGGCGATCAGCGACGGCGAGAACTCCAGCACCATGTGCCAACCCATGGTCATGATGTCGCGCTGTCCCTTCCACGCCGAACCGACCAGCAGCACCGGGCCGGCTTCCAGAAACCGACGCACCTGGTCGAGCGGGAAATCGTGCTTGCGGTAGCGGCGCATGGCGGCGGCCTCGCTTCGTTGCGATGGCGCACAGTCTGGCCACCGGCGGTGAACGCGGCGTCGGCGCGCTACTCCAGCCGATGGATCGCGTCGGCGATGCGTTCCACTTCCTCGGCCTGATGGCTGACGTAGAGCATCGGCAGCCGCACTTCGTCGCGCACGCGCTGCAGGTACGGGATCAGTTCGCCGCGGCGTTGCGCGTCCAGCGCCGACAGCGGTTCGTCGAACAGCAGGATCGCCGGCTGCGACAGCAAGGCGCGGCCGATCGCCACGCGCTGCGCCTCGCCGCCGGACAGGTTGCCGGGGCGCCGCGCCAGCAGCGGCGCGATGCCGAGCAGCTCCACTACCGCCTCGAAGCCGAAGCGCTCGGCCTGGCCGCGGCCGTGGCGGCCGTAGCCGAGGTTGCGGCGCACGTCCATGTGCGGGAACAGCCGCGCGTCCTGGAATACGTAGCCGATGCGGCGCCGGTGGGTGGGCACGTCGATGCCGGCGGCGCTGTCGTAGAGCACGCGCTCGTCGATGGCGATGCGTCCGCTGCGCGGCCGCAGCACGCCGGCGATGGCGTTGAGCATGCTGGTCTTGCCGGCGCCGGACGGGCCGACCAGCGCGACCACGCGCGCCGTTTCCTCGACCCGCAAGCGGCGCTGGAAGCGGCCGCGCTGCACTTCGATATCGATGCTCAGCATCGGCGCATGCTCGCGTCACGTTGCGAATGCGGCGCGCCGTGGACACGCGTGGCGGGCAGATCGCGCGCAGCGTTGCGGAGCCGGCTCACGCGTCCGCCTCCGGACCGCGCTGGCGCCGCACCAGCCATTCGGACAGCAGCAACGCGGCCAGCGAGATCGCCAGGGCCACTGCCGCCAGCCGCCAGATGCCCGCTTCGCCGCCGGGCACCTGCAGCAGGCCGTAGATCGCCGAGGACAGCGTCTGGGTTTCCCCGGGAATGTTCGACACGAAGGTGATGGTGGCGCCGAATTCGCCCAGCGCCTTGGCGAAGGCGAGCGCGGTGCCGGCGACCAGTCCTGGCCAGGCCAGCGGCAGGGTGATGCTGAAGAACACCCGCCATGGCCCGGCACCGAGCGTGGCCGCGGCGGCCTCCAGGCGGCGGTCGGTGGATTCCAGCGCCATGCGGATCGCGCGCACCATCAGCGGGAATCCCATCACCGCGCTGGCCAGCGCCGCGCCGGTCCAGCGGAATGCGAACTGCACGCCAAGGTGCTCGAGCAGCCAGGCGCCGACCGGCCCCTGCGTGCCGAACACGATCAGCAGCGCATAGCCGGTGACGATCGGCGGCATCACCAGCGGCAGATGCAGCAACGCATCCAGCAGCGCCTTGCCGGGAAAGCGGCGCCGCGCCAGTAGCCAGCCGCAGGCCACGCCGAACGGCAGGCTGCCCAGCGCCGCGACCAACGCGACCTTGACGCTGAGCGCGATCGCGGTGAGCTCTTGCGGGGTGAATGCGAACAACGGCAATGGCTCAGTGCGCGAGCGAGAAACCGCGGCGCTGGAAGATCGCCTGCGCCGGCGGCGTACCCAGCCAGCGCACGAAATCGGCCGCGGCCGGATGCTTGCCGGCGCGCAGCGCTGCCACCGGATACACGATCGGCGCATGGCTGTCGGCCGGGAACACCGCCACCACCCGCACCTTCGGTTCGGCCTTGGCGTCGGAGCCGTAGACGATGCCCAGTGGCGCCTCGCCGCGCGCGACCAGCATCAGCGCGGCGCGCACGCTTTCCGATTCGGCCAGGCGCGCCTGCACGCCGTCCCACTGGCCGAGTGTCTGCAGCGCGGCGCGCGCGTACTTGCCGGCCGGCACGCTATTGGTCTGGCCGATCGCGAGGCGGCCCTGCGCACCGAGCGCGGCGGCGAGCGTGCCGGGTTTGCGCAGATCGACCTTGGCGGCGCTCGCCACCGGCGCGACCAGCACCAGCGTGTTGCCGAGCAGGTTGCGGCGCTGCGCAGGATCGACCAGCTGGCGCTGCTGCAGATAGTCCATCCACTCCAGGTCGGCGGAGAAGAACACGTCCGCCGGCGCGCCTTGTTCCACCTGCCGCGCCAGCGCCGAGCTGGCCGCGTACGACACCTGCACCGGCGTTCCGCTGGACTGCTGGTAGGTGGCTGCGGCTTCGTCCAGCGATTCCTTCAGGCTGGCGGCGGCGAACACGGTCAGCGGCGCCTGCGCCCAGGCCGGCGGCACAGCCATGGCGACGGTGAGCGAGAGCAGGCACAGCAGGCTGCGTAGCGAACGGGACATGGGGCGCTCCGAGGAATCAGGGACGGGCGGCGATCGGCTGGGCCTGGCGCAGTGGCGCGCAGGCCGCTGCGATGGCAGCGCGATCGTGCGCGGTACGCCCGCATCCTACCGTCTTCAGCGCGGCGCGGCGTGCAGGTCGTCGGTGCGGCCGGCCTGGATGTTGGCGCGTACCGACGGCTGCATCAGCCGCGGCTGCGCCAGGCTCGCGTCGCGCGCCTGCCGCAACGCGACGAACTCGGCTTCATCGATGCCGTCGCGCACGTGGATGTTGTCGCGGCGCTGCGCGCCGATGCTGGTTTCGCAGGCGACCGCGCGGCCGCCGACGCCGTAGTCGTGGCAGACGAACACGCGGGTGGCGGCTGGCAGTGCGTACAGCCTGTGGATCGAACGGAACAGCGTGGCCGCGTCGCCGCCGGGGAAATCGCAGCGTGCCGTGCCGCTGTCGGGCATGAACAGCGAATCGCCGGGAAACAGCGCATCGCCGATCAGGTAGGCGATGCTGTCGTCGGTATGCCCGGGCACCGCGATCACCTGCGCCTGCAGCGCGCCGATCGCGAAACGCTCGCCGTCGGCGAACAGGTGGTCGAAGCCGCAGCGCGTGTCGCCGTTGTCCTCGGCCAGGCCGAACTGCGGCGCGAAGCGCGCGCGTACCGCGCGGATGCCGGCGCCGATCGCCAGCGTCGCCTGCGGCCAGCGTCGCTTGAACCACTGCGCGGCGGAGACGTGGTCGGCGTGGGCGTGGGTCTCCAGGATCCAGCGCAGTTGCAGGCCGCGTGCGGACAGGAGCTCGGCCAGGCCCCGCACCGGCGCGTCGCGCAGGGTAGCGGTGTCCGCATCGAAGTCCAGCACCGGGTCGATCACTGCAGCCTCGTGGCCGTCTTCGACCAGGTAGCTCCAGGTGCCGGAACCGGCGTGGTGGAAGGGGTGGACGTTGGGAATCTGGCTCATGTGCCTGCCTTGGCGGGAGAGGAAGGTGCGGCGCTGCAATAGATGCCGTGCAAGGTATCGAGGATGCGCTGCGCCGGGCCGGGGACCAGCGAATAGTAGATGGTCTGCCCGTCGCGGCGGGTCTGCACCAGGCCGTCCTCGCGCAGCACCGCCAGGTGCTGCGACAGCGCCGATTGGCTCAGGTCCAGGCGCGTGTTGAGTTCGCCCACCGAGTGTTCGTGGTCCACCAGCAGGCACAGCAACAGCAGCCGCTTTTCGTTGCCGAGCGCCTTCAGCAGGCGCGCGGCTTCGCCGGCATGCGCACGCATCGCCGCAGGATCCATCGCGGGTTGCAGGCGGCGGGCCATCGGACTCAGAAGTCGACCGGCAGGCCGGCCGCGGTCCAGCCCAGGAAGCCGCCGTTCAACGAGCGCACCGCGCTGTAGCCCAGCTGCTGCAGGCTCAGCGCGGCCAGCGTGGAACGGCCGCCGCTGGCGCAGTACAGCAGGATCGGCTGGTCGCGCCGGGCCAGCGCCGGATCGGCGTCGAGGCGGAATTCGAGGATGCCGCGCGGAATGTTGATCGCGTTGGGCAGGTGGCCGACGGCGAACTCGCCGGGTTCGCGCACGTCGATGATCCATTCGCCGGGCAGCGGCGTGGCGGCGGCGTCGGTATCGACTTCTTGGATCTGCGGGCGCGCCCTGTCGACCAGGGCTTGTGCGGAGGAATGGGGCATTGGGGGCTCCGGTGGATGAACGACGCTCATAATATCAGTTGACTCTAATATAAGAAAGTTCTAATTTATCTCGCAGCCAGCGAAGGTTCGCTGGTGCCGACCGGGTTCGGTCGAACCCTCGTCCCGGAGTCCTGCGTGAAACCGTTTGTCCTCTCGATCACGCTGGCCGCGAGCCTGTCGCTAGCGGCGTGCCGCCACGAATCCGCCTCGCCGATGCCGCCGCCGCTGCCCGCGCTGCAGACCGATCCGGTGGCGTTCGCCGATCCCGCCGCGCGCGCCTGGGATGGCGTGGTCGCCGCGGTGGAGCATGCCGACCTGTCGGCGCAGACCGACGGGCGCGTGCGCGAGGTGACGGTGGACGTCGACGATCGCGTCGTCGCCGGCCAGGTGCTGCTGCGGCTCAGCGCGGTGGAGCAGCGCGCCAGCGTGGACAGCGCGCAGGCGCAGCTGCGTTCGGCCGCGGCCAGCGCCGACGAGGCCGAGGCCAGCTACCGCCGCTACGCCGCGCTGGCCGGCGCGCAGTACGTGTCGCGGGCGCAACTGGACCAGGCCCGGGCCACCCGCGATGCCGCGGTCGCGGCGCGCCAGTCCGCCGCCGCGCAACTGGCGCAGGCGCGCCAGCCGGCCGACTACACGGTGATCCGCGCGCCGTTCGCTGGCGTGGTCAGCGCGCGCCAGGTGCAGCCCGGCGAAGCGGTGGCGACCGGCCAGGCGCTGCTGTCGCTGTATGCGCCTGGCGCGCAGCGCATCGACGTGCAGGTACCGCAGTCCGACGCCGCCGCGATCCGCGCCGCGCCGCGCGCGCAGGTGCGGCTGGACGACGGCCGCACGCTGACGGTGGCGCAGGTGGTGGTGTTCCCCACCGCCGATCCGAACAGCCATAGCGTGACGGTGCGCGTGCCGTTGCCCGCGCTGCTGCCGGCACCGGCGCCGGGCACGACCGCCAAGGTCGCATTCGCGCTACCCGCCGATGGCGCAGACGCAAGCGCGGCCACGCTGTGGATGCCGCGCGCGGCGTTGCTGCAGCGTGGCGAACTCAGCGCGGCCTATGTGCTCGCCGCCGGCACGCTGAGCCTGCGCCAGCTGCGCGTGGGCCGGCAGGAGCCGCAGCGGGTCGAGGTGCTGGCGGGATTGCGCGCAGGCGAGCGCGTGGCGCGCGATCCGGTCGCCGCCGGGCAGGCGCTGGCCGCGCAGCGGCGCGCGCTGGCGGAGCGCTGAGATGGCGGCGCGACTGGGCGTGTCCGGGCGGCTGGCGGCGGCGTTCCAGGCCAATCCGCTGACCCCGTTGCTGGCGCTGCTGGGCCTGCTGCTGGGCCTGGCCGCGGTGGCGATCACCCCGCGCGAGGAAGAGCCGCAGATCGACGTGACCATGGCCACCGTGTCGGTGGCCTTCGCCGGCTCCGATGCGCGCGAAGTGGAGCAGCTGCTGAGCACGCCGCTGGAGCAGAAGCTGGCCGAGATCGAAGGGGTCAAGCACGTGTACTCGGTCAGCCGCCCGGGGCAGGCGCTGCTGACCGTCGAGTTCCAGGTCGGGGTGCCGCGCCAGGCGGCGCTGGTGCGGCTGTACAACCAGGTGTATTCGAACCTGGATGCGTTGCCGCAGGGCATGGGCGTGGGCACGCCGCTGATCAAGCCCAAGGGCATCGACGACGTGCCGGTGATGGCGGTGACGTTGTGGAGCGACGATCCGCAGCGCAGCGCGGTGGACCTGGGCGAGGTCGCGCACACACTGGAAACCGAGCTCAAGCGCATTCCCGGCACGCGCGACATCTACAGCATCGGCGCGCCGCAGCGGGTGCTGACGCTGACCCTGGATCCGGCGCGGCTGGCCGCCTATGGCCTGACCGTGTCCGACCTGAGCCAGTCGCTGCAGGCGGCCAATGCGGTGCGCCAGCTCGGCGAGCGCATCGGCGGCGGCCGCGCGGTACCGGTCGCCGCCGGCACCTTCCTGGCCGATGCGGACACGGTGGCGGCGCTGGTGATCGGTGTGCACGACGGCCAGCCGCTGCATCTGCGCGACGTGGCGCAGGTGCGCGCCGGCGCCGACCTGCCCAGCATCTATGTCTGGTACGGCGCGCCGGCGGCCCGCGGCGGTCCGGCGCAGGGCCGCGCGCCGGCGGTGACCCTCGCCATCGCCAAGCAGCCCGGCAGCGATGCCGCCGCGATCACCCGCGCGGTCGCCGCGCGCCTGCAGCAGCTGCGCGGCGAAACGATCCCGCAAGGGGTGCACGCCGAGGTGACCCGCGACTACGGCGCCAGCGCCGACGCCAAGGCCACCAAGCTGATCCACAAGCTGGTGTTCGCGACCGGTTCGGTGGTGCTGCTGGTGCTGTTCGCGCTGGGCTGGCGCGAGGCCGTCGTGGTCGGCAGCGCGGTGGTGCTGACCCTGGCGCTGACCCTGTTCGCGTCGTGGGCGATGGGCTTCACCCTCAACCGGGTGTCGCTGTTCGCGCTGATCTTCTCGATCGGCATCCTGGTCGACGACGCCATCGTGGTGGTGGAGAACATCCACCGGCACATGCGCGCCGGCGGCAAGACGTTGCGCGAGGCGATCCCGCCAGCGGTGGACGAGGTCGGCGGGCCGACCATCCTCGCCACCTTCACCGTGATCGCGGCGCTGATGCCGATGGCCTTCGTCAGCGGCTTGATGGGGCCATACATGCGGCCGATCCCGATCAACGCCTCGGTCGGCATGCTGCTGTCGCTGGCGATCGCGCTGATCGTGACCCCGTGGCTGTCGCTGAAGCTGCTGGCGCGGCATGCGCCGTCGGTAGCCGATGCCGCTGCCGACAGCGCGACGGCGTCCGCATCGCCGCGCCTGCAGCGTTTCTTCTCGCGCTTGCTGCATCCCTTCCTCGCCCCCGAGCGCGGCGCGCAGCGGCGCGGCTGGCTGTTCGCCGGCATCGCCGCGCTGCTGGTGCTGGCGGTGTCGCTGGTCGGGCTGCAATGGGTGGTGATGAAGATGCTGCCGTTCGACGACAAATCCGAACTGCAGATCGTGGTCGATCTGCCCGAAGGCAGCACCCTGCAGGACACCGATGCGCTGCTGGTCGAACTGTCCGGCGTGCTCGACCGCACCGCGGACGTGCACGACTACCAGGGCTATGCCGGCACCTCGGCGCCGGTCAATTTCAACGGTCTGGTGCGCCAGTACTACCTGCGCAGCGGCAACAACGTCGGCGACCTGCAGGTGAACCTGGTCGACAAACACCTGCGCACGCGGCAGAGCCACGCCATTGCGCGCGCGCTGCGTCCAGCATTGGCGGCGATCGCGAGCCGCCATGGCGCGGCGCTGAAGGTGGTGGAAGTTCCGCCCGGACCGCCGGTGCTGGCGCCGCTGGTGGCCGAGGTGTACGGCCCGGACTACGCGCGCAGCCGCCAGCTGGCCCTGGCATTGCAGCGGCGCTTCCTGCGCACGCCGAACGTGGTCGATGTGGATACCAGCGTGGAAAGCGCCGCGACGCGCGAGGTGATCGTGGTCGATCGGGGGCGCGCGGCGCGGCTGGGCGTGAGCCAATCGGCGATCGCCGATGCGCTGGCGACGTCGGTGCAGGGCGTGGATGCGACCTGGTTGCACGATGGCGCCTCCAAGTACCCGCAACCGGTGCGGCTGCGCCTGGCCGCGGCCGACCAGGCCGGCGTCGCGCGCATGCTGGCGCTGCACGTGCGCGGCGGCGACGGCCAACTGGTGGCGTTGTCGGAGCTGGTCGCAGTGCAACGCTTGCCCTGGGACGGTGCGATCTCGCACAAGGATCTGCGGCCGGTGGTGTACGTCACCGGCGACGAGGCCGGGCGCCTGGACAGCCCGCTGTACGGCATGTTCGACCTGGTCGGGCAACTGCGCCGACAGCGCGTCGGCGGGCAGGCGGTGGCGCAGTATTTCATCGCGCAACCGCTCGACAGCGGCGACTTCGCGGTCAAGTGGGATGGCGAGTGGCAGATCACCTACGAGACCTTCCGCGACATGGGCATCGCCTACGCGGTCGGCCTGCTGCTGATCTATCTGCTGGTGGTGGCGCAGTTCCGCAGCTATCTGGTGCCGCTGGTGATCATGGCGCCGATTCCGCTGACGGTGATCGGGGTGCTGCCAGGGCACGCGCTGCTCGGCGCGCAGTTCACCGCTACCAGCATGATCGGCATGATCGCACTGGCCGGCGTCATCGTGCGCAATTCGATCCTGCTGGTGGACTTCATCCGCCAGGCCTTGGCGCAGGGCCGCAGCGCCGAGCAGGCGGTGGTGGAGGCCTGCGCGGTGCGCGCGCCGCCGATCGTGCTGACCGGGCTGGCGGCGATGCTGGGCGCCTTCTTCATCCTCGACGATCCGATCTTCAACGGCCTGGCGGTGTCGCTGATCTTCGGCATCCTGGTCAGTACCGCGCTGACCCTGCTGGTGATCCCGCTGCTGTACTACCCGCCGGCGCGCCGCGCTGCCAAGCCGGCGTGAGCGGAATGCGCATGCGCGTCCACGCGGTCTTTGCAGTGCAGGCGTAGAGCCGGCGAGCTACAGCGGAATGCGAAGAGGCTTCGTCCGATCGCCGGGGCGCATGGCACGAGTATCGGAAGAGATCCCAGAATCGGTCGAAACTCTACCGTTTTCACGACTTTCTAACGAAAGCCGGCGTAGCCGTCGATTGGCGTGGCTGGCATGGGATAGCAATTGCCGATCACGCTGCTAAGGATCATTCAACCAACAACGGAGATTGTTATGAAAAATCTAGCCGTTCTGAGTTTGGTGTTGCTGGTTTCGGCCCCCGCGGTGAACACGGCGGTAGCAAAGGAAGCCACATTCGAGAAGTTGAACAAGAAAGCCAGTTTCATACATGGCGACAATCTGGTGACAAACGTTCTACCGGAAAAGGGTGCATCGGCTGACGACCGTCTGCAGTCACCGCAGCAGAAGGCGGCCGGGCTGAGTGCTGTCATGGTCACCCGCAATGGCGACTTGTACGAATCCAGGATGGATCCGGAAGATGTCGCCATTTTCGAGCAAGCCATCATGGACTTGCAGATGCTTGGCCGCACATCCACGACGTTCAGCACGCCTCCGAGGCTTCCGGCTTTCTACGGAAGCAGTCGCGTCAATCCCAATGTCGTTATCGGCACCGACGACCGGGTGCAAGTGTCGAATACCGTGGCGTCTCCGTACTGGCATATCGGTCGTATCGGAATCGGTTGTACCGGTACGCTGATTACGCCGAAACATGTCCTCACCGCGGGGCACTGTGTATCCAACGGAGCGGGTACTTTTTATTCCAGCCTGGATTTCACCACGGCGCAGAACGGTAGCTATCAGCCTTGGGGGACGACCACATGGTCGAGGGCCATCACCACGTCGGCATGGCACAACAGCGCGGACAGCAACTACGATTATGCGCTGATCGTGCTGGGCACGGCTCCGCATGGCGGTAACTCCGGCTGGGGCGTGTATTCGGGAGGTACGCATACCATCACCGGTTATCCGGGTGACAAACCTCTGGGTACGATGTGGACGCATTCCGGGTCGGTATCGACCAGTGGTTCTTACAGGCTTTGCTATACCATCGATACCGCCGGCGGGAACAGCGGAAGCGGGATTGCAAGCGACGGTGGGGTCAATGTCCGCGGGATCCATACTACGGGATCGTCCAGTCAGAACTGTGGAACGAGGCTGACCAGTACCGTCTACAACACGCTTCAAAACTGGATCGCTACGTACCCGTGACTGCTCATTGACGCTGACTTGAAGTAACACGGACGTGGTGCGCCGCATGGCCGGCGCACCACGTTTTCGCGGCGTATCGGCCAACGCGCGAGGAGGCAAATATGAAAACGGTTTTTATTGCAGTGCTGATGCTGTTGGCAGGCTGCGGCCTCGACCGCACGCAGCCGACCAAGAATCAAGAGCCGTTGGAGCGCGCGCTGATCATCGGCAGTGCAGAATCTCCGGACCCAGTGCTGGTCAAGGTCATGGAGTTGGAAAAAAGCGGTGTAGTGGAAGATGTCGTCGTGCACGAATCCTTTCCCGTGCAGATCCGCTTGCGCGCACCACAGAAAGTAATCGACGAGCTCAATGGAATCCCTCGGTCCGGCAAGTTGCGTTAGCGGTAGCCGACTTTACCGGGGATGCTTACTCGACTCATCCGCATTTCGGGGGACTGGCATGGCAGTAGGCGACGCGCTAGAGATGAATTGGCTGGCGTCTTGCTCTCGTTCGGTTGACGTCGTCGGAACGACGAACCCAGGCCGCAGCCGCCATGCCCACCACCCGCATCGCCGGCCGTATCCATGCACCGCGCGCGGCGCCGTCCATCGCGCATTGATCGATTCCGACGCTGTCGCGACGTGGACGGTCCCCGGCGGCGTGACCAGCGAGGTCCATGTCTTCGAAGCGCGCGAGCAGGGGCGGTGCCGCATCTCGCTCACCTATACGGTCAAGGACGCGTACGGCACTGTGCTGCTGGGCGACAAGAGCATCGAGGCCGGCGCGTGAGCGATCCGCTGCACATCGCCTGCCCGCACTGCCAGGCATTGAACAGGGTGCCGGGCGAACGCCTGGCGGCGGCACCGCAATGCGGGCGTTGCCATCGTGCGCTGTTCGTCGGCACGCCGGTCGCGTTGAGCGTGGACACCTTCGCCGCCCATGCCGAGCGCAGCGACATTCCGCTGCTGGTGGATTTCTGGGCGCCGTGGTGCGGCCCGTGCCGGACCATGGCACCGCAGTTCGAGGCCGCCGCCGCGCAACTGGAGCCGCGCATGCGCCTGGGCAAGCTGGACACCGAGGCGCAGCCGGCGCTGGCGACGCGCTTCGGCATCCGCAGCATTCCGACCCTGGCCTTGCTGCGGCATGGCCGCGAGTTGGCGCGGCATAGCGGTGCGATCGGTGTGGCCGACATCGTGCGCTGGGCGCGAGCGAACGCGGGTTAGGCGTCCCCCTGTCAGGCGCCGAATTCCTATTGCGTTCCTGTAGGAGCGGCTTCAGCCGCGACAGGATCTATCGGTAAGACCTGTCGCGGCTGATGGCCCGAGGCCACCCGGAGCCGCTCCTACAAAAAGCAGATGGAGCAGATGCCGTGCGCTACTTCCCCAGCGCAGCGTTCAGCGTCGCCGCCAGATCCGCGCCGGCCTGGCGCAGCTGCGCTTCGGCGACCGGGCGCCAGGTCGTCACGTAGTCCGCCGGCAGCTTGGCGCCGGACGGGTAGAAGTCCGGGCGCAGCATGATCTTGCACGAGGCTTCGGCCCATGCCGCGGCTGGCGGCGGCAGCGCGCTGCCGGCAGGCGAGGGTGCCGGCAGCGGTTGTGCCTGCAATTGCGCCAGGTAATGCGCCTCGTCCAGGCCGCGGCTGCGCAGCAGGCCGCTGTCCCACAGCGAATGCAGGTTGCTGCCTTTGCCCTCGAACTGGATCTGGAACGTGTTGGCGCCCTTGTCGTGGGCGTAGCCGGCGTGCAGCGGCTGCTGGATATCGCCGGCGAAATGCACCACGAACTTCAGCGCCTGGGTGCGCGCCGCCTGCGGCTGGCTGCGGTCGGCGAGGATCGCGGCCTGGCGGCGCAGCGCCTCGACCACGCAGTTGCCGTCGGGACAATCGCGGGTTTCCTCGTAGTGGCACTGCTCTTCGCCGAGGTTGACGTAGTGCCAGGGGCCGGTGCGTTTGCCCATGTCAGGGTCGCTTTCGCGCAATTGGTCGGCCCAGTTGGCGACGCCGGCCAGGGTCGGCTCGGGTTCGCCCTGCAGCAACTGCTGCACCTGCGCACGGGCCTGCGGAGTGAGTCGGGCATCGGCGAGATCGGCGACCAGGCGATGGCCCAGCGGACCCCAGGCGAAGGCGGCGGACGGCGCGGCGGCCAGTGCCGCGGTGAGCGCGGCGGACACGAAGAGAGAGGATTTCATCCGAGAATTCTAGCCGGCGCCGATGACGTTGCCATGGCCGCGTCATCGTGCCGTTGCGCAACCGCTAAGCCTCGCCCGTGCGGACGCGGCTGCGGGCCCTGCGGATCAGAAATACAGCAGGTAGGCCAGGCCGTAGGTGATGGGGTCGAGCTTGGCCTTGCCGAGCGTGCCGCTGTCCACTTCCACGTCGCTGCGCATGCTGGTCCAGCGCGCGTCCACGCGCAGCGCGCTGCGCTCGCCGATGGCGAAATCCACGCCGGCATGCACGGCCGGGCCGACGCTGTCCTTGAACTTGACGTCGTCGCGGGAGAACGCGCCCTTGCCGTCGGCGCCCAGGAAGGTGGTGTAGTTGAGGCCCACGCCGACGAACGGGGAAATGTCGCCGTTGCCGTTGAAGTGGTACTGCAGCGAGACCGTCGGCGACAGCGCCCAGGCGCTGCCGATATCGCCGCCCTGTTCCAGGCCGATCTTCTGCTGCCCGACCAGGGTCTGGATCTCCACGCCGAGGTTGCCGCGGAAGAAGTATTCGTAGCTGAACGAGAGCGCTGGCGTGGTGTCGGCGCTGAAACGTTGGTCGGTGCCGTCCAGCGTGCCGTTCGAAGAGCCGGGCACCATGCCGTGGATGCCGTAGCTGGTGGTGTAGTGGCCGGCCGACTGCGCCGCGGCGGGCAGGGCGATGGCAGCGAGGGCGGCGACGGCGAGACGGCGGAACAGGCGTGGCTTCATTGGGGACCCCGGTGGACGGCGAATGGGCGGATGCGAATCCCAGTGTCGGCCCGGCGGCGACCGATCCACATCCTTGTGGAGCGTAGTCTGCCAGAGAAGCGCGGCGCCCGCGCAGCCTCAGAACTTCATCACGTAGGCCAGGCCATACACCAGCGGATCGATGTTCGCGGTGCCCATGCTGGCGCCGTCGACCTTGACCTTGCTGTCGATGTCGGCCCAGCGCAGGTCCACCCGCAGCGCCGACTTGTCGGTGAGCGCGACGTCCACGCCGACGTGCGCGGCCAGTCCCCAGGAATCCTCCAGCTTGAGCTTGGTGCCGGCCAGCGCGCCGGTGCTGTCCTCGCTGAAGAAGGTGGTGTAGTTGATGCCGGCGCCGACGAACGGGGAGACCTTGCCGGCGCTGTTGAAGTGGTACTGCAGCGAGACCACCGGCGGCAGCTGCTTGGTGCTGCCGACCTTGCCGACGCCCTTGACCACGATGTCGTGCTTGAACGGCAGCGCGGCCAGCACTTCGATGCCCAGGTCCTGGTGCACGAAGTATTCGAAGGTGACGGTCGGCTTGATGTCGCTGCCGATGCTCAGCGGCAGGGTGCCGCCGGCCAGCTTGCCGTTGTCGGACTTCGGGTTGACCTGGTGGGCGCCGATGCCCACGGTCCAGTCGCCCTGTGACTGCGCCAGCGCCGGCAGGGCGCACAGCGCGAGGGCGACGGCCAGGCCGGACAGCAGAAGGGGGGAGGTCTTGCGCATGATGGGTGTCTCGTTTGGGTGTGGGCGCAGTGTCCCGCCGGCGTCGCCGCGCCGCCTTGATCCTGATCAAAAGCGCGTGCCCGGCGCGATGCGGCCGGCCTGATAGAATGCTCGCCCCCTTCCATCCGCCGCGTCAGGCGCGGCCGCAGGAGCTACTGAAATGGCAATCAAGGTTGGCATCAACGGTTTCGGTCGCATCGGACGCAACGTGCTGCGCTCGGCGGTACAGAATTTCGGCAGCGACATCGAGATCGTCGCCATCAACGACCTGCTCGAGCCCGACTACCTGGCGTACATGCTGCAGTACGATTCGGTGCACGGCCGCTTCGACGGCGAAGTGTCGGTCGACGGCAATCACCTGGTGGTCAACGGCAAGAAGATCCGCCTGACCCAGGAACGCGATCCGGCGGCGCTGAAGTGGGACGAGGTCGGCGCCGAGGTGGTCATCGAATCCACCGGCCTGTTCCTGACCAAGGACACCGCGCAAAAGCACATCGACGCCGGCGCCAAGAAGGTGATCCTGTCGGCCCCGTCCAAGGACGACACGCCGATGTTCGTGTACGGCGTCAACCACGCCACCTACGCCGGCCAGGCGATCGTCTCCAACGCCAGCTGCACCACCAACTGCCTGGCGCCGCTGGCCAAGGTGATCAACGACAAGTGGGGCATCAAGCGCGGCCTGATGACCACCGTGCACGCCGCCACCGCCACGCAGAAGACCGTGGACGGCCCCAGCAACAAGGACTGGCGCGGCGGCCGCGGCATCCTGGAGAACATCATTCCGTCCAGCACCGGCGCGGCCAAGGCCGTGGGTGTGGTGATCCCGGAGTTGAACAAGAAGCTGACCGGCATGAGCTTCCGCGTGCCGACCTCGGACGTGTCGGTGGTCGACCTGACCGTGGAACTGGAAAAGCCGGCCACCTACGCCGAGATCTGCGCCGAAGTGAAGGCGCAGAGCGAAGGCGCGCTGAAGGGCATCCTCGGCTACACCGAGGACAAGGTGGTGGCCACCGACTTCCGCGGCGACGCGCGCACCTCGATCTTCGACGCCGACGCCGGCATCGCCCTGGACAGCACCTTCGTCAAGCTGGTGTCCTGGTACGACAACGAGTGGGGCTATTCCAACAAGTGCCTGGAAATGGTCAAGGTCGTGGCGAAGTAGTCAAGGAGAGGGGGCGTATTAGCCCCCTTGGCCGAGTCGGCGGCCGCGTCTCGGCGGTAGAAGCCGGATCAAGGCGGGGTCGCCGAGAGACAGCAAAAAAAGGAGCGCTAAATGCGCTCCTTTTTTGTTTTCCGTATTCAAGGAAGCTATCGGAAGGTATCTGCCTGCTGGCGGCTTTCGTAAATTACAGCGCGTCTTTGGACTGGTTGTGTTCCTCTTGATCGTAGTCCGTGACCACGCCCTTGGAATCAAACTCGACCGAGAGCCCAAATTCCTTGACGTTGCGTGCGCCGACGCCATGTTCCTGAGCTTCGTTCACCGCGGCTCCGGTGTGGGCGCCGGGCAGCATCGACCGGAACACGCCGGTCACGGTATTGCGAATTTTCTCGCCATGCGATTCACTCGGCCTGTATGTCCAGGATTTTTCGTACCCGCCATCCTTCGCTGAGGTTCTTGATACGTACGTCGGCTCGCCATAGATGGCGCGGACCTGTTCCTTGGTGGTCTTGCCAAGGATCAGGTTTTTCTTCAACGCCTCCGCAGTGTAGAGGCTTGGATCGTCCACCTTCGCGGCGAACGCTGGAGAGGCGACGGTCGCGGCCAGCATGGCTGCGATACAAAGCGTACGAAAAGGTTTCATGGTCATATCCTGTACCTGATGAATCGTGCCAACAGTCCTGGGTGCGCCTTTGCCATGCCGGCATTGCCGAATCCGGCTCGCATCGGCGATGCGAGGCCGAGGTTAGGCATGAGGCAGCATGCCGTCAACATAAGCGTTTCCGAGTGAAGCGAATTTCATCCTCGCTAGCGCGCCGCCTGGCGCACGGCGCCACAGTTTTGCAGGCTGGATTGTGATGTTGGGCACGGTTGACTCCGCCAGGACATGTGGCCCATCGCTGATGGCGCCTGGCGCCCGGCGCCCGGCGCCCGGCGCTCAGCGCTTTCGCGCAGCGACGTGTTGCCGGCCGGTAGTCGCCCAGCCTCGGCGGCGCGCCTAGTGTGACCGCCGGCGGCAAGCATGCGCGCCGGCGTCGCGTCGCGTTGCCGCGATCACGTTCCGCTGCGCGTGCTTGCCGCCGGGGCCGTGTCCAGCGCCGCGAGCATGTTGGCGCGGCACGCCGCGAGGATCTCGTCCGCCAGCGGCGAATCATCCGGGCAGGCGCGCGACATGACGATCGCGCCGAGCGCGTGCGCCAGCATGTCCAGGCGCGCGGCGCGCGCATCGGCGGGGCTGGCGCCGGTCGCCGCAGCGTCCCCGCGCTCCATGGTCGCCAGCACGGCTTCGACACCGTCCGCGAACGCGGACCGCACCGTTTCCGGCTCGCGTGCGGCGTCGCTGCCCAGTGCGGCCATGGTGCAACCCGCCGCGCGCGCATCGCGGTGCGCGCGCGACACGTAGCGGCGGACGAATTCCGGCGCATCGACCCCGTCCACCAGCATCACGGTCTGCGCGATCCCGCATGTCGTCGCCTCCGCCATCAGGTCGGCCTTGGACCGGAAGTGCTTGTAGAAGCCGCCGTGGGTGAAACCGGCGGCGGCCATCAGATCGGCGACGCCGATCCCCTCGTAGCCGCGCTCGCGAAACAGCGCGGACGCGGTTTCGACGATATGCGCCCGGTTCGCCTGCGCCTGCGCCTTGCTGACCTTCATCGCGGATGCCTCCAGCGTCGCTTTTTCAGGGCTCAAGGATACATTGATGCCGGTCATCATCAAAATGTTGACAAGTAAGATTATGGCCATCATCATTAATCCGCTTGCTTCGAAACGCGGGCCGCGCCCGTCGCGCTGCCGCCGCACCACCGGCCATGTCCTCGTGGCCGCACCTTCCTTTTTTGATCCGAAGAGACCACTCGCATGAGCACTACCTCCACCGTCCTCATCACCGGCGCCTCCAGCGGCATCGGCGCCGTCTACGCGCAGCGCTTCGCCCAGCGCGGCCACGACCTGGTCCTGGTCGCACGCGACAACGCGCGCCTGGACGCGCTCGCCGCGCGCCTGCGCGCGGAGCACAAGGTCGCGGTCGACGTGCTGCAGGCCGATCTGACCGCACAGGCCGACCTGGCCGCGGTCGAAGCGCGCCTGCGCGACGACGCGCGCATCGGCATCCTCATCAACAACGCCGGCATTGCCCAGTCGGGCGGCTTCGCCGAGCAGACGGCGGACGGTGTCGAACGCCTGCTTGCCCTCAACACCACCACGCTGACCCGGCTGGCGCTGTCGATCGCGCCGCGTCTGGCGCAGTCCGGCAGCGGCGCGATCGTCAACATCGGTTCGGTGGTCGGCCTGGCGCCGGAATTCGGCATGACCGTGTACGGCGCGAGCAAGGCCTTCGTGCTGTTCCTGTCGCAGGGCATGAGTCTGGAACTGGCGCCCAAGGGCGTGTACGTGCAGGCGGTGCTTCCGGCGGCCACCCGCACCGAGATCTGGGAGCGTGCGGGCATCGACGTCAACACGCTGCCCGAGGTGATGGACGTGGAAGAGCTGGTCGATGCGGCGCTGATCGGTTTCGATCGCCGCGAGCTGGTCACTATTCCGCCGCTGCACGACGCCGACCGCTGGGACGCGCTCGACGGCGCCAGGCAAGCGCTGCTGGGCAGCATCCGCCAGGCCAATGCCGCGCAACGCTACCGGCCGGCGGCCTGAAGCCTGCAACCCCGCACCTGGTGCGATCGAGGCGATCATCATGCAAACGCAACGCGATAGCTGGGTGCTGATCACTGGCGCATCGAGTGGATTCGGCGAGGAGTTCGCCAGGCAGTACGCGGCGCGCGGCCACAGGCTGATCCTGGTCGCGCGGCGCCTGGACCGGCTCGATGCGCTGGCACAGGCGTTGCGGCAGCGGCACGGCGTGGAGATCCTCGTCGAGCAGGTGGATCTGTCGCAGATCGCGGCCGTGCGCCGGCTCCACGCCGGCCTGCACGCGCGCGGCATCGAGGTCGAGGTGCTGATCAACAATGCCGGGCATGGACTGCAGGGGCCGTTCCTGGATGGCGACCTGGAGCCGGCGTTGTCGATGATCCAGCTGGACATCGCCAGCCTGACCGCGATGACCCACCTGTTCGGCCAGGACATGCGCCGGCGCCGGCGCGGCAAGATCCTGCAGGTGGCCAGCCTGCTGGCCTACCAGGGCGTGGAAAACTTCGCGGTGTATTCGGCCGCGAAGGCCTACGTGTTGCGCCTGGGCGAGGCGCTGCATCGCGAGTTCGCGCGCGATGGCGTCACCGTGACCACGCTATGCCCGGGACTGACCGACACCGGCTTCGCGCGCGTCGCCCAGCAGCGGATCACGCCGCAGTTGAATGCGGTGATGATGCAGACCCCGCCGGTGGTGCGTGCCGGCATGCGCGCGCTGGATGCCGGCCGCATCAGCGTGGTGCCTGGGCTGCTCAACAAGTTGAACGCGGCCTTCATGTGGGCGACGCCGCGCTGGATCCACCAGGCCGTGCTGTCGCGCATCCTCAACCGGTGACCGCCATGCGCCCGGGCTTTCGCCCGCTGTCGGTGCTGGCCTCGCTGCTGTTCCTGGCGATCGCCTGCACCTGGATGTTCTCGCCGGGCACGATGCTGGCGAACTGGGACATCGTCGCCTCGCCATCGGCCGAGCTGATGGCGCGACGCGGGGCCGCGCTGTATGCGGGCCTGAGCGTGATGGTGTTCATGGCGCGCGGCGCGGCGCCATCGCCTGCGCGTTCGGCGCTGGTGGCGGGCTTGGTCACCGCCTGTGCGTTGCTGGCGGCGCTGGGCATCGGCGAACTGGCCAGCGGCCACGCGGGCCGCGGGATCCTGGTCGCGGTCGTGCTCGAAATCGTATTCGTTCTCGCATTCGTTTTCGTCAGGGAAACATCATGAAAGCGTTCTTCATCGAAGGCTACGGCAACAGGCATCCGGGCCGGATCGGCGAACTGCCCGAACCGGAGGTGCGCGACGACGAGGTGCTGGTCGAGGTGCATGCCGCCGGCGTCAATGTGCTCGACGCGAAGATTCGCAAGGGCGAGTTCAAGCTGATCCTGCCGTACCGCTTTCCGCTGGTGCTGGGCAACGACGTGGCCGGCGTGGTGTTGCGGGTCGGGGCTGGCGTGCGCCGCTTCAAGCCGGGCGACGCGGTATATGCGCGCGTCGACCAGGCGCGCATCGGCAGCTTCGCCGAACGCATCGCGGTCAAGGAAAGCGCGCTGGCATTGAAGCCTGCCAACCTCGGCATGGAAGAAGCCGCCTCGGTTCCGTTGGTCGCGCTGACTGCGTGGCAGGCGCTGGTCGAGACGGCGCGGCTGCGGAAGGGCCAGAAGGTGCTGATCCATGCCGGCTCCGGCGGCGTCGGCAGCATCGCCATCCAGCTCGCCAAGCACCTCGGCGCTTTCGTCGCGACCACCACCGGCACCGACAATGTCGCCTGGGTGAAGGCGCTGGGCGCCGACCTGGTGATCGACTACCGGACGCAGGACTTCGCGACCGTCGTGCACGGCTACGACGTGGTCCTGAACAGCCTGGGCAGCGACGTGCTGGAAAAATCTCTGCGCGTGCTGAAACCCGGCGGCACGCTCATTTCCATCTCCGGCCCGCCGGACCCGGACTTCGCCGTGCGACAGGGACTGGCGTGGCCGCTGCGGCTGGCGATCCGCCTGCTGAGCGGCGGCATCCGCAGGAAGGCAAGGCGGCACGGCGTCAGCTACGCCTTCCTGTTCATGACCGCCAACGGCGAGCAGTTGCGCGAGATCGGCGCGCTGATCGAGGCCGGCAGCATCAGGCCGGTGATGGATCGGGTGTTCCCGCTGGAGGAAACCGCGCAGGCCCTGGCCTACGTCGAGAGCGGACGCGCCAAGGGCAAGGTGGTGATCAGGGTCGGCCAGCGCTGAGCGTAGGCTAGCCCGCGCGCGCGTCGCGCTACAGCGCCTGCAGAATCAGCGAATGCCAGCCGGTGCGATAGGTTTCGTAGCCGGGCGAGGCCGCATGCGCGATGCAGTGCGGGCGCCCGTTGAGGTCGCTCAGCACGGCGCCGCGCGGCTGCTTGAACAGCGCGTCGCGGCCCTGGAATTCGATCCGCTCCTGCAGCATGCGCCCGGCAGAATCGGCCAGGACCTGGCCGCGCTGGTCGACGATGCAGACCCGGCTGCGGCCCCATTCCTGCTCCGACAGCGGCGTGCGCTGCACCACCGTCTGCGCCAACGCGTCCCAGCGGAACACGATGCCGAGCACGCCCAGCACGCGGCCGTCGACGCGGCCGCCGTCGCGCACCGTGCACGAGTACACCAGCACGCGTTCGCCATCGGCCAGGGTGCTGGCATGCACGTCCTGGAAGCCGAATTCCTCGCCGCTGCGGGTGCGCGTGGCGTCTTCGAACCAGGCCTGCCCGGACACGTCGCTGCCGGCCGAGGCGTACTGCTGTGGCCGGCCGTTGGCGAGGATGCGGCCGTCGGTGCCGGCCAGCACCAGGTCGAAGTAGACGGTGTACGAATCCAGGATCTGGCCCATGCGCCGCGACGCGTAGGCGAGTTCGTCGTCGCCGCGGCCGGGACGCGCGGCGGCGACGATGGCCGCGTCGGTCGCCCACCAGCGCACGTCGCAGCTGCGTTCGTAGAGGTTGCGGTCGATCAGGTCGATATTGCTCAGCGCCAGTTCGCTCAGGCGCGTGCGGCGCACGTCGTCTTCCAGTCGCTGCAGGGTGTGGCGCATGTCGGCGCTGGTGCTGGCGGCGACCTTGTCCAGATCCTGGGTGGCATCGGCGACGCGCCGCGACAGCACGTCCATTTCCTGCGCGATGACGCTGAAGCCGCGCCCGGCCTGGCCGATCCGGGCCGATTCGATGCGGGCATTCATCGAGATCACGTGGGTGGTGCGGTTGATCTCGTCGATGCGCTGCAACGACTGGCGCAGCTGTCCGAGCAGTTGATCGGACAGGCCGACCACGGAGCGGATATGGTCGTCGATGCCCGCTTCGGTGGGTTTGGCTGGCAGGTTCATTGGCGCTGTCGGTGGGAGGGGAGGGAACAGCGGACGCAACGTGGGATAAGGGAGGTAGCGGCCGCGAATGCATCGGCTTTAGCGCCGATTGCGCTGGCCTGCGTTGCCGGAATGCGTTGCCGCGCCTGGCTTGCACCGCTGCCGGCGCGGCCGCGGCAAGGCCGAACTCGTCTACCATCTGCCCCAGGACCGGCGCCGTCGGACCATTGGTACGCGCCCAGCGCCGTGCCGGCTTGGGCATGGAGTGCGGATGGAAGGCTTGATCGTGTTGGCGGTGGTGGCGGTACTGGCGGTACCGATCCTGATGATCATGATGCTGGTGGCGCTGGCGGGCGTGCGCCGGCGCGTGGCGGTGCTGGAACTGCAACTGGCGCAACTGCGCGGCGCCGCGCCGCGGGCGGCGCAGGCCGATGTCGGGTTCGCTGCCGATACCGATACCGAAGCCGATACCGAAGCCGATACCGAAGCCGAATTCAATGCCGGGTTCGAGGACCACGCTGCGGCCGAGGGTCCGTTCTTCGTCACGGCGCCTGTCGCCACCGCACCCGCAGCGCCCACCCCACCGCCGCTTCCGCCGCAGTTCGCAACCCGCGCATCGGCGGTGCGCGACGTTGCGGACACGGATGCCGACATGGGCGTTGCGCCAGCGCCCGAGACCTACGTGCCGCAGGGCCCAGGTCCGATCGAGCGGCTGCTGGCCGGCACCAAGCGCTGGTTCACCGAAGGCAACGTGCCGGTCAAGATCGGCATGCTGGTGCTGCTGGCCGGCGTCGCCGCGCTGCTCAAGTACGCCGGCGACCAGGGCTGGCTGCGCATGCCGATCGAACTGCGCTACGCCGGCATCGCCGCCGCGGCGCTGGCCGGCCTGGGCTTCGGCTGGCGCCAGCGCGAACGCAAGCGCAGCTTCGCGCTGGCCTTGCAGGGCGGTGCGATCGGTGTGTTGCTGCTGACCGTGTTCGCCGCGTTCAAGCTGTCCGGGCTGATTCCGGCCGGCGCCGCGTTCGCGCTGAGCATCGTGCTGGTGGCCAGCATGTGCGTGCTGGCGGTGGTGCAGGAATCGCGCACGCTGGCGGTGCTGGCCACGCTGGCCGGGTTCCTGGCGCCGATCTGGCTGTCCACCGGCAGCGGCAACCATGTCGGCCTGTTCTCCTATTACGCGGTCTTGAACGCGGCGGTGTTCGCGATCGCCTGGTACCGGCCGTGGCGGGTGCTCAACCTGCTCGGGTTCGGCTTCACCTTCGGCATCGGCACGCTATGGGGCGTGCTGCAGTACCAGCCGTCGAAGTTCGCCACTACCGAGCCGTTCCTGCTGCTGTTCTTCGCCTTCTACCTGCTGATCCCGATCCTGTACGCGCGGCGCCAGTCGGCCACGCGCGGCAACCTGGTCGACGGCAGCCTGGTGTTCGGCACGCCGCTGGTGGCGTTCTCGCTGCAGGCCGGGCTGCTGCGCGGCGAGGGCCTGCCGCTGGCGCTGTGCGCGCTGGGCCTGGCGGCGGTGTATGCGTTGCTGGCCGCGGCGCTGATCCGGCGCGAACGCTTCGCCGTGCTCGGCCAGGCCTATGCGCTGCTGGCGGTGGGCTTCGCCACGCTGGCGGTGCCGCTGGCGCTGTCCGCGCGTGCCACCGCCAGCATCTTCGCGCTGGAAGGCGCGGCGCTGGCGTGGCTGGGACTGCGCCAGCAGCGCTGGCTACCGCAGTTCACCGGCGCCGGCCTGCAACTGGCCGCGGCGATCGGTTTCGTGCTGGGGCTGGACGTGGCCTGGCACGACGTCCATGCGCTGGCCAATGCCACCTTCATGAGCGGCGCGCTATTGGCCCTGGCCGGTCTCGCCAGCGCCTGGAGCTATCGCCGTGCCGGCGCCGACACGCCGGCGCTGGCCTATTACCTGTGGGGCCTGGCGTGGTGGTGCGGGATCGGCGTCGCCGAGATCGAACGCTTCGTCGCGGCCGCGGCGCAGGCCGACCTGTTGCTGGCGTTCGTCGCGCTCAGCGGTTGGCTGGCCGCCGAGGCGCAGCGCCGCTGGCCGGCGCGCGCGCTGGCCGCGACCACGCTCGGCGGGCTGCTGCTGGCGTTGCCGCTGGCGGTGCTGCAGGCGGACGCGCACGGCCAGCCGTTCGCCGGGCATGGCGCCTGGGCGTGGACGCTGTTCGCGGTGCTCGGCGTGCGCAGCCTGATCTGCCTGCGCGGCAGCGGCGGCTGGGTGGCGCGCGCGGCGCAATTCGCCTGGTGGCTGGTGTGGCCGTCGGTGCTGTCCATGCTCGGCCTCTGGCTGGCGCAGCGCTTCGCCCTGGCCGAGGGCTGGCAGTGGGCATTGCTGCTGGCGCCATGGCTGGCGGCGGCGGCGTTGTCGCTGCTGCGCTGGCCGTGGCTGGCCGCGCCGCTGGGAGCGGATTTCGACCGTTGCCGCACGGCGCTGCAGGGCAGCTATTTCGGCCTGCTCGGCTTGGCCTGGCTGTGGACGCTGTGCGTACCCGGCGCCAGCGCGCCGCTGCCATGGGTGCCGCTGCTCAATCCGCTGGAACTGAGCCAGTTGCTGGTGGTGGCGCTGGCGGCGCGCTGGCTGTGGTCGGCGACCGCGCCGGCCCTGTTGCGGGCGCAGCGCCTGCAACTGCTGGCCGCTGCCGGATTCCTGTGGGTCACCAGCGTGACCCTGCATGCGGTGCACTACTGGGCGCCGGTGCCGTGGGCGTCGCTGTTGTCCGCCGGCGTGGCGCAGACCAGCTTGACCGTGGTGTGGAGCGTGCTCGGCGTGCTCGGCTGGGTGCTGGGCTCGCGCCGCGGCCAGCGCGGCCTGTGGCTGGCCGGCGCGCTGCTGATGGCGGTGGTGCTGGGCAAGCTGCTGCTGGTGGATCGCGGCAACCTCGGCAATGTCGCCGGCATCGCCTCGTTCATCGCCTACGGCCTGCTGTGCACCGTGGTCGGCTATTTCGCGCCGGCGCCGCCGCGCGCCATCGAACCGGCCGAGGAGGCCCATCCATGAAACGCCTGATCATTCCGGCCGTGCTGCTGGCGTTGCTGCCGATGGCCGCCTCTGCGGCCAGCCAGCGCGACGACTACGTGCAGCAATGGCCGCTGACCCTGCAGGATCCGGCCGCCGGCGCCTACCGCGTGCAACTCGACGACGCGGTGTACCGCAGCGCGCACCTCGCCTCGCTGGGCGACGTGGAGGTGTTCAACGCGGACGGCGACCCGCTGCCGGCCGCATTGTTCGCTGCCGAGCATGCCGAAACCACGCCGCGCCGGCAGCCGCTGCCCTGGTTCCCGCTGCCGGCGGTGGCCGGTGGCGGTGCGGACAACCTGGAGCTGATCGCCGAGCGCGATACCGACGGCAGCGTGCGCCGTATCCGCACCCGCATCGCCAGCAGCGCCACGGCCAGCGCCGAAGCCGGTTGGTTGATCGATGCCAGCGCGCTGCGCGAGCCGTTGCGCGCGCTGTCGCTGCAGTGGGCGGCCGATGCGCAGCCGCGGCAGGCGCGCTACCGGGTCGAGGCCAGCGACGATCTGCGCGACTGGGAACTGCTGGTGCCGGAGGCGACCCTGGTCGACCTGGCCAACCAGGGCAAGCGCCTGCAGCAACTGCGCATCGCCATCGATCGCCAGGTGCGCTACCTGCGGCTGCTGCCGTTGTCGTCGCCGCCGCTGCCGACGCTGACCGGGGTGGAGGCCGAACTTGCGCCGGCGCCGGTCGCCGCCGACTGGCACTGGCAGCAACTGGATGCGCTGCAGGCCGATCCGACGCAGCACAGCTTCGACTTCGTATCGCCCGGCCGCTATCCGGTCGCGCAGCTCGACATCGCGCTGCCCGGCAACAGCGCGATCGAATGGCGCGTGCAGAGCCGCGACAGCGCCGAGGCGCCGTGGCAGGACCGGGCCGGGCCGTGGGTGGCCTACCAGGTCGGCGCCGGCGCCAGCCGCTCGCCGCCGCAGGCGCTGACCCAGCCGGTGCGCGACCGCTACTGGCGGCTGCTGGTCACGCAGGATCCGGGCCGGCAGCGGCCGGCGCTGCGCCTGGGCTACCAGCCGGAAACATTGATCTTCCTGGCGCAGGGCGTGCCGCCCTACGCGCTGGCCGCCGGCAGCGCGCGCACCCAGCGCGCTGCCGCGCCGTTGGCGACCACGTTGCAGGCCCTGCGCGCGCAACGCGGACCGCAATGGACGCCGGCCACCGCCACGCTCGGCGCTGCGGTCCCGCTGGCCGGCGCCGCCGCGCTGCAGGCGCCGGCGACGCCACGCGACTGGAAGACCTGGCTGCTGTGGGCGCTGCTGGTCGGCGGCGCGCTGATCGTGGTCGGTTTCGCCTTCAGCCTGTTGCGCAAGCCGGCCGCGCCCGGCGCGGGCTGATCGGCTCGGCACTGCCACGCCACGCGCCCGTCGCGGCGTGGCGACCTCGCTGCGCGTGGTGTTTTGCCCGCGCCGCAGCGTTGTGGCCACACGCTGCGCGATGTCTCGATTTGCCGCTGCGCGGCCGACGCCGGACAATGCCCATCTCGGCACCGCCCGCGCGCGCTGGCGCCAGCGCGCCTGCAGCGGAGGTTCCGATCGCCGCGCCTATGCTGCGCACGGCCTCCTCTTTTCCTCAGCAACCCCACGATAGCGAGCAACCGACAATGCCCATCCTGCGAATGACCGATCTCGACCTGTCCGGCAAGCGTGTGCTGATCCGGCAGGACCTCAACGTGCCGATCGACGACAACGGCCAGATCACGTCCGAGCAGCGCATCCTGGCCTCGGTGCCGACGCTGCGCCACGCGCTCGAGCAGGGCGCGGCGGTGATGGTGACCTCGCACCTGGGGCGGCCCAAGGAAGGCGTGTGGACGCAGGCCGATTCGCTGGCGCCGGTCGCCGCGCGGCTGACCGCGCTGCTCGGCACCGAGGTGCCGCTGCTGCGCGATTGGGTCGACGGCGTGGACGTGCAGCCGGGCCAGATCGTGCTGTTGGAGAATTGCCGCATGAACGTCGGCGAGGGCAAGGACGACGAGGCGCTGGCGCAGAAATACGCTGCGCTGTGCGACGTGTTCGTGATGGATGCGTTCGGCACCGCGCACCGCGCCCAGGCGTCCACCCACGGCGTGATCCGGTTCGCCCCGATCGCGGCCGGCGGCCCGCTGCTGATGGCCGAACTCGACGCGCTGGCCAAGGCGCTGGAGCACCCGGCCAAGCCGCTGCTGGCGATCGTCGCCGGCAGCAAGGTCTCGACCAAGCTGGAGCTGCTGTCGAACCTGGTCAACAAGGTCGAGCAGTTGATCGTCGGCGGCGGCATCGCCAACACCTTCATCGCCGCGGCCGGCTACCCGGTCGGCAAGTCGCTGTGCGAGCCTGACCTGCTCGACACCGCGCGCAAGATCGTCGCCGACGCCAATGCGCGCGGCGCGGCGATCCCGCTGCCCACCGACGTGGTGGTGGCCAAGCAGTTCCTGCCCGACGCCGAAGCCACGGTGAAGGCGCTGGCCGAGGTCGCCGACGACGACCTGATCCTGGACATCGGCCCGCAGACCGCCGCGCACTACGCCGAACTGATCGCCAAGGCCGGCACCGTGGTCTGGAACGGCCCAGTCGGGGTGTTCGAGTTCGATGCGTTCGGCCACGGCACCGAAACCCTGGCGCGCGCCATCGCCGCCTCGCCGGCGTTCTCCATCGCCGGCGGCGGCGACACCCTGGCCGCGGTCGACAAGTACGGCATCGCCGAGCAGGTGAGCTACATCTCCACCGGCGGCGGCGCGTTCCTGGAGTTCCTGGAAGGCAAGACCCTGCCGGCGGTGGCGGCGCTGCAGGCGCGCGGCGCGTGAGCGCCAACACCCTGTTCTTCGACCTGGACGGCACCCTGGTCGATTCGGAGGTCGGCATCGTCGGCAGCATTCGCCACGCGTTCGCCGAACTCGGGCGCCCGGCGCCCGAGCCGCAGCAACTGCGCGCCTGGATCGGGCCGCCGTTGCGCGACAGCTTCAACGACTACTTCCCCGGCGACCCGCCGCTGGTCGAGCAGGCGCTGTCGCTGTACCGCGAGCGCTACGACGCGCAGGGCTGGCGCGAGCACACCGTGTTCCCGGAGATCGGCGCGGCGGTCGCGGCATTGGCCGCGGCCGGCCATCGCTTCGCGGTGGTGACCTCGAAGAACGAGCGCTTCGCCCGGCGCATCGTCGAGACGCTGCCGTTCGCCGCGCATTTCGAGGAGATCGTCGGCGCCAGTGACGACGGCCAGCGCCGCTTCAAGCCGGACCTGATCGCCGAGGCCTTGCGGCGGCTGTCGCTGCAGCCGGCGCAGTGCGTGATGATCGGCGACCGGCGCATGGACATCGAAGGCGCCAACCACCACGGCATGCGCAGCATCGGCGTGCTGTGGGGCTTCGGCGACGCGGCCGAACTGCGCCAGGCCGGCGCCAGTGCGCTGGCGCAGGTGCCGGCGCAGTTGCCTGGCTTGGTTGCTTGACGGCGGGGATTTGGGATTGGGGATTCGGGATTCGTAAAAGCGGGTCCTGTTGCCGAATCCGCGCATTCGCGTCATTGCCGGCTCCAGGTGCGCTGCCCGGCCTGCGTCGCGTGCGCCGGGCGTAGCGCCAGACCATCGCGTGGCGTGTGTGTCCGGCGGTTGGCGGCTTCGCCTGACAGGGCCGGCAACAGCGCAAGAGAGCTGAGCCTGGGCTTGCCTGGCATGGCGCTCGCGCCGCGGGCTGGGCGCGGGCGCGGCGGCGCCAGCGCGGCTTCGAGTCCGCATACTGTCCCGCACTGTCTGCAAGACATGCATGAATTCGCGGTCGCCTATGTCGATTCGCCATCCTGCGGTAGCGGCGCCTGTGCTAGTTTTGACGGCTTTTCCAGGGAACGACGTCTCATGATCGAACGCCAGCGCCGCACCAAGATTCTCGCCACCCTCGGCCCGGCCACGGATCCGCCCGGCGTGCTCGAGGACCTGTTCCGCGCCGGCGTCAACGTCGTGCGCCTGAATTTCTCCCACGGCGACCCGTCCGGCCAGGCCAAGCGCGCGGCCGAAGTGCGCGCCGCCGCGCAGCGCGTGGGCAGCGAAGTGGGCATCCTCGCCGACCTGCCGGGGCCGAAGATCCGCATCGAGCGCTTCGCCGCCGGCAAGGTGGCGCTGAAGGCCGGCGCGCGCTTCGACCTGGTCGCCGACCCCAACGCGCCGGCCGGCGACGAGCACCAGGTCGGCGTCAGCTACCTGGGCCTGCCCAACGACGTCAAGCCAGGCGACGTGCTGCTGCTCGACGACGGCCTGCTGCAGTTGCAGGTGGTCGAGGTCGACGGCGCGCGCATCGTCAACACCGTGCTCAACGACGGCATGCTGTCCGACCGCAAGGGCCTGAACAAGCAGGGCGGCGGCCTGTCGCTGGGCGCGCTGACCGAGCGCGACAAGGAACTGATCGGCATCGTCGCCAAGATCGGCGTGGATTTCATCGCGGTGTCGTTCTGCCGCAACGCGCAGGACATGCACGACGCGCGCCGCATCGCCCGCGAACACGGCTGCGAGGCCGCGCTGGTGTCCAAGATCGAGCGCACCGAGGCGATCGAGAACCTGAGCGAGATCGTCGAGGCCAGCGACGTGGTGATGGTCGCGCGCGGCGACCTGGGCGTGGAGATCGGCGATGCCGAACTGCCGGGCCTGCAGAAGAAGATCATTCGCGAGTCGCTGGCGCAGAACAAGGTGGTGATCACCGCCACGCAGATGCTGCAGTCGATGGTCGAGAACCCGATCCCGACCCGCGCCGAGGTGCTGGACGTGGCCAACGCGGTGATCGACGGCACCGACGCGGTGATGCTGTCGGCCGAGACCGCCGCCGGCGCCTACCCGGTCAAGGCGGTGCAGGCGATGGCGCGGATCTGCCTGGGCGCCGAGCGCCAGTTCGAGATGGACACCGACTTCGAGGCCGCGCAGCGTAACCTCGAGCGCGCCGACCAGGCGATCGCGATGGCGACGATGTTCCTGTCCGAGCACATCGGCCTGAGCGGCGTGGTCACCCTGACCGAATCCGGCGGCACCCCGCGCTTCCTGTCGCGGTTCCGTTCGAAGATGCCGATCTACGCGTTCACCCGCCACGACGGCGCGCGCCGCGGCATGGCGATGATGCGCGGCGTGTTCCCGATCAACTTCGACAGCCGCGGCCTGACCCCGCGCGAAGCGGCGCGTGCGGCGATCCGCCTGCTGGTCGAGGCCGAGCGCATGGGCCCCGGCGACCGCGTGGTGTTCACCAGCGGCGAGCACATGGAAACGCACGGTGCGACCAACACCCTGCGCCTGCTCGAAGTCGGCCCCGACGGCCGCGCCAGCGGCCTGGGCGAGCTGTAGCCGCAACCGCGTCGCCAACGCCGACCCACGACCGCGCGCTGCGTCTGCAGCGCGCGGTTTTTTTTTTGCCTGTCCGGCGGGCGCTGCCGGTCGCCTGCCGGTGCGCGCGATTGCGTATGCGGTCGCGGATTGCGTCTACCGGATGGAAACGGTTGCAGGCATTCCGTGAAGGAATCGGTAGCGTTTGCCGCGATATACTTCGGGTTTCCCCCCGTGCCATAGGAATTCCATGAGCATCGAACAGCTTGCCGAAACCGCACAGGCGATGGTCGCCCCGGGCAAGGGCATCATCGCGATCGACGAATCCACCAGCACGATCGCCAAGCGCTTCGCCAGCGTCGGCATCGAGAATGTCGAGGAGAACCGCCGCGCGTATCGCGAGTTGCTGCTGACCACGCCGAAGCTGAGCGACCACATCTCCGGCGCGATCCTGTACGACGAGACCATCCGCCAGAAGACCAAGGACGGCGTGCCGTTCCCGAAGTACATGGCCGAGCACGGCATCATTCCCGGAATCAAGGTCGACAAGGGCACGCATCCGCTGGCGGGCATGCCCGGCGAGCTGATCACCGAAGGCCTGGACGGCCTGCGCGCGCGCCTGGAGGAGTACTACAAGCTCGGCGCGCGCTTCGCCAAGTGGCGCGCGGTGATCACCATCGGCGAGGACATCCCGTCGGGCGTGTGCATCGAGACCAACGCGCACGCGCTGGCACGCTACGCCGCGCTGTGCCAGGAGCAGGGCCTGGTGCCGATGGTGGAGCCGGAAGTGCTGATGGACGGCAACCACGACATCGAGACCTGCTACGAAGTCACCGAAGCCACGCTGCGTTCGCTGTTCGGCGCGCTGTACGAGCAGAACGTGGTGCTGGAAGGCACCATCCTGAAGGCCTCGATGGTCATCGCCGGCAAGGACTGCGACGAGCAGGCCAGCGTCGAGGAAGTGGCCGAATCCACCGTGATGTGCCTGAAGAGCACCGTGCCGGCGATCCTGCCGGGCATCGTGTTCCTGTCCGGCGGGCAGACCGACGAGCAGTCCACCGCGCATCTCAATGCGATGAACCAGATCGGCACCCTGCCGTGGCCGCTGAGCTTCTCCTACGGCCGCGCGATGCAGCAGGCCGCGCTGAAGCTGTGGGCGCAGGACATGAAGGGCAACTTCGCCAAGGCGCAGCAGGTGGTCTACGACCGCGCCAAGGAAAACGGCCTGGCCGCCCTGGGCAAGTGGCAGGACTGAGGTCCGGCTAGAAGCGCACGAAAAACGCCGGCATCGCCGGCGTTTTTTTGCCCCTCCTTCTCCCTGCGGGACCACGGCCCCCTTTTTGGGGGAAGGTGCCCCGAAGGGGCGGATGAGGGTACGGGGGGCGTAGCCCCCTAATAAAGCCTGCTAACGCACCGCCACCATCACAGCACACCGCAAACTCAAGGCCTCAACGCAGCCGGCGCATGAAACCGGTAACCGCTATTACGCAGCGTCTTCACCGGCAGCGGCCGTCCACTGATCTCCTCCACCCGCCGCCGCAGCCGGTACATCTGCGTGTCCAGCCGGCGCCGATCGTGGTCGAGGAAGTTCGCACCGAGCGCTTCGGCGATTTCGCGGTGGCCCACGCTTTCGCCGGCCCGGCTCATCAGGCACTTGAGCACCAGCAGATCCTGATGCGAGAGCGGAACCGACGGCGCGTCGGGCACGTTCAGGCGCGCGGCACCCAGCTCCAGCATCCAGCAGGCGTTTTGCAGGCCCAGGCGCCGGCCGAGCGCGGCCAGGGTCGCGGCCAGTTCGTCCAGGTCGGCGCCTTTGCCCAGGTAGTGGTCGGCGCCGATGTCGAGTCCGGCGACGCGATCGCGGCTGGTGTTGCGCGCACTGAACACCACGATGCCGAGCCGTTGCGCGCCTTGCCGCAGTTCGCCGATCAGGTCCAGGCCGCTGCCGTCGGGGAGTCCGACGTCGATCACCGCCAGGCCATGGCGCAGCGGATCGAACCGTTGCCAGAATTCCCTGACGCTGGCCGCGCACGTCGTGGCGTAGCCGAGATCCTCGAGGAATTCGCCGAGCTCCTCGCGCAGCACGGGCTCGTCTTCAAGCAGGATCACCTCGCCCATCGCGGCAAACTCTTGGTGCATCATTGGTCGCTGTGACTCAATCGGGTTCGGCGATCGTGCGGTGTGGCAAATGATGGCGAGGTGTTTTCGCTGGTTTGTGGGCGCATGGCTGTGCTGGGGCGCGGTGGCCTGTGTTGCGGCGCAACCGGGATGGGCGCCGCCTGGAACGTTGCCGCTGACCGCCGCGGCCGAGCATCTGGATGCGAGCGGATACCTGCAGCGCCTGGACGATCCGCAAGGCCGGCTGGACGCCCGCCAGGCCGCGGCGGCGTCCGGCTGGACTCCGCTGCCCGCCAGCCTCAATGCCGGGTTCACCGCCAACACCGTGTGGCTGCGCGTTCCGTTGCACGTGGACAGTGTAGCGTCCGCGGGCTGGATGCTGCGACTGAGCAATGCCGTCATCGACGATGCGCAGGCCTACGCCAGCGTCGACGGCGGCGCTTGGCAAGCGTTGGGCCATAGCGGCGAGAACGTCCGCCGCCACGATTGGCCGGTGGACTACCGCAGCCCGGTGTTCCAGTTCGCGCCGTCGCGTCCCGGCGACTACGTGATCCTGCTGCGGCTGCAGAGCAAGAACGCGCTGGTCACCCGTCTCGATATCTGGCAGCGGCTGCCGTTCGACAACCAGTCGCGGCGCGAGGGGCTGCAGTTCGGCCTGTACTTCGGCTTCTACCTGCTGCTGATCTGCGTGCATCTGCTGTTCTGGAGCGTGACCCGTGCGCCGATGAGCGGCCTGTTCGTCGCCTACCTCGGCGGCTGCGTGCTCAACGAGGCCATGTCGATCGGCCTGGTGCAGCAGGTGACGGGAGTGCCGGTGCAGTGGAGCGACCGCCTGTTGGGGATCAGCATCGCCTGCAGCCTGCCGGTGGGCTTCCAGATCGCGAGTAGGCAGTTGCACCTGCGCGCCTTGTATCCGCAGTTCGCGCGCTGGTCCATCCGTTTCCTGTGCGGTGCCGCGCTGGTCTGTGCCGCGCTGGTCGCAGCCGGACACTACGCGCTGGGCATGCAGCCGGTGCAGGTGCTGGCCTTGCTCGGCATCGCGGTGCTGACGGCGCTGGCGCTGCGCCTGCTGTGGAAACGCTATCCGCCCGCGGTGTTGTTCGCGCTCGCGTTCTTCCCGTTCTACCTGGGGGTGATGCTCGGATTCCTGCGCAATCTGGGGCTGGTGCCGGTGAATGCATGGACCCAGTACGCCACCACCGTCGGCACCATGCTGCACATGACCGTGATGAGTTTTTTGGTCATTGGTCGCTACGAACGCCGGCGCCGCATCCGCGAGCGGCGCCACGCCAATGCCGCGGCGGAACTGGCGCGCAGGCACGGCATGCAGCTGGAACGCGAAGTCGCGTTGCGCACCGTCGAACTGCACGGCGAGATCCGCAGGCGGCAGCGGTTGGAGGACGAACTGCGCGCCTCGTTGCAAACCGAACGCCGGGTGATGCAGGAGCAGGGCGAATTCGTGGCGATGGTGTCGCACGAGTTCCGCACGCCGCTGGCGGTCATCATGACCTCGGCGCAGCAACTGGCGCGCAAGCTGGAGGGGCCGATAGAGCGCAACCGCGCGCGCTGCGGCAACATCCATGGCGCGGCGCAGCGGCTGCTGGCACTGGTGGACGAATACCTCGGCGCCGACCGCATGGACGCGACCACCGCGGAACTGCGGCTGCAGCCTTGCGCGCTGCGCGATCTGCTGGACGCGGTGTGTCGTGACTTCCCGCCGCAGCGCGTGGTCTGCGCATACGAGAGCGACGACGATAGCCTGGTCACCGACAGCGGACTGTTGCGCGTGGCCTTGCGCAATCTGATCGCCAATGCCGATCGCCATAGCCCGCCGGACGAGCCGATCCACATCCGCGTGCGCGGGCACGGCGAAGCGCTGCGGGTGGAGATCGCCAACGCGGGCGAGCCCATCGCCGCCGCCGATCGGCAGCGGCTGTTCCAGAAGTACTACCGGGGCGAGAACGCCAGGAATACGCCAGGCGCCGGACTCGGCCTGTACCTTGTGCGCAGGATCGCCGAGCGCCTCGGCGGTTGGGTGGGGCTGGCCGGGGACGCTGCCGACGCGCCGGTCTGCTTCGTTCTGCTGCTGCCGCGGCGCCCGCAGGCGCAGATCGAGCCGCTACCGCCAGCGTTCGATTCCTGATCCTGCAGCGCACGCGATCGCGTGCGCGGATTCCGCTGCGTACGGCGCGGATATTCAAGCTGCTCACGATGCCGGACCCACGCGCCGGATTGCCACGTGGGAATGGCGTGCCTGTTCGCCCGGCCTTGGCCGTTCGGCGCAGACCGCCGCCATTCGCGATGCGGGAATGGCGGCGGCTCGGCCGCGCGACGCCTCGGCGAGGCGCCGCAGCCGATGGCGGCTACTGCTGGATGATGCAGGTTTCCGCGGGCGCGGCGGACGTGCCCTGGCTGCAGGCGAGCGCGGGGACGCGAACGCCGCCATCGACGATCAGGATGGAGTCGGTCGCGGCCGTGGCGCTGCTGCCGCTTGCGGCCTGGGCGCTCGCCGCCAGCTCCCTGGCGGTCTCGTCGTTGCTGGTGCCGGAAGTGCCGGTTTGCGCAGTCGCCGAGACCGAGCTGTTGATCGCTTGCACCGTCGCATTTTCCAGCTGAATGCCGGGACCGGGACCGGGGCCGGTATCGCCGCCGGGCAGCACGCTCAACAGGCCATCGACATAGCTGACGGTGTAGTTGGACAGCCCCGCACCGGTGGCGCCGGACGCGCTGATCGCGTACTTGCCGATCGCGGCGTTGGCGGCCGAACCGCCACTGCTCAGGCCGACGCCGGAGACCGTGTCGCCATTGCGCAAACCGGACACGGTGTAGCCGGTCAGGTCGATGCTGCTGCCGAAGGTCTTGCTGGCGTCGGTGGCGACGATGCGCAGCGTCGCCGGATCGACCGTCAGGCTGCCGTCGACGTAGCTGATGACGTAGTTGGACAGTCCCGAACCGCTGGCGCCGGAGGCGCCGATGGCGTAGCGGCCGACCGAAGCGGTGGCGGCCGAACCGGCGCTGCTCAGGTTGACGCCGGAAACCGCATCGCCATTGAGCAGGCCGGACACGCTGTAGCCGGTCGGGCCGACACCGCTGCCGTAGGTCTTGTTGGCATCGGTGGCGACGATGCGCAGCGTCGCCGGATCCACCGTCAGGCTGCCATCGACATAGCTGATGACGTAGTTGGACAGTCCCGTGCCGCTGGCGCCGGAGGCGCCGATGGCGTACGTGCCGACCCCGGCGGTGGCGGCCGCGCCGCCGCTGCTCAGAGTCACGCCGGAGACCGCGTCGCCACCGATCAGGCCGGACACGCTGTAGCCGTTGAGGCTGGCGGTGTTGCCGTAGGTCTTGCCGGCGTTGCTGGCGGTCACCGTCAGGCTCGCCGGTGTGATGGTGATGCTGCCGGTTGCCGTGTAGGCGATGTCGTAGCCCTGCTGGGTGGAGTACAGTCCGCTCACGGCGATGCCGCCATTGCCGGTGGTGTAGGTTCCCGCGTTCTTGCCGGCGGTCGCGTAGGTCAACGACGAACCGAGCAGCAGGTTGCTGTTGGGGTTGCCGCCCACCGTGTAGTTGGACGTGGTGCCGCTGGCGCCGGTGCCGTCGTAGGTCTTGTCCACGCCGGAGACAGTGGCGGTGACCGTGAGCGACTTCAGGAAACCGCGCAGCAACGGCGACGTATGGCCCTCGTACATGCGCCAGGTCAGGCCGGTCCCGCCCTTGTCGTCGATGTTCCAGCCGGCATTGGTGAAGGTGGACAACGTGGTCAGCTGGTTCCAGCTCTTGCCGCCGCTGTAGCCGTCGATGCTGCCGCCGGCATTGCCGGCCAGGTTCAGGCCGGCATTGATCGCATTGCCGTTGGCATCGGTGGTGGCGAAGAAGCTGGCGACGATGGTGCCGTTGGAATTGGAGCCGACCAGGCCGCCGACCGCATTGCTGCCGGTCACGCTGCCGGTGGCATAGGAGTCGCGCAGGGTGTTGTTGTAGTTGACGCCGACCAGGCCGCCGACATACGCGCTGCCCGAGACATTGCCGCTGGCGTAGGTGTTGGCGATGGTGCCGTTGTAGTTGTAGCCGGCCAGCCCGGCGACATACATGTCGCCGGTCGCGGTGCCGGTGGCGTAGGCGGTGGCGATGCTGCCTTCGTCGTTGTAGCCGACCAGTCCGCCGATGTAATCGTCGCCGGAGACATTGCCCATCGCGTAGACCGTGCCGACGCTGGCCGAATCGTTGTAGCCGACCAGACCGCCGACATAGCTTCCGCCCGACACGTTGCCGGTGGCGTAGGCCGATTCGATGCTGCCGCCGGACAGGCTGCCGACCAGGCCGCCGGTGTCGTAGGTGGTGCCGGTCACGGCGCCGGTCGCATAGACGTTGCCGATCGTGGTGCTGGAACTGCGGCCGACCAAACCGCCGACGCTCTTGGTTCCGGAGACGTGTCCGCTGGCGTAGGCATTGTGGATGCTGCTGGACGCGGCGAGGCCGACCAGGCCACCCGCGCTCGCGGTGGTCGCGGTGACGTCGCCGGTGGCATGGGCGTTCTGGATGTTGCTCTGGGTTGCGCTGCCGATGAGGCCGCCGACGTTGTTGCCGGTGGACGAACTGGTGCTGGTCACGTTGCCGCTGGCGCGGACATCGTCGTACGTGCCCAGATAGTCGTTGCCGACCAGGCCGCCGACGGTGCTGCCGCCGGACACCGTGCTCGTCGAGGACGAGGCGGACACCGATCCGGCGTTGTTGCTGCCGATCAGGCCGCCGACGTAGTTGCCGCTGTAGGCGCCGCCGCTGGCGACCACGCTGCCTGCGGTCTGCGCGCCGGAGATCGCGCCGCCGTCGTTGTAGCCGACCAGGCCGCCGACGAAATTGCCGGTGCCGGCCACGCTGCCCGCGGCGGAGACGCCGCTGAGGGTGCTGGCGTTCTGGCCGACCAGGCCACCGACATAGGCCAGGCCCGCGATGTTGCTGCCAGTCAGCGCGAGATTGCGGATCGCGCTGCCGCTGCCGGTCACGCCGAACAGACCGACACTGTTTTCGGCGCCGCGGGCGATGCTCAGGCCGCTCACCGTGTGGCCGTATCCGTTCAAGCTGCCGGTGAAGGCGCGCGTGGCATCGCCGACCGGATCGAAGCCGGCGCTGCTCCACATGCCGTTGGCGTTGCTGCCGGAGGTGGTGCTGGCATCGATGTCGGTGGCCACGGTGTAGCTGGCCGCCAGGTTGTAGGCCATCAACTGCAACTGGTGGGCGTTGCCGATGGCGGTGCTGTACTCGCTGGCCAGGAACGGACGGGTCTGCCCCTCGATCATGATCCAGGCCGCCTGTCCGTTGCCGTCGGTGGCGACGTAGACATCGCTGCTGCCGTTGAGCAGCGACCAGGTGCCCAGCGCGCCGTAGCTGGCATGGGCATAGCGGGTGCCGCCGGTGACGCTGGCGACGTTGGCGGAGGTCGAGTTCTCGAAGTTCTGGCCGATCGCGCTGGCCTGCCCGGAACTGCCCGCATCCCAGTAGGCGTTGGTGAGGCTCGAGTTGTTGCGGTGGTAGCCGACCAGGGCGCCGGCCACTGCGGTTCCGCCGTTGGTGCCGGTGACCAGGCCGGTGGCGTAGACGTTGTCGAGCGTCGCCTGGTAGGTGTAGCCGACCAGGCCGCCCACCTCCGACGTCGCGGTCACGTTGCCGGTGGCGTAGGCGTTGTCGATCGAGGTGCCGACCATCTGCCCAGCCAGGCCGCCTGCGTTGTTGCTGGTCGCCGACACGTTGCCGGAGGCGTAGACATGATCGAGGGGGCCGTTGGTATAGCCGACCAGGCCGCCGATATAGGACACGCCCGAGACGTTGCCGGTGGCGTAGGCATCGCTGATCGCGCCGGTGTTGTAGCCGATCAGGCCGCCGGCGAACAGGACGGTGCCGGTGACGTTGCCGGTCGCGTAGGAATTGCGGATGGTGCCGCCGTTGTAGCCGACCAGCCCGCCGTAGTAGCCCGCGTTCGAACTGACATTGCTGCCCGAGTGGGAGGCGGTGATGGTGCCGTCGGGGTTGTAGCCGACCAGCCCGCCGACATAGTTGTTGCCGCTGACGCTGCCCGTGGCGTAGACGTTGCTGATCGTCGCCCTGCTGCTGCCGACCAGGGCGCCGACATAGTTGCTGCCGGTGACGCTGGCGTTGACCAGGCCCAGGTCACGGATGGTCGCGACGCCGACGTAGCCGAACAGGCCGACGTAGTTGTTCCCCGAGTTGATGCTCAGGTTGCTGATGGTGTGGCCCAGGCCGGTGAAGGTGCCGGAGAACTCGCCGGAGGCCGTGCGGGCGATGATCGGCGACCCGTAGGTGGTGCCGCTGGCGTCCAGGTCCGCGGCCAGAGCGTAGTTGCCGGTATTGCTTATCACGTTCTGCAGATCGTCCATGGAGCGCAGCAGGGTGTAAGCATCGCCATTGATGCTCAGCTGGGCGTTGCTGCCGCTGAGCGTGACCGGCGTTTTGACCCGGTAGTCGCTGCCGCTGGCGGCGGCGCCGTTGGCGGTGTAGCCGCCGTAGTTCAGCACCAGGCCGGCGTTGTTGCCGGTGGCGGTGATGGCGGCATTGAGGTTGATGTCGTTGTAGGCATCCAGGGTCAGCGTGGAATTTCCGCCCCAGCTGATCGCCGAATTCACGTTGATGTCGCCGCTGCCGCTGCTCACGCTGCCGGGGCCGCTGGCGGTGGTGCTGGTGGTGATCAGAGTGACGTTGGTGCCGCCGTCCAGCGTGCTGCCGATGGTGCCGGCCGCGGCGCTGTCCACGCTCAGGTCTTCCGGATCCACCAGCCAGGTGCCGGCGCTGCCGCCGCCGGCCGCCTTGGCGCCGACTGCGATGCCGCCGAAGTCCACGTGGTGGCCGCTGGTCTCGATGCTGCCGCCGTCGCCGCTGCCGGCGGCATTGGCGCGCAGGCTGCCGTGTACCGCGGTGTCGCCGTTGGACCAGACCACGATCGAGCCGCCGTTGCCGTGCGCGGTGGCGCTGGCGTCGAGCACGCTGCCGCTGCCGACCGTGGCCGAGCTGGCCTGCAGCAGGTGCTCGCCGCCCTGGTAGCCGCCACCGATACGGATGCTGCCGCCTGCGTTGGTGCCGCGCGCATCGATGCTGCCGTCGACCGCCACGTTGGCATCCGACAGCAGCTGCGCGCTGCCGCCGTTGCTGCCGGAGACATCGATGCTGCCGCTGCTGGCCACGCCGCCGCCGTTGGCGACCAGCCTGATGCTGCCGCCGGAGGTGTCGACGGCGGAGGCTTCGAGCGCGCCGGTGTTGTTGACCAGCAGCTCGGACAGGCCGGTGCTGGCTGCCTGCAGCAGGATCTGCCCGCTGCCGGCGGTGAGCGTGCCGCTGTTCTCCACGGCCGCGCCGGCGCCGCTCGCCGTCTTGGTGGAGGCGGCGAGCAGCTGCAGGCCGATCGCGCCGGCCGCGTCCATGGTCACCTGGACCTGGTCGGCGGAGAGCAGGCGAATGGCGCCGCCGTTGGCGCTGATCGTGCCGCTGTTGGCGACATGGTTGCCGACCAGGTTGACCGAACCGCCGTCGCGCGCGGTGATCTGGCCGTGGTTGATCACGCTGGCCGCAGCGGCATCGCCGCGGCCGAGCAGGTAGCCGTCGCCGTCGTCGTCGGCCAGGCCCAGCGAACTGGCGACCAGGCCGCCGACATTCACCTGGGCATGGCTACCGAACAGGATGCCGGCCGAGTTGATCAGGAACACGTTGCCGTTGGCGCGCAGGCTGCCGTTGATGGTGCTGGCGCCATGGCTGGCGTCGATCAGGTTCAGCGCGACCGCCGAGCTGGAGGGCTGGGCGAACACCACGCTGGCGTCCTTGCCGATGTTGAAGCTGTTCCAGTTGAGCACGGCCTTGGCCGCGTTCTGGTCGATGGTCAGGGTGCTGCCGTGCTGCGACACGCTGGCGCCGGTGGCGCTGGACAGCGAGGGCAGGCCGCCGGCGTGCGCCGGCGCGGCCAGCGCCCAGGCCAGGGCGAACGGCAGCAGCGGCGCCAGCAGGCGCTTGGTGCCGGAGGTGCCGCCGCCGGCGTGGCCGGTGGCGACTTCGGAGGCGACCTGGAGCACGCCGAGATTGCGGTTGAAGACGAGGCGATAGATGCGGTTCATGGCGTTCCCCAAATCAGAAAGTGAGGCCGAAGCGGGCCCAGTAACGTACGTTCTTGCCGTCGGCCGGCTCGGTGCCGCCGGTCGGCTTGGCCGCGGCCAGGTCGAACGACAGGCCCTGCCAGTGGGGAAGGCGGAAGTTCAGGCCGACGCCGGGTCCCTGGAAAGTGGTGACGGCGTCGTACACGGCACGGTTGGCCCCGTTGGGATAGACCCGGCCGTAGTCGTAGAACACGCTGGCGGTCAGCAGTTCGCCCCACGGGCGGCCGCCGAACGGCGAGGCGGCGCCGGCGAAGCCCGGCGCGTCGACCTGGTATTCCAGGCTGGAGTCGAAGCCGCGGTCGCCCAGCGCGCCGCCGAGCGCGAAGGCGCGCACGCTGGTCGGGCCGCCGAGCGAGAACTGCTCCAGCGGCGTCAGCGCATCGTCGCTGTATTGGCCGTTGAGGCGCAGCTGCAGGCGCTGGGTGGCGGTCAGGCCCTGCAGCCGGGTGTAGGCCAGGCGCGCGGCCAGGAAGTGGCGGTCGTGCTGCGCGTACAGGTAGTCGGTGCGCTGCGAGTCGTCGTCCAGCGCGCTGCGCACGCTGAGCTGCAGCGCGTCGATCGCATGCCGCTGGCGGTCGTCATGGCGGAAGGCCGCGCCGAGTTCGACCACGTCGAACTTCTGCTTGGACAGCAGCACGCCCAGGCCCTGGATGCGCGAGCTTTCCTGGATCAGGTGCAGCCAGGCCTGCATGCGCCAGGCGTCGGTGTTGCGGAACTTCCAGTCCAGGCCCAGCGATTTCTGCTGGGTCGGCCCCTGGATGCCCAGCGCGGCGAAGGCGCCGGTGTCCAGATTGATCAGGCTGCGGGTGTAGGCGGCGTTGACGCTCAGGCCGTCGACGTCGGCGATCGGCACCTGGTAGGCGAAACTGCCTTGCCAGTTGTTGGCCGGGTCCAGCGCGTAGGCGTAGCTGGCGGAGAGGTGGTCGCCGAGACCGAGCGGATTGTTCCAGTCCACGCCGAGCTGGGCACGGTAGCGGCCGATGCTCTCGGTGCCGTAGTTGCTGGCGCCGACGCTGACCTGCAGCGGGCGGTCCTCGGTGGCCTGGATTACCACGTCGGTCTCGCCCAGCTGCGCGCCGGGCTTGAGCACCGAGGTGACGGACACGCCGGGCAGGTCGCGTGCGTAGAGCAGCGCCGACTGCAGGTCCTGTTGGCGCAGGATCTGGCCCTGCAGGGCCAGCGCGGGGCTGGCGATCAGGCGCTCGTCGTAGCGGCGCGTGCCTTCGACGGTGATCTTGCCGACGCGGCCTTCGGCGACGCGGATCTCGACGCTGTGGTCGGCGCCGATGGTCTGCACCGGCAGGTAGGCGCGCGCGACCAGGAAGCCGGCCTGGCGATAGGCCTGGGTCAAGGCATCGGCGATCTGCTGCAACTGGGCGAAGCTGAGCTGGGCCGGCAGGGCCTGGCCGCCGAGTTCGCGCAGGCGCGCATCGGCCAGCGCCTGCAGGCGCTGCGGGGTGATCTCCTGGCGCGGATGTTCGCCGACGCCGGTCACGCGGATAGCCTGGACGGCGATGGGCGCCGCCGCTGCGGCAGGCGTGCTGGTTGGGACGGCACCCTCGTCCTGGGCGAAGGCGGCGGGACAGGCCATGACCAAGGCCAGGCTGGTCGCCCAGGGCAGGGCGAACAGGGCTTTCGCCAGCGCACTCGGACGTGGCCGACGGCAAGAGGTCTTGGTCATGATGAAGTAAAAATAGTGTGAAGTTGGCGCAATGTAGCGCCGCCACTGCAGGCCAATCTGAGCAAATCTGAGCGCGCCCTCGTGCCGGCCGTCACACCCCGACAGGGGCGTGGGGAAAATCCCTACGGCGTGCTTCAGGTCGTCGCCTGCGTAGCAGGGCTGGATGCACGGGCGAGGCGTTGGCGACGTCCGCGCGAGCGGCGGAGTATCGCAGCAACGCTATGCGTCGTGGGTTGCCTGCAGGCCGTGTCGCTGGTGTACGCCAACTGCCGCGGTGCGCACGCCAAGCCTTGGCGCGGGCGTCATTGTAGGCTCGCCGCTTGGGTACTGCATGCCTGTCCGGTGCCGAGTCTTTCGGCGACCGCGACGCGCGCGGCCTGGGTGGGATGCTTGGCAGGACACTCCAGAACTGATCGCAGCAACACGGCTGGGTGCAAGCCAAGCCCGATGAGCGCGATGCCGCCCATCGGATGCAGCGGCGCGAATGCGGCTCAGGCCACCTGCGTCTGCGCCGCCTGCAGCAACGATACCTGCATCAGCGCTTGCTGGTAGGCCTTGTAGGCCGCATCGCCGTAGGCGACCAGGATCACCCGCTTCGGCACCGCATGCGCGCGCTGCCAGGCGGTGGTTTCGGCCACCGCGATACGCGCGGCCTGGTGCAGCGGATACCCGTAGACGCCGCAGCTGATCGCCGGGAACGCCACCGAGTGCAGCCCCATCTGTTCGGCCAGCCGCAGCGAACGCCAGTAGCAGTTGGCCAGCAGCGCCGGTTCGTCGTGGGCGCCGTCGCGCCACACCGGACCGACGGTGTGCAGCACATGGCGTGCCTTGAGCCGGTAGCCCGCGGTGGCGCGGACCTCGCCGACCGGGCAGCGCACGCCGGGCTTGAGTTCCGGAAGCCGCAGGCATTCGTCAAGCAGCTGCGGACCGGCGGCGCGATGGATCGCCCCATCCACGCCGCCGCCGCCGAGCAGGGATTCGTTGGCGGCGTTGACGATGGCGTCCACGTCCAGTTCGGTGATGTCGCCTTGCCAGATTTCGATCTTCATGCCGGGATCTTTATGGGATTCCAATGATGGAAACGTGATGAACGTGGAGTTCGCGCCGCTGCGATGCAACGGCGGCTTAACTGGCGAACGGCAAGACTGCAGCGTCTTCATCTCAGCGCCTGCGACATGAACCCGACCCAGCCGTCACCCGCCATCGCCGAGGCCCTGGCGCGTGGCGAGATCATCAAGGCAATCAAGCTGTTGCGCGCGCAGAGCGGCATGGACCTGCGCAGCGCCAAGCTGCAGGTGGATGCGTGGCTGCAGGCCGGGGCGGCGCAGACGGTCGCGGAGATGCTCGGCCGGCATGCCGGCGCCACCCAGACCCCAGTTGGGGCATCGCTGGGCGCGGAGGCGGACCGGCTGCCGCCGGCGGCGTTGCTGGCGCTGGGCCAGGGGCAACTGCTGCAGGCGATCAAGCTGACCCGCGAGCAGCATCCAGGTATGGGCCTGCGCGAGGCCAAGGAATTGGTCGAGCGTTACCGCGACCGCAATGCGCCGCGCGCAGGCACGCCGCCGACGGTGTCCAGCGGCGATCGCCCCGGCGCGTGGTTGTGGGGCATGCTGGTGCTGCTGGCCGCCGCAGTCACGTTCTGGTGGCTGCGCGGTTAGCGGATTGTTCTGCGCACCGTTGGCAGGTATGGGAGCGGCTTCGGTCGCGACGGGCGTCGCTAGTAAGGCCCGTCGCGACTGAAGTCGCTCCTACCAGGTAGCGAGCAAGGTGCGAAATCTAAAGGCTTGCCGAGGCAAGCGCAGTTGCGCTCCAGCGCGACGCATGCGCTTCGCCGTGCGGCGCCGCCTACAGCCAGCGCCGCACCTGCGCGCAATAGCGGTCGTAGGCGCTGCCGAAGCGCTCGCGCAAGCGCGCCTCCTCGAACGGAATCACCACGCGTTGCAAGGCGAGCAACGGCAACGGCAGCAGCAGAAGCGCCCACGGCCAGCCGATCTGCACGCACAGGCCGGCGTAGCTCAGCACCAGGCTCAGGTACATCGGGTTGCGGGTGTAGCGGTACGGACCGCGCAGCACCAGATGGGACGGATCGCGTTCGGGCAGCACGGTGGTGCGTCGCTGCACGAACAGCGCCAGGCACAGCAGCGACAGCAGCAGCCCGGCGACGGCGACCACGCCACCGGCCAATTGCATCCAGGCCAGCGCACGGCCTTGCGGCAGCGGCAGGGTCAATGCGTGCTGCAGCCATGCGCCGATCAGCATCGCGGCGATGAAATGCGCGGGCGATGTGGTGCGCACCAGCAGCGGGATACGCGGGTACCGGTCCTGCCGCTGGCCGCTTGCTTGATCGCTCAACGCTACTTCTCCCGTCCCCTAGGCTCCGTGCAGCGCCACTGTAACGCGCCGCAGCTCAGGCAGGGAGCGCGCCATCGTTCGCTGCCGCGCCGCGATCAGTCCGCCGGCGGCGCGCGCTGCAGGCGTCGTGCGCCAACGCGCGGGCTGTGCAGCGCCGGCGCAATGGTGTTCACTTGGCCCGCTGCACATGCGTCGCCTTCCTCCTCCTTCCAATACGCATTCCATGCCCGCTCCGACATCCGCTTCCGCTGCTTCCCTCGCGCCGCGCCGCCGCGTCATCCTCGAAGACGACATCGACGGCTTCACGCCCGCGCAGCTGCTGTTGCTGCAATCGCCGGAGGTCGAAGTGCTCGGCATCTCGGTGGTCAGCGGCAACATCTGGCGCGACGAGGCGCTGGCGCACACGCGCCGCCTGCTGGAAATCGCCGGCCGCGGCGAGGTGCCGGTGCTGCCCGGACCGGTGCATCCGCTGCTCAACAGCGAGCTGGCCACCGAGCGCTGGGAGGCGCTGTACGGCAAGCTGCTGTGGAAGGGCGCGTGGACCCGGCAATGGATCGAGCACGACACCGTGCAGAGTTCGCCGCGCTACCACGCGCACGACGTGGTGCCGGACCTGGCGCTGGGCAATCCGTCGGTGGTGCAGGCGGCCAGCGAGCCAGCCGCGTTGTTCATGATCCGCAAGGTGCGCGAGTTCCCCGGCGAAGTCAGCATCGTCGCCACCGGCCCGTTGACCAATCTGGCGCTGGCGCAGCGGCTGGATCCGCAGTTCGCGTCGCTAGCCAAGGAACTGGTCTACATGGGCGGCAGCCTCAACCCGCGGCAGCGCCGCGACAGCGTGTCGGCGCGGCAGTTCGCGCGCGAGTTCGTCAATTCGCCGCGGCGCGAGTTCAACATCCGCTGGGATCCGGAAGCGGCGAGCATCGTGATGCGCTCGCCGTGGCGCAAGATGGTGATGGTGCCGGTGGACCCGTCCACCGCTACCGAACTGACCCCGCAGCTGCTGGCGCGGATGAGCGCCGCCGATACGCCGATCGGCCACGCGCTGCGCCGGCGCGAGCCGGGTTTCCCGCTGTGGGACGAACTGGCCACGGCGCTGTGGCTGCAGCCGCAGCTGGCCACCGTCAGCGAGACGCTGTACATCGATACCAACACCGAGTTCGGCCCCGGCTACGGCGACATCCTGTCGTGGGCGCCAGGCTACCAGCCGGGCCTCGGCGAACAGGCGCAGCAGGTGGTGCGCGAGGTCGACGTGGACGCGATCGAACGCTTGTTGGTGGAGCGCCTGACCGCGCCGCAGCCGCCGGCGCTGGGCGTGCCGTTGCCAGCTTGATCCTGCTCCGGGAGGACGCATCGACGTATGCATGGAGGATGTGGCGATCGCCGCGTGCGGCGGCGCCGCCTTGCGCCGTACATGCGCCATGGAGGCGGATGCGGCGCGATCCGCGCTGGCGATCCGGTACCGGCCGCCGCGTCGAGACCGCTACGATCGAGGGAGGTGTCATGCAGATCGCAGCGAGGCAGCAGGGCATCGTAGGCAGTAGCGGGACGCTGTGCGAGCAGGCACGACGGCCGCGCGGATCCGCGCGGTCGTCGCTGCCGTCAGGCTGCCGGCGGTGACGACGGACGCGTTTAGCGCAGACCTGGCGCGCGCCAGGGCGCTGGTGCAGGCGGCGCTGACGGATCCGGACCGTTGCGACGCCCACCTGGCCGCAGCCGAGGCGCTGCTGGCCGTCGTCGCGGAAAAAGCGCAGGACCGGGTCGCCGTGCTCACCTGCCTGGGGGCGGTGCTGTGCGATCGGGCGAACTATCCGCGCGCCGTCGAGGTGTTGCAGCGGGCCGTCGGCCTCGGTTCGCAAGACCGCAACACCTACTTCAACCTCGGCATCGCGCTGCTCAACAGCGGCAAGCGGCGCCAGGCCATGGCGTGTTTCCGGCAGGCATCACTGCTGCGTGCGTCGCCGTTGTCCTGGGAGGCGTATTTCGATCCGCATGCGCAGTAGCCACGCCCGGCCTGCCGCTGGCCGCTGCAGCAACGGCGGCGTATCCGGTGTGGTGGCCGCTTACGGCAGCCCGGCCAGCCAGTCGTCGTCGGAGCCTTCGTTGATATCGGCGAACAGCGGAGTGGAGAAGTAGCGTTCGCCGGTGTCGGGCAGCATCGCCAGGATCACCGAGCCAGGCGCCGCGGTCTCGGCCACGCGCAGCGCGGTGGCCACGGTGCCGCCGCCGGAGATGCCGGTGAAGATGCCTTCCTCGGCGGCGAGGCGGCGCGAGACGGAGATCGCGTCGGTGTCCTCCACGCTCAGCACCTCGTCGTAGACCTCGCGGTTGAGTACCTCGGGCACGAAGTCCGGGGTCCAGCCCTGGATCTTGTGCGGCTTCCACTCCTGGCCCTGCAGCAGGGCTGCGCCGGCCGGCTCGGTGGCGGTGATGCGCACGTCCGGGCGCGCCACGCGCAGCACTTCACCGACGCCGGTGAGGGTGCCGCCGGTGCCCCAGCCGCTGACGAAATGGTCGAGCCGGCGGCCGGCGAAATCGCGCAGGATTTCCGCGGCGGTGGTGCTGCGGTGATACGCCGGGTTGGCCGGGTTGGCGAACTGGCGAGCCAGGAACCAGCCGTGCTGCTGGGCCAGTTCTTCGGCCTTGCGCACCATGCCGCTGCCGCGCTCGGCGGCCGGGGTCAGGATCACCTTGGCGCCGTACGCGCGCATCAGCTTGCGGCGCTCGATCGAGAACGTCTCCACCATCGTCGCCACGAACTTGTAGCCGCGCGCGGCGGCGACCATCGCCAGGGCCACACCGGTGTTGCCGGAGGTGGCTTCGACGATGGTGTCGCCGGGCTTGAGCAGGCCCTTGGCCTCGGCGTCGAGCACGATCGCCAGCGCCAGCCGGTCCTTGACCGAACCGCCGGGATTGAACGCCTCGACCTTGACGTACAGTTCGACCTGCGCGGGCGGCAGGCGATGCAGCTTGACGATCGGGGTGTGGCCGATGGTGTCGAGGATGTTGTCGTAGATGGCCATGCGCGGGGTCTCCGGAAAAGGGATGCGGGTCAGGCGGCGTGGGCCAGGGTAGGCACGGCCGGCTTCGGGAAAGGTGAGGGCAGTGCGCTCAGCGGTGCCGCGCCGAACCAGTGCAGGCCGGTCGCCAACGCGGCCACCTCGCCCAGGATCAGCAGCGCCGGCGAACGCACCTGGTGCGCGCGGGCGGTGTCGGGCAGGTCGGCCAGGGTGCCGACCACCACCCGCTGCTGCGGGCGCGAGCCGTTTTCCACCAGGGCGAACGGGGTGTCGGCGGCGCGGCCGGCGCGCAGCAGGCGTTCGCGCACCGTGTCCAGCCCGGCCACGCCCATGTATACCGCCAGGGTCTGCCGTTCCTGCGCCAGCGCGGCCCAGTCCAGCGTGTCGAACGACTCCTTGCAGTGCGCGGTGGCTAGGCGCAGCGACTGCGCGTGCTCGCGATGGGTCAGCGGGATGCCGGCGTAGGCCGCGCAGGCCAGCGCCGCGGTGATGCCCGGCACCACCGCGTAGGGCACGCCGTGCGCGCGCAGGTATTCCAGTTCCTCGCCGCCGCGGCCGAACACGAACGGATCGCCGCCCTTCAGCCGCACCACGCGGCGCCCGCGCCGCGCGTGTTCCAGCATCAGCGCGTGGATCTGCTCCTGGCGCACGCTGTGGCCGCTGGCCGACTTGCCGACTTCGATCCGTTCGGCGGTGCCCGGCAGCAGGTCCAGGATCGCGGCGCTGACAAGGCGATCGTGCAGCACCACATCGGCGCCGCGCAGCGCGCGCAGCGCGTTGAGCGTCAGCAGGCCGGGATCGCCGGGGCCGGCCCCGACCAAGGTCACCGTGCCGGGACGGATCGCGTGCGCCTGCGTTGCAGCGGCGGATGCGCCGATGCCGTCGCCGGCGCCGTCAGCCGACGGCGTGGCTGCGACCGTATCGGCTGTGCCGAATGCGTCCTGCGCCAGCACCCGCTGCGCAGCGGCGGCCTGCAGCGCCTGCCGGTTCAGCGCGTCGTCGTCGCTGGCGGCGACCAGGTACCACACCGCGTCCAGCCAGGCGCCATCGAAGCGGCCGCGCAGCCACTGGACGCGTCCGGCATCGGCCCAGGCCTGCAGCGCCGGCGTCAGTGCCGGCGCACCCAGCCGCGGCAGGGCGCCGGCCGCGAGCAGCGCCTGCACCTGACGCTCGGCGGCGGTACCACCGCCGACCACCAGCACGGGTCGCTCGCGCAGGTCCGGATACAACGCAATCGGGGCAGGGCTCACGGCGGTCGCAACGCAGGAAGGAGGTGGGAGGAGCGACCGTAGCGCCGGCTTATAGCCTCCGGAAATGACTTCATGCCTCTACCAGATAGCTTTCGGTTATAAGGTGAGAGGCCCATTTCCACTACAGTCGTGGCTGCTCCCGCCAGGCGGCGCCTCGCCCTCGCTCCGATGACGCTGACCCAACTCCGCTACCTCGTCGCCATCGCCGATGCCGATCTCAACATCACCCTGGCCGCGGCGCGTGTGCACGCCACCCAGCCGGGACTGTCCAAGCAACTCAAGCAGCTGGAGGACGAACTCGGTTTCCTGCTGTTCGTACGCAAGGGCCGCAGCCTGGAGACGGTGACCCCGGCCGGCCGCGAAGTGATCGAGCGCGCCCGCGCGGTGCTGGCCGAAGCCAACAACATCCGCACCTACGCCGCCAACCAGCGCCGCGAGAGCCAGGGCCAGCTGACCCTGACCACCACCCACACCCAGGCGCGCTTCGTGCTGCCGCCGGCGGTGGCGCAGATCAAGCTGGCGTATCCGCAGGTCAGCGTGCATCTGCAGCAGGCCGCCGAGAGCGCGGCGCTGGACCTGCTCAGCCAGGGCGATGCCGATATCGCCATCGTCAGCACCGCTGGCAGCGAGCCGGGCGCCGGCATCGCGGTGCCGCTGTACCGCTGGCGGCGGCTGGTGCTGGTGCCGCGCGGGCATGCGCTGGACGTGCCCAAGCGGGTGCCGGACATGGCCGCGCTGGCGGTGCAGCCGCTGATCAGCTATGAATCCTCGACCCGCTCCGGCTCCTCGCTGCAGCGCGCCTTCGCCCGGCTCGGGCTGGAGCCGAGCATCGCCCTGACTGCGCTCGACGCCGACCTGATCAAGACCTACGTGCGCGCCGGCCTCGGCGTCGGCCTGCTCGCGGAAATGGCGGTGCATGCCGGCGACACCGACCTGCGCGCCTGGCCGGCGCCGCCGGAGATCCCCGAGTGCATCGCCTGGGCGGTGCTGCCGCGCGACCGCGTGCTGCGCGACTACGCGCTGGAACTGGTGCACGTGCTGGCGCCGCAGATCGATACCCGCGACCTGCGCCGGGTCATGGAAGGCAACCAGGAACCGGACTGGCCGACCCCGCCGACCTGGGAAGAGCTGACCCAGACCATCACCAGCTGAGCGGCGGCACGGCGGCGTCTTCGCCGCGCCTGGCGCTGGCCGCTCCGCTCGGACGGCATCCGCAGCGGCGCTCGCCGACGGCGCTGCGCGAACGGCGCGCTCGACGCTGCGCGCTAAAAGTCGCGTGGTTGGGGCTTGCCATTGCCATCGTCGCGCGCGGCCGCTACGGTGCGCGCTCTTTTAGCCGAAACAAGGATGTCCATGCACCCCGTCCTCCAGCAGAACCTGTTCTTCGTCAAGGAGCAGGTCGGCATGTTCAAGGCCGCCAACAACTACGACGTGTTCGATCCGCAGAGCAACCAGCAGGTGCTCGAGTGCCGCGAGCCGAACCTGGGCGTGTTCACCAAGATCTTTCGGTTCACCGACTACAAGCGCATGACCCCGTTCCAGGTCGAAGTGCGCACGCCGAACGGGCAGAAGGTGCTGACGGTCAAGCGCGGGTTTTCGCTGTTCCTGTCCAAGGTCGAGGTGCTGGACGAGCACGATCGCCTGGTCGGTTCCTTCAGCCAGAAGTTCTTCTCCATCGGCGGCAAGTTCGACGTGCTCGATGCGCGCGAGAAGCTGGTGTGCACGCTGCGCGGCAAGTGGACCAGCTGGGATTTCCGCTTCGTGCAGGGCGAGCGCGAACTGGCGCGTGTATCCAAGAAGTGGGCCGGGCTGGGCAAGGAGCTGTTCACCTCGGCCGACAACTACATGCTCGCGATCGAGAATGCGGTGCCGGCCGAGGACGACGTACGCATCCTGATCATGGCCGCGGTGCTGTGCATCGACATGGTGCTGAAGGAATAAAACCCGTAGTGCCGCGCGCGCCGCGACGGGCGCGCGGTGCCGCCGCGCTCAGGCGTTCGGCGGGGTCGCCAGCGGCAGGGTCACCGAGAAGCGGCTGCCCTGGCCCGGGCGGCTGCGCACTTCGACGCTGCAGCCCAGCGTTTCGGCAGTGCGGCGCACGATCCACAGCCCCAGGCCGAGGCCTTCGCTTCGCGGATCGGCCTGGCGGAAGGCCTGGAACAGGTGGCGCAGGCTGTCGGCGTCCATGCCGATGCCGCTGTCGATGATTTCCACCACCACCTGATCTTGCCGGCGCCGGCAGCCGATCAGCACCGAGCCGTGCTCGGTGTATTTGACCGCGTTGCCGAGCAGGTTGCCGAGCAAGGTGGCCAGCAGCGTGGCGTGGCTGCGCACGCGCAGCGTGGTCGGTACGTAGCGCAGCCGCAGTCCCTTGGCCGCGGCCTGCGGCCGCCAGGTGTCCAGAATCGGGCCGAGCAGGTCGGCCAGGGCGACGTCGCGCAGCACCGGCAGGCTGTGCTCGCCGCCGACGACCGCGCTGGCGGCGAGCTCGTCCAGGCCGGCGGCGACCTGGTTCAGCGCCTTGCGCGCCTCGTCCAGCGGCACGCCGCTGACCGCGTCGAGCTGGCGCTGGACCTTGGCCAGCGCATAGGAGGCGGTGCGCAGCGGCGTCTTCAGGTCGTGGCCGGCGATGGCCAGCAGGCGGCTGCGGTAGTGGTTGGATTCCTGCGCCAGCGCCAGCGCCTTGCGCAGTTCCAGCTGCGCCATCGCCTGCCGCGCCAGCGCGCGCAGCGCTTCGATCTGGTCGTAGGTCAGCTGCCGCGCGCGCCGGTCGAGCACGCAGACGGTGCCCAGCGGCAGGCCGTCGGAAGTCTTCAGCAAGGCACCGGCATAGAAGTGCAGGCGTTCTGCGCCGGTGACCAGCGGATTGGAGGCGAAGCGCGGATCCTCGCGCGTATCCGGTACCAGCAGCAGGTCGTCCTCGAGCAGCGCATGCGCGCAGATCGAGGTGGCCAGCGGCGTTTCCCTGGCGCCCAGGCCGATCTCGCTCTTGAACCACTGCCGCTCGCTATCGATCAGGTTGACCACCGCGATCGGGGTCTGGCAGATCATCGCGGCCAGGCGGGTGATGTCGTCGAAGGCCGGCTCGCGCGGCGTGTCCAGGATCGCGTAGCTATGCAGCGCGTCCAGGCGCAGCGTTTCGTTGCCGGGCTTGGCGGCGCAATAGACCGGGCCGGCAGCGGATGCGACGGAAGACATGCGAACGGCTCGGCGGCGGTGAGTCGCTCAGTCTAGGGTACCGATCACACATTTCGACGACGCGGTCTTCACGTCGGCGCAACGACCGCAGGTGGTGCCGCGCCCGACGCCGCGGCCAGAGAATCGGTGCCCGGCCGGCGTTCGCTGTAGCGGTCGACCAGGTACGGCGCCAGGTCGCGGGTGAGCAGGGTGAACTTGAGCAGTTCCTCCATCACGTCCACCAGCCGGTCGTAATAGGGCGAGGGGCGCATCCGTCCGGGGGTATCGAATTCCTGCCAGGCCTTGGCCACCGACGACTGGTTGGGGATGGTCAGCAGGCGCATCCAGCGGCCGAGCACGCGCATCTGGTTGAGCGCATTGAACGACTGCGAGCCGCCGGACACCTGCAGCAGCGCCAGGGTCTTGCCCTGGGTGGGGCGCAGCGCGCCCTGGCTGAGCGGGATCCAGTCGATCTGCGCCTTGAGCACGCCGCTCATCGCACCGTGCCGTTCCGGCGACGACCAGACCATGCCTTCACTCCACAGCGTCAATTCGCGCAGTTCCTGCACTTTCGCATCGCTGTCGGGGGCGGCGTCGGGTAGCGGCAGGCCGCTTGGATCGAACAGGCGCGTGTCCGCGCCCATCGCCTGCAGCAGTCGCGCCGCTTCCAGTGCCAGCAGCTTGCTGTAGGAGCGCTCGCGCAACGAGCCGTACAGCAGCAGGATGCGCGGCGGATGCGTGGCGCGGGCGGCGCCCAGCACCAGCGGATCCGGGCGCACGAATGCGGCCGGATCCAGGTTCGTCAGCTCGGACAGGTCAACCGACACGGCGGCCGTCCGCATCGATCAGGGGGGCGCCGTCTTCCTTGGCGAAGGCGCCGCGCTGCGGCGAGGGCAGGATCTCCAGCACCGTTTCCGACGGCCGGCACAGGCGCGTGCCCAGCGCGGTGACCACGATCGGCCGGTTGATCAGGATCGAGTGCTGCAGCATTGCGTCGAGCAGTGCGTCGTCGCTCAGCGTGGGATCGTCCAGGCCCAGTTCGGCGTAGGGCGTGCCTTTCTGCCGGATCGCCTCGCGCAGCGGGATGCCCAGCGCCGCGACCAGCGCCTGCAGGGTGGCGCGGTCCGGCGGGGTCTTCAGGTATTCGACCACGGTCGGTTCCGCGCCGCTGTTGCGGATCAGTCCGAGGACATTGCGCGAGGTGCCGCAGGCGGGGTTGTGGTAGATCGTGATGGCGCTCATCTGGGGACTCGGTGCGACAAGGAGGAGGGTGCCGCGCTATGGCGTGTGCGCGGCGGCGGGCGCTGCAGCGTCGGGGGAACAGCTGCCGTTGCCGCAGCAGTTCTCGGTCAGGAAGCCGATCAGCGCGTACATGCGTGCGTAGTCGGCGCGTAACCGGATCACCCGGCCCTGGCGTTCGTCGGCGATCAGGCCGGCGCCGCGCAGCACGTGCAGGTGTGCGGTCAGCGTGGCTGCGGGCAGCCCCAGTGCGGCGCGCAATTCGCCCACCGCCATGCCGTCCGGCCCGGCCTGGACCAGCGCACGGTAGGCGGCCAGGCGGTGCCCGTGGGCGAGCGCGCGCAGGGCGGAAACGGTGCTGTCGGCGTTCATCGTTTCGATAATTCCAGAAATTACGAAATGAGGCAAGCGACTGCAGTCAGGTTGCGGCCGGCATGTGGCGTGCTGTGCCCTGTCGGGTGGGACGCGGGGAGCTAGCGTGCGTCGAGCCTCGCGTGGCATGCGGCAGGCGGGGTTGCTTCGAAGGCGCCATCCGGTTCGTTCACGCTTCGCGCGCCGCTGCAATGCGGACGAATCAATTGCGGATGACCAAGCCAGCGGATGGAGGACCGTAGCTGGCCTTGGTGCCCACGGCCGGCGGATGTTCCGCGTGCCGGAAGATGCGCGCTTATGTCGCGTTGGCGTGCCGCGAGGTCTCGACTAGACTGCCGCGGTGATCCGTCGCCGCCAGCCAACGTCGTTCTGGGCAACGCTCGCCATGCTGGCGATCGTGCTGATGCTGGCTGCGCCGTTGCTGAGCCGCTGGCAGCAGGCGCGCTCCGGCGACTGGGCCGCTGCCGCGGCCGGGGCGCTGTGCACCAGCAGCGGCCTGCAATCGGTGCTTGCGTTGCCTGCGGTGTCGTCGCCTGCCCACGCCGGCGCCCATGACGGCGGCGGCATGGCGCACGAACAGGCATGCGATTACTGCCTGCTGGCCGCGCGCCTGCTGCCTTTGCTGGCTGTGCTGTTGCTGGTGTTGCCGTGGTTGCGCCCGCACGCGCCGCTGGCCGCGCCGCGCGCGCCGGTGGTGGACTCTGGCGTCTGGCGCGCTCACGCCGCACGCGGGCCTCCTTTGTTCTCCTGAAACACGAACGGCTGTTCTTTCGTGCCGTGGCATCGCCGCGGTACGTCTTCGTGCTGATGGAGCCATCGATGATCCGTTTCTTTTCCCTGCCGCGGATGGCGGCGTACAGCTGCGTGTGTCTCGCGGCCAGCGTGACCGCGCCGACGCGCGCGGCCGATAGCGGCGTGCAACCTCCCCCCGGCGATTCCGCCCTCACCCTGGGCAAGGTCCAGGTCAGCGCCGATCCGCTGTCCTTGCCGACCGCGCGCAGCGTCCTGAGTTCCGTGGACATCCTCGGCGGCGACCTGCTGCAGGACCAGCACGTGGACTACAGCTGGGAGCTGCTGATGCGCGCGCCCGGGGTGCAGGTCACCCAGTTCAAGATGGGTACCGACGCCGGCCGCTTCTCGTTCCGCGGCTTCAACGGCGAAGGCCGGGTCAACGCGGTCAAGCTGCTGATCGACGGCATTCCCAGCAACGACAACGCCGGCGGCATGCCGTACCTGGATGCGGTGTTTCCGCTGGACATCGCCGCGATCGAGATCGTGCGCGGCACCAACGATCCGCGCTACGGCTTGAACGCCATCGCCGGCAATGTCGATGTGCTGACCCGCAGCGGCGGCAACGACGGCCGCGCCAGCGTCACCGCCGGCAGCTTCGGCACGCGCGAGGTGCAGGCCAGTCAGGGCATCGAGCGCGGCGGCTGGAGCCAGAACTACTTCGCCGCGTGGCGCGACGGCGACGGCTACCGCGACCATGCCGACGCGCGCAAGCGCGCCTTCGCCGGCAAGTGGTTCTACACCGCGCCGGACGCCACCTGGCGCGCCGGGCTCAGTGCGCGCTATTACCGCAACGCAGCGCTGGAGGCGGGCTATCTGGACTACGCCAGTGCGCAACGCGCGCCGCGCAGTTCGCCGGACTATGCGCGCGACGACCGCAGCGAACGCCAGACCGGGCAGGTGAGCCTGCATCTGGATGCGCAACTGGCCGATGCCGTGCAGGGCAGCGCCAAGCTGTACTGGAATCGCTACCAGAACCAGCGCTGGGTGCGCTTCACCGAAGCCGGCGCGCAGCAGGAACGCGATACCGACGAGACCCAGCGCGGTTTCCTGGCCAAGGCCAGCTGGCGTCCCGAGGTGGACTGGGCGACGTCGTTCGCGCTGGAAGGCGGCATCGACGGGCAATGGCAGGACAACACGTCGCAGCGCTATCGCACCGTGGCGCGGGTGCGCACCGCGCCGTTGCGCGACTGGGATTTCGATCTGGACACGCGCGGCGCCTATGTGCAGGCGGTGATCCGCCCGTTCGAGCGCCTGCAACTGGTGCCGGGCTACCGCGTGGACTGGGTCGATGGCAGCTTCCTGGATCGCCTTGGTGGTGCGCGCTACCCGGCCTACGCCTATGGCGCGATCAAGCAGCCCAAGCTCAGCGCAGTGTTCGCGCTGACCGCGCAGACCAGTGCTTACGCCAACATCGGCCGCACCTTCCAGATCGGCAGCGGCAACGGTGCTTATCGCAGCCAGCCCGGCAACCTGGCACCGTCGTACAACGACGGCTGGGAAGCCGGATTGAAGTTCGCCGACGCCAAGCGCCTGAATGCGCGCATCGCCTATTGGGAGCAGCGCGCCTCCGACGAGGTGGCGACCATCCTCGGCGTCGACGGCACGGTCGGCACCGGCGAGGTCGGCAACGTCGGCAAGACCCTGCGCCGCGGCTGGGACGCGCAGCTGAACCTGCGTCCGGACGAGCGCTGGACGCTGTGGCTGGCGTATTCGCGGCAGCGCGCGCTGATCGTCACGCCCGACCCGAGCGCGCCGGCCACGCGCGGCAAGGAGATCGAGAACGTGCCGCACTACCTGGCCAGCGCCGGTATCGACTGGCAGGCCACGCCGCGGCTGAAGCTGTCGGCCTGGGGCAATGCGCAGGGCGATTACTACGTGGAGCGCAGCAATACGCTGGGGCGCTACGGCGGTTACGCGCTGGCCAACGTCGGCGCGAGCTGGGCGTGGCGCGCGCAGCGCGAACTGTCGCTGCAGCTGAAGAACCTGACCGACCGTCACTACGTCTACGCCTGGTACGACAGCGGCTCCTCCGGCTATTCGCCGGGCGACGGCCGCGCGCTGTACGCCAGCCTCAGCTGGGGCTGGTGATGGCCATGCCGAACCCGGCAGCGGCGCCGCCGGCGCGCTTCTACCGCGCCGTGTGGCGCTGGCATTTCTACGCGGGCCTGTTGGTGTTGCCGTTGCTGGCGTGGCTGGCGCTGACCGGTGCCGCCTTCGTCTACCAGCAGCCGATCGATGGCTACTTCCATCGTGCGTTGAAGACGGTCGCGGTGCCGGCACAAGCGCAGGCTGTGGCGCCGCAGCGCTTGCTCGCCGCTGCGTTGGCGGCGCAACCGGGACAGGCGCTGCGCTACACCACACCCGCGCAGCGCGACGCGTCGGCAGAAGTGACCGTGGGCACCGCCGATGGACGTCGCGCGGTGGTGTACGTGGATCCGTACCGGGCGCGGGTGCTGGGCAGCTTGCCCGAGCACGGCACCGTGGCGTGGACGATCCGGCGCCTGCACAGCCTCGCCCTGGTCGGGCCATGGGCCAGCGCGCTGATCGAAGTGGCCGCCGGCTGGGCGATCCTGCTGGTGCTGACCGGTGCGTATCTGTGGTGGCCGCGCGGCCGCCGCGGCGGCGTCACCACGGTGCGCGGCCGGCCGCCGCAGCGCGTGTTCTGGCGCGATACGCATGCGCTGACCGGCAGCGTGGTCGGCGCGATGCTGCTGTTCCTGGCGCTGACCGGGATGCCGTGGTCGTGGTTCTGGGGCGCGCAGGTCAACCGTCTCGCCAATGGCCACCACTATGGCTATCCGGCTGGCTTGCGCGTGGACGTGCCGATGTCCACGCAGCGCCTGAGCGACGCAGAGGTGCCGGCCTGGTCGCTGCGCCAGGCGCGGTTGCCGCAGTCGCAGCTGCCGCAGACTGCATCGATGCCGATGCCGATGCCGATGCCGATGCCCGTGGCGGCGGATGCGGATGGGCCTTCGGCATCGAACGTGGCAGACAACGGCCATGATGCGCATGCGGAGCATGCCGCGCATGGCGGCATGGCGATGGATGCCATGGATGCGATGGCGCCGGAGCCCGGTGCGATCGGCCTGGACGCGGCGGTAGCGCGGTTCCAGGCGCGGGGGATCGCCGCCGGCTACAGCGTGGCGCTGCCGCGCGGCGCGCGCGGCGTCTACACCGCATCGGTGTATCCGCCGGACCTGGCGCAGCAGCGGGTGATCCACCTCGACCAGTACAGCGGCAAGGTGCTGCTGGACATGCGCTACGCCGATTACGGGCCCATGGCGAAGGTCTTGGAATGGGGCATCAACGTGCACCTGGGGCAGCAATACGGTACGTTCAATCAGCTGCTGCTGATCGTCTCGTGTCTTGGCATCCTGCTGTTGTGCGTCAGCGCGGGGCTGATGTGGTGGAAGCGGCGCCCGGCCGGCGGATTGGGCGTGCCGCCGCTGCCCGCGGACCGGCGCACCTTGCGCGGCGTGCTGGTGTTGCTGGCGATCGGCGGCGTGCTGTTCCCGCTGGTCGGGGTGTCGCTGTTGCTGATGTTGATGCTGGATTGGTGGTGGGTGCTGCGGCGGGAGTGAGGCGGTGCTGTTTGGGCATGAGGGGCTCGCGGACTCGATGGGTGCACTTCGGCAGGACTTCGATCCCGATGACAGCAGAATCGGGAACGTTCCTCGTTCCGCTCGTCGCGACTGAAGTCGCTCCCACAAGGGACTCGCGGTCAGCTCGCCGGGTGCACTGTGGGAGGGACTTCGGTCCCGACGGCATCCGAAGCCGGAAGGTTCCCCGACTTCGTTCGTCGCGGCTGAAGCCGCTCCTACAAGGGGGCTGCGCAAAGCGCCTGCTGGGTGCACTGTAGGAGGACTTCAGTCCCGACTGTGTCCGAAGCCGGAAGGTTCATCGCTTCGTTCGTCGTGGCTGCAGCCGCTCCTACAGGGGGCTGCGCGAGGCGCCTGCTGGATGCACTGTGGGAGGGACCTCAGTCCCGACTGTGTCCGAAGCCGGGAGGTTCGCCGCTTCGTTCGTCGCGGCTGAAGCCGCTCCTACAGGGACTGCGGGAGGTGCCTGCTGGGTGCACTGTAGGAGGGACTTCAGTCCCGACTGTGTCCGAAGCCGGGATATTCGTCGCTTCGTTTGTCGCGGTTGAAACCGCTCCTACAAAAAAGCTTGCGCGGGTCTGCCGAAGACCCGCGGCGCGCCCGCTTCAGATGTCCTCGTGGATGCCGCACTCGCGCTTGAGGCCGAAGAAGCGGGTGTCTTCCTCGCGCATGCCCGGTTCCCAGCGGCGGGTGGTGTGGAAGTCGCCGATCGACACGTAGCCTTCTTCCCACAGCGGGTGGTAGGGCAGGCCGTGCTGCTGCATGTACTGCCACAGGTCGCGGTCGCTCCAGTCGGCGATCGGGTTGATCTTGTAGCGCTCGCCACGCTTCTGCACGAACGGGGTCTGCGCGCGGCTGTCGGACTGGCTGCGGCGCAGGCCGGTGAACCAGGTACCGACCTTCAGTTCGTCCAGCGCGCGGCGCATCGGCTCGACCTTGCGCAGGTTGTTGTACTGCTCGATGCCGACCATGCCCTGTTCCCACAAGCGGCCATGGCGCGCTTCCATCCACGCGCGGCTGACCAGCGGCCGGTACACCTTGAGGTTGAGCTTGAGCCTGTCGGTGAGCGCGTCGGCGAAGCGGTAGGTCTCGGCGAACAGGTAGCCGGTGTCGATCAGGATCACCGGGATCTCCGGCAACTGCTGGGTCAGCAGGTGCAGCGTCGCCGCCGACTGCGCACCGAAGCTCGACGACAGCGCGGCCTCGGCCGGGCCGTGTTCGAGCGCCCAGGCCACGCGCTGCACTGCAGTCATCGGCGCCAGCAACGCGTTGACCGCGTCGAGGTCCCATGCCGTCGCCGGCGCGTTGGCGGAATCGTGGTGGACGGAGGCGGGCAGGGCGCTCATGCGTGCAGTTCCGAAGGAATGAGATGGCGGTGGGTGGGGTAGGCGGGCAGCGCGACCAGGCCGCTGCGGTGCAGGAAGTCGCCGAAGCCCTCGTCGGCGTCGCGTTCGCTGGCGTAACGCGCGAACAGCGGGTCCAGCGCGTCGAGGATTTCCGGCTCGCCGATGTTCTCGCGGTACAGCGTGTTCAGGCGCTGGCCGCGGTGGTCGGCGCCGAGCATCAGGTTGTAGCGGCCCGGCGCCTTGCCGACCAGCGCGATCTCGGCCAGATACGGCCGCGAGCAGCCGTTCGGGCAACCGGAGATGCGAAGCAGGATCGGTGCCTCGCGCAGCCCGTGCCGCTCCAGCAACGGCTCCAGCTTGCCGGCGAAGTCGGGCAGATAGCGCTCGGCCTCGGCCATCGCCAGGCCGCAGGTCGGCAGCGCCACGCAGGCCATTGCCGCGCGCGCCAGCGCGGTGCGCGCCTGGTTGCCGGTGTCCAGCGCGTGCGCGCGCACCAGGGTGTCGACCGCCTCGCGCTGCGCAGCCGGAATGCCGGCGATGACCAGGTTCTGGTTGGAGGTCATGCGGAAATGCGCGCCGTCGCCGTCGCGCCGCAACAGGTCGGCGATCTCGCGCAGGCCGCTGAGATGGCGCGCGCCGTCGTCATGGTCGGCGATGCGTCCGGTCGGCAGCGACAGGGTCAGGTGCGCGCGGCCGTCATCGCCTTCGCTCCAGCCGTAGCGGTCGCCGTTGTGCTCGAACGCGAACGCGCGGGTCGGCTGCAGCGCGATGCCGGCGCGGCGCTGGATCTCGGCGACGACGACCTCCAGGCCGTGGTCGTCGATGGTGTACTTGAAGCGCGCGCGCTTGCGCACGCTGCGGTTGCCGAGATCGCGCTGGGTGGTGACGACGGCGGTGGCGACATCGAGCAACTGCTCGCGCGCGATGAAACCGATCACGTTGGCCACGCGCGGGTAGGTCTCGGCGTCGCCGTGGCTGGCGCCCATGCCGCCGCCGATGCTGACGTTGTAGCCAGCCAGTTCGCCGTCTGCGCCGAGCACGCCGATGAAGCCCAGGTCGTTGGCGAACACGTCCACGTCGTTGATCGGCGGCAGCGCGAAGCCGATCTTGAACTTGCGCGGCAGGTATTTGTCGCCGTAGATCGGTTCGTTTTCCTGGCCGCTGCCGACCACCTGCTCTTCGTCCAGCCAGATCTCGTAGTAAGCGCGGGTATTGGGCAGCAGGTGTTCGGACACGCGCGCCGCATCGGCGTACAGCGTGGCGTGCGCGCGCGAGGCCAGCGGGTTGGCGGCGACCTGCACATTGCGGTTGACGTCGCCGCAGGCGGCCAGGGTATCGATCAGCGCGGCGTTGATCGCCTGCATCGTCGCCTTCAGTTCGCGCTTGATCACGCCATGGAACTGGAACGCCTGGCGCGTGGTGACGCGCAGCGAGTGGTTGCCGTAGGTGGTGGCGATGGCGTCGAGCTTGAGCCACTGCTCAGGCGTGATCACCCCGCCCGGCGTGCGCGTGCGGATCATGAACTGGTAGGCCGGTTCGAGCTTCTGCCGGCGCCGCTCGTCGCGCAGGTCGCGATCGTCCTGCTGGTAGCTGCCGTGGTACTTGATCAGCGTCTGATCGTCCTCGCGCAGCGCCCCGGTGACCGGATCGGCCAGGCTCTGCAGCAGCGACCCGCGCAAGCGGCGGCTTTCGGCTTTGATGTCTTCGACGGAGTGGCTCATGGCAGCAGGGATTCGTGATTTGGGATTCGGGATTGGCAAAGCGGACCGACGGGTGAGCGCAGCAAAGGATCGCAACACTCCAGAAATGCGCTCTTGCGAATCCCCAATCCCAAATCCCCAATCCCGGCTTCAATAAACATCGCGCGCATACCGCCCCTCCCGCTGCAGCGAAGTGAGGTAGGCCGCTGCGTCTTCGGCACTGCGCGCGCCGTGTTCGACCACGATCTGCTGCAGCGTGGCGTGCACGTCCTTGCCCATGCCGATCGCGCCGCACACGTACAGGTGCGCGCCGTTCTGCAGCCAGTCGTAGACGTCGCGGCCGTGCTCGCGCAGGCGCTGCTGCACGTACACCTTGTCCGGCACGTTGCCGTCGCGCAGCGGTTGCACGTCGCGCGAGAACGCCAGGTCCAGGCGCTGCAGTTCGCCGCTGCGCAGCGCCTGCTGCCACTCGGCCTGGTACAGGAAATCCTGATTGAAGTGGCGGGCGCCGAAGAACAGCCAGTTGCGGCCGCCGGCGCCGCTCTCGGCGCGTTCCTGCACGAAGCCGCGGAACGGCGCCACGCCGGTGCCGGGACCGATCATCAGGATGTCGCGGCTGGGGTCGGCCGGCACCCGGAAGCGTTCGTTGGGTTCGATGTAGACCGGTGCGCTGTCGCCTTCGGCCAGGGCGGCCAGAAAGCCGCTGGCCGCGCCGCCATGGGCGTGGCCGTGCGCCTGGTAGTCCAGCACATCGACGGTGAGATGGACTTCGTCGCCGACCCGCTTGCGGCTGGAGGCGATCGAATACAGGCGTGGGGCCAGGGGCCGCAGCGCGTCGAGCAGTGCGCTATGGTCCCAATCCGCCGGCCAGCGTCGCAGCACGTCGATCACTTGGTGATCGGCCAGCAACGCCGCCAGACCGGCGGTCTGGGTAGGATCGAGCAGCTGTTCCAGCGTGGTTGCGGCTGAGCGGCGGGCGACCGCGGCCAGGAACGGCCGCGAGGCCCGGGTCAGTTCGCGATGCGCGGCGAGCCACTCGTGCAGGGGCAGAGTCTGCGCATCGACGGTGACGTCGGCATGACCGTCGAGTCGCGTCGCCGTCAAAATGGCCTCGACCAGTGCCGGCGGGTTGCGGTGGCGGATGCCCAGCGCGTCGCCGGGTTCGTAGTGCAGGCCGCTGCCGGCCAGCGACAGTTCCAGGTGGCGCACGTCCTTGTCCGCCTCGCCATGCGCGGCATAGCGCGGACCCTTGAAATCGCGGCCGCTGATGCGCTGGTTGGCCAGTACCTCGGCGGCGAACGGGCGCTCGTGGTTCCAGGCGGCCGCGGCGGCGCTGCGCAGCGGGGTCACCGTCGCCGATGGTGCGGCCGCGCTCTTCAGCAGCTCGCGCGCCTGCGCCAGCGCCTGCGTGCGCCACGGCGTGGCCACGCTGTCGATGTCCAGGTCGGCCTCGCCCAGCGGCAGCAGCCGCTGCGCGCCGAGTTCGGCCAGGCGCGCGTCGATGCGCTTGCCGATGCCGCAGAAGTCGGCGTAGCTGGAATCGCCCAGGCCGAGCACCGCGTACTTCAGCTCGGGCAGCTTGGGTGCGCGGCGGCCTTGCAGGAACTCGACCAGGCCGATGGCGTCGTCCGGCGGATCGCCTTCGCCCTGGGTGCTGATGACCACGTACAGCAGGCGCTCGCTGGCCAGTTCGCGGGTCGGGTAGGCATCGGCACGCAGCAGGCGGACCGTCAGCCCGGCGGCCTCGGCGTCGGCCGCCAGTTGTTCGGCGGCGCGGCGGGCGTTGCCGGTCTGGCTGCCGTAGACAATGCTCAGCCGCTGCGCGCTGTGGCTGGCCGCGGCGCCGCCCGGCAACACCGCCAGCGACGGCGGCGCATGGCCCTGGCCCTGGGCCAGCCCGGCGGCATAGCCGGACAGCCACCACAGGCTGGCCGCATCCAGCCCCTCCACCGTCCGCGCCAGCAGCGCCTTGCGCTCGTCGGGCAAGGGGCTGGGCGGCAACGCGGGCGAGGCGGCGGTCATGACCGGTCCGGGTGGGAAGAAGGGATGACCGATGTTAGGGATTCGTTGCGCGGGGCAGAAAGGAGCAGGGGTTATCGGCTTATGCCCCCCGCTTATTTCAGTGCCTGCCCGACCCGTCACACACTGCCGGCCGCGGTCGCCCCAGGTGCCGCGGTCGCTGCTACCCTCGGCACGCCCCCTTTCCCATGAGTCTTGCGTTGTCCCCGATGCGTTCTTCCGTCCTGTCCCACCTCGATCGGCTCGAGGCCGAAAGCATCCACATCCTGCGCGAGGTGGCCGCCGAGTTCCGCAATCCGGTGCTGCTGTATTCGGTCGGCAAGGACAGCTCGGTGCTGCTGCACCTGCTGCTGAAGGCGTTCGCGCCGGCGCCGCCACCGATCCCGCTGCTGCACGTGGACACGCGCTGGAAGTTCCGCGAGATGATCGCCTTCCGCGACCGCCGCGCCGCCGAGACCGGGGTGGACCTGCGCGTGCACATCAATGCCGACGGTATCGCCCAGGACATCGGCCCGTTCACCCACGGCGCGACCGTGCATACCGACGTGATGAAGACCCAGGGCCTGAAGCAGGCGCTGGACCAGGGCAGGTTCGATGCGGCGATCGGCGGCGCGCGCCGCGACGAGGAGAAGGCGCGGGCCAAGGAGCGGGTGTTCTCGTTCCGCAACGACAAGCATCGCTGGGACCCGAAGAACCAGCGTCCCGAGCTGTGGAATCTGTACAACGCCCGGGTCCATGCCGGCGAGAGCGTGCGCGTGTTCCCGCTGTCCAACTGGACCGAACTGGATATATGGCTGTACATCTACCGCGAATCGATTCCGGTGGTGCCGCTGTATTTCGCCGCCGAACGCCCGGTGGTGGAGCGCGACGGCGCGCTGATCCTGGTGGACGATACGCGGCTGCCGCTGCGCGACGGCGAGGTGCCGCAGCTGCGGCAAGTGCGCTTCCGCACGCTGGGCTGCTATCCGCTGACCGGCGCGGTCGAGTCGCAGGCCGACACGCTGGAAAAGATCATCGCCGAGATGCTGCTGACCACCACCTCGGAGCGGCAGGGGCGAGTGATCGACCAGGATCCGGGCGCGTCGATGGAGAAGAAGAAGTTGGAAGGGTATTTCTGATGAGCCGGGATTCGGGATTCGGGATTGGGGATTCGCAAGAGCGGCGCGTCGCGGCGAACGCGGTAGCGGGAGGGGACGCCGTTGCGAATCCCCAATCCCGAATCCCCAATCCCGGCGGCGACGCAGTCGCCGCCTACCTGCAGCAACACGAACACAAGCCGCTGCTGCGCTTCATCACCTGCGGCAGCGTCGACGACGGCAAGAGCACGTTGATCGGGCGCCTGCTGTACGACAGCAAGCGCCTGTTCGACGACCAGCTCGCCGCGCTCAGCGCCGACAGCAAGCGCCACGGCACCCGCGGCGGCGAGATCGACTACGCGCTGCTGCTCGACGGCCTGGCCGCCGAGCGCGAGCAGGGCATCACCATCGACGTTGCCTACCGCTACTTCGATACGGACAAGCGCAAGTTCATCGTCGCCGATTGCCCCGGCCACGAGCAGTACACCCGCAACATGGCCACCGGCGCCTCCACCGCCGACGTGGCGGTGGTGCTGGTCGATGCGCGCAAGGGCTTGCTGACCCAGACCCACCGCCACAGCTACATCGTCTCGCTGCTCGGCATCCGCCACGTGGTGCTGGCGGTCAACAAGATGGACCTGGTCGATTTCGACCAGGCCACCTTCGATGCGATCGTCGCCAGCTACCGCGCGCTGGCCGCGCAACTGGGCATCGCGCAGGTGCAGTGCATCCCGCTGTCGGCGCTGGACGGCGACAACCTGTCGCAGCGGTCGGCGCGCACGCCGTGGTACGGCGGCCCGGCCTTGCTCGAATACCTGGAAGGCCTGGACCTGGCCGCGCGCGATGCCGACAGCGGCCTGCGCCTGCCGGTGCAATGGGTCAACCGCCCGAACCAGCAGTTCCGCGGTTTCGCCGGCACCCTCGCGGCCGGCCAGGTGCGGTCGGGCGACGCGGTGGTGGTGCTGCCCTCGGCGCGCCGCTCCACCGTCGCCAGGGTGCTCGATGGCAACGGCGACGTGGAGCTGGCCGTGGCCGGGCAGGCGGTGACGCTGACCCTGGCCGACGAGATCGACATCAGCCGCGGCGACGTGATCGCCGCCGCCGACGACCCGCCGGAAGTGGCCGACCAGTTCGCCGCGCATGTGCTGTGGATGGACGATGCCGCGCTGCTGCCGGGGCGCCCGTACTGGCTCAAGCTCGGCACCCGCACGGTGTCGGCCAGCGTCAGCGAGATCAAGCATCGCATCGACGTGAACACGCAGGAGCGGCTGGCGGCCAAGCGCCTGGAGTTGAACGAGGTCGGCTACTGCAACCTGTCGCTGGACGAGTCGATCGTGTTCGAGCCGTACGCGCGCAACCGCGCGCTCGGCGGCTTCATCCTGATCGACCGGCAGAGCAACGCCACCGTCGCCGCCGGCACGCTGGATTTCGCGCTGCGCCGCGCCGGCAACGTGCACTGGCAGCACCTGGACGTGGACCGCGCCGCGCGCGCGCGGATCAAGGGGCAGGCGCCGAAGGTGCTGTGGTTCACCGGCCTGTCCGGCGCCGGCAAGTCCACCGTCGCCAATCTGGTCGACAAGCGCCTGCATGCGCTCGGCTATCACACCTTCATCCTCGACGGCGACAACGTGCGGCACGGGTTGAACCGCGATCTGGGCTTCACCGACGAGGACCGGGTGGAGAACATCCGCCGCGTCGCCGAGGTCGCGCGCTTGATGGCCGACGCCGGGTTGATCGTGCTGGTCAGCTTCATCTCGCCGTTCCGTGCCGAACGGCGCATGGCGCGCGAGCGCTTCGCCGCGGGCGAATTCGTCGAGGTCTTCGTCGACGTACCGCTGCACGTGGCCGAGGCGCGCGACGTGAAAGGGCTGTACGCCAAGGCCCGCGCCGGACAGATCCCCAACTTCACCGGCATCGATTCGCCGTACGAGGCGCCGGAGCAGCCGGAACTGCACCTGCGCGCCGACGGCGACAACGCCGAGGCGCTGGCGGCGCAGGTGCTGGGGTGGCTGGACGCGCACGACTGAGCGCGGACCCCGCCCCCCGGCGGCACCAGCCATGCATGCTGCCGAACGCTGGCCTGCGCGGCGGGAGTTGCCTGCGGCCGCTCCGGTGCGCATCCTATGCATGCAGGGAGGCGGTGTGGATCCAGGGGCACCCTGGGGCCGAATTCTTGCGGCAACGTTCAGGGGGAACGTGTGGATCCGAAGATGCAGGCCTTGCTGGCCAAGACGAATGTCACCGAACTGGTCGCGCCAGTAGCGGTGGAAGAGGTGACTCACCAGCCGGTGCGGCCCGAGCCGCCGCCAGCGCAGCGGCCGCTGTATTCCACGGCCGATCCGTTCCAGTACCACCTCGCTACGACCGAGATCGTCGGCAAGCTGCAGGACCGTAAGACCAAGCCGGCAGTGCGGGCGTTCGGCTGGCTGGTGTTCGGCGTGCCGATGGCGCTGTTCGGGCTGATGCTGTTGCAACTGGTCTGGTACGACGCCGCGCTGCATGCCTGGAAGATCCCGCACACCGTCGGCGACGCGCTACGCACGCTGTTCGGGACCGCTTCTGCGCTGGCATTCATCGTGGCGTACCCGTATTTCACCCGTCGCCGCGGTTCCGCCGCCGGCTGATGCATGCGGCGCGTATGCGCGCCGCGTCGCTACTGCTGAGGCTGGCAAGGCGAAGCGGCGCTGGTTGGCGTACGGCCCGTCACGGTTACGCCGCTGGTCGCCGGCGGTCGGCATCAATGCGCGCCGGGTTGTGCCTGGGTCAGCCGCTGCGGCGCGCGCCGCGGCGCTTGCAGCACCTGCACGAATTGCGCGGCGATCACCGCGCCGGCGAAGTGGCGCTGTACGAACTGGCGACCGGCCTGTCCCATGCGCTGGCGGCGCTGCGCATCGCACATGCGCAGGATCGCGTCGCGCCAGGCGCGCACGTCGCCCGGTGGCAAGAGTTCTCCGCTGACGTCGGCGTCCAGCGTCTCCGCCACGCCGCCGACGCGGCTGGCCAGCACCGGCACTTCGCTGGCTTGCGCTTCCACCGAGACCCGGCCGAAGGTTTCCGGCGCGAGCGAGGGAAACGCCAGCATCGACATCGCGTTGTAGTAGGGCGTGGCGTCGTTGACCCAGCCGACGAAGCGGTGCCGTGCGGCCGTGGCCTGGCCACCGGCCTGCGCGTGCAGGCGCGCCGCATCCGGGCCGTCGCCCAGCCACAGGCAGTGCAGCGCCGGTTCGATCGCCATCGCCGCGGACGCCGCCTCAAGCAGCGGAAAGATGCCTTTGCCGTGCTGCAGGCGGCCGCTGTAGCCGATCACGATCGCGTTCTCGGGCAGGTCGAGCAGGGCGCGCATCTCGCGGCCGCGCCGCGGGTCCGGACGCAGGTTGCCCATGTTCACCGGGTTGTACAGCACCTGCACCAGCGCCTCCGGTACGCCGCGGTCCAGGTAGGCCTGCCGCGCATAGCGCGACACCGCGAAGAAGCGCGAGGCCAGGCGCGGGATCGCATAGCCGGAGAAGGCACGCATCGCCGGCGCGCGGTGCCGGAACAGCGCCACGCGGATGCCGAGCGCGCGGCCGACCAGCAGCAACGGCCAGTATTCCTTGCCGAAATTGCCGACCAGCCAGTCCGGTTGCAGCTGCCGCGCCAGGCGCAGCAGCGGCGCGTAGCCGGCCGGATCCAGGGCGTTGCGGAAATGGCCGAAGTGCACGCCGATCCCGCTGCGTTGCAATTCCTCGGCGATCAGCCCGCCTTGGCAGGCGATCACCTCGACGCGATGGCCGGCGCTGGCAAGCGCCTGCGCCAGTGCCACGAAGTGCGTCGCCGCGCCGGTGTTCTCGGGATTGGTGCCGACGAACAGGAACTTCATGCGCGCCGATCCTCGTAACCGGTCAAGGCACGCAGCGCGAACTGCGGCAGCAGGTGATGCCGCGCCACCTGGATGCGTGGATAGCGCCAGGGATCGGAGCCGGGCACGGCACGGCCGCGGCGGGTGGTGGTCGCGGCGACATAGCCGGCCTCCTGCACGGTCGCGGCGACGCGCGCGTCCACGTCGCCGTACGGATAGCAGAACTGGGTGACCGGTTCGCCGAGCCGATCTTCCAGCTCTCGTTTGCAGCCGCCGATCTCCTCGCGCAACTCGGCATCGCTGCACGCGGTCAGTCGCGGATGCGAACGGGTGTGCGCGCCGATCTCCATGCCGCCGCGGCGCCATTGGCGCAGTTCGGCCAGGCTCATCAGCGGCTTTTCGATGCCGAGCTTGCGCGCATCCCAGGTGTTGTGGCGGCCGATGCTGCCGCTGACCGCGTACACGGTGGCGCTGAAGCCCAGGCGTTGCAGTACCGGCAGTGCCGCATGCAGGTTGTCGAGGTAGCCGTCGTCCAGGGTCACCACCGCGATCCGGCCGTGGCGTTCGCCGCGCAGGTAGGGCATGGCGTCGGACATCGACACGCCGCGGTAGCCAAGCCGCTGCAGCAGGCGCATCTGCCGCGCGAAACGCGCAGGCCTGACGTACAGGCTGCGGTACACCTGCAGCTGCCGTGGCGCCTGCGCGATGTTGTGGTACATGAAGATCGGAATACGTGCCGCAGCGGGGGAGGTCGCGGAATGCATCGGGACTACTCGGTAATGATCGCGGAGGGACGCGCTGCATTAGCGCGCGCAAACCTTTCGGCGGCCTGTCGTGTGCGCCGGCATCGAGTCAGCGCGTGGCAAGACGCACCGCGGCGGCGCATCGTTGCGTTCGTTTGTCGTTGCGCGGTTCTGCGCGGCGCGCGCATGCCGCGCAGGAATCGGTGATGCTGCAGGTGAGCGCGATCGCCGGGTATGCTCGGCTGCCGATCTGCAGGAGTGCGGCCGATGTCCGATGACCCCAACGCCACGGCGTGGCGCGAATTGCAGCTAAGCGTCGACGGGATGCAGCTGCGCCGCTGGCGCGGCGACGATCTCGACGCGCTGCTGCGCCATGCCGACGATGCGCAGGTGGTGCGCGGCCTCAGCGAGCGGTTTCCGCATCCCTACACCCGTGCCGACGGCGAGGCGTTCCTGGGCGGACGCGTGGTGGACCTGGCGCATCCGGTGCTGGCGATCGAGATCGATGGCGAGGCCTGCGGCAGCATCGGCCTACGTCCTGGTCGCGGCGAGCGTGCACACGTCGCCGAGCTGGGCTATTGGCTGGGGCGCCGCTACTGGGGGCAGGGACGGATGACGCGGATCGTCGCCACGTATCTGGACTGGGCGGTCCCCGCGCTTGGGCTGCTGCGCATCGAGACCAGCGTGCTGGACAGCAATCCGGCGTCGATGCGGGTGCTGGAAAAGAATGGCTTCGCGCGCGAAGGCGTACGCCGCAGCGCACTGCGCAAGCTTGGCCGCTTGCACGATCTGCACCTGTTCGGGCGCATACAGTCGCCTTAGTGCGGCGCGCCGTACCGCCGGCAATGATGGACGCGTGGATGCGGGTTTTCCGGCTCGCTATGCGGCTGGCGAGGGCGCATGGTCGTGACCACGGGTGCCAGACGCTCTAGGGTCGGCGCGCGTCGCCCGCGCGACGCGCAGGCTTCTGTGGCGGGCGATCGCGTGCGGACAGTGCGCCGGTGCGCCTGTCGAGATGGCTGGGAGTGTCACTTGCGCCCGTCGCATGACGGTTCAGTGCTGTCCATCGTTGCGGTGTCGCGCGACTTCAAGCGAACACAGCGGTTGCCGCCTGCGGCGAGCGCGGCCGTGGCATTTGTCTACGGTTTGTTTCGCATGGGCGTGACGCCAGTTGCGAAGTCGTCGTGACGATATCTCGATTTGCGGAAGTTGTGCTGAATTATCGCGTTTCAACGCGTATTCGGCCAATCCTTCATTTCGCGCTTCCGCCACGCTTCGCCGCGCCGGCCATGTGCGCGCTCAGCGACGAGGACATGCATGGCCGTTGCGATCGCGACACCTCCTCTGGCAACCGCCGGTTGTCGAAACAATGACTTTTCAACGGAGAGAACATAATGAAGAACACACGTCTGACCTGGTCCGGCCTCATCTGCCTCGCGGGATTGTCTTGCGCGAGCCTGGCGATGGCCGACAACGCGCGACACGGCATGGGCGCCATGCTGCCGAAGCTGCGGCAGCCGGTGACCATGCCCGAGGTGAGCGCCGCGAACATCGCGTCGGCACCGCCGAGCAGCGTCGACCTGACCCGCTGGGCAGTGGCGATCGGCGATCAGGGCGCTGTCAACTCATGCGTGGGGTGGACCGTCGCCCACGACCTCGCCGGTTGGTATGCCAATTTCAATGGCAAAAGCGTCAACCTGTTCGCCCCGATGTACGTCTATTCCCAGATAAACGGCGGTGTCGACGAGGGGGCTGATCCGATGGACGCGTTTCGTCTCTCGGTCAAGCAGGGGATCGACACCGAGCAGGACTATTTCCAGGGCAACTACGACTGGAATGATCTGCCGACCGACGCCGAGCGCGCGAATGCGGCAAGATTCAAGCCGCAGTTGTTCAAGGACTATACCGTGCTGTTCTCCGACGGCAACGCCAACGGCGGCAGTGCGCTCAGCAACGCGCTGAAGGTGGCGCTGGCGAATCGTCAGCCGGTCGCGATCAGCTTTCCGGTGCGCCCCGGATTCGACAATATGTCCCTCAGCAACCCGGTCGATCGAGACAGCAGTGGCACGATCCGGGGCTATCACGAAGTTCTTGCGGTCGGCTACAACGCCGATGGACTGCTCATCCAGAACCACTGGGGCACGCAGTGGGGCAACAAGGGCTACGGCATCCTCGCCTGGAGCGTGGTGGAGCACGATATCGATCAGGCAATCGTCGCCACAGCGAATCATTGAAGTGAATGCCACGGCTGGTGCATTGCGCACTGGAACACCGTGCTGAGTACACGCTGTGCATGCGGGATGCGGAAGGATCGGCGCAGGCACGATCCTTCCGTCCCGTCGGTCATGCCGGAGCCGTGATCGGGGGCAGTTCTGCGCTGTCTCGCGCGGAAGACGCATGCCGGTTCGGTGAGCGTTCGTGCGGCGGTTTGCCGCGAGCACGATTCCTATCCCGTCTCGCCGCGGTATGCGCATGCGGCCGGACCGCCCGAGCTGGTTGAGTGCCAGGTACCCTTCGGACGCACGAGGATGCGACGGCGACCTGCGCGCAGCTCGCACTGGCACCCGCTCGCCGCTTGCACCTCCGGAGCGAGATACGTTTCGCAGTCAGCGCCGATTCATGCACAATCGAGGCAGCCCCCGGTCGCGGGGCGTCCTTCTTGTGCTTCGGGGAACTGCGTGGAATCGATCATCACTGCATTGAATGGCTTGATCTGGAGCAAGGCGCTGATCTTCATGTGCCTGGCGGCCGGCCTGTATTTCACCATCCGCACCCGCTTCATGCAGGTACGCGGCTTCGCCGAGATGCTGCGGCTGACCATCGGCGGGCAGAAATCCGATGCCGGCGTGTCCTCGTTCCAGGCGCTGGCGATGTCGATGGCCGGGCGCATCGGCATCGGCAACATCGCCGGCGTGGCCACCGCCATCGCCTTCGGCGGGCCGGGCGCGATCTTCTGGATGTGGGTGATGGGCTTCTTCGGCGCCTCCACCTCCTACATCGAATCGACCCTGGCGCAGATCTACAAGGTCAAGGACGCCGACGGGCGCTACCGCGGCGGCCCGGCCTACTACATCGAAAAGGCGATGGGATTGAAGTGGTACGCGCTGCTGTTCGCGTTCGCCACCATCGTCGCCACCGGATTCCTGATGCCCGGCGTGCAGGCCAACGCGATCGCCGACAGCGTGGTCAACGCCTGCCGCGGCGGCCCGCTGTGCGGCCCGCTCGACGGACTGTGGATGGGGTTGCCGGCGGTGCAGGCGCTGAAGCTGGGCATCGGCGTGACGGTGGCGCTGTTGCTGGCGGTGATCATCTTCGGCGGGGTCAAGCGCATCGCCAACTTCGCCGAGATCGTGGTGCCGTTTATGGCGCTGGGCTACATCCTGATGGCGGTGGTGGTGATGGTGCTCAACGCCGAGCGGGTGCCAGAGATGTTCTCGATCATCTTCCGCAGCGCGTTCGGCTCGCACGCCGCGTTCGGCGCGCTGCTGGGGCTGGCGGTGGAATGGGGCGTCAAGCGCGGCATCTACGCCAACGAAGCCGGGCAGGGCACCGGCCCGCACGCCGCGGCCGCCGCCGAGGTCTCGCATCCGGCCAAGCAGGGTTACGTGCAGGCTTTCGCGATCTACTTCGACACGATGATGGTGTGCACCGCGACCGCGTTCCTGATCCTGGCCACCGGCAAGTACAACGTGTATGCGCCAGGCGGCGGCGAGCCGCTGTTCGCCGGCCTGCGCGGCGTGCAGGAAGGCCCGGGCTACGCGCAGGCCGCGGTGGACGCGATCCTGCCCGGCTGGGGCGCCGGCTTCGTGGCGCTGGCGCTGTTCTTCTTCGCCTTCACCACGATCATGGCCTATTACTACATGGCCGAGACCAACCTCAACTACATCAACGGCAACCGCCGCCGTCCGCTCAGCGTGCTGGTGCTGCGGCTGGGCATCCTCGGCATGGTGGTGTTCGGCGCGTTCCACGACGCCAAGCTGGCGTGGTCGCTGGGCGACATCGGCGTGGGCCTGATGGCCTGGCTCAACATCATCGCCATTCTGATCCTGCAGAAACCGGCGCTGCTGGCGCTGCGCGACTACGAGCGGCAGAAGAAGGCCGGCCTGGATCCGGTGTTCGATCCGCTGCCGTTGGGCATCAAGAACGCCGATCTATGGCGCGAGCGGCTGGTGCCGCCGGCGCCGCGCGGCGAATGATCGCCACGCGGCAGTAGGTGCCGTGATGACACGCTGCCGGCCTGTGGCCGGCAGCGGTGTCTTGCCCTCGGGACAGGGCGCGATCAGTAGAAGATCGTCGCCGAGGTGGAGGTGGTCTGCACATCGTAGTTGCACTGCACGTCCAGGCCGGAACTGTCGCTGTACGAAACCCATGCCGGCGACGGCACGCGTCCCAGTTTGTAGTCGTACACGCCGATCGAGTTGAAGGTGATGCGACCGTCGGGCGGATACTGGTCGCAACTGTCCACCGAGTACACCTCCAGCGCGCCACCCATCACCAGGTGCGTATTCGAATTGATGTCGTAGGTGGTGCTGAGCCGGACGCTCCTGCCGCTGGTGATGTTGCGTGTGTCGACGTTCCAGTTCGCGCAGGGCCTGCCGTTGTTGCAGGTGGCGTAGGTGTCGCCCACGATCTGGTCGCCGGCTTTGGCCGGAATGAAATCGCTGGACCACACCATGCCATTCTGGCAGCAGTTCCAACTGCTCAGATCCCAGGTGTTGCTGTCGCCGCGGTAGCCCAGCACCGGTTGCAGGATCGTCGGATCGTCGCTCTGCATGCCCGGGAAGAAGTACACCGTCTGATGCGCCACGTTGGTCGGATTCTGCGGCACTTTCCAGCTCGCGACGATGCGGCCCATCTTGGCGCCGGTCACGTCGATAGCCGACTGGACCCAGTCGTGCGTGATCGGTGGCGGCACCGCGCCGCGTGCGCTGGACGCTGTCAGCGCGGCGCTGCTGCGGACCTGCCGACCATCGCTGCCGCGGCCGTCGGGCCGCACCCGCGCGCCGCTGGGAGTGAAGTTGTCCTGGCTACAGGCCTGCGTCTGTTCGCGCACGCCATTGACGTGTTGCAGGCTGCCGTCCTCGAGGATGCGCTCGCCGCTGTGGACTTGGCGGACGCAGGCCGGCGCGAAGTAGCCGAACGGGGTCGCGACGTAGTCGTCCGGGATGCCGGCCGGCTTGTGCATTGCGCTCATGCTGCCGACTCGCGCGAGCCGGGCATCCGGCGCGCCGTCCTGGGTCGCCGCCGACGCGGCGCCGGCCACGCCGAGCAGGGAGAGCAGCATCAATGCGGTGGTGGAACAACGACGCAGTGTCCAGCTTGCGTTGCGGACAGAGGATTTCATTGGGATCGCCTTGTGATGATGAGGCAGAGAGGATTGTTGTGGGATCCCGTTCGGCTCGCTGCATCCGCCTGCACTGAAGCGGTGGTGTCGATGTCGAGGCGATGGTGTCCCGCGATGCGAAGCCGGGTGTTGCGGTCGTGGTTATGGTCGATAGCGTTGTCCGTTGTCGTGCCGAGGTGCGGCGACGATGTGCCTTGCCGCAGCGGCGTGATTGTGAGAATTCGTCGCCTATCGCCGCGAATGCGGCATGGTGCCGGGCAACGGCGAACGGCTTCACGGTCTCAGTCGGGCCGCTATTCCTCTTCTCGGCGCGCTGGGTAGACAATCGATGCGCCGCCGCCGGAAGCCGCCGCCGCGACGGGCGGAAATGCCGGGCCGGACTCCGCGGTCGAACCCCGCTGCGCAGGTTTTGGTCGCACGAACGACGCCAACTGCACCTACAGGGCAGGGATGAGCGAAAATCACCGGGTCGCGCCGGTACGGTGCGTTGCCATTGCGGTCCAGGAGACCTTGCCCATGCGTCATGACCTTTCTTTCCCGTGCGTTGCCGCCGCATGCGCTGCGCTGCCGAGCGTGCCGCGATGAGCAGTCCCTGGGGCAAGAGCCCGCGCGGTCCGCGTCCGCCGGCGCCGCCCGAACGCGCCGCGCCGGTGCCGCGCGCGGCCGACGCCAACCGCGGCGAGCTGCGCCTGTACGGTCTCAACGCGGTGCGCGCGGTGTACGCGCGCCGGCCCGAGGCGATCCGCAAGCTGTACCTGGCCGAGGCGCGGATTCCGGCGCTGCAGCCGCTGCTCAAGTGGTGCGCGGCCAACCGCGTCGGCTACCGGGTGGTGGAGGAGGCCGATCTGAACAAGCTCGCGGCCAGCGCGCACCACGAAGGCGTGGTCGCCGACGTGCTGCGCGCCGAACCGCTGCCGCTGGCGGCGTGGCTGCAGGGGCTGGTGCCGGGCCCGGCGCTGGCGTTGTGGCTGGACGGCGTCGGCAATCCGCACAACTTCGGCGCGATCCTGCGCTCGGCCGCGCATTTCGGCGCCGCCGCGATCCTGCTGCCGGACACCGCGACGCTGGCCCTGTCCGGCGCCGCCGCGCGCGTGGCCGAAGGCGGCGCCGAGGCGGTGCCGCTGGTGCGGTTGCCGCCGACGGAGCAGGCGCTGGCGCAATTGCGCGCAGCCGGCTTCGCGCTGGCGGCGACGCTGGTCGACGGCGGCGACGACGTGTTCGCCGCCGCGCTGCCGCCGCGCCTGGTGTACGTGATGGGGGCCGAGAGCGAGGGCATGGACCGCGACTTCGCCCAGGCCTGCGAACTACGCCTGTCGATCCCCGGCAGCGGCGCGGTGGAAAGCCTCAACGTCGCCGCCGCCACCGCGGTGCTGCTCGGCGCCTGGCGCAGCCGCGTCGCGGCGTCGGGAGCCGCGCGGTGAAGCCGGCACTGCTGTGCCTGCTGCTGGGCCTCGCGCCGCTGGCGAATGCGCGCCAGGCGCCCGCCGCCGCCGCGCCTGCGCCGCAGGTGACGCTCGCCGCGGGCAGCGTGCGCGGCCAGGTGCAGGCCGACGGTAGCGTGCTGTTCCGCGCGATCCCATTCGCCGCGCCGCCGACCGGCGCGAATCGGTGGCGGCCGCCGCAGCCGCCGGCGCGTTGGCGCGGCGTGCGCGACGCCAGCCAGCCGGCGCCGACCTGCGCGCAGCCGGCGATCGGCTGGAACAATGCGCTGGCGCAGCGCTCCAGCGAAGATTGCCTGTACGTGGAAGTGCAGACGCCGCGCCTGGACCCGGCGGCGAAACAGCCGGTGATGGTGTGGATCCACGGCGGCGCCAACGTCGCCGGCGGTGCCGACGTGTTGCCGTCGTCGCTGGCGCAGCAGGGCGTGGTGCTGGTCACAGTGCAATACCGGTTGGGCGTGTTCGGCTTCCTGTCGCTGCCCGAGCTGAGCGCCGAATCCGCGCGGCATGCCTCCGGCAACTACGCCCTGCTCGACCAGATCGCGGCGTTGCGCTGGGTGCGCGACAACATCGCCCGCTTCGGCGGCGATCCGGCGCAGGTGACCATCTTCGGCCAATCGGCCGGCGCACAGGACGTGGGCCTGCTGCAGCTGTCGCCGCTGTCGAAGGGGCTATTCCGCGCGGCGATCGAACAGAGCGGCACCGCCGGCTTCGGCCTGCCGCCGCGTAGCCTGGGCGAGAACGAGGCGCTCGGCGCGGCGATCGCGCAGCGTGCCGGGATCGGCGCGACGCAGCGCTTGCCGGCATTGCGGCGCTTGCCGTTCGCGCAGTTGTTGAAGGCGGCGCAGGGCGTCGACGTGCCGGCATTGGACGACGACGGCTACATCTGGCTGCAGGCGATCGTCGATGGCCAGGTGTTGCCGCGCGCACCGGCGGCGCTGCTGGCCGACGGCGCGCAGCAGCGGGTGCCGCTGCTGCTCGGCAGCGTGGCGCAGGAACTGACCTATGGCGGCGCTGATGGCGCCGAGGCACGGCTGCGTCGCGATTATCCGGCCCGTGCCGCGCAGGTGCTGGCGCCGCATCGCGATGCATCGGCCGAGCCGGATCCGCGCTATGGCGATGCGGCGGTGCGGTTGGCCACCGACCTGACCTTCCGCTGCCCAGCGCTGGCGGTGGCGCGCGCGCAGGCGCGGCAGGGCGTGCCGGTGTGGCACTACGAGTTCGACCTGGCCGCGCCCGGCGGCCGCGTGACCCACAGTGCCGAGCTGCCGTTCGTGTTCAAGGGCCTGCCGATCGGCCAGCCGCCGCTGAACCTGCAGCGCTACTGGGCCGCGTTCGCGCGCAGCGGCGATCCGAACGTCGCCGGCCTGCCGCGCTGGCCGGCGTTCGCGCCGACCCAGGCATCGCTGCGCTTCGACCAGGACGGCGCGCAGGCAGTGACAGGTTTGCGCAGCGAGGTATGCGCGTTGCTCGATCTGCCGTAGGCAAGACTGCCGCTGCCGCTCATAGCGGCTTGCCGTCGGGGCGGTCCGCCGTGGCCCTTTCATGCGGGTTGCGGCGCCGTGGCCCGATCGCGATGCGTGCGGATCAGATGCAGGTGGATCGCAGCACAACTGGAGTCGACTGCGCCTTGGGCATTTTCGACCCGGATATTCGCAGTCGACCGAATCTTGTGAGCGACGTCAGTCGCGACGAGCGAAGCGGTGGAGGTGCCGTGACCGGACAGTGTCGGGACTGAAGTCCCTCCCACAGTGCACCCAGCGGGCGTCCCGCAAGCTCCTGTAGGAGCGGCTTCAGCCGCGACCAACGAAGTCGGGAACCCTGGCGGTTTTGCTTTTCTGTCGCGGCTGAAGCCGCTCCTACAGTGCACCCTGTGAGCAATCCGCAAGTTTGTTGTGGGACTTCAGTCGCGACGGGTTTTACCAGGAAAGCGCATCGTGATCGATGGCCCGAAGCCACCTGCCGCCGCGCCTACGACGTGCGTCGCCTTTAAACACAGCGAAGAAAACGCGCTAGCCCGCCGCCTGCGGCAACGGTGGATCAGCCGGCGGCGCGGTCGAGCCGCGGGTCACCAGCGTGTACTTCATCACCTGGTGGATGCCGCGGCTGGGCAGGCCGTCGCGGCGTTGGCGGATCTCGCCGAGCAGCAGCGCCACCGCCGCGCGGCCCATCGCGGTGACCGGCTGGTGGATGGTGGTCAGCTCGGGCCAGATCGTGGTCGCCACCGGGGTGTCGTCGAAGCCGGCGATCGACAGATCCTCGGGCACGCGCAGGCGCAGGCCGTAGGCGATGGCGACCGCGGCGGCGGCCATGTCGTCGTTGCTGCACAGCAGCGCGGTCGGGCGCGGCGCGGCGTGCAGCAGCGCGGTCGCGGCGACCAGTCCGGAGCGATAGGTGAACAGGCCTTCGGCCACGCGCGTGTCTGCGACCGGCAGCCCGGCCGCGGCCATGGTGTCGAAGAACGCGCGGCTGCGCAGCGCGCTCGGGGTGTGCTTGGGATCGCCGCTGATGAAACCGATGTCGCGGTGGCCGAGTTCGATCAGGTGCCGGGTGATCGCGCACGCCGCCTCGTAGTCGTCGATGCGCACCGAACTGACGCCCTGCATCGGCGTGCCGGTGGCCACGGCCACGACCGGGATGCCGCGTGCGTCCAGTTCCTCGATGGTCTGCCGCGAGTCGCACAGCGGCGGCGGCAGGATCACCCCGTCCACGCCGGCGTCGAGCAGGCGCTCGGTGGCGGCGCGCTGGCTGCCCATGTCGTCGCTCTTTTCCACCAGCACCTGGCTGCCGTCCAGGCTGCTCTGCTCGAGGATGCCGAGCATGAACTGGTTGAGATAGGCCGCGCTGGGATTGCTGTACAGCACGCCGATCCGCGCCAGGCTGGCGGTGCGCAGCGAGCGCCCGGCCAGGTTGGGACGGTAGCCGAGCGTCTTGATCGAGGCCTCGACGCGCTCGCGCATCGCCGCGCCCACGCGCGGGTGGCGGTTGATCACGCGTGAGGCGGTCATCGGCGAGACGCCCGCGTGCCGCGCCACATCCAGCAGCGTCACCGCGGAGCCTGCACGACCTTGCCGTTTGCCCATCGTGGGTCCTGGCGATGCTGCGAAAGGGGAAAGCCTGCGCGCATCCCCGCGGCAGGCATGCCAGCTTACTCCTTGGGCGGTTCCACTGTCTTGGCCTGGCTGCCGAAGCCGCCGTCCGCCTCCGCGGCCAGGTAGGCGAACACCGCGTATGCGGCGACGTTCTGCGCCAGCGCCTTGGGGTCGATCTTGTCCAAGGTGTCGTCGGCGGTATGGTGCAGGTCGAAGTAGTCGCTGCCGTCCTGCGCCAGCCATGCCCAGGCGCCGCCCTTGGCCGCGAGCGGACCCACGTCCGGGCCGGGGCCGCCGGTGTCGGGCGCGTAGGCGATGCCGAGCGGCGCCAGCGCCTCGGCGATCTGCCGGGTCGCCTCGCGCGAGCCGGCCGCGTCGCCCGAGCCGGTGTTGAACGCATAGATGCGGCCGGCGCCGAAGTCGCTCTCGGCGGCGATCTGGTGCAGCGCCACGTCCTTGGCATGCGCCTGCGCATAGGCCTTGCCGCCGTACAGTCCCTGTTCTTCGTTGGCGAAGGCGACCACGCGGATCGTGCGCTTGGGCGCACGCTTGAGCTGGCCGATCAGGTGCCCGGCGGCCATGCTGATGCCGACCCCGGCGCCGTCGTCGATCGCGCCGGTGCCCAGGTCCCACGAATCCAGGTGGCCGCCGATCACCACCACTTCCTTGGGCTTGCTGCGCCCGGTGATCTCACCGATCACGTTGTACGAGGTGGCCTGGCCGTCCCAGCCGCAGTCCAGCGCCAGCCGCAGCCGCACCGGGCCGCGCGCGACCAGCCGCGCCAACTGGTTGGCGTCGGGTACCGCCAGCGCGGCCGCCGGCACCGGGGTCAGGCCTTCGTCGAACCGGGTGATGCCGGTATGCGGCACGCGGTGCGAATCGGTGCCGGCCGAGCGCATCACGAAGCCGATCGCGCCCTTGCGGATCGCTTCCGACGGCCCCTTGCTGCGCACCGCGCCGCCGTTGCCGTAGTCCTTGCCGTCGCGCGCCTTGACCATCTGGTAATCGACGAAGGCGATCTTGCCGCGCAGCGAACCGGCGGGTGCGGCCTGCAGCGCGGCGAGGTCGGCGAAACGCACCACCTCCGCCTCGACCGTGCCGGCCGGGCTGCCGCCCAGCGCGGTCACGCTCAGCGGCTGCGCATTGGCGCCGAGCACTTGCGCGTGTTCGCTGCGCCGCTCCCATTTCGGGAACGTCACCGGCTCGGTCCACACCTTGTCGAAGCCCAGCGCCTTGAACTTTGCCTTGGCCCACGCGACCGCGCGCGCATCGGCCTCGCTGCCGGCCATGCGCGGGCCGACTTCGGTGGTCAGCGATTCGACCACCTTCCAGCCGGTGTCGTCGGCCAGCGCCTGCTCGCGCAGCGTGGCCGCGGTGGACAGCGCCGCGTCCGGGATGCGGGTGGTCTCGGCCGCGGCCGCGGACGCGGCAGCGAGCATGGCGGCGATGACGACGGCAAGACGGCGCATGGAGGACTCCGCGACAGGGGGAACCACGAGCTTAGCAGCGCGTGGCGCGCCTGCGCACGGCACTTACTGCGGCGTGGCGTCGTTCTTCAACGCATCGCGAATCTCGCGCAGCAGCAGCACTTCCTCGCTCGGCGCCTTAGGCGCGGGCGGTTCCTTGCGCGCGATGCGGTTGATCGCCTTGACCACCATGAAGATGGCGAAGGCCACGATCACGAACTGGAGGATGGTGTTGAGGAAATCGCCGACGCCGATCACCACCGGCGGAACTTCCTTGCCGGCCGCATCCACCGTCGCCGCCTTCAGCGTCCACGCCCAGCGCGAGAAATCCACGCCGCCGGCGAGCATGCCGATCGGCGGCATGATGATCTTCTCCACCAGCGCGGTGACGATCTTGCCGAACGCGGCGCCGAGCACCACGCCGACCGCCAGGTCCAGCACGTTGCCGCGCATGGCGAATTCCTTGAACTCGCGGATCATGCCCATTGAAGATTCCTCGAACGTTGCGCGGGCCTGTCGCCGCTGCGTAAGCCTAGCGCAGTCGTTGTCGTTCCCGGATCAAACCGCGCGCAAGCAAACAGCAGCGACGATGCGGCATCGCTCAGCCGACGATCGTGCCATGGCGCTCAGCGACGTTCTCCAGCCGCGCACTGAAACGATCGCCGGGCTGCAGCGCGGCCACGCCGGCCGGCGTGCCCATGAACACCAGGTCGCCGGCGCGCAGCGCGAACAGCTTGGACAGTTCGTGCAGGATCTCCGGCACGTTCCAGATCATCTGGTCGAGCAGCGATTGCTGGCGCACCTGGCCGTTGACCTCCAGCGACAGGTTCAACGCCTCCAGCGCGCCGACTTCGCCGGCCGGGATCAGCTCGCTGATCGGCGCGGAATGGTCGAAGCCCTTGGCGATGTCCCACGGCAGGCCCTTGGCCTTGGCCGCGGCCTGCAGGTCGCGCCGGGTCAGGTCCAGGCCGACGCCGTAGGCGAGCACCAGCGCCGCCGCATCCTCGACGCCGAGCACGCCAGCCGGCGCATCCTGGCCGAGCGCCACCACCAGCTCCACTTCGTGGTGCAGGTCCTGGGTCGCGGACGGGTAGGGAATGGAGTCGCTGCCGATCACCAGCGCATCGGCCGGCTTCATGAAGAACGTCGGCTGGCCGCGCTCGGCCTTCGAAGCCGGAGCGCTGGCGCCCATTTCGCGCGCATGGTCGGCGAAATTGCGGCCCACGCAATAGATGCGATGCACCGGAAACAAACCCAGTCCACGCACAGGCACGCGCGGAGCTTCGGCAGCGGCGAAAAGGTCTTTCATGGGCACGCATCCAGAGAAGAACGGGATGCGGCAGTTTAACGCGTCAGGTTCGACCCGACTCCGGCAGGCGTGCGGATATCGCTTTCACGAATCCCCAATCCCGGCTTTACAACGGCAACGCCGGCTTGCGCAACACGCGGTACTCGCCATCGACCACATGCTGGCGCGCCGTGGACGGGCGCTTGCCGCGCTGGCTCAGCAGCTTCATCGCGATGCCGCCGAGGATCATCGCCGCACCGACGAACACGCTGACGAACACCAGCCCGGCGAGGATCGCCAGGCCCAGCAAGCCGACGGCCAGTTTCACCAGCGGATGGCGCGGCTTGCGCGGCGCGAAGACATGCCGGAACTGATCGAAATTGAAGACGCGAGCGCGCATGGCAGAAGTCTGTGTCAGTTGGAACCGAGGGCGCAGTATCGACGCTGTCTTATGTGACGGAGTGAAAAGTTCGTTAAGCGAAAAATTAACACTTGCCAGGTCAATGTCTTGCATGTCGTCGCCAGGTGAAGCGCAGTGAGGGCGCAAACCGCGGACATGCAAGAATGGCGGCCCTTTCCGTGCTGCCGCCGTCTTCCATGACCGAGTCATCTTCCGCCGTGCTGGCGCAACTGGAACAGATCGAGCCTGGCAGCTTGGTCGAAGCCGAGGCCTCGATCGGCGGCGAGATCGAATCGCTGCTGCTGTACCGCGACGGCGACGGCGTGCGCGCCTGGTTGAACGTGTGCCCGCACGCCGGGCGCCGGCTCGACTGGGCGCCGGGGCAATTCCTGAAGAGCCGCGAAGGCCACGTGGTCTGCGCGGCGCACGGGGCTACGTTCGAATTGCAGCACGGCAGTTGCGTGTCCGGGCCGTGCCGCGGCCAGAGCCTGCTCGCTGTGCCGGTGGCGGTGCGCGAGGGCCAGGTTTTCCTGGCGTGAGTGCTGCCTAGAACGCGCCCCACCAGGCCATCGACATCAGGTTGACCATCAGCACCACCACCGAGGTATAGATCAGCGAAAGCGGCGCGCCGACGCGCCACAGCTCGCGCGGCTGGTAGTTGGCCGGGCCGGTGATCATCGAGATCACCGGGTTGGACGCGGTCATCAGGTTGTTGGACGCCGACAGCGCAACGATCAACGCGAACGCGGTGGGATTGCCGCCCGCCGCCAGCGCCAGGTTGACTGCGATCGGCACCATCACGATGGTCGCGCCGACGTGGCTGATGACCAGCGAGAACGCGGTGGTCAGCAGCGCCAGCGCGATCTCCAGCGCCCACACCGGCACGCCTTCTGGCAGCCGCGCGATGGTGTGGCCGGCGACCCAGGCGGCGGCGCCGCTGCTGTCCATCGCCCAGCCCAGCGGGATCAGCCCGGCCATCATGAAGATGGTCTTCCAGTTGATCGAGGCGTAGGCCTCGTCCATGCGCAGCACGCCGGTCAGCAGCATGCCGGCTACGCCGGTCATCAGGGTCAGCGCCACCGGCAGCTTGCTGGTCAGCGCGATCAGGATGGTCAGTGCGAAGATCGTCATCGCGATCTTGAACTTGTGCGGGCGGTGCTCGCCCTTCGGATAGTCGGTGACGACGACGAAGTCGCGGCTCTCCGAGGCCTGCGCCAGGTCCTGCCAGATGCTGTGGAACACCAGCATGTCGCCGGCGCGCAGCGGCACCTTGCGCACGTCCTCGCGGATCACCTGCTTGTCGCGGTTGATCGCCAGCAGGCTGATCCCGGCCTGCTTGCGCAGGCGCAGCTCGGCCGCGCTCTTGCCGATGAAGCGCGAGGTCGGCGGGATCACCGCCTCGGAGATGCCGGCGCGGCTGGGATTGAACAGGTCGCCGAGATTGCGCAGCCGCGAGGACAGGCGCAGGAACTGGTTCTGTGCGAAATCGGCCACCTGCTGCCGCGCGCCCATCACCCCGAGCACGCTGCCGACCCAGATGCGCATGTCCGCCGGCGGCGCCAGGCGGGTGTCGTTGCCGGTCTTCAGGGCCAGCAGCAGCGGCGCGTCGTGCACCGTCTCGGCCTCGCCCAGGGTCATGCCGACCAGCGGGCTGTCGGCGCTGACGATCAGCTCGAACACGTCGCCTTCGATGCCGTAGGTGCGCGCGAAATAGCTTTCGGTGCGCGCCGGGGTGACCCCGTTGTTGATCAGTTGCTCCTCTTCCATCAGCGTGCGGTCGCCGCGCACGCGGAAGTAGATCAGCGAGGCCAACAGCAGCGCCACGCCGATCGGCAGCGGCGCGAACATGCGCAGCGGCTCGATCGTGGCCATGCCCGAGGGCAGGTTGTTGTTTGCCGACTGCAGCAGGTCGTTGAGCAGGATCAGCGGCGAGTTGCCGACCATGGTCAGCGCGCCGCCCATCACGATCGCCGCGGCGATCGGCAGCAGCAGCCGCTGCAGGGTCAGCCCGGTGCGCGCGGCCAGGCGCGAGGCCACCGGCAGGTACAGCGCCATCACCGAGGGGTTCTGCATGAACGAGGAATTGAGCCCGGCGATGCCGGTGGTCAGCAGCATCAGCCGCTCTTCCACGCCGTGCGCGCGGCGCAGCAGCCACGACGCCAGCCGGTTCAGCGCGCCGGTGCGCTCCAGCCCGGCGCCGAGGATGGTGGTGGCGATGATGCTCATCACCGCGTTGCCGGAGAAGCCGCTGAACAACTCTTCTGGCGCGATCAGCCCAGTGACGCCCAGCACCACCAGCACCACCAGCGCGACCACGTCGGCGCGGATGCGCTCGAACACGAACATCGCCATCGTGAAGCCGACCAGCCCGAGCACGAGCTTCATATCGGTGGTCAGCGTCAGCGCGGTGTCCATTGGGGGCCGGGATTGGGGATTAGGGATTCGGGATTAGATAACGGCGGGAATCGGGGCCGGCCGCGGCAATGGCGTACCGTGGATGCAGCCCGTCCGGATGGTGGCGGATTCGCTCTTCATCCCTAATCCCGAATCCCCAATCCCGGCTTGTCATACAGCAAATCCCAAACGCCATGGCCCAGCTTCTGGCCACGGGTCTCGAAATGGGTCTGCGGGCGCCAGTCCGGGCGCGGCACGTGGCCGCGCGGGCCGGCGCGGTTGACCAGGCCGGCGGTGGCATCGAGCACGTCCCACATCTGCTCAGCGTAGTCGGCCCAGTCGGTGGCAGCGTGCAGGCGGCCGCCGTCGCGCAGCTTGCGCACCAGCAGCGCGGCGAAGGCTGGCTGCAGCAGGCGGCGCTTGTTGTGGCGCTTCTTGTGCCACGGGTCGGGGAAGTAGATGCGTACTTCGTCGAGCGCGCCGTCGGCGATCTCGTGCTCCAGCACTTCCACCGCGTCGTGGTGGTACAGGCGCACGTGCTCGCTGGCGTCGGCGGCCAGCGCGTTCAACACGCGGCCCACGCCGGGGGCATGCACTTCGATGCCGATGTAGTCGCGGGCCGGGTCGTGGCGTGCGGCAAAGCGCAGCGCCTCGCCGTTGCCGAAGCCGATCTCCAGCACCTTGGGCGCAGTGCGGCCGAAGGTGGCGTCGAGATCGCGCGGCTGGCCGGCGTAGTCAAGGCCGAAGCGCGGCCACAGCTCGTCGAACGCGCGCTGCTGGGCGGGGGTGAAGCGGCCCTGGCGCAGCACGAAGCTGCGCACCTGGCGGCGGCCTTCCTCAATGGTGAAGGGCTTGGGCGGGGTCTTGGCGCCAGCGCTGGAGAACGGATCGGTCATGCGCGCGGCCTCAGCCGATCAGCCCATCGACCGGCGACGACGCACTGGCGTAGCGCTTGCGCGGGATGCGCCCGGCCAGGAACGCCTCGCGCCCGGCCTCGACCGCCTTGCGCATCGCGCTGGCCATCAGCACCGGGTTGCGCGCGCCGGCGATGGCGGTGTTCATCAGCACGCCGTCGCAGCCCAGTTCCATCGCGATCGCCGCGTCCGAGGCGGTGCCGACGCCGGCGTCGACGATGATCGGCACCTTGGCGTTTTCGATGATTTCCAGCAGGTTGTAGCGGTTCTGTATGCCCAGCCCGGAGCCGATCGGCGCGGCCAGCGGCATCACCGCCACGCAGCCGATTTCTTCCAGGCGCTTGGCCAGGATCGGGTCGTCGCTGGTATAGACCATCACCTCGAACCCGTCGGCGACCAGGATCTCGGCGGCCTTCAGGGTCTGCACCACGTCCGGGAACAGGGTGCGCTGGTCGCCCAGCACTTCCAGCTTGGTCAGGTTGTGGCCGTCGAGCAGCTCGCGCGCCAGGCGGCAGGTGCGCACCGCGTCCTCGGCGCTGTAGCAGCCGGCGGTGTTGGGCAGGATGGTGTAGCGCTCCGGCGGCAGCACGTCGAGCAGATTGGGCTCGCCCGGATTCTGGCCGATGTTGGAGCGGCGGATCGCCACGGTAACGATTTCGGCGCCGGCGGCCTCGGTGGCCTGCCGGGTCTGTTCCAGATCGGCGAACTTGCCGGTGCCGGTGAGCAGGCGCGAACGGTAGGGCTTGCCGGCGATCACCAGCGGGTCATGGGGGGCGGGAGCGTTCATCGCCGGATTATCGCCCATCGCACCCGGCGCTGCCGAGTCGGGCGCCGCGCGGAATTCAGCCGCCGCCCAGCGCGTGCACGATCTCGACCCGGTCGCCGTCGCGCAGCGCGTGCGCGGCATGCGCGCCGCGCGGCACGATCGCGCCGTTGACCTCGACCGCGACGCGGCGCTGCGCCAGCCCTTCCTCGAGCAGCAGGGCGGCGACGGTGGTGTGGGGCTGCAGCGGGCGGACCTGGCCGTTCAATTCGATGTTCATGTCATTATTGTGCAGTGCGTGCCGTCAGGCGCGCGATGTATTGCGGCAGTGCAACGTGAGCGTGAGGGGCAGAGGTGGAATCATGCCTGCCATGCGGCTGCGTATGTTCTGGCCGTGCCCCGAGTCACCTTCAATTATCGCCCGGGAGGGCATCCATGACTTCGTCCATCCGTCCACTCCGCTCGCTGCTGGCCGCCGCGATCGTGCTCGCCGCCGCGCCCGCGTTCGCGCAACAGACCTATAGCCGCACCGTGTTCTTCGGCGACAGCCTGACCGACGCCGGCTACTACCGGCCGCTGCTGCCGGCCTCGGCGCAGGCGGTGACCGGCCAGTTCACGACCAATCCGGACTGGGTCTGGGCGCAGTACATCGCTGACTACTACCACACCGACGGCCACGCCAACGGTAACGGCCAGATCGGTGACAACTACGCCGCCGGCAATGCCCGCGTCGGCGTGGCCAACCCCAGCGCGCTGGGCGTGGCGCCGTCGCTGGCGACGCAGACCAGCAACTACCTGTCCGCCAACGGCGGCAAGGCCGACCCGAACGCGCTGTACAGCGTGTGGGGCGGCGCCAACGACCTGCTCGCGGTCGCGGCCGGCGCACCGGCTCAGGCCACGATCGGCAACTCGGTGGCCGCGCAGGTGGGCATCGTCGCCAACCTGCAGAACGCCGGCGCACGCTACGTCATGGTCACCACCATTCCCGATGTCGGCCTCACCCCGCGCTTCCGCGCCGGCGGCGCCACGACGATGGCACAGGGCACCGCGCTGGCCGGCAGCTACAACAGCGCGCTGTTCGCCGGGCTGAAGAGCGCCGGGCTGCAGGTGATTCCGGTGGATACCTTCCACCTGTTGCAGGAAGTGATCGCCAGCCCGTCCACCTACGGTTTCAGCAACTCCACCGGCACCGCCTGCCAGCCGCAGATCACCGCGCAGTCGCTGACCTGCAACCCGACCAGCTACGTCAGCGCCGACGCCGCCGACAGCTACGTGTTCGCCGACGGCATCCATCCCACCGGCCGCACCCACGAACTGCTCGCGCAGTACGCGCTGTCGATCCTGGAAGGCCCGCGCCTGCAGCAGGTGCTGAGCCACTCGGCCGAGGTCACCGGCCGCTCGCGCGCCGACCAGGTCGCCTGGCACGTCGATGGCCGCCCGGAAGCGGACGGCATGCGCTGGTGGGGCAACCTGCGCGGCGACATGCAGCGCTATTCGCACGGCGACCTGTACGACGGCCTGGCCCCGGCCGGCCTGTTCGGCGTGGACTGGTCGCGCGGCGAGTGGGTGTTCGGCGGCTTCGGCGGCTTCGGCCGCGTGGATGCCGACTTCGGCAACCGCGGCGGCGACTACACCCAGGACGACAGCACCCTGGGCGGCTTCGCCGGCTGGTATGGCGAGCACGCCTGGGTCAACGCGCAGGTCAGCTACAGCTGGCTGAGCTACGACGTCAAGCGCAAGGTCAATCTGGCGGCGGCCACCATCGAGCACAATGGCTCGCCGGACGGCAGCAACCTGACCGCGGCGCTGCAGGGCGGCTACGAGTTCGGCGAGGGCGCGTTCAAGCACGGCCCGGTGGCCGCGGCGATCTGGCAGAAGGTCAAGCTCGACGGCTACACCGAGAGCAACCCGAACTCCAGCGCGCTGGGTTACTACGACCAGGACGTGGAGTCGCTGGTCGGCCGCGTCGGCTGGAAGGCCAGCCTCGACGCCGGCGCGGTGAAGCCGTACCTGCAGGCGACCTACGACCACGAGTTCAAGAAGGGCGAGCAGGCCACCGCGTGGCTGCAGACCATGCCCGAGCTGGGCGCCTACGCGGTGCCGGGCCTGGCCATCGACCGCAACTACGCCTCGGTGGTGCTGGGCGCGCGGACCAAGGTGTGGGGCCTGGAGAGCAATGTCGGCATCGCCGCCACCACCGGCCAGAGCCGCGCGCACGATACGTCGCTGTTCGTGAACTTCGGCGGCAGCTTCTAAGCACGGCGCCATCGTTGTCCCTCGTGCCCGGCCTTGCGCCGGGCACGACGGAGACAGCACACCGCAGCGACATCGAAAACGCCGCACTGTAGGAGCGGCTTCAGCCGCGACGCTTTACCGATAAGGCGTCGGGGCTGAAGCCCCTCCCACAAAAATCCCATCTGCAAGTATCGGCATTGCGATCGCGTGGGTGCTGGTGCACCATCGCTGCCGTTGGGTCACACCGATTTCTTGCGCAACCGCCAGCCCACCGAATAGACTGCACAGGCGACGCGGGCGTAGCTCAATGGTAGAGCTGTAGCTTCCCAAGCTACTGACGAGGGTTCGATTCCCTTCGCCCGCTCCAGTCGTTGCAAGGCACTCGGCAAATCTGCGCGCTCCGCAATTCGCTGCCAGGTGCGCCCTTGGAACCTAACTTCGTTTCGCACTCGGATCTCGGTCGTATTGATCGATGAATGCCTGGGCTGGGCCTGCGCATCGCGCATGTCTTGAGCCGAATCCGCTTGTTCGTGCCCGATCTTCCCCAGTGGGCAGCCCGGCTTGGCCGCGAGAAGCTGGCGGCTTGAGCGTTTTTCTGGTCTGGCTGCGTGCCGCATCGATTACGGGCCTCGAATACGTCGCCAATGGCGGCACAGTGCCAGCGCCCACCGTCTGACGCGGTGCCTCGTGCTTTCGAATGCGTTCTCGATCACCGGAAGCCGGCCTGCATTCCACACTGGTGCCCCGGCGTGTCGCGGGATGCGTGCCGCGACCGGCGAGCGCTCAGGACTGCGTCGCGATCGCGAACTCGTCGAGCTGGCGCTGCGACATGCTGCTGTTGTTGAGGATCACCACCGTTTCGCGCGTGTCCAGGCGGTGCGCGAGCAGCGAGCGATAGCCGGCGGTGTTGCCGGTTTCCCAGGCATAGGTGCGGCGCTTGCCCTGCAGCGTCAGCGTCTTCACTCGGCCGCCGAGCGCATATTCCTCCGGCATTTCCACCGTGTTGAGTTGGTGCAGCGACGCTGACGACAGAAAGCCCTTGTCGTAGACGCGGTGCGCGGCCTGCATCAGGTCCTGGGCATTGCTGAAATACCCGCCTGCCGCGGCGATGAAGGCCGGTCTGTCGTAGGTGCGGCGCTCGGGCGGCGACAGCGTCCGGTAGGAGGGAACCGTGGTCGGCGCGGTCGCGATCGCGGGGCCGGTGCCGGTATGGTGCAGCTCCAGCGGGTCCAGGACCAGGCTGCGGATCGCGTCCACGAAGGGCATGTCGGCGACCGCTTCGACGATGGCGTAAACGACGATCCAGTTGGCGAAGATGTAGTCGAACTTCGCGCCCGGCTCGAACGCGAGGTCGGCGCTGGCGAACCGGCGTACCGCCTCGGCGGCCGGCAGCTCGAGCGTCAGCAGCGATGGATCGGCCTTGGCGGACGGGCCGAACTGCTCGGTCAGGCCGCTGCTGTTGGACAGCAGGCGCCGCAGGCTGATGCGGGCGCCGGTGTCGGCGCGATAGTCTGGCAGCCAGGCGGTGATCGGCCGGTCGAGGTCCAGCTTGCGCCGTTCGACCAGGCGCAGCACCGCCAGCGTCGTGAGCCATTTGGAGATCGAGGCGATGCCGTAGACGTCGTCGATCTTCGCCGGCCGCTGCGCTTCCACGTCCACGATGCCGAAGGGCCGCACGTAGGCGACCTTGCCGCCGCGGGCGAGCAGGACCACGCCCTGAAAGGCGTTCGCCTTTGCCCACGCGTCGATGATGGCGGGCGCGTCCTTCGCGGCCGCCGATGCGCGGCCAGGCAACGCGGCCAGCAGCAGCGCCGCACCGGAAGCGGCCAGGAAGGATCGCCGCGGTATCGGCGCAATGATGGGGGCATCGCTCATGGCATTGTCTCCGGATGATCGGTGCCGGCGAAGCACGCTGCGCCGGACGCAGCCGATGCTGGCCTCCATGGCGCCAATCGCGCTGCTGCGAGCGGCGCCGTCAGCCAGGCGATGGCGCCAAACATGATGGCAATACGGGCATCCACTTCCATTCGGTTCACCTCGTCCGGTCTCGGCCCAGCGCAGTAAGCCGACGATGCGCCGATGGCCAAGAGCATAACCGGACCATGGCGCGCGTCGTTGCCCTGCGCGTCCGCCGCGGCGCGGCCTGTCAAACCCGCTTCATCTGCGGCGCCTACGCTGGCCGGTCAGTGAGCGCATGCTCGTCGCCGGTTTCTCCCCCATGGTCGAACACAGTCGTCGCCGTTTCCTCGCCAGTGCATCGCTGGCCCTCGGTGCGGGGGCGGTCATGCCGCTGCTGCCCGGCGCCATTCGCAGCGCGCTGGCGGTGCCGCCGGCGCGGGTCACGGGTACCGTGCAGGACGTGCAGCACGTGGTGATCCTGATGCAGGAGAACCGCTCGTTCGACCATTACTTCGGTTGCCTGCGCGGCGTGCGTGGTTTCGGCGATCCAAGGCCGCTGCGACTGCCCAGTGGCCGCCCGGTCTGGTACCAGCCCGAGGCCGGCGCCGGCGATCGCTACGTGTTGCCGTTCCCCCTGAACAGCAATACCAGCAGCGCGCAGTCGATGGAGGGCCTCGACCACCACTGGAAGGGCTCGCACGAGACCTGGAAGCACCACGACGCGTGGATCGCGCAGAAGACGGCGATGACCATGGGCCACTTCCAGCGCGAGGACCTGCCGTTCTACTACGCGTTGGCCGACGCCTTCACCATCTGCGACGGCTACCACGCCTCGCTGTTCGGCCCGACCAATCCCAATCGCATGTACATGTTCACCGGCACCAGCGGCCTGAGCGTCGGCAACGATGGCGAGCAGGCGGTGAACAACCTCGACGACGGCAACTGGACCGCCGACATGGCGCGCGACAACCCGGCGTTTCCCGGCTACACGTGGACCACTTATTCCGAACGTCTGCAGCAGGCCGGGGTCAGCTGGCAGGTCTACCAGGAATTCGACAACTACGGCGACAACAGCCACCCGTATTTCGCCAATTTCCGCAATCTCGACCGCAACTCGCCTTTGTACCGGCGTGGCCGCGCGATCGTGCCGGGTTCCACCGCGGACAACGCCAAGGCCTCGCGCGGCGAGCACCTGATCGCGGCGTTCGAACGCGACGTGCGCAGCGGCAACCTGCCGCAGGTGTCGTGGATCGTGGCGCCGTACCTGCTCAGCGAGCATCCCCAGGGCACGCCGGCGTATGGCGAATCGCTGAGCGCGCGCCTGCTGGAGACGCTGGCGGCCTCGCCGGAGGTCTGGTCCAAGACCGTGTTCCTGATCAACTACGACGAGAACGACGGCTTCTTCGACCACGTGCCGCCGGCGCTGCCGGCGACCGATCCGGCCATCGGCGCCAGCAACGTGGATCTGCGCGGCGAGGACTACCGCGGCGTTCCGGTCGGCCTCGGTCCGCGCGTGCCGATGCTGGTGGTGTCGCCGTGGAGCCGTGGCGGCTGGGTCGATTCGCAAGTGTTCGACCACACCTCGGTGATCCGTTTCCTGGAGCGCCGCTTCGGCGTCGCCGAGCCCAACATCGGTCCGTGGCGCCGCGCGATCGCCGGCGACTTGACCTCGGCGCTGGATTTCGCCGGGCACGACGACGCCCGCGTCGCCTTGCCGGATACCCGCGACTTCATCGCCCGGGTCGACGCGACCGCGGCCTTGCCGGTGCCGAAGCGACCCGAGCAGCAGGCCTTGCCGGTGCAAGAGCCGGGCCAGCGCCCGGCGCGCGCGCTGCCTTACGATTTCGACGTGCGCTTGCAGGTGGGCCCGCAGCAATCGACGTTGCGCATGGTCAACCGCAGCAGCGTCGGCGTCGCGCTGAACGCCTATGCCGATGGCGGCAGCGCCGGCCCGTGGTTCTACACGGTGGCGGCGGGCAGCGAATTGCAAGACGCGCGCGACTGGCTCGGCGCGGCTGCCGATCCCGGCTATGCGTTGCGTGTGCATGGTCCCAATGGGTTCCTGCGCGAATTTCACGGCGATGGCGTAACCGATGTCGGGCTGCAGGCCGATGCCGACTACGACGCCGCTAGCCAATGCCTGCTGCTGGGGCTGCGCAATGCAGGTGCGCAGGCGTGCCGGCTGCAGATCCGCGATAGTTATCGCGGTGGGGCGGAGCAGACGGTCGAACTCGCGGCCGGCGCACGTCAGCTGCTGCGTTTTCCCTTGGCGGCGCAGCATCATTGGTACGACCTGGAGATTGCGAGTGCGTCGATGCCGCAGTGGCGGCGGCGTCTGGCCGGGCATATCGAGACCGGCCGTCCGAGCATGAGCGATCCGGCGATCGGCCGCGCTGTCGCCGGTTAGCTGTCGGTCCAATCAATAAGGCGGCATCCAGGCCGTGTGTCGCGGCTGAAGCCGCTCCTACAAGAGCGCGCAGTGCCGAGTTCTTGTGGGTGCTGCGCCTGCCTTTGGCGGTGCAGCATCACTGGTACGGCCTGGAGCCGGCGATCGGCATCGCTGCCGCCGATTAGCTGTCGGTCTATTCAATAAGGCGACGTCCAACGCCGTTGGTCGCGGCTGAAGCGGCTCCTAAAAAAGCGCGCGGTGTCCGGGCTCTTGTAGGAGCGGCTTCAGCCGCGACCGATGTCGCCGTCGGCGCGACCTCCGACAGCACCACGCACAATAAAAAGCCGCCAGATGGCGGCTTCATACGTTCGGTTTTGCGCCGCTCAAACGCAAGGCGCCGCCGCTGCTTCCGCAACGGCGGCGCGATCGCCTTCCCTGGCGAGGCGTCAACTCAGAACTTGCCGCTGAAGGTGACGAAGAACTGCCGTGGCGCGCCGGCCATCAGCGTCTGGTTGTAGCCGTTCGGATCGGAGACCACGTAGCCATTGGTGCCGACGGTGGCGAAGTAGCGCTTGTCGAGCAGATTGGTGACGTTGGCGCTCAGGCCCAGGTTCTGGAACATGCCGACTTCGCCGAAGTCGTAGCCCGCGCTCAGGTCGAAGCGCCAGTAGCTCGGCACCGACGAGTCGTTGAGGTAGCTGATGTAACGGCGGCCGGTGTACTTGCCGTCCAGCGCCGCGTGCCAGCCGGCGTTTTCGTAGGCCAGGCTGCTGGAGAACATCCATTCCGGAATGCCGACCACGCGCTTGCCCGAGGTGGCAACCACGCCGCCGCTGAGGTAGTCGTCCTGGTAGGTGGAGTCGTCGTAAGACAGCGAGTTGAGCCAGCGCAGCTGCGCGATCGGACGCCACATCACCGCCAGGTCGGCGCCCTGGCTACGTACCGAGCCGACGTTGTTGAGCGTGGCCGCGCAGGTCTGGATCGCGGTGCACGGCGAAGTCACCAGCAGGCGGTCGTCGAAGGTGGTGTGGTACAGCGCCAGCGACGCCTCGATGGCGTCGCCGCGCACGCGGTAGCCCAGTTCGTAGGTCTGCGCGGTCTCCGGCTCCAGCGAGCTCTTGATCGCATCGAACGCCGCCTGCGATTCCTGGAACGGAGTGAAGCCGAAGCCGGCCATGTTCTTGTTGTAGGACGCGTAGATTTCCTGGTGCTCGTCGAGCTTGTAGTTCACGCCCACCTGCGGCAGCAGGTCCGAATCGGCCTTGATTTCGCCGACCGCATAGGAAGTGGTCGGTACCAGCGACTGCGAGGTGGTGTCCACCTGCAGCTTCTTGGCGCCGAAGTTCACGGTCAGGCGGTCGTCGAGCAGGCGCAGCGTGTCCTGCGCGTAGAACATGCGCGTGTCGGTTTCGTAGTGCTGGGAGAAACCGCGCTCGAACCGGGTGCCGGCCTTGTTGAAGTAGAACAGATCGGTGAACGGGCCATCGAGCAGGAAGTAATTGCGCTCCTGCACGGTCTTGGCGTTCTGGTACCAGCCGCCGATCTCGATCTCGTTGCCGGCGACGGTGAAGTTCAGCGACGCGGTGACGCCATGCCGGTTGAGGCGATAGTCGGTGGTGCGCATAGACAGCGGCACCGTGGCCGACGACGCCAGGTACGGCGTGGTCCATTGGCCTTCGCCGTTGTTGTCGTGATAGTAGCCGGCCAGGTTCAGCGTGGCGTTGCCGCCCAGGTTGAACGCGCCGCTGAGCGCGGCCAGGTTGTCGTCGCGCAGGCCGGCGCCGGAGTAATAGGTGGCGTCGGCCTTGCCGTAGTCGGCGGGCAGGGCGTTCAACGACGTCGGGTAGCTGCCGTTGCCGTTGAGCGCGTTGGCGATCTGCACCGCGCTGTTCCAGTCCGGCATCAGGTAGTCCCAGTTCCAACCCAGCGCTTTCTGCGAGGTCAGCGACAGGTCCATGATGTCGTATTCCTTGCGCTTGGAGCTGTCCAGGAACAGGCTGACGCGGTTGCCGTCGCCCCACTGGTACAGCGCCTTGACGTTGGCCTGGTTGTACTCGTTGTTGCCGTAGCCTTTCCACTTGTCCACTTCGCCGTGCACGATCGAGGTGTACATCGAGAAGCCGTTGATGTCGCCGATGTCGCCGCGCAGGTAGGTGCGGCGGGTGGAATCGGAGCCGAAGGTCTGACTGAAGCGGATGCCCGGCGTGGCGTCCGGATCGTCGGAGTAGTAGCGCACGGTGCCGCCGAGGTTGCTGCTCGAGGCGGTGCCCAGTGCGCCGGCGCCCTGCGACAGCTCCACCGAGCCGACATTCTCGGAGATGATCGCGCGGGTCACCTGCAGGCCGTCGCTGACGCCGTAGTTCATGGTGCCCAGCGGCACGCCGTCCAAGGTGAAGCCGAGGCGGCTCTGGTCGAAACCGTGCAGGGTGATCGCGGTCGACCACTCGTAGGAACCCCACGCATCGGCCGACTGGAACTGCACGCCGGGCAGCTTGTCCAGCACCTTCAGCGCACTGGTGCCGGGCGCGGTGATGCCGATGTCCTCGCGGGTGATGCGCTGCACCTGGCGGGTGGTGCCGGTGGACACCACGGTGATCGCATCGAGCATCGTCGCGTCGCTGCTGCCGTTGGTGGCCGTGGCATCTGCGTCGGCCAGTGCGGTCTCGGCCAGCGCGGCGAAGGCCGGCAGCGCGGACGCGACGGCGAGCACCAGCGCATGCAGGCGCAAGGATCTGGAGGTGGGGGTCATCGAAATTCACCAATAAAATGGGGGGAGGCGTTGGGGCCGGCGTGCGATGCGTGACAGCCAACACACGGCCTTGCGGCCCGCTCGCCACGATGCAACGGTTTTGTGAACGTTTCGGGGCGGTTCCGTGTCGTCTGTGGGACAGCGTGTCTGCAGATGCCGACGGCCGAGCGGGCATGCCAACGCCGGTCACGCGCCGCCGCCACGTTCGCGCGCGAGCTATCCGGCATGGCGCCGGCCCCGCAGCGCCGACGGCGCAACGTATGATGCCGAGCCAGCCACCGCCGTCGCGCCTCGATGAAGCTCGCCATCCTGTCCCGCAACACCAAGCTGTATTCGACGCGGCGCCTGGTCGAGGCCGGCCGCGAGCGCGGGCATACGGTGCGCGTGCTCGACCCGCTGCGCTGCTACATGCGCATCGCCGCCGGCGCCTTCACCATGCACTACAAGGGCAAGCCGATCACCGGCTACGACGCGGTGATCCCGCGCATCGGCAACTCCGTCACCCGTTACGGCACCGCGGTGCTGCGCCAGCTGGAGATGATGGGCGTACGTACGCCCAACCCGTCCGACGCGATCCTGCGCGCCCGCGACAAGCTGCGCGCGCACCAGTTGCTGGCGGCCAAGGGCATCGACATGCCGATGACCGTGTTCGGCGACAACCCCGACGACACCGGCGATCTGCTGTCGATGCTGGGCCCGCCGCCGCATGTGGTGAAGTTGAACGAAGGCACCCAGGGCACCGGCGTGATCCTCACCGAGAAGACCAGCGCCTCGCGCGGGGTGGTCGAGGCGTTGCGCGGCCTGTATGCCAATTTCCTGGTGCAGGAGTTCATCGGCGAGGCCGAAGGGGCCGACCTGCGCTGCTTCGTGGTCGGCAACCAGGTGGTCGCGGCGATGCGCCGGCAGGCGCCGGAAGGGGACTTCCGCTCCAACCTGCATGTCGGCGGCAGCGCGCAGTTGGCGGTCGCCAGCCGCGGCGAGCAGGAGGTGGCGGTGCGCTCGGCCAAGGCCCTGGGCCTGGGCGTGGCCGGGGTCGACCTGATCCGCTCGCGGCGCGGCCCGCTGGTGCTGGAAGTCAACTCCACTCCCGGCCTGGAAGGGATCGAGGCGGTCTGCGGGCTGGACATCGCCGGCAAGGTCATCGAACACCTTGAAGCTAGTCTGATTCGAAAGAAATCAGCAACTTAGGGCGATGTTTCGCCCTCCGTTCTGGCTTAACAAGGGTTTAATTCCTGCCTGCGTATGCTTCGTCGGACCGCAGCTCTGCCCTCCTCAGCAGGAACGGTAATCGGGATATATCTTTCGGCCCAAGCGGCCTTGCCGCTTGGGTCTTTTTCTTTGCGCGGGGCATTGCTGTCGGCACAGCCCCGGGCCTGCGTCGTACGCAACTTGCGGCCCCGTTCGCGGGGCGGCTACATTGTGACTCATACCACCAATAGGCGTAGGTGCGGGGATTGATGGGATGGCGCTCGCGCGCAGTGCGGCGGCCGCACCGAAAGGTGAGGCGCCCATGAACGTGAAGAAATCGTTCGCACAGCAACTCAGTACAATTCGCCAGCAGTTGGACGATGGCAAGACCTACTCCGAACTCAGTGCAGAAAATCGCAGCAAGGTGGAAGCCGCGCTGTCGCGCATGGCGACGGTGCTCAATTCCCATCCCGACGTCGATACGCTGCGCGAGGAAGACAAGGTGGTGCTGTTCAACGATCAGGAAACGGTCAACACGCTGCTGTCCAAGGCGTCGTCGGACAGCCGGATGATCTGCAGGCGCGAAGCGGTCCTCGGATCGCTGCGCACCACGACGCAATGCAAGACCGTGGCGGAACGCCGCCGCGACAACGAGGATGCGCAGGAATTGATGCGGCGCAATCCAACTGGCAAGTACGACTGACGGGGTAAATGTTGGTGCGAATTCTAGTGATCGAAGACAACAGCGATATCGCTGCCAACCTGGGCGACTACCTCGAAGACCGCGGGCACACGGTGGATTTTGCCGCCGATGGCGTCACCGGCCTGCATTTGGCGGTAGTGCACGAATTCGATGCCATCGTGCTCGACCTCAACCTGCCGGGCATGGACGGCATCGAAGTGTGCCGCAAGCTGCGCAACGAAGCGCGCAAGCAGACCCCGGTGCTGATGCTCACTGCCCGCGACTCTCTGGACAACAAGTTGGCAGGCTTCGATTCTGGTGCCGACGACTACCTGATCAAGCCGTTCGCGCTGCAGGAAGTGGAAGTGCGGCTCAACGCGCTGTCGCGCCGCGGCAAGGGCGTGCACACCCGCGTGCTGGAGACCGGCGACCTGGAATACAACCTGGACACGCTGGAAGTGCGGCGCCAGGGCAAGCTGCTGCAGCTCAACCCGACGGCGCTGAAGATCCTGCAGGCGCTGATGGAGGCCTCGCCCGCGGTGGTGACCCGGCAGGAACTGGAAACCCGCGTGTGGGGCGAAGAGCTGCCGGATTCGGACTCGTTGCGCGTGCATATCCACGGCCTGCGCGCGGTGGTCGACAAGCCGTTCGAGGTGCCGATGATCCAGACCCGCCACGGCATCGGCTACCGCATCGCCGCGCCCGATGCCTGAAGCTGGAGAGTTGCCGCGGGGGGTGCGGCGGCGCGGACGCTACCGCCGCCGCCTGCGCAGCCGCATCATCCTGTCCTTCGTGCTGTTGGGTTTCGGCCTGACCGCACTGTTCGCGTTCGCCACCAACTGGGCGCGCGCGCGGGTGGAGAACCAACTCGTCGAAGTGGTGTTGAACCGCAACATCGACGAGTACTCGCACCGGTATTTTTCCGAACCCTCCAAGAATCCCAATCCCGATCTGCCGGTGCAGCAGATGGTGGGCCGGGTGGTCAAGAGCGACCGTTTTGAGGCGCTCAAGCGCGAGCAGCCGGAGTGGTACAACTTCTCCGACGGCATCCACACCGTCTCCGGGCGCGACGAATCGGGCAAGCCGTTCTCCTACAAGATCGCCGTGCGCAAGACGCCGGAGGTGTGGTTCTTCCTCGCCTACGACATGACCCAGACCATCCAGGGCGAGGTGCAGCTCAATCGCACCCTGATCCTGTCGGTACTGGTGTTCAGTGCGCTGTCGCTGGTGATCGGCTGGTGGTCGGCGTCGCGGGTGATGCGCCCGGTCTCCGATCTGGCTGCGCGGCTGCGCGCCTACCGCGGCAGCAGTGATCCCAAGCCGCTGGCGCCGCATTTTCCCGACGACGAAGTCGGCCAGCTGGCCGAGGCGCTGGACGACTATTCGGGCCGGCTCACCGAAGTCGTGCAGCGCGACCGCGAGTTCAACGCCGACGTCAGCCACGAACTGCGCACGCCGCTGGCGGTGATCCGCGGCGCCACCGAACTGCTGCTGACCCGTCCCAATCTCGACGAGAAGGTGTTGCAGCGCTTGCAGCGCATCCAGCGCGCCGAACAGCAATGCAGCGACCTGATCGGCTCGTTGCTGCTGCTGTCGCGCAACGAGCGTGGGCAGGGCAACAGCAACGTGGCCAAGGTCGCCGAGCAACTGATCGAATCGCACCGCGCGCAACTGGGCGGCAAGCCGCTGCAACTGTTGCTGGAAGGCGAGCGCAACCTGACCATCGACGCACCGGAGTCGGCGCTGTCGGTAGCGCTGGGCAACCTGATCGGCAATGCGGTCAAGTACACCCAGGAAGGCCAGGTGGTGGTGCGGGTGCTGAGCGATGCGGTGCAGGTGATCGACTCCGGCCCAGGCCTGAGCGCGGAAGACGCCGCCAAACTGTTCCAGCGCGGCTACCGCGGCACCCACGCCGGACACTCGCAGGGCGGCGGCATCGGCCTGTCGATCGTCAGCCGCCTGTGCGATCTGTACGGCTGGCAGGTCAACGTGCGCCCGGGCGTGTCCAAGGGCGTGGTGGCGACGCTGTGGTTCAGGCCGGCGGCTGGTTGAGGTAGCGCCGCGAGATTGCCGAACGCATTCGGATTCTGCCGGCTATTGCAATTGTAGGAGCGGCTTCAGCCGCGACAGACATTCCCTGGAGAGCCTGTCGCGGCTGAAGCCGCTCCTACAAAAGCGCGCGGCCGTATCAGAAACGCCTAGCCGATCTTCGCCGCCGCCAACGCGCGACAGCGCCGATCCAGCGCATCCACCGCATCCTGCAGCCGCTCGGCGTCGCCATCGTTCACCACCACATCGTCGGCGATCGCCAGCCGCGCCGCGCGTGTGGCCTGCGCGGCAATCATCCGCTGCGCCAGCTCGGCGGTGATGCCGTCGCGCTGCATCAGGCGCGCATGCTGCAACGCTTCTGGCGCATCGACCACCACGATCCGGTCAAGCCACGGATACGCGACGCGCGCACCTACTTCGGTCAACAGTGGAATCGCCGCCACGGCATAGGGGCTGGCGGCCTCGCGGCATGCCTGCTGCATCAGCGTGCGAATCGCCGGGTGCGTGATCGCCTCCAGGTCGCGGCGTGCCACTGGATCTTCGAAGATGTGTTGGCGCAACGCGGCGCGATCGAGGCTGCCATCCTCGCGCAGGATCTGCGTACCGAATCGGGCCACGATCTGCGCCAGCGCCGGATGCCTGGGCGCGACGATCGCGCGGGCTGCCACGTCGGCATCGGCCACGACGATGCCCTTGGCCTCGAAGCGGCGGCTCAGTTCGCTCTTGCCGGAGGCCACGCCGCCGGTGAGGCCGACGATGAAATCGCTCACCGCGCCGCTCCGCTCAGCGCAGCCCGGACCAGCGCATATAGGTGTCGATGATTTCCGTGCCCCAGAAGAACACGATCCAGCCGGCGATGGCCAGATACGGGCCAAACGGAATGGGCGTGGCCCGGTCGCGGCCCTTGGCTGCCAGCCAGATCGAGCCGAGCACCGCGCCGACCAGCGAGGAGATCAGGATCGTCGGCAGGATGCCCTTCAGTCCGCACCAGGCGCCGATGGCCGCCAGCAGCTTGAAGTCGCCATGGCCCATGCCTTCCTTGCCGGTGATCTGCTTGAACAGCCACCACACCGACCACAACGACACATAGCCGACCGCCGCGCCGAGCAGCGCCGGCTTGGCCGGCATGTACAGATTGTCCATGCTGCCGACCAGGCCGAGCCACATCAGCGGTAGGGTCAGCTGGTCCGGCAACAAGCGGGTGCGCAGGTCGATCCCCGACATCGCCACCAGGAAGCAACTGAACACGATCGCGCCGAACCCCTGCCAACCGAAGCCGAAGCGCCAGACGCTGGCGACCACCAGCAGGCTGGTCAGCATCTCCACCAGCGGGTACTGGATCGAGATCGGCGCATGGCAATGCCGGCACTTGCCGCGCAAGGCCAGCCAGCTGAACAGCGGAATGTTCTCGTACCAGGACAGCTTGTGCTTGCAGTGCGGGCAGTGCGACGGCTCGACCACGATCCCGGGCGGCGGCGGATCGTAGATGTCCGGCAGCTCCAGGATCTCGCGCGAATCGCGCTTCCACTGCCACTCCATGCGCTTGGGCAGGCGCAGGATCACCACGTTCAGGAAACTGCCTACCAGCAAGCCCAGCCCCGCCGCGGCGGGAAAGCCGAGGCCGGGGTGTTGATCGAGAAATGCCATTAATGCTTATCCAACGACGGAGGCCAGCTTGAAGATGGGCAGATACATGCCGATCACCATGCCGCCGACGATGGTACCAATGAACACCATGATCAGCGGCTCGATCAGGCTGCTCAACGCATCCACCGCATTGTTCACTTCCTGCTCGAAGTACTCGGCCACCTTGAACAGCATCGCATCCAGCGCACCGGCCTCTTCGCCGATCGCGGTCATCTGGATGACCATGTGCGGAAACAGGTTGGTTTGCTTCATCGCTACGTTGACCGGGTAGCCTACCGAGACGTCGTCTCGCATGCGCAATACGGATTTCTCGTACACGCTATTGCCAGTGGCGCCCGCGACGATGTCCAGCGCTTCCACCAATGGCACGCCGGCGCGAAAGGTCACAGCGAGCGTTCGCGCGAAGCGCGCCACCGAGCTGTTGTGCATGATCTGACCGATGATCGGCACCTTCAGGATCAGGCGGTCCATGCCGTGTTGCATTGATGGCGAGCGCTTGTAGGCAAAGATGAAGCCGCCGATGCTTCCAATGATGACAATCAGCAGTACCCACCAATAGGCGACCATGAACTTGGAAGCAGCAACGATCATTTGAGTGAACGCCGGCAATTCTGCACCAAAGCCCTTGAACACATCTTCGAACTGCGGCACCACCCAAACCAGCAGGATCGAGCTGACAAGCAGCGCGACCGCCATGACCATGGCCGGATAGAACAAGGCCTTCTTGATTTTGCCCTTCAGTGCTTCAATATTTTCCTTGTAGGCAGCAACCGTCTCCAGTACGGTTTCGAGCACGCCGGCACCTTCGCCTGCCTTGACCAGGTTGCGGTAGAGCTCGTCGAACTGGATCGGGTGCTTGCTGATTGATTCATAGAGCGATGAGCCGCCTTCGATATCAGTGCGGATCTGATCCACCATTTTTTTCATGCGCGGGTTCTTGTGCCCGCTGGCGATGATCTCCAGCGATCCCACGATCGGCACGCCCGACTTCATCATGGTCGCCATCTGGCGGCTGAAGAAGGCAATGTCCTTGGGAGTGATTTTGCTGCCAGTAGAGCCAAAGAGAGGTTTGGGCTTCGGCTTGACCACCGATGGCGTAATGCCCTGGCGGCGCAATTCTGCCCGTAACAAATTGGCATTTTTGGCCGTCTGCTCGCCCTTCATCTTGACGCCGCGCTTGTCCGTCCCTTCCCAGACAAACGGCACCTGCTGGCTGGTATTGCGGGCGACGGGTTCTTTGGATACTGCGCTACGAGTTGCGGACATCAGGTGGGCTCCCCGTCCAGCCATCCCCAGGTGGACATGCACGGCATGGTATCGGTTTCTGAGGCGTCTGGCATCCGTGGTCAATGGGCGGGAACGCGGCCGGGGCGGGGAAAGCCCAAATTCCGCCGATGTGACGTTTTGCGTCACTTTGTGACACATTCGGACAGGGAGGAAGGCCCGTCGCAAATTCTTCGTTTGCCCATGCTAGGCGGCATTCGATGAGGCATCATGCCGCCTGGGGAACAGGGGGGGGCGCGTGAGGAAGTTGGCACGCGGCCTGCTTGTATCACCCGCACGTGGCGCTCTGCCGCGCGGCGCTCGAGGGGTAGCAAGCTCCGCGGGCCGAGTGTCTGCCAACTTACACACCATCTCTAGGGGATTCACCATGAAGAAGCAGCAGGGCTTTACCCTGATCGAACTGATGATCGTCGTCGCGATCATCGCCATCCTGGCGGCCATCGCGCTGCCGATGTATCAGGACTATGTTGCCAAGTCGCAGGCGACCGCCGGTCTGGCCGAAGTTACTCCGGGCAAGACTCAGTTCGAAGTCAAAAAGAACGATGGCAGCACTCTCGCTACGCCTGAACAGATTGGTCTGCAAGCCAGCACTGCACGCTGCACGATCTCTGTAACTGATACCACTATCGCCTGCGCCCTGAAGGGTAATGCGAGCAAAATTCAGGGTAAGATCATTACCTTGACCCGCGATGACAGCGGTATGTGGACTTGCAATGGCGGTGACTTGGAAGCCAAGTACAAGCCGACCGGTTGCACCTAATAAAATACGCATCGATTCCGATGTTGGAAAAGCCCCGCTTTATGCGGGGTTTTTCTTGAGTGGGATTAAATGTTCTCAGTATTTTTCTTGAGTGGCCATCCCTGTGAATAAAAAGCAAGGCTTCTCTCTGATAGAGTTAATGATGGTGATCGCGATCATTGCCATTTTGGCGGCAATTGCGATGCCGCTCTATCAAGGTTACGTGGCGCGCACACAGGTGGCGAGCGCGCTGGACGAAATTACGATTGGTAAGGTAAGTTACGAGACGCTCATCAGCCAGGGGGCGGATGATTCGAGTTACACCAATGATCGGCTGGGTATGCATGCCTCTACTGTGCGATGCAGTCGTATCAATGTGTATGCCCCAACTGGGGGCGCGGCCGAACCTGCGATTTCGTGCAATATGGCCGGCTCCAGCGGCGTGAACGGCGAGGTCATTCGATGGGATTTGGGTGCTAATGACGTCTGGAGTTGCGGCACCACAGTAGACGCCCGATATGCGCCCATCGGTTGTAAGGTTATTTAGTCTTCTTGAGGAAAACTATGCTTAGCATCTACTCACGTCGAAGCCGTAGCGAATGAGTTCGCTCCGCTATTTTGGGTGTGCTCTGTGCGTCGCCCTTGTGGCATGCGCTGCATTCATCCCTGGCCTGAGTGGTGGTTTCCTGTTCGACGACTTTCAAGCTGTTGTATCAAATCAGCATATCCAGCTCAAACAATTGACGCTGGAAGGCCTGTTGACAGCGGCAAGGGCATATGGAGGCCCGTACGGTCGTCCTGTTTCAACTATAAGCTTGGCGTTAAGTTACTGGTTGCACGGCATGAACGCATCCGCATTCAAGGTCGGCAATCTCTTTATTCATTGTTTGAATATTTTTTTGCTAGGCTGGTTGCTGCGCCAGTTGCTCCAACTCGCTTGGCCTTCGCTTCAGAAAAGAGCTAGAGATTGGTATGCTCTTGCAATTGCCTTGGCTTGGGGGTTGCATCCCCTGCAGGTTTCATCGGTACTTTATGTCGTGCAGCGAATGGAGCTGCTTGGGCACACTTTTACTTTGCTTTCGCTCGTGGTTTATATTTATGCTAGGAACAAGCAAGTCGTGGGCATAAGGTCCTGGCCATTGTTTCTGGCAGGTGGTATGGCCTGTCTGTTAGGGCTATTGGCCAAGGAAAATGCCGCTCAGTTTCCGCTTTATACCTTTGTTATAGAGTTGGTATTGCTGCGTTTTAGTGCGAGTAATCGAACTGTTTCTGCTTCCATTAAGGTGGCCTACGCGGGGCTGTTCTCTGCAGGAGTGCTTGTATTCGTGTGGTTTGTTTTGCCACGCGCCGCGGAACAGTTCAGCCTGCGAGACTTCACCATGTGGGAGCGCGTCATGAGCCAGTTCCGTGCTCTTCCCATGTATCTGTATTGGATGATTTGGCCGTCCCCGAGCAATTTGACCTTCTATCACGACGATTTTTTGCCATCGCGAGGGTTGTTGGCTCCTTGGACAACGCTTGCGGGCCTTACGCTACTGATTGCTCTGCTTCTCTTGGCGGTATTGACGCGCAAGCACCTGCCATTGGTATCCGTCGCGATTGGATTCTTTTTTGCATCCCATGCGGTCACAAGCGCCCCCATTGCGCTTGAGCTTGTTTTCGAACATCGCAACTATTTTGCTCTGTTAGCCCCGTTGCTGGTGATCGCATCTCTCATGCGATGGATGATTGATTCTGGACAGCGCATAGTCGCCTTTTCACTTGTCATAGCCTTGTTGATGGGCTTTGCATTTACTACCTTGCTCCGCAGTGCAATTTGGGGCAGTCCTCTGCTTTTTGCGAATTCGGCGACGATTGACAATAAGAATTCTGCGCGTGCAGCCTATGAGTTGGCGACAATATATCTTCAGAGGTCCGGGGGGGATGTTTATTCCTTTTATTATGCGCTGGCCATGGCTGAGTTGAAAAGGGCAGCCGCGCTGCCTCGTTCATCCCCTCTTCCCGAGCAGGCCATAATTTTAACAAAAATAAAACTTGGACAGCCTGTGGAGTCGGAATGGTGGGTTCGCATAAGAGATAAGTTCAAAAATCAAGCATTGGGTCCCCAGGAATTTAGCGCTTTTTATACGCTGCATAGTGAGCGCATGGAGGGTGTTCCAATAGCGGATGACAAGTTGCAGGAGATCAGTGAGATATATGTAACGCGGCAGCCGAGCTCTTTTGAGGCGCATATTCTCTATGCGGATTATGCTGGTAGGGTATTGCGCGATTTTTCCTTGGCTGCTCGAGAATATTGCGCGGCAATAAAAATAAGAAAAGACGATCCTGGCTATGGTCTGCGAGTGACCTCTTCTCTTGTCAGGCAGGAGCGCTTTGGTGAAGCGCGAGCTCTGGCACCATGTGTAGCCTCGCGAAGTAAGTTAGCGCAGGCGCTGCAATAAATATATGGATTTCAGCGAGTGTTATGGCTGTAAATCCGGAGGTGATGTTGTTGAGGTATTGAAGGCTCTAAGTGGCTCGTAAATGCTGCATCGCTTTAGGCATATAATATTGTTGCACCAGATGGGAGTGGCGCTCAGGCGCACGTTGTTTGTCCTTACTATTCGAATGTCCTGAGTGGTTGAAAATGTTTTGCCTTTCGCTGGGGGAGGGGGCGCAAATCTTCGCTGTGCCAGATTAAAAGCTAGCAGGCTTGGTTTATGGCTAGTTGTCCGTCGAGCGCACCCATTCTTGCCATCGTGATGCGATATTTTCCTGTCCGAGATGCTGGATGTAATAGATGCGGGCTCTCTCTCCTAGCTCGTTGCGAAGTTGGACATTTTCGGCCAAAGATAAAATTCCCTCGGCAATTGCCAGGGGGGTCGCAGAAGTAAAGTGGGCTGGAATTGGTGGGCAGCCGTCGGGTAAGCCATAAAGTTGCTGCGTGACGATCGGTTTGCCAGCTGCCATTGCAATATATAGTTTAAAAGGTAGTACGCGCGAGGCTTTGCCTTCGCCGCCGAAGATGCCTAGGCAGATATCTGACTCATTGACCCGCCGTTTGAGTTCCTCGATCGGTAGCCAATCGCGTAGCCACGTCACGCCAGGATGGTTCAATAAGTAAGGCTCAGCTGCCACTGCCGTCTGTCCATCTCCGAGTACGATAAATTCGAGGTCTATGCGATCACGTAGCAGGTCGAGTGCTTGTGCAATCTTCGTAGTACCTTGCAAGGGGACGAAGGTGCCGAAAAATAGCACTCGAATGGGGTGGTCTGTCGTCCGAGTCTGAGCTGGGCGAATTTGCGGCATTATTAACGCATCATCGGTTGCGAGTGGTAGGGCGTAAACGCGATGCCTGTCCAAGCCGAACGTCGTGGCAATATGATCTGCGTTGGCTGTCGTATCGACGACGACGCGTGTCGCGGCGCGGAGTGCGCGTGACTCAATCCGCAGTAGCAGTTTGGAGACTCGACTGGTGATTTTGCCGCCGATTTCCCTATCTTGGTACAGTGAATCCCAAACAGTAATGTATGCGTCGCATGTGCAGGCTGGGCGCCAGCGCAGTGGAAGCCACGACAGAGCCCAGAGTAAAAATATACCTGGATAGGGAACGTAGATGATGTCGTCCCGACCACGATGCATAAGAAGGCGAATGGCGGAAATTGCATTGCCGCTAATCAGCTTCATGATCGCGAATGCGGCTCGCCAACGCGGTATCCGTGTCAGTTTCCATAGATGGAAGTCTTCAGGAAGCCACTCGCCGCATTCCAAGATAGCAACACCTTGCTCACGCAGGATGCGCAAAGTGTTCCAGGCATTGGGATATCCGCTTCCGCGAAGCGAGACGCCAGCAACGACGATTCTACGAGCAGTCGAGAAGGGGGCGATCATGCGCAGACCGACATCATTCGATATGGAGTACATCACGGCCACTTACGTGTGGCTTGCAAGGCTTCACGAGATCGAGACGCCGCTTTGCTGTCCCCGACTCGTGACAAGAGATAGTAGGAAGACCGCTAGATCGCCCACCATGCTTGACGTTCTGGTTAGTAGAACAAGCAGCAAGATTTGCTCGTGGTTGCCGTGACCTTCGAGTATAAGAAGCATGATGCCCTCTCGTGCCCCCAATCCGGCAGGCGCGCCTGGTGCGAGGAAGCCGAGAGTCCATGAAAGCGCGAAAGCTGCGGTGGCCAGTGGCAGGTCGATTTCCTCGTCAAGTCCCAGTGTTCGGCTAAGAAGCCATATCCCAATTCCCACTGCAAAGAAATTAGTCGCGTATGCAGCAAGCGCTGTGAGTGCAGTGGCCGGCCCAGGAAGGCCGCCCATCTTGCCTAGCATCCGTACAGACCAACGATTACTGCGACAGAGCGATTTTGCAGGCAGGTCGATACAGAGCAGCATCGTGCCTATAAGAGATGCGCCGGTAAGCATATAAAATGGTGCGGAATATCCCTGTGTTCTAAGAAGATTCATGCCGGATTGCGACGCCGCTAGCGCAACAGTCCCTATGCAGAGGCTGGCACCCACGGTGAGAATCGCTTCTTGTCCTGCGCTGGCAATGTAGGACTTGGGTGTTATGCCGATCTTTAAAGAAAGGGCTGCGCGAGAGACGTGTTGCGCTATGTTGCCTGGAATATACTTTGCGATTTGGGTTAGGCCAATAATTCTGGTAAGAGTGATCGCGGAATACTGCTCTTCTTGTCTGAGTAGCAGTTTATGCCAAGCCCATCCAGTCAATGGATAGATTAGTGTATAGCACAAGGTAGCTGCGAGCGTGCCGATTAGAATGTGAATGTTGGAGAGTGCGTCCTTTATTGTCTGCAGTTGTAGAGTTCCTGCAGCAAACACGATCACATACAGCGCCAACGCTGCCGTCAGCAACCTTGAACCCCAGCGCCAAACGGTATTCATGACTTTTTTGCGGCTACAAGGTAGCCGCTACCCCAGTCGGTATTTTTCGCAGCAAACTGTGCAGCCATTGCGGCGCGCATTGCGAGCCTTCCTGGTGCTGATGCGATAATTTTGGAAAGGCGCGAATAGCTGCGCCTATCGACGCCGCTTGAATCCGTTGCCATTTTCTTCGAGAAAGTGCCTCGCTTATCAAGCATCTTTTGATAGGTGAATTCACCTGCCCATTCTGTGAGATTGGCTAGCGGGAAGCCATAGCATTCTAGATGGGTAATGTTTAGACCGTGCGATTCGAGTAGGTGGGTAAGAATGGGGCGTTCGTATCTGCGCCAGTGGCCTGCCCAGATGTCTCCAGCCCCCCAGCGTTGCTGGTGTGCTGGGACAGAAAGCAGCAATATTCCCCCTGGCGATACCCACTTTATCCAATTATCAATAGCTGCTGCATCATTTTCGATATGCTCCAATACGTCGAACGCACAAACGACATCAAAAGAGCCTGTCCATGCATCATGGGCTTCCGAAGCAATTTGGTGGTGTCCGCCATCCAGTACGGCGATCTCTCTTGCCGTGGCCAGCGCTTGCTCTGATGTTTCCAGTCCCGTTGCTTTGAAGCCAAGGCGAGAGAAGTCGCAGAGTAAAGCGCCAGCGCCGCAACCTACTTCAAGCAGGTTCCCGTTTGGAAGTCCTCTCGCCAGTGCGAGAATTCTGGCACGTCGCAACAGATAACGGATCGGAGGAGTCCAACCGAATTCGGGAGCCGATATTCCAAGCAATGACGAATAGTTCATGGCTTCCGTGTGCCTGAGCCTGATGTGGCGAGTTCAGGCGTCACGTCGATACGTCAGATTGGTTATTTGTTCGGAAATCAACCCGATCAAAAAAATGATCACCGCGGCGCTGAATAACAGTGTGCTCATGTTGGTGAATCGGTGCATCGTTGCGAAGGTGTAGCCATAGTAGGTGAGTCCAAGGGCGAAGAACGCCATCGAGACCGGGACGAACAGCTTCAGCGGCGAATACAACGTGGCGATCTTGAAGATGATCAGCAGGAAGCGGATGCCGTCCTTCATGGGGCGGATATGACTGCCGTTACCAACGCGCTTGGCGACGGGGATCGGCACATAGGCGACCGGATAGGCGCTACGGAAGAACGCCATGGTGCTAGTAGTGGGGTAGCTGAACCCGTTCGGGAGCAGGTGCAGGAATTCGCGAAATCTGTTTGCGCGGACGGCGCGAAAGCCTGAGGTGAGATCTTTCACCTCGAAGCCGGTCATGCGGCTCGCCAGCCAGTTGTAGAAGCGGTTGGCGAGGCCGCGATGCACACTGGCCTGACCGCTGCTGTCGCGTGCGCCGACGACCATGTCGTAGCCTTGGCCGAGCATGCCTAACAGTTTTTGGATGTCGCCCGGGTCGTGCTGTCCGTCCGCATCCATGAACACCAGGATGTCGCCGCTCGCGGCCCGCGCTCCGCGCTTAATCGCCGCGCCATTGCCCATCGAGTAAGGACTGCTAATGACTCGGGCGCCTTGGTCGCGCGCCACCTGCGCCGTCGCGTCGGTCGAGCCATCGTCGACGACGATGATCTCGGCGCCCGGCATTTCCTCGCGCAGCCGGGGCAGCGTACGCGCCAGACCGGCTACCTCGTTCTTCGCCGGCAGGATGATGCTGATCTTGTCCAAGGTCGACCCCTAGTTCCCCGTTCGCTATGTTAGTCGCAGTCGCGGCCGGATTCATGGCGTATGGCGGCAACGCCGGCTGTGTAGCTGCGCCAGAGGCGGTTGCGTTGGAATTGAAGTATCTTTGGTCGGTAAGAATGGGGGCTTTTCACATGAACGCAGCTGTCTCGGCCAACCTGGTCGGCATCACCGGCATCGCACGCCGCCTGGTCCAGGACGGCGCACTGGAAGAGACTGTCGCGCGGACCGCCATGGCGCATGCCGCCGAGGCCAAGATCCCGCTGCCGCAGTGGTTTTCCGAGAAGAAGCTGGTCACCGCAGCGCAGCTGGCGGCCGCCAATGCGGTCGAGTTCGGGATGCCGCTGCTGGACGTGTCGGTGTTCGATGCCAGCCAGAACGCGATGAAGCTGGTCAGCGAGGAGTTGCTGCAGAAGCATCAGGTGCTGCCGCTGTTCAAGCGCGGCAACCGGCTGTTCGTGGGGGTCAGCAATCCGACCCAGACCCGGGCGCTGGATGACATCAAGTTCCATACCAATCTGACGGTGGAGCCGATCCTGGTCGACGAGGACCAGATCCGGCGCACGCTGGAGCAGTGGCAGGCGAGCAACGATGCGATCGGCAACAGCTTGGGCGACGATGATGAGGGCATGGGCAACCTCGAGGTCGGTGCCGGCGACGAGGACATGGGCGGCGGCGGCGATACCGGCGTCGATGCCAAGGGCGATGACACGCCGGTGGTCAAGTTCGTGAACAAGATGCTGGTCGATGCGATCCGCCGCGGCGCCTCGGACATCCATTTCGAGCCGTACGAGGACGATTACCGGGTGCGCCTGCGCATCGATGGCCTGCTCAAGAGTGTGGCCAAGGCGCCGGTCAAGCTCAACCAGCGCATCGCGGCGCGGTTGAAGGTGATGTCGCAGTTGGACATCGCCGAGAAGCGCGTGCCGCAGGACGGGCGCATCAAGCTCAACCTGTCCAAGAGCAAGCAGATCGACTTCCGCGTCAGCACGTTGCCGACGCTGTTCGGCGAGAAGATCGTGCTGCGTATCCTCGACGGCAGCGCGGCCAAGCTGGGCATCGACAAGCTCGGCTACGAGCCGGAGCAGCAGAAGCTGTTCCTGGACGCGATCCACAAGCCGTACGGCATGGTGCTGGTGACCGGTCCGACCGGTTCGGGCAAGACGGTGTCGCTGTACACCGCGCTGGGCATCCTCAACGACGATACCCGCAACATCTCCACCGCCGAAGACCCGGTGGAAATCCGCCTGCCCGGGGTCAACCAGGTGCAGCAGAACAACAAGCGCGGCATGACCTTCGCCGTGGCGCTGCGCTCGTTCCTGCGCCAGGATCCGGACATCATCATGGTCGGCGAAATCCGCGACCTGGAAACCGCCGAGATCGCGATCAAGGCGGCGCAGACCGGCCACATGGTGCTGTCCACGCTGCACACCAACGATGCGCCGCAGACCATCGCGCGCCTGATGAACATGGGCATCGCGCCGTACAACATCACCAGCTCGGTGACGCTGGTGATCGCGCAGCGCCTGGCGCGGCGGCTGTGCAACAACTGCAAGCGGCTGGCCCCGTCCATGCCGGAGAACGCGCTGTTGAAGGAAGGCTTTACCGAGGCCGAAATCGCCGCCGGCATCCAGCTGTACGAGGCGGTGGGCTGCGACGAATGCACCGAGGGCTACAAGGGCCGCACCGGCATCTATCAGGTGATGCCGATGAACGACGAGATCGCGGCCATTGTGCTGCAGGGCGGCAACGCGATGGACATCGCCGATGCGGCGCAGAAGATCGGGGTCAAGGACCTGCGCCAGTCGGCGCTGATCAAGGCGCGCGCCGGCATCACCAGTCTGGCTGAGATCAATCGCGTTACCAAGGACTGAAAGGCCGGGATTCGGCATTCGGGATTGGGGATTCGTAAGAGTGGAGCCGCGGCTCCCCCATCCCCGATCTGGCTCCTACCAGGCCGAATTAGGAGAGGAATGGGACGCCGTTGCTTTTACGAATCCCCAATCCCGACTCCCCAATCCCAGCTCTCCTACTCCATCCCCAACTTCTTGAGCTTGTAGCGCAGCGCACGAAACGTGATGCCGAGCTGCGCCGCGGTGCGGGTCTTGTTCCAGCGGTTCTCTTCCAGCGCCTTCTGGATCGCGGCGCGCTCGAGCTGCTCGATGTAGGAGGGCAGGGCGGAGGAGGTCGGGTCGATGTCGACCACGCCGGGCGGCAGCGCGGGGGCGGCTTCGGCGGCGGCGCGGGCGCTGTTGCCGGGCTGCGGCAGGTGCAGGTCGGCGGCGCTGATCTGGTCGTCCTCGGCCATCGCCAGGGCGCGCTCGAGGATGTTCTCCAGTTCGCGCACGTTGCCAGGGAAGGCGTAGCGGTTCAGCGCGTCCAGCGCCGACGGCGACAGCAGCGGGGTGACCCGGCCATGGCTCTTGGCCAGCCGCGCCAGGATCGCCGCGGCCAGTTGCGGCAGGTCGCCGCCGCGGTCGCGCAGTGGCGGCACGCGCAATTCGATCACGTTGATGCGGTAGTACAGGTCGTGGCGGAAGCGGCCGTCGGCGACCAGGTCGGCCAGGTCCTTGTGCGTGGCCGACAGGATGCGCACGTCGGTCGGCACCTCGATCGAGGCACCGACCGGGCGCACCGACTTCTCCTGGATCGCGCGCAGCAGCTTGACCTGCATCGGCAACGGCAGCTCGGCGACTTCGTCCAGGAACAGGGTGCCGCCGTGCGCGGCCTGGAACAGGCCGGCCTGGTCGGCATGGGCGCCGGTGAAGCTGCCTTTCTTGTGGCCGAAGAACTCGCTTTCCATCAGTTCGGCCGGGATCGCGCCGCAGTTGACCGGCACGAATGGCCCGGCCGCGCGCGCGCCCTGCTCGTGGATGGTGCGCGCGACCAGCTCCTTGCCGACCCCGGACTCGCCGAGGATGTAGACCGGCGCCTGGCTGCGCGCGACCTTGGCGATGGTGGCGCGCAGCACGTCCATCGCCGCCGAGGCGCCGAGCAGGCGGCTGGCCTGTTCCGGCGGCGGCGCCGGCGGCGCGGCGCGTTCGCTGTTGTTGAGTTCCAGCGCGTGCCTGACCAGGCCGCGCAGCACGTGGATGTCCACCGGCTTGCTGACGAAGTCGAAGGCGCCGGCCTTCAGCGCTTCCACCGCCAGGTCCATGCTGCCGAAGGCGGTGATCATCGCCACCGGCGTGCGCGGGTAGTGGCGGGCGATCTCGCTGACCAGTTCGATGCCGTTGCCGTCGGGCAGGCGCATGTCGGTGATGCACAGGTCGTAGGGATTGCTGGCCAGCAGTTCGCGGGCTTCGGCGAGGTTGGCGGCGGTGCTGATGCGCAGCCCCATCCTGCCCAGGGTCAGCACCAGCAGCTCGCGGATGTCGCGCTCGTCGTCGACGACCAGGGCGCTTCGGGTTTCGTTCATGTGCGGAAAAGATAGCCCAGGTGCGGGGGGAGCGCCAAATTATCGACGCGGCAGGGTCTTCGGCGACGTGCGTCTCAGCCGGAGAGCATGGTGTGCGGACCAGGCAGGACTACGCGGAAGCAGGCGCCGCCGGCCGGCACCGGGACGTATTCCAGGCGCGCCTGGTTGGCCCGGCACAGTTCGCGGGCGATATACAGGCCCAGCCCGGTGCCGTGCTCGGAGGTGGTGAAGAACGGGCGGAACAGCTGCGCGGCGACCGACTCGGGAATGCCGGGGCCGCGGTCCATGACATCGACGATGGCGTTGCGTTCCTGCATCGCCACGCGCAGCCGCACCCGCGCCGGTTCCTCCATCACCCGCCCGTACTTGAGCGCGTTGTGCACCAGCGCGCTGAGGATCTGGTGCAGGTGCTTGGGATCGACCAGCGCGTGCACCGGCTGCGGGGCGAGGATCGCTTCCAGGCTGTCGGTCTCGATCGACAGGGTCTGCCGGTATTCCAGCACGAAGCGGCGCACGAACACGCCCAGGTCCAGGTTCTCCGGATTGGAGCGCTCGCGCCGGGCCAGCCCCAGCACGCTCTCGACGATGCCGTTGGTGCGCTGGCACTGCATGTGGATGATCTGCAGCAGGCGGCGATCGGCATCGCCGATCGCCGGCGACTCCTCGAGCAGCTGCGAGGCGTAGCTGATCGCGGCCAGCGGGTTGCGGATCTCGTGCGCCAGGCTGGCCGAGAAGCGGCCCAGCGCCGACAGGGTCAGCGATTCGGCGCGCCGCGACACCACGGTCGCATCGTCCAGGAACACCAGGGTCAGGTCGCCTTCCATCAGCAGCCGGGCGAAGCGCGGCTGCACCTCGGGCTGGTCCGGCGACAGCTGCAGCGGGGTCTCTTCCTGGTTCCAGCCGTTGCGCCAGCGCTGCAGCCGTTTGCCCAGCTCCGGCGCGGCGCTGAGCAGGTCCAGGCGGCCGCTGGCGCTGTTGCCGTCGGCGTCGCCGAGCAGGGCCGAGGCGGCCTCGTTGGCCAGGGTGACGCGGTTCTGCGCGTCCACCACCAGCACCCCGGTGCGCATGCGGCGGATGATCAACTCGTTGATTTCGTAGAGATTGGCCACTTCGGCGCCGCGCCGGTCGGCCAGCGTCTGGCTGCTGCGCGCGCGCTGCCCGATCTGGTAGCAGATGTAGGACACCGCCAGGTAGCTGGTGGCGAACATGGCCAGTTCGGCCAGGCTGCGGGTGCTCTCGCCGCCGTCCAGCGAGGTCCACAGGTATTCCAGCAGGGTCGCCGCGGCCGCGGTCAAGGCGACGCCGAAGCCGTAGCGCAGTGGCAGCAGCATTGCTGCGGCGGCGACATTGAACAGCAGCATCATCGCGATGCCGGCGCTGGCCGCCGGCAGCGCGTGCGCGGCCAGGGTGGCCGCGGCGATGTCCGCGGTCGCGCTGCAGAACACGATCGGGATCAGGTGGCGTTCGTTGCGGCCCCACAGCAGGAGCAGCAGCGCCACCAGCAGGTAGGCGCCGGCCAGCCCGACCGCGAGTTGCGGGAAGCGCGGCGCGCCGACCAGCACGCTCAACGGGCTGAACACCAGCGCGGCGATCAGTCCGGCCACCAGCACCCGGTACAGCGCGAAGAAATACAGCTCGCGGCGCGGGATGGATTCGATGCGGTCGATGAGCGAGGCGCTTGTGGGCAAGCCGGACTCCAGCCAGGCGACGGACGGCGCGAGTATAGGCGTCGCGCCGGGGAATGCGATGGCAGGGGCACGCCGGCCGCTGCCGCGGCATGGCCGGGGACGGGCTGCGCGGTACCGCCCCAGCCGCGTCGCGACGGCGCCTGGCCGGGTCCGCAGGGCCGTCCGCGGCGGCGCCCGGACCGGCGCTTTTGCGCCGCCGCCCAGGGTCGGCCACAATATGCGGCCCGTCCGTACCATTCCGGCCGCCCTTCCGGGCCCGGATCGCTGCGGGACGGTCGTTCCTCTTCCCACGGTGACGCATGAATTTCCACGAATACCAGGCGAAACAACTGTTTGCCGACTACGGCATCCCGGTCCCGGCCGGACGCGTCGCGTCCACGCCCGAAGAAGCCGTCGAAGCGGCCAATGCCTTGGGCAATGGCCCCTGGATGGTCAAGGCCCAGATCCACGCGGGCGGCCGCGGCAAGGCCGGCGGCGTGAAGTTCTGCAAGACCACCGACGACGTCAAGGCCGCTGCGGCCAAGATGCTCGGCACCTCGATGGAAACCTACCAGTCCGCTGGCGTGGCCCTGCCGATCAGCCTGGTGCTGGTCACCGAGGCCGGCGAGATCGCCAAGGAACTGTACCTGTCGGTGCTGGTGGACCGCGGCACCCAGTCGATCACCTATATCGCCTCGTCGGAAGGCGGCGTGGACATCGAGCAGGTTGCAGCCGAGACCCCCGAGAAGATCCAGACCCTCAACGTGAACTTCGTCGAAGGCCTGCAGCCCTACCAGGCGCGCGAGATCGGCTTCAAGCTCGGCCTCAACGCCAAGCAAGCCAACCAGCTGGCCAAGATCATGGGCGGCCTGTACACCCTGTTCAACGAAAAGGACCTGGCGCTGGTCGAACTGAACCCCCTGGCGATCCTGGACAGCGGCGACCTGTACGCGCTCGACGGCAAGGTCAACTCCGACGACAACGCCACCTTCCGCCACAAGGATCTGGCCGCCATGCGCGACAAGACCCAGGAAGACGAGGCCGAAGTGCGCGCCAGCGAGTACGACCTGAACTACGTGACCATGGACGGCAACATCGGCTGCATGGTCAACGGCGCCGGTCTGGCCATGGCCACCATGGACGTGATCGCGCTCAACGGCGGTTCGCCGGCCAACTTCCTGGATGTCGGCGGCGGCGCCACCAAGGAACGCGTGACCGAGGCGTTCAAGCTGATCCTGTCCTCGGACAAGGTCAAGGCGATCTTCGTCAACATCTTCGGCGGCATCGTCCGCTGCGACATGATCGCCGAGGGCATCATCGCCGCGGTCAAGGAAGTGGACGTCAAGGTGCCGGTGGTGGTGCGTCTGGAAGGCACCAACGTCGAGGCGGGCAAGAAGCTGCTGGCCGAATCCGGCCTGGCCATCACCCCGGCCGACGACATCAACGATGGCGCCAAGAAGGTCGTCGCAGCCGTCGCTGCCTGACGCATTCCTGGTTCGGGACGGAGCCATCTTGCCCCCTTGAGTCAAGGGGGCGGCAGCGCCGCGCAGCGGCGTTGCGGGGGTTGTGGAAGTACGCCTGAGCGGCGTTTCGCATCGCGAAATGCCGCATCGTTCCGAAGCCGACCAAATAGCAGAACTCTCAAGGACTCAAACGAATGTCTGTTTTGATCAACAAGAATACGAAGGTCATCGTGCAGGGCTTTACCGGCCAGCAGGGGACTTTCCACGCGACCCAGATGGTCGAGTACGGCACCCAGGTGGTCGGCGGCGTGACCCCGGGCAAGGGCGGCACCACCCACATCAACCTGCCGGTGTTCAACACCGTGCGTGAAGCGGTCGACGCCACCGGCGCCGATGCGTCGGTGATCTACGTGCCGCCGCCGTTCGCGGCCGATGCGATCCTGGAAGCGGCCTCGGCCGGCATCAAGGTCATCGTCTGCATCACCGAAGGCATCCCGGTGCTGGACATGCTGCGGGTCAAGAACGTGCTGAAGTCGCACCCGGACGTGACCCTGATCGGGCCGAACTGCCCCGGCGTGATCACCCCGGGCGAGTGCAAGATCGGCATCATGCCGGGCCACATCCACATGCCGGGCAAGATCGGCATCGTGTCGCGTTCGGGCACGCTGACCTATGAAGCCGTGAAGCAGACCACCGCTGCCGGCCTGGGCCAGTCCACCGTCATCGGCATCGGCGGCGACCCGATCAACGGCCTGAACTTCGTCGACTGCCTCAAGCTGTTCAACGAAGACCCGCAGACCCAGGGCATCATCATGGTCGGCGAGATCGGCGGCGACGCCGAGGAAGCCGGTGCCGAGTACATCAAGGCCCACGTCAAGAAGCCGGTCGTCGGTTTCATCGCCGGCGCCTCGGCCCCTCCGGGCAAGCGCATGGGCCACGCCGGTGCGATCGCCTCGGGCGGTTCGGGCACCGCTGCCGGCAAGTTCGCGGCGATGGAAGCCGCTGGCGTCAAGACCGTCCGCTCGCCGGGCGACCTGGGCGCGGCGATCGCTTCGCTGGTGAAGTAAGCGACACGGCGGTTGCGGCCTGCGGCGCTCAGGTGCCGCATGCTGCGACTGTTCGCTGGCGGCAATGCCGGTCAGCGTCGAACGGGGCCTCGCGAAAGCGGGGCCCTTTTTTTGTGCCGGCGTTTTTCGGTGGCGCAGCGTTTGGCGGAGAGTCGCTACTGCTTTCAGTTGGGCGGTGGTTCGCCTCCGTACCCTCACCCCAACCCCTCTCTCCCACGGGACTTCCTTCGGTCGCCGGGGGGAGAGGGGCTTGAGGCTGCAGACGCTGCGCGTGGTGTGCGGCGGCTGCACTTGGCGGCATGTGTCCGCTGGGCGCTGCGGCGCAGATCTTCGCCGCGTCGCTCCTCATGATTCGGCTGTCTGCGAGAGTGTGCGTCCCTGCCTGGCACCGGTCGTCCCTGAGGGACCGCCATTGGTCACTGCCGTGGCCGCCGCCGTCCCTTGGTCGCGGCGGGCGGAGGGGCGCTACGCATACTTGCCGCTCCTTCGAGCGATGACAGGAGCGGTACCGGTGGGCAGCAGATGGCGGGCAGCGATGTGTGGTGCGGGACTGGCGCTCGGCGTCGGCGGGATCTGCGCGGCGGCGCCGGGCGACTGGCCCAGCTATGCCGGCGCGCCCGGCGGCGGCCAGCATTCGCCGCTGACCCAGATCACCCCGGACAACGTGGGACGGCTGCGCATCGCCTGGTCGTTCCGCACCGGCGAACTCGGCGCGGGCCTGCCGGATCCGGAACGGCGCCGCTTCGAGGCCAACCCGCTGGTGCTGGGCGGGCGCATGTACCTGGTCACCGGCACCGGCATCGCCTTCGCGCTGGATGCGGCCAACGGCCGCGAACTGTGGTCGTTCGACGCCAAGGTGTCGCGCGGCAAGCACTACAGCGATCCGGCCTCGCGCGGGGTGAGTTTCTGGCGCGACACGCAGGCAGCGTCAGGGGCGTGCCGCGAGCGCATCGTGTTCGGCACCCTGGATGCGCGGCTGATCGCGCTGGACGCTGCCGACGGCCGGCCCTGCGCCGGGTTCGGCGCTGCCGGCACGATCGACCTGCATGCCGGGATCGACGTGCACGACAGGCCCAGCGATGACTGGGCCAACTATGCGGTGACCTCGCCGCCGGTGGTGGCGGACGATGTGCTGGTGGTGGGCAGCTCGATCGGCGACAACCGCGGGCATGCGCTGGAGCAGGGCGTGGTGCGCGGCTACGACGCGCGCAGCGGGCGCGAGTTGTGGCGCTGGGATCCGGTGCCGCGCGATCCGGCCGCCGCGGCCGCGGCCGGCTGGCAGCCGCAGCAGGCCGCCACGGTCGGTGGCGGCAACGCCTGGGCGCCGCTGGCGGTGGATCCGGCGCTGGGGCTGGTGTACGTGCCGACCGGCTCGGCCAGTCCCGATTACTACGGCGGCGAGCGGCTCGGCGACAACCGCGATGCGAATTCGCTGGTGGCGCTGGACCTGCACAGCGGGCGCCGGGTGTGGGCGCAGCAACTGGTGCATCACGACCTGTGGGACTACGACCTGGCCTCGCAGCCGGTACTGACGACGGTGCAGACCGCGCAGGGGCCGCGCGAGGCGGTGCTGCAGGCGACCAAGACCGGCTTCCTGTTCGCCTTCGACCGCCGCGACGGCAGCCCGGTGTTCCCGATCAGCGAAGTGCCGGTGCCGGCGACCGACGTGCCTGGCGAGCGCATCTCGCCGACCCAGCCGATGCCCGAGCCGGCGTTGCGCCTGGCCCGGCACACGCCGCTGACCGCCGCCGATGCCTGGGGGGCGACGCCGGGCGCGCGCCGCGAATGCGAGGCGCTGATCGCCGGGCTGCGTTCGGAAGGCCTGTTCACCCCGCCCAGCGTGCACGGCACGATCGCGCTGCCGGGCTGGGCCGGCGGGGTGAACTGGGGCGGCATCGCGGTGGACCCGCAGCGCCAGCTGGCGATCATGCCGGTGTCGGACCTGCCGATGCAGGTGGCGCTGATCCCGCGCGAACGTTTCAGCGAGGCCGATCACGCGCGGCATCCCGACCAGCAGTTCAACGACATGCAAGGCACGCCGTACTACATGCGCCGCGGCATGCTGGCCTCGTCGCGCGGCATTCCCTGCGTCAAGCCGCCGTGGGGGCGACTGGTGGCGGTGGACCTGCGCACCCGCAAGATCGCCTGGGAACGCCCGCTCGGCACGCTGGAAGAGCGGTTGCCGTGGCTGCCGCTGGACGTGGGCACGCCGCTGCTCGGCGGCGCGGTGACCACCGCCAGCGGGCTGACCTTCATCGCCGCGGCTGCCGACTCGCGCCTGCGCGCGCTCGACAGCGCCAGCGGCAAGACCCTGTGGGACGTCAAGCTGCCGGCCGGCGGCCAGGCCACGCCCTCGGTCTATGCGGTCGGCGGCAAGCAGTACGTGGTGATCGCCGCCGGCGGACGCGAGGGCATGGGGACGCTGGGCGACTACGTGGTCGCCTATACGCTCGACGGTGAGGGCAAGGAGGTGGTGTTCCAGCACGGCGTGGCGGCGCGCATGGCGACCCTGGGCATCGCAGCGCTGGCGCTGCTCGCGGGCGTGGTGGCGCTATGGCGGCGCTGGCGTCGGCGGCGCCGTGTGCGGGCTGGTAGTCGTGGCAACGGATGAAGCGATGCGCGCCGTGCGGCTCCTTGTAGGAGCGGCTTCAGCCGCGACGCGGAGCCTGCAGTAGCTGGCTTAGGAAATCTTTCGGGACTGAAGTCCCTCCTACAGTGCACTCAGCGAGCAGTCGTCATGCCCCTCCTTGTAGGAGCGGCTTCAGCCGCGACGTGGGGTCCGTCCGCGAGCGGCTTGGGAATATGTCGGGACTGAAGTCCCTCCTACAGTGCACCCAGTGGGCACTAGGCGTGCAGCTCCTTGTGGGAGCGGCTTCAGTCGCAACGCGGAGTCTGTCAGCGATTGGCTTCGGAGCCAGTCGGGACTGAAGGCCCTCCCACAGTGCACCCATCCGGCGAAGGGCACGGCGTGAGGTGGGCGAGCCGGATCGTCGGCCTCAGTGCGGCGCTACACTGCGCATTGCCGTCGTGCGCATGTGTCGGCTCCGCTGCTGCTGGCGCCGCGCCGTCGGCGGCTGGCATCGGCGCGACCGCCGCGCTTTCCCCCTCCCGCTTCTGCAAGGTTGTCCATGTCTTCTTCCCTTCGCATCGCCATGGCCCAGTTCGATTTTCCGGTCGGCGCCGTGGCCCAGAACACCGATCGCATCATCGCGATGATCGACGAGGCCCGCGACGAGTACGGCGCCGACATCGTGCTGTTCCCGGAACTGGCGGTCAGCGGCTATCCGCCGGAAGACCTGCTGCTGCGGCCCGGCTTCCTCGCCGACTGCGAACTGGCGGTGCAGCGCATCGCGGTGCGCGTGCACGGCATCGTGGCGGTGGTCGGCTGGCCGCAGAGCGCCGGCAGCGTGGTCTACAACGCGGCCAGCGTGCTGCGCGGCGGGCAGATCGAAACTACCTACCGCAAGCGCGAACTGCCCAACTACGCGGTGTTCGACGAGCGCCGCTATTTCGATGTCGATCCGGACGGCGGCAGCTGCGTGTTCGAGGTCAAGGGCACCCAGGTCGGCCTGGTGATCTGCGAGGACCTGTGGTTCCCCGAGCCGCTGGCCGATACCGCACGCCACGGCGCCGAACTGGTGCTGGTGCCCAACGCCTCGCCCTACGAGCGCGGCAAGCATGCGCAGCGCGATGCGCTGCTGGCCGAGCGCACCCGCGAGACCGGCGTGGCGCTGGCCTATCTCAACGTCGTCGGCGGCCAGGATGCGCTGGTGTTCGACGGCGCCTCGGTGGTCGCCGACGGCGACGGCAGCGTGCATCCGGCCGCGGCGGCGTTCACCGACCAATGGCTGGTGGTGGACTACGCGACGCAGACGCGTGCGTTCACCCCCTTGCGCTGGATCGACGACGGCGACGAGAGCATGGATGCGCTGGCCTGGCGCGCGGTGGTACGCGGGCTGCGCGACTACTGCGACAAGAACCGGTTTTCCAAGGTGTGGCTGGGCCTGTCCGGCGGCATCGATTCGGCGCTGGTGCTGGCGATGGCGGTGGACGCGCTGGGCGCGGACAACGTCACCGCGGTGCGGCTGCCGTCGCGCTACACGGCGGACATGTCCAACGACCTGGCCGACGAGCAATGCCGCGCGCTGGGGGTGAAGCTCGAGACGGTGGCGATCGAGCCGGCGTTCGAGGGCCTGCTGCAGGCGCTGGGTCCGTTGTTCGCAGGCACCCAGCCCGACGTCACCGAAGAGAACCTGCAGTCGCGCAGCCGCGGCGTGATCCTGATGGCGCTGGCCAACAAGTTCGGCGGGCTGCTGCTGACCACCGGCAACAAGAGCGAGTACGCGGTCGGCTACGCCACTATCTATGGCGACATGTGCGGGGGCTATGCGCCGCTGAAGGACCTGTACAAGACCGAGGTGTTCGGGCTGGCGAAATGGCGCAACACGGTCGGCGGCGCGCCGGTGATTCCGCCGGCGGTGATCGCGCGGCCGCCGTCGGCGGAACTGCGCGCCAACCAGACCGACCAGGATTCGCTGCCGCCGTACGACGTGCTCGACGGCATCCTGTATCGCTACGTCGACCAGGAGGAATCGCGCGACGAGATCGTCGCCGCCGGCTACGCCGCCGAGGTGGTCGATCACGTGGTGCGGCTGGTGCGCATCACCGAATGGAAGCGGCACCAGGCCGCGCCGGGTCCGAAGGTGTCGCGCCGCGCGTTCGGGCGTGAACGGCGTTATCCGATCACCAATGGGTATCAGGCGTAGGCGAGGGAGGACGTCGCGGCCTCGCGGCGCTGCGTCGCAGTTCCCAGGATGGATGGGTGTGGGTCGCGGCTGAAGCCGCTCCTACAGGAGCCGGCCACGGCAGCATCCGCATCTGGGATTCGCCGCTCCGAGTCCCGAGTCCCGAGTCCCGGCTTTAATCACACCGCCTGCAACAACCGCAACCCGAACGCATCGTCCTGCGCGTTCCAGCCGTGGCTGACGCGCAGGCCGGCGGCCGCGGCCATTTCGCCGAAGCTCTGGTCGCTGTACTTGTGGCTGTATTCGACCTGCATCGCTTCGCCGGCGGCGAAGTCGAAGCGGTGTCCGGCCACGTGCACCTGTTGCGCGCGCTGGCTGACCAGGAAGGTCTCGATGCGCTGGCGCTCGCGCGCATACACCGCGCGGTGGCGGAACTGCACCAGGTCGAAATCGCTGCCGATCTCGCGGTTGAGGCGGCGCAGCAGATTCAAGGTGAATTCGGCGGTGACGCCGGCCGCGTCGTTGTAGGCCGCTTCCAACACTGCAGGATCCTTGTCCAGATCGATGCCGATCAGCGCGCAGCCGTCGTGGTGCATGGTCTCGCGCATCGAGCGCAGCAGCTGGATGCCATCGTCGCGGGTGAAGTTGCCCAGCGTGGAGCCGGGGAAGAACACCAGGGTGCGGCGCGCGCTGCGCTGCGGCGCCGGCAGCGCCACCGGCGCGGTGAAGTCGGCGCAGACCGGTAGCATCTGGATGCGCGGGAAGCGCTCGGCCAAGCGCGCGGTGCTGGACATCAGCATGTCGCGCGAGATTTCGATCGGGGTGTAGGCCACCGGCTCGCGCAGGCCTTCCAGCAGCAATTCGGTCTTGCGCCCGCTGCCGCTGCCCAGTTCCACCACGTGCGCACCGCTGCCCACCGCCTGCGCGATCGACGGCATCCGAGCTTCCAGCAGGGCCAGTTCGGTGCGGGTCAGGTAGTACTCGGGCTGGCGGGTGATCGCTTCGAACAGGCGCGAGCCTTCGGCGTCGTAGAAATATTTGGACGGCAATTGCTTGGGGCTGCGCGACAGGCCGGCGATCGCGTCGGCGGCGATGTCGTCCGGTTGCGGATGCAGGTCGGTGAGTGCGGCTTCGGTCAATGCGCGGGCGGTCGCAGCGTTCATACGGGATCCTTGGCCAGGCGTACGCCGGCGAATTGCCAGCGCGCATCGGAGGGAAAGAAGTTGCGGTAGCTGGCGCGGATGTGGTCGTGCGGCGTCGCGCAGCTGCCGCCACGCAACACCCACTGCGCGTTCATGAATTTGCCGTTGTATTCGCCCAGCGCGCCCGACCACGGGCGGAAGCCGGGGTAGGCCAGATAGGCGCTGCCGGTCCATTCCCAGACATCGCCGAACAACTGCTGCAGGCCGGCCTCGCCCTGCGCGGCGGACTGCGGATGCAGCGCGTCGGCATCGACGAAATTGCCGTCGATGGCCACGCCGGTGGCGGCCTGTTCCCATTCGGCTTCGGTCGGCAGCCGGGCGCCGGCCCAGCGCGCGTAGGCGTCGGCTTCGAACAGGCTGATGTGGCAGACCGGCGCATGCGGATCGCGCTCGCGCCAGCCGCCCAGGGTGAACTCGCGCACGCCGTCGGCATGCCAGTACAGCGGCCGCTGCCAGTCCTCGGCGTTGCGCCGCGCCCAGCCATCGCTGAGCCACAGGGCGACGTTGCGGTAGCCGCCGTCGTCGATGAACTGCGCGTACTCGGCGTTGCTCACCGGACGGCTGGCCAGCGCGTGCGCCGGCACCAGCACGCGGTGCCGCGGCGATTCGTTGTCGTAGGCGAAGGCCGCGTGCGCCGGCCAGCCGGGCGCGCCGATCTCGCACAGCTGTTCGTCGCGCTGGATCCAGCGCAAGGTTCGCGCCGGCGCCTGCGCCATGGCCAGGTCGTGGCGATAGGCCGGGGCCAGCGGGTTGCTCCAGAACGCGTGCTTGATGTCGGTCAGCAGCAGCTCCTGATGCTGCTGCTCGTGGTGCAGGCCCAGTTCCAGCACCTGCAGCGTCTGCGCCGACAGGTCGCCGGCCTGCAGCCGCGCCAGCACCCGTGCCTCGACCTCGGCGCGGTAGTCGCGCACCTGCGCCATGGACGGGCGCGACAGCACGCCGCGGCGCGGCCGCGCATGCATCGGGCCGACGCTCTGGTAGTAGCTGTTGAACAGGTAGTCCCACTGCGGATCGATCGCGCGGTAGCCGGCGTCTGCAGCCAGCACGAAGCGTTCGAAGAACCAGGTGGTATGCGCCAGATGCCATTTCGCCGGACTGGCGTCGTCCATGCTCTGCACCATCGCGTCTTCCTCGCTCAGCGGCGCGGCGAGCAGGCCGGTGCGCTGGCGCACGCTGCGGAAACGCGTCGCCAGCGGCACGCTGGACGCTGCGGGCGAGGGGGATGCCGCCGGGGAGGTCGCTTGCATCGGGCAAGCTTAGGGGAAGACCGTGAACATGCCGTCATGCGTGGTGGAACGTCGCGTTACGCTAGCGCCTGTTCATGCGATGGGAGCCTTCCTCTCCCGATCGCGCCAACCGGCCCGACCGCACATGTCCACGCCAGACCCATCCCACGCATTCATGCCCGCATCCGTGGCCGGCGCCGCCGTGCCGGCCGGCTTGCTCGACCTCGCCGAGGCGGCGCAGGCCTTCGTCCTTCCCGACGGGGTGCGCTACCTGGATACCGCCAGCAAGGGTCCGCGGCTTGCCAGCGTGCTTGCCGCCGGACAGGCGGCGCTGGCCGATTCGGTCGCGCCGTGGACGCTGTCGTTCGACGCCTGGCGCGCACAGATCGAGACCCTGCGCGGCCTGGCCGCCGCCACGCTGTTTGAAGGCGACGTCGACGGCGTGGCGATGCTGCCCTCGGCCGCTTACGGCCTTGCTACCGCGGCGCGGCAATTGCCGTTGGCGGCCGGCGAGGCGGTGTTGCTGCTCGACGGCCAGTTCCCGTCGAACCTGTTGCTGTGGCAGCAGCGCTGCGCCGAGACCGGGGCGCACCTGGCGGTGGTGCGGCGCGGGCCGCAACAGGACTGGACCGAAGCTGTGCTGGCGGCCTTGGACGCGGAGCCGCGGGTGCGCATCGCGAGCCTGCCCAATGCCTACTGGCGCGATGGCGCGCTGCTGGACCTGGACCGCATCGCCGCGTGCGTGCGTGCGGCGGGCGCGGCGCTGGTACTGGATTTGAGCCAGAGCCTGGGCGTGCTGCCGGCGCGGCTGGCGGCGTGGCGGCCGGATTTCGTGGTGGCGGTCGGGCACAAGTGGCTGCTCGGGCCGATGGGGCTCGCCTGGTTATGGGCCGCGCCGCATTGGCGCGCGCACGGCGTGCCGATCGAACACCATTGGCAGGCCCGCGATCCCGGCGCCGACTGGAATTTCCCGGTCGAGGCGCCGCCGCCGTTCCGCACCGGCGCGCGCCGCTTCGACGCCGGCGGCGTGGCCGAGCCGTTGCGGCTGGCGATGGCCACTGCGGCGCTGCAGCAGCTGCAGCACTGGCAGCCGGCGCGGATCGTGGCGCGGCTGGGCGCACTCGGTGCGGCGTTCGAGGATGAGCTGCAGGCGCTGGGTGCCGGCGATTGGACCGTGCCCGGGCATGCGCCGCACCTTGGCGCGCTGCGCCCGCCTGCAGCGGCGATGCAGGGATTGCTGCCGTGGCTGCAGCGCGCGCAGGTGATCTGCACGCATCGCCACGGTGCGTTGCGCATCGCGCCCTACCTGCAGCTGACGCCGGAGGCGATGCGTGGGCTGGCGCGCGAGATGGTCGCTGCGGCGCGCGGGTGAGCGGTGGCTTGATCGTTTCTGGAAGAACTTGCGGCCAGCCTGCTGGGTGCACTGTAGGAGGGGCTTCAGCCCCGACAGATAGCCGAAACCACGCGAGTTCCGACTTCGCTCGTCGCGACTGAAGTCGCTCCCACAGGGGCTTGCGGTGGGCTTGCTGGGGTGCACTGTGGGGCAGGTTTTTCAGCCCCTACAATGACCGGCCTGGGCAGGTCTGTCACTTCGTTCGTCGCGGCTGAAGCCGCTCCTACAGGGACTGCGGTGCCTGATGATGCACTTGTAGGAGGGGCTTCAGCCCCGACAGATAGCCAAAACCACACGGGTTCCAACTTCGTTCGTTGCGGCTGAAGCCGCTCCTACAGGAACTTGCGACTAGTCGGGTGGGTGCACTGTGGGAGGGACTTCAGTCCCGACGGGTGCCGAAGCCGATCGCTGGCCGGCGCCGCGGTGCGATAGATGGCCGAACGCAGGATTACTTTCGCTGCCGCGCCGATGAGCGGCGCCTGGACGCGCCGGGGCCTCAACGCCGCGCCGCCAGGCGCAGGCCGCGCGGGGTCAGCCAGCGCTCCAGGCCCTCGAACAGCGCCTGCACCAGCAGCGCCAGCGCCGCCGCAGGCACCGCGCCTTCCAGGATCAGGCCGATGTCGTCCAGGCGGATGCCGGTGAGGATTGGCTGGCCGTAGCCGCCGGCACCGATCAGCGCGCCCAAGGTGGCGGTGCCGACGTTGATCACCGCTGCGGTCTTGATCCCGGCCAGGATGGTGCGCAAGGCCAGCGGCAACTCGATCCGCCACAGCCGCGTGCCTGGCGGCAGGCCGATCGCTGCGGCGGTCTCGCGCAGGTCGCGGGCGATACCGGTCAGGCCGGCATGGGTGTTGCGCACGATCGGCAGCAGGCTGTACAGGAACAGCGCGGCGATCGCCGGCTTGGCGCCGATGCCGAACAGCGGGATCATGAACACGAACACCGCCAGCGACGGCAGCGTCTGCAATACCCCGGTCAGCGACAGCACGACCTGGCCGAGCCGCGGCCGATAGGCGGCGAGGATGCCCAGCGGCAGCGCCACCAGCAGGGCCAGGCCCAGCGACAGGCCGACCAGCGCCAGGTGTTCGCGGGTGCGTTGCAGCAGGCGCGTCAGCCTGGTGTCCTGCGCCGGCGCGGCGATGCCCAGCCAGTGCGCGGCGATCGCGCTTTCGGCACGCTTGTCCAGCTTCGCCTCGGCATTGAGCCGTTGCATCGTCGCCGCGTCGATGCGTCCGCCCAGGCCCTGCAGCGCCTGCACGAAGTGCGGCGCGCGCTGCGTCAGGTCGCTGCGGTACAGGAACACCGCGGCGTAGCGCGGAAAGTAGCGGCGGTCGTCCTGCAGCACCAGCAGGTCGTGCGCCGGGATCTCGGCGTCGGTGCTGTACAGGTCGGTGATGTCGATCGCGCCGCTGTCCAGCGCGCGGTAGGCCAGGTCGTGGTCCAACCCGGTCGGCGTCTGCGGCAACCGGTAGGCATCGCGCACCCCGGGCCAGCCGTCGGCACGCGACACGAACTCGTTGCTGAGCCCGAGCTTCAGCGACGGATGCGCGGCCAGGTCGGAGATGCGGGCGATGCCCAGCGCCTGCGCGCGCTGCCGGCGCATGCCGAACGCGTAGGTGTTGTCGAAGCCCAGCGGCGCGCTCATCGCCAGGCCGCGCTGGGCCAGGGCGCGGCGCAGCGCGGCATCGTCGGCATCGGGCAGTTGCAGCAGTTCGGTGGCCAGGGTGCCGGTGTATTCGGCATAGGCGTCGATCGAGCCCTGCTCCAGCGCGCGCCACAGGATGCGGGTGCCGCCGAGCTGGCGCCGGTGTTCGACCTCCACCCCGGCCTGGCGTCCGGCGCCGGCGGCGATCTCGCCGAGCACCACCGCCTCGGTGAAGTTCTTCGAGCCGACCACCACCTTCTCCGGCGCTGCCGCAGCGCTGCCGGCGAGCAGGGCGAGCGCGGCCGCGAGCACGAGCAGTGCCGCCGCGCGGCGCCGCACCGACGCCGTCACCGCGCATCCTCCAGCGTGCGCTGCGCGTGCAGGAACTGGCCGACGAACGGTTCGGCGGGCGCATCCAGCAGCTCGCGCACGCTGCCTTCCTGGACGACGCGGCCGTTGCGCATCAGCACCAGGGTGTCGCCCAGGTAGGCGGCCTCGGCGACGTCATGGGTCACCAGCACCACGGTCTTGCCGAGCAGCGCGAACAGCTCGCGCATCTGCGTCTGCAGTTCGTGGCGCACGATCGGGTCGAGCGCACCCAACGGTTCGTCCAGCAGCAGCACCGGCGGGTCCAGCAGCAGCGCGCGGATCAGGCCGACGCGTTGGCGCTGGCCGCCGGACAGTTCGGCCGGATAACGCGCCAGCAGCGCGTCCGGCAGGCGGCACAGCGCGGCCAGCTCGTGCAGCCGCGCGTCGATCCGCGGCCGCGCCCAGCCCAGGGTCTGCGCAAGCAGGGCGGCGTTGTCGCGCGCGCTCAGGTGCGGGAACAGCCCGCCTTCCTGGATCACGTAGCCGATCCGGCGGCGCTGCGCCAACAGGGTGTCCCGGCGCAGCGGTTCGCCCTGGAAGCGCACCTCGCCGGCGTCCGGCCATTCCAGCCCGAGCAGCATGCGCAACACGCTGGACTTGCCGGCGCCGCTGGGCCCGATCAGCGCGGTGGTGCGGCCCGGGGCGATGCGCAGATCGACCCGGTCCAGCGCAAGTGCGTCGCCGTAGCGGCGGGTGACCCGATGCAGTTCGAACATGCGCCCAAGCATAGCCGGGCTGCGGCGCATGGCGCGCGAAGGCAGCGCGCGGCTGGCGCGCTCAATCGGCGAATTCGGTCAGCAGCTGCAACGTCGGCTTCGGCCGCGCCAGGTCGTACATCAGCCCGAAGTGGCTTTCCACGCCCTGCAGGTTGGTCTGGTCGAGCAGTTCGTAGAGATTGATCTCGGCGACCACGTCGGCGTAGTCGCTCTGCAGCGTGCGCACGATCTGCGCCACGCTGTCGTAGCAGGCGCCGTCGCCGGCATGGCCGCCGTCGCTGTTGCCGGTGTAGACCTCGGCGCAGTTGACCTCGTTGAAGAACACCTTGCCGCCGTACTTCTGCGCCGCGCCGCGCATCTGCCCCAGATACAGGTCCATCCAGTAACCGCGATCGTGGTGGAACGGGTAGTAGTGGAAGCTGATGTGGTCGAAATCGAAACCCGAGGCCTTGGCCATGTCCAGGAACCACAGCGAGCCGCGGCGGTCGCCGGGGCAGCGCGCGTTGGCGGAATGGTCGTCGCTGTTGCAGGCGGTGATGTTGATGGTGAATTCCAGGCCGGCGCCGTGTTCGTCCGAGGCCTGTTTCATGCCGCGGTACATCGCGGTCATCGCATCGATGCGCGCCTGCGCACCGTCGCGGCTGTAGTCCTGCTCGTTGCCGATCTCCCACAGTTTGATGTCGGCGGCGTAGCGCCGCGCCAGTTGGTAACCGATCTCGCGCGACATCGGGTACACCATCGGCCGCAAGGCGATGCGGTACTGGCGCGACAGCGCCACCAGCCGGTCGAGCACGGCGAAGTTGCGCGGATCCACGTCGAAGCGGTAGCTGCGCAGATTGCGCCGGTCGAGCAACTGGAACACCGCCTCGGCCTGGCTCAGCGGATAGGCGGGGCGGTCGTCGTGGCCATTGACCCCGAACACGATGGCCGGCGCGGCGGCGCTGCGCTCGGCGGCGCCGGCGGGCAGGGCGCCGGCGGCGAGTGCGAGTAACAGGAGCAGCAGTGGGGCGGACAAGCGGGGCATGGCGCGTCTCCTGGCAGGGCCGGCGAGCGCTGTGGCGACGGGCGGTGCCGTGGGGACACAGCGGCGGCGGGTGGGTCGGTCGAGCCTAGCAAGCGGCGGTTGCGCTCGGCGCGCAGCGGCTGGGCGCTGCACCACAGATCGCGCCACTGGTGCCGGCCAGCGTCAGTGGCCGGGGGGCGCATGTCCAGGGCGCTGTCGCTGGCGGCTGCCCGGACAGCCGCGGTCCTGCGTGGACGCCGGCGGCCGGCGCTCGGTGCGCACGGCTGCGTCGGCAATGCCTTGGGCACCAACGAAAAAGGGGCCTCGCGGCCCCTTTTTCATTACAACCGGCAGCGTGGCTCAGTTGGCCATCTGCGAGTTGGACTGCCCGGTGGAGGCGGACTTCTCGCCGGCGAACGGGTTCAGCTTGCGGATCATCCACGGGTACTTCGGCCAGTGGCCGGTCAGCCACGGATGCTTGGGATCGTTGAGTTCCAGCACCCGGCGCGCGTCGTCGGCCAGCGGCTTGTTGCCCAGGTGGGTATAGGCGTCGGCCAGCACCGCCACCGCGTCGTACTGGTAGGCGCTCTGCGGGTAGGTTTCCAGCAGGTAGGTGGCGCGGCCGGCGGCCGACACCCAGGCGTTGCGGCGCAGGTAGTACAGCGCGTTGTCCAGCTCGTGCTGGGCGAACACGTTGCGCAGCGCGATCATGCGCTGGCGCGCGTCGGCGGCGTAGCGGCTGTTCGGATAGCGCTCGGCGACGATGTTGAAGTCGGCGTAGGCCTGCTGCGGCGTGGACAGGTCGCGGCGGCTCGGGTCCAGCGACCACACCCGGCGCAGGAACACCGTGTCGCGGTTGGAGTTGGACAACCCGCGCAGGTAGTACATGTAGGAGATGTTGCGGTGGGTCGGATAGGTGCGGATGAAGCGGTCGATGCTGGACACCGCGTCGTCGTGCTTGCCGGCCTTGTACTGCGCGTAGGCGGACTCGATCATCGCCTGTTCGGTGTACTGGCCGTAGGGGTACTGCGCGATCAGGCGCTTGAAGCTGCCCTCGGCGCCGGCCCAGTTGCCGGTCTGCATCTGCGTGTGTGCCTTCTGGTACAGCTGCTCCGCCGGCATCCCTTCTTCGGGATTCTTGTTCTTCTGGCGGTGGCAACCCGTTGCCACGACGACCATGACCAGCATCAGGGCGATGAAACGGACGTGCGCGGAGAGCGGGACGGAGCGTCGGATCATGGGTTCGGGCAGGACACGTCAGGAATACGAAGGGGCGATGATAGCCTAGTGGCCTGTCCGGCGACTGACTATGGCCGCCGCGACCCTCCCTTTCCGACGTAGCCGTGCCCTTTTCATGCCCAATACCCTCCCGGACACCCCTGAGGACGCCGTCTCCGACGGCCCGCGCCAGGCGCGCGTGCCCGACCACGCCGCCGGCCGCCGCTTCGACGCGGTACTGGCCGAGCTGTTTCCCGAATTCTCGCGTTCGCGCCTGGCCGAATGGATCAAGTCCGGCGACGCGCTGCTGGACGGGGCCCAGGCGCGACCGCGCGACGCCCTGCGCGGCGGCGAGATCGCCAGCCTGCATGCGGTGCTGGAAACCCAGACCCATGCGTTGCCGGAGGACATCCCGCTGGAGGTGCTGTACGAGGACGACCAGGTCATCGTGCTGAACAAGCCGGCCGGGCTGGTCGTGCATCCGGGTGCCGGCAACCCCAGCGGCACCCTGGTCAACGCCCTGCTGTACTTCGATCCGTCGCTGGCGTCGCTGCCGCGCGCAGGCATCGTGCACCGCCTGGACAAGGACACCAGCGGCGCCATGGTGGTGGCGCGGACCCTGCCGGCGCACACCTCGCTGGTGGCGCAGCTGTCGGCGCGCGACGTGCACCGCCAGTACCTGGCGGTGGTGGCCGGGCCGCTGGTCTCCGGCGGCACCGCCAATGCACCGATCGACCGCCATCCGCGCGACCGCCTGCGCATGGCGGTGCGCGAGGACGGCCGCGACGCGGTCACCCATTACCGGCTGCGCGAGCGCTTCCGCGCGCATACCGCGCTGGAATGCCGCCTGGAGACCGGGCGCACCCACCAGATCCGCGTGCACATGGCGCATCTGAAGCACCCGATCATCGGCGATCCGCTGTACGGCGGCCCGCTGAAGCTGCCCAAGGGCGCGACCGAGGAGCTGATCGCCGAGTTGCGCGGTTTCAAGCGCCAGGCGCTGCATGCCGAGACGCTGGAGTTCAAGCACCCCACCCATGGCGAGCCGGTGCGTGCCACGGCCGCGGTGCCGGCCGACCTGCTGCGGCTGCTGGCCGCGCTGCGCGTCGATTCGCGGCTGGCCGCCGAGCAGGCGCGGCGCTGAGCATGGCGCCGGCGGGCGAGGGCAGGCCTGGCGCCTCGCAGCCATTCCCGGGCGGACCTGCCTGGGAATGGGCGACACGATTTGGCTCGCCGGTGCAGGCGGCGCGGACGCGCAGCCTGCGTAGTGGTTTCCGATACGCCCGCGCGGCGGTAGTCGCAGCGCTGGCGGTCGCAGTCGGCAGCGCGACGCTGCGCCTGATCGCGGTGTTTGCCGGCGCTGCCCCACCGTGGTCCGCACGCGCATGAGCGACTTCGCCCTCGCCGCCGACTGGCCGGCATCGCCGCGGGTGCATGCGCTGACCACACTGCGCAGCGGCGCCGGGGCGTCGTCGTCGCCGTTCGACCGGTTCAACCTGGGCAACCGCAGCGCGGCCGACGGCGACGATCCGGCCACGGTGCAGCGCAACCGCGACGAACTCGCCGCGCGCCTGGCGCTGCCGTCGCCGCCGCACTGGCTGCGGCAGGTGCACGGGGTGCAGGTGCTGCGCTTCGAGCGGCCGCCCGCCGCGGCCGGCATCGACGCCGAGCCGACCGCCGACGCCGCGGTCACCGCGGTACCCGGGGTGGTGCTGGCGATCCTGACCGCCGATTGCCTGCCGGTGACCTTCGCCGCCCGCGACGGCAGCGAAGTCGGCGCCGCGCATGCCGGCTGGCAGGGCCTGGCCGGCGGCGTGCTGGAAGCCACCGTCGCCGCCCTGCGCACGCCGCCGACGCACCTGCAGGCCTGGCTGGGCCCGGCCGCCGGGCCGCAGGCGTACGAGATCGGCGAGAACGTGCGCGATGCCTTCCTCGGCCACGATCCGGCCGCGGCCAGCGCCTTCGTCGCCACCCGCCCCGGACACTGGCGGGTGGACCTGTATGCGCTGGCGCGGCAGCGCCTGGCCGCCGCTGGGATCGACCCGGCGCAGGTGCACGGCGGCGGCCTGTGCACGATTTCCGACCCGCAGCGCTTCTTTTCCTATCGGCGCGACCGCCGCAGCGGGCGCATGGCGACGCTGGCGTGGATCGCGCACTGAGTACGCCGCTGTTCGCGCAACTGCTGGGGCCGGCGTTCGCGCGGCTGCCGCCGGCGCTGCGCACGTTGCATTCGGTGCCGCAGCGGCAGCGCTACCGCGGGCAGGCCGAAGTGCGCCGCGGCCGGCATCCGTTGCTGCCGCTGTGCGCGTGGCTGGCGCGCCTGCCGCCGGCCAGCGCCACGCTGCCGATCGAGGTGACCTTCAGCGCCGACGCGCAGGGCGAGCGCTGGCAGCGCCGTTTCGGCACGCACGCCATGCCGTCGCGGCTGTGGCTGCAGGACGGCCGGCTGCGCGAGCGCTTGGGCGCGGTCGAATTCGAATTCGCGCTGCGCGTGGACGGGGCCGCGATCGTCTGGAGCGCCGCGCGCGCCTGGGCGTTCGGCGTGTTGCCGCTGCCGCGGCGCTGGCTGGCCGGCGTGCATTGCCGCGAAAGCGAGCGCGACGGCCGCTATGCGTTTCTGGTGGAGGTGGCGCTGCCGTGGATCGGTCCATTCATCCGTTACGAGGGCTGGCTTGAACCGGCCTGACCCCGCGCGCGGCGCAGTGCCCGCGGCGGGCGCCGACAGCGCGATCGTGGTGTTCGACGGGGTATGCCTGCTGTGCAGCCGCTGGGTGCGTTTCCTGCTGCGCTTCGACCGCCGCGGCCGCTACCGGTTCGCGTCGATCCAATCGGCCAGCGGCCGCGCATTGCTGGTCGGCAACGGGCTGGATCCGGACGACCCGCTGTCGTTCCTGCTGCTGACGCCGCAGCGTGCGTTGACCGATTCGGACGCGGCGATCGGCGTGATCGCCGGCCTCGGCGGCGCATGGCGCGTCGCGGCGGTGTTGCTTCTGTTGCCGCGACGCTGGCGCGATGCCGGCTATCGGGTGCTGGCGCGCAACCGCTACCGCTGGTTCGGCACTTCGACGCAGTGTTTCCTGCCCGATCCGCAGCAGCGCTCGCGCTTTCTGGAGTGAGCGGCGTGCGGCCGCTGCGGGTCTAGCTGCGCGACGTCGCGTCTGGACCCGCTTGCCGCATACGCCCCAGCTCAGCGAGCGCCGCGCAGCAGCGGGGTGACCTTGCCTCCACCCGGCTGCGCGCGGCTGGACTCGATCCGGAACACCGCCACCGCGTTGGCCAGGCCGCCGGCCTGTTCTTCCATGCTGCGCGCCGCGGCGGTGGCTTCTTCCACCAACGCGGCATTGCGCTGGGTCACTTCGTCCAGCTGCATCACCGTGCGGTTGACCTGCTCGATGCCGCTGGATTGTTCGGCGCTGGCGGCGCTGATCTCGCCGATCAGCCCGGTCACGCGCTGCACCGAGCCGACGATCTCGTGCATGGTGGCGCCGGCGCGGTTCACCAGCCCCGAGCCCAGCGTCACCTTGTTCGTGGAGTCCTCGATCAGGTGCTTGATCTCCTTGGCCGCATCCGCCGAGCGCTGCGCCAGCGAGCGCACTTCCGAGGCGACCACGGCGAAACCGCGGCCCTGCTCGCCGGCGCGCGCGGCCTCGACCGCGGCGTTGAGCGCGAGGATGTTGGTCTGGAACGCGATCCCGTCGATGACGCTGATGATCTCGCCGATGCGCCGCGACGAGGTGCTGATCGCGCTCATCGTGGCGACGACCTCGTCCATCACCTTGCCGCCGGACTGGGCGATCTCGCCGGTGCCGTGCACCAAGCCGTTGGCCTGCTGCGCGTTGTCGGCGTTCTGCTTCACCGCCGAGGTCAGTTCCTCCATCGAACTGGCGGCTTCCTCCAGGCTGGCCGCCTGCTGCTCGGTGCGGTCGGACAGGTCGGTGTTGCCGGCGGCGATTTCCATCGCCGCGCGGCGGATCGCCTCGACCGCGCCCTGGATGCCGACGATGATCTCGGTCAGCTTGGCCACGGTGCGGTTGGTGTCCTCGCGCAGCCGCGCGAACACGCCCTGCGCGTCGCCGTCGACGCGATGGGTGAGGTCGCCTTCGGCCAGCGCCGCCAGCGCACTGGCCAGCGCCGCCAGGTTGCTCTCCACCGAATCGGAGATGCGGTTGACGCCTTCGGCCAGCGATTTGAGCACGCCGTCCATCGACGCGGTATCCAGGCGGCGGCTGAAATCGCCATGCGCAGCGGCGTCGATCACCGCGGTCAGCGCCTGCTCGGCGTTGACCTGCGCGGTCACTTCCTCCCACTGCGCGATGGTGCCCAGGCGCACGCCGTCGGCGCCGGTGATCGGGCTGTAGACGAAGTCGATCTGGCGGCCGAAGAACGGCGCGCGCACGCGCTTGGAACCGGTCAGCGCGCGCATGCGGTCGATCGCGGCCTGGCTGTCCGGATAGATGTCGCCGATGCTGCCGCCGACGAACTGCTCGGCGCTGAATTCGGGGCGGAAGCTCTGCACGTCGGGCTCGATCGCGCGCAGCATCTGCAGCAGCTTGCGGTTGGCGAAATGCACGCGGCCGTCGTCGTCGGCGATGCGGACCATGGTGTCCAGGTCGTCCAGCGCCTGGAGCACGAAGCGGCCGCGGCGCAGTTCTGCCTCGGTCTCGGCCTGGCGTGCGGCCAGCCGCGCCTGCGCCGTCTGCACTGCGCGCAGCAGCGCGGCGTCGGCGGCGTCGCCGGGATCGAGGCGTTGCTCGAAGCGGCCTTCGCCCAGTGCCTGGACTGCCTGCAGCGCGCGCTGCGACGGCGCCGCGCGCCGCGTGCCGGCCCAGGATAGCGCCGCCACCAGCAGCGCCGCGGCGGCCAGCGCCGGCGCCAGCCGCGCCAGCGCCGGCCCGTTCGGCCCGAGTTGGCGGCCGAGGTGCAACGCGTACAACGCCATCGCCAACAGGCCCAGCGCATAGGCCAGGGCGAACAGCAAGGCGCGTGGGGGCAGGCGCGAGCCGCCGATCGGGCGAGGGGATGCGACGTCTGGCAAGGTCATGGTGGCTACCGGCTGGAGAGATCGGCGCAATTCGTGCGCGTCGAAAAATAGATGAATGTGCCTTCCAGTATCGGCCGGCAGGATCGCTGGCTTGACCGCGGTAAAGACCGCTCGTCGGAAATATCGCGCCTGAATAGGCGAGATAGGTCGCTGAAAACACTGTATTTTTTGCTGCAGTGCAATAGATTGCCCGGCGACGGCTGCGCCCGCAACGCGGACATGCGCGAACGCGCCGCCGCTGGCTGGCAGCGCTCCGGGCACAAAAAAACCGGCCGTCTTGTGCGACGGCCGGTCGGGTCCAGCGGAAGCGGGCCGACGTTACTTCGCCGGCGCGGCGTCCGGCAGGGTCCAGGCGATCACGCTGTCGCCGGGCTTGGTTTCCATGCGGTCGTGGCCGCCGACCGCGGCGACGATGTACTGCTTGCCGTTCACCGTATAGCTCAGCGGCGCGGCCTGCGGGCCGGCCGGCACCCGCACTTCCCACAGCAGCTTGCCGGTCTGGGTGTCGTAGCCGCGCAGGAAGTTGTCCAGCGCCGCGCCGATGAAGGTGACGCCGCCGCCGGTGGCTAGCGAGCCGCTGTTGTTCGGCGTGCCCAGCTCGAACTTCATCTTCGACGGGATGCCCATCGGGCCCTGGTCGTAGCCGGTGCCCAGCGGACGCCGCCAGATCACCTGCTGGGTGCGCAGGTCCACACCGGAGACATAGCCCCACGGCGGGGCGATGCATGGCGTGTTCAGCGGCGACATCCACGGTTCCTTGCGCGCGCCGTAGGCCAGGCCTTCCTGCGCCATGTAGCCGGGGGTCTTGCTCTTGCCGTTGAACACCGAGACCACGCCCAGTGCGTTCATCTCCTGCCGCGGGTAGACGTGTTCGGTGTACGGCAGGCGGTTGCTGTTCATCACCATGATGCCGCGCTGCAGGTCCACCGATACGCCGCCCCAGTTGATGCCGCCGTGGTTGCCGGTGAACGACAGCGATCCCTGCAGGCTGGGCGGGGTGAACATGCCTTCGTAGCGCAGCTGCTTGAACTGGATGCGGCAGGCCAACTGGTCGAACGGGGTGATGCCCCAGGCGTCGGATTCCACGATGGTCTCGTAGCCCTTGCTCGGCGCGCCGACGGTGTTGGGCATGCCCGGCGACACCGGCTGGGTCTTGGCGGTCCAGTCGCCGTGGTCGGTGCCCTGCGGCACCGGCAGTTGCTGCACCGGCATGATCGGCTTGCCGGTCTCGCGATCGAGCACGAACACCTGGCCGGACTTGGTGGCCTGGATCACCGCCGGGCGCGTGCCGCCGCCGGGAACCGGGAAATCGACCAGGTTCGGCTGCGGGCCGATGTCGTAGTCCCACAGGTCGTGGTTGACCGTGCGGAAGTGCCAGCGCTCCTTGCCGGTGGCCGCATCCACGGCGACCAGCGAGGCGGTGTATTCCTCTTCCTGCGGGGTGCGGCCCTTGCCGAAGAAGTCGCCGGAGGCGTTGCCGGTGGGCAGGTAGACCAGGCCCAGTTCGTCGTCGGCGGCCATCAGCGACCACACGTTCGGGGTCGAGCGGGTATAGGTCTGGCCGGCCGGCGGCGCGGCGTCGATGGACGGATTGCCCAGGTCCCAGGCCCAGCGCAGCTGGCCGCTGATCGCGTCGAAGGCGCGCACCACGCCGGACGGCGCATCGCGTTCCTGGCCGTCGCGGACCTGGCCGGTCGGCTGGATCACCACGCCGCGCATCACCACCGGCGGCGAGGTCGGGCCGACGAAGCCGGGCTTGGTGTTGCCGGTGTCCTTGTTCAGATCCACATAGCCGTGGTCGCCGAAACTCTCGCACAGCTTGCCGGTGGCGGCGTTGAGCGCGCCCAGGCGGCCATCCACCATCGGCCAGAAGATGCGCTTGGCGCATTCGGCGACCGGGGTGGTGGCCTCGAAATAGGACACGCCGCGGCAGGTGGTGGCGGCGACGCCGGCCATCGCCTTGGGGTTGGTCTTGGGATCGAAGCGCCAGCGCTCCTTGCCGGTGCTGGCCTCGACCGCGATCACCTTCTGCGTGGGTGTGCAGATGTAGACCAGGTCGCCGACCTTCAGCGGGGTGTTCTGGAACGCGTAGCCGAGCTTGGAGCCGGCGGGCTTGAGGTCGCCGGTATGGAATTCCCAGGCGATCTTCAGGTCCTTGACGTTGTCCGGGGTGATCTGCGCGCCGGGGCTGTAGTGGTTGGACAGGTTGGAGCCGGCGTAGGCGGTCCAGTTGCCTGCGTCGTGGTTGGCGGCGACGTTGCCGTCGGGGCTGCTGACCGTGGCGCGGCTGAACGCGGCCTGCGGCCGTTGCGCGGCCAGCGCGGGGTCGGCCAGTTCGACGGTGCGCGGGAAGAACAGCGGCACGAACACCAGCAGCGCGCCGAGCACCGGCAGCACGCCGGTAACCAGTGCATAACTCAGCCCGGACAGCGGCGCCAGGCGCCGGCGCGCGACCTTCCAGAACGGCAACAGCAGCAGGCCCAGCACCGAGATCATCGCCAGGCGCGGGATCAGCGCCCAGCCGTCCAGGCCGACTTCGGCCAGCGCCCAGGCGATGGTCGCGGCCAGAGTCAGGCCGAACAGCCACAGCCCGGCGCGGCGGCCGAGCGCCAGCAGCACACCGGACACGGCCAGAGCCAGGCCGGCCAGCAGGTAGTACCAGGAGCCGCCGGCGGCGACGAGTTGGCCGCCCATCGCGGCCAGGGCGGCGCCGATCAGGGCGATGACCACGGCATAGGCAACGAACAGCCAGCTGCCGGGTCCGTGTTTCGGAGAATGAGCGTTCATGGAATAGGGTCTGCAGAAGATCTGGCGGCGCCGTGCTGGCGCAGGGAGATCGTGGAGGGGATCGAGCGCTGGTTCGGCTGCATCGGCGGCGACCTGGCGCTCAACGAGCACGCCGCGCGCCCCTCCCAGGGTTCCGATGCGCGGCGTATGGGCAACGATTTTAAAGGAAGCCGCGTGGGCGGTCCGTGACCGCGCAGAAACCTGCGTTCTGCGTGCGGTGGCGTGCCTGCCGCAAGCGGCAATGGCCGCCGCGGCAGGCGCGGATCAGCGCCGTTCCAGCGCCTGCAGGTAGCGCTGCCGCCACACGCCGATATCGTTCTTGCGCAGGTGTTCCATCATCGTCTGCCAGCGTTCGATGCGCTTGGCCTTGGGCAGCGAGGCGGCGGTGGCGATCGCATCGGCGACGCCGTCCAGGTCGTGCGGATTGACCAGCAGCGCTTCCTTCAGTTCGTCGGCGGCGCCGGCCAGCAGCGACAGCACCAGCACGCCGGGATTCTCCGGGTCCTGTGCGGCCACGTATTCCTTGGCCACCAGGTTCATGCCGTCGCGCAGCGGCGTCACCAGGCCGACCTGGGCGGCGCGGTAGAAGCCGGTCAGGGTGGCGTGGGTGAAGTTGCGGTTGACGTAGCGCAGCGGGGTCCAGTCCGGCTCGGCGTGGCCGCCGTTGATGTGCCCGGCGATCTGTTCGAGCTGGTTGCGCAGCTGCTTGTATTCGGTGACGTCGCCGCGCGAGACCGGCGCGATCTGCAGATAGGTCAGGCTGCCGCGCTGGTCCGGATGCCGCTCCAGGTAGCGCTCGAAGCCGAGGAAGCGTTCGGGCAGGCCCTTGGAGTAGTCCAGCCGGTCCACGCCGATCGCCAGTTGGCGATCGCGCAGGCTGCTGCGCAGGTCGCGCACCGCCGGCTTGGCCACCGCCGCGCGGGCCTGCTGCGCGATCAGTTCGGTGTCGATGCCGATCGGGAATTTCTCGGCGCGGAAGCGGCGCCCGCCGGGCGCCTCCAGCACGCCGGCCTTGATCACCTTGCCGCCGCCGAACAGGCGCACGTAGGCCTGGAAGCGGTCCACGTCGCGCTGGGTCTGGAAGCCGACCAGGTCGTAGGCGTAGAAGCCGGAGAACAGTCGCGCATGGTCGGGCAGGGCCTGGATCAGGTCGGCCGAGGGGAACGGCACGTGCAGGAAGAAGCCGATGCGGCAGCCGATGCCGCGCTCGCGCAGCAGCGAGGCCAGCGGGATCAGGTGGTAGTCGTGGATCCACACCGTGTCGTCTTCGCGCAGCAGCGGCGCAAGCTTCTCGGCGAACATCGCGTTGACCCGGCGGTAGCCCTCGCGGGTGGCGCGGTCGTAGTCGACCAGGTCCAGGCGGAAGTGCAGCAGCGGCCACAGCGTGCGGTTGGCGAAGCCGTTGTAGTACGCGTCCAGGTCGGCGCGGTTGAGGTCCATGGTGACGAAGCGGATGTCGCCCTGGGTCTGCTCGTGCATCGCACCGCTGTCGCCGCGCACGGTCTTGCCGCTCCAGCCGAACCACACCCCGCCGCGTTCCTTCAACGCGGCGAGCAAGCCCACCGCCAGGCCGCCGGCGCGGTTCTCGCCGGGCAGGGCCACGCGGTTGGATACCACTACGAGTCTGCTCATGAAGCCTCCTGCCAGCTGCGCGACAATCGCATCGCGGCGATGATCAACCCGACATGCGAGTAGGTCTGCGGGAAATTGCCCCAGGCCTCGCCGTTGTCGAAGGCTAGATCCTCCGACAGCAAGCCCAGGTGATTGCGGCGCGCGAGGATGCGCTCGAACAGTTCGCGCGCTTCGTCCTTGCGCCCGATCGCGGCGAGCGCGTCGATGTACCAGAACGTACAGATGGTGAAGCTGGTTTCCGGCGCGCCGAAATCGTCCGGCGCCACGTAGCGGTACAGCGCGTCGCCGTGCTTGAGATCGCGGCCGATCGCCTCGACGGTGGCCACGAAGCGCGGATCGTCCGGGGCGATGAAGCCGATGTCGGCCAGCAACAGCAGCGAGGCGTCCAGGCGATGGCCGTTGAAGGTGTCGGTGAAGTGGCCGCGCTCGGCGCTCCACGACTCGGCCAGCACCCGCGCGTGGATGCGGTCGGCGCGTTCGCGCCAGTACGCCACGCGTTCGTCCAGGCCCAGCCGCGCGGCGATCTTGGCCAAACGGTCGCAGGCGGCCCAGCACATCGCGCTGGTGTAAGTGTGCACCTCGGCGCGGCCGCGGAATTCCCACAGCCCGGCGTCGGGCACGTCGTGCAGCGCGAACGCGTGCTCGCCCAGCGGTTCCAGGCGCAGGAAGGTGTCCTTGTCGCCGGGATCCTTCAGGCGCAGGTCGAAGAACAGTTGCGTGGACGCCAGCACCACGCTGCCGTACACGTCGTGCTGCTTCTGGATCCAGGCCAGGTTGCCGCGCCGCACCGGGCCCATGCCGCGGTAGCCGGCCAGCGACGGCACTTCGTGTTCTTCCAGCGCCGCCTCGAAGCCGATGCCGTACAGCGGCTGCAGGCTGCCGTCGGTGGTGGCGATGTTGAAGATGTAGCCGAGGAACTGCTCCATGGTGCGGGTGGCGCCGAGCCGGTTCAGCGCGCGCACCACGAACGCGGCGTCGCGCAGCCAGCAATAGCGGTAATCCCAGTTGCGCGGGGTGTCCGGCGCTTCGGGGATGGAGGTGGTCATCGCCGCGATGATCGCGCCGCTGTCCTCGTACTGGCACAGCTTGAGGGTGATCGCGCTGCGGATCACCGCGTCCTGCCAGTCCAGCGGCACCGACAGGTAGCGCACCCACTCGCGCCAGTATTCCTCGGTGCGTTCCTGCGCTTCCTGGATGTAGCCGGTCAGCGAACGGGTCAGCGATTCGTCCACGCCGAGCATCAGGTTGACCGGATGGCTGAGCACGAACGGCAGTTCGTCGCGGATGAAGCGCACCGGCACGTCGGTGGTCAGGCGCAAGGTGAAATCGGGCAGCAGCCAGCGCACGTGGTTGCTGCCCCAGGTGCTTTCCGGCTTGCGCGCGCCCCAGTCGGCCAGCGGACGCGCCAGCACGCGGATGCGCGGGTTGCCGGACAGCGGCCGCACCTGGCGGATGATGCTGACCGGCCGGTAGAAGCGGCCGTTGTTGCGCCAGCGCGGCGCGAAGTCGATCACTTCCACCGCACCGCCATGCGCGTCGCGCAACACGGTGCGCAGAATCGCGGTGTTGGCCAGGTAGTGCTGCTCGCTGTCGGCGAAATCCTCCAGCTCGATGCTGAAATCGCCGCCGTCGTGATCGCGCGGCGACAGCAGGGCGCAGAACGCCGGGTCGCCGTCGAACGCCGGCAGGCAGCTCCACACCACGCGGGCTTGCTTGTCGACCAGCGCGCCGAAACTGCCGTTGCCGATCACGCCGAGGTCGAGGGTGGGGGAGCTCATGGAGAACGTGGATCCTTGTGCGCGGTCGGGGAGGGGGCGAAGCGTGGCGATTCCGCTGGGCACGGTACTCATGCGGCGTTGTCGCGCAACCAGGCGTGTACGCCGCGCGGATCGGGCAAGGCATACGTCGCCGCGCTGTGTTCGCGCGTACCGACCAGCACGCTCCAGCCGCCGGCGGCATTGGCCGCGGCGAAGCCGAACTCGTCGGTGAGGTCGTCGCCGACGAACACCGGGCGGCGGCCCTGGAACGGCGGCTGCTGCAGCAGCGCGGTAAGCGCCAGGCCCTTGTCGCTGCCCTCGGGCACGAACTCGACCACGTGGTCGCCGGGCTGCAGGCGGTAGCCGGGCAGCGCCTCGATCTGTGACTGGGCGAAGGCCAAGACCTGCGCGCCGGCTTCCGGCGCGGCGCGCCAGTGCAGCGCCAGGCTGGCGCCCTTGTCTTCGACCAGCACGCCGGGATGCGCCTGGCGCAGGTGCGCGGCGCGTTGGTGCAGGCCGTGCAGCCACTGCGAGGTATCGGCCGGCATCGCCGCGCGGGCATTGATGTCGCTGCGCAGTTCATGGCCGTGCAGGCCGGCAGCCGGCAGGCGCAGGGGCGCGAACAGCGCGTCCAGCTGCGCCAGCGGGCGGCCGCTGACCAGCGCCAGCGCGCCGTGCAGGCGGTCGCTGATGCGACCGATCGCCTCGCGCACCTCGGGCAGCAGGTGCACGCCGTCGGGACGATCGGCGAATTCGATGAGGGTGCCGTCCACGTCCAGGAACAATGCGCAGGCATCGTCCAGGCGCGGCGGCGGCGGTCGGAGGGGGAGCGCGTCTGCCATCCGTTCATGATGAACGAGACAGCGTTAGGGCCAGGTGGATTGGAGGCTGGGAATCGAGAATGGGGAATCGGGAATGGGAAAGGCAGGAGCTTTGGCTCCTGACCCATCCCTATTCCTTTCCTTTGTCAGTAATCGGGATGGAGAAACGGGAATGGGAATAGCAAAAGCGGGAGCCGACGCGTGGCTCCTGCTTCTACCCATTCCCTATTCCCGTTTCCCCATTCCCTCACCTTCGTCAGAAGGTGAACCGCACGCGCCCGTAGTAATAAGCGCCATTGCTGCCGACCGGCGACAGCACGTCGTAGGGCAGGTTGCCGAAGTAGTAGATGTCGGTGTTGGAGCGGTCGGAGTAGTTGTCGGTGAGGTTCTGCCCGCCCAGCGCCACGCTCCACTGCGGGGTGATGTGGTACTCGACCTCGGCGTCGAGCTGCCACTCGGCGCCGTAGGTCTGCCGCGGCACGAAGCCGCCGCCGAAGTCGAACACGCGGGTGGCGCTGCCGTAGCGGCTGACCCGGGTCTGCAGCGCCCAGCGGTCGTTGTTCCAGTTCACCGCGAACTGGGCGCGGGTGCGCGGCGCGGCGTCGGTCAGGGTGTTGCTCTCCTCCACGCCGAACAGCACGTAGTCCGGATTCAGCGCCAGCAGCTGCGGCGGCGTGGCGACCAGGTTCTTCAGTTCGGTCTTGGCGTAGCTCCAGGTGCCGGTCAACTGCAGTTGGCCGTCGCCCAGCGCCTGCCGCCAGTTGCTGACCAGTTCCGCGCCGCGGGTGCGGGTGTCGGCGGCGTTGACGAAGAAGCTGGCGCTCTGCAGGCCGGTGACGCCGAAGTTCTGCGCCACAAACGCGGTCAAGGCATCGCCGCTGATGTCTTCGGACAGCGCGATGCGGTCGTCGATGTCGATCTGGAACAGGTCCAGCGACAGGTCGAAGTGCGGACCGATGCGGCTGGTGAAGCCCAGGCTGTAGTTGACCGACTTCTCCGGCTTCAGTTCCTTCGCGCCCAGCGCCTGTGCGATCGGGTTGTTGACCGACAGCAGCCGGCCCTGCAGCAGCTGCCCGGCCGCGTCGTAGCCGCTGGAGGTGGCTTCGTAGCCGATCTGGCTCAGCGACGGGGCGTGGAAGTTGTTGGAGATCGCGCCGCGCAGCGCGAACGCGGGCACGAACTCGTAGCGCGCGGCCAGCTTGCCGGTCAGTTCGCCGCCGAAATCCTGGTAGTGCTCGTAGCGCGCGGCCAGGTCGGTGGAGAACTTGTCGCCGAATTGACTGGACACGCTGGCGTAGGCGCTGGCGACGTTGCGCGACAGGTCGGCCGCATCCTGCGGGGTCAGCCCGCCGCCGGCCTGGGCGCCGGTGGGACGATCGGTGAAGGCGCCGGCGGCATAGCTGGCCGGGTCGCCGGGACGGGTGCGGTAGTGCTCGCGGCGCAATTCCACGCCGCTGCCGACGGTGTGGGTGGCGCCGGCGGCGTCGAAGCTGCGGCTCAGGTCGAGGTTGGCCACGCTCTGTTCGAAGGCGTAGTCGCCGGTCTTGAAGCGGGTCGGGCTGCCCGGGCCGAGCGAGGCGTTGAGCGAATTCTTCAGCCGGTAGGTGAAGTCGTTGCGGCCGTAGTCGATGCTGGCGTCGTAGGCCCACTCGCCCCATTGCCCGCGCGCGCCGGCTACGCCCTGCAGGTCGCGGTTCTCGCCCAGCGACACCGGGCGGTAGCCGTTCGGGTAGACCTCGGTCCAGTTGGCGTCGCTGTCGGGATAGCGGAAGTAGTTGGCGCCCTGCGTGTCGCGCTGGTTGTAGGTGCCGAAGAAATAGAACTCGCTGCTCTGGCCGAACGGCAGCTTGCCGTTGATCCAGGCGTTGAGGTCCTTGCTGGCGCCGTCGCCGAGCACGTAGTTGCGCTTGCCGGCCAGCGCCAGGTTGGCCGGCGTCTGCGCCTCGAACGGGGGGATCTGGTCGTAGCCGGCGCGGTTGGTGCCCTCGCGGTTCTTCAGTTCCAGGCCGACCTTGAAGAAGCCGCCGTCGTCGCCGAGGCGGGTGCCGACCTTGGCGCTGGCGTAGCCGGTCTGGCCGTCGGTGACGGTGCGGTCGATCGGCTTCACGTCGGTGTGGTTGGCGCCGAAGCTGGCTTCCAGCGCGCCGCTGTCCGGATCGTCGTCGAGGATCACGTTGATCACCCCGGCCACCGCGTCCGAACCGTACTGCGCGCCGGCGCCGTCGCGCAGCACTTCGATGCGCTTGATCGCGCTGATCGGGATCGAGTTGAAGTCCACCGGGGTGGTGCCCTTGCCGATCTTGCTGTCGGTGTTGACCAGCGCCGAGGTGTGGCGGCGCTTGCCGTTGACCAGCACCAGCACCTGGTCGGGCGAGAGCCCGCGCAGCTGCGCAGCGCGGATGTGGTCGGCGCCGCCGGAGTTGGACTGGCGCGGGAAGTTGAACGACGGCAGCAGCGCCTGCAGCGCGCTGCCCAGTTCGCCGTTGACCACGCCGGCCTTGCGGATGTCCTCGGCGCTGAGCACGTCCACCGGCGCGGTGGACTCGAGCACGGTGCGGCCGCTGGCGCGGGTACCGGTGACGATCACCGTGTCCAGGTTGGTCGCGGTGCCGGGATCGGCTTGCTGGGCCAGGGCGGGGGCCGACAGGGCCAGGGCGATGGCCAGGCTCAGCGGGCGGGCGAACGGATACGACATGGGGGGCTCTCTCCTGCGGTGACGCAAAGACCGCTGCGGCGGTCGTCCGTGCCGCGCAGGCGGAATACAATTCGGGTACATCCATCCGGATGAAGCGATATATTATCTTATCGTTAACGCGGCGGCGAGCCGTCCGTGCCACCGCGTTCGGCATGAGCTGATGCCCGGCGGTTATCGGGCGCACGTTGCCGCGGTCGCCTACCATCGCGTCCTTCCGTTCCGCTTCCGAGACTTGCCGATGCTGCTGCGTGCCCCCTTGCTTGTCGTGTTCCTGGCCCTGACCGCCTGCGCCAGCGTGGCGCCGTCCGCTTCCACCGCGCCGGCCAAGGTCGCTGCCGCCATGCAGGGCGATGCCGCGCGACCGGCGCAGGCCAGCGGCTGGGTGCGCAGCGAGCTGTACTTCGGCGTCGGCGAGGAGAGCGGCCCGGCCGATCGCCCGCAGGCCGAGCCGATCAGCGAGGCGCAATGGCGCGCGTTCCTGGACAAGCAGGTCACCCCGCGTTTCCCCGATGGCCTGACCGTGTTCGACGCCTACGGGCAGTGGCTGTTCCGCGGCGCCAAGGAGCCGAACCGGCTCAGCACCAAGGTGCTGGTGATCCTGCACGAGGACACCCCGCAGCGCCGCGCCGACATCGAGGCGATCCGGCTGGCGTGGAAGCAGGCGACCGGGCACCAGTCGGTGCTGTGGGCGCGGTCGCCGGTGGAGGTGTCGTTTTGAAGCTGGGATTGGGGATTGGGGATTGGGGATTGGGGATTCGGAACAGCGGGGCGGTGACGTTTTCGATCCGCCGGGACGATCTGTCCGGTGAGGCGGTGCGTGCGTTGCTCGCGTACCACCTGCAGCAGATGCATGCGCAGTCGCCGCCGGGCAGCGTGTATGCGCTGGACCTGTCCGGATTGCAGCGTCCGGATGTGACCGTGTGGAGCGTCTGGCGCGGCGAGGCGTTGGCCGCGGTCGGCGCGTTGCGGGTGCTGGACGATGGCGGCGGCGAACTGAAGTCGATGCGCACCCATCCGGATTTCCTGCGCCAGGGCGCGGCCGCGGCGCTGCTGGAGCACATCGTGGCGGCCGCGCGCGCCGCCGGCCTGCACCGGCTGAGCCTGGAGACTGGCAGCGGCGCGGCGTTCGAGGCGGCGCTGGGCCTGTACCGGCGACGCGGCTTCCGCAATGGACCGGCGTTCGCCGATTACCTGCCTAGCGCGTTCAACCAGTTCCTGCATTTGCCGCTGTAGCCGCGTCGCATAGCGCAGGCCGGGATGCTGCATCCCTGTTCGCGCGCCAATTCGCAAGCGTCGCTTCCATTACCATCCATCGATCCCTCACCTAGCCATCGCCCGCATGCCCAGCACCGCTCCTGTTTCCTCGCGCCCGCGCTGGTTCGTCGCCGGCGACCTCAATGGTTTCTTCGGCCTGGTGGTCGACAACCTGTCGATCCTCGGCTTCATCACCCTGGCCCTGGTCGGCCTGTTCCAGTTCCCGGCCGAGGTGATCTATACGCGGATGATTCCCGGCACCGCGTTCGGCGTGCTGATCGGCAACCTGCTGTACACCTGGATGGCGCGCCGGCTGGCCGCGCGCAGCGGGCGCAGCGACGTCACCGCCATGCCGCTGGGCCTGGACGCGCCGACCAGCATCGGCATGGCCCTGCTGGTGCTCGGCCCGGCGTTCGTGCGTTACAAGCAGCAGGGCCTGGACCCGCAGGCCGCGGCGCTCGCCACCTGGCACCTGGGCATGGCCGCGTTGGTGGTGATGGGCCTGCTGAAGACCGTGCTGTCGTTCTTCGGCGATGCGGTGACCCGCGCGCTGCCGCGGGCGGCGCTGCTCGGCTCGATCGCCGGCATCGCGCTGGTGCTGATGGGCTTCCTGCCGCTGCTGGAAACGCTGCGCGCGCCGCTGGTCGGGCTGGTGGTGCTGGGCCTGCTGCTGTACGTGCTGATCGCCAAGGGTCGGCTGCCGTACGGCCTGCCGGGCGTGCCGCTGGCGCTGGTGCTGGGCACCGCGCTGTACTACTGGTCGAACGCGGCCGGTTTCGGCATTCCCGGCTACCAGGCGCCGCAGTGGGTGGCGCCGCAACTTGTGTTGCCGTGGCCGAGCCTGGGGTTCGTCGCCGGCCTGGCCGACACCGTGCCGCTGCTGCCGCTGCTGCTGCCGTTCGGCCTGCTGATGGTGGTGGGCGGCATCAACGTCAGCGAAAGCGCGCGTGCCGCGGGCGACGACTACCGTACCCGCGACATCCTGCTGGTCGAGGCCTGCTCGACCCTGGTCGCCGGCGTCTGCGGCGGCGTCGCCCAGACCACGCCCTACATCGGCCAGCCGGCGTACAAGCACATGGGCGCGCGCAGCGGCTACACGCTGCTGACCGGGCTGTTCATCGGCCTGGGCGGCATGCTCGGGCTGGTCGCCGGGCTGGTGCAGTGGCTGCCGCTGGCGGTGCTGGCGCCGATCATCGTGTACGTGGCCATCGACATCACCACCCAGGCGTTCCAGGCCACGCCCAAGCGCCATGCCGGGGCGATGGTGTTGGGCTTCCTGCCTTCGGTGGCCTATCTGCTGGCGATCAAGGCGCCGGGCTGGATCCCGGCGGACAAGCTGGCCGCGCTGACCACCACCCTCGACGGCCACGGGCTGCCGGAACTGGCGGTGATCTTCACCCTGGGCAACGGCTTCATCATCACCGCGATGCTGTGGACCGCGGCGGTGGCGGCGATGGTCGATGGGCGCCTGCGCCGCGCTGCAGTATTCCTGCTGGTGGCGGCCGCGCTGACGTTGTTCGGGCTGATCCATTCGGTGGATCCGCGCGGCGGCATCTACCTGCCGTGGACGCTGAGCGGCCTGCCCAAGCTGATCGCCTGGCAGTTCGTCGGCGGCTACGTGGCGCTGGCCGCACTGCTCGGCCTGCTGTCGCTGCAGAAGCCGCGCGCGGTGCTGGTGGACTGAGCGTTCCGCGACCGGCATGCTCGTCCACCCAAACGCAACAAGGACGTCGCCCATGACCCCACGATTCCATTCCCTGGTCGGCCTTGCCCTGGCGACCCTGCTGCTGGCGCCGGCCGCGTCGGCCGCCTCGTTCGATTGCGCCAAGGCGGCCAGTCCGATCGAGCGTCTGCTGTGCAGCGATGCGACCCTGGGCCACCAGGACGAGCAGCTGGCCAACGGCTACGCCGCGCTGCTGGAGAGCGCGCCGCGCGCCGAGGTCGCATCGCTGCGCAGCGCGCAGCGCGCCTGGCTCACGCAGCGCAACGCGTGCCTGCAGCAGGCGCGGCCGGCGGCCTGTGTGCAGCGCGCCCTGCAAGTGCGGATGCAGCAGTTCGACACACAGACCGCCGCACAGGCGGCACGCCTGGACCGCATCGTCGCCGGTATCCCGGCCGCACCGGGGGCCGCCGCCGCGCAGCTGCGCGACTACGACGGCGGGCTGGCCTCGGCGTGGCTGGTCTATCTGCAGCACTTCGAGCCCGGCGCCGGTGTGAGTGCCGATGAAGCGCGCAAACGCTATGCCAGTGCCGCCGCTGCGTTGCGCGCACAGGACGATTTTGCCGCATCGCTGCTGGACGATATCCGCAAGGATCCCAAGGAACCGGCGGGCAAGGCCGAGTTGATTCTGCTGCGCAACTGGATCGAGCTCAGCGGCTACGACGGGCTGTCGCGGCCGTACGTGCATTGCTTCGTATTCGTACGCCAGGGCGAACTGGCTTACGAGGCGATGGGGCCGTTGTACGGCTCCACCCGCGACGGCAGCGCGCCGCTGTGCGCGCCACAGGGCGGCCTGTTCGATCTGCCGGCCTGGAAGCAGTTGCAGGCGGCGTTCGAGCCGGCGATCGGCAATGCCTCGCAGAACGCCGGCACCATCCGCTTCGCCAGCTATGCGGCGTGGAGCGTGCAGGAACTGCGTGCGACGCTGTCGCCGCTGGATTTCCTGCAGGCCGCGAAGGTGCCGTTGGCGGCCGATCCGGCGCCGGCGATCGGCACCATGCACGACGACAAGCTGTGGCCGTCCGCTGCGCGCAAGGCCGCGCTGGCGGCATTGCCGGCCGCGCGCGCCGCGACCGCGGCGTGGCTGCGGCAGCACAAGGGGCTGCCGTCCAAACAAGCCGATGCCGTCGCCGCAGCGATCGTCGCCGACTGGGCCGGCTCGCGGCTGGCATTCATCGACGAAAGTACGCAGGAGCAGTAGCGTGCAGGCAGCGACGCGGGGTGTGCGCAGCAGTCGGCCGACACGGCGCCGCTGACGTCGCTGCGCCGGGCCTGGCTTAACGCAGCCGCACTCGCTGCGGAACCTCGGCGGCTGCGGCGGGTCACAGCCCTGTGTTCCCGACGAGACCTGGATGCCGATGCAAACCCAACAATCGCGCTGGCCATGGGTGCTGGTGGCGCTCGCGGTGCTGGCCGCCGCGGGGTGGCTGTTCCGCGACAATCTGCGCGGCCTGATCCCGCCTTCCGCGCCATCGTCCGCTGCCACGGCGCCGCCCCCTGCGCCGAGCGCGGCGCCGCCCGCGCCGGTGGCGGCACCGGCAGCATCGCCGCCGCCGATCCAGCATCCGATCGACCCCGCCGCCGCGGCCGATGCGGCGATCCCGGCGCTGGCCGACAGCGATGCCGCGGCGTGGGCTGAACTGGCGACGCTGGCCGGCAGCGACGCGCCGCTGGCGCTGTTGATCCGCGACCATCTGATCCAGCGCGCGGTGACGATGATCGACAACCTGCCGCAGCGCCGCGTCGCTGCGCGGACCCTGGCGTTGAAGCCAGTGCCTGGGCAACTGCAGATCAGCACCGATGCCGCCGGCACCAGCGCCATCGCCGAGGCCAACGCGCAACGCTACGCCCCGTACGTGCAGGCCTTCACCCAGGCCGATGCCGGCGCGATGGTGGCCGCGTACCGGCGCTTCTATCCCTTGTTCCAGCAGGCGTATGTGGAGCTGGGCTATCCCAAGGGCTATTTCAACGACCGCCTGGTGCAGGTGATCGACCATCTGCTGCAGGCGCCGGTGCCGGCAACGCCGCCGGCGGTGGTCGCCGATGCGCGCACCGGCAAGTACCGCTTCGTCGATCCGGCGCTGGAGTCGCTGTCGGTCGGACAGAAGGCGCTGCTGCGCCTGGGGCCGACGCAGGCCGAGGCGGTGCGCAAGCAACTGCAGGCGATCCGTGTGGCGTTGGTGCGGACCTGAGGGCTGTTGGCTCGATAGGCGCGCGCCTTGCCGGTGGCAACACTGGACCGCAGCGACGATGCGGCTGACATTTGCGCACTAGTGGGCACCCGGTGCCCCATGTAGGAGCGGCTTCAGCCGCGACGAACGGAGCCGGTAAGCCGGCTGGTTCCGGAAACGGTCGGGGCTGAAGCCCCTCCTACAGTGCACCCGGCCAGCGCACGCACAGCTCGTGTAGGAGCGGCTTCAGCCGCGACAAACGAAGACGGCAACCGCATGCCGTCGAACAAGTGCCGATGCCGAAGGCCCGCACCCCCCTAACGCATCACCCATCCAGCTCCGGATAACGCCGGAAAATCCCGTTGTCGTTGAACGGCAGGCGCCGCTCCGACGCCAGATACGCGGCGATGGCCGGACGTTCGGACACGCGCTGCTGCAGCGCGCGCAGTTGCGGCAGCTTCGGCGAGAGCTTCTTCATCGCGCTGGGGAACGCGTAGTCCAGTCCGCTCATCAGCTGGAACAGCGACAGATCCACGTAGGAATGCTCGCGCAATGCATGGCGCCCTCCGCCCTGGCTCATGACCTGTTCGAAATAGCCGAGGAACTTGGGCAGCCGCTGCCTGCGCAGGTCCTCGGCGCGGCGCCGCGCCTCCGGCTTCTGGTCTTCGTAGTACAGCGCGCTGCCGATGGGATGATGGCTGTCGTGGATCTCGGTCACCAGGTCGGCGATGGTCAGCTGCAACTGCAGCGCCTGCATGCGCCGCGACTCGCTGTCCGGCACCAGCCCCAGCGAGGGACCCAGGTAGTGCAGGATGTTGGCGACCTGCGCGATCACCAGCCGCCCGGCCTTCAGGAACGGCGGCGCGAACGGCCGCGCGCCCGGCTGCTCGCCGTCGAGAAAGGGCTGCAGCACCGCGTCGCCTTCCTCGCGGGCGACGTCGCGGTAGGCCGCGCCGGCATCCTCCAGCGCCAGTCGCACGAACTCGCCGCGGCCCTGGATGCCGGTCCAGTAGTAGAGGTCGTAGTGCATTGCGGCTCCTGTGCGGGAAGGTTCGAACGCCGAGGGTAGGGGCTGTAGCGGTAGCGGCGTGTGACCGTGCGGCGACTGGCGCAGGGAACCGTGCGCTGCAAGGCGCTGTGCGGACAGCGGCTCGGCAGGGCGCGCGCATCGCGGCCGTCGCAGCGCCTGGCGTGGAACCCTTCGTCAGGCGGCGCAGGTGTATACAGACAGCCCCGCAGCCTTGAAACATGCCGCGCCAACCGCATCTGACTAGCATGCCGGCGCGGCCGGCCCCCCTTCCAGAGGAACTTCCCGATGCGGATGGACAAGCTCACGTCGCGTTTCCAGCAGGCGCTGGCCGACGCCCAGTCGCTGGCCGTGGGCCGCGACCACACCATCGTCGAGCCGGTGCACGTCTTCACCGCGCTGCTCGACCAGTCCGGCGGTAGCACCCGGCCGCTGCTGGCGCAAGCCGGCGTCAACGTGCCGGTGCTGCGCGAGCGGCTGGGCGAGGCGCTGGACAAGCTGCCCAAGGTCAGCGGCCAGCCCGGCAACCTGTCGATCGGCAACGACCTGAACCGGCTGCTCAACCAGACCGACAAGCTGGCACAGCAGCACAACGATCAGTTCATCGCCAGCGAGTGGTTCGTGCTGGCCGCGGCCGACGACGCCGGCGCGCTGGGCCTGGCGCTGCGCGCCGCCGGTGCCGACAAGAAGAAGCTCGAAGCGGCCATCGACAAGCTGCGCGGCGGCGAGACGGTGCAGTCGGAAAGCGCCGAAGACCAGCGCCAGGCGCTGGAGAAATACACCATCGACCTCACCGCGCGCGCCGAGAGCGGCAAACTCGATCCAGTGATCGGCCGCGACGAGGAAATCCGCCGCACCATCCAGGTGTTGCAGCGGCGCACCAAGAACAACCCGGTGCTGATCGGCGAACCCGGCGTCGGCAAGACCGCCATCGTCGAGGGCCTGGCCCAGCGCATCGTCAACGGCGAAGTGCCGGAGGGCCTGCGCGGCCGCCGCGTGCTGTCGCTGGACATGGGCGCGCTGATCGCCGGCGCCAAGTTCCGCGGCGAGTTCGAGGAGCGGCTCAAGGGCGTGCTCAACGACCTGTCCAAGACCGAAGGCCAGGTCATCCTGTTCATCGACGAACTGCACACCATGGTCGGTGCCGGCAAGGCCGACGGCGCGATGGACGCGGGCAACATGCTCAAGCCGGCGCTGGCACGCGGCGAGCTGCACTGCATCGGTGCCACTACGCTGGACGAGTATCGCAAGTACATCGAAAAGGACGCGGCGCTGGAGCGGCGCTTCCAGAAGGTGTTCGTCGGCGAGCCGACGGTGGAGGACACCATCGCGATCCTGCGCGGACTGAAAGAGCGCTACGCGGTGCACCACGGCGTGGAGATCACCGACCCGGCGATCGTCGCCGCGGCCACGCTGTCCAACCGCTACATTGCCGACCGCCAGCTGCCCGACAAGGCCATCGACCTGATGGACGAGGCCGCCAGCCGCATCCGCATGGAGATCGACTCCAAGCCCGAGGAACTGGATCGCCTGGAGCGGCGCCTGATCCAGCTCAAGATCCAGCGCGAGATGCTGAAGAAGGAAAAGGACGAAGCCTCGCGGCAGCGCCTGGCCGATCTGGAAAGCGACATCGACAAGCTCGAGCGCGAGTTCTCCGACCTCGACGAAGTGTGGCGCTCGGAGAAGGCCACCTTGCAGGGCGCGACCAGGATCAAGGAGCAGGTCGAGCAGGCGCGGGTCGAGCTGGAGGCGGCGCAGCGCCGGCAGGACTACGCCAAGATGAGCGAGATCCAGTACGGCCTGCTGCCGAACCTGGAGAAGCAGCTGGCCGCGGCCGGCGATGCCGAGCATCACGATTTCAAGCTGGTGCAGGACCGCGTCACCGCCGAGGAGATCGCCGAGGTGGTGTCGCGCTGGACCGGCATTCCGGTCAACCGCATGCTCGAGGGCGAGCGCGACAAGCTGCTGCGCATGGAAGACGAACTGCACCGGCGCGTGGTCGGCCAGGAAGAGGCGATCAAGGTGGTGTCAGATGCGGTGCGGCGCTCGCGCGCCGGCCTGTCCGATCCGAACCGGCCCAGCGGCTCGTTCCTGTTCCTGGGCCCGACCGGCGTCGGCAAGACCGAGTTGTGCAAGGCGCTGGCCGAGTTCCTGTTCGACAGCAGCGAGGCGATGATCCGCATCGACATGAGCGAGTTCATGGAGAAGCATTCGGTGGCGCGGCTGATCGGCGCGCCTCCGGGCTACGTCGGCTACGAGGAAGGCGGCTACCTGACCGAGGCGGTGCGGCGCCGGCCGTATTCGCTGATCCTGCTCGACGAGGTGGAGAAGGCGCACAGCGACGTGTTCAACATCCTGCTGCAGGTGCTCGACGACGGCCGCCTCACCGACGGCCAGGGCCGCACCGTGGACTTCCGCAACACCGTCATCGTGATGACCTCGAACCTGGGCTCGCACCAGATCCAGGAACTGAGCGGCGACGGCTCGGCCGAGGCCTACACGCAGATGAAGGCGGCGGTGATGGGCGTGGTGCAGGCGCATTTCCGCCCGGAGTTCATCAACCGCCTGGACGACATCGTGGTGTTCCATCCGCTGGACAAGGCGCAGATCAAGTCGATCGCGCGCATCCAGCTGGGCGGCCTGGACAAGCGCCTGGCCGAGCGCGGGCTGAAGATCGAACTCAGCGACCGCGCGCTGGAACTGCTCGGCAACGTCGGCTTCGATCCGGTATACGGCGCGCGGCCGCTGAAGCGCGCGATCCAGTCGCAGCTGGAAAACCCGCTGGCGCAGCAGATCCTGTCCGGGCAGTTCCTCAGCGGCGACACCATCAACGTCGGCGCCGAAGGCGGACGCCTGACGTTCGAGAAGAGCTGAGGCGCGGCGAAGCGCTGTTTCGCTCCCTCGTCGTCAGGTCCGAAGTCGACGCCGGCCATCATGCCGGCGTCGGCTTGCCACGAGTAGCGGTACGGGGTGCCTATTTTTCCAGGGACAGCGTGATTTCCGCCACGCACGCCGCCTCGGGATGGGCGCGTTGTTCGACGAACCGTCCCTGCAGGCTCGCTCCGACGGCAACGTTGCCGCGCTGGAAGCTGGCGCTGACGCCGTAGTCGGATTCCGCAAACTGCCCGCTGGGCGGCTCCAGGGAGTCGTACTGTTTGGAGAATCCGGCAGCGGCGAGCTTTTCCGCCAATTGGCCGAGCCGCAGCGGGCACGCCTGGCCCATGTCGCGATAGCGGTATCCCGGCTCGTCATCCGCAAACACCGGGGCGTCCTCGTGCGAACTGATGGACAGCGCGAGCGACGCCTGTTCTGGCGTGTAGGTCGCTTCGAGCCTTTGCTGAAACGTCGAGCCCGGCGCGTCCACGGATGCGAAGAAGACGCTGCCGACCGGTTGCGGCGGCGAGGGATTCCACGGCTCGGCGCGTGCGGGCGGCAGCATGCCAGGAAAGAAATCGACGTCGAAGCGATCGCACAGATGGGCGAACTTCAAGGCCGCCTCGTCGCCGGCGATCACCTCGTCGAGCACGCCGAGATAGCGTTGGGTCAGGACCTGCGCGGAAACCCCATCGCCGGACGCGTGATCGGCAGCATGCCGCCGCTGCGGCATCTCGCAATTGCCTGGCTGGCTCCATTGCTCCATGACGTAGGACGGCGGCGGCGCAGCCCGCGCGAACGCCGGCAGGGCCAAGAGCAGCAGCGAGAACGAGCGGATGGCAGTGTGGTTCATCGGGGAGCGTCTGCTGGCTGGCTGATCTGCGCATCATACGAGGCGCCTGCGCACTGCCGCATCGGCGCGCCTGCCCAGCCGCGCAAGCGCCCATGTCCGCAGGCGCTGACAACCCAGCGGCATGGCCTCATAACCGCAGGTTTGCATTCCGCGCCGCGCAGGGCGCTATCGTCTCGGCTCCTCTTGCCGAGACCCGCCCATGTCCGACCCGAACTGGAAGCTGGAAACCATCGCCGTACATGGCGGCTACCGCCCCGATCCGACCACGCGCGCGGTGGCGGTGCCGATCTACCAGACCGTGGCCTACGCCTTCGACGACACCCAGCACGGCGCCGACCTGTTCGACCTGAAGGTGCAGGGCAACATCTACAGCCGCATCATGAATCCCACCACCGACGTGCTGGAGCAGCGCATCGCCGCGCTGGAAGGCGGCATCGGCGCGTTGGCCGTGGCCTCCGGGCAGGCCGCGGTGACCTATGCGATCCAGACCATCGCCGAGGCCGGCGACAACATCGTCTCCTCCAGCGCGCTGTACGGCGGCACCTACAACCTGTTCGCGCACACGTTGCCGCTGTCGGGCATCGAAACCCGCTTCGCCGACTACCGCGATCCCGGTGCGTTCGCCGGGTTGATCGACGACCGCACCAAGGCGATCTTCGTCGAATCGATCGGCAATCCGCGCGGCAACGTCACCGACCTGGAAGCGGTCGCCGCGATCGCGCATGCGCACGGCGTGCCGCTGATCGTCGACAACACGGTGCCCACGCCCTACCTGCTGCGGCCGATCGACTTCGGCGCCGACATCGTGGTGCATTCGCTGACCAAGTACCTGGGCGGGCACGGCACCAGCCTGGGCGGGGCGATCGTGGACTCGGGTAAGTTCCCATGGGCGGCGCATGCGCAGCGCTTCCGCCGCCTCAACGAGCCGGACGTCAGCTACCACGGCGTGGTCTACACCGAGGCGCTGGGCGAGGCGGCCTACATCGGCCGCGCGCGGGTGGTGCCGTTGCGCAACACCGGCGCGGCGCTGTCGCCGTTCAACGCATTCCAGATCCTGCAGGGCATCGAGACGCTGCCGCTGCGCATGGACCGGATCAACCAGAACACGCTGGCCGTGGCCCGGCACCTGCAGAGCGAGGCCAAGGTGGAGTGGGTGAACTATGTCGGCCTGCCCGGTCATCCGGAGCATGCGCTGGCGCAGAAATACCTGCGCGGACACGGCTCGGGCGTACTCACCTTCGGCCTGCGCGGCGGCCGCGCCGCCGGCGCGCGCTTCCTCGACGCGCTGCAGTTGTTCACCCGGCTGGTGAACATCGGCGATGCGAAATCGCTGGCCACCCATCCGGCCTCGACCACGCACCGCCAACTGTCGCCAGAGGAACTGGAACGCAGCGGGGTCAGCGAGGACACGGTGCGGCTGTCGGTTGGCATCGAGCACATCGACGATCTGCTGGTCGACCTGCGGCAGGCGCTGGCGCAGGCCTGATCCGGGCCCGTTCCACGTGCGGCAGCGGCGAGCTGGACGCCGCCGCCTGGACGAACGCGACAGCGGGCACGCGCGCGCGGACAGCCAGGCGAAAGGATCGGCCGCCACGCTAAGGCGTGTCGTCCATCCTCGCGCGGGTCGCGTCGTGGGTTGGCGGGCCGTCGGCGGGCGGTGCGTGGCGTAGCGCCAGACTGGGCGGTCGGGTCGCGCCGCGCGACGCCGGTCGGCGGCCTGCCAGGCCCACGCCGCAGCTTCGCTGTCGGCGCGCGCTGCGCGGGGATGGACGACACGCCCCAGATCCCGGCAACCGCGCCGGCGTCGTCGTGTCCGCAGGCCAGGAGCCGTCGTCATGTTGTCCATCGCGCATGCCTGGTCTGTCGTCGTCGCCGCGGTGGCCGAGCATGCGGTGGCGCCGCTGCTGGCGGCGTTGCACCTGACCGGACTCAGCGACGATCCGCGCGAGATTGCCGCTTCGTTGCTGATCGCGGCCTTGCAGCTGTGCATCATCGGTGTGCTGTTCCGCCCGCTGGAAAGCCTGTGGCCGGCCGAGCGCTGGGAGCATCGGCGCCTGGCCAGGATCGATTTCCACTACACCTGGCTGATGCTGGTCGGCGTGTTCCCGCTGTTCTCGTTGCTGATCCTGACCCCGCTGGCCAATGCGCTGGGCGGTGCCGACGCGAGCGCCGCGTCGGCGCCTGCCTACGGCCTGCGCCACGCGTGGCCATGGCTGGACCGGCATCCGCTGGTCTTGTTCGCGCTGTACTACCTGGCCTACGACTTCACCTACTACTGGATGCACCGGATCCAGCACTGGCTGCCGTGGTGGTGGGCGATGCACAGCATGCACCACAGCCAGCGCCAGCTCAGTTGCTGGGCCAACGATCGCAGCAACTACCTGGACGGCGCGCTGCAATCGTTCGTGCTGGCCGCGGTGGGCGTGGCGTTCGGCATCGCCGCCGACGAGTTCGCCTGGCTGATGCTGCTCGGCGAACTGGTGCAGAACCTGTCGCATGCCAATGTGCGCTTCGGGTTCGGACCGGTGCTGGACAAGATTCTGGTCGATCCGCGCTTCCACCGCCTGCACCACATGCGCGTGGATCCGCAGCGGCCGAACCTGCACAACTGCAATTTCGGCCAGGTGTTCGCGTTCTGGGACGTGCTGTTCGGCACCGCGTTGTACGGCGAGCCATTGCGTCCCACCGGGGTCGGCGACCCGATGGTGGACCGCGACAACCAGCTGGGGCTGGTCGCGCTGCAACTGGAGGGATTGAAACGGTTCTGGGGCGCGGTGCGCCGGCGTGCCGGATGGCGGCCAGGCGAGGTCGCCTTCCGCGAGGACTACGTGCCCATCCCGGTTGAGCATGTTCCGCTTGAGCACGTTCCGGTCGATCACGCGACGGTGCAGATCGACCGCGTCGCGTCAGCGGACCGCCTCGCCGATCCTGCGGCTTAGCATTGGCAGACGCTGGACGCGGCCTGTGCGCAGGCCGCGTCCACGGCGCGTGCGCCGGCCGATCAAGATTTCTTCAGACAGCCGCTCATGAAGGTCTTGCGCGCGTCGCCCTGCAGTTTCTGCGTGGCCGCCTTGGCATTGCAGTCCTTCATCCGCTGCTGCGAGGCGTTGCCCGACGCCGGCGCCGCACTGCCACCGCTGAGGCAGGCTTTCTGCGCGGCCTTGTAGTCGTCGCCTTTCTTGCCTTTGTTCTGTGCCGAACACTGGGCCATCAGCGATTGCTGCGCGGTCTGCGGCTTGGCCGCGGCGTCGGCCAGCAGCGGCATGGCGCTCACGCTCAGCAGCAGGCACATGGCGAGGGAAATGGAACGGGTCATGGCGGTGTTCCGGTCGGGTGGTGCGCGCATCCTGCGCCCGCGGCGCTGACCGAACCGTGACACGGCTCACGGGCTGGCTGGGGGCGGCCCGAACTGGCGCTCGAACCGCCGTAGCCGAGCGCGCCCGCCACGTCGATGAGGCAGCCAGCCGTTCCAGCCTGCGGCAGAGGCGCTGCGGTCATCGGCCGCAGCGCTTCTGCCGCCAAGACGCAATCAGACCTGCGCGAATCCGCCATCCACGAACACTTCGCTTCCCGTCATGAAGCTGCTCTCGTCCGATGCCAGGAACAACGCGGTCGCCGCGACTTCCTCCGCCCGGCCAATCCGGCCCAACGGCAGCTGCGCGATCATGCCGTCGACGATCGCCTGCTGCTGGCCGGTGCCGGACAGCGCCAGATCCAGGCCCGGCGTGGAGATCGGCCCGGGCGACAGCACGTTGACGCGAATGCCGGTGCCTTTCAGGTCCAACGCCCAGCTCCTGGCGAAATTGCGCAGCGCGGCCTTGGTGGCGCTGTACACGCTGAATGCCGGGGTGCCCATGCTGCCGGTGGTCGAGCCGGTCAGGATCACCGAACCGCCGGCGCGCATCAGCGGCAACGCCTTTTGCACGGTGAACAGCGTGCCTTTGACGTTGATGCCGAAGGTGCGATCGAAGGAGTCTTCGGTGATCGAGCCGAGCGGCTGGAAGTCGCCCAGCCCCGCATTGGCGAACAACACGTCGATGCGGCCCTTGTCGGCTTCGACCTGGGCGAAGACGCGGTCCAGATCGTCCAACTTCGAAATGTCGCCTTGAATGGCGATAGCGTCGGCACCGATCAGGCGCAGCGCCTTGTCCAGTTCGTCCTGCCGGCGTCCCACGATGACGACCTGCGCGCCTTCGGCCGCAAAGCGCACCGCGCTTGCCAGACCGATGCCGCTGTTGCCGCCGGTGACCACTGCAATCTTGCCGTTGAGCCTGCTCATGATGCGCTCCAGAGAATGTCGAGGCGCAACTGTAGATCTGGGCTATTCTTTTGAATAGTATGCACCATCAGGTAAGTGCCTTCGGAGCGATCGGATCATGGCCAACAGCACGTTCAATTGCGGTCTCGAGGCCGCCCTGGCCGTGATCGGCGGCAAGTGGAAACCGCTGGTTCTCTACAATTTGGCGAAGAACGTGCACCGCTACGGCGAATTGCGCCGTGCCATCGGCGGCGTGACCGACAAGGTGCTGATCCAGCAACTCAAGGAGCTGGAGCGCGACGAAGTGGTTGCGCGCATCGACTTCCAGGAAATCCCGCCCAAGGTCGAGTATTCGCTGACGCCGTTCGGGCAATCCCTGGCGGAAGCGATGGCCGGTCTGTGCGTGTGGGGCACCGAACACATGCAGACGGTCGAACGTCTCAGCCAACGCCGCGCGTCCGCCATTTCCAAAGCCCAATCCGCAGCCTGATCCTGCGGCCAGCCGCGCAGGGCGGTGGCGTCGGCCGGCCCGACAGCGCGTGCGGCGTCGATGCGCCGCGGCTTCGCTCTCGCCAGCGGCGCTGCTAGCGGAAGAACTGGCTCGGCGGCTGGCCGAACTGGCGCTTGAACATCGCGGTGAACGCACTGGGACTGTCGTAGCCGAGTTCGACCGCCACGTCGATGATGCGGTCGCCGGCGGCCAGCCGTTCCAGCCCGCGCAGCAGACGCAGCTGCTGCCGCCACTGGCCGAAGCTCATCTGCAGCTCGCGCCGGCACAGGCGCTGGATGGTCTTGACGTCCACGCCCAGCCGCGCCGCCCAGGCGTGCAGGGTGGTGCTGTCGGCGGGGTCGGCATCGAGCGCGGCGGCGATGCGCAGCAGGCGCGGATCGTGCGCTTGCGGCAGGTGCAGCGGCAGCGCCGGCAGGGCATGCAGCTCGTCCAGGATCAGCCGCATCAAGCGCCCGTCGCGCGATTCGGCGGCATGGTCCCAGGGCACGCTGGCGGCGCTGCGGATCAGCGCTTCCAGCAGCGGTTCCACCGCCATGACCGTGGGCTGCGTGGGCATGCCGGCGATCGCGCCGGGGCGGATATACAGGCTGCGCATCGCGAGCGTGCCGACGCAGCGCACGCTGTGCACGGTGCCGGCCGGCATCCACAGCGCGCGGGTGCTCGGCACCACCCAGTGACCCTGGCCGGAACGCACCACCATCAGCCCGTGCAGCGCATAGACCAGCTGGTGGCGCGCATGCTTGTGCGGGGCGATGGCGGTCTCGCTGGGATAGTCGGTGGCCTTGCACACCACGTCGGCGGGCGCATCGTCGATGCTCCGCGCGGGCGGCGGCGCGGCGCCGGTGCTGGCCATGTCCTTTTCTCGACGAGTGGTGGGCATGTTGCGCAGGAAGGTCGAAGCGGGCCAGCCTACCATGCGCGCCGTGCCCCCACTGCCCGGTCCGCCATGTCGAGTTTGCGTCCTGCCACCGCCCCCGTTCCTGCCGCCGCCGCGCCCCGCCCGGTGGTGACCGGCGTCCTCGCCGCGATCACCTCCTCGCACCTGATCAACGACATGATGCAGTCGCTGATTCTGGCGCTGTACCCGGTGCTGAAAGGCCAGTTCCAGCTCAGCTTCGCCCAGGTCGGGCTGATCACGCTGACCTACCAGCTCACCGCCTCGCTGTTCCAGCCGCTGATCGGCCTGCGCACCGATCGCCGCCCGGCGCCCTACTCGCTGCCGCTGGGCATGACCTCGACCCTGTGCGGCCTGTTGCTGCTGGCGTATGCGCCGAGCTTCGCGATGGTGTTGGCGGCCGCGGCGCTGGTCGGGATCGGCTCGGCGATCTTCCATCCCGAATCCTCGCGCATCGCGCGGCTGGCCTCGGGCGGGCGCCACGGGTTGGCGCAATCGGTGTTCCAGGTCGGCGGCAACACCGGCACCGCGCTGGGGCCGCTGATCGCTGCGGCGGTGATCGTGCCCAACGGCCGCCACAGCGTGGCCTGGTTCGGCGCCGCGGCGCTGCTCGGCATCGCCCTGCTGTCCTACGTCGGCCGCTGGTACGCGCTGCACCTGCAGGCGGTGCGTGCCGCGCCGCGGCCGGTCGCCACGGCGCCGGCACTGCCGCGCAAGACCGTGCTGCGGATCGTGGCGATCCTGCTGTTGCTGATCTTCTCCAAGTATTTCTACATCGCCGGGCTGAGCAGCTACTACACGTTCTACCTGATCCAGCGCTTCGGGGTGTCGGTGCAGAGCGCGCAGCTGCACCTGTTCGCGTTCCTGCTGGCCTCGGCGCTGGGCACGCTGATCGGTGGTCCGGTCGGCGACCGGATCGGGCGCAAGCCGGTGATCTGGGTGTCGATCCTGGGCGTGGCGCCGTTCGCGCTGGCGCTGCCCTACGTCGGCCTGCATGCGGCGACCGCGTTGACCGTACTGATCGGCTTCGTGCTGTCCTCGGCGTTCTCGGCGATCCTGGTGTACGCGCAGGAAATGATGCCCGGCCGCATCGGCACCATCTCCGGGCTGTTCTTCGGCTTCGCCTTCGGCATGGGCGGGCTGGGCGCGGCGGTGCTCGGCCTGCTCGCCGACCGCGAGGGCATCGTGTTCGTGTACCAGGCGATGTCCTATCTGCCGCTGCTGGGCATCGTCGCGGCGCTGCTGCCGAGCCGGCGTCCGCTGCCAGAGCAGGCGCACTGAGCGCAGCCGGGGAAAGGCGACCGGACCGCGCGATCGGCGCAAGATCGGGAACGCGCGGCACCACATGGCGCGGCACACTGGCCCGACCTTGCGGAGAGCGGCCATGCACCAGACCCGGATGTCTTCCCAGCAGCGCGGCATCGAACGCGCGCTCGCACACCTGCAGCAGCGCGTGCAGGCGCGCGCGGCCTTGCCCGACCTGGCCGAGCTGGCGGCGGTGGCGCACCAGTCGCCGTTCCACTTCCATCGCGTCTATCGGGCCATGACCGGCGAAACCGTCGGCCGCACCGTGACTAGGCTGCGCCTGCTGCATGCCTTGCGGTTGCTCGCCGGCACCGCCTCGATCACCGAGATCGCGCTGGCGGTGGGCTACGAGACGCCGCAGGCGCTGGCACGCAGTTTCCGCAACGCGCTCGACGCCAGCCCCAGCCAACTGCGTGCCGATCCGGCGGCGCTGGCCGCGCGAACGCAGGCGTTGGCGCAGCCGCCGCGGCAGGCCGCGGATGCGTCGTCGGCACCGTTGCAGATCGCGGTGCAGACCCTGGCGCCGTTCGAGGTGGTGGTGCTGCGCCGGCGTGGCGCCTTCGACGCGCTGGATGCCGGCTTCGGCCGCCTGTTCGCCTGGGCGCAGCGCGCCGGCGTGGCCGAGCGGCTGCAGGCGCTGGTCGGCATTCCGCTCAGCGACCATCGCGATGTGTCCGCGCGCGAGCACGTGTTCGAGTGCGCGATGGGCTTCGACGCCGCGGTCGCGCCGCCGGCGCCGTTCGCGCTGCGCACGCTGGGCGGCGGCGACTACGCGCTGCTGCGCCAGGTCGGCAGCTACGCGCAGCTGGAGGACGCGCTGGATCGGGTATTGGCCGACTGGCTGCCGGACAGCGGCTATGCGTTGCGCGATGCGCCGCTGCACTACCTGTATCTGGACGACCCGGAAACGGTGGCAGAAGCCGAACTGCGCGCCGACATCTGCGTGCCGGTGCAGCGCGACGCCAGCTAGCCCGCCGCGTCCACGAACAGCATCTGCGGCGGCGGATGCATCAGGAACTGCTGGTGCGAAATGTTCCAGGCATAGGCGCCGGCCAGCGGGAACGCCAGACAGTCGCCCGGCGCCAGGGCAGCGACCGGTTGCGCGCGCGCCAGCACGTCCTTGGGTGTACACAGCTGGCCGACCAAGGTGACCCGCGTATCGCGCAGCACCGGTGGCTGCGTGCCGCGCAGCACCAGGAACGGATGGTCGTGAGCTTGCGCGGCTGGGGTACGGAAGTGATGGGTGCCGCCGCGGCCGATGGCGAAATAGTCGCCATGGCTGCGCTTGATGTCGAGCACTTCCATCAGGTACCAGCCGCAGCTCGCGCTGACGTAGCGGCCCGGCTCCAGGCGCAGGCGCAGGCCATCGCCATGCGCGCGCAGCAGCGCCGGCAGCCCGGCGCAGAACCCGGACCAGTCGAACGAGGCCGCCACATCGGCGTAGTTCACGCCGAAGCCGCCGCCGGCGTTCACCGTCAGCGCACCCAGCGCGTAGGCCTGGCGCCAGCCCTGCACGGTCTGCAGGTAGCCGGCGACCAGGCGCAGCTGCGCCTGCGCGTCGCACTGGTGCGACATCAGGTGGAAGTGGAAGCCGGCGAGCTGCAGCGCCGGGGCGTCGCGCAGCAGCGGCATCGCCGCTTCCAGGTCTAGCGCGTCCAGCCCGAACGGCGAGGGCCGCCCGCCCATCACCAGGCGCGTGTCCTGCATGCCGGGCACGGCGATGTTCATGCGCAGGAACACCGCCACGCGGCGCCCGGCGTGCGCGGCGATGCGCGCCAGCCGCTGCAGTTCGCCCAGGCTCTCCACGTGCAGCGTGCACTCGGGCAATGCCACTGCCAGCTGCAGTTCGGCATCGAGCTTGCCGGGGCCGCCGAACAGCAGCGGCCGCCCCGGCTGGTGGTCGTGCAGCCACTGCAGTTCGCCGCCGGACGCCGCCTCGAAGCCGTCCACCGATGGCGCCAACGTGCGCAACAGCGGCGGCTCGGCATTGGCCTTGGCCGCGTAGTACAGCTCGCACTCGGCAGGCAGCTGCGCGCGCATCGCTTGGGCATGGCGGCGCAGCGCCGCCAGGTCGTAGACGTAGGCGCACACTGGCCCGTCGCCGCGCTCGCGCAACTGCGCCAGCGTCGTCGCCAGCGGCGCCGGATCGATGTGCAGGCTCATGCCGCGGCCTGCCGTTGCGCCGGCAGCGCGATCGGATTGGGCAGCAGGGTGTAATCGGCATGGCGGTCGGCGCGTTGCAGCAGGCGCAGGCGCAGGTTGTTCTTGGCCGGCAGCGGCGCGCCGTCGAGCAGCGCCTGCAGTGCCGGTTGCGCGCCGTGGCGTTGCTGCCAGGCCTGGGCGATGTCGCCGACGATGCGCCACAGCTGCTGTTCGCGGCGGTCGTGGCCGTCGGCCAGGTGGAAGATCGCCTCGGCCAGGTTGTTGACCAGCGCGCAGTAGGCGATCCGGTTCCAGCCCTGTTCGGCGCTGTAGTACAGCGACTGCCGCGCGGTTTCGGACATGCCGTGCAGACGCGCGGCCGGCCAACGCGCCGGCAGCAGCTTGGTGCCTTCCAGGTCGCGGATCCAGACCCGCGCCGGCAAGCCGTCCGCGCAGCCGATCACGGTGTTCTGCAGGTGCGGTTCGAGCACGATGCCGTAGTCGAACCACGCGCTCCAGACGCCGTCCAGCAGCAGCCGCGCATAGGCCTGGAACCAGGCCGCGGTGGCCGCATCCAGGCTGCCGTAGCGCCGTGCCAGCGCCTGCAGTGGCGCGGCGCAGGCGGCATCGCCGCGCGCGTCGCGGGTGAACAGCGCGCCAGCCACCTGCGGTTGGAAGCGCAGCCGTTGCGGCGCGGGAATGGCCTGCCGGTAGAGCATGCCGAAGCTTTCGCCGAGGTCGCGGCAGGCGTGCGCATCGCCGCCCAGTGCCGAGAAGTCCAGGTCGGTGGCAGCCGGTTCCAGCAACACCTGGAAGCCCGGCACGCGCTGCGCCAGTTCGCGCCAGGCCGGCGCCAGCAGGCGGGTCAGCGCGACCGCGCTTTCCAGTTCGTACCAGGCGTTCTTGCGCACGCAGTTGGTCAGGCGCACATGCACCGACAGCTTGAGGAAGTAATCCAGCTCGGCGTGGTAGAGCGTGCGCACCGACGAGGTCGGGCGCAGCGCCAGGCCGCGTTCGCCCAGCGGTTCGATCCAGCCGCGCGCCTGCGCCTGGCGCAGCAGCGGGTGCGCCAGCACGCGCTCGGCTTCCCATGGATGGCACGGATACAGATCCGCTGCGCCGCCGGCCTGCGCCAGCGTGGCGCGCACATCCTGGCCTTGCGCGCGGTACAGGCGCGGGTCGATGCGGAACCAGAACAGCGGGAAGCGGCTGCGCGCTTCCGGCGCGCACGCCAGCACCTGCGCCAGCGGCACGCCTTCGCGGCTCTTCGGCGTCGGGTGCAGCGCGTGTCCCCACAGCATCGATTGCTCGGCATCGATCATCGCCTCGCCGCTGGGCGCGGCGGCGTCGGCACAGCGCAGCAGCTGCGCGGTCACCGCGATGCTGTTGTCGCTCTGCGCGAGCAGTTCGGCGTTGAACGCTTCGCCGTCGGCCAGTTCCTGCAGCAACAGGCGCACCAGCACCGTCGCGTCCAGGCAGTGCCACGGCTGTCCGTTGGCTTTCAGGTACGGTGCCGAGTCGAAACGGCAGCGGCCGAGCGTGTCGGCCTGGGCCACGCGGATGCACAACGCGGCGCCCGAAGGCAGGTGCAGGCGCAGCCAACGCTCGCCGGCGCTGGCGATGCCGGGGCGGTCCAGGCCGCGGTAATCGAAGTCGGCCTGGCCGCGGCCGATCGCCACTTCGCGCAGGTAGCAATTGAGCCAGCAGGTGATCGCCTGCGCTTGCGCCAGGCTGTCGTACCACGGGTCGTGCAGCGGGTCATGCGTCGCGAGCGGGGACATGCGCGGTTCTCCGGACGGAAGTGAGCGATAAGGCCGGCGCCAGCGCCAGCAGGGCCGCGGCGGTCGCGGCGAGGAACGGCACGGCCAGGCCGTGGCCTTGCACCAGGACGCCGGCGAGCGCGCCGCCGGCCACGCCGGCGTATTTGCCGAATGCGTCGAAGCGGCCGAACAACTGCCCGGCGGCGTGCGCGCTGGCGATGCCGGCCAGGCTGCGGTTGAGTCCGCGCAGCGCCATCCACATGCCCACGCCGAACAGCAGGCGCGCGGCGATCAGCCATGCCGGCGCATGCAGCAGCGCTTGCAGCAGGCAGGCCAGCGCGAACAGCGCCAGCCCGGCCGGCAGCGGCGAGGCACGGTGTTCGCTGCCGCGCCAGCATGGCAACAGCACCAGGTAGACCAGATGCGGCAGGCTGTACAGCAGGCCCGCGGCGGCCGCGTTGCCGATGCCCTGCGCCTGCGCGTAGGGCAGGAAATACGGAAACGTCACCACCATCGCGAAGCAGAACAGGAATTGCGTGCTCCACAGCGCCCAGCGCTGGCGGCGGCTGGCGTCGTCGTGCGCATCGCTGGCCGTTGCCGCCGCGGCATGGCGTGGCCGCGGCGGATCGGCGGGCAGTCGCCAGCTCAGCGCGAAGGCGAGCAGCGGCAGCAGCGCCAGATAGCGGTACAGCGATTGCGCCGGACCCAGCGCGCTGGCCAGGCCGAGCAGCGCCGGCGCGGTGACCATCGCCAACCGTGCCGAGAACTGGGTCCAGTCCAGCGCGCGCGCCAGCGGCCCGGTCCGTGCCTGCGTGGTCAGATAGGCATTGGTCGCGGCCAGCGAACCGCCGCAGGCGCCTTGCACCACCAGCCCGGCCACCAGCCAGCCAAGATCCGGCGCGAAGCCGGCCATCGCGAAGCCCAGCGCCAGGCCCAGCTGTGCGCGCAGCAGCGAGCGCTTGCGTCCGTAGCGGTCGGCCAACCGGCCCCAGGCGCTGGCGGTGAGCGCGGTGCACAGCGTCGGCAGCACGTACAGCACGCCGCTCCAGCCGATCGCCGCGCCCGGCGCCAGTTGGTGCAGCACCTGCGGCAGGAACAGCGGCATGCCCAGCGCGGTGAACGCGGCCAGGTAGTGCGCGGCCAGCACCGGGCCGAGCACGCGCTTCATCGCGACGCTCCGTGCGCGAACGCGGCCTGTGCCGGCATTGCGACAGTGGGCGTTGCCGCGGCGTCGATCTCCTCGCGCAGCAGATTGGGCGCGCTGTCGCCGTAGAACTTGTTGATGTCGGCGGCGCCGGTGATCTGCTTGCCGAGCAGGCTGCCGGCACTGAGCAGGTACTTCACCGGCAGCCGCGGCGCTGCCAGCAGCGCCTGCGCCGGCGCGATATCGATGCCTTCGGCCTGCAGCTCGCGCAGCGTGCCGTGCAGGCGCGCGCGCAGTTGCGCGTACAGCGGCGCGCGCAACGCGGGCCGTGCTTCGGCCAGGCCTTCCAGCACCGCCTGCAGGTCCAGTTGCAGGATGATGGTGCAGAACATGCGCGCCAGCGCGGTCTCGTCCTCCACCGCGATGCGCAGGTCGCGCGGTGGTCCCAGCTGCGCCAGTTCCGGACGTTGCGCATACAGCCGCGACAGTTTCACCCGCGCCGCGTCGTTGTCCTTCAGCAGCAGCCGCGGCGCGCGGCCGGGCGCGTAGATCAACACGCTGTTCTGCTGGTTGGCTTCCAGCGCGATGCCGTAGCGCAGCCACAGCCGCAGGTGCACCTGGCACATCAGCGCGAGGTAGGCGTCCCACCACGCGTGCAGGTCGCCGCCATGGAAGCGTTCGGCCAGGTGCAGGGCCAGCGGGCGGCCGTCCGGCAGCGGCGCGCACAGGCCGGCGACCGGCACCAGCGTCGCTTCCGGCAAGCGCGGATAGCGGCGCAGCAGATAGGCCAGGTGGCGCGCCTCGCCGACCTGGCCGGCGTGGGATTCGTCCACGTGCAGGTAACGTTCGTCCAGGGCCGGATCGTGCGCGGCGATGGCGCGCAGCAAGCGTTCGAACCAGTGCCCGTCGTACAGCGTGGAGGGCTTGATCAGGCGCAGGTTGAGCGCGCCCAGGCTGCGCATCGGCAATGGCAGCTTGAGGTGGTGGTCCGGATAGTCCAGCGGGATGACGGTGCGTACCGACAGCGACGGGCGCACCTGCAGCCATGGCTGCGGTGCGGCGATGGCGCCGTCGGGCAGCGCGAAGTCCGCTTCGCCCAGGCGCGCGAAGGTCAGCGGGTGCAGCGGCCAGGCGATATGGCTGGCGTCCAGCGCCGGCGCCAGGCCAAGCTGGCTCGGACGCGGCCAGAACGCCGGCGGCGGCGTGGTCTGCGCCACCGCGGCCGCCGGCAGCGCCAGCCAGCGCAGCGCGAAGCACGGTGCGAACTCGGGCGCATGGTGCGGCAGTTGCGGGTCGTCCAGTCCGACCTTGGCGCGTGCGGTCGGATAGAACGGATGGTCGCGATGGCTGGCCAGCTGTTCGCAGCGGTAGGTGCGTTCGTGCGCATCGGCTGCGTCCAGCGCGGAGGCCAGCAGCGGGCGCTGTTGCGCGTAGGCCTGCCGCGCCAGCGCACGCTGGCGCACGGCGCAGTCCGCTTCGTCGGCATAGGCGCGATGCAGGCGCTGCGTGTCCGCGTCCAGCCCCGCGCTCATCCGTGCCAGCCAGGTGGCGGCGCCGGATTCGAAGGCGATGCGCTCGCCGTCGCGCAGCAGCCAGCTGTCGCTGCAGGCGCTGAGCTCCTGCAGGTAGCCGCGGCGTTGCAGCGGCAGCCACAGTTCGCCGTCGGGCAGGTGCGCGATACGCCACCACAGCGCGTTCGGCAGCGGCGCCGGCCAGGCCGCCAGCAGCGCAGGCGATGGCGTGGCCGCGGCGCCACGGCTGACGATGCCGCGCAGGTCCTCGCGCAGGCAGGCGTCGATGATGCGCAGCTCGACGTAGCGGCGGTCGTCGTCGCGATTCATGGCTGGGCTCCTGCGCTGCTCTCGATCCGCCACTGCAGCGGCGCCTCGGCCGCGGCCAGTGCAAGCGGCAGGTCGGATGCGGCGTCGGCGAGCACGTCCAGCGCGCCGAGGTAGTCCTTGTTGGAGTGGCTCAGGCGTATGCTGTCGCCGGGTTGCCGCAGGCGTCGGTAGCGCGCTTCCCAGCGCGTGTCGTCGTAGGCATGGTCGTCGCTGGCCATGGCCAGGGTGCCGTCGGCGTCGGCGACGTAGTAGCGCACCAGCGCGTGTGCGCGTTGCGCGCGCAGGGTCGGCAGCGGCTGTCCCAGGTGCAGGCCGAGCACGCTGTCGAACCAGCGTCCGCCGAACATGCGGTCGAGCAGGAATTCGCGGCCGTCGCCGATGCTGCGGTAGTTGATCTCGACCAGCACCGGCCCGTCGGCGGTGAGGATGAATTCGCTGTGGCAGGCGCCGAAACCGATGCCGAACGCCTGCAACTGCGCCAACGCCTGGCGCAGCGCCGGCGTGTCGGCATCGCCGCGCCAGTTGGCTTCGCATTCGACGAAGTGCGGCGGTGGCGACAGGCGCACGTCGAAGCCGCCCAGCGCCTGCAGGCGCTGCCCGTCGCCGAGCGTTTCCATGGTGAACAACGGCCCTTGCAGCACGCTCTCCAGCAACACGCTGCGCTGCGGATGGCGCTGCCAGAAATCGTCCAGATAGGCCTGCAGCGCGGCGGCGTCGGCGCAGTGGCGCACATCCAGGCTGGCCACGCCTTCGCGCGGCTTGGCGATCAACGGCCACGGCGCCTGCGCCGGTAGCGCGGCACCCGGCGCCAGACTGCAGAACCACGGCGCCGGCAGGCCGCGCGCGCGCAGCCGCTGGCGCATCGCGGCCTTGTTCTTGGCCGCATAGCAGATCTGCCAGTCCTTGCCCGGCAGGTCCAGCGCGGCGGCGACCAGCGCGGCGCTGGTCTGCAGATGATCGCTGTTGCTGAACACCGCGCGCGGTTGCACTTGCAGGGTGCTGAGCAGGTCGAGCACGCCGAGCGGATTGAACACGTCGCACTCCAGGATCTGCAGCGGCACCGTGGGCGGATGCAGGCGGAAGTGCGCCAGGTGGTCGTGGCGGTGGTCGCTCAGCAGCAGCACCGGCACGCCCAGGCGCTGCGCGGCGGGGACGAAGCCATCGGTCACCGCCGGATGGCAGACGTGGCTCAGGATCAACAGGGGAGCGTCATGCGGGGTCATGATCGGTTCTCGTTCGGAAGACGGGGACGGACGCACGCGACGGCGCGCGCGGCCGCGATCTGCGGACACGGGGAGCACAAGGCCGCGGCTGCGGCGCCAAAGGGACTGCCTGGCGCACGCATCGGGCGCGCGCTGGGTGCGTGGCGAACGCGGCCGCGTTCGCCTTGAAGGCCCGCGTCTCCCGCGGGCGGCGGCGCGCCAGGAGGCGCGCGGTGTTGCGAACGCTACCGTCGTCGTTCGACGGTAGCGGCGATCAGAAGCGGTATTCCAGGCCGAGGGTGACGCTGCGGCCCGGCGCCGGCTGCCGGCCCCACGGACTGGTGTCGATGCCGCGATACCAGTACTTGCGGTCGAACAGGTTGTTCACTGCCAACGAGGCGCTGAGCTTGCCGCTGTCGCGCTCGCTGAGCACCTGGCTCAGCTGCGCGTTCCAGACCCAGTACGCCGGCAATTCGCCGACCGAGCCGATCGCATTTTCCTGCACGCTGTTGGCGGCATCGCTGAAGGCGCGGCTGAAGTAATAGCTGGACACTGCGACGGTGGTGTGACCGGGCTGGTAGGACGCGCCGAGCGTGAGCTGGTTGCGCGAGGTGTAGGGCACCAGCTTGCCGTCGTAGGCGCCCGATTCCTGGCGTGCATCCAAATAGGCGTAACCGGCGTTGAGGGTCAGCGCACGCAGCTGCGCCGGACTCCATTGCAGTTCCACCTCGCCGCCCTGGTGGCGGGTCTTGCCGAGGTTGCGGTAGGTGCGGGTGGTGTTGTCGAGCTGGATCTGCTGGTCGAAATCGATCAGGTAGCCGCCGAACTGCACGCGGGTGCGGTCGTTGGGCTGGTAGCGCGCGCCTGCCTCGTAGTTCCAGGCCAGTTCGGCGTCTAGATTGTCGCCGAAGATGATCTGGGTGACCTGCGGCGCGCGCAGCGAGCGCTGCCCGTCGGCGTACAGGTACCACTGCGGCGTGGCCTGGAAACCGAGGGTCAGGCCGGGCAGGACGTCGCTGGTCTTGTTGCGCGTGCTGGCGCCGCTGGCGAGGTTGTAATAACGCGCATCCACCCGCTCGTAGCGCAGCCCGGGGGTGATGGTGATGCGGTCGTCGGCCAGCCCGATCGCATCGCTGACGTAGGCGGCGGCGCCGCGGTCCTTGAAGCGCCAGTCGCGCACCAGGGTGTACAGCCCGTCGCTCAGCCGGGTGTTGCCGACCAGAAAGTCGATGTCCTCGCTGATCGCGCGCGCGCCGACGGTCCACTGCTGGCTCACCGCACCGGAGTCCATCTTCCAGCTCAGTCGCGGCTCGCTGCCGTAGACCTTGAAATCGCGCGGCGCGCTCTGCCGCAACTGCGGCGGCAGATCCGCACGCCAGGTCTCGCTGGATGCCGAGCGCATGCCGACGACGAAGTTGCGGCTGCTGCGCGCGCTGAAGTTGCTCCAGTCCAGGCGCAGGTCCTGGAACGGCCCAAGGTCGCCGAAGTCCTGCTGGTAGACCAGTGAGGCGCGCGTGGTGCGGCCCGTGAATTCGTCCAGCGGCCGTGTCGATTGGCGCGGGTCGCGCAAATAGTCGGCGGTGGACAAGGCGCCGGCCATGTCCATGTCGGCCACGTAGCGCTGCACGCTGGCCTTGAGCAGCTTGTCCGGCGCCAGCCACCATTCGGCGCGCAGGCGCAGGTTCTTGATGTCGGTGTCGCTGTGCTCGCGCCAGTACTCGCCCTTGCTCCAATTCGCGTCCAGCTGCAGGCCGAAGGTATCGCTGGCGTAGCCGCCGGTGCTGATCGCGGTGTCGCCCAGGTAGTGCCCGGCGCCGCCGGCAGTGACTTTCTGCCCGAGCGTGGTGGTCCAGGTCGTGGGGATGTCCGGACTGATCAGGTTGATCACGCCGCCGACGTTGTTGGGGCCGTACTGCACCGCCGCGCCGCCGCGCACGATGTCGATGCGGTCGACCTGGTTCATGCCGACCGGGAACAGCGACAGGCTGGTCTGCCCGTACGGCGCCAGGGCCAGCGGAATGCCGTCCTCGAGCACCTGCACACGGCCGCTGCGGCTTTCGTACAGCCCGCGCAGCATGATCTGCGGCAGCGCGCCGGTGCCGGTCTCGTCGAACACCTTGATCCCCGGCACGCGCTGCAGCGCGTCGTCCAGCGAGCGGTTGGCGCCGTTGCGCAGCTGCGCGCTGTCGATCACCTGGCGGCTGCCGGCGTAGTGCTGCACGTCCTGCACGGTGGAGCGGCCGAGCAGGCTGCCCTGCACCTGCACGGTATCCAACTGGCGGATCCGCGCCGCCGCGTCCTGCGGGTCCTGCGCTTCCTGGGCGATGGCCGCGGACGGCGCGAGCAGGGCGAGGCCGACGGCGACGGTCAGCAACGAGGGGGAAAGCGAAACGATCAAGGCGAAGACTCCGGAGAACGAAAGATCAAGGCGCGCGCAGTTCGGCGGCGTGCTGGCGCAGCGCGGATTGCAGCAGCGCGCGGTCTTCGCCGGCGAACAGCCACTGCAGGTCCGCCTGCGCCAGCCAGTGCCGGCGTTGTGCCGCGTCGCGCGGATTGGGGCAGAACGGGATGCCGGCGTCGCGGCAGGCCGCGGCGATCGCCAGCAGCTGCGCCCACACCTGCGGATGGGTCGGTTGCGGGCCGACGCCCAGGTCCAACGCCAGATCGAGCGCGCCCTCCATCACCAGCGACACCCCCGGTACCTGCAGGATCTGCGGCAGCGCGCGCACGCCGGCGGCGCTTTCGATCATCGGCACCACCCGCAGCGTGTGCCGGGTGCGTTCGATGTAGTCGGCCAGCGCGAGGCTGCCGAAGCCGGTGACGCGGCCGCCGCAGATGCCGCGCCGGCCGTGCGGCGGAAAATGCGCGGCAGCGACCGCGCGCTCGGCCTGCTCCGCGCTGTCCAGTCCGGCCAGCACCACGCCGCGCGCGCCGGCGTCGAGCACCCGGCCGATCAGCTTGGCGTCGACCTCGGGCACGCGCACCCAGGCTTCGCAGCCGCCCAGCTCGCAGGCGCGGATCGCGTGTTCCAGTTCCGCCGGCGAGCGCAGCACGTGCTCCAGGTCGAGCACCGCGAAGTCGTAGCCGAGGTGGCCGAACATCTCGCACAGCAACGGGCTGGGCACCGAATTGAGCAACCCGATCTTGCAAGCCATGGGGGTGGGCGAGCGGGGCTGGGAAGGGGCTGCAATCCTGGCTTAAACGATAATGATTATCAAGTAGGTTCTGCGCCGCTGCCGCTGCATTCGTGTAGACGCTTTTTGTGCGCGCCGACATCCGTGCGGCACGCAGCGCCGCGCGGATGCCGTACGGGTCTTCGCAAACGAACGGCGTGCGCGTTTCAGCCCGGCGCGGTGCGCATGGCGCGGTACGGCGGCGTCGCCATCACCATCTCGGCCAGCGAATAGGCCAGCTCGCGCTCGGCCATCACCGTGCCGTCGGCGCCGTGTTCGAGCAGATGCTTGACCTCGGCATCGCTGTGCGCGCGGGCTAGCAGGGTCAGCCCCGGATTCAGCGCGCGCAGCTTGGCCAGCGCCTCGCCGGCCTCCAGCGGCTGCGGGATCGCCAGGATCGCGATCTTGGCCTTTTCCGGATGCGCCTCGGCCAGCACCCGGTCGGCGGCGGCGCTGCCGCGGATGCCGGGGATGCCGTCGGCATGCGCGCGTTCCACGTGCTCGCGGTTGTCGTCGATCACCAGCACCGGCACGCCGCGTTCGCGCAGCACAGCGGCCAGGGTGCTGCCGACCCGGCCGTAGCCGATCACGATGGCGTGGTCGACCAGATCCAGCGACGGCCCCGGCGGCAGTTCCACCTCCAGCGTCACCGGCGCTTCCACCGCCTGTCGGGCCTGCCAGCGGTCCAGCCAAGTGAACAGCAACGGGTTGGCGATGATCGACAGCAGCGCGCCGGCCAGGATCAGGTCGCGCCCGGTCTCGGGCAGGATCGCCAGGCTCACCCCGAGCCCGGCCAGGATGAAGGAGAACTCGCCGATCTGCGCCAGGCTGGTGGAGATGGTCAGGGCGATGCCGGTGGGATGGCCGAACGCGCGCACGATCACGAATGCGGCCAGCGACTTGCCGACGGTGATGGTCAGGAACGTGGCCAGCACCTGCCACGGATGCTCGAGCAGGATGTGCGGGTCGAACAGCATGCCGACCGAGACGAAGAACAGCACCGCGAACGCATCGCGCAGCGGCAGCGAATCGCTGGCCGCCTTGTGGCTGAGCTCCGATTCCTTCAGCAGCATGCCGGCGAAGAACGCGCCCAGTGCGAACGACACTCCGAACAGGGTGGCCGAGCCGAACGCCACGCCCAGCGCGATCGCCAGCACCGACAGCGTGAACAGCTCGCGCGAGCCGGTCGCGGCGACCTTCTCCAACACCCACGGGATCGCGCGGCGGCCGACCACCAGCATCACCACCACGAACGCGGCCATCTTCAGCAGGGTGAGGCCCAGCGCACCGAGGATCGCGCCGGTGCCGGCGCCCTTGCCGCCGAGCGCGTCGGCCAATGCCGGCAGCAGCACCAGCGCCAGCACCATCACCAGATCCTCGACGATCAGCCAGCCCACCGCGATGCGTCCGCGCAGGGTTTCCAGCAAGCGCCGTTCCTCCATCGCGCGCAGCAGCACCACGGTGCTGGCCACCGACAGCGCCAGGCCGAACACGAGCCCGTGCAGGGTCGGCCAGCCCATGCTCCAGGCCAGCCCCCAGCCGAGCAGGGTGGCGACCGCGATCTGCGCCAGCGCGCCGGGGATCGCGATCCACTTTACTTCCATCAGATCTTCGAGCGAGAAATGCAGGCCCACGCCGAACATCAGCAGCATCACCCCCAGTTCCGACAACTGATTGGCCAACGCCTGGTCGGCGACGAAGCCGGGAGTGAACGGACCGACGCAGATGCCGGCTACCAGATAGCCGACCAGCGGCGAGAGCTTGATGCGGTGGGCGAGGGCGCCGAGCACGAAGGCGAGGGCGAGCCCGACCGCGATGATGTCGATGAGACTGGTGTCGTGATGCATGCAGATTCGCGGAACAAGATTGCAAGGAGTGTGGCCGATGCGGCTTTTATCGGCAAATCAGGGTGTTGGCTTCATGCGGGGGCGATGCTTGTCGGGCGCTTCATGACGCGGTGACCGGATTCGCGTCATGCAAAGCCGATTTGCGCATCGGAGGGCCGCTCCTGGTTGTCGAGCGACGATGTCGCACGACCGTGCCTGGGGGCCGGTAGCCGGCACGATCTGCGTTGCACGAGGGCGATGCAGAGCGTGCCAGGGCAGGGCCCGGTCGGGCGCTTCGGCAAGACATGCGTCGCGTTCCCATTTCCCCGCGTTCCGCCACCTCTGCCGAGTGCCGGCCGCTCCGTCTGATTCTGGTCAAGCCGCGCCGCTCCGACAAAACACCGACATCGCGCCCACCGCGCCAATGCAGGCGCTCGCGTCATACGCTGCAAGCCCAATGGTGGCGGCACTCTCACGCCCACGTGATACGCGAAACCGGCAAAATTGCGCGGGTCCGGGGCCGCGTCGAATGAGATGCCGGTCCCAGCATCTCCGAAATCCCCGCAAACCCCCGCCGCGCAAGGCGTTGCCGCCGTATTGCACCGCGCAAACTGTCTACTGTGCGCGCTTGCGCCGTGCTGTATGTTTGCGCCAATTGGGCACCCCCTGCCAAGGATCAAGGTGGCATGGCTACACTGAAAAAATTCGCTGGCGGCATCCTTCTGAGCGCGGTCTATTGCGCGCTCTATATGTTCGTGTGGCGCTGGTCGGTGGACCAATGGTTCCTGCCGGCCGGCTTGCGCGCTGCGGCGTTGCTGTTCCTGCCGTACCGGCTCTGGCCCTATGTGTTCCTGGGTGATGCCGCCGCGATGCTGACGATGCGCTTGCCGATGGCCAACCACAACGGGGTCAGCGAGCTATGGGCGTACCTGAGTCCGTTCCTGGCGGCGCCGTTGTTCGCGTTGCTGCCATGGGCTTTTCGCAACCGTTTTCCCGCTTCGTCGGCGGTGCAGCGCTGGTTGCCGTTGCTCGCGCTGGGCTTGGGACTGTGGGGCTTGCTGGTCAACAAGGCGGTCAACGCGATGTTGGACGGGCCAGCCGCCTTCATCACCCTGGAAACCAGCGTCAGGTACTGGATCGGTAGCTACCTCGGCATTCTGATGTTCTTCTTGCCGGCATTGCTGTGGTTGCGTCGCAAGACGGATAAATTCGCACCCAGCAAGCTGTTGCGCGACTCTGCGATCGCGGTCTTGGCGGTGGCGGGCATCTTCGTCCTGGCCATGCAGACGTCGGGCCTGATGCACCAGGTCGTTTTGCTGATGCTGTTGATGCCGGGTGCCTGGCTTACCCTGTCCTACGGCTGGCGCGGTTCGGCGGTCGGCGTGGTGCTGGCCAACCTGGCCGTTGCAATGTCGCTGCCGCGGGTGAACTACCCGGGCGCCTACGATCAGCAGGGATTCGACGTGCAGATGCTGATCGCTGTCGCGGCGACCCTGCTGTTCGTGCTCGGCTCGAAGATTTCCAGCGCCTTCCGCCAGGCGCGGCACTTCGGCTATGCCGAGCAGCAGGCACTGCAGGTGGCGCAGGCCAGCTACATGTCGGCCGAGCGCACGCTGCGCAACCGGGTGATCGAGTACACCGATATCCATACCCATCTCAACAAGCTGCGTCGCGACATCGCCTCTTCGCTGAAGGAGCGTGGCCATTACGCTGCGGCCATGGAAATGAACCGCACCGGGGTGATCCAGGCGCAGCTGATGGACGACTACGTCGCCGCGCTGTATCCGCTGGACATCGAAACCCACGGGTTATACGGCGCCCTGAGTTCCATCGCCTTCGCCAATGCTTGCGACACCGAAGTGGAGACGCGGCTGCGCGGCGAATCGCGTCAGCTGTCGATCGGCCTGCAGCTGGCAGCGTACCGCTGCGTGCTCAATGCGATGGAGGTGCTGCCCGGCGGCAGCCGCCATCGGATCACGGCGCGGGTATGGAGAGCGCGTGGCCGGCGTGGCCTGGTGCTGACGATCGCCGCCGATCCGACGCTGCTGATCGACAAGAACGCAAGCAAGCGCGTGGACGAGATCGAGTGGGAACTGGCGAGCCGGCTGAAAGCCCATGACGGCACCTGTCGGCGCCGCCATGAGCTGAAGATCAGTTTCCTTGTCTCCGAACCGTCGGAGCGGCGCCCCGTCACTTCTTGATGGTGACGGTCCACGCGTCGCCGCTGGTGGTGCTGGCCCGCTGCACGGTGAAGTAGCGCGCATCGTAGACCACGGTGCCGCGGCTGTAGTCCAGCGCCTCGACGATGCTGACCCGATCCACGTCCTTGCCCATCGGCGTCACCCAGGCGGTGTTTTCGATGCGTCCGATCGCGCCACGCACCTGTCCATTCGCGTCGTTGATCTGCAGGTAGGTCACCCCGTTCCGCTCGAACTGGTAGATGCTCACGGTCGCATTGGCCGACAGATCGGTTGCGGTCGGTGCACTTTCGCCGAAGCCTTGTCTGGCGATCTGGCTACCGCCCCCGGTGGGGCAGCAGGTCTGCGCATGAGCGGCTGTTGCAAACGCCGAGCACAGCAAGATGCCCGACGCCAGCGCCGCGATTTTCGACATATTCCATTCCATAGCTTTTTCCTTCCCCTGCTAAGGGTCTATCGCCTGCCGTTCAGGCGGTTCCACCTTACGCGAGTCGCAGAGCCCAGCTGTTGACAAATATGCGGTAGATACACGGCGTGCAGCGATATGCCGTTGATAGTTTAGGGATTGCACGATTGTCTACAGAAGTAACTTCCTGCAGTTCTTGATTTGTGCTATTCGCTAACGTTAATCGGTAGCCGTTGTGCGCCGATTAACTGGCGATCGCCGCCTGCGCGTGGCGCACCATAAAAAAAGCCCCGGCGAACCGGGGCTTTTTCGCATCGGTCAGCGCCGCGCGCGCATCACCATTTGTAGTTGACGTTGGCGTAGGCGAGTGCGCCGTTGAACCCGAACGGCGAGGAGGTGCTGTAAGGCAGGTAGGTGCGGGTACCGGCGCCGGCACGCGACTGGTCGGGATATTCGTTGAGCACGTTGTCGCCGCCGATGGTGAAGTCCCAGTTGCCCAGCTTGTAGCTGGCGGCCAGATCCAGCGTCCACTTCGCCGCATAGGTCTGGTCGGCCGCGGCGGTGGTGCCGAAGTCGGTGAACTCGCCCCAGCGCGTGGCGGTGGCGGTGAACGCCCAGTTGCCCGGCGCCCAGACGCTGCTCAGGAAGAACTTGTCGCGCGGCGCGCCCTTGGTGATGCGACCGATCTCGGCGCGGCCGATGCGCACCGCGGACGGGTCGATCGCCTCCAGCACCGCCGGGTTTTCGGCGATCTTCTCGATCTCGGTCTTGTTGTAGTTGTAGCCGGCGGTCAGGTCCAGATTGCTGTTGCTCAATGCGATCTTGTAGGTGCCGACCGCATCGATGCCCTGGGTCTTGGTGTCGATCGCGTTGGTGAAGTAGCGGCCGCCGCCGATGCCGGCATAGCCGTTGGCCTGCAGGTAGTTGCGCACCGCGGTGGAGGTCAGGTTTTCCGACAGCACGATGCGGTCGTCGATGTCGATGCGATAGGCGTCGACGGTGACGTACAACGCATCGACCGGCTGCAGCACGAGGCCCAAGCCGTAGTTCTTCGACTTCTCGGCCTTCAGCGGTTCGGCGCCGAGCGCGACCGCCGCCGGATTGTCGGTGCGGAAGGTGCCGATCTCGAACGGCGTGGCGGTGATGCTGCCATCGGGCTGGGTGACGTTGATGAAGTTGGTGGCGATGGACTGGAAATACTGCTGCTGCAGCGACGGCGCGCGGAACCCGCTGGAGGCGGTGGCGCGCAGCGCGATCTTGTCGGTGAACGCGTAGCGCAGCGACAGCTTGCCGGTGCTGGTGTCGCCGAAGTCGCTGTAGTTCTCGTAGCGCCCGGCCAGGCCGGCGGAGAACTTGTCGGTGATGTCGCCTTCCAGATCCACGTAGGCCGAATAGCTGTTGCGGTCGTAATGGCCGGAATCGCTGGGCTTGAAGCCGGCGAACACCTGCGCGCCCGGCAGCAGGCTGCCATTGGCCGAGGGCACGCCGCCGTTGACGTAGGAGGCCGCATCGCCCGGCGATTCGTTGAACTTCTCGCCGCGCCACTCGCCGCCGAAGGCCAGCGTGACCGGATAGGCCAGGCCAACCTCCAGCGACTTGGTGAAGTCGGCGTTGAGCAGGTTCTGGGTGACTTCCAGGGTGCCGGCATAGAAATCGGTCGGACTGGTGGTGCCCAGGCTGTTGTTGAGGCTGTTCTTGACCTCGAAGCTGAGGTTGTTGCGGCCGTAGTTGTAGCTGATGTCGATGCCCAGACCGCCCTCGGTGCTGGCCTTGAAGCCGCCGACCCAGGACACGTCCTTGCTGACGTTGTAGATCTGCGGCAGGAAGCCGTTCGGATAGATCTCCGGACGGTTGCGGTTGTCGCCGGACCAGCGGAAGTAGCCGTTGGACAGCACCTCGCGGCGGCTGAGCATGCCGTAGGAATAGAAGGTCAGGTACTCGGCCGGGCTGTATTGGCCGTTGTAGGAAAATGCGCCCTGGTCGATGTCCGGGTCGCCGTAGCGCTGCTGCACTTCGCCCTGGTAGGGCTTGGCGCGGTCGGTCTGGTCCTGGTGGCCGGCCTGCGCGGCGAAATGCACGCTGCCGTTCTCGCCGAACTTGACCCCGGCGTCGCCGGACAGCTGGTACTGCTCGCCGTCGCCGGCGCTGTACTTGCCGTAGCGCGCGGCGATGCTGCCGCCTTCGCCGCTGCCCTTGAGCACGATGTTGATGACTCCGGCGATGGCGTCGGAGCCGTATTGCGCCGAGGCACCGTCGCGCAGCACTTCGATGCGTTCGACCGCGGCGATCGGAATGGTGTTGAGGTCGGCCGGCGACGAGCCGCGGCCCTGTGCGCCATTGAGATTGACCAGCGCGGTGGTGTGGTAGCGCTTGCCGTTGACCAGCACCAGCACCTGGTCGGGCGAAAGTCCGCGCAGCTGCGCCGGGCGCACCGCGTCGGAGCCGTCGGTGATCGCCGGGCGCGGGAAGTTCAGCGACGGCACCGCGCGCGACAGCGCGGTGGCCAGTTCGGTGGTACCGGTGGACTGCAGCATTTCCGGCGAGATGATGTCGATCGGCGAAGCCGATTCGGCGACGGTGCGGTCGGCCACGCGGGTGCCGGTGACGATCACGGTATCCAGCGTCTGTGCGCTGGAAGAGGAACTCTGTGCGAGCGCAGGCGCTGCGGATGTGGCCAGGGCGAGGGCGACGGCAGTGGCGAGAGGGCTGAACGTGCGGGTCATTGGCGGGACGGCTCCAAAATGGGGGAAGAGTCGGCGCCGCCGCATTCGCCATCACCCCCTCCCGGGTGTTGCGCGTATGGCGAATGTAGCGGCTGCCGCAATGGATTACCGGCATATGTCCAATGTGTCAATGTTCCGTTAAACCCGTGCGCGTGGTTGCATGTGCAACGAACGCCACGATGCTTGCGGCAGCGGCGATACAGGTTTTTCATGCGCTTGTAGACAAAAGCCTAGTGCGCTTCCTAAACGGCCTCTGGCGCGCGTTCAATTTCCCCCAGAGCGGCGAATTGGCGGAATCGAGGCCGCCAAGTACGGTTTACGCGATTCCACCTTCAATGGCTTTGGCACTGCGGACCTGATCGACGGCCCGCCGCAACGTGGTTGCCACCTCACCCACTACCGAATGGCCGGCGACGTGGTGAGCGCGATCAGCCCGCATATCGGCGAAGTGGTGTCGTTGGCCAGCCAGGATGACATGCAGAGCCTGCGCGTTGGCCGGTATCTGGATGCTCCTGTCGGCGCGCCACAACCCAATGTGCTGATCGCGATGCGGCTGGGCGACCATGCCATGGCAGCGAGCAGCACTTCAACAGCAAGAGCCTGGCAATGCCTGCAACTCCGACGCCTCCAGAAGCTGCGTCGCGCTACGCGGAGCATAAGGTCGCCATCGACCATTTCGACAGCGATGCCGTCGACCATGCGTCTTATCATGGCCGTCGCCGGCCATGGCCTCATTGGTGCCACGGGCACGGCAAGCAGAGCAGTGGCGGCATGGGAATCGTGGCGTAATATCGCAGGCGCAAGTTGGAGGCTTGACCAGACAAAGGGAGAGGTGGCGCGCGATTAGCAGCAAGATGAATGATGGCAGCTGCAATCCCGATCGCCCGGCACACGCACGGTTCGCGATGCGCAGCTCCCGCGCGATATGACCAACGTCAATGCGGACGTTCACGCCAAGGGCGCATTGCCACCTGACGGATTAACGCTACAGCCCAAGCGCTAACCCGACCTGCCACTGCACCCGCCTGTTGCCGCCGCATCCGCGGCTTACCCGTTTGAGAACAACCCGATGAAACTGCACCACCTGGCCGCTGCGGCCATCATGCCCATGGTCGTGGCCACCGCGGGTTGCTCGAAAGGCATCGATGTCGGTAATGATGGAGCAACCGGTCATCTGAACCCGCACCCGGTCAAACGCTACGAAGTCATTGCCACCTCCTATGCGCCGGGGTCGTGGGATTCGTTTGAAGGGGGCTACATCGGATATGACGTCATCAATACCAAATGCGTGCCGATGGTCCCGGTCATTGGCGAGCAGCACGTGCCTAATACCGGGTTAGACGTTCCCATGGTTCGCATGGACGATCACACTTGGAAAGGGTACTTCTACCGCGATGCCTTGCGGGACGAGGATTACTTCAAGTTGGGCGTGTGCCATTGGGATGTCACCAGTGTGAGCGTCAGTGCGATAGGGCAAGGCGTAAGGTTTGCTTGGAGCGGTTCGCTTGAAGAGCTCCTGCGCGACGGTTCTGAGACCAGATATTTCAAGAAGAGTGTTTACGGGGACCGATTTTTCGTTCCCGATGGTGCGCCAGATCTGGATCCTGCCGAGCCTGAAGTTCTTCAAGATCCGGATGCCTATTTCCCGGTGACCATCGCTGTCAAGGAAGCCAAGCCATGAAGCCTATCGCTCAAGCACTCGCTGACGCAGCCAATGACACGTATGCCAAGCGCACACGAAGCAATATTGATAAAAAGCCGACATGCGCTCACCACGCTGCAGGACATTGCGGTCGATGCCAAGATAGTGCGCGACATGGTCAACACACAAAACCCGCGGCCGATGCCTTCGCCGAGCAAATGATTGCTAAGGCGGCCATGCAGTGCCTTCCAAAGGACCAAATATTTGCCACCGGCCACTCCCAGGGCGGCGCAGGCGGAAATCGAAGCCACAAAGTACGGCCTGCACAGTTCCACCTACAACGGTTTCGGTGCGGCGGATCTGATCGACGGCCCGCCGCAACTGGGATGCCAGCTCACCAAATACCGCATGGCCGGCGACGTGGTTAGCGCGGCCAGCCCGCATATCGGCGAGGTGGTGTCGCTGGCCAGCCAAGACAATCTGCAGAACGGCGCCGCCTTTGCCCGCGCGACCGGCCGTGCCGCGCACGACCTGGGCGAGCGCGTGGCGTCGGCGGCGCGCGAGGCCGGCGCGTATGGGGCCGTCGTTGTCCCCTGGCGCCGCTGGCGGTGCGTGACCACCGCTGGTCATGGCTTCGCCTGCCCCATAGGTACTTCAGGCAGTGGCAGCTCGGGGTCCTTGGCGTAATATCGCGTGCGCAGGTTGGAGACTTGGTCAAACAATAAGGATAGGTAACGCGCGATGAGCCGCGACAAGAACGAGTACAGCGACAACCCCTATCGCCCCCGCACGCGTGCGGCGCGCGATCCGCATCACGAGGCGCAGCTGCTGCGCGATGTGGCCCTCATCAATGCGGAGGTTCACGCCAGGCTGCGCGGACTGCCACCGGGCGGATTGCCGGTGCAACCCAAGCGCAAACCCAATCTGCCGCCGCCCCCATCCGTTATTGCCGCATCCGCGGCTTACCCGCCCGAGGAAGACCAAATGAAACTGCACCACCTGGCCGCTGCCGCCATCATGCCCATGGCCGTAGCCGCCGCGGGGTGCTCGAAAGGCATCGATGTCGGTAATGACGGCGCAACCGGTCATCTGAACCCGCATCCGGTCAAACGCTACGAAGTCATTGCCACCTCTCATGCGCCGGGGCCGTGGGAGTCGATTGAGGCGTATATTGGATATGACGTCGTCAACGCGAAATGCGTGCCGATGATCCCTTTCATCGGCGAGCAGCACATGCCTAATACCGGGCTAGATGTTCCCATGGTTCGCATAGACGATCACACCTGGAAGGGATATTTCTACCGCGATGCCTTGCAGGACGAGGATTACTTCAAGCTTGGTGTATGTCATTGGGATGTCACGAGCGTAGGCATCAGCGCTTTAGCGCAGAGCGTAAGATTCAATTGGGGCGGCATGTTAGAAGAGCTTCTACGTGATAGTCCAGAGAAGAGCTATTTTAAGAAGAGCGTGTACGGAGACCGGTCTATGGCAGGTTATCCGGCATTAACTCTGAATAATACTGACACTGAAGTATTCGAGCGTCCTGACGATTATTTTGTCGTCACCATCGCTGTCAAGGAAGCCAAGCCATGAATCCCATCAATCAAGCGCTCGCCGACGCAGCCAATGACTCGTATGCCAACCGCCCACAAAGCGATCTTGAGAAGCAGAAAAGAGTTCTTCTGGATGGGCGCAATTATCAGGTCTTCGGGTACGCCAACGACCCGGCCACCGGCTTCCACGCAACGGCGTATCAGAGTATCGATAAGCCACATAACGTCATCATCGCCTACCGCGGCACCGACCCAGGATTATTCGCCGGCGAAACCAAGGCCGAAAAGGTCGACCATGCGCTCACTACGCTGCAGGACATCGCCGTCGATGCCAAGATGGTGCGCGACAACATCAACGCGCAAAAACCCGCGGCCGATGCCTTCACCGAGCAGATGATTGCCAAGGCGGCCGCGCAGGGCATCCCCAAGGATCACGTCTTCGCCGCCGGCCACTCCCTGGGCGGCGCGCATGCGGAACGCGAAGCCGCAAGGTACGGTCTGCGCGGTTCCACCTACAACGGTTTCGGTGCGGCGGATCTGATCGACGGCCCGCCGCAACCGGGCTGCCAGCTCACCAACTACCGCATGGCCGGCGACGTGGTGAGCGCGGCCAGCCCGCACATCGGCGAGGTGGTGTCGCTGGCCAGCCAGGAGGATGTGCAGAGTCTGCGCGCTGGCCGCTATCTGGATGCGCCGGCTGGTGCGCCGCCGCCCAATGCGCTGATCGCGATGCGGCTGGGCGACCACGGCGGCCAGCAGCACTTCAGTAGCAAGAGCCCGGACAATGTGCTGCAACCCCAGCGCTTCCAGGAAGCCACGCAGCGTTACGCGGAGCACAAGGCGGCCATCGACCAATTCGGCAGCGACGTGTCCCGCGCTCGCGCGGAACTGTCCGAGTCCTTGCGCCAGATGCACGGACACGGCGGCCAGGGTCACCTGTCGCCGAACGTGCAGCGGCAGGTGAACGAATTCCTGGCGGTGAATGCCGACCCGTCCATCCGCGAAGGCATCGAACGCAACGCTTCGGTGCAGGGCGCCGAACACGGCCTACTTTACGGTGCCGGCTTCGCCCGCGCGACCGGCCGTGCCGCGCACGACCTGGACGAACGCGTGGCGTCGGCGGCGCGCGAGGCCGGCGCCTATGGCGCACCCGTCATGCCCCTGGCGCCGCTTGCGGGGGCCGTTGCGGGCGAAGTGGCGCATCTGCACGGACAGCTCGCCGATTCCGCAGGCCGCGTCGTGGGCGATGGCTTGCAATCGGCCAAAGGCGCCGTGGAACAGGGGGCGCACGATGCCGCCGAGGCAGTGGTGCGGCGTATCCACGACCCCGGCTTCCAGGCCGGCGCGGCCAATGCCGTCAATCACATCGTCGACACCTATGACGCCGCCCGAGTTGGCGCGCAAGCCGCCGAGCAGAAGTACCAGGACGTCAAGCACGCCGTCTCTCAGCGAGTCGAGCACGCCGAAAACGCCGCCATGCACACTTATGGCGCGGCCAAGCATGCGGTCTCGGAAGGTGTGGATAGCGCCGAACGTGCCGCTACGCAAACGTGGGACGCCACCAAACACGCGGTTTCGCAGGGTGTCGATCGAGCCGAACATGCCGCCACGCAGGGGTACGACGCGACCAAGCACGCGGTTTCGCATGGGGTCGATCAAGCCGGACATGCGGCTACGCAAGGCTACGAGGCGACCAGGCAGGCCGTGTCGCGCGGGCTCGACACCGCCACACACGCCGCCGGAAACGCCTACGACACTCTCACCCATCCTGGGCAGTGGTTCCAGCACGACGCGCCGGCCCATGCGCCCACGCAATCGCATGCTCCTGCCGTACCGCATCCTCACGCGCAGCCGCACGCTCCGGCCACGCCGCCTGGTTCTGGCGCGTCGCGGCATCCATCCAATGCCCATCCTGCGCCCCATCACGATGCGGGCCATGCGCAGATGCCGGCTCCGGCGCGTTCGCCGCATCTTGTCGGCCAGGCGGCGCCGGCCGAACGCGCGCCCGGGCAGGCACACGGCATCGCTGCGCTGTCGGCCGCCGACCAGGCGATGTTCGCGCGGATCCGCCAGGACGTGCCGGCGCATATCGGCGACGCGCACGTGGCGCAGGCGATGCTCGCTGCCAAGCAGGTGGGGATCGCCGATGCGGGCAAGATCGATCGGGTGGTGATGTCCGGGGACGCGCTTTGGGTGGCCGGCACCACACCCGGCTTCCGCGCTTCGACGGATCTGGCGCAGCAGGCCGCGCCGATGCAGGAGACGGTGCAGCAGACTCAGGCGCTCAATCAACAGCGCGAACAGCAGCTGGCGCTGGAGACGCAGCAGCGGCATCAGGAAGGTCCCGGTGGCAGGGGCGCACCGGTCATGGGCTAAGTTCTGTGTCCATTCCCGAGTAGGTGTCGGCGTTATTGCGCGTGCATGCGCCGGCAGCAACAAGGAGGTTGACAGAGCCGTCCACGCCCGAGCGCCGATACGGCCCGCGGCGCCAGCAATAGTCAGTGCAATTCCGACCCATGCCAGCGAATCTAGGCGTGCAGCCGCTGGATGGTACGCACGCCGGGGAGCTAGCCGGTCACGTGCGAAATCCTCCCCCGCGAACGGAGGAGGGGGGCAATCCGCACTGCCTTACGCCGCGATCACCAGCGGTAGTTGATCCGCCCATACACGTAGGCGCCGTTGAAACCGTACGGCGAGTAGTTGCTGTAGGGCAGCATGCCGTAGGTGGAGTTGACCAGATTGGTGGTCTTGTCCGGGTACTGGTCGAGCAAGTTGTCGGCGCCCAGGGTCAGCGTCCAGTTGTCGCTGGGCTTGAAGCTGGCCGAGGCGTCCACCACCCAGCTCGCGTCGTAGGTCTGGTCGCGCGCCGCGCTGGCCGAGTTGCGCACGGTGAAATCGCCGTAGCGGGTGGCGGCCAGGTTGAGGTCCCAATGCTGCAGCTTCCAGGTGCCGCTGAGGATGATCTTGTCCTTCGGGAAGCTGTCCTCCAGGCGCCCGATCTCGTCGCGGCCCAGGGTGGTCTGGGTCGAGCCGATGTCCACCAGCGCCTGCGGCTGCTCCACCGCATGGGTGATCTCGGTCTTGCTGTAGCCGTAGCTGGCGGTGAGGTCCAGCGAGCTGGCCGCGAACGGGATCGTGTAGGTGCCGACCAGGTCGACGCCGCGGGTGCGGGTGTCGGCCGCATTGCTGAAGTAGCGCACGCTGGTGACGTTGGAATAGCCCAGGCTCTGCAACTGCGCGAGCACGGCGGCGTCGTTGAGGTTGGAGGACAGCAGGATGCGGTCGTCGATCTTGATCTGGTACGCGTCCAGGGTCACGTACAGACGTTCCACCGGCTGCAGCACCAGGCCCAGGCTGTAGGACAGCGAGGTCTCCGCCTTCAGCGGCGCGGCGCCCAGCGCCTGGGCCACGGCGCTGTCCACCGGGAAGGTGCCCGATTCGAAGAAGCTGCCGTTGATGTAGCTGCTGGTCACCGCCTGGTACTGCTGCTGCGCAAGCGACGGGGCGCGGAAGCCGCTGGCCACGGTGCCGCGCAGGGCGACCTTGTCGGTGAACGCGTAGCGCGCCGACAGCTTGCCCGAGCTCTTGCTGCCGAAGTCCGAGTAGTCCTCGTAGCGGCCGGTGAGGCCGGCGGAGAACTTGTCGGTGAAGTCGGCTTCCAGCCCGGCGTAGACCGCGTAGTTGTGGCGGTCCGAATGCACGGCGTTGGCCGGCGAGAAGCCGGCGAAGCCCTGCGCGCCGCCGGTGGTGCCGGTGTAGGAGGCCAACTCGCCCGGCGACTGGTTCCACTTCTCCTGGCGGTACTCGGCGCCGAAGGACAGTGTCACCGGATAGGCCAGGCCCCATTCCAGCGGCTGGGTGAAATCGGCATTGACGATGTTCTGGGTGTACTCCAGCGCGCCGTCGTAGAAGCTGCTCGGGCTGTCGCTGCCGAGGCTGTAGTTGATGCTGTTGCGGGTGTTGAAGCCGATCTTGTTGTAGCCGTAGTTGTAGCTCACGTCCCAGCCGAAGCCGCCTTCGGTGCTGCCCTTGAGCCCGGCCACCAGCGAGCGGTCCTTGGAGTACTGCTCGATCTCCGGCACGTAACCGTCGGGATAGGTCTGCGCCAGCAGCGCGCTCTGCCCGTTGTGGTTGCGCGAGCGGTAGAACGCGAACGAGGTGATGTCGCGGTTGCTGGCGATGGCGGTGGCGTAGCCGGTGACGCGGTCGCTGAAGCGGAACTCGCCGTTGGCCGAGACCGCGGTCGCGTCGACCTGCGGATCGCCGTAGACGAAGGTGGTCTCGCCGATGCCCGGGTAGTTGCCGGTGTTCGGCGCGGTGCCCTGGTACGGGCCGGCGCGGTTGGTTTCGTCCTGCTGGCTGATCTGGCCGGCCACATGCAGGCTGCCGCGGCCGTCGCCGAAGCCGACCCCGGTATCGCCGGAGAGTTGCGACTTGGCGCCGTCGCCGGCCGAGTACTGGCCGTGGTCGATCGCCAGGCTGCCGCCTTCGCTCGAACCCTTCAGCACGATGTTGATCACCCCGGCGATGGCGTCGGAGCCGTACTGCGCCGAGGCGCCGTCGCGCAGCACTTCCACACGCTCGATCGCCGCGATCGGGATCGCGTTGATGTCCACCGCCGAGGCGCCGCGGCCGATGCTGCCGTTGACGTTGATCTGTGCGGAGGTGTGGCGGCGCTTGCCGTTGACCAGCACCAGCACCTGGTCCGGCGACAGCCCGCGCAGCTGCGCTGGGCGGATGCCGCTGGTGCCGTCGGTCAGTGCCGGGCGCGGGAAGTTCAGCGAGGGCAGCACGCGCGACAGCGCGGTGGCCAGCTCGGAGGTGCCGGTGGACTGCAGCGCTTCGGTGCTGATGATGTCGATCGGCGACTGCGACTCGGCCACGGTGCGGTCGCTGACCCGGGTGCCGGTGACGATGACGGTATCGAGGGTGCTCGGGGTATCGGTGGTGGTCTGGGCCAGGACCGAAGGGGCGGCGAGGGCGGCGAGCACGGCGCTCGCCAACAGGGACAACGGACGGTTCATGGAAAACTCCAACAGATGCCGAAACGGCAAAGGGGGGCGGTCGCTGTGCGACGCCGGCCAGGCGGGCCTGCCCCAGGGGTCGTTATTATTATTTAACAATCGCGCCGCAGTGCAGCATGCCTCGGCATGTTCTTATGCCCTTAAGTTCTAAGCGGAATGGCGGCTCGCCCCAATGGCACAGGCCGCCCGCGCCCTGTGGCGGAGCGGCCTGTGCCGGGTGCCGGCAGTACGGCTGGCCTGGAGGTTGCCTAGAAGCGGTAGCTCACCCGGCCGAACCAGTAGCGGCCGTTGAAGCCGAACGGGGACAGCGACGAGTACTGCAGGCCGCTGGGGCGATCCTCGTAGATGTTGTTCGGTGCCGAGCGGGTCGGGTACTGATTGGTGAGGTTGTCCGCGCCCACGCTGAAGATGAGGTCGCGCCAGGCGTAGCTGGTGGACACGTTCAACAGCCAGCGTGCGGCGAAGCTCTGGTCCTGGCTGCCGTCGGCGTTGTCGCCGCGGCGGGTGACCGCGCCGTAGCGGGTGGCGTCGCCGCGCACGCTCCAGCCGGCGCGGTTCCATTCGGCACTGAGCACGTACTTGGTGCGCGGGGTGGCATCGGTCAGCAGGCCCTGGCTGGCGCGCCGGAAGTTGGGATCGGAGACTTCCAGGATCTCGGTCTTGTTGTAGTTGGCGCTGAGGCTCAGGTTGAGCTTGCCGGCCTGCTCCAGATCGAGCAGATAGTTGTTCACCCAGTCGACGCCGCGGGTACGGGTGGTGGCGCCGTTGACGAAGAACTGCACCGCGGTGACCTGCCCGATCGGCACGTCCAGCGACAGCTGGTCCGAATACAGGATCTGGTCCCAGATGCGGATCTGGTACAGGTCCAGGGTGGAGCTGAAGGCGGTGCCGGCCTGCCACACCGCGCCGACGCTGTAGTTGCTGGATTTTTCCGGGGTCAGCGGCTTGGCGCCGAGCGCGATGGCCACCGGGTCGGAGGTGCGGTAGGTGCCGATCTGGGTCAGTTGCCCGTTCTGCAGCAGGGTCACCACCGAGGCGTAGTTCTGCTGCGCCAGCGAGGGTGCGCGGAAGCCATTGGAGACGGTGCCGCGCAGGGCGAAGGCGTCGCTGAGCTGGTAGCGCGCCGACAGCTTGCCGGAGCGGGTGGAGCCGGCATCGCTGTAGTCCTCGTAGCGCGCGGCCAGGCCGCCGGAGAGTTTCTCGGTCAGGTCGGCCTCCAGGTCGGCATAGACCGCCTTGCTGTGCCGCTCGAAGTCGCCGGCCACCGCCGGCGACAGGCCCGGGAACACCTGCGAGCCGCCCGGATAGGCGCTGCCGGTGTCCGGGTTGAGCGTGGTCGGGTCGAAGAAATACGAGTCCGGCGAACCGGCGTTGACGGCGTACTTGTCCTGCCGGTATTCGGCGCCGAAGGCCAGGTTGACCGGATAGGCCAGGCCCCAGTCGAAGGACTTGCTGAAGTCCGCATTGAGCACGCCCTGCCGGTTGCGGAAACCGCCGGCATTGAAGCGGGTGGGCGAGGCACCGGTGGTCCAGTACAGATTGGTGTTGATGGTGTTGAGCAGGTTGAAGGTCACGTCGTTCTCGCCGTAGTCGGCGGAGACGTCCCAGGTCCAGTCGCTGTCGGTGCTGCCCTTGAGGCCGAGCACCGCGGCGCGGTCGTTGGACGGGTTATAGATCTGCGGCAGGAAGCCGTTGGGGTAGATTGCCTGCACGTTGCGGTCGCTGTTGTCCCAGGCGCGGTAGTAGCCGTTGGACACCACCTCGCGGCGGCTGAAGTTGGCGTAGCCGTACAGGTCGATGCGCGGGGTCAGCGCATAGCCGAAGCTGAGCAGGCCCTGGTAGGTCTTGACCGCGGGGTCGCCATAGCGCTGGTACGGAATGCCGCTGGGATTGTCGGCACCGGCCACGGTGGTGGCCTTGTCGGCGTTCTCGGCGCGGTTGGTGTTCATCGCGTTCTGGTAGTTCCAGGACAGCCGCGCCCAACCGGGCGCTTCGCCGTCGTTCGCGCCGCCGAAGGCCAGCCCGTACGAGCCGTCCACGCCGTTCTGCGCGCCGTCGCCCTTGTCCATGATGCCGCCGTTGACCGAGACGCTGTTGCTGCCGGGCTTGGCGCCGTGCTTGAGCACGATGTTGATCACCCCGGCGATCGCATCGGAGCCGTACTGCGCGGAAGCGCCGTCGCGCAGCACCTCGATGCGCGCGATCGCCGACATCGGGATCGAATTGAGATCGGCCGGCGCCGAGCCGCGGCCGACCGACGGGTTGTAGTTGACCAGCGAGGTGGTGTGGTAGCGCTTGCCGTCCACCAGCACCAGCACCGCGTCGGGGGACAGGCCGCGCAGGGTCGCCGGGCGCAGCGCGTCGTTGCCGTCGTTGATCGCCGGGCGCGGGAAGTTCAGCGACGGCAGCAGCTTGCCCAGGGCGCTGCCCAGGTCGCTGGCGCCGGTCGCCTGCAGCGATTCGGGGCCGATGATGTCGATCGGCGATTGCGACTCGGCCACCGTGCGGTCGGCGATGCGGGTGCCGGTGACGATGACGTTGTCCAGAGTCTTGGGCGCCTGGTCTTGCTGGGCGAAGCCGGTGCCGGAGGCGAGGGCGAGCAGGATGGCGCTGACCAGGGGGAGCGGGCGGTGCTTCATCGTACGGAGACTCCAGTGGCTGGGGGAATGGCGTGGGTCTGAGTGCCCGGAGGGGGCAGGCGCGGCATGCTGCAGTGCAGCGATGGATCGCCCCGATTGAAATGGTTTTTTCATCTGGCCGCGTATACAAAAACGGCATTGGATCCAGTTGCCGGGTACCTGACGGGTCGGATCCAAGGCCCGCGCGGCGGGGGCCGATGGCCTGCCGCGGCCCGGATCCGGGGTGGGCCATCCGGGACGAAGCGGATACACTGCCGCCTCGAACGTCGAGTGCCCCCCATCCCGTGATTTCCCTCAGAAACTTCGCCATGCGCCGCGGCGAGCGGCTGCTGTTGTCCAACGTCGATCTGACCCTGCATGCCGGCTACCGCGTCGGCGTGGTCGGGCGCAACGGCACCGGCAAGTCCAGCCTGTTCGCGGCGATCCGCGGCGAGCTGGAGGCGGACAAGGGCGATGTGGAACTGCCCGGCAAGCTGCGCACCGCCAGCGTCGCCCAGGAAACCCCGTCGCTGCCGGATCCGGCGCTGGACTTCGTGCTCGGCGGCGATACCGAGGTGGCCGCGGCGCTGCAGGCCGAGGCCGATGCGCTGGCCGCGGAGGACTGGGAGGCGGTCGCCGCGGCGCACGTGCGCCTGGAAGAGGTCGGCGGCTACGACGGCACCGCGCGTGCCGGCAAGCTGCTGCACGGCCTGGGCTTCCCGGCGGCGACGCATTCGCGCCCGGTCAAGGACTTCTCCGGCGGCTGGCGGGTGCGGCTGAACCTGGCGCGGGCGCTGATGATGCCTTCGGACCTGCTGCTGCTCGACGAGCCGACCAACCACCTGGACATGGACGCGGTGCTGTGGCTGGAACAGTGGCTGCTGAAGTACCCGGGCACGCTGCTGCTGATCAGCCACGACCGCGAATTCCTCGACAACGTCGCCACCCACACCCTGCATCTGCACGGCGGCGGCGCCAAGCTGTACGTCGGCGGCTATACCGATTTCGAGCGCCAGCGCACCGAGCAGCTGCGCCAGCAGCAGATCGCGCACGACAAGGAACAGGCCGAGCGCGCCCACCTGCAGAGCTTCATCGACCGCTTCAAGGCCCAGGCCAGCAAGGCCAGCCAGGCGCAGAGCCGGATGAAGCGGCTGGCGAAGATGGCCGGCACCGAGGCGGTGCGCGCCGAGCGCGAGTTCCGCATCGAGTTCGCCCAGCCCAACCGCCTGCCGCATTCGCTGATCCGGCTCAACCATGCCGACTGCGGCTACGGCAGCGAGGTGATCCTGCGCCAGGCCGGGTTCGGCCTGGAGGCGGGCGACCGCATCGGCCTGCTCGGCCCCAACGGCGCCGGCAAGTCGACCCTGGTCAAGAGCCTGGTCGGCGAAATCCCGCTGCTCAGCGGCGAGCGCAGCGCGCATCCGGACCTGCGCATCGGCTACTTCGCCCAGCACACGGTGGAGTCGCTGCACGAAGGGCAATCGCCGATCGACCATTTCCGCGAGATCTCGCCGGATGCGTCGATCCAGGCGTTCCGCGACTTCCTAGGCAAGTGGAATTTCCCCGGCGACCGCGCGTTCGAAGTGGTGGACGGCTTCTCCGGCGGCGAGCGCGCGCGCCTGGCGCTGTCGCTGATCGCCTGGCAGCAGCCCAACGTGCTGCTGCTCGACGAGCCGACCAACCACTTGGACCTGGAGATGCGCGAGGCGCTGGCCGAGGCCTTGAGCGATTTCGAAGGCGCGATCGTGATGGTCTCGCACGACCGCCACCTGATCGGCCTGGTCTGCGACACCTTCTGGCGCGTGGCCGACGGCGTGGTCGAGCCGTTCGCCGGCGACCTGGACGAATACGCGGCGTGGCTGCGCAGCCGTCCGGCCGCGCAGGGCACCAAGCAGAAGATGGCCGAGGTCGCGCCGACTCCGCCGCCGCCGGTCAAGCCGCTGCCGGCGAAGAAACCGCCGAACCCGCACAAGCTGGCCGCCGCCGAAAAGCGCGTCGGCGAGCTGGAAGCGGCGTTGGCCGAGCTCGATCGCCAGCTCGCCGACCCGAAGAACTACGCCGATGCGGAGAAGATGGCGGTGCTCGGCCGCGATCGCGAAGCCACCGCGCAACTGCTTGCGCAGGCCGAGCAGGCGTGGATGGAATTGATCGAAGGCGCATAGCGCGCCGCGTCTGCGTTGCGATCGCAGGCGCAGTCCGTTGCGGTGCTGTGCGCCCAAGCGCGTTCATGCCGACGCCGATAAGCTTGTGCCGATGACAGCGAACGGGTCCAGCCAACCATGATCAGCGGCATCATCAGCGTGGACGACTATCTCGCCGCGCAACGCTTGCACCACGGGCGCCTGTTCCGGCGTGCAGTGATGCTGATGGCGGTGCTGCTGCTTGTCGGGATGCCGCTCTTGCTATTCGATAGCCCCGATTCCATCCGAAGTCTGATCGGCGGCCTGCTGGTCGGCATGGGCGGCGGCGGTCTGATCGGCTTTCCCTTGCTGTACAAGTGGAAAATACCGCGCAAGGTGCGGCGCCTGCATGCGCAGCAGGCGACGCTGCGGCATGTCATCACCTATGCCTGGGACGAGGATGGCTTGGAGGTGTCGTGGTCGGGTGGACGGGCGCGCCGTCCCTGGGCCGATTTCATCCGCTATCGCGAGAGCCAGCAGGTGTTGCTGCTGTATCACAACGACATGTTGTTCGACATGGTGCCCACCTCCTGGTTCGTCGATGACGCCCAGCGCGAGGCGTTTCAGCGGTTGGCGTCGCAGGTGGGAAACGGCGCTGCGCGCGCGGTGTAGCGACCGCTACGCATGCGCCTGGGGCCGACGCGAACGGCGATGCCGCGTGGCTGATGCACGACGATCGTCTACGACATGGCCAGAACGCCTGGCCAGGAAGCCAGGCGCCCACTTCACGCTTGCCGGCACGTGCCGGCGTGCTTCGGCCTGGCTCAGGCGGCGGCGCTGGCTACCACCAGCAGTCCGCCAGCGATGGCGGCCCAGTCCAGCGGCGTACGCGAGCGCAGGCCGCGCAGCGACGGGCGTGCCGTCGGCGTCGGCCGCAAGCCGGCCTTGATCCCCATCAAGGCCAAGCCGGCCGCGCTCAGCGCCCAATGCCATTCGCTCGCGCCGCTGCGCAGGAAATAGGCCAAGTGCAATACGCACAGGCAGGCCAGCACGGCGGCCAGGACGATGTCGCGCGAAACCAGGGCCGGACGAGCGGCCATGACGAAACGGTTCATTGCGTGTTCCCCCCCAGAAACAGGATTGCCTTCCCCAGGCACACATTACGACTGCGACTCTGATCATAGTTCTGCATCTGGACGGTCGCCAAGCGGCAGTGCACAAATTCTTCACATCTCTTGGCCTGTGCGCCGTGCGCCTCCCGGTCTCCATGCCGGTGCGGCGTCTACCAGGTGCGGCGGCGGGGCTGAAGTCTTGTGCGATGGCCGGAACCGGCCCCGGTATGCGTTGAATCATGGGATGTGGACGTGGGGACGGGTGCCAGTGGATGCGGTGCGCTGGCGGCGGCCTCTGGAGGCGACTCAAGGAGAACGGCATGAACCGAGTCATGGCAACGGCACTGCTGTTCGCGTTGCTGGCCGGCTGCGCCAGTTACGGCCAGCAACGGACGCAGCGGGCGAGCTGCCGAGAGGTCTCGCCCCTGGCCAGCGCGTGCAAGGCGGCGGAATTCATCGTGCTGGATGGGGATGGCACGGCGCCGGCGCCGGCGCTGGCCTTCGTCGAGTTCGACCAGAAGGGCGTGCCCTACGATCCAGCGTCGATCGACGACGTCATCGACAAGATCGCCGCGAGCGCCGCGCAGCCGCCGCAACGCCTGCTGCTGGTCGTGTTCATCCATGGCTGGAACCACAACGCGGCGCAGAGCGACGGCAACGTCATCGCCTTCAAGGCCTTCTTGCGCCAGTTGCAGGCGCAGGAACAGGGTGCTGGCGGTGGGCAAGCGGCGTGCGGTGGTCGGCGTCTACCTGGGGTGGCAGGCCAAAGCCTCGGATAACAGCCTGCTCGAACTGCTCTCGTATCGGGACAAGAAGGAGTTGGGGCTGACCACCGGCGTGGAGGGCGTGCGCGGCGTGCTGGCGCGCCTGGCCGAGTTGCGCCGTGCCGCGCCGGAGAGCCGCCTGGTGCTGATCGGGCACAGTTTCGGCGGCGGCGTGTTGTTCGCCGCGGTCAAGGACCACATCGTCGCCGCCGTCGGCGATCCGCAGGCGCGTCGGCAGACGGCGTATGCGGATCTGGTGATCCTGCTCAATCCAGCGATCGAGGCCGAACAGTTCGTTGCGCTGCACCAGGCTGTCGCGCAGACGACGTTCCGCGCGTGCGAGCCGCTGGCGATGGCCAGCTTCACCTCCGAGGCCGATACCGCGCTGTCCAGCGAATTCCCGCGCGGCATGCGTCTGTTCTACCCGCAGCGGCTGGCGGCGGCGAGCGCGGACCAGGCCGCATTGATCACCACCGCGTACGGTTTGTATCCGCCGTTCTCGCGCTATCGGCTGCGCGTGCTGCCGGGAGCGACAGTGCAGACCGCGCTGACCCCGGCGGCATTCACCGCGGCGGCGCGGACCTGGGGCGGCTTCAGGGCCGGCACCGGCGCATTCGCGCTGGGCGGGATCGAATTGGCGTCCACTGCGGCGCAAGCGCCGCAACCGTGGGTGCCGCTGTTGAACGTGCGCGTGGACAAGGCGCTGATCCAGGAGCACAACGCGATCTGGGATCCCAAGTTCGCCTATTTCATCCGCGGTTTGGTTGGCATGGAATTCGCCAAGGGCGACGCTTGCCGATGAGCCTGCGGCGCGTGCGGGACCGTCGCGCGCTGGCAGCGTGGCGCACGGCCGAGCTTTCCGTGCGCGCTCCGCTCAGCTCGCCGCGTGCTGTCGCTCGGCCAGCAGCCATTCGCGCAGGCGGCGGCCGGCCTCGCTTTCCGCGCGCGAGCGCAGCCGGGTGAGCCAGTAGCGGCCGGCGTCGATGCGGGTCGGGAACGGCGCCAGCAGGCGTCCGGCGTCCAGGTCCTGGGCGAACAGGCGCAGCGGCAGCAAGGCCACGCCGGCGCCCGCCGCCGCGGCGCTGGCCAGGGTCAGCGACGAATCGCAGATCGGTCCGCTGGCGACCACTTCCGGCGCGCCGGCCGCCTGCAGCCAGCGCGCCCATTCGTCCAGCCGGTAGGAGCGCAGCAGCGGCACGCCACCCAGGTCGGCCGGCACGCGCAACGATCGCGCCAGCGCCGGCGCACACACCGGCGCGAACGGCGCGTCCAGGATCGGCGTGGCGCACTGGCCCTGCCAGTCGCCGTCGCCGAAGCGGATCGCCAGGTCCAGGCCTTCGCCGGCCAGATCGACCCGGTTGTTGTGGGTGTGCACGCGCAGTTCGATGTCCGCATGCGCGGCGTGGAAGGCGTCCAGCCGCGGCAGCAGCCAGCCCACCGCGAAGGTGCCGACCACGCCGATGCTCAGCGTCTCGCGGTAGCGGCCGCCGGAGAAGCGCTGCAGGGTGGCGGCGATGCGGTCGAAGGCCTCGGTCAGTACCGGGTGCAGGCGCTGGCCTTCGTCGGTCAGGGCCACGCCGCGCGGCAGGCGCTGGAACAGCACCACGCCCAGGCGCGCTTCCAGTTGCTTGATCTGGTGGCTGAGCGCGGCCTGGGTCACGCACAGCTCGGCGGCGGCGCGGGTCAGGTTCTGGTGGCGCGCGGCGGCTTCGAAGGCACGCAGGGCGTTCAGCGGCAGCTGCGGGCGGATCATCGTGCGCCATTAGTTATTTTCATGATTGCGATTGAATAACCTCGCTGGTGGGCCGCGGTCAAGCTGCGCATGATCGACGCTTCCGACGGAGGTGGACGATGCTGGCGAGACGACGATTCCTGCAGGGCATGGGGCTGGCGGCGGCCGCGCTGGCGGTGGCGGCGGTGGACGCGAAAGTGCAGAAAAACCAGGCGCAGACGTTGGCGCAGCGGCTGGCCGCAATCGAGCGCGGCACGGGCGGGCGGCTCGGCGTGACGCTGCTCGACGGCAGCGGCGCAGTGCTCGGCGGGCAGCGCCAGGACGAGCGTTTCCCGATGTGCAGCACCTTCAAATTTGTATTGACGGCCGCGGTGCTACAGCGGGTCGACCGCGGCGAACTGAGCTTGCAGCAACCGGTGCAGATCCGCGCCGCGGACATGCTGGCGCACGCGCCGGTCACCGAGCGCCATGTCGGCGGCGCGCTGAGCGTGGCCGAACTGTGCCGGGCGACGATGATCTTCAGCGACAACCCGGCGGCCAACCTGCTGTTCCCGCTGGTCGGCGACCCGCCCGGGCTGACCCGTTTCCTGCGCGGGCTCGGCGATCCGCAGACCCGCAGCGACCGCCACGAGCCGGAGATGAACCGGTTCGCCGCCGACGACCCGCGCGATACCACCACGCCGGCGGCGATGGCCGCGACCCTGCGCACGCTGTTGCTCGGCGATGCGTTGCGGCCGGCTTCGCGCGAGCAGCTGACCGCGTGGCTGATCGACAACCGCACCGGCGACGACTGCCTGCGCGCCGGCCTGCCGCCTGGCTGGAAGATCGGCGACAAGACCGGCAGCAACGGCACCGATACCCGCAACGACATCGCCATCGTGTGGCCGCCGGGCCGGCGCACGCCGTTGCTGCTGACCGCCTATCTCAATGGCGCCAAGGTCGATGACGCCGCACGCGACGCGGCACTGAAGGCGGTGGCGGTTGCGGTGCGAGAGACGCTCGCGGGTTGAGCGTTGCGGCGCCGCTATGCCGCACGCGTTCGAGGCGTATCCATCGCGCGCTCGGTAACTGTCGTGGCCCAGCGGATGTCCGCCGATGGCTGGCGGCATCGCGCATTCCCAGCTGGGCGCGGCAGCCGCGCACGCATTGCAGATCACGACATCCAGGCGCATGCGCTGCCAGGCCTGCAATCGGACGCATCGCGTTTTCCACGCATCGCATCCACTCCTCTCCCATCCTCGCCATCCACTGGACCACTGCCAATGCGTAATCCGCTTCTTTTTGCAGTCGCAGCCGCCGCACTTGTGCTCGCTCAGACACCGGCGCAGGCGGAGATCTGGCAACCAGCGCCGGGCCATGTGCAGGTGCCGATCTGGCCTGGCAAGGTTCCCAATGCGTTGCCGCATCCGAAGCCGGAATCGGTCGGTCCAGGCGAAGGGCACACGTGGTGGGCCAGGGCCAACGATGTCAGCCAGCCGACGATGACGGTGTATGCGCCCACGGGCCGCAACACCGGTGCGGCGGTGGTGGTGTTTCCCGGCGGCGGCTATCAGGTCCTGGCGATGGATCTGGAAGGCACGGAGATCTGCGATTGGCTGACATCGCGTGGCATCACCTGCGTGCTGCTGAAGTACCGCGTGCCGAATTCGGGGCCGACCTGGGTCAACGGCAGCCGCTACTACCCGAAAGTGCAGACCGCGCTGCAGGACGCGCAGCGCACGCTGGGACTGGTGCGCCTGCATGCGGCGGAATGGGGGATCGACCCGCACAAGGTCGGCGTGATCGGGTTTTCCGCTGGCGGACACTTGGTCGCCGCGGCCAGCACGCATTTCGCAAAGCGCACGTATGCGGCGGTGGACGCCGCGGATGCGCAAAGTTGCCGCCCGGACTTCGCCATCGCCGTCTATCCCGGCCACCTGTGGGCGCACGAGGACGAGGATCGTGCCGAGCGCGATCCGACCCATCTGGAGCTGCGGCCGGATATCACCGTGAGCGCCGGCACGCCGCCGACCTTCCTGCTGCAGGCCGAGGACGACGAGGTGGATGGCGTCACGCAATCGTTGGCCTACTACGTCGCGCTCAAGCAGGCCGGGGTGCCGACGGAAATGCATCTGTATGCGCAGGGCGGCCATGCGTTCGGGCTGCGGCCGAGCACGTTGCCGATCGCGCAATGGCCACGGCTGGTGGAAACGTGGCTGGGGACCATCGGCGTGCTGGACGCGGTTGCGGCGCACTGAGCGCCGCTGCATTGCTGGCGGGGCATGCTCCACACGCAGAATCCCGCCTTGCGCGCCGCCATTGCGGTGCAAGGCGGCTCGCTCAGCCGAGCGCGCCGATCGCGTTCGGGTCGTCCTGATACAGCCGCGCCGGCCCGCCCATCGCCGGATCGGTGACGCCGGGTTTTCCGGTTTCCACACGCCCGGCCAGACGCTGGCGCGCGCCGTCCTGGATCACCCACAGGTCGTACCAGCCGCCGCTCGCCGCCGCACTCCAACTGCGCCGCTGTTCGGTGCCGGGCGCCAGCGTCACGCTGCCGTGCGGTTGCGCCTGGGCATAGGCGCCGGGCTGCAGTTCCACGCGCAGCGTGCTGTTGCCGGGGTTGCGCAGCAGCAGGCACAAGGCGTGCGGATCGCCCGCGTCCTGGGCGATCTCGGCCTGCAGCGGCGGCGTGCCAAGGTCGCCGCGGTAATGGCGGTGGAAGCCGTTGGGGCCGAGCAGCCACAGGTCGTAGCGGCCGTCGTAGGTGGTCCAGGTGGCGTCCAGCGTGGCGCCGGCGCCCAGCGTGTAGCGCCGCGGAATCGCGGCCAGGTCGTAACGGTCGTAGACGTGCAGCACCGCGGCGGCGCCGGCATTGGCCATGCGCAGCAGCACTTCGCCGCGTGCGTCCACGTGCTGCAACTGCACCGTCGGGCGATACGGCAACGCGCGCGAGCGGCGCACGCCGAACGGCTGCTGCGGCGCCTGCACGGTGTCCGGCAGCGGTGGCAGCGCGTGTTCGTGCAGGGCCGCCGCGCGTGCGGCGGCGGCGCTGACGTCGGGCAGGGAAGCGAAGAACGGACGCGTATCGGCCTGGCGGAAATCGAAGGCATCCACCAGGTCGCCGCAGACCGCGCGGCGCCACGGCGTCAGCCCGCTCGCGGCGACACCGAAGCGGCGTTCCAGCAGGCGCAGCACCGAGGTGTGATCGTAGACCTGCGAATCGATCCAGCCGCCGCGGCTCCACGGCGAGATCACGTACATCGGCACCCGCGGGCCCAATCCGTAGGGCCGGCCGCGCAGCTCGGGCAGATCGGCCTTTTCGTCGCCCGGCGCGGGGTGCAGGTGGTATTCGCCGTCGGTGTTCACCGTCGAGGCGCCGGCCCGGCCGCCCGCCGCGGCGGGGTCGGGCGAGGGCGGCGCCGGCGGCGGCACGTGGTCGAAGAAGCCGTCGTTCTCGTCGAACATCAGCAGCAGTGCGGTGCGCGACCAGGCCTTCGGGTCCGCGGTCAACGCATCCAGCACGCGCGCGGTGTAGGCCGCGCCCTGCGCGGGGCTGGACGGATCCGGATGCTCGCTGCCGGCGGCGTCGGCGATGATGAAGCTCACCGCCGGCAGCCGCGCGCCGAGTACGTCCTCGCGCAGCTGCGCCAGCGTGCGCGTGCCGACCCCGCGTTCGCGCAGTTGCGGATCGTGCCCGGGCGCGCCGCGCCAGGCGGCGCGGAATGGGGCGAAACCGGCCAGCGGGTTGTCGGTGAAGTTGTCGGCCATGTCCTGGTAGATCTGCCAGGACACGCCGGCCTGCTGCAGCGCTTCCACGTAGCTGGGCCAGCGGTAGTCGTCGGCATGCCCGCCCAGTTCGGGGAAGTTGTCGTGCGAGTTGGCGATCACTGGCCCGCCGGCGCGCGCCTGCGCATCGTTCTGTCCGGTCCACAGGAACACGCGGTTGGGGTTGGTGCCGGCCTGGATCGCGCAGTGGTAGGCGTCGCACAGGGTGAAGGCCTCGGCCAGCGCGAACTGGAACGGCAGGTCGTCGCGTTCGAAGTGGGCCAGCGCATGATCGTGCTTGGCGGCGGCCCAGCGGCCCATGCGGCCATGGTCCCAGGCCTGCTGCGCGTTCGGCCAGGTGTGCGGGGTGCCCTGCACGCGCATGCTGCGGAAATCGCGTGCGGTGTGCAGCGGGAATGGCGTCAGCAACCGGTTGCCGTCTTCGCTGGGTTGCAGCCACACGTTGCGCGGGGCGATGCCGGGCAACGGCGGCGCCGGGATCGGGAAGCGGTCGCCGAAGCCGCGCGCGCCGGCGAAGCTGCCGAAGTAATGGTCGAAGGCGCGGTTCTCCTGCATCAGGATCACCACGTGCTGCAGGTCCTGCAGGGTGCCGCTGCGCACGTCGGGAGCGATCGCGGCGGCGCGGGCGATGCTGGGCGGCAACAGCGCGGCGGCGGCGCCGGCGACGCCGGCCTGGAGCAGGCGGCGGCGGGGAAGATCGGTCATGGCGCGGGCACCGGCAGGACATGGGAAAAGGACTCGCCGGCGGCGCCAGGCCGCCGGCGAGGACGCAGCATGGCGGCTGCGCGATTACAGATCCAGCGTCAGGGTCAGGCCGACCGTGCGCGGTGCGGCGATGAACGCGCTGTCGCTGCCGTCCACGCCTTCCAGGTAGCGCTTGTCGGCGAGGTTGCTGACGTTGAGGTCCAGCTTCAGGCCCTGCAGCTGCGCCGACAGCTGCGACAGGCTCAGGCCCAGGTGCGCGTCGAAGGTGGTGACGCCGTCCAGGCTGTTGCTGTTGGACGCATCCAGGTAGCGCTTGCCGAGGTAGCGACCGGAGATGCCGAACGCCCAGGCCTGGCCCTGCCAGTCGGCCGAGGCCACCAGGGTGTTGCGTGGCTGGCCGATCACCTGCGAGCCGGGGGTGATCTCCAATGCCGTGTCGCGTGCGGCGTCGCCGCTGCCCAGGTAGGTCGCCTTGTTGAAGGTGTAGGCGCCGTTGACCCGCCAGCCGTTGTCCCAGCCATAGCCCAGCGCCGCTTCCACGCCGCGCGCATGTACGCCGCCGAAATTCTCGTAGACGCCGTCGGTCTCGCCGAGATAATCGATGCCGCTGACGAAGTTGGCCGGCACGTAGACGATGCGGTTGTCGAAGCGGATGTCGTACACGGTGACGCTGCCGGTCAGCGGCCAGCGGCTCATGCGCAGGCCCAGCTCGATGTTGTCGGCGGTCTCCGGCTTGACCCGGCTCAGCGCCATCGGGTCGGTCTCGCCGAGCACGCCGGAGGGAATCGCGGCGAAGTTCTGCGAGTAGCCGGCGAAGGCTTCCAGGCCCTTGACTGGGGTGGTCCAGGTCAGGCCGGCGGAGAACAGCGGATCGGAATGCGAGTCCGACTCGACGTGTTCGCTGTCGCCGATGCGGCGGTCGCGGGTCTGGTCGACGAAGAACTGCTTGACGCCCACGCGCCAGGCGAAGTTGCCGTAGCGCATCACGTCTTCCACGTAGTACATGCGCTCGTCGGTGTCGTAGTTGTCTTTGAACTGCACCCAGTACGGCACGTGGTCGAAGGCGATGTTGCTGCCGACATCGAGCAGCCGGTGCCAGTCGCGGGTGACGCTGCGCTGGTATTTTTCCAGCCACACGCCGCTACGCACGGTGTTGTCGATCGCGCCCAGGTCGGTGCGCCATTCCGCATCGGCGGTGAAGCCGGCGCGGTCGTTGTCGTAGTGGCTGTGACGGTAGGACTGCACCGCCTGCGAGCCAGCCGGGTAGCAGGCCGCATTCGACTCGGCCGGCACCGTCGCGCTGCCGCTGCAGCCGGCCAGCATCGTCGCCGCCGCGCCGGTGGGGGTGACGAAGTAGATCTTGCCCAGGTCGCTGCCGCCGTAGACGGTGCGTCCGCCGGTGTATTCGGATTCGGGCTTGCCGCTGCCGTCGTCGGTCACGTCCACCAGGTACGGCGGGATCCAGTCGCCGCGGCCTTCCATGCGGTGCGCGTAGCCGGCGAGGGTGGCCTTGAAGCCATTGCCGCCGTCGAACGCGCCGCGCAGGTAGCCGAAGGTGTTCTTGCGCAGCGCGCGCGAGCCGGAACGGTAGTTCTGGTCCAGATACGGAATGCCGGTGAGGGTACCGGTCAGCAGATCGTGCTCGGGATCGCGCGCGAACTGCTCGGGGGTGACGCTGCTGTACTCGGATTCGTCGGCGTCGTCGTAGGACAGGTAGCCGCTGAGCTTCCACGCGCCCAGGTCGCTGTCGAACTTGCCGGCGAGATGATCGCGGGTAGTGTGGCCGCTGCCGTCGATCCAGTCGGTGTTGCTGCTGTGCGAGGCGCTGAGCCAGGCCTTGCTGCTGCCGATCAGGCCGGTGTCGTAGCGCGCGTAGTACTTGCGCGCATCGTTGTCGCCGATGCCCACTGCCATGCGCACGCGCTGCGCATCGAGCGGTTCGCCGGTCAGGTAGTTGAGCGTGCCGCCCAGCGCTTCGTTGGAGCGCGACGCGATGTCGGCCGTGCCCTGGCTGACTTCGACCGTTTCCAGATCCAGCGTGTCGATGAAGCGATTGGCCTTGGAGCCGCCGCCATAGGCCGAGCCGCCGTTGGGCAGTCCGTCGATGGTGGTGCCGATCTGCTGCGTATCGCGGTTGCTGACGAAGCCGCGCATGCTGATCTGCGTGCCCCAGTCGGAGGAGCCGAACGCATCGGCCTCGGTCACGATCACCCCGGGCAGTTCGTTGAGCACGTCGTTGACGCTGCCCATCGCGAACTGGCGGTCCAGCATCTCCTTGCTGACGCTGGTCTTGGCGTAGGTGGTGGCTTGGCCGACGACCTGCACCTGGTCCAGGGTGGAGACCTGCGCATCGGCGTCGGCGGCGGGAGTGCTGGCGTCGCTGGCGGCCTGGGCGTGGGCGACCATCGCCGACAGCAGCAGGGCGAGTGTCGTGCGGCGCGGAACATGGAAACTTTTCGGAAAATTCATCAAGGGTGAACGTGGGTGTGGGGGCTGTGATGGTGTCGACACATGGTTGCGTGTGTGTGACTGCCTGTTTGCGGCAGGCGCCACTTGGTGCGCGTATCCGAAAGACGGCATAAGCGGTGCGCGTATTCGTGGCGAGGTGTAAAGGCACGCATCCTCGCTGCCGATGCAGCCGGCACCACGCGGGCCTTGCCGCCTGCGTGCACGGCAGGTCGGGGCAGGTGCCGGTGCTGGCGCCGGTGCGCCGTAACGGCACTCGCGCGCGCCACGCGGCATCATTGGCGCCGCTGCCGCCGGTGGCCCCTCGATGGACGCACTACCCGATGAGCCACGAACTGATCTACCTGCTGCTGATCTTCGCCCTGCTGGTGATCCCGCGCGCGCTGCAGCGCTTCAAGCTGCCGGCGCCGCTGACCTGCCTGCTGTTCGGCATCGTCGCGATGCTGGCGATGGGCGAGCGCGCGCACGATGCGGTGATCGCGCTGCTGGCCACGCTCGGCATCTCCTCGCTGTTCCTGTTCGCCGGGCTGGAGGTGGACCTGAAGGCGCTGCGCCGCGGGCTGTGGCCGCTGCTGCTGCATCTGCTGGTGCGCGGCGGCACCTTGGTCGGGGTCGGCTGGCTGGCCTGGCGCTACGCCGCGCTGCCGTGGCAGGCGGCCGGATTGCTGGCGCTTGCCCTGCTGACCCCGTCCACCGGCTTCATCATCGATTCGCTGGGCCGGCTCGGGCTCAGCGAGGAGGAGCGCTTCTGGGTCACCAGCAAGGCCATCGCCGGCGAATTGCTGGCGCTGGCGGCGTTGTTCGTGATCCTGCAGGCCGGCGATCCCTGGCGGATGGGCCTGTCCAGCCTGGCCTTGCTGGCAATGCTGGTCGGCCTGCCGTTGCTGTTCGTGGCGTTGGGGCGCTGGGTGGCGCCGCAGGCGCCCGGGTCGGAGTTCTCGCTGCTGGTGATGGTCGGGCTGATCGCCGCCTACATCACCTATTCGCTGGGCGTGTACTACCTGGTCGGCGCATTCATCGCCGGGCTGGTCGCGCGTCTGCTGCGCCAGCGCATGCCGCTGCTGGCCTCCGACGAGAACCTGCACGCGGTGCGCCTGTTCGCTTCGTTCTTCGTGCCGTTCTACTTCTTCAATGCCGGCACCAAGGTGCCGAGCGGGGCATTGAGCCTGCAGGCGCTGGGACTGGGCCTGGCGCTGACCGCGTGCGTGCTGCCGCTGCGCATCGGCATCGTCTGGCTGCAGCGGCGGTTGCTGTTCGGCGAGGACGCGCGCAGCAGCCTGCGGGTGTCGCTGGCGCTGGCGCCGACCCTGATCTTCAACCTGGTGCTGGCCGCGATCCTGCGCGAGCGCTTCGCCATCGCCGATGCGCTGTTTGGCGCGCTGCTGCTGTATGCGGCGCTGAGCACGCTGCTGCCGTCGCTGCTGTTGCGCATGCCGTTCGACGTGGACCCGGTCGAGGCCGCGCCGCTGCCGGCGGCACCGGCCCAGGGCCTGCTCGAGGCGCCGGCTGCGGAAGATCCGGCGGCGCTGCCGGTCGATCCGCCGCGGCCGGGGTTGCCGCAGCCGGCCGTTTGAGCGGCCCGCGCTTCCCGAACCCGCGCGGCGGCGTCGCGGCCGGCTGGAGAATGCAGGCCAGGGCGCCACGCGCCGGTATCGCTTGAAAGCCGGCGCCCGGGCCCCATACTGGCTGCCTCTGTTCCTTTCGCGTTTTTGCCGCCATGCCGATCTATGCCTTCCAATGCGCCGAGTGCGGTCACAGCTTCGACCGCCTGCAGAAACTGTCCGATCCCGATCCAGACGCCTGTCCGTCGTGCGGCGCGCCCGCGATCAAGCGCCAGCTGACCGCGCCGTCGTTCCGCCTGTCCGGCAGCGGCTGGTACGAGACTGACTTCAAGAAGGATGGCGACAAGAAGCGCAACCTGGCCGAATCCGGCAGCGGCAGCGCCAGCGAGGCCAAGCCGGCCGCCGCGGCCGCCTCCACCGACAGCGTGGCCAAGCCTGCCGCAGCACCCGCGGCCACGCCGGCACCGGCCGCCAAGCCCGCTGCCACCTGAGCGCGGCGTCGCGGAGCGGGGCGTCCCGAATTGGGGCTTCCCGGGGCGGGGCGTCCCGAAAATGCGAACGGCCCGGAGTCGCCTCCGGGCCGTTCGCGTTTCTGCCTGACAGGTCTTAGCGGGCGCCGAAGCGGGCCCGGCAGCCTTCCTTGACCCACACCGCATTGCCCTCGTAGCCCCAGTTGCGGCCTTCGACGCAGGTGGTGCCGGACAGCTGCTGGATCACCGCCGGTCGGCCCTGGCGGCGGTCCCAGGCGCAACTGCGCAGGCGCTTGTCGTCGCTGCTGCAGGTCACCGAGTAATCGCTGCCGGACGGCGGGCGCCCCGGACCCCAGCCGCCACCGCCACCGCCGCCCCGGCCTTCGGCGAACTCGCCGCGGCAGCCATCGTCCACCCACACCGCGCCGTCGCGCTGGCCCCAGCTGCGGCCTTCGATGCAGCGGGTGTCGGACAGCTGCCGCACCAGCACCGCATTGCGCCAGCCGGTGTTGCAGACGCGCTGGCGCTGGTCCTGGCTCTCGCAGCGGATGGTGCCGCCCGGGCCGGGACCTGGGCCAGGACCCGGCCCGGGGCCGCCGCCGTCGCCCCAACCACCGCGACCTTCGGCGAAGCGGCCGCGGCAGCCGCGGTCCACCCACACCACGCCGGGGCCGGAGCCCCAGGTCTGGCCCTCGATGCACGGCGAATCCGACAACGCGCCGACCAGCCGCGCGCGGCCGCGGAACGGCGTCGCGCACTGGCGGCGCTTGCGGTCGTTGCTGGAGCAGGCGATGGTCTGCGCGTTGAAGCCAGGCTGCGGCCGCCACTGACCGCTGCTGCCGCGCAGCGAGGTGGAGATGTCCTGCTGGATGCGGCCGAAGCCCCAGCCGCGGTCGACCTGGTCCAGGTAGAACTCCAACTGGTCGTCGGGGATCTGCCGGCCGCGGGTCTGGTCGGCGTATTCGCGCTCGATCACCCGCACCCGGCTCGGCACCGACAGCTGCCGCAGGTCCTCCGGCGCATAGGCGCGCGCGCTTTGCGCGGCCACCGGCCCGCTGGCCAAGGCCAGACCGGCCACCAACAACCAACCGCTCAGCTGCTTCAACATGGGTCCCCTCCGACGCCCGTGACTGTGGGCGGACTATAGCCTCACGGAAACTTAAGGCCAGGTGAGTTGCGGCCGGATTTGCCCGGGCCGGCGCCGCGCCGCAGAATATCCGGCTTGCCGGCGCGTTCTGCGCCGGCGGCCCCACCTTGGAGTTTGCGATGCGTACCCACTTCTGCGGCCTGGTCGACGAGACCTTGATCGGCCAAACCGTCACCCTGGCCGGCTGGACCGATGTCGCCCGCAATCTCGGCGGGGTCTGCTTCATCGACCTGCGCGACCACGAGGGCATCGTGCAGGTGACGGTGGAGCCGGAGAGCGCGGAGGTGTTCGCGGTCGCCGCCTCGCTGGGCTACGAGGACGTGCTGCAGGTGGAAGGCGTGGTGCGCGCGCGGCACGCGGTCAACGACAAGCTGCGCAGCGGCAAGGTCGAGGTGATCGCCACCCGCATCGCCATTCTCAACAAGGCCGCGCCGCTGCCGTTCCATGCGCACGAGAACCCGGGCGAGGAAACCCGCCTGAAGTACCGCTACCTGGACCTGCGCCGCCCGGAGATGCAGCGCATGCAGCGCACCCGCATCAAGCTGGTGCAGGGGCTGCGCCGCTACCTGGACGAGCGCGGCTTTCAGGACATCGAAACCCCGATCCTGACCAAGGCCACCCCGGAAGGCGCGCGCGACTTCCTGGTGCCGGCGCGCATGCATCCGGGCGAGTTCTACGCCTTGCCGCAGAGCCCGCAGCTGTTCAAGCAGATCCTGATGGTGGCCGGCTTCGACCGCTACTACCAGATCGCGCGCTGCTTCCGCGACGAGGCGCTGCGCGCCGACCGCCAGCTCGAGTTCACCCAGCTCGACATGGAGTTCGCGTTCGTGCGCGAGCGCGATGTGCAGGATGCGGTGGAACAGATGATCCGCCACATCTTCAAGGAAGTGGTGGACGTGGAGCTGGCCGCCGAATTCCCGCGCATGACCTGGGCCGAGGCGATGCGCCGCTTCGGCTCGGACAAGCCGGACCTGCGCATTGGCCTGGAACTGGTCGACGTGGCCGAACTGGTCAAGTCCAGCGAGTTCCCGGTGTTCACCGCTGCTGCCAACGATGCCGACGGTCGCGTCGCCGCGCTGCGCATTCCCGGCGGCGCCACGCTGTCGCGCAAGCAGGTCGACGACTACGCCGCGCACGCGGCCAAGTACGGCGCCAAGGGGCTGGCCTACATCAAGTTGTCGGAGACCGGCGAAATCAGCTCGCCGATCGCCAAGTTCTTTTCCGAAGAAGCCTTCGCCGCATTGGTCGCGCACGTCGGCGCCGGCAACGGCGACATCGTGTTCTTCGGCGCCGGCGGCTACAACAAGGTCTCCGACTTCATGGGCGCGCTGCGCTTGAAGGCCGGCAAGGACTTCGGCCTGGTCGCGCAGGGCTGGGCGCCGCTGTGGGTCACCGATTTCCCGATGTTCGAATGGGACGATGAAGCGCAGCGCTACGTCGCCCTGCATCACCCCTTCACCGCGCCGGCGGTGGACGACATCGCGCAGCTGCGCACGCATGCAAGGACCGCGGTGTCGCGCGGCTACGACATGGTGCTCAACGGCAACGAGATCGGCGGCGGCTCGATCCGTATCCATCGCCCGGAGATGCAGAGCGCGGTGTTCGAACTGCTCGGCATCGGTGCCGAGGAAGCGCGCGCCAAGTTCGGCTTCCTGCTCGACGCGCTGAACTACGGCGCGCCGCCGCACGGCGGCATCGCCTTCGGCATCGACCGCATCGCCGCGCTGATGGCCGGCACCGAGTCGATCCGCGACGTGATCCCGTTCCCCAAGACCACCGGCGCGCAGGACCTGATGACCGACGCGCCGTCGCCGATCGCCGACGCGCAGCTGGCCGAAGTGCATGTGCAGGTGCGCGCCAAGCCGGTGCAGGGCTGAGCGATGGCATTGGCGATCCGCCAAGCCACGCCGGACGACGCCGCCACGCTGGCTGCGCTGGCCGCGGCCACTTTTACGGAAACGTTCGGCCACCTGTATTCGGCGGAAGACCTGCACGGATTTCTCGACGAGCACTACACCGCGGCGCGGCAGCGCACGATCCTGCAGCATCCGGACTACGCGATCTGGCTGCTGGAGGACGACGGCGTGGCGGTGGGCCATGCCGCGGCCGGCCCCTGCGGCCTGCCGCATGCCGAGGTGCAGCCCGGCGATGGCGAACTGAAACGGCTGTACCTGCTGCGCTCGCACCAGAACAGCGGCTGGGGCAGCCGCCTGTTCGAAACCGCGCTGGCCTGGCTGGAACGCGAAGGCCCACGCACGCTGTGGATCGGCGTGTGGTCGGAAAACTTCGGCGCGCAACGCTTCTACGCGCGCTACGGCTTCGAGAAGGTCGGCACCTACGAATTCCCGGTCGGGCAGACCCGCGATCTGGAGTTCATCCTGCGTCGCGCGCCGCGCCAGTAGTCTGGCCGTCCGTCGTCCGCAGCGATGGCGGCGCACTGCCTAGATGGCTTTATGCCCTGTTGATCGCCAATCGCTGTTGGCAAAACGGCATCTTTTTTTTGGTGCAGTCGTCGTTGTCACTAGGAACGCTGTGCATGCCGAAGAGGTCTGCAGCGGTGCACTTTCTTACACTGTACATGCCGCCACGCCAGCAGGGCATGTCGTTCATTTCCATCCGTTCTTGTTGCTCGCATGCGCAACAAGAGCGATCCGATGGGGAATGAACGACACGCCCTTTTGAGAGAGCGCTCTCGCCGGTCGCCCGGTTAGTTGGGCTGCACTTCCCAGGTCTGGTTGGGGTTGCCCAGGCAGTCCCACATCTGCACGCGTGCGCCGTTGGTCCTGCCGCCTTCGGAGTCATCGAGGCACTTGTTGCTCAGGTCGCTACGGATCTGCCCGCGAATCCGCCATGTTTGCGCGGCGCTTCCATTGCAGGTGGCCATCAGGATGGCGTTGCCGTTCGCGCCGGACGGGCCGGTGGCTTCGAGGCAGTTGCCGCCGTAACCGATGAGCGAGCCATTCGTGCCCAGCGTCCATTTCTGGTTCTTGTTCCCCGAGCAGTCCCATAGTTGCACTCCAGTGCCACTGGTCACGCCGCCGCCCATCACGTCCAGGCATCGTCCGCTGGCCACCTGGATGGCGCCGGTGGCCGGATCGAACTGCCATGTCTGGTTGGTGCCGCCGAGATTGTCCCAGGTTTGCAAGCGCGCGCCGTTGGCAGCCCCACCGTTGACCACATCCAGCACCTTGCCGCCGGTGGCGATGATGGCGGACGACCGGAAGCTCCAGCGTTGATTGGACGAGTTGAATGCCTGGTAGAGCTGCACACCCGCGCCGTTGCTGCTGTTCACCCCTGCGATATCCAGGACCTTGTCGGTGCCGTTGTTGCGAAGTGCCCGGCTTTTGCTCTGCCAATACCATTTCTGCTGGCGCAAGCCATTGCATCCCCAGACCTGAATCGGCGCCGTGTTCTGGGTGCTGCCGTCCACCACGTCCAGGCACTTGCCGGATGGGCCAACGATCTGGCCTGGCGAACTCGAGTCGTCGAACGGCACGACGGTCGCTCTGTATTGAACAACGCGAGGGATGGTAAGCATGAACGCGGTCGCATTGTCGGCCTGGGCAATCACGCCGCAGGACTGCCCATAGCACCCCTGAATCGTGGGGGTCGAGTAGATGTTGACCTCGCGCTGGTCGTTGACGGCGTACGCCATGACCGTGTGGAAGCTGCCCACGTCGCTACGGTGCCCGTAGTTATATCCGGTTTCTTGTCCGGTTTCGCGTTGGTGATACGAACCAAGCAGGTGCCCGAGTTCATGTCCAAGCGTTGTCGGGGTGCAGTAGTAGTTTCCGTCGATGCCATCGGAAACGATCGCGTACGCATAGCGGGAGTCGGTTCCTCCGTTCACCCAGGCAACGCCGCAATCACTCTGGCTGGTGCTGTCTAAACGGCGGACCAGTCCGACTAGGTCGGCGCCATAGTTTTCGCGCACCTGGCGAATCGGGCGGAAGGCGTCGTCGTAGGCCTGGATCCAGGTCAGTTCGTCCAGCGCCTGGCTATTGGAATTTTTTTTGGTGTAGCCGACTTCTATGGTGCCCACCAGGCGATAGCGCGCCTGCACATTGGCATTGGCGAAGGCTTGGTTGGCGACCTCGACGAGATTGGTCAACACCGTCTCTGTGGCCGATTCCCCGCCCCGATATGCCTTGTAGTCAGGCGTATAGCCAAGCACGACATCGATCGTATTGGTTGAGGTGGTGCCGGCTGCGGCATTGACCTTGTCCAAGCTGCTGTAGTTGGGAATGACGCCGGTGGCCGCCGCGAGCGGCGAAGCCTTGGCGCTGGGCAGAATCTCCCGCGCGTCGCCGCGCTTGCTGGGGGTCGCCGATCGCAATTCGACTTCGGATGCCGCCATGACATAGGGCTGCCCGTCGACGGTGGAAATCCGGTAGACCTTGCCGCCGCTGGCGCCGAGCGAACCGAACACCGCGTTCTTGCCGAATGTGATGACCGATTCCTCACCCACCAGCGCGCCGGGCAAACGTCCAACCCAGGTCCAGTTGCCGTTCTTGCCTTCCGTGTGGCGGACGTAATCCATCTGCAGCCGGGTGCCGTCCGGCGCAACGATCGTCATCTTGCCCTCCATCGTGGCTCTCAACGCATAACGCTCGCTGATGCGCGCAGGAAAGAGCTCGAATGGACCTTCCTTGGTCGGCGCGGCGTGGCCGACATAGGTGACCAGCGTACCGTTGTCCGGTGCGTCGAAGTGGGGGGAGATGCCCGGAGCAGAGGCGCCATGGGCGGCGCTGAGGGGAAGCGCGGCTTTGACCGAGCCTTGGCCCTGCGCTGCGGCTTGGCCGGCGTTCGATGCGTCGTGAGAGGCTCCGCTCTTCGAGACGCAACCTCCAAGCCAGACGCCTGCCGCCACGGCGACGCAGGATGCCAAAATGATGCCTCTGTTATACATGCAGCGATTCTCCTTGATGACTGCGCATACCTGCGTTCCGATCCTGTTTCCGTTGTCGCTGCTAGCCGATAAGCAGGCTGGCCCTGAATCGCATCCGGATTGAGAATTCCTTGGCGCGAAAGTTGATGCGTGGGGATTGAATTTTCTATGGCTTGGTATCTAACTCCCGCGATTACCGCTTGACACGCAGCGATTGCTCCATGCATGTAGAGATAACGCGGGTTCCTTCGCCATTGCTACATTGGGTGGATGTGGCAATGGGTTACTCTGCGTTAACGACCGGCAGCTAGCTTTCTTGAAGCAGCTGAGGCGAGAATGTCGCCCTGGTCTTTCGAACTGTGACGCTTTACCGTATTGAGTCCGCGTGGCCGCCGCGCTGATGCGTTGAGCGCGTCGTGATGCCACGACGTATCGTCTGGACCGGCCCTGGAGCGATGTTGCGCTTTGCTCGAACGTTGCGTGCTATGTCGTGCCGCAGGCCATGTGATTGACAGGAGATCGCCATGTCGCGACCAATGAAATGCGCCGCCGCCTTGCTGCCGCTGCTGGCCGCGTGCGCGCCAACTGCCTCACTGCAATCGGCGAGTAGCGGGCCGGCGGTGCAGGGCGATGGCCGCTGCCAGGCCGAGCCGGTGGCGTGGGCGGTTGGCCAGGCCGCGACCGAGGCGACCCTGGCGCGGGTCCGCCAGGAGAGCGGCGCCGGCCAGCTGCGGCCGATCGCCCCCGGCCAGGCGACGACCCGCGACCTGCGTCCGGACCGGCTCAACGTGTTCGTGGATGCGTCCAATGCCATCGTCCGCATCACCTGTGGCTGAGGCCGGGCGCACGCTTGCCGCGGACGCCGCGGTCGGGCCCTTGCCGCAGGTCCTGCTGGTGCACGGGATCTGGAACGGCCGTGCCTGGCTCGGGCCGCTGGCCTGGCGCCTGCGTCGCGATGGCTTCCGGGTCGCCAGCTTCGGCTATTCGACCGCATTCGGCGGCGCCGAGGCGGCGCTGCCGCGGCTGCAGCAGCGGATCCAGCGCCTGGCGCAGCACGGGCCTGTGGCGCTGGTCGGGCACAGCCTGGGCGGGCTGATCGCGCTGCAGGCCTTGCGCCAGGCGCCGCAGCTGCCGGTGACCCGGGTGGTGTGCCTGGGCGCCCCGCTGGCCGGCAGCGCGGTGGCGCGGACGCTGCTGCGACGCGGCCTCGGCGTGGCTCTCGGGCGCAGCGCGGCCTTGCTGCAGCAGGGTCTCGGACACTGGGACGGGCGCGCCGCGGTCGGCATGGTGGCCGGCAGCGTCGCGTTGGGGCTGGGCAACCGCATCGCCGCGCTGGGGCCGGAATCGGACGGCACCGTGGCCCTGGCCGAGACCCGCGTGCCGGGCCTGCACGACCATTGCCTGGTGCGCGCCAGCCATAGCGGCCTGCTGTTCTCGCCGCTGGCCGCGCGCCAGGCCGCCGCGTTCCTGCGCCAAGGCCGCTTCGCCACCTGAGCGGGGCGCGTCGCCGATGCGGGCGCGGCGGCGCAATCGAGTAAAATCCGCCGCTTGTCCTTACTGATGTCCGGAACGCCCCATGGGTAGAGGCCCCTCGATCGAAGCCCGCAAGAACGCATCCGATGCGAAGCGCGGCAAGATTTTCACCAAGATCATCCGCGAGATCGGCGTCGCCGCGCGCGCCGGCGGCGGCGACCCGTCCAACAACCCGCGCCTGCGCGTGGCGATGGACAAGGGTCTGGCCTCGAACATGTCCAAGGACGTGATCGAGCGCGCGATCAAGAAAGCCACCGGCGAGCTGGAAGGGGTGGAGTACGAGGAGATCCGCTACGAGGGCTACGCGCCGGGCGGGGTCGCGGTGATCGTCGATTGCCTGACCGACAACCGCGTGCGCACCGTGGCCGACGTGCGCCACGCCTTCAGCAAGTGCGGCGGCAACATGGGTACCGAAGGCTCGGTGGCGTTCATGTTCAAGCGCCTGGGCGTGCTCAGCTTCGCCGCCGGTGCCGACGAGGAAACCATCACCGAAGCGGCGATCGAGGCCGGCGCCGACGACATCGTGGTGTATCCGGAGGACGGCGCGATCGACGTGCTGACCTCGGCAGACGCGTTCCACGCGGTCAAGGACGCGATGCAGGCCGCCGGCCTGGCCGCCGACCACGCCGAGCTCAGCTTCCGTGCCGACAACGACATCGCGGTGGAAGGCGATACCGCGCTGCAGGTGCGCAAGCTGCTGGACATGCTGGAAGACCTGGACGATGTGCAGGCGGTCTATTCCAATGCCGATCAGTCCGCGTTGAGTGGCGGCTGATATGGCGACGGCCGGGACGCGGGACCCGGGACTCGGGACTCGGAACAGCGAGTCGACGGGGCCCGACGGATCGCCGGCGCCCCGGGGCGTACCCGCGCAAGCCGGCCGTGTCGCCAGCGCTTCGAGTCCCGCCAAAGTCCGCATCCTCGGCATCGATCCGGGCTCGCAGCGCACCGGCGTGGGCATCATCGACATCGACGGCAGCGGTCGCACCACCCATGTCCACCACGCGCCGCTGCTGTTGCTCGGCGAGGGCGACTTCTCGCAGCGGCTGAAGCGCCTGCTGCACGGGCTGGGCGCGCTGATCGAGGAATACCAGCCGCAGGAAGTGGCGATCGAGCGGGTGTTCATGGGCAAGAGCGCCGACGCGGCGCTGAAGCTCGGCCACGCGCGCGGCGCGGCGATCTGCGCGGTGGTGCTGCGCGACCTGCCGGTGCACGAGTACGCGGCCAAGGAGATCAAGCTGGCCATCGTCGGCAAGGGTGCGGCCGAGAAGCAGCAGGTGCAACATATGGTCGGTCTGATGCTGAGTCTGACCGGAAAATTGCAGGCCGACGCCGCCGACGCGCTGGCGGTGGCCATCACCCATGCCCACGTGCGCGCCACCGCGCAGCGCCTGGGCGTCAGTACGCAACAGGCTTGGAGCAGGAAATGAGTGGAGCAGGGATTCGGGATTCGGGATTCGGGATTCGTAAGAGCGGGGTGCCTGCGCCTGCGCGCGGCTGTACCCAATCCCCAATCCCGAATCCCCAATCCCGGCGCCTCGCACGAGGCGCCCAGTGATCGGCCGTCTGCGCGGCATCCTCGCCTACAAGCAGCCGCCGTGGCTGGTGATCGACGTGGGTGGGGTCGGCTATGAGCTGGAGGCGCCGATGAGCACCTTCTACGACCTGCCCGACGTCGGCCGCGACGTGATCCTGTTCACCCACTACGCGCAGAAGGAAGACAGTGTGTCGCTGTACGGCTTCCTGCGCGAGGGGGAGCGGCGCCTGTTCCGCGACGTGCAGCGGGTCACCGGGATCGGCGCCAAGATCGCGCTGGCGGTGCTGTCCGGGGTCAGCGTGGACGAGTTCGCGCGCATGGTCACCAGCGCCGACGTCACCGCGCTGACCCGCATCCCCGGCATCGGCAAGAAGACCGCCGAGCGCATGGTGGTGGAACTGCGCGACCGCGCTGCTGACTTCAGCGGCGGCGCGCCGGTCACCGGCCAGCTCGGTACCGATGCGGTGTCCGAGGCCACCGTGGCGCTGCAGCAGCTCGGTTACAAGCCGGCCGAAGCGGCGAAGATGGCGCGCGATGCCGCCGCCGACGGCGACGAGGTCGCCAGCGTGATCCGCAAGGCCTTGCAGGCCGCGTTGCGCTGACCGCGCGCCGTACCTCCTTCTTCACGCCTCGCGGCGCTAACCTGATCCCCACATGTCCACCACTCCCGCTCCGTCCCCCGGCTCCGGCCATTCGGTCGATGCCTCGCATGGAAAAGCCGGCTTTGCGCTGATCATCGGCGCCATCGGCGTGGTGTTCGGCGACATCGGCACCAGCCCGCTGTACACGCTCAAGGAAGCGTTCTCGCCGCACTACGGCCTGAGCAGCGACCACGACACCGTGCTCGGCGTGCTGTCGCTGGCGTTCTGGTCGCTGATGATCGTGGTCACGCTGAAGTACGTCACCATCATCATGCGTGCCGACAACGAGGGCGAGGGCGGCATCATGGCGCTGATGGCGCTGACCCAGCGCACCATGCGCAAGGGCTCGCGCTCGGCCTACGTGGTCGGCATCCTCGGCATCTTCGGCGCCTCGCTGTTCTTCGGCGACGGGGTGATCACCCCGGCGATCTCGGTGCTGGGCGCGGTCGAAGGCCTGGAGGTGGCCGCGCCGGGGCTGCATGCGTTCATCGTGCCGATCACCGTGGTGGTGCTGGTGATCCTGTTCCTGGGCCAGCGCTTCGGCACCGAGAAGGTCGGCAAGGTGTTCGGCCCGATCACCTGCCTGTGGTTCCTGTCGCTGGCGGCGATCGGCATCTGGAACATCGTCGACGCGCCGGAAGTGCTGAAGGCGTTCAACCCGTGGTGGGCGATCCGCTTCTTCCTCGACCACGGCTGGCACGGGGTGTGGATCCTCGGCGCGGTGGTACTGGCGGTGACCGGCGGCGAGGCGCTGTACGCGGACATGGGCCACTTCGGCGCGCGCCCGATCCGCCACGCCTGGTATTTCTTCGTGCTGCCGTGCCTGGTGCTGAACTACCTGGGGCAGGGCGCGCTGGTGCTCAAGCATCCGGCGGCGCTGAAGAACCCGTTCTTCGAAGCGGTGCCCGGCTGGGCGCTGTACCCGATGATCGTGCTGGCCACGCTGGCGGCGGTGATCGCCTCGCAGGCGGTGATCACCGGTGCATTCTCGATCGCGCGCCAGGCCATGCAGCTGGGCTACATCCCGCGCATGCTGATCAAGCACACCTCGCACGACACCATCGGCCAGATCTACATCCCCGGCATCAACTGGCTGCTGATGGTGATGGTGATCGCGCTGGTGCTGATCTTCCGCAGTTCCACCAACCTGGCGGTGGCCTACGGCATCTCGGTGTCGGCGACGATGCTGATCGACACCCTGCTGCTGGCGCTGGTGGCGCGCGCGCTGTGGCCGCGCTGGCGCAACTGGGTGCTGCCGCTGTGCGTGGTGTTCTTCGTCATCGACGCCGCGTTCCTGATCGCCAACGGCGCCAAGCTGCTGCAGGGCGCCTGGTTCCCGGTGGCGCTGGGCATCGTGATGTTCACCATGATGCGCACCTGGCGCCGCGGCCGCGAGCTGCTGCGCGAGGAGATCCGCAAGGACGGCATCCAGATCGACAGCTTCCTGCCCGGGCTGATGCTGGCGCCGCCGGTGCGCGTGCCCGGCACCGCGGTGTTCCTGACCGCCGACGCGACCGTGGTGCCGCATGCGCTGATGCACAACCTCAAGCACAACAAGGTGCTGCACGAGCGCAACGTGTTCCTGACCGTGGAAACCCTGCCGGTGCCGTACGCATCGGCCAAGCAGCGGCTGAAGATGGACGCCATCGGCGACGAGTTCTACCGGGTGATCGTGCGCTTCGGCTTCATGGAAACGCCCGACGTGCCGCTGGCGCTGATGCGCTCCTGCGACCAGGGAGGCATCTACTTCGACCCGATGGACACCACCTATTTCGCCAGCCGCGAGACCATCGTCGCCAGCGCCAACCGCGGCATGCCGATCTGGCGCGACAAGCTGTTCGCGGTCATGCACCGCAACGCCGCCCCGGCCACCGGCTTCTTCCGCATCCCCGGCAACCGGCTGGTGGAGCTGGGGGCGCAGGTGGAGATCTGAAGCCGCCTGCGGCGGCCGGGATTGGGGATTGGAGATTCGGGATTGGTCAAGGCCATAGCGCCGAAGCTGTCCTGCAGTCGATACTATTGCGCTACCAATCCCGAATCTCGACTCCCCAATCCCGGCTCTAAATGGACCGCATCATCGCCAGCAGCGCCACCCGCGAAGACGACGCGGTCGAGGCCAGCATCCGGCCCAAGCGGCTGGCCGACTACCTCGGCCAGCAGCCGGTGCGTGAGCAGCTGTCGATCTATATCGAAGCGGCCAAGGCGCGCGGCGAGGCGATGGACCATGTGCTGATCTTCGGGCCGCCGGGCCTGGGCAAGACCACGCTCAGCCATGTCATCGCCAATGAATTGGGGGTCAATCTGCGCGCGACCTCCGGCCCGGTGATCGAGAAGGCCGGCGACCTGGCGGCGCTGCTGACCAACCTGCAGCCGCACGACGTGCTGTTCGTGGACGAGATCCACCGCCTGTCGCCGGTGGTCGAGGAAGTGCTGTATCCGGCGATGGAAGACTTCCAGATCGACATCATGATCGGCGAGGGCCCGGCTGCGCGCTCGATCAAGATCGACCTGCCGCCGTTCACTCTGATCGGCGCCACCACCCGCGCCGGCCTGCTGACCGCGCCGCTGCGCGACCGCTTCGGCATCGTGCAGCGCCTGGCGTTCTATACCCCGGAAGAACTGGGCAAGATCGTGCGCCGTTCCGCCGCCATCCTCGGCATCGCCTGCGACGCCGACGGCTGCGCGGAGATCGCGCGGCGCGCGCGCGGCACCCCGCGCATCGCCAACCGGCTGCTGCGGCGGGTCCGCGATTTCGCCCAAGTCCGCGCCGGCGGGCTGATCGACCTGGCCGTCGCGCAGGCGGCGATGCAGATGCTCGGGGTCGACCCGGAAGGCTTCGACGACCTGGATCGGCGCCTGCTGCGCACCATCATCGACTACTTCGACGGCGGCCCGGTCGGAGTCGAGTCGCTGGCCGCCTCGCTGTCGGAAGAGCGCGGCACCCTGGAAGACGTGATCGAGCCCTACCTGATCCAGCAGGGCTACCTGATCCGCACCGCGCGCGGGCGCATGGCGACCAACAAGGCGTATCTGCACTTGGGCTTGCCGCCCAAGCGGGATTCGGGATTCGGGATTGGGGATTCGGGAGGGCTGTTTTGACCGCAAGCCAGCAGGACACGCCGTCGCCCGGCCAATCTCCAATCCCGAATCCCGAATCCCGGCAGCTATTCAGTTGGCCGACACGCATCTACTGGGAAGATACCGACGCCGGTGGCGTGGTCTACCATGCACGCTACGTCGCCTTTCTGGAGCGGGCGCGCACGGAGTGGCTGCGCGCGCTGGGCTACGGACAGGAGCGCCTGCGCCTGCAGCACGATCTGGTGTTCGCGGTGCGCGCGATGCAGCTCGACTTCCTGCGCCCGGCCCACCTGGACGATACGCTGCAGGTCGGCGTCGCGCTGACCCAGTGCAAGCGCGCCAGCCTGCTGTTCGCGCAGTCGATCCATCGCGACGGCGAGCTGCTGTTGCGCGCGCAGGTGAAGGTGGCGGCGCTGGGCGCCGGCAGTTTCCGCCCGCGCGGCATGGACGACGCGTTGTACGACATTTTGAAAGCTCTCGAAATCACTGAAGCAGCATTACTGAGGAACGACGGATGATCGCATTGCTCCTGGCCCTGCAGGACACGGTGGCGGAGGCGCTACCGCAGGACGTGACCCAGACCGCCGCGCAGGCCGTCGCCAGCACCGCCGCCCATGGCGGCATCAACTACCTGGATCTGCTGATCAAGGCCAGCCTGCCGGTCAAGGTGATCGTGCTGCTGCTGCTGCTCGGCTCGCTGATCAGCTGGGTGATCATTTTCCGCAAGGCGCGGGTGTTCAAGCAGGCCAACCGCGACGCGGACGACTTCGAGAACCGCTTCTGGTCCGGCACCGACCTGACCAAGCTCTACGCCGGGGCGGCCGACCGCAACCGCGTGGTCGGCGGGCTGGAGGCGATCTTCGAGGCCGGTTTCCGCGAATTCACCCGCCTGCGCGACAAGCGCAAGCTCGACGCACGCATCCAGCTGGAAGGCGCGCAGCGGGCGATGCGCGCGACCTATGCGCGCGAAGTGGACCGCCTGGAGCGCAATCTGGAACTGCTCGCCAACATCGGTTCCACCGCGCCCTACGTCGGCCTGGTCGGCACCGTGTTCGGCATCATGGTGACCATGCACGACATGCTCAACAGCGGCCAGCAGGCGGGCATCGCCGCGGTCGCGCCGGGCATTTCCGAGGCGCTGTTCGCCACCGCCATCGGCCTGTTCGTGGCGATCCCGGCAGTGTGGGCGTACAACCGCTTCACTACCCGGGTCGAGCGGATGGCGGTGCGCTTCGAGACCTTCTCCGAAGAGTTCAGCTCCATCCTGCAGCGCCAGGCCAGCGGCGACTGAGCGCCGCCGCGCGCTCCGCCCACGACCCCAGGATTCCCGCATGACTGCCGCCATTTCCCGCCGCAAACGCCGCAAGCTCAAGTCCGAGATCAACGTCGTGCCGTACATCGACGTGATGCTGGTGCTGCTGATCATCTTCATGGTCACCGCACCGCTGCTCAGCCTGAGCGTGGACGTGGACCTGCCCGATTCCACCGCGCGCTCGGTGGAAAGCAAGAAGGACCCGGTGATCGTCAGCGTCGACGCCGAGGGCCGCTACACGCTGACCCTGCAGGACGGCAAGCCGGAGAAGATCGGCGCGCCGGAACTGAAGGCGAAGATGCAGGCCTTCGTCAGCCAGAACAAGGATGTGCCGGTGTTCGTCGCCGCGCCCGGCAATTCCAACTACCAGCTGGTCATGGACACCATGGTCATGCTGCAGCAGGCCGGCGTTCCCAAGGTGGGCCTGATGAGCCAGCCCGGTACCAATGCACGCTGAAGCCGATTCCCGACCGCCCCGCGAACAGGACAGCGACCAGGGCCTGATCGTCGGCGTGCTCCTCGCGCTGGCCGTGCACGTGCTGCTCGGGCTGCTGTTCTTCCTTGCCTGGTGGTGGTCGCCGGTGCGCGAGGTGGAGCCGGCGGCCGGGTCGCCGATGGTCGAGGCCTCGCTGGTCGTGTCGGCCGCCGACGTGCGTTCGGCGCAGAAGGCGGTGCAGGACGCGCCCAAGCCCTTGCCCGAGCCGCTGCCCGAACCGGTCAAGGACGTCGCCGAGGACGACACCGTGCCGCCGCCGCAACCGGTGCCCGTTCCCAAGCCGCAGCAGGCGCCGACCGAGCAGCAGCAGAAAGCGCAGGACTTCATCCCGGTGCCGGACAAGGTCGACCAGGACCGCGCCAGCCGCACCGCGATCTCGCAGGAAAAGGAGAAGCAGGAGCAGGAAGCCAAGCGCCGCCAGGAGCAGATCGACCTGACCGAGCAGAAGCGCCAGCAGGAGGCCGAGCAGAAGCAGCGCCTGGCCGCGCAGCAGGAAGAGGAGCGGCAGAAGAAGATCGCCGACATCCGCAAGCAGCGCGAGCAGGCCGACCGCGAAGCCAAGCTGGCCGAGCAGAAGCTGCGCCAGCTGGCCGACGTGCGCGCCAAGCAGGCCTCGGCCACCGCCGCGTCCACGCCGCAGGCCGCGCCCGGTCAGAACGGGACCAATACCGATCTGTCGGCCAAGTACGCCGCGGCGATCCAGCAGGCCGTGCTGAGCCAGTGGGTGCGCCCGGATTCGGTGCCGCTGGGGCAGAAGTGCAAGATCGCGATCAAGCAGATCGTCGGCGGGCAGGTGATCGAGGCCAAGGTCAGCCCCGACTGTCCCTACGACGAAGCGGGCCGACGCTCGATCGAGGCCGCGGTGCTGCGAGCGCAGCCGCTGCCGTACCGGGGCTTCGAATCGGTGTTCGCGCGCGACCTGACCTTCAACTTCACTGCGCAGGATCGCTGAGAAGCCGGGATTAGGGATTCGGGATTGGGGATTCGGGATGCGTACGCCCCCTGTCCCGGGTCCAAAAAGCCCGCGTCCGGGCCTGGCCAGGCCCGGGAACTCCCCGGGCGGCGGTGCGATAGGCGATAATCCACGCTTCCTGCCATCGGCTTCACATCTCGATGGTTCATGATTGCGAATACGTTCACCCGCGCATTGCTATCTCTTGCGCCTTCCCGAGTACCGCTGAGCGACCCATGAAGAAACTGCCGCGCTGGCTTGCCGTCCTGACTGCCCTGTTGCTCCCCTTGGCCGCCTCCGCGCAGGACAAGGGCCTGGAAATCGACATCGTCGGCGGCAATGCGTCGGCGACCCCGATCACCGTCGTGCCGATGCCCTACCAGGGTTCGGCGGCCGCACCGTCCACCGACGTGTCCGCGGTGGTCCGCGCCGACCTGGACCGTTCCGGCCAGTTCCGCAACCTGCCCGAGGCGCAGATCGTCGAGCGCCCGACCCGCGGCAGCGAAGTGCAGTACGCCACCTGGCGCGCGCTGAAGCAGGATTACCTGGTCGCCGGCCGGGTGATGGATGCCGGCGAGGGCACCTACCGGGTCGAGTACGAATTGTTCAACGTGGCCAAGGGCGAGCGCATGCTCGGCCTGGCGATGACCGCGCGCGCCAGCGCGATGCGCGACGTGGCGCACCAGATGGCCGATGCGATCTACGAGAAGATCACCGGCGTGCGCGGCGCGTTCTGGACGCGCATCGCCTACGTCACCGCCAGCGGCAAGGGCGGCGCCATGCGCTATGCGCTGATGGTCGCCGACTCCGACGGCTACAACCCGCAGACCATCGTGCGCTCGGCCGAACCGCTGCTGTCGCCGAACTGGAGCCCGGACGGCAAGAAGCTGGCCTACGTGAGCTTCGAGCGCGGCAACTCCTCGATCTACCTGCAGGACATCTCCACCGGCGCCCGCCAGCTGGTGTCCAGCTTCCGTGGCATCAACGGCGCGCCCTCGTTCTCACCGGACGGCCGCAAGCTGGCCCTGGCGCTGTCGCGCAGCGGCAACCCGGAGATCTACGTGATGGACCTGGGCAGCAAGCAGCTGACCCAGCTGACCAACCACTTCGGCATCGACACCGAGCCGACCTGGGCGCCGGACGGCAGCAGCATCTACTTCACCTCCGATCGCGGCGGCCGGCCGCAGATCTACCAGGTGGCGGCGACTGGCGGCAGCGCCAACCGGGTGACCTTCCAGGGCAACTACAACGCCACCGCCAGCGTGTCCTTCGACGGCAACAAGATCGCCGTCGCCCAGGGCAGCGGCAACACCTACAAGATCGCGATGATGGACCGCAGCCTGGGTTCGCCGCGCTGGAGCACATTGTCTACGGGGTCGCTGGACGAATCGCCGAGCTTCGCCCCGAACGCCAGCATGGTCCTGTACGCCGCCCGCGAAGGCGGGCGAGGGGTGCTTTACGCGGTCTCGGCCGATGCCCGGGTGCGCCAGCGCCTGGTCCTGGCCGACGGCGATGTGCGCGAGCCGTCGTGGTCGCCGTATCGGACTGCGCGTTGACACGTAAGTTTGATGTTAATATTTCGCTGCGTTGAACCCCCTTTCGGCTCAGGAGCCATATAGGTATCCCCATGAACAAGACCACCCGCGTACTGCTTGTTTCGCTGTTGTCCGTTGCAGCTCTGGCCGGCTGCTCCAAGAAGGTCAAGGAAGTTCCCCAGACCGACACCACCGGCACCACCGGTTCCACCACCCCGACCGGCCCGTCGACCTCCGGCCTGTACGGCCCGGGCGATCTGGATACCGATGCCTGCCTGCGCCAGCGCGTGGTCTACTTCGATCTGGACCAGGACTCGCTGAAGCCGGAGTTCCAGGCGATCATGGCCTGCCACGCGAAGTACCTGCGTGACCGTCCGTCCTCGCGCATCACCCTGCAGGGCAATGCCGACGAGCGCGGTTCGCGCGAGTACAACATGGGCCTGGGCGAGCGTCGTGGCAACGCCGTGTCTTCGGCGCTGCAGGCTGCCGGCGGTTCGGCTGCGCAGCTGACCGTGGTCAGCTACGGCGAAGAGCGTCCGGTGTGCACCGAGTCGGGCGAGTCCTGCTGGTCGCAGAACCGCCGCGTCGAGATCGTGTACACGGCTCAGTAATAGATGCGTATCGGTGTCCTCACATCGATGATCGTCGCGGCGGCCCTGGTGGCCGCCGCGCCGGCTCATGCGCAGCGCGCAAGTCTTGCCGATCGCGTGTCCGCGCTCGAGCAGCAGGCAATGAATACCCAGGGCAACACCGACATGCTGAACCAGCTCAACCAGCTGCGGACGCAGGTGCAGTCGCTGGAAGCCACGATCGAGCAGTTGCAGCACGATAACGAACAACTCAAGCAGCGCGCCAAGGACCAGTACCTGGACCTGGACGGTCGCCTGAACCGGATCGAGGGTGGCGCGACGCCGCCGTTGCCGCCGGCTGGGGCTGCCGCACCCGCCGCTTCCGCACCTGCCGCCAAGCCGGCTGCCGCCGTTTCCGAACGGCCGCCGTCGGTGCATGGCGACGCCGGCACGCTCGCCGCCAGCGGCGACGAGCGCACCAGCTACAACGTCGCCTTCGATGCGCTGAAGGCCGGCAAGTACGCCGACTCGGCGAATCTGTTCCAGAGCTTTCTCGAGCTGTACCCGAACGGCGTCTACGCCCCCAATGCCTTGTATTGGCTGGGCGAGAGCTATTACGCCACCAAGAATTTCCCGCTGGCCGAGGCGCAGTTCCGCGACCTGATCGGCCGCTACCCGACCCACGACAAGGCCTCCGGCGCCCTGCTCAAGCTGGGCCTGTCCCAGTACGGCGAAGGCCGCGCCCAGGATGCCGAGCAGACCCTGCAGCAGGTGATCAGCCAGTATCCGGGATCGGATGCCGCGCGCACCGCGCAGGACCGCCTGCAGTCGATCCGCATCGGCCAGCAGTTGCGCTGAGCCCCCGAACGCTGCCGCCATCGTCGCGGGGGCATACTTTCCCGCCATGGCCGCCGTTCCCAGCGATATCGTACAAAGCCCGCTGCCGCGCCTGAAGCTGACGGAGATCTTCCTGTCGCTGCAGGGCGAGGCCGAGAGCGCCGGCTGGCCGACCGTGTTCGTGCGCCTGACCGGCTGCCCGCTGCGCTGCAGTTATTGCGACACCGCCTACGCCTTCCACGGCGGCCAGTGGTGGGACATCGACGCGATCCTGGCCGAAGTGGCACGCCACGGCGTGCGCCATGTCTGCGTGACCGGCGGCGAGCCGCTGGCGCAGAAGCGCTGCCTGCGCCTGCTCGAGCAACTGTGCGACGCCGGCTACGACGTATCGCTGGAAACCTCCGGCGCGCTGGACATCGCCGAAGTGGACCCGCGCGTGTCGCGGGTGCTCGACATCAAGACCCCGGCCTCGCAGGAAGCGCATCGCAACCGCTGGGAGAACCTGCCGCTGCTGACCGCGCGCGACCAGATCAAGTTCGTGCTGTGCGGCCGCGCCGACTACGACTGGGCGCGCGCGATCGTCGCCGAACACCGCCTGCACGAGCGCTGTACCGTGTGGTTCTCGCCGAGCAAGAGCGAACTGGCGCCGCGCGACCTGGCCGACTGGATCGTCGCCGACCGCCTGCCGGTGCGCTTCCAGATGCAGCTGCACAAGCTGCTGTGGAACGACGAGCCGGGGCGGTGAAAGGCCGGGATTGGGCATTCGGGATTGGGGATTCGCAGAAGCCCTCGCCGACGTCCGATCGCGTGCTGTAGCTTTTGCGAATCCCCAATCTCCAATCCCAAATCCCGGCCCCCCAATGAAAAACGCCGTCGTCCTACTCTCAGGTGGCATGGATTCCGCCGTCGTCGTCGCCATCGCCCGCGAGCAGGGCTATGCCGTGCATGCGCTGAGCGTCCGCTATGGGCAGCGGCATACCTCCGAACTGGACGCGGCCACGCGCGTGGCCGCCGCGCTCGGTGCGGTGGCGCACAAGACCGTCAACGTCGACCTGCGCAGCATCGGCGGCTCCGCGCTGACCGACGACATCGAGGTGCCGGACGCGGGCGGCGAGGGCATCCCGGTGACCTACGTGCCGGCGCGCAACACCATCATGCTGTCGGTGGCGCTGGGCTGGGCCGAGGTGCTGGGCGCGGCGGACATCTTCTGCGGCGTCAACGCGGTGGACTATTCCGGCTACCCCGACTGCCGCCCCGAGTTCATCGACGCGTTCCAGACCCTGGCCAACCTGGCGACCAAGGCCGGCGTCGAAGGCGCCGGGCTGCGCGTGCACGCGCCGCTGCAGCGCATGAGCAAGGCCGACATCGTGCGCGAAGGCGAGCGCCTGGGTGTGGATTTCGGCCTCACCGTGTCCTGCTACCGCGCCGATGCTGACGGCCGCGCCTGCGGCCATTGCGACGCCTGCCGCCTGCGCGCCGCCGGCTTCGCCGATGCCGGCGTGGCCGACCCGACCCGCTACGCCTGATTTCGCGTTGACGCGGGGCTGGGGTAGAATACGCACCCCGGCGCAAGGCCGGGGTGTTGTTTTGGGCCGTTAGCTCAGTCGGTAGAGCAGAAGACTTTTAATCTTTTGGTCGATGGTTCGAATCCATCACGGCCCACCAATTCGATCAGCGATTCAAGTGTCGTCTTCGCTGGTTTCGCCACCGCCTCCTGAAATCACGCCTGAAAACGCTGGCGGTGAACGGGCACGCGGAACTTTGGTTGCCGCAGTGAGTGCAGCGCCGGAAATACATCGAGCAAATCCGCAGGCAGCTTTCGTTAGTCGAAGCCTCTTTGCCGTGCATCCAGACGCCTGACCGCAAGTCACTGTGCGAAAGGCTTTGGTCGCGACACATGCAGCAACTGAGCATGTCCTCGGTTCAAGCGCGTTGCCGGTCGCCCTGCATGCCGTGCGCCGCCGTGCGCAGCGCTTGGCTGATCTGCTGCAGTGCGCTCGAACGCACCGCCGCGTGCTGCCAATACAGCGGCACGTCGAGCCAGCGCTGCGGATCGATGACGACGATCCGCTTCTCGCGCAATCCGGACGTGAGCAGTTGCTCGGGGGCGAGGCACCATCCGAGGCCGCGCGCGGCGGCTTCGACGAAGCCGGTCGAGGTCGGCAGGTAGTGGATGGGCGGGCTCAGGCGGGTGCGAGTGATGCGCCGCACGAAGCGGGCCTGCAGCGCGTCCTTGCGGTTGAACACCATCATCGGCGCCTGTGCCAGCGCCGCCGCTGTGAATCCTGCGGCGAAGTGGCGCGCGACGAACGCTGGCGAGGCGATCGCGTGGTAGCGCATGCTGCCCAGCGCATGCACGTTGCAGCCCTGCAGCGGCTTGCTCGCGGAGGTGACCGCGCCGAGCACGGTGCCGTTGCGCAGCAGCTCCAGCGTGTGGTCCTGGTCGTCCACGTGCACGTCGAACAGGAAACCGTGCGCATCGTGGAGGGCCGACAGCGCGGCGAGGAACCAGGTCTGCAGCGAGTCGTCGTTGACCGCGATCGCAATGCTGCGCGCGGGTCCGGCGTCGGCCGTGCTCGGCCGGAAATCGGCCATCGCCTCGGCCTCCAGCGCCTGCATCGGCCGCACCCGGCGCAGTAGCGCTTCGCCTGCGGGCGTCGGCCGGCACGGCGACTGGCGCACCACCAGCACCTGCCCGAGGCGGTCCTCGAGCGCCTTGATCCGTTGCGAGACCGCCGACGGCGTCAGCGACAGCCGGCGCGCGGCCGCCTCGAAGCTGCCTTCATCGAGCACGGCGGCGAAGGCAGACAATTGCGGATGAAGCAGGTCCATGCATCCAGCCGGTTAGAATTTCTTCATAGCCTACAGAATAATTAGCTTGGCTAATCAGGCCGCCCAAGCCAGCATGCGCCTCCCGCAGTCCTGGCCATCCTCATGGTTCTCGAAGCATCGCTTGCCGGCTTCATCGCCGGCGCCGGCTTGATCGTCGCGATCGGCGCGCAGAACGCGTTCGTGCTGCGCCAGGGTCTGCAGCGGCAGCAGGTGGGCATGGTGGTGGCGGTCTGCGCCGTCGGGGATATCGCCTTGATCGTGCTCGGGGTCGCCGGCATCGGCGCGCTGGTGCAGCAATGGCCCGCACTGCTGCAGGTGCTGCGCTACGCGGGCGCGGCCTTCCTCGGCGTCTACGGCCTGATGGCGGCGCAACGCGCCTGGCGCGGTGCCGGCGCGTTGAAGGCTCAGGGCGAAGCGCCGGCGAGTTGGCGCCGCGTGCTGCTGGCCTGCCTGGGCTTCACGTTTCTCAATCCGCACGTGTATCTCGACACGATGGTCCTGCTCGGCAGTCTGTCCACCCGCTATCCGGGCGCGCTGCGCTGGGCGTTCGCGTGCGGCGCCTGCCTGGCGAGCGTGGCTTGGTTCTGCAGCCTGGGCTATGGCGCGCGATTGCTGCAACCGGTGTTCCGCAAGCCCGGCGCATGGCGGGTGCTGGATGCCTGCATCGCAGTGTTCATGCTGGCGCTCTGCCTATTGCTGCTGCTGCGACCGCTCTGCTGACGCGCTCGGCCGCAATGCGAAGTACTGCAACGGCACGCGCCGGTTGCTGTTACGCCAGCGGCAAGCAGCTGCAAGCCAAGCGCCGGCCCCGCTTGGTCGCTACGCGGAGGCGGGCGCGCTCCTGAGCATCCCGGCCAGGCTTTCGCTCAGGATCATTTGCAGGTGCATGCGCTTGAGTTCCACGCCCATCATCATCAGTTGCAGGCCGGCGCACATCGCCGCGACCGCGTAGACGCGCGCCTGGAATTCCTGCTCGCTGCCGTTCCAGCTGCCGTGTTCGCGCAACAGACGCTTGAGCATGTTGCCGAGATGTTCGACCAGGGAGACGGCCAGACGCCGCGCATACGCGGTCAGCTCGGGGTCGCGCGCGGCGGCCAGGTCCATTTCCAGGTTGAACCTCAACCGCCGCTCGTCGACCTCGGACAGCAGCCATTCTTCCAGCGTGCCGGCGATGAAGTCGGTCGCGTCCAGGTGCGGCGGCCGTTCGGTCGTCCACATCGCGCGCAGCGACCTCTCGTAGCTGCGCTCCATCAGCGCCCGCACCAATCCGCGCCTGTCGCCGAAGCGCCGGCGCAATGCGCTGCAGGAGACGTCGCTGGTCTCGGCGATCAGTTCGAAGGTGGTCGCGCCGACACCCTTGTCGGCGATGCACTGTTCGGCCGCGTCCAACGCGGCGTCGTAGCGGCGTTGCTCGCGTTCCCTGACGCTGCGCAGGTCAACGAGGTTGGACATGGAGATCGATCCTGGACGGGAAAATACATGGTGACGCGGTTGTGCCGTTGGCGCCATGCCGGACCAGCGCGAGTGCGGAGTTGCGATACGGGGACGACGGCGGCCGAATCATGTCTTCGCGTATAATAATCATTCTCGTTAGTCGGCGGCGCCTGGATGGTGTCGTCTCATCCCCAAGGACCCGTTGATGCGTTTGCCGCTTTCCCTGTTCGCCGCCATGTTGCCGGCGACGGCCGCCATTCCCGATGCCCGGGCGCAGTCGCCTTCCACGCAAACGCTGGACGCCGTGGTCGTCAGCGCATCGCGTACCGACCAACCCGCGGACACGGCGCCGCAGACCGTGGTGGTGATCGACCAGCAGGAGATCGCCCAGCAGCTGAGCATCAGCAGCAATTCGTCGGATCTGCTGTCCAGCCTGCTGCCGTCGTATACGCCCAGCCGCGGCAAGATGAACGGCAGCGGCGAGACCTTGCGCGGACGCACGCCGCTGATCCTGGTCGACGGCATCCCGCAGTCCAATCCGCTGCGCCCGACCGGGCGCGAAGCGCACACGATCGACTATGCGATGGTCGAGCGCATCGAGGTGATCCAGGGCGCCAACGCGATGAACGGCCTGGGCGCCACCGGCGGCACCATCAACCTGGTCACGCGCCGCCCGCAGCCGGGCGCGCTCAACCAGCATGTCGAGGTGCAGGCGACCGTGCCGACCACCGATGTCGATGCCGAGACCACGGGCTACAGGACCAGCTACCGCATCGACGGGCACCGCGACAAGCTCGACTATCTGTTGGCGGTCGGCTACGAGGACCAGGGCCTATACCTGGACGGCGACGGGCGTGCGATCGGCACCGACGTGACCCAGGGCGATCTGATGGCCACGCGCGCGTACGATGTGCACGCCAAGCTGGGCTACTGGATCGACGACCGGCAGGAGCTGCAGTTCAGTTCAAACCGCTACCGGATCAAGTCCAAGGCCGAGTACCTCGGCGTGGCCGGCGATCGCGATTTCGGCATCCCCACCACCTCGGTGCGCGGCCGGCCGCAGGGCACGCCGCCGTGGAACGACGTGTGGACCACCGGCCTGTCCTATGCCCATCACGACCTGGCGGGCATGGAACTGAAGGCGATGGTGTTCAACCAGGAGTTCGAGGGCCTGTTCGGCGCCGACAACTCGGCCACCTTCCAGGATCCACGCATCGCACCCAACGGCACGCTGTACGACCAGTCGCGCTCGGTCGCGTCCAAGTGGGGGTCCAAGACCAGCCTCGGCAAGGACGACCTGCTCAATGGCCGGCTCAAGCTCACCGGCGGCTTCGACACCCTGTGGGACAGCGGCAAGCAGGACCTGTACGGCACCGGCCGCACCTATGTGCCCGAGTCGGAGTACCGCGACCTGGCCGCGTTCGTGCAGGGCGAATACCGGCTGCTGCCGCAGCTGACCGTGCATGGCGGCGTGCGCCACGAAGACGCGAAGCTGAGCATCGACAGCTACCAGACGCTGGCGCGCTACAACCGGGTGCAGGTGCAGGGCGGCAGCCTGTCCTTCGCCGAGACGCTGTACAACGCCGGCGCGGTGCTGGCGCCGAGCGAGCGCTTCAACGTCTTCGCCAGCTATTCCGAAGGCTTCGGCATGCCCGACGTGGGCCGCGTGCTGCGCTCGATCAATACGCCCGGCACCAGCGCCGCCAGCCTGAGCGCGCTGCAGCCGGTGCTGACCCGTAACGTCGAACTGGGTACGCGCCTGCGCGGCACGGCGTGGGATGTCGATGTCGGCGTGTTCCAGTCGCGCTCGGACTACGGCACCCGCGTGATCGCGGTGGACGGCGCGTTCCAGATGGCGCGGGAGAAGACCCGCATCGAGGGCGTGGATGCCAGCGCCAAGTACCGGCTCAACGAGCGGCAGCGCCTCGGCCTGGCCTATGCGTATACGCGCGGGCGCTACGACAGCGACGGCAATGGCAGCCTGGACGCGCATCTGGACGGGCTGAACATCGCGCCCAACCGGGTCATCGGCAGTTGGTCGTCGCAATGGACGCCGCGGCTGTCCAGCTTCGTGCAGGCGCAATACGCGTTCAGCCGCAGCTTCGACGATCCGCAAAAGCGCTTCAGCGGCTACGCGCTGGTAGATGCGGCGCTGAACTACCGGCTGCGCCAGGGCGAACTGCGCCTGGCCGTGGCCAACCTGCTCGATCGCCAGTACATCACCTATTACTCGCAGAGCGCGCTGGTCGAACCGGACCGCTACTTCGCCGGGCGCGGGCGCACGCTGACGGTGGGCTACAGCCTGGATTTCTGAGTGATTGCCGCTGTGCGGCCCAGGCGTGGAACGTGCGGGTTCGTGTGCCGCGCGCACGTTTCGACGTGCTTGCTTCTGGCGACGGATGCAGAGGAGGCGGCGGAAGCGAACGCTCCGCCTGCCGATCCCACCCCTGCGAATTCTCCTGCGCGTCGCGACGCTGGAGCCTGGCTTGGCGCATACGCTGGCTGGCGCGCTTACCGAAACGTTGGTTGCCTATGACCTCGGTGTGGCGGGTGCATGCTCGCGCGGTGCTGGCGCAAGCACGCTACCCCTACTGCGTGGCGGGCTAGCGGCTACCAGCCGCCGTAGGGATAGCCGTAGCCGCCGCGGCCGTAGTAGCCGCCATGGCCTTCGCTCTGGCCGACGCTGATGCTGATGCCGACTTCGCGCGGTTTGCCGTCGTCGTTGTAGTAGGTCTTGCACAGGTTGAGGTTGGCGGCCTGGTAGTTGCTGTTGCCGCCGCGCGAGGAATAGCCGAAGCCGGTGGCGACGCTGCCGTGCACGTCGCCCTTGCAGCGGTCGGCACGCGCCTGCTCGGCCTCGGCCAGGGCCTGGGTGGCCGCCGCCTTCTGCGCCGAAGCCGAGGTGCCGCTGGTGTCGCCGTAGTAGGCGCCGGGCGGATCGGCCTTGTACACCGGGTCGGTGCCGTAGGTGATCGGCTGCTGCGGCACGCTCAGGTCCAGCGCGCGCTTGGCCGCTTCGCTGTCGCTGCTGCCGGAACCGCCGTCGGCGGAGGTTTGCGCCATTGCCGGGCCGGCGAGCAGGGCGCAGGCAAGCAGAAGGGATCGTTTCATCGGACGTACGCCAAGGAAAGAGGGACTGGATGGCGGCAGCGCCGCTGCGCGTCACCATGAGCCGACGCTATCAATATCACGTTGAACCCGGCCTGTCGGCGCCGGGGAATTTTCTTGCCGGCGCCGGCCATGTCCCGCGATGCGGCGGCAAGCGCCGTCTTCCGCCTACTGCCGCTAGCCTTGCTGAAGCACGATATCGACCAACTGCTGGCCGTAGCGGGCCAGTTTGGTACCGCCGATGCCGCCCACATGGGCCAGCTCGTCCAGGCTGGTCGGGCGCTGTTCGGCGATATTGCGCAGGGTGCTGTCGTGGAAGATCACGAACGCCGGCACGTTCTGCTCCTTGGCCAGGCCGGCGCGCAGGTCGCGCAGCGCGTTGAACAGGCTCAGGTCCTGCGGCTGCACCGGCACGCCGGTACGCGGGCTGCCGCTGCGGTCGCCGCGTTCGCGGCCGCGGCTGGGCGCCTCGCGGCGCATCATGATCTGGCGTTCGCCCTTGAGTACCTTGCGGCTGGCGTCGGTCAGGCGCAGCCCGCCGTAGGCGTCGCTGTCCACTTCCAGCAGCCCGGTGGCGACCAACTGCCGGAACACGCCGCGCCAGGCGCGCGCGTCCAGGTCCTTGCCGATGCCGTAGGTGCTGAGCTGGTCGTGGCCGAACTGCTTGATCTTCTCGCCGTCGCTGCCGCGCAGGATGTCGATCAGGTGGCCGACGCCGAAGCGCTGGCCGCTGCGGTAGACGCAGCTCAGCGCCTTCTGCACGGCCACGGTGGCGTCCCAGGCCGCGGCCGGGGTCAGGCAGTTGTCGCAGTTGCCGCAGGGCTGCGGATAGGTCTCGCCGAAGCCGGCCAGCAGCACCTGGCGCCGGCATTGCATCGATTCGCAATAGCCCAGCAGCTGGTCGAGCTTGCGCCGCTCCACCCGCTTGCGGTCTTCGCCGGCTTCGCCCTTTTCGATCATCTGCTTGAGCAGCACCACGTCGCCCAGGCCGTAGCACAGCCAGGCCTCGGCGGCTTCGCCGTCGCGCCCGGCGCGGCCGGTTTCCTGGTAGTAGCCTTCCAGCGACTTGGGCAGGTCGGTATGCGCGACGAAGCGCACGTCCGGCTTGTCGATGCCCATGCCGAAGGCGATGGTGGCGCACATCACGATGCCGTCCTCGCGCAGGAAGCGGCGCTGGTTGGCGGCACGCACCTCGGCCGGCAGGCCGGCGTGGTAGGGCAGGGCGTTGAGTCCTTCCTTGGCCAGGAACTCGGCGGTCTCCTCGACCTTGCGCCGCGACATGCAGTAGACGATGCCGGCGCTGCCGCGGTGCGCGCGCAGGAAATCCAGCAACTGGCGCTTGCTGTTGTCCTTCTGCACCACGGTGTAGCGGATGTTGGGGCGGTCGAAGGAGCTGACGAAGTGCCGGGCCTGGGTCAGGTCCAGGCGTTCGGCGATCTCGCGCTGGGTCGGCGGATCGGCGGTGGCGGTCAGGGCGATGCGCGGGATCTGCGGCCAGCGCTCGTGCAGCACGGTGAGCTGCCGGTACTCGGGGCGGAAATCGTGGCCCCATTGCGACACGCAGTGCGCTTCGTCGATCGCGAACAGGGCGATGCGGCTGCGTTCGAGCAGGGACAGGAAGCGCGGGGTCAGCAGGCGTTCCGGGGCGACGTACAGCAGGTCCAGCTCGCCGGCCAGCAGTTCGCGCTCGACCCGCTGCGCGGTCTCGCCGTCCAGCGTGGAATTGAGGTATTCGGCGCGCACGCCGAGCTGGCGCAGCGCTTCGACCTGGTCCTGCATCAACGCGATCAGCGGCGAGATGACGATGCCGGTGCCGTCGCGCAGCAGCGAGGGGATCTGGTAGCACAGCGACTTGCCGCCGCCGGTGGGCATCAGCACCAGCGCGTCCTGGCCGGCGGCGACGTGTTCGACGATGTCCTGCTGCGGACCGCGGAACTGGTCGTAGCCGAACACGCGGCCGAGTACGGAATGGGCGGAAGATTGCATGCGCCTAGGATACCGCGTAGGTCAAGCGCGGCAGTGCGCTGCTGCCACGCAGCGCGATGTCAGGTGCCAGCGGCCGCGTGCGTAGGCATCGACCGACGCGCGCGGCGCCTGCCGACGAAGTGGCCTATCAGCAGCACCGGCAACGCGACCAGCAGCGCCACCGAGCAGGCCAGCACCGGCGCGATCATCGCCAGCACTTGCGCGGTATCGTCGGCGTCGTATCCGCGCGCCCGCACCGCCATCGCCACCAGGCCCAGGCCGCTCAGCAGCACCAGCAGCGCCAGTGCGGTCATCTTCGGCACGCTGCGCTGCTGCTGCTGGCAGCAGTCCACTGCCAGGGCCAGGGCGACGCACGCGGCCCATACCCCGGCGAACCAGTTCAGCGCGGGGACGAGAAAACTGATGCTGTAGCCGATCGCGGTGAGCACGGCGAGCAACAACGCGACCAGGCCATGTCCGCTATTGGTGGGCACGCCCGAGTCGTCGAGCTGCCACAACGCATAAAAGCCGGCGGACAAGCCCGCTGCGATAGCGACGACGCATCCCAGCACGATGGCCAGCAGCGGGCGACGCAGCGAGGGATACGCAGCACTCATCGAACGTCCATGTGGGCGGGCCGCGACCCTGGTGCGTCAGTATGCAGGATGTACGCGAGGCAGGAGGCCTCTTGCGTAGAGGCTTCCAGCGTGCAAGCCCCCTTGAGTCAAGGGGGCGCGCCGACAGGCGCGGGGTTGTGGCAGGCGAGTGAGCAGGGGCCCAAGGTTTCGCCATCGGCGAAATTTTGGGTAAGCCCGCCAGGGGGCGAAGCCCCAGGGCTTATTGCAGCAGCGACCGCAGCATCCACGCGTACTTCTCGTGGGTCTGCAGGCGCTGGGTCAGCATGTCCACCGACGGATCGTCGCCGGCATCGTCGGCGGTCTTGAGCGCCTTGCGCGCAGTGCGGCACAGCGCCTCGTTGCCGACCACCAGCTGGCGCACCATCTCGCGCCAGTCGGCGCTGTCGCTCAGGCCCGGCTCTTCCGGGATCGAGGTCAGCGCGGCGAATTCCTTGTACGAGCCCGGCGCGTTGAAGCCCAGCGCGCGGATGCGCTCGGCGACGTCGTCCAGCGCCGCCCACTGCTCGGTGTACTGGGTCTCGAACATCAGGTGCAGCGAGTTGAACATCGACCCGGTCACGTTCCAGTGGAAGTTGTGGGTCTTCAGGTACAGGGTGAACGCGTCGGCCATGAAGTGCGACAGGCCGTCGGCGATCTTCTTGCGGTCGCCGCCGCTGATCCCGATATCGATGTTGGGCGCGGACGGCGCCAGCGCCGCCAGCGGCGTGGTGGACGCGGCCTGCTTGGCAGGGCTCTTGGTCTTGCCGGGGGTCTTGCTCTTGGCCATCAGGGAATCCTCTTGAGGGGTTGGGAACGATATGGCGTCACAATAGACAGACTAAAGCATGCGCTGTTATTCAAAGTTCAACGGCACCCGATTGATGAGCACTATCGAAAAACACTTGGCCACCCGCCTGCGCGAGCGCCGCGACGCGATCGACGGGGCGCTGACCCGCGACCGCGGCCGCCTGTTCGGCCTATGGTCGCGCTGGCAGGCCGCGCCCGGCAATCCCGCATTGGAGGCAGCGTTCGAGCAGGCGCTGGGCCAATCACGGGCGCGCTGCGAGGCGCGTGCGGCGGCGGCGCCGGCGATCACCCTGGACGAGCAGTTGCCGATCGCGCGCGAGGCTGAACGCATCGTGGCGCTGATCCGCGCGCACCAGGTGGTGGTCATCGCCGGCGAGACCGGCTCGGGCAAGACCACGCAGCTGCCGAAGCTGTGCCTGGCCGCCGGCCGCGGCGCCGCCGGCATGATCGGCTGCACCCAGCCGCGGCGCATCGCCGCGCGTGCGGTGGCCGCGCGCGTGGCCGAGGAACTGCGCACGCCGGTGGGCGGGGCGGTGGGCTTCCAGGTGCGCTTCAACGACCGGGTCGGCGAGGAGACCCGGATCAAGTTCATGACCGACGGCATCCTGCTGGCCGAGATCGCCAGCGATCGCTGGCTGTCCAGCTACGACACGATCATCGTCGACGAGGCGCACGAGCGCAGCCTCAACATCGATTTCCTGCTCGGCTACCTCAAGCAGCTGCTGCGCAAGCGTCCGGAGCTGAAGGTGATCGTGACCTCGGCGACGATCGACACCGCGCGCTTCGCCGAGCATTTCGACGGCGCGCCGGTGATCAGCGTCGAGGGCCGCACGTTCCCGGTGGAAGTGCGCTACCGGCCGCTGGAAGAGCCGGGATTGGAGAGTCGGGATTCGGGATTGGCAGAAGCGCGAGAAGGCCAACGTTCGCCGCGAACGGCCGCTGCGAATCCCGAATCCCGAATTCCGAATCCCGGCCTCACAGTCAACGACGCGATCGTGGCGGCGGTGGACGAGATCACCCGGCTCGACCCGCGCGGCGACGTGCTGCTGTTCCTGCCCGGCGAGCGCGAGATCCGCGATGCGCACCAGGCGCTGGAGCGGCGCAAGTACCGCGAGACCGAAGTGCTGCCGCTGTACGCGCGGCTGTCCAACAGCGACCAGGACCGGGTGTTCAATCCCGGGCCGCGGCGGCGCCTGGTACTGGCCACCAACGTCGCCGAGACCTCGCTGACGGTGCCGCGGATCCGCTACGTGGTCGATCCCGGCTTTGCGCGGGTCAAGCGCTACAGCCCGCGGCAGAAGCTGGACCGGCTGCACATCGAACCGATCTCGCAGGCCAGCGCCAACCAGCGCAAGGGCCGCTGCGGGCGCGTGGCCGAGGGCATCTGCTACCGGCTGTACGCCGAGGCCGATTTCCAGGCGCGGCCGGAGTTCACCGATCCGGAGATCCGCCGTTCCAGCCTGGCCGGGGTGATCCTGCGCATGCTGCAACTGGGGCTGGGGCGAATCGAGGACTTCCCGTTCCTGGAGCCGCCGGACGAGCGCGCGGTGGCCGACGGCTGGCAGCAACTGGTGGAACTGGGCGCGGTCGGCGAGCCCGACCGCCATGGCCTGCGCAAGCTCACCGAGATCGGCCGCAAGATGGCGCGGCTGCCGGTGGACGTGAAGCTGGCGCGGATGCTGGTGGCCGCGCAGCAGCATGGCTGCCTGCGGCCGATGCTGGTGATCGCCGCGTTCCTGGGCATCCAGGACCCGCGCGAGCGCCCGCCGGAAGCGCGCGAGGCGGCCGACAACGCGCACGCCAGGTTCGCCGATGCGCGCTCGGAATTCGTCGGTATCCTGCGCCTGTGGGACGGCTACCGGCAGGCGCACGAGGAGCTGACCCAGTCCAAGCTGCGCGACTGGTGCGGGCGCAACTTCCTCGGTTTCCTGCGCATGCGCGAATGGCGCGAACTGCATCGCCAACTGCACCTGCTGTGCGAGGAACTGGGCTGGAGCGAGGAGCCGGCGGCGGCCTCGCTGCTGCCGTTGCTGGCCGGCGCTGCGTCGCCGCCGCCCGCACGCGATGCCGAGACCAACGCGCGCGCCACGCGTGGGCAGCTGCATCGCGCGGCGCGGCTGGCGCGCGAAGGGCGCAGCGAGCCGGCAGCGGTCGCGCCGGCCGCTGCCACGCCCGCGCCGCCCGCCAACGAAACCGACGACGCACCACGTGCCAGCGAGCGCGAACGCGCCGCCGCCTACCAGGCGCTGCACCGCGCGCTGCTCGCCGGCCTGCCGACCCAGGTCGGCCATCGCACCGAGAAGGGCGATTTCCTGGCGCCGCGGCAGCGCCGCTTCCTGCTGTTCCCCGGCTCCACGCTTGCCCGCAAGCCGCCGCCGTGGGTGCTGCCGGCCACGCTGCTGGACACGCAGAAGGTGTGGGGCATGACCAACGCCGCGGTCGAGCCGGACTGGGTCATCGCCGAGCTGCCGCACCTGCTGGCGCGCAAGCACTTCGACCCGCATTGGTCGCGCGCGCAGGGGCAGGTGCTGGCGTCGGAGCAGATCAGCCTGTTCGGGCTGGTGCTGGCGCCGAAGAAGCCGGTGCACTACGGCCGCATCGACCCGCCCGGCGCGCACGAGCTGTTCGTGCGCCAGGGCCTGGTGCCGGGCGAGATCAACACCCGCGCCAGCTTCGTCGCCGACAACCAGAAAGTGCTGGCGCAGGCGCACGAGGAAGAAGCCAAGCTGCGCCGCGCCGGCATCGTCGCCGACGAGGACTGGCAGGCGCGCTGGTACCTGGACCGGATTCCCGGCGAGATCCATTCGGCCGCCGGCCTGGACGCGTGGTGGAAGGCGCTGCCGCCGGAGCAGCGGCGCGCGCTGCACTGGTCGCTGACCGATCTGCTGCCGGGCGAAGGCAGCGAGGCCGACCGCTATCCGAAGTATTTCGCGCTGGGCGACGCGCGGCTGGCGCTGCATTACAGATTCGAACCCGGTGCGGCCGACGACGGGGTGACCCTGGAGGTGCCGCTGCACCTGCTCAATGCGCTGGATGCGGCGCGGCTGTCGTGGCTGGCGCCGGGCTTCGTCGCCGACAAGGCCGCGGCGCTGATCCGCAGCCTGCCCAAGGCGCTGCGCCGCAACTACGTGCCGGCGCCGGACTTCGCCCGCGCCTTCTACGAGGCGTTCCCGCAGCCCAGCGCCGACGACATGCGCGGCGAGCTGGCGCGCTTCCTGCAACGTGCCACCGGCGCGGCGCTGAGCGCGCTGGACTTCGACGAAAGCGCGCTGGAACCGCACCTGCGCATGAACCTGCGATTGCGCGACGACGCCGGCAAGGTGCTGGCCGAAGCGCGCGACCTGGACGCGTTGCGCGCGCGCTTCGGCGACCGCGCCGGGCAGGCGTTCGCCGCCCGCGCCGGGCGCGAGATGGCCGCTGACGGGCTGCGCGAGTTCCCGTCCGCGCCGATCCCGCTGCAGGTACCGGGCGAAGCGGGGGTGCCGGCGTATCCGGCGCTGGTGGACGAAGGCGAGGCGGCGGCGCTGCGCATCTTCGCCGACCGTGCGCAGGCCGAGGCGGCGCATCCGCGCGGGGTGCGCCGCTTGCTGGAGATCGCGCTGGCCGACAAGGTCAAGCAGGCACGCAAGCAGCTGCCGGTGTCGCCGAAGACCGGGCTGCTGTATGCGGCGATCGAGTCGCAGGAGCGCTTGCGCGGCGATCTGGTCGATGCGGCGTTGAATGCCTTGCTCGAAGATGGCCTGGATGCGATCCGCGACCCGGGCAGCTTCGCCCAGCGCCGCGATGCCGCCGGCAAGCAGTTGTTCGGCGAGGCGATGGAGCGGTTGAAGCTGGCCGAGGCGATCATGGGCGCGGCGGCGGAACTGAAACCGCAGCTGGAATCGCCGCTGATGGGCTGGGCCAGCGGCAACCTCGACGACCTGCGCGCGCAGCTGGCGGCGCTGGTGCATCCGGGCTTCCTGCGCGAAACGCCGGCGACCGCGCTGGCGCAGTTCCCGCGCTACCTGCGCGCGATGATCCTGCGCGCCGAACGCGCCAAGCGCGATCCGGCGCGCGACCAGGCGCGGATGCTGGAGTTGAAGCCGTTCGTGGATGCGCTGGCCGATGCCGCCGCGGCCGGGCGCAGCGCCGATCCGCAGTGGCAGGCACTGCGCTGGGACCTGGAGGAATTGCGCGTGTCGCTGTTCGCGCAGGAGCTGGGTGCCAAGCCGGGGATCTCGGCGAAGAAACTGGCGCAGAGAGTTACGGCGTTGAGGTGAGACTCGGGACTCGGGACTCGGGACTCGGGACTCGGGACTCGGGACGACAGGATGATGTTCCTGCGCAAATCGCTGTCAAGCGATTTGATGAAAAAAGTGCCGCTTTCTTTGAAGAAAAAGCGACTTTTCTAGCTGTGGATCATTCGCTTTTCTGTAGGAGCGGCTTCAGCCGCGACGCGTTATCGGTAAAGCGTCGCGGCTGAAGCCGCTCCTACAGAAAAGCAAACATGCGGCGCACTTGCGAAAATCCCGAGTCCCGAGTCCCGAGTTAATCGTCGACCCGCTCGCCCATCAGCTCGCGCTGTCGCTTGTCCAGCTCCTCGGCGTAGCGTTTGCGCACGAAGCTTTCGGTCAGCACGCCGAGCACCTTGCCGTCGGCGTCGACCACCGCCAGTTCGTCGCTCTGGGTCAGGTCGAACTGGCGCATCGCGGTGACCACGTCGGTCTCGGCGCGTAGCGCCACGTCGCGGTTGCCGGCGTAGTCGGCAATGGCCGCGTCGGCGTTCACGCCGTCGGCGTAGGCCGCGGCCAGCGTCACCAGCCCGGCGTAGTGGCCGTGTTCGTCCTCCAGCACCACGCGCACGCCCGAGCCGAGCGGGAAACGGCGGCGGAACTCGGCCACCGAGGTGCCGGCGGCGAGCGGGTGCACGTCCTGGCGCATCATCCGCCCGGCGCTCAGGTGCTTGACCCAGCCCACGTCTCGCGCGCTCTTGATGGTCTCGCCGCGCAGGTGCAGGCGCCAGGTCGAGAACGAATAGCCGAATACCTGGCGCACGATGGTGTTGGCCACCAGCACCGCCACCATCACCGCGCTGGCCAGCACGAAATCGTGGGTGCCCTCGAGCACCAGCATCGCCATCGTCATCGGCGCGCCGACCACCGCCGCGGCCAGCGCGGCCATGCCCGCCAGCGAGGCGGCGGTGCCGTCGACCAGGGCCATGCCGGTGCCCAGGTTCAACAGCCCGGCGAACAGGCCGCCGACCAGCGAGCCCATGAACAGCGAGGCGAAGAACAGGCCGCCGCGGAAGCCGAAGCCCAGGGAAATGCCCGAGGCCAGGCACTTGAGCAGCAACAGCACGCCCAGCCAGCGCAGCGAGGTCGGGCTGGTCAGGTCCAGGTGCAGCGCGCCGTGCCCGGAGGAGAGCACCTGCGGGGTGATCAGCGCCAGCGGGATCAGCATCAGGCCGCCGGCCACCGGCCGCGCCCAGCGCGGCAGCGGGCTGCGGTTGACCGCCTGCTCGATCGCCGTGACCAGGCGCATCACCGCCACCGCCAGCAGCGCGCAGATCACGCCGAGCAACGCGTACAACACGTAGTCGCGCGCTTCCAGCGCGGACGCCGCCGAGGCCGGCAGCAGGTACGGCTGCACGCCGGCGGCCTGGGCCACGAACACCGCGCCCAGCGAGGCCACCGCCACCGGCGCCAGCGCCGATGGCGAATACGCGCCGATCACGATCTCGAATGCGTAGAACGCGCCGGCCAGCGGCGCGCCGAACGCGGCGGCGATGGCCGCGCCGGCGCCGGCGCCGACCAGGGTGCGGATGTCGGCGCGGCGCAGGCGCAGGATCCGTCCCAAATGCGAGCCGCTGCCCGCGCCCATCTGCGTGTACGCCGCCTCCAGCCCGACCGAGGCGCCGCAGCCGTTGGACAGCAGGGTCTGCGCGGACACGATCAGGTTGTCGCGCATCGACATGCGCCCGCCGTACAGCGCATTGGCTTCGACCGCATCGATCAACTGTCGCTTGCGCGCGCGTGCGGCCATGCCGAGCAGGCCGACCAGCAACCCGCCCAGCGGCAGCACCAGCAACTGGCCCAGGCTTAGTTCGGGCATCGCGCTGAGCCGGGCATCCACGTCCAGGCCGTACAGCCAAGCCTGCGCGCCGTGCGCCAGCCCGCTCTGCAGCAGGGTCAGCAGGCCGGCGACCAGGCCGACCAGCAGGGCCAGCGCGATGAACCAGACATCGCTGGCGCGGAAGCGCCGGCGCAGCGCGTCGGCGAGGCTCTGCGAGGCGTCGGCCAGGCCCAGCCGCGGATGCTGGCGCACGTTCACGGCACGCGCCTTACTTGACGCGGCGCACCTTGGCCTGGGTGTTGTAGTTATCGACCTGCATGTACCACACGCCGGCGATGCCCGGCTTGATCCGCACCTTGGGCGCACTGCGGTGCACGCTGCTCAGGCTGGCGGACTCGGTCTGCTCCCATTCCTGGCCGTTGGCCAGCACGTAGCGGCGGCCCTTGGAGAAGCCGGTGAATTCGCCGACCAGGGTGCTTTCGATCGGCTCCTGGCTGCCGAAGTCGAAGAAGCCGCGGTTCTTCACGATCACTTCCTGGCGGCCTTCTTCCTTGGCCTTCTCCAGCGCCACCGCGGTCTCCTTGGCGACCTTGCCCTGCAGCCAGTCGTTCAGTGCGGTCAGTTCCTGCGGCGAGAGCTTGTCCAGCCCGGCTGCCTTGAACTCCTGCGCCGACATCTGCGTCTGCAGGTCGCCAGCGACGGTGCGCTGGGCGGCGGCGGGAGCGGCGGACACGGCGAGCGCCGCGCACAGGACAAGGGGAGTGAGGCGCGCAAGCAGCATGGCGGGATCCGGGCAGTGGGATGCGGGCTAGTGTAGTCGCAAGCTGCGGCGCCGGTGCCGGGTGCGTGGCGGCGCGCCGTCATGCCGGGCTGCGCGCCATCCACGCCCCAGCCGATCGCCGCTGGCGCAGGCGGGTAGGGCGATCCGACGCTCAGCCGCTGCTTGGCTCGGTGGCGGCATGCGGCCGCGCCGGGCGCCGGTACACGAATTCCGGCGCCGCGCCGGCCGCCTCGCGCTGGGCCAGCGCCTGCAGGTCGGCATGCCCGGGCGCGCGCTCGCAGACCGGGTCCAGCGTGGCCGCGTCGCCGCTCAGCGCCAGCGCCTGGCAGCGGCAGCCGCCCCAGTCGATCTCGCGTTTCGGACAGCCCTGGCACACCTCCGGCATCCACGCGGTGCCGCGGTAGCGGGCGAACGCCTCGCCGTCCTGCCAGATCGCCGCCAGTGGCCGCTCGCGCAGGTTTTCGAACACCATGTCCGGCAGGGTCTCGGCGGCGTGGCAGGGCAGCACGTCGCCGCGCGGGGAAATGTTGACGAAGCGCTGGCCCCAGCCGCCCATGCACGCCTTGGGCCGGTGCGCGTAGTAATCGGGGGTGACGAAGTCGATGGTCAGGCGCTCGCGCAGCCGTTCGCGCGCCGCGGTCACCGCGACCACGGTGGCGTCGATCTGCGCGCGGCTGGGCATCAGCGCGGCGCGGTTGCGCAGGCCCCAGCCGTAGTACTGGGTGTGGGCCACTTCCAGGCGTTCGGCGCCCAGTTCCAGCGCCAGCTCGATCATCGCCGGCACCCGTTCGGCGTTGTGGCGGTGGATCACCGCGTTGATCGTCAGCGGCAGGCCGAGCGCGGTGACCGCGGCGGCGAAGGCGCGCTTCTTGGCCAGGCTGTCGCGGTAGCCGGCGATGAAGTCGGCGCCGGCGGCGTCGGCGTCCTGCACGCTCAGTTGCACGTGTTCCAGCCCGGCGGCCGCCAGTTGCGCCAGCATCGGCGCGCCGCCGGCCACGCCGGAGGTGATCAGATTGCTGTACAGGCCCAGCGCGCGCGCATGCGCGACCAGCTCCGGCAGGTCCTTGCGCAGCATCGGTTCGCCGCCGGAGAAATGCGCCTGCAGCACGCCCATCGCCGCGGCCTGGTCCAGCGCCGAGCGCCAGCCGGCGGTGTCCATCTCCTCGCGCAGGGCGGCCAGGGCGATCGGGTTGGAGCAGTACGGGCAGGCCAGCGGGCAGCGGTGGGTCAGCTCGAGCAGCAGCGACAGCGGCGGCGGCACGGTCGCGTTCATGTGCGCAGCAGGCGCTTGCCGTGCAGGTCCGCGGCCAGTTCGAGCACGTCGCGCTCGACCTCGGCCGGATCGGCGTCGAACTCCGCGGCCAGTTCCGCGGCGATCGCCGCCAGCGAGCGCGCGCCGTCGCAGCGCGACACGATCGCATGCGCGATCTCGTCCAGTTCGATCACCCGTTCCGGCGCCAGCAGCACCCATTGCGCGCGGGTGCGGTCGTGCTGCAGGCGCACGCCGGCCGCCAATCGCGGGCAGCTGTCGGGCGCCAAGGCGCTCATGCCGCCGCCTGCGCCGGGGTGGCGACGAACGCGTCCGGCCAGGCCACGCCGGGTTGCACGTAGGCGAAGTGCAGCGCGTCGAGCTGCGACCACAGCACGCCGCACTTGAAACGCAGCGCGTCCTGCACCAGTTGCTGCTTTTCCACCGTGTCGGCGTGGCGCTTGACGTAGTCCAGGGCGAAGTCCGAATCGCGCGGCGCCTCGTGCAGGCGGTGCTCGAAATACGCCAGCGCCTCGCGTGAGACGAAATCGTAGTGCTGCAGCATGCCGGCGACGCGGCGGCCGATGATGCCCGGCGCGAACAGCTCGGTCAGCGACGAGGCGATCGCCTCCAGCAGGCTCTTCTCGCGCACGAAGTGCAGGTAGGCCTGCACCGCGAAGCGGGTGCCGGGCAGCAGCGCGCGGCCGGATTGCACCAGCTCGCGGTCCAGGCCCAGCGCGTCGGTCAGGTGCAGCCAGCGCGCGATGCCGCCTTCGCCCTCGGCGCTGCCGTCGTGGTCGACGATGCGCTGGCGCCAGATCCGGCGCAGCGCCGGATCGTCCATCCGCGCCAGGATCGCCGCGTCCTTCAATGGGATGCAGCGCTGGTATTCGTAGCGGTTCAGCGCCCAGGCCTGGACCTGGCCGCGCTCGAGCCGGCCGCTGTGCAGCAGCGCGTGGAACGGATGCTGGTCGTGGTACAGGCGCGCGCCGATCGCGCGCAGTTCCGCTTCCAGCTGCTCGGGGCTCAGCAATGCGTTCACGGGCGGATGCTCGCAGGTGGAGTGTTCACAGGGTGATGGCCATGCCGTCGTGGGCGACGTCCCAGCCGTGCGCGGCCACCGCCGCGCGTTCGGCCGAGCCGGCGTCGAGGATCGGGTTGGTGGTGTTGATGTGGATGAAGACCTTGCGTGCCACGTCCAGGTCGGCGAACGCACTCAGCGTGCCGGCCTCGCCGTCGATGCTGAGGTGGCCCATGCGCTGGCCGGTCTTGGCGCTGACCCCGAGCTGCACCAGTTCGTCGTCGCGCCACAGGGTGCCGTCGAAGAACACCAGTTCGGCGCCGCGCAGGCGCGTCCGCAGCGCGTCGGTCATGGCCGCGCAGCCGGGAATGTAGTGGAAGCGATGGTGGCCATCGTCGATGGTCAGCCCCAGGGTCTCCTCGTCGGAGCCGGCCAGGTCGCCGCTGTGGCGGCTTTCCATGAACAGCGGCACCTTGCCCGGCACCGCGAACGGGGTCACCTGCAGGCCGAGCAGCGACAGCGGCGTGTCCAGGGCGAAGGCATGGCGCTGCACGTAGGCCGGGTGCAGCGCGTCGAAGATCGGATTCTGCGCCAGCAGGTCCAGCACGCGGCCGCTGGCATGCAGGTCGAAGCGCTGGCTTTCGCGCATCGACAGCAGACCGGCGATATGGTCGATCTCGCCGCTGGTCAGCAGCACGGCTTCGATCGGGGAATGGCGCAGGTCGCGTTGCGGCCACAGCGCCGGGGTCGCCAGCAGTTGCTGGCGGAAATCGGGTGAGGCGTTGATCAACAGCCAGCGCTGGTTGTCGGCGCTGACCGCGATGCTGGCCTGGGTACGACGTTGGGCACCCGCAAGCTGTTGCCATGCCCGCAGGCTCGCGGGTGTGTGGCAGTTCCATTGCGGGTGCCCGCCGCCGGCCGCCGATCCCAATACGATGAGGTGCATCCGGCCTCCGTCTACGGCGCCTGGCCGGTCACGCATCGTCTCGGGAACGGGGCTGTCACGCGATCAAAGCTCGCCGGAGGCGTAACAGTTGATTTCCGCACCGACGCAGATTTCGCGGATCACAGGCTTGTTCCACTTCTTCATGGGCGTTCCTCTTCGGGTGGGATCACAGGGCGACGACGACGACATCGGTTTCAGCGGAGCGCGGCGTCGGTTTCGAGAATAGGCTTGCCCCTTACGGGTGATGTGAAATTTCCGGTAAGGCCGGCCAAGTCGCAAGCCGGTCACAATGAGCTTCCGGTGCGTATGCAGCCACGGCGGTCCGCGTGGCGCGCAATTGTGGGCAGGCGCGCAAGCGCGCTAGTGTAGGCAGCACCGCTTCGTCACGACCATCCGTCCTTGAATCACTCTCCCCATCCCGGCCTGGAGGCGCTGCTGCAGCGTCCGGCCGCCGCTGCGCTGGCGCCCGCGCTGCGCGAGGCACTGCTGCAGACCTGGCAGGCGCAGCCGGAACAGACCGCGCGCGCGCCATGGCCGGTGCTGGCCGATACGCTGGACGCGCTGGCGCTGCTGTCCGCCGACGAAGCGGCGCTGCTGGCCGCGCTGCTGTTCGACCTGCCCGGCTTGCGCGCGCAGCTGGCGCAGTTGCCGGTCGCGCCGCCGGCGCGGGCGCAGGCGGTGGTCGGCCTGCTCGACGGCCAAGACGCGGCCGACCAGGTCTGGGCGCTGCACGCCGGGCGCGAGGCCGGGCGCAACAGCGAGGGCCTGCGCCGGCTGCTGCTGTCGATCGTGCAGGACCTGCGCGTGGTGCCGATCCTGCTGGCGCGGCAGCTGGCGAAGATGCGCGTGGCCGACAAGCTGCCCGAGGCGCAGCGTCGCGCGCTGGCGCAGCTGACCCGCGACATCCACGCGCCGCTGGCCAACCGGCTGGGCATCTGGCAGTTGAAATGGGAACTGGAGGACCTGGCGTTCCGCCACCTGGAGCCGGACACCTACCGGCGCATCGCGCGCGAGGTGGACGAGAGCCGGGTGGCGCGCGAGCGCTACATCGAAGCGGTCAAGAAGCTGCTGTCCAAGGCGCTGGGCGAGCAGGGCCTGCAGGCGGAGATCAGCGGCCGGCCCAAGCACATCTACAGCATCTGGCGGAAGATGCAGAAGAAGCGGCTGGCCTTCGACCAGCTGTACGACCTGCGCGCGGTGCGGGTGATGGTCGACGACGTCGCCGCCTGCTATGCCGCGCTGGGCGTGGTGCACGCGCTGTGGGCGCCGGTGCCCAGCGAGTTCGACGATTACATCGCCCGGCCCAAGGCCAACGACTACCGCTCGCTGCATACCGCGGTGGTCGGCCCGGAGGGGCGCACGATCGAGGTGCAGATCCGCACCCACGAGATGCATGCGCAGGCCGAGCTGGGCGTGGCCGCGCACTGGAAGTACAAGGAAGGCGGCAAGGGCGCGGAGAAGGCGTTCGACCGCAAGATCACCTGGATGCGGCAACTGCTGGAGCAGTCGCAGGACGGCGAGCAGGGCGGGCTGGCCGGCGCGCTCGACGCCGAACTGGTCGAGGACCGGGTCTATGCGCTGACCCCGATGGGCGAGGTGATCGACCTGCCGCAGGGCGCCACACCGCTGGATTTCGCCTACCACGTGCACACCATGGTCGGGCACCGCTGCCGCGGCGCCAAGGTCAACAACCGCATCGTGCCGCTGACCCACAAGCTGCGCAGCGGCGACCGCGTCGAGATCCTGACCGGCAAGGAGGCCGAGCCGCGCCGCGACTGGCTGCTGCCGGCCAACGGCTACCTGGCCAGCGGCCGCTCGCGCGACAAGGTGCGCGCCTGGTTCCACAAGCTCGACCGCGCGCGCAACGTGCAGGCCGGCAAGGACCTGCTCGAGCGCGAGCTCAAGCGCCTGGGCCTGCAGCATGCCGATCTGTTGCCGGCGGCGAAGAAGTTCCATGCCGACGGCATCGAGGAGCTGTACATCCAGGTTGCGCTGGGCGACGTCGGCCCCAGCCAGGTCGGCCGCGCCCTGCACGAGGCCGAACGCGCCGCGGCGCAGCCGGCCGCGCCGGCGCTACCGCGGCCGACCGCGCGCCGCAGCGGGCTGGCCAAGTCCAAGTTCACCGTGCAGGGCGTGGGCAACCTGCTGGTGCAGCTGGCGCGCTGCTGCCAGCCGGTGGCCGGCGAGCCGATCGCCGGCTACCTGACCCGCACCCGCGGCGTCACCGTGCACCGCGTCGATTGCGCGTCCTTCGCCCGGCTCGCCGCCAGCAACCCGCAACGGGTGCTGCCGGTGGAGTGGGGCCAGGCCGGCGGCGGCTATGAGGTGGACGTGCTGGTGCGGGCGATGGACCGGCGCTGGCTGCTCAAGGACATCACCAACCTGATCGCGCAGGAGGACGCGCACGTACTGGAGATCAACAGCGACAACGTGCGCGACAGCGGCCGCACCCAGTTGCGGCTGCGGCTGAAGGTCGGCGACTACGGGCAGCTGTCCACCTTGCTCGGCAAGCTCGACGCGCTGCCCGGGGTGGACGAGGCGCGGCGCCTGGGCTGACCCGGGCCGCGCGCTGCGTGCGCATGCATGGTCTTGCCATGCACGCACGCTAAGCTTGCGCGGTGAGCAAGCCGCCAGATCAGGTCAAGGACGAACGCCGGCGCCCGCAGCGGTCGGTGCCGCTGTGGCGCGACCGCCGTGTCTGGCGTTGGGCCCTGGCGGCCTTGCTGCTGGTGGCGATGACCCTGGTGGTGTTCCGCCGCCCGCTGGCCGATCTGCTGTGGCCGGAAACGCGTATCCAGCAACTGCTCGATCAGGGCAACGCCGCATTGCGCGCCGGCCGCCTCAGCGCAGCCGACGGCAGCGGCGCGCGCGAGCGCTACGAGGCGGCGCTGGCGCTGGACGGCGACCGCCTGCAGGCGCGGGCCGGGCTGGCCGCGACCGGCCGCGCCGCGCTCGGCCAGGCGCGTGCGGCGCTGGCCGCCGGGCGCTATGCGCAGGTGCGCTCGGCGTTGGCGCTGGCGCGCGCGCTGCAGGTGCCGCGCGCCGACGCCGATCGCATCGACGCCGCCTTGCGCCAGCGCGAGGCCGCGCATGCCGGGCTCGACCAACTGCTGCAAAAGGCGGCGCAGGCCCAGCGCGAGGGCCGCCTGGACGGCAACCCCGACGCGGCGCTGCCGCTGTACCGGCAGGTGCTGGAGTTCGCCCCGGAAAGGACCGAGGCGCTGGAAGGCCGCGAGGATGCCTTGTCGGAATTGCTGCAGCGCGCGCAGGCGGCGCTGGCGCGTGGCGACGTGGCGGCGGCCGCGGCGCTGGTGGACAGTGCCCGCGATTACGATCCCGGGCACGTCGACCTGCCGGCGGCGCAGGCGGCGCTCAATCGCGCGCTGGAAGCCTTGCAGCGTGAAGCCGATGCCGCGCTGCGCCGGCAGCGGCCGGACGCCGCGGCGCGCGCCCTGGCCAAGCTGCGCGCCGCGGCTCCCGATGCCGCCGGCGCGCGCGATGGCGAGGAACGCGTGGCCGCGGCATATGCGGCGCAGGCCACGCGCGCCGCGGCCGATTTCCGTTTCGCCGAGGCCGAGCGCGCGCTGCAGAAGGGGCAGGCGATAGCGCCCGACAACCGTGCGCTGGCCGACGCGCGGCAGGCGCTGACGCGTGCGCGGCAGAGCCAGGCCACGCTGCACTCGCCGCTGTCGCCTGCCGCGCGCGCGCGCCGGCTGCAGACAGTGCTGGCGCAGCTGCAGGCGGCCGAGGCGCGCGGCGACTGGCTGACCCCGCCCGGCAGCAGCGCCTACGACGCGCTGCAGGCGGCACAGGTACTGGCGCCGCGCGATGCGCGCGTGCGCAGTGCCGAGCAGCGCGTGCTGGCGGCGTTGCGGCGCTGCTTCGACGACGAGTTGCGGGGCAATCGGGTGCTGGCGGCGAGCACGTGCTACGACGCCTGGCGTGCACTGGCGCCGGGCGGCAACGGCGTGGCTGCGGCGCGGCGGCGCCTGGCGCAGCGCTGGCTCGCGGTCGGCGACGAGCGCCTGAGCGCCGGCGACGCCGACTTCGCGCGCGAAGCCCTGCGCCGCGCCCGCGCGATCGATCCGGGCACACCGGAACTGGACGCGTTCGAGCGCCGCTTGCGGAGTCTGTCGACTGGGCGTTGAGCGGTTTTGTGTCGCGCCCGACCTTGCAGGAGGCTCCAGTGCCAGCGACGCTGAAGCTTGCTGTTTCTGTCGCGGTTGATTACCCGAGGACGCCGCAACCGCTCCTGCAGAAGCTGGCCGGCATACTGCTTGCGCTTCTTCGGACGCAATCCGAAACCGTTGGATCCACCGCTTCGTTTGTCGCGGCTGAAGCCGCTCCTACAGTGCACCCAGCAAGTTCGCGGCAAGCTTCTGTAGGAGCGGCTTCAGCCGCGACGGGTTACCGGGAAGAGCATCGTGTCGATGACCCAATGTCCGCCAGAGCCGCTGCTGTTCGCCCTGCCGGGGGCGTCAACGAATCGCAGCAGCCTAGTCCAGAAACACCTGCCGCACCGTGGCGCGCGCCGCGTCCAGCGAGAAGTGAGTGGCGATGTTGCGCAGGCCGTTGCTGGCGAGCGTGTTCCACAGCGCCTCGTCGGTGTACAGCTGCGCCAGTGCGGCGACGAACTGCGGCGCGCTGTCGGCGATCAGCACGTCCTCGCCGTGGCGCAGGTGCATGCCTTCCACCGCGCAGGGCGTGGCCACCACCGGTTGCCCGTGCGCCATGCTCAGGTTGACCTTGCCCTTGACCCCGGCGCCGAAGCGCAGCGGCGCCACCGCGATGCGGATCTCGTCCATGTAGGCGACGATGTCCGGCACGTAGCCGTGCAATTCCACCCCGGGCGTGGCAGCGCCGAGACGGCGGATGTCGTCGGGCATGTCGGCGCCGATGCAGTGGAAGCGCAGGTCCGGCAGCAGCGCGCGCAGCGGCGGGAACACCTCCTGCAGGAACCAGCGCACCGCATCCACGTTCGGCGCGTGGCGAAAGCCGCCGACGAACACCAGGTCGCGACGCTGCGCCCACGGCAGGCCCGGTCCGGCCACTTCGTGCAGATTGGAGATCAGCGCGGTGCGCACCTGCGGCGCCTCGCGTTGCAGCTGTTCGCGCTCGACCCCGCTGACCAGCACGGTGACATCGACCTGGGCCATCACCTCCAGCTCGCGCGCGCGGGTGCGTTCGGCCTCGCGCAGCAGCCGTGCGTCGCCGGCCAGCTCGGCGCCGCGGCGCTCGCGCAGGTAGTGCAGATCGACGGTATCGAACAGCCGCCGCGCCTGCGGCGCGAAGCGGCGCAGCAGCGGGAGGCAGGCGTGGGCGACGTGGTGGCGCACCAGCAGCACCGCATGGAAGCGCGCGCCGTGCTGCTGCAGGAATCCGCTCACGCTCTTCAGGTACGGCGCATACCACACCTCCACGCCGAGCCGCTGCAGCGCCTCGCTGTGACGGCTGGCGTACTCGCGGCCGCTGGGCACGAACACCACGTGCGCGCCTTCCTGCAGCAGCAGGCGGATCAGGTTGAGCTGGCGCAGCGAGGCCGAGTCGCGGTCCGGCTGCGGCAGCGCCTCGTCGAGGATCAGCACCTGGCGCTGTTGCCGGTGCAGTTGCGCCGGGGTCGGCGTGGTCCCCGGCGGCAGTTGCTGCGCCAGCACGTCGGCCCATTTGGCCGCGAACACGCCGCGGTTGCGCACCTGATAGGCCTTGATGCCGCTGCCGGTATCGGTGCCGTTGCTGGTGCCCTCGTCGTGCACCACCTGGCTGGCCGGCTGCAGCAGGGTGCGCAGTCCGGCCTTGCGCACGGCGAAGGCGAGGTCGGTGTCTTCGTAGTAGGCCGGCAAGTAGCGGGTGTCGAAACCGCCCAGCGCCAGGAAGCGTTCGCGCTCGATCGCCAGCGCCGCGCCGGCGCCGTAGTCGATGTCGCGCAGGTAGGCGTAGCGCGGATCGTCCGGCGATTCGAAGCGGCCGTAGCTCCAGGCGCTGCCGTCGGCGAAGACCACGCCGCCGGCTTCCTGCAGGCGTCCGTCCGGATACAGCAGTTGCGCGGTGACCAGGCCGGCCTGCGGCACCTGCGCGAAGGTGTCCAGCAGCGCATCCAGCCAGCCCGGCTGCGGCACCGTGTCGTTGTTGAGGAATACCAGGTAGCGGCCGCGCGCGCGCGCCGCGCCGTCGTTGCAGGTGGCGATGAAGCCGCCGTTCTGGCTGCGCACGTGGTAGTGCAGGCCCTGGATCTGCGGCAGCCAGTGAATGGTCTCGTCGCTGCTGCCGTCGTCGATCACCAGGATCTCGCAGGCCGCCGCCGGCGGGTGCGCGGCCAGCGCGCGCAGGCAGGCGAGGGTATGCGCGACGTGGTTGTAGACCGGGATCACGACGCTGACCAGCGGCGCGTCGCTGGCCGGCACGGCGAAGGCGGCGAACGGCTGCGGCGCGACCGCGAACAGCGTGCGCCGCGGCGGCGGCAACGGCTGCGCATGCACCCGCAGCCGTTGCCAGGTGCTGCGCCAGCCGCGCGCGCGCAGGCTGGCCAGGCCGCGCCGCAACAGGCCGGTAAAACGGTTCAGGGCGTAGCGCAGGTTCGCCCAGGACATCGACATCCGTTGCAACTCCAGCTTAAACAAATGGGACCCCGCGCCGCGCTGCCTGCTGGCCTGCGCTAGACTCGCCGGAATTTACATTCTCGCATCCCCGTGCCACGACGCTACGACGACAACGACACCGACGATCAGGACACCGACGATCTCGACAGCGGCGCCTCGCCCTGGCGCCGGCGCCTGCTCACCTGGGGGCTAGCCGCCACCGCGCTGGGCCTGGGCTTCCTGATCCCGTACACGGTCTATCTGAACAAACAGGTGACGCAGCGCTTCGGCGAACTGCGCTGGCAGATTCCGACCCGGGTCTACGCCCGCCCGCTGGGGCTGGCGCCGGACACGGCGATGGATGCGCAGACGCTGAAGACCGAACTTGACGCGGCCAGCTACCGCGAGGATGCCGGTGCGCAGCGCCCCGGCACCTACCAGCAGGACGGCAGCCGCTTCGTCATCGCCAGCCGCGGCTATATCGACGTGGACGGCCGGGTCGCGCCCAAGCGCGTGGAAGTGAGCCTGTCCGGCGGCCGCGTGGCGGCGCTGCGCGATGCGCAGACACGCAAGTCGCTGACCGCCGCGCGGCTGGATCCGGCGCGCATCGCCACCTTGTACGGGCAGAAACAGGAAGAGCGGCGGCTGGTGCGGGTGGACGAAGTGCCCGAGCTGCTGGTCACCGGCCTGCAGGCGGTGGAAGACCGCGACTTCAACTACCACCACGGCATCGACCTCAGCGGCATGGTGCGCGCGGCGTGGGTGATGGTGCGCTCCGGCGGCAAGAGCCGGCAGGGTGCCAGCACCTTGACCCAGCAGCTGGCGCGCAGCGGCCTGCTCGGCATCGGCAAGGAGCAGACGCTCACCCGCAAGTTCAACGAGATCCTGTACGCGCTGATCATGGAAGCGCGCTACGACAAGCGCACCATCCTCGAGGCCTATCTGAACCAGGTCTACCTGGGCCAGCGCGGCAGCCAGGCGATCCACGGCGTGGCTTCGGGCGCGGAATTCTGGTTCGGGCGCGAACTGGATTCGCTGCCGCCGGAGCAGGTGGCGTTGCTGATCGGGCTGGTCAAGGGGCCGTCCTACTACGATCCGCGGCGCTTCCCCGAGCGCGCGCTGGACCGGCGCAACTTCGTGCTCGGCAAGCTGCGCGAGAGCGAACTGATCGACGAACCCACCTACCGCAAGGCGCTGGCCGCGCCGTTGGGCGTGCCGGCCAATCCGGGACTGGTCGCGGCCAACCGCTTCCCGGCCTACGTGGACCTGGTGCGTCGCCAGCTGGCGCGCGACTACCCGGAAAGCGCGCTGCAGGGCGCCGGGCTGAGCGTGCTGACTGGCATGTCGCCGTCGGCGCAGGCCTATGCCGAAGGCGCGGTGACCCGCACCCTCACCGCGCTGGAAACCAACAAGAAGCGCCCGCCGCTGCAGGCCGGACTGGTGCTGACCGATACCCACAACGGCGACGTGCTGGCGGTGGTCGGCAGCCGCGACGTGTCGCAGCCCGGCTTCAACCGCGCGATCGAGGCGCAGCGTCAGGTCGGCTCGCTGCTCAAGCCGTTCGTGTATCTGCTGGCGCTGGCGCAGCCGGACCACTACTCGCTGGCCAGCTGGGTCGACGATTCGCCGGTGACGGTGCAGCTCAGCCGCGGCAAGCGCTGGACGCCTGGCAATTCCGACAACCGCAGCCACGGCACGGTGCGCGTGGTCGATGCGCTGGCGCATTCGTACAACCAGGCCACGGTGCGGATCGGCATGCAGGTCGGGCCGGAACGGGTGGCGCAGCTGATCAAGGTGCTGGCCGGGCTCGAGGCCGAGAACAATCCGTCGCTGATCCTGGGCGCGACCGACCAGAGTCCGTACGCGATGACCCAGCTGTACCAGTTCCTCGCCTCCGGCGGCGAGATCCAGCCGCTGCATGCGGTGCGCGGCGTGCTCGATCCGCAGGGCAAGCTGCTCAAGCGCTACGACAAGGCCCCGGCGCCGGCGCAGGAAGGCGATTCGGTCGCCGCCAATCTGGTCGGGCTGGCGCTGCAGCAGGTGGTCAGCAACGGCACCGCGCGGCAGCTGCTCGGCGACGGCCTGGGCAAGCTGACCCCGGCCGGCAAGACCGGCACCAGCAACGACGGCGTGGACAGCTGGTACGCCGGCTACACCGGCGATCATCTGGCGGTGATCTGGATCGGCAACGACCAGAACAAGCAGACCGGCCTGTACGGCGCCACCGGCGCGATGCGGGTATGGTCGGGCATCTTCGCGCGGCTGCCGAGTTCGCCGTTGAAGGTGCAGGGCAAGGGCATCGACTGGCAATGGATGGACCCGGCCGGCAGCAACAGCACCGATCCCAGCTGCCCCGGCGCGCGCCAGTTCCCGTTCGTGGTCGGCTTCGCCCCGGCGTTTGCGCCGTGCGCGCCGCCGCAGGCGCTGCCCGAAGAAGGCCAGCCCGCCGCCGAGGGCGAGCAGAGCCGCGGCGGCGGCTGGCGCAGCTGGTTCGGCCTGGACAAGAAGAAAGAAACGCCGCCCGCCGACGCGGCGTCCACCCCTCCGGCGCAATGATCCACGGATGCCTGCCATGACCCGATACGCCCCCACCGTCGCCATCGCCGCGCTCAGCCTGTTGCTGGCCTCCTGCGTCAGCGCGCCGCCGCCGCCCCGCCGCCGCCGGTGGACACCACCACCCGGCGCAGCGCATCGCCGCGATCGACGCCAGCGGCGGTGCCGACGACACCGAATTGAGCGTGCAGCCGTTGCGCGACCCGCAGGTCGAGGACCTGCGCGACAGCGCCAAGCGCAAGCGCGCGGCCGGCGACCTGGCCGGCGCCGCGGCGGCGCTGGACCAGGCCCTGCAACTGGTGCCCGAAGACCCGGCGCTGCTGCAGGACCGCGCCGAACTGGCCTTGCTGCTGAGGGACGACGCGGGCGCCGAGGCCTTCGCCAAGCGCGCCGTCGACCTGGGCTCGCAGACCGGCCCGCTGTGCCGGCGCCACTGGGCCACCATCGAGCAATCGCGGCTGGCCCGCGGGCAGAAGGAGAACGCGGCGTCCGCGCATGCGCATATCGAGGGCTGCACGGTGGCGGGGATCAAGCGGTATTGATTGGGAGCCGGGATTAGGGATTGGGGATTCGGGATTGTTAGAAGCGACGGCGGTTCGGTTGTTTGTGGCGGGCCGATATCGCCGCTTCGGTGGGCGCACTAAATAGCGAAACCGACGTGCCGCTCTAACGAATCCCCAATCCCCAATCCCGAATCCCCAATCCCGGCCCCCAATGTCCCTCGCCCACGCCAGCACCGAAGCGCTCAGCGAAGGCGGTGCGCTCGCCCGTCAGCTGGATGCGTTCGTGCCGCGGGCGGCGCAGCTGCGGCTGACCGCGGCGATCGCCGAGGCGTTCGAGCAGCGCGACGTGCTGCTCGCTGAGGCCGGCACCGGCACCGGCAAGACCTATGCGTATCTGGTGCCGGCGCTGCTGTCGGGATTGAAGACCATCGTCTCCACCGGCACCCGCGCGCTGCAGGATCAGCTCTACCACCGCGACCTGCCGCGGGTGCGCGCGGCGCTGGGTGTGGGCCTCAACAGCGCACTGCTGAAGGGCCGCGCCAACTATCTGTGCAAGTACCGGCTGGAGCAGGCCAAGGGCGAGCCGCGCTTCACCTCGCGCGAGCAGATCGCGCAGTTCCAGCGCATCGTCGCCTGGGGCGGGCGCACCCGCTTCGGCGACATCGCCGAGCTGGAGGCGCTGCCCGACGATTCGCCGCTGCTGCCGATGGTCACTTCGACCATGGACAACTGCCTGGGCACCGAATGCCCGTTTTGGGGCGAGTGCTTCGTGGTGCAGGCGCGGCAACGCGCGCAGGCCGCCGACGTGGTGGTGGTCAACCATCATCTGCTGCTGGCCGACCTGGCGCTGAAGCAGGAAGGCTTCGGCGAGATCCTGCCCGGCGCGCAGGTCTTCGTCATCGACGAGGCGCACCAACTGCCGGAACTGGCGGCGAACTTCTTCGGCGAAAGCTTCGGCATGCGTCCGCTGCAGGAGCTGGCGCGCGACTGCCTGGCCGAGAGTCGCCACGTCGCCGGCGCGCTGGCCAGCCTGCAGGCGCCGGTGCAGGCGCTGGAGCAGGCCTTGCGCGAACTGCGTGCGGCCATGGAAGGGCTGCCCACCCGCGGCACGCAGTGGCGGCTGCTGGCCAAGCCGCAGGTGCGCGACGGCTTCGATGCGCTGCTGGCGGAACTGGCGCGTTTGCAGGAGAGTCTGGCGGCGCTGCGCGAGGCCTCGCCTGGTTTCGACGCCTGCGCGGCGCGAGCGCAGGAGATGCGCGCGCGCCTGGGCCACTGGCTCGGCGACGACGCGCCGATCGCCGATTTCGACGCCGAGCCGGAACCGCCCTCCAACGATGTGCTGTGGTACGAACTCAGCGCGCGCGGCTTCCGCTGCCAGCGCACGCCGCTGGACGTGTCCGGCCCGCTGCGCCTGCACCGCGAGAAGTCGCACGCGGCCTGGGTGTTCACCTCGGCGACGCTGGCGGTGAAGGGCGATTTCGAGCACATCGCCACCCGCCTGGGCCTGAGCGATCCGATGACCCTGCTGCAGCCCAGCCCGTTCGACTGGGCGCGGCAGGCGCTGTGCTATCTGCCGGCGCTGCCGGACCCGAACGCGCGCGGCTTCGGCACCGCCTTGATCGCCGCGCTGCATCCGGTGCTGCAGGCCTCGCAGGGCCGCGCCTTCCTGCTGTTCGCCTCGCACCGCGCCTTGCGCGAAGCCGCCGAGGCGTTGCGCGACGGGCCATGGCCGCTGTTCGTGCAGGGCGAGGCGCCGCGCGCGAGCCTGCTGCAGCGTTTTCGCGAGTCCGGCAACGGCGTGCTGCTCGGCTCGGCCAGCTTCCGCGAAGGCGTGGACGTGGTCGGCGATGCGCTGAGCGTGGTGGTGATCGACAAGCTGCCGTTCGCCGCGCCGGACGATCCGGTGTTCGAGGCGCGGCTGGACGCGATCCGCCGCGACGGCGGCAACCCGTTCCGCGACGAACAGCTGCCGCAGGCGGTGATCGCGCTGAAGCAGGGCGTGGGCCGGCTGATCCGCAGCGAGACCGACCGCGGCGTGCTGGTGCTGTGCGATCCGCGGTTGCTGTCCAAATCCTACGGCCGCACCTTCCTGGAGTCGCTGCCGCCGTTCGCGCGCACGCGCGATGTCGAGGACGTGCGCCAGTTCTTCGGCGCCGGCGCCGCGGCGCCGGTGGATAATCACGAACACGTCGCGTCGCCGCCGTTCGACTAGCCAGCGCACGGCATCCGCTTTTTCGCCCTCGCTTCGCTTTTCGAATCCCCAATCCCGAATCCCCAATCCCGGCCTCCAATGAAAATCCTCGCCTTCGAAACCGCCACAGAAGCCCTCTCCGTCGCCGTACATGTCGATGGCACGGTCTTGGAGCGCTTCGAGCTCGCGCCGCGCCGGCATGCCGAGCTGGCGCTGCCGTGGGCCGAGCAGTTGCTGGCCGAGGCCGGCATCGCCCGCAGCCAACTCGATGCGATCGCCTTCGGCCGCGGCCCCGGCGCGTTCACCGGCGTGCGCCTGGCGATCGCGCTGGCGCAGGGCATCGCGCTGGCGCTGGACCTGCCAGTGTTGCCGGTGTCCACCTTGCATGCGCTGGCCTTGCGCGCGCCGGTCGACGCGCCGCAGGTGCTGGCCGCGATCGACGCGCGCATGGGCGAGATCTACGCGGCGGCCTATGTGCGTGACGCCGACGGCCTGCGCGCGCTGACGCCCGAGCAGGTGCTGATCCCGGACGCGTTCGTGTTGCCGCAGACGGACGCGCCCTGGCACGGCGTCGGCACCGGTTTCGCCGCCATCGACGCGACGCTGCAGCGGCGCCTGCACGCGCAGTTGCGCAGCGTCGATGCGCAGGCCTTGCCGCATGCCGCCGACGTGCTGACCCTGGCGCTGGCCGCCCATGCGCGCGGCGAAGCGATCGCGCCGGAGCGCGCCGAGCCGGCCTACCTGCGCGACAACGTCGCGCTGACGCTGGCCGAACAGCAGGCGCAGCGGGCCGCACGATGAGCGCGGCCGAGACCGAGCGCGCGCGTTTTCGCGGCTGCCTGCTGGGCCTGGCGGTCGGCGATGCAGTGGGGACAACGCTGGAATTCAAGGCGCCCGGCAGCTTCGCCCCGATCGACGACATGGTGGGCGGCGGTCCGTTCGAGCTGCAGCCGGGGCAGTGGACCGACGACACCTCGATGGCGCTGTGCCTGGCGCACAGCCTGCTGTACCGCGAAGGTTTCGATGCCGCGGACCAGATGAACCGCTATTGCAACTGGTACCGCCACGGCTACCTGAGCAGTACCGGCGCGTGTTTCGACATCGGCAACACCGTGCGCCAGGCGCTGGAGCGTTATCTGGACGGCGGCCCGGCGTTCAGCGGCAGCGACGACCCGCGCGCGGCCGGCAACGGCTCGCTGATGCGGCTGGCGCCGGTGGCGATGTACTACGCGCATCGTCCCGCCGTGTTGGCCGAACGCGCGGCGGACAGTTCGCGCACGACCCATGCCGCCGCCGAGGCGCTGGATGCCTGCCGCCTGTTCGCGTTGCAGTTGCGCGCGGCTCTGCTCGGCGGCGATCGCGCGCAGGTGCTGCAGGCGCCGGATGTGGCGCTGGACACGCCGGCGCTGCGCGCGCTGGCCGTGCGCGACCATGCCGCGGTGCCGGCAACGCAGATCCGCGGTACCGGTTACGTGGTCGATGCGCTGTCGGCGGCGTTGTGGTGTTTCGCGACCACCGATTGCTTCGCCGATGCGGTATTGCGCGCGGCCAACCTCGGCGACGATGCCGACACCACCGCGGCGATCTGCGGCCAGCTGGCCGGCGCCTTCTACGGCATCGACGGCATTCCCGCCGCCTGGCGCGCGCGCGTGCAGGACGCGGCGGAGATCGTGGCGCTGGCCGATCGCCTGCACCAGGCCAGTGTGGCGGGATGAACGCATGCGGGGAGGTCGGCGATGGCGCGCCGGCCTCCCCCCCGCGTTGCGACCGCGCAGTCGCGGTCAGTAGTCGTAGCTGACGCTCAACCGCAGCGAACGCGGTGCCTGGCGCAGCAGCGCCGCGCCGTAAACCGGATCGCTGTTGCCCGGATCCGTTTCCGAATACGGATACTTCCACAGCGTGGCCTGGCCGTTGAAGGCGTTGAACACGTCCAGGTTGAAGGCCAGCTTGTGGTCGGCGTAGGCCGGCCGCCACGACACCCCGAGATCGAGCTGCTTCAGCCACGGCAGGCGGCCCTGGCTGCCCGGAGGCGCCGCTTGGCCCTGGTAGTAGTGGTAGGCGATGCCGTAACCGGACGGGTCGCTCTGGTCGGCGCCGTACGAACCCAGCGCACTGAACGGCGTGCCGGACACCAGCTTCAGATTGGCCGACACCAGCCATTCCGGAGTGAACTGGTAATAGCCGTAGAACTTGAACTGATGGGTGTGGTCGTTGCTCTGCGGGCCGTTGGTGTGTTCCATCAACTGCGCGTAGTCCCAGGCCTGGGTGGTGGACACCGCGGTCTGGCCGATGCCCGACAGCAGCTGGCCTTCGGTGGTGCCGTAGCTGCGCGACCAGGTGTAGTCGAAGCGCCCGTACCAGCGCTGGTCGAACGGGTGCTCCAGCGACAGGTTGAGCCCGTAGTAGTTGCGCTTGAACTTGGGAAAACCGAGCTCGGCATTGCTCAGCGGCACGCTGACGTAGTTGCCCGAGGTATCCACCAGGGTGAAGGTGTTGGACTTGCCCGGATTGATCAGCCAGCAACTGACCGGATTGCTGTCCAGGGTCACCGAATGCCCTTGCGCCGCCGCCGCGGCGAATACCGTGTCGCTGTCGCAGTAGTCGTCCACACCGCTGCGCAACACGCGGTAGGTGCCCTTGGCGCCGTAGACCCAGCTGTCGCCCCAGGCCTTGGTGAAGCCGAGGATGAACTCGTCCTGGAACGAGGGCTTGATGCCCTGCGTGGCCACGGTCTTGGCATCGGGCAGGATGCCGTAGTTGTTGTTGGAGGAGACCGCGCCGGAGATCTGGGTCAGGTCGGTGGGGTAGCCGTTGCCGTCGATGCCGCCGTAGGTGTAGTAGGTCGAGGTCGCCAGGGTCGCGCCGGCGGCATTGAATGCCGGATTCAGCGGCAGCGCCAGGTAGTAGCGGCCGGCGTTGCCGTAGACCTTGAAGCGCGCGTCGCCGTCGACGTCCCAGCTGAAGCCCAGGCGCGGCGCCCACTGCCCGCTGGTCTGCTTGATGTAGGCGTCGCCATCGCGGTTGTAGTTGGTGAACTGGTCCAGGCGCAGGCCGAGGCTGAGCAGGAAGCGGTCGCTGACCTGCCAGTTGTCCTCGATGTATTGCGCGCGCTGCACCGCGCGCACCGAGGCCAGGGCGCTATAGACGTATTGGCGCACGTAGTAGCCGTCCTCGCCGTTGGCGTAGCCGCCGGTGGCCGGTACGCCGAGTCCGGTGTTGATCGGTATGTTCGGGTTGGACTGGCCGTAGATCCACTGGTACCCGTCGCCGGAGGCCACCGAGCCGCGGTTGAGCGCGCGCGCGTTCTGGTTGTCGATGCCGACGGTGATGCTGTGCTCGCCGATGACGTAGTTCAGGTCCAGCCGCAGGTTGTCGGTGCGGTTGCCGCGGTCGGGGTCGACCAGCAGCGCGGTGGTCTGGGCGTTGGTGATCGGGGTGCCGCCGGTGTAGGCCGGGTTCTGGAACGAGGCGTCGTCGACGTAGGTCAGGGCGCCGTTGTAGTTGGGGTTGCCGGTGTAGTCGTCGGTGCGCTGCTTGCCGTACTGGGCGCTGAAGGTCAGGCGGTCGGTGAGGTAGCCGGTGTACTTGGCGGTCCACAAGTCGCCGCCGGTCTTGGTGGTGTCGGCGCTGCCGCGGCGCGCGCCGATGTCGTAACCGCTGTAGTCGTAGTAGCTGCCGCGGGTGATGTAGCGGCTGGAGGCGCCGGTGATTTCCAGCAACTGGTTGTCGCTGATGTTCCAGTCGAGCTTGGCGTACCAGCTCGGCCGGCGGTAGTGGTAATCGTAGTAGCCCGTGTTGGTCTCGCGCGTACCGTAGAACCTGTCGCCGTCCTGGCGCTGCAGTTCGTAGGAGCCGAAGAAGAACAGCTTGTCCTGGATCAGCGGGCCGCCCGCGTAGAGGCTCTGCGTGCTGAGCGTGGAACTGCTCTTGCTGTCCGGCCGGTACAGGCTGCCGTCGCCAGGCGCGTAGACGTCCTTCTGCGAGGAGCGCAGGCCGTCCGGCTCCCAGGTGGCCTGGCCGCCGAAATGCCATTCGTTGCTGCCGCGCTTGCCGACCGCGTTGATCACGCCGCCGTCGGAACGCCCGTACTTGGCGCTGTAGCCGCCGGTGTAGACCTCCAACTGGTCGATGCTGCCGTAGGGCAGGGTCAGCCCGCCCAGCCCGCGCAGCGGGTCGGTGGTGTTGAAGCCGTTGATGTAATAGGCGTTCTCCGCGGCCGAGGAGCCGCCGAAGCTGAGCAGTTGCGCGCCGGTCGGACCGGTATAGGTGCCGCTGCCGCTGTTGCCGGCCACGCCGGGCGCCAGCTGCGCGATCGCCTCGGCCGAGCGTCCCAGCGGCAGCCGCTGCAACTGTTCGGCGTTGATCACCGTGCGCGAGTCGACGCTGCTGACGTCAATCGCGGCGGCGGCGCGGTCGGCGCTGACGGTGACCCCGGTCAGGCTGGTGACCGCGGCGAAGGAGACGTCGGTGACCGCGCCGACGGTCAGGCCTACGCCCTCGCGGCTACCGAGCACGGCGTCGTCGGCGCCCTTGGCGACGACGCTGTAGGTGCCCAGCGGCAGCTGACCGATGCTGTAGCGGCCGCGCGCATCGACCGCGACTTCGCGGCTGAGGCCGCTGTCGCTGCGCACCTGCACGCGTTGCGCGTTGGCCGGCGCCTGGCCGGCGACGGTGCCGGTGGTGGACTGGGCCAGGGCGGCCGGCGCAGCGAGGGCGGCGCTCAGCGCCAGCGCGAGCAGGGCGGGCCTGCGAAGGAGGGGGCTTTTCATGGGAGGCGGCTCGGGTGGTGGGGGCGGGGATGCGCCGCGTCTGCTTCCGAGTCACTCGTCCTTGGCGATGCGGTGTGCGCGGTAACGTTCCCCGCCACCATTAACCTTAATGTGATGCCTATTCAGAAATGCCGCGTCGTTATGTCGGTGGCACGAATGGTTATCTCGATCGTTGCCGTGGGCGCGCATGCGGCGCCACGTGAGGCAACTCCCTTCTCCCGTCGGGAGAAGGTGCCCCGTAGGGGCGGATGAGGGTACGGGCGAAGCCTCGAAATGTTCAGTGCCGCCAGGCGATCCATGGCGGCCGTACCCTCACCCCAACCCCTCTCTCCCACGGGACTCCCTTCGGTCGCCGGTGGGAGAGGGGCTCGATTTTCCTTCTCCCGTCGGGAGAAGGTGCCCCGCAGGGGCGGATGAGGGTACGGGCGAAGCCTCGAAATGTTCAGTGCCGCCAGGCGGTCCGTGGCGGCCGTACCCTCACCCCAACCCCTCCAATGGGAGAGGGGTTTGATTCATCCCTTCTCCCGTCGGGAGAAGGTGCCCCGTAGGGGCGGATGAGGGTATGGGCGCAGCCTAGAAATGTTCAGTGCCGCCAGGCGGTCCGTGGCGGCCGTACCCTCACCCCAACCCCTCTCCCGATGGGAGAGGGGCTTGTCGCTGCGCGCGCTCAGCGGTCGTCGCGCAGCGTGCCGCCGGGCAGGAACACCCAGGTGCGGGTGACCTGCAGGATGTCGATGTTGTCTTCGGTATGCGGCAGCGGCGGGAACGGTTGCGCCAGTTGCACCACCCGCATCGCCGCGGCGTCGAGCATCGGCACCCCGCTGGAGCGCAGGATGCGGCTGCTCTCGATGCTGCCGTCGCGGCGCACGCCGACGCTGATCACCACCTGGCCGCCCAGCCGCTGCCGGCGCGCCTCGTCGGGATAGTTGAGGTTGCCGACGCGCTCGGCGCGGTCCACCCAGGCGCGCAAATAATTGGCGTAGGCGTATTCGCGGGTGCTGGCGGAGACGAACTTGCGGTTCGGGCGCTTGGCGTACTGCTCCGACCGCAGGTGCACTTCGGCAGCCAGGCGCGCCATCTCCGCATCGCGCTGCTCGCGCTGCGCATCCACCGGCTGGGTCGGGGCGTCGGTGCGCGGCTGGGTCTGCGCTGCCGGCTGCGGCTGCTCGCCTCGCGCGCTGCTGACCACGCGCGGGGTCGGCTCCGGCGCCGCCGCCGCGGTCTGCGCGCGCAGCGCCTGCGGCGCCAGGCCGTCGTGCTGCTGCGGCACGATGCCGGGCTGGCTGTCGCGCGGGCGTTGCGCCTTGTCGTGGTCGCCGCCGCCCTGCTGGTTGGCCTGGGCCAGGAAATCGGCCTGCTTCGGCGTCAGCGGAGTGCTGGTCTGGCTGAAGATCACGTCCAGGGTCGGCACCAGCGGCGCGTCGTCGTCGATCGCGAAGCCCACCCCCAGGATCAGCAGACCGTGCACGATCAGCGACAGCACCAGGGTGGCGCTGAGCCGGTCGCGCTCGCCGATGCGCGGCGCGGGCGTCGCGGCGGCCGCGCTCATCGCGCTGGGTAGGCCTCGATCGCGTCGAACAGCAGCCCGGCGATGTTCAGCCCGAACTGCGCGTCCAGTTCGCGCACGCAGGTCGGGCTGGTGACGTTGACCTCGGTCAGGAAATCGCCGATCACGTCCAGGCCGACGAAGCGCATGCCGCGCCGCTTCATTTCCGGGCCGACCTGGGCGGCGATCCAACGGTCGCGCTCGCTCAGCGGGCGGCCTTCGCCGCGGCCGCCGGCGGCCAGGTTGCCGCGGAATTCGTCGCCCTGCGGGATCCGCGCCAGGCAGTAGTCCACCGGCACCCCATCGACCAGCAGGATGCGCTTGTCGCCGGCGCTGATGTCTGGAATGAAGCGTTGCGCCAGGGCCAGCGTGCGGCCGCCGTCGGTCAGCGTCTCCAGGATCACGTTGAGGTTGGGGTCGCCGGTGCCGCTGCGGAAGATCGAACGCCCGCCCATGCCGTCCAGCGGCTTCAGCACCGCCTGGCCGTGCTCCAGCACGAACGCCTTCAGCGCGGCCGCGTCGCGGCTGACCAGGGTCGGCGGGCAGCATTGCGGGAACAGCTGCGCGGCCAGCTTCTCGTTGAAGTCGCGCAGGCCCTGCGGGTCGTTGACCACCTGCGCGCCGGCGCGCTGGGCCACGCTCAGCACGTGGGTGTCGTACAGGAATTCCGAATCGAACGGCGGGTCCTTGCGCATCAGCACCACCTGCCCGGTACCGAACGCCAGCTCGGCGAACGCGCCCAGTTCGAACCAGCCGCTCTTGTCGTCGCGCACCTGCAGCGGCGCGGCCTGGGCCAGCGCGCGGCCTTCGCGCAGCGACAGCCCGCCGGGACGCACGTAGTGCAAGCGGTGCCCGCGGCGCTGCGCTTCCAGCAACATGGCGAAGGTAGTGTCTTTGGCAATCTTGATGCTGGCGATGGGATCCATCACCACGATGACATCGAACGACATGGCGTTACCCGGGGGACTGAACGGAGGATGGTAGCGGGTCGGCGGCGGGGGTGCGCAAGGGCCGCGGCACGGGGCCGTGCGGTGACCTGCGGCGGCAATCAAACTGTGACATAGTTAGCGCTGGAAAGTGACACAAAGCAGAGCCGTGGCGGCGGCCTTGACAGTCCGAGCGGGTCTTGGGATACATGTCGTTTCGCAGCGACGTCGGAACCGATGAAGCGTCGCGCGCCTGGGGGCAAGTGAATGAGTGAAAACACGACTGCGGGTGGGGAACTCGCAGGACTGAGGGTCATGGTGATCGATGACTCGAAGACGATCCGCCGTACTGCCGAAACGCTGTTGAAGCGCGAGGGATGCGAGGTGGTCACCGCCACCGACGGCTTCGAGGCCCTGGCCAAGATCGCCGATCAGCAACCGCAGATCATCTTCGTGGACATCATGATGCCGCGGCTGGACGGCTATCAGACCTGCGCGCTGATCAAGGGCAACCAGCTGTTCAAGGCGACGCCGGTGATCATGCTGTCCTCCAAGGACGGCCTGTTCGACAAGGCGCGCGGGCGCATCGTCGGTTCCGAGCAGTACCTCACCAAACCCTTCACACGCGAAGAACTGCTGGGCGCGATCCGTACATACGTCAACGCCTGACCAGGGGGAAAGGCACCATGGCTCGAATCTTGTTGATCGAGGACTCACCGACCGACCGGGCGGTGTTTACGCAGTGGCTGGAAAAAGCCGGGCACGAGGTGCTCGCCACCGACAACGCCGAGGACGGACTGAAGATCGTCCGCGAGCAGGCGCCGAGCCTGGTGCTGATGGACGTGGTGCTGCCGGGGATGAGCGGCTTCCAGGCCACCCGCGCGCTGTCGCGCGACGAAGCCACCCGGCACATCCCGGTGCTGATCATCAGCACCAAGAGCATGGAGACCGACAAGGTCTGGGGCATGCGCCAGGGCGCCACCGACTACATCGTCAAGCCGCCGCGCGAAGACGAGCTGATCGCCCGCATCAACCAGCTGGTCGGCTGACGTGCGTTCGCCCTTCGACATCCTCGAGGCCTACGAGCAGCGCAGCCTGGCGCACGCGGTGCAGATGCCCGAGCGCGAATTCGACGAGGACATCTGGCGCGGCGTCGGCTTCCGCGTCGGCAACCGCCATCTGGTGTCCGACTTCCGCGAGGTGGTGGAAATCGTGCGCATGCCGCCGATCATCCCGGTGCCGGGCGCGCAGCCGTGGCTGCTGGGCGTGGGCAACCTGCGCGGCAACCTGTTTCCGGTAGTCGATTTGAAGCAGTTCATGGAAGGCCAGCGCACGTCGCTGCTGGAAGGCCAGCGCGTGCTGATCATGCGCCAGAGCGGCGGCGACGTGGCGCTGACCATCGACGAACTGTTCGGCCAGCGCAGCTTCGCCGAATCGCAGGCGGTGGAACCCGGCGAGCTGGCGCAGGGCCGCTACGCGCACTTCGTCGACCGCGCGTTCCGCGGCGACACCCACGACTGGGGCGTGTTCTCGCTGTCGCTGCTGTCGCGTACACCCGAATTCCGTCAAGCCGCCGCCTGAGCGCGCGGCCTGCCTTCGCATCGAAGATCGAGGTCGAATCATGAGTACTGCACCGGACGCCCCCAAGGCCAGCAAGCTTGGCAGCATGGGGACGAGTTTCTGGCTGGGCCTGTTGGCGCTGTCGCTGATCGTGTTCGGCGCCAATACCGGCGTGGCCACCTGGCAGGGCAACCGCCTGGCCGGCGCCAGCACCGGCGCGGCCGACCTGCAGGTGCTGTCGCAGCAGCTGGCCAACCAGGGCCGCGATGCGGTCTCCGGCAACGCGGCCACCTACAAGCAATTCAAGCAGACCAAGGCGCGGGTGGAGAGCACCGTCGCCGCGCTCAACGCGCGCTATGCCAACGAGACCGGCATCGCCGGCCCGCTGGAGGAACTCAACCGCACCTGGACCCCGCTGGGCAAGAACGCGCAGCAGGTGGTGGACAGCGAGCCGGCGGTGCTGGCGCTGGCCGGCAACGCCGAGCGCTTCGTCGGCGGCGTGCCGCAGCTGCAGGCGCAGTTGAACGAGGTGGTGCGCGCGATGACCGTCGGTGGCGCGCCCGCCGCGCAGATCTACAACACCCTGCAACAGGTGGTGGTGGCCGGCACCATGGCCCGCCGCGTCACCGAGATGCGGGCGGGCGGCAGTGGCGCGGCCAGCGCCGGCGATGCGCTGGCGCGCGACTCGGTGGTGTTCGGGCAGATGCTCGAGGGCCTGCGCAACGGCAACGAGGAACTGGGCATCGCGCCGGTGCGCAACGCCGCCGCGCTGGCCGCGCTGGAGCAGTCGCAGGCGCAGTGGGCGGAAATGAAGAAGGACCTGGACGCGTTGCTGGCCAGTTCGCGCAGCCTGTTCGCCGCGCAGTCCTCGGCCGCGGCGTTGACCGCCGGCTCGGACAAGATGCTCGACGACAGCAAGAAGCTGTTCGACGCATTCTCCGCGTTCGGCTCCACCCGCGACACCCGCCTGTTCCCGAATTTCTGGCTGGGCGTGGTATCCGGTCTGCTGGCGCTGCTGTCGATCATCGGTTTCGTCTGGACCTCGGTGCGCAGCCGCACCCGCGACCAGGAAATCCGCTACCAGACCCAGGTCGAATACAACAGCCGCAACCAGCAGGCGATCATGCGCCTGCTCGACGAAATCAGTTCGCTCGGCGAAGGCGACCTGACCGTCAAGGCCTCGGTCACCGAGGACATGACCGGCGCCATCGCCGACGCGATCAACTACGCGGTCGACGAGCTGCGCCACCTGGTCACCACGATCAACGACACCTCGGCCAAGGTCGCCATCTCCACCGAGGAAACCCAGGCCACCGCGCTGCAGCTGGCCGAGGCCGCCGGCCACCAGGCCGAGCAGATCGGTTCGGCGTCCGAGCGCATCAACGAAATCGCCGCCAGCATCGAACAGGTCTCGCGCAACTCCAGCGAGTCGGCCGAAGTGGCGCAGCGCTCGGTGGTGATCGCCGCCGAGGGCGCCGGCGTGGTCCGCGAGACCATCCAGGGCATGGACCAGATCCGCGACCAGATCCAGGAAACCTCCAAGCGCATCAAGCGCCTGGGCGAATCGACCCAGGAGATCGGCTCGATCGTCGAACTGATCAACGACATTTCCGAGCAGACCAACATCCTGGCGCTCAACGCCGCGGTGCAGGCGGCCTCGGCGGGCGAGGCCGGCCGCGGCTTCGCGCTGGTCGCCGACGAAGTGCAGCGCCTGGCCGAACGCACCTCCGGCGCCACGCGCCGGATCGAAGGCCTGGTGCAGACGATTCAGGCCGATACCAACGAAGCGGTCAGCTCGATGGAGCAGACCACCTCCGAAGTGGTGTCCGGCGCGCGCCTGGCCGAAGACGCCGGCACCGCGCTGACCGAGATCGAGCGCGTCTCCAACGCGCTCAACAACCTGATCAAGAACATCTCCATCGCCGCGCACCAGCAGTCCGCCGCGGCGACCGACATCACCCAGACGATGGACGTGATCCGCCGCATCACCGGACAGACCTCGCAAGGTGCCGGCCAGACCGCCGAATCGATCGGACGGCTGGCGCAGCTGGCGGCGGATCTGCGGCGCTCGGTCGCCGACTTCAAGCTGCCGGCGTGAGCGGATCGGAACAGGGTGGAAGGAAAGCGCACATGACGTACCGTGAACACTCCCTGCTCACCGCCGCCGCGCTGGCGACGCGCGGCGCGTGGCCGTCCGCGGGAGCGCCGCGATGAGCGCGCTGCGCGATGCGATGAGCCATGCCGCCCTGGGCTGGGTCAAGCCGGAGCTGGACGAGACCCTGCGCCAGGTGCGCGGGGAGATCGAATACTTCGTCGAAGACCCGGCCGACACCAGCCGCATGCGCTTCTGCGCCGGCTACCTGCACCAGGTGCAGGGCACCTTGCGCATGGTCGAACTGTACGCGCCGGCGATGGTCGCCGAAGAACTGGAACTGCTGGCCATCGCCGTGCAGAACGGCCAGGTGCCCGACCGCGACGAGGCCTGCGCCACGCTGATGCGCGGCACCGTGCTGCTGCCCGATTACCTGGAGCGTCTGCAGGACGGCCATCGCGACATCCCGATCGTGCTGCTGCCGCTGCTCAACGAAATCCGCGCCTCGCGCGGCGAGCCCGGGCTGAGCGAAGGCGCGCTGTTCGCGCTGTCGCCCGACGCCAGCGCCGCCACCGAGGCCGAACTGGACCATGCCCGCGGCAGCCTCAGCGGCCGCAACCGCGAACTGCTCGACACCGTCGGCACCGCGATCAAGGAAGAACTGCTGCGGGTCAAGGACGCGCTCGACCTGCACCTGCGCACCGGCGGCGACGTCGCCGCGCTGCAGACCCAGGTGGACGAACTGGGCAGCGTCGCCGACACCCTGGGCGTGATGGGCCTGGGCGTGGCCCGCGGCGTGGTGGTGCAGCAGCGCGATGCGCTGCGCAGCATCGTCGAGGGCGAGCGCCAGGCCGACGAGGGCCTGTTGCTGGATATCGCCGGCGCGCTGCTGTACGTGGATGCCTCGCTCGACGATCAGGTCGCCTATCTCGGCGCCAGCGCCGGCATCCACGACGATGCCAGCGCCGCCGAGGCGCGGCGCACGGTGGAAGTGCTGGCGCACGAGGCGATCGCCAATTTCGCCGCCGCGCGCGAGCATTTCGTCGCCTTCATCGAGACCAACTGGGAACACGAGCGCCTGACCGAAGTGCCGCGCCTGCTCGGCGAGGTCGCCGGTGCGCTGCGCATGCTGGAACTGCCGCAACCGGCCGATTACCTGGAAGGCGTGCGCCGCTACGTGGCCACCGAACTGATCGGCAAGCGCCGCGTGCCCAGCGGGCGCCAGCTGGACACGCTGGCCGATGCGATGGCCAGCCTGGAGTACTACCTGGAAGCGCTGCGCGAGCGCCGCCCGGGCCGCGAGGAAATCCTCGACATCACCCGCACCAGCCTGGAAACGCTGCGCTACTGGCCGTTGCCCAGCGAGGTGCCGGCGCCGCAGGGCGTGGTGCCGCAGGCAACCGATGCGCCATCGCTCGCGCCCGTGGCGGAGCTGGATGCCGCGTCGGCCGACGACATTGCCGATGTGCCGAGGACGGTGTCCGCGCCGCCGCCGGTGCCGTCCTGGGATCTGGCGCCGGTCGCTGACGCGCCGATCGCCGCGAGCGTGCCGCCGCCGTTGCCGGGCGAGACGCCGCAGGCGCCGCAGTGGACGCTGCACGAAGATACCGACGCCGTTGCGAACGCCGAGGCTGCCGAGCGTATCGACGCCGATGTCGATGCCGAGTCCTCCGCCATGGCAGTCAGCGCTGCGGGCAACGCCGATGCGTCCGTCGTCGCCTCGTCGCCGATCAGCTTCGATCCGGTCGCCGCCGAACAGGAAGAATGGTCGGCCGCCGTCGAGCCGCTGCAGATCAGCACCGACACGCTGGCGTTGGAAGGCGATGCGTTGCATTGGACGAGTGCCGATGCGTCGGCCGAGCAGGCGGTCGCGCCTGGCGAGGCCACGCCCGCGACCGACGAAGCGCCGGCCAACTACGGTTTCGACCCGGTGGCCGCCGAATACGCCGAACTCGAAGCCGCTGCCGAGCACGACGATCCGGCCCTGGTCATCGTCGACGCCCCGGGCGCCGCGCCCACCGACAACGTCCACGACGATGTACTGGTGATCGAACTGGAGGATGCGCCGGCCTTCGCCGATGCCGCGTCCGACGAGGTCCACAACATCGTGTGGAACGAGACGCCGGCGACCCTGGCCGACGACGACAGCGACGCTGTCGCCGAGCACGCCACGCCGACCATCGACCTTTCGTCGAGCGATACCGTGTTCGTGGCCGAGGCCGAGAGCGACACAGCCCCGCACGCGGACACCGGCGAGACCGAGCATACCGACGCCGATGCAGGCGCCGAACAGAGCCCGTTCGTGGACCTGGCCTGGCCGGAGCCGACCCCGGAGCCGGAAGCGCCGGCGCCCGGCGTGCACAAGGCCAGCATCCAGCCGATCGAACTGGATGCCGCTTCGGCCGCATTCCTCGCCGAACTCGACGCCGCTGCCGCACAGTTCGATGTCGCCGCGCCCGCCGCTAGCGAGTCCGCTGGCGCAACCGAGACCGCCGCCGACCACGCGCCAGCGCCGACCGATGCGGTCGCAGCGCCCGAGGCGCCCGCGCCGGTCGCCATCGATGGCGGCTTCGTGGACGACGGTGGCGAGATCGACGCCGACATCCGCGAGGTGTTCCTCGAGGAATTCGACGAGGAACTGGTCAACCTCGGCACCCTGCTGCCGGCATGGCGCGCGTCGCCGAATCACATGGAAAGCCTGCGTCCGATCCGGCGCGTGTTCCACACCCTCAAGGGCAGCGGCCGACTGGTCGGTGCGCGCGTGCTCGGCGAGTTCAGCTGGAAGATCGAGGGCATGCTCAATCGCGTGCTCGATGGCACCCGCGTGGCCAGCCCGGCCGTGGTGACCATGGTCGAACTGGCTTACGAGGTGTTGCCGCAGCTCAATGCGGCACTGCGCGGGCACGGCGTCATCCATGCCGATCTGGGCGCGATCCAGGCGGTCGCCGACCGCATCGCGGCAGGCGAGGACGCCTATTATTTCGCCGCCGCGCCGGCACCGGCCGTTGCCGCGCCGCGCGCCGGCACGCCGGCCTCGGTGGACAGCGTGCTGCGCGAGATCCTCGAAGCCGAAGTCGGCACGCATCTGGAGACGGTCCGCGACTGGCTGCAGCATGCGCCGCAGCCGGCCACCGAGGCGCTGCTGCGCGCGGTGCACACGATGAGCGGCGCGTTCGCGATGACCGACGTGCCGGAAATCACCGACGTCACCGGCCCGGCCGAGAGCTACGTCAAGCGCCTGCTGGCCGCCGCCGTGGTGCCTGACGCCGATGGCGTGCGTGCGCTCGACGATGCCGCTCAGGCCATCGCCGCCACCATCGAGGAACTGCAGGCGCCGTCGCCGGTGATCCCGCCGTTCACCGAGCTGGCGCAGCGTCTGCAGGCCCTGGTCGCCACGTTGCCGGAAGTGCAGTGGCCTTCGATCGCGCACGACGAAGAAGACGAGGACGAACCGCAGCCGCACGCCGATGCCGGGCTGGACGCGCAGTTGCTGCAGGCGGTGGAACTCACCTCGGCCGACGACCTGTCGGCGTACCTGGGCGATGCACGGCATCTCGAAGCGGCCGGCAGCACCGATGCGGATCACGCCGCCGCCGCGCCTGTCGCCGAAAGCACCGATGCCGATGCCTCGGCGGCGTCTGCAGCCGATGCACCGGCATTCGATGCCGAGTATTCCCATGCGCCGAGCGAAGAAGTTGCCGACGGCACGGCATCGTCGCCGCCTGCGTTCGACGTACACGACGCATCCGCCCACGACGAGCGCGACAGTGCCGCATCCGACGTTGCACACGATGCGGACGGCGCAGCAGAGGAATCGGACGCGGTCGCCGCCGCGCCAGCCGACAGCGAACCTGTCGCGATCGACGCCGATGAACAGGCCCTTCTGGCCCAGGAAGGCAAGCTCGACGAATTGACCGTCGAGGCGCCGCTGGCAGAGGAGCGTGTGCCGGCGGACAGCGATCTGCCGCCGCCCGTGGAAGCGACGGTCGAGACGCAGGAGCAGGACGTAGCGGCCGACGAGGGCGCGACGCACGACGAAACCCATCACGGCGAGCACCAGGAAGACCCGCAAGGCGCGCACGACCAAACCGGGCATGCCGAAGGCGAGCACGATCAAGGTGAGCACGACCAGGAGCGCGATCCGCAGGGGTATGCGTTCAACGCAGAGCCGGTGCAGCCGTCCACGCATTGGCATGGCAGCGAGCCGGTATCGGCGAATGACGATGCCGAGCCGCTACCCGTGGCGGACGACGCGGCGGCGCATGCCGACACCGCGCCACACGCGCACGACGACGTGGATGCCGCAGCGCAATCGCAGCACGAGACCATCGACCAGGATGTCGATGGCCATGCCGCGCAGGCCGACATCGAAACGCATCCGGCCGACGCCGAAGCGGTCGAGGCGACCGACGCGCACGATCACGCGCCGACGCCGCACGCCGAAGATGCCGCACCCGAATCCGCCGATGCCGATGCGGACGCAGCGCTCGGCGCAACGGCCGACCTCGAACACACGCATTCGACCGACACGGCCGACGCGCCAGAGCACCATGCCGGGCACGAAGGCGACACCGGTTCCGACCCGGAACCGGTCGAAGCGCCGCATGCCCACGAGACGCACGCCGACGACACGCAAACCAGCGACGTTGCCGACGTCACGCTGGACAACGCCGAACATGCGGGCGACGCGGTGCACCCCGCGGACACGGATGCCGAGCCGGCACACGCCCAAATCACCGAGCCGTCCGACATCGCGACCGACGACGCGCATCGCGTGCCCGCCGACGTTGCCGACGCACCGTCGTTCGCCGAATCCACCCAGCACGACACCGCCTCGACCGAATCCATCGACTTGGCCGCGGTCGATCTCGGCCCGCTGGACTTTGCCGATCTGGACCGCGAGCTGGTCGATATCTTCGTCGAGGAAGGCAAGGACCTGCTCGACCATTGCGACCGCCTGATCGCCGAACTGCGCGCCGCGCCGCAGGACCGCGACGCGCTCGCCGGCCTGCAACGCGACCTGCACACGCTGAAGGGCGGCGCGCGCATGGCCGGGGTCAACCCGATCGGCGATCTCGGCCACGGCATCGAATCGCTGCTGGAGGCGGTGGCCGCCAACCGCACCGAACTCGACCGCAGCGACGTGCAATTGCTCGAACGCGGGTTCGACCGCCTGCATCAGTTGCTCACCCTCACCGGTAACCACCGCGCGGTGGCGATGCCGTTCGATCTGATTGGCCGCTTCGACGCGCGCGCCCACGGCCGCAGCCTGCCGTTCGCCGCTGACGACATCGATACTGCTGCCAATACCGAGACCGATGCGGATGTGGCGGCGATGATCCAGGCCGCGGTCGATCCGGAGTCGGTGCCCGCACCGGCGCCGGCGCCGCTGTCGGCGCCGCTGCCGGTGGACGGCACGCTCGACGAAGAGTCGATGATCGCGCGGCCGATGCAGGAACAGGTGCGCGTGCGCGCCGACCTGCTGGACCGCCTGGTCAACCATGCCGGCGAAGTGGCGATCTACCGCTCGCGGCTGGAACAGCAGCTCGGCGCATTCCGCGGCGCGATGTCCGAACTGGACCGCACCAACGCGCGACTGCGCGACCAGCTGCGCCGCCTGGACCTGGAAACCGAAGCGCAGATCGTCGCCCGCTACCAGCGCGAGCAGGACCAGACCCAGCAGAGCTTCGATCCGCTGGAACTGGACCGCTTCTCCACGCTGCAGCAGCTCAGCCGCGCGCTGAACGAATCGGCGGCCGACTTGGGTGGCCTGCAAGGCGTGCTCGACGACCTGGCGCGGCAGTACGACGGTTTGCTGCAACAGCAGTCGCGCGTGAGTTCGGAACTGCAGGACGGGTTGATGCGCGCGCGCATGGTGCCGTTCGACGGCCTGGTGCCGCGGCTGCGCCGCGTGGTGCGGCAGGCCGCCAGCGAGACCGGCAAGCAGGTGCATCTGACCCTGGAAGGCACCCACGGCGAACTCGATCGCAATGTGCTCGACCGCATGATCGCGCCGCTGGAACACATGCTGCGCAACTCGGTCGCGCACGGCCTGGAAACGCCCGAACAACGCCGCGCTGCGGGCAAGGCGGAAGAGGGCAGCATCGCCATCCGGCTGCGCCGCGAAGGCTCGGAAATCGTGCTGGAAGTGGCCGACGACGGCGCTGGCCTCAATCGCGACGCGATCCGCCACCGTGCCGAACAGCGCGGCCTGATCGCGATCGGCGCCGCGCTGTCCGACGAAGAACTGGATTCGCTGATCTTCGCTCCCGGCTTCAGCACCTACGACCAGGTCAGCCAGTTGGCCGGCCGTGGCGTGGGCATGGACGTGGTACGCAACGAAGTGCGCCAGCTCGGCGGCTCGGTGGACATCCACTCGGTGTGGGGGCAGGGCGTCACCTTCACCCTGCGCCTGCCGCAGACGCTGGCGGTCACGCAGGCGGTGTTCGTGCAGATCGGCGAGACCACCTTCGCCGTGCCGGTGGCCTCGGTCAGCGGCATCGGCCGCATCAGCCGCGAGCGTTTCGAAGCGGCCGACGGCGGCTACCACTACAGCGGCGAGGAATTCGCGCTGCACGACCTCGGCTCGCTGGTCGGCCAGGCACCGGCACGCGCCGAAGGACAGGCGCAGGTGCCGCTGCTGCTGGTGCGCGCCGGCGACCTGCGCGCCGCGGTGGCGATCGACCAGGTGCTCGGCAACCGCGAAATCGTGGTCAAGCCAGTCGGCCTGCAGATCGCCTCGGTGCCAGGCATCTACGGCGCCACCATCACCGGCGATGGCCGCGTGGTGGTGATCCTGGACGTCGCCCCGCTGGTGCGCCGCTACCTGGCGCAGCCGGCGCGGCCGGTGGTGGAAGCGGCGCCGGCCGAACAGCGGCGCATGCCGCTGGTGATGGTGGTCGACGATTCGCTGACCATGCGCAAGGTTACCGGCCGCGTGCTGGAACGCCACAACTTCGACGTGATCGTCGCCCGCGACGGCATCGAGGCGCTGGAGCGCCTGGACGAGCGCGTCCCCGACCTGATGCTGCTGGATATCGAGATGCCGCGCATGGATGGCTACGAATTGGCGACCGCGATGCGCGCCGACCCCCGCTACAAATCGGTGCCGATCGTGATGATCACCTCGCGCAGCGGCGAAAAGCACCGCCAGCGCGCCTTCGAGATCGGCGTGCAGCGCTACCTGGGCAAGCCTTACCAAGAGTTGGATCTGATGCGCAACGTGTACGACCTGCTGGGGATCGCCCGTGTTCGCGAATGACGGCGCCGCCAGCGGGACCCCGGTCGCATTGCTGGCGCGTCCCGGCCAGGCGCGCGAGCGCCTGCGCGAGGCGCTGCACCAGGTCGGCGCGTCGATCGTGCTCGAGGACGACCCCGGCGCGATCGATGCGCAGACCCTGGCCGACGCCGCGCCCGACGCGGTGCTGATCGCGCTGGAACCGGCGATCGAGGACGCATTGGAACGGCTGGATGCGGCGCTGGACCTGCCCGGCCTCACCGTGATCTTCGACGAGGCCGAACTGGCCGCGCGCCGCGAGGGCTGGGAAGCGCAGCGCTGGGCGCGGCACCTGGCGGCCAAGCTGCAAGGCCACCAGGACGTGCTGCCGCCTGGGCGCGAAACCGACACAGGCCTGCAGCCCGAACCCGGCCTGCCGGCCACCCCGGCGCAACTGCACGAAGGCGCGCCGATCGGCTTCCACGTCGAGGAAGCGGCCAGCTTCGCCACCACCGTGCCCGGCGACAGCTTCTATGCCTGGCAACCGCCGGCCGATGCCGCGCCCGGGTTCGAGGATCTGCAGTTCTCGCACGATCAGATCGCTGCCGGCGATATGGCCACGCCTGCAACGGTGCCCGAACCGGTGACCGCGACCGAGGCGGCATCCGCCGCTGCACCGGCCAGCTCACCGCCGCCGCTGCCGGCCAGCGCCTGGTCGCTGGTGGACGACGACGCGCCGCTGGTGGTGCAGGCGCGCGCGCCGCTGAGCCAGATGCAGATTTCCACCGAAGGCCTGTCGCTGGTCGCGCTGGATTCCGAGGAGGAGTCCACCATCGATAACGCCGCTGCCGCGGCAGTCACGGTCGCGCAGGGTGCGGTGCTGGTGATGGCCGGCATCGGCGGTCCCGATGCCATCCGCCGCCTGCTCGCCGCCTTGCCGGCGGACTTCCCGCAACCGCTGTTGGTGCAGTTGCGCCTGGACGGCGGCCGCTACGGCAACCTGGTCAAGCAAATCGCGCGCGTGTCCGCGTTGCCGGTGCTGCTGGCCGAAGCCGGCCAGGCTGTCGGCGTCGGCAACGTCTACATCCTGCCCGACGATGTCGGCGTGCGCAGCGGCGAAACCGCCGGCCTGCGTTTCGTCGCCCAGCAGGCAGGCGCCTCGGTGGTTGGCGGTTTGCCGGCCGCGCACAGCGCCGTGCTGCTGCTCAGCGGCAGCGACCCGCAGCAGGTCGAAGACGTTCTCGCGCTCGCCGCACAAGGCGCCTGGGTGGCCGGCCAGACCGGCGACGGCTGCTACGACCCTGCCGCCGCCGCACAGCTGATCAGCCACGGCCACCCCAGCGGCGATCCCGTGCAGCTGGCGCAGGCCCTGTCCGCGCGATGGGGCGGCTGAGCCGCCGCCCGCGTGCTTTTTCCGGTTTCAGGACGACGTAATCCATGAGCAGCTACGCCAGCAACGACGAAATCCGCGGAGTCCTGATCCAGGCCGGCAGCGAGCGGGCCCTGCTGCCCAACGCCACCGTCGCCGAAGTGATGTCGCGCGTGCCGGTCGAACCGCTGCCCGACGCCCCGCACTGGCTGCTCGGCCAGATCGCCTGGTACGGCTGGAAAGTCCCGCTGCTCTCGTTCGCCCGCCTCACCGGCCTGGGCAGCGAAACCGTAGCCTCCAATAACAAGATCGTCGTGCTGAAGGCGCTGGGCGGCAACCCCGACCTGCCGTACTTCGCCCTGATCACCCAATCCTTCCCGCAACTGATCTCGGTCCCGCGCGACGGTTTGCTTGCTGACGCCTCTGAAGAAACTTTGCCTGCCGGCGTGCATATGCGTGTGCTGCTAGGGGAGCAGAGTGCGTTGCTGCCGGATATGGAGGCGATCGAGGGGATGATTGGGGAGCGGTTTTCGGCTGTTGGCTCGACCTGAGGTCAGTCTTCTAACGGCCTTCCTTCTGACTGCGGACTGCAACCGTCATGGTCGATGGTAGGCAAGCTTGAGCGGAGCCGGCTGCGCCCGATTGCCAGTGGCTGTGCCATTGTTTAACATCATGGATCAGGATGACAAGGATTGTCGTATGCGTAATGTGCATCCCCCATCCGTACTGCCTCGCTCAGGGATGAGACGACATGCCCGATGCCGGGCATTTCCATATGTATGATTTTCGATGCACCGACCGCGTATCCAGCCGCCGTTGGCTGAGTGCTGCTGTGTGCCGAGAGGAGATCGGTCGCCGCACCCAATGGAGCCGATCGGCCTCCCGTGGGATACGCCCGCGGGATATGCGTCGGCGATGCCTGATTCGACTGAATTGACTGACTTTTGCAAGGACGCGCAATGACCACGATGCACCGCAATCGTACATACAAAAACGCCACGCGCTTCGCGCTCGTGACGGCGCTGATCTTCCTGTTCATGGCTTCCGCGTTCGCAGCGACAGAAGGGAAGAAACAGCAGTTCCTTGTCCGCGATGCGCTGGGAAATTCATATGGAACCTACGACACGCAAGCGCAAGCCGAGGCGGTTATTCGGACTATCCCGGGGCCATCCGATGCACCTGATGCGTATCAATACGTAACAGAAATAAAATCAACTCTCCCTTCTGAAAATGGTGAAATTTCCATAACATACTGGATGGGAAAAAAGGAGCGGAAAGTCCAATTCTGGGGTATCAATTCCCTGAGTTCGGATAAGGAGGATGAGCTTGTCGAGAAGATGGTTGCCTTGCAGAATCAAGGAAATAGCCCTCCTTGCGCATCGTCAACGTTTGTGCGGACTAGCGATTGGTATCCCTACTCCTCAGACTATGAGGGGCTGGAGCTAGGGGATTATCAATACACTTATTCACATTTTGATGCAGACGATGGATCCTGCACTCCTGATTCCGGTGAGTTTCAAGTTTATAAGATATCGACTTGTCCGAATCCTTACATGCACTGGGATAGTGATCAAAATGCCTGCATAAACGAAGATATTGCAGCAGTAATTGTCACCAAACAGTTGCAGTGCGATGGTGATTCCAATGATTCATCTGGGCTGGTCGGAAACCCTTGCGACGTAAAAACCGGAGAGAAGTTCCAGACCGAGCGCGACCTTGATCTGGGCTGGGTCACCCTGACGCGCTACTACCATTCGGGCATTGCACTTAACGCTGGAGGGTTCGGGCCAGGTTGGACCTTCTCGCACAGCCTGCATCTGACGGTCCAGGGCGATGCGTTGGGCCTGGTGGAGGGCAGCGGTTACGCCGTACCGTTCCGCAAAGTGGGCTCGGACTATCGCGCGGCCAATGCCTCCGGCGAGCGCATCATCGCCAATGGCGATCAATGGGTCCTGTATCGCCAGGACGCCATCTACACCTTCGACGTCCAGGGCAAGCTGATCTCGCGTATGGGGGAGGATGGCAGCGGGCTGGTGTATGCCTACAACGCGCGCGGCCGCTTGCAGAGCATCGCCTCGCTGCAGGGCCGCTCCATCGAGCTGGTGTACGCCGACGACAACGACGACGCACTGATCGCCGGCGTCGTCTCCGGTGGCGTCCAACTCGCCAGCTACGGCTACGATCAACAGCGCTTGGTCACCGTGACCTACGCCGATGGCAATGGCCGGACCTATCACTACGAGGACACGCGCTTCCCGCGCCATCTGACCGGAGTGACCACGGAAGACGGCCAGCGCTTCAGCACCTTTGCCTACGACGAGGCAGGTCGCGCAATCTCCAGCCAGCACGCCGGCGGCATCGACGGCGTCACCCTCACGTATTCGTCTACCGGCACCACCGTCACCGACGCGCTGGGCGACACGGCCGATTACACGATGACCAATGCGGGTGGCGCATCGCCGAAGGTCGGAGCCGTAGTCAGGAACGACGGCACGCTGCAGTACAACTACAACGACCAGGCCAGCGACTTCCGCCGACGGTTGAGCAGCGTGATCGATCGGCGTGGGGTCGAGACCGGGCACAGCTACGTCGAGGCGACCGAGAATGGCGTCGAGGTGAACATCCACACCGTCCGCGATGCCATCGGGCAATCGCAGGAGCGCACGACGACGACGCGCACGGCCGCCACCAGCAATCGCCTGCTGTCGGTGCAGAGCGGCGGTCGTACCCTTTCCTACACCTACAACGGCCGGCTGCAACCGGTGCAGATGTCGACCAGCGGCGCGACCTCCAGCGAACAGCGCACCCTGACATACAGCTATTGCGAAGCGTCCGACGTGGCCGCGACCGACAGCGCCTGCCCGATCCTGGGCTTGCTCAAGGCGGTCGATGGCGCCCGCACCGACGTCGACGACACCACCCGCTACACTTACTATCCTAGCAACGACAGCACCTGCGCCGCGGCACCGGCCACCTGTGCGCACCACAAGGGCGACCTGTGGAAGATCAGTGATGCCCTTGGTCGGACGACCGAGTACCTGGCCTATGACGGCGCTGGCCGCGTGCTGTCGGTGAAGGACGCCAATGGCATCGTCACCGACTACGCCTACCACCCGCGCGGCTGGCTTACGACCACTACCGTGCGCGGTGCCGATACCGCCAGCGACCGCGTTACCAACATCGACTACTGGCCGACCGGGCTGGTCAAGCAGGTCACCCAGCCGGATGGCGCATTCACCCGCTTCACCTACGATGCGGCGCATCGGCTGACTGACATCGTCGACAACGCCGGCAACACCCTGCACTACACGCTGGACAATGCCGGCAACCGGGTCAAGGAGGACACCAAGGATACGTCCGGCACGCTCAAGCGCACGCTGTCACGGATCTACAACCAGCTCGGCCAGCTGGCCACGCAGGCCACCTCCAGCGGCGACCCTACCGACTTCGGCTACGACGCCAACGGCAACACCAAGACGGTGACCGACGCACTCGGTCACGTCACCCAGAACGACTACGACCCGCTCAACCGCTTGGCGCGCACGCTGCAGGACGTGGGCGGCATCAATGCGGAGACCAAGTTCGGCTACGACGCGCTGGACAACCTGACCAAGGTCACCGACCCGAAGGGCCTGGACACCACCTATGCCTACAACGGCCTGGGCGACCTAACCAAGCTCACCAGCCCGGACACCGGCGTCACCACGTACACCTACGACAGCGCCGGTAACCGCGCCACGCAGACCGATGCGCGCAACATCAAGACCACCTACGGCTACGACGCCCTGAACCGGCTGATCAAGGTGGCCTATCCGACCAACAGCCTCAACGTGAGCTACACCTACGACGTGAGCCAGACCGCGTGCGCCAGCGGCGAAACCTACGCGATCGGCCGCCTGGCCCGGATGCAGGACGGCAGCGGCACCACCGACTACTGCTACGATCGCTTCGGCGATCTGGTGCGTAAGGTGCAGACTACCAATGGCAAGGTGTTCGTACTGCGCTATGCCTACACCAAGGCCGGCCAGCTGAGCCGGCTGACCTATCCCGACGGCGCGGCGGTGGACTATGTCCGCAACGCCCAGGGCCAGATCACGGAAGTGGGCGTCACCCCGGCCGGCGGCACGCGGCAGGTACTGTTGAACAACGCGACCTATTACCCGTTCGGCCCGGTGGCGAGCTGGTCCTACGGCAACGGCCGCCCGATGCAGCGCGTGCTGGACCAGGACTACCGCCCGCTGGCGATCAGCGACACGCGCAGCGACGGCCTGAGCACCGGCTTCGCCTTCGACCCGGCCGGCAACCTCAGTGCCCTGACCGCCGCCGGCAACACCGCCCCGGTGGTCAGCCTGGACTACGACGCCCTGGGCCGATTGACCGCATTCAAGGACGGCCCGACTGGTGCGGTGATCGACGGCTACAGCTACGACGCCACCGGCAATCGGCTCAGCGCCAAGGTCAACACCGCCACCCAAACGTACACTTATCCGACCACCAACCATCGCCTGAGTGCGGTGGCAGGCACAGCGCGCACCTACGATGCGATCGGCAACACGACCTCGATCGGCGGCACGGCACTGGAATTCGTGTACGGAGCGAGCGGCAGGATCGGACAGGCCAAGCGCGCTGGAACGGTCGTGATGAACTACGCCTACAACGGCCGAGGCGAGCAGGTTCGCCGGGTCGGCAAGACCAACACCTACACGCTGTACGACGAAAACGGCCATTGGCTGGGCGACTACGACAACAACGGTGCCCCGCTTCAGCAGGCGATCTGGCTGGACGACCTGCCTGTGGGCGTGCTGGCCAAGAACACCTTGCGCTACGTGCAGCCGGACCACCTGGGCAGTCCGCGGGCGGTGATCGACCCGGTGCGCGACGTGGCGATCTGGACCTGGGACCTGAAGGGTGAAGCGTTTGGCAACACCTCACCCAACCAAGACCCGGACAAGGATGGCACCGCGTTCGTGTTCGACATGCGCTTCCCGGGGCAGCGCTACGACGCGGCGACGGGGTTCAATCAGAACTATTTCCGAGACTATGATCCGGGCACTGGGCGGTATGGGCAGAGTGATCCGATTGGGTTGAGGGGGGGCGGGTCTACTTATAGTTATGCACTATCTAGCCCTGTGAATTTTTTTGACCCCCGGGGGTTGGAGCCTATTTGGGATACCAAAACCTGTGGTGGAGCGTATGGGCTGACGTATTGCGATGGAAAGGGGGGTATAGAGGCTGGGAACTGCAACACCGGCTGCAGCGCAGAATGCACTCAGCTTCATGAAAATGAACATAAGCGTTTCCTAGAAGCGTTACATCCCGGGTCATGTATTGGTCGACCCAGGGGGGCTCAACCTTGGCCCAAAGATTATGATTATGAGAAATGGAAAAGAGAGTCTTTTGAGACGGAGTGCCGGGCTGATAAAATAACAATATCCTGTCTTAAAAAGCTGAAAGCCAAAGGAGTCGATGACAAGGGTGTTATTGATCAACTCAATCAAGCTATAAGGCGAAGAGAGGAAAATAAATGCGAAAGTTTTGGTTACTAATGCTCATGGCGGTGTCCTGTCCGGCTTTTTCCGAATGTTGCAAAACTGCGTTGGGTTTAGATGAAAATCCGCCAGATGAAGTGAAGAGTGCCTTGCAAGAGCGTGGGTTGGAGAACTTCAACCTCATAGATAGAAAAGATTGTAAAAAAACCATTCGATGGCTTGCTATACCCAATACCTATCCTGTGGACTCGCCGCGACCTCCTGGCTCGGAGCATTGGCTAATATTAACGATAAAAACTCGTAAAATTGAGTTCATTCCTGCGCCTGGTTAGTGGTTAATGGGAGTCTGTTGATTTTTGCTTAAATAAATTTATTTCGTTATCCCTCACGAAAGCTCCTTGTCGACGGCAGTCGCTTAAGGGACGTTTCTGCATGAAAAATGGACCAGAGGAAAAATGGACCAGAGGGAGTATCTGTTTGAAGTGCATGTTCCCTCGGGTCCCCTTTGATCCGTCGGTGAAGGACGCCAATGACATCGTCACCGACTACACCTATCACCCGCGCGGCTGGTTCACCGTCAGCAAGGTGCGCGGTAGCGACGACAGCAGCGAGAGCGACGACCGTATCACTCAGCTCGACTACTGGCCGACCGGACTGGTCAAGCAGGTGACGCAGCCGGACGGCGCCTTCACCCGTTTCACCTGTGACGCGGCGCATCGGCTGACCGATATCGCCGACAACGCCGGCAACACGCTGGACAATGCCGGCAACCGGGTCAAGGAAGACACCAAGGACGCCTCGGGCAAGCTCAAGCGCACGCTGTCGCGGGTCTACAACCAGCTCGGCCAGCTTGCCACGCAAGCCACGGCCAGCGGCGACCCGACCGACTTCGGCTACGACGCCAACGGCAACACCAAGACCGTGACCGACGCGCTCGGCCACGTCACCCAGAACGACTACGACCCGCTCAACCGCCTGGCGCGCACGCTGCAGGACGTGGGCGGCATCGCGGCTGAGACCAAGTTCGGCTACGACGCGCTCGACAACCTGACCAAGGTTACCGACCCGAAGGGCCTGGACACCTCCTACGCCTACAACGGCCTGGGCGACCTGACCACGCTGACCAGCCCGGATACCCGCACGACGACCTATACCTACGACAGCGCCGGCAACCGCGCAACGCAGACCGATGCGCGTAACGTCGCCACCACCTACAGCTACGACTCTCTGAACCGGCTGATCCAAGTCGCCTATCCGACCAGCAGCCTCAACGTCACCTATACCTACGACGTAAACCAGGCCGTGTGCGCCAGCGGCGAAACCTACGCGGTCGGCCGCCTGACCCGCATGCAGGACGGCAGCGGCACCACCGACTATTGCTACGACCGCTTCGGCGACCTGGTGCGCAAGGTCCAGACCACCAATGGCAAGACGTTCGTGCTGCGCTACGCCTACACCAAGGCCGGCCAGCTGAGCCGGCTGACCTATCCCGACGGCGCAGCGGTGGACTACGTGCGCAACGCCCAGGGCCAGACAAAGGAAGTGGGCGTGACCCCGGCCGGCGGCACGCGCCAGGTGCTGCTGGGCAACGCCACCTACTACCCGTTCGGCCCGGTGGCGAGCTGGTCCTACGGCAACGGCCGTCCGATGCAGCGCGTGCTGGACCAGGACTACCGCCCGCTGGCGATCAGCGATACGCTCAGCGACGGCCTGAGCACCGGCTTCGCCTTCGCAACCTCAGTGCCCTGACTGCCGCTGGCAATACCGCCCCGGTGGTGAGCCTGGACTACGACGCCCTGGGCCGATTGACCGCATTCAAGGACGGTCCGACCGGCACAGTGATCGACGGCTACAGCTACGGCGCCACCGGCAACCGGTTGATATTCAGCGTGAATTTCCACCTAGGCTTCGGGGCAAGAGTTTGAATGAAATTCGTCGTATTTGTGGGTTGGTATGGCTGCTCTAATTAATATAGTAGGAAAGTCGTTTGATGAATTAATGGGGCTTTTTTTCTGTGAAGTCCTTGATGATGACGACTTTTACGACGTAGTCGCCGCTGAGCTGGCGAAGGACTACAGACATGCGTTGGAGACGATATTGGGAAGTCTCTCCAATAAACGTCTACGTGCAGGTATCTGTGGCCTGGGGATGACTTCTTCTATTGAGAGTGAGGCGGCGATAAAGAACTTCCTCCATCATGATGAAGCGTTGGTTGTCGCCGCTGCTATTGATGGGCTGAGGCGGATCGGTTCGGCGGAATGGCCGATCATTTCATCGCAACTGCACCATCCTTCTCCCTATGTCCGGGGCGCGGCTCTCAGATATGCAAAAGAAGCGCTTGATAAGGAAGCACGGCCGCTGTTGCTGACGGCCCTGGATGACGAGGATCCAATTGTTCGAGAAAACGCAATCGATGAACTTGACGGGCTTATCTCCGCAGATGAAGCTTGTCTGATAACGCCTTACCTGAACGATCCGGCTGCCCATGTAAGGCAGGCAGCTCAGACGCTGTTGGACTCTCTTTGCTAGTCACGTCGCGTGGCGTGCTCTAAGCGTCATCGTGTTCGACCTTCCGGGATGATGGCGACACCCGCCATCCGAGTGGTGTGCGTTCGCGATCGACGCACCCGAACGGCTGTGCAATTCTCCGTTGGCGGATCCTGCCGCCGTAGGCCAGTCCCTCGGTCGAGCGGCGGCGGCTGTCGAAAAAATGGACCAGAAGAAATATCTTTTTGAATCGGATGTTCCTCTGGTCTATCTTTTGTTGGGAGCCACTCCTTAGTCAATATTTTCAGTACGGCTGTATCATGCCATCCTGATTTAGCAGGCCGCATTGTTGCTCCTGACCTTCAATATCTCCTTTGCCAGTGCAAGGTCAAACCACTTGTCGCCGAAGACGGCCTTGGTGTTGAGAAGTTCTTTGCAGATGGGTGAATTTAGATCGAGCTTGTTCTTTCGTGCTGCACACAACCTTGTCAGAAGCGGCATAGTTGTCCGGTTCGGCCATGACGTCCGCGATCAGGGCCTGGGTGCCCAGGATGCAGTTCTCTGCTTTCGGCAGATAGAACTTCACGATCCGATCATCGATCTTCGCTGCCGTGGCGCCTATTTCCTGCGGCAGTGGGGTTCTGATGATGCCGCCGATCTCGTCGCCGAACTGCTTTGTCTGTTCCTACAATGAGCTTTGGGACATGAAGGACGAGTTCAACAGTCGGCTTGGATAGGGCGGCTGTTGCATGGTGCAGAAGTCCATGGCTTCACAGGTATAGCGCTCGATTCCGGCGTAATAGCCATCGGCGGTGCGTAGGTGCTGGACGTAAATCTCGCCCAGCTTCTGGTTCGAGGAAAACAGGCTGAGCTTGTTCTTGCTGGCTTTCAGGTTCGGGTGCGACGACGCGGTCAGTGCGAATGCTGCCAGCAGTTCCTTTTCCAGTGCTTTGCGGACTTCTGTGCTCAGGTGATCTGCAGGTCGGGATTTGGGTGGTTGCAGTGCGCTGCGCCTCCCGTCTCTCATCTGATGAAGCACCATGGCTTGAAGGCGCGCTGGAAACGCAGTTGGCCTGCGCCGCCTTGCAGATGGCCATCATCATGCGCCAGCCCAAACCAGGACTGATCGTGCATACCGACCGCGGCAGCCAGTACGCCAGCCAGGCCCACCGCGACCTGCTGGCCAAGCACGCCCTCGTGGCCAGCATGCGTCGTAAGGGCAATTGCTGCGACAACGCGGTGATGGAGCGGTTCTTCCTGAACCTGAAAGTGGAGCGCGTCTGGCAGCGCCGCTACGCCAACCCCACTGAAGCCAGCGCCGACATCACGCACTACATCGTCGCTTTCTACAACACCCAACGGCTGCACTCCACGCCCGGCTATCGATCGCCGGCCGACTATGAGCACGCGGCTGCCTGAATCCCCTATCGCGGTATCCACTAAAACGTGACCACGATAGTTGTCGCCTGCAGAAAACCTAACTATAAGGGTTGGCGGCATCCCGCCACCCCGCCCGCTTGCACCCACGCAATGCATGACCTTGTCCGGGGAAGGAAAAATGGAGCGTTGACATGAGCCATGGAAGTTTTGTCATTGAACAACTTTACAAGCACTACAACGTCCACGTAGAGCGACTGGGAAACGATCCACACAAGAACACCGTTCTGTTTGTCAACGGGGCGCTCGCCACCACGCGGTCCTTTGCGCGCACCAGCAAGTGCCTGGCCGAGCACTTCAATGTGCTGCTGTTCGACCTGCCATTCTCCGGTTATTCGCGCGAACACAACGCCGACCTTGACCTGGTCACCAAGGACGACGAAGTGCAGATCCTGCGGGCGCTGGTGGAGCGCTTCGAGGTCAACCATCTGGTGTCGGCCTCCTGGGGCGGCATTTCCACCCTGCTCACCCTGGCGCATAATCCGCCCTCCATCGAAAGCTCGGTGGTAATGGCCCTGGCGCCCAATCTCAACCAAGCCATGCTCACCTATGTGGAACGCGTGCGCGTGCTGATCGAGGCCGATGACAAATCCGCCGTCGGCCATTTGCTCAACGAAACGGTGGGCAAATACCTGTCGCCGCGCCTCAAGCGCAATAACCACCTGCACCTGTCGAACATGGCCACCACCGAATACCGGCAGGCGCGCTTTCATATCCACCAGGTGCTGGCACTGGGCGACGGCAACTACTTGCCGGCACTGCGGAAAATCGAAACGCCGGTGCATTTCCTCAACGGCGCGCTGGACGAATACACCCCCGCCGCCGACGCCCAGCTGTTCAAGCGCTATGTGGGGCGCAGCAGTTATTCGGTGGCGCAACACACTGGCCACCTGCTGGACCTTGAGTCCCGCGAAGCCGCCTTGGCGGTGCATCGCGCGCTGTTGGATTTCCTGGTGGCGGACACGCAGTGTTGTCGGATTAGACGAACAGCCAGTGGGAGATAGGTGGGGTTCTGGTTGTCTGTGTGGTGATGTAGGTAGGGTTGTAATTGCGATTGTTTACGAAAATTTAGCAAAATATGGCTGGTTTTAGATGGCTCTGTTAAGATGAAATCGGATGGATGATTTGGTCGGCTGCTTCGCGCGGCATGGATATCGGGGTCGCGATGGGCGCTTCATGCTCAATGATTGCATCAGTGACCACCTCGCTAACGGTGGTGCATGGCATCGCTCGAAGGCAATATCACATCTCGGTGGCGAGCTGCCTTCGGTCATGAGTTCAGGATCAGTCGTTCATGTCATCTGATTTAGCAGGCCGCATTGTCGTCCCCGATCTTCAACATCTTTTTCGCCAGTGCAAGATCAAACCGCTTGTCGCCGAAGACGGCCTTGGTGTCGAGAAGCGCTTTGCAGATGGGTGAATTCAGATCGAGCTTGTTCTTGCGTGCCGCAAACAACCCTGTCAGAAGCGGATACGCATAGTTGTCCGGTTCGGCCATGACGTCGGCGATCAGGGCCTGGGTGCCCAGGATGCAGTTCTCTGCTTTCGGCAGATAGAACTTCACGATCCGATCATCGATCTTCGCTGCCGTGGCGCCTATTTCCTGCGGCAGTGGGGTTCTGATGATGCCGCCGATCTCGTCGCCGAACTGCTTTGTCTGTTCCGATAACGAGCTTTGGGACATGAAGGACGAGTTCAACAGTCGGCTTGGATAGGGCGGCTGTTGCATGGTGCAGAAGTCCATGGCTTCGCAGGTATGGAGCTCGATTCCGGCGTAATAGCCATCGGCGGTGCGTAGGTGCTGGACGTAAATCTCGCCCAGCTTCTGGTTCGAGGAAAGCAGACTGAGCTTGTTCTTGCTGGCTTTCAGGTTCGGGTGCGACGACGCGGTCAGTGCGAATGCTGCCTGCAGCTCCTTTTCAAGTGTTTTGCGGACTTCTGTGCTCATGGTGATCTGCAGGTCGGGATCTGGGTGGTTGCATTGTGCTGGGCCTCCCGTCTCCTATCCATAGCTCTCCTGGGCAGCCCGGCCCGCCGGCATGTGCTGCGCTGGGTCCTGAATCTGTTGGAGCGTTCGCTGGCTGGCCCAAGTGCAGGTCCACATCGATGGCATGTACTTCACTGCGCGGTCGCGCTCTTGCTGAGCGGCAGCGTATCGGCGCGTACTCGACGTGGTACTCCAATCGCAGTTTCGCCGGTCCTATGTGCGTTCGCCCATTCAATCCAGGTCCGCTCTGTCGCATGATGCAGGACTAGCTGCATCACGCTGCGCCTCTCTTCCCCGCGCTGGAGCCCACACAATGCACGAACGCCGCCACTTCCTGAAGACTGCCGCCTTCGGCGCCCTCGCCACCGGCTTGGCCGCCGCGTTGCCGCGCGCGTGGGCGACTGCCAAAGGCGGCGTCGCGCCGCTGCCGCGCGGCGCGGCGCGGGTGATCTCGACCTGGGACTTCGGGATCGCGGCGAATCAGGCGGCGTGGCAGGTGCTGTCGCGCGGCGGCGCGGCGCTGGATGCGGTGGAGGCCGGGGTGCGGGTGCCGGAGGCCGATCCCGACAATCCGACGGTGGGGCTGGGCGGCTATCCCGATCGCGATGGGCGGGTCACGCTCGATGCCTGCATCATGGATCACACCGGCGGCTGCGGGTCGGTCGCGGCGCTGGAGGACATCGTGCATGCGATCTCGGTGGCGCGGCGGGTGATGGAGAAGACGCCGCACGTGATGCTGGTCGGCGACGGGGCGCTGCAGTTCGCGCTGGCGCAGGGCTTCGAGCGCACCAAGTTGCTGACGCCGTCGTCGGAGAAGGCGTGGCAGGAGTGGCTGAAGAAATCCGAGTACAAGCCGGAAGCGAACATCGAGAACCGTGCCTACCAGAAGGGCACGCTGCCCGGCGGCAAGGACAACCACGACACCATCGGCATGCTGGCGCTGGACGCGCACGGCAATCTGTCCGGCGCCTGCACCACCAGCGGCATGGCGTGGAAGATGCACGGGCGGGTCGGCGACAGCCCGATCATCGGTGCCGGTCTTTACGTCGATAACGAAGTGGGTGGCGCGACCTCGACTGGCGTCGGCGAGGAAGTGATCCGCAATGTCGGCAGTTTCGCGGTGGTGGAGATGATGCGCCAGGGCAAGAGCCCGGCCGAGGCCTGCCGGGAGGTGGTGATGCGCATCGTGCGGCGCAAGCCGCAGTTGACCCGCGACCTGCAGGTCGGTTTCCTGGCGATGAACAAGCGCGGCGAGGTCGGTGCGTTCGCGATCCAGCCCGGTTTCAGTTACGCGGTCTGCGATGCGCAGCGGCAGGATCTGTTGCTGCCGGGGCAGAGCCATTTCGCGAAGCCGGCCGCATGAGCCAGGCCGTGCCGATGGGACTCGAAGTGGCCGCCGATTCGATCGGTTCGGCGCTGGCGGCGCAGGCCGGCGGGGCGATGCGGGTGGAGCTGTGCGGGGGCCTGGACGGCGGCGGGCTGACGCCTTCGTTCGGCACGCTGGCGGTGCTGCGCGATCGCTTGACCATTCCGCTGTACGTGCTGATCCGCCCGCGGGTCGGCGATTTCGTGTTCGACGCCGCGGAAGTGGAGGCGATGCGCCGCGACGTGGAGCAGTGCGTGCGGTTGGGATGCGACGGCGTGGTGCTGGGGGCGCTGGATCCGGCTGGGGAAGTGGATATGGCGACGATGCGGGTGCTGATTGCGGCGGCTGGGTCGCTTGGGGTCACCTTTCATCGCGCCATCGATGTCAGTGCCGATCCGCGGCGTGCGTTGGAGGATGCGATCGCGCTGGGTTGCGAGCGCGTGCTGACCTCGGGTGCGCGCGAGACGGCGGAGGAGGGTGCTGCGCTGATCGCGAAATTGGTGCAGCAGGCGGGCACGCGCTTGAGCGTGATGCCGGGGTCGGGGGTATCCGATACCAATCTGGCGCGGCTGCGTGCGCTGACCGGCGCGCGCGAGTTCCATGGTTCGGCGCGCGGGCCTCTGGCGTCGCGGGCGCTGATGCCGCATCCGCATGTGCGCAGCCTGGGCGGCGATCGCATGCAGACCGATGTAGAGCGGGTGCGGCGGATGGTGGCGTTGCTGGCGGAGTAGTGGGGCGCCGGTGGTTTGTGGGCGGGAGTGATTTGTCCGCAGCGGCAGTCTAGGCGGAGCGATTGAGGTTGCCGCCGATGATGCGGATTGCGGTCAGCGTCCGCGACATGGCAGGAGGAGCTTCGGCCCCGTCAGGTCACCAAATCGGTGGGGCGACAGCCTCCGTTCGTCGCGACCTGAAGTCGCTCCCACAGGGACTGGCGACCGGGCTGCTATGTGCACTGTGGGACGAGCATCAGCCCTAACTGGTTGCCGAAGTCTGCTGCCTCGTCGTGGTCTGTGTCGCGGTTGAAACCGCTCCTACAAGGGGTTTGCGATTAGCTAGCTGGGTGCACTGTAGGAGGGGCTTCAGCCCCGACGGGCGGCTGCCGGAGCCTGCTATCTCGTCGTGGCCTGTGTCGCGGTTGAAACCGCTCCTACAAGGAGTCTAGCGGTTAGCTGGCTGGGTGCATTGTGGGAGGGACTTCAGTCCCGACGGCTGCCGAAGTCCGCTACTTCGGTGTGGCCAATGTCGCGGTTGAAATCGCTCCTAGAGGGGGAAGCTGCGCTGCGTTCGTTGGAGCTGCGGTGTCGGATCGCCGATTCGCACGAGGCACAAATGGCGCTTCGCGCACCGAGCGCCTCATGCCGTGACGGACAACCTCACTCCTTGCCCGACTGCGCCGCGGCCGCGCTCAATCGCTTCGGGTCCAGCACCACGTGCTTGATGCGGGTGCGTTTCCAGGTGTAGCTGATGTGCACCAGGCCGTCGCGGGTCTGGATCACTGCCGGATAGGAGAATTCGTCCTTGGCGCTGTCTTCCAGGGTCAGTACGCGGGTCCAGTGGCTGCCGTCGGCAGACAGGGCCACCGCCAGGGTGCCGCGGCCGTCCCACCAGTCCTTGCCTGCTTCGGTGGGGTTGTAGACCAGCAGCGAGCGGCCGTCGGCCAGGACCACGGCGTCGGTGCCGGAGTTGGGGTTGGCCAGGTCGAGCAGGGTCATCGGCCCCCAGCTGCGGCCGTGGTCGTGCGACCAGGTGCTGAACACGTGGTTCTGCTGGCTGCGGCCCACCGCCTGCACGCTGCCATCCGTGTGCACCAGCACGCTGGGCTGGATCGCGCCGATCCGCGCCGGGTCGTTCAAGGCCGGGCCGCGGGTCCAGTGCGCGCCGTTGTCGTCGGACCACTCCATGTGCGCGACCCAGCCGGCGTCCTCGCTGCTGCTCGGGCTGAGGATGCGGCCGTCGGCCAGTTGCACCGGCTTGTTCTTGATCGGGCCGAGGATGCCCTCGGGCAGGCGCTCGGGCGCAGACCAATGCGCGCCGCCATCGCCGGAGGTGATCTGCATGCCCCACCAGCGTTTCGGGTCCGGGCCGACCTTGTAGAACAGCCGCAGCGGTCCCTTTGCCGGCTGGAACAGCACCGGGTTCCAGGCCGGCAACGGCGCGCCCTGCGGCTGCTTGCCGTCGGCCACGCGCTGCGCCGGCTGCCAACCGTGCGCATCGCGCCGTGCGACCCAGATGCCGACGTCGTCGGCGCCCTCGTGGCGCCCGCCGAACCACGCGGCGAGCAGGCCGTCGCGGGTTTCCAGCAGGGTCGAGGCATGGCACTGCGCGGTCGGCGCCGCGGCATTGACGAATTCGCTGTAGACGATCGGCGAGGGCGGGCCGAGCGTGGGCGTGGTCGGCGCAGGCGCGGCGATCGCGCGCACGGCGAACAGCGACAGGAGCGGGAGCAGCGTTGGGTACATCATGGTGGTCCGGTCCTGTTCCGGTCTAGGGGATACCTATTTAACATCAATTAAATACCACATGATGGCTGTGCGGGAAGCAAACGGCGGCCCCGACGACTGCGAGGACCTGCGACGCCGAGCCGCACGCTCTCCGATCCGCTGGCTGACCCCGCCCGTCTGCGCCACGCACAGGCAGCCTCTGGTCATCCGCCGGGCGCGGCCTTTTTCACATTGCGGCGAAGGCGGCGTTTAGGACAGTGTCGCCGAGCATCGCGCGATGCCTGCCCTGCGCTGCGCGGACGAGGCATGCGCGAGCCGATGGCGGTGCGTTCCCAAACGGAGAATCGCCATGGTCAGCAGGGCAGGTGGACGCCGATCCCGTTTCCGATCGGCATGGACACGTTGCAGGGTCCGGCGCCGCGCGCGCCTGCGTCAGGGATGGTGCGTGGCGCTGGCGTGCATCGCAGTGATGCTGGCGCCGTCGTGGGACACGCGTGCGCAGCCGCTGTCGGCCATGGCCGAGGTTTACCGCGATCCATTGCGGATCGTCCGCGAGCCGCCGATCACGACTCGGCATCCCGGCGCGCCGCTGGCGCCGATCAAGCGCGACGATTCGATCGATGCGCTGCAACGTGCCGCGCTCGCTGCCGACCGTCCCCGCTCGCGCTGCGCTGCGGACTCGGAGCGATCCGGCTTTCATTCTCGTCCCTAGGCGGCGGATGCCGCCCGTCTCTTCCCAAAAGGAACCGCCATGGCCTATTTCAAGCTCGCCGAACAAACCCAGCTGACCCGCTACGTCTGCGATTACCACAGCCACTTCACCGGCATCCTGCCGACCCAGCGCAAGCAGGACGATGCGGCCGGTCCGTCACTGGCGCAGTTGCTGGCGCAGCGCTTCTATCCCAACGATGCGCACAGCTTGGCCAAGGGCGAACTGCTGCTGTTCGACTATGCGCTGGCGCTGATGACCGATCCGGCCAGCAATCCGTTCGCACGGCTGCTGCGCAAGGCCAATCGCGCCGAGTACGAGCGCGCCGAGTGCGTGGCGGAAAATCTATACATCGCCTGCCAGGTGCTGGCGGCGAACGCGGGCTACCTGCAGGAAGAACTGGCGCTGCCGCCGCAGTCGCCGGCGCTGTATGCGCTGGTCGGCCGCGAGATCGTCGCCCCGGCGCTGGCGTCCGCGGCAGGACCGGACGCACGCTTGCGCGAGCTGGTGCGCTACTTCAACAACAAGCTGTACAGCGCCAGCAAGTACACCCCGTTCGACGATGCCTACAAGCTGCGCGGGAATTTCGTGAAGCAGCTGTGCCAGGGCGACCCGGCCCGCTATGGCAGCTGGAGCGAAGCGCAGCAGGCCGACTACCGGCTGTGGGTGACCGCGACCTTCGACTACCTGCGCGAGGACGGCGTGCTGCTGACCCAGAGCGCGGCCACCGAGGACGAGATCCCGCAGCTGGCCGCGCTCGCGCAGCAGTACAACGCGCAATACGGCACCGACTACCGCCTGCTGGTGCACACGCCGCACCAGTACATGCCCGATGGCGCGCTGACCAAGTACCTGACCGACAAGGTCAAGCCGTTGCTGGCCGAGCCGGGCGACGGCTACGCGACCATCGTCGGACTGGATCTGCTGGGCGCGGAGAACAAGGTCGGCAACTACGGCGAGCTGTTCGCCTGGTTGCAGGCCAATGCCGATGCGTTGCGCGGCAACTTCGGCAGCGGCGACGGCACGCGGGCGTTGCGCGCGATCGTGCACATCCACTGCGGCGAGGGCAGCGGCTTCGGCACGGAGAACCGCTCGCTCACCGGCTATTACATCCATCAGGCGGGCGAGCCGGACCAGGCGTTCTACGCGGCGCTGTCCGCGCATGTGCTCGATGCCTGGAACGCGGCGCAGGCCAAGCGTCGCGACACACCACGCGGCACGCGTGGGACCGCCACGCCGCAGGGCCTGTTCGAGGAACTGTTCACCAATACCGCGTTCGGCCATGCCGGGCACGTGCTGCGCCGTTTCGACATCAATGCGCCGCTGTCGCGCGAGCTGGCCGGCTACCACGCCAAACGCAACGTGATGGCGCTGAGCGAGGCGCTGGACCAGCCATCGGCGCCTTCCGCGCCCGACTTCTACAGCGCCTTGGTGCAGGACAATCCGCTGTACGCGTTCCGTCTCGGCCACGACTACTACTACCGCAGCTACATGGTGTCGCGCTATCCGTGGCTGGCCTTCGACACCAACCTGGGCAGCAACGCGATCACCGGCGCCTCGGCGCTGTTCGATTCGGTGCAGGGCTACCGGCTCAATCGCGGCTACCGGCATCTGGACGGTTACATCGATACCGACGTGCTCGCCGCGGTCGGCAACGCGGTGCTGAGCATGGAGGCGCAGGGGCTGAGCCGCGCGCAGGTCGCCACCTTCATCGGCCTCAGCCAGCCCGACGATCTGGCCGCGACGCTGCAGCAGAACCGGGCCGCGCTGCAGCTGCTGCTGACCGACGCGCTGGCGCCGATCCACGATCCGGCGCAGGACGATTTCATGTTCGACACGTACTGCAAGCTGACCCTGTACTGCGCCGGCGACGACCCCGCCGCCGCCTCGCGCTATCAGGCGATGGTGCGCAGCCTGCTGGTGTTCCAGAACTGGCGCTCCTATCTGCTCGGCGCCGATGGCCAGGGCGTGGAGCATACCGGCGTGCAGCACGAGTACCTGCGCATGCTGGTGCTGCTGATCTACACGCTGCTGCCGAACAACCAGAACGATCTGCAGGTGGACCTGTTGCAGACCGTGGCCGCGCTGCTGCGCAAGCTCGCGCTCGGCTACTGGCGGGCGACCATCGGCCAGCCGGGCATGCTCGAGGTCAACGCCGATCCGCTGGGCCTGGAATCGCTGGATGGCTTCAAAGGTCCTGCGTCGGTGGTCGTGGTGCGGCGCACGCCGCCCGCCAAGCCGTGACATCCAGGCAAGGGGACAGTGCGATGGACGAGATCACCGAGTACCTGTGGCAAGAGCAACTGGCGCGCCCGCCGGCCGTGGCGGCAGACACACCGCCGTCGGACGCCGCCGCGGCGGCGCCGTCGCAGTCGCCAGTGCCGCCGCCGACTGAGCCCGAGCAGCATTACCAGCCCAACCTGGAACAGCTGCTGCGTGCATTGAGCGACCCCGACGTGCGCGAGGCCTTGGTCAAGTTACTGCAGCCTCGCTGATCCACGCCGACACGTTCCGATCCGGGCCTGACTGCATGCGCAGCAGGCCCTTCTTTTTGCGTGCGCGCGCGGCAACAAACGCGGCCGCTGCGGCGCACGCGCGGATGCATTCGTAGACAAAGCAACGCGGCATGCCGCATGTGGCGCGGCACGCCGCCGATGCGGCGCGGCGTTGTCACCCAGGGAACAGCTATTGCTTGCGAGCCCCGCAGAGACTCGTTGCACAAAGGACTTCGGGAGTGCGTGCGATGGATGTGGCAACGGGGAAAGAAGAAGGGGATGCCGGCCGTTTCGCCAGGGCCGACGAGATGTTTACCCGGGCATGGCGCAACGCCTTGCCGGATTTGCGCAGGCGTGCGTTGCGGCTGGCCAACGGGCGCATGGATGCGGCGGAAGACCTGCTGTCGGATACCGCGGTGAAGGCGCTGCTGTTCATGCGCCGCTCGCCGGAGGCGATGACCGATGCGCAGGGATTCCTGTTCGTGGTGCTGCGCCACGTGTTCCTGGACGCGGTCAGGCGTCGTCGTGGCGGCGAGCCGCTGGATCGGCAACACGAGGCGCACGACGTGGACACGGTGGCCGACCAGGGCATGACCGCGTTGCAGCGCGCCGAGTTGAGCGATCAGATGGAACGCGTGGTCGCCGCGGTGGCGGCGCTGACCCGCGAACAGCGGCGCCTGTTCGGCTACCGCTTCGTCGAGGAATTGCCGTATCCGGTGATCGCCAATCTGCTCAGCATCAACCAGCCGCTGGTGCGCAAGCGCGTGGAGTTGCTGCGCAAGCGCCTGCGCCTGGCGCTGGTGTCGGAGTGAGCGTGCGCTGCCAGGGTTTCACAAGCCGCCCACGGCGGCGTTTTCATTCAACGCCGGGCCGGCGCGGGCTGCGGCATCGCGGGTGCTGCGGCTGACCCACGGCTCGTCCGTGACAACCGCAGCGCCTCCCGGCAGGCGACTTACGAAGGAACAGGTTCATGGCAGACAACACGCTCGTCAATTCGCAGATCACCGATGCGGTCACCCAGACCAACGTCAAGGTGGTGGCCGAGGCGCCCGCCCAGGCGATCGCCTCGCTGTACCAGGTCTCCAGCCACTCCACCGGGCTGGCGTTGCAGAACGCGGTGTACAGCCAGCAGGCGCTCAACCAGATCTCCACCGCGGTGGTGTCCAAGGCGGTGGCGCTGATCATGGCGATCGGCGAGAAGTGACGCGGTCCGCATAGCGCCGGGCGATACCGCGGCGTCGTTCCATCCTTCAGGAGAGTGGCATGTGGCCTTTCAACAGCAAGACCAACCCGCCGCCAGCGGCCGCCGCAGCGCCGGTGCCCGCGGCAGCGTTGCCGGCGGCAGGTGCTGCGGTGGTATCCGGCGCACCGGCAGCGAGCGTTGCGACGACAGGCGCGCCAGCGCCGACAGTGGACGGCGCAGTGCCATCCGCGCCCGCCGCATCCGCATCCGAATCCGCCGCTGCTGCTAGCGCGACCGCTGAGGTGGTGCCTGCCGCCGCATCGACGGCTGCGCCGACGGAAAGCGCTGGCATCGCCGATGCAGGCGGTGCCGGCGCGGCATCCGCATCGAACGCCGCGGACACCACAGCGGCCAGCGCAGGTAGCGCTGCGGCTGCCCCGGTCAGCGATGGCGCGTCGTCGTCGCCGGCAACACCGACCTCGCCTCCGCCGCCGCCGCCACCGCCACCGCCATCCATGCTGAGGACGTTCAACGCGCGCATGCTGGAACAGTCCTCCATGCCGACGCCGGCCAGCGATGCGCTCAACAGCAAGATCGTGCAGGCGGTTCGGCTCACCAATGCCGAAACGATGGCGTACGCGCCATCGCAGATCGTGATCGGTTCGGACATGCTGATCAGCCAGGCGGCCGGTCTGGTCGCACAGTCGGCGGCGGTCTATTTCGACGGCGTCAGCAAGATGGCGCTGGCCAGCCAGGGCGTGCTGATCAAGCAGATGACCGAGAACCTGGCCGAGAACAAGCTCGAGCAGGCCGCCGAGGATGCGCTGGGCGTGCTGGCGACCGATGTGCTGGTCGGCGCAGCAGCGGCGGTGGCGGCCGCAGCCGGCGCGCTGGAAGCGGAGTCGGCCAGTTTCGCCATCGACAAGATCGACCAGAGCATCGCCAAGTACGCCGACCTGATGCGCGGGCGCAAGTCGGCCAGCAGCTGAGCGCGCGCACCGCGCGAGACATCCGCCATCGGGAGCCACCATGCAGGACACCCCAGAATCCGAACTCGATCCCCTGTACGGCTTCGCTCAGCGCTGGCTCGGGCGCGAACTGAGTCCGGTCGAACGCGTGCAGTTGCAGGCGTTCGCGCAATCGGCCAATGCAGCGCAGAGCAAGCCGTCGGCCAAGGCGCGGGAGATGTCGAAATCGCTGATCGACGCGGAGCGCCAACGCGTGGACGGCTTGATAGCGCAGATGATGCACGGCATGCAGGACGCAGCGCGCGGCGTCGAACTGGCCGACGGCGCCAGCGGCCAGGCGGTACTCGATGCGGTCGCTGCCGCGCCGTCGCTGGACGCGCTGCGTCCGAGCCGGCTGCGGCAGCCGCAGAGCGGCGAGACCATCGGCACTCAGCTGCTGGTGGCGCAGATCGCCGATCGCCTGGGCAACCTGGTGAGCAAGGAAGTGCAGGCTTGCTTCGATCGCGAGTTCGGCAACCTGGCGCAACAGATGCAGGCGGTGGTGGACGCGGCGCGCGCGGCCGGATTGGTCGCTGCGCCGCCGTCGGCGGAGACGGGCGAAAGTACGCCGGCAGCGCCCGCTCCGGGTTGATCCCTCCGAACGCGCATGGCCGCGCATGTCCGCTTTCCCGGCGGATGTGCGCGGCCGTGCGCGTTTGCGCATCTGCGGTGCGGCAGTGCTGCGGTGTGTGCTGTGCAATCCGTGCGGAAGACGCTTGCGCACGGATTTGCCCCAGCAGTGGAGATACGGCGATGGCGGCCGCGCTCGATGGCGCACAGGTCGATTATGCATGGGCGGCCGAATGCAATGCCTCGGTAGCCGCTTGCGGGCATCGCATGCGCGTGCCGTAGGCAGCCGCCGCCATGTCGCCAAGCGCACTTGGCGATACCGGCTATTGCGAGGCAGGCGATGCAGCTGCAAGGCGACTGTACCGCAGGCCATGCGGTTCTATCGCGCCATCGCCATCGCCATCGCCGTCGCCGTCGCCGTCGCCATCGCCATCGCCGACGCCGACGCCGACGTCCATCCTGCGCGACGATGCGCACGCGTTTGCCGACGCCCCACCGGCCTGCACCAAACCAGGCGGAACAGCGAGACAAGTGCGGCGCCTGCTTTCACAGTCCCTGCACTGCGCCGTTTTCAGTGATCGTACGGCGTGGGCCGTACGCCAACCCAGGAGCGAACACATGGCATTTCCAACCGCCGTCAACGACCAGATCACCGATGCGGTCACCCAGTCCAACGTCAAGGTCATCGGCGAAGCGCCGGCCTTTGCGATGGCGTCGATCTACCAGAGCATGGCGCACTCGACCGGCATCCTGTTCGAGAACGCCGTCTCGGCGCAGCAGCAGCAGAACACGCTGGCGCAGGCCGCGGCCAACCAGGGCGTGATGCAGATCTACAGCCTGGATACCACCGCCGCCGCCGGCGCCACCGAGAAGGTCGCGCAGACCGGTGTCTCCGACAACCTCACCAGCCTGCTGACCGTGCTCCACGCGTTCACCAACAAGTAAGCGTCGGCCCGCTTGCCGTCGCCGTAGCGCGGCGACGGTAGCGCGGAGCGCGAGCCTGCTATTCCTTTCCTATCGAGGAGCGTTTCATGGCTTATCCCACCGCAGTCAACAACCAGATCACCGATGCCGTCACCCAGTCCAACGTCAAGGTCATCGGCGAGGCGCCGGCCTTCGCCATGGGCTCGATCTACCAGAGCCTGGCGCATTCCAGCGGCATCCTGTACGAAAACGCGGTCGCCTCCCAGCAGCAGCAGAACACGCTGGCGCAGGCGGCCAACAACCAGGGCGTGATGCAGATCTACAGCCTGGATACCACCGCCGCGGCGGGGGCGTCGGAGAAGATCGGGCAGACCGGCGTGTCCGACAACCTCACCAGCCTGATGACCGTGCTGCAGGCGTTCAAGGGCGGCACGCCGACGGGTCTCTGAGCCGGCGCTGGCCGGCATCCGGAACGGCGTAGCGCTCGGTTGCGCCGTTCCTTCTGCGCCGTGTCGATACCGCCGCCCCTGGGCGCGCGGTGCAGCGGCACGCAGCGGCAGCGCCACCGTGCTGCTTTCCATCAATCATGACCCGCCAAGGCCGGCCCGCGTCGCGGTTGCCGCCATGGCCGGGCACGTCGATGCCGGGCGCCGCGCAATGCGGGGCCCGAAAAGGGGGGCTATGGACGTTCTTGCAGTCGCCGCGCCGATGGCTGAAGACATCGGCGATCCGATCCACGGCAGTGTCGGCCTGCAGCCGCATGCAACGGACGATGGCTACCGCTCGCTGCTGGAGCGGTCGATGCTGTTTCAAGGATTGCCTGGCGGACTGCTCGACCATCTCCTCGACCACGCCAGCGAATGCGAGTTGGCGCCCGGCGCCGTGCTGTTCTTCAAGCACGACCCGAGCAGTTTCGTCGGCGTGCTGGTGCGTGGACGCCTGTACAAGGTGCTGTATGGCCCCGATGGGCAGGAGTTGATCGTCGGCACCATCGAACCGGGTGGGTTGGTGGACGAGGCTGCACTGCTCGAACCGCACGGGCGCAGCTTCACCGCCATCGCCTTCGGCGCCAGCACCGTGCTGAAGCTGTCGCGCCGCCATTTCGCCAAGCTGCTGGCCGCGCCGGTGTTGCACCAGCGCATCGACGCACTGTTGCGCCTGCGTCTGCGGCAGACGCTGGACAGCCTGGAAAGCATGTGCCTGCACCGGCTGGAAGTGCGCCTGGCGCGCTACGTGCTGCGCCAGCTGGAGGTGCAGGAGTGGCAGCGCGGCGGCAGCTGCGCGATCGCGCTGCCGCCCAACCAGAGCATCCTGGCGGCGATGCTCAACGTCAGCCGCTCCAAGCTCAATGCGCAGCTGCAGCAATGGAAGCGCAGCGGCCTGGTCAGCCGCCGCCGCAACCTGCTGCGCATCCACGACCTCGACGCACTGCGCGCCAAGGCATGCCTGCACGCCAACGCGCCGCCGCGCACGCCGGCCTGGCACGGCGAGGACGGACTGCGGCCGGCCCCGTGCCTGCCGTTGTTGCCTTGCAGCGGCTAGCGCACCGCCGATGCACAGTCCCCTGTAGGAGCGGCTTCAGCCGCGACAGCATGTCCCCGGAGCACGGATGGCAACCGACTGATTACCTGTTCTTTGGCATCCCCGCACCGCCCAGGAAAGCAGCGGACGAACGAAACTTTTCGGATAGGGGCGTCATTTCGAACCATGACCCGAACGCGCAGGCTTCTCCCTCATCCCGAAGGCAAGGCGCAATACGGCAAACCTCCGCAGGCACCCCTCGTAAAGCACAAGGCACGCGCCCATGCTGAGAAGCAGGATGGCGAAGTATTTCATCCAAGGCCCCCACGCGCATTGGATGACGTAGTAGCCGATCGCGACAATGATCGTCTGATGCATGATGTAGAACGGATAGCTGGCGTCCTTCGCCCAGGCAAGGACGCGATTCGTGCGGGAAAGATAGCGGTAGCCGTAACCGAGGAACACCATGAGCCATAGCCAGGTGAAGAGATTGGAGCCGACCCTGTCGATCAGGGAGTCGTGCAGGATGATCCCCGTGGCGAACAGCGAGATCAGCAAGAAGAACGCCGCGAGTCCAATGGCGAGCGACCATCGGCGGAAATCGGACAGCCACTTCCAGACACCGGGCATGGAGGCCATGAAGTATCCGTACGCCGTCAGCAGCAGGTAGTGGTTGAAGATGTACCAATCGCTGATGAGATTGTGCGTCTCCGGGAACCGCAGTTTCAGCACGGCTTCGTTGACGCCCAGCGGGATCCCCAGCAGGAAAAGCCACTTTCCCGGCGCTATGTGTTTTGCGGTTCGCTTCCACCACAGCATTGCGGGGAGCAGCAGCAACACGTACACGTACAGGTAAAGGACGAACCACAGGTGGTGCCAGCTGAAATCCCCGGCCGGGTAGAAATGGAATTGCAGAACGCGCGCCAGGTAGAAATCCAGATAGCCGCCAGTCCATTGTCCATGCAGCAGCCGCTCGTAGTAGATCTGCGGCGGGACCACCAGGAACATGCCGACGATCAGCGGCAGCAGCAGTTTTTTCGTGCGTTCTCGCAGGAACAGCCCGGTACTGCGCCGCTGCAGCGCGAACCACATGCCGGCGCCGGCAATGACGAACAGCAGCGGCATGCGCAAACGGTGGGCGATGTCCATCGGCCACTCGAGAGAGGGGATGGTCTGGCTGTTGACGACATGCCAGCCCCAGCCGACGAAGATCATCCCCGTATGGAAGAAGAACAGCACGAAGATGGCGATGACGCGTAACCAGTCCAGGAAGTCGTAGCGTTCCTGCGGTTGTGTGGTGGCAAGCATCGGTTGGGTCTCCCGTATCCGCGATATCGGGAAGCCTGCGCGATCGGCAGCTGGCCAGCAGCGGATTTGGGGCGGACGGAGGCCGGCCGTGGCGAGGAGGACGCTACCAGCCCATGCGCGCGAACAAGGCTTCGCGATACCGCCGGCTGAGCCGCAGGGTGCGACCGTTGCGGAGATGGAGTTCGTAGTCGCCCTTGAACAGCGGCGTGAGCGATCCGATGCAGGCGACGTTCGCCGCGGCCGACCGATGGATGCGGACGAAACGCTGTTCGCCCAGCTGCGCCAGCAGATCCTGCAGGGTCCTGCGCATCAGGTAGGTGCGCGCGGCGGTATGCACGTGCACGTAGTTGTCGTCGGCTTCCAGCCACTCGATCGATGCGGTCTCGATCAGGTGCAGCCGTTCGCCATCGGGCACGAGCAGGCGCTCGCACTCCGGGGTGCGTGCCCGCCCTATCGCGACCGCTGCCGCGCCGGATTCGTGCGCGTCCAGCCGCACGCGCACGCGTTGCACGGTGCGCGCCAGCCGATCCCGGTCATAAGGCTTGAGCAGGTAGTCGATCGCATTGAGATCGAACGCCTTCACCGCGTGCGCATCGAAGGCAGTCACGAACACGATCAGCGGCGCGCTCGAGGGTTCGAGTTGCGCTGCGACCTGCAGTCCCGACAGCGTCGGCATGCGCACATCGAGAAACGCCACGTGTGGCCGGAGTTGCCTGATGCAGTGCGCTGCCGACAATCCGTCCGCGGCCGACCCGACCACGGCGATGCCCGGTTGCTCCGCCAGCCAGCGTTCGAGCTTCTCGCGCGCGGGCGCCTCGTCGTCGGCGATCACGGCGCGGATCATCGCGTGGTCTCTGCCAGCGGGATCGAGACGCGTGCGGCGACACCGCCACCCTCGTTGCGGACGACAAGGGATGCAGCATCGCCATAAATGATGCTCAGCCGCTCCCGGCAGTTGCGCAATCCCAACCCGTCATGCCTCTCCAGCGCCGGCAGCATGGAACCGGAATTACGCACTTCGATTTCCAGCGAGCCGCCTTCATCTCGCGCACCGATCGTGATGTCCACGCGCGCCAGCGTGGGTTCGACGGCATGCTTGAACGCATTCTCCAGCAAGGGTTGCAGAAGGAGAGCAGGAACGCTGGCGTCCAATAGTGCCGGATCGACCTGCCAGGTCAGGGTCACCCGGTCCCGGAACCGTTCGCGCATGATGTCCGCGTACAGCTCGAGCGTGCGCAGCTCCGCAGCGAGCGGCGTCATCTCGTTCTCGATTGTCCCAAGGCTGGTGCGCAGCAGGTCGCCGAGTGCGGCCAACAGGCGGTCGGCCCGCGCCACGTCCATATGCATCACCGAAGAAACGGTATTGAGCGCGTTGAACAGGAAGTGCGGCCGCAGCTGACCCTGAAGCTGCGCCAGCTGCGCTTCGGCCAACGCCTTCTGGGTTTGCAGCAGGCGCGTCCGCTGCAGTTGCCATTGGCCATGCGACTCGAGTCCAAACAGGATCCCCAGCCACAGTCCCACGAAGACCGTCAGCTTGGCGGTCTCGTACACGAACAGGTAGCGCCAGCTCGGATGCGCGTAGGTGAGGCCCAGCGCGGCATAGACGCCATGCCGGATCGCGTATACCGTCACGATGAACGTGACCGCGACCACCGGCAACCAGCGCAGGTAGCGGCTGAACCAGGCCAGGGGTTTGTCCAGAGAAGGCGCATGGCGTCCACGCACCCGGAACGCAAGCCACATCCATCCGGTCGCGACCAGTGCGGAACTTCCTTCCCACAACACTGGCTCCCACCAACGGGTGAGCGGATTGCGCAGACCTTCCTGCAGGGCGACGCCGATCATCAGCAGACAGAACCCTGTCCACAACACGATCAAGGCGTTCCGGGTGAATGCCGCGCCGTTGGCGGCGTGGATGCCTGCCGCTGATGGATGGGGTGGCGCGTTCATGTCGAGCGAGTTTACCCGCGGCGATAGGCGCGGGTGCGCCTATGTGGCAAGCGGGACCTGCATGGGGCGAGTGGGACGTGATGGGGGCTGCTGCTTCCACGCTGTTGCCAGGTTCGAGCAGCAGCCCCAGTGGTTTGGCGTCTTGTCTTGTTGACTGGCTCCGGGAGCCGGTTACGCGAACAACTCCACGGCGGCATCGCTCCACTCATGCCCGTGCAGCCCCCAGAGAGTGTTTTCCGGTGCGGGCGGGAATCCGGTGCGGCAATAGCCGCGCTTGGCTTCGAAATCGAAGATCGCATGCGGATAGTCGTTGATCAGCAGTACCACCTTCTTGCTGTCCTGGGACCAGCCGATCTTCACTTCGGAAGGCGTCTCCCTGTCGGCGACGTCGGCAGCGTTGTAGATGTGCAGCGCGTCCTGGATCGGGTTGTCATCCGCCGACGGATCGATCGCATAGAAATAGCCGGTGTCGCCGTCGTCCTCGAAGACGGCCACGAACGGTTGTTCGGGCGCTTGCGCCTCGACGACCAGGGCGGTGCCGACGATCAGTTCGCTTTCGGCGGTGAGGGTGATTGGCATGTTCGTTCGCTCAGATGCTGGATAAGGCAGCGCTGTCGCTCAGCGCCTGTAAGGTTATTTACACCGCCGGTCCTCCACGACCGGGGACATCTTGATTGCGTTGCGTCGCTTCCTGCGCAAGCTGCTGCTCCTGGTGTTTGTTGAACGCCAGCGATTGTTGCGACGTTTCCTGCAGCGAGGGGACGGGTTCGTTGGTATTGACCGAGGCCCTGAAGCCCGGCGTGGTCCCCGTCACCCATAACGTGTCCCCCGCCAGTCGTACGCCATCGATCTTGCCGGCGTCGGTCATGCCCTCCTTTTTGCTCAGCAGCATGGCGTGGGCGACATGGTCGTCCGCGATATGGGGTGGCGCGCCATCCCTGAGCTTCGCGAAGAGCGCCTGATCGTTCGGCGGCAATTGCCCGAGCGGCGAAGCCTGCTTGTCGGTGTGCTCGATAGCGGCGGATGTCGGTGAGCCGTGCGCCGGCAAGGATGCATGTGGTGGGGATTCCGGTGGCTTGGTCCCGCTTTGGATCGCCGGGCCTTTGCCTTCCAGTGCCGGCTTTTCTGCTTGCTTGATGTCTTCCGCGGTGGTGATCGCTTTGGGCACCATCTTGCTGTCGGACAGGAAGCCGTCGCGGCCATCGTCCATCATCGTCACGATCGCGCTGTTCGGCCCCGGGCGGCCGGTCTTGGGGTCGGGCTGCAGCATCAGGGAATACGGCTTGCCGGCATCCAGGCCGTCGTGGGCGTGGGTGCGGGAGACGGCGGCCGTGGCGGCGTCGATCTCCGCTTCGGTTCGCGCAATCCCAGCGTTGGCGTAGGCGCCGGCCACCATGCCGCGCATCGTCGTGGCTTTCGGCAAGGTGGGATTCGCCTGCGCTTCGGCTGCCATGGCCGCGTATTCCTGCAACCCGGCCTGCTGGCTGCGATGCACTTCGTTCAATTCGTCGCGGACGTTGCCCTGGGCCTGGTTGGTGCCGTAGATCATGCCCGGCGTCGCCCACTCGCCATTGGCGCCACGGGTGTAGGTGTGGCCATCGGACGCCTGCAGGGAGTCCGTCTGCGCGCTGGCGTGCTTCACCGCGGCCGGCATGTCGCCGTGCTGGTGCCAGCCGAACTGGTTGTAGGCCACTTCGTAGCGGCCAGCGATCGCGGCCGGCGTGTTGGCCGCGTTCTGGGCGATGATCAATTTCGAGGCCTGGTCCAGCTCGGCCGCGCGTTGCGGGGTGGCGGTTTCGGCATGGGTGACCTTCATGCCGTGCTCGATGTATTGGTCGACGACCGTCCGCGACCAGGTGTGGGTCTGCGGATTGCGGTTCCAGTGTCCTTCCCCATCCAGGCTGGGGGTTTCGCCTTTGCCCGAGGGGATGGAGTAGGGGTTCTGCGGCTGCGACAGATTCGCCAGTCCCAATTCGTAGGACGCGTTGGCGGACTTGTAGTTCAGTTGGTTGGCCAGTACGTCGCCGGCCACGTATCTGACCTTGCTGTAGGTGGCGCTTCCGCTTTCCGGCGATGCCGTAGTCGTGGCCTTGATTTTTTGCGTCTCCGCCACCCGCGACCAGGTGCCTTTCGGATCGTTGGGATCGCGGCTCCATTCGTTGCCGTCCCGGTCCTTCTGGGTGAAGACGCTGTCGATGTCCTTCTGCTGCGCCCATTTCTCGCCGAGGAAGGCACCGCCGACGCCACCGGCCACGCCGCCGATCGCCGAAGTGACGAGGGCGCCCGGGCCGCTCGGCGAGCCGCCCGCCAGGCCATATCCGGCGCCCGCCAGGAAGCCGACGGCGATGCCGCCACCGATGCCGCCGACGTTGCGGCCGATGAAATGGGTCTTGGCCGACTCGGCGCCTGTCGCGTTGCCCTGCGCTTCCAGTTTCACCACTTGATGGCCGGTGGTGGAGAAGTCGTATGCCAGTGCGGCCACCGCGATCACGGTTCCGCCTTTCGCCAGCATGCCGGGACGCAGGCCTTTGGACGCCGCCACCGCTTCACCGGTGATGGCCGCTTCTCCCAGCGACGCCGCCGGCGCGCCGAATCCGGTGGGCGCACGGGTCAGGCCCGCGTTTGCCAGTTCGGCGGCGGGCGGGAACTTGGCGGCGTCTGCGCCGAGGGTTGCGGCAACCTCCTGCGAGAGCGAGACCTTGGTGACTTTCGGTCCCACATTGTCAGGCGATACAAAAATGCCCTTGGGCACCGCTTCGATGAATTGCGCCTGCACCTTCGGCAGTACGGCATCGGCGCCACCTTGGGCGTAGAGCGCTTTCAGTTCGCTTACCGGCTGCCCGCCCAGGGTTCTGACGTTGGGGTTCTCCAACACGACGGGCAGTTCCACCTTGCCGAAGACACGTTCGATGTTGGCATTGGTGGCGACTACCTTGATGTCGCCGCGCAGCGAGCCTGCGAATTCATGCGACGCTTCGCCCCAAAGGGAGCCTTCCAATGACGTCGCGCTCCTGGCGACAGCCTTGGGATTGCCATACAGAAAATCACCAGCGGACTTCCCGGCCTGCTCAAGACCTTGGCCCTGTCCTTTGAAGAGGCGCTCTGCCGCATCGTGGATGGCAGTTTCGACCTGCTTGTCGCCAAGGAATTGCGCCCTTGGCGTGTTGTTGATGATGGGCTCGCCCGTCTTGCTCGCAAGCTCCTTGGCGATCGTCTCGGACGATACCTCGCCGACCGGGCGGCTATAGAGGATGCCTCCCTCGCCTATGGCTTTGGCGGGATATTGGCGTGCGACCGCCTGGATTTCCTCCAGCGATTGGGCTCTTCTGATCTGCTCGATCTGCTTGGAGTAGTCGTCGCTCATGTCGCGGCTCCATCATCGGCAACTAGAATCCAGCCATCCCTGAAAAGGACTTGCCCCATGAAATGGGCGTCCGGGTACTCGTTTAGAAGGGATGGCCTATTCGCATAGCGGATCCCGGCAGCGATCAGTTGAGCTATCAGGGTATGGATGATGCTTGCTTCTGTTGCCGCGAAGATCCGACATGTCCTCCCCTGCATTGGCATGCCTATGTCGCCATCACGGCCATAGCCAAACGAGACCACTTCGATGTTGAAGTCGTTGCCATTGGGCAGGAACGCCCTTTGGATTTCGCCGAAGTATTCTTCGCCATCCACCTCGATCGCGAATGTCTCATGACGCTGTTCATCCATGATGCCGCGCACACCGCCCGAAAATCTGGCGCGCCCTTCCGGGAATTGCAGCCAATCGAAGGTGGAGTGGTTGGATAAGTCCATGTCTAGTGCTCCATGTTGGATCATCGGAAATTACAACGTTGCGCGGGCTTCAAGTTGTCGGTCTGGTCAAGCGGTTCGCTTGATGCTTGGCCGACGAAGCCCTGCGCTCCGAGTCGGCGATAGCTTCTGCCATCACGGTGAGGATTTCAAGAAAGGCGCCGATGGCTGCGATCAGGGGGTGATTCGATCATCCTCGACTAAAGTCCAGTCCTTGCTGAAGCTCACTTGGCCCATAAAGTGGGCGTTCGGATATTCCGTCAACAGAGATGGCCTGTCCGAAAATTGAATGCCAGCAGCGATCAATTGAACTGTGAGTGCCTGAATGTCGCTTGCCTGTGTTGCCGTGAAGACGCGGCATGTCCTCCCCTGCATCGGCATCCCTATGTCGCCGCGGCGGCCGTAGCCAAATGAGACGATTTCGATGTTGTAGTCATTGCCATTGGGCAGGAATACGTTTTCAACTTCGCCGAAGTACTCTTCGCCGCCTACCTCGACGGCGAACGTCTCATGGCCCTGTTCATCCATGATGCCGCGAACCAGGCCAGAAAATCTGGCGTGCCCCTCCGGGAATTGCACCCACTCGAAGGTGGGATGGTCATGTAAGTCCATGCTTGTTGCTCCTGTCGGGCGAAGGGTAGGGGGCTAGGGATCAATTGCCTCCGTCCCCTTTTGTTCTACAGCCGGTCACCACCTCGCCTGGGTCGCCTGGCCCCAACTCACCGCAGCAGGCCGACCACGAAGTCCAGCAGCGCCCGCGTCTTGGCCGGGACGTGGTGCCTGGTGGGGTAGTAGGCGTGCAGTGGAAAGCGCTCGTCCTGCCAATCAGGGAACAAGGGCACGAGCTTGTTGCCGGCGAGGTAACTCTCGGCACCCAGCTCGAACAGCTGGGCGATGCCGTGGCCAGCCAGGCAGGTGCTGTAGAGGGTGCCGGCATCGTTGACAGTCAAGGCGCCACGGGCCGCGACGGTGAGCTTTCGTCGGCGCTGGTGGAATTCCCAGGGGAATGGTCGACCAGTGATCGAGTCACGAAACAGGATGCACCGGTGGTGACCTGTCTCGAGTTCGCGAGGATCGGTCGGCCGTCCGTAGCGTCGGAGATAGGACGGCGACGCGACGGTCAACACCCGTGTATCGAGCAACTTGCGGGACACCAGCGACGAGGATTGCGGATGACCAAAACGGATCGCCAGATCGAACCCGTCGGTCACCATGTCGCCAAGGTCGTCCCGGCTGCGCAGTTCCACCTCGAGATCCGGATGACTGTCCAGAAACGCGCCCAGCATGGGGCCAAGGACCAGCCGGGAAAAGAATGGGTCGATGTTGACGCGCAGCCGACCGCGTACCGCGGCAGTGCCTCCCGCGGCGCTGCTGGTGGCCTCTTCGAGCGCACCGACCAATGGCATGACCTGCTCATAGAAACGGCGCCCCTCGTCCGTCAAACGCACGGACCGGGTGCTGCGCTCGAAGACACGGATGCCCAGCCTGCTTTCGAGTCGCGCCACGGCCCGGCTGACGCCTGATTGGGACATGTCGAGTGCTTCTCCGGCCCGGCTGAAGCTGGCCATGTCGACGACGGCTGCCATGACGTCGAGGCCTTCGAGCAGTTGCGGGTCGAACATTGCCATTGATGACTGCCGCGCATGAACAAGATTTCTCCCATGCTATCGCCTTTCGCGGAGTTCGTATCCAGACTTCCGCTCAACGCTACGCACCCCGCGTGGCATCAGGAGAACCCCATGTTTGTCATCACCGGAGTGACCGGCCAGGTCGGTGGTCGGATCGCCAGAGCGTTGCTCACCGAAGGCGTTTCCGTGCGCGCCGTTCTGCGGGACGCGACCAAGGCATCGACGTGGGCCAGTCTCGGTTGCGAGACGGCATTGGCCGCGATGGACGACGCCGCGGCGTTGGCGGACGCATTCGCCGGGGCCGAAGCCGTGTTCGTGCTCTTGCCGCCCGTGTTCGATCCGGCGCCGGGCTACGCCGAAACCCGGGCCAATGTCGCAGCGCTGGTCACGGCACTGCAGCAGGTACGGCCGCAGCGTGTGGTGGCGCTTTCCACCATCGGCGCCCAGGCGAGGCAAGACAGTTTGCTGGTCCAGTTGCAGATCATGGAACGCGCCTTTGAAGCGCTGCCCATGCCGGTCGCCTTTCTGCGCGCCGCGTGGTTCATGGAGAACACCGCGTGGGACATCGACGGTGCGCGCTCGCTTGGTGTCGTGTCGAGCTTCCTGCAGCCGCTGGACAAGCAGGTGCCCATGGTGGCGACGGCAGACGTCGCCGCGATGGCGGTTCGGATGCTGCGCGATGTTTGGGAGGGACGCCGGGTGGTCGAGTTGGAAGGGCCGCGCCGCATCACGCCGTTGGCGCTGGCCGCCGCCTTGGGCCGGGTGCTCGGGCGCGATGTCGTGGCGCAGCCGGTACCGCGGGCGACCTGGGACGCGCTTTTCCGCTCACAAGGCATGGCCAACCCAGAGCCGCGCATCCGGATGCTGGACGGTTTCAACGATGACTGGATCGAATTCGAAGTCGGCTGTGAGGCATCGCTGAAGGGCACGACGGAACTCGAGACGGTGTTGCGGGGCCTTGTCTCGGCGAGCGCCTGATGCGCCAGGAACAAAGGGGGCGCAGGTAATTAAGCGACCAAATCCCATGGGTTGCCGTGGTAGTGCCTGACGGCATGCGCGGTAGGCGACGAGCAGGTTTGGATCTTTCCCATCGTCATGTGAGTTGCCATGCGGAGTCGGCGGCGCATGGAGCTTCCAGGCATTCCGATGCATGTCGTCCAGCGTGGGGTCAATTCTCCTGGACGACGAAGATCGACATGGCTATCGCGGTCTGCTGTGCCACGTGTGTGAGCGCTTTGGCATGCGGGCACGCAATGGTGGACAGATACCCGTCAATTCCCTTTGACATTTTTGACAAAATACATCGCTTTGTCGGCATGTTCGAGAAGCTGATGCTCGTCATTGCCGTGCTCAGGATAGTGCGCGATCCCAATGCTCGGCGCGATGTTCAAACTGTGGCCGTCCAGAATAAAGGGATGACCGAAAGCGTCGCGGATTTTTTCCGACACCCGCGCTACGTTCTCCGGTGAAGAGGTCCCGCGGAGCAGAACAACAAACTCATCGCCACCGACGCGAGCAACGGTGTCCGATTCGCGAATGCATTGCTTCAGGCGTATAGCGACCTCTTTCAGCAATAGATCCCCGATGCGATGACCCAGTGCATCGTTCACCTGTTTGAATTTATCCAGATCAAGATAGAGCAAAGACAGTTGCCCCTGCTCTCGTCGTGCCGCGGACAGCGCAACTTTCAGACGATCGTGGAAAAAAACACGATTGGGAAGTGCGGTCAGTTGATCGTACTGCGCCATGTATTGCAGTCGAACCTGCATTTGCTGGCGCTCGATGGCGGCGGCAATTTGAGTCGAGACGAACTGCAGCAATTCCTGGTCCTGTTCGCTGTAGCAGACGCCACCAGGATAGCTTTTGACCATGAGCAGGCCAATTGTCCCTTTCTGCGATTTGAGTGGAACACCCAGCCAGGAGAAGGGATTCCTGCCAAAGGAGAGACGCAGCACTTTCAGGCGATCAACCATCGTCTCAGGTGTCAGCAGCAGCGGCTGGCCGGTATGAATAATCTCGGCGTAGAGCGTCCCCGGGATCAGGTTGAAAGGCTCTGGCGTTTGCAGATGCTCATCCACATGATAGGGGAAGCTGAGTTGGTCGGTTTCATCGTCGTAGAGCGCCACGGAGAAATTATCTGCGGGCAGGAGTGTGCCGACGATCTGATGGATGCGTTGGAATAACTTGAGAAGATCTTCCGCGGTTTGCGCTGCTTCGGAAATGGAGTAGAGCGCAGACTGCAAGGATTCGGATCGCTTGCGTTCGGTGATATCGCGCGCAACGCCAATGCGCAACTGATCGGCCGGCGACCAGCGCGCTGACCACATGATGTGGACGACTTTCCCAGTCTTGTGCAAGTACCGGTTCTCGAAATGCAGCTGAGGCTGGCCTGCCATCACCGCCACCAGAGAGTTGCGGGTCAGTTCGCGATCTTCAGGCAGCATCATGTCGAACATGTTTTTGCCGATCATTTCCTTCGGCGTATACCCGAAAATTCGCTCGCACGAAGCGCTCGCAAAGACGACGTGGGCTTCAATATCCACCGCAAAAACGGCATCCATCATAAGATCGATAAAGCTGGCTGACGGCGCGTGGGGATTGGGTTCCATAAAGAATTATAAGGCCTGAATGGCTAGGAAAGCCGGGGACAGAGTGCGCTTGGCGTGCCCCGGTACAGGAGGTTGCTGGATGGGTGCTTCGTTTGGAGGTGCGGCACTGGTTCCAGCTCAGAGCGGGGGATCGCACATGCCATGCCAATCCCGGCTGGATCTCCCGGGTGTCGCCCGGCATCTCAGAGGAAAGTGCACGCTGACCCTGTGCGAGCATCCCGGCATCGTCTGAGCCGTGGCGAGCGCTTGTTCTGTCGCCCTGCGGATGCGCTGTGCGCGGGAGGGTAGCCGGCAAAGCGCGGAGTCCTTTGGGCGTCGTAACAGAAGCAGCGGCACAACGGCGAGGTGGCGTGCCGGCTTTTCGTCTGCCCAGGCCGGCGAACAGCAACCCCTATGCCCAACGCGCGAACGAGTGCTTTAATGCCGGAGCCGCTATCGGCTTTACCGTCCTGGAGCAAGCACCTTGAACGCCCACCGATTTTTTGTCGCCGCTCTGTCCGCTTGCCTGACCACGGTGCCCGCGCTCGCTGTCGCTGCGACGCAGACGCCCGTCACTCCGGCGAAAGTGATGATGCTTGGCTCGTTCCACTTCGAAAATCCGGGGCGGGACATGGTGAAGTTCAAGGTCTCCGACGTGATGTCGAAAGACAATCAGGCCTACCTCGCGGGTCTTGCCGCGCGGCTAGCCGCGTTCCGTCCCACCGACGTGCTGGTGGAATGCGATCCATCCGAGCAGGCGAAATACGACGCCGCTTTTGCCCGCTACCGCGACGGCCAGTCGACCCTGCCGGCTAACGAAGTGCACCAAATCGGTTTCCGCGTCGCCAAAGCCTCAGGGATTGCGGGAGTGACGTGCTTCGACGAAGGTAAAGTCGGCTGGGAGGCCGATCCGATGTTCGATTACATCAAGGCGAACGACCCGGCGATGCAGGCGACGATGGATGCCACGTTCAAGAATCTTTCCGAGCGCGCCGACCGCGAGCAATCGACGTTGCCGCTGGCCGAGCTGCTGCGCCTGACGAACGATCCCGCACGCGACCGCGAAAACAAGAATCTCTACATCAGCACCAATGCGGTGGATGCCGGTGGCAGCTTTGTCGGTGCTGACGCTGCGGCCAGTTGGTGGCACCGCAACTTCCGCATGTATGCCAACGTGCAGAAGGCCGCGCAACCCGGCCACCGTTTGCTGGTGATTGCCGGATCCGGCCACACGGCGATCCTCAAGGACCTGCTGGCGATCGACATGCAGCGCACCGCCGAGGACGTGAACGGGTATCTGGTGCCGTAAGTCGACCTGGCGTTAAGGGCAACAGCGGGGCTCAACAGTGGGGCCAGAAGGAATATGTGCTTCAAATGGATATTTCCTCTGGCCCCGTTGTTGGCGATCCTCATTGGTGTGGTAACGGTGAAGATGCGCCATGCGGGCGCTTTTGCAAACCAAGGTCGCTGCACAATGTTGATTGCCAAGAACTAAAGCTGGGGATGCCTCAGACTCTGCGCCCTGTTTTCCCAGTTTCATCCCCGACACCGACCACGCCGACTCCAGCCATGACCAAAGTTCTGATCCTCAGTGTAAGCGCCGGCAATGGCCACGTGCGCGCAGCACAGGCGCTTGCTGCCGCCGCGCCCTCTCTCGCTCCCTCGTGCACGGCTGTACATATCGACACCATGGCCCATGTGTCGGGGGCGTTCCGCCGTATCTACACCGATTGGTACATCCAGCTCGTGAATCGCGCGCCCGAACTGTGGTCGTATCTGCATCAGCGCAGCGACGTCACGCCGCACCACGCGGCGTCGCAGCGCTTGCGCCGCGGTATCGAGCGACTGAGCACCGGCGCGTTGCTGCGCGAGATTCGAAACGCGAAGCCCGATGCCGTGATTTGCACCCACTTCCTGCCGGCCGAGTTGCTGATGCGCGAACGCAGAAACGCTGACCTCAACTATCCCGTCTGGTTGCAGATCACCGACTACGATCTGCACAACATGTGGCTCGTTCCCGAGATGACCGGCTACCTGGCGGCGAACGAAGAGGTCGCGTTCCGGCTTCGTGCACGCGGCATTCCGGCCGACCGTGTGCACGTCACAGGAATTCCGGTGATGCCAGCATTCTCGAAGCCTGACGCGCCGACGCTGGAGCGCGACGCTTGCGCGGCCGCCCTGGGTCTGGAGCCATCGCGTTCCACGCTTCTGATGGCGTCGGGCGGCGCTGGCGTTGGCGATCTTGCGAGCATGGTCGAACGTGCACTGGGCATGGCAAGCGATTTCCAGGTAATCGCCGTGGCGGGCCGCAATGCCGAAACGCACGCCAGGCTGTCGGCGCTGGCGCTTCGCCATCCGGGCCGGATGATTGCGGTGGGCTTCACCGACGAGATGCACAAGCTCATGGCAGCTGCCGATCTGGTCGTCACCAAGCCCGGCGGCCTCACCGTGTCCGAGTGCCTGGCACTGGGCAAGCCGATGCTGCTGATCTCGCCGATCCCTGGCCAAGAAGAACACAACGCCGGCTTCCTGATGGAAGAAGGCGCAGCATGGCTGGCCTACGATGCCATTGGCCTTGACTACAAGGTCGAACGGCTGATGGCCGATCGGCCGAAATTGCGAACCATGGCCGCGTGCAGCCTTGCGCTCGGCAAGCCCCAGGCCGCAGCGACGGTGCTTCAACGTGTGCTGCAGAGCATGCCGCATGATGCGGGCCGCAGATAGAGCGCCCATCCGTCGCACACTGGTCTACCTGGCCTGGGTACTTGTGATGACGTTCTTTTTCGCCAAGATCGAGGTGCAGATCGAGGGGCTGTAACGGAGCCGCGTTCACTTAGGAAGTCAACCTTACCCAGTTTCTGGAAGAAAGAAAGTTAGACTGAAACCAGAGCCCTTAGGTTGGCTGCGGACATTCAGCCACAAGGAGGCCCAGCTTGCGCTTGCTGATTCGCAGTGTTGTTTCCCTGGCGGTGTCGTTGGGCCTGTTGGCCTGTACGCAAATCCCAGCGGATGCCAAACGACCCGAAGAGAAGGCCGCGGACGAACGCCCGCCCAGTACGGCCGAGTTGCTCGCCGAGCAGGACAAGGCTGCGGAGAGCGCGGATCGGGCTGCCGATCAGGCCAGTGCAGCGGCTAACCCCGTTGAAGGCTTTGCCCCCTTGCCGCAAGGCCCGGAACTGACGCCGAGCGCCTTGCTCCAAGCCATTGCTCAGGTGGCGAAGTCGCTTCAATCCCAGGCCGATATGGCGCCGGAAAATGTCGCTCAAGTGATGGGGTTGGAGCTTCGACCCGACACGGAAGGACGGCGAACCGGCGCCCAAGGAACACTCGGATCAGGCCGCTACGAAATCGCCATTTGGAAGCCCTATGCCCGCCATCCCGGGCATACCATCGAGATCAGGGTGCGCCCGTCGGAGGCCTGCGCGTTCGCATTCAAGCCGCTACATGACCAGTTGGTCGCGGCAGGGTTCGGCATCAGCAAGAATGCGCCGGGTTTCAAGCCCGAGGTCTACTTCGATCGAGCGGCCGCCGGCAATCTTGGCTTGTATGTCATCGCCCGTACGGATCAGAGAGAGGCGCCGCGCTGCGTCTCTATCGTGACCCTGGAAATGGAGCCGCGCGATGGCTGACCAGCGCGATATCGACAGGTTGCTGCAAGATCTGGAGAAGTAGCCGGCATGCGCACGCAGGTGCTTAGGGCGATTTGGTCACCTGATGGGTTGGACCGGGCCAGACGTTGGAGTTAAGCTTTTCCTGACCAGCCGAGAGGCGCGCGGACGGGATGTAACGTATGGAATCGACAACGCACAACCAGCCTAAGCCCGGGGAGTTTTTCATCCTCGAAGCAGGCACCATCAATGGCCCAGTGAATGGCGTTGTGTTTGAGAACCTCGACCGTTTGCTGTCGCCACCGCGCCTGATTCTGAAGCCCCAAGGTGGCGGCTTCCCGCCGCTGTGCGAAACCCCACGTTTGGTCTACAACCCCAGCAAAGGCCTTCCGCCAAAAGACCTGGAACCCGGTTTCAGTGGTTATTGGTTGGTGTCGGAACGACTTCATCAGGTCATGGTCTCGGTCGATTCCAACGCGTTTGCGTTCGCAGAGGTGGACTACCGCTTGGCCGACGGCTCGAAGGGACCGCGCCACCTGCTCTGCGATGTAATCCAAGAAATTGATGCGCTGAACGAAGAAGCGTCCAATCTCTTCATCGATACCACCGAAGACTTCGTCAACGGCAAGTTCTACGACCTGACCGGCGGCGCAAGCATCACGTTCGATCGCGAACGACTTGGTTCGGCGCATGTATTTAAGACGCCTTACACCGGTAGGATCTTCTGCGACCGAGTATTCAAGGATGCAGCCGCTGCAGCAGGCATTGAGACCAATACCGACGCCGACGGCCTGTGGTTCATCGACGCTTCGGACATCTAGCAGTGCAGAGCGGCGACCAGGAAGGAGCCTAATTCATGCCTCGAAACGGGCCTGTTTTCCAAGACCATCACGCCATTGAGCAGCAGACGCTGGAGCGAAACCAGCTTCTCAAGGCGCTATCGGGCGCAGGGTATTTCGACATCCATTCTCCCGAGAACCGGATCTTTCTACCGGCCGATCCAGCGTTTGCAAAGACCTTGGGCACCACGCCGCATAGTGGTGGGCCCATCTCCGACTACCAGAATGGGCTGATTGATCGTTTGGGGCGCCTTGAGCAAACCCCTGACGGTATGAAGGCCCTATCAGGCGATCCAGATGCATTGGGAAGAATCGCCGGCCGCGTGGAAACGCTCCGCGACACAGTGCGCGTGGGTCTCGTCAACGGAGACTTGCACACCAACGCGCCGCTTGGTCTTCGAGCCGACGACATCCGTCCGAGTGTCCAGAACTTCTTCCGCAACGAAGTTGCGTATGGGCAGGCCAATGCAGCGCAACTCCAGGGCCTGCAAGGCTACGCGCCGGTTGATCACGGCTGGGTAGCGGTGACCCACACCGAAGGCCGTGTGGTGAGTACCCTCCAGCACATTCAGAGCGTCCCCAATCCTTTGACCCGTGGTGGCGCGGTCGAACTCCAGCGCCATGGTCTATCCCAGGCCATCTCAAACGCCTACCACGACGGCCGCTTGACCCTGTCGCCGGGCGGCGTGGCGGTGATCGAGAACACCTTGGGCGAGGAAGCTGCACGCAACCTCCGTGTTCCCCGCGGCCAGCGCGGCGAAGTCGCCATGCAGCTACTGATGGGCGAGGCGTCCGCCCGCGGCCTGACCCGTGCCGGCGGACTCCTGGCGACCGGCGCGGACGCCGTCATGACCGCGCGCACCGCCTCGGCGCTGATGGAGCAGGGCAACACCACGGCCGCGCAGTCGGAGGTCGATCACGCCATTGCACGCAACGTTGGTGGCTGGGCCGGCGGTGCGGCGACGGCGGCTGCGCTGGGCAGCAGCAGCGGGTTCGTGCCCTCGGCGCTGGTGGTGGGCGATGCCATCTTGATGAGCAAGGCCTTCGACAAGGCCGTCGACCTCAACGAGAACCGCGACATCTTCCACCAGGCCGACAAGGCCGGGGTGGAGTGGCAGTTCAACGGGCGGGATTGGGAGCGCCAAGGCGCGTTCGACCGCACGCCCGATGGGCGCGATACTCCTGCTCAGGGACCGGTGGGAGCCAGTTACGTCAAATCGCAGGAGCTGGGCGCCATGGCGAATGCCAAGGCCGCCGAGTTCGCGCTGGGCAAAGCGCCCCCGCCGCAGGATCCGTTCAATCTCCCGGCCCAGGCCGGCGACCGGACGGGCCTCGACAACCAGAACTGGCAGCGCAATCCGACCACCGAGTCTTGGGAGCGCCAGGTCAAGACAGGCGTGTCGGGTGCCAACGATCATGGCGTCTATGAGCCGCAGGCCGCTACACCGGAACAGGCGCAGCGCCTGAACCAGGAAGCCCTGGCGCGCATCGAGAACAACGTCGCCACCGGCCGCGAGGCCATCGCCCAGGCCTATCTGGAAAGCCATGCCGCCCAGCGCGGGCAGGACTACGGCGTGAGGGTGCCCGCCGCGGTGGAGAATGCCCGGGCCAAGCAGGATCAGATGCAAGGCCACGACGGTCAGCTTTACCAGCGCACTGCTGAGGGGCAATGGGCCGGGAAGGACGGGGTGGCCAGTGGCAACCTTGCGGTGGAGCTGGAGCTCACCAACCAGATGCGCCAGCCGTCCCTTGAGCGTGCCCAAGAAACCTTGGCGGCCATCGAAGCGCGCCCCGCGCCGACGGCCGCGCAGATGGAGCACAACGAACTCCTGCATCGCTACCGCGCCGCCGGCGTCGACCTCAACGCCCAGGAAAACAACTTGGAGGCGGTGAAGCTTGCCACCCAGCGGACAAAGGAAGCCGAAGGCCTCACCGGCCCGATGATGCAGCAGTTGAAGCCGAACGAGCAGGGGCAATACGGCTACGACAGCCCGATTGTTCACTACCAGATCGGACAGGACGGGGTCGCCCACCAAGTCGCGTTGACCACCCCGGAGGAGTTGCGCCAGGCCAAGGCTGAGTTGAGCCAGTCTGCTGTGGCGCACGTGCCGACGCTGGCCACGGTCTTGGTCACCGCACCGGGCCGCAGCAAGCAGCAGGAGGCCGAGCCGGCGCAGGAGAAGAGCGCGCAGGGTCCGATGCTGGCCGACAATCCCGCGCATTCAGACCACTCCACCTACCAGACGATCCATTCTTGGGTCAGCGGAACCGGGAACTGGAACGAGGAGGAAAGTCGCAACGTCACCGCCGCGCTCTACAAGCAACAGGCCGAGGACCCACTGGTGAAGCGGGTGGACCGGGTCACTGGCGCGCTGGGCAAGGATGGGGCCGAGAGCGTGCTGGCGGTCTACGCGCCGTTCGGCGACAAGCTGCCGTTCTTCCACGCCCGCGTGGATGGGCGCGAGGCGGCCCAGCAGCCAGCAGAACAGAGCCTGGTGCAGGCCGAGCAGATCAAGGTGGAGCAGGTGCGCCAGCAGCAGGTGGAGATGACGCAGCAGCAGACCACGCAACAGCAGGCAGGCCCAAGCCGGTCTCTGTGAGGGCGGCTGCCGGCGTGGCGCTGCGGTGCGTGTTGCGAGGGAGCGGACCCCGCAGCACAAGGGCCCTGTTTCCGTTCGCCGCGTGGTTCACCGCCTACCGGGCGGTCGTGTCCTTGAGCGCTTGCGCGCCCACCTGATCCAGGATGCCGCGCGCCGCGCGGGCGGCGGTGTAGATGGCCTCTCCCAGCGCGGGCAGCGTGCGGGGATCCAGATAGGGCGCCGTGCCGGCGGCGAGGATGTCGCCATGCGCGGCGATGGTGCGGATCAGGCCGTCGAGCGCATCGGCCTGGTCGAGGGTGATGCCGAAGACAAAGCGGTTGCACGCCATCTCAGCGATCCTCCGGTGCGTGGTGGGCGATGGCCGCGTCAGTCTTCGCGGGCCACGCTCACCACCAGTTCGCCGTCGCGCACCTGCACGCGCAGCGTACTGCCGATGGCAAAGCCCAGTTCCTCCATCCAGCGGCCGCCCAGGCGCAGCGCGGGCGTGCGCTTGCCGCTGGCGGAGTGGCCGCAGCCCACGGTGCAGGTCTGCGGCGGGCGAGGGCGGCGGGGCGCGCGTGGCGGGCGGGCCAGCTCGGCGGCGATGGCGGCCGCGGCGTCTTCAACCGACATCATCGGCGTGAACGGTGGCTCGATGTAACGCAGGAAGCCGGCCGGCTCGGGCGCGGGACCGGGCTTCGGTTGGCGCGTTGCACGGTTGCGGGCAGGCGTGGGGCGGGTGGGGACGCTACGGGGACGGTTGACGCATGGCACAGCCTCCTTGGCAGACAGGAACCCGCGCCGAACGGCGACGGGATGTCGGGAGGTTAGAAACCGCACACAGCCGGCGGGCTTATTTCCCCGAAGGGTGTTGTATTCGCCGCCCTCCCGACGCAGGCAGCGCGTCGGAGTGTGCCTGCGAACAGGCACAAAAAACCCACCGGTTTGACGGAGGTGGGTGCCGCTGTGTGAGGAGTTTCTACGCTCCTTGGAGGGAATGGTGCTACTGGTTTTTATGGATGTCAACTTGGTTTGGGCTGTAACGCGAAGGTGAGCTTTAGCGAGTTCGGTTTGAATGAATTGTCAGCCGCTCTGCCTAAGTACTAGGCTGTACTCACGAATGCTGGCCGACCTGATCTGGTCCTTAGTCATTGACTTGTTGCCGAGGACGGCGGCTATCGGCACAACCATGACTATAGTTCGCCGGTCCTTTGTGTTCCAGCCATAGGCCACAAACGATTTATCTGCAAGAAATTGCTGACTCCCCTCCTCAATGTCAGATGAAAGGATACTGCCGCCAGGCTCCAAGTTATTTGAAGCTGTCAGGTGCACGAAACCTATTGAGCTGTCGACAAGAATCTTGTCCTTGTGACCGCAAGAGTTTGTACGGCCTTCCACGACCGATGCTGTGTGACCTAGCGACATGAGATGTTGAACAACAATGTTCGCTAGCGACCTTTTACGATCGAGCTTGCTCTTCCCTTCCATCATCGGTTGTTCCTCCAAGCCTGCGGAGCCGTGGGTCATGGTGCCTGAACGTGCTCGATGAGTTGTGCCTCCAGCCACCCCTTGGAGGAGCATGTGAGAACCTTGTTCTTGTCTCGGGTCTTTTCAATGAAGAACGGCGCGCCCTCATTGACGTCCATGTATCCGTCGAGTGTGATCTTTACAGAAATATCTGAACTGGTTTCATCAATAGGCTTAATGACTACCTGATAGGTTGCGGCAGTCTTGGTGCGCTTGTCTTTCAGGTATGGAATGCCGAACATCTTTCCGCAATCTGCTTGATCAGGTGTAAGCTTTACTTGCACCGGATCGGTCTTAATGATCAAAAGCTCCTTGTCTCGGAAGGTTGGCATAGCACCCATGTCAATGAGCACCGTAGAAGCCTTTTGAAATGCATATTCAGCTGACATCGGGACCTCAGCTGCCGAGGCGGCTGTCGGAAGAAAATACCCTGCAAAGGCGAAAGCGGCGTATACCTTGATTTTATTTTTCACACGGTTAAATTTTTGATTGATCACGGTCCTGGTGCCTTAGCTAAGTCGCGCTGTGAAAAATGGGCTGTATATCCTGAAGAAGTCTGTTGAGGACTGGCGCCGCGCATCAGTCGCGGATTTTCCGTGGCGCAGCAAAGGCAAAGACGTAGGCTGCATGCGATTATTGGTCTGGCACCATTACTCATATAATTTCCGTTTGATTGGGCGAGGCCGGCCAGCAAGGTATAACCGCAGGTAGATTGTGCGCCCCTTAAGGGCCGCTGGGCTGGTACTGAAATGCTGGATCTCGGCGAAGGATAGCTTGACGCTGGAGTGCGCGCCAAGCTTAATGTCCTCAATGTTCTCCTCTGAATCCATGCTGTGGGACTGCTCCCACCTGAAAAGCTTGCGCTTGCACCATACAAGCTCCCAGTACGTAATGATCAGCGGAGTGGCGCCGAGGTTACGAATGATTACCTCGTTTCCGATGTATTCGTCGCTCGTGAATTTGTACCCAACTTCGATTCGAACGCGCGCGCGCCAGATCTCCAAAATCTTGACTATAGCAAGCAGCGTGGAAAGCACCGCTCCCCATAGAGCTATGGGCGTTGACCCTTGTAGTAATGCGCTCAGGTATGAATTCATCTTCTTTTAGGTCCGGCGCTTGAATTAATCCGAGCCGCGAAGCGGATTCGGCTTGGAAGAAATTTTTTAGGTCTCAATGCCCATCTCCCTGAATATCATCAACCAGCCGTACTGCACTGTCGGTTTGCAAGTTGCGTTGTAGTCAACGGCGAGTGCAGAAGAGCACTGGACACAAAGCTTATCCATTGCGTCGATGGCCTTCTCAACGTCATCGAAAGTCGGTGTGTAGGATGGCTTTCTCTTGTCGCTATGCGCAATTACACGGTCCGCAAAGCTCTCAAGCTTCTTTGCGTTCTGCTCGAATTGGTCGAGCTTTATCCGAATCTCATCAGTGAAATTAGTGTCTGGCGCCACCGCCCTATTGGCGTGCAAGTCACTTGCTAGTGCAGCTAGAGAGATGCTGTCTGAACTACGCTTTAGATGTTTCCGAACCATCATTAGAACGTGCGCTACATACGTATCTTCCATGTACTCGTGAAAGTAGTCGGCCTGCTGCATCTTCGGATTTTTCTCTATCATCCTGTGCAGATCGCGAAACATGTCTCTACTAAGGAGTACGTTCGCACAGTCGTGACTCGCCACGTCAAGCCACCTCTTCCACTTCACGACCTTATTGCTCATTGAGACCTGACGCCTAAGTAAGCCGCGCGGAAGGCGTCGGCTTGAATGAGTAAAAAGGAGACTTCCCCGCCGACGGCCCAGCCGTTCGGCCTCGTGGGCCATGATTGGTTTGCACCTCAATCAACGCAGCGGAGAAGACTCCCATGGGCACTATAACCATCGGCATCGACCTGGCAAAGCTCCTGTTTTCCACGTGCAGCATGGACGAGGGCGGCCACGTTCTGCAACGTCGCGAACTGCGGCGCGAGGCGTTCATCGCCTGGCTGGCGCAGCTGGCGCCGGGAACCGTGGTGGCCATGGAAGCGTTTTCCGGTGCCCATCACTGGGCGCGGCGGTGTCTGGAACTGGGGCTGGTGCCGCGGCTGATGGCCGCCCAGTTCGTCAAACCCTTCCGCAAGCAGCGCAGCGGCATGAATTGTTAGACCTAAAGTGGTGATGCAAAAAGGAATTTATAAAAGAATTCACGTGGATCACTTATTTTTATCGTCAATGTGCCATTGAGCAACTCTGTTGCGCATCGCTCAATTATATCTTCGATATCTTCCTTGAATTTTCTTGTATTTATCTTTGTGATGTACTGAGTTACGGAGTCGTGATAAATCCCGTCCCATTCAGTAGTCGGATGGGTGATGGTGCTCGATGCTTCAGGGGATAAGCGAAAAACTACTTTGGCATTCCCGTTTTTGCTTATGTTAACCAAGCTGCCATCATGGTACAGCCCGTTTCTCAGCGAATAAAGTTTCTCGATCTCATCTTTGTCATATTTGCTGAATGTGGCGAGGGCAACCTTGATGCCCGCTTGATATTGCGTCGAATTCGAGTGGTTGCCATATGCGCCTCCAATTTGATCTAGTATTGCAAAGCATGAAAGGAGTGGGGTGTATATTCTGGTTCTGTTATTATTGAAGGATGACTGGGCTGTTTCTATTAGGTCGTACAGGCTGGATGAAACTATGCAGTTTGATAGGTGGACTTTTCCGTTCAAGCGATTTAGGTGGGCGTACGCTAGCTCTGATACGTCAAGATCTTCCAGTGCCTTGCTTTTGAAATATTCAGATACATCGAATCTGCTTTTTGATTTAAAATCAGTAACTGGCATGAAGTTCCATCCTTTAGGTTTAACGCCCGAATTAAGCCGGCTGGCGAGGCCAGTTCGGCTTGAATTGTTAGAGCGCGGGCTCTGATATGAAGTCAAGGAAAGCATCGCCAATGGCGGTGGTACGTTTCCCGACTAAGCCCTGCCCAGTCATCATCACTTGCAACCCGACGTTGTCTACAAGTCCGCGTGCAACAAGATCGTTCCATACCTGTCCGTACACTTGTCTTTTGTCCCTTAGGTTCGGCATCCCATGCTCTATTACGGACGACAGCGCCCCCATCATTACATTCGACGTGTCTGGAGGTTGCTGAAAGAACTTGAGTAGCTGCACGTGAAGGTCTGAGAAGACGTCGATGTACTCAAGAAATATCTGCTGTATGGATTCCTCGGGAGCCTTGCCAGAAGCAATGTTGAACAAAGCATTGCGAAGGGCCTCTCGCTTCTCTTGACGGTGAGTGCGAACTGCTAGCTGCGAAGCATGCAGAACAGCCGAAACAAACTCTTCGTTCTCGCTGAGCTTCCCAATGTCAACGCCGCGATGCTCTAACTCAATGAGCTTCTCGCCTACATACTCCATCCACTCAATGCGCCGTTTCTCAAGTGGCGGTTGCACAATGTGCTGGAACAGCTCAGCGCCTGGGCCTCCAACTATTGGAATTGCCGATATGCCAGCCTTAGTTAAGGCGTGGGCGGTGTCGCCTTTGCTGTACTTCGGTGGTTCCAGCTTGTCAGAAGCCATGACGTGTCCTGAGTGCTCTAACGCCTGAATTAAGCCGACCCGCAGCGGGGCGACGACTGGGTGCGAATATAGCCGAAGGCGCACACTCTGGCGCCGGCCCGATGTGGGTTCGGCTTGAACTGTTAGGCATCATTGCCACGGCTACAACTTGGCCGCTAGTGACTTAAGTCGCTTGCTTGGCTTGGACAACTTGACGTGAAGCTTTCCATCATTTGACGACCTGAGACCCGTCACATAGTCCTTTACAAGATCAAAAGTTGCCGAATCGCTGATCTGATACCAGCCAGATTTGTATTTTACTTTCCCGCATGTGATTAGGCTCTCCATGTCGGGATAGTTCTCAGCGAACTGCTTGGTTCGCCTTTTGAGTTCTTCAATTTCGGATTCTGTGAGTGACATGACTGAGTCCTATGATGCCTAACGTAGAGCTAACCGGCGCTGCGCGGCTTTATCGCGCAGCGTCCAGTGACCGAAGGGGGCGAGGTTGAGCGCCATGTTAGGCCGATGGCTGCGACAACTATGCATCTAGGATGTTTTGCAAAAATGGAAACTCTTGTAAGCAAACTGCATTTATTTGAGAGCGCAGCAGGTCATCGCCACTATTGTGTTTTCCGAGGCTGAGATAGTAGTTCTTTCCTTCGTGCTTAGCAAAAATGAGCCATTCGCCAGTAAGCGCCTCGTTATTTATAAGGCGTTCCCAGTTGGACACGACTGCATCATGTGCAATTTGCACTACATCGGCTTCCGTGACATACCTTTCTTCGCCACTGGCTTTTGCGTCTGCAATCTTTTGCTTAAACCACGGAAGGCCAAATTTACCGATGCCTTTTTGAATATTGCGAGCCATGCTTGGTAACCCGTCTTCAAGGTAGTGCTGATGCCAAAGTCCTTGAAGTGGCGGGTGCTTGAACGGGGTGGCTGCTTTTAATCCTCTAGCCGCCTCAACGCCCTCCAAAACTCGAATTTGGCTCACGACTTTTGCCGGATTAAGCATTTCAGATTGAGTTGCGCCAAATAGTTCAAGCAAAAGCAAAAAACTATATCTGCCCGCGACGACTGATTCGAGGCCAATTGCTCCGGCGAAAGATAGCAACTCTGAAGTAGCGTCGCTGCCATCACTACGGGTTGCTTTGAATCGTGGGCTAGACATTGCTTGGGTGGCCTAACTACTGTTCGGCGAAAAAATGGTGTGTAAAACAGATGTGTAGCGCACCGATACCGCTACCTGTCGGAGCAGCACGCATCCTGAATTTGATCTTCCGCAAGTCACGCTGCCGCACAATCCTTGCGTCTAACCCCACGGCCATTCCCCAGTGCATCCCCGCACCAGACCGACGCTACCACTTGTTGACGGCCGTCACAAGTTGAAGGCCACTCGGCGGAACCGCCGGCGGCCTTAATTTGTAGACAAGTTGTTTGATCCCGCGCCATCCAGACTTACTGGATAGCGCGTTCCGCGGATAACTCAATTGCTCGGCGCACTCCAAACCTGCCCCTTAACCCCACGCACACTCGCATCCGCCGCGCCATCCAGATCGAACACAATCACACTGTTCTCGCCCTTCCGCTGCATCGGCGCCGGGAAATACAACGCCCGCTGCGGCCCGATGTTCCAATGCCGCCCCAGGTTGTGGCCGTTGGCCCAGGCGAAGCCTTTGCCGAAGGCCTGCATGTCCAGGAAGGTGTCGGTGGGCGTGCCGATCTTGACGGTGCCGCGGTGGAAGGCGGGGCCGTCGACCTTGGCGGTGGTCCAGCCGGTGAGTTTGCTCGGGTCGTCCATCGGCAGCGGGAAGGTCTGCCAGCCGGTCAGCGGCTTGCCGTCGAGCAAGACGGGGTCGACTAGGCCGGCGCGGCCGTCGGGCAGATGAGCGCCGTAGTTGATGCGGCCGCCGTTTTCCACCAGCACGTCCACGGTGTGGGGGCCGGCGGGGATGTCCACGTCCACGGCCACCTGCTCCAGGCGGCGCTCGGCGCTGCCGTCCAACTGAATGAACTGTTAGGCAGCGGCGTTCTCCAACCACTCGCCGTCCCACGTGGCCGACTGCAGCCACTCAATTAATGCCTCTACATATTTCTGAAAGTCGGACGCCAGGCGTACCTTTGTGTCTTCGTCGCGACCGAAGGCAATGATTTGACCGGAATGGCCCTGTATATCTGGGTCGAAGTCCAAGCCGTGATGATTTCCACCCCAATCATGGGTGAGGGGTATCCATGCTCGATTGCAGTACATGGGCTTGATGGCGCCTTCAGGGTCTGAGCGCATGAATTCGGCGCAATCGGCGTTCATTTCAGCTTCGTCGATGGAGCGCCAGGTGTCCCATTGCGCGCGAATTCCAGCGACTGACAGAAGCTGCTGACCGAAGAAGAGGCGTGGTCCGTCTTGGCCGTCGTGTGTCAGCAAGAAAGTCTTGACCGAATCCGGCAGTGCCACGCCGAGGTGGTGCTCTAAGCCATGAAGCGCAGCCAGATCCGTGCCCTGCCGTAATGCGATCGCATCGAGGCATCCGAGTTCGGCGAGGCGGCTTTCAATTCGGTTCCATTGTTCGTGCATTGCGATTCCTGAAATTTGCTTTGAGGTGTCCTGCTCATCAGATCGTGGCCAATGTCGCCGGCGACTTCAACTCCAGGCCGATCGTGGACACCTGCTCGATCGAGACAGATTCGATGCGATCGTCGAGTGGATCTTCGGCCGGTATCCAATCAGGTGAAGGGATGTCTCGCGTTTCGGCAGGGCCGTTGTGGGGCTCAAAGTGGGGTGCATTGCAGGTCTTGTGGTCCAGCGGCTAGCCTTGCCTGGCCTGTAGCAACGGCAACCCTTTTTCTAAGCACGTCCATGCGTCTCATGAACTTTTCGTTCTCGAATGCAGCCATCCGGGCGTCGTAGCAAACCTCAATCTGGCCGGACTGCACTGTGACCATGACTAGCACAGGCGTCCTGGTGCAGAAGAGTTCCGCTCCCTCTCGGTAAGAGCAGGAAAAGCCCTCGTCCATCGCATACTTGCGAACTGCGTCTACCACCGATTTCCGGGTTTCTGGAGTGTCCGATACAACAATCCTGCTCTTGAAGAATCCATCGCAGCCAGTGAGCGAGACGGCTGCAGCGACGACAAGAAATAGCGCTTTGGGTTGCATAAATCGTCGAACTCCTGGACTTGTCGGTTGGAGAGCGGTGGACGACCGAAATGCCGCGCCATTCGAATGCATCTGATAGCGCGGCGCGTGGGAGGGCTTAGCCGCCCGGCGTACTCCAAACCTGCCCCTTAACCCCATGCACGCTCGCATCCGCCGCGCTATCCAGATCGAACACGATCACGCTGTTCTCGCCCTTACGCTGCATCGGCGCCGGGAAATACAACGCCCGCTGCGGCCCGATGTTCCAGTGCCGGCTCAGGTTGTGGCCGTTGGCCCAGGCGAAGCCTTTGCCGTTAGCCGCACACGTTGTAAGCAGCGACACGCTTTTCCTTGAGCGAACACTCGAACACGATGGTGACGCCTTCCGCGTCGCCGTCGCGCCCCCACATGGAGAAGCCGAGTGTTGCGGGTGGGGGAACCAGTGCCACAACTTCAGATGGCTGCTCTCCAGGTAAGTTGGGTGCCCGGCGCAAGAACTGCTCCCATGACTCAGCCATTACCGTGCCGACCTCGAGCGGAACATACGGCAGTAGAACCGGGAAGTTGGCGTAGGGCCAATTCTCGGTTGGTTCTTTCGGCTCAATTGACTGAACAGCAATGTTGCCTTGCTCGAATGTGTACTCAAGCACGCAGCCGCTATAGAAAAGCCCGTATACGAGAGGTATTTCCCGTATGCACTGAGGTTCGCTGAGGATTTGGAGTTGGTTGTGATTGACGGTGGCGATATGGTGCAGTGGCGTCGCAAACCTGTTGCCACTGATCTCTGCTTCCAGCGGGCCGCCAAATACGCTGGGCGAATATTTATCGCTTCGCACGAGAGGCGTTACTGTGCCGTTCTGGTAGATGACAACGAGTTCTTCGCGCATGGCTGGCTTGTATGGCTAACTGCTATTCGACGGGAAATTTGCATTGATTTGATACCGCGCCATCCAGATAGATTGGATGGCGCGTTCCGGGATGCTCAATTCCCCGGCGAACTCCAAACCTGCCCCTTAAGCCCACGCACGCGCGCATCCGCCGCACTATCCAGATCGAACACGATCACACTGTTTTCGCCTTTACGCTGCATCGGCGCGGGGAAATACAACGCCCGCTGCGGCCCAATCTTCCAATGCCGGCCCAGGTTGTGGCCGTTGGCCCAGGCGAAGCCTTTGCCGAAGGCCTGCATGTCCAGGAAGGTGTCGGTGGGCGTGCCGATCTTGATGGTGCCGCGGTGGAAGGCGGGGCCGTCGACCTTGGCGGTAGTCCAGCCGGTGAGCTTGCTCGGGTCGTCCATCGGCAGCGGGAAGGTCTGCCAGCCGGTCAGCGGCTTGCCGTCGAGCAGCACGGGGTCGACCAGGCCGGCGTGGCCGTCGGCCAGGTGGGCGCCGTAGTTGATGCGGCCGCCGTTTTCCACCAGCACGTCCACGGTGTGGGTGCCGGCGGGGATGTCCACGTCCACGGCCACCTGCTGCAGGCGGCGCTCGGCGCTGCCGGCCAACTTACGATCCACGTAGACGCGGGCGTAGTCGCGCACCTCGCCCAGGTACAGGCTGCCCTTGCGCGGGCCGGTGACGGTGGTGCGGTAGAGGATGTAGCCGTAGGCCTGGCCGTAGCGCTCCATCGGTTGCGGGGTGTCGGTGGTGGCGGCCGGCGTGGGCAGGTTGTCCCACAGCGAGGCGGATTCGCGCAGCGGGGTGGCGGGCAGGTCGGCGAAGCGGATCGGCTTCGGCAACGCGGGCGGCTGTACGCCGGTGACGCGGGTGATGGCGTCGCGGAACAGGGCGAACTTGGGCGTGGGCCGGCCGGCTTCGTCCAGCACGGCGTCGTAGTCGTAGCTGGTGGTCTGCGGGGCGTAGTGGTCGCTGGCGTTCTTCTGGAAGTTGGCGCCGTTCATGAAGCCGAAGCTGGTGCCGCCGACGAACATGTAGATGTTCGCGGAATGGCCCTGGCGCAGGATCCATTCGAATTCGCTGGCCTGCTTGGTGGCGTCGGTGTTGGCGTGTTTGTCGCCCCACTGGTCGAACCAGCCGGCCCAGTATTCGCCCACCATCTGCGGTTGGCCGGGGCGGAACTTGGCCAGGCTCTGGAACGCTTTTTCGGCTTCGCCGGGGCCGAAGTTCACTACCGCCAGGGTGTCGGGCAGGGTGCCGTTGGCCAGCACGTCGGCGCCGTCGGCGGTGAACAGCAGGGCCTTGTCGAAGCCGGCCTTGACGAACATGGCGCGGTTGGCCTGCATGTAGACGTGGTCGTCGTCGTAGGAGCCGTATTCGTTCTCGACCTGCACGGCGATGATGGGGCCGCCGTTGCGGTTGAGCTTGGGTTTGACCTGCGCGGCGACGGCGTCGAGGTAGGCCTGGCTGGCGGCGAGGAAGCGCGGGTCCTGGCTGCGCACGCGCATGCCCGGTTCGGCGAACAGCCAGGCGGGGTAGCCGCCGGCTTCCCACTCGGCGCAGACGTAGGGGCCGGGACGCAGGATGACGTTGAGGCCTTGCGCGGCGGCTTCGTCGATGAAGGCGGCCAGGTCGTTGTTGCCGCTGAAGTCGAACTGGCCCTGGCGCGGTTCGACCAGGTTCCAGAACACGTAGGTCTCCACGGTGTTCAGGCCCATGGCGCGCGCTTTCTGCAGGCGGTCCTTCCAGTAGGCGCGCGGGATGCGCTGGAAGTGGATGGCGCCGGAAATGATCTGGTACGGCTTGCCGTCGCGGGTGAAGTGCTCGCCCTGGGTGGCGAAGGCGGGCCAGGGCGTGGCTGCGTGCGTCGGCTGTGCGGATGCCGGGAGGGACAACAGGAGCGACAGGGCAAGGGCGGACAGGGAGCTACGCAGCATGTGGGGGTCTCTGGCGGTGGTGACGTTGGGCTTTTTTTGTAGGAGCGGCTCTGGGTGGCCTCGGGCCATTAGCCGTGACCGAGTGCTACCGGAGAGTCTCGGTCGCGGCTGAAGCCGCTCCTACAGGGGAGCGGTGTGTCTCAAACGAACGAGGGCGGCAGGTCTTCCTTGGCTGCGCCGAAGGCGGGATTCGGCTTCGGCCCCATCTCCAGTTCCAGGGTGCCGCCGGCGGCGAGGTCGGCGTGGCGCAGCCAGCTGCGCGTGTACGGCTTGCCGTTCCAGCGGGCGCGCTGGATGTAGACGTTGGCCGCGCTGTTGCCGTGGGCGACGACGCTGAGGGTGCGGCCGTTGCCGACATCGACGTCGGCGCGCTTGAACAGCGGGCTGCCGAGCACGTAGGTGGCGCTGACCGGGTCCACGGCGTAGAAGCCCAGCGCGCTGAGCACGAACCAGGCGCTCATCTGCCCGCAGTCCTCGTTGCCGGACAGGCCGTTGCGCGCGTCGTGGTATTGCTCGCGCAGCAGCCGCCGCACCATCGCCTGGGTCTTGTACGGCTGCCCGGCGTAGGCGAACAGGTAGGCCACGTGGTGGCTGGGCTCGTTGCCGTGCGCGTACTGGCCGACCATGCCGTCGATGTCCGGCGGGGCGTCGGCCGGCAATTCGGAGCTGGTGGAGAACAGTTCGTCGAGCTTGGCGACGAAACCGTCGCGGCCGCCGAACAGGTCCATGTAGCCGTACAGGTCGTGCTGGTTGAGGAAGGTGGCCTGCCAGGCGTTGGATTCGGTGAAGTCGCGCCATTTCGCCATGTGGCCCATCGCGCGCGGATCGAACGGGGCAGCCCAGTCGCCGTTGCTCAGCCGCGGCTGCACGAAGCCGCTTTTGCGGTTGAACACGTTGCGGTAGTTGCGCGAGCGTTCGCGCAGGGCGCTCGCCTCCTTGGTGGCGCCGGCGGCCTGCGCCAGGTGTGCCACTGCCCAGTCGTCGTAGGCGTATTCGAGGGTGCGGCTGACCGCTTCGTCCACCGTATCGCTGGGGATGTAGCCGCGCTTGCGGTATTCGTCCAGGCCGTGCGTGGTGTCGTCCATCGCGCGCTTGCGGTAGGCCGGCCAGGCGGCGGCGTAGTCGATGCCGGTGAAGCCCTTGGCGTGCGCTTCGGCCAGCACCACGGCGGAGTGGTAACCGATCATGCAGCCGGTTTCCACGCCCTGCAGCGGCCAGATGCCGACGCCGTCCGGGCATTCGTTGGCGCCGCGCACCAGGCACTGCACCAGGTCGGGCACGCGTTCGGGTTGCACCAACGTCAGCAACGGGTGCAGCGCGCGGTAGGTGTCCCACAGCGAGTAGGTGCTGTAGTTGTGGTAGCCGGCGGGCGCCTGGTGCACCTGCAGGTCCATGCCGCGGTAGCGGCCGTCGGTGTCGCTGAACAGGGTGGGCGCGAGCAGGCTGTGGTACAGGCCGGTGTAGAAGATGCGCTGTTGCGCGTCGTCGTCGCTGTCGATGCGCACGCGCGCCAGTTCCTTCTCCCACGCGGCCACGGCGGCGGCGTGCACGCGCGCGAAATCGAAGTCGGGCAGTTCGGCGTCGAGGTTGGCCAGGGCGTTCTCGGCGCTGACCGCGGAGATGCCGACCTTGACCAGCAGCGGCGCGTCGGCGGCGTCGGGGTAGTGCAGCGCCACCTTCAGATGGGTGCCGTCGGCCTGGTGCGCGTCGGCGGCCAGTGGCTGGTCTTCTGAGTAGAGCTGGGCCTTGGCGAACGGCCGCGACAGGCGCATGGCGAAGTAGAGGTAGCGGCCGGTCGCCCACTGGTACACGCGGCGCCCGCCGGTCAGGGTGCGCGCATCGACGATGCGCAGTTGCGCGTCGCTGACCCGGGTCGCGATCTCCGGCTTGTCCTGCATGCCATGGCACAGGTCCAGCAGCAGGTGCGCGGGCTTGCCCTTGGGGAAGTGGTAGCGGTGCAGGCCGGCGCGGGCGGTGGCGGTCAGCTCGGCGTGCACGCCGCTGTCCTTCAGGCGCACCCGGTAGTAGCCGGGCGAGGCGGCTTCGTCGGCGTGGTCGTAGCGCGAGCGGTAGCCGGCGTCCGGATCTTCCAGCGTGCCGGGGACCAGCTTGACGTCGCCGGTGGCGGGGACGACCAGGAAATCGAGCAGGTCGCCGACGCCGGTGCCGGACAGGTGGGTGTGCGAGAAGCCCATGATCGAGCCATCGGACTCGTGGTAGCCGGAGCACGAATCCCACACCGCGTTGTAGGTGTCCGGGCTCAGCTGCACCATGCCGAACGGCAGCGTGGCGCCGGGGAAGGTGTGGCCGTGGCCGCCGGTGCCGATGAACACGTCGACGTGGCGGGTGAGTTCGGCCTTGGCGCGGGCGTCGGCGGGGAGGGCGTAGCTGCCGGCGCGCGCTTGCGCCAGGCGGGCGATGCCGCTGCTGCCGAACAGGGCCAGGGCGATGGCGCCCTGCAGGAAACCGCGTCGTGTGGCCATGGTGCTGTCCTCGGTGTGTGCAGCTGAGAGGGAATGGTGTTTCTGTAGGAGCGGCTTCAGCCGCGACCTTGGCGTTACCGGTCAGATCCGGTCGCGGCTGAAGCCGCTCCTACAGGGGGCGCTGGGGGTGGTCAGGCTTTCAGAAGATGCGGTTTGCGCTGGTGCAGGTCGACGATCAGTTCGCCGAACAAGGTGTTGGCCCAGGCGAACCAGTCGCGGGTGAATTTGCTCGGGTCGTCCTTGTCGAAGGCTTCGTGCATGAAGCCGCTGCCGGCGTCGGTGCTTTTCAGCCAGGCCAGGCATTGGCGGATCTGCGCGTCGTCGTCGCTGGCCAGTGCGTACTGCATGATCGACATCGGCCAGATCGTGCCCATGCCGCTGTGCGGACTGCCCACGCCCTCGGCGGCGCGGCCGCGGTAGAAGTACGGGTTGCGCTCGCTCCACGCCAGCTGGCGGGTGCGCAGGAACAGCGGGTCGCGGCGGTCGCAGCAGCCCAGGTAGGCCAGGCTCAGCAGGCCCGGCGCGTTGGCGTCGTCGATGAACAACTGGTTGCCGTAGCCGTCCACTTCGTAGGCCCAGAACGCTTGCCCATCGGCATCGCGCATCTGCCCGAACTGGCGCGTGGCGGTCTCGACCTGGTCGGCCAGCGCGCGGCATTCGGCGGCGAAGGCGGCATCGTGGTGCAAGGCTTCGCTCATCGTCGCCAGCTGCCGCAGCGAGGTCACCGCGAACAGGTTGGCCGGTACGAACAGCGGGTACAGGCAGGCGTCGTCGGACGGGCGGAACATCGAGTGGATCATGCCGTTGGGCTTGGTCGGCTGGCCGTAGCCCTCCAGCACCAGGGTTTCGGTGGCCAGCGGCGAGGGGCGCTGGAACGTGTAGGGGCCGCGGTCGTGCAGGCGCTGCTGCTCGCGGAAGGTCTTGACCACCACGTGCATCGCCGCGCGCCAGTCGTCGTCGAACGGGGCGGTGTCGCCGCTGGCGCGCCAGTATTCGTGCGCCAGGCGGATCGGGTAGCACAGCGAATCCACTTCCCACTTGCGCTCGCCGACGCCGGGCTTCATCTCGGTGATGTCGGCCACCGACCATTTCAGGCGCTGGCTCTTGCCGTCGGGCAGGAACGCATTGGCGTAGGGGTCGAGCTGGATGCAGGCCGCCTGGCGCTGGATCAGGCCATGGAACATGCGCCGCAGCGCCGGGTCGCGTTTGGCCAGCGGGACGTACGGATGCACCTGCGCCGAGGAATCGCGCAGCCACAGCGCCTCGATGTCGCCGGTGATGACGAAGGTGTCCGGCTTGCCGTTGCGGGTGCCGATTTCCACGGTGGTGTCGAGCGTGTTCGGATAGCAGTTCTCGAACAGCCAGGCCAGGCGCGGATCGCCGATGCCGGCCTTGACCGTGCGCAGGTGCTTTTCCACCGCGGCGCTGACGAAGCGCCGTTGCGCCGGCGCTGGGCGCTTGCTGGGCAGGCCTGCCGCCGCTGCGCCGCTCGCGGCGAAGCCGGGTACGGCGCTGGCGAGCAGGCCGGCGCCGGCGGCGCTGCCGAGCAACTGGAGGACATCGCGGCGGGAAGGCATGGGTGACTCCTGGTCTGGTCTATACGTGTGGGCGCATTGCTTTGCTTTTCTGTAGGAGCGGCTTCAGCCGCGACCGGGTGTTACCGGTAACGCCCGGTCGCGGCTGAAGCCGCTCCTACAGGAAGCGATGGTGCGGCGCATTCGCTGGTTACCGCGGGATGGGCGCGCTGCCCTGGATCGAAAACGCGGTCCCGTCGCCTGGCGCCCCGGTGCCGGGCTGGCCGCCGCCGACGAACACGCGGTAGTCGCCAGGCTGCACCGCGCGCTGGCCGGCGCGATCGACATCGCTCAGCTGCCGCGGCGTCAATTCGAATTGCACCTCGCGCGACTCGCCCGGCTGCAGCGTCACCCGCTGGAAGCCGACCAGGGTGCGCAGCGGCGATTGCGCGCGTTGCGGGTATTCCAGGTACACCTGCACCACCTCGTCGCCGGCGCGCGTGCCGCTGTTGCGGACCTGCGTGCGGACCTGCAGGTTGGTGCCGGCCTGCAGCGTCGTGGTCGACAGCTGCGGCGCGGTGTAGGCGAAGCTGGTGTAGCTCAGCCCGCTGCCGAACGCGAACAGCGGCTCGCCCTTGAAGTAGCGGTAGGTGCGGCCCTTCATGTCGTAGCTGACGTAGGCCGGCAGGTCCTTGGTGGAGCGGTAGAAGGTCACCGGCAGGCGGCCGCCCGGGTTGACGTCGCCGGCCAGCGCCTGCGCGATCGCGGTGCCGCCGGACTGTCCCGGATACCACGCCACGACGATCGCATCGGCATGCTGCTTGGCCCAGTTCAAGGCCACCGCGCTGCCGCTCATCAGCACCACCACGAGCGGCTTGCCGCTGGCCTTGGCGCGTTCCAGCAGCGCCTGCTGCGCCGCGGGCAGGGCCAGGTCGTTGCGGTCGCCGCCGTCGAAGCCGGGCACGTCGATGCGCAGTTCCTCGCCTTCCACGTCCGGCGACAGGCCGACGAAGGCGACCACCGCATCGGCTTGCGCCACCGCGCGTTCGGCTTCGGCCAGTTGCGGTGCGGCCGGTGCCAGCCATTCCAGGCGCAGGCCCTGGTCCTGGCCGCGGTGCTCCAGTTCCAGGCGGATGCGGCGCGGGCGCGTGTCGTCGAAGTGCAGCACGGTCTCGACGTTGCGGCCGTCGGCGTTGTGCATGCCGGCCGGCAGGTGCTTGTCTTCGGCGTTGCCGGCGACGACCAGCTTGTCGTCGATGTACAGCCGCACCGGATCGTGGCCGGCGCAATCGAAGCAGCGCGCCACGCGCACCGCCAGGGTGTAGTCGCCCGGTCCGGGCGGCAGCAGTTCACCGCTCCAGCGCACCGAGTAGCGGTCCTTGTCCACGCCCTTGGCCGGCGCCACCTGGTCCCAGTTGAAGCTGACCACGCGGTCCTGGCGCTGCGTGCGCGGATTGCCGGCCAGATCGACGTTGTCGAAATACTCGCCACGCAGGCCGGGCTTGCCGTCGCTGCGCAGGGCGGTCTCGGGGATCATGCCGGGCACGCCGGCGGCGAGCGGGGCGCCTTGCGCGTAGCTCACGTTCGCGGCGCCGAAGCGCTCGCGCAGGCCCAGCAGCGGCGTCACCGGCGCGGCCGAGGTGCCCTGGTAGTTGGCTTCCAGCGCGGCCAGCGCGTCGGCATTGGGGCCGATCACCGCCAGGCGCAGGCCCGGTTTCAGCGGCAGGGTGGCGTTGCGGTTCTGCAGCAGCACCAGCGATTGCTGCGCGGCCTGCAGTGCCAGCGCGCGGTGTGCGGCGCTGTCCACGTCCTTGGCGCCGAGCCGCGCGTACGGGTCCTTGCGCTGCGGCTGCAGTTCGCCGAGCCGGTAGCGCGCGGCGAACAGGCGCACCAGCGACTGGTCGAGCAGGGCTTCGTCGGCGTCGCCGCGTTCGATCGCCTGGCCCAGTTCGGCATAGGCGTGGCCGCAGTTGAGGTCGTGGCCGGCCTTGAGCGCGGCAGCGGACGAGCCGGCGTTGTCGGCGCGGAAATAATGGAACTGGGTCATGTCGTCGAGCGCGTCGCAGTCGGAGACGACGAAGCCCTTGAAGCCCCAGTCGCCGCGCAGGCGGCCGTTGAGCAGCCAGTCGGCGGCGCAGGCCGGGGTGCCATGCAGCGAGTTGTAGGCGCACATCACCGAGCCGGCGCGGCCATCGACGATGGCGGCGCGGAAGGCCGGGGTATAGGTCGCTTCCAGGTCGCGCGGCGACACGTCCACGTCGAAGCCGTGGCGGCCGGGTTCCGGGCCGCTGTGCACGGCGATGTGCTTGGGCGTGGCGATGGTGCGCGGGTGGCTGAGGTCGTCGCCCTGCAGGCCGTGGATGAAGCCCACCGCCAGTTGCCCGGTGAGGTAGGGGTCCTCGCCGTAGGTCTCCATGCCGCGGCCCCAGCGCGGGTCGCGGAAGATGTTGATGTTCGGCGACCAGATGGTCAGCCCGGCGTAGCGCGGATGATCCTTGCCGGGGCGCCCGGCAAGGTTGAACTTGGCGCGCGCCTCGGTCGAGGTCACGGTGCCGACCTGCTCGAGCAGGGCCGTGTTCCAGGTGGCGGCCAGGCCGATCGCCTGCGGGAACACGGTGGCGTAGCCGTTGCGGGCGATGCCGTGCAGGCCCTCGCTCCACCATTCGTAGGCCGGCACGCCCAGGCGCGGAATCGCCGGCGCATCGTTCATCGCCTGCGCGACCTTTTCCTCGCGCGTCATCTTCGCCACCAGCGAGGCGGCGCGGTCCTCGGCGTCGTCGGCATGCGCGAGCGGGGCGGCAAGCAGCGCGAGCAGACACAATCCAAGGGGCAGCGGCTTTTGTGGGAGGGACTTCAGTCCCGACGCTTTTTCGGTAAGGCCGCGTCGGGACTGAAGTCCCTCCCACAACATTGCGCGCGCATCGGACATCGGGATGCGCATCACTTCGCCTCCACCGGCTCGGCCGGCGCACCGGCCAGCGTGTCGGCCAGATTGCGCACCTGCAAGGCGCTGCGCAGCTGCTCCAGCGTCGCGTTACTGCGCACGTGCACGGTCAGCGGCTCGCCCGGCAACAGGTCGAAGGCGTTGTCGGACAGCGTGGCATCCAGGTCGCCGAACGCCAGCCACACCTCGCGCGCCAGCGTGGCGCTGGTCAGGGTCAGCGCATAGCCATCGCCGTCGGCACGCAGTTCGCTGCGAATGTCGGGGCTGGGCAGATGCAGGTGCTTGGCCGCATCGAAGAACACCAGGTTGCGCGACAGCACGCGCGCGCCGTCGAGCAGTTCGAACACCGCAAAGCTGCGCTTGGGATCGGCGCGGCGCAGCAGCTGCGCATCGCTGAAGCTGCCCACCCGCACGCTGGACAGCGGCGCCAGGGTCACCGGCTTCTCGCTCTTGCTCAGCACCTTGCCGGACACGTCCATCACCCGCATGCGCCAGCGCGCGGCCAGCGGCACGGTGCGATCGGAGACCAGCGTCACCTCGGTCTGGCCCTTGTCGTTGCGCAGCGCGGCGATCAACTCCGGCGCGTAGAAGCGCTTGGCGTGGTAGTGCAGCGCCTTCCAGCGGCCGAAGTAGTCCAGGCTCGACCAGGATGCGCCCGGCCACACGTCGTTGAGCTGCCAGTAGAGCGTTCCCATCGACTGCGGCCGCGACGCGCGCAGGTGCTCGGCGGCCAGGGCGATGCCTTCGGCCTGCATCAGCTGGCTCAGGTAGACGAAGCTCTCGAAGTCCTTGGGCTCGCCGAATTCGCGGCGGATGTACAGCAGCAGGCGCTGGTTGCCGTTGCCCTTGTCGAACTTCTGGTGCGCGCGCATCACCGGCGATTCCGGCTGCAGGTCGCCGGGTTCGGCGAAGGCGCGGATGGTGCGCATCTCCGGGAACGACTGCAGGCCGTACTCGGACATGAAGCGCGGGGTCACGTTGAGGTATTCGGTGACCGGCAGCGCCGGGCCGCCCCACACCTTCCAGTAGTGCATGTCGCCGTCGTCGGGCTGGTCGGCGCCGCCGTCGAAATCGGTGCCGGGCGAGGTCGCCCAGTACGGGGTGTCGCTGTCGTACTTGCTGACCGCCTCGCGCAGCACGGTACCGAACAGCGTGGTCATGCCGCGCTCGATGCGGCTGCGTTCTTCCGGATCGATCGATTGCTTGAACTTGACCCGGTCGCCCCAGTTTTCCCAGCCGGTCTGCACTTCGTTGTTGCCGCACCAGATCACGATGCTGGGGTGGTCGCCCAGGCGCTTGACCTGCGCTTCGGCCTCGGCGCGGGTGTTCTCGCGGAACGCCACGTCGTAGGGCGGGATCGCGCCGCCGAACATGAAGTCCTGCCAGATCATGATGCCCAGGCGGTCGGCGTCCTCGTAGAAGCTGTCCGGCTGGTAGTGGCCGCCGCCCCACATGCGCAGCATGTTCATGTTGGCGTCGCGCGCCGATTGCATGATGCCGCGCATGCGCGCCGCATCGACCCGGCTTGGGAAGCTGTCGAACGGGATCAGGTTGGCGCCCTTGGCGAACACCGGGATGCCGTTGACCACGATCGCGAAGCCCTTGCCCCACTGGTCCTTGTCGCGGCGCAGTTCGACGCTGCGCAGGCCGGTGACGCGCTCGGTGGCGTAGCTGTCGCCGGCGGCGTCGCGGATGCGCGCCTTGAACGTGTACAGATCCTGCTTGCCGTAGCCGGCCGGGAACCAGCGCTGCGGCTTGGCGATGCGCACCGGCACGGTGAGCGTGTTGCTGCCGGGGTCGAGCACCGCCTTCTGGCTCAGCTGCGCCACGCGCTGGCCATCGGGGCCGAGCACGTCCAGCTCCAACTGCACCTCGCCGCTGCGGCCGGCCTGCACCTCCAGTTGCGCGAGCAGTTGCGCCGCGTCCGCATCGACGCGTTGCTGGGCGATGTGCAGGCCTTCCACGCGCAGCGCGTCCCAGGCTTCCACCCGCACGTCCTGCCAGATGCCGGCGGTGACGATGCGCGGGCCCCAGTCCCAGCCGAAGGTGTACGGCGCCTTGCGCACGTAGGTGGAGCTGTGCCGGGCGACGGGTTCGTCGCCGAAGGCCGAGTCGTAGGCGCCGGGCAGCGCGTACGGCTGCTTGGCCAGCCACGGCTGGAGCTTCTTGATCGGCGAGTACAGCCGCACTTCCAGCACGTTGTCGCCGCGCTTGAGCAGCGGCTTGGCGTCTACCCGCCACTGCCGGAACATGTTGTCGGCGGCGAGCAGTTTCTTGCCGTTGAGGTAGACCTCGGCGAAGGTGTCCAGGCCGTCGAACACCAGCTCCACGTGCTCGCGCGCGAGCAGCGCGGCGTCGGCCTTGAAGCGGGTCTGGTATTGCCAGTCGCTCAACCCGGCCCACTGGATCTTGGCCTCGTTGTCGCGATAGAACGGATCGGGCACCACCCCGGCGGCGATCAGGTCGGTCTGCACCGTGCCCGGCACCTGCGCCGGCAGCCACTGCGCGGCCTTCGGGAATTCCTTGGCGCGCACCTCGCCCGGCGCCAGCCGCACCTGCCAGCCCTGTTGCAGCGGCAGCGTCGTCGGCACCGCGGCCTGGCCCAGCGTGGGCAGGCCCAGCGCCAGCAGCAGCCCGAGCCGGGCGGGAAGGCGCAGGTGCGGCGCGGAACGGGAACGGCGGTGCGGCTGGGTCATGCGTGGGTCTCCAGGGTCAACGCGCGGCGGCGGGGGGCGCCTGCGCGGTGGTTTCGATCAGGTGGACGGCGCCGATGGCGTAGTACGGGCCGTTGATGCGGGCGGTCGAGCGCAGGCACAGGTCGTGCGTGCCGGTCTGCTTGGGCAGCGGCGCTTCCAGCGAGAACTGCTCGCCCAGCGCCTTGCCGCCCGGCAGCGGGATCCGCGCCAGCAGCTTGCCCTTGCAATCGCCCAGGCGCACTTCCAGTTCGCCGTGCGCGGTCCTGGCCGGGTATTGCTTGACCTTGACCTGCTCGTGCGCCAGCCCGTAGTTGCGCGCCAGCCGCGCGGCATCGATGCGGATGCGGGCGATGCCGTCCAGGCGCGCGTCGGCGTAGCGCCAGCAGCTGCCGAACAGGTCGATGTTGAACACCGGCGTGTCCTTGCCCGACATGTCCGGCAGCAGCGGCACGCGCAGACCCAGGCTGCCGTCGGCGCAGGAACCCAGGCCCTGGGTGTCGCGGCTGAGCAGGCCGGGGCGGTCGAGGATGCGGGTGCGCGGCGCGGCCAGCACGCTGCCGTCGTCGGCGAAGGTGGCCGCGCGTACGGTGACCGGCAGGGTCACGTCGAATGGCTTGTCGTAACGCGGCGAGTCGGCCTTGGGCTCGCTGCCGTCGGTGGTGTAGCGGAAGCTGCCGAACTTGGCCTGGTTGCCGAGCGCGATGCTGGCCTTGCCGCTGTCCAGCGCGGCGTTGTCGCCGCCCTGGATGGCGATGTCCGGCGCGAACGCGCCGTCGCCGTAGTCGATGCCCAGCGCGCGGTAGCGGTTGAGCTGCGCCGGCAGGCGTTGCAGGAAGCCGTCCCAGCCGCGCGCCGCCGACGGCGACCACGCCGCCTCGGCCAGCGCGCCCAGGCGCGGGAACAGCGCGTGGTCGATATGCCAGGCCGAGGGAATGTATTCGGCCCACAGCGCGGCCTGCGCGCCGAGCACGTGCTTGGCTTCCTCGGCGTTGAGCGCGGCCGGGACCGGATCGAACTCGTAGACCTTCTGCAGCGGCAGCACCGCCAGCCGCCCGTTGGGCTCGTCGTTGCGTGCGCTCTGCAGGTTGTCCAGGTACAGCCAGCCGGCCGGCACCAGCACCACGTCGTGGCCTTGCTTGGCCGCGGCCACCGCGCCATCGACGCCGCGCCACGACATCACCGACGCGCTGGCCGGCAGGCCGCCTTCCAGGATCTCGTCCCAGCCGATCAGGCGCCGGTCGTGCTTGGTCAGGTAGTCGGACAGTTGCTGGTTGAACCAGCCCTGCATCGCGTGCGCGTCCTTGACTCCGAGCTTGCGCATCTGCGCGCGCACCGCCGGCGAACGCTCCCACTGGTCCTTGACCGCTTCGTCGCCGCCGATGTGGATGTACTGCGAAGGGAACAGCTGCAGCACCTCGTCGAGCACGCCCTGGATGAAGGTCATGCTCTTTTCGTCGGTATTGAACAGGTAGGGATTGACGCCCCAGTCCACCGACACCTTCGGCCGCTGCCGGGTCACGCCGACCAGTTCCGGATACGCCGCCACCGCCGCCTGCGCGTGCCCGGGCATGTCCAGCTCCGGCACGATGGTGATGTGCCGCGCGGCGGCGTAGGCCACCAGGTCGCGGATCTGGTCCTGGGTGTAGAAGCCGCCGTAGCTTTCCGGCACGCCTTGCGTACCGGCGCCAGGCGGGGTGCGCCAGGCGCCGATCTCGGTGAGCTTGGGATAGCGCTTGATCTCGATGCGCCAGCCCTGGTCGTCGGTCAGGTGCAGGTGCAGCACGTTGAGCTTGTGCTCGGCCATCGCATCGATGACGTGCTTGACCGTGTCCGGGCTGTGGAAATGGCGGGCCACGTCGAGCAGCAGGCCGCGCCAGCCGAAGCGCGGCCAGTCGCGGATCTTGACCTCGGGCACGTCCACTTCGCCCTTGCCGGCATCGGGGGTGAGCAGCTGCCAGGCGCTCATCGCGCCGTAGAACAGGCCGCGCTCGTCGCGCGCCTGGATCAGCATGGTGCTGCCGTCCACGTCCAGCCCGTAGCCTTCCGGCGCTTCCACGGGGGCGTTGGGGTTCATCTGCAGGCGGATGGCGCCGTTGGCCGGAATGGTCTCGGCGCGCACCTCCAGCGACAGGCCGCGGGTCTTTTCCAGCAGCGTGGCCAGTTGCCGGGCCACGCGCATGGCCGCCTCGTCGTCGGTCGGCACCGACAGCGTGCTGCCGGTGCCGATGGTCAGCGTGGCGCTGCCGCGCTTGGCCTGCGCCGGTGCCGGAATCAGCGGCAACGGTGCGGTGCTGACCGGTTTCGGCGCAACCGGTGCGGGCGCAGCGGCGGGCTTGGCGGTGTCCGCCGCTGCGGGGGCCTTGCGGTCGCAGCCGCTCAGTACGGCAACGAGGGCGAACAGGGCAAGCCCCAGCCACGTGGTGCGGGACGCCGCCGCGGCGCCCGCCGGGGCGGTCGTCGGGCGGTGTGGCGTGCGCTGGCGTGCACCTGCTGCAATCATTCGGTCTACCTCGTGCTGTGCGGACGCCTATCGTAGTGGATCGGCGCGTAACGGATCAGCGCGATGCGGTCGGCAGCTCGTCCCACACCTTCGGATCCTCGGCGCCCAGCACCCAGCAGCTGAAGCCTTCCAGGCCGTATTGCTTGACCATGTCGTAGCGCGCGCGGAAGCTGCGCGCATCCGGGCGGAACACCCACTCGCGCATGTCGTCGCGGTAGAAATAGAACCACGACTCCTGCTCCTGCGCATCCCACTGCACGGTGGCGTTCTGCTCGATCGCCAGCGGGAAGGACTCGTCGGCGTCGATGTAGGTCGCCGCGATGTTGGACGCCTCGGTGCCGTCTTCCTTCACCGGGTTGCCGGTGTACCAGCGATAGCCGTAGGTGGCGATGCCCAGCGACAGCTTCTCCTTCGGCACCTGGGTCAGCGCGTAGTCCAGGTGCTTCTTCATCCACACCATGCCGTCGACCGGGCCGGGCGTGGTCCAGCGGGTGTGCTGGTCGTAGGTCATCAGGCTGACCAGATCCACCGCCTGGCCGAGCGCCTTCAGGTCGTAGGCGCCGCGCCAGTATTCCCACATCCACTTGGAGAACTGCCCGCCTTCGGCGTAGCCCGGCGCGTTCGGCACCACCGCCACCGACATCTTGAAGCCGGCCTTGTGCAGCGCGTCTGCGGTCTGCTTGACCATCAGCGTATAGGCGTCGCGGTCGGTCCAGGCGATGTTCTCGAAATCGAACTGGAAGCCGTAGTAGCCGTTCTTTTTGCCGTGGATCAGCAGCGAGCCGATCATGCGCTTCTTCGCATCCTCGTCGTGCATCAGCTTGTGGAAGCCTTCGCGGCCGGTGGTCATCGACAGGATCGGCATCACCCGCAGCTGCTTGCGCTTGGCGATGTCGTAGATGTACGCGTTGGGGGTGCCGCTGACCAGGCCGTTCTGGTCCACGCCGTACCAGGTCGGCACCACCACGTCGATCTTGTCGACGTTGGCCAGGAACGAGTTGGTCGATTTCTGCGTGCTCATCAGATAGAACAGCGCGGTCGGGTTCTTGGCCATGGCGGGGGTACAGACCATGGCCAGGGCAAGCAGCAGCCCTGCGAATCGCTTCATCATCGGGGGAATATCCGTCAGCGGGTGGAAGTGGGGGAGGGCAGGTCGATGCGGAACACGTAGGCGTGTTCGCCGGCCGGCTTGGCCGGCAGGGTCAGGTGCAGGCCGTCGGCGCGCTGTTCGAACGGCACCTTCTTGCCGGTGGCGAGCAGGGTCACGCCGCGCACGCCGTCGGCGGGCGTGAGCGTGCGGATCACCGCCTTGCCGCCGGCCGGCCAGCCCAGCTCGATCGCGTACAGCGCGCCGTGGCCGGTGGTGAAGCGGAAATCCTCGGCGGTGTAGGGCTTGGTCTTGGTGTCCTGGAAGGTGCCGCCGACCACTTCGGTGGGGCCTTCGCCATAGGTGCGCCACGGCTGGCTGTCGTAGATCGCCTCGCCGTTGGTCTTCAGCCACTTGCCGATCGACAGCAGGATGTCGCGTTCGGTATCGGGGATCGAGCCGTCGGCGCGCGGACCGATGTTGAGCATCAGGTTGCCGTTCTTGCTGACCACGTCCACCAGCATGTGCACGATGAAGGTCGGGGTCTTGTAGGTGTCGTTCTCCACGTAGCCCCACGAGGCGTTGCTGACCGAGGTGTCGGTCTGCCAGTGGGTCGGATGGATGCCGGTAAGCTGGCCGCGCTCGATGTCCAGCGTGCCGGCGCCTTCCGGGAACGCGCCGAGCTTGTAGTTCACCACCACCCCATCGCCGCGCGCGGCGCCGTGGTTGTAGTAGTACGACAGCATGGTCGGCAAGGTGCTGCGGAAGGTCGGGTGCGCGATCCACCAGTCGAAGTAGATCAGCTCCGGGTTGTAGCGGTCGATCAGCTCGGTGGTACGCGCCAGCCAGTCGTCCAGCCACGCCTGCGACACCGGCGTCCAGTCGTTGACGACGTCGGCATCGTCCTTGCCCGGCAAACGGATCTGCGCCGGCCCGTACAGGCCGGCGTAGCGCGGATCGTTAACGTCCGAGTCGAAGGTGCGGCCGCCGTCGAAGAACCAGTTGTGCTCGGCGCGGTGCGAGGACAGGCCGAAATGCAGGCCTTCGGCGCGGATCGCCTTGGACAGCTCGCCGATCACGTCGCGCTTGGGACCCATCTTGGTCGCGGTCCAGTCCGACAGCTGCGAGTCGTACATCGCGAAGCCGTCGTGGTGTTCGGCCACCGGCACCACGTAGCGCGCGCCGGCGGCGCGGAACAGCTTGGCCCAGCCCTGCGGGTCGAACTTGGGCGCGGTGAACAGCGGGATCAGGTCCTTGTAGCCGAAGGTGGACTGCGCGCCGTACTTCTCGCGATGGTGCGCGTAGTCCTGGCTGTCCTTGGCGTTGGGTTGGTACATGTTGCGCGAGTACCACTCGTTGCCGAAGGCCGGCACCGAGAACACGCCCCAGTGGATGAAGATGCCGAACTTGGCGTTGTCGTACCAGCCGGGCGAACGGTAGTTCTTCAGCGAGGCCCAGTCCGGGCGGAACGGTCCCTTGCGCGCGCCGGCATCGGCTTCGCGCACCAGTCGCGCGCGCTCGGGCGCGTACTTGGCGGTGGCCTGCAGCCACTGCTGATCGATCTGTTCGGGACTGAGGGTGGTGGCGGTGGGCGCGGTCGGCGACGGCGCATCCGCGGCGCAGGCGGGCATGGCCGCCAACGCGAGAATGAGGGAAAAGCTGCTTGCCAGAGTCTTGCGTACAGCTCCGGCGTGGCGGGATCGGTCCGCGCGCAGGCGGGTCTCGGACGTCATGGAACTGCACTCCTCTGTAGAAAACGCGATGCCGGCGCAAACGAAAACGCCGGGCAAAAAAAGGGCGCGCCACCGTGGAGGGTCGGTGGCGCGCCAGTCCTACATCAGAACTTGAAGTTCAGCTGCGCCTGGTAGCCGCGGCCGTTCTTGTACATGCCGATCGGCGCGTACTTGACCTCGTTGTACCAGTAGTACGTGGAGTCGAGCAGGTTGGTGGCGCTGACGCTGACGCTCATCCAGTCGTTGATCTCGTACGAGGCGGTCAGGTCGAGCTGCTTGTACTCGTCGGTGAAGACCTTCGAATCCAGGCGGCCGATCTGGGTGAAGTACTTGGAGCGGTAGCTGTAGTTGACCCGCACCATCCACGGACCGTTTTCCCAGTACGGGATCACGTTGTAGGTGTTGCGCGACAGGTACGGCAGGTTCAGGCCGTCCTCGGAGCTGGACTCGGCGTAGGTGTAGTTCGCCTGCAGGCCGAAGCCGTAGCCGAACGCCTGCTGGTAGTTCAGCGATGCGCCCTTGACCTTGGCGCCGGTGGCGTTGACCGGGCGGGTCACGCTGTACGGCTGGTTGACGATGTTGTTGGTCGGATCGCTGAGGATCTCTGTGGTCGTGGTGCTGACGATGTACGAGCCGATATCCCGATAGAACACCTCGGCCGACAGCATGCTGGACGGAGCGAAGTACCATTCGGCGGCCAGGTCGTAGTTGGTCGACTCGTACGGCTTCAGGTCCGGGTTGCCGCCGCTGGCGGTCAGGTCGCCGCTGGTGCTGTTGAGCGAGAACGAACCGGCCAGGTCGCTGTAGCGCGGGCGTGCCATCACCTTGGCCGCGGAGAAGCGCAGCACCTTGGTGTCGTCCAGGTCATAGGCGATGTTGAAGCTGGGCAGCGGCTTCTTGTACTCGTTGCTGACCTGCTGGAACGCGTAGGTCGTGCCGCCATCGCTGGTCTGGTAGTACTGCGACTTGTCCTTGGTGTCGGCGTAGCGCAGGCCGACGTTGCCGCGGAACTTGCCGGCTTCGAAGTTCATCTGCGCGTACAGGTCGCTGGTGATTTCCTTGACGTCGTAGATCTGGCCGAACTTGGGCGTCAGCGCCGCCTGCGGCAGCCCCTTCAGATACTTGAGCACCGAGTTGAGGTTGGCGGTCGGCCAGTTGACCAGGTCGCCACTTGCGCCCAGGCCGTCGTACAGGCCGCCCGGCGTGGTGCCCGGGTTGAAGCCGGTCAGCAGCACGTCCTGGTTGGCGAAGATCGCGTTGCCGCGCGAGTTCTGGCCGTTGTCGTGGTTGATGTACTTGTAGCCCACCAGCACCTTGTTGAACGGGCCCCATTGCAGATCGCGGGCCGCATCGAACTGGAAGTACTTTTCCTTGTCTTCGGTGGTGGTGTACTCGAGGCCGCCGGCCTGCTGGCCGGAGGCCAGGCCCCAGTTGGACGCGCTGTTGTTGTCGTAGGTGACGCCGGTGTGGCTGCCGTCGTAGTTGAAGTTGTAGCCGCCGTCCTGCAGCAGGAACTTCATCAGGTACTCGGGGTTCTTGCCGCCGGTGGCCTTGGTGGTGCCGGCCTGGGTGGTGAACACCCAGTTGTCGCCGTACCAGTCGTGGCGCAGGTTCACGCTCTTGGTGGTGACGGTGCTTTCGCGATAGTTGGTGTCGAGCTGGGCATAGGGCTGCGCCAGGCTGCCGTCGGAAACGGTCGCAGAGGTGATGTAGCCATTCTCAACATTGGCCTGGGTCACCAACCGCTGATTATTGATGCTCACGCTCGGATCTGCAGTCGAGGGCGATCCGCAGGAAGTACAGACGTAGCGCGATTCGCTGAAGTTGTTGTACTTGCCCTTGATGTAGATGCCGGTCAGGTTGAACTCGTTCTGCTCGTTCGGCTTCCACTGCAGCGCGCCCTGCAGGCCGTTGCGCTCGCGGGTCTGCTGGAAGTAGGCGCTGTTGATGCCGGCTGGAATCTTGGCAGTAGCAACGTTACCACCGTCGCCCGTGATGTTGGCGGTGGCGGGGATGTTTTCGCCGGTGCCGTAGCCGAAGAACTCGATGCCGGCGCGCGAGATGTCCTGCTTGTCGTGGGTGGCGGAGATCAACGCGCCGAAGGTCTCGTCGTCGTTCTTCCAGCTCCACAGCGCCGAGCCGCGCGGGTTGCCTTCTTCCGAGCGGTCGTTGTAGTTGTAGCCGACCGAGCCGCGGATGGTGTTCTTCGGCAGGTCCAGCGGCTTGCGGGTGTGCACGATTACGGTGCCGCCGATCGAGCCTTCGTCGATGCGCGCTTCTGGGGTCTTGTAGACCTCCATCAGGCCGATGATTTCCGGCGACAGCAGGGTGTAGTTGAAGGTACGGCCGCTGGTGTCGGACGGGTTGCCGCCCCAGTCGCCCGAGGCGATGGTCTGGCCGTTGAGCAGCACGCGGTTCAGCGCCGGATCGGTGCCGTTGATGCTGACCTTCTCGCCTTCGCCGAACTGGCGGTCCACGCTGATGCCCGGCAGGTGCGCCAGCGACTCGGCGGCATTGGTGTCCGGGAACTTGCCGATGTCCTCGGCGCTGATCGCGTCGACGATGGAGTTGGCCGAGCGCTTGACCGCCTGGCTCTTCTCCAGCGAGGCGCGGTAGCCGGTGACGGTGATGGTGTCCAGTTCCTGGACGTTCTTCGACTCTGCGCCGGAAGCGGGTGCTTCCTGCGCCATAGCATTACCGGACAGGTACAGCGCGGCCATGATGCTGATGGCTAACGTGGTGGTGCGGCTATTCATTGGCTAAACCTCTGGGTTAGTACATGGGCATGAGGTGCCAACCGATGTTCCGGCGTGCTGGCCGCTGCCCGGCCTGTTGATTGCGCTGCACCTTGCGGTGGCTGCGCGTATCGCGTTTCGGTGCGCGTCGTCCGGTCGTTGACGCGGAAGTAGCCGGCCGGCGGCACCGAGGGCGCCGGTCCTTCCTTGTTTCCTGTTGAGTGACAACCAAATCCAGCAAAACCGTGCAAGGTGCAGTTGCCTGATGCGCGGGCGGGAGTCCCTCCCGTTCCGTGCACCGGCGTTGGAGCCGTTTGCCTTCGTTGCGGGCTGCGCCAGCGAACCTGCTGGGCGCTGCCTGCCAGGCACTGGATCGCGATGCACCGCTGTCCCGTGTCCCTGAACGAGGCGTGTCTTGAAGATGTAAAACTTGTATGCGACCGAGTCTGGTATAGCGTTGACAGCGTTGTCAACACTTACTTCACGGTATTTTGACAATTCTCGGCACGGATGCGACGGCAGGTGTCGAAGATGAATCCGCTTAGTTTCCGGTTAGCTGCGTAGGTCTTTGTCCAGCAAAGGAAATCCGTGCCTAGAACATGGTCGGGTGGCGCGGTCGTGGCGGCATGTATGCTGGGCTGCGACGCGCAACAGCACGACCTGTATCCCAGAATTTGTGCATTGCGGCGAATTTTCGCACGCCGTTTGTACCGGCTTTCAGGCGTTCCATCGGCAATGTCGGTGTCCTGTCGGAATAGCGCGACGAATCGGCCGTGATGGCTTATCGTGGAAGCAGTGACGGTAGAGCGACATTTGGGTGAATTTCATCTTGACAACGTTGTCAAGGTGGTCTGAAACTCGATCGATCAACAGGCCCATCGGCTGCGCCCTGTGGGGCGCAACGGGAGAATACGTGTCCGCAAGCAGTTCACCAGTGGCAGCGGCCGGACCGCGCGCCGAGCCTTTCATCGCCGCCGACGTCGGCGGTACCCATGTGCGTATCGGCCTGGTGTCGCGCGGCGACGCCAGCGACAGCGTGCAGACGGTCAAGGTGCTGGACTATCGCAAGTACCGCTGCGCCGACTATCCGGGCCTGACCGAGATCATCGGCGAGTTCCTGTCCGGCGTGCCGGGTCCGGCGCCGACCCGTGGCGTGATCGCCAGCGCCGGCTATGCGCTGGAAGACGGCAGGGTGATCACCACCAACCTGCCGTGGAGCCTGTCGCCGCCGGAGATCCGCGAGCGGCTGGGCATGCAGGCGCTGCATCTGGTCAACGATTTCGAGGCGGTGGCCTATGCGGCCTCGTCGATGGATGCCAGCGAAGTGTTGCATCTGACCGGCCCACGCAAGGCGCAGCGCGGACCGGCGCTGGTCATCGGCCCGGGCACCGGGCTCGGCGCGGCGGTGTGGATTCCGACCAATGGCGGCGCCGTCGTGCTGGCCACCGAAGCCGGACACGCGGCCCTGCCGATCGGCAGCGAACTGGAGATGGCGATCGCGCAGCGGCTGCTGCGCACGCGCAGCTATGTACCGGTGGAACACCTGCTGTCCGGTCCCGGTCTGCTCAATCTCTATAAGGTGTTGTGCGAACTGCACGATGCCGCGCCGGCGCATGCCGCGCCCAGCGAGGTCACCGCGGCGGCGCTGGCCGGCAACGATCCGCTGGCGCACGAAGCGCTGTCGGCGTTCTGCGGCCTGCTCGGCAGTGTGGTCGGCGACATGGCGTTGCTGTACGGCATTCAGAGCGGCATCTACCTGGCCGGCGGCTTCCTGCCGCAGATCGGCGAGTTCCTGGCCGCCAGCAGCTTCGTCGAGCGCTATTTGAACAAGGGCGCGATGCGCCCGGCGCTGGAGCAGATCCCGGTGAAGCTGGTGGAGCACGGCCAGCTCGGAGTGATCGGCGCGGCGAACTGGTTCCTGCAGCAGCAGCGCTAGCGCTCGCGGCGCGCGGGCTGCATTGGCGAGATGGGAACATGGCATCGCGGCGCGCGGCGTGTCGGGGACCGTCCGTCGCCGCTGAAAGGACCCTGGAAAACCTCGCGTCCGGAATCGGTGCGATACGGCATCATCGGCGTTGCCGTTCTCCTGTCGCGGCTGAAGCCGCTCCTACAGGAGCGAGCGGTGCGGCTTCTGTAGGAGCGGCTTCAGCCGCGACAGAAAGACGAAGCGGTCGCGAAGCCGCCGGTAGCGACCGCAAGCGCCGTCGCAGCGACGCTCGCTGGTGCCGCGATGACGAGCCGGCGGAGCGCCGATGCCTGCGACAACAGCGGCGGCCCGTGCGGCCGCCGCCATCCCCGCGGTTATAGCGTGAAGTGCACGCTGAGCATGTAGCCGCGCCCGTTCTTGTACAGATAGTAGGGCTGGCTCTCCTGGCCGACGTAGCTGTAATAGGTCTCGTCGAGCAGGTTGGTGCCTTCCAGCTGCAGCTTGACCTTGTCGGTGATGGCGTAGGACACCGACGCATCGAGCTGGGTGAAGTCGTCGGTCATCTGGTTCGCGCCCAGGCGCCCGATCTGGGTGAAGTAGGCCGAGCGCCAGCCTAGGGTCAGCCGCGCCTCCCATGGCCCTTTCTCGAAGTAGGGGCTGAGGTTGTAGCTGTTCTTGGAGTTGTAGGGCAGGTTGTAGTCGCCCTGGGTATCGGCCTTGGAGTAGGTGTAGTTCGCCGCCACGCCGAAGCCGCCGCCCAGTTCCTGCTGGTAGCTCAGCGACACGCCCTTGACCTTGGCCGCGCCGGAATTCTGCGGCAGCGTCACCTCATAGATGTCCTCGCGGTTGTAGGTGTTGTTGTGCAGCGGTTGCTGCACCAGGGTCTGCAGGATGTAGTTGGAGATGTCGCGGTAGAACAGCTCGCCGGCGAGCACGCTGTTGGGCGCGAAATACCATTCCAGCGACGCGCCGTAATTGGTGGAGCGATACGGATCAAGCGCGGGATTGCCGCTGCTGGCGGTGAGCTTGTTGTCGTCGGCGTTGACGTAGGGCGTGAGGTCGGCATAGCGCGGCCGCGCGATCACCTTGGCCGCGGCCACGCGTAGGATCAGCGCATCGGACAGGTCGTAGGCGAAGTTCAGCGAGGGCAGCCATTCGCCGTAGGACTTGTTGTAGCGCACCGGCGCATAGGCGCTGCCGTCGTACTGGTAGCCGCCGATCGCGTCGCGGGTGTTGACGTAGCGCACGCCGATGTTGCCGCGGTAGTTGTAGCCGGAAAAATCCGCCTGCAGATACGCGGCACGGTTGCGCTCGACCACGTCGAAGCTGCTGCCGTAGCTGGGCGCGAGCGTGTCGCTGCCGGGCAGGCCGCCGACGTAGTCCACCAGCGCGCCAGGGCTTTGCCGCGGCCAATGGCGCATGTCGTCGCTGACCGACAGGCCGTCCAGATAGCCGCCGGGCGTGCCGCCGCCATAGACCGCGGCCAGCGTGGTGTTCGGGTCTGCGGGGAAGCTGTCGTAGTACATGTCCTGCGCGGTGCTGTGGCGCGTGGCCTTGACCCCGGCGCGCAGCTTGGTGATCGGCCCCCAGGCCACGTCGTGGTCGAAGTCCAGTTGCGCGTAGCGCTCCTTGTCCAGGTTCGGGTAGCGGTTGACGGTGGCGCCGAGCACCGACATCGCGTCCAGCGCCGACGGCGGCACCGCGTAGTCCACGCCGACGTTGCGGTGATCGATGGCGTAGTCGTAGCCGCCGTTGCCGCGGAAGGTCAGGCCGTAGATGCGATCGGCGCCGCCGGCCGAGCGGGTCGCGCCGACCTGGCCGGAGACGTTCCAACCGTCGCCGTGCCAGTCGCCGCGCAGGGTGTTGCTGCTGGTCTTGACCGTGGTCTTGCGCACGTACGAATCGAGGATGGTTTCGGCGTTGTCGCCATAGGCGCCGGAGGTGGCGACGCCGTCGGTCACGTCCAGCGCGGTGGCGTTGGCCGGCACGAAGTTGGCATAGCGGCTCTGGTTGACGTTGTCGAATGTCTCTTCGACGTACAGGCCGGTGTAGGTCAACTCGAAGGCGTCGTTCGGCTTCCACTGCAGCGAGCCGGTGACGCCGTCGCGCTTGCGGGTCTGGGTGAACAGTGCGCTGTTGATCGCGGTGGGGTAGACCCCTTGCTTGCCGGCGGCGACCGCATCGGGGAAGCCGGCGTCCTGGATGTCGCTGTAGCCGAAGATCTCCACGCCGTCGCGGCGCAGCGAGCGCTCCGAATGCATCACCGAGCCGAGTACGCCGAGCGTGCCGGCGTCGTTCTTCCAGTTGTACAGCAGCGAGGCGTTGGGCTTGCCGTCCTCGGAGCGGTCGTTGTAGCCGTAGCTCACGCTGCCGGTCAGCAGGTTCTTGTCCAGTTCCAGCGGCTTGCGCGTGTGCAGGATCACGGTGCCGCCCAGGCTGCCTTCGTCGATGCTGGCCTGTGGGCTCTTGTAGACCTCGGCACTGCCGATCACTTCCGGCGCCAGCAGCGAATAGTTGAACGAGCGGCTGTCCGGATTGTTCGGATCGCCGCCCCAACTGGTGGAGGCGATGCTCTGGCCGTTGAGCAGCACCCGGTTCAGCGCCGGATCGGTGCCCAGGATCGAGACTTTCTCGCCTTCGCCGAACTGGCGATCGACGCTGACTCCGGGCAGGTGCGACAGCGATTCGGCGACGTTGGCGGCGGGAAACTTGCCGACGTCCTCGGCCGAGATCGCATCGACGATCGCATCGGCGTTGCGTTTGATGTTGAGTGATTTCTGCAGGCTGGCGCGGTAGCCGGTGACCTTGACCGCATCCAGTTCCTGCACCGCCGCGGGCGCGGCCTTGTCGATGCCGGCGGTGCTGTCGTCGGTCGCGGGCGCCGCCGTGGCGTCGTTCTGCGGCGTGGGAACTTGCTGGGCGAAGACGCTGGCCGGTGCGGCCAGCGCGGCGGCGATGGCGAAGGCCAGGGGAGCGAGGCGGGTGTGGTTCAAGCGGGCGGTCTCCGAAAGGTGCGCAGAACGCGAAAGGCCTGCCGGTGTGGCGGCAGGCAAGTGACGCCCTCGGCCCGGATGCGGCGCGATGGGCGAAGGGGAAACAAGGGCGAAGCGTGCATGCCGCCGAGCGGCGGATGCGGCGTGTCGGCATCGGCGCTGGTTTGCGTGCCGGCGCGCGCGCCGCACATGGGCGCGGCAGCGGCGGATGGCGCACGCGGCTGCGCGTGCGTGGGTTGTGCGGACCGGCCGCCATGCGCTGGCGGGCCGTGTCGTTCGTTGCGCCGGTTCAAACCGGAAGCACCCCGCGCGATGGCTCAGGAGCGCCGACTGTGTCGCGCTTGTCCTTCGTTGTCAACGCGCTTTGTGGTTAAAGAATCGCTAAGAAAAGCCCTGTTTTGCCGGGAAAATTCGCAATTCGCGCGCCGTCGGCAGCGCGGCAGTGGCGAGCCTGCGGTCAACGATATCTACGCGATTGCGTGCGCCGGTTCACAGGTCGCCGCAGCGCGCCTGCAATGCGGCGATCGCGGCCAGGCCGGCGGTCTCGGTGCGCAGGATGCGCGGTCCCAGGCGCAGGCCGGCGAAGCCGGCGGCGTGCAGCGCGGCGCGGTCGCGCGGCGACCAGCCGCCTTCCGGGCCGATCGCGATCGTCGCTGCGTTGCCGGCGATGTCCAGCGTGCGCAGCCGGTGTTCGCCTTGCGGATCGAGGGTGAGCTTCAGCTGCGTGCCGGCCACCGCAGCGGCGGCGTCGGCCAGCGCCAGCGGCGCGGCCAGGCTGGGCACGCGCGCGCGGCCGGACTGTTCGCAGGCCGAGATCACGACGCTGCGCCAGTGCGCCACGCGCTTGTCGGTGCGTGCCGCATCCAGCTTCACTTCGGTGCGCTCGGCCCAGACCGGCACGATCGCAGCCACGCCCAGTTCGGTCGCCTTCTGCAGGATCAGGTCCATCTTCTCGCCGCGCGCCACGCCCTGCAGCAGGGTGATCGCCAGCGGCGATTCGTTGTCCGCCGGCTGCGCCGCGCCGATCCGCGCGCTGGCGCCGCGCTTGCCCACCTGCAGCAGTTCGGCGTCGTAGTCGCAGCCGTCGCCGTTGAACAGCACGCAGCGGTCGCCTTCGCGCAGCCGCAGCACGCGCAGCAGATGCCCGGCGACGTCCTCGGGCAGCACCACGTCCTCGCCTTCGCGCAGCGGCAACTCGACATGGCAGCGGGTCAGGCGCATGCCACGGCCTCATCGATCGCGGCCAGGGTGGTTTCGGCGAGCAGCGCCAGCTGCGCGTCGTCCACGCAGTACGGCGGCATCCAGTACAGCACGTCGCCCAGCGGGCGCAGCACCACGCCGCGCTGCAGGGCGGCGCGGTACGCGCACAGGCCGACCCGTGCGCCGGCCGCGAACGGGGTGCGCTTGTCGCCATTGCGGGTCAGTTCGAACGCCACCACCATCCCGGCCTGGCGCACGTCGGCCACGTGCGGATGGTCGTTGAACGGCGCCGACAGCGCGCGCATGGTTTCGGCGGTGCTGCGGTTGCGCGCGAGCACGTCGTCCTGCTGGAAGATCCGCAGGCTGGCCAGCGCGGCGGCGCAGGCCAGCGGATTGCCGGTATAGCTGTGCGAGTGCAGGAAGGCGCGCTCGCGGCTGTCGTCGAGGAAGGCGTCATATAAGTGTTGCGTGGCCAGCACCGCCGACAGCGGCAGGAAACCGCCGGTCAGGCCCTTGGACAGGCACAGCAGGTCCGGCATCACCCCGGCCTGCTCGCAGGCGAACAAGGTGCCGGTGCGGCCGAAGCCGGTGGCGATCTCGTCGGCGATCAGGAACGCGCCGTTGGCGTCGCACAGCTCGCGCGCGCGGCGCAGATAGGCCGGGTCGTGCATGCGCATGCCGCCGGCGCACTGCAGGCGTGGCTCCAGGATGACCGCGCAGATCTCGCCCGGATGGCGGTCGAACAGGTCGGCCAGCGCATCGGCGGCGGCATCGGCGCGCTGCCGCGCGCTCTGCCCCGGCGCGGCCAGGTAGGCGTCGGGCGAGGGCGCGAACAGCGCTTCGCACAGCAGCGGCGCGTACACCCGCCGGTACAGCGGGATGTCGCCGACCGCCAGCGCGCCGATGGTCTCGCCGTGGTAGCCGTTCTCCAGCGCGACGAAGCGGGTGCGGCGGGTCTCGCCGCGGTTGTGGAAATAGTGGAACGCCATCTTCAGCGCCACTTCGACTCCGGCCGAGCCGTTGTCGGCATAGAACACCTTGGCCAGCGGCGCGCGCCCCTCCTGGCGCGGCGCCAGCGCCAGCAGCTGCTCGGCCAGTTCCACCGCCGGCGCGTGGCTGAAGCCGGCCAGCATCACCTGTTCCAGCTGGGTGGCCTGCGCGGCGATGGCCGCGGCGATGCGCGGCTCGCTGTGGCCGAACAGATTGGTCCACCAGCTGCTCACCGCATCCAGGTAGCGGTTGCCTTCGTGATCGATCAGCCAGGCGCCTTCGCCGCGCGCGATCGGCAGCAGCGGCAGGGTGTCCGGATGCTCGCGCATCTGCGTGCAGGGGTGCCACAGCACCGCCAGGTCGCGTTGCCGCCAGGCGGCGGCAGTCTGTGATGCGGTCAGGTCTGTTAGCATTTCGCGCTCATGAACAGGTTCTTCGCTCCGTGCATTCTATCGGTCGACGCTGCAAAGCGCCGCGGGGTGCAGGCGTGAGCCGTCCGTTGCCGATCATCCACGCGCTGCGCGAGCGCGGCGAGTCGGCCATGGAGCGCAAGGTCGAAGAGCTGGACCTGGAGTTCAGCAACGGCGAACGGCGCGTGTTCCACCGGCTCAAGTCCCCCGGCCACGGCGCGGTGGTGGTGGTGCCGATGCTGGATGCGCAGACCGTGCTGCTGGTGCGCGAGTACGCCGCCGGCGTGCATCGCTACGAACTGGGCCTGGTCAAGGGCCGCATCGATGCCGGCGAGACGCCGCTGCAGGCGGCCGACCGCGAACTCAAGGAAGAGGCCGGCTACGGCGCCCGGCAGCTGCAGGTGCTGCGCGCGATGACCCTGGCGCCCACTTATATGAGCCACCAGTCCTGGCTGGTGCTCGCGCAAGATCTCTATCCCGAAAAACTTGCCGGCGACGAGCCGGAGGAACTAGAAGTGGTGCCCTGGAAACTGGCTGAACTGGATCAACTGATGTTGCGTGAGGATTTTTCCGAAGGGCGTTCGCTGGCGGCGCTGTTCATCGCCCGCGAGTGGCTGGGTCGTAGCGGATGATCCGCATCACCGCAGACCTGCGCGAAACCGTCATCGCCATCGCCATCGACGCCGCCGCGGCGATCATGGCCGTCTACGCCACCGGCTTCGAGGTCGAGCACAAGGCCGACGCCAGCCCGCTGACCCAGGCCGACCTGGCCGCGCACCGGATCATCGTCGAAGGCCTGGAACGGCTGACCCCCGACCTGCCGGTGCTGTCCGAGGAATCGGCGCACATTCCATGGGACGTGCGCGAGCACTGGACCAGCTACTGGCTGGTGGACCCGCTCGACGGGACCCGCGAGTTCGTCAAGCGCAACGGCGAGTTCAGCGTCAACATCGCGCTGATCCACCAGGGCGCGCCGGTGTTCGGCGTGGTCCAGGCGCCGGTCGATGGCCGCGTCTGGCACGCGGTGCGCGGCGAGCAGGCGTACCGGCGCGACGGTTTCCGCGACACCGCGCTGAACACGCGGCGCCCGGCCAGCGTGCCGCTGCGGGTGGCGGCCAGCCGCTCGCACCGCGATCCGCGCACCGACGCGCTGCTGCTGCGCATGGGCGAAACCGAGGTGATCGCGCAGGGTTCGTCGCTGAAGTTCTGCCGCATCGCCGACGGCGAGCTGGACGTGTACCCGCGCTTCGGCCCGACCTCCGAATGGGACACCGCCGCCGGCCAGTGCGTGCTGCAGGCGGCCGGCGGCACGCTGTTCGCCGCCGATACCGGCAAGCCGTTCCGCTACAACCGCCGCGAATCGCTGCTCAACGGCGATTTCCTGGCGCTGGGCGATCCCACGCTGCCGTGGCGCAGCTGGCTGGGCTGAGCGGACGCTGCCGCCGGCAACGGCGGTTGTCTGCAGGGCGGCGTGGCGGCTGATGCCGCCGCACTGCCCGCCCTCGGTTGCCAGCTTTGATGAGGGCGTTGCGGCCATATACTGCGGGCCGTTCGCATGCGCCGCATCGCCGCTCGCCACGCCGCCGACCGCTCATCGTACGGGCCGCTCTGCCACACTAACCGACAGGCGGCGCCGTTGCCGTCGCATCGGAACCCGCACGTGACCGCAGCCCGCTACGACCTTCCCGCCCTGCTCGAGATCATGGCGCGCCTGCGCGATCGCGAGCACGGCTGCCCCTGGGACCTGGAGCAGGATTTCGCCAGCATCGCCGCGTACACGATCGAAGAGGCGTACGAAGTCGCCGACGCGATCGACCGCAACGACCTGGGCGAGCTGAAGGACGAACTCGGCGACCTGCTGCTGCAGGTGGTGTTCCATGCGCAGATGGCGCGCGAGCAGGGCGCCTTCGGCTTCGACGATGTGGTGACCGCGATCTGCGACAAGATGGTGCGCCGGCACCCGCATGTGTTCGGCGACAGCCAGGTCGCCGACGCCGAGCAGCAGACGCTGAACTGGGAGCAGATCAAGCGCGACGAGCGCGCCGCGGCCGGCAAGACCGACAGTTCGGCGCTGGCCGGGATCGCCCGCGGCCTGCCGGAATGGCAGCGCGCGGTGAAGCTGCAGGCGCGCGCGGCGCGGATCGGTTTCGACTGGCCGGGGCCGGAACCGGTGCTGGAAAAGCTGCAGGAAGAGCTGGAAGAAGTGCGTGCGGAATTCGTGCGCGGCGCGGTGCAGGACAACCAGGCGCGGCTGCAGGACGAGATCGGCGATCTGCTGTTCGTCTGCGCCAATCTCGCGCGCCACGCCCAGGTCGATGTCGGTGCTGCGCTGCGCCATGCCAACCAGAAATTCGAACGCCGTTTCCGCGCGATGGAGCAGCTGGCGCAGCACGACGGCAGCGCGCTGGACGGCCTGTCGCTGCAGCAGCAGGAGGCGTACTGGCAGCGCGCCAAGCGCCAGGAGCGCGACGCGGCGCAATGAAGACGCTGCTGCTGTTCGTGCTGACCGCGCTGGCCGAGATCGTCGGCTGTTATCTGCCATACCTGTGGCTGCGCGAGCAGGGCAGCGCATGGCTGTTGTTGCCGGCGGGCGCCAGCCTGGCCGCGTTCGTGTGGCTGCTGAGCCTGCATCCGGAGGCCAGCGGCCGCGTCTATGCCGCGTACGGTGGCGTCTACATCGCGGTGGCGCTGCTGTGGCTGTGGGCGGTGCAATCGATCCGGCCCACGCGCTGGGACCTGCTCGGTGCCGGCCTGTGCGTGCTCGGCATGGCGGTGATCATGTTCGCGCCGCGGCAGGGCTGACGCATGCGCAGCGCGCGGGATCGGCGCCTGCCGTACGTCGCGATCTTCCCGCGCGATGGTGGCGAACCATGCCAAGAGGCGACGCTCGCATGTTGCAGGCGGCGCTTGGCGATGCCGCGTGTGACCATGCTGGAGGCGTTCGCTGCCAGCGGCGGGCCGGCCGCGCGAGCGCCGACACCCCTTCTTTAATGCGGGTACCAACGCGGCGTATGCTAGCTGCCTGCGTTGCCTCGGGAGGGCCACCGCATGCGGCGTTTCGCCAGCTTCCGCGAGTTCTATCCATTCTATTTGAGCGAGCACCGGCATCCGCTGTCGCGCCGGCTGCATTTCGTCGGCAGCGTCGCAGTGCTGCTGGCGGTGCTGCTGGCGATCTGCACAGGACAGCCGCGTTGGCTGTGGATCGCGCCGCTGTGCGGCTACGGCTGCGCCTGGATCGGGCATTTCTTCTTCGAGAAGAACCGCCCGGCCACCTTCCGTCACCCGCTGTACTCGTTCGCCGGCGACTGGGTCATGTTCAAGGACATGCTGCTCGGGCGCATCCGCTGGTAGCCGGCGCGGCCCCGGGCGCTCGCTATACTCGCTGGATAGACCCTTTCGGTTAAATGGAGCAAATCGATGCCGTCCACCTATTTCCTCGCGCTGGTGATCCTGGTCGCAGGCGTGATCGTGCTGTTCAAGACCGTGCGCATGGTGCCGCAGGGATTCCAGTGGACGGTGGAGCGCTTCGGCCGCTATACCCACACCCTGTCGCCCGGTTTGCACTTCCTGATTCCGGTGGTCTACGGCTTGGGCCGCAAGGTCAACATGATGGAGCAGGTGCTGGACGTGCCCAGCCAGGACGTGATCACCAAGGACAACGCGGTGGTGCGGGTGGACGGGGTGGTGTTCTTCCAGGTGCTGGACGCGGCCAAGGCCGCCTATGAAGTGTCGAACCTGGAGATCGCCACGATCGCGCTGGTGCAGACCAACATCCGTACCGTGATCGGCTCGATGGACCTGGACGAATCGCTGAGCCAGCGCGAGACGATCAACGCGCAGCTGCTCAACGTGGTCGACCATGCGACCAATCCGTGGGGCATCAAGGTCACCCGCATCGAGATCCGCGACATCCAGCCGCCGCGCGACCTGATCGATTCGATGGCGCGGCAGATGAAGGCCGAACGCGAGAAGCGCGCGCAGATCCTCGAGGCGGAGGGCTCGCGGCAGTCGGAAATCCTGCGTGCCGAGGGCGAGAAGCAGGCCGCGGTGCTGGAGGCCGAAGGCCGCAAGGAAGCCGCATTCCGCGACGCCGAGGCGCGCGAGCGCCTGGCCGAGGCCGAAGCGCGCGCCACCACGATGGTGTCCAAGGCGATCGCCGAGGGCGACGTGCAGGCGATCAACTACTTCATCGCGCAGAAGTACGTGGAGGCGTTCAAGGAACTGGCCACCGCGCCGAACCAGAAGTTCGTGCTGATGCCGATGGAGTCCAGCGGCATCATCGGCTCGATCGCCGGCATCGGCGAACTGGCGCGCGAGGCGCTGAGCAAGCAGCAGTCCGCGCCGCCGGCGGTGCCGCGCGGCATGCCGCCGCGCAGCGGAGTCTGAGCGATGCGCGCGGAGGTGGTGGCGTGGGGCGCGCTGACCCTGCTGCTGTTCGCGGCCGAGGCGCTGGCGCCGGGCGCGTTCATGCTGTGGATGGGCTTCGCCGCCGCGGCGGTGTTCGTCGCCGTGCTGGTGCTGCCGGGCATCCCGCTGCTGCTGCAGATCGGCGCGTTCGTGGTGCTCAGCTTCGTCTCCATCCAGATCTACCGCACCTGGTTCCGCGGCCGCGACCGGGTCAGCGACCGGCCGCTGCTCAACCGCCGCGCCGAACAGTTGATCGGCCGGGTGGTGACGCTGGACCAGCCGATCCAGGCCGGCCGCGGCCGCGCCAAGGTCGACGACGCGTTCTGGGTGGTTGGCGGCCCCGACCTGCCGGCCGGCAGCGCGGTGCGCATCGTCGGGGTGGATGGCATGACGTTGCTGGTGCAGGCGGAGTAGGGCCAGGATTCGGAATTTGGAGGCTACCGTGCGTGCGCGGCATCTCCGCATGCTGCATGCATCCGTTGTAGGAGCGGCTTCAGCCGCGACAGGCATTATCAGAATCAGAGATTGTGTCGCGGCTGAAGCCGCTCCTACAACGGCGTGCCTTCGGGCGGGATCGTATGGCGGCCGCCCCGAATCCCCCAATCCCGAATCTCCAATCCCGGCCGCTCGGCGGCGATAATGGGCGACTTTCCTCACGGACCCGCGCCATGACCCAGAAGACCATCCTCAACGACAGCCATCGCGCCCTCGGCGCCAAGATGGTCGACTTCGGCGGCTGGGACATGCCGATCCACTACGGCTCGCAGATCGACGAGCACCATCAGGTACGCCGCGACGCTGGCATGTTCGACGTCAGCCACATGACCGTGGTCGACCTGCACGGCGCGCAGGTGCGCGCGTTCCTGCGTCACCTGCTGGCCAACTCGGTAGACAAGCTGAAGCTGCCGGGCAAGGCGCTGTACACCTGCATGCTCAACCCGCAGGGAGGGGTGATCGACGACCTGATCGTCTACTACATGTCCGACACCTTCTTCCGCCTGGTGGTCAACGCCGCCACGCGCAGCAAGGACCTGGCCTGGATCGGCGAGCAGGCGCAGAAGTTCGGCGTGGAAGTGCGCGAGCGCGAGGACTTCGCGATGATCGCGGTGCAGGGCCCGAATGCGCGCGCCAAGGCGATCGGCCTGCTGCGCGAGGACGATCGCGCTGCGGTGCAGAAGCTGGGCCGCTTCGCCGCGTTCGAGGCGGTGTCAACCGACGGCGTGGCGCTGTTCGTCGCGCGCACCGGCTATACCGGCGAGGACGGTTTCGAGATCGTGCTGCCGCAGGAGCAGGCGGTGGCGTTCTGGAACGCGCTGCTGGACGCGGGGGTCAAGCCGGCCGGCTTGGGCGCGCGCGACACGCTGCGCCTGGAGGCCGGCATGAACCTGTACGGGCAGGACATGGACGACAGCGTGTCGCCGTACGAGGCCGCGCTGGCCTGGACCGTGGCGCTGGACGAGGGCCGCGTGTTCATCGGCCGCGACGTGCTCGAAGCGCAGAAGGCCAACGGCGCGCCGCGGCAGATGATCGGCCTGGTGATGGACGACAAGGGCGTGCTGCGCCACGGCCAGAAGGTGCTCACCGCGCAGGGCGACGGCGAGATCCTGTCCGGCACGTTCTCGCCGACGCTGGGCAAGGCGATCGCGTTCGCGCGTGTGCCGGCCGGCGCGCCCGGGCAGGTGCGGGTGGACATCCGCGGCAAGGAAGTGCCGGTGCGCGTGGTCAAGTTCCCGTTCGTGCGCGAAGGCCAGGTCCAGCCCGGCGTCCTCGAGTGAACCGGCCGCCGCCGCAATGCGCCCGCGACGTCGTTGCGGAGCATCCGGTTCGCTACACTAGCCACCCATCCCCGATACCGTCTTTTTCCGGAGCAGCCCCATGAGCGAGATCCCTGGCGACCTCAAATTCCTCAAGTCCCATGAATGGGCGCGCGTCGAAGGCAACGGTCGCGTCACCGTCGGCATCTCCGAGCATGCCCAGGGCCTGCTCGGCGACCTGGTCTACGTCGAGCTGCCCAACGTCGGCGACGACGTCGTCGCCGGCAACGGCGTGGCCGTGGTCGAGTCGGTCAAGGCCGCCTCGGACGTGTACAGCCCGCTCACCGGCAAGGTGGTCGAGGTCAATGCCGCACTCAGCGACAAGCCGGAGACGATCAACGAGGACGCCTACGGCGAAGGCTGGATCTTCGTGCTGGAGATCGCCGATCCGGAGCAGTTGAACGAACTGCTGACCCCGGACGACTACGCCGAGCTGCTCGAGGAAGACGGCCACTGAGCCGAGCTCCACTTCGCGACAGCCGAACCGGCCGCCTTGTGCGGCCGGTTTTCGTTTGCGCCGCACAAAAGAAGGCGGCAGCAGGAAGCGGAGCGCGCTTTCGGTAGTGCGGAGGTTTGCCGATCGGGCGATCGGCATCTCTCTGAGTGGCCGACATAGCGGCGATCGGGTTTGATGCAGGCGGCGGATGCGACACGCCAGGGCGAGGATGCCGGCCGCGCCGCATGCATCGATGCGCACCACGTGGTCGCCACGTGGCGGAAGGCGACGCCGCTGCAGCGACAGCGGGACGCGGCGAACCACGCGTCGGTTTTTTGGCAGTGACGGTGATGTGCATCGCAGTCGGGCGCCGCGGGCGAGGCGTCTGCCGATCGCGGCAGTGCTCGCTGCGCTGCGGCCAGCGTCGGTCAGCCGCGTCGCGTTCGTCCGGTCGGATGTGTTCGTCGTGGCGCGCAAGCGCAGTGCTGCGGGTCGGTCGAGGCGAACATGCACGCGGCAGGCGGACGCGGTGGCGAGCGCAAACGCGACGCGTCCGGTCGCGTGTGCGTGATGTGCCGGTGAGGAGCATGCGCAGACATGCGGACGCTACAACGGCATCGTCGTCGTCGCCGCGATGTAGTGCGAGGCGCCGCGCACGCGCGCTCGCAAGCGCCGAACAGCGCGAAAAAGTTTGCGCAGTTTTGCGCATTTGCTCTTGTGCGATGCCGGAACGGCGCATGCCGCGAAAAGTTTTTTTCAGCTTGCGGACAGGCTCGCGTACGCGCGCCTGGATGCCGCCGGCGCCGCGCGCGGCAGTACGCGAAACGGCCGGTCGCATCGGCGTGTTGCAAAAAAGCGCGGGAATTACCGCTGTTTTTGTTTGCGCCGAAGTTTCGTCGCGGGTTTCGCAACGGCTGTTGTCGAGGTCCGGCGGCTGCCGATCGCGACGATCGATGAGGTCGCGGCACGCAACGCCTGAAAAAAAATTGCGCAGAACTGTTGACAGTAAAAAAAAGCGTGATTAGGTTTCGCCCAGCAGACGTTGCTGCGCAAGCGAGTGAATCGGATCGACATCAGAACGCGAAGCACAACTTGGACCTCCACCAGGAACCTGACGATGGTGGATCAGGTGTCGCTTCCCTCCGAGAAACGCAACGTCTCCCCTGGCACGACACCCGTATCGAGCTTCGATACGGGTGTTTCTGTATCCGACCCGGCCCGCACTACGCGCCGGCGGATCCTGCAGGCGGACCATCGCCGCGGGTTTGCTTTAACTGGGCGTTTTCAATCCATAGTTCACTGACGAGGAGCCATCCCATGGCCACGAAAAAAGCTGCGAAAAAGAAGCCGGCCGCTAAGAAAGCGGTCAAGAAGACTGCCGCCAAGAAGCCGGCAGCGAAGAAGGTCTCGGTAAAGAAGGCGGTCAAGAAGGTCGCCAAGAAAGTCGCCAAGAAGGTCGCCAAGGTGAAGAAGGCCATCAAGAAGGCCACCACCAAGAAGACCACCGCGAAGAAGGCGGTAAAGAAGACCGCGAAGAAGGCGACCGCCAAGAAGGCCGCCACCAAGAAGACCGCGAAGAAGGCCACCGCGAAGAAGGCGGTAAAGAAGACCGCGAAGAAGGCCGTCGCCAAGAAGGCGGTGAAGAAGTCGGCTGCCAAGAAGCCGGCCGCGAAGAAGGCCGTCGCCAAGAAGGCCGTCGCGAAGAAGAAGCCGGTTGCCCGCAAGAAGAAGACCGCTCCGGTCGCGCTGCCGGCAACGCCCGCGCCGCTGATCTGATCTGATCCATCCCGATAGCCGTACCTAGAGCTCTCTCCCCGGTGCCCAGCGGGGAGGGAGCTTTTTTATGGGCGTCCGTTTGCCGTCGGAGTGGCGAGCTGCTTGCCATGGCGCCTAGGTGCCACGCACCTGCCGCCCATCTGCCACCGACGTGTCGCCTGCACGGTGGCTAGTCCTCAAGCCGGCGGTGTTGCCGCCATCGCGCTCTGTCGCCGCTTGGCGCGTGTCCGATCTGTACTGAATTCCGACTGCTCTGTAGGCCACGCTGCTGCGCGAGTTCGCCAGGCGTCTGCCTCGCTGCCGCAGACGACGTGGTCGACGATGCCGCTTGGCTCCCCCTGCGTCTGCTCGAGGGCATTAGGTGGCGTTGCCATGTCGCGCCGGCAGCCTCTGCGTTTTCAAATCCTCCACCGCGCTCCACGTGCCCGTTGCTGCGCTGGCGGCGCCTGTGCGAGCGTGTGAGCGCGGGAGGGTAGACGCTGACGTGCTGGCAACCCATCGTTGCAGTGCCGACTTGCCGTGCGGCCTGGCTGACTGATCTTGCTTCTCCACCGGGACCACGGCCGCTTTCCGGGGAAGGTGGTGCGCAGGGTCGGGTCAGGCGGCGTGCGTAGTGATGGGTCATGTGGCGAGGTGAGGTGCATCGCCATGAATACTCATGGCCGTGAGACTGCCTAGAACCTTGCAGCAACTTGTTGCCGCGAGACTCGCCCGAACCCTCGCAGCAACTTCCTGTCGCTAGGCTTCGCCTGGACTCTCGCAAAAACCTCTTGTCGCGAGGCTTCGCCCGTACCCTCACCCCAACCCCTCTCCCGATGGGAGAGGGGCTTTATTCGCTTGATGGACTTGTGCGCGAGTGTTGGCAGCTGATCCGACGGCTGGTTGTCTTGGTGACAGACGACGGCCAAATCGCCAGTGACTTGTCGATCGATGGCTTCAAGCAGCGCTTCGACGTCGGTCGAGCCGCTACCGCACGCCGCCGCCTGTAGGAGCGGCTTCAGCCGCGACCCTATCGCCCGGATTGCATCAACGTCGGATCAGGACGCAGGTGCTGGCTTGCGCAGCCCTCACCAGGTTTTGTCGCGCTGAAGCCCAACTCCCGCGAAGCCAGCGCGCAGACAGCAGAAAGGCGGCTCGCGCCGCCTTCCGCCGACTCCATCAGCAGACCGCCCGCGTCAGTGCGGCGACGCGGTCGACTTGGACGCGGAGGCGCCCTTCTTGTCCTTCGGATCCGGACGCTCGGCCATCATGTTGTCGCTGCCGAAGTCGGTGTCCACGTCCAGCCAGCGCTGCGTCGGCAGGCCGATCGCGCGGTCGAGGATGGTAGGCAGCAGGCCGGAGGGCAGGCCGCTCTCGCCGTTCCACAGGATCGCCACGCCCAGGTCGCGTTCGGGCACCAGCGCGACCAGGCCGCGATAGCCCTGCACCGCGCCGGCATGGAACACCACCTGGTGGCCGGAGTAATCGAAGATGCGCCAGCCCAGCGCGTAGCTGGCCGAGTTGACCCGCTCGCGGCGCCAGCCCGAGCGCATCTCGCCGGGGGTGGTGATCAGCGGCGCGTGCAGCGTGGCCAGCAACGGCGCCGGCAGCACGTCGGGACGGTGCCCGGTCTGCGCGATCAGCCACTGCGCCATGTCGCTGATGCTGGCGTTGACGCCGGCGGCCGGGGCCAGCCGGTAGTAGGTGGGCTTGGGCATCAGCGACACCCAGCCGTTGCGGCTGCGCACGTGCGGGCGCGCCCAGCGCGGGCTGGCCTGGATGCCGGCCAGGCCCATGCTGGCGTCGTTCATGCCCAGCGGCTTGAAGATGCGGCGCTCCACCGACTGCTCGTAGAAGCTGCCGGAGGCGGCGAACACCACGTCGCCGATCAGGCTGAAGGCGACGTTCTGGTAGGCGTAGCAATCGCCCGGCGCGCACTTGAGCGGTGCGTAGGCGAGCTTGTGGCTGAGCGTGTAGTAGTCGGTATTGGATTCGACGTCGCGGTCGTAGGCGTTGTAGGTCAGGCCGACGCGATGGCTGAGCAGGTCGGCCACGTTCAACTGGCCGGTGGCGACCGGATCGCTGAGCTGGAAGCCGGGCACGTAGTCGACGACCTTGCTGTCCCAGCGCAGCGTGCCGTCGTTGACCAGCAGGCCGGCCATGGTGCCGGCGAAGGCCTTGGACAACGAGGCCAGGCGGAACACGGTGTGCGCATCGACCGGCTCGGGGCGGTTGACGTCGGTGACGCCGTAGCCGCGCGCGCTGATCACCTGGCCGTTGTGCACGATCGCCACCGCCAAACCGGGCACGCGTTCGCCGTAGGTGAGCTGCTCGGCCATCGCTTCCAGGCTGGCGACATCGAAGTCCCTGGCCAGCGGCAGCACCTTGCTGTCCGGCAGCGACGCGCGGTACGGCAGCGGCTGGGTCGGCGAGGTGTAGCGCGTGGCTTCGGTGTAGATCGGCGGCGGCAGCGGCTGCGAGGGCGCCGGCGTCTGCGCGGTGGAGGACATTGCAAAGGGCAGCAATACCCCGAGCATCCCGGTTGCCACCGGTCGAAGGAGCCGGTGCCTGCTGTTCTGTTTCATCGCGCGTGTGGCCTGTGAGGTGCTGCCGAAACCGATTCTAGCGCCGCTTTTCGCCATTGCACAAACCGGGAGAAGATGAATGGGCATCGTCTTGATCCTGCTGGTGATTTTGCCGGGCCGACAAGGCCGGCAAGGCGGCGTCCGGAGAGGTGCCGCAACGGCGCGGCGGGTCCCTGAAACGCATGCAATCGATGTGCCGAAGCCGCTGCGCTCGCCGCGGGCCAGGCTGAACCGTTGCCGGCGCAGTGACGGCGCGGTAGCGCTGCGGGATCATGGCGCATGCCCGATCCCGACCTTTCCTCGATCCCCGCCGCGCGTACCGCGCCTGCCGCCGCGACCTGGCTGGGCCTGGCCTTCGTGCTGGTCTGGTGCACCGGCTACATCGCCGGCAAGCAGGTGGTGGCGCATGCGGCGCCGTTCACCGCGCTGCTGTGGCGCTTCGGCCTGACCGCGCTGTGCTTCGCGCTGGCCGCCGGTCCCGCACGCTTGAAGGCGCTGCCGTGGCAGGAACTGGCGCGCAGCGCGGTGGCCGGGGTGCTGATGCTGGCCTTGCAGTTCGGTGGGGTCTACGCCGCCTTCGCACTGGGCACCGGCTCCGGCGTGGCCGCATTGGTGATCGGGGCGATGCCGCTGCTGGTGGCCTGGGCCAGTCCATGGTGGGGCGGCCAGCGCTTGCGCGCGGCGCAGTGGCTGGGCATGGCGCTGGGCTTCGCCGGCGTCGCCACGGTCGCGGCCGACCGCATCGATGGGGCGACGCCGTGGGGCGGCTGGCTGGCCTTGCTGGTGGGCCTGTTCGGCATCGCCGCCGGCACCCTGTACCAGAAGCGGCATGCCGCGCAGCTCGACCTGCGCGTCGGACTGGCGGTGCAGAACGCCGCGGCGACGCTGGTGCTGCTGCCGCTGGCGGCGTGGGAAGGCTTCCGCTTCCAGGCCAGCGGCGGTTTCGTCGCGGCGATGGCGTGGCTGGTGCTGGTCAATTCGATCGGCGGCTTCGCGTTGCTGTTCCTGCTGTTGCGGCGTGGCGCCGCCACCCAGGTGGCGAGCCTGTTCTTCCTGATGCCGCCGGTGACCGCGGTGTTCGGCCACGTGCTGCTCGGCGAGCACCTGACCGCGCTGAAGCTGTGCGGCTTCGCGCTGGCGGCGCTGGGCGTGTGGCTGGCGGGCCGCGCGCGCTGAGGCGCGGGTAGGCCCGCCCGCTGCGCCGGCCGTGCCTCAGCCGTCGCGCAGCACGCTGTGGCCGCGGATCAGGTCGGCGGCGCGCTCGGCGATCATCATCGTCGGGCCGTTGGTGTTGCCGCTGACCAGGCGCGGCATCACCGATGCATCGACCACGCGCAGGCCTTCCAGCCCACGCAGGCGCAGCTGCGGATCGACCACGGACCACGCATCGTTGCCCATGCGGCAGGTGCCGATCGGGTGGTAGATGGTCTCGGCCTTGGCGCGGATGTAGGCGACCAGGCCGGCTTCGTCCAGGTCGTCGCGTGCCGGCAGCAGCGGCGCGCCGCGCCAGGGATCGAACGCCGGCTGCTGCAGGATGCGCCGCGCCAGGCGCGCGCATTCCACCAGCATGCGCAGGTCGAAGCCGTCTGGATCGCTGAGGTAGTTCGCCTGGATCCGCGCCGGCGTGCGCGGGTCGGCGTCGTTGAGCGACAGGCGGCCGCGGCTGCGCGGCTGCAGATGGCAGGCGTGCAGGGTGAAGCCGTCGCCGGGCAGCCGGTTGCGGCCGTGGTCGTCGAGCATCGCCGGCACGAAATGCAACTGGATGTCGGCGCGCGCGTCCGGCGCCAGCGGCGAGCGGATGAAGCCGCCGGCCTCGGCGATGTTGCTGCTGCCGGCGCCGCGGTGGCCGCGCAGGAAATAGTCGAAGGCGATCTTCAGCTGGTTGCGGCGGTCGTAGCTGATGCCTGGGCGGGTGCGGTACAGCGTGCACACGTCCAGATGGTCCTGCAGATTGGCGCCGATCTGCGGCTGGTCCAGGTGCACGGTGATGCCATGGCGTTGCAGTTCGTCGGCCGGGCCGATGCCCGAGAGCATCAGCAATTGCGGCGAGTTCACCGCGCCGGCGCTGAGCAGCACTTCGCGCGCGGCCCGCGCCTGCACTTCGGCGCCGCGTTGCGCGTAGGCCACGCCGACCACGCGTTCGCCCTCGACCAGCAGGCGCAGCACCAGCGCGTCGGTGATCACCTGCAGGTTGGCGCGCGTCTGCGCCGGCGCCAGGTAGGCGACCGCTGCCGAGCAGCGCGCGCCGTCCTTCTGGGTGACCTGGTACAGGCCCACGCCCTGCTGCTGCGGGCCGTTGAAATCGCGGTTGTGGGCGAAACCGGCCTGCTCTCCGGCAGCGATGAACACGTCCGACAGCGGGTTGTGATAGCGCAGATCGGACACGTGCAGCGGCCCGTCGCCGCCATGCAGTGCATCGTCGCCGCGGCTGTTGCGTTCGCTGCGCCGGAAATACGGCAGCACGCCCTGCCAGTCCCAACCCTCGGCGCCGTCGGCGGCCCAGTCGTCGTAGTCGGCGGGCACGCCGCGCACGTAGCACATCGCATTGATCGAACTGGAGCCGCCCAGCACCTTGCCGCGTGGCCACCACAGGCGCCGATCGTTCAAGGCCGGCTCTGGCGCGGTGAGGTAGTTCCAGTTGATGCGGCGGTTGCCGGCCAGCCGCGCCAGGCCGGCCGGCATGTGGATGAAGGGATTACGGTCGCGCGGCCCGGCCTCGATCAGCAGCACCTTGCAATCGCGATCCTCGCTGAGCCGGTTGGCCAACACGCAGCCTGCCGAGCCTGCGCCGATGATGATGTAGTCGTACACCCGCGGTCCCCCTGTTTCGTGGCGCCGACGCTAGTCGCCGTGGATAGAGCATATGCTCGGCCGCGCCGCGGGGTGCAGACGCCGCGATGCACATGGGTCTGCGCGTGTCGGCGACGCTGGCGATGTTGCAGTGCATCGGCTACCGTGCGCGCAACCACACGGCGAACGGCGGGCCGATGCAAGCGGAAAACAAGCGCGTCCAGACCGGCGAGCTGCGCGCGGTGCTGCTGTCCTTCGTCTACTTCTTCTGCGTGCTGGCGGCGTACTACGTGATCCGGCCGGTGCGCGAACAGCTGTCGGCGGCGGTGGGTTCGACCCAACTGCCCTGGTTCTTCATGGCCACCTTCGTCGCCACCTTGCTGCTGACCCCGCTGTTCGCGTGGATGGCGGCGCGCTGGCCGCGGCGGATCGTGGTGCCGGCGGTATACGTGTTCTTCGCGCTGTGCCTGCTCGGCTTCGTGCCGCTGTTCAGCGGCTACGGCGGGCTCAGTCCGCGTGCGCTGGGCATCGTGTTCTTCGTCTGGGTCAGCGTGTTCAACCTGTTCGTGGTGTCGGTGTTCTGGAGCTTCATGGCCGACATCTGGAGCAACGAACAGGCACGGCGGCTGTTCCCGCTGATCGGCCTGGGCGGCACCGCCGGCGCGGTGGCTGGCCCGCTGCTGACCCGCGGCTTGGTCGGCGTGATCGGCGTGGCGCCGCTGCTGGTGGTGTCGGCGGCGCTGCTCGGGGTGGCGCTGGTGTGCGTGATCCTGCTCGGGCGCTGGGCGCGGGTGCATGGCGCGCGTCGCCACGACGTCGGCCACGAGGCCGCGGTCGGCGGCGGCATGTTCGACGGCCTCAAGCAGATCCTGGCCAATCCGTTCATGCGCGGCATGGCGTTGCTGATGCTGCTGGGCGATTGCATCGGCACGGTCGGCTACATGCTGATGATCGATTACTCCGGCGCCACCTTCCACAACGCGGTCGAGCGCACCCAGTTCGCCGCCAACATCGACACGCTGACCAACGTGCTGCAGGTCGCGGTGCAGATCACCGTGACCCGCTGGCTGCTGATGAAGAAGGGTGCCGGCGCGGTGATCGCGCTGTGGGCGCTGGTCAGCGTAGGCACGCTGGTGGCCACCGCGTTGTCGCCCGATCCGTATGCCTTGGCGGTGTGGATCGTGCCCTGGGTGGTGCTGCCGCTGGTGATCACCCGTTCGCTGACCTACGGCATGGTCGGGCCGGCGCGCGAATCGCTGTACACGCGGGTGCCGCGGCAGCTGCGCTACCAGGGCAAGAATGCGGTGGATACGGCGGTGTGGCGCGCCGGCGACGTGGCCGTGGCCTCGGCAATGAACGGCCTGCGTGCGCTGGGCATGGGCGTGCCCGGTTTCGCCGCGTTTGCCGCGCTGGCGGCGACGGTCTCCGGCGTCATCGGTTGGCGCCTGGCACGTGCGGTCGAAAGCGCCGCGCCCGCTGCAGCGGCAGAGATGCCCCCGACGCGCTGAGCCTGCGCGCAGCAGGCCGCGCGGCCGCGGTGCCGGCCGCTGCGGCAACCGCTATGCTGTGCATCCTCTTTCGCCGATGGACGCGCGCATGACCCTGCTGGCCTCGATCCTGGTATGCCTGGTGGCCTTGCTGCACGTCTACATCCTGGTGCTGGAGATGTTCCTGTGGACCCGGCCGCTGGGCATGAAGGTGTTCCGCAACACGCCGGACAAGGCGCAGCTGACCAAGGTGCTGGCCGCCAACCAGGGCCTGTACAACGGCTTCCTTGCCGCCGGCCTAGGCTGGGGCGCGGCGACGCAGCGCGTGGACGTGATGCTGTTCTTCCTGGGCTGCGTGGTCGTGGCCGGCCTGTACGGCGCGTGGAGCGTCAGCCGCCGCATCCTGTTCGTGCAGGCGCTGCCGGCGGCGCTGGCGATCGCGGCGGTGCTGCTGGCCTATTGAGCCGGCTGCGCGCCGGCATCGCGGTGCGGCGTCAGCCGTTCGCCGCCTTCGCGCGCGGCGACACCCACATGGCGATGCTGGCGAAGAACACCACCTGTTCGCGCGCGTCGCGGATCTCCACGCTGACCGGCAGCTCGTAGCCGCTGTCGGCGGCCACGATCGCCACGTCCGGCGTCGCCACCGCGTGCATCGTGCCGTTGGCCTTGCTGCGGTATTCGACGCGCATGCCTTTCGGGATCCAGCGCATCGACGGCGGCAGGCTGGCATCGACCATGACCCCGCCGGCCAACTCGGCCAGGTTGCACAGCGCGATCGCATGCACGGTGCCAATGTGGTTGCTGACCCGCCGCCGATGCGCGATGAGCGCCTCGCAACGGCCGGGCTGCAGCACGGTGATGCGTGGGGCGATGCTGGCGAAGTAGGGCGCCTTGAAGCACACGGCGCGGGAAAACAGCCACTGCCCGGCTGGCCAGCGTTGCATGCGTTGGTACAGTGACAGCAATCGGCTCATGGTGCATGTCCCTCAAATGACGACGGCGGACCGAAGTCCGCCGTCGTGGTGAGCGTGTTACCGAGTGGGTCTCAGGCCGCTTCGCGCGAATGGTCGTCGCCGGCCGTGGCGCGGTGGTAGTAGCTGGCCGAGCGCAGCTCGTCGGCGTCGAAATCGTCCACGCTGATCGTGTCCATGGTGATCTCGCGCAGTTCCTCCAGCTGGCGGCGCTCGTCGGCCGACAACACGCCTTCGCGCACCGCTTCGTCCAGCTGCGAGGCGAAGTCCAGCGCCTCGATGCCCTTGCTCTTGAGCGCCTTCAGGAACTTGCGCTCGACCGGCTCGGCCAGCACCGCCTTGGTCAGGTAGCTGGCGATGCGGCCGCCCGGGTTGTTCTCGCACGGGGTCAGGAACACGCCCTGGCCCAGGCGGTCGCGGGCTTCGTTCGGCGTCATCAGCAGCGCGGCGACGCGATGGCCCAGGCGGTCGCCGGGGGCTTCGGCGCGGCGGCCCCACGGGAAGATCAGCGCCCACATCAGCCAGCCCACCGGACGGATCGGGAAGTTGCGCAGCGCCGCCGACAGCGCCAGTTCGATCTTGTGCACGCTGTCGTGGAAGGCCCAGGCCAGCAGCGGCTGGTCGGTCGCCGGCGCGCCGTCGTCGTGGTAGCGCTTGAGCATCGCGCTGGTCATGTAGATGTGGCTCAGCACGTCGCCCAGGCGGCCGGACAGCGATTCCTTGAACTTCAGCTTGCCGCCGAGCATCAGCATCGACACGTCGGCCATCAGCGCCAGGTTCGCCGAATAGCGGTCCAGCTTGCGGAAGAAGCGGCGGGTGTAGGCGTCGCCCGGCGCGGCGCCGATGCGTGCGGCGGTCAGCCCGAACCACAGCGAGCGCACCGCGTTGGAGATCGCGAAGCCGATATGGCCGAACAGGTTGCGGTCGAACTCGTCGACGCCGGCCTTGTGGTCCGGATTGCCGGCGGCCTTCATTTCCTTCATCACCCACGGATGGCACAGGATCGCGCCCTGGCCGAAGATCAGCAGGCTGCGGGTCATGATGTTGGCGCCTTCCACGGTGATCGCGATCGGCGCGGCCTGCCAACTGCGGCCGGCGAAGTTGCGCGGGCCGAGGATGATGCCCTTGCCGCCGACCACGTCCATCACGTCGCTGATGACTTCGCGGCTCATCGTGGTGCAGTGGTACTTGGCGATCGCCGACGGCACCGACGGCACGTCGCCGCGGTCCACCGCCGCGGCGGTCGCCTGCGCCAGCGCACTGATCGCATAGGCCTTGCCGCCGATCCGCGCCAGCGCCTCTTCCACGCCCTCGAAGCGGCCGACCGACAGGCCGAACTGCTTGCGGATGCGCGCGTAGGCGCCGGTGACGATGGCGCCGTACTTGGCGCCGCCGCTGGCGGTCGAGGGCAGGGTGATCGAACGGCCCACGGCCAGGCACTCGTTGAGCATGTTCCAGCCCTTGCCGACCATGTCCACGCCGCCGATCAGTTGGCTGAGCGGGATGAACACCTCGCGGCCGTGGATCGGGCCGTTCTGGAACGGCGAGTTCAGCGGGAAGTGGCGGCGGCCGATCTCCACGCCCGGGGTTTCGCGCGGCAGCAGCGCCAGGGTGATGCCGATGTCCTTGGTGTCGCCGATCAGGCCTTCCGGGTCGTACATGCGGAACGCCAGGCCGACCAGCGTCGCCACCGGCGCCAGGGTGATGTAGCGCTTGTCGAAGGTCAGCTTGACGCCGAGCACGTTGGCGCCGTTCCACTCGCCCTTGCAGACGATGCCGTAGTCGGGAATCGAGGTCGCGTCGGAGCCCGCGAACGGGCCGGTCAGGCCGAAGCACGGCACTTCCTGGCCCACCGCCAGGCGCGGCAGGTAATAGTCCTTCTGTTCCTTGGAGCCGTAGTGCAGCAGCAGTTCGCCCGGGCCCAGCGAGTTGGGCACGCCGACCGTGGAGCTGACCACGCTCGACACCGACGCGATCTTCTGGATCACCTTGTGGTGGGCCAGCGCGGAGAAACCCAGGCCGCCGTATTCCTTGGGAATGATCATGCCGAAGAACTTGTGCTTCTTGACGAAGCTCCACAGCTCCGGCGGCAGGTCGGCATGGACGTGGGTAATTTCCCAGTCGTTGGTCATCCGGCATAGCTCTTCCACCGGGCCGTCGAGGAAGGCCTGCTCCTCGGCGGTCAGCTGCGGCTTCGGATAGTCGAGCAGCTTCTGCCAGTCCGGGTCGCCGGTGAACAGTTCGCCCTCGAAGCCGACCGAGCCGGTTTCCAGCGCGATCCGCTCGGTCTGCGACAGCGGCGGCAGCACCTTGCGGAACACCTTCAGCATCGGCGCGGTGAGCAGCGGCTTGCGCACGAACGGCAACAGCAGCGGCACCGCGACCAGCGCCAGCAGCACGGCGGCGACGATGGTGGCGATGTGGTGGGCGCCGAGCAGCCAGCACGCGACCAGCAGCGTGGCGCTGAGCGCGGCCCAGACGGCGAGCCGCATGCGGTGATAGGCGGCGAAGGCGCCTGCCAGCAACAACACGAGGAAGGGTGCGACGATGCTCATGGGCTTGCTCCGGGGACTTGCTCGGTGACGGCGGACGGTGCGCCGGCGTTAGCCGGTGGCAGTGCATCCAGATAATGCAACACAGTGGCGGTAAACGCGGCGTTGTCGTCGCCGGCCAGCATATGCGTGGCCTCGGGAAGGTGCACATGCTGCGCATGCGGCACCAACGACAGGAATTCTTCGATGGTCTGCGGCGTGACCAGATCGCTGCGCCCGCCGCTGATCAGCAGCACCGGGCAGTGCACCTTGCGCGCGGCCTGCGCGATCGCGTCCTGGTGCTGCTCGCCGTCGCGCGCCAGCTCCTCGACCAGGCGCGGGTCCCAGTGCCAGTACCAGCGGCCGTCGGCGTGCCGACGCAGGACGCTGCGCAGCGCGTCGGGCGACTTGCGCGCGCGCTGCGGCAGATAGGCGGCGATGGCGTCGCCGGCGTCGTCCAGCGTGGCGAAGCCGTGCGGATGCGCGGTCATGAAGGCGAGGATGCGTTCGACCCCGGCCGGCTGCCAGCGCGGGGTGATGTCGACCAGCACCATCGCGCGGAACAGGCCCGGCCAGCGCGCCTCGGCCATCAGCCCGAACAGCCCGCCCATCGAGGCGGCCACCAGCACCGGCGCCGGCGCCATTTCGCCGGCGACCACGATCAGGTCGTCGGTGAACTGTTCGCCGCGGTAGGGCAGGTCGGCGGGATTGCGGGTGGAGTCGCCATGGCCGCGCGCGTCGTAGGCGACGCTGCGATAGCCGTGAGCCTGCAATGCCGCGGCGCTGGCCATCCAGGCGTGCCGGGTCTGCCCGAAACCGTGCGCGAACAACAGGCTGCCCGCAGCGCCGGGCTCGGTGACGGTCGCGGCCAGCTGCATGTCGTCCGCGCCAGCGAGCAGGGCGGAGGCCGCAATCGGCATGCTGGAAGGAGAGGAAACCATACGAGCTAGTATGGATGAGCCGGCGGCGATGTCAATACGATGCAGTATGGAAACGAAAAGCCAATGCTGCCGGGCATTTGCGTGCGATTCATGGAGGGCACATACTGCAACCGACTTCCCCGTATGGTTAAATCGACGGATGAACAATGCCTCCGTGTCTATCACCGACGATGCCGCCGCTCCCAGCGGTGGCCGCAACAACCGACTCAGCGCCGAAGATTGGGCGCAGGCCGCACTGGACCTGATCGCCGAACAGGGCGTCAACTCGGTAGCGGTGGAACCGCTGGCACGGCGTCTGGGCGTGACCAAGGGCAGCTTCTACTGGCACTTCCCCTCGCGCGATGCGTTGCTGCAGGCGGCGCTGGAGCGCTGGGAACTGGTCGAGCAGCAACAGGTGTTCGGCAGCCTGGAAGAGGTGCCGGATCCGCGCACCCGGCTGCGCGCGCTGTTCCAGCTGGTCGCGCACGAGGTCAAGCCGCACATCATTTACAGCGAACTGCTGAAGGCGCTGGATCATCCGGCGGTGCGCCCGGTCATCGACCGGGTCTCGCAGCGGCGCATGGAGTACCTGATCGCCTCGTTCCGCCAGGCCGGTCTCAGCCGCACCGATGCCCAGCACCGCGCCCGCCTTGCTTACGCGGCCTACGTCGGCTTCCTGCAGTTGTCGCTGCAGTTGCACCAGCCCAAGCAGGCGCGCGAGGAATTCGAGGCCTACGTCGAACATGTGATCGTGACCCTGATCCCGGGTTGATTAACTGCGTAGATGAGATGTCCATAGCACTTATATGCATTGACGAGCTTGCAACGAATTTTTCGGAACGTCGTACACCGGAATTTCTTGGGGCTTGGTAAGGCATCAGACTAGTTGAGCGGGGTGACATGGCCGTTGCCGGACCATTGGATTGTTACTCTAAAACTTTCCCTGTAACCCGCCGGCGGGTTGAGGTGGTTTTCCTTTGCCTCCGTCCACTCACCCAGGGACTTGAGCAATTTGTCCGGGACTCCTTGCCCTGCGATCTCAGTTCGCGCACACGCTTGCGCCTGCTTCTGGGCGAGGCCGGGATGGAAGAGCTGCTGGGAACTGCTGGTGCAGACGGTCAACGCGGCCAAGGCGATGAAGGTGGTCGATGCGCGCGAGCTGTCGCGGGTGATCGTGGGCAGTACGGTGCAAGGAGAAGGCCGTCGCCCATCCCGCCGACAGCCGCTTGGTGGAGGCGGCGCGGCGCAAACTTTTGCTGCTGTGCAATCGGCATGGGTTGAAGCTGCCGCGAAGCTACGAACGCGAAGGACCGGCCTTGAGCCGGCGGGCCGGTCGCTACGCCCACGCGCGCCAGTTCAAGCGGATGCATCGGGTGCCGCGTCGGCAGCGCACGGTGCTGGTCCTGGTGATGCGGGACATCTGGCGCAAGCTGGAGGGGCTGGAAGACAGCGCATGGCACCAGGTGCGGGTGCGGCTGGAACAGGCAGAGCGGATCTGGCGTCAGCGCACCAAGGACAAGCACAAGCTGTATGCCTTGCACGCGCCGGAGGTTGAGTGCATCGGCAAGGGATGGTGTGTAAGCCCTACGAGTTCGGGGTAGAGGCGGGCATCGCGGTGACCGCCAGGAGGGGATTGATCGTGGACGCGCGCAGCTTCCCAAGTAATCCGTACGATGGCGACACACTGGCCGAACAGCTTGAGCAGGCGCGTACGCTGATCCAGGGCGCGTGGGTTTATTGGGGTCGGGACGTGGACTGCGTACAACTGCTGCACCTGGGCACGGCCAAGTCGCTTACGCGCCGGCAATGGCGCTGGACCAAGCGCCGTCAGGCGGTGGAACCGGTGATTGGGACATCTGAAGCAGGAACATCGGCTGTATCGCTGTTGGCTCAAAGGCCCCAGGGCGATGCGCTGAACGCTATCGGCGCGGCTGCCGACTACAGCTGCGCTGGATGATGCGCTGGATCGCGCTTTTGCGTGCCAGGCTCGAACCATCGTGTTGCCGCTGGTGGTTGCCAGGCAAACGCTGCATGCGCCTGGGAACTGCTGAAAGCTATTTTTCAAGGCCGATTCCATAGCCCAACCCACGACAGGCCTTGGCCCGTAAAAACAACGGCCCCTTGCGGGGCCGTTGCTTTAGACGATCAGATCGCGATCAACAGCGATCAGAACTTCTGGGTGTACTGCATGAACAGGTAGCGGTCGTAATCCAGCATCGGATCGATCGACGACGAGCTGTTGTTGGTCAGCGAGTACGTGATCGGCGGCTGCTTGTTCCAGACGTTGCGGGCACCCAGGGTGACCGAGCCGTTCCAAGGGGCTGCCCAGCTGACCGAGACGTCCTGGTAGCTGATCGATCCCTTCTTGTTGGCACCTACGCCGCCGCCCCAGCCGGCATTGGCGGTCTGGTAGTTCGGTTCGTTGCACTCGTCCGCGTCATAGCAGAAGTCGCGGTAGCCGCCGTAATAGCGCAGGTTCCAGTTGGCCGACAGATCCCCCTTGGCCCAGTTTACGCCCAGCGTGGCGCGCACGCGTGGGTAGTTCCAATAACCTGCGTAGTCGTCCCAAGGCGCGCCGTCGTCGCTCTGCCGACGGAACGCAACCAAATAGTTGCTGTCCAGGCGAAGCGCGAACTGGCCAGCCGCGAATTCCGGCAGGCGATAGTTCACGACGAAGTTGTAGCCTTCAGTTTCCAGTGCACCCAGGTTGGTGTTGCCACGGCTCAGGGTCACGATCTGACCACTGCTGGCGTCACGGGTGTAGTTGCAGAACGAGGTCACGCCGTTGTAGCACTGGTTCAACACATAGGTCGCACTGACCGCGGTGATGACATTGGAGATGCTGATCTTGTACCAGTCGAGCGAGAAGTCCAGGCCCTGGATCCAGCGCGGGCTGAACACCAAGCCGACAGTGCGGGTCTTGCTGTATTCCGGTTCCAGATTGGCGTTGCCGACGCCCGCCTTGAACGGGGAATTGCCCTGGGTTTCGCGCGCGGTCACCGGCACGCCGGCGTTGTCGGTCTGACGGAAGGTCGGTGCGAGGCCTTCGCCGGCGCAACGGGCCGCTACGGCCGGAGTGGACAGCAGGCCGAAGCGGGCATCACACGGATCGGTCAGATCGTCGAAGGACTGCGAGCCGCCGCCGAAGGTGTCGTCCAGGGTCGGGGCGCGAAAGCCCTTGCCGTAGGTGGCGCGAACCAACAGATCCTCAACCGGCTTCCAGGTCAGGCTGAACTTGCTGTTGGTGGTGTCGCCGAAACGATCATAGTCGGAATAGCGGCTGGCGACGTCGAACGACAGCTCCTTGGCGAACGGCAGATCCTTCAGCAAGGGGACCATCAGCTCCAGATAGACTTCGTCGGTCTTGTACTTGCCCGTCGTCGCGCCAGCGGCCAGGTCGGTGGTGTAGCCGGCGCTGGACAGCTGGTCTGGGTAGTCGTAGCCAGAGACTTCACGATGCTCGACACCGGCCGCGAAGGCGAGCTCGCCCGCATTGCCGGGCATGTCGAACAGGCCGCCGGTGATGTTGGCGAAGTACTGCTTGCTCACGCTCTGCTGGGTCGCCTGACCAAGGGTGTTGATGTACTTCAACGCGTCGGCGGTGGAGGCCGACGGGCCGCCCAGGATATTGAACGGTATGCACTGACCGGCAGACAGGCTGGTACCCAGCGGGATCGGGTTGGCGGCAGTGCCGCACTGGACGACGCCCTGGCTGTTCAGGAACGACGGCCCGAGCGCCTTCTCCAGAGCCAGCAAGTTGATATTGCCGGTACTGATCTGAGTCACGTCGAACTTGTTGTAGTTGATGCCTGCGTCCCAGTTCCAGCCGTGCGTACCGACTTCGAACGCGCCTTCCAGCGCGGCGTCGAAGTGGTAACTCTTGACGTTGTTCTGCGAAACGCGCGGGATCTCAATGGTGCGGCGGAACCAGGAGGTAATGTCATCGCCGACCGGGTTGTAATAGCTCTGGCCGCTGATGGCGACAGGGTAGGTCGGCTGCGAGCTGCCGTTCAGCGGGTAGCCCGCGACCTGACGCTCGGAATTGCGCTCTGAGTACATCACCGTCGACTTGAAGGTGATGTGGTCGTTGATCTCGAAGCTTCCGGCCGTGAAGAGCGACTTGGTTTCGGTTTCCTGCGCCAGCATCATCTGCTGGGTGGAGTTGAAGCGGTCGTCGGTGGTCACGCCATTATGGTAGTTAGCGAGGTCGCGCGAATCAGCGCCGACGCCCTTGCCGTCCCACGTGCCGGTGTGGTTCAGGACGTAGGTGCTACCGTCGTAGTTGAAGCGGCCCCAAGGGCCGGTCGCGCTAAGCGCATCCAGCGGATGGTTCGGGCCGTAGGTGGTGCGGGTCAGGGCACGATCCTTCGACCAAACCGGATCCTCCTTGGAGTAGCTGGCACCGAAGATGATCGACGAGCGTTCGCCGCTGGCACCGAGGGTGAAGGAATAGGCTTCCTTCTGACCGTCGCCGCGGCCGTTCTGGCCGATCAAGGCCGAGACTTCCGCGCCTTCGAAGTTCTTGCGCAGGATGATATTTACCACGCCGGCGATGGCGTCGGAGCCGTAGATCGCCGAGGCGCCATCCTTCAGCACCTCGATGCGGTCGATCAGGGCGGCCGGAATGGTCGACATGTCGGTGAAGCCGGCCAGGCTCGAGGTCCAGCGCTTGCCGTTGACCAGCACCAAGGTGCGCTGTTCGCCCAGGTTGTACAGGTTGACGTACTGGCCGCCCTGTTCCGGGTTGGAGGTCAGAACGGCGGCCTTGCTGAAGGTCTGGGTGCCGGAAACGGTCAGGTTCTGCAGGATGTCGCCGACACTGACCAGGCCCGATTTCTTGATTTCCTCGGAGGACACCGTGAAGACCGGCTGAGCGGTTTCGACGTCGACCGAGCGGATACGCGAACCGGTGACTTCGATGCGATCAAGGTTGGTCGGGCTTTCGCTGCCCGTATCCTGGGCAAGCGCAGTCCCCGTCGTGCTGCTGGCGCTCACGACAAGCGCGAGCACAACGGCATCACGCAGTTTGTTGGTCTTGCAATTCATTAGCTCTCTCTCCGAATGAGATCTGGGTTTGACCCATGGTGTGCCTGCAGGTGGAGTCGAAATAGCGACGCCAATCCCTTCAGGGTGACCCGATGGTATCCCGCCTTGCCGCGGAATTAAAGTAGCGTTAACAAATTGATGAAATTGGGTGAATATCGAATGTGGGACACTTGCCATTCATCACAAAAAAAAGCGCCCTATGGGCGCTTTCGATGGAAATTTCTAAGGTGGACAGATGGTTACAAGTCCTGTTCGTAGCGCACGTAGGGGATGGTGCCTTCCTCGGTGCTGATGTTGTTCGGGGCGAACGGGTTCTTGCCGCGGGTGATCACGTTCTCGGCGCCGACGGTCAGCTGGCCGCTCCACGGAGTGCGCCAGGTCAGGCCCACGCCGAGGCCGGACCACTTGCCCGGCTGGCCCGGCGCGTCGACGACGCGGCCGATGACGTTGGCGCTGAACGAGCCGTAGCCGCCGCCGATGCTCAGGCTCTTGCTGTCCCATTGGTCGACCAGCGCCTGCGAGGCATCGGCGATCGGGACCAAGCGCGCACGCGCATAGGTGCCGCCGATCGAGACGAAGCCTTCGCGGCCGATGTTCTGCTGCGCGAACACGGTCAGGTCGTTCTGCTCCATGCGCAGCGCGGGCGTCTTGTTGGGTCCCGCCAGCCACGCCGGCATGTTCTCGCGGCCGGTGCCTGCCGACAGCGACACGCGCCCGCCGGGGCGGTTGAAGGTGGTGGTCGCGGCAACGTGGTGGCCTACATCGTTGTCGTCGTCGCCGAGGCTGGCAAGCATGCAATGGCTGGCCAGCCCGCTGATGCTGCTGCCGCTGGCGCTGTTGCACAGCAGGCCGAGCGAATCGCCGGAGGACAGGCCGAAGGCGGCGTCGAGCGAGTTGCGGCCGAAGTGCCAGCGCGCGCCGGCCGCCTGTTCGCCGGTCGGCTCCAGGTACAGCAGCGCCTCGACCTTGCCGCTGCCCTTGTTCCAGATCGGCAGCACGGTGCGGTCCGCGGGCTTGCTCTGCGCATGCGCGCCCGTGGTCGCCGCAAGGGCGATCAGCAGGGCAAGTGGCAGGCGCAGTAGGGCTCGCATCGGCAGTGTGTGACTCTCGGGCGGGGACTAAAGTTCCCGCCGTTCAGGGTGAACGATACTAGTGGGTTTATGTTTCTTTAACAAGTCGAGCTCCCCGGTCCTAGCCCTCGCCCCTGGCTATTGCAAGCGCTCCGAGGGCGCCGGTTCAGCCGAGGTTACAGCGAACAATACGCCGAATTCCGTCAAGGGGAAGTCATAGTGTCGGCCGCAGAACTCGCACCGTATCTCAACTTGGCCGGTTGCCTCGGCGGCGGCGCGCGCTTCTTCCTCGCCCAGCGAGCGCAGCATGGCCGCCACCCGCTCGCGCGAGCAGGAGCAGCCGAAGCGCAGCGGCTTGGTGCCCAGCAGCTCCGGCGCTTCCTCGTGGAACAGCCGGTGCAGCAGGGTTTCGGCCGGCAGGGCCAGCAGTTCGGCCTCGCTCACCGTCTCGAACAGGGCGCCGGCGCGGTTCCAGCCGTCCTCGTCGCCGCTGTCACCGGGCAGTTTCTGCAGCAGCAGGCCGGCCGCCTGGTGGCCGTCGGCGGCCAGGATCAGCCGCGTCGGCAACTGTTCGGACTGGCGAAAATAGTCTTCGAAGGCCTCGCCCAGTTCGGCCGCCGACAGCGCCACCAGGCTCTGGTAGCGCTGCGGCTCGCGCGGGTCCAGGCCGGGATTCTCGATGGTGATCGCCAGCAGCGCGCCGTCGCCGAGCGCGCGCAGGTCGCGCGGGGCGTCGCTGCCCTCGCCCAACTGGACGATGCCGCGCAGGGTGCCGGCCGCGGTGCATTCGGCGAACAGGGTGCGCAGCGCGCCCTGGCTGCGCAGTTGCACCGACAGGCGCCCGTCGACCTTGGTGTGGCCGGTGAACAGGGCCGCGGCCACGCAGGCCTCGCCCAGCAACTCGGTCGCCGCGGCGGGATAGCTGGCCGGCGCGAGGATGTCGCGCCATGCGGACTCCAGGCGCACGTGCACGCCGCGCACGCCGGCGCTCGGCAGCAGGAAGCGGGTCAGGTGATCGTGATCGGAAGAACTCATCGCGGCCTCGCTGCGCATGGGAAGATGGCGACCGCAGGATAGTGGGTCATCTCGGTGGACAAAGTCGAAGAAGGCATAGCAATGGGGGCGACGCGGGGAGTTGCAAGTGGCGCGGCGGTGCCGCGGCGCAGGCGTTGGCTGCGCTGGCTGCTGGCGGCGCCGCTGCTGTTCGCGCTGGCGAGCACGTCGCAGGTGATCATGCTGCGCTTCGTCGATCCACCGTTCTCGGCGATGATGCTCGAGCGCCAGCTCGGCGCCTGGGGCGAGGGCGACTGGTCGTTCCGCGTCGCCTACGACTGGCGCGACAGCGCGCAGATCGCCCCGAGCCTGCCGATTTCGCTGGTGGCCGCCGAGGACCAGCGTTTCCCGAGTCACCACGGCTTCGATCTGGAGGCGATCGAGAAGGCGCGCGACCACAATGCGCGCGGCGGGCGCCTGCGTGGCGCCAGCACGATCAGCCAGCAGGTGGCCAAGAACGTGTTCCTGTGGCAGGGCCGCAGCTGGCTGCGCAAGGGCTTGGAGGCCTGGTACACGGTGCTGATCGAGGCGTTTTGGTCGAAGCAGCGGATCCTGGAGGTGTATGCCAACGTCGCCGAATTCGGCGATGGGGTGTACGGCGCGCAGGCGGCGGCGCGCAGTTTCTGGGGCAAGGATGCGGCGCAACTGAGTCCGGCGCAGAGCGCGCTGCTGGCGGCGGTGCTGCCGGCGCCGCAGCGCTACGCTGCCGCGCGCCCGGGGCCGTACGTGCAGCGCCGCGCCAACTGGATCCAGCGGCAGACCCGGCAGCTCGGCGGCCCTGCCTATCTGCAGGCGCCCTAGCAACATGTGAGCCATAGCGCGTGCGACGTTGGCCGCTAGCCCCTCTCCCATCGGGAGAGGGGTTGGGGTGAGGGTACGGCGTGAAGCGTCTCGCGGATTTGGGTATGCGAGGCTTCGCCCATACCCTCATCCGCCCCTTCGGGGCACCTTCTCCCGGTGGGAGAAGGGAGCGACTCCGGATTCTCTTCATGCGGCGCACTGCCGCTGGTGAACGCGCAGGCCGCTCCGTACCATCGGCACATGGAACCCGAGCGCCTGACCGTCGTCGTCACTGCCTTCAACGAGGCGCAGACCCTGCCGCTGCTGCAGCCGCGGATCCTCGCCGCGCTCGATGGCCTGGACGATGTGGAGGGGCGGGTGCTGTATGTGGACGACGGCAGCCGCGATTCGACCTGGGAGGTGATCCTGGCGCTGGCCGCGGCCGATCCGCGAATCGGGGCGCTGCGCCTGTCGCGCAATTTCGGCAAGGAGCTGGCGCTGACCGCAGGCCTGGATTTCGTCGAGCGCGGCGCGGCGATGCTGCTGGACGCCGACGGCCAGGATCCGCCGGAGCTGATCGGGGAATTCGTCGCGCAGTGGCGCGCCGGCTATGACGACATCTACGGCACCCGCATCGCGCGCGACGGCGAAGGCTGGCTCAAGCGCGGCACCGCGTCGCTGTTCTACCGGGTGATCGGGCGCCTGTCGAAGACGCCGATTCCGGCCGACACCGGCGATTTCCGCCTGCTGTCGCCGCGCGCGCTCTCCGCGTTGGCGCAGTTGCGCGAGCGCCATCGTTTCATGAAGGGCCTGTTCGGCTGGGTCGGTTTCCGCCAGATGGCGTTGCCGTACCGGCGCGCGCCGCGCTTGGCCGGGCGCAGCAAGTTCGGCCTGTGGCGGTTGTGGAACTTCGCGCTGGAAGGCATCACCAGTTTTTCCACCGCGCCGCTGCGGGTGGCGACCTATCTGGGCCTGGCGACCGCGGTGGCCGCGTTCGTGTTCGGCACCTGGATCGTGATCAAGGCGGCGCTGTGGGGCGATCCGGTCGCCGGTTGGCCGACGATGATGGCGGTGATCCTGTTCCTGGGCGGCGCACAGCTGATCGCGCTGGGCCTGATCGGCGAATACCTGGGTCGGCTGTACGAGGAATCCAAGCAGCGGCCGCTGTATCTGGTCGATACCTGGCGTGCACCGGGCGGAGGAGTATCCTCGGCCGTACGATCAAGCGAACCGGGAGGCAGCGATGCGTACGGTACGACAGTTGTTGGGCGACAAGGGCGGTGAGATCCACGCGGTGTCGCCGGATGCGGCGGTGGTCGATGCGCTGCGGCTGATGGCCGACAAGGGCATCGGCGCCGTGCTGGTGATGCAGGACGGCCGCTTGGCCGGCATCCTTTCCGAGCGCGACTACGCGCGCAAGGTGGTGCTGCAGGACCGCTCTTCGGCGACCACGCCGGTGCGCGACATCATGAGCGCGAAGGTATACACGGTGGACCCGTCGCAGAGCGTGCAGCAGTGCATGGAGCTGATGACCGGCCAGCGCATCCGCCATCTGCCGGTGGTGCAGGCCGGCGCGGTGGTCGGGGTGATCTCGATCGGCGACCTGGTCAAGGCGGTGATCGAGGAACAGCAGCAGGAATTGGATCAGCTGCAGCGGTACATCACGAGTTGACGGGACCTGGGACTCGGGACTCGGGACTCGGGACTCGGAAAAGCAAAAGGCCGCATGTTGCTTTTGCTTTTCCGGGTCCCGAGTCCCCGGTCCCGAGTCCCGACTCACTTGGCGTAACTGCCACCACAATCGGCGTCCTTGCCCGGGCCGGTTTCCAGCGTGGCGAGCAGGGCGGCCGGCGGGGCGATGCTGCCCAGCGCCAGGGCGATCGCGCCGCGCATGCCCAGGGCCTTGAAGTCGGGGCGGAAGGTCGGATCCTTGAAGGTGCCGCCGACGCGCAGCGGCGAGCGCAGCGACAGGATGCTGCGGTCCTTCGGGCGCGCCTTCAGCAGCAGGTCCAGTTTCTCGTCGCCAAGATCGATATCGCCGCTGCCGATCAACAACGTATCGGTGCTGTCGAAGGCCAGTGCGCGCGACTGCATCAGCCCGTCCCTGACCGCGAAATCGCCGAACGCGCAGCGCACCGGAATCTCGCGGTCCTTGGTGACCAGGAATTTCAGCGATTCGGCGATGTCCAGTCCGGCCAGTTCCATGATCAGGTTGCTGATGTGGCCCTTGCCCATGCCGATGGCGACGCTGCCGTCGGCGCTGCCGAGCATCTGCGCGATCGAGTTGCCGGTGCCGGCGAGCGCGATCTCGCCGCCGATCGCGCCGGAGGCTTCCTTGGCCAGCTGCCCGTCCGGGAACAGCTTTTCCAGCCGCATGCCGCGCACCGAGATCTGCGCGCGGGTGGCGATGGTGGGCTTGCGCGCATCCATGCGGATGTCGGAGCGGATATTGCCGCCGGCCACGCCGAAGTCGAGCGGCTGCAGCAGCAGCACGCCGTCGTTGAGCTTCAGGTGCGCGTCCATGTCGTCCAGCGGCAGCGTCTGCGCGTTGATCCGCTGCGCTTTCCAGCGCACGTCGGCGTCCATCGCGCGCAGCTTGCCGAGGTCGTACGGGGTGGAGGGCAGCACCTTGCTGTCGGCGGCGAGCTTGGCGGCCTGCGCCTTCTGTTCGGCGTTGGCGGTCTCGCCGGCGCCGGTGCGCGGCGGCGCGCCGACGAAGCCGGCCAGATCGTCGAAGTCCAGGCGCCGCGAACGCAGGTCGGCGCGCAGGAACGGGCGTTGCCCGGCGGTGTCGATCTGCACGGTGCCGGCCAGGTCGCTGTCGCCGGCGCGGCCGCTGAATTCTTCGTAGCGCCAGATTTCGCCGTTGCGCTTGAGCCGGCCGTCGAGTTGGTAGGGCGGGGTGGAGGGAATGGCGATGCCGAGCAGCGGATACAGGTGTTGCATGTCGGTACCGGCCAGGCTCAGTTGCAGGTCGAACACGCGCAGCTGGAACGGATTGGTCAGCGTGCCGCGCATGTGCGCGCGGGTGCTGCCAGCGCTGCCGCGCAGGTCGATCTTGAACGGATGGTCGCTTTCGCTCAATTCCAGCGGCGAGGCGGTGCTGCCCTTGAGCGTGAACGGGTTGCCGCGCCAGCGGCCATCGCCGGCGACCGCGATCGGCGGTGCGGCGTCGCCGCGGCGACGCTGCGAAGTCAGGCTGTCCACGCTGACGTCGATGTCGGTGCGGCCGGGGATGTCCTGGAAACGCAGCCGTCCCTGCTGCACCAGCATGCGGCCCAGGACCACCTGCATCCCGCCATCGTTGCTGCCGAAGTTCCAGTTGCCCGGTTGCCCGTTCGGTCCGGTCTCGAGCAGCAGGTTCGGCTGGGTCAGGCGGATCTCCGGGATGCGCACCTTGCCGCGCAACAGTGGCCACAGCGACAGGTCGATCTCGGCACGCTGCGCGCTGGCCATCTGCGCTTGTTTCGACCAGTCCGCGTTGGCGAAGCGCAGGCGATCGCCGCGGATGGTGACGGTGCTGCCGAGGTCGACGTCGAGATTGCCGTCGATGTGGAATGCGCGGCCGGTCTTGGCCTGCACTGCGCGTTCCACCGGGCCTTTGAACCAGTTCCAGTCGAATATCAGAATGACGACCAGCAGCACCAGCACCAGTGCGCCGAGGACCAGCGGCCAACGCCGCAAGCGGCCGTCGGGGCGGCGCCAGGGCCAGGAACGGCGCCGGCCACGTGACACAGAAGTGGGTTCGCGATCCATCTCGCCATACTAGGCGGCGTGCGTGCACAGGGTGCGAAAGGGTGCCCTCCAGCAAACCGGTCTACAGCACTTGCCCGGTCACCGCGACGAAGTGGCAGACGCTGCCGGCGAGCACGAACAGGTGCCAGATCGCATGGAAGTAGCGCACCGTGTCGCGCTGGTAGAAGTAGGTGCCCAGCGTGTAGAACAGGCCGCCGGCCAGCAGCCAGCACAGGGTCGGGACATCGACCGAGTGCAGCAGCGGCTCGATCGCCACCACGATCAGCCAGCCCATGGCCAGGTAGAGGATGGTCGACAGCAGCCGGAAACGGCCGGTGAAGAACAGCTTGAAGATCACTCCGGCCAGGGCGATGGTCCAGATCGCTGCGAACAGGCCCCAGCCCCAGGGGCCGCGCAGGCCGATCAGGGTGAACGGCGTGTAGGTGCCGGCGATCAGCACGTAGATCGCGCAGTGGTCCAGCACCTGCAGCCGCGCCTTGGCGCCGGGATGCGGAATGGCGTGATACAGCGTGGAGGCGGTGTACAGCAGCAGCAAGGCGACCCCGAACACGATGGCGCCGGCCAGTTGCCAGCCGTCGCCGTAGATCGCGGCCAGGGTGATGAGCACCGAACTGCCGGCCAGTGCGGCGACTGCGCCCAGGCCGTGGGTCAGCGCGCTGGCGAGTTCGTCGCGCCAGTCCGTCGAAGGCGGCGCGTCGGCGTTCATGAGCGAGGACCGCGGGTCTGCTTCCATGGCCCGAAACGGTACCGCAATTGCGAGCGGTTCGCATCCGTTGCGATGCAGCAATTGGCGCGCGGTTCACGCCTGCGCGCTTGCGGCGTCAGTTCCTGCGTCAGTCCAGGGCGACGCTGTGCGCGTGCTCGCGGGTCGCGGCGAAGCGCACGTCCGGCGCGCGTTCCTGCGCCAACTGCAGGTTGACCCGGGTCGGCGCCAGGTAGACCAGTTCGCCGGCGCCGTCGATGCCGAGGTTCATTGCGTTCTTCTCGCGGAACTCCTCCAGCTTCTTGGCGTTGTCGCAATGCACCCAGCGCGCGGTGACCACCCCGACCGGCTCGAAGCTGGCATCCACGCCGTATTCGTCCTTGAGCCGGTAGGCGACCACTTCGAACTGCAGCACGCCGACCGCGCCCAGGATCAGGTCGTTGCTCATCAGCGGGCGGAAGAACTGGGTGGCGCCTTCCTCGGACAGCTGCGCTAGGCCCTTCTGCAGCTGCTTGAGCTTGAGCGGGTCGCGCAGCCGCGCGCGGCGGAACAGTTCCGGGGCGAAGTTGGGAATGCCGGTGAACGACAGCGCCTCGCCCTCGGTGAAGGTGTCGCCGATGGAGATGGTGCCGTGGTTGTGGATGCCGATGACGTCGCCGGGGTAGGCCTCGGCGGCGATCTCGCGGTCGCTGGCCATGAAGGTCAGCGCGTTGGCCAGCTTGGTGTCCTTGCCGGTGCGCACGTGCAGGGTCTTCATGCCGGCGCTGAAGCGGCCCGAGCAGATGCGCATGAACGCGACCCGGTCGCGGTGCTGCGGATCCATGTTGGCCTGGATCTTGAACACGAAACCGGTCAGCTTTTCCTCGGTCGGCTGCACCGGGCGGCCGGTGGTGGCATGCGCCTGCGGCGGCGGCGCGTGCTCGGCGAAGAAGTCCAGCAACGGCTGCACGCCGAAGTTGTTGACGCCGGAGCCGAAGAACACCGGGGTCTGCTTGCCGGCGCGGTAGGCATCGAGGTCGAAGGCATGGCTGGCGCCCTGCACAAGCTCCAGTTCCTCGCGCAGTTCGGCCAGCATCTGTTCGCCGATCCGCTCAGCCAGACCGGGCGCGTCCAGCGACGGGAAGATGGTCGAGTCCTGGCGGGTGAAGTTGCGGCCCTGTTCGTACAGATGCACTTCGCCGCTGATCAGGTGCACCACGCCCTTCAGGCGCTGGCCCATGCCGATCGGCCAGGTCACCGGCGCGCACTGGATGCCGAGCACGGTCTCCACTTCGTCGAGCAGGTCGATCGGTTCCTTGCCTTCGCGGTCGAGCTTGTTGATGAAGGTCATGATCGGCGTGTCGCGCAGCCGGCACACTTCCATCAGCTTGATGGTGCGTTCTTCCACGCCCTTGGCCACGTCGATCACCATCAGCGCCGAGTCCACCGCGGTGAGCACGCGGTAGGTGTCCTCGCCGAAGTCGGCGTGGCCGGGGGTGTCGAGCAGGTTGATGATCTTGCCTTCGTACGGGAACTGCATCACCGACGAGGTCACCGAGATGCCGCGCTCCTTTTCCAGCGCCATCCAGTCGGAGGTCGCATGGCGCGCGGCCTTGCGGCCCTTGACCGAACCGGCCATCTGGATCGCGCCGCCGAACAGCAGCAGCTTTTCGGTCAGCGTGGTCTTGCCGGCGTCGGGGTGGGAAATGATGGCGAAGGTGCGGCGGCGCGCAGCTTCCTGGGCAACATCGGACATGGCAACGGCGCCCACTGGGCGATCACGGCTACAGGGAAGAACGCAATTATAGCGCCGCGGCGCCGGGCACGGGTTGCGCGCCGTCGGCGGCGTCCTCGCTGCGCGGCAATTTGAGTTCGCCGAGTGCGCCGGCCATGCGGAACGGGATCGACGCCAGGCGCATGCCGCGGTTGACCTGTACCGCGAAGTGCAGGTGCGGCGCGGTGCTCAGGCCGGTGTTGCCGGACAGCGCGAGGCGTTGTCCGGCGGCGACGCGCTGGCCGGCATGCACGGCCACGCCGTGCGGCGCCAGGTGCGCATACAGCGCCATGCTGCCGTCGGCGTGCAGGATGCGCACGAAGTTGGCGCGGCCGCCGAAGGTCTCGCGGTCCAGTCCGGCCTCGGCGAAACCCGCTTCCACCTGCATCACCGTGCCCGCGCGTGCCGCAAGCACCGGGGTACCTTCGGCCAGGGCGAAATCCAGCGCGTAGTAGTTCTGCGCGTCGTGGTGGCTGAAGTGGCCGCCCACGCCCTGGTCCACGCGCACCGGCGCCGCGGCGAACGGCAACTGGTACAGGGCGTCCTGCGGCATGGCGGCCGGGTCGCCGGGCACGGCCTCCAGCACCAGCTCGAACGGGCTGGCGTAGCGCGGGTCGCTGGCGTACAGCCGCGACAGCAGCGCACTGCCGCGGGCGGGCAGCACCGCGCGCAGCGGCAGTGCCGGAACCGCGGCGAGGTTGTCGGCGTGGCGGGAGCGCAGTTGCACCTGCAGCGGCCCGTCCAGGCGGTTGTCGGCCCAGGCCTGTTGCCGTGGCGGTTGGCCATCCAGGCGCAACTGCGCCAGCGGCAGCTCGGCGCTCGCCGGCGTCGGCGGCGGTTCGGGCGCCGCAGCGCGCTGCGGATCGGCCACGTGGTCGCCGTAGTGGGCGATGCCGTTGGCGTCCTTCCAGGCATATAGCAGCGTCCCGGCTGCGCATGGGCTGGACGCGACACCCAGCGCACAGGCGACCAGCAGCGGCCAGCGCGGCGCGGCGTGGAACGGAGCGGCGTCGTGGGCGGTGGCGGGGACCGGGCACTGGCCGGGCATCGGGGCTCCTGGCGCCGGCGTGGGGGAGCGCCGTGGCGGTGCGGAGTATGCGGCAGTGGCGATCACGGCTTCCTTATATCGCTCCATCCGAATAAAGAGATTTGACATCGCCGAAAAACGCTGGCATCGTGGGGTCACCATCGAGACCGGCGGAGGGACAGGCCCTTTGATGCCGGGGCAGCCAGCGGACGCGCAAGCGACCGTGTAGGTGCCAAATCCTGCGGGGACCACCGCGTCCGCCGAAAGATGGTTCGATTCGTGCCTTTCGCACGTCGAACGCGAGCTCCGCGAAGCTCGATGGCCGTTCCTCCCCGGATACCGCCATGAGCCTCGTGAATACGCCAAACCGCCCCCTTGCTGTGAATGTGCCGCTGGACCGTTATGCCGCTGCCGTTGCGCCGGCCGCCGATGGCGTCATTGCGATGCGCGGCGAAGTGGCGGTGGCGTTGCCGCTGCGCCACGCCGGCGTGCAGCTGTTGCGCCTGCGCTATGAACTGAGCGGCCCGGCGGACGCGCCGGTGGTGTTCGTCGCCGGCGGCATCTCCGCGCATCGCCATCTCGCCGCCAACGCGAGCTTCCCCGAGAAGGGCTGGGCCGAAGGCCTGGTCGCGCCGGGGCGGGCGCTGGACCCGAGCCAGCGGCGGCTGCTGGCGTTCGATTTCGTCGGTGCCGACGGCAACCTGGATGCGCCGATCGACAGCGCCGACCAGGCCGATGCGATCGCCGCGCTGCTGGATGCGCTGGGCATCGCCCAGCTGCATGGCTTCGTCGGCTATTCCTATGGCGCGCTGGTCGGCCTGCAGCTGGCGGTGCGGCATCCGCAGCGCTTGCTGAAGCTGGTCGCGGTCAGCGGCGCGCACCGCGCGCATCCGTATGCCGCGGCGTGGCGCGCGCTGCAGCGCCGCGCGGTGGCGCTGGGCCAGTTGCAGTGCGCCGAGAGCCACGGGCTGTCGCTGGCGCGGCAGTTCGCGATGCTCAGCTACCGCACCCCGGAAGAGTTCGGCGAGCGCTTCGATGCGCCGCCGGAAGTGATCAACGGCCGCGTCCGCGTCGCCGCCGAGGACTACCTGGATGCCGCCGGCGCGCAGTACGTGGCGCGCACCCAGGTCAACGCCTATCTGCGCCTGTCCGAATCCATCGACCTGCACCGCATCGACCCGGCCGCCGTCGCCGTGCCCACCGTGGTGGTCGCGGTCGAAGGCGACCGCCTGGTGCCGCTGGCCGACCTGGTCACCCTGGTCGAAGGGCTGGGTCCGCGCGGCAGCCTGCGCGTGCTGCGTTCGCCGTACGGCCACGACGCCTTCCTGAAAGAAACCGACCGCATCGACGCGATCCTCGCCACCGCCCTTCGCCCCACCGGAGCTACCGCATGAGCACTGCCCACGACAACGATCTGCCCTGTAGCGCCGCCACCGCCGCGGTGCGCGCCGGCATCGATCGCGATACCGCCTACGGCGCGGTGACCCCGCCGATCGTGCTGTCGTCGAACTTCAGCTTCGACGGCTTCGGCAACAAGCGCCAGTACGACTACACCCGCAGCGGCAATCCCACCCGCGACCTGCTCGGCGAAGCGCTGGCGGAGCTGGAAGGCGGCGCCGGCGGCGTGATCACCGCCACCGGCATGGGCGCGATCAACCTGGTGCTGAACGCGCTGCTGCAGCCGGGCGACAAGCTGGTGGTGCCGCACGACGCGTACGGCGGCAGCTGGCGCCTGTTCAACGCGCTGGCCAAGAAGGGCCATTTCGAGCTGATCACCGCCGACCTGACCGATCCGCGCTCGCTGGCCGAGGCGCTGGCGCAGTCGCCGCAGCTGGTGCTGATCGAGACCCCGTCCAATCCGCTGCTGCGCGTCACCGACCTGCGCTTCGTCATCGATGCCGCGCACAAGGCCGGCGCGCTGGCGGTGGTGGACAACACCTTCCTGTCGCCGGCGCTGCAGAAGCCCATCGCCTTCGGCGCCGATCTGGTCATCCATTCCACCACCAAGTACGTCAACGGCCACAGCGATGTGGTCGGCGGTGCGGTGATCGCCGCCACCGCCGAACTGCACCAGCAGTTGGTGTGGTGGGCCAACGCGCTGGGCCTGACCGGGTCGCCGTTCGATGCGTTCCTGACCCTGCGCGGCCTGCGCACGCTGGATGCTCGCCTGCGCGTGCACCAAGAAAATGCGCAGGCGGTGGTGGCGCTGCTCGACGGGCATGCCGCGGTCAACCAGGTCTATTACCCGGGCCTGGCCACGCATCCGGGCCATGCGGTGGCGGCGCGGCAGCAGACCGGTTTCGGCGCGATGATCAGCTTCGAACTGGCCGGCGGCGAGGCCGAGGTGCGCGCCTTCGTCGATGGCCTGCGCTATTTCACCCTGGCCGAGTCGCTGGGCGGGGTCGAGAGCCTGATCGCGCATCCGGCGTCGATGACGCACGCGGCGATGACCGCCGAGGCGCGCGCCAACGCCGGCATCAGCGATGGCCTGCTGCGGCTGTCGGTAGGCATCGAGTCCAGCGAGGACCTGATCGCCGACCTGCAGGCCGGTCTGCTGCGTGCGCAGCAGGCGGGCGAGGCGGTGGCGCGCAAACGGGTGGACGCGTGAACAGCAGCGTCGCTGACGCAATAGCGCCGGCGCCGGCGCGGGCGGCCGATGCCGCACTGCCGCGGCTCGGTCTGCTCGGTACCGGCACGGTCGGACGCGCCTTCGTCGCGCGCTACCAGGTGTTGCAGCAGCGTCGCCCGGGCTTGCCGGCGTTCGCCTGGCTGGCCAATTCGCGCATCCTGCAGGAATGCGGGCAAGCGCCGGCGCAGGCACTGGCGGTGGCCAATGCCGCCGCGCGTGGCGATGGCGGCAGCGCGCCGCAACCGGCCGACCTGCGTGCCGGCGACATCGTGGTCGATGCCACCGCCAGCGAAGCGGTGGCGCAGCGGCATGCCGAGTGGCTGTCGCGCGGGGTGCATGTGGTGACCGCGAACAAGCTCGGCCAGGGCGCGGCGTTGGCGCGCGCCGAAAAGATCCATGCCGCGCGGCATGCCGCCGGCGCGCACTATGGCGACAGTGCCACGGTCGGCGCGGGCCTGCCGTTGCTGAGCAGCCTGCGCGCGCTGGCCGCCGGCGGCGACCATATCCACGCGGTGGAAGGCGTGCTGTCCGGCTCGATGGCGTGGCTGCTGCATCGCTACGACGGCAGCCGCGCGTTCTCCGACTGTGTGCGCGAAGCGGCGGCGGCCGGCTATACCGAGCCGGATCCGCGCGAGGACCTGTCCGGCGAGGACGTGCGCCGCAAGCTGCTGATCCTGGCGCGTGCCGCCGGGCTGTCGCTGCGCGCCGAGCAGGTGCAGGTCGATTCGCTGCTGCCGGCGGCGCTGGCCGCGGCGGCACCGCGCGACGTGGATGCGGCGTTGTCGGCGCTGGATGCGCCGCTGGCGGCGCGTTTGGCGCAGGCGCGCGCGAACGGCGCCTGCCTGCGTTTCGTCGGCCGCTTCGATGCGCACGGCGCGTCGGTGGGACTGCGCGAACTGCCGCTGGCGCATCCGCTGGCCAGCGGTGCCGGCACCGACAACCGCGTCGCCATCCACAGCGACCGCTACCTGCAGCAACCGTTGCTGATCCAGGGCCCGGGCGCCGGTGCCGAGGTGACCGCGGCGGCCTTGCTCGACGACGTGCTGCGCATCGCGGTGCGCTGAGGCGCCGGCATCCGCTGCGCCGCTACGGCGCCGCGTTCGGTGCGGCGCTCGGCGCGGCCAGCGCCTGCAGCAGCGCGGCGTTGAAGCGCTGCGGCGCTTCGACCTGCGGCGAGTGGCCCAGGTCGGCGAATTCGACCAGCGTCGCGCCGGGAATCGCCGCCGTCGCACGCTTGCCCAGCGCCGGATAGTCGCCCAGGGTCCTGGCCAGCGCCGGCGGCGCCAGGTCCTTGCCGATCGCGGTGCGGTCGCGCTGGCCGATGAACAGCGTGGTCGGCACGCGGAGTTGCGCGAACTGCTGCACCACCGGCTGGTTGAACACCATGTCCGAGGTCAGCGCCTGGTTCCAGGCCACGCGTTCGTGGCCGGGGCCGGCATACAGCCCGGCCTGCATCGTCACCCAGCGGTCGTACTCGGGCTTCCATTGCCCGCCGTAGTAGACGTTCTGCTGGTACTGCTTGATCGAGGCGGCATCGGTCTTGCGTTCCTTCGCATACCAGTCGTCGACGCTGCGCCACGGCACCCCGGCCGCCTTCCAGTCCTCCAGCCCGATCGGGTTGACCAGCAGCAGCCGGCTCACGTCCTGCGGATACTGCAGGGCGTAATGCGCGGCGAGCATGCCGCCCATCGAATGGCCGACGAACACCGCCCGGGTGACCCCCGCGTGTTGCAGCAGCGCATGGGTATTGGCCGCCAGTTGCGCGAAGGAGAACTGGTAGGCCTGCGGCTTGCTCGACTTGCAGAAGCCGATCTGGTCCGGCGCGATCACCCGGTAGCCCGCGGCGACCAGCGCGGCGATCGCCGACTCCCAGGTCGCCGCGCAGAAGTTCTTGCCGTGTAGCAGCACGACTGTCTGGCCGTTCGGCGTGCCGCTCGCGGCCACGTCCAGGTAGGCCATCTGCAACGGCTGGCGTTGCGAGGCGAAGTCGTAGCGCGCGACCGGATACGGATAGTCGAAGCCTTCCAGCTGCGCGCCATAGCGCGGAGTGGGCGCGGGCGTGGCGGCGTGGCAGGGCGGCAGCAGGAGCGCGGCGGCGAGCGCGGCAAGGAGCGAGTGTCGGCGCATGCGGGCTGGAGCGAGTGCGGGGATGCCGCGACTCTAGCCCGGGCCATGCACGGGCCGCGTCAATGCGCTTCAGCAGCGCGAGTGCACCAGGTTCAGGCAGGCGTGGTGCTGCATGCGCTCGGCCGGCTCCTGCAGCGCCGCCAGCACCTGCTCGGCCTGCGTGCCCAGCACCGGCCGGTACGCGGCCCAGCCGTTGCGACCCTTGGCCTTGGCCTGGTACAGCGCGCGGTCGGCGAGGATCAGCAACTGCTCCCAGCCCAGGCGGCTGTCGGGATCGTGCACGAACGGAAATTCGGCCAGGCCGATCGAGCAGGTGACCTGGCTGTGGCGGCCGTGCTCGAGCGCGAAGCTGTGCGCGGCGATCGAGCGGCACAGGCGCTCGGCGGCCACGGTCAGGTTCTCGCGCGGCGCCGAGCGCAGCACCAGCAGGAATTCCTCGCCGCCCCAGCGCACCACGTAGTCGCTTTCGCGGGTCAGCTTGACCAGCAGCTGCGCCATCTGCTGCAGCACCGCGTCGCCGGTGTGGTGGCCGCCGCTGTCGTTGATCGCCTTGAAATGGTCGATGTCGATCAGCGCGAACAGCATGCCCGAGGACAGCATATCCTGGTCGTTGGCGGCCATGCGCCGGTACAGCGCGATGTCGCTGGGGATGTGCAGCGACAGGTAGCGGCGATTGCGCAGCTGGGTCAGGTCGTCGGTGAAGCTGGCTTCCTGCAGGCGCTGGTTGGCCGCCTGCAGCGCCTCGGTGCGCTGGCGCACCTGCCGTTCCAGCGTCGCGCGCTGGCGCTGGTTGACCACGCGCGCGATGCCAAGCAGCGCCAGCGCCAGCGCCAGCACGCCCAGCGCCAGCAGCAGCTTGTAGAACAGCGTCTCCTGGAAGCGCAGCCGGATCCGCAGCGGCAATCGCGCCGGCGCCTGCGCCCAGACCCCGGCGTTGTTGCTGCCGCTGACCTCGAACACGTAGTCGCCGCCGGGCAGGTTGGTATAGCTGGCCACGCGCTGGCGGATGTCGTCCAGGCTGCGCCACTGGGTGTCGTAGCCGACCAGGCGGTAGCGCAGTTCCACGTTCTCCGGGGCCTGGAACGAGGCCGCGGTGAACTCGAAATCCAGGTCGCGCGCCTGCGCCGGCAGCGGCGTGTCGCGCAGCGCCTGCGGCGCCATCCAGCGGCCCTGCGCGCGGATCCTTTCCACCACCGGCAGCGGCGCGACCGGATTCTTGACGATGCCGGTGGTATCCATGGTCACCACGCCGTCGCGGCTGGGCAGCCACAGCGTGCCGTTGTCGATGAAGCCCTTGCCGTTGCCGGCGCCGTTGCAGCACAGGCCCTGCACGCCGCCGTGGCGCTGGCCGCGCTCGTTGAGCAGCAGTTCGGCCTGCAGTGGCGTGCTCGGCACCTCGATGCGCTTGAGCAGGCTCGCCAGCGGCATCCGGTACACGCCGCGCAGGCCGGCCACCCACAGGCTGCCATGGCCGTCGTCGGCGATGAAGAACGCGGCGTTGGCCGGCAGCCCGTCGTGTTCGTCGAACATGGTCCAGCGCTTGCCGTCGAACACCCACAGCTGGTCGGACAGGGTGCCGATCACCCACTGCCCGCCGGGCAGTTCGTGGATCGCGGTGACGTCGGCGTCGGCCAGCGCCGAGCCGGCCTCGGCGAGCGGCAGCAGGCGCTCGCCGCGCAGTTCGTACAGGCCGGCCTGGGAGCCGATCAGCAGGCGGCCGGCCCGGGTTTCGTGGATCAGGCGCACACGCGGATCGCGCAGGCCCTCGTCGTTGCCGTAGCGCTGCAGGTGCGCGCCGTCGCTGCGGAACAGGCCGTCGCTGGTGGCGAACCACAGCCGTTGCGCGCGGTCGCGAACGATGCCGTTGACCTGCAGTTCGTGCAGCGGCGCCAGCAGCGGCGGCTCGCTGGCGCGCCCGTCGCGGTACAGCAGCGCGCCGCGGCGGGTGCCGATCCACAGCTGGCCGGGTTCGGCGAGCAGGGTGTAGGGAACATCGGCGGGCAGTTGCTCGCGGCGCAGCACCTGCTGATAGCGGCCGGCGCGCAGCCGCTCCAGGCCGTTGCCGGTGCCGACCCACAGCGAGCCGTCGGGATCGCGCGCCAGCGTCCACACCAGCGGGTCGCTCAGGCCTTCGTAGCTGCTGTAGCGGCGGGTCCAGCCGTTCCACAGCCGGGTCGCGCCCTTCCAGCGGCTGCCCAGCCACAGGTTGCGCTCGCGGTCCTCGAAGATCGCGCTGGCGCCGGCGTCCTGGTCGCTTTCCGTGTATCGCTCGACGATGTCGCCGTCGCGTACGCGCAGCAGATAGCCGGGCAGGCCCACCCACAGGTTGCCGTCGCTGTCCTGGAACAGCGCTTCCACCGCGCGCCGGGTCACCGCCGGGTCGCCAGGCAGCCGCTGCCAGCGGCCGTCGCGGCGGAACAGCAGGCCGTCGCGACTGCCGGCCCACAGCCGTCCCTGCGCGTCCAGCAGTTGCCGCACTGGCGCGGCGTGCGCGTCGGCCGGCAGCGGCAGCGGTTCCTCGTCGCCTTCGGCGAAGCGCAGCACGGCGCCGCGCGTGCCGACCCACAGCTCGCCGCCGCGCGGCAGCAGCGCATAGGCGCCGTCGGCGATGCGATGACGCAGGCGCAGGCTGTCGCCGACCACGGCGTAGACGCCGTCCTGCGCGGCGACCAGCACCGTGCCTTGCGCGTCGACCGCGATCGCTTCGATATTCAGCAGCGCGGCTTGCGGATCCTGCGGCAGCAGATTGCTGAAGCGGCCGTCGCGGTAGCGCGCCAGGCCGCGGTAGGTGCCGATCCACAGGTCGCCGCGCGGGTCCACCTGCAAGGCCTTGATCCACGGGCCGGGCAGGTTGGCCGGGGCTTTCTCGCCGAAGGTGGTCATGCGCACGCCGTCGAAGCGCGCCAGCCCACCCATCGTGCCGATCCACAGATAGCCCTGCCGGTCCTGCGCGAAGGCCTGCACGCTCAGCTGCGGCAGCCCTTGTTCCAGGCCCCAGCCTTGGCGTTCGTAGTGGTTGAACTGCTTGTCCGGCTGCAAGGCGGCCGCCGTCGGCACGAGCGAGATCCACGCTCCGAAGAGCATGGCCAGCTTTAGCGCACAGGTGCACCAGGAAGCGGGGTGGGACTGCAAGGGCATTCCAGTGCCGGCTCGGCGGATCGTCAGTGTCGCTATCGGCGCAGCCGCGCCGATCTTTATCCGTACCGCAACAAAGGCCTGCGCGGCGTCGGCGATCGCGACGGCCGCAAGGCCTGTCATCCAGGCAGGTCCGACCCGCGGGGCGCGGTGGCGCGCAGCCCATGCCGCGTCGCCGTGCGCGCGCTGCGCGCGGTCCGACTGCGCGCGCCGACGTGGCCCAGGCATGCGCCGCAGCGGTGCGATCCGCTCGGACATGGAAGGCACGCCGGCAGCATCATCTCAGCACTCGATCACGTTCACCGCGAGCCCGCCGCGGCTGGTTTCCTTGTACTTGTCCTGCATGTCGCGGCCGGTGTCGCGCATGGTCCGGATCACCTTGTCCAGCGACACCTTGTGCTTGCCGTCGCCGCGCATGGCCATGCGGCTGGCGTTGATCGCTTTCACCGCGCCCATCGCATTGCGCTCGATGCACGGGATCTGCACCAGCCCGCCGATCGGGTCGCAGGTCAGGCCGAGGTTGTGTTCCATGCCGATCTCGGCGGCGTTCTCGATCTGCCCCGGCTTGCCGCCGAGCGCGGCGACCAGGCCGCCGGCGGCCATCGAGCAGGCCACGCCGACTTCGCCCTGGCAACCGACTTCGGCGCCGGAGATGGAGGCGTTTTCCTTGTACAGGATGCCGATCGCCGCGGCAGTCAGCAGGAAATCGAAGATGCGCTGCTCGTCGCTGCCCGGGCAGAAACGGTCGAAGTAGTGCAGCACCGAAGGAATGATCCCGGCCGCGCCGTTGGTCGGTGCGGTAACCACGCGCCCGCCGGCGGCGTTCTCTTCGTTGACCGCCAGCGCGTACAGGTTGACCCAGTCCAGCGTGGTCAATGGATCGCGCATCGCCGCTTCCGGTTTGGACGACAGTTCGCGGTACAGCGCCGGCGCGCGTCGCGACACGTGCAGACCGCCGGGCAGCGTGCCTTCCTCGCGGATGCCGCGCGCCACGCAGGCCTGCATCGCGTTCCACAGTTCGCGCAGGCCGTCGCGGATCTCGTCCTCGCTGCGCCAGCACTTCTCGTTCTCGAACATCAGCGCGGCGATGCTCAGGCCGCTGCGCGCGGCCTGCGCCAGCAATTCGTCGCCGCTCTTGAACGGGTACGGCAGCGGCGTTTCGTCGGCGACGATGCGGTCGTCGGCAGCGTCGTCCTGGTTGACCACGAAGCCGCCGCCGACCGAGTAGTAGTCGCGCGTGGCGATCACTTCGTCGTCGGCGGCGTAGGCGGTGAAGCGCATGCCGTTGGTGTGGTACGGCAGCTTCTGGCGCTTGTTCAGCGCCAGGTCGCGCTTCTCGTCGAAGGCGATGCTGTGCTGGCCCATCAGGTTGATGCGCTTGCTGCCGCGGATGCGCTCCAGCGTGCTCGGAATGATGTCCGGGTCGATCAGGTTCGGGCGCTGGCCTTCCAGGCCCAGCAGCACCGCCTTGTCGGTGCCGTGGCCGCGCCCGGTCAGCGCCAGCGAGCCGAACACTTCGGCGCGGATCCGCACCACCTCGCCGAGCCGGCCCGGATCCAGCAGCCAGCGGTGCACGAAGCGCTCGGCCGCACGCATCGGCCCCACGGTGTGCGAGGAACTCGGCCCGATGCCGATCTTGAACAGGTCGAAGGTGCTGACAGCCATACGTGCCGGAGAGGGGGAAGGCCAAAGACCGTCTATTCTATGCCCCTGGCGCATTGCGCACGCCCGCAACGCAGCATCGGAGCCGCGGCCATGTCCCTGACCCTGTACCAGCGCGACGACTGCCATCTGTGCGACCAGGCCCTGCTGGTCCTGGCACAGGCGCGCGTGGGCGACCTGGAAAGCGTTTTCATCGATGGCGACCCGGCATTGGAGGCGCGCTACGGCGAGCGGGTGCCGGTGCTGCGCGACGCCGGTGGTCGCGAGCTGGGGTGGCCGTTCGATGTGCGTCGGGTGGTGGACTGGCTGACGCTGCAGGACTGAGCCGCTCCGATTCAAACGGCGCGCAGGCGACGCGCTGCCGGGATGATCTGCAGTCGAGCGATTCCGCGTTGCGGCGAAGCTACGCCTTGCGATCGGCCTGTTGCCAGACGGCAGACGCGACGCCGTGCAGATCCTCGCTTGCCGGCGCCGCGTCCGCATGCCATGCGAAACAGCAGATCATCGTGCCGTCGCTTCCGTGCGGGTGGGCGCCGGATGCATGCCGGCCTTGCGCAATACGCGCAGTGAGGCCAGGTTTCGCGGATACGCCGTGCGATCGCGTGCTGCAGTCCCAGTTCCTGCCGCGCATCGGCCAGCAATGCATGCGCCTCGCCGCGCGCCGCGCCCGTCCAGGCACAAAAAAAGCGGCGGACCCGACGAGGGAATCCGCCGCCCAGTGGCCGCGTGCCGCTGCGGCCGGTGGCGACTCACTTCGCCTTGAACACGACCTTGGTGCTGATCGCGGTTTCGTTGGGAATGGTCTTGGTGTCGGCCCAGTCGCCGCCGCCGACGCCGAAGTCCAGGCGCTTGACGGTGGCCTTGCCGGCCAGCACCGGCTGCGCGCCCGGGGTCCAGGTGAAGGTCAGGGTCACCGGCTTGGACACGCCGCGCAGTTCCAGGGTGCCGTCGGCGGCGTACTGGTTGTTGCCCAGCGAACGGAACTTGTCGGCGCGGTAGTGGGCGGTGGCGAACTTGGCCACGTTGAAGAAGTCCGGCCCCTGCAAGGTGGAGTCGCGGTCGCCATTGCCGCTCTTGGCGCCGGCCAGCGGGATCGCCACGTCGAGCTTGGCGCCGGCCAGGTTGGCCGGGTCGAAGCTGAGCTTGGTGTCGAAGCCGGGGAACTGGCCGGTGAACACTTCGCCGTCGTACTTGCTGGCGAACACCAGGCTCGAGCCCGGCGCCTGCACGTAATCGGCGGCGAACGCGGGGGCGGCGGCGAGCATCGCCACCAGGCTGGCGGCAACGGCGGCGGGGGAGGCGAAACGGGACGACATGATGGAACTCCTCAGGATTTGGGGGTCAGCCAGCCGCGCGGCAACATCCGCGCCAGGGTGGCATCGCGTTGGAACAGGTGGTGGTAGAAGGCGGCGCCGGCATGCGCCAGCACCACCGCGATCAGGATCCAGAAGCCCCATTCGTGCAGCGCATGCGACAGGTCGCGCAGGTGCGCGTCGGGAGCGCTGAGCTTGGGCACGGCGACCAGGCCGAACCAGCGGAACGGACGCAGGCCGCTGGTCGAGTCGTACAGCCAACCGGACAGCGGCATGGCGAAGATCAGCACGTACAGCAGCACATGGGTGGCGCTGGCGATGCGTTCCTGCCAGCTCGGCGTGCCCGGCACCGGCTTCGGCGCGCCGGCATACAGGCGCCAGCCCAGGCGCGCGATCACCAGCGCCAGCACGGTCAGGCCGAGCGACTTGTGCGCGGTGTAGACCCAGAAGTACTTGGGCGTCTTCGGCAGCTCGCCCATGGTCAGGCCGACCACGCCCAACAGCAGGATCAAGGCGGCGATCAGCCAATGCAGGGTCTGGCTGACGCCGCCCCAACGCTCGGCGGTGTTCTTGGCGGTCATGGCGTGGATTCCTGGCTGGCGCTGGGGCTGGACGGCGGAGTGGGGGTGTCGGCGGCGGGCGCGTCCGCCGGCGGCGGGTCGGCGTCGGCGCGGCCGTCGCGGGTGGCCTCGGCCTCGATGCGCAATTCGACCGTGGCGCCGATCACCGACGGCCAGGCGGCGATGCCGAAGTCGGCGCGCTGCAGCGTGGTGGTGGCGGAAAAGCCCACGGTGCGGCGGAACGGCGGCAGCGGATGCCGCTTCAGCGCGTTGAGGGTCACGTCAAGCGCGATCTCGCGGCTGACCCCGTGCAGGGTCAGGGTGCCGAACACCTTGGCGTGGGTGGCGTCGATCGGTTCGATCCGGGTGGAGACGAAGCGCGCCTCGGGGAAACGCTCGCCGTCGACCAGGTTGTGCGCCAGCGCGGCGCGGTTCCATTTGTCGTCGCCCAGGTCCAGGCGCTGCAGCGGCACCCGCGCGTCCAGCCGCGCGCTGCGCCAGTCGTCCGGGTCGAACACCAGCGTGCCGGTGCTGCCGGACACGGTGCCCAGCGCCTTGGAGAAGCCGGCGTGCTCGATCGCGAACAGCACGCGGGTGTGCACCGGGTCCAGCGCGTACTGCGCCGGGGCGGCCAGCGCGGCGGTCGGCAGGGTCAGCAGCAGGGCGATCAGGCAGCGCTGGAGCATGGGTGGGCCAGGCAGAAGGAGTAGCCGGGATTCTAGGCGCAGTCCGCGGCGCTTGCGCCAGCGCGCGGCGCAATGGTTCGTTGCGTGACGCGGCGGGTGGGATTTTGCGGCCCCCCGCGGTATAAGAACGCTGCCGCATCAAGGCGGCACGGAGCGGTCGCGCTGTCTGCGGCCGGCCCCGGCAGTGCGCCGGTGTTCATCCGCCGCCGATCGTTCACTGCCGCCGGAGCCGATGTCGATGCAAATTCCATGTCCTCGACGCCTGCGCCGCGGCTGGACGCTCGCCTGGCTGCTGCTATTGCTGGCCGGCTGCTGCGCCAGTGCGCTGGCGGCGGTGCCGGAGCTGCCGCGGTTCCGCGTGCTGGGCGCCGAGCATGGGCTGCCGTCCAGCGAGATCTCGCGGCTGGCGCTGGACCGCGACGGCTACCTGTGGATCGCCAGCGGCGACGGCCTGGCCCGCTACGACGGGCGCGAATTCCGCATCTGGCGCCACGACCCGGACGATCCGCAGTCGCTGCGCTGCAACTACGTGCAGGAACTGCACATCGATGCGCGCAACCGGGTCTGGGTGGCCTGCGAAGGCGGCGGTCTGAGCATGCTCGATACCGCGCGCCGCGGATTCCGCCATTTCAACATGGCCACGCAACCGGCGATGCGCAGCGACGAGGTGTTCGCGATCGCCAGCCGCGGCGACGAGGTGGTGTTCGGCACCTACGCCGGCGGCCTGTACCGGGTGCCCGCGGACGGACGCGTGCAGCGCATCCAGGCCGGCGACAGCGAGGTCGATGCGATGCTCGACGGCGCGATCGTCGGCCTGGGCTTCGATACGGCCGGGGTGCTGTGGATCGGCACCTTCAAGGGCATGGTGCGCTACGACGGCAAGCGCGCCAGCGCCTACCGCCTGCCCGGTCCCACGGATGCGCCGCAGAAGGTCGCGGCGGTGATCGCGCTGTCCGACGGCCTGTGGGTCAGCACCAACAGCGAGCTGTACCGGCTCGGCCACGATGGCCGCTGGCAGCGTGCCGACTGGACCGGGGCGTTGCAGCGCGGGGTGCTGTGCATGGCCGAGGACGGCAACGGCGGCTATTGGCTCGGCAACGGCCAGGGGCTGTGGCACAAGCCGGCCGACGGCGCGTTGCGGCGCATCGCCGAGGGCGAGGCGGCGGTGGCCGGCGCCAACGTGGTGGTAAGCATGCTGCGCGACAAGGAGGGCGGGCTGTGGGTGTCGTTGCCGACCCGCGGCCTGGGCTACCTGCGCCCGGGCTGGCGGCGGCTGGCGGTGCTGGGGCCGGCGCACGGCCTGGCGCCGGACCTGTATGCCGGCCTGGCGCCGGCCCGCGACGGCGGCGTGTGGCTGGCCGGGACCGGCGGCAATGTGTACCGGCTGCAGCCGGCCAGCGGCGAGCTGAGCAAGCCGCAGTGGACGCCCAGCCTGCCCGGCGTGCGCGTGCTGTCGGTACTGGAAGACACGGCCGGCGACCTGTGGCTGGGCAGCAGCGCCCAGCTGCTGCGCGGCCCTGCCCACGGCGGCGCGCTGAAAAGCTGGGGGCGTGCGTCGGCGGCCGACGCGACCCCCGACATCGGCGTCAACAGCTGGTTGCGCCAGCGCGCCGACGGCACCTTGTGGGTGGCCGCGCCCGGGTTCGGCGTGCAGGTGCGCGCGCTCGCCGACGGCCACGTGCTGGACAACATCCATGGTCCGCAACGCGGGCTGGCCGCCGCCGCCGATATCGCCGCGTTCGACCTGGCGCCGGACGGCACGCCGTGGCTGGCCGCCGAGCGCTTGCACTATTGGGATACCGCCGCCGGGCAGTTCCGCGCTCCGCCGGAATTCGCCGGCGAACGGGTGCAGTCGTTCGCCTTCGCCGATGCGCAGACCCTGTGGCTGCATCGCCTGTCCGGGCTCGAGCTGTGGCGCCGCGAGGGCGGGCACTGGCAGCAGGCGCATCGCTATGCGGCGGCCGAGGGCGTGCCGCCGACCGAGTCGCAGGGCCTGGTCGTCGATCAGCAGGGACGCGCCTGGCTGGGTACGCGCCGCGGCCTGTTCCGGATCGATCCGCGGCACACGCCCGCGGTGCGCGCGTTCGGCACCCGCAACGGATTGAGCAGCCAGGAAGTGGTCAAGCGCGGGCTGTTGATGGCGGCCGACGGGGTGCTGGTGGCGGCCGCCGCCGATGGCAGCGTGGCGCTGCTGGATACGCGGCTGCCGGACCCGCCGCAGGTGCCGCTGACGCTGAGCGTGGAGAGCGTGCAGGTGCGCCGCGGCGAGCGGCTGCTGGCGCTGCCGGTGAGCGGCGGCTTCGCCCTGCAGCCGGACGATCGCGATCTGCGCGTGGTGGCGCGGCTGCTGTCGTTCGTCGATCCGGAAGGCATCGTCTACCGTTTCCGCCTGCCCGGCTATGATCGCGACTGGGTCGCGGTCGGCGCCACCGGCGAGCGCACGCTGCCGCAATTGCCGGCCGGCGCGCAGGTGCTCGAAGTACAGGCGCGCACCCGCAACGGCGCCTGGTCGCCGACGCTGCGGCTGCCGTTCCGGGTGTATCCGCCGTGGTGGCGCAGCGTCTGGGGCATTGCCGGGCTGCTCGCCGCCGCCGCGCTGCTGGTGCTGGCCTCGTTGCGCGCCTACCGCCGCCGCCTGCGCCGTCAGCATTCCTGGCAACTGGCGCTGCACAAGCAGGAAGTGGCCGAGCAGGCGTCGCTGGCCAAGACCCGTTTCCTGGCCACGCTGGGGCACGAGGTGCGCACGCCGATGACCGGCGTGCTGGGCATGAGCGAACTGCTGCTGGCCACGCCGCTGGATCCCAAGCAGCGCGGCTATACCGAATCGATCCGCCGCGCCGGCACGCACCTGCTGCACCTGGTCAACGATGCGCTGGACCTGGCGCGGATCGAGGCCGGGCGCCTGCAACTGGACCTGCAGCCGTTCGCTTTGCAGGCGCTGATCGCCGACGTGGTGAACCTGATGGCGCCGCTGGCGCAGGCGCGCGGCCTGCGCTTCGAATGCCACGACACCTTGCCGGGCGCGGTGACGGTCAACGGCGACGCGGTGCGGGTGCGGCAGATCCTGCTCAATCTGATCGGCAATGCGATCAAGTTCACCGCCAGCGGCTCGGTGACCTTGCACGTGTCGCCGCTGCACAGCGGACACGGGCTGTGCGTGGAGGTCGCCGACACCGGCCCGGGCATCAGCGCCGAGCAGCAGGCGCGGCTGTTCCAGCGTTTCGAGCAGGGCGAAGGCCCGCGCACCGCCGCCCGCTACGGCGGCAGCGGTCTGGGTCTGGCGATCAGCCAGGAATTGGCGATGGCGATGGGCGGGCGCATCCAGGTCGACAGCCGGCTCGGGCACGGCGCGCGCTTCCGGGTGACGCTGCCGCTGCGCTGGCAGGCGCGGCCTGCCGAGGCGGCGACGGTGGTGCCGTTGCCGGCGCGGGCCCAGGCGCCGCTGCGGATCCTGCTGGTCGAGGACGAACCGACCGTGGCCCAGGTGATGGCCGAACTGCTGCGCAGCCGTGGCCATCATGTGGCCTGCGCGGCGCATGGCCTGGAAGCGTTGACCGAAGTGACCCAGGGCACGTTCGACCTGGGCCTGCTGGACCTGGACCTGCCGGCGCTGGACGGCCTGGCGCTGGCGCGGCAATTGCGCGCGCTCGGCTACGACTTCCCGCTGATCGCGGTGACTGCGCGTTCCGACGGCGAGGCCGAGGCCGCCGCCAAGGCGGCCGGTTTCGCCTGCTTCGTGCGTAAGCCAGTCACCGGCGACATGTTGGCCGAGGCGATCGCGGCAGTGATGGATGTTGAAGCCGGGACTCGGGACGCGGGACCAGGGACGCGGGAAGCGTAAGGTCTCGCCGGACGGCGCAGTGGATTCGCAGGCAACGCGTGCGACGCTTCGAGTCCCGAGTCCCGAGTCCGTCTGTTGCCAGCGGCGGCGCTTATCGCCGACGATGGCGGCGGGCATCGGGGGATACGGCGCCCATGCACAAGGGGACGAGGATGCGGTCGAGACGGATCTTGGGATGGCTACTGCTGCTGTGGTCGACGGCGCTCGTGGCTGCGGTGCCGCCGACCCCGCAGCCGCGCCAGTTGACCGTGGCCGATGGGTTGCCGTCCAACAGCATCAACGGCTTCGCCGAAGACCAGCTCGGCTACCTGTGGCTGGCCAGCAGCGACGGCCTGGCGCGCTTCGACGGGCGCGGCTACCGCATCTGGCGGATCGAGGACGGGCTGCGCGACAACAAGATCTGGACCGTGCACGTGGATGCGCAGAACCGGGTCTGGTTCGGCACCCAGAACGCCGGCCTGGGCATGCTCTCGGCCGACCGGCGCACGTTCCGCTATTACGACCGCAGCAACTACCCGCAGATCGGCGGCGCCACGGTCTGGGCGATCGCCTCCACTCCCGACGGCAGCCTCTGGTTCGGCACCGCCAACGGCGGCCTGGACCGGCTGCAGGCGGACGGCAAACTGAGCCGCTACATGCCGATGCCGGGCGACGAGCGCAGCCTGCCATCGCCGGTGGTGACCTCGCTGGCGACTACGCCCGACGGCACGCTGTGGGTGGGGACGCGCGGCGGCGTGGCGCGCTGGACCGGGCACGATTTCGAACGGCTGCCGGCCTCGGCGCTGCCGCGGCCGGAGGTGCAGGGCCTGACCCCCGAGCGCGACGGCTCGCTGTGGGTGGCGAGCCAGGGCGGTGTGCGCCTGCTGCGCACCGACGGCAGCGCGGTGGCGCCGTACTGGCGCAACATGCCGAGCGAGAGCGTGCTGGGGATGCTGGTCCACGACCGCCACGGCAATCGCTGGTTCGACACCATGGACGGCCTGGGCCGCGAGGGCGATGTCGGGCAGATCCGCAACGTGCCGCTGTACAGCAATTCCGCGCACGGCTTGGTCAAGCCCAATTGGTCGCTGGCGTTCGAGGACCGCGAAGGCGATCTGTGGTTCGCCAGCTTCAATGCCGGCCTGTGGTATCTGCCGGCCAACTGGCGGCAGTTCTCGGTGCTGTCGTACCGGGTCGACGATCCGGACTCGATGGGCAATCCCTACGTGATGGCGACCGCCGCATCGCGCGATGGCGGGGTGTGGCTGACGGGCACGCGCGGCATGCTGGACAAGCTGGATCCCGGCACCGGTGCGGTGCGCCACCACATCACCGCGCTGTTCGGCCGCGAATGGTCGCGCGTGCTGGGCGAGGATGCGCAGGGCCGGGTGTGGGCGGCGGCCGCGGCGGCGGTGTTGCGTTACGACCCGGTCAGCGGCGAGGTGCGGCGCTGGGGCAAGCAGGATGGCGCCGATGCGCCGATACCCGGTGAAATCGACCGGCTGGTGCTCAGCGGCGACGGCCGCCTGTGGTTGTTCGGCGAGTTCGGCGGCGCCCAGGTCCGCGACCTGGACGGGCACGTGCTGCGCAACATCGCCCCGGGCGCCGACGGGCTGCCGTCGGAGCTGACCGTGGACGATGCCCGGCCCGGCCCGCTGGGCCAGCCCTGGGTGCTCGGCCAATACGGCGTGCTGGCCTGGGACCCGACCAGCGAGCGTTTCGCGCCGGTGCCGGGCGCGCCGACGCGGCCGCTGAGCGCCTTCACCATCACCGATGGCAACGTGGTGTGGCTGGCCAGCCTCGGCCGCCTGGAACGCTATCTGTGGGACGGCGAGCGGCTGAGCCTGCTCGACCGCATCGACGCCGAGCAGGAGTTCCCGTCGCTGGCGCCGAACGGCATCGTGGTCGACGCCAGCGGCGTGGCCTGGTTGAGCAGCGTGCGCGGCCTGATCCGGGTCGATCCGGCGAGCAAGGCGATCCGCTCCTACGGCGTGCGCGACGGCCTGCCCAACCAGGAATTCCGCGCCCAGACCCTGATCCAGGCGCGCAGCGGGCAGATCCTCGGCGGCACCCCGGACGGGGTGGTGCTGTTCGAGCCGTCGCAGGTGGTGCCGTCACGGCGGCAGCCGCCGCTGGTGATCGAACGCATCGGCGTGCGCCGTGGCGAGCGCGCGCTGGATCTGCTGCATGCCGGCAGCATCGCCCTGCAGGAAGGCGACCGCGACCTGCATGTGGTCGCGCGCCTGCTGTCGTTCTCCGACACCGACGCCAACACCTACCGGTTCCGGCTCAGCGGCTACGACCCGGACTGGGTGGACGTTGGTGCCAGCGGCGAGCGCCTGTTCTCGCGCCTGCCGTCGGGCCACTACACCCTGGAAATGCAGGCGCGCACCGCCGACAAGGTGTGGTCGAAGGTGACCACGCTGCGCTTTCGCGTGTTGCCGCCGTGGTGGCGCAGCCCCTGGGGCATGGCCGGGCTGGCCTTGCTGGCGCTGTTGGCATTGTGGCTGGCGTCCTATCTGTACCGGCGGCGCCTGCGCCGTCGCAATGCCTGGCAACTGGCCTTGCACAAGCAGGAGCTGGCCGAACAGGCCTCGCTGGCCAAGACCCGCTTCCTGGCCACGCTCGGGCACGAGGTGCGCACGCCGATGACCGGCGTGCTGGGCATGAGCGAACTGCTGCTGGCCACGCCGCTGGATCCCAAGCAGCGCGGCTATACCGACTCGATCCGCCGCGCCGGCGCGCACCTGCTGCGCCTGGTCAACGATGCGCTGGACCTGGCACGGATCGAGGCCGGCCGTCTGGAGCTGGACCAGCAACCGTTCGACCTGATCCAGCTGATCGGCGAGCTGGAGGCGATGATGGCGCCGATGGCGCACAGCCGCGGCCTGGCCTTCGCCCTGGACAACGCGATGCCCGCGACGGTGACCGCCAGCGGCGATGCGACCCGGGTGCGGCAGATCCTGCTGAACCTGCTCAACAACGCGATCAAGTTCACCGATCACGGCGGGGTGACCCTGCGCGTGGCGCCGCTGCACGACGGCCACGGCGTGCGTTTCGAGGTCGCCGATACCGGCCCGGGCATCAACGCCGAACAGCAGGCGCGGCTGTTCCAGCGCTTCGAACAGGCCGACGGCCCGCGCACCGCCGCCCGCTACGGCGGCAGCGGCCTGGGCCTGGCGATCTGCCAGGAACTGGCGGTGGCGATGGGCGGGCGCGTGGAGCTGCACAGCAAGCTCGGCGTCGGCACCCGTTTCATCGTCGACCTGCCGCTGCCGTGGACCCCGGACGCGCTGCATCCGGCTGCACGCAGCGAACGCGAGGCCCTGGCGGCGACGCAGCCGCTGCATATCCTGCTGGTCGAGGACGACCCCACTGTTGCCGAAGTCGTCAGTGGCCTGCTCAGTGCGCGCGGGCACCACATCACCCATGCCGCGCATGCGCTGGCGGCGCTGACCGAAGCGGCCGGCAACCGCTTCGACGTGGCGCTGCTCGACCTGGACCTGCCCGGCCTGGACGGCCTGGCGCTGGCGCGGCAGCTGCGCGTGTTCGGCTACGAGATGCCGCTGATCGCGGTCACCGCCCGCGCCGACGCCGACGCCGAACCGCAGGCCCGCGCCGCCGGCTTCGACGGCTTCCTGCGCAAGCCGGTGACGGGAGATATGCTGGCCGAGGCGATCGAGGCAGTGCTTGGAGGCCGGGATTAGGGATTAGGGATTGGGGATTCGCAAGAGCGGCAGTGGCGGCAATTCGCTTTTGCGAATCCCCAATCCCTAATCTCCAATCCCGGCCCCTCAGCTATTCAGCCACTTCCTCCACCTTGTCCGGATGCGGCCGCGTATCCGGCAGTTGCCAGAAGATCAGGGTCGAGGTCAGGGTGATCGCGCCGACGCAGACGAAGGTCGCGTGCAGCGCAGCGGCGGCGCCGTGGCTGTCGCCGAGGTGGTCGTTGAAGGCCGCCAGCAGGCTACCCGCGGCGGCGGCGCCGAAGCCGGTGGCCAGCATCATCACCATCGACAGCAGGCTGTTGCCGGCGCTGGCCTGGTCGCGGTCCAGGTCGCGCAGGGTCACTGTGTTCATGACCGTGAACTGCAACGAATTGACCGCGCCCAACAGCGCCAGCTGCAGCAGCCGCCAGCCCAGCGGTTGGCCGGCGTCGAACAGCATGAAGCTGGCCATCGCCACGCCGACCAGCACGGTGTTGGTCATCAGCACCCGGCGATAGCCGTAGTGCTCCACCAGTTTCACCGCTGCGCGCTTGGCGGCCATGCCGGCCAGCGCCACCGGGATCATCATCAGGCCCGCGCGCATCGGACTCATGCCCAGGCCGACCTGCAGCAACAGCGGTATCAGGAACGGCATGCTGCCGCTGCCTACGCGCGCGAACAGATTGCCGAGGATGCCGATGCGGAAACTGATCACCTTGAACAGGTGCAGCGGGAACAGCGCCGCCGGCGCGTTGGCCGCGTGCAGCCAGTAGCCGATCAGCGCGGCCAGGCCGGCGATGGCCAGCAGCATCACGAACGCATGGCGCAGGCCCAGCTCGGAAATCCCGTCCAGCGCCAGCGACAGCGCGATCATGCCGAAGGCCAGCATCGCGTAGCCGATCAGGTCGAAGCGGGTGCGCTGCTCGCCGTGGAAATCCGGCATCACCTTCAGCGCCGCGGCGAAGCCGATCGCGCCGATCGGCAGGTTGATCAGGAACACCCAGTGCCACGACGCCACCTGCACCAGCCAGCCGCCGAGGGTCGGCCCGACCAGCGGCCCGATCAGCGCCGGGATCGCGATGAAGCTCATCGCGCTCAGGAACTGCTCGCGCGACACCGAGCGCATCACCGCCAGGCGTCCGACCGGCAGCAGCATCGCCCCGCCGATGCCTTGCAGCACGCGCGCGGCGACCAGGTAGGGCAGGCGCGGCGCCGCCGCGCACAGCAGCGAGCCAAGGGTGAACAGCACGATCGCGGCCAGGAACGTGCGGCGCGTGCCGTAGCGGTCGGCGATCCAGCCCGAGGCGGGAATGAACATCGCCACCGCCAGCGCATAGCTGAACACCACCGACTGCATCTGCAGCGGGCTTTCGCCCAGGCTGCGCGCCATCGCCGGCAGCGCGGTGTTGACGATGGTCGCGTCCAGCATCTGCATGAAGATGGCCAGCGACACCAGCCACAGCAGCGGCCGGAAACTGCGGTAGTTCGGAACGGAGATCGGATCGGGGGAGGGCGCGGACATCGGCACGCACGGCAACGCGAGGGGTGCATAGGATCGCGCAGATCGCGTGGCGGCGTCGTGCAGCATCGGGCGGTTGTGGTACGCGGCGAACACGGCAGTCCTGCTGCGATGGCGGATCGAGGCGAGTCGCGCGGGGTGCTGTCTTCGGTTCTGCCGGGGGACTTCAGTACCAAAGTTGTCCGAACCCGTCGGGTCCACTGCTTCGTTCGTCGCGGCTGAAGCCGCTCCCACAGGGACTTGCGGCGAGTTGGCTGGGTGCACTGTAGGAGGGGCTTCAGCCCCGGCCGATGCCCGCAGTCGTCGGGTCCACCACTTCGTTCGTCGCGGCTGAAGCCGCTCCTACAGGAGCTTGCGGCGAGTTGGCTGGGTGCACTGTAGGAGGGGCTTCAGCCCCGACTGGTGTCCGCAGCGGTCGGGTCCGCCACTTCGTTCGTCGCGGCTGAAGCCGCTCCTACAGGGAGCTTGCGGCGAGTTGGCTGGGTGCACTGTAGGAGGGGCTTCAGCCCCGACTGGTGTCCGCAGCGGTCGGGGCTGCCGCTTCGTTCGTCGCGGCTGAAGCCGCTCCTACAAAGAGCTTGCGGCGAGTTGGCTGGGTGCACTGTGGGAGGGGCTTCAGTCCCGACTGCAAGATGGCCGAAGCGCGTGTTGCGCCACTTCGCACATCCGAGGGACGCGAGGCGCCCAGCGGATGCGCCGGCTCGGTGCGCGGCGCTATGCCTGCCCGCGGCGGCTGTGCCGCTGCACCGCGGCGACCAGGGCGCCGACGTGCTCGGGCTGCATGTCCGGCGACAGCCCATGGCCGAGGTTGAACACGTGGCCGTCCGCCGAGCCGTTGCCGTCGGCGTAGCTGCGCAGCACGCGCTGCACCTCGCGTTCGATCGCCGCCGGCGCGCCGTACAGCGTCGCCGGGTCCAGATTGCCCTGCAACGCGACGCGGCCGCCGGTGCGGCGCGCGGCATCGGCCAGGTCGATGGTCCAGTCCACGCCCAGGCCTTCGGCGCCGGAGGCGGCCAGTTCTTCCAGATACGGCGCGTTGCCCTTGCCGAACAGGATCAGCGGGGTGCGCTCGGCGCCGTCGCCGCGCGGCAGTTCGCGGGCGATGCGCTGCAGGTAGGGCAGCGAGAACTCGCGGTACATCGCCGGGCTGAGCACGCCGCCCCAGGTGTCGAACACCTGCAGCGCCTGCGCGCCGGCCGCGCGCTGCGCCGCCAGGTAGGCGATCACCGCGTCGGTGTTGACCGACAGCAACTGGTGCAGCGCCGCCGGTTCGTTCAAGGCCAGCGCCTTGATCCGCGCGTAGTTGTCGCTGCCGCCGCCCTCGACCATGTAGCAGGCCAAGGTCCACGGGCTGCCGGAGAAGCCGATCAGCGGCACGCTGCCGTCCAGTTCGCGGCGGATCACCCGCACCGCGTCCATCACGTAGCGCAGCTCGGTCTCCATGTCCGGCACGCCGAGCCGGGCGATCGCCGCCGCGTCGCGCACCGGGTGCTTGAACTTCGGGCCTTCGCCTTCGACGAAATACAGCTCCAGGCCCATCGCATCGGGGATGGTGAGGATGTCGGAGAACAGGATCGCCGCGTCCAGCGGGAACCGCGCCAGCGGCTGCAGGGTCACTTCGCAGGCCAGATCCGGAGTCTTGGCCATCGCCAGGAAGCTGCCGGCGCGGGCGCGGGTGGCGCGGTACTCGGGCAGGTAGCGCCCGGCCTGGCGCATCAGCCATACGGGGGTCTGGTCCACGGGCTCGCGGCGCAGGGCGCGCAGCAGACGGTCGTTCTTGAGCATGGGGGTTTCCTTAGCGCGGGGCGTCGGCGCCGCGAATGAACATGACCTGGAAGCCGCGCTTGATTTGCGCATCGCGGGCTTTCTCGAAGGCGGCGTGGGCCTCGTCCTGCAGCAGGTATTGCTCGCGCTTGAGCTGCGCGCGGCCGCCAATCTGGCCGCTCTCGCGCAGCAGCTCCCAGCTGCCGAACAGGTCCGGTTGCAGGGTCAGCTGGATGTAGCGGGGCGGCTCGTTGCCGCCGGGGCGTTGCTGTAGGAAGACGCGCATGGGCCGATTGTACCCATCGCGGGTCGCCGCGGCGTCGGCGCCGGTCGCGCGTTAGGGGACGGGCAGGGAAGCGGGGTGGGCGTTTGGGCCGCGGTCGGCGGGCGGCCGCGGCCGCAGGCGGGACGCGTGCATGTGCCGGGGCCTGAAGCATGGACGGCGCGCGACGTCCCGGGGCGAGCGCGTCTTGGCGCAGGCCTGCGCCCCAGTCGCCGTGCAGGGCACGCGCGCATGCCGAATGTGTGCACTAGGGGAGGGACTTCAGTTCAGACGCTGTCCGACGGCGTGAGGCCCGCCACTTCGTCGTCGCGACTGAATCGCTCCCACAGGGACTTGCGGCGCGCCGGCCGCTGAGGGCGGATGGGACGCCTCGGCGTGTCGGGCTGCGCTACGCCGCGGCCCGCACTGCGGCGTCCAGCACCGCCAGCACCGCCGCCTCGTCCACGTCCGGCACCACCTCGGCCCGGCCGATGCCGCGCCACAGCACCAGCCGCAGGCGCCCGGCGATGTTCTTCTTGTCCAGCCGCATCCGCGCCAGCAGGGCGTGCGGTGCCAGCCCGGCCGGCAGCGCGGTGGGCAGGCCGTAGTCGGCCAGCAGCGCGCGCAGCCGTTCGCTGTCCTGCGCCGTGGACATGCCCAACTGCGCCGACAGTTCGGCGGCCAGCACCATGCCCACCGCCACTGCTTCGCCGTGGTTGAGGTTGGCGTTGCCGGGCGCGCCGTAGCCCTGTTCGGTCTCGATCGCGTGGCCGAAGGTGTGGCCGAGGTTGAGCAGGGCGCGCTCGCCCTTCTCCAGCGGGTCGCGGGCCACGATCTCGGCCTTGTGCTCGCAGCTGCGCGCGATCGCCTGCGCCAGCGCGGCCGGTTCGGCGTCCAGCAGTGCGTGGCGCTCGGCATGCAGCCATTCGAAGAACAGCGGGTCGCGGATCGCGCCGTACTTGATCACCTCGGCCAGGCCGGCGCGCAGTTCGCGCGGCGGCAGGCTGCGCAGGGTGGCGGTGTCGGCCAGTACCGCGCGCGGCGGATGGAACGCGCCGACCAGGTTCTTGCCCTGGGCGATGTCCACCGCGGTCTTGCCGCCGACCGAGGAATCGACCATCGCCAGCAGGGTGGTCGGCAGCTGCACGCAGTCCACCCCGCGCATCCAGCACGCGGCGGCGAAGCCGGCCAGGTCGCCGACCACGCCGCCGCCCAGCGCCAGTACGCAGGCGTCGCGGGTGGCGCCGAGTTCGGCCAGCGCGGCGATCGCCGCGGCGAAATTGTCCAGGGTCTTGGAGGCCTCGCCGGCGGGGATGGTGAAGGCGCCGATCCGCAACTCCGGGCGCGCCGTCAGCAGCGCCTGGCGCACCTGGGCGGCGTACAGCGGGGCGACGTTGCTGTCGCTGAGCAGCAGCACATGGCGGCCGCGCACGTGCTCGGCCAGGCGCGCGCCGTCGTCGAGCAGGCCGGGGCCGATGCGGATGGTGTAGGCCGGGTCGCCTTCGACCGCGACGCTGCGTTGGGAGACAGTCATGCAATGGGGTCCGGAAGTTTCCACGACGCGGCCAGGCGCACGACCAGCTGCGCGGTGGCTTCGGCGGGATTGAGGTGGTCGGTGTCCAGGATCAGGTCGGCGACTTCGCGGTACAGCGGCTCGCGCACCGCGTGCAGCTCGTGCAGCACCCGTTCGCGGTCGCCGCGCTGCAGCAGCGGGCGGCTGCGGTCGCGTTGCAGGCGCTGCAGCTGCGAGGCCACGCTGACCCGCAGGTAGACCACGAAGCCGTGCTCGCGCATCTCGCGGCGGCTGTCGGCGTCGAGCACGGCGCCGCCGCCGGTGGAAATGAGGTGGCCGGGGGTGCTGAGCACGCTTTCCAGCACGCTGCGCTCGTGCTCGCGGAAGCCGGCTTCGCCGGCATGCTCGAACAGCGAGGCGATGCTCGCGCCGGTGCGTTCGACGATGGCCTGGTCGCTATCGACGAAGACAAGGCTGAAGCGCTCGGCCAGGCGGCGGCCGATGACGCTCTTGCCGGCTCCCATCGGGCCGACCAGCACGAGATTGGGGGCGGGATTCATCCGCCGATGCTAGCAGACGCGCCGCGTGCGCAGGCCAGTCGCGCATGCTTGCATACGTGCGCCTAGCGCATGCCGTTGCGCTTGCGGCGCAAGCGCGCCTCGATGCTGGCCGGCGCGTCTGCGCCTCGTGCAGCGTTGGCGGCCAGTCAGCTGGGACGCGCGCGTGACGGTCGCGGCGCGCGCGCCTGCGCAGTCTGCGCGCGGGCATGTGCCGCGCGGGGCTGCGGGCCGCGGCAGCGGCTTGCGTGCACCACACTGATCCCGACGCCATGTCCAGACCAGCAAGGACCGGCGCCGCGGCAGCCCCGCGCTGCCGCGTGCGTCGCGCCGTGCATGGCGCGACAATGGGGCATCGTCTGCCGAGTGCTTGCCGCCATGCCCGATCTCTACGCCGAAGCCCTGTCCACGTTCGCCGACCTGTTCGCGGAGGCGCGGACCAGCGACGAGGCCGAATACAACGCCATGGTCGTGGCCTCGGCCACGCTGGAGGCGCGTCCGTCCTCGCGGGTGGTGCTGCTGAAGTCCTACGACGCGCGCGGCTTCGTGTTCTACACCCACCTGGACAGCCAAAAAGGCCGCGAGCTGCAGGCCAACCCGCAGGCCTCGCTGCTGTTCCTGTGGCGGCGCATGCGCGAGGACGGGGTGCAGGTGCGTATCGACGGCGACGTGCAATTGGTCGCCGCTGCCGAGGCCGATGCGTATTTCGCCTCGCGCCCGCGCATGAGCCAGATCGGCGCATGGGCGTCGGCGCAGTCGCGCACCTTGCAGTCGCGCGAAGAATTCGAAGAGCGCGTGGCCAAGGCCGAGGCCAGCTTCGAAGGCCGCGAGGTGCCGCGTCCGGACGGCTGGGGCGGGTTCCGCGTGGTGCCGCGCAGCTTCGAGTTCTGGTACGGCGGCAAGTACCGCCTGCACGAGCGCTGGCACTACGCCGCCGACGCCGCTGGCCACTGGTCCAAGCGGATGCTGTTCCCGTGACCAAGGAGTTCTCGATACGTGCCGCCGCCGCCGCCGACCTGCGCGCCTGGGCGGCGCTGCGGATGGCGCTGTGGCCGGACGAGCGCGATGCCTTCGGCGGCGTGGCCGAAGCGCTGCAGCGCGAGGACGCGGCCAATTTCCTGGCCTTCGCCGGCGACGGCCAGGCGATCGGCTTCGCCGACGTCACGTTGCGCCAGGACTACGTCAACGGCACCGACAGTTCGCCGGTGGGGTTTCTGGAAGGTTGGTACGTGGCGCCGGAGTGGCGCGGCCACGGCATCGGCCGCGCGCTGCTGCGCGAGGTGCGCGAGTGGACTCGCGCGCAGGGCTGCAGCGAGCTGGCCTCCGATGCGCTGATCGACGATGCCACGGCGCAGGATGCGCACCGCGCCTGCGGCTTCGAGGAAACCGAGCGTGTGGTGTATTTCCGCATGCCGGTCGAGGACTGACATGGGCCCGCAGCGCATCGTCTGCCTGACCGAGGAGCCCACCGAGACGCTGTACGCGCTCGGCGAGCAGGCGCGCATCGTCGGCATCAGCGGCTTCACCGTGCGTCCGCCGCAGGCGCGCCGCGACAAGCCCAAGGTCAGCGCCTTCACCAGCGCCAAGATCGGCGAGATCCTCAAGCTGCAGCCGGATCTGGCGATCGGCTTTTCCGACATCCAGGCCGAGATCGCCGCCGAGCTGGTGCGCAACGGGGTGGAAGTGTGGATCGCCAACCACCGCAGCGTCGACGGCATCCTCGACTACATCCGCCGGCTCGGCGCGCTGGTCGGCGTCGGCGCGCGTGCCGACGCCTACGCCGACGAACTGCAGCGCGGGCTGGACACGCTCGCGGCGCAGGCGGCGGCGCTGCCGCGGCGGCCGAAAGTGTATTTCGAGGAATGGGACGAGCCGATCATCACCGGCATCCGCTGGGTCGCCGAACTGGTGCGCATCGCCGGCGGCGACGACGTGTTTCCGGAGCTGTCGGTGGAACCGCTGGCCAAGGCGCGGATCCTGGCCAACGGCGACGAAGTGGTGCGGCGCGCGCCGGACATCATCCTCGGCTCGTGGTGCGGCAAGCGCTTCCGTCCCGAGCGCGTGGCCGCACGGCCGGGCTGGGCGGCGATCCCGGCGGTGCGCGACGGCCAGCTGTTCGAGATCAAGTCGCCGCTGATCCTGCAGCCCGGCCCGGCGGCATTGACCGACGGCGTACGCGCGATCGCGGCCATCGTGCAGGCCTGGGCGCAGCGCCAGTAGCCGCGCCCGCGCAGGCTCAGCGCGGCGCCGCTGGCTGGGTACGGCCGGCGATGCCCAGGCCGAGCAGCGCCAGCAGCGCCGCCACCGCGAAGGTGGACAGGTACGCGGCAACCACCGACTGCGCCAGCAACGCCGCGAACAGCGAGCCGCCCACCGCCAGCGTGGTCGCCACCGCGATCGCTTCGCTCAGCTGCAGCGCCGAACTGTTCTTGCCCTGTTCGGCCGGCGGCGACAGGGTCAGGGTCAGCACCGACAGGGTCGGATAGATCAGGCCCATGCCCAGCCCGGTGGCGGTCCAGCCGCCGATCGCCACCGCCGCGGGCAGCGCCGGCCACAGCGCCAGCGCGGTGATCGCCACGCCCAGCGTCATCAGGGCGCAGCCCACGCGCAGCCGGCGCAGGCGCGTGCCGTCGCGGCCGTAGTGGCCCTGGTACCAGGAGCCTGCGAACCAGCCCAGCGCGCCGACGCTCAACGCCACCCCGGCCCAGGTCGGCGACAGCCCGCGTTCGCGCGACAGCAGCAGCGGCAGGAACGCTTCGCAGCCGAAGAACGCCGAGCCGGCGATGCCGCGCAGCGCGATCACGCTGGGCAGCCCGCGTGCCGCGCGCAGGGTGCCGCGCGGCAGCAACCGCCATGCGCAGGCCAGCAGCAGCGCCAGCGCCGGCAGCACCGTGGCCGCCGCCCAGGCGCCGCGCTGCTGGCCGCCCAGGTACAGCAGGCAGATCCCGGCCGCGGCGCCGATCGACCACAGCAACGGCGCGGCACTGGAACGCGCCGCTGCCGCCACGCGCGGCAGGCTGCGCAATGCCGGCTGCAGCAACGCCGCCGACGGCAACGCCAGCAACGGCACTGCCAGGAACACCCAGCGCCAGCCGACGTGTTCGACGATCAGCCCGCTGATGCTCGGCCCGATCAGCGACGGCACCACCCAGCCGGCGGAGAACGCGGCGAAGATGCGCGGCCGCAGCGCCTGCGGATACAGCCGCGCAACGAGGACATACAGCGCCACCGAGATCGCGCCGGCACCCAGGCCCTGCACCAGCCGCCCGGCCAGCAGCATCGGCATCGACAGCGCGAAGCCGGCCAGCAGCAGGCCGCACACGAAGCACAGCAGCCCGGTCCACAGCGGCGCCGCCGGACCGCGCAGATCGCTCCAGCGCCCGGCCACGGTCATGCCGATCGCGCTGGTGGCCAGGGTGCCGCCGAATGCCAGCGCGTACAGCCGCAAGCCGTCCAGCTCGCGCGCCACGGTCGGCATCGCGGTGGCCACCGCCAGCGCTTCGAAGGCGATCAGCGAGACCAGCGCGACCATGCCCAGCGTGGTCGCGCGATAGCGCGGTGCCAGCACCGAATCGGCGGCAGACGTTGCGGTTGCCGCGGCATCCGGCAGCGCCGGTGCGGCGCCGTGCGGCTCGTTGCTGGAAGGTGTGGCGTGGTTCATCGAAAAGCCTCGTGCGGTGCAAGCAGGCTACCAGCGCACGCTTGCGCGGCGGGAAGCGGACGCGCAGCATGCAACCTCAACCGGACTCGAGGTCAAGCGATGCACGAGGAACTGAGCGTGGGGCAGGTGGCCGAGCGCAGCGGCGTGGCGGTGTCCGCGCTGCATTTCTACGAGAAGAAGGGCCTGATCCACAGCCTGCGCACCGCCGGCAACCAGCGCCGCTATGCGCGCGACGTGCTGCGCCGGCTGGCGGTGATCCGCGTCGCGCAGCGCGTCGGCATGCCGCTGGACAGCATCAAGGCCGCGTTCGCGCAACTGCCCGATGCGCGCACGCCCACGCGCGCGGAGTGGGCGCGGATGTCGGCGGCCTGGCGCCAGGAACTGGACGCACGCATCCTGCAGCTGACCCAGTTGCGCCACCAGCTCACCGATTGCATCGGCTGCGGCTGCCTGTCGCTGCGCCGCTGCCGCTTGAGCAATCCTGCCGATGCGCTTGGCGCGCAGGGCGAAGGGCCGCAGCGCTGGACATCGCCCTGAGCACGCCGATGCCGGGCGCCACGCCAAGTCACGTCACGTCACGTCACGGCGGGAGCGATGCGATGAAGGTGGCGGTCTACAGCGCGCGACGCTACGACGTGAAGTTGCTGGTGCAGGCCAATGCCGCATGGTCATGATCTGTTGTTCGTGCAGGATGCGCTGAGCGCGGCGACGGTGCCGTTGGCCGCGGCCCCTAGTAGCGTTTCCGAACGTCATCGTCACCGGCCACCAGCGTTCTTCACCGAAGAGGTGATCGGCCAGATCATGGCGGCGACGCTGGACAACATCAGCGCCTTCGAACGCGGCGTGCCGGTGCCGAACCCGATTCCGTTGCCGCTCCCGCTCCCGCTCCCGCCCGCCGCCGCAGACGGCGGCGGTTGAAGCAAAACCGCGCTAGAAGCTGCGGCTGAAGCGCACCGTGCCCGCGCCGTCGGCGCTGCGCACGTCCACCACGAAATTCAGCTGGTCGTGCTCGCTGGTGCGCACCGTGCCGACATAGTCGGTATAGGCGTCGGTGACCGCTTCGCGCAGGGCGATGGGTTGCCGGCGGCCGCTCAGGTCGGCGGCCACGGCATGCACCTCGCCGGTGGCCGGCAGTTCTTCGCCATCGTGCACGCGGCGCAGCGCGATCATCACCAGGGCGGTATCGGCGGCGCGCACGATGCCGTAGCGGCGTGCCACGCTGTCGCTCATCGCCAGCGTCGGCAGTGCGTTGTAGTGCACCCGTAGCGCACCCAGATCGGCCTGCGCGGGCGTGGCCGCGACCAGCGTGGCGGGGCGCGGCGCGTCCTGCGCCGAACAGGCGGCCAGGGCCAGGCACGACAGCACGATGGCAGGCAGGCGACGCATCATCGGCGGCTCCGGATCAGTCGTTTGCGGCGGACAGGGCGCGGCCGCGTGCGGCGGCGGCGGCGATGGCGGTGGCGGTCAGCGCTTCGAAGCCGCCGGCCTGGAAGGTCTCGATCGCGGCCTGGGTGGTGCCGTTGGGCGAGGTCACCCGCCGCCGCAGCTCGCTCGGCGCCTCGCCGGATTCGGTGAGCATGCGCGCCGCGCCGAGCACGGTCTGCAGCACCAGGGTGCGCGCCGCCGCGGCCGGCAGGCCCTGGGCGATGCCGGCCGCTTCCATCGCTTCGGCGAGCAGGAACACGTAGGCCGGGCCGCTGCCGGAGACCGCGGTGACCGCATCGATCAAGGTCTCGTCCTCGACCCAGACGGTGACGCCGGCGGCGGCCAGCAAGCGTTCGGCCTGAAGCTTCTGTTCGGCGCTGGTCTGCGCGTTGGCGAACAGGCCGGTGACCCCGGCGCCGAGCAGCGCCGGCGTGTTCGGCATCGCCCGCACCACCGCATGCGCGCCGCCCAGCCAGCGGTCCAACTGCAGCGCGGTGATGCCCGCGGCGATGGACAGCAAGAGTGGCCGCTGCGCCGTGGCCAGCGCGCTCAGTTCGTTGCACACGCTGCGCAGCACCTGCGGCTTGACCGCGAATACCCACAGCGGCGCGCCGTCGGCGGCCTCGGCCGCCGCGGCCACGGCGTGCACGCCATAGTCCGCCACCAGCGCTTCGCGCAGTGCCGGTACCGGCTCGGCGACGCGGATCGTGTCCGCTGCGATGCCCTGGCGGACCAGCCCGGCGATCAGGCTGCGGGCCATGTTGCCGCCACCGATGAAGGCGATGTCGGTGCTGGGGGAGCCGGAGCTGGCAGAGGGCATGGACAGGCACCGAGAACGCGAGGAGCCCCTATGGTAGCGGCTGCGTCGCGCCTCGGCAGTGCGGCCGCCGCCGGCCTGCGAGCGGACGTGCGCGCGATGCCTGGCCGAGAGGTCCGCGCTGGCGACAGGCCGCATCGCCAGCGCGGCTGGCTCAGTTGGCCTCGGTGAAGGTGATCGACGGCGTGGAGCCGCCGGCGGCGGAACAGCTGCCCAGATTCAAGTTGTTGGTTTCGCCGGTGGTGCCGGCATTGGCGGCGCAGGTCGGTGCGGCGGTGGAACCGTTGGTGGCGGCCACCTTGACCGTGATCGACGAGCCGGTGTTGAAATTCGCGCTCGAACCGCCGGCATTGCCGACCACGTTGAACTCGGACAGCTTCCACACCGTCGCCAGTTTGACCACGCTGTCCTTGGCGCTGATGCTGTAGGCGGTGTTGCCGTTGGCGAAGGTGATGGTGTCGTTGCCGTTGGCCGTCGCCGAGCCCGTCAGCTTCAGGTTGGCCAATTGCGTCGCGGGCACGTCGGGGGCGCTCACCGCATTGCTGTTGCGGTAGCAGTCCGTGCCGCCATCGCTGAGCCAGCCGCTCGGGCAGCTGGAACCGTAGCCGATCAGCCAGTACTGCATGAACACCGCCGCTTCGCCCTGGGTCTCGTAGTCGGTCGCGTACACGAACTGCTGCCAGACCGTGCAGCCGGAATGCCCGTTGCACACGCTGGTGGTGCCGTCGTAGTTGGAATTGATCTGCAGCGAATACTCGTTGGGCCCGAGAATGCCGCCGCCGCCGAAGGCGGCCACGCCGACGCCCTTTTCGGAGGTGACGCCGCTGACCTGGGGGAAGCTGCCGACGGTCTTGCTGATCAGGCTGCTGGACTGCAGGGCGTAGTCGTAGCCGTTGCCGGTGGTTTGCGACGCGCCCCAGTGGACGCGGTGCGGGATCGGGTGGATGTGCCGGGTCAAGGTCTTGCAGGTGTCCGCTTGCCAGTTCGTGTTGGGGTAGGTGGCGTGGAAACAGCCTTCCGCGGGGGTCGGCAGGTGCGCCATGGTGTCGCGCCACGTGGTGCGCGCGCTGGCTTCGGCAGGCGTCATCAGCGGATCGTCCGCACTCCACGCGCCTGTCGCCAACGGCGCCGCCATCGCGGCCGGGACCTGCAGAAAACCGGCAACACAAGCAGCAAGCAACAATCTGGTCGATGCATCCATTTGGTTGACCTCGTACGTGCCGATCGCATTCGGCGATGGACGGCGGAGAGCCCGCTGTCGCCGCCATGGGAGCGGAGTTTTCCGGGTCGGAACCTTGACCGACTTAACGGTTGCACATGCCGTCTATGCATGAGGCTTGCTTCAAGCGGAAACACTATGGTTTTCAAGCGTTTGAGCTACGACATATTTCCGATGTCGCTTAATCGCGTTTGAATATTTCGTAGACAAGCATTGGGCTGGGCCTGCCGCTGCCACCTCTTGCCCAGTTGCGCGGCGTTGTCAGGGCGCGGCGTGCGGCGCGCGGCTGCCGAACAGCGCGGTGCCGATGCGGACCAGGGTCGCGCCGTCGGCGATCGCCGCGGCGAAGTCGCCGCTCATGCCCATCGACAGCGTATCGGCGTCAGGGTGCCGCGCTTGCAGGCCGTCGAGCAGGGCGCGCATGCGTTGGAACGCCGCCCGCCGCCGCGCCTGCTCTGGGAACGGCGCCGGGATCGCCATCAGCCCGCGCAGGCGCAACGTCGGCTGCGCGGCGACGGCCGCGGCCAGCGCGTCCACCGCGTCGGGGGCGCAGCCGTGCTTGCTGGTCTCGTCGTCGATGTTGACCTGGATCAGCACGTTCAGCGGCGGCCGCTGCGCCGGGCGGTAGCGGCCCAGGGCGGCGACCAGCTTGATCCGGTCCACGCTCTGCACCCAGTCGAACAACGCGGCGGCCTGTTCGGCCTTGTTCGACTGCAGGTGGCCGATCAGGTGCCATTGCAACTGCAGCGGCGCCAGTTCAGCGATCTTGCCGGCCGCCTCCTGCACGTAGTTTTCGCCGAACGCGCGTTGTCCCTGCGCGGCCAGGGCCGCGATCGCCGCGGCCGGTTGGGTCTTGGACACGGCCAGCAGGTGCGCCGGCGGGCGCTGCGCGGCGGCCGCGGCGCGGTCCATGTCCAGGCGGATCTGCTGCAGGGGAGAGAGGGGCACGGGCGGCGCTTCTGGCAACGGGGAAGGGCGCTATACTGCCGCCCGGGGAATCATCCTTCCAGTCGCAGCCCAAGGGGAAAAGCAGCGTATGGATATCGCTGAACTATTGGCGTTCTCGGTCAAGAACAAGGCATCCGACCTGCACCTGTCCGCCGGCCTGCCGCCGATGATCCGGGTCGATGGCGACGTGCGCCGCATCAACATCCCGGCGCTGGACCACAAGCAGGTGCACGCGCTGGTGTACGACATCATGTCGGACAAGCAGCGCCGCGACTACGAAGAGTTCCTCGAAGTCGACTTCTCCTTCGAGATTCCCAGCCTGGCGCGCTTCCGCGTCAACGCGTTCAATCAGAACCGCGGCGCCGGCGCGGTGTTCCGCACCATTCCCTCGGAAGTGCTGACCCTGGAAGACCTGGGCTGCCCGCCGATCTTCCGCCAGCTGATCGACCAGCCGCAGGGCCTGATCCTGGTCACCGGCCCGACCGGCTCGGGCAAGTCGACCACGCTCGCCGGCATGATCGACTACATCAACAAGAACGAATACGGCCATATCCTCACCGTCGAGGATCCGATCGAATTCGTGCACACCTCGCAGAAGTGCCTGATCAACCAGCGCGAAGTGCACCGCGACACGCACGGCTTCAACGAGGCGCTGCGTTCGGCGCTGCGCGAAGACCCGGACATCATCCTGGTCGGCGAGTTGCGCGACCTGGAAACCATCCGCCTGGCGCTGACCGCCGCGGAAACCGGGCACCTGGTGTTCGGCACCCTGCACACCAGCTCGGCGGCCAAGACCATCGACCGCATCATCGACGTGTTCCCGGCCGGCGAGAAGCCGATGGTGCGCTCGATGCTGTCCGAATCGCTGCGCGCGGTGATCTCGCAGGCGCTGCTGAAGAAGGTCGGCGGCGGCCGCACCGCGGCGTGGGAGATCATGGTCGGCACCCCGGCGATCCGCAACCTGATCCGCGAGGACAAGGTGGCGCAGATGTACTCGGCGATCCAGACCGGCCAGCAGACCGGCATGCAGACCCTGGACCAGCACCTGCAGGACCTGGTCAAGCGCAGCCTGATCACCCGCAACCAGGCGCGCGAGTACGCCAAGGACAAGCGTGTGTTCGAGTAGCCGGGATTGGGGATTCGGGATTGGGGATTGGCAGGGCAACTCGCCAGCCCGGTTCTTGCGAATCCCGAATCCCCAATCCCCAATCCCGGAGTTCAAGCCATGAGCACCATCGACTTCACCTCGTTCCTGAAACTGATGGCGCACCAGAAGGCGTCGGATCTGTTCATCACGTCGGGCATGCCGCCGGCGATCAAGGTGCACGGCAAGATCACCCCGATCACGCAGACGCCGCTGACCTCGCAGCAGAGCCGCGACCTGGTGCTGAACGTGATGACTCCGGCGCAGCGCGAGGAGTTCGAGAAGACCCACGAGTGCAACTTCGCCATCGGCGTGGCCGGGGTCGGGCGCTTCCGCGTCAGCTGCTTCTACCAGCGCAACCAGGTCGGCATGGTGCTGCGCCGGATCGAGACGCGCATTCCCACCGTCGACGAGCTGAACCTGCCGCCGGTGATCAAGACCCTGGCGATGACCAAGCGCGGCATCATCATCTTCGTCGGCGCCACCGGCACCGGCAAGTCGACCTCGCTGGCGGCGATGATCGGCTACCGCAACCAGAATTCCACCGGCCACATCATCACCATCGAAGACCCGATCGAGTTCGTGCACAAGCACGAGGGCTGCATCATCACCCAGCGCGAAGTCGGCATCGACACCGACAGCTGGGAGAACGCGCTGAAGAACACCCTGCGCCAAGCGCCGGACGTGATCATGATCGGCGAGGTGCGCACCCGCGAAGGCATGGACCACGCGATCTCCTTCGCCGAAACCGGCCACCTGGTGCTGTGCACCCTGCACGCCAACAACGCCAACCAGGCGATGGACCGCATCATCAACTTCTTCCCCGAAGACCGCCGCAGCCAGCTGCTGATGGACCTGTCGCTGAACATGCGCGGCGTGGTCGCCCAGCAACTGATCCCGACCCCGGACGGCAAGGGCCGGCGCGTGGCGATGGAGATCATGCTCGGCACGCCGCTGGTGCAGGACTACATCCGCGAGGGCGAGATCCACAAGCTCAAGGACGTGATGAAGGAATCCACCAACCTGGGCATGAAGACCTTCGACCAGAGCCTGTTCGAGCTGTACCAGGCCGGCGAGATCAGCTACGAAGACGCGCTGCGCCACGCCGACTCGCAGAACGAAGTGCGCCTGCGCATCAAGCTCGCCCAGGGCGGCGACGCCAAGACCCTGGCGCAGGGCATGGACGGGGTGGAGATCGCCGAGGTGCGCTGAGCCAGCCTGGCCGGCGATCGCGAGGGCAGGCGCAGGGCACGATGACACGGAGTCGACGTGATCCCGGTTATATCCAGTTCGTCAACCGGTGTCGTGTTTTCAGCCACATGCTCGCAGGGTCCATCGAGGACTCTTCAACCAAAGGGAAGGAGTCTGCGTGAACGACGCGCCTGAAGTGCTCTGGTCCACGCAGCCGCATGCCGGCTACTACATCAATTCGGTGGCGGTGTCCGGCGATGGCGATGTCATCGCCGCCGGCACCTTCTTCCACGACTATGGCGGCGGGTCGCAGAGTGCCGGGCTGGACGCCGTGCCCGTCGCCCAGCGCAAGATTTTCGAACGCATCGACCCTGCCGCCACGCGCAGCGATGTGCGCGGCAACCAGGACGGGACCTTCGGCACCTACGCCTGGGATCGTACCGGCCAGCCGCTGCTGGCGAAGGAATTCGACGGCTGGCAGGGCGTGTATTGGGTCGATGTCGCGGCGAACGGGAGTACCGTCGCCAGTTGCGGCTGGAGGAGCCAGAATCCGTACGCGGGCTTCATCGGTGCCTGGTCGGTGCCCGGCGGCGAAGAGCTGCTGTCGTATCCGCTGACTGGGGGCCGCGGCAACATGGTGTCGCTGGATGGGCGCGGGCTGACCTTGCTGGCCGGTGCCGATCAGGGCTATCTGTTCTGCCGCACCGGCGCCGCCGCAAACTTCCCCGCGCCTGTGTACATCACGCTGAGCGCTGCCGGCGACACCGTCGTCGCCACGGGCCTCTCCATCGACGGCAGCACCGGGCTGGTGGCCAGCTACCACGGCGAGATCATCCTGTTCTCGATCGCGTCCGGACAACCGACGGCGCTGGCGCGTTGGCAGTTGCCCAATGGCGCCTACACCCATGTCGCGGCGCTGTCAGGCGATGGGCGCAGGGCCTATGCCGGCGCCGGCGACGGCACGCTGTACGCGTTCAACGTGGCCGCGTTCCAGCGCACGCCCGCGCCGGCCTGGAGCGTGGCGGCGCCGGGGGGCGTGAAGACCATCTACGGGCTGGCCTGCGATGGCGCCGGAGACAAGGTCGCCATCGCCGGCAACCTCACGCAGGGCGGCATCGTCGCCGTGTTCGCCGATACCGGCAGCGCGGCCCAGCCGCAGTGGACGGCGTCCAGCCAGTACTCGCCCAACTGCCTGGCATTCGACCCTAGCGGGCGCTGGTTGGGGCTGGCCGATGGCCACCCCGACGGCACGCCAGGCGGGTTTACCCTGTGGGATGCGAGCGATGGCGCGCTGCAATGGAACTGGGCCGCGGGCAACATGAGCTGGCCGATCCGTCTGAGCGCCGATGCGTCGGTGGTGGTGGGCGGCAGCGACGACAGTTCGGTCACCGCGTTCGTCGGCCCCGGTTCGGCCACCGCCCGGAGCCGGCCGGAGGCGGATGGATGACAGGCTGGGACGCCGAGGCGCCGTTCCGCACGCGCGCCGCGGCGCCGCGCCGTCCCGGCGCGCTGCTGGTGCTGTCGGCGGCGCTGGTGGCGGCGTGGCTGGCGGGCTTCGAGTTGGCGCGGGTCCTGGGATATCAGGCGCATGCCAGCCTGTGGTTCCCGCCGGTGGCGGTGACGCTGGCCGCTTTCATGGTACTGGGCTGGCGCGGTGCGCCGGCGATCGCCATCGCGTGCGTGCTGGCCACGCTGCTCAGCTTCTATCGCACGACCGGCCACACGGTCGTCCCGGATCGGGCGGTCCTGCAGTACGCGATGCTGTTCACCGCGCAACATTTCTGCATCTGGGGCGGCCTGGCCTGGCTGCTGCGCCGGGTCGGCCAGGGGATGTCCTCGACCAGCCTGCCGCGTGCGGTCACCTACTTCATCCTGGGCGGCGGAGTGGCCTCGCTGCTGTCTGCCTGCCTGGGCGGCGCGGGTCTGGTCGTCACTGGCGCCATCGACCTGCCGACCATGTTCGCCCAGTCGATCCCGTGGGCGATCGGCGACTACGCCGGTCTGCTGGCGCTCGGCCCGCTGGCGATCCTCGCGCTACTGCGTCTGGCCGAGTCCCTGCAGATCGCGCCGCGGCCTGGCATCCCGCGCTTGTCGGGGATGATCGCGCCTAGCGGAAGCGCCTCGGGCTATCTGGTCAAGCTGGGGCTCCTGCTCGGCGTCACCCTGGCGGTGGTGTGGCTCGCGGCCGCGTTGCCGCGGCAGCCGGCGGTGGTCTTCGCGTTGTTCGTGGTGGTGGTGATCCAGTTGTGGATCGTGCATACCCACGGAATGCTGCAGGCGCTGGTGGCGATCGCCGCCTTCAGCCTGCTGATCGCACTGGCCACGCCGCTGCTGCGGCTCGAGGCGCAGGCGCTCGCGCTGCAGTTCGCCATGATCAGCCTGGCGGCGAACAGCTACTTCGGTCTGGCCGTCCCCGGGCTCTACGCCGACAACACGCGGCTGCGCCATGCGCTGGTGCGCGATCCGGTGACCGGGGCGCTGTCGCGAACGGGATTCCTGGAGCAGGTGCTCAACGATCTGCAACTGGCCGCGCAGGAGCCACGTCCGTTGGCGGTGATCGTCGCCGACATGGACAACCTCAAGGCGATCAACGACCAGTTCGGACACGCCGCCGGCGATGCGGCCTTGCGTGCTTTCGTCAAGCGGTGCCGGAGCTGTCTGCGGCCGGGCCAGTTGCTTGGGCGCCTCGGGGGCGACGAGTTCGCGCTGTACCTGCCGCTGACCACGCCGGAGAAGGCGCGCGGGCTCACCGATGCGCTGCGCGGGGCGCTTGCCAAGCCCGGCGAGGACGACGGGTTCGCGACCGGGCTGTCGGCCAGCTTCGGCCTGGCCCTGTGCAACCGGCGGGATCTGGACGCGGAGGCGCTGGAGGAACTTCTCGAACGCGCCGATGCGGAGATGTACGCGGACAAGCGGCAGCGCCGCGCCTTCGCTCGCTGACCGCGGTCGACGCGGCGCGATTCGACAAACGCATCGGCCGAGTGCCACGCATGCAAATAGACAACCCCTATGCCGTCCCCGCCGCCGCGCTGCCTGATGCCGCGCCCGCGATGGCCCCTGCCACTGATCCCCTGTCCACGCTGTTCGCGCCGTCGGCGGCCAAGCTGGCGCTGCTGTGCGCCACCACCTTCGGCTGGTACGCGCTGTACTGGTTCTACCGCAATTGGCAGGCGATCCGCCTGATCTCCGGCCGCCGGCGCATCTCGCCGGTGTGGCGCTCGGTGTTCTCGCTGATCTGGATCTTCGCCTGCTTCCGCACGCTCGATCGCTTGATCGGCGCGCATCGTCGCGCGGCGCTGGGTTGGTGGGGACCGGCCTTGGTCTACGTCGGGTTGAGCCTGCTGTCGGCATGGCCGTCGCGGTTGTCGTTCCTGGCACTGTTGTCGTGGACGCCGCTGCTCGCGATCAACCATCGCCTGGTCCGCTTCAAGCGGGCGCGCGGCTTGCCGGAACGTCCGCAGGAGCGGTTCACCGCGTGGACGTGGGGATGGCTGGCGATCGCTGCCCCATTCCTTGCGTTGGCGATCTTTGTGCTGGTGTTCAACGTTCTGCTGCAGCAACCGATTCATGTGAACTTGCCGGCACCACGCTGAGCCGGCATCCCGGGATGGCGACGCAGCGCCGGTCCAGGCATGCGCTCGCGATTCGCGGACGAAGTTTCACCTGCAACCACCGCCCGGCTTGGTGTCTAATACCGCACCCCGCGTCGTGCCTATTCCCCGTGAGCCTCCCCGATTCCGATCTGCGTCCGGACCTGGACCCTTTGCCCGACGACGGCACCGTCGTCACCTCCGGGCCGTTGACGCCGCCTGCCGATTCGGCCGGCACCGCGCTCGATGCGCAGGCGCTGCGGCACAGCGTGGCCGAAGACATCCAGGGCATGCTGCTGGCGACGCTGGTGGCCTCGCTGGGCCTGGCAGTGTTCGCCAAGGGCGGGCTGATGATCGGCGGCATGGCCGGGGTGGCGTTCCTGCTGCACTACGCGCTGGGCTGGAACTTCGGCCTGATGTTCGTGCTGGTGAACCTGCCGTTCTACTGGCTGTCGGTGCGGCGCATGGGCTGGGAATTCACCTTGAAGACCTTCGCCGCGGTCGCCGCCTGCGGGGTGCTGACCGATCTGCTGCCGCGCTGGGCGCAGTATTCGGCGATGACGCCGCTGTATTCGGCGCTGGTCGGCGGCGCGCTGGTCGGGCTGGCGATCCTGTTCTTCATCCGCCACCGCGCCAGCCTCGGCGGCGTCGGCATCCTGGCGGTCTATCTGCAGCGCAGCCGCGGCTGGAGCGCGGGCAAGGTGCAGATGAGTTTCGATGGCGCGCTGATGCTCGCTGCGTTCTTCGTGCTGTCGCCGCAGCAGGTGCTGTATTCGGCGATCGGTGCGGTGGTGCTGAGCCTGGTGTTGATGTTCAACCACCGCTCCGGGCGCTACATGGGCGTGTGAGTGGCAGGCCGCTGCGCCTGCTGCTTGGTGTGCTTGGCGCGATGCGTATGGTGCCGCGTCGAACGGCAAGGGCGGATGCCACGCTGCTCGCCGCTTCGCAACAATGCTCCGATTCCCTGCATGCCGCAGCTGTTTCGCAAAAAGCGCGCGTCAGACGCATTCCATCGATACGCACTGCATGCCGCACGAACACGCCCCGATCCAGCGACTGCCGCCATGCGGCCGTGGATGCAACTGTCTACGGGATATTCCGTGTGTCTACGAAATGGCCTTGTGGGCACGCGCGACGGCGGCGCATGCTGGCTGCGCAGGCGAGGGAAATACGCGCGATGACATGACGCGATTCACGGGAGTCATCGTGCCTGCGATGGGGAAATCGATCTAGATACTTCAGCGCTTGCCGGTTCGGCATCGCGAGCTGCCGCATGGCCGCGCGCCGTCATGGAAGTGGCGTTTTCAGCTGTCTTTCGAGCACCGAAGGAGAATGCGATGAAGCGTGCGATAGGGTTCGCGGCGGTTGCCTGCATCCTGGTCATGGCGTGTTCGGCCGTGAACCATTCTCCCACCGGTCCAGACCAGGGGCCTGCGCCTGTGGCGCGTCCGTCGGCGACGGCGGCGGCGACCCGACCCATGCCGCCCGCATGCCTGCCACAAGCCGACTGGTTTCCGCATGCGAACACACCGCCACCGGATTCGGCCGGATTCGCGTCTAGCAGCAACTGCGAGTTCCATCAGTGGTCGTGGAACGCGTTCCTGTGGCTGACCCAGGACGTGGGCGGGCAGCCGCGTTTCCTGACCATGCCCACCGACGGCATCGGTGGTGTCGCCGACGGCGTGCTGGATCCGCTGATCGGCCGCTCGCAGCAGGCGCGCACCGTGGAGCTGATCGATCAGGCGGGGCCGGACGGTGTGCTGGTGGATCGCAAGGGACGCGCGATCTATTACTCGATCCACTCCAACGACGTCTTCGGCCAGTTCATCGCCAGCAACAACCTGGAAGATCCGCAGGCGCTGCGTGGATTCGATCCGCAAAAGGCCTTCCCGGTGGACAGCATGACCCTGAAGGCGGCGTGGAAGGTGGTGCAGCCGGGCGAGGACGTGTCGACGTTCTATACGCGCCAAGCGCAGATCGCGAAGCTGGCCATGCGCAAGGGCAAGATCGTCGCCACCGCCGACACCGAAACCCAGACCGTGGCGTTGGTCGGCTTCCATATCGGCGGCACGGTCAACGGCCATCCGGAAATGATCTGGGCCACCTTCGAACACCAGGCCAATGCGCCGGACCTGCCGCAGCCGATGGAGAAGATGCAGCCGAACGACATCGTCTCCGGCAAGGACTGGACGTTCTATCAGGCCGGCACGCCGTTCAAGCAGTGCAATCTCAACGCAGCCGGTTCCGGTGCGCTGACCTTGAACGCGCAGACGCAGACGCTGAGCCCGGTCACCCAGGTGTGCCGCATGGTGCCGTACGGCGGGGAGAAGCCGTGTCCGCCCGGGGCGACGGACTGCAATATCCCCAACATCATGTCGATGAACGCCTCGGCGCAGAGACAGTTGAACGATGTGTGGAAGAACTACTTCGAGGTCGGTGCGATCTGGTTCAACCAGCTGGACGCGCTGCAGCCCAACTGCACCTTCCAGCCCGGCTCGTCCCTGGAGTGCGTGCCACCGGATAAAAAATCGCCGCTGCTCACCGGCTCGATGCGCCTGTCCAATTCCACCATCGAGACCTTCACCCAGGTGCAGAGCACGCAGAACAACTGCTTCGCCTGCCACAACACCACCCAGGTGATTTCGCCCGATCCGCGCGCGCAGTCGTTGCCGGGGCTGAACGTCAACATCAGCCATGTGGTGATCAACGACTACTTCCAGGCGCAGCTGCCGCAGAAGGCGCCGCCGGCGCCGCGGCCGGCCGCGCAGCGCTGATGCGCGCCATTCCATTCGGATCAGGAGCAAATCATCATGTCCAGCAACGTGTTTCGAGTGCACCCGGCGATCGGCATCGGCCGCGTCGGCGATAGCCAGGAGTTCTATCTGGCGCCGGTGACCGCGGCCGGCGCGCGCGGCGCCGACGGTCTGATGGGCGGGTTGCCGGTGCAGCCCGGCACCGAGTCCACGCCGATCACCGCCGACCAGTTCCGCGATGCCGACGGCAACGTCAAACGCCAGGCCGCGCGTTTCCACATCTACGCCTATCCCAGCGGCAGTTCCGGCACGTATCCCAACGGTGGCGGCACACGCGTGGATGTGGGCAGCACGATCGACGGCAAGACGGTCAAGGACATCGTCTGGACCGTGCATCTGGCCAACAAGAAACTCAACAACTATTCGACGGTGAGCAAGGGCAATCTGTTCATCGGCATCGAGGCGTATCCGCCTTCGCCGCAGAGCCCGCTGCAGCTGCGCAATCCGGATTATGCGGGCACCAGCGATCCCCACGATCCGACCCGCCTGCGCCAGCTGGTCATCGATCCCGGCCCGCGCGCGATCAGCGCCGCCAGTGGGACCGGCAAGCTCGTCGACTTCGACAAGTCCACAGCGGCCAGCTACGCCGATGCGTCCGGCAGCATCCAGACGGTGGATTATCCGAAGAGCTTTCCTGACGATTTCCACCAGCTGCACCAACCGCTCGGTCCGATCGACTCGCTGGGCGAGCTGCACGTGGAGCAGGGCGGCGGGCTGATCGTCGCCGGCGGTTTCGCCAGGACGGTGGCGGTGGTGCAGAACGGACAGTGGCCGCCGTTGAACGACGCGACCGAAAACGGCCTGTGGTTCGACGACGCCGCCGACGGCCCGGTCAACGCGGTGCTGCTGTTCGACGACGGCTCCAGCGCGAGCGTGCAGGGCGCCTGGTACGTCACTGGCGATCCCGGCTATGCGCCGCAGACTCGCAACGTGGTCTCGACCTGGGACGACGTCTACGACGTGTGGGTGCGCCAGCTCGGGCTGGTGCCCTCGCTCTACGCCGGCAACGGCTTCGTCGCCAGCTACCAGCCGTCCTTCAGCGACGACATCCAGCCGATCTTCCATGCGGCGATGTTGCAGCGCTGGAACACCAACCTGCCGTCCGCTGCGATCCGCGGCCACGACATGATCGGCGCGATCACGCCCAGCGACGATCCCACCGTCAAGATCCCCAACCTGAAGACGCTGATTCGCGACCCGGACTCGGCGGCCGACATCAAGACCGGCTCGCCGATGATGCCGCTGTCGCTCGGCGATGCGGCCAAGAGTTTTTTGACCGTCAGCCCGACCCAGTACTTCCTGCTCGGCCAGTGGCACAACAAGACCTACGCGCAAGGCGCCGGGCCGGCGCTGGGACCGGGCGAGACGCTGGATCGCATTACCCTGGAGAACTGCCTGGGCGGCCGCTACAGCCCGGGCATCGAGGTGTCGTTCCCGATCCGCGACGTCAACCTCTATGTGCAGGACTGGCAGGCACAGGATTGCGGGCCGTTCCGCGTGCGCCAGGCACCGCTGGACTACAGCAAGGCGACGCCCGGCGCGCCGTTCCTGAGCTTCGGCTACGTGCCGCTGCAGACCCAGCCGGTGGAGCCGGGCGACATCTCAAAGTTCATGTCGGTGCCCTGGCACACCGACTACAACTCATGCGCCACCCATCTGCCCGATCCCAATCCAGGCGTGAACAACACCTTGTTCTGGTCATGGCCGGCCGAACGGCCGTTTGCGGTGTATCCGGTCTCGCTGTGCACTTTCGATCCGCGGGACCTGACCTGGAGCGTAGGCCAGCAGGTGTATTCGGTCCGCGGTACCGGCACCGACAGCGATTACCCAGCGCAAGTGGGGCGCTTCCAGCAGTACCAGGATTTCGTCGACAACTGGGCCAAGGTCGGCTTCGTCATCAGCGGCGCGCATATTCCGGCCGCCGACGGCAAGCCCGCCTATCCCGCGAATATCTTCCTGGAAGTGCAGAGCCTGTTCGACATCGGCAGCGACTACGTGGCGCCGTGGCCGATGGCGGACATTCCCAAGTACACGCCGCCCAAGACCTGATCGTAGGCATGGCAGCACGCAGGCTGGCGAGCGGCTGCGCGGCGAGCGACCGCCACGCCGTGGCCATCGTCGGCGGCGGCGCCGCCGGCTGCGCCACCGCGCTCGCGCTGGCCGCGCACGGGGTTGAGGATGCGGTGGTCATCGATCTCGGCCGCGCGCCCGGCTGGCGGCTGGGCGAGGCGATGCCGCCGACCAGCGCGGCGGTGCTGCAGCGCCTGGGTGTGTGGGACGCGTTCCTGGCGCAGGCGCCCTTGCCCTCGGCCGGCAGCTGCGCGAGCTGGGGCAAGCCCGAGCTGGGCTACAACGATTTCATCGTCGCCGGGCAGGGCAAGGGCTGGCATGTGGACCGCGGCGCCTTCGACGCGATGCTGGCCGCTGCGGTGCCCGCGCGTGGCGGCACGTCGCTGCGCGGCCTGCGCTTGTGCGGCATCGGCCGCTGTGAGGACGGCGGCTACCTGCTGGAACTGCGCGGCGAGGACGGACGCCGTCGCCAGTTGGCGGCCGGATTCCTGGTCGATGCCAGCGGCATCGCTGCCGCCGCGGTGCGGCGCCTGGGCGTGGCCCGCAACGAAGTCGATTGCCTGGGGTTCGTCGCGGCCGTGGTCGCGCTGCAGCGCCCCGAGGCGATCCCGTCGCAGGCCTTGCTGGAGGCCTGCCACGACGGCTGGTGGTATGCGGCCAAGTTGCCGGGCAAGCGCATGGTGGTGGCGCTGGCGGTGGAGCCCGCGCGGCAACGCCATTACCGCGACGCCGCGGTATGGTCGGCCACGGCCAGCGCCACGCAGCATGTGGCGCGCTGGTTGCAGCAGGGCGCAGCGACGCTGCCGGAGAACGGTGGTCTGCTGGCGGCATTGGCGCCGGCGGCGATCCTGAGCAGGGTGGTCGGCGAACGCTGGCTGGCGGTGGGCGACGCGGCCAGCGCCTACGACCCGCTCGCCGCGCAGGGCATCGTCAAGGCCTTGCAGGACGGCGAGGCCGCCGGACAGGCGCTGGCGCAACATCTGCACGGCGCGGGGCCGGCGGCGCTGGCGAGCTACCAGGATCGCGTATTCGCGCGCTTCACCGAGCACCTGCGCGTGCGCCGCTCGCTGTATGCGCGCGAACGGCGCTGGCCGCAGTCGCCGTTCTGGCAGGCGCGCCTGTCGCGGTGATGGTGCGCGTTTTCCTCGATTGCCTGGCCGAAGCGCAGCCCGTGCCCGGCGCGACCGCGCAGCGGCGAATCGCTCAGTCCTCTTCGGCTGCGTCCAGCGGCTGCGCGCGATCCGGACACGGCGTCGGCACGCCCAGCCGCTGCGCCAATCGCCGCGCATCGAACGGCGCATGCACCTTCATGTCGTTGTCGAAGTAGCAATACACGTCACGGCGCGCGCGCCGCGCGGCGGCCGGGCCTGCGCGTTGCGCCGCGGCAGGCTCGCCGCCGCGGTGCCAGGCGTCGATCCGTTCGGCCCAGGCGTCCAGCGCCTTGTCGCTGTAGCCGCTGGCATACAACTGCGCGTCGCCGTGCAGGCGCAGGTACAGGAAATCGGCGGTCACGTCCTCCAGGTACGGCCACTTGCCGGCGGTGTCCGCCTGCACCAGGGCGACGCGGTGCTTGCGCAGCAGCGCGATCGCCGCGGGCGTGGCGAAGCTGGGATGGCGCACCTCCAGCGCATGGCGCAGGCGCCGGTTGCGGTCGATATGCAGCAGGCTGCGCTCGCGCATGCGCGCGGTGTCGCGCTTGCCGGCCAGCGCCAGCGCGGCCTCGCTGGTGCGCGGCAGCAGCGACAGGAAATCGTCCAGCAGCGCGTGGTCGAAGGCCAGCGACGGCGGCAGCTGCCACAGCAGCGGTCCCAGTTTTGGCCCCAGCCCGAACAGGCCTGAGGCGAAGAAGTTGGCCAGCGGTTGCTCGCAATCGCGCAGCCGTTTCAGGTGGGTGACGAAGCGCGGACCTTTGACCGCGAACACGAAACCGGGCGGCGTCGCGTCATGCCAGGCGGCGTAGCTCTTCGGCGTCTGCAGCGAGTAGAACGAGCCGTTGAGTTCGACCGAGCGGAAACAGCGTGAGGCGTATTCGAGTTCCCGCCGCTGCACCAGGTCGGGCGGATAGAACACGCCGCGCCACCGCGGGTAGCGCCAGCCGGAGATGCCGATACGCAGGCTCATGCGCCGACCATGCCGGCGGCGGCGTGCAAGCGCCGTGCATGCCATGGCAAGACCGCGTCGACCGTGGCCGGCGCGGCGCAAGACGGTCAGCGTGCGGCGCTCATTGAGCCGGCGTAGCCGCGATCACCGCAACGCTGGCGCGCTCGCGCACGGACAGCAACGGCACGGCCACCGCCTGCTGGCCAGGCGCGGCGTACAGCCACAGCGCGCAGCAGGCGGCGTAGGAGGTCAGGTAGCTGCTGCGGAAGGCGACGATGCTGGCGCTGTAGCAGTCCGATCCGCGCCGCAGGCGCAGGTCGGCGACGTAGTCGAAGGTGTAGTGGCCGGCATCGCGCCATGGCCATTGCGCGCGTTCCTCGGGATCTTCGATCCCGGCCGGCACCGGGCAGCGCGCGTTCGGGTCCGGGCTGCGTTGCCGGCCCTGCGCATCGAAGCCGAGGCGCTGCAATTCCAGCTCCGCGACTGCGCGCAGCTGCGGGTGCTGCGCCAGCCAGCGCGCCGCGTCCTGGTCCTCGGGCGTGGCCTGCGCCGGATCTGGCGACGGCGCCAGCGTGTGCCGGTAGCGGTAGCGCACCTGCAGCACGCGCGGGCTGCTGCGCTCGCCGGGCAGCGGCGACAGCGGGCGCGACAGGGTCAGCGTGTCCTGGAAATAGTCGCCGTCGCGATAGGCCGCATAGCTGCGGCCGTCGATGCGCAGCCAGTACAGCGCCTGGTCGCTGCCGCGGCCGTTGATGCTGAACGCGGCCGTCGCCGGTTCCGCGTCGGCTGCGGGGTGGGGCGGAGCGAGGAAACCGTGCGCGGCATCGCGGCGCAGCACCGCGATCTCGGTGAACAGGCCGGTGCCGCCGACATAGGCCGTATCGAGCAGGTCGCGTTGCCCGTCTTCGTCCAGGTCGAGCAGGGTGTAGTGGTGGTTGCCGCTTTCGGAGACGTCGTCCTGCACCGTGCTCGCGGCACCCAGGTACGTGCGCAACGCCTGCCATTCGGCGGCGGTGACGCCGGCCGGTTGCATGGGCGGCGGCGCCGCGGCGCCGTCCGCACCCACCGTGGCGATGTCGAAGCTCAGGCCGGTGGTATCCGCGTGGCGCTGCAGCACCGTGTCGATCGGGGTGGGGTCGGTGGCCGGTTCGGCCTCGATCTCGAGGCGCAGCTGTTCCAATACCTGCGGCAGCGTCGTCGCCCCGGTATCGGCCGCACGCGCCTGCGCCGCGCTGAAGGCGGTCAGCGCAAGCAGCGTTGCCGCCGCCCAGGATGTCGGTCGTGCCCGTCGTGTCCACTGCGATGCGGCGTCTGCGACGCACGCATGCGCATGCGCCGCAGCACGGTTCACGCGCTGCGCATCCATGCCGGATCCAGCCGCGCGATGCGCGCGAAGGCTGGGCAGTCCTCGCGGTGCGCGCCGCGCAGATAGCCCAGGCTCATCAGGAACTCGCCGGTGATCTCGCCGCCGGTGAAGCGGAAGGTGCGCTTGAACAGCTTGATCCACTCGGCCTTGTCGCGCGGATGGTGCGCATCCAGCCAGGCGGCGAAACCGCCATGCGAGGCGCGCAGGCCCTGGATCACCTGCGCGTTGTGGATCGCCGCGTGCACCTTGAGCCGGTTGCGGACGATGCCGGGGTCGGCGAGCAGGCGCAGCACGTCGGCCTCGCCGTAGCCGGCGACCGTGTCCACGTCGAACCCGGCGTAGGCGGCACGGAAGCCGGCGCGCTTCTTCAGCATCAGCTCCCAGCTCAGCCCGGCCTGGTTGATCTCCAGCACCAGCCGCTCGAACAGGTCGGATTCGGCGCGCTGCGGAACGCCGTATTCGTCGTCGTGGTAGGGGCCGTGCAGCGCGTGGCCGGGGGCGATGTCGCAATAGCTGGTCATGTCGGGCGGACTCCGTCAGTCGTCCTGGTCGTGTTCGGGGGAAACTTCGGCGCGCTGCGCATCGGGCAACTTCAGATCCGGCCAGCGTCGCGGCGCCAATTGCAGCTTGCCGGCACGCAATGCATCGAACGCCGCGCCCGGGCGATTGACGTCGCTGGGCGAGAAATGCACCCGTGCCGCGTCCTGCCAGCGGTCCTGGCGGTGCGCATGGATCCGGCATTCCATGCCGAAGTTGTCGCTGTCGTTGCACAGCAGCGCTTCGCTGCTGCCGTCGCCGTCCAGGTCGCGCACCAGCAGCACGCAGCGGTCCTCGCGCTGGCGGCAGCCGCCGTCTTGCAGAGTGCCGGCGAGCAGCGCCTGCCACCAGCCATCGCCGGGATCGGCGCTGCCGGCGGCGAGCGGGATGTGCTGGCGCAGTTCGGCCGGCGCGGCGATGCGCTCTTGCGTGCGCTTCTCGGCGCTGCCGTCGTCGTCGCCCCAGCGCTGCGTGCGTTGCAGGATGCGTTGCAGCCGTTCGTGTTGCGCCGGGTCCTCGGCGAAGCCCGGTGCGTCGCGCAGCGACTGCGCCGCCTGGTAACCGCGGCGGCCGCTGTCGAAACGCAGGTAGTACAGATCCACGTCCGCGGCCGCGGTGCGGCCGTCGGCGAAGCGCTGCAACTGGCTACCGACCACAATGCGGTACGGGTCCAGCAGCGGCGAACTGGTGGCCAGCGCCAGCGCGATCACCACCCAGGACATGACCCGGTTGACCGGCGCCAGCGGCCGCAGCCAGCGCCCGTCCGGGCGCAGCACCGCCCACGCATAGCCGAACGCGTAGCCGCACGCGACCACCGCCACCAGCACGCCGTTGAAGCGCTCCGCGCTCCAGCCGTACTGGTCGATGCGCAGCCACAGCGCGTACAACGCCAGCAGCGCGTACAGCGACAGGCTCAGCAGGCCGGCGTCGATCAGCCGCTGCAGCCATTGCGGATAGGGCGCGGTGGCGGTGCCGTCCTGGTAGACCGCATTGACGAACACCACCAGGGCCGCCACCAGCGCGATCAGGATCTTCGCCGCGGCGCGGGTTTCCCACAGCGGCTGCAGGCCGGTGAACGGCAGGCTCAGCGCGAACAGCACCGCCACGAACGCCAGCAGCGGCAGCAGCCCGGTGCAGATCGCGAACAGGATCTGCCGCATCACCTGCACCGCGCGCTGCTGGGTGCGGCCGATCAGCAGGCCCAGGCCGAACATGATGCCGGTGGCGAGGTAGGCGAACGCGCTCTGGCGGAACAGTTCGCGGAAGAACTCCAGCTTCACCAGCGCGAACAGCGCGCCCCACAGCCACAGCACCAACCAGCAGATGCCGACGAACAGCCAGGCCAGGGCCAGGGTCAGCGCGTTCTGCCAGGCATGTTCGAACAATTCGCGGTACGGCGCCTGCCAGTGGCCATGCTGCAGCCGGCACTGCAGCCACGGCAGCAGCACGAACATGCCCAGCGCGACGGCCATGCCGAACGGCACCAGCACTTCCTCGCTGCGCAGCCCGGGCGCACCGGTGGCGCTCCATGCGGCCCAGGCCGACAGCGCCGCCACCAGCAGCGCCACGGCGATCGCGTGCTGCCACAGGCGCAATTCGCCCAGGCGCCGCACCGACAGCAGGGTCAGCGTCGGCACGGTCAGCACCAGGGTGTACCAGCACACCCGGCCGCCCAGCGCCGCGAACGGCCACCACCCGGCATCGGCGCCACGCTGGGCCAGGTACAGCAGCGCGCCCTGCAGCAGCGCCACCAGGACGATGAAGGCGCGGGTCTGGCGCGGCAGATCGGGGGCGGTTTCCATGCGAGACAGCATCCTTGGCGGCGCGGCGGTGCGCGATCGGGGCGATTATGGCAGTCCGCTCCGGCCCGGCGCAGCGCCGGCGCGGGAGGGACGATAGAATGGGGCCATGTCCGCTTTGCCTACCCCCCTGGCCAACCAACTGCTGATCGCGCTGCCGGCGCTGTCCGATCCCAATTTCGCGCGCGGCGTGGCCCTGATCTGCCAGCACGACGCCAACGGTGCGATGGGCGTGCTGGTCAACCGCGCCTCCGAATACACGCTGGGCGAAGTACTGGCGCAGATGGGCATCGACACCATCGACGACACGCTGCGCGAGCAGGTGGTGCTCAGCGGCGGGCCGGTGCATCCGGAACGCGGCTTCGTGATCCACGACGGCGAACGCGCCTGGGATTCGAGCCTGGCGTTCGGCGACGGCCTGTTCCTGACCACCTCGCGCGACGTGCTCGAAGCGATGGCGCGCGGCGACGGTCCGCGCAACGCGGTGGTCGCATTGGGCTGCGCCGGCTGGGGCGCCGGCCAGCTCGAATACGAACTGGGCGAGAACAGCTGGCTGACCGCGCCGGCCGATGCCGAACTGCTGTTCGAGCTGCCGCTGGAGCGGCGCTGGCAGACCGCCGCCGGCCGCATCGGCGTGGACCTGTTCCGTCTCACCGACTACAGCGGGCATGCCTGAGCCCGGCGCACCCGCTGCGGACAGCGCCGCTGCCGGCACCATTCGCCGCGACGGCACCGTGCTCGGTTTCGACGTCGGCAATCGCCGCATCGGCGTGGCCGTGGGCAGCAGCTTCGGCAGCGGCGCGCGCGCCCTGGCCGTGGTCGATGTGCACGCGCAGGGGCCGGACTGGCCGGCGCTGGACCGCCTGTACGCCGAATGGCGCCCGCACGGCCTGGTGGTCGGCGATCCGCTGACCCTGGAAGGCGCCGACCAACCCAACCGCAAGCGCGCGCATGCCTTCGCCCGCGAACTCGGCGCCCGTTACAAGGTGCCGGTGGTGCTGGTCGACGAGCGGTCCAGTTCGGTCGAGGCGGCCAAGCGCTTCGCCGTGGACCGCGCTGCAGGCCGCAAGCGCCGCCGCGACGCCGCCGCGCTGGATGCGGTGGCCGCCGCGGTGATCATCGAGCGCTGGCTGGCCGCCCCCGACGACGCCACTCCCATTTCCTGATCCTCTGCCCGGACCCGCCATGACTGACCCGCAACTCGATTCGAACGGGCGCCTGCGCCACCTGCTGACCCTGGAAGGCCTGCCGCGCGCGACCTTGCTGCAATTGCTGGACCGCGCCGGGCAGATCCGCGACGCGGCGGTGGGCCGGGTCGGCAAGCGCAACGTGCTGGCCGGCACCGCGGTGTGCACGCTGTTCTTCGAACCCTCCACGCGCACCCGCAGCTCGTTCCAGCTGGCCGCGCAGCGGCTCGGCGCGGACGTGCTGAACTTCGATGCCTCGACCTCGTCCACGCGCAAGGGCGAGACCGCCCGCGACACGCTGAAGAACCTGGAAGCGATGGGCGTGCGCGGCTTCGTCGTGCGCCACCCCGAAGACGGTGCGGTCGAGCGCCTGGCCGAGGCGGCCGGCGAGGGCACCGCGCTGATCAACGCCGGCGACGGCCGCAGCGCGCATCCCACCCAGGGCTTGCTCGACATGCTGACCCTGCGCCACGCCAAGGGCAGCGACTTCTCCAAGCTCAAGCTGGTCATCGTCGGCGACGTCAAGCACTCGCGGGTGGCGCGTTCGGACCTGCATGCGCTGCGCACGCTCGGCGCCGGCGAAGTGCGCGTGTGCGGCCCGCAGGCATTGCTGCCCGACGACGGCACCCTGGATGGCTGCGTGGTCGGCGACGACTTCGACGCCATGCTCGACGGGGTGGACGCGGTGATGATGCTGCGCCTGCAGCGCGAACGCATGGAGGAAGGCCTGGTGTCCTCGCTGGAGGGCTACCACGCGCAGTACGGCCTCACCGCCGAACGCCTGCGCCGCGCCGCGCCGGGCGCGGTGGTGCTGCATCCGGGCCCGATCAACCGCGGCGTGGAAATCACCGACGAGGTCGCCGACGGCCCGCAGTCGTGCGTGCTGCGTCAGGTCGCCAACGGCGTGGCGGTGCGCATGGCGGTGCTGGAGACGTTGTTGGGGTGAGGCGTGGGGTGTGCGGTGGCCGTCACTCCGGCTCGGATGCCTTGCTTGCGCCGATGAGGTATCGCTCCGTTCGTCGCGGCTGAAGCCGCTCCTACAGGAAACTGCGGCGAACGTGCTGGGTGCACTGTAGGAGCGGCTTCAGCCGCGACAAACGCAAGCGACGGACCACCCGCCTGCGCTGAATGTCCACGCCGACGACCACGCCGACCGGCACATCCACACCACGCCGTTTCGGCCTACCATCGGTGGCGATCCTCCCCACGGACGCTCCCATGATCCACACCCTGCGCCGCGCCGGCTTCGCCGCGGCTTGCGCTTCCCTCGTCGCCTTCGCCCAGGCCAGCGCCGCCGCGCCGGCCGCTGCCGCGCCCGCTGGCGGCTACGACCCGCTGGCCCTGTTCGCGCCGCTGCAACTGCCGCAGCCGGCCAACGCCTATCGCAGCGGCGGCGGCGTGCCCGGACCGCTGTACTGGCAGAACCGCGCCGACTACGACCTGCACGCCAGCATCGATCCGGCCACGCGCACCCTCAGCGGCCAGGAAACCATCACCTACAGCAACCGCAGCCCGGACACGCTGGACGTGCTGTGGCTGCAGTTGGACCAGAACATCTACCGCGCCGACGCGCGCGCCCGCGGCGTGCGCCCGGCGCGGGCGGAACGTCCGCCGGCGCCTTCCAGCGACGGCTACCGCATCGCCAAGGTGGAAGTGGAGCAGGGCGGCAAGCGCGTGCCGGCCAACTTCCTGGTCGACGATACGCGCATGCGCGTGGACCTGCCGCAGCCGCTGGCCGGCGCCGGCAAGGCGCTGAAGCTGCATATCGACTACGCCTACACGGTGCCCGGCACCTGGGGCGGACGCACCGCGGTCACCCCGACCGGCGACGGCGAGATCTACGAGATCGCGCAGTGGTATCCGCGCATGGCGGTGTACGACGACCAGCGCGGCTGGGACACGCAGCCCTACCTGGGCGCGGAGTTCTACCTGGAATACGGCGATTTCGACTACGCGGTGACGGTGCCGTGGAACTACCTGGTCGCCGGCTCCGGCGAGCTGGTGAACCCGGCGCAGGTGCTGACCGCCACGCAGCGCCAGCGCCTGGCCCAGGCCGCGGCCAGCGACCGCACCGTGGCGATCCGCAGCGCCGCCGAAATCGGCGACGCGGCCAGCCGGCCCACCGCCAGCGGCACCCAGACCTGGCGCTTCCACATGGCGCATACCCGCGACGTGGCCTTCGCCGCCTCGCCGGCGTTCGTCTGGGACGCCGCGCGCGTCAATCTGCCCGACGGCAAGCATGCGCTGGCGATGTCGGTGTATCCGCGCGAAGGCGTCGGTGCCGACAAGTGGGACCGCTCCACCGAGTTCGTCAAGGCGTCGATCGAACATTTCTCGCAGTGGTACCCGTATCCGTGGCCGGCGGCGGTGAACCTCGGCGGCCACGGCGCCGGCATGGAGTATCCGGGCATCGTCTTCGACGACATGCACGACGGCGGCAAGGACCTGTTCTGGATCACCGCGCACGAACTGGGGCACGGCTGGTTTCCGATGATCGTCGGCTCCAACGAGCGCCGCTACGCGTTCATGGACGAGGGCTTCAACACCTTCATCGACGTCTACGCCTCCGATGCGATCAACCATGGTGAATTCGCGCCCAAGCGCGACAGCGAGTACGCGCCCAAGGGCGGCAACCCGGTCGACGAGATCCTGCCGCTGCTGGCCGATGCGCAGGCGCCGAACCTGCTCGACCGCGCCGATGCCACCAGCGAGACCTATCGGCATTCACTGACCTACTTCAAGGGCGCGCTGGGCTTGGTGCTGCTGCGCGAACAGATCCTCGGCCCGGCGCGCTTCGACCCGGCGTTCCGCAAGTACATCGCCACCTGGGCCTACAAGCATCCCACGCCGTCGGATTTCTTTCGGCTGATGGAAAGCGAATCCGGCGAGGACCTGTCGTGGTGGTGGCGCGGCTGGTATTTCAACAACTGGCAGCTGGACATGGGCGTGCGTGCGGCCAGCTATGTCGAACATGATCCGGCCAAGGGCCTGCTGGTGACCTTGCAGAGCCGGCAGAAGCTGGTGATGCCGGCGACGCTGCGCATCGACTTCGCCGACGGCAGCCACCTCGACCAGCGCGTGCCGGTGGAGACCTGGATCCAGCAGACCCAGCCGCAGGTCCGCGTGCCGAGCACGCAGAAGGTGCTGCACGTGACCCTGGATCCCGAGCACAAACTGCCCGACGCCGATCGCGCCGACAACCAGGTCGACGCGGTGAGCTGAGTCCGCGGGCTGCGCGGCGCGTGGCGGCTGCGCGTCGCTTGCGCGATGTCGCCGGCGCGGCGATAGTGCCGCGCCGCACGCGCCCGCGTGCGTTCGCACGCAGGGAGAAGGATCGTGCCAACCCGTATCGGCGCCGCCGTCGCGATCGCTGCATGTAGTGCCGTAGCGCCGAGCAGGGTGGCGCGCGTTGCGCTGGCCATGCGCATGCGCCGGATCCACGCGACGACGGCGCCGCCACGCGCACGCCTGTTGCGGCGATGGCACGGCGCCGCGTCGCGCCTGGCCGCGCTGCTGTGCCTGCTGGCGGCCGCGCCACTGGCCAGCGCCTGGCATCCGCAATACCCGCCCTGGGCCGGCACGCCGCCGAGCGCGGCATGCAAGGTCCAGGCGTTGGAGCCGGCCGATGGCGGCAAGATGCGCTGGGACGGGATCACGACCTATCGCCATGCCGGTCTCCGCCTGCAGCTCGACTTCACCGATATGCCGATGCTGCAGCTGTTCGATGCGCAGGACCGCGCCCTGGTCGCGCCGGTCGCCTTGGGCGGCTCGCCGATGGGCTTCCACGGCGTGGAAACGGCGGATCTCAACCACGACCGGCGGCCGGATTTCATCGTCACCCTCGGCAGCGGCGGGGTCGGCCTGGCCGGCGGCAACGCCTGGCGCCGGGTGCTGCTGTCCGGCGGTGAGGGCTACCGCTCGATCGACGTGGAGACCCACGAACCCGGCGCCGATGACTACCGCACACTGCCGCAGCGTGCCGGCTGCGGACTGCTGCAACTGGTGCCGGTCTGGGCCGATGCATCGTTGACCCGCGACCGCAAGCCGCACCTGTTCTGGGTCTATCGCCTGTTGCGTTTCGAGCATGGGCGCGCCGCATACGCCGACGCGCGCCTGCCCGGCTTGCCCAAGTGGATCCTCTATACCGCGCGGCCGCACAACAGCCGCGCCACCGCGCTGCTCGGGTCCGCACAGAAGCGCGTGTCGTGGGCGGCGCGCGAGCACGGCAGGATCACGCCGGCACCGGCCGGCCCGTAGCGTTCATGATCGTGCGGACGGGTTGGCGACGGTGCTCAGCCGGCGTCGCCTGCGCCGGTCCATGCTGCACGCGCAACATCGGCTGCATGTGCGGCAGATGCGCCAATGGCGCGCGAATGTCTCCGCCGCGAAGCGAGCGCGTTTGGCGGGCGGCGCCGAGCGTCGTGTCGATGACGCTGCATCGCGGTTCTTCGTCGTCTTCGGCACGCCTGCAACGTCGCGCGCGAGTGCGTTGCAGGCGCCTGTCTTCGCCTGTCGTTGTCTGTCTCCCTCTGTCCGTTCGTGTCTGTTCCGCATGTCTTGCGGCGCGATCGTAGGTGCGGATCTAGCTTCGCGCTTTGGCCGATTGCGCCGGCCCCTGCGCCAGGCGAAGACTGCGCCCGGCCCCCACGCCCCGTGCCATCGCCCATCGCGTCCGCGAGGGCGCAGGCATCTATCGCTGCAAGATGGGAGAGTCTGATGAACATCCAGCCGCTCAAGGGCGCGCTCGCGCTTGCCCTGGTTTTCTGCGCATCGCCGGCCGTCGCCGGTCCGGTCGGCTACGGCGCCGCCACCACCGGCGGCGGCAACGCGATTCCGATCAACGTCGCCACGATGGAGGCGATGCAGGCCGCGATCAATAATTATTCCGGCAGCGGCGGCCTGGTGCTGAACTACACCGGCCAGTTCAACTTCGCCAGCATCGGCAACGTCTGCGCGCAGTGGCAGTTGCCGGCCAAGACCGTGCAGATCAAGAACAAGAGCAACATCACCATCAAGGGTGCCAACGGTTCCTCGGCGAACTTCGGCCTGTGGGTGGGCGGCAATGCGCACAACATCATCATCCGCAACATGACCATCGGCCTGCTGCCCGGCGGCGAGGATGCGGACTCGATCTCGCTGGAAGGCAACTCCAGCGGCGAGCCGTCCAATATCTGGATCGACCACAACACCGTGTTCGCCTCGCTGACCAAGTGCTCCGGCGCCGGCGACGCCTCCTTCGACGGTGGCATCGACATGAAGAAGGGCGCCCACCACGTCACCGTGTCGTACAACTACGTGCACGACTACCAGAAGGTCGCGCTCAACGGCTACAGCGACAACGACACCAAGAACGCCGCCGCGCGCACCACCTACCACCACAATCGCTTCGAGAACGTGGAATCGCGGCTGCCGCTGCAACGCCGCGGGCTGAGCCACATCTACAACAACTACTTCAACAACGTGCTCACCTCCGGCATCAACGTGCGCATGGGAGGGATCGCGCTGATCGAGGCCAACTACTTCGAGAACGCGAAGAACCCGGTGACCTCGCGCGACAGCAGCGAGATCGGCTACTGGGACCTGATCAACAACTACGTCGGCGGCGGCATCACCTGGAGCGTGCCGGACAGCACCAGCAAGCCCTACGCCAACGCCACGACCTGGATTTCGTCGAAGACGTTCCCGCAGCCGATCGGCTACGTCTATACCGCGACCCCGGCGGCGCAGGTCAAGGCCAAGGTCATCGCCACCGCCGGCGCGGGCACCAACCTGGCCGAGTAGGCCATCCGACTGCCGTGCGTCCGCCCCGGCGTGGTCCGGAGCGGACGCCGGCCGTCCATCCGCGTGCGCACCGGGCATGCGACGCAAGCGGCGTGTGCACCGATCCGCACCGCATCGGCCGCTCGGCCTGAGCTAGATCCCGAAGGACATGCGGGTCGCAACGACCTGCCACTGCGTACCGCGACCCGTCGCCGGGCGCCGGCCAGGCGCATTTTTCACGTGGATTTCATCGATCCGGTCGCGTCGCGGCCGCTGCGCCGGCCTGCCTACACACGCCGCTCACCTGTATGAGGGCGTTCAATAAAATATGCGCAATTGCGCATCAAGAATCCGCGGCGGTCGCCGTTACTTGGCCCAAGCACCGACGCTTGCGTTGCGCAAAACTGTCTCGAAATTGAAATATCAGGCTTGGCGCTCGCGCTGCGCCGAGGCTTTTCCGCCTTTCGATTTCGTGCCCGGTTCCGCACCTGTCAGGCATGGCGCTTTTCCATTCCATTCCCCCAGTAGGTACCTCCATGATCGGATTCCTCCAGCGCTACAACGTCGGTACGCGACTCTCTGCGGCCTTCGGCGTGCTCATCCTGCTTTCCTGCGCGCTCGTCGTCGCCGGGTTGATGACCCTGGCGCAGGCGCGCGAACGCATGGACAGCATCGTCAAGCGCAACATGACCTTCCTCGAATACACCAGCGCGATGCGCGAGGCCAGTTCGGTCATCGCGGTCAATCTGCGCAATATCGTCCTGCCGACCACGAAAGAAGAGAACATCCAGTTCGCCCAGCGCATCGACGAGCAGCGGCAGAAATACAGCGAGGTCCACGACAAGCTCTACGCGGTTCCGGTGACCGATGCCACCGGCGCGGAGATGCGCAGGCAGATCGATCTCGGTTACGAACGCTCGCGCGCCGCCAACCAGCAAGTGCTGGATCTGGGCATGAACGACAAGTCCGACGAGGCGCTGCAGGTGCTGATGAAGCAGGCCGCGCCGGCCACCCAGCAGTGGCAGGACGCGATCAACGCGTATTCGGAGCGTCAGCGCCAGCGCGGCGCGAAGGCTTTTGACGACGCCAATGCGGCAATGGACCATGGCCGCGCCATGCTGATCGGCGGTGGCGTCGCGGTGGTGCTGGTCAGCGTGCTGCTGGCCTGGCTGATCACTCGCAGCCTCACCGTGCCGCTGAGCCGCGCCACGCGCGCCGCCGAGGCGATCGCGCGCGGCGATCTGGACAACGACGTGCAGACCCTGGCCAGCGACGAGACCGGGCGCCTGCTGGGCGCGATGCATGGCATGCAGCAGCAACTGCGCAGCCTGATCGCCGCGCAGCTGGACATGGCCAAGCGCCACGACGCCGGCCAGATCAGTTTCCGCATGGACGCCTCGGCGTTCCCGGGCGACTACGGGCGCATGGCGGCGGAAACCAATGCCGTGGTCGGCTCGCATATCGAGGTCAAGCTGAAGCTGGCGCAGATCATGGGCCGCTACGCGATCGGCGACCTCAGTCAGGACATGGACCGTCTGCCCGGCGAAAAGGCGGTGCTGACCCAGACCATGGACGAGGTGAAGGCCAACCTGGCGGCGATGAACGGCCAGATCAAGCAGCTGGCGCAGTCCGCCGCCGACGGCGACTTCAGCGCCCGCGGCGATGCGGACAGTTTCCAGTTCGACTTCCGGGTCATGGTCGAGAGTCTCAACCAGTTGATGACCACTGCCGACGGCAACCTGCAATCCCTGTCGGCCTTGTTGCAATCGATCGCCGCCGGCGACCTGACCGCGCGCATGCACGGCGAGTTCCGCGGCGTGTTCGCACAGATGCGCGACGACGCCAACGCCACGGCCGAGCAGCTGTCCGAAATCGTCAGCCGGATCAAGCATTCGGCGGTGTCGATCAATGCCGCGGCCAGCGAGATCGCGACCGGCAACGACGACCTGTCGCGCCGCACCGAACAGCAAGCGGCCAGCCTGGAGGAAACCGCCGCCTCGATGGAGGAATTGACCTCCACCGTGAAGCAGAACGCCGATCACGCTCGCCAGGCCAACCAGCTCGCGGCCGGTGCCGCGACGGTGGCGTCGGAAGGCGGCGACGTGGTCGGCCAGGTGGTCAGCACGATGAGCGGGATCGAGGCGTCCTCGAAGAAGATCGCCGACATCATCAGCGTCATCGACGGCATCGCCTTCCAGACCAACATCCTCGCGCTCAACGCGGCTGTGGAAGCGGCGCGCGCCGGCGAACAGGGCCGCGGCTTCGCCGTGGTCGCCTCGGAAGTGCGCACGCTGGCGCAGCGTTCGGCCAGCGCGGCCAAGGAGATCAAGGAACTGATCGACGACTCGGTGAGCCGTGTCGCCGAAGGCTCGGCGCTGGTCGGCCAGGCCGGCAAGACCATGCACGAGATCGTGTCCTCGGTGCAGCGCGTCACCGACATCATGAGCGAGATCTCCGCCGCCTCGCAGGAGCAGTACGCCGGCATCGAGCAGGTCAACCAGACCGTGACCCAGATGGACGAGAGCACGCAGCAGAATGCGGCCCTGGTGGAAGAGGCCAGCGCCGCGGCGCGGTCGATGGAGCAGCAGGCGACCGAACTGGCGCAGGCGGTGGCCTTGTTCAAGCTGGAAGAGAACGCCGCGCCGGTGCGCCAGCCGACTCCGGCGATAGCGCCGAAGCCGAAAAGCTACGCCCGTCCGGCGCCCGCGCCGGCCGCTGCGCGTCGCCTGCAGTCGGTCGCCGCCATGGCCACCGACAAGGATTGGCAGGAGTTCTGATCGGCGCCTGCGCTGTTCGCCGCCCTCCAGCCGGAGGGCGGCTTGCTGTCGCGACACGCGCATCGCGTGTCGCGCAGGAAATACGGGCCAGTTGCCGCAGCATCCGGCAGCCGATGCCGCGCCGCCGCCTGCGACGCTCTACCGGTCTCTCCGGCGCCCCTCGCACTGTCGGGTTCCCTGCTTTCTGTGCGGCCTGATGTTGAGCCGCTGGCCGGTGTGCCCCAGAATCGGACATCGACGGCGGAAGGAGCCACGTCCCATGTTCGACGCCACCACCGAGGCGCTGCCCGCGCCGTACCGTGCCGTTGGCGATGCACGCGCGCCTATACGGGTGCCGGCGCTACCTCGTCTCGCCTTGCTGATGTTCTCGGTCGTCTCGACTGCAGGATGCACGCTGGCCGATGCTGCGCTTTCCAAAGAACAATTCGCGCGGCAGGTCGATACGCTGCTGGGTGGCCGCGATGCGGCGGAGGTGCCGGCTTCGGCACTTACCGCTTTCCCGTGGCAGCGACTTTGTTTCGAGCGCGACGACGCGCTGTTGCTGAAATTCACCGTGGATGGCCACGAACGCGTGCTGGCGCTGCCCTACGAGGAGTTCTTCGTCGACGAGGGCCACGTGAAAGATTCGCTGGAGGATGCATGCCTGGGTCCGGGCGACAGGATCCTGGTCAAGAAGAAATACCCCGGCTACGCCGGTCCGGTGGAATTCCGGAAGAGCGGCCAGGCCGGTTAGCCATGGTGGACAATCGCCGACCCGAAAGGCGCCAGGCGGGAGATCGAACAGGAGGCCGATCGGTACTGCGAGCAGTTGAGCGGCACGCCGTTGCCCAGGCGGGCCTGCCTCGGCATCGCGCATGGCACTTGGCGGCGGACACGGCAGCGAGGTCGATCGCGCTGACAGGCCCGTAGGCCGCGGCCGCGGCGTGGACCGTCGCAACCGCCACCTTCCGCGGCTGCAAGACCAGGCTCGGGATCGCTCGCGCCCAACGTTCCCGATCGCGCCATTTCGATGCCTTGCGTGCGCAACCGCCGGCGCAGGACGTCGTCCGAGGACACCGAAATAGTGCCGGTCAAGCGGGCGACCGCGTGCCCGGTGGCGGCGCATCGCCACGATTTTGGCTATATTTGCCGCGCGGGCGTCGGCAGGGGGCGGGCGTCGCAGATCAAGGGAAGATCGTGGAAATCCAGCAACGCCGCTTTTCGAACCGTATCGGCTATGTTTTCGGCGACGACGAGTTGCACTATTCGGTGCAGGACAGTTCCGGCAGCCGCAGCTTCTCGGTGGCTTACGGCGACATCGGCCGCGATCGCCAGACGCTGACCGAACGCAATCAGTGGCTGCGCAACGCCGGCCTGCTGTGGGGCGTGCTGGGGTTGGTGCTGACCGTGATGTCCTCGCTGAAATACCACGCGTTCACGCCCTCGTTCTGGCTATGGGTCGGCATGATCTGCTATGCCGCCTATCACCTCGTCGTGACCCACTACCTGATCATCCCGACCGAAAAAGGCAATCTGCTGGTGATCAAGAATGCCGACGGCGAGCGCATCGTCGCGCAGATCGAACAGCGCCGCGCCAGCTACCTGCGGCGCGAGTACGACGTCATGCTCGCCGAAGAACATCCCGAGCAGCGCCGCAACCGCTTCAGATGGCTGCATCGCGAGGGCGTCCTGAGCAGCGAGGAACTGGAGCAGCGTCTGCAGCAGGTGGATGCCCGCGATCCGGCACTGCTGGTGGTGCAACAGGTCTTGTCGGGCAACCAACTGCCCTGAGCCGGCAGAGCTTGTCGATCGGGCCTGCCTCGTATTGCCGATGTAGACCTCTGAGACGGTATCCGCCGTGCCTGTGGCGGCGTTGTGCGCTTTTTATCTACAGCAATGCATTTGGTTACGGATCGGCCACGCGGTTTTCGCGTCGGGACGCTTGCTAAGCAACGAAAACGCCGCGGCCGTTATCGGCCGCGGCTGCAGTAACCGAAGCGCGAGTTACTGCGGTACGGACGAACTGCTGCGGGGGAGCACGTACGAGGTGATGTACTCGCCGTTTGAGCCGTAGACCACGACGATCATCTGTTTGGCGTCCTGGTAAACCACGGTGGCGCTGCACGGGCAGCTCGCGGCGGCGGTGACCATGCCGAGCGGGCGGTCCTTCTCGTCGTTGACGACGATCAGTTGCTCTTCGGCGGCCAAGCCGATCGGCAGGCGCGATTGGGCGCCCGGGGTGAGCGCGAGTACGGTGATCACCTCGTCTTTCGACGAGTTGACCTGGGCGAAGGTCAGCCCGGACTTCTCGAACGTGTAGACCTTGAACAGCGGCGACAGGCTGACGTTCTTCTTGCCGGCCGGGACGCGTTCGCCCAGGCCTTGGATCGTGTCGTTGGCTTCCAGTTTCTGTCCGGTGGCATGGGTCTGCGCCGCAGTGAATGCGACGGCCAGAACGGCCAGGGTCAACAGGGGTTTGATCATGGTGTCTCTCCTTGTCTTGATGCAGCGGACCGTTGCGCTTGGGCCGGGCGGCAGCCGTGGTCCTTTCCGGCCAAACCGCTCGGTGCAGGCCATCTCCTGGCCTGCCATCACACGTGCGGACGGAGCCGTACCTGGCGACCGGCGTAGCGCCTTGGGCGGCGCTACGTTGGTCGCCGGGCCACGCTTCCGACTCGACGCTTTGTTCAGTATTTCTGACGTTAGTATCGCTGTCAATATCTAAAATCAACGACATGCGACGCGCTTGGCGAAATATCGATGTTTCGTATCTCCGAACCTTGTGTGTCGTCTCTCTGTCGCGCAGGAGTTTTGTATTCCAGAACTTCGCGGTGTCGCCTACGGGCCGTGCATGCCGCGCCCCGTTTGCGCGTGCGCAGGCTGGTCGAGAAGGGACCTGGGAAGCGAAGGGCAGGGCGGCGGGCACGCGTCCGGTGGTTAGCGACGCTGCGGCCGCTGGACGCACCAGCGCGTCGCGGTGGCGCGGGGGCGGCCGCCGCTCGCCAGTGAGGACGCTGCGCCGCACGCTCGGTGCTGCTGAGCGGAAACCGTGCTGATCTATCGTCGGCTGCGGATCTGAAGTCTCGACGCGAGCCGCTCAGGATCGGTTGACGCGCGGCAGCGAGCACGGCGCTATCGCGACGCGGTATCGTGTCGGGATTCCTGCCAATCGACGAACCCGATGCCGCATCCGTCCATGCCTCCCGGTCCCGCCGCCCCGTCCGCCGCGCCTGCATTGCGCCATGCGTTGAAGCCGCGGCAACTGATCATGATGGGGCTGGGCAGCGCGATCGGCGCCGGCCTGTTCCTGGGTTCGGGCGTCGGCGTGCACGCGGCCGGGCCGGCGGTGCTGATCTCCTATCTGGTCGCCGGCGCGCTGGTGATCATCGTGATGAACGCGCTGGGCGAGATGGCCGCGGCCAAGCCGGCCAGCGGCGCGTTCTCGGTGTATGCCGCCGATGCGATGGGCGCCACCGCCGGCGCGACGGTGGGCTGGTTGTGGTGGCTGCAACTGGTGATCGTGATCGCCGCCGAGGCGGTGGGTGCGGCCGGCCTGTTAGCGACGGTGTGGCCGGCGTTGCCGGTGCCGCTGGTCGCGGTGGTGTTCATGGCCGCCTTCACCGCGATCAACCTGCTCGGCGTGCGCAATTTCGGCGAGTTCGAATTCTGGTTCGCGATCCTCAAGGTGGTGGCGATCGTCGGCTTCATCCTGGTCGGCGTGGCGCTGCTGGCCGGCTGGCTGCCGAACGTGCCCGCGCCGGGCTGGTCCAACGTCACCGGCAACGGCGGTTTCGCGCCGAAGGGGCTGGCCGGCATCGGCGCGGCGCTGCTGGTGGTGGTGTTCGCCTTCGGCGGCACCGAGATCGTGGCGGTGGCCGCGGCCGAGACCGCCGACCCGGAGCGCAGCATCGCGCGCGCGATCCGCACCGTGGCCTGGCGCATCCTGGTGTTCTACATCGGCTCGCTGAGCGTGATCATCGCGGTGGTGCCGTGGCAGAGCGAGGCGCTGAGTTCGCCGTTCGCCGCGGTGCTGCAGGCGGCCAAGATTCCCGGCGCGGCCACCGGCATCACCCTGATCGCGGTGATCGCGCTGCTGTCGGCGCTCAACGCCAATCTGTACGGCGCCTCGCGGATGATCTTTTCGCTGGCGCAGCGCGGCGAGGCGCCGCGCGCGCTGGCCTTCACCAACGGCCAGCAGGTGCCGCTGCTGGCGGTGCTGGCCAGCGTGCTGTTCGGTTTCGTCGCCGCGGTGCTGGAATTGCTGTATCCCAATCGCGTGCTGCCGACGCTGCTGAACATCGTTGGCGCGACCTGCCTGCTGGTGTGGACGATCTCGCTGCTGTCGCAGCTGATCCTGCGCGCGCGCGCCGATCGCGCCGGCACGCGCCTGCCGTTCCGGATGCGCGGCTATCCGGTGCTGACGGTGTTGGCGCTGGCGATCCTGGCGTTGATCTTCGGCCTGCTGGTGGCCTCGCCCGACACCCGCGCGCAATTCCTGTCGATGGCCGCGCTAACCGCCGCGATCGCGCTGATCAGCGGCGTGGCGCGACGCCTGCGCGCGCAGCGGGCAGGGTAGGGCACCGCGCTTCCTGTAGGAGCGGCTTCAGCCGCGACCGGAAGGTGGGTAATGCGATTAGGCCCGCATAGCACGGAGTTTTGCGGGAACGCAAAGCCCTCTGGCTCACGTTCGTCGCGGCTGAAGCCGCTCCTACACAAAAGCGGCGGCGGCTCAGCCCAGCAGCAAGCGAGCGCCCAGCGCGCACAGCAGCGCCGGCGGCATCACCAGCGCGCCGACTTTCAGGAAGCGCCAGAAACCCACGTCCTCGCCTTCGCGGCGGATCGCGGTCAGCCACAGGATGGTGGCCAGCGAGCCGGTGATCGACAGGTTCGGGCCCAGGTCCACGCCGATCAGCAGCGCATCGACCACCAGTTGCGGCGGATGCGCCTGGGCGATGGTGGTGCTGGCGATCAATCCGGCCGGCAGGTTGTTCATCAGATTGGAGGCGAACGCCAGCAGCGTGCCGGCCGCGCCGGCGGTGGCCACCGGCGACTGCGCCGCGGAGGCGGACAGCGTCTGCGCGAGCCAGGCGATGACGCCGGTGCGCGACAAGGCCTCGACCAGCACGAACAGCCCAGCCACCAGCGGCAGCACCGCCCACGACACCGCCTTCGCCAGCGGCAGCGGCGACTGCCGGCCGCCCAGGCACACTGCCGCCAGCGTGGCCACGCCGGCCAGGCAGGTGGGCAGGCCCAGCTCCAGGCCCAGCGCGGAGACGCCGACGAGCAGCGCTGCGGTGGCGAGAATGCCGGCCAGCGCGAAGGCGCCGCCGCGGCTCAGCGGCACCGTGTCCACGCGTTCGGCGCAGCGCCCGCGCAAGTCCTTGCGCTCGGCCCAGTACAGCATGCCGAAGGTGACCCCGATCGCCAGCAACGACGGCAGCGCGAACGCGGCCATCCACGCGCCCAGCGTCGGCATGGTGCCGCCGTACAGCACCAGGTTGGCGGGATTGGAGATCGGCAGCACGAAGCTGGCGGCGTTGGCGATCAGCGCGCAGGCGAACAGCAGCGGCAGCGGCTTGGCCCCGGCCTTGCGCGCGGCCGCGTACACCGCCGGGGTCAGCACCACCGCGGTGGCGTCGTTGGACAGGAACGCGGTGACCACGATGCCGACCCCGAACACCAGCGCGAACAGGCGCCGCGGCGAGCCCTTGGCCAGGTTCACCGCATGCATCGCCACCCAGTCGAACAGGCCTTCGGCGCGTGCGGTCTCCGACAGCAGCATCATCCCGATCAGGAACAGGTAGACGTCGTAGCCCTTCAATACCGCGTGCCAGGCTTCGACGCCGGGCATCAGGCCCAGGACCATCAACAGCAGCGCGCCGCCCACTGCCCACAGCGCCTCGGGCAGTTTGAACGGCCGCGTGATCACCCCGGCCGTGGCCAGCGCGCAGATGCTCCAGGTGGCGAGGTTCGCCGTGTGTCCGCTGAGCATGCTCATGCCGCCGTCGCGGCGAGTGCGGCCGGGCAGGGCGCATGCGCGCGGCCGTCGGCGAGGGCGGTGGCGCGGTCTGCGGCGGATGCGTGGGGAAGGACGGACATGGCGGCAGTCGGTGCGCGTATCGGCGAGAAAGAACGGCCGGCAAGGATAGCAAGCCGGTCGCCACCGGCCTTGCGTTCAAACCACTTCGCGGAGCGTGCGCGCGCTTGCGTTCAGCGGCGAGGCGGCAGCGAAGCGCGAACGCAGGCAAGCGGGCGCCAGCGCCATGGCTGCGCCGCGGCTATGCGTTGCACGCGGCGACCGCTCATGCACGTTCCTACCGGTCTTGGAAAGCAGGCGCAAGCGCTGCGGATGCGCTGCGAGCACGCATTGCAGGCAGCGAGCGACCAGGCCACGCTTCTGCCGATTCCCGATTCCCGATTCCCGATTCCCCTACCGTACGTGCCTATCGATCCAGCGCTGCAGGAACTCGCTCAGGCTCAGCTTGGTCGGCGGCGCTAGACCGGCGCTGCGCGCGAAACCGGCCGCGGCCTGGGCGAAGTCCTGTTTCGCACGCCGCGTCGCCTGTTGCGCCGCGGCCTGCTGCTGACGCAACTGCACGAGGTGCAGCGACGGCCGCCCGGGCGGCGCGAATTTCTGGTCGCGGCGCAGCGCGTCGGCGGACAGGGTGGTGGCGTGCGCGGCATGCGACAGCGCCTGCCTGGCCTTCAGCACCTGCAGCAGCCATTGCCCGGTCTCGCTGAGCTGCCAGGGCGCGGCGGGATCGGAGGTGGCGATCAGCAACGGCGGGATCGCGGCATCGGCGAGGCCGGCGGCGCTCGCGTCCAGGCGCTGCAGCCGTTCGAGAAAGTCGGCCTGTGCGAAGGCGGTGTCGGTTGCCATGGGCGGCCCGGGAAGAAACGAGCGCGGACTGTACGCGGTTTTCGCGCGTGGGTGATGCTGCGCCGCTTAGGGGTACGCAGTATCGGCACGCGCACATTCGCGGCGGGCGCGCGCGCCGCGGCGTTATTCATTCGTCTTCGGCGCTATAGGCTGGCTGTCGCTGCTGTCTTTCCTTCGCCTGGCTCAGCGCCGGCAGCGTCGGGCGCATTTCCGGTGCGGACGCTGCCGCGCCTGTGGGATGGGTTCGGTCGCGGCTGAAGCCGCTCCTACAACGGCGTAGGAGCTGGAAATCGTACCGGTCTGCTGCGCCGCTCAGCTGCCGCCGGTCGCGGCTTCCGGCGCCGCGTCGGCGGTGTCGCCGCCGCGCTTCTGCGCGAACAGCCATTGCCACATCTTCGGGTCGCGATAGGTGGCGTCCCAGGCGTTGTGGTTGCCTTCCGGGTATTCGGTGTACTGCACGTCGGCATCCAGGTTCTTGAACGCGCGGTAGATCTTGCGGTCGTCGTGCGGCAGCACCACGTCGTCCTCGGCGCCATGGAACATCCACACCGGGATCCGCTGCAGGCGTTCGGCCAGCGCGGTGTAGGGGTCGGGCAGTTCCGCCACCGGGGTCACCACCAGGTATTCGCGGTCCTCGTGCGGGGACAGGATCGCGCCGCACACCGGCACCAGCGCGGCGAAACGCTGCGGCTGCTGCAGCGCGATTTCCCAGGTGCCGTAGCCGCCCATCGACATGCCGGTCAGGTAGGTGCGCTGCGGATCGCCGTTGAATTCGGCGCTGGCCGCGTCCAGTGCCTGCAGCGCCATGGTCGCGTTGACCCCGTTCCACTCCTGCTCGTCCGGCACCTGCGGCATCACCACCAGCGCCGGGAAGTCGCTCAGATGGCGGCGCAGGTACGGACCCACGCCCGAATCGGCCTGCTGCTTGCCGTCGCTGCCGCGCTCGCCGGAGCCGTGCAGGAACAGCACTACCGGCACCGGTCCCTGGCGGTGCGGCGGCGCCGGCACGAACACCTGGTAGCGGTACAGGCGACCGTCCACGGTCAGCTGGCGGGACACGAAATGGCCGGTGGCCGGGTCGCTGGGCAGGCTGCTGCAACCGACCATCGACAGGCACAGCAGCATCAGCAACGAACGCATGGACATGGGCGGCCCTCGGCGGTGGAGATCCCCAGTATCGGTGTCCAGGCGCTTCGGGGACAGCGCGGCGTGCGGCCGGGGCCGGCGCCGGACATGCGCCAGTCAGGCGCCGCCCGCGCGGCGTTCAGCCTGTCGCGGGTATCCGCCACGCGACGGCGAGAGAGCCGACACATGTGCGCGCGCGGGCGATGCGGCGGCGTTCGCGGCAATGCGCACGCTGCGCAGATCGGCCTACAGCAGCACCAGCGTGGCCAGGCCGAGGAAGCTGAGGAAGCCCATCACGTCGGTGAGGGTGGTCAGGATCACGCCGCCGGCCAGCGCCGGATCGAAGCCCAGGCGCTTGAGCGTCAGCGGCACCAGCACGCCGCCGAGCGCGGCGGTGAGCAGGTTGATGGTCAGCGCCGAGCCGATCACCAGCGACAGCAGCGGCTGCTTGAACCACGCCAGCACGATCAGGCCCAGGCCGATGCCCAGCGCCAGGCCGTTGATCAGCGCCACCGCCAGTTCCTTGCGCAGCAGCACGGTGACGTTGGACGCGCCGATCTGGCCCAGCGCCAGGCCGCGCACCATCAGCGCCAGCACCTGGGTGCCGGCGTTGCCGCCCATGCCGGCGACGATCGGCATCAGCGCGGCCAACGCCACCAGCTTGGAGATGGTGCCCTCGAACTGGCTGACCACGCTGGAGGCGATGAACGCGGTGCCCAGGTTGATGGTCAGCCACAGCAGGCGGCGCCGGAACGCGCGCCGCACCGGGCTGAACATGTCCTCGTCCTCGTCCAGGCCGGCGGCGCTCATCGCCTGGTGCTCGGCCTGGTCGCGGATGATGTCGACCACGTCGTCGATGGTGATGCGGCCGAGCAGGATGTTGTTGTCGTCAACCACCGGCGCGGAGATCCAGTCGTGGTCGGAGAACTGCCGCGCAACCTCGTCGGCGCCTTCGCCCACGTCGATGGCCGGCTGTTCGTCGTCGATCAGCCGGTTGATCGGGGTGGAATCCTCGTGGGTGACCAGCGCGGCCAGCGACACCCGGCCCAGGTACTGGTGGCGGCGGCTGACCACGAACAGGTGATCGGTGTGGTCCGGCAGTTCGCCGCGCAGGCGCAGGTAGCGCAGCACCACGTCGACGTTGACGTCGGCGCGCACGGTGACCACGTCCGGGTTCATCAGGCGCCCGGCGCTGTCCTCGGGATAGGACAGCACCTGTTCCAGGCGCTCGCGGTTCTCGCGGTCCATCGACTTGAGCACTTCGTCGATGACCGTGTCGGGCAGATCCTCGACCAGGTTGGCCAGATCGTCGATGTCGAGGTCTTCGACCGCGGCGATGATCTCGTCCGGGTCCATGTCCGCGAGCAGGCTTTCGCGCACTTCCTCGCCGACGTGCAGCAGCACCTCGCCGTCGTCTTCCGGATCGACCAGGCCCCACACCACCACGCGCTTGCCGGGCGGCAGCGACTCGAGCAGGTTGCCGATCTCGGCCGGCGCCAGCGTATTGACCAGTCGCCGCACCGGGCCCAGGCGCCCGCTGTCCAGCGCATCGGACAGCAAACGCAGCTGCCGCGCGGTCTTGTCGTGGCGGACGGCATCGGCCATGCGCTGCTCCTGAAAGTGGAAGGCCGCGCGCCGAAGGCGGGCGGTCGGTCAGATGTTCATCGCAACATTATCGCCTGCATGTTGCGGGAAGCACAGCGGGCCGGGATTGGGGAGTCGGGATTGGGGATTCGCAAGTGCGCGGCTTCTGCGCTCTTCTGTAGAGGGGCTTCAGCCCCGACGCGCTACCGGTAAGGCGTCGGGGCTGAAACCCCTCCTACAGAGAAGCGGCAGGTTGGTGATTTTTTCAGCAGGTCGCTTGGCGGTGGCTGCGAGCGGTCAGCATCACCGAATCCCCGCTTTTCCACAGCCGAATGGCTGGTTATCCCCAATCCCCAATCCCGGCTCTCAACCCAGCCAGCGCTCAATGCCCTTGCGGTCGCGCGCCTGCAGCAGCTTGGCGCCGCGCAGGCGTAGCGCCTGCAGGTCGGTGTCGCGGATCACCCGGCGCACTTCCAGCATCGTCGCCGGGTGCAGGCTGAACTCGCGCAGGCCCAGCGCCAGCAGGATCGGCGTCAGTGCCGGGTCGCCGGCGATCTCGCCGCACACCGCCACCGGCTTGGAGTGGGCCTGGCCGGTGGCGATGACCTGCGCGATCAGGCGCAGCACCGCCGGGTGCAGCGGCGAATACAGCTCGCCCAGCGCTTCGTTGTTGCGATCGGCGGCGAGCAGGTACTGCACCAGGTCGTTGGTGCCGATCGACAGGAAGTCGATGGCGTCGATGAAGGTATCCAGCGCGATCGCCGCGGCCGGCACCTCGATCATCGCGCCGATCTGCACCTGTTCGGCGATGGCGTGGCCCTCGCGGCGCAGTTGCGCGGCGATGCGCTTGAGATGCCGGCGCATCGCCATGATCTCCTCGCGCGCGCTGATCATCGGCAGCAGCACGCGCACCGGGCCGTAGCCGGAAGCGCGCAGGATCGCGCGCAGTTGCGTGTCCGAGACCTTCGGCCGGGCCAGTGACAGGCGCACGCCGCGCAGGCCCAGCGCCGGGTTCTGCTCGTTGCTCATGGTCAGGCCGGTGCGATCGGCCTTGTCCGCGCCCAGGTCCAGGGTGCGGATGGTCACCGGCCGCCCGCTCATGCCCAGCACCGCGTCGCGGTAGGTGCGGAACTGTTCCTCCTCGTCGGGCAGCGCATCGCGCTGCAGGAACAGGAATTCGGTGCGGTACAGACCCAGGCCGTCGGCGCCGAGCGCATGCGCGCGGGCCACGTCGTCGCGCGATTCGGCATTGGCCAGCAGCACGATATCGACCCCGTCCAGGGTGCGGCTGGGCTTGGAGCGCAGCTTGCCTAGGCCGCGTTGCAGCTTGGCCTGGTCGCGCACGCGGGTCCGGTAGTCGCGCAGGTCGTCGGGCGTGGGCTCGACGATCACCGCGCCCTGCACGCCGTCGACGATCAGCACGTCGCCGTCGTTGATCTTCTGCAGCGCATCGGCGACCCCGACCACCAGCGGCAGGTGCAGGCTGCGCGCCAGGATCGCGCTGTGCGACAACGCGCTGCCGGCGCTGGTGACGATGCCGACCACGCCCTGCGCCTGCAGTTGCGCCAGTTCCGACGGCGCCACGTTCTCGCACACCAGGATCTCGCCGGCCAGGCCGGCGCTGTCGGGCTGACGCTTCTGCAGGAACGCGTGGATGCGCCCGATCACATGATCCAGATCGTCCATGCGGCTTTTCAGGTAGGCGTCTTCCATGTCGTCGAACACGGTCGCCAGGCGGTCGCGCTGCAGGCGCAAGGCGTAGTCGGCGCTGTAGCGGCCGGTGCGGATCAGTTCGTCCAGGCCGTGCAGCAGTTCCGGGTCGTCGAGCAGCAGCGCATGCAGGTCGAGGAACTCGCCGACCTCCTTGGCCAGCGCGCCGTGCAGGCGCTGGCGCAGGCCGTGCATTTCCTCGCGCGCGGCGTTCACCGCCAGGTGCAGGCGTTCCAGTTCCTCGGGTACCTGCGCTGCGCCGATGCGTTGTTCGGCCACGTCCAGCGCATGCGGCAGGCGCACGCGCGCGCGGCCCAGCGCGTTGCCGCGCGAGGCGCCATGGCCGGCGATGCGCAGGCTCACCGCGCGCACCCGCGTCGGCGCGGCGGCGTGGTCGCGAACGGCGGCCGGCGCCGCATGCTCAGCTGTCCTCGTCGAAGCGCCGCTCGAACAGGCCGACCACGGCCTCCAGCGCATCGGCTTCGTCGGCGCCGTCCACCCGCACCGTCACCGGCGTGCCCTGCGCGGCGGCCAGCAGCATCACGCCCATGATGCTCTTGGCGTTGACCTCGCGGCCCTTGGCGGCCAGCGTGGCGTTGCACCGGAACGAGGACAGCGTCTGCACCAGCTTGGCGGTCGCGCGCGCATGCAGGCCCAGTCGGTTGGATACGATGAGTTCGCGTTCAAGCATCGTCGATCACCACTCCATTGCGCGAGCCAGCGGCCGCGGTCGCGGGCAACTGGTCCAGCCCCTGTTCGGGGTAATTCATGATCCGCAGCAGCATCGGCAGGCTCAGCGCCGAGACGCGCCGCACCGGCGTGCCGAGGCGGGCGAGTTTCGTCGCCAGGTTGCTCGGGCTGGCGCCATACAGATCGGTGACGACCAGCACGCCGTCGCCGTCGTCGACCCGCCGCAACGCCGCCGATGCCTGCGGCAGCAGCGCATCCAGATCGGCATCGAGCGGGACTTCGAACGCTTCGGTCTTCAGCGGCAACTGCCGCAACAATCCGGTGGCCACGCTCAGCAGCGACGCGCCCACACCGGGATGAGTAATCAGGAGAATGCCACAGGCCATGGGAGAACGTTAACAGGTCGGGCAGGGCGCAGGGAATGGTTGGAAGGCCGGGATTCGGGATTGGGGATTGGGGATTCGCAAGAGCCAGAGCTGCTCCCCGCTTTTGCCAATCCCTAATCCCCAATCCCGAATCCCGGCCTCTCAGTCCTGCTCGCGATGGAACGTCGCCACTTCCGGCCAGCCCTGCTCGCGCGCGTGGCGGGCCAGGCGTTCGGCCAGGTACACCGAGCGGTGCTTGCCGCCGGTGCAGCCGAAGGCGATGGTGACGTAGCTGCGGGTGTCGTTGCGCAGCCGTGGCAGCCAGGTGTCGAGGAAGCCGACGATCTGCGCGGTGTATTGCTGCACGTCCGGCTGCGCGTCCAGGTAGTCGCGCACGCCGCTGTCGCGGCCGGTCAGCGGCCGCAGTTCCGGATCCCAGTGCGGATTGGGCAGCACCCGCGCGTCGAACACGAAGTCGGCCTCGGCCGGCACCCCGCGCCTGTAGGCAAAGGACTCGAACAGCAGCGACAGGCTGTTTTCGTTGGTCAGCGCGAACTCGGTGGTCACCCGCCGGCGCAGTTGGTGCACGTTGAGCGTGCTGGTGTCGATCACCGCGTCGGCCTCGCGGCGCAGCGGCTCGGTGAGCGCGCGTTCGCGCTCGATCGCCTCGGGCAGCGACAGGCCCAGGTGCGACAGCGGATGCCGGCGGCGGGTGTCGGCGTAGCGCTTGATCAGCGCTTCGTCGGTGGCGTCGAAGAACAGCAGCCGCGCGTCCAAGCCGAACTGCGCCACCGCCTCGCGCCAGCGCGACAGCTGCGCCAGGTCGCTGTGGCGGCTGCGCACATCGATGCCCACCGCCAGCTTGCCGGGGCCGACGTCGTCGCGCACCAGGCTTTTGACGAAGGCCGGCAGCAGTTCCACCGGCAGGTTGTCGACGCAGTAGTAGTCCAGGTCCTCGAAGGTCTTCAGCGCCACCGATTTGCCGGAGCCGGACAGGCCGCTGACGATCACCAGGGTGGAGGTGTTCGCCACCGCGTTCATGGCGTGCGCCGTTCGAGCAGGTTGCTGTGGCGGGCGATGAACATCGCCGCCGGGTCGATACCCTTAGTGCGCAGGATGTGCAGGCGCGTGGCGGCCTCGGTCAGCACCGCCAGATTGCGCCCGGGCATCACCGGCAGGGTGATCAGCGGCACGTCCAGGTCGAGCACGTGGCGGGTGCCGGAATCGCCGGTCAGGCGCTCGTAGCCATGCGGGGTCGGTTCGGTCATGGGCCGGGTCAGGTGCACGATCAGGCGAAGATACTTGTTCTTCTTTACAGCGGTGTCGCCGAACATGTCACGCACGTTGAGCACGCCCAGGCCGCGCACTTCCAGCAGGTCCTGCAGCAGTTCCGGGCAGGTGCCGTCGAGCACGTCGGGGGCGATCTGGGTGAACTCGGGGGCGTCGTCGGCGACCAGCCGATGGCCGCGGCTGAGCAGTTCCAGCGCCAGCTCGCTCTTGCCGGAGCCGGCCTCGCCGGTGATCAGCACGCCGATCGAGTAGATCTCCATGAACACCCCGTGCAGGATCACCCGCGGCGCCAGCGTGCGTGCCAGGTGATAGGAGAGGTGGTTGAGCAGCTCGTGGCCGCGCTTGGGCGAGCCCCACAGCGGCGTGTCGGATTCGTCGGCGGCCGCGCGCAGGTCTTCCGGGCACGACTGGTTCTTGGTGATCACCAGCGCCAGCGGCCGCACCTGCACGATCTTCTCGATGGTCTCCCAGCGCTGGCGCGAATCCAGCGAATCCAGCCAGGCCAGTTCCTCGGTGCCGAGGATCTGCACCTTGTTCGGGTAGATCGTATTGAGATAGCCGGCCAGCGATGGGCGCCGCGACACCGCGTTGCCGGCTTCCAGCTCGCGGTGTTCGCCCTTGTGCCCGCCCAGCCAGCGCAGGTTGAGCCGATCGCGTTGCTGGTCGAACAGTTCGCGGGCGGTGATGCTGGTGTTCATGCTCATGCGGCGCTGGCCTGGGGGGCGCCGCCGAGCAGGTCGTGCAGCGCGGCAGCGTCGGGGGCGCGGCGCAGGGCCTCGCGGAAGCCGTCGTCGGAGAACTGTTCGGCCAGTTCCGACAACAGCATCAGGTGTTGGTGGGTGTAGTGCGCCGGCACGGCCATCGCGAAGATCAGATCGACCTGCGTGCCGTTGCCGTCGAAGTCGATTGGCTGGTCCAGCCGCAACAAGGCGCCACGCGGTGCGTCGAGATGCGGGGCGCGGCCATGCGGGATGGCGATGCCATGGCCGATGGCGGTGCTGCCGAGCTGTTCGCGCTCGCGCAGGCTGGCGAAGAGTTCGTCGAAGCCGGCTTGCGGACAGGCCAGCAGGCTGGCAGCCGTACGCAGCAGGGTGTCGCGATCGGCGGCCGGCAGCACCTGGGTGCGGACGGCCGCCATAAGATCGGTCAAGGGCATGGCAGGAGCAACGTGTGCGGGATCACACGATATTGTCGCGCACCTCGGCGGCGTGGTGGTCCTGTTTCTTTTCCTTGTGCTTGATGATCAGCCGGTCGAGCTTGTCGGCGAGCAGGTCGATCGCCGCGTACATGGTCTGCGCGCTGGCATCGGCGTGCAGGGTGCGGCCGGGAACGTTGACGGTGGCCTCGACGTGGTGGTCGGGCTTGCGCAGCGCCAGCTGGGCGCGGACCTCGATGGTTTCCTCGTAATGCCGCTTCAGCCGCTGCAGCTTGGTCTCCACGTACTCGCGCAAGGCGGGGGTGACTTCGATCTGCTGGCCGTAGGTCTCGATACGCATCGGATACTCCTTGGTTCGGGATTCACCTTATGAACCATTGCCGCCTGCCGCCGATGCATCAACCGATGCGAACGCGTTCGTGGGAAGCGGAAATGTTCATGGCCTCACGATACTTCGCAACCGTGCGCCGCGCTACAGGCACGCCGGCGGCTTTCAGCAGGTCGGCCAGCTTGGCGTCAGAAAGCGGCTTGCGCGGGTTCTCGGCCTCGATCAGGCGCCGGATCATCGCCTGAATGGCGGTGCTGGAGGCTTCGCCGCCGCTGTCGGTGTCGATGCCCGAGGCGAAGAAGGCGCGCAGCGGGATGGTGCCGCGCGGGGTGCGCACGTACTTGCGGGCGATGGCGCGGGAGATGGTGCTCTCGTGCAGGCCCAGTTCGCCGGCGATCTCGCGTAGGGTCAGCGGGCGCAGCGCCTGTTCGCCGAATTCGAGGAAGCCGGCCTGCTGGCGCAGCAGGCAGCGGGTCACCTTGAGCAGGGTCTCGCCGCGCGCCTCCAGGCTCTTCAGCAGCCAGCGCGCCTCCTGCAGCTGGCCGCGCAGGTAGCCGGCATCGCTTTCGCCGCACTGGCGGATCAGCTGTTCGTAGCCGCGGTGAATGGTGACCTTGGGCCGCGCGTGCCCGGCCAGCGCCGCGTGCCAGACGCCGCGCTGGCGCCAGATCACGCAGTCCGGCAACACGTAGGTGTCGGCGCTGAGTTCGCCGACCTGCTTGCCCGGGCGCGGGTCCAGCGAGCGCAGCAGAGTGACCGCAATCTCCACCGCCGAGGCCGGGCGCTTGAGTTCGTGGGCGATGCCGGCGATGCCGCTGCGCGGCAGCTTCTCCAGCGGGCCATTGGCAATCGTGCGCGCCAGCTCCAGCCCGGGCGTGTCCGCGGGCAGTACGTCCAACTGCAGGTTCAGGCATTCGCCGAGCGTGCGCGCGGCGATGCCGACCGGGTCGAAGCGCTGGATCTGGTGCAGCACGGTGAGGATTTCCTCCTCTTCGGCGACGATGTCCGGCTGCAAGGTCTCGGCGATCGTGGCCAGCGGTTCGCGCAGGTAGCCGTCGTCGTCGAGCGCGTCGATCAGCGCCGCGCCGATGCTGCGGTCGCGCGGCGACAGGTGCGACAGGTGCAACTGCCACAGCAGGTGATCGATCAGCGTATCGGGTTCGGCGACGCGCTCGGCGGCGCTGCCCATGTCGTCGTCGTCGTCGAAGGAGCCGCCGCTGCCGCTGCTCCAGGCCGGCTCGGCATCGGACCAGTCGTCGCCGTCGTGCTGCGGCACGTTGTCCAGCGTATCGCCGGCCGGCGGCGCGACCTCGGCCTCGCCTTCGGCGCGGCCGGCACCGGCCACATCGAGCGTGGGTGCGGCGTCTTCGGTCCATTCCAGCAGCGGATTGCTCTCCACCGCCTCGGCGATCTCCACTTCCAGCTCGGCGCTGGACATCTGCAACAGCTTGATCGCCTGCCGCAACTGCGGCGTCATGACCAGATGCTGTCCCAGCGATGTCTGCAGCCGTGCTTTCATGCCTGTGCCGAACGGGAAGGGGCGTGGCGCAACGCCCGCGCGGTCAGAGCCTGAAGGTTTCCCCGAGGTAGACGCGGCGGACTTCGCTATTGGCCAGCAGCGCTTCCGGCACCCCCTGCGCCAACACGCTGCCTTCGTTGAGGATATACGCCCGGTCGCAGATTCCCAAGGTTTCGCGCACGTTGTGGTCGGTGATGAGCACGCCGATGCCGCGTTGCTTGAGGTGGGTGACGATGCGCTGGATTTCGCCGACCGAGATCGGATCGACGCCGGCGAAGGGTTCGTCGAGCAGCATCATCCGCGGCTTGGCGGCCAGCGCGCGGGCGATCTCGCAGCGGCGGCGCTCGCCGCCGGATAGGCTGGCGCCGAGTTGCTCGGCGACGTGGCCGATCTGCAGTTCGTCCAGCAGCGAGGACAGTTCGCGCTCGCGGCCGGCGTCGTCCAGGTCTTCGCGCAGTTCCAGCACCAGGCGGATGTTGTCGGCCACGCTGAGCTTGCGGAACACCGACGGCTCCTGCGGCAGGTAGCCCACGCCGAGCTTGGCGCGCTTGTACATCGGCAGCGCGGTGATGTCGTTGCCGTCGAGCACGATGCGCCCGGCGTCGGCCTCGACCAGGCCGACGATCATGTAGAAGCAGGTGGTCTTGCCGGCGCCGTTGGGGCCGAGCAGGCCGACCACTTCGCCCGCCTCCAGGGTCAGCGCGAACTCGCGCACGACCTCGCGCTGCTTGTAGCGCTTGCGCAGGCCTTCGGCGAGCAGCATCACTGGCCTCCTTGCTTGGCCGGTGTGGTGGGCTTGGCCGGCGTCGCGGCGGGCTTGGCGGCCGGCTTGGCGCCAGCGGCAGGGGCGCCGGCCGGCGCCGGGTTCTTCGGCTGGATCACCGTGTGCACGCGGGTGCCGTCGCCGCCGCCCTGCATGTCGCCGGTCTTGGTGTTGTAGACCATGCGCTGGCCGGCATTGGTGCCCTTGGGCGAGGTCATGCGGTAGTTGCCGGTCAACACCACGGTGTCGGTGCCGACCTTGTAGTCGATGTTGTCGGCCACGGCATCCATGGGCGAGCCGTCGTCCAGTTCCTGCTTCAGCGTGGCCTGCTTGCCGGTCAGCACGACGCGGTCGATGTCGCCGTCCTTGCGGAATACGTCGGCAGTACTGGCATGGATCTCCAGTGTGCCCTGGACGATGACGACGTTGCCCGTGTAACGGATCTTGCCGTTGTCGTCGAGCATGTTGCCGCTCTGGTCATTGGATTCGATCGTCATCGGCTGATTGCGATCGGTCGACTTGGCCATCGCCAGTGCGGGCAGCAGCAGGGCGAGCAGCGCGAGCTTAGCGGGCAGCGTTCGGTTCATAGCGGGTCTTGACCTGTGAAAGGAGCTTGTACTGCCGGGACTTCAAGTCGACCTCGAAGCCGACGCCGGACTGCATCATACCGGGCCGGGTCATGGTGACCGGTTCGGCGGTGCGCGCGGTGCTGGTCTGCGGGAAGACGTCCAGGCTCTGGGTGCGGAAAGTGGTGGGCGGGATGCTGGGCACCTTGGGGCTGTCGCCGGCGACGTCGCCGCGCAGGCGCAGTTCGTTGCCGTCGGCGCTGACCCAGCCGGTCTTGCTGCGCATTTCCCAGTGCTGGCCATTGGCGTCCGGCAGCAGGAACAGCGGGGTTTCGATCGCCATGGTCTGGTCGGCGCGGCTGCGTTCCATCTGCGGCGCGCGCAGGGTCATCGACTCCTTGCCCTGCTTGTCCAGCGCGACGATCTGGAAATCGTGCGCGATGTAGTCCGAGCGGGCCTCGGCGTCGGTCGTCGGCGCCCGCTTGCTGCGCTGCTGCCAGGCCGACCAGCCGCTGACCAGGGCCGCGACCAGCAACAGGCCGCCGAGAACGGTGCGCCAGTTCATGCGCCATGCTCCTGCAGCAGCGAGGGGACGTGGCCTTGCGCGGCCAGCAGCACGTCGCACAGCTCGCGCGCGGCGCCTTCGCCGCCACGGGCGCGGGTCAGCCAGTGCACGTGCTCGGCGGTCCACGGATGCGCATTGGCCGGGGCCACCGCCAGGCCGACCACGCGCAACGGCGCCAGATCCGGCAGGTCGTCGCCCATGAAGCACACCTGGTCCAGGCTCAGCCCGCGCTCGTCGCACAGCGCCTGCACCCCGGCGCGCTTGTCCTTGACCCCGATCTGCACCAGCAGGCCCAGTTCCTGGCCGCGCTTCTCCGCGGCCAGGCTGGGCCGCGCGGTGATCAGCGCCACCTCGATGCCGTGCCGGCGCAGCTGCACCAGGCCCTGGCCGTCGAGCACGTTGAACGCCTTGCTCTCGTTGCCGTCGCGGTCGTAGTACAGGCGGCCGTCGGTCAGCGTGCCGTCCACGTCGAAGCACGCCAGGCGGATGCGGGCGGCACGGTCGATCAGGTCGGCGGGAAGGTCGGCCAGCGGGGAATAGGGCATGGTTCGCTATATCGGGGCGGGGAGGCCGGCTTTCCAGCAGGCCAGGGCCAGCGGCGCAGGGCGCCGGCAGGCGGTGAACAAGTTCAGGCTGTTAAACCACTCTGGCGCGCAACAGGTCGTGAATGTTGAGCGCGCCGACCGCGCGGCCGTCGCCGTCGACCACGATCAAGCCGTTGATCTTGTGGGTTTCCATCAGCCGTGCGGCCTCGGCGGCGAGCTGGTCGGCGCCGATCGTGCGCGGCTGCCGGGTCATCACGTCGGCGATGCGGGTCTGGCGCACGTCCAGCGCGCTGTCCAGGGTGCGGCGCAGGTCGCCGTCGGTGAACAGGCCGAGCAGGCGCCCGTCGCCATCGACCACCGCGGTCATGCCCAGGCGCTTGCGGCTCATCTCCACCAGCGCCTCGCTGAGGCTGGCGTCTTCGCGCACCCGCGGCAGTTCGTCGCCGCCGTGCATCACGTCGGTGATGTGCAGCAGCAGGCGCCGGCCGAGGCTGCCGGCCGGGTGCGAGCGGGCGAAGTCGTCGGCGGTGAAGCCGCGCGCGTCCAGCAGCGCCACCGCCAGCGCATCGCCCAGCGCCAGCGAGGCGGTGGTGCTGGAGGTCGGCGCCAGGTCCAGCGGGCAGGCCTCGGCCGGCACGCTGACGTCCAGGTGCAGGTCGGCCTCGCGGGCCAGCGTGGACTGGGCGCGGCCGGTCATCGCGATCACCGCATTGCCCTGGCGCTTGAGCACCGGCAGCAGCATCAGGATCTCGTCGGACTCGCCGGAATAGGACAGCGCCAGGACCACGTCGGCATCGGTGATCATGCCCAGGTCGCCGTGCCCGGCCTCGCCCGGATGCACGTAGAACGCGGGGGTGCCGGTGGAGGCGAGGGTGGCGGCGATCTTGCGCGCCACGTGCCCTGACTTGCCCATGCCGGTGGCGACCACGCGCCCACGCGAGGCCAGGATCAGCCGGCAGGCGGCGGCGAATTCAGCGCCGATGCGCGCGCCGACCGCGCCCAGCGCGGCCTGCTCGATCTCGACCACGCGGCGGCCGCTGGCGACCAGGCTGGCGTCGTCGATCGCGTCGGGGGACAGGGGCGATACAGCCATGCGGATGCCGGTCGGAGGGTAGAATGGCCGATCATTTTATTAGGAAAGCCCGTTGGACGCCGAAACCATCCGTAAACTGATCGAGGCCGGCCTGCCCGGCGCGCGCGTGCAGGTGCAGGGCGACGACGGCGTGCACTTCGAGGCCACCGTGGTCAGCGAAGATTTCGCCGGCAAGCTGCCGCTGGCCCGCCACCGCATGGTGTACGCGACGCTGGGCGAGCTGATGGGCGGGGCGATCCATGCGCTGGCGCTGACCACGCTGACCCCCGAGCAGGCCGGCTGAGCAGGCTGGCTGAGCAGCGTCCACGCGTTCCTTTCCGTTTCCTCTTTTCGAATCCCCCGAGACCCATGGCCAAAATCGTAGTGACCGGCGGCAATGCGCTGCACGGTGAAGTGAACATTTCCGGCGCAAAGAACGCGGTGCTGCCGATCCTGTGCGCGACCCTGCTGGCCGATGCGCCGGTGGAGATCACTAACGTGCCGCAGCTGCACGACGTGATCACCACGGTGAAGCTGCTCGGCGAACTGGGCGCCGAAGTCACCATCGACGAAGGCACCCTGGCGCGCGGCAGCGCGATCACCGTCGATCCGCGCAAGGTCGATCAGCACGTCGCGCCGTACGAGCTTGTGCGTACCATGCGCGCCTCGATCCTGGTGCTGGGGCCGCTGCTGGCCAAGTTCGGCGCGGCCGAAGTGTCGCTGCCCGGCGGCTGCGCGATCGGCTCGCGGCCGGTGGACCAGCACATCAAGGGCCTGCAGGCGTTGGGCGCGGAGATCAGCGTCGAGAACGGCTACATCAAGGCCACCAGCAATGGGCGGCTGAAGGGCGGCCGCTACGTGTTCGACATGGTCAGCGTCACCGGCACCGAGAACGTGCTGATGGCCGCGACCCTGGCCGACGGCACCACGGTGCTGGAGAACGCGGCGATGGAGCCCGAGGTCACCGACCTGGCCGACTGCCTGATCGCGCTCGGCGCGCAGATCGAAGGCGCCGGAACCTCGCGCATCGTGGTGCACGGCGTGGAACGCCTGTCCGGCGGCCGCCACGCGGTGCTGCCCGACCGCATCGAGACCGGCACCTTCCTGGTCGCCGCGGCGATGACCGGCGGCAGCGTCACCGTGCGCCGCGCGCGCGCCGACACGCTCGACGCGGTGCTCGACAAGCTGAGCGAGGCCGGCGCCACCATCGAGACCGGCCCGGACTGGATCCGCCTGGACATGCACGGCAAGCGCCCGCGCGCGGTCAGCTTGACCACCGCGCCGTACCCGGCGTTCCCGACCGACATGCAGGCGCAATTCATGGCGCTCAACTGCGTGGCCGACGGCGTCGGCGTGATCAACGAGACGATCTTCGAAAACCGCTTCATGCACGTCAACGAACTGCTGCGCCTGGGCGCGGACATCCAGGTCGAAGGCCATACCGCGATCGTGCGCGGCAACGAGCGTCTCAGCGGCGCGCCGGTGATGGCCACCGACCTGCGCGCCTCGGCCTCGCTGATCCTGGCCGGGCTGGTCGCCGACGGCGACACCACCATCGACCGCATCTACCACCTGGACCGTGGCTACGAGAACATCGAGGAGAAGCTGGGGGCGCTGGGCGCGTCCATCCGGCGCATCGCATGATCCTCAAAGGCCGCTTTACCCGCCGGCGCAAGGTGCTGCTGGCGGTGGTGATCCTGGTGCTGGCTTGGGTGGGCTACGCCTGGTATGCCGGCATCGCCATCACCCAGGGCATCGAACAGCGCGACATGGACTGGAACGGCGACGGCCAGGTCAGCCGCAGCGAGATCGCGCAGGCGTTCTACGCGATCGGCGTGACCCGCACCCAGGACGGCCCGCGCCAGTGCAGCACCTTCTACTGGCGCAACAGCGGCGCGCAGATCCGCGTGGACTGCCGCACCACGTTCGCGCCGGCCGCCGACGCCAAGAAGCCAGCCGCCGACGCGAAGAAGTAAGTCGGCGGGCGCGCAGGCGCCGTCTGGTCTGCCCAGCTGCGCAGGCAGGCGCCCGTCGGCGTCCACTGCGCGCGGTGCCTGGTGGCGCGAGGCTTACAGGGGCTTCGCTGCGAATGGCTGCAGCGAAGCGTGCCGCTAGCGAGCGGACAACAAAAAAGGGCGGACCGACCGGTCCGCCCTTTTTGTGGTAGCGTCTCCGCGAAATGCGGCTGCCGCGTGCGTTACCGAACGATCAGTGCAGCGTCTTGATGGTCAGGTCCAGCGCGTCCTGGCCGTTCTCGCGCTGCAGGATGCGCACCGGCACCGGCATGTCCGGCACGATCCAGGCGATGATTTCCTTGGAGCCGTCGCTGCGGCTGACCTTGGTCGCCTGTTCGGTCTTGCCGTTGACGGTGATCGCTTCCTTGCCGGCCACCTTGTAGGTCATCGGCTTGGCGCGGCCCTCGTCGACCATGCGGTAGCTGGGGGTCTTGCCGGCGTTGACGTCGCGCGCGATCGCCAGGTTGATCAGCAGCGCGTCCATGTCGCCGGGCTGCAGCTTCACCGGGCCGCGGCGGTCGGGCTTGACGTCGCCGGCCCAGGTCGCCTGCGCGGTGCTCCAGTCGTAGTTGGCGGTCACCGCCTTCTTCTTGATCAGGAACAGCGAGCGGTCGTCGCTGCTGAGCGGACGCAGCTGCCCGCCCTTTTCCTCGAATACGGTGCTCTGGCTCAGGTCGGCGACCTGGTTCTTGATCGACAGGCTGTAGCGCCAGCGATTGTTGCCTTCGCTGGCCAGGGTCATCAAGCCGTTGGCCTGCATGCCCATGTAGCTGGCCTGGTAGTCCGCCTTGAACGGCTCCAGCGCCAGGGCGGGCAGGCTGGCCAGCGCCAGCAGGGCGGCGGCGACGGCGGACAGCGGGCGGGCGATGCGTGTCATGGTCAGACTCCTTGGTATTCGGTCAGGCGCAGGTCGATGCGGTCTTCGCCGTCTTCGCGCTGCAGGATGCGCACCGGCGTCGGCACGCCGTTGGCGATCCACAGAATGGTCTCATTCTTGCCGCCGTTGGTGCGCGACACGCGCAGCGCGTCGTAGCTGATGTCGCCGACCTGCACCGTCTCGGTCTGCTCGGCGGCGTGGTAGATGTGTTCGCGGACGCGGCCGACATCGACGAAGCGGTAGGTCATGGTCTTGCCCGGCTGCGCGTCGCGCATGATCGACAGGTTGATCAGCAGCGCGCTCTGGTCGCCGGGCTGCAGCGGGATCGGCTGCTGCCGGTCCTTCTTCAGGTCGCCGTCCCAGCGCGCCACGCCCTTGCTCCAGTCGTAGACGCCGGTGACCTTCTTGCCGAAGAACATCGCCTTCTTCACCGTGCTCTGGCTCTGCGGCACGTAGCGCCCGTCCTGGGTGCGGAACACCGTGCTCTGCTCGATGTTCAGGCCGAGGATGCTGGCGAAGCCGCTGCGGCCCTGCACGCCCAGATCCACGCGCCATTCGTCGCCGTTGCCGTGGCTGACTTCCATGCGCGCATCGCCGGCCTGCTTGCCCTTGTACAGCGCCTGATAGGTGGCCACGAACGGTTGCAACGGCGGCGCCGTCCACGGCGCGGCCTGCAGCCCGGGGGCGGCGGGTGCGGGAGCGGGAGCGGCAGGCGCAGTTGGCGCTTGCGCGGGAGGCGTCGGCGCGGCCGTCTGCGGCGGGGGCGCCTGCGCCAGCACGCCGACGGCCGGCGCCAGCAGGCCGAGGCAGGCCACGGCTAGAACAGCGAACTGACGCGGAAGGGGCTTCATGGGATCGGCTGCAAGGGAAGGGGGTTGGGGCACGGATGCGCCGCAGCGGGATTAAAGAAGCTGCGGCGTATTCAGGGAATCAGCATGCCCTGGCAATCTAGGCGCAGCGGACTAAACCGGCACTGACCGTCGAGCCAGACGCTGCCATCCCGTTCAGCCAGGCGTCCGGCCGCGGCCAATTGCAGCACCGCGCACAGCAACTGGTGCTCGCGTGGCAGCAGGCGTTGCGCCAGGTCCTCCGCGCGGTCGCCGGCCTGCACCGGCACCCGCGCCTGCGCGATCACCGCGCCGGCGTCCAGTTCCGGCACCACGAAGTGCACGCTGGCGCCGTGTTCGGTGTCGCCGGCCGCCAGCGCCAGCGCATGCGTGTGCAGACCGCGGTACTTGGGCAGCAGCGAGGGGTGGATGTTGAGCAGGCGGCCGGCGAAGCGCTGCACGAAGCCGGTGCCGAGGATGCGCATGTAGCCGGCGCAGACGATCCAGTCCGGCTGCACGGCGGCGACCGCATCGCCCAGCGCCTGGTCGAACGCGGCGCGGTCGGGGAAGCCGCTCGGCGCCGCCGACCAGCGCTGCGCCGGCGCCACCTTGGCCAGCGCTGGCGCCTGCGTACGGTCGCTGAACACCCCGACCACCTGCGCGTCCAGCGCGCCGGTGGCGATCGCATCGAGCAGCGCCTGCAGGTTGGAGCCGCGGCCGGAGACCAGCACCGCCAGGCGGATCGTCATCGGCGCGGATCCCGGAACAGCGCGGCGCAGGCCGGGCGCTGCAGCGCCAACAGGGTCCACACCCCCAGCGCGGTGCCCAGCGGGAAACCGAAACAGCCCAGCGTCGCGGCGGCCTTGCACAGCGTCAGCTGGCGCCGCCGGCGCAGCGCCAACGCGGCGGCCACGTTCGCCAGCAGCATCACCAGCCCCAGCGCCAGCAGCACCGAGAACATGACGATCACCGCCTGGCCGTTGCTCGCGTCGTGGGCGCTCTGCCCGGCCGCGGTCTTGGCCGCTTCGTAGTGGATGCCGAAGGCCAGGAAGCCGCCCAGCAACAGCAGCGACAGGCCTTGCAGCCACGCCATCACCGCGTACAGGGTCGCCAGGGTGCGGACATCCGATTCGGCGCGCACGGACGCCATCCGATCCAGGTCCGGGGTGGGCAGGGGCGGGGGCAGCGACATCGTGCGGTCTCTAGCGCGGCGAGGGGACGCGCGCCTCAACACATGCGCACATTGCCGGATGGGCCTGCGTCGGCACGGTCACGGCGCGGTTTTGGCGAACAGCGGCTTGACCGATGGCCGCAGCAGCACCAGCAGGCTGAAAACGCCCAGCGCTGTGCCGAACGGCATCATCGCGCAGGACACACCGGCGACGATGAGGCAATAGGTGTAGCGGCGGCGCGTGCCGAGGCAGCGCCCCGCGTAGACCATTGCCGCGGCCAGGGCGAGTCCGCCCACGATCATCAAGCCGGCGATGACCACGAACGTCCAGGCGAACAGGGGCACCTGCGCCGCGCTGAGACCATTGACGGGCAAGCGACCGTTGAGCATCGCCAGGCCGATGCAGAGATGCAACACCGGAATAAGCGCGAAGACGCCGGTCAGCCCACCGACCACGTAGTGACCGATGCCGAGCATCCGCAGATGTTCGGCGTCCTGCGCGGAGGGCGTGGCCTCAGCCGATATGGACACGCGTGTCCCCGCCGGCCGCCACCACCGCGCCGATCTGCCAATGCGCCAGGCCCAGCGTGTCCAGGCTGCGCTCCAGCGCGGCGACCTGGTCGGGTGCGGCCACCAGCACGAAGCCGATGCCGCAGTTGAAGGTGCGCCACATCTCGCTGTCGGCGACCGCGCCTTCGCGCTGCAGCCACTCGAACACCGGCGGCAGGCTCCAGGCGCTGGCGCGGATGTCCAGGCCCAGGCCGTCGGGGATCACGCGGATGATGTTCTCGGTCAGGCCGCCGCCGGTGATGTGCGCCATCGCGTGGATGCCGTCGGCGTGCGCGCCGCGCAGCAGCGACAGGATCGGCTTGACGTACAGCGCGGTCGGCGCCATCAGCGCGTCGGCCAGGGTGGTGCCGCCGAGCTGCAGTTCGGCCGGGCGCCCGGCGCGGTCGTAGATGCGGCGGACCAGCGAATAGCCGTTGGAGTGCGGGCCGGAGGAGGCGATGCCGATCAGCACGTCGCCCTGGCGCACCTTGGCGCCGTCGAGCAGCTGCGACTTCTCCACCGCGCCGACGGTGAAGCCGGCCAGGTCGTACTCGCCCGGCGGGTACATGTCGGGCATTTCCGCGGTCTCGCCGCCGATCAGCGCGCAGCCGGCCAGTTCGCAGCCGCGGGCGATGCCACCGACCACCGCCACCGTGGTCTCCACGTCGAGCTTGCCGGTGGCGAAGTAGTCCAGGAAGAACAGCGGCTCGGCGCCCTGCACCAGCACGTCGTTGACGCACATGCCCACCAGATCGATGCCGATGCTGTCGTGCCGGCCCAGCTGTTGCGCCAGCTTCAGCTTGGTGCCGACGCCGTCGGTGCCGGACACCAGCACCGGCTCGCGGTACTTGCCGGACAGGTCGAACAGCGCGCCGAAACCGCCCAGCCCGCCCATCACCTCCGGGCGGAAACTGCGCTTGACCAAGGGTTTGATACGTTCGACGACGGCATTGCCGGCATCGATGTCGACGCCGGCGTCGCGGTAGGTCAACGGGGCGGCGGCGGGGGTCTTGGGAGTGGTCACGGGCGGTGGCGTCGGCGGAAAGACGGCGATTTTAACAGGCCGCATTGGCGCTACGCCCGCATTCGGGCAACAATTCGCCCCGGATACGCCGAGCAATGGAACCTTCGATGCGCCGCAGCCTTGCCTTACTCCTGTCTTTCGCGCTGTGCCTGCCCGCCGCGGCCGCCCTGGCCCAGGCCGGTCTGCGCACCGAAGGCGACGTCGCCGGCGCGCAGAGCCCCTACGACGCCGAGGTGCCGGTCAACAGCCAGAGCGAGGCCGACCGCAACGGCGCGGTGGCGCGCGCGCTGGGCGTGGTGCTGGGCAAGATCTCCGGCGACCGCGCGGTGATGTCGCGCCCGGGGGTGACCCAGGCGCTGCGCAACGCCAAGAACTTCGTCGACAGCTACGACTACCGCCAGGACCAGGGCACCTCGCCGAGCGGCGCGCCGACCTTCCGCACCACCTTGATCGCGCGCTTCCGGCAGAGCGACGTCGACGGCCTGGCCGCGGCGCTGGGCCTGCCGCTGTGGCCGCAGCCGCGGCCCAAGCCGGTGCTGTGGCTGGCGATCGACGACGGCAGCGGCCCGCGCCTGGTCGGCGTGCAGCAGTCCAATGCCGCGCGCAGCGCGCTGGACCGCGCGATCGAGCGCGGCTACCGGCTCGGCCTGCCCACCGGCAGCGCCGCCGAGCAGGCGCTGGTCGGCGCGATCTGGCGCCAGGACACCGCCGCGGTGGCCAGCGCCTCGTCGCGCTACAGCCCGCCGATGCAGCTGATCGGCAAGCTGTACCGCGGCAAGTCCGGCGGCTGGACCGCCGACTGGGTGTTCGTCGACAGCGGCAAGACGTTGTCCAGCTGGTCGGCCAGCGACGCCGACGCGCGCCGCGCGATCGCTGCCGGCGCCGACGGTGCCGCCGACGCGCTGGTCAAGCGCTACGCCAAGGCGTCCAGCACCGGCCCGGCCGGCGTGTACCGGGTGGTGATCAGCGGCATCCGCAGTGCCGACGACTACCTGCGCGTGTCCGCGGCGCTGCAGAACTCCTCGGTGGTGCGGCGCATCGTGCCGATCCAGGCCAGCGGCGACCGCCTGGAACTGGACCTGGACCTGCTCAGCGGCGTGTCCGGCCTGAACCGCATGCTCGGCGCCGACAGCCCGCTGCAGCCGGTGACGGTGCCGGTCGAGGGCGGGCCGATCATCCTCAATACCGAGCGCACGGAGTACCGGCTCAAATGACGCTGTCCCCCGAAGCGGAAATCGCCCAGTTCCTGCGCCGCCTGAAATGGGCCGCGGTGATCCTGGGCGTGCTGTGGGTGATAGCGCTGCTGGCGCCGATTCTGACCCCGTTCGTGCTGGCGCTGCTGCTGGGCTGGCTCGGCGATCCGCTGGTCGATCGCCTGGAGCGCGCCGGCCGTTCGCGCAACATGGCGGTGACCCTGGTATTCGTGTTGATGCTGCTGTTGCTGGTGCTGGCGCTGCTGATCCTGGTGCCGATGCTGGAGCGGCAGATCGTCACCTTCATCGACGTGCTGCCGCAGGCGCGCGACTGGTTCACCGGCACCGCGATCCCGTGGGCCGAGCAGAAGACCGGGCTGCAGCTGATGGCCTGGCTGGATCCGGAGCGGCTGATCGAATGGATCCGCGGCCACTGGCAGCAGGCCGGCGGCGTCGCCGCGACCTTCTTCGGCTATCTGTCGCGCTCGGGCTTCGCCATGGTCACCTGGGTGGTGAACCTGGTGCTGCTGCCGATCCTGACCTTCTACTTCCTGCGCGACTGGGACATCCTGGTCGAGCGCGTGGCCGCGACCATCCCGCGCAACCACGTCGCCACCGTCGGCCGCCTGGCGCGGCAGTCCAACGACGTGCTGGGCGCGTTCATCCGCGGCCAGTTCCTGGTGATGCTGGCGCTGGGAGTGATCTACGCCGGCGGGCTGAGCCTGATCGGGCTCAACCTGGGCCTGCTGATCGGCATCGTCGCCGGCCTGATCAGCTTCATCCCGTACCTGGGCGCGACCACCGGCATCCTGCTGGCGATCCTGGCGGCGCTGGTGCAGTCCAAGGGCTTCGACCTGCAACTGATGATCCTGGTCGGCGTGGTGTTCACCGTCGGCCAGTTGCTGGAAAGCTACGTGCTGACCCCGCGCATCGTCGGCGACAAGATCGGCCTGCACCCGGTGGCGGTGATCTTCGCGGTGATGGCCGGCGGCCAGCTGTTCGGCTTCCTCGGCATGCTGCTGGCGTTGCCGGTGGCGGCGGTGGCCAACGTGCTGCTGCACTACCTGCACGAGCAATACCGGCAGAGCGAGCTGTATGCCGGCGACAAGTCGGCGATCCTGCTCGATGGCAGCGCCGAGCGCGCGCCGCTGATCGAACTGCCGCCGCGTAGCCCCGACCAGCCGTGAGCGTGCCGCAGCTGCCGTTGGCGTTGCGCTATCCGCCGGAGCAGCGCTTCGATCGCTATGTCGGCGCGCCGGCCGGCCTGCTGGCGCAATTGCAGGCCGTCGCCGACGGCAGCGACGTGGACTGGATCTACCTGTCCGGCCCCGCCGGCACCGGCAAGACCCATCTGGCGCTGGCGCTGTGCGCAGCCGCCGAGCAGGCAGGGCGCAGCGCCGCCTACCTGCCGCTGCAGGCCGCGTCCGGGCGCCTGCGCGATGCGCTGGAAGCGCTGGAAGGCCGCGACCTGGTCGCGCTGGACGGACTGGAGGCGATCGCCGGGCAGCGCGAGGACGAAGTGGCGCTGTTCGATTTCCACAACCGCGCGCGCAGCGCCGGGGTGACCCTGCTGTACACCGCGCAGGCGATGCCCGACGGCCTGGCGCTGACCTTGCCCGACCTGCGCTCGCGGCTGGCGCAATGCACGCGCATCGCGCTGTCGCCGCTGGACGATGCCGGCCGCGCCGCGGTACTGCGCGAGCGCGCGCAACGCCGCGGGCTGGTGCTGGAAGATGCGGCGATCGACTGGCTGCTGACCCATGCCGGCCGCGACCTGGCCGGCCTGGTCGCGCTGCTGGAACGCCTGGACCGCGAATCGCTGGCGGCGCAGCGGCGGGTCACGGTGCCGTTTTTGCGCAGGCTGGGAATGGGGAGTGGGGAATCGGGAATGGGAAAAAGCTGAGCGCGCCGGCGCGCGCCTGCGGAGGCTGGCTGCAGGTTTTCCCAAACAGAATTTGATCGTCCACCGCGCGCGCTGGGCGTGAAGTCGCTGGAACTCAGCTTTTGCCGATTCCCGATTCCCGATTCCCGATTCCCGGCGCGCGACCCAGCGCGCCATCCAACTCTGCCAGTCGCTGCGGCGTCCCCACATCGGTCCAGCGGCCGCGATGGTGCAGGCCGTGGATGCGGCCGGCGGCCATCTGCGCCCGCAGGATCGGCGCCAGCGCGAAGCGCGGCGGCTCGCCGTGGTCGGCGGGCGGTGGGTCGAACGCCGACTGCCAGTCGCGCAGCAGCTCCGGCCGATAGACGCCCACGCCGGCGTAGGTCAGCAGCGGCGCGCCGTCGCTGCGCAGCGTGGCATCGGCATGCAGCGCGAAATCGCCGTGCGCCGCGTAGGCCGGCGGATCGACCAGCACCAGTTGCGCCAGTCCGGCCGGTTCCGGCGCCAGCTGCGCGAAATCGAAATCGGTCCAGATGTCGCCGTTGACCAGCAGGAACGGCGCCGGCCCGAGCAGCGGCAACGCGTGCAGCATGCCGCCGCCGGTCTCCAACGGCGTGGCGCCTTCGTAGGAATAGGCGATGCGCAGGCCGAACGCGCTGCCGTCGCCGAGCGCCTGCGGGAACTGCTCGGCCAGCCACGAGGTGTTGATCACCACCTCGCGCACGCCCAGCGCCGCCAGCTTGCGCAGGTGCCACACGATCAGCGGCGTGCCGCCCACCGCCAGCAACGGTTTGGGCGTGCGTTCGGTCAGCGGGCGCATGCGTTCGCCGAAGCCAGCGGCGAAGATCAGCGCCTTCATGCGTCGGCCGCCGCGCGTTGCGCCAGCGCCGGCTTGATCCGCGTCTGCAGCAGCTGCGCCAGCGGTTGCAGCTGCGGGTGCCGCGGCAACACCTCGTCGAGGTAGCCGATGAAGCGCGGCACGTTGTCCAGGTACCAGGCCTTGCCGTCGCGATAGTTCAGCCGCGCGAAGATGCCCAGGTTCTTCAGGTGCCGCTGCACGCCCATCCAGTCCGCATCGCGCAGGAACTGCGCCAGCGGCGGTAGCGCGATCCCGGCCTGCAGCGCACGCGCGTGGTAGCGCGCCAGCCAGCCATCGACCCGCGCCAGCGGCCAGCTCACCGTGGTGTCCTTGAACAGGCTGATCGGGTCGTAGGCGACCGGGCCGAGCACGCAGTCCTGGAAATCCAGCACCGCCGGGCCGTCGGCGACCGGCATCAGGTTGCGCGGCATGAAGTCGCGGTGCACCAGCACCCGCGGCTGCGCCAGCGCGTTGTCCATCAAGCGGCGCTGCACCAGTTCGAGCGCGTCGAGTTCGGCGCAGTCCAATGCCAGGCCCAGGTGCCGGCGCAGGAACCACTCTTCGAACAAGCCGGCATCGCGCTGCAGCAGCGCCTCGCCGAACACGCCCAGCTCCGGCGGCGGCGCGATCGCCTGCAGCCGCAACAGTTGTCCGAGCGCGGCATCGAAGTGGGCATCGGCCGAGGCGGCGTCCAGCGTCTGCGCCAGGGTCGGTCCGCCAAGATCCTCCAGCAGCAGGAAGCCGGCCTGCGCGTCCTGCGCCAGGATCGCCGGCACGCGCACGCCGCCTTGCTGCAGCAGCGCGTGCATGCGCAACCACGGGCGCACGTCCTCCAGGCCCGGGGGCGAATCCATCAGCACGCGGCTGGCGCCGGCACCGTGGCTGCGCCAGTAGCTGCGCCAGCCGGCGTCGATCGACGCGCGCTGCAGCGTCGCCTGCGCGTCGCCCAATGCGGCGCGCGCCCAGTGCTGGCGTTGTACGGCGCGCAGGTCCGGCGCGTCGGGAAGATCGGTGCTGGAACTCATCGGGACGCTGCGGCGGACATTGGCCGCACAGCGTAAACGTGCGGCGTCGGCATGGCGAGCCGTGCCGGTGCCGCGGTGCGGCCTCAGCGTTTGCCGAGGAACAGCCGCAGCAGTGCGAGCAGGGCGATGGCGCCGAGCAGCGCGCCGAGGAAGCCGGCCGGTTCGCCGCGGCTGTACCAGCCCATGTAGTGGCCGAACCAGCCCGCCACCAGCGCGCCGGCGATGCCGAGCAGCACGGTGAACAGGCAGCCGGAGCGGCCGCCGCTCGGACCCAGGAAGCGCGCCAGCAGGCCGACCACGAAGCCGACCAGGATGACGTACAGCCAGCTGTCGCTGCCGAACAGGTTGTGCATGGGAGCGTACCGAACGTGGAAGTGAAGCGGATCGTGCCAGATTCGCCCGCCATGCGGTGTGGATGCAGGCGCGGCCGGCGATGTCCTTTAAGCAGCCGTGCAGGCGCGGCTCGCGCACACGCCGTGGCGACGCACCAACGCGGGCAGGGCTCGCAGCTTGGCGGCCGTCGTCGCCGACGGCCGCCGCAGGCTCAGCAGCAGCCGTGCCCGCCGTGCTGCTCGCCGCCGGCCACCGCGGCGCTGCCGGTGGTCTCGCCGCGCACGCTGGCGGCATGGTGCTCGGCGATCACCTTCGACACGCAGGCGGTGACCCGCTTGCCCATGGGGATGTGCAGGAACTCGTTCGGCCCGTGCGCGTTGGAATGCGGGCCGAGCACGCCGGTGATCATGAACTGCGCGCCGGGGAACTTCTCGCCGAGCATGCCCATGAACGGGATCGAGCCGCCTTCGCCCATGTACATCGCCGGCTTGCCGAACGCCGCCTGCGAGGCGGCCTCGATCGCGTCGGTCAGCCACTGCGACTGCGCCGGCGCGTTCCAGCCCGAGGACGACTTCTCCAGCGCCAGCGACACCTCGGCGCCGTACGGCGGATCGCGCAGCAGCACATCCTTCAGCAGTTCGCCGGCGCGCTTGCCGTCCAGCGTCGGCGGCAGGCGCAGCGACAGCTTCACCGCAGTCTCCGGGCGCAGTACGTTGCCGGCCGAGGCCAGCGGCGGCAGGCCGTCGGCGCCGGTCACCGACAAGGCCGGGCGCCAGGTGCGGTTGAGCACCAGTTCGGTGAGATCCTCGTTCATCGGGGTCATCCCCGGCAGGAACGGGAACTTGCTGTAGACCTCGTCGCCGAGCACCTCGGCGACCTTGCTGGCCTGCGCCAGGCGTTCTTCCGGAACCTCCGAATACAGGCCCTCGATCTTGATCTTGCCGGTGGCCTCGTCTTCCAGCCGCGACAGCAGGTCGCGCAGCACGCGGAAGCTGGACGGCACCACGCCGGACGCATCGCCCGAATGCACGCCTTCGCTGAGCACCTTGACGCTGAAGTTGCCGCCGGCCAGGCCGCGCAGCGAGGTCGTGCACCACAACTGCTCGTAGTTGCCGCAGCCCGAATCCAGGCACACCACCAGCGACGGCTTGCCGATGCGCTCGGCCAGGTGGTCGACGTAGGCGGGCAGGTCGTAGCTGCCCGATTCCTCGCAGGCCTCGATCAGCACCACGCAGCGCGCGTGCGGGATGCCCTGGTCCTGCAGGGCCAGGATTGCGGCCAGCGAGCCGAACAGCGCATAGCCGTCGTCGGCGCCGCCGCGGCCGTACAGGCGGTCGCCCTTGAGCACCGGCGTCCACGGACCCAGGTCGTCGTCCCAGCCGGTCATCTCCGGCTGCTTGTCCAGGTGCCCGTACAGCAGCACCGTGTCCGCGCCGGTCTCCGCGCCGGTGGCCGGCACTTCCAGATAGATCAGCGGCGTGCGCCCTTCCAGCTGCACCACCTCGACCACCAGGCCCGGGATGGCCTGCGCGCGCGCCCAGCGCTCCATCAGCCGCACCGCATCGTCCATATAGCCGTGGGCGACCCAATCGGCGTCGAACATCGGCGATTTGTTGGGGATGCGGATGTAATCGACCAGCTGCGGGACGATGTCGTCGTCCCACTTCGCGCTCAGGAAACGGTCGATCTTGGCATTGTCCATCGTGGAACTCCGGGATTTGTCGCAAAAGAGGTGGCCACCATTCTACGCCGCGGTCCCCGTGTAGGGTTTTTCCTACACGTTGACGCGCCGTTTACCTGCTGTTTGGAAAGGGCGTTGGCGATAGGCTGTATCCATGTGGCGAGGGATGCTTTCGACACCGGCAGGAGAGGCCGGTGAAGTCCCCATCCAAGTCACAAGGAGTGTTGCCATGCAGTCTTTTATCGTGGTCCTGAAGTCTCTGGTCCTGGCGTTGCTGCTGACCGGTTCCGCGCTCGCCGCGGACAAGGTCAACATCAACTCCGCTAGTGCAGCGGAAATCGACCGGGTGTTGTTGAACGTGGGTGCCTCCAAGGCACAGGCGATCGTCGACTACAGACAGGCGCACGGCCCCTTCAAAAGCGTCGAGGACCTGACGCAGGTGAAGGGAATCGGACTCAAGACGGTCGAACGGAACCACGACCGGATCGAAGTGGGAGCCACGAAGGCGACCACGCCGACGGCAGCCAGGACGGCAGCCGCCAAGCCGGTGGAAAGGCGTTAAACGGATTTAAGGATTAAACGGATTTAAAGGCATTCAAGGGATTTGAAAGGACAGAGGATACGGCTGGCGCAGGACGCGCGGTCGCGACCTCGCTGAGCAGGACGCTCAGCGGGGGAGGCAGGAAGCCGACAAGGACGTACATCGTCGCCCGGTGTTGCACAGTGACGTGCAGCCGGGCGACGTTTTTTATGGGCGAAGGTTTTTGTCGGGCGCTTCGCGTCGGTCGGCTCGCTGCGATTCGGTACTTCTGCTGCCGGCGGCTGTCCTGCTGCAGACAGCCGCCATGGCAGTGGGCGCATGGGCAAGGTGCGGTCAGCACGCGCGTCCGACTGGCTCCTGGAACCATGAGGCGCTGCGCGTCGTACCCTCACCCCAACCCCTCTCCCGGTGGGAGAGGGGCCAGGTTGTTCCTTCTCCCGTCGGGACCATGGCCCCCTTTTCGGGGGAAGGTGGCCCGCAGGGCCGGATGAGGGTACGGGCCCAGCCTCTCGCGCCCGCACACAAGCAGCCTCCCTGCCCAACAGCCACCATCCCGCAGCGCCACGCATGGTCGCCGCGCTGCGACTTGTACGCGCTGGCGCGCCGATGTGCCTTGCGCCGGCGCGACCCGCCGATGTCGCCGAACGGGCGATGGCCGTCGCGATTCTCGCAAGGTCGCGTCGCAGGCCAGTTGCCGCATTTCCCTGGAGCTGCAAAACTTCCGGTTCCGGCTGGCGTCTGCCAGCACCATTCGTACTTGCTGACGGCCGGGACAGGCGCGGGGATAACCGCAGATGCCTGCCGCTGTCGCTGCATCCGGCAGCGCCGCCGGATCGTGCAGAATGCGCCGATGGACTGGTGCAACATGCCTTCGCGGGTGATCCCCGCCAACGACTACCGCCGCGAGCGCTGGCGCAACGGACTGGGTTGGACGCGGGAGATCCTGCGCCTGCCGCAACCGGACAGCGACGACTGGCTGCTGCGCCTGTCGATCGCGGAGATCGAGCAGGACGCGGCCTTTTCCAGTTTCTCCGGCATCGATCGGGAGCTGGTGTTGCTGCGCGGCGCCGGCCTGCGCCTGCGCTTCGACGACGGCGCCGTGCATCTGCTCGAACCGCCGTACGCGCGGCTGCGCTTCGCCGGCGAGCGGCCGCTGCGCGGCGAACTGCTCGACGGCCCCACCCACGACTTCAACCTGATGTGGCGTCGTGATCGCCTGCGCACGCAACTGCTGCATCGGCCGCTGGTCGGGCCGATGCTGTTCTTCGCCGAACCGCAAATCTGTTGGGTCGTTCATCTTCTGGCAGGGCAGGCGCAGTTCGATGTGGACTGCGGATTGCCGCCGCTGGCCGCCGGCGACAGCGCCTGGTTGGCCGCCAACACCAGGCAGCGCTTCGCTTTGAGCGGTGGCGGCGAGCTGCTGGCGATCCGTATCGAACCGCTGGCGACGCTCGCCGACTGAGCTTTCGGCGCCGCGCGCGTGGCTCTTGCGGGGTTGCCGCCGACCGCGTCCAATGCGCGAACGCGGCTATCCCGGAGCCGTGGACCGGAACGAACAGGTGGCCTCGGATAACAGCAGGTGGTTGGCGAAAGTAGTGGTAGTGGACGACGACGCGGCCTTGCGCGACCGGATTCGCGATTATCTGGCCCGTTTCAACTTGCAGACCCACGATGCCGAAAGCGGCGTGCAGTTGTATGCGCAGCTGGCGGCCGATCGCTACGACGCGGTGTTGCTCAATGCCGGCCTCGGCGGTGGCGAAGGGCTGAATCTGTGTCGGCAACTGCGCGACCGCGGCGGCATCGCGATCGTGATGATGGCCGACCAGGCCGAGCCGGTGGATCGGGTGATCGGCCTGGATCTGGGCGCGGACGACTATTTGAGCCGTCCATTGGACCTGCGCGAACTGGTGGCGCGGCTCAATGCGGTGTTGCGGCGTACCCGTGCGGCGCCGCCGCCAGCGCCGGCGCAGGACGGCGCGTGGCAGGTCGATGCCTATCGGCACCAGGCGGTCACGCCGGATGGCCGTGCGATCCCGTTGTCGCCCAGCGAATTGCGCTTGATGGCGGTGTTCCTCGAGCAGCCCGGCAACGTGCTCAGCCGCGAGGACCTGCGGGCGGCGATCGGCGACAGCGACGGCAGCGTTCCCCAGGGCGGTCGCGGCATCGATCTGCAGGTCTCGCGGCTGCGGCAGAAGCTGGGCGACGACCCGCTGGTGCCGCAGTGGATCCGCACCGTGCGCGGCAAGGGCTACCTGTTCGAGCCGCATCGGCTGGGAATGCCTGCCGCACGCTGAGCGGTTGCCGCGTGACCGGCGCGGATGGCGGCATGGCCGTATCTGCGAGCGTTTCCCACGGGCTGCCCCGATCGTTGCCGCCAGCGCCTGCAGTGGCTGCCTGAGCGGCCAGAGCCGTCGCCTTTCGGTCCCGCACATCTGCGCGATACGCGCCGACGAGGTGAGGCGATCTTCCACTCCGCGGCGGTCCGCTTACGCGGCGGTCCGACCCTCGTCGTGCGGCGCTGGCGAATGAAGCGCTTGCATCGCCAGAGCGCCGACGCGGCGTAAGGATCACCAGGCAGATTCGCACGGCACCGGTATGCGTATTGCGCACATCCCGCGTGGGACGGTGCAGCCTGCAGACGGCGGCAAGCGCTCATCCACCGGCATGGCCGACCTGGCGCGCACGATCGCGCTCCATGCGCGTCGGCGTGCAGTGGAGTGATGGAGTGCGACCTTCCGTGCGTCCTACGGCGGTCACGTTCGGCCTGTCCCTCTGCCAGCACACGGCGCCGCTGCGTCCGGTAATGTGTAACGCTGGCGATCGACCGATTACGCGCTCTTTCAGTTCAGCGCTGGCCCAGCTCACAACGGGAACATCTGCAAGGAGACCTGTTCCCATGTGTCGCGCGGTCCGCTGACCGGAACCTGCTGCATGCAAAAGCCGAGGTCCGAATCGGGCCTGATCAAGGCGGTGGCCATGAGCCGGCGGCGCAGGGTTGGCGCATCGTAGCCGTCGAGCAGGCCGTAGGCGTCGAGCAGCGCCTTCACCAGGATCGGGTCGCCTTGCGCCATGAAGATCAGCGGTGTCAGCAACTCGAACAGATCGCACTGGCCGACGATCGCATCGCCGAAATCGAGCAGCCCACTGAGGGCCCACTTTCCCTGAATGTCGTGCGCCATCAAATTCCAGGGATGGATGTCCATGTGGATGAAGCGCGGCTGCGCGGGCGGCGAAAAATCGCCCGCCGCTTCGATGTAGGGCATGACGTGCGCCGCCAGATGCGCGGGCATCGCATTGCGCCGATGCCGCGCGAGGCAGTCGGAGATCAGCGTGGCGATGTAGTGCCGCCACTCCACCTGGATCGCGATGTCGGCATCGAGCGCAACGCTGCGCAGCTCGCGCAGCAGCGTTCCCACCTGCAGCATGATCGAACGCTTCTGGCCGACATCCAGCGCCGGCCAGACATCGGCCAGCGAGGATCCGGGCAGGCGGCTGCAGATCACGAACACCCAATTGTCGACCACGCCGCCGCCGATGAGACGCGGCGTCTGCAGCGACAATTTGCCGTCCAGCAACGGTGCGACGAGGCGTTCCTTTTCGCCTTGCTGGCGCCAGTTGGGCGGCACCAATTTGACGATCACCGCGTCGCCAAGCTGGAACAAGGCATTGGCGCCTTCCGGGATCCGCTTCCAGTCATCGCCCGGCAACCGAAACGCCTGCCGAAGCCGATTCAATACCGGCATCCAGTAGCTCAATGGCGCGGTCTCGATGAGCTCGCAGGACTGCGCAATGCTGGGATGTTCGGGCAAACACGCGATGGAGATTTTCATTTCGGAAGGTGCTAGCGTTGCGCACGCAATCATACGCCGGCACGCTTGCGGCCGCCGGCCGCGCAGGCTTTGGCGCCTTTCGCATGTGTCGTGCATCGTGCAGGAAAGCAGTCTGCGAGATCGCGTCATCCCATCGTCGGTGGTGGGATGACACGCGCGTGGCGAACCATCGCACTCACTTGGTGAAGCGCGGACGCCAACCGTCGGAGCGTAGGTGCATGCGACGGAGCTTCACCAAGTAGCTGAGCGCGACCATTGCCGCGGCGAAGTCCGCGCCGCACCGATGCCCAGCGCCCGATGCGGACCGAATGCGCCGGCGACCCAGGCGGCGATGGGGCGCACCGAGCGGCGTCGTACCCACCGCGATGGCCAGACGCAACGGGATGACCCGCCCGCGCACCGCAGATTCTGTGGAGCGTTGCATCAGGCTGCTGGTCGAATCTGTCAGGGCCAGCGTGGACACGGCAGGGGGGGGCAGGTTGTGCGAGTCGTTGCCGCGTAGGGCCGTGCCTGGTTCGCATCGCTCCAACGCCGGCGCAAGCCCAGGCGTCAGTACACGTCGCGCCGATAGCGCCCTTCCAGCAGCAGGGTTTCCTTGCCCAGCCGCCCCAGCACCTCCTCTAGCACCGCGTCCACGCCGGGGGCCATGCCGCGCAGGCTGCCGCAGACGTAGATCGCCGCGCCTTGCGCGACCCAGTCGCGCAGGTCCGCTGCGGCCGCGCGCAGCGCATCCTGCACGTAGCGGTGCGCGCCGGCATCGCGCGAGAACACCGCATCCAGCCGCTGCAGCGCGCCGTGCGCCAGCCAGGTGCGCAGTTCCTCGCCATAGTGGTCGTCGTGCGCGGCATGGCGTTCGCCGTACAGCAGCCAGGTGCGGGACGCGCCGGCGTCGATGCGAGCGCGCAGGTGCGCGCGCAGGCCGGCGATGCCGGTGCCGTTGCCGATCAGGATCAGTGGCCGCGCCGGATCGGCCGGCGGATGGAAGTTCGGATTCGGGCGCAGCCGCAGCGCGATCTCGGCGCCGATCGGCGCGGTGTCGCACAGCCAGCCGCTGCCCAGGCCGGGCGTGCCGTCCGCATGCAGCGCGCGCCGCAGCAACAGACGCAGCGCGCCGTCGCTGGGCATCGAGGCGATCGAGTATTCGCGATGCGGCAGCGGTTGCAGGCGCGCGGCCACGGCTGCGGGCGCAGTGCCGGCGACCTGGTCCGGCGCCGGCAGGTGGCTGCGCGCCAGCAGCGCGGCCAGCGTCGTCGGCACCTGGCCGGGACGCTGCAGCGTTGCGGTGCCGTCCAGGCCGCTGGCCTGCAGCCAGGCCTGCACCACGGCGTCGTCATGGCACGGACCGATCTCGGCCAGGTCGCCTGCCTGCCACGCAGGCAGTGCGCCGTCGGCGGGCAGCAGCGCCAGTTCGAACACCGCGCCGCCGACACTGCCGGGATTGCACAGGTGCCGCTGCTGCAACTGCCAGCGCTCATAGGCCGGTGGACTCCAGTCGGGTTGCTCGCTGCCGCCGGCGAGTTGGCCGAGCAATTGCTGCCAGTGGCGCAGCGCGGCGTCGTCGGCGTTGTCCACGTCGATGCGGTCGAACAGCGGATGCGCGCCGTGCTGGCGCAGCCAGGCATCGAGCTGGCGGCCGAACGCGCAGAAATGGTCGTAGCGGCGATCGCCCAGCGCCAGCAGCGCGTAGCCCAACTTCGGCAAGGCCGGCGACTGCGCCATCGTCTTGCGCAGGAACGGCAGCGCGTGGTCGGGCGGATCGCCTTCGCCGCTGGTGCTGACCACGAACAGCGCCTGCGTCGCGCCGGCCAGGTCGGCCGCGGTGACGTTCTGCAAGGGCAGCACGCGTACCGCCTGGCCCGCCGCATGCAAGGCCGCGGCACTGCGCAGCGCGAGCTGCTGGGCGAAGCCGGTCTGGCTGGCCCAGGCCAGCAGCAGCGGCGCGTCGCCCTGCTTGCCGGTGCGCCGCGCGCCGCGGCGGCCGCGCCACCACAGCCATAGGCAGGCGGCCGCGTAGGCGGCCGTTGCCAGCGCCGCGTAGAGAATGCGCTGCTGCGATGGCACGCCGTTCCACCATGGCTGCGGATGCAGCCGCAGCAGCGCATAGCCGATCGCGCCCAGCAGCGCGAACGCTGCCACGTGCCCGACGGCATTCCAGTTGCGTTGCGACCGCGCCCGGCTCATGCGTCGAGCAGCGCGGCGAAGGCGCTGCTGAGCCGCTCCTGCACGCGTTCGCCAGCGCGCAGCAGGAAGCGCGCCGCCAGCCGTTCGCGCTCGGCGCAGGCCAGTCCGACGTCGGCGCCGAGCACGCTCAGCGCGGTGGCCCAGGCATCGGCCCGCATCGCATCGGCGGCGACCACGCTGACCGCCGCCAGCGATGCCGCGATCGGCGTGCCGCTGCGCGGATCCAGGGTATGGCTGTAGCGCTGGCCGTCCTGTTCGAAGCGGTGCCAGCGATCGCCGGAGGTGGCGACCGCGCGGCCGTCCAGCGCCAGCACCCGTGGCGGCGTCGCCGCCTGCGCGTCCTCGTCCGGCGCCGATTCCACCAGCACCCGCCACGGCTGTCCATCCGGCTTGCGGCCATAGCCGTAGAGTTCGCCGCCGACCTCGACCAGTGCGCTGGCCACGCCCTGCGCCTGCAGTGCGCGCACCACCAGATCCACGCCGTAGCCCTTGGCGATCGCCGACAGATCCAGGCGCAGGCCGCCGGGCTGGCGCAACGTGGCGCCGTTCTCGTCCAGTACGAGTTGCCGCCAATCGCCGGCGGCGCGCGCCTGGCGCAACGCCTCCGCATCGGGCACGCGCTGGCTGCCGGCGTCTGCGCCGAAACCCCACAAGCCCAGCACCGCGCCGATCGTTGGATCGAACGCGCCGTCGCTGCGCCGCGCGATGTCCAGCGCGCAGCGCAGCACCTCGGCGAATGCCGCGGGCAGCGCGTGCATGCTGCCGGCGGCGGCGCGGTTGTAGCGGCCGATGTCCGAGTCCGCTTCCCAGGTGCTCATCTGCGCGACCACCTGGTCCAGCTGCGCCTGGATCGCGGCGTGCAGCGGATGCAGGTCGCGACGGCGGCGCAGCACCAGCTTCGCGCTCCAGGTCGTGCCCATGCTGCGACCGCCAAGCGTGGCGATCTCGGTCTCGGCATCGACATCGGCCTGCGGCGCGAGCGGCGCGTTCATGCCGCTACGTGCCGCCATGCGCAGGACGTGCGCGCTGTCGCCGTCACTGCGGCAGCACTTCCAGCGTCGCCACGTAGCTGAGCCGGCGCTGCTTGGCCTGCGGCAGCGAGGTCTTGCTGTCCTCGCTGGTGGTTTCCAGCCAGTACATGCCCGCTTCCGGCCAGGTCACGCTGAAGTTGCCCTGCGCGTCGGTGGTGAGCTTCAGTTCGTCCTGCGCGTTGCGGTAGCGGGTGCCGCCGCGCACGATCTCCACGTCCAGCCCGGGCGCCGGCTTGCCGTCGATGTGCAGCTTGAAGGTGGCCTTCTCGCCGGCGAACAGGTCGTTGGGATGGGTCACCGGCACCAGTTCCAAGCCCTTGCCGCTGGGCTTGAGCGCGGTCTGGTTGGGTGCGCCGTTGGTGACGAAGGTTTCCACCCGGCCCAGCGACTGCGACACCTGCAGGTCCTTCGCGTCCTTGGGCACTTCGCTGGCGAAGCTGGCGGCGTTGCCGCGCCAGCGCTTGCGCTGGCCGTTCTCGTTCCAGTTGGCGAACAGGCCATCGTTGACCAGGGCCAGGCGGTAGGTGCCGGTCTGCGCCAGCTCCACGTCGAACACGCTGCGGTACTTGCCGGTGGCCGGGTTCTGCGGCTGCACGGCGCTGCCGTCGGGCGCGGTGATGACCAGGTTGTCCAGGCGCAGCGGCACATGGTTGAAGTAGAACAGGTCGTTGGACACCGCCGCATCGACGGTGATCCACGGCTTCTCGCCGGCGAGCACGGTTTGCGAGGGTTGCAGCCAAGCCTTGTGGGCGAGGGCGGAGAACGGCAGCACTGCGGCGATGGCCAATGCCAGCACGAAAGAACGCTTCATGGACTTGCTCCTTGCGAGGAAAGAGGGAATCACGGCTTGGCGCTCAGGCGTACCGCGCCCAGTTCGCTGCTGCCTTGTGCGCTGCCGATTGCGCCGGCCTTGGCCGGCCACGCGAACGGGATCTTCAGCAGTTCGCGGCCGCCGACTTCGCGCGCGGCTTCGACCACCAGCGTGTACTGGCCTGGCGCCAGGCCCTTGAGCTGCTGCGCGTCGGTGAACGCCAGCGCGTGCTTGCCGGCCGGGCGGGTCGGGCCGCTGACGCCGTCCACCGGCATCTGCAGCGTGCGCCCGCTGCGCCGCCACCATTGGCGCAGGTCCGGCAGCCACTTGGTGCCATGGCCTTCGGCGGTGTCCTTGGACTGATACCAGACCGCCAGGTTGCGCGCGACCTGCTGGTCGGCGCCTTCCACCCAGATCGCGACATAGGGGCGGTGGTATTCGGCGACGTTGAGCTTGGGAATCTCCACGTCCAGTTCCAACGTGGCCGCATACGCGGGCATCGTCGTCAGCAGGCCGCTCAGGGCGATGGTCAGGGTGACGCGCATGCGAGGCTCCATGGGGTGAAAGAGATGGGTCGGATCAGTGGATCAGCAGCAGTGCGATCAGCAGCGGAATCAGCAGGCCCAGTCCGACCAGCGGCCAGGTCATGCGCCGCTGCCGTGCATGCAGCTGCAGCAGGAACAGGCCGGTGATGCAGAACACCAGGCAGGCCACCGCGAACAGGTCGATGAACCAGCCCCACGCCGGGCCGGCATTGCGGCCCTTGTGCAGGTCGTTGAAGTAGGAGATCCAGCCGCGCTCGGTGCGTTCGTACTCGACCGCGCCGCTGCCGCGATCGATGCTCAGCCAGGCATCGCTGCCGGGGCCGGGCAGCGCCAGGTACACTTCGTCGGCCGACCACTCGGCCGCTTGCCGACCCAGGCTCAACGCCAGTTCGCGTTCCAGCCAGGCCGCCACCGGCCGCGGCAGCGGCGCGTCGCCATCGGCGTGGCCGCCGAGCCGCTGCAGCAGCGCGGCCGGCAGCTGCGCGGTGCGATTGAGCACCTGCGGCTTGGCCTCGATGCGCGCGGCATGGTTGAGGGTCAGCCCGGTGGCGGCGAACACCAGCATGCCGATCAGGCACAGCGCCGAGCTGATCCAGTGCCACTGGTGCAGCGTGCGCAGCCAGAAGCCGCGGCGCTGCTGCGCCGTGGCCAGATCGGGGGAGGAGGAGTCGGACAACGCGGCGGTCGAATCGAAGTAGGGCGGAATGCATTCTACATAAATGAGAATTAGTCGCAATTGCGGCGGTGTTGCCGCCGCATGCGCGACCCGAAAAACCTTGTAGCCCAACCTTCAACGCGGCGGCGCCGTCGGCGTTGACCGCCCGGATCAGGTCTCGGACCAGTCGCGCAACAGGTTGTGGTAGACGTTGCTCAGCCGCAGCAGCGCCGCGGCGTCGGCCTTGGTGGTGGTCAGCGCCTGGATCGCCGTATCCAGTTCGAACAGCAACTGCCGCCGGCTGGCGTCGCGTACCAGGCTCTGCACCCAGAAGAAGGAGGCCACGCGCGCGCCGCGGGTGACCGGCAGCACCCGATGCAGGCTGCTGGACGGATACAGGATCAGGTCGCCGGCCGGCAGCTTCACTTCGTGCTCGCCGTAGGTGTCGCTGATGACCAGTTCGCCGCCGTCGTACTCCTCCGGTTCGCTCAGGAACAGGGTGCAGGACAGATCGGTGCGCAGGGTCAGCGCCGGCTGCGTGGCGCTGGCGGCCTGGGTCATCACCGCGCCATCGACATGAAAGCCGTACTCGCCGCCGCCCTCGTAGCGGTTGAAGCGCGGCGGGATCGTGCGCAACGGCAGCGCGGCGGCGAAATACAGCGGGCTGCGCGCCAGCGCGTTGAGCACTGCCTGGCCGAGTTCGTACTTCAGCGGCGAGGCGTCGGGCAGTTGCAGGTTGCGTTTGACCTGCGCGCCCTGCGCGCCGACCGTCTCGCGGCCGTCGGTCCAGTCGGCGCCGGCTAGCGCCTGGCGGAAGCGCGCGAGTTCGTCGGCGCTAAGGATGTTGGGAATGTGCAGCAGCATTGGGCGCTCCGGCAGCGGCCGCCTTCGGTTGAAGGCGACCGCTGCGTGTGGATGGACGAAGCGGCGGTCAGAACTTGATTTCGGCGCTCAGCATCGCCGAGCGCGGCGCGCCTGGCGTGTAGCGGAAGCCGCTCTTGTTGATGGCCGCGACGTAGTCCTTGTCGAACACGTTGTACACGTTCAGGCGCAGGTTGAAGTGGTCGTTGATCGGGTAGCTCACGATCGCGTCCCATACCGTATACGACTTCACCAAGGCCGGCGTGCCCACCGCGCCGTCGGTGCCGCGCTTCATCTCGCCGGAGTAGCGGGCGCCGCCGCCGACGGTCAGGCCGAACGGCAGGGTATAGGTGGTCCAGGCGGTGAACGCGCTGTCCGGGGTGTAGGCCAGGTCCATGCTGCCGTCCTGCGACACCTTGGCGCCTTGCTTCACCTGCGCGTCGAGCTTGGTATAGCCGGTGGAGATGGACCAGTTGTCGCTGAGCTTGCCGACCGCCGACAGCTCCACGCCCTGCACTTGCTTCTCGCCGGTCTGGTAGTACAGCCCATCGCTGCCCTGCGCGATCTCGTTGCTGACGTCGGTGCGGAACAGCGCCATGGTCACGAACAGGTTGTCGTCCAGGAAGTTCCACTTGGTGCCGACTTCGGCGGTCTTGGCCTTCTGCGGGTCGAAGCTCGGGTTGTTGGCGTTGTTGGCCGACGCGCTCAGTTCCAGCGCGCTGCCGCCGGGAGGCTGCTGCGAGATCGCGTAGTTGGCGTACAGGCTGATGTTGTCGGCCGCCTTGTAGACCGCGCCGAGCTTCCAGCTGAACAGCGTATCGGACACGTCGTCGTCCACGCCGACCGCGGTGGTGCAGGGCACGGCGGTGGAGGTGGCGGTGGTGCAGGTCAGGCTGTTGAAGTCGGTCTTGTAGTGGTCGGCGCGCACGCCGGCGGTGACCAGGAAGCTGTCGCCGAACTTCAGCGTGTCGAAGGCGTAGGCCGAGAACGTGGTGGTGGTGCCCTTGCTGTGCGCGCCGTTGCGCGCGGTGAACAGCGGCGTGGTGTTCCAGTCCGGGGCGTAGACGTTGGCCGGGTTGGCAGCCAGCCAGGCGGCGCGGTTGACGATGTTGTGGCCCCAGCTCTGCAGCTCCTCGCGCGCGGCTTCCACGCCGGTGCTGAGGTTGTGCTGCACCGCGCCGGTGGCGAAGTCCACACGCAGGTTCAGCTGGTCGGTGAGGATGGTGTACTGCTGGTCCTTGAACGTGGGCAGGCTGCGCGCCACCGTCCAGGTCGAGGTGTCGGCGGGGTTCGGCGTGCGCAGGTTGGCGGTGTTGGGCATGAACGCGAACAGCAGGTAGTCCTGTTCGTTGCGGCCCCAGCGCGCGGTGTTGGTCAGCTTGACCGTATCGGAGAAGTCGTGCTCGAAGCGGAAGGTCGCCATCTTCGCGGTCACGTCGTCGTGGTCGTAGCGGGTGCCGTAGAAGTTCTCGCTGTCCACGCGCGGGGCGTTGGTCAGCCACGGACGCGCGGGATCCGGCGAGGTGTAGCCGGGCAGGCCGAAGGTCGGCACGCCGCCGTCGGGCATGTTGTCCTGCTTCACGTACAGCAGGTCGAGGTAGTAGCGGGTGTCGCTGCCGAGGCCGAACACCAGCGACGAGGCCAGGCCCCAGCGCTTGTTGTTGACGTGGTCGCGGCCGATCGCATCGCTGTCCTGGCCCATCACGTTCAGCCGCAGCGCGCTGCTGGCGCCCAGCGTCTGGTTCCAGTCCGCGGTGACGCGGCGCTGGTTGTCGCTGCCGCCGGACAGCGTGCCGCTGACCGCATCGGTCAGGTTCGCCTGCTTGGTCACCAGGTTGATCGCGCCGGTCGGCGCGCTGCGGCCGTTGTCGGTGCCGGCCGGACCCTTCTCGACTTCGATCTGCTCGATGTTGAACACATCGCGCGAGATCGAGCCCAAGTCGCGCACGCCGTCGACGAAGATGCTGCTGGAGCTGTCGAAGCCGCGCATGTAGATCGCATCGCCGGTGGTGGTGTTGCCGTTCTCGCCGACATAGAAGGTGCCCACGCCCGGGCTGTTGCGCAGCGCTTCGGTCAGCGTGGTGGCGCCCTGCTCGTTGAACAGGTCCTTGCTGATCACGTTGATGGTCTGCGGGGTGTCGATCAGCGGCTGGGTGAACTTGGGCGAGTCCGGCACTTCCACCAGGTAGCGCTTGGCGCGCTGCGCTTCCACGTCGACCTTGCCCAGGGTGGTGGGCTGGTCGGCGGCCGCTGCATCGGCGGCGAGCGCCGGAGAGGACAGCAGGCTCAGGCCGCTCAGCAGTGCGGCGGCGGTGAGGGTCTGCGCGGAGACCTGGCGGGAAACGGCGTGCTTGCGGCTCTTGATCGGGGAGGTCATGGAGGGTTCGGCTATGCAGGATGGAAGGGCGGTCCGCCGCGCACGCCGTCGCCGTGTCCGCAAGGACAGGGGCGCGGGTGCGAAGGTCGGAGGGTGGCCGGATGGACCGGCTGCCGCTGGCCGCTTAACGCGGACATCACATCTATTTCCGCGCAAATGCGAATTATTTGCAATAGCTTTCGTGACAATGCATTACACGGCGGTCCGCGGCGCCGTTCCCCGGGACCGCCGTGCCCGCATCTTGTTCTGTAGTAAATATTTGAAAAATAAAACTTTTCGGAGCGAGCGCAGCAGGGCGCTCAGTCGCGGTCGTCGCGGGTCCAGAGTCCGCCGTGTTCGGACTTCACCGGGAATTTGGGCACCGGGCTGTAGGCCGGTGCGCACAACGGGCGGCCGTCGCGGATATCGAAACGGGCACCGTGCAGCAGGCATTCGATGCTGCCCGCGGCGGCATCGAAGGTGCCGGGGGACAGCTCGTAGTCCTCGTGGCTGCAGCGGTCTTCCAGCGCGTAGAAGGTGCCGTCGAGGTTGAACACCACGATCGGGGTGGCGGTGACTTCGTCCCACACCGTCGCGGTCTCGCCCGGCAGCAGCGCGCCGTCGGCGCAGACGAAGGTCCAGGTCTCGCTCATGCGGCGTCGCCCAGCCGCTTCTCCAGCAGCTCGAAACGCAGGTCGTCGCGCTTGGGCGCGCCGAAGCGTGCGTCGCCGTAGGGGAAGGGCTTCTTGATTCCGGTCCGGCGGTAGCCGCGGCGCTCGTAGAACGCGATCAGTTCCTCGCGCGCGTCGATCACCGTCATCTGCATCACCGGCAGCTGCCATTCCTGCCAGGCGATGCGCTCGGCCTCGGCCAGCACGGTCTTGCCCAGGCCGCCGCCCTGCGCCTGCGGCTGCACCGAGAACATGCCGAAATAGCCGGCGCCGTCGTCGTCGGCGATGTGCGCGCAGGCGATCAGGTCGCCGTCGCGCTCGGCCAGCAGCACCAGGCTGCGCGGACGCAGGATGTCGGCGCGCAGCACCTCGCGGTCGATGCGGTTGCCGTCGAGCAGGTCGGCCTCGGTGGTCCAGCCGACGCGGCTGCTGTCGCCGCGATAGGCCGAGGTGACCAGGGCGGAGATGGCGTCGATGTCGGCGACGGTGGCGGTGCGGAAGGTGAGGGTGTGCATGGGGGGATTTTATGTCAGGAAACGGGATTGGGGACTCGGGACTCGGGACTCGATTCAAGAATCCCTGCGACATTGTCGCGCGTACCAAGTGCAAGCCGCTCTCCAGTAGTGTTGCTTTTCGAGTCCCGGGTCCCCAGTCCCGAGTCCCGACTCATCCCAACAGCTTGCGCACCTTCACCAATGCAGCTACGAAGCGCTCGATCTCGGCGTGGGTGTTGTAGAACGCCAGCGACGCGCGGCAGGTCGCGGCGACGCCGTAGAACTGCAGCAGCGGATGCGCGCAGTGCTGGCCGGAACGGATCGCCACGCCTTCCAGGTCCAGCAGCGTGGCCAGGTCATGGGCGTGCGCGCCTTCGACCAGGAACGACACCACCGCGGCCTTGCCCGGCGCGGTGCCGAAGATGCGCAGGCCGTCGATCTTCTGCAGTTCCTCGGTGAAATGCGCCAGCAGTTCGGCCTCGCGCGCTTCCACGTGCTGCAGGCCCAGCGCGCTGAGGTAGTCCACCGCCGCGCCCAGGCCGACGAAGCCGGCGATGTTCGGGGTGCCGGCCTCGAACTTGTGCGGCGGGTCGTTGAACACGGTGCCGTCGAAGCTGACTTCCTTGATCATCTCGCCGCCGCCGATGAACGGCGGCATTGCCTGCAGGTGCTCGCGCCGCGCCCACAGCGCGCCGGTGCCGGTGGGGCCGCACATCTTGTGCCCGGTGATGGCATAGAAGTCGCAGCCGATCGCGGCCACGTCCAGAGCGCGGTGCGGCGCGGCCTGCGAGCCGTCGATGACGCTGACAATGCCGCGCTTGCGCGCCTCGCGGCAGATCTCGCGCACCGGGTTGACCGTGCCCAGCACGTTGGAGACGTGGGTCAGCGCCAGCAGCTTCACGTCCGGTGTCATCGCCTTGCGCAGCGCGTCCAGGTCCAGCGCGCCGTCGGCGGTGATCTCGGCGACCTTGACGGTGGCGCCGGTGCGCTGTGCGACCAGTTGCCACGGCACGATATTGGCGTGGTGCTCCATCCGCGACACCAGGATGCTGTCGCCGGCCTTGAGCCGCGGCAGCGCCCACGAGTAGGCCACCAGGTTGATCGCGAAAGTGGTGCCGCTGCACAGCACCAGTTCGTCGGCGCGCACGTTGAGGAAGCGCGCCAGCTTGTTGCGCGCGCCCTCGTAGGCGTCGGTGGCCTCGGTGCCGAGCGCGTGTACCGCGCGGCTGACGTTGGCGTTGTAGCGGCGGTAGAACTCGTCCAGCGCCGCGATCACCTGCAGCGGCTTCTGTCCGGTGTTGGCGTTGTCGAAATAGATCAGCGGCTTGCCGTGCACCTGCCGCATCAGCAGCGGGAAATCGCTGCGGACCTTGTCCCAGTCCGGCGCCTGCTGCGGCGCCGTGGCGTGCGGGGCCGGGCTGCTCATGCCACGCCCGCGGCGGCCAGCGCCTGATCCAGACGTGCGACCAGGAACTCGCTCAGCCCCGCATCCAGCACGCGCAGCGGTTCGCGGCAGAACGCGGCGGTCAGCAGTTGCTGCGCGCGCTCGCGCGGCAACCCGCGCGAACGCAGGTAGAACAGTGCATTGGCGTCGAGCTGGCCGACGGTGGCGCCGTGCGCGGCCTTGACCTCGTCGGCGTCGATCACCAGCACCGGCTGGGTGTCGATCTCGGCGTCGGCGGACAGCAGCAGGTTCTTGTTCGACAGGTTGGCGTCGCTGCCGTCGGCACCCTGGCGGATGTGGATGCCGCCATGGAACACCACCCGGCTGCGCGCCGCGGCCACGCCGCGCCACAGCAGTTCGCAGGCGGTGTCGCGGGCGATGTGCTCGATGCCCAGGCGGGTGTCGATCTGGCGGCGGCCGTTGCCGAGCAGCACGCCGTTGGCGACCAGCCGCGCATTGTCGCCTTCCAGGCGCACGTTGAGCTCGTGCCGCGACAGCGCGCCGCCCAGCTCCAGGTCGATGCGCCGGTACTGCGCGTCGCGCGCCAGCACCGCATCGGTGCGCAGCAGCGCGGTGACGCTGGACGCGTCCGCCTGCACCCGCGCGTGGGTCAGCTGCGCGCCGGCGGCCAGGTGCACGTGCGCCAGGGTGTTGCTCAGGTGCGCGGCCTCGCCCAGATGCAGGTGATGTTCGACCAGCGACAGCGCCGCGTCCTGACGCAGTTCGATCAGGTGGCGGTGGTGCCAGGCATGGTCGCCGGCGCCGGCGGTGGACACGAACACAAGGTGCAGCGGCACCGCGACCTGCACGCCGGCATCCACGCGCAGCACGCTGCCTTCGTCGGCCAGCGCGGCGTTGAGCTGGGCGAACACTTCGTCGCTGCGCTCGAAGCGGCGGCCGAGGAAGCGCATCGCGTCGTCGCCGCTGCGCAGGATCGTGGACAGGCGCTGCAGCTCGACGCCGGCCGGCAGGCTGGCCAGGTCGGACAGCGCATCGCTGGCGCGGCCGTTGACGAACACCAGCCGCGGTGCCGGAATGCCGTCGACGATGGCCGCATCCACGGCCGGCGCCGCGCTCGGCGCCGGGCTGAAGCTGCGCCGCTCCAGCGCCCGCAGTGAGGTGTACTTCCACGCCTCGCTGCGCGGGCCGGGCAGGCCGTCGCGCAGCGCTTGTTCCAGCGGCGCGCGGCGCGCGCCGTCGCCGTGGAAGGCGGCGGCCAGGGAGTCGAGCAGGGCGCTCATCGGATCGTCGCCTCCGGCGTCACACGGTCCTTCAACCATGCGTAGCCATGCGCTTCCAGTTCCAGCGCCAGTTCCGGGCCGCCGCTCTGCACGATGCGGCCGTCGGCCAGCACGTGCACCACGTCCGGCTTGATGTAGTCGAGCAGGCGCTGATAGTGGGTGATGACCAGGAACGCACGCTCGGGCGAGCGCAGCGCGTTGACGCCCTCGGCGACGGTCTTCAGCGCATCGATGTCCAGGCCGCTGTCGGTCTCGTCGAGGATCGCCAGCTTCGGCTCCAGCACCGCCAGCTGGAAGATCTCGTTGCGCTTCTTCTCGCCGCCGGAGAAACCTTCGTTGACGCCGCGGTGCAGCAGCTCGTCCTTCAGATGCAGCACGGCCAGCTTCTGCCGCACCAGTTTCAGGAACTGCATCGAATCCAGCTCGGCCTCGCCGCGCGCCTTGCGCTGCGCGTTGAGCGCGGCGCGCAGGAAGTAGGTGTTGTTGACCCCCGGGATTTCCACCGGGTACTGGAAGGCCAGGAACAGGCCGGCGGCGGCGCGCTCTTCCGGTTCCAGTTCGAGCAGGTCGCGGTCTTCGAAGCGCACGCTGCCCTCGGTCACCTCGTAGCCGTCGCGGCCGGCGAGGATGTTGCCCAGCGTGGATTTGCCGGCGCCGTTGGGACCCATGATGGCGTGCACCTGGCCGCGCTGCACCTGCAGCGACAGGCCCTTGAGGATGTCCTTGCCGGCGACGGAAGCGTGGAGGTTTTCGATGTTGAGCATTGGAAATGGGTCCGTCAGAATTCTGTTGTAGCCCCTCTCCCACCGGGAGAGGGGTTGGGGTGAGGGTACGGCGCGAAGCGTCTCGTGGAGTTCGGGGGCGCGAGGCTTCGCACGTACCCTCATCCGGCGCTTCGCGCCACCTTCTCCCGATGGGAGAAGGGTGCTGTCGTCAGCCGACCGAGCCTTCCAGCGACACTTCCAGCAGCTTCTTGGCTTCCACCGCGAACTCCATCGGCAGTTCGCGGAACACCTGCTTGCAGAAGCCGTCGACGATCATCGACACCGCGTTTTCCTGGTCGATGCCGCGGGCGCGGCAATAGAACAGCTGGTCGTCGCTGATCTTGGAGGTGGTGGCCTCGTGCTCGACCGTGGCGGTGGGGTGCTTGACCTCGATGTACGGAAAGGTGTGCGCGCCGCACTGCTTGCCGATCAGCAGCGAATCGCACTGGGTGTAGTTGCGCGCGCCCTCGGCGCTGCGCTCGACCTTGACCAGGCCGCGGTAGGTGTTCTGGCCGCGGCCGGCGCTGATGCCCTTGCTGACGATCTTGCTCTTGGTGCGCTTACCGATGTGGATCATCTTGGTGCCGGTATCGGCCTGCTGGCGATGATGGGTCAGCGCCACCGAATGGAACTCGCCGACCGAGTCGTCGCCGAGCAGCACGCAGGAGGGGTACTTCCAGGTGATCGCCGAGCCGGTCTCGACCTGGGTCCAGGTGATCTTGCTGCGCGCGCCGCGGCATTCGCCGCGCTTGGTCACGAAGTTGTAGATGCCGCCGACGCCGTTCTCGTCGCCCGGGTACCAGTTCTGCACGGTCGAATACTTGATCTCCGCATCTTCCAGCACCACCAGCTCGACCACCGCCGCATGCAGCTGATTTTCGTCGCGCATCGGCGCGGTGCAGCCTTCCAGGTAGGACACGTAGGCCTTATCCTCGCACACGATCAAGGTGCGCTCGAACTGGCCGGTGTGGCCGGCGTTGATCCGGAAATAGGTGCTCAGCTCCATCGGGCAGCGCACGCCCTTGGGAATGAACACGAAGCTGCCGTCGGAGAACACCGCCGAATTGAGCGCGGCGAAGTAGTTGTCGCCGACCGGCACCACGCTGCCCAGGTACTGCTTGACGATCTCCGGATGCTCCTTGATCGCCTCGGACATCGAGCAGAAGATCACGCCCTTCTCGGCCAGTTCCTTGCGGAAGGTGGTGCCGACCGAGACCGAGTCGAACACCGCGTCCACCGCCACGCCGGCCAGCTTGGCGCGCTCGTGCAGCGGCACGCCGAGCTTGTCGTAGGTGTCCAGCAGTTCCTTCGGTACGTCGTCCAGCGAGGCGTACTTGGGACCCTTCGGCGCGGAGTAGTAGCTCAGCGCCTGGAAATCGATCGGCGCGATGTTGAGCTTGGCCCAGTGCGGCATCGGCATCTTCAGCCAGTGCCGGTAGGCGGCCAGGCGCCACTCGGTCATCCACTCCGGCTCGTCTTTCTTGACGGACAGGGCGCGCACGACGTCTTCGTTCAAGCCGGGCAGGAACGAATCGGATTCGATGTCGGTGATGAAGCCGGCGTCGTAGCGACGTCCCAGCCGTTCCAGGATTTCAGCGTTTTCGGTGGCCATGGGGGCTGCCTACAGGTCAGGTGGTCGCGAAACGCACGGCGATCGGACGCCGTCTGGTTTCGCCGGAAGAGGGAAGCGGGTGCAGCATCTGCGCCAGGGTCACGCCGCGCAGCGCATCGGCGACCACGTCGTTGATCAGCCGCCAGTTGGAACGCACGCCGCATTTCTGCGCGATGCTGCACTGGCTTTCCTGGTGGCTGCATTCGGTGATCGCCAGCGGGCCTTCCATCGCCTCGACGATCTGGATCAGGGTGATGGCGTCGGCCGGGCGCGCCAGCCGGTAGCCGCCGTGCACGCCGCGCAGGCCTTCGACCAGTCCGGCCTGGGCCAGCGGCTTGAGCAGCTTGCTGACGGTGGGCGGCTCCAGTCCGGACTGTTCGGCCAGTTCGGTCGCGCTCAGCACCTCGCCGGGACGTGCGGCGAGCACGGTCAGCACGACGGTGGCGTAATCGGTCAACTTGGTGACGCGGAGCATGGGGCAACAGCCGGAATTCAATGCGGACCGAAATTGTACGCTTTTGCGGCGGCGGCGTCCAAGCCGCGCGTTCATGTTTTTCGCTATCGCTGCGATCGTTGCCGCCAACAGCCGCGGTGCAGCTGCCCTGCGCGATTCGAAGGGGCTTGGGATCGCCGCCGATGTGCGCCAGAATCAGCGCTTTCCCGTTCCGGATTGCCGCATGCCCCGCAAGATCGCCGCCCGCAAGTCCCGCATCCATGGCAATGGCGTGTTCGCCGTGCTGCCGCTCAAGAAAGGCGAGCGGGTCATCGAGTACAAGGGCCGCCGCCGCACCCATGCCGAAGTGGACCGCGACGAGGCCGGCGATGTCGAGACCGGACACACCTTCCTGTTCACCCTCAGCGACGACTATGTGATCGACGCCAATTACGAGGGCAACGACGCGCGCTGGATCAACCACAGCTGCGCGCCTAACTGCGAGGCGGTGATCATCGAGGCCAAGGGCGACGACCGGCGCCTGGACAAGGTGGTGATCGAGACCCTGCGCGCGATCAAGCCGGGCGAGGAGCTGACCTACAACTACGGCATTACCCTGGGCGAACGGCATACGCCGCGGCTGAAGAAGATCTGGGAATGCCGCTGCGGATCCAAGAACTGCACCGGCACCATGCTGCAGCCCAAGCGCTGAGCGCGCGCCTGCACGTGGCCTAGACGCGCGGCTCACGACGCTACAACCGCGGCGCTCCTAGGGTGACCCTCCCCCTGTAGAGGAGTTTCCCATGAGCACAGCATCTTCCCTGTCCGGCAAGCGCGTCGCGGTTCTGGCCACAGACGGCTTCGAACAGTCCGAGTTGCAGGAGCCCAAGCGCCTGCTGGAATCGTGGGGCGCGCAGGTCGATGTGATCGCGCCCGGCGATGCCTCCAGCATCCGCGGCTGGAACAAGAAGGACTGGGGCGACAACGTTCCGGTCGACAAGCGCCTGGCCCAGGCCGATGCCGGCGACTACGACGCGCTGGTGCTGCCGGGCGGGGTGATCAATCCGGACAACCTGCGCACCGAAGCCTCCGCGATCCGCCTTATCCAGTCGTTCGCCAGCGCCGGCAAGCCGGTCGCGGCGATCTGCCACGGCCCCTGGCTGCTGGCCGAAAGCGGCCTGGTGCGCGACAAGCAGGTGACTTCGTGGCCATCGGTGAAGACCGACCTGAGCAATGCCGGCGGACGCTGGCAGGACGCGGAAGTGGTGGTGGACGGCAACCTGATCACCAGCCGCAAGCCGGACGATATTCCCGCGTTCGCCGCGGCGGTGGCCAAGGCGCTGGGCTGAGTTCGGCACCCAGCGTGCGCAACGAGAAACGGCGGCCTGTGGGCCGCCGTTTTTCTGTAGGAGGGGCTTCAGCCCCGACCTGGAAATGCAACAGTCGGATCGATCGAATCGGGAAAAGTGTCGCGGCTGAAGCCGCTCCTACAGTGCGCCCAGTGGGCCGGCCGCAGTTCCTGTAGGAGCGGCTTCAGCCGCGACGGGCGGCATCCGGCGCCTGACGCTGTCCCACTACCGGTTAGGTTCCGGCATAACGCCCTGTCGATCGTCGCGGCTAGGACGCCTTGCGCGACTCGCACCGAAACCAGGGCGCAATTCTTTCCTCGCGCCGATCCGAGGCGCGCAGCGTCATCGCATCACCTGCCGCAGCGCAGGATCACTGCCCCGACAGCGCACCGGCCGGCACCAGCTTGCCGATGTCCTGGTTGAAGTGCACCACCAGCTTGCCGTTCTCCACCGCCGCCGATTCGATCTGCACATTGCCCATCACCCCTGCCAGCGCCGGATCCAGCTTGTAGATCGGCTCCTTGCGCGCGTAGTCGTTCAGCCACACGTTGAGCAGTTCGCGGGTGTTGGCGTCGAGCTTGCCGCCGTTGGCGGCCGGGCGGAAGTCGTCGATGGTCGGCGATTGCAGGTGGAAGCCCTGGGTCTGCTGCTCGTAGCGCAGCCCGCTGGTCAGCAGCACCGTGCCCAGCGGGGTCGGCGCACCGCCGCCGGTGGCCATGCTCAGGTCGAACTGCATTTTCAGCCGGTCGCCCGGCGGCAGCGACAGCTTGGGATCGCGGATGGTCATCTTCACCAGGCCGCCGAGCGCCTTGTGCGTCTGCGGGAAGCTGCCGTCCAGGTACTGCTGCACATCGGCGGCGCCGACGCTGACCTGTTTGCCCTGGATCATCGGCTCGGCCTGCAGGTGTGTAGCGGCAACGAGGGTCAACAGCGCGGCGGCGCGCAAGGTCAGCAGGCGGAGCTTCATGGGAGGTGGTGCCTTGGCGGAATCAGGGGTTCAACATAACCGCAGCCGGTGAATGCGCGATTAGCGGAACAGGGAAGTGGAGCGGTTCGACCCGTGGAGACGCATGGGCCGGATCGTCTTACGCGGCGGTCGGCGCCAGCCGCGCCAGGATCGCATCCAGTGCCGGACGCAGCGGCGCCAACAAGGCCTGCGCCTCGCTGTCGCTGCGCTCGCCGAGTCCGCGCAGCAGCTGCGTGCCGATGGTCAGTGCGGCGCGCTCGTCGCCATGCAGGCCGGGATGGCGTTGCGCCGCTTCGAGCAGGCGCATCCAGTCCTGCCGGCAGCGGGCCTCGAATTCGATGGTGCAGCGGCCTTGGCATTGCAGCCCGTCGGCCTCGATCGGCGTGACGGTGATGCGGTAGCGTTGGGAGGCGGTCATGGGCGTGCGCACAGCGGGTCGGTCGATCCAAGATAGGCGCCGTGCGCCGCTATCACGAGAGGGATGGCCGCGACGCTCTGTTCTAGCGCGCGCCATCAAGCATTGGATACCACCAGTTGTGCCGAAGGCGGCGGACGCGCGGTTTGGGCCTTGGCGGCTGCCGATCAGCACTACGCGGCGTGGATCGGATCGTTTGGTGAAGCGCGTCGCCATGCCCATCGGCAAACGGTCGGCCAGACCCGGCGCGGATTGTTTGGACCCGATGCTGCGCCCCATCGCGATCGTTCAGCGCGCCGCGCGCAGCAGTGGCAGCGGATCGTAGGCGCCGCCTTCGGCATAGACGCCGTAGTGCAGATGCGTTGGCGTGCCGCGCGCATTGCCGCTGTCGCCGACCGTACCGAGCGGATCGCCGGCCTCGACCAGGTCGCCGACCTGCAGGTCCGGCGCCCAGTCCTGCAGATGCGCGTAGTAATGGCGTTGCCGGGCCGGACCCATCACCCACACTTGGCGGCCGCCGAGGCCGCGCTCGGCGACGGCGATGACGATGCCGCGGGTGGCCGACAGCACCGGGGTGCCGCGCTTGGCGAAGATGTCCACGCCGGCGTGCTGGCGATCGCGGCCGCGCGGCGCGCCGAAGGTGGCGGCGACGCGGCGCGGGTCCACGCCCTGCACCGGCATGCGCAGCGCGGTCGGCGGCGGCTGCCGCGCCAGTTCCCAGCCGGCCCGCGCGCGCAGCGCCCACGGTTGCTGCCAGGCCCAGGCCAACGCCAGCGCCGTGCAGGCCAGCGCCGCCAAGCGCAGCAGCCAACGGCGCAGCGTCCGCGCAGGCGAGGGCGCTGCCGTCGGCATCGCCTCAGCCAATCTGCGTGCCGGCCTGCTTCTGCAACTGCTGCTTCAGCGCGTCGTCGATGCCGAGCTGGCGCGCCAGTTCGTCCAGGTAGCTGCGTTCCATGAAGCTCTGCTCGTCGGCGGCGAGCAGGCTGGCCAGGTACATCTCCGAGGCGATCTCCGGCGTGGTCGCGGCCTGCGCCACCTCGGCCGGATCCAGCGGCTTCTTCAGTTCGGCATGCAGCCAGCGCTGCACGTCCTCGTCGCCGTTGAGGCGGGTGAACTCGCCTTCGATCAGTTCGCGTTCGCGGGTGTCGATGTGGCCGTCGGCCTTGGCCGCGGCGACCAGCGCGCGCAGGATCGCCTGGCTGTGCTGTTCCACTTCCAGCGGCGGTAGCCGGTCCAGCGTCTGCGGTTCTTCCGGCGCGATGGCACCGAGTTGCTGGCGCTTGTAGTCGCCGTAAGCGCGATAGGCCATTACCCCGAGCGCGGCCAGGCCGCCGTAGGTCGCCAGCTTGCGCGTGGTGCGGTTCTTGCCAAGCAGCAGGCCGAGCGCGCCGCCGCTCAGGGCGCCCTTGCCGAAGTCGGCGTTGAGCATGCCGCCGAGGCCGCCGCTCTTGGCGGAGGATCCCGCGGAGGCGGACGTGCCGGTCTTGGCCATGGCCTGGCCGGCGGCGCCCTGCGCCGATTGCAGCAGTTGGTCGAGAAAGCCCTGTAGCTTCATGCACGCATTCCTGTCGGTTGGAACCACAGGTATAGCGGCCATCGCCTTAGCGGTCTGTCAATCCTGCCGCGGGCGGCAGCGAGCGCGCAAAAAAAACGAGACGGCGCAGGCCGTCTCGTCAGGTGTGCTTGCCTGGGTCAGGCGACGCTGCTCAGAGCGCGGCGTCCTTGAGCTTCTTCAGCGGGCGCACCTTCAGCTTGGTGGTGGCCGGCTTGGCGGCGAACCACTGCTCTTCCTTGGTGAACGGGTTGATGCCCTTGCGCTTCGGCTTGGCCGGCACGCTGACGGCGGTGATCTTGAGCAGGCCCGGCAGGGTGAACGAGCCGGCGCCCTTCTTGCTGACCGAGCCGGCCACGGCGTGCTCGAGCGAGGCCATCACCGCGCGCACGTCCTTGGCGACGACGCCGCTGGCTTCGACGATGTGGGCGACCAGCGCGGACTTGCTCAGCGCTTCCTTGATCGGCTTGGGAGCGGCCGGCTTGGCGGCGGTCTTGGTGGCTACTTTCTTCGCTGCCTTTTTCGGGGCAGCCTTTTTCGCGGTCTTTGCCATGATGTCCTGATTCCGTAAACGATAGGTGGTTGGGTCGCGCCGACCCCGTCGGCATGGCGAAATGTAGGGCATGTGCTACGCCGCGCCAATAGGCAAACCGCAAAAAGACGCGGAAAAAGCCCCGCACCGGGTTTTTTTGCGCCGCAAGGGCGGATTTGGACCGGGAAAACGGCGGCGCGCTGCCGCTCGGCGCCGCGTTGAAGCGTTCATGCCGAGTCGCGATCGGGCATCGCCGCCGCCACGCCGCCGCGATCGGTAATGCTGGAATCCAGTGCGCAGGCGGCTGCCCGGACCGGTCCGGCGGACAGCGATCTCACTCGCCGCGTCGCCGTCTGTTTCCGATGCGCGCGGCCGAGCGCGTGCGCTTCGGCGGCGGCGCGGCGGCTGCCGTGGAGGCGCAGGCTTGCGCCGCGAGAATGCCGCCAGCGCTGCCCGGATGCGCGCCGCCCACGACGTGCATTGCGCCGCACAAGGCCATAACGCGCGCTGCTCTATCGTGCCTGCCTCATTCACCACGGGAGTACCGCATGGGCATTTCGCGTCACGCCACCGCGCATTGGGAAGGCGATCTGAAGAGCGGCAAGGGCCAGCTGAGCACGCCGCAGAGCGGTCTGCTGGAGAACACCCGCTATGCCTTCAGCAGCCGCTTCGGCGACGAGAAGGGCACCAACCCGGAAGAACTGATCGCCGCCGCGCATGCCGGCTGCTTCACCATGGCGCTGTCGGCCAAGCTCAGCGAGGCGGGCTTCCCGCCGACCTCGCTGGACACGCGCGCCGAGGTCGATCTGTCGATGGAGGGCGGTCCGCAGTTGTCGCAGATCCGGCTCAAGGTCAAGGCCGTGGTCCCGAACATCGAGGCGGCGCAGTTCCGTGCGCTGGCCGACGACGCCAAGCAGAACTGTCCGGTGTCCAAGGCGCTGAGCGCCGTGCCGATCAGCCTGGAAGCGGAGTTGGGCTGAGCGTCGGGCCTGGCGCGCCGCCAGGCCTTTTCCCAAAAAGGCGGTCAGGCCATGCCGGCTACGGCTCGCGCGGTCTGGCCGTTTGCCGTTGCATGGGAACGGTTCCAGTCGCGATACGCGCAAGCCCCTGCTGCCGCAACAGCTGTCGCCGCGCTAAACAGGCGCCGCCGACCGGTCCCAATTCAGTCTTGTTTCACCGGCGCGGACCGAGCATGCGGTTGCGCGATCCACGCGCCTGGAATCTTCGACATGAACAAGCTCTCGACCCGTCTTCTGACCGCCGCGCTCGCCGTGGGCGTGGTCGGCTCCGCCGCTGCGCAGGACTACGGCCGCTACGATGGCTATCGCGATCGCGGCTACGCGAATAGCGGCACCTACGATTACGCCCGTGTGGTCCGTGCCGATCCGATCATCGTGCCGGTGCGCGGCCCGCGCGAAACCACCGAGCGTTGCTACGAGCGCCCGGCCTCGGATGGCTATGTCGAAAACGGCTACCGCAACGACGGCTACTACAGTAACGGCTACCGCGGCAGCGACGGCGGACGCAGCGCGGCAACGGTGGTCGGCGGCATCGCCGGTGCGCTGCTGGGCAGCCGCGTCGGCGGCGGCAACGGCCGCTTCGTCGGCACCGCGGTCGGCACCATGGTCGGCGGCCTGGCCGGGCGCTCGATCTACGACAGCAATGCCCGCACCACGGTGCAGACCGGCTCGGTCAGCGTGTGCGAACCGGTCGCCTACCGCAGCGAAAGCTACGACCGGGTGGACGGCTACGACGTGACCTACGAATACGGCGGCCGCTATTACCACACGCGTAGCGCGGAGCGTCCGGGCGACCGCATCCGGGTGCGCGTGGACGTGCTGCCCGACTGAACGATGCGGACGCTTCGCTGAGGCGTCCAAGGGCGTCGGCTGCCAGCGTCGCTACGCTGGCGGCCGACGACGATTCTTCAGGCCGCCCGTTCCGGCCGCTGCAGCCAGTGGCTATTGGTCTGACGCTCAGCGCCAGTCGATGCGTCCGTCGATCACCGTCTGTACCTGGCCGCCCGACCAGACCTCGCCGGCGCTGTCCACGCTCAGGGTCAGCAAGGCATCGTGGCCGACCTCGCGGCCCTGGCTGACCACGTAGCGGCCGTCGCGGCCGGGCAGGGCGTCGCGGTGGTCCAGCCACGCGGCGAGCACGGCATTGGCGGCGCCGGATGCGGCATCCTCGAACCGGCGGCCATTGCCGACGAACGCGCGCACCGCCAGCTGATACGCCTGGTGGTCGGCACGCGCGTAGGCGAACACGCCCATGCTGGCGGTACTTTCGGCCAAGGCGGCGATCGCGTCCCACTTCGGCGCCAGGCTGCGCAACGCGGCCTCGTCGGCGATTTCGACCAGCCACCAGCAGCGGCCGCCATCCATGCGCACCGGCGGTTGCGCGCCCAGCGTCCAGCCGGCCAGCGCCGCGGCCAGGCGTGGATCGGCGGCGTCGGCGATCTCCGCGACCTGCGCGCGCGGGGTGCGGATGGCGATGCTGCGCACGCCGCCGTCCACGTCCACGCGCAACGGCAGCAGTCCGGCGATGCCTTCCTGGACCAGTACGCCGTCCTTGGGCGTGGCGATACCTGCCTCCAGCACCGCATGCGCGGTGCCGACGCTGGGATGGCCGGCGAACGGCACTTCCTTCTGCGGACTGAACATGCGGATGCCGTAGCTGGCGCCCGGCTGTGTGGCCGGAAACACGAAGGTGGTCTCCGGCAGCCGCGTCCAGCGCGCGATCGCCTGCATCGCCGCCGCGTCCAGGCCTTGCGCATCCAGCACCACCGCCAGCGGATTGCCGGCGCCGGGGCGCGGGGAGAACACATCCAGTTGCAGGAAACGGCGCGTGGTCATGGCGGGGCACTTGAAGGCGGGGGCGCGCAGCTTAGCAATCGAAACGTAAACACGATGCTGGGCCGGCGCATGCGGGCTTGGCCGGCAAGCGCCAGGAGCGCTGCGCTTGGCATAGAATCGCAGGTTCCGCCCGGCGTTCCGGGCCTCTTTCCCTCCACCAGACCCCACACACGAAATGTCCTCTTCCCCCCCTGTCGATCGTTGGATCGTCCTCAAGTTCGGCGGCACCTCGGTGTCGCGTCGTCATCGCTGGGACACGATCGGGAAGCTGGCGAAAAAACGCGCCGACGAGACCGGGGCGCGGGTGCTGGTGGTGGTGTCGGCGCTGTCGGGGGTCACCAACGAGCTGACCGCGATCGCCGACGGCAGCGCCGACAGCGCGCAGCGCGTGGCCGCGCTGGAGCAGCGCCACCGCGACTTCCTGGGCGAACTGGAACTGGATGTGGACAGCGTGCTCGGCGAGCGCCTGGCGGCGCTGCGCGGATTGCTTCACGACCCGCGCGCGGCGAGCCGCACGCTGGACTGGCAGGCCGAGGTGCTGGGCCAGGGCGAGTTGCTGTCCTCGACGCTGGGCGCGGCCTACCTGCGCGCCAGCGGCCTGGATTTCGGCTGGATGGACGCGCGCCAGTGGCTGGACGCGCTGCCGCCGCAGCCGAACCAGAGCGAGTGGTCCAAGCGCCTGTCGGTGTCGTGCCAGTGGCAGTCCGACACCGCCTGGCGCGAACGCTTCGTCGCCCAGCCGGCGCGGATGCTGATCACCCAGGGCTTCATTTCGCGGCACCAGGACGGCGGCACCGCGATCCTCGGCCGCGGCGGCTCGGACACCTCGGCGGCGTACTTCGGCGCGCTGCTCGGCGCCAGCCGGGTGGAGATATGGACCGACGTGCCCGGCATGTTCAGCGCCAATCCGCGCGAAGTGCCGGACGCGCGCCTGCTGACCCGGCTGGACTATTACGAGGCCCAGGAAATCGCCACCACCGGCGCCAAGGTGCTGCATCCGCGCTCGATCAAGCCGTGCCGCGACGGCGGCGTGCCGATGGCGATCCTGGACACCGAGCACCCCGAACTGCCCGGCACCAGCATCGACGGCAACGCGCGCACCGTGCCCGGGGTCAAGGCGATCAGCCGCCGCAACGGCATCGTGCTGGTGTCGATGGAAGGCATCGGCATGTGGCAGCAGGTCGGCTTCCTGGCCGACGTGTTCGCGCGCTTCGCCAAGCACGGGCTGTCGGTGGACCTGATTGGTTCGGCCGAGACCAACGTCACCGTGTCGCTGGACCCGAGCGAGAACCTGGTCAACACCGACGTGCTGGCGGCGCTGTCGGCCGACCTGGCGGAGATCTGCCGGGTCAAGATCATCGTGCCGTGCGCGGCGATCACCCTGGTCGGGCGCGGCATGCGCTCGCTGCTGCACAAGCTTTCGGACGTGTGGGCCACGTTCGGCAAGGAGCGCGTGCACATGATCTCGCAGTCGTCCAACGATCTGAACCTGACCTTCGTCATCGACGAGGCCGACGCCGAGGGCCTGTTGCCGATCCTGCACGCCGAGCTGATCGACAGCGGCGCGATGCCGGTGGAGGAGACCGAGGTGTTCGGCCCGCGCTGGCGCGAGATCACCGGCAGCGTGCGTGCGCGGCCGACGCCGTGGTGGCACGCCGAGCGCGAGCACCTGCTGCGCCTGGCCGAGGCCGGCACGCCGCGCTATGTCTACCATCTGCCGACGCTGCGCGAGCGCGCCCGTGCGCTCAAGTCGATCGCGCCGATCGACCAGCGCTACTACGCGATCAAGGCCAATTCGCATCCGGCGCTGCTCGAGGCGCTGGTCGCCGAGGATTTCGGCCTGGAATGCGTGTCGCACGGCGAACTGCGCCGGGTGTTCGACACCTTGCCGGAGCTGTCGCCGCGGCGCGTGCTGTTCACCCCCAGCTTCGCGCCGAAGGCCGAGTACGAAGCCGCGTTCGCGCTGGGCGTGACCGTCACCGTGGACAACGTCGAGCTGCTGCAGCGCTGGCCGGAGCTGTTCCGCGGTCGCAGCCTGTGGCTGCGCATCGACCTGGGCCATGGCGACGGCCACCACGAGAAGGTCAACACCGGCGGCAAGGCCTCCAAGTTCGGCCTGTCGGCGACGCGGGTGGACGAATTCGTCGAGGTCGCGCGCACCCTGGAGATCCGCATCGTCGGCGTGCACGCGCACCTGGGCAGCGGCGTGGAGACGGCGCAGCACTGGCGGCGCATGTGCGACGAACTGGCCGGTTTCGCGCGCCGCATCGGCAGCGTGGAAGTCATCGACATCGGCGGCGGCCTGCCGATCGCGTACAGCGCCGACGACGAGCCGTTCGATCTCGATGCCTGGGCGCAAGGCCTGGCCGAGGTCAAGGCGGTGCACCCGGCGTTCCGCCTGGCGATCGAACCGGGCCGCTACCTGGTCGCCGAATGCGGCGTGCTGCTGACCCGGGCCACCCAGGTGATCGAGAAGGACGGCATCCGCCGCGTCGGCCTGGATGCGGGCATGAACGCGCTGGTGCGCCCGGCGCTGTACGACGCCTGGCACGACGTGGCCAACCTGAGCCGCCTGGACCGCGAGGCCGATGCGGTGTTCGACGTGGTCGGGCCGATCTGCGAATCCAGCGACGTCTTCGGCAAGCGCCGCCGCCTGCCCGCCGCCACCGCGGCCGACGACGTGATGCTGATCGCCGACGCCGGCGCCTACGGCTACGCGATGGCCAGCACCTACAACCAGCGCGAGCTGCCGCGGGAGGACGTGATCGATGCGCCCGCAGGCTGAGTTCATTGCGCTCAGCGCCGTCGCCGGCGGCGCGGCGATCATGTTGGCCACCGCGGCCGATCGGGCGGGCACGAGCCTGCCGTTGCAGTGGGCCGACAGCCTCAAATGGCTGGCGCCTGCGCTGATCGCGGCAGGCGCCGGCGCGTGGTTGGCATGGCGCTGGCAACGCCGCTGGCCTGCCGGCCGTGCGGGCGCGATGGCGTTGCGCACGCTGCTGCTGGGCGCGTGCAGTTATGTGCCGGCGCTGACGTTGTATCTCGTGGTGGTGTTCGTGACGTCCGCCGATGCCACGCAGAGGAGCTCGAACTGGGAGCTGTTTCCGCTGGCGTTCCTGCTCGGTTGCCTGCCATGGCTATGGGCGGCGTTGCCGTTTTCCATGATCGAATTTTTCCTGTGCCGACGCTACTTGCGTCGCACGCGCGTTCTTGCAGGTAGTCCATGACCGCTTTCGACAAACAGCAGATCACCACCTTCCGCTTCGTGCGCTGTACGTTCGACGCCGACAGCGGCGTCGCGCGCCTGGTCTATGCCTTCGACCAGGGCCCGGAACTGGTGGAGACGATCACCGTGCCCGGCGCGCCGTTCGTGCTGGACGCGGCACGCGCGCAGGCGGTGCAGCGCGCGCTGCGCCTGCTGCATCTGATCGCCGGGGTCAGTTACTACAAGGCCGCGGTGCCGCCGCAGATCGCCATCGACGATTACGCGATCGACGCCGAGACCGCCGCGCTGTTGGACAGCGTGTACCTGCACGGGTTGGGCGAATTCGCCTACCGCAACGGCCTGGATCTGCGCGAGCGGATCCGTTTTCCGGCGACCGCGGGCAACGAGCAGGACGCTGCGGCGCTGGGTCTGCGCGCACACGCGCTGGTCGCGATCGGCGGCGGCAAGGATTCGCTGGTCAGCATCGAGGCGCTGCGCGCCGCCGGCGTGGAGCAGACCGTGGCCTGGATCGGCGGCTCGCAGCTGATCCGCGCCTGCGCCGAGCGCACCGCGCTGCCGACCTTGAACATCGGCCGCGCGCTGGCGCCGGAGCTGTTCGAACTGAACCGGCAGGGCGCGTGGAACGGGCATATCCCGGTGACCGCGGTGAACTCGGCGATCCTGGTGTTCGCCGCGCTGCTGCAGGACGCGGGCCAGGTGGTGTTTTCCAACGAGCACTCGGCCAGCTACGGCAGCCAGATCGCCGGCACCGGCGAGGTCAACCACCAGTGGTCCAAGGGCTGGGCGTTCGAGCAGGCGTTCGGCGCGCAGGTGCAGCGCTACGTGGCCGCGGACCTACACTACTACTCGCTGCTGCGCCCGCTGTCGGAACTGGCGGTGGCGCGGCAGTTCGCCAAGAACGACCACTACGACGCGCATTTCTCCAGCTGCAACCGTAACTTCCACATCCTCGGCGAACGCCCGGCGCACCGTTGGTGCGGGGTGTGCCCGAAGTGCCATTTCGTGTTCCTGGCGCTGGCCCCGTTCATGCCGAAGACGCGGCTGGTGCGGATCTTCGGCCGCAACCTGCTCGACGACGCGGCGCAGGCGCCGGGCTTCGACGCGCTGCTGGAATTCCAGGACCATAAGCCGTTCGAATGCGTCGGCGAGGGCCGCGAATCGCGCGCGGCGATGGCCACCCTGGCGGCGCGCGCGGAATGGAAGGAAGACGTGCTGGTGGCGCGTTTCATCCGCGAGATTCAGCCGCAGCTGGAGGCCGGCGACCTGCGCGTGGAACCGCTGCTGGCGCTGGACACGCAGCACCGCATTCCGGCCGAGCTGTGGGAACGCGTGCGTGCGAATTTCGCAGCTTGAGGGGTTGCGCGTCGCGCTGTGGGGCTGGGGCCGCGAGGGTCGGGCGGCTTATGCCGCGGTGCGCGGCAGGGAATCGAGATTTGGAATTGGGGATTCGCAGCCGCTGATGGTGTTCTGCTCGGCCGACGAAGCGCCGGCGCTCGTCGCGCTCGGCGACCCGGCGCTGCGTGTGGAGACCGAGGCCAGCGCCGAGCGGCTGGCGGCGTTCGACGTGGTGATCAAGTCGCCCGGGATCAGCCCGTATCGGCCCGAGGCGCAAGCCGCCGCGGCGCAAGGCACGCGCTTCATCGGTGGTACCGCGCTGTGGTTCGCCGAGCACGCGGACGCCGACGGCGTGGTGCCGGGCAGCGTCTGCGTCACCGGCACCAAGGGCAAGAGCACCAGCACCGCGCTGCTGGCGCACCTGCTGCGCGCCGGCGGCCACCGCACTGGCCTGGTCGGCAACATCGGCCTGCCGCTGCTGGAAGTGCTGGCCCCGGCGCAGCCGCCGCAATACTGGGCGATCGAACTGTCCAGCTACCAGACCGGCGACGTGGCGCGCAGCGGTGCGCGGCCGCAGCTGGCGCTGGTGCTGAACCTGTTCCCGGAACATCTGGACTGGCACGGCAGCCAGGCGCGCTACGTCGAAGACAAGCTGGCGCTGGTGACCCAGGCGCGGCCGCGCATCGCGCTGCTCAACGCCGCCGATCCGCAACTGGCGGCGCTGGCGCTGCCGGACAGCGAGGTGCGTTGGTTCAATCGCGAGGACGGCTGGCACATGCGCGGCGATGTCGTGCATCGCGGCGAGGTGGCGGTGTTCGACAGCGCACACGTGCCGCTGCCGGGCCGGCACAACCGCGGCAACCTGTGCGCGGTGCTGGCGGCGATCGAGGCCCTGGGTCTGGACGCGGCGGCGCTGGCGCCGGCCGCGGCGGATTTCCGTCCGTTGCCGAACCGACTGCAGACCCTGGGCGAACGCGACGGTGTGGCCTACGTCAACGACTCGATCAGCACCACGCCGCACGCTACGCTGGCGGCGCTGGAGTGTTTCCGCGGGCGCCGCATCGCGCTGCTGGTCGGCGGCCACGACCGCGGCCTGGACTGGCAGGACTTCGCCACGGCGATGCGCCAGGGTGCGCCGCTGGAGATCGTCACCATGGGCAGCAACGGTCCGCGCATTCACGCGCTGCTGGCGCCGCTGGCTGCCGCCGGCGGCTTCGGCCTGCACGCCGCCGCGGACCTGCCGGCGGCGGTTGCATTGGCGCGCGCGGCGCTGGGCGAGGGCGGCGGTGTGGTGCTGCTGTCGCCGGGCGCGCCCAGCTTCGGCGCCTACCGCGACTACGTGGCGCGCGGCCGCCATTTCGCCGAACTGGCCGGGTTCGATCCTGACGCGATCAGCGCGATTCCCGGGCTGGGCATCGCCTGAGCTGTTTGCTCCTGCATCGAACCGGCATGCGCGCCGCTGACCAGACGCCGTGGCTGGAGCATTTCGATCGAGATGACGCTGTCTGTGGGAGCGACTTCAGTCGCGACGGGCTTTATCGGTAAGGCCCGTCGCGACTGATGGCCCGAGGCCACCCGGAGTCGCACCAACAGGTGTGCAAATCGCCGAAAGAAAACGTTCTAGACTGCCGGCTGGTCCCAATGGGAGAGACGCGATGCGCATTCGTTCGATACGCTGGATCGGCCTGCTGGGCCTGGCCTTGGCGCTGCCGTTGCCGGCGCTGGCCGCGATGCAGGCCAAGCCGGTCGAATGGAAGGTCGGCAAGGACAGCTTCAGCGGCGTGCTGGTCTACGACGATGCCGACCACGACAAGCGCCCGGGCCTGGTGATGGTGCCGAACTGGCGCGGGGTCAACGCCTCGGCGATCGAAAAAGCCAAACAGCTCGCCGGCGACGACTACGTGGTGCTGCTGGCCGACGTCTACGGCAAGGGCAAGCGTCCGGCCAACGATGCCGAGGCCGGGCAGTTCGCCGGTGCGCTGAAGAAGGATCCGGCGACGCTGCGCGCGCGTGCATTGAAGGCGGTCGAGGTGCTGAAGGCGCAGGCCGGCAAGGCGCCGCTCGACGCTGCACGGATCGGCGCGGTCGGCTTCTGCTTCGGCGGCACCACGGTGCTGGAACTGGTCCGCGCCGGCGCGCCGCTGGCGGGCGTGGTCAGCCTGCACGGCGGCCTGGCCACGCCGTCACCGGCGGCCGCGGGGAGCGCCAAGACGCCGCTGCTGGTGCTCAACGGCGCCGACGACAAGAGCGTGAGCCGCGACGACATCGCCGCCTTCGAGCAGGAAATGAACGGTGCCGGCGCCGACTGGCAGTTCGTCAACTTCAGCGGCGCGGTGCATTGCTTCGCCGAGGCCGACGCCAACAGCCCGCCGGGATGCCAATACAACCCGCGCGCGGCCAAGCGTGCCTTTCGCATGCTGCACGATTTCTTTGATGAGCGATGGGATTAGGGATTCGGGATTAGGGATTCGCAAAAGCGGCAGGTCTGCGCTTTACGAATCCCAACCCTGTCAGGGCACGCGCGCGCGTCGGATCAGCGCTTAAGTTCGACTGCGGAGCACGCGTTTCGGAACCATGGGGATTTGCAGAAGCCGCATCGCCGCTTCTGCGAATCCCGAATCCCGTCCGGCGCGCACAGCGCGCCGGATCAATGCCTACGTTCGACCGCGTAGCGCGCCAACCCGCGCAGCGCGGCCACGGCCTCGCTTTCCGGCAGGCCGTCCAGCGCGCGTTCGGCGGCGGCGGCGTATTCGGCTGCGCGGCGGCGGCTGTAGTCGAGCCCGCCGCTGGCCTGGATCGCCGCCAGCACTTCCGGCATGGCGTCGGCATCGCCTTGTTCGACGATATGGCGCAGGCGCTGGCGGGTGGCGTCGTCGGCGTGCGCCATCGCGTGGATCAGCGGCAGGGTGGCCTTGCCTTCGGCCAGGTCGTCGCCCAGGTTCTTGCCCAGGTCGGCGGCATCGGCGGTGTAGTCGAGCACGTCGTCGGCGATCTGGAACGCATAGCCCAGGTGCATGCCGTAGTCGTACAGGCGCTGCTGCACCTCTTCGGACGCGCCCGAGGCCATCGCCCCGAGCCGGGTGCCGGCGGCGAACAGCACCGCGGTCTTGCGCTCGATCACGCGCAGGTAGGCGGCCTCGTCGGTATCCGGGTTGTGCACGTGCAACAGCTGCAGCACCTCGCCCTCGGCGATGCGATTGGTGGTGTCGGCGAGCAACCGCATCACCTGCATGCTGTCCAGCTCGACCATCAGCTGGAAGCTGCGCGAGTACAGGAAATCGCCGACCAGCACGCTAGGGGCGTTGCCCCACAGCGCATTGGCGGTGCTGCGGCCGCGGCGCAGGTCCGACTCGTCGACCACGTCGTCGTGCAGCAGGGTCGAGGTATGGATGAACTCGACGATCACCGCCAGCTGGTGGTGCACCGGCCCGCCGCCGGCGCAGGCGCGCCCGGCCAGCATCACCAGCATCGGCCGCAGGCGCTTGCCGCCTGCGGAGACGATGTGCTCGGCGATCTGGTTGATCAGCACCACGTCCGAGGCCAGACGGCGGCGGATCAGGGCATCGGCGGCGCTCATGTCGGGCGCGGCCAGCGCCTGGATCTGAGGCAGCCCCAGGGCGGGGCGGAGGTCTTCGGCGAGGCTCATGCGGTCGGACTAGGGGGAATGCAGGGATTATAGGCCACCCCGGCGAGGGCTCGCCTGACGCCTGAACCAGGGGAAGGCTGATATCCGCCGCCAGCCCGGTATAATTCACTGTCTGTGCCCGTTTCCGAGCGGGCGATCCTATCCGACATGCCCGCGCCCGAGCGGGTTCACCACCCCGAACGGAAGAATTCCATGGCCCGCGGCATCAATAAAGTCATCCTCGTCGGCAACCTCGGCAACGACCCCGACACCAAGTACACCCAGGCCGGCATGGCGATCACCCGCATCAGCCTGGCCACCACCAGCGTGCGCAAGGACAAGGACGGCAACCAGCAGGAGCGCACCGAATGGCACCGCGTGGTGTTCTTCGGCAAGCTCGGCGAGATCGCCGGCGAGTACCTGCGCAAGGGCAGCTCGGTCTACGTCGAAGGCTCGATCCGCTACGACAAGTACACCGGCCAGGACGGCGTGGAGAAGTATTCCACCGACATCGTCGCCGACGAGATGCAGATGCTGGGCGGTCGCGAAGGCGGCGGCAGTGGTGGTGCCGGCATGGGCGGCGATCGCCCGCAGCGTGCGGCCGCACCGCGCCAGGAACGCCCGAACCAGGGCGGCAGCGGGCAGGGCGGCGGTGGCCAGGATTATGCGCCGCGCCGGCAACAGCCGGCGCCGCAGCAGTCCGCGCCGATGGACGATTTCGCGGACGACGATATCCCGTTCTGAGCGACACCTGTTGCACGTGTTGATGAAGATCTGAAGAGAGCCCCGTTTTTACGGGGCTTTTCTTTTGCGCAATGAGTTTTCATGGCAAACAGCGAATCGACGCGCCATCGCTTGGATGGACGCGCAGGTCGCCATCGCGACGTGTCAAAGGCGCACTCATCCCGCGCGCATTCGTAGTTCGCGGGCTGCCAGCCCCTTTCCGCTGCACATCCGATAGTCCACGTCCGTGCGCCGCCCGAAAAACTCCATCTCCCGCCCTGCAGCGGCTGCCGCGACGCGCGTTGTGCCCTGCAGCATGGGTTTTCGTGCACTGCGTCTTGCAAAAAAACGATTGCCTCCTTTATGGTGCAATCGATTGCATCGCGGTAAATCCTCAGCGTTTGAGACCGGTTGGGAGGCCGGAAAGCGAATGTCTATCCATTCGATCGGACCGGCGCCGGCCCCGGGGTTCACGCGGCGCGATGCGCTGCGCGTTGCTGTCGCCGGGAGCCTAGGCCTGGGCGCTGCGAGCATGCTGCCTGCGTTTGCCGCTGCCGCGCCGCGCAAGGGCAACCTGAAGCATTCCGTCGCGCGCTGGACGTTTCCGCAGCAGTCGATCGCCCAGCTTTGCCAGACGGTGAAAGGCATCGGTTTCGCCGCTATCGATCTGGTCGGGCCGGCGGATTGGCCCACGCTGAAGGCCAATGGCGTGTACAGCGCGATGTGCAACGGCGCGGAGATCGGCCTGGACAAGGGCTTCGCCGGCAGCCAGTTCCACGACCAGTTGGTCGAGCGCTACACGCGGCACATCGACCTGGTGGCCGATGCCGGTTATCGCAACCTGATCTGTTTTTCCGGCAACCGCAATGGCATGGATCCCCAGGAAGGGATGGCCAATGCCGAAGCGGGACTCAAGCGCATCCTTGGGCATGCGGAGCAGCGCGGCGTCGTGCTGGTGATGGAGCTGCTGAACTCCAAGGTCGATCATCCCGACTACCTGTGCGACCACTCCGCATGGGGCGTCGAACTGTGCCGGCGGATCGGCTCGGAGCATTTCGGCCTGCTGTACGACATCTACCACATGCAGATCATGGAGGGCGACGTCATCGCCACCATCGGCAAGCATCACGCTTGCTTCAAGCATTACCACACCGCGGGCGTGCCTGGCCGGCACGAGATCGGAGACGATCAGGAACTCCACTATCCCGCCATCTGTCGCGCGATCCGCGCGACCGGTTTCGATGGCTATCTGGCGCAGGAATTCATTCCTACTGCGCCGGATCCCGTTGGCTCGCTGCGCGAGGCGATCCGCCTGTGCGACGTCTGAAACGCTATCCACCCAGGTGAAGTAGAACCCATGGCAGACAATCATTACGACGCCATCGTCGTTGGCTCGGGAATCAGTGGCGGTTGGGCGGCGAAGGAGCTGACCGAGAAGGGCCTCAAGGTCCTGATGCTGGAACGCGGACGCAACATCGAGCACGTCAAGGACTATGTCAACGCGATGAAGGAGGTGTGGGATTTCCCGCACCACAACCGGCCGACCCAAGCGATGCAGGCCGACTATCCGGTGTTGCGGCGCGACTACGGCCTGGTCGAGAACCTGCAGGGCATGTGGGCCAACGAAAAGGAATCGCCCTACACCGAGACCAAGCGCTTCGACTGGTACCGCGGCTATCACGTGGGCGGTCGCTCGCTGATGTGGGGACGGCAGAGCTATCGCCTGTCGGACCTGGATTTCCAGGCGAACCTCAAGGACGGCATCGCCACCGATTGGCCGATCCGCTACGCCGACATCGCGCCCTGGTACGACTACGTGGAGAAGTTCGCCGGCATCGCCGGCACGCGCGAGGGCCTGGACGTGTTGCCCGACGGCGAGTTCCTGCCGCCGATCCCGTTGAACATCGTCGAGAAGGACGTGGCCGCGCGGATCAAGAAGGCCTTTGGCGGGACCAGACACCTGATCCACTCGCGCACCGCGAACATCACCGAGCCCAAGGTCGAGCAGGGCCGCGTCAACTGCCAGTATCGCAACAAGTGCATTCTGGGCTGTCCCTACGGCGCCTACTTCTCGACCCAGTCGGCGACGCTGCCGGCGGCGATGAAGACCGGCAACCTGACCTTGCGGCCTTTCTCGATCGTCAAGGAAGTGCTCTACGACAAGGACCGCAAGCGTGCGCGCGGCGTGGAGATCATCGATGCCGAGAGCGGACAGACCTACCAGTACACGGCCAACGTCATCTTCCTCAATGCGTCCTCCTTCAACTCGAGCTGGCTGCTGATGAACTCGGCCACCGATGTCTGGGAAGGCGGGCTGGGCTCTTCGTCCGGCGAGCTTGGGCACAACGTGATGGACCATCATTTCGGCGCCGGCGCCTCCGGCCGGGTCGAGGGCTACGAAGACAAGTACTACTTCGGACGTCGTCCCTGCGGCTTCTACATTCCCCGTTTCCGCAACGTCGCCGCGGACAGGCGCGGCTACCTGCGCGGGTTCGGCTACCAGGGCGGCGCCAGCCGCACCGGCTGGTCGCGCGAGATCGCCGAACTGAACATCGGCGCCGACCTGAAGGACGCGCTGACCCTGCCGGGCGACTGGCGCATCGGCATGACCGGCTTCGGCGAAATGCTGCCTCACCACGACAATACGATTCGCCTGGATCCGCAGCGCAAGGACAAATGGGGGCTGCCGGTGCTGGCGATGGACGTGTCCATGCGCGCGAACGAAAAGGCCATGCGCAAGGACATGGCCGCCGATGCCGCGGAGATGCTGGAGGCCGCCGGCGTGAAGGACGTGAAAATGCACGATGACGACTACGCCCCGGGTAAGGGCATCCACGAGATGGGCACCGCGCGCATGGGCCGTGACCGCAAGAATTCCGTGCTGAACCAGCACAACCAGGTCTGGGACGCGCCCAACGTCTACGTGACCGACGGCGCCTGCATGACCTCTAGCGCCTGCGTGAATCCGTCGCTGACCTACATGGCGCTGACCGCACGGGCAGCGGACCACGCGGTGCGCGAGTTGAAAGCGGGGAACCTGTGATGGAACGCCGCGAACTGCTGAAGATGATCGTCGCTGCCACGGGCGCGGCCATGATCGGCCTGCCCGCGCTGGGCCGTGCACAGGCGCCGGTCGAGGGGGCGAACAATGCCTTCTCCGCGGCCGATGTCGGCATGCTGGACGAGATCGCCGAGACCATCCTGCCGCGGACTGAAACGCCGGGGGCGAAGGACGCCGGCGTCGGCTTGTTCATGGCGCAATTCGTCACCGATTGCTACACCGCCCAGCAACAGGCGACGTTCCGCGCCGGCCTGGCCGAGATCGACAAACGCGCCGGCGGCCGCTTCGTGTCGCTCGCGCCGCAGGCGCGCACCGAGCTGCTGCGCGCCCTGGATGCGGAAGCCAGGAAACACGTCGTTGCAATGACCGATACCGGCACCGCCAAAATGGCGGACGCGATGCCGCATCACTTCACGATGATCAAGCAGCTGGCCATCTTCAGCTTCTTCACCTCGAAGGTCGCCGCGACCGACGTGCTGCGCTACGTCGCCGTGCCGGGTCGCTACGACGGCGACCTGGCCTATGCCCCCGGTACGCCCGCCTGGGCGACCAACTGATGGACCGCAACGACTCGCCCATGCGCCACTTCCCCGGAAACACAATGACCAGACCCCTCCTGATGGCGGCCTGCCTGCTGGCCACGGCGCCCGCGTTCGCGCAGGCCAGCGGCGACCCGTCGCGCGATCCGGCGAAGACCGAGGTGTGGAAGCCCGTGCCAGCGATCGTGGCCACGCCCGCGGGCCGCGCGCCCTCCGACGCGATCGTGCTGTTCGGTGGCAAGGATCTCTCCGCCTGGGAGTCGGAGCAGGGCGGACGCGTGCCCTGGAGCGTCGCCGACGGTGCGCTGACCGTGGTTCCGGGAAGCAAGGGCATCCGGACCAAGCAGGGCTTCTGCGACATCCAGCTGCATGTCGAGTGGCGCACGCCCACCGCGACCGGCGGTTTCGACGGCCAGCAGCGGGGCAACAGCGGCATCTTCCTGCAGGAACTGTACGAGTTGCAGGTGCTCGACAGTTACAACAACACGACCTATGCCAACGGCCAGGCCGGCGCGATCTACAAGCAGGCCATTCCGCTGGTGAACGCCTCGCGTGCGCCGGGCGAGTGGCAGGCCTACGACATCATCTGGAAGGCGCCGCGCTTCTCGCAGGGAGGCGGGCTTACTTCACCCGCCCGCATCACCGTGCTGCACAACGGCGTGCTGGTGCAGGACGACACCGTCCTGTCGGGCAAGACCGAGTACATCGGCGCGCCTTCGTACGCGCCGCATGCGTGCGCGCCGATCTCCCTGCAGGAGCACGATTCCAAGGTCAGCTACCGCAACATCTGGGTGCGCGAGCTGTAGCGTCGGCGCGCAGCCGGCGCCTGCGTTCTATTGCGCCAGGAAGCTGGCGATGTTGTCGAGATCCTGTTGCGACAGCTGCGGAAAGGGCGGCATCAATCCGCCGCCCTTGCTGATCTTCTCCTTGATCTGCGCCGATTCCAGCCGCTTGCCCACGTCGGTGAGCGCGGGGAACGCGCCTGGAATGCCCGCGCGATCGGCGCCGTGGCAGGCGGTGCAGTTCGTGGCGTAGAGCTTCGCGCCGGCCGCAGGATCGTCCTTGGACCACGCCGTGGTCGCAAGCGTCGCCCCCAGCAGAGCCACGGCCACTGTCAGAATCGTTTTCAAGTGGGGCTCCTTCGCGTGCTAGCGCTGTGTGCTGGCGGGCAGGTGTGCACGCAGGTAGTGGGCGCCGGTCTGGACGACCGCGGCCGGATCGCGCGGACGGTCGTGCTCGATGATGTACCAGCGCACGCCGGCACCCGCCGCGGCAGGCAGGATCGCGTTCCAGTCGAGCACGCCCTGGCCCACGGCGGCGAAACCACCCTCGTCCTCGGCCTGGCCTTTCGGTGCGTTGTCCTTGGCGTGTACCGCGAACATGCGGCCCTTGAACTTGCCCAGCATCACCGCCGGGTCGTAGCCCGCGCGCGCGACCCAGGCCAGGTCCAGCTCGGTCTGCAGATCGGGGCCGGCCGCTGCGAACAGCAGTTCCAGGCCGGTCTTGCCATCGAAGTCGACCAGTTCGAAGTCGTGGTTGTGGTAGGCCAGGCGCATGCCCTTGGCCCGCACCCGCTTCGAGAGTTGGCCCAGTTCCTTGCCCAATGCGGTCCAGCCCGCGGCATCGGTCGGCCGATCCTTCTGGTCCAGGTAAGGCACTACCAGCGTGGTGTTGCCGATCGATCGGTTGAAGGCGACTGCGGCGTCCAGGTCCTTGCGCAGATCGGCCAGTTGCACGTGCGACGAGATCGCCTTGATCGAATACTTGTCCAGCAGTTGCTTGAGTTCCACCGCGCTGACGTTCTGCGTGCCGACCGTTTCCACCGCGCCCACGCCCGCGTCGTGGACGATCTTCAGCTGTTGCTCAAGCGAGCCGGCGTTGCGCAGCGAGTACATCTGCACCGCGATGGGCGATTGCGGGCCAGCGGCGTCGCGTGCAAAGGCGGGCAGGGCGACGAGCAGCAGCAGTGCGAGGGTCGCGGTCCTGCGTGTAGGGGTGTTCATCAAGAAATCCTCCCGAGATTCAATCGATGGATGTCCAGGCGCGCGTCCTGGCCGATGTGATGACGCGATCGACGATCAGCGCCGAGCGCACCCCGTCTTCGAAGGTGGGCAGGCCTTCCGGCCGCTCGCCTTCGATGGCGCGATAGGTGTCGGCGACGAACGCCTCGAAGCAATCGCCGTAGCCCTGCGCGTGCCCGGCCGGCAGCACCGCCAGCCGGCGTTGTTCGGCACTGCCGGCACCCGGCCCGCGCACGAAGATTTCCTCGCGCTGGTCGGGCAGGCCGATCCACAAGCGTTCCGCGTCCTCCTGGTCGAACGCCACGCTGGCCCTGGCGCCATCGATCTCGAACCAGAGGCGATTGCGGCGTCCCGCCGAGACCTGGCTGACCGTCAACGACGCCAGCGTGCCCGCGCCGGTTCTGAACATCGCCGCGGCCACGTCCTCGCTCGAGACCGCCTGCATCGCGCCGCCCGCCGCCGGCGTGGTGAAGCTCTGCCCGGTGAGGGCGCCTCGCTCGGCGATCACGGTGGCGAACGCCGCGCTGACCTCGACGAAACGCTCGCCGCCGACCCATTCCACCAGGTCGCACCAGTGCGAGCCGATGTCGGCGAACACGCGCGAGGCGCCGCCCAGTGCCGGGTCCACGCGCCAGTTGTTGCTGGCGGGGTCCAGCAGCCAGTCCTGCAAATAGCTGCCGTGGATCAGGCGCAGCGGCCCCAGGTCGCCCTGCGCGATGCGTGCGCGCGCCTCGCGCACCACCGGGTGGTAGCGGTAGACGAAGGGCACCGTGGCGACCAGTCCGGTCGAGGCGGCCAATGCCGCCAAGGCCTGGGCGTCCTGCAAGGTCGTGGCCAGCGGCTTCTCGCAGATCACGTGCTTGCCGGCTTGCAGCGCCGCCTGCGCCATGGCGCGGTGCAGATGGTTGGGCGTGCAGACGTGCACGACCTGCACTTGCGGATCGGCGATCACGTCCTCGATGTCGCGATAGGCGCGCGGCACATTCCACGACTGCGCCACCTCGCGTGCGCGTTGCGGGGAAGAGGCGGCGACGCCGCGGACCTGCGCACCGGCCAGTAGCGCCGCGCGACGATGCACGGCGCCGATCATGCCGGTGCCGACGATGGCGATTCCGAGCTTGCTCATCGGTGGGCTCTCAATGCGTGGAGGGCGCGGCCGCGACGACCGGCCGGTCGCGGAACAGCAGCAGGAAGGCGATCAGCACGACCAGCGCCACGCCTGCCGGGAACAGCCAGATCTGCTGCCAGTCCGGGCCCGCCGCCGTGGTGTAGTGCTCCACGACCGCGCCGGACAAAAACGTGCCGATCAACATGCCCACGCCGTACGTGGCCAGGGTGATGAAGCCCTGCGCGCTGCTGCGCGCGGCGGGGCCGGCATGCGCGTCGGTGTAGATCTGGCCGGTGACGAAGAAGAAGTCGTAGCAGATGCCGTGCAACACGATGCCGATCACCAGCAAGGAGAAACCGCCGCCCGCATCGCCGAAGGCGAACATCGCGTAGCGCAGCACCCACGCGGCCATGCCCACCGCCAACATGGTTTTGACGCCAAGCCGCACGAACAGGAACGGCATGGCCAGCATCAGCAGCACTTCGGACACCTGGCCCAGCGACTGCAGGCCGGCCGCGCCGCGCACGCCCAGATCGTTGAGATACGGGTTGGTGAAGTTGTAGTAGAACGCCAGCGGGATGCAGATGGCGATGGACGCCAGGAAGAACACCAAATAGGAGCGCGACTTCAGCAGCCGCAGCGAGTCCAGTCCCAGGACCTGCCCCAGCCCGGCGTCGCGCTGTTGCGCCAGCGGCGGCGTGTGCGGCAGGGTGAAGGCATACAGGCCCAGGGCCAGCGATGCCAGCGCCGCCATCCGGAACGTCAGCTCGAGCCGGTGCGCCTGTTCCCAGCCCAGCCAGCCGATCAGCACGCCAGCCACGATCCAGCCGACGCTGCCGGCCACCCGCACCGGCGGAAACTGCTTTTCCGGCGATTGCATGTGCCGCATCGCCACGCTGTTGGCCAGTGCCAGCGTCGGCATGAACAGCAGCATGTACCCCATGACGCAGGCGGAGAACATGCCGAAGCTCGTCGCCGTGGACGCCAGCCACATGAGCACCGCGCCGGCCAGGTGCAGCACCGCGAGGATGCGCTGCGCCGCGAAGTAGCGATCCGCGATCAAGCCGACCAGGAACGGCGCCACGATGGCGCCGATGGACTGGCTGAGGAAGGCCGTCGCCACCTGGCTCGCGCTGGCGTGCAGGGGGCCCTGCACCAGGTACGTGCCCAGGGTCACGAACCATGCCCCCCAGATGAAGAACTGCAGAAACATCATCGCGCCCAAGCGCGGCATGGTGTACGTCATGGCTTCCCCTCCCAGGGCGGTATCGGCTCAGGTCCCCAGCATGCGGCGCAGCGATTCCGGATCGGCGCCGCTGTCGGCAAAGTCGTCGAAGGCGCGTTCGGTCACCCGGATGATGTGCTCGCGGATGAACGCGGCACCCTCGCGTGCGCCGTCTTCCGGATGCTTCAGGCAGCACTCCCACTCCAGCACCGCCCAGCCCGGGAAATCGTATTGCGCGAACTTCGAGAAGATCGCCTTGAAGTCGATCTGGCCGTCTCCGAGCGAACGGAACCGTCCCGGACGATCGATCCAGTCCTGGTAGCCGGCATAGACGCCGCTGCGCGCACTGGGGCGATATTCGGCGTCCTTGACGTGGAAGATGCCGATGCGCGCGTGATACCGGTCGATGAAGCCGAGATAGTCCATCTGCTGCAGCAGCAGGTGGCTGGGGTCGTACAGGATCTTGGCGCGCGGGTGATGGTCGACCACCTCGAGGAAGCGCTCGAAGGTCGCACCGTCGTGCAGGTCCTCGCCCGGGTGGATCTCGAAGCACAGGTCCACGCCGCAGGCGTCGAAGGCATCCAGGATGGGGCGCCAGCGACGGCCGAGTTCGGCGAAGGCTTCTTCCACCAGCCCGGGCGGGCGTTGCGGCCAGGGATAGAAGTAAGGCCAGGCCAGCGCACCGGAGAACGTGGCATGCGCCGTCAGCCCCAGGCGCTGGCTGGCCTTGGCGGCCAACAGCAACTGCTCCACCGCCCAGGCCTGGCGAGCAGCGGGATCGCCGCGCTTGTCCGGCGGTGCGAAGCCGTCGAACAGCTCGTCGTAGGCGGGATGGACCGCGACCAGTTGTCCTTGCAGGTGGGTGGATAGCTCTGTGATCTGCAGGCCGTGCCCGGCCAGCATGCCGGCGACGTCGTCGCAGTACGCCTGGCTCTGCGCGGCCTGGGCCAGATCGAACAGGTGGGGCGCGCTGGTCGGTACTTGTACGCCAGAATAGCCCAGGCCCGCGGCCCACTCGGCCAGCGTGTCCAAGCGATCGAAGGGAGGTGTGTCGCCGATGAACTGCGCCAGAAACAGCGCCGGACCCTTGAGCGTCTTCAACGTGATTCGCCCTGATGCAATCGATTGCATTATCGTAGCATCGCCTCCCGCAAGACCCGTTGTGCACTGCACAGCAGAAAGAAGAGCTGACCTCATGGCCACCATTTACGACATCGCAAAGCACGTCGGCGTCTCCGCCGGCACGGTGTCGCGCGCGCTTTCGCGGCCGGAAAAAGTCCTGCCGGCCACGCGCACGCGCATCGAGCAGGCCGCCGCCGCGCTGGGCTATGTCCCCAACACGGTCGCCAGGACGCTCAAGACCCAGCGCAGCGGCAAGATCCTGGTCACCGTGCCGGACATCGCCAATCCATTCTTCGCGCAGATCCTGCAGGGCGCGGAGGAAGCGGCGCAGGCCGTCGGCTACGCGGTCCTGCTGGGCGATACCCAGCACCAGCCCGACCGCGAGGAGCGCTACGCGCAGATGCTCCGGCGCAACGAAGCGGACGGGCTGATCGTGCTGGGGCACCGCCTCCCGCCGACGGCGCGCGAGATCGTCAAGCAGTTGGGCACCGCCGCGCCGGTGGTCAACGGCTGCGAGTTCGACCCGGCGCTGGGCATCCCCAGCGTCCACATCGACAACGCGGCCGCCGCGCGCGCGGTGATGGAACACCTGTACGGACTGGGGCACGAGCGGATCGCCGTGGTGGGCGGCCCGTCCGACAATCCCCTGCACCAGCAGCGACTGGAAGGGGCCCGCGCCGCCGGCAAGGCGCGCGGCCGCCTGCGCAACCTGAGCGTGGTGCCGGGCGATTTCTCCGTGGAATCCGGGCATGCGGCAGCGATGGCGCTCTTGGCCCGCGCGCCGGTGCCGACCGCGATCTTCTGCTTCAGCGACCAGATGGCGCTGGGCGCCCTAGCGGCCTGCCGGGACCTGGGCTTGCGCGTGCCGGACGACCTGTCCATTGTCGGCTTCGACGACCTGGCGTCGTCTAGTTACCTCACGCCGCCATTGACGACCATCCGCCAACCCATGCGCGAGATCGGTATCCGCGCAGTCAACCTGCTGCTTGCCATCATCGAAAATGTGGACGTGCCGCTTCAGCAGACGCTGGATTTCAGATTGATGTTGCGCGGATCGACTGCTGCGCCGAGGGAGTAGGTGACGGCAGGGCGGAACGGGGAGTGTTGGCGCAGTCCCCGATAGTGCAGTGGCGTGGCATCGCGCAGCGCAGCGCGGCGCGAAACATCGCGATGGCGCACGCCGTGCTCAGGCGCGCACGCGCTTGCGCGCCGCAGGTTTGCCGGCCGGGCGTGCCGCGGCACTGATCTCCTGTCGCGGTGCCGCACCGAGCAGGAACTGCTCGACCGCGCGTTGCGCCATCTTGCGCACCAGCGCTGGCGCCAGCGGCGGCGGATCGCGCTGGTAGATGCGCACGTCCACTTCCGCGGTGAGCAGCGCCAGGAAGTGCAGGGCGGCGATGGTCGGATCGGTCTGGCGCAGTTCGCCGCGCGCCATCGCCGCTTCCAGCACCGCGGCCACCGCTACCACCGATTCGCTGGGACCGGCCTGGTAGAACAGCTGTCCGACCTCGGAGCGGCCGGCCTCGGCCACCACCATGCGGTAGACCGCGATGGCGACCGCATCATTGCTCACCACCTGCAGCATGCATTCGCCGAAGCGCAACAGCATCGCATGCAGGTCGCTCTTGCCGGGCAGGGGCGCCTGCAAGCGCCGGATCGCGTCTGACAGATGCACGGTCGCCGCGGCGCGGACCACCGCGCCGAACAGTTCCTGCTTGGACGCGAAATAGCCGTACAGGGTGGCCTTGGAGCCGCCCAGCCGTTTCGACAGTTCGTTCATCGAGGCGCGCTCATAGCCCAGTTCCTGGAACAGTTGCGTCGCCGCCTCGACGATGGCCTCGCGTCGGGCCTCGGTCCGAACCTTCATTGCGCCTCCTAAAGTGAACCCAACTGTACATTTTTCTTGGTGGCGGGAACATTCGCTTCTAATAATAAACCGTGCAGTGTGGTTTCATTTCGAGGCGGCGAAGAAGATGGGGGCGGCGCTGAAAAAGGCCGGGGTGCCGGTGGAGACGCTTTACGTCCCGACCGAGGGCCATGGCTTCTACGCCGAAGAGCACCGCCGCGAGTTCTATACCCGCCTGCTGGCGTTCCTGGGCACGTCGCTGGGCGGTGCGCTAGCGTCAGCAAAGCCGTAAGCGGCTGTCGCCTGAGGATGCGCGCCGAGGCGCTATGCGACAGGCGCGCGACATCGGTGCGGTCCGGCGCAGTGCCGGACCGCACCGCCGCCGGTTGGGCCCAGTAGCCCGGCGCGACCAACTGACGTCCTGCGCGAAAATCCACGCCGCAGGGCGCGCTTTTCCAAGGCGAACGCCGGGGGTATCTGGCAGCAGAGAACGGGCCGCTGCATTACATACCACCGGCCGTTGCGGCAGCGTCGTGCAGCTGCATCTGCGCACGCCGGGAAAGCGGCTTCGACGCCGCTGGATGGAATCGTCAGGCAAGCTGCCGAACGAAGCGCTCCAGCCAAAGGAACGAGATCAACGGCGCCGTCAGCGGACGTGCGCGCGTCGCCACCAACTCGTCCAGCAGTTGGAGTACAGCGTCTCGGTCGACCAGGCCCAAGTCGGCAAGGGCGCACTCGCGCAGCTGCATGGCGATCGTCTTGGCGTGATGGGCGATCAATTCAGGGAGAACATGGGCGAAGGTTTCTTTGCAATAGTTGCGTGGAAATATTTCGCCTACGTTGGCCCGTAAATACCGCCACATCGTTTCCCGGTCTTTGCGGCTCTCAAGAGGCAGGCGCCGACAAAAAGAAACCAAATGTGGATCGCTTAACGGATTGACCGGCCAAAGACCTCGCCGGAGCAGATGGGGAGCCTGACACATACTCGAAGCCAGCACCGATGCAGATAACGGGCCGACGGGAGCGTCAAATCCATTGACCGACCGTGATGAACTGAGCGCTCGGGGCGTCAACAACAATTCCGCGCGACGCTTGGCTTCTGCGGCCACAATGCCACTCTGGCTGCCGGTGGGATGGTCCTCATTCCGGTAAGTCGGGAACAGCTGGTCTCCGCCAAGGCCGGTGAAAAGCCGTTCGCTGCCTTGCGCTTGCGCGCTGTCCCACAAACTTTCGAACGCTTCGAGATAGAACTCGGCAAGTGGATAGTCCGGTCGGCTCGCGCTTGGCTGTAGATCGAGCGTCGGCGGGAATGAATCGATATTTACGCTCGTATCGCGAAGGCCTAGCTTTTCGACAAGCATGCGGCGGCGTTTGGCCTGGGTATGACTGTATCCCTCATCGAGCAAGATCCCCAGGCTTGCGATGTTGTCATGCGATCGGGTCAGGGCGCACGCAACGGTCGCCGAGTCCATGCCCCCACTCAACTCGACGGCCATCTGCTTCGACGCGGGTCGAATCGAAACCGCACGATGCAACAGTTGCTCGAATTGCTCTATGCCGTGGTCGATCAATGCTTCTTCGGAAGGCGATACGGTTTCAGCAGGCGAAGGATAGACGTAACGTACCTTGCCTGGCTCCGCGTAAAGCGTGGCGCGTTCTGTCAGCATGAGAACGCCAGAACATAATTGCCTCGCGGAATAATCTGCGCCGAGTGCGAGGCGCCGACTGGCCATCTCCAGATCAATGGTTGTGGGCCGGGAAAAAAAGTCGGCCAGATCATAGGAGATTTCTGCTGTGTCATCGGTGAGCCGGCAATAGACTGGCGCCGATCCGAGAAGACCTGCGCGCAACTTCAGTCGGCATCCGGCCTGAGCCACTTCGATCATCAGATAATCAAGCGGCCATAGAAGGGCCTCTTTGTATAGTTGGTTGAATCGATCGGCATCGACCAATGCACCCGTCGCGTTTTTTTCCCATTCGACATCCCTGCAACGCTCGCGCACCGTGGCGAACCACTGTCCCTGGGTGCGGACCACGACGGTTTCCACAGCGGAGTGACAGTACGGCGCAATCTGGCTGTTCCCGAGACACAGGGTGTTGTTCTGCCACATCGGCGGTTGCGCCAGGTCGGAAAAAGCAATGTTGGCCTTGATCATGGCTACTCGGCTGCCTGCGATCGGTGTCGTGCGGTCATCGCGTTTTCGAACAAAAGAACGCCGCCTGATGGCGGCGTTCTTTGTCGCGACGTCTTGATGGAAGCGCCGTCGTTTCAGCCGCCTGGCTGTACCGAGTACCAGCGGGAATCTTCGCCAAGATATGGCTTCATCTCGCAGACGCCCGGCGCCGCGATATTTTGCATGGGCTCGTCGAGCTGAATGGCGAACGGGTTGGATTGGGAATCTTGTTTCTCAAGTTTGGCATCTTGAATTTTCATCACGAAGCTCCTCTTCCTGAATATCGCCATGCGGCGACGGACAGAACCTAGCACTGTGTCCATGGCATGACAAGTTTGGACGGCCGGGCCACAGTCTCGTCTAAAAATATGGAATCAAGCGCGTCAATTGCCGATCTGCATCTGAAGATGCAACGCCGCGAGTTCTACACCCGCCTGCTGGGGTTCCTGGGCACGTCACTGGGCGGTGCGCAGGCAAAGCCTGCGCACCGCCGTAAGCGGCAATCGACCGAGCGACGGACGGCCGGATTGCCCGTGTGGCGATCCGGCCCGACTTGAATATCGTCGCAACACGCGGGATGACCTTTCCTGCCGATCCTTGCCATCGAAGGCATCGCGCATGCCGTCGCCGCGCCTGCCGATGGGTGCCGCACGCACCCGCTCAGCGCACCCCGTGCATCATGCGCCGCAACAGGGGAGCGGCGAGGAACGCCAGGACCGCGCAGCCCACGCCGATCCACAGCATCAGCCAGAACAGGTGCGCGTACTTGGCGGCGGCGTCGGCGATGTTCAGCGTTTCGCCTTCGGGCACGTCGATCGCGGCGAGCTTGCCGAACAGCGCAGCCAGCGCTTCGGAGAACGCCGTGGCCAGGAACCAGGTGCCCATCATCAGGCTGACCACGCGCGGCACCGCGAGCTGGGTCACCGCCGACAGGCCGACCGGCGACAGGCACATCTCGCCTGCTTCCAGCACCAGATAGGCCAGCACCAGCCACCACACGCTGGCCATCTGCCCGCTGACGCCGACCTGCTGCGCGGCCAGCGCCAGCGGCACGAACGACAATCCCGCCAACAACAGGCCCATGGCCGACTTGGACGGCTTGGATGGCTCCAGGCCGCGCCGTTCCAGCCACGCCCACAGCGCCGCGAACAGCGGCGCCAGCAGCACCAGGAACAACGCGCCCAGGTAGGTCAGCGAACCGGCGGTCTGCGGCAGTACCAGGCAGTCGCGCACCAGGAGCAGCAGCATCAGCACGCTGACCGCGATGAACAGCAGGCGCGGCGCGGCCGACGCCGGATTGCGGTCGGACAGCGACGCCGCGGCGACGAAGCCCAGCGGCGCCAGCAGCAACGAGGCGATCGACCACGGCAGCGGCGTGCCGGTGCGGATCACCAGCGACGGCACGATGTCCTTGGTCATCAGCCGGTCGGTGAAGGTGACCCAGGAACCGTAGGTCTGCTCGTACAAGGTGAAGTACACCAGCGCCATCGCGATCAGCACCATCAGCGCGATCATCTGCTGGCGCTGCACCGGCGTGCACTGGGTGCCGGTGAACCAGGCGAACCACAACAGCACGGCGCCGAGTACCACCAGCATCAGCAGCAAGGCCAGCGAGATCTCGCCGCCCAGGCTGAAGGCGCCGTTGGCCGCGGCCCACATCAGCCAGGCCACCGGCAGCACGCCGAGTACCGCGACCAGGTAGATCGCCCATTCGCGCGGCAGCCCGGCCACGCGTTGGCGCAGCAGCGCCGGTTGCGCCGGCTCGGCATGGCCGTGCAGGTATTTCTGGCCCCACAGGAACATGCCCAGGCCGAGCAGCATGCCGATCCCGGCAGCACCGAAACCGTAGCGCCAGCCGTAGGCTTCGCCGAGGAAGCCGCACACCAGCGAGGCGAACAGCGCGCCGAGGTTGATGCCGGCGTAGAACAGCGAGAAGCCGGAGTCGCGGCGCGGATCGTCCTGGGCATACAGCTTGCCGACGATGGTGGAGATGTTCGGCTTGAGGAAGCCCACGCCCATGATGATCAGCGCCAGCGACAGGTAGGTCACGCCCAGCGACGCGGTGTCGCGCACCACCACGCCGGCGACCCGGGTCGCGGCGTGGCCCTCGAAGGCCATGCCGACGTGGCCGAGCACCAGCAGGATGCCGCCGAACACCACCGCCTTGCGCATGCCCAGCCAGCGGTCGGCGAGCAGGCCGCCGATCACCGGCACGCAATACACCAGGCCGCCGTAGGCGCCGAGCAGGTCGAGCCCGGCCTTGTCGCCGAACAGGTGGTACTTGGTGAGGTACAGCAGCAGCAGCGCCTTCATCCCGTAGAAGGAGAAGCGCTCCCACATCTCGGTGAAGAAACAGACGTAGACGCCCTTGGGATGGCCGAGGAAATCGTCGCGCGCGTCGCGGGCGGGGAGGGCGGTGGCGGACACGGCTGGCCTGGGGCGGGAAGGGCAGCGGCGGAGTATAGGCGTGCTGGTGGGGATTGGTTGAGTCGCGGCATCAGTTCCTTCTCCCCTCGGGACCATGGCCCCCTTTTCGGGGAAAGGTGCCCCGCAGGGGCGGATGAGGGTACGGGCGCAGCCTCATGGGATCGAAACAGCGCGAGGCTTCGCGCCGTACCCTCACCCCAACCCCTCTCCCGGCGGGAGAGGGGCTATCGCGGTTCCTTCTCCCTCGGGAGAAGGTGCCCCGAAGGGGCGGATGAGGGTACGGGCGCAGCCTCGTGAGATCGACACGGTGCGAGGCTTCGCCCCGTACCCTCACCCCAACCCCCTCCCGAGGGGAGAGGGGCTATCGCTGATCCTTCTCCCATCGGGAGAAGGTGCCCCGAAGGGGCGGATGAGGGTCCGGGCGCAGCCTCATGGGATCGACACAGCGCGAGGCTTCGCCCCGTACCCTCACCCCAACCCCTCTCCCGATGGGAGAGGGGCTGACACCATCGGCCACAGGGACGCCGCTGCATTTGCGAATCCCAAATCCCAAATCCCCGCCTCCAAGGCATGTGCCACAAGCTGGGTGCCGGGACGCTGGACTTGCCTAGCCCCAGACGCTAGCGTGGAAAACGTTTTTGTCGTTTCAGGGGTAACCATGAACAACGCTGCTGCGCCGCGTCAGCTCACTTTCCGCGCGGTCGTGCTGGCGATCGTGCTGGCCGTCGTGCTGTCGGCCGCCAATGCCTACCTGGGGCTGTTCGCCGGCCTGACCATCGCCACCGCGATCCCGGCCGCGGTGGTGTCGATGGGCGTGCTGCGCCTGCTCGGCGGCGGCACCATCTTGGAGAACAACATCGTGCAGACCGGCGCCTCGGCCGGTTCGTCGATCGCGGCGGGGGTGATCTTCACCATCCCGGCGCTGGTGATCATGGGCTACTGGCCGGACTTCAAGTACTGGTGGGTGCTCGGCATCGCCGGCATGGGCGGCCTGCTCGGGGTGCTGTTCTCGGTGCCGCTGCGGCGCTCGATGATCGTCGAGGATCCGCTGCCGTTCCCCGAGGGCAAGGCCGCGGCCGAAGTGCTCAAGGCCGGCGAGAATCCCGGGCCGGGGCTGAAGATCCTGGCGCTGTCGGCAACCATCGGCGGACTGGTCAAGCTGGCCGCGGCCAGCGGCCTGAAAGTGATTCCCGATACCTGGGCGCAGGCCACTTACCTGGGCAGCAGCAAGCTGGTCGGCTACGTCGGCACCAACCTGTCGCCGGCGCTGCTCGGCGTCGGCTACATCGTCGGACTCAACGTCGGCATCGTGGTGCTGTCCGGTTCGATCCTGTCCTGGCACATCGCCATTCCGCTGTACCAGCAGTTCTTCATGAACTCCGATCCGGCGCTGGCGCAGAGCCTGGCCACCGCGCCGGCGGCCGAGGCCGCGTTCGGCATCTGGGCGGCCAAGGTGCGCTACTTGGGCGTGGGCGCGATGCTGATCGGCGGCGTGTGGACGCTGTTCTCGCTGCGTAAGTCGCTGCTGTCCGGGGTCAAGAGCGGCTTCGCCGCCGCGCGCAAGAGCACCGCCGGCACCGTGGTGGCCGAGACCGATCGCGACCTGCCAATGAAGTGGATGCTGGTGGTGCTGCTGCTGTGCACGCTGCCGCTGCTGGGCCTGTACCAGGCGATCGTCGGGCAGTGGCACGTCAGTATCCCGATGACCTTGATCATGATCGTCGCCGGCTTCCTGTTCGTGTCGGTGTCCGGCTACCTGGCCGGCCTGATCGGCTCGTCGAACAATCCGGTGTCGGGCATCACCATCTCCACCATCCTGTTCGCCTCGGCGGTGCTGGTGCTGCTGCTCGGGCGCGACTCGCCGATCGGCGCGGTCGCCGCGATCATGATCGGCGCAGTGGTGTGCTGCGCTGCAGCGGTGGGCGGCGACAATCTGCAGGATCTGAAGGCCGGCTACCTGGTCGGCGCCACGCCGTGGAAGCAGCAGCTGATGCTGGCCATCGGCGCGTTCTCCTGCGCCTTGATCATGGCCCCGGTGCTGAACCTGCTGGCCCAGGCCTACGGCATCGGTGCGGCGACGCCGGAGCATCCGAACTCATTGGCCGCGCCGCAGGCGACGCTGATGGCATCGGTGGCCAAGGGCCTGTTCGGCGGCGAACTGCCGTGGACGATGATCGCCATCGGCGCCGGCGTCGGCGCAGCGATCATCGCCCTGGACGAGTGGCTCAAGCGCACCGGCAAGCGCTTCCGCGTGCCGGTGCTGGCCGCGGCGATCGGCATCTACCTGCCGCTGGAACTGATGGTGCCGATCTTCCTCGGCGGCCTGATCACCTATCTGGTCGAGCGCTTCCACAAGATCCGCGCCGACGACGAGGAAGGCCGCGACCGCGTGCACCGTCCGGGCACGCTGTTCGCCGCCGGCCTGATCACCGGCGAGGCGCTGATGGGCATCGCCATCGCCGTGCCGATCGTGGTCTCCGGCCACGCCGACGTGCTGGCGTTGCCCGCAGCGTTCCATCTGAACCAGTGGTACGGCCTGGTCCTGCTCGCCTTCGTCGGCTGGCTGCTGTACCGCACCGGCAAGAAGGGCGAACCCACTGCAACGCTGCCGCCGTCGGCGTAAGCGCAGTCACCCGCCAAGCACTACAAGAAGCCCGGCCCCGCGCCGGGTTTCTTGTTTGCAGCACCATCAAGCGATCAAACCCGCAGCCACATCGCTTTCACGAATCCCCAGTCCCCAATCCCGAATCCCAAATCCCGGCCCCTCCATGACTTCATGCCTTTGCGCCACGCCCACCCGCGCGCCTACCATCGACGTTTTGCCGTATTCCGGAGACGCCCGATGACCTTGCGCTACGCCTTGCTGCCCCTGTGCCTGCTGACCGCGCTGCCTGCGCTGGCGGCGCCCCGCGGTTTCGACGTCCGCGACATGGTGGCGCTGGACCGGGTGTCCTCGCCGCTGCTGACACCCGATGGCGGCACGGTGATCTTCGCCAAGCGGCAAGTGGACAAGGCCAGCGACAAGGCCAGCACCGGGCTGTGGCTGCGCAACCTGCGCACCCGCGATGCGGCGCCGCCGAAGCGGCTGACCCCGGACGGCTGGAACGTCAATTCGCCGGAACTGTCGGCCGACGGCAAGACCGTGTACTTCCTCAGCGCCAAGTCCGGCCGCCAGCAGCTGTACGCGCTGCCGCTGGCCGGCGGCGCGCCGCGCCAGCTCACCGATTTCGCGCTGGATGTGGACAGCTACCGCATCGCGCCGCAGGGCGACCGCGTCGCCTTCAGTGCCGGCGTGTTCCAGGACTGCGGTTCCGACTTGGCCTGCACGCAGAAGCGGCTGGATGCGAAGAAGAACGCCAAGGCCAGCGGCGTGGTGTTCGACCAGTTGTTCGTGCGCCACTGGGACACCTGGAACGACGGCCGTCGCAACAGCCTGTTCGTGGCACCGCTGCCCGGCGACGCCAAGGCCAAGCCGGTGGTCGGCGCCTCGGCGATCAGCGCGACCCTGGCCGGCGACATTCCGTCCAAGCCGTTCGGCGGCAGCGAGGACTACACCTGGGCGCCGGACGGGCAGTCGCTGGTCGCCAGCGTGCGCCTGGCCGGGCGCGAGGAGCCGTGGTCGACCAACTTCGACCTGTACCGGCTGGACGCGGCGGGCAAGGCCGCGCCGGTCAACCTGACCGCGGCCAACCCGGCCTGGGACGCCGGCCCGGTGTTCTCCGCCGACGGCAAGACCCTGTACTACCGCGCGATGAAGCGCCCCGGATTCGAAGCCGACCGCTTCGGCCTGATGGCGATGGACGTGGCCAGCGGCAAGACCCGCGAAATCGCGCCGCAGTGGGACCGTTCGGCCGGCGAGATCGTGCCCTCGGCCGACGGCGCCACCGTGTACACCACCGCCGACGACCTCGGCCAGCATCCGCTGTTCGCGGTGGATGTCGCCAGCGGCAAGGTCCGCAGCGTGGTCGATGGCGGCAGCGTCGGCGCGCCAGTGCTGGCCGGCAGCACGCTGGCCTTCACCCGCAACAGCCTCAAGAGCGGCGACCAGGTGTTCGTCGCCGACGCCGACGGCCAGCATCCGCGCGCGATCACCGCCAGCGCCGGCGAACAGCTGCCGGACGTGGCCTTCGGCGACTACGAGCAGTTCCAGTTCAAGGGCTGGAACGGCGAGACCGTGCACGGCTACGTGGTCAAGCCGTACAACTACCAGCCCGGCAAGACCTATCCGGTCGCGTTCCTGATCCACGGCGGCCCGCAGGGCAGCTTCGGCAACGGCTGGAGCAACCGCTGGAATCCGCAGACCTATGCCGGCCAGGGCTACGCGGTGGTGATGATCGATTTCCACGGTTCCACCGGCTACGGCCAGGCGTTCACCGATGCGATCAGCCAGCACTGGGGCGACCGTCCGCTGGAAGACCTGCAGAAGGGCTGGGCCGCGGCGCAGCAGCAGTACAAGTTCCTCGACGGCGACAAGGCCTGCGCGCTCGGCGCCAGCTACGGCGGCTACATGGTGTACTGGATGGCCGGCAACTGGAATCAGCCGTGGAAGTGCCTGGTCGATCACGACGGCGTGTTCGACAACCGCACGATGGGTTACGCCACCGAGGAACTGTGGTTCAGCGAGTGGGAGAACGGCGGCACGCCGTGGCAGAACCCGGCCGGCTACGAGAAGTTCAACCCGGTGCTGCACGTGGACAAGTGGAAGGTGCCGATGCTGGTGATCCACGGCCAGCAGGATTTCCGTATCCCGGTGGAGCAGGGCCTGGCCGCGTTCAGCGCGCTGCAGCGCAAGGGCATCGAGTCGAAATTCCTGTACTTCCCGGACGAGAACCACTGGGTGCTGAAGCCGCAGAACAGCATCCTGTGGCACGACACGGTCAATGGGTGGTTGAAGCAGCATATCGGGGAATGAAATCGGGACTCGGGACTCGGGACTCGGGACTCGGGACTCGGGACTCGGGACTCGGGACTCGGGACGGGTCTCACGTATGAGTGAGCCATTCCATCCGCGATGTCGATCGATTGCGCGGCGCTCGAGTTCGCGCCGTTCGGCTGTGCTTCTACGAGTCCCGAGTCCCCTGTCCCGAGTCTCGACTTCCCAATGATCCACAACGACATCGTCATCTTCGGCCTGATCGCGGCCACGCTCGGCGCGGTGTTCTGGACCGCGGCGCGGCCGCATGGATTCTGGAAGCGCTTCTACAGCGTGGTGCCGGCGCTGCTGCTGTGCTACCTGATTCCCGGCATCTACAACACCGTCGGGCTGATCGACGGGCAGCACAACCGCCTGTACGACCCGGTCGCGCGCGACGTGCTGCTGCCGGCGGCGTTGGTGCTGCTGACGCTCACCGTCGACCTGAAAGGCATCCTGCGCCTGGGGCCGAAGCTGGTGGCGATGTACCTGGGCGCGTCCTTCAGCATCATGCTCGGCGCGGTGGTCGCGTTCCAGCTGATGAAATGGCTACATCCGGCCACAGTGGCCGGCGATACCTGGGCCGGCATGGCCGCACTGGCCGGCAGCTGGATCGGCGGCGGCGCCAACATGCTGGCGATGCGCGAAGTGTTCAACGTCGATGCCACCACCTTCGGCCAGTTCGCGGTGGTCGATGTCGGCGTCGGTTACGTGTGGATGGCCTTGCTGATCTTCCTGGCCCCGCGCGCGGCGGCGATCGATGCGCGCAGCGGCGCCGACACCCGCGGTATCGACGATCTCAAACAGCGCATCGCGCAGTTCCAGGCGCAGCACGAACGCGTCGCCAGCCTGACCGACCTGATGCTGATCGTCGGTCTCGCGTTCGGTGCGGTGGGCCTGGCGCACGCGATCGCGGTGCCGACCGCGGCCTGGTTCGCGGCCAACGTCGCCTGGGCCAAGCAGTTCAGCCTCGGCTCGCCGTTCGTATGGGTGGTGGTGCTGTCGACCACGATCGGCCTGCTGCTCAGCTTCACCCGCGCACGCACGCTGGAGGGCGCCGGCGCGTCGCGCATCGGCTCGCTGCTGCTGTATTTCCTGATCGCCTGCATTGGCATGCAGATGGACCTGCTGGCGCTGTTCGACCGCCCGTGGATCTTCCTGCTCGGACTGATCTGGCTGTGCGTGCACATCCTGCTGTTGCTGGCGCTGGGCAAATTGCTGCGGGTGCCGTTCTTCTATTTCGCGATCGGCTCGCAGAGCAACGTCGGCGGCCCGGCCTCGGCGCCGGTAGTGGCCGCGGCGTTCCATCCGGCGCTGGCGCCGGTCGGCGTGCTGCTGGGCACGATGGGTTATGCCACCGGCACCTATCTGGCGTACCTGGTCGGGATCACCTTGCGCGCGATGGCGGGCGCGCCGTAGTGCACCCCATGACCCTGTAGGAGCGGCTTCAGCCGCGACCGGGCTTTACCGACACATTCTGTCGCGGCTGAAGCCGCTCCTACAGGGGATTTTTGCGGCGCCTACTGCTGCAGCGCGACCCGCCGCTGCTGCTCTTCCTGCTGCGGCACGTTCGCCTGCAGGTTGTTCTGCTGCTGCAGCTGGCCGACGTTGGCCTGCGCCGGTTCGCTGGCCGCGGCCGCGGTCTGTACCTGGCTGCGCAGGTGCGCCGGATCGTCGGCGCGGCCCTGTACCGCGAACAGGCGGTCGCCGTCGCGGCTCGGCACCAACTGGTCGATCTGTTTCAGGCCATCGTGGCTGGCGTGCGCGGCGACGCTGGCGGCCGTATTGAGGAAAGCCGCGTCGTCGCGCAGGCCGAGCCGCTCGCGTTGTCCATCCAACTGCACCACCGCGTCGTTGAACAAGCGGCTACCGGTCGGCAGTGCGCGTTCCTGGGTCTGCGCGTGGCTCTGCGATTCCAGTTCCTGCGCCTTGATCACCGAATCGATGCCGTGCAGGTCCAGCCGATGCTTGAGCATCATCCCCGGCACCAGGCGCTGGCCGAACGACAGCGGATCGGGGTCCGGCAGCTGGATCTGGTGGCCGGCGGCATCGGGCATCGCCCATTTCAGCGGGATGCTGTCTTCCTGCAGGTGGGTCAGCAGTTCGTTCTTGACGTGGTAGCCGCGGATCAAGCCGTCGGCGGCATAGGCCTTGGCCGCGGATGCGTCCAGGCCTTCGCGTTCCAGGGTGCGGTCGTTGACCCCGGCGGCGTTGTAGGTGACCGCCGGCACGTCGTTGACCATCGCCGAGGCCGCGGCCAGGCCGCCGCCGAGCGAATGCCCGGAGATCATCAGGTCCTGGCCGAACGCCTGCTTGGCCTGGCTGCCGAGCTGGATCGCCGAGGCGTACTGCGCGTCGGCAAAGCCCAGGCCCTGGCCGATGTTGTGCTTCCAGTCCTTGCCTTCGTCGGTGCCGCAGAACGCCAGCACCACGTTGCCCTGTTCGTTGCGGTAGAACGCGGCGTCGAAGCCGCTCTTGGCGTCGTGCAGCATGCTCGGATCGATGCCGGCGCGCTGCACCGCGCCGTCGTCCAGGCGGGTCCAGCCGTCGGGCAGCGCCGCGAAGCTTTCAGCGCCGCCGGCGCGGCGCTGGTCGGCCGTGCTGTAGAGATCCTGCAGCAGGGTGGGAAGTTGCGTGTCCACCGCCTGCGGCTGCTGGCCGCGAACGGCCTCTGCGAAGGGGGCGGACGCGGCGTTGTCGGGGAGATCGTTCTGGCTCATGCGCGGTTCCTTGCGTGTGTGCGAACAGCCGCCTCAGCGGGCCGCTTCCAGGGGGATGTCGTGGGCGCTCAACCAGTCGCGTACCGCGGCGCGGGTCTGCTGCGCGGTACTGTTGAGCAGGCGCTCGGGCGTAGTGAAGAAGTACGCCTGGAAGGTCTTCTGCTGCGCGTTGCGCAGGCCCGGATCGACCCCGGCCTGCAGCAGTTTCAGCACCCACGGGTTGCCGGCGCTGCTCTGCGCGGCCAGGTGCAGCAGCGAGTTGCCGCTGGCATCGACCCGGTGCGGATCGGCGCCGGCCTGCAGCAGCAGCTGGATCTGCTCGTCGCGCTTGCTCTGCAGCGCGCGGAACAGCGGCGTCCAGTTGCCGCGCGCGCTGACCGGATCCACCGGCGCGCCATGCTGCAGCAGGATCTTCAGGTATTGCGGATCCTTGGCCATCGCCGCCATGTGCACCACGGTTTCCTGGTCCATGCCCGGTTCGGCCGGATTGGCGCCGGCGTCCAGCAAGGCGCCGAGCGCGCGCGGCTGTTCGTTCCAGATCGCATATTCGAGCAGGGTGACGTTCTGGTCGCCGTGCGCGGACAGGTCCACGCCGGGCGCGAGCGCGGCGATGCGGGCGGCATCGCCGCGCGCGACGGCGGCGGCGATGTCGGCGAGATGGGGATCGCGGAACGCGACCGAGTGATCCTGCAGCGTGGCTGACATGGCAGATTGCTCCTTGGCGCCGGGCGAGGCGGCGCATGAGACCGAGATGGACATCGAGGTCGCAAGTGCGATCAGGGCGGGGAACTGCTTGCGCATGGAGGGCTCCTTTTCCTGTTCGCGTTCCTGTTGCCGGTGGCGACGTTCCTTGCCACCGTGGCCGATGCTAGCAGCTGTCCGGCGCCGGTTCGGTAAGGTTTTGTTACAGCGCTGGCGCGATCTGCATGGCGTGCCACGCGCGGTGGAACGCCGATCGACCCGAAACGAAGGTTTTGCGTCGGGAGCGGGGAATGGCCCAATTGCGGCGAAATGCACGCGCCGGCGCTGCCGCACGCAGGCGGCATACATGCGCAACTTGGCATAATGCTGGTTTCCGCCGAGGCCCTTGCGATGACCGCGACCCCTTTCGACCTGCTGATCAGCGACTGCGACGGCGTGCTCGTCGACAGCGAGGTGTTGGCCGACCGGGTCATGTTCGACGCGTTGGGCGCCTACGTGCCACGGGCTGAGCTGGAGGCCTACCTGGCCGGCAGTTTCGGCCAGACCGCGCACGAGATCGTGGAACGGGTGCAGCGGCATTTCGCGGTGACCCTGCCGCCGGGCCTGTTCGAGGACATCCGCGAGCGTTCGGAAGCGTTGATCGCCGCCGAGGTGCAGCCGATCGACGGCGTCCGCGAGGCGCTGCTGGCGTTGCCGCTGCCGCTGGCGGTCGCTTCCAACAGCCTGCGCCACAGCGTGGTGGCGTCGGTGGCGCGCGCTGGGCTGAGCGAACGGGTGAACGGCCACATCTTCGGCGCCGACATGGTGGCGCGGCCGAAGCCGGCGCCGGACGTCTACCTGCTGGCCGCACACACGCTGGGTGCGGCGCCGCCGCGTTGCCTGGTGATCGAGGACAGCGTCACCGGCGCCAGCGCGGCGCTGGCTGCGGGCATGACCGTGATCGGTTTCACCGGCGCGGCGCATATCCCGCCGGGCCATGCCGACACCCTGCGCCAACTCGGCGTGGCGGCGGTGATGGAGCACATGCGGCAGTTGCCGCAGGTCTACGCGGAACTGGTGCGCGCGGCGGCGGCGTAGTTTCGATCGGGAGGTCGCGCTGCCGGGTGTGGCGACGCAAAAGCGCACAGCCGGGGCTGTCCGCTCGCTGGAGCCTTCGCGTAGCGTCGCGGACGGCGAGAGTCGCTCCGGACAGCGTCTCGCCATTCGTGGTGCGTGTCTTCTTCGTGCTGCCTGTCGCGGCTGAAGCCGCTCCTACATGGGGTGGCGCGTGTTCAAAGCATGTCGGAGTGCGCGCTTACGCACCGGAGCGTCATGGCGTGCCTTCCGCAGCCGCGATGCCCTCGGGCACCGCGCTGCCGCCTTTGCCAATCCCAAATCCCCAATCCCGGCTTTCCACAGCCGAATGGCTGGTCATCCCGGCCTTTCAACAACAACGAAACCCGCTCTTGCCGCCATAGCGTGCTTCCTGGCGCTCGCGGAAGAAGGTCTTGTAGTCCATCGGTTGCCGGTCGGGATGTTTCTCCAGCACGTGGCGCACGTAGTTGTCGTAGTCGGGAATGCCGCAGCACAGCCGCGCGGTCTGCACCAGGCGCCGCCACAGCCGGCGGTGCGCCTGGTATTGCCCGACCGGAACCAGGTCGTTGCTCATCACACGTCCGCCATCTGGTGCGGCTGCAGCGCCACGTATGCGGTTTCCTTGTCGCTGCGCTGCGGGTTGCGGCGCGCGGCGAGGATGGTCTTGACCGAGTAGATCAGGATCGAGAACACCACGAACAGGAACAGCGCGGTCAGCCCGGTGTTGACGTAGGCGTTGGTGACGATCTGCTGCATCTGCGGCAAAGTCTTGGCCGGCGCGGTGATGGTGCCGCTGGCGATCGCGTCCTGGAACTTGTGCGCTTGCGCCAGGAAGCCCTGCGCCGGATTCGGGTCGAAGATCTTGATCAGCCCGGCGTAGGTGGTGCAGATCAGCAGCCACAGCGCCGGCACGATGGTGACCCAGGCGTAGCGGTCGCGCTTCATCTTGAACAGCACCACCGTGCCCAGCATCAGCGCGATGCCGGCGAGCATCTGGTTGGAGATGCCGAACAGCGGCCACAGCGTGCGGATGCCGCCGTACGGATCCTTGACCCCGGTGTACAGCAGGTAGCCCCACAGCGCCACGCAGCCGCCGGTGGCGACGATGTTGGCGGCCCACGACTCGGTCCGCTTCAGCGCCGGCACGAAGTTGCCGAGCAGGTCCTGCAGCATGAAGCGTCCGGCGCGGGTGCCGGCGTCGACCGCGGTGAGGATGAACAGCGCCTCGAACAGGATCGCGAAGTGGTACCAGAACGCCATCATGTCCTCGCCCGGCAGCAACTGGTGCAGGATCTGCGCGATGCCCACCGCCAGGGTCGGGGCGCCGCCGGCGCGGGCCAGGATGGTGGTCTCACCGATGTCGCGCGCGGTGGCCTCGAGCACCTCGGGAGTGATCGCGAAGCCCCATTCGCTGACCTTGGCCGCGACCGCGACCACGTCGCTGCCGACCATCGAGGCCGGCGCGTTCATCGCGAAATACACGCCCGGTTCGATGATCGAGGCGGCGACCAGCGCCATCACCGCGACGAACGACTCCATCAGCATGCCGCCGTAGCCGATGTAGCGCATGTGGCCTTCGTTGGCGAGCAGCTTGGGGGTGGTGCCGGAGGAGATCAGCGCATGGAAACCGGACACCGCACCGCAGGCGATGGTGATGAACAGGAACGGGAAGATGCCGCCGGTCCACACCGGGCCCATGCCGTTGTGTGCGTACTGGGTCAGCGCCGGCATCTTCAGGTCGGGCATGACCACCAGGATGCCGATGGCTAGGGCGATGATGGTGCCGATCTTGAGGAAGGTGGACAGGTAGTCGCGCGGCGCCAGCAGCAGCCACACCGGCAGCACCGAGGCGACGAAGCCGTAGCCGATCAGCATCCAGGTGATCTGCACGTCGGTGAAAGTGAAGGCCGGGCCCCAGGTCGGATCGGCGGCGACCCTGCCGCCGAACCAGATCGCGGCCAGCAGCAGGATCAGCCCGACCACCGAGATCTCGCCGATCTTGCCGGGGCGGATGTAGCGCATATACACGCCCATCATGATCGCGATCGGCATCGTCGCGATCACCGTGAACATGCCCCACGGACTTTCCGCCAGCGCCTTGACCACCACCATCGCCAGCACCGCCAGGATGATGATCATGATCAGGAACGCGCCGAACAGGGCGATGGTGCCGGGCACCTGGCCCATCTCCTCGCGCACCAGGTCGCCGAGCGAGCGGCCGTTGCGGCGGCTGGACAGGAACAGCACCACGAAGTCCTGCACCGCGCCGGCGAACACCACGCCGACCACCAGCCACAGCAACCCGGGCAGGTAGCCCATCTGTGCGGCGAGCACCGGGCCGACCAGCGGTCCGGCGCCGGCGATGGCGGCGAAGTGGTGGCCGAACAGCACGTGCTTGTTGGTCGGCACGTAATCCAGGCCGTCGTTGTTGAGCACGGCGGGCGTGGCCCGGGTGGGGTCCAGTTGCATCACCTTGGTGGCGATGAACAGGCTGTAGAAGCGATACGCGATCAGGTAGATCGAGACCGCGGCGACCACGATCCACAGCGCGTTGATGTGTTCGCCGCGGCGCAGGGCGATGGTACCCAGGCAGAACGCCGCCAGCACCGCGAGCGCGGCCCAGGCCAGTTTGGAAAACCCTTTCATGCAGATCGCTCCCCCACAAGATTCCCGCAAGGTTCGCCCCGATGGCCTGGGGGGTCAATGCCGGGACAGGTTATGGCCCTAGTACTTTGGTCGTAGACAATTGCTCCTCTTCTACCGGGAGAGGGGTTGGGGTGAGGGTACGAGGCGAAGTCCCCGCAAACCAGCTTGCGCTAACGGACGCTGCACGAGGCTGCGCCCGACCCTCATCCGCCCCTGCGGGGCACCTTCCCCCGAAAAGGGGGCCATGGTCCCGGTGGGAGAAGGAACAGCCGTAGCCCCTCTCCCATAGGGAGAGGGGTTGGGGTGAGGGTACGGCGCGAAGCGTCTCGTGGAGTTTGGGTGCACGAGGCTGCGCCCGGACCAAGGGGGCCATGGTCCCGAGGGGAGAAGGGAGCAACTGCTGGCCCCCCCGCGATGGAACGATGGGTTGCGCGCATCGCGATTGGCCGCCGGCAGCGGCACGCCCATATTCGGTGCTTCACCAGGAGATCGCCTGCATGACCGACACCCTCACCGCCGCCCCCGCGCGCATCGCGCGCACCATCCGTGGCCGCGCCACCGCCGACGGCGACGGGGTCCGGCTGACCCGCGTCATCGGCGGTGCCGAGCTGCCCGAGCTGGACCCGTTCCTGCTGCTCGACGAATTCGGCACCGACCGCGCCGAGGACTACATCGGCGGTTTCCCCAGCCATCCGCACCGCGGTTTCGAGACCGTCACCTACATGCTCGACGGGCGCATGCGGCACAAGGACAACCATGGCAACGAAGGCCTGCTGACCCCGGGCAGCGTGCAGTGGATGACCGCTGGTCGCGGCCTGGTGCATTCGGAGATGCCGGAACAGGAGTCCGGGCGCATGCGCGGCTTCCAGCTGTGGGTGAACCTGCCGGCGCGCGACAAAATGACCGCGCCGCGCTACCAGGAGTTCGCGCCCGAGCGCATCCCGCTGGCGCATCCGGCGCCTGGGGTGACGGTCAAGGTGATCGCCGGCCAGGTCGGCGACGTGCACGGGCCGATCGCGCAGCCGGCCACCGATCCGCTGTATCTGGACATCGCGCTGGATGCGGACGCGCGCTGGGACTCCCTGCTGCCGGCCGGGCACAACGCGTTCGCCTACGCCTACGAGGGCGCCGCGACGCTGGGCGAGGGCGAGGCCGCGCGCGAGCTGCCGGCGCAGACCCTGGCCGTGCTCGGCGGCGGCGACCTGCTGCAGTTGCAGGCCGGAACGGCGGGCGCACGGCTGATCCTGGTCGCCGGCCGCCCGCTGCGCGAGCCGGTGGCGCGGCACGGGCCGTTCGTGATGAACACGCGCGAGGAGCTGATGCAGGCCTTCGTGGATTTCCAGGAAGGGCGGTTCTAGCGGGTTGGGGTGGCGGTCGACACCCCATGAACCCTGTAGGAGCGGCTTCAGCCGCGACAGGTTCTATCCGTAGAGTCTGTCGCGGCTGAAGCCGCTCCTACAAGGGCTTCGTCGACTCAGCGATCCAGCGCCACGCTGGTCGGGCGCATGTCCAGTCCCTGCACCAGCGACTGCAGCGATTGCAGTTCCTGCACGTCGCCGGCATCGATCCAGACCTGGGCGTAGTGGTCCTTGCCCAGCTCGACCACGGTGACCCGGCGCGAGGCCAGGCCCGGCGCATCGACTCCGCCCAGATCGGGCCGGTACCAATGCATGCTCTCGCCGGCGATGCTGCCTTTCTCTTCGCGCAGGTTGCGCGCCAGCGGGATGTTCGGGTCGCGCGAGGTCAGCATCATGCCGAGCACCTGGCGGCCGTCGGCGGCCGTCGCGCGGCACACGATGAAGCCCTTGTCGCTGCGCTCGCTCCACTGCAGCTTGGACTGCGGCGGCAGTTGCGGACAGTTCTGCGCCTGTTGCGCCATGGCCGTGGCCGCCGCCAGCACGGCAGGCAGGACCGACAGGCCGGTGAGCCAGTTTGCAACCCTCATTCGCGATGTCCCCATGCACCGTCGCGCCGCGACGGTATCGATCTTCAGCGCACGCCGACGCAGGCCGCACGGCACGTCACCCTCATTCCTTTGCGGGATCCGCGTGCAGTGCATACCCCTACGCAATGCGTGTCCCGGTGTGCGGCTGCAGTTGCCCCGGCCGCTGTCCCGAACCATAGCCCAGCTGGCGGCACTTGACAATTGGAATGCGGATCGAAATCCCACGATCTGGCGCTGGCGCGGGAGGCGCTCGCCTGAACGCGGTCAGCGGCCGCTCGCCGCTGCGGCGCCCGTGCCGCGTTGAAGCAGGGGATGCCGCGACGCCACGCGACACTGCGGCCGAATCAAGCCGATCGCGCCGGCAGGCGTTACTTGCTCGGTTCGGGCAGCGGGATGAATTCCTGGTCGTCGCCGGGGATCAGGCCGAAGCGGCCCTCTTGCCAGTCGCGCTTGGCCTGCTCGATGCGCTCGGTGGAGCTGGACACGAAGTTCCACCACAGGTGGCGCGGCCCGTCCAGCGGCTCGCCGCCCATCAGCATCGCCTTCAGCGGGGTCTTGGCGCGCAAGCGTCCGCGCGCGCCGGCTTCGGGCAGCACCAGGTAGCGCGCGGGGATGTCCACGCCGTCCAGTTGCGCCTCGCCTTCCAGCACGTAAAGCGAGCGCTGCACGTGGCCCGTGTCCAGGTCGATCTCCGCTTCCGCGTCCAGGTCCAGCGCCACGTTCAGCGTGTCGGCGAACACCTTGACCGGCGATTCCTCGCCGTAGGCGCGGCCGGCGATCACCCGCAGCCACACTCCGTCGCGGCGCTGCTGCGGCAGGCTGGCGGCGGCGTGGTGGTAGAACGCCGGCGCGGTTTCCTCGGCCGACTTCGGCAGCGCCACCCAGGTCTGCATGCCGTGCAGCGGATGCGGCTGCGCGCGCAGCGGCGTGGGCGTGCGCTCGGAATGGGCGATGCCGCGGCCGGCGGTCATCCAGTTGACGTCGCCGGCGCGGATCACCTGGTCCGAACCGAGCGTGTCGCGATGGCCGATTTCGCCGGACCACAGGAAGGTCACTGTGGCCAGGCCGATATGCGGATGCGGGCGCACGTCCACGCCACGGCCGGGTTCGAAGATCGCCGGGCCCATGTGGTCGATGAACACGAACGGGCCGACGCTGCGCGCCTGCAGGCTGGGCACCGCGCGGCGCACTTCGAAGCCGCCGATGTCGTGGACGCGGGGAGCGATCAGGGTGGGCATGCGCGGCCTCGCGGAGTTGGGAACAAGGGGCACGAGCTTCGCATGCGCGATGGCCGAAGTGGGAGCGTCACAGCAAGACGGACTGTCCCGGACCGGAGTGTTTACTGCGCCGCGTGGGGGCGATGCCGCACAAGGCTGCGCCGGCGCCTCACCGCTAACGGCATGCGTAGTGGGTATGCCAGACAAGCGAAATCGCATAGTGCGAGAGGGCGCGCGTTTTTTGTCTGCAAATTTGTAACTTGCGGTGAAATTATCGACAGCGAACCGGAATAATCGGGCGCTGCCGGCCGGGACCGTCCTGGCCGCAGCGTTGCAGCGCGCTCGCTGCATCCGTTCCCCAACAAGCGAGAACAAGCTGATGATCCGTTCGTCGAAATCCAGCAACACCGTCGCCGCCGTGCTGTCGATGGCGATGGCGGCGTTTGCCGCCGTGCCGGCGCAGGCGCAAAGCGCCGACATCAACGTCCCCACCGTGATCATCAACTCCCTGTGGAGCGCCAAGGCGTTGTGGGTGTCGGGCGGGCAGGGCAGCGGATGCTATCCGGTCAACAACGGCGGCCGCGTCGCCGGCCCGACGCTGCGTACCAATATTCGTTACACCGTGATCGGTATGAGTTCGGCCGATTGTGCCGGCGGAACCGGCCTGGCCGGCGTCAACCGCCAATTCCTGGCGCGCGCACGCCCGGCCGGCATGTACATCCAGATCGTCAACGGCGGGATCAACGTCGGCAACCGCTAGCCGCCAGCGATACCTGTCGCCGGCCACGCGCGATCGCCGCGTGGCCGGCGGCATATCGCATCGCGCTGCTGCAGGTCGTGCTTGCCGCCGCCGCGCGCCGCATGGGCGGCGCTCGATGCATCGGCGCGTAGCGGCTCGATTCAGAACAACTGCCCGCTGTCGGCTGCCTGCACCGCGACCTCGCCGCGGCGCGAGGCCAGCCGGTCGGCCAGACGGGTCGGTTCCGGCAGCCGGTAGCCGCGCAGGTAGCGCAGGGTCCAGTCCAGCGCGCTGTCCACCGCGACGCGGTGGCCGGGCGAGACGATCAGCGGATTGCAGCGCGACTTGCTGCGCAGCGCCCAGCCGACGGTGTCGCCGCGGTGCACGATGGGGCTGCGGTCGCCGGCCTGCGGCCCGGGTTCGTCGTAGCGGCCAGCCAACAGCTTCTTGGCCACGCCGATGCTGGGCAGGCCGCTGATCACGCCGAAGTGCGCGGCGATGCCGAGCCGGCGCGGATGGGCGATGCCCTGGCCATCGACGAACACCAGGTCCGGACGCTGCCGCAGCAGGGCCAGCGCGGCCAGCAGCGCCGGCAGTTCGCGAAAGCTAAGCAGTCCCGGCACGTAGGGCATCGAAGTCGGCACGCGGGCGATCTCTGCCTGCTGCGGTTGCAGGGTGTCGGCATCGATCAGCACGGCGGCGGCGCGGGTGATGCGGCCTTCGTCCTCGAAACCGACGTCGAACCCGGCCAGCCAGCGCGGCGGGTCCGGCACTTCGTCGTGCAGCCGCACCTGCTTGGCCAGCGTGGCCTGCAGCGCCCGCGCCTGCACGATGCTGCCGTCCCAGTCGCCGAAGACCGTGTGCGAAGAAGTGTCCATGTAGCGATGATCGCGCGGTGGTCGTGGCTGTGGCGTGGAGGAGCTGGGAATGGGGAAACGGGAATGGGGAGTCGTTGAAGCAGGTTCCTGATCGATGTCTTGCGACGAGAGGTCGCGGTCTCGACAAGAGGGTGACGGTGGTCAGCGCCGATCCGCTTGCGTTCCGGCGTAGCGCCAGCCCGGCGCGCCTTGTAGGAGCGGCTTCAGCCGCGACAGATCGCCACGGCAAGGCGCGCTGGAACGCCAGGCCGTTTCCCATTCCCCATTCCCATTTCCCCATTCCCAGCCGTCACATCCCGCTACAATCCAGGGCCGCACGACCCACGCATCCCCCAACGGAGACCGTCGCAGTGACCCGCAAACTCGTACTGTTGCGCCATGGCCAGAGCCAGTGGAACCTGGATAACCGCTTCACCGGCTGGGTGGACGTGGATCTCACCGAGCAAGGCCGCCAGGAAGCCGCCGCCGCCGGGCGCCTGCTGCGCGAGGAGGGGCTGCAGTTCGACGTGGCGCACACCTCGGTGCTCAAGCGCGCCATCCACACCCTGCAGGGCGCGCTGAAGGAGCTGGATCAGGACTGGCTGCCGGTGCACAAGAGCTGGCGCCTCAACGAACGCCACTACGGCGGCCTGCAGGGCCTGGACAAGGCCGAGACCGCGGCCAAGCACGGCGAGGAGCAGGTCAAGATCTGGCGCCGTTCCTACGACATCCCGCCGCCGCCGATGGACGCCGACGATCCGGGCCATCCGTTGCACGACCGCCGCTACGCCACGCTCGACCGCAATGCGTTGCCGGCCACCGAGTCGCTGGCGACCACGCTCGAGCGCGTGCTGCCGTACTGGCACGATGCGATCGCGCCGCAGCTGAAGGCCGGGCAGACCGTGCTGGTCACCGCGCACGGCAACTCGCTGCGCGCGCTGTACAAGTATTTGAACGGCGTCTCGCGCGAGGAAATCCTGGAACTCAATATCCCCACCGGCATCCCGCTGCTGTTCGAGCTGGACGACGAATTGAAGGTGCAGTCCTACCGCTATCTCGGCGATCCGGAAGCGGCGAAGAAGGCGGCCGAGGCGGTGGCCAACCAGGGCAAGGCCAAGTAACACGCTGGCGCTACGCCTCGCATCAAGGAGGATGGGATGTTCGCATTCAGCATCTGGCATTTCGTGATTCTGTTCGTCTTGCTGGCGGTGCCGGTGCTTGTGTTCGCGGCGGTGTGGCTGGCGATGCGCGCCGACCGGCGTGCGCAAGCGTCGCGCCGCGCCGCTGCGCCACCACCGCTGCCGCCCGCGGCATCGGTGGAAACGCGGTTGCGCGCGCTCGATGCGTTGCGCGCGCAAGGCCTGGTCGACCAGGCGGAATTCGAACGCCGGCGCCAGCAGATCCTCGCCGATCTGTAGGCGCGCGGCGCGGCGGCGAGCGGCCTCAGTCGTCGCCGCTCGCGTCCACCCACACCCGCATCTCGCCTTCGCCGCGGTTGGCCCAGGCGAAGTAGGGCACGAAGGTCAGGGTCTGCGCCTGCCGCGACGGCGGCGGCGCGTCGTAGCGATACAGCGGCGAGGCGTCGGCCTGCGCGTCGTCGTGGCCGTGCAGGCGTTCGCCTTCGACCTGCAGCAGCACCTGGCCGGCCAGGGTGCCGCTGCCGGGTTCGCTGCGGATCGCCGCGTCGGCGGGCAGGCGCAGCTGGTGCAGTTGCGTGCCGTTGTCGGCCTGCTCCAGGCAATACACCAATGGCCCGCGCTGCAGCGCGACCTTGCCGGCCAGATGGCGCACGCGCGGATGCCCGCTGACCCGCATCACCGGCATCGGCAGGTGCAGGTGCAGGGTGTCGCCGCGTTGCCAGCGCCGGCGCAGCACGCAGTAGCCGTGCTGCAGATGCGCCTCGATCGCCACCGCTTCGCCGTTGAGCCGCAGTTGCGGCGCGCGGCACCAGTCCGGCAGGCGCAGCGCCAGTCCAGCTTCGATGGGCGCGTCGCAGTCCACGCTCAGTTCGACCTGTTCCTGCCACGGGTACTCGCCGCGCTGGCGCAGGGTCAGGGTCTGTCCGTCCACGTCGAACGCCGCATCGCTGCCGACGTACAGATTCACGTAGAGCATGTCGTCGCGGCGGGTGTAGATGTAGTGGCCGAGCGAGGTCAGCACGCGGGCGATGTTCGGCGGGCAGCAGGCGCAGCCGAACCAGCGCTGGCGCACCGGCTTGACGTGGTCGAAGCCGTGGTTGCCGTGCACCGTGGGCGGATGCACTTCCAATGGATTGACGTAGAAGAAGTGGCGCCCGTCCAGGGCCATGCCGGCCAGCACGGTGTTGTACAGCGCCCGCTCCATCACGTCGGCATAGCGGCTGTCCGGCGCCAGCTGCAGCATGCGGTTGGCGAACATCATCAGCCCGATCGAGGCGCAGCTTTCGTTGTAGGCGGTGTCGTTGGGCAGGTCGTAGTCGACGCTGAAGGCTTCGCCGTAGCTCTGCGCGCCGATCGCGCCGGTGAGGTACAGCTGCCGCTGCGTGGTGTTCTCCCACAGCCGTTCGCAGGTCGCGCGCAGTTCGGCGTCGCCGCTGTGCCGCGCCAGGTGCGCCACGCCGGCGTACAGGTACACGAAGCGCACCGCGTGGCCGACCGCGGTGGTCTGCAGCGCGACCGGCACGTGCGCCTGGCTGTAGGCCTTGTCCTCGATCATCCACGCCGGCCCGTGGCCGCCCCAGAAGAAGCTGCGCCCGCGCTTTTCGTATTCCTCGTCGTAGTAGTGCGGCGCGGTGCCGCGCTGCTCGACGAAGTAGCGGGTCAGCGCCAGGTAGCGCGGTTCGCCGGTGGCCTCGTACAGGCGCATCAGCGCCAGTTCGATCTCCGGATGCCCGGGGTAGCCATGCAACTGGTCCGGGCCTGGACCGAAGGTGGCGTCGATGTGGTCGGCGAGCCGGCACACGATGTCCAGCAACGCGCGCTTGCCGGTGGCCTGGTGGTAGGCGACGCCGGCCTCGATCATGTGTCCGGCGCAGTACAGCTCGTGGCATTCGGCCAGGTTGGTCCAGCGCTGCTCCGGCGCCTTCACCGTGAAATAGGTGTTGAGGTAGCCGTCGGCCTGCTGCGCGGCGCCGATCAGTTCGATGGTGGCGTCGGCATCGCGTTCCAGCGCCGGATCGGGATGCTGCGCGAGCAGGTAGGCCACCGCTTCCAGCCACTTGGCCACGTCGCTGTCCTGGAACACCATGCCGTAGAACGCGCCGTCGCTGCGCCCGGCGGCGATGCGGAAGTTTTCGATCGCATGGCTGGGTTCGGCATCGGCGACGTTGTCGTTGAGCGCATCCCACTGGTACGGCAGCACCACCTCCTGCACCAGGCGCTGGTAGCGCTGCCAGAACGGGTCGGCGATGCGCAGGCGGTCGAGCGGGAGTTCGGGCGGCGGGGCGAGCGAAAGCGGCATGGAGGAATCGATCCTGGGGAGGGAGAGAGGGGAGGGGGTCAGTGCACCGGGCGCGCGGCCAGATCGGCACCGATCTCGGCCAGCAGAGGCCGGCGCAGGCGGCAGCGGTAGATCACCGCGGCCAGCAGCAGGTGGATGCCCGCCGGAATCAGCGTTTCCAGCAGGGTGATCGCCTGCAGCGAGGCGGCGGTCTGGTGCTCGGCGCCGGCGCGGTAGCCCACGCGCACGAACAGATAGCTGATCACCACCGCGCTCGAGGCCCAGGCCAGCTTGATGCAGAACAGGTTGAAGGCGAAGTTGATGCCGGAGGAACGGATGCGGTTCTTCCACGCGCCGTAGTCGTCGGCGAAGGCCATGATCGAGAAGTGCAGCGGCAGCGCGAAGCCCAGCACCAGGCAGTTGACGAAGATCAGCCCCAGCCACAGCGTCTGCTGCGCCGGCCCGGTGGGCATGCACCACTGCAGCACGCCCAGCGCGGCCAGCGCCAGGTTGGTGTGCAGGTACAGCGCCAGCGGATCGAAACGGCGGCACAGCGCGTTGACCACGATCGCGCCGAGCACCGTGGCCAGCGCCACCATCGCGAAGAACAGCGAGGTGTAGCCGGCGCCGCCGCCGAGCACGTAGCTGATGAAGTACAGATAGCCGCCGCCGCGGATGTTGAATACGTTGATCAGCAGGAACGACATCAGCAGCACCAGCCGCATCTGGTCGTTGCGCAACAGCCCGCGCAGGTGCTCGCCGATGCCGGCCTCGCCCAGCAGGCTGACCGGCACGCGCTCGCGCACGGCGAAGAAGCAGCAAAGAAACATCGCCACCGCCAGCACGCTGAGCACGCCCACGCCGAGCTGATAGCCGTGCGCGGTATCGCCATTGCCGAGCACCCGCACCAGCCACGGCAGCCCGACCGAGACCAGGAAGCCGGCGATGCCGCACAGCACGAACCGCCACGACTGCGCCGACACCACTTCGCGGTGGTCGCTGGTCATGCTGTTGATCAGTGCGCAATACGGCACGTTGATCGCGGTGTAGAACAGCGACAGCAGGAAATAGCTGGCAAAGGCGTAGGCGACCTTGGCCGCGTAGCTCAGCTGCGGGGTGCTGAAGGTCAGCACGCAGGCGATGCCGATCGGCAAGGCGATCCACAGCTGCCAGCCGCGGAAGCGGCCCCAGCGGCTGCGAGTGCGGTCGGCGAGCAGGCCCATCAGCGGATCGGACACCGCGTCGGCGATGCGCAGCACGGTGAACAGCGTGCCCACCAGCGCCGGGGTCAGGCCGAACACATCGGTGTAGAAGAACGTGAGGAAGTTGGCGATCAGGCAGGTGACGATGGTGCCGCCGGCATCGCCCAGGCCGTAGCCGAACTTTTCCAGGCGCGAGAGGCGGTGCGTGGCGGCCTGTTCGGCGCCTGCGGCAACGGGGCCAACGGCGGTCGCATTCAACGGGACGGTTCCTGGCGGGCGCGGGATGCGGCGCCACCGCAAAGTCGCATGCCGGCGGCATCGGAACAAGAGCCGGTGCGGTATAAAAACGGTACGATTCCGACCTGCGCGGCTACGGCGGCGCATGCGGCGATGCCGCGCTTTATTTGCTGCAGTGCAGCGTGCCATTCTCCCAGGGAGACGCTTCCGACATGCTCGAACTCGCAGTCGCCTATCCGATCCGGGTGCAGAACGGCGGACTGTTCATTTCCCGCGGGGTCGGCGCGCACCCGACGCGGGTGATCCAGTCCTACGAGCTGATCTTCGTCGAGCGCGGCACCTTGTCGATCCGCGAACAGGACGACGACTTTCATATCGGCCCCGGCGAGACGCTGATCCTGTGGCCGGGCCGCGAACACGCCGGCCTGGGCCGCTTCTCCGACGAGCTGCGGTTCTACTGGGTGCATTTCGAACTGGCGCCGAACGCCGTCGCCGCGGACGAGGCGACGCTGCTGTCGATGCCGCAACGCACTGCGATCCGCGATCCAGAGCGTTTCGTCGGCCTGTTCCGCTGGTTCCTCGGCGAGCAGGAAGAACGGCGCACGCTGCCGATGCTGGAGCCGATCGTGCTGTCGATGCTGCAATGCGTGGCCGGCGCCTGGCCCGATCCGCACGACTCCGATCGCGCCGGCGTGGCGCTGGCGTACCGCGCCAAGCAGCTGATCGGCACCCAGTTCCACACTGCGCTCACCGCGTCCACGCTGGCCGCGCAACTGCATTGCAATCCGGACTACCTGGGCCGCATCTACCGCCGCGCGTTCGGCACCACGCTGACCGAGGCGATCCATCGCCAGCGCATCGCCTTTGCCGAGAAACTGCTGCTGGTGAACACCTGCACCGTCGACGAAGTCGCGCAGCGCGCCGGCTTCAGCGATTGCGGCTATTTCCGCCGCATCTTCCGCCAACGCCTGGGCATGACCCCGACCGCGTATCGGCGGTTGTACTGCAAGGAGCACATCAACTCGGGGTGAGCGCGTTCGCGCAGCGGCCTACACAGGGCATTGCCTACACTGCGCCGATGTCACGGAGAGTCCGCAAGATGAAGAAGGCGCTGAAATGGAGCGGCATCGCCCTGGCCGCGTTCGTGCTGGCCTCGCTGGCGGCGCTGTACGGCTACGGCCGCTTCGCCGACCGCGCGCAGGGGCCGGCCAGCCACGCCTTGCTGGCGACCGCGCTGCAGACCCCGATCGACCGGGTGGTGGCGCCGTTGACCGCCGCGCATCCCGGGCACAGCGGCATGGTGATCCTGCCCGACAACGTCGAGGCGTTCGCGGTGCGTGCGGCGGCCGCGCGCGCGGCCGGACGCAGCCTGGACCTGCAGTACTACATCTGGCATGCGGATTTCACCGGCAACCTGCTCTACAACGAGCTGTTGCGCGCCGCCGACCGCGGCGTGCGGGTGCGCCTGCTGCTGGACGACATGAACGTGCACGGCAGCAATTCGGTGCTGGCTGCACTGGACAGTCATCCGCTGATCGAGGTGCGGCTGTTCAACCCGACCCGGGCGCGCGAAGGCACGCTGATGCGCGGGGTGGAGCTGGTGCTGCGCTTTTTCAGCGTCAACCGGCGCATGCACAACAAGGCCTGGATCGCCGACGGGCGCATGGCGGTGGTGGGCGGGCGCAACGTCGGCGACGAATACTTCGATGCGGCGCGCGATACCAACTTCATGGACACCGATGTGGCGGTGATCGGGCCGGCGGTGGCGCAGGCCACGCAGATCTTCGACGCCTACTGGAACAGCCGCACCGCGGTGCCGCTCGGCGCGCTGGTGCAGGCCGAGCCGGAGGCGCTGCCCAGGCTGCGCGCCAGCATCGATGCCGGGCTGGGCTCGGCGCGGGCGCATCCCTACGTGCAGCGCCTGCGGCAGGCGCCCAGCGTGCGCAACCTGGTCGAGGGCGATCGCCCGATCCACTGGAGCGCCGAGGCGTCGATCGTGTCCGACCCGCCGGAGAAGGCCGAAGGCGCGCCGCCGCGCGCGGACTGGATGACGCCGCGGCTGGTCGGCGAGATGGCGCGAGCGCAGCGCGAACTGGCGCTGATCTCGCCGTACTTCGTGCCGGGCGCGGAGGGCATGCGCTGGATCGGCCAGCTGCGCCAGCGCGGCGTCGCGGTCGGCGTGCTGACCAATTCGCTGGCGGCCAACGACGTGATCGCGGTGCACGGCGGCTATGCCGGCTACCGGGTGCCGCTGCTGCGCCAGGGTGTGGCGCTGTTCGAGCTCAAGCCGCAGGGCGATCCGGGCGGCAGCCTGTTCGGCTCCAGCGGCGCCAGCCTGCACACCAAGGCGTTCGTGGTCGATGGGCGCGAAGGCTTCATCGGCTCGTTCAATCTCGACCCGCGCTCGATGAATCTCAATACCGAGATGGGCCTGCTGTTCCGCGATCGCGCGGCGGCGGCCGAACTCGAGCGGCTGTACCGGACGAAGGTGTCGGCGCCGGTCAGCTACCGGCTGGCGCTGCAGGACGACGCGGTGCGCTGGCACGACGCCGCGGCGCGACCGCCAACGACCTGGGAGCGCGAGCCGGAGGCGGGGATCTGGCGGCGTGCCGCGGCGCGCGTGATCGGTTGGTTGCCGGTGGAGTCGCAGCTGTAGCGGCACGGACCGTAGCGAAATTGTAGGAGCGGCTTCAGCCGCGACAGGTTCTGTCGGTAATGCCTGTCGCGGCTGAAGCCGCTCCTACAGGGACGGCATTTCGGCGGCGGCGAGCCGCGCTAGGTCAGCTGCTGCACGATCTCGCGCGCCATCGAGCCCAGCGGCAGGATCTTTTCCGCGCCGCCGCGCTTGATCGCTTCCTTGGGCATGCCGAACACGATGCTGCTCTGTTCGTCCTGGGCCACGGTGCGCGCGCCGGCCTGGCGCATCTCCAGCAGGCCGACCGCGCCGTCGTCGCCCATGCCGGTCATGATGATGCCCAGCGCATTGGCGCCGGCGGCGCGCGCGGTGGAGCGGAACAGCACGTCCACCGACGGCCGATGCCGGTTCACCGGCGGCCCGTCCACCACCTCGACGAAATACTGCGCGCCGCTGCGGCGCAGCAGCATGTGTTTGCCGCCGGGCGCGATCAGCGCGCGGCCCGGGACCACGCGATCGTTGTTGGCCGCTTCCTTCACCGCGATCTGGCACAGGCTGTCCAGCCGCGCGGCGAACGCGGCGGTGAACTTCTCCGGCATGTGCTGGACGATGACGATGCCGGGGCTGACCCGCGGCAGCGCGGTCAGCACTTCCTCCAGCGCCTGGGTGCCGCCGGTGGAGGTGCCGATCGCGATCACCCGTTCGGTGGTCTGCGCCAACGGGCGCCCGCCCTGCGCCGGCAGGATCACGTCGGCGGTGTGCTTGACCTCCGCTTCCACCGGCGGCGCGGCGCGGCGCGCGGCCAGGCGCTTGACGTTGGCGCGCGCGGCGGTGCGCACCGTGGCGACGAGTTCCTCGGCCGAGTCGGTAAGGAATTGCTTCAGCCCGAGCTTGGGCTTGGTCACCACCGCCACCGCGCCGGCGGCCAGCGCGTCCATGGTCACCCGCGCGCCCTTTTCGGTGAGGGTGGAACAGATCACCACCGGGGTGGGACGCTCGCTCATGATCTTGCGCAGGAAGGTGATGCCGTCCATCTTCGGCATTTCCACGTCCAGCACGATCACGTCCGGCCATTGTTGGCGCATTTTCTCGATCGCCAGCAGCGGATCGGCGGCCGCGGCGATCACCTCGATCCCGGGCGCGTCGTTGAGCACCGCCACCAGCACCTGGCGCACCACCGCCGAATCGTCGACCACCATGGCCTTGATCGTCGTCGTCATCGGTCGTTCCTTGTAGATGCAGCAGGGGCGCTCATGGCTTGCGGTAGACCGACGGCGCCACCTGCACGACTTCGTTGTTGACGTCGTTGAGGCTTTCCGAATGGCCGATGCAGAAGATGCCGCCGCGCTTGAGCGTGGACAGCACCCGCGCGACCACTTCGCGCTTGGTCTGGCCGTTGAAGTAGATCATCACGTTGCGCAGGAAGATCACATCGAACTGGCCGAGGTTGGGCAGCGACGCATTGAGGTTGGCGTGCAGGAAGCGCACGTTGTCGCGCAGCTTGCGGTCGATCAGCAGGCTACCTTCGTATTCGCCGCGGCCTTTCAGGCAGTAGCGCTTGAGCAGGGCGGGCGGCATGTGCTCGATGCGCTGCAGCGGATAGTGGCCGGTGCGCGCCTTGGCCAGCACGCGGGTGCTGATGTCGGTGCCGACCACTTCGTAGGCGCGACCTTGCAGCGTGTCGTCCAGCACCATCGCCATGCTGTAGGCCTCCTCGCCGGTGGAACTGGCCGCGCTCCAGATGCGGAACGGCGCGTTGCCCTTGTGCTCGCTGGCCAGCTTGCGCAGCAGGTCGAAGTGCTTGGGTTCGCGGAAGAAGTAGGTTTCGTTGGTGGTCAGCAGGTCGATCGCGGTCTGCACCTCGCCGCTGCCTTCGCGGCTTTCCAGCAGCTTCATGTACTGGGTGTAGGTCTGCAGCGAATGCGCCTTCAGGCGCTTGCCCAGGCGCCCGCACAGCATCGCCTTCTTGGCCGGGGAAATGGTGATGCCGGCGGCGTCGAAGATGAAGCGCTGGAACCTGCCGAATTCCTGCTCGGTGATGGTGTCGGTGCTGGTCATGGTGGTCCGGGAGTCAGTGGTGCGGCGCTTGCGCCGAGGTGGGGCCGTGTTCCTGCAGCCGGGTCTGGTGCTCGAGCAGCCAGGTAGTCAGCGCGCCGCCGCCCATCGGCCGCGCCAGCAGATAGCCCTGGCCCAGGTCGCAACCCAGTTCCTGCAGCAGTTGCCAGTCCTCGACCGTTTCGATGCCTTCGGCGACGGTGCTCAGGCCCAGCCGTTGGGCCATGCCCAGCGCCGATTCGAGCACGGTGCGCAGATTGCGGCTGCGGTGCGCGTCGTGCACGAAGATGCGGTCGATCTTCAGTTCGGTGAAGGGGATGCGGGTCAGCTGTTGCAGCGAGGAGAAGCCGGTGCCGTAGTCGTCCAGCGACAGGCCGAAGCCCTGCAGCCGCAGCCGTGCCAGCATGCCCAGCGCGCTGGCCTCGACCAGCGAGCTTTCGGTGATCTCCAGGATCACGTCGGCCGGCACCAGTCCGTGGCGGCGCAGTTGCGTTTGCAGTTCGTCGAGCAGCCCGGGGTCCTGCAGCAGGCACGGCGACACGTTGATCGCCAGGGTCAGGCGGAAGCCGGACTGCTTCCAGGTCGCCAGCCGCGCCATCGCCTGGTCGGCGACGCTGGCGGTCAGCGCATGGATCAGGCCTTCGCGTTCGGCCAGGGCGATGAAGCGGTCCGGCGCGATCTGCCCGTTCTGCGGATGCCGCCAGCGCGCCAGCGCTTCCACGCCGCTGACCTGGCCGCTGCGCATGTCCACCTTGGGCTGGTACGCCACTTCGATGTCGCCGCGGCGCAGCGCCTCGTGCAGCATCGCCGCGTCGGTCGGATCGCCGGCGCCGGCGTCGTTGCGCGCGGCCGGCAGCGGCTGCGGGTGCGCCTGCAACGCCGCATCGAGTTCGGCCGCGCGCAGCGGCTTTTCCAGGCCGGCCAGCACCTGCAGGCCGCTGGCGCGGCCGACCTGCAGCACCGAGTCGATCAGCGCCGAGCCGCGTTGCGAGGCGACCACGATCGGCACGCGCACGTTGCAGCGGGCCAGCGCATCGAGCAGCTGTACGCCGTCCATGCCGGGCATTTCCAGATCCACGATCAACAGCCCCGGCGCCGGCCCCTGGCTCACCCGCGCCAACGCCGCATGGCCGTCCGGCACGCCCTCCACCGCCACCGCGCCCAGCCGCAGGCACAGCGCCAGCGCATGCTCGCGCTGGACATGGCTGTCGTCGACGACCAGGACCGTACCGAATTGGCTGAGCGTGGCGATTTCGGGGGCGAGCGACATGCGGATTCCGTCGGTGGGCAAGGTGGACGCGGCGCGAGGCGCCACGCCGCGCGGGAAACTCAGGCGGCCATGCCTTCCTCGGCAGCCGACTCGACGCCGGCCATGGCGACGAACTCCTGGGTGGACAGCGCCGCATCGGCATCGAGCAGGATCACGAAACGTTCGCCGACCTTGCCCATGCCGTGGATGAAATCGCGGCGGATGCCGGCGCCGAACGCGGGGGCCGGGGCGATGTCGGCGGCGGCGATCTCCAGCACTTCGCTGACCGCGTCCACCAGCAGCCCCAGCACCTGGCGCTCGTTGCCGTTGGCGACTTCGACGATGACGATGCAGGTGCGCTTGGTGACCTCGCTGGCGGCGCGGCCGAAGCGTTGCTGCAGGTCCACCACCGGCACCACCGCGCCGCGCAGGTTGATCACCCCGCGCAAGGCCGGCGGCATCATCGGCACGTCGGTCGGCGTGCGGTATTCGATGATTTCCTTGATGCCGAGGATGCCGACGCCGAACATCTCCTTGCCGAGCAGGAAGGTCAGGAACTGGTCGGGAGCGAGATCGGTGCCGCCGAACGGGACGGTGGATGCGTGAGCGTTCATGGCTGGTCCTCAGAAACTGTCGAAATTGGCTTCGTCCGGCGCAGCGCCGGCCAGCGCGAGCTGGCTGTCGGCGAAACGCACGAACGGCTTGCGCGCTGGGGCGCGGGCGGGCTGCGGCGGCTTGCGCGCGGCTGCGGTCGCGGTCGCCGCGCGGCGCGGCGGGGCCACGCCGGCGAGCTTGAAGAAGCTCATCAGCTGCTGCAGTTGCTCGGCCTGGCCGCTCATTTCCTCGGCGGTGGCGGCCAGCTCCTCGGAGTTGGATGCGGCCTGCTGGGTGGTCTGGTTGAGCTGGCCGACCGCGGTATTGATCTGGCTCACGCCCGAGGCCTGTTCCTCGGAGGCGGCGGTGATTTCCTGTACCAGGTCGGAGGTGCGCTTGATCGACGGCACCATCTGATCGAGCAGCTTGCCGGCGTTCTCGGCCAGTTCGACACTGGAGCCGGCGACGTCGCCGATCTCCTGCGCGGCGACCTGGCTGCGTTCGGCCAGCTTGCGCACTTCCGCGGCAACGACCGCGAAGCCCTTGCCGTGCTCGCCGGCGCGCGCGGCTTCGATCGCCGCGTTCAGCGCCAGCAGGTTGGTCTGGTAGGCGATGTCGTCGATGATGCCGATCTTCTGCGCGATCTGCTTCATCGCCTGCACCGTGGCGCGGACCGATTCGCCGCCGTCCAGCGCCTGGCTGGAGGCCTTGCTGGCCATGCCGTCGGTGACCTTGGCGTTCTCGGTGTTCTGCGCGATCGAGGCGGTCATCTGCTCGATCGCGGCGCTGGTCTCCTCGACTCCGGCCGCCTGCTCGCTGGCCGCCTGGCTCAGCGACTGCGCGGTGGCGCTGACTTCCTCCGAGGCGCTGGCCAGCGCCTCGGCGCTGCCGTTGACCTCGCTGACCACCTGCGACAGGCGCGCGATGGTGTCGTTGACGTAGTTCTTCATCTCCGCGTAGGCACCGTCGTAGCTCTTGTCGATGCTCTGGGTCAGGTCGCCATCGGACAGCGCGCTCATCACCCGCACCACGTCCTGGATGCTGTTGCCGGTGGTGCCGACCAGATCGTTCAGGCCCTGGCCCATCTCGCGCTGGAAACCGGCCAAGCCGTCCAGTGCCACTTGTTCGGAGAAGTCGCCGCGGTTGGCGGCCTGGATCACGCGGCGCTGGCCGTCGATGACCAGCTTCAGCCGCTCGACCATGCTGCGCATCGCATACAGCGCGCTGCCGTTGTCGTTGGCGCGTGTCCTGACGTCCAGGGCCAGATCGCCCTGCGCCACCTTGTTGGCGATCTCGGCCACGTAGGCCGGCTCGCCGCCAAGCAGGCGCATCAGCCCGCGCACGATGAACACCGAGATGCCGGCGCCGAGCAGCACGCATACCGCGATCACCGCGACGATCCAGCTGCGCGCGCTGGCGTACAGCGCATCGCCCTGCGCGCTGGCGGCTTCGCCGCCCTTGACGTTGATCTCGACCAGCTTGTCCAGGGTCGCCGAGGAATCGTCGAACAGGGTCTGCTGGCGGCCGTTGAGCAGGGCCATCGCCTCGCTGGTCTTGAGCTCGCGCGACAGCTGCAGCACCTGCTTGTGCAGCGCCAGGTACTCGTCGAACTTGTGCGCGAAGTCGTCGTAGTCGGCCTTCTCCTCGGGCGAGGAGATCAGCTTGACGTAATGGTCGCGGTTGCTCGCGTAGTCGGCCAGGATCTTGTCCATGACCTGATCCAACTTGGCCATTTCCTCCGGGTGCTCGCTGACCACGTGCTGCAGCTCGGCCACGCGCAGGTCGGAGGTGTTGGTGTTCATCTGCTGGATGTAGCGGATGCTGGGCATCCAGTTCTCGGCCATGTCGGTCGAGGACTGGTTGACCTGGGCCAGCTTGTCGGTGGCGAACAGGCCCATGCCGAGCATCAACAGCAGCACCGAGGCGAAGCCCAGGCCGATTCTTGTACCGATTTTCATGTTGGCAAACACGCGCGTGATCTCTTGATGGAATGTGCGAGCGGTCCGGGCCCGCGCCGCGCGCCAGCTGTGCGGACGCAAGGCCGGACGCCGGGTTGGTTCAGAAGCTGTCGAAATGCAGTTCGTCCGGCGCCGTCACCAGCGCCAGCCCGGCCTCGCCGTAGCTGCGTGCCCGCGCCGGCGCCGCCGGCTTCCTGCTGGCGCGCGGCACCGCGACCGGCCGCCGCGGCGTCGCCGCCGCCTGGTTGGTGCGGAAGAAGCTCATCAGCTGCTGCAGTTGCTCGGCCTGGCCGCTCATCTCCTCGGCGGTGGCGGCCAGCTCCTCGGAATTGGACGCGGCCTGCTGGGTGGTCTGGTTGAGCTGGCCGACCGCGGCATTGATCTGGCCGACGCCGGAGGTCTGTTCCTCGGAGGCGGCGGTGATCTCCTGCACCAGGTCGGAGGTGCGCTTGATCGACGGCACCATCTGCTCGAGCAGCTTGCCGGCGTTCTCGGCCAGCTCGACGCTGGAGGTGGCGACGTCGCCGATCTCCTGCGCGGCGATCTGGCTGCGCTCGGCCAGCTTGCGCACTTCCGCGGCGACGACGGCGAAGCCCTTGCCGTGCTCGCCGGCGCGTGCGGCCTCGATCGCCGCGTTCAGCGCCAGCAGATTGGTCTGGTAGGCGATGTCGTCGATGATGCCGATCTTGTGCGCGATCTGCTTCATCGCCGCCACCGTGGAGCGCACCGCTTCGCCGCCTTCGATGGCTTCGCGCGCGGCCTTGGCCGCCATGCCGTCGGTGACCTTGGCGTTTTCGGTGTTCTGCGCGATCGAGGCGGTCATCTGCTCCAGCGAGGCGCTGGTTTCCTCCACGCCCGCGGCCTGCTCGCTGGCCGCCTGGCTCAGCGACTGCGCGGTGGCGCTGACTTCTTCCGAGGCGCTGGCCAGGGCCTCGGCGTTGATGTTGACCTCGCCGACCACCTGCGCCAGGCGCGCCACGGTGCCGTTGATGCTGTCGCACAGTTCCTTCAGCTGGCCGTGGCAGGCGACGTTGGCGGTGCGGGTCAGGTCGCCGTCCTCGATCGCCTTGAGCACCTGGCGCGCTTCGGTCAGCGGCCCGATCACCGTGTCCAGGGTCTGGTTGACGCCGTCGACGATGCGGCGGAAATCGCCCTGGTGCAGGCCGGCGTCGGCGCGCACGTCCAGGCGTCCGGCACCGGCGGCTTCGACCAGCAGGTTGGTGTCGCGGATCAGCGCGCGCAGGTTGCTGCGCACCTGCTCGATGATGTCGTTGATGAACGCCTTCTTGCCGGGCAGCTGCGCCAGCGGCGCGTCGAAGTTGCCGCGGCCGAATTCGGCGACCACGCCCATCGCCAGCTTCTTGACCGCGATGTGGCCCACGACCATGCGGTTGATGCCGTCGGCCATGCTGCGGAAATCGCCTTCGAAGCGCTGACTGTCGATGGTCACGTCGATGTCGCCGGCGTCGTGTTCGGCCGACATGTGGTTCATCTGCGCGATCAGCCCCAGCATGTTGCGGCGCACCTGTTCGATGGTGTCGTTGATGAACGCCTTCTTGCCCGGGAAGGTTTCCAACGGCGCCTGGAAGTTGCCGCGGCCGAACTCGGCGACGCAGGCCATGGCCTTCCTCTTGCCCGCGATATGGCTGGCGACCATGCGGTTGATGCCCTCGGCGATGCTGCGGAAATCGCCTTCGAAGCGCTGGCTGTCGATGGTCACGTCGATGTCGCCGGCATCGTGCTCGCGCGACATGCGCCCGATCTCGTCGCCGATCTGGCGCACGCCGAACTGCACCTCGCGCAGCGCCAGCAGGATCTCGCAGGCCTGGTCGTTGCGCACCGTCGGCATCACCACCTCGAAATTGCCGCGGGCGAAGCGGGTCAGGGCGGCGGTGGCGATGCCCAGCGAGCGCGAGATCGCGTGCGCCACGTAGGCGAGCACCGCGCCGCCCAGCACCGCCGCGGCGATGGCCAGCGCCAGCACCTGGCCTGGCGGCAGCGCCAGCGCGAAGCCGGCCGCGCTGGCTGCCAACGGCAGCAGCACGGCGATGCAGCAGCCAGTCCATAGCTTGGAAGAGAGTGAGATGGCGTTGGACATGGCTATTTACCTATCGGTGCTGGGTTGCGGGTCCCGGGCATGTGGCGACCGGTTCCGGGTGGGTGGGTGCGGGGATCAGAAGGTTTCGAACGCGGTTTCGTCGAGCCGTGCCGCCGCAGGTGCGATGCCGGCGAAGGCACGCAGGCGCGGCGCGCGCACCGGCGGTGCCGGGGCGCGCCGCGGCAGCGGGGTAGGGGCGGACGCCGCGTTGGCGGGGCCGGTCCTGAAGAAGTTCATGAGTACCTGCAGTTGTTCGGCCTGGCTGCTTACTTCTTCGGCCGTGGCCGCCAGTTCTTCAGCGTTGGCTGCCGATTGCTGGGTGGTCTGGTTGAGCTGGACCACGGCGGTATTGATCTGGCCGACGCCGGAGGTCTGTTCCTCGGAGGCGGCGCTGATCTCCTGCACCAGGTCGGAGGTGCGGCGGATCGACGGCACCATCCCGTCGAGCAGGCGCCCGGCGCTTTCCGCCAGCTCCACACTGGAACCGGCCACGTCGCCGATCTCGTGTGCGGCGACCTGGCTGCGCTCGGCCAGCTTGCGTACTTCCGCGGCGACCACGGCGAAGCCCTTGCCGTGCTCGCCGGCGCGCGCGGCCTCGATCGCCGCGTTCAGCGCCAGCAGATTGGTCTGGTAGGCGATGTCGTCGATGATGCTGATCTTCCTGGCGATCTCCTTCATCGCGTTGACCGTGGCGCGCACCGCTTCGCCGCTCTCGGCGGCTTCGCGCGCGGCCTTGGCGGCCATGCCGTCTGTGACCTTGGCGTTTTCGGCGTTCTGCGAGATCGAGGCGGTCATCTGCTCCAGCGACGCGCTGGTCTCCTCCACGCCGGCCGCCTGCTCGCTGGCCGCCTGGCTCAGCGATTGCGCCGTGGCCGAGAGTTCCTCCGAGGCGCTGGCGAGCGTGACCGCATTGCTGTTGACCTCGTTGACGATGCCGGTGAGCTTGTCGATGGTGGCGTTGACGTAGCGCTGCATGTCGGCGAACGCGCCCTCGTAGCGGCCCTGCACCTTGCAGCTGAGGTCGCCGTCGGCGACCGCGCCCATCACCTTGATCACGTCGCCGACGCTGCGCAGGTTGCCGCGCGCCTGCTCGATGGTGTCGTTGATGAAGGCCTTCTTGCCGGGCAGTTGCGCCAGCGGCGCGTCGAAATTGCCGCGGCCGAACTCGGCGACCACGCCCATCGCCAGTTTCTTGACCGCGATATGCGCGGCGACCATCTGGTTGATGCCGTTGCCCATCGCGCCGAAGTCGCCCTCGAACTTGGCGGTGTCGATGGCCGCGTCGATCTCGCCCTTGTCGTGCTCGGCGGACATGCGGTTGATCTCGGCGATCAGGTGCTTGAAGTTGCCGCGCACGTGTTCGATGGTATCGTTGATGAAGGCCTTCTTGCCGGGCAGCTGCGCCAGCGGCGCGTCGAAGTTGCCGCGGCCGAATTCGGCGACGACGCCCAGCGCCAGCTTCTTGACCGCGATGTGCGCGGCCACCATCTGGTTGATACCGTCGCCCATCGTGGCGAAGTCGCCCTCGCACCTGGCGGTGTCGATGACCACGTCGATCTCGCCCTTGTCGTGCTCGGCGGACATGCGGTTGATCTCGGCGATCAGCTGCTTGAAGTTGCCGCGCACGTGCTCGATGGTGTCGTTGATGAAGGCTTTCTTGCCGGGCAGCTGCGCCAGCGGCGCGTCGAAATTGCCGCGGCCGAACTCGGCGACCACGCCCAGCGCCAGCTTCTTGACCGCGATGTGCCCGCCGACCATGCGGTTGATGCCGTCGGCCATGCCGCGGAAATCGCCCTGGAACTGTGCGCTGTCGATGACCGCGTCGATCTCGCCGGCCTCGTGCTGCTCGGACATGCGCCGCATTTCCGCGATCAGCCCGGTCAGGTTGCGCCGCACCTGCTCGATGGTGTCGTTGATGAAGGCCTTCTTGCCGGGGAACGCGGCCAGCGTCGCGGCGAAGTTGCCGCGGCCGAATTCGGCCACGCAATCGATCGCCTGCTTGTTCACGCCGATGTGCCCGGCGACCATCGCGTTGATGCTCTGGGCCAGGTCGCGGTGGGTGCCGGGCCAGCGCGCCGGATCCATCGCCACCTCGCACTCGCCGGCGGCATGCGCGCTGGCCATGTGGCCGACGTCGGCGTGGAACTGGCGCAGGTCGGCCTGCGCGGTGCGCAGCAGCTGCGTCACTTCGTTGTCGGCGGCGCCGGCTGCCGGCACGATCCGCTCCAGGTCGCCGCGCACCAGCGCGTCCAGCCCGGCGGTAGCCAGGTTCAGGGTGCGCGCCGCGGCGAGCGCGGCCCAGCCCAGCCCGCCGGCGCAGGCCAGCGTCGCGGCCGCGACCAAGGCCAGCGCGGCGCCCTGCGTGAGTGGCAGCAGCAACGCCGTGGCGGCGGCAGCGGCGGGCAGGGCGACGGCGATGGCCGTCGTGGTCAATAACGTGGTCGCGATCCGTGAGCGATAAGACATGGCAGCGGTTCCTGGCTAGCGTCTATGAATGGTGTGGGTGCGCGGCGGCACCCGCGGAGCGGCGTCAGGCCGCCAGCGAAGCGGTGGAAGGTTCGACTTGCGACAGCAGCGAGGGCACGTCCAGGATCAGCGCGACGCCGCCGCTGCCGAGGATGCTCGACCCGCTGATGCCCTTGACCCCGGCGAACACCTTGGCCAGCGGCTTGATCACGGTCTGCCATTCGCCCAGCAGCGTGTCCACGACCAGGCCGAAGCGCTGCGCGCCCTGGCGGATCACCACGATGCTCTCGCGCGCCGGCGGCGCGCCGGCGATGCCGAACAGCGAGCGCAGGCGCACGTACGGCAGCACCCCGCCGCGCAGGTCGATGTAGTCGCTCTGGTAGTTCGGCGCGAATTCCACGCATTCCTCGACCACGTCCAGCGGCACCACGAACACCGACTTGCCGACGCCGACCTGGAAGCCGTTGATGATCGCCAGGGTCAGCGGCAGCCGCACCGAGATGGTGGTGCCCACGTCCTGCTGGCTGCTGATGTCCACGCTGCCGCGCAGCGCGGTGATGTTGCGCTTGACCACGTCCATGCCGACGCCGCGGCCGGACAGGTTGGTGACCTTCTCGGCGGTGGAGAAGCCCGGCTCGAAGATCAGCGCGAACACTTCGCGGTCGGACAGGCTGCGGCCGGGCTCGATCAAGCCGCGCTCCAGCGCCTTGGCCAGGATCCGCTCGCGATTCAAGCCGCCGCCGTCGTCGCTGATCTGGATGACCACGCTGCCCGAATCGTGGAACGCGTTGAGCCGCACCGTGCCGCGCACCGGCTTGCCGCGCGCCTGGCGCAGTTCCGCCGGTTCGATGCCGTGGTCCATCGCGTTGCGCACCAGGTGGGTCAGCGGATCGGCGATCTTCTCCACCACCGACTTGTCCAGCTCGGTGTCCTCGCCGTTGACCACCAGCACGATGTCCTTGCCCAGTTCGCGCGCCACGTCGTGGACCACGCGGTGGAAGCGGCTGAAGGTGCCGCCGATCTTGACCATGCGCAGCTGCAGCGCGCTCTCGCGCACGTCCTCGACCAGCCCGGCCAGGATCGAGGTGGATTCGAGCAGTTGCGCGTCGCCGGTGCGCTGCGCGTTGGCGCCGGTGCTGGCGACGGCGATGATCAGTTCGCCGACCAGATCGATCATGCGGTCGAGCTTGTCGGCATCGACGCGGATCGAGCCGCCTTCGCTGCGTGCGGCGGCGGGTGCCGCCGCGGCCGCTGCGGCCTTGGCCGGCGCCGCCGGTAGGGCGGAGGCGGGTGCAGAGGGGGCCGCTGGCGCGGGCGCGGCCAGCACCGCCGCCGGCTCCGGACTGCCGAAGTTGGCGAAGTCGTCGGCGTGGCCGTGGCCGCCGGATTCGGCCACCAGCAGCGGCAGCTCCAGGTTGGCGGCATCGCCGTGCGGATCCACCGCCACCACTTGCAACTCGCAGTCGTCGCGGACGAATTCGAAGATGTCCTCGATCGCGGCCTGCTGCGCGTCGGAGCGCAGCAGGATGTCGAAGCCCAGGTAGCAGGCTTCCGGGTCCAGTTCCGGCAGCGCCGGCACGCGCTCGTGGCGGGTGCGCACCGCCTCCAGCGTGCCCAGGCTGCGCAGGCAGCGGATCAGGTGCAGCGGCGAGTTGCCGAAGCGCAGCGCGTCGCTGAACAGCTGCAGCGAGATCCGCCAGTAGCCGGTCTGCGCCGCGGCGGTGGCCGCGACCGTGGTGGCGGCAGCCGCCGGCGCGGCGGCCGGTTGCAGATAGGTTTGCAGGCGCACCAGCAGCGGCTCGCCCTCGGCGGCGAGCACCGCTTCGTCGGCCTCGGCGCCGGCCGCCGCTTCGACCAGCGCGCGGATGTGGTCGCAGCAGGCCAGCATCAGCTGGATCAGCTCCGAATCCAGCGCCACCGCGTGCTCGCGCACCAGGTCCAGCACGCTCTCCACCACGTGGGTGAAGCCCACCAGTTGCGCCAGGTCGAACAGCCCGCCGGAGCCCTTGATGGTGTGCGCGGCGCGGAAGATGGCATTGACCGCGTCCGGGCCGGCTTCGCCGCGTTCGGCTTCCAGCAGGTTGCGTTCCATGTCCTCGAGCAGGTCGCGGCTCTCGGCGATGAAGGTCTGCAGCAGTTGAGCGAAATTCATGAGCTGGCGCCGATCAGTGGAAGGTGTCGCTGGCGCCGGGCGCGAGCATGTCGCGCAGGCCGAGCAGGTCGAGTGCGTCGTTGACCGGCGCGCTGCAGCCGTCGAGCTGGAACGGCCGGCCCAGCGCGCGCAGCGCGGCCTGGGTGGCGAGCAGCAGTTGGATGCCGGTGGCGTCGATTTCGGTGACCGCCTGCAACTGCAGCTGCAGGCCGCCGGGGTGTTCCAGCGCCGGCAACAGCAGCGGCTTGAGTTCGCCGGCGCGGCGGATGGTCATGTCGCCATCCAGGCTCAGTTGCAGCGGCGGGGGCAGGGAGTCCGGGAGTTTCGAGCGCATGGGATGTCTCCGATTCGAGCAGGGGGAACGTCGAAATCCCGGCCGCGGCGCGGGTGCGAAACAAGCCGGTCGGGCTTGCTGTAAGCAGATATCGGCGCCTTTTCAGAATATTTAGGCCGAAAGACGCATTTGTCTCGCAAATCCTTGACAAGGATGAGCGGTTCAGTCTAGTGAGCGGCACCCCATTCCAGATTGCGTGCGAACGCCGCGCTGCCACCCAAGCGAATGCATGCGCCGTGCCAACGCCGGGAGGTGCGCGCAACGGAAAACGGCCGGGGAGGCCGGCCGTTTTTCGGAACGTTCGCGTTGTGCGCACCGGCGGTGCGCGACCGTCTGGATGCATGCCGCTGTGCGCAGGGGTCTTCTGCGCGCAGCTCAGGGCCTGGCGGTCACCGCGGCGACAGTGCCGCCAGCAGGCCGCGCGCGGCGTTGAAGCGGTCCGCCGCTTCCGGCAGCGGCAGCTTCACCTTCAGCTTGTCCGGGCCGTCCATCGCGTACAGCTTGGGCTGCTTCTGGATCATCTGGATGATGGTCATCGGATCGATATTGGGCTTGGACTCGAACACGATGCGGCCGCCGTTCTCGCCAAGTTCCAGTTTGCGGATGCCCAGCGTGTTGGCCTGCAGCTTCAGCTCGGCGACCGCGAACAGGTGCTTCACCGCATCCGGCAGCAGGCCGAAGCGGTCGATCATCTCCACCTGCAGTTCGCGCAGCTGCTCGCTGTCGCGCGCGCTGGAGATGCGCTTGTACAGGGTCAGGCGGGTGTGCACGTCGGGCAGGTAGTCGTCCGGGATCAGCGCCGGCACATGCAGTTCCACTTCGGCGCCGCGCGCTTCCTCGCCGGCGTCCAGGTCCGGCAGCTTGCCCTGGCGGATGCTGCGCACCGCGCGTTCCAGCAGCTCGGTGTACAGGCTGAAGCCAACCTCGGCCATCTGCCCGCTCTGGTCCTCGCCGAGCAGTTCGCCGGCGCCGCGGATTTCCAGGTCGTGGGTGGCCAGGGTGAAGCCGGCACCGAGCTCGTCCATCGAGGCGATCGCGTCCAGCCGCTTTTGCGCATCGCCGGTGATGCTGCGCCGGTCCGGGACCAGCAGGTAGGCGTAGGCGCGGTGGTGCGAGCGGCCGACGCGGCCGCGCAACTGGTGCAGCTGGGCCAGGCCGAAGCGGTCGGCTCGGTTGATGACGATGGTGTTGGCGTTGGGGATGTCGATGCCCGATTCGATGATCGTGGTCGACAGCAGCACGTTGAAGCGCTGCTTCTGGAAATCCAGCATCACCCGTTCCAGCTCGCGCTCGGGCATCTGCCCGTGGGCGATGCCGATGCGCGCCTCGGGCACCAGCTCGCTGAGCTCGCGCTGCATGCGGCCGATGCTTTCCACGTCGTTGTGCAGGAAGTACAGCTGGCCGCCGCGCGCCAGCTCACGCTGGAACGCCTCGCGCAGCAGCGCGTTGTCCCAGGCAGTGACGAAGGTCTGCACCGCCAGCCGGTTCGGCGGCGGGGTGGCGATGATCGACAGGTCGCGCAGCCCGGCCATGGCCATGTTCAGCGTGCGCGGGATCGGCGTGGCGGTGAGGGTGAGCAGGTGCACGTTGGCGCGCAGCGCCTTCAGCGCTTCCTTCTGGCGCACGCCGAAGCGCTGTTCCTCGTCGACCACGACCAGGCCCAGGTCCTTGAACTTCACGTCCGGCTGCAGCAGGCGGTGGGTGCCGATGATCACGTCGATGCCGCCGTCGGCGACCTTCTCCAGCTCGGCCTTGATCTCCTTGGCGCTCTTGAAGCGCGATAGCACTTCCACCCGCAACGGCCAGTCGGCGAAGCGGTCGCGGAAATTGCGGTAGTGCTGTTCGGCCAACAGCGTGGTCGGCACCAGCACCGCCACCTGCTTGCCGGCGCTGGCCGCGGCGAACGCGGCGCGCACCGCGACCTCGGTCTTGCCGAAGCCGACGTCGCCGCAGACCACGCGGTCCATCGGCTGGCTGCTGCCCAGGTCGCGCAAGGTGGCCTCGATCGCGGCCAACTGGTCGGTGGTCTCCTCGAACGGGAAGCCGGCCGCGAACGGTTCGTACATGGCCCGGTCCACCTGCAACGCCAGACCGGCGCGGGCGCGGCGCCGCGCCTGGATCTCCAGCAGTTCGGCGGCCACGTCGCGCACTTTCTCGGCGGCGCGGCGCTTGGCCTTGGTCCATTGCTCGCCGCCCAGCGAATGCAGCGGCGCGGTCTCGGCCGAGGCGCCGGAGTAGCGGCTGATCAGGTGCAGCTGCGCGACCGGCACGTACAGGCGGTCGCCCTTGGCGTATTCGATCTCCAGGAACTCGCCGGGCATGCCGCCGGCATCGAGCACGATCAGCCCGCGGTAGCGGCCGACGCCGTGGTCCTCGTGCACGATCGGCGCGCCTTCGGTCAGCTCGCCGAGGTCGCGGATGATCGCTTCCGGCTCGCGCCCGGCGCGGCGCGTGCGCCGCGGCTGGCCGGCGCGCTCGGGGAACAGCTGGCGCTCGGTGAGCACCGCGATATGCGGATCGTCGAGGGCGAAGCCGTCGTCCAGCGGTGCCACGGCGATGGCGAATGCAGCCGGCGCAGCATCGAGCCCGCCGGAGCCGCCGAGCCCCTCTCCCCCCGGGAGAGGGGTTGGGGTGAGGGTACGGCCGCTCGCGACCTGCTTCTGCGCGGCTGTTAAAGACGCTGACGAAGCAGTAGCCTTCTTCGATGAGGACGGCGCGAGCGCCGCACCCTCATCCGGCGCTTCGCGCCACCTTCTCCCGGGGGGGGGAGGGAGGAATGCGGCGAAGTTTGGGATCACCTCGGGCTTCAGCCCTGCCGCGGCCAGGACTTCCAGCAGCGCTTCGCGGCGGCCCGGCGAGTCGGCGGCGATCAGCACGCGGCCCGGGTAGCTGCCGAGGAAGCTCTTCAGCGCCTCGGCCGGAGCGGCGTCCTTGGCCGCCACCGGCAGCGGCGGCAGCGGCTGGTCGCCCAGCGCCTGCGCCTCGTCGATGCGCGCGTGGTCGGCGGCCCACACCTCGATGCGCGGCAGGCCGTTGAGCTTTTCGCGCAGCGTGTCCGGCGCCTGGTACAGCTCCTCAGGCGCCAGCAGCGGGCGCTCCACGTCGTGGCGGCGCTGCTCGTAGCGGTTCTGGGTCTGCGCCCAGAACGCATCGGCGGCGGCGCCCACGCCCGGCGCGAGCAGCGGCAGCACCGACTCGCCCAGATAGTCGAACAGGGTGGCGGTGGCATCGCGCGCCGCGGCGCCGGCGCCGCGCGTCTCCTGGAAGAACAGCGGCAGGTAGTATTCGATGCCCGACGGCGCCAGCCGCGCCTTCAGGTCCTGGTACAGCGCGCTGCGCCGGGTGTCGACGTCGAAGCGTTCGCGCAGCGTGGCCAGCACCCGCTCCACGCTGGCATCGTCCATCGGCACTTCGCGGCCGGGCAGCATCTTCACCGCCTGCACGTGGTCCAGCGAGCGCTGCGATTCCGGGTCGAAGGCGCGGATCGAGTCGATGTCCTCGTCCAGCAGTTCGATCCGCAACGGCGTGTCCGAGCCCATCGGGTACACGTCGAGCAGGCCGCCGCGCACCGCGAAATCGCCCGGGTCCATCACCTGCGGCACGTTGCGGTAGCCGGCGCTTTCCAGGCGGCGCTTTTCCGCCTCCAGGTCCAGGCGCTGGCCCACGTGCAGGTCGAAACTGCCGCCGACGATGTAGCGCAACGGCGCCACGCGCTGCATCAGCGTCTGCACCGGCACCACCACGATGCCCTGCTTCAGCGTCGGCAGCCGGTGCAGCGCCGACAGGCGCTGGCTGACGATGTCCGGGTGCGGGCTGAACTGGTCGTAGGGCAGGGTTTCCCAATCCGGGAACGGCACCACCGGCAGGCTGCCGTCGCCGGCCAGCAGCGTGTGCAGGTCGGCCTCGATCTGGTGCGCGCTCTGGTTGTCGCGTGCGACCACCAGCAGCGGCCCGCGATGCGCCGCGGCGGCGCAGGCGATGTGCCAGGCCAGCGCGGTCGAGGACGCAGGGGCGCGCCAGAAGGCGCGGAGCTGGCCGGATTTGGGCAGCGGCGGAACGGGGAAGGAAAGAGGCGCCATTGACCGCTTAGTTTAGCAAGCTGGGATTGGGGAGTCGGGATTGGGGATTGGCCGGACGCGTGCGCGCTTTGTGGCGCGGTCGCCTGGCCGGGCACAGCGGAGGTGGGCGGCGCAGGCTGTGGCTGCGTCCGCAGCACTGAGGGTGAGCCGCTGGGGCTCGCGAACCAATCAGCGGTTCGCGGTCTGCAAGTGGGTTACGCACCTCGCGGTAGCCCGATCAGGGCCGCCCTCGCTCAGTTGCCCAGTTCCAGCACCACGCGCACCAGCCCCGGGGTGTCCGGATGCGGCATCGGCTGGAAGCCCAGCGATTCGGCCAGTTGCAGCATCGGCAGATTGCTTTCCAGCACATCGCCGTAGAGCCGGTCCAGGTACTTGCGCCGCGCCCACTTGACCAGCTTGCGCATCAGCTGCCGGCCCAGGCCCTGGCCGGCGACGAAGCTGCTGACCAGGATCGCGTATTCGGCCTCGCGGGTGCCAGGCGTGATCGCCGCGCGCGCCACCGCGCCGACCACCGCTTCGCCCGGCGGCAGCGGTTCGGCCGCGACCAGGGTCAGTTCGGTCTTCGGATTGGGATGGGTCAGGCGCTGCGCCATGTCCTCGGTCAGTTCCTGCACCGAATGCAGGAATCGTTCGCGGATCTCGGTCGGCCCGAGCAGGCTGAAGGCGCCTTGCAGCGGCGCGCTGTCTTCCGGCCGGATCGGCCGGATCAGCAGCTCGCGGCCGCTGGGCAAGGTGAAGTTTTCATGCCATGGAGGCATGCGGTTGCGGGTAGCCATTGCCGGATGATCCTCGACGAAGCCTGGATTCTCGCATTACCCGGGGCGGATGCCGTGAACGCAGCGCTCACCGCGTTTGCCTACCCTGTGCGGGGATTTTCGATAAGGATAGGCCATGTCCGGCAGCGGCGATTCGCGGCGCGCCATCTTCTTCGCGCTCGGCGCCAACCTGGCCATCGCCCTGGCCAAGGGCGCGGCGGCGCTGGCCACCGGCTCGGGCGCGATGCTGGCCGAGACCGTGCATTCGCTGGCCGACTGCGGCAACCAGTTGCTGTTGCTGCTGGGCATGCGCCAGGCCAAGCGCCCGGCCAGCGCCGAGTATCCACTGGGCTACGGCCGCGCGATCTACTTCTGGTCGTTCCTGGTGGCGGTGATGCTGTTCTGCATCGGCGGCATGTTTTCGGTGTACGAGGGCGTGCACAAGCTGCTGCAGCCCGAGCCGTTGAGCAGTTGGGGCTGGGCGGTGGGCGTGCTGGGCTTTGCCCTCGTCGCCGAGGGCGTGTCGCTGCGCACCTGCCTGCAGGAGATCGCCAAGGTGCGCGGCGCGCGTTCGCTGTGGACCTGGTTCCGCGAAAGCCGCCAGGCCGAGCTGATCGTGATCTTCGGCGAGGACCTGGCGGCGCTGCTTGGCCTGGCGCTGGCCCTGGCCGCGGTGCTGCTGACGGTGCTGACCGGCAATCCGCTGTGGGACGCGCTGGGCACCATCGCCATCGGTGCGCTGCTGATCGTGGTCGCGGTGCTGGTGGCGATCGAGATCAAGGCGATGCTGATCGGGCAGAGCGTGGACCCGGCAATGCAGCGGCAATTGCATGCGTTCTTCCAGGCGCAACCGGAGATCGAGCGGGTAATCCACCTGATCGCGATGCAACTGGGCGAGGACGTGATGGTGTCGGTGCAGGCCACGCTGCGGCAGAAGCACGATGCGGCGGCGCTGCTGGCCGACATCACCCGCATCGAGCGCGGCCTGAAGCAGCAGTTCCCGGCGGTGCGCTGGAGCTTCTTCGAGCCGGAGCCGGGCGCCGCCGCGGTCGCTTCCGGCAGCTGAGCGGCATTGCTACAGTGGCGCCCGGTCCATCGCGGGCGACAACGGAATGAAGACCTCGAACGCTGTGCTGCTGTCCACCGTGATCACCCTGGCGCTGGTCGCGGTGCTGGGTGGGCTGATGCTGGGCGGCTTCTGGTGGCTCAAGCGCACGATGCAGGCGGCGCCGACGGTGGCGCCATCGTCCAGCGCCGCGCCCGCGGCGAAGGTGCCGGCCGATGCGGTGCTGGCACCGTACCGGCAACGCCTGGATGCCACGCGCAAGCCGGTGGCGCAGCTGCGCCTGCAGCCGATGGCGCAGGACGATCGCCTGGCCAGCAAGGTCGGCGGCCGTCCGTACTGGACCGCGGACAAGGCATACCCGCAAGACGCCCATGGCCAGCCGCTGGCGCTGCTGGCGCAGGTGGACCTGGCGAAGATGCCGCCGCTGCGCGGCTATCCCACCCACGGCATGCTGCAGTTCTTCATCGGCAGCGACGATTTCTATGGCGCCAATCTCGACGGCGCCACCGACCTGGCCGCATTGAGCGCGCAACGCAATTTCCGCGTGGTGTATTGGCCGCGGCCCGACGCGTCGGCGCGGCAGGCCGAGGTGCCGTTGCCGGCCAGCGACACGCTGCCGTTCGACCCGGCGCATCCGCGGGCGATGCATTTCAGCGTGGGCGAGGAAACCATCGGCAGCAGCGACGTGCACTTCGAACAGGCGCTGGGCCGGCCGTTGGACGAGGTCACCGCTGCCTACGCCGGCCGCCACGCGCTGCCGCAGGACGACGTGGACGAGGCGCTGTACGACGCATTGAATCGCAGCGGGCACAAGCTCGGCGGCTACCCGGAGTTCACCCAGGAGGATCCGCGCACGCCGCAGGACGCGCAGGTCCTGCTGCTGCAGCTGGACAGCGACGACGCCATGATGTGGGGCGACAGCGGCATCGCCAACTTCTTCATCGATCCGGCAGACCTGCAGCGCGGCGATTTCAGCCGCGTCGCCTACAACTGGGATTGCTATTGACCCAGTGCCGTGCGCGGCGCGCGCGCGTTTGCGGCGTGGCGCGACGTCCCGCGCGCCGGCTCACTCCTCGCGCTTGAGCCACTCCAGGCGGCTGGAGGCGCCGGCCTCGCCCAGGTGCTGCTTCAGCGCCGGCAGCGCGCTGGCCAGCGCCTGCTCGAACTGCCATGGCGGATTGAGCAGCAGCATGCCGCTGCCGTTGAGCCGCAGCGGCGAATCGTCGGGGCGCACCTGCAGTTCGGCCAGCAGCACCGACTTGGCCGGCATCGCCGCGGCCTTGCGGAAGAACGGCTGCAGGCTGCGGCGCTGCTTGATCGGATACCACACCGCGCACATCGCCTGCGGCCAGCGGGTCAGGGTCTCGCGCAGCGCCGCGGCGATCAGCGGGTATTCGGCGTCCTGCGATTCGTAGGGCGGATCGATCAGCACCAGGCCGCGGCCGATCTTGGCCGCGCCGGCCTTCGGCGGCACGAACGCCTTGATCGCCGCATAGCCGTCGCCGGCATGCACCTGCACGCGGCGGTCGTTGCCGAACAGCGCCTTCAGTTCGGCCGCTTCCTCGGGCTGCAGTTCGCAGGCGGCGAGCCGGTCCTGTTCGCGCATGGCCTGGGCGACCAGCAGCGGCGAGCCGGGGTAGGCGAGCAGGGCGCCCACCGGGTTGTCGGCCTGCACCGCGCGCAGGTAGCGCTCCAGCACCTCGGGCAAGGTGGGCAGGCCCATCAGCTTCAGCACCCCGGCCGCGGCCTCGCCGGTCTTGCGGCTCTCGCTGCCGGCGAACAGGTAGCGGCCGCGCCCGGCATGGGTGTCGAGCACGAAGAACGGGCTGTCCTTGCGCTTGAGCGCGTCGATCAGCGCGAGCAGCACGGTGTGCTTGAGCGCGTCGGCATGGTTGCCGGCGTGGTAGGCGTGGCGATAGTTCATCGGCGCAGTGTACGGGTCGCACCGGCGCGGAGCCATGCCGGCACGCGCCGGGCGCTGCGGCGGTCGAGCTGGCAGGGCGGGTGGCGGTCCGACTGCGCAGGGTCCTCGCGGCGGCGCCACCGCGCATCGCGTATGGTCGCGACCATCAGATTCCCTTAAGCCCGGTCGGCTATTTTTCCCCGATGCGCATCCTCCTGGTAGAAGACGATCTTTCGCTCGGCGACACCCTGCGCGGGTGGCTGAAGCTGGACGGCTACACCGTGGACTGGCTGACCCGCGGCGACGAGGCGCGCACCGCGCTGCAGGCGCAGCCCTACCAGTGCGTGCTGCTCGACCGCGGCCTGCCCGGGCTCGACGGCGACGCCCTGCTGCGCACGCTGCGCGCGGCGCGGGTGACCACGCCGGTGCTGATGATCACCGCGCGCGATGCGCTGGAAGACCGGGTGCAGGGCCTGGACCTGGGTGCCGACGACTATCTGGTCAAGCCGTTCGACCTGGAAGAGCTGTCGGCGCGCATCCGCGCGGCGCTGCGCCGTGGCGGCGGCGATCCCGCGGTGCTGCTGTCGCACGGCGAGGTGACATTGGACCCGGTGGCCAAGCGCGTCACCCGCAACGGCGAACCGGTGGCGTTGACCGCGCGCGAGTACGCGATCCTGCATGCGCTGCTGGCGCGCAAGGGCCATATCGTCGGCCGCGACCAGCTCGAGGATGCGCTGTACGGCTGGGGCGAGGAAGTGGAGAGCAACGCGATCGAAGTGCACATCTCGCACCTGCGCAAGAAGCTGGGCAGCGCGCTGATCGTCACCATCCGGCGCCAGGGCTACTGCCTGGGAGCGCCGCGATGAGGTGGTCGCGCTGGCGACGCGCCGCGGCAAGCACGCCGCCGCCGGCGGATGCGCGCTATTCGCTGCGCCGGCGGCTGATCGCCACCACGCTTGGGTCGAGCATCGCCTGCTGGCTGGTCAGCCTGGCGGTCATCGTCGGCGTGGCCTGGACCGAGACCAGCGACGTGTTCGACGATGCGCTGGAAGAAAGCGCGCGCCTGGTCGCGGCCTTCGGCCCCGGCCTGTTGCACGGCGATGCACCGGCGGAGGACGGCGACGCGGCGGCGGACGCCGACGGCGTGCGCCTGTACTACCAGATCGTCGATCGCCACGGCACGGTGCTGCGCCGCTCGGCCGACGTGCCGCGGCAGCCGTTCGTGCCGCCGAGTCAGGTGCATGGCGACGATGCAACGACTACCGTGCTGCACGCGCAGCGGCTGTGGCGCGTGCACGTGCTGCACGCCCGCGCGCAGGATCTGTACGTGCAGGTCGCGCAGCCGCTGCAAGAGCGCACCGAGCTGCTCGAGGACATGGCCGAGAACCTGGTATGGCCAGCGTTGGCGCTGCTGGTGTTGCTGGCCGCGCTCAACTGGTGGGTGATCCGCCGCCAGCTGCGGCCGCTGGAGCGCCTGGCCGAGGACATCGGCCGGCAGTCGCCGCAGGCATTGAACGCGGTGTCCGCGGCCGGTCAAGCCGACGAGCTGCGCCCGATCGTGCAGGCGCTCAACGGCGTGCTCGCGCGGCTGGGTGAGGCACTGCAGTCCGAGCGCCGCTTCACCGCCGATGCGGCGCACGAACTGCGCACGCCGCTGGCCGGGCTGCGCATGAAGATCCAGCTGATGCAGCGCAGCCACGCCGCGACCCTGGACCCGGCGCAGCGCCAGGACCTGGCGACGCTGCGCGCCGATGTGGACCGCGCCACGGCGTTGGTGGACAACCTGCTGATGCTGGCGCGGCTGGATCCGCAGCAACCCGGCAGCCTGGCCTGCACGGCCGTGGCGTTGCCGGCGCTGGTCGATGCGGTGCTGGCCGACATCGCGCCTGCGGCATCGGCCAAGCGCATCGGCGTGCACGTGGACATCGGCGTGGACACGGTCTGGGCGCATGGCGAATTGCTGCGCAGCGCGCTGCGCAACCTGCTCGACAACGCGGTGCGCTACGGCAGGGCGGAAGGCCAGGTGCGCATCGACGCCACCGTGGTGCGCGGCGCCACGGGGGCGCCATCGGCGGTGCGCATCGTTGTGCGCGACGACGGCCCCGGCGTGGCCCCGGCCGATCTGACCCGGCTCACCCAGCGCTTCTTCCGCGTGCTGGGCAATGCCGGGCAGGGTAGCGGGCTGGGCCTGTCGCTGGTGGAGCGCATCGTCGTCCTGCACGGCGGGCAGTTGCGCCTGGACTCCGGCGGCGAGGGCATGGGCCTGGCGGTGCGCATCGAATTGCCGCAGCTCGAGTCGCCGGCGGCCGGCTAGAACGCGGCTTGTCGCCATAAGCAGCACCGATCGCGGCGCGCGTCGCGGGCGCGCTCGCGCTGGGCGATCGACAACGGCGGCATGTGCGATGCGCAACGCGAAACCGCCGACCCAGGCGGCGCGTCGCTTCATGCGAGATGCCAAGCCTGGAACGCGACATGTGCCGCCGCTGCGTGCGTACGACTCCCGAGAACCGCTTGCCGCCATGCGTGCCGTCGACGCCGCACCACGGGCATGCCGATTGACGCCGCTTCCAATCCAGGCGATGTACCTGAATCGAAGCCCGAGACATCAGATCCACTTCAGGTTCGCGCGTTCCAATGGCGTCCATGGCGATCGGCCATGACATCGACCCCAAGGAGCATTCCATGCGCAAGACCCTTCTTTCCGCGTTTGCCGCCGCCATCGCCGTCCTCGCCAGTGGCCAGGCCGCCGCGCAATACACCGGCCCCAGCAGCGTGCCGGTGACCACGGTCAAGCAGTTGCTGGAGCAGGGCAAGGACGAGCAGCAGGTGGTGCTGCGCGGGAACATCGTGTCCCACGATGGCGGCGACCGCTATACCTTCCGCGACGCGACCGGCAGCGTGAAGGTCGAGATCGATGCGCACCGGCTGCCGGCCGGGCGGGCGTTCGACGACAAGGCCCAGGTCGAGCTGCTGGGCGAATTCGACAAGGACTTCCGTTCCGCCGAAGTCGAAGTGGACGAGGTGCGCTTCCTGCGCTGAGGCGGTGTCGCGTCGCAGTGTCGGCCGCTGCGCCGCGCTGCGGCCGGCCATGGCTGCGCGCGCGCCGGCCTGACCCGGATCGCACGCGGCGCCGCGTTTCGGCGCGGCGGCCGCTGCACGCCGCGCCCCGCTGCGGCTATGCTGCGCGCCATGTCCGCGTCCACCGCTCCGTGTGTCCTCGTCGTCGAGGACGAATCCGCCATCGCCGATACCGTGCTGTACGCCTTGCGCAGCGAGGGCTACCAGGTGCGGCACTGCCTGCTCGGGCGCGAGGCGCTGGCGCAGGCGCGCGCCGGCGGCATCGACGTGGTGGTGCTGGATGTCGGCCTGCCCGACCTGGGCGGCTTCGAGGTGTGCCGCGAACTGCGCAGCTTCAGCCAGGTGCCGGTGATCTTCCTGACCGCACGCAACGACGAGATCGACCGCGTGCTCGGCCTGGAGCTGGGCGCCGACGACTACATGGCAAAACCCTTCTCGCCACGCGAACTGGTCGCGCGGGTGCGTGCGCGGCTGCGGCGGCCGGCGCCTGCGGCGAGCGCGGAAGCGGAACCGGGCTGGCAGCGGCACGGTGCATTCGCGATCGATCGCGACGGCCGCCGCATCCACTACGGCGACGCCGCCCTGGACCTGACCCGCTACGAATACGCGCTGCTGGCCGCGCTGCTGCAACGGCCGGGCGCCATCCTCAGCCGCGCGCAGCTGATGGACCGCGGCTGGGACAGCAGCGCCGACAGCGCCGACCGCACCGTGGATACCCACATCAAGACGCTGCGCGCCAAGCTGCGCGCGGCCGGCGCCGCGCACGACCCGATCCGCACCCATCGCGGCATCGGCTACGCGCTGGAGCAGTGAGATGCGGCTTGGGCTGAGGCTGTTCCTGGGCTTCTTCCTGATCGTCGGCGTCGCCGCGTTCTTCGTGATGCGGGTATTCGTCAACGAGGTCAAGCCCGGCGTGCGCCAGGCGATGGAATCGACCCTGGTGGACGCGGCCAACGTGCTGGCGCAGATGGCGGCCACCGACCTCAAGGCCGGACGCATCGACAGCGGCGCCTTCGCCCGCGACCTCGGCGCGGCGCAGCGGCGCAATCCACGCGCGATGGTGTGGCGCTTCCCCAAGCGCAGCGTCGACTACCGGGTCACCATCACCAACGCCACCGGCGTGGTGGTGTTCGATTCGCGCGGCCAGGACCTGGGCCGCGACAACTCGCGCTGGAACGACGTCTACCGCACCCTGCGCGGCGAATACGGCGCGCGCTCCAGCGCCGAGGGCGACGGCGACCCCAACCACACGGTGATGCACGTGGCCGCGCCGATCTACGACCCGGACGACGCCCGGCGCCTGATCGGCGTGCTGACCCTGTCGCAGCCCAACCGCAGCATCGAGCCGTTCATCGTCGCCAGCCAGCGCAACATCCTGTTGCGTGGCGCCTGGCTGATCGGCATCTCCGCGATGATCGGGCTGTTGATGACCTGGGGCCTGCTGCGCGGCATCGGCCGGCTCAACCGTTATGCGCAGGCGGTCAGCGCCGGCGAGCCGGTGCCGCCGCCGCCGCCGCGCCGCGACGAGATCGGCGATCTGGGCCGCGCGCTGGAGACGATGCGGCGCAAGCTCGAGGGCAAGGCCTATGTCGAGCAGTACGTGCAGTCCTTGACGCACGAAATGAAGAGTCCGCTGGCGGCGATCCGCGGTGCCGCCGAACTGCTGCAGGAACCGCTGCCGGACGCGGAGCGGCAACGCTTCGTGCGCAACATCGCCGAGCAGCAGCAGCGCCTCACCGAAACCATCGACAAGCTGCTGGCGCTGGCCGAAGTGGAACAGCACGGCTGGCTGCAGCGGCGCGAGCGCATCGCGCTGGCGCCGCTGTTCGCGCAACTGGCCGAGGCGCTGGCGCCGCAGCTGCGCGCCAGCGGCGTGCAGTTGCAGGTGCAGGCGCCGGAGGCGGAACTGGCGCTGGCCGGGGATCCCTATCTGCTGCGCCAGGCCCTGCACAATCTGCTCGACAACGCGATCGCGTTCTCGCCGGATGGCGGGGTCGTGGTGCTGCGTGCCGAGCGCGACGCGGACGCGCGCATCGCGCTGCTGGTGGAGGACGCCGGCCCCGGGGTCCCGGATTACGCGCTGGAGCGGGTATTCGAGCGCTTCTATTCGCTGGCGCGGCCGGCTACCGGACAGCGCAGTTCGGGCCTGGGCCTGCCGTTTGTGCGCGAAGTGGCGCGGCTGCACGGTGGCGAGGCGAGCCTGCGCAACCGCGAGAGCGGCGGCGCGGTGGCGCGGCTGTCGCTGCCGGCGGCCTGAGCCTGCAGAATCGGTTCCGGGATGGCCGCGGGCCATCGGTTCCTGCGGCGTTCCTGACCACGAAGGCTGGAGGCTTCGCTCGTCGCGACTGAAGGGCACCTCGAACAACCCGTCATTTCACTGAAGTGAGCTGCAAAGGCGCTGCCGTTACGGCTGTTCGAGGAAGCCAACGTGCTTCGCAGGGGTCCTGGATGTAGGAAGAGCGGCCGGATTGGCCGCCTCACCCGCTCACGCGGGCGCCATGGCCCGCTGCTGCAGTCGTGCCAGCCGCATCAGGTTGTGACTGGCGACCTTCAACCCGATCACCACCGTGGCCCGTGCCAACCCGATGGTGCGCAGGTATTTACCGCCCTGCTGCGCCAGCCGCGCGAACGGGTGTTCGCCGAACACCCGGTCCTTGGCAAGCCGCCGGTTGCGGCGCTGTTCGGCCGCGCTTAGCGGCTTGCGCGCCTGGCCCTGGTGCTGAATGGCCGCCCGATAGCCGCGTTGCGTCAGATCGGCCTCCCTCGATGCGTCGGCATAGCCACTGTCGGCCCACACCGTGCGTCCGTGATTGCTGGGGTCCAGCACCTCCTCGAAGTGTCGGCTGTCATGCACGTTGGCTGCGCTCACCGCATGTCGGCGGATGAAGCCCCAACGCCGATCGGTGCTGGCGTGCAGCTTGTAGCCGTAATGCGCCTTGCCGTGCTTGCGGGTCCAGCGGGCTTGCACATCCTTCTGTGCCCGCTTGGCGTCGCTCCAGTCTTGGCCTACCTCGCCACCCTGCTTGATCTGTGCGTTCTCCTCGCGCGTGTTGCGTTGGATCGGGGCGCTGACGATGCTCGCATCGATGATCTGACCGCCACGCGCGATGAATCCCGCCCGCCGCAATTGCACGCCGACCGCTGCGCTGATGTCGCCCATCACATCCTGCGCCTTGAGCCGCTCGCGCCACACCCAGATCGTCTTGGCGTCAGGCACCTTGCCGCTGTGTTCCAGCCCAAGGAACTGCTGGAAACTGCGCCGATCCAGCACCTGGTACTCCAGCGCATCGTCAGAGAGGTTGTATAGCTGCTGCAACAGCAGCAGTTTGACCATTACCACCGTCGGCCAGGCCGGACGGCCCCCGCGCGTGCCGGTGCCCAAGGACAGCTTCGCATCGATGGCTTGGGCAATCGATGCGAAATCGATATGGCGCGAAAGCAGGGTCAGCGGGTCGCCTATCTGCTGACGCTTGGCTTCGCGTTCGTGTCCGGCAAACAGGCTGATCATCGCAAGGCCTCGGCTCTCTCTCTTCTGACCATATGATGCCAAAGAAGGAGGTTTTTAGAGGTGCCCTGAAGTCGCTCCCACAAGGGGCTCGCGCCCAACTCGCTGGGTGCACTGTAGGAGGGGCTTCAGCCCCGACAGGCGGCTGGCAGCATTGGGATGCCTGCTTCGCTCGTCGCGGCTGAAGCCGCTCCCACAAGGGACTTGCGGCCAACTCGCTGGGTGCAGAGGGGCTTCAGCCCCGACAGACAGCCGGCAACATTGGGATGCCTGGCTTCGCTCGTCGCGGCTGAAGCCGCTCCTACAGGGGCTTGCGGCCAGCTTGCTGGGTGCACTGTGGGAGGGGCTTCAGCTCCGACGCTGTCCGCCGCCAATGCCGGTCCCGACATCGCTCGCAAAGCGAGCGCCTCACGCGATGGTTTTTGCGGCGCCAACCTCACGCACGCCACCCACTTCACACTCACTTCAAATTCGCCTCAAACCCCGCACACGCAGGCGCGGCACCCTGGCGTCCTCCATCACCGAGGACCGTCGATGAAATCCCTCAAGCTCGTTCTGCGATTCGCCACCATAGGCGGATTGATCCTGTTGCTGCTGATCCCGCTGCTGATGATCCGCGGCACCGTGCAAGACCGCCAGCGCTACCGCGACGAGGCGGTGGAACGCGTGTCGCAAAGCAAGGCCGGTGAACAGCGCCTGCTCGGCCCGTTGCGGGTGGTGCCGTGGACGCAGGTGCGCGATGTCGCGGTGGTCGATGCCGACGGCAAGCGCAGCGTCAAGCGCGAAACCGAAAACGGCTACGACGTGCAGACGCCGAGGCATCTGGCGATCAACGGCGAGCTGAAGCCGTCGCAGCGCAGCATCGGCCTGTTCAAGGTGCAGGTGTACAGCTGGCATGCGCGGCTCAAGGCGCAGTTCGACGATCTCGACTACGAGGCGGTCGAAGGCCGCAGCTATGGTCAGCCGTATCTGGTGGTCGGCATCCAGGACGTGCGCGGGCTGGTCGGTACGCCCAATCTGCGCACCGACGGCAAGGCGCTGGCGCTGCAGCCGGGTTCGCTGGCGCTGGCCGGCCAATCCAAGGGCGTGCATGCGCTGCTGCCGGCGCTGGCCGATGCGCGCCAGGGCAAGCTCACCGACCTGCACAGCGTGGAAATGGAATTCGTGCTCGACGGCACCCAGGGCCTGTCGATCGTGCCGGTCGGCGACGACAACCAGATCGCGCTGACCTCGCCATGGCCGCATCCGCTGTTCGGCGGCCGCTTCCTGCCCAACGAGCGCCGCATCACCGAGCAGGGCTTCCAGGCCAGCTGGGCGCTGTCGTCGCTGGCCACCGGCGCGCAGGCGCAACTGTTCTCCGGCGGCGAGATCGATGCGCTGCGCGTGGACCTGGTCGATCCGGTCGACGTCTATACCCAGGCCGATCGCGCCAGCAAATACGGCATCCTGTTCGTGGTACTGACCTTCGTCGCCTTCGCCCTGTTCGAACTGATCAAGCGCCTGCCGATCCATCCGCTGCAATACCTGCTGGTCGGCCTGGCGCTGGCGATCTTCTTCCTGCTGCTGCTCAGCCTGTCCGAGCACATCCCGTTCTGGCAGGCGTACCTGGTCTCGGCAGTGGCCTGCATCGGCCTGCAGTTCTTCTACCTGTCCGGGGTATTGCGCAGCCGCGGCCGCGCCGCCGGCTTCGCCAGCATGCTCACCGTGCTGTACGGCGCGCTGTATGGATTGCTGGCCTCGGAAGACAACGCCTTGCTGATGGGCTCGCTGCTGCTGTTCGGCATCCTCGCCGCGATCATGTGGATCACCCGCAAGATCGACTGGTACGAACTCGGCGCGGCGCTGCGCTGAACCGGCACGCGACCAGGATCCCGCCATGTCGGCACACACCCATCTGCATCGTCGCGTCCAGGCCCTGTTGCCGGACGCACTGGATACCCGCGGCCTGCACCGCGGCAATGCCGGCGTGGCATTGGCGCGCAGCGCCCAGGCGGCGCTGGTCACCGCCGCCGACCGCGGCGGCGCGCTGTGGCTGCGGTTGAGCGAACGCAGCCGCGAGGCGCTGGCCGCGCATGGTCTCGGGTTCCTGGCGGCGGCGCTGCAGGCCCGCGCTGCCTTGCCCGGCGAGGCCGAACCGTGGCGCTACTGCGCGTGGCGCGCCTTGCGCGGCGATTCGGCCTGGGCACCGGCCGGGCAAGGCACGCAGGCCCCGCACGGACCGGGTTTCGTGACCTGGGAAGCGCAGGGACGCGCACGGCTGCTGGTGTTGCCGGCGCAGGCGGCGCTGCTGTGCCGCTGGTGGCGCTGAGGCGCGCACCGGCATTGGCGAGAAAAGCGTTGTGCCCGCCGCCTACGACACGCCTGCTTGCGCGATAGGCCCGCTGGCGACATGCGCCGAATTGCGGCGTCGGCGACAGACACGATCGCGCACTGGCATCGCTGTCACGCACGCCACCGCAGGACGCAGTACCGGGCAGGGACGCCCACCGCCAAGGATGGCGACATGCGCGGATAGGCCGGACAGGCGCCATCGCGCAACGCAACAGCGGTCATGGACGCCGCCACAGGACGCAGCACCGGGCAGGAGGCCCGTCGCCAGGGACGGCGCAGGAGCAACACCGACCAGGGCATCGCCAAGCCGGCAGCGCCACGGAAACGCCTGCGGTAGAGTTCACGGATGGACTCTCCGCTTCCCATCCAGCGCCTGCGCGGCGCGCAGATCGCCCCGTTCCTGGACGATGTCGCGCGGCTGCGCATCGCCGTGTTCCGCGACTGGCCGTATCTGTATGCCGGCGACCTGGACTACGAGCGCGAGTATCTGTCCGCCTATGCCGCCTCGCCCGACAGCGTGTTCGTGCTGGCCCGCGACGGCGAGCGCGTGGTCGGTGCCTCCACCGGGCTGCCGCTCGCCGACGATGCCGAGGCATTCGGCGCGGCGTTCGCCGACAGCGCCATCGCGGTGGCGGACGTGTTCTATTTCGGCGAATCGGTGCTGTTGCCCGCGTATCGCGGCCGCGGCGTCGGCCATGCCTTCTTCGATCATCGCCAGGCGCATGCGCGCGCGCTCGGCCGCTTCGCGCTGACCGCGTTCTGCGCGGTGGACCGCGATCCCGGCGATCCGCGCCGCCCGCCGGGCTACCGCGGCAACGACGCGTTCTGGCACAAGCGCGGCTACGTCCGCCAGCCGTCGCTGCGGATGCAGCTGGCGTGGGACGAAATCGACCGCGGCGAGATCCTGCATACCCTGAGTTTCTGGACCCGGCCACTGGAGCCCGCCGCATGAAGATCGCCGTCGCCAAATACCCGATCGGCGCGCCGGTCGATTTCGCCGCCTTCGCCGACAAGCAGGCGGCCTTGATCGGCCAGGCCGCGCAGGCCGGCGCGCAGCTGGCGGTGCTGCCCGAATACCTGTCGCTGGAACTGGCCGCGACCTTCGCCAGCGCCGTGTCCGAGGACCTGCCGGCCTCGCTGGCGGCGATCCAGGCGTTGCACCCGCAGTACCTGGCGCTGTTCGCGCAGCTGGCGCAGCGGCATCGCCTGCATCTGGTCGCCGGCAGCTTCCTGCTGGCCAGCGGCGAGGGCCGTTACCGCAACCGCGCCTACTGGTTCGCGCCCGACGGCAGTCATGGCTGGCAGGACAAGCTGCAGCTGACCGGCTTCGAGAAGGCCACCGGCCTGATCGACGGCGGCGACGCGCTGAAGGTGTTCGCCGCAGGCGAGAACGTGCGCGCCGGCGTGGCGGTCTGCTACGACAGCGAGTTCCCGCTGCCGGTGCGTGCCCAGTACGAGGCCGGCGCGCGGCTGCTGGTGGTGCCCAGCTGCACCGACACCGAGGCCGGCGCCACCCGCGTGCGCATCGGTTGCCTGGCGCGCGCGCTGGAAAACCGGATCTTCGTCGCCCAGTCGGTGACCGCCGGCCTGGCCGAGTGGAGCCCGGCGCTGGACGTGAACACCGGCGAGGCGGCGATCTATGCGCCGATGGACGCCGGCTTCCCGGCCGACGGCATCGTCGCGCAGACCCAGGGCGAGCAGGTCTGGGCGCTCGCCGACCTCGATTTCGCCGCGTTCGAGGCCAGCCGCACCCGCGCCCAGGTCGCCAACGACCGCGACTGGCGCGGTCAGTTGGCGCCGGCCATCGTGCGCGCGGAGCTGGGCGGCTTCGAGTAGCCGCCTCGTCGATCCATGCGCAGGCGCTGGACTCGGCAGGCCGTCACCGCTGCCGCGCCAGCGCCATCCGCCTGGTGCAGCGCCGCCGCTAGCGTGGCGTTGCGCCCAAGACGCTCACCGACATGCCGAACGGCGCTGAGCCAGCGCCCACGCGCCGTGACCATGGCAAAGACCGCCTCGCACGAACGTGCGGTCGCCATCCGCCACCGCCGCATGCGTTGCGCAACACACGCCATCCGAACGCACGATGCGCTCTGCTGTCGCCTCCGCTCCGCTACCCGGCTCGTCGCCCCATGCCCAAGACCCTGCTGCCGCACGCCGTGCGCCTGGAATTCGCGCCCGGCGCGCTGGTCCACGCCAATCTGTCCGGCGCCGCCTTTACCGACGACTGGCTGTGGGTGGCCGGCGACGAAGCCTGCGCGGTCGATCGCCTGCACGCGCTGGCGCCGGTCGGCGGCGAGGCGCTGCGCTTCGGCGAAGGCCGCAGCTTCGCACTCGGCGAACTGCTCGACCTGCCCGGCGACCACGACGAGGAGGCCGACCTGGAAGGCATGGCGCTGTCGCCCGGCTACCTGTGGGTGGTCGGCTCGCACGGCATGAAGCGCAAGAACGCCAAGCCCGACCGCGACGATGCCGCCAACGGCAAGCGCCTGGCCAAGCTCAAGCTCGACGCCAACCGGCGCCTGCTCGCCTGCCTGCCGATCGAGCGCGATGCCGACGGCGCGCCGCAGCTGGTCCGCGAAGCGGCCGACGGTCGCCGCGCGCTGCGGCTGAAGGGCGATGCCAAGCACAACCAGCTCACCGCACTGCTCGAAGACGATGCGCATTTCGGCGCCTATCTGAAGATCCCCGGCAAGGACAACGGCTTCGATATCGAAGGCATGGCGGTGGACCGCCAGCGCCTGCTGCTGGGCCTGCGCGGCCCGGTGCTGCGCGGCTGGGCCGGACTGCTGGAGATTGAGGTGGAGGCGCATCACGACCATCTGCGGCTGGTGCCGCTGGACGCGGAGGGCACCTTGCTGCGCAAGCATTTCCTGCAACTGGGCGGGCTGGGCGTGCGCGACCTGCATTTCCACGGCCAGGACCTGTACCTGCTGGCCGGCCCGACCATGGTGCTGAACGGCGAGATCCGCCTGTTCCGCTGGCCCGGCGCGCGCGCGGCGCTGACCGCCAACCGCGAACCGGTGCGGTTCCAGCGCGAGCTGGTCAAGTCGCTGGCGCTGCCGCACGGCGAGGACAGCGACCGCGCCGAAGCGCTGTGCAACCTGCCGCCGGCGCTGTCCGGCGGCGTGCCGAGCTGGCTGGTGCTGTACGACGCGCCGGGACCGGCGCGCAGCGACGGCGAGTGCGTCGTGCACGGCGATCTGCTGCGCTAGCGCCTGTCCGAATCGTGGCCCCGGGTGAATCGCCAAGGTTCAGGTCTTTTGTAGGAGCGGCTTCAGCCGCGACAGGCGTTGCCGGTAGTGCCTGTCGCGGCTGAAGCCGCTCCTACAATGGAAAAGCTCAGGCACGGCACCGCCTCCGGGCACCGTCGGGCACGGCGGGGTAAAATCGCCCGATTCCCGTTTGCTCCGAGCGTTCCATGGCCTGCCGCACCCGTTTCGCCCCCAGTCCCACCGGTTACCTGCACATCGGCGGCGCGCGCACCGCGCTGTACTGCTGGCTGGAGGCGCGCCACCGCGGCGGCGAGTTCGTGCTGCGCATCGAGGACACCGACCGCGAGCGCAGCACCCAGGCGGCGATCGACGCCATCCTGGAAGCGATGGACTGGCTCGGCCTGGACTACGACGCAGGCCCGGTCTACCAGACCCAGCGCATCGCCCGCTACCAGGAAGTGGCCGAACAGCTGCTCGCTGCCGGCAAGGCCTACTACGCCTACGAAACCCGCGAGGAACTCGACGCGATGCGCGAGGCGGCCATGGCCAAGCAGGAAAAGCCGCGCTACAACGGCGCCGCGCGCGAGCAGAACCTGGCCTACCGCGACGACCCGAACCGGGTGATCCGCTTCAAGAACCCGGTCGGCGGCAGCGTGGTGTTCGACGACCTGATCAAGGGCCGCATCGAGATCGCCAACAGCGAACTCGACGACATGGTGATCTTCCGCCCCGACGGCTACCCCACCTACAACTTCGCGGTGGTGGTGGACGACTGGGACATGGGCATCACCGAGGTCATCCGCGGCGACGACCACATCAACAACACCCCGCGCCAGATCAACATCTACGAAGCGCTGGGCGCGCCGGTGCCGAAGTTCGCGCACATGCCGATGATCCTGGACGAGCAGGGCGCCAAGCTGTCCAAGCGCACCGGCGCGGCCGACGTGATGCAGTACAAGGACGCCGGCTACCTGCCGCACGCGCTGATCAACTACCTGGCGCGGCTGGGCTGGTCGCACGGCGACCAGGAACTGTTCGGCCGCCAGGAATTGATCGACCTGTTCGACGTCAAGGACGTCAACTCCAAGGCCGCGCGGCTGGACATGGCCAAGCTCGGCTGGGTCAACCAGCATTATCTCAAGACCGACGACCCGGCCACGATCGCGCCGCAGCTGGAGGACCAGTTGGCCAAGCTCGGCATCGATCCCGCCGCCGGCCCGGCCGCGGCCGACGTGGTAGTGGCGCTGCGCGAGCGCGTGCAGACGCTGAAGGAAATGGCCGAGAAGGCGGTGGTCTGGTACCGGCCGCTGGAGACCTACGACGAGGCGGCGGTGGCCAAGCACCTGAAGCCGGGCGCCGAACTGGCGCTGGGCAAGGCGCGCGAGCTGCTGGCCGCGCTGGGGCAGTGGAGCGTGGACGGCGTGTCCGCCGCGCTGCACGACGCCGCCGCGGCGCTGGAGATCGGCATGGGCAAGGTGGCGCAGCCGCTGCGCGTGGCCATCACCGGCACCCAGGTCAGCCCGGACATCTCCTACACCGTGTACCTGGCCGGGCGCGAGCAGGCCTTGAAACGTATCGATGCCGCGCTCATCAAGATCCCAGCGGGAAGCTGATTCCCCGGAGAAGCCCATGTCCAGCAAGAAGACCGCCTGCACCGAGCCGCACCACCACGTCCACGACGCCGACGACTTCGTCAAGGTGGTGGAGCGGGTGAGCCGCGAACGCGGGCTGCGGCTGACCCCGATCCGCGCCAACGTGCTGCGCCTGATCGCCGAGGCGGGGCGGCCGGTGAAGGCCTACGACCTGCTGGAATGGGTGCGCGAGGGCAAGAGCGTGGGCGCCGATGCGCCGCCCACCGTGTACCGCGCGCTGGATTTCCTGATGGCCAACGGCTTCGTGCACAAGCTCGAGTCGGTCAACGCCTTCGTCGCCTGCCACCACCCCAGCAGCGCCCAGCACTCGGTGCCGTTCCTGATCTGCGATCGCTGCCACAGCGCGGTCGAACTGGAGGACCGCGACGTGGTCGCGCAACTGGAACAGCGCGCCAAGGCGCTGGGCTTCCAGCCGCAGGCGCAGACCCTGGAAGTGCATGGGCTGTGCGCGCGCTGCGCGGGGTAGGGCGCTGCGCTTCCGGAAATGTTGTGCGGCCGTAGCTGCCCGCGACGCCACGAAGCGCTGCCTGCCGATCGCCTGAGGCCTCGCCGCCGCCGCTGCAGTGGATCGCGGATGGCGTCGGCTGACGCAAGCAAACCGTCAGGGAACGCCGACTTGGCGTAGCGTCGGACGTTGCGATCCGACGCAGATTCGAGCCCTTGCACCGGCGTGCCGAGGATCCGCCGCCCGCCTCAGCCATGCTCCAGCACATCGCCGAAGCGCAGCCGCGTCCACGCTTCGGCCGCCGCCTGTGCGAGCGCAACCGAAACGCTGCTGCCCTCGGCCAGGGTGGTATCGCCGCGCGGATCGATGACTTCCCATTCCCAGGTCCGCGTCCGCTTGGGCAGCCACGCCGCGAGCAGCAGTGCAGGCAGCTCCGCGTTCCCGGTGACGACATCGCAGCGCCAGATCAACAGGTCCGCCAGCGTGTCGCGTTGCCAGCGCGGCCGCGCCGTGTCGGCCGCGTCGCGCATCGGCGCAGGACGCGCGCGCTGCAGCGGCGCGGCGAAGGCGTGCGCCTCGTGCGTGCCGGGAATCGGATAGGTCGTCTTGTGCATGCTCGCTTCCTCTGTGACAAAGAAGGCGTGCCGGGAGACCTGCGAGAGACCCATCGGACACACCCGCATCGACCGGCGCTGCCGGTGGCTGGTGTCGCGGGTGCCCGATTGGCTGAGATGTCGCCGCTGGATGCGGCGACGGCCGGGCTACCATCCGGCCTGCTCTCTTTCGACCGCCGCAGCGTACCCATTCCAGGGTGCCGCGACAAGCGCTTTTTGTTAGCGCAAACTATTGTTTTTGCTTGGGATATGTGAGCAATCGGCGCGCTGTCGGCGCGGTCGCTGGCTGCCCGGCGGAGCAGCCGCGGCGATGCCGCCGCGGTCGAACGGCAAATCGCCGCAGGGCCGCCTGCGTGCGGCTAGGCTGCGGGTGCAGGCGGCGTCTTCGCGCCCCACAGCGCGTAGAACAGCACGTACAACTCGCACGCGGCGGTCAGCAGGAAGGCCTGTTGCAGGCCGACGTGATCGGCCAGCCAGCCCTGCACCACCACCAATGCGCCGCCGGCGATGGCCATGATCAGCAGGCCGGAGCCTTCCTCGGTGAGCGGACCCAGGCCCTTGATGCCGAGGGTGAAGATGGTCGGGAACATGATCGAGTGGAACAGGCCCACCGCGATCAGCGACCACATCGCGACGTGGCCGGTGGTGAACACGGTCAGCAGCACCACCACGAACGCGCCGATCGAGAACAGCGCCAGCACGGTTTCCGGCGCGATGCGGCGCATCAGCGCGCTGCCGGCGAAGCGCCCCACCATCATCCCGCCCCACAGCAGGAACAGGTAGTGCGACGCCTGCTCATGGGTGAGGTTGCCGATCTGCGGCTGCGACACGAAATTGATGAACAGGTTGGACACGCCGATCTCGGCGATCAGGTAGATGAAGATGGCCGGGATGCCGAGCACCAGGTTGCGGTGCCGCCACAGCGAATGGCTGGCGCGCTGCGCGCCGGTGGCGCGCTGGGTGGCCTGGCCGAGCGCGGGCAGCTTGAAGCGGGCGATGACCACGGCCAGCAGCACCAGGACCACGGCGACGATCAGGTAGGGCAACTGCACCGACTGCGCGTCGGCCAGGCGTTCGGCCTGGGTCAGCACCGCATCGCCCTTGGCGGTGCCCGAGGCCGAGCGGCCGAGGATCAGGTAACCGCCGAACAGCGGCGCCAGCGTGGTGCCGACCGAGTTGAACGCCTGCACCAGGTTGAGCCGCGCCGAGGCGGTGTCCGCGCTGCCGATCACCGCAACATAGGGATTGGCCGCGACCTGCAGCAAGGTGATGCCGCTGGCGATCACGAACAGCGAGCCGAGGGTGATGCCGTAGGAAACCAGCCGCGCGGCCGCGATCATGCCCAGCGCGCCCAGCGCCATGATGCCCAGGCCGATCACCAGCGCGCGCTGGTAGCCGATCCGTTCGATCAGCTTGGCCGACGGCAGCGAGGCGAAGAAGTAGGCGATGAACCACACCGACTCGATCAGCGTGGCCTGGGTGTAGCTCAGCTCGAACACGCTGCGCAGGTGCGGCAGCAGCGTGTTGTTGATGACGGTGATGAAGCCCCACATGAAGAACAGCGAGGCCAGCAGCGACAGCGCGGCGCGGTAGGACGGCGCGTTGCCGGCGAGCGGTGCGGAGTGGGAGAGCGGAGCCGCCGGCCCCATCGGTCCTGCCATATGGGTGTGTCCTCTACGCTGTTGCGGGGTCTGTCGTCGGGCACGCGCGGGCGTGTGCCTGCGCTGCAACACCGCAGCTGTCGCGCGGGTTGCGGCGTTGTCGCGCAGGGCCGCAAACGATGTCGCGGCGCGAGCGCAGGGGCGAGGATAGGCGCCGCGCTTCGCGCACGACCAATGATTTAAATCGCGGCGGTTATACGGTTATTGCAATGCTGCACCGCGGCATTCGCTGTGCATGCGCAATGGCAATGCTGCAGGAGCCCGCCGCTTCCGGCTTGCTGGCTGGCGCTGTTCTTTGGCGATCCTTGCGGCAAGGGGCTGATGCATCTGCAGCGGTCGCGAAGCGTCCCGCTTCGACGCGATCGCTACATTGCGCGGAACAGCGGCAGATAGCTGCGGCTGACCGGCAGCGTCTCCTGGCGCCCGCGCAGATGGATCTGCGCGGTTTCGTTGTCGTGGCGGACCAGGTGCTCGATCGCGTGCAGGTTGACCACCACCGAGCGGTGCACCTGCAGGAAGCACGCGGGATCCAGTTGCGCGGCCAGTTCCTTGAGCGGGGTGGCGACGATCGCCTCGCAGGCCTGTGCGGCCTCGTTGCGCCAGGCCACGCAGGTGTATTTGCTGTCCGAGCGCAGGTAGTCGATCGCCTCCACCGGGATCAGGCGCAGCGTGTTGCCGGCCTGCGCATGCAGCCAGCGCAGCGGCGCGGGGCGTTCCGGCGGCAACAGCTGCGCGGCCAGGCGCCGCAACTGCTCGGCGATATCGGCGGCCGGCTGCGCGGCCTGCAGCCGTTGTTGCAGGCGCTCGACCGTATCGGCCAGACGCGCGTCCTGCACCGGCTTGACCAGATAATCCAGCGCGCCTTCGGCGAAGGCCTGCACCGCGTAGTCGTCGTAGGCGGTGACGAACACGATATGCGCGCGGCGGCCGATCTGCTGCGCAGCCTGCACCCCGGACAGCCCCGGCATCTGGATATCGAGAAAACAGATCCGTGGCTGGTGCTGTTCGAACAGGCGCACCGCGTCGCGGCCGTTGCGCGCTTCCGCGGCGATCTGCAGCGACGGCCACAGCCGCGCGAGCTGGCGCCGCAACGCTTCGCGCAGCAGCGGCTCGTCGTCGGCGATCAATGCGCTCGCAGGCGGCTGCATCAGGTCTGCGCCGTCAGCGGGAAGCCGATGTCGGCGCGGGTGCCGTGCGGCAGCTGCGCCGCCACCTGCAGGGTCGCGTCCGCGCCGAAACTCAGCGACAGGCGGTCGCGCAAGGTGCTCAGTCCGGTTCCCAGGCCGTGCGCGCTCGCGCCCAGCCCGGCGCCGCTATCCTCGACCCGCAGATGGCAGCGGCCGGCGTCGCGCCACGCGCGGATCGCGATGCTGCCGCCGTCCTCGGCCGGGTCGATCCCATGCTTGACCGCGTTTTCGACCAGGGTCAGCACCATCAGGGTCGGGCAGCGGATGCCGTGCAGGGCCGGGTCCGCTTCGATCGTGTAGTGCAGCCGATCCGGCATGCGCATGTGCATCACTTCCAGATAGGCGCGCGCCAGCGCCAGTTCGTCTCCCAGCGTGTTCGTCGATTCGTGCAGGCGCGGTACCGCGGCGCGCAGATAGGCGACCAGGCTGCGCATCAGGTCCGCCGCCCTGGGCGAGCCGATGTCGATCAGCGCCTGCACGTTGGCCAGGGTGTTGAACAGGAAATGCGGTGCGACCTGGCGCTGCAGCAACTGCAGGCGCGCATCCAGCGCCTGGCGTTCCAGTTCGCTGCGTTCCAGTTCGAAGGCCAGCGCCTGATGCCGCGCCAGCGCGTCCTTCTGCCGGACCAGGGCGGCCAGCGCGGTCCACGGGGCGATCAGCACGCCGGTGACGGTGAGCATGAGGAAACCGGACAGCCGCTCCTGGTCCTGCCAGAACGGCGGCGCACCGGCCTTGGTCAGGCCGACGTAGAGCAGCAGCGTGGTCAGCGGGATGGCGAGCGCGACGCCAAGCACCTGCAGCACCCAGCGTGCCAGCCATGCAGGCAGCCGGCGCGGCCAGCGTTCGAACGCGGCGTAGGCCAGCAGCGCCGCGGCGCCCAACGCGAAGCTGCGGCACAGCGCCGAGAGCGTGGAATCCCAGCTCAGGCTCAGCAGCAATCCGAGCGCGCCCGAGATGGCGCACACGGGCACGATGCGCGCCCAGCTCAGCAGCGCGGGCGCGCGTTGCGCTGCGGAGAGCGGAACGGTGCGGGACATGGGCGCGAGGATAACCGGGGCGCGGCGCGATTTGCTCGGCGAGCGGCGGCACGTTCTCAGGCAGGCCGCAGCATCGGCCACCACATGCCTGCGGCGGCGGCGACGGTGCCGATCAGGGTGGCCAGGCTCATCAGCGCCAGGGTCGAGGCTGCCAGCCAGTGCAGCGCACGCCGCCGGCTGTCGAGCGCGCGCAGGTACAGTTCCAGCACCGCCAGCGGCAGCAGCGTCTGCGCGAACGCGAGCGTGGTCAGCGCCGGGCCGACGAAACGGTCCGGATCGAATCCTGCGGGGCCTTGGTTGATCGCCAGCCAGAACATCAGGCCGACCCGGAAGAACCAGACCCCACTGACCGCCAGGAACAGCCGCAGCGCCCAGCGCCGATGCGCCGCCAGGCGGCCGCTGCGCGCGCTGCGCCAGGCCATGGCCACGAACACGACGATCAGCAGCGCGTTGAAGCTGGTGCCCAGATGCTGTCCGAGGTCGCCGGCGGCACCGCCGCGCACCCAGATCATCGCCAGGCCGCCCAGGCTCAACGCGATCGCGCACAGCATGTAGGCGCGCCCGTTCCAGCGATGCACGGCCGGCGCATGCCGGCGCAGGGCGGGCAACAGCTGCGCCGCACCGGCCAGCACGATGACCACGGCGAGCAACAAGTGCAGCGCAAGCACCGCGTTGAACACGTGGTCGCCGGCGACGTAGCCATGCGCCAACACCCGGTTCCAGCGCTCCGGTGTACCGGCCAGCGTGGCGCGGCCGTAGAAGCCGGCTACGTAGGCGGCGAACAGGAGCTGACCGGCGACGGCGATGCACAGCCACAGCGCCGCGGCACCGCGCAGCAACCGGATCGCGGCCAGTGCCGGTCGGCCTTGGCTGGACGCAGCGCGCGTGGCTGCGGCGGGAGTGGCAACGTGTGCCTGGCGGGCGGCGGTCGGGTGCATGAAAGAGGTCGCTGGGATGGGTGCGCGCAGTGTTGCTGCGCCACGTCCGCGCACGCATGCGCCTCCCGACCGGCGACGGCATGGTCGGATGGACGGCGCCAGGTGCCGACGAAGCGCGGTCGGTTGGTCGCGCCCGGCGCTGCGGTCGTCATCGGCGATCGCGCGGCTTTGCTGCAACGACGTCGGACGATTGATGAGCGGCGCTTATGGCGGCATGTACCCGGTGTGGGCTAGTGCCGCCGGCGCCGCGCGCCTACAGTCGCTGCAGACGTCCATGCAAGGAGATTCCGATGAGCCTGTTCGCCACTGCCATGTCGCTGTCGATGATGGCCGCTGCGGTTCCCGACGATGACGCCAAGCCGATCAGGATCGCCCGTGCCGGCAGCGCCGCGTCGGCGGTCGGCCCGGCGGCCTATTTCACCGGTACGGTGCGCATCGATGCGCCGTTCCAGGGCGAGGCGCCGGCGCGCGTGGGCGGCGCCACGGTCAGTTTCGAGCCGGGCGCGCGCACCGCCTGGCATACCCATCCCTTGGGGCAGACCCTGATCGTCACCGCCGGCGTCGGCCACGTGCAGGAATGGGGCAAGCCGGCGCAGGAGATCCGCCCCGGCGACATCGTGTGGATTCCGCCGGGGGTCAAGCACTGGCACGGCGCCAGCGCGCAGGTGGCGATGACCCACATCGCCATCGCCGAAGCGGTGGACGGTTCGCCGGTGACCTGGCTGGAGCCGGTGTCGGAGAGTCAGTACCGTGGCGAGTGAACGATGCACATTGCGCGGGCGTGTGTGCGATTGCGATTGACCTGTAGGAGCGGCTTCAGCCGCGACAGGCTCTATCGGTAATGCCTGTCGCGGCTGAAGCCGCTCCTACAGATGCGCCTGTTGGCGCTCCAGCTACGCCCCATACCCGCCGAAGAACACCTGCAGCGCGCGCCGCGTCGCCTCGCGCAGATACTCCGGCGTCGGGTTCTTCAGCACTCCGAACAGGCAGGGCATCAGCGTTTCCGCTTCGAGCAGGCCGGCCAGGTGGCGAGCGGCGGCGATCGGGTCGGCACGGCGCAAGCGGCCCTGCTCCATCTGTTCCTGCAGGAACGTGCCCAGCCGGCTCATGCCTTGGTCGGGGCCGCTCTCGAAGAACAGCAGGCCGATGTCCGAGCGGCCCGACACGCCGATGATGGTCTGCCAGACCTGCACCGACTGCGCCGAACACAGGAACGCCAGGGCGTCTTCGCCCAGGCGCTGCAATGCCGTGGGCAGATCGTCCTGGGTCTGCATCAGCGCGGCCAGGATCGGATCCATGAACTGTTCCGCGACGCTGTGCGCCACCGCCACGAACAATTCCTCCTTGGACGGGAAATAGCCGTACAGGGTGCGTTTGGAGCTTCCGGCGCGGGTGGCGATCTGGGTCATCGAGGCGCCCTCGAAACCGGCCTCCAGGAACACCGCGGCCGCCGCTTCGACGATCGCTTCGCGTTTGGCTTCGGTCCTGACGCGCATCGCTGTGCCATGGGGAAGGGCGCTTAAGTATACCGGGAGGGCAGAAATGATTGACGGCGCCGAATTGCACGAATAGTATACCGAACCGTACCGTTTAGATTCCTTCAGCCTCCCTGCGTTCCCACCCGGAGATTCCCGTGCGTCCTGTCCTGTCCTCTCGTCTATCGCTGGCCCTGGCCGTGGCGGCCACCTCGCTGTTGAGCGCATGCGGTTCGCCCCCGGGCGGCCCGCCGCCGCAGGAGGGCACGCCGGAGATGGGCGTGGTCACCGTCGCCACGCGGCCGGTCACCCTGACCACCGAGTTGCCCGGGCGCACGCTGCCGTACCTGATCGCCGACGTGCGGCCGCAGGTGAACGGCATCATCCAGGTGCGCAAGTTCCGCGAAGGCGGCGAGGTCAAGGCCGGCGAGACGCTGTACCAGATCGACCCGTCCAGCTACCGCGCCACCTACGACAGCTACGTGGCCGCGCTGGGCAAGGCACAGGCGACGCTGCGCACCGCGCGGCTGAAGGCCGAGCGCTACCGCGAACTGGTCAAGGTGTCGGCGATCAGCAAGCAGGACGACGACGATGCCGATGCCGCGCTGGGCCAGGCCGAGGCGGACGTCGCCGCGGCCAAGGCCAACGTGGAGAGCGCGCGCATCAACCTGGCCTATGCGCGGGTGGATGCGCCGATTTCCGGGCGCATCGGCAAGTCCAGCGTGACCGCCGGCGCGCTGGTCACCGCCAGCCAGTCGACCGCGCTGGCCACCATCCAGCAGTTGGACCCGATCTACGTCGATGTCACCCAGCCCAGCGCTTCGCTGCTGCGGCTCAGGCAGGCGCTGGCCAGCGGCGAGCTGGAAAAGGCCGATACCAATGCGGCCAAGGTGAACCTGCTGCTGGAAGACGGCAGCCCGTATCCGCTGCAGGGACGGCTGGAATTCTCCGACGTCACCGTCGACCAGAACACCGGCTCGATCACCTTGCGCGCCGTGTTCCCGAATCCGAACGCGGACCTGCTGCCCGGCATGTACGTGCGCGCGGTGCTGCAGGAAGGGGTGAAGGACGACGGCGTGCTGGTGCCGCAGCGCGCGGTGTCGCGCAACGGCGCCGGCAAGCCGACCGCGTACGTGGTCGGTAGCGACCACAAGCTGCAGTTGCGCGTGCTGGAGACCGACCGTGCGGTCGGCGACCAATGGCTGGTGCGCAGCGGGCTCAAGCCCGGCGAGCAACTGGTGGTCGAAGGCCAGTCGCGGGCGCAGCCCGGGGTCACCGTCAAGACCGTGCCGTGGCAGCCGAAGCCGACCGCCGCGGGCGCGCCTGCCGCCGCCGCACCCGCCGCGGCCGCGCCGCGCGCGGCCAACTGAGGCGCTAGACCGTCATGGCACGTTTCTTCATTGACCGCCCGATCTTCGCCTGGGTGCTGGCCATCATCGTGATGCTGGCCGGCATCCTTTCCGTCGCCACCTTGCCCATCGCGCAATACCCGAGCATCGCCCCGCCCGCCGTGGCGATCACCGCCAACTATCCGGGCGCTTCGGCCAAGACCCTCGAGGACACCGTCACCCAGGTCATCGAGCAGAAGATGAAGGGTCTGGACCACCTGAGCTACATGGCCTCCACCAGCGAGTCCAGCGGCCAGGTCACCATCACCCTGACCTTCGACAACGGCACCGACCCGGACACCGCGCAGGTGCAGGTGCAGAACAAGCTGTCGCTGGCCACGCCGTTGCTGCCGCAAGAGGTGCAGCAGCAGGGCGTGACCGTGACCAAGTCGGCGACCAACTTCCTCAACGTGCTGGCCTTCACCTCCGAAGACGGCAGCATGAGCGATTCGGACCTGTCCGATTACGTGGCCGCCAACGTGCAGGAAGCGATCAGCCGCGTCGAAGGCGTCGGCGACACCACTTTGTTCGGTTCCCAGTATTCGATGCGGATCTGGCTGGACCCGAACAAGCTGAGCAACTTCAGCCTGACCCCGCTGGACGTGAAGACCGCGGTCCAGGCGCAGAACGCGCAGGTCTCCGCCGGCCAGCTCGGCGCGCTGCCGGCGGCCGCCAACCAGCAGCTCAATGCGACCATCACCGCGCAGACGCGGCTGAAGACCGCCGCCGAGTTCGAGGACATCCTGCTGCGCACGCAGTCCGACGGCTCGCAGGTGCGCCTGCGCGACGTGGCCCGGATCGAGCTGGGCAGCGAGAGCTACAACACCGTCGGCCGCTACAACGGCAAGCCCGCCGCCGGCCTGGCGATCAAGCTCGCCACCGGCGCCAACGCGCTGGACACGGTCAAGGCGATCGACGCCAGCATGGCCGAGCAGGAGAAGTTCTTCCCGCCGGGCATGAAGGTGCAGAAGCCGTACGACACCACGCCGTTCGTGCGCATCTCGATCGAAGAGGTGGTGCGCACCCTGATCGAGGCGGTGGTGCTGGTGTTCCTGGTGATGTACCTGTTCCTGCAGAACTTCCGCGCCACGCTGATCCCGACCATCGCCGTGCCGGTGGTGCTGCTGGGCACCTTCGGCGTGCTGGCCGTGTTCGGCTACACCATCAACACGCTGACCATGTTCGCGATGGTGCTGGCGATCGGCCTGCTGGTGGACGACGCGATCGTGGTGGTGGAGAACGTCGAGCGGGTGATGAACGAGGAGCAGTTGCCGCCGAAGGAAGCCACGCGCAAGTCAATGGGGCAGATCACCGGCGCGCTGGTCGGCGTGGCCCTGGTGCTGGCGGCGGTGTTCGTGCCGATGGCGTTCTTCGGCGGCTCCACCGGCGTGATCTACCGCCAGTTCTCGATCACCATCGTCGCGGCGATGACGCTGTCGGTGCTGGTGGCGATGGTGCTGACCCCGGCGCTGTGCGCGACCCTGCTCAAGCCGGCCAAGCAGCACGGCATGGCCACCACCGGCTTCTTCGGCTGGTTCAACCGCGTGTTCGACCGTGGCAACGGCCGCTATCAGGGCGCGGTGCGGCACATGCTGGGCAAGGGCTGGCGCTACATGATCGCCTACGCGGTGGTGCTGGCGCTGGTGGTGGTCGGCTTCATGAAGCTGCCGGTCGGGTTCCTGCCGGACGAGGACCAGGGCACGCTGTTCGTGCTGGTGCAGTTGCCGCCGGGCGCCACCGCCGCGCGCACCGATGCGGTGATCCGCCAGGTCGAGCAGCATTTCCTGGTCGAGCAGAAGGACTCGGTCGCCGGCGTGTTCGCCGTGTCCGGTTTCAGTTTCGCCGGCAGCGGGCAGAACCAGGGCCTGGCCTTCGTCAAGCTGCGGCCGTGGGACGAACGTACCGGCAAGGGCCAGAGCGTGACCGATGTGGCGGCCAAGGCCGGCAAGTTCTTCGCCGGCATCCGCGACGCCAGGGTGTTCGCGTTCGCGCCGCCGGCGGTGTCGGAACTGGGTAATGCCACCGGCTTCGACCTGATGCTGCAGGACCGCGCCAATCTCGGCCACGACGCGCTGATGCAGGCGCGCAACCAGTTGCTGGCCGAGCTGTCGCAGGACAAGCGGCTGGTCGCAGTGCGCCCGAACGGGCAGGAGGACACGCCCGAGTTCAGGCTGGATATCGATCCGCACAAGGCCGAGACGCTGGGGCTGTCGATTGCCGACATCAACGGCACGTTCTCCAGCGCCTGGGGCAGCACCTACGTCAACGACTTCATCGACAAGGGCCGGGTCAAGAAGGTGATGCTGCAGGCCGATGCGCCGTACCGCATGCTGCCGGAGGACATCGACCGCTGGTACGTGCGCAACAGCGCCGGCACCATGGTCGCCTTCAGTTCCTTCGCCAAGGCCAGCTGGAGCATGGGCTCGCCGCGGCTGGAGCGCTACAACAGCGTGCCGTCGGTGGAGATCCTGGGCATGGCGCTGCCGGGCGCGGCGTCCAGCGGCGAAGCGATGGCCATCGTCGAGGCCGCGGCGGCCAAGCTGCCGCCGGGCATCGGCTACGAGTGGACCGGCCTGTCGCGGCAGGAGAAGGCGTCCAGCGGCCAGACCGGCATGCTGTACGCGCTGTCGATCCTGATCGTGTTCTTGTGCCTGGCGGCGCTGTACGAGAGTTGGGCGATCCCGTTCGCGGTGATCCTGGTGGTGCCGCTGGGCGTGTTCGGCGCGCTGCTCGGCGCGATCCTGACCTGGAAGATGAACGACGTGTACTTCCAGGTGGGGCTGCTGACCACCATCGGCCTGGCGTGCAAGAACGCGATCCTGATCGTGGAGTTCGCCCGCGAGCTGCACGAGAGCGGCAAGAGCCTGCTGGAGTCGGCGCTGGAAGCGGCGCGCATGCGCCTGCGGCCGATCCTGATGACCTCGCTGGCGTTCATCCTCGGCGTGGTGCCGCTGGTGCTGGGCAGCGGCGCCGGCTCCGGCGCGCAGCACGCGCTGGGCACCGCGGTGATCGGCGGCATGCTGTCCGGCACGATCCTGGCGATCTTCTTCGTGCCGCTTTTCTTCGTACTGGTGTGCGGCCTGTTCAAGCGCCGCGCCGGCAACCCCGACGACCCGTCCGCCGCGCGCGTCGCGGAAGGAGCCTGACATGTCCCGTTCGATCCTGACCCCGCTGGCGCTGGCGGTATCCACCTTGCTCGCCGGCTGCAGCCTGATGCCGGCCTACGAGCGCCCCGCTGCGCCGGTGCCGGCGCAGTTCGACGGCGCCGCTGCCGACAGCGGCGCGCAGACCGATGCCGTCCCCGTCGCCGACATCGGCTGGCGCGCGGTGTTCACCGATCCCAAGCTGCAGCAGGTGATCGAGCTGGCGCTGGACAACAACCGCGACCTGCGCGTGGCCGCGCTCAACATCGACCAGGCCTGGGCGCAGTACCGGGTGCAGCGCGCCGACCTTGCGCCGGGCGTGGACCTGGGCGGCAGCGGCAACGGCTCGCGCACGCCGGGCGACCTGTCCGGCACCGGGCAACCGCTGGTGGCGCACAGCTACAGCGCCACGCTCGGCATCAGCGCCTACGAGCTGGATCTGTTCGGCCGCGTGCGCAGCCTCAAGGAACAGGCGCTGCAGCAGTTCCTGTCCACCACCGAGGCGCAGCGCAGTACCCACATCAGCCTGATCGCGCAGGTCGCCACGGCCTATCTGACCCTGGCCGCCGACCAGGATCTGCTGCGCCTGGCGCAGGACACGCTGAGCAGCCAGAGCGAGAGCTACCGGCTGCAACAGCGCAGTTTCGAACTCGGCGCGGCCTCGGCGCTGACCCTGCGGCAGGCGCAGACCACGGTGGAAAGCGCGCGGGTGGACGTGGAACGCTACACCGCGCAGGTGGCGCAGGATCGCAATGCGCTGCGCCTGCTGGCGGGCACGGAAGTGCCGAGCGAGCTGCTGCCGACCGCGCTGCCGGACAGCGCCAGCGCCGACGCCAACATCCTGGCCGGCATTCCGGCGGGGCTGCCGTCGGAACTGCTGCAGCGCCGCCCGGACATCCTGCAGGCCGAGCGCACCCTGCAGGCGGCCAACGCCAACATCGGCGCGGCGCGTGCCGCGTTCTATCCGAGCATCAGCCTCACGGCTTCGGCCGGCAGCGCCAGCGCCGGCCTGTCCGGGCTGTTCAAGGGCGGCTCGGGCAGCTGGAGCTTCGCGCCCAGCATCTCGTTGCCGATCTTCGACGGCGGCCGCAACCGCGCCAATCTCGATGTCGCCAAGGTGCAGCGCGACATCGACGTGGCCACCTACGAGAAGGCGATCCAGACCGCGTTCCGCGAGGTCTCCGATGCGCTGGCCGAACGCAGCACGCTGGGCCGCCAGCTGCAGGCGCAACAGGCGCTGGTGGATGCGTCCGCCGACAGCTACCGGCTGTCGCAGGCGCGCTTCGAACGCGGCGTGGACAGCTACCTCGGCGCACTGGATGCGCAGCGCACGCTGTACGCCGCCGAGCAGACCCTGATCGACACGCGGCTGTCGCGCTTCACCAACCTGGTGACCTTCTACAAGGCGCTGGGCGGCGGCTGGGTGGAGATGGCCGCGTCCACGGACGCGACGGCCTCGACGGGGCGCTAGCGGTGCCGCGCCAGGTGTCCGCGCCGGCACCGGCGCGGCGGCGTGGCGAGCGGAGCGCGACGCGCGAAAAGCACGCCGCGATCCTGGACGCGGCGCGGCGGCTGTTCTCCCGCAACGGCTTCGACCACACCAACATGGATGCCATCGCCGCCTGCGCGGACGTGTCCAAGGCCACCGTCTATGCGCATTTCGCCAGCAAGGACGCGCTGTTCCAGGCCACGGTGGACGCGATGGCGAGCGAGATGCCGGATCGCTGGGATGCGCTGCTCGCCATCGGCGGGCCGCTGCAGCTGCGGCTGACGGCGGTGGCGCAGGACCTGATGGCGATGACCGCCGCGCCGATGCTGCAGGCCATCCAGCGCATGCTCGCGCTGTCCACGCAGGTGTCGCTGCAGCGCGCCGAGACGTACTGGGACCTGTGTTTCGCGCGCTACGATCGCGCCATGCAGCGGTTGCTGCGCGCCGAGATCCGGCAGGGCACGCTGGCGATCGCCGATGTGGCGCAGGCGTCCGCGCAGTTCTTCGCATTGATCGCCAGCGCATCGGCGTTGCGCGGCTTGCTGACCGGCGAGCCGAGCGCGCCGCAGCGGCCGGGCGCGCATTGCGTGGAAAGCGCGGTGGCGTTGTTCGTGCGCGGCTATCGCGCGCAGGCGAATCCTGCGCCGGCAACGCGCCGGCGCGTCGCCGCCAGGCCCTAGGCGGGGCGTGCGGCCGCAAGCGGACGCTGTTCGCGGATCGGCAGATTGACCAGCGCCGCGGCCACGGCCAGGGCCATGTCGGCGTACCACATCCACTGGTAGTTGCCGAAGCGCTCCAGCGCCACGCCGCCGAGCCAGGCGCCGAAGAAGCCGCCGATCTGGTGCGACAGCAGGGTCAGGCCGAACAGCGTGCCCAAGTAGCGCGGCCCGAACAGTTTGCCGATCAGGCCGGCGGTGGGCGGGACCGTCGCCAGCCAGGTGAAACCGAGCGCGGCGGCGAACAGGTAGAAGGTCAGCGGCGTCGGTGGCGCGACCAGGTACAGGGCGATCAGTACTGCGCGGCTGGCGTACATCGCCAGCAGCAGCCACTTCATGCGCACGCGTTCGCCGAGCTTGCCGGCGATCAGGCTGCCGGCGACATTGAACAGGCCGATCAGCGCGATGGCGATCGCCGACACGCTGGGCGCCAGCCCGCACAACGCGATTTCCCCGGGCAGATGGGTCACCAGGAACGCGATGTGCACGCCGCAGGTGAAAAAGCCCAGGTGCAGGCACCAGTAGCTGCGGTCGCGCAGGGCGATGCGCAACTGCGCGCGCAGCCCGCCGTCCGGCGCGGCCGCCGTCGCGGTCGCCGCCTGCGCCTGGCCCTTGCGGCGCAGCGGCCAGGCCAGCGGCAGGGTCAGCAGCGACAACGCGGCCATGCCGGTCATCGCCATCGCCCAGCCGGCGGCGCCGATCATCCATTGCACCAGTGGCGCGAACAGGAACTGGCCGAGCGAGCCGCCGGCGTTGATCAACCCGGCGGCGAACGAGCGTTGTTCCGGCGCGATGCGATGCGCGGTGGCGCCGATCAGCACCGAGAAACTGCCGGCACCGGCGCCGGCCGCGGCGAGCAGGCCCAGGCTGACGATCAGGCCCCATTCGCTCTGCAGCCACGGTGCCAGCCCCAGGCCCAGCGCCAGCAACACTCCGCCCAGCCACAGCACCGGCAGCGGGCCGCGCTGGTCGGCGATGGCGCCGAAGACAGGCTGCACCGCGCCCCACACGAACTGGCCGACCGCCAGCGCGAAGCTGATCGCGGCGATGCCGACGCCGCTGCTGCGGTGGATCGGCTCGACGAACAGGCCGGTGGTCTGGCGCGCGCCCATGGTCAGCATCAGCGTCGCCGAGGCGATGATCAGCAGGCCCCAGTGGCGGCTGGCCTGCGCGTGCGGCGCCGCGGCGCTCATGCGGCGGCGTCCTCGCGTTCGGCGCACAGCGCGCGTTCCAGCTGCCGCAGTTGGCGGTGCAGGGCGTCGATGGCCGCATCGCCGGCCAGCGCGTCGATCCGTGCCTGCGCGCGTTCCCAATGCGGCAGCGCGCGCTTGAGCAGGCGCCGACCGGCGGCGCTGACCACCACCAGCTTCTGCCGCGCATCGTCGCTGCGGCGTTGCTCGATCCAGCCGGCCGCCTGCATCGGCTTGAGATTGCGCGACAGCGTGCTGCGGTCCATGCCCAGGCGCTCGGCCAGCGCGCCGAGCTGCTGCGCGGTGCCGGCGCGGCGCAGGATCGAATACTCGTTCAGGCTCAGCCCCACCGCGCTCAGCTCGCGGTCGTAGACCTGCGAGGTACGCCGCGCGGCGCGGCGCAGCAGGAAACAGGTGCAGCGGCAGGGTGCGGTGTCGTCCATGTTTCGCAAAGTACGTGCATATGCATGCAATTGGCAAGCGCCCGGATGAGCGGGGAGGGCGGGGTGTCGTCGCCGTTCGCGGGCGGGGCATGTCCTGGTCGGCCGACGGCATGCGAACGGGGGATGCCGCGGCTCGCGTGCAGCTGCAGCGGCGCCACGCTTCGCCCAGTTGCGGCGACGCACGCAGGCGTTTGCACGCGCGCTCGCGCGTCGCCGGCATTGCTATGCTCTGCGACGCCTTGCGCTTGCCGGAGTGCCATCCCGATGCCGAACACATGCACCGCCTCTGTGCCGATCGCCGCCGCGCGGGCGCGTGCGCTGTGGCTGGATGCGCAGCGGCTGACTACCCCGGCGCCGTTCGGCGCGGGCGCCGAGGCGGTGCGGCAGGCCAACGCGCACCTGGGCTACGTGCAGATCGACACCATCCACGTGATCGAACGCAGCCACCACCACGTGCTGTACAGCCGCATTCCCGCCTATCGCAAGCAGGATCTGGAACAGGCGCAGGCGCAGGACAAGTCGGTGTTCGAATACTGGACGCATGCGCTGGCCTATGTGCCGATCGCCGACTACCGCATGTACGTGGCGCAGATGGCGAGTTACCGTGCCCAGGCGGACGCGGCCGGCAAGATCGATCCGGCCGACTACGCCAGGTTGCTGCGGCGCATCCGTAACGACGGGCCGTTGTCGATCCGCGATATCGACGACGACGTGCTGGTCGAGAAGACCCATCCGTGGGGCAGCCGCAAGCCGTCGCGCGCGGCGTTGCGCTACGGCTTCTTCAGCGGCGACCTGGTGGTCAGCCAGCGCAGCGGCATGCTCAAGACCTACGACCTGGCCGCGCGCCATTTCGGCTGGAGCCGGCGCCCGCGCCCGGCCAGCGACGTGCAGTACGCGCGCTATCTGCTGGAGCGCGCGCTGCGCGCGCAGGGCCTGGTCGGTGTGGACTCGATCTGTTACGGCGATGCCGGCGCCAAGCCCGCGGTGCGCGCGCTGATCGCTGCGGCGGTCGCCGCCAAACGCCTGGTCCCGGTGCATCTGCAGGGCCAGGAGCAGGCCGCGCTGTGGGCTGCGCCGGCGCTGCTGGAGCATGCGCCGCCGCTGCCGGACGATTCCCTCGCGCAGCTGCTGTCGCCGTTCGATCCGTTGCTGATCCAGCGCAAGCGGCTGCAGCAGTTCTTCGGCTACGAACACCGCTTCGAGGCCTATGTGCCGGCACCGCAGCGGGTGCTCGGCTACTTCGCGCTGCCGGTGCTGGTCGGCGACCGCATCGTCGCCGCGCTGGATCTGAAGATGGATCGCCAGGCGGGCAGGCTGCTGATCCAGAAATGGACCTGGCTGGTACCGCAGCGGCCGGCGCTGAAGGCGGCGATCGACGCGGCGCTGCAGCGCTTCGAGCGGTTTCATCTGCAATAGCGCCGGCGCTGCGCGCCCTGTCGCTCACGTGGTTCGTGGTGCGGATCATGGAACCGTGCATCGCGCTGGCATTGCCGCGCTTGCTGCGTGCGCAGCGCGCAGCGCAGCCCCATGCTGGCCGCCGTGCAACTGCCGGCGCACACGCGTTGCGTGCGCCGGCGAGCGGATCAGGCCTTGAAGAAGGCCAGCAGATCCTGGTTGATCTCGTCCGGGTGAGTGGTGCACATGCCGTGCGGGTAGCCCTTGTAGACCTTCAGCGTGGCGTGCTTGACCAGCTTGGCCGACAGCAGCGCCGAGTCGGCGATCGGCACGATCTGGTCGTCGTCGCCGTGCAGGATCAGTACCGGCACGTCGATCTGCTTCAGGTCCTCGGTGAAGTCGGTTTCCGAGAACGCCTTGATGCAGTCGTAGTGGGCCTTGGCGCCGCCCATCATGCCCTGCCGCCACCAGTTGTCCATGGCGCCCTGCGAGATCTTGGCGCCGTCGCGGTTGTAGCCGTAGAACGGCACCGGCACCTCCTTGTAGAACTGCGCGCGGTTGGCCGCGAGCTGGGTGCGGAAGCCGTCGAACACGTCCATCGGCAGGCCGCCCGGATTGTTTTCGGTCTTGAGCATGATCGGCGGCACCGCGCCGATCAGCACCGCCTTGGCCACGCGGCCGGCGCCGTGCTTGGCGACATAGCGCGCCACTTCGCCGCCGCCGGTGGAATGGCCGACGTGGATCGCGTTCTTCAGGTCCAGATGCTTGGCCAGCGCGGCCACGTCGGCGGCGTAGGTGTCCATGTCGTTGCCGTTCGTGGTCTGCGTGGAACGGCCATGGCCGCGGCGGTCGTGGGCGATGACGCGGTAGCCTTGGGCGACGAAGAACAGCATCTGCGCGTCCCAGTCGTCGGCGCTGAGCGGCCAGCCGTGATGGAACACGATGGGTTGGCCGGTGCCCCAGTCCTTGTAGAAGAGTTCGGTTCCGTCTTGCGTGGTAATGCTGGGCATGGTGGTGTCCTGATGGGCGTGCGGGCTGGCCGCAGGCGTGGGGGAAAGGCCGGTTCGGCCCGGTGCGGCGATGCCTGCCAGGGGCAGGGCGGTCAATGCGGCGGCGCCGAGCAGCAGGCGCCGCCTGACAGGATCGGCGATGCCGGTGTGCGTCGTGTGAGCGTCCATTGCAGTTCCCGCGTCGAAAGCAGCGATGCAGATGATGCGCGGCGCCGCGTAATGCCGATTGCATAATCCTGCTGGTTTGCCGCGCCGCGCCGCGAGCGTGCGCGGTGGCGCCATCGCGCTTTCGTCGCCGCCAAGTCACCTCGTCACCACAGGCCGCTGCTTAGGCTGCGGGTTCCCCCCCAGCCTGTGCCGCCGCATGTCCGCTGCCAGACACTGTTTCCACGCTGCCATCGTCGCCTGCCGTGAGCGCGCGCCTGCGGTGCTGGCGGTGGTAATGGCCACCGAAGGCTCCACCTACGCGCATGCCGGCGCGGTGGCGCTGTTCGGCGCCGACGGCGCGCAGCAGGGCTGGCTCAGCGGCGGTTGCCTGGAGCCGGAGATCGCGCGTTGCGCGGCGGCCGCGGCAGTCGCGGGTGAACTGGCCTGGATGGACATCGACACGCGCGACGACGAGGACCTGCTGTCCGGTTCGGCGGTGGGCTGCCGTGGCCGCCTGCATCTGGCCTTGCTGCCGTTGCGCGCCTTGCCCGGGTTCGAACGCCTGGCGCAGGCGTGGCTGCAGCGGCGCGGAGCGTTGCGCCTGGCGCTGGACGCCAATGGCGGCATCGTCGCGGCGGTGGCCGGCGAAACCTTGCAGTGGCGTTTGCGGTGCCAGGCATGGGCTGGCGCGGCGGCTTGCAGCGGCCAGGTGCAGGTGCCGCCGCCGCCGCGGGTCAGCGTGTTCGGCGCCGGCCCGGAAACCGCCATGCTGCTGCCGCTGCTGCGGCAACTGGGCTGGATGACCACGCTGGTGGAACAGCGTCCGCGCTGGGCGGCGCAGGCGGCGCTGGCCGACCAGGCCTTGGCGTGCACGCCGACCCGTGCGCTGGACGCTTGCGCCGACAGCGACGCGGCCTTGGTGATGCACCATCATTTCGAGCTGGACCGCGAGGCGTTGGAGACGCTGGCGGCGAGCGCGATCCCGTTCCTGGGGCTGCTGGGGCCGGCGCGCCGGCGCGAGGACCTGTTCCGGCTGTTGCGCCCGCAGCAGCACGCGCAACTGTTGCCGCGGCTGCATTCGCCGATCGGGTTGCGCCTCGGCGGCAGCGGCGCGGAGGCGATCGCGCTGAGCATCGCCGCGCAATTGCAAGGCATCCGCGACGTGCAGCAGGTCAGCACCATTCACGAACCGAATCGTTGCAGCGTGACCCGCCTGCACGGCGGTGATGTCGCGTCGGCCCCGCTCGCGCCGTTGCGTGCCGACAGCGCGCGGGGTGCGGCGCGATGAGCGACGCGCATGCCGCGCTGATTCTCGCCGCCGGTGCCAGCCGCCGCCTCGGCCATGCCAAGCAGGCGCTGACCCGCGATGGCGAGCCCTTGCTGCGGCGCGCGGCACGGCTGGCGCTGGCCTCGTCGCCGGCCCGCTGCGTGGTGGTGCTGGGTGCGCAGGCCGAGGCGCTGCGCCAGGCGCTGGACGACCTGCCGGTGGAGATCGTGGTCAATCGCGATTGGTCGACCGGCATGGGCGGCAGCCTGGCTTGTCTACGCGAGGCATTGCACGGCGATGCGTCGATCACCCACAGCCTGGTGCTGGGCTGCGATCAGCCGGCGCTGGAGGCGGCGCACTTGCAGGATCTGCTGGCCGCGTCGCGGCGCGCCACCTCCGGTTGTGCGGTCAGCGCCTACGCCGGCGTGCGCGGCATGCCGGCGGTGGTGGCGCAGGCGTGCTGGCACGCATTGCCGTTGGGCGGCGACCAGGGGCTGCGCGGGTTGTTCGAGGCGATGGCACCGGACAGCCTCGGCTGCATCGTCGCCCCGGCGCTGGCGCTGGACCTGGACACGCCGCAGGACGTGCAGGCCGCGGTGGAACGCGGCTGGTTGGATCCGTAAGCCACAGGGCAACCCGCCTTTGTAGGAGCGGCTTCAGCCGCGACCCGTTGCCTGATACGTCATGGTTGCCTGATACGTCATGTCGCGGCTGAAGCCGCTCCTACAACAAGGCATGGGAGGGCAATGGCATAAGCGGACGTCGCGAGGCCAACCGCGCGACGCCTCGATGGCCGCTCAGCCGATCAACTTGTCCGGCGTGATCGGCAGTTCGCGGATGCGCTTGCCGGTGGCATGGAACACGGCGTTGGCGATCGCGGCGGGAATGCCGACCATGCCCAGTTCGCCCATGCCCTTGACCCCTAGCGGGTTGACGATCTTGTCGTCTTCCTCGACGAACATGGTTTCGATCAGATGCACGTCGGCATTGACTGGCACGTGGTAGTCGGCCAGCGAGGCGTTGAGCATGCGCCCGTAGCGATGGTCGACCTCGGTGCCTTCGCTGAGCGCCATGCCGATGCCCATCACCACGCCGCCGATCTCCTGGCTGTGCGAGGTCAGTGGATTCATGATCCTGCCGCAGGCGGTGGCCTCGATGACCCGGGTCACCTGCACCATGCCGGTGTCCGGGTCGACCTTGACCTCGATGAACTGCGCGCCGTGCGCGGCGGTGGCGTACTTCTTGCGCTCGGCCGAGGGCTTGGACTCGTGCACCACTTCCAGTTCCTGCAAACCGTGCTGGCGCATCAGCTTGGCCACCTCCAGACTAGCCTCGGGCTTGCCGGTCGGGCGCAGCTTGCCGTCGGCCAATTCCACCGCATCCACGTCCAGCCCGCTGAACGCGGCTTGCCCGTCCTGCCTGGCCAGTTCCAGCAGCTTGCCGCGGATCTCGCGCGCGGCGCCGTGGATCGCGCTGCCGACACTGGCGGTGGTCCACGAGCCGCCTTGCGACGGCGCCTTCGGCAGGCGCGTGTCGCCGAGTTCGAACTGCACGCGCTTGGCGTCCAGGCCCAGGTATTCGGCGGCGATCAGGGTCATCACCGTGTAGGTGCCGGGGCCGATGTCGGCGGTGGCGCTGCCGACCTGGGCGCTGCCGTCGGCCTTCAACACCACCCGTGCCAGCGCCGGCATCTGCATCGCCGCCCAGGTGCCGGTGGCCATGCCCCAGCCGACCAGCAGTCGGCCGTCGCGCATCGAGCGCGGCTCGGGCGTGCGCTTGCTCCAGCCGAAGGTCTCGGCAGCGAGCGAATAGCATTCGCGCAAGGCCTTGCTCGAGAACGGCTTGCCGCTCTCCGGGTCGGTTTCGGCGTAGTTGGCCAGGCGCAATTGCAATGGATCCATCTTCAGCGCGTAGGCCAGTTCGTCCATCGCGCACTCGATGCCGAACATCTGGCTGATGGTGCCGGGTGCGCGCATCGCCTGCGGCGTCGGCAGGTCGGTCTCCACCACCTCGAAGCGGTCCTCGACGTTGGGGCAGGCGTACAGCGAGCGCGCGTTGCGGAAGAAGGCCTCGTTGAACGCCTCGATGCGCGAGGTATTGAGCACGTGCCGGTAGCGGATCGCCTGCAGCTTGCCGGCGGCGTCGGCGCCCAGCCCCAGTTCCACCCGGTAGTAGGGCCGGTAGCCGTGGCCGCTGAACATCTGTCGCCGCGTGTAGACGATCTTGACCGGGCGGCCGACCGCCTTGGACACCGCGCCGAGCAGGAAGGTGTAGTAGTTCGGGCGCAGGCACGAGCCGAACGCGCCGCCGACGAACAGCGATACCACGTTGACCCGCTCGATCGGAATGCCGAAGTAGCCGGCCAACTGCTCGCGGTCCTGGTGCACGTTCTGGCTCTTGTTGACCACGGTCAGCGTGTCGCCGATCCAGTAGCCGATGCCGCCATGCGGTTCCATCGGATTGTGGTGCTCGATCGGCATCGTGTACGCGGCTTCCACCTTGACCTTTGCCGCGGCGAACGCGGCGGCCGGGTTGCCGCGCGGCTTCGGCGACTCCTCCGGGGTGGGATCGTGCGCCTGGCCGAGCAGCGCGTCGAAATCGGTGTGCGCGGTTTCGGCGGCGTAGTCCACCTGGATCAGCCGCGAAGCATGCCGCGCCTGCTCGAAGGTGCTGGCGACCACCACCGCGATCGGCTGCGCGCTGAAATGGATGCGGTCGTCGACCAGCGCGCGGAACGACAGGTCTTCGCCTTTCTTCTTGACGGCGTCGGACACCGGCTTGACCGAATTCAGATGGGTCAGCACCTTGATCACCCCCGGCGCGGCCTCGGCGGCGCGCGTGTCGATGCGCACGATGCGGCCCTTGGCGATGGTGCTGGTGAGGATGTAGCCGTGGGCCAGGTGCGGGATCTGGAATTCCGCCGCATAGCGCGCCTTGCCGGTGACCTTGGCGTAGCCGTCGACGCGGCGCATTTCCTTGCCGATGTAGTTCATTGCGGGTTCTCCGGTTCGGTGCTCACGCGGCGTCGCTGCCGCTGGCGCGGTGCAGGGCGCGGATCATCGCGTGCGTGCCCATCGGCACCTTGTAGGCGTTGTGCGCCAGCGGGCGCGCGGCGGCCATCTCCGCCTGCGCGGCGGCGGCGAAGGCGGCTTCGCCGACGCGCTGCCCGACCAGCGCGCGTTCGGCGGCGTGCGCGCGCCACGGCTTGTGCGCCACCCCGCCCATCGCGATGCGCGCCTCGCGGATGCGCCCGTCCGGCTCCAGCGCCAGCGCCGCGGCCACCGAGATCAGCGCGAACGCGTAGCTGGCGCGGTCGCGCACCTTCAGGTAGTGGCTGTGCGCGGCGAAGCGTTGCGCCGGCAGGACGATCGACTCGATCAGTTCGCCGTGCGCCAGCTGGTTGTCCAGGTCGGCACGGGCGTCGGGCAGCAGGTGGAACTCGGCGAAGGGAATCTCGCGGCGGGTGCCTGCCGGCGTGCGCACCTGCACCGTCGCATCCAGCGCAGCCAGGGCCACGCACATGTCCGACGGATGCACCGCCACGCAATGTTCGCTGTGGCCGAAGATCGCGTGGGTGCGGTTGAGCCCCTCGCGCGCGCCGCAGCCGCTGCCGGGCTCGCGCTTGTTGCAGGGCAGGGCGGTGTCGTAGAAATAGCCGCAACGGGTGCGCTGCAGCAGGTTGCCGCCGTTGGTCGCCATGTTGCGCAACTGCATCGTCGCTCCGGCCAGGATCGCCTGGCTCAGCAGCGGATAGCGCTGGCGTACCAGCGGATGGTTGGCGGTGTGGGTGTTGTTGGCCAGCGCGCCCAGGCGCAGGCCGCCGTCGGCGGTTTCGGCAATCTCGGCCAGGCCCTTGAGCCGGGTCAGGTCGACGATCTCGTCGGCGCCGGTCACCCCTTCCTTCATCAGGTCGAGCAGGTTGGTGCCGCCGCCGAGGAAGCGCGCGTTCGGATTGGCGGCGACACGGCGCACCGCGTCTTCCGGCGAGCTGGCGCGCCGGTAGTCAAACGGCGTCATCGGCCACCTCCTTCGCCAGCTTCAGTGCGGTCAGTTCGGACTGGTCGACGTAGCGCCAGGTCAGCGGGCGCGGCGCGCCGCCGCTGTGCACGTCCTGGATCGCGGCGACGATCTTCGGATAGGCGCCGCAGCGGCAGATGTTGCCGCTCATGCGTTCGCGCACTTCGGCGTCGCTGAGCTCGGTGACCGGCTGGCTGACGTCGGCGCTGACATGGCTGGCGTCGCCGCGCTTGATCTCGTTGAGCAGCGCCACCGCCGAGCAGATCTGCCCGGGCGTGCAATAGCCGCACTGGAAACCGTCGTGCTGCACGAACGCGGCCTGCATCGGATGCAGCCGTTCGCCGTCGGCCAAGCCTTCGATGGTGGTGATCTGCGTGTCTTCGGCCTGCGCGGCCAAGGTCAGGCAAGACAGGCGCCGCTCGCCGTCGACGATCACCGTGCAGGCGCCGCACTGGCCGTGGTCGCAGCCCTTCTTGGTGCCGGTCAGCGCCAGGTGTTCGCGCAGTGCGTCCAGCAGCGTGGTGCGCGGGTCCAGTTGCAAGGCGTGACGCTGGCCGTTGACCTGCAGCACCACCGGCATCGCATTCTGCGGCGGGGCCGCGCTGGGGATCGGTGCGGCGAAGGCGGCGTCGCTGAAGACGATCTGCCCGCCGGCGCTGCCCAGGCCGGCGGCCGACAGCAGGGCGAGGAATTCGCGCCGCGACAGGCCGCTGATCCCGAGCCGGCGCGCGAGCGCAGCCTCGTCGTCGCTCAGCCCGGCATCGTGCGGGGGTTCGGCGGCGCCGGGCGCGGCCTGGGAAGGGTGGGGATCGTGCTGCATCGGTCTCTCCTGCCTGGGGACCGCCGCATCGCTGCGCGCTGGCGCAACAACGGATGCACCGTTCGACCTGGGTAGCGGTGCCGCCAGCGCGGCACCGGCGCACGGGCGCGCTGGCACGCCCAAACCCGAGCATTGCAGCGGCGTCGCGAAGAGATTGCGAAGGGCGGGTGGTGGGGTGGTGATGCGCGGCGTAGCCGCGGGCAGTATTTTGCGTTTCTGTAGGAGCGGCTTCAGCCGCGACAGGCGTTACCGATAGATCCTGTCGCGGCTGAAGCCGCTCCTACAACGGCGGGGCGATCGCAAATTTCTGCGCAGGCTCTACCAGCGGTACGCCACCGACACCTGGTACTGGCGGCCGGCGATCGGGCGGCCCATGAACACGCCGCCGGTGGCCGCGCCGGGCACGCGCACGTTGCCTTCGGTCAGGCCCAGTTCGTCGGTCACGTTGCTGCCGCTGGCGGTGAACTCCCAGTGCTCGCCGGCATGCAGGCTGGCGCCGACGTCGAGCATGTCGTAGGACGGCAGGCGCTGGCTGTTGGCCAGGTCGGCGTAGCGCTCGCCGATATAGGAGTAGGTGGCGAACACGCGCAGGTCGCCGAACGGCAGCATCCAGTAATAGCTCGGGGTCAGCCGGAACTGGCGCTTGGGCTGGCGCATCACCTGGTTGCCGGTGAACTCGCGGTAGTTGCGGTACTTGGCGTCCAGCCACACCCCGGTGCCGGCCAGTTCGAAGCCGCCGAACGGACGGATCGCGCCTTCCACTTCCAGGCCGTAGGCGCGCGAATCGCCGACCGTGGTGAAGTTGCTGCCGTCGGCCAGGAACGCCTGGAACGGCGAGTTCTTGAAGGTGTTGTAGAACGCGGTCAGGTACAGGTCGTAGGCGGCCGCGCCGGACTTCAAGCCCAGTTCGTACTGGTCGATGTCCTGCACCTTGGTCTGCCCGTCGCGCAGGTTGTCGAAGCCCGGGAACTTGACCCCGGAATTGACCCGCGCGAACAGGCTGTTGTGCTCGTCTAGCTTGAAGTTCAGGCCGGCGGTCCACGACAGCGCGTTGTCGTCCTGGTCGATGCGGCGCGCGCTCGGCAGCGAGATCGAGGTGGCGTTGTCGTACAGCGTGGCCGGATCGCCGTCCAGGTCCACGGTCGCGGTGTCGTGCACGGTGCCGGTGACGCGCTGGCGCTCGTAGCGAACGCCCAGGTCCAGGCGCAGGCGTTCGTCCAATTCCCATTCGTCGGCGACGAACACCGCGGTGTTCTCGCCGTCGTAGTGCGCGCGCAGGGCGAAGAAGGCGGTGCTGGTGAAGCCGTCGCGGGTCGGCTGGCGGCCGTCGTCCAGGCTGACGTCGATGCGCCGCGCGTGGTTCTGCGCGGTCAGCAGCATGGTGTTGCCCAGGTACCAGGTGTCGTTGGAGGAATACTTGGCGTAGTAGCTGCCCACGGTGAGGGTATTGCCGGCGAACAGTTCGCGGCTCAGGCGCAGATCGTTGGTGAAGGAATTCAGGCGCTTGTCCACCGACCACCAGCCGGCTTCCAGCACCTGCTGATTGGGATCGACCGCGCCGCCGCCGTTGCTGTAGCGGGCGCTGCCGGTGCTGCCGTAGTCGGCGATGAAATCGCCCAGGCGCTGCGGCGCATCGCCGGTGAACAGCGCGTAGGTCGGCGCGGTGCCGCCCATCACGCTGAAGCGGTCGGCGAGGGTCCAGTCGCCGAGTTGCCAGTTGAGTTCGCCGCCGAACACGTCGATGTTGACGCCGCGGCCGTCGGCCAGGTCGCGCTGCACGGTCTCGCCGTTCGGGCCGACCGGCAGGCTGACGTTGCGGAAGTCGTTGCTGAGCAGGGTGCCGGTCTGCGCGTTCAGGCCGGGGAAGCTGGACAGGTCGCTGCCGTTGTTGCGCGACAGCAGCGGGATCGCGGTGTAGAAGGCGTTGTTGTCGTCGGTGTGGCGCGCGTAGAAGGTCAGGTCGCCGCTGTCCCAGCGCTTGCTCAGGGTGGCGCTGAACTGGCCGCCCTTGTCGGCGGAGAACTGCGGGTCGCGCACGCCGTCGGTCTCGCGGAAGAAGCCGCCGATGCTGTAGTACCAGCCATTGCCCATCGGTCCGCTGTTGAACAGGTCGATGCGGCGCAGATTGTCGCTGCCGCCGGTCAGGCGCACGCTGCCGGCCGGCTCGTCCTGGCCCTGCTTCTGGATGAAGTTGGCGGTGATGCCGGCCTGGCCGTTGGAGAAGATCGGGCTGGAGCCGCCGCGCAGCACTTCCAGGCGCTCGACGGTGTCGTCGCTGCGGAACAGCGTGGAGTTTTCCAGGAACGACAGCGTCGGCGGCGGGAACAGCGGCGAGCCGTCGAGCTGGAAGGTGACGAACGGCGCATCGCCTTCGGAGGGCATGCCGCGCACGAAGATGTTGGCGCCGGTGCCGCCGCCGCTGGGCTCGGCCCACACGCCGGGCACGATCTTCAGCAGGTCGGCGCTGCTCTGCGGTACCGCCTGCTGGATCTGTTCGGGCGTGGCGGTGGTGATCGAGAAGCTGGCGTCGCGCTTGCGCAGGCCCTTGAAGCGCGCGGTGCCGCTGACCACCACGGTATCCAGGGTGGTGGCGTCGGATTGCGCGGCGGGTGGGGCGGATTGGACGGCGTCGTCGGGGGCGGCGGTCTGCGCCAACGCGGTCGGCGCGAGCAGGATGGCGGCGATGGACAGCGGCAGCAGGCGGAGCGGCAGGGCGGCTTTCATGAAGAATCTCTCCTTTCTTCATCCGAAAACGATGTGCCGGTACGCATAGCGGCCTACGCGTGCAGTGCGCGTCAAAGCAGGGCCGGCCGGCACAGCGCGATGCAGGGGACAGCGCGCGGCGCTCTTTGTAACGCCGTTGCGCAGACAGGCTGTTGTGCAGCGCGGAAGATGCGCCGTTTGCGTGATCGGTTGCGCAGGCCGGTCGCCAGCGCTGCGTGTCGTGCGGCGTGCCGTGCGCAGCATGACGCCGCGTTGTGGGAGCGACGTTAGCTGGCCTCGCCCTCTAGGTCACGACGTGACTTGCCGCTGGCACATGGCGCAGCCGATCGCTGTACCGCGCAGTGGCCGCATGCTGTCGCTGCGCGTGTGCCTATCGATCGCGTCTTCCGGCGCCGTAAAAAAAAGGCCGCCCGAAGGCGGCCTCCACTGACGCTCGGGAGGGGAGCCGCGTCAGAAGAACAGGCGCACGCCGAACGAAGCGTTGCGGCCGGGCAGCATCACGTCGTCCTTCAGGAACGAGGTGTGCACGCGCGCGTCCTGGTCGGCCAGGTTGTTGCCGTCCAGGAACACTTCCCAGGCGGTGGCGCCGGCATCGACGTGGTAGGCCAGGTGCGCATCGACCAGCGTGTAGCCGTCGGTCGGGGTCTCGTTGACCGCCACCTTGTCCTGCTTCTGGTAGCGGGTCGCGCCGAGCGAGGCGCGCCAGTTGCTGGCGTCCCAGCGCAGCTGCGCGCCGTAGCGTGCCGGGGCGATGCGTGGCAGGTTGCCGCCATCCTTCAGCCGCGCGCGCACGGTGTCGCCGAACACGCGCAGGTCCCAGGCGCCGCTGTCGTTGTCGGCCAGGTGGAAGGTGGCCTCGCCCTCGAAACCATGGAAGATCGCGTCGGCCTGGGTCCACTGGCGGATCGGCAGGAAGTCGTTGTCTTCCTCATGGAACCACTGCGCGCCGGTATCGACGATGTAGATGAAATCGTCGTAGCGGTTGTAGTACGCCGCCACCTTGGCATCCACCCAGGTGTTCTTGAAGTTCAGTCCCAGCTCGGCCTGGTTGGCCTTCTCCGGCTTGAGGTCGGCGTCGCCGATCTCGTAGGCGAGGGTGGCGATGTGCGGGCCGTCGGCGAACAGTTCCTCTTCGGCCGGCGCGCGCTCGGCATGGTCGAGGTTGGCGGTCAGGCGCCACTGCTCGTTGAAGCGGAAGCCGCCGCTGAGCGAGAAGCTCTTCGGGGTGAAGTCGCGGTCCACGCCGGTGTCGGTCTCGTACTTGACCTTGTCCACGCGCGCGCCGACCTCGGCGGTGACACGTTCCCAGTTGTTGCGGGCCACGGCGAACACGCCGATGGCGCGGGTGTCGGTCTTCGGCACGAACGCCTCTTCGCCGATCGCCTGGAAAGTGGAGTCGCTGCCCTGCACGCCGAACGCGGTCTGCCAGCCGCCGCCGAAGGTGAAGGACGCTTCGACGCGGCCTTCGTTGGCGCGCTTGTCGAATACCGTGCCCACTTCCTCGCCCTCGAACTCGGTGTGGGTGTAGGCGGTGTGGCCGAAGCTGTAGCGCAGCGCGCTGCCGTCGCCCCAAGGATCGGTCAGCCCGCCCTTGAGCTCGTAGCGGTCCTGGTGCATGCGCAGCGATACGCCGCGCTCGCCGGCGGCCAGATCGCCGGGTTCGCCCGGGTTGCCGTAGTTGTCGCGGAAGCGCGAGGCCGATACGCCGACGAAGCCCCAGTCGCCGGCCAGCGAGGCGCCGACCGAACCGGTCTTGGTGTCCAGGAAGGAATTGGCCTGGCGGCCCTGCGGGGTGTCGTAGTCCTTCTGGTTGCGGTACACGCCGTCGGCGTGGATCGACAGGCCGCTGCCGTTGCCGGCATCGACCCGGAACATGTCGGTGTTGCCGTCCTTGTCGCCGCCGTCGAAGCGCACTTCGGCGCGGCCGTGCACGCCGTCCACCGGGGTTTCGGCGATGCGCCCGTCGACCACGTTGACCACGCCGCCGATCGCGCCGGAACCGTACAGCAGCGTGGACGGACCCTTCAGCACTTCGATCTGGTCGGCCAGGAACGATTCCACCGCCGGCGAGTGGTCCTGGCTGACGGTGGACACGTCCTGGGTGGACAGGCCGTCGCTGAGCACCGCCACGCGCGGGCCGTCCAGGCCGCGGATGATCGGCCGGCCCACGCCGGGGCCGAAGTTGGAACTCTGCACGCCGGGCAGGCTGGCCACGGTCTCGCCGACGCTGGCGCCGCGGTTCTCGTCCAGGCGCTCGCCGGCCAGCACGTCCACCGGCTGGCTCAGGTCGCCGGCGGCGTCGCGCAGCGGGCTGGCGGTGACCACCACCGCGTCCATGTCCTTCACGTGGCGGTCCTGCTTGCGGCCGTCGGCATGGCGGCTGTCGCTGGCCGGCGGCGTGGCGGCGTCCGTGGCCGGTGCATCGGCGGCCAGGGCCAAAGCGGGGCTGAGCAGGCCGCCCAGCGCCAGGGACAGGGCGGTGCGACGGAGCGAGCGGGAACGCGAGGAGGAGGACATAGACATACCGAATGGGAGGAAAAAAAGCGCCGCCAGGCGAGCGCGGGCGCTCGCGTTGCCGCGCTGAGGCGGCGACAGGCATGGCAATGGGGGGCGTGGCGACCCCCTGGTCGCCGGCCGGGTAATGTTATATTATTCTATAACGCAATCACCACTGTGCTGGAAGTCATGTCGCCTACCTCCGATCTGCGCGCACTGCTCGACCGCCTCGGCGCCACCGGTTCGCTGCTGTGCGCGGTGCATTGCGCGCTGCTGCCGCTGGCGCTGGCCGTGTTGCCTTCGTTGGGCCTGTCGGTATGGCTGGGCGACGGGGTGGAACGCACGCTGGTGCTGTTCGTGACCTGCCTGGGCCTGTTCAGCCTGGTCCTCGGCTACCGCCGGCATCGCGCCTGGCAGGCGCTGGGCCTGCTGCTGCTGGGTCTGCTGTCGCTGTGGGCCGGCATGCTGGTGCCGGCGCTGCACCACGCGGTGGCGCCGCACGCGGCGATCATGACCTTCGGCGGCACCCTGGTCGGGCTCGCGCACCTGCTCAACCTGCGGCTGAACCACGGCCACGTGCACGACGCCAGCTGCGCCCACTGAGCGCACGTGATAGGCTTGCCGCCCTTGCGCGAGGGCGCTGACCGCGTTGGCCTCGCCAAACCCGTGCACCGCGCGGGGATTTTCGCACACACATTCAGGAGTCGATGAGCATGGGTAAGGGTGACCGCAAGACCGCCAAGGGCAAGCGCTACAACGCCAGCTATGGCAATTCGCGCTCGCATAGCGTGAGCAAGGTGGCCGTGGGCGCCGCGTCGCCGGTCGCCAAGAAGTCGGTGGTCAAGACCCCGGCGGCGAAGAAGGCAGTGGCCAAGAAGACGGTCGCCAAGGCCGGCTGAGCCTCGGCTCCAGCGGTACGAAAGAACGCGGCGCTTGCGCCGCGTTTTTTTTGCCTCGAAAAAAACGCCGCAGCCCGCAGCCCCGCAGGATGCAGCTTAAGCCGCTCTCCCCTCGGCGACCGAAGGAAGTCCCCGTGGGAGAGAGGGGTTGGGGTGAGGGTCCGGCGCGAAGCGACTCGCGGAGTCGGCGCTCAGCGCGGCGGATCGTCCTCGCCGCTGTCGCCGGCCAGGTCGGCGGCCAGCGAGGTCGGTTCGGGTTCGGGTTCGGCGACGCTAGGCACCGGCAGCAACTGTTCCGCCAGCCCGCGATAGATCGGCGTGCGGCACACCAGCGCCGAGGCGCCGCGCGCGATCAGAACGGTGGCCAGGATCGGCAGCAGCATGTCGCTGCTGTCGGTCAGTTCCAGCGAGATCACCGCCGAGGTCAGCGGCGCCTGGGTGACCCCGGTCAGGTAGGCGCACATGCCGAGCAGCACGAAGGTGCGCGGATCCACGTCCGGCATCAGCACCGCCAGGTTGTGGCCGACGCCGGCGCCGACCGCCAGCGCCGGCGAGAACAGGCCGCCGGGGATGCCGGCCACGTACGACACCAGGTTCGCCAGCAGCTTCATCAGCCCGAACTCGTGGCCGACGCTGGCGTGGCCCTGCACCAGGCTGCGCGCCTGCTCGTAGCCGGTGCCGAACGCGCCGTTGCCGAAGATCAGGCCCAGCGCGACCAGGGCCAGGCCGCAGGCCGCGGCCAGCAGCACCGGATGGCGGCCGCGCAGCGCGCCCAGCCAGCGCGGCTTGCCGGCCACGGTGGCCAGCACCATGCGGCTGAACGCACCGCCGAGCAGGCCGGCGACCACCCCGCACAGCACGATCGCCAGCCATGCTCGGCCCAGCGGCAGCGCCGCGGACACCTTGCCGAAGTAGGTGTAGTTGCCGAGCAGGCCCAGCGAGATCACGCCGCCGACGATCACCGCGGTCAGCAAGGTGCCGGAGAAACGGTGTTCGAAACGGCCGCTCAGTTCCTCGATCGCGAACACCACCCCGGCCAGCGGCGTGTTGAACGCCGCGGCGATGCCGGCGGCGCCGCCGGCGAGCAGGAAATGCGAGGCCTGGCGCGGATCGCGGAAACCGAACCAGCGCCCGAGCACGTACATCAGGCTGGCGCCGACGTGCACGGTCGGGCCTTCGCGTCCGACCGAGGCGCCGCCGAGCAAGGCCAGCGTGGTCAGCAGCAGCTTGCCGGCGGACACGCGCAGCGACAGGTTGGTTTGCCGGAACGCGTCGTCCGGCTGCTCCAGCGCGGCGATGACCTGCGGAATGCCGCTGCCGCGGGTGGGCCGCAACACGCCGTTGGTCAGCCAGGCGAGCAGCGCGAACACGCTCGGCGTCAGCAGCAGCGCCCACCACGGCGAGTGCGCGATGATGCGCTGGAACAGATGGAAGGCGGCGTCGCTGGCCTTGGCGAACACGATGGCGACCAGCGCCACCGCGACCGCGCCGCCCCACAGCACCGCGCGCTGTTTCCAGCTCTCGTGCGAGAGCAACGGGCGTAGACGATGGCGCATGCGCGGCGGCGGCACGGGATCGGGCGACTGCATGCTGGGATTGTCGCATGCGCGCCATCGCGTGGGCTTGTCGCCTCGTCCACACATTCATGCCCGGCGCGGTGTGTGGCGCTGCACCGCTGGGCAGATCGCCGCGCCGAACGCGGGCGGTTGCGACGGGCATCTGCAGTCGGCACCGTGGTCCAGGAGCGACGCGGGCCATTGGTCGCGACACGCTTTACCGGCAGGCGGCGGCATGACGGTAGCGCGATTGCGATGCATCGCCGCCGCGGTACGCGCGGCGATGTAGCAACCGATGGCGAGGCGCGCCGCAGGCGGGCCAATGCTGCGCCCGGCTAGCGGCGCTTCAAGGCGCAGCGCAGCGACGCGGCGCTCAGCGCAATGCCGGCAGCAGCGCCTGCGGATCGCCGTCGTTGGGCGCGGCGGGAATTCCCAGCAGCCGGGTCAGCAGCGGATACACATCGACATTGTCGAACGGCGCCAGCGTGGCGCCCTGGCGGAACGCCGGGCCGCGCGCGATGAACACCGCGCGCATCGACGGCAGCGCCGGATCGTAGCCGTGCGAGCCGCGCAGGCCGGTCTGTGGCTTCTCCGCGGCGCGCTCGGCCGGCAGCGCGTCCCAGCCTTCGTGCATCTGGCACACGATCGGCGGGACGCGCGGATTGCTGCCGTAGTGCCAGCGCGCCGGCAGTTCGGCCTTGCGCCAGCAGTCGTACTGCGGATGCGCGCCGAGCAGCTTGGCTTCGACCCTGGCCTCCTGGCCGGGCCGCGGCGCGATGCCGACCGACTGGCCGTAGCTGACCACCTCGGCCTCTTGCATCGACACCATGTCCTCGACGATGACCACCTGCTGCGCCGGCACTGTCGCCATGCCGTGGTCGGAGACCACGATCAGGTTGGTGCGATCCAGTTGCCCGCGCCGGGCCAGCCCGTCGAGCAGGCGGCCGATCGCCGCGTCGACCTGCTCGATCGCGCGCGCGTACTGCGCCGATTGCGGGCCGAAGTCGTGGCCTGCCTCGTCGACCTGCTCGAAATACAGGGTCAGCAACTGCGGCTGCGGCGCGCTGCGATCGTCCAGCCAGCCCAGCACCTGGTTGACCCGCGCGTTCGGCGCGACGTCTTTGTCGAAAGCCTGGCGGCGGCTCGGGCGCACGCCCTGGATCGCCGCTTCGCCGCCCGGCCAGGCCCAGCTCGCCGTGGGCAGGCCGGCCTTCTCGGCGCCGACCCAGATCGGCTCGCCGCCCCACCAGCGGCCGTCGCCGACCGCGTCGCGGTCGCTGACCCGGAACGTGCCCAGCAGCGGGTCGTTCATGCTGTTGTGGACGATGCCGTGGTGGTCCGGACGCAGCCCGGTGACGAGGGTGTAGTGGTTGGGGAAGGTCAGCGACGGATACGACGGCGTCATCCATTGCGCACGCACGCCCTCGCGCGCCAGCCGGCTCAGGTTCGGCGCGATGCCGCGATCGAGCATGTCCGCGCGCAGCGCGTCGATCGAGATCAGCAGCAACAACGGTCGCTGCGCCTGGCTGGATGCGGCCTGCGGCGCGGTGGCCTTGGTGGTGGGAGAAGAGGGGGCGGAGGCGCAAGCGCCGAGCAGCAGCGCCGCGCAGGCGCTTGCCAGTCGTAGGGCGATGGAAGTCATCGGCGCATGATAAGACGCGTCCGGTGACCTGGCGAAGACATCGCCGTGCCGCGCACGCACGAAGCACGCACCCGCGCAGCTGCCGGCCGCAGCAGCCCCTCTCCCGCCGGGAGAGGGGTTGGGGTGAGGGTACGGCGCGAAGCGACTCGCGGAGTTTGGGTGCACGAGGCTTCGCCCGTACCCTCATCCGCCCCTGCGGGGCACCTTCTCCCGACGGGAGAAGGGAGCTGCCGTAGCCCCTCTCCCCCCGGGAGAGGGGTTGGGGTGAGGGTATGGCGCGAAGCGACTCGCTGAGTTCGGGTGCAGGAGGCTTCGCCCGTACCCTCATCCGCCCCTTCGGGGCACCTTCTCCCGAGGGGAGAAGGGAGCTGCCGTAGCCCCTCTCCCCCCGGGAGAGGGGTTGGGGTGAGGGTACGGCGCGAAGCGACTCGCTGAGTTTGGGTGCACGAGGCTTCGCCCGTACCCCCATCCGCCCCTGCGGGGCACCTTCCCCCCGTAGGGAGAAGGGAGCGGTTGTCGGGCACCTCGCTGCCCTCATTCGCCCGTCGGCGCGCAAGCGCACCGCAGCTCAGTCGAACAACGACGCCATCCCGCCGTCCGCCTCGACGGCCCCGCGCCGCTCCAACGCCAGCAGCGCGGCCTTGGTCGGCAGGCCGCCGCCGAAGCCGGTCAGGGTGCCGTTGGCGCCGATCACGCGATGGCAGGGCAGCACGATCGGCAGCGGATTGCGGCCGTTGGCGGCGCCGACCGCGCGCACCGCACGCGGCTGCTCGATCTGCCGCGCCAGTTGCGCGTAGCTCCAGGTCGCACCGAATGGAATCTGCGCCAGCGCCTGCCACACGCGGCACTGGAAGGCGGTGCCGCGCGGCGCCAGCGGCAGGTCGAAGTTGGTACGTTCGCCAGCGAAATACGCCAGCAACTGCTCGCGCGCTGCGCGCACCGGCGCCGCGTCGCGGATCCAGTCGGCGCGGCCGCGCGCGTCGTAGCGGTTCTCCGGGAACAGGATGTGGCGCACGCCGTCGTCGCCGACGGCCACGGTCAGTTCCCCGATCGGGGTGGCGAAGGCGTCGTAGTACAGGCGTTGCTCAGTCATGGGGAGTCTCCTCGGATGGATCGCCGGCCAGATGCCACAGGTGCAGCACGGCATAGGCGCGCCATGGCCGCCAGGCCTGCGCGCGGGCATCGGTGGCGCGTTCGCTCAGGCGCGCGCCGTCGGCGCCGAGCATGCGTTGCAGGACCAGGTCGCCGGCCGGGAACGCATCGGGCTGGCCGAGCGCACGCAGCGCGATGTAGTGCGCGGTCCAGGCGCCGATGCCGGGCAGGGCGGTGGCGCGTTCGACGAACTCGGACAGGCGCTGGCCGGCGCGGAACTGCAAGCGTCCGTCCACCACCGCCGCGGCCAGCGCGCGGATCGTGGCGGCGCGCGAGCGCGGCAGGCCGATCGCCTCCAGCGGCGCGTCCAGCACGTCCTGCGGCGCCGGGAACGCGCGGTCCAGGCCGGATGCCTGGCCCGGTCGATACGCGCCGTGGCGCTCGACCAGACGCGCGGCCAGGGTCGCCGCGCCGGCCACGCTGACCTGCTGGCCGAGCACCGCACGCACCGCCACTTCGAAGCCGTCCCAGCCGCCGGGCACGCGCAGTCCCGGGCGCCGCGCGATCGCGCGCGCCAGCAGCGGTTCGGCGCCGAGCGTGGCATGCACGGCGCGCAGGTCGGCATCCAGATCGAAGATGCGGCGCACCCGCCGCACGATGTCGGGGATCGCGCGCGGATCGGCCGCGGCGATCTGCAGGCGCAGTTCGTGGCGCTGCGGATCGGCCTCGACGCGGATCCTGGTGGAGGCATCGAGTGGGCCGAGCACGCGCTCGTAGCTGGCCTCGCCGATGCGCTCGATGCCAGGGATCGCGCGCTTGCGCAGGAACGCCAGCATCGCCGCGAAATCCAGCGGCGGGCGGTAGCCCAGGCGCAGCAGCAGGTCGCCGCCGGGCACCTCGGCGCGCTGTTTGCGGATCGCCGACGGCGGCATGCCGCAGCCTTCAAGGAATGCGGTGTTGAAGCGGCGCAGGCTGTTGAAACCGGCCGCCAGTGCCACCTGGGTGATCGGCAGCGCGGTCTCGGTCAGCAATTGCTTGGCCAGCAGCAGGCGCCGCGTCGCATGCACCGCCGCCGGGGTGGCACCGAGCTGGGCGACGAACACGCGCTGCAATTGGCGCGCGCTGAGTCCCACGTCGGCGGCGAGCCGTTCGACGCTGGCGTCCTGCAGCGCGCCCTCGGCGATCAGCGCCAGCGCACGCTGCACCGATTCCTCGCCCAGGTGCTGTTGCGCTTCCGGCGACAGCTCCGGCCGGCAGCGCAGGCACGGGCGGTAGCCGGCCGCGGCCGCGGCGGCGGCACTGGGGTAGTAGCGCACGTTGCTGCGCTTGGGCGGCGGCGCCGGGCACACCGGCCGGCAGTAGATGCCGGTGCTGCGCACGGCGGTGAAGAACACCCCGTCGAAGCGCGCATCGCGGGACTGGCGGGCGCGGTCGTAGAGGTCGTGGTCGTCGAGCGTGATGTGCGGCATGGGGCCAGTCTAGTCCGCGCCGCCGCGCTCGACTCGCCGTTTTCGGACATGGATGCATCGGCCCCGGCGTGGTCAATGCGGATGCCCTTATGGTGGGATGCCGGCGGTTTAGGCGCAGTTGGGAACCGAATGCGTATCGGCACTAGACTAGCGACGCGCAGTTCGAAAGCGCCGTCTCTTCCTTCGCGGATGTCCTGCTTGCCTCTTCCGTCAAAAATCTGGTGGCTGTCGTTGTGCTGCGTCGGCCTGTTGTCGTGCCAGCAGGGCGCGCCATCCGCCGGCAGGACCGTGGCCGACAGCCCGCCCGGCGACGGCGAGCACATGGTGTCGGTCGGGACGCCGCCGCCCGCGCCGACGCCGGCGCCGCGGCCTGCCACCACGCCCAAACCCGATGCCGACGTCTGGGAGCAGGCGGCGCTGGAGAACGGCGAGGCCTTCGTCAGCTGCGACACCGACTACGCGGCCGACGCCGGCGACGGCGAGGCGCTGGCCGGGCTGGATCGGCCGACCATCGAGGCGGCGCTGGCGCCATGCCGCGAGCGCGGCCTGCTGCGGGTGCGCTACGAAGGCAAGATCAACGCCGGTTTCGCCGAGATGGTGCGGCGCCTGGCCGAGGTCGCCGCGCACGCCGGCATCGGCAAGCGCGTGCTGGACCTGGATTCCAGCGGCGGCCAGGTCGAGGCGGCGATCCGCGCCGGCGATGCGATCGGCGAGTCCGGCTGGACCATCTGGGTGCGCGAGGGCTCAATCTGCCATAGCGCCTGCGTGTTCGTGCTCGCCGCTGGCGACAACCGGCTGATCTCCGGCAAGGTCGGCATCCACCGCATGATGCGGATCAGTTCCACTGCCACCTCGCGCGCCGAGCTCAATCGCGAACTGCAGGAGGTCTACGGCAACGTCAAGGACTACCTGGAGCGCAACGGCGTGGCCGTGGCGGTGGCCGACCTGATGATGACCGTGCCCAACCGCAGCCTGCGCCTGCTCAGCAATGACGAACTCAAGCAGTACGGGCTGGACGGGACCAACGCGGTGCAGGACGACCTGGAGCGGATCAAGCAGCTGCGCAAGTGCGGCGACGATTTCGTGCGGCGCAAGGACGCGTTCCTGATCGCGTTCGACCACGAGTGCAAGGCCAAGGGCGTGGACCTGGAGACGCTGACCGCCTGCGGCCAGGCGCTGAAGCAGCGCTTCGGCTTCCCCGACCAGGCCTGCCCGGCGGAGAGCCCGTTGTCGGAAATCGACGTGGCCACGCTGCCGCTGGCGTCGCCGGGCGCCTAGTTGCGATTGCTCGGCAGCTTGTTCAGCCAGGGCATGCCTGGATGGGCGTGCGGTGCGGCGCCTATCCCGCCTGCGCGTGGAAGCGGCGGTGGATCCAATCGGCGTGCGCGTCCTGACGGCCTGCAGGTGGCGGTAGTGGTAGGCCGAAGATGCATGCCGCGGTCGGCATGGAATCGCGCCAGGTGCTGCTATAGCTCCGCTCGTCCGGTTCAAGCCTGCCGCTTACGCAACAGCCTTCGGCCCGTGAGCCGCATGCACCAGCGCACAAACGCCGAGCAGGTAGGGCATCAGCCAGGGGATCGCGGGGATGCCGACGATCATGCCGGGCATGGCGAACCAATCGTCGGGCAAGTCGGGATACTGGAGGCCGCGCACCATCAGCGCAACGACGGCGAGAGCGGCCACCGACGCGATGATTCCCGCCCATGCGGGCCGAAGCCAGCCCTGCCGTGCGAACGACAGTGCATAGAGCGCAGTGGAAACATACGTCATCAATCCTGCGAAGAAGAGCAGGACGTCCGCGGCATTGCCGAGCGGCGTGCCGTACAGCGGCAGATAGGCTACCGGTTTATGCGCTTCGGACATTGTCCAGCCGATCATCAGCGCAGCCCAGACGAGTTGAATGAGTGCGGCAAACAGGCCGCTTGCCTGTCCCAGCGGCGCAAGCAGGCGATCGCCTGCAGCGTCGGCCAACGGCTCTTTGAGCAGGAACAGACCCGCACCAAGAACCGCAGCCGAGACAAAAAGAATGACGAACCGGACATGGTTCATTGCGAGATTCGAAGCGAACGGCGGACCGTAGCCCGGCATCAGCGTCAGTAGAGCCCACGGCAGTATCAACAACGTGCCGACAAGCGCGATCCGACGCCTGTGTTCATCCCCGGAGCGCCACGCCCGCAACAGCAGCGGCGCTGCCGCGATGGCCATCATCAGGAGTTGGATGGCCGAAAGCGCAAGGGAGGCCGGAATCGAATAGCGCGCGGGTTTTCCGAAAATGACGATGGCAGCGCACAGCGCCACAACCAGCAGCGGGCCGCTCCAGCCGTTGCGTTTCGTCGTGATTGACATCGGCAATCCTCTACGGGCAACGCGGCACGCGGCGATCGCCGCCATGCTGCATTTTGGAAATGTCGGCTTTCTCCCAGATCACCCCTGAGCGCTGTCGGACCGCTTGCCACTGCGGCCCGGCCATTCCCATGTGTGGGTTCACGGCCTCGCGCCACTCTGGCACAAATGGGCTGGCGCGGGTATCCACAGCGCATCCACGCCGCGGACAGTGGCAGGGGCGGGCGGCATGGCGCGCCAAGGAGCGCCTGGCGGATCACCGGCAGGCTGGATTGCGGGGCGGCCCCGGGTTTCGGCTCGCCCGGGCCAGCCTTCCGTTGCGCCGGCCGGGCTTTCACGTCGCCGGCACCGCGCTGACGCTAGCGTCCGGGCCAATTCCCTGGAGGCGCCTGGCATGTCGGTCGGATCGAAGATGATGATGCGGCTGTACCTGCCCCCGGCCTTGCTGGTGGTGGGCGGTTTCCTGGTGGCGGAGCTGCTGCTGCATTTCGCCAGCGGCAGGTATGCGCAGGTGCTGGCGCGCACCGCCTCGCTGCTGAGCCTGGCCGCCTTGCTCGGCGGCACCGTGTGGGCGCTGTGGGCGAGCTGGCGCGCCTGGCATCGGCAGCGCTATGCGGTGCCGGTGAGCGCGGCCGCGCCAGGCGAGGAGCCGTGAGCGCCGCTGCGCAGGCGCACATGGCCGGCGTAGACTGCGGCCCCCGCCGTCACCGCGCCGCCTGAGCGATGCCCATGCCGTTGTCACTTCGCCTGTTCCCCGCGCTGCTGGGCGCTGCCGTGTTCGCCGCAGCGGCGCAGACCGCACCGACGCAGAGCGTCCCTGCGCAATCCGCGCCGGCCCAGCCCGCGGCGCAGCCAGCGACGCCCAAGCCCGCCGCCGCAAGACCCGCCGCGGCCAAGCATGCCGATCCTGCTGCGCCGGGCCCGCTGTCCAAGCAGGACGCGCAGATGGCCCAGGCCGGCCTGCGCGCCGCGCAGCTGGTCGATGCCGGACGCAGCGGCGAGCTATGGGACGGCGCATCCGCGGTGGCCAAGAAGGCCGTGGCGCGCGATGCGTTCGTGCGCCAGGTCGATGCCGGTCGCGCACGGCTCGGCGCGCTGCTCGGTCGCGGCGTGGCCAGCGTGGCGCGGGTGCAGTACGCGGCCGGTTCGCAGGTGCCGCCGGGGGTCTACGTCAACGTCAGTTTCCCCAGCCGGTTCGCCAACGCGCCGCAGCCGGTGCGCGAGCTGGTCTCGCTGCGCCTGGACGAGGACAAGACCTGGCGCCTGGTCGGCTATCACGTCGGACCGCCGAACTGACGCGCATGCGCGCGTCGCTCCCTAGTTTTCGCAACCGACCGAGGTATCGATGAGTATCGAAATCCGCATGCTGGCCTGGGCGATCCTGCTCGGGATCGTGCAACTGCTGCTGGCCGCGGCGTTCGTCACCGCGCAGCGCGGCCTGAAGTGGAATGCCGGCGCGCGCGACGCGCAGCTGCCGCCGCCCTCCGGCGTGGCCGGGCGCCTGGACCGCGCGCTGCGCAACTTCCTGGAGACCTTCCCGTTCTTCGCCGCCGCGGCGCTGGCAGTGGTGGCGATGGGCAAGGGCAGTGCGCATACCGCGCTGGCGGCGCAGCTATATTTCTGGGCGCGGCTGGCCTATGTGCCGTTGTACGCGGCGGGCGTGCCTTACTTGCGCAGCCTGGTCTGGGCGGTGTCGCTGTGGTCGATCCTGCAACTGGTGTGGGCGCTGTTCTGAGGCTGCGCGCGTAGCGCCCGAAGCGCGACGCTGCGACCGTTTGCCGCAGCGCTGATCCAGATCAATGCCGTGCGCCACGACGGGTTTATGCTGGCTGCGTCTGAGACAGGAAGCGCAGCAATGCATGTGGATATCGCCATTGTCGGTGCCGGCCCCGCGGGCCTGTGTTTCGCCCGCTCGCTGGCCGGTAGCGGCCTGTCGCTGGCGCTGATCGAACCGCAGCCGCGCGCCGCGCTGGCCGAGGCCGCGTTCGACGGCCGCGAGATCGCGCTGACCCACGCCTCGCGTGCCTTGCTCGAGCAACTGGACCTGTGGTCGCGGATCGATCCGGACGCGATCGCGCCGCTGCGCGATGCGCGGGTAATGAATGGCTCCTCGCCGTTCGCGCTGACCTTCGCCGCCAGCCAGGACCGCCGCGGCGACCTGGGCTGGCTGGTGCCCAACCACCTGATCCGCCGTGCCGCGTTCGCCGCGGTGCAGGCGCAGCCGGGCCTGACTCTGCTCGACGGCGTCTCGGTGCAGGCGCTGCGCAGCGACGACAGCCAGGCGCAGCTGAGCCTGTCCAATGGCGAGGCACTGACTGCGCGCCTGGTGGTGGCGGCCGACAGCCGTTTCTCGACGACCCGGCGCATGCTCGGCATCGGCGCGCAGATGCGCGATTTCGGCCGCAGCATGCTGGTGTGCCGGGTCAGCCACGAGCGCCCGCACCACCAAACAGCCTGGGAGTGGTTCGGCTACGGCCAGACCCTGGCGCTGCTGCCGCTGCACGGCAACCAGGCCTCGGCGGTGCTGACCCTGCCGCCGGATCGCGCGCAGGCGCTGCTGGACATGGACGAGGCCGAGCTAGGCGCGCAGATCAGCGCGCGCTTCGAGCGCCGGCTCGGCGCGATGATGCCGATCGTGCGGCCGCAGGCGTATCCGCTGGTCGCGGTGTACGCGCAACGCTTCGTCGGCAAGCGCTATGCGCTGATCGGCGACGCGGCGGTGGGCATGCATCCGGTGACCGCGCACGGCTTCAATTTCGGCCTGCAGAGCCAGGCGCGGCTGGCGCGCGCGCTGCACGCGGCCGCGGCGCAAGGCCGCGACATCGCCGCGCCGGCCTTGCTGGCCGGCTACGAACGCGGCCACCGCCTGGCCACGCGCCCGCTGTACGAGGCGACCAACGCGATCGCCGCGCTGTACACCGACGACCGATTGCCGGCGCGCGCGCTGCGCAACGCGGCCTTGCGCGTGGCCGACAAGGTGGCGCCGTTCAAGCGCGCGATCGCCGCGCACCTGGCCCAGCGTGCTGCGGTGGGTGCGCGCTGAGGCGTGGATGCGCGCGGATGCTGGGAGGCATGTCCCGGTGCTGGGCGCGCCACAGCGGTGGCCGGGCTGCCGGGCCAGTGCCGCCGTGCACCGCTTCTCTCGCCTGCCTGCATGCACCCTGTAGGAGCGGCTTCAGCCGCGACCGGGCATCACCAGAAAAGTTCCGGTCGCGGCTGAAGCCGCTCCTACAAAAGGCCGGCGCCAGCTGTAGTGATGGCATGGCCTATGGATCGGCACGCGAATGCTGGCTGTCCTATTCGCTTGGCGAAGTAATTGTGGGAGCGACTTCAGTCGCTCCCACAAAAATGCAATCGCCCGAATGAAGGCGAGAAAACCGCGCTAACGCTGCGGCGTGCGGGCGAGGCGGCGTGCGTCCGCCTCGGCGATGAGGTGGGCGAAGGTGGCTTGCGCGTCGCCACCGCGCTGCGCCGCTGCGATCGGCGCGATGGCCCAGGCGCAGTCGGCGTGGCGCGGGTGCAGGCGCCAGTCGCCGGCCCAGGCATTCAGCTCGTCCAGCCCCAGGAAGATCGCGCCGCCACGGTCGGCATGCCCGCCATGGATGGATTGCGACAGGCAGAACGGCCGCGCCGCCTCGGGGTCGATCGACAGGCCGTACACGTCGTGCAGCGGATCGTCCGTCGACGGCGCGATGTTGCGTGCGCCGATGTCGATCAACATGGCGTGGCCGCCGTGTGCGGCAGCCGCAAATGCGACGCGCAGGGCGCGCCGGCCACGCTCATGCCTTGCCGATCACCCGGATCTGCACGTCGTCCAGTTCGACCACCTGGCCCGCGCGGACCTTGCAGGCCTTGCGCACCTCGACTTCGCCGTCCACGCGCACCTGGCCTTCGCTGATCACGGTCTTGGCTGCGCCGCCGCTGTCGCACACGCCGGTCAGTTTCAGCAGGTGCTTGAGTTCGACATAGTCGCTTTCTAACTGGAGATCGATGGTCTGCATTGGGGGACGCTGTTCGGAAATCGGCGCCCATTGTCGGTCATTCGCGAAGGAAACGCTCGGACTTCGCGCTGCGCACGCCGTGCCGTACATCTTCGCGTGCATCGCAACGCAGCGGCTGCGCGCTCATTCGTGCCGAAAACGCTCCACCTCGTCGAGCAGGCCGCTGGCCCTGCGCAGGCTCGCTCCGCCCAGGCCGTCGTCGATGATGCGCCGCAGCCGTGGCCGCCCGGGATCGCGCGAACGGCGATACAGCCATGCGCTGCCGGCAAGCCCCGCCAGCCCGGCGCCGAGCCCGATCCATACCACGGCCTGCGCCCGCGCCAGCAGGTCGATGCCGGCGAGCGCGGCCAGCACCATCAGCACCGGCACCCACAGCAGCCACCACGACAGCCCGCAGACCACGCCGCTGCCGACGTACCAGCGGCGGGTGCGCGCGATCCGCTGCTGGATCTCCAGCACCGGCGCGCTGTAGTCGACCTGCAGCAGCCGGCCCAGCACGATGCCGGCCAGCGCCACGGTGGCCACGCCATAGGCATGCACCGCCACGCCCGCGGCGATCAGGTGCGCCGGCAGCGCGCCGCCGCCGCTCCACAGCATGCCGGCCAGGGCGATGCAGCACAGGCCGAACGGCAGCTGCAGCAACTGGCCCCACAGCAGCGGGCGCAGGCTGCGCTGCGCGCGCTGCAGGTTGTGCTGCAGCAGTTGCTGCGCTTGCAGGCGGTCGTGGCGTTGCAGGCGCTGGTCCAGCGCCTGCCAGGCGTGTTTCAGTTCGTCGAGATGCATGTCGAAGGTCCTGTGTGGAAGAGTCAGAGTTCGTCGCGGAGGCGTTGCTTGAGGCGGCCGATCTTGGTGGAGACGTTGCTTTCGCCGATGCCCAGGATCTCGGCGATCTCGCGCTGCGGGCGGTCGTCCAGGTACAGCAGCGCCAGCGCCCGTTCCAGCGCCGGCAGTTGCGCGATGAAGCGGTACAGGGCCTGCACCTGGCGTTCGCGCTCCGGGTCGGCGGCGTGCGGATCGGCGAGGTCCAGGTCCTCCAGCGGCAGGGTCTGCCGATGCGCGCGGCTGCGCCCGCGCAGGTCGCCGATCGCCACGTTCAGCGCGATCCGGTACAGCCAGGTGGAGAACGGCCGCTGCCGGTCGTAGCGGGGGAAGGCCCGCCAGGCCTGCGCGGCGATCTCCTGGATCAGGTCGGCACGGTCGTCCGGATCCCGGCAATAGCTGCCGGCCACTTTCGCGGCGATGCCTCGGTGCGCCTGGAACAGCGTGGCGAAGTCGGCGGGGGCCGGTGCGGCAGGGGTGGGGGCGTCGGGCATTGGGCGGGTCGCGGAAGGGTCTGCAAGGTGGTTCGCGGCAGGCCGGGGTTTCTCACGCCTGAACGGCGTCGTTCACCCGGTTTAGACATGCGGCCCGGCAAGGCGCACAATGCACTTCTTTGCGCCTGCCGGTTCTCTGCGGCGCCTCCGGAGTCTCCCATGTCCCAAGATACCCCCGCGCCGCTGCTGTTCGCAGATCTCGGCCTCTCGCCTGCTGTGATGAAAGCCGTCGCCGATGTCGGCTACGAGTCGCCGTCGCCGATCCAGGCCGCCACCATTCCCGCGCTGCTGACCGGCCGCGACCTGCTCGGCCAGGCCCAGACCGGCACCGGCAAGACCGCCGCGTTCGCGCTGCCGATCCTGTCGCGGCTGGACTTCAACCAGCGCAAGCCGCAGGCGCTGGTGCTGGCGCCGACCCGCGAGCTGGCGATCCAGGTCGCCGAGGCGTTCCATCGCTACGCCGGCGCGATCCCCGGCTTCCAGGTGTTGCCGGTGTACGGCGGCCAGCCCTATGTGCAGCAGTTGTCGGCGCTCAAGCGCGGCGTGCACGTGGTGGTGGGCACCCCCGGGCGGGTCATCGACCACCTGGAGCGCGGCACCCTGGATCTGTCGGAGCTGAAGACGCTGGTGCTCGACGAGGCCGACGAGATGCTGCGCATGGGCTTCATCGACGACGTCGAGGCGGTGCTGAAGAAGCTGCCGGTCTCGCGCCAGGTGGCGCTGTTCTCGGCGACCATGCCGACCGCGATCAAGCGCATCGCGCAGACTTATCTAAACGATCCGGCCGAAGTCATCATCGCCTCCAAGACCACCACGTCGGCGAATGTCCGCCAGCGTTACTGGGCGGTCAGCGGCTTGCACAAGCTCGATGCGCTGACCCGCATCCTGGAAGTGGAGCCGTTCGACGCGATGATCGTGTTCGCGCGCACCAAGGCCGCCACCGACGAGCTGGCGCAGAAGCTGCAGGCGCGCGGCCTGGCCGCCGCGGCGATCAACGGCGACATCCAGCAGTCGCAGCGCGAGCGGGTGATCCAGCAGCTCAAGGACGGCAAGCTCGACATCCTGGTCGCCACCGACGTGGCCGCGCGCGGCCTGGACGTGGAGCGGATCAGCCACGTGCTGAACTACGACATCCCGTACGACACCGAAAGCTACGTGCACCGCATCGGCCGCACCGGCCGCGCCGGCCGCAGCGGCGAGGCGATCCTGTTCGTCAGCCCGCGCGAGAAGGGCATGCTGCGCGCGATCGAGCGCGCCACCCGGCAGCCGATCGAAGAGATGCAGCTGCCGAGCGTGGACGCGGTCAACGACCAGCGCGTGACCCGCTTCATGGAAAAGATCAGCGAGACCATCGCCGGCGGCGGCATCGACACCTACCGCGATCTGCTGCAGCGTTTCGAGACCGAGAAGAACGTGCCGATGGTCGAAGTGGCCGCGGCGCTGGCGCGCCTGCTGCAGGGCGACACGCCGCTGCTGCTGGCGCCGGAGCGCGCGCGTCCGCCGCAGGGCGAGCGCTTCGAGCGGCCCGGTGCCGAGCGCCGCGAGCGCGCCGACCGCGGCGAGCGCACGGAACGTCCCAAGTTCGAGCCCAAGTTCGACCGCGAAGCGCGCCCGCCGCGCCGCGACGAAGGCGAACGCGCGCCGCCGCGTGCGCCGCGTCCCGCGCCGGCCGGGCACGGCCCCGACTACGACTACCAGCGCGACGTCGGCAGCTTCGAGGCCCCGCGCCGCGACAAGGCGCCCAAGGCGCCGCGCGGCGAGCCGGAAGTGGGCATGGAGACCTACCGCATCGAGGTCGGCCACCAGCACGGGGTCAAGCCGGCCAACATCGTCGGCGCGATCGCCAACGAGGCCGGCCTGGAGAGCAAGTACATCGGCCGCATCGACATCCACGACGACCATTCGGTGCTGGACCTGCCGGCGGACATGCCGCGCGAGCTGCTGACCCACCTGAAGAAGGTCTGGGTCTCGGGCCAGCAACTGCAGATGCGCAAGCTCGACGGCGACGACGCGGGCGCCAGCGCGCCGTTCAAGCCCAAGTTCGCGCGCGCCGCCGGCAAGCCCGGCGGCCGCCCGAACGCAGCCGGTCCGCGCCCGGCCGGCGCCGCCACCCGCATGGCCGACAAGGCCGGCGATCGCCCGCCGCGCAAGGGTCCGCCGAAGCGCTGAGGGGCCGGGATTGGGGATTCGGGAGTGGGGATTCGTCCCTGCTCCCGTGTCCCTGAGTTCCTCGCTGCCGCCGCAGATGGCGGTAGCCCGCTTTTGCCAATCCCGAATCCCGACTCCCGAATCCCCGCTCAATGTCCATCCGCCTCAACAAGCACATCGCCGAGACCGGCTACTGTTCGCGCCGCGAGGCCGACCGGCTGATCGCCGCGCGCCGCGTGACCGTCAACGGCCGGCCCGGCGGCGTGGGCGCGGTGGTGGGCGAGGGCGATGAGGTGCAGGTCGACGGCCAGCCGCTGCGCGCGCGCGCCAAGCAGAAGTCCGGTCGCCGCCACGTCTACATCGCGCTGAACAAGCCGGTCGGGGTGACCTGCACCACCGAGAGCGAGGTCAAGGGCAACATCGTCGATTTCGTCGGCCACGAGCAGCGCATCTTCCCGATCGGGCGCCTGGACAAGGAGTCCGAGGGCCTGATCCTGATGACCAGCAACGGCGACATCGTCAACGAGATCCTGCGCGCCGAGAACCGCCACCAGAAGGAATACCTGGTGGCAGTGAACAAGCCGGTCAGCGACGAATTCCTGCGCGGCATGGCGCGCGGCGTGCGCGTGCACAACGAGACCACGCTGCCGTGCCGCACCGCGCGGATCGCCAAGTTCGGCTTCCGCATCGTGCTCGAGCAGGGCCTGAACCGGCAGATCCGGTTGATGGCCGCTGCGTTCGACTACCGCGTCACCCAACTGCGCCGCGTGCGCATCGACAACATCAAGCTCGGCGCGCTGAAGCCGGGCCAGTGGCGCAACCTCACCGAGCAGGAACTGCGCGGCCTGCTGCCGCAGCGCCAGGACTGGTAATCCGGGGCCGCATGGCCTTCACTGGCATCGGCGGCGATTTTGGCGATACTCGCCAGGCAATCCGCCGCCGGCCGCCCGTTCCCGTGATCAAGCCACGCAAGCCCGACAATGAAGCCGAACGCCTGCGCGCGCTGCATGCGCTGCAGATCCTGGATACCGAGCCGGAAGCGTCCTACGACGACCTGGTCGGCATCGCCGCCAGCCTGTGCGACACGCCGTCGGCGCTGATCTCGCTGGTCGACGACGAACGCCAGTGGCTGAAATCGCAGCGCAACGTCACCCTGCTCAGCGCCACGCGCGACGACTCGTTCTGCGGCCACACCATTCTGACCCCGCAGCAGGTGATGGTGGTCAACGACGCGGCGGTGGACCCGCGCTTCGCGTTCAATCCGTTGGTCACCGAGGTCGGCGTGCGCTTCTACGCGGGCTCGCCGCTGGTGAACAGCGACGGGCTGGCGGTGGGCGCGCTGTGCGTGCTCGACCGCCGCCCGCGCACGCTAGAGCCGGAGCAGGTGGTGGCGCTGCAGGCGCTGTCGCGGCAGGTGATGCAGCTGATCGAGCTGCGCCGCACCAGCCATGCGCTGGCGCTGCAGTTGCACGCGCGCGACGGCTACGAGCAGCAGCTGGCGCAGTATCAGTCCACGCTGGAAACGCTCAACGCCGAACTGCTCCAACAGTCGCGCACCGACCCGCTGACCGGGCTGCTCAATCGGCGCGCGTTCGCCACCGCGCTGTTGGTCAACGCGGAGGCGGCGCGGTTCAGCCCCGCGCCGCTCAGCGTGGCCTTGCTGGACCTGGACTATTTCAAGCACATCAACGACCTGCATGGTCACGACAAGGGCGATGCTGTGCTGCTGGCGCTGGCGGACATGCTGCGTGCGCGGGCGCCGGCAGGCAGCCTGGTGGCGCGCTATGGCGGCGAAGAGTTCGCGGTGCTGATGCCGGGCCTGGATGCGGCCGAGGCCATGCACGAATGCGAGACCTTGCGCCAGGAGACCAGCCTGCTGCAGATCGGGGTGCCGTTGACCGCCAGTTTCGGCGTCGCCACCTATCAGCCGGACGAGAGCGCCGAGCAGTTGCTCAAGCGCGCCGACCAGGCCCTGTACCGGGCCAAGCGCGCCGGCCGCGATTGCGTCTCGTTGGCGGAGTGAACCGCGCCGGCCGCGGCTTCACTCCAGCGCGTTCTTCGCTTCGGAGGTCGCCAGCAGTTCCGGGTGCCGCACCGGCTTGCCGCGGGTCAGCAGCGGATGCAGGAACACCGCGCCCAGGATCACCGCCACGCCCAGGTAGAACAGCGCGGTGAGTTCCTTCTGCTCGTCCAGCAGCAGGATCGCGAACACGATCGCGTAGACCGGCTCCAGGTTGGTCACCAACTGCACCGCGTAGGCGCTGAGCCGGCGCAGCGCGACCAGCGCCAGGGCGAACGGCAGCAGCGTGCACAGCAGCGCCAGGGCGAGCAGCAGCAGGGTGTCGTGCAGGCTCGGCAGCACCAGCAACGGGCCGCTCAGCGCCGGCAGCACGAACGGCAGCAGCGGCGCCAGCAGGGTCAGGGTCAGGGTGCCGGCGCCCAGTTCCAGCGCGGTCACGGTCAGCGGGTCGGCATGATCGACCAGGCGCTTGTTGAGCGAGCCGAACGCGGCGACGAACAGCGCCGAGACCGCACCGACCACGACGCCGGCGCGCATCCCGTCGGGTACGCCACCGACCACCAGCGCCACGCCCGGCAGCACCGCCAGGCCGAACACCAATTCGCTGGGACGGAACGGGCGCTTGGCCACCCACGGTTCGATCACCGCGGTGAACACCGGCGCCAGTGCGATGCAGGTCGCCGCCACCGAGGCGTTGGCCAGCTTGATCGCGCCGTAGAAGGTCAACCAGTGCAGGCCGACCAGCGCGCCGATCACGGCGTAGCCGAGCGCCAGCTTCGGGGTCAGCGCGGCCAGCCCGCGCCACACCCTCGGCAGCAGCGCCAGCGCCGCTACCACCATCAGCATCCGCCACCACACCAGCGGCAGCGCCGGCAGCGTGATCAGCTTGCCGAGGATCGCGGTGATCCCCCACAGCAGCACGCAGAAGTGGATTTGCAGTTGGGCTTTGGTCGTGGGGTGCAGGGGCATGCGCCTATTGTCGCGTAAACCGGCGGCGAGGCGGACGGCGTTGTCGCGGCAGATCCTGCAATCGCCTCGCCGGTGCCGCGTCAGTTGCCGGGCGGCGTGCGCGTGGCCCGCGCACGCGCGTGCAGCGCGGTCAGCAGCGGCACCAGCAGTGAGGTCACGATCACCGAGGTCGCCACCAGCGCGGTGGCGGCCGGGGCCGCCGCACGGAACTGCGGCGCCATCGCCGCGATCAGCGCGGGCGTCGCCACCGCGGCGCCGGCAGTGCTGGACGCGGCGATGCCGGCGCTGCCGCTGCCGCCGCCGAGCAGCCGATCGGCGAACAGCAGTGGGATCCCGGTGACGACGACCACCAGCACCCCGAGCAGCACGCCGGGCACGCCGGCGCTGGCGATCACATGCAGATCCAGCGTATTGCCCAGCGCGAAGGCGAAGAACGGGATCAGCGCGGGCACCGCCGCGGCGAACAACGCGCGCAGCTGCGGATCCAGGTTGCCGAGCGCGAACCCCACCAGCAGCGGCAACACCGCGCCGAGGAACAGGCGCGGCTCGAACACCGCGATGCCGGCGCTGCCGAGGATCAGCATGGTCATCAACGGGCCCGATTCCAGCGACATCAGCACCACCGCACCGGCTTCGCCGGGCTTGCCGTACTGCTGCATGAGCGAGGCGAACAGCCCGCCGTTGGTCATGTCCATCGCCGCGACCAGGGCCAGCACCGAGACGCCTTGCCAGCAGCCCTGCGCGATCCCCGCCGGCGGCAGCACCCGCGCCGCGAGCACCGCCACCAGCCAGGCCACGCCGAGCTTGGTCAGCAGCAGCACGCCCGACTGGCGCAGGATGCGGCCGCTGGCGCGCAGTTGGATCGAGGCGCCCATGCACAGGAACCACACTGCCAGGATCGGCACCACGCCGCCGATCAGGCCCTGGCTGAACGAGCCGAGGAAGGCGCCGGCCTGCGGCCATGCGCTATGGCAGGCGGCGCCGAGCAGCAGCGGCACCAGCATCATGCCGCCTGGAATGCGTTCGAGCGTGTGCTTGATCTGCATCGGGATTGGAATATCCACTCGGGAAAAAGGCGCATCCGGCGCCGGCCTGCGCCGGTGTCGTTCTGCGCTCCCGCTTGTACTGCAACTGCATTGCGCACAGGGTGTCGCGGCGCAGTGCCGTCTGTGCTGGGTTCAGTCGCGCGTCGCAGCCGCACCGTGCGCTCGGTCGCCTGTGCCGGTGGTCGCTCGTGCCGCTGCCGTTGCTCAGCGCTTGCCGAGTTCGGCCAGCAGTGCCATCGCCGCGGCCGGATTGCGTTCCTTGGCCGCGCTGATGAAATAGACAAACACCTCGCGCGGCTTGGCCTCGGCGGTCGGCGCGTCGGCATGCGGCAGCGCGTCCGGATCCTCGCCGCGGCGCCAGGCCTGCGCCTGCGCCGCCCAGGCGCGCAATTCCTTGGGCGCATAGCCGTGCGCCAGCTCGGCGCGGCTGCGCATCAGCCGCGCGTAGACGAAGTCGGCGCTGAGATCGGCGAAAGAGGGAAAGTCGGGCGAATCGGTGAACACCGTGGCCACGCCGTGGCGACGCACCAGCTCCAGCAGGCGCGGGCCGACGCAGGCCGGGTCGCGCACTTCCAGCACATGTCGAAGGTGGCGGCCGTTCGCCTGCTTCGGCAGCAGCTCCAGGAACGCGCCCAGCTCGTCGAGCTCGAGCGTGCGGCCGTGCTCGAACTGCCAGACCAGCGGGCCGAGCTTGTCGCCGAGCGTGGCGATGCCGCCGACGAAGTCCTCGATCTGCGCGCCGGCCGCAGCCAGCTTGCGCATGCCGGTGATGCGCTTGGGCGCCTTGGCCGAGAACAGGAAATCGGCCGGCGCCTCGTCGCGCCAGCGCGCATAGGTGTCCGGCTTCTGCGTGCCGTAGTAGGTGCCGTTGATCTCGATGCTGGTGACGTGGCGGCTGGCGTATTCCAGCTCGCGGCGCTGCACCAGTCCCTGCGGGTAGAACATGCCGCCGCGCCATGGCGCATAGGTCCAGCCGCCGATGCCGACGCGGATGCCGTCCGGCGCGGCCGGGGCGGAGTCGAAGAGATCGTTCATGGCAGTGCACGCCGGCGCGGACAGGGAGGCGAATTGTGCCGCAGCCCGCGCCTGTGTCGCGTGCATGGCCGCTGCGGCTGCCGCCGCGTTGGTGTCGCGCTACCATCCAGGTGCCGCCTACTGCCGGACCGACCATGACCTGGACCACGCCCGATCTGTGCGACGACCATCCCGAGGTGCAGGTCGCCGAACCGCTGTTCCACAGCTATGGCGGCCACGCCGCGTTCTGTGGGCAGATCGTCACCGTGCGCTGCTTCGAGGACAACTCGCGGGTGCGCGAACTGGCGGCCACACCCGGTGCCGGCCGCGTCATCGTCGTCGATGGGCACGGCTCGCTGCGCTGTGCGCTGCTCGGCGACCAGATTGCCGAGAACGCGGTGCGCAACGGGTGGGCCGGGCTGTTGATCCACGGTGGCGTGCGCGACGTGGAGGCGTTGGCGGCGCTGCCGCTGGGCGTGCAGGCGCTGGCCGCATGCCCGCGCAAGACCGAAAAACGCGGCCTCGGGGAAGTCGATGTGCCGCTGCAGTTCGCCGGCGTGGCGTTCGTGCCCGGACACTGGCTATACGCCGATCGCAATGGCGTGCTGGTCGCCGCGCAGGCGCTGCTCGCGGCGTGAGCGTGTCTTCTCGGCAGGACTGACGCCCTGCCTAGCGGCTGCGCCACGAGCGCGACACCTGCGTCACGGCGGTACTCCCCGGCAGCCCGCGCCTGGCGGACGCGGCACGGCTATGCAGCGGAGATCCGGCTCGCTGACGTCGCGCCGACCCGCGCGCGTTCGGCGTCCATGTCGGCTAGCGGCCGCACCTCGATGCTGCCGAAGCGCGACCACGGGAAGTGCTTGGCGATGCGTACCGCCTCGTCGTGGTCGCGCGCATTGATCAGGTTGAAGCCGGCGAGCAGTTCGCGGGTCTCGGCGAACGGGCCGTCGGTGATGCGTAGCTGGCCCTGGCGCGAGCGCAGGGTGCGGGCGCTGGCCACCGGCTGCAGTTGCTGCGCCAGCACCAGGGTGCCGTCGGCCTGCAGCGCATCGGCATGCTGCAGGCAATCGCGCATCAGGCTGTCGTATTCCTCGGCGGGCAGGGCCTGCAGCAAGGACTCGTCGATGTAGATCAGCAGCAGGAATTGCATGGGGCGAGCGGCCGGCGGCAACGGGAGGCCCATGATCGCTCAGCGCGCTGCGGCCGTGTGTTGCGGCGCCGCATCCAACGCCTCGAAATTTCTTTTGCGCAGGCCTGTCGATTTCCGTCTTCCCCCGGCGTCGTACCCAATGCACGGCCCGCCAGCGGCCGCACCCGGGAGGACACGATGAAAGTGATGGTATTGGTCAAGGCGAGCGCCGACTCCGAGGCCGGGCGCCTGCCCAGCGAGGATGAGTGGCGGGCGATGGGCGCCTACAACGACCAGTTGGCCGAGGCCGGGATCCTGCTCGCCGCCGAAGGCCTGCAGCCCAGTTCGCGCGGCCGCCGCGTGCGTTTCGAATCGCAGCGGCGGCAGGCGCTCGACGGCCCGTTCGCCGCGACGGGCGACTTGGTGGCCGGATTTTGGCTATGGCAGGTGCGCTCGCTGGACGAGGCCACCGAGTGGCTCAAGCGCGCCCCGTTCGAGGCCGGCACCGAGGTCGAACTGCGCCCCTTGATGGACCTGCAGGAACTGGGCGACGCCCTTCCTCCCGATCTGCTGCAGGCCCGACAGCGCCGCCTGCGCGCGTGCAATCCCGACTGAGCCACACACCTACCACCACCGCATGGAGAGATCCCGATGAAACTGATTCCGTTCCTGAGCTTCGACGGCAGCACCCACGAGGCGATGGCGTTCTACGCGCAGGCCCTGGGCGGCAGCGTCGTGTCGGAAATGACCTATCGCGACATGCCGCCCAGCGACAACATGGAGGGCTGCGGCGAGATGCCGCCGGACACGCTGGACCAGGTCGCGCACAGCCAGCTCGAAGCCGGCGGCGCGGTGCTGATGGCCGCCGACAGCCACGCCGCGCAGGGCGCCGGCACCACCACCATCAACGTCGAGGTGGATTCGGTGGAGGAGGCCGAACGGGTGTTCGCCGCGCTGAGCGCCGGCGGCCAGGTCGGCATGCCGCTGGCCGAGACGTTCTGGGCGCAGCGCTGGGGCATGCTGGTCGATCGTTACGGCAAGCCGTGGATGGTCAACTGCATGAAACAGCCGTGATTCCCGCGCCTTCCTGCCTCCCTTCGCTCGAGAAACGCCGCCATGTCCGATGCGCCGCAGATGATCTTCGTCAACCTCCCGGTCCGCGATCTGGAGGCCTCCAAGGCCTTCTTCGCGGCGCTGGGCTACGCCTTCAATCCGACCTTCACCGACCAGAATGCGGCCTGCATGATCGTCAGCGACAGCATCTTCGTGATGCTGCTGACCGAGCCGTTCTTCGCCGGTTTCACCAGCAAGCCGATCAGCGATGCGCGTGTGCGCACCGAGGTCATCACCGCGTTGTCGGCGCCCACTCGCGCGGCGGTCGATGCGTTGCTGGAGAAAGCGCTGGCGGCCGGCGCGCGCGAGCCGCAAGCGCCGCGCGACTACGGTTTCATGTACCAGCGCGGCTTCGAGGATCCCGATGGCCATCTGTGGGAGATAGCGCACATGAGCGGCGCGCCGGGCTGAGCGCGGTTGCCGCCGCGGCTTGTGCCACGGCGCATCCGGTGCTCTGATTCCGCGCATGGAGACCACGTTCGCGCAACGCCTGGAGACGGTCTGGCGCATGGAGGCGCCGGGCCTGATCGCGCGCCTGTCGCGGCTGCTCGGCGGCGACGTCGGCCGTGCCGAGGAACTGGTCCAGGACACCTGGCTGGCCGCGCTGGAGCGCTGGCCCGCGCAGGGCATTCCCGACAACCCCGGAGCGTGGCTGATGACCACCGCCCGCAATCGCGCCATCGACGTGCTGCGCCAGCACCAGCGCATCGCCGGCCAGCACGCGCAGTGGGGCGAGGCGCTGCAGCCGCAGGCGTTGCCCGCGCCGGACGACAGCGACGCGCTGCAGGACGATATCGGCGACGACCTGCTGCGGTTGATGTTCGTGGCCTGCCATCCGCTGCTGCCGGCCGACGCGCGGGTGGCGCTGACCCTGCGCCTGCTCGGCGGCTTGAGCACCGATGAGATCGCGCGCGCGTTCCTGCTGCCGGAGCCGACCATCGCCCAGCGCATCGTCCGTGCCAAGCGCACCCTGGCGCAGAAGCAGGTGCCGTTCGAAGTGCCGCGGCAGGCGGCGTTGCCGCAGCGGCTGGCCTCGGTGCTGGAGGTGATCTACCTGGTGTTCAACGAAGGCTACGCGGCCAGCGCCGGCGACGACTGGATGCGTCCGGCCCTGTGCGAGGAGGCGCTGCGGCTGGGCCGGGTGCTGGCGCATCGGTTGCCGGCGTGGCCGCAGGTGCATGGGCTGCTGGCGCTGATGGAATTGCAGGCCTCGCGCAGCGCTGCGCGGGTGCGCGCCGACGGCAGCCCGGTGCTGTTGCCCGAGCAGGACCGGGCGCGCTGGGACTGGCTGCAGATCGCGCGCGGCCAGGACGCGCTGCGGCGCGCGCAGGCGCTGGGCGGCGACGACGACGCCTACGTGTTGCAGGCGGCCATCGCCGAATGCCATGCCTGCGCGCGGCGCGCCGAGGACACCGATTGGACGCGGCTGGCGGCGCTGTACGCGCGGCTGGCGCAGCTGCATCCCTCGCCGGTGGTGGAACTCAACCGCGCGGTCGCGGTGGCGCGCGCCGAGGGCGCGGCTGCGGCCTGGGCCTTGCTGCAGCCCTTGCGCGAGGATCCGCGGCTGCGCGACTACGCGCCGCTGGCCGCGGCCTACGGCGATGTGCTGCAGCGCCTGGGCCGCACCGATGAGGCGCGCGCGGCCTTCGCGCAGGCCGCTGCGCTCAGCGCCAACGCGCGCGAGCGGCAGGCGCTGCTGGCGCGGGCGGCGGCGCTGTAGCGCGGCACTGCCGCGCATGCCGCCGGCTGTCCTACACTCGGTACTGCGCTGGTGCGGGGTGGGGCGGCGCATGCGGCATCGCTGCGGTGCTAACGATGTCTCGCCTCGCTGCCGGATCGCGCTGCGGTTTGACGGCCGGCGTGTTGGCCGATGCCGCATGCGCCGCGCACGTATGCCGCGGTAAGGCGCCGGCTTGGTTCTTTTTCGGTTTTTCTGCGAGGAGCGATGGATTTGAAGACGATGTCGATGGGCTGCGGCCTGTTGTTGGCGATGACCGCCACCGCGCAGGCGCAGGCGCCCGCTCCGGTGGACGCCGCACTGCCACCGGCGCTGCAGGACCTGGACGCGCGGGTCGAGCGCGTGCGCAAACAGTTCGACGTGCCCGGCATCGCCATCGCCATCTTCAAGGACGGGCAGGTGGTGCTGGAGCGCGGCTACGGCGTGCGCGAACTCGGCAAGCCCGAGCCGGTGGACGCGCAGACCCTGTTCGCGATCGCCTCCAACACCAAGGCGTTCACCGCTGCGTCGCTGTCGATCCTGGCCGACGAGGGCAAGCTGAAACTCGACGACCGGGTGATCGAGCACCTGCCGTGGTTCCAGATGGCCGATCCCTACGTGACCCGCGAGATGCGCGTGCGCGACCTGCTCAGCCACCGCAGCGGACTGAGCCTGGGCGCCGGCGACCTGCTGTTCTGGCCGGCGACCAGCTACAGCAACGAGGAAGTGGTGCGGCGCCTGGCGCAGGTGCCGCTGAAGGGCGGCTTCCGCGACCGCTATGCCTACGACAACATCCTCTACGCGGTGGCGCAGAAGGTGATCGAGCAGGTCTCCGGGCAGTCCTACGCCGAGTTCGTGCGCCAGCGCATCTTCGTGCCGGTGGGCATGAGCGGCGCGCGCATCAACAGCGATTACCTGCAGCCCGGAGACCGCGCCGCGGTCGGCCATGCCAAGTTCGATTTCCGCGACCTGCGCCCGGTGCCGCCGCTGACCTGGTCGAACAATTCCGGCGCCGGCGGCATCTACGCCAGCGTGCACGACATGGCCAAGTGGATGCAGGTGCAGCTCGACGGCGGTCGCCTGCCGTCGGCCGATGGCCAGGAGCGGCGCCTGTTCAGCGCGCAGCGGCAGCAGGAGATGTGGCAGGTGATCACCCCGATCGGCATCGCCGAGCCGAGCGTGCCGCAACTGCTGCCGGCCAAGCCGAACTTCGCCGGCTACGGCGAGGGCTGGAGCCTGAGCGATTACCGCGGGCACAAGCTGGTCTGGCACACCGGCGGCTGGCCGGGCATGGTGTCGCGGCTGACCCTGTTGCCGGAACAGAAACTGGGCGTGATCGTGCTGACCAATCAGGAAGTGGGCGCGGCGTTCAACGCGCTGACCCTGCAGGTGCTCGATGCCTACCTGGGCGCGCCGGCGACCGACTGGACCGCCGCCTATGCCGCCGCGGTGGCCAAGGCCGATGCGAAGGCCGACGAGGACTGGAGCAAGCACCAGGCTGCGCGCGATTCCAAATCCAAACCGTCGCTGCCGCTGGCCGGTTACGCCGGCAGCTATCGCGATCCGTGGTACGGCGAGGTGGCGATCGTGCAGCGCGGCAAGCAGTTGGAACTGCGCTTCAGCAAGACCGCGCAGCTGGTCGGCACGCTGGAGCACTGGCAGCACGACACCTTCATCGTGCGCTGGCGCGACCGCTCGCTCAATGCCGATGCCTTCGTCAATTTCGCGCTGACCCCGGACGGCAAGGTGCGCGAGGTGCGCATGGAAGCGATCTCGCCGCTGACCGATTTCAGCTTCGATTTCCAGGATCTGCTGCTGACCCCGGTGGCCGCCGCATCGTGAGCGCGGCCATGCCGATGCTTTCGCACGTGCATCTGGGGGTGAACGACTTCCCGGCCGCGTTCGCGTTTTACGCGCCGCTGCTGCAGGCGCTAGGGTTGCAGCTGAAATTCCGCGACGACGCGCGCGGCTGGGCCGGCTGGACCGCGGCGGACGCGCCGCGGCCGCTGCTGCTGATCGGCCGTGCCTTCGACGGCCAGCCGGCGACCCAGGGCAACGGCCAGATGCTCGCGCTGCAGGCGGCGAGCCGGGCGCTGGTGGATCGATGCCATGCGCTTGCGCTGTCTCAAGGCGCGCGCTGCGAAGGTGCGCCCGCGCTGCGCGCGCACTACCACCCGGACTATTACGGCGCGTATTTCCGAGACCTGGACGGCAACAAACTGTGCGTTTGCTGCCATGGCGCGGAATGAGCGCAGTGGTTGCCGCGATGCTGTTGGCCGCTGTCCGGTTTAGTGCGCCGCGTAGGAAACAGGCCCGATCGCAAGGCCATCTGTAGGAGCGGCTTCAGCCGCGACATGGAAGCCGGAAGACACCCGGCTTCGGCAGCAGTCGGGACTGAAGTCCCTCCCCACAAGAAGCACGTTCGGACGCGCGGTTGCCCTTCGACATGCGCAGCTTTTCTGTAGGAGCGGCTTCAGCCGCGACACCGAAGCCGGAAGGAACCCGGCTTCGACAACAGTCGGGACTGAAGTCCCTCCTACAAAAAGCCATGTCGCGGCAGCACCGTTCCCAAATTTACTCGCGCAGCGGCAAGCCGCCGCGACCGATCATCCGATGTCGGCACCGGCACCACTATCACCGCGCACCAGCGCAAAACCCTCGTCCAGCCAACCGGTGACGCCGCCGATCATCAGCTTCACCGGGCGTTGCAGCGCCGCCAGGCGCACGGCTGCCTTGTCGGCGCCGTTGCAATGCGGGCCGGCGCAATACACCACGAACAGGGTGTCGGCCGGATAGGCGGACAGCTTGCCCTGCACGATCTTGGCGTGCGGCAGGTTGATCGCGCCGGGCAGGTGGCCTTGCGCATACAGCGCTGGGGAACGGACGTCGAGCAGGACGAAGCCGGCATCGGCGCCGGACAGCGCGGCGTGCACGTCCCAGCAATCGGTTTCCAGCGAGCGCTTGGCGGCGAAATGGCGCAGCGCGTCGGCGCTGGAGGCGGCAGGTGTCTGCAGCACGGGATTGTGCATGGGGATGTCCTCGGCATGGGAATGGCCAGTGTGCCGCCGACGCCGCGACGACTACACTGGCAGGATGGACGAACAGCGGTCATTTCCTGCCAAGGCGAAAGCGCCGCCCTACGTGGTCGCATTGGCCTATCCGAATCTGTGCCTGTTCGAGTTCGGCATCGCCGCCGAGCTGTTCGGCCTGCAGCGGCCGGAACTGGACATGCCGTGGTACCGCTTCGGCGTGGCGATGACCGCGCGCAAGGTGCACAGCGGCATCGGCGGGCTGCGGGTCGCCGCCGACGGCGGACTGGAACTGCTGCGCAAGGCGCATACGATCGTGGTGCCGGGCTGGAGCGGGCCGGCGGTGTTGCCCGGTGCCGCCCTGAAGGCGGCCCTGTGCGCCGCGCATGCCCGCGGCGCGCGGCTGCTGTCGATCTGCTCGGGCGCGTTCCTGCTCGGCCATTGCGGGCTGCTCGACGGGCGCAGGGCGACCACGCATTGGCGCTACGCGCAGCAGTTCCGGGACTGCTTTCCCGCCAGCACCCTGGTCTGCGATGCGCTGTACGTGGAAGACGGCCGCATCGTGACCTCGGCCGGCAGCGCCGCCGGCATCGATGCCGGCCTGCATCTGATCCGCAGCGACTTCGGCACCGCGGTGGCCAACCGCGTGGCGCAGCGCCTGGTGATGCTGCCGCACCGCGAGGGCGGGCAACGCCAGTTCGTCGCCAGCCCGGTCGCCGCGCCGCGCAGCCATCCGTTCGACGGCGTGTTCGACTGGGCACGGCAGCAGTTGCACACCGGCATCGGCGCCTCGGACCTGGCCCGTACGGCGGCGATGAGCGAGCGCAATTTCTACCGCCGGTTCAAGGCGGCGATCGGTACCACTCCGGCGCATTGGCTGCAGCAGGAGCGGGTGCGCGCGGCGAAAGCCTTGCTCGAGGACGGACGGCTGGATCTGGAGCGGGTGGCCGCGGCCTGCGGCTTCGAGACGCTGGAGGCGTTCCGCGCCGCGTTCCGGCGCCATGTGGGCGTGGCGCCGTCGGTGTACCGCAGCGGCTTCGGGCCGTTCGCCTGAGGCCGAAACGCCTGCGCGATCCGCGCCGCCCGGCGCGAACGCACACGGCGAGGACACCGGCATCGGCTACGCTGCGCGTCTTGCAAGAGGATGGTCCGCAATGTTCCGCTGGTTCGAGTCGCTGATTCCCGTATTCCCCGAGATCGACCCGCGCACGCCGCCGCGCGGCGTGTGGCGCTTCTACGCGTTCTACCTGCGCCCGGTATGGCCGGTGTTCGCCGCCACGCTGGTGGCGGGGCTGCTGCTGGCGCTGGTCGAAGTGGCGATGTTCGATTTCCTCGCCCGCATCGTCGATCTGGTCGCGGAGGCGCCGGGGCCGGATTTCTTCGCGCGTCACCGCGACGAACTGCTGTGGATGGCCGCCATCACCCTGATCGCGCGGCCGCTGCTGACCGGGCTGCACAACCTGCTGGTCAACCAGGCGATCATGCCCGGGCTGAGCAACCGCACGCGCTGGCTGATGCACAACTACGTGGTGCGGCAGAGCCTGAATTTCTTCCAGAACGATTTCGCCGGACGCATCGCCAACCGGGTCATGCAGACCGGCACTTCGCTGCGCGAATCGGCGGTGCAGATGGTCGATGCGCTGTGGTACATCCTGGTCTACACCGGCACCGCGCTGTACCTGTTCGCGCAGGCCGACGTGCGGCTGATGGTGCCGTTGCTGGCCTGGCTGGTCGCCTACACGGCGCTGATGGCGTACTTCGTGCCGCGCATGCAGCAGCGCGCGTGGATCGCCTCGGAGGCGCGTTCCAAGGCGATGGGCCGCATCGTCGACGGCTACACCAACATCGCCACGCTGAAGCTGTTCGCGCATGCCAAGCGCGAGGAGGCTTACGTGCGCGAGTCGATCCAGGAGCTGGCGGTCAAGCACCGCGGGCAGACCCGGATGACCACCGCCATGGATTTCTCGATCGCGGCGTTGAACGGCTGCCTGATCGTCGGCACCTGCGCATTGGCGATGTGGCTGTGGAGCCAGGGCCGGATCAGCGTCGGCGCGATCACCCTGGCCACCGGGCTGGTGATCCGCATCCACAACATGTCCGGCTGGATCATGTGGGTGGTCAACGGCATCTTCGAGGACATCGGCACCGTGCAGGACGGCATGGAGAGCGTGGCCCAGCCAATCCAGGTGCAGGACCGCGCCGATGCGCAGGCGCTGCAGGTCAGCCGCGGCGAGGTGCGTTTCGAGCACATCCATTTCCACTACGGCAAGCGCGGCGGGGTCATCGCCGGGCTCGACCTGCAGGTGCGCCCGGGCGAGAAGATCGGCCTGGTGGGGCCGTCGGGTGCCGGCAAATCGACCCTGGTCAATGTGTTGCTGCGGCTGTACGACCTGGAAAGCGGGCGTATCCTGATCGACGGCCAGGACATCGCCACGGTGACCCAGGAAAGCCTGCGTGGGCAGATCGGCCTGGTCACCCAGGACACCTCGCTGCTGCACCGCTCGATCCGCGACAACCTGCTGTACGGCCGTCCCGACGCCAGCGAGGCGCAACTGCTGGCGGCGGTGCGCAAGGCGCGCGCCGACGGCTTCATCGACGCGCTGCGCGACGGCGAAGGCCGCAGCGGATATGAGGCGCACGTTGGCGAGCGCGGGGTCAAGCTGTCCGGCGGCCAGCGCCAGCGCATCGCCATTGCCCGCGTACTGCTGAAGGACGCGCCGATCCTGGTGCTGGATGAAGCCACCTCGGCGCTGGACTCGGAAGTGGAGGCGGCGATCCAGGACAGCCTGGACGAATTGATGGCGGGCAAGACGGTGATCGCGATCGCGCACCGGCTCTCGACCATCGCGCGCATGGACCGGCTGGTGGTCATGGACCAGGGCGCGATTGTCGAAACCGGCACCCACGCCGAACTGGTCGCGCACGGCGGCCTGTACGCACGGCTGTGGGCGCGGCAGACCGGCGGTTTCGTCGGAGCGCGCTAGCGCATTCGCGCTAACGCCCCACAGTTTGCTACGCAAACCGTGGGCCCCGGCTCACCATCTTCCAGATCCCCCGCGCCTGTCGGCGCGCCCCCCTTGACTCAAGGGGGGCTTTTCTCCAGTTGGATCGCGTGAGGTCATCGGGCGCGAGGGACCGCTTCTACGAATCCCCACTCCCGAATCCCCAATCCCGGCTTCTCACTGAATCGGTTCGTCCAGCATCAGCTCACGCACGAAACGCACGGGCGGCGCGCCGTAGGACAGCACCTGGTCGTGGTAGGCCTTCAGGTCGAAGGTGTCGCCGAGCTTGGCCTGCATCGCCTTGCGCAGGTCCAGGTGTTCCTGCACGCCGACGAAGTAGGTTGGCAGTTGCGCCGAGGTCAGTTGCGCGCGCACCCACTTGCCTTCGGCTTCGCTCTGCTGCTGGAAGGTGTCGTGCACCATCAGCCGCATGGCCTGTTCCTTGCTCCAGTTGTCTACGTGCACGCCTTGGTCCAGCAGTGCGTTGGCCAGGGTGCGCAGGTAGAACTTCAGCTGCACCAGGTGGAACAGCGGATCGTTGTCCAGGTAGCCCTGCTCCTGCATCATCCGCTCGGTGTATACCGCCCAGCCTTCGGCGAAGGTGCCGGAACGCAGCACGCCGCGCAGGGTCGAGGGGAACTTGGCCGAGTGCCAGCCTTCCACGTAATGGCCGGGCACGCCTTCGTGGATGCTCAGCAGGTGGATCATGCGGCCGTTGTATTCGCGCAGGAACGACTCGGCCTGCTGCGCGCTCCAGTCGTCGGGAATCGGCGACACCGCGTAGAAGGTCTTCAGGTTCTTGTCCAGCGGGCCGGGCGAGTCGCAGTACGCCACCGCCACGCCGCGCTGGAACTCGGGCATCAGGATGATGTCCACCGGCGCGTCGGGCAGGGTCAGCAGATCCTTGGCGCGGACGAATTCGGTGGAAGAGGCCAGCGACGCCTTGGCGTCCTCGACCACCTTGTCGCGCGCCGGGTGCTGCGCGTAGGCCAGTTCCAGCGCCGCCTCGATCGCGGCCTGCTGCTGCGCGTCGCTCGGTGCATCGACCAGCGCCGGCGCATTCGGGCGGTCCTTGAGCACGGTGCGGGCGATGCCGTACATCTCCTCGCGCACGCGCTTGAGCTCGGCCTCGGCGCGCTGTTTGATCTCGGCGCGCGACAGCGAGGAATTGAGCGCGAATTTCAGCTTCTGGTCGTATTTCTCGGCGCCGATGCGGAAATCGCCCTTGGCGTTGGGCACCAGGGTCTTGTCCAGCCAGGTCTGCTGTTCGGCCACCGCCTTCTTCAGCCCGTCGATCGCCGCCTGCAGGCGCTGCGCATCGGCGTCCGGCAGTTCCTTCACGTGCGGCGCGATGAAGGTATCGACGATGCTGAGGATGCCCTGGTTCTGCTTGGCAACGGTCTGCGCGTTGATCTGCGGCACCCGCGCCGGGTCCAGGTTGGCGCGCGCCTGCGCGAACAGCGCCGGGATCTTCTCCATGCGCGCGGTGGCGGACTTCAGCCGCTCCGGCAGTGGCGCGAATTCGCGCGCCATCAAGCCGTAGATCGCGCCGCCGGCCAGGCCGTTGTAGACCTGCGGATCCCAGGCCCAGCTCTGCGACACTTCGCTGCTCCAGATGTCCGACTGCAACTGGTTGCGCAGGATCGCCGCATCCACCTGGTTCTCGCGCGAGAGCTTGGCCACCTGCAGCTTGTCCAGATCCGCCAGCAACTGCTTGCTCGCGTCCAGGCTCTTCTGCCGGCCGGCGGCGCTGAGATCGTCCAGCTCGCTGTCGTAGCGGTGATCGCCGGTCTGGGTGGCGCCGACCGGGGACAGCTGCATCCAGGTGTCCACCGCGCGCTTGGACAGCGCGGCGAAGGCGGCGTCGGCGGCCGGGTCGGCGGCATCGGCGGTCGCGCCGGGCGTGGCGGTGGATGGCGCACTCGGCGCGTCGGCGGGTTTCTGGCAGCCGGCGAGGGCGGCGAGCAAGGCGGCAGCGAGCAGGTGCTTGCGCATCGGGTTTCCTGTGGTGGGTCGATTCCCAAGCATAGGCGGCCGCGGCGGCGCGCGCACCTGCCGTTGGATTATTCTGGCGCTTGTTCTTGGACGGGAGCGCAGGGATGAACTACACGGGCAGTTGCCATTGCGGGCGCATTGCATTCGAACTGGAAACCGAGGCGCCGATCGCCGAGGTCTACGACTGCAACTGCTCCATGTGCCGCCGTCGCGGCGGGCTGCTGTGGTTCGGCGCGCGCACGTCGTTGTCGCTGCGCAGCGCGCCGCAGGTCTTGGGCACGTATCGGTTCAATCGCCAGCACATCGACCATCACCATTGCCCGGACTGCGGCATCGCGCCGTTCAGCGAAGGCACCCATCCCAAGACCGGCGAGGCGACGGTGGCGGTCAACGTGCGCTGCCTGCCCGAGCTGGACCTGCGCGCGTTGCAGGTGCACAGCGTCGACGGAGCGAGCCTGTGAGGGCGCGCTCGCGGTACTGGTGGCTAGCTACCATGTTATGGGAGCGACTTCAGTCGCGACGGGCTGTACCGGGAAGGCCTGGCGCGACTGATGGCCTGTGGCCACCCGGAGTCGCTCCCGCAAGAAGCAGCATCGGCATCGTCTGTGCGCCCTTGGTGCTGATGCTGGCACTCGCCGCCTGCTCCAAGCACAGCGCCGAAAGCGCGGCCGAGGCGCCTGCCGCCGCGCCGACCGCAGCGCCGACCGTGGATGGACGCGCGGCGATGCTGGCGTACGAACACGAGGTGAGCGTGCAACTGCCGGCGACGCAGATCGAGGCGCGGCTGAAGCAGGCGCAGGACAGCTGCCTGAGCGGGCGCTTCGGCGCCTGCAACGTGCTGTCGATGCAGCAGCGCGGCGGCGAGTATCCGCAGGCCACGCTGAGCGTGCGCATCGTGCCGGCGGGGGTGGAGCCGCTGATCGCGCAGGCCGGCAACGGCGGCGAGATCGGCAGCCGCAGCACCCATGCCGAGGACCTGGCGCAGGCGGTGCAGGACAACGCCGCGCTGCAGCAGCGCCTGCAGGCCGAGCAGCGCCGTCTGCAGGAATTCCAGCAGCGCCGCGACCTCAGCGTCGCCGACATGATCAGCCTGTCGGAGAAGATGGCCGAACTCGACACGCAACTGCTGTCGGTCAGCCAGGAAGCGGCACAGCATCGCCGGCGCATCGAGACGCAACAGCTGACCCTGCAGTTCGCCACGCCCGACGGCGAACGCAGCCGCAGCGAGATCGGCGAAGCCTTCGCCGACACCGGCTCGATCTTCGCCTCCGCCACCGCCTGGGCGATCCGTGCGATCGCGGCGCTTACGCCGTTCGTGCTGCTCGGCGCGGTGCTCTGGTGGCTGATCGCCTGGCTGCGCCGGCGACGCAGGCGCGTTTAGGAAGCTGACGCTAAGGTGCCACTTGTAGGAGCGGCTTCAGCCGCGACAGGCTCTACCGGTGGAGCCTGTCGCGGCTGAAGCCGCTCCTACACAGTCAGTGTTTCGGCAGGCGCTAGCCTTCGTCCTGCTCGAACTCCACGATCACTTCCAGGTCGAAGGCCAGCGCCTCCACCGCTTCGCGCACCTTCTGCGCGGTGGCGAGGTTGCCTGCCTCGATCTCGACTTCGTGGGTGCCTGGACCCTGGTCGTCGGGCAGTCCGGCCGAGCTGGAATCGTCGTCGTCCATATGGCTCATCAGATCGTCGATTTCCTCGACGTGCTCGATGCCTTCCAGGCTGCCGAGCAGGTTGATGATGGCGCGGGCGTCGTCTTCGCTGCCGGTGATGCGGATACGGAGCTGGGGCATGCGTCTTCCTCTGGGTAGGGGAAGGCAAGGCTAGGCAGGCGCCGGCTAAGACGAAGTGATGACGGCTCAGCGCGGCTGCGACGCGGCGCTGCCGAGCGCGGCCTCGTCCACCGTGCTCTCGTCGAACACCGGGGCCAGCAGCGCCTCGGCCGCGGCGCGCAGCATCGCCGGGGCGATGTAGTGGCGATGGCCGCGCGCGATCAGCGCCATGTACAGGCGGCCGAACCAGTTGCGGCAGGCCACGCGCGTGTCCAGGCTCAGTTCCACGCTGCCGTCCTCGGCGACGTCCACGCCCACGCAGCTGCGGAACACCAGGTGCCGGTCGTCGGCGCCGAGCAGCACCTGCGCGCGTCGGTCGTGCGCGGCGTGCGCCTGGTCCAGCACCGGGAAGCGGCCGGCGAACAGGCGCTCGCGCTGCGGCGACAACAGCGAGGACACCGGACACCCCAGCGGCGAGGTGCGCAGCCGCAGCGGCGCGACCAGCGCGTTGCGGATCCGCATCAGCCAGGTCACGCCGAGCGGCCGACGCTGCATGAAGCCTTCCAGCAGCGTCGCCATCAACGCGTGCGCGCCGCGCTGGCGCAGCTGATGCGGCTGCAGGCGCAGGCGCACGCTGTCCTGGTGGTCGTGCGCCTGCAGTGCGTCCCACAGCAGCGAGCCGGGCACCGGCTGCGGTAGCGAGCGCACGGCCGCCAGGCGCGGCGCCAACGCGACGAAGCCGGGCGGATGCCGCCATGCGCCCAGCGCCTGGCGCAGGCGCCCGCTGCGCGCGCGCAGGTCCGCGCACCAGGCCAGCCGCCGGCTGCCGGGCGAAGCGGACAGCGACAGGCGCACGGTCGGCACCTGCATCGCCTGCGCCTGCGGCGACGCCAGCAGCGCGCTCACCGCGGGCGGCAGCACCTCGGTCAGCGTGGCGATGTCGGCGGTGCCGGCCATGACCCGTTCGCGCACTTCCGCGCTCAGGTCGCCGCCAGCCTCGTCGCTGTGGCAGGACAGCGCGAAGAACGCCGGATGCGCCGCGTGCGCGCGCAGCGGCGCGAACTGGTGCCAGGTGCCGCCGCCGAAGCGCACGGTGAACAGGCAGTCGGCCGGCAGGTCGACGTGGCGCAACGCGGCCAGGAAATGCTGCGGATCCTGTTCGAGTTGCGCCATCGATGCGGTGCAGAAGCGCAGCTGCGCGCCGCCGCTGCCGGTGATCGCGGTGAACATGCGATGCCCGGCGTGGCGATGGAAGGGATGTCCGTTCGCGCCGACCGCGAAGGAGAACAGCGACGTCGATTCGCCATTGGCGAAATCGGTGTCGGCCAGCCGTGCCGACGGTTCGTCCAGCGCATCGTGGAAGCTCGGGTGCGCGCGCTGGCGCACGCAGGCCTGGGCGATCAACGGATCGCCGGCGCCGGCGCCGAGCTGCGCGATCAGGGTCACTTCCACCGGCAGCCCGCCGCTGTACGAGGCCAGACGCACGGAGGGAAAACCTGCCTGTGCGGCAGCGGTTTCGCGGAGCGGAGCGGTGGACATCGGCGGATTCCTTTTGGCCGGGGCGGGACGGGTCAGGCGTTCTTCTTCGCCAGCTTGCGCGCTTCGCGCTTGAGCGGGCCGGCAGTGGGGCAGACCTCGAAGGCGAAGCCGCTGAGCGTGTTGACCAGGTTGTCGGGGGTCAGCCGGTACACCACGAACTGGCCGCGGCGCTCGCTCGACACCAGCCCGGCCGCTTCCAGCACCGACAGGTGCCGCGAGATCGCCGGCGCGCTCATCGCGAAGCGCTGCCCGATCTGCCCGGCGGTGAGTTCCTGCGCCGACAGGTAGGCCAGGATCTCGCGGCGCGGGCGGGAGGCGAGGGCTTCGAAGACGCGGTCGATGGACATCAGGGATTAGATAATTAACGAATTAGCTAATTAATGACGTATCGATGGCGGGGTGTCAAGCGTCCTGTGGGAACGGTCCCGATTCTCGGGCGATTGCTTTTTTGTAGGAGCGGCTTCAGCCGCGACAGGCGTTACCGATAGATCCTGTCGCGGCTGAAGCCGCTCCTACAAGAGCGTGCGGTCAAGAGCGGGCGGCTAGACGCGAACGGCTAGCTCGCCCTCGGCGGCAATCCGAGCAGTTCCGCCGGCAGCGCCGGCATCGGCGTGCGTTCGTCCAGCGCCTCGCGCTTGAGCCAGTCGATGAACTGACTGGCCGCCGGGCTGGGCAGGCGGTGGCTGGGATGCACGATGTAGTAGGAATAGCGCGCCTTCAGCGCCGGGCCGGGCAGGCGCACCAGTTCGTAGCGTTGCAGGTACGGCTGGGCGATGTGCTTGCGCGCCAGCACCGCGCCGACGCCATACACCGCCGCGCGCATCGCATCGGTGCTGTCGTTGAAGGTGTGCATCGGCGGCAGTTCCACGCCGCGCACCGCGGCGGCCCGGAACCAGTCGCGCCAGCCCTGCGGCGACATGTCGGTGAGCAGCGGCAGCTGCGCGATCTGCTCGGGGCGGCGCAGCGTGGCCAGCTGCGGCAGCGCCGGCGAGGCCACCGGAAAGAGTTCGTCGTCCATCAGATGGTGCGAGGTCAGGCCGGGCCACGCGCCCTGGCCGTAGCGGATGCCCAGATCCGGTCCGCCGTCCTCGAAGCGCGAGAACGCCGCGTCGGTCTGGATGTCCAGGCGTACGTGCGGATGCGCCTGGCAGAAGCGCGGCAGCCGCGGCAGCAGCCAGCAGTAGGACAGCGAGCGCAAGGTGGTGATGCGCAGCGGCGCGGTGTCGGCCTGCGGGTGCAGGTTGCCGGCCACCGCAGCGATGTCGGCCAGCGCCGCGCTGGCCGCGTCGGCCAATTGCCGGCCCTCGGCGGTCAGCTTGACCCCGCGCGCATGGCGCTGGAACAGGGCCGCGCCGAGCAGCGCTTCCAGCTTGCGCACATGGTGGCTGACCGCGCTGGCGGTGAGGTGCAGTTCCTCCGCCGCATGGGCGAAATTCTGGTGGCGTGCGGCGACGGCGAACACGCCGAGCGCAGGCAGCAGGGCAGGACGCAGTTGCATGGTGGGACACGCGGCAGATTTGTGGCTCGCGACGATACTACGCGCTTGTGGGCGTTGCGACGGAGCGCGATCCTAACAGCCATGCGCAAGATGCGGGGCCGGTGCGGCCCAGGCCGGTGCGCGGCCCCCACTTCTGCCGCTGTTCGCGCGTGTTGCCCTGTTGCCCGGCGGCAGCGGCGTCCGCAGCGGCAGCATGATCGACGGCAGCGGACACGAGATGAATCCAGGAGACAACACGGTGAATGCAGCCAACCCCGCGTCCGGCGATCCAGCCGACGCCCTTCCGGCACCCGCGGTGCGCGACTGGCGCACGCCGCTGGAACTGCTGTTCCTGGGCATCGTCTGGGGTTGCTCGTTCCTGTTCATGCGCGTGGCGGCGCCGAAGTTCGGCGCCTATGCGCTGGTGGAACTGCGCCTGGCGCTAGGGGCGACGGTGCTGCTGCCGTTCTTGTGGATGGCGCGCGCGCGCTTTCCGCTGCGGCGCTGGCCGACGCTGGCGGCGATCGGGCTGCTCAACTCCGCGCTGCCGTTCCTGCTGTTCGCCTGGGGCGCGCAGCATGCGCCGGCGGCGATCGGCGCGATCTGCAACGCGATGACGGTGCTGTTCACCGCGTTGATCGCGTTCCTGTTCTTCGGCGAGAAGATCGGTGCGCGCCGCGCGGTGGCGCTGCTGATCGGCTTCGTCGGCATCGTGGTCCTGGCCACCGGCAAGTCGGCCGGACTGAGCGTGGGGCCGGCAGCGTTCGCCGGCGCCACCGCCTCGCTGCTGTACGGCATCGGCTACAGCCTGGTGAAGCGCTATATGAGCGACCTGCCGCCGGCCGCATCGGCCGCCTCCACCCTGGGCTGCAGCGCAGTGCTGCTGGCGCCGCTGGCCTGGACGCATTGGCCGGCCGCGCCGGTGCCGGCGCTGGCCTGGGCCTGCGCCGGCGCGCTGGGCGTGGTCTGCACCGGCCTGGCGTTCCTGATGTATTACCGGTTGATCCAGCGCATCGGCCCGGCGCGCGCATCGACGGTGACCTATCTGGTCCCGGTGTTCGGCGCGCTGCTGTCCTGGTCGATCCTCGGCGAGCCGTTGACCTGGAGCATGCTGCTGGCCGGCGTACTGATCCTGGGCAGCGTCGCCTTCAGCCAACGCGCGCGTTGAAGGACCTATCGATGACCACTTCCCTGCTCGTATCGCAATTCGCCTACAAGGCCTGGGCCAACGCCGAACTGCTGCAGGCGCTGGCGCAGATCGACGCGGCGGCGTATCCGGCGCAACGGCAGCGCGCGATCCGGCTGTTGAACCACACCTACGTCGTGGACCGGATCTTCGCCGCGCATCTGGATGGCGGCACGCATGCGTTCACGGCCAGCAACACGCCGGAGACGCCGGCGCTGGAGGCATTGCACGCGGCCGTCGCCGAATCCGACCACTGGTATGCCGGCTATGTCGCCCGGCTCGACGCGACCGCATTGCAGCAGTCGCTCGCATTCCGCTTCACCGACGGCGATGCCGGCCGCATGACCCGCGAGGAAATGCTGTTCCACGTGCTGGCGCACGGCGCCTATCACCGCGGCAACATCGCCATGTTGCTCAGCGACTGCGGGCTGGAGCAGCCGCGCGAACTGTTCACCCGCTTCCTGCACGCAGTCGAACCCGAGCGCCGCGGCGCGGCGCCAATGGCCTGAGCGCCGGCGGAAAGCCAATGCAGGGCAGTCCGCTGGCGAGCGCGAGCGCCGGGGCGAACTACTGCGGCGGCGTGCGCACCGGTAGCGGCACGTTGCACAGGTCGATGTGCCCGGCCGGGCGTTTGTAGAAATCGTCCCTGCGGTTGCGCCGTGCTTCGGCCACGTCGCGGAAGGTCTGGGTGTCGGTGCGCAGCAACTGCAGCGGGGTGCGTTCGGCCTCGGGCAGGTCGCTGGCGAGCTTGATCGCGCGGATCGGCGTGCGCTGTTCGGGCTTGGCGTAGAAGCCCATCGGGTCCGGTCCGCGCGGAATCACGCTGAGCAGTTCCATGCCCTTGACCACGCGCCCGACCACGGTGATGTTGCGGTCCAGCTGCCGCGGCGATTGCCCGGTGACCACGTACAGTTCGGCGCCGATGCTGCTGTCCTCGTCGTTGTTGCGGCCGGCGCCGAGGGTACCGTAGCAGTGCGCCAGCCACGCGATGCCGTCCTTGGGGTCGCGCGCGGCCGGGAAGCCGTCGACGAAGCCGACTTGCGGCGCCCAGCCGTCGCGGTCCGGCAGCGCCTGGAACGCCAGGCCCTTGGCGTCGCGCTGGAACTCGGCCGGCAGGTGGCGCTTGGCCGACCCCAGCGGCTTGGCCTTGCCCGCCTCCTCGCCGTCGGGATCGCCGAACTGCACCACGAAGTTGTCCTGCGAGCGGTAGATGCTCAGGCCGTCCCAGAAGTGCTCGTGGGCCAGGGTGCGGATATTGCCGACATGCTGCGGCGCGAACGCTGGCGCCAGTTCGATGACGACGCGGCCGGCGTCCAGGTCCAGATACAGCGTGTTGGCCGGATCCAGCGTGCGCCAGTCGCTGGGCTTGGACGCGTCCAGGATCTGCTGCGGACTGCGGTATGGTACTGCCGGCGCAGCCGCCAGGGCGCAGGCGGCGGACGACAGCAGTGCGAGGGCGAGCAGGGTGGGACGCAAGGGCATGGCGGCAGCCTGGAGGACGGTAGCCCGATTCTTACCCAGCCACCGTCGCCGCGCCAATGCCGCCGTTGCATTGCCTGCCTTTATCTCAGCGCGCCGGTGCGCGTTGCGGGGCGTCCTGGGCCTCCTGCGCGGCGGCCGCCACCGCGGGTTGCGCAGTCGCATTCAAGGCAGTGAGCTGGCGCAGGCTGTCCTGCAGCGGTGTGGCCGTGGCGACCTGCGCGTCCACGTAGGCGGTGCGCTTGTCGGCTCCCAGCGGGTCGCCCTGCACCGCGAACACGCGGCCGGCGTCGTTGCGCAGCACATGGTCGACCTGAGTCAGGCCTTCGCGCTTGGCCGCCAGCAGCAGATGGGTCGCCAGTTGCGGATCGGCCGGCGTCAACCGGGCGTCGATCATGCGCTGCATCGCGTGGTCCGGATGCGCCGGATCGCGGGGATCGGCTGGCGCGCTCGCGGCTGTTGCCGGCGTTGCGGCCGCGGCCTTCGGAGTGGGACGCTCGATTCCGGCGTCGATCCGGGTCAGCGCGCCGCTCAGCGCGCCATCGGCATCGGCGGCGACGTGAAACAAGCGTTCGCTCAGGCCGTACGGGGAATTGCCGAGATTGCGCGCCAGGCCGATCGCGAATTCCTCGTTGCTCATGCGGGCGTAGTCGCCGGCCCGCTCGCGATCGAACGGGCGCGCCTGTGCGGCCTGCGCGTACTGCTGGCGCAGCGCGCCCATCTGCGCCTCGGAGAAGTTCAGGGTCACGTCCTGGCCGGCGGCGATAGCGTCGGCCGCGGTGTCCTCTCTGGCCAGCGCGGCATTGAGCAGTTGCGCCTGATTGCCGTCGACCTTGCCGAAGCCGAGTTGGTAGCGCCGCGCCTCGACATGTTCGGCGCCGGTGGTATCGAACTGGCGGGTCAGGGTGAGCGGCACGTTGTCGGCGTACTGCAGTTTGCTGGCGACGGTGCTGCTGCCGTCGGCTTGGGTGGCGCGCACGTTCTCGCCGCTGTTGCGCTGCCCGCCCAGATCCAGGCTTACCGGCCCCAGCCCGAGTTTGGCGCGGGTCTGCGAACTCATGCTCAGGGTGTCGATCCGCTGCACGTCGCTGACCCCGGGCGCCTGTGCCGGCAGCTGGCCGCTGCCGAGGAAATCGCGGTAGGCGGCCTGCGCCTGTGGGTCGCGCAGATCGAAGGTGGCGGTGTGCATGCTGGCCTGGCCCAGCGCGTCCTGGCGGCCGAGCATGGCCTGCGCCACGGACGTCTTCAGCCCGAGCATCTCGACGTGTTCGATCGCCGCGGTCGGTCCTGTGGCCACGCGCACGTGGTAGGCGTCCAGCCGCTCCGCAGCATAGCTGACGCCCGCCGCATCGGTGTGTTCGCTGCTGCTGGCGAAGTTGCGGAACGAGCTCTCCAGCGAGGTGCGGGCAAAGGCCTGGCCATCGAGCTTGACGCTGCCGCCGACCGGGATGGTGAGCGGATCGAACGGATTGACCGCACGCGCGGCCTCGACACCGGCATCGCCGGGCAGCTTGACGCTGTAGCGCGCGCGCTCGCCGAGCTGGGTCGTGCTGCTGACGCTCGCCGCGTTGCGGCCGCTGGTGGCGGCGTCGAGCTTGTGGCCCTGGCGGAATTCCATCTCCAGGCCGAACTCGGTTTTGCCGTCGGCAGTGCGCCGGCTGGCGCCCACGCTCTGGGTGGCGACAAGCCGGTGCTCGATCGGCCCGGTGCGCCCCAGTACGCGCGATTCGGTGTGCTCCGCGCTGACGCTGCCGTCGGCTGGATTCCACTTCAATGGACCGGCACTGCGACTGCTGCCGGCGCTGGCGAAGGTGGGATCCGTAGCCTGGGCGGGGGGCGTCGTTGAATTCATGCATTCCTCCTGGATAGCGCCTGACGGCGCAAGCGGCGCGGAGGATAGACGGGCCGATGTTGCCGATGCGTAAGGCATTCGTTATGCGGCATGACTACCGGCACATTCGCTATACCCAACTTAACACTAGTATGCATTCCAACCTAGTGGGGAAGCGGTCATGGTCGAACCGGATGCGCAGCTGAAGAAGTTCCAGAAGGAGCTGAGTGCGGGCACCGTGTCGCTCGCGCTGCTGGCGGTGCTGGCCGAGGCCAAGGAACCCCTGTACGGCTACCTGATCGCCAAGCGCCTGGAAAAAGTGGGCGAGGGCGTGCTCAGCGGCAAGCAGAGCGCGCTGTATCCGGTGCTGCGCAACCTGGAAGCGGCCGGGCTGCTGTCCAGCCATGTCGAGCCGTCGGTGGCCGGGCCGCCGCGGCGCTATTACCGCATCACCGAACCCGGCCACGCCACCTTGCAGCAGTGGGCCGCGGCGTGGCGCGCCACCCGCGATTCCGTCGATTCCGTCCTGAAGGGGATTTCAGAATGAGCAGCGAACAATTCCAGGCGCGGCCGTTACCGGCCACCATTCCCGATTACCTGGCGCAACTGCGCGCGGCGCTGGCCGGGGCCGATCCGGCGCTGATCCAGGATGCGTTGTACGACGCGGAGGAATACCTGCGCGCCGAGCTGGCCGAGCAGGCTGGCAAGAGCGAGGCCGAGGTCATCGCCGAAGTGGCCGGCAGCTACGGCGCGCCGGAGGAGGTGGCGGCGATCTACCGCGACACCGAGGTCACGGTGAACCGCGCGCTGAAGCCGCCGGCACCGCCCAAGCGCAAGTCGCTGCTGGGCCGCTTCTTCGGCGTGGCCGCCGATCCGCGCGCCTACGGCGCGTTCTTCTACATGCTGCTGTCGCTGGTCACCGGCATCTTCTACTTCACCTGGGTGGTCACCGGGGTCAGCGTCTCGCTGGGCATGCTGGTGCTGATCATCGGCGTGCCGTTGCTGGTGCTGTTCTTCGGTTCGGTGCGGCTGCTGTCGCTGGTGGAAGGGCGCATCGTCGAGGTCTTGCTGGGCGAGCGCATGCCGCGGCGGCCGCTGTACAGCGCGCCCGAGCAGCCGTGGCTGCGGCGCATCGGGCAGATGTTCACCGACGCGCGCACCTGGACCACGATGCTGTATTTCGTGCTGATGCTGCCGCTGGGGATCTTCTACTTCACCGTCTTCATCACGCTGCTGAGTACGGGATTGGCGCTTGCGGCGGCACCGCTGGGATTTTTCCTCCCGCAGCAGTTCAACATCATGTTCGTCGACTGGAACGTCACCGAAAGCGCGCCGTGGCTGCTGCCGCTGTGGAGTGCGCTGGGAATCGTGCTGCTGTTCGCCACGCTGCACCTGGCGCGTGGCATCGGCAAGTTGCACGGCATGCTGGCCAAGCACCTGTTGGTGCACAGCTCTGCGCAATGATCGTGTCGCCGCGGCCGGCTGCTGCCGGCCGCGAGCGGTACGCCGCTCAGCCTGCCTTGCGGCTGCCGCGGCGCTTGAGCGGGGTGACGTTGCCGCTCGGCGCCTGCGCCGTGGCGGACGCGTTGGCGGCGATGAACGCACGCACCTGCGGATAGACGATGTCGCGCCAGCGGCGGCCGCTGAAGATGCCGTAATGGCCGGCGCCTTCCACTTCCAGATGCTGGCGGCGGTGCGCGGCGATGCCGGTGCACAGGTCCTGCGCGGCGGCGGTCTGGCCCAGGCCGGAGATATCGTCCAGTTCGCCTTCGATGCTGAGCAGCGCGGTGTCGCGGATCGCCGCCGGATCCACGCGCTCGCCGCCGATCACCCATTCCCCGCGCGGCAGCAGGAATTCCTGGAACACCACCCGGATCGTGTCCAGGTAGTAGGTCGCCGGCATGTCCAGCACCGCGTTGTATTCGTCGTAGAAGCGGCGGTGCGCCTCGGCGTCCTGCAGGTCGCCCTTGACCAGGTCGGCGTAGAAATCCCAGTGCGACATGAAGTGCCGGCTGGGGTTCATCGCCAGGAACCCGGTGTGCTGCAGGAAGCCCGGATACACCGCGCGGCCATGCCCCGGATACGCCTGCGGCACGGTGTGGATGACGTTGTGCTCGAACCACGACAGCGGATTGCGCGTGGCCAGGTTGTTGACCTGGGTGGGGCTGCGGCGCGCGTCGATCGGCCCGCCCATCATCACCAGCGAGCGCGGCGTGGCTTCGCCGCGGCCGGCCATCAGCGACACCGCGGCCAGCACCGGCACGGTCGGCTGGCATACGCTGATCACGTGCAGCTTGTCGGCGCCGATGTGGCGGATGAACTCCTGCACGTAGTTGACGTAGTCGTCCAGGCCGAAGTCGCCTTCGCTCTGCGGCACCATGCGCGCGTCGATCCAGTCGGTGACGTAGACCTTGTGGTCGCGCAGCAGGGTGCGCACGGTATCGCGCAGCAGCGTGGCGTGGTGCCCGGACAACGGCGCCACCACCAGCACCGCCGGCTGCTGCTTGAGCCCGGCCACGACCTTGGCGTCGTCGCTGAAGCGCTTGAAGCGCAGCAGGCGGCAGAACGGCTTGCGCAGCACTTCCTGCTCGACGATCGGCAGCGGATGGCCGTCGACCTCGACATGGTCCAGCGCCCAGGCCGGCTTCTCGTAGTCCTTGCCGAGCCGGTGCAGCAGTTCGTTGGTGGCGGCCAGACGCTCGGCGCCCGGGAGCGTGGCCCACAGGCTATTGGCGTCGGAGAAGATCTTGGCGTTGGCCGCTGCCTGGTGGACCCAGGGGGCGAGCAGGTTGCGGGTCAGTTCGTGCCACTGGTAGAGCATGCCGGTGTTTCCATCCTGAGCGTATGCTGCCGTGCAGCATATCCTATCCGGTGTGGTTGCACCTTAATGGGGCACCAGACCAATTGTTTCCAGTGCCGCTGCATCCCCCGCCAGCGCTGGCGATAGCCAGCAATGACTGCCGACCGGGCGCAGCCCGAGTGCACCAAACTGGCGCCGGTACCAGCGCGCCGGACGCGGCTGGAAGCCGGCATGGTCGCCGTCGAAGTCGTCCTCGCTGGCGAAGGTCTCCAGGAACGCGACGCCGCCGCACAGTTCGGCCAGGCCCGGCAGGCCCTGGCGCAATTCGCGGTTGGGCACGTAGTGCAGCACGTCCGAACACACCAGCAGGTCCACCGGCGCGCACGGCCGCAGCCAGGCGAAATCGCCGAACCGTGCCGGGCGCAGGTCGCGATGGCGGCCGTAGCGCGCGATCGCATACGCGCTGCTGTCGAAGCCCAGGTAGCGCAGTTTCGGCCGCAGTTTCATCAGCGGCGCGCGCCAGGCGCCTTCGCCGCAGCCGATGTCGAGCACGCTGCGGATCGGCCGTTCCAGGTAGTACTCGGCCTGGGCCACGGCGAGCGCGACCTTGCGCGCCAGGCGCGCGTTGCCGCCGATATCGTCGCGGCGATACCAGCGCTGGAAATAGTCGGCGTCGTACTGTTTGTCCATGCGGGGTCGTGGTCCGTGCGGGCGCGATGCGAATCGGCGAAAATGGCGTGACATCCTACGCCAGCGACCCGGAGCCAGCGCATGCAACTCTATCTGTGGATCAAGTCCCTGCACCTGCTGTTCGTGGTCGCATGGATGGCGGCGGTGTTTTACCTGCCGCGGATCCTGGTCAACATCGCCGAGAGCGCAGGGCAGGCGGAGGTGCAGGCGCGGCTGGTGCTGATGGGGCGGCGCCTGTACCGCTTCGGCCACATGATGTTCGGCCTGGCCTTGCTGCTGGGGCTGACGCTGTGGCTGGGCTACAAGGTGTTGCCCGATTTTCCGACCATGGTCGCGCCCGGCCACAGCGGCTGGCTGCACGCCAAGCTGGGGCTTGTGGGGCTGCTGCTCGGCTATTACATCTTCAGCGGGCGCTGGCTCAAGGGCGTAACGCAGGCGCGCGCGCTGCCGTCCTCGCGCGCGCTGCGCCTGTTCAACGAAGTGCCGGTGCTGGTGCTGCTGGTGGTGATCTGGTTGGTGTTGGCGAAGCCGTTTTGAGCGGGGATTCGGGATTGGGGATTGAAAATCCCGGTGCCGATTCTTCTCGGGCCGCTAGGCGTTGCGGCTGTCCAGTTGTTTTAGTTCGCTGCGGGCCAGGTCGATCCATTGGCGTTGGTCGCGCTGGTAGTAGCGCGGGGCCAGGCTGGAGCGCTTCAGTGCTTCGTTGAACACTTCGCGCGCGCGCTGCGGCTGGCCGGCGCGCTGCAGCAGTTGCGCGTAGCGCACGCGCGCTTCTTCGCCGGGGTAGTCGTCGGCGAGCGCGGCGTATTCTTCCAGCGCCGCGTCGGTCTGGCCCAGCGCCTCGGTGGCGCGCGCGTAGAGCAGGTGGCCGTCGTGCGAGCGGAACTGCGGGTTGGCGGCGATCAGCCGGTCCAGCGTGGCTTTCACCGCGGCCGGCTGGTCCAGGCCGAACTGCGCCTTGGCCAGGCCCAGCAGCAGCCCCGGATCGTCGCGATGGATGCCGCGCAAGCCGCTCTCGAACACCTCGGCCGCCTGCGCGTAGTCGCCGTTGTCCAGGTGCACCTCGGCCAGTTGCCGGCGGTTGTCCACGGTGTCGGCCAGTTCCAGGCGATTGCCGGCGGTGCGCTTGTCGCGGTTCGGATCGAGCGTGGCGCCGACCTTGCGCAGGTGGCGGCGCGCGCGCGGATCGTTGCGCCATTCCGGCAGCAGTTCGGCGATCACGTAGATCAGGATCCCCAGATACGAAAAGATCAGCAGGATGAAGATCCAGTACAGCGGGCGGCCGCTGCGCACCACGTGCACACAGCAGGCCAACTGCAAAGCCAGCGACAGCAGGACGATGGGATTCATGGACAACGCTTCCTTGTGTCGCGATCAGGCCGCTTCGTACGCCCCGTAGCCGCGCAGGCGCTCGTAGCGCTTCTGCAGCAACTGCTCGACCGGCAGCTTTTCCAGCGCGTCCAGTTCGTTGAGCAGCACCGCCTTCAGGCGCTTGGCCATCTGCGTGGGGTTGCGGTGTGCGCCGCCGATCGGCTCGCGCACGACCTTGTCGACCAGGCCCAGCGCGGACAGGCGCTTGGCGGTCAGGCCCAGTTGCTCGGCGGCGTCCTTGGCCTTGCCGGCGTCCTTCCACAGGATCGAGGCGCAGCCTTCCGGCGAGATCACCGAATAGGTGCCGTACTCCAGCATCAGGGTGCGGTCGCCGACGCCGATCGCCAGCGCGCCGCCCGAGCCGCCTTCGCCGATCACGGTGCAGATCACCGGCACTTTCAGTTCGGCCATCTCCAGCAGATTGCGCGCGATCGCCTCGCTCTGCCCGCGTTCTTCCGCGCCGATGCCCGGATAGGCGCCGGGGGTGTCGATGAAGGTCAGCAGCGGCAGCTTGAAGCGCTCGGCCAGCTTCATCAGCCGCAGCGCCTTGCGGTAGCCCTCCGGACGCGGCATGCCGAAGTTGCGCGCGACCTTGGTCTTGGTGTCGCGGCCCTTCTGGTGGCCGATGATGACCACCGGGCGCCCGTCGATGCGGCCCAGGCCGCCGACGATGGCCTTGTCGTCGGCGAACGCGCGGTCGCCGGCCAGTTCCTGGAATTCGTCGCAGAACACGTTGATGTAGTCCAGCGTGTACGGACGCTGCGGATGCCGCGCCAGCTGCGAGATCTGCCACGACGACAGGTCGCGGAAGATCTGCGCGGTGCGCACCCGCAGCTTGTCCTGCAGCGCCCGCACCTCGGTCTCGACGTTGACCGCCGGGCCGGTGCTGGCGTTGCGCAGTTCCTGGATCTTGGCTTCCAGATCGGCGATGGGTTGCTCGAAGTCGAGATAGTTCGGATTCATTGGAGGCCGTCGTGAACGTAAGGGGCGCAGTTTAGCCGAACCGATGTCCGGCGCCCGTACGGGGCCGTGCGGTTTGGGGGCCGGGATTCGGGATTGGGGATTGGGGATTCGAAAAAGCCGGGCGGCTCCTGCCGCTGCGGACAGCGCGGATCCCGCTCCTACGAATCCCCAATCCCGAATCCCGAATCCCGGCCGTTCAAGCCCACGGCGGGCTGTACTTGACCTTCACCGCGCGCACGCCCGGATCGGCGCGCAGGGTGTCCAGCAGCTGCGGGTCCACGCGCACCGCGTGGCTGCCGTTGAGGTCGAGCATGCCGGCCACGGCGCCGTGTTCGGATTGCAGTAGCAGGTCCAGGCGCAGCGGCGTCTTGCCGGGGCGGTGGCGTGCCAGCAGCGCGTCGATGCGCTGCCAGGTGCTGCGCTGGCGCAGGTCCAGGCGCAGCGACAGGCGCTGCGCGTGGTGGGTGCAGATCTGTTCGTAGTCCCAGCATTGGCGGATGCGCATCGCATAGCCGCCGTTGAATTCGTCCTCGCGCACGCCGCCCTTGACGATCAGGATGCGGTCGCGGGTGAGCAGGTGGCCGAACTCGGCGATGGCGTCGGTGAACGCGCTGCACTCGACCCGGCCGCGGCCGTCCTCGAGTTGCACGAACACCTGGCTGTCGCCCTTGCGCCGCACGCCGACCACCTGGCCGGCGAGGATCGCGCTGGTTTCCGGGCGCCAGGCGCGTTTTTCGCCGTCGCCGCCACCACCGCGTCCGCCGCCGGATTGCGCGCAGATCTTTTCCAGCGCGCTCAGGTCGCAGCCGACCAGCTCGCGCACTTCCTCGCGGTAGGGGTCGAACGGATGGCCGCTGAGATAGAAGCCCAGCGTTTCGCGCTCGCCGGTCAGCAGCTGGCCCAGCGGCCATTCCTTGCTTTCCGAAAGATCCAGGTGCAGGGCCGGGGCGCTGGTGTCGGCGCCGCCGAACAGCGAGTTCTGCCCGGAGGCGCGCTCGCGCGCCATCTGCTCGGTGGCCTTCATCACCTCCGGCAGCTGCAACATCAGCGTGGCGCGGTTGCTGCCCAGCCCGTCCATCGCGCCGGCGTTGATCAGCGCTTCCAGGGTGCGCTTGTTGAGCTTGGCCGATTCCACGCGGGTGCAGAAATCCAGCAGCGAGGCGTATTCGCCGCCGCGCTCGCGCTCGGCCACGATCGCCTCGCAGGCGCCGCGGCCCACGCCCTTGATCGCGCCCAGGCCGTACTGGATGGTGTCCGGCGTGGCCGCTTCGAACATGTACGCCGAGGCGTTGAGCCGCGGTGGCAGCACGGTCAGGCCGAGGTTGCGCACCTCGTCGAGGAAGCCGACTACCTTGTCGGTGTTGTCCATGTCCGAAGACAGCGTCGCGGCCATGAACTCGGCCGGGTAGTGCCGCTTCAGCCACGCGGTCTGGTAGCTGACCAGCGCATAGGCGGCGGCGTGCGACTTGTTGAAGCCGTAGCCGGCGAACTTCTCCATCAGGTCGAAGATTTCGTCGGCCTTGGCCTCGCCGACGCCGCCCTTGGCCGCGCCCTCGCGGAAGATCTCGCGGTGCTTGGCCATCTCCGCCGGCACCTTCTTGCCCATCGCGCGGCGCAACAGGTCGGCGCCGCCCAGCGAGTAGGCGCCGACGATCTGCGCCATCTGCATCACCTGCTCCTGGTACACCATGATGCCGTAGGTGTCTTTCAGGATCGCTTCGGTGCGCGGATCGGGGTAGATGATCTCCTGCTGGCCGTGCTTGCGCGCGTTGAAGTCCGGGATCAGGTCCATCGGGCCGGGGCGGTACAGCGACACCAGCGCGATCAGGTCTTCGAAGCGGTCGGGCTTGGCGTCCTTCAGCAGCCGGCGCATGCCCGAGGATTCGAACTGGAACACCGCGCCGGTGTTGCCCGAGGCGAAGATGCCCTTGTAGGTGGGCGCGTCGTCGAGCGGGAGCGCGGTGATGTCCACCGGCGGGATGCCGGCGCGCGCATGGCGCACGTTGATCGCCTTCACCGCCCAGTCGATGATGGTCAGCGTGCGCAGGCCGAGGAAGTCGAACTTGACCAGGCCGACCTGCTCGACGTCGTCCTTGTCGAACTGGGTGACCGGGTTCTTGCCCAGGTTGTCGACATCGTGTTCGGCGAACAGCGGGCAGAAATCGGATAGCGGCGTCGGCGCGATGACCACGCCGCCTGCGTGCTTGCCGGCGTTGCGGGTCAGGTCCTCCAGCTGCCGCGCCAGGTCCATCAGGTCGCGGACGTCGTCCTCGCTCTGGTAGCGCTGGATCAGCTCCGGCGAGGCCATCTCGCTGTCCTTGCCTTCGCCCATCGCGTCCTTCAGCGTGATGCCGAGGATGTTGGGGATCAGCTTGGCCACGCCGTCGACCAGGCCGTACGGGAAGCCGAGCACGCGGCCGCAGTCGCGCACCACCGCCTTGGCCGCCATGGTGCCGTAGGTGATGATCTGGCTGACCCGGTCGCGCCCGTACTTGCGCGCGACGTAGTCGATGACCTCGTCGCGGCGGTCCATGCAGAAGTCGATGTCGAAGTCGGGCATCGACACGCGTTCGGGATTGAGGAAGCGCTCGAACAGCAGGTTGTACGGCAGCGGATCCAGGTCGGTGATCTGCAGCGCCCACGCCACCAGCGAGCCGGCGCCGGAGCCGCGGCCCGGGCCGATCGGAATGCCCTGGTTCTTGCCCCACTGGATGAAGTCGGCCACGATCAGGAAGTAGCCGGGGAAGCCCATCTTGATGATCGTGTCCAGCTCGAACTCGAGCCGGTCGACGTAGTCCTGGCGGGTCTTGCCCGGCGCCAGCGGATTCTTCTCCAGGCGCGCGGCCAGGCCGTCGCGCGACTGGCTGCGGATCCAGCTGTCCAGCGTCTCGTTGTCGGGCACCGGATACGCGGGCAGGAAGTAGGTGCCCAGCTGCATCTCGATGTTGCAGCGCTGCGCCAGCGCCAGGGTGTTGTCGAGCGCGTCGGGAATGTCGGCGAACAGCGCGGCCATTTCCTCAGGCGACTTCAGGTATTGCTGGTCGCTGTAGTCGCGCGGGCGCTTGGGATCGTCGAGCACGCGGCCGGAGGAAATGCACACGCGCGCCTCGTGCGCGGCGAAGTCGCTGGCGTACAGGAAGCGCACGTCGTTGCTGGCCACCACCGGCAAGCCACGCATGCCGGCAGCGTGCAGCGCGAACTGGTTGAACGCTTCCTCGCCGTCGCGGCCGGTGCGGGTCAGTTCCAGGTGCAGGCCGTCGCCGAAGATGCGTTGCCAGTCGGCCAGTTGCTGCTCGGCCAGGTCGTGGCGGCCTTCGCTGGCCAGGCGTCCGGCCAGGCTGTCGCGCCCGGCCAGCGCGAACAGATTGTCGCTGCCGGTCTGCAGCCACTCCGGGCGGATCGCCACGCCGCCTTCGTTGCGTTGGCCTTCCAGCCAGGCACGGGTCAGCAGGCGCGACAGGCTCAGGTAGCCGTCGCGGTTGCGGCACAGCACGGTGAGCCGCCACGGCGTCTCGCCGGGGCTGTCGGCGATCAGCAGGTCGGCGCCGGCGATCGGCTTGATGCCCACGGCTTCGGCGGCCTTGTAGAACTTGACCAGCGCGAACAGGTTGTTCAGGTCGGTGACCGCGAGCGCGGGCAACTCCAGTTCGACCGAACGGCTGAGCAGGTTGGCCTGCTTGGCTTTCTTCGGGTCGGCCTGATCCGGTTTCTCGGGCACACGGATGGTCGAATCCGCCAGCGAGAACTCGGTGTGGACGTGCAGATGAGCGAAGCGGGAAGTGGACATGCGGAACCAGAACGATGCCCGGGCAGGTTAGCGGCGGGGGCGGAGACGGGCAAGGCTTGACAGCCGGGATTCGGGAGTCGGGATTGGGGATTCGTCGCAGTCTCAGGCAGTGCTGCGCCGCGTACCGTCGCTGCAGATCCAGCTTGCACGTCTAAGCGAGTTGCAGTGACTCCATCGAACCCCGAATCTCCACTTCCGACTCCCGGCCCGCCAGCGCCATCCTGACCGGCGCGAAACTGCGCCGATGCTGCGCGCACGGGCCATGCGCGGCCAGCGCGGCCAGGTGCGCCGGGGTGGCGTAGCCCTTGTGCAGGTCGAAGCCGTAGTGCGGATGCTGTTCGTGCAGGCGTTGCATGATGTGGTCGCGGGTGACCTTGGCCACGATCGAGGCGGCCATGATCGCGCGGTCCAGGCCGTCGCCGCCGATCAGCGCCTCGGCGGCGCAGGGCAGGCCCTTGGGCACCCGGTTGCCGTCGATGCGCGCGAACCCGGCCACGTGCGCCACGCCTTCGACCGCACGGCGCATGCCCAGCATGGTGGCCTGGTAGATGTTCAGCCGGTCGATCTCCTCGGCCTCGATCAGCACCACCTGCCAGGCCAGCGCACGCTCGACGATGCGCGCGTACAGCGTCTCGCGGCGCGCGGCGGTCAGCTGCTTGGAATCGTCCAGGCCGTTGATGCGGGTGCGCGCCGGATCGAACACCACCGCTGCCACCGCCACCGGCCCGGCCAGCGGCCCGCGCCCGGCTTCGTCGACGCCAGCGTAGAGCCGGGATTGGGGATTGGGGATTGGGGATTGGAACAGCGAGCCGGATCCGCCGGAAGACTTCATGACGCCGCTCCCGAATCCCGAATCCCGAATCCCGAATCCCGGCCCCAAAGCAACTCGAGCACCGCGTCGGCCGCACGCGCCGAGGCGTCCTGGCGCAGCAACTGGTGCAGGCGCGCGTACTCGGGCTGCAGCGCGGCCACCGCCTGCGGGTCGCGCAGCCAGTGCAGCAGCGCGGCGGCGAGCGCGTCCGGGGTGCAGGCGTCCTGCATCAGTTCCGGCGCCAGGTCGCGGCCGGCGAGGATGTTGGGCAGCGCGTAGCGGTCGACCTTCAGCAGGCCCAGCGCCTTGACGATGCGGTAGGTCAGCGGCGCGACCTTGTAGCCGACCACCATCGGCCGCTTCACCAGCATCGCCTCCAGCGTCGCGGTACCGGACGCCAGCAGCACCACGTCGGCGGCGAGCAGGGCGGTGCGGGCCTGGCCGTCGAGCAGGTGCGAATACACCACCGGCAACGCCGAGCGCGACAGCTGCTCGGCCAGCAAGGCCTTGCATGCGGGATTGGCCGCCGGCACCACCACGTGCGCGCCCGGCGTCTGCTGCAGTACCTGCCAGGCGGCGGCGAAGAAGGTATCGCCGAGCCGGCCGATCTCGCCCAGGCGGCTGCCCGGCAGCACCGCCAGCACGGTCGCGCCGGCCGGCAGGCCGAGTTCGGCGCGCGCCGCATCGCGGTCCTCGTGCAGCGCGATCGCGTCGGCCATCGGGTGGCCGACGAAGCGCGCATCCACGCCATGCCTGGCGTAGATCGGCGGTTCCATCGGGAACAGGCACAGCACCCGGTCGGCGCTGGCGCCGATCTTGGCCGCGCGCCGCTCGCGCCAAGCCCATACCGACGGGCTCACGTAATGCACGGTGCGGATGCCGCGCTGCTTGAGCCAGCGCTCCACGCCGAGGTTGAAGTCGGGCGCGTCGATGCCGACGAACACGTCCGGGCGCCAGTCCAGCAGGCGCTGGCGCAGCTCGCGGCGCAGTTTCAGCAGCCGCGGCAGATGCCGCAGCACCTCCATCAGGCCCATCACCGCCAGCTCGCTGGCATCGAACCAGGTCTGGCAACCGGTGTTGCGCATCGCATCGCCGCCGATGCCGGCGAATTCGGCATCCGGATAGCGCGCGCGCAACGCCTCGATCAGCCCGGCGCCAAGCTGATCGCCGGAGGCTTCGCCGGCGACCAGGGCGATGCGCAGCTTGGCTGCTGCGCCGGGAATGGGGAATGGGGAATGGGGAATGGGTGAGGCAAGAGCGGGACCGTGGCCGGGCGGGCTACCGCTCTTCCCATTCCCCATTCCCGATTCCCCATTCCCGGCACTCATCGCAACAACGGCCGCTCGCTGGCTTCGATGAATTCCAGCATCGCGCGCACGTCCTCGCTGCTTTCGGCCAGCACCGCCAGTTGCTGCTTGGCCTCGGCCAGCGGCAGGCCGGCCACGTACAGCGCGCGGTAGGCGCGCTTGATCGCGGCCAGGCGCTCGGTGTCGAAACCGCGGCGCTTGAGGCCTTCGCTGTTGATGCCGCGCGGGCGGCCCAGCGAGTTGCCGCCGACCATGGTGAACGGCGGCACGTCGCCATTGACCAGCGCGCCCATGGCGAGGAAGGCGTGATCGCCGATGCGGCAGAACTGGTGCGCGCCGGCGAAGCCGCTGATGATCACGTAGTCGCCGATTTCGACATGCCCGGCCAGGGTGGCGTTGTTGGAAAACACGCAATGGTCGCCGACCACGCAGTCGTGGGCGATGTGGGTGTAGGCCAGGAACCAGTTGTCGCTGCCGACGCGGGTGATGCCGCCGCCGTGGCCGGTGCCGCGGTTGACGGTGACGAACTCGCGGATCACGTTGCGGTCGCCGACCACCAGTTCGGTGCGTTCGCCGGCGAACTTCTTGTCCTGCGGATCGCCGCCCAGCGCGACGTGGCCGACCAGGTGGTTGCCGCGGCCGATCTTGGTCGGGCCGACGATGCTGCAGTGCGGGCCGATCACGCTGCCTTCGCCGATCTCGACCTCGGCGCCGATCAGGGTGAAGGCGCCGACGCGCACGTCCGCCGCCAGCGTCGCCGACGGGTCGATCACCGCGGTGGGATGGATGAGAGGGGCGTTGTCGCTCATTGCAGGTCTCCTGCCTGGCTCATTCGCGGGTGCCGGCGCACAGCACCTCGGCGCAGGCGACGACCTTGCCGTCCACCTTGGCTTCGCCGTAGTACACGGCCATGTTGCGGATCACCCGCTTGATCTGCACGTGCAACTCGAGCACATCGCCGGGCACGACCTGGCTGCTGAAGCGGGCGTTGTCGACCTTGACCATGTAGAACAGCTTGGACTGCGCATCGCGGCCCAGCGCGAGCTGGGTCAGTATCCCGCCGGCCTGGGCCAGCGCCTCGATGATCAGCACGCCGGGCATGATCGGCTGGCCGGGGAAGTGGCCCTGGAAGAACGGCTCGTTCACGCTGACGTTCTTGTGCGCGACGATCTTGCGATTCTCGAAGTCGAGCGACACCACCTTGTCCACCAGCAGGAACGGGTAGCGGTGCGGGATCAACTTCTGGATCTGCAGGATGTCCGGCAGGGTCTGGTCGTGGCTCATTGCTTCTCCTTGCTTACAGACAGGATGCGACGGGCCAGGGCATCGAGCTGCTTGAAGCGCGCGGCGTTCTTGCGCCACGTGCGGTTGTCGGTCAACGGGGTGCCGGAGGAATATTCGCCCGGCTCATGGATGGAATTGCGCACCACCGACTTGCCGGTGATCACCACCTTGTCGCAGATTTCCAGGTGGCCGACCACGCCGACCGCGCCGCCGAGCATGCAGTAGCGGCCGATCTTGGCGCTGCCGGCGATGCCGGTGCAGCCGGCGATCGCGCTGTGCGCGCCGATGTGCACGTTGTGCGCGACCTGCACCAAGTTGTCCAGGCGCACGTCTTCCTCGAGCGTGGTGTCTTCCAGCGCGCCGCGATCGACGCAGGCGTTGGCGCCGATCTCGCAATCGTCGCCGATCGACACGCCGCCGAGCTGCGGCACCTTGATCCAGTGGCCGGCGTCCATCGCCAGGCCGAAGCCATCGGCGCCGAGCACCGCGCCGGGATGGATGCGCACGCGCTTGCCCAGCCGCACCCGGGTGACCAGGGTGACGCGGGCGATCAGTTCGCAGCCGTCGCCGAGCTGGCAATCGTCGCCGATCACGCAGCCCGGACCGATCACGCAGCCGTCGCCGATCACGCTGCGCGCGCCGATGCTGACGAAGGCGCCGATATGCGCGCCGGCGGCGATCTGCGCGCTGGGGTCGATGCTGGCGCTGGGATGGATGCCGGGCGGCCGCGCCGGCGCCACGTCGAACAGCGCGGCGATCTTGGCGAAGGCGACATACGGATCGCGCGCGATCAGCGCGGTACCGGGCGCCGCTTCGGCATCGTCGGCACGCAGCACCACCACCGCCGCGGAGCTGTCGGCGAGCTGCGCGCGATAGCGCGGATTGGCGAGGAAACTGAGCTGGCCGGGACCGGCATGCGCCAACGTGGCGACGCCATGCACGGCGACCGCGCCGTCGCCATGCAACTGCAAGCCGAAGCGCTCGGCGATCTCGTGTGCGGTATGGGAAGGAGTATTCACGCAGCGATTCTACCGTGTGCCATCGGCACGGTCATGCTGCCCCTGCGCAGCGGGCCTGCGCGGCCCGATCAGCCGCCGCTTGCCGACTGCAGAAAAGACCTGCTCATGCCCAGGCCAAGAGCGCAGCCAACTGAGCGCAGACAAGCCCCCTTTAGTAAAGGGGGCGCGCCGACAGGCGCGGGGATTTGGGAGAAGACGAGCCGGGGCCCGCGATTCGCGCAGCGAATCGTGGGGCGTCAGCGCGAACGCGATGACGCGCTCCCCCCTTTAGTAAAGGGGGCGCGCCGAAGGCGCGGGGATTTGGAAGGCCAAGCCCCCGGGGCCCATGCTCCCGCGCAGCGGGAGCATGGGGCCGCCAGGGCAGCGCCCTGGCGGCGGGTGGGCAGTTCCTAGAACTGCCCACCAAAGGTGAACTGCAGACGCTCGATCTCGTCGTTGTCTTCCTTCTTCAGCGGCAGCGCGTAGCTGATCGAGATCGGGCCGACCGGTGCGCGCCACAGCAACGCCACGCCGGTGGAGGCGCGCAGTTCGTTGGTCTTGTAGTTGTCGACGCCGTTGAACACGTTGCCGACGTCGACGAACGCGGAGACGCGCGCCGAAGGGCTGTCGAACAGCTTCGGGAAGTACAGTTCCGCCGAGCCCACGGTCTTGAACGAGCCACCCAGCGGCTGCCCGCGGCTGTACGAGGCGGTGGCTTCCGAACGCGGACCGAGGGTGTTGTCCTCGAAGCCGCGCACCGAGTTGGTGCCGCCGGCGTAGAAGTTCTCGTAGAACGGCAGGCCCGACGCGGTGACCGTGCGGGTGGTGCCGTCGGCGTTGGTGATGGTGCGGCTGACGTCGCTGCCGTAGCTGTCGCCGTAGCCGAACTCGGCGCGGGTGTTGAGCACGATCGACGGGATGATCGGCCAGTACTTGGAGATCTGGTAGTTCAGCTTCCAGTACTCGACGGTGGAGCCGGGCAGGGTGGCTTCCAGGCCCACACGCTGGTACATGCCGCGGGTCGGCATGAAGTAGTCGTTGCGGGTGTCGCGCGCCCAGCCAAGTTCGCTGCGCCAGGCGTGGAAGGTCTTCTGCCCGATCGCGTCGATGTAGTTGATGATCGCCTGCGGCGTGTAGCCGGGATAGGTGGTGATCTGGTTGCTGTCGATGCCGAACATCAGCGAGACGGTGTCGTTCTCGGTGATCGGCACGCCGAAGATCATCTGCGCCGCGCCGTTCTTGCTGTTGTACTGGGCGGTACCGAAGTCGGAGTAGTCCAGCTTGCGGTAGGAGATGTTGTAGCCCAGCGACACGCCGTCGTCGGTGAAGAACGGGTTGGTGTAGGAGAACGCGTAGCGCTCCTGGTAGCTGCTGCGCGAGGCGTCCACCGAGACGCGGTTGCCGCCGCCCAGGAAGTTGTTCTGCGACAGCTGGATCGAGGTGGTGACGCCGTAGGTCTGCGAATAGCCCAGGCCGAAGGTGAAGCTGCCCGAGGTGGTTTCCTTGACGCTGTAGACCACGTCGACCTTGTCGTTGCTGCCCGGCACCGGCGGCGTTTCCACGTCCACCGCTTCGAAGTAGCCCAGGCGCTGCAGGCGGACCTTGGAACGGTCGATCGCGGCCTGCGAGTACCAGCTGTTCTCGAACTGGCGCATCTCGCGGCGCAGCACTTCGTCGGAGGTGCGGGTGTTGCCCTTGAACACGATGCGGCGGACCGACACGCGCGGGCCCGGCACCACCTGCAGGTTGATCGCGACGGTGCGCTTCTCGCGGTCGGTGGTGGGGACCGGGTTGACCTTGGCGAAGGCGTAGCCGATGTTGCTCAAGGTGTTGGTGATCGCGTCGGAGCTGAATTCCAGCAGCGCGCGCGAGAAGGTGTCGCCCGGCTTCGGGATCACCAGCTTCTCGACCTCTTCCTGCGGCAGCACGGTGTCGCCGGTGACCTTGATGTCGGAGATCTTGTACTGCTCGCCCTCGGTTATGCCGGCGGTCAGGTACATGTCGCGCTTGTCGGGGCTGATCGCCACCTGGGTGGAATCGACGCTGAAATCGACGTAGCCGCGGTCCAGGTACCAGGAGTTGAGCTTCTCCAGGTCGCCGGACAGCTTTTCCTTGGAGTACTGGTCGTCGCGGCGGTACCACGACAGCCAGTTGTGCTCGCGCGACTCCCAGTTCTCCAGGATGTCGTCGGTGGCGAACTTCTCGGTGCCGATCAGGTTGACGTGCTGGATCTTGGCGGCCTTGCCTTCCTTGATCGCGATCGCCACGTCGACCCGGTTACGATCCAGCGGGCTCACCGTCGGAGTGATCTCGACGTTGTACTTGCCGCGGTTGTTGTACTGGCGTGTCAGTTCCTGGGTCACCCGGTCCAGGCTCAGCCGGTCGAAGGTGCCGCCCTCGGTCAGGCCGATGTCGGACAGGCCCTTGAGCAGCTCTTCGCTCTTGATGTCCTTGTTGCCGGTGACGGTCAGCTTGTTGATCGCCGGACGTTCCTTGACCGTGACCACCAGGATGTTGCCCTGGCGATCGACCTGCACGTCCTCGAAGAAGCCGGTGCGGTACAGCGCGCGGATCGCTTCGCCGACCTTGGCGTCGTCGACCGTGTCGCCGCGTTCCACCGGAAGATAGGTGAACACGGTGCCGGAGGAGATGCGTTGCAACCCGTCGACGCGGATGTCGCTGGCGGTGAAGGGCTCCGTCGCCTGGGCCAGAACCGGCAAGCTGAGGCTGGCGGCGAGGGCGAGGGCTAGCAGGCGGCGAGTGGGAAATCTCGTCATGTCACGTCCGGTAGAGGTCGATATCGTTGTTGCATGGGCGCCGGCGTAAGACGACGACAGCGGGGTCGAGTGGATCAGCATCGGGTTCATCGCAGGACCTGGCCGAAGATGTCGTTGTAAAACGCCAACCCCATCAGCCCGGCCAGCATCGTCAGACCGACGAACTGCCCCGCAGCCATGGCACGCTCGCTCAGCGGGCTGCCCTTGACCAACTCAATAAGGTAATACAGCAAGTGCCCGCCGTCCAAGATTGGAATCGGCAGCAGGTTCATGATCGCCAGGCTCAGCGACAGCAGCGCCAGGAAATATAGGAACCAGTCCGGCCCCTGCTGGGCCGAGACGTTGGCCACCTTGGCGATGGTGATCGGCCCGGACACGTTCTTGATCGAGGCCTGTCCGGTCAGCATGCGCCGGATCAGCCCCAGGGTATCCCCGGCCAGCTTGCCGGTTTCGCGGAACGCGACCGGGATCGCCGCCAGCGGGCCGTACTGCAGCTTGGCGTCGAACGCCGGCGGCGGGCGGTCCTCCTGGCCAAGGTCCACGCCCAGGGACAGGCCCTTCAGGCGCGGGTCCTTGCTGGGGGTGAGACGCACCTCCAGCGCCAGCCGTTCGCCGTTGCGCTCGACCTCGACCAGGCCGCTGCCGCCGTTCTTGGCCAGCGTCCGGACCTGCGGCGCGACCTGGTCGGCGCCGGCGACCGAGGCGCCATCCACCGCCAGGATCAGGTCGCCGGGGCGCAGCACGCCGTCGGCGGCCGAACCCGGGGTCACCTTGGCGACGATCGCCGGCTGCAGGCTGAACCGCCAGGTGAGGCCGGCCAGGCGCGGCACCTGCTGTTCGTCGAAGCCGGCAGGCAGCTGCGACAGGCGCAGCGTATGCACGCGGCTGGCGCCGTCGCGCGTGTCCTCGGTCTGGATGCGCACGTCGGCGGCGTCCATCGCCGCCACGGTCAGCTGCATGCTGGCATCGCTCCAGCTGGAGACCTCGCGCTTGCCGATGCGCACGATGCGCTCGCCAGGCTGCAGCCCGGCCTGCAGCGCCAGGCCCTCGGCGCGGCCGACCACCGCCGCGTAATCCTGCTTGCCGATCACGAACATCGCCCACAGCAGCGCCACGCACAGCACCAGATTGGCGATCGGGCCGGCGGCGACGATGGCGATGCGCTGCCACACGCTCTTGTTGTTGAAGGCCTGGTCGCGCTCGGCCGGGGCGACCTCGCCCTCGCGTTCGTCGAGCATCTTCACGTAGCCGCCGAGCGGAATCGCGGCGATCGCGAACTCCGTGCCGTGGCGGTCGTAGTACGACCATAGCGGCTTGCCGAAGCCCACCGAGAAGCGCAGCACCTTGACCCCGCAGCGGCGGGCGACCCAGAAGTGGCCGAACTCGTGGAAGGTCACCAGGATGCCCAGGCTGACGATCATCCACCAGACGGACCCGATGAAGTCACCCATGCGCGTGGCTCATAGGGGCGTGCGTGTCAGACATGGGCAGGCTGGCGGGCAATGGCGAGTTCGGTGATCTTGCGCGATTGCGCGTCCGCCGCCAGCAGCGCGTCCAGGGAGTCGGCCGCGCCCGCGGGCAGCACGGTCAGGGCGTTCTCGACCAGCGCAGGAATCGATAGGAAACCGATACGGCCCTGAAGAAAAGCTGAAACAGCCACTTCGTTGGCCGCATTCAGGATCGCCGGGGCGCTGCCGCCGACCTGCATCGCGCGCCAGGCCAGGCCCAGGCAGGGGAAGGCCTCCAGGTCCGCGGGTTCGAAGTCCAGGCGGCCATGGGCCAGCAGGTCCAGTCCGGCGACCCCGGATTCGATCCGCTGCGGCCAGCCCAAACCCACCGCCAGGGTGGTGCGCATGTCCGGCAAACCCATCTGCGCCAAGGTGGAACCGTCGATGAACTCCACCAGCGAGTGCACCAGGCTCTGCGGGTGCACCAGCACCTCGATGCGCGAAGGCGGCAGCGCGAACAGGTGGTGCGCCTCGATCACTTCCAGGCCCTTGTTCATCAGGGTGGCCGAGTCGACCGAGATCTTCGGGCCCATCGACCACTTCGGATGCGCCACCGCCTGCGCCGGGGTCACGCCCTGCAGGCGGGCGCGGTCCCAGCCGCGGAATGGGCCGCCGGAAGCGGTCAGCAGTACCCGCCGCACTTCGGCGCCGGTCTGGCGCGAGCGCAGGCACTGGAAGATCGCGCTGTGTTCGCTGTCGATCGGGATGATCTCGGCGCCGGCCGCGGCGGCCGTGGCGGTGACCAGCTCGCCGGCCAGCACCAGCGATTCCTTGTTGGCCAGCAGCAGGCGCTTGCCGGCGCGGGCCGCGGCCAGGGTCGAGGGCAGGCCGGCGGCACCGACGATGGCGGCGACCACGCTGTCGCAGGCGTCGCTGGCCACCAGTTGCTCCAGCGCGGCGGCGCCGGCATGCGCTTCGGTGCGCAGCCCGGCATCGCGCAGGCCGTCGCGCAGCGCCGGGTACAGGGCCGGGTCGGCGATCACCGCGTGCGCCGGCCGGTGCGCGGCGCACAGCTCCAGCAGCCCGGCGACGTTGCTGCCGGCGGCCAGCACGCTGGCGCGCAGCCGCTGCGGATGGCGCGCGATCACGTCCAGCGCGGAGGCGCCGATCGAGCCGGTGGCGCCGAGCACGGCGATGGAGCGGACGGCGTCGGCCATGTTCAGAATCCGAAGATCTCTTTACCCAGCGCAAAGATCGGCAGTGCCGCCAGCACGCCGTCGACGCGGTCCAGCACGCCGCCATGGCCGGGGATCACGTTGCCCGAGTCCTTGGCGCCGACGTGGCGCTTGAGCAGGCTCTCGAACAGGTCGCCGACCACAGAGGCCAGCACGCTGACCGCGGCCACGATCAGCAGGCCGGGCAACTGCGGCAGGGTGACCCCGGCCAGCCAGCCGAAGCCGGCGGCGCAGATCAGGCCGGCCAGCAGCCCGCCGATCAGGCCTTCGACGGTCTTGTTGGGGCTGATCCGCGGCGCCAGCTTGTGCTTGCCGAACTGGCGCCCGGCGAAGTAGGCGCCGGAATCGGCGGCCCACACCGTGACCAGTGCGGTCAGCAGCCAGCGGTGCCCGTTCGGTTCGCTGGCATGGATCAGGCCCAGCGCGGCCCAGGCCGGGACGATCGCCAGGGTACCGGCGGCGAGCTTGAACACCCGCGCGTAGGTGGCGTGGTCGGAGCCGAACTGGAAGAAGCGCAGCCACAGCAGCGCCACGCACCACCAGCCGACGCCGACCAGGGTGGTCAGCTGGAACAGCACCAGCGAGCCGGCCGAGGCCCACACCAGCAGCACCATCAGCAGCAGGTTCAGCACCAGCAGGATGGTGCGCGGCAAGGTGTCGTCGACCTCCGCCAGCTTCAGCCACTCCCACAGGCCGATCAGGAAGATCAGCGCGGCCAGGGCCGCCAGCCATTGCGTCGGCAGCAGCAGGATGGCGCAAATGGCCAGCGGGGCCATGATCAGCGCGGCGATGACACGGGTACGGGTCATGCGGATGTGTTCTCCGTCGCCGGGGCGACTTGCGCGCTGGTCAGGCCGAAACGCCGCTCGCGGCTGGCGTAGTCGTCCAGGGCTTGTTGCAGCACCTCGGCGCCGAACTCGGGCCAGAGGGTTTCGGTGAACCACAGTTCGGTGTAGGCCAGCTGCCACAGCAGGAAATTGCTGATGCGCACGTCGCCGCCGGTGCGGATGAACAGGTCCGGCGGCGGCAGGTCGGCTAGCGCCATGTGCGCCGACAGCAGGCTCTCGTCGATCTGCTCGGGGCGCAGGCGTCCGGCCGCGACCTCTTCGGCCAGCGCCCGCGCGGCCTGCGCGATGTCCTGGCGGCCGCCATAGCTGGCCGCGATCGACAGGTGCAGGGCCTGGTTGTGCTCGGTGCCGGCTTCGGCCTGGGCCATGCGCTGGCGCAGCGACGGCGCGAAGCGCGAACGGTCGCCGATGAAGCGCACGCGCACGCCGCGCCGCTGCAGTTCCTCGACCTCGCGATCCAGCGCGTGCAGGAACAGCTTCATCAGCGCGTCCACTTCTTCCTGCGGCCGGCCCCAGTTCTCGCTGGAGAAGGCGAACAGGGTCAGCGCGGGGATGCCGCGCTCCAGGCAGAAGTCGATGGTGCGGTTGACCGCGCGCGCGCCGGCGCGGTGGCCGATCACGCGCGGCCGGCGGCGGCGCTGCGCCCAGCGGCCGTTGCCATCCATGATGATGGCGATGTGGCGGGGCAGGGACATGGAAGAGGGGTCCGAAGGCATGGCCGCGAGGCGCAGGCTCAGACCGCCATCAGTTCCTGTTCCTTGCCCTTGACCACGTCGTCGACGTCCTTGATCGCCTTGTCGGTCAGCTTCTGGATGTCGTCCTCGGCGGCGCGCGCCTCGTCCTCGGTGACACTCTTGTCCTTCAGCAGATCCTTGATCTGCTGGTTGGCGTCGCGGCGGATGTTGCGGATCGCGACCTTGCTGTCCTCGCCTTCGCTATGCACGACCTTGGACAGCTCGCGGCGGCGCTCTTCGGTCAGCGCGGGCAGGTTGAGGCGGATGGTGGTGCCGGAGGTGTTCGGGGTCAGGCCCAGGTCGGAGGCCAGGATCGCCTTCTCGACCGCGCTGACCATCTGCTTTTCCCACGGGCTGATGGTCAGCGAGCGGGCATCGGCCACGGCCACGCTGGCGACCTGGCTCAGCGGCATTTCCGAACCGTAGTAATTGACTTTCAGGTGTTCGACCAGAGCGGTCGAAGCGCGGCCGGTACGCACCTTGATGAGCGTATGGCGCAGCGCATCGATGCTCTTGGCCATGCGGGTCTGTGCGTCTTGTTTGATTTCGTTGAGCATCGCCGGTGTCCGTGCTGAATCTGAATCGGACGATTATAGCCGGGAACAGCGTGGTGCCGGGATTGGGGATTGGGGATTGGGGATTCGCTAAAGCGTTGCGCACTGCAGCAGCTTGTCTGCCGCGAGCGCCTCGCAACGGCGCATGCTAGCGGCTGTCGCGTTTGCGAATCCCGAATCCCGAATCCCCAATCCCGGCCGTTATCAGCTACGTCCCTTGACCAGCGTCCCGATCTCCGCGCCATGCAGGATCTTCAGCAGCTCGCCGGGCTGGCCCATGTTGAAGATGCGCAGCGGCAGGTCGCTGTCGCGGGCCAGCGCGAAGGCGGCGGTGTCCATCACTTCCAGGTTGCGCGCGATCACTTCGTCGTAGGTCAGGCTGTCGAAGCGCACCGCATCGGCGTGCTTCTTCGGGTCCTTGTCGTACACGCCATCGACCTTGGTCGCCTTCAGCAGCAGGTCGGCGCCGATCTCGATCGCGCGCAGCGCCGCGCCGGAGTCGGTGGTGAAGAACGGATTGCCGGTGCCGGCGGCGAAGATCGCGATGCGGCCCTTTTCCAGGTGGCGGATCGCGCGGCGGCGGATGAAGTCCTCGCACACGTCGTTGATCTTGATCGCGCTCATCACGCGCACCTTGGCGCCGAGCTTTTCCAGCGCGTCCTGCATCGCCAGCGCGTTGATGACGGTGGCCAGCATGCCCATGTGGTCGCCGGTGACCCGGTCCATGCCGCCAGCGGCCAGGCCGGCGCCGCGGAAGATGTTGCCGCCGCCGATCACCAGCGCCACTTCCGCGCCGGCCTGCTGCGCCTCGATCACTTCATGCGCCAGGCGGTTGATGACCTTGGGATCGATGCCGTAATCCCCATCCCCCATCAGCGCTTCGCCGGAAAGTTTCAACAGGATGCGGCGATAGGCGAGCTGGGACATGGTGACCTCGTGGGGGACGGGCAAACCACGAGATTCTAGCCGAAGCGCGGCGCGGAATCTGCCGCGCGCATGCGTGCGTGCAGTGGCCCGGTTCAGGCCAGGGTGTCGCGGAACGAGCGCGCGGTGACGCGGTTGCGGCCGCCGTGCTTGGAACTGTAGAGCATGTCGTCGGCGGCCTGCAGCAGTTCCTGCGCGGTGCCGAAGCGCTCGCGCCCGCCCTGGGTGGCGACGCCGGCGGAGAAGCTGATGTGCAGCGGCCCGCTCTGCAATTCGACCATCGGCCGCTGCACGATCTCGATGAGCACGCGCTTGATCACGCTCAGCGCGGCCTCCTCGCTGGTGTTGGGCAGCAGCACCAGGAATTCCTCGCCGCCGAAGCGCGCCACGGTGTCGCTGCCGCGCAACAGCGGCTGCAGGGCCTGCGCGAACGCGCGCAGCACCTGGTCGCCGATCAGGTGGCCATGGGCGTCGTTGATCTTCTTGAAGTCGTCCAAGTCGATGAAGGCGATCGACAGCGGCCAGTCGTGGCGGCTGGCCAGGTCGAACTGCTGGCTGAGCAGGATGTCCAGCTGGTGCCGGTTGTACACCCCGGTCAGCGCGTCGCGGCTGGCCTGCTCGGCCAGGCGCCGCGCGCGGTGCTCCGATTCGTCGGCCTGGTGCCGGGCGAGGGTGGCTTCCTGGATCTGCCGCAGGTTGCGCAGCACCATCAGTTCGCGGGCATGGCTGATGATCGCGTCGATCCGCTCCGGCTGCGCGATGCGCACGTCGAAGATCGGGCCGATGACCGGCAAGGCTTCGGCCATGCCGGCGATCACCTCGTCGAAGCGGCGGCTGTCCAGCTGCAGTTCGCGATAGGCGCGCTCCATCGCCAGGCAGCGCGCGGCGTCGACGTCTGTGCTCAGCCAGATGTCGGCGACGCTGCCGGACAGCAGTACGCACTTGCCGAAGGTGTCCGGCGCCAGTTCGGTGCCGGCGCTGTGGCCGATGCTGCGCTGCAGGTAACCGGGCAGCTTCCACTTCTGCGCCAGCCAGGCGCCGACCTCGGCGTGGTCGCAGCCGAGCCGCTCGCGTTCCATGGCGATCAGGGTCTCGCTGCCGCTGCCGCCGGCTTCGCGCAGCAGCGGCGCGTAGTCGTCGTGGCAGATGTGCAGCAGGGCCAGCGCGCCCATGTCCTGCAGCAGCCCGGCCAGCATCAGTTCCTCCTGCTTGCGCAGGCCCATGGCCTGGCCGAGCAGGCGGCTGGCCAGCGCCGACAGCACGCTGCGCCGCCAGACCCGTTCCTGCAGGTCGCCGGCACCGGCACCGTCGCGCAGGCTCTGCACCATCGAGAAGCCCAGCGCCAGGCTCAGCGCGGCGTTGAGCCCGAGCATGGTCAGCGCCTGGCCGAGGTTGTCGATGCGGCGCCGGCTGGCGTACAGCGGCGAATTGGCGATGCGCAGCATGCGCGCGCTCAGCGCCATGTCCATCGCGATGGTGTCGGCGGTGGTGGCCAGATCGACGTCCGGATCCTGGGCCAGGTCGATGATGCGCAGCGCAATCCCGGGCGGCGAGGGCAGGTTTCGGGAGTGAGCCAGGATGGCTTCGAGTTCAGGGCGCATGCGGTTCCGCGGGGAGTGTGATGGGGACAGCGATGCGTCCCTGCCCGCAGAGCGTACCACTGGCGAAAAAAAAGCCGCGACATGCGCGGCTTTTTTTCTGCGGACGGGCCGGACTCAGGCCAGGCCGGCCTGCTTCATCACTTCGGCGGCGTAGTCTTCCACCACCTTCTCGATGCCTTCGCCCACGGCCAGGCGCTGGAAACCGACCACGTCGGCACCGGCGGCCTTGACCGCCTGCTCCACGCTCTGGTCGGTGTTCAGCACGTAGGGCTGGCCGTACAGGGTGACTTCGTTGACGATCTTGGCGATCTTGCCGCTGATGATCTTCTCCAGGATGTCGGCCGGCTTGGCCTTGTCCTTTTCCGACATCTTGGCCAGCTCGATTTCCTTTTCCTTGGCGACGAAGTCGGCCGGGACGTCGGACGCCTTCACGTGCGGCGGGTTCATTGCCGCGATGTGCATGGCGATGCCGCGGGCCAGCTCGATGTCGCCGCCCTTGATCTCGACCAGCACGCCGATGCGGCCGCCGTGCACGTAGGCGGCGACGTTGTTGGCGCTGTCGATGCGCGCCAGGCGGCGCACCTGCACGTTCTCGCCGACCTTGGCGATGACCGCGGCGCGGGCTTCCTCGACGGTCTCGCCGCCGGGCAGCTTGGCGCTCTTCAGCGCTTCGGCATCGGCAGCGCCGGAGTTCAGCGCAGCCTGGGACACGGCTTCGGTGAAGGCCAGGAAGTTGTTGTCCTTGGCGACGAAGTCGGTCTCGGAGTTGATCTCGACCAGCACGGCCTTGCCGCCGTCCTGGGCCATCGCGATGCGGCCTTCGGCGGCGACGCGGTCGGCCTTCTTGTCGGCCTTGGCCAGGCCCGACTTGCGCAGCCACTCGGCGGCGTTGTCGATATGGCCGGCGTTCTCGGTGAGCGCCTTCTTGCATTCCATCATGCCGGCGCCGGTGCGCTCGCGCAGTTCCTTGACCAGGGAAGCGGTGATTTCCACGGGGTGACCTCACAAAAGGTGGGAAAGGGCCGGTTTGCGGCCGGCCGGGAATTCTGGGAAACGGGCGCTTGCGGCGCCCGCGGACCCGGGCGCGCAGCGCGCGCCGGGTGGCGACTGCGCATGCTCGCGCAATCGCATGGCGCGCCGATTACTCGGCGGCGGGAGCGGCGGCTTCTTCGGCCTTCTTGCCGTTCTTGCGCGGGCCACGGCCCTTGTCGTCGCCGGCTTCGCTGCTGAACTCTTCCTCGCGCACGCTGGCGGCGTTCGGCGCGGCGGCCTTGCCTTCCAGCACGGCGTCGGCGGCGGCGCGGGCGTACAGCTGCACGGCACGGATGGCGTCGTCGTTGCCCGGGATGGCGTAGTCCACCAGTTCCGGGTTGTAGTTGGTGTCGACCACCGCGATCACCGGGATGCCGAGCTTCTTGGCTTCCTTGATGGCGATGTCTTCATGGCCGATGTCGATGACGAACAGCGCGTCGGGCAGGCGGTTCATTTCCTTGATGCCGCCCAGCGAGGCCAGCAGCTTCTCGCGCTCGCGGCGCAGGGTCAGCACTTCGTGCTTGACCAGCTTGTCGAAGGTGCCGTCGGTTTCGGCCGCTTCCAGTTCCTTCAGGCGCGCCACCGACTGCTTGACGGTGCGGAAGTTGGTCAGCGTGCCGCCCAGCCAGCGCTGGGTCATGAACGGCTGGCCGCAACGCTCGGCTTCTTCCTTCACCGAGTCGCGGGCGCTGCGCTTGGTGCCCAGGAACAGGATGGTGCCGCGCTTCTGCGCGACGCTGGAGATGAAGTTCATCGCGTCGTTGAACAGCGGAACCGTCTTCTCGAGGTTGATGATGTGGATCTTGCCGCGCGCGCCGAAGATGTACGGCGCCATCTTGGGGTTCCAGTAGCGGGTCTGGTGGCCGAAGTGGACGCCGGCTTCCAGCATCTGACGCATGGTGACTTGGGGCATTGCAGTGACTCCTGATGGGGAACCGGCCGTGCGCGGGCAAGTAGGGTGAAGCCGCGCATGGACGTGCAGGCCTGCGACGGCGTGCACGACGATTCCGGGGTTGGGCCTCCCTGCAGCCTCCGTGACCGAACTCCTCGCGGAGCACCCCGGCACGGGCGATGGCAGCAGGTGTGTATTCGCCGGTGCGTCCGACGTGGACGGTTCGCTGGCCCTGGCGGGCGCAACAAAGCAGCGGAACTATAACGGGCTGCGGCCCGGCGCGCAAATGCGCGCCGGCCGGGTCATTCGGCCAGCAGCGGCTGCAGCTCGGCCTGGTTGTCGAGCCGGGCGGCGAAATGGCCGCCGCGCGCGGTCCCGAACTCGACCGGCAACGGCCAGCGCTTCTGTTCCCCGGCCAGCACGTAGCCGGCCAGGTTGTGGAACAGGGTCAGCTGGCGCCCGTCGGCGCCGACATGGCTCAGGTCGCTGAGCCGCGCGTGCGCCTTGCCGCGGTTGCGCACCTGCAGTTCGGGGCCGTAGGCGCCGGCGACCAGGCTGGCACTGAGCGCGGCGGCCGGTGCGGTACCCGGCGGGGACAGGAACACCGGGGTTGAATAGCGCAGCAGCAGGCGCGGATCGGCGGCTGCGTCCGCGTCCGGGCGTTCTTCCAGCACCAGACGGTAGGCGAGCTCGCCGTCGGTCGCGGCCGGCCCGGTACGCACCACCCGCAGCAGCTGCCGCCCCTGCGCGGGGACGTCGATCAGGCGCGGGCTGACCTGGACATCGTCGGTCGCCTGCAATTGCTCCATGCCTTCGGCCTGGTGCCAACGGTACAGCTTGGCCTGCGCTTGCCAGGTCCGGTCCTGGGTATTGCTCAACCAGATCTCGGCGGTCTGGGCGCCGGGCGGAATCTGCACGATGGTCGGGCTGATGCGCACGCCGGCGGCCGCGGCCAGGCTCGGCAGCAGCGCCAGCAGCAGGCCGGCGATCCAACCGCGAGAGCGGCCGCTCACTTAGAACGCGACCGTGGCGTAGCGCGAATCCTGGCGCGGCAATCCTTCGGCCAGACTCAGGCTCAGCGCCAGCGCGTTGGGCGCGGCGGTGCCATCGATGTTGACCTGGTAGGGCAGCGGGCGGCTGCAGGCCACCTGCGCGGCGGCCGCGCCCGGCTGGCTGCGGCCGGCGGTGTCGATCTCGCAGCTGCCCATCAGGCGGATGCCGACCCGGAACGCCGTGTTTTCGTTCGCGCCGGGATTCTGCGCCGCCGCGCTCGCGCAGACGGCGCACAGGCCAGCGAGCAGCAGCGATTGCATGAACGGGCTGGCGGTCATGATGGTGGTATTCCCAAGAGGATGCGACAGATAACGGCGTGCCGTGCAGCAACTTTACCGCGTCCGCGCCGGCGTTTACCTCTCAGTAGGTCACAGTCACCTTGACCACGTCGCTGTAGCTGCCCGGGGGCGGGGTCTGTGCGGCCGGCACCTGGCCGTACAGGGTCAGCGATTGGGTGCTGCCGGTCCCGGTGCCGGTCTGGGTATCGCTGTTCAGGGTGCTGCCCCAGCGCTGGCTGCGTGCCGCGTCGCGGTACAGCTCGTAGCGCAGGTACTGGCCTGCGGCATTGCGCATGCGCCGGATGTTGCCGCTGGCGTACTGGCCGTTGTCCAGGCTGACCTGCCAGGCGGTGCGCCGGCGGCAGTTCATGCTCAGCGCGGTGGTGTAGTTCAGTGCGCTGTCGACCAGGCCGGACTGGCTGCCGAAGTCCAGGTCGGCGATGCTGGCGATGGTGCACAGCGTGGCCGCGTTGGCCGAACTCACGAACGGGAACTGCGCCGCGGTGGCGCCGCCGGTGCCGCCGGTGGTGCAGGAGGCGGGCATGCTGGCCGGGGTGCCGATCAGCGGTTCGTCGTAGCGGTATTGCAGATTGGTGAACACCCCGCTGAAGCTGTTCTGGTACAGCCCGGTGGCGATGCCGCTCTGCAGCGGGACGCGTCCATAGATGGTGTAGCTGGCGCTGCCGCTGCCGCCGGTCAGCAGCGACGAATAGGTCAGGTCCACCTGCAGCGGCGTGGAGGCGTTCAGTGCGCTGCCCCAGATCAGGCTGCGGGCGCTGTCGCGGTACAGCTGGAAGCCGAGGCTGTCGCTGAGCGGGTTGAGCATGCGCCGCGCCGCGATGCCCAGGCCGCCGCCTTGCGCGCCCTCGCCGATGTTCAGGCACATGCGCACATAGATCGTGCCCAGGATGCTGAGCGCGCCGGTCTGGCAGGTGACCGTGATCTGCGCGCTGCTGTCGGTCGCCGCGCTGGCGGAGACGTTGCCGAAATCCAGCGCGGTGGTCACCGCCGTGCAGGTGGTGGTGGCGGCGGCCGGCGCGGGCGCCAGCGCCGCGACCAGCGCCAGCAGGGCGCCGCACAGCCATGCGCCGCGAGTCACGGCGCCGGCCCTGCGCTGCAACGCAGGGGCCCCAGGCGGGCCGGGCGCCGTTGCGGCGTGTATTCGATCGTGACCCTGCAGCTGCCTGCGGCCATGTCCACCTCCAGTTCGTTGCGGCCGAGCTTCAGCCCTTCCAGGTAGGCCTCGCCGTCGTAGCCGACCACCGCGGCGATGCCCGGGCCATGCACCCGGCTGCCGACCGGCAGCGGCGCGTCCTGCGCATCGTGCAGTTGCACCAGGACACCGTCGCTGCTGCGGATCGGGAAGTCCACCACCACGCCGCTGCGGTCGCGCGGCACCACGATCTGGTCGACCCGCTCCGGACGCATCTGCGGCGGCAACTGCATCGGATCGATCGATACCTGGTTGTGCTGCCAGCCCATCAGCGGCGTGATCAGCAGGAAGCCGCGTGCGTCGGTGACTCCGATCGGGCGGTTTTCCAGCAGCACCGGCACGTCGGCGATGCCGCCGGTGGAAACCAGGGCGAAGGCCTGGTCGAGATCGCGGCTGGGGAACCAGCCGCCGCCGATCCAGGCCAGGCCGCCGGAGGCTTCGGCATACCCATAGGCCTGGCCGCCGTAGCTGGCCAGGCCGGCGGCATAGCGTGCGGTGTCGCCCCGCCAGGTGGCCTCGGCCAGACCGCCGGCGCTGTCCTGGCCGCTGCGCGCCTGCAGCCGCCAGCCGCTGCCGCCGTCGGCGGCGGCCGAGCGGCTGAGATCGGCCGCCACGCTCATGCGCTCGCCGACCCGCTGCAGCGCGACGCTGGCCTGGCGCGCGCCGCTGAGCGCGATCGACCAGCCCAGGTACATGCTGCGATCGCTGGCCTGGTCCAGATTCTGGTTGACGCTCAGGTTCAGCGAGGACTGCCACGGCAGCGCGCGGGTCCAGAACAGGCTGGCATAGCGCACGTCGCCGCTGTCCGGGTAGGACAGGCGCACATAGCTCATCGACACGTTGCCCACCTGCTCCCAGCTGACCCCGGCCAGCGCGCGTTCGCTGATCCGCGGCGGCGGCGCGCCGTATTGCGAAGCCACGTCGCGGTAGCCGCGCTGCGCGCGCTGGGTATCCATCGAGACGTTGAAGCGGCCGTTGTTCCAGCGGTAGCTGAGCGCGTACTGGCGGCCGCTCAGGCCATTGCCCTGGCTGTGCGCCAGCGACGCGCCGACCACCCCGGCCCGCGGCAGCAGCCAGATGCCGCCGGCGCCGGCGTTGCGGATGCCGGCGCCGGCCTCGGCATGGGCCTCGGCGGTGAAGCCGGCGCTGAGGCCGCGGCGCCAGCTGGCGCTGCCGACGGTGTCGCCGGCGTAGGCGAAGGCGTCGCTGCCATAGCCTTCGCGAACCCGGCCCAGCGCCAGCGACCAGTCGTCCAGGCCATCGGCGAGCAGGTCCTGGGTGGCATAGAACGGAAATTCGACCGAACGGCTGCGGCCGTAGGCGTCGGTGATCACCAACTGCGCGTTGCCGGCGCCGTCCACGCCGGGCGCGGCGGACAACTGGAACGGCCCGGCCGGCAACTCCGAGCCGTACTGGCGGATGCCGTTGACGTACAGGTCCACGCTCGAAGGCACCGTCACTTCGCCGAGGAATTCCGGCAGCGGGGTGGTCACGCGGTACGGCTGCAGGCCGAAATCGCGGCCCACGCGCACGCCGCCCAGGCGCAGCGTGCGGCTCCAGCTGGTACTGCTGCTGAGCGTGTCGCCGAGCACCACGCTGGTCATGCGGTCGGGCAGCGACCACTGCCACTGCGTGTCCAGGCGGATCGCCTGGCTGCGCCAGTCGCGCTGCGGTTCGCGGTAGAGGCGGGCGACGAAGGACTGCCGGAACATGCCCTGGCCGAGCAGGCCGTCGCCCAGGCCGAAGGCGCGCACTTCGCCGCTGGTGGTGAGATTGCTGGCGCTGCCCTGGCGGCTGGCGTACACGTCGTAGTCGAGCAGGGCGCCGGGCGAACTGGTTGCCGGCAGCGCCGGGCCGCTGTCCTGCGCATCGATGCGGGTCAGCGGCACGTCGAGCAGCGCCACCGGCGCATCGATCGCCAGTTGCTGCAAGCCGCTGTCGTAGCGGTAGCGCACTCCCTCCAGGTCTTCCAGGGCGATCGCCGCGGCGTCGGCGTCGGCGCCGATGCGCAGGCCCAGCTGACGCAGCGTGGCCGCATCGGCGAGCATGCGCGCGCCGTCGCGTTCGAAGCGAAACAGTCCAGGCTTGCGGGTTTCGTTCAGGGTGACCTCCAGGTACAGCGTTTCCTGGTCGGGGGGCGGGCCGCTGGGCTGGGCGGCGGCGAGGTGTGCGGCGCTCGCCCACAGCGCCAGCAGCAGCTCAAGGAGCCTGTGCGTCCAGCGCGAGCGACTGAGCAATGGGCTCACCGTTGATCGTGGCCTTGAACGTGCCGTCGGCACGCACCAGCGCAGGAGGGAGCGGCCAGCGCTTGTGTTGGCCCGGCAGCACGTAGCCGGCCAGACCGTCGGCGATCGCGGCACGGGTGCCGTCGCTGGCGACGAAATGCAGGTCCACCAGCTGCGCGTGTTGGCTGCCCTGGTTGATGACCTCCAGCGCCGGCGCGGCGGCGTCGCGGATCAGCCGTGCCTGCAGGGCGGGAGCCGCGGCTGCTGCGGGCTTGACGAAGATGGGTACCGAGTAGCGCAGCACGAACTGCAGGCCGGACGCGTTGGCCGTGGCGTCCGCCGACGGCAGTTCGTCGACCAGCACGCGATAGGTGTCCTCGGTGGTCTTGGGCGCATCGTCCAGGCGGATGATGCGCACCAGTTGTCGCGAGTGCGGCGCCAGTTCCAGCATCGGCGGGCTGATCGCGATCTTGTCGCTGGGGTCGAGCAGGTCCTCGCCGTCCTGCTGGCGCCAGCGGAATACCCGTACCTGGGCCTGCAGCGGCGTGTCGCCGCTGTTGCTCAGCCACAGGCCCTGCGCCGACTGTTCCGCGGTCAACTGCACCGAGGTCGGTGCGACCTGCAGGCTGGCGGCCTGGGCTGCCAGGATCGCCGCCAGCCACAGCGCGGCGGCGATCGGCAAACGAAACACGAAAGGTCGGCGCAAGGGCATGGGAACGCTCCGGTTACCAGGTCACAGTGGCGGTGACGACGTCGCTGTACGAACCGGCAGGGTAGTTGGTGCTGGCGACCTGGCCGTAGACGACGAGCGGTTGCACTGCACCATTGCCGGTACCGGCCTGGGTGTCGTTGCCGATGGTCGAGCCCCAGTTCTGCGTGCGCGCCGAGTTGCGGTACAGGGCGTACGGCACGCGCGAGGTATTGCCGGCGTCGGCGCTGCCCATGGTGCGCGAGGACACCGTCGCCCCGGAGCCGCTGCCGGCGTTGAGCGCGATGTTGTACGGCGTGCCCGAGGTGCAGCGCACGTTCAAGGTGCCGGTGCTGTTGATCGAGGTCTGGGTGGAGTTGACGCTGCCGAAATCGACGTCGGTTGGTGCGGTCTGGATGTCGCAGACGCTGGTGATCACGATCTTGACGTTGAAGGTGCGCGAGTCGGTCTGGGCGGAAGCCACGCCGGTCCCGGCGGCCAGCAACGCGGTGATGGCGAGTGCGCGATGGAGTGCTTGCATGAGGTGAGGCTCTTCGGAATGACGGAGTCCGTCGGTACCGAAGCCAATGCAAAGTGTGGGCCAGTGCACATTTTTTTGGATGTTTATCTAGTTTTCACGTGGGATGCGCATCCCTGTTTTGCGGGTTGACTTTTGTGAAGACGGCGGTCTTATGGACAGGCGACAAAAAATCGGCAGCGCGCATGGACGCGTTCAGGAAAGCCCCGAATGAGCGATAATGGTGGGTATGACCGTCAATCTGAAAACCCCCCAGGACATCGAGAAGATGCGCATCGCCGGCCGCCTGGCCGCCGAGGTGCTGGACATCATCGGGCCGCATGTGAAGCCCGGCGTGACCACCGCCGAGCTGGACCGCATCTGCCACGACCACATCGTCAACGTGCAGCAGGCGGTGCCGGCCAATGTCGGCTATCGCGGCTACCCGAAGACGGTGTGCAGCTCGGTGAACAACGTGATCTGCCACGGCATCCCCAACGAGAGCAAGGTCCTCAAGGACGGCGACATCGTCAATATCGACGTCACCGTGATCAAGGACGGCTGGCATGGCGACACCAGCCGCATGTACTACGTCGGCACGCCGTCGGTGATGGCACGGCGCCTGGTCGAGGCCACCTACGAGGCGATGTGGCGTGGCATCCGTGCGGTGCGGCCGGGCGCCACGCTCGGCGACGTCGGCCACGCGATCCAGCAGTACGCCGAAGGCGAGCGTTTCAGCGTGGTGCGCGAGTACTGCGGCCACGGCATCGGCAAGGTCTACCACGACGAGCCGCAGGTGCTGCACTACGGCCGCCCCGGCGAAGGCCTGGTGCTGAAGCAGGGCATGACCTTCACCATCGAGCCGATGATCAACGAAGGCTCGCGCTATACCCGCGTGCTGCCGGACGGCTGGACCGTGGTGACCAAGGACCGCAAGCTGTCGGCGCAGTGGGAGCACATGATCGCGGTCACCGAGGACGGCGTGGAAGTGCTGACCTTGTCGCCCGGCGGCCTCGGCGAGCCGTGAGCCTGCTGCCGGCCGGTACCGATGCCGGCATGCCCGACGCGGCCGCCGACGATGCCGATTGGGCCGCGGCGGCCCGGCAACTGCTGCTCCAGGCCGACGCGCGGCTGTGCAAGCGCTTCGACCAGGGCGACGACATCGACCGCCTGCTGGCGCTGCGCGCGCGCGCGCTGGACCAACTGATCAAGCACGCCTGGAACCGCTGCCTGCCGCGCGACGCCGGGCTGGCGCTGTACGCGGTCGGCGGCTACGGCCGCGGCGAGTTGTTCCCGCGCTCGGACATCGACCTGCTGGTGTTCGGCGAACCCGAGCGCCAGCGCGCCCACGAGCAGGCGCTGGCGCGGCTGTTCGCGCTGCTCTGGCATGCCGGCGTGCCGGTCAGCCATGCGGTGCGTTCGGCCACGCAATGCACCACCGCCTGCGCCGACCAGACCGTGCTGACCGCGCTGATCGAGGCGCGCCCACTGCTCGCCGATGGCGCCGCGCGGGCGGCGCTGGCCGCGGCGATCGCGCCGCAGCGGGTGTGGACGCCGCGCGCGTTCTTCCTGGCCAAGCGCGAAGAGCTGCAGACCCGCCACCAGCGTTTCGGCGACACCGCCGACAACCTGGAACCGGACATCAAGGACGGCCCGGGTGGCCTGCGCGACCTGCACACGCTGGGCTGGATGGCGCTGCGCGCGTTCGGCGTGCGCGATCTGGAGCCGCTGGTCGGGCTCGGCCACGTCGGCAGCGACGAGGCCGCGGCGCTGCGCCGCGAGCGCCGCGAGCTGGCCCGTTTGCGCTACGGGCTGCATCTGGTCGCCAACCGCCCGGAGGAGCGCCTGCGCTTCGACTACCAGAAGACCCTGGCGCAGCGGCTGGGCTTCTCCGACGACGCCGAAAGCCTGGGCGTGGAGAAGATGATGCAGCGCTTCTACCGCAGCGCGGCGATCGTGCGCCGGCTCAGCGACCGTCTGCTGCAGCGCTTCGAGGAACAGTTCGACGGCGAGGCGCAGCCGCAGCCGCTGGGCGCCGGTTTTTCGCTGCGCCGCGGCTACCTGGCCGCCGATGCCGAGAGCTTGCCGCAGGCTGATCCGGTGCAGGTGTTCGCGCTGTTCGCGATCTGGGCCGCGCATGGCGAAGTGCGCGGCCTGCATTCGCTGACCGCGCGCGCGCTGGCCGAGGCGCTGCCGCAGTTGCCTGCCTACGGCAGCGCCAGCGCGTTGGCGCGCGAGCGTTTCCTTGCCCTGCTGCGCGGCCCGCGCGCGGTGCAGACGCTGACCCGGATGGCGCGGCTGGGCGTGCTCGGGCAATGGATCCCGGCGTTCGCGCAGGTCTCCGGGCGCATGCAGTTCGACCTGTTCCATGTGTACACGGTGGACCAGCACACGCTGATGGTGCTGAAGAACATCGCGGTGTTCGCCACCGCCCGCGCCGACGACCGTTTCTCGATCGCGCACGAGGTGTGGCCGCGGCTGCGCAAGCCGGAACTGCTGCTGCTGGCCGGGCTGTTCCACGACATCGCCAAGGGCCGCGGCGGCGACCATTCCGAACTCGGCGCGGTGGATGCGCGCGCGTTCTGCGCCGGCCACGGACTCAGCGCGGCCGATACCGACCTGGTGGTGTGGCTGGTCGAGCAGCACCTGCGCATGTCGGTGACCGCGCAGAAGCAGGACATCTCCGATGCGGACGTGATCCACCGCTTCGCCACCCTGGTCGGCGACCGCGAACGCCTGGACTATCTGTACCTGCTGACCTGCGCCGACATTGCCGGTACCAGCCCCAAGCTGTGGAACGCGTGGAAGGACCGGCTGCTGGCCGACCTGTACTTCGCCGCGCGCCGCGCGCTGCGCGACGGCCTGGAGCATCCGCGCCCGGTCGCCGAGCGGGTGCAGGAGGCGCGCGAGGCGACCCGCGCGCTGATGCACATCCAGGGCCACGACGACGCGGTCATCGACCGCCAGTTCGCCGGCATGCCGGACGAGAGCTTCCTGCGCTTCCGCCCCGAACAGTTGGCCTGGCAGGCCAGCTCGCTGATGGAAGTGGAACTGGGCGGCACCCTGGTCAAGGTGCGCCCGGTCACCCCCGACGACGACGCGCTGGAAGTGTTCGTGTATTCGCCCGACCGCGACGGCCTGTTCGCCGCGATCGTGATGACCCTGGACCGGCGCGGCTACGGCATACACCGCGCACGCGTGCTCGACGCGCCGCACGAGGCGATCTTCGATACCTTCGAGGTGATGCCGGCCGATGCCTTCGCCAGCGGCGATACCGCGCAGCTGGAAGCGGCGCTGCGCGAGGCGCTGTCCGGCGACCTGACCCGGCTGCGCCCGGCGCGGCGCGTGGTGCCGCGCCAACTGCGGCATTTCCGCTTCGCCCCGCGCATCGAATTCCGCGAGAGCGTGGACGGCCGCCGCACCCGCCTGAGCCTGGTCGCGCCGGACCGGCCCGGGCTGCTGGCGAACGTGGCGCAGGTGCTGCGCCGCCAGCAGCTGCGCGTGCACGACGCGCGCATCGCCACCTTCGGCGAGCGCGCCGAGGACGTGTTCCAGATCACCGACGAGCACAACCTGCCGTTGCCCGACTCCTCCCGCCAGGCGCTGCATGCCGCATTGCAGGCCTGCCTGGACCCCGATACCCCGCCTGGAGAATCCCGCTAATGGCCACCAAGAAGCCTGCCGCCGCCAAGAAGCCTGCTGCCAAGACCGCCGCCGCCAGCAAGACCGCCGCGAACAAGGCGGTTGCCAAGAAGTCCGTCGCCAGCGCTGCCGCCAAGCCGGTGGCCGCGCCGAAAGCGCCGGCCAAGCCGGTGCGCGCCAAACCGGCCGCTGCGCCCAGCGCCGACGAACTGAAGTTCACCATCGACAGCGCCTTCGAGCGCCGCGCCGCGCTGACCCTGGACGAGATCGAAGGCTCGACCCGGCCGGTGGTCAACCGCGTCATCGACGGCCTGGAATCGGGTGAGTTCCGCGTCGCCGAGCCGGACGGGCACGGCGGCTGGAAGGTCAACGAGTGGCTGAAGAAAGCGGTGCTGCTGTACTTCCGGGTCAACGAGATGGCGGTGGTCGAGGCGCAGCCGGCGCCGTTCTGGGACAAGGTCGAGTCGCGTTTCGCCGGCTACCACGAGGCCGAATTCCGCAGGGCTGGCGTGCGCGTGGTGCCGGGCGCGATCGCGCGCCGCGGCAGCTATTTCGGCAAGGACGTGGTGCTGATGCCGAGCTTCACCAACATCGGCGCGCACGTGGGCGTGGGCACCATGGTCGATACCTGGGCCACGGTGGGGTCGTGCGCGCAGATCGGCAAGCACTGCCACCTGTCCGGCGGCGCCGGCATCGGCGGCGTGCTTGAACCGCTGCAGGCCAGCCCGACCATCATCGAGGACCACTGCTTCATTGGCGCGCGTTCGGAAGTGGTGGAAGGCGTGGTGGTCGGCCACCACAGCGTGATCGGCATGGGCGTGTTCATCGGCCAGAGCACGCGCATCTACAACCGCGCCACCGGCGAGGTCTCCTACGGCTACGTGCCGCCGTACAGCGTGGTGGTGTCCGGCCAGTTGCCGTCCAAGGACGGCTCGCATTCGCTGTACTGCGCGGTCATCGTCAAGCAGGTCGATGCCAAGACCCGCAGCAAGACCAGCGTCAACGATTTGCTGCGTGGGCTGGCGGATTGATGTATTTCCTTCCCCCTCCGGGGGAAGGTGGCGCGAAGCGCCGGATGAGGGTACGGGCGAAGCTCCGTGTAGTTGGGTCAGCGAGACGCTTTCGCGCCGTACCCTCACCCCAACCCCTCTCCCGACGGGAGAGGGGCTTTATTCGCTTGATGGGACATTGCGATGACGACGTTGTACGGATTGAAGAACTGCGACACCTGCAAGAAAGCGACGAAGTGGCTCGACCGCTTCGGCGTGGCCTATGCGTTCGTCGACTACCGCGAACACAAGCCGAGCCCGGAGACCCTGGTCGCGTGGGCCGGCAAGGCCGGCGGCTTCGATGCGCTGATCAACAAATCCTCGACTACCTGGCGGCAGCTGCCGGACAACAAGAAAACGCCCGGTTCGGAAGCCGAATGGAAACTGCTGCTGCGCGAATACCCGCAACTGATCCGCCGCCCGCTGGTGGTCAGCGACGACGGCCAGCTCAGCCAGGGATTCTCGGACAACGGCTTCAAGCAGCGCTTCGGTGTGGGCTGAGCGTCGGTCGCGCATTTGCGCTCCCTGTAGGAGCGGCTTCAGCCGCGACCATGACGTCAGAACCCCGCCGCACCTCGAGCGTTCGCAATGGATGGCGTGCGTGACACTCTTGCCTCTTGTCGCGGCTGAAGCCGCTCCTACAGTGATTCCCGCCATGTCCGACGTCGTTGACCTCACCTGCGCATTGATCGCCCGCCCGTCGGTGACCCCCGACGACGCCGGCTGCCAGGAGCTGATCGCGCAGCGGCTGGCGCGTGCCGGCTTCGCCATCGAGCGGCTGCGCTTCGGCCAGGTCGACAACCTGTGGGCCACGCACGGCAGCGGTGCGCCGGTGCTGGCGCTGCTCGGCCATACCGACGTGGTGCCGCCCGGACCGCGCGAGGCCTGGGCCAGCGATCCGTTCGTGCCGCAGATCCGCGACGGCGTGCTGTACGGACGCGGCGCCGCCGACATGAAGAGCGGGGTAGCCGCGTTCGTGGTCGCCGCCGAACGGTTCGTCGCCGTGCATCCGCAGCACCCCGGCACGCTGGCGCTGCTGCTGACCTCCGACGAGGAAGGCGACGCGCTGGACGGCGTGCGCAAGGTCGCCGAGACCTTCCGCGCGCGCGGCGAGCGCATCGACTGGTGCATCACCGGCGAGCCTTCGTCCAGCGAGCGGCTCGGCGACCTGCTGCGCGTCGGCCGCCGCGGCAGCCTGTCGGCCACGCTCGTGGTGCAGGGCGTGCAGGGCCACGTGGCGTATCCGCACAAGGCGCGCAACCCGATCCACCTCGCCGCGCCAGCGCTGGCCGAGCTGGTCGCGCGGCATTGGGACGACGGCTACGAGAGCTTCCCGCCAACCAGCCTGCAACTCTCCAACGTGCATGCCGGTACCGGCGCCAACAACGTGATCCCCGGCGAGCTGCAGGTGGCCTTCAATCTGCGCTACAACCCGCACTGGGACGCGCCGCGGCTGGAAGCGGAGATCGCCGCGCTGCTCGACCGCCACGGCCTGGACTACACGCTGCGCTGGCATCGCAGCGGCGAACCGTTCTACACCCCGGAAGGGCGCCTGCGCAGCGTCGCGCGCGAGGTGCTGGGGGATTTCGCCGGCGCGGCGCCAGAGGAGAGCACTGGCGGCGGCACCTCCGATGCGCGCTTCATCGCGCCGCTGGGCGCGCAATGCATCGAGGTCGGTCCGGTCAACGCCAGCATCCACCAGGTGGACGAGCATGTGCGCGTCGCCGACCTGGAAGCGTTGCCTGCGCTGTACCTGCGCCTGATCGAACGGTTGCTGTCGTAACAGTTGCACCGTTGCGCCGCCCGGGTTACGTTCGCCGCATGACCTCGCTGTCCGCCCTCCGCCCGATCCACGCCAACGGCCGCAATAATGCGCTGGCGAATAATCGTGCGCGGCCGATGCGGGTCTGCGACTAGGCGCTACCGAAACACCACGCCCAGTCTCCAGAAAACCCGCATCGGCCGATGCGGGTTTTTTTATGCGTGCAATCTTTCGCCGCAGCGCGGTGCCGGCCGGCAACCGCTGCAGACCAACGCCGCAACGACCTGTTACCCCCACACACCATTCAGGAGCTTTTCCATGTGTTCGATCTTCGGCATCTTCGGCCTGCAACCGGGCGACGACCTGCAGGCGCTGCGCCGCCAGGCGCTGGATTGCTCGCAGCGGCAGCGCCATCGCGGTCCGGACTGGAGCGGCGTGTATGTCGACGACGGCGCGATCCTGGTGCATGAGCGCCTGGCCATCGTCGATCCGGCCGGCGGTTCGCAGCCGTTGCTGTCCGAAGACGGGCAACTGGCGCTGGCGGTCAACGGCGAGATCTACAACCACCGCGAACTGAAGACGCAGCTGACCCAGCCGTATGCGTTCCAGACCGGCTCGGACTGCGAGGTGATCAATGCGCTGTACCGCGAGCAGACGCCGGCCGCGCTGCTCAACCGGCTCAACGGCATCTTCGCCTTCGCGTTGTGGGACAAGGCCGCCGGACGCGTGCTGATCGCGCGCGATCCGATGGGCGTGTGCCCGCTGTACTGGGGCCACGACACCCAGGGCCGCTTGCGCGTGGCCTCGGAGATGAAGTCGCTGGCCGACAGCTGCGCCGACGTCGCCCAGTTCCCGCCCGGCCACTACTACGACAGCGTCAGCGGCGAACTGCAGCAGTACTACCGTAAGCCGTGGCGCGACTACGACGCCGTGCAGGGCGTGCAAGTGAGCAAGCAGGAACTGCGCGAGGCGTTCGAGCGCGCCGTGCACCGCCAACTGATGACCGACGTGCCGTACGGCGTGCTGCTGTCCGGCGGGCTGGATTCGTCGTTGGTCGCGGCGGTGGCGGCGCGTTTCGCGCGCAAGCGCATCGAGGACAACGACCAGGCCGAAGCCTGGTGGCCGCGCCTGCACTCGTTCGCGATCGGCCTGAAGGGCTCGCCCGACCTGGCCGCCGCGGCGATCGCCGGCGCGTCGCTGGGCACCGTGCACCACGGCTTCGAATACACCTTCGAGGAAGGCCTGGACGCGCTGCCGGAAGTGATCCGGCACATCGAGACCTACGACGTCACCACCATCCGCGCGTCCACGCCGATGTTCCTGCTGGCGCGGCGGATCAAGGCGATGGGGGTGAAGATGGTGCTGTCCGGCGAGGGCAGCGACGAGATCTTCGGCGGCTACCTGTACTTCCACAAGGCGCCGAACGCGCGCGAATTCCACGAAGAGCTGATCCGCAAGCTCGACGCGCTGTACAACTACGACTGCCTGCGCGCCAACAAGTCGATGATGGCCTGGGGCGTGGAGCCGCGCGTGCCGTTCCTGGACGTGGAGTTCCTGGACGTGGCGATGCGCATGGACGCGCGGTACAAGATGATCGACAAGACCAGCAGCGGCGCGATCCGCATGGAAAAAGGCGTGCTGCGCGAGGCCTTCGAAGGCTATCTGCCCGATTCGATCCTGTGGCGGCAGAAGGAGCAGTTCAGCGACGGCGTCGGCTACGGCTGGATTGATGGGCTCAAGGCGCATGCGCAGGCGCAGGTCAGCGACCGCGAACTGGCCGCGGCCGACAAGCGCTTCCCGGTCAACCCGCCGCAGACCAAGGAAGCCTATTACTACCGCACCCTGTTCGAGCGCGCGTTCCCTACGCCCGCCGCGGCCGAGACCGTGCCCGGCGGCAAGTCGATCGCCTGTTCCTCGCCAGCGGCGATCGCCTGGGATGCGAGTTTCGCCAACGCCGCCGACCCCTCAGGGCGTGCGGTGGCTGGGGTGCACGAGCAGGCGCTGAGCGCGTGATCGGCGCATGCCGCCGGCGGTCTGCCGGCGGCATGCAACGCATAAGTTGCGGCTGCGGCGATAGCCGGCGGTGGCGCGATGTCGTCGTTCGCTACGCGGCCATGCTGGCGCCAGCGAATTTCGGTCGAGATGCTGCCATGTAGGAGCGGCTTCAGCCGCGACCGGGCGTTACCGATAGCGCCTGTCGCGGCTGAAGCCGCTCCTACAAGTGCAGCTGTCCGAGTGGAAATGCGTTGGGCGATCATGTCCGCGCATTTTCGCGTACTGCTCGCGGCCGGTCGCTTGGCGCCGCCCAGCGCCTACTCGAAACGCATGCAGCGCCCGTAGCGCTCCGGCTGGATGTCCACGCCGGAGGCGTCGGCCTGGTTGTTCTTGCGCCACAGGTTCTGGCGGAAGTCCGGACCGCTGCAGTTGGCGGCGCGGTCCACGCCGATCGTGTAGGTGTAGGGGTTGCCCTGGAAAGTGTTGTTCTCGAAGGTGTTGTCCTGGCTCATGCTGTTGTCCCAGCACAGGATCTCCGGAGTGCGCTGGCGGATCGAGCAGGCCAGGTAGATGCCGGAGCCCTTGTTGCCGGTGAACTGGTTGCCGACGAACAGGTTGCGCCGCGCATCGGCCAGGTACACGCCCTGGCTGCCGTTGCGTTCCAGGCGGTTGTTGCGGATCTCGCTGTCTTCCAGGTGCTCGGTGGTGATGCCGGCGGCGACGTTGTCGTGGATGTAGTTGTCGATCAGCTTGACCTTGGCGGTGCGGTTGAACGACACGCCGTCCCAGATCGCGCCGGACACGTCGTTGCGCTCGATCAGCAGGTCGCGGCTGTCGTACTCGCTGAGCAGGCAGGCGCTGCGGCACTTGCTCACGCGCAGCCCGGACAGGCGGATGTTCTGGCCGGCGCGCACCACCACCAGGCTGTTGCTCAGGTACGGGCGCTCGGGCATGAATTCCTTCTCTGCGCTGCCGCCGACGATCTGCAACTGCTCGACCACGACATCGCGGATCGGCCGCTGCGGGCGTTCGTTCTGGTAGTCGCCGACCACGATGACCGGCTGCTGCACGCCGTCCTGCATGCGCAGCACGGTGGCGTCGCCCTGGCCGCGCAGGCGCAGGCCGTCGCGCTGGATCGACAGCAGCTTGGTGACGTGGAAATCGCCGGCGGTCAGGCACACCGTGGCCGGCTTGCCGTCGTTGGGCACGCGGTCCACTGCGGCCTGCAGGTCGTCGCCCGGCTCGGCGCGCACGCTGCAGTCGGTGGCGGCGGAGGCGGGTGCGGCGGCCGTGGCGCAGCCGCTCGACAGGCAGGCGGCGAGCGGCAACAACAGGGCGAGCAGGGGACGGGCATTCATCGGATACAGGCTCCGCTTGGGGGGAGGAGGAGGCGCCAGGACCGCAGGCGCCGCGCGCTGGGCGCGGCGGCAGGTCGGATCGCGTGGAGCGCATTGGCGCGACAAGGGACTCATTGTCGCGCAGGTGGCCTTAATGTCAGCGTGTAGCGGGCCGGGCCGGGCAGGAACGGCGAGGCGCGGCCTTGCACCCAGTCGTCGTGGCCGGCACCCCAGAACGGCGACAGCGGATGCTCGCTCTGGCCGCCGGGCATGTGCGCGATGCCGTCGGCCTCGTGGCCGGGCGCGACCACCATGCGCTCGGAGGCGCCGAAGTCCGGACGCTGCACCCGCGGCATCTCATTGTCGCCGGGCAAGGCCTCGGTCGGCATGCACAGCCAGCGCCGCAAGAATCCCGGCAGCGAGCGCGCCAGCGGATGGCAGATCGCGGCGGTGTTCTGTTCGCCCCAACGGCGCTGCGGCAACGGCGCGTCCTGCTCGGGTTGGTCGCGGACCTCGGCGGCGGCGTCCTCCAGCAATGCCTGCCAACTGGCGTAGCGGCGCGGCAGCAGATGCGGCGGTTGCTGCTGCAGCATCGGCCAGGCCACCGCTTCCAGCTGCGGCAGCGGCGGCATCGCGTAGTCGGCGCCCAGTTCGGCGCGGGCGGGAGCGATCAGGCCGTCGCGGATCCGGGTCAGCAGCGCCAGGCGCCAGGCGCGCACCAGCCGGTAACTCACCGAATCGGTGCTGGCGCGGCCCTCCCAATGCTTGCTGGCCTGGGCCAGCGCATGCAGCGCCGGGGTGGCGGCGCCGCTGTCGCGTTGCTGCAGCAACGTCCACCAGCGTTGCAGCAGCAGCGCGCGATCGTCGAGCTGGATCGACAGCAATTGGCGTTCGTCCAGCTGCGGATGCAGGCGCAGGTCGTCGCGGATCTGTTGCGCGCGCGCGCCCAGCGCGTAGCCGCCATCGCCGAGCACGGCCAACTCGTCGCCGCCGACGACGCGCGCATTGGCGCTCCACAGTTGCCCGTCGGCAGGATCGATCCGTTGCGGCGAATGCGCCGTGGACACCGGCCACGGCGCGCAGCGCTGCGCTGCCGGCACCGCCGCGCTGACGTCGTGGACCAGGGCATCGCTGGGGCAGTTGGGACCGCGCAGCGGCAGCGCGCCGAGCACGCGCCAGCCGATGTGCCCGGCGCTGTCGGCCAGCAGCATGTTCTGCGCCGGCGTGGCGATGTGCTGCGCGCTGGCGAAGCCGCTGGCCAGGGAATCGGCGCGGGCCAGGTCGGCCAGGCCCAGGTTCAGCGCGCCGGGCAACTGCGCCACCCAGCGTTGCGCCAGCGCGGTGCCGTCCTGCTCGTGCTGCAGGATCGGGCCGTATGCGGTGTCTTCCACGTCCAGCGTCACGTCCAGGCCGCCGGCCACCTTGATCCGTTCGCGGTGGTGGACGACCGCGGTGCAGCCGTGTTGCGGCGTGGCCGCGCAGGGCGTCAACCGGTACCAGTCGCTGGTGTCGGCGTAGCTGTTGGTGAAGCCCCAGGCGACGTGGCCGTTGCTGCCGACGATCACCGCCGGCAGGCCCGGCAGCGAAAAGCCGGTGACGTCCACGCGGCCGCCCGGCGCCTGCGCGTCGGCGTAGCGCAGGCGCACGCGGAACCACAGGCTGGGCGCGCCAAGCTGCAGATGCATGTCGTTGGCGACGATGGCGCGGCCGTCGGCGCTGCGGCTGCCGGCGATGGCCCAGTTGTTGCTGCCGGGTGCGGCATGGTCCGCGGTGCTGCCATCGCGCGGGGCGTCGGGCAGGGTGCGCAGGTCGACCTGGCTGGCATCGGGCAGCGTGGCGTCGCCGCGCGCCGGGGCATCCAGGGCCGCGTCCCAACTGCTGCCGTCGTGGCGCAGCAGCGCGAACAGCGGCGCCGGCAAGTGCTGTTGCAGGCGGTACAGCGACAGTTCGCGCTCGAGCTGGCGGCCTTGCAGATCGAAATACATCGCGTCGCCGGCCAGCACCGAGTCCACCGGTTGCCAGTCGCGCGGCGCCTTGACCAGCAGCAGGTAGGGCCACGGCCGCACCCGCAGCGCGTGCAGGCCGCGATTGACGCCGGCGCTGTAGGCCTGCAGCGCCGCGGCATGGCTGCCGCCGAAGCTGGCCAGTTGCGCGGCGGCGCGCGCGCGCAGGCGGTGCATGCGGCGATGCTTGTCCACTCCGAGCGTGGCGTTGCCGACCAACTCCGACAGTTCGCCGGCCGCGGCGCGGCGCATCAGGTCCATCTGGAAGTAGCGTTCCTGCGCGTGTACGTAGCCGAGCGCACGCATCGCATCGGCCTCGCTGCCGGCGTCGATGGTGACCGTGCCCTGGGCGTCGCGCTGGATCCGCACCGGCGCCGCCAGTCCGTCCAGATCGACCTGGCCGTCGAGCGTGGCCAGGCTGCCGCGCAGCAGCAGCCATGTCGCCAACACCAGTCCGATCGCCAACACCGCCAGCCACAGCAGTCCCCGTTTCCACTTGCTCCGCATCCAAGCATCTCCGCCGGCCAATCCTGGATTCTAGACGCGACTGCGTGTCGTTCCTGCGTACATCCGGCGGGCGTTCGCGAGCGGTTGGGCCGAGGTCATCTTCGCTCGCGCCGCTGCACGCTCCGTGCCGATGGAAAATCGGGATGCTAATGATTCCGATTGGAACGCGGTGCGAGCGGCTCGGGCACTATGGCGGCCTTAGTTGAGACGGAGCCTGCCCCATGAAGGGACATCCTGAAGTTGTGCAATGCCTGATCGAGTTGCTGCGCGGCGAACTCGCCGCACGCGATCAATATTTCATCCACTCGCGGCGCTACGAGGACCAGGGCCTGCAGGCGCTGTACGCGCGGATCAACCACGAGATGGAAGAGGAGACCGAGCACGCCGACGCGCTGCTGCGGCGCATCCTGTTCCTGGAAGGCGACCCGGACATGCGTCCGCATGCGTTCGAACCGGGGCGCACGGTCGAAGAGATGCTGCAGAAGGACCTGAAGGTCGAATACGAAGTGCGCGCGAACCTGGCCGCCGGCATGAAGCTGTGCGAGGAGCATGGCGACTACGTCAGCCGCGACATCCTGCTCAAGCAGCTGCAGGACACCGAAGAAGACCACGCCTGGTGGCTGGAACAGCAGCTGGGTCTGATCAAGCGGCTGGGCATGGCGCTGTACCAGACCTCGAAGATCGGCGACGGCGGCGTGTCCGGCAAGGACGCCTGAACCCAGCGCCCTCCTTGCTGGGCGCCCGCGAGGCGTCATGAAAGGAGTCGGTCGAGGCCGGCAGCAAGCGGGATGTCAGCGGGCAAGAAGCGCGCGCAACGCGATGCGCGCGCCGGCCCGACAGGGGCTTAGGACTCGGCGAACTTGCCTTCGTCGAGGTCGGCGATCAGCGTGGGTCCGGTCGGCTTCCAGCCGAGCCTGGCCTGCGTCAACGCACTCGAGGCCGGCATGTCGAGTTGCATGAACATCGCCATCCAACCGAAATGCGCGGCCGCTTCGTCCGGCGCGATCGATACCACCGGCAGCTTCAGTGCGCGCCCCAGCGCTTCGGCGATCTCGCGGCTGGGGATGCCTTCCTCGCCGACTGCGTGATAGCGCGCGCCCGGCTGCGCTTTCTCGATCGCCATGCGGTAAAGCCGCACCGCGTCGGACAGATGGCCGGCCGCCCAGCGGTTGCTGCCTTCGCCGACATAGGCAACCACGCCCTTGTCGCGCGCGATCGCCGCCAGTGGCGTGATCAGCCCTTGCCGATACGGGTTGTGGACCTGCGGCAGCCGCATCACCGAGACATTGACGCTGGCCTCGAGCAAAGCGTTGCCGGCCTGCTCGGAGCCGATGCGCGGATTCGGGTGGCTGGCGTTGAAGACATCCTCGCTGGCCGGCTCACCGTGTTCGCCGCTGCCCACCCCGGTACCCGAGGTGATCAGCAGCGGGCGATCGGAGCCCTTCAACGCCGAGCCGAGCGCCGCGATCGCGCGCTTGTCCTTCTCGCAGTTGGCGACGAAGTTGGCGAAATCGTGGTCGAAGGCCGCGTGGATCACGGCATCGGCCTGGGCGGCGCCACGACCCAGGCTGTCCGGATCCTCGAGCGTGCCGTGGTGGACCTCGGCGCCGGCCGCGCGTAGCGCCTGCGCACCTGCCTCCGAACGGGTCATGCCGAGTACGCGATGGCCGGCCTGAATCAGTTCGGGAACCAGGGCCGAGCCGATGAAACCGGTCGCGCCGGTCAGAAAGATACGCATGGTGAACTCCTTCGGGTCGTTGAGAGCGAACTCTCCGGCATCCGGTTATCCCGTTAAAGTAGTGAGGTCATCGTAGTAAAACGACTAACAGGCTTGCCATGAACTCCGGTCCCGCCCGTTCCCTGGGCGACTTCCTGCGCAGCCGGCGTACCCGGCTGGATCCCGCCAGCTTCGGCTTCTTGGGCCGCCGGCGCACGCCGGGGCTGCGCCGCGAGGAAGTCGCGCAGCGCGCCAACATCAGCCCGACCTGGTACACCTGGCTCGAACAGGGGCGTGGCGGTGCGCCGTCGGCGGAGGTGCTGGAACGGATCGCAGGCGCGCTGCTGCTGACCGACGCCGAACGCGAACACCTGTTCATGGTCGGGCTGGGGCGACCGCCCGAGGTCCGTTACCGCTCGGTGGCGGGCGTCAGTTCGCGCCTGCAGCGCGTGCTCGATTCGTTGCAGTCGAGTCCAGCCATCGTCAAGACGCCGACCTGGGACGTGGTGGCCTGGAATCGCGCCGCGGCCGTGGTGCTGACCGACTACAGCCAGCTGCCGGTCGGCGGGCGCAACATCCTGCGCTTCCTGTTCGGCAACCCCGCCATGCGCGCCAAGCAGCACGACTGGGAGGCGGTGGCGCGCTTCGCGGTGGGGGCGTTTCGCGCCGATGTGGCGCGTGCCGGCATCGCGTCGGAGGTGGGAGAACTGGTGGCCGAGCTGTGCGGGCTCAGCACCGAGTTCGAGGCGCTGTGGCACGAGAACGAGGTGTTGAGCCATGGCGAGGGCGATGGCGTGAAGCGTCTCAAGCATCCGCTGCTGGGCCCGATCGAGCTCGAATACTCGGCCTTCGCGGTGGACGGGCGGCCCGATCTGGGCATGATCGTCTACACGCCCGTCGATGCCGGCGTGGCCGCGCGGATTCACCAACTCGCGACCGCGCATGGCGCGGCCCCGGTCGCGCGCACGGACGCGGCGATGGGACCGGCATGAAACATCGAGCGCAACAAGAGGACGCGGCGCGCGCGCTGTCGCGCATGGCCGAGCCGGTCCCCAGGCCGTTGCCAGCGAGGAGCGCTTACTCCACCGCCAGGTCGTCCACCTTCTGCCAGCCGCGCGGCAGCAGGCCGCCGCGGCTGGCGCGCACGCCGAGGTAGGCGTCCAGGTCCTTGAACGACAGCGACATGGTGCGCTGCCCGCTCTTCACCAGCAGCGTGTTGCCCGGCGCGACCGCGGCGATCGCCACCACCCGCTCGGTGCCGAGCTTGGCCTTGGGAATGTCGATGATCTTGTTGCCCTTGCCCTTGTCCAACTCGGGCAGGTCGGCGATCGGGAACGCCAGCAGGTGGCCGGCACTGGTCACCGCGACGATGCGGTCGGTTTGCAGATTGCTCACCGAGGCCGGCGTCAGCACCTTGGCGTTCGGGGTCAGGTTGAGCATCGCCTTGCCGGCCTTGTTGCGGCTGGTCAGGTTCTCGAAGCGGGTGACGAAGCCGTAGCCGTGCGAGGACGCCAGCACCAGCCGGCTGTCGTTCTCGCCGCTGGTCATGGCCTGGAACGAGGCGCCGGAGGCCGGCGAGAAACGCCCGGTCAGCGGCTCGCCATTGCCGCGGGCCGAGGGCAGCGAATGCGCCAGCGTGGAGTAGGCGCGGCCTTCCGAATCCAGGAACGCCACCTGCTGCGTGCTGCGCCCGCGCACCGCGGCCAGCAGGCTGTCGCCGTCGCGGTAGGACAGGCCGGCCGGGTCCACGTCGTGGCCCTTGGCCGCGCGGATCCAGCCCTTCTCCGACATCACGATGGTCATCGGCTCGCTCGGCACCAGCTCGGTCTCGTCGATCGCCTGCGCCGCGCCGCGCTGCACCAGTGGCGAACGCCGCGCGTCGCCGAACTTCTTGGCGTCGGCGACCAGCTCATCCTTGATCATCTTCTTCAGCTTGGTCTTGCTGGCCAGCACCGCCTGCAGCTGTTCGCGCTCCTTGGCCAGCGCATCCTGCTCGCCGCGGATCTTCATCTCCTCCAGCCGCGCCAGCTGGCGCAGGCGGGTTTCCAGGATGTAGTCGGCCTGTTCCTCGCTGAGCGCGAAGCGCGCGATCAGCGCCGGCTTCGGCTCGTCCTCGCTGCGGATGATGCGGATCACTTCGTCCAGATTGAGGAACGCGACCAGCAGGCCTTCCAACAGGTGCAGGCGGCGCTCGACCTTCTCCAGGCGATGGTTGAGCCGGCGCACCACGGTGTCGCTGCGGAAGCGCAACCATTCTTCCAGCAGGGTCTTGAGGTTCTTGACCTGCGGGCGGCCATCCAGGCCGATCACGTTGAGGTTGACCCGGTAGCTTCGCTCCAGGTCGGTAGTCACGAACAGGTGGTCCATCAGCTGCTCGGCGTCGACCCGATTGGAGCGCGGCACCAGCACCACCCGCACCGGGTTGGCGTGGTCGGACTCGTCACGGATGTCTTCCAGCCACGGCAGCTTCTTGGCGCGCATCTGCTGCGCGATCTGCTCGATCACCTTCGACGGCGACACCTGGTAGGGCAGCGCGGTGATCACGATGTTGGCGTGTTCCTTCTGGAACGTGGCGCGCGCACGCACGCTGCCGTGGCCGGTCTCGTAGATCGCGCGCAAGTCGGCGGCCGGGGTGATGATCTCGGCGGTGGTCGGGTAGTCCGGGCCGCGCACGTGTTCGCACAGGTCGGCGACGCTGGCGTCGGGATCGTCGAGCAGGCGGATCAGCGCGCTGACGATCTCGTTGAGGTTGTGCGGCGGCACGTCGGTGGCCATGCCCACGGCGATGCCGGTGGTGCCGTTGAGCAGCAGGTGCGGCAGCCGCGCCGGCATCCAGGTCGGCTCGTCCATGGTGCCGTCGAAGTTCGGCGACCAGTCCACCGTGCCCTGGCCGAGCTCGCCTAGCAGCACTTCGGCGATCGGGGTCAGCTTGGATTCGGTGTAGCGCATCGCCGCGAACGACTTCGGGTCGTCGGTGGAGCCGAAGTTGCCCTGGCCCTCGATCAGCGGGTAGCGGTAGGAGAACGGCTGCGCCATCAGCACCAGCGCCTCGTAGCAGGCGCTGTCGCCATGCGGGTGGTACTTGCCGATCACGTCGCCGACGGTGCGCGCGGATTTCTTCGGCTTGGCCGTTGCGTTCAGGCCCAGCTCGCTCATCGCGTAGATGATGCGCCGCTGCACCGGCTTCAGGCCGTCGCCGAGGAACGGCAGGGCGCGGTCCAGCACCACGTACATGGAGTAGTCGAGGTAGGCGCGTTCGGCGTATTCGCGCAGCGGCAGCTGTTCGAAACCATGGAAGGCGGGGCGGGCGAGATCGGTCATGCGCAGGAAATACCTATAGGGGAACACGGCGGCGGGCGCCGCAGGTCAGCCGGTCGATTATCCGGATGCGGCCGGCGATGCCAAGCCGCGCGTGCTGCCGACGCGGCCGGTGCTGGCCAGGTAGCGGGCCGGAGGATGGCCGAAATGGCCGCGGAAGGCGGTGACGAAGGCGCTGGGGCTGCTGTAGCCGAGCCGGTGCGCGGCATCGGCGACGCTGGCGCCGTCGCTGAGCTGACGCAGCGCCTCGGCCAGCCGCGCCTGCTGCCGCCAGCCGGCGAAGCCGAGTCCGGTCTCGTCGCGGAAATGCCGGCTCAGGCTGCGTGGCGACAATCCGGCCCAGCGCGCCCATTGCGCCAGCGAGCGATCGTCGGCGGGCGTGGCGAGCAGTTGCCCGGCGATGCGCAGCAGGCGCCGGTCGCTGGGCATCGGCAGGTGCAGGCCCTGCAGCGGCGCTTTGCGCAACTCGTCCAGCAGCACTGCGCCGATCCGCTGCTGGTCCGCGTCCAGGGTCTCCGGAAGGTCCCACGAGGCCACTCGCAGCAGCAGTTCGCGCAGCAGGCCGTTGATGCCGATCACGCACGGGCGATCGGGCAGGTCGGCGCAGACGGACGGCGCCACCAGCAGCACGTAGCCGCGCAACGGCCCGGAGATCTGCACCGTATGCAGCGCCTGCGGCGGCATCCAGCCGGCGCAACCGGGCGGCAGCGACCAGTGGCCGTGCTCGGTGCGGGTGCTCAGCAGGCCTTCTTCCACGCAGATCATCTGGCCGCGGACATGGCGGTGCCAGTCCACCTCGTGCTCTAGCGCGACCGGCTTGTGCGCCAGGAACGCGAGCAGCGACGGGCCGTCGGCGCGCTCGAACCAGGCCTTTGCCCGCGGATCGAGCAGATGGGCCGGCTCGTGGACGGGCGGCGATGGCGACAATGGCGCGATTTCGATATTCATTGTCTCGATTGTAATACTTGGCCACGCTCGTGCGGGACTAGAGTGTGCGCTCGCCGGCGTTGCGTTGTTGCAACGCAGCATTTGTTTGTAGGTGCGATATTTCCTTGACATATATTTCCAAATGAAAATAATTAGCGCCCATGAACTGCGCTCCCTCCCTTCCCGGTCCACCGTCGTTCGGCCTGCTGCTGCGCCAGGTGCGCGACGGCCTGATGCGGCGCCTGGATGAGTCCATGGCCGAGCTCGAACTCGGCCTGGGCTTCAGCCACTACCTCGGCATGAAGGCGCTGGCCTACATGGCGCCGTGCACCGCAAACGAACTGGCCCAGGCCATCGACCAGAACCCCAGCGCGGTCACCCGCCTGCTGGACAAGCTCCAGGACCTGGGCTGGGTGCGCCGCGAAGCGCATGCGCAGGACCGCCGCGCGCTGCAGATCGTGCTCACCGACGAAGGCCGCGCGCTGTGGAAGCAGCTCAAGCGGCGCGGCGACGAGACCATCGCCAGCGCGCTGCGCGACCTCTCCGCCGACGAGCGCCAGCACCTCACCTCCTTGTTGACCCGCGTCCGCGACTCCCTCAATTCGCCGTGAATCCGCTTATGAACCTCTCCGCTTCGTCCCATCGCTTGCGCCCGTTCGCGGCCGCGGCACTCACCCTGGCGCTGGCCGCCTGCGCCAGCAGCCGTGGCCTGGAGCCGCAGGGCCGCAGGCTCGATGCCGACCAGCACCTGCAGGCCGGCAAGACCCTGGCCGCCGACCAACTGGCGCCGGCCGCCTGGCCGCAGCAGGACTGGTGGAAGGCGCTGGGCGACCCGCAGCTCGACGCGCTGATCGCCGAGGCGCTGCAGGGCACGCCCAACCTGGAAGCGGCCGACGCGCGGCTGCGCCTGGCGCAGGCGCAGGCCGGCGCGGCCAATGCCGATCGCGGCGCCAAGCTGTCGCTGTCGGCCGGCTATACCGGCCTGCAGTTGCCCAAGGGGCTGGCCGGCGACGAGATCGGCGGCAAGTACATCCACAACGAGCAGGCGCTGCTGGACTTCAGCTACGGCTTCGACCTGTGGGGCGGCAAGCGCGCGGCCTGGGAAGCGGCGGTGGACCAGGCGCATGCGGCGCAGGTCGATGCGCAGGCCGCGCGCCTGGACCTGTCGGCCGGCGTGGCCCGCGCCTATGCGCAGCTCGGCTACGCCTGGCGCCTGTACGACCTGGCCGGCGAGGAGCTGGCGCGCTCGGACAACAGCCTGAAGCTGGTGCGGCAGCGTGTCGGCGCCGGCATCGACAGCAACCTGCAGCTGCGCCAGGCCGAGGCGCGGGTGCCGGCCGCGCGCCAGCAGCAGCAGGCGGCGCAGCAGCAGATCGACGAGGCGCGCACCGCGCTGGCGGCGCTGCTTGGCCGCGGTCCGGATCGCGGGCTCGAGATCGAACGCCCGCGCCCGCTCGACCCGGTGGCGGTGCAACTGCCGTCGGTGCTGCCCAGCGACCTGCTCGGGCGCCGCCCGGACGTGGTCGCCGCGCGCTGGCGGGTCGAGGCGGCATCGCAGAGCATCGGCGCGGCCAAGGCGCAGTTCTATCCGACCATCAATCTGCTCGCGCTCGGCGGCGTCGCCGCGGCCAATCCCGCCGACCTGTTCAAGGGCGACGCACTGCTCGGCGTGTTCGCGCCGAGCGTGAGCCTGCCGCTGTTCGACAGCGGCCGCCTGCGCAGCCAGCTGGCCGAGCGCGATGCGCAATACGACCTGGCGGTGGCCACCTACAACCAGGCGCTGGTGGCGGCGCTGCGCGAGGTCGCCGACCAGGTCAACGCGGCGCGTTCGCTGGCGCAGCAGGCGCAACAGCAGGCGCAGGCGGTGGGCACCGCGCAGGCCGCCTTCGACCTGGCGCAGCAGCGCTACCGCGCCGGCATCGGCAACTACCTGGACGTGCTGAGCGTGCAGCAGCAGTTGCTCGAGGCGCAGCAACGCCTGGCCTCGCTGCAGTCCAACCAGATCCTGGTGTCGGTGCGCCTGAACCAGGCGCTGGGCGGCGGCTACGAAGCCACCTCCGCCGCCGACGCGCCATTGACCTCCTCCGTTTCCACGCATTCCTGAGACCGCTGCAATGAATCAGACAACGACCCCCGATTCCTCCGCTCCCGCCCCGAGCCGGCGCGGCATGCTGCTGCGCGGCCTGGCCGTGCTGGTGGTGCTGGTGCTGATCGCGCTGGCGATCTGGTACTTCGTCTCCGGCCGCTGGCACGAAGACACCGACGACGCCTATGTGCAGGGCAACCTGGTGCAGATCACGCCGATGGTGGCCGGCACCGTGGTCAGCATCGGCGCCGACGACGGCATGCGCGTGGAGCGCGGCCAGTTGCTGGTCAAGCTCGATCCGGCCGACACCCAGGTCGCGTTGCAGCAGGCCGAGGCCAATCTGGCGCGCACCGTGCGTCAGGTGCGCGGCCTGTTCCGCAGCGTGCAAGGCGCGCAGGCCGAACTGTCGTCGCAGCAGGTGACCCTGCAGCGCGCCCGCGCCGACGTCGCCCGCCGCAGCAGCCTGGTCGCCACCGGCGCGATCTCCGCCGAGGAACTGGCGCATGCGCGCGACCAGCTGGCTGCCGCCGAGGCCGCGGTCAGCGGTTCGCGCGAGACGGTGGAGCGCAACCGCGCGCTGATCGACGACAACGGCGTGGCCCACCAGCCCGACGTGCAGGCCGCCGCCGCGCAGGTGCGCCAGGCGTTCCTCAACAATGCCCGCAGCGCGATCGTCGCGCCGGTGTCCGGCTATGTCGCGCGGCGTTCGGTGCAGGTCGGCCAGCGCGTGCAGCCCGGCACCGCGCTGATGGCGGTGGTGCCGCTGGAGCAGGTGTGGGTGGAAGCCAACTTCAAGGAAACCCAGCTCAAGCACATGCGCCTGGGCCAGCCGGTGGAACTGGAGTCGGACCTGTACGGCGGCGCGGTGCGCTACCAGGGCACGGTGCAGAGCCTGGGCCTGGGCACCGGCAGCGCGTTCTCGCTGCTGCCGGCGCAGAACGCCAGCGGCAACTGGATCAAGATCGTGCAGCGCGTGCCGGTGCGCATCGCCATCGATCCCAAGCAGCTGGCGCAGAACCCGCTGCGCATCGGCCTGTCGATGAAGGTGGACGTGAACCTGCACCAGCAGAACGGTGGCGTGTTGCCGACCAAGTTCGCCACCGGCACGCTGCTGGATACCGACGTCTATGCGCAGCAGTTGGGCCAGGCCGACGAGACCATCGCGCAGATCATCCACGCCAACCTGCCCGACGCCGCCAAGGCGAACTGAGTCCGGCCATGTCCAACCAAGCTGCCACTCCTGCCGCGCCCGGGGCTCCGGGCGCACCGGCCGCCGCGTTCCGCCCGCCCAGCGTGGCGTTGTGCACGGTGGGCCTGGCGATGGCCTCGTTCATGCAGGTGCTCGACACCACCATCGCCAACGTCTCGTTGCCGACCATCGCCGGCAACCTCGGCGCCAGTTCGCAGCAGGCGACCTGGGTCATCACCTCGTTCGCGGTCAGCAACGCGATCGCGCTGCCGCTGACCGGCTTTTTGAGCCGGCGCTTCGGCGAGACCAAACTGTTCGTGTGGGCCACGCTGTCCTTCACCATCGCCTCGCTGCTGTGCGGCCTGGCGCAGAGCATGGGCATGCTGGTGGTGTCGCGCGCGATCCAGGGTTTCGTGTGCGGGCCGATGTACCCGATCACGCAGAGCCTGCTGGTGTCGATCTACCCGCGCGAGAAACGCGGGCAGGCGCTGGCGCTGCTGGCGATGATCACCGTGGTCGCGCCGATCGCCGGCCCGATCCTGGGCGGCTGGATCACCGACAACTACAGCTGGGAATGGATCTTCCTGATCAACGTGCCGCTGGGCATCATCGCCGCGATCGTGGTCGGCTCGCAGCTGCGCGACCGCCCGGAACCGACCGAGCGCCCGCGCATGGACTACGTCGGCCTGATCACCCTGATCATCGGCGTCGGCTGCCTGCAGCTGGTGCTGGACCTGGGCAACGACGAGGACTGGTTCAGCTCGACCAAGATCGTGGTGCTGGCCGCGATCTCGGTGGTGGCGCTGGCGGTATTCCTGATCTGGGAGCTGACCGACAAGGATCCGATCGTCAACCTGCGCCTGTTCCGGCACCGCAACTTCCGCGCCGGCACCATGGCGCTGATCGTGGCCTACGCCGCGTTCTTCAGCGTGTCGCTGCTGATCCCGCAGTGGCTGCAGCGCGACATGGGCTACACCGCGATCTGGGCCGGCCTGGCCACCGCGCCGATCGGCATCCTGCCGGTGCTGATGACCCCGTTCGTCGGCAAGTACGCCTCGCGCTTCGACCTGCGCATGCTCGCCAGCATCGCCTTCATCTTCATGGCGGCGACCAGCTTCATGCGTTCGGACTTCAGCCTGCAGGTCGATTTCGCCCACGTGGCCGGGGTGCAGTTGCTGATGGGCGTGGGCGTGGCGCTGTTCTTCATGCCGGTGCTGCAGATCCTGCTGTCGGACCTGGACGGGCGCGAGATCGCGGCCGGTTCCGGCCTGGCCACGTTCCTGCGCACGCTGGGCGGCAGCTTCGCCGCCTCGCTGACCACCTACCTGTGGGCCAAGCGCACCCAGTTGCACCACGCGCACCTCACCGAGCACATCTCCACGTATACGCCGGGGATGCAGGAGCAGGTGCAGGCGATGGGGCAGGGCGACCTGCAGACCGGGGCTGCCTTCCTCAACAACACCATCAACCACCAGGCCTCGCAGATGGGCTTCAACGACATCTTCTACCTGCTGGGCTGGACGTTCCTGGGCATCATCTTCTTCCTGTGGCTGGCCAAGCCGCCGTTTTCCGGCGGTGGCGGGGCCGCTGCCGCGGGCGGTCACTGAGTCCGGCTTGCCGGCAACGACGAAACCCCGCCACGTGCGGGGTTTCGTTTGTGCGGCGGATGCATGCGCGCTTGCCGCCGCGGCGACCGGCGGACCAGAATGCCGCTTCCTCGCACGTATCGGCAGGTTCGGACATGCAGCGTTTTCTGCGCGCCTTGTGGTCCCGCTCGGATTCCCCGCGGCCGCGCCGCGGCGCTGCACGCGCCCGGCAGCGTGCGGTGCTGCTGCTGTGTCTCGGCGCCCTCGGCGTCGGCAGCGTGCAGGCCGAGCCGAGCGTGGCGGCGATCACTCCGGCCGACCGCCTGCACGAAGCCTGGTGGGCGCAACGCCACCAGCAGGTGCTGGAGCAGGCGCGTGCGCATCCGGACACGCCGCTGCTGCTGATCGGCGACTCGATCACCCACAACTACGACAAGGCGAACGCGCCGGACGAGGATTTCCAGCCGACCTGGCAGACCTTCTATGGCAGCCGCGGCGCGCTCAACCTGGGCTTCAGCGGCGATGCCACCGAGCACGTGCTGTGGCGGCTGCAGCACGGCGAAGTGGATGGCCTGCAGCCCAAGGTCGCGATGCTGCTGATCGGCACCAACAACACCGGCCACGAACAGCAGAGCGCCGCCGATACCGTGCTCGGCATCGACGCGGTGGTGGCGACGCTGGAGCAGCGCCTGCCGAAGACGCGCATCCTGCTGCTCGGCCTGCTGCCCAGCGCCGGATCGGCGCAGAAGAGCGCGCGCGACGCCGAGGTCAACCGCGCGCTGGCGGTGCGCTACGGTGACAATCCGCGCGTGGCCTATCTCGACATCGGCGCGGTGTTCCGCAAGGACGGCGCGCTCGACCAGGGCACGCTCGACCAGAGCCTGTTCTACGACCCGCGGCTGCGTCCGCCGGGCGACGCCCTGCATCCGGATACGCGCGGCCAGCGGCGCATGGCCGAGGCGATCGAGCCGACCCTGGCGCGTTTGCTCGGCGAGCCGCCGCGGGTGCCGCTGGCGGCGATGACCGAGATCAATCCGGCGCTGGTGCCGGTGCCGTGGCTGGAGCAGGATTCCTACGACTGGTACGCGCGCCACCACGCGGCGCTGGAGGCGGCGCGCGGGTTGCGTCCCGATGTGGTGATGCTCGGCGACTCGATCACCCACTTCTGGGGCGGGCCGCCGCAGGCCATCCGGGTCGGCGGCGCGCAGGCCTGGCAGCGCACCTTCGGCGCGGCCAAGGTGTTGAACCTGGGCTTCGGCTGGGATCGCACCCAGAACGTGCTGTGGCGGCTGCGGCAGGGCGAAGTGGACGGATTGGCGCCGCGCTGGGTGGTGATCAACATCGGCACCAACAACCTCACCGGTACCGAGAACGCGCGCGCCAGCACGCCGCAGGAAGCGGCCGACGGCGTGGCCGCGGTGGTCGCCGAGGTGCGCCAGCGGCTGCCGCGCAGCAAGATCGTGCTGATGGGCATCCTGCCGCGCGGTTTCGCCGCCGACGCGCCGCTGCGCGAGCCGATTGCGCAGACCAACCGTCTGCTCGCCGCGCGTTTCGGCCACGATCCGGCGGTGCGCTGGCTGGACATCGGCGCGCGCTTCCTGCAGCCCGACGGGCGCCTGCCGCAGGCGCTGATGCCCGACAGCACCCATCCCAGCGAGGAAGGTTACCGGATCTGGGGCGAGGCGCTACGCGAGATTGGCGTCGGCGGTTGAAACCCGTAGGGAATGGTCAAGGTCAAGATCGACACTGTAGGAGCGGCTTCAGCCGCGACACGCGTTACCGATAACGCCTGTCGCGGCTGAAGCCGCTCCTACAGGGATGCCTTGCCGGCGGATGCGGCGCGCTCAGCCCTTGTCCGGCTTGAGCAGCTCCAGCACCGCTTCGCGGCGCCGCGCCGGCAGGTTGCGGTAGCGGGTCAGCAGCGCCTGTTCGTGGGTGTCGTGCGCCTGCAGCGCGTAATCGGCCGGCAGGTCGTGCAGGCGTGCGCTGCCCTGGCCGCAGATCAGTTCGTCCAGCGAGCGCTTGAGCACGCCGCGCAGGTTCGGCAACAGGCGGAAGCTCGGGGTCTCGCGATTGTTCTCCCACGCCGACACCGACGACTTGGTCACGCCCAGCGCGAAACCCAGTTGTTCCTGGGTGAGCCCGGCGGCTTTCCTGGCTTCGCGCAACCGGTCGCCGAAGCTTTTCATCGCGGTGGGCCTTGCAGTTACGGGGCCTACCAAGATATGGAGCATCCGTAACCTTGTCGTACAGCCATGCTTGACTCTAGATGTTCGGAGATTCGATACTTTGGCGGTGCGGGCCACGCTGACGCGTGAGGGCGCGCACGGCGGACACGGACGACCGAGGAGTGCATGGTATTTCGCCTAGTTTCCATTGCCGTTGCAGCGGCGGCGCAATGGCGCCGCGTGGCGTTGTTTCCCCGGGCAGGCAGGGCCGCGGCGCGCGAACGTCGTGCGGCCGCCGCCGTGGCGGAGGGTGGGGCATGGCCACCTACGAAGTGAAGCTGCGCCGCGTGGCGCATCTGGAGCCGGCGCTGTACGTGCTGGTCCACGCCGCCAACGCGTATCTGGCCGCGCGCGCCGCCGAGCGCCACAACCCGGGCTATCGGGCGTACATGGTCGCGGTGTGGGTGGACGGCGTGCGCGTGGACATCGGCGCGTTCCGCCCGCCGGATCGTTGAGTGCGCGGCGGCCAATTGCGTGCGGGGCGGTGCCATGCGGTTGCCAGGGCGTGATCGCGTACGTTGAGGCGATGCGGGCGCGGAATCCTAGTGAGTTGGTTCGCCGCTGCCGAGTGGCGGCATCGCCTGCGCCGCAGGCAACAAAAAACCCGCCGGAGCGGGTTTTTGTTTACAACGCTTGCCGTATCGATGGTGCCCAGGAGAGGACTCGAACCTCCACGAAGTTGCCCCCGCTAGCACCTGAAGCTAGTGCGTCTACCAATTCCGCCACCTGGGCGATACAGGCGCGGAATTCTGCTGGCAGTGCCGGGGACTGTCAAGCAAGTTTTTGCAGGCGCGGCGCGACTGCCATGCGACAGCGGCTGTTGCTCGCCGAATCGCTCATGCCACTGGCCGCGCATGCCGGACCATTGGCGGCATGACGCTTCGGTCGCGATACCGCGAACTGGAGTAGGGAATGCTGGCTGTACCGGCGATCGCGGAGGGGCTGTGCGGCATCGACACTTCAGCGGCTGACTTTGGTGGAAGCGACTTCAGTCCTGACACGCCATTGCCGGCGGAGCGTTGCGACTACGGCAGAACATCCACGCAGGCCTGCACGGAGGCCGTGCGCTGGCCGCGGCGCTGCACGAAGCATCGCGTCACGGCAGCAAACCGCAGGCAAAAAAAATCCCGCCGGAGCGGGTTTTTCTTTGCTGCTGTATCGAATGGTGCCCAGGAGAGGACTCGAACCTCCACGAAGTTGCCCCCGCTAGCACCTGAAGCTAGTGCGTCTACCAATTCCGCCACCTGGGCGATACAGGCCGAGAATTTTGTCGGTTGCGCGCGTCGCTGTCAAGCGGCGTTTTGCATGCGCGTTTCGGCGGTACGCGTGCCGTGCCTGCGGCGCACGTACCGCCTGCCGGCGCATCAGCTGGCGGTGAAGCGCAGGCCCTGGTTGATCGCGCAGCGGTAGCCGAGCGTGGCGCCGTTCTGCTGGTAACCGGGCAGGGCGAACACGGCCATGCTGAAGTCGATGCGGCTGTCCGGGTGCACCTGGTAACGCAGGAACTGCTGGATCGGCTTGCCGTCGCGGCCCACGGTGATGTGCTCGTCGGCGAAGGACAGGGTGCCGTCTTCGGTCACCCGGTATGCGCCGATGCGCAGGCCGCCGCGGGTCTGGGTCGGGGTGGCGCCGCCGGCACTGGGCGTGCACTGGCTCAGGTCGATCGCGACCGCGACCGAGGCGCCGCTCTCCAGCGAGCGTTCGATCTCGGCGAGCGAACCGAGTGGCGTGGCGGCGCCAGCAGGGTGGGCGAAGGCGAGCAGCGAGGCGGCGAGCAGCGAAAGGGACAGGGACTTCATGCGGAACTCCGGAGCGTGGGGGAGGGGTGGTGCGCCGCACGCACGCTAGCCCTTTGAGCTGCGCGGTCAACCGACAAAATCGCGTTCTCCTGGCTGCGTCACAGCGCTTGTTCGAAGCAGGTCCGTTCGCCCTGGCGCGGGTTTCGCGTCGTGTCCGGATCCGCGCCAAACATGCGGTTTTCTGCAGAATGCGCGGCGCTCGCGGATGCCGATGCCGCCACGCGGTTGCCGCACGATCCGGTGCCGCGCGGCGGTGCAGGCGCCGCCGTCGCCATCGCATGCCGCGGGCGAATGCGCGTCGTCTGGCGTGGCGATCGGGGATCGCGAAATGCGGGCTGCGTCTGGCGGTGGCGCGCGTCGCCGGACCGCGCAGCGCGCGCCGGCATTGACAAGGGCGCGCGCTGCCCGCAGAATTCGCCGCCTTCAGCGCCCAGATGGCGGAATTGGTAGACGCACTAGCTTCAGGTGCTAGCGGGGGCAACTTCGTGGAGGTTCGAGTCCTCTTCTGGGCACCACATGCAACACGCGGGAGCGCTGAACTCCCGCAACGACCGGCCCGCTGACGCGGGCCTCGTCGTTTCTGGGCCACTCCGCCGCCGGGTCCGGTCGCCGGTTTGCCTGTGTTGACGACCCAGCGAGTACCATGGGCGGATGACCAATAGAAAAACCAAGTCCGGCAAGCCCGGCAAATCCGCATCCAACGACACGCCCGCCAGCAAGGCCAGCGCCCCGGCGGCTCCGCCTCCGCCGAAGAAATCCAAGATGCCGTCGTGGATGCCCAGCCTCCCCAGTTTCCTGCGGCGCAGCCCCAAGCCGCCGTTGCAGCCGCTGCATCCGCCTGAGCCGGTGTCCGCACCGTCCTCGCGCAAGAAGCCGGCCGCTGCGGTGGCCGATCCGTTCGCCGCCCGCGAGGCCGAGCGCTATGCCGAGCCGATCGCTAGCCGCGAGGCGATCCTGCAGTTGCTGGACCGCTGCGACGGCCCGCAGACGCTGGAAGAACTCGCCGGCCAGCTCGGCCTGACCGAACCTTCGCGCATGGAGGCATTGAGCAAGCGCCTGGGCGCGATGCTGCGCGAGGCGCAACTGGTGCAGAACCGCCGCGGCGGCTACGCGCCGGTGCAGCAGACCAACCTGATCCCCGGTGTGGTGATCGCCAATCCCGACGGCTTCGGCTTCCTGCGTCCGGACGAGGGCGGCGACGACCTGTTCCTGCCGCCCTATGAAATGCGCAAGGTGCTGCATGGCGACCGCGCGCTGGCCAACGTCACCGGCATCGACCGCCGCGGCCGCCGCGAAGGCAGCATCGCGCGCGTGATCGAGCGCGGCCTGAGCCGGCTGATCGGCCGCTTCAGCATGGAAGGCGGCATCGCCTACGTGGTGCCGGACGACAAGCGCATCCAACGCAACATCCAGATCCCGACCGATGCGATGGGCGAGGCCCGCGACGGCCAGTTGGTGGTGTGCGAACTCACCTCCACCCCGGACGGGCGGCGCCCGCCGATCGGCAAGATCATCGCGGTGCTCGGCGACAAGCTGACGCCGTCGCTGGTGGTGGAAACCGCCATCCACGGCCGCGAGCTGCCGTACGAATTCCCGCAGGCGGTGCTCGACGAAGCCGCGGCGGTGCCGATGACGGTGGAGCCGGCCGCGATCAAGGGCCGCGTTGACCTGCGGCAGACCCCGCTGGTGACCATCGACGGCGCCGACGCCAAGGACTTCGACGACGCGGTGTTCTGCGAGCCGAACGCCGAAGGCTTCCGCCTGGTGGTGGCGATCGCCGACGTGTCGCATTATGTGCGCCCGGGCACGCCGCTGGACGTGGAAGCGATCCGCCGCGCGACCTCGGTGTATTTCCCCGGTTTCGTGGTGCCGATGCTGCCGGAGACGCTGTCCAACGGCATCTGTTCGCTCAACCCGAAGGTCGACCGCATGTGCTTCGTCTGCGACATGCAGATCGATCGCCAGGGCGAGGTGGCCGGCGCGCGCTTCTACGAGGCGGTGATGAATTCGCATGCGCGGCTCACCTACGACCAGGTGTGGCAGGCGGTGGGCGAGAAAGACGAGCAGGTGCGCAAGGACGTGGCCGCGGTGCTGCCGCAGATCGAGCGCCTGTACCAGCTGTTCCACGTGCTGGCCAAGGCGCGTTCGCGCCGCGGCGCGATCGAGTTCGAGACTTCGGAAGTGCGCTTCGTGCTCGACAACACCGGCGAAGTGACCCAGGCCGGCATGCTGGTGCGCAACGACGCGCACAAGCTGATCGAGGAATGCATGATCGCCGCCAACGTGGCCGCGGCACGGCACTTGCTGGAGGCGCGCATCCCGGCGCCGTACCGCGTGCACGAGCGGCCGCCGGAGTCCAAGTACGCCGACCTGCTGGAGTTCCTCAAGGAATTCAAGCTGAGCCTGCCGCCATGGAGCAAGGTGGTGCCGGGCGACTACACCAAGCTGCTGAAGAAGGTGCGCGAGCGCCCCGATGCGGCCTTGCTGGAGTCGGTGCTGCTGCGCAGCCAGAGCATGGCGGTGTACTCGCCGGACAACGCCGGCCACTTCGGCCTGGCGCTGGAGGCGTACGCGCACTTCACTTCGCCGATCCGCCGCTATCCCGACCTGCTGGTGCACCGCGCGATCAAGTACGCGCTGACCCACGGCGCGCCGGACAAGTACCTGTATTCGCCGCGCGAGATGGCGGCGCTGGCGTTGCAGTGCTCCGAGCGCGAGCGCCGTGCCGACGAGGCCGAGCGCGAGGTCGACGAGCGCTACCGCGCGGCGTGGATGGAAAAGCACGTCGGCGGCCAGTTCGACGGCGTGGTCAGCGGCGTCACCAGCTTCGGCCTGTTCGTGGAGCTGGACCAGTCCAAGGTCAACGGCCTGATCCACGTGACCCAGCTGCCGCAGGACTATTACCAGTTCGACGCGGTGCGCAAGACCCTGTCCGGCGAGCGCCGCGGCATGCAGTTCCGGCTCGGCGACCGGGTCCGCATCCTGGTGCTGAAGGCGAGCATGGAAGAGCGCAAGATCGACTTCCGCCTGGTGGTGGAAGGCGAGCCGCTGACCGACATGCCGCCGCCGCCGGAACGTGGGCAGCAGCAGCCGGCCAAGCGCAAGAAAAAGAAGTACTGACGGCGCAGGGTCGCGGCGGGCCGCCCAGCGGCCGCCGCGATCGCTGGCTCCTTGCGCGACGCGCAGGGGGCGCTTCCTGCGCGATGCGATTCGCAGCGGAGAGCAGATATGGACCACGACGACTACAGCGGCGGTTGCCAGTGCGGTGCGGTGCGCTTCCGGGTGCGCGGCCGGCTCGACGACGCCTCGATCTGCCATTGCCGGATGTGCCAGAAGGCGTTCGGCGCCTATTACGCGCCGCTGGTGTCCACGCGCGGCGCCGAGTTGGCGTGGACGCGTGGCGCGCCGAAGCATTTCCAGTCTTCCAATCTGGTGCGGCGCGGCTTCTGCGCCGACTGCGGCACGCCGCTGACCTACGAGGCGCCGGACGGCGTCGCCGTGGCCGCTGGCGCGTTCGACGATCCGGCGGCGCTGCCGCCGCGGATCCAGTACGGGCTGGAAGGCAAGCTGCCGTTCGTGGACGGCCTGCATCGGCTGCCGTCGATCCGTACCGAGGCCGATCTGGACGCGGCGCCGTTCCTGGCGCAACTGGTGTCTCACCAGCATCCGGACCACGACACCGAGCGTTGGCCGGGCTGAGCGGGCTGTCGCCGAGCCACGCCGGACGCCGATCCAGGTCTGCTCGCCGGGATTTTCGCCGAAGGCTTGTGGGGCACGAGGCAGTGCCGCCGCATAGACGTTCGGACGTGTCGCGGTGGTCGTTGTGGCCGCTGCAGGCAGTTTCTGTTCGTGCCGGGCGAACGGGATCCTCGTGCGTGCCGCCAGCTTGGCACCGCTGCGCGGTCGCTGCTCCATCGGTCCTGTCGCCCTGCTGCACATGACGCGGATGCCCTGGTCGACGCGGTCATGCGCCGCCTGCGATGTGACGTGGGCGCCGGCAACGCCTACCATTCCCGCTTTCCTTCCTCGCAGTCCCCGCCTCATGAGCAAGCAGAACCAGTGGATCGTCGGCGTCAACGCCGTGGCCTCGTCGATCGAGAACGATGCCGACAACGTGCGCGAAGTGCTGATCGAGGCGGGCAGCAAGAACCCGCGGCTGGTGGAGATCGAGGAGAACGCGCGGCGCAAGGGCATCGAGGTGCGGCGGGTGAATACCCAGGCGCTGGACGGCGTCGGCGGCTCGGTGCGGCATCAGGGCGTGGCCGCACGCTATGCCGCGGCGCGTACCTGGGGCGAGAACGAACTGGAAGGCCTGGTCGCCGCCGCCGAAGGCCGCGCGCTGCTGCTGGTGCTCGACGGCGTGCAGGATCCGCACAATCTCGGCGCCTGCCTGCGGAGTGCGGCCGCGGCTGGCGCGACCGCGGTGGTGATCCCGAAGGACAAGTCGGCGCCGGTCAACGCCACCGTGCGCAAGACCTCGGCCGGCGCCGCCGATCGCATTCCGATCGTGGCGGTGACCAACTTGGCGCGCTGCCTGCGCGACCTGCAGAAGCAGGGCGTGTGGATCTACGGCCTGGTCGGCGAGGCCGAAACCTCGCTGTACGCGCAGGACCTGCGCGGCAATGTGGCGCTGGTGCTGGGCGGCGAATCCGACGGCCTGCGCCGCCTGACCCGCGAGCACTGCGATGGCCTGGTCAAGATTCCGATGCCGGGCGACATCGAGAGCCTCAATGTGTCGGTGGCGACCGGCGTGACCCTGTTCGAAGCGGTGCGGCAGCGCATGGGGTGAGGCGCTGCGCGCTCGCGTCCGAGTCACGGATGGTTTGCTGCGCGAGCAAATGGATGCGCAGGCATGGCGCATTTGTAGGAGGGGCTTCAGCCCCGACCTAGGCCGACATCGTTCGGCTCTCCCGCTTCGTTGGTCGCGACTGAAGGGCACCTCTAAAAACCTCCTTCTTTGGCATCATATGGTCAGAAGAGAGAGCCGAGGCCCCGCGATGATCAGCCTGTTTGCCGGACACGAACGCGAAGCCAAGCGCCAGCAGATAGGCGACCCGCTGACCCTGCTTTCGCGCCATATCGATTTCGCAGCGATTGCCCAAGCCGTCGATGCGAAGCTGTCCTTGGGCACCGGTACGCGCGGGGGTCGTCCGGCCTGGCCGACGGTGGTGATGGTCAAACTGCTGCTGTTGCAGCAGCTATACAACCTCTCTGACGATGCGCTGGAGTACCAGGTGCTGGATCGGCGCAGTTTCCAGCAGTTCCTTGGACTGGAACACAGCGGCAAGGTGCCTGACGCCAAGACGATCTGTGTGTGGCGCGAGCGGCTCAAGGCGCAGGATGTGATGGGCGACATCAGCGCAGCGGTCGGCGTGCAATTGCAGCGTGCGGGATTCATCGCGCGTGGCGGTCAGATCATCGATGCGAGCATCGTCAGCGCCCCGATCCAACGCAACACGCGCGAGGAGAACGCACAGATCAAGCAGGGTGGCGAGGTAGGCCAAGACTGGAGCGACGCTAAGCGCGCACAGAAGGATGTGCAAGCCCGCTGGACCCGCAAGCACGGCAAGGCGCATTACGGCTACAAGCTGCACGCCAGCACCGATCGGCGTTGGGGCTTCATCCGCCGACATGCGGTGAGCGCAGCCAACGTGCATGACAGCCGACACTTCGAGGAGGTGCTGGACCCCAGCAATGGCGGACGCACGGTGTGGGCGGACAGTGGCTATGCCGACGCATCGCGGGAGGCCGATCTGACGCAACGCGGCTATCGGGCGGCCATTCAGCACCAGGGCCAGGCGCGCAAGCCGCTAAGCGCGGCCGAACAGCGCCGCAACCGGCGGCTTGCCAAGGACCGGGTGTTCGGCGAACACCCGTTCGCGCGGCTGGCGCAGCAGGGCGGTAAATGCCTGCGCACCATCGGGTTGGCACGGGCCACGGTGGTGATCGGGTTGAAGGTCGCCAGTCACAACCTGATGCGGCTGGCGCGGCTGCAGCAGCGGGCCATGGCGCCCGCGTGAGCGGGTGAGGCGGCCAATCGGGCCGCTCTTCCCACATCCAGGACGCCCAGCGCCCCCTGCGAAGCACGTCGGCTTCCTCAAACAGACGTAGCGGGAGCGTCTTTGCAGCTCACATCAGTGAAATGACGGGTTGTTCGAGGTGACCTGAAGTCGCTCCTACAGTGGGTGCCGGATGCTTGGCTCGGTGTGCTTTGAAGCCTGCGTGCAATGGGCGGCGCCGCTGCGCCGCAGCTGAACGCGGCACGCGCGTCCACCGCGGCGGCGGATTTTTGCCTACCATGTGCGCTCTTCCCGTGTTCCGTTCCGGTAATGAGCCAGCATCGCCCCCGTCTCGCCGATCCTGGCCGGCCGCCGTGCCCCGGGGCATGGCGCCCATTGCCTCCTGGCAGCACCGACCCGCAGAGCCGCGCTGGCGTCCGCCCGGCGCGGCGTCATGGTGCTGCGGCGCCCGCCCGACTCGCTGGTTCAGCCCGCGCATGCGCAAGCCTCGTGCGACCCGCACGGGGATCGATGGCATGCGCTAGCGCTCTCCAGGCCGGATCCACCCGGTGAGGGCGGCGGCGTCGGGGCATGCGGCGGCGGTTCGCCGCGCCGCGCATGCGTGGCTGCTGCTGGCGCTGTTCGCGCTGTCGCTCGGAATAGGCCCGGCCGCTGCCGCCGATCCGGCCGCGGCCGGGCCGCCGCCGCTGCGCGACTACGCCGTGGATGCCTGGACCTCGCGCAATGGCCTGCCGCACAACTCGCTGCGCGACCTGGCGCAGACCCCGGACGGACGCCTGTGGTTCGCCACCTGGGAAGGCCTGGTGCGCTACAACGGCCTGGACTTCGCGGTGATCGACCGCAGCACCCGTCCCGGCCTGCCCGACAACGGCGTCGGCGCGCTGTACGTCGGCCGCGACGGCGCGCTGTGGCTCAGCGATTCGCGCGGCAACCTGGGCCGCTACGACCGCGCCGGCAACTGGCGCTTCTGGCGGCAGCCGCCCGGCTGGCCGCGCGCGCTGATCCACGCCATGACCGAAGACCGCCAGGGGCGGATGTGGCTACTGTTCGAAGGCAATGGCCTGGGTTGCCTGTGGCCGGACGGCCGCTTCGACTACCAGCCGGCGCCGCCGGACCTGCCGCTGGCCAACAGCTTCCCGCGGATCGCCGTGGACGACCGCGGCCGGGTCTGGATCGGCAGCCTCGACGGCCTGCTGTACCGCGACGCGCAGGGCGTGCTGCGGCGCGCGCCGCAATCGTTCGGTCTGCCGCCCGGCCTGGCCTGGCCATACCGCGATGCCGGCGGCACGCTGTGGCTGGTGGCCGGCGAGAACGTGTACCGGCTGCAGGACGAGCGCGCCGTGCTGGTGCAACGCCTGCCGGGCTACGGCCACTTCACCGCGATGCTGCGCGACCGCGACGGCGCGCTGTGGCTGGGCACCGAGAACCAGGGCCTGCTGCGCATCGGCCGGCACGGCATCGAGCACATGGCACCGGGCGAGGTGTTGCCCAACGGGCGCGTGGTGAGCCTGCTCGAAGACGCCGAGGGCAGCGTCTGGATCGGCGCCAACGGCGGCCTGTTCCGGCTGCGCGAAACCCTGTTCACCAGCTACACGCGCCGCGACGGACTCAGTGGCGACTACGTGCGCGCGCTGCTGGAAGCGCCCGGCGGCGCGCTGTGGATCGGCAGCGCCGCCGGCCTGGACCGGATGACGGCGGATGGCAGCATCGCGCCGTCGGGCCTGCGCAACGCCGACGGCAGCGCCTCGTCGGTGCTGAGCCTGGCGCGTGGCAACGACGGCGACCTGTGGGTCGGCACCTACGCCGACGGCGTGTACCGGCTGCGCGACGGCCGCGTGCGCCGCCACTACGACAAGGGCGACGGTCTGCCCAGCGGCCACGTCCGCGCGATCAGCGTGGACGCCGCCGGCACGGTGTGGATCGGCACCCAGCGCGGCTTGGTGCGCATCGACGGCGAGCAGGCGCGCGTCGCCGATGTGCCGGGCTTGCCGCAGGGCCTGATCACCGCGCTGGCCAGCATCGACGGCGCGTTGTGGATCGGCTCGGTCGAAGGCGCCTCGGTGCTGCGCGACGGCCGCGTGCAGCGGCTGCCGCTGGAACCGCTGGGCGGCGCACGCAGCGTGTTCGGCTTCCAGGCGCTGGGCCGCGACGTGTGGATCTCCACCGACCGCGGCCTGCACCGTTATCGCGACGGCCGCCTGGCGCGGGTCGGGCTGGAGCAGGGCATGCCGGTGGACGCCGTGTTCCAACTGGTCCGCGACCGCCTGGGCAACGTCTGGATCAGCAGCAACCGCGGCGTGTTGCGGACCAGCGCCGACGCGCTGGACGCGGTCGCCGACGGCCGCGCCAGCAGACTGCAGGTGGCACGCTACAACGAGATCGACGGCATGGCCAATGCCCAGGGCAACGGCAGCTCCGGCCCATCGGAAATCGTGCGCGGCGACGGCAGCGTGTGGCTGGTCACTGCTGGTGGCATCAGCACGGTCGATCCGCGCCGGCTGCAGCGTTTCCGCGAGCGCCTGCCGCCGCCGGCGGCGATCGAGAACGTGCTGCTGGACGGGCAGGCGTTCGATTGGCGGCGCCAGTCGCGCCTGCCCGGCGCCACGCGTATCGCGGTGTCCTACGTCGGGCTCAGCTACCTGCTGCCCGAGCGCATCCGCTACCGCACCCGGCTCGACGGGCTGGACAAGGACTGGGTGGAACGCGGCCAGCAGCGCAGTGTCGAATTCATCGGCCTGCCGCCCGGCGACTACACCTTGCGCGTGGCCGCGGCGCATCCGGATGGCGCCTGGAGCGCGCGCGAGGCGGTCTGGCACTTCAGCGTCGCCCCGCTGTGGTGGCAACGCGGCAGCGTGCAAGCCGCTGCCGCGCTGGTGTTGCTGCTCGCGCTGGTGGCCCTGTACCGCTACCTGATCGCCCGCTACAAGCGGCGCAACCTGCGCCTGGAGCGGCTGGTCAAGCAGCGCACCGGCGCCCTGCAACTGCAGACCGAGCGGCTGCTGCGCGCCGACGCCGACAAGAGCCAGTTGCTGTCCGAACTGCAGGACCAGGCCGACGCGTTCGAGCGCCAGGCCCACGAGGACGCGCTGACCGGGTTGCCGAACCGCCGCCATTTCGACGAAGTGCTGCTGCGCGAACTGCGCCGCGCGCAGCGCGGCGGCAGTCCGCTGTGCCTGCTGGTGATCGACATCGACCGCTTCAAGCAGATCAACGACGGCTACTCGCACGCCACCGGCGATGCGGTGCTGCGCGAGGTCGGACAACTGTTGCTGAGCGCCTGCCGCGGCTCCGACCTGCCGGCGCGACTGGGCGGCGAGGAATTCGTGGTGCTGCTCGGCGACACCCCGCTGGCCGACGCCGAGCGCATGGCCGCGCGCCTGCGCGACCTGTTCCACGCGCGCCTGCAGTGGGCCGACGCCCCGGCGCTGCGGGTGACCTTCAGCGCCGGTCTAGTCGCGCTGAGCGGAGAGGAAACGCCGAGCCAGCTGCTGCAGCGCGCGGATGTGGCGTTGTATCGGGCGAAGAGTGGGGGGCGGGATCGGATTTGTGTGGGGTGAGGAGCGATGCGTGCCGTTGCGCTCTGCGTCGCGATCCGTGGGCGCCTTGGGGTCGTCAGGCCACCCTGGCCTTGGCCTGGGTGGCGCGAATTTGCTGTTCCATGCGTCTGGCAGACCAGGCATCGGGGACGTCGATATCGACTCCCTGTGCCTCCAGTATGGAAAAGAGCATTGCTGCCGCTTGAACCGGGTAGATGCGCAAATTGATTTTAAGCGGCGGGCCTTTGCGCGGTTGTATCCAGAAGCTCGCAACTCCCTGCGGTGCCTTGGGGGAATGTTTCACTGAGATGTAGGCGCCAGCCACGTCTTTGAATTGAACGAGGTCAGAGCCAAAAATGCTTCTGCGTTTCAGCAGGTTTGGGCTGATTTCGAGTCGAAGCGTGCTCAAAACAAATAACAGCGCGGCGGTGGAAGCCAAGACGCCAAGCAGGAAGCCGTGGTTCCCTTTCTTGAGCCAGAGAAGCACACCAAGCGTTGAGAAAAGCGACGCTGCGACACCAACCACGACGAGCAAGTGCGCTCCTGCGCGGAATGTCTTTGCGATTCCAGGGTTCATTTGCGTTTGTCTTCCGTGTGGCCCAAGACCGTAACGCGGCATCGAAGCAGCGACAAGCGTGGTTGCAGCTGCAGGCCATCCCGATGCGTTGCGCTGGAAGTGCCTCATCTCATGCATCGGCAGTTGCGAGGGAAGCCGGCGCGGGGGGAGAGCATCCGGCAGCGCAAGCGTTCACCGTCTTGCTAAGTGTCGATGGCGTTCGGCGCTGCCGGATGATGTCCAGCAGCGCAGGGAACGCTCTAGCCGATCTGCGGCGCCGGCCACGCGTTGGCGATCTTGCAGAACAGGCGCGCGGTCTGCTCGGTGTCGTAGACCGCGCTGTGTGCGTCGGCGGCGTTCCAGTCGAAGCCGGCCGCCTGCACGGCGCGCGCCAGCACGGTCTGGCCGTAGGCGATGCCGGCCAGGGTCACGGTGTCGAACACGCTGAAGGGATGGAACGGATTGCGCTTGTGGCCGCAGCGGGCCACGGTGGCGTTGAGGAAGTTCAGGTCGAAATGGGCGTTGTGGCCGACCAGGATCGCGCGCTGGCAGCCGTATTTCTTCACCGCTGCGCGCACCGGCGCGAACACGTGGTCCAGCGCCTCGCGTTCGGGCTTGGCGAAGCGGAACGGGTGGTCGAGGATGATGCCGGTGACTTCCAGCGACTTCGGGTCGATGGCGGTGCCGGGCGCCGGCACCACATGCGCGCTGGCGGTGGCGCCGGGGTACAACTGGCCGGCGTCGTCCATCTCGATCGGGACCACGGCGATCTCCAGCAGCGCATGCCGGTTCCAGTCGAAGCCGCCGGTCTCCACGTCCACCACCACCGGCAGATAGCCGCGGAAACGCCGCGACATCGGGGTGGCGGCGAGGGGCTGGGACGGGCTTTCGACGTGATCGTTCATGCGTGCAGGGTAGCAGAGCGTGGCTAAACCTCCGCCACGACAGGGCGCGCGCGGGCTTGGCGAAGACGGATCGGGTCAGACGCGCGCCTTCGACACAGGCGCCGCGGCACGCGGCGAGACGAATTTCTGCAGATCGGTGACGCGACGTCAGATCGAGGGTTCGCTGTCGGCGGAGTGTTGTGGGAGCAACTTCAGTCGCGACGGGCGTTCCCATAGGGCCTGTCGCGGCTGAAGCCGCTCCTACAGTGGCATGGCCGGTGGACCGAAATGCCGCCGTGCTTGGTTAACGCGTTGCGCACCTCAGGCCGGCAGGCGGGTGCCGAGCACGCTGCTCTGCTGGCGCATGCGCTCGAGCAGCGCGGCACCGTCGTGCAGTAGCGCGTCCGGGTCCTGGCCGTGCTCGGCGGCCAGGTGCAGCAGCAGCGCGCGTCCGCTGTGCTCGCCGTCGTGCAGCCGCTCCACCAGCGCATACGCCAGCGGCGCCAGTTCGGCGAAGCGCGCCTGGCCGTCGGCATCGCGCCGCGCCAGCAGGCAGGTCGCCTGCGCAGGCGCCTCGCCCGGTTGCCAGGCCGGGCCGATGCGCTGCACCGGCCAGCGATAGCGCAGCAGGCGCAGCCAGGGCGAGAGCTGCGCAATGCCGTCGAGCAGGTCGCCGTGCGGATCGTGCGGCGGCAGTGGCGCAGCGTCGATCTGCACCTCCAGCTCGACCGTTTCGTAATGCGCCAGTTCCGCCAGCCATGGCCGCTGCGGATCCTCGCCGCGTTGCTGCAGAAAGCCTACGAACTCGCCGCCGACGCGCGGGAACAACGGCGTGCGTGCACGGTGTTCGGCGCAGAATGCACGCAGCAGTGCTTGCCATGCGTCCTCGCCGAGGGTGGCGCGCAGCACCGGGAAATGCGCGGCGAGCAGTTGCGCGATGTTGTCGAAGAACAGCGCGCGGTACACCGCCAGCCGCCGCGGCTCGATGTCCGGCGGCGGCGCGTGCCGCTGCGGATCGCGCAGGTGCAGGGCCAACGCGGACTGCTGCGCTTGCAGGGAGTCAGCCATGCGCCACATGCGCCATCTGCGCTGCTTGCACCGTCATGACCTGCGCCTGTGCGTCGCGGATGCGCTGCACCTCGTCCAGCAATTCGGACAGCGGCGGGAACTGGCTGTCGCGCTCCAGCAGGGTCGGGCGCACCCCGTGCAGGCGGTAGGCGGCGTCGAGCAGATCCCACACGTCCGCGGCCACCGCCGCGCCGTGGGTGTCGATCTTCAGCGCGCTGGCGGCGTCGTCGCGATGCCCTGCGATGTGGTACGACGCGATGCGCACGCTCGGCATCGCGGCGAGGAAGGCGAGGGCGTCGTAGCCGTGGTTGGCGGCGTTGACGCAGACGTTGTTGACGTCGAGCAGCAGGTCGCAGTTGGCTTCGGCCAGGACCGCCGCAACGAACTCGGCTTCGCTCAACGCCTGGCCGGGCGCAGCGTAGTAGGACACGTTCTCCACCGCGATGCGCCGGCCCAGCGCGTCCTGCGCCTGGGCGATGCGCGCGCCGGCGTGGCGTACCGCTTCGTCGGTGAACGGCAGCGGCAGCAGTTCGTAGAGCTGGCCGTCGTCGGCGCTGTAGCTCAGGTGTTCGCTGTACAGCGCGACGCGGTGCCGATCCAGGAACTGCCGGGTCTGCCGCAGCAGGTCCGCGTCCAGCGGCGCGATGCCGCCGAGCGACAGCGACAGGCCATGGCAACTCAGCGGGTGGCGCGCGGACAGCGTGTCCAGCATCGCGCCCAGGCGGCCGCCGACGCCGATCCAGTTGTCCGGTGCGCACTCGAGAAAATCGAACGCGGCCGGCGCGGCCTGCAGCAGCTCCGGCAGCAGGCCGCGGCGCAGGCCGAGTCCGGCGCTGGCTGCGGCCGGCCTGCGCAGGGCGGAATCAGCCGCCGCCACCGCACTTGCCTTCGCCGCACTTGCCTTCGGCCATCGCCTTGTCGTCGTGCTGGGCCGTGGCGGCGGCGGACTTGTCCGGCTTGGCCGTGGCGGCTTGCTGCGCATGCGCACCGCAGCTGCCCTCGGCGGCCTTGTCGGTGCCGGCGGCATCCGCGGACTTGGACTTGGATTTGGGCTGCGCCGGCACGGCGGTCGCTGCCTTGTCGGCGCTCGGCGGCGCCGCGGCCTGGGCGCCGAGCGCATAGCCCTGGGCCAGGTCGGTCATCGCCAGGGCAGAGGCGGACAGGCCCAGGCCGCCGAGCAGGACAGCGCCGGCGAGGGCGGTGGACGGACGCGAGGGGATGGACATGCGGACTCTCCTGGCAGACGGATGTGGTGCCGACGTAGCCACGCTGGCGGTGTCCGCCAAGCGTACCCGCTGGCGCCGTCCGCCGCATGCGGCGCTGCGCCGTGCGCAACGAAAAGGCCCCGCAGAAGCGGGGCCTTCCGATCGCGCCTTGCGCTGCAGCCTCAGCGGCTGTTGGCGATGACGCTGCTGATCACGCCGGTGGCGACCTGTCGGGCGGTCGATGGGGAACGGCTCCACGCGTTCCCACACGCTAAGCGCCAGCCGGTGAATAGGCGTTTCCTGGCGATTCCATCATTTGCACGCGTCGCTATGTGTCGTCAAGTATCGATCGCGTCGGAGCCGCTTGAATCCGGACTCAGATGCCCGAGGTGCTGCTGGTTTCGTCGCGCTTGTCGCGCGGCGGCAGCGGCTGGTCGCCATGCACCAGGAACCACACGTTCTCGGCGATGTTGGTGGCGTGGTCGCCGATCCGCTCCAGGTTCTTGGCCATGAACAGCAGATGCGTGCACGGGGTGATGTTGCGCGGATCCTCCATCATGTAGGTCAGCAGTTCGCGGAACAGCGCGGTGTACTGCGCGTCCAGCAGCGCATCGCCCTGGCGGACCCGCAGCGCGGCGTCGGCGTCGTTGTTCTGGTAGGCGCGCAGCGCCTCGCGGACCTGCTCGGCGGCGAGCTTGCCGAGCTGGCGCAGGCCCAGCGTCTGCGGCATCGGCGGCGAGGTATTCAACGCGATCGAGCGCTTGGCCACGTTCGCCGCGTAGTCGCCGATGCGCTCGATGTCGGCCGGGATGCGCAGGCCGGCGAGGATCTCGCGCAGGTCGCGCGCCATCGGTCCACGCAGCGCCAGCCGCATCACGTCGCTGCTGATCGCATGCTCGAGCGCGTCGATCGCTTCGTCGTTGACGACGATGCGCAGCGCGGCGTTGTCGTCGCGGCGTTCGACCACGTCCAGGGCCGCTTCCAGCTGCGCCACTGCGGTCTCGCCCATGCGCACGATCTCCGCGGCGATGCGATGCTGTTCTTCGTCGTAGCTCTTCACGATGTGCTCGTTCGGCTGGGTGTTCATGTCGTAGGTCCGTTGGATTCGTTAGTGTCGCCGCGGCCGTCCTGGCGTCGCGGGGCTGGCGTCGGGGCGTCTCAGCCGAAGCGGCCGGTGATGTAGTCTTCGGTCTGCTGCTTGCTGGGCTGCGAGAAGATGATCTCGGTGCGGTCGTGTTCGATCAGGTCGCCCAGGTACATGAAGGCGGTGTAGTCGGACACGCGCGCGGCCTGCTGCATGTTGTGGGTGACGATGACGATGGTGTAGTCGTTCTTCAGCTCTTCGACCAGTTGCTCGATGCGGCTGGTGGAAATCGGGTCCAGCGCCGAGGTCGGCTCGTCGAGCAGCAGCACGTCCGGGCGCAGGGCGACGGCGCGGGCGATGCACAGGCGCTGCTGCTGGCCGCCGGACAGGCCCAGCGCGCTCTGCCCGAGCTTGTCCTTGACCTCGTCCCACAGCGCGCCCTGGCGCAGCGCCTGTTCGACGCGGTCGGTCATGTCCGCCTTGGACAGCTTCTCGTGGTGGCGGATGCCGTAGGCGACGTTCTCGAAGATGGTCATCGGGAACGGCACCGGCTTCTGGAACACCATGCCGACCTTGCTGCGCAGGCGGTTCATCGGGTACTTCGGCGACAGGATGTTCTCGCCGTCCAGCAGCACCTCGCCGCGCGCCTCCAGCTTCGGATACAGCGCATAGATGCGGTTGAAGATGCGCAGCAGGGTCGACTTGCCGCAACCGGACGGGCCGATCAACGCGGTGACGCGCTTTTCCGGCACCTCGATGTTGATGCCCTTCAGCGCGTGGTACTTGTCGTAGTAGAAGTCCAGGCCGCGTGCGGCCACCTTGACCGGCGATGGCGCCAGCGCGGTGTGTCCGGCGGGCATGGCGATGCGGTGCATCGGTGCGGTGTTGTGGTGATCGTTCATGGCCGGTTCCATAGGGGAATCAATCGTTGGAAGTCTTGTAGCGGCGCAGCAGGCCGCGCGCGCCGAGGCTGACCAGCAGCACGAACACGGTGAGCACCAGCGCGCCGGACCAGGCCAGCTGCTGCCAGCTGGGGTAGGGGCTGCCGGCGAAGGAGTTCATCACCACCGGCACGCTCGCCATCGGCTGCATCACGTTGTTGTTCCAGTACTGGTTGCCGAAGGCGGTGAACAGCAGCGGCGCGGTCTCGCCGCTGATCCGCGCCAGCGCCAGCAGCACGCCGGTGACGATGCCGGCCGAGGCGCTGCGGTACAGCACCTGCACCGTCACCTTCCACTGCGGGATACCCAGCGACAGCGCCGCTTCGCGCATCTGCGAAGGCACCAGGCGCAGCATTTCGTCGGTGGTGCGCACCACCACCGGCAGCACGATGAAGGCCAGCGACAGCGCGCCGGCCATCGCCGAGAAGCGCCCGCCGGTCTGCATCACGTACAGCGTGTACACGAACAGGCCGAGCACGATCGACGGCGCCGACAGCAGGATGTCGTTGACGAAGCGCACCACCTGGCCGGTCTTGCGCGCATTGCCGTATTCGGCCAGCCAGGTGCCGGCGGCCACGCCCAGCGGGGTGCCGATCAGCAGCGCCAGGCCGCACATCACCGCGCTGCCGAAGAACGCGTTGGCCAGGCCGCCTTCTTCGCCCGGCGGTGGGGTCATGCGGGTGAACAGGTCGAGGTTGATGCCGGCGATGCCCTTGGACAGCAGGGTCCACAGGATCCAGCCCAGGAACGCCAGCCCGAACAGCGCGGTGCAACAGGACAGCAGCAGCGCGAACACGTTGACCACGCGGCGGCGGTTGTACAGGCGGTCGGCGATGTCGGCGGCCATTTAGTTGCCCTCCCGGCGCGACAGTTGCTGCAGCATCAGGCGGGCGATCGCCAGCACCACGAAGGTCACGATGAACAGCACGAAGCCCAGCAGCAGCAGCGCCGAGCGGTAGGTCTCGGTGGCCTCGCCGAAGTCGTTGGCGATCAGTGCGGCGATGGTGGTGCCCGGCTCCAGCAGCGACGGCGACAGCCGCACCGTGTTGCCGACCACGAACGCCACCGCCATGGTCTCGCCGAGCGCGCGGCCCAGGCCCAGGAAGATGCCGCCGATCACCGCCGAGCGGGTGTAGGGCAGCACGATGTCCCAGCTCACTTCCCACTTGGTCGAGCCCAGCGCGTAGGCCGATTCCTTCAGGCGCGTCGGCACGGTCAGGAACACCTCGCGCATCACCGAGGAGATGAACGGGATCACCATGATCGCCAGCACGAAGCCGGCGGTGAGCAGGCCGATGCCCAGCGGCGGGCCCTGGAACATCGGGCCGATCACCGGCAGCGTGCCGATGTGGTCGTTGAGCCACGGCGTGCCGTATTCGGTCATCACCGGTACCAGCACGAACAGGCCCCACATGCCGTAGATGATCGACGGGATGCCGGCCAGCAGCTCGATGGCGGTACCGATCGGGCCGCGCAGCCAGCGCGGCGACACTTCGGTCAGGAAGAAGGCGATGCCGTAGCTCACCGGGACCGCGATCAGCATCGCGATCATGGCGGTGACCAGGGTGCCGTAGATCGGCGCCAGCGCGCCGTACTTGTTCTCGACCGGATTCCATTCGCTGGAGTAGAAGAAGCTCAGGCCCTGCATCTGCAAGGCATGGCGGCCGCCCCACAGCATCGACAGTGCCGCGCTGGCCAGGGCGATGAGGACGAAGACGACGGTGGCGGTGAGCGTCCAGCGGAACAGACGGTCGGCACGGGCGTCGCGCAGGTCGCGTCCGCTGGGCGCCGATATCGCTTCGGGAATGACAGTGGCGTTCATGGGCTCGGTGTTTGCCGGAGCGCGCGGTGGCGCGATCCGATCGTTGCCGCGGCGGCGGTGGCCGCGCGCGGTGGGTGGCTGCGTCGCTCCCGCGCAGGCGGGAACCCGAAAGTCCGGAATACGTCGTACCGATGCGGCGCCCGGCGCTGCCTGCAGCGACGCCGAGCGGGAGTCACGTGCGCGGCGCGTCCTGCCGCCGCGCACCCGCTTCCGCCGGCGAGGGCGGAAGCGGGGTGGCGCTTACTTGAACTCTTTGGCCCAGTACGCCTCGATCTGCTGCACCAGTTCCGGCGGCAGCGGCACGTAATGCAGGTCGTTGGCCTGCGGCTGGCCCTTCTCGAACGCCCACTTGAAGAACTCCAGGGTCGCCTTGCTGCGCGCCGCATCCTTGGGCTGCTTGTGCATCAGCATGAAGTTGGTGGCGGTGATCGGCCACGCCTGCGCGCCGGCGGCGTTGGTGATGACCAGGTTGAAGTCCTTGGCGTTGGCCCAGTCGGCCGACGCGGCCGCCGCGGCGAAGCTTTCGGCGTTGGGCTGGACCCAGTTGCCGGCCGCATTCTGCAGCGAGGCGTACGGCATCTTGTTCTGCAGCGCGTAGGCCAGTTCGACGTAGCCGATCGAGCCCTTGATCTGCTGCACGTAGGAGGCCACGCCTTCGTTGCCCTTGCCGCCGACGCCGCCCGGCCACTGTACCGAGGTGCCTTCGCCGACCTTGCTCTTCCACTCCGGGCTGACCTTGGACAGGTAGTTGGTGAAGTTGAAGCTGGTGCCCGAGCCGTCGGAGCGGTGCACCAGGTTGATCTTGGTGCTGGGCAGGGTGGTGCCCGGGTTCAGCGCGACGATCGCCGGATCGTTCCAGGTGGTGACCTTGCCGAGGAAGATGTCGGCCAGCACGCTGCCGGTCAGCTTCAGCTTGCCCGCTTCCATGCCGTCCATGTTGATCACCGGCACGACGCCCCCAATCGCCGACGGGAACTGGCCAAGGCCGGCGGCAGCCAGCTCGGCGCTGTCCAGCGGCTTGTCGGAGGAACCGAAATCGACCGTGCCGGCCTTGATCTGGGCGATGCCGCCGCCGGAGCCGATCGACTGGTAGTTGATCTTGTTGCCGGTGGCGGTGTGGTAGTCGGCCGACCACTTGGACACCAGCGGGTAGATGAAGGACGCGCCGGCGCCGGAGATTTCCGCGGCGGTCTTGGCGCCGTCGGCCGGAGCGGCTGCGGGCGCACCACCTGCCGCATCGGCGGCACCCTGCGGCTTGTCGCCATTGCCCGGCTGGCAGGCAGTGACGGCGAAGGCGAGGGCCAGGGACAGAACGGCAAAGCGTGCCGGCTGCAATTTCATGGGGTCACTCCGTAGCGAAGAGGGCCGGAAGGTCCGGCGGATGTTCGCTATGAAATGATGTTTTTGTTACAGCCTCATGACGCGGCTGCCCGTGCGTGAAATTGGTCAAGGAAAACAACCGCTTCGCTTCCATCTCCCGTCGGGAGAGGGGTCGGGGGTGAGGGTACGGGCGAAGCCACGCGCAGATGGGCGGAGTCGCTGCGGCCGTGCTTGAATCGTGTATCCGGCGGCACCCCTACATCCTGCGGCATCCGGGACCGCTTTGCCCTGCTGTATGTCTTGCGGTATCAGGCGCTGCTTCGCGTCCCGATCAGGCACCGCCTCGCGCCTACCCTCATCCGCCCTGCGGGCACCTTCTCCCAATGGGAGAAGGGGAGGGGGGGCGGCAGGGAGCCGGTGGAAGAAGGAAATAAAAAACGCGGACCCCGTGAGGGGCCCGCGTCGGGTAGCGATCGGCGGAGAGAGAGCCGATCAATACTTCAGGTTGGCGCTCCAGTAAGCGTCGATCTGCTTGACCAGCGCGTCCGGCAACGGCACGTAGTCCAGCTGCTTGGCCTGGGCGTCGCCATTGGCGTAGACCCACTTGAAGAAGTCCTTGGTGGCCTTGGCGCTGGCCGGGTTCTTCGGCTGCTTGTGGACCAGGATGAAGTTGGTCGCGGTGATCGGCCACGAGGCCTCGCCCGGGGCGTTGGTCATCACCAGGTAGAAGTCCTTGGCGTTGGCCCAATCGGCGCTGGCAGCAGCGGCGGCGAAGCTCTCGTCGCTGGGCTGCACGAACTTGCCGGCGGCGTTCTTCATCGCGGTGTAGGCCATCTTGTTCTGCAGCGCATACGACAGCTCGACGTAGCCGATGCCGCCCTTGATCTGCTTGACGTAAGCGGCGACGCCTTCGTTGCCCTTGCCGCCGATGCCGACCGGCCACTGGACCGCGGTGCCTTCGCCGACCTTGCTCTTCCAGTCCGGGTTGACCTTGGACAGGTAGTTGGTGAAGTTGAAGCTGGTGCCCGAACCGTCGGAGCGGTGCACCACGGTGATCTTGGCGTCGGGCAGTTTCGCGCCCGGGTTCAGGGCGACGATCGCCGGGTCGTTCCAGGTCTTGACCTTGCCCAGGAAGATGTCGGCCAGGGTCTTGCCGTCCAGCTTCAGCGCGCCCGGGGCGATGCCCTGCACGTTGACCACCGGCACCACGCCGCCGATCACCGACGGGAACTGGGCCAAGCCGGACGCGGCCAGGTCGTCGGGCTTCAGCGGCGCATCGGAAGAACCGAAGTCGACCGTGGCCGCCTTGATCTGGGCGATACCGCCGCCGGAACCGATCGACTGGTAGTTGACCTTCTTGCCGGTGGCGGTGTTGTAGTCGGCCGACCACTTGGACATGACCGGATAGATGAACGAGGCGCCCGCGCCGGTGACATCGGCGGCGTTGGCGGCGAACACGAACGACGCGGCGACGGCGGCAGCCGCGACGCGGGATTTGAGCGAGAGGATCACGGAGGAAGCTCCTGAAGGGTGGTATGCGGGGCACCGCATGCGGGCATTACATAACCGTTCGATGACGGTGCCGGGGCTGGTACATGACGGAAACATGACGCTGCCTGGAACAAGGCGCCGATGCAGCGCACGGCATGCGCCGCGCGCTGCATCGGGCCGCGGCGATTACCAGTAGAACTGCGCGCGCGCTTCGAGGATGTTCGGCTTGTCGCTGACGTTGCCGCGGGTGGTGCTGCTGTACTTGCTGCTGTCCACCATCACGTAGTTCAGCGCCAGCTTGAAGTTGGAACGCCAGTACCAGTTGGCGCCGACCGTCCAGGTGCTCATCTTGCCGCCGAGCACGCCGTCGACCAGCGGTGCGCCGACCGGACGCGCGATCAGGTCGCCGTCGTTCATATCGATGCTGTCGTAGCGAACGCCGAGCTGCCACATGCCGCTGGCCGGCTCGTTCGGCAGCGGGGTGGTCGGCACGCCGGCCTTGTAGCCCCAGGTCTCGCCGGTGATGTTCCACACGCCGCTGAGGTACCAGCCGTCGCTGCTGTAGTTGTCGCTGGAGCCGTAGCGCTCGACCTTGGCGTTGTAGTACTCGGCCTGGGTCTTGAACGGGCCGCTGACCCACATCGCTTCGCCGCCGATCACGCCGATGCGGTCGGTGTTGGTCAGGTTGCCGCTGTCGACCAGGCGCACCGAGGCCAGGTCGGCGTCCGGACGCGCGCGCAGGCGCAGCGTGTCGGCGTCGGTGTCGTAGTTCACGTAGCTCAGGCCGAAGTGCAGGATGTTGCCCGCCTCGTTGATCGGCGCGAAGGTGCCGCGCGCGCCGTAGCCGCTGCCGTGCGCCAGGTTGCGGCTCAGCTCGCGGCCGAACACGCTGCCGACCACGCTCCAGTTGTTGTCGCCGTAGCCGACCGCGCCGCCGAGCCGACGCGACACCGCGTAGGTGTTGGTGACCGAGGCCTTGGAGATGAAGTCGTTGTTCTTGGTGCTGGACAGTTCTTCCAGGCTGTTGGGCTGCTTGTACTGGCCGAGCTGCAGGAAGTTGTTGGCGTTGCCGCCGAACTTGTACTTGATGTTGTTGTCCAGGAACTTGCCGGTGCTGCGCACGGTGGTGCCGTTGTTGGCCGACTCGCGCAGGACGCTGGCATCGTAGCCGGCAACCCACTCGAAGTTGCCCGGGCCCTTGCCCTTGACCACCAGCTCGGCGCGGCGGATGCCGAACTCGGAGTTCTTGCCGTTGTTGCCGGTGGTGCCGTTGAGGTCCTGGACGTCGTTGTCGTACCAGTTGCCGTCGGCCTGGACCAGGCCTTCGAAGGAGACTTCCGAACCGCCGATCACGTCGATGGCGATTTCGGCGTGCGCGGCAGGCGCGAACACGGCGGTGAGCACGGCTGCCGAGAGGAGGGTGCGAGACAGTTTCATGGGTTGCCTGGGCGGTGGGAAGATGCGCGCAGGCTAATATGTGAAGATTGCGTAAATGTGACAGTTGGCGGACGGCTGCCACGCACGCCGCTGCACGCCACCGCGTCCTTTGCGCCATTGGACGCGCGCCATGTTGCGGTCCGATGGCGCGCAGATGAAACGCCGCATGCTGATTGCAGCGGACGACGGACATCACAAAGCGCGGCATCGTCTCGCCAGCGCGCCATCGATTGGCTCTTTTGTGCGCTGCACCACTTGTCGGTCGCGGACCCGCTGGGTAGCGTGGAGACATGAACTCGCATGCCCGCAAACGGATGCCGATCCTCGCCGCACTGTTGCTGATCGCGCTGATCGCGCTGCTGGCGCTGATGCCGGCGTTGCGCTCGGCGCCGACGGCAGTGTCGCCTGCGCCGGCCGCCATCGGCCAGGCCGTTGCGTCGGACATGCAGGCGGCGGATGCGCAGGAAGACGCATCGCGCAGCAGTGCCGATCAACTCGCGTACGACGACACGCCGGTGCTGCCGGCCGCGCCATGGCGGCCAGTGCGCATCGCGCCGACCTGGCCCGAGCCGGCGGCGTGGCACGGCGCCGGCACCCATCCGCAGCCGCGCCTGCGACCTCCCAGCGGCTGAGCTGGCGGATCCGATCCCGCTCGGCCGCTGGCCTCGGGATCGATCGCCGATCCAACTTCCACCGCCCGCCAGCGCCTGCCGCACTCGCAAAGTGCGCCCGCGCTTTGGCTCTCGCTCTCTGTTCCCCGTTCTGCGGCATCCGCCGCGGCGACGCCTTTCCCTTGTCCCGAGGTTCCCCCCATGGAAAGTCTGCTCAATGGTTTCCGCCACTTCCGCAAAGAGGTCTATCCGCGCCAGCGCGGCCTGTTCCGGCAACTGGCCGGCGGCCAGACCCCGCATACGCTGTTCATCACCTGCGCCGATTCGCGGGTGATGCCGGAACTGATGTTCGCCGCGCAGCCTGGCGAACTGTTCGTTTACCGCAATATCGGCAACGTGGTGCCGCCGTACTCGCAGCACGTCAGCGGCGTGGTCGCGGCGATCGAATACGCGGTGGCGGTGTTGCAGGTGAAGCACATCGTGGTCTGCGGCCACACCGACTGCGGCGCGATGAAGGCGGTGCTCAATCCCGACTCTCTGCAGGACGTGCCGAACGTGGCCGCCTGGCTCAAGCACACCGACAGCGCGCGCCAGGTCGCGGCGCAGCACGATCACGCCGGGCACCCCGAGGACGCGCTGCACTGCCTGACCGAGGAGAACGTGGTGTCGCAGCTGGACCACCTGCGCACCCAGCCGGTGGTGGCGGCGCGGCTGGCCCGCGGCGCGCTGCGCATCCATGGCTGGATCTACGACATCGCCCACGGCGAGATCCGCGCCTTCGACGCCGAGCAGGGCCGCTTCGTGCCGCTGCTGCCGGAAGAGGGCAAGCGCGCGCCAGAAGCCACCCCGCGCCCGCGCCTGGTGCCGGTCCTGCGCAACGTCGCGGTCTGAAGGAGTCGAACATGCGAACCATGACAGAACCCTCCCGCGCCGGCGCGTCCGCGCTCGCCGGCTACCTGCGTAACGGCGCGTTCGGCCGCGACCTGCTGGCCTCGGTGGTGGTGTTCCTGGTCGCGCTGCCGCTGTGCATGGGCATCGCCATCGCCTCGGGCATGCCGCCGGCGGCCGGCCTGATCACCGGCATCGTCGGCGGCCTGGTGGTCGGCATGATCGCCGGCTCGCCGCTGCAGGTCAGCGGCCCGGCCGCCGGCCTGGCCGTGCTGGTGTTCGAACTGGTCCGCCAGCATGGCGTGGCCGCGTTGGGACCGGTGATCCTGCTGGCCGGCGCGATCCAGTTGATCGCCGGGCTGTGCCGGGCCGGGGTGTGGTTCCGCATGACTTCGCCGGCGGTGGTCGCCGGCATGCTCTCGGGCATCGGCATCCTGATAGTTGCCTCGCAATCGCACGTGCTGATGGATGCGGCACCGAAGGCGCGTGGGCTGCAGAATTTCGCCGCCTTGCCGGCGGTGCTGTGGCAGGCGCTGGAGGCGGGCGTGGGTCGCGCCGCGCTGTTGGTCGGGCTGGGCACCATCACGATCATGCTGGCCTGGGAGCGGCTGCGTCCGCAGCCGCTGCGCTTCGTGCCCGGCGCGTTGCTGGCGGTGGTGGCGATGACCACGCTGGTGCAGCTGCAGGGCATGGACGTGCGCAAGGTCGACGTGCCGGCCAACCTGTTTTCGGCGATCCAGACCCCGACCTTGGCCGAGATGCTCGGCGTGTTCGACGCGACGCTGCTGCTGTCGGCCTTCACCTTCGCCTTCATCGCCAGCGCCGAGACCTTGTTGTCGGCGGCGGCGGTGGACCGCATGCACGACGGCCCGCGCACCCACTACGACCGCGAACTCGCCGCGCAGGGCGTGGGCAACATGCTGTGCGGCTTTCTCGGCGCGTTGCCGATGACCGGGGTGATCGTGCGCAGCGCGGCCAACGTGCAGGCCGGCGCCGCCACGCGCATGTCCACCATCCTGCACGCCGGCTGGCTGCTGGTGTTCGCGCTGCTGCTGCCGTGGCTGCTGCGGATGACCCCGGTGGCATGCCTGGCCGGCATCCTGGTCTACACCGGGCTGAAGATGGTCAAGCTCGGGCAGGTACGCGACCTGGCCGCCTACGGCCGCGGTACCGCCGCGATCTACCTGGCGACCACCTTCGCCATCGTCGCCACCGACCTGCTCACCGGCGTGCTGATCGGTTTCGCGTTGTCGCTGTTGCGGCTGGCGCTGCAGCAATCGCGGCTGAAGGTCGGCGTGCATGCGCACGAGGATGCCGGCGGTGATGCCGTGGCCGGTGGCGGCAAGCTGCGCCTGTCGCTGGAGGGTTCGGCGACCTTTCTGCGCGTGCCTAAGATGGCGCGGACCCTGGAGCGGCTGCCGCCCAACACCGAGCTGCATCTGGACGTGGCGCGGCTGCATCACGTCGACCATGCCTGCCTGGAACTGCTGCGCGATTGGAGCCGCAATGCCGCCGCCCGCGGCTGCGCGCTGGTGGTGGACTGGAAGGAACTGGACCGGCGCGTGGAGGGGCAGCGCGCGGCGTAGCGGCCGCGTCGTTCTGATGCGTGTCCACGGGAATCGTGCAGGAGCGGTTTCGGTCGCGACGCGTGCAGCTGCGGGCATTCGGCTTCGGACATTGTCGCGGCTGAAGCCGCTCCTACAGTGCACCCAGCCGGCTATCCGCAGGCTGTTGTAGGAGCGGCTTCAGCCGCGACGAGCGAAGCGGTGGATGTTCCGAACTGGCATGCAGTCTGGGCTGAAGTCCCTCCCACAATAGCGCTCGCAGCTCGGCTGCGCTTGGGACGCTTTTGTGGGAGCGACTTCGGTCGCGACGAACGCCGCGATGGGTTCTCCGGCTGCACGAGCTGTCGCGGCTGAAGCCGCTCCTACAGTGCACCCAGCTGGCTATTCGCAAGCCTTTGTAGGAGCGGCTTCAGCCGCGACGAGCGAAGCGGTGGATGTTCCGAACTGGCATGCGTCGGGACTGAAGTCTCTCCCACAAAAGGCCTTGCGGCTCGGCTGCGCTTGGGAAGCTTTTGTGGGAGAGACTTCGGTCGCGACGAACGCGGCGATGGTTTCTCCGGCTGCGCGAGCTGTCGCGGCTGAAGCCGCTCCTACAGTGCACCCAGTCGGCTATTCGCAAGCCGTTGTAGGAGCAGCTTCAGCCGCGACGAGCGAAGCGGCGGATGTTCCGAACTGGCATGCAGTCTGGGCTGAAGTCTCTCCCGCAAAGGTCTCGCAACTCGATAACTCGATTGCGCAGCGGAAACCATTGTGGGAGCGACTTCAGTCGCGACGAGAAATGCGGCGGGTGTTCCGGTTTTGGATGCTGTCGCGGCTGAAGCCGCTCCTACAGGGCAGCTACAGTGCAACCGATCGGCGATACCACGGCTGTCGTTCGAACAGCCTCACGCCGGCGTCTTGTCCTTGAACCTGCACAGGTCGCGGATCACGCAGCGCGGGCAGTCCGGTTTGCGCGCCTTGCACACGTAGCGGCCGTGCAGGATCAGCCAGTGGTGCGCATCGTGCAGGAACTGCGCCGGCACCCGCTTGAGCAGGCCGTCCTCGACCGCGCGCACGTCCTTGCCCGGGGCCAGGCCGGTGCGGTTGGCGACGCGGAAGATATGCGTGTCCACGGCGATGGTCGGCTCGCCGAAGGCGGTATTGAGCACCACGTTGGCGGTCTTGCGGCCGACCCCGGGCAAAGCCTCCAGCGCCGCGCGCTCGCGCGGTACTTCGCCGGCGTACTGCTCGACCAGGATGCGGCAGGTGGCGATCACGTTCTTGGCTTTCGCGTTGAACAGGCCGATGGTGGAGATGTAGCGCTTCAGGCCATCCTCGCCCAGCGCCAGGATCGCCGCCGGCGTGTTCGCCACCGGATACAGGCGACGCGTGGCCTTGTTGACCCCGACATCGGTGGCCTGCGCCGACAGGATCACCGCGATCAGCAACTCGAACGGCGTGCTGTAGTCCAGCTCGGTGGTCGGCGTCGGGTTGAGTTCGGACAGGCGCGAGAACAGTTCGTGGATCTCGGCCTTGCTCAAGGTGGGCCCGCGCCGCGGCGCGGCGACCGCGGCGCTCATTGCGGACCCCGCGTGGCGGCCTTGGCCTTGGCCCGCGCCAGGATCGCCGCCGCGGCCGGCGGCAGCGACGGCGCCGCGGCGGCGACGCTCGCTGGCGGCGCGCGCCGTGCCTCGCGCGCGGCGGCGCGGCGTGCCAGGCGCGCGCTGCGCGCGCGGTAGCGTTCGCGCGCGGCCCAGGCCTCGCGCAGGCGCCGTTGCGCCGCCAGCAGCTGCGTGCGCAATTGCGGATGCGCCGGATCGAGCAGATCGTCGTCGGCGGCACCGACGTACTCCATCAGGCCGCCATCGAGCGCCGCGTCGAGATCGTCGTCGAGCACCCAGCGCAACAATTGCAGCGGCGAGGCGGGGGAGGGCAGGTCGGGCATCGGCACGCGCGGCTCAGCGATTGCGGAACAGCGGCGGGCGCCGCTCCAGGAATGCGCGCGTGCCTTCGCGCATGTCTTCGCTGGAGAACAGCAGGCCGAACTGCGCGGTCTCGTACTCGAGGCCTTGCTCGATCGCCGATTCGGCGCCGACCTGGATCGCGTCGAGGATGCCGCGCAACGCCAGCGGCGCGGCGGCGGCCAGTTGCCGCGCCAGCTGCAGCGTGGCCTCGTGCAGTTCGGCCGCAGGCACCACGCGGTTGACCAGGCCCAACTGCAGCGCGCGCGCCGCATCGATCGGCGTGCCGAGCAGGCACAGTTCCAGCGCCGCGGCGCGGCCGGCCAGGCGCACCAGGCGTTGGGTGCCGCCGAAGCCGGGGATCAGCCCGAGGTTGATCTCCGGCTGGCCGAGGCGGGCGCTGTCGGCGGCCACGCGCAGGTGGCAGGCCATGGCCAGTTCCAGCCCGCCGCCGAGCGCGAACCCGTTGACCATCGCCAGCACCGGCTTGGACAGGCGCTCGATGCGGCGCATCAGGCGCTGGCCCAGTTGCGAGAAGTCGCGACCCTGAACCGGTGTGAGTTCGTTCATTTCGGCGATGTCGGCGCCGGCCACGAACGCTTTCTCGCCGGCGCCGGTCAGCACCACGACGCGGATCGCGGGGTCGGCCTCGGCCTCGGCAAAGGCCGCGTCCAGCGCCTGTAATGTTTGGCGATTCAACGCGTTGAGCTTGTCAGCGCGGTTGACGGTGACGATGCGGATCGCATCCTGGGTCGCGGTGACGACCGGCGTGCCGGACATGGCCATTCCTAAAGATGTAAAAAAAGAGTGAAGGGAACTCCGGCGGCGCTTCTTTGTCAGAGTTGCGTCGTCGGTAGCGGTTACGCGCCGCGGCGGCTATCCTAACGCGTCAACTCAGGCGGCACAGGCCGCTCTGTGCCACCACCCTGGAGAATTGTTTGATGAAGTTGCGTTCTATTGCGGTCGCTGTGGCGGCCCTAGCCCTGAGCGGCAATGCGTTCGCCCAGGACACCTCGTCCGAGAAGGGCAAGCTGAGCTATTACTTCGGTTACGACTACGGCAACAACCTTGCCGAACTGTCCGGCCGCGGCGAGCAGCTCGATATCAATGCGGTGGTGAAGGGCTTGCAGGATGCCTACGCCAAGAAGCAGCCGGCGGTCGCCGCCGACCAGCTGAAGCCGGCCGTCGAAGCGTTCCAGAAGCGCGAGCAGGCCCGTGCCCAGCAGGCCAAGGCCGACTACGAGAAGGCCGCTGCCGAGAACAAGACCAAGAGCGACCAGTTCATCGCGCAGAACAAGGCCAAGGCCGGCGTGCAGACGCTGCCCAGCGGCGTGCAGTACCGCGTGATCGAAGCCGGCAAGGGCGCCAAGCCGACCCAGGCCAGCACCGTGCAGCTGGAAGTGGCCGGTCCGTACCCGTTCGGCCAGCGCCCGGCGCAGGCGCGTCCGGCGCAGCAGATCCCGTCGATCAAGGTCAGCGAAGTCGAGATGCAGGCCATGCGCGACACGCTGCTGCAGATGCCGGCCGGTTCCAAGTGGGAAGTGACCCTGCCGCCGGACAAGGCCTATGGCGCCGACCCGCGCACGCCGTTCCCGCCGAACGTGGCGGTGCAGTTCGAGATCAAGCTGATCAGCGTCAAGTAAGCGCGCTGTCCAGTGCATGACCATTGCGCCGGCGGCAACGCCGGCGCAATTTTTTTGCGGCAGGGAAAGTGCCGCTGCCGGCGAATCGCGCTAGTCTGAGCAGGTGTCGAATCCGATGGATCCCGTCCCCCATGCGTTGCTCACGCCCTGCATCGGTCTGTGCACGCTCGACGCGCAGGGCTACTGCGCGGGCTGCCTGCGCAGCGGCGACGAGATCGCGCGCTGGCGCGGCATGAGCGACGCCGAGCGCCGGCGCTATATCCACGAGATCTTGCCGGAGCGCGGCTGGTCGCCGACCCCAGGCCAGCGCCTGGCCGAACGCACACGGCTGCTGCGCGCGCTGCATCCGCTGCAGTCGCCGCCCGACGGCCCCGGCTGGAACCACCACGAACTGCACGACTTGCTGCCAGACGGCGTACTGGCCGAGGCGGCGGTGCTGGTCGGGCTGTTGCCGCGCGCCGACGGCACCCACGTGCTGCTGACCCGGCGTACCGACAGCCTGCGCCACCATGGCGGCCAAGTCAGTTTTCCCGGCGGCCGCATCGAAGCCGACGACGCCGATGCGGTGGCCGCAGCGCTCCGCGAGAGCGAGGAAGAAATCGCGCTGTCCGCGGCGCAGGTGGAACCGCTGGGCTATCTCGATCCGTTCGTGACCATCAGCGGTTTCCGGGTGATGCCGGTGGTGGCCGCGATCGATCCGGCGTTCGTGCCGCAGCCGCATCCCGGCGAAGTGGCGGACGTGTTCGATGTGCCGCTGGCCTACCTGATGGCGCCCGACAACCTGCGCAGCATCGAGACCGACTACCGCGGGCGGCCGCGGGTGGTGCTGGAATACGGCTGGCCGGGGCAGCGGATCTGGGGCGCGACCGCGGCGATCCTGCTCAACCTGCGCCGCCGACTGGAGCAAACCGCATGAGCGAACCCTTTCCCGAGTGGCAGCATCTGGTCGATGCGCCGGCGCTGGCCGCCGCGCTCGGCCACCCTGACCTGCGCATCGTGGATGCGCGTTTCGCCGCTGCCGCGCTGGCCGATCCGCAGGCCGCGCAGCTCGCGCGCCAGGCCTACGCGCAATCGCATCTGCCCGGCGCGGTGTACGCCGATTTGAATACCGATCTGTCCGACCTCGGCCGCCGCGGCCTGGGCCGGCATCCGTTGCCCGAGGCCGACGCGTTCGCGCAGACATTGGGGCGCTGGGGCATCGCGCCGCACACCCAGGTGGTGGTCTACGACGCCGGCGACGGCAGCATGGCCGCCGCGCGGCTGTGGTGGATGCTGGGCCTGCTCGGGCATCGCCGCGTCGCCGTGCTCGACGGCGGCCTGGCCGAATGGCGCCGGCTCGGCCTGCCGGAAACCGATGCCGCCGCGACGCCTGCGCCGCTGCCGCCGTATCCGCAGCGCTTCGATGCCAGCCGTATCGCCGATGCCGAGGAAATCGCTGCGCGCCTGCACGAGGCGCCGGGCTGGTTGCTGGATGCGCGCGCCGCCGAGCGCTTCCGCGGCGAGGTCGAACCGATCGATCCGGTCGCCGGGCACGTGCCCGGCGCGATCAACCGCCCGCTGGGCCAGAACCTGCGCGATGGGCGCCTGCGCCCGCCGCAGGAATTGCGCGCCGAGCTGGAGCCGCTGCTGCACGGGCGCGATCCGCGCGAGGTGGTGCTGATGTGCGGGTCGGGCGTGACTGCCTGCCATCTGCTGTTGGCGCTGGAACATGCCGGCCTGCACGGTGCGCGCGTGTATGCCGGATCGTGGAGCGGCTGGATCGCCGATCCGGCGCGGCCGCGCGCCAGCGGCTAGCCGACACGGCCAAGCGACGTGGCGCGTCGGCGTGCGTGGAGGAGACATGCGTGGCAAGTACAAGGGCTGAGGCGATGCGCTGGCGTGGGATGTGGATGCTGACGGCGGCGCTGAGCCTGGCCGGCTGCGGCGAGCGGCCGCGCGGCAACGGCGCCGATGCCTCGCCGCGCTCGCAGTCCGACGCCCACTACCGGCTGGCCGTGGAACAGCGCCGCGCGCAACGCGTGGCGCGGCTGCGCGCGCCGGGCGGCTGGCTCAGCTATACCGGCTCCGGCCGGCTGCGCAACGGCGTGCATCAGGTGGGCAGCGCCGCAGGCAACGACGTGCAGCTGCCGGCCGGCCCCGCGCATCTGGGCAGCCTGCGCATCGACGCCGATGCCGGCGTGGCGTTCGAGGCCGCCGCAGACGCCGCGCCGACGGTGCGCGGGCAGCCGTTCCACGCCGGTCGCCTCGGCACCGATGCGGCGCACGGCAGCGAGACGCGGCTGGCGCTGGGCGAGCAGGAGTTCTACGTGGTGCGCACCGGCAAGCTGTTCGGTTGGCGCTTCCGCGATCCGCATGCCGCTGCGCGCGGCAGCTTCCGCGGCATCGATTATTTCCCGATCGATCCGCGCTGGCGTGTGGTCGCCGATTGGCATCCGGCGCCGGCGCCGCGCGCGATCGTGCTGCTCACCTCGATCGGCACGCCGCAGCCGCTGGCGCTGGCCGGCAGCGCCGAGTTCATCCTCGACGGCCGCCGCTACCGCTTGCAGGCGCTGCGCGACGACGACGGCAAGCGCCTGTTCTTCCCGTTCACCGATCGCACCAGCGGCCGCGAGAGCTACGGCGGCGCGCGCTATCTGTTCGTGGAGCCGCCGCAGGGCGAGCGCATCGTGCTGGACTTCAACCTGGCGCAGAACCCGCCGTGCGCGTTCACCGTGCACGTGGTGTGCCCGCTGGCGCCGGTCGGCAATCGCCTGGAACTGGCGGTGACTGCGGGCGAGAAGAACTATGTCGGTCCGCGTTGAGCCTGTGGCGCTGGGGCGGGAAGGTGCGATGGCGTTGCTGCTGTTTTTGTAGGAGCGGCTTCAGCCGCGACATACACCATCAGTGTGCCTGTCGCGGCTGAAGCCGCTCCTACATGGGGTACAGGGCGCGGGTTACAGGGCGCGGTGTCAGTGGTCGGAAAGCGCATCTGCCGGAGGCGCATACGGCGTCAGCGCCACCGCCTCCAGCACCTGCGCCCAAGGAAACATCGGGCCGGGATCGAGCTTGCGCTGCACCTGCAGCGCCGGATCGTCGCTGGCGCTTTCGCGGCTGCGGTCCAGCGCGTCGTGGCCGGCGATGTGGCGCAGTTGCGGCACCTGCGCCTGCAACTGGCGCAGCAGCGCGATCAGCGCCTGGATCTGCGCCGGCGGATACGCTTCGTCCAGCGTCTGCTGGCGCGAATCCAGCCAATGCGGATAGCGGCCGCGGTTGACCAGTTCGATGCCCAGCGAGCGCGGGTTGTAGCCGCGCACGTGGTGCGCCACCCGCTGCAGCGGCACGTAGCGGTACACGCTGCCGTCGCGGTCGATGTAGAAGTGGCCGCTGTTGCCGGTGCCGGACGGATACAGCACGCGTTCGCCGTAGGCGCGCGCGCTGGCCAGGTCGGGCAGTTCGGTGCAATGGATCACCGCCAGGTCGATCGCGTCCAGCGTGCGCGCCTGCAGCCGTTCGACGTAGGGCAGGGGAGCATCGTGGATCGGCAACGGTGGGGTCTGCGACATGCGCGGATGCTAGCATTCGCCGATGACTCTGAATCCCGATAGCCCGCTGGCGACGCTGCTCGCCACGTTGCCGCGCGCCGGACGCGTGGACTGGATAGGCCTGCGCCCGGCACGCGACGTGCCGATGCTCGAAGTGGAGCAGGCGGTGGCGCACGCCGATGGCGGCCTGTTCGGCGACCGCTACGCCGGCCGCAACGGCAAGCGCGGGCTGACTCTGATCCAGGCCGAACACCTGCCGGCGATCGCCGCATTGGCCGGCCATGCGCAGGTGGCGCCGGCGACGCTGCGGCGCAACCTGGTCGTCTCCGGCATCCCGCTGATCGCGCTGAAAGGGCGCCGTTTCCGCGTCGGCGAGGTCGAGCTGGAAGGCATCGCGCCGTGTGATCCGTGCTCGCGCATGGATGACGCGCTGGGCCCGGGCGGCTATAACGCGATGCGCGGCCATGGTGGCCTGTGCGCACGAATCGTGCACGGTGGCACGCTGCGGCTCGGCGATGCGGTGGTGGCGCTGTGAGCCGCGGCCACTGCATTCTTGCGCACGGGTTCGAGAGCGGTCCGGACGCGATCAAGGTGGCGGCGTTGGCCGAGGTCGCGCAGCGCCTGGGCTGGAGCCACGAGCGTCCGGATTTCACCGACCTGGACGCGCGCCGCGAGGTCAGCCAGCTCGGCGACGTGCCGGCGCGGCTGCAGCGCCTGCTCGCGTTGACCCAGGCCGCCGCGCAGCGCGGGCCGGTGGTGCTGGCAGGATCCAGCCTGGGCGCGTACATCGCCGCGCAGGTGTCGCTGCAGGTGCCGGTGCGCGGCCTGTTCCTGATGGTGCCGCCGACGCGCATGGGCTGGATGCCGGCGCTGGACGCAGCGCCGGTGCCGATCTCGATCGTGCACGCCTGGCACGACGAACTGATTCCCGCGGCCGAGGTGATCGCCTGGGCGCAGGCGCGCGCGGCGCGGCTGCTGCTGGTGGACGACATGCATCGGCTCGGCGGCCACGTCGAGACCGCGGCGCGCGCGTTCGCCGAATTGCTGGAAACGCTGTGAGCGGCATGTTCCGCGCAGCAGGCCGCATCGACTGGAGTCACCGATGGAACTGAACATCCGCGCCGAGACCCAAGCCGACCACGCCGCGATCGAGGCGCTGACCCTGGTCGCGTTCTTCCGCGTCGCGCACAGCCGCCACGACGAGCAGCAGATCATCGAACGGCTGCGCGCGGACGGCGCGCTGACCCTGTCGCTGGTGGTCGAGCACGACGGCTACATCGTCGGCCATGTGGCGGTGTCGCCAGTGCAACTTTCCGATGGCAGCCGCGGCTGGTACGCGCTGGGGCCGCTATCGGTGGGGCCGGGCCACCAGCGCCAGGGGCTGGGCACACGGCTGGTGCGCGAGGCGCTGGCGCAGCTGCAGGCGCTGGGCGCGGCCGGCTGCGTGGTGCTCGGCGAGCCTGCGTTCTACGCGCGTTTCGGCTTCGCGCCGGAACCGGGACTGGTGCTGCCCGGGGTGCCGGCCGGGTACTTCCAGGCGATCGGTTTCGGCGACCGCCTGCCGCCGGTGGCCGAGGCCGAATACCACGACGCGTTCCTGGCCGGCGGCTGAGCGCCGCCGCCGCGTCGCTGCATGGCCGCGCGCATGCGGGTTACCATCGTGGCTCAGTGTAGTTAGCCAGCCGAGGATGCCTCCGATGCGCCATTGATGCCGCCGTCTTCGACGGCCTTGTCCGTTCCTGCCGAATGCGGCGGGCGTGACCGGCATCCCTGGAGTTCCCATGACGCATCCGTGGCTCGCGCTGGACAGCGCGTCGTATGTCCTGCCCGACGGCAGGCCCTTGTTTTCCGCTCTCGATTTCGCGCTCGATGCGCGCCGCACCGGCCTGGTCGGGCGCAACGGCGTCGGCAAGAGCGTGTTCGCGCGCCTGCTCGCCGGCCAGCTGGCGCCCAGCGCCGGGCACTGCCGCCGGCATGGCCGCGTGCATTACCTGCCGCAGCAGATCGCGCGCGCCGCCGGCGACACGGTGGCGTCGCTGGCCGGGGTCGGCCCGGCGCTGGAGGCGCTGGCGCGGATCGAGGCCGGCAGCGCCGATCCGGTCGATTTCGATACGCTCGGCGAGCGCTGGGACATCGCCCAGCGCCTGCACGCCGAACTGGAGCTGTGCGGACTCGGCCATGTGACGCCGCAGCGGCCGGCGGCCGAACTCAGCGGCGGCGAGGCGATGCGCGTGGCGCTGCTCGGCGCCTGGCTGTCCGACGCCGACGTGCTGATCCTGGACGAACCGAGCAACCATCTCGACCTTGCGCAGCGCCAGCAACTGCAGCAGCAACTGCAGCGCTGGCCGCACGGGCTGCTGGTGGTCAGCCACGATCGCGCGCTGCTGCGGGACATGCAGCGCATCGTGGAACTGTCGTCGCTGGGCCTGCGCGACTATGGCGGCGGTTACGCGTTCTACACGCAGTGCAAGGCGCAGGAGCGACAGCAGGCGCTGGCCGAGCTGGAACGCTGTAAACACGAACGCCGGCGCCAGGGCGATGCGCTGCGCGAGCAGCAGGCGCGCCAGCAGCGGCGCAGCGCGCATGGCCGCCGCCAGGCGCAGGACGCCAACCAGGCGCCGATCCTGCTTGGCCGGCAGAAGCAGCGCAGCGAACACAGCGCCGGCAGGCACCGGCAGCAAGCGGCCGCCGCGCACGCACGGCTGTCCGCGCAGGTGTGCGAGGCCGCGCACGCGGTCGAGGCCGCGGCGCCGGTCGCCTTGTTCGCGCCGATGCCGGCTGCGGCGGCCGGGCGCCGGGTCGCCGACCTGCGCGGCCTGCGGCTGCCGTACGCGCCGGCCGCGCGCGCCGCGCTGGACCTGTGCATCGGCGGCCGCCAGCGGATCGGCGTGGTCGGGCCGAACGGCAGCGGCAAATCGACCTTGCTGCGGGTGCTGGACGGTCAATTGGCGCCGCTGGCCGGGCGCTGCGCGGTGGAGGTGCCCAGCGCCTACCTGGACCAGGCGTTGCAGCTGCTGGATCCGGCACAGCCGCCACTGGCGCAGCTGCAGGAAGCCAATGCCGTGGCCGACGTGGCTGCACTGCGCACGCGGCTGGCCTTGCTCGGCCTGGACGCGCAGCGCATCGGCGTGCCCAGCGGCCGGCTCAGCGGCGGCGAGCGCCTGAAGGCGGCGCTGGCCTGCGCGTTCTACCGCGATCCGCCGGCGCACCTGCTGTTGCTCGACGAGCCGGACAACCACCTGGACCTGGACGCGCGCGAGGCGCTGCGACAGGTGCTGCTGCAGTATCCGGGCGCGCTGCTGGTGGTCTCGCACGATGCCGCCTTCCTCGACGGCCTGCGCCTGGACACGCGCCTGCAGGCCGACCCGGACGGTTGGCGGCTGGCGCCGTGGTGAGCGCGCGCCGCGCGCCCTGGGCGGCAAGCGCCGGGCGTGGAGCGCGGCCCGGGCTGGTAATGGCGGGCGCGATGGCCGACCATTCGCGTCTTCCCGTCCGTTGCTGCCGCCCGCCCGCCGTGGGCCGCGCTGCCGCGATACGCGCGGGGCGGGCCTGGCGCCCGCCCGCGCATCCTTCCTTCTTCGTGTGGTTCGCATTCCCGTGAAATTCTTCGTCTCCTGCGCCAAGGGCCTGGAATACCTGCTCGTCGACGAGCTGCTCGCGCTCGGCGTCGCCAAAGCCACCGCCACCGTGTCCGGGGTCAACAGCGAGGGCGAGCTGCGCGATGCGCAGCGCGCGGTGCTGTGGTCGCGCCTGGCCAGCCGCGTGCTGTGGCCGCTGGACGAGTTCGACTGCCCCGACGAGACCGCGCTGTATGCCGGCGTGGCGGCGTTGCCGTGGCGCGAGCACCTGACCTCGCAGCACACCCTGGCGGTGGACGCGCACGTGTCCGGCACTGCGATCACGCATGCGCGCTATGCCGCGCAGCGGGTCAAGGACGCGGTGGTGGACACGCTGCGCGGCGAAGGCCTGGAGCGGCCGTCGGTGGACGTGGAGGATCCGGACCTGCGCCTGAACCTGTCGCTGCGCAAGGGCCGCGCCACGCTGTCGGTGGACCTGGGCGGCGGCTCGCTGCACCGGCGCGGCTGGCGCCAGGTGCAGAACGCCGCGCCGCTGAAGGAGAACCTGGCCGCGGCGGTGCTGCTGCGCGGGCAATGGCCGCAGCTGTACGCGCAGGGCGGCGGCCTGCTGGATCCGATGTGCGGCAGCGGCACGCTGCTGATCGAAGGCGCGCTGATGGCCGCCGACGTGGCTCCGGGGCTGCTGCGCGGCGATCTGGCCGCCGCGCGCCGTGGCGACGCCGGGCCGCTGCAATTCAGTGCCGCGCCGAGCCGCTGGCTGGGCTTCGACCAGGAGGCCTGGCGCGCCCTGTTGACCGAGGCGCGGCAGCGCGAGGCGGCCGGCCGCGCCGCGTTGCAGCCGGTGATATACGGCGGCGACATCGATCCGCATGCGATCCGCGCCGCGCGCGAGAACGCGCAGGCGGCCGGGGTCGCCGCGGCGATCGTGTTCGAGGTGCGTGACGTCGCCGACCTGCGCACGCCGGCGCAGGCGCTGGGCACGGTGGTGTGCAATCCGCCGTACGACGAACGCCTGGCCGCCGACACCGCGCTGTACCGGCGCCTGGGCGAGGCGCTCAAGCGCGCGGTGCCGCAGTGGCGCGCCAGCCTGCTGTGCGGCAATGCCGACCTGGCCTACGCCACCGGCCTGCGCGCGGCCAAGAAATACCAGATGTTCAATGGCGCGCTGGAATGCCCGTTGATCGTCTGCGACCCGATCGCGGTCGCGCAGCGCGAACCGGCCGAGGCGCCGCGCGCGCTCAGCGACGGCGCGCAGATGGTCGCCAACCGGCTGCGCAAGAACCTGCGCAAGTTCAAGAACTGGCGTGCGCGCGAACGGGTCGGCTGCTTCCGCGCCTACGACGCCGACCTGCCCGAATACGCAGCGGCGATCGACGTGTACCAGGAAGACGGCGGCCAGGCGCGTACCTATCTGCACGTGCAGGAATACGCTGCGCCGGAGGAAATTCCCGACGCCGATGTGCGCCGCCGCCGCAACGAGTTGCTGGCCGCCGCGCGCGAGGTGTTCGAGGTCCCGGCCGAGCGGGTGGCGCTGAAGTCGCGCGAGCGCGGCAAGGGCGGCAGCAAGTACGGCCGTTTCGAGCAGCGCGGCGAGTTCCTGGTGGTGCGCGAACACGACGCGCTGCTGCGGGTGAACCTGTTCGATTACCTGGACACCGGCCTGTTCCTGGACCACCGCCCGCTGCGCGGGGCGATGGCGCAGCAGGCGCGCGGCAAGCGCTTCCTCAACCTGTTCTGCTACACCGGCGTGGCCAGCGTGCAGGCCGCCGTGGCCGGCGCCGATTCCACCACCAGCGTGGATCTGTCCGGCACCTACCTGCAGTGGTGCGCCGACAACCTGGGCTTCAACGGCAAGGGCGGCGCCCAGCATCGGCTGGTGCAGGCCGACGCGCTGACCTGGCTGGAGGCGGAGAAGAACCGCTACGACGTGATCTTCTGCGACCCGCCGACCTTCTCCAACTCCGCGCGCGCCGAGGATTTCGATCTGCAGCGCGAGCACGTGCGGCTGCTGCGCGCGGCGGTGGCGCGGCTGATGCCGGAGGGCGTGCTGTACTTCTCCAACAATTTCCGCCGCTTCAAGCTGGACGAGGACGCGCTGGCCGAATTCGCCTCGTGCGAGGAGGTCACCGCGCAGACCATCGCGCCGGATTTCGAGCGCAATCCGCGGATTCATCGTGCCTGGCGGCTGCAGCGGCGCTGAGGGCGGCGCGGGGCAGAGCGTTTTCGTCTTACTTCGTCGCTGTTGTAGGAGCGGCTTCAGCCGCGACAGGCTCTACGGATAGGGTCTGTCGCGGCTGAAGCCGCTCCTACAATTGGTGTGGACGGAGCGCGCGCGGCTCAGCCGTCGCTGTGCTGCACCGAGGCATGCGCGCTGGCGCGGTGCGGCACGTCGTCGCCCGGCTCGCGTTCGCTCCAGTAGTCCTGGATCTGCAGGATCTGCGGCAGGATCTCGGTGAACAGGCTCACCAGGCGCGGCTCGAACTGGGACCCGGCCTGCTGCTGGAACATCGCCATCACCTTCGCCAGCGGCCATGGTTCCTTGTACGGGCGCTGCGTGGTCAGCGCATCGAACACATCGGCCAGGGCTACGATCCGCGCCGACTCGGGAATGCGTTCGCCGACCAGGCCGGCCGGATAGCCATTGCCGTCCCAGTGCTCGTGGTGGTACAGCGCGACCTCGGCGGCGAGCCGGAACAGCGGCGCGCCGCTGCGGCTGAGGATGTCGTAGCCGATCTGCGGATGCCGCTTCATCACCGCCCATTCGTCCGCATCCAGCGGCCCCGGCTTCTTCAGGATCGCGTCGGGGATGCCGATCTTGCCGGTGTCGTGCATCGGCGCGGCCTGCTCGAGCAGCTTGGCGTCCTCGCCCGACCAGCCGGCGGCCACCGCCAGGGCGCGGGCGTAGGCGGCCATCCGCCAGATATGGGTGCCGGTATCCGAATCGCTGTAGTGGCCGGCCATGCCCAGCATCTGGATCGCGTCGCGATGGCTGCTGGCCAGGCTGGCGGCGCTGACCAGCGACAGATGGGTGCGCACCCGCGCGCGCAGGATGCTCGGCGAATACGGCTTGGTGATGTAGTCCACGCCGCCGGCCTCGAAGCCGATGCTCTCGTCGGCGTCCTTGTCCTTGCCGGTGACGAAGATGATCGGGATCGCCGCGGTGCGCGGGTCCTGTTTCAGGGTGCGGGCGATGGTGTAGCCGTCCAGGTCGGGCAGGTCGACGTCGAGCAGGATCAGCGCCGGGCGGTGCTTGACCACCGCGCGCAGCGCCTCGGCGCCGTTCTTGGCGAAGGTCAGCGCGTAGTCCTCGCGCAGGATCTGGCGGATCAGCGCCAGGTTGCTGGCTTCGTCGTCCACGCACAGGATGGGGAGCTGGACCATCGTGGTTCCTTGTCGGGTGCATCCAACGGCAGCCGGATTGGACCGGCGCTGCGGATGCTAGTGGATTGCATCGGCCTGCCAGCGCCTGACTTGAGCCTCGGCCTCGCGGAAGGAAAAACTCTCGACCAACTGCTTCAGCTCCGTGGCCATCGCCGCGGGCAGCGAGGGCGCCAGGTCGTGCAGCACCCGTTCCACGCGGTCCAGGTCGTCGCTGTCCAGGGCCTGCAGCAGCTGCTGCAGCTGTTGCTGCAGCGGGACTGCGGCCGCGGCGCCGTCGTCCGCGACGGCGGAGGCGGTCGGCGGCACCGACCCGGGCAACGCCTCGGCCTCGGCCACGAAGCGCTGGATCGCCGTGGCGGTGGCGCTCATAGCCGTGCCCAGCGCCGCGATCGCGGCGTCGGCCTGGTCCGGCGCGTCGCCGAGCCGTTCCTCCAGCGCGGCGCTGGCCGCGACCAGCGCCGGCAGCGCCAGCGAGCCGGCCGAGCCGCGCAGCTTGTGCACGTAGGAGATCGCCGCCGCCGGCGCCTGCGCATCCAGCAGGGTCTGCAGCGTCGCTGTCGGATCGGGGTTGTCCTGCAGCAGTTTCAGCAGGTAGCGCTGGTAGGGCACGCGCTCGTTCCACAGGCGTTGCGCCTGCGCGGCGTCGAGCAGCTGTGGATCGGCCTCGGGCCAGACCTCTGCGGCGGAGGTCGGCAGCGGCTCCAGCGGCAGCGACAGGCGCAGCGGCAGGAACTGGCGGATGATCGCGATCAGTTCCTCGACCTGGAACGGTTTGGCGATGAAGCCGTTCATGCCGCTGGACAGCGCCAGCTCCTGTTGCTGGCGGTAGGCGCCGGCGGTCAGTGCGATTACCGGCAGGCCGGCCAGGCGCGGGTCCTCGCGCAGCAGGCGGGTGGCCTCGTAACCGTCCAGGGTCGGCATCTGCACGTCCATCAGCACCAGCTGGAAGCGGCTGGGATCGCGCCGCAGCCGTTGTAGCGCCTGCTCGCCGTCGTGGGCCAGTTCCACCAGCGCGCCTTCGCCTTCGAGGATGCGCTGCGCGACCTCGCAATTGATTTCGCTGTCGTCCACCACCAGCAGCCGCGCGCCGGCCAGGCGCGGGGTGCCGTCGCCGCTGAGCAAGGGCGCCGGGCCGTCGCCGCGGCGCCGCGCCAGCAGCGTGGCGATGGTGCGGTACAGCGCCGAGGCGGTGACCGGCTTGGTCATCACCGCGTCCACGTCGCTGGGCGCGTAGTGCTGCTCTTCCAGCAGGCGGCGCTCGTAGGCGGTGACCATGACGATGATCGGCTGCCGGTCCGGCGCCGATTGCGCGCGGATGCGCTGCGCCACGCGCAACCCGTCCAGGTCGGGCATGCGCCAGTCGAGCAGGATCACGTCGAAGCCCTCGCGTTCCGGGCCGGCCGCGGCGATCGCGTCGGTGCCGTTGGCCACCGCTTCCACCTGCCAGCCGAAGCCGCTGGCGATGCTGCTCAGGTTGCTGCGCACCAGGTCGTGGTCGTCGGCGATCAACACCCGCCGCGCCTCCGGATGTTCGACCTCGGCGGCCGGCGCCGGCAGCACCGGGAAGCTGATCGCGAAATAGAAGTCGCTGCCGCGGCCCGGCGTGCTCTGCACTTCGAGCTGGCCGCCCATCAGCTCCACCAGGCGCCGGCTGATGGTCAGGCCCAGGCCGCTGCCGCCGTAGCGGCGGCTGGTGGACGTGTCGGCCTGCAGGAACGGCGAGAAGATCAGGCTCTGCTTGTCGCGCGCGATGCCGATGCCGGTGTCGCGTACCGAGAAGAACAGCTTGATCTTGCCCGCTTCGCCGCTGGGGAAGCTGCGCACCGACAGCGCCACTTCGCCCTGCTCGGTGAACTTGATGGCATTGCCCACCAGATTGATCAGCACCTGGTTCAGGCGCAGCGCGTCGCCGCGCAACCAGCGGCAGCCGGCCGGCAACGGTTCGACGATCATCTCCACCGGCTTGGCGCTGATCGCCGAGGTCATCAGCGCGGCGATGTTCTCCAGCAGCTGGTTCAGGTCGAACGGTTCCGATTCCAGGTCGATGCGCCCGGATTCGATCTTGGAGAAGTCGAGGATGTCGTTGATGATCTCCAGCAGCGCGCGCGCCGACGCGTCGCTCTTCTGGATCATGTCCTTGGCCGCCTGCGGCAGTTCGCTGTGCTGCAGCAGGTAAAGCATGCCCAGGATCGCGTTCATCGGCGTGCGGATCTCGTGGCTCATGTTGGCCAGGAAATCGCTCTTGGACTGGTTGGCGGTTTCCGCCGCGTCGATCGCCAGGCGCAGTTCGCGCTCGTGGCGCTTCTGCTCGGTCAGGTCCACCGCGATGCCCAGGTAGCCGATCACCTGGTCGTTGTCGTCGCGCAGCGTGCTCAGCGTCAGCAGCACCGGGAACGGGCGGCCGTCCTTGCTGACGTAGGTCCACTCGCGGGTGTCGCTGCGCCCCAGCGTGGACAGCGCGGCCACCGATTCGAACGCCGGCGCCACCGCCATGCCCGACTGCGCGGCCATGCTTTCGGCGCGGCTGGCCAGTTGCTCCGGATCCAGGAACAGGCCGGTGGCCTTGCGCCCGATCATCTCGTGCGCGGGATAGCCGAGCATGGTTTCGGCGGCGGGGTTGAACAGGGTGATGGTGCCGTCCGGGTCGGTGGCCACGATCGCGTAGCCGGCGTTGGCCAGGATCGCGCGCTGCAGCGCCGAATAGGTGACCAGTTCGCTGGTGCGCTGCGCCACCTGCTGTTCCAGGGTGGCGTTGAGCTCCAGCACCCGCGCTTCGGCACGCACCCGTTCGGACACGTCGTGCAGCAGGTGCGAGTGGCCGGCCATGTCGCCGTCGTTGTCCAGGATCGGCGAGGCGCTGGCCAGCACGCTGACCCGATGGCCGTCGCGATGGCGTAGTTCCCGCACCTGCGTGCCGTTGCCGGCAGAGTCGCGGATCTGGCTGCCGAGCAGTTCCTGCAACGGCTGGCCGATGGCCTGCGCCGCGGCATAACCGAAGATGCGCTCGGCGGCCGGATTCCAGTGGGTGATGCGGCCATCCGGGTCCTCGGCCACGATCGCTTCGCTGGAACCGCCGACCAGTGCGGCCAGCTGGCTCTGCTCGCGCAGGATCAGGTCGCGGCGGTGGCGGCCGGTCAGGTACAGGTACAGCAGCGCGGCGAGCAGCACGGAGATGCCGCCGACCAGGCCGCCAGCCAGCAGCGGCGAGGTCTGGTTGAGCGAGCGCACGAAGGCCGGCGTCGCCTGCGTGCTGAGCAGCCAGCGGCGGCCGTACACCGGCATGCTGCGTTCGGCGCGCAGCCCGGTCGCCGACGCCTGGGCGGCGCCGTCGCCGCGATAGAACGGCTGGGCGCTGTTTTCGCTGTCGGCCAGGGTCAGCAACAGTTCGTGGGAATGGTTGGGGGAGGCCACCAGCACTTCGGCGATGTTCAGCGGCGCATAGGCCCAGCCGGTGGTGGCCTGCCAGCGTTGCTCGGCGGTCTGCAGCGGCAGGTCTTCGCGGTAGATCGGCAGCAACAGCAGGAAGCCGCTGTTGCCGATTCCCGGCGTCTGTACCAGGCGGATCGGCGCGGTGATGGTCGGCTTGCCGGATCGCACCGCGGCGATCGCCGCCGCGCGCCGCGCCGGTTCGGAGGCGATGTCGAACCCCAGCGCGGGATTGTTGGCGCGCCGCGGTTGGATATACAGGATCACGAAGCGATCGCCGTCGTGCGGCGTCAGCTGGTGGATCTGCAGCGATGGCGCGCCGTCGCTGTGTGCCTGTTGCAGGAACGCCGCCTCGTCGGCCGGCGCCACCCGGCGGATATAGCCGAAGCCGCGCACGCCGGGGAATTCGCGCCGGTACTCGCGCGAGGCGCTGTAGCGGTCGAAGCGATCGCGCGAGATATGGTCGCCGCCGGCGGCGATGACCGCGCCGCGCGCGCCGCGCAGACCGTGCTCGTAGACATTCAGGCGTTGCTGCAGCTCGCCGGTGACGTGGGTGGTCAGTTGCTGGAAGCGGTCGCGGGCCTCCTGGCGATTGCGCTCGTGCAGGCTGCGGGCGAGCAGCGCCGCGGCCAGCAGCCCCAGCAGCAGCACCGCCAGCGCGGCGCCGAGCGCCGACCGTGCAGGGCCGACAGCGGGTGTCCAGCGGTTCTTCGACATGCGCCCCTTTCCTTTGGCGAACGCTGGCGATGCAAAGGCATCGGCGTCCCTCCAGTCCGTACGGGATGGCTTTCACGATTGAAGCGACGGTCCTGCCCCGACCGTGCATCCCACGCTAGCGCGATCGTCGCGGCCGCACCAGCCCCCGCGGCGTATTGCAGGAGCGACCGTCTACGACCTTCATGGAATCAGCGTGACGGCTGCGTGCAGCGCGAGTCCGATCAGGCCGCCGACCAAGGTGCCGTTGAAGCGGATGTACTGCAGGTCGCGGCCCACGCTCAATTCCAGTTGCTCCACCAGATGGCGTTCGTCCCAGCCTTTCACGGTCTGCGCGATGTGTTCGGTGACGCCGCTGCGCAGGCGCTGGGTCAGCTTCTCCGCGCCGCCCAGCAGGTGCTGGTTGAGCGCATCGCGCAACGCGCTGTCCTGTGAAAGCGACTCGCCGAGCGCCCCCAGCGAGCGCTGCAAATGCTGCACCAGCACACCGTCGCTGCGCGACAGGTCCTCGCGCAGGCTGGCGTGGATCTGGTCCCACAGGCCTTGCACGTAGTCCTGCACGCCGGGATGCTCGATCAGCCGCTGCTTCATCGCCTGCAGCTTGTCGGCGGTGGCCGGGTCGCTGCGCAGGCGTTGCACGTAACCGCCGAGCCAGCGCTCGTAGTCCTGGCGCAGCGGATGCTGCGGTTGCGACAGCACGTCCTGCAGTTCGTCCAGCAATGCATGCGCCAGGCGCTCGGCCAGGGTGTCGGCGATGCCTTCCACCGGTTTGACCCATTCCACCGTGCCGACCAGCTTGGGCCATTCGCGGCGCGCGTACTTGACGATCATCGCCGACACGCGCTGCTTCACCGTCGCATCGTCCAGGTGCCGGCCGAGCCGGGTTAGCGCTTCGTCGAGCAGGGCCTGGTGGCGGCCATCGGCGGTGAGCAGGCCGAGGATCTCGCCGGCGGTGGCGGCGGCGTTCCATTCGCGCAGGCGCGCCACCACGAAGCCATGGATGCGGCGCCGCACCGCGGCCTCGTCGAGCAGGTCCAGCGCCTGCAGCGCCCAGCCGCGCGCCAGGTCGGCCAGCTTGCCGGCCTGCGCCGGTTCGGCCAGCCACTGGCCCAGCCGCTTGGCCGGATCGAATGCGCTGAGCTTGGCCAGCAGCGCCGCCGGTTCCAGGAAATGGTCGCGCACGAACACCGCCAGGCTGTCGGCGATGCGCGCCTTGCCGTGCGGGATGATCGCGGTGTGCGGGATCGGCAGCCCCAGCGGATGGCGGAACAGCGCCACCACCGCGAACCAGTCGGCCAGCGCGCCGACCGTGGCCGCCTCGCAGAACGCGCCGATCCAGGCCCAGGCGCCGTGCATGCCCATGACGTGGCTGAGCAGGAAGCCGGCCAGCATCGCCAGCAACAACAGCGCGGCCAGCAGTTTCATGCGCCGCAGCTGCGCGCGGCGCGGATCCTGGGGCGTGGAGACATCGAGATAGGCACTCATGCTTGCAGTTTACGCAGCGCAGCACACTTGCATACGGTCGGTGTCGATGCTTGTGCGCCGTTGTCCACATTCGGCATAGCCGTGGGACGCAGCGCCCGGATGAAATGTAAGTGAAGATTGCCATCTGGTGATGCTAATGTTGCTGCGCTCTGCGAAAAAGCGCCTGGCTGTTGTTGAAATGCACTAAATCTAACGATCAAGCCCAATTACCTGAAAAAGGACGTTCCGTGATCAAGATTTTTTGGAAAGTCCAGCCGCAAGTGCCTGCCACTGCGGTTGCCGATACGAAAAAGCAAGTACAGACCTGGGCCAATGCCAATTCCGACAATTGGGAAAACAACCAGAAAATAAATCACCGCATGCCCATCGAGACGAAGGGCGGGGAGATCGTGGTCCAGCTGAAAATGAGCGTTGTGAAGGAGCAGGGCGGGTTTCCCCAGGCCAACGTGTCCAGCTGCAAGCAGGTCACCAGCCTGGGCGAACACGCGGATTCGCCATTGGTGGACCCGACGATGTCCTACCTTTTGCAGCCTCAGGTGGATGGCGGGCAATACAAGACCATGATCCTCTCCGCGGTGGCCGATGGTTTCGGCTTGCGTGGGACATTGGCGCCCTGGGCGATGGATCCGGACGATGCTGGCGGCAATCCGCAAGTGCAACTGCTGTTCGTGCCTCTGGACAACGGCCTGTACGCGATAACGATAGTCGACTGCGATATCGTCGACGACAACGGTGCAGGCTACGCGCTGACCGATGGCGTCTCCAGCGTGGACACGGGCGGGGCCATCACCCAGTTCCTGCCATATACGGGTGGCCTGTCCCAAGCTTGGTCGCTGGTCGACAATGGCGACGGCACCCTCTCGATCAAGTCGGCGGGTACGGATTCGTTGCTGGCGGTCTACGACGAGGCCAATTGCGACGTGGGCGGGATGTCCGTCGGCAGCGGCTCCCTTTATATGGTCAAGAGCGATGGGTCGCAACAATTCGGCGATCGCCGCGTGGCATCGGCGTTCATGCTGACGGCGTTGACCCGTTGCGGCACCTACCCGGCGGCCGTTGGGCCAGTGCAGACGCCTGTCCCGCTTCCGCCGACGCCGACATCGGTCGACCAGCAGATGCCGACTCGCGTTCCCGACGATTCATCGAACGATCCGGTATTCGGGGAAGTGGTGCTTCCCTACTTCATGGTGCTGGGGGACTTGGCAGTGGACCGCCAGGTCAACGTGAATCCGTACTATTTGCTGCGGCATTCGCGTTACTACGACCGTACCAGCATCTACCAACGCCAGACCGGGCCTCAGTACACCGCCACATTGGATATCACCACGGGCATGACCCAGACCGATTCGCAGAGCATCACCGACACCACCACCATGCAGGTGATGGCGGACGGTGGATTTTCTTTCGGCCCTTTGTCCGCTGATGTGTCGGCGTCCATTGAGAACAGCCTGGTGGTCGAGCGTACCAGCACGACGGAAGTGATGACGACAGTGCAATCCTCGGTGTCGCAGACGCTGAACGATGGAGAAGGCGCGCTCTTCGCCAATTACGTGCTGGTTCATGCCTTCGAGTTGTTCCGTGCCGACGGCACCAGCGTGCGGCGCTGGGTGATGTCCAATCAGAACGACGTGTATGCGGCGGAATATATAACGCCGCAGCCGCATTCCGAGAAGGTGGAGCTGTAACCTACGGCGCATTGAGGCGAGGACGCGTGACATCCTCTTTTTCTCACGTGGAATCTGAAGAAGAAGCATGCGCCGACGTCGTTTGCCGGACGTCGGCGCTGGCCTTGAACCAAATGCGGTTTCAGGCATGGCATGCACATAGGTGTCGCTTTGTATCAGTCGGCCAACTGCGCCCGCAACTCCGCCACTTCCTCGCGCAGCGCCCGGTTCTCGGCGTCCAGCTCGGCCACGCGCTGGCGCAGTGCGGCCAGTTCGGTGTCGCCCGGCATGGCGTCGCCATCGCCGTCCTGCTCGGTGGCCGGCGTTTCGCGCGGTTTGCGTTTGGATTCGCGGGCGCGCTTGGCCGCCTGCTTGAGTTCGTCCTTGCCGGCGATCGCCGCGGCGCGCTGTTCGTCCTCGGGCAGGCTGGCCACCGCGGCGGCGGCGTTGATCGAGATCGCGCCGGATTTCACCGCTTCCACCACCTCGGCGGTGGCCTGTTTCTGGATCTTCTCGATCTGCAGCACCTGGCTGTTGCTGAGCCGCGCGGCCCGCGCCAGGTCGGCGCGGCTCAGCGGCGCCGGCATCGCCTCGACGCTCACGCCGTCCGGCGCATCGGCCCAGGGCGCGGCATCGTCGTGCGCATCGCCCGCTGCTGCATCGGCGCCGGCAGTGGACTCCGCGGGCGGGGCGGCGGCGCGGCTGCGGCGCTCGGCCAGGATCTCGCGCTTGCGCAGCGCCAGCACGCCGCGCTGGAAATCGGACACGCTGCGCCGGCCCAGGTGCTGGTCGATCATCCACAGGTGCACGTCCTGCAGCGACTGGAAACGGGTGTTCTGCACGGTCTGGAACGGCAGTCCGTGCTTCTGGCAGATGCCGTAGCGGTTGTGCCCGTCGACCAAGATCTCGCCCCACAGCACCAGCGCATCGCGGCAGCCTTCGGCGAGCAGGCTGCGCTCCAGCGCTGCGTATTCGTCGGCGGTGAGCGGATCGATATAGGCCTTGAGGTCTTCTTTGACGACGATGTTCATCGGGGGCGCGGCACGGTGTTGCGAGGGGGCAGGCATTGTAGAGACTTGCGCGCGGCCGCGCCTGGCAGCATGCGTCGTTGACGCTGTCTCGGGGCGGGCACAGAATCCGCACGGCCTGGCGATCGGGGGATCGCGGCCCGGCCGATGGAGGCGCGACGATGATCTTGTGGGGCTGGGGCGAGAGCAACGTCGCCTGTGGCGTGGAAGAACGCGCGTTCTGCAAGAACTGCGACCAGGAGCAGGCGTTCGCGATGCGCCTGCAGTATTCGTATGGGCACTTCTACCATCTGTTCGGCTGGGTGCGCGAAAAGCAGTAGCAGTTGGTGTGTCCGGTGTGCTGCCACGGCTGGCTGCTGAACCAGGCCAGCGCCGAAAGCAGGCTGCAGGCCGTGCCGATCCCGTTCCACCAGCGCTGGGGGTGGCTGGTGATGCTGGTGCTGGCGGTGCTGATCGCCGCGGCGGCGCTGTTGCACGGGAGCGGCGCCTAGCGGTCGCGCCAGGCTGCCGTCGTCATCGCCACGCCAGTCTGCTGTAATGCGCGGCCCTGCCGCCGACACGTCGCCATGCCCGTTTCCGCAACCGGACGCCGCCGCCTGTGGTTGAGCGCCGCCATCGTGGCGACGATCGCCGCCGGATTGGCGTCGCGGCAGTTCCCATGGTTGCTGCCGTCGTGGCTGGGCAAGTTTCCCGGCGATGCGCTGTGGGCGCTGATGGTCTACCTCGGCCTGGCGTGGCTCGTGCCCCGCGCGCGGCCGCTGCGGGTGGCGGTCGTGGCATTGGCCGTGTGCTGGCTGGTGGAAGCGTCGCAGTTGTACCGCGTGCCCTGGCTGGACGCGCTGCGCGCCACCACGCTCGGGCACCTGGCCTTGGGTTCCACGTTCGTGTGGCTGGACCTGCTCGCCTATGCGGTGGGCGTGGCTGTCGGCGCGTGGCTGGACCGGTGTTGCGCGCGCCGATGAACGCGGTCCAGGATCCGAGGAAATCCATCATCGACGTCCTGGCCGCCGGCTTCGCGGCGCATGGGTTTGTATTGAAGCGCGGCCGCGCATTCGAGAAAGCCGGTGCCGACGGCCTGTTGTATCGCTACAACGTCAACCTCTCGAAAAGGAAGGGCTGGCACGCGCTGCACCTGACGCTCGAGGTGCTGGACCGGCCATTGATGGCCGAGGTAAACCGCATCCTGGCGCGGGTGCTGGACGACGATTCCTACGACTATCCGGACAGCTGGTCGCGGAAGATCGTAGAGTCAACCAAGGCCGGCCGGATCCGCAACCAGGTCGTGGCCGGACTGACCGACTGGCGTGAACTGAGAGACGCAGGCGAGAGCCTGCAGGACTTCAATGGCCGGTTCTCGCTGTGGTTGTATGCGTTCGACGACATCGGAGAAAGGGCCGACTGGCGCGAACAGCTGTCCACCAGTATCGAACTGTCCGTGCGTTGGTTCGAGAGGGCGGGTACCCTGGAATGGATCATCGAAAACACCGAACTGCCGGCGCTGTACCTGCTCAAGCGCCAGGGCCGGGACCCGGAACTGGCGGAGAAATACGCGTATCTGCAGCAGCGCGTCGCGGACCGCAAGGAACTCGCGCTGTTCTGCAAGTGCCTGAACCTCTAAGCGCGATCAGGAAGGCCGCTGCGCCAACGCGAAGCGGCCGCAGCGCTCAGTCGACCACCACCTCGCTGATCTGCATCACCGGGGTCAGGTCGGTGTAGTTCTTGATGTCGCCGAGGATCTCGTCGGCATGCGGGCCGAAGCCGGCCTGGAACGCTTCCACCGAGTCGCTGTAGATGTGGCACATGCCGACATAGGTCGGATCGCTGCCGGGTGCGCCGCCGGACAGGCCCTTGTCCACGGTGTAGCGCTTGCAGGCCGCGCCCATGCGCGCCTGCAGCAGCGGCATGTGCGTGTCGCGGTAGTAGGCGTGGTCGAAACGGGCGCCGGGCGTATACGGGTACATCACGCTGACCTTGATCATAGAGCGACTCCTGTGGCTGTGGCGGTAGGGTATGCATGCTGCGTAAGTCGTGTCAGGCTACACCCTCGCGCTGGTATGCCCGTGCTGCGCTGCGGCGGCAACGCGCTGCTGGAAGATTTGCCGCCTCGGCAGTGCACCGTTACCGCGCCTCGCGTGTGGACGGCTCAGGCCCGAATGGATGCACCGGGACCCCGCTGCCGGGCTACATCGGCATTGATCAGCAAAGACAGAATGTCCCCATCACCGGTCCATCTCCGCCTCATGGCCAGGAGTTTCGGCAATGCCCCGGCGCTGCGGCCACCTGGGCCTGCGGTCTGCCTCGACGATCGCATGTGTGCCGTGTCGTCTTGCGACTGGGCGTCGTCGAAGCGACGAATCGCCTAAAATTTCGCGCCGGATCGAATCTGGGCAAGACGCAGCGCTGGCCCGAATGGTCAGGCGGCGTAGTCGAACGAACCGATGTGTCTCACCGAGGCGCCAGCGGGATGGTTCGGCTGGTTTGGCGCAAACACGCAGATCGCCGCATCCGCCACGATGCTGCCATCCACTTCGTGCCGCCATTGATCCCAGTACGAAGCGTCGGACAGCAGTTCGTTCAACTTTTCAGGGATTCCCGATGCGGAAATGACCGCCTCGATGCAAGCGGGTTCGCAACGGCTCAGCCCGATCTCGCGCATGAATGGCGACGCTACGCCGTCGCCATCCTCGGTATAGGTCCGATCGATGTAGCCTCGCAATTCTTCCATGGTGGCGAATCTGCCACTGGATACGAAGACGTGAACGATGGGCATAGGGGCAATTTGCCGGGCAAACGAATCCGACCGTATCACGAGGCGCAGCCATCTGGCAGGGGAATGCGCTCGGTGATTCCGTCATGGCGTTCGTCGATGATTCCGGTACCTTCAGCGCGAACAAAAAAGTTCTTCGGCGTGGGGTGCGCTGTTACCGCATCGTCGGCATCGCGAACTCGGCATCGCGCGCCGCCGCCGGCCAGCGCGCGGTGACAGTCTTGAGCCTGGTGTAGAAGCGCACGCCGTCGGGGCCGTGCACGTGCAGCGGACCGAACAGCGAGCGTTTCCAGCCGCCGAAGCTGTGGAACGCCATCGGTACCGGGATCGGCACGTTGATGCCGACCATGCCGGCCTGCACGCGCCGGGCGAAGGCGCGCGCGGCGCCGCCGTCGCGGGTGAACACCGCCGCGCCGTTGCCGTATTCGTGCGCGTCGATCAGCTGCAGCGCGGCTTCGGCGTCGGCCACCCGGACCACGCACAGCACCGGGCCGAAGATCTCTTCGCGATAGATGCGCATGTCGGCGCGGACGTGGTCGAACAGGCTGCCGCCGAGGAAGAAGCCATCGGCCGTGGCCGGCGTTTGCGCGTCGCGCCCATCCACCACCAGCGTGGCGCCGTCGGCCACGCCGCTGTCGATGTAGCCGCGCACGCGTTCGCGATGTGCGGCGCTGATCAGCGGGCCCATGTCCGGTTCGTCGGTGCCGGCGCCGAGGCTCAGCGCGGCTACGCGAGGGGCCAGTTTGGCGACCAGCGCATCGGCGACCGCATCGCCAACGCACACCGCCACCGAGATCGCCATGCAGCGTTCGCCGGCCGAGCCGTAGCCGGCACCGAGCAAGGCGGACACGACGTCGTCCAGGTCGGCGTCGGGCAGTACCACCAGGTGATTCTTGGCCCCGCCCAGCGCCTGCACGCGCTTGCCCAGCGCACTGCCGCGCGCATACAGGTCGGCGGCGACCGGCGTGGAGCCGACGAAGCTCAGCGCCTGCACCTGCGGGTGCGCGAGCAGCGCGTCCACCGCCGGTTTGGCGCCGTGCACGACGTTGAATACACCATCCGGCAGGCCGGCCTCGTGCAGCCAGTCGGCCAGCAACAGCGAAGCGGACGGATCGCGCTCGGACGGCTTGAGCACGAAGCTGTTGCCGCAGGCCAGCGCCACCGGCAGCATCCACAGCGGCACCATCGCCGGGAAGTTGAACGGGGTGACGCCGGCGACCACGCCCAGCGGTGCGTACTCGCTCCACGAATCCACGCCGCGGCCGACATCGACCGAGTGCTCGCCCTTGAGCAGGTGCGGAATGCCGCAGGCGAATTCCACCACCTCCATGCCGCGGGTGACCTCGCCGCGCGCATCGGACACCACCTTGCCGTGCTCGGCGCTGATGCAGCGGGCCAGGGTGTCGGCATGCCGTTCGAGCAGGTCGCGGAAGCGGAACATCACCCGCGCGCGCTGCAGCGGCGGGGTCGCGGCCCAGGCCGGGAACGCCTGCGCGGCGGCGGTCACCGCCATGTCTACAGCATGCGCGTCACCCAGCGGCACGCGCCGTGCCACCGCGCCGCTGGCCGGGTCGAACACTTCGGCGTAGTCGCCGCTGCGGAAATCGACGCGGCCGCCGCCGATGTAGTGGGACAGTGTTTCGGTCATGGTCGGTGGTCCTCGAAGGAAAAGCTCAGCCCAGCGCGTCCAGCGGCCGCACGAAATCCTCGCCCAGCGCCTGCGCCACCGCGCGGTGGGTGAGCTTGCCGGCGTGCACGTTGAGGCCGTTGCGCAGGTCCTGGTCGTCGCGCAGCGCCTGCAGGCCGTGTTCGGCCAGCTGCAGCACGAACGGCAAGGTGGCGTTGGTCAGGGCGAAGGTGGAGGTGCGCGCGACGCCGCCAGGCATGTTGGCCACGCAGTAGTGGACGATGCCGTCGACCTCGTAGGTCGGCTGCTGGTGGGTGGTGGCGTGGCTGGTCTCGAAGCAGCCGCCCTGGTCGATCGCCACGTCCACCAGCACCGAGCCCGGCCGCAGCAACGCCAGCTGCGCGCGCGACACCAGCTTGGGCGCGGCGGCGCCGGGGATCAGCACCGCGCCGATCACCAGGTCGGTGTGCGGCAGGCACTGCTCGATCGCATCGCGGGTGGAGTACAGCGTGGTCAGCTGGTGGCCGTACAGTTCGTCCAGGTACTTGAGCCGTTCCAGCGAACGGTCCAGCACCGTCACCCGCGCATGCAGGCCCATCGCCATGCGCGCGGCGTTGATGCCGACCACGCCGCCGCCGATCACCAGCACTTCGGCCGGCTTGACCCCGGGCACGCCGCCGAGCAGCACCCCGGAGCCGCCTTGCGCCTTCTCCAGCGCGTGCGCGCCGGCCTGGATCGCCATGCGCCCGGCGACCTCGCTCATCGGCGCCAGCAGCGGCAAGCCGCCGTTGCCGTCGGTGACGGTCTCGTAGGCGATCGCGGTGCAGCCGGAGCGCAGCAGCGCGCTGGCCTGGGCCGGATCCGGCGCCAGGTGCAGATAGGTGAACAGCAATTGCCCCGGGCGCAGCAGCGCGCATTCGTCCGGCTGCGGTTCCTTGACTTTGACGATCATGTCGGCCTGCGCGAACACGCTGGCCGCGTCGTCGGCCAGACGCGCGCCGGCGCGTTCGTAGTCGGCATCGGTCAGGCCGATGGCCTGGCCGCCGTCGCGCTGCACCAGCACCTGGTGCCCGTGCAGCACCAGTTCGCGGACGCCGGCCGGGGTCAGCCCGATCCGGTATTCGTGGTTCTTGATCTCTTTCGGGACGCCGACCAGCATGAGCGGTTCTCCAGGCATGCGGCGCGCGTGGGGAGCGCGGAGCGGGTTGGGATGAGGGCGGGGATCAGGGCGTGGTGCGGATCATGTCGGCGAGCACCGCGAAGATGCGGTCGATGTGCTCGCGCTCCACGATCAGCGGCGGCGACAGCGCGATGGTGTCGCCGGTGACGCGGATCAGCAGGCCGGCGTCGTGGAAGCAGCGTTCGAAGATCTCGTAGGCGCGCGCGCCGGGCGCATCCTTGCGCGGCGCCAGTTCGATCGCGCCGATCAGGCCGAAATTGCGGATGTCGACGATGTGCGGCAAGTCCTTCAGCGCATGGATCGCCTGCTGCCAGTAGCCGCCCAGTTCGATCGCCTTGTCGAACAGCTGCTCTTCCGCATAGGTGTCCAGCGTCGCCAGCGCGGCGGCGCAGGCCAGCGGATGGCCGGAATAGGTGTAGCCGTGGAACAGGTCGATGGCGCCGGCCGGGCCGTGCGCGAACGCATCGTGGATGGCGTGCGAGACGAACACCGCGCCCATCGGCACGCAGCCGTTGGTCAGCCCCTTGGCGGTCGTCATCAGGTCCGGGGTGACGCCGAAGCGCTGCGCGGCGAAGGCCTTGCCGACGCGGCCGAAGCCGGTGATCACCTCGTCGAAGATCAGCACGATGCCGTGCTTGTCGCACAGCTGGCGGATGCGCTGCAGGTAGCCGAGCGGCGGCAGCACCACGCCGGCCGAGCCGGAGATCGGTTCGATGATCACTGCGGCGATGGTGGAGGCGTCGTGCAGCGCGACCAGCCGCTCCAGATCCTCGGCCAGCTCCACGCCGTGTTCGGGTAGCCCCTGCGAGAACGCGTTGCGCTCGATGTCCAGGGTATGCCGCAGGTGGTCCACGCCGGCCAGCAGCGGACCGAACCACTTGCGGTTGTTGGGCAGCCCGCCGACCGAGATGCCGCCGAAGCCGACCCCGTGATAGCCCTTCTCGCGGCCGAGGAAGCGGGTGCGCTGGCCCTCGCCGCGGGCGCGGTGGTAGGCCAGCGCGATCTTCATCGCGGTATCGACCGACTCGGAACCGGAATTGGTATAGAACACGTGGTCCAGGCCCGGCGGGGCGAGTTCGACCAGCCGTTCGGCGAGCACGAACGGCAGCGGCGAGCCCATCTGGAAGGTCGGCGCGAAATCCAGCGTGGCGATCTGCCTGGACACCGCCTCGACGATGCGCGGCCGTGCGTGTCCGGCGTTGCAGCACCACAGCCCGGCGGTGCCGTCGAGGATCTGGCGCCCGTCCACGTCGCGGTAGTACATACCCTCGGCCGAGGCCAGCAGCCGCGGTCGCGCCTTGAACTGGCGGTTGGCGGTGAACGGCATCCAGAACGCGTCCATGCCGTCCGGCGCCTGCGTGGCCTGGGCGGCGTAGCGATCGGCCAGCGCCTGGGAGGAGGGGGGCGACTCGGTACTCATCACAGGCTCCACGGGCGAGAGGTGTTGAAAAAACTTTACACCAACCGGGCGCGTGGCGGCGGGTGGGCCTCCGCCGCCGCGGCGGCGCATCCCGGCCGTGCCGCCGCCGGTTGCATAGCGCCGGAACGCACGAAACGGCGCCACGACAGGTCCGTGCAGGCGCGCATGCCGGCAGCCACGCGCGGCTGCCGGCAAATTGACCGCGAGGGCCGGCTGTGTAAAGTATCCGGCAACACCGCCAAGGCCCTCCTGATCACGCGATGGATATCGGCGCCCGCCTGCATCGGGTTCGCACCGCCCACGGATTGAGCCAGCGCGAGCTGGCCAAGCGGGTGGGCGTGACCAACAGCACCATTTCGCTGATCGAACAGAACAAGGTCAGCCCCTCGGTGAGTTCGCTGAAGAAGGTGCTGGACGGCATTCCGATCTCGCTGGCCGATTTCTTCACCCAGGACCTACAGATCGGCCCGGCCGATGCGCCGTTCTATGCCGCCGACGAACTGCCCGACGTGGGCAGCGACGGCATCCACTACTACCTGGTCGGGCAACACCGTCCGCAGCGGCAGATGTGCATCCTGCGCGAGGTGATGCCGCCGGGCAGCGACACCGGCACCGCGATGCTGGTGCACGAAGGCGAGGAGGGCGGCGTGGTGGTGGCGGGCGAAGTCGAGATCACCGTCGGCACGCAGGTGCGCGTGCTGCGCGCCGGCGAGGGGTACTATTTCGAGAGCCGGGTGCCGCACCGGTTTCGCAACGTCGGCAGCGAGGCGGTGGTGATCGTCAGCGCCAACACTCCGGCCACGTTCTGAGCGCCGCCTGCGCCGCGGCGCGCACGCCCGCCTCGCCGCGACCGTACCACCCGCAGATCCGTTCCTTCCTTCCGATCCGGAGCTTCCGATGACCGCACCCCGCACCCGCGACGCATGGCAGGCGATGGCCGACGCGCTGCACCTGCGCACCCAGGCCTTCATCGACGGACGCTACGTCGCTGCGGCCAGCGGCAAGACCTTCGACTGCATCAGCCCGATCGACGGCCGCGTGCTCGGCCAGGTCGCCGAGGGCGGTGCCGAGGACATCGAGCGCGCGGTCGCCGCGGCGCGGCGCAGCTTCGATGCCGGGCACTGGTCGCAGGCCAGGCCGGCGCAGCGCAAGAAGACCCTGATCAAGCTGGCGCAGCTGGTCGAACAGCATGCCGACGAGCTGGCGCTGCTGGAGTCGCTGGACATGGGCAAGCCGGTGCGCGACGCGCGCAGCGTGGACGTAGCGGCCACGGTGCGCTGCCTGGCCTGGACCGGCGAGGCGCTGGACAAGCTGTACGGCGAGGTGGCGCCGACCGGGCAGGACGAGTTGGGCCTGATCACCCGCGAACCGCTGGGCGTGGTCGGCGCGATCGTGCCGTGGAATTTCCCGCTGCTGATGGCGGCGTGGAAGATCGCCCCGGCGCTGGCGGCGGGCAATTCGGTGGTGCTCAAGCCCTCGGAGAAATCGCCGCTGAGCGTGCTGCGCCTGGCCGAACTGGTGGCCGAAGCCGGCATCCCCGATGGCGTGTTTAATGTGGTGCCCGGTTTCGGCAAGAGCGCCGGCGAACCGCTGGCGCTGCACATGGACGTGGACGGACTGGTGTTCACCGGCTCCACCGCGGTCGGCAAGCGCCTGCTGCAATGCGCCGGGCTGTCGAACATGAAACGCGCCTACATGGAATGCGGCGGCAAGAGCCCGAACCTGGTGTTCGCCGACGCGCCGGACCTGGAGCAGGCGGCGCAGGCCGCGGCCGGCGCGATCTTCTACAACCAGGGCGAGGTCTGCACCGCGGCCTCGCGGTTGCTGGTGGAGCGCTCGATCAAGGACGACTTCGTCGCCCGCGTGGTCGCCGCAGGGCGCGCGCTGCAGCCGCGGCATCCGTTCGACGACGACGCGGCGATGGGCGCGCTGGTGGACGAGGCGCAGACCCATCGCGTGCTCGACTACATCGCGCGCGGCAACGAGGAAGGCGCGCGGCTGCTGCTCGGCGGCAAGCGCGTGGAGGTGGTCGCCGGCGGCTGCTACGTGGAGCCGACCATCTTCGACGAGGTCGGCCACGAGCACACCATCGCCCGCGAGGAGATCTTTGGCCCGGTGCTGTCGGTGATCGCCTTCGACGACGAAGCGCACGCGTTGCGCATGGCCAACGACAGCGACTACGGCCTGGCCGCGGGCGTATGGACCCGCGACATCGGCCGCGCGCACCGGGTGGCGCGCAAGCTGCGCGCCGGCAGCGTGTGGGTGAACTACTGGGACGGCGGCGACATGACCGCGCCGTTCGGCGGCTACAAGCAATCGGGCAACGGCCGCGACAAGTCGCTGCATGCGTTCGACAAGTACACCGAGATGAAGGCGACCTGGATCAATCTGGCTGTGTGAGCCGGGATTGGGGATTCGGGAATGGGGATGACCAGCCATTCGGCTGTGGAAAAGCGGGAATTCGCAAGTGCGCCGCACCTGCGCTTTTCTGTAGGAGGGGCTTCAGCCCCGACGCCTTACCGGTAACGCGTCGGGGCTGAAGCCCCTCCTACAGGAAGCGCTTGGCTAGAACCATAAAAAAGCTTTTTTAGACGTGGCATTTTTCCGCAATCGCTTGACGGCGATTTGCCGCAGGACATCATCCCGAATCCCGAATCCCGAATCCCGAATCCCGAATCCCGAATCCCGAATCCCGAATCCCGAACTCAAACCCGCTCCACGCGGCAGGCGAAACAGCCCTGGCGCGCATTGTGCAGATGCAGGTAGCGCACGCGCGGATCGGCGAAGGCCTGCACGATCGCCGCCGCGACGGTTTCGCCGGGATGCACGTCGGCGGCAAGCAGCATGTCGTCGGCGTCGTAGCCGCGCAGCGAGATCAAGCGCCTGCGGATCGCGTCGGGCACGTGGTCCGGTGCCAGCGTCGCAGTCTGCACGTGGCGGCGCACGTAGATCGGCCCGGCGGCGCGGTATGGCGTGTCGGCCGGCTGGTGCAGGTAGTGCAGCAGCAACAGTTCTTCGCCGGGTTGCGCGTCTTCCAGGCTGATCCGGCACGGGAAGCCCGGGGTCTGGTCGGCGCGGACGCGGCGCGCGCCGTGCGCGTGCAACTGCGCATCGTCGAGTGCGAACAGCGGTGCGAACGGCGCGGCGGGCAGGCCGATGCAGACGAAGCTGGACATGTGCGCTCCAAGAGGCGATGGAGCGCATAGCGTGCCCGCGGTCGCGGCGCCGCGCTGGCCGGATTCGGACGTGGCAGCGGCCGCCGGCCAGGACGAAAGGCCCCAGCCTGGCGCCGTCGCATGCGAGCGCCTCGATCGGGCACGACGCCGGTTGCAACCAATGCCGTCGCTACGCTCGGCCCGGTCGCGCAAGCGCGGGGCAGGGCGTGCGTGCCGGTTGCGCGGCCTCAGTTCGGCACGTACTCGGCAAAAGTGACCGGATGTTTGGGATCGGCGGCATCCACCTTGTCTGCGGTCTTCTTCAACGCATCGGCGTCCGGCGCCGGATCCGAGTTCAGCTGCCAGCTCTGGCGGATGCGCTTGTGGAACAGCCAGGTCTTGCGCTCGGGGTCGTAGCGGAAGGTAATGAAGTAGGTCCAGTGCTGGCCGCAGGAGACGCCGTTCTGCACGGTGAAGTAACGGCCCTTGGCCGCGAACGGATCGTCGCTGTCGGTGAACGGATCGCACTGGCCGCCATCGTCGCGCTTGAGCACCACGTGGTCGTTGCGCGCGGCCAGCCGGTAGTGGCCGTCGGCCTGCTGCACGAAGATCAGCAGCGGCCGTGCCGGCGCCGGTTCGCGCTCGGCTTCGCCGCGTTGCTGCAGCGCCACCAGATAGTCGGCGCGGCCGTCACCGTCGAGATCGGTGCGCAGCTGTTCCAGCGGCAGGTAGCCGGCCGGCAACTGGCGCTGCACGTCGGCGGGCAGGTCGGCGGCGCGTGCGGCCTGCGTGGCGAACAGGCAAAGAGCGGCGGCAAGACCGTGGCGGAGCAACATGGACATCGTGGGGCCATCCAAAGCGAGGGGCGCAAAGCCTAACCGACCGCGCCCAGCTATGGGCGATCGACACTGCCCGGTCCAGCTGACCTGCGCTGTGCGCAAGCGGCGGCGTGGCACTTCGCTTGCAGTCTGTTCGCACCCCGTGTCGCCAAGCACGCGGCAGGCCAGGTGCTGCGCCGCCGCATGCGTGGCTTTGCCGCATCGCAGCACCGAACCGGCACGATCTCACGGCGTCGTGCACCCTGGCGGGTATGCTGTGCGGATTGTTGTGGCCGTTTTTCCAGCGCGTAGCCCGGACCTCGGGCAGGCTGGCGGCGGGCCGCGCACTGGCGCAGGATAGGCCGTCCGCCACTGCCGGTCGGACTGGCGATTGAGGCGACCAGGCAGTTGGCATCTGGCTTGCAGTGCAGAAGGCGATCGTGTTGTTCCACTGAATGGGGGGCGTACACCATGTACTCGCGTGCGTCTTCCCGGCCCGGCGCCGTCGCGCGCGGTGTGCGCCGCCATCGCGACGGGCGTACCGCGCTTACCCAGGATCTGGTGGCGGCCGAGGTGCCGGTGGCGTTCGCCTACAACGGCGAACCGTTCGTGGTGATGATGGCGACCCCGGAAGACCTGCACGACTTCGCGTTGGGTTTCTCGCTCAGCGAAGGCATCGTCGAGGACCCGACGCAGTTGCAGGTCGTCAGCGTGGACACCTTCCTGGAAGGGGTTTCGCTGCAACTGCAGATCCCGCCCGCGCATGCCGCGGCCCTGCTGGCGCGACGCCGCAACCTGCACGGCCGCAGCGGCTGCGGGGTGTGCGGCAGCGAATCGATCGAGGCGGTGCTGCGCGCGCCGCGGCCGCTGCCGGCCGGCGCCGCGATCGCGCCGGCGGCGCTGGCGCGGGCGTTGCGCGAGCTGCGCCAGCAGCAACCGCTCAACGCGATCACCGGCGCCACCCACGCCGCGGGCTGGGCTGACGCCGATGGTTGCGTGCAGCTGGCACGCGAGGACGTCGGCCGGCACAACGCGCTGGACAAGCTGATCGGCGCGCTGGCCACGGCCGGCGTGGACCCGGCCAGCGGTTTCGCCGTGGTCACCAGCCGCGCCAGCTACGAGATGGCGATGAAGGCCGCGCAGGCCGGCATCCCGCTGCTGGCTGCCATTTCCGCACCTACCGCGCTGGCGATCGCGCTGGCCGACTCGGCCGGCCTGACCCTGATCGGTTTCGCCCGCGACCACGACTATGTCGTCTACAGCCATCCGCAGCGCCTGACCCAGGCCGAGCACGCCGGAGAGCCCGCATGAGCAAGAAAACCATCCAACCCTATACGCAGCCGGCCGGCGGTTGGGGCGCATTGCGCGCCGTCGCCACCCACCTGCTGCAGCAGGACGTGGCGGTGCAGGGTTCCAAGACCCTGCTGCACGTGAACCAGCCCGACGGCTTCGACTGTCCCGGCTGCGCCTGGCCCGACCGCGACCACACCTCGACCTTCGAGTTCTGCGAGAACGGCGCCAAGGCGGTGGCCGCCGAAGCCACCGCGCGCCGCGCCACGCCGGAGCTGTTCGCGCAGCACAGCGTGACGCAGCTGGCCAAGTACAGCGACTACTGGCTGGAAGGGCAGGGCCGGCTGACCCATCCGCTGCGCTACGACAGCGCCAGCGACCATTACGTGCCGGTGAGCTGGGACCAGGCGTTCGCGCTGATCGCCACGCACCTCAACGGCCTGGCCTCGCCGGACGAGGCGATCTTCTACACCTCCGGGCGCACCAGCAACGAGGCCGCGTTCCTGTACCAGCTGTTCGTGCGCGAGTTCGGCACCAACAACTTCCCCGACTGTTCGAACATGTGCCACGAGCCGTCGGGTACCGCGCTCAAGTCGCAGATCGGGGTCGGCAAGGGCACCGTGTCGTTGCACGATTTCGAGCTGGCCGATGCGATCTTCATCTTCGGCCAGAATCCCGGCACCAACCATCCGCGCATGCTCGGCGAGCTGCGCCAGGCGGCCAAGCGCGGCGCGGCGATCGTGTCGTTCAATCCGCTGCGCGAGCGCGGGCTGGAGAAGTTCGCCGATCCGCAGGACAAGCTGCAGATGCTGCACAACGGTTCGACGCGGATTTCGTCGGATTATTTCCAGCTGAAGATCGGCGGCGACCTGGCCGCGGTCAAGGGCATCATCAAGCACGTGCTGGAGCGCGATGCCGAGGCCGCGCGCGCGGCGCAACCGCGGCTGCTGGATCTGCCGTTCATCACCCAGCACACCGCCAACTTCGATGCCTTCGCCGCGGACGTGATCGCCGAGCCGTGGGCGACCATCGTCGAGGAGTCCGGGCTGAGCGAGGCCGAGCTGCGCCACGCCGGCGAGATCTACCTGAAATCCGAACGGCTGATCGCCTGCTGGGGCATGGGCATCACCCAGCACAAGCATTCGGTGGCCACGATCCACATGATCGCCAACCTGTTGCTGCTGCGCGGCCATCTGGGCCGCCCCGGCGCCGGCGCCTGCCCGGTGCGCGGCCACAGCAACGTGCAGGGCGATCGCACGATGATGATCTACGAGAAGCCGCCGGCCGCGTTCCTGGATCGGCTGCAGCAGGTGTTCGGTTTCGATCCGCCGCGCGCGTCCGGGTTCGACACGGTCGGCGCGATCGAGGCGATGGGCGACGGCCGCGCCCGGACCTTCTTCGGCATGGGCGGCAACTTCGCCACCGCCACCCCCGACACCGACGCCACGCACCGCGCGCTGCGCCGCTGCGACCTCACCGTGCACGTGACCACCAAGCTCAACCGCAGCCACCTGGTGCACGGCCGCGACGCGCTGATCCTGCCGTGCCTGGGGCGCACCGAGATCGACATCCAGGAGGGTGGGCCGCAGAGCGTCAGCGTCGAGGATTCGATGAGCATGGTGCACCTGTCGGCCGGCATCAATCCACCGGCGTCGCCGGAGCTGCTGTCGGAGCCGGCGATCGTCGCGCGCCTGGCCGAGGCCACGCTCGGCGCGCGCAGCGCGATCCGCTGGCGCTGGCTGGTGGCCGACTACGACCGCATCCGCGAGCTGATCGCGCAGGTGTTCGAGGATTTCGCCGATTTCAACACGCGGGTGCGGGTGCCCGGCGGCTTCCGCCTGTCCAACACCGCACGCGACCGCGTGTGGGACACGCCGGAAGGCCGCGCGGTGTTCAAGCCGCACGCGGTGCCCACCGACAATCCGATCCACCGCGCGCGCCGCCAGCGCCCGGAGCAAGTGGTGTTCACCCTGGCCACCACGCGTTCGCACGACCAGTACAACACCACCATCTACGGCCTGGACGACCGCTACCGCGGCGTGTTCGGCGAGCGCCGGGTGCTGTTCATCAACGCCGCCGACATCGCCGACCTGGGCCTGCAGGCCGGCGCCTGGGTGGACCTGGAGAGCCTCGGCGAGGACGGCGTGCAGCGCCAGGCCAAGCGTTTCCTGCTGGTCGAGTACAACATCCCGCGCGGCTGCCTGGCCGCGTACTACCCGGAAACCAACGGCCTGGTGCCGCTGTCCAGTTTCGCCGACGAGGCGCGCACGCCGACCTCCAAGTCGATCCCGGTGGTGGTGACCCCGCACCTGGCCGACGCCGCCGACGCGGCCCCGCGCGACATCGGCGTGGCGCTTGTCCGCTGATCCAGCGCTGACCCAGGCGCTGTTCGAGGCGTTGGCGCCGGAGCCGGAGGGGGTCGCCCTGGCGCGGCTGTGCAAGCGCCTCGGCGTGCGCATGAGCGTGCTGCTGCGCACCCTGGCCTGGCTGGGCGAGGCCACCCTGGACGGGCGTGCGGGACCGGGCTGGATCCGGGTGGAGACGCGCGGCGAGCGCGAGGTGGCGGTGCTGACCGCCGCCGGCCGCGCGCAACTGCCGCGCTGAACGCCATGCGGCGTGGCGCTGCGGCGCCGCGGCCGATCTGCCAGAATCGGGCGGTTTTCCATCGATGCCGCTTCCATGACCGCTGCCGCGCTTCCCGCTTCGCCCGTCAATTCGCCGCGCCGCGTGCTGTTGGCCAGCCTGGTCGGCACCACCATCGAGTTCTTCGATTTCTACATCTACGCCACCGCCGCGGTGCTGGTGTTCCCGAAGCTGTTCTTCCCCGAGGGCGACGCCGACGCGGCGCGGCTGCAGTCGCTGGCCACGTTCGCGGTGGCGTTCGTGGCGCGGCCGGTCGGCTCGGCGCTGTTCGGCCATTTCGGCGACCGCATCGGGCGCAAGGCGACGCTGGTGGCGGCGCTGCTGACCATGGGCCTGTCCACGGTGGTGATCGGCCTGTTGCCCAGCTACGCCAGCATCGGCATGTGGGCGCCGGCGCTGCTGGCGCTGTGCCGCTTCGGCCAGGGCCTGGGCCTGGGCGGCGAATGGGGCGGTGCGGTATTGCTGGCCACCGAGAACGCGCCGCCGGGCAAGCGCGCCTGGTATGGCATGTTCCCGCAACTGGGCGCGCCGCTGGGTTTCCTGCTGTCCTCCGGGATCTTCCTGCTGCTCGGCGCGGTGCTCGACGATGCGCAGTTCATGCGCTGGGGCTGGCGCATCCCGTTCGTGGCCAGCGCGCTGCTGGTGGTGACCGGGCTGTGGGTGCGCCTGCGCATCCACGAGACCCCGGATTTCCAGAAGGCGCTGGAACGCAACGTGCGGGTGGCGCTGCCGATGTGGACGGTGCTGTCGCGGCACGCCGGCGCGCTGCTGCTCGGCACCTTGGGCGTGTTCGCGACCTTCATGCTGTTCTATCTGATGACGGTGTTCGCGCTGGGCTACGGCACCGCGGTACTCGGCTACGGCCGCGAGCAGTTCCTGCTGCTGCAGATGGTCGGCATCCTGTTCTTCGCCGCCGGCATTCCGCTGTCGGCGCACTACGGCGACCGCTTCGGCACGCACCGCGCGATGATCGCGGCCGGCGTCGTCATCGTCCTGTTCGGGCTGGGCTTCGCGCCGCTGTTCAGCGCCGCGCATCCGTGGCAGCTGCTGGTGTTCCTGTCGCTGGGCTCGTTCTTCATGGGCCTGACCTACGGGCCGTGCGGCACCTTGCTGGCCGAGCTGTATCCGGTGCAGGTGCGTTACACCGGCGCCTCGATGTCGTTCAACCTGGCCGGCATCATCGGCGCGGCGCCGGCGCCGTACGTGGCCAGCTGGTTGGCCAAGCACTACGGCCTGCCATGGGTCGGCTACTACCTCAGCGCCGGCGCGGCGTTGAGTCTGCTGGCGCTGCTGGTGATCGGCGCCAGGCGCCGCTGAGGCCCCCGCGCGCTCAGGCGGCGTGCTCGACCCGGTTGCGGCCGCCGGCCTTGGCCAGGTACAGGTGCTTGTCGGCCTCGGCCAACAGCGGATGCAGCGCATCGCGGCGCGCGTCGCTGCTGCACACGCCGATGCTGATGGTGATGCGCAGGGTCTGCCCACCCGCCTGCACCTGCAGCGTATCGATGCGCTGGCGCAGGGTCTCGAAATAGGCGCTGGCCGCCGCCGCGTCCAGGCCCGGCACCAGCATGCAGAATTCCTCGCCGCCGAAGCGCGCCACCAGGTCCTGTGGGCGCGCATGCGCGGCCACCGTGGTCGCCACCGCGCGCAGCGCGTCGTCGCCGGCCTCGTGGCCCCAGCTGTCGTTGATGTGCTTGAAGTGGTCGATGTCGAGCATCGCCACGCTGACCGTGTCGCTGCGCGCCAGCCATTGCGGCAGCAGGCGCTGGCTCTGTTCCAGGAAATGCCGGCGGTTGGGCAGGCCGGTGAGGAAGTCGCGCGTGGCCAGGTCCTGCAGCGTGCCGATCAGTTCCAACTGGTCCACGTTCTGCGACACACGGCAGAAGAATTCTTCGCGCGAAAAGGGTTTACGCAGGAAATCGTTGGCGCCGTTCTTGAGGAAGCGCGGCACCAGCGACGGGTCTCCGTTGCCGGACAGGCCGATCACCGCCAGCTTGTCGCGGGCGCGGATCGCGCGCAGCCGGCGGGTGAATTCCACCCCTTCCATGCCCGGCATTTCCTGGTCCACCACCGCCAGGCGGATCGCCGGATTGGCCTCCACCGCCTTCAGTCCGGCGGCGCCGTCGGCGGCTTCCACCACCTGGTAGCCGTACATCGACAGCAGGCTGGCGGCGTAGGCGCGGGCCGAGCGCGAATCGTCCACCACCAACGCGGCGATGCTGCGGTTGCGCGCCAGCCGCTGCACCAGCCAGGCCAGGTAATCGATGCTGCCGGGCGCGTTCTTCAATACGAAGTCGATGATCTGCTGGGTCAGCACGCGCTTGCGCAGGCTTTCGTCGTAGACCCCGCTGACCACCACCGTGGGCAGGCCGCGGGCGACGAAGAAATCCACCACCGTGTCGCGGTCGCCGTCGGCCAGCACCAGCCCGGTCAGGGCCAGGAACCAGGAGCCGCCATCGTCCAGCGCATGCGCCGCTTCGGCCAGGGTCGAGACCACGGTGACCGGCAGTTCCACCCGCTGCTCGATCGCCTCGCGCAGCAGGCCGGTGAATGTGCGCGAATTCTCCACCAGCAGGATGCGCTGCTGCGTAGCCGCGCTTTCGCTGGCGATCGGGTAGGCCGGCAACGGTTGCAGCATGCGAGCCGCGCAAGGCGCCCTTGGGAAGTAGACCTGAGTTAGCGGCCGTGCCGCCGGCAACTTTAGGCCGTCCGGCGGCGGGCGCATGCCGCCGGCGCGGCGCTCACCACAAAGCGTCGCGCAGCTTGTACCAGGACATCGCCGCCACCAGCAGCGGCGTGCGCAGCGCACGGCCGCCGGGGAACGGCGCGTGCGGAATCCTGGCGAACAGGTCCAGGCGCTGCGACTGCCCGGCGATGGCCGCGGCGATGGCGTCGCCGGCCAGGCCGGTGGCGGCCACGCCATGGCCGGAAAAGCCCTGCGCGAAGTACACGTTCGGGGTCAGCCGGCCCCAGTGCGGGGCGCGGTTGCGGGTGATGTCGACATAGCCGCCCCACACGTAGTCCAACTCGACCTGGCGCAGCTGCGGGAACACCCGGCGCATGCGCCGGGTCATGACCCCGCGCAGGCCCGGCGGCGGCAGCGAGGAGTAGCTGGCGCGGCCGCCGAACAGCAGGCGGTGGTCGCGGCTGAGGCGAAAATAGTCCAGCGCCCAGTTCACGTCGGCCACCGCCATGTCGTTGCCGATCAGTTCGCGCGCCAGTGCCGCGCCCAGCGGTGCGCTGGCGCCGATGTAGGTGCCGACCGGCATGATCCGCGATTCCAGTTCTGGCGCGATGCCGCGCAGCCAGGCATTGCCGGCCAGCACCGCGAAATCGGCCTGCACCTCGCCGTGCGCGCTGCGCAGGATCGGCCGCGCGCCACGCACCAGCGCGGTCACCGGCGAGTGCTCGTAGATGCGCACGCCGGCGGCCAGCGCCGCGCCTGCCAGTCCGTGCGCGTATTCGAGCGGGTGCAGGTGGCCGCTGGCCGGGTCGTACATCGCGCCCAGGTAGCGCTCGCTGCGCAGGTGCTGGCGCAACTGCTCGCGGTCCCACCACTGCAGCGGATAGTCGTAGCGCTGCGCCATCTCGACGATACCGGCCTGCAACGCACGCACCTGGCGCGGTTTGATCGCCACGTGCGCATGACCGTCGCGCCAGTCGCAGGCGATGGCATGGCGCTGGATGCGGTCGCGCAATAACCGCATGCCGTCGCGCGAGAAATCGAACAGCAGCCGCGCCTCGGCATGGCCGAGCAGCGTTTCCAGCGTGTGCTGCTCGCAGCCGTAGCCGACGATGGCCTGGCCGCCGTTGCGTCCGGACGCGCCCCAACCCACACGCTGCGCTTCCACGATCGCTACCTGGTAACCGGCCTCGGCCAGCGCCAGCGCCGTGCTCAGTCCGGTATAGCCGGCGCCGAGAATGCACACGTCGGCCCGCACCTGCCCGTGCAACGGCTGCTGCTGCGGCAGCGGCGTGGCGCTGTCGGTGTACCAGTTGGAGCCGGGACTGGGGACTTGGGACTCGGGACTCGTGGAAGAGCGGGTCATGGTGGCGAGTTGCTGGGAAGGGGGATCATGGGGTCAGCCTCCGGATGCTTGGCGTTTGCTTTTTCGATTCCCCATTCCCGATTCCCGGCTTTTCACACCGTGCGTAAGTACCATCGGTAATCCAGGTCGCTCACCTGCGCATGGAAATCCAGCATCTCGCGGTGTTTCTGCTGGCCGTAGACGTGGCGGAAGCGGGTGCCGAACCGGTCGGCGACGAAGTCGCTGGCGAGGAAGCCGGCGATCGCGCCGCGCCAGTCCGGATGGCGGATCTGGGTCTGTTCGTAGGCGTTGCCCTGCACCGGCGGGCCGGGGTCGAAGCCATGTTGCAGGCCGTGTTCGATGCCGGCCAGCACCGCCGCGGCGACCAGGTACGGATTGGCGTCGGCGCCGGCGATGCGGTGTTCGATGCGGGTATTGGCCGGATCGCTGTACGGCACCCGCATCGCCACGGTGCGGTTGTTGAAGCCCCAGCTGTCGTTGAGCGGCACGAACGCATTGGGCACGAAGCGGCGGTAGCTGTTGGCGTGCGGGGCGAACAGCAGCAGGCAGTCGTCGGCGCTGCGCTGCAGGCCGCCGATGGCGTGGCGCAGCGCGTCGGCCGGCGCCTGCGCGGTGCCGGCGAAGACGTTGTCGCCGGCTTCGTCGAGCAGGCTCACGTGCAGATGCAGGCCGCTGCCGGACTGCGCGGCGAACGGCTTGGCCATGAAGCTGGCGAGCAGGCCCTGCTGCTGCGCGATCGCCTTGATCGCGCGCTTGAGCATCAGCGCGTCGTCGCAGGCGGCCAGCGCGTCGCCGCGATGCTTGAGGTTGATCTCGAACTGGCCGGGCGCGTACTCGGCGACCGCGGTATCGGCGGGAATGCCCTGCGCACGGCAGGCCTGCGCGACCGCGTCGGTGAAGCCGCGCTGGTCGTCCAGTTCCTGCATGTAATAGACCTGGGTGCTGTCGTTGCGCAGCCCGGTGTGCGCTTGCAGCGGCGGCTGCGGCCGGCCGTCGGCGTCGGCGCGCGGATCGAACAGATAGAACTCCAGTTCCACCGCGATCACCGGGGTCAGCCCGCGCGCGCGCAGCCGCGCCAGCACCCGCGCCAGCACTTCGCGCGGCGCGAACTCCAGCGGGTCGCCGGCTTCGTTGCGCATCGCCAGCAGCAACTGCGCCGAGGGCACCGGTGCCCACGGCACCGGCTGCAGCGTGCCGGGGATCGGGAAGCACAGCCGGTCCTCGTCGCCGATGTCGTAACCCAGGCCGGTTTCCTCGACCGTATTGCCGGTGATGTCGGTGGCGATCAATGACATCGGCAGGCACACGCCGTCGCGATAGACCTTTTCCAGCGCGTCGCGGGCGATGCGCTTTCCGCGCAGCAGGCCATTGCTGTCCGGCAGCAGCAGGTCGATCTGTTCGCAGCCGGGGATGCGCTGCAGGGCCTGGGCGGCGTCCGGGGGCAGGGGCGGAGCGTCGTGGGTGCGGGTCATGAGGGCGGCCTGCGGGAGTGCGACGAGCTTAGCAGAGCCGGGTTCGCGTCAAGAATACTCAACAGGCGCGATGCGCCGGACCGGGAGTGCATGACGCGCGCTGTGTGAGCGTAGCTGCTACTTCGTCCTGTAATAAAGCGCGTGGTGCTTGCTGTGAGCGCAACCGGCAGATGCCGGCCCGCCGCCGTGCACCGTCGCGGCGTGTTGTAAAAATAAAACGCCCGGGGTAACTTGCGGCGACGCCACACGAGTTCTTCGCATGGCTGTATCGCCACTGGTCGGCCTGTCGACCGACCGCAAGCTCATCGGCCAGCATCCGTTCCTGGCCGCTGGAGAAAAGTATCTGCGCGCCGCGGTCGATGGCGCCGGGGTGACGCCGGTGCTGCTGCCGTCGCTGCAGCCGCCGGTTGCGCCGTGTGACTGGCTGGCGCGGCTGGACGGCTTGCTGCTGACCGGCGCGGTCAGCAACATCGAACCGCATCACTACGGCGACGAATCCAGCTGGCTCGGCAATCCGCACGATCCGGCGCGCGACGCCAACATGCTGGACCTGATCCCGCAGGCGATCGCGCTGGGCCTGCCGATCCTGGCGATCTGCCGCGGCTTCCAGGAAGTCAACGTCGCCCTGGGCGGCAGCCTGCACCAGAAAGTGCATGCGGTGCCCGGGCTGTCCGATCATCGCGAGGACACGCAGGCCGCGCTGGACCTGCAGTACGCGCCGGTGCACGAGGTGACCCTGAGCGAGGGCGGCTGGCTGGCGGAAATCGCCGGCAAAGAGCGGGTGCGGGTCAACTCGCTGCACGGGCAGGGCGTGGCCCGGCTCGGAGGCGACCTGATCGTGGAGGCGCGCGCGCCGGACGGATTGATCGAGGCGTTCCGCGGGATCGGTCCCGGCTTCCTGCTGGGCGTACAGTGGCATCCGGAATGGCGCGTCCTCGACGACCCGTTCTACCTGGGCATCTTCCAATCTTTCGGCGATGCCTGTCGCCACTACGCGGCTCGCCGCACGCACTGAATCGAATTCCCCCATGGCCAGACCGCGCTCGCGCAAGAACACCCCCGAACAGCAGGAAAGCTCGCTGCGCCGTTGGCTGAAAGATCGCCACATCACCGAGGTCGAGTGTCTGGTGCCGGACATCACCGGCAATGCGCGCGGCAAGATCATTCCCGCGGCCAAGTTCTCCCACGACTACGGCACGCGCCTGCCCGAAGGCATCTTCGCCACCACCGTCACCGGCGAGTATCCCGACGATTATTACGACCTGACCTCGCCGTCGGACTCGGACATGCAACTGCGCCCGGACCCGGACACGGTGCGGATGGTGCCGTGGGCCACCGACCCGACCGCGCAGGTGATCCACGACTGCTACACCAAGGACGGCCAGCCGCACGACCTGGCGCCGCGCAACGTGCTGCGCGGCGTGCTGCAGGCCTATGCGGAGCTCGGCCTGAAGCCGGTGGTCGCCCCGGAACTGGAATTCTTCCTGGTGCAGAAGAACACCGACCCGGACTTCCCGCTGCTGCCGCCGGCCGGGCGCTCGGGGCGGCCGGAGACGGCGCGGCAGTCGTACTCGATCGACGCGGTCAACGAGTTCGACCCGATCCTGGACCTGATGTACGACTACTGCGACGCGATGGAACTGGACGTGGACACCTTGATCCACGAATCCGGCGCGGCGCAGCTGGAGGTCAACTTCACCCATTCCGATGCGCTGTCGCGCGCCGACCAGGTGTTCCTGTTCAAGCGCACGATGCGCGAGGCGGCGATGCGCCACGGCGTCTACGCCACGTTCCTGGCCAAGCCGATGGAGAACGAGCCGGGCAGTGCGATGCACATCCACCAGAGCCTGGTCGACAAGAACGGCAAGAACGTGTTCAGCGGACGCCGCGCCGGCGAGTACAGCCGCACCTTCGGGCATTACCTGGCCGGCCTGCAGAAGTACGTGCCGATGGCGATGGCGGTGCTGGCGCCGAACGTCAATTCCTACCGCCGGCTGATGTTCGGCGAGGTGTCGCCGAGCAACGTGCTGTGGGGCTTCGACAATCGCACCTGCGGGCTGCGGGTGCCGATCGACACGATCGAGAACATGCGGGTGGAGAGCCGCTTCGCCGGCTCCGACGCCAATCCGTATCTGGCGATGGCGGCGACGCTGGCCTGCGGGTTGCTGGGCATCCGCGAGAAGCTGGAGCCGACCGCGCCGATCAGCGGCAACGGCAAGGAGATGGGCTATCAGTTGCCGCGCTCGCTGGGCGAGGCGCTGGACGAGCTGGAGCGGTGCACGCCGCTGCAGGAGATGCTGGGGCCGCGCTTCGTGCGTGCCTACATTTCGGTCAAGCGCAAGGAATACGAGACGTTCTTCCGGGTGATCAGTTCGTGGGAGCGGGAGTTCTTGTTGTTGAACGTGTGAGTTCGCTCTTGCTTGCGATGGCGAATCGAGAAGGCATGCAATTGCATGCTGTTGCTGTTGCTGTTGCTGTTGCTTTGCTTTTGATCTACCGGGTCCCCTCAGCGCGGCAGACCCGGCGGGCGAATACCCGAAGGGCGGCGCGCAGGATGCGCGACGTTTTTCGTTGGCACATGGATGTGCCATCGAAAAATGCCCGTCGGGGCTGCGGACCCGGAGCGCGTAGCGCGGAGGGCGCGCTGCGGGGTGTGCTTTCTTTTGGTTACTTTTCTTTGCACAAGCAAAGAAAAGTGACCCGCGTAGCGGAAGCTTTTGCTCCTGCTCATGTTGTTGCTCAAGGCTTGCAAGCAAAGGTAGAAAAAAGCAAAGGCAAAGCTTTCGCCTTGCGGCGAGTCACTTTTCTTTGCTCGCGCAAAGAAAAGTAACCAAAAGAAAGCGCGCCCTGCCGAGCGCCTTCCGCGCTGCGCGCTACAGGTCCGCGTCCATGACGGGGATTCGCGGAAGGGGCATCCTGCCCCTGCCGCGAACGGCGCACATCCTTGTGCGCCGCCCTTCGGGTTTCTCCCCGCCATGGCCGCCGCTGCGGAAGGGAACCCGGTAAGTCAAAAGCAATTGCAAAGGCCAAAGCCAAAGCGACAGCATGAGCAGGAACAGCAAGAGCAAGAGCAGCAGCAGCAGCAACAGCAGCAACAGCAGCAGCAACAGCAGCAACAGCAGCAACAGCAGCAACAAGAGCCACAACAACAGCGGTAGCAACAGGCACAGCCACGAGCACGGAGTGGACATGGATCGGATAGACACGCGGGCCCTGCAGGATCTGGATGCGGCGCATCACCTGCACCCGTTCAACGATAACGGCGCGCTGGCCCAGAAAGGCACGCGCATCCTTACCCGCGGCGATGGCGCCTACGTCTGGGATGCCGACGGCAACAAACTGCTCGACGCCTTCGCCGGGCTGTGGTGCGTCAACGTCGGCTACGGGCGCAAGGAACTGGGCCAGGCCGCCGCGCGGCAGATGGAACAGCTGGCGTACTACAACAGCTTCTTCCAGTGCACCACCGAGCCGACCATCCGCCTCGCCGCCAAACTCGCCGAACTCACCCCCGGCGACCTCGACCATGCCTTCTTCACCAACTCCGGCTCCGAGGCCAACGACACCATCCTGCGCCTGGTGCGGCACTTCTGGGCCGTGCAGGACCAGCCGCAGAAGAGCATCTTCATCGGCCGCCACGACGGCTACCACGGCACCACCATGGCCGGCGCCAGTCTCGGCGGCATGAAGGGCATGCACCGCCAGGGCGGGCTGCCCATTCCCGACATCCACCATATCGACCCGCCATACCCATTCGGCGACGGCGGCGACATGGACCCGGAGGAATACGGCCTGCTGGCCGCGCGCCGGCTCGAGGACAAGATCCTTGAGCTGGGGCCGCAGCGCGTGGCCGCCTTCATCGGCGAGCCGATCATGGGCGCGATCGGCGTGTACATCCCGCCGCGCAGCTACTGGCCGGAGATCGAGCGCATCTGCCGCCGCTACGACGTGCTGCTGGTCGCCGACGAAGTGATCTGCGGCTTCGGCCGCACCGGCGAATGGTTCGGCGCGCAGCACTTCGGGTTCCAGCCGGACGTGATGACCATCGCCAAGGGCATCACCTCCGGCTATATCCCGCTCGGCGCGGCGATGTTCGGCAAGCGTGTGGCCACGGTGCTGAAGGAGCAGGGCGGCGAGCTGGCGCACGGTTGCACCTATTCGGGGCATCCGGTGTGCGCGGCGGTGGCGCTGGAGAACCTGCGCCTGCTGCAGGACGAGGGCATCGTCGAACGCGCGCGCCGCGAGATCGCGCCGTACCTGGCGCAGCGCTGGGCCGAGCTGGGCGAGCACCGGCTGGTCGGCGAGGCGCGCATCGTCGGCATGATCGGTGCGCTGGAACTGGTCCCGGACAAGCCGCGCCGGCACTACTTCCCCGAGCGCGGCAAGGTCGGCGCGCTGTGCCGCGACCATGCGCTGCGCCGCGGTCTGATCCTGCGCGCGACCAACGATGCGATGCTGCTGTCGCCGCCGCTGATCCTCAGCCGCGCCCAAGTCGACGAACTGTTCGACAAGGCCTGGCTGGCGCTCGAGGACACCGCGCAGGCGCTGGGCAAATAGCCCGGCGCTGGTTAGTCTGGGCCGGCCAGTCTAGACCCGTCCGCGCGACGCCGCGGCGTGTATCTTCGATCTTCCCCATGGACCTGCGGAGACCTGCAATGAAGCTGCGACTGCTCACCCTTTCCCTTTCCGCGGCGCTGCTCGCCTCCTGTGGCGGTTCCGGCGGCGGCGAAGGCGGCAAGCCCGCGGCGGGCGAGGACCAGGTCCTCAACGTCTACAACTATTCGGACTACATCGCCGAGAACACCGCGCCCGCGTTCGAGAAGGCCAGCGGGGTCAAGGTCACCTACGACGTGTTCGACAGCGACGAGATGGTCGAGACCAAGTTGCTGGCCGGCGGCAGCGGCTACGACGTGGTGGTGCCGACGCTGAACTTCTTCGGCCGGCAGATCCAGGCCGGCGTGTTCCTGCCGCTGGACAAGAGCAAGATCCCGAACCTGGCCAACCTGGATCCGGAAATCATGCAGCGCATCGCGCAGCAGGATCCGGGCAACAAGTACGGCGTGCCGTACATGGTCGGCACCACCGGCATCGGCTACAACGTGGACAAGGTCAAGGCCGCGTTCGGCAGTACCGACATCGCCAACAGCTGGGACCTGGTGTTCAAGCCGGAGAACATCGCCAAGCTCAAGGATTGCGGCGTCACCATCCTCGACACGCCGTCGGACCTGATCCCGATCGCGCTGCACTACCAGGGCGAGGATCCGCACACCACCGATGCCGCCAAGATCGAGAAGGCCGCGGCGCTGATCAAGAGCATCCGCCCGTACGTGCAGAACTTCCACTCCTCGCAGTACGTGACCTCGCTGGCCAACGGCAGTACCTGCCTGGCGGTGGGCTGGTCCGGCGACATCATCCAGGCGCGCGATCGCGCCGAGGAAGCCAAGAACGGCGTGCACGTGGCCTATTCGATTCCCAAGGAAGGCGCGCCGCAGTGGTTCGACATGCTGGCGATCCCGAAGGATGCCAAGCATCCGGAGAACGCCTACAAATTCATCAACTACCTGCTGACGCCGGACGTGGCCGCGGCCAATTCCAACTTCATCCACTACGCCAATCCGGTGCCGAAGGCGACGCCGCTGGTGGATGCGGCGATCCGCAACGACCCGACCATCTACCCGCCGCCGGAGGTGGCGGCGAAGATGTTCACCTATTCGATCAACCCGCCCGAGGTGGACAAGCTGTATACCCGCCTGTGGACGGAGATCAAGACCGGCCGCTGAGCCGGTCGCGTCCGTGGTCCATGGCGCGGCGCTTCGGCGCGGCGCCTGCACGCAGTACGGCCGCGCCGCGCGCGGCCGCCAAAGGGGAGGACCACCGGGACGCGCGCCAGCGCGGCGTTCCGCCAACCGCTGCCCGCAACGGGCGGCACGGAGACGACGATGAAGCGGCGAGCGATAGCGGGGATGGTGGCGGTGCTGGGCCTGGCGGGCTGCGGCGGATCGGGCCAGGGGGATGGCGCGACGGATGCGGCCGGTGCCGGCGAAGCGAAGCAATTGAACGTCTACAACTGGTCGGACTACATCGCCGAAGGCACTGTGCCCGGCTTCGAGCGGCATAGCGGTGTTCACGTCACCTACGACGTGTTCGACAGCAACGAGGTGCTGGAAGCCAAGCTGCTGGCCGGCGGCAGCGGCTACGACGTGGTGGTGCCGTCGCTGAGTTTCCTCGGCCGGCAGATCCAGGCCGGCGTGTTCCTGCCGCTGGACAAGAGCAAGATCCCCAACCTGGCCAATCTGGACCCGGCGATGATGCAACGCATCGCGCAACAGGATCCGGGCAACACCTACGCGGTGCCGTACCTGTGGGGCACCACCGGCATCGGCTACAACGTCGACAAGATCCAGGCCGCATTCGGCACGACTGATGTGGTCAACAGCTGGGACCTGGTGTTCAAGCCAGAGAACCTGGCCAAGCTCAAGGACTGCGGGGTGACCTTCCTCGATACCGCCTCGGAGATCGTGCCGACCGTGCTGCACTACCTGGGCGAGGACCCGAACAGCACCGACCCGAAGGTGATCGAGAAGGCCGCGGCCAAGCTCAAGGAAATCCGGCCCTACATCCAGAATTTCCATTCCTCGCAGTACATCGACGCGCTGGCCAAGGGCAGCACCTGCCTGGTGGTGGGCTGGTCCGGCGACATCCTGCAGGCGCGCGACCGCGCCGAGGAAGCCAAGAGCGGCGTGCACATCGCCTATTCGATTCCGAAGGAAGGCGCACTGCAGTTCTTCGACATGCTGGCCATCCCCAAGGACGCCAAGCATCCGGAGCAGGCCTACCAGTTCATCAACTACCTGCTGACCCCGGAAGTGGCCGCGGCCAACACCAACTTCGTCAGCTATCCGAATGCGGTGCCCAAGTCGCTGCCGCTGATCGATGCGGCGATCAGCGGCGACCGCACCATCTATCCGCCGGCGGAGGTGCAGGCCAAGCTGTTCGCGTTGGCGGTGATGCCGCCGGAAGTGGACCGCCAGTACACGCGATTGTGGACTCAGTTGAAGACCGGCCGCTGAGGGGCGTGGCAGAGGGACTTTTCATCGCGTCAACCGGCTTGAGGCTAGGAGAACTGCGCGGGCGGCCGGCCCACGCAGCGTCCACCCAATTGCCGACGTTTTGACCGACATGTCCTACTGAAGAGCCGCCCTGGCGCGACTGATCGACTCTGTCAAGGCAGTCGCTCGGGCCTTGAAAATCGGTCGTGTAGCGACGATCGGTAATGCGTCGCATGGAAACCTCCCGGTTGCGATGAAAGTATCGCTTCCTGGTGTCCGTTTCAGCGGGACAGGTTCAGTCGCGGGCTATCTGCGATACCTTCGCGCTGGCAACTGGGTCAGCCCAACCGCCTCGCGTTTGTAAAGTGTCCATGCCATCAGGGGGAGGACCCGCGTTACCTGCACGTGTAATGACCATCGCCACCGCCCTTTCACCTATTGACTTAGTACGATCGAATTAGTACTAATGGATGTGTACCCACTTTGGCACAGCTCCACATGTCTGCTCCTCACCCCACCGAAGGCGAACTGGCGATCTTGCACGTGGTGTGGTCGCGCAGTCAGCCGATGACCGTGCGCGAAGTTCACGCCATGCTGTCGCAGAACAAGGATACCGCCTACACGACAGTACTGAAGATGCTCACGATCATGGCCGGAAAAGGTCTGGTTCGGCGCGATGAGAGCGAGCGTAGCCACACCTATAGGGCCGTACATACCGAGCCGGTGGTGCAAGCGTCGCTGTTGAAGGATCTGATGCGCCGGGCCTTTGCCGGCTCGGCGCTCACACTGGTGCAGCGGGCGCTGGACGACGAAATCGCCAGCGCCGACGAAATAGATGCTATCTCCAAGCTGATCGCAGATGCCAAGGCGAAGCGGAAGCCGCGTTGATGGACACGCTGGTCTTCAACGAATACGGAGTTGCATCAGCGCTTGCCTCGGCGCTGGTGCATTCGCTGTGGCAGGACACGCTGCTGGCGATCGCCGCCGCATTCACATTGGCGCTGCTGAAACACTCAAGCGCCGCATGGCGGCATACCGTGGCAATGGCGTTCCTGGTGATGATGCTGTTGGTGCCGACGACGCAGTTTCTGCAGTTGTGGCAACAGCCGGTCGCGAGCGTGAGCGCGAAACTACCTGCCGTGACGTTGTTGGACTTTGGTCCGTTTCCTGGCGCATTTGTGCAGGAATCGGAACCGGTAGCCGGCATTGTAGTGCTGCTGTGGTTGCTGGGCGCAGGCTGGATGTTGGCGCGGCACGTCGTTGGCCTGCGCATGCTCGATGTGATGGAGCGCGGGACGTGGCGCGCATTGCCGCCGCATTGGCAGCAGCGTGTCCGCGAGCTGCAAGGCGCGATAGGAATCGCCCGCGAGGTCGTCGTACGGCTCTCGCACGATGTGGTGACGCCGTTTGCCGCACGCCTTTTGCGGCCGGTGATCTGGTTGCCGATGTCGCTGCTTAGCCAGACGCCGGTGGCGCAGATAGAAGCTTTGCTGGCGCACGAGTTGGCGCACATCGCCCGCAAGGACTGGCTGTGGAACGGCTTGCAGTGCGTGATCGAATCGTTGCTGTTCTTCCATCCCGCGGCATGGTGGCTCGGCCGGCGTGTCCGGCAGGAGCGCGAACATGCCTGCGACGATCTCGCGGTGGCGGCGTGCGGGGACGCCATCGCGCTGGCCGAGGCACTGATGGCACTCGAATGCCAGCGGCATCCTTCCCCACATCTCGTTCTGGCAGCCCAAGGAGGCTTACTCATGCAACGTATTACCAGACTGCTCTCCGGTCCGCCGTCGCGCGGACGCTTGGGCGCGCGCGTGGCGCTCGGAATTCTACTGGCCTCGGCGGCGCTGATCGCCACGCAGGTGTGGGCGAACAAGCCCAATGTGCACATCACGTCCACCGCCAAAGGTGCGACGACCAGCAACGCCACGCTGGGTCCCGGCGACGTCCGCGAAATCACCGCCGACGATGACGGTATGCAACGCTCTTATCGCGCGAGCGTCGACGCACAAGGTCGACTGGTTGAAGTCTATAAGGAAAACGGCCAGCCGCATCCGATCGACAGCAATGTGCGCGCCTGGATAGCAAAGGTGGGGGCGGAAACAAAGAGCGCGGAAAAGGCGACTAGGGCTGCGGAGGCAGAGGCAAAAGAGGCGGAGCAGGAGGCCCAGAAGGCCGAGCAGGAGGCCAAAAAGGCGGAGCAGGAGGCCAAAGAGGTGGAGCAGTAGTCCAAAGTGGCGGAGGCGGCCCATTTGGCTGAACTCAACGCAATTGCAAGGATAGTTGCCGCCGCACCTGGGAGTGATGGCGAAGCTCGAGACGCCTTTAGTGGACATGGTCGACGAAGCGACCTGATTAGCACGAACTCTCAGGGCAGTCGCTGTCGCAGTCGTCGAGAAGGCGGCCACCGAAGTTGGGGTTCTTGTTCACGAGAGATCCGATGATGAGCATGAACCGAGTGCAGTTCTCAAGCGCCAAGGAACCCCCGGCGCAGTGCGAAAAGGGGTTGAAGCGGCGCATTGGCCGCAGAGCTTCGTCTGTCCGCAGTGCGCCGACACGGCGCACTGCCGCTTTCATCGCAAGGGTGTGGCATTACTTACAATGCTCTGGGTGTCGCCACCAGAGCAGCCTGACAGCCCACGGTGATGGACGCACGGCGATGGACAACAGCAAGCTGCCGCTGACCACCTGGATGCTGGCCATATATCTGCGGGGCCAGAGCAAGACAACATGTCTGCGTTGGAGCTGATGCGACACCTGGGTGTCAGCTACCCGGCGCCCTGACAGCTCAAGCAAAAGCTGATGCAGGCGATGAGCGAGCGCGAAGCGAGCCGCCAGCTGGGCGGCGTCGTGCAGTTGGACGACGCCTGCCTGGGCGGGAGCGCAATGGCGGCAAAGCCAGTCGCGATTCGAAGAACAAGCACCCTTTCACGATCGCCGTCGAGACCGTTGAAGACCGCAGTTCGCGACATGCCGTGATCGATCCGTACCGGGCTTCACCAAGCAGGCGCTGGCCCTGCGGATCCTGCAGCGCCTACGTCCCGGAGCCGATCTCTACGGCGATGGGCTGGGAGCGTTCCGGGCATTGGAGGCAGAGCACGTCCATACGGTGACCGAAGGTCGCGGCCGTGTGCGCTGCGAGCATGACAATGCACGCTGGGTCGATGTGGTGTCGTCGAATCTGAAGCGGCCCCTGGACGGTGCCTACCACGCCTTCAAGTTCGTTAAGTACACCCAGCGTTAGCCGGCCGAAACGATGTGGCGGTTCGATCGGCGGTTCGATCCGCCCGCCCTGGTGCCGCGACTGTCGGTCGCGGCGGCCAGGACCGGTCCTTGGCTGGAGCAAGCGTTGCGCGATGTCCCGGTGTTTGCTGCTGAAGGTTCGTGCCAATCAGGTCAGGTTATGCGCGCGGGCACTCCGACAATGGCACGCTTCCGTACGTGTCACGTCGGAGTGAGAAAATTTCTGGGAGCTTCCAAGCCTGACGGGTCCGCTTGTTGCACTCGCTGCCTGCGTTCGATCCGCGCGACTTTGCCCTCTTCCATCACGATGAGCTGATCGGCAAGGTCGAAATAGCGATCATCGTGGGTGATCGCGACGACAGCCTTGTCTTGTGCGCGAAGCGATGGAAGGATTTCGTTGTAGAAGACGGACTTGAAAGTCGGATCCTGATCCGCGGCCCATTCGTCGAAAAGATAGAGCTCCTTGTCGTCAATGATGGACGACAGCAGTGCCATGCGACGACGTTGGCCATCAGACAATGCGAGCGTGGAAAACCTTCCGTCCTTATAAGAAACCTTGCGATCGAGATGCAGCGCGGCGAGATAGTGCTCGACCTGTGCCTGGAGGCCATCGTCATCGACACCGAGCAATTGGTCGAAAAGGTGGTAATCGGAATAGATTGCGCTGATCGATTGCCGGCACGCACCAATAGTGGCATCGTCCACACGGGTGTCGCCAAACAGGATGTCGCCGGACTCCGCACGGTAATGTAGCGTCAACAGCTTGCTCATCGTGGATTTTCCCGAGCCATTCCCGCCGACGATGAAGGTGACTTCACCCTTCTTGACCTCGAAGTCCAGAGGGCCGACTCTGAAGCTGTCCTCCTTTCCGCTACCATTGCCATGGTGATAGCACACCTGCTGAAAACGCACGCTTCGCCAATCTGGTGAAGGACTTCCGGTCTGCCGGATGCCTTCGCCAGGAATCTCGGAGAAAAGCCTCTTCACCCTTTGCAAAGAAACACGCGATACGGAGATCAACGGTATGACGTGAAGGAGAGCGGAAATCGGGCCGGTGATGTATAGCAGCGCCATGATCACGCCGACCAGCTCTTCATTGCTGATCGACCTGTAGTTCACCAGGATAAAGATGATCGATCCAATGATGAAGAAGCTCAGGAGGTCGCCATAGTTGTTAGCGGCCTGAATGACAGTGTGGCCAGTCTTTTCGTTGTGCTGGACTGATCGTTCGTGCTGCATCAGTACGGATTCGAAGAAAGCTTCGCGCTTACGGTCGTTGAGTTTGAGTTCCTTGATGCCGCGAATGAGTCCATGGATTGATGCTTGGAGATCGTCGAATCGCGCGCGAGCTCTGACGAAGTAGCGGCGGCCGAGCAACATCGGCACCTGAAAGGTAACCACGCCGAATACAATGCAGCCGATCACGTACCAGAAGACGTCACTGTTGAGTACGAGCAGGAATCCCAGCATGCCAATCAGCGTCACAATGTTGACGAGAACATCGGGAAGGGTGCGCGCACCCTGGACTATCCGAGGAACGTCCGAGGTCAGTGCTGCGATGAGACGCGCCGATCCGATTCGTTCCAGCGCAGCGAGCGGCGCATCGGCGATGCGATCGTAGAGCTGGGTACGAAGGCCGGACGCGACATCGATCGCGACCCGGGTCAGCATCACTTGTGACAGCGTGCGTGTGGCCATCACGAACAGGCAGGTGAGCGCGAACACCATCGCGAACGGCGCGTTGGCAATTTCTAACGAGAGCAGATGAACTGGCGCATCCGCCACGGTCTGCAGGTGGTCGTTCGGAGCCTCGATCACGGATAGCATTAAGGGGATGAGCAGCGAGTAAAGCAGACCGGACAATCCGCCGAGCACAATCGACAGCGCGATCTTGTTCGGTGCGTAACGGGAGAACTCAGAAAACAGGTTCATTGCGTCTTCCCATCGGCTTTCGCGGGAATGAAATGATTTGGCGTGATCAACCTTCGCGCGTGCGCACGGTCGTAGGTGGCGACCAGGGGCTGGAGTCGCGCGTCACGGAACATTTCAATCATATCGTCGTAGTGCGGACTGAAGACGTTGCCGGACTGCCCGGTCGAATTCATGTAGAAATGGCGGATGCCGGCAGGATCCAGCGAGATGACCTGGCGGAAGCCGGGGCCGAGGGTTTGCACATACCCTTCCGATCCTTGGTACTTAGATGCTGCGGCATCGATAGTGTTCGCCGAACCGCCATTGGATATTCGGCGCTCAAAGATGCGTGCGAGCGCTTTCGATTGACTGAATGGCATGTGCGCATATTTCGTGGATTGGTTCTCGGACCAGTGCCAGTCATCCATGTCCCACGTGCCGTTCCGCTTGTGAAGTTCCCACAGCGCCGCGTCGAGCGCGCGCCCGAGTGCGGCATCGCAGTCCTGCATGCACCATCCGCCGCGATCTTCGCGGAGGACGGCGAGGAGATCGCCATACTCGACACTTTCGCCCATTTTCGACAATAGGTCGGAGGCAACGTTACGCCCCCAGTCGGCGCGCATCCGCGGCGCAAACAATTGCAAGCGCAGTTGGCGCATCCACTCGGTGAAAATCGTCGCGGCCGCACTTTCGCCCCCCATGTCGCCGCGCCAGTCGCGCAGCAGACGAGCGGCGGCATCGCGACGCCCGCCCTTTGGCAGGCGGCCACGAAGGTAATCCATCAATTGCGCCGCGGAGAGATCAAGTGTGTCGGACTGGATGCTGCGCATCGACTCGATCGAGAGTGGATGCCCCGTTGCAATCGCGCCGCGCAAAAGCTGCTCTATACGCTCGGCGCGAGCGGGTGGCGCCCAGTCGTTTGAAATGAAATACGGATAGCCCGAGTCGACAACCTTGTTGTTCGCAGTCACGATGTAACCAGAAGGTGGATTGAACACACTCGGCCAAGCGGTCGGCGGAACGTAATCACGCCAGCCCCACTCATCACTCCAGCCTGGCGATGGCAGCACACCTTCCCCGCGCTTGCGAATGGGGATTCGACCGGCGGCGAGATACCCGATGGCGCCTTCGCGATCGGCGTAGACCATGTTCATTGCGGGTGCCACATGAAGACGCAGCGCGGCACAGAATTCATGCCAGTCACGCGCGTGGTTCAACCGGTAGAACGCCTCGTAACTGGTGTCGTCGTCATCTAGTGCGGTCCAGCGAAGCGAGACCGGACTGTCGAAGACGCCATAGCGATCGCTGATCACCGGGCCGTGGCGCGTGGTTCGTACAGTGATTCGCACCGGCACATAGCGCTTGCGCAGCGCCTGCGGAAATTCCTGCCGGACCTCGATCAGCTCCACGCGATGATCGAAACGAATCCAGCGACCCTCGGCCTCGTAGCGAGTGCCTTCGGGGTTTGTTCGTTCGAAGAAAAGGTCCTGTGCGTCCGCCATCATATTGGTGCCGCCCCAGGCTATTCGATCGTTGCGACCGAACACTACAAGCGGAAGCCCAACTAGCCCCATCCCGGAGGCCTTAAGCTTGGGCGTATCGATGCTGATCGCGTACCACGATGACGGGATGCGCAGGCCGAGATGTGGATCGTTGGCGAGCAATGCGGCGCCATCGGCAGTATGCGTGCCTGCGACGACCCACGCGTTGCTGCCAGTGCCCGGGACCGACAGGCCAAAGTCCTGCTGTCGTGTGCGCTGTGCGTCAAGCATGGCGTTAAGAGTGGAAGTGACCTGCGGAGCGCCGGTACGTATGGTAGTCGGAGCGTCCTCGGGATATGTAGGGAAGAAGGTGGCGATCTGAGCTTCAGTCATCGACTGGCGGGCTACGAAATGGCGCATCTCCTGGTCAAAATTGCCGCCGAGATCAAGCGCGAACATCTTCACCCAGGCCAGCGAGTCGAGTTCCGTCCAGGGCTCGGGTGCGACGCCGAGCGTTCTGAATTCAATCGGCAGCGGATGACGCTCGGAAAGCCAGGCGTTGATGCCAGCGGTGTATGCGGTAAGCGACTCGCGTGCCGACGGACTCAATCCATGCCAAGCCGATTTAGTCGATGCGTAAAGGCCTAGCGTTCGGAACCACGCATCAGCATCGATGCTTTTCTTGCCGAAGACCTCGCTGAGCCGGCCGCGAGCCATCCGTCGCTGCAGCTCGAGCTGCCACAGTCGATCCTGGGCATGTACGTAGCCAACCGCGAAAAATGCGTCGTATTCGTTGGCTGCGCGGATGTGGGGGACGCCCGCGCTGTCACGGGTGATGACGGTTGACGCGCTGACGCCTTTGGGGATCGTGAGCGTACCCTCGGCCGGCAAGCTTGCGCGTAATTGCAGCCAGCCCCAGGCCGCGACGGCGACCAAGGGCAGCAGCACAACCAGGGTCAGGCGCGACGCGATCGGGTAGGAACGGAACAGCATGTTTGCACCTGCAACCGGAAAGAGCAGTCAAGGGATGAAGCGCACGGATCTAGTCAGGGCTTGCGGAGGCTGAGCATGGTGACGCCATTGCCGACGGGCGCTGGAACTAATAAGACACGAACGGCACTTTAACAGCACACGAATTGCCCTGCCATCAAGGTGTCCACCCAAGATAATTTGTGAGTATGGATGGGTCGTATCGACACCTGGACCGGCCAGAGTTTCATGGACACTATATGAGCCGTTCTGCGCATGGCGCCGTTCAAACTCTACAGGCGGCAGGTCGCCGGCTGAACCATGCCGACGAATCGTGCTGTAGAACATCTCGATGTAATTGAACGCGTCCGATGCTGCCGCCTGTCGCGTTGGGTAGATTTGCCGCTTGATCCGCTCCTTCTTCAGCGCACTGAAGAAGTTCTCGGCCACCGCGCTGTCATGGCAGTTTCCCCTACGACTCATGCTCGGCACCATTCGATGCGCTTTCGAGAACGATTGCTAGTCCTCGCTGGTGAACTGGCTTCCCTGATCCGAGTGCACCAGCACGTTCGGTCCGGTTCGCGCTTCCATACCACAGCCAGCAGCGCCTGCAATACCAGGTCGCGGGGCATCGTCGGTTGCGTGGCCCAGCGCACGATCTGCCGCGAGTACAGGTCCATCACCGCTGCCAGATACAGCCAGCCTTCGCAGGTGCGGATGCAGGTGATGTCCGTGACCCAGACCTAGTTGGGCATGTCGACGGCAAAGTCGCGATCAAGCACGTTTTCCACAACACCGAAAGGACCGACGCGATAACGCGGCTTGCTGCCGTAACCGATCTGCGCACGCAGGCCTTCGGCCTTCATCAGCCTGCGCGCGCGGCGGCAGCTGCGACGCTCACCGCCTTGGCGCAGGTCCATCGTGATCTTTCGATAACCGTAGGCCGCGCCACTGGCCAACCAATGGTGCTTGATCAGCCCCAGCGGGCGCTGGTCCTTGCACTCGCGAACACTGGGCCCAAGGAGCAGCCAGGCGTAGTAGCCACTGCGCTGCACGCCGAGTACGCGACACATTGCGCATAACCGAAACTCCCAGACGTGCGCCCGCATGAACGCGTACTTCGCCCTTGCCCCATGGCAAATTACGCGGCGGCTTTTGGGAGGATATCGCGCTCCTCGGTCAAGCGCTTGACCGAGGCCTTGAGTCGACGCGACTCCGCACGCTGGTCCAGTTCGACACGCCGAACCACTTCCGGTTGGCGGTACGTCTTCTTCCACCCGTACAAACTGTGCGTCGTGATGCCCAGCCGAGCGGCGACCTCCTTCACTGAGTGCCCGCGCTCGGTCACCTGCCGGACCGTTTCGATCTTGTACTCAATTTGTCTACCGCTTGCCGCTCACCTAGACCTCCTCGATCGCCTAAAGTATGGCCCTTGGCTGTCTACGAAAGACTGTTTGGTCCACCCCATTTTGCGGGCGTACCGCCTTGACGCCCAGGTTTGCGAGCGTTAGGGTCAAACGCGAGCGTCTGGGCCTAGGTTCTCCTCTTACGCGGCACGCAAGGACCACTCCGATACGCATGGAAGCGATACGCATGGACCCGATAGGAACTGCGACAGGAACTGGGTCCACGATAGAGGCCGTGGCGCTGCCCCGCTGGCTGCTCTACACCCTCTCCTTTGCGGGTGGCTTCTTGATCATGGTGCTCGAGATCTGCGGCTTCCGCGTGCTCGCCACCAACCTCGGCTCGTCCGTGATCGTGACAGGCACGTTGCTTACGGTTGTGATGATCGTGCTCTCGTTCGGCTACTACTTCGGCGGCTTACTTAGCCAGCGGCGCGGCGGTGCACGTAATCTGTTCGGTCTGCTGGTGCTGTCGACGGCGTACACCGGAGTAATGACCGTCGTCGCGATGGAGCCGCTGGCAGAGCTATCGCTTGAGCTGCACGACGCGCTCAAGAACCACGTGTTCCTGCGCTCCGGTCTGCCCGCGACCTTGCTCAGCGTCGTACTTTACGGACCACCCGTATTTGTGATGAGCATGATCTCTCCATACTTGATCCGCATGCATACGCTCGGCGCAAGTCAGGGCGACCCCGGTGTGCAGTCGGGCTTCTTCATGTCTCTGTCGACTTTGGGTAGCATCGCCGGCACGATGCTGGCTTCTTACGTGTTGGTGCCGTTCTTCGGCGTCGAGCGCTCGGCATTGTGGACAAGCGCGCTGTTCTTCTTGATCGCCTGCGCTTGCTGGCTCAAAGCTGGCACCCTCAGCGCACGGGCGCAGGGACTGGCGGTGTCGGGCGTGGTGCTCACGCTCCTGTTCCTGCTGACGCTCGGCGCACGCACGCCCGAACTCGATCCAAGCGTAGTCTATCGGCAAGAGTCGCACTACGGCGAACTGTCTGTGATGCGCGATGTCGATGACGCCGGACGCACAGTGCTCACCTATCATCCGTCGCGCATCTACATGCACTCCTTGCTTTACCCCGACGAGCCGCTGCGCGATCTGGAGGGCACGATGTACCTGGTGCCGGGCCTCGTGCGACCGCCGCAGAGTGTACTCGTACTGGGTTCTGCAGCGGGCGGTAGCCTGCGCGCTCTGGAGCTCGCCTTCCCCAAAGCGCGCATCACCGGTGTCGACCTCGACCCCAAGGTGCACGAGGTCGCGACCAAGATGTTTGGCGTCGACGCCAAGCGACACCACCTGGTCACTGCCGATGCGCGCATGCACCTTGCCTCCAGTACGGAGCGCTACGACCTGATCATCGTCGACCTGTTTTCGGGTGAGTTCATCCCCAGCCACTGCGTCAGCGTCGAGTTCTTCGAACTGGTGAAGCAGCGACTGTCGGCGAACGGCAGTTTGTTCATCAACACCAACATGAACGACATTCAGTACGAGCTCGACCCCGAAGGAGAGCCGTTCCGCGCTGTACGTCACCTGCAGGCGACCCTGCGTGCCGCCGGCTTCCCGAGCCTGTTCGAGAACAGCTTTTTCCATTCGTTGTTTGCCTTCCCCGATGTGTTGCCGGCAACGAAGCTGCGTGCCGACTTGCTGGCGCAGTTCGCCGACGCCAAGCGATCCGAGCCGCTGCGCGCGGCCGCCGGCATTGCCGCCTTCAGCACCGTCGAAGTGCCCGATCGTACTCGCTATCGCGTCTTCACCGATCGCTGGACGCCGTCGTTTTTGATCGAGCTCAAATCGAACGCCAAGAGCATCTACGACGAACTCGAGCAAGCGCCACCGAGCGGGAATCCCGACACCCTCATCTCCGAGCGCGTGCTCGCGCGTCACCACGCCGAGCGCGGCTCGGGCGAGGGCAGCTTGACCGATCCCGCCGCATTGATCACTAGCCTCAACGACGTGGTCACGCCGCTCGACAAGACTGCGCTCGACACCGCCGTGCGCCACTTCCGCTTCTCGCGCGATGCCGAGTCTAGCGATGCCGAGCCCACCTCCGACTGGGCTCGTCTCGCCGCGCTGTTCGCGCGCTTCCAGCAGCAGGCCTACGCCAACGATTACGAGTCAGTGCTCGGCACGCTCGGCGAGCTGCGCGACCTCGTCGCCGCTCCCGCCGACTGATGTCAGTCGTGTAAAGCCGTGCCAACAGTCGTCCAATTTTTCACATTGGTGACGTAGGGATTTTCTTGCGTATTAGTGTGAAGCCGATCTTCGATAATCCGAGCCGTTAGCCCGAGTGTCGGCTGGACAGTAGTTCACTGGGTCTATGGAAAGGTCTTATCAACACGCAAATTCTGGGCGGGATAGCTCAATGGATCCAGGGCAACGATCGATGCAGCTGACATTTGGTGACGCCGAGGGCTTGGACAAGCGGACGCGCTGGGAGTTCTCTCTAGCCGAGGTGTATCGGGTGGTGCCGTGGAATGCACTGTTGGCGTTGAGCGATGCCGCGCTGGAGGAAGACTCGTACGGCACGCCTATGATGCGCCGCTTTGCGCGGATGGACAGCCTGGACGACATCCCCGTCGAGACGATTCCTCAAGTTCCGCCAACTGCTGGACACGCACGATCTCGCCCAATAGTTGTTCGGACACGCGAACTCGCATCTGTCGCGCAGGGGGCTCAGCCTGTGCAGCCGCACGATCGTGGATGCCCCGATAATCGCCACGCTCGGCTCGACCAAGGACGCCGATGGCTAGCGCGATCAGGAGATGCACCAGACGAAGAGGGGCAACCAGCGGCACTTCGGCATCAAGGTGCACATTGGTGTGGACGGTCCATCCGTGTTGATGCGTTACGCCGCATGCACAGCGAAGAACGAGGTCGGTGTGGTGTAGGTCACAAATTGCCGCATGGCAAGGAAGGCACGCTCTGCAGCGACAGCGACTATAGCGATGCGGGCAAGCGCGAGGAGCTACACCAGTTGAAAGCAGGGTTCTGGATCGCGCAGAAGCTCTCGCATGTGCATGCGATCAGGAACAAGCGCGAGGGCTACTTCAAGTCCAGTATTCGTGCGATGGTGGAGTGCCGGTTCCGGGTAATCAAGTGGCAGTTCGGTTATGCCAAGGTGCGTTATCACGGCTTGGCTAAGAACGCGGCGCAGCTGCTGGCGTTGTTTGCGTTGTCGAACCTGTGGATGGTGTGCAAGCTATTGTTACCGGCGATAGGACAGATGAGCCGGAAAATCTGGGCAACGCAGCTTGGAAACCATGCCGGGAATCTCGCTTTAGAGACCGCTGATGCAAATCGCGCGGCATTTGGCGTGCTCAGGCTGCATTGTTCTTGTCTTCCTTGGCGCCTTGGGAGTCGGGGCCGATTTGGATTGGGTCGCGGTGAGAATTTTTGAATATTTCCGGAATGGAGCGAAAATATGTTTGGTGATTTTCCACTGACATTAGCGCAACGGGATATTTATTTTGATCAGCTGCAACATCCCGGTAGTCCTTTATATAATGTCGGCGGCTACCTAAGGCTGGGAAGGATCGACCTGCAGAGGGCGTCGCAAGCGCATGGCGCCGTTGTCCAAGGAAATGATGCGTTCGGTATCCGGATGGTCGATTCAAGGCGCGGACCGCGACAACGCATTGCGCTAGATCGGTCGACTGGCCTGCCGATTATCGATCTGTCCACGAGTGTCTGCCCTGAGAGTGAGGCTTTCAAGTGGGTAAAGCGTTTGTTTGAAGAGCCGCTGTCTATTGTCAATGTAGAACTGTTCAAGACCTTTCTACTCAAGCTAAGCGAATCCGAACATTGGTATGTGGGGTTAGCCCACCACTTGGCAATAGATGGCTGGGGGTTCGCCAACTGGGGAAGAGCTTTTTCTGCCCACTACAGTGCGACGGATTGGCAGCCGGAAGCGCTCAGTTTGCAAGGTATTGCAAGCAGTGACGAGCTATATTTATTTAGCTCACGCTATGAGCAAGATAAGAATTATTGGCTGGCGGAGTGTGCCTCGCTACCGGATAGGCTGCTCCCTCCCCATTATTGTCAGGAATCTGGCGTTGGCAGTCTGCGTTGTACTGTCGCAATCAGTGCGCCGGAATTGCATTCAGTCCAGGATCTGGCAAAAACATTGGGCGTATCCACAGCGCATGTGTTGCTTGGAGCATTGATTTCCTGCTTGGGATTGAGTTACGGTCAGCGCGACATCTTGGTCGGCTTGCCGATACATAATCGGAGTAACGTCGCTAAAAAGAAAGCGATTGGTATGTTCGCTAGCGTGAATCCGCTCAGGTTGATTCGAGATAAAGGTCTGAGTTTTTCGAGCTTCGTTCGGTATATCGCCGGTCGTCAAAGAGAGGGCTTCCGCCACCGACGGTATCCAGTCGGGGACATTGTTCGGGATTTGGGTTTATCTGGTCAGGATATTGGCCTGTATGATGTTGGCTTCAGCTATCTAAAGGTCGATGATGGGCCTCTCATGGAAGGAGTCTCATCAGAACTTGTCTATGTGAGCAATAGCCATGAAATGACGCCTCTAATGGTCACCGCTTGGGAGGGCGGAGGAGAGGAAGGAGGTGTTGAGGTCAAGTTGGATTGTAATGAATCCTATTTCAATGCAGACGAGGTGGAATTACTCGCCAATCGCTTCCGGCATGTTTTGCGTGTGGCCCTCCGGTCGCCCGATGTCGAACTCGGTCTTGCAGATGTGATGCCTGAGGAGGAGCGGGAGCAACTGATGCGGGCATTCAATGCCACGGCGGCGGAGTATCCGCGCGAGGCGCTGATTCATGAGTTGTTTGAAGCGCAGGCTGCGCAGCGACCGGAGGCGGTGGCGGCGGTGTACGAGCGGCAGTCGCTGAGCTACGGTGAGTTGAATGCGCGGGCGAATCAGGTCGCGCATCGGCTTATAGAGTTGGGAGTCAAGCCGGACGACCGGGTGGCGATCTGCGTGGAGCGCAGCCTGGAGATGGTGGTGGGGTTGCTGGGTATCTTGAAGGCGGGCGGAGCGTATGTGCCGCTGGACCCGGCCTATCCGGCCGAGCGGTTGGCTTACATGCTTGAAGACAGTGCGCCGGTGGCTTTGCTGACGCAAGAGGTGCTGGAAGATTATTTGCCGGCGCGCGGCGTGCCGACGCTGTCGTTGGATGCACACTACAGCCGGGCATTGTTCGCGGCCCAGCCGACTAGTAGCCCGGAGGTATCCGGATTGACGTCGCGGCATTTGGCGTATGTGATATACACATCGGGTTCGACCGGTACCCCTAAGGGGGTGATGGTCCAGCATGAAAATGTTGTGAGTTTTATCGCCGGGCATATTCGCCTGTGTAAGCTTGATCACTCTGACCGGGTGCTTCAGTTTGCATCATTCGGATTCGACAGTTCGGTCGCCGAGATGATGCCGACCCTTGCCGCGGGGGCAACAATTGTGTTGCGTCCGGAACACCTGAGTCCTGATCAGTTGAGTGGGTTTCTGGAAGCGCAGCAAATAAGTGTGGTGGATTTGCCGACTGCATTTTGGAGCGCATGGTCAAGACAGGTTTCAGGGAGTTCTGCACTGTCAATCGGCAGCGCATTGCGACTGGTGATCGTTAGTGGCGAAGCGGTTGATCTCCGACATCTGCAGTTATGGAAAGACAACCCGAATACTCGTCTATGCCGATGGCTAAATAATTACGGCCCGACCGAAACCACTGTGAATGCTACTGCATTTGCGTTGGAGTGTTTCACTGAGGATTTTGCGAATAGAAGTGTGCCAATTGGTCGGCCCATTGATAATGCAAAGATCTATATATTGAGTGTATGTGGCGCGCCCATGCCAATTGGAGTGTCGGGCGAAATCCATATTGGGGGTGCCGGGGTGGCGCGGGGTTACCTGAACCGCCCGGAGTTGACGGCGGAGCGTTTCCTGAAGGATCCGTTTTCGCCGGCCCCGGAGGCACGGATGTACAAGACCGGCGATCTGGGCCGCTGGTTGCCGGACGGGACGATTGAGTTTTTGGGGCGCAATGACTATCAGGTCAAGATTCGGGGATTCCGGATCGAGCTGGGGGAGATCGAGGCGCAGCTGACGGCATGCGCCGGTGTGCGCGAGGCGGTGGTGGTGGCGCGTGAGGATGAGGCGGGCGACAAGCGTCTGGTGGCCTATCTACTCGCCGAGGCGGGCACCGCGCTGTCGGCGGTCGAGTTGCGTGCCGATCTGTCCTCACGGCTTCCGGACTACATGGTGCCAAGCGCGTTTGTGCAGTTGGAAGCCTTTCCCTTGACGCCGAACGGCAAGCTGGACCGCCGGGCATTGCCGGCGCCGGACGAGGCGTCTGTGGCCAGTCGCGAGTATGAGGCCCCGCAGGGCGAGATTGAGGAGACGTTGGCCGGGATTTGGCAGGAACTGCTGGGTGTTGAGCGGGTGGGACGCCGCGATAACTTTTTCGAGCTGGGTGGACACTCGCTGCTGGCGGTGACACTGGTGGAGCGTCTGCGTGAATCGGGCTGGGGGATGGCGATGCCGACGATCTTCACTGCCCCGACGTTGCACGCGCTGGCAACGACGCTGAGCCGCAAGTCCAGCACGGCAGAATCGCTGATACCGGAAAATCTGATCGGCCTGGATACCACGGAGATCACACCGGACCTGTTGCCGCTGGTGAGCCTGACCCAAGAGGAGATCGACCGCATCGTGGCGTCCGTACCGGGTGGCATTGCCAATATTCAGGATGTCTACCCGTCGCTGCCGATGCAGGAAGGTATGCTTTTCCACCATTTGCTAGAAGAGAAAGGGGATACGTACCTGTCGCGCGATGTGTTGGCGTTCGACAGTCGGGAGCGGCTGGATGCCTTTGTGGCGGCTCTGAATCAGGTCATTGCGCGGCACGATATCCTTCGCACTGCGATGCTGTGGGAGGGGAGGCTGTCGAAACCGGTGCAGGTGGTGTACCGAGAGGCGCCGTTGCCGGTGCACGAAGTAGCGCTGCCGGAGACGTCGGCAGCGACCGAAGCGCTGCACCGGCAGGTCGATCCACGGCAGATGCGTCTGGATGTGCGACGGGCGCCGTTGCTGGCAGCGTATGTCACGGAGGATCACGAGCACGGCGAATGGTTGCTGGCGCTGTTGCACCATCATGTGGTGTGCGATCACGTTACGCTGGAGTTGGCGCTAACCGAGGTGGAGGCGGTGTTGCGCGACGCCAGCGCCTCGTTGCCGACGGCGCTGCCGTTCCGTAACGTGGTGGCGCAGGCGCGCCAGACGCCGATAGCCGAGCACGAAGCCTATTTCCGGCAGGAACTTGGCGAGATCGACGAGTCGACGGCGCCATTCGGCGTGTTGGACGTGCAGCACAGCAGCACGGAGGTGTCCGAGTCGGTGATGCCGCTGGATGTGGAGTTGTCGCGCCGGATTCGCGCTTGCGCGCGTCGCGAGGGGATATCGCGGGCGGTGCTGTTCCATGTGGCTTGGGCGCAGGTGCTGGCTAGGTGTACCGGGCGTGAGGAGGTGGTATTTGGAACCGTGCTGTCGGGCCGAATGCAGGGGTTGAGTGGGTTGGATCGAGTGCTGGGCATGACTATCAATACGTTGCCTCTGCGGGTGTCGCTCGGGGAGCGCAGCGTACGCCGGGTGGTGCAGGAGAGTGCACAGCGCATGCAGGCGCTGGTGGCGCATGAGCAAGCGCCGCTGGCGTTGGCGCAGCGCTGCAGCAGTGTGTCGCCATCGATGCCGTTGTTTACGACATTGTTGAATTATCGGCATGGTGATGTGAGGGCAGACGGAGGCTTCTTCTCTTTGGTAGAAGGCGTACGCCTATTCCCGGTGAAAGAATTCACAAACTATCCCATCGTTGTCGCTGTCGACGATATAGACGCGGGCTTTATCGTAAGAAGTCAATGTACTTCAATGATTAGTGCGTCGCGTCTGAATCATTACTTGTTGACCGCATTAACTGGCTTGGTGGAAGCATTGAGCGAGGATGCGGAAACGCCGCTGTGCAAGGTCGACGTACTGCCGAGTTCCGAGCGCGCGCAGCTGGTCGAGGAGTTCAACGCCACGGCGGCTGAGTATCCACGCGAGGCGCTGATTCACGAGTTGTTCGAGGCGCAGGCCGCGCAGCAACCGGAAGCGTTGGCGGTGGTGTATGAAGACCGGCGCCTGACGTACGGAGAGCTCAATGCGCGGGCGAACCAGCTGGCGCATTATCTGATGGGTCGGGGGGTAAAGCCAGACGACCGGGTGGCGATCTGCGTGGAGCGCAACCTGGAGATGGTGGTGGGGTTGCTGGGGATCTTGAAGGCGGGCGGGGCGTATGTGCCGCTGGACCCGGCCTATCCGGCCGAGCGATTGGCTTACATGCTTGAAGACAGTGCGCCGGTGGCGTTGTTGACGCAGGCGGATGCAGCCGCACACTTGGCGGCGCTGGAGGTGCCGGTGCTGGAGCTGGATGCAGCCGAAACCTGCGGGTTACTTGCTGAGCAGTCGACGGGCAATCCCGATGCACGTGCCGGCGGCCTGACGTCCGGGCATCTGGCGTATGTGATTTACACCTCGGGTTCGACCGGCATGCCCAAGGGTGTGATGGTTGAGCATCGCAGTGTTGTTAAATTAGCAAATTCTGGAGATTACATTAAGCTTGATGTCGATACCGTCGTGGCGCAGGCGTCCAATGTGTCATTTGACGCGGCTACCTTTGAAATCTGGGGTGTATTGGCGAATGGGGGAAAGCTGGTTGTTGTTAAAAAGGATGTGCTCATTCATCCAGAGCGTCTGCAGGAAATTATCGATAATGAGAATATTGACGCGTTGTTTGTTACAACAGCGCTCTTTAATTGCATTGCGCAAAGTAATCCATCCAGTTTGATGGGGCTGGATACTCTCCTGTTTGGTGGGGAGGCTGTGTCCCCCCAGGCAGTGACGATGGTTATAGAAAATGGAATGCCTAATCGATTGGTTCATGTGTATGGCCCAACTGAGAACACGACCTTCAGCACCTGGTTCCAGGTTGCAGGCCTCACGCCAGGCATAACGGTGCCGATTGGCCGTCCGATCGCGAACACCCAGATTTACATTCTGGATAGGCACGGGGAGCCGGTGCCGCTGGGGGTGCCGGGCGAAATCCATATTGGGGGTGCCGGTGTGGCGCGGGGTTACCTGAACCGCCCGGAGTTGACGGCGGAGCGTTTCCTGAAGGATCCGTTTTCCCCCGTCCCCGAGGCGCGGATGTACAAGACCGGCGATCTGGGCCGCTGGTTGCCGGACGGGACGATTGAGTTTTTGGGGCGCAATGACTATCAGGTCAAGATTCGGGGATTCCGGATCGAGCTGGGAGAGATCGAGGCACGGCTGGCGGCATGCGCCGGTGTGCGCGAAGCGGTGGTGGTGGCGCGTGAGGATGAGGCGGGCGACAAGCGTCTGGTGGCCTATCTACTCGCCGAGGCGGACACCGCGCTGTCGGCGGTCGAGTTGCGTGCCGATCTGTCCTCACGGCTTCCAGACTACATGGTGCCAAGTGCGTTTGTGCAGTTGGAGGCCTTTCCCTTGACGCCGAACGGCAAGCTGGACCGCCGGGCATTGCCGGCGCCGGACGAGGCGTCTGTGGCCAGTCGCGAGTATGAGGCCCCGCAGGGCGAGATTGAGGAGGCGTTGGCCGGGATTTGGCAGGAACTGCTGGGTGTTGAACGGGTGGGACGCCGCGATAACTTTTTCGAGCTTGGTGGACACTCGCTGCTGGCGGTGACGCTGGTGGCACACGTCCGCGATGTGCTGCAGGTAGAAGTGCCGCTGCGTGAGTTGTTCGCGCGGCCGACACTGCGGGCGCTTGCCAAACACGTGGAGCAACAAGGGCAATTGTGCGAGCTGCGCCGGGTGCTTATTGCTGGGCATGCGAAAAACAACGATGAAATAGTGGTCGAAATATGAGCTTGCTGAATATATTGCGAGAGTGTCAGCGCAAGGGAATTAGACTGGCAATTAAAAATGACAAATTGTTGGTTAGCGCGACGAAGGGGGAGTTGACGCCGGAGTTGCGTGCACGATTGTCTGAGTTTAAACCGGAAATTTTGGATTGGCTGACGACAAAATCTTTGTCCATTACCGCTATTACGCGAAAATCGGTGCGTGATTTGCCGCTGCCGCTATCGTTGGCGCAGCACCGGCTGTGGTTTTTGGACCGTCTGGATGCGTCGGCGAGCGCGGCTTACCACATTCCGGCGGCGCTGCGCCTGTCGGGCGCACTGAACCGGGAAGCGCTGCAGGCGACGCTGGACCGACTGGTGGCGCGGCACGAGTCCTTGCGCACCCACTTTGTGGTGACCGAGAACGAGCCGTGCCAGGTGGTCGCTGCCGAGGACTGCGGTTTTACGCTGACCGAGCAGGATCTGCGCAGCCTGGAGGGCGAAGCGCAGCAACGGGAGGTCGAGCGATTGGCGCGGGAAGAAGCCGGCGCGGCGTTCGACTTGACGAGCGGTCCGTTGATCCGGGGTCGGCTGTTGCAGTTGGCGGCCGAGGAGCACGTGTTGCTGATCACGCAGCACCACATCATCACCGATGGCTGGTCGCTGGGGGTGATGGTGCGGGAGGTGGGTGCGCTGTACACGGCGTTTAGCCAGGGGCAGGCGGATCCGTTGCCAGCGCTGGAGATCCAGTATGCGGACTATGCGGCATGGCAACGCAGCTGGCTGCAAGGCGAAGAGTTGGAGCGTCAGCTGGGTTTTTGGCGCGAGCACCTGGTCGGGGCGCCAGGGTTGTTGGAGTTGCCGAGCGATCGGCCGCGTCCGGCGGTGCAAAGTTATGCTGGCGGTAGCGTACCGTTCGAGTTGACGCCGGAGTTGACGGCGCAGCTGCGAGGCTTGGCGCAACGCCACGGGTGCACGTTGTTCATGGTGTTGCTGGCGGGCTGGTCGGTGTTGTTGTCGCGTCTGAGCGGGCAGGAGGACGTGGTGATTGGCACGCCGGTGGCGAACCGCCAGCGCCGCGAGGTTGAAGGGCTGATCGGGTTTTTTGTCAACACGCTGGCGCTGCGGGTGCGGATGGAGGAGGCGCCGAGCGTGGCGGAGTTGCTGGCGCAGGTGAAGGCGACGGCACTAGCGGCGTTTGCTCATCAAGAGCTGCCATTTGAGCAGGTGGTGGAGGCGTTGCGTCCGGCGCGCAGTCTTGGCCACGGCCCGGTCTTTCAAACGATGCTGGCGCTGAACAACACCCCGGATGGAGGAGCGTTGGAGCTGCCGGGATTGACGCTGGCACCGCAGGACAGCGCTATCCCCACCACCCAAGTCGACCTGTCCTTGCACCTGGCGGATGGCGGCAATGTTTTTAGCGGGATGTTGGTCTATGCCAGCGACCTGTTTGACCGCGGGACCATTGAACGTTGGGCGGTTCACTTGCAGCAGTTGCTGTCGGCGCTGGTGGCCGAGGAGCAGCGGAGCGTGGCCACGCTGCCGCTGCTGACGCAGGGCGAGCGCGCGCAATTGTTGGAAGGATTCAATGCGACGGCGGCGGAGTATCCGCGCGCGACGCTGATTCATGAGTTGTTCGAGGCGCAGGCCGCGCAGCAACCGGAAGCGGTGGCGGTGGTGTATGAAGACCAGCGCCTGACGTACGGGGAGCTCAATGCGCGGGCGAACCAGGTCGCGCATCGGCTTATAGCGCTGGGAGTCAAGCCGGACGACCGGGTGGCGATCTGCGTGGAGCGCAGCCTGGAGATGGTGGTGGGGTTGTTGGGGATCTTGAAGGCGGGCGGAGCGTATGTGCCGCTGGACCCGACCTATCCGGCCGAGCGATTGGCTTACATGCTTGAAGACAGTGCGCCGGTGGCGGTGTTGACGCAGGCGGATGCAGCCGCACAGTTGGCGGCGCTGGAGGTGCCGGTGCTGGAGCTGGATGCAGCCGAAACCTGCGGGTTACTTGCTGAGCAGCCGACGGGCAATCCCGACGCACGTGCCGGCGGTCTGACGTCCGGGCATCTGGCGTATGTGATTTACACGTCGGGTTCGACCGGCATGCCCAAGGGCGTGATGGTCGAGCATGTCAGCGCCATGAATTTGATCGCGGCACACGCTGTGCAATGTGGACTTGTATCGACAGACCGTGTATTTCAGTTTTCTTCGTTTGCCTTTGACGCATCTGTAGAGGAAATCTTCCCGGCGCTTTCTACTGGTTCGACAATTATAGTTAGATCCACAGAATTTTCATTATCGAACGAGTCATTTTCTGAATACATCAATCGATACGGTATCACTGTCGTCGAGTTGCCGACGGCGATTTGGCATCAATGGGCGCTAACACTTAGTAATGCCGTCTACCGTTCATTGCGTTTAGTGGTGGTTGGTGGGGAAAAGGCAGAGCGCCGAGTTATTCGGGTATGGCGCGATGCAGGTGGAATGAGAAGCTGTTGCTGGTTAAACACATATGGGCCAACGGAAAGCACGGTTTATTCAGTAGCTATTTCATTTGATGAGACGGTGGATCTCCCTTTAGGAGAAATTCCCATAGGCCGTCCGATCGCGAACACCCAGATTTACATTCTGGATAGGCACGGGGAGCCGGTGCCGCTGGGGGTTTCGGGCGAAATTCATATTGGGGGTGCCGGTGTGGCGCGGGGTTACCTGAACCGCCCGGAGTTGACAGCGGAGCGTTTCCTGAAGGATCCGTTTTCCCCCGCCCCGGAGGCGCGGATGTACAAGACCGGCGATCTGGGCCGCTGGTTGCCGGACGGGACGATTGAGTTTTTGGGGCGCAATGACCACCAGGTCAAGATCCGTGGATTCCGGATCGAGCTGGGAGAGATCGAGGCACGGCTGACGGCATGCGCCGGGGTGCGCGAAGCGGTGGTGGTGGCGCGTGAGGATGAGGCGGGCGACAAGCGTCTGGTGGCCTATCTACTCGCCGAGGCGGACACCGCGCTGTCGGCGATCGAGTTGCGTGCCGATCTGTCCTCACGGCTTCCCGACTACATGGTGCCAGGCGCGTTTGTGCAGTTGGAGGCCTTTCCCTTGACGCCGAACGGCAAGCTGGACCGTCGGGCATTGCCGGCGCCGGACGAGGCGTCTGTGGCCAGTCGCGAGTATGAGGCGCCGCAGGGCGAGATTGAGGAGGCGTTGGCCGGGATTTGGCAGGAACTGCTGGGTGTTGAACGGGTAGGACGCCGCGATAACTTTTTCGAGCTGGGCGGGCACTCGCTGCTGGCGGTGCGGCTGATGGCGCATGTGCGCAGTGTTTTAGGGGTCGAGGTGGCCTTGCGCGAGTTGTTTGCCCATCCGACATTGCAAACGCTAGCCAACGTGGTACAGGAGGCACAGCACAGTACATTGGGGGCCATCACGAGCGCCGACCGCACTGAGCCGCTGCCGCTATCGTTGGCGCAGCACCGGCTGTGGTTTTTGGACCGTCTGGATGCGTCGGCGAGCGCGGCTTACCACATTCCGGCGGCGCTGCGCCTGTCGGGCGCACTGAACCGGGAAGCGCTGCAGGCGACGCTGGACCGACTGGTGGCGCGGCACGAGTCCTTGCGCACCCACTTTGTGGTGACCGAGAACGAGCCGTGCCAGGTGGTCGCTGCCGAGGACTGCGGTTTTACGCTGACCGAGCAGGATCTGCGCAGCCTGGAGGGCGAAGCGCAGCAACGGGAGGTCGAGCGATTGGCGCGGGAAGAAGCCGGCGCGGCGTTCGACTTGACGAGCGGTCCGTTGATCCGGGGTCGGCTGTTGCAGTTGGCGGCCGAGGAGCACGTGTTGCTGATCACGCAGCACCACATCATCACCGATGGCTGGTCGCTGGGGGTGATGGTGCGGGAGGTGGGTGCGCTGTACACGGCGTTTAGCCAGGGGCAGGCGGATCCGTTGCCAGCGCTGGAGATCCAGTATGCGGACTATGCGGCATGGCAACGCAGCTGGCTGCAAGGCGAAGAGTTGGAGCGTCAGCTGGGTTTTTGGCGCGAGCACCTGGTCGGGGCGCCAGGGTTGTTGGAGTTGCCGAGCGATCGGCCGCGTCCGGCGGTGCAAAGTTATGCTGGCGGTAGCGTACCGTTCGAGTTGACGCCGGAGTTGACGGCGCAGCTGCGAGGCTTGGCGCAACGCCACGGGTGCACGTTGTTCATGGTGTTGCTGGCGGGCTGGTCGGTGTTGTTGTCGCGTCTGAGCGGGCAGGAGGACGTGGTGATTGGCACGCCGGTGGCGAACCGCCAGCGCCGCGAGGTTGAAGGGCTGATCGGGTTTTTTGTCAACACGCTGGCGCTGCGGGTGCGGATGGAGGAGGCGCCGAGCGTGGCGGAGTTGCTGGCGCAGGTGAAGGCGACGGCACTAGCGGCGTTTGCTCATCAAGAGCTGCCATTTGAGCAGGTGGTGGAGGCGTTGCGTCCGGCGCGCAGTCTTGGCCACGGCCCGGTCTTTCAAACGATGCTGGCGCTGAACAACACCCCGGATGGAGGAGCGTTGGAGCTGCCGGGATTGACGCTGGCACCGCAGGACAGCGCTATCCCCACCACCCAAGTCGACCTGTCCTTGCACCTGGCGGATGGCGGCAATGTTTTTAGCGGGATGTTGGTCTATGCCAGCGACCTGTTTGACCGCGGGACCATTGAACGTTGGGCGGTTCACTTGCAGCAGTTGCTGTCGGCGCTGGTGGCCGAGGAGCAGCGGAGCGTGGCCACGCTGCCGCTGCTGACGCAGGGCGAGCGCGCGCAATTGTTGGAAGGATTCAATGCGACGGCGGCGGAGTATCCGCGCGCGACGCTGATTCATGAGTTGTTCGAGGCGCAGGCCGCGCAGCAACCGGAAGCGGTGGCGGTGGTGTATGAAGACCAGCGCCTGACGTACGGGGAGCTCAATGCGCGGGCGAACCAGGTCGCGCATCGGCTTATAGCGCTGGGAGTCAAGCCGGACGACCGGGTGGCGATCTGCGTGGAGCGCAGCCTGGAGATGGTGGTGGGGTTGTTGGGGATCTTGAAGGCGGGCGGAGCGTATGTGCCGCTGGACCCGACCTATCCGGCCGAGCGATTGGCTTACATGCTTGAAGACAGTGCGCCGGTGGCGGTGTTGACGCAGGCGGATGCAGCCGCACAGTTGGCGGCGCTGGAGGTGCCGGTGCTGGAGCTGGATGCAGCCGAAACCTGCGGGTTACTTGCTGAGCAGCCGACGGGCAATCCCGACGCACGTGCCGGCGGTCTGACGTCCGGGCATCTGGCGTATGTGATTTACACGTCGGGTTCGACCGGCATGCCCAAGGGCGTGATGGTCGAGCATGTCAGCGCCATGAATTTGATCGCGGCACACGCTGTGCAATGTGGACTTGTATCGACAGACCGTGTATTTCAGTTTTCTTCGTTTGCCTTTGACGCATCTGTAGAGGAAATCTTCCCGGCGCTTTCTACTGGTTCGACAATTATAGTTAGATCCACAGAATTTTCATTATCGAACGAGTCATTTTCTGAATACATCAATCGATACGGTATCACTGTCGTCGAGTTGCCGACGGCGATTTGGCATCAATGGGCGCTAACACTTAGTAATGCCGTCTACCGTTCATTGCGTTTAGTGGTGGTTGGTGGGGAAAAGGCAGAGCGCCGAGTTATTCGGGTATGGCGCGATGCAGGTGGAATGAGAAGCTGTTGCTGGTTAAACACATATGGGCCAACGGAAAGCACGGTTTATTCAGTAGCTATTTCATTTGATGAGACGGTGGATCTCCCTTTAGGAGAAATTCCCATAGGCCGTCCGATCGCGAACACCCAGATTTACATTCTGGATAGGCACGGGGAGCCGGTGCCGCTGGGGGTTTCGGGCGAAATTCATATTGGGGGTGCCGGTGTGGCGCGGGGTTACCTGAACCGCCCGGAGTTGACAGCGGAGCGTTTCCTGAAGGATCCGTTTTCCCCCGCCCCGGAGGCGCGGATGTACAAGACCGGCGATCTGGGCCGCTGGTTGCCGGACGGGACGATTGAGTTTTTGGGGCGCAATGACCACCAGGTCAAGATCCGTGGATTCCGGATCGAGCTGGGAGAGATCGAGGCACGGCTGACGGCATGCGCCGGGGTGCGCGAAGCGGTGGTGGTGGCGCGTGAGGATGAGGCGGGCGACAAGCGTCTGGTGGCCTATCTACTCGCCGAGGCGGACACCGCGCTGTCGGCGATCGAGTTGCGTGCCGATCTGTCCTCACGGCTTCCCGACTACATGGTGCCAGGCGCGTTTGTGCAGTTGGAGGCCTTTCCCTTGACGCCGAACGGCAAGCTGGACCGTCGGGCATTGCCGGCGCCGGACGAGGCGTCTGTGGCCAGTCGCGAGTATGAGGCGCCGCAGGGCGAGATTGAGGAGGCGTTGGCCGGGATTTGGCAGGAACTGCTGGGTGTTGAACGGGTAGGACGCCGCGATAACTTTTTCGAGCTGGGAGGGCACTCGCTGCTGGCGGTGCAAGTAATAAAACGCTTGCAAGGGCATTTCCACGTTGTTGTCTCGTTGCAATCCATTTTCAATACCCCACAACTCGCGGCCTTTGCCGAGAAAATTGATGCGGCGCAAAGGGAGCAGATATCTAGTGCTGATTTGTCCGTAATCCAAGCGCAATTGAACGTAATGTCTGATGAAGAGTTGCTAGCATTTCTAGAGGAAGATAATTCGTGAATGAAGTCATTTCAACACGCGAAATGTTGCTGCGCGCTGCGCTGCATAAGAAACTTCGAATCAAAAACGCGGAACAGCAAGGGGCGCCTGTTCACATTGTGCCGGCCGACCGTACCGAGCCGCTGCCGCTATCGTTGGCGCAGCACCGGCTGTGGTTTTTGGACCGTCTGGATGCGTCGGCGAGCGCGGCTTACCACATTCCGGCGGCGCTGCGCCTGTCGGGCGCACTGAACCGGGAAGCGCTGCAGGCGACGCTGGACCGACTGGTGGCGCGGCACGAGTCCTTGCGCACCCACTTTGTGGTGACCGAGAACGAGCCGTGCCAGGTGGTCGCTGCCGAGGACTACGGTTTTACGCTGACCGAGCAGGATCTGCGCAGCCTGGAGGGCGAAGCGCAGCAACGGGAGGTCGAGCGATTGGCGCGGGAAGAAGCCGGCGCGGCGTTCGACTTGACGAGCGGTCCGTTGATCCGGGGTCGGCTGTTGCAGTTGGCGGCCGAGGAGCACGTGTTGCTGATCACGCAGCACCACATCATCACCGATGGCTGGTCGCTGGGGGTGATGGTGCGGGAGGTGGGTGCGCTGTACACGGCGTTTAGCCAGGGGCAGGCGGATCCGTTGCCAGCGCTGGAGATCCAGTATGCGGACTATGCGGCATGGCAACGCAGCTGGCTGCAAGGCGAAGAGTTGGAGCGTCAGCTGGGTTTTTGGCGCGAGCACCTGGTCGGGGCGCCAGGGTTGTTGGAGTTGCCGAGCGATCGGCCGCGTCCGGCGGTGCAAAGTTATGCTGGCGGTAGCGTACCGTTCGAGTTGACGCCGGAGTTGACGGCGCAGCTGCGAGGCTTGGCGCAACGCCACGGGTGCACGTTGTTCATGGTGTTGCTGGCGGGCTGGTCGGTGTTGTTGTCGCGTCTGAGCGGGCAGGAGGACGTGGTGATTGGCACGCCGGTGGCGAACCGCCAGCGCCGCGAGGTTGAAGGGCTGATCGGGTTTTTTGTCAACACGCTGGCGCTGCGGGTGCGGATGGAGGAGGCGCCGAGCGTGGCGGAGTTGCTGGCGCAGGTGAAGGCGACGGCACTAGCGGCGTTTGCTCATCAGGAGCTGCCATTTGAGCAGGTGGTGGAGGCGTTGCGTCCTGCACGCAGTCTGGGCCACAGCCCGGTGTTTCAAGCGATGCTGGCGCTGAACAACACCCCGGATGGAGGAGCGTTGGAACTGCCGGGATTGACGCTGGCGCCGGTAGCCAGGGATCAGGTGACAACGCACTTCGATGTGTCGCTATCCCTGAGCGATGACGGGGGTGGGATAAGCGGTGCCATTGGCTATGCCAGCGACCTGTTTGACCGCGGGACCATTGAGCGTTGGGCGGTTCATTTGCAGCAGTTGCTGTCGGCGCTGGTGGCCGAGGAGCAGCGGAGCGTGGCCACGCTGCCGCTGCTGACGCAGGGCGAGCGCGCGCAATTGTTGGAAGGATTCAATGCGACGGCGGCGGAGTATCCGCGCGAGGCGCTGATTCACGAGTTGTTCGAGGTGCAGGCCGCGCAGCAACCGGAAGCGGTGGCGGTGGTGTATGAAGACCAGCGCCTGACGTACGGGGAGCTCAATGCGCGGGCGAACCAGGTCGCGCATCGGCTTATAGCGCTGGGAGTCAAGCCGGACGACCGGGTGGCGATCTGCGTGGAGCGCAGCCTGGAGATGGTGGTGGGGTTGTTGGGGATCTTGAAGGCGGGCGGAGCGTATGTGCCGCTGGACCCGACCTATCCGGCCGAGCGATTGGCTTACATGCTTGAAGACAGTGCGCCGGTGGCGGTGTTGACGCGGGCGGATGCAGTCGCACACTTGGCGGCGCTGGAGGTGCAGGTGCTGGAACTGGATGCAGCCGAAACCTGCGGGTTACTTGCTGAGCAGCCGACGGGCAATCCGGACGCACGTGCCGGCGGTCTGACGTCCGGGCATCTGGCGTATGTGATTTACACGTCGGGTTCGACCGGCACGCCCAAGGGCGTGATGGTCGAACACTATAATGTGAATCGACTGGTCATCAATAATCCGTATTTTCAGGCTGGGCCGACAGACTGTCTGGCGCATTGCGCCAACCTGGCATTTGATGCAACGACGTGGGAAATCTGGGGCGCATTGCTCAATGGAGCAAAGCTGCTGATCGTCGACCAGTCGGTGGTGTTAATGCCAGAGTCTTTTGGTAGGCATTTGCAGGAGGGGGGAGTAACGGCATTGTGGCTGTCCGTTGGTTTGTTCAACCAATACGCAAATGTACTGCAAGGAACATTGGGTGGGCTACGTTATTTGTTGGTAGGAGGTGACACTTTACATCCAGGCACGATAAGGCAGGTTCTGACGAGTAAGTACCGTCCCAAGCATGTGGTTAACGGTTATGGCCCGACAGAAACTACAACCTTCGCGTGCACGCATGACATCCAGGCGGTGAGCGAGGATGCAAGTTCAATTCCCATAGGCCGTCCGATCGCGAACACCCAGATTTACATTCTGGATAGGCACGGGGAGCCGGTGCCGCTGGGGGTTTCGGGCGAAATCCATATTGGGGGTGCCGGGGTGGCGCGGGGATACCTGAACCGCCCGGAGTTGACGGCAGAGCGTTTCCTGAAGGATCCGTTCTCGCCCGCCCCCGAGGCGCGGATGTACAAGACCGGCGATCTGGGCCGCTGGTTGCCGAACGGGACGATTGAGTTTTTGGGGCGCAATGACCACCAGGTCAAGATTCGGGGATTCCGGATCGAGCTGGGGGAGGTCGAGGCGCAGCTGACGGCATGCGCCGGTGTGCGCGAGGCGGTGGTGGTGGCGCGTGAGGATGAGGCGGGCGACAAGCGTCTGGTGGCCTATCTACTCGCCGAGGCGGACACCGCGCTGTCGGCGGTCGAGTTGCGTGCCGATCTGTCCTCACGGCTTCCCGACTACATGGTGCCAAGCGCGTTTGTGCAGTTGGAAGCCTTTCCCTTGACGCCGAACGGCAAGCTGGACCGTCGGGCATTGCCGGCGCCGGACGAGGCGTCTGTGGCCAGTCGCGAGTATGAGGCGCCGCAGGGCGAGATTGAGGAGGCGTTGGCCGGGATTTGGCAGGAACTGCTGGGTGTTGAACGGGTAGGACGCCGCGATAACTTTTTCGAGCTGGGTGGGCACTCGCTGCTGGCGGTGAAATTAGTAAACCGAATTAAGGGCGAAATGTTCGTCGATATACCTTTGCGTCGGTTATTTGAAGATGCAAGCCTTCATCGACTTGGGGGTGCTGTCAGTTCAGCACAGTTTGACAAATTCTTGGGGGATGAGTTGATACGGATGGAAGAGGAGCTTTCGGATTTATCAGCTGATGAACTGCGCAACTTGCTAGTGGATGAGAAAGGGTCACAACATGGATAGCCAACGCTCAGTTGAAGAATTGAAGCGAGCAATATTGCAGCAGAGATTGCATAGGCGCATGGAGCAGTATCGCGCTGGGCAAGATATTCAGCTGATTATCACTGCCGACCGCACTGAGCCGCTGCCGCTATCGTTGGCGCAGCACCGGCTGTGGTTTTTGGACCGTCTGGATGCGTCGGCGAGCGCGGCTTACCACATTCCGGCGGCGCTGCGCCTGTCGGGCGCACTGAACCGGGAAGCGCTGCAGGCGACGCTGGACCGACTGGTGGCGCGGCACGAGTCCTTGCGCACCCACTTTGTGGTGACCGAGAACGAGCCGTGCCAGGTGGTCGCTGCCGAGGACTGCGGTTTTACGCTGACCGAGCAGGATCTGCGCAGCCTGGAGGGCGAAGCGCAGCAACGGGAGGTCGAGCGATTGGCGCGGGAAGAAGCCGGCGCGGCGTTCGACTTGACGAGCGGTCCGTTGATCCGGGGTCGGCTGTTGCAGTTGGCGGCCGAGGAGCACGTGTTGCTGATCACGCAGCACCACATCATCACCGATGGCTGGTCGCTGGGGGTGATGGTGCGGGAGGTGGGTGCGCTGTACACGGCGTTTAGCCAGGGGCAGGCGGATCCGTTGCCAGCGCTGGAGATCCAGTATGCGGACTATGCGGCATGGCAACGCAGCTGGCTGCAAGGCGAAGAGTTGGAGCGTCAGCTGGGTTTTTGGCGCGAGCACCTGGTCGGGGCGCCAGGGTTGTTGGAGTTGCCGAGCGATCGGCCGCGTCCGGCGGTGCAAAGTTATGCTGGCGGTAGCGTACCGTTCGAGTTGACGCCGGAGTTGACGGCGCAGCTGCGAGGCTTGGCGCAACGCCACGGGTGCACGTTGTTCATGGTGTTGCTGGCGGGCTGGTCGGTGTTGTTGTCGCGTCTGAGCGGGCAGGAGGACGTGGTGATTGGCACGCCGGTGGCGAACCGCCAGCGCCGCGAGGTTGAAGGGCTGATCGGGTTTTTTGTCAACACGCTGGCGCTGCGGGTGCGGATGGAGGAGGCGCCGAGCGTGGCGGAGTTGCTGGCGCAGGTGAAGGCGACGGCGCTAGCGGCGTTTGCTCATCAAGAGCTGCCATTTGAGCAGGTGGTGGAGGCGTTGCGTCCTGCACGCAGTCTGGGCCACAGCCCGGTGTTTCAAGCGATGCTGGCGCTGAACAACACCCCGGATGGAGGAGCGTTGGAACTGCCGGGATTGACGCTGGCGCCGGTAGCCAGGGATCAGGTGACAACGCACTTCGATGTGTCGCTATCCCTGAGCGATGACGGGGGTGGGATAAGCGGTGCCATTGGCTATGCCAGCGACCTGTTTGACCGGGGGACCATTGAGCGTTGGGCGGTTCATTTGCAGCAGTTGCTGTCGGCGCTGGTGGCCGAGGAGCAGCGGAGCGTGGCCACGCTGCCGCTGCTGACGCAGGGCGAGCGCGCGCAATTGTTGGAGGGATTCAATGCGACGGCGGCGGAGTATCCGCGCGAGGCGCTGATTCACGAGTTGTTCGAGGTGCAGGCCGCGCAGCAACCGGAAGCGGTGGCGGTGGTGTATGAAGACCAGCGCCTGACGTACGGGGAGCTCAATGTGCGGGCGAACCAGGTCGCGCATCGGCTTATAGCGCTGGGAGTCAAGCCGGACGACCGGGTGGCGATCTGCGTGGAGCGCAGCCTGGAGATGGTGGTGGGGTTGTTGGGGATCTTGAAGGCGGGCGGAGCGTATGTGCCGCTGGACCCGACCTATCCGGCCGAGCGGTTGGCTTACATGCTTGAAGACAGTGCGCCGGTGGCGGTGTTGACGCGGGCGGATGCAGCCGCACACTTGGCGGCGCTGGAGGTGCCGGTGCTGGAGCTGGATGCAGCCGAAACCTGCGGGTTACTTGCTGAGCAGCCGACGGGCAATCCCGACGCACGTGCCGGCGGTCTGACGTCCGGGCATCTGGCGTATGTGATTTACACGTCGGGTTCGACCGGCATGCCCAAGGGCGTGATGGTCGAGCATGTCAGCGCCATGAATTTGATCGCGGCACACGCTGTGCAATGTGGACTTGTATCGACAGACCGTGTATTTCAGTTTTCTTCGTTTGCCTTTGACGCATCTGTAGAGGAAATCTTCCCGGCGCTTTCTACTGGTTCGACAATTATAGTTAGATCCACAGAATTTTCATTATCGAACGAGTCATTTTCTGAATACATCAATCGATACGGTATCACTGTCGTCGAGTTGCCGACGGCGATTTGGCATCAATGGGCGCTAACACTTAGTAATGCCGTCTACCGTTCATTGCGTTTAGTGGTGGTTGGTGGGGAAAAGGCAGAGCGCCGAGTTATTCGGGTATGGCGCGATGCAGGTGGAATGAGAAGCTGTTGCTGGTTAAACACATATGGGCCAACGGAAAGCACGGTTTATTCAGTAGCTATTTCATTTGATGAGACGGTGGATCTCCCTTTAGGAGAAATTCCCATAGGCCGTCCGATCGCGAACACCCAGATTTACATTCTGGATAGGCACGGGGAGCCGGTGCCGCTGGGGGTTTCGGGCGAAATTCATATTGGGGGTGCCGGTGTGGCGCGGGGTTACCTGAACCGCCCGGAGTTGACAGCGGAGCGTTTCCTGAAGGATCCGTTTTCGCCCGCCCCGGAGGCGCGGATGTACAAGACCGGCGATCTGGGCCGCTGGTTGCCGGACGGGACGATTGAGTTTTTGGGGCGCAATGACCACCAGGTCAAGATCCGTGGATTCCGGATCGAGCTGGGAGAGATCGAGGCACGGCTGACGGCATGCGCCGGGGTGCGCGAAGCGGTGGTGGTGGCGCGTGAGGATGAGGCGGGCGACAAGCGTCTGGTGGCCTATCTACTCGCCGAGGCGGACACCGCGCTGTCGGCAGTCGAGTTGCGTGCCGATCTGTCCTCACGGCTTCCCGACTACATGGTGCCAAGTGCGTTTGTGCAGTTGAAGGCCTTTCCCTTGACGCCGAACGGCAAGCTGGACCGTCGGGCATTGCCGGCGCCGGACGAGGCGTCTGTGGCCAGTCGCGAGTATGAGGCCCCGCGGGGCGAGATTGAGGAGGCGTTGGCCGGGATTTGGCAGGAACTGCTGGGTGTTGAACGGGTAGGACGCCGCGATAACTTTTTCGAGCTGGGAGGGCACTCGCTGCTGGCAGTGCGGCTGATGGCGCATGTGCGCAGTGTTTTAGGGGTCGAGGTGGCCTTGCGCGAGTTGTTTGCCCATCCGACATTGCAAACGCTAGCCAACGTGGTACAGGAGGCACAGCACAGTACATTGGGGGCCATCACGAGCGCCGACCGCACTGAGCCGCTGCCGCTATCGTTGGCGCAGCACCGGCTGTGGTTTTTGGACCGTCTGGATGCGTCGGCGAGCGCGGCTTACCACATTCCGGCGGCGCTGCGCCTGTCGGGCGCACTGAACCGGGAAGCGCTGCAGGCGACGCTGGACCGACTGGTGGCGCGGCACGAGTCCTTGCGCACCCACTTTGTGGTGACCGAGAACGAGCCGTGCCAGGTGGTCGCTGCCGAGGACTGCGGTTTTACGCTGACCGAGCAGGATCTGCGCAGCCTGGAGGGCGAAGCGCAGCAACGGGAGGTCGAGCGATTGGCGCGGGAAGAAGCCGGCGCGGCGTTCGACTTGACGAGCGGTCCGTTGATCCGGGGTCGGCTGTTGCAGTTGGCGGCCGAGGAGCACGTGTTGCTGATCACGCAGCACCACATCATCACCGATGGCTGGTCGCTGGGGGTGATGGTGCGGGAGGTGGGTGCGCTGTACACGGCGTTTAGCCAGGGGCAGGCGGATCCGTTGCCAGCGCTGGAGATCCAGTATGCGGACTATGCGGCATGGCAACGCAGCTGGCTGCAAGGCGAAGAGTTGGAGCGTCAGCTGGGTTTTTGGCGCGAGCACCTGGTCGGGGCGCCAGGGTTGTTGGAGTTGCCGAGCGATCGGCCGCGTCCGGCGGTGCAAAGTTATGCTGGCGGTAGCGTACCGTTCGAGTTGACGCCGGAGTTGACGGCGCAGCTGCGAGGCTTGGCGCAACGCCACGGGTGCACGTTGTTCATGGTGTTGCTGGCGGGCTGGTCGGTGTTGTTGTCGCGTCTGAGCGGGCAGGAGGACGTGGTGATTGGCACGCCGGTGGCGAACCGCCAGCGCCGCGAGGTTGAAGGGCTGATCGGGTTTTTTGTCAACACGCTGGCGCTGCGGGTGCGGATGGAGGAGGCGCCGAGCGTGGCGGAGTTGCTGGCGCAGGTGAAGGCGACGGCGCTAGCGGCGTTTGCTCATCAGGAGCTGCCATTTGAGCAGGTGGTGGAGGCGTTGCGTCCTGCACGCAGTCTGGGCCACAGCCCGGTGTTTCAAGCGATGCTGGCGCTGAACAACACCCCGGATGGAGGAGCGTTGGAACTGCCGGGATTGACGCTGGCGCCGGTAGCCAGGGATCAGGTGACAACGCACTTCGATGTGTCGCTATCCCTGAGCGATGACGGGGGTGGGATAAGCGGTGCCATTGGCTATGCCAGCGACCTGTTTGACCGCGGGACCATTGAGCGTTGGGCGGTTCATTTGCAGCAGTTGCTGTCGGCGCTGGTGGCCGAGGAGCAGCGGAGCGTGGCCACGCTGCCGCTGCTGACGCAGGGCGAGCGCGCGCAATTGTTGGAAGGATTCAATGCGACGGCGGCGGAGTATCCGCGCGAGGCGCTGATTCACGAGTTGTTCGAGGTGCAGGCCGCGCAGCAACCGGAAGCGGTGGCGGTGGTGTATGAAGACCAGCGCCTGACGTACGGGGAGCTCAATGCGCGGGCGAACCAGGTCGCGCATCGGCTTATAGCGCTGGGAGTCAAGCCGGACGACCGGGTGGCGATCTGCGTGGAGCGCAGCCTGGAGATGGTGGTGGGGTTGTTGGGGATCTTGAAGGCGGGCGGAGCGTATGTGCCGCTGGACCCGACCTATCCGGCCGAGCGATTGGCTTACATGCTTGAAGACAGTGCGCCGGTGGCGGTGTTGACGCGGGCGGATGCAGTCGCACACTTGGCGGCGCTGGAGGTGCAGGTGCTGGAACTGGATGCAGCCGAAACCTGCGGGTTACTTGCTGAGCAGCCGACGGGCAATCCGGACGCACGTGCCGGCGGTCTGACGTCCGGGCATCTGGCGTATGTGATTTACACGTCGGGTTCGACCGGCACGCCCAAGGGCGTGATGGTCGAACACTATAATGTGAATCGACTGGTCATCAATAATCCGTATTTTCAGGCTGGGCCGACAGACTGTCTGGCGCATTGCGCCAACCTGGCATTTGATGCAACGACGTGGGAAATCTGGGGCGCATTGCTCAATGGAGCAAAGCTGCTGATCGTCGACCAGTCGGTGGTGTTAATGCCAGAGTCTTTTGGTAGGCATTTGCAGGAGGGGGGAGTAACGGCATTGTGGCTGTCCGTTGGTTTGTTCAACCAATACGCAAATGTACTGCAAGGAACATTGGGTGGGCTACGTTATTTGTTGGTAGGAGGTGACACTTTACATCCAGGCACGATAAGGCAGGTTCTGACGAGTAAGTACCGTCCCAAGCATGTGGTTAACGGTTATGGCCCGACAGAAACTACAACCTTCGCGTGCACGCATGACATCCAGGCGGTGAGCGAGGATGCAAGTTCAATTCCCATAGGCCGTCCGATCGCGAACACCCAGATTTACATTCTGGATAGGCACGGGGAGCCGGTGCCGCTGGGGGTTTCGGGCGAAATCCATATTGGGGGTGCCGGGGTGGCGCGGGGGTACCTGAACCGCCCGGAGTTGACGTCAGAGCGTTTCCTGAAGGATCCGTTTTCCCCCGCCCCGGAGGCGCGGATGTACAAGACCGGCGATCTGGGCCGCTGGTTGCCGGACGGGACGATTGAGTTTTTGGGGCGCAATGACCACCAGGTCAAGATTCGGGGATTCCGGATCGAGCTGGGGGAGGTCGAGGCGCAGCTGACGGCATGCGCCGGTGTGCGCGAGGCGGTGGTGGTGGCGCGTGAGGATGAGGCGGGCGACAAGCGTCTGGTGGCCTATCTACTCGCCGAGGCGGACACCGCGCTGTCGGCGGTCGAGTTGCGTGCCGATCTGTCCTCACGGCTTCCCGACTACATGGTGCCAAGCGCGTTTGTGCAGTTGGAAGCCTTTCCCTTGACGCCGAACGGCAAGCTGGACCGTCGGGCATTGCCGGCGCCGGACGAGGCGTCTGTGGCCAGTCGCGAGTATGAGGCGCCGCAGGGCGAGATTGAGGAGGCGTTGGCCGGGATTTGGCAGGAACTGCTGGGTGTTGAACGGGTAGGACGCCGCGATAACTTTTTCGAGCTGGGCGGGCACTCGCTGCTGGCGGTGCGGCTGATGGCGCATGTGCGCAGTGTTTTAGGGGTCGAGGTGGCCTTGCGCGAGTTGTTTGCCCATCCGACATTGCAAACGCTAGCCAACGTGGTACAGGAGGCACAGCACAGTACATTGGGGGCCATCACGAGCGCCGACCGCACTGAGCCGCTGCCGCTATCGTTGGCGCAGCACCGGCTGTGGTTTTTGGACCGTCTGGATGCGTCGGCGAGCGCGGCTTACCACATTCCGGCGGCGCTGCGCCTGTCGGGCGCACTGAACCGGGAAGCGCTGCAGGCGACGCTGGACCGACTGGTGGCGCGGCACGAGTCCTTGCGCACCCACTTTGTGGTGACCGAGAACGAGCCGTGCCAGGTGGTCGCTGCCGAGGACTGCGGTTTTACGCTGACCGAGCAGGATCTGCGCAGCCTGGAGGGCGAAGCGCAGCAACGGGAGGTCGAGCGATTGGCGCGGGAAGAAGCCGGCGCGGCGTTCGACTTGACGAGCGGTCCGTTGATCCGGGGTCGGCTGTTGCAGTTGGCGGCCGAGGAGCACGTGTTGCTGATCACGCAGCACCACATCATCACCGATGGCTGGTCGCTGGGGGTGATGGTGCGGGAGGTGGGTGCGCTGTACACGGCGTTTAGCCAGGGGCAGGCGGATCCGTTGCCAGCGCTGGAGATCCAGTATGCGGACTATGCGGCATGGCAACGCAGCTGGCTGCAAGGCGAAGAGTTGGAGCGTCAGCTGGGTTTTTGGCGCGAGCACCTGGTCGGGGCGCCAGGGTTGTTGGAGTTGCCGAGCGATCGGCCGCGTCCGGCGGTGCAAAGTTATGCTGGCGGTAGCGTACCGTTCGAGTTGACGCCGGAGTTGACGGCGCAGCTGCGAGGCTTGGCGCAACGCCACGGGTGCACGTTGTTCATGGTGTTGCTGGCGGGCTGGTCGGTGTTGTTGTCGCGTCTGAGCGGGCAGGAGGACGTGGTGATTGGCACGCCGGTGGCGAACCGCCAGCGCCGCGAGGTTGAAGGGCTGATCGGGTTTTTTGTCAACACGCTGGCGCTGCGGGTGCGGATGGAGGAGGCGCCGAGCGTGGCGGAGTTGCTGGCGCAGGTGAAGGCGACGGCGCTAGCGGCGTTTGCTCATCAAGAGCTGCCATTTGAGCAGGTGGTGGAGGCGTTGCGTCCTGCACGCAGTCTGGGCCACAGCCCGGTTTATCAAGTGTGGTTCAACTTGAACAACATGCCGAGCGGCGGAGCGCTAAACCTGCCGGGGTTGACGCTGTCCTCTGTCGATCGTGAGGAGGAGGTCGCGCATGCCGATCTGTCGCTGGCGCTGACAGACACAGCTGAAGGGCTAATCGGCAGCCTATCGTATTCTCTTGACCTATTCGACCGCAGTACGGTGGAACGCTTTTCACATTATCTGACAGTTCTGCTTGCCGGTATGGTTGCAGACGATACGCAGAAGATGAGCCATCTGCCGTTGTTGTCGGTGGCCGAGCGCGAGCAGTTGCTGGTTGGTTTCAATGCGACTGAGACGGAGTTTCCACAGGAGGCGCTGATCCACGAGTTGTTTGAAGCGCAGGCGGCGCAGCAGCCGGAGGCGGAGGCGGTAGTGTACGAGGGCCAGTCGTTGAGTTACGGCGAGTTGAATGTGCAGGCGAACCAGGTCGCGCATCGGCTTATAGATATGGGAGTCAAGCCGGACGATCGGGTGGCGATCTGCGTGGAGCGTAGTCTGGAGATGGTGGTGGGTCTGCTAGGGATACTGAAGGCGGGCGGGGCGTATGTGCCGCTGGACCCGAACTATCGATCCGAGCGGCTGGCTTACATGCTTGGCGACAGCGCGCCTGTGGCGGTGCTGACGCAGCGGGCGCTACGCGATGAGCTGTCGATGCTGGGCGCGACCATCCAGCCAGTATTAGTACTGGGCGAGGATTTTGGCGCGTCGGACGCTGAGCGGGTGGCCAACCCGCAGGTGGCAGGGCTGACCTCGCGGCATCTGGCATACGTGATCTACACTTCCGGGTCGACCGGCCAGCCCAAGGGCGTGATGGTTGAGCACCGTTCGGCGGTGAACTTCTGGCAGGTGATGAGCCGTACTACGCACCAGACCTGTGCGCCGCACTCGCGGGTGGCATTGAACGCGGCGTTCTCGTTCGACATGTCGCTCAAGGGCCTGCTGCAACTGCTGTCGGGCCATTGTGTGGTGCCGATACCCCAGGCTATCCGCGCCAGCGGTCCGGCGTTGCTGGCCTTCCTAGAAGAGGGGCGGATCGATGCGCTGGACAGCACGCCCTCACAACTGGAAGGAATGTTGTCGGCGGGCCTGCTGAAGCCGACCGGGTACCGGCCGCGCAACGTGCTGCTGGGTGGCGAACCGATTGGTCCGTTAATGTGGGAGCGACTGAAGGCGTCGCTGGGGGTGAACTTCCACAACATGTACGGCCCTACCGAGGCGACGGTGGATGCGACGATCGAAAACATCGCGCAGACCCAAGGCGGGTCGGTGATTGGCCGTCCGATCGCGAACACCCAAATTTACATTCTGGATAGGCACGGGGAGCCGGTGCCACTTGGAGTGTCGGGCGAAATCTATATTGGGGGTGCCGGTGTGGCACGGGGTTACCTGAACCGCCCGGAGTTGACGGCGGAGCGTTTCCTGAAGGATCCGTTTTCGCCCGCCCCTGAGGCGCGGATGTACAAGACCGGCGATCTGGGGCGCTGGTTGCCGGACGGAACGATTGAGTTTTTGGGGCGCAATGACGACCAGGTCAAGATCCGGGGATTCCGGATCGAGCTGGGAGAGATCGAGGCACGGCTGACGGCATGCGCCGGGGTGCGCGAAGCGGTGGTGGTGGCGCGTGAGGATGAGGCGGGCGACAAGCGTCTGGTGGCCTATCTACTCGCCGAGGCGGACACCGCGCTGTCGGCAGTCGAGTTGCGTGCCGATCTGTCCTCACGGCTTCCCGACTACATGGTGCCAAGTGCGTTTGTGCAGTTGGAGGCCTTTCCCTTGACGCCGAACGGCAAGCTGGACCGTCGGGCATTGCCGGCGCCGGACGAGGCGTCTGTGGCCAGTCGCGAGTATGAGGCCCCGCGGGGCGAGATTGAGGAGGTGTTGGCCGGGATTTGGCAGGAGCTGCTGGGTGTTGAACGGGTGGGGCGCCGCGATAACTTTTTCGAGCTGGGTGGGCACTCGCTGATGATGGTGACGTTGCTCGAGCGCCTGCGGGAGCAAGGTCAGCAGGTAGCATTACAGGCGATATTCACTGCACCGACGCTAGGCGCACTGGCGGCGATGCTGACTCAGGAGTCAGGTGGTGCGGAATGGACTGTCCCGGAGAATCTAATTGGTCCCACTACCACCGCAATCACGCCGGACATGCTGCCGTTGGTATCGTTGACGCAGGACGAAATTGATCGAATCGTCGCTACGGTGCCGGGCGGTGTGGGAAATATCCAGGATATGTACCCTTTGCTGCCGCTGCAAGAGGGCTTGCTATTCCATCATTTGCTGGAGGATGAGGGGGATACCTACCTGCAACGCATGGTGTTGGCGTTCGATAGCCGTGAGCGGCTGGATGCTTTTCTTGACGCGTTGAACCAAGTGATTGTGCGACATAGTGCCCTGCGCAGCGCCATACTGTGGGAGGGCTTGCCGCAACCGGTGCAGGTCGTGTGTCGGCAGGCGCCGCTGCAGGTAAATAGTTTTTCAGTGCCGATAGGGGAAGATGCAACCGGAGCATTGCTGCGGCATACCGATCCACGACAGATGCGTCTGGATCTGCGACGCGCGCCATTGCTGGGGGCGCATGTGGCCGAGGATCGGGAGCAAGGCGAATGGTTGTTGGTGCTGCTAAATCATCAGGCAATCTGCGACCATGTGACACGGGAACTGGCATTGTCTGAGGTGGTGGTGATGCTGCGCGATGCGGCCATATCATTGCCGACGGCGCTGCCGTTCCGGAATGTGGTGGCGCAGGCGAGCCGGACTCCTATCACTGAGCACGAAGCCTATTTCCGGCAGGAGTTTGGTGGCATCGACGAACCGACAGCCCCGTTCGGCGTGTTAAACGTGCAGTTGCGCGGGACGGAGTTGGCAGCGTCGGTCAATATTCCTGTTAAGGGCGATTTGGCACAATCAATCCGGGTGTGTGCGCGTCGCGAAGGTCTGTCGCCTGCGGTGCTGTTCCATGTGGCTTGGGCGCAGGTGCTGGCACGGTGCACTGGACGCTTAGAAGTGGTGTTCGGCACGGTTTTATCAGGGCGATTGCAGGGCGCGGCGGGCGCGGACCGGGTGTTGGGCATGGCGATCAATGTATTGCCGCTCAGGGTGTCGCTTGGGGATTGCTGTGTGCACGAGATGGTGCAGGAGAGTTATCGACGAATGCAGGCGCTGTTGGCGCACGAACAAGCGCCACTCGCGCTGGCGCAGCGTTGCAGTGCTGTGCCGCAGCCGCTGCCATTATTCACTACATTGCTGAATTACCGGCATAGCCATACGGAGACCGAAAACGAAGTTCAGTCCGTGATGGAGGGGATACGTCTGCTAACCGCAGATGACGCCACCAACTATCCAATAACATTGTCGATTGATGATTTAGGTGCGGATTTTGAGTTGTCGATGAAATGTATCGAAGGGATTGATGCACGGCGACTCAATGACTATGTGCTGACAGCGATTGTTGAATTGGTCGATAAGTTAAACGAGGGTGGCGAAGTGTCGGTTCGTGCAATTGATATATTGCCTCCTGCGGAGCGTGCGAAGTTACTGGAAGGGTTCAATGCGACGGCGGCGGAGTATCCGCGCGAGGCGCTGATTCACGAATTTTTCGAGGAGCAGGCCGCGCAGCAACCGGAAGCGGTGGCGGTGGTGTATGAAGACCAGCGCCTGACGTACGGGGAGCTCAATGCGCGGGCGAACCAGCTGGCGCATTATCTGATGGGTCGGGGGGTGAGGCCGGACGACCGGGTGGCGATCTGCCTGGAGCGCAGCCTGGAGATGGTGGTGGGGTTGCTGGGGATCTTGAAGGCGGGCGGGGCGTATGTGCCGCTGGACCCGGCCTATCCGGCCGAGCGATTGGCTTACATGCTTGAAGACAGTGCGCCGGTGGCGGTGTTGACGCAGGCGGATGCAACCGCACACTTGGCGGCGCTGGAGGTGCCGGTGCTGGAGCTGAATGCAGCCGAAACCTGCGCATTACTTGCTGAGCAGCCGACGGGCAATCCGGACGCACGTGCCGGCGGCCTGACGTCCGGGCATCTGGCGTATGTGATCTACACGTCGGGTTCGACCGGTACGCCCAAGGGAGTCGCGATGACACAGTGCTCCCTTCTGAACCTGTTGGTATGGGAGCGGGCCAGTGACAGTAGTATTCGTACCGAAGAGCGCGTGCTTCAGTTCTCTGCGCTGGGTTTTGATGTTTCCTTTCAGGAGGTGTTCCACACACTTTGCAGTGGAGGCTGCCTATTGCTGATCAGCGAAACAATGCGCCGGGATCCGATCTTGCTGGTGAAATATATCGAATCTCATCGAGTGCAACGAATTTTTTTGCCGTTTGTGGCACTTCAAAGACTCGTCGATGCGGCGGAACAGAGTGAAAAGGTACTGCCATCACTGACGAATGTGGTGAGCTCTGGTGAACAGTTGTTTATAAATAAATCAATCCGCAATTTCTTCGCGCGCTTACAAGGCCGTCGTCTGCATAATCAATATGGCGCGACAGAAACACATGTTGTGACCAGTTTCACCCTTGACAAAATACCTGAGTGCTGGGTGACTTCCCCCACAATTGGCCGTCCGATCGCGAACACCCAGATTTACATTCTGGATAGGCACGGGGAGCCGGTGCCGCTGGGGGTTTCGGGCGAAATCCATATTGGGGGTGCCGGGGTGGCGCGGGGGTACCTGAACCGCCCGGAGTTGACGTCAGAGCGTTTCCTGAAGGATCCGTTTTCCCCCGCCCCGGAGGCGCGGATGTACAAGACCGGCGATCTGGGCCGCTGGTTGCCGGACGGGACGATTGAGTTTTTGGGGCGCAATGACCACCAGGTCAAGATCCGTGGATTCCGGATCGAGCTGGGAGAGATCGAGGCACGGCTGACGGCATGCGCCGGGGTGCGCGAAGCGGTGGTGGTGGCGCGTGAGGATGAGGCGGGCGACAAGCGTCTGGTGGCCTATCTACTCGCCGAGGCGGACACCGCGCTGTCGGCGATCGAGTTGCGTGCCGATCTGTCCTCACGGCTTCCCGACTACATGGTGCCAGGCGCGTTTGTGCAGTTGGAGGCCTTTCCCTTGACGCCGAACGGCAAGCTGGACCGTCGGGCATTGCCGGCGCCGGACGAGGCGTCTGTGGCCAGTCGCGAGTATGAGGCGCCGCAGGGCGAGATTGAGGAGGCGTTGGCCGGGATTTGGCAGGAACTGCTGGGTGTTGAACGGGTAGGACGCCGCGACAACTTTTTCGAGTTGGGTGGACATTCGCTGCTGGCGATCAAGCTGATCCATGCGATCAGTGTCAGTTTGGGTGTGTCTATACCGTTAGCGACGATATTCTCGAAGCCCAATATCGCAGAACTGGGTTCGCTGATTGAAACCGACCAGCAGATAATTCCGTTGAATGCCACCAAGTCAGGCCGGCCGCTTTTCTGTATACATCAAGTCGGTGGGCATGTGTCCTTCTATAAGACGTTGGCGCGCCAGTTCGCCGATAAGTTTCCGGTCTACGGTATCCGGTCGCCGGAAGTAATTGGGCTGCCGCAACGATTCGATTCGGTGCAAGCGATGGCGGCTCAGTACGCAGCGTTGATCCGCACCACCTACTCCAGCGGCCCCTACCGGATACTCGGTTGGTCCACTGGAGGACTCATCGCCTTGGCTGTCGCCGATCATTTGGTGGAACAAGGTGAAACAGTTGAATATTTAGGTCTCTTCGATTCATGGCCGATCAATGGCGTCAGCACATTTGGTGAAGACCAACTACTGCTCCAAGCCGCGTTGGTAGAGCTACGTGGCAGCGGTCTCGCCCTACGCGAAGACGCGGATGGTGTGCTGGCGTTTACACCCATATTCGTGAAAGAACTACTGAAGATGGAGTTCGAGGAAGCAGCCGTACATCTTAACAATTGGATGCATCCAGGCCTTGACGCAGGGACGTTCGAGCACCTCAAAATGCAGGTGCCTATCATTGGGCGGCACCTGAAGTTGCTGTCGCAATACCAGCTGCGCCCGATAACTGTGCCGGTGCATGCTCTGTGGGCCGCGCAGAGCATGAGTGAGCATGGTGATGCAGCTTGGCCGAATGCCATTGCGACACAGCAAATCGCAACAGATCATGTAGGTTTGATGGTCGAACCCCACGTTCACGAAGTCAGCAAGGCCATCTTGGACTTTCTCGCGACGCGCGACTGGGTATCGAAGGAAGCTGGCGCATTAGGGTTAAAACAAAGCACCGTTGTAGGCGAATGCTAATGAGGAACAACGTCGCTATTCAATCGGCGCCTTGGCTGATCAAGGCATCGGTACCAGATCCGAAACTTCGTTTGTTCTGCTTTCCCTATGCGGGCGGCAATGCGTTCAACTACAATTCTTGGCGCCCGGAGCTCGATCCATCCATCGAGATATGCGCTGTGCAACTGCCGGGACGGGCTGTACGAATCAATGAGCCACCAATCACCTCGATGCCGGAGCTTCTGAGGCAGTTGGCACCGGTTGTCGCGCAGCAGGGAAACCTGCCTTTTGCCTTCTTCGGTCACAGTGTGGGTGGCTTGATTGCCTTCGAACTGGCTCGTTACCTGTGGCTGCATGATATAAATGGCCTCCAACATCTAATTGTGTCCGGCTGCCACGCGCCGCAGTTCCGCAACCCGTCGCGGAAGCTGTCCCGCTTGCCGGATGACGAGTTCATCTCCGAGCTACGCGATTACAATGGTACGCCGGCCAAAGTGCTGGCCAATCTTGAGCTAATGAACCTACTATTGCCCACCATTCGGGCCGATTTCGCCCTGGCGGAGGACTACATTTATCGCCCGGGTCCGCTGCTGCAAATGCCGATCAGTGTTTTCGCTGGCCGGGAAGAAGACAACAAAGGCCCGGGCCAAGTTGACGGCTGGATGAAAGAAACCACTGGCCCTTGCCAGGTTACTTGGTTCGACGGCGGGCACTTCTTCGTCAATAGCGACCACGAGACCGTCGTCAGGCAGGTCAACGCCGAGTTGATCGCAACAAAAACTAGGCTTCGCTCAGGTGGCGTGGCACGTCCGGATCTCAGATAAAGTCGTCGCATCAGGTGCTGTCAGCCGTTTTCCGATAATTTATGAATTTATTTCGCATTTGCAAAATAAGAGATGGTCATCTGAAATGAACGTAAATTTACTTTTTTCGAAGTTATATCATCCGATCGTCATTACGCCGAAGAAGGATGCTAGCCTAAATGCATTTAAAGAGTACTTGGCCGCCAACCATGTAGCGTTGCAACAGTTGCTTCACCAGCATGGCGGCATCCTGTTCCGCGGATTCGTTATCAACGGCGCACAAGATTTTCACAGCTGCTTGGCCAGCTTAGGCGCCAAGCCATTCCAATACGTTGGTGGCAACTCACCGCGTAAGCGTGTGATAGAAGACGTGTTTACCTCAACTGAATATCCTGCTACAGAGGTGATCTCGTTGCACAATGAAATGTCGTACCTGCCTGATTGGCCGACACGTTTGTTTTTCTACAGTGAGGCCCCGGCCAGCGTGGGCGGTCAGACCTCCCTTGCTAGCAGCAAAGACGTGCTTAAGGACATGCCGCAAGAGGTTGTCAACAAATTTCGCCAAAAGAAGATCAATTATATTCGTAACTTCCATTCGAAAATTTCGTTTGGCAAGAGCTGGCAGAAGACCTACCAAACCGAGGAACGCGCGGTGGTCGAGAAGATTGCGGCAGAGCAGAATTCGATTTGCGATTGGCTATCGGATGGAATGATGCGTATCTCCACTCGTAGCGACGCCTTAACAATCCACCCGGTGACTGGGGAGGAAGTATGGTTCAATCAAGCTGAACAATGGCATCCCTCTTCTTTGAACCCAGCCCTGCGTGACATGATTGAGCAGGTGGTGGGTAAGGGGAATATGCCCCACGAGTGCGAGTACGCCGACGGGGAGGCTGTAGATGGAAAGGTGCTGGATGAGGTTCGGCGCGTTCTTAACGGCAACAAACTTCTTTTCGATTGGCAACGCAACGACCTGCTGATGATCGATAACGTTTTGATGATGCACGGCCGCGAATCATTTAAAGGTGAACGCAAGACGCTAGCCTACTTGTCCTCGACATGATGTATCGAAATATATCGAGTCATTCTTAGTTATTTCATAAGGTCACACCTGACCGCGTGAGCTTAGAACCTTGGGCCGGATTGGATCGAAATGCAGGTCCGATATCATTGGAATATGAAAAATGAACCAGATGGCAAACGTTGAAATGATGGCGGCAGATTTTGATGCTTTTGTGCAGTCCATGCCTTCGGGGGTTGTATACGGACAGGAAAAGCTGCCGTTCCAGGTCCAAAGAGGGGGGGGAGGACAATCGCTGGAAGAGTGGATCGGGAAGCATCGCGACCAAGTCGATCGCGCGCTCCATCTCTTCGGTGCGATCTTATTCAGAGGGTTCGGTATCAACAGTGCTGAGAAGTTGAGCCGAGTTGCTATAGCTCATTCGGGCGAATTACTCGGCTACATCGAACGAGGCGCACGGCGCGTGCAACTGGGAGACAAGGTTTACTCATCCACTGAGTATGCGCCAGATGAAGTCATTCCAATGCATCATGAAATGTCCTACTCCCACCATTGGCCGTCGATGCTGTACTTCTGCAGCCAAATCGTTGCTGACGAAGGTGGATATACGCCGCTTGCCGATGATCGAAAAGTTTTCCGTGCGATACCCGAGGAGATCAAGCGCCGTTTCATTGAGAAAAAGGTCATGTACGTACGCAATTACGGCTTGGGAGTGGACATGCACTGGCGTGAGGCATTCCAGGTGCAAACTAAGGAAGAGGTGGAGAATTACCTTCGGGAGAGCCGGACCAACTTCGAGTGGTTGCCCGGCGGAGTACTCAGGACTCGAGCCATACGCCAAGCCATCTCAGTCCATCCGGTGACCAACGATACCGTCTGGTTCAATCATGCGCACCTGTTCCATAGCTCGAATATGCCGGCGGATGTCCGCGAATTCCTGACTAAGGAATTCACCGAGGAAGGGATGCCGCGCAATGCTTACTATGGAGACGGTACGCCGATAGAGGACTCGGTGGTCACTCTCATTCGTGACATCTATGACCAACACGCGGTGCGGTTCGAATGGGAGGAGGGCGATGTTCTCTTTGTTGACAATTTCCTCATGACCCACGGCCGTTCGCCGTTCAAAGGCATGCGTAAAGTCTGCGTCGCGATGTCCCAACTTTACACGAACAATATCTTGCACGGGTGAGGAGCACTGGATGTTCACTATTGATAACGTTAATGGAATTCGTCTTGATGGATACGAACTAGCCGTCTTCGATCAAGCGCAGCCGCTTCCACTGGTAGTGCAACCAGCGCCCGGTGCCAGCCCTGACCTGATGGCGCTAACCGCACAGAAAGCGGTTTTGGAGAAACTGCTCGTGCGGCACGGCGCCATTCTGTTCCGTGGCTTCGACGTCCCTGCGGTGCATACCTTCAACGATTTCATTTCCAGTCTTTCTTCCGATCCCATTTTCTATAGCGAGCGTTCCTCACCGCGGCATTCGGTGTACAAGAACATTTACACCTCGACCGACTATCCTGAGGACAAGGAGATCATCCAACACTCTGAGCAGTCGTACAACAAGTCGTTCCCGCGAAAAATTTTCTTCTACTGTGAGACGCCGCCGCGCAAGGGAGGGGCCACGCCTCTCGCCGACGCGAGGAAGATCTATAAACGTATTCCAGCACCCATAGTAAGCGCCTTTGAAGAAAATCACTATCGCTATTCGCGCTGCTTCTGGCAGACCATTGGCACCACGTGGCAGAGCGCATTCCAGACAAACCAGAAGGATAAGGTTGAGGAGTATTGCCTGGCTAACGACATCCATTTCGAATGGCATCCTGGTGGCGTGCTCAAGAGCTACCAGATTAGGCGTACCACAGCTTATCATCCAGTGAGCGGGGAGGCCTGCTGGTTCAATCACTGTATGTTTTTCAATGTATTGTCTCTGGACGAGGAAATACGACAGGTGTTGCAGTTCTCCTTTGAGCCCCATGAGTTGCCGAACCAGACCTTCTACGGCGACGGGCGGGAAATCCCGCCAGAAGTAATACGCGAACTACAACGTGCCTACGAGGATGAACGAACAGAGTTCGACTGGGAGAAGGGCGATATTCTGATGATCGACAATATCCTGGTGACCCACGGACGCCGAAGTTTTAAAGGTGAACGGTCGATCCTGTGTGGTATGAGCGAGATTACCCATTGGTCGGATGTCGCACAAAAGCTAGATCAATCATGAAAGTACCCCCGGCTCTGCCGGGTAGGTGGTAGACGTTTGACATATAAGGCAGTCCATCCCGGAGGCTCCGACTCGTGAGCCGCGAAGCACACGAGACGGAGAAACCGAGATGAATGCAACCTATTACCCGTCTTCCCTACACGGACGATTTAAAGGCCCAGGCGAGCGCCTTGGCAGAGTCGATTGGTCGCGCCAAGGCGGCCCCGTCAGTTGGGCATGTCCGTCAAGGCCTCGTGCAATTGGGCGGACGCTGCGCGTGCCGGCCGTCCGTGCAGTTCTCCTAGCAGCAAGCCCGTAAGTGAGATGGAGAGCGAGCTGGCTCAGCTACAGTCCGGGAACGCCACGCTCAAAATGAAGCGCGAAATCCTTACAAAAGTGATTGCCAGGGAGTCTAAGTGCGATACGCCTTCGCGCGTAAACTGACTTTCTACCTTGGCGGATATTGTGCCGCGTGCTGGCGGTGTCGGTCTCCCGCTTCCATGGTTACCTGCGTCGCCGCGATCGCCCTGACCTAGAGGCGGCCCAGTGCGCTGACATGCGCACGCTTCACGCAGGTAGCCGTTGCACGCCGCGCATGGTCTGTGAGCTGCGCGCATGCACGCACGCCGTGGGCCGCAAGCGCGTGTCCGGCTGATGCGGGATGACGAGCTGCTTGGCAAGACCAAGGACCGCTTCAGGCCGTCGCCAAAAGCTTCTTCGCTCCACTCAAGACGAAGAGGCCACCGGCGTCTACTAGACCCGGGCCGCTGCTCACGCCGCTATCGCTAGCGATAGCGATGGCTTCTATGATTCCGCTCGCTTGCTCGGCGCTTGGATACCTGTCCAACAACGCCTATGCCAAGACACGGAAACAAGCCGCTTAACCCGCGGCTGCTTGGCGTCCGTTCTTAGGGGCAGGTTCAGTATCGAAATTTCTACGCGGGCTCGGTGGCATGTCTTATTCGGTCTTCGTTGAGGATGATTATCCCTATCGGGGTGTCCACAAAATTAGACTAGGACACTCAGCCGCATGGGTGCGATTTTCCCTCTCACCGCGGGAGAGGGTTAGGGTGAGGTGCGGCGCGAAGCGACTCGTTGATTCAAGCCGTTTTCGCTGTGGGTAGAGCTGAGGAGACCGGCGCCACCCTCGGGCGCCTAAACGCTACCGCCAGCCGCACTCACACAATCTCGACCCGCCGCTACAGACACTTGTAAAGTCCGCCCTACGCCACCGTCTGGTGAGCGCGCCGCCTGGCAGTGCATCGCTGTCCCCGCACCGTCAAGCGCACCGGCGAGGATGGTCCCCACCCCCAGGAACCTGCGACTTTGAGCACCCACGACCCAGATCCCACGCAGACGCAACGGCAGGCGGCTTCGGACGAGGCGCGTGCCGCGCCCGCCCAGGACGATGGCAAGGACGGCAGCAAGCAAGCCGACAAGCCGTCGCCGCTGAAGAATCCCAAGGTGAAATGGACGCTGCTGCTGATCGGCCTGGTCGTGCTGATCGGCCTGGTGGCGTGGCTGGTCTACTACCTGACCACCGGCCGCTACCTGCAGGAAACCAACAACGCCTATCTGCAGGCCGATGCGGTGGCAGTGGCGCCGCGGGTCAACGGCTACGTGACCGGCGTGTTCGTCGGCGACAACCAGACGGTCAAGGCCGGGCAGCCGCTGCTGCAGATCGACGAGCGCAGCTACCGCGCCACGCAGCAGCAGGCGCAGGCCGTGGTCGCGGTACGCCAGGCCGATATCGCCGCTGCCGAGGCCGGTCTGCAGGCGCAGCGCGCGACCCTGCTGCAGGCGCGCACCCAGGTCACCGCGGCCGCGGCCAGCCTGCGCTTCGCCCAGGGCGAGGCCAAGCGTTTCGCGCCGCTGGCCGCATCCGGCGCCGATACCCACGAGCATTACGAGAGCATCGTCCACGACCGCGATCGCGCGCAGGCCCAGTACGACGCAGCCAAGGCCCAGGTGGTCGCTGCCGAGAGCCAGGTGCAGGGCGCAGGCGCGCAGCTCGACCAGGCCCGCGCCGGGCTGCAGCAGGCGCAGGCCGACGCCGACCAGGCGCAGGTGGCGATGGAGGACACGCGGCTGACCGCACGCATCGACGGCCGCATCGGCGACAAGACCGTGCAGGTCGGCCAGTTCGTCGCCGCCGGCACCCGGCTGATGAGCGTGGTGCCGGTCGATGCGTTGTACCTGAGTGCCAATTTCAAGGAAACCCAGGTCGGGCTGATGCGGCCCGGGCAGCCGGCGCGGATTGAGGTCGATGCGCTGTCTGGGGTCGAGCTGGACGGCGTGGTCGAAAGCATCGCGCCCGGCACCGGCTCGCAGTTCGCGTTGCTGCCGCCGGAGAACGCCACCGGCAACTTCACCAAGGTGGTGCAGCGGGTGCCGGTGCGGATCCGGCTCAAGGCCGGCGCGGAGGCGCGCAAGGTGTTGGTGCCGGGCATGTCGGTGACGGTCACGGTGGACACGCGCGCGGCCAAGGATGCCAAGGAGCGGGTCGAGCAGGAAGGCGAGCAGGGCGAGGGCAGGCCGTGAACGAGGCCGCCGCTGCGCCGGCGGCCGGTGCCGGCGCACAGCAGAAGGCCGACGCCGGCGCGTGGCTGGCGGTGGCCGCCGGCACCATCGGCTCGTTCATGGCGACGCTGGACATCTCCATCGTCAACGCGGCGTTGCCGACCATCCAGGGCGAGGTCGGCGCCAGCGGCACCGAGGGCACTTGGATCTCCACCGCCTACCTGGTCGCCGAGATCGTGATGATCCCGCTGACCGGCTGGTTCGTGCGCACGCTGGGGCTGCGCAACTTCCTGCTGATCTGCGCGCTGCTGTTCACCTTCTTCTCGGTGGTCTGCGGCTTGTCCAACAGCCTGAGCATGATGATCCTGGGCCGCGTCGGCCAGGGCTTCGCCGGCGGCGCGCTGATTCCCACCGCGCTGACCATCGTCGCCACGCGCCTGCCGCCGGCGCAGCAGACCATGGGTACCGCGCTGTTCGGCATGACCGTGATCCTGGGGCCGGTGATCGGGCCGCTGCTCGGCGGCTGGCTGACCGAGAACGTTAGCTGGCACTACGCCTTCTTCATCAACGTGCCGATCTGCGCCGGGCTGGTGGCGCTGTTGCTGCTCGGCCTGCCGCACGAGCGCATGAACCTGCGCGGACTGCTCGACGCCGACTGGCTCGGCATCTTCGGGCTCACCGCCGGACTCGGCGCGCTGACCGTGGTGCTGGAGGAAGGCCAGCGCGAGCGTTGGTTCGAATCCTCCGAGATCGTGCTGCTGAGCCTGCTCTCGCTGGTCGGCTTCGTCGCCCTGGGCGCCTCGCAGTTTTTCAGCCGGCAACCGGTGATCCGCCTGTCGATCCTGCTGCAGCGCAGTTTCAGCGCGGTGTTCGTGATGGTGATGGCGGTGGGCATGATTCTGTTCGGGGTCATGTACATGATCCCGCAGTTCCTGGCCACGATCTCCGGCTACAACACCGAGCAGTCCGGCTACGTGGTGCTGCTGTCCGGCCTGCCCACGGTGCTGTTGATGCCGCTGATGCCGAAGATGCTGATGCGCGTGGATGTACGCATCCTGGTGATCGGCGGACTCAGCTGCTTCGCCATCGCCTGCTTCGTCAACATGAGTCTCAGCGCCGATTCGGTCGGCATGCATTTCGTGATCGGCCAGTTGCTGCAGGGCTGCGGCCTGGCGCTGGCGATGATGTCGCTGAACCAGGCCGCCATCTCCTCGGTCCCGCCGGAGCTGGCCGGCGATGCGTCCGGGCTGTTCAACGCGGCGCGCAACATGGGTGGTTCGATCGGCCTGGCGCTGATATCCACCTTCCAGGAGCGGCGCATGGTGTTCCACACGCAGATGATCGGCAGCGGCACCAGCGCCAATTCGCCGCTGGCGCAGGACTACCTGCATGGCCTGGCCGCGCAGCTGCAGTCCGCTTCCGGCGCCGGCGCGGCGCTGCAGTCGGTGGCGCAGCTGGCACGCATGGTGCAGCAGCAGGCGCTGGTGATGACTTACAACGACCTGTTCTGGATCTTCGGGGTGATCGTGGTATGCACGATTCCACTGGGGTTGCTGCTCAAACCGCTGCCCAAGGGCAGCGCTCCGCTTGCGATGCATTGAGGATTCCATGGCTCAGCGTTTTTCCCGTGTGCTCGTCCCCGCCGTGCTGCCGCTGCTGCTATCGGCGTGCGTGCTCGGCCCGAACTACGTGAAGCCGCCGCCGGTGGCGGAGGCGGCGCAGGCGCAGCCGCAGCTGCATCGCGCCGATGCGGTCGCCGCCGCGGCAGGCGTGGTGCCGGCCGCGCCGCCGCAGCGCTGGTGGGAGGCGTTGCAGGATCCGCAATTGGACAGCCTGGTCGAACAGGCGCTGCAGAACAGCCCGAATCTGCGCGCCGCGCAGGCCAAGCTGCGCGCCTCGCGCGCGCTGGTGCAGCAGCGCCATGCCGAACAGCTGCCCAGCGTCGGCGCCAATGCCGCCTATCTCAACGCCAGGGCGCCGGACGCGCTGGTCGATGGCTTGGGCAGCGTCGCTGCCGGCAGCGGCCAGCAGCTGTCCATCGATCCGCATGCGCAGCTGTACAGCGTCGGCTTCGACGCCAGCTGGGAGCTGGATTTCTTCGGCCGCCGCCGCCGCGCCAGCGAAGGCGCGCTGGCCGACGCGCAGGCCGATGAGGCCGAGCTGGCCGACACCCAGGTGCAGCTGGCCGCCGAAGTGGGGCAGGCCTACCTGGGCTATCGCGGCACCCGCGAGCGCATCGCCATCGCCCAGCGCAACCTGGAGGCGGCGCGGCAGACCCTGCAACTGACCCGGCAGCGCCGCGAGCGCGGCGCCGACGCCGACCTGCAGGTGGAACGCGCGCAGGCGCAGCTGCAGCAGCAGGAAGCGGTGTTGCCGGACCTGCAGGCGCAGGCGAAGGAAGCGCTAGACCAACTGGCGCTGATGATCGGCCGCGAGCCGGGCGCGCTCGACGCCGCGCTGGCCGCGGACCGTCCATTGCCGACGCTGCCGGCGGTGGTGCCGGTCGACGATGCAGGATCATTGATCCGCCGCCGCCCCGACGTGCGTCGCGCCGAACGCCAGTTGGCGTCCTCGTCGGCGCAGATCGGGCAGGCGCTGAGCGCGTACTTCCCGCAGGTGACCCTGCTCGGCAACATCGGCATGGCCGCGACCTCGCCGGGCGACCTCGGCAGCGATGCGATCAACAGCGTGGTCGCCCCGTTCCTGCGCTGGTCGATCTTCGATTTCGGCGCGACCAAGGCCAAAGTGGCGCAAGCCCGCGCCGGCAATGAGGCGCGCCTGGCCGCCTACGAAGGCACGGTGCTGGCGGCGTTGCAGGACTCCAACAGCGCGCTGGCCCGGTTCGGCGCCGCACGCCAGCAGGCGCTGGCCGCGGCCAAGGCCGAAGCCTCGGCGGACCGTTCCGCGGCGCTGCTGCAGCAGCGCTACGCGGCCGGCGCCTCGTCGCTGATCGATGCGCTGGACGTGCAGCGCCAGCAGGCCTCGGCGCAGGACAGCGCAGTGCAGGCGCGCACCCAGGTGCTGCTGCGCTACGTGGCGCTGCAGAAGAGCCTGGGCCTAGGCTGGGCGTCGCCGCCGGCGCAGACGCCGACACCGGCGCAATAAACGCCTGCGCCGCGGTATCGCCGATGCGGCGGCCGCGGCTACACTGAGGTCGGCCGCGCAATCCCGGCAGCATCGGCGAACGCGCGCCGCGGTGTCTTCCACGGGGAGCAACAGATGGCGTTGAGCGAAGCGAGATCCGACCTGCCGCCTGCCGCGATCGCGGCTGCGGCGGCGCCGCCGGCCAAGGGCAGCGGTTACCTGTCCATCGCCGGCCTGCGCAAGGAATTCGACGGTTTCGTCGCGCTCGACGATGTCGACCTGGATATCCGCAAGGGCGAGATCTTCGCGCTGCTCGGCGGCTCGGGCAGCGGCAAGTCCACGCTGCTGCGCTGCCTGGGCGGGTTCGAACAGCCCAGCCGCGGCCGCATCGTGCTCGACGGCCAGCCGCTGGACGGCCTGCCGCCATACGAGCGCCCGCTCAACATGATGTTCCAGTCCTACGCGCTGTTCCCGCACATGACCGTGGAGCAGAACATCGCCTTCGGCCTGAAGCAGGACGGCCTGTCGCGCGCGGCCATCGCCAAGCGCGTCGGCGAGATGCTGGAACTGGTGCAACTGGGCAAGCTCGGCAAGCGCAAGCCGCATCAGCTCTCCGGCGGCCAGCAGCAGCGCGTGGCGCTGGCGCGTTCGCTGGCCAAGGGGCCGAAGCTGCTGCTGCTGGACGAGCCGATGGGCGCGCTGGACAAGAAGCTGCGCTCGCAGATGCAGCTGGAACTGGTCGGCATCATCGAAACCTCCGGGGTGACCTGCGTGATGGTCACCCACGACCAGGAGGAGGCGATGACCATGGCCACCCGCATCGCGCTGATGGATGCCGGCTGGATCCAGCAGGTCGGCACCCCGGACGAGATCTACGAGCAGCCGGCCAATCGCTTCGCCGCCGAGTTCATCGGTTCGGTGAATCTGATCGACGCGGTCATCGACGAGGACCTGCCGGACTACGTGACCCTGCGCACCGCCGCGTTTGCCGACAGCATCTACGTCGGCCACGGCATCACCGGCATCACCGGGCAGCCGGTGTCGTTCGCGGTGCGCCCGGAGAAGCTGGGCATCGGCAAGGACGCGCCGGCGCAGGCGCACAACAAGGCGCAGGGCACGATCGAGGACATCGCCTATTTCGGTAGCCATTCGGTCTACCACGTGCGCCTGCCCAGCGGCTTCAAGCTGATGGCCAACTTCGCCAACCGGCAACGCTGGGCCAGCGACAACCTGACCTGGGGCGATGCGGTGTGGGTGTGGTGGGGCGACAACGACGGCGTGGTGCTGACCGCATGAGCGCGCCCGCCGCCGCCGCGCCTGCCGCGCCGCCACGGCGCACGCTGCTGCAGCGCCTGCGCCAGCGGCACCTGCCGGGCGCGCGCTGGCTGGTGATCGCCGCGCCGTATCTGTGGCTGCTGCTGTTCTTCGCGATCCCGTTCCTGATCGTGCTGCGCATCTCCTTCGCCGAGCAGGCGATCAGCAGCCCGCCGTACAGCAACCTGCTGGACTACACCGACGGTGTGCTGACGCTGAAGTTCACCCTGCAGAACTACCTGGCGCTGGTGCGCGACAACCAATACATCGAAGCCTACTGGGGCTCGATCAAGATCGCCGGGATCTCCACTCTGTTGACCCTGTTGATCGGCTATCCGATGGCCTATGTGATTGCGCGCCTGTCGCCGTCGGCGCGCAACATCGCGATGATGCTGGTGGTGCTGCCGTCGTGGACCTCGTTCCTGATCCGCGTCTACGCCTGGATCGGCATCCTCGACAGCAACGGCGTGCTCAACCGCACGCTGCTGGCGCTGGGGTTGATCGAGCAGCCGCTGCGCATCCTGTACACGCCGATCGCCGCCTATATCGGCATCGTCTACTGCTATCTGCCGTTCATGGTGCTGCCGCTGTACGCTACGCTGGTGAAGCAGGACCACCGCCTGCTCGAGGCCGCCTACGACCTGGGCGCGCGGCCGTGGAAAGCGTTCGCGACCATCACCTTGCCGATGTCGCGCCCGGGCATCGTCGCCGGCTGCATGCTGGTGATGATCCCGGCGGTGGGCGAGTTCGTGATCCCGGAAATGCTCGGCGGGCCGGACACCTTGATGATCGGCCGGGTGCTGTGGGGCGAGTTCTTCAACAACCGCGACTGGCCGGCGGCGTCGGCGGTGGCGATCGCGATGCTGCTGTTGCTGATGGTGCCGATCCTGATCTTCAACCGCTACCAGCAGCGCCAGCTCGCAGGTGGCCAGGCATGAGCGCGCTGCGCGGCGGGCGCGTGCTGCGCTGGACGGTGCTGACCGGCGGCTTCGCCTTCCTGTACCTGCCGATCCTGCTGTTGATGGTGTACTCGTTCAATTCCTCCAAGCTGGCCACGGTGTGGGCCGGGTTTTCGACCAAGTGGTACGGCGAATTGCTGCGCGACCGGCAGATCCTGCAGGCGGCATGGATCAGCCTGAAGGTGGCGTTCTGGACCGCCACCGCGTCGATGGTGATCGGCACGTTGGCGGCGATGGTGATGACCCGTTTCCGCCGCTTCCCCAGCAAGAGCCTGTTCGGCGCGCTGGTGACCGCGCCGCTGGTGATGCCGGAGGTGATCATCGGCCTGTCGATCATGATGATGCTGGTGTCGATGGGCGGGCTGATCGGCATCCCGCCCAAGGGCGTCACTGCGATCTGGGCCGCGCATGTCACCTTCACCCTGTCCTTCGTCACCGTGGTGGTGTCCTCGCGCCTGCAGGAATTGGATCGCTCGCTGGAAGAGGCGGCGATGGATCTGGGCGCGAACCGGCTCAAGGTGTTCTTCCTGATCACCCTGCCGATCATCGCCCCGGCGCTGGTGTCCGGCTGGTTGCTGGCCTTCACCCTGTCGCTGGACGACGTGGTGATCGCCAACTTCGTCGCCGGGCCCAACTCGACCACGCTGCCGATGACCGTGTTCTCCTCGGTGCGGATGGGGCTGAAGCCGAAGATCAACGCATTGGCCACGCTGATGGTGCTGGCGGTGTCGATTGCGGCCTTTGTCGGCTGGTGGCTGATGGCACGCAGCGAGAAGCGCCGCCAGCGCGACATCCAGCTGGCGCTGCAGCAGGGCGGTTAGCGGAATCTGCGCTTTTCTGTAGGAGCGGCTTCAGCCGCGACCGGGTGTTACCGATAGGTATTACCAGTGACGCGATGCCCCGTCGCGGCTGAAGCCGCTCCTACAAAGGCTGCCGCCACCGCAGAACGCTGTGGTCCATCGCCTCGGCGCCATCGCCACGCCGCCGCAACCTTCGCGGCGCTAGGCTGGGCTGACTTTTTCCAGGAGTCCGTCGCGATGCCTTACGACACCGTCAATCCCGCCACCGGCCAAGTCGACTACAGCCTGGAGCTGATGGATGCCGCCGCCGTCGAGCGGCGCCTGGCCGCGTCCGCGCAGGCCTTCCCCGCATGGGCGGAAACGCCGCTGGAGCAGCGCGGCGCGCTGTTGCGGCAGGTCGGCGTGCAGTTGCGCGCGCGCCGCGAGGAGATCCAGCGGCTGATGACCGCGGAGATGGGCAAGCTGCGCAAGGAGGCGCTGGCCGAGATCGACAAGTGCGCCGATGCCTGCGACTACTACGCCGAGCACGCCGCCGATTACCTGCGCGAGCAGCCGATCGCCACCGATGCGCAGCGCAGCTACGTGCGCTACGAGCCGCTGGGCTGCGTGCTGGCGGTGATGCCGTGGAACTTCCCGCTGTGGCAGGTGTTCCGCTTCCTGGCGCCGGCGCTGATGGCCGGCAACGTGGCGCTGCTCAAGCACGCCAGCAACGTGCCGCGTTGCGCCGATGCGATCCACGCCGCGCTGGCTGCCGCCGGTGTGCCGGCCGGCGTGTTCGACGTGCTGCACATCGACAACGACCAGGCCGCCGAGGTGCTACGCGACGCGCGCATCGCCGCGGTGACCCTGACCGGCAGCGAGCGCGCCGGCCGCTCGATCGCCGCCAACGCCGGCGGACAGCTGAAGAAGTGCGTGATGGAACTCGGCGGCAGCGACGCCTTCGTGGTGCTGGACGACGCCGACCTGGACACCACGGTAGCTGCGGCGGTGAAGTCGCGCTTCGACAACGCCGGGCAGACCTGCATCGCGGCCAAGCGCTTTGTGGTGGTCGACGCCATCGCCGACGCCTTCGTGCGCCGCTTCGTCGCCGCGGCGGCCGAGCGCCGCCTCGGCGATCCGCAGGACGAAGCGACCACGCTGGCGCCGCTGGCGCGGCAGGACCTGCGCGACGAACTGCACAAGCAGGTACAGGCCAGCATCGCCAAGGGCGCCAAGCCGCTGCTCGGCGCCGCGCCCGACATGTCCACCCACGCCGGCTATCCGGCCTCGATCCTGGACCACGTGGTGCCGGGCATGCCGGCCTACGACGAGGAACTGTTCGGCCCGGTCGCCGCGATCCTGCGCGTGGCCGACGAGGCCGAAGCGGTACGCGTGGCCAACGACACCAGCTTCGGCCTGGGCGGCAGCGTGTGGAGCGCCGACCGCGCCCGCGGCGAGCGCGTCGCCCGCCAGCTGCAATGCGGCGCGGCCTTCGTCAACGCCATCGTCAAGAGCGACGTACGCCTGCCGTTCGGCGGCATCAAGCGCTCCGGCTTCGGCCGCGAACTGGCCGAGCACGGCATTCATGAGTTCATGAATATCAAGTCGGTGTATGTGGGTTGAAAGCGGGGATTCGGGAGTCGGGATTGGGGATTCGCTATAGCGGATCCCGATGGCTGAGCCGAACAGCCGCGTTTTAGCGCTCCTGTTGCAACGCTTTCATTTCGCAGCGCGTGGTGTACCGAATCACGTAGGTGAGACGATCAGCTCAGCCGCTTTTGCGAATCCCGACATCCCCAATCCCGAATCCCGGCCCTACAGCCACCTGGCCCGCTTGAACGCCACATACAAGCCCAGGCACACCGCAGCCACGCCGCCGATCATCAGCGGATAGGCCCAGTGCCATTCCAGTTCCGGCATCTGCTTGAAGTTCATGCCGTACCAGCTGGTGATCAGGGTCGGCGCCGCAAGTAGCGCGGCCCAGGCGCCGAGGCGCTTGACCGTCTCGCCCTGGGCCAGGGTCACCAGCGACAGGTTCACGCTCAGCGCGGTGCCGAGCATCTCGCGCAAGGTGTCGATCGCTTCGTTGGTGCGCACCGCGTGGTCGAGCACGTCGCGCACGTACAGCCGCACTTCGTCGGGAATCAGCGGGCCGGGGTTGCGCTTGAGGTGGGACAGCACGTCCTGCAGCGGCGCCACGCCCAGGCGCATCTGGTTGAGTTCGCGCTTGAGTTCGTACAGGCGGATCGCGGTGTCGCGCCGGTAGGCCTCGGCGAAGATGTCCTTCTCCAGGCGCTCCAGGCTCTGCCGGAATTCGTCCAGGATCGGCTGGTAGTTGTCGACGATGTAGTCCAGTACCGCGTACAGCGCGTAGGACGGGCCCAACTGCATCAGCGCCGCTTCGCGCTCCAGCCGCTCGCGCACCGGCGCGTACGGCAGCGAGGCGCCGTGGCGCACGGTCAGCAGGAAGCGCGCCCCGAGGAAGGCGTGGGTCTCGCCGTAGACGATGCGCTCGTCGATCACCTGCGCGGTGTGCACGGCCAGGAACAGCGAATTGCCGTAGGCCTCGACCTTGGGCCGCTGGTGCGCCATGCGCGTGTCTTCGATCGCCAGGTCGTGCAGCTGGAATTCTTCCTGCAGCTTCTGCAGCACGTGGTCGGCGGGTTCGTACATGCCGACCCAGACGAAGCCGTCGGGCGCGGCCAGCACGTCGCTGATCTGTTCCAGGGCGATGTCGTTGCGGCGGCCGTGGCCGTCGTAGTGCACGCAGTTGATGACGCAGGCGGGATTGGCGGGGACGGTGGCCATGGGCAGCAATGGTGTGCGGGCGGGATCAGCGCTGCAAGCGGCGCCGCGTGAACGCCCAGGCCAGCGCGGCGTGCACCGGCAGCAGCAGGGCGATCCACTGCAGGTTGAATTGCGGCTGCAGCATCGACAGCCAGTGGATCAGCAAGGCCGCGCCGGCCAATGCCACCACGGTCCACAGCGCGATGCCGAACCAACGCCCGGGCTGGCGGCCGCGCAGCTGCGCGATGGCGCCGCCGACCAGCAGCAGGCATAGCGGATCGAGCAGCAGCAGGTTGCGATTGGCCCAGGCCGCACGGTGGTCGCTGAAGCCCCACAGGTACAGCAGCACGCCGCCGCCGAGCGCGCACAGCAGCCAGAACGGCAGCGCCAGCGTCGCCAGCCAGCGCGGCCGCCGCGCCAGCGCGACCACGCCGACCGCGACCAGCAGCCCGGCCAGCAGCCATGGCCACCAGTGCCGCGCCTGTTCGCGCGGTTCCGGCGCCAGCCGCTGCGGCAGCAATTGTTGCCGTGCCTGCACCAGCGGGCGTCCGGCGCGGTTGCGCACTTCGCCCAGGCTCTCGGCCAGGCGCATCGGCACGAACGCCTCTTCCCAGCGCGACAGCGGCTTGTCGGCGAACGGCCCCAGGCCCAGGTCGAAGCCCAGCCACATCCACGGTGCCGGCGAGGCCAGGCGTACCGATTCGCTGCGATAGGTGTTGCCGCGCGAACGCCCCGACAGCTGCGCGTGCAGCGTGCCGTCCAGCGCGCGGTCCAGCGCATCGCGGACCATCGTGGCGCAGTTGGCGGTGTAGTAGTCGTAGCGGTAGCGCGCGTTTTCCGGCCGCGCGCGCCAGGCCAGCGCCTGCTGCAGCGCGCGCGCCTGCGCCGGCTCCATGTCCAGCCACTGGATGTCCACGCCGCGGCCGGCGTCGCGGTACTGCGCCAGGTCCTCCTGCAAGGGCAGGGCGACCAGGTAATACCTCATGTCGCCGGCGGCGAAGCGGCTGACGAAGTCCGGCTCGCTGGGATCGAAGAAGCCGAAGTTGTACGAGGTGGCCTGGCCGCTGCGCGGATCCACCACCACGATGGCGTCGTGACCGAAGCGTTCGAAGAACACCTCGCCCGGCTGCATCGTGGCCACGCCGATGCGCGGCGCCGGTGCCGACGCGTCGTCGCCGGGCGGACCGGCAACGGGCGCTGCGGCGGTGGCGGGCGCCAATGCCGGCGGCGCGGCCAGGTCCGCGTCGCCGGCCTGCGCGAACGCCAGCGCCGCCCAGCAGGCCAGCAGCGTGCCCAGCAGCCATTGTGGCCAGCCGCGTGCCGGCCCGCGCGACAGCGCACGCGCGATCAAGCGTCTTCCTGCGGGTCGGGCGGCAGGATGGTGACGTGGAAGGCCTGCACCCGGCGCGCATCGGCGCGCGCCACGCGGAACGCGAAGCGCCCCAGGGTCAGTTCCTCGCCGGTTTCCGGCAGGTGGCCGATGGCCTCGGTGACCAGGCCGCCGACGGTGTCGTAGTCGTCGTCGGAGAAGTCGGCGCCGAAGCGTTCGTTGAAATCCTCGATCGGCGTCAGCGCATCGACCACGTACTGGCCGTCTGCCTGCGCGGCGATCAGCGAGGCTTCGTCCTCGGCGTCGTCGTGCTCGTCGTCGATCTCGCCGACGATCTGCTCCAGCACGTCCTCGATGGTGACCAGCCCGGCGACGCCGCCGTACTCGTCGACCACGATCGCCATGTGGTTGCGCGAGAGCCGGAACTCCTTGAGCAGCACGTTGAGCTTCTTCGACTCGGGGATCAGCACCGCCGGGCGCAGCAGCTCACGCACCGTGCCGGGACCGTGGTCGGCGACCACGCCGCGCAGCAGGTCCTTGGCCAGCAGGATGCCGAGGATGTCGTCCTTGTTCTCGCCATGCACCGGGAAGCGCGAATGGCCGGATTCGACCACCTGCTTCATCAGGTCGAGAAAGCGCGCTTCGGCCGACAGCGACACCATCTGCGAACGCGAGACCATCACATCGCCGACGGTGAGTTCGGACACCGACAGCGCGCCTTCCATCATGCGCAGGGTATCGGCGGCGATCAGCCCGTCGTGCTGGGCGTCGCGCAGCACCTCGACCAGGTCGTCGCGGGTGTGCGGGTCGCCGGAGAAGACCGAGCTCAGGCGTTCCAGCCAGCCGCGGCGTTTTTCGTGGGTTTCCGGAGGGGAGCTACTAGAGTCGTCTTCTGACATGTTCTATGGATACGGCACCCGGTCTGCCGGGCGATGTGCGCAAGTCTAGCAGGGCCAATGGGACAGAGCCGCGACGCCGGCGGCGGCCGCGGCAGCGCGCGCGGGGACGGGTTCAGCCGCCGCTGGCGGGCGTGCGCAGCGGGTCCGGTGCCGGCGGCGCGTCCGGGTCCTCCGGCAGGTCCAGGCTGTAGCTGCAACCGGCCAGGGTCTGGCCCGGATGCGACTTCACCGTGGACAGGCTGAGGATGATCGATTCGATCATCGGCTCGCCGGTCTTCGGATCGGCCACGTCGCGGCTGACCAGCTCGCGGCCGAACATCGCCTTGTCCGGCGTGTCCACCGCCGCCTCCAGCTGCAGCTGCTTGGCCAGCGGGCGCGGATCGGGCAGGTCCAGGATCGCCATCACGCTGGCGCCGGCGACGGCGATGCGCGTGGTGCTGTGGCCGAACACCTGGATCGGCCGCACCAGTTCGTATTCGCTCATGAACAGGTTGGACTGCGGCAGCGGCCGCCAGCCCTGCGCGACGGCTTTCAGCGGATCGGCCAGCAGCGGCCCCAGCGCAGCGAAGTCGGCCACGCGCTGGCGGCATTCGAGCAGCGCCGGCAGGTCGATGGCGGGTGCAGGGGCGGGTGCGGGCGCAGGAGCGGCAGCAGCAGCGGCGGCCGCAGCGGGCAGTGCGGCCGCGAGCGCGAACAGAAGCAACGATGGACGGATCAACGCGCTGGACCTCGGGCCGGAAAGCGGGGAGTTGCGGCGCAGCGGCCGCACGGCAACGTTAGCGCCCGCGCCAGCGCTTGACCAGCCAGTGCCGCGTGCTGGACAAGGTCAGCAGCGCGCTGGCCAGGTACAGCACGGACAGCGCAGCGAGCGTGCCGCCGCTGTCGAACTGGGTGTTCAAGTGGCGGCAGCATAGCCACGCGCCGATCGACAACGGACACAGCAGCGCGACCCGTCCGGCCTGGGCGGCGACGCGCACCGGGCCGCCGACCCGCCCTTGCCGCCGGCGCAGGTAGAACCAGCGCCAGGCGCTGGGCGTGGTCGCCAGCACCAGCAGGGCGAGTGCGCCCAACCAAGGCAGCAACGGCTCGGGCAGGCTGCCGCTGCCGGCGAACAGCGGCGCCGGACGGATCAGGCCCAGATAGAGATAGGCGGCCAGGCCGGCGGCCCACAGCACCACGGCGATGCGCTGCAGCCGCGTGGCGCGTTGGCCGATTCGTTCCTGTGCGGGTTGTCCTGGTTCGAGCATCCGTGTCCACCTCGATCGCTTTCGAAAAACGCGCCGCGTGCGGCAGCCCTCAGCGTTCCCCGGCGTAGGGATCGCCCACGCCCAGGTCGGCCAGGATCTCGCGCTCCAGCTGCTCCATCGCGTCGGCCTCCTTGTCGTCCTCGTGGTCCCAGCCGAGCAGGTGCAGCACGCCGTGCACGGTGAGGTGCGCGTAGTGGGCGTTGAGCGGCTTGCCCTGTTCGGCCGCCTCGCGCGCCACCACCGGCGCACAGATCACCAGGTCGCCGAGCAATGGCAGCTTGACCCCTTTGGGCAGCCCTTCCGGCAGTTCGGCCGGGAAGCTGAGCACGTTGGTGGCGTAGTCCTTGCCGCGGTAGTGGTGGTTGAGCGAGCGGCCTTCCTTGTCGTCGACCAGGCGGATCGCCAGGTCGGCTTCGCGGATGCGGCCCTTCAGCGCCGCGGCCACCCATTTGCGGAAGCTCGCCGCCGCCGGCAACCCGGCGCGGGGCAGGGCGTAGCTGACGCCGACGTCGAGGTGGACCGGACCTTTGGTCATGGCGATACCGGCAATCAGAGCGGACAGGAGCCGACAGTATCGCGCGTGCGGCGCGTCACCGCGACTTCCCGTCGGCGGCGGCGTAGGCGATCTCGCCCACGTCGTTTGCGTCGGCATGCGCGTCGGCATCACGGTCGATGCCCGCGTCCTTGACCGAGTCGTGGCAGTTGAAGTCCTTGTGGGTCGTGGTCTTGCGGACCAGCTCCACGCCTTCTCGCTCTTGCTTGCCTCGTGCACGCACAAGAGCGGCGCGATCTGCTGTGGGATGGATGGTGCGCCCTACGGCAGGGTCAGGTGACGCATTCGGTCAGCGCCAGCACGGGCGGTCCGCCGGAGGCGGCGCGGTAGACCACACCGCCCATCGGCCCGTCCTGGCAGTCCGGGTTGGTGCGCTCGACCTCGATCGCCGGCACCAGGCCCGGCAGCGCGTCCATCCACACTGCGGCTTGTCCATGTTCGAGCAGCTGTCCCACGAAATACAGGCTGTCGGTGGGGACGTTCGCCTCTTCGGCCACGGCGCAGCCGAAGCGGTCGTGTGCGCCGCCGGCGACGGCCAGGAGCGCTTGCGCACGCCCTCCGGCGATCCAGGCCAACCGCTGTCGCTCGTCGTCTCTCGGCGCGGTGGCGGAGGCGCGCCAGGCGTCGGCGGCGCGTTTGAGTTCGGCGCCAGGGAGGCTGATGGTCGCGTTGTTTACCCTGACCGACAGGCACGGCGGTGCCATGGTTTGGGCGAGGGCGATGCGCTGTGGCGTCGCCGGAATCGCCGCCTGGGTCTGGGCGAGGCCGCACTGGTTGCAGGCCATGCCGAGCAGGGCCGTCAGCGCAACGCCGGGCCAGCGCCGGGTCACGCGGCCGGACCGGTCGCCTTGTCGGTGAAATCGCGCTTTTCGTAGGCGGTGACGATGCGCGCCACCAGCGGGTGGCGCACCACGTCGCGCGCCTCGAAGAAGGTGAAGCTGACCCCCTCGACCTCGTGCAGCACTTCGATCGCGTCGCGCAGGCCGGACTTGACGTGCTTGGGCAGGTCGATCTGGGTCAGGTCGCCGGTGACCACCGCGGTGGAGCCGAAGCCCAATCGGGTCAGGAACATCTTCATCTGCTCGATGGTGGTGTTCTGCGCCTCGTCCAGGATCACGTAGGCGTCGTTGAGCGTGCGCCCGCGCATGTAGGCCAGCGGCGCGATCTCGATGACGTTTTTTTCCAGCAGCTTGATCACCTTCTCCACGCCGAGCATCTCGTACAGCGCGTCGTACAGCGGGCGCAGATAGGGATCCACCTTCTGGCTCAGGTCGCCCGGCAGGAAGCCGAGCTTCTCGCCGGCTTCCACCGCCGGGCGCACCAGGATCAGCCGCTGCACGCGCGATTCGTTCAGCGCCTCGACCGCGCTGGCCACTGCCAGGAAGGTCTTGCCGGTGCCGGCTGGGCCGACGCCGAAGTTGATGTCGTGGCTGGCGATCTGGTGCAGGTACTTGGCTTGGTTGGCGCCGCGGCCGCGCACGGTGCCGCGCTTGACCTTGATCGCCACTTCCTGCGGTTCGTAGGCGCGCTGCGCGACGCGGTCGACATTGGCCTGGTTGAGCCGCAGGTGGATGGCCTGATCGTCGAACACCACGCTGTCGGCCTCGGCATACAGGGCCTGCAGCAAAATCTCGGCGGCGGCGACCGCGCTGGACGGGCCGGTGATCCGGAACACGTTGCCGCGGTTGGAGATCTCCACGCCCAGGCGCAGTTCGATCTGGCGCAGGTGCGCGTCGAACGGCCCGGCCAGGTTGGCCAGGCGTTCGGTGTCGGCGGGTTCCAGGGTGAAATCGCGTTGCGTGGGAATGGTCATTCGATGCGGACGCGGCGGGCGCGTGGCTGCCGGCGTCGTTCAGGACAGGGAAGGCAAGCGTAGCGCGCGCGGTGGTGAAGGACCAGTCGCGTCCCGCGCGGACGAAGCGGCGCGCGCTGGTGGCGCGCGCTGCGCTCAGCCGGCGTCGACGAGCAGGCGCCCGCGCAAGGAATTGCTCAGCGCCTCGGTGATCGCCACCTCGACGAACTGGCCGACCAGGCGCGGATGCCCGGGGAAGTTCACCGAGCGCATGTTCTCGGTCTTGCCGGTCAGCTCGGCCGGGTTCTTTTTCGACGGGCCTTCGACCAGCACCGTCTGCACGCTGCCGACCATGTCGCGCGAGATCTGCAGCGAGTGCGCGTTGATGTGCGCCTGCAGCCGCGCCAGCCGCGCGTGCTTGACCGCGTCGGGCGTGTTGTCTTCCAGGTCCGCCGCGGGCGTGCCCGGGCGGCGCGAGTAGATGAAGGAGAAGCTCTGGTCGAAGCCAACGTCCTCGATCAGCTTCATGGTCTTGTCGAAGTCGGCGTCGGTCTCGCCGGGGAAGCCGACGATGAAGTCCGAACTGATCGAGATGTCCGGGCGCACCGCGCGCAGCTTGCGGATCTTCTGCTTGAATTCCAGCGCGGTGTAGCCGCGCTTCATCGCGCTGAGGATGCGGTCGCTGCCGGCCTGCACCGGCAAATGCAGGTAGTTGGCCAGCTGCGGCACGTCGCGATACGCATCGACCAGCGAATCGCTGAACTCCAGCGGATGCGAGGTGGTGAAGCGGATGCGGCCGATGCCGTCGATCTGCGCGATGCTGCGGATCAGCAGGCCCAGGTCGGCGTACTGCGGCTGCTCGCCGGCCTCGGCGTCGGCGTATGGCCCGCGGTAGGCATTGACGTTCTGGCCGAGCAGGTTGATCTCGCGCACGCCCTGTGCGGCCAGTTGCGCCACTTCCACCAGCACGTCCTCGAACGGCCGGCTGATCTCCTCGCCGCGGGTATAGGGCACCACGCAGAACGAGCAGTACTTGGAGCAGCCTTCCATGATCGACACGAACGCCGACGGGCCGTCGGCGCGCGGTTCCGGCAGGCGGTCGAACTTCTCGACTTCGGGGAAGCTGATGTCCACCTGCGACTTGCCCGATTCGCGCCGCGCGCGGATCAGCTCCGGCAGCCGGTGCAGGGTCTGCGGGCCGAACACCAGGTCCACGTAGGGCGCGCGCTTGACGATCGCCTCGCCCTCCTGCGACGCCACGCAGCCGCCGACGCCGATGATCACCGGCTTGCCGCCGGCCTTCAGCGCTTTCCAACGGCCGAGCTGGCTGAATACCTTCTCCTGCGCCTTCTCGCGGATCGAGCAGGTGTTGACCAGTACCACGTCGGCTTCTTCGGGGTTGTCGGTCAGTTCCAGGCCCTCGGCGGCGGCGAGCACGTCGGCCATCTTGGCCGAGTCGTACTCGTTCATCTGGCAACCGTGGGTCTTGATGTACAGCTTGCCGCGCACCACCGCCGGCGCCGTCGGCCGGGTGGCAGGCAGCGGCAGCAGGGCAGGGGCGCCCGCGGCGGGAGCCGCGAGTGGCGAAACGGGGGCTGGCGTCCCGGGCATGGCGCTTACTCCAGACGGGTTGCGGGCGCGGCCGGCGATGGCCGCGATCAGCCGCGCATTGTATCGGCAACCGGCACTGCCGCGGCGGGCGGCGGCGAACCGGCGCCGCGCAAGGCGTTTCGCGTCGGGACGGCCCGCTGCCGTCCCCGCGCCGGCAGCGCGAGCGTCGCGCTGCCGCGGGAGGCGCCTCAGCGCACGTAAGGCGACTCGGCGTTCTCTTCCTGCTTGCGCTTCGCCTCGTCGTAGCGCTTCTGTGCTTCTTCGCCGCTCATCTGGTACTTGGGGGCGATGTGCGGCAGCAGCAGCTTGGCCCAGGCGGTGGTGATGCGGCTGCTCTCGGTGGGGCAGCGCTGGGCGCGGTCCTCGGGCAGCATGCCGCTGGTCACCAGGCGCAGGTACTTGCCCGGGTCGCGTCCGTACAGCATGCACATCAGGTTGTAGAAGCGCTGCTGGCCGAGCGAGTGCTCGTCGGCGAAGTCGGCCGCGCCGTACTGTTCCTTGGTGTTGAGCACGAAGAACAGCCCGGCCAGCCGCAGGTTCTCGGCCAGGTCGCCGGGCGACTCGTTGGGTGCCATGAACATCAGCATCAGCGAAGAGGCGAGCTGGTCGGCCGAATCCTCCTCGCGGCCGGTGCTGGGCAGGCTCAGCATGTCGATCAGCGCATGGCCGAATTCGTGCAGCATGATGAAACGGGTGTTCGCCAGCAGGAAACGTGCGCTGAAACTGTCGTCCTGGTTCTGCTCGCCCAGGCTGGCGCCGATCTTGGTCAGCATCTCCACCATTTCGTAGCACAGCACCAGTTCGTGCTTGGTCGGCGAATAGAAGGCGTTGGTCTGCTTGCACTCGGCGGTGATCAGGTGCAGCGGGCCGGGCAGCATCAACAGCCCGTCCATCGCGTTGACCTCGGGCAGGCGGTGCAGGATGTCGATCTTGACCGCGAAGTCGTACGCGTCCTGCAGCGCCGGATCGCGCGGCGGCACGTATTCGTAGGTGAACTTGACGCCCTCGGCCTTCGGCTCCTCGGTCGTCGCGTCCTTTGCCGGCTCCGGCTGCGGACCCTGCTGCGCATCGACCGCATTGCCGGCGGCGGCATCGGCGACCGCATCGGCGGAGGCGCCCTTGGCCGCAGGCTTTGCCGGCGGGGGCAGCGTCGCGGGCACGGCGGCGGCGGACTGTTGCCCCTTCCATGCGGTATAGGCCCAACCGCCGCCTACGGCGAACAGCGCCACGATCAAGATCGCGATGAGAGTCTTTTGCATGCGTTTCCTTCCTTGGTGACGGTGGCGGCCGGCGCTTCCCGGCTGAGCTGCGGCGAGATGGTACGGTGCCTATTGCCGTCTGGGAAGATGCCGCCGCGTCAGCCGCTGTCGGCGTCGATCGCCTGCGCGCGCTGCACCGCCGGCCGCGCCGCCATGCGTTCGACGTAGGCGCGGGTCGGCGCCGGCGGATCGACCAGGCCGAAGCCGATCATCCAGCCCAGCGCGCTGCCCCACAGCACGTCGGCGGCGGTACAGCGGTCGCCGAGCAGGTAGTCGCCGCGCGCCAGCTGGTCGTCGACCACGCCCATCACCGTGTCGCAGTCGGCGTACGGCGACATCGCCCGCGGCGGCGCTTCGCGCTTGAGCGCGCGGTCGATGATCGCCGGTTCGAACGCCGAGCCGTAGAACGCCAGCCAGCGCAGGTAGGGGCCGCGGCGCGGATCGCCCATCGCCGGGGCCAGTCCGGCTTCCGGGTAAAGATCGGCCAGGTATTGGTAGATCGCCACCTGTTCGGTGACCACCGCGCCGGCGTGGTCGATCGCCGGCACCTTGCCCATCGGGTTGATCGCCAGGTACTCCGGCGCCAACTGCTCGCCGCTGGCGAAGTCGATGCGTTCCAGCGTGTAGTCCGCGCCCAGCTCCTCGAGCAGGATCAGCACGCCTTTGGAGCGGGATTTGGGGTTGTGGTACAGGGTCACATGGCGGTCGGCGATGGGCATGGCGGCTCTCCTCGTTGATCGAGCGCCCATGCTAGGCGCTATTGCGGACGGATTCTGTCCGCAATACCGTGCGCCATATGGCTTCCCCTGCCTCCCGCACCTTGCGCCTGATCGGCTTGCTGCAGACTCGCCGGGTCTGGGCCGGCGCGGAGCTGGCCGAGCGCCTGGGCGTGGACCGGCGCAGCCTGCGCCGCGACATCGAGCGCCTGCGCGCCCTGGGCTACGCGGTGCAGGCCTCGTCCGGGGTCGGCGGCGGCTACCGGCTGGCGGCCGGGGCGCAGATGCTGCCGTTGCTGTTCGAGGACGACGAGGCGGTGACGGTCGCGGTGGCGCTGCGCGCGGCCGCGGCCAGCATGGGCGGCCTGGAGGACACCGCACTGCGGGTATTGGCCAAGCTCGACCCGCTGCTGCCGGCGCGGGTGCGGCAGCGCGCCGGGGCATTGCAGGCGGTCACCCTGTCGCTGGGCCAGGAGCCGGCGGCGGACACCCAGGTGCTGATCGGCATCGCCAGCGCCTGCCGCGATCGGCGCCTGCTCGGCTTCGGCTACTGCGACCATGCCGGACGCAGCAGCCAGCGCCTGATCGAGCCGCTGCGCCTGGTCAACTACGGGCGCCGCTGGTACCTGCTGGGCTGGGACCGCGACCGCGCCGACTGGCGCACGTTCCGCGCCGAGCGCATCGTGCCGCCGCTGCAGCCGGGCGAGACGATCGCGCCGCGCCTGCCGCCGCGCGATCCGGCGGCGATGGTGCGCGACGCGATCCAGCACAGCCCGCTGCCGCAGCAATTCGGGCTGAGCGTGCGCCTGCGCGGCAGCATGGCCGACCTGGGTCCGCGCATTCCGTCCTGGTGCGGAACCCTGCAGGCCGAGCAGGACGGTCATTGCCGGCTGACCATGCTGGCCGACACGCTGCCCTGGCTGGCGGCGCAACTGCTCACCCTGGGCGTGCCGTTCGCCGCGCTGCAGGCCGACGCGGCGGTGATGGCCGGACTGCGCAGCGCGCTGGCCGACCTGCTGGCGCAGCTGCCGGCCACCCCCGAATGAGCCGGCCAGGCGCGAGGCGGGCCGGGTGGCGAAACGGGCGGCCGGTCCCGCCGCCGTCGCCGCGCACTTGGCAAGCGCCGGCGAAGTTGGGACACTCGCCGCCATGAAGGGGATGGTGGGGCTTCTGGGGCTTGCAATCGCAACGCTGTCGGCAATGCCGGCCAGTGCGGGCACCCTATACAAGTGCATCGGCGGCGACGGCGTGCCCAGCTACGTCAGCAAGCGCGTGGCCGGTGCCAGCTGCAGCGTGGTCGGCAGCTATGCGCCCGACCGCCGCGCCGCACGCCCTGCGCCCGCAGTTGCCGCCGTCTCCGCCGAACGTGCGGCCAACCGCGGTGTCATCACCCTGGCCGCGCCGCAGTCCGGCGCCCCGGCCACCATCATCAGCACGCCGGTCGCAGCGCCGGCGCCGGTCGCCGCCAGCGTGGCGCCGAAGAGCGTGGCGCCGAAGAGCGTGGCGCCCGTGCCTGCGATGACCGGGACCGCGCCGCGGCGGGTGGTCAGCGGCCAGGTCTATTCCTATATGAAGGACGGGGTGCGCCACTACACCAGCGCGCGGCCGACCCAGGTCGCCAGCCTCGGCGCGGTGCGCACCATCCGCTACAGCTTCATCGAGACCTGCTACGCCTGCGCCAACCCCGGCCTGAACTTCGGTGCGGTGCGGCTGAATACCACCGCCTATCAGAGCGAGATCGCCGCCGCCGCGCGCGAGTACGGGGTCGACGAGGCGGTGGTGCGAGCGATCATCCATGCCGAGTCGGCCTACAACCCGATGGCGCTGAGCCGCGCCGGCGCGCAGGGCCTGATGCAGCTGATGCCGCCGACCGCGCGCCGCTTCGGGGTCAGCGATTCGTTCGATGCGTCGCAGAACATCCGCGGCGGCGTGCAGTACCTGGCCTGGCTGCTGAAGCGCTTCAACGGCAACCTGACCCTGGCCGCCGCCGGCTACAACGCCGGCGAAGGCGCGGTAGACAAACACGGCGGGGTGCCGCCGTACAGCGAGACCCAGCGCTACGTGCAGCGCGTCGGCCTGCTCGCCGACCGCTACCGCGGCGTGCTGGCGACGGCGCATTGAGGCATTCTCTTGCCGTCGCGACGATGCATTGTCTGCGCGTTAAGGGTTCCGCTACACTGCAGTGGATTTTATGCGGTTCGACCCCCACCGAACCGCTGGCAGCCTAATGCTACCCAATCAAAAAATCGGAGTGCCGGATGGCCAACGATGGGGTCAACGATTCTGTTAATGCAGGACGCCGCCGCTTTCTCACCGCCACCACGGCGGTGGTGGGCGCGGTGGGTGCGGGTTTCGTCGCGGTTCCTTTCATCAAGTCCTGGAACCCCAGCGCAAAGGCCAAACTGGCCGGTGCGCCGGTCACCGCGGACATCAGCGCATTGCAGGAAGGGCAGCGCCTGATCATGGAGTGGCGCGGTCAGCCGATCTGGATCGTCAAGCGCTCCAAGGCGATCCTGGACGCGTTGCCGACGCTGGATGGGCGGCTCAAGGATCCCAAGTCCGAGGTCACCGACCAGCAGCCGGCCTACATCAAGGGCGAGGGCCGTTCGATCAAGCCCGACATCTCGGTGCTGGTCGGGCTGTGCACGCACCTGGGCTGTTCGCCGGAGATGGTCGCCGAGATCCGCCCCGAACCCTACGATCCGGAGTGGAAGGGCGGCTATTTCTGCCCCTGCCACAAGTCGCGCTTCGACATGGCCGGCCGGGTGTTCCAGGGCGTGCCCGCCCCGATCAACCTGCTGGTGCCCCCGCATCATTACCAGGACGACAACACGCTGATCATCGGCGTCGATCCCAGTTCGTCCGCGAAGGGGGCAGCGTAAGCCATGGCCGAGAATCTCCTTACCCGCACCGCGGGCAACGTGTTCGACTGGGTCAACGAGCGCGCGCCGGGGCTGATGCCGTTCTACCGCAAGCACGTCGGCGAGTACTACGCGCCGAAGAACTTCAACATCTGGTACTACTTCGGTTCGCTGGCGATGGTGGTGCTGGTCAACCAGATCGTCACCGGCATCTTCCTGACGATGCACTACAAGACCAGCGCGGCCGAGGCGTTCAACTCGGTCGAGTACATCATGCGCGACGTCGAGTGGGGCTGGCTGATCCGCTACATGCACTCCACCGGCGCCTCGCTGTTCTTCATCGTGGTGTACCTGCACATGTTCCGCGGCCTGCTCTACGGCAGCTACAAGAAGCCGCGCGAGCTGGTGTGGATCCTCGGCATGCTGATCTACCTGGTGCTGATGGCCGAAGCGTTCATGGGCTACGTGCTGCCGTGGGGGCAGATGTCGTTCTGGGGCGCCAAGGTGATCATCTCGCTGTTCGGCGCGATCCCGGTGATCGGCAACGGCCTGACCGAGTGGATCATGGGCGACTACCTGCCGTCCGACGCCACGCTCAACCGCTTCTTCGCGCTGCACGTGATCGCGCTGCCGCTGGTGCTGTTGCTGCTGGTGGTGCTGCACCTGGGCGCGCTGCACGAGGTCGGCTCCAACAACCCCGACGGCGTGGAGATCAAGAAGGGACCCAAGGGCAACCGCTGGGATCCGAACAAGCCGGCCGACGGCATTCCGTTCCACCCGTACTACACGGTCAAGGACCTGGTCGGGGTCGGCTTCCTGCTGCTGATCGGCGCCTTCATCATCTTCTTCGTGCCCGCGTTCGGCGGCCTGTTCCTGGAGCACGACAACTTCACCGAGGCCAACCGCTTGGTCACGCCCGAGCACATCAAGCCGGTGTGGTACTACACGCCGTACTACGCGATGTTGCGGGTGGTGCCGAACAAGCTCGGCGGCGTGCTGGTGATGTTCTCGGCGATCGCGATCCTGTTCCTGGTGCCGTGGCTGGACCGCGCCAAGGTCAAGTCGATCCGCTACCGCGGCTGGATCTCCAGGGTGATGCTGGGCGTGCTGGCGGTGTGCTTTGTGTGGCTCGGGGTGATCGGTTCCGGTCCCGGTACCGATGCCAGCGAGACCATCATCGGCCGCGTGCTGACCGTGCTGTACTTCGGATTCTTCCTGACCATGCCGGTCTGGACCACGTTGGACCGGACCAAGCCGGTGCCGGAGCGGGTGACCACCCATGACTAAGCCCGTGATCGCCGTGCTGGCCTGCTCCGCGAGCGTTTCCTTGTTGTCCGCCATGAGCTACCTGTTGCCGTTGGGGCAGATCGTGTTCTGGGGCCGGCAGGCGCTCGGCTCCTTGTTCGGTGCGATGGCGGAGGGATCCCTATGAGCAAGCGCCTGATGTCCGTCCTGGCCTGCTTCGCCTCTGCGCTGCTGTTGTCCGCCTCGGCGCTGGCCGCCGAGGGCGGTGCCACCCAGCAGGCCGGCAACGACCTCGGCGACCGCGCCTCGCTGCAACGCGGCGCCAAGCTGTTCATGAACTACTGCTCCGGCTGCCATTCGCTGAAGTACCTGCGCTACTCGCGCATGGCCGAGGACCTGGGCCTGAGCGAGGACGAGGTGATGGCCAACCTCAACTTCACCGGTGCCAAGGTCGGCGAGCACATCGAGGCGGCGATGCCGCACGATGCGGCGGCCAAGTGGTTCGGCAAGGCGCCGCCGGACCTGAGCCTGATCGCGCGCGTGCGCGGCACCGACTGGGTCTACACCTACCTCAAGTCGTTCTATCTGGACCAGTCGCGCCCGTTGGGCTGGAACAACAAGCTGTTCGCCAACGCCTCGATGCCCAATCCGCTGTGGGAGCTGCAGGGCCTGCAGCAGCCGATCTACGGCAAGGCCGAGCAGCCCGGCGTGGACAAGCCGGTGGAACGGCTGCAGCTGTCTTCGCCGGGCAGGGAAACGCCGGCGCAGTTCGACCAGACGGTCCGCGACATCAGCAACTTCCTCGAATACGCCGGCGAACCGGCCGCGCTGAAGCGACAGAGCCTGGGCGTGTGGGTGGTGCTGTTCCTGGCGCTGCTGACCTTCCTCGCCTATCTGCTGAAGAAGGAATACTGGAAGGACGTGCATTGAGCGTCGGCCGCAATGCCGGCGCGTTGTCTGCATCGTTGCTGACCCGATCCCCTGTTCATCCTATTGGCTTTTGCGAGCGAGGGTTGCACACTCAGGGGCCGTGATGACCGTCAGCAGGGTGTTGGCGGCATCGATGCGGCCGGCGGATTCCGGTCGTCGGAGAGCCTTGAATGGCGGCGAGTGTGCGTATGCGAAATACCTTGACGTTGTTTTCTTCCACGGATGACGTGCTGTGCCACCGCGTCCGTCTGGTGCTCGCCGCAAAGGGCGTGACCTACGATTTCGTGGCGGTGGATCCGCAGAATCCTCCCGAAGACCTGATCGATCTCAATCCCTACCACTCGGTGCCGACGCTGGTCGAGCGCGAGCTGGTGCTGTACGCCGCCTCCGTGGTCAGCGAATACCTGGACGAGCGCTATCCGCATCCGCCGCTGATGCCGGTCGATCCGTTGTCGCGCGCGCGCCTGCGCCTGGCCATGCTGCGCATCGAGCACGACTGGGTGCCGCAGGTGCAGGCGATCCAGCTCGGCAACAAGGCCCAGGCCGAGGCCGGGCGCAAGCGGCTCAAGGAGCTGCTGACCGCGTCGGTGCCGCTGTTCAAGGCCAGCAAGTTCTTCCTCAATCCGGAAATGAGCCTGGCCGATTGCGCGATGGCGCCGATCATCTGGCGCCTGCAGGCGCTGGACATTCCGCTGCCCAAGGACGGCAAGGCGATCGAGGACTACGGCAACCGCATCTTCCGCAATCCCGGTTTCATCCGCAGCCTGACGGATCAGGAAAAGAAGCTGCGCGACCTGCCGGCCTGATGTTCCGGCCGCGCGTGGCGCATCCGGTTTTTCCCGCGTTGCGCCGGCGCCATTGCGTGCCGGCGCGTAGAATTGGCGCATGACCGACGATATTTCCCGCATGACCAGCCATCGCCCGTACCTGTTGCGGGCGCTGGTGGAGTGGATCAACGACAACGGCATGACCCCGCACATCCTGGTGGATGCGGGCCTGCCCAACGTGCAGGTGCCGCCGAGCGCGGTCAAGGACGGCCGGGTGGTGCTCAACATCGCCGAGCGCGCGGTGGTGCGGTTGCAGATCGACAACGACGGGGTCAGCTTCACCGCCCGCTTCGGTGGCGTCAGCTATCCGGTGCAGGTGCCGATGGCCGCGGTGCTGGCGGTGTACGCGCGCGAGACCGGGCAGGGCATGGCGCTGCCGGACGATATCCACGGCGCCACCGAACCGCCGGGCGACGATACACCGCCGCCGCGTCCCAGCGGTTCCGACGATGGCAGCGGCGGCAAGCGCCCGCATCTGCGCGTGGTGAAGTAACGACGACGTGGGGCTGCACCGGCCCGAATGTGGCCGGCGCGATGGTCCGATTCGCTGTTGGCGTCGATGCCCGGCGGATCGCGCGCATCGTCAGGCGCTGCGCATCATTCGCCGCGGCCCCCGCGCGCCAATCCCAGGTTGGATCGAGCCCTTGTAGGAGCGCCTTCAGGCGCGACCGACATCCATGCAAAACATCATTGTCCGCCCTGCGAGAGAGCCCTTGCGGGGTGCGTCTTCGCGAACGACGACCCAGCGCCTCACTCGCGCGGCGCACGTCCTTCGTGCAGCGCCGTCACCGTGGCCACCGAGGGGCCGGTGAAGGCGATCAGCTGGTCGCCGAGCAGCACCAGGCGGCCGCTGTGGCGATCGACGCCATCGTAGGAATAGTCGAAACGGAAGGTCCGCTCGAAGCCGAGCCAGCCGCTGGGCAGGCGCCGCAGGCGCAGGCCGGTGCCGTGCACGCTCTGGTCCAGCCATTGCACATCGGCGGCCTTGCAGGCATTGCGGCCGAGGCTTTCGGCGCGTTCGGCGGCGGCGCGCGACGCGTTCCAGAACGCGAACACCGCGGCGCCGGCAATCATCAACAGGATCAGGCTAGGCATGCGTCACTGTAGCGAGACGCGGGGTGGAGCGGCAATGCTTGGTTGGGGACTCGGGACTCGGGACTCGGGACTCGAGGCCGGGGCCGGAATTCGAAGAAGCGCCGATTGCGAGCGCAAAGTCTTCGTGTGCGGCTAATGGCTTCTTGTGGGGGCGACTTCAGTCGCGACGGGTCTCACCGACAAAGCCTGCCGCGACCGATGACCCGAAGCGAGTCGGCATGGATCCTGGAGGCCGCAAACAGTCGATAAAACGCTAGCGTCCCGGCTGCGGTTCGGTCGCTTGCGGTTGCGGCACGGGCATCGCCGGCGCAGCGGCTGGCGCGGCGCCGGATGCCGCCGGTGGCACCATCGGCGCAGTGGCCGGCAGCGGGACCTGCGGCGCGGCCGGATCCACGGCGGGAACGACGCCCGGCATCACTGGTGGCTGCAACTGCGCCTGCGGTTGCAACTGCAGCAGCGCCGCCCAGTCCTGGCGATTGAAGTCGCATAGCTCTTCGTGGCCGGGCGTGCACTCCAGGCCGGCACCGTCGTCGCCGACCTGGTCCTGCGCCAGCGGCGCCTCCAGTTGCAGGCGGCCGGCGCGGTCCAGCGGCAGCTTGCGCATGGTCACCGCGTTGAGCACGTTGCCGCCGATCAGGTACAGCGTGTGGTCGCCGCCGACGTTGGCCGCGACCACGATGTCGCAATGCGATTCCCACGGCAGCGCGCCGCCGCGTGCCAGCGCCTCGCGCAGCCCGGTCGCGCCCAGCGGCTGCTTGCGCCCGCGCAGGAAGCACAGCAGGTCGCCCGGCGCGGGTTTGTCCTGCTGCGGGTCGGCATAGCGGTAGGGCAGGCCATCGGTACCGGCCTGGTAGGCGGCGCGGATGTAGTCGATGTGCCGCACCGAGGTATGGAAGCCGCTGACGCCGGCGCGCACCATCACCCAGGACACGAACGCCGCCGACCACGGGTTGTCGACGATGAACGCGCGGCAATCCGCTTGCTGGTAGCGCGAACCGTCCAACTGCTGGCAACTGGCGGCGCCGTCGCTGCCGCCCATCGCGCCCAGCGTGCCGCTGTCGCGCCAATAGGCGGCCACGCGCTGCCAGGCCTCGATGCCGTGATCGGCGAGATAGCTGCGCTCGGCCTCGGTCACGCGCAGGCCGGCGAGCCGGCCATCGTGATCGATGAACGGCCGCCACCACAGGCGATGCTCGTTGCAGGCGGTGCGCACGATGGCGACGGCGGCGGGCGTCAGGCCGAAGCGCGGCGGCAGGTCGCACACCTCCGCGGCGGCCGCGCGGCCGGCGGGAAACAGGGCGGCGGCACACAACAACGCGAACCAGGGGCGGGCCATCGGCGAACTCGGTGAATAGGGGATGTCGTGCAGCGTCGCAGAGCGGCGTGGCCGCGGCCGTGAAGTCAGTGCGGCGGCGGTCCCAGCTTCAATGACAGGTCCACCGCCTGCACGTGCTTGGTCAGCGCGCCGATGGAGATGCAGTCCACGCCGTCGGCGGCGATCGCGCGCACGCCGTCCAGGTCGACGCCGCCGGAGACTTCCAGCGGAATCGCGCGATGGAACGGCGCCGCCGCGGCGATCGCCACCGCTTCGCGGCGCTGCGCCGCATCGAAATCGTCGATCAGGATGCGGTCGCAGCCCACCGTCAAGGCTTCGCGCAGTTGCGCCAGCGTTTCCACCTCGACCACCAGCGGCAGCGCCGGCCACTGCGCGCGCGCGGCCTGCACGGCCGCCGTCAGCGAGCCGGCGGCGTGGATGTGGTTTTCCTTCAGCATCACCGTGTCGTACAGGCCGACGCGGTGGTTGCTGCCGCCGCCGCAGCGCACCGCGTACTTCTGCGCCAGGCGCAGGCCGGGCAGGGTCTTGCGCGTGTCGAGGATGCGCGCGCCGGTGCCGGCGACCGCGGCCACGTAGGCGGCGGTGGCGGTGGCGGTGGCGGACAGGGTCTGCAGGAAGTTCAGCGAGGCGCGCTCGGCGCTGACCAGTGCGCGGCTGCGCCCGTGCAGCAGCGCCAGCACCGTGCCGGCGACGACGCGGTCGCCTTCTGCGATGCGCCAGTCGATCCGCACCTGCGGGTCGAGTGCGCGGTGGCAGGCGTCGAACCAGGGCCGGCCGGCGATTACCGCGTCCTGCTTGCACAGCAGGTAGGCGCTGTCGGCGCGATCGGGCAGCAGCATGGCGGTGACGTCGCCGCTGCCGATGTCCTCGGCCAGCGCGCGCGCCACGTCGGCGTCGATCGAGGCCTGCGCCGGCGGCTGCAGCGGCGCCGCGGCGCCGCTCATTTGCCGGGGAAGTCGGCGAGCTGGGCGGTGCCGATCGCTTCTTCGGCCAACAGCACTGGGATGCCGTCGTCGACGCGGAACAGCTGCTTGCGGTCGCGGGTGATCAGCGCCTCGCGCAGCGCTTGCGCCTGCGGACTGCCGTCGGCGCGCTGCACGCCGCCGGCGGCGATGGCGCGGTTCAGCGCCTCCAGCCCGCGCGCATCCAGCAGGGCCAGCGGTTGGCGGGTGTCGGGCGAGCACAGCAGGTCGAGCAGTTTGCGATCCATCCGGTCTTCGTCTTGCGTGGAAGACGGCTAGAATACGTCTTTAAGGCAGGGGACGGCCATGACCTCCAAGCAAACCGCGCCGCTCGTCGGCATCGTGATGGGTTCCCGCTCCGACTGGGAGACCATGCAGCATGCGGCGCAGAAACTCGATGCGCTGGGCGTGCCCTATGAAGTGAAGGTGGTGTCTGCGCACCGCACCCCGGACGTGCTGTTCGCCTATGCCGAAGCGGCCTCCAGCCGCGGCCTGCGCGCGATCGTGGCCGGCGCCGGCGGCGCGGCGCATCTGCCGGGCATGCTCGCGGCCAAGACCGCGGTGCCGGTGCTCGGCGTGCCGGTGCAGTCCAAGGCGCTGAACGGTCTGGATTCGCTACTGTCGATCGTGCAGATGCCGGCCGGCATCCCGGTGGCCACATTCGCGATCGGCAACGCCGGTGCGGCCAATGCCGCGCTGTTCGCCGCGGCGATGCTCGCCGCCGAGCACGCCGACATCGCCACCGCGCTGGACGATTTCCGCCAGCGCCAGACCGACGAGGTGATGGCCAAGGACGACCCGCGCCAATGAGCACCACTGTCGGAATCCTGGGCGGTGGCCAGCTGGCGCGGATGATGGCCGTGGCCGGCGCGCCGCTGGGCCTGCGCTTCGTGATGCTGGATACGGTGGCCGACGCCTGCGCCGGGCAGGTCGCGCCGCTGCAGGTCGGCGACTACCGCGACGAGGCGGCGCTGGCCGCGTTCGCGGCCAAGGTCGACGTGGCCACCTTCGATTTCGAGAACGTGCCGGCGGCCAGCGCCGAATGGCTTGCCGGGCAGGTGCCGGTGTTCCCGAACCCGCGCGCGCTGGCGGTGGCGCAGGACCGCCTGGCCGAGAAGACCCTGTTCCGCGAACTGGGTATCCCGGTGCCCGATTTCGCCGCGATCGACAGCCGCGCCGAACTGGACGCGGCGCTGGCGCAGATCGGCACCCCGTGCATTCTGAAGACCCGGCGCCTGGGCTACGACGGCAAGGGCCAGTTCCGGATCAAGTCCGCGGCCGACGCCGATGCGGCCTGGTCCGCGCTGGGCGCGCAGGCGGCTAGCGTGGGCCTGATCGTGGAAGCCTTCGTGCCGTTCCAACGCGAGATCAGCGTGGTCGCGGTGCGCGGTCGCGACGGTGAGTTCCGTACCTGGCCGCTGACCGAGAACTGGCATGTGCAGGGCGTGCTGTCGGCCAGCCTGGCCCCGGCGCAGGCCGACGCGGCGCTGGCGCAGGCGGCCATTGCCCACGCGCAGGCGCTGGCCGAGCGCCTGCAGTACGTGGGCGTGTTCGCGCTGGAGCTGTTCTGCCGCGACGGCGAACTGCTCGCCAACGAGATGGCGCCGCGGGTGCACAACTCCGGCCACTGGACCATCGAAGGCGCCGAGACCTCGCAGTTCCAGAACCACCTGCGCGCGGTGTTGGGCCTGCCGCTGGGGTCCACGCGCATGCTCGGCCATGCCTGCATGCTCAACTGGATCGGGCAGATGCCCGACGCCGCGCCGGTGCTGGCGCAGCCGGGCGGGCATTGGCACGACTACGGCAAGGAAGCGCGCGAGGGCCGCAAGGTCGGCCACGCCACGCTGCGCGAGGACTCGCCGGCGGCCCTGGCGCAGGCGCTGCACACGGTTGGCGCGCAATTGCAGCGCGGCGACCAGGTCGCGCCGGTGATCGAGAGGTTGCGCGAAGGCTGAGCGGACTGGGAATGCCGCGCCCAGGCTGCACCTGGGGGCGGCCCGAAAGGGTGGCAACGCCCACGCGGCTACGTGTCAGCCGTCATTCGACCAATCCACGCGGCCGCAGGCCGGTCATCCCCAATCCCCAATCCCGGCTTCACCGCAGATTCGCCGCCACGAACTCCCAGTTCACCAGCTTCCAGAACGCTTCCAGGTAGCGCGCACGGTCGCCGCGGTAATCGATGTAGTAGGCGTGCTCCCACAGGTCGCAGGCCAGCAGCGGGAGGTCCTCGCCGGTCAGCGGCGAGCCGGCGTTGACGGTAGCGAGCAACGCCAGCGTGGCGTCCGGGCGCTGCACCAGCCAGACCCAGCCCGAACCGAACACGGCCAGCGCCATGCGTGCGAACTCGGCCTTGAAGCGGGCGACGTCGCCGAAGCTCTTGGCGATGCGCTCGGCCAGCTCGCCGCCCGGTTCGCCGCCGCCGCGCGGGCGCAGCCCGCGCCAGTAGAACTCGTGGTTCCAAACCTCGGCCGCGTGCTGGAACAGGCGGCCCTGGGTGCGGCGCACCAGCTCCTGCAACGGCAGGTCGGCGAATTCGCTGCCGGCGATCTGCGCATTGAGGCGTTCCACCAGCGCGCGCTGGTGCTGGCCATGGTGCTGGTCCAGGGTCTCGGCGGACAGGTGCGGCGCCAGCGCCGCGCGGTCGTACGGCAGGGGAGCGAGTTCGATGGCCATGGATCCTCGGGAGCGGTTTCGGGAGCGCGTTTCGGTACTGTCGTGCGCAGGGCTTACACTATGCGGCTACGCGAAAGTCTAGCCGACCGCCGAGGTCCGTTTTTTCGCCCCAGCAGGAGAAATCCCCCATGCAGGTGATGGAGCGCATCCAGGCCGACGTCGAACACCACCCCATCGTGTTGTTCATGAAGGGCACGCCGCAGTACCCGATGTGCGGCTTTTCCAGTCGCGCACTGCAGGCCCTGTTGGCCGCCGGCGCCGACCGGCTGCACACCGTCAACGTGCTCGACGAGCCCGAGATCCGCGCCAATCTGCCGCGCTATTCGAACTGGCCGACGTTCCCGCAGCTGTTCATCCACGGCGAACTGATCGGCGGCTGCGACATCACCATGGAGCTGTTCGAATCCGGCGAGTTGCAGCGCATCGTGGCCGAGGCCTACCAGCCGTGACAGCGGAGGCGACGCCGCACGCGGACGCGCTGGCGCAGCGCGTGGTGCTGGTCTGCGGTGCCGCCGGCGGGCTGGGCAGCGCCGCGGCCATGGCCTGCGCCCAGGCCGGCGCCACGGTGGTGCTGCTCGGGCACAAGCCGGCGCGCCTGAACCGGGTCTACGACGCGATCGCCGCCGTTGGCGCGCAACCGCTGCTGTATCCGCTGGACCTGCTCGGCGCCACGCCGGAGGACTACGCGACGCTGGCCGAGCGGCTGCAGGCCGAACTCGGGCGGCTGGACGGACTGCTGCACTGCGCCGCCGATTTCGTCGGCCTGACCCCGTTCGAACACGCCGACCCGGCGCAGTTCGCGCGCGCCATCCATGTCAACCTGACCGCCCCGGGCTGGCTGACCCAGGCCTGCCTGCCGCTGCTGAAGCAGGCCGCGGACGCGGCGATCGTGTTCGCGCTCGACGACCCTGCGCGCGTCGGCCAGGCCTACTGGGGCGGCTACGGCGTGGCCCAGCACGGCCGTCGCGGCCTGCTGGCGACCCTGCACGGCGAACTGGCCGCCTCGACGGTGCGCGTGGCCGGGTTGCAACCCGGGCCGATGCGCACCGCGCTGCGCGCACGCGCCTACACCCACCAGGAAGACCTCGACGCGGTCGATCCGGCGCACTACGCCGCCGCCTGCGTGCAACTGCTGTCATCCGCCGGCGCCGCGCATCGCGGCGCGATCTGGAATCCCCTGGCATGACCATCCTGTCGGCAGCCCTGCTGCTGTTCCTGATCCTCGACCCGCTGGGCAACATCCCGGTGTTCCTCAGCGTGCTCAAGCCGCTGCCGGCCAAGCGCCAGCGCGTGGTGCTGGCGCGCGAACTGCTGATCGCGCTGGGCGTGCTGATGGCGTTCCTGTGGGGCGGCAAGTACGCGCTGGAAGTGATGCACCTGCGCCAGGAATCGGTGGCGATCGCCGGCGGCATCGTGCTGTTCCTGATCGGCATCCGCATGATCTTCCCGCGCCCGGAAGGGCTGATGGGCGAGATTCCCGACGGCGAGCCGTTCATCGTGCCGCTGGCGATTCCGCTGGTGGCCGGGCCGTCGGGCATGGCCGCGGTGATGCTGATGGGCAGCAACGAACCCACCCGCCTGGGCGAATGGAGCCTGGCGCTGATCCTGGCCTGGATCGGCACCTCGGCGCTGCTGTTTGCCGGCACGCTGCTGTACAAGCTGCTCGGCATGCGCGTGCTGATCGCGGTCGAACGGCTGATGGGCATGCTGCTGGTGGCGATCTCGGTGCAGATGTTCCTGGACGGCCTCGGCGTCTATCTGAAGCTGCCGGTCGCCGGCTGAGCGGGCCACCGCGCGCCTTTGTCGCGCCTGTCGCTACGCGCCAACGCTGCGACATCCCTGGCGTTTGCGGCAATTCGATGACATGTGCGGCGCTTTTTTGTGCCGCCGTGTGTCGCTGCGTGGCGCCAGATTAAGTTCCTGTAAACGCCCGAGGCATACGCGGGCGAAATAGCCCGCCTACCGTAGCGCCCTCCGAAGCGGTGGGCGCGCGTGCGCCGTGTCCATGCCAATCGCGCCCCCGCTCTCTGCCGCTCCCACGTTAGCCACAGAGGCGTTCGCCCGATGAAGTCCCGTTCCGCACACCGTATTTCCACTCTTTGCCTGGCGCTGGCGACCGCGCTTTCGGCGCATCCGGCCCTGGCTCAGGACGCCGGCACCGACACCGCGGAGCAGCGCGTCACCGCCTCCAGTACCTCCAACACCACCGCCGCCTACGAGACCAAGCGCGTGCAGCAGTTGGACAAGGTCAACGTCAATGCCGACAAGAGCAGCTACGTGCTCGGCGGCGGCAACATGACCGTGCAGACCGCCAGCAAGGCGATTTCCACGGTGACCCGCGAGGCCATCGCGCAGGCGTCCGGCGGCAGCAACTTCACCCAGATGATCGATGCGATCCCGGGCGTGGACGCCGCCACCAGCGACGTGACCGGACTCAACAATGGCAACTACAGCCTGCGCGGCTTCGACTCCTCCGCGATCGGCATCACCGTCAATGGCGCGCCGGTGACCGACAGCGGCAGCTACTCGGTCTACGCCACCGAATACGGAGATGCCGAGAACTACAACGACATCACTGTGACCCAGGGCACGCCCAACGTGGACCAGCCGGAAATGGGCGCCACCGGCGGCCAGATCGCCTGGTCGACGATGGACCCGAGCCACACGTTCGGCGTGGACTTCACCCAGAGCTTCGGCAGCAACGACTATCGGCGCACCTTCGTGCGCGTGAACACCGGCGATACCGGCGCAGTGCGTTCGTGGGTGTCGTTCTCGACCAACAGCGCCGACAAGTGGAAGGGCAATGGCGACATGTCGGTCAACAAGATCGACGGCAAGAGCGTATGGGACATCAGCCCCGGCAACTCGATCAGCGCCTCGTTCCAGTACAACCGCCAGTCCAATTACTCCTACAACACCGCCAGCAAGGCGCAGCTGGCCAGCGATTACGACTACGACTACAACGACACCTGGGGCGGCGGCAGCACGTCGGCCGACCAGTCCTACTGGAAGTTGCGGCGCAATCCGTACAAGAGCCTGCTGGCCAGCCTGGACGGCGAGTTCACCCTGAGCGACAGCCTGCGCCTGTCGGTGGTGCCGTACGTGTGGTGGGGCGACGGCGGCGGTTCCAGCGCCGCGTCGGTGTATCCGTCCACCAGCGGCGGCAACGTCTATGGCTACTCCAGCGGCGTGAGCGGCAGTCGCGACGTCGACTACACCTATTCCTACTCCAGCACGGTGCGTCCGGGCGTGGTCGCCAAGTTCTTCCAGGACATCGGCATGGACCACAACCTGGTCTATGGCCTGTGGTACGACCGTTCGCGCAAGAGCCAGAACAACAGCATCGTCAAGACCGACCAGAGCACCGGCCAGGCCTGCGACATCTGGGCCGACAGCGACGATTGCTTCCTGGCCTACGCCGATGGCCAGGTGCAGCAGAGCTACCGCACCTACACCGTCACCGACGTGCAGAAGTACTTCATCCAGGACAACTGGACCCCGGCCGACGACTGGGCGGTCAACTACGGCGTGTCCTGGATCCATGCCACGCGCAAGGGCCACAACTACCAGTGGCCGGATACCGCCAAGGAGATCGGCGTGGACTTCGACAACAGCTACAGCAAACTGCTGCCGGCCTTCGGCATCAAGTACGCGCCGGATAGCCGCAACCAGTTCTACTACGGCGTGGCCAAGACCTTCCGCGTACCGGCGACCAATTCGATTTCGGTGAACCTGTCGGCCGCGCAGGAGATTCCGGAGCCGGAATCGGCCTGGACCCACGACCTGGGCTGGCGCTACTACGGCGACCGCTTCTCGCTGTCGGCCATGCTGTACCAGAGCAACTATAGCAACAAGCAGATGTCCAGCTACGACCAGGCCACGGCGCTGACCACCTACATCTCGATCGGCAAGGTGCGCATGCGCGGCTTCAACAGTGAGGCCAGCTACAACATCACCGACAATCTCAAACTGTATGGCTCCTACACCTACACCCAGGCCAAGATCCTGAGCGACACCCTGGCGGTGGGCACGTCCAACGGCATCTACGACTATGCGGTCGGTGGCAAGCAACTGGCCAATACGCCGAAGAACCTGGCCAACCTGCGCCTGAGCTACAGCATCGGCGACTTCTGGGTCGCGCTGAAGGGCCGTTACTCCGGTTCGCGTTACGGCGACTACATGAACACCGAGCGGGTAGGGGGCTACACCACCTTCGGCGCCGATGCCGGTTACGCGTTCGCCGACTGGGGCTGGCTGAAGAAGCCGTCGATCAAGCTCAATCTGTACAACCTGACCGACAAGCAGGCGGTCACCTGGGCCAGCACCACGCAGGTGTTGGCGGCTTCCGGCGCCAGCGAGTATCCGGACGTGGTGTCCACCGGCACCCCGTACTACTCCGTGTTGGAGCCGCGCGCGTTCGCGGTAACCTTCGGCGGTTCGTTCTGAGGAACGGCAGAGCCCCATACCGGGGCTGGAAACGGAAAGCAGTGCAAACGGCCGGGGTCTAGCCCCGGCCGTTTGCGTTTTTGCGGGCTTGCTCCGCCGTCAGGCCGTGCCAAGCCCGCCACGGGACTGTTGCAGTGTGCGGATATCTGCATCTGATCCTTGTCGGATCGTTGCCCATGGCTGCCCTCGCCAAGCCGTTTCCGGATCGGTCCGGCACCTGGGTGAGGGGCGCTCGCAGCACCATGCGGCGTGCCGGAGTGCGAGCCGCCGCCGTCTCGGTTGCGGAGCCGCGCGGGCGACCGTTAGCCCGGCCACCAGTCCTGGGACAGGCGAGATACGCGAGCGCCTGCGTACCACCGCCCGGCGGTCCGGAAAACGGCGCTGATTGCTGTGTCCGCTCACTTCGTGAGCCGACGATTCGAGCAAATCCTGCGCAGCCGACGCTACCGGCCAAACCATCGAGTATCTGCACTACCTGAGCAGGCGATGCGGGCCCCGAGGCGTGCGCGGCGGTGTCACCCAGTGTCCTGCACCGACATGGGAACTGCGATCCATGTCGTGTCATGTCCGTCTATGCCGGTTTGTCACGTTTCGGCAACAAATCGGCCCTATGGTGTTAAACTCGCGTTAACCCTTGCGGGGGATCCAGCAAGGGGGCACGAACCACATTCCGCTGCCGTGCGCCCACCAGGACGGCTAGCTATGCGCATTTCGTCAACTCCATCGAGGCTATTGCAATGACTCAACCCCGCCGTCTCCGGATGTCCAAGCTCACCCTTGGCCTCGTTGCTGCGCTCGCCGCCGCCCCTGTGTTCGCCCAGAGCACCTCCTCCGGCATCGGCGGCGTGGTCACCCACAATGGCCAGCCCGTCGCAGGCGCCGAAGTGACCATCACCCACGTCGAGTCCGGAACGGTCAGCCGCGCCAGCACCGATGCCAGCGGCCGTTACAACGCGCGCGGCCTGCGCGTCGGCGGCCCGTACAACGTCACCATCACCAAATCGGGCGACGGCACGCAGACCCAGGAAGGCATCTATCTGGGCCTGGATCAGGTCGCCAGCGTCAACGCGCAGCTGACCGGCGACGTCGCCACGCTGGAGTCGATGCAGGTCACCGCCTCGCGCGGTTCCGAGGCGTTCACCTCGGACAACAAGGGTGTTTCCACCAATCTGTCGCGCGGCGATCTCGACCGCACGCCGATGCCGGACCGCTCGATCCAGAACGTGGTGCGTTCCGATCCTCGCGTCGTGGTCACCGACCGCGATCGCGGCGCGTTCTCGGCAATGGGCCAGAACAACCGCTACAACAGCATCACTGTCGACACCATCAGCGCCGGCGATCCCTTCGGTCTGAACGATAACGGCCTGCCTACCAAGGGCACGCCGATCTCGCAGGACGCGATCGAGAGCTACAACATCTCCACCGCCAACTTCGACGTCGCCACCCGCCGTGGCGTGGGCGCGTGGGTCAATGCCGTCACCAAGAGTGGTACCAACGATTTCCACGGCTCCGCTTACTACGTCTACCAGAATGCCGACGACATGATCGGCAAGGGCAAGACCGACGCCAAGTGGACCGGCTACACCAAGGACACGACCAAGGGCGCGACCCTGGGCGGACCGATCCTCAAGGACAAGCTGTTCTTCTTCGCTTCCTACGAGGAGAGCGAGAAGACCAGCCCGGGCGCGATCTGGGGCACCTCCGATTCCAGCGCCACCAACAAGGTCACCGGCCTGACCACGGCGCAGCTCCAGCAGATCACCTCCACCGCCGAAAGCCTCGGACTCTCGCCGGGCGACGACGGTTCGACCAGCACCAACATCGAGAGCAAGCGCTACCTGGCCAAGCTCGACTGGAACATCAGCGACTACCATCGCGCCAGCCTGCGCTTCAGCCGGACCGAAGAAGACGAGCCGATCATCACCGCCAGCAGCTCCACCCAGCTGAAGCTGTCGAGCAACTGGTACGTCCTGAACAAGACCAACACCAGCTACGCGCTGAGCTTCTACGACGACTGGAGCGAGAAGTTCTCCACCGAAGCCTCGGTGGGTTACAGCAAGTTCGAGCAGGACCGCGCGCCGCTGGTCGGCGGCTACCAGCCGGAGGTCACCGTGCGCACCAGCGGCGCCGATACCGGCACCAGCGTGCTGCTTGGCACCGATTTCTCCAGCCAGGCGAACGTGCTTAGCGTGAAGAGCTGGAACGCGTACTTCGCCGGCAGCTGGTTCCTTGGCGACCACGTGGTCAAGGCCGGCGTGGACTACCAGCAGGACGAGGTCTACAACCTGTTCCTGCAGCGCTACAACGGCACCTACGCCTTCAACTCGATCGCCGATTTCGCCAGCGGCACCTATCGCCGCTACCAGCTCTCGCAGCCGGCCGCAGGCTATACCCTGGACAACGTCGCCGCCATCTTCAAGATGAAGCAGTACGGCCTGTTCCTGCAGGACACCTGGCAGGCGACCGATCGCCTGTCGATCCAGTACGGCCTGCGCTACGACATGCCCAAGGTCGATCCGCTGCCGACCTACAACCCGTGCTTCGCCGCGGACGCAGGCGTCACCGGCAATTTCGGCGCGTGCGGCCTGCGCGCGACGCCGGCCAACGCCAATGCGTCGGTGGGTGGCTTCGGCTTCCCCAACACCGGCACCATCGACGGCAACAGCGTCCTGCAGCCGCGCTTCTCGTTCAACTACGACCTTGGCACCGAGCGTCCGACCCAACTGCGCGGCGGCGCGGGCCTGTTCATCTCCAACACGCCGGCGGTCTGGGTGGGCAACCCCTATTCCAACAATGGCGTCGCGGTCACCACCTATGACGTCAACCGCCGCAAGACCGCCGCCGATCCGGCGTTCAGCGCAGATCCGTTCGGCCAGAACGTCCCGGGCGGCACGGTGACCCCGCCGGGCCTGGGCAGCTCGAGCATGACCGTGAACGTGGTCGATCCCAACTTCAAGCTGCCGGCCGTCTACAAGTACACCTTGGGCCTGGACCACCAGTTGCCGTGGCAGGACCTGGTGTTCACTGCGGAATACCAGCACCTCGACGTCGACAAGGGCATCCTGTACCAGGATCTCAACATGGGCGCGCCGACCGGCACGCTGCCGGACGGCCGCAACACCTACGCGCGCTTCCCGACCCAGGCGCCGGGCAGCGCCAATACCGCAAACTGGAACAAGAATGCCTCGTTCAGCAACGTCATCTATCTGACGAACACGGACAAGGGCAAGTCGGACAACTTCACCGTGTCGTTGAAGAAGCCCTTCGACGGCACCTGGAGCGCGATGCTGGCCTACACCTACAGCCGCGCCACCGAAGTGAACCCGGGCACCTCCAGCGTCGCCTACAGCAGCTACCAGAATCGCGCCTGGTACAACCCGTCCGACGATGCCGAAGGTATCTCCAACTACTCCATCCCCAACCGCATCATCGCGCAGCTGAGCTGGGAGCATAAGTTCTTCGGCGACTACGCGACCCGCGTGTCGGCGTTCTACGACGGCCACAGCGGCGCGCCGTACAGCTGGGTGTTCGGCAACGACGCGCAGGGCCTGGGCCTGTCCGGCCGCTCGCTGGCCTACGTGCCGTCCGGTCCGGGCGACGTGGTGTGGGCCAATGCGACCTCGCAGCAGCTGTCCTCGTCGTTCTGGGAGTACATCGGCAAGCATCCGGAGCTGGCGCGCTACAAGGGTGACGTTGCCGAGCGCAATTCCTCGCGTGCACCGTGGGTCAACCAGCTGGACATGTCCTTCAGCCAGGAAATCCCCGGCTTCGCCAAGGGCCACAAGGGCGAGATCCGCCTGGACATGTTCAACGTGCTGAACATGCTCAACAAGGATTGGGGCGTGGAGCGCCGTGCCGACTTCCCGCTGGTGCGCAACCTGGCCAACGTGGCCGGCGTGACCGCCGACGGCAAGTACATCTACGACATCTCCAGCACCAGCCTGTACAACCGCAACGGCACCTATGCGCCGACCGATCTGGCCATCAACGAAACGCAGAACCCGTCGCAGCGCTGGTCGCTGCTGCTGACCCTGCGCTATACGTTCTAAGCCTTGGCGCATGCGTTATACGAAACGGCCGGGGCAACCCGGCCGTTTTCTTTTGCGGGGGCTGACGCTAAAGTCGCCGTTGACGACAACGACAAGAATTCCGATATGACGACGAGCAATACGGCCGCGCGGGCGCTGCCGGTAGTGGACGCGCGGATCTACCCGCGCGGCGGCCTGGACATCCTCTCGCGCGCCGAAGTGGTGCGCCTGCGCGATGCCTCCAGCGGCGGCCTGCACGAACTGCTGCGGCGCTGCGCGCTGGCGGTGCTGACCAGCGGCAGCGCGTCCGACGATCCGCGCGCCGCGCGCGACCTGTATCCCGACTTCGACATCCAGGTGGTCCAGCGCGACCGCGGCGCGCGCATCGACCTGTTCAATGCGCCGGCGATGGCCTTCGTGGACGGGGAGATCATCAACGGCGTGGCCGAACTGCTGTTCGCCGTGGTCCGCGACCTGGCCTACATGGCCATCGAACTCGGCCCGGGCTCCGCCGCCGACCTCGAATCCAGCGAAGGCATCACCAGCGCCGTGTTCGGGCAGCTGCGCAACGCGCGCATCCTGCAACCGGCCGATCCGAACCTGGTGGTGTGCTGGGGCGGTCATTCGATTTCGCGCGACGAGTACCTGTACACCAAACAGGTCGGCTACGAGCTGGGCCTGCGCGGTCTGGACATCTGCACTGGCTGCGGCCCGGGCGCGATGAAGGGGCCGATGAAGGGCGCCACCATCGCCCATGCCAAGCAGCGCAAGCACGACAACCGCTACATCGGCGTCACCGAGCCGGGCATCATCGCCGCCGAGTCGCCGAACCCGATCGTCAACCACCTGGTGATCATGCCGGACATCGAGAAGCGCCTGGAGGCCTTCGTTCGCATCGGCCACGGCATCATCGTGTTCCCCGGCGGAGTCGGGACCGCCGAAGAGATCCTGTACCTGCTCGGCATCCTGCTGCGCGACGAGAACCGCGGCCTGCCGTTCCCGCTGATCCTGACCGGCCCGACCATCGCCGCGCCGTACTTCGAGCAGATCGACCGCTTCCTGCGCCTGACCCTGGGCGAGGCCGCCACCTCGCGCTACCAGATCATCGTCGGCGACCCGATCGCGGTGGCGCGCAAGATGGCCGAGGGCATCCAGGAAGTGCGCATGCACCGCAAGGAGCAGAAGGACGCGTTCTACTTCAACTGGTCGGTGGACATCCCGCTGGAATACCAGCGTCCGTTCGTGCCCACCCACGAGGCGATGGCCGCACTCGACCTGCACCACGGGCGCCCGCCGCACGCACTGGCGGCGGACCTGCGCCGCGCCTTCTCCGGCATCGTCGCCGGCAACGTCAAGGAAGACGGCATGCGCCGCATCGAGGAGTACGGCCCGTTCGAGATCCACGGCGACGCGGACATGATGCAGGCCCTGGACGAACTGCTGCGCGCCTTCGTCGAACAGCGCCGGATGAAGATTTCCGGGGAGTATCGGCCTTGTTATCGGGTCATGGCCTAGCTCGGCATTCCCGGGCGGGGAGGGTGCTGCCCGGACGCTGAGGTTGGGTTTGGACCGCGGCGCCTGAAGCCGGAGGGGGGGACTCCAGGGAGCGACCATCGCTCCTTTGGGGCTTGCGGTATGATGCGCCGGGGTTCAGGATTGCGCCATCACTCTGGGGAGAGTCTAGATGTCGTTTCGTCGTGCCGGGTTCACGCTAGTGGAACTCGTCGTCACCATTGCGGTGATGGCGGTGGTCATGGCGATTGCATTCCCTAGCTTCCAGAACACGTTGCGCTCCCACCGGGTGTCGACGTCGACCAATGACGTCATTTCGCTGATCTCGCTGGCCCGCAGCGAAGGCGTTCGCAGCACCCACGGCGGTGGCGTCTGCGCAAGTGGGGATGGCGCCACCTGCGGTACCGATTGGAGCGCCGGTTGGTTGGCTTGGGCTGATGCCAATGCCAATGGTTCGCTCGATGCCGGCGAGGTCGTATTGCGGTTCTCCAATGGCAGCGGACATATCGTGGCGACCGGCCCAAGCAGCCCGGTCACGTTTGACGCGCGCGGCTTGCGGAGCAGCGCCGGGACCCAGGTGATCGCGTTGCAGCCCGATAGCTGCGGAGGCCAGGCCTTCCGCCGCACGCTGACGATCACGCCCACTGGCCAGGTAAAGACGGTGGCGGGTGCCTGCATATGAGCCAGCGCCACCGCCGGTTGGTCAAGGGTCGGCAAGCTGGATTCACGCTGATCGAAGTGATGATCGCTGTTTTGATCCTGGGGTTCGGACTGCTCGCTTTTGGATTGCTGCAAACCATGAACGTCCGTTTCACCAAGAGCGCACAGCAGCGCACCGTCGCCAGTAACCTGGCCTACGAAGTCGTGGACATGATGCGGATGCAGCGCAGCGACTCGGGTCTGTATGCATACAGTGCGATCGACTACGCAAGTTTTGCCAGCGTCGCCGAAGGTGACTGCGCGAGCGCGACCGACGCCAGCATCGCGAACAACATCGCGCGCTGGAAGTGCCAGGTGAAAAATTCGCTGCCCGAGGGGGCGGCCGTGGTTCAACTGGAGAGCGACGGCAACGTCACCGTGACCCTGAAGTGGGGTGACGCTCCTTGGGAGACCCAAGCCGCCAAGAAAATCTCGAGTTTCACGCTGAGGAGCCGGATATGAGGCCGGTTCGCGTTGGGGCTCGGCACGTGCGCGGCATGTCGCTGATCGAGTTGATGATCGCATTGCTCATCGGATTGATCCTGCTGGTCGGTGTGATCCAGGTGTTCGCCGCTTCGCGTGCGTCTTACCAGATCTCGCAGGGCGTTGCGCGCAACCAGGAGAATGGACGCTTCGCGATGGACTTCCTGTCGCGCGACCTGCGCATGGTCGGCCATGCCGGATGCGTCAACGACCAATCCTTGCTGACACAGGATGCGTCGGGCGCGGTTTCCGGCGGCAATATCCGTTCGCTGTTCATGAGTGGGGCGGACCGGGACGCCAACAGCGTCGCCAACCTGGAATTCCCACTACGCTTCGACCTCGGCGTACAAGGTTTCGACGCGAATGGAACTGCGCCCGGCGATAGCCTGACACTGCCTGCCACGCCCGTTGCCGGTAGCGCAGCGAGTTGGACGCCGGCCTTGCCTAGCGTGATCTCTAACCTCAACCCGGTCGCCGGCAGCGACATCGTGGTCGTGCGCTATCTCTCCGCGGAGCAGGCGCCGCTGACAGGCCTGACCCTCGGGGCCACGTCTACTTTGCAGTACGCGGCTTCCGACGCGGCAGTGGCGACCCAAGGCTCCGGCCTGTATGCCATCGCCGATTGCAACAGCGCCACCGTCTTTCAAGCCGCATCGGCACCGACGACAACATCGATGTCGGTGGCGGTCAGTGGCTTGAACAAATCGAGTTTGAGCTATGTTTCCGGCAACGATGGCGCGTTGTCGTACAAGGCCGGCGGGACAATGCTGTATCGCGCGGAAACCCGCGTTTACTACGTCGCGATGAACCAGGAAAGGACTTCTCCATCGCTGTATCGCACCCGCTGGACGTCGGTGCCCGGTTCCAATGCTACGCAGGCCAGTACCGAGGAAATGGTCGAAGGCGTGGAGTCCTTGCAGTTGCTGTATGGTGAAGACGCTCAAAGCAACGTCTCGCTGCCGCCTTCGGGCCATATCACCAAAATCAATACGGCCGCCACGATCGGCGACGCTGCCAACGCCGCGCGCTGGCGCCGTGTAGGCGCGGTGCAGATGGCGCTGCTGGTGAGAGACGGGGATTCGCAGAAGTCGGGGACATTGGCGGCTTCCCATCATTCCTTGCTCCAGGTTTCCATGACGCCGCCAAATGATGGTCGCTACAGGTCGGTCTATGAAACGACCATCGCGATGCGCAATCGACTTTTCGGGAACTGATCCATGATGGCTCGTCGTCCGTTCTCGCCGGTCTCTCTTCGCTCTCAGCGCGGCGCTGTGTTGTATGTCGCGTTGATCATCCTCATTCTGCTGACCCTGATCGGTATCGTCGGCATGCAGGTGGCGACCATGCAGGAGCGCATGTCGTCCAACTATCTGGCCGCGAACCAGGCGTTCCAGAAAGCGGAACGCGGTGTGCGCAATGCGGAAGTGCAAATAGCGGCGAACGCGGCTTACGACTACGAAGACTGTGCCACGCCATTCTCCGCAGAAGCCTGGGCCGACAATGCTGACGATGCCCAGGTCGACGACGTGAGGGTGCGCAACATCAGCCGTTGCACGGGGCAGTGCAGCGCCGCTGCTGCTGCCGACGAATCGGAAACACTCTGTAACTGGTATCGAATCACTGCGTACAGTCGGGATCAGGATAGCGCTGCGGACTCGTCCTCGTTCGCTGCTGTCGACAGCATCTACATCAAGCCTTAATGGATCTCCGATGAAAATCAAGTACTGGATATTGTTGGGGCTGTTGGGCATCGCGGCATTCATCGTGGGGCGGGCGATCACCGCGCCTGCGGAACTGAATATCTCGCAGCAGCCCTTATTCTTGCGCAGCTCGCTTCCGCCGCTGAACATGCTGGTGATGGGGCGCGATCATAAGTTGTATTACGAAGCCTATAACGACGCATCCGATCTTAACGAGGATGGTGTGCTGGATGTGGGTTACAAGCCGGACACCATCAACTACTACGGCTATTACAATTCCAACGTCTGTTATGAGTCGGTGCAGGGGACGGGCGGGCAGTTGTTCCGGCCCGTAAGCCAGGCGACGGGTAGCAAAAACAAGCAGTGCAGCAATCTGTGGAGTGGCGACTTCCTGAACTACGTCACCACCTCGCGTATGGATGCGTTGCGGAAGGTGTTGTTTGGCGGCTATCGCGAAACCGATGGCGCAACTGAAACGATTTTGCGTGCAGCATATATTCCAGAGGATGCGCACAGCTGGGGCAAGGAATATCAAAGCATCACCCGGGATGGGTACGACATCAGTAAGTACACCCCCTATGCCGCGCCTGCCAATGGGCGTTATGTCCTGTTCGCGGTAACGACGCTTTCCGACAACGGCATTCCGCAGTTGCGCGTTCTCAACAATACGCCGTTCCGGATATGGAACTGGGTTTCGATCGAGCGCCCTGTCGCCGGTGACGATTGCTTTACTACTTCAAGTGTCCGGGTCAATTGCGTCAAGAGTGCGCAAACGGGATGGACGCTGGTCCCTAATGGCGCTTATGCAAATCCTTTGGATATCGTCACGTGGAGTGATTCTGTGGCGTCCCCAGCCAGCAAGGCCGAGATGGATGGCCTGTTTGCTGCCGATAAAGACTCCAATCGTTGCGGGTCGGGTAAGGTCGCCGCTATCAATACCAGTGGAGGAAATAATAATCCTTTTGCCAGTTCCAAAGGGTGCGGCCAAAACAACTATCACACGCTTATTTCTGGGAAAATAAATATAACCCAGGCGGGGAATTACTGGTTCGCGGTCAATGGCGACGATGCCGTTGATGTTGCGATCGACGGCACTATGGTCGCATCTTGGTATGGTGGACATGGTGTGAACTCCAGTACGGATGGTTTGAATAGCCACTCGGGAATGATCAATCTTTCCGCTGGGCTACATACAATCGTTTTTCGGCATGAAGACGGTACAGGCGACGATAGCTGGCAGCTCTATTGGGTGCCGCCCGCCACCCCAAATGCGACTGCGATGGATAACTATGCCTTGCGAGTCGAGGCTTGCCCGGCCACCGCCGAATTGCGCGAAGACAATTGCAAGATCTATCCCAGCGGCGGTATCAAACCGACCGGCATATTGCATGATTACGGCGAAACCGACCGCATGTATTTCGGCTTGCTCACCGGTTCTTATGTGAAGAACATCTCCGGTGGCGTACTACGCAAGAACATGGGAAGTTTTTCCGACGAGATCAATCCAAGCACCGGGCAGTACTGCCTGAACGGGAATTGCGGCGCCGGGCACGACGTCAAGGGCGTAGTGCACACCATCAGCACCTTCCGCATGCTGGACTTCAGATATAGCGACTACACCTACGGCTGCGGCTGGATCACCACGCGCCCGGTGAACGAGGGCGAGTGCTGGATGTGGGGCAATCCGGTCGCCGAAATGATGTACGAGACCTTGCGTTACTTCGGTGGCGCGAAGACGCCGCGCAGCGAATTCGACTACACCAACGGTGTCGACAGCTCCACGCTTGGGTTGTCCAAGCCCACATGGAAGCCGCCTTATGTGGCGGCCCAGGACGGCGGCGGCGGTTATCCGAAGTGCTCTCAGCCGACCATGACGGTGTTGAGCGACATCAATCCTTCCTACGATTACAGTGTGCCCGGTACGCACTGGGGGACGATGAGCTCGAACGGCGATCCCGCGTCTTTGCAAGGTCTGAATGTATCGTCGCAGGTCGATCAGATATGGGCTGACGAAGGAGGCGGTTCGCGAAGCGTATTCATTGGTGAATCGAATGGCGTCACCGACAATGCGCCGACGCCGAAGACGATCAGCAATCTCTCTACGGTCCGCGGTCTTTCGCCGGAGGAGCCCAGTAAGCAAGGTACCTTCTATTCGGCCGGCGTTGCCCGCTACGGCGCCACCAATTTCATTGGCGGTGAGAAGCACATGCGGACGTACTCGGTGGCGCTTGCGTCGCCGTTGCCGAAATTCAAGTTTCCGGTGGGCAATGGCAGCATCACCTTGGTGCCGTTTGCGAAATCCGTTGCTGGCTCTGCGGGCGTCGCTGGCTCTGCGGGCGGTGGCCCCATCAGTGCCACCAGTAATTTCCAGCCGACGAATCAGATCGTGGACTTCTATGTCCAGAAGGTGGCCAACACCGACGCGCAGGGGCGCGATAAGGACGAGAAAACCAATGGCGGGCGGCCCTATGCAGAGTTCCGCATCAACTACGAGGATGTCGAGCAGGGCGCCGATCACGACATGGATGCGTTCGTTGTATATACGCTTGCCGTCAATCAGACCAACCAATTGGTTGTAAGCCTATCCTCTGAATACGCCGCAGGTGGCATCAGCCAGTACATGGGCTATGTCATTTCCGGGACCGACGCCGATGGCGTCTATCTGGAGGTCAGGGATCAAGGTGGAGACAATGTTGCATATCGGCTCAATACGCCGCCCGGCCGCGCTCCCGGATACTGTAATACTCAGGCCCCTCCGAACGACTGTGTTGGCTTGCCGCTGAATGCGACCCGCACCTTCAATGTAGGCAACAGCGTGGGCGCCGGTCTGCTTGAAAGCCCGCTTTGGTACGCAGCAAAATACGGTACCGATCTCAATCCGGATGCCAACAACGACGGGACCCCGGACAATTATTTCCTGGTGACCAACCCGCTTTACCTGAAGTCGCAGCTCACCAAGACATTCGATGCGATCGAAAACCAGAACGGCAGCAGTGGAACCGTGACCGTATCGGGCGCACGGGTTTCCTCCAGCTCCTATGTGGTGGCGCCGAGTTACGGAAACTACAACAACGGGGCGGACTGGGTTGGTGATCTGCAGAAGTTCCCGGTGCTGTCGTCGGGCTTGCTGGGAACGGTGCAGTGGAGCGCTGCGGCCAAGATGCCGACGGATTCCGCTGGCGTAGCGCAACGCAAGATATACACCGCGCTTTCCAGTGTGAATTCCACCAACCGCGGCGACGTCGTGCGCGAGTTCACTGCAGCCAATTTGGTCGCAGCGTCGAGCGGCAGCGCGGTGGCGGATGCCTCCGAAATCTTCAACCGCCTCGGTTATACGACTGGCGACATCATCAACAAGTTCGGCGGCAGCGTGACGCCCAGCCAGCTCGTCGGCTACCTGCGTGGCGACCAGACGATGGAGGGGACGACCAAGAACACGGCGCCATTCCGCCGTCGTTCCAAGATCCTCGGCGATATCGTCAATTCTTCGCCGGTGATCGCGACCAAGCGGGCTAACTACGGTTGGGCAACGGCCACCGGGTTGGTCTCGGCGGCGCGCACAAGCTATGCGGCTTACTTGACCAGTAAAGCGCAGGCGTCGCACGAATACGTCTACGCCGGATTCAATGACGGAATGCTGCATGCATTCAACGACGCCGGCGACGAAGTCTTCGCGTATGTGCCCAATGGCGTGTTGGGGAAGACCGGGTTCCTCGCCGATGCCGGGCTGGACGGTGGCTCGGGCTACACGCACCGGTTCTATGTGGACGGTCAGTTGACTACAGCCGACGTCTATATGGGCGGGCAATGGAAGACGGTAGTGGTGGGCACCGCCGGCGCCGGCGGCCGCTCGGCATTCGCGCTGGATGTCAGCGATCCTTCCTCGTTCTCGGCCAACAACGTTCTTTGGGAGGTCAACGGGCAGAGCGACGCGGAGCTCGGCTACGCGATGGGCAAGCCTGTCATCGTGCCGCTTCAGAACGGCAAGTGGGTGGCGCTGATCGGCAATGGCTACAACAGCGCCAACAGCGATCCTGTGTTGTTTGTCGTGGATATCGAGACAGGCAGTGTCTTGGCCAAGTTGCGTCCCAACGATCAGGACGATGTCAATGTCAATGGCCTTGGCAATCTGGTCACGCTGGACGCCGACGGCAACGGCCTAGTCGATACCGTTTATGGCGGCGACCTTCAGGGTAATGTCTGGAAGTTCGATCTCAGTGGTGTCAATGCCTCCGACTGGAACGTCGCCTACAACGGCGTCCCGATGTTCGTCGCCCGCGACCTGCATGGCGTGCGGCAGCCGATTACCGGCGAATTCGAGGTGGCGACGGGGCCGGGTGCCGGCTACATGCTCTATTTCGGCACCGGGCGCTATTTCGCGGTGGGCGACAACAGCAGCGCGATCGGCCAACAGGTGCAGAGCCTCTATGGCGTTTGGGACAATGGAACGCCAGTGACCGGCAACCGGGATGCTGCGTTGGTCGCGCAGACCATCACCGCGGCGACGTCGGCGACCCGTTCGGTCTCGAGAAACGCGGTCAACTACTTGCAGAGTCGTGGCTGGTACCTGGACCTGCTCACTACCAATGCCACTGGGGTCGCCCAGACCACGGGCGAGCGCTTCTTTGGCCGGCCGCTCATTCAGAGCGGGTCGGTATCGTTCACGGCCTACCAGCCGGAGGCGGCATCTGATTGCAATCCGGGTGGTCAGAATTGGCTCTACCGCCTCAGTCTGCTGACGGGCGCGGCGGCGTATGGTCAGGTGACCTTGCCGGATGGGACGGTGGTGAGTGGAGGATCGGTCGGTGCCACTGCGACAGGTTCAGGCGCCCCCAGTCGCGGGGTGGCGGTCACGCAGCCGGTTGCCTCGGAGCCAGTGTATTGCGATCCTGCCGATCCGAAATGCGCTGGCGGCGGCGGATTGCAGCAATGTCAGGAGGTTACGTTGAATCCCAACAAGCCGGAGAATTCCTTGATCTCCCAGCGTTCTTGCGGAAGGCAGTCATGGCGGCAGATCAAATGACTTTGACGACGCCAGCCACATTCACAAAGGCGCAGGCATTGCCGACGGTGAATCGCATCCAGCGCATGCCGCGCGGCGCGCGCGGATTCACCTTGATCGAGCTGATGATCGTGGTTGCGATCATCGCGATTCTTGCGGCGATCGCCTATCCGTCGTACACCGAGTACGTGCGCAAGTCCAGGCGTGCGCAGGCGAAGGCCGATCTGATGGAGCTCACCCAGCAAGCCGAACGCTACCGCACGACCGAGAACCATTACACGGGCTGGCCGCTGCCGTTCGCGCAGTCGCCTCGCGACGGGACTGCGCAGTACACGCTGTCGGTCGACAATCTGGCTGCAGGGACCTACACCCTGAAGGCGACGCCGGTTGCCGGCTCTCCTCAGGCAAACGATAGGTGCGGTACGCTGAGCATCAATCAGTCTGGGCTGAAGGGTTCCGGCGCCAGTGGCACAGCTTCGAACCCCGATTGTTTTTGAGAGATGGACGTCGCGGCTGTAGGCCACATCCGCGACTTGTCGCCGGGCGCTTGCGCTGCTCCTCGACTTCCTACTACAATGCGTCCCCCGCCCGAATAGCTCAGCCGGTTAGAGCACTTGACTGTTAATCAGGGGGTCGTTGGTTCGAGTCCAACTTCGGGCGCCAAAATCCTGCAGAAGCCGCGAGCAATCGCGGCTTTTGTCGTTTCATCCCGGTGCCGTGCACGGCGGTCGCCCTGAGGGCTTGGCCGAACGCACGCGCCCGACGTTGTTCACCACTACTTCCGCAAGCAGATGGCCGCGGCTGCATATCCTGACGGTGATATTGCTGCCGGAACTGCGGCCATCTGGAAGAAACCGAATGGCGCGTCTGCCCTGGCTGGACAGCAGCGTCATCGCCCCCGTGGCGGGCAAGCGTTCCTGGCTCAGGATGCTGCTCGCGTTCGTAGGCTGGCCCTGGCGGTCCGGATCGCGATAGACAATCCAACCTTGGCTCCAGTTGCTGTCGTCGCGGCAGCCGCCATCGCCCGAGGAGGGGCAGGCGCTCACCGCATCCCCCGAAGAGATCGCGCTGTTGCGTGCCAGTGCCAATTGCGTGCTGAGGCGGTGGATCGTGGCGGCAGTGCGCTGCCGCTCCAGCAAATCCTGGAAGGCTGGTAGGCCGGTTGCCGCCAGGACGCAGATCAGCGCCATCACAGCGGCAAGTTGGAGCAATGTGTAGCCTTGATCTCGGAATTTCTGCATGGCTGTCATCCATTCGGCTGGATGGCTGACAGTCTCCGCACTGCATGCAGGGGCTTGAATGAGAGGGTTCACCGTTCCCATGTAAGGAATCTTCCCGGCGCTGCGTCAGCCGAGGTTCGCTCCACTCAAATTCATCTCGAGGCCCGTTCATGTCCGACCGTTTCCAACTCGTATCGCCGTACTCGCCCGCCGGCGACCAGCCGCAGGCGATCGAGAAGCTGGTGGCCGGCTTCGAGGCCGGGCTGGCCAAGCAGACCCTGCTCGGGGTGACCGGTTCGGGCAAGACCTACACCATCGCCAACGTGGTCGAGGCGATCCAGAAGCCGACCCTGGTGATGGCGCCGAACAAGACCCTGGCGGCGCAGCTGTACGGCGAGTTCAAGGCGTTCTTCCCGAACAACGCGGTCGAGTACTTCGTCAGCTATTACGACTACTACCAGCCCGAGGCCTACGTACCGTCGTCGGACACCTTCATCGAGAAGGACAGTTCGATCAACGAGCACATCGAGCAGATGCGCCTGGCCGCGACCAAGACCCTGCTGTCGCGCCGCGACGCGCTGGTGGTGGCCACGGTGTCGGCGATCTACGGCCTGGGCGCGCCGGAGGACTACCTGTCGCTGCGCCTGATCCTGTCGATCGGTGAGCATATCGAGCAGCGCCAGCTGATCAAGCACCTGACCGACCTGCAATACACCCGCAACGAATACGAACTGCACCGCGGCACGTTCCGCGTGCGCGGCGAAGTCATCGACGTGTTTCCAGCCGAGTCGGACAGCGAGGCGCTGCGCATCGAACTGTTCGACGGCGACGTCGAGCAGCTGACCCTGTTCGATCCGCTGACCGGCGAGACCCTGCGCAAGCTGCAGCGCTACACGGTCTATCCGAAGACCCATTACGCCACCACCCGCGAGCGCACGCTCAGTGCCGTGGACACGATCAAGATCGAGCTGAAGGAACGGCTGGAGCAGCTGTATGCGCAGAACAAGCTGGTCGAAGCGCAGCGGCTGGCGCAGCGTACCCAGTTCGACCTGGAGATGATGGCCGAGGTCGGCTACTGCAACGGCATCGAGAACTACTCGCGGCATCTCACCGGCAAGGCCGCGGGCGAGCCGCCGCCGACCCTGTTCGACTATCTGCCGGCCGACGCGCTGCTGGTCGTGGATGAGTCGCACGTCACCGTTCCGCAAATCGGCGCGATGTACAAGGGCGACCGCTCGCGCAAGGAGACGCTGGTGGAGTTCGGCTTCCGCCTGCCATCGGCGCTGGACAACCGGCCGCTGCGCTTCGAGGAATGGGAGGCGCGCTCGCCGCGCAGCATCTATGTGTCGGCCACGCCCGGTCCGTACGAACTGCGCGAGTCGGCCGGCGAGATCACCGAACTGGTGGTGCGCCCGACCGGGCTGATCGATCCGGAGGTGGAGATCCGTCCGGTCGGCACCCAGGTCGACGACCTGTTGTCGGAGATCGGGCTACGCGTGGCGCTGGGCGATCGCGTGCTGGTCACCACGCTGACCAAGCGCATGTCGGAGAATCTCACCGAATACCTGAGCGAACACGGAGTCAAGGTGCGCTACCTGCACTCGGACATCGACACGGTCGAGCGCGTGGAGATCATTCGCGACCTGCGCCTGGGCAAGTTCGACGTGCTGGTCGGCATCAATCTGCTGCGCGAGGGCCTGGACATGCCCGAGGTGTCGCTGGTGGCGATCCTGGATGCGGACAAGGAGGGCTTCCTGCGTTCCACCGGTTCGCTGATCCAGACCATCGGCCGCGCCGCGCGCAACCTGCGCGGCAAGGCGATCCTGTACGCGGACCGGATGACCCGTTCGATGCAGGCGGCGATCGACGAGACCGGGCGTCGCCGCGAGAAGCAGGTGGAGTACAACCTCGAGCACGGCATCACCCCGAAGTCGGTGGCGCGGCCGATCGTCGACATCCTGGAGGGCGCGCGCGCCGATGGCGCGGTCGAGACCAAGTCCGGCAAGGGCAAGGGACGCCGGGTGGCGGAAGAGCCGGCCGACTACCGCATGCTGGAGCCGGCCGAGGTCGCATCCCGGCTCAAGGCGCTGGAGCAGAAGATGTACCAGCACGCCCGCGACCTGGAGTTCGAGGACGCGGCGCGGGTGCGCGACCAGATCAAGAAGCTGCGCGACGCCAGCCTGGTCAGCTAGCCGCACGGCGGCTGGCCTGGTCCGCGCGGCTATTGTTCTTGGCCGCAAGGTGGGCTAAGATTCGCGCCCCTGCAGCGGTATGTCCGCAGCAGCGATGGGCGGTTAGCTCAGCGGTAGAGCACTACCTTGACATGGTAGGGGTCACAGGTTCGAACCCTGTACCGCCCACCACGACATGCAGGCAATGCACTCGTGGAACACGACAAGCCGGCGCCCGCCGGCTTTTTTGTTGCCTATCGTCCAGAGCAGAGCAGAGCAGGGCGGTCGCGTACCGGCGGCGGGTGGCCCTGGCGCCCAGCTTGCTTTAGCATCCAGGCCGACGATCAGGCGAGGAGGCCGTACGCATGATGGAATATCATCATACGATTCAAGTCAAAGGACGCTACCAGCTGGTGGCGTTGACGCGCGAACCGGAATACAGCCCCGCCAACGTGGTGGGCTACACCGTGACCACCGAGGGTGGCGCACGCCTGGACTCGCGCGACATGTCCTGGGACGAGGCGCGGGTCTGGATGGATAACCTGGTCGAGCAGGACGGCGGCGGCGTCAGCGTCGAAAAAAAGCCGTCGAAGAGCAAGCCGAGTACCCGGCGCCGAAGCTAGAATAGTCGCCAAGGTGCATCAGGGAGGATAGGGGCTTGTCGAATCGTAAGATCGTTGCGGCTGTGGTCGTCGTCGCACTCACTGTCGTTGTCGGCTATTTCCTGTCCGGCTACATGGTGTTGCTGCTGCTCAAGCTGGACACGCGCCTGTTCGGGCTGGGCACCTATTACGAATACGTGCATGCCATCGGCTTGCCGCAGGTCGCGCCCTACGTCGGCAAGATCAAGTGGGCCGGCTACCTGGGCTTCGGCTTGCCTGGGCTGCTGTGCCTGCTGACCCTGTTCTTGATGTTCAAGCCGCGCAAGCAGGCCTTGCACGGCGACGCCCGTTTCGCCGGCGCCGCCGACCTGGCCAAGCACGGCCTGTTCAAGCAGAGCGGCAACGGCATCGTGGTCGGCAAGTTCCGCGGCAAGCTGGTGCGCCTGAGCGGTCAGCAGTTCGTCATCCTGGCCGCGCCCACCCGTTCGGGCAAGGGCGTCGGCGTGGTGATCCCGAACCTGCTCGAGTATCAGGAATCGGTGGTGGTCCTGGACATCAAGCAGGAAAACTTCGATCTCACCAGCGGCTGGCGCGCCAGCCAGGGACAGGAGGTGTTCCTGTTCAACCCGTTCGCCGAAGACCGGCGCACGCATCGCTGGAATCCGCTCAGCTACGTGTCCGACGACCCGGCGTTCCGCGTTTCGGATCTGATGAGCATCGCCGCGATGCTGTATCCGGACGGATCGGATGACCAGAAATTCTGGGTCAGCCAGGCGCGCAACGCGTTCATGGCGTTCGCGCTGTACCTGTTCGAGAACTGGGACGATGAGCGCAACATCGGCTTCCCGGGCGGCCTCGGCACCCCGACGCTGGGGGCGATCTACCGCCTGTCCTCGGGCGACGGCAGCGACCTGAAGAAATACCTGAAGTCGTTGTCGGAACGGCGCTTCCTCAGCAGCAATGCCAAGTCGGCGTTTTCCAACATGCTGTCGCAGGCCGAGGAGACGTTCGCCTCGATCCTGGGCACGTTGAAGGAACCGCTCAATGCCTGGATCAATCCGGTGCTCGATGCGGCCACCAGCGACAACGACTTCCTGCTGACCGACCTGCGCAAGAAGAAGATGACCATCTACATCGGCATCCAGCCCAACAAGCTGGCCGAGAGCCGCCTGATCATCAACCTGTTCTTCAGCCAGATCATCAACCTCAACACCAAGGAATTGCCCAAGAGCAACCCGGCGTTGAAGTACCAATGCCTGCTGCTGATGGACGAGTTCACCGCGATCGGCAAGGTCGACATCATCGCCTCGGCGGTGTCATACATGGCCGGCTACAATGTCCGCCTTCTGCCGATCATCCAGAGCATGGCGCAGCTGGACGCGACCTACGGCAAGGACGTGTCGCGCACCATCATCACGAACCATGCACTGCAGATCCTCTACGCTCCGCGCGAGCAGCAGGACGCCAACGACTACTCGGAGATGCTCGGCTACACCACCTTCCGCAAGCAGAACGTGACGCGCGGCAAGGACGTGACCCGCAGCGTGTCGGAAGAGAGGAGGGCGCTGATGCTGCCGCAGGAACTCAAGGCGATGGGGAACGATCACGAAGTGTTCCTGTACGAGGGCATCCCGCATCCTGTGAAGTGCGACAAGATCAAGTACTACAAGGACCGGCACTTCACCGCAAGGCTGAAGCCGAAGGTGGATGTGCCAACGCTTTCCTTGTGACATAGAGTGACGTAGTTCGCAAAATTATTGGCAATCTGGCTGGATTGAACGCTTTTTTGCCAAATGCTTGACGTGAGCATGGCCCTGCGGCACATTCTCGCGATGCTGGTGCGGGGCAATTGGCAATAGGAACAGGGGCGTGGGTTCTCGGAACGCACGCGAGGGTGACATGGAAAGTTTTCTGAAAAATTCCGTTTTTCTCGGCGCTGACAGCCTGTCCTCGGACGTTCTTCGTCCGCAGGAGCGCGTGCGTGCGCCGGATTTACGCGTCCCCCGACTCTGTCACCAGGTTCTTGCGCCGGCTGCGCATCGCGCCGTGCCGTCCCTGTGGCGAAACCTGCAGTTCTCAGACCGTCGGCCATTTGCCGGCCGTCCATCAAAAAACGTTTCCGCAATTTAGAGGCTCGCGTGAAAAGAACGCATATGTTTCGGATGATCGCCACTCTGAGCGCCGTTGCGCTGCTGAGCGCCTGTGCCACCAGGCCGGCGCCTGATTTCCGCGGCAGGTGGAAGCCGGTCAACCGGTTCTCCGAGTCGACGATGGAGATCCCGCTGTACTCCTCGTACGTCTATCAGGCTGCGCCGATGGACGGCACCCTGAAGACGATGCTCGAGCGCTGGGCCAAGGACTCGAACATGCAGCTGAGCTACAGCATCCAGTCCGACTACACGCTCTATGCGCCTGTAGCCAAGATCAACACCACGAGCATCCAGCAGGCGGTCGCCGAACTCAGTGTGGTCTATGCCCAGGAAGGCGTCACCGTCTCCGCTGCGGGCAACCGCATTCTTGTGCAGCCATCTTCGTCGCTGAGCGGGACCGTGTCGCCGGCCGGCGACGGCAACGCGAAGTGACTTTACTTTCGGAGGCGATCCATGCGCCTCCGCAGCCACATTACGTAACCTGGTGAAGTCTGATGTTCGGTAAAAAACCAGTTGAGAGCGAAAGCGTCAACAAGGCGGTTGCAAAGGCTGTCAACTACGAGGTCAGCATCGCTGATCTGGCGAGGCGCAGCGAGCGCCGTGCATGGTGGGTCGCGTTCGGCGCGATCGTCATGTGCCTGCTGCTGGGCGGCGGTTATTACTACATGCTGCCGCTGAAGGAGAAAGTTCCTTATCTGGTGATGGCCGATGCGTACACCGGAACTTCTACGGTTTCCGTACTGAAGAATCCGGGCGAGGTCCGCAGCATCACCATGAGCGAGGCCTTGGCCCGAAGCAACGTGGCCCGCTTCATCACCGCCCGCGAGTCCTACGACTTCGAGATGATGGGTCTCAACGACTGGAACACGGTGTTTTCGATGGCGCCGGCAGAGACCGCGGTAGGCGCCGAGTACAGGGCGCTTCACGCGCAGACCAATCCGTCGTCACCTTATTTCGTCTATGGCAAGATCCGCTCCATCCGAGTCAATATTCTGAGCATGAACCTGCTGGGCGGCGGCGACAAGCCCTATACCGGCGCAAATGTCCGCTTCCAGCGCAGTATCTACGACAAGAAGACCGGGCAGGCCACGCTGCTGGACAACAAGTTCGCGATCATGGGCTTTCGCTATAACGGCGACCTTGTCATGAAGGAGGAGCTGCGCGTACAGAATCCACTGGGGTTCCAGGTCACTGACTACCGCGTTGACAACGATTACGCGGCGATTCCTGCGCCACCACCCAGCGCGATCCAGCAGACGCCAGCCGCTGCGGCCGGCCAGCAAGTGATGCCTGGGCAGATTCCCGTGCAGCAGCAGGTGCCAGGCCAGCCGATGACGCAGCCGGCAGCGCCGGGGACCAATGGCGCAATGCCCATGCAGCAGGCACCTGCAGCCGCGCCCGGCACTACGCCTGTCTATCCCGGGTCGCAGCCCACTGCCGCCCCACCGCTACCCAACGCTGCACCTCAGAACAATGGCAATGGAGCGAACGTTCGATGAGTTTCATGACGAAAACAGGTTCGGCGTGTGCCGCGATGCTGGCACTGGCCTTGTTCGCGCCGCTTGCCTCGGCGCAGGTGGTCCAGCAGTACGAATACGAGCCTGACAAGATCTACCAGGTGCGGACCGGCCTCGGGATCACGACGCAGGTCGAACTGAGTCCGAACGAGAAGATCCTCGATTACAGCACCGGTTTCACCAGTGGCTGGGAGCTCAGTCGTCGCGAGAACGTCTTCTATCTGAAGCCGAAGAACGTCGACGTCGACACCAACATGATGATCCGCACGGCCACTCATTCTTATATCCTGGAATTGAAGGTGGTCGCCACGGATTGGCAGAGGCTGGAGCAGGCCAAGCAGGCCGGTGTGCAATACAAGGTGACTTTCACCTATCCCAAGGACACCAGCTTCGCTGCGGCCACTGACGAGGTGAAAGACGAGTCTCAGCTCGATACCCGTCTGTCCAAGGATCGACATTATTATTTCGATTATGACTATTCGACGCGCTCGAAGCAGGCATGGATCGTGCCGAGCAGCGTCTACGACGATGGTAAATTCACCTACATCAAGATGGATCTGACGCGCTTCCCGACAGGTAATTTCCCGGCCGTGTTCGGTCGCGAAAAGGAAAATGACGAGGATTTTCTGGTCAATACAACAGTCGAGGGCAATACCCTGATTGTCCACGGGACCTATCCTTTCCTGGTTGTCCGCCACGGCAAGAATGTTGTCGGCTTGCGTAGGAATAAGCAAAAGTGAACTCGAACATACCTCCGTCTGACGAAAATAACGGCCACGAACAGGGTCAGCCGCGTTCTGCGCAAGCGGGCGACACGGGCAAGGAAAATCCCTATTTCGCCCGTCAGCGCCAAGCTGCCGATCCGGATCTCGATGCCAACGAACCGGTGTTGCGCTCCAGCGACGTTCAGAAGCTCAACAGGAAGGCGCTTTTCTTCCTCGCCGGCATTGCGTTGTTGCTGATTCTGGCGATCTTTTGGCTGGTAAGCGGCAGTGGACCCAGTGAGCCGCCGCCCAAGCCGAAGCAGGAGGCGGTCGTCGCGCCTGCGTTGCCGCAGACTGCCGCGCCGTTGCCCACACAGCCAGCCGAACCGGTCGCGCTCGAGACGCAATCCCTGCCGCCGTTGCCGCCGCCGCCGACGGATATCGACATGTCCGATCAGCCGGCTTCGCGGCAGGAGCGCGGCCCATCGCTGCTGGAGCGGCGCATGGCGGGAATGCAGGATTCTGCCGGCCAGCAGGGTGGTGGACTTGCCGGTATGTTGCCCGGGCAGCAACCGGATGGGCCGATCCAGGAGGAGCAGCAGACCTCGGCAAAGCCCATCGCCAATCCTGACGGCCTGCTGGTGCGAGGCACCTACATTCGTTGCGTGCTGGAGACGCGGATCATCACCGACTTCCCCGGTTTCACGTCCTGCATCATCACCGAGCCGGTCTACTCCATCAACGGCAGGCGCTTGCTGTTGCCGAAGGGCTCAAAGATGCTTGGCCAGTATGGTTCGATGGAACCAACCGGTCCGCGGATGCAGGTCGTCTGGGACCGTATCACCACGCCAACCGGCATCGATGTGTCGTTGATGGGGCCTGGCGTCGACAACCTCGGTAGCGCCGGTCACCCTGGACAGTACAGTGCCCATTGGGCGAGCCGGATTTCCTCGGCATTGATGATCAGCTTGCTCAGCGATGCATTCAAATGGGCGGCGGCCAAGAACGGTCCCTCTACGACCACGGTGGGTATCAACTCCGGCGTTGTGACCGAGCAGCCGTTCGAAAGCAACACGGCGCAGGCCATCCAGCGCTTGTCGGAGCAGGCGTTGGAGCGTCGCCGTCCTGCCACCGTGACCATCAACCAAGGCACCGTCGTCAACGTCTATGTGGCAAAAGACGTTGACTTCACCGCCGTGCTGCCCCGTTGATCGCGTAGAGACAGCCTCGTGACCCTCGACGACTCCCCGACCGCGCAGATTTCCACGGACTTCCTGGATTACCAGTACTCGGTGCTGGGCATCCTGGATTACCTGAATTCGCCGGAAGTGACGGAAATCTGCATCAACCGTCCCGGCGAGTTGTACCTGGAGACGCTGCGCGGCTGGCAGAAGATGGACATCCCGTCGCTGACCTTCGATCGGGCTCGCCAGTTCTGTACGGCGGTGGTCAACGAAAGCAACACGGGTCAGCGCATCACCGATACCGATCCGGTGGTGTCGCTGACCTTCCCGACCGGGCAGCGCGCGCAGTTCGTCATTCCGCCTGCCTGCGATGCGGGCAAGGTGTCGATCACGATCCGCTTGCCGTCCAAACACACGAAGACGCTGGAGCAGTACAAGGAAGACGGATTCTTCGAGGAGATCCTGGAGCAGAAAGCGGGCGTCAGCGATCAGGATCGCGAGCTGCTCGAGCTCAGGCGCGAACGTAACTACGCCGAGTTCTTCAAGAAGGCGGTGCTGTTCAAGAAGAATGTCGTCGTCGCCGGTGCCACCGGTAGCGGCAAGACCACATTCATGAAGTCGTTGGTGAACCACATTCCCAATGAGGAACGCCTGGTCACCATCGAGGACGCGCGCGAGCTTTTCATCAGCCAACCCAATTCCGTGCATTTGCTCTATTCGAAAGGCGGACAAAGTACGAGTAACGTGACCGCAAAGAGCTGCATGGAGGCTTGCCTGCGCATGAAGCCGGATCGCATCATCCTGGCGGAGTTGCGCGGCGACGAATCGTTCTACTTCATCCGCAACTGCGCCTCCGGTCATCCCGGCTCCATCACCAGTTGCCACGCTGGCAGCATCGGTCAGACCTGGGATCAGTTGGCGTTGATGGTGAAGGCGTCTACCGAGGGTTCGGGCCTTGAGTTCTCGGTCATCAAGCGTCTGCTGATGATGACCATCGACATCGTGGTGCACATCAAGTCGCATGCCGGCCGGCGCTATATCACCGGCATCGATTTCGATCCGGAGCGCACGCTCAGTGGGAGTCAATGAATATGTTCATTGAGGTGAGATCCCATACCTCGTCGTATTGACTTTGATTTTTCCTTCGAACACGATTGTTTGCGTCATCTGCGACTCGCCAGCTATTCGCCGGCACGGTCGATGGACACAGGAGTAAGCGCGGCATGTTGCCAGGCATGGAACTATTGAGTTGCCCCGAAATGGCGGTTCCTGCCGAAGTGATGCAGCACGTCGTGCGCGTCGAGTCGTCGCATAATCCCTTTGCGATCGGTGTGGTCGGCGGCCGCCTGGTGCGGCAGCCGCAGAACATCTCCGAAGCCGTCGCCACCGCGCGCATGCTCGAACAAAAGGGCTACAACTTCTCGCTTGGCCTGGGGCAGGTCAACCGCTACAACCTGGTGAAGTACGGGCTCGATTCCTACGAGAAGGCCTTCAAGACCTGCCCGAACCTGCAGGCTGCCTCCAGGATCCTCGCAGAATGCTATAGCCGTTCGGGTGGCAATTGGGGGAAATCCTTCAGCTGCTACTACTCGGGCAATTTCGAGACGGGCTACAAGCACGGCTACGTACAGAAGGTCTACGCCTCGATCAACCAGGGGCGCGTGCAGGCGGACATTCCTGCAGGGGCGATTCCTCTGGCTTCATCCGGTGTACGTCGCATTGCTGGCGAGACCGCGAAAGCCGCGGTGGTGCGCGAGATCGATTCGATCGTGTCACGTCGCATCGAATCCGCAAGCCAGCTTGCGAACGGGCTGGCGACGCAGCCGCAGCCGTCTGCGCTGTACCGGGCCGCCGCCGAGGCGCCGGCGCAGCAGGCCGCAGTAGTCGCCGCTGGCGGCGCCGCTGCGTTGCCGGCAGCTGCATCCAACCCGGATCTTTACGTGATACGACCGACAGGTGCCGGCAAGGGAGTGGCGATGCCTGCGGTTAGCGGAGCCGATCCAGCTTCGCACGCGTCTGCAGGCGGGCCTCGGCCTGCTGCAGATGCGGCCGTCCCTGGCCTGAACCGTCCGCCGCCGCCCCCAGGCGACGGAGCTTTTGTGTTCTAGCCAGTAGCAGTAGCGCTGCCATGCGAATGGCTTTTCTCGATACCCCTCTGTTCCACTTAAGGAGATAGACCATGAAGTTCAACCAATTTGAAGTGAATTCGAACGCGAAGGTAGTCGGCATGGCCGCGTTGAAGGCCGCATTTTTCACCGCTGCTGTATTCGCCTCTGGCGTCGCCATGGCGTCGGGTGGAGATATGTATGCTGGCGCAGATACCAAGGTTTGCGGCTTTCTGGGCAAGACGAACAATATCCTGAATATGGCTTCGGTCGTCGTCGTGACCATCGCGGTCGTCTTCGCCGGCTACCAGATCGCTTTCGCGCACAAGCGTGTTTCCGAAGTGGCGCCTGTGCTGCTGGGTGGCGTGCTAATCGGTGCGGCTGGTCAGTTGGCCAAGATGCTGATCGGCGATACCGGTCAGACGGAGTGCAAGGCCACCGCAGCGATTCAGATGATCCAGCACGCACTGCACTATGCATAAGAACGTACTTTTCCGGGGCTGCACCCGACCTGCGATGTTTTTCGGGGTGCCTTACATCCCGTTCTTCATCGGCGCGGGCGGCGGCTTTCTGATGGGTATCTATTTCAATATGTGGCTGCTGCTGTTCATTCCGGTGATCGTCTTCGTCATGCAGCAGATGACCAAGCGCGACGAGATGATATTCAGGATGCTTGGGTTGCGCTGGATGCTAAGGATGCGAGTGCGCAACCTGCAGCGCTATTCCGGCATGTGGGTATTTTCTCCCAATGAATACAGGAGAAATGTTCCAGGCGCCAAGCCGTAGCCCGACTTGGCAGTGTGCCTCGACCCCATGCACGAACGGTTTCGTGCATGGGGTTGTTCGGTTTCCGCGATGCCGCAGACAGGGCGCGCGTAGACAGGTGATTGTTTGATTGTTCCCGCCTCAATCGAGTCGGGCCTTGGCAAGACGAAATGGATTCAGAGTCATCCCACTATGTTCATTCCAGATACTTCGATCAGCGAATTCATCTCCATCTCCACGCATGTGGCGCCTTCGGTGCTCAAGACGACGGGGGGAGACTTCATGTTGACCTGGCATCTGGGAGGGCTGCCGTTCGTCGGTCGCGAGGAGTGGGAGATCGAGCATCGCCACAATACCTTCAACCGGATGCTGCAGACCTTGCGCGCGCCGGACTTCGCCAACGTAGCTTTCTGGGTGCATGACGTTCGCCGCCGCCGGCGTATCAAGTCGAGCGGCAAGTTCCGCCAGGCCTTCAATCAGGCGCTGTCGGACGAATACTATGGCGCGCTTTCTTCGCAGAAGATCATGCAGAATGAGTTGTATCTGACCATGATCTACCGCCCCGTGGTCACGGGAAAGCGGCTGATGAACAAATCGTCGGATATCTCACAGCTGCAGAACGAGCAGGATCAGGCGATCACCAAGATCCTGGAGTTGGCCGGCAACGTCGAAGCCGTGTTGAAGGACTATTCGCCTTACCGGCTCAGCATGTACGAAGCCAGCAACGGCGTTGTGTTCTCCGAGGCGCTCGAGTTCTTCGGCTACCTCATCAATCGCATCGACGAGCCGGTACCCGTGCTGCAGGCGCCGGTTCCCGCCTACCTGCCGGTCAGCAAGCACATGTTCGCCAACAAGACCGGCGACTTCGTGATCAAGACGCCCGAAGGCGTCAACCACTTCGGTGCGATCCTGAACATCAAGGAATACACCGATGGAACCTATCCTGGCATCTTGAATGGTCTGAAGTATCTGGATTTCGAATATGTCGTGACCCATTCCTTCAGCCCGATGGGGCGCCACGACGCGCTGAAGGTGCTGGACCGGACCAAGGGCATGATGATCTCGTCTGGCGACAAGGCGGTGAGTCAGATCCACGAACTGGACCTGGCGATGGACCAGCTGTCGTCGGGCAATTTCGTGCTCGGCGAATACCATTTCACCATCGCCATCTATGCAGACTCCCAGGAAAAGCTGTCGCAACAGACCGCGACCACCCGTGCAGAATTGTCCAACGCCGGGTTCGTCTCCACAAAAGAAGACCTTGCCATCACGTCGTCTTTCTATGCGCAGCTTCCCGGCAACTGGAAGTACCGCACGCGCCTGGCCAACGTCAGTTCGCTGAATTTCCTTGGCCTGTCCCCGTTGCACAATTTTGCCCAGGGCAAGCGCGACAACAACCCGTGGGGCGAGTGCGTCACTACGTTGCAGACCACCAACGGGCAGCCTTACTACTTCAATTTCCACGCGACGCATCCGGCGGAGAATTCGTTGGGCGAAAAGGCGATCGCCAATACGATGGTCATCGGTAAGTCGGGTACCGGTAAAACGGCGCTGATCAACTTCCTGCTCAGCCAGGTGCAGAAGTTCGACCCAATTCCGACCATCTTCTTCTTCGACAAGGATCGCGGCGCGGAGATCTTCGTGCGCGCCTGCGGCGGCAACTATCTGGCCCTGGAAAACGGCCGCCCGACCGGCTTCAATCCGTTCCAGTGCGAGCGCAGCGAGGCCAACCTGCAGTTCCTGGCCGACCTGGTCAAGGTCCTGGCCGGCAAGCTTGAGTACACCTCGCGCGAGGAAGAGGACATCTTCCGCGGTGTAGAAGGCATGCTGGATACGCCCATGCACTTGCGCAGCATGACCAACTTCCGCAAGAGCCTGCCCAATATGGGCGACGACGGCCTGTATGCGCGCATGCGCAAGTGGACCGCGGGCAACTCGCACGGTTGGGTGTTCGACAATCCGGTCGATACCATCGACCTGGAGAAGGCCAGCATCATCGGCTTCGACTACACCGACGTTATCGACAACCCGGAAGTGCGGGTGCCGGTCATCAACTATCTGCTGCACCGCCTCGAGGCCTTGATCGACGGACGCCCGCTGATCTACGTCATGGACGAGTTCTGGAAAATCTTGGACGGCAAGGGCGGGCTCAAGGAATTCGCCAAGAACAAGCAGAAGACCATCCGTAAACAGAACGGCATGGGCATCTTCGCCACGCAGAGCCCGGAAGATGCGCTGGCCAGCGACATCTCGGCGGCCCTGGTCGAGCAGACCGCCACCATGATCCTGCTCCCGAACCCCAACGCCAGCAAGGAAGACTACATGGAAGGTCTCAAGCTCACCGAAGCCGAGTACCAGGTGGTGGTCAATCTCGACGAACGCTCGCGCTGCTTCTTGGTAAAGCAGGGTCATGGCTCGTCGGTCTGCCAGCTCAATCTGCGCGGCATGGACGATGCGCTGGCCGTCATCTCGGCCTCTACCGACAATATCGAAGTCATGCACCAGGTGCTTGAGCAAAAAGCCAAGGTACATGGCGTGGCGCCGGATGATCTAACGCCCGAGCAATGGCTCGGCGAATTTTATGCCAAGCGCAAGGGGTCCGGAAAATCGGCATCCGGGAAGCCGTCGCCTTCGGATAGCCGCGGTGCTACCACAGTCGTCTGATGGCGCTCGTTTGGATCGTGATCGCTATGTTCTCCTACAAGTTTCAGTGTTGAGGTGTTTATGGACAGAACTATGAAATCTTCCAATCGGTTCCGCATCGTCTTTGTCTTGTTCGCGCTTTGCGCGCTGGCGCCTGTCACGGCGCTTGCGGACTGGAGGGTGATTGACCAAACGCAAATTGACAAGAATAAAGAAAATACCAATACGTTGGATGGAAAGCTCAAAAGCATCCGCGATAACCACTATATCGGCAAAAGCACAGGCGAAAAACCGAGCGGGGAAGAAGTTGAAAAGCCGAAGGAAACGCTCGTAAAGAGGAAAGACGACGAGGGCATTTCGCAATGTGCGAAATCCACGTCGGGTACGTCTGTTTCCACCGAACAGCAGAAGACTTGCGAAATCATCACGCGCACACGCAACTCGCAATACAACTACATGGTTGCGATGTACGACATCACCGCCAAGCGGCTGGAACGCCTGCGCGTGATCGAGAGAGAGCGCCAGAATATCAAGCCGGAAGAAATCGGCAAACTCGAAGACAACACCAACAAGCTGATCGCCTTGAAGACATTGATGGACATCGACCGCCAACAGACCGAGGCGGCCATGTTCGCCTATGAAAAGCGCCTTGCATTTCTGAACGATGTGCAGTCGGCGGGGGCGCGGGCCGCGATGAATGGCCAGAAACCGCCATCGGCGGACGGAGCGCAGGCCGATGGTTTGTTCCCGGGCTGGACCGGGCTGGGAGACATAGCGAGCAAAATGATTGGCGGTGCGGTCATGACAGGAGCGCTGGAAACCGCAAAGTCGTCGAAACCCAAGGGTTTCCAGAAATTAGACATCGATTGATGATTCGCATTGTGCCGAGTCCTTTTTTAGGGGATCGGTTCGTAGGAATTGCGTTCAGCGATGAATGCGCCGCGCTATGGAGTAGTTTATGCCGGATGTGACGAGCTTGTTGAGCAACCTTGGCAATTACGCCTTATTTACGCTCATCAACAACTTTCTGCGCGACGAGATCGACTATTTTCAGTGGTCGCTCTTGATCCGCATGTCGTGGTGGGTGACGGTGACGGCGATGAGTGCGCTGACGCTGTGGGTCTTGTTCAAGGGGTACCAGGTGGCCACCGGTCAGTCGCGACAGTCGGCGATGGAGTTGGTGGTGACGTCGCTGCGCGCATCGCTGATTGTCGGTGTGGCGATGGGCATGGTGTCCGCGGCCAAACCGAACGGAGACGAGACCAGCCTCTACTGGAGGGCGACGGACGGGCTGAGCAGCGCGATCGTGAAAACGGTGACGGGGAGTTCGGACAGCCCGTACAAGGAGATCGACAAGAACCTGGCGCTGATGCAGGTGGGGATGACGATCATCGACCAGATCAATACGGCGGGCGATCCGGAGCGCGACAAGGAGAAGGATCGGGCGCGGATGTTCTCGGGCATAGGCATGGCCGGTCCTGGCGTGGTGGGCGGTTCGCTGTTGCTGCTGAACAAGCTGGCGATCGCCTTGTTCATCGGCTTTGGGCCGTTGTTCATCCTGTGCCTGCTATTTGATGCGACGAAGTCGTTGTTCCAGAAGTGGTTGCTGTACGGGATCGGGACGATGTTTTCGTTGTCGGTGCTGACGTTCACGGTGAGCCTGGCGACGAAGGTGACGACGGCGGTAGCGGCGGGATTCATTGCGAAGTGGGCGGCCACCAATGGCACAGCAGGCGAGGGCGTGATGAGCATGGCGTTGCAGCAGGGAGGGATCGGGTTGGTACTGAGCACGCTGATCCTGACCGCACCGCCGATGGCGGCGGCGTTCTTCCAGGGCACCCTGGGGCAGTTCAATGCGTATTCGCAGCTGGGTCAGGTAGGTAAGGACCCGGCGACGGGGCAGCCTTATACGCCGCAGGCGCCGGCTCATAACACTACAGCACGGCAAGAAACAACCGCTAATACTATGAATCATACAGTCACTGGTGCTCAATCCTCCTCACCTCAGCAAGAGCCGGGACGGCTTGGTAAGGCTAACAATTTAAATTCATAGAATTTTTGATGTTTTTATTTTTTGGAGTTCAATGGCATGAATTTTATTAGATATAGGGCAATTTTATTGCCCGTCGTTTTTTTTGTATTTTCGAGCGCCTCGTTTGCACAGACTCGCTGTCCTGGTGGAGTCCAGCCTGGGAGCGCTCAATGTCTTCCTGATGATCAGGGGGCAGCGCCTCCACGCCCTACGGGGGAATGGATTAAAACATGGGGAAGTATTGCAACTTCGCCAAGCGGCAAGAGTGGCGTGAGTTCGGGTAGGTTGTCCAAAGAAGAAGCCGAAGATGTTGCGTTGCAAAACTGCCAGAGTTCTGGTGCAAAAAAATGCACCGTCGACTTCACCTATAACAATCAGTGCGTTGCGGCGGTTTATCCCGTGGATGGAGCCGGAACTACGTTTGTTACTGCAGCAACTGTAGAGGAAGCGGTCAGTCGAGCGAAGTCTAAATGTGAGGCGTCTGCAAAAGGCGAGTGTAGAGTGGCTTTATCCGAGTGTTCAGAGCCTGTCTTTAAAAAGTATTGAATATAATCTTCAATGTTTTTTGGATGTTTCATTGTGTGCCGGTGTCTTGCGATAGTTGGAAGGCTTGGGTGAACGCGGCGGTTTGGCCGATGGCCAGGCTATGGAGCAGGCTGCCGGACAGATGGCGTTTGGGGCAAAGGTCAACGCTCTTGATCAGATCGATCACGTTGTGCTGCGCAAGGATGGCCGTGGCTTGATCGGCGTTCAGGGCGAGCTTAACGATCCGGCGATGCACCGGGTTTACGTGGATCGCGAACAGGCGCAAGTGCAGTCGTTGCAAGAATGCACGCGGCAGATGGCAGAGGAAGTGCGTGAGGCGCAGACGCAGCAAATTGAGTCGAGAGAGCCGACGCCCTCGATGGCGCGATAAACTTGAACGGTTTGCGCGCTCGGTGGTCGCCACTGATTCGCATGTCGTGGTGGGCGACGGCGACGGCTATGTGCGTGCTGACGCTGTGTATCTTGTTCAAGGATTACAAGGTGACCACTGGCTAGTCGCGGAAATCGGCGATGGAATTGGTGGTGAATTCGCTGCATGCGTCGCTGATTGTCTGTGTGGCGACGCGGGCGATGGTGATCCAATAGTTGCCCGCTTGTTATCTCCGAAGTCACGGTCCGTTTTCGCTGAATACGTATGCAAGCGTCTGTTCGATTCGCACATCGACGTTACCCTAACGCAGCTTTCCGCGTGCCCACTGCGCGCGTGATCTCTGCCCGAAGGGGGGCGTTGCATGACTCAGGCTCCATGGTGGCGCGGTGCCGTCATCTATCAGATCTATCCGCGTAGCTTTCTCGATGCGAACGGCGATGGCATCGGCGATCTGCCCGGCATCGTGCAGAAGCTGGACTACATCGCGTCGCTTGGCGTGGACGCGATCTGGATCTCGCCGTTCTTCAAGTCGCCGATGGCCGATTTCGGCTACGACATCGCAGACTATCGCGAGGTCGATCCGCTGTTCGGCACCATGGATGACTTCGATCGCTTGCTGGCCAAGGCGCATGCGCTGGGCTTGAAGGTGATGATCGATCAGGTGCTCAGCCACACGTCGGTGGAGCATGCGTGGTTCAAGGAAAGCCGCCAGAGCCGCGACAATCCCAAGGCCGATTGGTACGTCTGGGCGGACGCGCGCGAGGATGGCACGCCGCCGAACAACTGGATGTCGATCTTCGGCGGCGTCGCCTGGCAGTGGGAGCCGCGTCGCGGCCAGTACTACCTGCACAACTTCCTGTCGTCGCAGCCGGACCTCAACTTCCACAATCCCGAGGTGCAGCAGGCCACGTTGGACAATGTCGAGTTCTGGCTCGCGCGCGGGGTCGATGGGTTCCGTCTGGATGCGATCAATTTCTGCTTCCACGATCCCTTGCTGCGGGACAATCCGCCAAAGCCTTTGGAAAAACGGGTGGGGCGGGGCTTCAGTCCGGACAATCCGTATGCGTTCCAGTACCACTACTACAACAACACGCAGGCGGAGAACCTGCCGTTCCTGCAGAAGCTGCGCGGTCTGCTCGATCGCTATCCAGGCACGGTGAGCCTGGGCGAGATCTCGTCCGAGGACTCGCTCGCCACCACCGCCGAGTACACGCGGGCCGGGCATCTGCATATGGGCTACAGCTTCGAGCTGTTGACCGACGATTTCAGCGCGCGCTACATCCGCGAGACGGTGTCGAGTCTGGAAGTGGCGATGACCGAAGGCTGGCCGTGCTGGGCGATTTCCAACCACGATGTGCAGCGTGCGGTGACGCGCTGGGGGCGCGGCGCGCAGACGCCTGCGTTCGCGCGGCTGCTGATCGCGCTGCTGTGTTCGTTGCGCGGTTCGGTGTGCGTTTATCAGGGCGAGGAGTTGGGCCTGGACGAAGCCGAGGTGCCGTTCGAGGCACTGCAGGATCCGTATGGCATCGCATTCTGGCCGAGCTTCAAGGGCCGCGATGGATGCCGTACGCCGATGCCGTGGGACGACAGCGCGCAAGCCGGCTTCAGTACCGGGAAGCCGTGGTTGCCGGTGGCGCCGGCGCATCGCGCGCAGTCGGTGGCGGCGCAGCTGGCCGATCCGCATTCGGTGTTGATCGCGTTCCAGCAGTTCCAGACCTGGCGTAAACAGCATGCGTCTTTGCGCGAAGGCGATATCGTGTTCGTCGAGACCGCCGAGCCGGTGCTGATGTTCCAGCGCCGGCATGCGCAGCAGACGCTGCTGCTGGCATTCAATCTGTCGGCGCAAGCGGCCGAGGTGGCGTTGTCCGAGGGGCAATGGCGACAGCTGGCAGTGCCTGGTATCGACACAGGTAAGGTCGACGGCGGCCTGCAGCTGCCCGGTTATGCGATGGTTTGCCTGGAAGGCGTGTAGCCGTCGCGCAATCCTCCAGTTCCGCTGTCTGGGTGCCAGGCCGCGAAAGCGCCGTTCTTCTTCCCGATGGCTGACGCTGTCGGGCCTGGCAGTGCAGAGTTCCTCCATGGCGCAGGACGTTCGCCTGTTTCCTGCATGCCGCTGCGCTCGATATAAACGTGCGGACCGCTGCTCGCGATACATATCCAAAACCCGCATGGTGCCGCCATGGCAGCGCCCAGAGCGCGAGCGGGTTGCGAAGCATTGGCTTGCGTTGTCCTATCGTGCACACAAGCCGTTGCCCTGACTGAAGTCTTGCTTGTCCACGCTCCTTGGGCGAAAGCGCTTCTTGCGATGCATATGGCCGTCTCGTTGCGGACGACACCGACACTGGCATCGGTGCAGCCCTGGCCACTGTGCATTTGGCATAGGCAAAAGACGGGCGGCAATCGCCTGCGCCATCATTATTTTCGCGCCGGCATCGCCGGTTTGCTCCAAGTCGGACTGGCGGATCGATACGTCTCGCCGTGCGTCGCGGCACAGCACACTGGGCACAAAAAAAGCCCGCCGGCATCGCGCCGGCGGGCTTGCTGCAGGCACGGAGCGTTGGCCTAGAACTTGTAGTTCACCCCGAGCACGTAGGTGCGGCCCCACTCGGTGTATTCCAGTGGACGGTCCTTGCTGCCTGCATAGGTGCGGTACGGTTCGTTGGTCAGGTTGCTGGCCTGCAGCAGCAGGGTCAATCCGCCCAATGTGCTGCTGTCGCCGAAGGTATAGCTGAGCTGCGCATCGGTCACGTTCTCGCCGACCACGTAGCGCAGGGTGCGGTTGCCGTTGAAGTTGCCGATCTCGCCGATGAAGTCCGAACGCCGGCGTTGGCTGACGCGTGCTTCGAAGCCGTTGCGCTCGTAGTAGGCGGTGAAGTTGTACACCCGCTTGGACAGGCCCGGCAGGCTGATCGGATCTGAGCCCACGCTGGAGGCGCTCTCTGGGTCGAGGATCTTGATGTCGCTGTCGTTGAACGTGGCGCTGGCCTGTACGCCGAAGCCGCGCAAGCTGTCGGTCAGCATGTCCAGCGGCAGCGAAGCGGTGAGCTCCAGGCCGCGCAGGGTGCCGCCCTTGCCGTTCTGCGGCGAGGAGAACGTGCCGATGGTCTGCACCGGTGCGGTCATGCCCGGCGGCACGACGTAGCTGGCGACCAAGTCGGAGAAGTCGTAGTCGTCGCGCGATTGCGTGTAGACGTAGCTCTTCAGGTCCTTGTAGAAGATCGCCGCGGCCACGTAGGCCTTTTCGTCGAAGTATTTCTCGTATGACAGGTCCAGCGCGGTGGCGCGCCACGGATCCAGCAGCGGGTTGCCGCCGCTGCCGCCGGGCCTGCCGGTGGACGTGTCGACCCCGAACTCCAGGCCGGCCCGCATCTGGTCCACACGCGGGCGTGCGACCTGCTTGGCGGCCGCGAAGCGCAGGGTCTGCTGGTGCGGAAACGCGAAGGCCAGGTTCAAGCTGGGCAGCCAGTCGTTGTAGGTCTTGCCCGAATCGATCGGCAGGACGTTCTGGCCAGCCGGGCGCGAGCGATCGAAGTAGCTGGACTGCGAGCTCTGGTCGGTGTGCTGCATCTGCACGCCGATGTTGCCGCGCACGGCGACTTCGCCGATGTCGGTATTGATGTTGGCGCGTAGCCAGGCGGTGGTGATTTTTTCCTGCACGGTCCACGACTTCGGGATCAGATAGTCGAGATCGGTGACCGGATTGAACGTCATGTAGCGCCCGACCGCGGCCGGCACGTTCCAGGCCGGGATGTAGCCGATACCAGCGAAGCCCAGGTTCACCGGGTCGTATTGCAGATCGCTGGCGATGCTGGTTTCGCCCTGCGCGCCGAGCAGGATATTGCCCTCGGCCTGAGTCTTTTGCTTTCGCCGGTCGGCGTAGTTCACGCCGACGTCGATATCCGAGAACCACGACAAGGCCTGCGGCGCCGGCAGGGTCGCCGACAGGCGTCCGCCCTTCAGGCGGTCTTCGATCTGCGGCACCTTGCCGTAGCCGGAGCCGTAGATGGTATTGGTCAGAAACAGCGCATCGGGATTGGAATAGTCCAGGCCGGGGCGGATCTGCGAGAAGCCGTCGGGGCTGACGGCGACGCCGATGGTGTCGAACTGCGGGCGCGGAATCAGCTGGAGGTTGTTCTCCAGGTTGGTCTCCTTGCGGGTGGCCTTGGAGTAATTCAGGTCGGCGACCAGCTTGACGCTCTCGAAGTTGAACGCGTTGTTCCAGCCGAACGCATCGATCTTGTCCTTGCGCTTGTTGTACATGCCCCTGACCAGCGGATACGCGTTGGAGAGCGTGCCGCCGGTGAAGGTGCCGTCGGCGTTGCGCCCGACGTTGCTGAAGACCGGCAGGAGCGCATTCGGATTGCTGGCATCTTCGCCGTTGCCGCTCAGACTCAGTTCGAACTGGTTGGCGGTGTCGATCTGTTCGGCTTCGGTGTGGAACGCATCGAAGGTGCTGGTCCAGGTGCTGGACGGGCGGAATTGCACGGTGGCCATCACACCGTCGCGTTTGTTGTTGCCGGTGCGGCGTAAGGCCTTGATGCCGTCGGAGAAGTAGGTGCCCGGAGCGACGCCGGCGCGTTCGCCAGCGTCGGTGTGCTCGGTGGTCCATGGTTCGTACAGGCCGACCTGGTTCTCCTGGATCGGGTTGTCGCTGTGCGCGTAGCCGATCGAGATGCCCAGGGTCTTGTCGAAGAACTGGTCGATGTAGCTGGCGCTGAAGCGGTTGCCGTAGGCGTCGACGTCGGCCGCCTTGCCCAGCGAGGTCTTCTGCAGGCGGCCGCTGACGGCGATCACCCGTTCCGGGAAGCTCAGCGGGCGCACGGTCTGCATGTCGATGGTGCCGGACAGGCCTTGGCCGACCAGCGCGGCGTCGGGAGTCTTGTACACGGTCACGCCGTTGACCAGCTCCGAGGGGTACTGGTCGAATTCGACGCTGCGGTTGTCGCCGGTGCTGACCACTTCGCGGCCGTTGAGCAGGGTGGTGGCGAAGTCGGGCGACAGGCCGCGCACGCTGATGACCTGGGCGCGACCGGCCACGCGTTGCGCGGCCAGCCCGGGCAGGCGGCCCAGCGATTCGGCGATGCTCACGTCCGGCAGCTTGCCGATGTCCTCGGCCGAAATCGCCTCGACGATGGACGTGGCGTCCTGCTTCACCGCGATCGCGTTCTCGATGCCGCGGCGGATGCCGGTCACCTGGACCTTGTCCAGTTCGGTGACCTGGTTCTGCGCCGGCGCAGCAGCGGTGCCGGATTGCGTCTCGGACTGTGCGGCGGCCAGCATCGGCGTCATGGCGATGGCCAACGCCAGCGTCAGCGCATTGCGCTTGTGGTTCAACATTTTCCCCTCCCAGGCAATGTTGTCGTGCAAATTTTCTGATCCGGAAGATCGGCCGGATGTAGGGATCGCGCCACCGGTTTTCGGTGACGCGACTGCGACGTATGGTAGACACGGCAATCCGCTGCGAACGCGGCCTGCATACGTATTCACTGGGTGTCATCGCATTGGAATCGATTCCACGGTGGCGATGTCGTGTGGCGGTGAAGCATGGGCGTGTCGCGATCGCCAAGTCGGTGTGCGGGAATTTGCGGCGCAGTGCGCTGTGAAGTGCGTGGACGCGCGGCCTGCAGGCAGCGGCGGCAGTCGACGCATGCCGATGGGGAGAGCGGAGGCCTGGGAGCAAGATGCGGATACGGGGCGCGACCCGCTTGATGGGCCGGGGCGGCAGGCGTTTGCGCGCAGCATGCTCGGGTGACGGAAAAGGCGGCGTTGCGCGGATGCGTCAGTCATCCGTCCGACGCAGAGCTTTGCCGATCGCCTGAGCGAGTGCAGGCTGTTAAGCGACTTCGATCTTGGCGGGCCTTGTCGGTAAAGCCCGTCGCGGCTGAAGCCGCTCCTACAGGTAACGTCATCCAGCGACTCGGTCCGGAATGGAAATGCGCTATTGGCGAGCCGCTGGATCGCCCTTGGCAGCGGTCGCCGCGTCCAGCGGCGTAAAGCGGATCGCCTGGCCGCCGCCCGGTGCCAGCTTCAGCTCCAGCCGGTCGCCGCTGCCGACTTCGCGTTGCTCGCGCACGAAGTCGAACGGGTTGTGCCGGTAGTCGGCGGCGTCGCCGTCGCGGTAGATCTCGGCGCGGTAGCGCACGCCCGGTTCCAGGAACGACAGCGACACCGGCAGCACCCGGCCGTGTTCGTCGGTGATGCTGCCCAGGTACCAGTCGCGGCTGTGGCGGTCCTTGCGCACGATGGTCACGTAGTCGCCGACTTCGCCGTCGAGGACGCGGCTGTCGTCCCAGTCCACCGCCACGTCCTCGATGAAGCGGAACGCGTCGCGGTGCTGCAGGTAGTGCTCGGGCAGGTCGGCGGCCATCTGGATCGGGCTGTAGATCGCCACATACAGCGCCAGCTGCCGCGCCAGCGTGCTCGGGATCGGTTGGCCGTCGCGGCCCTTCAGGCTGAGGATGCCCGGGGTGTAGTCCATCGGCCCCGCCAGCATACGGGTGAAGACCAGGTTGACCTCGTGCTCGGGCGGGTTCGGCGGCTGACCCCAGGCGTTGTATTCCATGCCGCGCGCACCTTCGCGCGACAGCCAGTTGGGATAGGTGCGGCGCAGGCCGGTGTCCTTGATCGGCTCGTGCGCGTTGACCGACAGGTGCCGCGCCGCGGCTTCGCGCACCACCTTCAGGTGATGCTGCGCCATGAACTGGCCGTCGTGCCATTCGCGCCATAGTGGCCCGCCGGCCGGATTGCGCCGATCCACCTGGCCGTCGTCGCAGACGTAGCCGGTCTTGAACGTGTCAACGCCCAGGCGTGCGTACAGGTCGAGAGCGGCGTCGAGCTGGTCTTCGTAGTGCTGCACCGCGCAGCCGGTCTCGTGGTGGCCGATCAGGCGCACGCCGCGCTTGGCGGCGTATGCGCTGAGCGCTTGGATGTCGAAATCCGGGGTCGACCGGGTGAAGTCGAAGCCGCCGCCGTTGCCGAACCATTCGCCGTTCCAGCCGGGATTCCAGCCTTCCACCAGCACGCCACGGAAGCCGTGCGCGGCGGCGAAGTCGATGTAGCGGCGGGTGTTGGCGGTAGTCGCGCCGTGCTTCGGTCCGGTCGCCCAGGTTGCCTGGTTCAAATGCATCGACCACCACACGCCCACGTACTTGGCCGGATGCACCCAGCTCACGTCGCCCAGCGCATTGGGTTCGTTGAGGTTGAGGATCAGGTCGGAGTCGACCAGGCCGCCGGCGTGGTCGGCGATCTGCACGGTGCGCCACGGCGTGTCGAACGGCAGGCTGCGCTTGACCTTCCAGCCTTGCGCCGACGGCGACAGCTGCGCGTGCAGGCGCTGGCGGTCGCCGCGGCGCAGCCACATCCCTGCGTAATCGACCAGGGCCGCTTCGTGCAGGGCGATGTGCAGGCCGTCGCGGCTGCGCAAGGTGATCGGCGTATGCGCCAGCGCGACCTGGTTCAGCGGTGTTTGCCGGTACAGGTATTCGTAGTGGATCGGCTCGCCGGCCGGGATCCACCATGCGGTCGCTTCCGGCACGATGTCGAATTCGGTCAATTCCTCGTCGATGATCGCCTCGCGCAGACCCGGTTGCTGCGGAAAGCTGTAGCGGAAGCCGAGACCGTCGTCGTAGACCCGGAAGACGACCGCGAAGCGCCGCCGCTGGCCGCTGCGCTCGCCCAGCTCCACGCGCAGTTCGTTGTAGTGGTTGCGCACGTAGCGGCGCTCGCCCCACGGTTGTTCCCAGGTCTCGTCCACACTGCGCGTGGCCTGCGCCAGCACCGCCAGATCGCGGTCCAGGCGTCCGTCGCGCAACTGGAAGCCCAGTCTGGATTCGCCGATCACGGTGTCGCCCAGGCGCTGCACGCGGTAGCTCGGCTTGCCGTCGTCCAGTTGCAGCGCGACCTGCAGCACCTTGCCCGGCGAGTCCACGCTGGCCACGGTCCTGGGTTCTGCGCGCAGCAGCGGCGCGATGCACAGCAGCGCAGCGGCGAGCAGCAGCGACCGGCGTGGCGCCTTGTGCACGCGTGAGATGGCGTGAAGCTGCGGCATATCCCCTCCCAAGGCGGCCGTTGCAGGTGCGGCGACTATAGCGAGGGGTTGCGAGTGCGCTGCGGCCAAAGCGATGAATACGTATGCAGCTGCGCGCGGTGCGCTGCGGCGCGTCTACCATGTCGGCAGCGCTTCTCGAAGAGGCCGCGAGCGCGGTGCCGGCATGCCGGTGCGGCGAACCCACAATGCAGGCAAAGAGGGAGGGAGGCAGACGGGCGCGAGCCGGTCCGCCGCTTCGATGCTGAAGATGATCTGCTTGGCCGCCACCTTGGGTGCCGCGGTGTCGGCGTCTGCGTGGCAGACGTCGTTGCAATGGCGCGGCCGGACCGCGCAGGCCGTGGCCACCGCCGACGGCGGCTTCGTGCTGAGCTCGGCGCAGGGCACGCGCACGCTGGCGGCGCAGCCGCTGCGCAGCGACACCGCCAGCCCGCTGTTCGATGCGCTGTTCGCGCTGGCGCAGCAGGAGTTGCGCGACGACCAGGTCGACGCGATCCGCGATCCCGCCTTCGACCACGGCAAGCCGCTGCCGTGCGACTGCTACCAGACCGGCGAACGCTGGCCCTACGTGTGGACCCGCGACGTCAGCTATGCCGCCGATCTGGCGCTGGCGCGGCTGGATCCGCAGCGCACGCGGCGCTCGCTGCGCTTCAAGCTGTCGGCGATGCGCGGCGCGGATGCGCTGCCCGGCCTGTTCGTGGCCCAGGACACCGGCTCCGGCGGCAGCTGGCCGGTGAGCAGCGACCGCGTGGTCTGGTTCCTGGCCGCGCGGCATCTGCTCGACGATGCGCAATTCGCCGCCGACACCCGTGCCGCACTCGAGGCGACCCTGGCGCAGGACCGCGCATTCGCATTCGACCCGCGCATCGGCCTGTACCGAGGCGAAACCTCGTTCCTGGATTGGCGCGAGCAGACCTATCCGGCCTGGACCCGCAACGACGTGCGCTTCATCGCCGAGTCGTTCGCGCTGTCCACCAACGTGCTGCACTATCAGGCGCTGCGCCTGGGCGAGCGGCTGGCGCGCGGGCAGGGCGACAACGCGGTGGCGGTGCGCTATGCCGGCTGGGCGGACGCGCTGAAGCAGGCGATCGCGCAGCGCTTCTGGCGCGAGGATCGCGGCACCTACGTCAGCTATCTCGGCAGCGCTGCGCATCCGGTGGCCTACGAAAGCTACGATCTGCTCGGCCTGTCGCTGGCGGTGCTGGCCGACGTGCTGCCGCGCGAACGCGCGCGGCAGGCGCTGGCGCGCTATCCCGCGGTCGAGGCCGGCAGCCCGGTGGTCTGGCCGCAGCAGCAGGACGTGCCGATCTACCACAACCGCGCGATCTGGCCGTTCGTCAGCGCTTATGCGCTGCGCGCGGCGCGGCATACCGACGACAGCGCGCGCATCGCCTTCGAAGTGCGCTCGCTGCTGCGCGGCGCCGCGCTGGCCGGCTCGAACATGGAGAACTACGAATTCCTGAGCCAGGCCGCGCATGTGGACGATGGCCCGCTCAGCGGACCGGTGGTCAATTCGCCGCGGCAGCTGTGGTCGGTGGCCGGCTATCTGGCGATGGTGATCGAGGGCGTGTTCGGCGTCGAAGACGATGGCAACGTGGCGCCCAAGCTGCCGGTGAGCCTGGTGCCGATGCTGTTCGGCGAACGCGACGCGATCGCGCTGCAGCTGCGCGAGCGGCGCATTGTGCTGCGGCGGCCGGCGCAACTGCATGGCGACCTGCTGGTGGCCGGCGACACGCACACCCACGACGGCGTGACCACCGTGCAATTGGTCGCGCGCGACACCGAGAGTGTTCCTGTGCCGCTGCTCGCAGCCGCCGATGCGTTCGCCCCGCTCGCGCCGCCAGCGCCGCGCGTCGAGCGCGATGCGCAGGGTTGGCGCGTCGCGGCGGCCGCCGACACGGTGCTGTACGTCGATGGACAGCGCCAGCCAAGCGCTGCCAACGGCGCGCGCTTGCCGCTGCGCGAGCAGGTGCAGTGCCTGAGCCTGACCCGGCACGATGCGCATTGGGAATCGCTGCATAGCCACAGCGTCTGCGTCGGCGACGTGGTCCGCCTGGCCGGTGGCGACGACTGGCGCTGGACCGCGCCGCGCGATGGCGAGTACCGGCTGAGCCTGCGCTACGTCAACGCGCACGGCCCGATCAATACCGGCGTCACAGCTGCGGTGAAGCAGCTGCAACTGCAATGCGGCGATGCCGCGCCCCAGCGCATGCCGGTGGTGATGCCGCACAGCATCGGCGAACAGGAGTCCACCGCCGCCGTGTTCGCGCTCAAGGCCGGGCAGTCCTGCCGCATCCGCCTGGCGCCTGCGGCGAACATGAGCGCATTGCAGCACTTCGCGCGCTACACCGGCGGCCAGGGCGGCGCCGATGGCGTGGTCAATGCGGCCGACGTCGCCGCGCTGTTGATCGCGCCGGCCGGCGCCGTACAGGTGCGCCGATGAGCACGGTGCCGCGCGCCAAGCCGGCGCTGTCGTTCTGGCAGATCTGGAACATGTGCTTCGGCTTCCTCGGCATCCAGTTCGGCTTCGCGCTACAGAACGCCAACGCCAGCCGTATCTTCCAGACCCTGGGCGCGGACATGGAGCAGGTGCCGGGGCTATGGATCGCCGCGCCGCTGACCGGGCTGATCGTGCAGCCGATCGTCGGCTATCTGTCCGACCGCACCTGGAACCGCTTCGGCCGGCGCCGCCCGTATTTCATGGTCGGCGCGCTGTTCACCACGCTGGCGCTGCTGGTGATGCCGAACTCGCCGGCGCTGTGGGTGGCGGCCGGCACGCTGTGGATCCTGGACGCGTCGATCAACATCTCGATGGAGCCGTTCCGCGCCTTCGTCGGCGACCAGTTGCCGCAACGCCAGCGCGCCAGCGGCTATGCGATGCAGAGTTTCTTCATCGGCGTCGGCGCGGTGGTGGCGAGCATGCTGCCATGGCTGTTGGCGCAGTGGGGCGTGAGCAATACCGCCGCGCCCGGGCACGTGCCGGCCACGGTGCGCTACGCGTTCTACCTGGGCGGCGCGGTGTTGTTCCTGTCGATCGGCTGGACCGTGCTGCGCACGCGCGAGTATCCGCCCGAAACGCTGCACGCGTTCGACGACGCGCCGCCGTCGCACGCCGCCGAACACGCGACTACCATGCCGCGTTCGGATGCCGCCGCGGCGCTCTGGCTGCTGCTGGGCCTTGCCGGCGCGGCGGCGATCTTCTGGAGCGGCGGCGACCGCATGCTGTACGTGCTGGCCGGTTTGTTCGCCGGCTACGGGCTGCTGCAATGGCTGGCGCCGCGACTGCGGCCGGAGCACATGCTGGCCGCGATCATGCGCGACGTGCAGGCGATGCCGCAGGCGATGCGGCGCCTGGCCTGGGTGCAGTTCTTCTCGTGGTTCGCGCTGTTCGCGATGTGGATCTACACCACCGCGGCGGTGACGCAGACGCACTACGGCGCCACCGACACCACCTCGGCGGCCTACAACGGCGGCGCAAACTGGGTGGGCGTGCTGTTCGGCGCCTACAACGGCTTCGCCGCGCTGGCGGCGATCGCCATTCCGCTGCTGGTGCGCGCGGTCGGCCTGCGCCTCAGCCATCTGCTCAACCTGTGCCTGGGCGCGGCCGGCTTGCTGTCGTTCCTGTGGATCCGCGATCCGCAGTGGCTGCTGCTGTCGATGCTCGGCGTCGGCTTCGCCTGGGCCTCGATCCTGTCGCTGCCGTACGCCTTGCTGTCCGACAGCGTGCCGGCGGCGAAGATGGGCGTGTACATGGGCATCTTCAATTTCTTCATCGTGATCCCGCAGTTGGTCGCGGTCAGCGTGCTGGGCTTCGTGCTCACGCACTGGCTCGGCGGCCGGCCGCTGTACGCGCTGGGCATCGGCGGCGTCAGCCTGCTGCTGGCGGCGCTGTGCGTGCTGCGGGTCCCCGCCGAACAGGGAGCAAGCCAATGACGTATCGGATCTCGCTGCTGGCGCTGGCCTTGCTGGGCGCCGTCGCGCCACCGGCGCGCGCGCAGGCAGCGGCGGAGTACTACGGCACGCTGCAGCCGTTCGCCAGCGAGGCAGTGTATTTCGTGGTCACCGACCGCTTCGTCAACGGCGATCCCGGCAACGATCATCGCGACCAGGGCGGCGCGCACCGCACTTTCGACATCCCGCTGCCGGCACCGCCGGGCGAGAGCGACAACATCGGCTACCTGGGCGGCGACTTCAAGGGCGTGGTCGACAATGCTGGCTATATCCGCGGCCTGGGCTTCGGCGCGGTGTGGATCACCCCGATCGTCGACAACCCCGACGAAGCGTTCACCGGCGGCAAGCCGATCAGCTGGGGCAGCAACCTGAGCGATCGCGGCAAGACCGGCTATCACGGCTACTGGGGCGTCAATTTCTACAAGTTGGACGAACACCTGCCCAGCCTGGGTCTGGATTTCGCCGGCTTCACCCAGGCGATGCATGCGCAACGGTTGAAGGTGGTGCTGGACATCGTCGGCAACCATGGCTCGCCGGCGTACACGATGCCCAAGCGGCAGCCGATGTTCGGCCAGGTGTTCGATCGCGACGGCAAGCGCGTCGCCGATCACCAGAACCTGCCGCCGGCCAGGCTGGATCCGGTGCACAACCCGCTGCATGCGTTCTACAACACCGGCGGCGGCCTGGCCGAGCTGTCGGATTTCAACGAGCGCAATCCGGCGGTGATGGAGTATTTGGTCGGCGCCTATTCGCAATGGCTGGGGCAGGGCGCGGACGCCTTCCGCATCGACACTATCGGCTGGATGCCGGACAGTTTCTGGCACGAGTTCGTGCGCCGCATCCGCGCGCAGCGGCCGGGCATGTTCATGTTCGGCGAGGCCTTCGACTACGACGCGCGCAAGATCGCCGGCCACACCTGGGCGCGCAACGCTGGGGTCAGCGTGCTGGATTTCCCGTTGAAGCAGGCGCTGTCCACGGTGTTCGGGCATGCGCGCGGCGGCTTTGAGCAGTTGCAGGCGCCGCTGTACCTTGAGCGCGGCCCGTACGCGAATCCGTACGAGCTGATGACCTTCTACGACAACCACGACATGGCGCGGCTGGATGCCAGCGATGCCGGCTTCATCGATGCGCACAACTGGTTGTTCACCGCGCGCGGCATTCCGGTGCTCTATTACGGCTCGGAAACCGGCTTCATGCGCGGCCGCGCCGAGCACGCCGGCAATCGCAATTATTTCGGACAAGCGCGGGTGGATGCGGCGCCGCAGAGTCCGATCTTCGCGCCGTTGCAGCGCATCGCGTTGCTGCGGCAACGCACGCCGGCGCTGCAGCGTGGGCTGCAGCTCAACCTGCGCCTGTCCGGCGACGAGGCGATGTTCTATCGGGTGTTCCAGCATGCAGGCAGCACTCAGACCGCGCTGGTACTGCTGAACAAGAGCGACGCGCCGAAGACGCTGGAAGTGCGGCGTTACCTGCAGCCGGGCACCTGGCGCGACGGCTTCGACGGCAGTGCGGTCGAGATCGTGGACGGTTTGCGCGCCGAGGTGCCGGCGCACGGCGTGCGCGTGTTCCTGTCCGATGCGCCGATCGTTCGCTCGGATCTGCGCGCGCGGCTGGACTGGCTGATGGCGGCGAAGGACGGCGTGGAGCCGCCACTGTAGGAGCGGCTTCAGCCGCGACCGCGCATTACCGATCGCATCCGATCGCGGCTGAAGCCGCTCCTACAAAAAAAATGGGCGGTTACGCTGCCGCCGGCTGCGGTTCGGCCCACACGCTGTTCGGTTCGCCATGCCTGGCGCGGCGCGCGGTTGCGCGTGCCAGTGCGGCGAAGCCCACCGCCATCGCCACGGCCATGCCATCGACCCAGAACAACGGCCATTGCCCGGCGGCGGCGCTGGTCCACATCCACCAGCCGCTGGCCAGGCCGTGCGCCAGCGGGATCGCCGCGGTCACCGCGGCCGCGGTCCACAACAGTTCGCGCGCGGCCTGCGCCGGCGCGCGCAGCGCCGCCCACAGCGCGCACAGCGCCCAGCTGCCGAAGCAGGTCCAGCGCATGCCGGCATCCACCGCGTCCGGCGCGGCGCGTTCCAGCACCTGCACCGCGACGAACGCCGCCGAGATCGCTACGCACAGGCCGATGCACACGCCGACCGTGGCCCGCGCCATGTTGATCTGCGCGCGGCCCTGCTGCGCCTGGCGGCGCTTGCGCCGCGACTCGATCCACAGCAGGTTGCCCGAATAGAACAGGAACGCGCCGCCGATGCCGAGCAGGAAGTACAGCCATGGCACCAGCGCATTGCCGTACTCGCCGAAATGCAGTGCGTAGGCCGAGGTCAGCGTGGCGTGGTTGGCGTCGCGGCGGCCGGGCAGCTGAGTGGCGATCACCTTGCCGCTGGCCGCGTCCAGCGCCACCGTTCCGGTCGGCCCCAGCGTGCCGGGCGACTCGCCGCTGATTTCCACCGTGGCGTTACGGTCGCCTGCGTGCTGCAGCTTCATGTACACCGGCTCGAACTCGTGCAGCCCTTGCCGCCGCGCCTCGGCGACGGCGCGCGCGCTCCAGTCGGCCAGCGTGCCCACCGGCGCAGGCGTGCCGCTGGCGCTGCGCACCGGCGCGGTGTCCATCGCCACCGGCACCGCGTCCTGCACCTTGCCGTCGAAGACCAGCGGATTCAGCGCCGCCATCAGTACCAGCGACAGGCACAGCACCGCGCCGGTCACCGCGAACATCAGGTGCAGCGGCAGGCTCAGCACCCCGACCACGTTGTGCGCATCCAGCCAGAACTGCTTGAGATTGCGGCCCGGGCGCAGCGCGAACAGGTCCTTGAGCAGCTTCGGCAGATGGATGATCACCCCGGACACGATCGCCACCGCGTACAGCAGGCTGACGATGCCCATCAGATAGACGCCGGCCACCGGCAGGCCCAGCGTGTAGTGCAGTTCGTTGACCAGGGTCGCCAGGCCCGCCTGCGGCAGTTCCGGCCCGCCCTCCAGGTCGTCGAGTGTGGCCATCTGCCACACGCCCTCGGCATCGGGCCAGTAGATCAGCGCCTTGGGAAATTCGCTGCTGGGGAACAGCATGCCGAGCATCGGCTTGGCTTGCGGATGCCGCGCCAAGGTCGCGTCGAGCAGGCGCTGCGCATCGTCCACGGTCTGCACCGGCACCACCTGCTGCGATTGCCAGCGCGGCAGGTCGTGGTGGAACACGGTGATCGCGCCGGCATAGAAGGCGACGAACAAGGCGAAGCCGGCGACCAGGCCCATCCAGGTATGCAGCGCGGTGAAGGTGCGCAGCGTGGTGGCGTGCAGTTTCATGCGAATGTCCTCATTGCGCCCAGCCCAGGGCCTTCAGCGCCCACAGCAGGGCGAAGCCGGCCAGCGCCAGCGCGCTCAGCCAGCTCCAGGCGCGGCGCCCGCTGGCGCAGCAATAGGCGCCGATCGCCACGCCCACCCACAGCGGCACGAACGCGATCAGCGCCGGGACCAGCGCCTGCTGCCACGGTCCCGGCGGCAGCCAGCAGACCAGGCCGGTCAGCGCGGTGGCCAGGAAGAAACCGGGAATCAGCCCGGCCAGCCCGCGGCTCCACATCATCGCGGCCGGCTCCGCACGCCGTGGCCCGGATCGCCGCGCAGCGCGCCGAAGGTCGGTATCAGCATCAGCGCCAGCATCCAATTGGCCAGCATCGCGCACAGCCCGGCGCCGGCGCCCAATTGCGCGATCCACGCCACCAGCGAGGCACCGGCCAGCGCCAGGCCCAGCCAGTTGCCGAACCGGCGCAGGCGCCGCAGCGGCGCCAGGCGGCAGTTCGGCGAGCCGGCGTACAGGGCCAGCGCGGACAGCGCCGCGCACACGGCGGCCAGGACGATCCCGGCAATGGCCGCGCTCATCGGGTGCCGATCCACGCAGCCGATCGCGCCTGCCTGCGCTTTGCGGCGGCTGCGGGCGGTACGGCGGAGGGCGGATGGGAAGCGGGGCGGGCAGGGCATCGGCATTCCAGGCGGCGGCGTGCAGCCGCGGCAATCCGCGGCGCTCTCTCGCGGATGATAATCATTCTGCTTTCGTAAGGAAAACGCAGCCGGCGCGCGTGGGCCTAGCGGCCCGGAGCGAATGCAGCGTCTGCGGCCGCGTCCGCGGGCCGGTCGGGGGATCAGCTGCGCAGCGAGGAGCCGCGCAGCGCCAGTGTCACCGGCAGGGTGCGGCTGGCCACCGGCTGCCCGGCGATCTGCGCCAGCAGGGTCTCGACCAGCACCGCGCCGGCCAGCTTGGTGTCCTGCTGCACGGTCGACAGCGCCGGCGCCACGCAGGCGGCGATCGGGATGTCGTCGAAGCCGGCCAGGGCCACGTCCTCGGGCACGCGCAGGCCGTGTTCGCGCAAGGCCTTCAGCGCGCCGATCGCGATCAGGTCACTGGCGGCGAATACCGCATCGAAGCGTTCGCCGCCGCGCAACAGCGCCAGCGCCGCCTCGTAGCCGGATTGCTCGGTGGTGATCGCATCCAGCTGCAGGCCGGGAACGATGTCCGATCCGGTCGCGCGCAGCGCTTGGGCGTGGCCGCGGTAGCGCTCCAGAAATTCGGGATAGTGGTTGGAGGCGTCGCCGAGGAAGGCGATGCGCCGGCAGCCCTGTTGCAGCAGATGCGCGGTGATGTCGTGGCCGCCCTGGAAGTTGTCGCTGCCGATCGACACCCCCGGCTGCCCCGGCAGCACCGCGCCCCAGCGCACGAAGTGGGTGCCTTGCTCGACCAGGTGCTGCAGCCGCTGCTGCGCCTGCAGATAGTCGCCATAGCCGAGCAGGATCAGGCCATCGGCCTTCTGGCTGTCGCCGTAGTCGGCACGCCAGTTGTCCGACAGCTGCTGGAACGACACCAGCAGGTCGTAGCCGTGGCGCGCGCAGGCGCGGGTGATCGAGCCCAGCATCGAGTGGAAGAACGGGTTGATCAGCGAGTCGTCGGTGGTCGGGTCTTCGAAGAACAGCAGCGCCAGCGTGCCGGCATTGCGCAGGCGCAGGCTGGAGGCGTGCTTGTCGACCTTGTAGTTCAGCTCGTTGGCGATCGCCAGGATCTTGCGCCGGGTCTGCTCGTTGACCGCCGGGCTGCCGCGCAGTGCGCGCGACACGGTGGGCTGCGATACGCCCGCCAGATAGGCGATATCGAGCGATGTGGCCTTGCCTTTGATGACGGCGCTCGCAGTGCAGGGAAAACAGATCGAAGCATGCCATGGCGTACGGGAGAGCACTTGCTGCGGCGCAGCGTAGGCTCGGGATTCGGGATTCGGGATTCGGGATTCGGGATTCGGGATTCGCGGCGGCTGCGGCGGTGTGCCGACGGTGCGAATTCACAATTCCGCCAAATGGGTTACCATTTGCTAATTCTTCAATGCGGAACTACGGGTGGCCCGCGGCAACGCCGGCCGAGCGTGCGACATGAGCACTACCATCGTCCCAGCATGAACCCCCGTCCAAGGCTGTCCGAGCAGGCGCCCTTGTGGCGCCTTCTTTGTATCCCGAGCCTTGCGCCGCCGGCTTCCGGCGCGCGGCGGGAAACGCCCGATCCGCCTCGCTTTCCTTCTTGCCGACTCCCATGATCACGATCACGCTCCCCGACGGCAGCCGCCGCGAATTCGAACACCCCGTTAGTCCCATGGACGTGGCCCAGTCCATCGGCCCGGGCTTGGCCAAGGCGACCATCGCCGGTCAGGTCGACGGCCGCCTGGTCGACGCCTGCGACCTCATCGAGCACGACGCCAGCCTGCGCCTCATCACCGCCAAGGATGCCGAGGGCGTGGAGATCATCCGCCACTCCTGCGCGCACCTGGTCGGCCATGCGGTCAAGCAGCTGTATCCCGAGGTCAAGATGGTGATCGGCCCGGTCATCGCCGAGGGCTTCTACTACGACATCTACAGCGAGCGCCCGTTCACCCCCGAGGACATGGCGGCGATCGAAAAGCGCATGCAGGAGCTGATCGCGCAGGACTACGACGTGGTCAAGAAGGTCACCCCGCGCGCCGAGGTGATCGAGCTGTTCCGCCAGCGCGGCGAGGACTACAAGCTGCGCCTGATCGAGGACATGGCCGACGACGTCACCGCGATGGGCCTGTACTACCACCAGGAATACGTGGACATGTGCCGCGGCCCGCACGTGCCCAACACGCGCTTCCTCAAGGCGTTCAAGCTGACCCGCATCTCCGGCGCCTACTGGCGCGGCGATGCCAAGAACGAGCAGCTGCAGCGCATCTACGGCACCGCCTGGGCCGACAAGAAGCAACTGGACGCCTACATCCTGCGCATGGAGGAAGCGGACAAGCGCGACCATCGCAAGATCGGCAAGCAGCAGGGCCTGTTCCATCTGCAGGAAGAGGGTCCGGGCCTGGTGTTCTGGCATCCGAAGGGCTGGTCGATCTGGCAGGTGGTCGAGCAGTACATGCGCAAGGTGTACCGCGCCAGCGGCTACGGCGAGGTGCGCTGCCCGCAGATCCTGGACGTGTCGCTGTGGCAGAAATCCGGCCACTGGGACAACTACCAGGACAACATGTTCTTCACCGAGTCGGAGAAGCGCACCTACGCGGTCAAGCCGATGAACTGCCCGGGCCACGTGCAGGTGTTCAACCAGGGCCTGCACAGCTACCGCGACCTGCCGATCCGCTACGGCGAGTTCGGCGCCTGCCACCGCAACGAGCCGTCCGGCGCGCTGCACGGCATCCTGCGCGTGCGCGGTTTCACCCAGGACGATGGGCACATCTTCTGCACCGAAGAGCAGATCGAGTCCGAGGTCACCGCGTTTCACCAGCAGGCGCTGAAGGTGTACGCCGATTTCGGTTTCGACGACATCCAGATCAAGATCGCGCTGCGCCCGGAAAAACGCCTGGGCGACGACGCGACCTGGGACAAGGCCGAGGCCGCGCTGCGCGCCGCGCTCGGCGCCTGTGGCGTGGAATGGCAGGAGCTGCCGGGCGAGGGCGCGTTCTACGGCCCGAAGATCGAGTACCACCTGAAGGACGCGATCGGCCGCACCTGGCAGCTGGGCACGATGCAGGTCGACTTCATGATGCCCGGCCGCCTCGGCGCCGAGTACGTGGACGAGAACAGCCAGAAGCAGCACCCGGTCATGCTGCACCGGGCCATCGTCGGCTCGATGGAGCGGTTCATCGGCATCCTGATCGAACACCATGCCGGCGCGTTCCCGGCCTGGCTGTCGCCGGTGCAGGCAATGGTGATGAACATCACCGATGCCCAGGCCGACTATGTAGACAGTGTGCGGAAACTCCTTGCAAATCAAGGCTTCCGCATCGAGGTCGATTTGCGGAACGAAAAAATCGGCTATAAGATTCGCGAACACACGCTGCAGCGGGTGCCGTACCTGTTGGTGGCGGGCGACCGCGAGAAGGAAAACGGCGCCATTGCAGTGCGCACGCGATCGGGGGAGGATCTGGGAACCATGTCGGTTGCCGCCTTCGCCGAACGGCTGATCGCCGAGCAACTGGCGTAAGACAACCCCGATGCGGGCGGAGCCTCCGCCCGCGTCGGTCCGATTCCCCTGGGAGATTGCAACATCAGTACCCCTGACAACAAACAGAACCGTAAGAACCAAGAGATCCGTGTCCCGCGCGTTCGCGTGATCGGCAAGGACGGCGAGATGGTCGGCGTGCTGACCCGCGACGAAGCGCTGGCGCTGGCCGAAGAGGATGGACTCGACCTGGTCGAGATCCAGCCGCAGGCCGATCCGCCCGTCTGCAAGATCATGGACTTCGGCAAGTTCAAGTTCGAGCAGCAGAAGAAGGCGAACGAAGCCAAGAAGAAGACCAAGCAGGTCGAGATCAAGGAAATCAAGTTCCGTCCGGTCACGGACGAGGGCGATTACCAGATCAAGCTGCGCAACATGCGTCGCTTCCTCGAAGAGGGCGACAAGGTCAAGGTCAACATCCGTTTCCGTGGCCGCGAGATGAGCCACCAGGAACTCGGGCGCGAAATGGCGTCGCGGATCGAGGCCGACCTCGGCGAAGACATCGTCATCGAATCGCGTCCGCGCCTGGAAGGCCGGCAGATGGTGATGATGATCGCGCCGAAGAAGCGCTGACCGCAGCAGCTTGAGGATCGCGCCCCGCCCATGTGCGGGAGCGCGGCCGCTGCCGGGCGCCTGTTGGCGCCCTTCGCGTTTTCCGATCGTCGCTTCCCGCCGCCGCCTGGTGGTGGAGGCGCGTGGCTGCCCGCTGTCCGGGGGTAAGCCGCCCGCTGCGCCCATCCGGTGTCGCAAGCAGGGGCCGGTATCCGTTCGAGGCAGCAGCGCACTGCAAGCGCTTCCCTGTCCGATGGTGCGCAAGCGCCCGCCGATGCCGCAGCCTTTCCGAATCCCGAATCCCGAATCCCGGCGCGCCAGCGCCCATCCCGAAATACATGATTTGCAAGGCATTCCAAGCCCTGGCATAATGCGCGGCCCAGTACATCGGGTTTGCCGTCAACGCGGCAATAGGACCCGCCCTGATTCTTTGAGGATCAAGGGCTTACAAGCCGGTACGGGCACGGACGGAAAGCGTGGCGCAGCCACCGCCCTGACCAGTGACAAAACACCATCAAGGACATTGCAATGCCCAAGATCAAGACCAACCGGGCGGCGGCCAAGCGTTTCCGCAAGACCGCCTCCGGCAAGTACAAGTGCGGCCACGCCAACCGTAGCCATATCCTCACCAAGAAAGCGACCAAGCGGAAGCGCAACCTGCGGCAGACGAACCATGTTCGTGCCGAGGACGCTGGCCGTCTTGACCGTATGCTGCCTTACCTCTGAGGACTGAACCATGGCTCGAGTAAAACGTGGCGTCCAGGCACGCCGTCGTCACAAGAAAGTTCTGAACCTGGCCAAGGGCTACTACAACGCCCGTCGCAAGGTCTTCCGCGTCGCCAAGCAGGCGGTGATCAAGGCGCAGCAGTACGCCTACATCGGCCGCAAGCAGAAGAAGCGCGTGTTCCGTTCGCTGTGGATCACCCGCATCAATGCGGCGGCCCGCATCAATGGCCTGAGCTACAGCCGTTTCATGAACGGCCTGCTCAAGGCTGGCATCACCCTGGATCGCAAGGTGCTGGCGGACATCGCCGTGCACGACGCGCAGGGCTTTGCCGCCTTGGCTGAGAAGGCAAAGGGCGCGCTGGCGGCATAAGTGCGAGTCCCTCGCAGGAGCCCGCACATCCATGTGCGGGTTTCCAACGAGGAGCCATCGCCAACATGCAGGGGAAGGGCGCGAGTCCTTCCCCTTTTTGCGTTTTGTGCATCCCGATATCGGGTTTTCCCGTGATCGAGATTCTCCCGATCGCGTGATCCGGGTCGGGTTGGTCGGCTGAAGTGAGGCGCGAGTGCAATGAGTGAGATCGAATCCCTGAGCGGACAGGCGCTGGCGGACATCGCCGCGGCGCAAAGTCCCGAAGCGCTGGAGCAGCTGCGCGTCGCGCTGCTGGGCAAGAGCGGCAGCATCACCGCGCAGCTGAAGCAGCTTGGCGGGCTGCCGCCGGAGCAGCGCAAGCTGGCCGGCGAGGCGATCAACCAGGCGCGCGACGCGGTCTCCGCGGCGCTGGCCGAACGCCGTGCGTTGCTGGAAGGCGCGGCGCTGGACGCGCGTCTGGCGGCCGAGCGCATCGACGTGACCCTGCCGGGCCGGCGCGGCGAACGCGGCGGGCTGCATCCGGTCACGCGCACGCTGGAGCGCATCACCGAGATCTTCGCGCGGCTGGGCTACGAACTGTCCGACGGTCCGGAGATCGAGGACGACTGGCACAACTTCGAGGCGTTGAACTTTCCGCCGCACCATCCGGCGCGGGCGATGCACGACACCTTCTACTTCGGCGATGGTCGCCTGCTGCGCACCCACACCTCCGGCGTGCAGGTGCGCTATATGGGCGAGCATGCGCCGCCGCTGCGCATGATCGCCGCCGGCAAGGTCTACCGCAGCGACAGCGACCAGACCCATTCGCCGATGTTCCACCAGGTCGAAGGCCTGCTGGTCGACGAGCATTCCACCTTCGCCGACCTCAAGGGCACCTTGTCCGAGTTCGTGCGCGCGTTCTTCGAGCGCGACTTCGAGATGCGCTTCCGCCCCAGCTATTTCCCGTTCGTCGAACCCGGCGCGGAAGTGGACATCGCCTGGCAGCAGCCCGACGGCAGCACCCGCTGGCTGGAAGTGCTCGGCTGCGGCATGGTCCACCCGAACGTGCTGCGCAGCGTCGGCATCGATCCGGAGCGCTACACCGGCTTCGCCTTCGGCATGGGCGTGGAGCGCTTCGCGATGCTGCGCTACGGCGTCAACGACCTGCGCGCGTTCTTCGAGAACGATGTGCGGTTCCTCAGGCAGTTTGCCTGAGGGCTGGGATTGGGGATTCGGGATTTGGGATTCGCGAAAGCGGGTCCATCCTGGTTTCTGGTCCCGCATGAAGCCGCTGTTACGAATCTCCAATCCCGAATCCCCAATCCCGGCCTCTCAATGAAATTCAGCGAAAACTGGCTGCGCAGCCACGTCCCCACCCAGGCCACGCGCGATGAACTGGCCGCGACCCTGACCGCCATCGGTCTGGAGGTCGAAGAGGTCACGCCGCTCGGCGAATCGCTGCAGCAGGTGGTGGTGGCGCGCATCGTCGAAGCGACGCGGCACCCGGAGGCCGATCGGCTGCAGGTGTGCCAGGTCGATGCCGGGCAGGGCGGCTTGCTGCAGATCGTCTGCGGCGCGCCGAACGCGCGCGCCGGGCTGGTCGCGCCGCTGGCGCTGGTCGGCGCCCAGGTCGGCGGCATCGCGATCAAGGCGGCCAAGCTGCGCGGCGTGGAGTCCAACGGCATGCTGTGCTCGGCCAAGGAACTGGGCCTGGACAGCGATGCGTCGGGCCTGTTCGAACTGCCCGACGACGCGCCGATCGGTCAGGCGCTGAGCGACTACCTTGGTTTGCCCGACGCCAGCATCGAGATCAAGTTGACCCCGAACCGCGCCGATTGCTTCGGCGTGCGCGGCATCGCCTACGACGTGGCCGCGGCCTGCGCCAGCGAAGTGTTGCCGTTCGCGGCCGAGCCGGTCGCCGTTTCCAGCGAGCGCCGCCTCGAGGTGCGCCTGCAGGCGGGCGGCGATGCGCCGCGCTACTGCGGCCGCGTCGTCGAGGATCTCGATCCGGCGGCGAAGACGCCGCTGTGGATGGCCGAACGCCTGCGCCGCAGCGGCGTGCGCCCGGTGTCGCTGCTGGTCGATATCACCCAATACGTGATGCTGGAACTGGGCCAGCCGATGCATGCCTTCGACCTGGAGACGCTACATGGCCCGGTCGGCGTGCGCCGTGCGCGCGCCGGCGAGACGCTGAAACTGCTCGACGGCCGCGACGCCACGCTCGACGACGGCTTCCTGGCCGTCACCGACGGCGACCGCGTGGTTGCCCTGGCCGGCTTGATGGGCGGCCACGACACCCGCGTCACCGATACGACCCGGCATGTGTTCCTGGAAGCGGCGCACTTCGCGCCGGCGGCGATCATGGGCCGCGGCCGCAAGCTCGGCCTGCACACCGACGCCGGCCACCGCTTCGAACGCGGCGTGGACCCGGCGCTGCCGCGGCGGGCGCTGGAACTGGCGACGCGGCTGGTGCTGGAGTTGGCCGGCGGCCGCGCCGGCCCGGTGGTGGAGGCCGAGTTGCGCGAGCACCTGCCGACGCCGGCGCCGATCACGCTGCGCCGCGCGCGCATCGTGCGCGTGCTCGGCATCGAGATCGCCGACGCCGAAGTCGAGCGCATCCTGCGCGCGCTGGGCATGGAGGTCGTGGCAACCGGCAATGGCTGGCAGGTCACCGCGCCCAGCCGCCGCTTCGATGTCGCCTTGGAAGAGGACCTGATCGAGGAACTGGCGCGTATCCACGGCTACGACCGCTTGCCGACCACGCTGCCGGGCGGCGCCTCGCGCATCGCCATGGGCAGCGAGACGCAGCTGGACGAACTGAGCGTGCGCCGCCAGCTGGTCGCGCGCGAGATGCTGGAAACCATCAACTACGCCTTCGTCGATGCGGTGCTGCTGGACCAGTGGGGACTGGATGAGCGGCGCGTGGCGCTGGCCAACCCGCTCAGCGCCGAGCTGGCGGTGATGCGTCCGTCGCTGTTGCCCGGGCTGGTCGCGGCGCTGGGCCGCAACGTCGCCCGGCAGGCCGGGCGGGTGCGCCTGTTCGAGCTGGGCAAGGTGTTCGCGGCCGCGGCGACGGCCGGTGCCGCGCCGGCGGAGACGCAGCGGGTGGCGGCCGCGGTGTGCGGCGATGCCGAGGCGTTGCAGTGGGGCCTGCCGGCGCGCAAGGTCGACTTCCACGACCTGAAGGGCGACCTGGACGCGCTGGCCAGCGCCTCCGGCGCGCGCCTGGACTACCGTCCGTCGGCGTTGCCGTTCGCGCATCCGACCCGTGCCGCCGACGTGTACCGCGATGGCGCGCGGATCGGCTGGATCGGCCAGCTGCATCCGCGCCTGCTGCAGGCAATGCAGATCGACGTGGAGGTGCTCGGCTTCGAGCTGGACCTGGCGCCGCTGGCGGCGCGCGCGCTGCCGCGGGCCGCCGAGCTGTCGCGGTTCCCGTCGGTCCGCCGCGACCTGGCCTTCCTAGTACCGGAGGCGGTGGCCTGGTCGGCGCTGGCGAGCAGCGTGCGCGGCGCGGTCGGGCCGCTGCTGCGCGACGTGGTGCTGTTCGATCGCTACGTCGGGCCGGGGGTCGAGGCGGGTTTCAAGAGTCTCGCTATGGGCTTGATTTTGCAGGACAACTCGCGCACTCTGACGGATCGCGATGTGGATGCCGTGGTCGCCGATGCAGTGGCGGCGCTGGCGCGCGAACACGATGCGCGGATTCGCGGCTGAGACGTAGGGGATAGCAGGGCAATGGCGTTGACCAAAGCGGAAATGGCCGAACGGTTGTTCGACGAAGTCGGGCTGAACAAGCGCGAGGCCAAGGAATTCGTCGATGCTTTCTTCGATGTGCTGCGCGATGCGCTGGAGCAGGGACGGCAGGTGAAGCTGTCCGGTTTCGGCAACTTCGATCTGCGCCGCAAGAACCAACGGCCCGGTCGCAATCCCAAGACCGGCGAAGAAATCCCGATCTCGGCGCGGACGGTGGTGACCTTCCGCCCGGGACAGAAGCTCAAGGAGCGAGTGGAGGCTTATGCTGGACCCGGGCAGTAACCGCGAACTTCCGCCGATTCCGGCCAAGCGCTACTTCACCATCGGTGAGGTCAGCGAGCTGTGCGACGTCAAACCGCACGTGCTGCGTTACTGGGAAACCGAATTTCCCAGCCTGGAACCGGTCAAGCGCCGCGGCAACCGCCGCTACTACCAGCGCCACGACGTGCTGATGGTGCGGCAGATCCGCAGCCTGCTGTACGAACAGGGCTATACGATCGGCGGCGCGCGTCTGCGCCTGGAGGGCGAGGGCGCCAAGCAGGAGTCGGCGCTGAGCAACCAGATCATCAAGCAGGTGCGGCAGGAACTGGAAGAAGTGCTGCAGTTGCTGCGGCGCTGAGCGGCAACGGCGCAACCGGCTAGGAATGGCCGCGCCAATCCCGCTATAATCGCCAGCTCGCCGCAAGGCGTGACCGCCGCAACGGCGGACGTTTTTACCGGGGTATAGCGCAGCCTGGTAGCGCACTAGTCTGGGGGACTAGTGGTCGTCGGTTCAAATCCGGCTACCCCGACCATCTTCGAAGGCCCATGTCAGCGACATGGGCCTTTTTCGTTTTGCGGGGTTTGCGCGGCCTGGGCGTACACAGGTACGCAGCCAGCAGCTGCGGGAATCCGCGGCAGGAAGTCGTCGTAATGAACGCCCATGCGGCGGTCGCCGATTGCCCGCTCAGCCGATGCCGGCCCGACACCGATAGGGCGGTCAGTTCGGTTCGGACGAAGGTGTAGACAAACGCACCGGCGTCGATGCGATGTCTGCCGGAGCCGCCGCAGGACCTGCGACGGCCAGGACGGAAATCCGGCAGAGAACTGCGGACGAGGGCCGTCAATGCCTTGACATGCGTCACGTTAACGTCGTGTATTTTGCGACGCGGCTTCGTTCGTCATGCTGAATATTCGGACATGTACTTGAATCCACGCGGTATAGCGTCAAAAAAATGCCGCAAGATGTCTTGGTGAGGACGGGTAGCTGTGCCATAGTGCACTGCAACACGAGGCTTCGCTGTTGGCCTGGGCAGTCGTCCCAGGCAGGAAATGACACTGCAATCGTCTTGCCCGACCGGTGATGGAGCGCTGGCCGGATAGAGGAGTGCGGCGTTCCCAAAACCACTCGACAGAGGGCGTCTGCATCACGCATGGGTAAACTCTCCGGTACGTTCAACTGGGCATTGTGTTTGGCCCTTTCTTGTCTGGTCTTCCTGTCTGGCTGCAGTAGCGCCGGGCCGAAGATGCTGACGGAATTGCCGCCAGGCGATCCGCTGGCCGCCTCCATGGGACAGCCGGAGTACCTGCTCGGCCCCGGCGATCTGCTGACGATCAAGGTATTCCAGGTGGACGACCTGGAGCGCCAGGTGCGGGTCGACAACGCGGGCCGCATCTCGCTGCCGCTGGTCGGCGACATCAAGGCCGCCGGGCTCAGCGCCAACGCCTTGCAGAAGGACATCACCGAACGCTACCGCAACGGCTATCTGCAGAATCCGCAGGTGTCGGTGCTGGTCGACGAGTTCACCGGCAACCGGGTCACCGTCACCGGTGCGGTAGGCGAGCCGGGCATCTACCCGATCGCCGGCTCGGCGCTGACCCTGCAGCAGGCGCTGTCGCTGGGCAAGGGCGTCAGCGATGTGGCCAGCCGCGGCAACATCGTGGTGTTCCGCAACGTCGGCGGGCAGAAGATGCTGGCCCGTTTCGATCTGCGCGATATCCAGAAGGGCGCCTCGCCGGATCCTGAAATCTACGGCGGCGACATCGTCGTGGTGTACCGCTCCGATGCGCTCGTGGTGCTGCGCACCATGGTGCAGTTGACCCCGTTCGTCATGGTCTGGCGGGCATACCGATGAGTTCCTCGAGCATGCACACCCGTACCACCTCCTCGGCGCCGCTGAGCCCCGCCGACATCAGCCTGCTGGACTACTGGAACGCCCTGTACCGTCAGCGCTGGCTGATCGTCGGCCTCACCGTGGCGGTCGTCGCGCTGGCGCTGCTGGTAACGTTATTGATGACGCCCAAGTATCGCGCCACCAGCGTGTTGCAGATCGAGCGCGAGTCCTTGAACGTCACCAACGTGGCCAACCTGATGCCGGTGGAATCGCCGCAGGATCGCGATTTCTACCAGACCCAGTACGAACTGCTCGGCAGCCGCTCGCTGGCCCGCGCGGTGATCCGCGAGGCGCGGCTGACCCAGGACCCGGCGTTCAAGCCGCTGGTCGACGAGGCGCTGGAGAAGCTGCAGGGCAATGGCGATGGCCGTGCCCCGTCGCCGGAGGCGCGCGCCGCCGCCGCCGAGAACGCGCTGGTCGGCCCGGTGCTGGACGCGTTGACGATCGAGCCGGTGCGCGATTCGCGGCTGGTGCGGATCAACTTCGATTCGCCCGACCGGGTGCTGGCCACGCGCGTGGCCAATACCTACGCCAAGATGTTCATCGCCTCGACCCAGGAGCGGCGCCTGCAGGCGTCCTCGTTCGCCGCCAAGTACCTGTCCGAGCGGCTGGAGCAGCTGCGCGACAAGGTGGAAGAGTCGGAGAAGAACACGGTCGACTACTCCAGCAAGGAGCAGATCGTGTCGCTGGGCGACGACAAGCCGTCGCTGCCGACGCAGAACATGAGCGAGTTGAACGTGCGCCTGGCCGCCGCGCAGGATGCGCGGATCAAGGCGGAGTCGGCCTGGCGCCAGGCCGGGATCGGCGACGGCCTGGGCCTGCCGCAGGTGATCAGCAGCCCGCTGATCCAGAGCCTGCGCGCCGAGCAGGCCAAGCTGGCGGCCGACTACCAGCAGAAGCTGGCCACCTTCCAGCCCGGCTACCCGGAGATGCAGCGCCTGCAGAACCAGATCGCCGAGACCAAGCGCCAGATCGGCAACGAGATCGCCAACATCCGCAGCGGGCTGAAGAACGATTACGAAGCGGCGCGGCAACAGGAGACGCTGTTGTCCGAACGCATTTCCAGCCTGAAGAACGACGAGCTGGATCTGCAGACCCGCAGCATCCGCTACAACATGCTGCGGCGCGAAGCCGACACCAACCGCCAGCTCTACGACGCGCTGCTGCAGCGCTACAAGGAGATCGGCGTGGCCGGCAACGTGGGCACCAACAACGTGTCGATCGTCGACCGCGCCGATGTGCCGGGCAAGCCGAGTTCGCCGAAGACCTTGCTGAACCTGGCGCTGGCATTCGTGTTCGGCCTGTTCTCGGCGATCGCCATCGCCTTGATCCGCTATTTCCTGCGCGAAGCGCAGGCGGCCGCGGCATGAAGCGCGCGACGCGACGCCTGCTGCGATGCGCCGTGACCGCGGTCGCGACCGATGCGACGACGCAGGCACATCGTCATGTTTCCTACGCAAATTCTTCAGAGAGGTGATACGTGGTTCAGCTAAGTACAGAGGTGTTCCATTATTTTCCTGACCGGTTGTACGCAGTCGCGGTTCTGTTGAAATAAACACGGGCTGCCGTGGACCTGGGGTCGGTGAGGAAGGCACCGCAGCGGTCCACTGGCAGATGAGATCGAGGCTCGCATACGTCGCATGTTCCCCCGCATGCCACCGACCGAGTTTGGATGGGAATCCCGACCATGCTTCTGGCAGACCTGAGTAGCGCCACCTATACAACTTCGTCCCCCCGCCTGCTGTCCAAATATGCAGCCGCCGCGGACATCCTGCTGCGCGTGTCGGATCTGACGGTCATCGTCGCCGGTGCGTTGCTGACCCACCGCCTGCTGTTCGGCAACTGGATGCCGGAAGCGTCCTACCGCGTCGCGATCGGCACCACGCTGCTGTACGCGGTGATCTGTTTCGCGCTGTTCCCGCTGTACCGCAGCTGGCGCGGGCGCGGCCTGATGCGCGAGATGATGGTGCTGAGCCTGGCCTGCGGCGGCGTGTTCGCGCTGTTCGCGGTGCACGCCTTCGTGGTGCAGTTCGGGCAGCAGGTCTCGCGGCTGTGGATCGGCCTGTGGTTCGCCACCAGCCTGGCCACGCTGCTGGTCTCGCGCACCATGGTGCGCGGCGTGCTCAACCACCTGCGCTCGGAAGGCGTGGACGTGCAGCGCGTGGTGGTGGTCGGCCTGCGCCATCCGGTGGTCAAGATCCACAACTACCTGAGCCGCAATCCGTGGGTGGGCATGCAGCTGGTCGGCTATTTCAGCAGCGACTACGACCTGTCGGTGGCCGATCATCCGCAGAAGCTGCACTGCCTGGGGGCGGGCACGCCGGAGTCGCTGATCGACTACCTCAACAACAACGAGGTCGAGCAGGTGTGGATCTCGCTGCCGCTGGGCGAGCGCGACCACATCAAGCAGCTGCTGCAGCAGATGGACCGCTATCCGATCCAGGTCAGGCTGATCCCGGACCTGTTCGACTTCGGCATGCTCAACCAGTCCGGCGATCAGATCGGCAACGTGCCGGTGATCAACCTGCGCCAGGGCGGGGTGGACCGCAACACCTACTTCGTGGTTGCCAAGGCGCTGCAGGACAAGGTTGTGGCGCTGGCCGCGCTGGCGATGCTGTGGCCGGTGATGCTGGCGATCGCGGTGGGGGTGAAGCTGAGTTCGCCGGGTCCGGTGTTCTTCCGCCAGCGCCGCCATGGCCTGGGCGGGCGCGAGTTCTACATGTACAAGTTCCGCTCGATGCGCGTGCAGCAGGAGCCGAGCGACGTGGTGGTGCAGGCCAAGCGCGGCGACAGCCGGGTCACCCCGTTCGGCGCGTTCCTGCGCCGCAGCAGCCTGGACGAGCTGCCGCAGCTGTTCAACGTGCTCGGCGGCAGCATGTCGGTGGTGGGGCCGCGTCCGCATGCGGCGCAGCACAACACCCACTACGAAAAGCTGATCAACCATTACATGCAGCGGCACTACGTCAAGCCGGGCATCACCGGCTGGGCCCAGGTCAACGGGTTCCGTGGCGAGACGCCGGAGCTGCGGACGATGAAGAAGCGCATCCAATACGATCTGGACTACATCCGGCGTTGGTCGCTGTGGCTGGATACGCGGATCATCGTGCTCACCGCAGTGAAGGTGCTTGGGCAGAAGACCGCCTACTGATGCGCCAGATGTACCGTTATCGCGCCGACCGTCCCCACTGCCGGCGCCGCCCCGTCGTCGCCGCCGGTGGCGGGGACGGCGGCGGCCGGGCCGGGTGCCGCAGCGCCATCGAGGTCGCTTGCCACAGTGCCGTGCGCGCTTGGCGTGCCGCCGTTGGTGCGTGGCGCCGGCCGTTGTCGCAACGCCTGGCGCGTCGCGTCGCGCAGCGAGGTGCCGCGTGCTGAACGCCGCCATCGCTGCGCCGCCGATGACGCTGCGCGAGCAGCGCCACAATCTTCTGATCGAGCTGGTGCTGCTGTTCGCCATCGGCTACAACTTCCTGCTCGCGGTGGTCAACGCCAAGGTGTTCCGGGTCAGCCCGGCGATGACCTATGTCGCGGAACTGGCGATCTACGGCGCCTGCTTCCTGATCGGCCTGTGGTCGCTGGACCGCAAGCGCACGGCGATGGTGTTCACCGGCATCGGCCTGCTGGCGCTGCTGATGCTGGTGCGGTTGTTCCTGGTCTGGTCGATCGATCCCAAGTTCTTCCGCGATGCGCTGATCCCGTTTGCGTTCCTGGTGCTGGGCGCGGCCTATACCGGTTCGTTGCCCAAACTTTTTCTGCGCATGGCGCTGATCGTGTCGCTGGTGGCGGCGTTCGAACTGGCCTTGCCCAAGGTCTACGGCGATGTGGTCAACCCGAAGAGCTACTTCGTCAATGCGCGCGGCGCCAGCGCGTCGAGCTTCTGGAACCAGGACAGCAATCTGTTCGTCAGCGCGACCCGGCCGGGCGCGCGCAACTTCCTGCCGTCCTCCAACCTGCCGCGTGCCTCTTCGGTGTTCATCGAGCCGGTGACGATGGGTAACTTCATCATCTTCTTCACCGCGATCCTGCTGACCTTCTGGCGCTGGATGCGGCCGGTGGGCATCGCCGCGTCGGTGGCGATGATCGGCTTCCTGATCGTGGCCTCGGACGGACGCCTGGCCGCCGGCACCTGCGTGATGATGGTGGCGCTGACGCCGCTGCTGCTGCGCATGGACCAGCGCCTGGGCTTCCTGATCTTCTTCGGCGTGTTGCTGGGCGCGTGGCTGATGGTGTGGGCGTCCGGCATCCAGAGCTACGAAGACACCACCCTGGGGCGGGTGTTCTTCACCGTGTATTCGATCCGCAACATGACCGCCGAAGCGTGGCTGGGCCTGGATTTCGATACGCCGTACAAGTATTTCGACAGCGGCATCGCCTATTTCATCTCCTCGCAGTCGGTGGTGCTGGTGCTGGCGTTCCTGCTCGCCTATTCGTTCGCGATGCTGATGCGCACGATCGAGGGCCAGCTGTTCAAGAACCTGCTGATCTTCGCGTTCGCGTTGAGCCTGCTGGTCTCCAACGGCTACTTCTCGATCAAGACCGCGGCGCTGTGGTGGTTCGTCTGCGGCTGCCTGTGGCAGATGGTGCCGCGGCGCGCAGCGGCGGCTGCGTTGCCGCCGGCAACCGACACCACGCCGCGTGCGGCGGCGGCGACATGAGCGCCTCCACGCCGGCCCTGCAGACGGTGCTGGCCGAGCAGCCGGCGCGCAGCGGCGTGCGCGGTACGCGCGATGCGCGCATCGATGCGGCCAAGGCGCTGGCGATCCTGCTGGTGGTGTTCGGCCACGCCAAGGGCATCCCGCATGCCTATGTGATCCTGGCCTACAGCTTCCACGTGCCGATGTTCTTCGTGCTGTCCGGCTGGGTCGGCGAGGCGTTCGGCAAGCGGCCGCTGGGCATGGCGACCTGGACCAAGCTGGCGCGCAGCCTGCTGCTGCCGTATCTGGCGTTCTTCCTGGTCGCGTATGGCTATTGGATGCTGACCCGCAACATCGGTTCCAAGGCGCAGCTATGGGGCGACCGGCCGTGGTGGGAACCGTTGCTGGGCCTGGTCAGCGGCATCGGCCCCAAGCTCTACGTGATGCCGGCGCTGTGGTTCCTGCCGGCCCTGTTCGTGACCACGCTGAGCTATCTGTACCTGCGCCGGCGCCTGTCGCTGGAAGTGCTGGCGGTGTTGTCGCTGCTGCTGGCCTGGGGCTGGGCGATCTGGTTCCCGACCCAGGATTACCGGCTTCCTTTTGCGCTGGATGTACTACCGGTGTCGCTGTGTTTCTTCGCGATCGGCGCGGCCGCAGCCAAGCGCAGCGGCCTGCTTCCGACCAGCCGCATGGGCAACGCGCTGGCCGCATTGCTGCTCGGCGCGGCGTGGTTCGCGATCGCCTGGAACAACGGGCGGGTGGACGTGAACATGATGAAGTTCGGGCATTCGCCGCTGGGCTTCCTCGCCGCCAGCCTGCTCGGCAGCGCGATGGCGCTGTGCGCGGCGCGGCTGGTGCAGGAGTGGGCGTGGGTGCAGTGGATCGGACGCAACACCTTGCTGATCCTGTGCACGCATACGCTGCTGTTCTCGGTCATGGCCGGGGTGGCCAGCCGCACCGGCCTGGTCCGCGGCGATGCCTGGGGTCCGGCCTGGGCGGTGTCGGTGAGCGTGGTGGCGGTACTCGCCAGCGTGCCGATGCGCGCGGTGATCGTGCGCGTGGCGCCGTGGATGATCGGGCTGCGGCGCGAGCCGGCAAGACAGGAGGCGAACTGATGGCGCTATCGCAATGCTGTATGTGGTCCCGCGGGAGCGCGCAATGAAGGTGGTTCACGTCGTGCGCCAGTTCCATCCGTCGGTGGGCGGCATGGAGGAGGTCGTGCTCAACATCGCGCGCCGGCATCTGCAGCAGGGCCGCGACCAGGTCGAAGTGGTCACCCTGGACCGGGTCTTCACCCGGCCGCAGGAGCGGCTCGCGCAGCGCGATGCGTATCAGGACGTGCCGATCGTGCGGTTGCCGTTCCGCGGGTCCTCGCGTTATCCGCTGGCGCCGAAGGTGCTGGCCGCGCTGCGCGGCGCCGATCTGGTGCACGTGCACGGCATCGATTTCTTCTACGACTTCCTGGCCTTGACCCGGGTGCTGCACGGCACGCCGATGATCGTCTCCACCCATGGCGGCTTCTTCCACACCACCTATGCCTCGCGGCTGAAGATGCTGTGGTTCAAGACGCTGACCCGGGCCTCGGCCTGGGCCTACGCGCGGGTCGTGGCGACCAGCGAGAACGATGGCCAGGTGTTCTCGGCGGTCGTCGCGCCGCAGCGGCTGCGGGTGATCGAGAACGGCGTGGACGTGAGCAAGTTCGCCGGGCAGGGCAGCGCCATGCCGGGGCGCACGCTGATCTATTTCGGGCGCTGGTCGGTCAACAAGGGCTTGCTGGAAACGCTGGACCTGCTGCGCGCGCTGGCGGCGCAGGATCCTGCCTGGCAACTGATCGTGGCCGGGCGCGAATACGACTTCACCCAGGCCGATCTGCTGCAGGCGATCGCCGAACGCGGCCTGCAGGACCGCGTGCAGCTGCGCGTGGCGCCGTCGCAGGAGGAACTGGCGCAGTTGCTCGGCAGCGCGCAGTACTTCGTGTGCCTGTCGCGTCACGAAGGCTTCGGCCTGGCCGCGGTCGAAGCGATGAGCGCCGGCCTGTTGCCGGTGCTGAGCGACATCCCGCCGTTCGCGCGCCTGGTGCGCGAATCGGCGCAAGGCGTGCTGCTGGATCCGGCCGATCCGCAGCGCGCTGCCGCCGCGGTACAAGCCTATGCCGCCGCCACCGACGCGACGTTCCCCGCGCAACGGCAGGCGGCCATGGCCTATGCGCAGCGCTACGACTGGGAGCATGTGGTCGGCGCCTATCTGGACGAATACCGCGCGGTGCTGGGCAAGACGGAGGGAGGGCGATGAGCGGCGAACCGCGTTGCAGCGGCGATGCGCGCGTGCCGGGCCCGCCGGTCACGGTGCTGCTGTCGACCGAGCGGCCGAGCGCGACCACCAATCCGTACCTGACCCAGTTGTACGCGGCATTGCCGCAGCAGGTGCAGTTGCGGTTCTTCTCGATGCGCGCGGCGCTGCTGTCGCGCTATGACGTGCTGCACGTGCACTGGCCGGAATACATGATGCGGCACCCCACCGCCGTGGGCACGCTGGCCAAGCAGGCGTGCATGGCGCTGTTGCTGCTGCGGCTCAAGCTCGGCGGCGTGCCGCTGGTGCGCACCCTGCACAACGTGGCCCCGCACGAGGACAAGGGCTGGCGCGAAAGGCTGCTGCTGCGCTGGACCGATCGCCTGACCGCGCGCTGGATCCGCATCAACGCGACCACCCCGGAGCGTGCGCCGGCCACCGACACGATCCTGCACGGCCACTACCGCGACTGGTACGCGGCGATGCCGCAGCCGCCGCGGGTGCCGGGACGGCTGCTGCACTTCGGCCTGCTGCGCCCGTACAAGGGCGTGGAAACCCTGGTCGCGACGCTGCAGGCCTTGCCCGATCCGGCGCTGAGCCTGCGCATCGCCGGCAATCCGATCAATTCTGATATCCGCGCCGTGGTCGAACAGGCCTGCGCCGCCGATCCGCGGATCAGCGCGCGCCTGCAGTACGTGGAAGACGAGGTGCTGGCGCGCGAAGTCGGCGAGGCCGAACTGGTGGTGTTGCCGTATCGGCAGATGCACAACTCCGGCACGTTGCTGCTGGCCCTGTCGTTGGCGCGGCCAGTGCTGGCGCCGTGGAACGAGGCCACGGCGGCGATCGCCGACGAGGTCGGGCCGCAGTGGGTGCTGCTGTATCGCGGCGAGCTGGATGCCGCGCAGCTGGCCGGCGCGCTGGCGCAGGCGCAGCGCCTGCCCGCCGACGCGGTGCCCGACCTGTCGCGGCGCGACTGGAGCGCGATCGGCGTGCAGCACTACCGCAGCTATCTGGATGCGCGCGGCGTGCGCAGCGAGGCACGGGCATGAGCGCGACCGAAACCCCGGGTCCCGCCGCGCCGCCGGAGCGCAGCCTGGGTTCGCGCGCGGCCGGTGGCGCCGCGGTGACCATGGCCGGGCAGCTGGCGAAGATGGTGGTGCAGTTCGGCGGCATCGTGCTGCTGGCGCGCTTGCTGACGCCGTACGACTACGGCCTGATGGCGATGGTCACCGCGATCGTCGGCATGGCCGAGATCCTGCGCGACTTCGGCCTGTCCTCGGCCGCGATCCAGGCCAAGCACGTCAGCCGCGAGCAGCGCGACAACCTGTTCTGGATCAACAGCGGCATCGGCCTGGTGCTGGCGATCGTGGTGTTCCTGTCCTCGTCGTGGATCGCGCACTTCTATCGCGAACCGGCGCTGCTGGGCATCTCGCAGTCGCTGGCGGTGACCTTCCTGCTCAACGGCATGACCACCCAGTACCGCGCGCATCTCAGCCGCGGGCTGCGCTTCGGCCAGGTGTCGCTGAGCGATGTCGGCGCGCAGGTGATGGGCCTGATCGCCGGCGTCGGCGTGGCCCTGGCCGGCTACGGCTACTGGGCGCTGGTCTGGCAGCAGGTGGTGCAGGCGCTGGTCAACCTGGCGATCGCCGGCGCCTGCGCGCGCTGGCTGCCGCGCGGCTATCGCCGCGACGCGCCGATGCGCGCATTCCTGAGCTTTGGCTGGAACCTGATGGCCGCGCAGTTGCTCGGCTACGCCAGCCGCAACGTCGGCCAGGTGATCATCGGCCACCGCATCGGCGCCGAGGCGCTGGGCCTGTACAACCGCGCGTTCCAGCTGCTGATGATGCCGCTGAACCAGATCAATGCGCCGGCCACCTCGGTGGCGTTGCCGGTGCTGTCGCAGCTGCAGGACGATCCGCCGCGCTTCGGCAGCTTCCTGCTGCGCGGGCAGACGGTGATGGTGCATCTGATCGTGGCGTTGTTCTCCTGCGCCTGCGCGCTGGCGCTGCCGCTGATCGTGCTGGTGCTCGGCGAACAATGGCGGCCGGCGGTGCCGCTGTTCCAGGTGCTGACTCTCGGCGGCATCTTCCAGACCGCGTCCTACGCCACCTACTGGGTGTTCCTGGCGCATGGCCTGATGCGCGAACAGCTGGTGTATTCGGTGGTCGGGCGGGTGATGCTGATCGCCTGCATCTTCGCCGGCTCGGCCTGGGGCGTGATGGGCGTGACCGTTGGCTACACGCTGGGCCTGCTGGTGATGTGGCCGCTGTCGGTGATCTGGATCGCCAAGGTGGCGCCGCAGGTGCCGGCGCTGGAATTGTTCAACAACGGCCTGCGCGCGATCCTCGGCTACGGCGCGGCCGGCGTGGCGGCGTACTTCGCCGCGCAGCAGTGGGGCGGCAGTTCGCTGTGGCAGCAGCTGGCGGTGGGCGGCGCGGCGATGGCGCTGGGCTGCGTGCTGGTGTTCGCGCTGTGGCCGGCGTTCCGCCGCGACGTGATGGCAATCCTCAACATGCGCACCTTGCTGCGCGATGCCAGGGCCAAACGATGACCCGCGATCCGGCGATTTTCCCCGACACCCCTCTACCGCAAAGGAGCGATGGCATGAGCGATTCTTCCGCATCGGCGACGCTCGCCGCGGCACCGGCCGCCGCCCTTGCCGGGCGCCCGCCGTGCTATCTGGTGCTGTCGGCGCACGACTACCGCACGCCGCGCCGCGCCAACATCCACTTCATCGCCGACGAACTTGCCAAGCGCGGCACCACGCGCTTCTTCTCGCTGCGCTACAGCCTGCTGTCGCGAATGAAGGGCGACCTGCGGCTGCCGCTGGATGCCACCGCCAACACCGTGGTCACCCACAACGGCGTGGACTGCTACCTGTGGCGCGCGCCCGTGCATCCGTTCAACACGCGGCGGCGCTGGCTGCGGCCGCTGGAAGACCTGATGTTCAAGCTGTACGCGGCCAAGCCGCCGGCCACGCTGCTGCGTTGGATGCAGGAAGCGGATGTGATCGTGTTCGAAAGCGGCATCGCGGTGGCCTTCATCGAGCTGGCGGCGCGCATCAATCCGACCGCGCGCAAGGTCTACCGCGCCTCCGACGGCCTGAGCACGATCAACGTCGCCGACTTCATCGAGCGCGAGTTCGACCGCGTGGCGCCGAGCCTGGACGTGATCGCGCTGGTGTCGCCGGCGATGGCCGATGAGATTTCCAGCCGCCACAACGTGTTCCACGTCGGCCATGGCGTGGACCACAACCTGGACACGCTCGGCGATCCGTCGCCGTACGGCGAGGGCATCCATGCGGTGGCGGTCGGTTCGATGCTGTTCGATCCGGAATTCTTCGTCGCCGCCAGCCGCGCCTTCCCGCAGGTCACCTTCCACGTGATCGGCTCGGGCATGGGCCGCGCGCCGGGCTACGGCGACAACGTGGTGGTGTACGGCGAGATGAAGCACGCCGAGACCATCGGCTACATCAAGCACGCGCGCTTCGGCATCGCACCGTATGCCTCGGAGCAGGTGCCGGTGTATCTGGCCGACAGCTCGATGAAGCTGCTGCAGTACGACTTCTTCGGGCTGCCCGCGGTGTGTCCGAACGCGGTGGTCGGCAGCTACCAATCGCGCTTCGGCTATACCCCGGGCGACGAGGCCTCGATCGTCGCGGCGATCGAGAAAGCGCTGCATGCGCCGCACGTGCGCCACCGCCAATGCCTGAGCTGGTCCGAGACCACCGACCGCGTCCTGGATCCGTCGGCCTATCCGGAAACCCGGCTTTTCGCAGGCGACCCCGCCTGACACGGAGCTTGCTCGCCCGCGAACGGCGTTCGCGTACACAAGGGAGGATTTCGCATTGTCCGCACTGCAAAAATGGATCGACTACGAAGAACGCCGCGCGCTGTTCTGGTGGAAGCCGAAGAACGGGGAGATCAACGTCGGCGATCACCTGTCCAAGATCATCGTGTCCAACGTGCTGGCACAGCGCGACCGGACCCTGCTGGACAAGCGCGACAAGCGCAAGCGCCTGATCGCGATCGGCTCGGTGCTGCATTTCGCCAGCGATGGCGACACGGTGTGGGGCAGCGGCGTCAACGGCAAGATCCCGGCCGATCGGCATCGCTTCCGCATGCTGGACGTGCGTGCCGTGCGCGGACCCAAGACCCGCGCGTTCCTGCAGGAACGCGGGCTGCAGGTGCCGGAGATCTACGGCGATCCGGGACTGCTGATGCCGCTGTTCTTTCCGCGCGACGCGCTGGCGCCGCCGGCCACGCGGCAGCCGTTCCTGATCGTGCCGCACTTCAACGAGCCGTCGGACAAATACGCGCGCTACAAGGACCAACTGGTGCTGCCCAACCGGCAGCCGGCCGGGTTCGTGCGGCAATTGCTGGCCGCCGAACTGGTGGTCTCCAGTTCCCTGCACGGCCTGATCCTGGCCGAAGCCTACGGCGTGCCGTCGGTGTACCTGGACTGGGGCAACGGCGAGGACCGCTTCAAGTACGACGATTACTACTACGGCACCGGGCGCACGCAGTGGCATGCCGGCCACAGCGTCGAGGAGTGCCTGGCCCTGGGCGGCAACGCCCGGTTCGACCTGCATGCCGTGCAGCGCGGTCTCTTGGACAGCTTCCCCCATGACCTCTGGTGATGCGCATTCCGAACCGCAGGAGGTGATGGCGCTGGGCGGCTATCCGATCCTGCGCACCACCGAAGCGGCGTTCGCGCACACACTGTTCCAGGCACAGGCGCGCGGCGAGCAGCGCCAGGTGTTCTTCGCCAACACCAACTTCGTGGTGCAGTGCCAGGCGCTGCGCGAGCGCCTGCGTGCGCCGGGCGTGCGCATCGTCAACGACGGCATCGGCATGGACCTGGGCGCGCTGCTGGTGCACCGGCGCCGCTTCGCCGGCAACCTCAACGGCACCGACCTGATTCCGTACCTGTGCCGGCACAGCCGGCGGCCGCTGCGCTTCTTCCTGCTCGGCGGCCGTCCCGGCGTGGCCCAGACCGCCGCGCAGACCTTGCGGCAGACGCTGGGCCAGACCGTGGTCGGCACCTGCGACGGCTACGCCGAGTTCGCGGCCGCGGGCGCGGCACTAACCGAACGCATCAACGCCAGCGGCGCCGACGTGGTGCTGGTGGCGTTCGGCAATCCGCTGCAGGAAAGCTGGATCCTCGACCATGCCGCGCAGTTGGATGCGCGCTTGCTGTTCGGGGTCGGCGCGCTGCTGGATTTCCTGTCCGGCAACGCGCAGCGGGCGCCGGGCTGGGTGCGCCGACTGCACATGGAGTGGATGTACCGCCTGTTGCGCGAGCCGCGGCGCCTGCTCAAGCGCTACAGCTGGGACCTGCTGGTGTTCTTCGGGGTCTGCCTGCGCAACGGCCGGCGCCTGGGCTAGCCAGCCAGGGCGGGCCGGCACTCGCCGGCGCCCGCCAACCGCCGGAACGGCACGCGCCGGTGGTCTAGCCCAAGCCCGCCGACAGGCCCTAAACTGGGCCATGTCTACGAAATCGTCCACTCGTATCGCCACCTTGCTGCGCGACTTGTCGCTGCTGCCGCACCCGGAGGGCGGGCGCTATGCGCGCGTGCACACCTCCGCGCTGCAGGTCCAGCACGAGGGCGTCACGCGTCCGGCCTGCACTGCGATCCGCTTCCTGTTGGTGCGCGGCGAGTGCAGCGACTGGCACCGGATCGATGCCGACGAAACCTGGCAATGGGAGGAGGGCGGCGCGCTGGAACTGCTGAGCTTCGATCCGCAGCATGGCCTGCAGCGCTACCGGATGGACGCCAGCGAGCGCGGCGGCCTGCCGTCGGTGGTGATCCCGGCCGGCAGCTGGCAAGCGGCGCGGCCGCTGGACGACTACAGTCTGGTGCGCTGCGTGGTGACGCCGGGATTCCTGTGGGAGCGCTTCGAGCTGCTGCCCGCCACCGATCCGCTGGCCGCCTACTTGCCCAAGCTGTCGGGCTGATATCGTCGCGCCGCGCCGGATCGTCGGCGCCGGTCAGAATTCCTGGAGAGTGTCGCGATGCGCGTGGCGACTGCGGTGAGAGGTCTGTGTGCGGCAATGCTGCTGGCGTTCGCAGGCCTGGCCGTCGCCGCGCATCCGGCGGTCCCGCCGGCGCCGCCCGCTGCCGCGCCGGTGGTCGATCTGGAGGCGGTGCTGGTGACCGGCCAGCAGCCCGGTCCCGGGCTGTGGCAGGTGCGCCGCGGCGACCACGTGCTGTGGATCCTGGGCACGGTGTCGCCGTTGCCCAAGCGCATGCAGTGGGCGTCGGGCGAGGTGGAGCGGGTGATCGGCCAGTCGCAGCAGGTCATCGCGGCGCCGACGCTGTCGCTGTCCTCCAACCTGGGCGTGTTCCGCAGCATGCTGTTGCTGCCGTCGCTGCTGAAGGCGCGGCGCAACCCGGACGACCAGACCCTGCAGCAGGTACTGCCGGCCGACCTGTACGCGCAATGGCTGCCGCTGAAGGCGCGCTACCTGGGCCGCGACGCCAGCGTGGAGAAGTGGCGGCCGGTGTTCGCCGCGCAGGAGTTGTACGAGGCGGCGATGCGCAAGTCCGGGCTGAGCATGGCCAGCGTCACCGCGCCGGTGATCGAGCGCGCGGCCAAGCGCGCCAAGGTGCCGATCGTGCCGGTGGTGGTGGAAGTGAAAGTGCCCGACGCCAAGCGCGCGCTGCAGGAATTCCGCGCGACGGCCTTGAACGACCGCAACTGCTTCGCGCGCACCCTGCAGGTCATCCAAAGCGACCTGGAAACGATGCGGCAGCGCGCCAATGCCTGGTCCGAGGGCGACCTCGACGCGCTCGGCAAGCTGCCGGGCAACGACCAGTATCGGGTGTGCATGGACGCGGTCGGCGAGGCGGCGGTCGCGCGCAAGCTGGGCCTGGGCGATGTGCGCCAGCGCGCGCTGGGCAAATGGATGGAGGCGGCCGAGCGCGCGCTGGCGCAGAACCGCTCCAGCTTCGCGGTGCTGTCGATGCAGACCCTGCAGGACACCGATGGTCCGCTGGACCGGCTGCGCGCACGCGGCTACGAGGTGATCGCGCCTTGAGTCCGGCACTGTGCGGCGCGCCGCTGGGCTGGCGACGCCGCACCTGAAGTGCCGAAGTTCGCCGCGCTCAGCCGGCGGCGGAACGCGCTGCGTTGGCGCTGGCCGCCAGCTGCGGCCAGCGCGCCAGGATCGCCGCGCGGATGCCGGCGGCGTCGATGCCGGCTTCGGCCAGCAACTGCTCGCGACTGGCGTGGTGCTGGAATGCGTCGGGCAGGCCAAGGTGCAGCACCGGGCGCAGCACGCCTTCGGCATTGAGCAGTTCGGCCACGCCGGAACCGGCGCCGCCGGCCACCACGTTGTCCTCGATGGTCACGAAGCCGTCGTGGCTGCGGGCAAGCTCGAGCAGCAGCGCGCGGTCCAGCGGTTTGACGAAGCGCATGTTGACCACGCTCAGGCCCAGTTCGCGGCCGACCTGTTCGGCCGCGGCCACGGTCGCGCCGAACGCCAGCAGCGCCAGCGTGGCGCCCTGGACGCGGACCTGCGCCTTGCCGATCGGCAGCGTGTCCAGCGCCGTGCCGGGCGCCACGCCGGGACCGGTGCCGCGCGGATAGCGTACCGCGGCCGGGCCGGCGTGCTGCAGGCCGGTGCTGAGCATCTGCCGGCACTCGGCCTCGTCGGCCGGGGCCATGACCACCATATGCGGCACGCAGCGCAGGAAGCTCAGGTCCAGGTTGCCGGCATGGGTGGCGCCGTCCGGGCCAACCACGCCGCCGCGGTCGATCGCGAACAGCACGTCGAGCTTCTGCACCGCCACGTCGTGCACCAGCTGGTCGTAGCCGCGCTGCAGGAAGGTCGAATAGATCGCCACCACCGGCTTGGCGCCCTGCGTGGCCATGCCCGCGGCCAGCGTCACCGCATGCTGCTCGGCGATCGCCACGTCGAAGTAGCGCTGCGGGTATTCCTTGCTGAAGCGCACCAGGCCCGAGCCCTCGCGCATCGCCGGGGTGATCGCCAGCAGCGCCGGTTCGGCGGCGGCCATGTCGCAGATCCAGTCGCCGAACACGTCGGTATAGGTCGGCGCCTTGGCGCCCGGCTTGGACACCAGGCCCTTGCTGGGATCGAACGGGCCGACCGCGTGGTAGCCGATCTGGTCGCCCTCGGCCAGTTCGTAGCCCTTGCCCTTGGTGGTGATCACGTGCAGCAGCTGCGGACCTTTCAGCGTCTGCAGCGTCTTCAGCGCACCGATCAGCGCCGGCAGGTCGTGGCCGTCGATCGGCCCGGTGTAGTGGAAGCCCATCTCCTCGAACAGCGTGGAGGGCACGAACATGCCTTTCCAGTGCTCTTCCCAGCGGCGCACGAAACGCGCGGTGGGATTGCTCTTCTTGTCGCCGAGGATTTTCTTGCCGCCCTCGCGGATCGCATTGAGGGTCTTGCTGCCGCTCATCCGGCCGAGCATCTTGGTGACCCCGCCGACCGCTTCGGAGATCGACATGCGGTTGTCGTTGAGGATCACCAGCAGGTTCGGTTCCTGGTCCATGCCGCCGGCGTGGTTCAAGGCCTCGTAGGCCATGCCCGCGGTCATCGCGCCGTCGCCGATCACCGCCACCACCTTGCGCTCGTCGCCGGCGCGCTGCAGCGCGATGGCCATGCCCAGCGCCGCGGAGATCGAGGTGGAGGAATGGCCGACGCCGAAGGTGTCGTACTCGCTCTCCTCGCGCTTGGGAAACGGCGCCACGCCGTCGGCCTGCTTGACCGAATGGATCTGGTCGCGGCGCCCGGTCAGGATCTTGTGCGGATAGGTCTGATGGCCGACGTCCCACACCAACTGGTCGACCGGGGTGTCGTAGAGATAGTGCAGGGCCACGGTGAGTTCGATCACGCCCAGGCCGGCGCCGAAATGGCCGCCGCTCTTGCCGACGCACTCGATCAGGTAGGCGCGCAGTTCCTCCGCGATCGCCGGCAGCTCCGACTCCTCGAAGCGGCGCAGTTCGGCGGGGATCTGAATGCGCGAGAGGCGCGGATAGCGGGTGGGGTCGATCATCGGAATTCGGGTTCAGCGGACCGTCCATTTTCCTCTCCATTCCGGGCACGGGCAAGCAACCCGTTCAGTTGCGCACGGGCGCAGGCCACGCTGGAAGGCGGGTGCGGCAATCCGTCGCAGTGCGCGGCGCGTCGTGCGCCGGCCTGGAGCTCAGACCGAAAGCTTGGACCGCTTGGGCAGTTGCGCCTTCAGGAACGACATCTGGTCGGCGAGGATATTGCGGTTGGACAGGATCAGATGCTCGATCCAGCTCGGCCGGTACGGCACCGCCAGCAGCGGCATCGACGCCTGCTGCGGGGTGCGGTTGCCCTTGCGCGAGTTGCAGTGGAAACACGCGGTGACCACGTTTTCCCAGGTGTCGCGACCGCCCTTGGAGACCGGCAGCACGTGGTCGCGGGTCAGTTGCGGGCGGCTGAACTGCTGGCCGCAGTACAGGCACAGCTGCGCGTCGCGGGCGAACAGCGCGGTATTGGTCAGGGTGGGCGTGGGATCCAGCGCGCGCGAGCGGGCATGGCCGCGCGCGGCGATGATCGGATGCAGGTGCAGCACGCTGCGCTCGCCGCTGGCGCGCGACATGCCGCCATGGATGTGCATGCACGGCTCGCCCAGGGTCCAGGCCACCGCGCCGCGCGCATACAGGCAGGCCGCCGATTGCCAGTTGATCCAGTCCAGCACCCGGCCATGCGCGTCCAGCGACAGCAGTCGCACCGAAGGCAGGTGGGCGTGAACGGTGGGCGGCGGCAACGACGCGTCGCCGGCCGAAGCGGCGAAGGCTCCGGTATCGATCAGACCAAGCGTTGTTGTGTCTGTCTCCATCGGGAAAACAGCTTATACCCGATTGGTGACGATTTGTGTATCGAAGCGGGACGGATCCGCGCGACCGACGCAGTGCGTCGCCGGTCGCGCAGTGCGCGTTGCTCAGAAGTGCGCGTCGGCCATCGCCATCAGCGGTTCGGCACCGGCCTCGATCACCGCGGCGTGGGTCAGCGTGCGCGGCAGCAGCTTGGCGTAGTAGAAGCGCGCGGTCTCGCGCTTGGACTGCTTGAACGCTTCGCTCTGCGCCGAGGCATCGGCGGCGGCGACGCTGCGCGCCCACCAGTAGGCCAGCACCACGTAGCCAGAATAGAACACGTAGTCGTAGCTGGCCGCGCCCAGCTCGTCGGCATTGCCGGCGGCGCGCTGCAGGATGCGCTTGGTCAGCGCCGCCCATTCGCCGGCCTTCTCGCGCAGCGGGCCGGCGAACTCGGCCACGCTCGGGTTGTCGGCATGCTCGGCAAGGAAGGCCTCGATCTGCGCCAGGAACAGCTTCAGCCCCGCGCCCTGGCTGGACGCGGTCTTGCGCCCGATCAGGTCCAGCGCCTGGATGCCGGTGGTGCCTTCGTACAGCGTAGTGATGCGTGCGTCGCGCGCCAGCTGCTCCATGCCGTGCTCGTGGATATAGCCGTGGCCGCCGAAGCACTGCAGCGCGTGATAGGTGTTCTCCACGCCCCATTCGGTCTGGCAGGCCTTGGAGATCGGGGTCAGGAAGCTGACCAGTACGTCGGCCTGCTCGCGCTCGGCCGGGTCCTGCGCATGGTGGGCGACGTCGATCAGGGTCGCGGCGTGCAGCGCCAGCAGGCGGCTGCCTTCGGTCAGCGCCTTCACCGTCAGCAGCATGCGGCGCACGTCCGGGTGCACCAGGATCGGGTCGGCCGGCTTGTCCGGCAGCTTGGCGCCGGTCAGCGAACGCGACTGCAGGCGCTCGCGCGCATAGCGCAGCGCGTTCTGATAAGCGCGCTCGGACAGGCCGATGCCTTGCAGGCCGACGCCCAGCCGCGCCGTGTTCATCATCGTAAACATGGCCTGCAGGCCCTTGTGCGGCTGGCCGACCAGATAGCCCTGCGCGCCGTCGAAGTTCATCACGCAGGTGGCCGAGCCGTGGATGCCCATCTTGTGCTCCAGCGAGCCGCAGCGCACCGCGTTACGTTCGCCGACGCTGCCGTCGCGGGCGACCTTGAACTTGGGCACCACCAGCAGCGAGATGCCCTTGGCCCCGGCCGGCGCATCCGGCAGCCGCGCCAGTACCAGGTGCACGATGTTGTCGGTGAAGTCGTGCTCGCCGGCGGTGATGAAGATCTTGGTGCCGCTGACCGACCAGCTGCCGTCGGCATTGGGTTCGGCGCGGGTCTTGAGCAGGCCCAGGTCGGTGCCGCAGTGCGGCTCGGTCAGGCACATGGTGCCGGTCCAGCGGCCATCCACCAGCGGCTTCAGGAACACCTCCTGCTGCCAGGCCTCGCCGTGCTGCTTCAGCGCCTCGACCGCGCCATGCGACAGCAGCGGGAAGTTGCCCCAGGCCAGGTTGGCGGCGTTGACCATCTCGTTCAGCGGTACGCCCAGCGTATGCGGCAGGCCCTGGCCGCCGAATTCGACCGCGGCTGTCAGCCCGGTCCAGCCGCTGTCGGCGAACTGCCGGTAGGCCTCGCGGAAGCCGGGGGCGGTGGTGACCGCGCCGGTGGCCGCGTCCAGCGTGCAGCCGTGCTCGTCGCCGACCCGGTTCAGCGGCGCCAGCACGCTGCCGGTGAAGCGCGCAGCTTCCTCCAGCACGGCGTCGACCACGTCGGTGGTGGCCTCGGCATAGCCGAGGCGGGCGAACAGCGCCTCCACCTGCAGCACGTCGTGCAACGCGAAGCGCAGGTCGGTCAGCGGGGCTTGGTAGGTGCTCATGCGGTCGCTCGAACAGAGGCCGCGGCGCGGCCGAGGTGCGCAGGATACTACGGCGTATGGATGTGGAGCCGGGATTGGGGATTCGAGATTGGGGATTCGTAACGGCGGTCGCGTGGTGCGGATGGATCGGGACTCGCTGTTAGCTTTTACGAATCCCGAATCTCCGAAGCGCTTCACAACGGCCGTAGGCCGGTCATCCCAAATCACGGCTCCCCACGCACCGTGACCGTCGCGGTCATGCCCGCGGCCAGGACCGTGTTCGGCGGCACGCTGGCCGGATCGATGCGCACGCGCACCGGCACCCGCTGCGCCAGGCGGATCCAGTTGAAGGTGGGGCTGACGTCGGCGAGCAGCGAGGCGCTGGTCGGGTTGTCGCTGTCGGCGATGCCGCGGGCGATGCCTTCGACCTTGCCGTGCAGCATCACCCCGCCGCTCATCAGGCGGATGTCGGCGCGGTCGCCGACGTGCACCCGCGGCAGCTTGGTTTCCTCGAAGTAGCCGTAGATCCACATCGCGTCGTCGCGCACCAGCGCCAGCCGCGCGCTGCCGGCCTGGGCGTAGTCGCCGACGCGCACGTCCAGATTGGTGATGTAGCCGTCGGCGGTGGCGCGCACCTGGGTGCGTTGCAGATCCAGTTCGGCCAGATCGACCGCGGCCTGCGCCTGCGCCACTGCCGCCAGCGCCTGCGCCTGGGCGGCGCTGGCCTGGCCGCGCACGGCGGCGGTGCGGTGCACGTCCGCCTGCGCCGAGCGCGCGGTGGCCTCGGCATCGGAACGGGCTTCGGCGGAGATCACCGACGCGGCGCGGGCACGACGTTCGGCCTGCGCGCGGCGCATCTGGAATTCGGCCTCGCTGGCCGCCTGGCTGGCGGCCGCGGCGGAGATGCTGGCGCCGGCCGAGCGCGCCTGCGCCTGCGCCGCGGCCAGGTCGGCGCGGGCCTGCGCCAGGGCCAGCTCGAAGCGCCGCCGATCGACGCTGAACAGCACCTCGCCGCGCTTGACGTGCTGGTTGTCGGCCACCGCGACCGCATCGACCAGGCCGGACACGTCCGGGGCGATGCGCACCACCTCGGCACGCACGCGGCCGTCGCGCGTCCACGGCGACAGCATGTAGTGCCGCCACAGCGCGTGCGCGAGCAGGGCGGCGATCAGCACGATCGCGGCGGTCAGGGCGAAACGGATCAGGGCGGGCGTTGTTTTCATGGCGGGACTCACGGCAAGAGGAGCAGGCCGAGCGCGGCGAACACGCCGACGTACAGGGCCAGACGGAACAGCGGTGGATGCCAGGCGTAGCGATACAGCCCGGCGCGGCCGGCGAGCGCATCCACCGCCCAGGCGGCGAACAGCAGCGCCACCGCCAGCACCAGCAGGCCGGGCACGTACACGCCGGCGATCGAGATTTCAGCGGGCAGCGCCATCGGCGGCTCCTGGCGAGGTGGGTGCGGGCGCATGCCCGGCGGCGAGGGCGGCGAGCACCGAATCGGCATCGAGCAGCGCGCCGCGCAGCAGGTGCAGGTGCTCGCGGGTGCGCTTCCAGCGCAGCGGCACCGCGTCGTCGCGACGGCTCGCCGCCAGCGCCGTATCGATGCGCTGCAGCGCAAGCCGATGCCGTTCGGGCGAAGGCGCCAGATACAGCTCGGCCAGCGCCTGCACCGCAGCGTCCACCTCGTTGGACAGTGCGGCAGGCAACTCGCCTTCGGCGGCGTCGCGGCGCAATTCGACCAGGGTGCGCCCGGTCTCGTGCACCGACAGCGCCCAGCCCAACAGGTCGCGCAGCTCGTCGCTGCCCGGCGGGGTATGCGCGACGATCTGCTGGAACAGATCGCGGTTGACGCTTTCCAGGCGCAAATGCAGACCGGGCAGCGGCGCGCGTGCGGCCAGCGTGGTCTGCCGGCGCAGCTGTTCCAGCAGGCGCTGGCGATGCCAGCGCGTGCCGATCACCGGCGGCACGAACACGAACGCCACGCTCACCGCCAGCGTGCCCAGCAACAGCGGCACCACGCTATTGAAGGTGGCGACGGCGTTGAAGCTCGGCGTCGGCTGCACCGCCAGGATCGAGACGAAGGCCAGATTGGTGCCGGTGGCGAAGCCGAACAGCGCCGGCTTGGAGGCCAGGTACAGGGTCAGCAGCAGGAACGGCGCGGTACCGGCGACGAACAGGCCGTAGCCATCCATCTGCGGCAGCACCAGCAACTGGCAGACCGCGCCCAGCGCGGCGCCGAACACGAAGCCCTTGAACAGCGAGCGCGCCGCCGCCGGCGCGTTGGCGCTGGACGACAGGATCGCGCTCAACGCCACCGCCTGGAAAACCGCGGTGGCGCCGCTGATCCAGCCGGCCTGGATCCACAGCCAGCACATCGCCGCCACCAGCAGTGCGCTGCGCAGCGCGGTCAGCGCTGCGGCCGCGTAGTCGTTGCCGCGCAGGAACACCGCGGTATCGCCGCCGGCCTGCGGCGTGCGCCACTGCTGCGGGGCGACCAGCGCGGCCTCGGCGGCGACGTAGTCGTGCAGCTCGCCGAAGAAGCGCCGCAGCAGCGACACGCCGGTATCGAAATCCTCATGGCGCGCGCTTGGCAGGGCGTCGCGCACTGCGGCGGCGCGCGGCGCCAGCGCGTCGCGGCATTCGGCCAGCCGCCGCGCGGTCTCGGCGGTGCGCTCGCGGCCGCCGCGTTCGCTCAGCGCCGCCTTCAGTGGGCGGTACAGGCCGATCAGCGCCTCGGCGACATCGCCTTCGGCCTGGCGCAGCAGGCGGTTGATGTAGTGGTGCAGCGACTGGAAGCTGGTGGACACCGCCATGAAGCGCTGGTTGAGCAGGCGCAGGCGGCCGCTGCGCACGCGCGCCTCCGGGTCTTCGAACACCACCGAACTGCGCAGGTCCTCGATCTCCACCGCGTCGCGGACGAAGCGCAGGTGCGCCTGTTCCATCGATGCGCGCGACAACTGGCCGCCGGTGGCGTCGCGGACGAAATCCAGGAAGCCGTCGTAGGCGCGGCGCACGGTGTCGCGCAGGGTCTGGCGCAGGCGGCTCGGGAACACCACGTCGCTGATCACGCCGGTCACCAGCAGCCCGAGCAGCACCTCGGTGACGCGCGCGGTGACCAGCGCGAACACGTTCTGCGGCTGGTTCACCGCCGGCAGCGCGATCAGCGCCACGGTGTAGCCGGACAGCACGAACGCGTACGCCTTGAAGTTGCGGTACAGCAGCGCGCCGCCGGTGCACAGGCCGATCCAGATCGCCAGCACCAGCACGAACAACACTGGTTCCTGCGGGAACAGCGCCACCATCGCCAGCGCGGCGACGCTGCCGATCAGCGTGCCCAGCACGCGATAGAAGCCCTTCGCGAACACCATGCCGGTCTGCCGGTGCATCACCACCACCACCGTGATCATCGCGGTCATCGGCGAGGACAGGTCCAGGCGCAGCGCAATCCAGCCGGCCAGGTAGATCGACAGCAGCGTGCGCAGCACGAACAGCCAGGCCTCGCCTTCGCCGCGCAGGGCGTCGGCCAGCACGGTGCGCAACCGCGGCTGGGCTACCGCGGTTGCGTTGGCTGCGACATCGGCGCCGCGCGCGCTCATGCGTCGCCTTCCACGCTGCGCAGCAGTTGCTTCAGCAAGATTTCCAACTGCGCCAGTTCGGCGCTTTGCAGATGCTGCGTGTAACCGCGCAGCTGGGCGAATACGTCGGGCATGAACGCGGCGATCAGGCGTTCGCCCTCGGCGGTCAGGCGCAGCAGCAACATGCGCCGGTCCTCGGCGCTGGGGGTGCGCTGGATCAGGCCCTTGTCGACCAGGTGGCTGGTCAGGCGGGTGATGTTGGCCGACTTCTCGCTGGCCGCGTCGCTCAGCTGCGATGGGTTCAAGGTCCCGTCCGGGCTGGCGTCGATCATCATCAGCACGTTGTATTCGGAGTAGTTCAGGCCGTAGGCGCGCAGCATGTCGTTGCCCTGATCCAGGATCAGCTTGTGCAATAGCTTTATCAGGCGCACCACCATGGCCGCGTCACGAGGAAACCCCGGATGCTTTTGACCGGTGACGTCTAGGCGCTGTTCGGTGGCAGCGAAGCGGCTCATGACTGGCTAGGCATTTCGTACATATGTATATATTACATTTATGTATTAAATGCGCGGTAATGGCGGCTGAACGCGTGCTGAGAGGCACGGCGCTCTGAGTCAGGGATTTGGGGCGACGGCAGCGGTCGTGAAGCGACCCTAAGATGCGGTCGGCTTGCCAGCACAGCGGTTGTGGGGCCTGGCCGAAGCGCCGATCGACGGACACGGCATCGCTGCCCTAAGTCATAGCGGGCGTACGAAGTGAAGGCGGGACCGCGCCTTGTCGGCGCAGTGGGATGCGGCTAGCGCAGGACGCCGTCCAGGCCAGGGGCGGGCGTGAGCATGTTGCGCGTATCGATCTCGAACGTGCGCTGCTTCTTCTCTTCCGGGGTGGCGTCGATGCTGCCCTTGAGCGTGTAATCGAGGCTGCGGCGGCCGGCCAGGGCATCGGCGACGGCGATGCGTGCGGCCGAACTCGGGCGCAGCGCGACGCTGACCACGTCCGCGGTTTCCGGTCCGATCGAGATTCCGGGCGCGAGCTGAAGGGTCCCGGCGGCTTCGCCGCCCACGCCCAGGTCCAGGCGCACGCGGTCGTAACGCATCGGGATGCTGCTGTAGTTCTGCAGGCGCAACTCCACCTTCCAACTGCCGTCCATGTTGACGGTGAGCTGCTGCAGGCTGGCCGCGGGGTCGGACACGCGCCGCACCATGCCATCGCCGCAGGCGGCCAGCAGTGCAGTGCACAACACGAGCAAGCCGAAGCGAAGCCGCTGACGCATGACCGGATTCCAGGACGTGAAGACCGACGAAGAATACTACGGCGCCCAGGGACCCAGCGTGGCCAGCGCTGGCTGCCGTCGCGCGCCGCCAGCAGCGAACCGCCAGCCGCGACACCCTGGTGGCGCGGTTTCTCTGGAAGCCACGCCGTCTCCAGCCCGGCATTGCGGCAGGCGCGCTCGTTGCTTAAGTGCTTCGCCATCCGCTGTCCCGGCGCTTCGACACGCTCAGGTGCTTCGATATGCTCAGGTGCTTCGATATGCTCAGGTGCTTCGACACGCTTAGGTGCGGCGCCGCTCCAATGCGACCGCGGCCCGTCATCCGCTGCACTACTGCCTTGCAGGTCCGCAGGTCGGCGGCGCTCGCGGCTTTCGGGCGAAGGCGTTCGCGGCCAGTCTCGCGGCAGGGCCGGCTGGCCGGTCACCCGGATCGGACGCACTACGGCAGTGTCATCGCTCCAACAGCGGACACCCCGGACCGGACCGCGTCGCGGTGTCCTCGGCGGCCTGGCCTATGACCATCACCAGCGGCATCCGTGCCCGTGCATAGGCCAGGCGCCGAGGACGCCCTCAGCATGCGCGACGGCGGAATCCGGCGCAGTCGGCGTGGGCCGCGTCGTCCGGTAGGAAAATTCCGAAATGCCGCACTTGCCCAATCCCGAGCGCATCGCTATGATGCGCGTCCCCGCACCGGTCCTGCCGCGTTGCGCAGTGGCCGAGTAGCTCAGTTGGTAGAGCAGGGGATTGAAAATCCCCGTGTCGGCGGTTCGATTCCGTCCTCGGCCACCATTCCATGAAAGGCTTGCAGAAATGCAGGCCTTTTTCTTTGCGCTGCCATGTCCCGCGCGGCGCGATGACGGGCGTATCGCCGGGGAGGTCGCGCCCGGGTAGCACGCGGGTCCGCGATGCCGAACGCCTGCGACGGGCCAGACGAGCGCGGCATTGTGTGCCGACTTCCGCATTGGAGCTGGCCTATTCATGCTAGACCGTGCGGCAGTGGTCGCGTTTACGCTCGTAGACAAGTGCGCAAATTCTCAGGTTTCCCGTGATGTAGCGCTCAACTATGTAGAGCCGATGTCGTAATCATGGGTACATGGTTAATCTGGGAGTGGGCCAATGCACAAGGAATTGACATGGCTATGTGTACTGGCCCTTGCGTTGGCGGTGGCTGGTGGCGCCAGCGCCGCGCCGACGCCTGACAAGCTGGATGCCTCCTACCAGCGCGGCCACGATCCAGGCGCGCCGTATATCGAACAGGTCGGCTCCGAGTGCGTGATGGTCAACGTGTACCTGGAGCAGCGCGACGGTGTCGCCCAGCAAGTCGTTCTGCGCGAGCCGGTGGAATGCAGCAGCGGCAGCCAAGGCCAGGACCTTGCCGTGGCCGACCTTTCGCCTTAGCGCGTCGGCTTGGCACGCGGGAGGCTTGCGTCTCCAAGCGTTGCCGTCGCAGCGGGTGGCACCTGTTTCGCCAGGCGTAGCGTAGTCGGGTGCGCCGTGTTGCATGCGCTGCCGCCGCGCTTCGCGCAGACTACGTGATTCGTCCATTTCTTGCTTGCGTGACGCTGTCCTGCCGCCGCGGCGCGGACCATCGCGTGTGGTGTCGTCATGGCATGCCGCCGCAATGGCGGTTCGTCGCAGGCCTGCGCGAAGGCTGCGCTTTACATCGCAGCGTCGCTCCTGCATAAGGCTGGTCTTCTCCTTTTTGCTGGATCGCTCGCATGCGTCTTCCATCGATCGCGATGCTACTGGCATGCCTGCTGTGCCTGGCGCTGCCGGCACGGGCCGCGCGACCGGTGACGTCGGTCGCCGAGTTCGATCTCGGTCGCTATGCCGGGCAGTGGCACGAAATTGCGCACCTGCCGGTGTCGTTCCAGAAGAAATGCGTCGCGGACATCACCGCCGCCTACGTGCTGCGCGACGACGGGCTGATCGGCGTGCGCAACGCCTGCCGCACCGGCAAGGGCGACCTGCTTGCCGCCGAAGGCGTGGCGCGGCGGGTGGCCGGTCATCCCGGCCGGCTGCAGGTGCGGTTCGCGCCGGATTGGCTGGCCTGGGTGCCGCTGGTCTGGGCCGACTACTGGGTGATCGCGCTGGATCCGGATTACCAGTGGGTGCTGATCGGCGAGCCGGATCGCAAGTATCTGTGGGTGCTGTCGCGTTCGCCGCGGATGCCGCGCGCGCTGTTCGAGCAGGTCAAGGCCAGGGCAGTGGCGATGGGCTACGATCTGGATCCGTTGTTGGTCGTCGCGCCGCTGGATTGAGCGGCCTGTCGGTCTGGGCGCAAGAGCCGCACGGCGCCGCTAGCCGGCGAAGCAGGCGCGGGCCGCATCCAGCAGCCGCGCGCTGGCGCCGTCCCGCAGCAGCTGCCGCGGCGTATGCCCGCCGAGCTGCGCGTGGCTGCCGCTGAGCCACTGCGACAGCGCGGCGCGGTCGCCGCCGCAACCGTTGCAGACGATGCAGATCGTCTCGCCGATATCGAGCAGATGCTCGTTGCGCAACGTTGCCAACGTGTCCGCATCGCGCGCCAGCCAGTCGAGCACGCGTTGCGCGTCCTCGGTGGAGCCGTAGCTGGCGCCGTCGATCAGGGACAGCGTGTCGATCGAGCGCGACAGCCGGCCGGCCTTGTCGCGCTCGGCGCGACGCATGCCTTGCAGCACCGCCTTGACGCGTTGTTCGTTTGAGGCTGGCTGCGACATGGCAATGCACTGGCGGTGAGTAGCGGCCGACAGGTGTACAGCAGTCATTCTGTACGCAGCGTCACTTCGCCGTCGGCAAGCCTCGCGCGCAGGCGGTCGCCCGGCGCGACCTGCGCGGTCGAGCGCACCAGGGTGCCGTCGTCGACCCGGGTCAGGATCGCGTAGCCGCGCGTCACCGTGGCCAACGGGCTGACCGTCTCCAGCGCGCGGGCCAGCGCGCGCAGGCGTTGCGCATCGGCCTGCAGCTGCCGCGCCATCGCCGCCTGCGGGCGCCGGCCGAGCGCGAGCAGGCGCTCGTGCAGTGCGGCCAGTCGCCGTTGCGGCTGGGCTGCGCGCAATACCGCGGCGGCGTGGCGCAGGCGCGCGCCGCGGCGTTCGTGCTGTTGCCGCCACAACGCCAGCAAGCGGCGCGCGGCATCCTGCTGGCGCCGCTTCAGCATGTGCAGTTGCGCCTGCGGGCTCTGCGCCTGCAGCCGCAGCAAGGCGCGATCGGCGCGCTGCATCGCCTGGCGCCGGCGGTGCTGCTGCCACTGCAGCAGCCGTGCGTGCTGGCCGCGCAGGCGTGCGGCGAGGTCGCGCTGGTCGGGGGCGAGCAGCTCCGCGGCCACCGACGGCGTCGGCGCGCGCAGATCGGCGGCGAAGTCGGCCAGGGTCACGTCGGTTTCGTGGCCGACCGCCGACACCACCGGCGTGGCCGCGGCGGCGATTGCCCGCGCCAGGCGTTCGTCGTTGAACGCCCACAGGTCTTCCAGCGAGCCGCCGCCGCGGGTCAGCAGGATCGCGTCGTAGCGGCCACTGGCATCGGCGCGCTGCAGCAGCGAGGTCAATTGCGCGGCGGCGCTGTCGCCCTGCACCAGGCTCGGCAGGATGTCCACCTGCAACAACGGCAGGCGCCGGCCGAGCACGCTCAGCACGTCACGCACCGCCGCGCCGCTGGGCGAGGTGATCACCGCCAGGCGGCGCACGAAGGCGGGCAGGGCACGTTTGCGCTCGCTGGCGAACAGGCCCTCGGCGGCGAGCCTGGCCTTGAGTTCCTCGAACGCGCGGCGCAGCGCGCCTTCGCCGGCTTCCTCCAGGTGATCGAGTACCAGTTGGTAGTCGCCGCGCGCCTCGTACAGGGTCAGCCGGCCGCGCGCGAGCACGCGCAGGCCTTCGCGCGGAACGAACTTCAGCCATTGGCTCTTCGGCTTGAACATCGCGCAGCGCACCTGCGCGCGCGCGTCCTTCAAGGTGAAGTACAGATGGCCGGACGAAGGCCGGGTGACGTTGCCCAGCTCGCCTTCCACCCAGGCCAGCGGGAACGCGCTTTCCAGCAGGTCGCGCGCCAGCGTGTTGAGCTGGCTCGGGCTGAGGATCTGGTCGTCGCGATCGGGCATGCGGGCGCTGCGTGGGCGTGCGGGGCGCCTATCCTCGCACGTCGCCGTGAGCGGCCGGTCGCGGCACTGCGGCCTCGCCCGTGGACGCTCGGTCCGCATGCTGCGCCAGCGCCCACTGCACGTGGTCGCGCACCAGCGGCGAGGCATGCTGCGCGCGCGCGCCGAGCGCGGCCAGCACCTGTGGCGTGGTCGGTGCGTTGCCCAGCGCCACCGCCAGGTTGCGCAGCCAGCGCTCGTGGCCGCTGCGGCGGATCGCGCTGCCTTCGGTGCGGCGCAGGAACTCGTCTTCGTCCCAGGCGAACAGCTGCGCCAGCGTGGCCCGGTCGAGATCGTTGCGCGCGCGGAAATCGGGTTCGTCGCTGCGCTTGGCGAACTTGTTCCAGGGGCACACCAGCTGACAGTCGTCGCAGCCGAAGATGCGGTTGCCGATCGCCGGGCGCAGCTCTTCGGGGATCGCGCCGTCGTGCTCGATGGTCAGGTAGGCGATGCAGCGGCGCGCGTCCAGCCGGTACGGGGCGACGATCGCCTGGGTCGGGCACACGTCGATGCAGCGCGTGCAGGTGCCGCAGTGTGCGCTGGCCGGCGGATCGATCGGCAGCGGCAGGTCGACGTAGATTTCGCCGAGGAAGAACCAGGAGCCGCCGTTGCGGTCGATCAGGCAGGTGTGCTTGCCGATCCAGCCCAGTCCGGCGTCGCGCGCCAGGGCGCGCTCCAGCACCGGCGCCGAATCGACGAAGACGCGATGGCCGAATGGGCCGATCTCGGCCTGGATGCGCTCGGCCAGTTTCTGCAGGCGGTTGCGCATCAGCTTGTGGTAGTCGCGACCCAGTGCGTAGCGGGCGACGTAGGCGCGCTCGCCATCGTGCAGCGTGTCCCAGGCCGAATCGTCGTCGTTGCGTCCGTAGTCCAGGCCGACCGAGATCACCCGCAGCGTGCCTGGAATCAATTCGGCCGGACGCGCGCGCTTGTCGCCATGCTGCGCCATCCACTGCATCGTGCCGTACAGGCCTTGCGCCAGCCAGTCGCGCAGATGCGCTTCGTCCTGTTGCAGCTCGATCCCGGCGATGCCGCAGCGCTGGAAGCCGAACTCGCGCGACAACGCGCGGATGCGCGCGGCAACGGTGTGGGGATCGGCGGGGGCAATGCTGCTGGACATGACGCAAGTATAGAATCTCGCGCATGTCCGACTCGTTCGATCTCTACGACACCGCCGCAGCGCGGCGCATCGATGCGCAGGCCACGGCCTTGCTCGGCGGCGACGGCTACACGCTGATGCAGCGTGCAGGCCAGGCCGCCTGGCAGGCGCTGCTGCAGCATTGGCCGCAGGCGCAGCGCGTCCTGGTGGCCTGCGGCACCGGCAACAACGGCGGCGATGGGTACGTGCTGGCGCGGCTCGCGCATTGCGCCGGACGCCGCGTGCGGGTGCTGCATCTGCCTGGGCGCGGGCCGCAATCGGCGTTGGCGCAACGCGCCTGCACCGATTACATCGGCGTCGGCGGCCGGATCGAGGTGTTCGATGCGGCATTGGACCCGGCCGACGTGGTCGTCGATGCGCTGCTTGGCATCGGCCTCAATCGCGCGCCCGACGCTGAACTGGCCGCGCTGCTCGGCGCGCTCGCCGGGCTCGGTGCGCCGGTATTGGCGCTGGATGTGCCCAGCGGCGTGGATGCCGAACACGGCACCGTGCAGGGTGCGGCGTTGCCGGCAACGCTGACCGTGCAATTCATTGTCGCCCATGCCGGCTTGCATACCGGGGCGGCGCTGAACCATGTCGGCGCTACCGCGCTGGCGCCGCTGGAGGTGCCGGCCGCCGCGTTCGACGGCTGCGCGGCGCAGGCGCAGGCCTGGACCGGCGCGGCGCTGGCCGCGCGCCTGGCACCGCGTCGGCGCGACAGCCACAAGGGTGATTCCGGGCATGTCCTGTGCATCGGCGGCAATCTCGGCAGCGGCGGTGCGGTCATGCTCGCTGCCGAATCGGCGTTGCGCAGCGGCGCCGGCCTGGTCAGCGTGGCGACCCGCGCCGCGCATGTCGCGCCGCTGCTGGCGCGTTGTCCGGAGGCGATGACGCACGCGGTCGAGGACGGCGCGGCGCTGGCACCGCTGTTGCGCAGGGCGAGCGTGGTCGCGCTGGGCCCCGGGCTGGGCCAGGACGAATGGGCGCAAGGCCTGTGGCGGCTGGCACTGGCTGCCGAGCTGCCGTTGGTGATCGACGCCGATGCGCTGAACCTGTTGGCGCAGGCGCCGCGGGCGTTGCCGGATGCAGTGCTGACCCCGCACCCGGGCGAGGCCGGGCGCCTGCTCGGCATCGCCACCGCCGAAGTGCAGCGCGACCGCTTCGCCGCCGCCGCGGCGCTGGCCGAGCGCTACCAGGCGGTGGTGGTGTTGAAAGGCGCCGGCAGCATCGTCGCCGCGCCGGGGCGGGTCCCGCGCGTCATCGCCGCCGGCAATCCGGGCATGGCGGTCGGCGGCATGGGCGATCTGCTGACCGGGGTGATCGCGGCGCTGCGCGCGCAAGGCCTGGCCGCCTTCGAAGCGGCCAGCGTCGGCGCGTTGCTGCATGCGGCTGCAGGCGATCGCGCCGCCGCCGCCGGCCAGCGCGGCCTGCTGCCGTCCGACCTGCTGCCGGCGCTGCGCCACCTGGCCAATCCGGACGCGAACCGATGATGCGGCTGCAACTGCAAGACAGCGACGCCACCGAGCGCCTCGGCCAGGTTCTGGCCGCCACGCGCCCGGCGCAGGCGATGGTGCATCTGCGCGGCGATCTCGGCGCCGGCAAGTCGACCCTGGCGCGGGCCTTGCTGCGCGCGCTGGGCGTGCAGGGCGCGATTCGCAGTCCGACCTACACCTTGGTCGAGCGCTATCCGCTGGCCGATGGCGAGGCCTGGCACCTGGACCTGTATCGGATCGGTGCCGCCGGCGAACTGGATTTCCTCGGGCTGGACGAGGCATCGGCGACCCTGTGGCTGGTGGAATGGCCGGAACGCGGCGGCGATGTGCTGCCGCCTGCCGACCTGATCGTGGCCCTGGCACTGCACGACGACGGACGCGCCGTGCAACTGCAGGCCGGCACCGCGGTCGGCGCGGCCTGGTTGTCGCGGATGGCGGAACGGGACGACTTGCAGGGTTTTTCTGCCGGCTGACACTAGGAAGTGCGGGCAGGTTATGGATTATTAAGGGAAAACCGCTTGTGTTTATGTCCGCGGGATGCTTGAATCGCCTCCATGCGCCTGGGGACCCGTTTTTTCGCCTGTTCCGCCATCGCCGCAGGCTGGTGCCTAGCGGCGCAATCGGCGTTTGCCGGTCAGGTCCAGGCGGTCTCGGTTGGTAATGGCGCCACCGGCACGCGTGCCGAGATCCGGCTGCAGGGCAGTGGCGGCTTCACCACGCTGACCCTGGCCAACCCCAACCGGTTGGTCGTCGACCTGCCCGAATCCTCCGCTGCGCAGGGCTTGAAGCTGCCTGCGGGCAACGGCGTGGTCACGGCCGTGCGTACCGGTCATCCGGTCCCCGGCACCTTGCGCATCGTGTTCGACCTGAGCAGCCCGGTGGTGGCGTTCAAGCCGCAGATGCAGACCGTGGCCAGCAGTTCGGTGCTGGTGATCGAGTGGCCGGGCGATGCGGCGTCGGCGAAGCCGGTGGCCAATGCAGGCAATGGCGTGGCGACGCCCGCGCCGACGGCCTCCGCGGCGCCCACCACAGTAGCGGTCGAACCCAAGCCGACGCCCGATCCGCGCCTGGAAGCGGCGCGCGCGACGGCGGCCCTGACCTCGTCGGTGGTGCAACGCGCAGCGCCGCCGCCGACACCGGTACAGCAGGCACCCATACAGCAGGCACCGACGACGGCCGCGGCGACTCGCCCGGGCGTCGTGCCGGCGCCGGCTGCTGCACCCGGCACCTCCGTTGCCGCGATGGCGCCGACCGCATCTGCATCCGCGTCGGTCGGCGCCGCCGTGCCGGCGCAGCAGGGCGCCGTCGCCACAGCGCCGATGTCCGACCGGCCCGACGCGGCCAGCACCGACGATGTGGCCGTCGCCGCCGCCGCCGAGGCGCGCCCGGTGATGCCGAGCGCGCCGTCGCGGGTGGCGATGAAGCCGGGCATGCGGCCGTTGATCGTGGCCATCGATCCCGGCCATGGCGGCCAGGATCCCGGCGCGATGGGGCCGACCGGCAAGCGCGAGAAGGACGTGACCCTGGCGATCGGCCGCGAACTGGCGCGGCAGATCAACGCTACGCCGGGCATGAAGGCCTACATGACCCGCGATACCGACGTGTTCATCCCGCTGCCGATGCGCGCGCAGAAGGCGCGCGCGGCCAAGGCCGACATCTTCATCTCGATCCACGCCGACGCCGCCGAGAACCGCAGCGCGACCGGTTCCTCGGTCTACGTGCTGTCGACCAAGGGCGCCTCCTCGCAGCGCGCGCGCTGGCTGGCGGACAAGGAAAACGCGGCCGACCTGGTCGGTGGCGTGCGCCTGCAGAAGACCGACAGCACCCTGGCCAGCGTGTTGCTGGACCTGGCCCAGAGCGGGCACATGAAGGCCTCCGAAGACGCCGCCGGGCACGTGCTGGGCGGACTCAAGCGGATCGGCAACAACCACAAGCCGGAACTGGAGCGGGCCAACTTCGCGGTGCTGCGCACCTCGGACATGCCGGCGATGCTGGTCGAAACCGCCTTCATCTCCAATCCGGACGAAGAGCGCCGGCTGACCGATCCGGGTTACCAGCGGCGCCTGGCCGGCGCGGTGCTGGACGGCGTCAATACGTTCTTTACCCGCCAGCCGCCGCCGGGCACGCTGTTCGCCGCGCGCGCGCAGGCCGAGGCGGAAGCGGCCAGCACCGTGGCTGGCGGCAGCCGCTGAGGCGCTCGGCTATCATCGCCGGCTGATCCCGATGGCGGCGTCCGCGCCGTGAGCCGTGCCGATGTCCCGTAACAGTTTCTGTTCTGCCTTCTCCGAGTCCGGCGCGATCGCGCGTTGGCCGCGTTGCGCGTGCGCGCCGCAGTGTGGGAGGGAGCCGGCATGAGCATTCGCCAATTGCCCGAGATCCTGATCAACCAGATCGCCGCGGGCGAAGTGGTCGAGCGCCCGGCCTCGGTGGTCAAGGAACTGGTCGAGAACGCGCTGGATGCCGGTGCGCGCCGCGTCGACATCGACCTGGAAGAAGGCGGCGTGCGCCTGATCCGGATCCGCGACGACGGCGGCGGCATCCCGCCCGAGGAACTGCCGCTGGCGGTATCGCGGCACGCCACCAGCAAGATCGCCTCGCTCGACGACCTGGAATCGGTCGGCACGCTCGGCTTCCGTGGCGAAGCGCTGCCGTCGATTGCCTCGGTCAGCCGCTTCACCCTGTCCTCGCGCCGCCCCGGCGACGAGCACGGCGCCGCGCTGCAGGTCGATGGCGGCAAGGTCGGGCAGGTGCAGCCGCGCGCGCAGGCGCCGGGCACCACGGTCGAGGTGCGTGAGCTGTTTTACAACGTGCCGGCGCGGCGCAAGTTCCTGCGCGCCGAGCGCACCGAACTCGGTCACATCGAGGAATGGCTGCGTTCGCTGGCGCTGGCGCGCCCGGACGTGGAACTGCGTGTGTCGCACAACGGCAAGCCGTCGCGGCGCTACAAGCCGGGCGACCTGTATTCGGATGCGCGGCTGGGCGAGACCCTGGGCGAGGATTTCGCGCGGCAGGCGCTGCGCGTGGACCACAGCGGCGCCGGGCTGCGCCTGCACGGCTGGATCGCGCAGCCGCACTATTCGCGCGCCAGCGCCGACCAGCAGTACCTGTACGTCAACGGCCGCTCGGTGCGCGACCGCAGCGTCGCGCATGCGGTGAAGATGGCCTACGGCGACGTGCTGTTCCATGGCCGCCAGCCCGCGTACGTGCTGTTCCTGGAGCTGGAGCCGTCGCGGGTCGACGTCAACGTGCACCCGGCCAAGCACGAGGTGCGCTTCCGCGATGCGCGGCTGATCCACGACTTCGTCTATCGCACGCTGCAGGACGCGCTGGCGCAGACCCGCGCCGGCAGCACGCCGACCGCGGGCGATGCCGCGCAGGCGGCGCCGCTGGCGTATGCAGGCGGCGCGTTGTCGTCCGGCAACCCGAGCGGCGGTGGTTCGGGCGGCCAGGGCTACGGTGCGCAATGGCGCCCGGCGCAGTCGCCGCTCGGCCTGCGCGTCAACGAGGCGCCGGCCGCCTACGCCGCGCTGTACGCCGCGCCGGCAGGCGCCGCCGATGCCGCGGCGGGGATGCCGCTGCTCGCACAGGACGCAGCCGGCGGCCTGCCGGCGACCTCGCCCGACAGTGGCGTGCCGCCGCTCGGCTATGCGATCGCACAGTTGCACGGCATCTACATCCTGGCCGAGAACGCCGAAGGCCTGATCGTGGTGGACATGCACGCCGCGCACGAGCGCATCGGCTACGAGCGGCTGAAGAACGCGCACGACGGCATCGGCCTGCATGCGCAACCGCTGCTGGTGCCGATCACCCTGGCGGTGGGCGAGCGCGACGCCGACACCGCCGAACGCGAGGCGGAGACGCTGGCCGCGCTCGGCTTCGAGATCACCCGCAGCGGCCCGCAATCGCTGCACGTGCGCAGCATCCCGGCGTTGCTGGCGCAGGCCGAGCCGGAAGCCTTGCTGCGCGACGTGCTGACCGACCTGCGCGAACACGGCCACAGCCGCCGCGTCGCCGGCGCGCGCGACGAACTGCTGTCGACGATGGCCTGCCACGGCGCGGTGCGCGCCAACCGGCGCCTCACCGTGCCGGAAATGAACGCGCTGCTGCGCGACATGGAAGCCACCGAGCGCTCCGGGCAATGCAATCATGGGCGCCCGACCTGGGCGCGGTTCACGCTGGGCGAGATCGATCGTTGGTTCTTACGGGGGCGCTGATGGGCAAGCGGGGAAGGGCGGCGGCGCTGCTGGCAGCGCTGCTCGCGTTGGGCGCATGCGGCAAGCAGGCACCGGCACCGGCCGCGCCGGCGGTCGCCGACAAGGCGTTCCTGGCCGAGCAGCAGCGTTGGCGCGAACAGCGCAAGCAGGAACTGCAGGCCGCCGACGGCTGGACCAGCCTGGTCGGCCTGCACTGGCTGGAACTGAAGGAGCACTACATCGGCAGCGGCCCCGGCAGCGGCATCCGCCTGGCGGTCGGACCGGCGCGGATGGCGTTGGTGTCGCGGGTGGGCGCGCAGGTGTTCCTGACCCCGGAACCCGGCGCGGCGCTGAGCATGGACGGCAAGCCGCTGCAGCGGCGCACGCGCGTGTACAGCGACCACGACGCGACGCCGAGCGTGATCGACTTCGACGGCGGCAAGGGCAAGCTGAGCCTGATCGAGCGCGGCGGCCGCTACGCGCTGCGGGTCAAGCACGCCGATGCGCCGACCCGGCTCGGCTTCGCCGGGTTGAACGATTGGCCGCCAGCCGAATCCTGGCGCATCCGCGGCCGTTTCGTGCCCAACGCGCCGGGCAAGACCCTGCCGATCGTCGACATCATCGGCGTCACCACCGAATCGCCCAATGCTGGCGCGCTGGAGTTCGAGCGCGACGGCAAGCGCTTCCGCCTGGAAGCGATCGGCGAACCCGGACGCCCGCTGTTCGTGGTGTTCGCCGACCGCACCAGCGGCCGCGGCAGCTATCCGGCCGGACGCTTCCTGGACGTGCCGGCGCCGAACGCCGACGGCAGCGTGGTGCTGGATTTCAATCGCGCCTACAACCCGCCGTGCGCGTTCACCCCGTTCGCGACCTGTCCGCTGCCGCCGCCGGAGAACCGGCTGGACCTGGCGGTGGAAGCCGGCGAGAAGACCTATGCCGCCGCACATTGAACCGAGACTTCCGATGATGCCGATCCCGCGCCTGCTGCGCTGCCTGCTGTTATGTCTGACCCTGTTCGCCGCCGCGCCGGTGCCGGCGCGCACACCGCCCGCGCCTGCGCCTGCGGCGCCCAGCGCGACGCCCGCGCCGCCGACGCCGCTGCTGTGGAAAGTCAGCGGGCCGCGCGGCGCGCTGTACCTGCTCGGTTCGTTCCACCTGCTCAAGCCGGACGACTATCCGCTGGCGCACGAGGTGGACGCGGCCTATGCCGCGTCGCCGCGGCTGCTGTTCGAACTGTCGCCGCAGGACGTGGAGTCGCCGCAGCTGGGCGCGCAGATGCTGCAGGCGGCGCAGCGCCAGGACGGCAAGCGCCTGCAGGACGATCTGGACGCGGCCACCTGGCAGCGCCTGCGCCGCTACGCCGCCGGCCACGGCCTGCCGCTGGAGCAGATGGGCGGATTCGAACCCTGGTTCGTCGGCCTGAGCATCAGCATCGCCGAGATGAAGGGGCAGGGGCTGCAGGCCGATGCCGGCCTGGACCGGCATTTCATGGACATGGCGGTGCAGGCCGGCAAGACGGTCGAGGGCCTGGAAACCGCGCAGGCGCAGATCGCGATGCTCGACGGCATGGAGCCGGTGGAGCAGAAGCAGATGCTGATCGAGGCGCTGGACGATGCCGAACAGGGCGCGGCGCAGACCCAGCGCCTGCACGATGCCTGGCGCCGCGGCGACGAGCGCATGCTGTGGCAGGACATGGGCGTGGAGATGAAGCGCGACTACCCGCGGCTATACCAGCGCATCAACGTCGATCGCAATCAGGCCTGGGTGCCGCGGCTGGAGCAGCGCCTGCGCGACGGCCAGGGCGACACGCTGGTGGTGGTCGGCGCCTTGCACCTGCTCGGCCCCGACGGCGTGGTCGAGGCGTTGCGCGCGCGCGGTTACAAGGTCGAGCGGATCTGTGCCGGTTGCCGGACGTCGCCAGCGCCGCGTTCGCGCTGAGGTAGCGGCAAAATTTTATAGGAGCGGCTTCAGCCGCGACAGGCACTACTGATAAAGCCTGTCGCGGCTGAAGCCGCTCATGCAGTGGCCGTGAGCGGCGGAGCGCTCCGCGGCGCGGCTCAGCGCGCGCGCGACTTCGGTGCGGCGCCGGCGGCCGGCGGCTCGCTCGGCTTGGTGCCACCCGCGGCGGGGCGGCCGAAGCCGGTGCCGAGGTTGCGCTGGAATTCCTGCCACAGCTCCATGTTGCGCTCGGTGAGTTGGTTCATCATGGTCCACGGGGTCTGCCCGAGCAGATTGCCCATCTGCTGGCGGAACTGCTGCTGCTGGTCCAGGAACACCTGCATGCTGCGCTCCAGGTAGTTGCCCATGAAGCCCTGCAGCGAATCGCCGTAGAAACGGATGATCTGGCTGAGCAACTGGGTGGACAGCATCGGTTCGCCGTCCTGTTCCTGGTCGGCGATGATCTGCAGCAATACCGCGCGGCTGAGGTCTTCGCCGGTCTTGGCGTCGCGGACCTCGAATTCTTCGCCGTCGATGATCAGCTGGCGGACGTCTTCGATGGTGATGTAACTGGAAATCTCGGTGTCGTAGAGGCGGCGATTGGGGTACTTCTTGATGATGCGGATCTCAGCCATGAAGCGTTCGCTCTTGACGGTAAGCGCGCAGCATGGCGCAGCGCAGCAGGGCTTGCAACCGCCAAAAGCCCCTGAACTCGGGCGCGACGGCAAAAAAAATGCTGCGCAGCACGCACGCAGCACGGATGCGAAGCGCGCAATGCCAGCTGCAGCATTTTCGGTAGCGTTACCTCGACTGTGCCGCCCGCGCGCCTGAGCGGTTCAGTCGCCTGTCGCTACCAGCCCATGTGGTGGCCGCCGTTGATGTCCAGGTTGGAGCCGGTGATCCAGGCCGCCTCTTCGGCGACCAGGAACGCGACCGCGTAGGCGATCTCTTCCGGCCTGCCCAGGCGCCCGGTGGGGATGTCGGCGATGATCTTGGCGCGCACTTCTTCCGGCACCGACATCACCATGTCGGTGGCCACGTAGCCCGGCGACACGGTGTTGACGGTGATGCCGTAGCCGGCGTTCTCGCGTGCCAGGGAAATGGTGAAGCCGTGCATGCCGGCCTTGGCCGCGGCGTAGTTGGCCTGGCCGTACTGGCCCTTCAGGCCATTGATCGAACTGATCTGGATGACCCGGCCCCAGCGCTGCTTGCGCATGGCTTCGATCACCGGGCGGGTGACGTTGAACACCGAGTTGAGGTTGGTGTTGATGACCTCGTGCCACTGCTCGGCGGTCATCTTGTGGAAGGTGGTGTCTCGGGTGATGCCGGCGTTGTTGATCAGCACCTCGATCGGGCCGAGCTGCCGCTCCACTTCCTGCACCAGCGCCTGCGCGTGGTCGGGCGAGGCGACGTCGCCGGCGACGATGGCGATCTCGTGGCCGCGTTCGCGCATGCGCTGCTGCCAGGCGTGCGCCTTGGCCGCGTCGCGGTAGTTGCTGGCCACGCGGTGGCCCTGTGCGGCCAACCGCTCGCAGATGGCGGTGCCGATGCCGCCGGTACCGCCGGTGACCAGCGCAACGCGTGATGTCATGGATTCGCTCCGGATGGGGGAAGAGGAGAGGGCCGCGCCGCAGCCGAAACCCCGATTCTAGTCAGCCTTGGCGTCGCTGGGGATACCGGTCGCGTCCGCCAGCGTCCGATCCTGCGCCGGCAGCCGTGCCGGCTCGAACGCGCGCAGCGCCGCGGCCAGCAGTGCGGCCACCGAGCCGGCCCCAGCCAGCGCCGCCGGAACCTGACCCAGCAGGGTCCAGGCCAGGCGCAGCGCGGGCAGCGGATCGGCGTCGTCCAGCGGCAGCGCCGCATGCGATTTGGACAGCTTGCGGCCGTCGCCGCCGAGCAGCAGCGGCAGGTGCAGGTAGTTCGGCGTCGGCAGGCCCAGTGCGCGCTGCAGCAGGATCTGCCGCGGCGTCGAATCGAGCAGGTCGGCGCCGCGGACCACGTCGCTGATGCCTTGCGCGGCATCGTCGACCACCACCGCCAACTGATAGGCCCAGCAGCCGTCGGCGCGCAGCAGCACGAAATCGCCGACCTCGGCATGCACGTCCTGTTCGACATCGCCGCGCGCGCCGTCGCGAAACCCGACCGTGCTACCCGCGGCCACGCGCAGGCGCAGCGCCGGTTGCGGACGCACCTGCGCGGCCACGCAGCGGTGGTGCACGCCGCCTTGCGCGGCCAGTTCGCTGCGGCTGCAACTGCAGGCGAACGCCTGGCCGCTCTGCAGCAGGCGCTGCGCGGCGGCCTGGTAGACGGCGCCGCGCTCGCTCTGGCGCAGGATCTGCCCATCTGCTTCCAGCCCGAAGGCGCGCAGGCTGGCGAGTTGGCGTTCGGCTGCGCCAGGCACGCTGCGCGGCCGGTCCACGTCCTCGATGCGCAGCAACCACTCGCCGCCGGCATGGCGCGCCAGCAGCCAGCTGCCGAACGCGGCGAGCAGCGAGCCCAGGTGCAGCGGACCGGTGGGCGAGGGCGCGAAACGGCCGCGGTAGGGAGGGGGCGAGGACATGGGCAAGCTGAATCGTCGGTCAGGTATGCGCTTGAATTCAAGCTGTACGCGCCGCAGATTCGAGCCAGTCCTTCATTTTTCCTGGTGCGGAGTCCACGCCTACATGTTCAATCGAATCGCCCTGTTCCTCATCACCAATCTGGCGGTGCTGGTGCTGGCCGGCATTGTCATGTCCGTGTTCGGGATCAATCCCAACCAGATGGGCGGCCTGCTGGTGATGGCCGCGCTGTTCGGCTTCGGCGGCTCGCTGGTGTCGCTGCTGCTGTCCAAGTTCATGGCCAAGCGCGCCACCGGCGCGCAGGTGATCACCGAGCCGCGCAATCACACCGAGCGCTGGCTGCTGGAGACGGTGCGGCGGCAGGCGCAGGCCGCCGGCATCGGCATGCCCGAGGTCGCGGTCTACGACGGTCCGGAGATCAACGCCTTCGCCACCGGCGCCAACCGCAACAACGCGCTGGTGGCGGTGTCCACCGGCCTGCTGCGGAACATGACCGAGGACGAAGCGGAAGCCGTGCTCGCGCATGAGATCAGCCACGTCGCCAACGGCGACATGGTGACGATGGCGCTGCTGCAGGGCGTGCTGAACACCTTCGTGATCGTGCTGGCGCGGGTGGTCGGCGGGGTGGTGGACGGCTACCTGTCCGGCAACCGCGACGGCGGCCGCCGCGGCCTGGCCTACTACGCCATCGTGATGGTGCTGGAGATGGTGTTCGGCCTGTTCGCGACGATGATCGCGATGTGGTTCTCGCGCTACCGCGAGTTCCGCGCCGACGCCGGCGGCGCCAGCCTGGCCGGACGCAGCAAGATGATCGCGGCGCTGCAGCGGCTGGAACTCAACCACGGGCAGAGCACGCTGCCGTCGCAGGTGCAGGCGTTCGGCATCGCCGGTGGCCTGGGCCAGGGCTTGCGCAAGCTGTTCATGAGCCACCCGCCGCTGTCCGAGCGCATCGCCACGCTGCGCGCTTCGCACACTAACGCGACGGTGAGTTGATCGCCGGGGGCTGGCGCTCCTCCCGGATGGTGCTTCGCCGAACTCGAATCGCCGCCTGCAACCGCAGTCGGCTCAGGCAACGCCAGGCAGGTCACCCCGCCTGGCGTTTCTTTTTGCAGGATCGTGTGGAACGGCCTGGCCACTGCGCCGTTGCAAATCCCCAATCCCGAATCCCAAATCCCGGCCTTCAAGCAAAATCGAAGCTCATCCCCGGTCCCGCCAGGCCGACGAATTCGCCTTGCACGTAGTCGACGCCGGCGCTGAACAGCAGGCTCATCGAGGTGGCGTCGGCGACGAACTCGGCGATGCTGCGGATCCCGGCCGACTGCGCGCGCTCGGTGATCTCGCGGATCTTTTCCTGGTGCTCGCGGGTCTGCGCAAGATCCTGGGTGAAGCCGCGATCCAGTTTCAGGAACGAGGGCTGGAAATGCGCAAGCAGCTGGAACGAGTCCAGGCCCGAGCCGAACTGCTCCAGGCCGACCTTGCAGCCCAGCCCGGTGGCTGCCGCCAGGAACTGCTGCGCATTGCGCAGGTGGGTGAACACCTTGGCTTCCGGCGTCTGCAGCCACAGGCGCTCGCCGGGCACGCCGTGCGCGGCCAGTTCGCGGCGGATCAGCTCCACCATCTGCAGGTCGGCGAAGGCGTCCGGGCTGATCTTGACCAGCAGGCTGGTGGCATGGCCGGCACGCTGGCGCTCGCCGATCACCGCGATCGCGCGGGCCACCACCCAGCGGTCGATCTCGGCCATCAGCCCGTGTTCGGTGGCGATGCCGAGGAACGTGGTCGGGCCGATGATCTCGTCGTTGCGCTCCAGGCGCAGGTAGGCCTCGTACAGTTCGTGCGGCTCGCCCTGCAGGTTCAGCACCGGCTGGTAGTGCAGCAGGAAGCCGTCGCCGGCCAGCGCGTCGCGCAGTTGCTGCACCCAGCGCTGGATGCGCTCTTCCTCGACCCGGTCGGCGGCGCCGGGGTCGAAGATCTTGCAGGCGTTGCCGCCCAGTTCGATGGTGGCCTGCACGTTCTCGCTGGCGCGGGCCAGGACCTGGCCGACGGTGGCGATCTTCTCGCCGATCTGCACGCCGCCGATGCTGACGGTGACCGTGGCCGAGCGCTCGCCGACGCTGAACACGTGGGCGGCGTAGGCGTTGAGCAGGCGCTCGGCCTGCGCCGAGGTGCGGGCGTAGTCGCCCTGCAGCAGCAGCGCGAAATTGTGCTCGCCGAAGCGCGCCGCCTGCACGTCGCCGTCGATCGCCGCGGCCAGGTGCTGGGCCAGCGCCGCCACCAGCGCGTCGGCCGAGTCCAGGCCGATATCGGCCAGCAGCCGCGTGTAGTGGTCGGGTTCGACCAGCAGGAAGCCGTAATGGCCGTCGCCGCGGCCGACCTGGGCCACCGCGTTCTCCAGCGCCAGCATGAAGGTCGGACGGTTGAGCAGGCCGGTGACCTGGTCGCGCTGGCGCAGGTCCTCGACCTCGCGCGCCAGTTCCGGATCGAATTCCTCGCGGCGGCGGAACACCACCTGCACGCAGGCCTCGCCCTCGTAGCTGGCGGTGGCGAACTCCATCGTCGCCGGGAAGCTCTCGCCCTCCATCGTGCGCGCGTCGACCTGGTACTGCGCCGGCGGCGGTTCGCCCTTGCCCAGCGATTTCAGCAGTTGCTTGAATTCCTCCACGTGCTGCGGCGCGACCATGTCCAGCAGCGAGACGCCTTCCACGTCGTCGAACGAGTCGAAGCCGAACATCTCCAGGTAGGCGTCGTTGGCGCGGATGTGCATGCCTTCGTGGATGTAGGCGATCGGATCGCGCGAGGAGGCGATCAGCGCATCGCAGCGGCGCTCGGTCTCGCGCATCTGCGCCTCGATCCGGCGCAGGCCGCGGCGCGCGTGCAGGTCGGCCCAGGTGTTGCGCAGCACCGACAGCAGGTGCTCGGGACGCTGGCGCAGGGCGATCGCGCGCGCGCCGCCGGCCACCGCCTCGACCCATTCGTTCTCGTCGATGCTGTCGGCGAGCAGGATCACCGGGATGTCCTTGCCGCTGGCGCCCACGCGCTGCAGCACCTGCGGCAGCGGGATGGCCTGCGAGCGCGCGCTCAGCACCAGGTCGATCGGCTGCGCGGCGAGCATGGCGCCCAGTTCCTCTGCGTGCTGCGGCCGCGACGGCCGCACCGCGATGCCGCTGTTGCGCAGGCTGCTGACGATCGCTTCGGCGTCTTCACCGCTGTCGTCGACGATCATCAGGCGCAGGGTGGTGTCTTTGCCTGTTTGCATGAAGCCTCCCGGAGACGGGGTTTAATACACGATGCCCGCAGCGGCGTCCATGTGTGGCCGGGATTGGGGATTTGGGATTGGGGATTCGTTACAGCGGTTCCCGGTGCCTGAACGTTCGTGGGTTGACCAAAGCTGGGTGTAAACATCGAAGCGCGCCGTTGCGAATCCCCAATCCCGGCCGTCAGGCCCCGCCGCCAGCGGCATGGCCCGAGGCCCAGGCCCACTGGAAGTTGTAGCCGCCCAGCCAGCCGGTCACGTCCAGCACCTCGCCGACGAAGTACAGGCCGGGCACCTGGCGCGATTCCATGGTCGCCGACGACACCTGATCGGTATCCACTCCGCCCAGGGTGACCTCGGCGGTGCGGTAGCCCTCGGTGCCGCTGGCCACCAGCGGCCACGCGCCGAGCAGGGCCGCGGCGGCGCGCAGCTGCGGTTCGTCGAGCTGGCGGACCGGCTTGTCCGGCAGCCAGACCTCGCACAGGCGCTGCGCGAAGCGGCGCGGCAAGGCCTCGCCCAGTACCGTGCGCAGCTCGGCGGCGCCGCGCAGGCGCTTCTGCTCGCGCAGCCACGCGGCCGCGTCCTGCCCGGGCAGCAGGTCCAGGCGCAGGTCGTCGCCCGGCTGCCAGTACGAGGAGATCTGCAGGATCGCCGGGCCGCTGATGCCGCGATGGGTGATCAGCATGAAGTTGCGGAAGCTGGCGCCATTGCAACTGGCTTCCACCGGCAGCGCCAGCCCCGACAGGTCCTGCAGGCGTTCCTGGTGCTTGCCGCTGAGGGTCAGCGGCACCAGTCCGGCGCGGGTCGGCAGCACGGCGTGGCCGAACTGGCGGGCCAGTTCGTAGCCGAAGCCGGTGGCGCCCAGGCTGGGAATGGACAGCCCGCCGCTGGCCACGACCAGCGAGGCGGCGTGTACCGGGCCGTCGTCGCTGTCGATGCGGAACCCCTCGCTGCCGCGTTCCACGCCGCGCACCGCGCACTGGGTGCGAATGGTCACCCCGGCCGCGTCGCATTCGTCCACCAGCATGCGCACGATCTGCTTGGAGGAGATGTCGCAGAACAGCTGGCCCAGTTCCTTCTCGTGATAGGCGATGCCGTGGCGCTCGACCATCTCGATGAAATCGGCCGGGCGGTAGCGCGCCAGCGCCGACTTGCAGAAGTGTGGGTTGGCGGACAGGAAATTGCCTGGGCCGGTGCCGGTGTTGGTGAAATTGCAGCGCCCGCCGCCGGACATCAGGATCTTCTTGCCGACCTTGTTGGCATGCTCGATCACCCGCACACGGCGCCCGCGGCGGCCGGCGGTCAGCGCGCACATCAGCCCGGCGGCGCCGGCGCCGATGATCGCGACGTCGACCCGGATCGGCTCGGCGCGCGCGCTCATGCCGCGGCTTTGCGCACCGTCGGGGTGAAGGTGACGCTGCCCTCGTCGCCGAGCAGCTGCACTTCGCCGTCCTGGATCACCACGTCGAAACGCATGCTGCGCTGGATCAGTTCGGCGGCCGATGCGACCGCGTCGCCGGGCAGGTCGATCACCTGCAGCGGCTTGAGCTTGAGCAGGCCGGAGGCGTTCTTCTCCCACCAGATGTCGGCGACGCGGCCGCCGTAGTTGACTACCACCACGTCGCGGGCGCGGCCGCAGGCCTTGCGGATGCGCGATTCGTCGGGCTGGCCGACCTCGATCCACTGCTCGACCGCGCCGGTGTAGTCCATCCGCCACAGGTCCGGCTCGTCGTCGCTGCTCAGGCCCTTGCCGAACAGCAGGCGTTCCTCGGCGAACAGGGCGAAGGTCAGCAGCCGCGCCATCAGCCGCTGGTCGGTTTCGGACGGGTGCTGGGCCAGGGTCAGCGAATGCGCCGCGTAATAGCCGCGGTCCATGTCGGAAATCTGCAGCTCGGCCTTGCGGAGGGTGGCGGTGAGGGCCATGCGGCTACCGGGATCAAAGGGCGGCCATGATAATGCGTGACGATGTCCGATCCCCGCCCACCGTCCGCATTGGTTCCGGCCCCGAGCCGCTGGCAGCTGCCGCCAGGGCCGTGGCCGACGCTGCTGGACGGCTTGTGCGCGCGCTTCCCGCAGGTGTCGCGGGCGCAATGGCAGGATCGCTGCGCCCGCGGCCGCGTGCAGGATCTGCACGGGCAGCCGTTGCCGGCGTCGCTGCCGTACCGGGTCGGGCTGGACGTGCGCTATTTCCGCGAGGTCGCCGACGAGGCGCCGATCGCCGGGGTGGAACGCATCGTCCATGCCGATGCGCATCTGGTGGTGGCCGACAAGCCGCACGGGCTGCCGGTGACCCCGTCCGGGCGCTACCTGCGCGAGACCTTGCTGGCGCGGCTGGTGGCGCGGCTGGGCAATCCGGCGCTGGTGCCGCTGCACCGGCTGGACCGCGCCACCGCAGGGCTGGTGCTGTTCTCGGCCGATCCACGCAGCCGCGCCGCCTACCAGGCGCTGTTCCGCGAACGGCGCATCGCCAAGGCCTATCAGGCGCTGGCCCCGGCCTTGCCAGGGCAGGCGTTCCCGCTGCTGCGCGCGAGCCGGCTGGTACGCGGCGAGCCGTTCTTCCGCATGGCCGAGGCCGACGGCGAGGCCAACAGCCTGACCCGGATCGAGGTGCTGGACGCTCCGGACGGACCGCTGTGGCGCTACGCGCTGGCGCCGGTGACCGGCCGCAAACACCAGTTGCGCGTGCACATGGCGGCGCTGGGCGCGCCGATCCTGGGCGATGCGCTGTATCCGCAGTTGCGCGCGGAGGGGGAGGGCGCTGCCGCCGACACGCTGCACTTGTTGGCCTGCGGCCTGGAGTTCGACGACCCGCTCAGTGGGCAGGCGCGCAGTTTCGTCAGTGCGCAGACCTTGGTTTGGCCGCCGGTGTAGACAACGTAATCCAATTCCGCGAGCCGCTTCGCGCCGTACCCTCACCCCAACCCCTGTCCCGGCGGGAGAGGGGCTATGCACCCCTGGCTGTTCCCTTCTCCCACCGGGAGAAGGTGGCCCGCAGGGCCGGATGAGGGTACGGGCGCAGCCTCGTGCATCCCAAACTTCGCGAGACGCTGCGCGCCGGACCCTCACCCCAACCCCTCTCCCGATGGGAGAGGGGCTTGTAGTGTCATAGTGGGCGACTGTTCCGTGCGCCGGCACGCTATCCAGTGGAATGCCCGGCAAGGGCAGGGCGGCTGCGCAATTTGCGTAGAACGGCAGGTGTATCGACCGCACTGCCGCGAACTTTAGGCCTGGGTTCAGCATCTTTGTGGGCGATCTCGGTTTGTCTACACAAACTTGTCGCTTTTTGCGGACGACCCGCGTATGGTTGGTCCACTGTGTTTGCTAGGGTCACCGTGAATCGTGGCCTGGTGCAGTTGATCTCGCGATCCGCTTCATCGTTCCGCTTTACCAACGCCTGCAACTCAGTCTCGGCCCCGATACCCGGTGGCTGCGATTTTCTTCAATTCAATGTTTCAGGAGTTAGTAAATGTCTGATCGTCAGAGCGGTACCGTGAAGTGGTTCAACGATGCCAAGGGCTTCGGCTTCATCACCCCGGAAAGCGGCCCGGACCTGTTCGTGCATTTCCGCGCCATCCAGGGCACCGGCTTCAAGTCGCTGCAGGAAGGCCAGAAGGTGACCTTCGTCGCCGTGCAGGGCCAGAAGGGCATGCAGGCTGACCAGGTGCAGGCCGTCTAATTTAGACGCCAGCTACCGCAAGGTCGCCAGAACGCCGGGAGCGCAAGCTTCCGGCGTTTTTATTTGTGCGCGTACCTGCTGCATCTGCCTGGCCCAGCCTGGAGCCGTATCGGCGTCGGCGCCAAGCGCAGCTCCAGCGTCGTCGATACCGGAGACGCTGCGCGGCCATAGGGCTTCTGGAAACCCTCTATTTCTTAATTTCACGTAAGCGTATCAATGGCTTGCGAGCGTGCCGGTTGAATTTTTCGGGGTGATTGGAAGTTCCCTGTAGCCGCGATCCCCACGCAGACCCGGCTACCATGGCCGCCCCCCGCGCCTTCGGAACCGTCGCCATGATCACCGTCCACCATCTCAACCAGTCCCGTTCCCAGCGCGTGCTGTGGCTGCTGGAGGAACTGGCGCTGCCGTACCAGGTGGTCAAGTACCAGCGCGACAAGCAGACCATGCTGGCGCCGCCGGAACTGCGCGCGATCCATCCGCTGGGCAAGTCGCCGGTGCTGGTCGACGACGGCCATGTGCTGGCCGAATCCGGCGCAATCCTGGATTACCTGGTGGAGCGCTACGACACCGAGCGCGCGCTGTCGCCGTCACCGCAGCCGTTGGAGGCGCCCGAGCGCCTGCGCTACCGCTACTGGATGCATTACGCCGAGGGTTCGGCGATGCCGCCGTTGCTGATGAGCCTGGTGTTCGGGCGCATCCGTTCGGCGAAGATGCCGTTCTTCGTGCGGCCGATCGCCCGCGCCATCGTCGACAAGGCGATGCACGGCTTCGTCGGCCCGCAACTGAAGCTGCACCTGGACTGGATGGAGCGCGAACTGGCGGCCACCGGCTGGTTCGCCGGCGACCGCTTCACCGCCGCCGACGTGCAGATGAGCTTCCCGGTACAGGCCGCGGCCGCACGCGCCGGCCTGCAGGCCTATCCGAACCTGGCCGGCTTCGTGCAGCGCATCGAGCAGCGTCCGGCCTACCAGCGCGCGCTGCAGCAGGGCGGGCCGTTCGAACTGCTCGGCAGCGGCAAGGCCGGCTAGGGCGCGTCCTTCATCCCAGAGCGGATCGCGGCGCGCGGCGAGGGCGCCCGATACGCCGCGCTCCTTGCTTCACGGCTGCGGCATGCGCGGCTGGCATTGGCGCACGAAGGCGATGCTGTCGGCCATGACCGGCAGCGCGGGATCGTCCTTGCGCAGCGCCAGCGCCAGGCGCAGGTGGCCGACGCCTGGATAGAGCTTCAGCTCGGCGGGCACGCCGGCGCCTTGCAGGGCCGCCTGCAGCGAACGGCTGTCGCGCGGCTCGACCACGCGGTCGTCGGCGCCGTGCAGCAGCAGCGCCGGCGGTTCGTCGCCATCGACGAAGGCGACCGGCTGCGAGCGCCGCTGCTGCGCCGGGTCGCGGCCGAACATGCCGATCAGGTCGGGATCGGTCAGCGGCAGGAAATCGTAGGGACCGGCCAGGCCGACCAGGCCGCATAGGTACCGCGGCGACAGGCCTTGCGCCTGCAGCCAACTGCCGTCGGTGGCCAGCAGTGCGGCCATGTGCGCACCGGCGGAGTGGCCCATCAGCACCAGCCGGCGCGGGTCCCCGCCGTGCTCGGCGGCATGGCGCTGGCTCCAGGCGACCGCGCTGGCGGCGTCGTGCATGAAGCCGTCCAGGGTCACCTGCGGATACTTGCGGTAATCCGGCACGATCGCGACCACGCCATGCCGCGCCAGCGCCTCGCCGGCCCAGCGGTACTGCTGGCGGTTGCCGGTCTTCCAGGTGCCGCCGTGAAAGAACACCACCACCGGCGCGTTCTGCGCCGCGACCGGGCGATAGACGTCCAGCTTCAGGCCATGCGCCGCATCGAACACGATCCCGCGCTGCTCGCTCAGCCCGTTGCGCGCGGAACCGGCGTTGAGGCCGCCGAAGAACACGCTGCTGCAGGCGGAGACCAGCAGCGAGGACAGCGCAACCAGCAGGTGGCGCGGCCAGCGCGGCGGCAACGGCGAACGTTCGGACATGGACGGTACCTGCAGGAAAGGAGCGGGAGCATGCCGCATGCACGTGTCGGCAGCGAGTGCATGGCATCGGCGGCGCTACGGCAAGTACGCGCGAGATGTCGCTGCGGATGCGCTGGCTTGGTTGCAGTTCGCTGTTTTCTTCTCCCGGCAGGACCATGGCTCCCTTTTCGGGGAAGGTGCCTGGCAGGGCGGATGAGGCTAGGGTGCAGCCTCGCGCACCGAACTCCGCGAGACGCTTCGCGCCGGACCCTCACCCCAACCCCTCTCCCGATGGGAGAGGGGCTTAGGCTGTTCCCTTCTCCCGTCGGGAGAAGGTGCCCCGCAGGGGCGGATGAGGGTACGGGCGCAGCCTCGTGCACCCAAACTCCGCGAGACGCTTCGCGCCGTACCCTCACCCCAACCCCTCTCCCGATGGGAGAGGGGCTGTAAGCTGGCACGTATGCCTGCATTGCGCTTCGACAACCGTTTTACCGCCGAGCTGCCTGGCGATCCCGAGCGCGGACCGCGCCTGCGCGAGGTGCTGGGTGCGCTGTGGTCGGAGGTCGCGCCGACCCCGGTGGCCGCGCCGCAGTTGCTTGCCCATTCGCGCGAGGTGGCGGCCATGCTCGGTTTGTCGGAGCAGGAGGTGCTGGCGCCGCAGTTCGCCGAGGTCTTCGCCGGCAATGCGCTTTACCCGGGCATGCGGCCGTACGCGACGAACTACGGCGGCCATCAGTTCGGGCATTGGGCCGGTCAGCTCGGCGATGGCCGTGCGATCGCGCTGGGCGAGGCGCTGGGGGCGGACGCGCAGCGCTGGGAGCTGCAACTCAAGGGCGCCGGGCGCACGCCGTATTCGCGCGGCGCCGATGGCCGCGCGGTGCTGCGCTCGTCGATCCGCGAATTCCTGTGCAGCGAGGCGATGCACCATCTCGGCGTGCCGACCACGCGCGCGCTGAGCCTGGTTGCGACCGGCGAGCGCGTGGTGCGCGACATGTTCTACGACGGCCATCCGCGCGCCGAGCCGGGTGCGGTGGTGTGCCGGGTGGCGCCGTCGTTCGTGCGCTTCGGCAGTTTCGAGTTGCCGGCCGCGCGCGGCGAGACGGCTTTGCTGCGGCAACTGGCCGACTTCGTGATCGACCGCGATTTCCCCGAGCTGCACGCAAATGGCGCCAGGCGCCATGCCGACTGGTTCGGCGAGGTCTGCGCGCGCACCGCGACGATGGTCGCGCACTGGATGCGGGTCGGCTTCGTACATGGGGTGATGAACACCGACAACATGTCGATCCTGGGACTGACCATCGACTACGGCCCGTATGGCTGGATCGACGACTACGATCCGGACTGGACGCCGAACACCACCGACGCCGAGGGCCGCCGCTACCGTTTCGGCACCCAGCCGCAGATCGCGTACTGGAACCTGACCCGGCTGGCGCAGGCGCTGGCGCCGCTGTTCGACGACGTCGCGCCGCTGCAGGCCGGGCTGGCGCGTTTCCGCGAGACATACGCGCAGGCCGAACGCGACAACGCCGCCGCCAAGCTCGGCTTGGCCGCATGCGGCGAGCCCGATCTGGCGCTGATGCAGGACCTGCTGCAACTGCTGCAGCAGGGCGAGGTGGACATGACCCTGTGGTTCCGCGGGCTGAGTGCGGCGCAGCTGCCGACGCTGGCGGACCTGGCCGTTGCGTTCTACGACCCAGCCAAGCTGGCCGCGCAGGCGCCGGCGTTCGAGGCCTGGCTGGCGCGCTATGCGCAGCGGCTGCGCGACGATCCGTTGCCGGAAGCCGCGCGTGTGGCGAAGATGCGCGCGGCCAACCCGCGCTACGTGCTGCGCAATTACCTGGCGCAGCAGGCGATCGACCATGCCGAGCAGGGCGACGCCGACGGCATCGCCGAATTGCTGGAGGTGATGCGCCGGCCCTACGAGGAGCAGCCGGGACGCGAGGCATTCGCGGCGCGGCGCCCGGACTGGGCGCGCGAACGCGCCGGTTGTTCGATGCTGTCGTGCAGTTCCTGACGCGCGAAGCACTGTAGGAGAGGCTTCAGCCCCGACAGTTTCCCTGAAAGGCATCGGTGCTGGAGCGCATCTAGCAGAAAGCTCGGCATCGCCGCGATTTCCCCGTCGCGTCGTCAGGCCGGGCTCGGCCTCAGCGCGAAGGCGCGCGATAGCGCCAGGCGGCGAGGAAGCTGGTCACCACTTCCGCCGCCAGCGCCTGCTGGCCCTCGCGATCCGGGGCCTGCCCGTTGAGCATCGCGCCGGGATAGGCGTAGCCGATCGCCGCGCCGATGAAGGCGCTGGCGGCCAGCGTGGGCGAGGCCACGCGCACGTCGCCGCGCGCATCCAGCATCTGCAGCAGGTCGCTCAGGCGCTGGCGCAGGCGCCCGGTGCGGCGCTGGTGCATCGAGTGCAGCAGGTCCGGCATCTGCGCGCTGGCCTGTACCAGCAGCCGGTGCAGGCGCAGCGAGGACGGTGCGTACAGGTGCGCCTGCACGGTCAGCGCGATCTGCTGCAGCGCGCGCGGCAGGTCCTGCGAGGCCGCATCGCCGATGTTCTCCAGCTGCGCCTGCAGTTCTTCGTTCAACGCTTCGAACACCTGCATCAGCAGGTCGGCCTTGCTGGAAAAATGGTTGTACAGGCTCTGCCGGGTAAGCCCGGCATGCAGCGCGATCTGCTCCAGCGAGACCTCCAGGCCGTGCTCCAGCAGCAGCTCGCGGGCGGCGCGCAGCAAGCGCGGCCGCGCCAGCGCCGGGCGTCCGCGCTGGCGCGCGGGCGGCGCAATCGCGCGCGCTTCCGCCGCCGCCGGGGTGGCGCGAGGCGGCGTGGCGCGGGCGATTGTGCGATCCTTCATGCTTATTTATTTGTCTTTAAGTAAATTAAATGATCCTCCCCCCAGCTTCCAGGATCAAGCGCATGCCCGCGCCCTTCGTCCAGCGTCCCCGCCGCACGCTGTCGTTGCTGCTGTCCGTCGCCCTCGTCACGCTCGCCGGCTGCAAGGGCGAGCGCACCGCGCCGCCGGCGCAGGCCAGGACCGTGGGGGTGGTGACCCTGCAGGCGCAGAGCGTGCCGCTCAGCGCCGAACTGGCCGGGCGCACCGCCGCCTCCGAAGAATCCGAAGTGCGCCCGCAGGTCGGCGGCATCCTGCGCAAGCGGCTGTTCGAGGAGGGCGCGCTGGTGCACGCGGGGCAGCCGCTGTTCCAGATCGAGCCGGTCCTGTACCAGGCCGCGGCCAACGAGGCGCAGGCCAACCTGGCCACCGCCGAGGCCACGCTGGCGACCGCCAAGCTGCGCGCCGAGCGCTATCGCGAGCTGGGCAAGACCCGGTTGGCCGCGCAGCAGGACGTGGACGACGCCCAGGCCACCTACAAGGAAGCGCTGGCCAGCCGCGACGCCAACCGCGCCGCGCTGGACACCGCGCGCACGCAGTTGCGCTTCGCCACGGTGGAGGCGCCGATCAGTGGTCGCATCGGCCGCGCGCGGGTGACCCCGGGCGCGCTGGTCACCGCCAGCCAGGCCGATGCGATCGCCAAGATCCAGCAGCTGGACCCGATGAACGTGGACATCACCCAGTCCGGCAGCCAGTTCCTGGCGCTGCGCCGCGCGATCGCCGACGGCGGGGTGCAGCCGGCGACCGCCGAAGTGCGGCTGAAGCTGTCCGACGGCAGCGACTATCCGCTGCCGGGCACATTGCAGTTCGCCGACATCGACGTGGAGGAAACCACCGGCAGCGTGACCCTGCGCGCGCGCTTCCCCAATCCCGACGCGCAGCTGCTGCCGGGCATGTACGTGCGCGCGATCGTCGGCCAGGGCATCCGCCAGCAGGCGCTGCTGGTGCCGCAGGCGGCGGTGGACCGCACTCCGCGCGGCGATGCGCAGGCCTGGGTGGTGGGCACCGACAACATCGTGCGCCAGCGCCAGTTCACCACGCTGCGCGCTGTCGGCGACCGCTGGCTGGTCGGCGACGGGCTCAAGCCCGGCGAGCGGGTGGTGGTGGAGGGCCGGCAGGGACTGAGCGACGGCGCCAAGGTCACGGTCAAGCCGGCCGCCGCTGCCGCCGGCAAAGGCTGAGCCGGCATGCTCGCGCGCTTCTTCATCGCCCGTCCGATCTTCGCCTGGGTGCTGGCGATCTGCATCATGGCCGCCGGTGCCATCGCCGTGTTCACCCTGCCGGTGGAGCAGTATCCGGACATCGCCCCGCCCGGGGTCAACGTCACCGCCACCTACAACGGCGCCTCGGCGCAGACGGTGGAGGACAGCGTCACCCAGGTGATCGAGCAGCAGATCAAGGGCATCGACCACCTGCTGTACTTCTCCTCGACCAGTTCCTCGTCCGGGCAGGCGCGGATCAGCATCACCTTCGACCAGGCCGCCAATCCCGACATCGCCCAGGTGCAGGTGCAGAACGCGGTCAACCAGGCGCTCAACCGCCTGCCGCAGGAAGTGCAGCAGCAGGGCGTGACCGTGTCCAAGTCGCAGGGCGACAGCCTGATGGCGGTGGCGCTGTACGACAGCACCGACCGGCTGGACAACGTCGACATCTCCGACTACCTGATCAGCACCCTGCAGGATCCGATCAGCCGCATCAACGGCGTCGGCGAGATCAACGTGTTCGGCGCGCAGTACGCGATGCGCGTGTGGATGGACCCGCACAAGCTCAATGCCTACAACCTGATGCCTGGCGACGTGCGCAGCGCGATCGAGGCGCAGAACACCCAGGTCACCGCCGGCGAACTCGGCGCGCTGCCCACCGGCGCCGACCAGGAGCTCAACGCCACGGTGACCGCGCAGTCGCGGCTGCAGACCGCGGAGCAGTTCCGCGCCATCATCCTGGCTACCCAGGCCGACGGCTCCAGCGTGCACCTGGGCGACGTGGCGCGGGTGGAGATCGGCGCGGAGAACTACCAGAACAGCGCCACGCTCAACGGCCATCCGGCGTCCGGCTTCTCGGTGACGCTGTCCTCCGGCGCCAACGCGGTGGCCACGTCCGATGCGGTGCGCGCGACCATCGAGCGGCTCAAGCCGACCTTCCCGCCGGGCATGGAAGTGGCCTACCCGCGCGACAGCACGCCGTTCGTGCGGATCTCGATCGAGGGCGTGGTGCACACCCTGATCGAGGCGATCGTGCTGGTGGTGGTGGTGATGTTCCTGTTCCTGCAGAACGGCCGCGCCACGCTGATCCCGGCGATCACCGTGCCGGTGGTGCTGCTGGGCACGTTCGGCATCCTCGCCGCTGCCGGCTTCACCATCAATACGCTGACCCTGTTCGCGATGGTGCTGGCGATCGGCCTGCTGGTGGACGATGCGATCGTGGTGGTGGAGAACGTCGAGCGGATCATGCACGAGCAGCATCTGCCGCCGCGCGAGGCGACCGAGCAATCGATGGGCGAGATCACCGGCGCGCTGATCGGCATCACCGTGGTGCTGGGCGCGGTATTCCTGCCGATGGCGTTCTTCGGCGGCTCCACCGGCATCATCTACCGCCAGTTCTCGATCACCATCGCCTCGGCGATGGCGCTGTCGGCGCTGGTCGCGCTGACCCTGACCCCGGCGCTGTGCGCGACCCTGCTCAAGCCGGTGGAAAAGGAGCGCCAGCTCGGACGCTTCTTCCGCTGGTTCAACCGCGGCGTGGAGCGCAGCCAGCACGCCTACCAGCGTCGGCTCGGCACGCTGCTGCGGCAGCCGCGGCGCTGGATGGCGCTGTACGTGGTGATCGTGCTGGCGATGGCGGCGCTGTACGCGCGCATGCCGACCGGCTTCCTGCCGGTGGAAGACCAGGGCCAGGTGCAGATCCAGTTCACCACGCCCGAGGGCACGCCGCTGGCCAAGACCGAGGCGCTGGGCCGGCGCATCAACGATTACTTCATGGCCCACGAGAAGGACAACATCACCGCGGTGTTCATGGTGATCGGCCGCAACAACGCCGGCACCGGGCAGAACGCCGGCCAGGCCTTCGTCGCGCTGCGGCCCTGGGGTGAGCGCAACCGCGACAACACCGCGCAGGCGATCATCGACCGCGCCAACAAGTATTTCCGCGGCACCGCCGACGCCAAGATCAGCGTGCTGTCGCCGCCGGCGGTGCGCGGCCTGGGCCAGTCCAGCGGCTTCGAACTGTGGATCCGCGACAGCGACGGCGCCGGCCGTCCGGCCCTGCTGAAGGCGCAGCAGCAGGTGCTGCAGGAGGCCGGCGACGATCCGCAGCTGACCGCGGTGCGGCTCAACGGGCTGGGCGACAAGGCGCAGCTGCAGGTGGACATCGACCAGGCCCAGGCCAGCGCGCTGGGGCTGGCGCAGAGCGACATCAACGCCACGCTGTCCACGGCGTGGGGCGGCAGCTACGTCAACGACTTCATCGACCGCGGCCGGGTCAAGCGCGTGTACGTGCAGGGCGATGCGCCGTACCGCTCGCTGCCGGAAGACATCGGCCAGTGGTACGTACGCGGCAAGGACGGGCAGATGGCGCCGTTCGCCAGTTTCGCCAGCACCCACTGGACCCGCGGGCCGCAGCTGCAGCAGCGGTTCAACGGCCTGCCGGCGTCGCAGATCCAGGGCGGGGCCGCGGCCGACAGCAGTTCCGGCGAGGCGATGCAGCGGATGCAGGCGCTGGTCGCCAAGCAGAAGGGCTTCGACCTGCAGTGGAGCGGCCTGTCCTACCAGGAGCAGCTGTCGAGCAACCAGACGCTGTGGCTGTACACCGCCTCGATCGTGTTCATTTTCCTGTGCCTGGCGGCGCTGTACGAGAGCTGGTCGATTCCGGTGGCGGTGTTGCTGGTGATCCCGCTGGGCGTGCTCGGCACGGTCACCGCGACCACCCTGGCCGGCTTCGTCAACGACATCTATTTCCAGGTCGGCCTGCTGACCACGATCGGCCTGTCGGCGAAGAACGCGATCCTGATCGTGGAGTTCGCCGAGGCCGAGCAACGCGCCGGGCGGCCATTGCTGGAAGCGGCGCTGGAAGGCGCGCGGCTGCGCTTGCGGCCGATCGTGATGACCTCGCTGGCGTTCGTCGCCGGCGTGCTGCCGCTGGCGCTGTCCACCGGCGCCGGCGCGGCCAGCCGTCGTGAGATCGGCGTCAGCGTGATCGGCGGCATGCTCTCGGGCACGCTGCTGGCGGTGCTGCTGGTGCCGCTGTTCTTCGTGCTGGTGCGGCGCCTGCTGCATGGCCGGGCGGCGGACACGCAGGCCGGGTAGGCCGTAGACGGGCGATGCGGTGCCGCTGCGCGGCGCCGCATTGCGCCTAAAATGGGCGCTTCCCCACGCTGCGATGTCCCGATGAACGATTCCTCCTGCTGCGGCGCGCCCAGCGACGCACCGGCCCACTGGTCCGGCCGCATCCGCGATATCGCCGATTTCCCGAAGCCGGGCATCGTGTTCAAGGACATCACCCCGCTGCTGGCCGACGGCCCGGATTTCGCCTCGGCGCTGGACGAAATGGCTCGCCCCTGGCGCACCACGCCGCTGGACGCGGTGCTGGGCATCGAGTCGCGCGGCTTCATCCTGGGCGCGGCGCTGGCGCACGAGCTGCGCACCGGTTTCGTGCCGATCCGCAAGCCGGGCAAGCTGCCGGGCAAGACGGTGACTCAGGACTACACGCTGGAATACGGCAGCGACCGCATCGAGATGCATGCCGACGCGCTGCCGGCCGGCGCGCGGGTGCTAATCGTCGACGACGTGCTTGCCACCGGCGGCACCTTGCGTGCGGCGCTGTCGCTGGTGCGGCAGCTGCAGCTGGAGATCGTCGGTGCGGTGGTGCTGGTCGAGTTGCAGGCGCTGCAGGGGCGCGAGCGCTGGAGCGATGAAGTGCCGCTGTTGGCGACGCTGACGTATTAGGGCGGGACGGTGCACGCGGATGCTGTCGTAGCGTGCGGTGCGCATCCGCCGCGGCAGTGGTCGCGGTTCGTGCGGCTGCGCTGAGCGGGTCGAGGTCGAAGCGCCAAAGTCGGGTGCGCCGCGGAGCCGATCGTCGACTGGCGACCAGCCATCGACGGGGCCTATGCCGCGATCATGGCCGCCGCACGACGCCGCATCAGTGCGGATAGACCACCGTTTCCAGGCTGGGATCGGCGTAGGCGTCGGCATGGCTCAGGTGCCCATCGAACGGGCCGACCTTGCAGATCCGTCCTTCGTGCGTGAACACCAGTTGCAGTCCGTGTTCCTGTTCCCAGTCGCAATTGCATTCCAGGCTGATGCGGATACGGCCATCGCGATAGCGGCTGGCATAGGCCTCGTTGCCGAACTGGACGTGCTGCCACACCTGCGCCGGGTTATCGATGCGCGGCGAGGGCAGGCCGTGTTGCGCGTGCAAGGCGTGCATGCGCCGGTAGTAGCCGAACACGTCCGCCGCGGCGGCATCCAGCGCCGCCTGCTCGATGCGCAGGAACGCGGCGATGGCGGCGCCGAAGTCGGCTTGCGCCGCATCGGCGGCATAGTCTTCGAGGACGAAGCTGCAGTCGTGTTGCAGCCAGCGCACTGGCACCTCGGCGCTCCAGGCGCTGCCGTCCTCGTCCTCCTCCAGCGAGGCGAGGATCTGCGCCAGCGCGGTCACAGCTTGCTGACCCGGAACCGGCGGCCCTTGATCTTGCCTGCCTGCAGCTGGCCCAGTGCCCGGCCGGCGTGCTCGCGGGCGATGGCAACATAGGAACGGGTCGCGTAGATCGCGATCTTGCCGATCGCCGCGCCCGACAGGCCGGCGTCGCCGGTCAGCGCACCGAGGATGTCGCCGGCGCGCAGCTTGTCGGTCTTGCCGCCGTCGATGCGCAGCGTGACCATCGCCGCCTGCGGCAACTGCGCCGGGCGCGCGGTGGCCAGCGGCGCGCGCGACCAGCGCAGCGGCTGGCCCTGTTCGGCCTCCAGCGCCTGCGCGCGTGCCAGCTCGCGCGGCGCCACCAGGCTCAGCGCCAGGCCGCGCTTGCCGGCGCGCGCGGTGCGGCCGATGCGGTGGCGGTAGGTTTCGGTATCGGTCGGCAGTTCGTAGTTGAGCACCGCCGCCAGGTCTTCCACGTCCAGCCCGCGCGCGGCCACGTCGCTGGCGACCAGCACGTTGCAGCTGCGGTTGACGAAGCGCACCAGCACCTCGTCGCGGTCGCGCTGTTCCATGTCGCCGTGCAGCGCCAACGCCGAGAAGCCGAACTGCTGCAGCGAGCCGGCCACCTCGTCGACTTCCTTGCGGGTGTTGCAGAACACCACGCTGGACTCGGGGGTGAAGCGCAGCAGCAGCCCGGCCACCGCCTTCTGCCGGTAGGTGGGGTCGACTTCGAAGAACTGCTGCTCGATCTCCGGCGCGCTGTCGGCGCCTTCGATGGTGATTTCCGCCGGTTCCTTCAGCAGCTCGCGCGCCAGGGTGCGGATCGCATCGGGAAAGGTGGCCGAGAACAGCAGGCTCTGGCGGTGCTTGTCGCAGCGGCTGGCGATCTCGCGGATCGGCTCCTCGAAGCCCATGTCGAGCATGCGGTCGCCCTCGTCCAGCACCAGCGTGCGCACCCCGCCCAGGTGCAGCGCGCGCTTGCGCGCAAGCTCCTGGATGCGGCCGGGCGTGCCGACCACCACCTGCGGGTCGTGCGCCTCCAGCGAAGCCAACTGCGGGCCCAGCGGCATGCCGCCGGTCAGCACCACCAGCTTCATGTTGGGAATGCCGGTGGCGAGCTTGCGCAGCTGCTTGCCGACCTGGTCGGCAAGTTCGCGGGTCGGGCACAGCACCAGCGCCTGCGCGCGGGTCAGCGCCGGATCCAGCTTGTGCAGCAGGCCCAGGCCGAACGCCGCGGTCTTGCCGCTGCCGGTGGGCGCCTGCACGATGACGTCCTGGCCGGCCAGGATCGGCGGCAGGCTCTGCGCCTGCACCGGGGTCATCGTGGTGTAGCCGAGCGCGTCGATGCCCGGCGCAAGCGCCGGGGAGAGGGACAGGGTGTCGAAATCGTTCATGGCGCATTTTAGCCGGGACTTGGGACTCGGGACCGGGGACTCGGCAAATCCAGAGCAATGCGCGGTGCCAACCGCGGCCGGCTGCGCGCTTGGTCCCGAGTCCCGAGTCCCGAGTCCCGTACAATTCCCCCCATGCCTCTTATCACCCTACAGAACGTCGACTACAGCGTCGGCGGCCCCTTGTTGCTGGAAAAGACCGAACTGTCGATCGAGCCGGGCGAGCGTATCGCCCTGATCGGCCGCAACGGCGCCGGCAAATCGACCTTGATGAAACTGATCGCCGGCGAGCTCAAGCCCGACGATGGCGAGATCCGCGTCCAGCAGGGCGTGCGCATCGCGCGGCTGGAGCAGGAGGTGCCGCACGGCGCCGCCGGCAGCGTGTTCGACGTGGTCGCCGACGGCCTGGGCGAGCTCGGCCACTGGCTGGCCGAGTTCCACCGGCTCAGCCATGCCGCCGAATTCGACGGCGATGCGCTGGGCGCGGTGCAGTCCAAGATCGACGGCGCCAACGGCTGGGCGCTGGACCAGCGGGTCAACGAGACCCTGACCCGGCTCGACCTGGACGGCGACGCGGAGTTCGCGCGGCTGTCCGGCGGCATGAAGCGGCGCGTGCTGCTGGCGCGCGCGCTGGTGTCGGCGCCGGACCTGCTGCTGCTCGACGAGCCGACCAACCACCTGGACATCGAGGCGATCGACTGGCTGGAACTGTTCCTGAAAGGCTGGAACGGCAGCGTGGTGTTCGTCACCCACGACCGGCGTTTCCTCCGAGCCCTGGCCACGCGCATCGTCGAGATCGACCGCGGCCAGGTCACCAGCTGGCCCGGCGACTGGGCCAACTACGAGCGCCGCCGCGAGGAGCGGCTCAACGCGCAGGCGCAGGAGAACGCGCGCTTCGACAAGATGCTGGCGCAGGAAGAAGTGTGGATCCGCCAGGGCATCAAGGCGCGCCGCACCCGCGACGAAGGCCGCGTGCGGCGCCTGGAGTCGATGCGCAACGAGCGCACCCAGCGCCGCGAGCTCGGCGGCAATGTGCGCATGGAGGCGGCGCAGGGCGAGTCCTCGGGCAAGAAGGTGATCGAGGCCAAGGAGCTGAGCTTCGCCTTCGGCGCGCGGACCATGGTGCGCGATTTCTCCAGCACCATCCTGCGCGGCGACCGCATCGGCCTGATCGGCCCCAACGGCAGCGGCAAGACCACGCTGTTGAAGTTGCTGCTGGGCGAGCTGACCCCGGGCAGCGGCGAGGTGCGCACCGGCACCAATCTGCAGGTGGCCTATTTCGACCAGTACCGCGCCACCTTGCGCGAGGACTGGAGCGCGATCGAGAACGTCGCCGAGGGCCGCGACTTCATCGAGGTCAACGGCAAGCGCAAGCACGTGCACGGCTATCTTCAGGATTTCCTGTTCACTCCGGAGCGCGCCCGCGCGCCGATCACCCGCCTGTCCGGCGGCGAACGCAACCGCCTGCTGCTGGCGCGGCTGTTCGCGCAGCCGTCGAACCTGCTGGTGATGGACGAACCGACCAACGACCTGGACGTGGAGACGCTGGAGCTGCTGGAAGAGCTGCTCGGCGACTACACCGGCACCTTGCTGTTGGTCAGCCACGACCGCGATTTCATCGACAACGTGGTCACCTCGACCATGGTGATGGAAGGCGATGGCCGCATCGGCGAGTACGTCGGTGGTTACAGCGACTGGGTGCGCCAGCGCGCCGCGCCGCCGGCCAGCGCGATGGCGGTGGCCAAGGCCTCGGCCACTGCGGCGGCGACCGCCCCGGCCGCTGCCGCTGCCGCGGCGCCGGCGGCCAAGCGCAAGCTCAGTTACAAGGATGCGCGCGAACTGGAGCAGTTGCCGGCGCGGATCGAGACCCTGGAGCAGCAGGTCGCAGCATTGACCGCGGCGATGACGGAATCGTCGTTCTATCAGCGCGATGCGGCGGCGGTGACCGCGCATACGCAGGCGCTGACCCAGGCGCAGGCCGAGCTGGACGCGGCCTATGCGCGCTGGAGCGAGCTGGACGCGTAACGGCGCTGGTTGGCGCGGGGTTCTCTGCTACAGGCGCTCGCCCTTGGATGGACGTGCGCACTGTAGGAGGGACTTCAGTCCCGGCAGCATCCGAAGCTGGAGAATCCACGGCTTCGCTCGTCGCGACTGAAGTCGCTCCCACAGGGAGTTCGCGCCGAGTGGGCTAGGTGCACTGTGGGAGGGACTTCAGTCCCGACGCGGTTCGGTTGCGACGACTCCGCCGCTTCGTTTGTCGCGGCTGAAGCCGCTCCTACAAAGATCTTGCGGCCAGCGTGCTGGGTGCATTGTGGGAGGGACTTCAGTCCCGACGCGATCCGGTTGCGGTGACTTCGCCGCTTCGTTTGTCGCGGCTGAAGCCGCTCCTACAAGGTCTTGCGGCCAGCGTGCCGGGTGCGCTGTGGGTGGGACCCAGTAGCGAAGAGGCGCCAGCCGCGCGACTGCGCGGCCAGCACTTCGCTCAGCGCGAAGCGGCTTCCTCTTCGTCGTTGTCTTCGTCCAGGTCATCGGCCTGGCTGTCGCGCTCATCGGTCTCGGCTTCGTCGCCGGTCAGCAGGCCGACGAAGGCGACGAAGGCGATGCCGTCCTGGGCCCATTCCTTGGCCACGTCGTCTAGCAGTTCAAGCAGCACGTCGAAATCCTTCTTCGCCACCGATTGCAGTTCGGCCGCGTCTTCCAGCAGCAGCGCATAGCCGCCCTTGGCCGGCAGCCACGACAGGTCGCGCAGGCCGTCCATCAATGCATCCCAGTTGCGGCCGAAGCCGATCGGGAAGTCCAGCTGCGCGGCCAGCCGCATCAGCAGCATCGGCTTGCTGCTGCAGCCCTGCAGGTCGATCCGGCACAGCCGCAGGCCGGCGTCGCGGCCGAGCGCGGCGATGCTGTCTAGGTCGCTGTTGGCGACGCGGTAAACGCCGGATGCGGCCGGCTCGGCCAGGTTGAGCGAAAAATTGAAAGTGTTCATGGCGACGGCCTCCCGGAGGCGATGCTGAAACTGCGGAAACTGGCGTAGTGGTCGTCGCTGTAGTACCAGACGTCCGGCGGGTCGCCGCCGGTGACGATGCGCCGCGTCCCGCGGTGCTCCAGCCCCGGCGTGTCGACGGTGTATTCGCGATAATAGCCGCGCGGGCGTGACGGCAGCCGGTTTTCGCGGTTGCCGAACACGCTGCCGTCCTGGCGGTGCGGGAACGGACCGCCGCGCTGGATCAGGGCGATGGTGGCACGCGCTTCGGGCGGCAGGAACGCCGGCAGCGTGGTGTCAGTGCTCGCGGCCGGCGTGGCCGGCGGCTGCGCCGGTGCAGGCGCCGGCAGCGGCGCGGGATTGGTGAGCGCGGGTGCGAACTGCGGATGCGGCGGCTGCTGCACTGCGCGGATGCCCCACAGCCCGGCGGCGAGCAGCACGATCGCGGCGATCAGTAACACGGGCTTGCGCATCGGGGGGAGGCTCCAGCGAGAACGGCGGGCGCCGCGTTCTGGCGCAGCAGCGGCACAGTATGGGCGAGCGCGGCTGTTCGTGCTCTTAACCACGCGCCAGCAATGGGGGCCTGGCATCGCAGCGGCGTTGCGGACGCCGCTGCAACGCGCGATTCACATTCGACTAACCGGGTGCTGGCGCATGGTAGCCGCCGATCCGCGGCGTCGGCCGGCACTGCCGCTGCGCGTTGGGACGATGTTTCCCCAACGCCGGTCTTGGTATGGTCGCCGGTCGTCCCTACCATTCATCACGCAACGTCCGTCCCTCCGGCGGGCGAAAGTCCAGGAGAACCACATGGCCTACACCCTCCCCAAGCTGCCTTACGCCTACGACGCGCTGGAACCGCACATCGATGCGCAGACGATGGAAATCCATCACACCAAGCATCACCAGACCTACATCAACAACGTCAACGCCGCGCTGGAAGGCACCGAGTACGCCGACCTGCCGGTCGAGGCGCTGGTGTCCAAGCTGAAGTCGCTGCCGGAGAACCTGCAGGGTCCGGTGCGCAACAACGGCGGCGGCCACGCCAACCATTCGCTGTTCTGGACGGTGATGGCGCCCAACGCCGGCGGCACCCCGGTCGGCGAGGTCGCCAAGGCGATCGACAGCCAGCTCGGCGGTTTCGACAAGTTCAAGGAAGCCTTCACCAAGGCCGCGCTGACCCGCTTCGGCAGCGGCTGGGCATGGCTGAGCGTGACCCCGGACAAGAAGGTCGTGGTCGAAAGCACCGCCAACCAGGACAGCCCGCTGTTCGAGGGCAACACCCCGATCCTGGGCCTGGACGTGTGGGAACACGCCTACTACCTGAAGTACCAGAACCGTCGCCCGGATTACATCGGCGCGTTCTTCAACGTGGTGGACTGGCACGAAGTCGAACGCCGCTACCACGCCGCGATCGCCTGATCGCGCCGGCAGCGCCGTCGATCGAAAGGCCGGGTTCGCCCGGCCTTTCCTTTTGTGCGCTCAGGCGGCCGGCAGGCACAGCTTGGCGGTGCCTGGCATGCGATCGGAGTCGTTGCCGGGCACTGCGCCGGGCGTGTCGGCACCGGCGATGTCGCGGTTGTGCCGCGCATACCAGCCCGGGGTTGCGCCGGTGACGCGGCGGAAGCTGTTGACGAAATGGCTCTGGTCGAAGAAGCCGAGTTCGTAGGCCACGGTGCTGACCGAGTGGCGTCCGCTCAACAGCAGTTGCCGGGCGCGTTCGATCCGCCGCTGCAGCAGGTATTGCATCGGGCTGTGGCCGGTGCTCAGGCGGAACATGCGTGCGAAGTGATAGCGGCTGACGCAGGCAGCATTGGCGATGTCGGCCAGGCCGATGCGTTCGGCCAGATGGTGGTCGATGTAGTGCTGGGCGCGGGCCAGTGCGCACGGGCGCAGGCCTTGCCGGCGGCGCTGGCGGCGGGTGGATCGTCGGTGGCGGTGGAGCGCGGGGCGGGAGCGTGGGGCGGGGCATGGCGTGTCTCCTGGGAAGCGCCGGAACCGCACGCGCGCGATCTCCGCTGGCGCCTGCGGCGTGCGCGTGGATGCGTTTCCGGGACCTGTCCATGCTGCTGCCGCCGCCGCCGCGCGGCCACCCCATTCCGGCAGAGCGGATGCTCACCCGTTCGGGGGATTCCGCTGCGAGGTCTTGGTCGGTTCGCGCGGCAACACCAGCAGGCGCCGGCCGAAACAGCGCGCGTCGAGCGAATAGGCGCCGGGCCCGAGCAGCGCCAGGGCCAGCGCCGGCAGCGCCGCCAGCAGCGCGCTGCCCGCCGCAGTGGTGCCATGCCACAGCGCCAGCGCCGGCACGGCGCAGGCCAGCGCGGCGGCGAGCGGGGTGAGCGCGCCGGCCGCCGCCAACAGCGCCAGCGCCAGCGCCGCCCAACGCCAGTGCGGCGGCAATGCCCAGGCGCCGCTGGCGCTGGACGGCCACAGGCTCAGCGCCAAGAACAGACGCAGGGCCAGCAGCCCGAGTCCGGCGCTGCCGCCGGGGAACATGGAGTAAAGTCGTTGCATGGCCTTCAGGCTAAGGCCGGCGCAACACGCCGGCCTAGCCGTATTCGGGGCAGCGCCATATCCCTCGATCGGGGCGTTGGCGAGGTCGGCGCAGCCGCCGAAAATCCGGTTTTTTCCTTTAGCGAGCGAGAGAAAGCGCAGTGCGAAGTCTGCGAAGACGGCTTTGGGCGGGCGCCGTGCTGGTGCTCGGCCTGGCCTTCGCGGCGACGCTAGCCGCGGGCACACCAACGCCGTTGCGGCCGACGCCGCTGCACAACAGCGCCTGGCGGGTGGAGCAGGGCGCGCCGGCGGACGTGTGGGCGCTGGCGCAGTCGGGCGATGGCTATCTGTGGATGGCCACCGGATTCGGCCTGTACCGTTTCGACGGCGAGCGCTTCGAGCGCCGCGAGCCGGCGCATGGCGCACACCTGCTGTCGCAGAACGTGACCGCGCTGACCATGCTGCCGGACGGGCGCATGTGGCTGGGCTATTTCGACGGCGGCGCCAGCATGCTGCAAGGCGACCGGGTGCTGAATTACGGCGCGGCCGAGGGCTTCCCGGCCGGGCCGGTGGCGCGGTTGGAACTGGACGGGCAGGGCGCGCTGTGGGCGGCGACCTGGGCCGGGTTGGCCCGCTTCGATGGCCGCCGTTGGCAGCGCATCGGCGCCGACTGGGGGTATCCGTCCGCACGCGCCGACTGGCTGCTGCGCGACCGCCGCGGCGTGCTGTGGGTGAGCAGCGGCGACAGCGTGCTGCGGCTGCGCCCGGGCGCGCGCCGCTTCGAGCCGACCGGCATCGCCACCATGCTGTACGCGGTGCTGGCCGAAAGCCCGGACGGCCGCATCTGGCTGTCGGACCGGCGTGGCGGCACCCGCGTCATCGCCGCTGCCGACGGCACCCTGCTGCCGGCGGCGGCGCAGGTCGCCGCGCCGGCGCTGCGCAGCCTGGCGGCACGGCGCATGGGCTTCGCCCGCGACGGCAGCCTGTGGCTGTCCGACTTCCAGGCGCGCGGCGCGGTGCGGGTAGTGCTGGACGATCCGCACGCGCCGCGGCTGGAGCATTTCCGCCGCAGCGACGGACTGGCCTCCGACTACGCCGCGCCGGTGCTGGAGGACAAGGAAGGCAATGTCTGGATCGGCAGCACGCTCGGTCTCAACCGCTACCGCCAGCGCAACGTGATGGCGCTGCCCGGCCAGCCCGGCGCGCAGGCCGGCGAGGTCGAAGTGCATGCGCAGCCCGACGGCAGCGTGCTGGTCTCCGATCCGCAGGGCATGTTCCGCGCCGACCGCGCCACGGCCGAGCGGCTGCTGCGCGGCGAACCGCTGGCGCAGGAGTACGCGCGGCTGCACGACAGCGGCTGGGTGCTCGGTGCCGACGCCATCGTGCGCCTGCGCCACGGGCGCCGCGAGGCGGTCGCGCTGCCGGCCGGGTTCGCGCCGCGGCAGGCGCGCGCGTTCCTGTCCGATCGCGCCGGCGCTGCCTGGATTGCGGTCGCCGAACACGGCGTGTTCCGCTACCGCGACGGGCAATGGACGCGGCAGACCCGGCTGCCGCTGGCGACCTGCACCGCGATCGCCGAAGACGCGCAGGGCCGCTACTGGTTCGGCTACGCGTCCGGTGAAGTGCGGCAGTTGCAGGGCGAGCGGGTGCGCACGTTCGCGGCCGGCGACGGCGTGCAGGTCGGCCGGGTCAATACCATCCATGCCGGCGCCGGCGCGCTGCTGGTGGCCGGCGAACTGGGCATCGCGCAATGGCAGGGCGCGCGCTTCGCGACGCTGCCGCCGTCGCGTGCGCCGGGCCTGCGCGGCATCACCGGTATCGCCGAGAGCGAGGACGGCGAGCTGTGGCTCAACGGTGCGGTCGGCGTGTCGCGGATCGGCCGGCGCCAGCTCGACGCGGCGCTGGGCACCGCTGCGGCGACGCTGCAACCGGCCTACTACGGTGCCGCCGACGGCTTGCCCGGCCTGGCGGTGCAGGCCAGCCGCGGCGGCACCGCGGCGCGCGACGGCGACGGCCTGGTGTGGCTGGCCACCAGCCAGGGCCTGGCCTGGATCGACACCCGGCGCCTGTGGCGCAACCCGTGGCCGCCGCAGGTGTTCGTGCGCGCGCTGTTCGCCAACGAGCGGCCTATGCCGCTGGACGCGCCGCTGCTATTGCCCAAGGGCACCACGCGCTTGCAGATCGCCTACACCGCGACCAGCCTGACCTCGCCGGAGCGGATGCGCTTCCGTTTCCGCCTGGACGGCGTGGACGAGGCCTGGCGCGACGCCGGCGCGCGCCGCGAGGCGTTCTACACCAACCTGCGTCCCGGGCAGTACCGCTTCCGGGTGATCGCCGCCAACAACGACGGGGTCTGGAACACGCACGGCGCCACGCTGCGCTTCGGCATCGCGCCGCGTTTCGTGCAGACCCCGGCGTTCTGGCTGCTGTGCGCGCTGGCGCTGCTGCTGGCGTTGTCGGCGCTGTACCTGCTGCGCATGCGCCAACTGGCCACGCGGCTACGGCTGCGGCTGGAAGAGCGCTACCAGGAGCGCGAACGCATCGCCCGCGAGCTGCACGACACCTTGCTGCAGGGCTACCAAGGACTGATCCTGCGCACCCATGCGGCGTTGGGCACGCTGCCGGCCGAGGCGCCGTTGCGACGCGAGCTGGAGAGCACGCTGGATCGCGCCGAGCAGGCGCTGGAGCAGGGCCGCGACCGGGTCGAGGGCCTGCGCGCCAGCGCCGGGAACGCGCCCTCGCTGCCGACCGCCTTCGCCGACATGCTCGAGGAACTGGGCGCGGATTCGCAGGTGCAGCGGCGGGTGCTGGTCGAAGGCGCGCCGCTGCCGCTGCAGCCGCTGGTCGCCGACGAGCTGTACCAGCTCGGCCGCGAGGCGCTGCTCAACGCGTTCCGGCATGCGCAGGCGAGCAGCATCGAAGTCGAGATCGCCTACGGCCGCGATGCGCTGCGGCTGCGTTTCCGCGACGACGGCCGCGGCATCGAGCCGCAGGTGCTGGCCGCCGGCGGCCGCGCCGGGCACTGGGGCCTGACCGGCATGCAGGAGCGCGCGCGGCGGATCGAGGCGCGGCTGGATGTGTGGTCGCGGCCAGGCATGGGCACCGAACTCAATCTGCGCCTGCCGGCGCGCCGCGCCTACCGCGAACCGGCGCGAAACCGGCTATGGTGCCGCCTGCGCCGGTGGCTGCCGGGAACCGACTGAGTGAGCGACCCCAAGTGAGCGAGCCGAAGTGAACGAGGTGCCATCCATGCCGATCCGCATCCTCGTCGTCGACGACCATCCGCTGCTGCGCGAAGGCATGGCCGCGGTGCTGGCCGCGCAGCCGGACCTGCAACTGGTCGGCGAGGCCGCCGATGGCCTGCAGGCGCTGCAGGCGTATCGCACGCTGCGTCCGGACCTGGTGCTGCTGGACCTGCAGTTGCCCGGCCTCGGCGGCATCGAGGTGATCGTCGCCCTGCGCAAGGAATTTCCGCAGGCGCGGATCGTGGTGGTCACCGCCTCGCGCGGCGACGTGCAGGCGGTGCGCGCGCTGGAAGCCGGCGCCAGCGGCTATCTGCTCAAGAGCGGGCTGCGCCGCGAACTGGTCGATACGGTGCGTGCGGTGCACCAGGGCCGGCGCCAGGTGCAGGCCGAAGTGGCCGCGGGCATCGCCGAACACCTGCTTGGCGACAGCCTGTCCGCGCGCGAGATCCAGGTGCTGCAGAGCGTGGCCGCGGGCAACTCCAACAAGGCCATCGCCGCGCTGCTGTCGATCGCCGAGGAGACGGTCAAGGCGCACATGAAGAACATCCTGTGCAAGCTCGGCGCGCGCGATCGCACCCACGCGGTGGCGATCGCGGTCAAGCGCGGCATCATCGAACTGTAGAAACGCGCGCTGCGCGGTCAGGGTACCGGCAACGGCGGTACGGCGTCTGCCTGCAGCGGATCCAGCGGTTGCAGCGCCACCAGCAGGCCGCGCGGGTCGGCGCCACGCGCGGCGCCCGGCGTGCGCGGCAGCAGCCGCGCGCTGCGCAGCGGACGGAAGCGGTCGCGTTCGAAGAACACATGGTCGGCCTGCGCGGCCAGCGCGAACAGGTGCGGGTCCAGGCCGTTGCGCGAGGTGTCGTTGCCTGCGCCGCGCAGGCGCGCGTCGCTGTCGCCGAAGCGCGCGGCCAGCGGGGCAAGCTCCGGCGCGTCGGCGGCGGCATAGAAACCGCCGGCCAGCAGCGAGGGCACGCCCTCGGCGGTGGCGTCGATCCATGCCATCAGGTCGTCGGCCTGTTCGCGGCGGCTGTCGCCGCCATCGCGCTCGGCATGCAGGCGGGTGAAGTACAGGTTCACCGGCTGCCCGTGCAGGTCCACGCGCACCAGGCCGGCCACGCTGTAGTCCTCGAACGGATGCAGCAGCGTCTCCGCTTCCTCCAGCACCGGCAACCGGGTCAGCAGCGCATTGCCGCGGCGTTGCGGCCGGCTCGGCGGATCGGCGCTGATGAAATGGCAGTGGTAGCCGAGCTGTGCAGCTAGCCATTGCGCCTGGTTCGGCAACGCGGCCGTCTGCAGCACTTCCTGCAGCGCGATCGCGTCGGGTTGCAGGCGTTTCAGCGCATCGACCAGGCGCACGCGGCGCGCGGGCCAGTCGTTGCGGTCCTGCTCCAGATTGAGACTGACTACGCTGAGCGTGGCCGCGGGCACAGGCGGTGCGGGCGGTGGCATCGGCAAGCCGGCGGGCAGCGCTTGCGCGCCCGCATGCGTCACCAGGGCCAGCAGCAGCCAGCCGAGGCGATGCCGTCGTCGTGGGGTCCCGCTCGTGCGCGTCATGCGCTGGATGCTAGGACCTGCGGCTTCAGCGCCGCGTGTACACAGACACGCGGCGCTGCATTTCCTAGCGCGGCAGCACGCTTTCCTGTAGACGCAGCGGCACGCTGGCCGCGGCCTGCGTCGCCGAGCGGCCCAGCACCAGTTCGTAGTCGCCGGCGGCGATGCGCCACTGGCGCTGCGCCGGGTCGTAGTCGGCCAGGGTCTTGGGTTCGGCGACGATGCTGACGCGGCGGGTTTCGCCGGGCTTGAGCGTGAGCTTGTCCCAGCCGACCAGGCGGATCGGCGTGTGGTGGCCCTGCGGCAGGCGCAGGTACAGCTGCGGCACGTCGGCGCCTTCGCGGTCGCCGCTGTTGCGCACGTCGAAGCTGGCGATCACGCTGCTGCCGTCCACCTGCACGCTCAGGTCGGCGTAGTCGAAGCGGGTGTAGGACAGGCCGTGGCCGAACGCGTACAGCGGATCCAGCCCGCGCGCGGCGAACCAGCGGTAGCCGACGTTGGCGCCTTCGATGTCATAGTCGACATTGCTGCCGGCCGGTTGCGCCGGCTTGAAGCCCAGCCCCGGGATCGACGGCCGTGGCAGCTGCGCCACGTCGCGCAACCAGGTCACCGGCAGGCGCCCGGACGGATTGGCGTCGCCCAGCAACAGCCGCGCCAGTCCTTCGCCGCCGCGGATGCCCGGGTACCACGCTTCCAGCACCGCCGGCACCTGCTGCAGCCACGGCATCGCCACCGGGCCGTTGGTTTCCAGCACCACCACCGTGCGCGGATTGGCCTTGGCCATCGCCGCGATCAGCGCGTCCTGCTTGCCGGGCAGTTTGATGTCGGGCAGGTCCACCGATTCGGCCGACCATTGCGTGGCGAACACGATCACCGCTTCGGCGCCGCGCGCGAGCTTGGCCGCGGCGGCCACATCGTCGCCGCTGGCGTAGTCGATCTGCGCCTCGGGCATGGCCTTGCGCAATGCCTGCAGCGGCGAGGACGGATGGAACATCACCGGGCCCGGCCAGGTGGTCGGGGCCAGCCCCGGCACCGCGTTGGCACCGTTGACGGTGAAGCCGACCATCGACGAGCCGCCACCGCCGATCACGCCCTTGTCGGCATGTCCGCCGATCACCGCGATGCGGCGCAGCGTGCGCGGCAACGGCAGCGTGTCGCGCTCGTTGCGCAGTAGCACCGTGCCTTCCTCGACCACCTTCTGCACCGCGTCGCCGCCGGCGACATCGTCGATCGGCTGGCGCTGCGGCGGATGGTCGAAGCTGCCGGTGGCGATGAAGGCGCGCAGGATGCGCCGCACCATGTCGTCCAGGCGCGCCTGCGGCACCGTGCCGCCGGCCACCGCCAGGCGCAGCGGCTGGTCGAAGTACACCGCCTTGTCGAACACTTCGCCGGCCGACTGCTGGTCCAGGCCGGCCAGCGCCGCCTTGGAGCCGCTGTGCACGCCGCCCCAGTCGGACATCACGTAGCCGGGGAACTTCCACTCCTGCTTCAGCACCTTGTTGAGCAGGTAGTCGTGTTCGCAGCCGTAGATGCCGTTGATGCGGTTGTAGGAACACATCACCGAGCCGGGCTCGCCGATCTTCAGCGCCAGCTCGAACGCCAGCAGGTCCGATTCGTGCATGGCCTGCTCGCCGATGTCGGCGCTGTGGGTGTTGCGCCCGGTCTCCAGGTCGTTCATCGCGAAGTGCTTCATCGTCGACACCACGCGCTGGCTCTGCACGCCGCGGATCGACTCGCCGACCAGCACCCCGGCCAGCAGCGGATCTTCGCCGGCGTACTCGAAGTTGCGGCCGTTGCGCGGATCGCGCTGCAGGTTGACGCTGCCGGCCAGCAGCACGTTGAAGCCCTGCTGCCAGGCCTCGCGACCCATGGTGGCGCCGCCGGCGAAGGCCAGCTCGCGGTTCCAGGTGGCGGCGGTGGCCGGGCCGGACGGCAGCGCGGTGGCATGGTCGCCGGGGCGCACGTTGCCCGGATTGGTCACGCCGACGCCGGCATCGGCCAGCTGTTGCGCGGCGATGCCCAGGCGTTCGATCGCCGGCACGAAGCCGGCCGAGCCGAGCGCGCCGGGCGGCAGCGGACCGCCGTCCTTGCCCAGGCCGAAGTAGCTGTGCAGCATCTGGAACTTCTCGTCGGGAGTCATCGCCTGCACCAGCAACGCGGCGCGGCGGTCCGGCGCCAGCGCGCGATCGGTCCACGGGCGCTGCGCGTCGGCGCTGGCGCTGGGCGCCAGGCGCAAGGTGCTGACCAGGCCGAAGTGATCCGAGGCCCACACGCCGTTGGCGTCGGGTTTCTGGAACAGGATGCGGCTGCTCACCGGCTCGAAGCGCTCGTGCTGGAAGAACACGTGGTCGATGCGTTTGGGCGGGTTGAACTTCGGGTTCAAGGTGCTGTCGCCGCGGCGGTCCTTGGCGCCGTGCAGGGTGCCGTAGCTGTCGCCGAAGCTGGCGCGCAGCGCGGCCAGTTCCGGCGCGTCGGCGCTGGCGTTGAAGTCGCCGGCGAGCAGCGACGGCGCGCCGTCGGCGGTCCTGTCGACCCAGGCCAGCAGGTCCTGCAACTGGCGTTCGCGCAACGCGCCGCCCGCCTCGGTCCAGTGCAGGTGGGTGACGTAGAGATTGACCGCGCGGCCGTCCACGTCCAGGCGCAGGCGCCCGGCGGTGCGGCTGTCGTCGAGCGGGTTCAGGCGGATCTGCTCGCGCGCCAGGATCGGGCGCCGGGTCAGCAGCGCGTTGCCGTAGCGCTGCGCGTTGCCGGGCGGATCGACGCTGGTGAAGTACCACTCGTAGCCGAGCTGCTCGGCCAGCCATTGCGCCTGGTTCGGCAGCTTGTCGTGCTGCAGCACTTCTTCCAGCGCGATCGCGTCCGGGTGCAGTTCGCGCAGGGTCTGCACGATCTGGGTGCGCCGATTCGGCCAGTCGAGCTTGTCGTGATACAGGTTCAGCGTGACCACGCTGAGCGTCGGGGTGTCCTTGTCGGTCGCGGGCGCAGGCGCGGCGAAGGCCGGCCAGGCCAGCGCGAGCGCCAGGCAAAGGAATCCTGAAAACGTTTTCATAGCGGGGCGTGAGGCCTCTCTAGCAGCTGAAGGGATTGCGCATCGGGGGGAGTCGGGGGAGGGGAGAGCCGGTGGAGCGCTAGGACGGCGCTTCGTCGCTGCGCATCACCGGATACAACCGGTACTGCGCATCCCAGGAGGAATGGCGGCGGTGGAAGAACTCCAGCCGCGCATGCGGATCCTTGGCGAAGGCGGCATCGTGCTCGAGCTTGCCCTCGAATTCGGCCTTCAGTGCCGGGTCGCTGGCCAGCATCTGCCGCGCCACGTCCTCGGCCACATAGTCTTCCATGTATTCGGTGCGCTCAAAGGCGCTGTTGAACTCGCCCCATTGCAGCAGCGAATCCGGCGCTTGCGGCTCCAGCAGCGCCATCAGCAACCGCGCCTTGGGCTGGGCGATCGGCACGAACAGGGCGCCGGTGCCGATGGCGCGCGTTTCGGGTGCCCAGGCGCCCTGCACGCTGAGCCGCTGGTGGCCTTCGGAGGAGCGCGCGGCGAAGCTGGCGTCGTCGGCGCGGAACGTCTGCACCGGCAGCGTGGCGCCCGCGTCCACCGTGCGGAAGGCGATGCCGTGCTGGCGCAATTTGGCGGCGACCAGCGCGGCCTGCGCGGCCGGCACCAGATAGCCGGCGCGCGGCGCCACCACTTCGACGCTGGGCACGATGTGATCGCGCAGCGGTACCCGCCAGATCTGCGGGGTGCGTTCGTCGTAGCGGGTCATCAGCGCGCCGGACACCGGCGACAGCGTGCGGGTATAGGCGTAGCCGCGGAAATCCACCAGCCGCGACTGCTCGGTGGTGCGGTAGTCCAGCGTTATCGTCTTCCCGCCCAGCTGCTGCGCGCGCACGTCGGCGGCCAGTGCGTCGGCGCGCCAGCGGCCGCCGTTGCGCGCCACCTGCTGCAGCACCGAGACGATGGTGTTGCGGGTGATCCGCACGCGCTGCGGATAGGGCTTCCACGAATGCGTTTCCACCAGCACGCCGAAACGGTTGCGCAGCTGGAAATAGCCGTGCGAGAAGCGCGGCGTGGCCACGCCGTCCTCGAAGCCGGACGCCGGATCGTCGTTGACAACGAACGAGGGGTAGTAGGGCAGCGGCAGCGAGCCCTGCCGCTTCAGGTCGGCGAGCACGCTGTCGCGCAGGCGCAGGCCGTCGCCGCGCAGCGCGGCGTCGCCGGCATGCAGCGGTTCCACCTGCACCGACACGTCGTGCTCGAACTGCGCGCCGTCGGTGACGTGCAGGTCCACGTACAGCAGCGGATCCCACTGTTCGACCAGGCGCAGCATCGCCTGCATCTCCGGCGCGTCGGCCTTGACGTAGTCGCGGTTGAGGTTGAGGTTCTGCGCGGTGGTGCGCCAGCCCATCTGCTCCGGGCCGCGCTGGTTGGGCCGGTTCCAGGCGCCGAAGCGCTCGTGGCCGTCGACGTTGAACACCGGCACGAACAGCCACACCTGCTTGTCCAGCGCGCCGCGCGCGGCCTGGCCGTCGAGCAGCTGGCGCAGCGCCAGGAAGCCGGCGTCCTTGCCGTCGATCTCGCCGGCGTGGATGCCGCCCTGGATCAGCACCACCGGCAGCTTGCGCGCCTGCGCCGTCGCGGCGTCCAGCGCGCCGGAGGTGGAGACCGCCAGCGCCTTCATCGGCCGGCCTTCGGGCGTGGTGCCGAAGTCGAAGCAACGCACCGCCTGCGGATAGCGCTGCGCGAACGCGTCGCACAGCGCGATGGTCTCCGCGTAGCGCCCGGTACGCATGAAACCGCTGCGCTCGGCCTCGGTGGACAGGCCCGCATCGCTGGCCAGCAATGGCATGCTGCACAGCAGCATCGACAGCAGGAGGGGGACCAGCCAGGGTCGGATCATTGCGGCACCGTCGCGGGATAGGCCCCCATGATGCGTGCAGCGCGCCGATTGCGAAAGCACCTGGGTGCCGCCGCGGCCGCTGCGGGCGGTTCGATTCGCCCGGAACGATCGGGTAACCTTCTGAAAATTTTGCCTGGACCAGTGCCTGTGACGAGCGAACGAGCGACGAGGAAGTGCGGATGAGTGCGGCCAACGCACACGCCGGCGCGCGGATGCCGCGGCAGATCCCCTACATCATCGGCAACGAGGCCTGCGAGCGTTTCAGCTTCTACGGCATGCGCAACATCCTGGTGCAGTTCCTGATCACCTCGCTGCTGCTGCAGGAAGTGACCGCGCCCGGCCGCGAGGCCGAGGCCAAGCACATCATGCACAGCTTCATGGTCGGCGTGTATTTCTTCCCGCTGCTCGGCGGCTGGCTGGCCGACCGCTTCTTCGGCAAGTACAGCACCATCCTGTGGTTCAGCCTGATCTATTGCGCGGGCCATGCCTGCCTGGCGCTGTTCGAGGGCAGCCGCGAAGGGTTCTTCGTCGGCCTGGGGCTGATCGCGCTGGGTGCTGGCGGCATCAAGCCGCTGGTGGCCTCGTTCATGGGCGACCAGTTCGACCAGTCCAACAAGCACCTGGCCAAGGTGGTGTTCGACGCCTTCTACTGGATCATCAACTTCGGCTCGCTGTTCGCCTCGCTGCTGATCCCGCTGGCGCTGAAGAACCTGGGTCCGGCCTGGGCGTTCGGCATTCCCGGCATCCTGATGTTCGTGGCCACGCTGGTGTTCTGGGCCGGGCGCCACCGCTACGTGCGCATGCCGCTGCCGCCGAAGGATCCGCACGGCTTCGCCCAGGTGGTGCGCAGCGCGCTGCTGTCGCGCGCGCCGGGGCAGGGGCGCCCCGGCCTGGCCCTGGCTGCCATCGCGGTGGTGCTGGCGTTGGCCAGCTTCGCGCTGCTGCCAACGCTGGGCATCGTGATCTGCCTGTGCCTGGCGCTGGTGCTGTTGCTGGCCGGAATCGGCGGTGGCACCTGGTGGCAGCTGGAGCGCGCCCGCGCGGTGCATCCGGATGCGGCGGTGGACGGCGTGCGCGCGGTGCTGCGGGTGCTGGTGGTGTTCGCGCTGGCGACGCCGTTCTTCTCGCTGTTCGACCAGAAGGCCTCGACCTGGGTGCTGCAGGGCCAGCAGATGCAGATGCCCGACTGGTTCAGCGCCTCGCAGATGCAGGCGCTGAATCCGGCGCTGGTGATGCTGCTGATCCCGTTCAACAACCTGGTGCTGTACCCGCTGCTGCGCCGCGGCGGCTACGAGCCGACCGCGCTGCGGCGGATGACCGCCGGCATCGCCTTCAGCGGCCTGGCCTGGATCGTGGTCGGCACGCTGCAGGTGGCGATGGACGGCGGCGACGCGTTGTCCATCGCCTGGCAGATCCTGCCGTATGCGCTGCTGACCTTCGGCGAGGTGCTGGTGTCGGCGACCGGCCTGGAGTTCGCCTACAGCCAGGCGCCGCAATCGATGAAGGGCGTGGTGATGAGCTTCTGGAACCTGACCACCACGGTCGGCAACCTGTGGGTCCTGCTGTCCAACGCGGCGGTGCGCAACGACACCGTCACCGCGCACATCGGCAGTACCGGGCTCAGCGAAACCGCGTTCCTGATGTTCTTCTTCGCCGCCTTCGCCTGCGTCGCCGCGCTGTTGTTCGGGCTGTACGCGCGCCGTTACCGCATGGTCGATCATTACCGTACCGCCTGAGGCCCCCACATGCCGTCCGTTACCCCCGTCAACCTGATCCTGATCGTCCTCACCGTGCTGGTGTCGTGGGCGGCGTTCAACAACCGCAAGCTGCTCGACCGGCTGATCCTGTGGCCGCCGGCGATCGACCGGCACAAGCAGTACGACCGGCTGGTGACGCACGGCTTCATCCATGCCGATTTCCCGCATCTGCTGTTCAACATGGTCACGCTGTATTTCTTCGGCGGCCCGATCGAACGGCTGATGGAGCGGCTGACCGGCAGCTTGCTGACCTATCCGCTGTTCTACCTGGCGGCGCTGGTGGTGGCGATCCTGCCCAGCTACCTGAAGAACCAGAAGAACCCGAACTACTTCAGCCTGGGCGCGTCCGGCGCGGTGTCGGCGGTGCTGTTCGCGTACATCCTGCTGGCGCCGTGGACCGGGATCTACTTCTTCTTCATCCCGATCCCGATCCCGGCGATCCTGTACGCGCTGTTCTACGTGGGCTACAGCATCTGGATGGATCGCCGCGGCGGCGACAACATCAATCACAGCGCGCACTTGGCTGGCGCCGCGTTCGGGGTGATGTTCCTGCTGATCATGGAGCCGTCGGTGCTGCAGCACTTCCTCGACCAGCTGGCGCAGCCGCGCTTCGGCCGCGATTAGCGGCTGCGCGAACGCTGGCGGCGATGCCGCCGTTCCAAGTGGGTGTGAGGCGAGGGTGCCGCCGAAACGGAATCGGGCCGCAAGCGCGGAGTGCGCGCTGCAGCCGGTCGCTCGAAACCGTCACGCAGCGGCCCGCCTCGCGGTCCGCAGCGTGACGCTCGGCTCAGGCGGCCTCTTGGCCGCGCAATTGCACGTTGGCGCTGCCGATGGCGGCGTGTGCGTAGGTTTCCTTCAGCCGGTCGTAGACCTCGCTGTTGAGCTGGTCGAATTCCCAGCCCTGGGTGTGGCCGCTGACCACCAGCTGGTACAGCCCTTCCAGCAGCGACGCATCGTGGTCGCCATGGATCTGTTCGTTGTCGCTCATGCGCATCGCCCCTGTTCGATTACACCGTGATGGATTTCGCAAGTCTCATGCCAGATTTCCACGGTGGTACGCGGTTGGTAGCGGCCGCACGTGGCAGGACTTTAGGACGCGTCTCCGATCTCGGGCGCGCTGCAGGGATCCTCGCGCGTTTTTTCTGAGCCGCGTCGTGATCTGCCGCCGGCCCGGCTCAGGCCGGAAGTGACGCAGCGCGTCGGCTGCGGGTGACGCGGTGCGGCGTGCGGCTTCACATCGTCGCGGCGCGCGCGCGACCAGACTGTGTGCTCCGTCGCATGAGCCAGGCCATGAGCGCAGCGCCCCTCCCACCGATCGAACACGATCCGCAGCGACAGCGCTTTACGCTGCAGCTGGACGGCCATGAGGCCGAGTTGGACTATCTGCTGCAGGACGGCCGCCTGGTCATCACCCATACCGGCGTGCCGACCGCGATCGGCGGACGCGGTCTGGCGGCACGGCTGGTGAGCGCGGCGCTGGACCATGCGCGGGCGCAGGGATTGAAGGTGGTCCCGGCGTGTTCGTACGCGGCGGTGTTCGTGCAGCGCCATCCCGAATACGCCGATTTGCTCGGCTGAGTGCGCACGACGCGACGGCGGCGCGATAATTCGTCATCACACAGACGCAAGACACAGGGGAATGGACGTGAGGCACAGGGTACAGACGGGGCAGAACATTTCATGGCGGTGGACGGCGCTGGCGTTGGCGGCGACGTTGGCCGTGGCAGGGTGCAAGCGCGAGGCCGCGGCGCCTGCCGCCGAACCGGCTCCGGCTCCTGCGCCCGCCGCCGCGGCGGCGCCCGCGGCGCCGGCCCCGGTGGAACTGAAGGACGTCATCGAGCACAACCCCAGCTACGTGGTCGGCATTACTTTCCCGCCGGCGCTCAACCGCTACCCGGGCCTGGCCGAGGCGGTCGGCCGCTACGCGCAGGCGGCGCGCGGCGAGCTGATGGACGCGGTCGGCGGCCTCGGCAACGACCGTCCCAGTGCGCCCTACGAGTTGTCGCTGCAGTTCGAGATGTTGCTGGAACGGCCCGAGCTGGTGGCGGTGGCCGCCGACGGCAGCCGCTATACCGGCGGCGCCCATGGCGAGCCGCTGGTGGCGCGCTTCGTGTGGCTGCCGCAGCAGCGGCGCCTGCTGACCGCCGAGACGCTGATTCCCGATCCCAAGGGCTGGGCGCAGGTCGCCGGCTACGTCGCCACGCAGCTGCGCCAGGCGGTGCAGGCGCGGGTGGATGCCGAGCAGTTGCCGCCCGAGGACCATGACGAGCAGGTCCGCAGCGCCGACAAGATGATTGCCGAAGGCACCGAGCCGCAAGCGGAGAATTTCAGCCAGTTCCAGCCCCTGGTCGACGCCGCCGGCAAGATCGTGGCGTTGCGCTTCGTGTTCCCGCCGTACCAGGTGGGGCCGTATTCCGATGGCACGCAGACCGTGGATGTCCCGGCCAGCGTGTTGCGCGGGTTGGTGGCGCCGGAATACGCGGAGCTGTTCGCGGCGTAGCGGGTGCGGGCATGGTCGGGCCGCTGCAGCGCCGTGTCGTCGACCTGCTCGCCAGTGCCGACGTGCGCGTCGGCGGTACGCGCGCCCACGACATCGCAGTGCACGACCCGCGTTTCTACGCGCGGGTGCTGGCGCAGGGTTCGCTGGGCCTGGGCGAAAGCTACATGGACGGTTGGTGGGAGGCGCCGGCGCTGGACCAGACCCTGGCGCGGCTGATCGATGCGCGGCTCGAGCAGCGTGTGCACGGCATCGCCGACCTGGCGTACGCAGTGCGCGCGCGCCTGTTCAACCTGCAGCGCGGGCGCCGCAGCTACGAGGTCGGGCGCCGCCACTACGACCTGGGCAACGACCTGTACCGGGCGATGCTCGGCCGCCGCCTGGTCTACAGCTGCGGCTACTGGGCCGCCGCCGCCGATCTGGATGCGGCGCAGGAGGCCAAGCTGGACCTGGTCTGCCGCAAGCTGCAACTGCGCCCGGGCATGCGCGTGCTGGACATCGGCTGCGGCTGGGGCGAGGCGCTGAAGTTCGCCGCCGAGCGCTACGGCGTGGCCGGCGTCGGCGTCACCGTGTCGCGGGAACAGGCCGATTACGCGCGGCAGCTGTGCCGCGGCCTGCCGATCGAGATCCGCCTGCAGGACTACCGCGAACTGGACGAGCGTTTCGACGCGATCTTCTCGATCGGCATGTTCGAGCACGTCGGCGACAAGAACTACCGCAGCTACTTCGCACGGGTGCGGCAGTGCCTGCATCCGCACGGACTGTTCCTGCTGCACAGCATCGGCAGCAACGTGTCGCGGCACCGGACCGATCCGTGGATCGCGCGCTACATCTTTCCCAATTCGATGCTGCCCTCGGCCGCGCAGATCGCCGCGGCGCTGGAAGGCCGCTTCGTGTGCGAGGACTGGCACAACTTCGGCGCCGACTACGCGCGCACGCTGCAGGCCTGGCGCGACAACATCGAGGCGGCCTGGCCGGGGTTGGATGCGCAGCGCTACGACCTGCGTTTCCGGCGCATGTGGCGCTTCTATCTGGCCGGGTCGATGGCCACCTTCCGCTGCCGCCGCGCGCAGCTGTGGCAGCTGCTGCTGTCGCCCGAAGGTGTACGGGGAGGATACCGCGCACCGCGTTGAGCGCAGGCGGGTGGTTGCCGTCGCACAACAGTCGGTAGCATGGGCGCCCCCCACCCCCGAATTGCGATTGCATCCCCCATGGGAAGTTTCGATCAGACCGAGCGGCGCGTCGCCTTCACCTGCGAGCGCTACCCTGCCTTCCCACGCGAACCGGCCGTGCTGGTCAGGCTCGTCAAGCATCTGTACAAGCGCATCCACGCCAATGCCTGCGGGCTGCTCAAGGCGCACGGCATCAGTCCGCCGGAATACGAGATCCTGATGATGCTGTACGGCACGCCCGGGCAGTGCATCACCCCGACCGAAGTGGCCGAGGCGGCGGGCGAGAAGCCTGCCAACATCACCCGCCTCACCGACAACCTGTGCGGCAAGGGCTTGCTGCTGCGCTCGGCCAGCCCCGAGGATCGGCGCAAGATCACCTTGACCCTGCAGCCTGCCGGGATCGCGCTGATCGAACGCATGTTGCCGGAGGTGTGCACGTTTCTGGACGCGGAGACCGCCGGCCTGGACGAGGCCGAGCAATTGCAGCTGGAGACGCTGCTCAAGAAGATGCTGGCCGGGATCGACAGCGCCGGCTGACCGCGCCGCGTCCGAGCGTGCCGCTGCACGCGATTTCTGCAAGCCACGCAAACGACAACGCCGCCCGCGATGCGGGCGGCGTTGGGGGACGCATGGCGCCTGGGGTCAGTCCTTGCCGGCCGGCGTCTGCGGCATGGCGCCGTCGCCGCCGCCCGGGGTCAGGCCGCGCTTTTCCAGCAACGGCTCGATCTTCGGCGCGTGCCCGGCGAAGTCCTGGAACAGCTGCATCGCATCGACGCTGCCGCCGCGCGAGAGCAGGGTCTGGCGGAAGCGGTCGCCGTTGGCGCGGCTGAGCCCGCCATGCTGCTTGAACCACTGCTGGGTGTTGGCGTCCAGCACCTCGGACCAGATGTAGGCGTAGTAGCCGGCCGCGTAGCCGCCCATGATGTGGCTGAAATAGGGCGTGCGGTAGCGCGGCGGCACCGGCGCGTAGGCGATGCCGTCGGCGGCCAGCGCCTTGGCCTCGAAGTCCATCACCCCCGCGGCCGGCGGCACCTGGCCGGCACCGAGCTGGTGCCAGCGCTGGTCGAGCATCGCCGCGCCCAGGTATTCGGTGGTGGCGAAGCCCTGGTTGAACTTGGCCGCGGCCACCACCTTGTCCAGCAAGGCCTGCGGCATCGGCGCGCCGCTCTGGTAGTGCTTGGCGTAGTGCTTGAGGATGGCCGGGTCGTCCGCCCACATTTCGTTGACCTGCGACGGGAACTCGACGAAATCGCGCGGCACGCTGGTGCCGGAGAAGTACGGGTACTTCACGTCGGAGAACATGCCGTGCAGCGCATGCCCGAACTCGTGGAACGCGGTGGTGACCTCGTCCCAGGTCAGCAGCGTGGGCTGGCCGGCGGGCGGCTTGGGAATGTTGAGGTGGTTGGCGACCACCGGCTTGTAGCCGGTCAGCGCCGACTGCGACACGTAGGAATTCATCCACGCGCCGCCGCGCTTGGATTCGCGCGCGTACATGTCGGCGATGAAGATCGCCAGTTGCTTGCCGTCGGCGTCGAACACGTCGTAGACCAGCAGGTCGTCGCGGTAGGTCGGCAGATCGGTGCGCTGCTTGAAGGTCAGCCCGTACTCCTGGTTGGCGGCGTAGAACACGCCGTTCTCCAGCACGTTCTTCAGTTCGAAGTAGGGCTTGAGCTGGGACTCGTCGAAGTCGTACTTGGCCTGGCGCACCTTTTCGGTGTAGTAGGCCCAGTCCCAGGCGGCGAGGGTGAAGCTCGGCTTGCCTGCAGCCTTCTGTTCCTTGTCGATCATCGCCTGCAGGTCGGCGGCCTCGCGCTTGGCGTTGGCGACCGCGGCCGGGGCCAGCTTGCCGAGCATCGCATTGACCGCTTCGGGGGTCTTGGCGGTCTGGTCTTCCAGCGAATAAGCCGCGTGGTTCGGATAGCCCAGCAGCTTGGCGCGTTCGGCGCGCAGGCTCATGATCCGCGACACCAGCGCGGTGTTGTCGTACTTGCCGCCGTGGCTGCCGCGCGACACCGAGGCTTCGTAGATCTTCTGCCGCAGCGCGCGGTCCTTGAGCTGGGTCAGCGGCGGCTGGCCGGTGGTGTTGAGCAGGGCGATCACGTACTTGCCGTCGAGCTTGCGCGCCTTGGCCGCTTCGGCCGCCGAGGCGATCTGTTCGTCGGACAGGCCGTCGAGCTGCTTGACGTCGTCCACCACCACCGCGGCCGCATTCACTTCGGCCAGCACGTTCTGGCTGAACTGGGTGCCGAGCTTGGCCAGCTCGGCGTTCATCGCCTTGAGCTTGGTCTTGTCGGCATCGCCGAGCTTGGCGCCGTCGCGCACGAAGTCGCTGTAGTACTTCTCGACCAGGCGCACGCCCTGCGCGTCCAGGCCGAGCTGGTTGCGGGTGTCGTACAGCATCTGGATGCGCGCGAACAGCTTGGGGTTGAGCGAGATGGTATCGCGGTGCGCGGCAAACTTGCCCGAGTACTCGGCCTGCAGCTGCTTGCGCGCATCGTTGGTGTCGGCGCCGACCAGGTTGAAGAACACCGTGGTCGCGCGATCCAGCACCTGGCCGCTCTTCTCCATCGCCACGATGGTGTTGTCGAAACTCGGCTTGGCCTTCTGGTTGGCGATCGCCTCCACTTCCTTCAGCTGCTGCGCCATGCCGGCGTCGAAGGCCGGGGCGAAGTCGCTGTCCTTGATCCGGTCGAACTGCGGGTAGTGCAGCGGCAGCGGACTTTCGGCGAAGAACGGATTGGCCTGCGTGGCCGCTTGCGAAGCGGCGGGCGTGGCGGCATTGGCGTAGGCAGGCATGGCGAGTCCGAGCGTGGCGGCGAGTGCGAGGGCGAGGCGGGTGGTCATCCAGCGGTATCCATCGATAAGGTCGGACCATGCAGGCTACCCCAGTGCGGCGCATGCGGCCCGTGACTAAAGCCATGGGCCTGTGGCGCAGCGCAGCACATGCTGCAAGCGCGCTTGCCTTCGCCGCGGCGGCGGCGTCATATAGCGCCAGACCGATGCAGACCACTGCCATTGCGTGAAGACGGCCGACGGCCGCGGGGAGAAACAGATGAAAGCGATCTTCGGCTTGTGCGTGGCCGCGTGCGCGGCATGGGCGGCGCCGGCGTGGTCGGCGCAGACGCTGCGCTACGTGGTGCTGGTGGACGGCGGCAAGCAGGCCGGGCAGCAGAACGTCAGCGTCGGCGACGACGGCGTCACCCGGGTCGACTACGTGTTCAAGGACAACGGCCGTGGCCCGGAACTGAAGGAGCAGTACACGCTGGCCGCCGACGGCACCTTCAAGACCTACCAGGTGCAGGGCACCTCCACCTTCGGTGCGCCGGTGGACGAGCGCTTCAGCCGCGACGGCGAGCGCGTGCAGTGGAAGTCCACGTCCGACCAGGGCGAGCGACGCGTGGCCGCCGGCGCGCAGTACTGGCCGCTCGGCGGCACACCGGCGGCGACCTCGGCGGCGGTCACCGCGCTGAGCCGCCGCGCCGACGGCAAGCTGCCGCTGATTCCCAGCGGCGCGCTGACCCTGCGCAAGCTGCAGCAGGCGCAGGTCGGCCAGGGCAACAGCGCGCGCAAGGTGCAACTGGTGGCGCTGACCGGGGTCGGCTTCACTCCCACCTTCGCCTGGCTCACCACCGACACCACGCCGCGCCTGTTCGCGTTCATCGCGCCGGGCTGGATGCAGTTGATCGAGACCGGCTACGAAAAGGATGCCGACGCGCTGGAAGCGGCGCAGAAGCAGGCCGAAGCCACCGCTCTGGTCGAGTTGCAGCAGCGCCTGGCGCATCCCTTGCCCGGCACCACGCTGATCCGCAACGCGCGCGTGTTCGACAGCGAGCACGCCACGCTCGGCGCCGCGTCGGACGTGCTGCTGCGCGACGGCAAGATCGTCTCGGTGGTCGCCACCGGCAGCGCGCCGGCACAGGCGCAGCAGGTGATCGATGCGCAGGGGCGGGTGCTGCTGCCCGGCCTGTTCGACATGCATGGGCACGTCGGTCGCTGGGACGGCGGCCTGCACCTGGCCGCCGGCGTCACCACCGTGCGCGACATGGGCAACGACAACGCCACGCTGCAGCAGGTGATGCAGGAAGAACGCGCCGGCCAGTTGCTGATGCCGAGCCTGGTCGCCTGCGGCTTCCTGGAGGGCGAAAGCCCGATGGCGGCGCGCAACGGCTTCGTGATCAGCACCCAGGCGCAGGCCAACGAAGCGGTCGACTGGTATGCGGCGCACGGCTACGTCGGCATCAAGATCTACAACTCGTTTCCGCAGGCGCTGGTGCGCGACACCGCCGCCTACGCGCACGCCAAGGGCCTGCGCGTGAGCGGGCACATTCCGGTGCACATGCTCGCGCACGAGGCGGTGGAGCAGGGCTACGACGAGATCCAGCACATCAACCAGGTGCTGCTGAACTTCTACGCCACCCACGACACCGATACGCGCACGCTGGAGCGTTTCTACCTGCCGGCCAAGCGCACCGCCGACCTGGATTTCGACTCGGCGCCGGTGCAGGCCTTCGTGCAGGAACTGGCCAAGCGGCAGATCGTCATCGATTCGACCGTGGCCACCTTCGACTTCATCCGCCAGCGCCCGGGTGAACTGTCGCAGGCCTATGCCGCGGTCGCCGGGCATCTGCCGCCGGACGTGCAGCGCGGGCTGCGCAGCGCCGAGTTCGACATTCCCGACGACGCCACCGCGGCGCTGTACGACCGTTCCTACGAGAAGATGATCGCCTTCGTCGGGCGCCTGTACCGCGCCGGCGTGCCGCTGGTGGCCGGCACCGATGCCACCCCCGGCTTCACCCTGCAGCGCGAGATCGAACTGTACGTGCAGGCCGGGCTGACCCCGGCGCAGGCGCTGCAGGTGGCGACCTGGAACGGCGCCAAGTACTCGCGCACGCTGGACAGCCGCGGCTCGATCGCGCCGGGCAAGCGCGCCGATCTGCTGCTGGTCGATGGCGACCCGACCCGCGACATCGCCGACCTGCGCAAGGTCGCGCTGGTGGTCAAGCAGGGCACGGCGTACTACCCCAGCGAGGTCTACGCGGCGCTGGGCATCGAACCGTTCGCCGCGCCCGCGCGCATCGCCACCGTCGAGGATTGAGTGCATGGACACGCCGACCACCGCCTACGCCTTCACCGCCGACGACCTCGACGGCCGCCCGCAACCGCTGTCCGACTATGCGGGCAAGGTACTGCTGATCGTCAACGTCGCTTCCAAGTGCGGCTTCACCCCGCAGTACGCCGGACTGGAAGCGCTGTGGCGGCAGTACCGCGAGCGCGGGCTGGTGGTGCTCGGCTTCCCTTGCGACCAGTTCGGCCACCAGGAACCCGGCGACGCGGACGAGATCAAGCGCTTCTGCGCGCTGACCTACGAGGTCGATTTCCCGATGTTCGCCAAGGTGCAGGTCAACGGCGACGCCGCGCATCCGCTGTGGCAATGGCTCAAGCAGCAGAAATCGGGGCTGCTCGGCATCGCCGCGATCAAGTGGAACTTCAGCAAGTTCCTGGTCGGCCGCGACGGCCGGGTGCTGGCACGCTATGCGCCGACCGACAAGCCGGAAGCGCTGGCGGCGGACATCGAGCGCGCGCTGGGTTGAGCGGAATTGATGTGCGATGCGGCCTGCTTTTCTGTAGGAGCGGCTTCAGCCGCGACAGGCTCTACGGATAGCGGCTGTCGCGGCTGAAGCCGCTCCTACAGTAGTGCGTTGCGAGTGGTGCGTCGCGGTTGGCAGGCGCAGGCATCGCGGCTGCGCGTCACTTCTCGACGAAGGCGCGCTCGAACACGTAGTGACCCGGCGTGCCGATCCGCGAGGAGGCGACGAAGCCGCGCGCGTCCAGGGTCTGGCGCAGGTCGGCCAGCATCTGCGGGCTGCCGCAGATCATCGCCCGGTCGTATTCCGGGTTCAGCGGCGGCAGGCCCAGGGTCTGCTGCATCTGCCCACTTTCCAGCAATTCGGTGAGGCGGCCGCGGTTGCGGAAGTCCTCGCGGGTCACCGCCGGGTAGTACAGCAGTTTCTCGCGGATGGTCTCGCCGAGGAACTCGTGCTGCGGCAGCTCGTTTTCGAAGTAGTCGCGGTAGGCCAGGTCTTTTTCGAAACGCACGCCGTGGGTCAGGATCACCTTGTCGAAGCGCTCGTAGGTTTCCGGATCCTTGATCACCGACAGCCACGGCGCCAGGCCGGTGCCGGTGCCGAGCAGGTACAGGTGCCGGCCGGGGTGCAGGTCGCTGATCAGCAGGGTGCCGGTGGGCTTCTTGCCGACCAGCACCGCATCGCCCGGCTTGATGTGCTGCAGGCGCGAGGTCAGCGGGCCGTCCGGCACCTTGATGCTGAAGAACTCCAGCCGCTCTTCCCAGTTGGCGCTGGCGATGGAGTAGGCGCGCAGCAGCGGCCGCGTCTCCGTCTCCAGGCCGATCATCACGAACTGGCCGTTGTCGAAGCGGAAGCCTTCGTTGCGGGTGGTGGTGAAGCTGAAGTAGTCGTCCGTCCAGTGGCGGACGTCGAGCACCGTTTCGGGGCCAAAAGCAGAGGACATGCCGTTGATCGTGATGGGGAAGGAGCGGGCGCCATTCTACCCCATGTCGGCTCAAATGAGAGGGAATCTCATTTGGGACGGTTCATCCCGGCGGGCTTCACTTCTCGAACGACAGTTCGTAGGACAGGTACAGCGGCGCCTTCGGCGGGACCAGCAACGGGCGCTGGCGCAGGAAGCGCTCCAGGCATAGCGCCAGCGGCGTGGTGCCGTTGCGCCAGCTCGCGCCGACGTTGCCGTCGTCCTGCAGCTGGACCACGACGACGAACGGCGAGGTGTCCGGGCGCGGCGTGGCGCAGCTGGCCACGCCCTCGTCCAGCGCCGCGCGCTGCAGCGCCTGCAGGCGCTCGGCCAGCGCGCCGGGCAGCGCGGCCTCGTCGCGGTCGGCCAGGGCCTTGGCGGCGGCGTAGTCGGACGGGCCGGGAACCGGGTCGGCCGCGGCAGCGGGGAACGCCACGGCGGCGGCAAGCAGGCAGGGCAGGAGGCGTCGCAGCATGGCGGATCCGAAGGACAGGCGAAGCTCAACGATACCCAGCGGCCTGCAATTCGAACAGCTCCGCGTAGCGGCCGCCTTGCGCCATCAGTTCGGCATGGGTGCCGCTGGCCTCGATCTGGCCGCCGGCCAGGACCAGGATGCGGTCGGCCATGCGCACGCTGGAGAAGCGGTGCGAGATCAGCACTGCGGTGCGGTTGTCGGACAGTTCCTTGAAGCGCTGGAACACCTCGAACTCGCTGCGCGCGTCCAGCGCCGCGGTCGGTTCGTCGAGGATCATCACCTGCGCATCGCGCATGTAGGCGCGCGCGATCGCGATCTTCTGCCACTGCCCGCCGGACAGGTCCACGCCGGTCTTGAAGCGGCGTCCGATCAACTGGTCGTAGCCGTGCGGCAGGCCTTCGATCAGCTCGCTGGCCATCGCCCGCTGCGCGGCGGCGCGGATTCGCGTCGCGTCTGCCATCGAATCGACCCGGCCGACGCCGATGTTCTCGCCGGCGCTGAGGTGGTAGCGCACGAAGTCCTGGAAGATCACCCCCAGGTTGGCGCGCAGGTCGTCCAGGTCGTAGTCGCGCAGGTCGCGGCCGTCGAGCAGGATGCGGCCTTCGTCCGGGTCGTACAGCCGCGCCAGCAGCTTGACCAGGGTGGTCTTGCCGGCGCCGTTCTCGCCGACCAGCGCCAGCACCTCGCCGGCGCGCAGCTCGAAGTCCAGGTGCCGCACCGCCCATTGCTCGGCGTCCGGATAGCGGAAGCCGACGTTCTCGAACACGAAGCCGCGCACGATCGGCCGCGGCACCGGCACCGCGCCGGGGCGGGTGCGGATCTCCGGCACGATGCGGAAGAACGAATACAGGTCGTCCAGGTACAGCGCCTGGCCGGCCACCTGCGAAAACCCGATCAACAGCCCTTCCAGCAGCTGGCGCAGGCGCAGGAAACTGCCGGCCAGGAAGGTCAGGTCGCCGATGCTGAAATCGCCGCGTACCGTGCGCCAGGCGATGTAGCCATAGGCGGCGTAGTAGCCCAGCGTGCCCAATGCCGCCAGCAGCGTGCCCCACAGCATGCGCTTGCGCGCCAGCGCGCGGTTGGCCTGGAAGAAACGGTCGGCCAGCGCGCGGTAGCGCTCGATCAGGAAGCTGTGCAGATTGAAGATCTTCACTTCCTTGGCGGTCTCGACGCTGGCGCCGACCTGGCGCAGGTAGTCGAGCTGGCGCCGCTCCGCGGTCCACTGGAAGTTCAGCGAATAGCCCAGCGCGTTGAAATGCGCCTCGCCGACGAAGGCCGGGATCAGCGCGATGGCCAACAGCAGCATCAGCCACGGCGCATACACCACCAGGCCGACCGCGAAGCTGACCACGGTGATCGCGTCCTGCACCTGGCCGAACAGCTGGCTCATCAGGTTCATCCGGCCCATGGTCTGGCGCCGCGCGCGGTCGAGCTTGTCCTGCTGCTCCGGGTCCTCGAAATCCTCCAGGTCCAGCTGCGCGGCATGCTCCATCAACTGCACGCTGGTGACGTTGTTGAACAGCTCCGACAGCAGCGTGTCGGCATAGCTGACCAGCCGCCCTAGCAGGTCCGAACCGATCGCCAGCGCCAGTTCCAGCGCCAGCAATTCCAGCAGCCGTTCTAACCGCCCGCTGGCCAGCGCTTCGCCGAACGAGGTGAAGCCGGGCGACTGCCCGACCAGGTGGATCGCCTCGTCGATGATCAGCTTGCCGATGTATAGCGAGGCCACCGGGATCAGCGCACGCAGCACGCGCAGGCCGATGCTGGTCAGGGTCAGCCAGGGGCTGGTCTGCCAGATCTGGCGCAGGAACGGCGGCAGGTTGCGCATTGCGTCGAAGCGCTCGCGCAGGCTGGGGCCGGTACGGGGAGACGGGCGCGGCGCGCCATGGACAGGAGAAGGGGAAGCCATCCGCGCATTGTGCCGGGGCCGGGTGTGCGCGGGGAGTGTTTGGGCCTCAGGCGAGACCGGCGGGCCGCTGTGGGAGGGCGCACCCGCGGCGGCGGCCCGCTGTCGCGAAGACGATGTTCCCGCTATCTTCGCAGTCGGACCAGGGACCGATCTCCATGCAGGACGAACTGCCGCTTGCCACGATCGGTTGCTTTCGAGGACATGCGCGATGACGACGGGCTTCGCCATCCGCTATGTCGTCTACTGTCTGGCCATCATCGGTTGCGTGTTCTGGATCGACTCATCTCTGCCGCCGGTTGTTCCCATCGTTGCCGCGCTGGTGTTCTTCGTGTTTGCGGTCGTCTACACCGTGTTCCGCTTGCTTGGCGGGCGCGGCCGCCTCGGGGTCGGCAAACTCTGGAAGGAGTTCCTGGATTTTCTTTACGGTCTGGGCTAAGTGGCGCTGCAGGTATCCCATGCCGCTGCCAAGCGCCGGCCGGCCGTCGATCGCTTCAGCGTCTCACTCGTCCAGGCGCAGGGTCAGGCACTTGGCCGCGCCGCCGGCCTTGAGGAATTCGTCCAGCGCGGTCTGCACTACGCGGTAGCCGATCCGCGCCAGGGCCGCGCACAGCTCTGGCGAGGCGCGGTTGAGCAGCACGCTCTGGTCCAGGTCCACCGCGTTGCAGGCGAAGGCGAGGGCATCGGCTTCGCTCACCGCGATGCGCTGCGCCGGCGGAATGCGGCGGGCGATGGCCTGCTGGGCGTAGTCGTCGAAGGCGGCCGGGTAGTACAGCAGGTAGCCGTCGCGCAGCGGGCAGAAGCAGGTGTCCAGGTGGTAGAAGCGCGGATCGACTAGGCGCAGCGGCATCACCTCGATGTCCAATAGGTCGGCCAGCTCGTGCGCGGCGACCAGGTCGCTGCGATGGCCGTGGCCCATCCACAGCCGGCGTGCGCCGCGCTCCAGCAGCGCGTCGCCGGCGCCCTCGAAACGCACGTCCTCGGGCAGCGCGCGGATGCGGAAGCCGGCGCGGCGGCACCAGTCGGCGAACAGCGCTTCCTCGCCGCGGCGCTCGGCGTGGCGGAAGCGGCTGGGCACGAAGCTGTCGCCGAGCACCAGGCCGGCGTTGGCGCTGAAGACCATGTCCGGCAGGCCGGCGGCCGGCGCGATCCGCTCGACCCGAACGCCGGCCGCCTCGGCTGCGGCGACCAGCGCGTTCCACTGCGCCTGCGCGCGCTCGCGGCTGGCGGCATGGACGTTGCCTTCCATCCAGGGATTGATCACGTAATCCACGGCGAAGTGCTGCGGCGCGCACATCAGCAGGCGATGGCCTGCGTGGGCGGCGCTGGAGGCCTGCGCTTGCGGCTCGGCCAATGCCAGGTCCGTGTCGTCCGCGGCCGTGCCACCTACCAGGAATTTCTCGCTCATGCCCGCCTCGCTGTGCGTTGGTGATGCGCAAACGCTAGCGGGGTCGTGTTGCGGTTTGCGGTCATGAAAGCCGGGACTGGGGATTCGAGATTGGGGATTGAGGCGGTCGGCGTACCGGCGTGCGCCGGTACGCCGCTGCGCGCTGCGCTTACGGCATTGCCGGTTGCAGGCCTACGCCGAGCCGGTTCCAGGCGTTGATGATGGCGATGGCCATGGTCAGCGCGCTGATGCCGTGTTCGTCGAAGTGCGCCGACAGGGCGTCGTAGGCGTCCTGCGGCGGCGCGCCGGACGGCAGCGTGGTAAGCGCCTCGGCCCAGGCCAGCGCCAGCCGTTCGCGCGGATCGAAGAAGCGGCTCTCGCGCCAGCCGGCGACGGTGTCGAGCTTGCGCGGTTCGATGCCGGCCTTGCGCAGCGCGGTGGCGTGCATGTCGATGCAATAGGCGCAGCCGTTGAGCTGGGACACGCGCAGGAACACCAGTTCGGCCAGTTCGTGGCCGAGCACGCCCTCGTGCACCTGCTGGCTGGCGGTCAACAGGGCGCGGAAGGCGGCGGGTTCGTGGCGGGTGTAGTCGACGCGATGGAAGTGCATGGGTCTTGCTCCATGACGGCCGCAATGGCCGTCTTCGCAGCAAGGACGCGGCAGCGCGCGGCGGCGTGACAGCGCCGCCCCAAATCAGGCTTTCGCGTCAGGCGTTCGCCTCAGCCGCTCGCGGCAGCGTCCGCGCCGGCCAGCGCCGGCAGCTTGTCCGGATTCATCAGGGTCAGCACTTCGACGATGCGCTCGCCGTCGATCACTACCAGCACCGCCGAATGCAGCCGCGCACCGATGAAGCGCAGGATCGCCGGCTCGCCGTTGACCGTGCCGATCCGCACCTGCAGGCCCAGGCCGCGCCGCGCCACCGCCCAATACAGCATGGCGATACGCTCGGCGCCGAGCAGCGGGCGCAGCGTGGCGGTGACCTTGCCGCCGCCGTCGGAGAACATCCGCGCGTTGGCGTCGAGCAGGGCCACGATCGCGCCGCGGTCGCCCTGCTGCGAGGCGTGCATGAAGCGCTCCAGCAGGTGCCGGTGGCGCTCCGGCGCCACCGCGAAGCGCGGCCGGCCGGCCTTGAGCCGTTCGCGCGCGCGGTGCACCAACTGCCGGCAGTTGGCTTCGGCATGCCCGAGCAACTGGCCGATCTGCGCGTAGTCGTAGTCGAACGCCTCCTTCAGCAGGAACGCGGCACGTTCCTCCGGTCCCAGCCGTTCCAGCAGCGCCAGGAACGCCACCGACACCTGCTCGGCGCGCGCATGGCGCTCGGCCGGATCGGTGTCCTCGGCGATCTCCAGCGGCTCGGGCAGCCACGGACCGGTGTAGTGGACGCGGGCGCTGCGCGCGGCGCGCAGCCGGTCCAGCCCGAGCCGGGTGGTGGCGGTCACCAGCCAGGCCTCGGGGTCGCGGATCGCGGCGCGGTCGCTGGCCTGCCAGCGCAGCCAGGCGTCCTGCAGCACATCCTCGGCGTCGCTGCGGCTGCCGAGCAGGCGATAGGCCAGGCCGAACAGCCGGGGACGTTGGGATTCGAAGGTGGGATCGGGGCTCATGGCGACCAGGACGGAACAGCGCGTGCCGGCGTGACAGCGGGCGAGGCGGTCACTTTGCCCTAAAATGGCCGGGTTTCCCCCCGCCAGCCGTAGAGCCAGCCGTGACCTCGATCAAGCAGGAAGACCTCATCCAGTCCGTCGCCGACGCGCTGCAGTACATCAGCTATTACCACCCGGTCGATTACATCAAGAATCTGGCCGCCGCCTACGAGCGCGAACAGTCGCCCGCGGCCAAGGACGCGATCGCGCAGATCCTGATCAATTCGCGCATGTGCGCCGAGGGCCACCGCCCGATCTGCCAGGACACCGGCATCGTCACCGTGTTCCTGGAAATCGGCATGAACGTGCGCTGGGACGACGCCACGATGGGCGTGGAGGACATGGTCAACGAAGGCGTGCGCCGCGCCTATAACCATCCGGACAACAAGCTGCGCGCCAGCGTGCTGGCCGATCCGGCCGGCAAGCGCGCCAACACCAAGGACAACACCCCGGCGGTGGTCAACACCAAGATCGTGCCGGGCGAGCACGTCGAGGTGATCGTGGCGGCCAAGGGCGGCGGTTCGGAGGCCAAGAGCAAGTTCGCGATGCTCAACCCGTCCGACTCCATCGTCGACTGGGTGCTCAAGACCGTGCCGACCATGGGCGCCGGCTGGTGTCCGCCGGGCATGCTCGGCATCGGCATCGGCGGCACCGCCGAGAAGGCCATGCTGCTGGCCAAGGAAGCGCTGATGGAGCCGATCGACATCGTCGACCTGCAGGCGCGCGGCGCCTCCAACCGGGCCGAGGAACTGCGCCTGGAACTGTACGAGAAGGTCAACGCGCTCGGTATCGGCGCGCAGGGCCTGGGCGGCCTGACCACGGTGCTGGACATCAAGGTCAAGGACTATCCGACCCACGCCGCCAACCTGCCGGTGGCGCTGATCCCGAACTGCGCGGCCACCCGCCATGCGCATTTCACCCTGGACGGCAGCGGCCCGGTGATGCTGGATCCGCCGTCGCTTGAGGACTGGCCCAAGCTCACCTACAACCCGAGCAACGCGCGCCGGGTGAACCTGGACACCATCACCCGCGAGGAAGTCGCCAGTTTCAAGCCGGGCGAGGTGATCCTGCTCAACGGCAAGTTGCTGACCGGGCGCGACGCCGCGCACAAGCGCATGATCGACATGCTCAACCGCGGCGAGACGCTGCCGGTGGATTTCACCAACCGCTTCATCTACTACGTCGGCCCGGTCGATCCGGTGCGCGACGAAGTGGTGGGTCCGGCCGGCCCGACCACCGCCACGCGTATGGACAAGTTCACCCGGCAGATGCTGGAACAGACCGGCCTGCTCGGCATGGTCGGCAAGTCCGAGCGCGGCGATGCGGCGATCGAGGCCATCCGCGACAACAAGGCGGTGTACCTGATGGCGGTCGGCGGTTCGGCCTACCTTGTGTCCAAGGCGATCAAGGCCTCGCGCGTGCTGGCGTTCGAAGACCTGGGCATGGAGGCGATCTACGAGTTCGAGGTCAAGGACATGCCGGTCACCGTGGCGGTGGACTCCAGCGGCGAGTCGGTGCACAAGACCGGCCCGCGCGAATGGCAATCGCGCATCGGCAAGATCCCGGTGGTGGTCGAGCCGGCCTGAGCCGCCGGCACCGCGCGAAATGCGAGACTGGCGCGGCCGTGGTCATCCGGCTTCGGCGACTTACCAGGAGATTGCATGAGCGCCACCCTGTACTACTCGCCCAGCACCGCCGCCCTGGTGGTGCACTGGCTGCTGATCGAGCTGGACGTGCCGCATACGCTGCACGCCCTGGACTTCGAACGGCGCGAGCACAAGGCACCGGAGTACCTGCAGCTCAATCCGGCCGGCGTGGTGCCCACGCTGGTGCTGGACGGGCAGGTGCTGACCGAGGCGGCTGCGATCGTGCTGCACCTGGCCGACCTGCATCCGCAGGCCGGGCTGGCGCCGCCGCCCGGCAGTCCGGCGCGCGCCGACTACTACCGCTGGATGCTGTTCTGCGCCAACACGCTGCAGCCGGCCTACCGCGCCTGGTTCTATCCGGACGAGCCGGCCGGTGCCGACAACGTCGACGCCAGCAAGGTGCAGGCGCAGCGGAAGCTGGAGGCGGCCTGGGAACAGGTCGCGCAGCACCTGGGGGCGCATGGCCCGTACCTGCTCGGCGAGCAGCTGTCGGCCGCCGATTTCATGTTGACGATGATGATGCGCTGGTCGCGCAACATGCCGCGGCCCAGCGACAGCTGGCCGGCGCTGCAGGCGCATGCGCAGCGGATGAAGGCGCGTCCTGCGTTCCAGGAAACCTACCGCCGCGAAGGCCTGACCGACTGGACCTGAGTCCGGCGGCGGCGATGTGGCGCGGCGGCCGCTGACGGCCGCCGCGCGATTGCGTTGCGAGGCCGTTCGGGCCTCAGTACCACTCCAGCAGCGACACGCCCAGGCCTACGTAGGTGGCGCGATGGTTGTAGTCGATCATGCTCTCGCCGTAGCCGTCGAACACCTGCACATGGCCGCGCAGCAGGTTGCTGATCGGGAAGCCCCAGTCCAGCTGCACCGCGCCGTGGGAGCGGTCGCCGCTGCGCAGCGAATGCCGCGCCATCAGCGAGATCTCGTGGCCGCCGCGGTTGTAGGTCAGGGTGGCGTCGCCGCGGCCCATGTAGTCCTCGATGTCCGGGTTGTTGTCCTGGCGGTCGCTCTCCGGGATCCGGTACCACGGACGCAGCACCAGCGCCCAGTTCTCGCGGTCCAGGCCGATGTTGAGGATCGCCCGGTTCCAGCTGCGCGAGAACGGATCGCTGCGGCCGTTGGACTGGTGGTTGAGCTGGATCCCGGTCATCCGACCCTTCCAGCCGAACAGGCTGTAGTTGTTGCGGAACACCAGCGCCAGTTCCGGCTCGTAGTTGGTCTCGCGGAACGGCCGCGACTGCTCGCTGTTGTAGACCTGCCAGCGCGAACTCTGGGTATAGGCGCCCCATAGGTCGCCGTTGTCGCCGAAGATGTTCTCCACGATCTTGGTCTTGAAGCTGAGCTGGAACTTGGCCTCGATGCTGTCCAGCGGCTCGGCCGTGGTCACCGTGTTGTTCGGGTTCGGCGAGGACGGCGTTTCGTTCTTCTTGCTGGTCCAGAACGCCGGCAGCAGGTACACCGGCTTGTAGGCGCGCAGCTGGAAGTTGCCCAGCTTGGAATCCTTGGCCAGCTCCCAGCGGCTGTCCAGCAACGAGCCCTTGCCGGCGTTGGCGATGGTGGCGTCGTAGCGGTCGTCCTTGAACAGCGAGGCGGTGCGCTGGCGGGTGCGCTGGGCCAGGCCGGCGTCCTGCGGAATCGACGCATCCAGCTGCTGCTTCTGGGTCTCGCTGGCCATCTTCGCCGCCGCATCGGCGGCCTGCGGATCGGCGACCCGGCGCGACAGCGCCTGGTCGTAGCAGGACAGGCGCGCGGCATCGCTGGAAATCGCGACGCAGGCTTCGGGCGAGGCAGGAGTGGGCATCACTTCCTGGGCGTGGGCCAGCGGCATCGCCGCGAAGGACAGCAGCAACAGGGGACGGGCCGGGCGATGGATCATGCAGGTTCTCTCGAAAACGGGCGGCGCGGGCGGTGGTGCGCTGCCGAGGTGAATAGCCGGTTGCGAAAATACAGCAGCTGGCACAACAGGGTCATCACGCGTTCATCTCGCGACACCGATGCCATGCCTTACAACAGCCAGGCGGCCGCGAACAGGCCGACCATCGCCAGCGCCAGGGCCAGCTTGGCGGCGGTGCCGAGCACGATGCCCAGCCAGGTGCCGAGGCCGACCTTGGTCGCCTGCTGCAGCTGCCGGCCATGCCAGTACTCGCCGGCCAGCGCGCCGACGAAGGGGCCGACGAACAGGCCGATCGGCATGAAGAACAGGCCCGCCACGCTGCCCAGCACCGACCCCCACAGCGCCTTGCGGCTGGCGCCCACGCGCTTGGCGCCGAACACGGTGGCAAGGAAGTCGACCAGGAATGACAGCAGGGTCAGCACGCCGAGCACCGTCAGCATCACCCAGCCCACGCGCTGGAAACCGTCGGCCCAGGCCGCCAGCACCAGCCCGGCGAACAGCAGCGGCATCCCCGGCAGGGCCGGCAGCACCACCCCGGCCAGGCCCAGTACCACCAGCAGGCCGGCGAGGATGTAGTAGATGAACGTAGGATCCACGCGGTGTGCTCCGGGGCGATTTTGGGGTTGACAGAAAGGGTATTTTTGCTGATTGCATTTTCATTTTCGCCGCGGTAACTTTCAGCCGCTGCGTTTGCAAAGGTCACCGTGAATCGTGGCCCGATGCGGTAGATCCAGACGATCCGCTACAGCGTTATACCTCGCTTCCTCCTTGCAACCAGCCGCCGAACCCACGGCGTACCCACCCCTGAGACTGTTTCAAGGAGTAAGTCCATGACTGACGGCAATCGCGAAAACGGTACCGTGAAGTGGTTCAACGATGCCAAGGGCTTCGGTTTCATCAGCCGCGAGAACGGCGAGGACGTGTTCGTGCACTTCCGCGCGATCCAGACCCAAGGCTTCAAGAGCCTGAAGGAAGGGCAGAAGGTCAGCTTCACCGTGGTGCAGGGCCAGAAGGGCCTGCAGGCCGACGCGGTGCAGCCGGTCTGACCCCGGCGCGCCCGGCCCGGCGCCGAGCCCACGCCCAGCAAAAAGGCCCGCAGTGCGGGCCTTTTTGCATTGCGGCAAACGCCTGGCAGCGGGTGCGCTTAGCGCGGCACCACGCGGCCGTTGACCACGCGTACATAGGTGTTCTCGCGGATCCCGGCCAGATCGCGCTGGTTGACCACGATCACCCGGCCATCGTCCATCTGCACGTGCAGGTCGTAGCTGTCGCTGGTGACGTTGTTCTGGATCTGGTTGCCGGCCAGGGCGCCGGCGGCGGCACCGGCCACGGCCGATACGTTCTGGTTGCCCTTGCTGCCGCCGGTGTGGTCGGAGATCTCATGGCCGGCGATCGCGCCGACGATGCCGCCCAGGACCGCGCCGGTGCCGGTCGGCGCGGTGCGGCCGGAGCCCACCGTGTCGATGCGGGTCACGATGCCGCAGTCCGCGCAGCGGTTGTCCGAATAACCGCGCGACGGCTGGCTGTAGCCGCCGCCACCGCCGCCGTAGCCGGGCGACGTGGCGCAGCCGGCCAATGCCAGAACGGCGACGGCGCCAGTGGCCAGTAGATGAATCTTCATGTGTGCTCTCCTCGACAGACGGTGGACCGCGGCAGCCCCGCGTTTGCACGCATCCTGTTCGCCAGCGTGTGAATGCAACGCCAATCGCCACCCGCTTGGGTTGCCGACGCGCTGCAGCGTCAGGGGGAATTCATCGAGAAGCGCGATGGCGGGTCAGCGGAAATCGCGATGGCAGGCCTCGCAGCCTTCGTCGATCCGGTGGGTGAGCTGGTCGAGCGCGGCGCAGGTGGTCGGCAGCGGGGCCTGCGCCGCATCCAGCGTGGCGCGCAGCGCCCCGGCATGCTGCTGGAAGCGGCTGTCGTCGCTGAGTCCGGGAAACGCCGTTTCCAGGTCGTTGCCGAGCAGGCGCAGCGTGTGCACGCGCGCCTGCAGGTCGGCGGCGCTGCAGCGGTTCTGCGCATGGCTGCGTTGCAGCAGGGCCAGTTGCTTGTCCATCACCTGCATCAGGCTGCGCGGGAACGGATCCTGCCGCGCCTGCAATGCGCGCATCGCCATCACCGTCGCCACCAGGCCGATCAGGATGCCGGCGAGCAGCACGAACAGGTAGCGGGAGGCAGTGGAGGCGGGCGGGCTGGCCATGGGGCGGGCTGGCGGAAGGAAAGCGCGATAGTACGCCGGCCGCCGAGCTGCGTGGCGCCGCCGCCGCGTCGTCGCCGATGAAATAAACTGCGCGCATGAACGAACAACTGCGTGAGCGCTTCGCCGGCATCGACCGGCTGTACGGGCGCGGGACCATCGAGCGCCTGGCGCAATGCCGCGTGGCGGTGGTGGGCATGGGCGGCGTCGGCTCGTGGGTGGTGGAGGCGCTGGCGCGGTCGGCGGTCGGCCATCTGACCCTGATCGATGCCGACGACATCTGCGTGTCCAACACCAACCGCCAGTTGCCGGCGCTGGAAGGGCAGTACGGGCGCAACAAGGCACGGGCCATGGCCGAACGCTGCGTGGCGATCAACCCGGCGATCGAGGCGACCGCGGTCGAGGCCTTCCTGACCCCGTCCAACATCGCCGAGTTGCTCGGCACCGGCTTCGACCTGGTCATCGATGCCTGCGACAGCTTCCGGGTCAAGGTCGAGACCATCGCTTGGTGCCGCCGCCGCAAGCTGCCGCTGCTGACCGTGGGCTCGGCCGGCGGGCGCACCGACCCGACCCTGGTGCGCATCCGCGACGTATCGCGCACCGAGCACGACGCGATGCTGGCGCTGATCCGCAAGAAGCTGCGCAGCGAGTTCAACTTCCCCAAGAACCCGCAGCGCTACTTCGGCGTGCCGGCGGTGTATTCGCTGGAGAACGTGCGCTATCCGCAGGCCGACGGCAGCGTCTGCGGGCTGCGCCCGCAGCTGGGGCCGGATGCGGCGCTGAATCTCGACTGCGGCGCCGGGCTCGGCGCGGCCACGCATATCACCGGCGCATTCGCCTTCGCCGCGGCAGGCAAGGCGCTGGAGATGCTGCTCAAGCCCAAGCGGGCGCAGGCTGCCGCGGTGCCGGAGTCGGCACTGGCGGCCGAGTAACCGGCGGTGCTGCGCAGGAGATGCTGTCCGTATGGTGAGCGGCCCATGTCGGCCGAAGCGCAACGACGAGGTCGCATGCTCGAGGCATGGGCCGGGTACGTCGCTGCGGACCGTCATCCCCGCGATGAGGCCGATCGGTGAACGGATTGGAGGAGGCGCTCGACGCAGGAAAACGGCGCGGCTACGAAGAGTTCCGCCGGATCGATGGAATTTCGTTCCTGTTCCAGTACGCCATAAAGCGGCAGGGCGGCGTCTATTGCACGTATTGCTTCTCGGTCGCCGAGTCTTCAATGGACATATTCGAAGATGGCGAGGACGAGGAGGTCAGGGAATTTTCGAGCCTTGACGACGCAATGGAGCACTTGAGAGCCAAGGGGGCGGCGATGGAGAAATTCGCGCCGATCAAAAGGACTCTTCCGTTCTAGTCAACGGTATGCGGATCGGGCCAGGCGCCGGGCACTGTCGCACGTGATTACTGCAAGTCGATTGCAGAGCGCTCAGGCAGTGGCTCAATCCTATACTTTAATGAAATTTGGCTTCATGCTAGTGCGCAAGGAATGGATGCAGTTGCACGCGAGAGTGAGTCGGGGGGTATTTTAATTTCCAAAGCATTGGCCGACGCCATGATCGAACGAAAATTCAAAAGCTATAAAGGATTGGGCTTCTATGCCGCTAAGCGCTTTTTCACGCCGTATAAAAAACAAGCGTGATTGGGCGCGGGTGAGAACGGCATTTAGCCCGCCAGTAAGCCCGCGTGATCTGCTGGCTGGGGCCGGACGCGCCTCTTAACCTGGCTGCGGCGCCGGGTTCGGCCGCCTTCGTCGCGGCCGGAAAGGCGCTGGAGGTGCTGTTGAAGCCCAGGCGGGAGCAGGCGGCAACGGCGACGGCGTCGGAACTGGAAGCGCAGTAACGGTCAAAGCCGTTGCATGCCCTCATGGGCCCGGCAACCGGTTCGCTGTTACCAGCCTGATGGCACGCCGGCGTCGTCGACGATGGAGAGGTCGGTGCGTACCCTGATCCAGGCGAAGAGAGCGGAAAGATCGGCTTCGATGCTGGGCGGATGGGCGGTGATTTCCAAGAAGATGTGGTCCTTTTTCAGGAACAGTCGCACGTCGTGGCTCCAGTTTTCCGAATGTCTGGGTTCCGTGCCAACCAATCGAAACTGACTGGATGTCGTCGCAGCACTGGGGAAACGTCTCCAGGCCGGTGATCTGTTGCCGTATTGCGTCCAGGTTGGCGGCGCGCCAGTTGTCGTCTTTGAAAAGCAGCATGAACTCTGATGACATGGAGTGGCCGCCTTTTCAGGCTTGGTTTTCCAAGTAGAACGCGAGGTACTTCCTTGGCCGTTCCTGGAAGGCTCTTGCCTTGCCGAGGCGGTGGGCTTGTTCGAAATAGCGATAGGCCTCGGCATATTCTTCCAGCTCGAAGTGCGCCATTCCCAGGTCGATCAAGGGGCCGGTGTCGATATCCGATTCGCGGGCCTGTAGCGACTTCTGCGCCCATTGTTTGGCGGCGGCGAAGTCGGCGCTGTCGAAATGCAGATTGTAGAAAGAGCCGGTGATCCACGCCGACAATGGTGGCCATTCCAGTTTTGGCTCGGGCAGCAAGTCCCAGGCGCGCTGGTATGCCGACCGGGCGGCGTCTTTGTCGCCGCGCTCGTCCAGCGCATTGCCGGACTCCATGATGCCCATGATGTCTTTGGCCAGCTCGGGGTTTGCGTTTGCCAGGTCTTCCATGCGTCACGGCTCCTTGTCGATGCGTTCTTCGTAGTCCGCCGATTCTGCGTCCAGCGCAGCGGGCAGCCATTTGCCTGCGATTCTCTTGTAGCTGTCTGCACGATAAGGGTAGCGAGCGACGATGTCCGAAATTCGCTTCTGGAAATCGCGCTCCTCATGCCAGACGCTGCCGCACTCGCCGCAGCCCCAGAACGGCGGCGACTCGGCATCGATCCAATCGACCCATCCCGCGCATCGTGGAAGCGGGCAGCGATAGGGTGCCTCGTGGTCCTGCGGCTTGGTGACGGAGGCCATCGCGACGTACTGCGTGGACGCGCCGCAGCACCGGCACTCGATCATGATGAAACGCTGGCCCTTTGCCAGCAGCGGCATGACGAACACACGCTGTTGCGTGTCCAGAGCGAAGCGCTCCTTGCAGAGTTGGCACTGTGCGTTCGTTATGGATTCCATGTCTGTTTCCCTGCAGTGTGCCGGCCGCAGGCCGCTCCATTTCCGAGCCGTCACGCTGGCTCGGCACTCGCACCCAGACCGAACAACTGCTGCGCATTGCGCGTGGTCTGTTCGGCGATCTCGGCGGCGGGTTGGCCGCGCAGCGCAGCGATCGTGTCCAGCACCGTGCGCAGCCGCGCCGGTTCGTTGCGCTGGCCGCGGATGGAGGCGTCGGGCTGGTCCGGGGCGTCGGTTTCCAGCAGCAACTGCTGCAGCGGCAGTTCGGCCGCCAAGCGCCGCAGCCGCTGTGCGCGTTCGTAGGTGACCGGGCCGCCGAGGCCGATCAGGAAATCCAGCGACTGCAGTTGCCGCGCCTGTTCCGGGCTGCCGGCGAAGCTGTGCACCACGCCGCGCAGGCGGCCGACCTTGCGGATCGCCAGGATCACCGCGTCCACCGCGCGCCGCGCGTGCACGATCACCGGCAGGTCGAACTCGCGCGCCAGCTGCAGCTGGCCGGCGAAATACCGCTGCTGCTCGGCTTCGTCCAACCCGTCGACGAAGAAGTCCAACCCGCATTCGCCAATGGCGCAGGGTCGCTCGCGCGCGATCCACTCGCCGAGCATCGGCAGGTGCTCAGGGCGGTGCTGGTCCAGGAACAGCGGATGCAGGCCGTAGGCCGGGTGCAGGCCGTCGGCCATCGTGCAGACCTCGCGCAGCTTCGGCCAGGACGCCGCCGTCACCGCCGGCAGCACCTGCGCGGCGATGCCGGCCGCCTGCGCGCGCGCGATCACCGCGGCGCGGTCGCCGTCGAACTCGGCGGCGTCGAGATGGCAGTGGCTGTCGATCAGGCGCATCGGCGGTCAGCGGCGCATGCGTCGCGCGGTGGACGCGATGGGTTCCGGTTCGACGGGCGCAGGCGTGCGGGTCTTCCAGTTGGCCAGCAATAAGGTGCCCAGGCCGAACACGATCTCGTCGATGAAGGGCAGCGGGTCGGGCAGCAGCACGCTCAGCACGAACAGGCCGGCGGTCAGTTTGAACAGCGTGGGGTAGCGCAATTTGCCGGCCCAGCGCAGCAATGGCAGCACGATCGGGTTAGGCATGGACGATCCTCCGGCAGGGTGATGAAAACGCTAACACGCTTGATATGGCGCCTTTCCAGGCATCGCACCAGACCGCGCTGCGGATTTTTGCTGAATAGGGAGCGGATCGGTTCAGCTTCGGCATGGTAATCACAGCACCGTAGACAACGCGGCCAGACCGCAGGAGAGAACACGATGAAGAGCAATACGACAACCATTCTGGTCGCGGCTGGCGCATTGCTGGTCGGCGGCGTGGCCACTGCGGCCTTCATGAACAACCGCGACAAGCAGGAGTTCGCCGGCAGCGGCGACGTGCGCCCGGCCGCCGACAGCGTGTCTGGCGACGCGGTTGCCAGCAACGGCGTCGCCGGCAAGCTGGAATACGCCGATGTGGTGCGGGTCGATCCGATCACGCAGAAGGAACAGCGCTACGCCGAGGTGATCGGCACCGAGCCGCTGCGCGAGACTTCCACCACCACCACCCCGCGCCAGGTCTGCAACGACGTGGTGGTGCAGGAGCGCCTGCCCGAGCGCGACGGCAACGTCGGCGGCACCGTGGTCGGTGCGGTGGTCGGCGGACTGCTCGGCAACCAGGTCGGCCATGGCAACGGCCGCAAGGCGGCGACCGCCGCCGGTGCCGTGGCCGGCGGCTTCATCGGCAACCAGGTCGACCGCAACCATGTAGGCGGCCGCGTGGTCGATCGCACCGAGCGCCAGTGCCACACCGAGAACAGCACCGCCGAGTCCTCGCGCGTCACCGGCTACAACGTGACCTACCGCAACGACGACGGCAGCACCGGCACCATGCGCACCGACAGCAAGCCGGGCAGCCGCATCGCCCTGGGCAAGGACGACGTGGTCAAGGGCTACGAGGTCACCTACCGCTACGACGGCCAGGAGAAGACCGTGCGCATGGACGACAAGCCCAGCAGCGATCGCCTGCCGGTGCTGGACGGGCGCCTGGTCACCCAGACCGCCTCGGCCGGCGACGTGATCAGCCAACGCTGAGCTGCGCGCAGCAGCAGCGAGGAAAGGCCGGCCAAGTGCCGGCCTTTCCTTTTCCGGAGCGCGCGCGCGCCGATACAATGCGGCTTTCGCCTGCCGAGTCCCGCCATGCCGTTGCCTTGCGACGATCTGTTCGATGTGGCCTCGCTGCTGAGCGAGGAAGAGCGCGCGATCCAGCAGGCGGTGGCGCGCTTCGTCGATGCCAGGGTGCTGCCGATCATCGGCGATGCGTTCGACCAGGCGCGGTTTCCCGCCGAACTGGTGCCGGAGCTGGCGCAGCTGGGCCTGCTCGGCGCCACGCTGCCGCCCGCCGACGGCGGCGCCGGACTCAATGCGGTCTGCTACGGCCTGATCTGTCAGGAACTGGAACGCGGCGACAGCGGCCTGCGTAGCTTCGTCAGCGTGCAGTCTTCGCTGTGCATGTATCCGATCCACGCCTATGGCAGCCAGGCGCAGCGGCAGCGCTGGTTGCCGGCGATGGCCGCCGGCACCGCGATCGGCTGCTTCGGCCTGACCGAGGCGCAGGGCGGTTCCGACCCGGCCGCGATGCAGACCCGCGCGGTGCGCGATGGCGACGGCTGGCGCCTGAGCGGCAGCAAGATGTGGATCACCAACGGCAGCCTGGCCGACGTGGCGATCGTGTGGGCACAGACCGAGGACGGGGTGCAGGGGTTCCTGGTCGAAGCTGGCACGCCCGGCTTCGCGACCCAGGACATCGAGCACAAGATGAGCCTGCGCGCTTCGGTGACCTCGGCGCTGTTCCTGGACGAGGTGCGCCTGGCGGACACGCAGCGGCTGCCGGGCGTGCGCGGATTGAAGGGTCCGCTGGGTTGCCTGACCCAGGCCCGCTACGGCATCAGCTGGGGCGCGATCGGCGCGGCGATCGCCTGCCTGCGCGAGGCGCTGGCCTATGCCGGCGAGCGCATCCTGTTCGGACGCCCGCTGGCGGCCACGCAGAGCGCGCAGATCAAGCTGGCCGACATGGCCCGGCGCATCGCCGGCGCGCAGCTGTTGGCGCTGCAGCTGGGCCGGCTCAAGGATGCCGGCGCGCTGCAGCCGGCGCAGGTGTCGCTGGCGAAGTGGAACAACGTGCGCATGGCGCTGGACATCGCCCGCGAGTGCCGCGACCTGCTCGGCGGCGCCGGCATCACCACCGAGTACGGTGCCATCCGCCATGCCTTGAACCTGGAGTCGGTGATCACCTACGAAGGCACCGAGACCGTGCACCAACTGGTGGTCGGCCGCGAGCTGACCGGCATCAATGCGTTCTGAACCGGCGCGCGCCGCTGGCGTGGCGCCCGGGGCAATTGACAGGCACGAGGAGGCGAGGGCATGAGCATTTTCGATCTGCGACTGGAAACCGAGCGGCTGCTGCTGCGCCCGCCGAGCGCGGCGGATTTCGCGGACTTCTGCCGTTTCACCGCCGATGCCGAGGCGATGCGCCATCTGGGCGGCGTGCAATCGCCGCCGGTGGCCTGGCGCGCGCTGGCGGCGCTGGTCGGCAGCTGGCAGCTGCAAGGGTTTTCGATGTTCTCGGTGATCGAGAAGCGCAGCGGGCAGTGGATCGGCCGGATCGGGCCGTGGCAACCGCATGGCTGGCCGGGGACCGAGGTCGGCTGGGGAATCGCGCGCCCGTACTGGGGCCAGGGCTATGCGCCGGAAGCGGCGCGCGCGTCGATCGACTGGGCGTTCGCGCAATTGGGCTGGACCGAGGTGATCCACACCATCGCCGCCGACAACGCCAATTCCAAGGCGGTGGCGGCCAAGCTGGGCGCGCGCTACCTGCGCCAGGATCGCCTGCCCGAGCCGATGCAGGCGCACGAGGTGGAAGTGTGGGGGCAGTCGCGCGCGGACTGGCAGGCGCGGCGCTGAGCGGGCTGGCGGCGGTCGCCTCGGCCGTATTCACCTGGCCGCGCCGCGCCGGCGGCTAGGCTGCAAGCCCCAAATCGGTCAGGAGTACGCCATGAGCCAGTACCGCATCGCCGTCTTCGTCGGCAGCCTGCGCAAGGAGTCGTTCAACCGGCGCCTGGCGCTGGCGCTGGAGAAACTGGTCGGCGACCGTGCCCGCTTCGAGTACGTGGAGATCGGCGACCTGCCGCTGTACGACCAGGACCAGGACCACGACTACCCGGAGCAGGGCAAGCGGCTGAAGGCGCAGGTCAGCAACGCCGACGCGGTGCTGTTCGTCACCCCCGAATACAACCGCTCGATCCCCGGCGTGCTCAAGAACGCGATCGACCTGGGCTCGCGGCCCTATGGCGACAGCGCCTTCGCCGGCAAGCCGGCGGCGGTGTGCGGGGTCTCGCCCGGCGCGCTCGGCACCGCGCTGGCGCAGCAGCACCTGCGCAACGTGCTGGCCTACCTGGACATGCCGGTGCTGGGCCAGCCGGAGGTGTTCTTGCAGTTCACGGACGGCTTGATCGAGGCCGACGGCAGCATCGGCAACGCCGACACGCGCAAGTTCCTGCAGGGCTTCGTCGACAAGTTCATCGCCTGGGTCGACGAACTGCAGGCCTAGCCGGCACGAACGCGCGATCGCAGCCGCTGCGACCGATGGCGGCAATGCTGGCGCTGCGGCGATCGCCTTGCGTGGCGCGGCCTGTGCGCAGTTCTCAACGGGTTGTCCACAGACTTGTCCCTAGCCGCGCCGCACGCCGCTGACTAAGATGGCCGGCCGGGTCGCGCCATCGGCGCCGACCCCGCCGACCGCGTCCCCCAGAGAGAAGATCCAGCCCATGTCCGCCCGTCCCGGCTACCGCGGCGACCGCAAAAGCGAGCGTGGCGAACGCAGCGAGCCGCGTATCGATCAGTTGCGCGTGCCGCCGCATTCGATCGAGGCCGAGCAGGCCGTGCTCGGCGGCCTGATGCTGGCGCCCGACGCCTACGACCGGGTCAACGACCAGCTCACCGACAACGATTTCTACCGGCGCGACCACCAGCTGATCTACCGCGCGATCCGCGAGCTGGCCGAGAAGGGCCGTCCGTTCGATGCGGTGACCCTGGGCGAGTGGTTCGAGTCGCAGGGCAAGCTGGAGATGGTCGGCGACGGCGCCTACCTGATCGAACTGGCCAGCACCACGCCGTCGGCGGCCAACATCGCCGCCTACGCCGAGATCGTGCGCGACAAGGCGGTGCTGCGGCAGCTGATCGAGGTCGGCACCAGCATCGTCAACGACGGCTTCCAGCCGGAAGGGCGCGAGAGCGCCGAGCTGCTGGCCAGCGCCGAGAAGGCGGTATTTAAGATCGCCGAAGCCGGCGCGCGCGGGCGCAGCGATTTCGTGGCCATGCCCGGCGCGTTGAAGGACGCGTTCGAGGAATTGCGCAGCCGCTTCGAGAACGGCGGCAACATCACCGGCCTGCCCACCGGCTACAGCGACTTCGACGCGATGACCGCCGGCCTGCAGCCGACCGACCTGATCATCCTGGCCGCGCGTCCGGCGATGGGCAAGACCACGCTGGCGCTGAACATCGCCGAGTACGCCGCGATCAAGTCGAAGAAGGCGGTGGCGGTGTTCTCGATGGAAATGTCGGCCTCGCAGCTGGCGATGCGCCTGATCTCCTCCAACGGCCGCATCAATGCGCAGCGCCTGCGTACCGGCCAGCTCGAGGACGAGGACTGGGCGCGGGTCACCGGCGCGATCAAGATGCTGAAGGAAACCAAGATCTTCATCGACGACACGCCCGGCGTGTCGCCGGAGATCCTGCGCTCCAAGGCGCGCCGGCTCAAGCGCGAGCACGACCTGGGGCTGATCGTCATCGACTACCTGCAGCTGATGTCGGTGCCGGGCAACAGCGAGAACCGCGCCACCGAGATCTCCGAGATCTCGCGCTCGCTCAAGGGCCTGGCCAAGGAACTGGGCGTGCCGGTGATCGCGCTGTCGCAGCTCAACCGCTCGCTGGAAACGCGCACCGACAAGCGCCCGGTGATGGCCGACCTGCGCGAATCCGGCGCAATCGAGCAGGACGCGGACATGATCGTGTTCATCTACCGCGACGATTACTACAACAAGGAAAATTCGCCGGACAAGGGCTTGGCCGAGATCATCATCGGCAAGCATCGCGGCGGCCCGACCGGCTCGTGCAAGCTCAAGTTCTTCGGCGAATACACCCGCTTCGACAATCTGTCGCACGATTCGGTGGGCGCGTTCGAGTAAGCGCCGCACGCGACCACGATGCCGGTCGCGCGATTGCTGCGTTGCGGTAGAAGCAGCCGGCGGCGCGCGTATTCATCCAGCACAGCGATACGTCTGTCACAGAGCGCTGTGACAGCGCTCAACCTCAATCCGTGATGGTCGATACCGGGAGGGAACCCTTCCCGGATCCCCGCCCATGCCGCTGACCGTCACCCATGCGGAAACCGCCGACCGCGATGCCGTCGCCGCGGTCGCCGCGTTGCGTGCGCAGCTGGGCACCGCGCCGCTGGACGCCTTGCTGCTGTTCTGCGACGCCGAATACGATCTGGACGCGCTGGGGCCGGCGATCAAGTCCGGCTTCGACTGCCCGGTGATCGGCTGCACCGCCGCCGGCCAGATTGGCGAGCAGGGCTTCCAGAGCAACGGCATCCTGGTCGCCGGCCTGCGCGGTGGCGTGCTGCAGGCGCAGCCGCTGCTGATCGCGCCGCTCAGCGACCTGCAGGCGCAGGTCGCGGTGGTGGCCGAGACGGTGCAGGCGGCGACGGCCGACAAGGCCGGGCAATGCTTCTCGCTGCTGCTGGTCGACGGGCTGTCCACCTGCGAGGAATACCTGGCGGCGGCGCTGTACCGGATGATCGGCGACGTGCCGCTGCTCGGCGGCTCGGCCGGCGACAACCTGCGTTTCGAGCGCACCCTGGTTTACTACGACGGCCGCTTCCTGGCCGATGCGGCGGTGCTGACCCTGTTCCATTCGCGGCATCCGTTCGTGGTGTTCAAGCTGCAGCACTTCGTCGCCAGCGAGATCGAGCTGGTGGTCACCGATGCCGATCCGGAGCGGCGCCTGATCCGCGAGATCAACGGCGAGCCGGCCGCGCTGGCTTATGCGCAGGCGATCGGTGTGCCGCTGGAAGCGCTGGAACCGAAGGTGTTCTCCACCTATCCGCTGCTGCTGACCTTGAGCGGCGAGCCTTACGTGCGTTCGATCCTGCGCGTCAACGAGGACTTGTCGATGACCTGCTACTGCGCGGTGGAAGAGGGCATGGTGGTGTCGGTCGGCCAGGCGGTGGACGTGATGGAAACGCTGCAGCAGGCCTTTGCCGAGGTGCACGAGACGATACCCGACCCGGCGCTGGTGATCGGTTGCGATTGCATCCTGCGCCGGCTGGAGTTCGGCCAGTCGCAGATGCAGCAGCAGGTCGGCGCGTTCATGGCGCGGCAAAGCGTGTTCGGGTTTTCCACCTACGGCGAGCAGTTCAACGGCTTGCACGTCAATCAGACCTTTACTGGCGTGGCGATCGGGAGATGAGCATGTCCGCAGATGCAGCGACGGTACCGTTCCTGGCGCATGCCGCTGCCGCGCCGCCGGAGAGCGGCGAGACGGCGTTGATCGCCGAGTTGCGCCGGCAACTGGCCGCGCGCGACAAGGTGATCGCGGTGCTGAAGAAGCGGGTCACCGCGCGCGACGATGCGGTGGCCTCGCCGCTGGCGACGCTGCAGCAGAACATCGCGCTGGGCAAGGTGGTCGCGCTGAAGACCCAGGAACTGAACCGCGAGCGGCAGGAACTGGAGCATGCCTTGGACGACCTCGGCAAGGCCCAGGTCGCGCTGCTGCAGGCGCAGAAAATGGAATCGATCGGCCAGCTCGCCGCCGGCATCGCCCACGAGATCAATACGCCGGCGCAGTACGTGCGCGACAACGTCGCGTTCGTGTGCAAGGCCAAGCAGATCCTCGACCACGTGTTCGACATGACCTTCGGTATCGTCGATGCGGCGCGCGCGCAGGGCGTGGCGCCGGAGCTGGTAGCCGCGCTCGACGCGCAGGTGAGCTCGTCCAAGTTCCAGTACCTGCGCAAGCAGACCCCCGAGGCCTTGCAGCAGTCGCTGGAAGGGCTTGACCGCATCACCAAGATCGTCAGTGCGATGAAGACCTTCTCGCATCCTTCGGCCGGCGAGAAGGAGCCGGTGGACCTGCGCGAACTGGTCGCCACCACCATCACCGTCGCCCGCAACGAATGGAAGTACGTGGCCGAGATCGAGACCGATTTCGCCGCCGACGTGCCGCTGGTGCCATGCCTGCGCGACGAGATCGGCCAGGTGCTGCTGAACCTGGTGGTCAACGCGGCGCATGCGATCGGCGACACGCTGGTGCCGGGCGAACGCGAGCAGGGCCGGATCCGCATCATCCTGCGCCGGGCCGGCGACAGCCACGTGGACCTGTGCGTCAGCGACGACGGTCCGGGCATTCCCGAGGCGATCCGGACCAAGGTGTTCGATCCGTTCTTCACCACCAAAGCGGTCGGCAAGGGCACCGGCCAGGGCCTTGCGATCGCCTATTCGGCGGTGGTGGAAAAGCACCAGGGACGGATCTTCTTCGAACCATCGGCGGACCAGCGCGGCACCACCTTCGTGGTGCGGCTGCCGTTGCACGCGGCGGCGGGCTGAACGATGCGCGTGCTGTTCGTCGACGACGAGAAGCAGGTGCTGGCCGGCCTCGAGCGCACCATGTTCATGGCCGATCGCGATTGGGACGTGGCGTTCGCCGGCAGCGGTGCCGAGGCGCTGGTCGCGCTGCAGGCGCAGCCGGCCGACGTGGTGGTCTCGGACATGCGCATGCCGATGATGGACGGCGCCGAACTGCTGCGCCAGGTGCGCGACAGTTGCCCGCGCACCATCCGCATCATCCTGTCCGGGCATACCGAACAGGAAGCGGCGCTGCGTTCGCTGGACGTGGCGCATCAGTTCCTGGCCAAGCCCTGCCAGGGCGATGCGCTGATCGAAGCGATCGATCGCGCGGTGGCGCTGCAGGTGCTGCTGGACGATCCGGCGGTGCAGGCGGTGGCCGGACGCATCGGCGGGCTGCCGTCGGCGCCGCGCATGTTCGCGCGGCTCAACCACCTGCTCGGCGATCCCGCTGCCGGCGTCGCGCAGGTGGCCGCGGTGGTGGAAGGCGACCCGGCGCTGGCCGCCAAGGTGCTGCAGCTGGCCAATTGCGCGTTCTTCGGCAACGGTCATCGCGTGGCCGAGGTCAAGGACGCGGTCAACCGCATCGGCATCGGTCTGCTGCGCACGCTGGTGCTGGCCAGCGAGGTGTTCCACAGCGACGCCGGCGACTCGGCCGACGCGATCCGCGCCGACGCGGTACGCGCGTCGCGGCTGGCGGCGACAGTCGGCAAGGGCCATGCCGCCGAGGACGTGGTCACGACCGCGGCGCTGCTGGCCAACGTCGGCGCGTTGCTGCCGGACATCGCGCGGCTGTGCCGCGATGCCGATCCGCATGGCCGCGGCTTTCCGTCGCATGCGGAGATCGGCGCCTACCTGCTCGGCGTGTGGGGCCTGCCTGGGGCGATCGTCGAGGCGGTCGCGCATCATCGTACGCCGCGCCGGGTCGAGCATCGCCAGTTCGACGCGATCGGCGTGGTGCATGTGGCGGTCGCGCTGGCGCAAGGCCGGGCGCCGGACCTGGAATACCTGCAGGCGATGGGCGTGGCCGCGCAGTTGCCGCAGTGGCAGGCGGCGTGCGCGCAGATTCGCGAAGCGGAGGTCGGGCCATGAGCGAACCGGAACTGCCGCGCATCCTGTGCGTGGACGACGAACCCAATCTGCTGGCGGCGCTGGAGCGCAACCTGTTCGGCCAGTTCGACGTGGTCACCGCCAACGGCGGCGAGGCCGGGCTGGCCGCGATCGCCGCCGGTCCGCCATTCGCGGCGATCGTGTCGGACATGCGCATGCCGGGCATGGACGGCGCCGCGTTCCTGGCCGCGGCGCGCGCGCGCGCGCCGGACAGCGTGCGCCTGCTGTTGACCGGGCAGGCCGATGCGACCTCGGCGATCGCCGCGATCAACCAGGGCGCGATCTTCCGCTTCCTGTGCAAGCCGTGCCCGACCGAGGAACTGGTCGCCGCGCTGGAGCAGGCGGTGGCGCTGCATCGCGCCACGCTGCTGGAACGCGAGCTGCTGGAAACCACGCTGGCCGGCACCACGCGCATGCTCACCGAGGTGCTGTCGATGGTCGCGCCGTGGGCGTTCCAGCGCTCGGCGCAACTGCAGGCCTGCGTCAGCCACGTCACCGCCAAGCTGCCGTGGCCCAACCGCTGGATGGTGGAAGTGGCCGCAGCGCTGAGCCACATCGGCTGCGTCAGCGTGCCGGGCGACATCGTGCAGCGCGAGATCGCCGGCGACGAACTGTCCGAGGAAGAGCAGAAACTGATCGATGGCCACCCGCTGGTCGCGTACCGGCTGCTGACGGCGATCCCGCGCATGCAGCCGGTGGCCGAGATCGTGCGCTACCAGGCGCTGCCGCCGCCGGCCGACGCCGCGCCGGACGTGGTCCGCGGCGCACACCTGCTGCGCGCCTCGCTGCTGCTGGTGCGCGGGCTGGCGCGCAAGCTGCCGCTGGCGCACGCGGTGCAGGAACTGCGCAAGGTCGAGCCGCCGCTGCCGCGCGGCCTGATCGACGCGCTCGCCGACCTGCAGCTCAATACCCGCAGCGGCATCCGCAAGGCCAAGGTCTGCGACCTGGTGCCGGGCTGGCGCCTGGAGCAGGACGTGGTATCCAAGCGCGGCATGATGCTGCTGGCGCACGGCACCGAACTGAGCCTCACCTCGATCCTGGCCTTGCGCAATCTGCAGGCGGCCGGCGCCATCGTCGAGCCGCTGCTGGTCAGCTACGGCAACCAGGAACAGTCCGGCGCGCCGGTCGCCGCCTAATCGGCGCGCCAGCCGGCACCCGAGCCGGTGCCGTGCGCGCTCACGCCGGCTGCGCGCCGGCGCCGAGTATCCTTGCGCGTCCTTTTCCGACCCATCCTGCGCATGAGCTACGCCATCGTCTGGTTCCGGCGCGACCTGCGCCTGCACGATCACCCCGCGTTGCACGCGGCGCTGGCCGCCGGGCATACGCCGGTGCCGGTGTATGTGCACAGTCCCGGCGACGAAGGTGCCTGGGCCGCCGGCGCGGCCTCGTTGAGCTGGCTGCAGCGCTCGCTGGCCGCGCTCGACGCGCAACTGCACGCGCTGGGTTCGCGACTGATCCTGCGCCAGGGCCCGGCCGAGACCGTGCTGCGCGAGCTGATCGCCGAATGCGGCGCGGTCGCGGTTTACTGGAACCGCCGCTACGAACCGGCCACGCAGCCGCGCGACGCCCGGCTCAAGCGCGAACTGCGCGAGCAGGGCCTGCAGGTGCACAGCCACAACGGTGCGCTGCTGTTCGAACCGTGGCAGCTGGCGACCCAGCAGGGCGGGCCGTACAAGGTGTTCACCCCGTTCTGGCGCAGCGCGCTGAGCCATTGGCAGGTGCCTGCGTTGCAGCCTGCACCAAACGCGTTGCCGCCACCGCCGGCGGCCTTGCACAGCCTGCCGCTGCAGCAGCTCGGACTGGCGCCGGCGCTGGGCTGGGACCGCGGCTTCTGGGAGGTATGGCAACCGGGCGAAGCGGGTGCGCACGAAGCGCTGGAGGTGTTCGTCGACGGCGCGCTGCGCGGCTACGTCGCCGGCCGCGACCGTCCCGACCAGGTCGGCACCTCGCGCCTGTCGCCGCACCTGCATTTCGGCGAGATCGCGCCGTGGCGGATCGTCGCCGAATTGGAAAAGCACCGAAGCGCCGCCAGCGGCGCTGCGATCGATGCCTATATCCGCCAACTCGGCTGGCGCGACTTCGCCCATCACCTGCTGCACCATTTCCCGGCCACGCCCGAGCACAACCTCAATCCGCGCTTCGCCCGGTTCCGCTGGGCCGCGCCGGATCCGGCGCAACTGCAGGCCTGGCAGCGCGGCCGCACCGGCGTGCCGATCGTCGATGCCGGCCTGCGCGAGCTGTGGCACACCGGCTGGATGCACAACCGGGTGCGGATGATCGTCGCCAGTTACCTGTGCAAGCACCTGCGCGTGCATTGGTCCGAAGGCGCGCGCTGGTTCTGGGATACGCTGGTCGATGCCGACCTGGCCAACAACACCCTCGGCTGGCAGTGGGTGGCGGGCACCGGCGCCGACGCCGCGCCGTATTTCCGCGTGTTCAATCCGGTGACCCAGGCGCAGAAGTTCGATCCGCAGGGCCGCTACATCGCGCGCTGGGTGCCGGAACTGGCGGCGCTGCCGGTGGCCGAGCGCTTCGCGCCATGGCTGTCGCCGCAGCGCCTGGCCACCAGCGCGCCGCACTATCCACGGCAGCCGATCGTGGACCTGGCCGCCGGACGCGACGCCGCGCTGGCCGCCTACCGCGAGACAAGCGGCGGCGGCTGACGCGGGCCAACGCCGTGCGCGCCTGCTGCGCTCGGGGTGAACCGCGGCAGCGCAGGGCAGGGGGCCGCGATTGACGCCCTTTGCCGCGCCATGATTCACTCCGGCCACGCACAGGGAGCATGCATGGCCACCAGCACAGCCCGCCGCAAGCCGCGGCGCGAACCGATGTCGCGTGTGGATACCGCCTGGTTGCGGATGGAGCGGCCGACCAATCCGATGATGATCACCGGCGTGCTGATGCTCGACGAGGCGCTGTCGCTGTCGCAGTTCAAGCAATTGGTGCGCAAGCGTTTCCTGTCGTTTCCGCGCTTCCAGCAAAAGCCGGTGGACACCGCCACCGGCGCCTACTGGCAACACGACGACGACTTCGACCTGGACTGGCACGTGCGCCTGTCGGCCCTGCCCGGGCGCGGCGGCAAGAAGGCGCTGGAGCGCTTCGCCGGGCAGATGGCGTCCACGCCCTTGGACAAGACCAAGCCGCTGTGGCAGTTCCATCTGATCGAACGCTACGAAGGCGGCTCGGCGCTGGTCGCGCGCATCCACCACAGTTACGCCGACGGCATCGCCCTGGTGCAGGTGCTGCTGTCGCTGACCGACATGCAGCGGGTGCCGGAGCCCGCGGCGCAGCTCGGCCGCGCCTGGCTGAAGGACGACGGCAAGGAGGTGGTGCGCCGGGTCGGGGCCATCGACCGCTACCTGAAACTGGGCGGACGCATGCTCGACAAGGGCCGCGAGATGTACCAGGACCCGAACCTGGCGCAGATGCTGGCCAAGGAAGGCGGCCTGATCGGCCGCGAACTGGCCAATGCGCTGCTGCTGTCCGACGATCCGCCGACGCTGCTGCGCGGGCGCCTGGGGGTCAGCAAGCGGGTGGCCTGGGCCGCGCCGCTGGACCTGGACGAAGTGAAGGCGGTCGGCCGCGCCTGCGACTGCACGGTCAACGACGTGCTGATGGCGACCATGGCCGGCGCCCTGCGCGACTACATGCTCGAGCGCGGCGAACAGCTGGACGGGGTGACCCTGCGCGCCACGGTACCGGTCAACCTGCGCCCGCTGGAACACGCGCGCAAGCTCGGCAACCATTTCGGACTGGTGTTCCTGGACCTGCCCGTCGGCGAGGACAATCCGGTGCGGCGCGTGCAGCGCGTGGCCGAGTCGATGCAGCAGCTCAAGCAGTCGCGGCAGGCGATGGTGGTGTTCGGGTTGCTGGCCGCGGTGGGCATGGCGCCGGCGGCGCTGCAGTCGCTGGCGCTGGACCTGTTCAGCCGCAAGGCGACCACCGTGGCGACCAACGTGCCGGGACCGCAGCAGCCGCTGTACCTGGCCGGCAGCCGCGTGCGCGAGATGATGTTCTGGGTGCCGCAGACCGGCTCGATCGGGGTCGGCGTGTCGATCATGAGCTACAACCACCGCGTGCACTTCGGCCTGATCGGCGACGCGCGGCTGATTCCCGACCCGGATGCGGTGATGCGCCGGATCGGTGCCGAATTCGAGAAGCTGCTGTACCTGGCGCTGATGGGCGACTGGGATCATCCGCTGCGCGCAGCGGATGCGGACGCGCTGCTGCCGGCTTCCTGAACGGGGCACATTGGCGCGCAGCGCGACCGGCGTGGCGTTCATGCCCGTCTCGCAGGCGCTTGTTTATGCTTGCTGCCACTTCAATCCAGATGTGGGAGAGAGCGCGATGAAACGCACCGTGATCCAAGGCATGTCCGTGGCGCTGGCCAGCGCGCTGCTGTTGTCCGCCTGCGCCACCGGCGGTTCCTACGTGCAGCGCGACCAATACGGCAATCCGACCGAACAGCAGAACAACCGCACCGGCCGCGGCGCGCTGATCGGCACCGCGGTCGGCGTCGCCGCCGGCCTGCTCAGCGGCAGCAGCGCCACCGAGCGCCGCCAGCACGCGATGATCGGCGCCGGCATCGGCGCGCTCAGCGGCGCGGCGATCGGCAATTACCAGGATCGCCAGGAACGTGCGCTGCGCGAGCGCACCGCCAACACCGGCATCGACGTGCGCCGCGACGGCGACAACATCACCTTGAACCTGCCCGACGGCATCACCTTCGACTTCAACCAGTCCACGCTGAAGCCGCAGTTCTATTCGGCGCTCAACGGCGTGGCCTCGACCCTGGGCGAATACAACCAGACCATGATCGAAGTGGTCGGGCACACCGACAGCATCGGCAGCGACGCGGTCAACCAGCGCCTGTCCGAGCAGCGTGCCGCCTCGGTGGCGGCGTACCTGACCGCGCAAGGCGTGCAGCGCGAACGTATCGAGACGCTGGGCGCGGGCAAGAAGTACCCGATCGCCGACAACAGCACCGAGGCCGGTCGCGCGCAGAACCGCCGGGTCGAGATCCGCGTGGTGCCGCTGCGCTCCTGAGCGGCGCCTGCCCACCCCGCAAAATGCGAACGGGCCGCTGATGCGGCCCGTTTCGCGTTGTGCGCCAGCTGCGCGCCGGCGTGTTCCAAAGTCGTCCCGAACTCGCCGCGCGCAGGGCCGCGGCCAGCTGCCGCGGTCGCTGCGCGCCCGCCTGCTCAGACCAGCGCTTCTTCCTCCTGCTCCTGCTCCTGCTCCTGCTCCGCCTGCGCCTCCTCCAGCAACGGCAGTTCGGCCAACTGCGGCAACGCCACGGTCTGGGTGTTCATCGCCACGCCGCTGCACAGGGTGAACTCGGCTCCGCTGTCGGCGTGTTGCGCGGCCAGCTTGACCGGGCACTGCGCCAGCATGTAATTGACGTCGAAGTTGAGCTTGTCGACCAGGAAATCGACGAAGGCGCGCACCTTCGGCGACAGCATGCGTCCGCCCGGGAACACCGCGTTGAAATCCAGGTCCGGACCGACCCAGCCGCCGAGCACGCGGCGTGCCTTGCCGGCTTCGATCAGCGGCTTGATCGTCGCATCGCTGGCCAGCACCAGGCCTTCGCCGCACACCAACCCGCCGATCAGCGCGGCCGAGTCGTTGGCGACCAGGATCGGCTGGATCGCGAAGTCGCCGCTCTGCTTGCCGTTGCGTAGCGGCCAGCTGAGCCGGTTGTTGCCGTTGCGGCCATTGCTCAGCGCCAGCGTGCGGTGGTGTTGCAGGTCGTCCGGATGCAGCGGCTCGCCGTGGCGTTCGATGTAGTTGGGGCTGGCGAACACCTGGGTGCGGAAGGTGGCCAGCTTGCGCGCGACCATGGTCGAATCCAGCAGCGCGCCCATGTGCAGGGCCACGTCCACACCCTCGGCGATCGGATCGACCTTGTCGCTGGTCATGACCATTTCCAGGCGCACTTCCGGATGCTGCTTGTGGAATTCGCCCAGGATCGGCGCCACCCAGGAAATGCCGGCGGAGTAGGGCACGCTGAAACGCAGCCAGCCGCGCGGGCCGGCCTGCAGCTGCCCGACCGCGCTCTCGGCTTCCTCCAGTTCGCGGGCGATGCGCTGGCAATGCTCGTGATAGACCGCGCCGGCTTCGGTCAGGCCGAGGCGGCGCGTGGTCCGGTGCAGCAGGCGCGCGCCCAGGCGCGCCTCCAGATCCTGCACCTTTCTGCTGACGGTGGTCTTGGGCAGGCCGAGCGCGTTGGCTGCGGCGATGAAGCTGCCTTGTTCGACCACCTTGACGAAGATCAGGGTGTCGTTCAGATCGTGGGTCATGGCGGGTTCCTGAGGAGTGAGAGCGATTGGACCGGTGACGGGACGATTATTCCCCTTAATTCGGACTAATCAAGTGCGGCTTTGACGCCTAATTTGTACGCATTCGCCGCTACCCAGGCCATTTGCTCATGCTGTTGCGCACTCTGTTCCAGTTTCTCGTCGGCGTCCGTCGCCCGAATCGGCTCGATGGTACGCCCATCGACGCGCTGGAAACCGGTTACCTCAAGGCATTTCGTGAATTCACCCCGCCGCCGCGCAGCCAGGCCGGCAGTTCGATGCAGCTCGGCCAGCGCGGCAGCGGCCGACTCGGCCGGATTGCGATTGTCCCGTTTGCGGGAGTAAAAGTCCCGTGAGCGGGACGCTGGACCCGGAGGTGCTGGTGCTTGGCGGCACCGGCAACATCGGGCTGGGCGTGGTCCGCGCCTTGCTCGAAGCCGGCAGTCCGGTCGTGGCCGTAGCGCGCGACCGCGGCCGGCTGCGCGCCTTGCGCGACCGCTACAGCGACGAACCGGCGTTGGACGTGCTGCAGGGCTCGGCCGCCAACGACGCCACCGCCGCTGCCCTGGCAGCGGCGGTGGCGCAGCGGCCGCGGCCGCTGGCCGGGGTGGTCGCCAGCCTCGGCAGCCCGCTGCGCTGCGGGCGCCTGCTGGACCAGCCGGTGACCGCGCTGCGCCGGCGCATGGAAGCGGACCTGCTGCCGCATCTGGCCGCGGCCCGGCACCTGCTGCCGCTGCTGGCGCAGGCCGAGCGCGGCGGCCGCTACATCCTGCTCGGCAGCCCGTGCGCGTTGCGCGCCTGGGCCGGGCATGGCGAGAGCTCGGTGGCCGCGGCCTCGATCCGCATGCTCGCCCAGGTCCTGCACGAAGAAGCCAAGCCGCTGGGCGTGCGCGTGCAACTGCTGTCGCTGACCCATCCGGTCTGCAGCAGCGAAGCCGGCGCCGACGCCTGCCCGGAATGGTTCACCACGCTCAGCGTCGGCCGTGCCGCGGTGGCGCTGCTGGCCGACGCCGGCGTGCCGGGCCAAGCCATCGTCGACATCGACAAACACCACTACGCGCATCCACGCACCTCGTTGATGACCGCACCGCATTTTTCTCCTTCCACTCACGAGGTTTCTCCATGAACCCGATTCCGATGTCATTCCATTCCCCGTCGCGCGCCTTGCGCCCGCTGGCGATCGCGCTGCTGGCCGCGGCCCTGGCCGCTTGCGGCGGCAAGGCCGAGCAGCAGGGCGCGCCGCCGCCGCCGGCGGTCGGCGTGGCGCCTGCGCTACAGAAGGAAATCAGCCAGTGGGACGAGTTCAGCGGCCGCGTCGAGGCGATCGAACACGTCGACCTGCGCCCGCGCGTGTCCGGCTACATCGACAAGGTCAACTACGTCGAAGGGCAGGAGGTGAAGAAGGGCGATGTGCTGTTCACCATCGACGCGCGCAGCTACCGCGCCGAACTGGCGCGCGCCAACGCCGAACTGGCGCGGGCGCGGACCCAGTCCAAGCTCAGCGGCAGCGAGGCGGCACGCGCCAAGAAACTGTCCGACCAGCAGGCGATCTCCACCGAGACCTGGGAGCAACGCCACGCCGCCGCCGACCAGGCCGAGGCCGACGTGCTCGCCGCGCAGGCCGCGGTGGACACCGCGCGCCTGAATCTGGAGTGGACCCAGGTCCGCGCGCCGATCGACGGCCACGCCGGCCGCGCCCTGGTCACCGCCGGCAATCTGGTCAGCGCCGGCGACAGCGCCAGCGTGCTGACCACGCTGGTGTCGCTGGACAAGGTGCATGTGTACTTCGATGCCGACGAAGGCACCTTCCTGCGCTATGCGCAGATGGCGCGCAAGGGCGAGCGGCCCAGCGAACGCGACGGGCAGTTGCCGGTGCAGGTCGGCCTGGTCGGCGAGGACGGGTTCCCGCACGCCGGCAAGGTCGATTTCCTGGATAACCAGATCACCAGCAGCACCGGCACCATCCGCGTGCGCGCCGTGCTCGACAACGCCGATCGCAGCTTCACCCCGGGCCTGTTCGCCCGCGTGCGCCTGCTCGGCAGCGGCCGCTTCAACGCGCTGCTGATCGACGACCGATCGGTGCTGACCGACCAGGACCGCAAGTACGTCTACGTCGTCGACAAGGACGGCAAGGCGCAGCGTCGCGACGTGCAGCTGGGACGCAGCGCCGAAGGCCTGCGCATCGTGCTCGGCGGGCTCAACGCCGGCGACCGGGTCATCGTCGACGGGGTGCAGAAAGTGTTCATGCCGGGCATGCCGGTGCAGGCCAAGTCCGTGGCCCTGGCCACGACTTCGCCGGCCGCCGCACGCAAGGCCGTCGCCCTCGACTGAGTCGCCTCCGACTGACGCCGGAGGCGCGCACAGCGTCGTAGACCGGCCGCGCTGGCGGCCGGTGTTTGCAGGTCGGGCCACCGTCGTGGCCCGGCGTCGCCGCCGCTTTGCCCGCATTCCTGTTCGGCCATCCGTTTCACCTTAGTTTCCAGGACCACCACCCATGGACTTTTCTAGATTCTTCATCGACCGGCCGATCTTCGCGGCCGTGCTGTCGATCGTCATCTTCGCCGCGGGATTGATCGCGATCCCGATGCTGCCCATCGGCGAATACCCCGAAGTGGTACCGCCGTCGGTGATCGTGCGCACGGTGTATCCGGGCGCCAACCCCAAGGTCATCGCCGAGACCGTCGCCACGCCATTGGAAGAGGCGATCAATGGCGTGGAAGGCATGATGTACATCAAGTCGGTGGCCGGCTCCGACGGCGTGCTGCAGATGACCATCACCTTCCGCCCGGGCACCGACGCCGACGACGCTGCGGTCAAGGTGCAGAACCGCGTCTCGCAGGCGCAGGCGCGCCTGCCCGAGGACGTGCGCCGGCAGGGCGTGACCACGCAGAAGAAATCGCCGACCTTCTTGATGGTCGTGCATGTGACTTCGCCCAAGGGCAAGTACGACACGCTGTATCTGCGCAACTACGCGCGCCTGCACGTCAAGGACGCGCTGGCACGGATCCAGGGCGTGGGCGATGCGCAGGTGTTCGGCGGCGGCGACTACGCGATGCGCGCCTGGCTGGATCCGGAACGCATCGCCGCGCGCGGACTCACCGCCGGCGACGTGGTCGCCGCGATGCGCGAACAGAACGTGCAGGTCTCGGCCGGTCAGCTCGGCGCCGAGCCGATGCCGGACAGCAAGTTCCTGACCCTGATCAACGCGCAGGGCCGCCTACGCAGTGAAAAGGAGTTCGGCGACATCGTGCTCAAGGTCGGCGCCGACGGCGAAACCGTGCGCCTGGGCGACGTCGCGCGCCTGGAACTGGGAGCCGGCGACTACACGCTGCGCTCGCAGCTGGACGGCAAGAACGCGGTCGGCATCGGCATTTTCCAGGCGCCGGGCGCCAATGCGCTGGAGATCCGCGATCAGGTGATCGCGACGATGGACGAACTCACCAAGCAGTTCCCGGCCGACGTGAAGTACGAGGCGGTGTACGACACCACGATCTTCGTGCGCGACTCGATCACCGCCGTGGTGCACACCTTGCTGGAAGCGGTGCTGCTGGTGGTGCTGGTGGTGATCCTGTTCCTGCAGACCTGGCGCGCCTCGATCATTCCGCTGATCGCGGTCCCGGTGTCGGTGGTGGGGACCTTCGCCGCGCTGTACGTGCTGGGCTTCTCGATCAACACGCTGACCTTGTTCGGCCTGGTGCTGGCGATCGGCATCGTCGTCGACGATGCGATCGTGGTGGTGGAGAACGTGGAGCGCAACATCGAGGAGGGATTGACCCCGCTGGCCGCGGCGCATCAGGCGATGCGCGAGGTGTCAGGGCCGATCGTGGCGATCGCGCTGGTGCTGTGCGCGGTGTTCGTGCCGATGGCGTTCCTGTCCGGCGTGACCGGCCAGTTCTACAAGCAGTTCGCGGTCACCATCGCCATCTCCACGGTGATTTCGGCGATCAACTCGCTGACCCTGTCGCCGGCGCTGGCCGCGCTGCTGCTGCGCTCCCACGACGCGCCCAAGGACGCGGTGTCGCGGCTGATGGACCGCCTGTTCGGCGGCTGGCTGTTCCGTCCGTTCAATCGCTTCTTCAACCGCAGCTCCGAACGCTACCAGGGCAGCGTGTCGCGGATCCTCGGCAGGCGCGGCGTGGTGTTCGTGGTCTATCTCGGCCTGTTGGTGGTCACCGGCGTGATGTTCAAGGCGGTGCCGGCCGGTTTCATCCCGACCCAGGACAAGATGTACCTGATCTCCGGCGTGAAGCTGCCCGAGGGCGCCTCGCTCGAACGCACCGACGCGTTGCTGCGCAAGGTCACCAATATCGCCATGCAGACCGACGGCGTCGAGCATGCGATCTCGTTCCCCGGTTTGAACGCGCTGCAGTTCACCAACACGCCCAATACCGGCGTGGTGTTCCTGACCCTGAAGCCGTTCGCCAAGCGCCATCGCAGCGCGCTGGAGATCAACGCCGAAATCAACCAGCGCATCTCGCAGCTGGGCGAAGGCATGGCGTTTGCGTTCATGCCGCCGCCGATCCTGGGCCTGGGCAACGGCAACGGCTACCAGTTGTTCATCGAGGACCGCGCCAACCTGGGCTACGGCGCGCTGCAGAACGCGGTCAACGCGATGCAGGGTGCGGTGGTGCAGACCCCGGGCATGAGCTATCCGATCGGCACCTACCAGGCCAACGTGCCGCAGCTGGATGCCGAGGTCGACCGGGTCAAGGCCAAGGCGCAGGGCGTGGCCCTGACCGATCTGTTCGATACGCTGCAGACCTACCTGGGCTCGACCTACGTCAACGACTTCAACCAGTTCGGCCGTACCTGGCAGGTGATCGCCCAGGCCGACGCGCCGTTCCGCGAGAGCGTGGAGGACATCGCGCGGCTGCGCACCCGCAACGCCGCCGGCGAAATGGTGCCGATCGGCTCGATGGTGACGGTCAAGCAGACCTTCGGTCCGGATCCGGTGCTGCGCTACAACGGCTATCCGGCCGCCGACCTGGCCGGTGAGGCGGATGCGCGCATGCTGTCCTCGGCCGAAGCGATGGCCAAGCTCACCCAGATCGCCAAGCAGGTGCTGCCCAACGGCATGGAGATCGAATGGACCGACCTGAGCTACCAGCAGGCGAGCCAGGGCAAGGCGGCGATGGTGGTGTTCCCGCTGGCGGTGATGTTGGCGTTCCTGGTGCTCGCCGCGCTGTACGAAAGCTGGACGCTGCCGCTGGCGGTGATCCTGATCGTGCCGATGACGCTGCTGTCGGCGCTGTTCGGGGTGTGGCTGACCGGCGGCGACAACAACGTGTTCGTGCAGGTCGGCCTGGTGGTGCTGATGGGCCTGGCGTGCAAGAACGCGATCCTGATCGTCGAGTTCGCCCGCGAACTAGAGCTGCAGGGCAAGGGCATCGTCGAATCGGCGCTGCAGGCCTGCCGCCTGCGCCTGCGCCCGATCGTGATGACCTCGATCGCGTTCATCGCCGGCACCGTGCCGCTGGTGTTCTCGCACGGCGCGGGCGCGGAAGTGCGCTCGGCCACCGGCATCACGGTGTTCGCCGGCATGCTCGGCGTGACCCTGTTCGGTCTGTTCCTGACCCCGGTGTTCTATGTCGCCCTGCGCAAGCTGTCCGGGCGTCCCCTGGTGTCGCATGCGCCGGCGCACGCCGATGCGCCGACCCACGCTTGATCCTTCCATTCCCCCTTTTTAGGAAATCCGCATGAACACGACCCACAAGATCGCCCTCGTCACCGGCGCCACCCGCGGCATCGGCCTGCATACCGTGCGCCAGCTGGCCGAGGCCGGCGTGCACACGCTGCTGGCCGGCCGCGACTCCACCCGCACCACCGCCGCCGCGCTGGAACTGCAGGGCGAGGGCTTGCCGGTGGAGGCGCTGACCCTGGACGTCACCGACGCCGCCAGCATCGCCGCCGCGGTGGCGGCGGTGCAGGCGCGCCACGGCCGGCTCGATATCCTGGTCAACAATGCCGGCATCATGATCGACGACATGAAACTCGCGGTCTCGCAGCAGAGCCAGGACACCTGGCGCAAGACCTTCGACACCAACGTGTTCGGCCTGATCGCGGTCACCCAGGGGTTCCTGCCGCTGCTGCGCGCCGCGCCCGCCGCGCGCATCGTCAACGTGTCCAGCCTGCTCGGCTCGCTCGCCCTGCACAGCCAGCCCGGCTCGCCGATCTACGACTTCAAGATACCGGCCTACAACGTGTCCAAGAGCGCGGTGAACGCGTGGACCGTGCAACTGGCCTACGAACTGCGCGACACCCCGATCAAGGTCAACACCATCCACCCCGGCTACGTGAAGACCGACATGAATTCCGGCGAAGGCGAACTGGAAGTGGCCGACGGCGCGCGCAGCAGCGTGATGATGGCGCTGCTCGACGCCGATGGCCCGACCGGCAGCTACACCCATGTGGGCCAGGTGCTGCCATGGTGATCCGTCCCGCGATCGGCGCGCTGGCGTTGGCGCTGCTCAGCGCCTGCGCCAGCGTCGGCCCCAACTACCACGCCCCGGAACAGGCGCCGGTGACGCTGCAGGGCGCGGCGGCACCGGTGTTCGCGACCACCTCGCCGGTGGCGTCGTGGTGGGCGCAGTTCGACGACCCGGTGCTGGAACAGCTGGTGCACCAGAGCCTGGCCGCCAACCTCGACCTGCGCATCGCCCTGGCGCGGGTGCACGAGGCGCGCGCGGTGTTCGCCGAACGGCGCCTGGACCAGGCGCCGCACGTCACCGCCAACGGCGACTACAGCCGCGGCAAGGCGCCGGATGCGGACGCCGGCGGCGCGCGGGTGCTGACCGAGAGCTACAGCCTGGGCTTCGATGCCGGCTGGGAACTCGATCTATTCGGACGCCAGCGCCGCGCCACCGAGGCGGCGCGCGCCGACCTGGAAGCCGAGCAGGCCGGCATGGCCGATGCGCAGGTCACCGTGGCCGCGGAAGTGGCGCGCAACTACTTCGAGTTGCGCGGCGCGCAGAAGCGCATCGCGGTGGCGCGCACCACGCTGGACAACCTGCGCGATACCCAGCGCCTGACCGAGACCCGCTGGCAGCTGGGCGCCGGCAGCGAACTGGACGTGCAGAGCAGCCGCGCCCGGCTCAAGGCGATCGAGGCCGACATCCCGTTGCTGGAAGTCAGCGAGGCGCAGGCCCGGCATCGGCTGGCGGTGCTGCTGGGCCGCCCGCCCGGCGCGCTGGACGAGCTGCTGGCGCCGCGTGCGACGCCGGCCTACGCCCGCGCGCTGCCGCTGGGCGATACCACCCAGTTGCTGCGCCGGCGACCGGACGTGCGCATCGCCGAGCGCCGGCTGGCGTCGGCGACGGCGCGGATCGGCGTGGCCACCGCCGACCTGTTCCCGCGGATCAGCCTCAGCGGCTTCGTCGGCTTCCTGTCCGGCGATGCCGGCTCGCTGCTACAGGGCAGCAGCAAGGCGTGGTCGCTGACGCCGTCGATCAGCTGGGCAGCGTTCGACTTCGGTACCGTGCGGGCGCGGTTGCGCGCCAGCGAGGCGCAGGCCGACGGTGCTGCCGCCGACTACGAGAAGGCGGTGCTCGGCGCGCTGGAGGACACCGAGAACGCGTTGACCTCCTACGCCAAACAGCAGGCGCGGCTGGCGATCGTCGCCGAGCAGGCGCAAGCGGCCGGCCGTGCCGAAGCGCTGGCGCAATTGCGTTACCGCGAAGGGTCGGAAGATTTCCTGACCCTGCTCGATACGCAGCGTACCAAGCTGTCCGCCGACGATGCCCTGGCCGACGCCGAGGCGTCGGTCAACGTCGGCGTGGTGCGGGTCTACAAGGCGCTCGGCGGCTGGGGCCAGGATGCGGTGCTGCCGCCAGAGGTGGCGCTGGCAACGCCGCCGCCGGCGCCGGTCGCGCACTGACGGCGGGCGTCTGCTTTCGGTTGGTCACAGGCCGCGGGATCGATCCGCGCGAAGCCGCTTCAGTCGCGATGGGCCGCAGCAACGACGCCCATCGCGACCGACGGCTTGCGCCAGGCGAGGGCGCTGCGGCTGGAATGCCGCGGCGCCTGCGCGGCAGCGCAGAGCGAGAACGCGCATGGCGGTGGCATCGGCATCCGGCTCGATGCGATCATGCTGCCGTCACCCATGCACCGCGATCGCTCACTCCTGGATCAGGTCCTCGGCGATCACGTAGGTGTCGCGGCCGCCGTTCTTGGCCTGGTACAGCGCCGCGTCCGCGCGCGAGAACCAATCCTGCCAGTGCTGCTCGTCGCACAGCATGGCCGCGCCGAGGGAGACGCTGATGCGCCCGCCGGGGCCACGCAAGGCCTCGCGCGTGACCTGGTGCAGGCGCTTGGCGAAGGCGGCCAGCTCGTTGCGCGACTGCAGTCGCGTCACCACCACGAATTCCTCGCCGCCGAAGCGGAACACCTCGTCCGGCGCGCGCACCTGGAAGCGCAGCAGTGCGGCCAGCTCGGCCAGCGTGCGGTCGCCGGCGGCGTGCCCGTAGAGATCGTTGACTTCCTTGAAGTGATCGATGTCGATCACGATCAGCCCATGCCGGCGCGTCTTGCGGCGCGTATCGGCCACGCGCTGCGACAGGCTGCGTTCCAGCATGCGCCGGTTCGGCAGCCCGGTCAGCGCGTCGTGCGACGCCAGTTGTTCCAGCTGCACGCGGTCGCCCTCCAGGCGCAGCGACAGCACGTAGCCCAGGCCGGTGATCAGCAGCGACACGGCGATCAGCGAGAACGTGTGCTCGGCGCCGAGCAGGGTGCCCGGGGTGACCAGCATGATCACGATCAAGGTGGCGTTGCAGGCCAGCCCGACGCCGCGCGCGACCACGAAGAAGTTGCTCATCATCACCAGGTACAGCCACGGCACCGCGGCCTGCTGCAGGGCATGGCTGGCCAATGCGCTGCCCAGCAACCAGCTCAGGGTCAGCAGCGGGTCCATGCGGCCGTCGCCGCGGCGCAAGGCCAGCCACGTCGCCAGCGCCGCCAGGCCGGCCAGCGTGGCGCCGGCGGCGGCGCTCCAGGCATGGCCCTGCAGCCACTGATAGGCCCCGAACAGCAACAGCACCGCGGCCGTGGTCGGCCCCAGGATCCTGATGATGCCGAGCCGGAAGTGCCGGCGCATCGAGGCGCTCACGGCCTTGCGGCGCTCTGCATGGCGCGCGCTATCGGCCTGGCGACGACAGGCTGGAGAAAGGCGAGAAAGGCGTGCATGCGGGCATCGCGCTGCGTTAGGGTCGCAGTGGAGAAGCAAATTGTGTGCCGTCCGCCGCATCGGCTGTGTGAGTGCGGCAGGGCGGGCCGATCGCCGGGCAGCTGGCCTTGCCCTCGGGCGGTGCCGCGTGCCGATCCGCCATGCTCCTTAATTGGCAAAGGCGTGAGCCGGCGCAGTGGGGGGGGCGTTGCCCTTGCACTTCACTCCCGCTGAGGCACGGGTACCGCTGCCGCTGCGGGAACGGTGCCGGCGACGCGGGCCATCTGCAGCCTGGCCGCCTGGCTCTGGTCGGCCGCCAGCCGCTGGCAGTCGTGGTGGAACGTGGCCTGCGGCAGGCGTTCGGCCAGGAAGTCGACGAAGCTGCGGATCGCCGGCAGCAGGCCGCGGCGGCTCGGGTAGACGAAATGCAGCAGGCCCTGGGCGGTGCTGTAGTCCGGCAGCACCCATTCCAGCATGCCGTTGTCGAGCAGCGGGGCGCAGTATTGCTCGGGTAGCAGCGCCACTCCGCAGTGTTGCACGGCGGCGGCGATCAGCACCGAGAAATCCCCGCTGACCAGCCGTGGCACGACCTCGATCGCGGTCTTGTTGCCGTCGCCGTCGAGCAGTTCCCACAGCTGTGCGCCCTCGTGCTCGAACATCGACAACGCCGGCAACTGGGCCAGCTCCTGCAGGGTCTGCGGACGGCCATGCGTGTCCAGGAACGCGCGGCTGGCCACCAGCATGCTGCGCGCATGGCCGATGCTGCGCACCACCAGCGTGGCATCGGTATCGAGTTTGTCGCGCACGCGGATCGCCACGTCGTAGCCTTCGCCGATCACGTCCACGCGGCGGTTGGTCGCGGTGAGCCGCACCTGCACCTTGGGGTGTTCGAGCAGGAACGCCGGCAGGATCGGGCCCAGCACGTTCTGCGCCAGCGACACCGGGCAGCTGACCCGCACCACGCCGCGCGGCTCGGTGCGCAGTTCGTCGACCGCCTCCTGCGCGGCGCGCGCTTCTTCCAGTACCGCGCGGCAGTGCTGGTAGAAGCGCGTGCCGACCTCGGTGACCACGAAACGCCGCGTGGTCCGCTGCAGCAGGCGCACGCCGAGGCGTTCCTCGAGCTGGGCGATGCGCTTGCTCAGCCGCGACTTGGGCAGGCCCAACGCGCGCCCGGCGGCGGAAAATCCGCCGTGTTCGACCACCGAGGCGAAGAAATACAGATCGTTGAGGTCGTGCAGGACGCCGTCCATCGTCGGGCTCATCGTTTCTCGTTGCGAACGATCAGTGTACTTCAGGCGGACTAATCGTTCGATTGTTTCGCGAGTATCGTCTTTGCCATGCCGCTACGCGGTCAACGCAAAGGAACCTCCATGAAACTCCTGCACATCGACAGCAGCGCACTCGGCGCGCATTCCGTCTCGCGCGGCCTGACCGCGGCCATCGTTGCCGAGTTCGTCGCCGCGCATCCGGGCGTGGACGTCGCCTACCGCGACGTGCATGCCGCGCCGCTGAGCCACTGGGCGCCGCCGGCCGGCGATGCCGACCCGGCGGCCATCGAAAACAGCCAGGTACTGGAAGAGTTCCTGGGCGCCGACGTCGTCGTGATCGGCGCGCCGATGTACAACTTCGGCATCGCCAGCTCGCTGAAGGCCTGGATCGACCGCCTCGCCGTGGCCGGCAAGACCTTCCGCTACGGCGCAGCCGGTCCGGAAGGCCTTGCCGGCGGCAAGCGCGTGATCGTCGCGTCTTCGCGCGGCGGCATCTACAGCCCGGGCAGCCCGGCGGCGGCAAACGATTTCCAGGAAACCTACCTGCGTGCCGCGTTCGGCTTCTTCGGCATCACCGACATCGAGTTCGTCCGCGCCGAAGGCGTGGCGATGAGCGACGATCACCGCACCCAGGCGATCGGCGGCGCGATCGCCGGCATCGGCGGCTTGTTGCGCGAAGCGGCGTGATCTGCCGCGTCGCGCGTTGCCGCAAAGTCTTCCGGTAGAGCGGGGGCGTCGGTGAGGCAAGAGCGGCTGGGCGCAAATACGCCCGGCCGCTTTCGTATATGCGCCGGGGTGGTGAACTTCTTGTGCAGGGCGTCGGCAAGAGCTCACACGGCCGCCATGGCGATGCTGCTGCATGGGCCATGCCGAAGAGATCGGGATGCGCCCGTCCATCCGATGGCGTCCATGCCACCAAGGGAGGTCGTTGCCGGCGCTGGATCCCGCTTTGTGGCGGCTCTACTTGGCTTCGTCGTCGATCAGGCGCATGCCTTGCGGGCTGAGCGCGATGTCGCCGTCTTCGCCTTGCGCGGCGTAGTTCTCGCGCACGGCCCAATTCGCCTCTTCTTCGGTGACAGGCTTCGTGGCATGAATGTCTTGCAGAATGCGCAGTTGTTCGTTGGTCAGTTGCATGGCGAACCAGAGTCGGCAATCGATGCCGTCACCGTACAGACCGCGCGTGATGGGTATGTCGCCGGCACTGGCCTGGGCAGGCTGCGTTTCTTCGAGCGGCACAGCGCCACGCGCCGTCAATTGTGGGATCCGCAACGCAAGTCCGGACATCGTTCCTCGCATGTCGTCGTTCCGACATGCCGCAAGGACATCTTCCTAACAGTACCTGCCGCATCCTTGCCTCACCAGCTGTGCGGCCGTAGGTAAATCTCAGGGCTGCTTCAAGGGTGCAGGCATCCGCGGCTGGACCATCTTCTTTCGATACGTTGCAGATGCGCCCACCGCGGTGCGGTCTGGCAACCTGCAGCTGCGCCGTGCGCTACCGGCGCTCCTCATAACGACTGACAACACCTCGATCCGCTCACGTGCAGCGTCGAATCGATGTGCTGGGCGATGGTGTTCGCTGCGAATGCTGCCGTCGCGATTGCTCCGCGGTAGACCGCGCTGATTCCGGCAACGTCCACAGGCGCATCGCGCATGCCGGCCAAGGCACGTCTTGTCGATGGCGGGTACAAACAAAAAGGGCCGGATTGCCCTGGAATCCAGGAAAATCCGACCCTTGTCGTACGTCCGCGAATTGCTGCGAACGTTCAGATGGTGGAGGTGGGCGGAATCGAACCGCCGTCCGAAGGCACTCCATCCCCGGCACTACATGCTTAGCTCATCGTTGGATCTCATCCCGGAACAGCACGATGTGCGAAGCGCATCCCGGGACCAGCCTGCTTTATTTAGCCAATGGTTGACAGGCAGCCACCACCGGCGATTCCGTGATAATGACCCTACGTCGCGAGCACGGACACAAGCGATTTCGGGGCTAGGCCTTAAGCGGCCAGTGCGTAGTTGTCGTCGTTGGCAACTATAAGTTTGCTGCTGGATTTACGAGGAAAGCGGCCCCCTCGGCATGCGCCAAGCGATTTTGCAACCCCCGTCGAAACCAGTGCACCCCCGGGGAAAACGTAAAACGCTGACCCACACAGTGTAGGGATCGGGGAGGCCAGTCACAAGTCTTGCGACAGGGGCGGCTTAAGCTGGCTTCACTCGGCGCGGCAGCTGGCGGTCTGCGCCGACGGATCTCCCCCAGGCATGGAGCACCGCGATGGCAACCAGGCAACAGCGTGCGCGCGACGGCGGGCGCGATGGCAAGCGAGCGGCCACGGCAGCGGCCGCCGCAGCGAAACCAGCGAAAGCGTCCGCTCAGGCCGGCCGGGCACTGCCTGCGCGGCAGGGCGTTGCGGCGAAGAAGGCCAAGCCCAAGAAGGCGGCCGCGCAGCGGGCCGGGGTGAAGAATGCGGAAAAGACGGTCGCGCGGTCGAGCGGACCGGCGCGGCGCACCGCGGCGAAGCCAGTGGCTGGCGACACACCCAGGACAGGCGCGCCCAAGGCGGCCAAGTCCAGGACAGTCAAGCCCAAGACGGCCAAGCCCGGGACAATCAAGCCTGGGACAGCCAAGCCGCAAGCCGCCACCAGGCGCGCGCCGTCGTCTCAGGGCGGCGCAGGTGCCGCCACCGCTGCCAGCGCTCCCACGCCTGCGCGCACCGCCAGGCCCAAGGCCACCGGCCAAAGCTCGCTGGCACAGGGCCGGGCGCGCACGGTCGTCTACATCCATGGCATCGGCAACAAGCCGCCGGCCGAGGTGCTGCGCTGCCAGTGGGATCGCGCCCTGTTCGGTCGCGAGATGGGCGAGCGCACGCGCATGGCGTACTGGGTCAGCCGCGAGCGCTATCCATCGCCGGAGCCGGGCAGTTGCCAGGAGCAGGACCGCGGCCCGGCATTGAACCAGGCCGAGCAGCGGGTGCTCGGTGCGCTGGGTGTGGTGCCGCAGTTGGCCGATCTGCGCCAACTGGCCGATACGCTGGCCGGCAGCGACGCCGAGCGCGCGTGCCTGCGGCAGTTGCTGGACGAGGTGCAGGCTGCCGCGCCGGAGGCCGCCGGCCTGCATGCGCAGGGTCCGATCGACGTGCTGAACCGGATGCTGCTCAAGCTGATCTCCGCCGCGCTGCTGCAGGACGTGCACGATTTCTTTTTCGTGCCGGCGCGGCGCGAGCAGATGCGCGAAAGCCTGCTGCAGCGCATGCGTGCCGGCGGCGGTCCGTTCGTGGTGATCGCGCACAGCCAGGGTTCGCTGATCGCCTACGACGTGCTGCGCGAGTTCGAGGCCGAGGGCTGCGAGGTGTCGCTGTTGCTGACCCTGGGTTCGCCGCTGGGCCTGCCGGTGGTGCGCAGCATGTTCAAGCAGTGGACCGGCACGCCGAAGTTGCCGTTTCCGGCCTGCGTGAAGCGCTGGGTCAACGTCGCCGAGCGGCGCGATCCGGTGGCGCTGGACGACGATTTGAGCGACGACATCGCCGATGCGCAGGGGCGCTTCCACAACATCGCCGGATCGCGCATCAACCCGGATTGGCAGCGCAATCCGCATTCCGGCTCCGGCTATCTGTCCATCCCCGAGGTCCGCGCTGAGGTGCGGCGCGCGGTGGGCGTCGGCTTCGACCAGCCGATCGCGCATCCGGTGCTGATCAAGGACCTGTCCGACCAGTTGGAGGCGCACGCGCCGGACTATCGCCACGAGGTGCTGATCGAACTGGACCGGCTGCCGGACGCGCGCGAGCCGGCGCAGTTGAAGCGCGAGCTGGTCGCGGCGCTGCGCGAGCTGACCCAGGCGTCCACGGGATTGAAGGGCGAGGCGCTGGACACGGCGATCGAGCTGGAGGACACGCTGCAGCGCTACGTGTCGGCGCGCCTGACCCGGTTCGAGATCGAAAGCCTGCGCGAGCGCTATCGCACGTTGAGCCTGAAACGGCTGTGGCGCGATGCCGGCAAGCGCGCCCTGATCTACCAGTCGCGCAGCACCGTGCAGGCCGACGCGGCGCAGGTGGCGTACCGCGCGCTCGGCGCAGGCATCGGCTGGGCAGTGCTGGACAGCGGCATCGCCGCGGCGCATCCGCATTTCCAGCAGCCCGGTCTGCCGGAAACGGTGCTGGCGCAATGGGACTGCACGCAGCGCGGCCGTGCCCGCGAACTTCGCCGCCGCGACGGCGCCGGCTTCGCTGCGCTGGACGGCAACGGCCATGGCACCCACGTGGCCGGGATCATCGCCGGGCAGTGCGATGCGCCGTTGCCCGGGGTGGCGCCGGCCACGCCGCTGCGCTTCGCCGGCATGGCGCCGCAGGCGCGGCTGTACGGGCTGAAGGTGCTGGACGACGACGGCAACGGCCGCGACTCGTGGATCATCAAGGGCGTGCAGCAGGTCGCCGAGATCAACGAGCGCGCCGGCGAACTGGTCATCCACGGGGTCAACCTGAGCCTGGGCGGCTACTTCGATGCGGAAAGCTACGGCTGCGGCTTCACCCCGCTGTGCAACGAACTGCGCCGGCTATGGCGGCAGGGCGTGGTGGTGGTGATCGCGGCCGGCAACGACGGCCTGGCCTGGCTGATGCAGGACGATGGGCAGGCCTACCCGATGAATCTGGACCTGAGCATCGGCGACCCGGCCAACCTGGAGGAGGCGCTGGCGGTGGGCTCGGTGCACAAGAGCAGCCCGCACAGCTACGGCGTGTCGTACTTCTCCTCGCGCGGCCCGACCGCCGACGGCCGGCACAAGCCGGACCTGGTGGCGCCGGGGGAGAAGATCGTCTCGGCCCATCACCGCTACGACGCCGACGACCCCGACACCTGGATGGTGGAGATGAGCGGCACCAGCATGGCCGCCGCGCACGTGTCCGGACTGATCGCCGCGTTCCTGTCGGTACGCCGCGAGTTCATCGGCTTTCCGGACCGGGTCAAGCAACTGCTGTTAGACCAGTGCCTGGACCTGCAGCGCGATCCCTACATGCAGGGGCGTGGGTTGCCGAGCCTGATGCGGATGCTTGGCGGGACGTGATGGGGCAGGGATTGGTGATTAGGGATTAGGGATTCGCAACGGCGGCATCTCGCTTGCCGCTTTTGCCAATCCCCAATCCCGAATCCCGAATCACGCGTTCTTGTTGTGACGCCGCATGATCCGCTGCTTGTCGCGGGCCCAGTCGCGGTCCTTGGCGGCGTCGCGCTTGTCGTGGTCCTGCTTGCCCTTGGCCAGCGCGATCTCGAGCTTGATCTTGTTCTTGCTCCAGTACATCGCGGTGGGCACCAAGGTGTAGCCGTCGCGCTCGACGCGGCCGATCAGCTTGTCGATCTCGCTCCGGTGCAGCAGCAGCTTGCGGGTGCGGCGGTCGTCGGCCACCACGTGGGTGGAGGCCTGGATCAGCGGGGTGAACTGCGCGCCGAACAGGAACAGCTCGCCCTGGCGCACGAACGCGTAGCTCTCGCCGATGTTGGCGCGGCCGGCGCGGATCGACTTGACCTCCCAGCCCTGCAGGGCCAGGCCGGCTTCGTAGCGGTCCTCCAGGTGGTATTCGTGGCGCGCACGCTTGTTCAACGCGATGGTCTTGTTGGCCGTCGCGCCGTTTGCTTTATCCTTGGCGGGTTTCTTGCTCATCTTGCTATTGTCTCCGATTCGGGGCCTCCCGAACGTCTTGGTCCACTTTCCCCGCACCGAATGCCTATCATCCGCCGCAGCGCCCTGGTCGAACACCCCGCAACGCGCATGTTCGACCTGGTCAATGATGTCGCCGCCTATCCGCGCCGCTTCGCCTGGTGCGATGCGGCGCATGTGCTCGAGCATAGCGACCAATACCTGGTGGCGCGGCTGGACCTGGGCGTGGGCTCGTTCCGCACCTGGTTCACCACCGAAAACCGGCTGCAGCGCCCCGACCGCATCGATATGCTGCTGCGCGACGGCCCGTTCAAGCGCCTGCAGGGGCAGTGGGAGTTCCAGGGCTTCAACGACCACGCCAGCAAGGTCAGCCTGACCCTGGACTTCGAGCCGGCCTCGCGGCTGCTGGGGCCGGCGCTGGCGCTGGGCTTCCAGAGCCTGGCCGACCGCATGGTCAACGACTTCGTGCGCGTGGCCGACCGCGAAGACGCATGAGCGGGCTGCGGGTCGAAGTGGTGCTGGCCTGGCCGGACCGTTTCGTCGCGCGCACGCTGCAATTGCCCGAAGGATCCACCGTCGCCGATGCGTTGCGCGCAGCGGCCCTGGCCGAGGCGACGCCGGGCATGCCCTGCGCGATTCATGGCAGCGTCGCCGCGCCGACCCAGCTCCTATACGACGGCGACCGGGTCGAACTGCTCAGGCCATTGCTGGCCGATCCGAAGGATGCCCGGCGGCGGCGCGCGAAACCGCGCTAGCGCCGCCAGGCGCGTTGCCGGCGATGCTTACTCGCTGCGGCGCTGCTTCTTCTTGTCCTTGGCCAGGTTGCGGCCGAACTGGCGCACGCTGTTCTTGGCCAGCTCCGAATCGTTGTCCGGGAAATAGTCGCCTTCCCAGCGGGTCACCGTGTCGTTGTCGAAGTAGACGACGAAATTCTTGATCTCGGTCCGGCCGAGGCGATCGAGGCGCTCGGTCGCGGTGTAGTCCCAGCGTTGGGCATGGAACGGATCCGGGATCGACGGGGTGCCGAGCAGCGCGTTGACCTGCTGCTTGCTTTGGCCGACCTTGAGCTGATCGACGGCCGCCTGCTTGATCAGGTTGCCTTGATAGATAGGCTGCTTGTAGATGATCCCGCAGCCAGCGGTGGACAGGGCAACAGCGGCGACCAGCAAGAGATTGCGCATCGGGGACAGTACTGAGGGAAATCGGGTCGATGATACACTCCCGATGACCGCCGCGACCCATCCCGAGGCAGCTGGCGCTAAACCAGCTATGAATGGAGACGCCATGGAATCCCACGATCTGCGCAAAGTCGGCCTGAAGGTCACGCATCCCCGGATGCGCATCCTGGAGCTGCTAGAGCAGAAGTCGGCGCGCCACCACATGACCGCGGAAGAGATCTACCGCCAGCTGCTCGATCACGGCGACGAGATCGGCCTGGCCACGGTGTACCGGGTCCTGACCCAGTTCGAGGCGGCCGGACTGGTGCTCAAGCACAATTTCGAAGGCGGCCAGGCGGTGTACGAACTGGACCGCGGCGGCCACCACGACCACATGGTGGACGTGGACACCGGCAACGTCATCGAATTCGAAAGCGCCGAGATCGAGGAACTGCAGCGCAAGATCGCCGCCGATCACGGCTACGAGCTGGAAGAGCACTCGCTGGTGCTGTACGTGCGCAGCAAGCGCCCGGCGGGCAAGAAGGGCTGAGTTCGGGCCCGTTCGGGCGCGGTAGCGTTCGACGCAGGGCCATCGCCGCAGACCGCGTGGAGAGGAAGGGCCTGAGTGGCTTCGGTTTCCACGGATTGCCAGCTGTCACTGATCTCCCAGCTCCGTTCGTCGCGACTGAAGTCGCTCCCACAGGGGGCTTGCGGTGAGCCGGCTTGGTGCGCTGTGGGGGCGGCTTTAGCCCCGACTGCTTCCCGACTGCTTCCAAGGCCGGAACAACTGGTGGCTCCGTTCGTCGCGGCTGAAGCCGCTCTACAGCGACTCGCGACTAACTGGCTGGGTGCACTGTGGGAGGGACTTCAGTCCCGACGCCTTCCGCCCCTGGGTCGTCGGACGGCTCCGCTCGTCGCGGTTGAAACCGCTCCTACAGGGAACTCGCGACGAACCGGCTGGGTGCACTGAAGGAGGGGCTTCAGCCCCGACCTGACACCATCCGGAGCCTGCAAGCTTCATATTCCCTGTGGCCTGAGTCACAGGGCTCGAGTCGCCCGATGGCTCGAGGCCACCCAACGCCATGTGCGGAGTGGCGGCCCAGTAACAGAGCCGAAGCCCAGGCCCAGCCCACCAACCCGGCGCAACCTGGCAGAGCGCCTCAACCAGCGCTCTGCAACAGCCGCTTGGCCGCCGCGCGGGCTTCCTTGCTGACCTCGACCCCGCCCAGCATTCGCGCCAGTTCTTCCTCGCGCTGGCGCGGCGCCAGCAGTTCGACCGAGCTCTGGGTCATGCCCTCGACCGGCGCCTTGCTGACCCGGTAATGGGCGTGGCCCTGCGCCGCGACCTGCGGCAGGTGGGTCACGCACAGCACCTGGCGCTGCTCGCCGAGCGCGCGCAGCTTCTTGCCGACGATGTCGGCGACGGCGCCGCCGATGCCCGAGTCCACTTCGTCGAACACCATCGTCGGCACCGCGTCCAGGCCCAGCGCGGCGACCTCGATCGCCAGCGAGATGCGCGACAGCTCGCCACCGGAAGCGACCTTGCGCAGCGCGCGCGGCGGCTGCCCGGCGTTGGCCGCGACCAGGAACTCGACGCGCTCGGCGCCGGCCGGGTCGGGGCGCTCGGCCTCGTGCGGCTCGAGCTGGATCTCGAAGCGCCCGCCGCCCATGCCCAGTTCGCCGATCAGCGCGGTGGTGTCGCGCGACAGCGCCTGCGCGCCACGCTGGCGGGTGCCGCTGAGCGCGGCGGCGGCGTCGCGCCAGGCCTGGGTGGCGCGGACGATCTCCGCATCCAGCACGTCCAGCCGTTCGCCAGCGCCGCGCAGGCCCTCGACTTCGGCCAGCAGCGCGTCGCGGTGCTCGCCCAGCGTGTCCGGGGTAACTCGGTGCTTGCGCGCCAGGTCGTGCAGTCGGCCCAGCTTGCGTTCCATGTCCTCGAACTGCGCCGGATCGGCGTCGAGGTCGTCGCGCACCCGGTCGACCAGCGCCAGCGCCTCTTCCAGTTGAATCGTGGCGCTGTCGATCAGCGCTTCGACCTCGGCCAGGCGCGGCTCGTATTCGCCGACCTTGCCCAGTTCGTGGCGGGTCTGCTGCAGCAGTTCCAGCACCGCCGGCGCCTCGTCGCCGTTGAGCCGCTGCGCGGCGCCCTCGCAGGCGCCGATCAGCGCCGCGGCATGGGCCTGGCGGCGATGGTTGGCGTCCAGCGCGGCGATCGCCGCCGGCGCCAGGTCCTCGCGCTGCAGCTCGGCCAGCTGGTGCTCGAGGAAGCCGATGCGGTCGGACACGTCGCCCTGCGCCAGCAGCGTCTCGCGCTCGGCCAGCAGCGCCTGCCAGCGCACGGCGGCGGCGCGCACCGCGGCGCGTTCGGTCTCGTTGCGGGCGTAGGCGTCGAGCAGGCCGAGCTGGCTGCCGCGCGACAGCAGCGCCTGGTGTTCGTGCTGGCCGTGGATCTCGACCAGATGGCCGGCCAGCTCGGCCAGCTGCGACAGGGTCACTGGGCGGCCGTTGATCCAGGCGCGCGAGCCGCCGTCGGCGCGGATCACCCGGCGCAGCTGGCATTGTTCGTCGTCGTCGAGTTCGTTTTCGCGCAGCCAGGCGCGCGCCGGAGCGGCCTCGGGCACGGCGAATTCGGCCGACAGCTCGGCGCGGTCGGCGCCGTGGCGGACCACGCCGCTGTCGGCGCGCAGCCCGGACAGGAAGCCGAGCGCGTCCACCATCAGCGACTTGCCGGCGCCGGTTTCGCCGGACACCACGGTCATGCCGGGGCCGAATTCCAGTTCGGTCCCGCGGACGACGGCGAAATCCTTGATCGAGAGATGTCTGAGCATGGGGGTCGGAATCCAGGGGCGCGCAACGCTAGCACGCGGGGGTAGGTGGGCCAATCACTTGCCAAGCCGGCATGCAGCCATTATCTAGTGTCCAGTCTCACGGATTGATTGCATGCGCGCCTCCCCGGTCCACTCCTCGCTCGACCCACGCGCCCGGCAGCTGTTGCGCACGCTGATCTCGCGCTATATCCGCGACGGCGAACCGGTCGGCTCGCAGACTCTGGCCCGCCACGCCGGGCTGGACGTGAGCCCAGCGACGATCCGCAACATCCTCGCCGACCTGGAGGACGCCGGCCTGCTCAGCTCGCCGCACACCTCGGCCGGGCGCATCCCCACCGCCACCGGCTACCGGGTGTTCGTCGACAGCCTGGTGCAGATGCGCCCGCCGGGCGAGAGCGAGGTGGCGCGGCTGCGCGCGGAGATGAGCAACGCCGCCGGCACTCAGGCGCTGCTCGGCAGCGCCTCGGAGCTGCTGTCGGCAATGACCCATTTCGTCGGCGTGGTCAGCGCGCCCAAGCGCGAGCAGTTCGCGTTCCGGCACATCGATTTCGTGCCGCTGGACGCGCGCCGGGTGCTGGCGATCCTGGTGTTCGCCGACAACGAGGTGCAGAACCGGGTCATCGAACCGCGCAAGACCTACGAGCCGGCCGAACTGGAACGGGTGGCCAATTACCTGAACGCGCATTTCGCCGGGCGCGCGCTGGCCGACATCCGCGCCAGCCTGGTGCGCGACCTGCGCCACGCCCGCGACGAGATGGAGCTGCTGCTGGCGCACAGCGTGGAGCTGGCCGAGCAGGCGCTGGCCCCGGCCGGTGACGACATGGTGCTGGCCGGGCAGACCAAGCTGATGGGGGTGCAGGACCTGTCGGACCTGGAGCGGCTGCGCGAGCTGTTCGAGATCTTCGCCAGCAAGCGCGAGATCCTGCAGCTGCTGGAGCGCACCATCCGCGCGCCGGGCGTGCGCATCTTCATCGGCGAGGAAACCGGGGTGGTGCCGCTGGAGAGCGTGTCGCTGGTCACCGCGCCATACATGGCCGGCGGCCAGGTGCTGGGCGTACTGGGCGTGATTGGCCCCAAGCGCATGGACTACGACCGGGTGATCCCGCTGGTGCAGACCGCCGCCGAAGTCCTCGGCGCGGCCCTGGACCCGACCCCGCCGACAGAGCGGTAGCCGGGCAGGGAGGGGCGGGCACGCGGCAGCCGGTGCGTGCCGTGGCGCCGCTCCGACCAATCCCGAATCCCCAATCTCCAATCCCGAAGATGCAACACAGCATCTTGAATCCGCCCCGCACGCCCACATAGGTGGTCCGGTAGGGCGGGTGCATCTCCCGCCAGGGAACCGGAAATGAACCAAGACCACCCCGAATTCGATTCTGAACACCTGTCCGAGGCCCAGCAGCCGGCGACCGATCCGCTGCAGGCGCAGATCGAGACCCTGCGCAGCGAGCTGGCGCTGCTCAAGGCCGACGTGCTGCGCGAGCGCGCCGACCTGGAAAACCAGCGCAAGCGCATCGCCCGCGACGTCGAGCAGGCGCGCAAGTTCGCCAACGAGCGCCTGCTCGGCGACCTGCTGCCGGTGTTCGACAGCCTGGACGCCGGCCTGAGCGCCGCCGGCAGCGAACCCAGCCCGCTGCGCGACGGCCTGGAGCTGACCTACAAGCAGCTGCTCAAGGTCGCCGCCGACAACGGCCTGACCCTGCTCGACCCGACCGGGCAGCCGTTCAACCCGGAGCACCACCAGGCGATCAGCCAGGCCGAGGCCGACGGCGTCGCCCCCGGCCACGTGATCCAGGTGTTCCAGAAGGGCTACCTGCTCAACGAACGCCTGCTGCGGCCGGCGCTCGTGGTGGTCGCCAAGCACGATTGACGCGTGCCGCCGGCGGTCCGCGCCTGAATCCGGCGCGGCCGCGGCAGAACGCTAATTTGCGGTGATGGCTTGAATGACCTGCGGCCATCCCTATATCCGAACCAGACCCCGGCAGCGGCCGGACACCAGAAATTTTCAGGAGTCATCCAATGGGCAAGATCATCGGCATCGACCTGGGCACGACCAACTCGTGCGTGGCGATCATGGACGGCGGCAAAGCCCGCGTCATCGAAAATTCCGAAGGCGACCGCACCACGCCCTCGATCGTCGCCTACACCAAGGACGGCGAAGTGCTGGTGGGCGCCTCGGCCAAGCGCCAGGCGGTCACCAATCCGAAGAACACCTTCTACGCGGTGAAGCGCCTGATCGGCCGCAAGTTCACCGACGCCGAAGTGCAGAAGGACATCGGCCTGGTCCCGTACGGCATCGTCCAGCACGACAACGGCGACGCCTGGGTGGCCACCGCCGACGGCCGCAAGCTGGCCTCGCAGGAAATCTCCGCGCAGGTGCTGGAGAAGATGAAGAAGACCGCCGAGGCGTTCCTGGGCGAGACCGTCACCGAGGCGGTCATCACCGTGCCGGCGTACTTCAACGACAGCCAGCGCCAGGCGACCAAGGACGCCGGCCGCATCGCCGGCCTGGACGTCAAGCGCATCATCAACGAGCCGACCGCCGCGGCGCTGGCCTACGGCCTGGACAAGGGTCAGGGCGGCGATCGCAAGATCGCGGTGTACGACCTGGGCGGCGGCACCTTCGACGTGTCGATCATCGAGATCGCCAACGTCGACGGCGAGAAGCAGTTCGAAGTGCTGGCCACCAACGGCGACACCTTCCTGGGTGGCGAAGACTTCGACAAGCGCGTCATCGACTACCTGGTCGAGGAATTCAACAAGGACCAGGGCATTGACCTGCGCAAGGATCCGCTGGCGCTGCAGCGCCTGAAGGATGCGGCCGAGCGCGCCAAGATCGAGCTGTCGACCTCGCAGCAGACCGAAGTCAACCTGCCGTACGTCACCGCCGACGCGTCGGGCCCGAAGCACCTCAACATCAAGCTGACCCGGGCCAAGCTCGAGGCGCTGGTCGAGGACCTGGTCAAGCGCACCATCGAGCCGTGCCGCACCGCGCTCAACGACGCCGGCCTGCGCGCCAGCGACGTGACCGAGGTGATCCTGGTCGGCGGCCAGACCCGCATGCCGAAGGTGCAGCAGGCGGTGTCCGAGTTCTTCGGCAAGGAGCCGCGCAAGGACGTCAACCCCGACGAGGCCGTGGCGCTGGGCGCGGCGATCCAGGGCGGCGTGCTGGCCGGCGACGTCAAGGACGTGCTGCTGCTCGACGTGACCCCGCTGAGCCTGGGCATCGAGACCCTGGGCGGCGTGTTCACCAAGATCATCGAGAAGAACACCACGATCCCGACCAAGGCCTCGCAGACCTTCTCTACCGCCGAGGACAACCAGTCCGCGGTGACGGTGCACGTGCTGCAGGGCGAGCGCGAGCAGGCCCGCTACAACAAGTCGCTGGCCAAGTTCGACCTGTCCGGGATCGAGCCGGCGCCGCGCGGCCTGCCGCAGGTGGAGGTGTCCTTCGACATCGACGCCAACGGCATCCTGCACGTGTCGGCCAAAGACAAGAAGACCAACAAGGAACAGAAGGTCGAGATCAAGGCCGGCTCTGGGCTGTCGGACGACGAAATCCAGCGGATGGTCGCCGACGCGGAAGCCAACCGCGAGGAAGACAAGAAGTTCCATGAGCTGGTGCAGGCGCGCAACCAGGCCGACGGCCTGATCCACGCCACGCGCAGCGCGATCACCGAGCACGGCAGCAAGGTCGGCGGCGACGTGATCGGCAAGGTCGAGTCGGCCCTGGCCGACCTGGAAACGGCGATGAAGAGCGACGACAAGGGCCAGATCGAGGCCAAGACCAAGGCGCTGGAAGAGGCCGGTCAGTCGCTGTACGCGGCGGCCGCCGCCGGCGAACAGCAGCCGGGCGCCGCCCCGGGCGGTGCGCAGGCGGCCGGCGACGACGTGGTCGACGCCGAGTTCACCGAAGTCAAGGACGACAAGAAGTAAGCCGGGATTCGGGATTCGGGAGTAGGGATTCGAAGGCTTTCGCCTGTCGGCTTCCGTTCCCGATACCCTGTCCGTAGCGCTCGCAAAAGCGGACGAGTTAGCGCTCTCCGCTTTTGCTTTACACGAATCCCGAATTTCGAATCCCCAATCTCCGCCCTATGAGCAAACGCGACTACTACGAAGTGCTGGGCGTGGCCCGTACCGCCAACGACGACGAGCTGAAGAAGGCCTATCGCCGTTGCGCGATGAAGCACCACCCTGACCGCAACCCGGGCGACCAAGCCGCCGAAGCCGCGTTCAAGGAGTGCAAGGAGGCCTACGAAGTCCTGTCCGACGGCAACAAGCGGCGCATGTACGACGCGCACGGCCATGCCGCGTTCGAGCACGGCATGGGCGGGATGGGCGGCGGTGGCGGTCCCGGCGGCCCGGACATGGGCGACATCTTCGGCGACATCTTCGGCAACATCTTCGGGGGTGCCGGCGGCGGCGGTGGCCGTGCGGCGCGGCGCGGCGCCGATATCGGCTACGTGCTGGAACTGGATCTGGAAGAGGCGGTGGCCGGGATCGAGCGCCGCATCGAGATTCCGACCCTGGGCGAATGCGAACACTGCCATGGCAGCGGTTCGGAAGACGGCAAGGTCGAGACCTGTACCACCTGCCAGGGGCGCGGCCAGGTGCGGATCCAGCGCGGCATCTTCGCAATGCAGCAGAGCTGCCCGCATTGCGCCGGGCGCGGCCAGATCGTGCAGAACCCGTGCGGCACCTGCCACGGCGCCGGGCGCGTCGAGGAAACCAAGGTGCTGTCGGTGAAGATTCCGCCGGGCGTGGACAACGGCGACCGCATCCGCCTGTCCGGCGAAGGCGAGGCCGGTCCGGCCGGCACGCCGCCTGGCGATCTGTATGTGGAAGTGCGGGTGCGCGAGCACGCGATCTTCCAGCGCGACGGCGACGACCTGCACTGCGAAGTGCCGATCCGCATTTCCCAGGCCGCGCTCGGCGACACCGTGCGCGTGGCCACGCTGGGCGGCGAGGCGGAGATCCGCATTCCGGCCGAGACCCAGACCGGCAAGCTGTTCCGCTTGCGCGGCAAGGGCGTGCGTTCGGTGCGTAGCCGCAGCGAAGGCGACCTGTACTGCCGCGTGGTGGTGGAAACCCCGGTCAACCTGACCGCCGACCAGCGCAAGCTGCTGGAGCAGTTCGAATCCACGTTCACCGGCGAGGACGCGCGCAAACACTCGCCGAAGTCGGCGACCTTCATCGACGGGGTGAAGGGGTTCTGGGACCGGATGACGTCGTAGAGCCGGGATTGGGATTCGCAACGGCGGGTCCCGAGCGGCGGTCGAGATTGTGTGGACCGATGGAAGAGGCATGTGCAGGGCGAGAGCCCGGTACGTGCCTTTTTTAGTTTTCGGGATTGCGATCGATTGCCTGCGAATCGAATGCCGGTTGCGGGAGGGGACGCCGCAGTGTCGCTGTTACGAATCCCCAATCCCGCATCCCCAATCTCAGCCCTTGAACTACGGCGGTGAACGCACCCGCCGGGGGTGAGGGGGTTCTGGGGACCGGGTGACCTTTTTATCCTTTCAGCATGGCAGCGCCGGTGCACTGCCGGCGCGGCCGCGCTGGCGCGCATCGCTAGCGTGCGCTCTTTGCGCCGCGTCACCGTCCGTGGCGCGGTCCGGCATGCGAACATGCCGCTACGCCGATCGCGGCGCATCTCGCTTGCAGAGCCCGCCATGCAGATCGGCCGTTCCGTTGTTGCCCGCCTTGCCGCGCTGCTGCTGTGCGCTTGCTTTGCCGCACCCGCGCTCGCCAGTTCCGATGCCGGTTGCGACTCCAGCCTGCTGCTGGATTTCGGCGATTACAGCGGATGCCAGAACACCGTCGCGCTGGCGCCGGGCAGCGACACCCGGGTCAACCTGCTGCTGTTGATGCGCGATGGCGCAGCGCAGGCGGTGGCGCCTGCCAGCCCGCTCGAACCGGTGTTCACCTGGGAGGCAGCGGTCCAGGCGCTGCAAGCGCCGGCGACCGATCAGGCCGCTGCCGTGGAGGGTGCGCTCGATGGCGAGGCGAACCGCTGCAACAGCAATGCGCGCGGCGTCAGCGCGTTCAACGACGCGCTGAACGCGAACGCGCGCGTGCCGGCGGCGGAAAAAGCGCGCTTGGCCCAGGCGCGGCCGGCGCAGTGTCCGGACCAGCAAATCGCTGCGCCGGACGGCGTGTCGTCGGCTGCAGGCAGGGAATTCGCGCAGTATCTGCAGGCCGCCAGCGCGTTCTACGCCGGCGCCTTCGACGCGTCCGCGCAGGGCTTCGATGCGCTTGCCAAGGCGGCCGATCCCTGGCTCAGGGAGACGGCGCGCTACATGCTGGGGCGGGTGGCGCTCAATGCGGCGCAGGTCGATGGCTTCGACGAATACGGCGTGCAGCGCGAGCCGATGCAGTTCGACAAGGCCGCGCTGGCGCGCGCCGAGCAGGCGTTCGCGCAGTACCTGCACGACTATCCGCAGGGGCGCTATGCGGCTTCGGCGCGTGGATTGATGCGGCGGCTGTACTGGCTCGGCGGCGACACCGGGAAACTGGCAGCCGAATACGAGCGGCTGCTGCGGCTGCCTGCCGCGCAGCGCGGCCTGTCCGACCCGGAGCTGGCCCAGGAAATCGACAACAAGCTGCTGGGTAGCGTCGATCCTGCGACGCTGACCACGCCGCTGCTGCTGGCGGTGGCCGATCTCAAGGCGATGCGCGCGAGCGATGGCGGCAGCGAGCGCCAGCGGCTGTCGTTGGCGGCGCTGGAGGCACAGCGGCCGCACTTCGCCGACGAACCGGCGTTGTTCGCGTTGCTGCTGTCCAGCTACCAGTATTACGTGGCCGGGTCGCCGACGCAGGCGCTGCGCCTGCTGGAGACGGGCCAGGGCGGAAGCAGGTGCGGCAGCGTGGCCTTCGCCACGGCCATGCTCAAGGGCTTGGCGCTGGAGGACAGCGGTGCGCCGGAGTTGGCGGCCTACTGGCGGCGCCTGCTCGGCAGCGCCGAGCCTGGGGTGCAGCAACCGCTGGTGCAGCTGGCGCTGGCGCGGCGCCTGGAGCGCGACCGTGCGCTCGACCAGGTGTTCGCCGCGGATTCTCCGATCGTCAACCAGTCCATCCGCGACCAGCTGCTGATCTATGCCGCCGGTGCCGATCTGCTGCGCCGCCACGCGCTGGCGCCGAGCGTGCCGGCGCACGAACGCGAACTGGCCGGCTTCGTGCTGCTGTACAAGGAGCTTTCGCGTGGCCAGTCCAAGGCGTTCCTGCAGGATCGCGTGCTGCTCGCCGACGTCCCGCTCGACAGCAGCGAGCCCCGGCGCGGGCCTTACTGGTTGCCGCAGTCGTCGCCACCGCTGGCGGTGTTCTCCGGCACATTCGAGCAGGGCGAGGATGCATGCCCGGCGATCGAGGCGGTGGCCAAGACCCTGGCCGCTGCCCCCGCCGACGCCCATGCGCAGTTGTGCGTGGCCGAGTTGGTCCGGGTCATGAACTGGGATGACTTGCCGATCAACTGGCAACCGCCGGCCGCCGAGCTTGGCGGAGCGCCTTCGCAATTTCCCGGCGCTGCGTATTTCCGTTTGCCGGTCTACCAACGCGTCATCGATGCTGCGAACGTGCCTGCCAACGACAGGGCCTATGCGCTGTACCGCGCCATCCAGTGCTATGCGCCCAGCGGAAACAACGATTGCGGCGGCAAGGACGTGCCGGTGGCCGAGCGCAAGCGTTGGTTCCAGCGCCTGAAACGGGAATTCCCGTCCTCGACCTGGGCGCAGGACCTGAAGTACTACTGGTGAGCGGCGCCATGCGCGTGCGCTGCGCCGTGCTGTTGGCGCTGTGCCTGACGATGGGCGCGGCCAACGCCGCGCCGGTGGAGGCGCGCCGCTACGATGCGTTCTGGTTGTGGGCCGGGGTGCGGCCGCAACCGGTGCTGGCCAACGCGCGCCGCGTGTACCTGCTGCAGGCCGAGGTGCCGCTGGACGCCGACGCGCCGGCAAGATTGGTCGCGCAACGCGCCGCGTTGCCGCAACTGCGCCACTGCCAGGTATGGATGGTGTTGCGGGTGGAGCGCATCGACTGGACGCCGGCATTGTTCGACGCGGTGCTGGTGCAGTTGCAGCGTTGGCGCGCGGCCGGCAACGACGTGGCCGGCCTGCAGATCGATTTCGACGCAGGGACCGGCCACCTCGAGCAGTACGTGGCGTTCCTGCGCACGCTGCGCGGGCGCTTGCCGGCCGACTACCGGCTCGGCATCACCGGCCTGCTGGACTGGAGCGTCAACGGCCGCGCCGAGGCGTTGGCCGGATTGCGCGGCGTGGTCGACGAGGTGGTGCTGCAGATCTACCAGGGACGCGCGGTGATTCCCGACTATCCCATCTATGTCGCCAGGCTGGACAGGTTGCAGGTGCCGTTCCGCATCGGCCTGCTGCAGGGCGGCGACTGGCAACCGCCGCGGGGCCTGCAGGACAATCCGTGGTTCCGCGGCTACGTGGTGTTCCTGCGCAACCGGTGAGCGGGCCGGTACTCCGCCATCGATTGCCGCGGCCTAGAATGTGCGGATGAACGCATCCACTGCCAGCCATCTCCTCCACGGCCGCCGCCAGCGTCCGGACGGGCCTTCGCCGATCGACGTGATCTCGGTGCAGTCGCAACTGGTCTACGGCCATGCCGGCAACAGCGCGGCGGCGGTGCCGTTGCGCGCGCTGGGCCTGCGCGTGGCGGAAATTCCGACCACCTTGCTGAGCAATGCGCCGTTCTACGACACCTTGCGCGGCAAGGTGCTGCCGTCGGACTGGTTCGCCGACCTGCTGCTCGGCGCCAGCGAGCGCGGCCTGCCGCAGCGTGCGCGGATGCTGGTGTCTGGCTATTTCGGCAGCGTCGGCAACGGCACTGCGTTCGCCGACTGGCTCGACGCCACGCTGCCGCAGTGCCCGTCGCTGCGCTATTGCCTGGATCCGGTGATCGGCGACACGCATACCGGCCCCTATGTCGAGCCGGGCTTGGAAGCGGTGTTCGCCGAACGACTGTTGCCGCATGCCTGGCTGGTCACCCCGAACGCGTTCGAACTCGGCCGCCTGACCGGCCTGCCGGCGCTGGCCCAGGACGATGCCATCGCTGCGGCGCGCGTGCTGCTGGCGCGCGGGCCGCAGTGGGTGTTGGCGCACAGCGTCAGCGGCGACGCAGGCCAACTGGTGACTCTGGCGGTGAGCCGCGAGGCGACCTACCGCTGGTGCTCGCCGCTGTTGCCGGTGGACGTGGCCGGCACCGGCGACGTGCTGATGGCACTGCTGGTCGCGTTCCTGCTGCGCGGCGACGCGTTCGAACTGGCGATCGGCCGCGCCATCGCCGGCGTGCATGCGGCGCTGGAAGCGACCCTGGCCAGCGGCTACGAGGAACTGGACGTGCTCGCCGCCGCGCCGGCGGCGCTGGCCACGCCGCTGCGCTTCGCCGTGGAGCGCCTGGCGTGAGCCTGCGCCCGGTGGTCGGCATCGTCGGCAGCGCCGGCGCCTATGGCCGCTGGCTGAGCCGGTTCTTCCGCGAGCGCATGCAACTGGAGGTGGTCGGCCACGATCCGGCCGATCCGCAGTCGCTGGATCCCGATGCCTTGCTGCAGCGCGCGCAGGTGCTGATCTTCTCCGCGCCGATCCGGCACACGCCGGCGCTGATCGGCGACTACGTGCGCCACGCCGGCGGGCGCGAACGCGATCAGCTGTGGCTGGACGTGACCTCGGTCAAGCGCGAACCGGTGGCGGCGATGCTGGCCTCGCAGGCGGAGGTGGCCGGGCTGCATCCGATGACCGCGCCGCCGAAGTCGCCCACGCTCAAGGGCCGCGTGCTGGTGGTGTGCGAAGCGCGGCTGTCGCGCTGGAGCGCGTGGCTGCAGCAGCTGTGCACGGCGCTGGAAGCCGAATGCGTGCGCAGCACGCCCGATCACCACGATCAGGTGATGGCGCTGGTGCAGGCGATGGTGCATGCGAGCCACCTGGCCCAGGCCGGTGTGCTGCGCGAGCACGCGCCGACGCTGGGATCGCTGGAGGCGCTGATGCCGTACCGTTCGGCCTCGTTCGAACTGGATACCGCGATCATCGCGCGCATCCTGGCGTTGAATCCGGCGATCTACGAAGACATCCAGTTCGGCAACCCGCATGTCGGCGGCGTGCTCGATGGCTTGATCGCGCAACTGTCGCGGCTACGCGAGCAGGTCGGTCGCGGCGACGATGCGGCGCGCGCGCAGTTCCGCGCCGATTTCCTCGACGCCAATCGCCAGGCGCTGGGCGATGCGGCGATCGCGCACGGCAACTACAGTTACGAGCGCGTCGGCTATCTGCTCGCGGACCTGACCGAGCAGCTCACGCTCAGCGTCTATCTGCCCGAGGACCGTGCCGGCTCGCTGCGGACCTTGTTGTACGTGTTCGAGCGCCACGGCGTCAGCCTGGCCTCGATCCATTCCTCGCGCACGCCGGCCGGCGAACTGCATTTCCGCATCGGCTTCGATCCGGCCACCGTGGCGACGGCATTGGACGCCGCGGCGGCGGAGATCGACGCCAGCGGCATCGGCCGGGTGTTGCCGCGCTAGTCCGAAGCAGGCGGGCCAACCTGTAGGAGCGGCTTCAGCCGCGACAGGCATTGCCGATCAAGCGATTGGTTGTGGTCGGCGGCTAGCGCGTTGCGCATGCATGTCCGCGTCCAGGTAGTTCCGGTCGCGGCTGAAGCCGCTCCTACGAGGGGGCAGGGAACATACGGTTGCCGCAGCTGCGCTTCATCCACAGGCAGTGTGGATGGAATGCGCGCAAACATGTGGATAAGTGTCTGCGCGCCTTGCTGGCGGGCGTGTCAAGAGGCTTGGTCAATAATTGACCACTGGCCGTCGCGCGCACCGCACATGGGCGGACAGATCGCACTGCCGCTCGTCGTCGCTGCGCGGCAGCGCGCGCGCTCACACCGCGGTCAGGGTCAGTTCGCCGCCGGTGGTGGTGAACTGCTGGCCGCGGCGGATCAGTTTGCGCCCGTCGGCCAGTTCGTAGCGCAGCGCCGGCGTGGATGGCGCGTCGTGCTGCGCCTGCTGCTGGTGCTGGGCTTCGTCCTGGAACTCGGTGATCAGATAGGCCTCGCCATCGGGGCCGAGGGCGGGCAGTTGGCGAAAGGACATGGCATGTCTCCTGTCGAAGGCGATTCGTCGAACCGGATTGCGCCGGAAACGCTGCCGGCGCCTTGCGCCGCCGCCGTGGCGTGGGGCGCAGCGGGACCGTAGTCCCGCCGGTGTTAGCGCTGCGTGCTCAGTCGATGAATTGCAGGCGTGCCAGTTCCGCGTACAGGCCGCCTTGCGCCAACAGTTCGGCATGGGTGCCCTGGGCGACAATGCGGCCGTGGTCCATCACCACGATGCGGTCGGCCTTGAGCACCGTCGCCAGGCGGTGCGCGATGACCAGTGTGGTGCGCCCGGCCATCAGCCGTTCCAACGCCTGCTGCACGGCGTATTCGCTCTGCGCGTCGAGCGCGCTGGTGGCTTCGTCCAACAGCAGGATCGGCGCGTCCTTGAGCAGGGCGCGGGCGATGGCGATGCGCTGCTGCTGGCCGCCGGACAGGCGCGCGCCGCGCTCGCCCAGTTCGCTGGCGTAGCCCTCGGGCAACTGGCCGATGAAGGTGTCGGCTTCGGCGGCGCGCGCCGCGGCCTCGACTTCGGCATCGCTGGCCTCGAGCCGGCCGTAGCGGATGTTGTCGGCGGCGCTGGCCGCGAACAGGGTCGGATGCTGCGGCACCAGGCCGATGCCTGCGCGCAGCTGCGCCGGGTCCAGTTCGCGCAGGTCGGCGCCGTCCACCCGCACCACGCCCGATTGCGGATCGTGGAAGCGCAGCAGCAGCGACAGCACGGTGCTCTTGCCGGCGCCGGAGGGGCCGACCAGGGCCACGCTCTCGCCGGGCCGCACGTGCAGGTCGAAGCCGTCCAGCGCGGGGTGGTCGGGGCGCTGCGGATAGCGGAACACCACGTTCTCGAAGCGCACCTCGCCGCGCAGCGGCTGCGGCAGCGCGCGCGGCTGCGCCGGCGCCAGCACCTCGGGGCGTTCGGCGAACAGTTCGGCGATGCGGCCCATGCCGCCGGCCGCGCGTTGCAGGTCGTTCCAGACTTCGGCCAGCGAGGCCACCGAGCCGCCGCCGAACATCGCGTACAGCACGAACTGGCCGAGCGCGCCGGCGCTCAGCTCGCCAGCCGCCACTTCGTGCGCGCCGGACCACAGCACCAGCACGATCGCGCCGAACACCAGCACGATCGCCACCGCGGTGATCAGCGCCTGCGCGCGCACCCGGCGCCGCGCCACGTCCACCGACAACGCAAGCGCCTGGCCGAAGCGGCCGCGCTCGTAGGGCTCGCGCGCATGCGCCTGCACCGTGCGCACCGCGCCCAGGGTTTCGGCGGCCAGCGTGTTGGCATTGGCGACGCGGTCCTGGCTGGCACGCGAGATCTTCTGCAGGCGGCGCGCGCCGAGCACGATCGGCAACACCGCCAGCGGGATGCCGAGCAGCGCGTAGGCCGCCAGGTGCGGGCTGGTCACGAACAGCATCACGATGCTGCCGATCGCCGTGACCGTGCTGCGCAGCGCCACCGACATGGTGCTGCCGATCACCCCGCGCAGCAGTTCGCTGTCGGCCGACAGCCGCGACACCAGCTCGCCGCTGCGGTTGCGGTCGTGGAAGCCGGCGTGCAGGCCGATCAGGTGCGCATACAGCCTCCCGCGCAGGTCGGCGACCACCTTCTCGCCCAGCAGCGACACGAAGTAGAAGCGCAGCGCGGTGGCGATGGCCAGCACCACCGCCACCGCGAACAGCAGCGCGAAGGACTGGTTGATCCTGCTGCTGTCGCTGAAGCCGTGGTCGATCATCTGCCGGACCGCCACCGGCAGGCTCAGCGTCGCGCTGGAGGACACCGCCAGCGCCAGCAGCCAGGCGCCGAACAGGCCGCGCTGGCGCTGCACGAACGGCCACAGGGTACGCAGGCTGCCGAGTTTGCGCAGCGACTTGGCCTGGTCGGCCGACGGATCGTTCATGCGGGGGAGGTTTCCGAACAGCAGACCCTGTTCCGAGTGGCGTCGCGCAGCCGCGTTTTCAAGGCGTCGACGCGATCGCTGGGCAGGCGCAGGCGCAGTTCGGCGCCGTCGGCGTCGAAGCGTTCATCGAGTTTTTCGGCGGCGCAGGCGCTCAGCGCCGCATGGACGGTGCCCAGATCGTCGAAACCGCAGTACAGGGTGATCAGGCTCAAGGCCAGCAGCGGCTGCCGCGGCGCCAGCCGCAGGCACTCGGCGGCGCTGCCGCCGTAGGCGCGGACCAGGCCGCCGGCGCCGAGCTTGATGCCGCCGTACCAGCGCGTGACCACCACCATCACGCGGTCGAAGCCCTGGCCGTCGATCGCCGCCAGGATCGGGCGGCCGGCGGTGCCGGCCGGCTCGCCATCGTCGCTGGAACGGTAGTCGTCGCCGTGGCGGTAGGCCCAGCAGTTGTGGGTGGCGTCGGCCACCGCGACCCGCTGCACGAACGCCAGCGCCGCGCCGGCGTCGGCGATCGGCGCCGCCTGGGCCACAAAGCGGCTGTGCTTGATGTCCACGCTGTGGCTGACGGGGTAGGGAAGCGTATCGGGCATCGGCGCCATTCTAGTCGAGGCGCTGTGGCGAGCTGCGCTCGACTGTGGTTCGGTGGCGCGCCGCGCAGCCGGTTGCCCGCGATGCGCACGACCGCGGCGTCGCGCGCACTGGCGGCGGTGCGCATCGCCTCCGATGGCGGAAGGCGGGTCAGTCGCCGAGCAGCTCGCGCAGGTCATCGGGGATGCGCGCGTGCGGATGCTCGCGTTGGAAGCGCTGCAGGCTGGCGCGCGCGGCGGCCTGCTCGCCAGCGTCGCGGCGCTCGCGGATGCGTGCCAGCCAGCGTCGCGGAGACAGGCGCGCGTCGTTCTGCGCCGCTGCCGCAAGCGCCGGATCGGTGCCGGAGGCGCGCGCGGATGCCGCCAACGGTGCGTCGTCCGCCGCGATCGGCGCAGCCGGCATTGCGGCTGGTGCCGGTGCCGGTGCCGGCGTTGCGCTGAGTTTGCCTTCGACGCGCGCGGCGTATCCCTCCGCTTGCTGTGCCTGTGCGCTTGCCGCGTCGCTGCCGGCGCGCTCGGCGAGGTCTTCGCTGCGTTGTTGCAGCATGCGCCGGTCTTCGCGCTGCATGGCGTTCGTCTCTCTCGCGCGCGCTGCCGGCTTCGCCAACGCCTGCGGTGCCTGCGCGGGAGGCGTCAGCGCTTTTGCCGGGGCCGGCGGCGCAGGCGGTGCAGGGGGCGAGACCATGGCCGGCGCGGGAGGCGGCAGCGCCTCTATCGGCGCCGGCTCGGCCGCGGCGGGGGCGTCCGCGGGTGCTGCCGATGGCGCGGGCGCGGCGGGCATCGAGTCGAGATCGTTCGCTGCCGGCGCCAGCTTCTGCACGGATGCTGGCGGAGGCGGAGGTGGCGGCATGTCGGTGGGCGTGGGTGCCGTGTCGGACGCGACCGCCGCGTCTTCGGCATCGGCCGGCTGGGCGGCAGCGGCTTGCTCGGTCGCCGCGTCGGAGGCGGCTGGTACGGGAGCGACCGCCTCGGGCGCGACCGGCGCGGCCACCGGCGGTGTCGGCGTGCGCAGCTGCCAGGCGATGCCGACGGCCAGCGTCAACGATGCCGCCAGTCCGGTCCAGGCTTGCCAGCGTGCGCGGCGCTGTGGGACTGTGCCGGGACGGGCATAGTCCGCTGGTGCTGGTGCGGTTGCGCTCGCAACGGGTGCCGGCGCCGGCGCCGGCTCGGCGGCGGCGCTGTGCGACGCCGAGGCCGCGACCGGCGCAGGCACCACCGCGGCGCGCGCCGCGGCCAGGATCGCGGCGTCCAGCGCCGCCGACGGCGCCGCCTGCCGGCCCAGCCGCAGGCGTTCGGCGAGGGCGCGTTCTTCCGGCGTCAGCGGTTCGTCGGCACTCATCCGCCCAGCCTCGCGCGCAATTTGTCCATCGCATAGCGCAGCCGCGACTTGACCGTCTCGCGGCCGACGCCGGTGATCTGTGCGATTTCCTCCAGGCTCAGTTCCTGTTCCAGGCGCAGCAGCAGCACTTCGCGTTGATCCTCCGGCAAGTCGTCGAGCGCCAGTTGCAGCTGGCGCCGCTGTTCGAACGCGGACAGCTGCCGCTCCGGGGTATCCGGATCTGGCACGCTGGCGGTACGCAGTTCGGCATCGGCCGGCGTGGCCGGGCGGTGCTTGGCCGCGCGCCAGTGGTCGCCGAGCCGATTGTGGGCGATGCGCAGCAGCCAGGTACTGAACGCGGCCTGCGGCTGCCAGCCCTGGCGCGCAGCGATGACCCGTTGCCACACGTCCTGGAACATTTCCTCGGCCAGCGCCACGTCGCGCAGCTGGCGCAGCAGATAGTGGTAGAGGCGGCCGCGGTGGCGCGCGTACAGGGTTTCGAACGCGCCGGCGTCGCCGGCCGCATAGGCCAGCATCAGGGCTTCGTCGCTCGTTTCGACCAGGGCATCCACGGCGGCAAGCCTAAGCGTTCGCCGGCCCGGCGCATAGCGTGGCGTGAGGGCTTTGGCGGCGGGCGGGGGCGGAATGGCAGCAGGCATCGTAGACAGTGAACGCGCCAGCGGCGCGCATGGGGTCATCGCGCGTGCGCCTGTTCACGTAAAAGGTATGCTGGCGTCTAAGGGGGAGGCGTGGGGCAGGTCCCACGTCATGCAGGAGTTGTTGTCGATGTTGTTTGAGCCGTCCGCGATCGACCGCCAGGATCACCCCGACGGCCCCGCTTCCATGCAGACCGCGGTTGCCTTATGCGGCTTGCTGCCACCCGGTAGCGATGTGGCCATCGCGTGCGGCGACGGCACCGTCGGCGGGCGCCTGTTCGGCGCCACGCCGGATGCGCCGGCATGGCTGTCGACGCTGGTCCGGCGCTGTCTCGCCGAGACCGTGCCGGCGCCTACGGACGCCTTGCTGCATGTGCTGAAGACGCCCGACGGCGCCTGCGTGGCCGTGGCCGCCCGGCTGCAGCAGCCGCTGTCCGAGCCGCAGCGCGCCGCGTGGTGCGAGATGGCGGCCGCGTTCGGCCTGGCGCTGCTGGAAGCCGAGCGGATGCGTGCGCGCATCGAGGGCCTGGAGAAGTCCAAGCAGTTGCAGCAGGCGTTGTACGAGATCGCCGATCTGGCCGGTGCGGATCTGGAAATGTGGCAGATGCTGCAGCACGTGCATTCGGTGCTGGACTCGCTGATGTATGCGGAGAACTGCTACATCGTCGAGTACGACGAAGAACAGCAGAGCATGCGCTTCCTGTATTTCTCCGACCGGCACGACGATTTCGTCGCCGATCCGGAACGGCTGTACTACCAACGCGACATGCCCAACAGCCTGACCTTCGCCCTGCTGCGCCACGGCCAGGCGGTGCGCGGGCCGTCGCCGCAGGTGCGCGACCGCCTGCGGGTGGATTACGACGCCCTGCATGGCCCGGACAGCAAGGATTGGCTGGGCGTGCCGATGCTGCGCGAGGGCCGGGTCTGCGGCGCGATCGTGGTGCAGAACTACGACCGTGCGCTGCACTACACCGATGCCGACCGCGCGCTGCTGGCGTACGTCGCCCAGCACGTGCTGACCGCGATGGACCGGCGCCACGCGCAGGTGCAACTGGAGCGGCGCGTGCAGTTGCGCACCCAGGAACTGCAGCGCGCCAACCACGACCTGCAGGACGAGATCCAGGAGCGCAAGCGCGCCGAAACCCTGCAACTGGCCCTGTTCCGCATCGCCGAGCTGGCGATCCGCTCGGAGAGCCTGCAGCAGTTCTACGCCGAGGTGCATGCCATCGTCGGCGGGCTGATCGATGCGCGCAATCTGTACATCGCGCTGCTGTCCGACGACGCCAAGATGCTGGAGTTCGTCTACTCGGTGGACGAGCACAGCCCGCGCCGTCCGCTGCGGCGGCGCGGCAGGGGCCTGACCGAGTACGTGATGCGCAAGCGCCGGCCGATGCTGCTGGAACTGGCGGAAATCGAAGCGCTGGTGGCGCAGGGCGAGGTGCAGGAATACGGCACGCGCTCGCACAGCTGGCTGGGCGTGCCGCTGTTCGACGAGGGCGAGGTGGTCGGCGCGATCGTGGTGCAGAGCTACACCACGCAGGTGCGTTTCACCGAATACGACCAGCGCCTGCTGACCTTCGTCGCGCACAACGTCGGCGGCGGCCTCGCGCGGCAGCGCGCGCAGGAACGGCTGCGGCTGGCGCATGCCGAACTGGAGCAGCGGGTGGCCGAGCGCACCCGCGAACTGGCCGAGGTCAACCAGCAGCTGCTGGCGCAGATCGCCGAGCGCTGGCGTGCCGAGCAGCGGCTGACCCATCAGGCGCTGCACGACGCGCTGACCGGCCTGCCGAACCGCTCGCATCTGCTGGACCGGCTCGGCGAAGCGATCAACCGCGCGCGCAACGGCGACGGCATGGCGTTCGCAGTGCTGTTCCTGGACCTGGACCGGTTCAAGCTGGTCAACGACAGCATCGGCCACGCCGCCGGCGACGACATGCTGGTGGAGGTGGCCAAGCGCATCGTCTCCACGCTGCGCAGCGACGATGTGGTCGCGCGCCTGGGCGGCGACGAGTTCGCGATCCTGGTCAGCTGCGAAGAGGGGCTGGAAGGCGTGCGCGAGTTGGCGCAGCGCCTGCTCGGGGTGCTCGGCCAGCCGATGTGGGTGGCCGGCCGCGAGCTGTTCCCGTCCGGCAGCCTGGGCATCGCCGCCTGGCACCCGCGCTATCGCAGCGGCGAGGAGCTGTTGCGCGACGCGGACGCGGCGATGTACCGGGCCAAGGCGCAGACCCAGGATCGCTGCGCGGTGTTCGACGAGGAGATGCGCGAGGCGGCGCTGCGCAGCCTGGACCTGGAGGCGGACCTGCGGCGGGCGATCAAAAGCGGCGACTTCGAGCCGTTCTACCAGCCGATCGTGCGCTTGATCGACGGCGAGGTGGTGGGCCACGAGGCGCTGCTGCGCTGGCGCCACGAGAGCCGCGGACTGCTGGTGCCCAGCCAGTTCATCGATCTGGGCGAGGACAGCGGGCTGATCGAGCAGGTGGACTGGCTGCTGTACGCGCAGGTGATCCAGCGTCTGGCCCGAAGCGGCACCGGCTATGTGTCGGTCAACGTCTCGCCGCGGCATTTCCGTTCACCGGATTTCACCGATCGGCTGTTCGGTCTGATCGATACCGCTGGCGCGGATCCGCGGCGGCTGCGGGTGGAGATCACGGAGGTGGCGCTGCTCGACGATGCGCCGCGCACGTTGACGATCCTGCAGGCGCTGCGTGATCGCGGGGTGTTGGCGCAGTTGGACGATTTCGGCACGGGGTTCTCGGCGTTGTCGTATCTGCACCGGTTTCCGATTTCGGCGTTGAAGATCGATCAGAGTTTCGTTGCCGGGTTGCATGGGGAAAGCGGTGCGGGGAGCTATGCGCTTGTGCGCAGCATTCTGGCGCTGGCCAGTACGCTGGGTATCGAGACCATCGGCGAAGGCATCGAGACCGAGCAGCAGTTGGATACGTTGCGTGAGCTGGGTTGCGACTACGGGCAGGGGTATCTGTTGGGGCGGCCTGCGCAGCATGATTGATTGCGTGCGTGCGTGCGTGCGTGCGAGTGCAAGCGTGCGTTGATTTGGCTTGGGTGGCTTCGTATTGAGGCGAATGCGGCGCGGACAGTGCCGCTGTCTATCCGTTACGGATGCTTTGTTTCTGCTGCTGTTTAAGGTCTTTAGAGCCGAAGCAAAAGCTTTCGCGCTTTGGCGCGAGTCACTTTTCTTTGCTCGCGCAAAGAAAAGTAACCAAAAGAAAGCGCGCCCTACCTCGCGCCCTCCGCGCTGCGCGCTCCGGGTCCGCGTCCATGACGGGGATTCGCGGAAGGGGCATCCTGCCCCTGCCGCGAACGGCGCACATCCATGTGCGCCGCCCTTCGGGTTTTTCCCCGCCATGGCCGCCGCTGCGGAAGGGAACCCGGTAAATCAAAAGCAACAGCAGCAGCAACAGCAACAGCAACGGCAACGGCAACGGCAGCTGTAGCAACTGGCCTGGCAGAAGCCCCCTGTGGGAGCGACTTCAGTCGCGACGAACGTAGTGGGAAATTTCCAGACTTCATAGCGCACCGACCGGCGCTCCGAAGTCCCTGTAGGAGCGGCTTCAGCCGCGACAGAAGTCGTCCGCATACGGCGGAATGTGCGGCTTCTCGGGACTGAAACCTATGCCGGGGATGCTGGGCGCCTTGCCGCGCGTCCTGGGGTGCAGCTGTTTAAGAGTCGTGGGTTTCAGCGCAGCGCGTTGCGGCGTTTTTCGTCGATCCACTTCGACGCCTGGGCCGGGGTGTAGTCGTGCATCCAGGTCAGCATGGTGTCGATGTCGTTGCCGTACCACAGGTCGGCGCGCTGGTCCGGGTGCAGGAAGCGTTCGGCGACCATGCGGTCGATCATGCCGATCAGCGGGGCATAGAACTCTTCCACGTCCAGGAACGCGCAGGGCTTGTTGCCGATGCCGAGCTGGCGCCAGGTCAGCATCTCGAAGATCTCTTCCATCGTGCCGAAGCCGCCGGGCAGGGCGATGAAGCCGTCGGACAGGTCGAACATGCGCGACTTGCGCTCGTGCATCGAGCCGACGATTTCCAGTTCGGTCAGGCCGCGGTGCGCCACTTCCCAGTCGGCCAGTTGCTTGGGGATCACCCCGGTGACCTGGCCGCCGGCGGCAAGCGCCGCGTTGGCCACGGTGCCCATCAAGCCGACGTTGCCGCCGCCGTAGACCAGGCGCAGGCCCTGCTCGGCGATGCGCGTGCCCAGCGCGGTGGCGCGCTCGGCGTAGGCGGGTTTGTTGCCGGCATTGGAACCACAGTAGACGCAGATGCTTTTCATGGGATTGGGGATTGGGGATTCGGGATTGGGGATTCGTAACAGCGGGACGTTACATGCGTTCACGGTGCTAGGAGCAGGGTACGTCGTAGGCAACTGATTCGGTATTTGCGGCGATCCGCAAAGCACAACGCCGGGCTTTCGCCCGGCGCTATGCCATTGCCGGAAAAGATGCGGGATGGGGCCGGCGCTGTTGCGAATCCCCAATCCCGACTCCCGAATCCCAGCCTCAATTGGCCTTATGGATCGCCCGCTTGCTCACCGCCATCGCGGCGTCGTGGATCGCCTCGGACAGGGTCGGGTGGGCGTGGCAGATGCGCGCCAGGTCGTCGGCCGAGCCGTTGAACTCCATCGCCAGCACGCCTTCGTGGACCAGCTCGGAGACGCCGACGCCGACCAGGTGCAGGCCGAGCACGCGGTCGGTCTCGGCATGCGCGATGACCTTGACGAAGCCGGCCGGCTCGCCCATCGCCACCGCGCGGCCGATCGCCGCGAACGGGAAGCTGCCGGTCTTGTACGGCACGTCCTCGGCCTTGAGCTGCTGCTCGGTCTTGCCGACCCAGGCGATTTCCGGCTCGGTGTAGATGACCCACGGGATCGTGTCGAAGTTGACGTGGCCGGGCAGGCCGGCGATCAGTTCGGCGACCGCGATGCCTTCCTCGAAGCCCTTGTGCGCCAGCATCGGCCCGCGCACGCAGTCGCCGATCGCCCACACGCCGTCGACGCCGGTGTGGCAATGCGCATCGACCTCGATCTGGCCGCGCTCGTTGACCTTGACCCCGGTGCCTTCGGCCAGCAGGCCCTTGGTCGCGGCACGGCGGCCCACGGCCACCAGCAGCTTGTCCACGGTCAGGCTCTTCTCGCCGTCGCCATCGGTATAGGTGACGACGACTTCCTGCTTCTTGCCCTTTCCAGTGACCTCGGTCTTGGAGACCTTGGCGCCCAGCTTGATATCCAGGCCCTGCTTCTTGAATTCCTTCAGCGCGGTCTTGGCCACTTCGGCATCGGCCAGGGCCAGGAAGTCCGGCAGCGCCTCGAGGATGGTGACCTCGGCGCCCAGGCGCTTCCACACGCTGCCCAGCTCCAGGCCGATCACGCCGGCGCCGATCACCGCCAGGCGCTTGGGCACTTCGCTGAAGTCGAGCGCGCCGACGTTGTCGACGATGGTGGCGCCGTCGAACTTGGCGAACGGCAGTTCGATCGAATCCGAACCGGCGGCGATGATCACGTTGGTGCCCTTGAGCTCCACCTCGCTGCCGTCGTGTTGCTTGACCTTGACCACATTGCCTGCCTGCAGCTCGCCGAAGCCGTAGTACGGGGTGATCTTGTTCGCCTTGAACAGCATCGCGATGCCGCCGGTGAACTGTTTGACGATCTTGTCCTTGCGCCCGACCATCGCCTCGACGTCGATCTTGGCGTCCTTGAAGCTGATGCCATGCTCGCCGAACAGGTGGCCCATGTTCCAGAACTGGCGCGAGGAATCCAGCAGCGCCTTGGACGGGATGCAGCCCACGCGCAGGCAGGTGCCGCCCAGCGCCGGCTTGCCGTCCTTGCCCAGGGCCGCGTCGATGCAGGCGACCTTCATGCCCAGCTGTGCGGCGCGGATTGCAGCGTGATAACCGGCCGGACCGGCACCGATGACGACGACGTCGAAGTTTTCAGCCATTTCAGATTCCTTTGCCTTTCCCTTCTCCCGCCGGGAGAAGGTGGCGCGTAGCGCCGGATGAGGGTACGGCGGAGCGGAGCGAGCTGCGGGGGTGCTTTGAAGGGTGGGCGCTGGGCGATGTCCAGTGCGGTCGTACCCTCACCCCAACCCCTCTCCCGGTGGGAGAGGGGCTTCAGGCGCTTACAGGCCGAACAGCATCCGGCCCGGGTTTTCCAGCTGGTTCTTGATGTCGACCAGGAACTGCACCGAGTCCTTGCCGTCGATGATGCGGTGGTCGTAGGACAGCGCCAGGAACATCATCGGCGCGATCACGACCTGGCCGTTCTCGGCGATCGGACGCTCCTTGATCGCGTGCATGCCCAGGATCGCGCTCTGCGGCGGGTTGATGATCGGGGTGGACAGCAGCGAGCCGAAGGTGCCGCCGTTGGTCACGGTGAAGGTGCCGCCCTGCAGTTCTTCCAGGCTCAGCTTGCCGTCGCGCGCCTTCTTGGCGTAGTCGGCGATGCCCTTCTCGATCTCGGCGAACGACTGCCGCTCGACGTTGCGCAGCACCGGCGTGACCAGGCCCTTCTCGGTCGAGACCGCGATCGAGATGTCGCTGTAGCCGTGATAGATGATGTCCTCGCCGTCGATCGAGGCGTTGACCAGCGGGAAGCGCTGCAGCGCGTTGGCGGCGGCCTTGACGAAGAAGCTCATGAAGCCGAGCTTGATGCCGTGGGCCTTCTGGAACTCGTCCTGCAGCTCCTTGCGCGCGGCCGAGACCTTGGCCAGGTTGACCTCGTTGAAGGTGGTCAGCATCGCGGTCGAGTTCTTCGACTGCATCAGGCGCTCGGCGATGCGCTTGCGCACGCGGGTCATCGCCACGCGCTCTTCCGGACGCGCGCCGGCGGCCTTGCCGGCGCCGCCGTTCTTGGCGTAGTTGAGGATGTCTTCCTTGGTCACCGCGCCGCGGCGGCCGGTGCCGTCGACCTGCGCCGGATCCACGCCTTCGGTGATCGCCGAGAAACGCGCGCCCGGGGGCAGGCTGGAGACGTCGCCGGCGGCCTTGGCCGACTCGACCTTGGCCGCCTTCGGCGCTTCGGCAGCGGCGGCCTTCGGCGCCTCCGCCTTCGGCGCGTCGGCGACCTTGGCCTCGGCCGGAGCCGCGGCGGCGGTCGCGCCTTCCTCGATGATCGCCAGGATCTGCGAGCTGGTCACGGTGGCGCCGGCCTCGAACTTGATCTCCTTCAGCACGCCGTCGACCGGGGAGGGCACTTCCAATACGACCTTGTCGGTCTCCAGGTCCACCAGGTTCTCGTCGCGCTTGACCGCGTCGCCGGCTTTCTTGTGCCAGCTGGCGATGGTGGCATCGGATACGGATTCGGGCAGTACCGGAACTTTGACTTCGGTGGCCATTGCAGAGGGCGTCCTAGTGGGTCTTTTGGAAGGGGAAGGAGGTTTATTCAGCGACTTGGTCGTTGAACGGATTCAATAGCGCGTCGGCGACCAGCTTCAGCTGCTCTTCCAGGTGCTCGGCGAAATGGCCGGCAGCGGGAGACGGCGAGCGCGGGCGGCCGGCGTAATGCAGGCTCTGCCCGTCGGCCAGGCAGGCCTGCAGGTGGTGCTTGATCTGGTACCAGGCGCCCTGGTTCTGCGGTTCTTCCTGGCACCAGACCAGGTCGGTGGCGTTGCTGTAGCGCTTCAGCTCCGCGGCCAGCAGCTCGCGCGGGAACGGGTACAGCTGCTCCACGCGCAGGATGGCGACGTCGTCCTGGCCGCGCTTGGTCTGGTCCTCGAGCAGGTCGTAGTAGACCTTGCCCGAGCAGGCCACGACGCGCTTGACCTGCTTCGGATCGGCCTTCGCATCCGGGATCAGGTGCTGGAACTCGCCGTCGGCCAGTTCCTCCAGCGTCGACACCGCCAGCTTGTGGCGCAGCAGCGACTTGGGCGTCATCACCACCAGCGGCTTGCGCGTGGTCATGCGCATCTGCCGGCGGATCATGTGGAAGCACTGCGCCGGCGTGGTCGGCACGCAGACCAGCATGTTCTCCAGCGCGCACAGCTGCAGGAAACGCTCCAGGCGCGCGGAGCTGTGCTCCGGGCCTTGCCCTTCGTAGCCGTGCGGCAGGAACAGCGACAGCCCGCTGATGCGGCCCCACTTGGCTTCGCCGGCGGCGATGAACTGGTCGATCACCACCTGCGCGCCGTTGGCGAAATCGCCGAACTGCGCTTCCCAGATGCACAGCGCATTGGGATCGGTGGTCGAGTAGCCGTACTCGAAGCCCATCACCGCTTCCTCGCTGAGCAGCGAGTCGATCACGGTGGCGTCTTCCGGGTTCTCGACCAGCTGGCGCAGCGGCAGGTAATAGCTGTCGGTCTTCTGGTCGTGCAGGATCGCGTGACGGTGGAAGAACGTGCCGCGGCCGGCGTCCTGGCCGACCAGGCGCAGCTTGTGGCCCTCGCCGAGCAGGGTGGCGTAGGCCAGGTTCTCGGCGAAGCCCCAGTCGCCCGGCAGGTCGCCGGCGGCCATCTTGACCCGGTCGTCGTAGATCTTGGCCACGCGCGGATGCAGTTCCACGCCGGCCGGGATCGTGGTGATGATCTTGGCCAGCTGGTCCAGGGTCTTGCGCTTGACCGTGGTGTCGACCTTGTCGGTGACCTTGCCGGACAGGTAGTTGCTCCAGTCGATGGCGAATTCGTCCGGCTTGCGGGTCGCCAGCTCGGTGGTGTATTCGCCCGAATCGAGCTTGTTGCGGTAGCTGTCGACCAGCGCCTGCGCCTGGCCGGCCTGGATCACGCCTTCGCTTTCCAGCTGCGCGGCGTACAGCTCGCGGGTGGTCTTGTGCTTGCGGATGGTCTGGTACATCACCGGCTGCGTCGCCGCCGGCTCGTCGGCCTCGTTGTGGCCCCAGCGGCGATAGCAGACCAGGTCGATGACCACGTCCTTCTTGAACTGCTGGCGGAAGTCGTAGGCCAGGTTGGCCACGAACGCCACCGCGTCCGGATCGTCGCCGTTCACATGGAACACCGGCGCGCCGATCATCTTCGCCACGTCGGTGCAGTACAGCGTGGAGCGGGCGTCGTCGCGGGCGCTGGTGGTGAAGCCGATCTGGTTGTTGATGACGATGTGCACGGTGCCGCCGACCGCGAAACCGCGCGCCTGCGACATCTGGAACAGCTCCATCACCACGCCCTGGCCGGCGAATGCGGCGTCGCCGTGGATCACCACCGGCAGCACCGTCTTGCGCGCGGCGTCGCCGTAGCGCTCCTGGCGCGAACGCACGCTGCCGACCACGACCGGGTCGACGATTTCCAGGTGCGAGGGATTGAACGCCAGCGCCAGGTGCACCGAATTGCCGTCGGCCACCGCCACGTCGGCCGAGAAGCCCATGTGGTACTTGACGTCGCCGGTGTGGGCGCGGTCGTCGTGGGCGTGCTCGAACTTGCCTTCGAACTCGTCGAACAGCTTGCGCGGGTTCTTGCCCAGGGTGTTGACCAGCACGTTGAGGCGGCCGCGGTGGGCCATGCCGACCACGATGTCCTTGACCGCATCGGCGCCGGCTCGGCGCACCACCACGTCCATCATCGGGATCAGCGCATCGCCGCCTTCCAGCGAGAAGCGCTTCTGGCCGACGTACTTGGTGTGCAGGTAGCGCTCCAGGCCTTCGGCGGCGGTGATCCGCTCCAGCGTGCGGCGGCGGCTGTCGGCGTCGCCGGCGATGTTGCCGCCGGCGTTCTCCAGCCGCTGGTAGATCCACTGGCGCTGCTCGAATTCGGGGATGTGCATGAATTCGCTGCCGATCGACCCGGTGTAGGTCGCCTTCAGCCGCGCCAGCAGGTCGCGCAGCTTCATCCGCGGCTGGCCGCCGAGGCCGCCGGTGCTGAACTCGCTGCCCAGGTCGCTTTCCGACAGGCTGTGGAACGGCAGGCCCAGGTCCGGCGGATTGATCGGCGGGGTCAGCCCCAGCGGATCGAGCCGGGCGCCGAGGTGGCCGCGCGAACGGTAGGCGGTGATCAGCCGGCCGACATGGCGCTCGCGCTCGTCGCCGCCGGGGCTGGTGCCGCTGTTGGCGGCCTGGCGCGCTGCGCTGGCGATGTGCGCGATGACCGCGGAGTGGGGAACGTCACCGGCGTCGCGGCCCTGGAAGCCGTCGAAGTAGGTCTTCCACTTGGGGTCGATGCTGTCGGGAGAGACCAGGTACTGCTCGTACAGGTCTTCGATATAGGCGGCATTGCCGCCGGCGAGTTGCGATGACTGCGCAAACTGCTTTAGGAGATTGTCCACGATGGTGGGGTCGGGTCGCTTTGTGGGTTGGCTTGCGGTTGGAACCGGCGGACGCGTGGCCTGCGCGGGCGTAATCAAGCGAAAAAATTATACCCCCATGCGCAAGCCGGGGTGTGCATTTCGGATACACAGGGGCTACGCGGGGTTCATTCGTCGCGCCATCGGCAGCGGCGACGCGGCGCTACCAGCCCAGCGCGCGCAGCTCGCTGCAGTCGCGCGAGCGCTCCCAGACCCGCGCGAACGCGTCGCGCAGCTGGCGCGCGCGGCCGCCGCCGAGCAGGTCGGTCTCGCCGTCGTAACGGTGACCGAGCGCACGGAAGTAGTAGCCGCCGCCATCGTTGACCAGGTACGCGGCGGCGTAGCCCTGGTCCACCGGATCGACCACTTCGCGGAAGCGGAACACGCTGGGCAGGCGTTGCGCCAGGGCCAGCAGCGGCGCGGCGGCGCGTTGCGGGGCGGCCGCGTCGTGCAGCAGCACGCGCACCTGCTTGTCGTGCGCGGCCACCGCGAAGCGGCGCAGTTGCTCGAGCAGCGGCGCGCTGTCCAGCAGGCCCGGATCCAGTGCGCGGCTGTAGATCAGCAACTGGCGCCGCGCCTGCGCGACCACCGCGGCGCTGGCCGCGATCGCCGCGGCCGCATCCTCCACCGCGGCGGCGCCGCCGAGCACGCGCCGCATCGGTTGCCGTTCGCCGCCGCCATGGGCGTCGGCACTGCGCGCGCCGAGCGGCAGGAAGCCGTGCCGCGCGTAGAAATCGAGCGCGGCCGGCGGCGTCTGCAGGTCCAGGCGCGGCCAGCGCCGGCGCTGCGCTTCCTCGATCAACGCGGCCAGCAGCGCGCTGCCGACGCCGCGACCGCGCCAGGCCGGCAGCACCGCCATGCCGTCGATGCGCTGCTCGGGGCTCAGCCGCACGCTGCCGAGCGGCTGGCCGTCGTCGGCGCGGGCCAGCACGTGGTGGCTCAGCGCATCCAGGGCCTGGCCGGCCGCGTCCGCAGGCGTCGGCACGCCGGCCTGTTCGCGCAGCGCGCGCAGTTCGCCGGCCTGGCGGGCCGGGTCGAGCGTTTCGATGCGGAAGCCTGGGGCGGCGGGCATGGCGGGCGGCTCAGTGCTGTGCGTCGGCATCCTCGTCGCCGTGCTCGGCCTCGTCCAGCGGCTGGTAGAAGCCGGCTTCGACCAGCTGCAGCAAGGTGTCGCGGCCGGCGGCGGACAGCGCCGCGTAGTCGCTGCCGTCGAGGTGCTCGGCCGCGGCCAGGCGCCGCGCGTCCTTGATCGGCAGGGCGAATTCCAGGCCGCTGCAGAACAGGGTGGCGCCGCGCGTGGCCCGGCGCCAGGCCGGCCGCGCCCACGGGTGGCGCTGCAGGACCAGGCCCTGCTCGAGCGCCGCCGCCACTTCCTGCGGCGCCGGCGGGTTGGCCGGCGGCAGGATCTCGCCAGCGGCGCGGTAGGTGGTGATGAAGCGGCCGAACCAGGCGCCGAGGCGGTCGGGATCGTTCATGCGCAGCGCGTTCAGCGCCTCGACCACGCGGCCCATCGCCGCCGCGTCGATCTCGTACGGATCGGCCGGCACCTGCACGTCCTCGTCGTGGTAGCGCAGCGCCTCGTCGGCGCCGTCGATCAGGGTGTCCAGGTAGTCGCCGATCAGTTCGGCCGAGGACGGCGCGCGGGTGCCCACCGAGAAGGTCAGGCAGGCGTCTTCGGCGACGCCGTGGTGCGGCACCAGCGGCGGCAGGTACAGCATGTCGCCGGGGCCGAGCACCCACTCGTGGGTGGGGCTGAAGCTGCGCAGCAGCTTCAGCTCGACGTCCTCGCGGAAGTCGGTCGGCGGCGCCGTGCGGCCCATCGAGGCGCTGGCGTCGATCTGCCAGCGGCGGTGGCCGTGCGCCTGCAGCAGGAACACGTCGTAATGGTCCACGTGCGCGCCGACCGAGCCGCCCGGCGCGGCGAAGCTGACCATCACGTCGTCCACCCGCCAGCGCGGCAGGAAGCGGAACTGCTCGAGCAGGGCGCGGATGTCCGGGTCCCATTTGTCGACGTCCTGCACCAGTAGGGTCCAGTCGTGGTCGGGCATGCCGGGGAATTCGCTTTCCTGGAACGGCCCACTGCGCACGCTCCAGCGGTCGTTTGCGCGGTCGTGCACGATCAGCCGCGACAGCGCGGCCTCTTCGCAGGCCAGGCCGGCCAGATCGCCCGGCTCGATCGGCGAGACAAAGCCGGGGAAGGCGTTGCGGATCAGCAGCGGGCGCTTGTGCCAGTAGTCGCGCAGGAAGCGCGCGGCGGGCATGCCCAGCGGCTGTTGCCGGGTGGCGTCGATTTCGATCGGGAACGGGGCGGATTTCTTCATGGGCAGGCAGTCCGGCAGGGGCGAGGCCGACGTGGAGGCCGGCGATGGTCGCCATTGTCGCCCAGCCCGCCGCCCGCTGCGTTGTCCGTGCGCATGGCGGCGGGTCCGGCGGCGTGCTTGAGGGCGAGGCGGGCCGCTGTATCCGTGCCGTTGCGGTCCACCTGCCGCTGCGGCGCCGATTGTTTGACAAGCGGCCTGCGCGCAGGCTGAAGTGCGCGGCTCAGGACCAGGAGGGAAGGGAATGCGTTCACTGCCGATCTTGCTGTCGTCGTTGTTGTTGGCCGGGTGCGGGGCTGCGGACAAGCCGGGTACGACGTCCGCGCCGGTAGCTGCCGCGGCCAAGGCCTCAGCCACGCCCGACACCACGCCCGCCGCTGCGGCGGACGTGCCGGAGTTCCCGGCCATTCCGCTGATCGTGGTCCCGGAAATACTCGGGGTGACGCCTGCGCAGCGTGCGCTGGAAGCTTCGATGAAGGGCGCGCTGGATCCGATCCAGGGCGTCAGCATCGCGCCGGCGCGCTGCGCTAGCGACGGCGTACTGATCAACGATGCCGGCATCACCGGCGTCGATGCGCAGGGCAATCTGCTGCGCAATGGCGAGGACGGCCTGTTCAAGATCAACGCCGACGGCAGCGGCACGGCCAATTTCGAGGGCGGCCTGGTACAGGTCAACGCCGACGGCAGCGGCACCATCAACGGCACCGTCGGCGACGGCGAGGACGCGATCGTGCGGGTGCAGGCGGATGGATCGGGCAGCTACAACGGCCCGGCCGGCCTGATCACGCTGGACGGCAGGGGTGCAGGCACCTGGAACGGCGGCAGCGGCCTGATCCAGAACAATGGCGACGGCAGCGGCACCTGGAACGGCCCCGAAGGCCTGGTGACCATCAATGCCGACGGTTCCGGCACCTGGAACGGTGAGCACGAAATGATCCGCAACAACGGCGACGGCACCGGCATGATCGGCACGCCCGGGCGCAAGGTGGCGATGGCGCCGCTGCCCAAGGTGCCACCGGCCGGGCGCTTCCCGCCGCTGCGCAAGTTCGCGCCGCCCGGCGCGCCATGCGGCTATCTGATCACCTTGAACGATCGGGTCCTGTTCGACTTCGACAAGTCGCAGATCCGCGCCGATGCCGCAAAGGTGCTCGACACGCTGGCGACCGCGCTCGGTACCGTGCAGGCGCGCGACCTGGAAGTGGGCGGGCATACCGACAGCAAAGGCGGCGACGACTACAACCAGGTCTTGTCCGAACGCCGTGCCGCGGCGGTGCTCGAGGCGCTACGGGCGCGCGGACTGGCGCTGAAGGCGTCCGCCAAGGGCTATGGCGAATCGCGTCCGGTGGCGCCGAACCAGTTGCAAGGCCAGGACAATCCCGCCGGACGGCAGTTGAATCGGCGCGTGGAGATCTTCGTCAGGACCTGAGCGCGCTGCGCGGTCCGGCCGCGGGCGGCCGGCCGCGTGGCGTCGGCACGCTCAGTTGCCGGCGATCTGATTGTCGCGGCCGTAGTCCTGGACCTGTGCCGTGCCGGTTTGCTGGGTGAGCTGGTTCTTGCTGCCGTGCAGGGTCGCCGAGCCGATGGCGACCGCGCGCAACTGGTTTTCGTCGCCCGGCACCGCCAGTGTCTCGATGCGGCCCATCTGCAGGTTGCCGTGGCGGCCGAACAGCTCGACATTCTTGGTGTCGCTGCTCATGACCACCTGCGCGTTGTCGCCGACCACGCGCACGCCTTCGGCATGCTCGATCTGCAAGGTGCCGTTCGCGCCCAGCAACGCGATCATGCCGCACTGTCCGCGCAGCACGAGCCTGGCATCGCGGCCGGTGATGTCCACGTTGTGGCCGTCGCAGTCGATCGTGCCGCTGGTCGAGGTCACCATCAGCGTCGGACGTTCGCCGTCCGGCTGGCCGCTGGCCTGCGCGTCGCTCGTCGCTTGTGCCGACATGCTGGGGACTGCAGGCACCGGCGCGATCGGCGCCGCGGCCGTCGTGGTGGCGGCAGGCGCGGCCGCTGCGGTTGTGGTCGCAACGGCGGCATCGGTGCCGGAGGGCGAGGGCTTCTGTGTGCAGGCTGCCAACGCCAGCAGCAGCAGGCAGAGAAACGGATTCCGTGTCATCGCATATCTCCTTGTCGGGGTTCGAAGGCGGTGTTGCCGCGCCGGCGAGGGGGCGACCGGCGCGTCTGGCTCAGATCGCGCGCGCCAGGCGCTCGGCCAGGCCGATGTAGCCGCCCGGGGTCAGCGCCCGCAGGCGTTGCTTGGCGTCCTCCGGCAGTTCCAGGGTTTCGACGAAGGCCTGCATCGAGGCGGCGGTGATGCCCTGGCCGCGGGTCAGCGCCTTGAGCTGCTCGTACGGGTTGGGCAGGCCGTGGCGGCGCATCACCGTCTGCACGGCTTCGGCCAGCACTTCCCAGGCCGCGTCGAGGTCGCCATCCAGGCGCTCGGGATTGACGGTCAGCTTGCCCAGGCCCTTGGCCAGCGAATCCAGCGCCACCTGGCTGTGGCCGAACGCGGTGCCGAGCGCGCGCAGCACGGTGGAGTCGGTGAGGTCGCGCTGCCAGCGGCTGATCGGCAACTTGGCGCTGAAGTGCTCGAACAGCGCATTGGCGATGCCGAAGTTGCCTTCGGCGTTCTCGAAGTCGATCGGGTTGACCTTGTGCGGCATGGTCGAGGAGCCGACTTCGCCTTCCTTGAGCTTCTGCTTGAAGTAGCCTAGCGAGATGTAGCCCCAGATGTCGCGGGCCAGGTCGATCAGGATGGTATTGGCGCGGCGGGTGGCATCGCCGAGTTCGGCGACGTTGTCGTGCGGCTCGATCTGGGTGGTGTAGGGGTTGAACACTAGGCCCAGGCCTTCCACGAAGCGCTGCGCGAAGGCCGGCCAGTCCACGTCCGGATAGCTGGCCACGTGCGCGTTGTAGTTGCCGACCGCGCCGTTGATCTTGCCGGTCAGTTCGACCGCGGCGATCTGCCGGCGCTGGCGTTCCAGGCGCGCGACCACGTTGGCGATCTCCTTGCCCAGCGTGGTCGGCGAGGCGGTCTGGCCGTGGGTGCGCGACAGCATCGGCTGCGCGGCCTGGGCATGGGCGAGCGCGCGCAGGGTGGCGGCGACGCCGTCCAGCGTCGGCAGCAGCACCTCGCGCCGCGCCTGCTCCAGCATCAGCCCGTAGCTGAGGTTGTTGATGTCCTCGCTGGTGCAGGCGAAATGCACGAATTCCAGCGCCGGGCCGAGTTCGGCGTCGTCCTTCAGCTGCTCCTTGATGAAGTACTCCACCGCCTTGACATCGTGGTTGGTGGTGCGCTCGATCTGCTTGACCCGCGCCGCGTGCTCGACGCCGAAGCCGTCGGCCAGCGCACGCAGCCGCTGCGTGGCGGCCGCCGAGAACGCGGGCAGCTCGGCGATGCCCGGCTCGGCGCCCAGCGCCAGCAGCCATTCGATTTCCACCTTCACCCGGGCCTTGATCAGGCCGTATTCGGAGAAGATCGGCCGCAGGGCATCGACCTTGCCGGCATAGCGGCCATCGAGCGGGGACAGGGCGAGCAGGGCGGAATCCGACATGGGCAGGGGCAGGGCGGCAGCGGTGGGGCGCATATTCTACGCCGGCCGCGCACCGGCCATGCCGTGCCGACGGCCGCAGCACATCGGTGAGCAGGCTTACGCTCGCGGGCACGACCGCCGCGGCCGACCGAAGTCCTGTTCCGCGACAGCGCGTGCGCTGGCGCATGACAAACGCTCGTTGCTAAAATGCGCGGCTGTAATCGTTTTCAACAAGGACGTGCTCCTATGACTTCCCGCTTCCGCCTGGCTGCGCTGGCCGCTGCCGTCTCCGTTTTCCTGGTCGCCTGCGGCGGCAAGCCCTCGGCTGCTCCTGCCGGCCCGGCCGATGGCAAGGCGCCCGCCGACCAAGCCGCGAGCGATCCGCACGAGGCGCTGACCAGCAAGCTCAACGCGTACATCGAGTGCTTCAACAAGGTCGATGCGGACATCCACCGCGGCGCCCAGTCCTATGTCGGCTGGATGAAGGATCCCGCCGCCGGTCCCACCGGCAAGGAAACGAGCGTGTACGGGCCGGCCAAGATCGACGAGTACGACATGAAGGTCTGCGATGCGCCGATGCAGCAGGCGGTCGCCGCCAAACCGCTGCTGCCGGCCCTGGATGCCGCCGCGAAGCGTTACGCGACGGCGCTGAAGGCGCTGCAGCCGCTCGGCAACCAGGTGCGCGATTACTACGAGCGCGAGGACTATCAGGACGACGGGTTCGCCAAGGGCAAGCAGCTGCATGCGCCGCTGATGGCGGCCCTGTCCGAGTTTTCCGAGGCGAGCCATGCGTTCAGCGCCGAACTGGATGCGCAGAACGACGCCGCGCAGCGCGAGCAACTGAAGGCCATGGAAAAGGCCGAAGGCCGCACCCGCGACTTCTACCGGATGTCGATGATGCTCGAGGCCAAAGACATCGTTGCCCTGTTGCAGGAGGATGCGTTCGATACGGCCAAGGCCACGGCCTTGCTCGACGGCTTCAACACGCTGTCCGACGAAGCGCACGCCAAGGTCGCCGACCAGGAACCGGGCAAACTGGACTGGAACAGTTTCGAGACCGCCGCGGAGAACTTCCGCAAGGAAGGCAAGGCGCGGATCAAGCGGGTCGTCGACAAGACCCCGTACAGCCGCATGGAACAGGGCTGGCTGGACAACCCGACGCTGGCGCCGGAAGGCTCGCCGGGACGGCTGCTGAAGAAGTACAACGACCTGGTCTTTCAGAGCAACCGCCAGTAACCGCAGGTCGCGGCGGCCGGCGGCAACGCGGCCGCCGCTGCGCCTGGATCGGGAACCCGGCCGCGCGGCGATGTCGCGCCGGCCGCTGCCGAAGTGCCCCGGCCTTCGCCACCGCTGGCCGATTCCCGCGTTCGATCCGATCGCATCCGTGCCAGGCGCGCTTGGCGCGCTCGGCCAACGCCTGGCCGCCGCTTCACTTCCTGCGCGGTACTGGCCAAGACTCCGACATCCGCGAGGCATGCATCGGCAGCGGCATGGCTGGATGATGCGTGCCGTCCGCATCGCCATGCGGCGGCTGCGCCGTGCCTCCAGGCCTTGCTAACAACCCTTGGCGCACACTGCTGACGCCGGGCGCTGTGCCGCGGATAATGCCTGCGCCAGCCGCAGCTCCGCCAGCCTGCCTTCCCGGACGTCCCTCGCGACAGCGCCGGGTGGATTCCTTTTATGCAGATGTGGAGATTGCGCAATGAGCGACAAATTCAGGGTCGAGCACGACAGCATGGGCGAGTTGCAGGTGCCGGCCGAGGCGCTGTGGGGTGCCCAGACCCAGCGTGCGGTGCAGAATTTCCCGGTGTCCGGGCAGCCGATGCCGCGCGGCTTCATCCGCGCGCTGGGCCTGATCAAGGCCGCCGCGGCCGGGGTCAACGCCGACCTGGAACTGCTGCCCAAGGCCGTGGCCAAGGCAGTGCAGGCGGCCGCGCTGGAGGTGGCCGACGGCAGGCACGATGCGCACTTCCCGATCGACATCTACCAGACCGGCTCGGGCACCTCGTCCAACATGAATGCCAACGAGGTCATCGCCACGCTGGCTTCGCGCGCGGCCAAGCCGGGCGCGCCGGCGGTGCATCCGAACGACCACGTCAACCTCGGCCAGAGTTCCAACGACGTGGTGCCGACCGCGATCCGCGTCTCCGCCCAACTCGCCACGCAGGAACAGCTGCTGCCGGCGTTGAAGCACCTGCGCAAGGTCATCGACAAGCGTGCCAAGCAACTGGACAAGGTGGTCAAGACCGGGCGCACGCACCTGATGGATGCGATGCCGCTGACCTTCGGCCAGGAGTTCGGCGCGTGGTCGGCGCAGCTGGCCTCGGCGCAGGAGCGGCTGCAGGACAGCCTCAAGCGGCTGCGCCGGCTGCCGTTGGGCGGCACCGCGATCGGCACCGGGATCAATGCCGATCCGCGCTTCGGCGGCAAGGTGGCCAAGGCGCTGTCCGCGCTGACCGGTTGCAAGTTCGACAGCGCCGACAACAAGTTCGAAGGCCTGGCGGCGCAGGACGATGCGGTGGAACTGTCCGGCCAGCTCAATGCGCTGGCGGTGGCGCTGATCAAGATCGCCAACGACCTGCGCTGGATGAATGCCGGACCGCTGGCCGGCCTCGGCGAGATCGAGTTGCCGGCACTGCAGCCGGGCAGCTCGATCATGCCGGGCAAGGTCAATCCGGTCATTCCCGAGGCCACGGTGATGGTCTGCGCGCAGGTCATCGGCCACCACACCGCGATCACCGTGGCCGGGCAGACCGGCAACTTCCAGTTGAACGTGGCGCTGCCGCTGATCGCGGCCAACCTGTTGGATTCGATCAACCTGCTGGCCAACGTGTCGCGGCTGCTGGCCGATTCGGCGATCGCCGGGCTGAAGGTGCGCGAGGACCGGGTCCGCGAGACCCTGGACCGCAATCCGATCCTGGTCACCGCGTTGAATCCGATCATCGGCTACGAAAAAGCCGCGGCGATCGCCAAGCGCGCCTACAAGGAGAACCGCCCGGTGCTGGAGATCGCGCTGGAGGACAGCGGCCTGGGCGAAGCCGAACTGCGCAAGCTGCTCGACCCGGCGGCGCTGACCAAGGGCGGCATCCACGCCGGCGCGGGCGGCGGCGGCTGAGGCGTGCCCGCATGGTGCGGCGGGTGCTGTGCCATGCTGGCTGGCGTGTCGCATTTGAAATGCGGATGTGGGTGGCCGGAGGACGTCGAGCTTCCGGCAGATCGGCTAATCAGCCGCAACACAGTTCCGAAGCCTACCTTCATGGCTTCGCGCGTCGCGACTGAATTCGCTCCCACAACTGGGTTATGGGATCGCCAGCTAGATGCACTGTAGGAGGGGCTCCAGCCTCGACGGTATCGAAGCCGGAACCTTTGCCACCGTGCTTGTCGCGGCTGAAGCCGCTCCTACAGGGGAGGCTGCGATGGAATGCCGGGTGCACTGTAGGTGCGGCTTCAGCCGCGACAGGATCCGGCGTTGCACGTCCATCGCCACCGCCGCGGTCGCGACCGATGGCGTGTGTGCGGCAGGCGCCAGCTACTTCAGCGCCGCTCCGCCTGCAGGTTGCCGAAGCTTTCCTGGTACGGCTGCAGCGACGGGATGTCGCGCAGCAACGCGCTCTGCAGGGCGCCGATCTCCGGCGTGGTGGCGAAGCCGACCGAGCGCATGTTCGGGTCCGGCGCCGCGGTTTCCAGGGTGCGCTGGCGCTGCATTTGCAAGTGCATGAACAGCTGTTGCAGCTGGGTGCGTTGCGCCTGCGGCAACGGCAGTTCGATGTCGTCGATGCGCAGGCTGCCGTCGGGGCCGATCGAGGCGTTGGCGGCCGGCGCGCGGCGCAGCATCACGCTCATGCTGTCCACCGACACGCGCGGCTTGCCGCGTTCGGCGCGCGAGGACGAAGCTGCGCCGTCGCGCGCGCCGCACCCCGCCAGCAGCAGGCACAGCGCGATCAGGGAAAACCAGGCGACTAGCGTCTTCTTCATCGATCGGTTCGGAGCAGGAGGGTCCCGGCCATTTTAGGCCGGGACCGCCGCAATTACTTGACCGATTTGTCGCAGTCGCTGATGTCGCTGGCGTCCAGGCTGGCGTAGGGGCGGAACGCCGGTACTTTCTGCGCCAGCGTGTCCTGCGCCTGGCGCAGCGTCGCCACCTGCGCGCAGATCTTCAGCGCTTCCTGCTTGAGCTTCTCGGCCTGTGCCTCGATGTTCTCGCCGACATGCTCGGTGTTGCCGCTGATGACCCCGGCCAGCGCGTCGCCGGCCGCTTTCACGCCGAGTGCGGCGCCTTGCTTGCCGACCTCCAGCCCCTGCATGCCGACCGCGCCGAGTTGTTCGCGATAGCGAGCCAGCACGGCGTGCTGTTCAGCGTCGAGCGCGACCTGCTTGCCGTCGATCAGCAACTCGCCGGTGCGGGTGATGGTCGCCGGCGGTTGCCCAGACACCTTCAGGGTGATGTCGCCGTTGTCGAAACTCAGGCTGCGCGCGCTGGGTGTGTTGCTGGTCGTCCGGTCGGACTGCGGGGTCGAGGGCTGGCAGGCGGCCAGGGCCAATAGCGCGATCAGGGCGATGCCGGCCAACGGCAGGGAACGATGCTGCATGGGTGTGTCCTCGGTCGAAGCGAGAAGGGAAGGCCGCGGCTCAGCGCGGCTTGGGCACGTTGACGCTGCCGCGCACGCCGCTGTGGTGGATGTCGCCGCTGCCGACCCGCTCCACGGTGAGGTTGCCACCGACGCCGTTGACTTCCAGGTCGCCGGAGCCGATCGATTGCAGCGCCACGCTGCCGGTCACGTCGCGCAACTGCGCATCGCCGGAGCCGATGCTGCCGATCTGCACCGCGCCGCGCACGCCGTGCACGGTCAGGTCGCCGGAGCCGACGGTGCCGATCTTGACGTCGCCGCCGACCTGGCTCGCCTTGACGTCGCCCGAACCCAACGTCGGCAGGCTGAGGCTGCCGATGTCGCGCAGTTCGATGTCGCCCGATCCCACCGTGGCGCTGACCGCGCCGCGCACGCCGTGCGCATGCAGGTCGCCGGAGCCGACCGTGGCGTCGAGCGAGGCCACGCCGCCGATGTCGGCATCGCCGGAGCCCAGCCGCAACTGCACGGGCAGGGAACTCGGCACGCTGCCGGCCAGGTCCAGGTAGGCGTAGCGGGTGCCCGAGCTGATGCCGTGGATCTTGCCGTCGTGCTGCAAGGTCACGATCAGCGTGTCGCCTTCGCGGCGCTGGCGCACGGTGAGCTCCTTGAGCATGTCCGCATCGGAGGCGCAGGCGCGGCCGCGCAGTTCGAACGCGGCACCGCTGGCGCCGGTCAGCTTGAGGTTGTTCTGCTGCGCGTCGAAGATCACATTCTTGGCGCCGGCCAGATCCAGTTTCAGGTTGCGCGGCTCGGAATGCCGGCATTCGTCGGCCAGGGCCAGGGCCGGTACCAGCAGCAGCGCGGACAGCAGCAAGGTCTTGCGCATCATCGTGAACTCCATATGCAAAGAGGGAATCGGGAAAGGGAGAACGCTGCGGATCAGGCTTCGTCGCGCCAGCGGCGCAGGTAGATCGCCGCGACGATGAAGGCCACGCCGATCGCCGCGCCGATCCAGATGTCGGCGCTCTGGAAGATGCGCCAGGCGTCGCTGAGTTGGATTGCGTTGGCCAAGTCCTGGGCACCGTCGATCTGCATCGGCGGCGCGCTCTCGCTGAGCACCGGCAGCCAGGTGCCCGGCAGCACGCTCAGCAGGCCACGGTAGACCACCGTGTACCAGATCGCGTTGTGGTTCACGTGCAGCATCGGCAGGATGCCCATCATGCTCGCCATCACGCAGCCCAGGACCGGGATCAGCACCGCCCACAGGAACGGCTTGGTGCGCGCCCAGGCCGAGCAGAACATCAGCCAGCCGATGGTCGGCAGCGACCACATCACGTAGATCGGCAGGTTCGACAGCACGCCGCCGATGATGCGCAGCGGATGCGAGTGGGTGAACACCGCGCTGCTCTGGGTGATGCCGTTGACCGAGATGGTCAGTGCGGTGATCACCCACAGGGCGACGCCGATCAGCAGACCGATGCCGATCGCCACGATCGGCGCCAGCAGCAGCGCCCAGACGGCCTTGGACAGCACCGTGCTCAGGTCCGACAGCGGCAGCGACTTCCAAAACAGCACGCTGCGGTCGCGGCGGTCGTCGTACAGCGAGCCCAGCGCGTAGAAGAACACCACGAAGCCAAGCACGATGCAGGCGATGACCACGCCGGCCAGCATGGTGCCGTCGCCGACCGCACCGACGATCTCGTGCAGCTTCTCCGGCCCGCCGTCGACGTTGATGCCGTTGCTGTCGTTGCCGTGGCCGGCGATGGTGCCGATCAGCGCCAGCACCGCGTACATCACGGTGACCACCGCACCGGCGATGACCGGCGCCCACAGGAAACCGCCGCGGTGTTCCCAGAATTCGCGCTTCAGCAGCCACTTGAAGGTGGACAGCGGCGAGATGGACTTGGCGGGTGCGTTCATGCGTAGGTCCCCTTCATGATGGCGACGAACAGGTCGGCGAGGCCGGGGTTGCGGGTTTCGCCCAGCGCGGCCAGCTGCGCCTGCGGCACGCCGTCGTACAGGAACACGGTCTTGCCGAACGGCAGGCCGCGCTCGTCGATCGGCTGCAGCGCGCGCGCCGCGTCGATGCGCTCGGCAGGCACCAGCAGTTCGGTGTAGCGCGTGGCCATGTGCTCCATGTCGGCGCTGAGCACGATGCGGCCGTCGCGGATGAACAGCACGTCGGTGAGGATGTGCTCGATCTCCTCGACCTGGTGGGTGGTGATGATGATGGTCTTCTGTTCGTCGAAGTAGTCTTCCAGCAGGCGCTGGTAGAACTCCTTGCGGTACAGGATGTCCAGGCCCAGGGTGGGCTCGTCGAGCACCAGCAGGCGCGCGTCGATGGCCATCACCAGCGCCAGGTGCAGCTGCACGATCATGCCCTTGGACATTTCGCGCACGCGCAGCTTCGGCGTGAGCTTGGTGTTGGCCAGGAAACGCTCGCACTTGGCGCGGTCGAAGCGCGGATGCACCCCGGCGACGAAGTCGATCGCCTCGCGCACCCGCATCCAGCGCGGCAGCACCGCCACGTCGGCGATGAAGCACACGTCGTTCATCAGCTCGTTGCGTTGCTTGCGCGGGTCCATGCCCAGCACACGCAGTTCGCCCTCGACCGCGGTCAGGCCGAGCACTGCTTTCAAGGCGGTGGTCTTGCCGGCGCCGTTGGGACCGATCAGGCCGACGATGCGGCCCGGCGCGATCGCAAAGGAGGTATCGGCCAGCGCCGGCTTGTGGTTGTAGGTCTTGCGCAGCGAGCGCGCGGAGACGACGGATTCGGATGCGGCGACAGCGGCAGTCATGGTGTTTTCCCCGGTGGCAACAAGTCTTCCAATGTCAGGCCCAGGCGCTGGATCCGTTCCAGCACCAATGGCCACTCTTCGTTGAGAAAGCGGTCGCGTTCGCTGCCGCGCAGCTTCTTGGCCGCTTCCTCGGTCATGAACATGCCCAGCCCGCGGCGCTTCTCGACCAGGGCCTCGTCGGCCAGTTCCTGGTAGGCACGTGACACGGTGATCGGGTTGAGCTGGTATTCGGCGGCGACCTGGCGCACCGAAGGCAGCGCGTCGCCGGGCTTGATGATTCCATCCAGCATCATCGCGATCACGCGATCCTTCAGCTGGCGGTAGATCGGAGCGCCATCGCTCCATTGGATATCGCTCATGGTCAGCTCCGTGGACGCAGCGTGTGCGCGAAGGAGAAATAGGGCATCGACAGCGATGCGCGCATCCGCCGTACCGGCGCGGGCGCGGCGGGAGGGGCGCGGCTGTCTTCCTGCGGCTCGCTGGCGCCATAATCGGGCGACCGTCCCTGGCTACCTTGGGCGCCGACCCAGCTCACCGAGAACAGGGCGCCGACGATGACCATGGCCGGAAGGCTGCGCTGCATGCGTTGGAGGTTCATCGTTTCCCCTGCTCTGGGTGAGTGGTGTTGTATTTAACTATAACACCGTCACACGTCATGTCAACACAGCGACCACCCCAACTCATGGCCTAGTGCCTGCGCGTTTCCCTTTCTCCTTACGGTGCCCCGATGAAACTATCCAAACGCTTGTTTTTCCTCGCGATCCTGGCCGCTGCCGGCACCGTCGGCAGTGCCTGGGCGGCGTCGCTGCTGGACCAGGACTACCGTCCGCTGGCCGGCAAGGACAAGGTGAATCTGAACAAGACCTACGGCGGCAAGGTGCTGCTGGTGGTCAATACCGCCAGCAAGTGCGGCTTCACCCCGCAATACGACGGCCTGGAGCAGCTGCAGCAGCGCTACGCCGCGCAGGGTTTCAGCGTGCTCGGTTTCCCGTCCAACGACTTCAAGGGGCAGGAGCCCGGTTCGGAGAAGCAGATCCAGGAATTCTGCACGCTGACCTACGGGGTCAAGTTCCCGATGTTCGAGAAGGTGCATGTGCTCGGCACCGAGGCGACGCCGCTGTACCAGCAATTGACCAAGGCCACCGGCGTGGCGCCAGGCTGGAACTTCCACAAGTATCTGATCGCGCGCGACGGACGCGTGGTCGCGCAGTTCCCCAGCAAGATCGCGCCGGACGATCCGGCCCTGCGTGCGGCCATCGAACGCGAACTGAAAGCGCAGCCGGGATCACATTGAATCCGGGTCGATATCGTTGCCGCGCATGCGACAATGCGGCCTCTGCGCCATGGCGGCGCCTCTAATTCACTTCCAGGAAAGTAGCGAATGAAGATGGGAATGCGCGGCGCCGTGGCGTCGCTGTTGATGGGGATGGCGGTGGTGGCGGGCAGCGCGTCCGCGCAGGCGCCGGCGGCGGCCAAGCCGGCGGCGCTGAGCAGCGATAAGCAGAAGGTCAGCTATGCGATCGGCATGGACGTGGCGCGCTCGTTCGAGCCCATCGCCCAGGACATCGATCTGGACGCCATGCAGCGCGCGATCGAGAACGCGTTCAAGGGCGGCAAGCCGTTGTTGTCCGACGAGCAGGCGCAGGCCACCGATACCGCATTGCGTACGCAGATGGCCGCGCGCGCCGGGCAGCCGATCCCGGGCATGGCGCCGGGCAGCCAGCCGCCGCCGGTGTCCAAGCAGAACGTGGGCCTGATGCTCGGCGATCGCGCGGTCGGCCCGTCGCTGGCGCGGATCCAGAACGAGATCGATCTGGGCATCTTGATGGGCGCGGTACGCACCGTGTTCGCCAAGGGCGACACCGCGATGACCCAGGAGCAGGCGGCCGCCACGCTGCAGGCCTACAGCGCCTCCAAGCAGGCCGCCGCGTCGACCGAGAACCGCGAGAAGGGCAACGCCTTCCTGGCCCAGAACAAGACCCAGAAGGGCGTGGTCACCACGCCGTCGGGCCTGCAGTACATGGTGCTGCGCCAGGGCAGTGGCGAACGGCCGATGCCGACCAGCAAGGTGCGGGTGAACTACGAAGGCAAGCTGCTCAATGGCGAAGTGTTCGACAGCTCGTACAAGACCGGGCAGCCGGCCGAGTTCTCGCTCAGCCAGGTGGTGCCGGGCTGGAGCGAGGGCGTGGCGCTGATGCCGGTCGGCTCCAAGTACCGTTTCTGGATTCCGTCGAACCTGGGCTACGGCCCGCAGGGCACGCCGGGCGGCCCGATCGGCCCGGATTCCATGCTCACCTTCGACGTGGAACTGTTGGGCATCCTTCAATAACCGAAAGGAGATTACATGCGCGTAGCGATATTCGGCACCGGCTATGTCGGGCTTGTCACCGGAACCTGTCTGGCCGAGGTAGGCCATCACGTGGTATGCGTGGACATCGACCAAGCCAAAGTGGATGGGCTCAACAAGGGCGTGGTCCCGATCTACGAGCCTGGCCTCTCGCCGATGGTCAAGGCCAATCACGCCGCACGGAGGCTGTTCTTCACCACCGACGCGGCCAGCGCCATCGCGCATGGAGATATCGTGTTCATCGCCGTCGGCACGCCGCCGGACGAGGACGGTAGCGCCGATCTGCAGTACGTCCTCGCAGTGGCCCGCACCATCGGCCAGCACATCCAGGGACCGACGGTGGTGGTCAACAAGTCGACGGTGCCGGTCGGCACCGCCGACAAGGTGCGCGCGGCGATCGCCGCCGAGCTGGACAAGCGCGGCGAGACGATCGAGTTCGACGTGGTGTCCAACCCGGAATTCCTGAAGGAAGGCGACGCCGTCGCCGACTGCATGCGTCCGGACCGCATCGTGATCGGCAGCAGCAAGCCGGGCACCGCCGCGCGCCTGCGCCGCCTGTACGCGCCATTCAACCGCAACCACGACCGCATCGTGGAGATGGACGTGCGTTCGGCCGAGCTGACCAAGTACGCGGCCAACGCGATGCTGGCGACCAAGATCAGTTTCATGAACGAGATCGCCAACATCGCCGAGCGGGTCGGCGCCGACGTGGAGAAGGTGCGCCAGGGCATCGGCTCGGATCCGCGCATCGGCTGGCACTTCATCTACCCGGGCGCCGGCTACGGCGGCTCGTGCTTCCCCAAGGACGTGCAGGCGTTGGCGCGCACCGCGCAGCAGTACGGCCACGAGGCCAAGCTGCTGGACGCGGTGGAAGCGGTCAACGAGGCGCAGAAGGGCCATCTGTACGAGCTGATCCAGCGCCACTACGGCGGCCAGAGCGTGGCCGGCAAGACCTTCGCGGTGTGGGGCCTGGCGTTCAAGCCCAATACCGACGACATGCGCGCCGCGTCCAGCCGCCGCCTGTTGGCGCAGCTGTGGGAGGCCGGGGCGACGGTGCGTGCCTACGATCCGGAGGCGACCGAGGAAGCCAAGCGCATCTTCGGCGAACGCGACGACCTGAGCTTCTGCGAGGATGCCTTCGCTGCGCTGGAAGGCGCCGACGCGCTGGTCGTGGTCACCGAATGGAAGCAGTTCCGCAGCCCGGATTTCACCCGGATGAAGGAACTGCTCGGCGACGCGGTGGTGTTCGACGGCCGCAATCTCTACGATCCGCAGGAAATCGAGACCTTCGGCCTCGCTTACTATGGCATCGGCCGCGGGCGTTCGATCAGTGAAGCATGATTTCTCCACCCAGGATCGACTGCTGGAGAACCGGTTGATCGAGCTGGAGACGCGCCTGTCCTTCCAGGAACAGGCGCTGTCCGAGGTCAGCGATGCGTTGGCCGAGGCACGCGCCGAAAGCCAACGCAACGCCGTGCTGTTGCGCCACCTGCTCGAAGACCTGGGCAAGGTGCGCAGCACGCTGTATGCCGACGCCGCCGACGAACCACCCCCTCCGCATTATTGATACCGATCCGATCCTGCCACGATGAGCGATACCCTCCGCGACCAGCTGCTGGGCCTGGGCTTCAAGCCTGTGCCGAAACCCGAACGCCCAGAGCGCAACGCCACGCCCGCGCAGCCGTCGCGCGGGCGGCCCGGCCAGCATCCGGTGCATGGCCACAAGCCGCCAGGCGCGCGTGGCGAACGCCCGCACGCCGCCGGCAAGCCCGGTGGCGCGCGCGCGCATGACGGCGCCGGCCGTCCGCGTGGCGACGGTGCCGCTCGTCCTCCGCATGCGGCAGGCGACGGCCGCGGCCGTCCGCAGGGTGCGGGCAGGCCGCAGGGCGCGCCTGGCCAACAGCCGGCGCGGCCGCATGCCGCACGGCCGCCGCGCACGCGCGAGGACATCGACCTGGCCAAGGCCTATGCGATCCGTGCGCAGCGCGAGAAGGACGAGCGCATCGAGGCCGAACGGCTCAAGCAGGAGCAGGCGCGGCTGCGCCGCGAGGCGCGGGCCAAGCTCGACGAACTGGTGAAGGACCAGGCGCTGAATCATGCCGAGGCCGACATCGCCCGCCACTTCCCCTATGGCGGCAAGATCAAGCGCATCTATGTCACCGCCGAGCAGCTCAAGGCGCTCAATGCCGGCGAGCTGGGCGTGCTGCAGCAGAACGGCCGCTACCTGCTGGTGACGGCGGCGCTGCTGGATCAGGCCGAGGCGATCTTCCCGGCGTCGGTGGCGTTGCGGGTCGATCCGAACGCCACAGCCGAAGAAGATCCCTACGCCGATCCGAAGTACCAGATCCCCGACGATCTGGTCTGGTAAGCATGGCTTTCCCAGGGATGGGGAGCGCAGGGAACGAGCGCCTGCGCACGTCATCGCCCGCACACGCGGCGGGCGGCTATCTGCCGTATATCGATGGACTGCGCGCGCTCGCGGTGCTGGCGGTCATCGCCTACCACCTGGATCCGGCCTGGCTGCCGGGCGGTTTCACCGGCGTCGACGTGTTCTTCGTGATCTCCGGCTTCGTGGTCAGCGCCTCGCTGCAACGCTTGCCCACAGCCGGCAGCTTGGGCGTGTTCGCGCAGTTCTATGCGCGGCGCATGCGCCGCATCGCGCCGGCGCTGGTGGCCTGCCTGCTGATCACCGCGCTGGCCAGCGGCCTGTTCATTCCCGACTCCTGGTTGAGCGAGACCAGCGCCAAGACCGGGCGCATGGCCTTCGTCGGCCTCAGCAACTGGGTGCTGGCCGCGACCGGCAACGATTATTTCTCGCCGAAGGCCGAGTTCAATCCGTATACGCATACCTGGTCGCTGGGCGTTGAAGAGCAGTTCTACCTGCTGTTCCCGTTGCTGTTCCTGGCCTGGAACCGTGGCGGCCGCGGCCGCGTGTGGTCGACGCTGCTGGTGGCGCTGGCCTCGGCCGGCTCGCTGGCGTATGCGCTGCTGCGCAGCCGCGGCGGCGGCGAGGCCGGCGATGCGTTCTACCTGACCACCGCGCGCTTCTGGCAACTGGGCAGCGGTGTGCTGCTGTACCAGGCACTGGCGCTGAGCGGGCGCTTCGATGCCGGCGCCGTGCCAGCGCCGCATGCGGCCTGGAACTGGCGTTCGCCGCTGCTGGCATTGGCGCTGGGCTTGGTCGGTTACGGATTGTGGCGTGCGCGCCCCGGGTACTCGCCGTGGCCCGATGGCCTGTGGCCGGTGTTGGGCACGCTGGGCCTGCTGGGATTGCTGCATGGCGCGCCGGCCGGCTGGATCAAGCGAGCGCTGTCGCAGCGCGCGGTGGTGGCGATCGGCCGCGTCTCCTATTCGCTGTACCTGTGGCATTGGCCGGTCTTCGTGCTGTTTCGCTGGACCGTGGGCCTGGAGTCGGCGCTGGCCAAGGCGCTGGCGTTGCTGCTGGTGGCGGTGCTGGCGATCGCGTCGTACCGCTGGGTGGAACTGCCGTGGCGCAGCGGCCGCATCGGCAGGATGCGCACCCCGGCACGCACCATCGCCGCCGGGCTGGGCCTGATCCTGCTCGCCGCCGGCGCGCATGCGCTGTTGCTGGATACGCAGCGCTATTACTCGCTGAGCACGGTGAGCCGGCATCCGCTGGACTGGTACGCGTATGCCAAGGGCATGCGCAAGGAGTTCCCGCATTGCACGCTGAAGACCGGACGCGCGGAGCTGCAGGTCGGCAGCGCCAAGCTGTTCGAGCGCGGCGATTGCGACTTGCGTAACCGCGATGGCGGGCAGCTGTTCGTCGCCGGCGATTCGCATGCGCTGGCCTACAACGAACTGCTGCGCCGCTTCGCGCTGCAGAGCGGCGTGGCGGTGCGCCTGTACGGCGTCGGCGGCTGTCCGATCGTCGGCCTGCAGGCCTGGCAGGCGACGCATGCCGGTTGTCAGGCCTACGAGCGCAGCACCCTGGCCGACGTGCAGGCGCAGGCGCGCGACGGCGATGTGCTGTTCCTGCCCGCGCTGCGGCTGCTGCGCCTGGCCGAGCAGACCCAACTGTTCGACGAGGCGGCGGTGATGGCCGAGCAGGACAGTGCGCAGGCGCAGGCGGTACGCGCCTCCGGCGAGGAGGCGGCGGTCGCGCTGCTGCAGCCGCTGGCGCAGCGCGGCGTGCGCATCGTGTTCGAAGCGCCCAAGCCGTTGCTGCGCGCGCCGCCGTACCGCTGTTCGGACTGGTTCAACCGCGGCAACGCGATCTGCGCGCGCGGCACGCAGATCCAGCGCGACACGATGGAACGCTACCGCGCGCCGGTGCTGCAGAGCCTGCAGCGGATCGCCGCGCGGTTGCCGCATGCGTCGGTTTGGGACCCGTTGCCGGTACTATGCGAGCCGCAGCGTTGCGCTGGCATGCGCGACGGGCACCCGCTGTTCTTCGATGCCGATCACCTCAGCGGCTACGGCAATCGGCTGCTGTTGCCGAGCTTCACGGCGCACTTCAAGGCGGTGCAGGCAGAATCGGGCACGACGTTGTGAGCGGCGGCGCTCGCTCTTGCGGAGGCAGTCCATGACCACAGGCATTCCGGTTGCGCCGTTGCGCGCGCAGGTCCGCCGCCGCGGCGCGTGCGCAACGCATCGTGCGGCGGCGCTCATGCTGGCGCTCGGCGCTTTGGGTGCAACGCGCATCGCTCATGCCGACGATGCGCCGGCATTCGACCGCCCCGGCATCGGCTTCGCATCGCAGACCCTGCCGGCTGGCAGCGTCGCCTGGGAGCAGGCGCTGTCGGACGTGAGCTACGACCGCAGCGGCGGCGTGCGCAGCACCGAGTACGTGGCCGACAGCCGCCTGCGGATCGGCCTGAGCGCGCAGGCGGAACTGCAATTGGCCATTGACAGCCAGGTCTGGCAGCGCGTGCGCGGCACCGGCCAGGATTTCCGCGGGCATGGCGGCGGCGATGCCAGCGTCGGTTTGAAATGGGCCTTGCCGAGCACGCGCGACAGGTTTTCCTGGGCCGTGCTCGGCACCGCCGCCGTGCCGGTGGGACGCGCGCCGTACGGCGACGACGGGCATCGCTACGACCTCGGCGTCAGCGCCGGCTGGGACCTGGACGGCAGCCGCAATGTCGCGCTGTACGCCAACCTCAGCGACAGCGACGACGGCCACGGCTGGACCGTGTCGCCGAGCTACACGTTCTACGCGCAGGGCAACCTCAGCGTCTATGCCGAAGCCGGCATCGGCGGCGGCGAGGACGAGATGCGCGCGCTCGGCACCGGGCTGACCTGGTTGATCGCCGGGCGCGTGCAACTGGACCTGTCGGTGCTGCGCGGCTTGTCCGCGCCGACGTCGGATTGGCAGGGCGGGCTCGGCGTATCGGTGCTGCTGCGCTGAGCGCAGTTAGCCCCTGTCCCTGCGGGAGAGGGGTTGGGGTGAGGGTCCGGCGCGAAGCGGCTCGCGGTGTTTGGGTGCGCGAGGCTGCGCCCGTACCCTCATCCGGCCCTTCGGGCCACCTTCTCCCGGTGGGAGAAGGAACCGCCTAAGCCCCTCTCCCGTCGGGAGAGGGGTTGGGGTGAGGGTGCGGCGCGCAGCGTCTCGCTGAGTTTGGGTACGCGAGGCTTCGCCCGTACCCTCATCCGGCCCTTCGGGCCACCTTCTCCCAATGGGAGAAGGGAACAGCCGTGGCATAAGTCCCGGTATGAGAGGGACCTACACCCCTCACTCCGGATCGTAGTCCAGGTTCGAGGCCAGCCAGCGCTCCGCCTGCAGCAGCGGCACGCCCTTGCGCCGCGCGTAGTCGGCGACCTGTTCCTTGGTCAGACGCCCGACCACGAAATACTGGCTCTGCGGATGGCTGAAGTAGTAGCCGGACACCGCCGCGGTCGGCAGCATCGCGAAGCTTTCGGTCAGCGACATGCCGGCATTGCGTTCGGCGTCGAGCAGCGCGAACAGGGTCTTCTTCTCGCTGTGCTCGGGGCAGGCCGGATAGCCGGGGGCAGGGCGGATGCCGCGGTACTTCTCGGCGATCAGCGCCTCGTTGTCCAGCGCCTCGTCGACGACATAGCCCCAGAATTCGCGGCGCACGCGCTGGTGCAGGCGCTCGGCCAGGGCCTCGGCCAGGCGATCGGCCAGCGCCTTGAGCAGGATCGCGTTGTAGTCGTCGTGCTCGGCCTCGAAGCGCGCCACGTGCGGCTCGATGCCGATGCCGGCGGTGACCGCGAACGCCCCGATCCAGTCCTGCTTGCCGCTGTCCCTGGGCGCGATGAAATCGGCCAGGCAGAAATCGGGCCGCTCGACGGGTTTGTCGACTTGTTGGCGGAGGAAGTGCAGGAGAAGCCGGGATTGGGGATTGGGGATTGGGGATTGGGCGGGCTGTTGCGAATCCCCAATCCTGACTCCCGAATCCCGGTGATCCCCCAGGATCACCTCAACATCGTCGCCCACGCTATTCGCCGGCCACAGCCCGAACACCGCCTTGGCGGTCAGCCACTTCTCGGCGACGATGCGCTTGAGCATCGCGCGCGCGTCGCGGTACAGCTCGCTGGCCTGGCTGCCGACCACCGCGTCGCTGAGGATCGCCGGGAACTTGCCGGCCAGTTCCCAGGCCTGGAAGAACGGGGTCCAGTCGATCAGCTCGATCAGCTCGGGCAGCGGATAGTCGTCGAACACGTGCAGGCCCGGCTGCTTCGGCACCGGCGGCGTGTAGGCGTCCCAGCCGCCGTCGAAGCGCTGCGCGCGCGCCTTCTCCAGTGATACCAAACGCTTGGCGTCGCCGCGGTTCTTGTGGCGCTGGCGGATCTCGGCGTAGTCGGCGTCGTTGGCGGCGACGAACGCGGCGCGCAGGTCCTTGGAGATCAGCGACTGGGCCACGCCGACCGCGCGCGAGGCGTCCTTGACCCACACCGTCGGCGCGCCGTAGTGCGGGTCGATCTTCAGTGCGGTGTGCGCACGCGAGGTGGTGGCGCCGCCGATCAGCAGCGGCATCGAGAAGCCCTGCCGCTGCATCTCGCGGGCGACGTGGCTCATCTCCTCCAGCGACGGGGTGATCAGCCCTGACAGGCCGATGATGTCGGCGTTCTCGGCGCGCGCGCGGTCGAGGATGGTCTGGGTCGGCACCATCACCCCCAGGTCGATCACGTCGAAGTTGTTGCAGGCCAGGACCACGCCGACGATGTTCTTGCCGATGTCGTGCACGTCGCCCTTGACCGTGGCCATGATGATCTTGCCGTTGGACTTGCCGGTGTCGCCGGTGCGCAGCTTTTCCGCCTCGATGTACGGCAGCAGGTAAGCCACCGCCTTCTTCATCACTCGCGCCGACTTGACCACCTGCGGCAGGAACATCTTGCCGGCGCCGAACAGGTCGCCGACCACGTTCATGCCGTCCATCAGCGGGCCTTCGATCACGTCCAGCGGACGCGTGGACAGCTGCCGCGCTTCCTCGGTATCGATCTCCACGTAGGCGTCCACGCCGTGCACCAGCGCATGCGCCAGCCGCGCGCGCACCGGCTTTTCGCGCCAGGCCAGGTCCTCGACGCTGCTCTGGCCCTTCTTGCCCTTGTAGCGCTCGGCGATCTCCAGCAGGCGCTCGGTGCCGTCGCGGCGGCGGTTGAGGATCACGTCCTCCACGCGCTCGCGCAGGTCCGGGTCCAGGTCGTCGTAGATCGGCATGCCGCCGGCGTTGACGATGCCCATGTCCATGCCCGCGGCGATCGCGTGGTACAGGAACACCGAATGGATCGCCTGGCGCACGGTCTCGTTGCCGCGGAACGAGAACGACACGTTGGACACGCCGCCGGACACATGGCAATGCGGCAGGGTCTTGCGGATGATGCGGGTGGCCTCGATGAAGTCCACCGCGTAGTTGTCGTGCTCCTCGATGCCGGTGGCCACGGCGAAGATGTTCGGGTCGAAGATGATGTCTTCCGGCGGGAAGCCGACCTGCTCGGTCAGCACCTTGTAGGCGCGGCTGCAGATCTCGACCTTGCGCGCGCAGGTGTCGGCCTGGCCCTGCTCGTCGAACGCCATCACTACCGCGGCGGCGCCGTAGCGCAGCACCTTGCGCGCGTGCTCGATGAACACCGCCTCGCCTTCCTTCAGCGAGATCGAGTTGACCACGCTCTTGCCCTGCAGGCACTTCAGCCCGGCCTCGATCACGCTCCACTTGGAGGAATCGACCATGATCGGGATGCGCGCGATGTCCGGCTCGGACATGATCAGGTTGAGAAAGCGGGTCATCGCCTTCTCCGAATCGATCAGGCCCTCGTCCATGTTGACGTCGAGGATCTGCGCGCCGCTGGCGACCTGCTGGCGCGCCACCTCCACCGCCTCCTCGTAGCGTTCTTCCTTGACCAGCTTGCGGAACTGCGCGCTGCCGGTGACGTTGGTGCGCTCGCCGACGTTGACGAATAGCAGGTCCGGGGTCAGCAGCAGCGGCTCTAGGCCGGACAGGCGGGTAATGCGCACGGACATGGTCAGTCTTCCAGGATCGTTGCGGTGGACGCGCAGGCGCGGCCGGCGGGCGCAGCGCACGCCATGCGGCGCGCCTGCGCTGCGAATGCGTAGCGGGGCAGGGGATGCGCGCGCATCTCAGGCCGCCTGTGCCTGCGCCGCCAGCGGCGTGCGCGGACGCAGCCCCCGCACCGCCTCGGCGATCGCCTGGATATGCGCCGGGGTGGTGCCGCAGCAGCCGCCGACCAGGTTGAGCAGGCCGGATTCGGCGAACTCTTTCAGCGTCGCCGCCATTTCCTCGGGGGTCTCGTCGTACTCGCCGAAGGCGTTGGGCAGGCCGGCGTTGGGATGCGCGCTGACGTAGCCGTCGGCGATCCGCGCCAGCGTCTCCACGTGCGGGCGCAGGTCGCTGGCGCCGAGCGCGCAGTTCAGCCCCACCGACAGCGGCCGGCCGTGCGCGACCGAGGCGTAGAACGCTTCGGCGGTCTGCCCGGACAGGGTGCGCCCGGAGGCGTCGGTGATGGTGCCGGAGATCATTACCGGCAGGCGCCCGCCGCGCGCGTCGAACACTTCCTCGATCGCGTACAGCGCCGCCTTGGCGTTGAGCGTGTCGAAGATGGTTTCCACCATCAGCGTGTCGGCGCCGCCGTCGATCAGGCCTTCGACCGCTTCGCGGTAGGTGCCGCGCAGCTCGTCGAAGCTGGTGTTGCGGAAGCCGGGATCGTTGACGTCGGGGCTGATCGAGGCGGTGCGGCTGGTCGGGCCGAGCACGCCGATGACGAAGCGCGGCTTGTCCGGAGTCAGCGCCTCGACCGCGTCGCAGCAGTCGCGCGCGACCTGCGCGCCGGCCTTGTTCAATTCGTAGACCAGGTGTTCCAGGTGGTAGTCGGCCTGGCTGATCGAGGTGGCGTTGAAGGTGTTGGTTTCCAGCAGGTCGGCGCCGGCGTCGAGGTAGGCGCGATGGATGCCGGCGATCACTTCCGGCCGCGACAGCAGCAACAGGTCGTTGTTGCCCTTCAGGTCGTGGCCCTGCGGCGCATGGTCGCAACCGGGTCCGTGCACGTGCGCGCCGTCGTAGCCGGCGGCGAAACGCTCGCCGCGGTAGTCGGCTTCCTGCAGGTCGTGGCGCTGGATCATGGTGCCCATCGCGCCATCGATGATCAGGATGCGTTCGGACAGGGCCTGCAACAGCTTTTGCGTGCGCTGCGGATGCAGCCAGGGAATCTGGGACTGAGAAGAACCGTCAGAGATGCTCATGCGCTTGCTCCTGCTTTTGCCTTTGCGATTCCCGAATCTCCATTCCCCAATCCCGGCTTCACCGCAATCAACGAAATCACCTCGAAATGCGGCGGCCGCTTTTCGCGGGTCACGGTTTCCAGGCTGGACACGTCCAGTCCGGCCTTGTCGACGAACTTGCGCAGCTCCTTGGAGGCGAAGCCCAGGTTGACGTGGCCATAGGCCTGCACCGCGGCCTTGTGTTCGTGGCGGGCGAGGCTGCACAGCAGCAGGCGCCCGCCGGGGCGCAGTACCCGCGCCGACTCGGCCACCGCTTGCGCCGGCTTGGCCGCGTAGGTCAGCGCGTGCATCATCACCACCAGGTCGAAGCTGGCGTCGGCGAATGGAAGCGCATGCATGTCGCCTTCGCGCACTTCCACGTTGCTCAGGCGGCGCAGGCGTTCGCTGGCCGCGGCCACCACCCGCGCGCTGGTGTCGATGCACACGTAGCGCCGCGCATGCGGCGCCACCAGTTCGGCCAGCACGCCGTCGCCGGAGGCGATGTCGAGCACGTCGCCGGTTTCCAGCAGCGGCAACGCGGTGCGCGCCAGCGCTTCCCAGGTGCGCCCGGGCGAGTAGTGGCGTTCCATGTCGCCGGCCACCGAATCGGCCCAGTTCTGGTCGGCGGCGCGATTGGCCAGCACCGCGGCCACGCGCTCGGCGTCCTGGCGCAACAGCGGGTCGTCGCTGCCGGTGCTCAGCGCCAGCCACAGCGCGCGCTGCGCCGGGTCCAGCTGCGCCTCGTCGAAGCGGTAGTAGGCCGACACGCCGGCGCGGCGGTCGCGCACCAGCCCGGCCTCCTTCAGCTTGGCCAGGTGGGTGGACACGCGCGGTTGCGCCAGCCGGGTGATTGCCGACAGCTCGGCCACGGTCAGCTCTTCCTGCTCCAGCAAGGCCAGCAGGCGCACCCGGGTCGCATCGGCGAACACCTTCAGCCGGGTCGACCAGTCCTCCAGATCCATTAATATCTTCCTATCGCGATATAGAGATATTCTGTTCCCGCGGGCGCACCGGGTCAAGTCGTGCACACGCCTGCGTATGGTCTGGTTGGCTACAATGGCGCACCAGACAGCCCGGGAGGGGTTCTACGTGGATTTCAGCTTTACTGAAGAGCAATTGATGATCCAGGACGTGGCGCGACGCATCGCCCAGGAACGGATCGCCCCGAGCGCCGAGCATCACGACCGCACCGGCGAGTTCCCGCTGGAGAACATCCGCCTGCTCGGCGAGAACGGGCTGATGGGCATCGAGGTGCCGGAGGAATACGGCGGTGCCGGCATGGACCCGATCGCCTACGTGCTGGCGATGGTCGAGATCGCTGCCGGCGACGCCGCCCATTCCACCATCGTGTCGGTCAATAACTCGCTGTTCTGCGCCGGCATCCTGAAGAACGGCAACGAGGCGCAGAAACAGAAGTACGTGCGCGCGATCGCCGACGGCAGCCACATCGGCGCGTTCGCGCTGACCGAGCCGCAGTCCGGTTCCGACGCCACCGCGATGCGGTGCCGGGCGGTGCGCCAGGACGACGGCAGCTTCGTGATCAACGGCAAGAAGAGCTGGATCACCTCCGGCCCGGTCGCCAAGTACATCGTGCTGTTCGCGGTGACCGATCCGGAGCAGGGTTCGCGCGGCATCACCGCGTTCGTGATCGACACCGACAAGCCCGGCTTCCATCGCGGCAAGACCGAGCCCAAGCTCGGCATCCGCGCTTCGGCCACCTGCGAGATCGAGTTCCAGGATTACGTCGCGACCCCGGACGAGGTCCTGGGCGCGCCGGGCGAGGGCTTCAAGATCGCGATGAGCGTGCTCGACGCCGGCCGCATCGGCATCGCCTCGCAGGCGATCGGTATCGCCCGCGCCGCCTACCAGGCCACCCTGGACTACGTGAAGGAGCGCAAGGCGTTCGGCTCGCCGATCGGCGCGTTCCAGATGACCCAGGCCAAGATCGCCGACATGAAGTGCAAGCTCGACGCGTCGCTGCTGCTGACGCTGCGCGCGGCGTGGGTGAAGGGGCAGGGCCAGCGCTTCACCACCGAGGCCTCGGTGGCCAAGCTGACCGCGTCCGAAGCGGCGATGTGGATCACCCACCAGGCGGTGCAGATCCATGGCGGCATGGGCTACTCGAAGGAAATGCCGCTGGAGCGCTATTTCCGCGACGCCAAGATCACCGAGATCTATGAAGGCACCTCTGAAATCCAGCGCTTGGTGATCGCCCGCAACGAGACCGGATTGCGTTGAGAGCTGGGAATAGGGAGTCGGGAATGGGGAATCGGACCGGCGCTGCGGCAGGCAGTGCTGGAACCGGCAAAAAAAAAGCGGCCGATAAGGCCGCTTTTTTTGTTTGCAGGAACCTGAGGCTCTCAAGGACCCGGGATTCCTGACGAATCCCGAATCCCCAATCCCGGCCCCTCACCGATCCGGCTGGTTCCGGTTCTGCCCTTCCTGCTGGATCGCCACGTACTCCTTCGACGGCTCGTCCAGCTTGTCGCCGAGCATGCGCCGCACCACCACGAAGAACAGCGGGATGAACAGCACGCCGAGCAGCGTCGCGAACACCATGCCGCCGATCACGCCGGTGCCGATCGAGTGGCGCGCGTTGGCGCCGGCGCCGCTGGAGATCGCCATCGGCAGCACGCCGAGGATGAACGCGAACGAGGTCATCAGGATCGGACGGAAGCGCAGGTGCGCCGCCTCGGTGGCCGCTTCGCGCAGGGTCTTGCCCGCCGCGCGCTGCTCCACCGCGAACTCCACGATCAGGATCGCGTTCTTCGCCGCCAGGCCGATCACCGTGATCATGCCGATCTTGAAGTAGATGTCGTTCGGCAGGCCGCGCAGCAGCGAGAAGGTGATCGCGCCGAGCACGCCGATCGGCACCACCAGCAGCACCGAGACCGGGATCGACCAGCTCTCGTACAGCGCCGCCAGGCACAGGAACACCACCACGATCGACAGCACCAGCAGCAGCGTGGCGCTGTTGCCGGCGATGATCTCCTGGTACGACATGCCGCTCCAGTCGAAGCCGAAGCCCGGCGGCAGGTCGTTGTTGACGATCTCCTCCATCGCGCTCATCGCCTGGCCGGAACTGCCGCCCGGGGCCGGGTTGCCGACCACGTTGACCGCCGAATAGCCGTTGTAGCGGCTCAGCGACGGCGAGCTGTAGATCCAGTCCGACTTCACCACCGTGCTCAGCGGGATCATCTGCGGCAGGCCATCGCTGTCGGTGGCGCTGCTGCTGGGCACATAGAAGTTGCGCAGCGACTCCGGACCGGTGCGGAACGGCGCGTCGGCCTGCATGTTGACGCGCTTGATGCGGCCTTCGTAGAAGAAGTCGTTGACGTACACCGGCGCCAGCATCATCTGGATCGACTGGTAGATGTCGCTGACCGACAGGCCCATCGACTGCGCCTGCACGCGGTCCACGCTCAGCTGCAGCTGCGGCGCGTTCTCCAGGCCATTGGGGCGCACCCCGGCCAGCGCATCCTGGCGCGCGGCGGCCTTGCCGAGCAGGATGTTGCGCGCCTGGGTCAGCGCTTCCTCGCCGGCGCCGGTGCGGTCCTGCAGCCACATGTCGAAGCCGCCGAACTGGCCCAGGCCGTTCACCGTGGGCAGGTTGACCACGAAGATCTGCGCGCCCTTGATGCCGTAGAACATGCCGTTCAACTGCTGGATCAGGTCGGTGGCGGTGACGTCGCGGTCGGCCCATGGCTTGAGCCGGATGAAGCCCATGCCGACGTTCTCGCCGCGGCCCAGGAAGCTGAAGCCGGCCACCTGCAGCATGCCTTCCACGGCCTTCTGCTGCTGCAGCACGCCGCGCATCTGCGCGAACACCTCGTTGGTGCGGCCGACCGTGGCGCCCGGCGGCAACTGCACGATCGCCAGCGCGAAGCCCTGGTCTTCCTCGGGCAGGAAGCTGCCGGGCATGCGCGTGAACAGGAAGCCGCACAGCACCACCAGCAACGCGAACACCGCCATCCAGCGCGGGGCGCGGCGAATGGTGCCGCCGACCGCGCCGACGTAGCGGTTGGCCAGCTTGTCGTAGTACTTGTTGAAGTTGCGGTACACCCAGTTCGGGTTCTCGTTGTGGGTGGCCTTCAGGAACGCCGCGCACAACGCCGGAGTAAAGCTCAGCGCCAGGAACGCCGAGAACCCCATCGCCATGGCGATGGTGATCGCGAACTGCTTGTAGATCGCGCCGGCCGCGCCGGGCTGCATCGCCGAGGGGATGAACACCGCCGCCAGCACCACGGTGATCGCCACCACCGCGCCGGTGATCTGGGTCATCGCCTTCTGCGTGGCCGCCTTCGGCGCCAGGTGCTCTTCGGACATGATGCGTTCGACGTTCTCGATCACCACGATCGCATCGTCGACCACGATGCCGATCGCCAGCACCATCGCGAACAGGGTCAGCTGGTTGATGGTGAAGCCGATCACCCACATGCCCAGGAAGGTGCCCAGCAGCGCCACCGGGATCACCAGGGTAGGGATGATGGTGGCGCGGAAGTTCTGCAGGAACACCAGCATCACCAGGAACACCAGCACGATCGCTTCGGCCAGGGTCTTAACCACTTCCTCGATCGAGATGCGCACGAAGGTGGTGCTTTCGTACGGGGTGAACCAGCTCACGCCCTGCGGGAAGCTCGGCTGCAGCTCGTCCATCTTGGCCTTGACCGCCTCGGACACGCTCAGCGCATTGGCGCCGGGCAGCAGCTGGATCGCGAACGCGCCGGTCGGCTTACCGTTGTACTGGGTGTCGAAGCCGAAGCTGGTCGGGCCGAACGCGACCCGCGCCACGTCCTTCAGGCGCACCACGCTGCCGTTGCCGTCCGCGCGCAGGATGATGTTCTCGAACTGCTCGGGCGAACTGAAGCGGCCTTCGGCGGTGACCGTGGCGGTGAACGACTGCCCGGACGGGGCCGGATCCGAACCGATCGAGCCGGCGGCGAACTGCACGTTCTGCGCGCTGATCGCGTTGTACACCTGGCTCGGCGACAGGTGATAGCCCTGCAGCTTTTCCGGGTTCAGCCAGATGTCCATCGCGTATTCGGCGCCGAACTGCTGGGTGCTGCCGACGCCGGGTACGCGCGAGATCTGCTCCAGCACGCGCGAGCCGACGATGTCGTTGAGCGCGCTGCGGTCGATCGACGGGTTGTCCGAACGCAGCGCGATCACGCTGAGGAAGCCGGCGTTGGCCTTGGCCACCACCACGCCCTGCGCGGTCACTTCCGAGGGCAGGCGCGGCGTCGCCAGCGACACCTTGTTCTGCACCTGCACCTGGGCGATGTCGGCATTGGTGCCGGTCTCGAAGGTCAGGGTGACGGTGGCGGTGCCGCTGGAGGAGGACGAGGAGCTGAAGTACAGCAGGTGATCGATGCCGGTCAGCTGCTGCTCGATCACCTGGGTGACCGAGCGTTCGGTGGTGTCGGCGCTCGCGCCGGGGTAGGTCGCGGTGACGGTGACCTGCGGCGGCGCGATCGAGGGATAGGACTCGACGCCGAGGTTGAGGATGGCGATCACGCCGCTGAGCGAGATCAGGATCGCCACCACCCAGGCGAAGACCGGGTGTTCGATGAAGAACTTAGGCATGGCGGGGGTCCGTTACTGCTGCTCGGGCTTGGAATCGGCCGCGGCGGCCGGCGTGTCGCCGCTCGCTGCGCCCTGCGGTTGGCCGGCGGCCTTGTCCTGCGGTGCGGCACCTGCGGCGGGCGCCTGGCCCTGCGGCGCGGCGCCGCCTGGCGCCTGGCCCGGTGCTGCGCCCGGGGTCCATGGCGTGGCCTTGGCCGGTGCGCCTTCCTTGGCCTTCTGCAGGCCGGAGACGATGACCTGGTCGCCGGCGGCCAGGCCGGAGCCGACGATCCACTTGCCTTCCTGCTGGCCGACCGTGACCACGTCCTTGCGCAGCACCTTGCCGTCCTTGCCGACCACCAGCGCATAGGCGCCCTTGGCGTCGCGCTGGATCGCTTCCTGCGGGATCAGGTAGGCGTTGTTGCGCTGGCCCAGGTTGGCGGCGAAGCTGACGAACGCGCCGGGCAGCAGCACCCGGTCCGGATTGGGCAGCAAGGCGCGCAGGGTCACCGAGCCGGTGCTCGGATCGACCGCGGTGTCGGAGAAGTCCAGCGTGCCGGACTGGGCATAGACGCTGCCGTCGCCGAGCTTGACCTGCACGGTCGACTTGCCCTCGTCGTTCAGCGCCACGTTGCCCTGGGTCTGCGCCTGGCGCAGCTGCGCCAGTTCGTCCGAACTCATCGAGAAGTTCACGTACAGCGGATCGAGCTGGTCGATCGTGGTCAGCAGGGTGGTGTCGCCCTGGCCGACCAGCGCGCCTTCGGTGACCTGCTGCTTGCCGGCGCGGCCGGCGATCGGCGCGGTGACGGTGGCGTAGCCCAGGTTGATGCGTGCGCTGTCCACCGCGGCGCGCGCCTGCTGCACCGACGCGGCCGAGGTGCGTTCGGTGGCCTCGGCGGTGTCCAGGTCGGACTTGGACACGTAGGCCTGCGGGGCCAGGCTGCGCGCGCGGGTGGCGGCGACCTTGGCGTTGGCGTAGGTCGCCTCGGCCGCGGCCAGCTGACCCTGCGCCGACGCCAGCGAGGCGCGCAGCGGCGCCGGGTCGATCTGGAACAGCGGCTGGCCTTCCTTCACGTCGGTGCCTTCGGTGTACAGGCGCTTTTCCAGCACCCCGGCCACGCGGGCGCGCACGTCGGCGCTGCGGTAGGCGGACAGGCGCCCGACCATGTCGCGCTGCAACGGCAGCGTCTGCGGCTTGGCTTCCAGCACGCCCACTTCCGGCGGCGGCATGGCCTGCTGTTCCTCTTGTTTCTTGCAGGACGCCAATACCACCACGACGGCGCAGGCCAGGGCGAGAGAACGCAACGGGGAGGTCATCGGGTGGTACTCCGGTCTGGTATCGAAAACGAAAGGGAAGGGGCAGGGGGCGCGGCGAACGCGCGCAGAAAACCGTCGACGGCGAATTCGGCCCAGGCGCGCTGCGCGGCGGCATCGCTGCGATGGGCGGTATGGAAGCGTTGGCGCTCGAAATCCATCCCGACGATCATGCTCAACAGCAGTTCGGCCATGAAGTGCGGATCGTCATGGCGCAGCTGGCCGGCGGCCACCGCCAGTTGCAGGCGTTCGCTCAGGCGCTGCATCAGCGCCTCGGCGCTGTCGCGGAACAGCGCGCGCACCTGCTCGGGGAAATGCCGCGATTCGGCGGCGATCAGCTGGCAACTCTGCAGCACGCTCGGCTCGGACAGCTGCTCCAGGTACTCGCGGGCGAAGCGCAGCAGGCTGCCGCGCAGCTCGCCCTGCGCCGGACCCAGGTGCGTGGCGCTCAGTTCGGTATGGTCCTGCATCACCCGCTGCAGCAGGTCCTGCTTGCTGCGGTAGCGGCTGTACAGGGTCTGCTTGGAGCAGCCGGCGCGCGCGGCCACCGCATCCATGCTCAGGCGCATGCCGGCTTCGGCCAACAGTTCGCGCACGGCGGCGTACACGCGCTGATCGCGCGCCTGGGGCAGGCGGGACGGGGCAGGGGAGGCGGTCATTGAATGTGGACTATACCGTCCAGTTTAGAATTGGAACAGCCTTGACATCGGCGCGCCGATCGCGACAAGTCCGCGGCATCGGCGACGCTCCGCCGTACGAAGTTAGGACAGCGTGACGGCGGTGCGCGCGACTTTGCCCGATATGGCGTGTCGTTTCGTTCCCCGGCCCGGTTTGCGCCATGCAGCAAGGTAGTTGAACGCGCCACCGGTACAATTCTGGCTTTCCCAACGAGCATCGTTGTTGCTCCCCGTCATGAAACCCAAATCAGACGCTTCCCGTTCCAGCACGTCCTCGGCCGGATCCTCCAGCAAGTCCGCGTCCAAGCCCGCTTCCTCCTCGTCCAAGGCATCGGCCAAGCCGTCCGCCAAGCAGGCCAAGGCCGCCCCGGTCGCGAGCAAGCGCGGCGCGGCGCGCGCCACCGCCAATTCGCGGGTGATCGACGCGGTGCCGGCCACCGCGGGCGGCGGCTTCAGCCTGGAGCCGGTGTACGCGGCCCTGCGCCAGCGCTACCCGAGCGGCCGCCAGGCCGAGGCGCAGGCCTTCGCCGAGGAGTTCTACAAGCGCATGGAGGAGGACGAGTTTCCCCACCACAGCGCGCAGGAATGGGCCGCGCTGGCGGCGTCGATGCTGGAGTTCGCGCGCAAGCGCAAGCCGGGCACGTTCAACGTGCGGGTGTTCAATCCGAGCCTGAAGGAAGACGGCTGGGAGTCCTCGCGCACGGTGCTGCAGATCGTCAACGACGACATGCCGTTCCTGGTGGATTCGGTGAGCATGGCGCTGTCGGAGCTGGGCATCGGCGTGCACGTGCTCGGCCATCCGGTGCTGCGCATGAGCCGCGACAAGGGCGGCAAGCTGGAGACGGTCGGCGAGGGCAAGCCGGAATCGCTGATGCTGCTGGAGATCGACCGGCAGCCGCCGGAGGACATGCCGCGGGTGGATGCGGCGATCCAGCGGATCCTCGGCGAGGTGCGCAACATCGTGCGCGACTGGAGCGGCATGCGCGAAAAGATGCTGACCCTGGCCGACGACCTGACCACGCGGCGCCTGCCGGTGGACGACAAGGGCCGGCGCGAGGCGCAGGAGTTCCTGCGCTGGGCCGCGGCCGACCATTTCACCTTCTTCGGCTACCGCGAGTACCGGGTCGAGAAGCAGGGCGGCGAAGACGTGCTGGCGCCGCTGGAGGACAGCGGCCTGGGCCTGCTGCGCGGCCACGACAAGTCGCCGTCGCGGCCGGTGCGCACCCTGGCCGCGCACGGCCTCAGCGAATCGGGGATCAAGGAAGCGCTGATCCTGACCAAGACCAACGCGCGCTCGCGGGTGCACCGCAGCGGCTACATGGACTACATCGGCGTGCTGGAATTCGACGCCAAGGGCCGCATCGTCGCCGAGCAGCGCTTCCTCGGCCTGTTCACCTCCAGCGCCTACAACCGCCGCCCGTGGGAGATCCCGCTGGTGCGCGAGCGCCACGACTATGTGATGCGCAAGTCCGGGCTGACCCCGAGCAGCCACAGCGGCAAGGCGCTGCGCCACATCCTGGAGACGCTGCCGCGCGAGGAGCTGTTCCAGTCCAACGAGGAAGAGCTGTACCGCACCGCGATGGGCATCCTCGGCCTGCAGGAGCGGGTGCGCAGCCGCCTGTTCCTGCGCCGCGACAAGTACGGCCGCTTCATCTCCGCCTTGGTCTATATCCCGCGCGAGCGCTTCAACACCGACGTGCGCCTGCGCATTGAGGCCTTGCTGAAGGACGCGCTGCACGGCGAATACATCGACTCCAGCGTGGTGCTGGGCGAATCGCCGCTGGCGCAGCTGCACCTGATCGTGCGGCCCAAGCCCGGCGAGGCGCTGGAATTCGATACCACCGAACTGGAAGCGCGCCTGGCGCACCTGCTGCGCAACTGGCAGGACGACCTGCGCGAGGCGCTGGTCGCCAGCCACGGCGAGCGCGACGGCCTGCGCCTGGCGGCCAACTACGGCCGCGCGCTGCCGGCCGGCTACATCGAGGAATCGACCGCGCAGATCGCCGCGCGCGACGTCGAGCGCCTGGCCGCGCTGCGCGGTCCCGACGACCTGCACTTGAGCCTGCAGGCGCTGCGCCGCGACGGCGCCGACAGCCTGCGCCTGAAGCTGTACCGCCAGCACGACGACCTGCCGCTGTCGGACGTGTTGCCGATGATGGAGAACCTGGGCCTGCGGGTGATTTCCGAACGCCCGTACCGGCTCACCGTGGACGGCACGCTGTTGTACATCCAGGACTTCGAAGTGGAGCCGCTGGCCGGCAGCATCGATGTCGAGCGTGCCGATGCGCCGCTGTGCGAGGCGTTCGTGCGCATCTGGCGCGGCGATGCCGAGAACGACGGCTTCAACCGCCTGATCGTCGGCGCCGGCCTGAGCTGGCGCCAGGTGGCGATCCTGCGCGGCTACTGCAAGTACCTGCTGCAGACCGGCGTGCCGTTCTCGCAGGCCTACGTCGAAGAGACCTGCACGCGCTATCCGCTGCTGGCGCGGCTGCTGGTGGAACTGTTCGAGGCGCGCTTCGATCCGGCCACCGGCAGCGAGAGCAAGGCGCAGATCGCCGACGGCCAGGCCGTGCTGGCGGCGCAGCTGACCCTGCTGGCGGGCGGCGACGAAGGCGCGCTGAAGGCGCTGCAGCCGGTGATCGACGCGCGCCGCGGCGACCGCGCCGCGCAGCTGGACGCGGCCAATGCCGCGCTGCTGAAGCTGTTCGACCAGGTCGCCAGCCTCGACGAGGACCGCATCCTGCGCAGTTTCAAGGGCGTGATCGAAGCGACCCTGCGCACCAGCTACTACCAGACCGGCAAGGACGGCGGCCTGGGCCATTGCATCAGTTTCAAGCTCGATTCGGCCAAGGTGCCGGAGCTGCCCAAGCCGCGTCCGTACCGCGAGATCTTCGTGTACGGCCCGCGCGTGGAAGGCGTGCACCTGCGCTTCGGCGCGGTGGCGCGCGGCGGCCTGCGCTGGTCGGACCGGCGCGAGGATTTCCGCACCGAGGTGTTGGGCCTGGTCAAGGCGCAGATGGTCAAGAACACGGTGATCGTGCCGGTCGGCGCCAAGGGCGGCTTCTTCTGCAAGCGTTCGCCGGTCGGCGGCGACCGCGACGCGGTGCTGGCCGAAGGCATCGCCTGCTACAAGCTCTTCATCCAGGGCCTGCTCGACATCACCGACAACATCGTCGGCGGCAAGATCGTGGCGCCGCCGCAGGTGGTGCGCCACGACCAGGACGATCCGTACCTGGTGGTCGCCGCCGACAAGGGCACCGCCACGTTCTCCGACATCGCCAACGGGCTGGCGATCGACCATGGCTTCTGGCTCGGCGACGCGTTCGCCTCCGGCGGCTCGGTCGGCTACGACCACAAGGGCATGGGCATCACCGCGCGCGGCGCCTGGGAATCGGTCAAGCGCCACTTCCGCGCGCTGGGCCGCGATTGCCAGAGCGAAGATTTCAGCGTGGTCGGCATCGGCGACATGTCCGGCGACGTGTTCGGCAACGGCATGCTGCTGTCGCGGCACATCCGCCTGCTGGCCGCGTTCGACCACCGCCACATCTTCCTCGACCCGACCCCGGATCCGGCGGCCTCGTTCGCCGAGCGCGAACGCCTGTTCAAGCTGCCGCGCTCCAGCTGGGCCGACTACGACGCCAAGCTGATCAGCGCCGGCGGCGGCCTCTATCCGCGCACGCTGAAATCGATCGAGATCAGCGCGCCGGTGCGCGAGGCGCTGGGCCTGGAGCCGGGCGTCAAGCAGCTCTCGCCCAACGAACTGATGAACGCCATCCTCAAGGCGCCGGTGGACCTGTTCTGGAACGGCGGCATCGGCACCTACGTCAAGGCCGCCAGTGAGACCCATGGCGACGTCGGCGACCGCGCCAACAACGGCCTGCGCGTCAACGGCGGCGAGCTGCGCTGCAAGATCGTCGGCGAAGGCGGCAACCTGGGCCTGACCCAGCTCGGCCGCATCGAGGCCGCGCAGGTCGGGGTGCTGCTCAACACCGACTTCATCGACAACTCGGCCGGCGTGGACACCTCCGACCACGAGGTCAACATCAAGATCCTGCTCAACGACGTGGTGCAGGCCAAGAAGCTGACCGTGGCCGCGCGCAACACGCTGCTGGCGTCGATGACCGACGAGGTCGCCGAGCTGGTGCTGTGGGACAACATCCGCCAGAACCAGGCGCTGAGCCTGATGGAGCGGATGAGCGTCAAGCGCCTGGGCTCCAAGCAGCACTTCATCCGCACTCTGGAAGCGCAGGGCCTGCTCGACCGGCAGATCGAATACCTGCCGTCGGACGCGGAGATCTCCGCGCGCAAGGCCCGCGGCCAGGGCCTGACCCGGCCGGAGCTGGCGGTGCTGCTGTCCTACTCCAAGCTGGTCGCGTTCCAGCAGCTGCTGGAATCGGACATCCCCGAGGACCCGTACCTGTCCAAGGAGCTGCAGCGCTACTTCCCGCAGCCGCTGCAGAAGAAGTACGCCGATGCGATGGAGCGGCACCGGCTGAAGCGCGAGATCATCGCCACCGCGGTCACCAACACCACCATCAACCGCATGGGCGCGACCTTCCTGATGCGCATGCAGGAAGACACCGGGCGCAGCATCGGCGAGGTGGCCAAGGCATACACGATCAGCCGCGAGACGCTGGACGCGCGTGCGCTGTGGACGCAGATCGACGCGCTGGACGGGCAGGTGCCCGAGTCGGTGCAGATCGATGCGCTGGAAGTGATCTGGAAGTTGCAGCGCGCGTTCGTGCGCTGGCTGCTGTTCCGTCCCGGCCCGATGCCCGGCATCACCGCGGCGGTGGACCGCTACCACGAGCCGTTCAACGACATCCGCGTCGCCTCCGGCGTGCTGTCGGATTCGCAGCGTCCGCTGTACGAGGCGCTGGTGCAGGAATGGCAGGACAAGGGCCTGCCGCCGGCGCTGGCGCAGCAGCTGTCGGAACTGCGCTTCCTGGAGCCGGCGTTCGACATCATCGAGATGGCGCGTACCCGCAAGCTCAAGCCGGTGGAGGTGTCGAAGGTGCATTTCCGCCTCGGCGAGGCCTTGCAGCTGCCGTGGCTGTTCGAGCAGATCGACGCGCTGGAGGTCAACGGCCGCTGGCATGCGGTGGCCCGCGGCGTGCTGCGCGACGAACTGGCCAAGCACCACGGCGCGTTGGCCGGGCAGGCCCTGGCGTTGCCGGGCGGCAATGCCGAGGCCAAGGTGCAGCAGTGGCTGCAGCGCGACGACAGCAGCCTGCGCTTCACCTTGAACATGCTGCAGGAACTGTCGGCGCAGAAGACGCTGGACTATCCGACCGTGTCGGTGGCGGTGCAGCGGCTGGGCCAGCTGGCGGCGCACGGCGTGTGATCCTCCGTGCGCGGGCCCGCGTTGCGGGCTCGACGCGGAGGTCGGCAGCGCCGGGCCATGTGGCCCGGCGCTGCGGCTGTCGCTATGTCCCTTCCAGCGGGAGCGGGCGTGGCGCCTGCCGCCATGCCCGCGCACTTCGCCTGATGCCGAAAGCCAAGCCCGCGGCTGCGGCGCCGTTCGCCCTGGCGCCGATCTGCCCGATACTACGCGTGCCGTCCACGCCGCGTTCCGCGGCTTCGCGCCGGCACAGACCATGATCTACCTTCTCATTCCCGCGTTCGTCGTGTTGCTGCTGGTGCTGCTGGCCCGGCGGCCGTCGTTGGAGGTGCGGCTGCAGCGTGCGCTGCAGGAACAGCGGCAAGGCAACCTGGCACCGCTGCGCGCGCTGTCAAAAGCGTCGTTCGGCGATGCCGCGTATGCGTGGTTCCAGCACCTGGACGCCATCGGCGAGCAGGCCGCGGCGCTGGCCGCGTTGAAGCGCGCGGTCTATGCCCGCACCTGGCTGGGCAATGGCTTCAGCGTCGCCTACCGGGAATACGGCCGCCGCTGCTTTCTGGGCGTGGGCACCGAACCGGATCATGCCGCGCTGCTGGCGCAATGGGGCGCGCGCGGCTGGCGCGAGGGCGCGGGCTGGGAACCCGAACTGGCCTGGATCCAGGCCTTTGGCCCGCCGCCATGCCGGGATGTCGCACGCGCCTGGTACTGGTTGTGTCTGGCCGATGCGCGGCAGAGCGAGGGCATGGGTGACATCAAGTCCGCGCCGCTGGCACAGCAGGTCCGCGAACGCCTGCTCGCCGTCGTGCCGGAGTCGGTGCGCCAGGACATGCAGGAACAGGCTGCACGCACCGTCTACGACGATTACGCGTCCGGACGCTAGCGCCGGCGGCGCCTGCGTGGCCGCGCGCGCGTAACGGCGTGCCGGGTATGATCGCGGCATGAACGTTCCCGTCCTGCCGTCTTCTCCCCGCATCTGTTTCCTCGCCAGCACCGCGCCGGCCGCGCTCGCGGCGCGCGATCAGCTGATCGCACGCTATGGCGACCATGCGCCGGCCGACGCCGACGTGCTGTGCGCGCTCGGCGGCGACGGCTTCATGCTGCAGACCCTGCATCGCCATGGCGGCCTGGGCAAACCGGTGTTCGGCATGAAGCTGGGATCGGTCGGTTTCCTGATGAACCAGCATCTGGACGACGACCTGGTGGTGCGCCTGGCGCAGGCCGAGCCGGCCAAGCTGCGGCCGCTGGAGATGCTGGCGCAGACCGAGTCCGGCACCACCACCGGCTCGCTGGCCTACAACGAAGTGTCGCTGCTGCGGCAGACCCGCCAGGCCGCGCACGTCAGCATCGACCTCAACGGCCAGACCCGGGTCGACGAACTGATCTGCGACGGGGTGATGGTGGCCACGCCGGCCGGCAGCACCGCCTACAACTCCTCGGCGCACGGGCCGATCCTGCCGCTGGGTTCGCACACCCTGGCGCTGACCCCGATCGCCCCGTACCGGCCGCGGCGCTGGCGCGGCGCGATCCTCAAGGCCGACACCGAAGTACGCCTGCGCGTGCTCGATCCGTACAAGCGCCCGGTCAGCGTCACCGCCGACTCGCACGAGACCCGCGACGTGGTCGAAGTCACTATCCGCGAATCGCGTGACCGCCTGGTCACCCTGCTGTTCGATCCGGAGCACAACCTGGAGGAGCGGATCTTGAGCGAGCAATTTATGGTTTAGAGGCGGGGATTGGGGAGTCGGGATTGGGGATTCGCAACGGCGGGTCTTCCGCACCGACGCTTTACTCTTTTACGTTCCGATCCCAGTACGCCGCTTTTGCCAATCCCGAATCCCCAATTCCGAATCCCTGCTCTCATGTCCGACAACTCCCCCCGCCTGCTCACCGTCGCGATCACCTCGCGTGCCCTGTTCGATCTGGAAGAGGGCCATGCCCTGTTCGAGAAGGAAGGGGTGGAGGCGTACAGCGCGTACCAGCGCGAGCGCGAGGACGATGTGCTGGCGCCGGGCGTGGCGTTTCCGGTGGTGCGCAAGCTGCTGGCGCTGAACCAGGGCACGCCGCCGGAGACGCCGCCGGTGGAGGTGATCCTGCTGTCGCGCAATTCCGCCGACACCGGGCTGCGCATCTTCAATTCGATCCAGCACTACGGGCTGGGCATCGTCCGCGCCACCTTCACCTCCGGCGAGGCCACCTGGCCCTACGTCAAGCCGTTCGGCACCGACCTGTTCCTGTCGGCCAATCCGGAATCGGTGCGGCGCGCGCTCAGCCACGGCATCGCTGCGGCGACGATCCTGCCCAAGCCGCCGGGCGAGCGTGCGCAGGAAGCCGCCGCCGCGGCCGGGGCGATCGATTCGGAGCGGTTGTCCACGCAGCTGCGCATCGCCTTCGACGGCGACGCGGTGATCTTCGGCGACGAAGGCGAGCGCTTCTCGCGCGAGCAGGGCGTGGAAGCGTTCGGCCGCTACGAGCGCGAGAATGCGCGCGAACCGCTGACCGGCGGTCCGTTCCGCAATTTCCTGTCCGCGCTGCATGCCTTGCAGTCCGCGTTCCCGGCCGGCGAGGCCTCGCCGATCCGCACCGCGCTGGTCACCGCGCGCTCGGCGCCGGCGCACGAGCGGGTGATCCGCACGCTGCGCGAGTGGGGCGTGCGCTTGGACGAGGCGCTGTTCCTCGGCGGCCGCCACAAGGGGCCGTTCCTGCAGGCGTTCGGCGCCGACATCTTCTTCGACGACTCGCAGCACAACATCGACAGCGCCGCACGCGAGCGGGTGGCCGCCGGGCACGTGCCGCACGGCGTGGCCAACGTCATCGCCAAGCCGTGAGCGCGGCCTCCGGCGGCAACCGCGGCGCAGGCGGTCGCTGGGCCACGCTGCGCCAGCTGCTGCGGCCGGACCGCGCGCAGGCGCATGCGCCGCGTCCGGGGCGGCCGTACGTGGAGCGCGGCTGGCGCTACACCAGCCTGCAGTTCAAGGGCGAGGTGACCCAGAGCCGGATGCTCACCTGGTGGCCGCACCTGCTGGAGGTGGGCTATACCCGCAGCATGCTCGGTGCGCTGCTGCTGCTGCCGGAGCCGCGCTGCATCGGCATCGTCGGCCTGGGCGGCGGCTCGCAGGCCAAGTTCTGTTATCGGCACGTGCCGCAGGCGCGGATCGAGGCGATCGAGGCCGATGCCGACGTGCTGGCGCTGCGCGACGCCTTCCATATCCCGGCCGACGACGCACGCTTCCAGGCGCTGCACGGCGACGGCGCGCAGCTGCTGCCGCAGCGCCGCGGCCGCTACGACCTGTTGTTGCTCGACGCCTACGATGCCGACGGCATCCCCGCGGCGATGCGCACGCGCGGTTTCTACGACGATTGCCATGCCGCGCTGACGCCCGGCGGCGTGCTGGCGGTGAACCTGTACGACACCGACACCCGCCAGCACGTGGCGCACCTGCGCAAGATCTTCGACGGCCGCGTGCTGCGCATGGACGAGCCGGAGGGGGACAACCATGTGGTGTTCGCCTGGACCGGCGATGCGCAGGCGCTGGATGCGCGCGCCGCGCTGGCGCGCCTGCCGTGGCCGGCGCGCTGGCAGTTGCGGCCGACGTTCCGGCGCCTGCAGCGGGCGCTCGAGACGACCGCCTGGCGTCGCTGAGCTGCGCGTCGCTGCGACATGCCGTCCGTCACTGTGGGAGTGGGTTCAGTGGCGATGGACGGAGGCGGATACCCCCTCTTGGCTTCGGTACTTTGTTGGACGCATGCATCGAGCAGTCGGGACTGAAGTCCCTCCCACAGTGCACCCAGCCGGCTTGCCGCAGTTCCTTGTGGGAGCGACTTCAGTCGCGACGAGCGGAGGCGGACACCATCTTGATTCGGGTGCCTTGTTGGGGCGGATGCATCGAGCAGTCGGGACTGAAGTCCCTCCCACAGTGCAGCCAGCGGGCTTGCCGCAAGTCCTTGTGGGAGCGACTTCAGTCGCGACGAGCGGAGTTGGAAGCCGCTATGGTTTCGGCAATCTGTGGGTGGGTGTAACGCCTGCACCCACCGGGTTGGTCGCAAGCTTCCTGTAGGGACTCCGGGTGGCCTCGTGCCATCAGTCGCGACTGATGTTTCTTCCGACGCCGATGTCGCGGCTGAAGCCGCTCCTACAGGGGCAGCAGGATGTTGCTGAGTTTCCAGCGCAGTCCGTCGCGGGTGAAGACGCAGGGCACCGCGGTGCCGTCGGCGGTGTGGATGGTGGCGACGAAGCGCGAGGTCGATTCGAAGCGGTGTTCGGCCTGCCGCAACGGTTGCGGTGGACGCGGTGCGGCGTAGGTGTCGCCGCCGACGGTGTCGCCGCTGGCGCGCTTCCACAGCGCATCGCCCTGCAGCAAGGCGCCGATCCCGGCCGGGGTGACCATCGCATCCACGCCCATGCCGCTGACGCTGCCGGCCAGCGACAGCAGCGCGCCGCCGAACAGGCCGGCCTGCAGGTCCGGCCCGGCGCGACGCACCAGCGCATCGTCGACCTGCGCCTTCAGGTTGACCCGCAGGGTGGGGAAGTCGACGTAGCGCTCCAGCGCCGCCGCATCGCGCTGCTCCAGCGCCTGGCTGATGCCGCGGATCGCCAGGTAGGGTCCGGCGACGACATAGCCGCCGAGGGCGAGCAGGGCGAGGAACAGCAAGGCCAGCCATTTTTTCATTGTGTGCCTCGTGGTTCGGTGGCGGAGAGCACTCTTTTTTGTAGGAGCGGCTTCAGCCGCGACGGGCGTTACCGGTAACGCCTGTCGCGGCTGAAGCCGCTCCTACAGGAAGCACGTCATCCTCAGAATTCCAGATCCAGCGCCGCGCACAGGTAATCCACGAACGGGGCCAGCGTCTGCAGGTCGGCCGCCACCAGCGAGCGCAGCTTCGGGCCGGTCATGGTGGCGTCGTCGAGCTGGCGCCAGAACACCCAGTTCTTGTGCTTGAGGTCGTCGATGAATTCGAACTCGGCGGGGAAGCCGCGCGGCGGCCGCACCAGCACTTCCGTTGCCTCGAAGTCGAAGCGGCGGCGCAGCTTCGGCGCGTGCGCGGCGGCTTTCCAACTGCCGGGGTTGTCGAAGATGAACTGGCGCACCTTGCGCTGCGTGTCCGGTTCCGGATGCCACAGGCCTGCGCCGACGAAGCTCTCGCCCGGCTGCAGGTGGATGTAGAACGACGGCGCCGGCACCTGCTTGCGCCGCTCGTGGAACAGGCGCGCGCCCTGCCAGGTCTTGTACGGCGATTTGTCGTGGGAAAAGCGCGCGTCGCGATGGATGCGGAACAGCGAGCCGCCGACCCCACGCGGGTCGGAGCGGAAATGTTCGCTGACCTGGGCCAGGTCCGGCTGCAGGTCGGTGATCAAGCGCAGGAACGGCTGGCGCACGTGCTCCTCGTACTTGTGCCGGTTGTCGTTGAACCAGGCCTTGTCGTTGTGCCGCGCCAGGGCACGCAGGAACTTGAAGCTGGCGTCGCTGAAATAACTGGTCATAGGGTCCGTTGCAGGTCCTGGCCCCAGGCGGCCAGCTGGTCGAGCAGAGCCTGCTTGGTAGCATCGTCGGGGTGAGCCAAGCGTAAATCGGCGAGCTGCGCGTAGTAGCCGTCGAAGCCCAGTTCGGACAGGCCGCTGTCGCCGTGCAGGCGCTGGCGCCGGTAGTCGTCCCAGCGGCTCTGCTCAACGATGGACAGCGTCTGCGGCCAGTTGCGCGCGCGGTAGCGGAACAGCAGTTCGGGCAGGCGCGGATCGCGGAAGCCCGCTTCCAGCGGTGCCAGCTGTGCCGGCGGGGTCGCCCGCACCTGCGCCATCGCGCGCTTGTCGGTGTCTGCCAGGAAGCCGTCGTACAGCGAGGCATCCACGTCGGCCGGAGTCGCCGCGCGTTCGTTGCCGAACACGCGGCGAACCTTTTCGGCCAGTTCCGGCCCGACCTCGCGCAGGCGCGCGGCCTTGGCCAGGATCTGCGCCGGGTCGAGCTGCAGGCGGGCGAAATCCGGATCGCGCAGGTGCGACCAGGCGACCAGCGCCGGCGCCTTGTTCAGGTGCACTTCCTTCAACGGAATGCGCTGCTCGCCCTCGGGCAGGTCGGCCTGCGGCGTGTACAGGCGGTCGGCGATCTGCTCCGGGGTGTAGCGCAGCAGCGGCTCGACATCGCCTTCCAGGTCGAACACCAGCACCCGGCTGTCGATCCGCGGATGTCGCGCCAGCGGCAGCACCGGCGCCGCGCACAGGCGTGCGGCCGGATAGCGCATGGACACGTGCAGCACCGGCTGCATCGCCACCACGTCGAGCAGGCCGCCGCAGAAGCGCTTGTCGCGCAGTTTCAGCGCGTAGTCCCAAAGCCGCGGTTGCCGCTCGCGGAACAGCCGCGCCATGCCGATGGTGGCGTAGACGTCGGACAGCGCCTCGTGCGCGTCGCCGTCGCGCACGCCGTTGGCCAGCGCCAGCTGTTCCAGTTTGAACGAGGTGGCGCCGTCGTCGCGCTGCGGCCAGACCACGCCGTCCGGGCGCAGCGCATGCATCAGCCGCAGCATGTCCAGCAGGTCCCAACGCGAATTGCCGCCGCGCCACTCGCGCTCGTACGGATCGTGGAAATTGCGGAACAGGCCATGGCGCACGAACTCGTCGTCGAAGCGCAGCGAGTTGTAGCCCAGCGTGCAGGTCTGCGGCCGCGCCATCTGCTCGGCGATGCGCGCGAACGCATCGGCCTCGTTGACCCCGTCGCGCAGCGCCTGCTGCGGGGTGATGCCGGTGATCAACGTGGCGATCGGCGAGGGCAGCAGGTCGTCGGCCGGCTGCACGAAGAAGCTGACCGGCTCCTCGACCACGTTCAGCGCCGCATCGGTGCGCACCGCCGCGAACTGGGCGATGCGCGTGCGCCGCGGATCGGCACCGAAGGTTTCCAGGTCGTAGAAGAGAAAGCTGTCGGGCATGGTCGGACCAGAGCGGTGTGGGAGAGTACGCGCGGACTCGCTTTTTTGTAGGAGCGGCTTCAGCCGCGACCGGCATCACCGGCGAACGTTGTCGCGGCTGAAGCCGCTCCTACAGGGTAAGGCAAGATCGCTTCAATGCGCGCCGTCCAGCGGCGCCAGGCGTTCGTGCACGGTGCGTTCCAGCCAGGCCCAATCGATCCGCGACAGGTCGCTGTGGCCCTGCGTGGCCTGCACCAGGATCTGGCGCTGGATCTCGCTGCGTTCCAACGCCAACGCATACGGCGTGCGCAGGAAGGTGACCATGGTGTAGTGCGGTACGAAGCGGGTCGGGTGGCGCTCCTGCAGTGCCTGCTCCAGCTCGCGCTGCAGCAGGAAGCCGGCATCGCCGACGCGGTCGCGCATCTCGATGTAGTTCTCCAGCGCCATCTGCTGGATCGCGCTGGCATTGGGTTTGCGCTCGGCTTCGAATGCAGCGTAGGCGCGGCCCAGGTCCGGCTCGCGCTGCAGGTGCGCGGCCAGGGCCACGCAATCCTCGAACGCGCAGTTCATGCCCTGGCCGTGGAACGGCACCATCGCATGCGCGGCATCGCCGAGCAGCACCGCACGCCCGTCCAGATGCCAGCGTTCCAGGCGCAGCGTGCCGAGCAGGCCCGGCGGGTGCTGCTCCCAGTGTTCGGCCAGTTGCGGCATCAGCGGCAGCGCATCGGCGAAGTCGCGTTGAAACAACGCCAGGGCTTCATCGCCGCTGCGGGTGGTGGCGAAACTGGGCTCGCCTTCGTTCGGCAGGAACAGGGTGACGGTGAAGGTGCCTTCGTCGTTGGGCAGGGCGATGCACATGTAGTGCCCGCGCGGCCAGATGTGCAGCGCGTTGGCCTCGATGCGGAAGCTGCCGTCGGCGTTGGGCGGAATCTCCAGTTCCTTGTACGAATGGTCCAGGAACTCGGTGTGCTCGGCCATCGGCGACTTGCGCTGCATCGCCGCGCGCAGCGCCGAGCCGGCGCCGTCGGCGCCGATCATGCTGCGGAAGCGGATGTCGTGCGGCTGGTCGTCGCGGTCGTCGATGAAGCGCGCGTAGCCGGCGTCGAAGTCCACCGTGTGCAGGCGCCGGTAGAAGTGGATCTGCGCGCCGGCCTGTTCGGCCAGCTGCAGCAGGGTGATGTTGAGGTCGTTGCGGTGCACCGACCAGATCACTTCGCTGTCGTCGCGGCCGTAGCGCTGCAGCTGCTGGCGGCCATCGGCGAAATGCACCATGCGCCCGCGCATCATCACCGCCTTGGCCATCACCGCGGCATCGGCGCCGGCTTGGCGCAGCGCATGCAGGCCGCGCTCGGCCAGCGCCAGGTTGATCGAGCGGCCGCGCTCGTAGTCCTGGATGCGCGGATCGCCGCGGCGTTCGTACACGGTGACGCGCCAGCCCTGGCGCGAGAGCAGGATGGCGAGCAGGGAACCGGCCAGGCCGGCGCCGATCAGGGTGATGCTGCGGGGGGAGGCGCTCAAGGAAAAGTCCGGCATGACGCGCGGCCGCGGCCGCGCAGGAGGGGGCGGCTCAGACGCCGGCCCAGGTTTCCGCTTCCTCGACGAAGCGGTAGACGTCGCGATAGCGGGTGTACAGCGGCACCGGACTGATCCGGATCACGTCCGGCTCGCGCCAGTCGCCGAGCACGCCGACCGATTGCAGGTACTCGAACAGCGCACGGCCGCGTTCGCGCCCGCCGATCACGCGCAGCGACAGCTGGCAGCCGCGCTGCGCCGGGTCGGCCGGGGTGACGATCTGCAGGGTCTCGGCCAGGCGCGCGCGGATCAGCGTTTCCAGATAGCCGGTGAGCTGCAGCGACTTGCGCCGCAGCGCCGGCAGCCCGGCGCGTTCGAACAGCTGCAGCGAGGCGCGCAGCGGCGCCATGCTCAGGATCGGCGGATTGCTCAGCTGCCAGCCGTCGGCGCCGGGCGCGGCGACGAACTCCGGGCGCATCTGGAAGCGGGTGCGCTTGTCGTGGCCCCACCAGCCGGCGAAGCGCGGCGTATCGCCGTGGCCGTGGCGCTCGTGCACGAAGGCGCCGGCGACCGCGCCGGGGCCGGCATTGAGGTACTTGTAGTGGCACCACACTGCGAAATCGGGCGCGGTGTCGTGCAGGGTCAACGGGATGTTGCCGACCGCATGCGCCAGATCGAAACCGACCGCGGCGCCGGCCGCGCGCGCCAGCCGCGCCACCGCGTCCAGGTCGAAGGCCTGCCCGGTGCGGTATTGCACGCCCGGCCACAGCACCAGCGCCAGGCGCGGGCCGTGTTCGCCGATGGCGCGCTCGATCGCGGCCAGCGACACGGTGCCGTCGGCGCCGTCGGGCTGCACTTCGATCAGCTCGGTGGCCGGATCGAAGCCATGGAAGCGGATCTGCGAGGCCAGCGCATGCTGGTCGGACGGGAACGCGCCGGCCTCGATCAGGATCGCCGGGCGCTCGCGGGTCGGGCGGTAGAAGCTGACCATCAGCAGGTGCAGGTTCACCGTCAGCGTGTTCATCGCCACCACTTCGTGCGGCAGCGCGCCGACCAGCTGCGCCAGCGGCGCGGCCAGCAGCTCGTGGTAGGTCATCCACTGCGTGTCGCCGGTGAAGTGGCCTTCCACCGCCAGCGTCGACCATTTGTCCAGCACCTCCTGCACCGCGGCGCGCGCGCCGCGCGGCTGCAGGCCGAGCGAATTGCCGACGAAGTAGGCCTGGTCGGCGCCCTGGTGCTGCGGGAACAGGAATTCGCGGCGCAACTCGCGCAGCGGGTCGGCGGCGTCGAGCGCGGTGGCGTGGTTGCGGGTCAGGATCTCGTTCATCGGCAGTGGGTGACAGGACGAGGGCACAGTCTACCGGTCGCGGCGTAGCGCTTCGTCGGCGACCGTGGCGGTGGCCGGCAGCATGGCGCTGCGCAACAGGTGGGTGAGGGTGCCGACGCTGTCGGCGACGCGGTCGCCGGTATCGGCCAGCGCGGCCAGCGCCGAGCCGTCGTTGGCCTCCTGCAGATGCGCGGCCAGTGCCTCGGCCAGGCGCCGTTCGTCGTTGCGCAAGGTCGCCTGCGCCGGCGGGGCGCCGCTACGCAGGCTGTCGGCCAGTTGGGTCAGCGCCGCATGCGCCTGGCCCCGGAACTGTTCCAGCTCCGGCAGCGGCGGCAGTGATGGGCTATCGCGCAGCACCGCCTCCAGCGCCAGCGAGGCGCGGATCAGGCGGTTACCGTTGGCCAGTACCGATTCGGCCAGCTTCAGTTCGCGCAGGTTGCGCTTGCGCCGCGGCTCGCCGCGCAGGCGCTCGATCGAGGCCTGCACGTTGGTGCGCGCGGTACGCGACGCGGCGCGGGTCTCCGGCAGCGCCTGCAGGCGGCCTTCGAACAGCGCGGCGAGGTGGTCGCGATACGCGAGCAACAGCTGCGCCAGGGTGGCGCGGATATGCCGCCGCTCCCAGGTCGGCCACAGCGCGTAGGCGACCAGCGCCAGCGCGCTGCCGAGCACGGTGGCCTGGATGCGTTCGCCGATCGCCTCGCCCGGGGCCATGCCCTCGAACGACAGCAGCAACACCAGCATGCCGGTCAGCGAGGCGACGCCGAGGCCGTAGTTGACCTGGGTCAGCAGGCGGAAGCCCAGGCAGAACACGGTCAGCAACAGCAGCCGCACCACCACGCCATCCATCGTGAAGTGGGCCAGCAGGGTGGCCAGCACCAGTCCGGCGAAGGTGCCGGCCACGCGCAACGCGCCGAAGCTGAGGGTGCCGCCGAAATCCGGTTTGAGCACGATCGCGGTGGTCATCGGGATCCAGTAGCCGTGCGGGATCGCCTGCCAGCGTTCGAACAGCACCGCCAGGCTCAGGCACACGCCGCAGCGCAAGGCATGCCGGAACGCGACCGAGGAGAAGCCGAGGTTGGCGCGCAGGGTCTGCAGCGGCGCCAGCGGGCGCAGCGCCGCCGGCAACCGGGCCTCGGCCAGCTCGGCCTGGATCTCGCCGCGGCTGCTGGCCCAGTGGCCGTTGCGCACCAGCGCGCGCAGCTGCCCGCCCAGGCCCTGCGCGCGGGCCACGGCGATGCGCAGCAGGCGCCGCTCGCGGGTGTCCTGCGCTTGCGCCTGGGCCTGGGCCAGCGCTTCGGCCAGATCGTCGAAGCCGGTCATCGAGGCCTCCGCCGCGGCCGGGTCTTCGGCGTTGTCCAGTGCGTAGGCGAGCTGGTCCAGCACCACCGCGCTGCGTTCCAGCACGCGCTCGATCGGCAGCCGCGCGCCGGCGGCTTCGTCCAGGCGCCCGTGCAGGTCGGTCAGGGTCAGCAGTTCCAGCCGCGCGCGTTCGCACAGCTCGGCGATGATCCGGAACGACTGCACCGCCAGCCCGCGCGAGCGGTGCTCGCCGTGCAGCATCACCATCGCCTCCAGCACCGCCTCGGTGGCTGGCGGCGCCAACGTCGCGCTCGGCCGCTGGCGGGCGATGCCGGCCAGCTGCCGCATCAGTTCGGCCAGCGCGAACCGCTCCGGGCGGTAGCGCTGCAGCGGCCAGGCGGCCAGCGCCATCAGCATCTGCAGCACGCCGCCGGCGAAGATCAGCGCGGCCACGCCGACGCTCTGCGCGGCCGGCAGGCGCACGTCGGCGCTGACCACCAGCAGGATCATGCTGGTCAGCCCGACCCGCGCCGCGACCGGACCCAGCGCCACCAGCAGGCCGCCGCCCAGGCCCAGCAGCAGCGCCGCCAGCGCCAGCGCCGGGGTATGCGCGCCGATCAGCATGCCCAGCAGCGCCGCGCCGCCGGCGGCCAGCGCGGCCATCAGCATGCGCTGCATGCGCGCCCGGTACGGCCCGGGCTGGTCGGAGAACATGGTGTTCAGCGCGCCGGTGGCCATCGCCAGGCCCAGTTCGGCATGGCCGCCGGCCACGCCCACGGCGAGCGGGGCGACCACCGCGAAGGTGTTGCGCAGGGCGACGCGCAGCGGGACGTCGCGCGGCTTCAGCGCGATCAGGCTATGCAGCATCGCAGCCCGGCGCGACGGTCGGCGAGGGCGCGCTCACGGCGCGGCGACGGGCGCCGGCACCGGGTGCACCTGTCCGCAACGGCCGCAGGTGCGCAGCGCCTCGGAGGCGTAGAAGCGCGCGAACACCGGCGGGAAATCGGTCTCGATGTTGCGCAGCGGGAAGTATTCTTCGTACAGCAGGTGGTTGCAGCGTTCGCAATACCACTGCAGGCCGTCGTTTTCGTGCGGCAGGCGGCGGCGCTCGATCACCAGGCCCACCGAATCGGGTCCCCGCTGCGGCGAATGCGGCACCTTAGGCGGCAGCAGGAAGGTCTCGCCGGCGCGGATCGGGATCTCGCGCACCGCACCGTCTTCCTGGATCCTCAGCACCATCTCGCCTTCGAGCTGGTAGAACCACTCCGGGCCTTCGTCATAGTGGAAGTCCGAACGCGCGTTCGGCCCGCCGACCGCCATCACGATGAAGTCGCCGGAATAGATGCACTTGTTGCCCACCGGCGGCTTCAGCAGGTGCCGGTGTTCGTCGATCCAGGCGTGCAGGTTCAGCGGGGCGGGGAGCATGCGGTGTCCTTGGGTGGTCGCGTCGGCGCGGGCGCCGGCACCGGATCAGCGATCCTCGCGGTCCTGGCAGATCCGCGCCAGTGCGGCATCGTAGCGCGGCGCCAGGTCTTCGATGCGCTCCAGTTCCATGCCCAGGTCGTGCACGCGGCCGTCGCGCAGGCTGTAGACCCAGCCGTGCACGGTCAGCTCCTGGCCGGCGGCCCAGGCGTCGCGCACGATCGAGGTGCGGCTGACGTTGACCACCTGTTCGAGCACGTTGAGTTCGCACAGACGCGCGTGCTGCAGGCTCAGGTCGCCGGCCTGCTGCAGGCAGTCTTCGTGCTTTTCGGCCACGTCGGTGACGTGGCGGATCCAGTTGTCGACCAGGCCCAGGCGCGCGCGGGTCAATCCGGCATGCACGCCGCCGCAGCCGTAGTGGCCGACCACCAGGATGTGCCGCACCTTCAGCACCTCCACCGCGAACTGGATCACCGACAGGCAGTTGAGGTCGGTATGCACGACCACGTTGGCGATGTTGCGGTGGACGAACACCTCGCCCGGCGCCATGTCGATGATCTGATTGGCCGGCACCCGCGAATCCGAGCAGCCGATCCACAGGTATTCCGGGGTCTGCTGCTTGGACAGGCGGCCGAAGAAGTCCGGATCCTCGCGATTGATCCGCTCGGACCAGGCGCGGTTGTTGTGCAGTAGCTGATCGATTTTGCTCATAGCCGCGCATTATTCCAGAAGCCGGCGTGAGGATGCAGCCGCCGTGGCGCCGCCGCGCGCACCGGTTCATCGGCCAGCCGACGGGTGCCGGCACACACGCCTGCGTATGGCGGTCGATGCGCTTTTTGCGACGTGCGCAGCCCCGCGTCGTCGTGGCGTGCAGCCTCAGTTTCTGTGCGCCGCCGTATCGGGTTTTTGCCGATCCCGCCGCATGCGCCGGCTCGCCACACTTCCTCCAAGCCCGCTGACGGGCGCACTTCCGGAGGATCGCAATGGCCGACTTCAACGCGTTTTTTCCCACCTTGCTCAAGCACGAGGGCGGCTTCGTCAACGACCCGGTGGATCCGGGCGGCGCGACCAACAAGGGCATCACCCTGGGCACGTTCCGGCTGTATGCCAAGAGCCTGCTGCAGCTGGAACCGACCCTGGCCAACCTGCGCGCGCTCAGCGACGCGCAGGCCGCGGTGATCTACAAGGCCTGCTACTGGAACGCGGTGCATGGCGACGAGATCGCGCTGCAGCCGCTGGCCGACATCCTGTTCGATTTCCAGGTCAACGCCGGCAACAACGCGACCAAGCTGCTGCAGCGCGTGCTCAACGACCAGACGCCGGCGCTGCAACTGACCGCGGACGGCAAGTTCGGCGCGACCACCCTGGCGGCGCTGCTGGCCGCCGACCAGCGCGACCTGTATGCGCGCTACAAGCAGGGCCGCCGCGACTACTACCGGCGCCTGGTCGACGCCAAGCCCGCACTCGGCAAGTTCCTCAAGGGCTGGCTGGCCAGGGTGGATGCGTTTCCCGACCTGAGCTGAGCCGGCGCCGCCACGCCGCCGCCCGCGCCTGTCGCTGCCGGCGCGGCGGCAGCTGCCCGGATCTGCCGGGCGACACCGATCCGCTGCCGTCGCCGACGGCATTCCCTTTCTCCAGGAGCGAACATGGCTGGGCAGACCGCATTGAATGACCTGATCGAAGCGTTGGCCGGTGCGGTGATCGAGGCGCAGGACCGCATCGAACAGCACCAGATGGCCAACCTCGGCGACTACTTCGACGAGTTCCATCGACCCAAGAGCGTGATCATCCGCCTGCCGTCGCAGCACCCGCAGGCCGGCGAGGACGACGAGGATTACTACCGCGCGCCGCTGCTGCCGCTGGTCTCGACCAACGTGCTGCGGATCAAGGACGTGGAGATCAGTTTCGACGCGCAGCTCGGCGACATGGGCGGGCTGCAGTCCAGCGAAGGCTTCTTCGCGCCGCCGCCGGACCCCGCCGCGCCGCAAGGCGCCTGGCAGGCCAAGCGCACCGCGGCCAAGTCCAGCGTGCGCGTGGATACCAGCGCAAGCGCCAAGAGCCAGCGCCAGAGTGCCGTCCACGTGGTGTTGCGCGTGGAGGGGACCGAACCAACTGACGGAGCGGCCAGGCTGATGAATCACCTGGCGCAGACGCAGGGCGTGTTCAAGACGGTCATGGCCGACAGGCCGGCCGCCGCGGGCACGGACGATGTCACCAATCCACCTACCTAAGGAGTTACTGCAATGCCTGACGAACTCGTAAACATCTCCAGTCAGTTCAAGGGTCTGCCGATGGCCGACCTGATCGGCGGTCCGCTGGATGCGGCCTGCAACGCGCAGGTCAAGCTGGCCCGCGCCACCGCCGATTTCATCCGCGTCATCGGCTTCCTGCCGCCGGACGCCGGCAGCGCCGATCCGCAAGCCCTCGGCGCCACCCGCACCGCGAGCTTCCGCTTCAAGCGGCCGGTCGACGACCCGACCACCGCCGGCGGCATCGCCGAAGAAGAAGTGGAGCTGGAAGTGCCGTTGCTGGCGATCGTCAACGTGCCCAGCCTGAGCATCCGCACGGTGGACGTCACCTTCGATATGGAAGTGAAGTCGTCCTTCTCCGAGAAGTCCTCCACCGACGCGTCGGCCTCGCTGTCGGCCGACATGGAATTCGGCTGGGGCATGTTCAAGGCCAAGGTGCACATCCAGGGCTCGGTGGCCACGCACAAGGAAAACGCGCGCAGCTCCGACAACTCGGCCAAGTACCACGTCTCAGTGCACGCCGAGGACCGGGGCATGCCGGAAGGGCTGGCCAGGGTGATGGACATCCTGCAGAGCTCGGTGGCGCCGCGCAAGGTCGGCGCGCCGGTACCGGTCGCCGCGTAAGCCACTAGTTGGACCATCTCGTCGGGGGACTCGTCAACGATGTTCGACCTCACTGAAGTCAAGTTCGTCAAGCGGGTCGTGGTCGGCAGCGACAACCCGACGCAGATGCAAACGCCCGAGCAGGTCGAAGCGGCCCGGGCCTTGCTCAACCGCTGCCTGAGCGATACGCCGAAGGGCGCGATCATCGGCACCGAAAAGAATTTCGCCGTGCTGCAGGTCGGCGAGCACCAGGTGGTGATGCAGTGGCTGTGCTACCACGTGGGATTCCCGCGCAGGCCGGCCTGGCTGAAGGACGAATGATGCGCGCGCTGCGCTGCGATTTCGACCTGCTGCTGCATGGCCTGTCGGCGGCCTTGCTGGATGCACAACAGCGCTGCCGCGCCCGCCACGATCGGCTGTTGCGGGCCTGCTTCGGCGGCGAAACCACGCTGCCGCTGGCGCCGGCCACGGCCGATGCGCCATCCCTGCAGATCCCGTTGTGGGAACTGCGCGCCTGGCAAACCCCGCAGATCGGGCAACTGACCCTGGCGTTCGAGGTCGAGCTGGATGTGCTGGATATGCCCGACGAAGCGCCGCGTCTGCTGTTGCGGGTGTTGCCGCGCAAACCGCGGCGGCCCGGCCACCGCCTGCAGATCGTGTTCCAGGGCGCGCACGCGCCGCTGGGCGAAGTGCTGTTCGACGGACAGCTGCTGAAACTCTGGAACCTGCAGCGCCCGCCCGGCACGCAGGAACCGCATACGGAGCCAGACCATGCGTAGACACGGTTTTGTCCTGTCGCGGCGCGACACCGATCAATGGTGCCGGGACCTGCGGATCGACCTGCTGTCGCTGGCCCGCGCGCAGCGCCGGCGCCGCCGCCGGCGCATGGCGTCGGCCTTGCTCGCGGTACTGTCGGCATGCGCGGCGTTGCTGGCCATCGTCTATTTCCTCGAGCTGCCCTGGTGAGCGGCCGCAGATAAGCACCATCCACATCCCATCCAACAGGAGAGTCGCATGCCCATCCGTTCGCAGCGTTTCCCGCGCCCATGCCTGTGGCCGTCGCTATGCCTGGCGCTGGCGCTACCGCTGACCGCCGCCGCGGCCCCGCCTTCGGCCCCGGCCGCGCTGCCGGGCGGCGACTGGCGCGGCAGCCTGGCGCTGGATGCCCGGCGCATCGCCGCGGTGCGTCTGGAGCAAGCCGCCGGCAAGGCCAGCCTGCAGTTCGGCGCGCCACTGAACTGCACGCTGGCGTTGCTGCCGCAGGAGGCCGGCGCCTATCGCCTGGACTCGATCAACGGCGGCATCTATTGCGACCGGTTGCTGGGCCGGCGCCTGACCGCGCAGCGCAGCGCCGCCGACGATCTGCAACTGAGCATCGACGGCACGCCGCTGCCGGTACTGTTGCATACCGCGCTGGGTCCGGTGAGCGCGCTGCAGGGCAACTGGCGCCTGGCAGGCGGCAGCGGCGGCGGCCGCAACCCGGTGGCGTTGACGCTCGCGATCGCCGCCACGCCGCTGTCGCCCGGCGCGCCGCTGGCCAAGCTGCGCTACGGCAGTCCGCGCGATTGCCAGCTCGACGCGCGCTACGCCGGCATGCGCGACACCACGCTGGTGCTGTCGCTGACCGTGAACGACGCCGGCTACTGCGGCCGTCTCAGCGATGGCCAGGCCGAGCTGCAGCCGCAAGCGGACGGCAGCGCCACCCTGCGCATCTTCGACCGCCTCGGCACGCGCGCCGACGCCGGCACCCTGCAGCGCATTCCGTAAGGGCAGCGCCGCCATTTGTGCGGCATCGGCATCGGTGCCGCCGTCGCCATCGTTCGCGTCCAGGAGTGTTGCGATGAATGCAGGGATTCAGGCGCTGGGCGCGGCCGTGCGGCAATGGCTCGCCGGTCCGGGCATCGCGCCACGGTTACCGCCGCCGGGCATCCTGCCGCAGCTGCGGGTGGAGTGCGAGGCGATGACGCGCTATGCGCTGGAGCAGGGCATGGCGGTGCCGCCGGAGCTGGTCGCGCGCCTGTCGGTGTTGTTGGACGGCAGCGTGCCCGGCGCCGCCGGCAGCGAACACTGTGCGCACGAACTGGCGGTGAGCCATCGCCGGCTGGCGCAACTGATTCGACCGGCGACGCCGCAGGCGGTGTTCCTGCTCGATGCCGAGCGCCGCCGCAGGCACTGGACGACCCTGCTGGGACCGCTGCCGCTGGTGCGCGCGCTGACCGCGACCTCGCTGCTGTTCCTGTTCTCGGTGGTGGCCTCGGCCTTGTCCGATGAGGTCAGCGCGGACAACGTGCGCCTGGGATTCCTGGATTCCTCCGGCAGCGTGCTGCTGTGGAACGCCTTGTTCCTGCTGTCCTGCGCCGGCCTGGGCGCCTCGTTCTCGTCCCTGTTCCAGGTGCATCGCTACGTCGCCAATGCCACCTACGATCCCAAGTTCGACGCGTCCTACGGCGCACGCATGATCCTGGGCCTGATCGCCGGGCTGATTCTGGTCGAAGTGCTGCCCGGCGACCTGTTCGAAAGCGGCGGCATGCGCACTTTCGGCAAGCCGACCCTGGCGATGCTGGGCGGCTTCTCCGCGACCGCGGTGTACCGGCTGCTGCAGCGCCTGGTCGATTCGATGGAGACGCTGGTGCGCGGCGACGCCGCGGCGCAGACCCAGGCGACGCTGGAGGTGCAGCGCGCCGGCAACGACGCCGAACGCATGCGTTGGCAGGGCGAACTGGCCGCGCAGCTGATGGCCCTGCAGCAGTCGATAGACGCCGGCACGCCGCCGGCCGCGGTGCAGCAGCGGCTCGCCGATTTCGCCCGCGCCATGCTGCAGGCGGACAACCCGGCGCTTCCGGCCGCGCTGCCGAAGCCGGACTGATCGCCACCTTCGCCGCGCTGCCGCCGGTACATGCCACGGCGTTTGTGGCGTGTTCTCGGATGTGCCGGCGGCGCGACAGCCAGCGTGTTTTTCTCCGCTGCGCAGCACGCATTGCTCGCCGTTTCTACAGGGCCTGTCTACGCAGCGAGACGAATGCGCGAATCCATGCAAGTTCAGGTATGGCCGCCATCCATATCAGCCTGAGGCCGATGGCTGCGATTGCGCGGCGTGACAAGCTGATTGCGCCACGCAAGTGACGTAACGCTGTCGCATCGGTTCAAAAGGGGCGTGTCGCGCCGCGGGGAATGCGTGTTTCGCGCGGCGGCGAGCGTAGGGAGATCCATGGCGAGGACAACGGGTAGAGAATGAACACACGTATCGTGATTGCCGCCGACCGCAGCATCGTGCTGGAGGGCATGGTCGCCCTGTTGAACAACACGCCCGACATCGACGTGGTCGGCCATGCCGCCGATGGGTTGGAATGCGTACAACTGGTGACCAGGAGACAGCCCGACATCGTGCTGATGGACGTGATGCTGCCGGGCCTGAACGGGATCGAGGCCACGCGCCGGCTGCTGCAGCGCAGCCCGCAGAGCAAGGCGATCTGCATCGCCGCCTCCGATGCCGCGGCCAACGTGCGCGTGGTCATCGATGCCGGCGCCAAGGGCTACCTGGCCCGCAACAGCACCTTCCACGAACTGCTGCGGGCGATCCAGCAGGTCAGCAACGATCAGTTGTACATCAGCCCGGGCCTATCGCAATCGCTGGTCAGCGAGTACCGCCGCCCGCAGGGCGACGCCGTTTCCGCCTATACGCTGCTGACCTCGCGCGAGCGCGAAATCGTACAGTTGCTGTCCGAAGGCCTGTCGACCAAGGAAATCGCCGCGCGGCTGCATATCAGCGTCAAGACCATCGGCACCCACCGCGAGCACATCATGCTCAAGCTCGGCATGCACGGCATCGCGCAACTGACCCGCTATGCGATTCGCGAAGGCTTGTCGCCGCTGGAAGGCGGAATGGCGAACACTCGGCGTGCGGATAGCGAGCGGCAGCGGCTGATCAGCAACTGCGGTTGAGCGGCGCAAGCGGGTGCAGGGGAGGGGTGCTGGCGCCCTGCCTGCGCGCGCAGGCAGGGCGCATGGCGGCGTCGTGGTCGCGTTTCAGTGGACACCTCAAGGGGTGGATTCCAGGTGGTCGCGTTCTCATCCTCGGCCGCTGATCGATGGCCGAGCATGCAGTGCAGCTGTTGAGTTGTGGGAACCGCCGCTTCAGCCCCTCTCCCATCGGGAGAGGGTTGGGGTGAGGGTACGCAGCGAAGCCCTCGCGATGTTCGCTTGCGCGAAGCTGCGCACGTCCCCATCCGCCCCTCTAAAGGGAGCTATGGTCGCGACGGGAGAAGAACGATTGCAGTGTCGTGTGCAGCCGCGTGCACCGACGGCAACGCCGCATGCGCAAGGCGCCTGCGCCGCTCAGCCGTGCGGCAGGCGCTCGCGCATCAACGCGGCCACCGCCTGCGCGCCAGGATCGGCCTGCGCCTGCAAGGCCTCGCTCACCGCCATCACGTTCGCGGCCGGGTGGTTCTGGCTGAGCTTGAACTTCAGTTCCACCCGCTCCGGTTCGAAACGGAAGCCGACGATGCCGCGCAACTGGCGCCGGTGCGCGTCGTTGTGCGGCTCGTAGCGCCAGTCGCTGCCGAGCGCGCGCTCGTGGCGTTCGCTGAGCCGCGCCACGATGTCGGCCAGCAGCGCTTCGTCGTCCCTGACCTGCAGTTGGCCGTGCAGGTGCGCAGTGGCGTAGTTCCAGGTCGGCACCCGCGCCATCGCCTCCTTGTCCGGATACCAGCTCGGCGACACGTAGGCCTGCGGGCCGTGCACGATCAGCAACGCCGGACCGGCATGGCGCGACTGCGGATTGGCGCGCGCCCAGTGGCCTTCGATCACGATGCGCGCGCCGTTGCGCCGGTAAAGCACCGGCAGAGGTGTGGCGCAGGGAAGGCCGTCGGCCACGGTGACCAGGGTCGCGAACGGGTCGCGCGCGATCAGCGCGTCGAGCGCGCCCAGGTCGGTTTCGGCGAACGCCGGCGGGACGTGCATCGGCCGCTCAGGCGCGTGCGCCGAGGGTCTGGGTCATGCGTCCGCGCAGCGCGGCATCGTCGTCGGCCTGCGGCGGCGCCACTTCATGCAGCGAGAAGCCGCGCGCCAGCGCATCGTCCTCGTCCAGGCCGTCGAAGGCGACGAACTCGGCGTCGAACAGCGCCGCCTGCGCGGTGTCCTCGCTGTCGTAGCTGAGCGTGTTGCCGTCGCTGTCCAGCACCTCGGCGGTGCCGGCGTCGCGCACGCGCAGGCGCGCCCACACCAGGATGCGGCCGAGGCTGGCCAGGTACCACCGATCGGCGGCGGATGCGTCTGAAGTCATGGAATCACCAGGGAAAGCAGCCAGAGCAGGGCCGCCATGCCCAGGCCGAAGAAGATGGTCAGCAGCGACAGCCAGGCCGGCGTCGCCAGCCCGGACAGCGAGCGATCGCCGAGCGGGCGGTAGCGCCGCGCCAGCAACCAGCCCAGCGCTATCGGCTTGAGAAACGCGCCGGGGCCGAACACCGCGACCAGCGGCGGATGCCGGTCGCGGATATGCACCAGGGTCAGCGGCCAGAAGATCAGGAACGCGCTGAACCCGGCGATGGCCACGCCGACGAAGCACAGCGCGAAGAACAGGATCATGCCGACGTCTCCTCAAGCGGTGCATCGAAGCGCGCAACGATCTCGATGAGACCGACGATATTGTCGTTCAGCGTTTCCAGCACATCGGCCGGGATCCACCACTCGGTGTGCTGCGCGCCGCCCACTTTCTGGATCGGGTAGGGCGCCAGGAATGCCGCGCGCACCGCGAACCGCGCCACGTAGCCGACGCCGCTGTCCTTGACGTTCCAGCGCCCGGCGATCTCCTCGGCGTAGCGCTGGTTGGTCACCGGATAGAAGATCGGCTGTTCCGGCAGCCGCGGCGGCCAGCGCCGGAACCCGGAATCGCGCACCAGCGCGAATTCCTCTGGTCCCAGCGGCCGGTACATGGTCACCGTGGCGTCGGCGTCGGCCATGTCCTCAGAACTCGGCGCTGCCCGGCGCGCGCGGGTAGGGGATCGCATCGCGGATGTTGCTCAGCCCGCAGATGTAGACCACCAGGCGCTCGAAGCCCAGGCCGAAGCCGGCGTGCGGCACCGTGCCGTAGCGGCGGAAGTCGCGGTACCAGCCGTAGTGCTGCGGGTCCAGGCCGAACTGCACCATGCGCGTGTCCAGCACGTCCAGGCGCTCCTCGCGCTGGGCGCCGCCGATGATCTCGCCGATGCCCGGGGCCAGCACGTCCATCGCCGCCACAGTCTTGCCGTCGTCGTTCAGGCGCATGTAGAAGGCCTTGATGTGCTCGGGGTAGTTGGTCACCACCACCGGACGGCCGACGTGCTGCTCGGTCAGCCAGCGCTCGTGCTCGGTCTGCAGGTCCAGGCCCCATTCCACCGGGAACTCGAACTTGTGCCCGGACTTCTGCAACAAGGTGATCGCGTCGCCGTATTCGATGCGCTCGAACGGCGAGTTGATGAACGTCTCCAGCTTGCTGATCGCGGTCTTGTCCACGCGCTCGGCGATGAACGCCAGGTCGTCGCCGCGCTCCTCGAGCACCGCGCGGAACAGGTGCTTGAGGAAGTCCTCGGCCACCCGCGCGTTCTCGGCCAGGTCGGCGAAGGCGATCTCCGGCTCGATCATCCAGAACTCGGCCAGGTGCCGGGTGGTGTGGCTGTTCTCGGCGCGGAAGGTCGGGCCGAAGGTGTAGACCTTGCTCAGCGCCAGGCAGTAGGCCTCGACGTTGAGCTGGCCGGACACGGTCAGGAAGGTTTCCTTGCCGAAGAAGTCGCGGCCGAAATCGACCTGGCCCTGGCCGTCGCGCGGCAGGTTGGCCAGGTCCAGGGTCGACACGCGGAACATCTGTCCGGCGCCTTCGGCATCGGAGGTGGTGATGATCGGGGTGCTGATCCAGTTGTAGCCGTTCTGGTGGAAATAGCGGTGCACCGCCTGCGCCAGGCAGTTGCGGATGCGGGTCACCGCGCCGAACAGGTTGGTGCGCGGGCGCAGGTGCGCGACCTCGCGCAGGAATTCCAGCGAATGCGCCTTGGGCTGGATCGGGTAGGTCTCCGGGTCCTCGACCCAGCCCACCACCTCGATGGCCTCGGCCTGGATCTCGAAGCTCTGGCCCTGGCCCTGCGAGGCGACCAAGCGCCCGCGCGCGATCACCGCGCAGCCGGCGCTCAGCCGCTTTACTTCCGCCTCGTAGTTGGGCAGCTCGGCCGGCGCCACCACCTGGATCGGCGCGAAGCAGGAGCCGTCGCTGACGTTGACGAAGGACAGCCCCGCCTTGGAATCGCGCCGGGTGCGGACCCAGCCGCGTACCGTCACCTCGCCGCCCGCCGGGATCTTCCCGGCCAGCGCATGCTCAACGCTTACCACCGTCATGACTTGAATCCTCGCCGCAGCGACTCGATATGGAACGGGCAAGTGTACTGGCTGAACCGCGGCGCTTGCGAGGCGTGGCGCGCATCCGCCGCCGCGCTTCATCCCTATAATGACCGTTCGCTGTTCCCGGAGTCGTTCGCCATGGCCATCCATCTCACTCCCGTCGCCTTCGAGCGCGTGCAGCGCTTCGTCGCCCAGACCCCCGGCGCGCTGGGCCTGCGCTTCGGCGTCGAACGCACCGGCTGCTCGGGCTGGGGCCATGTCACCGACCTAGCGCGCGAAGCGCATCCGGACGATGCGGTGTTCGAGCAGGATGGGGTGCGCATCTACGTCAACGCCGCCAGCCTGCCGCTGGTCGACGGCACCGAGATCGATTTCGCCAAGCAGGGCCTGGGCGAGACCTTCATCTTCCGCAATCCCAATGCCACCGCCGAATGCGGCTGCGGCGAGAGCTTCACCACCGACGCCGAGCATGCGGCGGCTGCCGCGCGCTGAGCGCCGGCGCCGCGTTCACCAGGCGTAGTGGGTCAGCACCAGTTGCGAATCCAGGTCCAGGCGCGCGAAGCCGATCTCGCAGACCTGTCCTTCGGCGAACTGCGCGCATAGCGTCTCGGTGAGCCGCAGGCGCAGCCGCTGTCGCGCCAGATCGACCCCGCACACGCGCGCCGCTTCGAAATCGAAGTAACGCCCGACCGCGCCGAACGCGGCCTTGAACAGGCTTTCCTTGGCCGAGAACAGCGCGGTCAGCAGCGCATCGTGCGACCACTGCGGATCGGCCGCGGCGGCCAGCAGATCGGCTTCTTGCGCATCGATCGCCATGCTCAGCACGGCCTCGCGCGCGGCGGGCGCGAGCAGCCGTTCCAGGTCGATGCCGATGCCCTGGGCCTGGCCGGTCGGCAGCGCCACTGCCGCCGCGCAGCCGCCGCTATGGGAAATGCTGCCCAGGCTGCCGGCCGGCCAGCGCGGCTCGCGCGCCGTACCGATCGCGATCTCCGCCTGCGCCTGCGCCGGGCCGAGCGCCTCGCCCAGCGCCAGCCGCGCGGCCAGGCGCCCGAACAGGAATTCCGCCTGGCGCTTGCGCACGCTGCGCGCGACGCTGTCCGGGCAGGCGATCGCCGCGGCGGCGAAGGCCTGCGGCTGGAAGCGTTCGGCATCGAACGCCAGCGCGTACAGCGGCGTGCCGTCGTCCAGTAGGTAGCGGCGTGCGCTGCGCAGCGCGGTGGCGACTGCCGGCGACAGGTCCAACTGCAGCGGCTGGCCGCCGCGTAGGGGAGGGTGGGCGTGCGGGTGGGCGCTCAACGCGCGTCCCCGGTCGTCATGCCGCAGATGCGGCAAGGGCGACCGGCGCCGCGTACTCGCGCTGGCCCGGCTGCAAGCTCACGGCCTGGGGCAGCAGCCAGGACGGGCCATCGCGCGGAAAGCGGCGTGGCTTCGGTGGCTGGGAGTGCGGGCTGTCTGCGGTTCATCCGGCGAGTGTCGCAAAACCGGCGCCCATGCGGCGACGGCCTGGGCCGCCGCATTGTCTGCAGCAGGCGGTGCCCGCCATACATGCGCGTACGGCCGCCAACTTGCGGTGCGGCCCCTGCGCTGCCATACTTTCCGGCTTCCTGCGCCCGTCGTGGCGGGATCCCTTGCCCCACCGCACCCGTTTTGGGCCTCGCGGGGGGCTGTCCGGCCCTCGGGCCACATCCGAAAGGTATAACCACATGAGTCGTCATTACGAAATCGTGTTCCTGGTCCATCCGGACCAGAGCGAGCAGGTCCCGGCCATGATCGAGCGCTACAAGTCGCTGGTCGAGAACGGCAGCGGCACCATCCACCGTCTGGAAGACTGGGGCCGCCGCCAGCTGGCGTACCCGATCCAGAACCTGGTGAAGGCGCACTACGTCATGCTCAACATCGAAGTGGACCAGGCCATTCTCGCCGAACTGGTCGAGAGCTTCCGCTTCAACGACGCCGTGCTGCGCCACCTGGTGATCAAGCGCGACGGCCCGGATACCGAGCAGTCGCTGATCATGAAGAGCAAGGACGAGAAGGGCGACAAGCCCGAGCGTAGCGAGCGCCGTCGCCGCGACGACGAGGAAGGCGATGCGCCTGCCGCCGCCACCGAAACCGACGGCGACGCCGCCGAAGCCGCCTAAGGAGCACTGCCATGTCCAAGTTCTTCCGTCGCCGCAAGTTCTGCAAGTTCACCGCCGAGGGCGTCAAAGAGATCGACTACAAGGATCTCAACACCCTGCGTCAGTACCTCACCGAGAACGGCAAGATCGTGCCGAGCCGCGTGACCGGCACCAAGTCCAAGTACCAGCGTCAGCTGGCTACGGCGGTCAAGCGCTCGCGTTTCCTGGCGTTGATCCCGTACACGGACAACCACGATATTTGATGTGACCGCTCCGGAAGGACCCGCACGTCTGTGCGGGTCCTTCCGAGCGACAGCCCGCACATCCATGCGCGGGTTATTCAATAGAAGTCTGGCGATCGAAGAGTGCGGTGTTGGTTGGGGGTTTTGCGATTCCCGATTCCCGATTCCCGATTCCCGGCTTTTCCTATTCGGACAGCAAGCGTTGCGGGCGCCTTCGGGCGTGCGCTAACGAATAACGGAGCAACACCATGCAACTGATTCTTCTGCAGAAAGTGACCAACCTGGGCGGCCTCGGCGACAAGGTCGACGTCAAGCCGGGCTATGGCCGCAACTTCCTGGTGCCGCAGGGCAAGGCCGTGCCGGCCACTGCCGCCAACATCGCCGAGTTCGAGGCCAAGCGCGCCGACTACGAAGCCAAGGCGCAGTCGATCCACGCCGACGCCGAGGCCCGTGCGGCCAAGCTGGAAGGCGCCAGCGTGACGGTCAAGGCCAATGCGTCCACCGAAGGCAAGCTGTACGGCTCGGTCGGCCCGCGCGACATCGCCGAGGCGTTCACCGCCGCCGGCCTGCCGCTGGAAAAGGGCGAAGTGGTGCTGGGCGAAGGCGCGTTCCGCAACATCGGCGAGTACGAGGTGCTGGTGCGCCTGCACGCCGACGTCGAGACCACGGTCAAGGTCGTGGTCGAAGCCGAAGCCTGATCCACGGCTTCATGCTGTACCGAAACGGGCACCGCAAGGTGCCCGTTTCGTTTGCGGCCTCCGGCCCCGGCCCCCGCCGGGTGCCGTTATACTCATCGGTTCGTGCCTGTTTCCTGTCCGGCGATCGTAGTCGTATCAAGGGCTTGAAAGCGGGACTTCACCTGGATATTCATTAGCGGCAGCGCGTGCCGGCCCGCCGGCCGCCGCCTGCCATGGATTGCCTGCCCCATGCGCCTGTCGACCATCAAGCTGTCCGGCTTCAAGTCCTTCGTCGATCCGACCACGCTGCACCTGCCGACCAACATGACCGGCATCGTCGGTCCGAACGGCTGCGGCAAGTCGAACATCATCGACGCGGTGCGCTGGGTGATGGGCGAAAGCTCGGCCAGCCGCCTGCGCGGCGACTCGCTGACCGACGTGATCTTCTCCGGCTCCTCGGCGCGCAAGCCGGTGTCGCAGGCCACGGTGGAACTGATCTTCGACAACTCCGACCACACCATCTCCGGCGAGTACGCCTCGTTCAACGAGATCTCGGTCAAGCGCCAGGTCAGCCGCGACGGCAGCAGCAGCTACTACCTCAACGGCACCAAGTGCCGGCGCCGCGACATCACCGACCTGTTCCTGGGCACCGGCCTGGGCCCGCGCAGCTACTCGATCATCGAGCAGGGCATGATCAGCCAGATCATCGAGGCGCGCCCGGAAGACCTGCGCGTATACCTGGAAGAGGCCGCCGGCATCTCCAAGTACAAGGAGCGGCGCAAGGAGACCGAGACCCGCATCCGCCATACCCGCGAGAACCTGGAGCGGCTGGGCGACCTGCGCGAGGAGATCGGCAAGCAGCTCGAGCACCTCAAGCGCCAGGCGCGCCAGGCCGAGCAGTACCAGGCGCTGCAGGAAGAACGCAAGGTCAAGGACGCGCAGTGGAAGGCGCTGGAATACCGGGGTCTGGACGGCAAGCTGCAGGGCCTGCGCGAGGCGCTGGGCCAGGAAGAGACGCGCCTGCAGCAGTTCATCGCCGAGCAGCGCGAGGCCGAGGCGCGGATCGAAACCGGTCGCGTGCGCCGCGAGGAAGCGGCAGACGCCTTGAGCAAGGCCCAGGCCGAGGTCTACCAGGTCGGCAGCACGCTGGCGCGCATCGAGCAGCAAATCCAGCACCAGCGCGACCTGTCGCAGCGCCTGCACAAGGCGCGCGACGAAGCGCAGCTGGCGCTGGCCGAACTCGGCCAGCACATCAGCGGCGACGAGGCCAAGCTGTCGCTGTTGCGCGAGTCGGTGGACATCGCCGGGCCGCAGCTGGAGCAGTTGCAGGAAGACAACGAATACAAGCAGGAAGCCCTGCGCGACGCCGAAGCCAAACTGGCCGACTGGCAGCAGCGTTGGGAAACCCACCAGCGCTACACCGCCGAGGCCTCGCGCGCCGGCGAAGTCGAGCGCACCCGCGTCGATTACCTGGACCGGCAATCGCTGGAGGCCGAGCGCCGCCGCGAAGCCCTGGCCGCCGAGCGCGCCGGGCTGGACCTGGACGCGCTGGCCGCCGCCTTCGAACAGGTGGAGCTGCAGCACGAGACGCAGCGCGCCGCGCTTGACGGGCTCAACGAACAGGTCGAAACCCGCAAGCAGGCGCTGACCGCGCTGCAGGAACAGCAGCGCGGTGCGCAGGCGGAACTGGCCGAGGTGCGCAAGCAGGCGCAGGCCGCGCGCGGCCGGCTGTCGTCGCTGGAAACCCTGCAGCAGGCCGCGCTCGGCCAGGAGCAGGGCGCCGCGGTGGCATGGCTGAAGGCGCGCGGGCTGGATTCGGCGGCACGCGTGGGCGAGCGCATCAGCGTCGACAGCGGCTGGGAAAACGCGGTCGAAGGCGCGCTCGGGCAATTGATCGAAGGCGTGCTGGTCGATGCGCCGGAGACCCTGATCGATGCGCTGGGTGAACTCGGCGAAGGCCGCATCGCCCTGGTCAGCAGCGACGAAGAGGCCGGCAACTTCGCGCCGACCTCGCTTGCCGCCAAGGTGCAGGGCCCGATCGCGATCCGCCGCCTGCTGTCGCGGCTGCACGCGGCCGAGGACCTCGCCGCCGCACGCGCCTTGCTGCCGCAGCTGGGCGAGGGCGACTCGATCATCACCCGCGACGGCGCACGCCTGGGCGAGGGCTGGCTGCGCGTGTCGCGCTCCGGCGCGGCCAAGCAGGGCGCCTTGCTGCGCGAGCGCGAGATCCAGGCGCTGCGCGGCCAGATCGACGCGCTGCAGGACCGCGAAGCCGAGCTGGACCAGCGCCTGGCGAGCCTGCGCGAGCAGTCGCTGGCGGCCGAGCAGCAGCGCGAGGAAGCGCAGCGCCAGCTGTACCAGGCGCACCGCAGCGTGTCCGAACTGGCCGGGCAGCTGCAGAGCCAGCAGGGCAAGGTGGATGCCGCGCGCACCCGCATCGAGCGCATCGAGACGGAGATCGCGCAGCTGCTGGAAACCCTGGACGGCAGCCGCGAGCAGGCGCGCGAGGCGCGTTCCAAGCTGGAAGACGCGGTCACCAGCATGGGCGACCTGGAAAGCACCCGGCACATGCTGGAGAGCGAGCGCCGCCAGCTCACCGAAGCGCGCGACCTGGCCCGCGATGCCGCGCGCCGGGTGCGCGAGGCCTCGCATGCGCTGGCCCTGACCCTGGAATCGCAACGCACCCAGATCGCCTCGCTGAGCCAGGCGCTGGAGCGCATGGGCAACCAGCGCGGGCAACTGGATTCGCGCCTGGGCGAACTCAGCGCGCAGCTGAGCGAAGGCGATTCGCCGGTGCATGCGCTGGAAGCCGAGCACCAGGCCGCGCTCAGCGAACGCGTGCGCACCGACCGCGCGCTGGGCGAGGCGCGCGCGTTGCTGGACGGCATCGACAACGAATTGCGCGGGCTGGAACAGACCCGTCAGCAGCGCGACGAGCAGGCCTTGGCGCAGCGCGAGCGCATCGCCCAGCGCCGTCTCGACCAGCAGGCGCTGGTACTCAGCGCCGAGCAGTTGTCGGCGGCGGTGGTCAAGGCCGGCTTCGTGCTCGAGGACGTGATCAACGGCCTGCCCGAACAGGCCGATCCGGCCGAATGGGAGCAGGCGGTGCAGCAGATCGACGGACGCATGCGCCGCCTGGAGCCGGTCAACCTGGCCGCGATCAGCGAATACGGCGAGGCCGCGCAGCGCTCCGAGTATCTGGAAGCGCAGGACATCGATCTGAACACCGCGCTGGAAACCCTTGAGGACGCGATCCGCAAGATCGACCGCGAGACCCGCGGCCGCTTCAAGGACACCTTCGACCGGGTCAATTCCGGCGTGCAGGCGCTGTATCCGCGCCTGTTCGGCGGCGGCCACGCCTATCTGGAACTGACCGGCGAAGACCTGCTCGACACCGGCGTGGCGATCATGGCGCGCCCGCCCGGCAAGCGCGTGTCCAGTATCTCGCTGCTGTCCGGCGGCGAGAAGGCGATGACCGCGGTGGCGCTGGTGTTCGCGATCTTCCAGCTCAACCCGGCGCCGTTCTGCCTGCTCGACGAGGTCGACGCGCCGCTGGACGAAGCCAACGTCGGCCGCCTGGCGGCGATGGTCAAGGAAATGAGCGAGAAAGTGCAGTTCCTGTTCGTCAGCCACAACAAGGCCACGATGGAAGCGGCGCACCAGCTCAGCGGCGTCACCATGCGCGAGCCGGGCGTCAGCCGCCTGGTCAGCGTGGACCTCGAGGAAGCCGCGCGTTTGGCGGGCGCGGCCTGACGTGACATGCTAAATACCTTGTCTTCCCCCTACGCACCCCTGCCGGAGTAACCCCCGAATGTCCGACATGGCAATGCTGCGCATCGGCATCCTCGCCGCCGGTCTGTTGCTGATCGCGGCGATCTTCCTGTTCGGCCGCCCGAAGAAACCGACCCAGGGTCGGCGCGTGGAACCGGCCGACCCGGCCGCGCCGCGGCGCGAGCCCTCGCTCGGCGATGCCGCCGTACCCGCCGACGGCGACGCGCTCGCCGCGCCCGATCAGGACGGCGCGCTCGGCCAACCCGAACTGGGCCTGTCCGCCGCCGAAGCGGCCAATGCCGACCTCGGCAAGCGGCCGAGCCAGGACTTCGACAAGATCGTCTCGCTGTACGTCGCCGCGCGCGCCGGGCAGGTGCTGCGCGGTGAGGACATCGTCGTCGCGGCCGAGAAGACCGGGCTGGTGTTCGGCCACATGAGCGTGTTCCACCGCCTGGTCGAAGGCCATCCCGAGCGCGGCCCGATCTTCAGCATGGCCAGCATCATGAAGCCGGGCAGTTTCGACATGGCCCACATCCGCGAGATGGAGACCCCGGCGATCGCGTTCTTCCTGACCCTGCCGGCGCCGCTGACCGCGCTCGACGCCTGGGAAAAGATGTTGCCGACCGTGCAGCGCATGGGCGAACTGCTCGACGGCGTGGTTCTGGACGACAGCCGCAACGCCCTCGGCCGCCAACGCATCGCCCACATCCGCGACGAACTGCGCGCCTACGACCGCCAGCATCAGGCGCCGCCGTTGACGAAGGCCCCACGCTGGTAAGCGTGGGGCCGGGATTGGGGAGTCGGGATTCGGGATTCGTAAAAGCGATTCGCTAGCGCCCCCCTTCTCCCATCGGGACTCACGGCCCCCTTTTTGGGGGAAGGTGCCCCGAAGGGGCGGATGAGGGTACGGGCGAAGCCTAGCGCGCCATAGCCCGGCTTTTACGAATCCCCAATCCCAACTCCCCAATCCCGAAGCGCGCGCGCTATTTGCGCGCTTTCAAAAACGCCTCACGAAACCGCAGCATCTCCGCCTCGGTGCCGACGGTGACCCGCACCAGCTTCGGCCAGATCGGCCAGCTGCGGCCGATCATCACGCCTTGCTTGGCCATCGCCGCGGCGAACGCCTTGCCGTCGCGCTTGACGTCGACCATGAAGCAGTTGGCCTGCGACGGCAGGCACTTGTAGCTCTTGCTCTGCAGCCAGGCGATGGTCTCGTTGCGGATCCGCGCGTTCTCCGCGCGCCGCGCCGGCACCAGTTGCACGTCGCGCAGGCTGGCGACGCCGGCGGCCACCGCGGTGATCGCCACCGGGTTCTCGCCGAACGCGGCCAGCTTGGTCAGCAGCCCCGGCGAGGCCACCGCCAGGCCCAGGCGCAGCCCGGCCATGCCGTACAGCTTGGAGAAGGTGCGCAGCACCAGCAGGTCCTGGCGCTGGCCGATCAGGTCGATCACCGAGGGCTGCTCGCTGTAGTGGATATAGGCCTCGTCGACCAGCAGCACGCTGGAGGCGGGCTTGTTGGCCAGCAGCCATTCGATGTCGGCGCGCGCGGTGATCGAGCCGGTCGGATTGTTCGGGTTGCACAGATAGATCAGCCCGGCGTTCGGATCGGCGCTGGCCATCGCCTTGACGTCGTGCCCGCCGTCGGCGCGCAGCGGCACCCGCCGCACCGGCGCGCCGTGCGCGGCGGCGACATCGGCCACCGCTTCGAAAGTCGGATCGGCCACTACCACGCCGGCGCGGGCCGAGGTGAACGCACGCGCAGCGCGGTTGAGCGGGTCGCTGGAGCCGGGATACACCGCGACGTGGTCGCTGGGCAGCTGATGCTCGCCAGCGAACAGCGCGATCAGGTCGTTCTGCAAGTCGAACAGGTAGCGCCCGGCGCGCGGCAGGATCGCCTGCGCCGCGTCCAGCGCAGCCGGCGCCGGACCCAGCGGACATTCGTTGAAGTTCAGATAGACCGGGCCGGCCGCAGGGGCCACGCCGGGCGTCGCGACCGCCGCTGCCTTGCGTTTTGCCGCCTCCGCAGCGGGCGCCAGGCCCAGTGCACCGACCGCCAGGCCCGAGGTGGCGAGGGAAAGGAAGGAACGGCGCGAAACCGGTAGCGACACGGGCACTCTCCAGCGAAACGTCAGGGCAGGGAGGCAAACCTAATGTTTCCTTAACGTTTCGGCAAGTTTTCTGAATCGGGTGCGAACAGGGGAATGGGAAAGGAGAATGGGGAATCGGAAAAGCGCCGCGCCGCGCTCGGCGCGTCCGCTTGAGCCCCTCTCCCCTCGGGAGAGGGGTTGGGGTGAGGGTACGTCCGCCGCGCTACCGGTCCCCATCTTCAGAGTCCCAATCCGAATCCACAATCCACCAATCCCGGCCTCACCCGCATTTCCCCTTGCCAAGCACGCAGTTACTATCGCCTCCCTCTCCGTCACCACGTCCCCGGCCGCGCATGACCGTCACGCCCGATCCCCAGCAGCGCGTCACCGCACTGCGCCAGCGCATCGAAGACGCCAACGACCGCTACTACGTGCACGACGATCCGTCGATCACCGATGCCGAGTACGACGCGTTGATGCGCGAACTGGAAGCGCTGGAAGCCGAGCACCCGCAACTGGCGCGCGACGATTCGCCGACCCGCACCGTTGGCGCGCGGCCGGACGGCGGCTTCCCGGAAGTACGGCATGCGATCCCGATGCTGTCGCTGGCCAACGCGTTCGAGACGCCGGGCGTGGCCGAGTATGCCGACGATCGCGAACGCTTCGCTGAAGTCGCCGATTTCGAGCGGCGCATCGAACGCGCGCTGGACTTGGCCGCGCCGGTGTTCTCGGTCGAGCCGAAGCTGGACGGCCTGGCGATCAGCCTGCGCTACGAGGACGGCGTGTTCGTGCGGGGCGCCACCCGCGGCGACGGCAGCACCGGCGAAGACGTCACCGCCAACCTGCGCCAGGTGCGCTCGGTGCCGCTGAAGCTGCGCGACCTGGGCACGCCGTTTCCGGCCGTGCTCGAGGTGCGCGGCGAGATCTACATGCCGCGCGCGGCCTTCGCTGCCTGGAACGCCAAGGCGCTGGAACGCAACGAGAAACTGCTGGCCAATCCGCGCAACGGCGCCGCCGGTTCGCTGCGCCAGCTCGATCCGGCGGTCACCCGGCGGCGGCCGCTGGCGTTCTTCGCTTATTCGGTCGGCGAGGTGCGTGGCCTGGAACTGCCCGAGACCCATTCGCAGACGTTGGCGCTGCTGCGCCGCTACGGCTTTCCGGTGGCGCCGGAAGTTGCGACAGCGACCGGCTTCGACGGCCTGATCGCGTATTTCCGCCGCATCGGCGCCAAGCGCGATGCATTGCCGTACGACATCGACGGCGTGGTCTACAAGCTCGACGACTACGATCAGCAGGCGGCGATGGGCTTCGTCTCGCGCGCGCCGCGCTGGGCGCTGGCGCACAAGTTCCCGGCGCAGGAGCAGTCCACCGTGCTGCGCGCGATCGAAGTGCAGATCGGCCGCACCGGTGCGGTCACGCCGGTGGCGCGGCTGGAGCCGGTGCAGGTCGCCGGCGTCACCGTCACCAACGCGACCTTGCACAACGCCGACCAGATCGCGCGGCTGGACGCGCGCGAAGGCGACACCGTGATCGTGCGCCGCGCCGGCGATGTGATTCCCGAAGTGGTGCGGGTCATCGAAGAGCGCCGCCCGGCCGGCACGCGGCCGTGGACGATGCCGGCCACGTGCCCGGTGTGCGGTTCGGACATCGTGCGCGAAGAGGACGCGGTGGCCTGGCGCTGCAGCGGTGGTCTGGCCTGCGCGGCGCAGCGCAAGGAGGCCGTGCGCCATTTCGCCTCGCGCCGGGCCATGGACATCGAGGGCCTGGGCGATCGCCAGGCCGATGCCCTGGTCGAATTCGGTTTCGTGCATTCGCTGGCCGATCTCTACGCGCTGAGCGTCGAAGACCTGGTGCGGATGAAGGCGGCGCTGGACGCGGCCACGGCCGCCGATCTGGTGCAGGCCGTGAACGACAGCAAGGGCGCGCTGACGCTCGATGCGCAGGCGCAGCCGCTGCTGGCGCAGGAATCCCCGGACTGGAAGCGCGCCGACTTCCTGCGCGCGCATCTGGCCGTGGATCTGGGCGGCAAGCTGGCGACGAAATGGGCGGAGAACCTGGTCGCCGGCATCGCCGCCAGCCGCAACACCACCTTGCCGCGGTTCCTGTTCGCGCTCGGCATTCCGCACCTGGGCGAAACCACCGCCAAGGCGCTCGCGCACTGGCTGGGAGCGCTGGACTTCGTGCGCAGCACGCCGGCGGTGCTGCTGCAGGCGCTGCCCGATATCGGCGGCGAGGTGGCGCGTTCGATCGCGACCTTCTTCGAGCAACCGGGCAACGCGGCCGTGGTCGATGCGCTGGTCCAGGCCGGCATCCGCTTCGCCGATGAGGGCGCGCCGCCGGCGGAACTGCGCGAGCGGCTCGACCTGGCGCACCTGCTGACCACGCTGCCGGTGGACAAGCTCGGCGGCAAGAGCGCGCAGCGGCTGGCCGCGACCTACGGCACGCTCGATGCGCTGCTGCGCGCCAACGAAAGCGGCTGGACCGGCGCCGGGCTGTCGGCGGCGGGCGCGGCCAATCTCGCCGCCTATCTGGCCGATGACGCGCGGCTGCAGGCCTTGCGCGCTGCCGATGCGGCGATGTGGCGACTGCTCGATGCGGCGCCGGCGCAGGCCGAGCGCCGCGCCGCGCCGCTGGATGGGCAGACCGTGGTGCTGACCGGCACGTTGCAGCAACTCAGCCGCGACGCGGCCAAGGCGCGCTTGGAAGCGCTGGGCGCGAAGGTCGCCGGCAGCGTGTCGAAGAAGACTAGCTTCGTCGTCGCTGGCGCCGAGGCCGGTTCCAAGCTGGACAAGGCGCAGGAGCTGGGCGTTGCGGTGTGGGACGAGGCGCAGTTGCTGGCCTTGCTCGGCGAGCACGAGGGGCAGGGATGAGCCGGCTTCCAGACGCGACGCACCCGATCGGATCGCGGCGATGAGCGAGGCCGTGGACCTCGCGGCGCTGCGCCTGCGCGCCGCACTCAATGCGCGCATCCGTGCCTTCTTCGCCGAGCGCGACGTGCTCGAGGTGGAGACGCCGATGCTGTCGGCGGCCGGCAACACCGAACCCAACATCGACAGCTTCCAGACCCGCTTCAGCGGCCACGTCGATGCCGGCCCGGCGCTGCGCTGGCTGCGCACCTCGCCCGAATACCCGCTCAAACGCCTGCTGGCCGGCGGCGTCGGCGATTGCTACGAACTCGGCCGGGTGTTCCGCAACGGCGAGGCCGGCGGCCGCCACAATCCCGAATTCACCATGCTCGAGTGGTACCGGGTCGGCTGGAATCACCTGCAATTGGTGGACGAGACCGTGGCGCTGGTGCGCGAGGCGCTGGCGCTGGTCGCGCGCACGGCGACGCTGCATGTGGTCACCTATCGGCAACTGTTCCTGGATACGCTGGGCATCGATCCGTTGCTGGCGCCGCTGGATACGTTGCAGCAGCCATTGCGCGATATCCGCATCGACGCCGCAGGGCTGACCCGCGACGACTGGCTCGACCTGGTGATGACCCATCGCCTGCAATCCGCATTCCCGGCCGATCGCATCACCGTGGTCCACGACTGGCCGGCCACGCAGTGCGCGCTGGCGCGCATCCGCGACGTGCAGCCGCCGGTGGCCGAGCGCTTCGAACTGTACCTGGGCAGCTACGAGCTGGCCAACGGCTACCACGAACTCAACGATGCGGCCGAGCAGCGGCGCCGCTTCCTGCGCGATCACGCGCTGCGCCGCGAGCGCGGCGCGCAACTGCCGCCGTTGGACGAGCGTTTGCTGCAGGCCTTGCCGGCGCTGCCCGATTGCGCCGGCGTGGCGGTCGGCGTGGATCGCCTGCTGATGGCGATGCGCGGCACCGCGTCGATCGGCGATGTGCTCGCCTACGATTTCGCGCGAGCCTGAACCGTGCGCCGTTCATGTAGCATCTTCTTGCTTTGTCGACATCGATGATGGTTTGATCCAGCCCTGCATGCGGTCGATGCGCGATATCGGTGGAGTGGTCTTCGTTGTTCAGGTTCCACGCATAGGGGCAGAGCCAAGCATGAAGTGGTCGTACGGGCTCGGGAGCTGGTGTTGGTTGGGGTTGGCGGTATCCGCGTGTCCGGCGAAGGCGTTTGCGCAGGCGCCCGACGGCTATGACGCCGCGGTGGTGCGTTGCGAGTCGCGCGACATGAGCTGGGTGCATTGCCCGATGCCGACCGAACAGGGCGTGGAATTGATCCGCCAATTGTCCGACAACGATTGCATCCGCGGCAGCGAATGGGGCTCGGACGGTACCGGGGTGTGGGTGACGCTGGGTTGCCGCGCCGAGTTCCGCTCCAATCCGCCGCAGCCCACGCGCAGCGCGATGCGCCGCGTGTTGCGCTGCGAATCCGACGGCCGGGTCGAGAGCTGCCCGGTGATGCTGCGCGGCGCGCCGGTACGGCTGATGCGCCAGCTGTCCTCGGTGCCGTGCCGCGAGGAGCGCAGCTGGGGCGTGCGCCGCAACGAGATCTGGGTGTCGCGCGGTTGCCGCGGCGAGTTCGAGATCGGTGCCAGCGACGGGTCCGGCTTTCCGGTCGGCGCGCGTCCGGTGCTGTGCGAGTCCAAGGGCCGCTCGCGGCGCCGCTGCGGGGTCAGCATCCACAGCAGCGTGCAGCTGCGCCGGCAGCTGTCCGGCACCGCCTGCGTGCAGGACGACAGCTGGGGCTGGGACCGCGACGGCATCTGGGTGGACAAGGGCTGCCGCGCGGAATTCAGCGTCAACTGAGCGGCCCCGTCGCTGTTCACGCGCCAGGCCACGCGCTTATGGCCACCGCCGCGCCGCTTTTGCGAATCCCTAATCCCCACTCCCCAATCCCCGCCGTTAAAATATGCGGATGAACGCCGACCTAGATATCGATTACGCCCGCTACGACCATATCCGTCCGATCCTGTGGACCGGCGAGGCGCTGGAACTTCTCGACCAGCGCAAGCTGCCGTTCGTGGTCGAGCACGTGCAATGCACCGACAGCGACCAGGTCGCCGACGCGATCCACACCCTGGCGGTGCGCGGTGCGCCGGCGATCGGCATCGCCGCCGGCTGGGGCGTGGTGCTGGCCGCGCGCGATGTGCAGGCCGACGACGGCGCACAGGCGCTGGCCAAGCTGGAACCGGCGCTGCAGCGGCTCAATGCGGCGCGGCCGACCGCGGTGAACCTGGCCTGGGCGCTGATGCGCATGCGCACCGCGCTGGCCGCGGCCGGCGCCGACTGGCGCGAGGCGATCGCGCGGCAGGCGCAGGCCATCGCCGAGGAAGACCTGGCCGCCAACCGCCACATGGGCGCGCTCGGCGCGGGCCTGATCGCGCCCGGCAGCGGCGTGCTGACCCATTGCAATACCGGGTCGCTGGCCACTGCCGGCTTCGGCACCGCGCTGGGCGTGATCCGCGCCGGCATGGCCCAGGGCCGGATCGCCAAGGTGTTCGCCGGCGAGACCCGGCCGTGGCTGCAGGGCGCGCGGCTGACCGTGTGGGAACTGCAGCAGGACGGCATCGACGCGACCCTGATCGCCGATTCGGCGGCGGCGCACCTGATGAAGACCGGCGCGGTGCAGTGGGTGATCGTCGGCGCCGACCGCATCTGCGCCAATGGCGACACCGCCAACAAGATCGGCACCTACCAGCTGGCCATCGCCGCACGCCACCACGGCGTCAGGTTCATGGTGGTGGCGCCCTGGTCGACCGTGGACATGGACACCGCCGACGGCGCGCAGATCGAGATCGAGCAGCGCGACCCGGGCGAGCTGTTCGGGGTGGGCGGGGTGCGCACCGTGGCCGAGGGCATCGCCGCCTGGAACCCGGTGTTCGATGTCACTCCGGCCGAGTTGATCGATGCCATCGTCACCGAACGCGGGGTGATCGAACGTCCGGATCCCGGGCGCATGCGCGCCGCGTTCGGCGGTTGAGCCGCGGCAACCGCGCCAGACCCCTGCACGGCCCCGCAAATCCACGCAAGTGCTTGTTCGGGCCGGCAAAAACCGGGCATTCGCGCGCCTGTCATGATAGAATCCGGCGGTTCGATCGACCGCTGCGTGCCGTAGATTTTCGGTGCCGGCAGGCCCGCTTGCCGCGGGCCGGCGTCCTGGTCGATTAGCCACCAGACTTACGGAACCCGAATGGCAGAATCCGCCAAGGAAATCATCCAGGTCAACCTGGAAGACGAGATGCGCAAGAGCTACCTCGATTACGCGATGAGCGTGATCGTGGGGCGTGCCCTCCCGGACGCGCGCGACGGCCTCAAGCCGGTGCATCGCCGCGTGTTGTTCGCGATGAACGAGCTGGGCGCGCACAGCAACAAGCCCTACTACAAGTCGGCGCGTATCGTCGGCGACGTCATCGGCAAGTACCACCCGCACGGCGACCAGTCGGTGTACGACACGCTGGTGCGCATGGCGCAGCCGTTCTCGCTGCGCTACCTGATGGTGGACGGGCAGGGCAACTTCGGCTCGGTCGACGGCGATTCCGCGGCGGCGATGCGCTACACCGAGGCGCGCATGTCGCGCCTGGCCCACGAAATGATGGCCGACATCGACAAGGAAACCGTCGATTTCCAGCCCAACTACGACGAGAAGGAACTGGAGCCGACGGTCATGCCGACCCGGTTCCCGAGCCTGCTGGTCAACGGGTCGGCCGGCATCGCGGTGGGCATGGCGACCAACATCCCGCCGCACAACCTGACCGAATCGATCAATGCCTGCCTGGCGCTGATCGACAATCCGCAGATCGACGTCGACGGGCTGATGGAATACATCCCAGGCCCGGATTTCCCCACCGCCGGCATCGTCAACGGCACCAGCGGCATCGTCGCCGGCTACCGCACCGGCCGCGGCCGCGTGCGCATGCGCGCCAAGGCCGAGATCGAGATCCAGGACAACGGCCGCGAAGCGATCGTGGTCAACGAGATCCCGTACCAGGTCAACAAGGCGCGGCTGATCGAGAAGATCGCCGAGCTGGTCAAGGAAAAGAAGCTCGAAGGCATCAGCGAACTGCGCGACGAGTCCGACAAGGACGGCATGCGCATCTACATCGAGATCAAGCGCGGCGAAGCCGCCGATGTGGTGCTGAACAACCTGTACCAGCAGACCCAGATGGAGTCGGTGTTCGGCATCAACATGGTGGCGCTGGTCGATGGCCGTCCGCAGCTGATGAACCTCAAGCAGATGCTGGAGGCGTTCATCCGCCACCGCCGCGAAGTGGTCACCCGCCGCACCATCTTCGAACTGCGCAAGGCGCGCGCCCGCGCGCACATCCTCGAAGGCCTGACCGTCGCGCTCGCCAACATCGACGAGATGATCGAGCTGATCAAGACCTCGGCCAACCCGACCGAGGCGCGCGAGCGCATGCTGGCCAGGCGCTGGGACGCGGGCCTGGTCGGCGCGCTGCTCGGCGCCGCCGGCGCCGATGCCTCGCAGCCGGAAGACCTGCCGGCCGGCGTCGGCCTGCTCGCCGACGGCTACCAGCTGACCGAAGTGCAGGCCTCGCAGATCCTGGAAATGCGCCTGCACCGCCTGACCGGGCTGGAGCAGGAGCGCCTGACCGAGGAATACAAGCAACTGCTGGAGGCGATCGCCGGGCTGATCCGGATCCTGGAAAACCCCGACGTGCTGCTGCAGGTGATCCGCGAGGAGCTGATCAGCATCCGTGAGGAATACGGCGATGCGCGCCGCACCGAGATCCGCCACAGCGAGGAAGACCTCGACATCCTCGACCTGATCGCGCCTGAAGACGTGGTGGTGACGCTGTCGCATGCCGGCTATGCCAAGCGCCAGCCGGTCAGCGCCTACCGTGCGCAGCGCCGCGGCGGCCGCGGCCGCAGCGCGGCGGCGACCAAGGAAGAGGATTTCATCGACCAGCTGTGGCTGGTCAACACCCACGACACGCTGCTGACCTTCACCAGCAGCGGCAAGGTGTTCGCGTTGCCGGTGTACCAGTTGCCGGAGGCCGGCCCGAACGCGCGCGGCCGCCCGATCATCAACTGGATCCCGCTGGAGAACGGCGAGCGCGTGCAGGCGGTGTTGCCGGTGCGCGACTATGCCGGCGGCCGCTACGTGTTCTTCGCCACCCGCAACGGCATGGTCAAGAAGACCCCGCTCAGCGACTTCGCGTTCCAGCGCAAGGCCGGCAAGATCGCGATCAACCTCGACGAGGGCGACGCCCTGGTCGGCGTGGGCCTGACCGACGGCGAGCGCGATGTGCTGCTGTTCGCTTCCAACGGCAAGACCGTGCGCTTCTCCGAACGGCCCAAGGACGACGAGGCCGAGGACGGCGCCCTCGACGAGGGCACGGGCGAGGACAACGGCGACGATGAGGTCGCGCTGGCCGAGGCCGTCGAGGACGGCGACGACGCGCGCAGCCCGCGCCGCAAGAGCCGCGGCGGGGTCAAGCCGACCGGCCGCAGCAGCCGCGGCGTGCGCGGCATCCGCCTGGCCAAGAGCGAATACGTGGTCAGCCTGATCGTGGCCGAGCCGGCCGAGGGCCAGGACGAGGATGCCGAGGACATCGAGACGGCGCCGGAGACGGATGCCGACGTCGATGCCGAGGCTGTGGTGCGCAACGGCGACGAGCCCGATGCCTACATCCTCACCGCCACCGAGAACGGCTACGGCAAGCGCACCCCGCTGGCCGAGTACCCGCGCAAGGGCCGCGGCACGCAGGGCGTGATCGGCATCCAGACCAGCGAGCGCAACGGCAAGCTGGTCGGCGCGGTGCTGCTGAGCACCAAGGACGAGGTGCTGTTGATCTCCGATGGCGGCACCCTGGTGCGTACCCGCGCCTCGGAAATTTCCCGCGTCGGCCGCAACACCCAGGGCGTGACCCTGATCCGCCTGTCCAAGGGCGAGAAGCTGCAGGCAGTGGAGCGCCTGGACGGTTCGCTGGTCGAGGAAGAGCCGGTGGAGCCGATCGTGGGCGAGGACGGCAGCGCCGAGATCGCCAGCGAGCGGCCGCCGGAAAGCTGATCGCGCGAGCGAGCGGTATACGACGACGCCGGCGCAATGCCGGCGTCGTCGTTTCTGCAGCTGGCGACACCGTCGGGCGCTGCCGCAGCATCGTGCAGGAGCGGACGCGTTGCGGCCTGACGCACGTGTGCCGGCATATCCCTGATGGAACGCAGCATGTCGCCTTCTGTGCCGCGATAGAACGCGCAGCGTTCACTTCCCGCTTGGGATAACGGTCCGCGGCGCGATCGCGCCCCATGCCGCGGCGGATGTTCCGCGCGGTGCTTTCCTGCGAGGAATTTTTCCATGAACGATCTTGATCAAACGCAGCGCCGCGGCGGTTGGCCGCTGCTGCTGCTGGGCGGCGCATGCGCGCTGATCGGCCTGGTGCTGGCGGCCGGCGGCGCGTGGCTGCTGGCGTTGGGCGGCTCCTGGTATTACCTGTTCGGCGGCTTGGGCCTGCTGCTGTCGGGCGTGCTGCTGGCGCGCGGACGGCGCAGCGGTGCGCTGTGGTTCGCGGCGACCTTCGCGCTGTCGTTGCTATGGGCGGCGTGGGAGTCCGGCGCCGATTACTGGCGCTGGGTGCCGCGCATGGGCCTGATGGTGTTCCTGGGCCTGCTGCTGGCGCTGGCGTTGCCGCGCCTGGACCGTCCGTTCTCGCGCAGCGTGTCGCGCGGCCTGGCCGTTGCACTGGCGCTGGTGTTCGTGGGCGCCTTCGCGCTGGCCTTCGTGCCGTACGGCGTGACCGAGGCCGACGGCATGTTCGCACACGCCGCCGGCATGGCGGCGGCGATGACCGTGCCGCGTGCCGGTGCGCAGCCGGCCGAGGCCCCGGCCGACGCCGACTGGGCCGCCTACGGCCGCGATAACGCCGGCAGCCGCTACAGTCCGCTGCGCCAGATCACCCCCGGCAACGTGGCGCAGTTGCGGACCGCATGGACCTTCCGCACCGGCGACCTGCCGGCCAAGCGCTGGGGCGCGGAGACCACGCCGCTGAAGATCGGCGACAGCCTGTACCTGTGCACCGCGCGCAACCAGCTGATCGCACTGGACGCCGCTACCGGCAAGCAGCGCTGGCGCTACGATCCCAAGGTTGCGGACAAGGCGATCCCGTACACCGCCGCCTGTCGCGGGGTCAGCTACTACCAGGTACCTGACGCGGCGAACGCGCCGCCGACGCCTGCGCCGGGCGGCGGCGTGGCGCCGGTCGCGCTGGCAGACCAGCCGCGCGCCTGCCGCAGCCGCATCATCGAGGGCACCCTGGACGGCCGCCTGATCGCGGTCGACGCCGCCAGCGGCAAGCCCTGCGAGGACTTCGGCACGCATGGCCAGGTCGATATCACCGTCGGCATGGGCGACACGCCGCCGGGCTACGTCTCGATCAATTCGCCGCCGACCATCGTGCGCGGCGTGCTCGTCACCGGCCACCAGGTGCTGGACGGGCAGCAGCGCTACGAGCCGTCGGGCGTGATCCAGGGCTTCGATGCGGTGACCGGTGAGCTGCGCTGGGCCTGGGACATGACCCACCCGGAATGGAACGGCGCACCGCCGCCGGGCCAGAGCTGGACCCGCGGCACGCCGAACATGTGGACCTCCGCGGCCGGCGACGAGCAACTCGGCTACGTCTACCTGCCGATGGGCAACTCCACGGCCGACTACTGGAGCAGCTCGCGCACCGCGCCCGAGGACCAGTACGCGACCTCGCTGGTGGCGCTGGACGTGACCACCGGCAAGCCGGTGTGGAACTTCCAGACCACGCACATCGACGTCTGGGACTACGACTTGGGTTCGCAGCCGACGCTGGTGGATTTTCCGCACGACGGCGGCAAGGTGCCGGCGGTGATCCTGCCGAGCAAGCAGGGCGAAATCTACGTGCTGGATCGGCGCAGCGGCAAGCCGTTGGTCGGCGTCGAGCAACGCGCGGTGCCCGGCGGCGGCGTTGAACCGCAGCGCCGCGCCAAGACCCAGCCGTTCTCGCTGTACCACACGCTGCGCAAGCCGGATCTGACCGAGCGCGATATGTGGGGCGTCACCCCGATCGACCAGCTGGTGTGCCGCATCCAGTTCCGCAGCGCCAGCTACAAGGGCATCTACACGCCGCCCGAAGCCGATCGCCACTCGATTGAATATCCCGGCTACAACGGCGGCTCGGACTGGGGCAGCGTGGCGGTGGACCCGCAGCGCGGGGTGATCGTCGCCAACTACAACGACATGCCCAACTACAACCGGCTGGTGCCGCGCGCCAAGGCCGACAAGCTGGGCTGGGCGCCGCGCGACCAGGTGCGCGGCGATGCCGGCGGCGCCGAAGGCGCGGGCGATCCGCAGGCGGGCACGCCGTACGCGATCAACGTCAACGCCGGCTGGCGCCTGCCGTTCACTGGCCTGCTGTGCAAGCAACCGCCGTACGGCGGCATCCGCGCGATCGACCTGGCCAGCGGCAAGACCCTGTGGGACCGCCCGCTGGGCAGCGCCCGCGGCAACGGCCCGTTCGGCATCCACTCCGGCCTGCCGATCGAGATCGGCACGCCCAACAACGGCGGCGCGGTGGTCAGCGCCAGCGGCCTGATCTTCATCGCCGCGACCACAGACGACATGATCCGCGCGATCGACCTGGCCACCGGCAAGCGCGTCTGGGAGGCCAAGCTGCCGGCCGGCGGCCAGGCCACGCCGATGCTCTACGCGGTCGGCGGTCGCGAGTACCTGGTGATCGTGGCCGGCGGCCATCACTTCATGGAGACCAAGAAGGGCGACTACGTGATCGCCTATGCGCTGCCGGCGTCGTAGCCTGCGCCAAGGCGGTGTTGTGCGGCGTGCGGGATTCGTCCTGCCGTGCGGTGATGTGCGGTGCGCCATGTGCGGCAGAGACGTTGCCGCGCATGGTGCGCGTCGCATGCGGGCGCGGCAAAACGAAGAGACGGCAAAACCGTGTCGATGCCGCAGGAGAACGCGAGTCAGCGTGCGCCGTGGTAGCGTCTCGATCGGAGAGTCACGGTAAGCGATAGCGTTGTAGGAGCGACTTCAGGGCACCTCGAACAACCCGTCATTTCACTGAAGTGGGCTGCAAAGGCGCTGCCGCTGCGTCTGTTCGAGGAAGCCGACGTGCTTCGCAGGGGTCCTGGATGTAGGAAGAGCGGCCGGATTGGCCGCCTCACCCGCTCACGCGGGCGCCATGGCCCGCTGCTGCAGTCGTGCCAGCCGCATCAGGTTGTGACTGGCGACCTTCAACCCGATCACCACCGTGGCCCGTGCCAACCCGATGGTGCGCAGGTATTTACCGCCCTGCTGCGCCAGCCGCGCGAACGGGTGTTCGCCGAACACCCGGTCCTTGGCAAGCCGCCGGTTGCGGCGCTGTTCGGCCGCGCTTAGCGGCTTGCGCGCCTGGCCCTGGTGCTGAATGGCCGACCGATAGCCGCGTTGCGTCAGATCGGCCTCCCGCGATGCGTCGGCATAGCCACTGTCGGCCCACACCGTGCGTCCGCCATTGTTGGGGTCCAGCACGTCCTCGAAGTGTCGGCTGTCATGCACGTTGGCTGCGCTCACCGCATGTCGGCGGATGAAGCCCCAACGCCGATCGGTGCTGGCATGCAGCTTGTAGCCGTAATGCGCCTTGCCGTGCTTGCGCGTCCAGCGCGCTTGCACATCCTTCTGCGCCCGCTTGGCATCGCTCCACTCCTGACCCACTTCGCCGCCTTGCTTGATCTGTACGTTTTCCTCGCGCGTATTGCGTTGGATCGGGGCGCTGACGATGCTCGCATCGATGATCTGACCGCCGCGCGCAATGAATCCGGCCCGCTGCATTGCACGCCAACCGCTGCGCTGATGTCGCCCATCAGATCCTGCGCCTTGAGCCGCTCGCGCCACACCCAGATCGTCTTGGCGTCAGGCACCTTGCCGCTGTGTTCCAGTCCAAGGAACTGCTGGAAACTGCGCCGATCCAGCACCTGGTACTCCAGCGCATCGTCAGAGAGGTTGTACAGCTGCTGCAGCAGCAACAGTTTGATCATGACCACCGTCGGCCAGGCCGGACGGCCCCCGCGCGTGCCGGTGCCCAAGGACAGCTTCGCATCGACGGCTTGGGCAATCGTTGCGAAATCGATATGGCGAGACAACACCGCCAGCGGGTCGCCTATCTGCTGGCGCTTGGACTCGCGTTCGTGTCCGGCAAACAATCTGATCATCGCGCGACCTCGGCTGTTGGCTAAGACCCTATGATGCCAAAGCAGGCAGGTTTTTAGAGGTGCCCTTCAGTCGCGACAGGCTCTACCGGGAGTTCCTGTTGCCACCGATGTCGCTCCCACGGGTGTGCCAGCATGCGAACTGTGGCGGCACGTGTTAGGCGTCGCGCTACTCCAACTGCTCGCGTGCGAACGCCGCGTCCAGCGCTTCCATCGCGTCGCGCGGCTTGAGCTTGGCCGCTTTTTCGAACGCGCCGGCGGCCGCGTCCTCGCGCTTGTCGCCGTGCAGCAGCAACAGCACGTTGGCGTATTCGACATGTGCGATCGGCGCATCCGGGGTCAGCTTCAGCGCTTGCTGGATGTGCTGTTCGGCGGTCGCGGCCTTGGCGCCGTAGGTGAGTCCGCCGATCATCGCGCCGACCTTGCCGATGATCTCGGCGTGGTACAGCGCCAGCGCCATGTGCGCCTCGGCGTGCTTGGGCTCCAATTCCAGCGTGGCCTCCAGCGATTGCCGCACCTTGCCGGCGATGCCTTGCTTGAGCGCCTTGACGATGCTCAGCCCCTGGCTGTAACGGCCCAGCGCGAAGGCGTGGCGATAATGGCTGTTGGCCTCGTCCGGCAGCGCGGCGATCGCCGCTTCGGCCAACGTCGCGGCCTGCTGCAGGCGCTGCAGTTTTTCCTTGTCGTCGTCGACCAGATAGCCGGCGTGGATGCCCAGCGCCTTGACTGCGACCGAAGTGCCGAACACGCCCAAGGCCTGTCCGGCGCTGTAGGCCTGCTGGAACTGGCCCTGGTGGAAGGCGCGCCAGGCGTCGATCAGCGCCGCCGACAGCGTCTGCGCATCGTGGCCCTTGCCGGCCTTGCCTGCGGCAGCGAGCAGCGCCTGCGCGCGCGCCAGGTCCGGGTACGGCTCGCGGTCGCCGGCGTGCAGCTTGGGCCAGGCTTTCTTCAGCGCCTCGCCCGGGTAGGCGTAGGCGGTGGCGTCGTACGGAAACGGCGCCCATGCGGTCGGTTTTGCTGCCATGCCTGGCCTCCCTGGAGTTCGCGCCGAGCATGGCGCCGCGGTGGCTGGCTGGCAAGCTGCACTGCGGATAGTGTGTTTGCTCAAGCCGCTGCCGCCAGCATGCATCGCATCGGTGCCGCTGTCGGCACCCCCGAGGAGAGCTGCGATGGCGACCAAGAAGCGTTCCACCTCCGCGCCCCGGCCCGAGACCCTGGCGCCGCGGCACCTGTGGCTGGCCGGCCTGGGCCTGGTGTCGTTGACCCGCAAGCGTGCGCTGGCCGCGGCCGCCGATGCCGCCAGCGGCGCGAACACGTTGAAGGCGCTGGTGGCGCAACTGGCCGACGACGCTGAAAGCAGCGTGCGCGAAGGCGCTGCGGCGCTGCGCGGCCAGGTGCAACCGTTGAGCGCCGAGGTCGAGGTGCGGCTGCAGCCGGTGCTGGTCAAGCTCGGCCTGCAACCCAAACCGCGTGCCACGCCGCGCAAACGGCCGGCGGCGACCAAGACCGCGAAGCGGGCGACCAAGAAGACCGTTGCGCCGCGCCGCGCGGCGAAGCGCAGCGCACGCTCGCAGTAACAGCAAACGGCACTGTTGCCGGATGTGGGATCGCTTCGGATGCGGTCACCGCGATCGGAGTGCCGCGTGCTGGATTCTGTCGCGGCTGAAGCCGCTCCTACAGGGGCTTGCGGCAAGCCTGCCGGTGCGCTGTTGGAGGGGCCTCAGTTCCGACTGTGACTCGTCATCGCGACGGAAACTCCGCAGGCGCTGGCAGACAGGCAGCTGTTCCCTTCTCCCATCGGGAAAAGGTGGCCCGCAGGGCCGGATGAGGGTACGGGCTCAGCCTCGTGCATTCAATCGAACATCGCGCCGCTGCGCTGGCCGCGGCTAACGTCGCGTTTGAAAAGACGGTTGCCTGCAGGGTAGAAGACGATATCTACAGATGAGTTGCCGCGAGCTTGCCGGACGCGTTGCGGGAGGAATAAGGCTACTCGGTCGATCCGCCAATGCGTCAATGGATGCGGTCTACAACGTCGGCGAGCTAGCGCGGTGTCCTGACCATGCGTTCGAGCAGATGCTCGACCACGCGCTCGGGCTGGGTGGTGCGGCCGACGTGCGCCGAGGACATCTGGATGATCGAGCTGCGCCGCGCGGTCAGCCAGTGGAAGCGCGCGCGCGGCGGCAGCAGTGCGATCGGGCCGGCATCGGCGTCGCCGCGGCAGATCGCCGGGATCGCGTCCAGGTAGGGGCGCAGGCGTTCGATGTCCAGGGTCGGGTCCAGCGCGTGCAGCCGTGCCGGCTGCAGTTCGATCGCCGCATGCAGCAGCTTGGAGGTCGGGCACGACACGATCACCCCGACGTTGACGAACTCCTCGCGCTCCACCCGCGGCACCACGCGGATGACCGCGTAGTCATACGTGTGCAGCGTGGGCACGGAGCGCCTCCTCGACGAATGCGGCGCGCAGCGCCAGCCGCCGTTTCAGGTAGTCGGCATAGGCCTGGCGGTGCGCGTCCACGTGCTCGAAGCTGGCCTCGGCCTGCAACCACGCGTCCGGGATCTGCGCGACTATGGCGTCGATGACCGCATCGGTCAGGCGCGGCGCCAGCGCCGCGTCGGCCTCGGCGATGGCGCTGGCGCTGGCGTAGGGCAGCAGCACGTGGTCGCGGATGCGCGCGAACGGCGAGGCGCAGGCGCTGCCGGCATGCTCCCAGTCGTGGTGGAAATACAGCGCCGCGCCGTGGTCGATCAGCATCAGCTTGCCGTGCCAGACCATCAGGTTGGTGTTGCGCGCGGTGCGATCGACATTGGTGACGAAGGCGTCGAACCAGACGATCGCCGAGGCCAGCGCCGGGTCCGGACGCAAGGCGGCCGGGTCGTAGTTGATCGCACCGGGCAGGTAGTCCAGCGCCAGGTTCAGGCCCTCACTGGCGCGGATCAGATCCTGGATTTCCGGATCAGGCTCGGTGCGCGCGAACTCGCGGTCGAGCAGCACGAACACCAGTTCCGGCATCGGCAGGCCAAGCGCGCGCGCCAGTTCGCCGCCCAGCAGTTCGGCGATCAACGCCTTCGGGCCTTGTCCGGCGCCGCGGAACTTCAGCACGTACATGCCGTCGTCGTCGGCCTCGACTACCGCGGGCAGCGAGCCGCCTTCGCGCAGCGGGGTCACGTAGCGGGTGGCGACGACGGTTCTCACGCGGATTCCGGGCGGCGAGGGCAGGGCGGCAAGCCTAGCCGATGCCGGCGGCGCTTGGCGAATCGATGCGCGCGGGGCATCTGGCATCCAGCGTCGCCGCCGCCGGCTGCGGACGCGTCGCCGCGCTCAGTCCAGATAGGCCTGCATCAGCGTGGCCAGGTGCGTGCGTTCGGCCTCGCGCAGGAACGGGCTGATCAACAGCATCACCTGCACGATGCCGTGGCGGATCGCCAGTTGTTCGTCCTTCTCGCCGCGCGCGGCGGCGTAGTTGAGCCAGAACGTGGCCACCACCAGCACGTTGGTGGCGATGCCGCCCAGCTCCTGTGCGGTGGCGCGCATCGCTCCGGCCTGCGCCAGCCCCTGGAACACCGCCTGGGTGCTGTCGTCGGCGCGGCGCAGGATGCGCGCGAAACGCAGGCGCAGGCGCCGGCTGCGGCTGAGGATCTCGATCAGGTCGCGGTACAGGAAGCGGTAGTCCCAGATGCACTCGAACACCAGGTGCAGCTGCAGCCAGATGTCCTCCAGCCCGGGCAGGCGCGCGCTCGGCAACTCCAGCGCCGCGTCCATGCGCTCCTCGTAGCGCGCGAACAGGTGCTCGATGATGTCGTCCTTGTTGCGGAAGTGGTAGTACAGATTGCCCGGGCTGATCTCCAGCTCGTCGGCGATATGGTTGGTGGTGACGTGCGGCTCGCCCTGCGCGTTGAACATCGCCAGGGCCGTGTCGAGAATGCGCCGGCGGGTGTCGCGCGCCATCAGGCCAGCAGCTTCTTCACCAGGTCCACGTACTTCTTCTGCGCCTCGGCCTGCGGCATGCCCTTGAGCTTGGCCCAGGCCTCGTACTTGGCGGTGCCGACGAAGTCGAAGAACCCCGGCTTGGCGCCGGCGACGTCGCCTTCCGCGCCCTGTTTGTACAGCGCGTACAGGCGCAGCAAGGTGTCGTTGTCGGGACGCTCCTCGCGCTGCTTGATGTCCTTGGCCGCTTTTTCGAAGGCCGCCTTGATGTCTGCCATGTCGCTGCTCCCGCCCTGATCGGGACGCATCACAGCACGCGCGACCGGTCCGGTCAACGCGGGCGCCGGGCTCGCCAGCCCGCCCGAGCGTGGTGTTTCAGGCGACCGGCGCCGCCTGCAGCTGCGCGCTGGCCTGCGTCTGCGTCTGCGCCTGTCGCGCCAGCGAGGCCTTGGCGGCGATCGAGCGGATGGCGTCGGTCACATCGGCGAGCGGGACGTGGCTGCTCAGCCGCTGGAACGTGTCGCGGCTGTTGTAGCCGGATCCGTCCTTCAGATATTGCTCGTACATCGACAGCAGCTCGGTGCAGGCGGCGGTCAGGGTGTCCACGTTGCCCCTGGCCAGGGCGTGGCCGATCTGATCCAGGCTGTGCAGGCAGTCGGAGAGCCAATGCAGGTCGTAGCGCGCGCTGCTCAGCTCCGGCGCGTTGTGGCCGCGGCTGTAGGCGCTGTAGCGGCGGATGCTCCTGGCCACCCGCGCCACGTGCGCGAGCAGCGTGCCGATCTCCGCGGAAATGTCCAGGCGTTCCATCACCAGGATCGGCACCGGTGGCCGCTCCACCGCCTGCTCGGCCGGCAAGGCTTCCTGCGTCTGCAGGTCCAGCGTCTGCCGCAGGCTGGCGTAGGCCTGTTGCAGCGCCTCCAACTCCCGCGCGCTGACGACTGCACGCGCCTTCATCTGCGACAGCGCGGCCTGGTGGCGGGCGAGGCTGTCCTGCACGCTCGCCTGTTGCCCTTGCTCGCGGCGCATGCGGCCGAAGAAGATCCAGGCGAGAACGGTGGCGGTGATCGCCCAGAGCACGACGGCGGGAGTCAGGTAGATCAGGATGCCCATGAAGGCTCCTCGAAACGTTGCATCTCTTGTCGGCGTCGGTTCGACGATCTTGAGCCCGAGTGTCGCGATGCGTGACGTCGGTCCGGCTACGCGCCAGCCGGCGCGCGTTTCATTGCGTTTGTGCTCGCTCGAACGCGTGGACCTGCATGCAACGCATTCGGCGCGGATCTGGTTCGTGGCGGGCGGCTGTCGAGCAAGCTCGACGCTACGGAACAGGCTTCGACAGCGCCTTCGACTTCGCGTACAGCGCCTTGGCGATCTCGGCATCGCCAAGCGCAGCGTGGCATTCGGCCAGGCTGTCCCAGGCGTTGGCCGAGTCCGGATACAGTTCGGCGTTGAGGGTGAACACTTTCAGCGCCCTGCCTGCACCGAGACTCTCGCGGATGGCGTAGCCGCTGGCATTGATCGCGCGTTCCCGTTCATTGGCGGGGACGCCGTCGCCGTCGCGCAGCCATGCACGCATCGCGTCCGCAGCTCCGGCGCTTGCGTCCATCGCATAGGCGATCAGGCGTTCGGCGAGAACCGCATGCGGGAACTCCTTCGGTGCGACCTGCGCCATCGTGCTTTCCACCAGCGTGCTGGACCAGACATTGCGGGCGCTGCCGTTGGTGAAGTACACGAATACCCAGTAGCCGCTGGCCAGGCTGCCCTTGTAGGCCAGTCTCGCCCGCACGCGGGTGCCGCCATCGTGGCCGACCTGGGTATAGCCATCGCTGCGGGTGGTATCCCAACCGGTGGAGAAGAAGTTGCTGCCGCCGCCGGTCAGCGTCTGCGCTTGCCACAGTCTTTCCAGGGTTGCCGTACGCACCAGCTTGCCGTTGGCCAGCGCCTGCAGGAAGCGGTTGATGTCGCCGACGGTGGTCTGCAGATCGGCGTGGCCCCAGCCGTAGTTCGGCCAGGGATCTTCATTGGCCGGCTGCAGCGTGCCGTCCTTGCCAATGTACGGCACGGCCGCGCGATCCGGCGGGACGCTGGCCAGACCCCACGACGTGCTGCGCATCTTCAGTGGCTGCAGGATGCGTTCGCGTGCGATGGCGGGGTAGGGCTTGCGATAATGCGCTTCCAGCAGTGCGGTCAGCACCAGGTAGTTGGCCTGCGTGTACTGCGCACGGCTGCCGGGAGCGAACTGCATCGGTGCCGCGCCGGCAACCTTCAGCGCAGCGGCAAGGTCGGGCGCCACGCCGGGGTAGCCCTTGCTCACCCAACGCTCGTCCACACGGGCGTAGTACTCGGCAATGCCGGAACTGTGATTGAGGAAATCGCGCACGTGGATCGCCTGCCACGCGGCCGGCAGGTCCGGCACGTAGCGGCTGGCTGGGGCATCCAGATCCACCTTGCCCTGATCCACCAGTTGCATCACCAGCGTGCTGGTCAACAGCTTGGCCATCGACTGCGCGGCGAAGATGGAATCGACGGTGGCTGGCGCGTGGGTGGCCGGATCGCGTTCGCCGCTGGCGCCCTGGTAGAGCACCTGGCCGTTGTGTGCGACCAGCACCGCCTGACCGGCGATGCCATAGCGTTCGCGGTTGGCCTGCAGTTGGGCGTCCAACTGCGAGGCGAGGTTGAGCGGCGTATCCCGGGCCGACGCAGGCAGGCTGCCAAGCAGGGTGCAGAGCAGTGTGGCAGCAAGGACGCGATACATCGCGGTGATCCGTCAGTGGCGATGGCGCATCATCTTCACGACAGGGGACAGGGTCAAGCGTGTGTAGCCGAGCCTTTGCTCGGCTGCTCTTGCATCAGATACCGTGCACCTGGACACATAGAGCCGAGCATGCTCGGCTCTACAGAAAGCAGGCGGTTGCCGGCCAGTGACCTGCAACCGCCCGGCGGCACGCGATCAGCCCAGAATCCCCGGCAGATCCAGTCCCTTCTCCTTCGCGCATTCCACCGCGATCTCATACCCCGCATCCGCATGGCGCATCACACCCGTCGCGGGGTCGTTCCACAACACGCGCGCGATGCGCTTGGCCGCCGCCTCGCTGCCGTCGCAGACGATGACCATGCCGGCATGCTGGGAGAAGCCCATGCCGACGCCGCCGCCGTGGTGCAGCGAGACCCAGGTGGCGCCGCTGGCGGTGTTGAGCAGGGCATTGAGCAGCGGCCAGTCGGAGACCGCGTCGGAGCCGTCGGCCATGGCCTCGGTCTCGCGGTTGGGCGAGGCGACGCTGCCCGAATCCAGATGGTCGCGGCCGATCACCACCGGCGCCTTCAGCTCTCCGCTTGCCACCATTTCATTGAACGCCAGGCCGAGCCGGTCGCGATCGCCCAGGCCGACCCAGCAGATGCGTGCCGGCAGGCCCTGGAACTTGATCTTCTCGGCGGCCATGTCCAGCCAGCGGTGCAGGTGCGGGTTGTCCGGGATCAGCTCCTTGACCTTGGCGTCGGTCTTGGCGATGTCCTCCGGATCGCCGCTCAGCGCCGCCCAGCGGAACGGGCCGATGCCGCGGCAGAACAGCGGGCGGATGTAGGCGGGTACGAAGCCGGGAAAGTCGAAGGCATTCTCGACGCCTTCTTCCAACGCCATCTGCCGCAGGTTGTTGCCGTAGTCCACGGTCGGCACGCCCAGCGCGTGGAAGGCGAGCATGGCGCGGATGTGGTTGGCCATCGAGTCGCGTGCGGCGGCTTCCACTTCCTTCGGCGCGGACACGCGCTTGTCGTCCCATTCTTCCACGGTCCAGCCCTGCGGCAGATAGCCGTTGACCGGGTCGTGCGCGGAGGTCTGGTCGGTCAGCAGGTCCGGCTTGACCCCGCGGACCAGCAGTTCGTCCAGCACGTCGGCGACGTTGCCGAGCAGGCCGACCGACAGCGGCTTCTTCGCCGTGCACGATTCCTCGATCAGGCGCAGCGCTTCATCCAGGTCGTCGGTCCAGGTGTCGAGATAGCCGGTGCGCAGGCGCATGTCGATGCTGCTCTTGCGGCATTCCACCGCCATGCACGAGGCGCCGGCCATCACCGCGGCCAGCGGCTGCGCGCCGCCCATGCCGCCGAGGCCGCCGGTGAACAGCCACTTGCCGGCCAGGCTGCCGGCGTAGTGCTGGCGGCCCATCTCGACGAAGGTTTCGTAGGTGCCCTGGACGATGCCTTGCGCGCCGATGTAGATCCAGCTGCCGGCGGTCATCTGCCCGTACATGGCCAGGCCCTTTTTATCGAGCTCGTTGAAGTGGTCCCAGGTGGCCCAGCGCGGCACCAGGTTGGAATTGGCGATCAGCACGCGCGGCGCATCGGCGTGGGTGCGGAACACGCCGACCGGCTTGCCGGACTGCACCAGCAGGGTCTGGTCGTCGTCCAGGCGCTTGAGCGCGGCCACGATCGCGTCGAAGGACTCCCAGTCGCGCGCGGCGCGGCCGATGCCGCCGTACACCACCAGTTCCTGCGGGCGTTCGGCCACGTCCGGATCCAGGTTGTTCATCAGCATGCGCAGCGGCGCTTCGGTCAGCCAGCTCTTGCAGGTGAGGGTGCTGCCGGTGGGCGCTTGGATCATGCGGGTGGTGTCGAGGCGGGTCATGCGGCGCTCCGGGAGTGGGCGAATTCAAGGCAGGATGCGAGCACCTGCTGCAGCGTGCGGCGCAGCGGTGCGGCGTGGTCGGGGTCCAGCGGCGTGGGCCAGGTGCGCTCGTCCACGCGCTCGGGTTCGTGCATGTAGCCGCGGCAGGCCAGCTCCATCTGCAGCGTGTGCACGCCGCCGGGAATGTCGCTGTAGTGGCGGGTGATGTAGCCGCCCTTGAAGCGTCCATTGCGCACGTGGCGCATGCCGCTCGCCGCGCATGCGGTCTCGACCGCGTCGGTGAGCGCGTTGTCGCAACTGGTGTCGGGCGCACCGGACGCACCGGCGCTGCCGATGTTGAACTGCGGCAGCTCGCCCTCGAACAGGTGCGGGATGTGCGAACGGATCGAGTGTGCGTCGTACACCACCACGGTGCCGTGGATCGCGCGCAGGCGGGCGATCTCCACGGCAAGTGCGGCGTGGTAGGGCGCGAACCAGGTGTCGCGGCGGCGTGCGATCTCCTCCGCATCCGGGCCATGTCCGTCGCGGTACAGCGGCTGGTTGTCGAAGGTGGTCAGCGGACACAGGCCGGTGGTGTTCTGGCCCGGGTACAGCGAGACGCCGCTCGGATCGCGGTTGAGATCGATCACCGAACGCGACACCGCCGAGCGCAGCGTGGTGGCGCCCATGTCGCGGGCGAACGCGTACAGCTCATGCACCCACCAGTCGGCATCGCGCCGTGCCAGCCACGGAGAGACGAAGCGATCGGCCAGCGCTTCCGGCAACTCGGTGCCGGTGTGCGGAAAGCTGACGATCAGCGGCGCGTCGCCGCGGTGGAGGGTGAGCCAGTCGGGGAGGGTGGTCATGCAGGGCCTCGCTTTTTGTAGGAGCGGCTTCAGCCGCGACCGGATGTCACTGGTGACGCCCGGTCGCGACTGATGGCCCAAGGCCACGTAGAGCCGCTCCTACAAGGGATCATGATCCGGACGTTGCATCGGGAAGGGACACATCGACAGCCGCCGCCAGCGCGCCATCGCGCACCAGCGCCGTGGCAGCCAGCATGTCCGGATGGAAATAGCGGTCGTCCTGCAGCGCCGGCACCTGTGCGCGCAGCAGCGCGCGCGCCGCTTCCAGCGCGGCGCTGGAGGTCAGCGGCGCATGGAAGTCGCAGCCCTGCGCGGCGGCGAGCAGTTCGATGCCGACCACGTTAGCCGCGTTCTCGGCCATCGCCAGCAGCCGGCGCGCGCCGTGCGCGGCCATCGACACATGGTCTTCCTGGTTGGCCGAGGTCGGGATCGAATCGACGCTGGCCGGGTAGGCGCGCTGCTTGTTCTCCGACACCAGCGCCGCGGCGGTGACTTGCGGGATCATGAAGCCGGAGTTCAACCCGGGCTTCGGAGTCAGGAACGCCGGCAGCCCGGACAGCGCCGGATCCACCAGCATCGCCACGCGGCGTTCGCTGATCGAGCCGATCTCGCACACCGCCAGCGCCAGCATGTCGGCGGCGAAGGCCACCGGCTCGGCATGGAAGTTGCCGCCGGACAGCGCCTCGCCGGTATCGCTGAACACCAGCGGATTGTCGGACACGCCGTTGGCCTCGATCGCCAGCGTGGTCGCCGCCTGGCGCATCACGTCCAGCGCCGCGCCCATCACCTGCGGCTGGCAGCGCAGGCAGTACGGATCCTGCACGCGCACGTCGTTGTCGCGGTGCGAATCGCGGATCGCCGAGCCCTGCATCAACGCACGCAGCGCGGCGGCGGTGGCGATCTGCCCGTGCTGCCCGCGCAAGGCGTGGATGCGTGGATCGAACGGGGTATCCGAGCCCTTCGCCGCCTCGGTGGACAGCGCGCCGGCGACCAGCGCGGCATGGAACACGCGCTCGATCTCGAACAGCCCGGCCAACGCGTAGGCGGTAGAGAACTGGGTGCCGTTGAGCAGCGCCAGGCCTTCCTTCGCGCCCAGCGCCAGCGGCTGCAGCCCGGCCTGCGCCAGCGCCTGCGCGGCCGGCAGACGCTCGCCACCGACGAAGGCCTCGCCGACGCCGATCATCACCGTAGCGAGATGCGCCAGCGGCGCCAGGTCGCCGGAGGCGCCGACCGAGCCCTGGCACGGCACTACCGGGATCACGTCGTGCTGCAGCAGCGCTTCCAGCAGCGCCAGCGTGGCTGGCCGTACGCCGGAGGCGCCTTGCGCCAAGCTGGCCAGCTTCAGCGCCAGCATCAGCCGCACCACCGGCACCGGCATCGGCTCGCCGACCCCGGCCGCATGCGACAGCACGATATTGCGCTGCAAGGTGTCCAGGTCCTCGCGCTCGATGCGCACGCTGGCCAGCTTGCCGAAGCCGGTGTTGATGCCGTACACCGGCGCGCCCTTGGCGACGATCGCCTCCACCGTCTGCGCGCTGCGCAGCACCGCCTCGGCACAGCCGGGATCCAGGCGCACGCCGGCGCCGCGGTATACGGCGCGCCATTGCGCCAGGCTCACTGCGCCCGGGCGCAGCACGATCTCGTTGCTCATTGTCCCCTCCAGATGCGCGCATGCAGCGGGTTGAAGCCCATGCGGTAGACCAGTTCGGCCGGTTGTTCGATGTCCCAGATCGCCAGGTCGCACTGCAGCCCGGCGCGCAGCCGGCCGACCTGTTCGTAGCGTCCGAGCGCGCGTGCCGCCTCGCGGGTGAAGCCGGCGATGCATTCGGCCACGCTCATGCGGAACAGCGTCGCCGCCAGATTCATCGCCAGCAGCGGGCTGGTCAGCGGCGAGGTGCCGGGATTGCAGTCGGTGGCCAGCGCGCGCGGCACGCCGGCGGCGCGCAGCGCGGCGATCGGCGGCAGTTGCGTGTCGCGGGTGAAATAGAACGCGCCCGGCAGCAGCACCGCGACCGTGCCGGCGGTGGCCATCGCGGCGACGCCGGCGTCGTCCAGGTACTCGACATGGTCGGCCGAGCGCGCGCCGTAGCGCGCCGCCAGCGCCGCGCCGCCCTGGTTGGACAGCTGCTCGGCATGGATCTTCAGCGCCAGGCCATGTCGCTGCGCCGCTTGGAACACCTGCTCGGTCTGCGCCGGGGTGAAGGCCAGGTGCTCGCAGAACACGTCCACCGCCTCGGCCAGGCCTTGCGCGGCGACGGCGGGAATCATTTGTTCGCAGACTTCGTCGATGTAGGCCTGCGCTTCCGCGCCGGGCGGCACCGCGTGCGCGCCGAGGAAGGTGGGCGACACCGCGACCGGGCGCAGTTCGCCCAGGCGCCGTGCCACGCGCAGCATGCGCAGTTCGTCGTCCAGGGTCAGCCCGTAGCCCGACTTGATCTCCACCGTGGTCACGCCTTCGGCGAGCAGCGCGTCCAGCCGCGGCAGGCTGGCGGCGAGCAGCGCGGCTTCGTCGGCGGCGCGGGTGGCGCGCACGGTGGCGACGATGCCGCCGCCGGCGCGGGCGATGTCGGCGTAGCTGGCGCCGAGCAGGCGCTGCTCGAATTCGCCGGCGCGGTTGCCGGCGTAGACCAGGTGGGTATGGCAGTCGATCAGGCCCGGACCGATCCAGCGCCCGCCGCAATCGACGCTGTGCTGCGCGGCCAGCGGTGCCGGCAGCGCCGCGGCGGCGCCGGCATAGACGATGCGCCCGTCGCGGCAGGCGACCACGCCGTCGCGGACCAAGCCCAGCCCGCCGTCGTCGGCGTCCAGGGTCATCAGGTGAGCGTTGTGCCAGAGCGTGTCGCAGGGCATGGTCACGGGCGGGCTCGTCGGTTATTTTGTATATACAATATTGTGGTCGACGGAGGGTGTCCAGTGCAGACCCTGGCGCAGCAGCAGGTGGGCGGGAACGAGGCAACCAGCGCTTTCTGGTGCGCGCAGGCGCTGTTGCCGGAAGGCTGGGCGCGCGACGTGCGGATCGAGGTCCGCGCCGGGCGCATCGCCGCGGTGCAGTCCGGCGTGGCCGCGGCGTCCGGCGATCGGACGCTGGCGATCGCGGTGCCCGGGCTGGGCAACCTGCACAGCCACGCCTTCCAGCGCGGCATGGCCGGGCTGACCGAAGTCGGCGGCCGCAGCGGCGACAGTTTCTGGAGCTGGCGCGAGCTGATGTACCGCTTCCTGCAGCGGCTGGACCCGGACAGCATGCAGGCCATCGCCGAACAGGCCTACGTGGAAATGCTCGAGGCCGGCTTCACCCGGGTCGGCGAATTCCATTACCTGCACCACGCCGCCGATGGCCGGCCCTATGCCGACCGCGCGGAGATGGCGCAGCGCCTGGCTGCCGCCGCGCAGAGCAGCGGCATCGGCCTGACCCTGCTGCCGGTGTTCTACGCGCATGCCGACTTCGGTGGCGCCGCGCCGAATCCGGCGCAGCAGCGGCTGATCCACGACCTGGACGGCTACGCCGAACTGCTCGACGGCAGCCGCCGCGCATTGCGCGGCCTCGACGATGCGGTACTTGGCATCGCACCGCACAGCCTGCGCGCCGTGACCCCGGACGAACTGGTCGCGCTGCTGCCGCTGTGCGACGGGCCGGTGCACATCCACATCGCCGAGCAGACCCGCGAGGTCGAGGCCTGTCTGGCCTGGAGCGGACAGCGGCCGGTGCAGTGGTTGCTGGCGCATGCGCCGGTGGATGCGCGTTGGTGCCTGGTCCATGCCACCCATGTCGATGCCGGCGAAGTGCAGGCGATCGCCGCCAGCGGAGCGGTAGTCGGCCTGTGCCCGATCACCGAGGCCAATCTGGGCGACGGGCTGTTCCCGATGCGCGCGTTCGTCGAGGCCGGCGGGCGTTTCGGCGTCGGCTCCGATTCCAACGTGCTGATCGACGCGGCCGAGGAGTTGCGCCTGCTCGAATACGGCCAGCGCCTGCAGCTGCGCGGGCGCAACGTGCTCGCTGGCGACGCCGCACAATCCAGCGGCCGCTTCCTGTTCCAGTCCGCCGCGCAAGGCGCTGCGCAGGCGCTGGGCGTGGCGCAGGGCCTACAGGTGGGCGCGCCGGCCGATCTGGTCGAACTGGATCCGGCGCATCCGGCGCTGTGCGCGCGTAACGGCGACGCCTGGCTGGACAGCTGGATCTTCGCCGCACGGCGCGGCGCGGTGCGTTCGGTCTGGCGCAACGGCCGCGAGTTGGTGCGCGATGGCCGCCATCATCGCCGCGAGGCGATCGCTGCGGCCTATGCGCGAGCGCTGACCGCGCTGTTGCACGCATGATCCGGCATCGTCTGCGGCACGCTGCCGCGCGGCAGCGCCGATGAGCCAGTCCCCGCGCGCGGCGACGCTCAACCATCGCATCCGCAGCGATATCGAAGGCCGCATCCGCAGCGGCGAATGGCCGCCGGGCCATCGCATTCCGTTCGAGCACGAACTGATGGCGCAGTACGCCTGCTCGCGGATGACGGTCAACAAGGTGCTGGCGATGCTGGCCGACGCCGGCATGATCGAGCGCCGCCGCCGCGCCGGTTCGTTCGTGGCGCGGCCGCATCCGCACATGGAGCAGGTGGCGCTGGAGATCCCCGACATTCCGGTCGAGGTCGCTGCGCGCGGCCATGCCTATCGCTTCGAACTGCTGGAACGGCGCCAGCGCGCGCCGCACGCCGCGCTGCCGCAGGAAGCCGAGGTCGCCGCCGCCGGCACGCTGCTGTCGCTGCACTGCCTGCATTTCGCCGACGGCCGCCCGTTCGCGTTGGAGGAGCGGGTGATCAATCCGGTGGCGGTGCCGGAAGCGCTGCAGATGGATTTCTCAGTCGTCGTGCCCGGCAGCTGGCTGCTGCAGCACGTGCCGTGGACCCGCGCCGAGCATCGCATCAGCGCGGTCGGCGCCAATCCCGCGCAGGCGGCGCGGCTGCAGGTGGCGGCCGCCACCGCCTGCCTGCTGATCGACCGCAAGACCTGGCGCGGCGAACAGGCCGTCACCTTCGTGCGCCAGGTGTTTCTCGGCGACACCTACGACCTGGTTGCGCGTTTCTCGCCAGGCGTGCGCTGAGCACTGCGCGGCAGCCGAAAACCGCCGTGTCGCGAGCCGCCGATGCTGCGCTGCCGCACGCTGCGCGTACGCGCCGTACCCTGGCGTGCGTTTGTCCTGCCTGCCGCACTCTGGCAAGTTAGCGCCCAGGGACGAGGCGAGGGGCCGCGGCCGCAGCACGAGGAATGGTTCGGCATGACGTATTTCGTTACGGGCGCCACCGGCTTCATCGGCCGTTATCTGATGGCCAACCTGATGCGGCGCAAAGGCCTCATCCATGTCCTGGTGCGCAAGGAGTCGCAACGCAAGTTCGATGCGCTGGTGCGCGAGCAGGGCTGGGACGCCAAGCGCCTGGTCGTGCTGCACGGCGATGTCGGCGCCGACTGTTGCGGCCTGGACGAGGCGCAACGCAAAGCACTGCACGGCAAGGTCAAGCACTTCTTCCATCTGGCCGCGCTGTACGACCTCACCGCCAAGGCCGAGGCGCAGCGCGTGGCCAATCTCGATGGCACCCGCAACGCGCTGGAACTGGCGGCGCAGATCGGCGCCGGCATCTTCCACCACACCAGCTCGATCGCGGTGGCCGGGCTGTACCCGGGCATCTTCCGCGAGGACATGTTCGAAGAGGCTGAAGGCCTGGACGATCCCTACCTGCGCACCAAGCACGATGCCGAGGCGCTGGTGCGCGCGGAAACCCGGATCAAGTGGCGCATCTACCGCCCCGGCATGGTGGTCGGCGATTCGCGCACCGGCGCGATCGACAAGATCGACGGGCCGTACTACTTCTTCCCGCTGATCAAGAAGCTGCGCCAGCTGCTGCCGCCGTGGGCGCCGATGCTGGGCATCGAGGGCGGGCGCATCAACCTGGTGCCGGTGGATTTCGTAGCCGATGCGATGGACCACATCGCGCACAAGCCCAAGCTCGACGGCCACACCTTCCACCTCACCGACCCGGAACCGCTGCGCGTGGGCGAGGTGCTCAACGTGTTCTGTCGCGCCGGCCACGCCCCGGAGATGACCTTGCGCGTGGACGCGCGGATGTTCGCGTTCGTGCCGGCGGGCATCCGCGCCGCGGTCGGCGGGTTGCCGCCGATCCGCCGCTTCACCGGCATGCTGCTGCGCGATTTCCGCATTCCGCGCGAGGTGCTGAAGTTCATCACCTATCCCACGCGCTTCGACAGCCGCGAGACCGAGCGCGCGCTGAAGGGCAGCGGCATCGCCGTGCCGCGGCTGGAAGACTACGCCTGGCGCCTGTGGGACCACTGGGAACGGCACCTGGATCCGGACCTGTTCGTGGACCGCACGCTGAAGGGCAAGGTGCGCGGCAAGGTGGTGCTGATCACCGGCGGCTCCTCGGGCATCGGCCTGGCCACCGCGCAGCGCGTGGCCGAAGCCGGCGCCACCACCATCATCGTCGCGCGCGGCGAGCAGGAGCTGTTCGCCGCGCGCGATGCGATGAACGCCAAGGGCGGCAAGGTGTTCGCCTATACCGCCGACCTGTCTGATCTGGCCGGCTGCGATGCGCTGCTCAAGACCGTGCTCGAAGCGCATGGCCACGTCGACGTGCTGATCAACAACGCTGGCCGCTCGATCCGCCGCTCGATCGAACTCAGCTACGACCGCTTCCACGATTTCGAGCGCACCATGCAGCTGAACTACTTCGGCAGCCTGCGCCTGATCATGGGCGTGCTGCCGGGCATGACCGGGCGGCGCAAGGGCCACATCATCAACGTCAGCTCGATCGGCGTGCTGGCCAATTCGCCGCGCTTCTCCGCCTACGTGGCCTCCAAGGCGGCGCTGGACGCGTGGAGCCGTTGCGCGCAGGGCGAGCTGTCGGGCAAGGGCATCAGCTTCACCACGGTCAACATGCCGCTGGTGAAGACGCCGATGATCGCGCCGACCAAGATGTACGACAGCGTGCCGACGCTGAGCGTGGAGGAAGCCGCCGATCTGATGGTCAAGGCGATCATCGAGCGCCCGAGCCGGGTGGCGACGCGGCTGGGCATCTTCGCCGCGCTGGTCAACGCGGTGGCGCCGAAGGCCTACGAGGTGGTGATGAACACCGCCTTCGAACTGTTCCCGGACTCGGCCGCGGCCAAGGGCGACCGCAAGGCGCTACGCGAGGCCAAGCCCAGCCAGGAGCAGATTGCGTTCGCGGCGTTGATGCGCGGAGTCCATTGGTGATGAGCCGGGGGATTGGGGATTCGGGATTCGGGATTCGTAAAAGCGGATTTGCCGCGCCGGATGCAAACAGCGGGACGATGGACTCGCAGCTGCCAACGCTCTTGCGAATCCCCAATCCCGAATCCCTAATCCCGGCTCAAAACGTCCTACATTGCCGCCAGCGCACCGGCTCGTCGTGGTCGGGGCGCGGGTTGAGCTGGATGCGCACGGTGCGCAGCGAGGGATAGCGCTCTACTTCCTTGCAGATCCGTGGCCACACCTGCGCATCGTCGCCGCTGCGGTCGATCACCAGCGTCAGCTGGGTCTGCCAGATGCCGCGGATCACGCCGGGCGTCTTGGCCAGGGCCTTGGACACCGACTGGCGATAGTCGGCTTCGGTGGCGGCGTCGGGCGCTGCGCTGGCCGATTCGGCCTCGGCCACCGCCACGGTTGCCGGCGCTGTCGCGGCGGCGGGCGGTGTTCAACGCGTGCGGCGCTTCTGCCGACTTGGGTTGGGCGGGCGGGAGCGCCGCGACGGATGTCGCGTCGGCGCTGCGCTGCTGCAGCGCCAGTCCGCCCAGTCCCACCAGCAGGCCCAGGGTCACGGCGGCCAACGCCGCGATCGCGGTATGCCGCTGCGCACGCCGGCGGCTGGCACCGATCACCCCATCTTCCAGTTCGCTGGGCAGGTAGCGCTTGAGCATCGGCCAGATGCGGCGGCCGTCGAGGATCTCCACCGACTGCTTGTCGGCCGCGGCGATGCCGTCGCGCTGCACCTTGCCCTCGGTGACCAGGATGCCACCCTGCGCGCCCATCAGCCGCGCCGCGGCGCCCAGTTCGTTGACCGCGGCCGAGCCGATCCGGTAGGCGCGGCCGTGCTTGCACGACAACAGCCAGCGCGCATCGCCGCGGGTCATCACGAAATCGCTCTGCGGTTCCTGGGAAACGTCCTCGTCGGCGACCACGTCGTGCAGGTCGCGTTGCTCGCGCATCGCGCGCCGCACCATGCGCGAGAAATCGCGCCAATGCAGTCCGGCCAGGGCATGCAGCCCGGCGGTGGTCTCGTTCTCGCGGCGCCGGACCACCCACAGGTAGAGCGTGGCAGCGAGCCATGCTCCAACTGCCAAGACCGTTGCCGCTATCCAGGAAAACATGCTCGCACCCGCGTAACGCTATTCGATGACGCCAGTTTATCGCCAGCGTGTCACAGCGCCGGCAAGGCGACAGCGGGGAACGGCGGACAGGAGAAGACCCGCCAGTCCGAAGCCGAGAGGGGAGGGGAGCAAACGGTCTTCAGATGGACTGGCGGGTCCATCCCGATTGTCGGAAAAAATCTGCTGCTTTGCAACAAAACGTCATTCAGCCGCCGCCGCTGCGCGCTTGCGGCTGGCGCGTTTCGGCGTAGGCGTGGCGCTGGCCACCACCGGACCGGCACGGCGTCGCGCCGGCGCTGCCTGCTTGGCCGGGCGGGATTTGGGCGCGGCGGTCTTTGCCGCCTTCTTGGCTGCCGGCGCCTTGGCCGGCGCCTGGCGTGCGCGGCGGCCGCTGCCCAGGTTACGCAGTTCGGCGTTCAAAGCGTCTACGCGATCGACCAGGGTGCCGAGGTCTTCGCGGCTGGGCACTTCCAGTCTGCGCAACGCGCGCTGCACCCGGTCTTCGAACACTTTCTCCAGCCGGTCCCAGGTATCTGCGGCGCGTTCGCGCGCCTGGCCGACCCGGTTCTCCACCACATCGCGCACCGCATCGACGCCGCCGCCGGCCAGCTTGCGCGTGCTCTGCTCCAGGGTCAGGCCTTCCTTGACCAGGGTTTCGAACAGCTTGCCGCCTTCGGCCTGGGCGCGGCCGAACGCGCCGACCCCGGCCAGCCACACCTGCTGCGCGGATTCGCCCAGGCGCTTGGACAGCTTTTCCGCCTGCGCCTGCAGGCCCTCGTCGGCGGCGGCAGTCTTCTTCTTGCGTGCGGATTTCTTCAGGGTGGCCATGACGGTGCGGTTCCTTCGGCGGTTGGGTGGCTGGATTCGAGACTCACGGCGTTGGTTAGAGTAATCACACCAGCGCCGGCGTCTCAGTCGGCGGAAAGCGGTGGCGCGCGCCGCGTGCGGCGGGTGGCGCGGCGCCGGGCGATGACCTGGTCGACGTCGTCGAGTGCGCGGCGCAGGCGTGCGGTGGCTTCGGTGGTGCGCCCCGGCTGCACGTCCACGCCGTCGATGAAGGTGCGCTTGCGATCGTTGAGGATCTGGTGACGCAGGGCGATGCCATGCGCGGCAAGCATCGGCTCCAGCACCTCGGCGTTGCGGCGCAGGTCGGCCAGGGTGTTGCGATAGGCCATCTGGCAGACGCGGTGGCGCGCGGCATAGCTGAACAGATTGGTGAAGAACAGTTCGCTGTTGTCGGCGTTGGGCTCGAACACCAGCTGGTCCACGCGCGGGTACTGCCGCGCGTACTTCTCCAGCCCGACCTGCATGCGCGACTGCAGCAGGGTGCGGAAGGTCTGCGACAGCACCGCCGGCAGGCCGCCGCTGAGCAGCCGCGCACGGTCGATCTGGCCATTGCGGCGTGGCGCGTGGGTGGCGTCGTAGGGCACCAGCGGGTTGATCCCGATCATCAGGTCGATGCCGCGCTCCAGCAGGGTGGAGGCGTGCATCGTGCGCCGCAGCGCGCCGTCGACGTAGTGGCGGCCGTCGATCTCCACCGGCGGATACAGCCCCGGCAGCGCGGCGCTGGCCTGCACCGCCAGCGAGATCGGCACCTGGTCCATGCCCGGTTCGCCGAAACGCACGGTGCGGCCGCTGTCCAGGTCCACCGCGACCACGAACAGATCGGTGTCCAGCGCGCGGAAATCGTTGCTGCGGCCGCGCCGGCTGAACACGTCCTGCATGAAGCGCTCGACCCCGGCGTTGTCGAACAGGCCGCTGGGCACCAGCCCGCCGAAGCGGGTGATCAGGTCCGACCAGCGGGTCTTGCGCGGCTCGGTCAGCAGGTCGTGCCACCAGCCATAGGCGAGCTTGGGCAGGGTCGCGGCGCGGCGCAGGTATTCGTAGACGTTGGGGCGCAGGAAATCCTCGGGCCGGAAGTGCGCATCGTCGCTGTTGCCGGTGACGAAGATCCGGCAGATCTCGGCGCTGCTGATGCGGTTGGCCAGGCCGGCGGTCAGGAACGCGCCGGAACTGACGCCGACGTAGCAATCCAGACGGGTCAGGTCGAGCCCGTCCAGGGCCTCGTCCAGCGCGCGCAGCGCGCCGAGTCCGTACATGCCGCCGATCGGGCCGCCGCCGGCGATGGCCAGGCCGATACGGCCGTGTGAACGGGGGCGTGGCGAGGCGCTGTGGAGGGAAAGCATGCGCGGTCCGCGAAGGGCGTTGGCCGGAGTGTAGCCGAGCGGCATGATGCTTGCGGTCACGCCCGCCGACCAGCATCATCGGCGCCCATGGCGCGCAGCAATCCCGTCCTGGAACGACTCGGCCGCCGACTGGCGTGGCATCAGGCCGTGCACGATCCGGCGCACGAGCCGCGCAATGCGCTGCGCTGGCTGCAGGAACTGCGGCGCTGGCAGACGCAGCGGCTGGAGCGCAGCTTCGAGCACTTCCTGGAGGACCCGCAGCGGCGCCCGGCGGCGATGTTCTTCCTGACCGACGTCTATGGCGACCGCGATTTCAGCCGGCGCGATGCCGACATCGTCAAGGTGCTGCCGATGATGCAGCGGCTGATGCCGGCCACGCTGCTGGACACGGTCGCCGACGGCATCGAGCTGGGCGTGCTGACCCATGCGCTGGACCTGCGCATGGCCGAGGCGCTGCAGGCGCTGGCGCCGCGCCGCAAGCGCCTGGACGACGACTTGTACGCCGAGGCTTACCGGCACACCGGCCTGCGCCGCCTGCGCCTGCACCAGATCGACCTGATCGCCAGCGTCGGCCTGGGCCTGGCCGCCGCGGTGCACACCCCGGGCGTACGCATGCTGCTGCGCTTTGCGCGCGGCCCGGCCAAGGCGGCGGGGCTGTCGGAGCTGCAGGGCTTCCTGGAACGCGGCTTCGACGCGTTTTCCAAACTCGGCGATGCCGAAGGTTTCATCGGCGATATCGAGACCACGGAGCGCGAGGTCTCGCGGCGCCTGTTCGCCGGACACCCGCAGCCGTTCGCTTTCGACTGAGCGGGTCGCGGCTGTTCCTTCTCCCGCCGGGAGACGGTGGCGCGCAGCGCCGGATGAGGGTACGGGCGGAGCCTCGTGCACCCAAACTCTGCGAGTCGCTTTCGCGCCGGACCCTCACCCCAACCCCTCTCCCGACGGGAGAGGGGCTATGGCTGTTCCCTTCTCCCCTCGGGAGAAGGTGCCCCGCAGGGGCGGATGAGGGTACGGGCGGAGCCTCGTGCATCCAAACTCAGCGAGACGCTGCGCGCCGCACCCTCACCCCAACCCCTCTCCCGGTGGGAGAGGGGCTTAGGCTGTTCCCTTCTCCCGTCGGGAGAAGGTGCCCCGTAGGGGCGGATGAGGGTACGGGCAAAGCCTCGTGCACCCAACTCAGCGAGACGCTTTCGCGCCGGACCCTCACCCCAACCCCTCTCCCGACGGGAGAGGGGCTTTTGCTTCTCAGCCGAGCTTTTCCGCCAGCACGCGGCGGATCTCGCTTTCCACCGTGCCCTTCAGCGCCGACAGCAGGAAGCCCAGTTCGGCGGTGACGTGCACCTGCTTGGGCAGCAGTTCGATGCGCCCGTCCACGCCGGAGCGCGAGAACAGCAGCGCGTCGCCGTCCCAGCGCGATTCCAGGTCGAAACGTTCGGACAGCTTCTTGGCGGCGTCTTCGATCGCCTTGCGCGCCTGTGCCGGGGTCTTGCCGTGGTCGTGGCGGATGTCGATGCTGGACATGCTGGCTCCTGTGCGGGCGTGCGGCCCGCGGAAAAGATCAGGCATTGTGCGTATGCGCGGAGTGTTGTCCAGCTGCGGCGCGCTTCTTCAAGCGCGGGCAACCTGCTAGGCTCCCCGTCGTGCCCGACCTGCAAGTCCATTTCAGCAACCGCCAGCAACCCGACCGGCCCCTGCGCGCGGGCGTGCACCGCATCGTGCGGCAGGCGTCCGGGCATGTGCGCGTGGTCGAGGACACCCAGGGCGCGCTGCTGCTGGCGCAGTTCTGCCTGGACCGGCGCGGGTTGTGGCTGCAGGTGGCCAACGGCGCCCGCGGTATCCACGTGAACGGGCGTCCGGTGCGGCGCATGGCGCTGCTGCGCGCCGGCGATGCGGTCTATGCCGACGGTGTGGAAATGTTGGTGCTGGGCGTGTGCGAGCCGCTGCATCGCCTGCCCGATGCGGCCGAAGGCGAGGGCGACGATCCGCGGCTGGTGCTGCGCGGCGTCGGCGGCCAGCATCATGGCCGCAGCTATACCCTGGACCGGGTGCGCAGCATCGGCCGCCTGCGCGACTGCGACATCTGCATCGACGATCCCGCCTTCGCCGAACGCCACGCGCGGCTGGAGCGGCATGGCGAACGCGTGCTGCTGCGCGGGCTCGGCGATGCGCAGACCCAGGTCAACGGCCATGCGGTACGCGATTGCTGGCTGCAGCCTGGCGACCAGCTGGTGTTCGACACGCAGCACCGCTTCGTGCTGGAAGTGCCGCAGGCCGCGCCCGGCGAGCCGCTGAAGCACGATCCGGCCAGCGTCCCGCTCGCCGCCGCCGCGGAGCCCACCCCGCGCCCGGCCACCGCGCTGCGCTGGCCGTGGCTGCTGCTCAGCGCCTTGCTGCTGGCGGCCGCGCTCAGCGGGCTGCTGTGGTTCGGCGCGCGCTGAGCGCCCGCCAGCCGCGCCAGCCCAGCAGCAGCGCCAGGATCGCCGCGTACAGCAGCGGTTCGCGGATGTCCGATTTCACCAGCCACCAGAAGTGCAGCACCGCCAGCACGCCGATCGCGTAGATCGCCTTGTGCAGCTTGCCCCAGTTGCGCTTGAGCCGGCGCATCCAGCCCTGGGTGGAGGTGATCGCCAGCGGGATCAGCAGCAACCAGGCGATGAAGCCGACGGTGATGTACGGGCGCTTGACGATGTCCTCGAAGATCTGCGTCCAGTAGCCGCGCAGATCCAGGCCCAGGTACACGCTCAGGTGCACGCAGGCGTAGAAGAACGCGTACAGCCCGAGCATGCGCCGGAACCGCAGCAGCACCGATTGCCCGCTCAGCTGCCGCAGCGGCGTGATCGCCAGCGTCAGCAACAGCAGGCGCAACGCCCACAGCCCGGTGCGGTGCTCGATCTCGGCCACCGGATCGGCGCCGAGCGCATCGCTGCCGGCCTGCCACACCTGCCAGAACTGCCAACCCAGGTAGGCCAAAGGCGCCAGCGCGAGCGCATGCACCAGCGTCTTGGCCGCGATCAACGAAGCGGATGTCTTAGCCATGCGGTCTCGGTAGGTCGGCGGCGGCGAGGCAGATCGGACGCGAGTTCGAAGGCCGCATAGCAGCCGCGCGCACCCAATCCCGAATCCCGAATCTCCAATCCCGGCTCAATACCATTTCTTCAGATCCATCCCCGCATACATCCCCGCAACCTGCTCGACATAGCCGTTGAACGGGCGGGTCGGGATGCGTTCGGCGAACAGCTTGCTGGCCTTGCCGGCGATGCGGCGCTCGGTCTTCTGGCTCCAGCGCGGATGGTCCACCGCCGGATTGACGTTGGAGAAGAAGCCGTACTCGGAAGCCTGCAGTTCGTGCCAGGCGGTTTCCGGCATGCGCTCGACGAAGCGGATCTCGACGATCGACTTGATGCTCTTGAAGCCGTATTTCCACGGCACCACCAGCCGCAGCGGCGCGCCGTTCTGCTGCGGCAGCGGCTTGCCGTACAGGCCGGTGGCGAGCAGGGTCAACGGGTTCATCGCCTCGTCGATGCGCAGGCCTTCCTTGTACGGCCAGTCGATCGAGCGGTAGCGGATGCCGGGCATCTGCTGCGGATCGGCCAGCGTGGTGAAGGCGACGTACTTGGCCTTGGAGGTCGGTGCGAAGCGCTTGAGCACCGCGGCCAGCGGCACCCCCAGCCACGGGATCACCATCGACCAGCCCTCGACGCAGCGCAGCCGGTAGATGCGTTCCTCCGGCGTGTTGCCCTTGAGCAGGTCGTCCAGCGCCAGCGTGCCGGGCTTGTCGCATTCGCCGGACACCTTCACCGACCACGGCGCGGTGCGCAGGGTCTTGGCCGCCTTCGACGGATCGGTCTTGTCGGTGCCGAATTCGTAGAAGTTGTTGTAGCTGGTCACGTCCTCGTAGCGGGTCAGTTCTTCGCTGGTGCGAAAACCGCTGCGCGCCTGTTCCGGCGTCACCACGGTCTTCGGCGGGGCCGGCGGCTCGGCCTCGGCGCAGCCGACCAGGCCCATCGCCGGCGCCAGCGCCAGGGCCTGCAGCAGGCGCCGGCGGTCGCGATAGACCGCCTCGTCGGTGATCTCGCGGCTGGGAATGTTGAGTGCATCGCGCAATGACATGGCTGACTCCTGGGGGGCGGGCGACCGCTGGCGGCTTCTTGGCAAAGACTACGCTTGCGCGGGGCCGATGGATGCAAATGCAACCTAAATTGCCCGGGCCGCAAGCTGGTGCGCTGCGGCATACTAGGCGTCTTGTCCGATAGGTGCCCCATGACACGCGCGTTCAATTTCAGTGCCGGCCCCGCTGCATTGCCGGAATCGGTCCTGCGCCAGGCGCAGGCGGAGATGTTGGAGTGGAACGGCGTGGGCGCCTCGATCGTGGAGTTGAGCCACCGCGGCGCCGAGTTCATGGCGGTGGCGGCCGAGGCCGAAGCCGACCTGCGGCGCCTGATCGGCATCTCCGACGATTACGCGGTGCTGTTCCTGTCCGGCGGCGCCACCACCCAGCAGGCGCTGCTGGCGCTGAATTTCGCCGCGCCCGGGCAGACCGTGGACTACGTGGTGACCGGGCACTGGGGCAAGACCGCGATCAAGCAGGTCGCCCCGTACGCCAACGTGCATGTCGCCGCCAGCAGCGAGGCCGGCGGCTTCCATGACATCCCGCCGCGCGCGAGCTGGCAGCTCAGCGCCGATGCCGCCTACGTGCACGTCACCGCCAACGAGACCATCCACGGCGTGGAGTTCCGCGACGCGCCGGACGTGGGCGCGGTGCCGCTGTTCGCCGATTTCAGTTCCAGCATCGCCGCCGAGCCGATCGACGTGTCCAAGTACGCGGTGATCTACGCCGGCGCGCAGAAGAACCTGGGGCCGGTCGGGGTGGCGGTGGTCATCATCCGCAAGGACCTGTTGCAGCGCAGCGGCCAGCCGCGCGCCGACATCTTCGACTACCGCTCGCACGCCGCGCGCGATTCCATGCTCAACACGCCGCCGACCTGGAACTGGTACCTGGCCGGGCTGGTGTTCAAGTGGATGCTGGCCGAGGGCGGGGTGGAAGAGTTCGCGCGCCGCAACCAGGCCAAGTCGACGCTGGTGTACGCGGCGATCGACGGCTCCGGCGGCTTCTACCGCAACGCCGTGGTGGCAGATGCGCGTTCGAGGATGAACATCCCGTTCTTCCTGCCGGACGAGACCCTCACCGCGCGCTTCGTCGCCGAATCCAAGGCCGCCGGATTGCTGGCGCTGAAGGGCCACAAGGCGGTCGGCGGCATCCGCGCCTCGCTGTACAACGCGATGCCGGTGGCCGGCGCGCAGGCGCTGGTCGCCTTCATGCGCGACTTCCAGCAACGCAACGGCTGAGTCATCCCCCCATGTAGGAGCGGCTTCAGCCGCGACCGGACCGCCCGCAGCGCTCCGGAACATCGAGGAACCACGATCCATGGCCGCAAAGCCGAAGAAATCCCCAGCCACAGACGCGAAGCCGGCCAAGCCGACCTCGACGACCATCGCCAAGCCCGCAGCCGCGGCGCCGGCACTGGCCGACGTGCGCGCCAAGATCGATGAGATCGACCGCACCATCCAGGCGCTGATCGCCGAGCGCGCGCAGTTCGCGCACCAGGTCGGCAAGGCCAAGGGCAAGCTCGCCGCGGCGGTGGACTACTACCGCCCCGAGCGCGAGGCGCAGGTGCTGCGCATGGTGGTGGACCGCAACCAGGGCCCGCTCAGCGACGAAGTGCTGGTGCACGTGTTCCGCGAGATCATGTCCGCCTGCCTGGCGCAGCAGGAGCCGCTGAAGATCGGCTATCTCGGCCCGGAAGGCACCTTCAGCCAGCAGGCGGTGCTCAAGCATTTCGGCCGCTCGGCGGTGGGCCTGCCGATGGCGACGATCGAGGAGGTGTTCCAGGAAGTGGAGAGCGGCAACGCCGATTTCGGCGTGGTGCCGGTCGAGAATTCCGGGCAGGGCACGATCCAGGTCACGCTGGACATGTTCCTGACCTCGAACCTGAAGATCTGCGGCGAGACCGAGCTGCGCGTGCACCAGTATCTGCTGTCGCGCACCGGCCGGCTCGATGCGATCGAGCGCATCTATGCGCATCCGCAGTCATTCGCGCAGACCGCCGGGTGGCTGCGCGCGCATCTGCCGAAGGTGGAGAAGATCCCGGTGTCGAGCAATGCGGAGGGCGCGCGGCGCGCGCGCAATGCGGAGGATGCGGCGGCGATTGGCGGGGAGAGTGCGGCGCATGTGTATGCGCTGAAGAAGGTGATCATGAAGTCGATCGAGGACGACGACGACAACACGACGCGCTTCCTTGTGATCGGCCGGCAGATCTTTCCGCCGTCGGGGCACGATCGCACGTCGGTGTTGGTGTTCATCCACGACAAGCCGGGTGCGCTGTTCGATGTGCTGAGCCCGTTCGCGCGGCATGGGATCAGCATGAACCGGATCGAGTCGCGGCCTTCGCATCAGGCGAAGTGGGAGTATGGGTTCTTCATCGATCTGGCCGGGCATGTGGAGGACGAGTCGATGAAGCAGGCGCTGGCGGAGTTGAAGGCGCATTCGGCGCAGATCAAGGTGTTGGGGTCTTATCCGGTGGCGGTGCCTTGATCTGGTCTTTGCGACTGCTGTAATTGGTTTGGCGGTAGAGCAAGAGCAACAGAAAGAGCAAAGGCTTTCGCGCGTTGCGCGACTTACTTTTCTTTGTACGGCCAAAGAAAAGTAAGCAAAAGAAAGGCCGCCCCAGTCGGGTCGCCCCGCGCTGCGCGCGGGGTCCGCGAGCAACCTGGGATTTTTCGATGGCACATCCATGTGCCAGCGAAAAACGACGCGCATCCTGCGCGTCGCCCCTGCGGGGTTTTTCCCAGGCCGCTCGCCGACCCTCAATGGGGACCCCTGAAAAGCAAACGGCAACAGCAACAGCAAGATCAACAGCAAGATCAACAGCAACAGCAACAGCGGCCCGCGGGACGGGTGGCTGGTAATCTCAGGAACGGTGATGAGCAACGAGCAGGACTGGATCGCGACGAAGGGCTCTGCTTTGCAGGGGACGTTGAATGTGCCGGGCGACAAGTCGGTCTCGCATCGGGCGGTGATGTTCGCGGCGTTGGCCGATGGGGTGTCGCATATCGATGGGTTCCTGGAGGGCGAGGACACGCGGTCGACCGCGGCGATCTTCGCCAGGCTCGGGGTCAGGATCGAGACGCCGTCGCCGTCGCAGCGGATCGTCCATGGGGTCGGCGTCGATGGCTTGCAGGCGCCGCAGGGCGAGCTGGATTGCGGCAATGCCGGCACCGGGATGCGGCTGCTCGCCGGCTTACTGGCCGCGCAGCCGTTCGATAGTGTGCTGGTCGGCGACGCGTCGCTGTCCAAGCGGCCGATGCGCCGGGTGACCGAGCCGTTGGCGCTGATGGGCGCGCGCATCGATACCGACGCCAACGGCGTGCCGCCGCTGCGTATCCATGGCGGGCAGCCCTTGCACGGCATCGAGTTCGTCTCTCCTGTGGCCAGCGCCCAGGTCAAGTCGGCGGTGCTGTTGGCCGGGCTGTATGCCGATGGCGTCACCTCGGTGCAGGAACCGCATCCGACCCGCGACTACACCGAGCGCATGCTGTCCGCGTTCGGCGTGGAGATTGCGTTCGAACCCGGCCAGGCGCGCCTGCGCGGCGGCCAGCGGCTGCGCGCCACCGACATCGCGGTGCCGGCCGATTTCTCCTCGGCGGCGTTCTTCATCGTCGCCGCCAGCATCGTTCCCGGTTCGGACATCACCCTGCGCGCGGTCGGCCTCAATCCGCGCCGCACCGGCCTGCTCGCGGCGCTGCGGCTGATGGGCGCGGACATCGTCGAGCACAATCACAGCGAACACGGCGGCGAGCCGGTGGCCGACTTGCGCGTGCGCTACGCGCCGCTGCGCGGTGTGCGGATTCCCGAAGCGGTGGTGCCGGACATGATCGACGAGTTCCCGGCGCTGTTCGTCGCCGCGGCCGCCGCGCAGGGCCAGACCGTGGTCACCGGCGCGGCCGAGCTGCGGGTCAAGGAATCCGACCGCCTGGCCGCGATGGCCACCGGCCTGCGCAGCCTGGGCATCGTGGTCGACGAGACGCCCGACGGCGCCACGATCCATGGCGGCCCGCTGGGTGGCGGGGTGATCGAAAGCCATGGCGACCATCGCATCGCGATGGCGTTCGCCATTGCCGGCCAGCTGGCCGATGGCGAGGTGCGGATCAACGATGTGGCCAACGTGGCGACCTCGTTCCCGGGCTTCGACACGCTGGCGCGCAATGCCGGATTCGGGTTGGTCGCTAGCGAGTGAAAAATGGCCGCGGCCTGCAGAGCGCAGGCCGCGGCGCGTAAATCTCACGGAATCGATTGCCAGGCGAATGGCGAAACTAGCGAGTACGCGGCTACGGAGCGCGCGGCGGATCGTTGGCGGGCGTCGCCGGGGCCGGGGTATTGGCGGGGACCTGGTCTGCGCGATCGCGGCTCAGCCACCAGCCACCGGCCGCCAGTACCAGCGCGACCACAATGATCCATGCCCAAGGTGAGCCGCGATGGGCGTGCGAACGTACCCCGGCATCGGTTTCCCGCGAGCGCGAGTACAACTCCTGGGTATCGTGAGGTCTCGACATAGTCGTGCTCCTGCGTCTTGGGGACGCGACCAGTCTTGCTCGATCCTGTTCAGGATGTGTCAGCCACCCGTGAACGCGCGGCGCGCGCCACAAGCTTGGTTCAGCTTACTGAGCCGGTTTGAAATCGAACGGAATCTCGAGGCTGCCGGCAACCGCCTGGCCTTTTTGCTGCGCCGGGCGGAAGCGCCAGCGGCGCACGGCTTCCATCGCCGCGCGATCCAGTTCGCGCGAACCGCTGCGCTTGACCAGGGCCACGCCACCGGGGGTGCCGCTGGCATCCACCTCGACCCGCACCACCACCGTGCCGCTGTCGCCACGGCGCAAGGCCGCCGACGGATAACGCGGCGGCGGTTGCCCTTCCAGCGGCACCGGACGATCGCCCGGCACCAGCGCGCTGGCGTTCGTCCCCGCAGCAGCGCCTTCGGTGCCGCCCGGCACAGGTGCCATCGCATCGGCGGGAGGCGGGGCCGGCGGCGCGGTCTCGACCAGTTTCGGCGCATCTTCCGCTGTCGGCGGCTTGGCCTGCGGCATGTCGCTGGCACCGCTGCCGGCGGGCAAGGGTTCGGGCAGCGGCTTGATCTCCGCCGCATCCTGCTGCACCTGCGCCGGCTGCGGCTTGTAGAAATCGTTGTCCTTGCGCCCGACCAGCCATACCGCCAGAAACAGCAGCAGCCCTGCGCAGAAGGCGATGCCGACGATCACGAGGAGGCGGCGCGGCACGCGCAGCACGATGCCGGTGTTGGAGGACGGAGGCGACGTGGACATGGGACTCACCGTAGGGAACCGCTGGATTCTGGCATAGCCGCGGTTAATCGGGTGCGCAGCGGGGCGCGGCCTCCTTAGTTTCGGCAAAAGCGCGGCCGACAGGCGATAATGCGCGGCTCCGATCCATCACGTGCCGCGCCCATGCTCGATCCCGTCCTGCTCCGCCAACAGCCCGCCGATCTCGCCGAGCGCCTGCGCACCAGTCGCGGCTATGCGCTGGACGTGGCTGTCCTGGAAGCCCTGGAGGCCGACCGCAAGCGCATCCAGGTGCGGACCCAGGAATTGCAGAGCCTGCGCAACAGCCGTTCCAAGGCGATCGGCCAGGCCAAGGCCAAGGGCGAGGACGTAGCGGCGCTGATGGCCGAAGTCGCTGGATTCGGCGACGAACTGAAGGCCTCCGAACAGCGCCTGGACGAGATCCGCGCGCAGTTGGAGACGCTGGCGCTGGAGATTCCCAACCTGCCGCAGGCCGACGTGCCGGCCGGCAAGGACGAGGCCGACAACGTCGAGGTGCAGCGCTGGGGCACGCCGCGCAGCTTCGATTTCGAGGTCAAGGATCATGTGGAACTGGGCGCGCGCCACGCCTGGCTGGACGGCGAGACCGCGGCCAAGCTGTCGGGCGCGCGCTTCACCGTGCTGCGCGGACCGATCGCGCGCCTGCACCGCGCGCTGGCGCAGTTCATGCTCGACCTGCATACCGGTCCGCACGAATACCAGGAAACCAACGTGCCGGTGATCGTCAACGCCGACAGCCTGTATGGCACCGGCCAGTTGCCCAAGTTCGAAGAGGACATGTTCGCCACCCAGTTAGGCGAGCAGAAGCGCTACCTGATCTCCACCTCGGAAATCTCGCTGACCAACCTGGTCCGCGACGAGATCGTCGAGGCCGAACGCCTGCCGCTGCGCATGACCGCGCACTCGCTGTGCTTCCGCTCCGAGGCCGGCAGCGGCGGCCGCGACACCCGCGGCATGATCCGCCAGCACCAGTTCGAGAAGGTGGAACTGGTCAGCATCTGCCGTCCCGAGGACAGCGCCGCCGAGCACGAGCGCATGACCCGCTGCGCCGAAGTGGTGCTGGAAACGCTGGGGCTGCCGTACCGCAAGGTGCTGCTGTGCACCGGCGACATGGGCTTCGCCGCGACCAAGACCTACGACCTGGAAGTCTGGCTGCCGTCGCAACAGACCTACCGCGAGATCTCCTCATGCTCCAACTGCGGCGATTTCCAGGCGCGGCGCATGCAGGCGCGCTGGCGCAATCCCGCCACCGGCAAGCCGGAACTGCTGCACACGCTCAACGGCTCCGGCACCGCGGTCGGCCGCGCGATGATCGCGGTGATGGAGAACTACCAGAACGCCGACGGCTCGATCGACGTGCCCGACGCGCTGCGTCCGTACATGGGCGGTATCGACCGCATCGGTTGAGCCGCAGGCTCTGCGCACGCTGCGCAGCGGCCGGTCTTGCAGGAAAGTATCCGGCGGTATCTGTGGGAGCGACTTCAGTCGCGACGGGCATTACCGAGAAAGCTTGTCGCGACCGAAGTCGCTCCCACAGTCGTTGCCAGTTGACGAAAACCGCTCCGGCTCGGCGTGCTGCGCCTGGCCGCTGTGCGGACGCGGTGGCTGCGCATTCGCCCACCCCTAGGCAGGATTGCCATCCGACCTGGCATCACCGGCACTTCGCTCGTCTGCGTTCGGGGGGGGCAGGCGCGTTCGATCGTATCGGCGCACCGGTAACCAAGACGCCGTTGCCGCTTCATGCTTGAATCGCTGCGAACGGACTAGCAGCCATTGGCCGATGCAAAGCATAGGGCCGGGTAGGGCGTTCACGCGATCGCGCTGTCGCGAAGCGGGAGGCCGCTGCCTCGTTGCTGCCGGAACGGGCCCACGGCTGCGCCTGCGAACGTGCCATGCCAGCCGGGTCCGATTGCACAGCCTTGATCGTTGTGGGAGTAGAATGACCCCAATGCGATTTCATCCATCGTTCTAAATATCGAAAGAACATGCACGATCTCAACGACCTGTACTACTTCGCGATGGTGGTCGATCACGGCGGTTTCGCCGCCGCCGAGCGCGCCCTAGGCATTCCCAAGTCACGCCTGAGCCGCCGCATCAGCCAACTGGAAACCGATCTGGGCGTGCGCCTGCTGCAGCGCTCCACGCGCCGCTTCGCGGTCACCGATCTGGGCATGAGCGTGCATCGCCATGCACAGACGATGCTGGCCGAGGCACAGGCCGCGCGCGAGGTGGTGGACCGGCTCAGCGCCGAGCCACGCGGCCTGGTGCGGGTCAGCGTGCCGGTGTCGCTGGCGCAGATGCAGCTGCCCAAGCTGCTGCCGATGTTCCTCGACCAATACCCGAAAGTGCGCCTGCAGCTGAACATCAGCAACCGCCGCGTGGACATCATCAACGAAGGCTACGACGTCGCGTTGCGCGTGCGCTCGCGCCTGGACGACGACGGCAGCCTGGTGATGCGCAGCTTCGGCCAGGTGCAGGAGCTGCTGGTCGCCAGTCCCAAGTATCTGGACCGCGCCGGCCGTCCCAAGGATCCGGAAGAGCTGGCCTCGCACGTGACCTTGAGCATCAGCGAGGACGAGGCAAGGCAGCGCTGGGAACTGCACGGACCGGCCGGCGAAGTGCGCCGCGTCGACCTGCAGCCGCGCGTGGCCGGCTTCGATTTCCCGCTGCTGCAGTCGATGGTCAAGGACGGTTTCGGCATCACCCTGCTGCCGGAAACGGTTTGCGCCGACGCCGTGCGCAACGGCGAACTGGAAGTGGTGCTGCCGGAATGGTCGCTGCCGCAGGGCATCTGCCACGCCGTGTTCGCCTCGCGCCGCGGCCTGCTGCCGGCGGTACGCGTGTTCATCGACTTCCTCGCCGAGCACCTGCCGCGCCAGATCGAGGCCTCGCGCCTGGACTGCAGCGGCTGCCCGGAACGGATCAAGGTCAAGCATTCGACCCTGGGCGCGATGGCGGTCGAGGCCGGCTGAGCAAAACCGGCGCGGCCGTGCGAAAATGCGCGGCCGCACGCTGGCGCAGCATCGCGATGTCTTTGGCGATGCGGCCGCCAACGTTGCACGATGATGTTGCGGCTGAAAGAGCAGGGCACGGGCACTATCCTGCATGCGTTCGTCCAGCGTGACACAGTCTGGTTGCAATCGGAGAGATGGCCGAGCGGTTTAAGGCACCGGTCTTGAAAACCGGCGAAGGGTCAAACCTTCCGTGGGTTCGAATCCCACTCTCTCCGCCAGTACTGCCCGAGCCGATCAACTGCGATCCGCGCGGTTATTCAATTCTCATAGCCGTTGTAGGCATGGCTGATTTGATTCGTTCAATTTTTTCTTGCGCATTTCGCAGAATTCTGGCAAAAGCCTTGCTGGCGCATTCGAAATCGAGAGTGAAGAGAAGGATCGCCAGAGATCGAGGAAAAGACGGCACAAAAGCCTTCTTTACGAAACTGAAAGCCATCTTTTTTGACTGGGTGATGAAGTAGAGGAAAAAAGGACGATGGAATGAGTTTGAAGCGTGCAGTGCTCTCGGAGTCCGACCGGCGTTTCATCATCGGCCGCTCGGGTGGTTGCTGCAATAGATGTAGGATGCAAATATTTCTCGAGAATCAATTTTCCGAGAAGGCGCGCATTGGCGACGATGCGCACATTTTGGCCTATTCTGATGAGGGGCCAAGGGGCGGCGTTACGGGTGCTCCCAAGGACAGGAATACACGCTCAAACATTATTCTGCTATGCAAGAATTGCCACGCGCAGATTGATCAGCAGGCATTGGAGTTCACGCCAGCAGTGCTAGCCGCGATGCGCGAGGAGCATTATCAGTGGGTTAGCCAATGTTTGGGACAGGTGCAAATCCAAAAGCCTCGGTTCCACTATGTCCTCTATCTCAACGTGCCACGAATTGATATGTATGCCGTGGCGAACTCGATTTCATTGCCGCAGCTCGACCTTGGAAGCGCACGCTGCTTCCATGATCTGGGATTCAAGGCTGGGCAAGTGATGGCAAGTTATACGCATATCCTCAATGCCGAGGAAATGTACGCGCATCAGATTGCAGAAAGTAGTGACATCTCGAATATCGAGGCGGGTCAGTATCACTTCATCGAACCAATGAATTTTCGCACGGTCGCGGTCGGTAAGGGCGGGGATCTGCAAGCTGCCTGGGCGTTGGATAAAAGCGTCGTCTACCGTCGCTTCGCGGACTGGAAATTTATCTGTCTGATCGACCCAATATGGATCACGACGTCATCGGCGGGCTCGGCGCTCCGATCCGGGCAGGCACAGCTTTGTGGTGTCGTGAGGATTAGTAGGATCGAGGCGACGGTACGCAAGGTTTATGCTTCGCCTCTATTCCTAGCCCAACATTGAGTACCCCATGCCCATCGACCATGCCGCCGCCCAGGCACTCTTTGTAGAGTACGATAAAGCCGCCGATGTCCTCGACGAAAGTGGTCCAATCTGGCATGGGGATATCGAGAACTGTGATGTCTGTTCTCGGCCAATGGAGCCAGAGATCTACATGATCGATGGCCCTGCACAAGCATCCGCGCAGCCGATGTGGGGCAATATGTGCGTCATCTGCGCCTATAAGCTCAGTCTCAAGATCGAATGGGGAATTGCGCAACTCTACAGACGGCAAGGCTCACATTGGTATCTGATCGCCGGCGGTCCGCCGCCGCGGGACGATTGGGACTTATAGCGTCTGATCCACCATCTGTGGCCGCATGGTCTGGCTGCATCTCTTCACCTAGGCCGTGCCGTAGTTGCCAGGTGTGCCCGACCGCGTGCGCGCATGGCCATAGGGATCGGGAAAGTCCTCTTCCTTCGCCATCCACTCGCTGCATTGACATCCAGATTTCATGTCGTGTCGGGTAAGAGAAATCTGACCCGATATCAGGCTTTGCCCTGATAACGTTGTCGCCGGCCGACCCGGATACTGTGCCTGCCTGACGCAGGTACCGCCGCGCTTTCCTAGAGGAGCGAACAGGCTGGTCACTCGCCCTGCGTGCCGCGCCTTGAGTAAGCGCGGTGTGGTGTTTTTTTCAGCATGATGACAAGACCGCACGTCTAGCTGAGCAGGCCGTGAAGATTGGATGATTTGTCTACAAATTTTTGTTGCCCTGAACAATTCACGCCGCTAGTCTGACTTTGCGGCGTTCGCTGCGTTGGGGTTATACGAGATGGCCATTAGAGTTTTTTTGGTCGACGATCACGCTCTTGTCCGTACCGGCATGAAGCTGATCCTTTCGAATCAGACCGATATCGAGATCGTCGGTGAGGCCGAGAGCGGCGAGGCCGCGATGCCGCAGATCCGCCAGCTCAAGCCGGACATCGTGCTCTGCGATCTGCACATGCCTGGCGTCAGCGGGCTCGAGGTCACCGAGCGCATCGTCAAGGGCGACCACGGCACCAAGGTCATCATCGTGTCGGTGCTGGAAGACGGTCCGCTGCCCAAGCGCCTGCTCGAGGCCGGCGCGTCCGGTTACGTGGGCAAGGCGGGCGATGCGCAGGAGCTGCTGCGTGCGGTGCGCGACGTGGCGATGGGCAAGCGCTATCTCGGCGCCAACATCGCGCAGAATCTGGCGCTGGCCAATCTGGAAGGCGGCGGTTCGCCGTTCGATTCGCTGTCTCCGCGCGAGCTGGAAGTCGCATTGCTGCTGACCCGCGGGCTGCGCCAGGAAGACATCGCCAAGCGCTTGAGCCTCAGCGCCAAGACGGTCAACACGCACAAGGCGCGGCTGTTCGAGAAGGTCGGCATCCACGACAACATCGCGCTGGCGCGGCTGGCGACGCAGTACGGCCTGCTGGATCCGGCGCATCCGCTGTAGCGCCAGGATTTTTCTGGCGCAAAGGAAAGCGACCTGACAGGTCGCTTTTTTTGTGCCCGTCGTGTGCCTGCGGTGTCGTCGGACGTCGCCAATTTGTAGGGTTTGCTTCGGGTGTCCGCCCGCGCCATCATCCGCGGCATGCAAACCGTTGCCTCCATCCTGTGGCGCAGGCTCGACGCACCGGGCCATGACGCTTGCCGGCTCCAGCGCAACGCCAGCGCATGGCAGCTCGACGGCGCCGCCGTGTTCCGCCTCGAACACGGCCGCATCGGCCAGTTGCAGTACCGCGTGCAATGCGACCTGCACTGGCACACGCAATGGGGCACCGTGCGCGGCTGGCTCGGCGGCGGGACGGTCGACCTCGCGATCGCGCGCGATGCGCGTGGCCACTGGAAGCTCAACGGCCGGCCGGTGGCCGACCTGTCGCACTGCATCGACCTCGACCTCGGCTTCACGCCGGCCACCAACCTGCTGCAACTGCGCCGGCTCCGCCTGGCCGTGGGCGAGGGCGCCGACGCCCCGGCCGCCTGGGTCGACCTCGACGGCGGCGGCACGCTCAGCGAACTCATGCAGCGCTACGAGCGCACCGCCGACGATGCCTACGCCTACCAGGCGAAGCGCTTCGGTTATGCGGCGACGCTGTGTGCGACCGGCGAGGGCTTCGTGCGCGATTATCCGGGGCTCTGGACCGCAGAGACCTGAGCGGTCGCTCCAACTGCGAGCGTCTCCCCCCAGCAGTTCCCGATTCCGTTTTCGGCCCACGCCGGCCGCGTGCGCCTAGGCTGCCCACGGCCCGGATGTGGTGAGCGAATAGAGATGGATCCACCCCCCAGACAAAAAAAGCGGCCCGAAGGCCGCTTTTTTTGTCTGCGAAGAACGGCGCCGGATCAGCTGGCGCGGTCCTTGTGCTCCTTGTCGTCGTCGTTTTCGCTTTCGCCGGACTTGCTGGCATGCGGCTGGTGCTGGGCGACGCTGACCGGTGCGTCCGCCGGAGCGGCGGGCGGCGCATCGAACAGGCCGTTGCCAGCGGCAGCTGCAGGTGCCGGTTCGGCATCGCCGACGTGGCGGCTTTCGGCGCTGTCCGACACCGGCGCGGCAGCGACTGGCGTGTGCACCGGCGTCGGTGCGACCGCGGCGGCCGGCTGCTCTTCATGGAAGACGTCCAGCAGTGTGGTCTGCACCGGCACGTAGGCCGGCTTGCTGGGCGCTTCTTCCTCGGCGAGCGGTTGCTGCGTCGTCATGGCGTCCTGCTGCGGCTTGCTGTCCGTCGTGGATGCCGTGACCGGCTCCTCGACCGGCGCGGCCGACGCTGCAACGGTTTCCATTCCGGCGTCGCGCTTGGTCGTGGCGACCGGGACGGGCTGCTCGACGATCGGCGCCGGTGTCGGCTGCAGTGCATCCTCCATGGTCTCCGGCGGTGCCGCTTCGGAAGCGGCCGACTCGGTGACGATCGACGCAGCAGGCTCCGCGGCAGGCACTGCCTCGGAACGCGCCGCTGGCGCCTCGCCGACGGGCGGCAGCGGTGCTGCCGCTACCGACGCCACCGTTTCCGCTTGCGCGGTGGCGACTGGTGCCGCGTCGAACGCTGCCGTTTCGGCAACGGAAGGCGCGGTTGCGATCGCTGCGGCTGCGGCCACCGGCGCGGCCTGCACTTGCGCAGTGCTGTCCTCGGTCTGCGGCGCTGCGGTTGCGGCTACCGGTGCGGCCTGCTGCGCCGGCACGGCCTCGCTCTCGGCCTGCGGCACCACGCTTGCAGCTGCGACGACCGGCGTCGGGGCGTTAGCGGTCTGCTCGTGCCGCGGCTGGCGCGGCTCGCGCTTCTCCCGCGGCGGACGCGGCGCTTGCTGCGGCTTGGCCTCGGCGGCCTCGGCCGGCGCTGCGTCGTCGTCGAAGTCGAACTCCGGCTGGCTGCGGCTCGGCGCCGGCGCGGTTTCGCCGTCGCTGTCGCTGTCGCCGGCATCCAGGTCGTTGTCGTCGAACGCTGCACCCTCGCTGCCGCTGCCGGCTTCGCCATTGCCGCGACGACGGCGACGGCCGCCACGACGGCCACGACGGCGGCGGCCACCGGCCTCGCCATTGGCGTCGTCGGCGTCGCCGTTCTCGCCGACCGGCACCGCCTGCGCGGTTTCCGCGGCGCTCTCGCGCTCATCGACGTCTGCCGGTGCCGGGTTCGGCTGCGCCGCAACCGGGGCCGAGGCCGTGGTGTTGGCCTCGCTGGCCGGCGCATCGCCGCTCAGCGCGACGGCACCGCCGGCCACTGCCGCGGCCGCGAGCGTGGTGGCGTCCTGCGCCGCAGCGGCAGGTGCGGTAACGGGCTTGGCCGCGACCTCGTCCTGACGCGGCTGGCGCTGCGGCTTGTCGCCCTGCAGGGCGGCCTGCGCCGGGTCCTGCTGCGGCTTGGGCTGGCGCGGCGGGTTCTGCGGCTGCTGTTGCTTCGGCGCCTTCGGCTGCTGCTGCGGGTTCTGCTGCTGCGGCTTGGCCTGCTGCGGCGCCTGCTCGTTGCGCGGCGGCTTGGGCGCAAGGTTCTGCTGGCCGCCCTGCGCGTTGCCGCCGCCGTTACCCGAACGACGCTCGTCGCGGCGCACGTTGCCGCCGTTGCCACGTGCGGCATTGCCGCCCTGGCCGCCGTTGCGGTTGCCGTCGCGACGCGCGTTGCGGTCGCCGCGGTCGTTGCGGTTGCGGTTGCCGTCGTTGGCGCGCTGGCGCTGCGCCGGTTCGTTCGCGGTCGGCGCCGGGGCCGGGCTTTCGCCGGCACCGAAGATCCGCTTCAGCCAGCCGACCACGCCGGTGGCCGGAGCCGCGACCGGGGCGGGGGCCGGAGCCTGGACCTGCACGGGCGCAGCGACCGGTTCGGGCGCCTCGACCACTTCGCGCACCGGGGCCGGCTGCGAGTGCTTCACATTGGTCACGGCAGGTGCCGGAATGTTCAGCTGCGCCTTGGTCAGCGCATGCACCGGCAGCTTGCGCGGAGTGTTGCGCTGGTAGCTGGGCTTGGCGCTTTCCTCGCCGAGCTCGTTCTCGCGCAGGCGGGTCACTTCGTAGTGCGGGGTGTGCAGTTGCTCGTCGGCGACGATGACGATCGGCGCGTCGTGGCGCTTTTCGATCTCGCTGAGCGCGCGGCGCTTCTCGTTGAGCAGGTAGTTGGCGATCTCCACCGGGGCCTGTACCAGCACCTGTCCGGTGTTCTCCTTCATCGCATGCTCTTCGGCGACACGGATGATCGACAGCGACATCGACTCGACGCTGCGCATGCGGCCATGGCCGTCGCAACGCGGGCAGACGATCTGGCTGGACTCGCCCAGCGACGGGCGCAGGCGCTGGCGGCTCATCTCGAGCAGGCCGAAGCGCGAGATGCGGCCGATCTGCACCCGCGCACGGTCGTACTTGAGCGCGTTCTGCAGGCGGTTCTCGACTTCGCGCTGGTGCTTGTTGGAGGCCATGTCGATGAAGTCGATGACCACCAGGCCACCCAGGTCGCGCAGGCGCAGCTGGCGGGCGACCTCTTCGGCGGCCTCCAGGTTGGTCTGGAACGCGGTGTCCTCGATGTCGCTGCCCTTGGTCGCGCGCGAGGAGTTGACGTCCACCGCGGTCAGCGCTTCGGTCTGGTCGACCACGATCGAGCCGCCGGACGGCAGGCGCACGCTGCGCTCGTAGGCCGCCTCGATCTGCGATTCGATCTGGAAGCGGTTGAACAGCGGGATGTCGTCGGTGTAGTGCTTGAGCTTGCGCAGGCTCTGCGGCATCACCTGCTGCATGAATTCCTGGGCATCGCCGTACATCTCGGGGGTATCGACCAGGATCTCGCCGATATCGGCGCGCAGGTAGTCGCGCAGGGCGCGGATGATCAGTCGCGATTCCTGGTAGATCAGGAACGGCGCCGGCTTGGCCAGTGCGGCCTCGGCGATCGACTTCCACACCTGCAGCAGGTAGTCCAGGTCCCACTGCAGCTCTTCGGCATCGCGGCCGACACCAGCGGTGCGGATGATCACGCCCATGTCGTCGGGAATGTTCAGCTTGTCCAGCGCTTCCTTCAGCGCGGCGCGGTCTTCGCCCTCGATCCGGCGCGAGACGCCGCCGGCGCTGGGCGAGTTCGGCATCAGCACCATGTAGCGGCCGGCCAGCGAGATGAACGTGGTCAGCGCGGCGCCCTTGTTGCCGCGTTCTTCCTTGTCCACCTGGACAACGACCTCCTGGCCCTCGCGCAGCAGTTCGCGGATCGTCGCCTTGTTGTGGTCGACGCCGGCCTGGAAGTAGTCGCGGGAGATTTCCTTCAGCGGCAGGAAGCCGTGTCGCTCGCCGCCGTATTCGACGAAGGCGGCTTCGAGCGAGGGTTCGAGCCGCGTGATCCGGCCCTTGTAGATGTTGGACTTCTTCTGTTCCTTGGACGGCTGCTCGATGTCGATGTCGTACAGGGTCTGGCCGTCCACGATGGCCACACGCAGTTCTTCCGCCTGCGTGGCGTTGATCAGCATTCGCTTCATTGTTGCGTTCCTCGCGCTGCTACCGCGCGGAACGCCATGGGGTTTCGCTTCTGGTCACGCTTCGCCGCCCATCGCGCAGGCGCGGGGAGGGCGGCTTGGGTTTCCAGCGCTACGACACCACGGCGAGCCGCGGGAGCGCTTCTTTCTTTTAGGTGGTTCAGGACCGGCGGCGACTCCAGCCAGGCTGGGCGCCGCACGGGGCATGTTCAGCGCGGACGCTTGTGGCATCCGGCGATGGCCGGGTAGGCCGGTGAGCCGCTAACATGGCCGCCCCGGGGGCGGTGGTCGCGCACTGTGCCGGAATCGTCGCAAGCCGGGCTTCTGGCCCTGAGCTAACTTCCAACGAAATCAAACCCTTATCTCGCCCCCCGAGTGTAACAGAATAAACTGCCTGATGACTTCCTCCCCGATCCCTCCCAAGCCGCGCGACGTCGCGACCAGCGCGGTGCGCATTCTCAAGGTCCCGGAAGACAGGGCTGGACAACGCGTAGACAATTTCCTGCTCGGCCAGCTCAAGGGCGCCCCGCGCAGCCTGATCTACAAGCTGATGCGCAGCGGCCAGGTCCGGGTCAACGGCGGCCGCACCAAGGCCGAGCGCAAGCTGGAGGCGGGCGACGAGGTGCGCATCCCGCCGGTGAAGCTGCACGAGGAGGGCGAGAAGACCACGCCGCCGGACGCGTTCATGGCCCGGCTGGAGGCGGCGATCGTCTACGAGGACGCGCGCTTGCTGGCGCTGAACAAGCCGTCCGGGGTCGCCAGCCATGGCGGCAGCGGGATCAGCTTCGGCGCGATCGAGACCTTGCGTGCCCTGCGCCCGAACCAGACCCTGGAACTGGTGCACCGGCTCGACCGCGACACCTCCGGGCTGCTGATCGTGGCCAAGAAGCGCTCGGCGCTGACCGAGATGCAGGCGCTGATGCGCGAGGACGACCGGGTCGAGGGCCGCGGCATCAGCAAGCGCTACCTGACCCTGCTGGTCGGGCGCATGCCCGACGGGGTGATGAGCGTGGATGCGCCGCTGCACATCGGCCTGCGCCAGGGCGGCGAGCGCCATGTGCAGGTGAATGCGGGCGGTAAAGAGTCGCTGAGCCATTTCCGGGTGCTGGAGCGGCGCGGCGGGCATTCCTATTGCGAGGTGCGGATCGAGACCGGCCGTACCCACCAGATCCGCGTGCATGCCCAGCACCTGGGGCATGCGGTCGCCGGCGACGACAAGTACGGCGATCCGGCAGTCAACAAGCGCCTGCGCGAGCAGATCGGGCTCAAGCGCCTGTTCCTGCACGCCGCGTCGCTGGAATTCACCCTCGATGGCGGCAAGACCCCATATCTGCTGAATGCGCCGCTGGCCGACGAGCTGGCCGAGGCGCTGAGCCGCCTGGGCGGCTGAACCACGCGCGGCGGGGCGGCGCGGTGTCGTCCGCCGCCGCCCCGCCGGTGCCGTCTATCCGTTGTGCTTGTCGTGGTCGTGCGCGTGGTGCGGCTCGGAATGCGCTTGCTGTGGACGCGGAGCGGGGCGCGGCTCGGCCGCGTGCATCGGCTGCGGCCGCTCGATCCGCGCCATGCGCTGTTCCTGCATCTGCGGCCGCTGCTGTTCCTGTCGCGGCATGGCCTGAACGCGCTCAGGGAACTCCCGCATCGGCGCCTCCCGGTGCGCGGGGGGCGGCTGTTGGGCAGTGAAGGCGGCGACCTGGTGCGGCGCCGGCCGCGACGGCTCGGGCTGGGCGAATCGGGCCTGCTGCGCACGCGGATCCTCGCGGGGCGGTGCCGGCATGGACATCGCCCGCGGCTGTGCTGCATGCGCCATCTGCACGTTCCCCATCGGCATCGGCGCGTTGGCGCGCGGCGCCTGCGGCATCTCGTGCCGCTGCATTGCGGCAGCGTTGGCCACCGGCATGGCGTGGCGGGGATCGGCCGCGGACATCGGCATCGGCGCGTGCGGCGATTGCGCGAATGGCGGCTGCGCACGCGGATCGCGTGCAGCACCCGTTGCGTTCGGGCCGTTCAGCCCGGGCAGCGGCGGCCGCTGCGCCGCGTTCGCCACGACCGGACGGCCCGGCTGCAGCATCCGTTCGTTGAAATGCGGCGTGGACAGCTGTGCATAGTCGACTGGGTGGCGCGGCGCCGCCGCCGGGGCGAACTGCGGCGCGGGGCCGTGCGGGTTCTGGGCCAGACGCGGCGCCAGCGCGGCAGCGGCCGCCGCCGCAGGCATCGCCGCCAGCGCCGCCCGCTGCGCAAAGCCGCGGTTGTCGTTGTGCACGAAGCTGCGCGCGTCGATCCGGTTGTTGCTGATGTTGTTGGTGATGTTGTTGTTGATGATGGTGGTGCGCGGCGCGTAGACGCGGTTCTGGTAGACCACGTAGTGCGGTGCCGAGGGTGGGGCGTTCCAGTTCATGCCCCAGCTGTTCCAACCCCAGCGGTGCCAGGCCGGTTCCGGCTGCAGCCAGCCCAGCGGGCCGTGGTGGTGGTGTTCCAGCGCGTCGCCGACCAGCACGCCGACGCCGAAGGAGATGATGCCGGCGGTCACCAGGTCGCCTTCGCTGTAGTAGCGCGGGTGGTAGCGGTACTCGCGGTACACGTCGACCGGTGCGCCGTAGACCACGTCCGGATCGTAGCGCGGCACATAGACGACATCCGGCTGCGCCGGTTCGATGACGATGGTCTGGCGCGGCGCCGGGATCCGCTCGTCTGCGTAGGCCGGTTCCACCACCGTGCGTTGCACCACCTGCACCCGTTGCTGCGGCGTGCTGCGCAGATGGCCCTGCGCCTGTGCGCGCCCGCGCATGACCTGGATCGCGTCGAGCACCTCGTTGGGGTCGTGCGCATAGGCATCGCCGAGCGCGCGGGTCCAGTCGCCGTTGCTGGCCAACTGCTCGACCACGTCGGGAAAGGCGATCAGCGCCTTGACGCTGGGATCCCATGGCTGCGCTGCCGCCGCCTGCAGACGGTCCGCCGCGGCCAGGCCGCTGTTGCTGTGCAGCCAGCCCTGGGCATCGCCGACCTGGTCCGGATACACCGAGGCGGCCAGGGTCTGGGCGAGCAGCTTGTCGGGAAACAGCGCGATCGGCGCGACCAGCTTGTACAGCTGATCGGCGCTGGGCGGCACGTAGGGCGCGGGCGCGGGTGCGGCGGCGGTCGCCGTGGCCGGTGCCGGCGCCGGTTGCTGTTGGCACGCACTCAGCGTCAGCACGCTCACGGCGGTGACCAGCGCCAGCGTCAACTTCGTTGATGGCAGGGAGCGGATATCCATGCTGCACCTTTTCCACGTGGCGTTCGGAAGTTGCGCGCAGGATGCTCTGTGTTGCATGTCTGCAAGCTTTCTGCGAAGCGCTGCAACACGCTCGCGCCAGCGTCCGTTCAGCCGGGGCGCCGCATCAGCTCAGGGTGTGGTGGACAGGCGGAACAGCACCAGGCTCAGCGCCAGCGTGGCCATGCCGGCGACCAGCCCGTATACGGTTTCGTGGCCCTTGGCGTAGCGCTTGGCGGCCGGCAGCAATTCGTCCAGGGCCAGGAACACCATCACCCCGGCGATGACCCCGAACACCGAGCCGAAGATCGCCTCGGACAGGAATCGCGACAGCGCCACATAGCCGATGATCGCGCCGATCGGCTCGGCTAGGCCCGACAGCAGGCTGGCGGCGAAGGCATAGGATTTGCGCCCGGTGGCGTAGTGCACCGGCACCGCGATGGCGATGCCTTCGGGGATGTTGTGCACGGCGATCGCGAACGCCAGCGGCATGCCCACGGTGGGGCTTTCCAGGGTGGCGAAGAAGGTCGCCAGGCCTTCCGGAAAGTTGTGCGCGGTGATCGCCACCGCGGTCAGCAGGCCGACGCGCTTGACGTAGGCGCGGTTGTCGGCGCGGAACAGCGGGTCCTGGGCATTGAGGCTTTCGTGCGGATTGGGCACCAGCCGGTCGATCACCACGATCAACGCCATGCCGGCCAGGAACGCCAAAGTGGCATAGGCGTAGCCCAGGCGCGGATCGAACGCCTGGCTGAAGGAGGCGACCGACTTGCCGAGGATCTCGGTCAGCGATACGTACACCATTGCGCCGCCGGCGAAGGCCAGGCCGAAGGCGAGCAGGCGTGGATTGGGGCCTTTGGTGAACAGCACCAGCACGCTGCCCAGGCCGGTGGCCAGACCGGCGGCCAGGGTCACCGCCAAGGCGACCCATACGTTGTGCGACGGAATATCCAGCATGCGCCAGGCGGCTCCTGTGTCGAGACGGCAGATGAAAGCGGGCGCGAGGCTGGCGGAGTGTGAAGGCGGCGCCGCGCCATTGTCGGCGCTGCGCGCGCAAGCGGCCCGTGGGCCGCGCTCAGCTGGAGCGGTGCGCCTGCGCGTCGAGCGCGAAGCAGCGGTCCGGCCGCGGTTGCGGCGGATTGAAGTTGACCGGCACCTGGATCGTGCGCGGCACCGCCTTGCCGTCGCGCGTGGCGGGATTGAAGATCCACTCGCGCACGCGCTGCTGCGCCGACGCGTCGAGCTTGGGCTGGCCGCTGCTGCTGACCAGCTGCACGTCGGTGGGCTTGCCCTGCACGCCGACCACTACGCTCAGCACGGCCTTGCCGCCGAGTCCGGCGCAGGCCAGTTCGATCGGGTAGTCCGGCGGCGGGGTCTGCACCGCGGCAACTTCGGTCGGCGCGGCGGCCACGCGCTGGGTCTGCGATTGTCCGGACTTGCCGCAGCCGCCGAGCAACAGGACGGCGGCGAGCGGCAGGCAGGCGGCGAGGAGGGAACGGCGGGATGCGGCAGGCATGGGAGTCATTCCGGTAGGGCCGAGGCTTTGGCGGCGCAGATGAAGTCGTTTTCGCTGAGGCCACCGACGTCGTGGGTGGAATAGCGCACCACCACCCGGTCGTAGTGCACGCCCAGGTCGGGGTGGTGGTCTTCGCGGTGCGCGATCCAGGCCAGCGCGTTCACGAACGCCATGGTGCGGTAGTAGTCGGGGAAGCGGAACGTGCGGCTGATCGCCATGCCGTTCTCGACCAGCTCCCAGCCGGGCACCTGCGGCAACAATTCGGCCAGGCGCGCCTGGGTGAGCTTGTATTCGCTGCCCTTGCAGGGCGAGCAATGGGCCTGTGCTAGCGGGATCAGGTCGTTCATTCTTGGAGCCTCCGCGGCAGGCTGGCTGAACGCGCCGCCGATGGGAAAAGTTCGCGATGAGCCGGTCGCGTGGAAGCGCTAGAATAACCGCATGATCCAGATCTCCGACAACGCGCAGACCCATTTCCGCAAACTGCTCGAACGCGAGGCCGTGCCCGGCATGGGCGTGCGCCTGAGCGCGGTCGACCCCGGTACCGCACGCGCCGATGCGCGGCTGGAGTTCGCCGAACCGGCGGACCTGGCCGGCGACGAATGGGCGATCGACTGCGCCGGCTTCACCTTGTACGTGGCCGCCGACAGCGTCGGCTGGCTGGACGGCGCCGAGATCGACTACGTCACCCAGGGCACCGGCCAGCAGTTGACGATCAAGGCGCCGAAGATCAAGGGCGAGGCGCCGGGCGAGGCCGCCTCCTTGGTCGAGCGGGTGCGCTGGGTGGTCGAGAACGAGGTCAATCCGCAGCTGGCCCAGCATGGCGGCCGCGTGGCGGTGCAGGAGGTGTCGGCCGAGGGTGTGGTGCTGCTGCGCTTCGGCGGCGGCTGCCACGGCTGCGGCATGGCCGACGTGACCCTGAAGCAGGGCATCGAGAAGACGCTGATGGGACGCGTGCCCGGCATCACCGCCGTGCGCGACGCCACCGACCACGACAGCGGCAGCGCCCCGTACATCCCGCGCGATTCCGCGGCCTGATTCCTCCGCTACGCCGGTGACGCGCGCCGCCGACATCCTCGCCGCGCTGTTGGCGCGCTCGCCGCGCAAGCTGCTGCGCGATCGCCGCACCGGCCTGCCGTACGGTTGGGCGCACTGGATCTCCTCACAGCCGGCCAAGCCGCGCCCGTTCGTCTCCTCCGAGTTGATCGCGGCACTGCCGCAGCCACTGCCGGCGCCGACCTCGCGCCTACCCGCGCTGAGCCCATGGCAGGCGTTCCGCCGCCTGTGGTGGCAGGACTGGGACCCGGCACCGTACGACCAGCGCTGGTGGCGGCGGATCGCGGCGCTGGTCAGCCTGGCCTTGCATCTGCTGTTCGCGCTGTTCCTGCTGTGGGTCGCCTTCGTGCGCCTGCTGCCGCCGCGTCCGGACCCGAGCGAGGCCGGGCGCGTGCAGGTGGAATTCGTCGGCCGCGGCACCCCGGCCGAAACCGGTGGCGGCGCGGCCGCGCAAGACCCGGCCGCCGCGGCCGCCGCGCAGCAAGCCGCAGCGGCAAGTGCGCAGCGGGCCGCGGCGACGACTGCCGCCACGCAGCCCAAGACCGCAGCCGCGGCGCCGGCCGCCTCCGCCACGCCAGCGGCGAGCACCGCGCAGGCGGTGACCACTCCACCGCCGCTACCGCCGGATCAGCCGTTGCAGGTCACCGAGACCGCACAGCCAAGCAGCGATTTCGTACTGCCGCCGCCCAGCGTGCGCGAACCGACGCTGACCCTGCGCGAGATCGCGCCGCCGAGCGTGCAGGTGCCGGAGCGCGAAGTCGAAGTGGTCACCGAGATTCCGACGGTGGCGCAGATCCGTCCGCGCGAAGTGCCGGTGCCGCGTCCGTCCGAGCCCCAGTTGCAGGTACGCGAGCGCGAAGTGCCCGAGCCGCTGCCGCAGGTCCAGGTGCAGATGCCGCAGATCCGCGCGCGCGATCCCGCACCGACGCTGCGCACGCCGGAGGCGCCGCAGGTACGGCAGATCGAACTGCCGACGCCCGCCACGGCGGCGACGCCGACGCCGGCAGTCGCCGCGCAGCCTGAGACGCCTTCAAGCGCGCCGGCGGCTGACGCGGCCTCGGCGCAGGCGGCAGCCCAGACCAGCGCCGCGGCGCAAGGCAAGGCCGAGACCCGAACGCCGGCTGGCAGCGGCACCGCGCCGCCCGGCAGCCAGGCGGCCGCGCCGGGCAGCGGTCCGGCGGCGGTCGCGCACGACGGCGGCTGGGCGACGCCGCAGCGCGGCGACGACTGGGGCGCATCGGCGCGCAATCGCGCCGGCGACGCGGGTGCCGGCGCCAGCCAGCGCAATGGCATGTTCAACGGCGATGGCAGCGTGCGCGTGCCTGGCGGCGAAGGGCAGGGTAAGGCGCCGCCGCGTGGCGCGCCCGGCAGCGAGACCGACAGCTGGTCGCGCGACCAGATCGCCAATGCCGGGCAGTGGCTCAAGCGTCCGCCGTACGACTACAAGCCGACCTCGTTCGACAAGTACTGGTTGCCGAACGCGACGCTGCTGGAAGAGTGGGTGCGGCGCGGCATCAAGACCGTCAACATCCCGATTCCCGGCACCAGCAGCAGCATTTCATGCGTGGTCTCGATCCTGCAGCTGGGCGGCGGCTGCGGCATCACCGATCCGAACCTCAACGACCAGCCCGCCGGCGCGCGGCCGCCGCCGGCGGTGCCGTTCAAGCCGGGCCTGCAGGAAGACAACGGCAGCATGAAGTAGGCGCCGGCAGTTCGCGCATCCGCTTTGGCGTCCAGCCAGCGGTGATTGCGGCATGCATGCGGCAGCGATCCGCCAACGTGCAGACGCCCGCATTGTAGGAGCGGCTTCAGCCGCGACAGGTGTTACCGGTAGATTCTGTCGCGGCTGAAGCCGCTCCTACAGGATTCGCGGCCGACGCGTTGATTGCACTGCAGGAGCGGCTTCAGCCGCGACCGAACGCCGAAACCGGCGCAATGCCGGATTGCGTTCGCTGCGCCCAACGGACTGGCTGTGGGAACCGGCGCCGGCCAGATGCCGGCGCGCCCGGTCAATTCGGGTTGTGCAGGTCGTGCAACTGGGTGGCGCGCGATCCGAAATACGCCGCCAGGTCGGCGATGTCCTGGTCGCTGAGCGGCGCCGCCTGCGGGGTCATCAGTGGATGCTGGCGATCGCCGGCGCGGTATGCCTGCAGGGCATGCGCGACATAGTCGCCGTACTGGCCGCCGAGCTTGGGGTAGCTCGGGTCGATCGGCGCGTTGCCGTCGGCGCCGTGGCAGTCGATGCAGCTCTGCCCGGTGGCTTTGCCCTTGGCATGGGCCAGTTTCTCGCCGGCGGCGGCACGCCCGCTCGGCAGGCCGGCGGACGAGCCGGACCCATGTTCGCCGCTGGCGTGGCCGGCGTCGCCGGCGGACTGGCTGGTGGATTCCACCTGCGATTGCGAACACGCCCCCAGGCACAGGGCAGCAAGCAGGACGATGGCGGGACGCAATGCGTGCGCGGCTTTCGGCATGGGATGGCTACTTGAGGGTGGTCAGGTAAGCGGCGATGTCGGCGATGTCCTGGTCGGAGAAGCTCTCCGCCTGGGCCTGCATGGTCGGATGCTTGCGCTTGCCGAGCCGGTATTCGGTCAGCGCCTGGGTCAGGTACTGCGCCGACTGGCCGCCGATCTTGGGAACGCGGTAGCTCGGATAGGCATTCTTGTAGCCGGTGATGCCGTGGCAGCCCTGGCAGGTATAGGTCAACGTTCTGCCGTTGTCGGCATGGCCGACGGCGGCAGCGGGCGCTTCCGGGGTGGCGGCCGGGGCGGGAGCGGTGGGCGCCGGCGCGGTCTGCGCCACTGCCGGGGTAACCCCGAGAGAAACGAGTACGGCCAAAGCAAAACAAGCGGCTAGCGGCTGCGTGCGCATGGTTACGTGGTCCGGAGGACGGGACTGGGCGTTCCGGCGTGGGGGAACACGGAACGACCCGAGTATAGCCTGGCCTTTCGCGGCTCCGAAACAGGCCTTGGCAATCCTCCATGCTGCATGGCGCGGGGAACCATGACCTTTGGCTCATTCACGTGAGCGTCATCAGGTGATCTACTTACCTACAACACCATTCACGCCATCCACCAGGGACACGACGATGACGCGATATTCCACGCGCCGACGCACCGCCAGCTGCGCCGCCGCGCTGTTGATCACCTCCACACTGCTGCTCGGCGGCTGCAAGCCGGCGGCCGGCGATGCGCAGGCCAAGGCCAAGGAGGCCGAGAAGGCGCCCGATGCGGTGCCGGTCGAGGTGGCCAAGGCCAGCCGGCGCGCAGTGGCGGCCAGCTACAGCGGCACCGCGGCGCTGGAGGCGCGCGCCGAATCGCAGGTGGTGGCCAAGACCTCCGGCGTGGCGCTGGCGGTGCTGGCCGAGGAGGGCCAGCAGGTCCGCGCCGGGCAGCCGCTGGTGCGGCTTGACCCGGACCGCGCGCGGCTGGCGGTGGCGCAGAGCGAGGCGCAGCTGCGCAAGCTGGAGAACAATTACCGGCGCTCGGAACAACTGGTCGGACAGCAACTGGTCAGCGCCGCCGACGTCGACCAGATCAAGTACGACCTGGCCAACGTGCGCGCGCAGCACCAGCTGGCGTCGCTGGAACTGTCCTACGCCACGGTGGTCGCGCCGATCTCCGGGGTGATCGCGTCGCGTTCGATCAAGACCGGTAACTTCGTGCAGATCAATACGCCGATCTTCCGCATCGTCGACGACTCGCGCCTGGAAGCCACGCTAAATGTGCCCGAGCGCGAGCTGGCCACGCTCAAGGCCGGGCAGCCGGTGACGCTGCTGGCCGACGCGCTGCCGGGCAAGCAATACCTGGGCAAGGTCGATCGCATCGCGCCGGTGGTGGATTCGGGCAGCGGTACGTTCCGCGTGGTGTGCGCGTTCGAGGAAGGCGCCGAAGCCTTGCAACCGGGCATGTTCGGACGCATCCGCATCGACTACGACCAGCGCGCCGATGCGCTGGTGGTGCCGCGCCTGGCGCTGCTCGACGACGGCGAGCCGGCGGTGTTCCGGGTCAGCGCCGGCAAGGTGACGCGGGTGCCGGTCAAGCTGGGCTATTCCGAAGGCCCGTGGGTGGAGATCCGCGACGGCCTGCAGCCCGGCGACCAGGTGGTCACCGCCGGCAAGGTCGCCTTGCGCGACGGCAGCCGCGTGCAGGTGATCGCGCCGCAGCGCGAGGTCGCCGAGGTCGGTAGCGGCGCCGCGGTCGGAGCGCACTGATGACCAGCGCCGGTTCCGATCACGGCAGCGATCCGCACGAACACGCGCCGCCCGGCGTGCGCGGTGGCGGGCTGGTCGAATTCGCCACACGCCGCCGCGTCACCATCGCGATGGCCACGGTGACGTTGCTGCTGTTCGGCGTGATCGCGCTGAACAGCCTCAAGGTCAACCTGCTGCCCGACCTGAGCTATCCGACCCTGACCGTGCGCACCGAGTACACCGGCGCGGCGCCGTCGGAGATCGAGACGCTGGTGACCGAGCCGGTCGAGGAAGCGGTCGGCGTGGTCAAGAACCTGCGCAAGCTCAAGTCGGTGTCGCGCACCGGGCAGAGCGACGTGGTGCTGGAGTTCGCCTGGGGCACCAACATGGACCAGGCCAGCCTGGAGGTGCGCGACAAGATGGAGGCGCTGGAGCTGCCGCTGGAAGCCAAGGCGCCGGTGCTGCTGCGCTTCAATCCGTCCACCGAACCGATCATGCGTCTGGTGCTGGCGAGCAAGGCGACGCCGGCCAGCGATGCCGATGCGGTGCGCGCGCTGACCCAGTTGCGCCGCTATGCCGACGAGGATCTGAAGAAGAAACTGGAACCGGTGGCCGGCGTGGCCGCGGTCAAGGTCGGCGGCGGGCTGGAAGACGAGATCCAGGTCGACATCGACCAGCAGCGGCTGGCGCAGCTGAGCCTGCCGATCGACAACGTCATCACCCGGCTCAAGGAAGAGAACATCAACATCTCCGGCGGGCGCCTGGAACAGGGCTCGCAGCGCTACCTGGTGCGCACGGTCAACCAGTTCGCCGACCTGGACGAGATCCGCAATCTGTTGCTGACCACCCAGGGCGCGGGCAGCAGCGCCGCCGATTCGGCGATGCAGCAGATGTACGCGATCGCCGCCTCGACCGGTTCGGAAGCGGCGCTGGCCGCGGCCTCGGCGGCGCAGAGCGCCTCGTCCAGTTCCACCACCACCATCGCCAACGGCATGCCGGTGCGGCTCAAGGACGTGGCCGAGGTGCGGCAGGGCTACAAGGAGCGCGAGGCGATCATCCGCCTGGGCGGCAAGGAAGCGGTGGAACTGGCGATCTACAAGGAGGGCGACGCCAACACCGTGTCCACCGCGGCGGCGCTGCGCAAGCGCCTGGAACAGTTGAAGACGCAGATCCCGCCGGACGTGGAATTGACCACGCTGGAAGACCAGTCGCGCTTCATCGAGCACGCCATCGGCGACGTCAAAAAGGATGCGGTGATCGGCGGCCTGCTGGCGATCCTGATCATCTTCCTGTTCCTGCGCGACGGCTGGAGCACGTTCGTGATCAGCCTGTCGTTGCCGGTGTCGATCGTGGCCACGTTCTTCTTCATGGGCCAGCTGGGCTTGAGCCTGAACGTGATGTCGCTGGGTGGCCTGGCACTGGCCACCGGCTTGGTGGTGGACGATTCGATCGTGGTGCTGGAGAGCATCGCCAAGGCGCGCGAGCGGGGTCTGAGCATCCTCGATGCGGCGATCGCCGGCACCCGCGAGGTCAGCATGGCGGTGGTCGCCTCGACCCTGACCACGATCGCGGTGTTCCTGCCGCTGGTGTTCGTCGAGGGCGTGGCCGGGCAGCTGTTCCGCGACCAGGCCTTGACCGTGGCGATCGCCATCGCAATCTCGCTGGTGGTGTCGATGACCCTGATCCCGATGCTCAGTTCGCTGAAGGGACGCCCGCCGATGGCGTTCCCGCCCGAGCCCGAGCAGCCGCACTGGCAGCCGCAGCGCGGTTGGCTGAAGCCGGTGGCGTGGGGCCGGCGCGGTGCCGCCGCGGCGGTGCGCGGCGGTTTCTTCGGCGCGGCATGGTTGGTGGTGCGGCTGTGGCGCGGTGGCGTGGCGGTGGTCGCGCCGGTGATGCGCAAGGCCAGCGACCTAGCGATGGCGCCGTATGCGCGCGCCGAACGCGGCTATCTGCGGCTGCTGCCGGGCGCGCTGGCGCGGCCGTGGCAGGTGCTGGGGCTGGCCGCACTGGCGTTCGCGGCGACGCTGGCGGTGGTGCCGATGCTCGGCGCCGACCTGATCCCGCAATTGGCCCAGGACCGCTTCGAGATGACGGTGAAACTACCGGCCGGCACGCCGTTGCGGCAGACCGATGCGCTGGTGCGCGAACTGCAGGAAACCCACGGCAAGGACGCCGGCGTTCAGGCGCTGTACGGCGTCAGCGGCAGCGGCACGCGGCTCGATGCCAGCCCCACCGAAAGCGGCGAGAACATCGGCAAGCTGACCATCGCCATGGCCGGCGGCGGCAGCGCGCAGTTCGAGGCGCAGCAGAGCGACCGCATGCGCGCGACGATGCGCAGGCATCCGGGCGTGCAGGTCGGTTTCAGCCGCCCGGAGCTGTTCAGTTTCTCCACACCGCTGGAAATCGAGCTGCGCGGGCAGGACCTGGAGACGATCCAGCACGCCGGGCAGAAGCTGACCGCGATGTTGCGCGGCAATGGCCACTACGCCGACGTGAAATCGACGGTGGAAGAGGGCTTCCCGGAAATCCAGATCCGCTTCGACCAGGAACGTGCCGGTGCGCTGGGCCTGACCACGCGGCAGATCGCCGACGTGGTGGTGAAGAAGGTGCGCGGCGACGTCGCCACCCGCTACAGCTTCCGCGACCGCAAGATCGACGTGCTGGTGCGCGCGCAGCAGAGCGACCGCGCCAGCGTCGACAGCATCCGCCGGCTGATCGTCAATCCCGGCAGCAGCAAGCCGGTGACGCTGGATGCGGTCGCCGACGTGGTCGCCACCACCGGTCCCAGCGAGATCCACCGCGCCGACCAGATCCGCGTGGCGATCGTGTCGGCCAACCTGCGCGACATCGATCTGGGCGGCGCGGTGCGCGAGGTGCAGGACATGGTCGCGCGCGAGCCGCTCGGCGCCGGCGTCGGCATGCACATCGGCGGACAGGGCGAGGAACTGGCGCAGTCGGCCAAGTCGCTGCTGTTCGCGTTCGGCCTGGCGATCTTCCTGGTGTACCTGGTGATGGCCTCGCAGTTCGAATCGCTGCTGCACCCGTTCGTGATCCTGTTCACCATCCCGCTGGCGATGGTCGGCGCGGTGCTGGCTTTGCTGCTGAGCGGCAAGCCGGTGTCGGTGGTGGTGTTCATCGGCCTGATCCTGCTGGTCGGGCTGGTGACCAAGAACGCGATCATCCTGATCGACAAGGTCAACCAGCTGCGCGAGGAAGGCGTGGCCAAGCGCGAGGCGCTGATCGAAGGCGCACGCTCGCGCCTGCGCCCGATCATCATGACCACGCTGTGCACGCTGTTCGGCTTCCTGCCGCTGGCGGTGGCGTCGGGCGAGGGCGCCGAAGTGCGCGCGCCGATGGCGATCACCGTGATCGGCGGCCTGCTGGTGTCCACGCTGCTCACGCTGGTGGTGATCCCGGTGGTCTACGACCGCCTGGATCGCCGCGCCGACGGCTATTACGCCGAGCGCGGGCAGCGCGCGCGGCGGCGTCTTGAAGGGCTCGGCCGCGACACCGGCGCGGGTGAGCCGGCATGAGCGTCGCCGAGTTCAGCATCCGCCGTCCGATCACCACCATCATGTGCTTCGTGTCGCTGGTGGTGGTCGGCTTGATCGCGGCGTTCCGGCTGCCGCTGGAGGCGTTGCCGGACATCTCCGCGCCGTTCCTGTTCGTGCAGTTGCCGTACAGCGGCTCGACCCCCGACGAGGTCGAGCGCAACCTGGTGCGGCCGACCGAGGAAGCGCTGGCGACGATGACCGGGATCAAGCGCATGCGCTCGACCGCAACCGCCGACGGCGCCAACATCTTCATCGAGTTCTCCGATTGGGACCGCGACATCGCCATCGCCGCCTCCGACGCGCGCGAGCGCATCGACGCGATCCGCGCCGACCTGCCCGACGACCTGCAGCGCTACCACGTGTTCAAGTGGTCCAGCAGCGACGAGCCGGTGCTGAAGGTGCGCCTGGCCGGCGCGGCCGACCTGACCGGCGCTTACGACATGCTCGACCGCGAGTTCAAGCGGCGCCTGGAACGCATCCCCGGCGTGGCCAAGGTGGAGGTGTCCGGCGCGCCGCCGAACGAGGTCGAGATCGCGATCGCGCCGGACCGGCTCAGCGCGCACAACCTCAGCCTCAACGATCTCAGCGAGCGCCTGGGCAAGCTCAATTTCTCGCTGTCGGCCGGGCAGATCGACGACCACGGCCAGCGCCTGCGGGTGCAGCCGGTCGGCGAGCTGCGCGACCTGCAGGAACTGCGCGATCTTGTCATCGACGCCAAGGGCCTGCGCCTGGGTGACATCGCCGACATCCGCCTGAAGCCGACCCGGATGAACTACGGCCGGCGCCTGGACGGGCGTCCGGCGGTGGGCCTGGACGTGTACAAGGAACGCAGCGCCAATCTGGTCGAGGTGTCGCGCGCGGTCCTGGCCGAGGTGAAGCAGATCCGCACCCAGCCGGCGCTCAGCGACGTGCAGGTCAAGGTCATCGACAATCAGGGCAAGGCGGTGACCTCGTCGCTGACCGAACTGGCCGAAGCCGGCGGGGTCGGCCTGCTGCTGTCGGTGACGGTGCTGTTCTTCTTCCTGCGCCACTGGCCGTCGACGCTGATGGTGACCCTGGCGATCCCGATCTGCTTCACCATCACCCTGGGTTTCATGTACTTCGCCGGGGTCACCCTCAACATCCTGACCATGATGGGCTTGCTGCTGGCGGTGGGCATGCTGGTGGACAACGCGGTGGTGGTGGTGGAGAGCATCTACCAGGAACGCGAACGCATGCCGGACCAGCCACAGCTGGCGTCGATCATCGGCACCCGCAACGTGGCCATCGCGCTGTCGGCCGGCACCCTGTGCCACTGCATCGTGTTCGTGCCGAACCTGTTCGGCGAAACCAACAACATCAGCATCTTCATGGCGCAGATCGCGATCACCATCTCGGTGTCGCTGCTGGCCTCGTGGCTGGTGGCGGTGAGCCTGATTCCGATGCTGTCCGCGCGCATGCGCACGCCGGCGCTGGTCCGCTCCGAGCGCGGCCTGATCCCGCGCCTGCAGCGCCGCTACGCGCGCGTGCTGCGCTGGTCGCTGGCCCATCGCGGCTGGAGCGTCGCCGCGATCGCGCTGATCACCGCGCTCAGCGTGGTGCCGATGCTGCAGACCAAGAAGGACATGTTCGGCGGCGACGGCGGCGAACAGATCTTCATCGGCTACCAGTGGAAGGGCTCGTATACGCGCGAGCAGCTGTCCACCGAGGTCGCCAAGCTCGAACGCTTCATCGACGCGCGCCGCCAGCGCTACCACGTCACCCAGGTGTATTCGTGGTTCAGCGAAGTGGAAGGCAGCAGCACCACGCTGACCGTGGACCTCAAGCAGGTGCGCGACATGCAGGCGCTGATCGAACAGATCCGCAAGGAGCTGCCGCGTTCGGCTCTGGCCGACTACAGCGTCGGCAGCAATGGCAACGGCAACGGGCAGGGCAGCGGTGCGCAGAGCGTGCAGGTGCAACTGGTCGGCGATTCCACCCAGACCCTGCGCGCGATCGCCGACGACGTGGTGCCGCTGCTGGCGCGGCGCAAGGAATTGCGCGACGTGCGCGTGGACACCGGCGACCGCACCACCGAGTTGGCGGTGCGGGTGGATCGCGAGCGCGCATCGGCGTTCGGCTTCAATGCCGAGCAGGTCGCCAGCTTCGTCGGCCTGGCGCTGCGTGGCGCCTCGCTGCGCGAGTTCCGTCGCGGCGACAACGAGGTACCGGTGTGGGTCCGCTTCGCCGGCGCCGAGGAAACCACGCCCGAAGACCTGGACAGCTTCAACGTGCGCACCAAGGACGGGCGCAGCGTGCCGTTGCTGAGCTTGGTCGACGTGCAGACGCGGCCGGCGGCGACCCAGATCGGGCGCACCAACCGCCAGACCACGCTGACCATCACCGCAAACCTCGGGGTCAAGGTCACCCCGGCCGAGGCCAAGCAGGCAATGGAGGACACGCTGAAGGGCGTCAGCTTCCCGGCCGGCTATCACTACAGTTTCGACGGTGCCGATGGCCAGGACGACGACAAGGCCGGCCAGCAGATGATGTTCAACCTGCTGATCGCGCTGCTGATGATCTACGTGGTGATGGCCGCGGTATTCGAATCGCTGCTGTTCCCCGCGGCGATCATGAGCGGCGTGCTGTTCTCGATCTTCGGCGTGTTCTGGCTGTTCTGGATCACCGGCACCAACTTCGGGATCATGGCCTTCATCGGCATCCTGGTGCTGATGGGCGTGGTGGTGAACAACGGCATCGTGATGATCGAGCACATCAACAACCTGCGCCGGCGCGGCCTGGGCCGGACCGAAGCGTTGGTGGAAGGGTCGCGCGAGCGCTTGCGGCCGATCATGATGACCATGGGCACCGCGATCCTGGCGATGGTGCCGATTTCGCTGACCACCACGCAGATGTTCGGCGACGGCCCGGCCTACTACCCGATGGCGCGCGCGATCGCCGGCGGCCTGGCGTTCTCCACCGTGGTCAGCCTGCTGTTCCTGCCGACCATCTACGCGATCCTCGACGATCTCAGCGGCGGCGTGGCGCAGCTGGTGCGCCGCGCTCGCGGCGGCCGCGGTGTGCCGGCGCCGCAGGTGTCCTGACCAGGGGCGCGGTGTCGCGCGCCGAATGGCTGGCGCGCTTGTCGCTTGCTGCGTCGCGCGAAAACAGTTGTGGGAGGGGCTTCAGCCTCGACGCCTTACCGCGTCAGGGCTGAAGCCCCTCCCACACTGTTTAACGACACGGTGGTCATGCGATGGGGCAGGGCGCATGTGGCCCTGCCGCCGCGTTGCGCTCAACCGGCCAGCTTGCCGAAGATGCGGAATCCCGCCAGCCACACGCCGATCATGCTGCCGAGGTTGGTCAGCAGGAAGGTCAGCACCACCCGCGAGACGCGGTTGCGGTACCAGCCGCGCAGGTTCTGCGCGTCGTCGCGCAGCGCCAGGAAGTCGCCGTAGGCCGGCTTGCGCATGTGCACCTCGACCAGTGCGCTGAACGCACCGGCCGGCACGCCGGGCCGGAACGGCTTCAGCGGCGCGGCGATGGCGCCGGCGATGATGCTCAGCGGATGGCCGCCGGCCAGCAGGCAGCCCAACCCGGCCAGGCCGCCGGTGAACAGCACCCACTGCAGCAGCAGGTCGGTGCCCAGCGCGAAGCCGCCGCGCCAGTAGCCCCAGGCGACGCCGCCGAGCACCAGCGCGGTCAGGGTCAGGGTGATCCACGGCACCTTTTTCTTGGTCGGCACGTCTTCCAGCGTCTTGCGCAACGTGGCCGGATCGTCCTGATCGTCCTGCAGGTGCCTGGCCAGGCCGGCCAGATGGCCGGCACCGACCACCGCCAGCACGTCGCGGATGCCCTCGGCGCGTGCGCTATCCAGATAGTCCGGGGTCGCGATCGGGGTCTGGCTGGGCGCGGTCCGCTGCGCGTGTTCCTCGCGCAGGCGGGTGGCCATGTAGCGGTCGCGCTCGGCGATGATGGTGTCGTACAGCGCCGGGCTTTCGCTGGCGAAGTCGCCGAAGCTGGCCTCGAGCATGTCGCCCTGCTTGAGCTTCTCGATCTCCGCCTCGCCGACCTCGTCGGAGGCGAACAGCCCGCCGAGCAGGCCGCTGCCGAGTTTGAGCTTGCCGAAGAAGCCGAGCCGGCCGGAAGCGCGCTTGAAGGTCAGCCCGACCTCGCGGTCGATCAGGTACACCGGCAGCTGCCGCTCGCGCGCCAGCAGCACCGCGCGCTTGAGTTCGGCGCCGGGTTCGATGCCCAGTTGCTCGGCCAGGCGCCGCTGGTAGGCGGCCAGCGCCAGGTTCGCTGCGAACAACGCCACCCGGCCCTTGCGGATCACCTGCACCAGGTCCAGCTTGGTCAGCGCGTCCGGGTCGGTCAGCGCCTGCAGCCGTTGCGGGTCCAGCTCCACCGCGACCGCATCGAAGCGGCCGCTGTCGATCGCCCGTTCCACGGCGGCGACGCTGGCCAGCGACACATGCGCGGTGCCGAGCAGGGTGTAGCGCACGCCATCGCGCTCGACGATGCGGTACGGCTGGCCGGCGAACAGGGCGTCGTCGCCGGCCTGGGAAAGTTCGTTCATTCCATCACTCATCGAAGGGCGCCTGGTCGGCGCCGGGGTGCGGCAGGTCTTGGGCTTGCAGCTGCCGCAGGTGCGGCGCGTCAGTCGATATAGCGCTTCAGCAGATCGCCATAGGCATCGATGCGGCGGTCGCGCAGGAACGGCCAGATCCGCCGCACGTGCTCGCTGCGCTGCAGGTCCACGTCGCAGACCAGCACGGTCGGTTCGGCGCCGGCTTCGGCGACGAACTCGCCCTGCGGGCCGAGCACGTGGCTGTTGCCCCAGAACTGGATGCCGGCCGCGCCCACCACGCCATCGGCGGCCAGCGGCGAGGCTTCGTGGCCGACCCGGTTGCAGCTGAGCACCGGCACGCCGTTGGCCACGGCATGGCCGCGATGGCTGAGGATCCAGGCGTCGCGCTGGCGCTCCTGCTCGGCCTGCTCGTCGCTGGGATCCCAGCCGATCGCGGTCGGATACAGCAGCAGTTCGGCGCCGGCCAGCGCCATCAGCCGCGCCGCTTCCGGATACCACTGGTCCCAGCACACCAACACGCCGAGGCGGCCGACCGAGGTCTGGATCGGGGTGAAGCCGAGATCGCCCGGGGTGAAGTAGAACTTCTCGTAGAAGCCCGGATCGTCCGGAATATGCATCTTGCGGTACTTGCCGAGCAGGCTGCCGTCCTTCTCGAACACCACCGCGGTGTTGTGGTACAGGCCGGCGGCGCGGCGCTCGAACAGCGACGCGACCAGCACCACGCCGTGGCGCTTGGCCAGCGCGCCGAGGCGCTCGGTGCTGGGGCCGGGAATCGGCTCGGCCAGGTCGAATTCGTCAACCGACTCGTGCTGGCAGAAGTAGGCGCCGTTGTGCAATTCCTGCAGCAGCACCAGCTGCGCGCCCTGCGCCGCGGCCTCGGCCACGCGCGATTCGATGACCGCCAGATTCGCCGCGGCATCGCCATGGTTGCGCTCTTGGATCAGCGCGACGGAAAGAGTGTTTCGGCTCATTGCGGAAGGATGGTCGGCGAAAGCGCGCATGGTAACGCGGATGGCGCCGCGGCAGGTTCCCGGCAGATGAATGCCGCCCGGCGCGGCGTGGGCATGTTCCGGTGGCTCGGTGTTGAAGGCGCCAGCGCCGCGCGACGCCGAATGCGGTGCGCTGCCCGAGTTCCACAGAGGGATCGGAATCCCGGCGTTCTGCCGCCATCGCCGCCTCGGGAGCGGAGTTCTCCGGCGGCGCGTATGGCGATTCCTGCGGGGCGGTGCGACCCGGCGAAAGCCTGCAGTCGATCCTATGCTTATGCGCCTTCGATCAGCGAACGCGGATCAGGCGGCCAGTACGCCCTCGGGCAACTGCATGGTGATGCAGTGCAGGCTGCCGTTCTGCCAGATCAGCGCGCGGCACGGAATCGGCACGATTTCGTGCTGCGGGAACGCCTGCGCCATCACCGCCTGCGCCTGCATATCGGCCGCATCGCCATAGGCCGGCATCAGCACTGCGCCGTTGACGATCAGGAAGTTGGCATAGGACGCGGCCAGGCGCCGGCCGTGGTCGAGCACCGGCTGCGCCCACGGCAGCGGGAACAGCCGGTACGGGCGACCGTCGGCGGTGCGTAACGCGGCCAGTTCGGCGCCCATCGCCTGCAGCTCGGCGTAATGCGAATCGCCGGCGTCGTCGCAGGCCTGATAGACGATCGCGTCTTCGCTGGCGAAGCGGGCGAGGGTGTCGATATGCGCGTCGGTGTCGTCGCCTTCCAGGTAGCCGTGGTCCAGCCACAGCACGCGCTGTTGCGCCAGCCAGTCGGCCAGGTCATGGCTCAGCGATTCGCGCGAGCGCTGCGGATGGCGTTCGTGCAGGCACTGCCAGGTGGTCAGCAGGGTGCCGGCGCCATCGCTGTCGATCGCGCCACCTTCCAGCGCGAAATCGATGCTGCGCACGTCGCTGCCGGCGAACAGCTGCTGCGCCGCAAGCGCGCTCACCAACTGGTCGTCGCGGCTCGCCTGGAACTTGCCGCCCCAGCCGGTGAAGCGGAAGTCCAGCAACTGGAAACCGCCGCCGTCCCGGGCCAGGGTGATCGGACCGGAGTCGCGCAGCCAGGTGTCGTCGTACTCGGCCTCGACGAACCGCACGCGCTGCATGTCGACCCGCGCCGAGCGCAGCCGCGCCTCGGCGTAGATCTGCAGGTCGGCATCGGCGACGCAGATCAGCACGCGCTGGTAGCGCACGATCGCCGCGACCAGCGCGATATAGGTCTCCTCGACCTCGGCCAGGCGCTCGGCCCAGTCGATACCGGCATGCGGCCAGGCGATCAGGATGGCGGACTGGGGCTCCCATTCCGCGGGAAGGCGAAGGCGATCAGTCATTGCGACCACTACTCACGTCGTGCCCAAGCCGAAGCTCAGGCTTTTCATTTGATCCCCGCACATGGATGTGCGGGCTCTTGCGAAGGGACTCGCATAAAAACTCTTGCGAGGGACTCGCATACCAACTCGCATCACCGAATCGCAGGCTTGGGTCCAACCTCGTTGGCATCGGCCTTGTTGGCGACCACGTCCACCACCTTGTGCTTCTCGAAGTACACAGTGAAGGCCGGATACACCCAGCGGTTGATCGTCGGCCACTGCCGCTTCTGTCCGCCGCGCGGTTCCAGCTTCGACTGCGGGGCGCCGTAGCGCGCCTCGACCTCGCCCATGCTCAGCCCGCGCGCCGGCATCGCCGCCACGGGTTCCTGCTTGACCCGCTCGACCAGCAGGGTCTCGGCGTGGGCGCCCCCGGCCAGGCCCAGGACGACCAGCAGCGGCAGTACGGACAGACGGTGCTTCATCACGGTGTGCTCTCCAGAGGACGAACGGCGATTACAGCAAATTTCGGCAACAAAAAACCGCCCGAAGGCGGCTTTCGTCGATGACCCGCAACCGTGCGCGCGGTGCCGCAGGGCGGGCCGTCGTCGGATCAGCGCTGGCGAGCCTTGAAACGCGGGTTCGACTTGCAGATCACGAAAACCTTGCCGCGGCGGCGGACCACCTTGCAGTCGCGGTGACGGGTCTTCGCCGACTTCAGGGAGGACAGGACTTTCATGGCACACCTCGGCGTAAACTTGTGGATTAGAGAAGGGTACGGCGTGGCGAAACCACGTCGCTGGATCAGTAAGCCGGCGAGTATAGCCTGGTTTTCTTCATGGTTTCAACTGCTTGCGCCAGCCCGGCCGGCGCCGGGGCTACAATGCGCCGCCCCCCGTCCGAGGAACCGCATGAACGACCCCGCTCCCGTCCTGACCATCGATGGCCCTTCCGGGGCCGGCAAAGGCACCGTCAGCCGCATCGTCGCCGGCAAGCTGGGCTGGCATTACCTGGATTCGGGCGCACTGTACCGGGCGGTCGGCGTGGCCGCTAGCTGGGCCAACCTGGACATTTCCGACGCCGCGGCGCTGGTGCGCTGCACCTTCGATACCCATGTCACCTTCGAGGACGTGGCCGGCGGCGGCCTGCGGGTCAGGATCAACGAGGTCGACGCCACCGACGAGCTGCGGCTGGAAACCACCGGCGCGGTGGCCTCGGCGATCGCCGCGATTCCGGAGGTGCGCGCGGCGCTGAAGCAGCGCCAGCGCGCCTTCCGGCGCCTGCCGGGGCTGGTCGCCGACGGCCGCGACATGGGTACGGTGATTTTCCCGGATGCCCCGTACAAGGTGTTCCTGACCGCCAGTGCCGAGGAGCGCGCCATGCGCCGGCATAACCAGTTGAAGGAAAAAGGAGTTTCCGTTATATTCGACGACCTGCTGCGCGAGATCATGGCCCGCGACGCACGCGATGCCCAACGTTCGGTGGCGCCCCTGAAGCCGGCAGACGATGCCGTCCTCCTGGATACCACGGGCATGGACATCGAACAGGTGGTCGGCCGCGTCCTGGAATTGCTGCGCACCTGAGGGCCGCGCCGGGAGTAGGGCAGCAGCATGGCGCCGCTTCGGTGGCATCCAGGCGATGTATCCGCAATCCGCTTCACACGTAACGCCGCACTACCGTTGTTCCACGCTCCGCCGCGCAATGTCGCGCTGCGGTTTTTCCCATTTCACACCCGGCCGCGGTTTGGGCCGACTAACCAGGTGGGCAGTTCGCCGTTTCCAGAAGAAACGCACTGTCCGTGTGTCCACGAGAGTAATTTCAATGACCGAATCATTTGCCGAACTGTTCGAAGCCAGTCAAACCAATCTGGCCAAGCTGAAGCCGGGCTCCATCGTCACCGGTATCGTCGTGGAAGTCCGCGGCGACGTGGTGGTGATCAACGCCGGCCTGAAGTCCGAAGGCATCGTGCCGATCGAACAGTTCCGTAACGACGCTGGCGAGATCGACGTCGCCGAAGGCGACCTGGTCAAGGTCGCCCTCGACTCGCTCGAGAACGGCTTCGGCGAAACCGTGTTGTCGCGCGAGAAGGCCAAGCGCGCGATGGTGTGGGACGAGCTGGAAGAAGCGTTGGAAAAGAACGAGACCATCACCGGCCGCATCAGCGGCAAGGTCAAGGGTGGTTTCACCGTGGACATCAAGGATGTCCGCGCGTTCCTGCCGGGTTCGCTGGTCGATGTGCGCCCCGTGCGCGACCCGGCCTACCTGGAAGGCAAGGAGCTGGAGTTCAAGCTCATCAAGCTGGACCGCAAGCGCAACAACGTGGTGGTCTCGCGTCGTGCCGTGGTCGAGAGCGAGCACTCGGAAGAGCGCGAGCAGCTGATGGACAAGCTGCAGGAAGGCGCGATCCTGAAGGGCGTGGTCAAGAACCTGACCGATTACGGCGCGTTCGTGGACCTGGGCGGCATCGACGGCCTGCTGCACATCACCGACATGGCCTGGAAGCGGGTGCGCCATCCGTCCGAAGTCGTGAACGTCGGCGACGAGCTGGACGTGCGCGTGCTGAAGTTCGACCGCGAGCGCAACCGCGTTTCGCTGGGTCTGAAGCAGCTGGGCGAGGATCCGTGGGACAACATCGCGCGTCGTTACCCGGCCAACAGCCGCGTGTACGGCAAGGTCTCCAACGTCACCGATTACGGCGCGTTCGTCGAGATCGAGCCGGGCGTGGAAGGCCTGGTGCACGTGTCGGAAATGGATTGGACCAACAAGAACGTCAACCCGTCCAAGGTCGTGCAGGTCGGCGACGAGGTCGAGGTCATGGTCCTGGACGTGGACGAGGAGCGTCGCCGCATCTCGCTGGGCATGAAGCAGGTCGCCGCCAATCCGTGGGAAACCTTCGCGGCCACCCACAAGAAGAACGACAAGGTGTCCGGCCAGATCAAGTCGATCACCGACTTCGGCATCTTCATCGGCCTGGACGGCGGCATCGACGGCCTGGTGCACCTGTCGGACATCAGCTGGAACACCACCGGCGAAGACATCGTGCGCAACTTCAAGAAGGGCGACACGCTGGAAGCCGTGGTGTTGGCGGTGGATCCGGAGCGCGAGCGCATCAGCCTGGGCGTCAAGCAGCTGGAGCAGGATCCGTTCGGCCAGTACATGGCGGCCAATCCGAAGGGTTCGAAGGTCGAGGGCGTGGTGCGTGAAGTGGACGCCAAGGGCGCCACCATCGACCTGGCCGACGGCATCGAGGGCTACGTCGCCGCGCGCGACATCGCCAACGAGCGCGTCGACGATGCGACCCAGCACCTGAAGGTCGGCGACAAGATCGAAGCCAAGTTCGTGGGCATGGACCGCAAGGGCCGCACCCTGCAGCTGTCGATCAAGGCCAAGGACGATGCCGAAATGCGCGAAGTGCTGGAGGAATACCAGTCCGCGTCGGGCGGCACCACCCAGCTGGGCGCGCTGCTGCGTGCGCAGTTGAACGGCAACAAGTCCGAGTAATCCGCCACACGCAGCGTTTCTGGCACGGCCCGGTTGATCCGGGCCGTGCCGGGTTGCGACCCCACCGCACGAATCCGAATGACCAAGTCCGAACTGATCGAAATCCTGGCGCGCAAGCAGGCGCATCTGAAGGCGGACGACGTCGATCTGGCGGTGAAATCGCTGTTGGAAATGATGGGCAGCGCGCTGTCCGGCGGAGACCGCATCGAGATCCGCGGTTTCGGCAGTTTTTCCCTGCATTACCGGCCGCCGCGCCTGGGACGCAATCCCAAGACCGGCGAGTCCGTCGCGCTTCCCGGCAAGCACGTGCCGCATTTCAAGCCTGGCAAGGAATTGCGCGAACGCGTCAGCGGCGTCGTTCCGGTCGAGTCCGACACGCCCTGATCCGCTCCGAGCCTGCGCTTTCGCGACCCGGACTTTCCCGGAACCCGCGCCTGTTCGGCTAATCTAGTGTCTCCCGACGCTGGAGAGCTTCATGAAAATTGCCCGTCTGCTGATATTGCTGGTGTTCCTGCTGGCCGGTCTGGTCATCGGATCGCTGAATTCGCAGCAGATCGTCATCAATTTCGGTGTCGCCGGCATCAACACCACCTCCGGCATCGCCATCATCGTTTCGCTGTTCGCCGGCGTGGTGATCGGCGCGGCGCTGGTACTGGCCACGTTGGTGATCCCGCTGTACGCCAAGCTGCGCCGCGCCAACAAGGCCGCGATCGCCGCTGCCGCGCCGGTCGTCGCACCGGTACCGACCTATACCCCGCCTGTGGACGGACGCTGATCTTCGATGGACTTCCTGACCGAGTGGTTCTGGTTCTTCCTGTTCCTGCCGCTGGCGGCGCTGAGCGGATGGGTGATCGGCCGCCGCGGTGGCCAGCGCCACGGCGACACGCAGGTCAGCCGGCTTTCCAGCACGTATTTCCGCGGCCTGAACTACCTGCTCAACGAAGAGCCGGACAAGGCGATCGAGCTGTTCCTGCACATCGCCGAACTGGACAAGGAAACCTTCGAGACCCAGGTCGCGCTCGGTCACCTGTTCCGCCGCCGCGGTGAAGTCGACCGCGCGATCCGCCTGCACCAGGGCCTGGTGCAACGCGCCGATCTCAGCGATCCGCAGCGCGTGCAGGCCTTGCTGGCGCTGGGCGAGGACTACATGAAATCCGGCCTGCTGGACCGCGCCGAGACCGTGTTCACCGAGCTGGCGCAGATCGACCAGCGCGCGCCGCAGGCCCTCAAGCACCTGATCGGCATCTACCAGGCCGAGCGCGACTGGGAAAAAGCGATCGACAACGCCACCCGCTACGAAGACGTGACCGGCGAGCCGATGGGCAAGCTGATCGCGCAGTTCGAATGCGAACTGGCCGACCGCTACCGCGCATCCGGCAAGCCCGAGCTGGCGCGCTCGGCGATCGCGCGCGCCTACCAGGCCGACGCCACCTCGGTGCGCGCCGGCATCCTGGAAGGGCGCATCGATGTGGACGACGGCAACGACGAGGCCGCGATCCGTGCCTTCGAACGCGCCGCGCGCCACGACCCGGACTACCTGCCGGAGATCATGCCGGCGCTGATGGATTGCTATCGCCGCCGCGGCAACGATCTCAGCGGCGCGCGCGCCTTCCTGTCGGAAATGACCGAGCACTATCGCGGCATCGCCCCGGTGCTGGCGCTGACCCGGCTGATGGAGTCGCAGGAAGGCGTGTCTGCGGCGCGCGCCTACCTCGGGCGGCAGCTGAAGGATCGGCCGTCGGTGCGCGGCGAGTCGGCGTTGATCGACCTGACCCTGGCCGAGGGCGCCGATTCCACCGCGACCCTGCAGGACCTGAAGCACATCACCGACCAGTTGCTGGTGCGCAATCCCAGCTACCGCTGCACGCGCTGCGGCTTCGGCGCGCGCACCCATCACTGGCAATGCCCGAGTTGCAAGGAGTGGGGCACGGTCAAGCCCTTGCTCAACTACGCGGTGGTGTAGATGCAGGTGGCAGGGTGGGTGCTGCTCGCCGCGCTGGCGACGTTCAGCGCGGTCGGGACCTGGTTGTCGCGCCGCTATGCCCTCAAGCGCAAGCTGATGGACGCGCCCGGCGAGCGGCGCAGCCATGCGGTGGCGACGCCGCGCGGCGGCGGTGTGGCGATCGTCGCCGCGGTGCTGGCGGCCTGCGCGTATTCGGCGACGCTGTGGCCGCAGCAGGGCATGGCCATCGCGGCGTTCGCTGGCGGACTGGTGCTGGTCGCCGGCATCGGCTGGTGGGACGATCACCGCCCGCTGTCGGCCGCGCTGCGGCTGCTGGTGCATGCGCTGGCCGCCACGCTGCTGGCCGGGCTTGTCTACCGATTGCACCAGAATCCCTGGCTGGCCGCGCTGACCTGGCTGGCGACGATCTCGCTGATCAACATCTGGAACTTCATGGACGGCATCAACGGCTTGGCGACCAGCCAGGCGATGCTGGTGGCGCTGGGTTTCGCCGTCTTGCTGCCCGCGCCGCTGCGCTGGCCGTGTTGGGTGCTGATCGTGGCCTGCGCCGGCTTCCTGCCGTTCAACTATCCGCGGGCGCGCATCTTTCTCGGCGACGTCGGCAGTGGCGCGTTGGGGTATCTGGTCGCCGCGCTGTTCGCGCTGGGCAATGTTGCGACCGAGCTCACGCCATGGTTGCTGTTGATACCAATATCCGCGTTCGTCATCGACGCAGGCTTCACGCTGCTGTCGCGCATGCTCGCCGGCGAACGCTGGTGGCAACCGCATGCGCAACATTTTTACCAGCGTTGGGTACATACAGGCAGGAGCCACACGGTTGTGACCTTCGCCTATGCCCTGTTCAGCATTGTCGCGATTACAATCGCCTGGTTCGGTGGAACGTTGCGCACCGGGGGGCAGGTTGGGTTGGCGTTTGCCTGGTACCTATCGGCGAGCGCACTTTGGCTGACTTTGCGCAAGGGACTGCGCTGAACTCTCATGGATAACTGATGCTTTCGATCCGCGACCGCTTTACTGAGCTGTTCCCCAAGGCCTCCGTGGTCGTGCACGATCTGGTGATCGTCTGGATCTGCTGGCAGCTGCTGCATGCGGCGCGCTACACAATGCTGCCCGGCGAGCATCCGTTGCCGTTGTGGAATCTCAATACCGCCATCGTGCTGTTGGCCCAGGGCCTGGTGTTCTGGAAGGTTGGGTTGTATCGCGGACTATGGCGCTTCGCCAGCGTTCCGGACTTGTTGAACATCTTCAAGGCCAGCTTCTACGGGCTGGTCGCGATCGTTCTGGGGCTGGCGTACAGCCGTTTCGATTCCATCCCGCTGTCGGTGCTGATGGTGTATCCGTTCGCGCTGTCGGCGCTGCTCGGCGCGCCGCGGCTGCTGTACCGCGCATGGAAGGACTATCAGATCGCGCATTCGGATGAGACCGCGCGACGCGTGCTGATCGTCGGTGCCGGCCGTGCGGCCGAGGCGCTGGTACGCGACCTGCGCCGTTCCGGCGCTTACAACCCGGTCGGCTACCTCGACGACGCCGGCCATCTGCATGGCGCCAAGCTGCAGGGCCTGCCGATTCTGGGCCGGATCGACGAAGCCGGCGCGATCGCCAAGGAAACCGCGGCCAAGCTGCTGGTCATCGCGATCCCGTCGCTGGATGCGGCCGGCATGCAGCGGGTGGTGGCGATCTGCGAAAGCACCGGGTTGCCGTTCCGCACCGTGCCGCGCCTGCTCGACGTGCTCGAAGGCCACTTTCTGCCGGGCGAACTGAAGGAGGTCGCGATCGAGGACCTGCTCGGACGCAAGCCGGTGACCCCGGACTGGAAGCTGATCAAGGGCTGGTTGTCCGGGCGTACGGTGATGGTGACCGGTGCCGGCGGGTCGATCGGTTCGGAGTTGTGCCGGCAGTGCGCGCGCCATGGCGCGCGCAAGGTAGTGCTGCTGGAGATCGACGAACTGGCGCTGATCACCATCCATGCCGATCTGCATCGCACCTTCCCCGATCTGGAGATCGAGTGCGTGCTCGGCGACTGCGGCGATCCGGCGGTGACCCGCCATGCGATGCGCATCGCCGAGCCGGATGCGGTGTTCCACGCCGCAGCCTACAAGCAGGTGCCGCTATTGGAGCGCCAGTTCCGCGAGGCGGTGCGCAACAACGTGCTGGCCACCGAGAACGTGGCCCGCGCCTGCGTCGCCGCCAAGGTCTCGACCTTCGTGTTCATCTCCACCGACAAGGCGGTGAATCCGGTCAACGTGCTCGGCGCCTCCAAGCGCTATGCGGAGATGGTGTGCCAATCGCTGGACGACCAGACGGTGGGCACGCGCTTCGTCACCGTGCGCTTCGGCAATGTGCTGGATTCGGCCGGCAGCGTGGTGCCGTTGTTCCGCGAGCAGATCCGCCAGGGCGGCCCGGTCACCGTGACCGATCCGCAGGTGACCCGCTATTTCATGACCATCCCCGAGGCCTGCCAGTTGATCGTGCAGGCCGCCGCGTCGGCCTCGCACGGCGCGATCTACACGCTGGACATGGGCGAGCCGGTGCCGATCCGGCTGCTCGCCGAGCAGATGATCCGCCTGGCCGGCAAGCAGCCAGGGCGCGACATCGCGATCGTCTACACCGGGCTGCGCCCGGGCGAGAAGCTGCACGAGACCTTGTTCTATTCCGACGAGAACTATCGCCCCACCTCGCATCCGAAGATCCTGGAAGCCGGTGCGCGCAGTTTCTCGCGCGAGAACGTGTTGCAGGGTCTGCAGCAGCTGCGCGCGGCGGTGGCCGAATACGACAGCGACGCGATCGAGAAAGTGCTGCGCACCACCATGCCCGAATTCGCGCCGCTGCGACAACAAGCCGGTCAGGATAGCTCCGCTACAATCGTCCCATTCCCCGCACGCGAGGCCAGAAGGCTCTGATGAGCAAGAGAATCCGCAAAGCAGTTTTTCCGGTTGCAGGTCTGGGTACCCGCTTCCTTCCCGCCACCAAGACGGTGCCCAAGGAAATGCTGCCGATCATCGATCGGCCGTTGATCCAGTACGCCGTGGACGAGGCGATCGAGGCCGGTTGCGACACCCTGATCTTCGTCACCAACCGCTACAAGCACGCGGTTGCGGATTACTTCGACAAGGCCTACGAGCTGGAGCAGAAGCTCGAGCGCGCCGGCAAGCTGGAGCAACTGGAACTGGTGCGCCATGTGCTGCCCAACGGCGTGCGCGCGATTTTCGTGACCCAGGCCGAAGCGCTCGGCCTCGGCCATGCGGTGCTGTGCGCCAAGCCGATCATCGGTGACGAGCCGTTCGCGGTGCTGCTGCCCGACGATCTGATCTGGAACCGCGGTCCGGGCGCGCTGGCGCAGATGGCCGACGTGGCCGAGCGTTCCGGCGCCAGCGTGATCGCGGTGCAGGACGTGCCGCACGAGAGCACCGGCAGCTACGGCATCGTCGCGACCGAGGCGTTCGACGGCAGCGAAGGCAAGATCACCGCGATCGTCGAGAAGCCCAAGCCGGCCGATGCGCCGAGCGACCTGGCCGTGGTCGGCCGCTATGTGCTCAGCTCCAAGATCTTCGATCTGCTGGAAAAGACAGTGCCGGGCGCCGGCGGCGAGATCCAGCTGACCGATGCGATCGCCGCGCTGATCGAGAGCGATCCGGTGCATGCGTACCGTTTCGAGGGGACCCGCTTCGACTGCGGTACTCATATCGGCCTGATCGAGGCGACCATCCGCTATGCGCTGGACCACGAGAAGCTGAGCAAGCCGGCCCAGGACATGATGCGTCGCGCCTTGGCCGACGTGGACGCCGGCAGCAAGTAAAAACGCGGCAACGCTGCCGGAGCGCGCGGGTCCGCCGCGTCGCGTACGGGGTTCGGCAGCGCAAACCGCCGCGCACGAAAAAGGGCAGCCTAGGCTGCCCTTTTTCGTGGTCGAGGCTCGGTATTCAGAGCGCTTCGATGATGCCCGCCGCACCCATGCCGGTGCCGATGCACATGGTGACCATGCCGTACTTCTGCTGGCGGCGGCGCAGGCCGTGCACCAACGTGGCGGTGCGGATCGCGCCGGTGGCGCCGAGCGGATGGCCGAGCGCGATCGCGCCGCCGAGCGGATTGACCTTGGACGGATCCAGTCCGCTGTCGCGGATCACCGCCAGCGACTGCGCGGCGAAGGCTTCGTTGAGCTCGATCCAGTCGATCTGGTCCTTGCTCAGCCCGGCCTGCTTGAGCGCCTTCGGGATCGCCGCGATCGGGCCGATGCCCATCACTTCCGGGCGTACGCCGGCGACCGAGAAGCTGACGAAGCGGGCGAGGGGAGTCAACCCGTAGTCCTTGATCGCCTGCTCGGAGGCCAGCAGCACCGCGCCGGCGCCGTCGCTCATCTGCGAGGAGTTGCCGGCGGTGACGCTGCCGCCGAACTGGCCGTTGCGGAACACCGGGCGCAGCTTGGCCAGGCCTTCGATCGAGCTGTCCGGGCGCGGACCTTCGTCGGTGTCGACCAGGCGCTTGCGCAGCGCGATGACGTTGCCGGCCAGGTCGGGCTGGTGCGACAGGATCTCGTACGGGGTGATCTCGTCGCGGAACTCGCCGGCGGCGATCGCGGCGATGGCCTTCTGGTGCGAGGCGAGCGCGAACGCGTCCTGGTCCTCGCGCGACACCTTCCACTCTTCGGCCACTTTCTCGGCGGTGATGCCCATGCCGTAGGCGATGGCGACGTGGTCGTCGGCGAACACGCTCGGCGACAGCGCGACCTTGTTGCCCATCATCGGCACCATCGACATCGACTCGGTGCCGCCGGCCAGCATCAGGTCGGCGTTGCCCAGGCGGATCTGGTCCGCGGCCAATGCCACGGCCTGGATGCCGGAAGAGCAGAAGCGGTTGATGGTCTGCCCGGCGACCGAATTCGGCAACCCGGCCAGCAGCACGCCGATGCGCGCCACGTTCATGCCTTGCTCGCCCTCGGGCATCGCGCAACCGATGATCGCATCGTCGATGCGCGAGAGATCGATGCCCGGCGCCTGCGCGACCACCGCGCGCAGCACGTGCGCCAGCATGTCGTCCGGACGGGTATTGCGGAACACGCCCTTGGGCGCCTTGCCGACCGGGGTACGGGTGGCGGCGACGATGTAGGCTTCCTGGATCTGTTTGCTCATGGCTTTCTCCGAAAGCCGGGATTGGGGATTCGGGATTGGGGATTCGTCAAAGCGAATCCCGGTGCCCCGAATGTACTTATGCCCGGCGGATGAATTGTTGGAGGGAATCGTTGGAGGATGGGGAGCCGCGGTTGCGAATCCCCAATCCCCAATCCCGAATCTCAGTTCCTCAACGGCTTACCCGTCTTGAGCATGTGCCCAATCCGCGCCTGGGTCTTTTCCTGCTGGGCCAGTTCGACGAAGTGCTTGCGCTCGAGCTTGAGCAGCCATTCCTCGTCCACCAGCGCGCCGCGGTCGACTTCGCCGCCGCACAGCACGGTGGCGATGCGGGTGGCGATCTCGTAGTCGTACTCGCTGATGAAGCGGCCTTCCAGCATGTTGACCAGCAGCATCTTGAAGGTGGCGATGCCGACGTCGCCGGCGACCTGGATGCGGCGTGCCGGCAGCGGCGGGCGGTAGCCGCTCTCGGCCAGCGCGCGCGCTTCGGCCTTGGCGATGTAAAGCGCCTCGTAGCTGTTGAACACGACCTTGTCGGTGCCGCGCAGCAGGCCCAGTTCCTTGGCGTTGACCGCCGAGGTGGACACCTTGGCCATCGCCACGGTCTCGAAGGTCTTCTTCAGTTCGGCGAACACGTCGCCGCCGGGGCCGGCCGCCTGCGAGGCGCGCACCGCGATCTCCTTCAGGCCGCCGCCGGCCGGCAGCAGACCGACGCCGGCCTCGACCAGACCGATGTAGCTCTCAAGTGCCGCCACGGTCTTGGCGCTGTGCATCTGGAATTCGCAGCCGCCGCCCAGAGCCAGGCCGCGTACCGCCGCGACCACCGGCACCAGCGAGTACTTGATGCGCTGGCTGGTGGCCTGGAAATTGGCGACCATCGCTTCGAACGCATCGACCTTGCCGGCCTGCAGCAGGCCCAGCGCGCCGGCCAGGTCGGCGCCGGCGGAGAAGGGTTCCTTGTGCTGCCACAGCACCAGGCCCTTGAAGTCCTTCTCGGCGCGGCCGACCGCTTCCTGCAGGCCGTCCAGCACCTGGTCGGATACGGTGTTCATCTTGGTCTTGAAGCTGACCACGGCGATGTCGTCGCCGTCGTGCCACAGGCGCAGGCCGTCGTTCTCGAACACGGTCTCGCCCGGCGCGAACTTCTCGCCCAGCAGCGGATCGGGGAAGCGCTGGCGCTGGTACACCGGCAGCGCCGAGCGCGGCAGCTTGGCGTTGCGCGCCGGGCTGTAGCTGCCCTCGGCGGCATGCACGCCGTCGCGGCCGTCGAACACCCAGTCCGGCAGCGGCGCGCTGGACATGGCCTTGCCGGCCACGATGTCGTCGGCGATCCACTGCGCCACCTGCTTCCAGCCGGCGGCCTGCCAGGTCTCGAACGGACCCAGCGACCAGCCGTAGCCCCAGCGGATCGCCAGGTCCACGTCGCGCGCGGTCTCGGCGATATCGGCCAGGTGGTAGGCGCTGTAGTGGAACAGGTCGCGGAACGTCGCCCACAGGAACTGCGCCTGCGGGTGCTGGCTCTCGCGCAGCTTGGCGAACTTCTCCGCCGGGTTCTTGATCTTCAGGATCTCCACCACTTCCGGCGCCGCGCTGCGGTCGGCCGGGCGGTAATCCTGCTTCTGCAGGTCCAGCACCACGATGTCCTTGCCGACCTTGCGGAAGATGCCGGCGCCGACCTTCTGGCCGAGCGCGCCCTTGGCGATCAGCGCGTCCAGCCACTTCGGCGAGGCGAAGTACTGGTGCCACGGATCGTCGGGCAGGGTATCGGCCATGGTCTTGATGACGTGGGCCATGGTGTCAAGGCCGACCACGTCGGAGGTGCGGTAGGTCGCCGACTTCGGCCGCCCGACCAGCGGGCCGGTCAGCGCGTCCACTTCGTCGAAGCCCAGGCCGGACTGCGCGGTGTGGTGGATGGTGGACAGGATCGAGAACACGCCGATGCGGTTGCCGATGAAGTTCGGGGTGTCCTTGGCGTAGACCACGCCCTTGCCCAGGGTGGTGACCAGGAACGCTTCCAGGCCTTCCAGCACCGCCGCATCGGTGCCCTTGGCCGGGATCAGCTCGGCCAGGTGCATGTAGCGCGGCGGGTTGAAGAAATGCACGCCGCAGAAGCGGTGGCGCAGCTGCTCGGGCAGCACGTCGGACAGCGCATTGATGCCCAGCCCGGAGGTGTTGGAGGCCAGCACCGCGTGATCGGCCACGAACGGAGCGATCTTCTTGTACAGGTCCTGTTTCCAGTCCATGCGCTCGGCGATGGCTTCGATGATCAGGTCGCAGCCGCGCAGCTGCTCCAGGCCCGATTCGTAGTTGGCCGGGGTGATCGCCTCGGCCAGCGTGGCGCTGGCGAGCGGGGCGGGGCTCAGCTTGGTCAGGTTGGCGATGGCCTTGAGCACGATGCCGTCGGGATGGCCGTCCTTGGCGGGAAGGTCGAACAGGACGGTGTCGACGCCGGCGTTGGTCAGGTGCGCAGCGATCTGCGCGCCCATCACACCCGCGCCCAGGACGGCGGCACGGCGGACTAGCAGGGGGTTGGACATAGCGATCAGCCTCTGTGGGTCAACGATTGCGGGATATGGACAGAACGGTTCTTGCGCAATTACGGCGCGGAGCGGGCCAGGAAGCCCGCCTCGGCGAAACGGATGAGCTCGCGCGCGGCGTGGGCGCGATGCGCGCCTTCGCTGACGCCGGCGGGGCGCTTGATCAGGCCGAAGTCGGCCATGGCATAGGTCAGGGCGCCGGCCAGGAAGTCCAGGCGCCAATACAGTTCTTCCTTGCTCAGTTCGGGCACGCACACGGCGATGGCCTTGCCGAACTCGCGCAGCACATGGCCGTAGTGGTCGGACAGGAACTGGCGCAGGCTGTCGTTCTTCTCGGCGTAGGCGCGGGCGATCACGCGCACGAAGGCGCCGCCGCTCTGGCGGTCCTGGGCCATCGCCAGCGCCGGCTCCACGAACGCGGCCAGCACCGGGCCGAGCTGGCCGGGATGCAGGCGCTGCGCGGCTTCCAGCTGCGCCAGGCGCGCGGCGGTCATCTCGTCCATGCGCCGCCGGAACACCTCGTTGACCAGGTTTTCCTTGGAGCCGAAGTGGTAGTTCACCGCGGCGATGTTGACGTCGGCCTGGCTGGTGACCTGGCGCAGCGACGTGCCGGAAAAGCCATGCTGGGCGAACAGTTCCTCGGCCGCACTGAGGATGCGGTCCTTGGTCGAGAAGTGCGCTTGCTTTGCCATGCGGCCGCCAGAATCAATCAAACGATTGTTTGAGTCTAGGCCTGGCGCCCGGTCGCGTCATGTTGCGATGCAGCATGATTCAGCCGGCGGCCGTGCAAAGCCCGCTGCGATTGGATAGAATTGTCCATCGCAATTCTGGCTAAGCCCGCGTTTTGACGCGGGTTTTTTTCATGCTAACCTCGGGCCATCTAAGTCTAGTGGCCCGCCCAACGGAGAAATTCCCATGGCGCTGGAGCGCACCCTGTCCATCATCAAGCCCGATGCCGTCGCCAAGAACGTCATCGGCGAGATCTATTCGCGTTTCGAGAAGGCCGGCCTGAAGGTCGTGGCCGCCAAGTACAAGCAGCTGTCGCGCCGCGAGGCCGAGGGCTTCTACGCCGTGCACCGCGAGCGTCCGTTCTTCAACGCGCTGGTCGAGTTCATGATCTCCGGCCCGGTGATGATCCAGGCGCTGGAAGGCGAGAACGCCGTGGCCGCGCACCGCGACCTGCTCGGCGCCACCAACCCGAAGGACGCCGCGCCGGGCACCATCCGCGCCGATTTCGCCGACTCGATCGATGCCAACGCCGCGCACGGTTCCGACTCGGTCGAGAACGCCGCCAACGAAGTGGCGTATTTCTTCGCCGCCACCGAAGTGGTTTCGCGCTAAGAGGTCATCGTGAACGAGGTCGTCCACACTCCGTTGGCGCTCGCCGATCCGATCCGGACCGGCGGCGCGACCAAGCAGAATCTGCTCGACCTCGATCGCGAGGGCCTGGAGCGTTTCTTCGCCGACACGCTCGGCGAAGCGCGCTACCGCGCCCACCAGGTGATGAAGTGGATTCACCATCGCTACGTCACCGACTTCGACCTGATGACCGACCTCGGCAAGGCGCTGCGCGCCAAGCTGCAGCAGCATGCCGAGGTCGTCGTCCCCAACATCGTGTTCGACAAGCCTTCCACCGACGGCACCCACAAGTGGCTGCTGGCCATGGGCAGCGACGGCAAGAACGCGATCGAGACCGTGTACATCCCCGACAAGGGCCGCGGCACGCTGTGCGTGTCCTCGCAGGTCGGCTGCGCGCTCAATTGCACGTTCTGTTCCACTGCCACCCAGGGCTTCAACCGCAACCTGTCCACCGCCGAGATCATCGGCCAGGTGTGGGTGGCGGCGCGGCACCTGGGCAACGTGCCGCACCAGCAGCGCCGTCTCACCAACGTGGTGATGATGGGCATGGGCGAGCCGCTGATGAATTTCGACAACGTCGTGCGCGCGATGAGCGTGATGCGCGACGATCTGGGCTACGGCCTGGCCAACAAGCGGGTCACGCTGTCGACCTCCGGCCTGGTGCCGATGATCGATCGCCTGTCCACCGAGAGCGACGTATCGCTGGCGGTTTCGCTGCATGCGGCCGACGACGCGCTGCGCGAGACGCTGGTGCCGCTGAACAAGAAATACCCGGTCGCCGAGCTGATGGCCGCGTGCGCGCGCTACCTGCGCGCCAACAAGCGCCGCGAATCGGTGACCTTCGAATACACGCTGATGAAGGGCATCAACGACCAGCCCGAGCACGCGCGGCAGCTGGCGCGGCTGATGCGCCAGTTCGACAACGCGGTGCAGGCTTCGAACGCGGGCAAGGTCAACCTGATTCCGTTCAATCCGTTCCCGGGCACGCGCTACGAGCGTTCCGGCGAAACGGAAATCCGCGCGTTCCAGAAGATCCTGCTCGATGCGCAAGTGCTGACCATGGTGCGGCGCACGCGCGGCGACGACATCGACGCGGCCTGCGGCCAGCTCAAGGGCCAGGTGCTAGATCGCACCCGGCGCCAGGCCGACTTCCAGCGCCAGTTGCAGACCCAGGCGGACCGGGATGCGGCCGCCTAAGCATTTTCTGGCCATCGTTGCATTGGCCGCGGCGCTGCTGGTGTTGTCGGCGTGCGCCGGGCACGGCACCACGCCGGGCAAGCTGCGTAATGTCGAGCAGGTGGCACCGGAATACGACTTCCGCGACAGCGGCGAGGTCAAGGCGCGCTACGCGCTGCAGGAACAACTCGGCCTGGCCGGCAACCGGCTCAGCGGCGGCGATCTGGCCGGCGCCGAGGAGCATGCGCGCAAGGCGCTGGCGCTTGCTCCGGATTCGGTACAGGCGCACACGCTGCTGGCAGTAGCCGCTGGCCGCCGCGGCGATACGGCCACGGCCGGCGAGCATTACCGCAAGGCCGCCGAACTGGCGCCGAACCGCGGCGAGTCCTTGAACAACTACGGCGCCTGGCTGTGCGCGAACGGTGCCGCCGCCGACGCGCTGCAGTGGTTCGATCGCGCGCTGCAGGCGCCCGGCTACGCCACGCCGGCGTCGGCCCTGGCCAATGCCGGCGGTTGCGCGTTGCAGATCGGCCAGCGCGAGCGCGGCGTACGCGACCTGCGCAAGGCGCTGGCGCTGGAGCCGGGCAATGCCTACGCGCTGGAAGCGATGGCGCGCGACGAAGCGGCGCAGGCGCGCTTTTTCGAGGCGCGGGCCTTCTCGGAGCGGCGTCTGGCGGCTGCGCCGGCCACGGTATCCGTGTTACAACTTGCTATTCAGATTGAACAAGGGCTGGGCGACATGGCTGCTGCCGGCCGTTACCAACAGCGGTTGCGCAAGGAGTTTCCCGATGCCGCGACCACGACTCCCGGGGCTAGTGCATTGTGATCAGTGATTCCAATCCGAACGCTTTCGACGGCGCCAAAGGTTGCGGGCAACAGCTCCGCGAAGCGCGCGAAGCGGCGGGCCTGAGCATCGACGAGGTCGGTGGCCGCTTGCGCATGCCGGTGCGCGTGATCAGCGCGCTGGAAGCGGAACAGTGGCATAGCCTCGGCGCGCCGGTGTTCGTGCGCGGCCAGCTGCGCAGCTACGCGCGCCTGCTCGGGGTGGACCTGGGGCCGCTGCTGGAGAGCGCGCAGATCGCGCCGGTGCAGCCGGTGGAGCTGATCAGCCATACGCATACCCCGCCGCTGCGGCGCATGCTCGAGAGCGCGACCCGGCGCATGGTGTACGTGGTGATCACTGCCGGACTGGCAGTGCCGGTCTGGTACGCGACCCGCACCCATTTCGCCGACGACGGCCCGAGCACCGCGTCGCTGGACGTGGTGCCGGCGACTCCGGGCGATGCCGCGCAGCCCGCGACGGCCGGCGCCGGCGGCAACCCGGCCCCGGCCGCCGCGTCGGGCAATCGCCCCGCGCCGCCTGCGGCGCCGTACATCGCCTCGCTGACGCCGCTGCCGCGCGCCTCCAGCGAGGCGGAAAAGCCTGGCCTGAGCCTGTCGTTCCAGGGCGACAGCTGGGTGCAGATCATCGCCCCGGACGGCACGCCGCTGGAAAAGGCGCTGCTGAAAGCCGGCGAAAAGCGCGACTACGCGCCGGGTCAAGTGGGCCGCATCGTGCTTGGCAATGCGTCGGCGGTCCAGGTTCAGCAATCCGGTAGTACCGTGGATCTGACTCCGTACAAGCGCGCGAACGTGGCCCGCTTTGCGGTATCCTCTGACGGTTCCGTGGTGCCAGCGTCCGAGTGACGGCGGCGCGGTTCCTCAATCTCAACATTCCATGTCCCGTCGTTGCGGCGGGGCGAGAGTACGCATGGCGATCGACGACCTGCTCGACGAGCACGAACAAAGCGAACGCGTCCGCACTTGGCTCAGGAAAAACGGCGCCGGCCTGATCGGCGGCATTGCCCTGGGCATCGGCGCGATCATTGGCTGGCAGTGGTGGACCAAGCAGCATTCCAACGATCTGGCGCTGGCCAATTCCCACTACGACGCCGTGCTCAAGAGCATCCAGGCCAAGCAACTGGACAAGGCCAGCAAGGACATGGCGGCGCTGCAGCAGGGTCCGGCCAACATCTATGCCGAACTGGCCGCGCTGCGCCTGGCCAAGGCGCAAGCCGATGACGACAAGTACGACCAGGCCCTGGCGACGCTGCGCGGCCTCAAGGCCGAGGGCGAGCTGAAACTGCTGATCGACCAGCGCGTGGCGCGGTTGCTGATCCAGACCGGCAAGAGCGACGAAGCGCTGAAGCTGCTGGCCTCGGCCGACGACAACCAGAGCCTGGAGATCCGTGGCGATGCGCTGATCGCGCAGGGCAAGCGCGATGCGGCACGCGAAGCGTATGCCAAGTCGTTGACCACCCTGGACGTGGCGGCGCCGCAACGGCGACTGCTGGAAACGAAGTTGATGGATGCGGGCGGCACCGTGCCGAATCCTGCGGAGCCGATCTGATGAAGGTAGTCATGTTCAAGCGCATCGCGACCATCGCGCTGCTGGGTCTGGCGCTGTCCGGTTGCAGCACGGTCAAGGGCTGGTTCGCGGGCAAGGACGCGGCCGCCAAGAAGGCCGCCGAGCCGGCCGAGCTGGTCGATTTCAAGCCGTCGGTGAAGATCGTCAAGCTGTGGTCCACCGATGCCGGCAAGGGCGAGAAGCGGATCGGCGTGCGCCAGCATCCGGCCGTGGCCGACGGCAAGGTGTACCTGGCCGCGGCCTCCGGTTCGGTCTATGCGCTGGACCTGCAGACCGGCAAGACGCTGTGGGAATACGACGCCAAGAAGGCGCGCAAGGAGCGCCTGTCGCAGGTGCAGGAGCAGCCGGAGAGCCAGGTCGAGGGCGAGTCCAGCAAAGGCCTGTCCAAGGACGAGCGCGCCGCCTACAAGCAGCGCCTGCGCAACGAGAAGCAGCAGGCGAAGGAGCGCAAGCGGCTGGAGAAGAACCGTCCGTTGCCGCGCTTCGCCGGTGGTCCTGGCGTAGGCGAAGGCTTGGTCGTCGTCGGTGGCCTCAATGGCGAAGTGATCGCGCTCGATGCCGTCAGCGGCACCGAGAAGTGGCGTGCCAAGGTGCCCAACGAAGTGATCGCCGCGCCGGTGGTCTCGCAGAACATGGTGTTCGTGCGCAGCAACGACGGCCACGTCACCGCATTCGATGCGAGCACCGGGCAGCAGCGTTGGTTCCATGTGCAGGAACTGCCGACGCTGACCGTGCGCGGCAACGCGCCGGTGGTGGCCGGCCCGGGCGTGCTGTTCATCGGCAACGACGACGGCACCCTGGCGGCGCTGGCGATGCAGGACGGGCGCGTGCTGTGGGAGCAGACCATCGGCGTGCCGGAAGGCCGCACCGAACTGGAGCGCATGTCCGACGTGGACGGCGCACCGGTGCTCGACGGCACCACCGTGTACGCGACCAGCTTCAAGAATCAGACTGTGGCGCTGGAAGGCCCGAGCGGGCGTCCGCTGTGGACCCGCGATCATGGCGGCGCCGGCGGTGTCGCGGTCAATTCCGGCAGCGTGGTGGTGGCCGACAATGCCGGCTCGGTGTGGGCGCTGGACAAGGCCTCCGGCTCGGCGACCTGGTCGCAGCCGGCGCTGGCGCGGCGTTCGCTGACCGGCGTGGCGATCCAGGGCGACTACGCCGTGGTCGGCGACTACAAGGGTTATCTGCATTGGTTGAAGCTCGACAACGGCGAGATCGCCGCACGCGAGCGAGTGGGACGCAAGGCGCTGGTAGCGCAGCCGGTGGTAGCCGATGGCATCCTGCTGGTCCAGAACACGAAAGGCGACCTGACCGCGTTCCGGTTGGGTCAATAAAGGAAGGGAATTCGCGATGCTGCCGCTGGTCGCCCTGGTTGGACGGCCGAATGTCGGCAAGTCCACGCTATTCAACGCGCTCACGCGCAGCCGCGACGCGCTGGTCCATGACCAGCCCGGCGTCACCCGCGATCGCAACTACGGAGTCTGCCGGCTGGAGCCGGACACCCCGTTCGTGATCGTCGACACCGGCGGCATTTCCGGCGAGGAAGAAGGCCTGGCCGGCGCGACCGCCGACCAGGCGCGCTCCGCTGCCGGCGAAGCCGACCTGGTGCTGTTCGTGGTCGATGGCCGCGAGGGGTCCTCGTCGCTCGACGACGAGATCCTGGCCTGGCTGCGCAAGCTGGCGCGGCCGACGCTGCTGCTGATCAACAAGATCGACGGTACCGACGAAGACCAGGTGCGCGCCGAGTTCGCGCGCTATGGCCTGGGCGAGGCCATCGCGGTGTCCGCGGCGCATCGCCATGGCATCGACGATCTGCTCGAGGAAGTGCTGTCGCGCTTGCCGGAAGAGGGCGCCGGCGAGACGCTGGACACCGATCCCAAGCGCATGCGCATCGCCTTCGTCGGCCGGCCCAACGTCGGCAAGTCGACGCTGGTCAACCGCTTGCTCGGCGAGGAGCGGATGATCGCCTCCGAAGTGCCGGGCACCACCCGCGATTCGATCGCGGTCGATCTGCAGCGCGAAGACCGCCTGTACCGGCTGATCGACACTGCCGGCCTGCGCCGTCGCGGCCGGGTCGAGGAGGCGGTGGAGAAGTTCAGCGTGTTCAAGACGCTGCAGGCGATCGAGCAATGCGAGGTCGCGGTGCTGCTGCTCGACGCCACCGAAGGCGTCACCGACCAGGACGCCAGCGTGCTCGGCGCGATCCTGGACGCCGGCCGCGCGCTGGTGGTGGCGGTCAACAAGTGGGACGGGCTGACCGACTACCAGCGCGAGCAGGCCGAGGCGCTGCTGTCGCGCAAGCTCGGCTTCGTGCCCTGGGCCGAAGCGGTGCGGATCTCGGCCAAGCATGGCTCCGGCCTGCGCGAACTGTTCCGCTCGATCCACAGCGCGCATGCCTCGGCGATCCGCGAATTCAGTACCAGCGAAGTCAACCAGGCGCTGGAAGTGGCCTACGAGACCAATCCGCCGCCGAGCATCCGCGGCCATGTCTCCAAGCTGCGCTACGTGCATCCGGGCGGCAGCAATCCGCCGACCTTCATCGTCCACGGCACGCGCCTGAAGGTGCTGCCGGAATCGTACAAGCGCTATCTGGAGAACTTCTTCCGCAAGCGCTTCAAGCTGGTCGGCACGCCGGTGCGCTTCATGTTCCGCGAAGGCGCCAATCCGTACGAAGGCAAGAAGAACGTGCTGACCGAGCGCCAGATCGCCAAGAAGCGGCGCTTGATGAAGCACGTCCGCGGCAAGTAGCCGATGGATGCGCAGCGCGAGGTCACGCTGGGCATCCTCGCCGGCGGCCGCGCGCAACGCCTGGGCGGTTGCGACAAGGCCTGGCTGCAACGCGACGGGCAAGCGCTGGTGCAGCGCCTGGCGCAGGCCTTGGCGCCCGCGGTCGCGGCGGTGCTGGTCAGCGCCAACCGCGACCTGCCGCGCTACGCCGCCGCCGGACTGCGCGCGCTGCCCGACCGGATCGCCGCGCCGCCTGGCGCCGAACGCTCGCTGGGGCCGATCGCCGGCCTGGACGCGCTGGCCGCGGCCTGCGCCACGCCTTGGCTGCTGACCTTGCCGGTGGACCTGTGCCGGCTTCCGCCAGCGCTGCTGGACCGGTTGATCGACGCCAGGGGCGATGGGGATGGCGCCTATGCCGAGGACGACGACGGCCCGCAGCCGCTGGTGGCGCTGTACCGCGTCGCCAGCTTGCGTCCCGCGCTGGCCGCGGCGCTGGATGCCGGGCGCTACGCGCCGCGCGCCCTGCAGCAGCAGTTGGCGCTGGCCTGCGTGCCGCTGCCCGGGTTGACCCTGGGCAACCTCAACACGCCGCAGGACCTGCGCGCAGCGGGTATCCTGCCGGCGCCATGAACGACTATCCCTCCCGTATTGCCTATTCCGAGGCGCTGGCCATCGTCGCCGCCGTCGCCCTGTCGCGCCCGTTGCCGGCCGAACGCCTGGCGCTGCCGCGCGCCGACGGCCGCATCCTGCTCGAACCGCTGGACGCGCCGATCGACCTGCCGCCGTTCGCCAACAGCGCGATGGACGGCTTCGCGCTGCGCCATGCCGATCTGCATCCGGATGCGCCGACCGTGCTGCGCCTGGCCGGCGAGCAGTTCGCCGGCGAGGACCTGCGGCAGGCGATCGGCGTCGGCGAATGCCTGCGCATCACCACCGGCGCGCCCCTGCCGGCGGGTGCTGATACGGTGGTGATCAAGGAAAACGTGGTCGAGCGCGACGGCCAGGTACAGGTGCCGGCCGCGCCGGTCGCCGGCGCGCACGTGCGTACGCGCGGCGAGGACGTGCGCGCCGGCGAGCGCGTGCTCGAAGCGGGCGTGGCGTTGACGCCGTCGCGGATCGGCCTGGCCGCCGCGCTCGGCGTGGCGCAGGTGGCGGTGGCGTCGCGACCGACCGTGGCGGTGTTCGCCACCGGCGACGAGTTGGTCGAGCCGGGCATGCCGCTCAAGCCCGGGCAGGTCTACAACAGCAACCGCGACATGCTGATGGCGCAACTGCGTTTGCTCGGCCTGGAGCCGACCGCGTGGCCGACGCTGCCGGACGATCCGCTGCGGATCGACAGCATGCTCAGCGATGCGGCCTCGGCGTTCGACGTGGTGCTGACCTGCGGCGGCGTCTCCGCCGGCGAGAAGGACTACCTGCCGCGGCTGCTGGCCGAGCGCGGCCGCATCCATTTCTGGAAGGTGCGCATGCGCCCGGGCATGCCGCTGCTGTTCGGCGAACTGGATCGCGCCCTGTTCTTGGGCCTGCCAGGCAATCCCGTGTCGGTGCTGGCCACGTTCATGGCGATCGGGCGGCCGCTGCTGGACGCGCTGCAGCAGCGCGCCGAGCCGCGCCCGCAATGGCGCGCGCGGCTGGCCTCGGGTTGGGACAAGCGCCACGACCGCCTGGAATTCCTGCGCGGGCGCATGCGCTGCGACGCGCACGGACAGCTGTGGGTGGAGCCGAATCCGGCGGACGGTTCGCACCGCCTGCGCGGCGCCGCCGACAGCGACGTGCTGCTGCGCCTGGACGAGGGCGCGCGCCATTTCGACGCCGGCGAGGTGGTCGAGGTGTTTCCGTACTGAGCCGCGCGTGCGTGCGTTTCTTGGCGAAGGACGCACCGCAGGTTTGCGCCGATAATGCACGCATGAGCATCCTAGAACTGACTCCGCAGCAGGCCCGCGCGCGCATCGCTCAGGGCGCGCGGTTGATCGATGTGCGCGAGGAGCACGAGCGCGCCGCCGGCATGGCCGAGGGCGCGCTCGGCGTGGCCCGCGCGCAGCTGCAGGCCGATCCGGCCACGCATCTTGGCGCAGCCGATGCCGAGACGATCCTGATCTGCCAGAGCGGCAAGCGCTCGCACGAAGCGGCGCTGTTCCTGCAGCAGGCAGGGTATTCCGCCGTCGCCTCGGTACTGGGCGGCACCACGCGCTGGCAGCGCGACGGACTGCCGCTGCAGCAGCCGGCGCTGGCGCCGGAGCAGCAGGACTTCTTCGAGCGCTATTCGCGCCACCTGCGCCTGCCCGAGGTCGGCATCGACGGCCAGCGGCGCCTGCAGGCGTCGCGCGTGCTGCTGGTCGGTGCCGGCGGGCTGGGGTCGCCGGCGGGCTTCTACCTTGCCGCGGCGGGGGTCGGCCAGTTGCGCATCGCCGACGACGATGTGGTCGATCGCAGCAACCTGCAGCGGCAGATCCTGCATACCGAAGCGCGGGTCGGGCAGCCCAAGGTGGCGTCGGCGGCCGCGGCGCTGGCCGCGCTGAATCCGGGCGTGCAGGTCGAGCCGGTGCGCGAACGGGTGACCTCGGCCAATGTCGAACGCCTGCTGCAGGACGTGGACGTGGTGCTCGACGGTTCGGACAATTTCCCGGCGCGCTATCTGCTCAACGACGCCTGCGTGAAGCTGGGCAAGCCGCTGGTGTACGGCGCGGTGCAGCGTTTCGAGGGCCAGGTCAGCGTGTTCGACGCCGGCCGTCGGCGCGGGCAGGCGCCGTGCTACCGCTGCCTGTTCCCGGAGCCGCCGCCGCCGGAGTTCGCGCCCAGTTGCGCCGAGGCCGGCGTGCTCGGCGTGCTGCCCGGCATCGTCGGCCTGCTGCAGGCCAATGAAGTGCTGAAGCTGCTGCTGGAGATCGGCGAGCCGCTGTGCGGCCGCCTGCTGTATTTCGACGCGCTGGCGATGCGCTTCCGCGAAACCCGCCTGTCCGCCGACCCGCAGTGCCCGGTATGTGCGCCCGGGCTCGCGTTCCCTGGCTATATCGACTACGCAAAGTTCTGCGGCGCGGAGCCATAAGCCCCTCTCCCGTCGGGAGAGGGGTTGGGGTGAGGGTCCGGAGCGAAGCCCTCGCGCTGTTCGATCGCAGAGCTTCGCCCGTACCCTCATCCGCCCCTGCGGGGCACCTTCTCCCGCAGGGAGAAGGGAGAGTTGTCGGCATGCTGCAGGCCAATGAAGTGCTGAAACTGCTGCTGGAGATCGGTGAGCCGTTGCGCGGCCGCCTGCCGTATTTCGACTCACTGGCATCGACTACGCAAAGTTCTGCGGCGCAGAGCCATAAGCCCCTCTCCCCTCGGGGGAGGGGTTGGGGTGAGGGTCCGGAGCGAAGCCCTCGTGCCGTTCGATCGCAAGGCTTCGCCCGTACCCTCATCCGCCCCTGCGGGGCACCTTCCCCCGAAAAGGGGGCCATGGTCCCGGTGGGAGAAGGGAAGGGCGGTCGCCGCCGTCGTTGGCATCACGGTGCCCTCCATGGCCGTGATGCGTCACGCACTACGGCACGGCATGCACGCGCCGCAGTACTCCGCCCGCCATGCCGCATGCCAATGCATGGGGTCGCCGCGGCCTTGTGCGTAGAATCTGCGCATGACCAGTGCAGCCGACAGCAGTGAATTGATCAAGGTGGTGGCGTTGCTCGGCGCCGCGGTGGTGGCGGTGCCGGTGTTCCGCCGCCTGGGCCTGGGCTCGGTGCTCGGCTATCTGGCCGCGGGCCTGGCGATCGGGCCGTTCGGATTCGGCTGGTTCGCCGATCCGCAGGCGATCCTGCACGTGGCCGAGCTGGGCGTGGTGATGTTCCTGTTCGTGATCGGGCTGGAGATGCGGCCCTCGCACCTGTGGAGCCTGCGCAAGCAGATCTTCGGCCTGGGCACGGCGCAGATCGTGGTGTGCGCGACGGTGCTGACCGGAGTCGGACTGGCGCTGGGGCTGTCCTTGCCGGTGGCGTTCATCGCCGCGTCCGGCTTTGTGCTCACCTCCACCGCGGTGGTGATGCAACTGCTCGGCGAGCGCGGCGACATCGCCTTGCCGGCGGGGCAGAAGATCGTCGCGATCCTGTTGTTCGAGGACCTGCTGATCGTGCCGTTGCTGGCCGTGGTGGCGTGGATGGCGCCGGTGCCGGTCGCCGCCGATGCGCCTTCGCGCTGGATCGGCATCGGCGTCGGCGCCGCGGCCATTGTCGGCCTGCTGGTGGCCGGGCGCTGGCTGCTGAATCCGCTGTTCCGCCTGCTGGCCGCGGCCAAGGCGCGCGAAGTGATGACCGCCGCTGCGCTGCTGGTCGTGCTGGGCGCGGCATTGCTGATGCAGCTTGGTGGGCTGTCGATGGCGATGGGCGCGTTCCTGGCCGGGGTGCTGCTGTCCGAATCCACCTTCCGCCATCAGATCGAAGCCGACATCGAGCCGTTCCGCGGCATCCTGCTGGGGCTGTTCTTCCTCGGCGTGGGCATGGCCCTGAACCTGGCGGTGGTGGCGGCGAACTGGACGCTGATCCTCAGCGGCGTGCTCGCGTTCATGGCGGCCAAGGCCGCGTGCATCTACCTGGTCGCGCGGCTCACCGGCAGCGGCCACGCGCAGGCGCTGGACCGCGGCGTGCTGATGGCGCAGGGCGGCGAGTTCGCGTTCGTGCTGTTCGCCGCCGCGGGCGCGGCCGGGGTCATCGACGCGCAAGTCAATGCCAACCTGACCGCGATCGTGGTGCTGTCGATGGCGCTGACCCCGCTGTTCGTGCTGCTGTACCGTCGCTGGGCGCCGGTGGAGGCGCCGTCGCTGGACGGCGTGGAGGCGGCCGACGGGCTCACCGGCAGCGTGCTGATCATCGGCTTCGGCCGTTTCGGCCAGGTCGCCAGCCAGTCGCTGCTGGCGCGCGACGTGGACGTGACCATCATCGACAACGATATCGAGATGATCCAGAGCGCGGCCGAGTTCGGCTTCAAGATCTATTACGGCGACGGCACCCGCCTGGACGTGCTGCATGCCTCCGGCGCGCACAGCGTGCGCGCCATCGCGGTGTGCATCGACAACCGCGAGGCGGCCAACCGCATCGTCGAACTGGCCACGCAGGAATTCCCGCACGCCAAGCTGCTGGTGCGCTCCTACGACCGCGAGCATGCGCTGAAGCTGATCGCCGCCGGCGTGGACTACCAGATCCGCGAGACCTTCGAATCGGCAGTGGAATTCGGTCAGGCCGCGCTGATCGAGCTGGGCATGGCCGAGGACGAGGCCGCGAGCATCGCCCGCGAGATCCGCCGTCGCGACGCCGAGCGCCTGGAACTGGAGATTGCCGCGGGCGACGTGCGCGCCGGCAGCGGCCTGATGTACGGCAACATCGCCCCGGCGGTACCCAAGCCGACCCCGTTCACGCCGCCGCGGCGCGAGAGCCGCACGCTCAATCCGGAAGCGGTGCCGGCGGCGGAGGTGGTGGACGAGCGCCGTAGCGATTGAGGCGGCGCTGATCTGTAGGAGCGGCTTCAGCCGCGACCTGATCTCTCCGGAAACGCTCCTGTCGCGGCTGAAGCCGCTCCTACAGTGTCTGCGGACCGCGAATGCGCTTCAGCGCAAAAACGCCCGCAACGCCTGCGCATAGCGCGGATCGGCGTTGATGTCGTCGTGGCCGGCGCGTGGCATCGCGACCACGGTGGGCGTCTGCGCCAGGGAATCGAGCAGCCGTTGCGTGCTTGCCGCCGGCACCACCTGGTCGCGGCCGGCACGCAGCACCAGCAACGGTCCGCGATAAGCGCGCAGCGCGCGGGCCGAGTCGTAGCGGTCGCGCAGCAGCCAGCGCACCGGCGCCCACGGGTAATGCGCTTGCGCGGCCGAGGCCAGGCTGTCGAACGGGGTGACCAGCACCAGCCGCGCCAACGGCCGCCGCGCCGCCAACTGGCTGGCGACGCCACTGCCCAGGCTGCGCCCGAGCACGGCGATCTCGGCCTGCGGCTGCGTGGCACGGACATAGTCGTATAGCGCCAGCGCGTCGCCGATCAGCGCCGCCTCGTTCGGCGTGCCGTCGCTGGCGCCGTAGCCGCGGTAGGCCAGCAGGTACACGTTGTAGTCGGGCAGCAGCGGCGCCAGCTGCGCGCGCGCCTGGCGCAGGTCCTCGGCGTTGCCGCCGAAGTACAGCAACACCTTGTCGCGGCCCGGATTGACCCGCCAGCCGCGCAGGCGCAGCGCCGGGCTGCGCTGCAGGACGAAATCGGTCTGCGCCGCCGCCACCCGGGTCGCCTGCGGGAAATACAGCAACTCGCGCTGGCCCAGGTAGAGCAGGGCGCAGACCACCAGATAGGCGACGACCGCGATCGCCGCGACGATGCCCAGGTGACGCAGCATCTATCCGTGCCGGCGTTGCGCGTCGGCGAAGGCCGCCAGTTGTTCCGGCGTGGCGTCGGCCTGGAACTGCGCCTTCCAGTCGGCGAACGGCATGCCGTAGACGCGTTCGCGCGCCTGTTCCTTGCTCAGCGTTTCGCCTTCGCTCGCCGCGGCCTCGCGGTACCAGTCGGCCAGGCAGTTGCGGCAGAAGCCGGCCAGGATCATCAGATCGATGTTCTGCACGTCGCTGCGGTCCTGGTTGAGGTGCTGCAGCAGCCGGCGGAACGCGGCGGCCTCGATGCGGGTGGTGTCGGTCATGGCGGAATCGGGGACAATAGGGGTCCCCAGACTCTACACCCGCTCGCCTCGATGACCGATTCCGCGCCCGTCTCCCCCGTTCCGGCCCGCATCCTCGACGGGCGGCGCATCGCCGACGAACTGCTCGACCAACTCAAGCTGCGGGTCGATGCGCGGCTGGCGGCAGGGCAACCGCGGCCGGGCTTGGCGGTGGTGCTGGTCGGCGGCGATCCGGCGTCCACGGTCTACGTGCGCAACAAGCGCCGCGCGGCGGAAAAGGTCGGCATCGAGGCGTTCGACTACGACCTGCCGGCCGGTACCGGCGAAGCCGAGCTGCTGGCGCTGATCGACCGCCTCAATGCCGATCCCAAGGTGCACGGCATCCTGGTGCAACTGCCGCTGCCGGGCATTCCCGACGCCAGCCGGCTGATCCACCGCATCGACCCGCGCAAGGACGTGGACGGTTTTCATCCGGAGAACGTCGGCCACCTGGCGTTGCGCGAATTCGGCCTGCGCCCGTGCACCCCGCGCGGCATCGTCACCCTGCTCGGGCATACCGACCAGCCGGTGCGCGGTCGCAACGCGACTATCGTCGGGGTCAGCAACCACGTCGGCCGGCCGATGGCGCTGGAACTGCTGATCGCCGGCTGCACGGTCAGTTGCTGCCACAAGTTCACCCCGCCGGAGGTGCTGCAGGCGCGCGTGCGCGATGCCGACATCCTGGTGGTGGCGGTGGGCCGTCCCGGCCTGATTCCGGGCGAGTGGGTCAAGCCCGGCGCGGTGGTGATCGACGTGGGCATCAACCGCCTCGACGACGGCCGCCTGGTCGGTGACGTCGGCTTCGACGCGGCCGCGCAACGCGCCAGCTGGATCACCCCGGTCCCGGGCGGAGTCGGGCCGATGACCGTGGCCACCCTGATGCAGAACACGATCGAAGCCGCTGATGCGGCTGGGATTCGGGATTCGGAATTCGGGATTCGTTAAAGGCAACGGCAAAGCGCGTGCGTCGGTCGATCGCGGTTGCCTCCGAGGTCGGCCGGCCGTTGGCGTCCAGGCAACCATGCAAACGGCCGGCTGCGGAAGGCTTCGCCGTTGCGAATCCCGAATCCCAAATCTCCAATCCCGGCCCAAATGCGTTAAAATGCCGCGCTTCCCCACATTCGGGTCCGCCGATGCTGCGCATCCAGGCTGAAGCTTTAACCTACGACGACGTTTCGCTCGTCCCCGCCCATTCGATCGTCCTGCCGAAGGACGTCAGCCTGGAAACCCGGCTGACCCGCGACCTGCGCCTGAAACTGCCGCTCCTGTCGGCGGCGATGGACACGGTGACCGAACACCGCCTCGCGGTGGCCATGGCCCAGCTCGGCGGCATCGGCATCATCCACAAGAACCTGACCCCGGAGCAGCAAGCCGCGGAAGTAGCCAAGGTCAAGAAGTTCGAAGCCGGCGTGATCACCGAGCCGTTCACCGTCGGTCCGGAAACGACCATCGGCGAAGTGCTGAAACTGACCCGCGCGCGCAACATCTCCGGCGTGCCGGTGGTCGACGGCAGCGAGCTGGTCGGCATCGTCACCAGCCGCGACATGCGCTTCGAGAAAAAGCTCGACGATCCGGTCCGCCACATCATGACCAAGAAGGATCGCCTGATCACCGTGCGCGAAGGCGCCAGCGACGAGGAAGTGCTGCAGCTGCTGCATCGCAACCGCATCGAGAAGATCCTGGTGGTCAACGACAGCTTCGAGCTGCGCGGCCTGATCACGGTCAAGGACATCCAGAAGAAGACCGACAATCCCAACGCCGCCAAGGACGCTTCCACGCGCCTGCTGGTCGGCGCGGCGGTCGGCGTCGGCGGCGACACCGAGCAGCGCATCGAACTGCTGGCCGCGGCGGGCGTGGACGTGGTCATCGTCGATACCGCGCACGGCCACTCGCAGGGCGTGATCGACCGCGTGGCCTGGGTCAAGAAGACCTATCCGCAACTGCAGGTGATCGGCGGCAACATCGTCACCGGCGATGCCGCGCTGGCGCTGATGGACGCCGGCGCCGACGCGGTCAAGGTCGGCGTGGGTCCCGGCTCGATCTGCACCACGCGCGTGGTCGCCGGTGTCGGCGTACCGCAGATCACCGCGGTGGACATGGTCGCCGAGGCGCTGCAGGACCGCATCCCGCTGATCGCCGACGGCGGCATCCGCTATTCCGGCGACATCGGCAAGGCGCTGGTCGCCGGCGCCTCCACGGTGATGGTCGGCGGCCTGTTCGCCGGCACCGAGGAAGCCCCGGGCGAGGTCGAACTGTTCCAGGGCCGCAGCTACAAGAGCTACCGCGGCATGGGCAGCCTGGGCGCGATGGAGAAGGGCAGCAAGGACCGTTATTTCCAGGACGCCTCCGACGCCGACAAGCTGGTGCCGGAAGGCATCGAAGGCCGCGTGCCGTACCGCGGCCCGCTCAGCGGCATCATCCACCAGCTGATCGGCGGCCTGCGCGCCACGATGGGCTACGTGGGCTGCGCGACCATCGAGGAAATGCGCACCAAGCCCAAGTTCGTCACCATCACCGGTGCCGGCCAGCGCGAGAGCCACGTCCACGACGTGCAGATCACCAAGGAACCGCCGAACTACCGCATGGGCTGATGCCCATGCGCGGGAGTGGGGATTCGGGATTGGGGATTCGTAGTAGCCCGCCGCGTCTCCACCGGCAGTGCACATCGCCGCCATCCCGCTGTTGCGAATCCCCAATCCCGCATCCCCAATCCCGGCCCCAATGACCAACATCCACAGCGACAAGATCCTCATCCTCGATTTCGGCGCGCAGTACACGCAGCTGATCGCGCGCCGTATCCGCGAGCTGGGGGTCTACTGCGAGATCTGGGCCTGGGACCATGATCCGGCGCAGATCGCCGGCTTCGGCGCCAAGGGCATCATCCTGTCCGGCGGTCCCGAATCGACCACGCTGCCGGGCGCGCCGATCGCGCCGCAGGAAGTGTTCGACAGCGGCCTGCCGGTGTTCGGCATCTGCTACGGCATGCAGACCATGGCCGCGCAGCTGGGTGGCGCCACCGAGGCCGCCGACCAGCGCGAGTTCGGCCATGCCGAAGTGGATGTGGTGGCGGCCGATGCCTTGTTCTCCGGGCTGACCGACCATGCCGGCGCCGCGCGTTTGAACGTGTGGATGAGCCATGGCGACCATGTCTCGCAGGTGCCGCCGGGCTTCACCATCAGTGCCGTGACCGAGCGTATTCCGGTCGCGGCGATGGCCAACGAGGCCAAGCGCTGGTACGGCGTGCAGTTTCATCCGGAAGTCACCCACACGCTGCAGGGCCAGACCCTGTTGCGCCGCTTCGTGGTCGACGTCTGCGGCTGCGAGACCCTGTGGACCGCGGCCAACATCATCGACGACCAGATCGCGCGCGTTCGCGCCCAGGTCGGCGACGACGAGGTGATCCTGGGCCTGTCCGGCGGCGTCGATTCGTCGGTGGTCGCCGCGCTGCTGCACAAGGCGATTGGCGACAAGCTGACCTGCGTGTTCGTCGATACCGGCCTGCTGCGCTGGCAGGAAGGCGACCAGGTGATGGCGATGTTCGCCGAGCACATGGGCGTCAAGGTGATCCGGGTCAACGCCGCCGACCGCTATTTCGACGCGCTGGCCGGCGTGAGCGATCCGGAAGCCAAGCGCAAGATCATCGGCAACCTGTTCGTGGAGATCTTCGACGAAGAGTCGAACAAGCTGGCCAACGCCAAGTGGCTGGCGCAGGGCACGATCTATCCGGACGTGATCGAGTCGGCCGGCAGCAAGACCGGCAAGGCGCACGTGATCAAGAGCCATCACAACGTCGGCGGCCTGCCCGAGCACATGAAGCTGGGTCTGGTCGAGCCGCTGCGCGAGCTGTTCAAGGACGAAGTGCGGCGCCTGGGCGTGGAGCTCGGCCTGCCGCGCACGATGGTCTACCGCCATCCGTTCCCCGGTCCAGGCCTGGGCGTGCGCATCCTCGGCGAAGTGAAGCGCGAGTACGCCGAACTGCTGGCCAAGGCCGATGCGATCTTCATCGAAGAGCTACGCAAGGCCGATCTGTACGACAAGACCAGCCAGGCGTTCGCGGTGTTCCTGCCGGTCAAGTCGGTGGGCGTGGTCGGCGACGCGCGCGCCTACGAATGGGTGATCGCGCTGCGCGCGGTGGAGACCATCGACTTCATGACCGCGCACTGGGCGCACCTGCCGTACGACTTCCTCGGCACCGTGTCCAACCGCATCATCAACGAACTGCGCGGCGTCTCGCGCGTGGTCTACGACATCTCCGGCAAGCCGCCGGCGACGATCGAGTGGGAGTGAAATCAGGTCCTTCGGGGACTATCGCCAGCTATCGAAAAATCGCCGCAACGTGTTGCTCTGAAAGGAAAAAGGTCGCGGCTTCTATCGGTGGCTATCGCTGGCCAGCACGACAGGTTGGCGGTACCGCTGGCGGTACGAACCGGAGGTCGGATCAAGACCCTCCCGTTTACTATTGAGGCCGAAACGGTCTTTGACGGTAAAAACCTCTTGAGGAAAGCTTATTTCATGCGGCTTTCCGAGCATCAGCGGGTCTCCAAGTCCCTGACGGTAAAAGCCGTCACGAACAGGAGTGAAAACCTCGATGCTGACCGACACTGCACTGCGCAATCTCAAGCCTAAGCCCAAGATCTATAAGGCTTTTGATCGAGATGGAATGTACGTGACGGTATCGCCTACCGGTACCGTCACCTTCCGCTACGACTACCGTCTTCATGGGCGCCGGGAGACGCTCACGATCGGGCGCTGCGGGCCTGCCGGCCTCTCGTTGGCGATGGCCCGCGAAAAGCTCATCTGATCTTGCCCCCGTTTTCCCGGCCCCGTCCTATTCGCAATAAAGCGTCTGGTCCACCGATGGCTCCAGCCGCACCCGGGCGGCCTGCTGCCGCCTGAACTCACGAGGCGAACACATTTTCAGCGACGAGTGCGGATGCACCTCGTTGAAGTGCTCGAAGGCCGCCGGTAGCTGTGCCAGCACCGTCCGGGCATCACGCAGGTCCATGCGGGCCACGTAGTCTCGTTTGAAGGTGTTGACGAAGCTCTCGGCAATACCGTTGCTCTGTGGGCTGCATACGGGCGTGTTGATGGGCTTCAGGCCCAGCGCGCATGCCAGCGCCCTCGTTTCGGCGGCGATGTAGGCCCCGCCGTTGTCGCTCAGGAACTCCAGCGCCTGGCCTGCCGGCACCGCCTCCACCGCGCCGAAGCGGCGCTCGACAGCTTCGATGAGCATCTCGCGTACCGGCTCGCCGGGCAGACCCTTGCCTTCCCAGGCCCGCCAAGCCATGACCTCGCGGTCGCAGCAGTCTTTCGTGAAGGTGACCGTCACGGTCTGGCCGGAGTCGCACTGGATTTCCAGACCGTCGGAGCACCACCGCACGTCGCTGCGCGAGACCGCCACACGGCCCTCGTGGAGGCGTGCGGACTGGCGTCGGCGTGGGGCTTGGGCAGCAGCAGGCCAGCGCCTGCCATCACCCGATAGACGCGCTTGGCATTGACCCTGGGCGCGCCCCGCGCAGCGCGCTGGCGATTGACCAGGGCACAGGCACGCCGGTAGCCATAGCTGGGCAACTGCGCAATCTCCTGGCGCAGCTCTGCGAGCAGTTGGGCATCACCGCAGGGCGTGCGGTGCCTGCGGCCATCGGTCCATGCGTCATCGCGCACCAGCAGGTCACGCACATGTGAACGCGCCATCCCCATCGTCCGGCAGACCGTCTTCACTAATCGTCCCCGGGCAACAAGGGCGAGCGCGCAATCCACTTTTTTCGGCGGCGTACTCCACGGCTTCCTTGAGGATTTCATTCTCCAGGGTCTTCTTGCCGAGCACGCGCTGGAGCTTGCGATCTCCGCGCGGGCGGCAGCCAGCTCGGATGCCGGCACCACCGCCTCACCTGCAGACACGGCCGTCAACGCTCCCTGGCGTTCGAGCTTGCGCCATTGGAACAGCAGTCCCGCCGAGACACCTTCCTGGCGGGCCACCAGCGACACGCTCATGCCCGGCTCGTAGGTGCGCCGCACCAGGGCCGCTTTCTCAGCCAGGGACCAGCGCCTGCGGCGCTGGTCCTTCACCACTACCTCTACTGACTCCGTATGCCTACTCATATGTACAGTCCTGTTCCTATCTCAAAAGATAAGCGACAGGACGGGGCCAGGGAATCAGGGGGCTATCTCAGTACCACTGGTCCATGGAGTAGCGCCACGCCAGCAGAAAGGAGGCGCAGTAGGCCGCGCTCAGCAGAGCGCCTTTGGCGATGTCTCTCCGCGCGGCCATCCCGACCATCCGTGGCGTGTCAGGGCTACTGCACAAGCCGGCTTCAACTTGGGCGTAGACAGCTGGAAAGCCCCTCGGGCGCACCTTGCCGAGCGAACCCACGTGGCGGGTACTTTAGGCGCAAAGCGCTTGGTGCGTGTGGGGGGCGAGGCCGTCGCAGGAAAGTCGCAGGCAGATAAGGGCAGGCAAGCGCGCGGCCCATGCCCCAGAAGCCGCGCATGCCTGGGTAGTACCTATATTGGGGCGCGACTGCGTCACGCCATGGCCTACTTCACGTCGGAGCAGGCCGACTGGTCCGGCGATCTCTGGATCGAAGCGTGTCAAGTCGAACTCATCGGTACGCGCAAAGAACACGGATAGATGTGCTTCGTCGATCAGCATCGGCGTTACGGGATTCAGGCGCTGCAAGTGATGCCAGTGTCGGTCGAGCCATTTTGAATGGTCGACATCATTTGCGCGCCGGCCATCGAATGCTCACTCCTTCCGGCAACTCAAGTTCAAGCTTCGGGTCCAATTTGCGGTCCGACTCAATTTTGAGCAAGTCGGGCGGAATACTCCATTCATTGGCGAGTTGTGCCTTCAGTTCCTTGACCGTGAAGCCACGGAATGAAAGTCGCCATACCCGCCCTTCTGGGCTATCGCTGTCCTCGTTTTTACTCAGCAGATTGCGGTCCCCGATCGTCAGTGATTTGACGATGGGTGGGGCACTTCGCTTAACGATCATCTCCACGACCACCTCCTGCGGTGCAGTGGAAGGTACAAACGGAAGCTCGTCTCGATATGGTTCAAGCGCTCGCTGGATGAACAGCATTGCGGACTCGTACTTCTTCACCGTTTGGATAGCCAGGAGCTTCTCTAAACACCGTCCCTTGATTTTTCCGGAACGAAAATCACCAGCAGCACTGAAGTAGACCTCGAAGAACATCCCGTTCAACAGGTCGAGCGCCCGCTCGATCGGAATGGACGCCAACTCCTGGCGCAGCTTGTCCAAGAACGCGACTGCCCGATTCTCATTTCCACAAGCGCATTGATATAGATTGCGGCCAAGCACAAAGGCTTCGTCAGCGCTGACCTTGCTCCAATCGAGTTCAAGTACGGCTACAACGGCCGGGTTCTGCTGGTACCAGTTGTAGGTCTTCATCGCCTTAATGATATCGGCGATTTTGTTTCCGTTCTTTAGCGGGAAGTCCACATCCGCCTTGGCCTCGTCCGAGTACGAAAAGGCCTGCTTCAGGCGTACACCGGCCTTTCTCAGTTTCTTGATGATGAGTTCGGCTAGGGCAGCAGGCGAACGATCTGTAAGAGCAATGTGTCCTGTCGTCTTCAAGAGACCAGGCACTTCGACAGTCTCATCAAAAAAGGCTGGCAAGATGTATTCGTGGCTTTCGGTAAATGCGCGGGCTTGGGCGCTCTTGCGCTCGTGGTTCGTCCACAATTTCTTCCTGTATGCCTCGGAAACGAACATGACAGTGAAGACGGCTCGGTTCTGGTAGACATCGCTCAAATGTGTGTAGAGATCCTTGCCCCACAAATCGACTTCCTCGAACTTGTCGTAGAAGACATCGACACCTTCGGCTTGCAACGCCTTGGCCACGGCGTCGACATACACACGATCTTCGCCAGCAAAAGACAAGGCAACATGAAATTTTTTTTGCACTTCGGTAGTCTCCATTAGGAGTCGGTAGACCCAGATGGGAGAGGGTGACTACTCTTCGCTCCATCATTAGGTTCGAGTAGGGCACGCAGATTCGCTCGCATCGTCGCGGCAATCAAGGAAGCAGGCATTCCATGTAGCCGACTGAGCGCTTCTACTGCTACTGCAACATTGGCAGGTTTAGATGGTCGATCATCCGTCTTTGTGAAGGGGCCATCAGTTTCCGTCAGCATCCGATCCAAGGGAATCGCTTGTACCATCGGTGCGTGCCTCTCATTGCCCAGCATCCCGGCATTGATGGAGAAGTAGCAGCCCAACTCCAACGCGCGCTTCGCTTCGCTCTTGCTTCCCGTGAACCAGTGGAGAACGATTTTTCCACGTTCGGGCGGCAGATTCGCTTCGACGAGATCGAGTACCGCTTTGGCCGACCTGATGCTGTGGACCGTAATGATCTTGTCACCCGCCTGCGCGCAACGCTGCAACACATGTTGGAATACACGCTTCTGCGCATCGAGCGACTTGAAGAACCGGGGGCCGGCGTCCAATCCGACTTCGCCAATGTAGCGCGTCTCCGCGAAGTACCGATCCCACAGCTCGATCTCGCTTTCACGCTCCGCGACCAGTTGGGGGTGCAGCCCCAGCGCTGCGCGCACATGCTTCGTGCGCTGCGCGAGTTCGTGATTGCGGGGCCACGCGCGAGGTGTCGTCGTTACGGCCAGCGTGAACACGCCGGACGCCTCCGCATCCTGGACCGCTGCTGCATGATCCGGGTAGAGGTCAAGATGGCAGTGGAAGTCCACGAGGCCCGCAGTGGCGATCATGCGCGTACCCTCATCTTGGTTTTGCCTCAGCACCATCGATGAGTCGTGCGACTTCGCCCAGGCCGCGACGGTAGACATCGGCAAGCTGGTCCAAGTGTGCGGCTTCATCCGCAAGTGAGCCAGGCTTGTGGATCAAGAGGTTCGCGAGCTGGGGCTTGCCCTTCAAGCGCTCGATAGCGTACTGGAACGACCTGACCTGCACTCCTGTCGCCTGGCGTGTGTCCAAAGGCTGCGCATGAAGATCGGGTACCGTGTACGTTGTCGGGTCGTTCCCGCTCCCCCATGCTGCTGTCAGCGCTGCGCGACGGATGAGGCATGGTAGGCAATAGCCACATTGCTCGATACCATGTCCTAGCCATCTAGCCTTGGCGGGTGACGCGCACGACAACGAATCTGTCGCCAGCTTTTTCAGGAGGTCTGAGTTGCGGCAGGATGTCGTCATCTCGCCCTTTGTCTTGTCCCAGTATGGGTTCCGGATCTCGCCGTCTATGCCGAGTGCAACGAGTAGCTCATTCCACCTCGCCATGTAATACGGATGCGTGGTGCGGGTGCTGTTTGATCCCAACCGCAGGGGGTCCAAAGGCACATTCAACGCGATCAGTCCATTCTCGGGGACTTGCAGGACGAAACGGCGCCCAAGTCCAGTACCCGCGAACACCCCGAGAGCGAAGAACAGGAACGACCTGCCGCGTGTGCTGTTCTCGCTGCCGACGCCTTCCACAAGACCATCCACGAAGGTCATGCCAACCCGCAAACGCTCGAAAGTTGACTTGACGTAGTGCTTCTTCAAACCTGCGAACAGCTTGCCTTGAGCATCGCTCGTCGCGCCCTCGCCGAAGTGGCTGACCAGTAGGGGCGTGGCGCCGTCCTCCAGTAGATCGATCGCCCCGATCAAGCTGTCCAATCCACCTGAGAACAGGCTGACGGAATCAAAGGGAGGAGCGATCAAACTCGGAGGCGCTGCTTGGGTGATCGTCGCGAATCGATCTGGACGTGCCCTGAACCCGATCGTCCAGCGATCGCCCGTCAGGAAATCCAGAGATTTCTTGATAGTCGGTGCCGCAGTGGTCCAGCGAGATGGATCGCTTACCGGCACAACCAGTCGTATCTCGCGCGTCCATGAGTCCTGCGATTGCTCGGTGCGAGAGATGCGTGTGTCCGCCGCATGGACATGGGCGGCCAAGACCAGCAGGTCAATGCCGATCTCCGAGGGAAACGCACCGATTTTCTTCAAGCTAGTTAGCGCGCCACCGATGCCATGATCCAAAGACTTCTCGCCGGCAACGAGTTGCAGGTAGGTCCTTTGTTCATCGGCGCCCGCCGTCACATCGAAGCTGTCGTCAGGACCGAAGCGGCCCGCCAGGAGTTGTCGCTTCATTGGTCCGCCTCCGCATCGCCCAGGGTTTGCAAGATTGCAAATGCCGACTCGTACAGCGCATCGACGAAACCCTGAATTCGCTCGGGCGTGAGATTCGACGTTTCCGCACGGGCCCGCGTCAGCGCGTCGCTCACCCCACCCCGGATGAAGTCGCGCAACTGCTGTTCGACGCGGTGCGCAGCTTGTGTGTCCGCTGGCATGGTCACGGCCTTCGTGCCAATGTCGTTGCAGATGCGGGCTTCTATCGCGTGTGTGGCGTACAGCTCGAAGACTGTCTGCATCTGATCTGGCGTGAAGGTGGTCAGATCGGTAAGCCCCTCACTTGCCAGTTCGACAATGGTTTCAATATACGCTTCGCGGGCGATGCCTTCATCGACGGTACCCGCGCCGGGGCAGACGTAGTCGGCTAGGCCGACGAAGATTTCCGTGAGCGGCCGTCCGGCCAACGACTCTAGGTCCAGCGCCCGTAGTGCCTCGCGCACACCCCTTGCTTGTGCATCGGCCAGAAAACCAAGCAGCCGTGCACCCGCTCCACGCGAGGCACCCATACGTTGGGCAGCCTGGCGCGCGCCGCCGGCCGATGTTGAGACATATCTTGACACTGCACGGCCCAGGTTGGCACGGTCGCTGCCGCCAGAACCGGCAAATCGCGTGAAGCTGTTTCGAGCACCGGAGAAACGCTGCGGGTCTGCCGTTTTGGGGATGGGGGGGCGGTTCGGCGGCACCGGAGGCGCGGTGCCGTCCGTCGGCGGCTGGCCATCCGGGACAGCGCCGTCGCCGGGAAGGGCTGCAGGGGCGCCCGCGCCATCGGCGTCACCCAACCATGACGGAACAAGCGGTGTTCCGCCGCCAGGGCCGCCGTAAGCCGTCGAGGTCCCCATCAACGTCCTCCCTTCAAATCCTTGAGCGCCGCTTCGGCGCTGGCCTTGAGGCCGGGGTTATTGGTGACCTTGCTCCAGTCTCCCAGCAGCTTCGTCAGGCGAGCAGAGCATTCGCTGTCCTTGATGACGCCTTGCCAGCCGCTGACAGCCCAAGGTCCACACTTGCCACTTGGCAGTGCCTCCAGGAAATCCACCAACCGGCTCTGGAGTCCCGGCTGCGCCTTCACAAGGACAGCGAGACCATCGATGCCTGCAGGCCTGGTATCAAAGGTGCCCGTGCTCATAATCTTGCTGCGCACTGCCTCGAACACCTTTTCGGCTTCGGGCTGCACGAGCTGCTTCAACTCGGCTTCGTAGCCTTGGACGGTCATCTTGCCGCCAAACAGTTTCTCGACCACGCCAGCTAGGTGGCCGAGCACCGACACCGGACCGAAGTAGTCCTTCTTGTCCTTTGTGACGAACAAGTAGGGGCGCAGATCGACTCCTGTTAGCTTCGGGGAGAGGTGTGCCCAGTCGCGGACCGTCTCCGACGATTTCCACTCGTTCAACACGGCGTTTTCGGAGGCGGGCACCGCTTCGGCGGCCTTTTTCCCCTTCGACTCGCTATCCTTGCCGTCAGCCTGGCTCTTCTCAAGCGTTTCGAGGTCCTCACACAGCCCTTGTGGGTGGACCGCTGCGACGAACGCGATTTGCTCGAACAACCTTGGGATGAATCGTTCTGCGAGCATGAGCTTTGCGAGCACAGGGAGCTTGATGTCGTCGCCAAAACCGCGTGCAGTCGCAGTGCGCTCGCGCAACAACAGCGTGTTGAGAAAGCGCTTGATTTGGCGAGGGTTGCCCTTCGCGCCGCTTGCCAGGATGGGGCCGATCTGGTCGCTAAGTGCCAGCGCATTGTTTGCCTTCTCGGCCTGCTGGCCGAGCGCTGTCTTAACCGTCGCGGCGTCCAGACCGCCGCTGGTCCACGGTCGCTTCAGCTTCTCTCGCGCTACAGATATCAGCTTCCCATAATTCTCGTCGTTCTCGCCGACTTCGGCGCCAGCGAGCAGCAACGTCACGTAGATACGCGTCTCGGTCTCACCCAGGGCCGGGATGCGGAACGGAACCTGTATGAGCTTTTCGAGGTAATTGCGGGCATAGTCTCGCGGCCCGGTACTGTCGGGCAGATCGGGAAAGTGCTTACGCACAGCGTATTCGATCATCGCCTCGTCCGCCGCGACGACGAAGGCCGTTCGCGCGGTGAACACGAACAGCCGAATGGCTTCAAGCGTTTCAATAGCGGTGTCGGGCAGGCATCGGTCAAGGTCGTCGATCAGGACAACAAGCTGTTTTATGCCTGCATCTTTCAGGAGCTGGTCGAATGCCTTGCGGAATGCCTCCACTTCCTCCGGCACGTTCTTGGACTCGCCCGGTTTCAGGACCGCCTTCGCCTCATCAATGGCTGTCGAAAGGTTTTCTTTCGTGAGGAGCTTGGCGGGGTCTGCCACTAGTGCTTCGAGTGAGCCGACGATGGCTCCGATTTGCCCGGGCGTCGGGATACCGGTGAATGCGGTCAGGGCTAGGCCCCCGGCCCGCTTGGCGACCTTCAGCCAGTCGATGCGACTGAAAACATCTTTGACGGCCGTTGCCGCCTTTTTTAGTGCTGGACGTTTTTCGACCAAGCCTGTGACGATCCCCTCGATCAGCGCGATTTTCGCGTCTTCGAAGCCTTGGAAGCGCCATCCATTGAACTTGAGGCACAGGACATCTTTCTGGTCGGCAAAGCCAGCGTCGATCATTTCGAGCACGCTGGACTTTCCCGCACCCCAGTCGCCATGCACGCCGATCGTCACCGGATGGTCGGGCTTCGCGCGAAGCAGTCCGATGATCGTGGTAGCGATGGCCTCATTATTTAGCAGATCAACTTTGGTTTCGTTATCGGTCAGGATCATTCGTCTCTTCCTTGCTTTTCTGGTAATTCCTATTCCACTCGTAAACTTCTCTTACGAAGTTTAGATATCAATGAAGTCATCCGGCCCGAGATAACTGAGGTCGAGCCGGCCAATGTCGTGAGCCACTTGGGCGAGGAGCAAACCGGCTCTCCTGGGATTCAAGGCATGCAGCAGCGTGCCCACCCGAGTACCGTCCACTGCAAGCACGCTGAACTGGCCATTCCAATGGTGAATTTGAACGGGAGTACTTGGCGGTAGTGGCACGCCAAGCCACTGCACACCTGCCCAGTACCGACGATCGGCCCAGACACGATTCGCTTGAGGGATGAAGCTCTGCGCGAACTCCATCCACATTTCCCTCGTTTCTGGGGTCGGCCAGTCAGATCTTTTGCGCCACGCCGCCAGTGCTTCCGAGTCGAGCCAACGCCGGAGTTCGTGGGCCGTCTGGAAAGTCGCTCCGGTGTCTGTCGCGACCTTGATGGCAGCGAGTCTGGAGTTGAAGCCGGCTTGAATGAGGATCGTGGCCGAACGGTTCAGAGTACCGGTTTCCACTGAGGCCACCGCCAAGCGGAGCTCGTACACGTCCAGTGGCAAATCGCCTACCGTGTCTCCATTCGCTTCCGCTCTGACACGTATTGCTTCCATCGCCCAAGGAAGACGATAAACCAATCCTCCCTCGATGAATTGGAGTGTGTCGGATTCCTGGCCTGCGGCGATGCCGGCAAGAGGCTCGCCGAGCAGCCATGCACGCAGGATGTCCCGCCAGTTTGCTGGCATGGGGTCGGGCGTGAAAGGATAGAACGTGAAGATGTGTTCCGCCAGCGCGGTAACGGCAGCGATCGCTGCCTCGGCGTCGCCTTGCAGGATGCCAACATTGGCTTCGACCAGAAGGCGATTGGCATCCGCGGCGATCGCATCGAGTGCATGACCCGTCGTCAGTCCGACCCCTGCAAGGAAATAGCCTCGACGGCGCGCTGCTGTCGATTGAGTCCAGATAAGCAGGCTTCGAGAAAGAAGCCCAGCCCTGAGAGCCTGCTGAGTTTGCTTGTTCTGGCGTAAGAGCCGGCGGTGCCACAAAGAGGACTGAAGTACATCATCGAGTGCCGCCTCAACGCCTTCGTCGGGGATGTCGTTGTTGCCGATCAAGCTGAGGATGGCGGTGTCAAGTGTTGCGATGTGCCGCTCCCAGTCGGCAAGGGCGCGCTGGCGGGCCTCGGGCGCTTCGTTTGCGATTTCCGGGAACGTCCAGGCGGCGGCATTGTTGACGACGTACTCGGTCAGTCGATTGTGGTCGCCGCCAATACGTGCGTGCATGCGCATCAGCAAAGCCGCGACTAGCCTCACCAGGCCGCTCTCCATTTCTCTTGCACCGAGATCGGTAATGAGCGCTTCCCAGTTGTATCGCTTTTTGGGGATCTCATCGAACATGGGGAAAAGCACAATGCCCTCAACATCGACATAGGCGCGCCCAGCTCGGCCGATGACGTTCTTGAACTCGGAAATTTCGATCCTCTCGCCGTTTCGGTGCAGAGAGTGCATGACGACGGCCGTGGCGGATAGATTGAGTCCCTGTGCAAGGGTTGGCGACGAAATCGTCACCTTGAGTACGTTGTCGCGCAGCAGGCGCTCGACCTCCTTTCGATAGGCGGTCGGGAGAGCTCCGTGATGAAGTGCGACGCCTATGCGCAGGCATTTGAGGATTGCGCTGTCTGGCCCGAGCCATTCCTCGCCAAGTGCGATCGCGGTGTTGAGAATCGCAGGATCGGCTTGGAGCAGCGAGCGCAGAGCGCCGCGCTCGTGAAGATCGACGATCACGTCGGCGAAGGGTTCGACGCTGCGCCGCTCCGGGCAGAAGATAAGTACGGTCTGGCCGTCCTCGATCAGCCGCCAGGCTGTTGCAAGGCAGAGTTCGCGCTGATCTTTGGGAAACAAGGTCGTACGACGGCGCTTCGGCGGAATCCAATTCGGAGGCGTCTCCCCTGTGAGGAAGCGTTGCACCCAGGGGCGTTCGTCGCCGACACGAAGGTTCAATCGGGCTGTGGGCGACGTCCACACCACTTCGCCGAACCGCAGGCGGGTCGGTCGCCAATCGTTTTTGATAAGTCCACCAGGATGGTCTCGTCTCAACCAGCCCGCGAAGTCGTCGAGTTGATCGCCATCTGGCAGGATCGCTGAGAGACAAACGATCCGCCGCTGATGCGCGTCCGGACGGCGAAGAAGCCGCTGGATCTGCACCTCGTAGCGAACCTCGCGCTCGTTGAGCCCGATCATGTGCCCTTCGTCGAAGACGAGAAGACCGACGTCATCGAGAAGGGCAGGATTGTTCCGTAGCGCAAAGTCGAGCTTCTCCGGGGTGGCAACCACGATGTCCCTCTCGCCGATCGCATCTTCATCGAAGCTGCTGACGCCGATGCTGCCGTAGAGCGCCGAGATGGTTTTGCCAAGAGGGCCAAACGTCCGTTGAAGGTTCGCTTCGGTTTGCGCAGACAGCGCTCTCAGCGGAGTGATGAAGACCACTCGCTTCTTGCCGGCGAGGCATCGCAGTATGCACAGTTCGGCGATACGGGTCTTGCCTGCGCTGGTCGGCAAAGAGACAACCAGATCATCTGACTGGTCAACAGCGCGGTTGGCGGCTTCTATCTGGGAAGGCCAGAGATCTACTTCGGCCTTTGGGCGGCTTTGCAACAGCGCGATGAACAACGCGCGAAGCGCGGGCCAGTCGGCCGCTTCGCCGCCTGAAGGCTGGAACGGGACCCTCTCATGAAAGGTGCTTGACCACAGGTCAGAAAGCAGATGAATCGCGATTCGATTCACCCACCATTGTGGAAGCATGTTCATTTCGCTGCAGACGGAGAGGTTCGTGCGAAGCCGCTCCAGCGCCTGGTCAAGCAACGCCCGCTCGCCTCGTTCGAGAGCCGCCAGGAATAGCGACATCCCTGCCATGAATGTATCCGTCAGAGCTTTGTCCAGCCCTTCGAACAGGATGTCTTCCCCGTCGCCGCCCATGTTAATCCACGCCCCGACCCTGTCGAGCCTAGTCCGCATCCGTGCGGCTATCTCGGTGTCACTGCCTTCGCCGGAAGCTCGGAAATCGAGAATACTAGTCCGCAGCGTGCGGAAGTCCCGCCTCATCAGCAAGGTCAGGAGCCGTTCTGTGGGGGCGAAATTCGCGTCTGCCGCGACGATCGCCAGCAAAGAGTAGGCGCGCGCGGAAAGGTGTGCTAGGTGGTAGCTCGCCGCCGCTATCACAAAGTGAAAATCGCGATCAGCCTCATCCGGATTACCTTTGGCAACCACCGCCTCAAGGGCCGTCGCGGCTTGCTCGAATGCGATCCGCGCCTGCGCATCCGAGCCGCCTAGCTCGCGCAGCCGAAGGCCAAGCCCGAGAAGGACGTAGCCATAAGAATGCAGGTCGTAGCTGAGCTGTGCTGCGAAGGCCGGAGCGTCGGGGGGAAGCACACCGCCGCGCCAGATGATTGCTCTCGCTTGGCCTCGCGCAATGAGACTTCCACGGAAGCCGGCAGTTGCTGCTTCCGAGATGTCTGCCGCAATTGCCTCAGGTGTTGTTGGCATCAGCGATCACTCGGTCATAGACCGCTCCGATGAAATATGCATGGTGTTGGACGCGCAGCCCAACACCCCACTGGTTGATCGCTCCTGGGTATGCTTGAAGAGCGGCAGTCAACAGAGCATCCGGCGGACTGCCTGAGAACGTGAAGAGAAGATGCCGGACATTTTGAGCCGGAATCCCATACTTGAGTAATGCATCGTCGATGGCGTCGGCAAGCGATAGATTGCCCAGTTCGAGCAATCGCGCGGAAATGAACGTAAGCGCATGTGCAGAAGGCAACCCACCGTCCTTGTCGAGAGCCATCCTCGCATCCTTAAGGACTTGAGCCGTCAAGGCTGCACGGCTCTTAGCTTCCGTCTTCAGAAAATGCAGCCGTTGAGTCTGAGCATCCTGGAGGATGCCGATTACGTCATCGCCGCGCATCGCCATGTTGCGGTGGTCTTTCCAGCGCAATCGCTTGATTGGCGCGCGATACGGGGTGTGCGAGTCGATCCATTCGGTCGCATAGATCTCCCCAAGGTCTCCGGATCGGATCGCTTTGGTGGTCGGCAACTTGCCTTGAATCAGCGCAGACGCCGCTGACTTGCCTAGGCGCGCAAGCGCGCGTGCGACCTGTTCTTCCGATGCATAGTGCGCCGGCACAATGGCCGCGGTAGCTTGGATGCCCGCCGTAAGGCGCTCCGGCTGTCCCGTCATAACTCTGATGAAGTGGTTGCCTACTGGCGTATCGACTGCTGAGCACCAATCGTTGAATTGCGCCATGGCCACCGTCCCTATAATTTTTTCTCGATGCCAGAGATCGGATGGACATAGATCAGCCCTCTGGTTTGAGCCGCCTTGACCTTCCGGTCGATTATTTCCCGAAGACTCAAATGGCCCTCTAGGACAAGGATCAGATCTTCTCCGTCAACGAAGAGAGTCTGGATCTCTTTGCCCATCACGAGACCGCGGATGACTCCAGGGCTGAGGTCATTCACAGATATAAACAGGCCGCGCCCGTACGGCTTCCCGGCGACCTTGCCAGCAAACTGATACACGGGTTCATTGCTCGCCGAACGTTCCTGCCACTTCGCTTCGATCAGATAGTGCTCTCCCTCGAACTTGACAGCCCCATCAATCTGTTCCCCGTGACCTGCCCCCAGTAGCCGTACCAACCAGTGGGAGAGAGGTCCAGGGTTTTGCAGGTTAACTGATCCTGCATCGATGGTGGATGGTTCGCGGTGCCTGGCTGCAAATGCGGCAGGTGGTATCCGGCCAATGCTCCCGTGGGGCCGCACTTCGTTGTAGTCCTGGCGCCACAGGGCGATGACCTCCCTGGCCTGGGCCAAGGTCTCGAAACAGTTCTCGTTGAGGCATTCGTCCCTGAACCGGCCATTGAAGCTCTCGATATAGGCGTTCTGGGTGGGCTTTCCCGGCTGGATCAGGATGTGCTTGATGCCCCGCGCCTGCAGCCAGGCCATGAAGGCCCGGCAGGTGAATTCCGGGCCGTTGTCGGTTCGCTGGCCCGCCACTTGTAGAACGTTGGCTCGCTGAAGCCGCCCTGCCGGCAGACCTTCTTGACCGCCAGGCCCGCTTCGGCCTGCTCCAGGGAACCGATGATCTGCTGCTGCCGTGAATCGATCTTCCTAATGTCCGTCATTCTCCGAGTTGACGGACCTCACTTCCATTCGGGTGGTACGGCTATCGGGGAGCACGTCACGCCTTCCCTCCGTGAGGATCGACATGTCAGGCCCCATGCTGATCCTTGCGGGGCTGCTGGTTGGGGTTGGCACGCGGATCGGCTCTGACTGTACCTCCGGCAACGGAATCATCGGCATCGCCCTTGGCTCGCGCCGCTCGCTGGCCGCGACCGCCACCTTTCTGATGGTCGGCGTAATCACGGCCACGCTGATCGGAGGCTGGCGATGAAGACGTCGGCCTACGTGCGCCCTGCGGTCGTGTCGTAGTCGGGGATGGTCTTCGGTTTCAGCCTTTCGCTGTCGGGCATGATAGGTCCGACCCGTGTGCTCCGCTTCCTAGATATCGGAGCGACCATTGGGATCCGAGTCTGATGTTCGTGCTGGTCGGTGCACTCCTCGTGGCAGCGCCCGGTGTGTGGGTTCAGCGCAGCATCGCACGGCCCGCCTTCGATGACCGCTTCCATCTTCCGCAGAAGGCAGTGATCGATCTGCCACTGATCGGCGGGCGGCGCTTTTCGGAGTCGGCTGGTGTCTGGCCGGCCGGTGCCAAGCGCTGGTCGAGGTGGACTTGTCTACGCTATCCTAGAGGCTGATTGACTATAGGTTTCCAATGCCGCCGCGTCCTAAGGCCCTCCATCCTCCGCGCCAGACAAAGCGCTTGTCGGATGACGGTAAAGGCGACGGTAATGCCCTATGTCGATCATCGGAAATCCATTTAGCCACGTGGACTTACGGGCTCTGTTGATGATCGAGTGGGAGTGACCTCGGGTTTTTTGCGGGGAAGGCCGGATCATTTTCGACGCGGCGCCAGCAGCGTCCGCAGTCGATCCGGCCGCCCGGCGATCCGCTGCAGACGCGGGTAGCGCAGCGTTCCGCGGTAATCGAGGATGCGCGTGACGGTGCGGCCGTCCTGCTCGAACGTCATGCCGATCGGCGTTTCTGCTGCATGGCGCACCGCTTCGATCAGCGCCTCGCGCGTAAACGGCACGCCGCCGACCGATACGATCTTCGTCCTCGGGCCGATCCCCGCACGGTAGGCCGGGCCATTCCATGCGATCGCACGGACCAGCCCGCTGTCGGCCACCGTCAATCCGATCGAATAGGAAATATCGGTCGCTTCGAGTTCCTTCTCATTCTGGCGGTACGTCGCAGTCGCGGTGTCGGTGTAGACCAGCCGCCATCCCTGTTGCGCGAGACCCTCGGACACGTCGAGTTCCTCGTGGCCATCGATCCAACGTCGCAGGAAGCCGGCCCAGTCATACGGCGCGACCGCGTTCAGCGCCTTGGCCACATCGTCGAAGACGTAGGTCCGGGTCGGCGCATCGGGCGAGGCGCCTGCGAAAAAGACTCTCGCAAAATCATCGATCCCGCGCCGTCCGCCGCTCTGCTTGCGCAATAGGGCATCGACGTCGAGCCACAACAGAACGCCTTCCAGATAATAGTCTCGGCGGCGTTGCCAGTCGCGCCACGGCACCGCCTTGCGCAGCATGAACGAAGGATAGTTGACGTCGTCCGACAGGGATCGCCAGGCACGGCCCGGCCGGTTGACGATTTCGGCCGCATCGAGCGCCAGCTTGTCGAGGGTCTCCTCGCGCGTGCGCAGCCCCGATCGCGCGGCAAGCACGCGGCCCCAGAACTCCGTCTGTCCTTCGTAAACCCAGAGCAGGCTGCCGCCCTGCGGCGCGTTCGGCGTCGGCGCCCACAGATCGGCGGGCGTCCGATACAGGCCGTTCCAGGCATGAACGAATTCGTGCGCGAGGATATCGCGGTTGTTTAGCTGCCCCTCCCAGTCGGAAAAATAGTTCGAAGGCAGGGAAATCTCGCTAGACTTTCGGTGCTCGGTTCCCCCCGCAGATCCGTCGTCCTCCATCCGGGCGAGGAAGGTGTAGCGCTCGAACGGCGCTGCGCCGAACACGGCGGCTGCCTGCTCCACCATGCGGTTAAGTGCCTCGATGCGCTCCGGCGCCACGACCAAATCGTCTGGCCGGCGCGCGATCAGGTCGACCGAAACCGGCGCCGGCCCCAGCGCGGACAACGGCAGCTGCCGAGTGTGGCGCGCAGCGTAGACCGGCGCGTCGAGCAGGGTTTCGAGCGAGACCGGCGCGAACCGCGATCTGCCGTCGCCGGTGTCGAGCACCGCGAGCGAGGTGATCGGGTGCAGTCCCGCCGGGAGGGTCACCGTCGGGGCAATGCTCAAGTTGCGCGCGTACCAGCCGGCCGGGTAGAGGATCAGCCGCTGCCAGGGCACGACCACCAGATCCGGCGAGAGCGCATCGTCGGCGCCCACAATCTGAAACCGCACCTCGATCGTCCGCGCGCCAACGGGCAGCTCCAAGTCGAAGGCGTGCGGATCGAGCTGGTTGCGGCGCCATGCCAGCGGCCGGCCGTCGGCCTCCACCTTCAGCCCGGCGAGATCGACCACCGACAGGCTCGGTCCATGGCTCGCCGCCTCCCAGCGCGGATAGAGCAGGGTCATGGCGCCCGTCTGCTGTACCGGGATGCGCTCACGAACGACGAACAGCTTGTGCGCGACATCGGCCTGTTCGACCTCGAGTTCGATCGTGCCGGAAAAGAGGTGGTCGACTGGCTGCGCAATCGATGGACTCTCCAGCGTCTGCACCGGGAGCGTCGCCGTTTCCCCGGCGGCCGTGGAAACGCCGGCAAGACACGTGGTTGCCGCGACGATCAGCCCCCAAGCGCGTCGCCAAGCGAACGCTGCTGCACTCATGTCATAACTCCTTCGATGATGTACGCCGGCTCGGGTAGGGAAGCCAAGTGCGGTTTCGAATCCGCCGATCTCGCGCTCGCAGCGCCCGACCTTCCTGGAGCGCGTCCGAGATCAGCGGCTCCAGCCGCAGCGAATTTGCGGCGAACGTTACCGGCAATGCCTTCGGCTTGGGTCGCTGCGGATCGGGACATGCAAACCCCCACGGCCAAGACGTCGAATACCGTGCGGTAGCGCGTGCGGGTTTTCGGATCTTCGTCGATCACGGACGAAGATCGCGCGGACCATCCGCAAGCCGACCGGACCCACGAGGGATCCGAGCGCCGATCCGATCAGCGCGCTGGCGTGTCGACACCGTCGCTCGACCGATTCGTCAGGAGGGTGCCGGCGATCATGTCGAAGAGATGGTCGGCCCGCGGCGCGAATCCGGGTTGGCCGACCAGCCAGGCGAGCGCCGACATGAGCGCGAACAGGTCGGTCCCGTCCATGTCGGCACGCGCCGTTCCCTCGGCCTGAGCGCGTAGCAACAGGCGCGCGCCTGCCGCGTGCACCGCCGCGCATGTCGCGTAGAGCGCAGACTCCGGATCCGCGTGGGCGCTCGGCTTTCAGGATCGCCATGCAGTTCCGTCGCTCTCTGCGCCAGCGTGACGGCCGGCTGCGCGGTCGGCCCTGACTGCCGCCGACCCGAGGCGCCGCTGCCCAGCCATTACATAGGACAAGCGCAGCCTGGACGGGGCAGTGGCCTGTCGGCCGTCGACCTGGCGGCATGGTGGCAGCGCTTCGACGATCCGCTGCTGACGCGCCTGGTGGCGTCGGCGCTCGAGCAGAACCTGGACCTGGCGCAGGCGGCCGCGCGCGTCGCCCAGGCACGCGCCGCGCTTGGCGCGGCCAACGCGGCCCTGCTCCCGTCGGCAGCCGTCAGCGGTTCGGCGGCGCGCGCGCGCCAGTCGCTGGAAACCCCGTTGGGGCAGGTGCTCGATGCCGCGCCCGGATACGACAGATTGGGAAGCGCCTACGAGTTGGACCTGGAGGGCAGGCTGGGAGGCGGACGTGTTCGGCGGCCTGCGGCGCGGCCATGAGGCGGCATTGGCCGACTATCAAGCTTCGCAAGCCGGTGCCGGGGCAGTGCGGCTGGCGGTAGCCGCGCAGACCGCCGACATCTACATCACCATCCGCGGCCTGCAGACGCGCCTCGACATCGCCCGGCGCCAGGTCAGGACCCAGCAGGACCTGCTGGCGAAAGTCGGCCTGCTCTACAAAAAGGGACTGGCCGCCGAGTACGAAGTGCGGCAGACCGAAGGCGCGCTGTCGCAAGTGCAGGCGACGGTTCCCGGCCTGCAGACGGGCCTGGATGTGGCGATGAACGCCTTGGATGTGATGCTGGGTGTCCCGCCTGGGACGCATCGCGCCGAACTGGAAGCCGCCGCGCCAATTCCGGCGACGCCAGCAATCGCCGGGATGGGGTCCCCGGCCGACCTGCTGCAACGTTGCCCCGACCTCGTCGTCGCAGAACTCCGGCTCGCGGCGGCCAATGCCCGCATCGGTGAGGCGGTCGCGGAGTATTACCCGAAGTTCTCGTTGAGCGGCTTGCTGGGAAGCGCCACCGCGGTATCCAGCGGCAACCTGTTCACCAGCGGCGCGAGCCAAACGGCAGGTGTGTTGGGACTGCGCTGGCGGCTTTTCGATTTCGGCCGCATCAATGCGCAGATCGACCTGGCCAAGGGACAGGATGCCGAGGCCTTGGCCGCCTATCGCCAAGCGGTTCTGCGCGCGACCGAGGATGTCGAGAACGCCTTTTCGGCATTGGTCAACCGTCGGGACCAGACCACGATATTGAAGCAAGGCGAGGCATCGCTGACCCGTGCCAGGGGATTGGCGTTTACCGCGTACCAGCGCGGGACCGCGAGCCTGATCGACGTGCTGCATGTCGACGCATCGCTGTTGAACGCGGCCGACGCGAGAGCGCAGGCGCAGACCGAATCGGCGCGAGCCGCCGTCGCCGCGTTCCGCGCGCTCGGTGGCGGCTGGCAACCGATGTCTTCCGACGCGGTAGCGGCTCGTGGACCGTGAGGCACGAATGGCTGCTTGACGGTCATGCCATCAAGGCCGATCGCAGGCATGCTGCCGCCGCGGGCCGATGCGATGCCATGGGCCGGGACCGCATGGATGCAGTTGCAACCTTCGGTTGATCACGCGAGCGCATCGCGTACACTTTTTTCGGAAAGCGAACGCCATGCGCCCACGATGGGCGACGAGGGAGTGGCACATGCGGATAGAGCGACACAGGTTTCTGGCGGCGGCGTTTCTGGCCTTCGGGCTTGCGGTATCCATTCCGGCATCGTTCGCTGCCGGTACGAAGCAGGCTGCAGGCGCGACGGAAACCGGCCTGGATGCGCGCGGACATCTGCGCGCTGTCGCGACCGGACGCGGCGAGTCGTTCACGTATACGCGGCTGCAGCAAGGGGTCCAGGTCCGCATCGGCCAGATCGCCAAGAACGTGATCTTCTACGGGCCGCAGACCGTTCGCGTGAATGCGAACCTGGGAGAGAATTACTGGACCGCTCCCAGCCTGGCGGTGATCGGCAAGCCGCACCCCATTCCCTTCGCCACCAGCGAGACTGCGGACACGCTGACGCTCAAGAGCGCCGCGCTGCGCGTTGAAATCAGCAAGAAGACCGGCGCGGTGCGTTTCCTCGACGCTGCGGGCAAGCTCTATACCGAAGAAAACAGCGACGCGCCGCAGACCTTGAACAAGGTCGTGGTGTCGGGCGCGCCGACGTTCGAGGCGGCCAACCGCTTCACCTTGCGCCCGGACGAGGCGATCTACGGCCTGGGTTTCCTCGGCGAGCAGAGCAGCAATCGGCGCGGCAAGGAACTGCTGCTGGTGCAGACCAACGTGGGCATCGTCATCCCCGTGCTGATGTCCTCGCGCCGCTACGGGATCCTGTGGGACACCTACTCGCAGATGCGCTTCAAGGACGATGCGGACGGCGCATCGATGTGGGCCGAAAGCGCGCCCGGCGGCGTCGATTACTACTTCATGGGCGGCGACACCCCGGATGCGGTGGTCGCGGCCTACCGGGCGCTGACCGGCCAGGCGCCGATGTATCCCAAGCAGGCGTTCGGCCTGTTCATGAGCAAGGAGCGCTACAAGACCCAGGAGCAGCTGCTCGACGTCGCCCGCAGCTTCCGCAACGACGGATTCCCGCTCGACTACATCGTGCAGGACTGGCAGTACTGGGGATCGGACAAGGACGGCAGCTGGAGCGGCATGACCTGGGATCCGGTCCGCTATCCGGATCCTGCCGGCATGGCGCGCCAGGTGCACGACATGCACCTGAAGCTGATGGTGTCGATCTGGCCCTCGGTCGGCGACGATACCGCGCTGGCCCACGAACTGGACCAGCACCAGTTGCGTTTCGCGCCGCTGCACTGGATCTCCAAGCACGCGCGCGTCTACGACGCCTACAGTCCGCTGGGACGGCAGATCTACTTCAAGCACATCAAGTCGGGCCTGCTCGACAAGGGCGTCGATGCGCTGTGGATGGATGGGACCGAGATCGAAGTCAGCAGCGCCATGTGGAACGCGCAGGACAATATCCGCGACACCAAGGCGCTGGGCTCCAACGCCCTGGGCGACTTCACCCGTTACCTCAATCCCTATTCGCTGCTCACCACGCAGGGCACCTACGACGGCCAGCGCGCCACCAGCGACAAGCGCGTGTTCACGCTGACCCGCTCGGCGTGGGCGGGCGCGCAGCGCACCGCGGCGGCGTCCTGGAGCGGCGACATCTACGCCAGTTGGAAGACGCTGCAGCAGCAGGTCGCCGAAGGCGTCAATGTGACCGTGACCGGCAATCCCTACTGGACGCAGGACACGGGCGGCTTCTTCGTCGCCGATTTCCCCGGCGGCGAAGGCAACCCGGCCTGGCGCGAACTCTATGCGCGCTGGCTGCAGTTCTCGGCGTTCAATCCGCTCATGCGGATCCACGGCACCAACGTCGAGCGCGAGCCGTACCGGTTCAAGTCGACGGACCCGGCGGTCTATGCCTCGCTGCTCAAGAGCACGCAGCTGCGCTATCGCATGCTGCCCTATATCTACAGCCTCAGCTGGAAGGTGACCGCGGACGGCTACACGCTGATGCGGCCGCTGATGATGGATTTCCCCGACGATCGCGCCACCGACGCCATCGACGATACCTTCATGTTCGGCAACGCCTTCCTGGTCCATCCGGTGACGCGGGCGATGTACCACGTCGAACCGCCGCCGGCGACGACCATCCCGGGCGAGGTGCTGCGCACGCCGGACGGGAAGCCGGGCCTGGCTGGCCAGTATTTCGAAGGCGAGAATTTCCAGACGCCCAAGAGCAGCTTCGTCGATCCGAAGGTGGACCACACCTGGCCCGATCCGCCGCTGGCCGAGGTGCCGGCCGGCCTTTCCGGCCTGAAGCACTTCTCCGCACGTTGGCAGGGCACGCTGACCGCGCCTGAAGAAGGGGAATACGAGATCGGGGTCGAAGGCGACGACGGTTTCCGGCTGATGCTCGACGGCAAGACCGTGGTGCAGGATTGGGACGCCGGCGCCGCGCGCTACAAGGCAACGACGGTCGCGCTGCGCAAGGGCCAGGTGGTCAAGCTCGGGCTCGAGTATTACCAGGGCGATGCCGAGCGCACGCTGCGCCTGGCGTGGAGAACGCCGAGCGAGCGGCAGGCGCTGAACGCGCCGCGCGCCGCCCTCGACGACAACGTCGACACCTATCTGCCCAAGGGCGCGGACTGGTACGACTTCTGGACCAACCAACGCTTCGATGGCGGCCGCCACGTCTCACGGCGCACGCCGCTGGATCTGTTGCCGCTCTACGTGCGGGCCGGATCGATCGTGCCGATGGGGCCGCAGGTGCAATACGCCACGCAAGCGCCGGGGGCGCCGTACGAGGTACGGATCTATCCGGGCGCGAACGCACGCTTCACCCTGTACGAGGACGACAACGAGACCTATGCCTATGAAAAGGGCGCCCATGCCACCTACGATCTGGTCTGGAACGATGCGGCCAGAACGCTGAGCATCGGCGCGCGGCGAGGCGGCTTTCCCGGCATGACCGCGCAGCGCGAACTCGACGTTGTGCTGGTGGACCGCGCCGCCAAAGGCGGCATGGAGCCGGCAGCGGCCACCAAGCGCATTTCCTACACCGGCGACCCCATCACCGTCCGGTTCTGACATCTCCCTGCGTCGTTGCCCGGAGGAGTCCGCCGTTGTCGAAACCCGCCATTTTCGCCGCGCTGGTCCTCGCCATCGGCCTGCCGCTGGCGACGGCGCGCGCCGACAACCCCATCGTGCAGACCCGGTTCACGGCGGACCCGGCGCCGCTGGTCCACGACGGCGTCCTGTATCTGTACACCAGCCATGACGAGGACGATGCCGCCGGCTTCAAGATGCTCGACTGGCGGCTGTACCGTTCCACCGACCTGGTCAACTGGACCGACCGCGGCGTGGTCGCCTCGCTCAAGACCTTTCCGTGGGCGGTGCAGAGCAACGATGCCTGGGCGCCGCAGGTGGTCGCGCGCGGCGGCAGGTTCTATCTCTATGTGCCGATCAGCGTGGCCGGTTCGCCCAAGAACGTCATCGCGGTCGCCGTGGCCGACACGCCCGACGGGCCATTCCGCGATGCGCTGGGCAAGCCGCTGATCGCGCCGGCCGAGGGCTTCTTCGACCCGACCGTGTGGATCGACGACGACGGCCAGGCGTACCTGTACTGGGGCAACCCGGAGCTGTGGTACGTCAGGCTCAACCCGGACATGGTGTCCTATTCCGGCCCGATCACCAAAGTGCAGAGCAAGCCGGCGGACTATCAGGAGGGGCCGTGGTTCTACATGCGCGGCGGCCGCTACTACATGGCCTACGCGTCGACCTGTTGCCCGGAAGGGATCGGCTATGCGATGAGCGACGGCCCGACCGGTCCATGGGTGCACAAGGGCAAGATCATGGACCCGAACCAGGGCTCTACCGGCAACCATCCCGGCATCGTCGACTACAAGGGCGGCTCCTATCTGTTCGGCTTCAACTACTGGCTTAACTTCGAAACGACGCCGATCCATCACGAACGCCGCTCGGTCACCGTCACCAGGTTCCAGTACCAGCCCGATGGCACCATTCCCAAACAGCCGTGGTGGGACCGCAAAGGGGTGGCGCAGCTCGGCACCGTCGATCCGTACACGCGGGTGGAGGCCGAGACGATCGCCTGGACGTCGCGGCTCAAGCGCGACCGCGACCGGCCGTACGACTGGGCGCCGGGCGTGGACACCGCCGGCGACGCGCGTACCGGTATGTACGTCACGCGCATCGCCGACCGCAGCTACATCAAGGTTGCCGGTGTCGACTTCGGCACGCCGGGCGCCAGGCGTTTTGTCGCCAGCGTGGCCAACGCGGTTGCGCAATCGTCGATCGAACTGCGGCTCGATGGCGTGGACGGTCCGCTGATCGGCACGCTGCAGATCGGCGCCAGCGATGCTGCGGGGCGCTGGCAGGAACGCACGGCGTCGGTGTCCGGCGCTGCCGGCACGCACGATCTGTACATGCTGTTCAAAGGCGGCGCGGAGCCATCGCTGTTCGATTTCGACTATTGGCGTTTCGCGCGTTGAAGCCTCTGCCAGGGCGGCACGGGCATTCGTGTTGCGGCGTCATTCGACTGGACGCTTGCGCAGCAATTGCGGCCGCCTGTGGTCGCAGGGTGCAGGCATCCGAGCCCGGCGTCACCGGAGCCACGCGATGCGGGTCCCGCAACGACGGACTGTGGGCCGCAGCGAATGCGCGGCGTTACGAGGCGGGAGAGTGGCTGGTTCCACAAAAAACTAACAAATGGCTCGCTATTTTGGGGTCGACTTCACCGCATCATCTGGCTTGAATGCGCACTCCGCTCGCAACCGAAGCAGACCGTCTGCTCTTGCAGAGCGTGACCGACTACGCGATCTACATGCTCGACCTGGAAGGCTTCATCCTCAGCTGGAACACCGGCGGCCGCCATATCAAGGGCTACGAAGAGGCCGAGATCGTCGGCCAGCACTTTTCCAGGTTCTACACGCCGCAGGACACCGCCGCCGGCTTGCCGCGCAAGGGGCTGGACGCGGCCAGGCGCGAAGGCCGCTACGAGGCCGAAGGCTGGCGGGTGCGCAAGGACGGTACGCAGTTCCGTGCCAGCGTGGTCATCGATCCGGTCTGGAAGGACGGCATGCTGGTCGGCTATGCCAAGGTCACCCGCGACGTCACCGAGAAGTTCAACGCCGCCGAAGACCTGCGCAAGGCCGAACGCGCCCTGGCGCAGGCGCAGAAGGTGCAGGCCATCGGCCGCCTGACGCTGGGCATCGCCCACGATTTCAACAATCTGCTGGCGGTCATCGTCGGCAGCCTGGACCTGCTGGCCAAGACCCAGCACGATGCGCGCAGTCAAGTGCTGATCGGAGCGGCGACCGCTGCGGCGGAGCGGGGCAGCAGGTTGTCGCAGCAGATGCTGGCCTTCGCCCGCGGGCAGGACCTGGTCCCCGAGCCCAACGACGTCAACGCGCTGATCGTCGAGGCTGCCGAGCTGTACCGACGCGTGGCCGGCGACGCCATTACCTGCGAGTTCGAGTTCGCCGATGCGTTGCCGACGGTGGTGGTCGACGCCAGCCAGTTCGAAGCGGCACTGATGAATCTGGTCGCAAACGCGCGCGACGCGGTGCTGCAGGGCCGGATCGTGATCTCCACGCGGTTATGCCGCTCCGACCTGTCCTTGCACGCCGAAGCCAGGCCCGATCAGGACTACGTGTGCGTGGCGGTGCAGGACGATGGCCCTGGCATGTCCGAGGAGGTGCGGCTGCGCGCCATGGAGCCGTTCTTCACCACCAAGGATGTCGGCAATGGCAGCGGCCTGGGACTGAGCCAGGTGTTTGGATTCGCCGGCCAGTCCGGCGGGTTCGCCACCATCGAAAGCGGGCAGGGGCAGGGCGCCCTGGTCACCATGTACATTCCGGTTGCGATGACGCCATGACCACGAGAAGGATCCTCTATGTCGAGGACGATGCGCTGCTGCGGATGGTCACGGTCCTCGCCCTGAAGGATGCCGGGTTCGACGTCCTCGAAGCGGTCAACGGCATCCAGGCGCAGGCGGAACTGGCCAGTGGGCGGTTCGACTGCGTGATCAGCGACATCAGCATGCCTGGCGGCGTCAGCGGCATCGAGGTCGTGCGCACCGCGCAGGCGATGAATCCGGCCTGCGTGGCGATCCTGCTGTCCGGCTATGCGCTGTCGCAGTTGCCGCCCTTGCCGCCCACGGCGCGTTTCCTGTCCAAGCCGTATCGCATGCACGAACTGCTGGGGACGCTGGATCCAGAAGGCCACGCATGAGCGCCGCCAGCCCGGGACCGCGCTCGCCGGGCTTCCCGGGTCTTGGCGAACCGCCAACCGGCTCGGGCGGGGCGGTTTCGGGACCCGGCGAGGCATTTGTGGTATTGGGCCTGGCCGTTGCTCGACGATGTTCGCGACCCGTTTTTCCGCCCTGCAGGACGCAGGCTGTGCCTACACAACAACATCACTTTGCCGAACGTAGTGTGTTTTGGCGTCACTGAACCGTGAGCGTTGCGGCACGCCCAGGTGAGCGGGCGCCGGTCGCGGCATCCATGCAAGGCGTGTTGGCGAAAGGGAGACTGCTGATGCGAGTTGCTGCGCGCGGTCCTTAGCAAGACAGCTGCAACACATTACGTTCGATCCACACGCAACCTTCAAGGACCCCTATGACCCCCCACCGGCAACCCGATCACGCGAACGGCGACGACCTGCCGCGCATCTCGACCGGCAGTGCGGGTCTGGACAATATCCTCGGCGGCGGCGTCGACCCCAACCGCCTCTATCTTTACGAAGGCCGCCCTGGCACCGGCAAGACCACGATCGCCCTGCAGTTCCTGCTGGAAGGCGCGCGGCATGGCGAACGGGCGCTCTACATCACCTTGTCCGAGACCCAGCGCGAGCTGAGCCTGGTGGCCGCCCGCCACGGCTGGAGCATGAACCAGATCGATGTGTTCGAACTGGTACCGCCGGAGATCGTGCTGGATCCGGAGCGCGAGCTCACCGTGTTCCATCCGGCGGAAATGGAGCTGACCGAGACCACCAAGCTGATCTTCGACAAGGTCGAGCAGCTCAACCCGGCGCGGGTGGTGCTGGACAGCCTGTCCGAGCTGCGCCTGCTCGCGCAGAGTCCGTTGCGCTATCGCCGCCAGGTGTTGGCGCTGAAGCATTTCTTCGCCAGCCGGCAGTGCACGGTGATCCTGCTCGACGACCTGTCCTCGCAGCAGAACGACCTGCAGTTGCACTCCATCACCCATGGCGTGGTGTTGCTGGAACAACTCGCCATCGACTACGGCGCCGAACGCCGGCGCCTGCGCGTGGTCAAGATGCGCGGCATCCAGTTCCGCGGCGGTTTCCACGACTTCACCATCGAGAAGGGCGGCCTGGAAATCTATCCGCGCCTGATCGCGAGCGATTACAAGCACCACCATATCGAGGAGGTCGTCCCCAGCGGCAATGCCGAACTGGACCGGCTGCTCGGCGGCGGGCTGGAGCGCGGCACCAATGCCTTGCTGTTGGGCGCGGCCGGCGTGGGCAAGTCCTCGCTGGCGCTGACCTATGCCATCGCCGCGGCCGAACGTGGCGAACACAGCGTGTTCTTCGCCTTCGACGAGGGGCGCAGCACCGTGGAGGCGCGCTCGCGCACGCTGGGCTTGCCGCTCGACGAAAAGCTCGACAACGGCCTGATCCGTTTTCAGCAGATCGATCCGGCGGAGATGTCGCCGGGCCAGTTCGCCGCCAACGTGCGCCGCAGCGTGGAGGTCGACCACGCGCGGGTGATCGTCATCGACAGCCTCAACGGCTATCTCAATGCGATGCCGGACGAGCGCTTCCTGATCCTGCAGATGCACGAATTGCTCAGCTACCTGGGCCAGCAAGGCGTGCTGACCATCCTGGTCCTGGCGCAGCACGGCTTGGTCGGGCCGATGGAAACCCCGCTGGATCTCAGTTATCTCAGCGATTCGGTGCTGATGTTGCGCTATTTCGAGGTGGACGGCACGGTGCGCCGGGCGCTGTCGGTGGTGAAGAAACGCAGCGGCAGTCACGAGAACACCATCCGCGAGTTCCGGCTCAGCAGCAAGGGCCTGGACATCGGTCCGCCGATCACCCAGTTCAGCGCCATCTTCTCCGGAACGCCGCGCTACAGCGGAAACGATCTGCCGTTCACGAGCTCCGTCGCGCATGAGCAGCAGTGACGCCAGCGAAAGCCGGGTCCTCGTCTACGCGCCGATCGGGCGCGACGGCGGGGCCTCGGTGGAACTGCTGCGGCGTGGCGGTGTGGTGGCCTGCAACTGCGTAGATCTGGACAGCGTGGTACGCGAACTGAACATCGGTGCCGCGGCGGTGTTCATCGCCGAAGAAGGCCTGTTCGGCAAGGATGCGAGCGCGCTGTTCGCCTGGGCCGACGCGCAGCCGACCTGGTCCGATCTGCCGTTCGTGGTGCTGACCAGCCATCAGGAACAACCGTCCGTGGTGACCTGGCGGCGCAAGTTGGTGGCCTCGCTGCGCAACGTCGCCTTGCTCGAGCGGCCGGTGCAGGCCATCACCTTGACCAGCACCATCAAGGCCGCGCTGCGCGCCCGCACCCGTCAGTACGAAGTGCGCTCGCTGTTGCGCGAACAGGCCTCGGCGGCGCAGAAGCTGGAGGCGCAGGTGGTGGCGCGCACGCGCGAACTGGAGCAGGCCAATCGCCTGCTGCGCACGCAGATGGACGAGCGCGCGCGGGTCGAGGAAACCCTGCGCCACGCGCAGAAGATCGAGGCCATCGGGCAATTGACCGGTGGCGTCGCGCACGATTTCAACAATTTGCTGATGGTGATCTCCGGCGGCCTGGCGATGCTCGACACCCAGGCCGATCCAGGCGTGCGCAAGCGGCTGATGGATGGCATGCAGAAGGCCGCGCAGCGCGGCGCCGGGCTGACCCGGCAGCTACTGGCGTTCTCGCGGCGGCAGGAGCTCAAGCCGGAGCCGGTCGACCTGACCCGGCAGATCGGCGGCATGCGCGAGCTGCTGGACCGCAGCCTGCGCGGCGACGTGCACGTGGATTTCGATTTCGCCGACGGCCTGTGGCCGATCGAAGTGGATCCGGGCGAGCTGGAGCTGGTGGTGCTAAATCTGGCGGTCAATGCGCGCGATGCGATGCCCAATGGCGGCACCATCGTGGTGCGGGCGCAGAACATGGCGGGCGCGGGCAAGACCGATCCGGACTTCATCCGCCTGTCGATCATCGACACCGGCGTCGGCATGGCGCCGGAAGTGAAGGCGCGGGTGTTCGAACCGTTCTACACCACCAAGGACATCGGCAAGGGCTCGGGGCTGGGCCTGGCCCAGGTACACGGGTTCGTGCAGCAATCCGGCGGCTCCATCCACATCGACAGCGAACTCGGGCAGGGCACCGCGATCCATCTGCTGCTGCCGCGCTCGTTCCGCGCGCCGGCGCCGGACGAGCGGCATCTGGTGGACCTGCAACAGGTGGCGCGCCGCGCCCCGGGCGAGGCCGGCTACGTGCTGCTGGTCGAGGACGACGACGAAGTCGCCGCCCTGGTAGGCGAAATGCTGCGCCAGCTGGGCTACCAGGTGACCCGCGTGGCCAGCGCGGCCGCGGCGCTGGGCGCGTTGGCCAACGAGCGCGTGGTGGACATCGTGTTCTCCGACATCATGATGCCCGGCGGCATGAATGGCCTGGAGCTGGTCCACGAGATCCGCATGCGGCGCCAGGAACTGCCGATCCTGCTCACCAGCGGCTACGCGGAAGCGGCGAAATCCGCGGCCGAGGCGGAAGGCGTGCAGATCCTGTCCAAGCCATACCGGCTGGACGAACTGGCCACGGCGTTGCAGCAGGTGCGCGCCAATCCCGGCGCCCAGGACAAACCGGAAGCGGCGCCGCTGTATTCGTGAGCGCAGGCGCCGCTGGCGCCGGACAACGCCTGCGCCGGATCGCCTCGGGCAGACGCGTCAGCGCGGTGCCTGATGCTTTGCGTCGGCTCAGTGCAGCAAGGTATCGCCGAGCAGCTTCACGTTCAGCGCCACGATCAGCGCGGCGATGACCCACGACAGCCCGATCAGCCAGCGCGGCGCGACCAGCGCGCCCATCTTGCGTTTGTCGGCGACGAAGCGCACCAGCGGGATCACCGCGAACGGCAGCTGCATCGACAGCAGCACCTGGCTCAGCACCAGCAGCTTGGCGGTGCCTTGCTCGCCGTACAGCCAGGTCACCACCACCACCGGCACGATCGCCAGGCCGCGGGTCAGCAGGCGCCGCGCCCAGGCCGGGATGCGCAGGTGCAGGAAGCCTTCCATCACGATCTGCCCGGCCAGCGTCGCGGTCACCGTGGAGTTGATGCCCGAGGCCAGCAGCGCCACCGCGAACAGGGTCGAGGCCAGGCCGACGCCGAGCATCGGCGCCAGCAGCTCGTAGGCCTGCTCGATCTCCTCCACGTCGGTCCGGCCGTGTGCATGGAACACCGCCGCGGCCAGCACCAGGATCGCGGCGTTGACGAACAGCGCCAGGCTCAGTGCGATGGTGCTGTCGGCTAGCGCCCAGCGCAGCGCCGAGCGGCGGCCGTCGTCGCTGCGTTCGTAGGCGCGGGTCTGCACGATCGACGAATGCAGGTACAGGTTGTGCGGCATCACCGTCGCGCCGATGATGCCGATCGCCAGGTACAGCGCGGCCGGATTGGTCACCACTTCGGCGCGCGGAATGAAGCCGGCCAGCACCTCGCGCAGCGGCGGCGCAGCCAGCAGGATCTGCACCATGAAGCAGGCGAAGATCACCAGCAGCAGCGCGATCACGAACGCCTCCAGGGTGCGGAAGCCGCGCCGCATCAGGTACAGCACCAGCAGCGCGTCGATCGCGGTGATGATCGCGCCCAGGGTCAGCGGGATGCCGAACAGCAGCTTCAGCGCGATCGCGGTGCCGATCACCTCGGCCAGGTCGCAGGCCACGATCGCCGCCTCGCAGGCCAGCCACAGCAGGAAGTTGACCGGCTTGGAATAGTGCTCGCGGCAGGCCTGCGCCAGGTCGCGGCCGGTGGCGATGCCCAGCCGCGCCGCCAGCCCCTGCAGCACGATCGCCATCAGGTTCGACAGCAGGATCACCGACAGCAGCAGATAGCCGAAGTGCGAGCCGCCGGCGATGTCGGTGGCCCAGTTGCCTGGATCCATGTAGCCCACCGAGACCATGTAGCCCGGCCCCAGGAAGGCCAGGAAGCGGCGCCAGCCGAGCCCGCCGCTGGGCACGGCGACGCTGCCGTTCATGCGCCCCAGGCTGCGCCGCGGCGGCTCGCTGGCCTGCGGCCAGGCGGCGTTGGACTCGGGCAGGGGCAGGGGATCGGCCATGGCGGAAACGTGCGTGGGAGGAGCGCGATCGAGTATATAGCACTTGCTATTCTAGTTAGCATTGGCAAATCGAATCGCTGCGATAGGCGCGATTTCGGCCAGAATAGGCAGCGGCCGGCGTTCGCCGGCACCGGACAAGGGCGTTGCGATGCAGAAAAGCGGGAAGTTGACGGCACCGGGGGCGGTGCTGCTCGACGCCGAAGTGCAGGTCGAGAGCTTCCGCCAGGTGCGCGAGGCGCACCGCCTGGAGCTGATCGAGGACTATGTGGAGCTGATTTCCGACCTGCTGGCCGACGGCGGCGAGGCGCGGCAGGTGGACATCGCCGCGCGCCTGGGTGTGGCCCAGCCGACCGTGGCGAAGATGCTCAAGCGGCTGGTCAAGGGCGGCTGGGTGATCCAGCGGCCGTATCGCGGCGTGTTCCTGACCCCCGACGGCGAAGCGCTGGCGGCGGCCAGCCGGCAGCGGCACCAGACCGTGGAGCAGTTCCTGCTGGCGCTGGGCATCGACGAGGACATCGCGCGGCGCGATGCGGAGGGCATCGAGCACCATGTCAGCGAAGCCACGCTGGCGGTGTTCGCCGAGTTCGTGCGCAAGCACGCCGCGGCGCGATGAACGCCGACAGCGACACCGCCGCGCGCGACGAGCGCTGGATGCTGCACGCGCTGGCCCTGGCCGATCGCGCCGAGCGCGAGTTCGACGAGATCCCGGTCGGCGCGGTGCTGGTCTCGGCGCAGGACGAGGTGCTGGGCGAGGGCTGGAACCTCAACATCGCCGAGCACGATCCCAGCGCGCACGCCGAGATCGTGGCGCTGCGCCAGGCCGGGCGCCGGCTCGGCAATCACCGCCTGGTCGGCAGCACGCTGTACGTAACCCTGGAGCCGTGCGCGATGTGCGCGATGGCGGTGGTGCATGCGCGCGTGGCGCAGCTGGTGTTCGCGGCAGCCGATCCGAAGACCGGCGCCTGCGGCAGCGTGTTCGACCTGGTTGCCGATCCGCGCCACAACCACCGCGTGCAGGTGCGCGGCGGGGTGCTGGCGGCGCCGGCCGGGCTGCGCCTGACCAACTATTTCCGCGCCAAACGCGGCAAGCCGCTGCTCGGCGGTTGAACGCCGCGGCGCTGGCCAATGTGAAGCCGCCGGGTCACGCGCGGTATCATGCACGACCGATACGAAACCCCCGCGCCGGCAGCGCCGCCGCGAACGACTGGATGGTGATATGGCGGAACCGCACGTGGACAACGATCGTCTGATCTGGATCGATCTGGAAATGACCGGATTGGATACCGACAAGGATTCGATCATCGAGATCGCCACGGTGGTCACCGACAGCCAGCTCAACGTGCTGGCCGAGGGCCCGGAGTTCGCCATCGCGCATCCGCTGCAGACCCTGCAGGCGATGGACGAGTGGAACCGCAACCAGCATCGCCATTCCGGGCTGTGGCAGCGCGTGCTCGACAGCAAGACCACCCTGGGCCAGGCCGAGGCGCAGACCGTTTCATTCCTGGCGCAGTGGTGCAAGCCGGGCGCGTCGCCGATGTGCGGCAACTCGATCTGCCAGGACCGGCGCTTCCTGCACCGGCAGATGCCGCGGCTGGAGCGCTTCTTCCACTACCGCAACCTGGACGTGTCCACGCTGAAGGAACTGGCGCGGCGCTGGGCGCCATCGGTCGCCTCGGGACTGAACAAGACCTCCTCGCACACCGCGCTCAGCGACGTGCACGACTCGATCGACGAGCTGCGCTACTACCGCCCGTTCATGGGCGCATTGAGCGGGCAGGGCAACGGCGCACGCTGAGTCGCGCTGCGCGACACGCAGGCCGCGCCTGTCCGGCGCGGCCTCGCGCAATGATCTGCGTCAACGGGCCAGCGGCGGCCCTTGCTTGGTCTCGCCGTCGTCGGTCACGCCCTTCAGCAACAGCTCGGCGATCGGCCGCCCATCGGCGTCGTGGTGGTACACGTGCAGATCGCGCTGCGGGTAGGGAATGCTGAGCCCGTTCTCCAGCAACTGGTTGCGGATGTTCTCCAGCGTGCTGCTCTTGGCCGCGCCGAAGTCGCCGTTCCTGGCGTAGGCGAACAGCATCAGGTCCACCGTGCTCTCGCCCAGGTTGGTGACCTGCACGAACGGCGCCGGCGTCTCCAGGATGTTCGGATTGTCCTGCGCGATCTGCAGCAGCAAATGCTGCGCCTTCTTCAGGTCGTCGCCATAGCCCACGCCCACCGTGATCTCCAGGCGCCGGTTGGGCAGGGTGCTGTAATTGACGATCGGCGCGGTGGTGATGGTGCTGTTGGGCAGGGTGATCATGCGCTCGTCGAAGCTGCGGATGCGGGTCTGGAAGATCCGGATCTCGTCGACGATGCCTTCCTGGCCGGCCACCACAACGTGGTCGCCGTCGCGCATCGGCCGCAGCACGATCAGCATCACCCCCGAGGCGATGTTGGACAGCGAATCCTTCAGCGCCAGGCCGACCGCCAGGCCGGCCGCGCCGAGCACCGCGAACAGCGAGGTCGGCGGCACGCCGATCTTCTGCAGCGCGGTGACGAACACCAGCACCAGCAGCAAGGCATAGGCGACGTTGCGCAGGAAGTTGCTGAGCGTGGTCTCCACCCGCGCGCGGACCAGCGCGCGGTGCAGCCACTGGCTCAAGCGCTTGGCGATCCACATCCCGAGCACCAGGATGACCAGCGCCACGCCCCAGTTGAGCGCGTACTGCGCCCAATCGAGGTCTCGCCAGTTGAACGGTCGCTGCGTCTGCGCCGACGGTGCGGTGGCGGTCGCCGCCGCGACCGCCGCCAGCAACGTTGCTGCCGTGCCCATCAGCCGGCGGCTTTCAGCTTGGCCAGGCGCAGCCAGGTATCGACCACGGTGTCGGGATTCAGCGACACCGACTCGATGCCTTCCTGCATTAGCCACTCGGCCAGATCAGGATGGTCCGACGGGCCCTGGCCGCAGATGCCGACGTACTTGCCCTTGGCGCGCGCGGCCTTGATCGCCATCGACAGCAGCTTCTTGACCGCGGCGTTGCGCTCGTCGAACAGGTGCGCCACGATCGAGGAATCGCGATCCAGGCCCAGGGTCAGCTGGGTCAGGTCGTTGGAACCGATCGAGAAGCCGTCGAAGATCTCCAGGAATTCGTCGGCCAGCAGCGCATTGGACGGCAGCTCGCACATCATGATGATCTTCAGGCCGTTCTCGCCCTGCTTGAGCCCGTTCTTCTCCAGCACCTCGATGACCTTGTGGCCTTCTTCCAGGGTGCGCACGAACGGGATCATCACCCACATGTTGTCCAGGCCCATCTCGTTGCGGACCTTGAGCACCGCCTTGCATTCCAGCGCGAACGCGGCCGAGAAGCTCGGATCGACGTAGCGGCTGGCGCCGCGGAAACCGATCATCGGGTTCTCTTCGTGCGGCTCGTAGTTGCTGCCGCCGATCAGGTTGGCGTATTCGTTGGACTTGAAGTCCGACAGGCGCACGATCACCGGGTTCGGCGCCACCGACGCGGTCAGCGTGGCGATGCCTTCGGCCAGGCGGTTGATGTAGAAGCTGACCGGGTCGGCGTAGCCGGCGATCTTCTCGTCGATCTTCTTCTTGGTCGCCGCGTCCTGCTTGGCGTATTCCAGCAGCGCATTGGGATGGATGCCGATGTGCGCGGCGATGATCATTTCCAGCCGCGCCAGGCCGATGCCGGCGTTGGGCAGCTGGCCGAAGTCGAACGCGCGCTCCGGGTTGGCCACGTTCATCATGATCTTCAGCGGTGCCGGCGGCATGTTGCCCAGATCGGTGGTGGTGCGGTCGAACGGCAGCAGGTCGGCGTAGATGAAGCCGGTGTCGCCTTCGGCGCAGCTCACCGTCACCTCGCGGCCGTCCTCGATCAGCTCCATCGCGTTGCCGGTGCCGACCACTGCCGGCACGCCCAGTTCGCGGGCGATGATCGCCGCGTGGCAGGTGCGGCCGCCGCGGTTGGTGACGATCGCCGAGGCGCGCTTCATCACCGGCTCCCAATCCGGATCGGTCATGTCCGCGACCAGCACGTCGCCGGGCTGCACCCGGCTCATGTCGTCCAGGCTGCGCACCACGCGGGCGACGCCGGCGCCGATCTTCTGGCCGATGGCGCGGCCTTCTGCGATCACCGTGCCGCGCTGCTCCAGCGCGAAACGCTCGATCTGGGTGGCATGGCCGCGCGACTTCACCGTCTCCGGGCGCGCCTGCACGATGAACAGCTTGCCGCTGACGCCGTCCTTCGCCCACTCGATGTCCATCGGCCGCTGGTAGTGCTTTTCGATCACCAGCGCCTGCTTGGACAGTTCCTGCACGTCCTCGTCGCTGATCGAGAAGGTGTTGCGCAGCTCGGCGGGGGTGTCTTCGATGCGCACGCGCTCGCCGGGCACGTCCGAATACACCATGCGGATCATCTTGCTGCCCAGCGAGCGGCGCAGGATCGCCGGCTTGCCGGCGGCGAGGGTGGGCTTGTAGACGTAGAACTCGTCGGGATTGACCGCGCCCTGCACGACCATTTCGCCGAGGCCGAAGCTTGAGGTAACGAACACCACGTCGCGGAAACCGGACTCGGTGTCGAGCGTGAACAGCACGCCGGCGGCGCCGACGCCCGAGCGCACCATCAGCTGCACACCGGCCGACAGGAACACGTCCTCGTGCTTGAAGCCGTGGTGCACGCGATAGGCGATGGCGCGGTCGTTGTACAGGCTGGCGAAGACTTCCTTGACCTTGTGCAGCACGTCGTCGGCGCCGGTCACGTTGAGGAAGGTCTCCTGCTGGCCGGCGAAGCTGGCGTCGGGCAGGTCTTCTGCCGTTGCAGACGAGCGCACTGCCACCGCGACGTCGCCGCCGCCGTTCTCTGCACACAGTTGGGCGTAAGCCTCGCGGATCGCCTGGTCCAGCTCGGGCTGCAGCGGCGCATCGGTGACCCAGCCGCGGATTTCCTTGCCGGCCACGGTCAGCGCGCCGACGTCTTCCACGTCCAGCGTTGCCAGCTTGTCGAAAATGCGCTGATAGAGATTGTTGTGGGCGACGAACGCCTTGAACGCTTCGGCGGTGGTGGCGAAGCCGCCGGGTACCGAGACTCCCAAACCCGCCAGGTTGCCGATCATTTCGCCGAGGGAGGAGTTCTTGCCGCCGACGCGGGCCAAGTCGGTCAGGCGCAACTCGTGCAACCAAAGGATGTTCTCGTTCAAGCGCGATGCTCCGTTGGGCCATCGCCCGAGGCGGGCAGAGTGGCCGCGTCCGTGGGGGAAGAAGCCGATATCATGCAGTGCGCACCCGAGTCGGCACAAGCGCGGCCGGGGGCATCCGTTGGGTTTCAGCAAGGAGAATCCAGGCAATGTCGACGATCCGACCGGTGTTCTACGTGTCCGATGGAACCGGTATCACCGCTGAAACCATTGGGCATAGCCTGCTCACCCAGTTCAGCGGTTTCAGCTTCGTCACCGACCGCATGTCGTTCGTAGACGATCCGGAAAAAGCGCGCGAGGCGGCGCAGCGCATCCATGCCGCAGGCGAGCGCTATCAGGTGCGGCCGATCGTGGTCAATTCCTGCGTCGATCCGCAGCTGAGCATGCTGCTGTCGGAAAGCGGGGCCTTGATGCTCGACGTGTTCGCGCCGTTCATCGAGCCGCTGGAGCGCGAGTTGAACGCGCCGCGGCATTCGCGGGTGGGGCAGGCGCACGGCCTGGTCGATTTCGAGACCTACCATCGCCGTATCAACGCGATGAACTTCGCGCTGACCCACGACGACGGCATCGCGATCAACTACGACGAGGCCGACCTGATCCTGGTCGCCGTCTCGCGCGCCGGCAAGACGCCGACCTGCATCTACCTGGCGCTGCACTACGGCGTGCGTGCGGCCAACTATCCGCTGACCGAGGAGGATCTGGAGCACGACCGGCTGCCGCCGCGCTTGCGTCCGTATCGCAGCAAGCTGTTCGGGCTGACCATCGATCCGGATCGGCTGCAGCAGATCCGCCAGGAACGGCGGCCAAATTCGCGCTATTCCAACCTGGAGACGTGTCGGCGCGAGGTGTCCGCGGCCGAGACCATGTTCAGGATGGAGCGGATCCCGACGCTGAGCACCACGCATACCTCGATCGAGGAGATTTCCAGCAAGGTGCTGGCGACGCTGGGGCTGCAGCGCGAGATGTTCTGAGCGCGGCAGCGTGGATCGTGGCGCCTGCGTGAAATCGGCCCATCTGTGAGGCGATCGCGCCTCGGTGCCGAGACTTCCAAGGTAGGCCGGCGCGGGCGATCCGTCAATGCTGCCGCGGCGGCGTCGCAGCGTGTAGCATCGGTTCCATGCAGCACGCCCTGACCCGCAGCGAACGCATCCCCCGGCTGAGCCGATTCGGCTGGCTGATGGGGCTGTACGCCGAGAACTTCGTGCACCTGAACCGGCTGTTCGTGCCGTCCGACCTGGCCGTGGGCAGCTACCTGTCCTCGATCGGCGACGGCCTGGACCTGCGCCTGGACGTGATCGAACACCACCGCTACACGGTGGAACTGCGCATCACCTACGACCTGTGCGACCCGCTCACCGGCGAGCCGGATCCGTCGGCCTACGTGCGCCTGTACCGCGACGCGCGCCAGGCCGAGACCACGCATTGCTACGTCGGCCGCCGCTGGCAGGACGTGATGGGGCTGTATCCGCCGCCGGCGGAACTGATCAGTCACCGCATGCGCATGAACACCTTCCTCAGCAAGTGGCTGGAATACCTGGCCGAGCGCGGCCATGGCGTGGCCACGCTGAAGCCTGCCGGGCCGCTGCGGCGCCGGGCCGAGGACGCGGCGGCGCCCGCGCCCTGATCGTCGGCCGTGGCGGATGCGGCATACTGCGCGCCCGCCGACTCGCCCGCCTGCCGCATGCCTTACACCCCGATCGTCGCCACGCTGGGCTACGTGCTGTCGCCCGACCGCTCCAAGGTGTTGCTGATCCATCGCAACGCGCGGCCCGGCGACCACCACCTGGGCAAGTACAACGGCCTGGGTGGCAAGGTCGAGGCGGACGAGGACGTACTGGACGGCATGCGCCGCGAGATCCGCGAAGAGGCCGGCATCGAATGCGACGCGCTGCAACTGCGCGGCACGATCAGTTGGCCCGGTTTCGGCAAGCATGGCGAAGACTGGCTGGGCTTCTTGTTCCTGATCAGCGCCTACAGCGGTGAACCGTTTACCGAGAACGCCGAGGGCACATTGGCCTGGGTGCCGGTGGCGGAGATGGACGCGCTGCCGCTGTGGGAGGGCGACCGCCACTTCCTGCCGCTGGTGTTCGACGGCGATCCGCGCCCGTTCCACGGAGTGATGCCGTACCGCGACGGGCGCATGCTGTCGTGGCGCTATTCGCGGGTCTGAGCGGCATCGCGCCTGCGCCGCGCTTGTCCACAGCGGCTGTGGATCGATCCTGCACAAGCCTGTGGGCAAGCGTGGCAAGTCGCTGAGACTGCTGTCCGATTTTTGTGTGTGGCGAAAATTTCGCCAGTACCGGCTGCGTTTCTCCACAGCGGGTGTGGATGGAATCGGCCAAACGCTGTGGATAAGACTTCGAGCGCGTTGCAGCGCAACGGCTGTCGCCAGGCTGGCGAAAAATTCGCCAGCATCGATTGCGGTTCCTGCCGGCGCCCGTCTTGCCGGAACGCGGCGCGCCGCTACTGCGCGGTCCAGCCGCCGTCGATGGCGATGGTCTGCGCGGTGATGTTGCGCGCCGCCGGCGAGGCCAGGAACGCGACGCAGCCGGCCAGTTCGTCGTAGTCGATGAACACGCCCTTGGGCATCGGTTTGAGCATCACCTGCGCGATCACGTCGGCTTCGGAAATGCCGCGGGTGCGCGCCTGGTCGGCGATCTGCTTGTCCACCAGCGGGGTTTTCACGTAGCTCGGGCATAGCGTGTTGATGGTGATGTCGGTGTCGGCGGTTTCCAGCGCCACGGCCTTGGAGAACCCGACCAGGCCATGCTTGGCGGCGACGTAGGCGCTCTTGTACGGGCTGGCGACCAGCGAATGGATGCTGCCGATGTTGACGATGCGGCCGAAGCCGCGCGCACGCATGCCCGGCAGCACGGCCTGGGTCAGGCGCGCCACGCCGGTCAGCATCACCTCGATCAACAAGCTCCACTTGGCCATCGGGAAGTCCTGCAGCGGCGCCACGTGCTGCAGCCCGGCGTTGTTGACCAGCACGTCCAGCGGCCGCGAGATCGCCGCCAGCGCCGCGCCGATGCTGGCCTCGCTGGCCACGTCCAGCGCCACCGCCTCGGCCGAGCCGCCGGCCTCGCGCAGTTGCGCGGCCACGGCGGCGGCCGCGTCCGCATCCAGGTCGCTGACGACGAGGTGGCGGCCGCCGGCGGCCAGTTCGCGGGCGATGCCGGCGCCGATGCCGCTGGCGGCGCCGGTGATCAGGACGGTCTGCATGGGAAGCACCTGTCGGGAGGGAAGGTGCGGAGCGTAGCAGCGCCGGGCGAGGGCGCCATGGCGCCGGTCCTCGCCAGTGCGGTGGCGCCACGCTACCCTGTGCCGGTCGCACCCTTCTCACGCCGGATCCGCCACGCTATGCCGATGAAACGCCACTTTTCGATGCTGCGCGAATTCCAGTTGGCCGACTGGTTCACCCTGGCCAATGCCTTCTGCGGCACCGGCGCGGTGTTCGCCTCGATGCGCTTCCTACAGGAGGGCCGGCGCAGCGACCTTCTGATCGGCATGGCGCTGATTCCGCTGGCGTTCGTGTTCGATGCGCTGGACGGGCGCGTGGCGCGCTGGCGCAAGTCCTCGTCCACGCTCGGCCGCGAACTGGATTCGCTGGCCGACGTGATCTCCTTCGGCGTCGCCCCGGCGGCGCTGGCCTATGCATGCGGCATGCAGGGCGGCTGGGACTGGCTGGTGCTGAGTTTCTTCGTGTGCTGCGGGGTCAGCCGCCTGGCGCGCTACAACGTCACCGCCGAGCAGCTGGCTGGCGACGGCGACAAGGTGCCGTATTTCGAAGGCACGCCGATCCCGAGCAGCCTGGCGCTGGTGATCGTGCTCGCGGTCGCCGCGCACCTGGGCCATCTCGGCGATGCGCTGTGGTGGGGCCAATGGCGGCTGGGACCGTGGCTGCTGCACCCGCTGGTGCTGCTGTTCGCGCTGTCCGGATCGCTGATGATCAGCAAGACCCTGCGCATTCCCAAGCCTTGAGCGGCGGCAGGTTGCTATCATCCCCGTCTGACCTGGGAGGGTGGCGATGAAGGCTAGCGGCGGCAGCGGTGCCGGCGATTTCGAAGCGTTGGCGCGGCAGTACTGGGGCGCGTGGAGCGACGCGTTGCGCCAGGGCGGCGGCGCGGCCGCGCAAGCGCCCGCCGACGGTGCCGGCCACGGTTCGTGGCGCGAGGCGATCGACGCCTGGGCGCAGTGGTTGCCGCGCGGTACCGGCGCGCAGGCCGAGGACGCGGTGTCGCAGTTGCAGCAGCAGGCCGGCGAGTGGTTCGGCGCGATGCAGCAGGTGGCGGCACAGTTCGCCGGGCGCGATGCCAGCAGTGCCGACGTGGCCGACGCCTGGAAACAGCAGGTGCAGGGCCAGCGCGAGCAGATGCTGCAATGGCTGCTCGGCACCGCGCGCGGTGCCGGCCAGGCCGGCGTGGATCCCTGGCTGCAGCAGGCGGCGCAATGGCTGCAGGGCTGGCAGCGCGACAGCGGGCCGTGGCTGCAGATGCCGGGCTTCGGCCCGGGTCGCAACCACCACGCGCGCTGGCGCGCGCTGGCCAAGGCGCAGCAGGACTACCAGGCGCAGTTGCAGGCTTACATGGGCCAGTTGCAGGGTGCGATCGATCGCGCCTTCGGCGTGTTCGAGGCCAAGCTGCGCGAGCACGAGGATCCAGGCCGCCAGCTGACCAACGCGCGGGCGATGTTCGACCTGTGGATCGATGCCGCCGAAGAGGCCTACGCCGCGTCCGCGCTGTCGGAAGAATTCCGCGAGGTCTACGCCGGCTTCGCCAATGCGCAGATGCGCCTGCGTGCGCTGCTGCAACGCGAGACCGAGCAGCTGTGCGAACAGTTGGGCCTGCCCACCCGCACCGAGCTGGATGCGGCGCATCGGCATATCGCCGATCTGGAGCGGCGGCTGCGCCGGTTGGAGCGGGGCGCTGCGCCTGTGGCGGCGCCTTCCGAACCGACCGCGAGCGGCAAGGGCGCGCCGCGGCCGCCGTCGCGATCCAGGCCTGCGGCCGCTGCGCCGTCCAAGGCGGCTGGCGCGAGGACCAAAGCCGCTACCAAGCAGTCCGCTGCGCGTGCTGCTTCCACGTCCAAGCCGCCGGCCAAGTCCAAGCCCGTCGCGAAATCAAAGTCCAAAGCTGGTGCGAAGCCCAGCCCGGCCGCGAAAGCCAGGCCCGCTGCGGCCAAGCCGGCGCGTGGCAAGTCGGCTGCGGCGCCGCGTAGGAGCCGCGCATGAAAGGGCCGTTGAGCTTCAGCAGCGACGACCTGCTGCAGGAAACGCTGGAGCTGCAGCGCAAGCTCATGGAAGGGCTGCGCGTGCTGCCGGGACTGGACGAAGTGCAGTACGGCGTCACCGAGCGGCAGGAAGTGTGGCGCGACGGCAAGGTGGTGCTGTACCGCTTCGTCGGCGAGCGGCCGCCCACCGCGAAGGTGCCGCTGCTGATCGTGTATGCGCTGGTCAACCGCCCGTACATGGTCGACCTGCAGGCCGACCGCTCGCTGGTCAAGGGCCTGCTGGCGCTGGGCGAGGACGTCTACGTGCTGGACTGGGGCTATCCCGACCGTTCCGAGCGCTACCTGACCCTGGAAGACTATCTGCTGCGCTACATCGACGGCGCGGTCGATCACCTGCGCGCCGCCGCTGGCGGTGCGCCGATCAACGTGCTTGGCATCTGCCAGGGCGGTACCTTCTCGCTGTGCTATGCGGCGCTGCAGCCGCATAAGGTCCGCAACCTGGTGACGATGGTGACGCCGGTGGATTTCCATACCCCGGACAACATGCTGTCCAACTGGGCGCGGCAGGTGGACGTGGACCTGTTCGTGGACACGCTGGGCAACGTGCCGGCGGACCTGATGAACGCCAGTTACCTGATGCTCAAGCCGTTCCGGCTGAACCTGCAGAAATACGTGGGGCTGCTGGACATCCTCGACGATCCGCGCGCGCTGGAAGATTTCCTGCGTATGGAAAAATGGATCTTCGATTCGCCCGACCTGGCCGGCGAGACCTTCCGCGAATTCGTCAAGCAGTTCTACCAGGACAACGCGCTGATGCATGGCCGCGCGCGCATCGGCGAGCACGCGGTGGACTTGGCCAAGGTCGCCATGCCGGTGCTGAACATCTACGCCGAACAGGACCACCTGGTACCGCCGGACGCTTCGCGCGCGCTGCGCGGCCTGGTCGGCAGCGACGACTATGCCGAACTCAGTTTTCGCGGCGGCCACATCGGCATCTACGTGTCCGGCCGTGCGCAGCGCGAAGTGCCGGCGGCGCTGCACCGCTGGCTGGCCGAGCGCGATGGCGGCGAGTGAACGCGTGATGCGGCGCGCTGCGCGATTCCCGCGCGGGCTAGGTGTGCGCTTGCTGGCGTTCGGCCTGGCCTGCGTCTGCACGGTCGCCGCCGCGGCGGCGCCATCGCCGGTCGCCGAACGCGAAATCGCCGCGCTGCTGGCGGCCTTGCAGGCTTCGCCGTGCCGGTTTCAGCGCAACGGCAGCTGGTACCCGGCGGCGGAGGCCAAGGCGCATCTGCAACGCAAGTACGACTACCTGCGCAAGCGCGACCTGGCCGCCAGCGCGGAGCAGTTCATCGAGCGCGGCGCCAGCCGCAGCAGTAGCAGCGGGAAGGCCTACCGGGTCGCTTGTCCGGGCCAGCCCGAGCAGGACGCGGCGACCTGGTTCGCGCAGCAACTGGCCGCGCTGCGCCGTCACGCCGTGTCCGCGGCGCCGCGCCCAGACTGAGCGCGCCTTCGCCGCAGGAGCCGCCGCCATGTCCCAGTCCACCCCTACGCTGTCGCGCTCGCTCAACGACCGCATGCTCGCCGGCGTGATCGGCGGCATCGCGCACCGCTTCGGCTGGAGCGCGACGCTGTTGCGCGTGGTCTACGTGGTCGGTTCGATCGCCTCGGCCGCGTTTCCCGGCATCCTGGTCTATCTGATCCTGTGGCTGCTGATTCCCAACGAAGCCGATTGACCCGGCCGGCGCTGGACGCGCTGCGCCTGGCCGGTTTCGCGCTCGGCGCGCTGTGGACCTCGCCCAATACGCTAATCGGTTTGATCGCCGGATGCGCCGGCATGCCGTTCGGCGCACGCGCGCGGATCAGCCGGCGCGAGCTGGCGCTGGTGTTCGACCGCTTCCCCTGGGGACCGCGCGGGGCGTTGACGCTCGGCAACGTGATCCTGGTCAGTGCCGACCACCTGGACGTGGCGTGCGCGACCTACGAACATGCCGCCGGCCGCTGCCAGCATCCCAATGTGCGCTTGGGCGACCACGAACGCGCCCACGTGCTGCAATACCTGCTGCTCGGTCCCTTGTTTCTGCCGGTGTACTTCGTTTGCGGCGGGGTCGACGTGCGCAATCCGCTGGAGCGCGCCGCCGACCGCTATGCCTTGCACGGCCACGGCTGGTGGCCGTGGCGGCGCTGACGCTCAGTCCAGCCGCGCGAAACCGAACAGTTGCTTCAATGGATGCGCGCGGCGCTCGATCTGCGCGCGCAGCAGGCCGGCGCCGAGCATGCTGTAGGTGATGCCGTTGCCGCCGTAGGCCATCGCGAACTGCATGCGCGGCCCGTGCTGCGGGCGCGGGCCGAAGAACGGCAGGCCGTCGGCGGTCTCGGCGAAGGTGCCGGCCCAGGCGAAGGTCGGCTGCAACTGCAGGCCCGGCATCGCCTTGGCGATCTTGCGGCACAGCTTGCGCGCCTTGCTGTCCACGCGCGCGTCGCGGCGCATCGGGATGTCGACGCTGTCGTCCTCGCCGCCGGCGACGATGCGGCCGTTGCCGGTGCTGCGCAGGTACAGATAGGGGCGCGCGCTTTCCCACACCATGGTGTCCTTCAGTACGCCGAGCTGGGCGTCGTCCAGCGGATCGCTGACGAAGGCGTAGCTGCTGCGGTTCCTGGCCACGCGCTGGTCCAGCCAACCCTGGCTGGCATAGCCGGCCGCCATCACCACGTGGCCGGCGCGCACCTGCACGCCCTGGTCGGTGCGCAGGGTGGCGCCGCGGCCGTTGACCTGGATGTCGGCGATGCGGGTGCGGTCGTAGACGCCGGCGCCGCGCTTGTGCGCGCGGCCGAGCAGGCGGTAGGTGAGGCGATACGGATCGACCCGCGCGGCCTGGTGGCTGAGGATCGCGCCGTGCGCTTCGACGCCATACCCGGCGCGCAACGCCTGCGCGTCCAGCCATTCCACGTCCAGGCCGTGGCGCGCGCGCAGCTGCAGTTCCTGCTGCAGCACGCGCACGTGGCGACGGCGGCTGGCGTAGTACAGGCTGTCGTTCCAGCCGAAGTCGACGTCGCGCAGCGGCCGCGCCAGCGCACGCAACTGCTCCAGCGCCTGCGCGCAGGAACTGTAGGCGAGGGCGGCGGCGTCTTCGCCATAGCGCTTGGCCAGGTCGAGCATGTGCGTGTCGATCTCGTATTGCAGCAGCGCGGTGCTGGCCGCGGTGCTGCCCCAGCCGATGTCGCGTTGCTCCAGCACCGCGACATCATGGCCATGCGCGACCAGTTCGTCGGCGATCAAGGCCGCGGTGATGCCGCCGCCGACGATCGCCACGTCGCAGCGCAGGTCGCTATGCAACTGCGGGAAGCTCTGCATCAGGCCATTGCGCACCGACCAGAAGGGATAGCCGCTCTTGAGATCCATACATGCCGGTCGCCGTGGAGGTGCGCGACTAATGCCCAGATCCGGTTAAGCCGGCGTGAGGCAGGCGTAAGTCATTTGCGGGCAAACAGCCGCGATTAACCTGCGTGGAGAGCACCCTCACGACGCGCTGTGTAGGCTGCGCGCCAGTTCCACGAATTCCCAGCAGAGGAAGCGTCATGTCGGTCGTTCTGTATATCGGTGGCAGCAAGGATGGCCAGAAGGGCGTGATGCCCTATGGCTTCAGCAAATCGATGAAAGAGACCGACCAGGGGCCGGAGATCTACGTCGAGCGCGTGCTCGCGCTGAGCGATCGCCGGGTCCGGATCATGGCGCTGGAATCGCTGCAGGACGAGATCGTCGTGGAACGCTTGCACCAGTATTATTCGCGTTGACACCGGCATGCGAACCCCGGTGTGGTCGCCCGCCTAGCCGGGCCAGCAGCGGTTCGCATCGATCTCTCCTCGACCATGCCCGCACCCGACTCCAGCAATTCGCGCGTCACCGTCCACGAAAGCACCACCGCCGATCTGTCCGAGCACCGCAGCGATATCTTCTTCGCCGCGGTGGAAACCACGCGGATGCCGATGATCGTGACCGATCCGCGACAGGCGGACAATCCCATCGTGTTCGTCAACCGCGCATTCCTGGAAATGACCGGCTACAGCAGCGAAGAACTGCTCGGCAACAACTGCCGCTTCCTGCAGGGACCTGACACCGATCGCGACACCGTGGACAGCGTGCGCGAGGCGATCGCCGCGCGCAACGAAGTGGCGGTGGAAATCCTCAACTACCGCAAGGACGGTTCCAGTTTCTGGAACGCGCTGTTCATCTCGCCGGTCTACAACGAGCACGGCGAGCTGGTCTATTACTTCGGCTCGCAGCTGGATGTCAGCCGCCGCCGTGATACCGAAGACGCATTGCGCCAGGCGCAGAAGATGGAGGCGCTGGGCCAGCTGACCGGCGGCATCGCGCACGACTTCAACAACCTGCTGCAGGTCATGTCCGGCTACCTGGAACTGATCGAGCACGGCCTGGAACGCGAGCCGCTGGATCCGGCGCGGCTGCGCAAGAGCGTGGAGCGCGCGCGCGACGCGTCCGGCCAGGCCGCGCGGCTGACCCAGCAGCTGCTGGCCTTCGCGCGCAAGCAGAAGCTGGAGGGGCGCGTGCTCAACCTCAACACGTTGGTCGCCGGCATGAGCGACGTGGCCGAGCGCACCTTGGGCGACGGCATCGTGTTCTCGCTGGACCTGGCGCCGGACCTGCGCAACTGCCGGATCGATCCGACCCAGGCAGAAGTGGCGCTGCTGAACATCCTGATCAACGCGCGCGATGCGATGGCCGAGCAGCCCGCACGGCGCCTGGTGATCCAGACCCGCAACGTCTCGATCCGCGCCGACGAACCGACCACCTACGACAATCTGCTGCCCGGCCACTACGTCTGCGTGTCGGTCACCGACAACGGCAGTGGCATGTCCGCGGACGTGCTGGCGCACGTGCTGGATCCGTTCTTCACCACCAAGGAGGAGGGCAAGGGCACCGGCCTGGGCCTGTCGATGGTCTACGGCTTCGCCAAGCAGTCCGGCGGCGCGGTGCGGCTGTATTCGGAAGAAGGCCACGGCACCACGGTGCGCCTGTACTTCCCAATCGACGACAACGTCGAGAACCCGGCGCCGCGCGACGCGCGCGCGCGCCGCGCCTCCGACCGGCAGGGCAGCGAGACGATCCTGATCGTGGAGGACCGGCCGGACATCGCCGAACTGGCGCGGCTGTTCCTGGAGGACCAGGGCTACGCCACCCATGTCGTGCACAATGCGCGCGAAGCGCTGGAACTGCTCGACAAGGGCGTGCAGGTGGACCTGCTGTATTCGGACCTGATCATGCCCGGCGGCCTCAACGGGGTGATGCTGGCGCGCGAAGTACGGCGGCGGCGGCCGAAGATCAAGGTGCTGCTGACCACCGGCTATGCCGAGACCTCGATCGAACGTACCGACGCCGGCGGCACCGAATTCGACGTGCTGTCCAAGCCGTACAACCGCCAGGAGCTGGTCCGCAAGGTGCGCATCGTGCTGGACGGCCCCACTGGCGTGAGCTGATGCCGACAAGTCGGCCTGCGGCGTGAGCCGACGCCGACAGGTCGGCGCGCCCGTGTCAACGGGTTCCCGGACGGCGCCGGCGCTGCGAAAATGGGGTTTTCCGCAAGGCGGCTTCGGCCGGATGCAATGCACGACACTCAGCTCGCCCAGCAGATCGCCAATACCATCGCCGCCGAGATCGGCGCGCAGCCGGCCCAGGCCCGCGCCGCCATCGCCCTGCTCGACGAAGGCGCCAGCGTTCCGTTCATCGCGCGCTACCGCAAGGAAGTCACCGGCGGCCTCGACGACACCCAGCTGCGCAACCTGGAAACCCGCCTGACCTATCTGCGCGAGCTGGAAGACCGCCGCGCCGCGGTGCTGGCCAGCATCGACGAGCAGGGCAAGCTCAGCGCCGAATTGCGCGCGGAGATCGTCGCCGCCGATACCAAGTCGCGGCTGGAAGATCTGTACCTGCCGTACAAGCCCAAGCGCCGCACCCGTGCGCAGATCGCGCGCGAAGCCGGCCTGGAGCCGCTGGCCGACGGCCTGCTGGCCGATCCGTCGCTGACCCCGGACAGTGTCGCTGCCGGCTTCGTCGATGCCGACAAGGGCGTGGCCGACGTCAAGGCGGCGCTGGAAGGCGCGCGCGCGATCCTGATGGAGCGCTGGGGCGAGGACGCGGCGCTGGTCGGCGAACTGCGCGGCTGGCTCGCCGACGTCGGCGTGATCCGCGCGCGCGTTGCCGAAGGCAAGGAGCAGGAAGGCGCCAAGTACCGCGACTACTTCGACCACGCCGAGGCGCTGGCCAAGATTCCCTCGCACCGGCTGCTGGCGCTGTTCCGCGCACGCCGCGAGGAAATCGTCTATCTGGAACTGGACCCGGGCAGCGATGCCGAGGCCGGCCACCAGTACGCCGAAGGCCGCGTCGCGGTGCGCGCCGGCATCGCCAACCAGGGCCGTCCCGGCGATCGCTGGCTGCTCGACGCGTGCCGCCTGACCTGGCGCGCCAAGCTGCACATGCACCTGCTGCTGGACCTGTTCAACCAGGCGCGCGAGAAGGCCGAGGCCGAGGCGATCGCGGTGTTCGGCGACAACCTGCAGGACCTGATGCTGGCCGCGCCGGCCGGCGCGCGGGTGACCCTGGGCCTGGATCCGGGCATCCGTACCGGCTGCAAGATCGCGGTGGTCGATGCCACCGGCAAGCTGCTCGCCACCGATACCATCTATCCGCACGAGCCGCGCAAGCAGTGGGACCAGTCGCTGCACACGCTCCGGCAGCTGTGCACGCAGCATGGCGTGGAGTTGATCGCGATCGGCAACGGCACCGCCAGCCGCGAGACCGACAAGCTCGCGGCCGACCTGATCAAGCAGAACCCGCAGCTGACGCTGGAGAAGATCGTGGTCAGCGAGGCCGGCGCGTCGGTGTACTCGGCGTCCGAATTCGCGGCCAAGGAATTCCCGCAACTGGACGTGTCCTTGCGCGGCGCGGTGTCGATCGCGCGGCGCCTGCAGGATCCGCTGGCCGAACTGGTCAAGATCGAGCCCAAGGCGATCGGCGTGGGCCAGTACCAGCACGACGTGGACCAGTACCGCCTGGCGCGGGCGCTGGATGCGCGGGTAGAGGACTGCGTCAACGCGGTCGGCGTGCACGTCAACACCGCCTCGGCGGCGCTGCTGTCGCGCGTGTCCGGGCTGTCGGCCAGCGTGGCCGAGAACATCGTCCGCCACCGCGACGACAACGGCCCGTTCAAGCGCCGCAAGGACCTGCTGAAGGTGCCGCGGCTGGGCGACAAGACCTTTGAGCAATGCGCCGGCTTCCTGCGCATCGCCGATGGCGACGAGCCGCTGGACGCCTCGTCGGTGCATCCGGAAGCGTATCCGGTGGTGGAGCGCATCGTCGGCGCCACCGGCAAGCCGATCAAGGCGCTGATCGGCGACGGCGGTTTCCTGCGCGCGCTCAAGCCGGACCAGTTCACCGACGAAAAGTTCGGCGTGCCGACCGTGCGCGACATCCTCAAGGAACTGGAGAAGCCGGGCCGCGATCCGCGTCCGGAGTTCAAGGCCGCGCGCTTCGCCGACGGCGTGGAGGACATCAAGGACCTCAAGCCGGGCATGGTGCTCGAAGGCGTGGTCAGCAACGTGGCCGCGTTCGGCGCCTTCGTCGATATCGGCGTGCACCAGGACGGCCTGGTGCACATCTCCGCGTTGTCCGACAGCTACGTCAAGGATCCGCGCGATGTGGTCAAGGCCGGCGATATCGTCAAGGTCAAGGTGCTGGAAGTGGATGTGGCGCGCAAGCGCATCGCGCTGACCCGGCGCCTGGACGATGCGCCTGCACCGGCGTCGGCGCGTAGCGGCGAGCGCGACGGTGGCGCGCGTCCGGCGCCGGGCGCGCCGCGGCGCGAGCGCGATGCGCGCGGCGGCAATGGTGGCAATGGCAACGGCAAGCCGCGCGCACCGGCTGCGCCGCCATTGAACAGCGCCTTGGCCGACGCGTTCGCCCGCGCCAAGCGCAACTGAGCGGCCACGCGCCGCGGCGGCCTCGGCACGCGTTCGGCGCCGTGGCGCCGCGCCGGCTCAGGCCGGTTCGGCTTGCGCGTTCGGGTCCTGTTCGGTGGCGCTGTGCGGCTGAGCCAGCGAGGCGGCCAGCGCGATCAGTTTGACCGGATCCACCGGCTTGCCCAGATGCGCGTTGAAGCCGGCCTCCAGCGCCAGCGAACGATCCTCGCCGCGCACGTATGCGGTCAGCGCGATTGCCGGAATGCGGCTGACCGCGCCGGCGCCGCGCGCGCGCACGCTGCGGATCAGGCTGTGGCCGTCGCGGCGCGGCATGCCCACGTCGCTGACCAGCAGATCGTACGGACGCTCGCGCAGCAGCGACTCGGCGTCGTCGGCGGACACCGCGGCGTCGACCACCGCACCGGCTTCCTGCAGAAAACGCTGGGTGACGCCGCGCGAATCCATGTCGTCGTCGACCACCAGCACGCGCATGCCGTTCAAGCGGATCCCGCCGCGCTGCAACGCGGCGGCGGCGTTCGCCGCGCCGTCGTTGCGTCGCGCCGGATGCAGGCTTTGCGGATCGTTGCGCGGCAGCAGCAGGGTGAAGGTGGCGCCCAGGCCGACGCCTTCGCTGCTCACCGACAGCTGGCCGTGGTGCATTTCGGTCAATTGCTTGGCGATCGCCAGGCCCAGGCCCAGGCCGCCGGCACTGCGCGTGCTGCTGGCGTCGGCCTGGCGGAAGCGGTCGAACACATGCGGCAGGAACAGCGGATCGATGCCGACGCCGCTGTCGCTGACGCTGATCCGCAGGTGGGTGGCGCTGTTGTCGAGCGTCACCGCGATCTTGCCCGTGCTGGGGGTGAACTTGATCGCATTGCCGATCAGGTTGGTCAGCACCTGCTGCAGGCGCACCGCATCGCCGAGGTAGGGCAGGACCGGGGCGTCGCTGCACGGGGTGAGGGCGATGTCGATGCCTTTGCTCTCGGCGCCGGGCCGCGCCGCATCGATCGCTTCGCCGACCAGCGCGCACAGATCCAGTTCGGTGGCTTCCAGCCGCACCTTGCCGGACAGGATGGCGCTCATGTCCAGCAGGTCGTCGATGATCTGCGCCTGCGCATGGGCGCTGCGCTCGATCACTTCCAGGCCCCGGCTCAGGTCCTTTTCGCGCACCGCCTCGCCCTGCATCAGCCGCGACCAGCCCAGGATCGCGTTGAGCGGGGTGCGCAGTTCGTGGCTCAGCGTGGCCAGGAATTCGTCCTTCATGCGGCTGGCGCGCTCGGCCTCGCCGCGCGCGCTCTGCTCGGCGGCGAGCAACTGTTGCAGGCGCTGATCGGTTTCGCGGCGTTCGATGATGATGCCGGCCAGATGCGAGGCCGAGCGCGCCAGGTCCTGCTCGTGCACGGTGGGGTAGTGCACGAACGGGTGGTACAGCGCGACCACGCCCAGCACCTGGCCGTCGCTGGCCAGGATCGGCGTGGAGCAGCAGGCCACGATGTCGGCTTCGGTGGCCGCGACCAGATATTCCTGCCAGTTCGGGTCCACGCGCACGTCGCTGCACAGCACCTGCCGGCGCAGGAACGCGGCGCGCCCGCAACAGCCGCTGCGCTCGCCGATCGGCAGGCGGTGGACCATCTTGCGGAACGCCACGGGCATGCTCGGCGCGGCGCCTTCCAGCAGGCACTGGCGGTGTTCGTCGACCAGCATGATGGTGCAGCGCAGGCCCGCGTCGCTCTGCGCCTCGATGCCGCGCGCGATCGATTCGAGCACCGCGCCCAGCGGCTTGCCGGTGGTGATCATCTCCAACGCCGCACGCTCGGCGGCGGTGGCGTTCTCGATGCGCTTGCGCTCGGCGATGTCCAGCAGCGAGCCGATGAAGCCGAGGAACTGGCCCGACGAGCTGAAGCGCGGCGAGGCGGTATCCACGCACCAGCGGTACTCGCCGTCGTGGCGGCGCAGGCGGTATTCGATGCTGAAGGCGCGGCGATCGGCGGCGGCGCGGGCCAGCGTGCGTCCGACCGCCGCGGCGTCGTCGGGGTGGATCTTCTCCATCCAGCCCGAGCCCATCGCCTCCTGTTCGGTCTGTCCGGTGAACAGGTACCACTGGCGGCTGACGTATTCGCAATCGCCATCGGCGTTGGCCATCCAGATCAGCACCGGCGCGTTGTCGCACAGGTTGCGGAAGCGCAGTTCGCTTTCCTGCAGGCGCTGCTCGACCACACGACGATCGTGGATGTCGGTATTGGTGCCGATCCAGCGCACGATCCGGCCGCCGTCGTCGCGGATCGGAAGCGCGCGGCCCAGGTGCCAGCGATAGCTGCCGTCGTGGCGGCGCAGCGGGTATTCGATTTCGTAGGGCAGGCCGCTGCGCACGGCGTCCGGCCAGGCCTGCAGCGCCCGCGCCAGGCCATCCTCGGTATGCACCTTGCGCCAGCTGTCGTAGCTGGCTTCGCCGACCGGCAGGCCGGTGTATTCGTACCAGCGGCGGTTGAAATAGTCGACGTCGCCGTCGGGCGTGGCGGTGAACACGATCTGCGGCATCGCATCGGCCAACTCGCGCAGGCGCGCTTCGCTGCGCGCCAGGTCCGACTGCGCGCTGGCGCGCTCCATCGATTCCCAGCAGCGCGCCGCGACCAGCCGCACCAGTTCGATTTCCGCCGAGGTCCAGACCCGCGGCCGCAATTGGTGCACGCCGACCACGGCGACCAGGCGCCCGGCCTTGTGCAGGGGCGCGCTCAGCAACGCGCGCATGCCCAGGCGCCGGTAGCCGGCATTGTCGAAGTGCGGCGGCGGCGAATAGGTTTCGCTGTCCTGCACCACCCATGGCCGGTTCTCGCGCATGCATTCCAGCAGGTCGCTGCCGAAATCGCTGAGGCGCGAGCGCCCGGTCAGATGCGCGGTGCCGTCGGCATAGTCGGCGCGTACGTCGAAGGTATCTTCGTCGGCATCGACGATCGCGTACGCGCAGCGGTTCGCCTGCAGGTGCCGGCCGAGCAGCGCGGCGCCGGTCTCGCAGATGGCCTCGGCGCTGTCGAGGTTCTGCAGCGCATCCTCGAGCATCAACAGGAAGCTGTCGTGGGCCTGCGCGCGCGTCTGCTCGGTGCGGTCGATGCCGTGGACCAGCACCCCGGTGACCTTGCCTTCGGCGTCGCGCATCGGCTGATACACGCATTCCAGCGTGGTTTCCGAGACGGTTTCGTGCGGTGTGCGGCGCAGGTTGAAGGTCATCGACTCGCCGGTGAAGGGCAGGCCGCTGGCGCGCACGTTGTCGAGCAGGCGGATGAAGCCTTGCTGCTGGATCTCCGGGATCGCCTCGGCCAGCGGCTTGCCGACCACTTCGCGCGGCCCGACCAGTTGCTGGTAGCGGCGGTTGACGCTTTCGACCACATAGTCCGGGCCGCGCAGGATCGCCAGCGCCGCCGGCGACTGCTCGAACGCGTCGGCCATCTGCGTGCGCTGCGCATCCAGTGCCTTCAGCAACGCGTCGCGCTCGCGTTCCAGCTTGATCCGGGCGGTGTCCTCGGTGCACACGCACAGCACGCCGCCGATGCCGCCGTGGTCGTCGAACAGCGGGCTGTAGGAAAAGGTGAAATACACCTCTTCGCTGTAGCCGTTGCGCATCATCACGAATGGGACGTGCTCGTTCCAGGTCGACTCGCCGCTGGCCATCACCTGTTCGGCCTGCGCGCCCACCGTCGGCCACACGTCGGGCCATACCTCGGCCGCCGCGCGCCCGAAGGCGAAGGGATGGCGCATCCCCAGGATCGGGATATAGGCGTCGTTGTAGAGATTGATCATCCGCGTGCCCCAGCGGATCACCATCGGGAAGCGCGAGCTCAGGCAGATCGACAGTGCCGAACGCAGACTCTGCGGCCATTCCTGCATCGGTCCCAGCTCATGACTGGACCAATCGATGGCGCATAGCAAGTCTCCCGTGACGCTGTTGGCAGGTAGCCAGACAGGAGGGGGCGATCGGTTGTGAGCGTTGATGGCGAAATCCCTCGAATCGATCCCTGCGGGGCAGGCTCCCGATCCGGGATTCTCAAGGGCGAGCGGTCATTTTCGCGTGAGCATCGCCCAGCGCCTTGATCAGCTGTTCCGACAGATAGGGCTTGGTCAGCACCACTCCAGCGGCGAAGCCGGCAGGAAGCGATTCGGCCGCGACGCCGGTGGCCAGCACATACGGGATCGCACGCTCGGTCAGCATCCGCGCGACCGCCTCGCTGGTCTCGCCGGCGGCCAGGCGGAAATCGAGCACCGCCCGATCCGGCCGCTCCTGGTCGATCAGTACAAGCGCTTCCCGCACCGATTCGGCCGGGCCGATCACGTCGGCGCCGGCTTGGGCAAGCTGCAATTCCAGCAGCGTGGCGTTCATTTCGTCGTTCTCGACCACCAGGATACGCAGGCCCCGCAATGCCGACATCGCTTGCTCGTTAAGGTTTGGGAACGGAAATTATAGCGGCAGCCGCGCTGACCCTGGTTGGATCGCGATCCCAACGAAGATGAAGGATTTACCCCTGTCGCAGCCGGTTGCGGTCGGCTATACTTCGCGGCCGCGCCGAAGTGGCGGAATCGGTAGACGCAGCGGACTCAAAATCCGCCGCCCTTAAAAGCGTGTGGGTTCGAGTCCCACCTTCGGCACCAAAGATCCTTGCGGCACAAGCCTTAGCGGCTCGTCTGGCGTAATCCTGGCGGGCCGTTATCGTTTCCGGCCCTTCGGCAGGCCTGCACGATTCCGGTCGCGCCACTCGACGACCTCGCCGGCAACCCACGTCGCCGGCCGCATCGTCAGCCTGATCGGGAAGTCAGGTCGGCAGGCCACCGTCTCGAGCACGGTCCGCGGCGCCAGGCCCAGGATCTGGCCGACTTCCTCGGCGCCGATGGCGCGGTGTTCCCACGGGATGTTCTGCGCTGCGCTCATCGTGCTGCTCCCTGCGGATAGCGCCAGTGCGTCGGCGTGTAGTAGACGTACATGCTGTCGTCGGGGAACCACCAGAGGTTCCCGCGGCGCTTCAGCGGCTGCTCGTTGCGCGGGCCGTGCTGGTCGTCGATCTTGGTCGCGACGGTGACGCCCTCGGGTGCGGTGCTGATCGGCTGCCAGCTATCCACTCGTCACCTCCGGCGCGGTCGCGGCTTCCCTGCGCTCCAGCGCATTCGCGTAGCACGATTCGTCATCGCACCAGCAGCTTTGCGTTATGTGCCTATCGCCCCATCCCGGATGGTTATCGCACCGGCTTGGCGTTTGTTCCGCCACCTCTTGCGCATCGGCCGGTCGCTTGTGCGCTACGGCGCGTTCCCATCTGGCTTTGTGCCGGCGCATTTCCTCGGCCTCTTCTTCCGTTCCGACGAACAGGAAGGAGCCATAGCCGGCCACACGGATGACCCAGTTCGTGCTCACCGCGATACCTCCGGCGCCGGCGCGGCGGCCATTGCTGCGATCCGGTCGGATAGAGCGCGATTGCCCAACTGGCGTGCCAGTTTCCCCGCCAGCTCCATGAAGTACTCGGGCATGTCGTTCTCACCTCGCAGCACCAGTCCTGCCGAGTGGCCGATCAGCGTGTACACGTCCTGCTCGGCCACCTCCGGCACAGCAGCAGCCTCACCGGCGACGGGGGCGGCGACAGCGGCGTTCAGCATGAGGCGGATACGCGGCCGATCCGGTGGTTGCAGACCAGCTCTGGCCAGTGCCTCAATCACGCGTTCGACCATCGCATCATCCGGTTCCAGATCGCCCGCGCTGCTCGCCGGCTGCGCTGCCAGAGCCGACTCCAGCACCTCCAGGCAGTTCAGCGCGGACCAGTGATCGACGGAGTTGGAGAACGAAGCCTTGTCCAGGAACTGCCGCAGGTTGCGCCGCGCAATTCCCACGATGGTGCTTTCCTGCGGCTGCGCTGCCAGTAGCTCGGGGAGGGCGGCAAGGATGGCCGTCGCGATTTCGTGCGGCGTGTCGGACTCATCGACGCGGGCGAAATCAGCCTCGCTCATCGTGCCGACGCGCCAAGCGTCCCACACGCGATTGCAGTGATACGTGCCAGCCAGCATCGGAGCGATCAGCTCGGCCAGCGCCTCGGGGGTGATGTTCGGGGTCATGGTTAGAACTCCGTCGTAGCGAACATGCGGGGGAAATTGCCGCCCTGGGCGACCTCGATCGCCAGTTGCTGGCGGAAGGTGCGCGGGTCGCCGATGGTGCGCTCGCCCTCATCGGTGTCCACGAACTTCAGGCGGTCCATGTCGTCATCGCTGATCTCATGGAAGTCCTCCAGGTCTTCGGCTTCCATGCCGGTCTCGTCCTTTACCGCGGCCAGCACGCTCTCGGCGTCCTCACCGATCCACCAGTCGCAATCGTCGATTCTGAAAATCTTCACGCGATGTCCTTCGGCGCGCGGCGCCGGCTCAGGGTGATGCGGCGCCACCACGGCGCGCGCAGGCGTTCGTTTTCGGCGCGCAGCCGCTCGATCTCGCTGGCGGCCTGGGCCAGCTGGTCGCGAAGCTGCGACTTCCGGGGCTGCAACATGCGGCGCGGCTGGCGGGGGAATAGCTGGTCGGTCATGCGGCCCGGTCCATGTCGGTACCGGTGCCCTCGATCGCATCGAACAGGCCCGGCATGGAAATCTCGCGCTCCGCCGCCTGCAGGTACCGGATGCCGTCCATGAAGTAGGGCGTGCTCAGCTCCGCGGCGCGGCCCCTGCGGCCGAGCTTGAGCGCGCGATAGGGCACGGTGAACAGGCCTCCGAACGGGTCGAACACCAGCTCGCCCGGATTGCTGAAGCGCTGGATGAGCCGATCGACGATGTCGAACTGCAGCGGGCAGATGTGATTCTCCAAGCCGCGGCGCGTCTGCTCGCCGTTGAGCGTCAGCATGCGGTTCACGTCATGCCAGACATCCGGGTCGTGGCTGCCAGGCGCCAAGGACATGAAGGTCGACGGCAGCGCGCCGCGCGCTTCCAGCTCCTCGCCGATGCGCACATGGGTTTCGTAGTCGTAGACCTCGCGCAAGCTGTACTCGGTGAACAGCTTCGCCAGCTTGTCCGGCCCGAGCTGCGCCAGATCCTCGGCCGTGAGCTGGCGGTTGCCGCTGGACCGCCAGAATGCATGCGCATCGACCTGCCAGCGCGCCCGGGTGTAGTTGGCCTTTTCCTTGCGCACCGGAACGTCGGCGTAGCCGCGGGAGCGATCCGTCTGCGGCTTGTGCAGCAGCACGATGTATTCGGGCGAGCCGACGCCCATCTTGGTCGCGTCCTTGCACTGCTCCGACCAGCCCAGGCGATACGTCTGGTTGTTCTCCCGGACCACGTCGGTCACCACCGTGATCAGCCCCATGTAGTCGAAGCCGTGCGAGCGGTAGTGGAAGATCGCCTCCGCGTGGAAGGGGCTGACGGTGGGCACGCCGGTACCGGTGACCGCACCGAACTGGATGCGGTCCTTCACGTGGATTGCGGCGATGCGGCCGGGCTTGAGGATCCGCCGCAGCTCCGGCGTCAGGTGGTCCATCTGCGCCCAGAAGTGCGCGTTGTCGTCGGTGTGGCCGAAGTCGTTGTAGCTGGGGCTGTACTCGTAGTGGTTGGCGAACGGGATCGACGTGACCACCAGGTCGACGCTGTCCTCGTCCATGCGCTTGGTCTCGTCCACGCAGTCATTGTTCGCCACCAGCCAGCCGGCGCCGCTGGCCTCGATCCGCTCCACGCCGATCGAGCGCTGCAGTACCTGCGCCATGGCGGCCTCGCTGAGGCCGTATTCCTTGATGATGTCGCTCATGCGTGCTCGCATCTCCGTGTCTCGGGTCCACTTCTCCTGCAGGCTGGCCAGCGTCTCGCGCTCCGATTCGGCGTAGACGATCCAGATCTCGACGGCGTGCTCTTGCAGAAACCGCTGGATGCGGTAGATGGACTGAATGAAGTCGTTGAACTTGTGGCCGATGCCGGCGAACACCGCGCGGTGGCAATGCCGCTGGAAGTTGCAGCCGCTGCCGGCGATGACCGGCTTCGCCGACAGCTTCTTGATGCGGCCCTCGCTGAAGGCGATCACCGCCTGCTCGCGCAGGTCCAGGTCCATGTCGCCGTAGATGCTCACCGCATCCGGGATGGCCGCCTGCAGCGCGTGGCGCTCGGCTTCGAGGTCGTGCCAGATCAGCCAGTGCCCGTCCGGGTGCTGGTCGACGATGCCGCGCACAGCGGCGACGCGGGCGCCGATCGTGTCGCGCTTCTCGCGCGCGGCGTCCACAACGCCCAGCGCCGCGTCCCGGAACAGCTTGTGCTGGCCGTCGCGCTCGGCGCCGGCCGTGGAATGGTCGACCGGCACCTCGACGTAGTGCACCTTGAGCGGTGGCAGGTCGTAGCCTTCGTCGCTGTAGCCGAGGTCAGAGGGCTTCTGCAGGAACAGCGCCCAGCTGGCGACCCACAGCCAGAACTCGCGTTCCTTGTGCGGGTAGAGCTGCAGGTTGCCGGCCTTGCTGCTGTCGCGCTTGAACCAGCGGGTGAGGGCCTGGCCGGTGTCCATCACGCCCAGGTAGCCGGCGTAGTGGATCAGCTCCTTGTAGCGGTTCGGGCTTGGCGTGGCCGTGGCGACGAACCGGTACCGGACGGACTGGAACAGCGGCAGGAACTCTTGGTAGGTCTTCGATCCGAAGCTGCGCAGCACCGACGCCTCGTCCAGGCTGGTCGCGGTGAACGCCGCGGGGTCGATCTTGCCGTCCCGCACCGATTCGTAGTTCGTCATGTGGATGCCGTCGAACGTCGGATCGATCTCCGCCGTCGTGCGCACGAACCGCACGTCCGGCGCGCGCCGCGGATCCTGCTCGATCCATTCGGCAAGCTGGCGCCGCTGCTCGTCGCTGACGCGCGAGTGGTCGCCGGTCCGCAGTAGGCGCGCGTCCGCGGCGAACTCCTGACGCACGCCCAGCGGCAGGACCAGGCCCACGGCGCCGCCGGCATGCGCGCGCGCGAGGCGCAGGATCTCGATCTGCTGCACCGACTTGCCCAGGCCGAAGGCCTCGAACAGGGCGCGGCGGCCGCCAGCGCATGCCCAGCGCACGGCATCGGGCTGGTGCCGCGTCAGGATCGGGTTCACGTCCTCCGCGGCCACGTCGAAGCCCAGCGACGGCGCGACGCGCACCTTGCGCTCCAGGAAATCGCGGTAGGGGTCAGCCACCGCGGGCCTCCCGCTGCGCATCGTCGCGCAGCTGCTGCAGCGCCGGCAGGATGTTGAGGCGTACCAGCTCGTCGCTGGCGGCGGCCTGGCGCGCTTGCTCGACGGCCCATTGGATCGCTGCCAGCTTGTCGTTCGGGTGGATGTTCATGCGGTGACTCCCATGGCGGCCAGGTCGATCTCGTCGACCTTGTCGCGCAGCTTGTGGCGCGCGCGGCGCAGTTCGTTGGCGATCAAGCGGCGAGGGGTGGCGGCGTCGAACTCCAGCGGCCAGAAGTGGCAGTGGCCGCTGTGGTCGCGCCGGAACAGGCGGTAGGTGACCGTCGTGTCGCTGAGCAGCACGCGGCCCCAGCTGAAGCCGCCGTTGCGCTGCGGCTTGCGGCGGGAGAGGTGGCGGGTCATGCGGGGATCCTCGCGGTGGCGGCGCGGCCGATCTGGCGGATGGCGCGCTTCGCTGAGCCGAAGGCCTTGCGCGCGATCTTGCGCTCCTGCACCAGGCGCCACGCTTCGAGGCAGTGCGGACAATCGGCCTCGGTCAAGAACTCTTCCTGCTCGTGCTCGACGAGCCTGCGCTCTGGCGGGTACGGGTAATCGGCGTCGGTCGTCTCGTGGTAGGCCTGCCACAGGTGCGTCTTGACCCGGGAGCCGTCCCATAGCTTCATCGTGTCGGGTCCGGGATAATCGGACTCCTGCGCCAAGCCGGTGATGTCGCACCGGTTGAGGGCTTCGCCGATGCGCTTCGACAACTCGCGGACCTGGCGAGCGGCGCGGTCGTATTCAATGCAGGCGGCCATAGGATCGCGGCGGCTCATGCGGTCACCCGCTTGAACTCGATCACCCAGACCCACGGATTGGCATCCCAGCTCGCTTTTCCGTTGATCGAACTCCAGAGCACGCCGAAGCACTCTGGGATCGTCAAAGATCCCCAGCGGTCGTGCGGGGCCGTGAAAATGTCCGGCGCCAGTTCCCATGGATAGCCGCCAGCGAAACCCTCTGCGTCTGCATCCGCCTCGCTGATCGCCTGCAGCCGCTCCACGCGCACGTCGGTGATCTCCAGCACTAGGCGGCAGGCCCAGCGCGGCATGTGGATGCTGGGAATGGGGCCAAACGACCGCCAGTGCTCTGCGGTGCCCTCGCTGTTGTGCACCTCGCGGGCATTGCGCGGCGGCTCCCATTCAAGCGGCACGACGCCGTAGCGTCCGTGTTCGCCGTCGGCTTGATAGATCGGGAAGCGGTTGCCCACATCCATCCCGTCCTCCCAGTCCTCGCCAAGGTCCTCCCCGATGCGGAAGCTCTCCCGCACCCACAGCCGGTCGCCGGGCTTGCCGAAGGGGCACCCGACTGGAATGGGGACGAGGCCGAGCGCTGATGTCTCCCACAGGCCGTGCGGCATCTTCATTGCCCGCCGCGTCTGCGTCTTCTGGCCGGCCAGGATGGCGCGCACCATCGGCGCGTTGAACAGCATGGGGGTCTCTTTCACGCGGCGTTCCTCGGGGTTTCGCGGCGCGCCGGGCCGAACCACAGGCACGCCAAATTATTGAGACGGACCTGCACCGCATCCACGCGCACCGGAGCCAGCGGCGCGCGCGTGCGCTGCACGTCGTTGTCGCAGAGCCGGCAGGCACCGCGGCGCTTGCCGCCGGCCAGTGGAAACTGATCCTCGGGCAGGCGCCGCTGGCAGTGGGTGCAGGTCCGGCGCATTACGCGGCCGCCTTCGCCACGGCCAGGGCCAGCCGGCGCTGCATCGCGTCGACCATCGCCGGCAGCCGCGCCGCGTCGTACAGCTTCGACGCGCGCTCCGCGGCGACCGGCTGGAAGCCCAGCTCGGCCAAGCCATTGGCGCTGATCGACAGCGGTGCGATGAGGGCCTGGATCTCGCTAAGCTTCAGCCTGCGCATCGGCGTGCTGGCGCCGACCAGCTGGGCCACGGCCGCCGAATAGGTTGCGGCGGGCTTCTGTCCCAGCCCCGGCGATGCGGGTGCTACCGGCTCAGGCACCGCCTGCGGTTCCGGTTCCGGCTGCGGGACGGCGACCGCCTGCAGCTTGGCCAGCTCTTCCTGGCGGATTTCCTCGCGCTTCTTCTCCTCGTTGGCCTCGTGCTCGGTAATGCGCGTGGTGACCAGGTTTCGCAGATCCTCGATGTCCTTGCTGGCGCACAGTTGCACTCGATCGGGGAACAAGCTGGCGTGGGCCGCATGCTTGTCGAGGAGCGCCATGTTCGTGCGCACGCGCTCGGCGGCCTGGCTGGCGGCGATCTTGGCGTTCGCCGCGGCGGTGCCGACGGCGTCCTGCATGCTCGCCAGCGACTTCTTGCCCTTGATCGCCAGGCCGATATCCATCGACAGCGACTGCGGCGGCTGGATCCTGTGCTGGCCCAAGGTGGCGTTGATCGCGTCGTAGTGATCGCGCACGGCCTTCACGCCGTTGTCGACGATCTGCGCGCGGCGGTTGTCCTTCTCGGCCTTGACCGCCTTTTCCAACGCCAGGCGCGCGGCGCGGATCGCCTCGCTGATCGAGCCGGCAGTGCGCAGCAGCGTGTCCACGTCCTCCATGTCGGCCAGCGCGGCCTCCTGCGCTGCCTTGATGCGCGCTTCGGCCTCCGAGCACGCCCTCACCGCAGCGTCGGCGTCCGCGAAGTCCTGATCGGTCTGCAGGTCCTGCGGCTTCGGCAGCTGCTTGAGGAATGCATCGGCGTTGGCCTTGAAGGCGTCCAGGTTGGAAGCCAGCACGCGGCCCTCGACGCGCACGGACAGCGCGCCGAACCCGGCGATCGGGGTGGCGACGGCCGCGGCCTTGGCCGGCTCCGGCTCGTAGGCGGCCACGTCGGCCTCGAACTGCTCCCAGCCAGCGACGATGCGCGCGCGCAGTTCCGGGTTCGGCGTGTACCAGCAGTGCCGCTCCTCGACCAGCTCGTCGCCGCTCCACTTCGACGCCATGAACAGGACGCGGGACGCGCCAGATACCATGGCCTGGTGTTCCATCTGGGCCTGGTACTGCAGCGGCAGGTCGGCGCCGGTGCAGCCTTCGACCATCGCCGCGCGCAGGGCGTCATTGAGGGCTTTGTGCTCGAACGCCTCGTCCTCCAGCAGCTTCAGGCCGTCGAAGCTGGCCGAGTACTTGCCCTCTACGCCGACGCACGGATAAAGCTCCTCGCCGATGATCTGCTCGGCCAAGGGGCGCGCCAGGTCCTCGGCCCGGTGGCCTTCGGCGAAGCGCTGCAGCGTCGCGGCGTCGTGCTCCTCGCCGATGCCGGTGGCGAACTCGCGCACCAGCTGCGCGCGGGTCTTGTAGGGGCTGCAGCCGAGCATCGCCGGCGCGTCGCTGGCGTTGAAGTGTTGGGCGCGGTGCTGGTGCCACGCATTGGTTCCTTGCTGGATGTTGATGGTCTTCATGCTGCCCTCGCGAAGTCTTGGTAGTAGTGGCGCGCGGCGTCGGCATAGGCCTGCTGCGCTTGCTCGGCCGTATCGAAGGAGCCGAGGTGGTGGACTTGTTTGTCCACGGTGATCCGCGCTTGATACCGGCCGCTGGGTAGGGACCGCACCCCTTTCTGGGTTTCCTTGCCACGGTCTCTGCGCCGATTTGCCTGGTTCTGTGGGTTCGTGGCGATGCGGAGGTTCGAGATACGGTTGTCCAGCGGGCAGCCGTTGATATGGTCAAGGTCGCCGGCCGGCCATTCGCCATGGACGTATAGCCACGCCAGACGGTGGGCTTTGTACTTGCGGCCATCGATCTTGATCGTCACGTAGCCGGTGGTGATCCCGCCTGCGATGTAGGTCTTCAACCTCGGGTGATACTTCGGAGGATTGGCCCACTCGAAGAGACCACTCACCTCGTCGTAGGTGAGCACTTCCTTCAGTCGCTGGAAGGTCAGCTCACTCACCGTTGGCCGTCCGCCGCAGCGGCATCGCTCTGCGGTTCGCCTTCGCCCTCATCCTTCGGGGGATTGCGGATGTCCTTCAGCTGCTCGGCGGTGAAGCGCACCTTCGTCTGCAGCGTGGCGATCAGGTCGTCGGCCGTCTTCTTGCCGTTGGCGATGATGTCCCACCACTTCGGCAGGTTCGCCGCGAAGTCGGCTTCCGAGTACAGCGGCAGCTGCTTGTCTGCCTGGCCCTCGATCGCCGCGCGGCCCTGGTCACCACCGGCAGCGCCAGCGGGCTGGATGTCCATGACCTCTTCGGCGATGGCCATGCCGCGCAGCACGTCAGTGAACTTGTCGCGCAGAGCGAAGGCGCGTGCGCGCATCTGGCGCATGCGCTTCGGATACTGGGTCCAGGGGCCGGCCTTGCCGAGCAGGCCTGCGGTCTTCGCGTCGGCCATGCTGAAGGTGCGCTCTTCTTCGGCCTCGCCCCGGCGCTTCACCTTGCACGTGGCGGTGTCCCCGTTGTCGGACTCGGTGACGTACTCGCACAGCGGCGACGCGCGCACGATCGCCAGCACGGAATCGCCCCACAACGCTGGCCTTCCGTTGATGATCGCGATGTTCTGGATAGCCTGGAGCGGCTTCAGGCCAAGCTCCGCACCCCACTGCATGGCGATCAGGCAATTCGCAGGCTTTCCCTTGAAGTCCTTCGGGACCAGATCGCTGTCGGCGAGGTGGTCGGCGAAGATCAGCGCCTGCTCGAACGTCTGCGGGCTGAGGTCGAACTGCTGGCGCGGCGGCGCGACGAGCGCACCCTGATTGTTCGGCGGAATCACGGCTACGTTGCTCACTGCGTTCTCCAGCCGGCTGCGCCGGCGTTGTGGGAATAGGTGCCGGCACAGGGCGCCGCCGGCTGGCGTTGGGATAGGTGCCGGGTACGTCTCCGGCGCGGGGCTCTCACCGCCGTGTTGCCCAGTTCGGGCACGGCCATGTGCCGTTCCCTCTGCTGTCCTCTGCTTTGCTTTCACGCCCAACTGTCTTGCCAGAGGCTTCCAGGCGGCCGGTCTTTCCCGACTGCATAGGCTTGTGGCCTTCCGCTCCTTCTTGCGCACGTATCGGCGGTGCGGGCGGCTCCCTTCCTGCCTTTAACGTCTGGCCTTCAAGGGCCAATGCGGAGTGCGCTTCCGTGCGTGGACACCTGCCACGCATCAGGGTTCGGCTCAGGCCGCCTGCTGCTCCTCGGCGACCTTGTGGTAGGGGAATTTCAGCGGGAACGGCCTGATGTAGTTCTTGAAGTGCTTGCCCAGCGAGTCGGCCGCCTTGAACGCCTTGAACTCGGCGGCGCTGAAGTTGGCGTAGTGGTAGAGCGAGCCGGGGCCGCGCTGCGCGCCGTATCCCTTCGTGAAGCGGATGGCCAGCGTGTTCGTTTCGGGGCAGTGGCCGATGCTGTGGATCTGCGAGGACTCGACGTCGTCAAGGCGGATGCGCGGGTGCGATTGGTTGGCGGTGTTCATGCGGCGCTCCTTGGATGCTTCGCGATGTTCCGGCGCTTGCGCGCGGCACGCTTCGCCGATGCGACGCCGGACCGCTTGCCGCCGTTGTGGTGGTGGCGTGCGCCGCCTGCCATGCTCAGGTTCACCGGTGCGCGTTCAGCTGCAGCGCCCAGCAAACTAGCAAGCCCGAGCGCGCGCGCCAGCCTGGTGGAGATGCTCATGCCGCTCATGCCGCGGCACTCATCGGCGCGGCCTTCTTGCCGGCTTCGATCAGGGTCGCCGCTTCCGCGGCCGCATCGGCGGCTTCCTGCGCGTCCAGCGTGTCGCCGCCGCTGAGGTCGTCCTGCTGGGGCTTCGCGGTCGGCGGGGTGAGCGTCAGGCGCGCGGTGCCGCGGCGCCAGGCCGCCAGCAGCGGGGCGTCGTCGTCCTCTTCGATCAGCAACGAGATCGTCAGCTTCATGGTGACGCTGCCGCCCTCCAGCGCCTTCCAGCTGATCGACTTGACCTTGGCGTCGGCGAAGAACAGCGGGTCGATGTGCTCCAGCAGCGAGCCGACCATGGCCTCGTAGCCTTCGAACTTCGCGGCGATCTTCTGCTCGCCCAGGAACGGCAGGTTCAGCGCCGTCAGGTCGTTGCCGTCAATCGGCAGCGCCTGCTGCTCGCCCTTCGAGGGCTTGCGAAAGAACGCCGGCACCAGCGCCGGATCGATCAACGCCAGCACGGTGTTCGCCGCCTGGAAGTCGAACGTGAGATCGGCAGCGGGCACTTTGTCTTCGCCGTGGTTCTCCTTCCTCAGATTGAGGTTGGAGAACGCGACGTCGTGCTTGTCGAGTTGGAACATGGGAACCTCGTCGGTAGTGCCGGCCGCGCCGGCGTGGGTTAAACCTGCTCGGATGCAGCGGCTTCGGCTTCGGCGAGACGGCGCATGTCTTCCAGCGCATCGTCGTTGCCGCAGTAGAAGTCGGGCATGCGCTCCAGCTTCGGATCGCTGGACATGTAGATCAGCGCTGCGGCAGCGGACGTGCCGAACGCGTACTCCAGGGCGCGGCCGCCATCGCCGGCCAGCGTCACCACCCAACCGGCCCGGCAATGCGTGGTGTTGCAGGTGTGCCACGAGCCCATGTCCAGCGCCGCCGGCTTGGATGCGGCGGCGTAGACGGCCTGGTGGATGTTCTTGATCACGACCGGGCAGGCGTGGCCATCGGCACCGCGCAGGACGGCACCGCGCAGGTCGGCACCGCGCAGGTCGGCACCGCTCAGGTCGGCATCGCGCAGGACGGCACCGCGCAGGTCGGCACCGCTCAGGTCGGCACCGCGCAGGTCGGCACCGCGCAGGTCGGCATCGCTCAGGTCGGCATCGCGCAGGACGGCACCGCGCAGGTCGGCACCGCTCAGGTCGGCACCGCGCAGGTCGGCACCGCGCAGGTCGGCATCGCGCAGGACGGCACCGCTGGCCACCGCCGACTTGACGGCAAAGCCCAGCTGCAGGCCATAGGATTTCCCGGCGATCTCGGCGGACAGTTCGCAGGTGTACTGGACGTTGCCGGTCCAACGGTTCTTGATTTCGAATTTCATGACGCTTCCTTGTTGGGCTGGGATCAGCGGATATCGCGCTTGGGCTGCGCGGGGAATTCGGGGGCGATCGCGTCGGGCGCAGCGGGATCGGCCGGCGCCCAGGTCCGGCGTGCAGCGCGCCACGACCAGCGCGTGGCGATCAGCGCCAGCACCAGCGCGGCGGCCACGAACGGCACCAGCGTCCAGGCCTCGACGACGAAGCAGCGGCGGAGCATGTCGCCGAGGAAGCTGACGGCGGCGCCGCACAGCAGCAGGCGGAGCAGGGTGAGCGCCTTCATGCCTCGCCCCTGGCCTTGGCCATCGCGCGCAGGGCGTAGTCCCACGTCGCATCGGTGTGGCCGAACTGATCCAGGCGCTGCAATGCCTCGTAGAGGTCCGGCGCGGCGGCGATGAGCTGCGCGTTCGCGACGCCACATACCATCGTTGCTACCGGCTCCGACTGCCCGTCTTCCTGCTCACGATCGTTCTCGGAAGGCCATATTTCACACGCCTCCCAAGCCGGGTCATCAGGGTCAAGTTCATAGGCCTGCCATGGCCCCTGCGTCCACTTCGTCTCGGCGGCCATCACAGCACCGCCATGACGAACAGCGAGAACACAGCGCCGCAGCAGAACGAAATCGCGTAGACGACCGCATGACTTACCGGCGCGCAGTCGATCGGGGGCAGTTCTTCGTAGTCGTTGGTCTTCATGCGGCCTCCGGTGGACCGTCGTTGTCGGGGTTGTGCATGCGGGCGCGGCGCGCGCGCTCCGCCAGTTCGTTGCGCTGCTGCTGCTGGCAGCCCGCGGCGATGAAGTCGCGCTCGGCCTGCTTGGGGTCATGGCCGAGTTCGGCGGCGAGGCGGCGCACGTGCGACACCTGTTGCTTGTCGTAGCTGTCCTGGATCGGGAACCGCAGGATCTGCGCGCTCATTCCGACTTCTCCTGAGGCTTGAACTGGAAGCACTTGTCGCAAGGCTTCACGAACACGCGGCGGTCGCATCGCTCGTAGGGATTGTCGCGATCGAAGACACTTGTGGTCCGCTTCGCCTCCGTCGTGTACGCCTCGCACTCAGCTCCGCAGGCAGGGCACAGAGCGGTGAACGTGACCTTTATTTCGTAGGCGCTCATGGCGTCGCTCCGCAGCGGGCGAGGGCGGCGCGTGAAGTCTTGGCTGGCGCGCTATCGGGCCACGTCTTCGCGATGTACCTGTGCGCCTTGATCGCCTCGGCGAACGCCTCGCGCGCTTCCAGCAGGTTCTCCACGTTCCCGGTGTCGCCGCTGGCGCGAAGCTCCGCGATCTGCGAATCCAGCACGGCGATGGGATCGACCGGCGCGCCGATGCGGGCCAGGGCTTTGCTCCGCGCCGCGTTGCCGGCCTGCTCGGCCTCCTTCTTCGAGGCGAAGCCCGTCCCACTGCGTGGGCCGGCGACAAATCCCCACTGCCCATGACCGACCGGGTGGACGCGCACCGGCCACTGCACATCCACGCCCTTGGTCTGCGCGGTCATACGGCACCGCCATCGCGCAGTGCGCGCAGGACCAGCGTGGGATTCAGGCCGGCTTCCGACCGTAGGCGCTTGCGCACGCTGCGGGCCTGGCACTTCAGCCTCAGCGCCCACCGGGCGACGTGTTCGTCGGTCATCCGCTCGATCAGCGCCAGCGCCTCAGCGCGTGCAGCTGCGTGCGCGTTCCGGAGCCCACGCATCACCGCCTCGGTCTCGCGCTGCTGCTGTGCCTTGTAGCGGTCGATGGCCGTATCGATGTTGCCCCGCTTGCTCAGCGGGACGTTCAGTACGCCGTGGTCGATGCTCATGCCGATGCTCCGGTGGCGAGCGCGCCCAGCTCGCGCGTCAGGCGCTGCTCGTCGTGGTGTGCGGTAAAAGCCAGCAGGACACGCAGCGTCTCGCGGTCGATGCCGAGCGAGTTCACCGGCTCGTACTGCGACAGAAGACGTGCGCGCGCGGCCTTCGCTTGGGCAAGCTCAAGGCGGGCCGTGGCGTTCTCGCGCTCCGCCCTCCAGCGGCGGACCTCGCAATCAGCCAGGAAGAGGGAACCCAGGTCATCGGCGCTCATGCCGCGCGCCTCCACGGCATGGCCGGCGCCGGCGACCACTGCGGCAGCCGCACGTCGCTGAAGGCCGCCGCGAACGCCGCGCCGTAGCGCTGGGACTGCACGGGGTTACGGCGTAGGTGCCCGGCACGCGCTGCGGCCAGCTGCTCCAGCGGATCGATCGCCGCCCAGCGGACCCAGCCGTCGCAGCAGGTCGGCTCGGTGCAGGCCACGGTGTACTCGCGCTGCGGGTCGCGGTTGAAGCTGTCGTTGCGGATCAGCTCCCCAGCGCCCAGGCACGTCGGGCACTGGCGCTCGGTCGGCGTGTTGCGGATGTAGAGTCGGGCCATGGCTCAGGCCTCCAGCGTCGCGAAGGTGGCGCGCTCGACGGCTACGGCCAGCTGGCGGGCCAGCTCAGCGGCGTCCGCCGCCGGCATCCGGATGTAGACGCAGCCGGAGACGACCTCGATCTCTCCGGTGCTCTCCAGCAGCCCGGCGGTGACCGGTTCTGCGAACTGCCTGATTCCTGCGTGTGCCATGTCCTGGTCCCGTCTGCTGCCCTTGCTGGGCTGACGGTTCCTATCCTATGGGATGCCATAACTCGATGTCAATGGAATCCCATAGATTTCTTTGTAGACAAGATTTCAGCCCAGCTGGACGGCCCTTTGGTTCGGGTCGGCGACTGCTACCATCGATGCGACGATGGGGACATCGATCAGGGTTGCGAGGGTTGCGTGCAATGCGCAGCCGGTGGCGGCTCGGCAGCGAAGCTACGCAAACAGGGGGAAGGATATGAAAAAGGCGTTTGTCGGATTGAGTGTCGCTGTGCTTTTGCTGGCCGGGTGTACCAGCTATCAGGTGGTGCCTACGACCAACAGCGCGCCCGGTGCGCGTAGTGGACAAGTGGATATTCTCTATTCGACCCCGCAGCGACCATTCCAGTCCGTGGGAATGGTGTCCGCCAAGAAATACAAGCCCGGCTTCACTGATCCAACTATCAGCGACGCCCTTGAGCAGTTGCGAGCCGCTGGCAGCCAGGTGCGGGCTGATGCCGTGATTGTTCGCCACACGCAGGCTAACGATGGTCGGCGACTTATTACCGTTGAAGGTGAGGCTATCCGCTACACCGACATCGCGACAGCGGGAAGCATGGAAGCAGTTGGTAATGCCGCGGCTGCTAAGGGGTTCGCTAGCGCACGAGGATGCGAAGCTCCCGTGTCGTTGGGCGAGTCATCCGGGGCGATGCTTTATCAGGCAAAGTGTGCAGCGGGCTCAACGTTAATCATCGAGTGCCGCGGCGAGACGTGCAACGCTAGAAACTGATTTAGCGGTTTCTCTTACCGACACTTACGGAGCGATCAATGACTGGAATACTGCATTACTATCGAGTACCGAAGCTGCTGATGGGGGCTATTTTGATCGGCTCTCCGGTTGCTGCGATGGCCTGCTGCCCTTCGGGTGGAAGCGGCACGCCGGCGGCAAAGGGATTGGGTGAAAGCTCGCCGCAAACCACCAATCTCTCTGCGGACCCGGAGTGGGGCGTCTACGAGTTTCTGCGTGACGGCATCAGCTATTTGCAAATCAACGATAACCACGGCGTGGTGCGCGCCGCCGTCGGCCGCATCGACTCCACAGCCTGGGTGATGCCGATGGGTTCAGACGTCGAGTCCGTGACCATCGCACCGAGCAGCACGGTCGGTACGATCGTCTACAGCTCGGATCACTTCGTCGTGAGGGCGCTGAAGGGCAGCAATGGCGTCGCGTGGGTGATCGTGCCGGTTTCCAAGAACTGATCGACGTCTTCGGTTAGCGTGAAAACCACTCGCATACGGCGGCGTTTGAACGCGCCGCCGTATGCCTGCACCTTGGCCTGCAGCTGCGTCTCTGCAAGCCGCAAGCGCTGCGCATCAGGCTGAGTCGAAGTCTTCGACTCGGATCGTAGCGTCACCGATATGCCACGCCGGCGGCGCAGGGTCCACGCGCGAACCTGGAGCCGACTCTCCCCATGGGGCAAAAGCTCGATCGCGTGCGCGATGCTGCGATGAGCGACGAGCTGTAGCGTTGAGCTGTGCTGGTCGATGCTGCCGCGCAGAGACACCCTCGTGACGCTGCCATAGGCGACAGCGAGAAACTCATCCGACTGCAGCACCTCGAACAACCCAAGGCTATCCAGATCCAGCGGATAGAGCGCCGTAACCTGCTCGAACAGCATGCGGCTGTTCTGGAACCCCTGGGTATTGACCTGCAGCGCGAGCGAGTAACGGCCCTCCGCCTTCAGTTGCTTGGCCGTCTTGTGGTAGCCCGCGTCGAACTCGGCTTGGGCATCGGCGATTGCCTGAGCACAATCGCGCAGCAGCATCTCCGCCGACAGGTGGTTGCACCGGGCCAGCCATAGGGCATCGGTCTTTGCGCGCTGCAGCCGCGAGGTCTTGTCGTACTCGCTGGACACGGCGGAGCCCAGCACCATCAGTACAGTGCCGACAACCGCCAACGATTGCTGCGCGACGAAAACCGCGAGATCCTTGTTGCCCAGCAGGCCCGTATCCGGCATAGCAAGGCCGAGCGCCAAGGTCGTCACCACGATCCCGATAGCCGCGCCTCTCCACCCGTGCAGAAAGGCGAGGGTGACAGGCGGCAGGAGCATTGCTCCGAGGAGTGCCAGCTTTTCCCAGTGCTGGTTGGAGACGGGCAGGGCCGCATACGCAATGCCCAGCACCACCACCGCAATGAACGCATCACGCGGAAGGTGTGGCGGCGCATGCGTCGTAGCATTTCTGCGAACCCACAGCAGCACCGGGAGCACGGCCACCATGATCGCCAGGTATTGGCCGATGCTGAAACGGTAGATGTAGGCGACGAGATCGCTATCCACCGGCCCGCCCAGCAGTGCGTTCAGCAGCGTGCTGACCGAGACGCCCCAAATCGCTACCACCAGCAGCGCGACGGGTAGCCAGCGCTCGTTCGAAATCGCCCGCGTGAAACGCTTCCTGATTGCCAGCGGAGCAAGAGAAACCAGTGGGCTTAGCAATATCGAACTGGCGTAGGGCCAGATCGCTGAGGCATTCAGATCGGCAGCGATCGGCACGCGGATGGCCATCATCGCGACAGCGTCGCCGATCAAGATGCTCGGCCAGAACCTGTAGGGGAGGAACAGCAGCGCGGCGATGCGCAACCCGGCAGGTAGATAGAATTGATCTTCGGAGTGCTGCCAAGCGATGCGAAAAGCGACCGCATAAATTGCTGCATACAACAGGGCTAGCCCTATCTGTTTCGTCCTATAGCCCATGTGTCGACCCCAATCCCTGGGGGTCAAGCTACAGCCATATCGCTGCTACTTTGTAGACAACTTCGCGCTCTTTGCTGGATCCTGGCTTAGCTCTCGATCCGTGTCCGCATATTCAGAAAGCCTGTTCCGCCAGCGGCTCATCGTGCCGCTGCCCTTTGGCTGATCGCCGGCCGGGGCCGTGGGCGCCGTGAGGTTCCGCATTGCCGCCCAGCGCAAGAACTTGTTGAACGCCTGCGGTGTGTCGCTGGCTTCGTCCTGCTGCGCGAGCCAATCGTATGCGCTGGCGAACAAGGCGGCGTCGCCATGGTCTGCCAGGTCGTACGGATGGTCCGCCGCCAAGAAAGCATGAGTGCGCGACAGTAGGCGAAGATCAAGGCCTGCGGGAGTTCCCAGTTCGGCGGGATCGTCTGGCTCCGAGGCGTCCGCATAGCGCGGCTCTTTGCCGGTCGCAAGCCATAACGCAGTGACGCCGAGCACCGCTGCCAGCGCAGGTAGCTGCGTCGAGGTCACCTGGTCGCCGTTCTCCAAACCGGCGAGGGTCGGGTACTTGACCTTCGCGAGGCGGGCAAGGTCTGGGCGCGACATGCCCTTGGCTTCGCGCGCCTCCACGATTCGGTCGCCGACGGTTGTGGCCTTCATCCCATTCATCCCGCAATTCTTATGGAATTCCGTTATGGGATGCCGTTGACTCAAACTATGGGATGCCATAGGATGGGCCATGGACACGACATGGGCAGACCGAATCAAGGCGCTCGAGGCGAGGGGCTGGTCTCTGACTGAGATCGGCCGCGCGATCGAGAAATCCCCGCAGGCGGTGAGCGACATCAAGCAGGGCCGCACGCGCGAACCCGGCGGGATGGCCGCCGTCAAGTTGCACCAGCTGCACGCGACGGATGCTCCGCCGCCTTCTGCAGCCGAAGAGACCTCCACCCCCGACCACCAAGAGGCCGCCTGACGTGGCCGGCCTGCCTGAAGCGGTACCTAGCCCGACAGGAGGCGAGTCCGTCACTGTCGATTGGTCGGCCCCGCGAAACCCTTTTCCATGTACTGCAGCAGCCCGCCGAGTTCCTGATGAAGCCGGCGCAGCACGCTTATTTCCAGCCCGATCGGGCGAAGCGGCGTCATTTCCCTGGACGTCTCGTCGCCATCGCTGGGAACCGAGAGAAGGGTGATGACCGCGACTTTGAAGTTGTCCGAGACCTCGATGCTCCAGCTTCCGATGGGATCGAGTTCGATTTTTTCCTGTTCCATGTCGCCCTCCCTGCGGGCTCTGGCTGTTCGTGTGGAAACAGCAGCCTACCGCAAGGAGGGCGACGCCTTCATCGGCCGCCACGGGTCACTCCGACCCGCGGCGGAGCACGCGCGTTACCAGCTTTCCGTCGACCCATCGGGCCGACAGCCAGTTCTGTCCGACCTTGACCAGCGCGGTGACGTTCTCGCCGCGCGGTACGCGCACCTGGCCATCCCTGGCCCGCTTCCCTGCTGACTTGATCTTCTCCATGGCGCAGATGGTGCGCCGCCGCATGAACGCATTCCACGTTTCCAGAGACCGCCCATGAACGTATCCGACGCCGCCTACTACACGGTCCACGACTATCCCGGTGGCGCTGGGCCACTGGGCCTGCGCTTAACCCGCATCAACAAGGATGGCGAGGAAGTCGGGATGTCGGAGGCCGTGCTCAACAGCAAGGTCAACCAGAACACCACGACGCACCAACTGGGCTTGTTAGAAGCCGACCGCATCATGGGCCTGACCGGTGACCACCGGATTCTTTTCGCCATGGCCAGCAACCACGGCTACCAGCTGCACAAGCTCAACGCAGACCCTGCGCACGGCACCCTGATGCAGCGCCTGCTGAAGGCCAGCAGCGCCGAGGGCGCGGTCGATCGCGTACTGGAAGAGGCGCTGTCCGACGGCGTCATCACCCCTAACGAACTGAAGGCCGTCATCTCCGCGGAGATGGATCGCCAGGCCGCCAGCATGCAGCTGATGGCCAAGCTGCGCGAGATGTGCGAAGCGAGGGCTGCGGCATGAACGCCACAGCCCGCGCGATGTCGATCGTCCGCATGCAGTGGCACGTCGCCGGCTGCCTGCAGCTGCTGCGGGGTGCGTGATGGCGCGCATTCGCTCGATCAAGCCGGAGTTCTGGTCCAGCGAGCAGGTCATGGAGTGCTCGCCGACGGCTCGGCTCCTCTTCATCGGACTGTGGAACTTCTGCGACGACGCCGGCAACCACGTGGCCAGCGCGAAGACCATCAAGGCCGAAATCTTCCCAGGGGACGATATCTCCTCGACGGACGTGCAGCGAATGCTCGACGAGTTGTCGTCGAATTCTCTGATCGCCTTCTATACCAACGGTGACAAGCAGTATTTGCACGTCACTGGATGGAGAAAGCACCAGAAAATCGACCGTCCGACCTTCAAACATCCTGCTTTTTCTGCTGATGATCGTCGAGGCCTCGACGAGTCCTCACCCCCGGAAGGGAAGGGAGAGGAGGGGAGTGGAGAGGAAGGGAAAGGAGAAAAGAACCCCCCTAACCCCCCGGCTGGCGCCGAGGGGGAGAAACCGGGGCGACGGAAGCGGGCAAAGATCAACTTCCCGGCGTTCATCGAGGCATGCCGCGATGCCGGGGAGAAGCCGGTCTGTGCTGACGACCCGATTTTCACCTTCGCCACCGACGCCGGCATCCCGAGGGATTTCCTGCACCTGGCCTGGCGCGAGTTCGCCAGCAAGCACCGCACCAGCGGGCGGATGCAGAAGGATTGGCGCGCGCACTTCCGCGACGCGGTGCGGCGGAACTGGTTCAAGCTCTGGTGGTTCCCGTCCGAGGGCAGCTGCGAGCTGACCACCGCCGGCGTGCAGCTGAAGCGCGAGCGTGACGCTGCGGCCAAGCAGCCCGAGCACCCGGAGCAGGCGGCATGACCGCGGTGATGGACTACGAACGCAGCTACGACGCCGTGGCGCATCTGCGCGTGCCGCCGCATTCGGTGGACTCCGAGCAGTCGGTCCTCGGCGGCCTGATGCTGTCGCCGGAAGCGCTGCGCGAGGTTCGTGACCTGCTGTCCGAGCAGGACTTCTACCGCCGCGACCACCAGCTGATCTACCAGGCCATCTGCGACCTGGCCGACCGCGAGCAGCCGTTCGACGCGGTGCTGCTGGGCAACTGGTTCGAGAACCAGGGCAAGCTCGAGCTGGTCGGCGACGGCGCCTACCTGATCGAACTGGCCAGCACCGTCCCATCGGCCGCGAACATTCGCGCCTACGCCGAGGTGGTGCGGAACAAGGCGCTTCTGCGCGGCGTCATCCAGCGCGCCGGCGAGATCACCAGCGAGGCCTACGAAGCGGCGGACGAGGACGCCGATGCGCTGGTGGCCAGCGCCACATCGAAGTTCGCCAGCCTGAGCGTGCAGTCCAGCGGCAACGGCGGGTTGGTGCTGGTGCGCGGCGACCTGCAGGGCATGTGGGAGGAAATGGAAGCCCGCTACGAGGGCACGGCCGACCTGGGGCTCGTGCCGCCGTGGCAGAACGTGGCGAAGAAGCTGCCGGGGCTGGAGCCGACCGACCTGATGATCCTGGCCGCGCGTCCGTCGATGGGCAAGACCGCGAACATGCTGGAATGGGTCTACAGCGTCGCCGCGCAGGGCAAGAACGCTGCGGTCTTCAGCCTGGAAATGAGCCGGCGCCAGCTGCTGATGCGCCTGATGAGCATGCACTCCGGGGTGCACCTGTCCCGCATGCGCGTGAAGGGCGAGCTGACCGACGAGGACTGGCACAAGCTCAGCATCGCGCGCAACTACCTGCACAGCCTGCCGCTGGCGATCGACGACTGCGGATCGCTGCCGGTGGACTCGCTCGTGGCGCGCGCATCGCGCATGCACGCCAAGGTGCCGGGCGGCCTGAGCGCGATCGCCGTGGACTACCTGCAGCTGCTCTCGTGCCAGGCCAAGGCCGGCAACCGCACGGAGGAGGTGTCGTACATCTCGCGCACGCTGAAGAAGCTGGCGAAGACCCTAGGCTGCCCCGTCATCGCGCTGTCGCAGCTCAATCGCAGCGTCGAGACGCGCACCGACAAGCGTCCGGTGATGGCCGACCTGCGTGAGTCCGGCGGCATCGAGCAGGACGCCGACGTGATCGCCTTCATCTACCGCGACGACTACTACACGAAGGACGCATGCGGCGCGCCCGGCATCGCCGAGTTCATCCTGGCCAAGAACCGCCAGGGCGAGACCGGCGCCGCGTACCTGCGGCACAACCTGGCCTGCAGCAGCTTCACCGACTACTACGGCCCGCGCCCCGACTACACGGTCAAGCGCCTCGTGGATAGCGGCAGCACGGCGCCGGATGACGGATTCGACGACTTCGAAGGCGGCGCCGGCCAGCGCCGCAGCGGGCGCGACCGCGCTGTAGGGAGGGACCAATGAACGGCGACGCGATCTACCGCACCGCGAAGGATCCGCACCACGACGGCCATGCCGAATGGGGCTGGGATGGCACGTTCTTGTGGCACCGCGGCGTTGGTCAATCCCGGTGGACGAAGGTCAATCGGATCTCGTTCACGCCCGCGCGCATCCAGCTCATCGCCGAGCTGATTGGGAGCCAGCCGTGACCATGACCGCAGCAGCGAAGAAGGTCAGGGCGAAGCGCGCCTCGCGGCCGATCTACATGATCGTGCGCCGGCTGCTGGACCCGGTCACGCGCCAGGAGGTCGGCGCGCTGGTGCCGGAGAACCAGGTCGACAGCGAGCTGATGCGCGCGCGCGGCTACCGCGTCGGACAGGAGCTGCGCGCCGAGCTGAAAGCGCCGCGCGACGGCTGGCGCCACCGGCTACTGCACAAGATCGGCCACCTGATGGTCGAGAACGTCGACGGCTGGGAAAGCCTGGACACGCACGAAGCCGTGAAGCGGCTGCAGCGCGAAGCCGGCGTCTGCTGCGAGCAGGTCGACATGGACGCCACGGCGGTGGTGTCCGCGGTGCTGGCGGCGGCCGATGCCGCGTTCGGCCCTGGCGCGGCGAAGCTGCTGCGCGAGGTGCTGCCGCGGATCGAGACCATCCCGGTCACGGTGGCGCGCTCCCTGGCGTTCGACTGCATGGACGAGGACGAGTTCCGCCGGCTGTTCGAGGGCATCACGCAGCACATCGGCCTGCACTACACGCAGGTGATGATCGGGGACGTGGTCGCCGAGTTCTGGCTCATGGCGAACGGGCAGGGCACGCAGCCGGCGCCGGCGCGGAGGGCTGCGTAATGGCGGTCTACGTCGACAACATGCGCGCGCACTTCGGGCGGATGGTGATGTGCCACATGCTGGCGGACAGCCGCGAAGAGTTGGACGCGATGGCGGACAGGATCGGCGTGGCACGCCGATGGATCCAGCATGCGGGCACCGCCAAGGAGCACTACGACATCGCGCTGAGCGCGCGCGCCAAGGCGGTAGCGGCCGGTGCAGTCGAGGTCGATATCCGCGACACGGCGCGAATGGTCGCGGAGCGACGGGCCGCTGCCGCTGCTGCCAGAGGCGCCGTCTGATGCGCCAGCACGGCTACGACCCGACGACCTTGTCCGGAGCGATCAAGTTGCGGGCCTGGGACCGCGGCGTGACGCTCACGAAGCTGGCGCCGCTGGTGGGCATGCGTCCCGATTCGCTGCGGCAACGCCTATCGAAAACCCGCGGCAAGCGCTCGCTGCAGCCGTGGCAGGTGTCGGTGCTGGCGCGCGCCCTGGCGATGGACGAACAGCAGCTGCACCGCCTGGCCGCGAAGCATGAGGGCTGGAAGGTATGAGACGCGCCATCAAGCCGGCGACACGCGCCGAGCAGGCCTACCAGGACGCGGCGCGCGCGCTCGGCTGCGTGGTCTGCCGCTGGCGCTTCGCCGCCGGCCTGCAGCGCGGCATCGGCTGCGGTCATGTCCGCATCCATCACCGGAACGTCGGCGACCTTCACGGCCAGAAGCAGATCGGCCAGCACGCCGTCGTCGCCATGGGCGACTGGCACCACCAGGGCATTCCGCTGCCCGACAAGAACGGCCGGGCCATGTACGCCATCTACGGCCCGAGCTTCCAAGAGCAGGCGCGCGAATTCCGCATGTGGACGCTGGACGTGCTCGGCGATCTGGGGCGCGGGACTGCAGCGTGGCAGGCCTATCAGGATCAATTGCTTTTGAGGAGCGACGCAGCGTGAAGCGAGAGGAACTGACACAAGAGCGGTTGAGGACGCTCCTCACATACGACCCGATAACTGGGATCTTTCGACGCCGGATACAGCGAACGTTCGGCCCCAAAGCTGGGGTCATTGCCGGCTCGCGTCGGAACGACCGCGGCTATGTGCGCATCAAGGTCGATGGCCACGAGTACCTAGCTCATCGTCTTGCGTGGCTGTACCAGGAGGGCAAATGGCCCGCCGATCAGATCGACCACGTCAATGGCCTGACTTGGGATAACCGATGGGCGAATCTTCGCGAGGCCAATAGCCAGCAGAACGGGCAGAACCGCGCCCTCAATCGAAACAGCACATCCGGCTTCATCGGTGTCACCTGGTGCAAACGCCGCCGGTGCTGGCAGGCCGACATAAAAATCCGAGGCCGGAACGTGTGGCTTGGCTACTTCGATACAGCCGAGCAAGCCGCCGATGCACGCATTCGTGCTCAGCAACAGATCTTCGATTTTCAACCTGTGCCGAGGACTCAGGTACAGCAGGACCAACTACTCAACATCACGAGGGCAGCATGATCCAGCGCCACCAACTCTTCCGGCACGAGCCGCACAATGACATCTACGGCGACTGCCATCGCACGGCGATCGCCTGCCTGATGGACATGGAGCCGTGGCGTGTCCCGCACTTCACGCAGCTCGCTGCAACCCAGCCCGGCTACGCATGGGAGCGCGGTGTCTCTGAGTTCCTGGCTTCGCACGGACTCTGCTCCGTGGATGTCGCGTTCGGCCCTGGCAACGGCGTCGAGGGCGTCTTCGCCTACATGGAGTCCCGCAATCCGGGCATTCGCTATCTGCTGGGCGGAATGAGCCCCCGCGGAACGAACCACACGGTGATCGCGTGCGGCGGCGGCTACGAGTGGGACCCGCATCCGGACGGCGGGTTTCTGGTCGGCCCGCTGAGCAATGGGCACTACGAAATCACCTTCCTGCTCCCGCTCTCCATGCAACTGCGGAGCGCCGCATGAGCCGCGCCGCGCGGGTGCGGGCCTGGCTGATCGCCGCTGGCGGGATGCGGTCGGCGGCCGAGGTCTCGGATGGGCTGGGCGCCGAGGGCAAGGAACGGCTGATGATCGCCTGGACGCTCGGCGTGCTGGTGCGTAGCGGCCAGGTGATGCGGGAGGGATTCCGGAAGGGCACGCGCTACGAATTCGTGCGCATGCCGACGAAGGCGTCGAAGCTGACGCCGGAGGAACGCCGGACGAAGCGCAACGCGGCGGAGCGCGCGCGGCTGAAGAGTCTCGGCGGCCGATCGCGCGAAGAGTGGGCCGCGGAGCTTGCGCAGAAGCGGCAGGCGCGGGAGGTCGCGCGCGCAGAGCGGCAGGCCGAGCGCGAGGCTCGCTTCCGCGATCTGCCCTACGCCAAGCAGCGCGCCGCCGAGCGCAAGCGGCTGGCCCGCCACGCAGCTGGGCGCATGTCCCGCGCCGAGTGGCTGACCAAGGTCGCCGCCGGCAAGCAGGAGCGCCCCAGCGCGCCGCGGCCAGCGCCGACCAGGCTGCAGCGCGTCGGCAGCGTCGCCGGCATGACGCCCAAGCCTGTCGTCGTGCCGTGCAGCAAGCCGGCCGAGACCGTAGAGCAGTTCCTGGCGCGCGGCGGCGCCGTTGATCGGCTGCCCGGCATCCAGGCCGCGCCGGCGCCGCGGACCATCCCGACTTGGAGAAACGCAGCATGACCATGCGCCTGACGTTCGGCATCGACCCCGGCCTGACCGGCGCCATCGCGACCCTGATCGACGGCGAGGCCGGCCTTATCCTCGACATGCCTACGGCGCAGGTCGGCGACTGGCGCGAAGTGGACGCCCGCGCATTGGCGCTGTGGATCCGCGAGCAGCGCGCCGCGCACCCTGGCGCCTACGTGTCCGCGTGCATCGAGAAGGTCGGCGCATTCCCCGGCGATGGCGGAACGTCCGCGTTCCGGTTCGGCGACAGCTACGGCGGCGCGCGCGCGGTGCTGCAGGTCCTGGGCATCCCGTACACGCGCGCCATCCCCGCGGTCTGGAAGCGCCGGTTCGGGCTGCTGGGCCAGGACAAGGACGCGGCCCGCCTGCTGGCCCTGCAGCGGTTCCCGAGCGCCGCCGATGCGCTGAAGCGGAAGAAGGACAACGGCCGCGCCGACGCGCTGCTGCTGGCGCTGTACCACGAGCAGGGAGACGTGGGAGCCCGCGCCGCGTGAGCAACCCCGACGACCTCACCCGGCCCGAGCGCTACACCGAGCACCACCACGCCCGCGTGCTGCGCAAGCGCATGGACGCCGACCGCCGCCGGCACGGCAACTGCTGCATCTGCGCCTGCCGCGACACCACGCTGGGCATCGTCCACTGCCGCGGGCAGGAAGAGCGGCAGAAGGGCGCGTGCAGTTGGGACAAGAAACAGCCCGTTTTCCGATTCGACCCGAACACCTTGGAGAAGTACCGCGATGCAGCATAGAACCGACCCCTTGATCGAAGAGCTGAAGCGCTGGGGGAATGCCCAGGCCAACCGCTACGCCTACACGCGGGCCGACCGCAGCATCCACATGCTGGAGCAGGCGCGCGACATGGCGCCGGGGACGGTGGAGAACGCACTGCGCTACCTGAAGGGCCGTGACGGCACCGACCGCCGGCGTTTCATGGCGGCGCGCAGTGGTGTCGATGGCCTGGCCATCCTTCCCATGTGGGCGGTGGACGCTATCCGATCATCGAACGACGCCGGCAAGCCGCACGACAACCCCGAGATCGCCGTGGACATGGGAATCCCCGACGACCTGCGCTGGGTGGACCGGGCGCTATCCGGCCTGTCGCGCGCCACGCCGCTGCGCGAGCTGATCGTGCGGACTGAGTTCACGGTGTCGGCCAGTCAGTCGGTGAAGGCGCGCATGGTTGCCGAGCAGTACGGCGGCAAGCTGAGCATCTGGCAGTACCGCCGAGAGCTGCAGCGCGGGCTCGACTGCCTGGGAGGGATGCAACGCGCCGCTTGACATTAGTGCATGCTGCACTAATACTCTCGTTGCCAGTGGTGTAGGTCGCGGTTACTTCTCGCTATGAAACCACCGCTTCCGATCGTTCCCTGGCACTGTTTTTGAAAACTCGTGGTGTAGAGCGCAGTTACTTCGGATAAGCCGTTCTTCGGAACGGGGGGTTCAATTCCCCATACCTGCGCTCGCTTGTTCCCGAGTCCGGTTTGTTCTGCTGGTGGTGTAGTGGGCAGTTACTTCGACTGTTAATCGAGAGGTCGGGGGTTCGAATCCCTCCGCGCGCCGCGAGGCGCGCGTAGCTCAGCGGTTAGAGCGCTAAAATCTCTGCCTACGTTTGTTCCCCAGCTTCTACCGAATTCGGATCACTCCAACCTTGTGAGGATCCGCAAATGCAGCTCAACGCCGCGCCCCGTCGTAACACCGAAGTCACCCATGGCGGCTCGCCCGCCTTCCAGCATGTGTCCCCGACCCAGCAGCTGCGCCGCGCCGTCCTGGCGTGCTTGCTGTGGGAAGACAGCTTCTACGAATCCGGCGATTCCATTGCCGATCGCATCGCCGACCTAGTCGGCAAGGTCAGCCCGGCCGACGTTGCTGCCCTGGCGGTCGAAGCTCGTTCCGAACACAACCTGCGCCACGTCCCGTTGCTGCTCGCCGTCGAACTGGCCAAGCACGCTCGCGGCACCGGCATCGTTTCGGACACCATCGCCAAGGTGATCCAGCGCGCCGACGAAGTGGCCGAATTTCTGACGCTGTACTGGCGCGCCGGTCGCACGCCCATCGCCAAACAGGTAAAGAAGGGGCTGGCCGCGGCGCTGCGCAAGTTTGACGCCTACCAGTTGGCGAAGTACGACCGCGAAAAGGCGATCCGCCTGCGCGACGTGCTGTTCATGGTGCACGCCAAGCCGAAGGACGACGCTCAGGCGGCGATCTGGAAGCAACTGGTGGACGGCACCCTGCCGGCGCCGGATACCTGGGAAGTGGCCCTATCCGGCGGCGCCGACAAGCGCGAGACCTTCGAACGGATGCTGGGCGAGGGGACGCTGGGCTATCTGGCCCTGCTGCGCAACCTGCGCAACATGACCGATGCAGGCGTGGACACGCATCTGGTGCGCGAAGCATTGCTGGCGCGCAAGGGCGGCGCGAACCGCGTGCTGCCGTTCCGCTACGTGGCCGCCGCGCGCGTCGTGCCGCAGTGGGAACCGATCATCGACCAGGCGCTGCAGCAGGCGATCCGCGAACTGCCCGCGCTGGCCGGGCATACTGTGGTTCTCGTGGACGTGTCGGGTTCGATGAACGCTAAGCTGTCCGGCAAGTCGGACCTGACGCGCATGGATGCCGCTGCAACCCTCGCGGCCGTGGTCAACTGCGAACTGCTGCGCATGTTTTCCTTTTCGCAAGGCCTGGTCGAAGTGCCCCCGCGCCGCGGCATGGCCGGTGTCGATGCCTTGATCCGTTCGCAGTCGCACGGCGGCACGGACTTGGCCGGCGCCATCACCGCTATCAACCGGGACGTGCCGTGTGACCGCCTCATCGTCATCACCGACGAACAGGCGACCACCGGCCGCGTGCCCGATCCGGTCGCGCCGCTGGCGTACATGATCAACGTCGCCAGTTACAAGAACGGCGTGGGTTATGGGAAGTGGACGCACATTGATGGCTTCAGCGAGGGGGTCTTGCGCTGGATCATTGAGGCCGAGCGTGTCGCCTGAAGAACTGCGAGAAGCTTGCGTCGACCTCTACGGGGAATGGGGATGGCAAACCCGACTGGCTGAAGCGCTGGGCGTGGACGGATCGACGGTGCGGCGCTGGGTTTCCGGCGCCGTGCCAATCCCGAATCCAGCCGCAGCAGCTGTGCGGTGCTTCGTTGCCAGAAAGCGCGACAAGGACTGCTGACAGGGCTTAGGCAGATTAACGCCGCTTGACAGGTTGCACACTTTGACCCATGCTTTATTTTAGCGTCGAATACTCCCTCTGAAGCCCTGGCCCAAAGCCGGGGCTTCGCCGTTTTCGGCCCCCGAACACCGATCGACCACCGCGCGAACGCCCCGCTGAACCGCCGCGAGGCGACAGGGGTTGGCGCGCCGGACACCTTGGCGGCGTCGAGCGCCCGGCTCCATGAGACCGGGTGCCGTGCCTATCCAGCGGTGGTGATCGGCCCTCTTTGCCCGGCTCCTCGCCAGACCAAGCCATGCATCCAGCTGGACCGCGGGCCGGGCACCTTACAACGACCCGGTAGCTCAACTGGCAGAGCAGCGGCCTCCAAAGCCGCCGGTTGTAGGTTCGACTCCTACCCGCGTCGCCACACCCAGCCCTGCCATCCGGCGGGGCTTTTTCATTCCGGAGCCACCATGTCCGCAATCGCCGTTGCCGCCTCGCTGGTGCGCAAGTGGGAGGGCTGCCGCCTGACCGCATACCCGGACCCGGCGACGGGCGGTGACCCCTGGACGATCGGCTACGGCGCGACCGGCCCGGGCATCCGCAAGGGCGTGACCTGGACGCAGGCCCAGGCCGACCAGCGGCTGGAGCAGGACGTGTCCCGGTTCGTGGACGGCGCGCGCGCGCTCCTCAAGCGGCCGGCCACGGACAACCAGCTCGGCGCGATGGCGTCACTGGCCTACAACATCGGACTGCACCGGTTCAGCGAGTCCACGCTGCTGCGCCTGTTCAACGAGGGCAAGACCGTCGCGGCCGGCCAGCAGTTCAACGTCTGGACGATGGCCGCCGGCAAGCGGATGCAGGGCCTGGTCAACCGACGCGCGGACGAGCGCCGCGTGTTCGAGACGGCGGCCGCCTGACGTGGCGCGCATCACGCTGGCGCAGCTGGGCGTTGCGGTGCCGATCGCTGCCAGCATCTTCGGCCTGGCCGACAACTGGCCGGCGGTGAAGCTGTTCCTGATCGACATCGGCACGTTCCTGTCGGCCCCGCAGGTCGAGGCAATGTGGATGAGCCTGGCGATCAGCGTCGCCATCGGCCTGCTGCTGCCGCATCTCCCGCAGCAGATCGGCATGCGCGCGTCCTGGCCGCCGGCCTTCACGAAGGCGCGGATCCGGTTCTGGAGCTGCCTGCTGGCGATCGTCATCTGCTGGGCCAAGGTGCCGACACCGCGCGGCGCCTGGTTCGCGCTGATGACCGGCTTCGCCGCGATGGGGCTGTGGACGACCGCCTCGAACGTGCTCTACCGCATGTTCCCCTGCGCCAAGCCAGAGTCGCTGCAGGCCAACGACCCGCCGGCCGCCGGGGAAGGGGACGCGTGATGCCGGACCTCGACGATGCCGGGCTGCTGGACGCCGAGCGCCAATCCCTGGGAGAGGCGGTCGCGCTGCTGCAGGAGGTGTGGGGCCGCTCCCCGCGCCCGCGCCGCGACAACCGCAACGTGCTGCGCTTGGGCTACGGTCGGGCGATCGAGACGCGGGACCAGAGCGAGCGCGCGGCCACGCTGGAGCTGACCGAGGACTGCATGGAGGCGCAGGAGACGCTGCGCGGCCGTTTCTTCGAGCTGCTGGCGGTCCACCCGGAGATGCGCCCCTCGCTGCCGTACATCATCGCCATCGCCGACATCATCGGCGCCGAGGACGTGCGGGACAGCAGCGACCTGTGGGCCGCCGCGCGCCGGGGCGACTGGATGGAGTTCGGGTCGGTGATCCAGGAATTCCGCTGGGAGCGTTTCAACGACGCGACCGAGCAGGACAACCGGGCCGTGTCCCGACTGGTGATGCGCTTGGCCATGGGCGCATCGAGGGCTTCCGAATGAACCTGTCTACCCCTAATCCGCTGCGCCCCTACCTTGCCACGATCCGCGGAGTCGGCTACTGCCTGCTGGCCGGCGCGGTCCTGATCGGCGGCTGCAAGATGGGCCAGCACATGGAGCGGGCCGACGCCGACAGCAAGGTGGCCGCCGCTGGCAAGGAGCGCGACAAGGCTAGCAAGGTGGCCGCCGACTACCTGGCCGCAGCGAATGCCTGCGGACAGCTGGTCGCGGGGATCAGCCAGGAAACCGCGCTCGCGAAGCAGCGCTCGGACGAGTGGAAGAAGGCCGCCGAGATCGCCGACGCGCGCGCATCGAAGGCGGCCGACGATGCCGCGGCCAAGGTCGCCGCGGCCGAGAAGGCGCTGCAGGCGGCAAAGGCCAAGCCGGTATGTCGATCGCAGCTCGCGCTTGAGCTGTGCCCCGAAATCCCCCTGCTGTAGGAGCAGAGCATGCACATCATCAAGCGCGGCCGCGATCCAAGCGCCGGCGAGCACCACCGCAGCACCTGCCGCCGCTGCGGAACGAAGTTCGAGTGGCATACCGGCGAGGCCACGGTACTTCCCGACCACCGCGACGGGGACTACTACCAGGTGATATGTCCCGTTTGTAGCCATGCCGTCACCAAGGCTATCGACACCAGGTACTACGCATGAACCGCCTGCTGCTGATCGCCCTGCTGCTGCCGCTGGCCGGCTGGGGTGGATGCTCCCAGACCAAGCCGCAGATCCCCGAGAAGGTCTACGTGCGCGTGGAGGTGCCGGCCGAGCTGCCCGAGACGCTGACGGCGCCGTGCCCGCCGGTGCGCGCCAAGACCCGGACGGTCGAAGCGGTGGTGTCGGCCTACAACGCCAACATCCCGACCCAAGAGGACTGCGACCGCCGCATGGGCGAGATCCGCAAGCTGACCAAGCCGGCCCCGGGCCAGGTGAAGCCGTGAGCGCATTCCTGAGCCTGATGCAGATCGCGCTGGTGGTGGCGGCTTTGTTCGCCGCGAGCAGGGGCCGGTGGGATTGGGCGGCAGGTCTGTGGGCTGCTGCTGCGTACTGCTGGTGGAAACGAGGCCAGTTGCCAGCGCGAGGCCCCGGCCAGTGAGCGAGAAGCCCGAACCCGTCGTCTTCCACCTGGCGCATCACCTGAGCGAGGCAGAGATGGGCGACCTTGCGGCCAATTTCCGCAAGGCATACGGCGATCGGATGGTGATCGTCCTCCCGCCGGGCATCACCAAGAGCGACAGCGAGCAGCTGGACCGCATCGAGCGGCAGCTCGGCGTCCTGATCAATGCGCTGGCAGCCGAGGGCGAGGAAGAGCGGGAAGCTCCTATCACCACCCTGGACGGCGACGTGCTGCCGGGCGACCGGGACCAGACGGAGAGCCTCGGGTGACCGGGCGCAGCACGATGCCGTCCCCGGCCGGCAGACCAGTGGAGGGCAGCATCATCGGGGTTCGGATTCGGCTTGGCTGGCGCGGGCAGCCAGTGGTGCAGATCCAGCGGCAGTTGAGCCGCTTCCGATTCATGGGACCGGCGCCGGAGCCGGTAGTCACTGAGCCTTGCGGCGCCACAACCTGGCGGGACGCTGGGAAGGCCGACGCAATCGAGCTGGCCGGATTCATCAGCTCTCGCCGAGAGCCCTGATGGCGAGGGTAACCACACTGGCGCCGCGCATAAGCTGCGCACCCAGCAGGCTCAAGCCATCGGCACCGGTGGTGCCCACCTACGGGCAGGGCAGAGGCGGCAGGCCATGGCGCAGGAAGCGCGAGGCGGTGATGAGGCGAGACGCCTACCTGTGCCAGCCCTGCAAGAGGCAGGGAAGGGTGACCGAGGCCACCGAGGTGGACCACATCCTCAACGTGGCAGAGGGTGGCACCGACGACGACGCCAACCTGCAGGCGATCTGCACCGACTGCCATGGCGCGAAGACGCAGGCCGAGGCACGAAGGGGCGCGGCGCGGCCGTGACGTGGAACATTGAACCTGAATGTGAAACGTGAACGACGGCCGTGGAACATGAACTGCGAATATGAACGTGAAACATGAACGGGGGGGGGTGGAAAAATTCCGACCCTCGACCGACGGACACCCGCCGCTCACTCATTCAGAGGTTTTTTTCTCGGCTGGAATTTCAGGCTGAAGGCCATTTATGCGCAAGAACACGAAAGCGGGGCGGCCGGCGTTCTCGCCCACGGCGGCACAGCGGCGGATGGTGACCAATGCCGCGGCTGGCGGCATGTCGCACGAGGAGATCGCCATCGGGATTGGCGTCGCCCGCAACACGCTGGAGAAGTACTTCGAGAAGGAGCTGTCGACTGTGGCGCTGCGCCGGCGCATGGAGGTACTGGACGCCATGGCGAGGACGGCACTTAAGGGCAACGTGGCAGCCCAGAAGGCCTTCCTTGCGCACACGCCTACGCTGGCTGCGCCCCCGGTTACACCGGAGAAGCCGGTGGGTAAGAAGGAGCAGGCGAACGCTGCCGCGGTCGGCGCACAGGCCGGCACCGAGTGGGCGGACCTGCTGGACGACAAGGTCACCCCGATCCGGCGCGCGGCGCAGTAAGTGGCCTGGGACCTCTCCTGCCGCGATTGGTGGGAGCGCTTGCAGGCTGGGCGGCTGCCCGTCGGCGATCTGCCGCTGTGGACGCCGCAGGCGGAGCGCGCCGCGCAGATTTTCGGCCGGCTGCGGCTCGCAGATGTGCCAGGCACGCCAACGGTAGCCGAGGCCGGCGGCGAGTGGTTCCAAGAGGTGGTCCGCTGCATGTTCGGCGCCGTGGATCCGGCGACCGGGCAGCGAGAGATCCGCGACCTGTTCGCCCTGGTGCCGAAAAAGAACGCGAAGACCACGTTCGGCGCGCTGGGCATGGTCACCGCGGTGCTGCTGAACAAGCGCCCGCGCGCGACGTTCCTGATGACCGCGCCGGTGCAGGACACGGCGCAGCTGGCGTTCGATGCCGCTGCCGGCGCGATCGAGCTGGACCCGGTTCTGGATGCGAAGTTCCACATCCGGCACCACCTGAAGACGATCATCCACCGCGAGACGAAAGCCTCGCTGGAGATCATGACGTTCGACCCGGGCGTGCTGACGGGCATCAAGGTGTCCGGCGGCGCGCTGATCGACGAGCTGCACGTGTGCGCGAAGAAGTCGAAGGCGCCGCAGGCGCTGCGACAGATCCGCGGTGGCATGGTGCCGTACCCAGAGGCGTTCCTGTGGTTCATCACCACGCAGAGCGATGAGCAGCCGGTCGGCGTCTTCGCTGACGAGCTGCAGAAGGCGCGCGACATCCGCGACGGCAAGCGGCTCGGCAAGATGCTGCCGGTGCTGTTCGAGTTCCCGCAGGAGGTGCAGGAATCGAAGGACCAGCAGTGGAAGGATCCGCAGTTGTGGCCGCTGCTGAACCCGAACATCGGGCGCGCCATCACGCTGGAGCGGATGGTCGAGGAGTTCGAGGACGCCGTCGGCACCAGCGAGGCGGAACTGCGCAGCTGGGGCTCGCAGCACCTGAACATCCAGATCGGCGTGGCGCTCCACCAGGGCAGCTGGGCCGGCGCCGAGTACTGGGAGGCGCAGGCCGACAAGCGGCTGACGCTGGAGGGAATGATCCGCCGATGCGACGCCATCACGGTCGGCATCGATGGCGGCGGCCTGGACGACCTGCTTGGCCTGTCGTTCTGCGGCAGGGACAAACACACGAAGCGGAAGCTGCTGCTGAGCCGCGCCTTCGCCCATCCCAAGGCGCTGAAGCGCCGGAAGAGCCAAGAGACGCGCTACGACGACTTCATTGCCGACGGACACCTGGTCGTTGGCAAGGAGACGCAGGAGGGCGCCACGGACCTGAGCGACATGGCCGCCATGGTGAAACAGGTGGCCAAGTCCAGGCTGCTGGCCGGCATCGGCGTGGATCCATCGGGGCTCGGCACCGTCCTGGACGTGCTGGCCGCCGCCAAGATCGATCCGGAGCTGATTACCGGCATCCGGCAAGGCTGGCAGCTGACCGGCACCTGCAAAGTGTTCGAGCGCTGGTTGTGCGACGGCCTACTCACGCACGACGGCTCGCGGCTGATGGACTGGTGCGTGGGCAACGCGAAGGTGGAGGCGTCGAAGAACGCGCTCTACGTGACCAAGGCGGCCAGCGGGGTCGGGAAGATCGACCCGCTGATGGCCGCGATGAACGCTGTCGAGCTGATGTCTCGGAACCCCGAGCCGCAGAACAAAAAGCTCGTCCTCATGACCCTGGGTGGAACCTGATGAAGAACGAAAACCGTGCCTACAGCCTGCTCGAGGTGAAGTCGTACGACGACGACCAGCGCGTCATCACCGGATGGGCGACCACGCCGGAGCCGGACCGCATGGGCGACATCGTGGAGCCGCTGGGCGCCAAGTTCGCCGCCGAGCTGCCGCTGCTGTGGCAGCACCGCCACGACAGCCCGGTCGGCGTCGTGAAGTTCGGCAAGCCGACAGCGAAGGGCATCCCGTTCCAAGCTGGTGTCGCCAACATCACGACGCCCGGCACGCTGAAGGACCTGTGCGACCTCGCCTGGCAGTCCGTGAAGGAGAAGCTGGTGCGCGGCGTGTCGATCGGCTTCCGTGCGCTGGAATACAGCTTCATGGAGAGCGGTGGCATCCGCTTCACCGAAGTCGAAATCTACGAGCTGTCCCTGGTCACCATCCCGGCCAACGCCGCGGCGACCATCCAGAGCATCAAGGCCATGGACACCGGCGCGATGCGCCCGGCGAACTACGGCGTCCCCCTCATCCAGCGCCAGGCGGCACCGGTCGAGCGACCGGCCGGCGGCGCGGTGAAGTTGCTGCACTGAAGCACCGGGCCGCACTGCCCCGCGGGGTGGAACCCGCTTTCCCAATCTTGCAGGCACTGCCCGGCGTGGAACCCGGGCCGAACGGCTGCGCCATCAAGGAAACGAAATGAAGACCATCGCCGAACAGCTGGAAGCGCTGCGCGCGACCCGCGAAGCGCACCAGAAGAAGCTGGGCGACATCGCCCAGAAGTCCATGGACGAGAGCCGTTCCTTCAACACCGCCGAGCAGGAAGAGTTCGACGACCTGGAAGGCCAGATCAAGTCGCTCGACGGCGACATCGACCGCCTGACCCGACTGCAGGCCGTGCAGGCCAAGTCCGCGGTGCCGGCCGCCATCATCGCCAGGGGCAACGAGGACGCCGTGTCCCGCGGCGAAGGCCGCTCGTTGGAGCCGGCCCAGCTCAAGACGATCGACAAGGTGGATGCCGGCATCGGCTTCGCGCGCGTCGCGCGCTGCCTGGCGGTGTCCCACGTGCACCACCAAAGCCCAATCGACGTCGCGCGCGCCGTCTACCCGGGCGACGAGCGCCTGCACAGCATCATCCAGCAGAAAGCCGCGGTGCCAGCTGCCAGCACGGGTAACGCGGGCTGGGCCGGCAACCTGATCACGGACGGCGGCGTGGCGTTTGCCGATTTCGTCGAGTGGCTGCGCCCGCGGTCGCTGCTGGGCCAGGTCTCGGATCGCCTGCGCAATCTTCCGTTCGACACGCCGGTGCTGGTGCAGGGTTCCGCCGCGATCGGCAAGTGGACCAAGGAGGGCGGGGCGAAGCCGCTGACCCGGTGGTCCTACAGCCGCGCGAAACTCGTTCCGCTGAAGGTCGCCGCGATCGCTGCTGCGACGAAGGAAACGATGATGCGGGCAACGCCGGCCGCCGACGCCTTGCTGCGCGACGAACTGGGCCGCGCGGTCAATCAGACGATCGACACGCAGTTCATCGATCCCGACGCGGCCGCCGTCGCCGACGAGGCGCCCGCTTCGATCCTCAATGGCGTGCCGGCCACCACCGTGCCCGCAGGCGGCGACGCGGACGCGATCCGCGCGGGCGCCGCCGCTCTGATGAACGCCATCGCCGGGGCAAATCTGTCGCTGGCCGGCTCGTTCTGGGCGATGTCGGAGAGGACTGCGATCGCGCTGTCCCTGATGACGAACCCGCTGGGCGCAACCGAGTTCCCCGGGATCAACTTCACCGGCGGCACGTTCCTGGGCCTGCCGGCGTTCGTGTCGGCCTTCGTGCCGGACGATGAGGACGGGGCGGTGATCGCCCTGATCAAGGGAGACGAGATCTTCCTGGGCGACGAAGGCGGCCTGCAGGTCTCGATGTCGGATCAGGCGTCGCTGGTGATGGACGACGCGCCCACGATGAACAGCACCACGCCCACGGCCCAGCAGGTGGTCTCGCTGTGGCAGACCAACAGCGTCGCATTCCTGGTCGAGCGCTTCATCAACTGGCAGCGTCGGCGTGCGCAGGCGGTCGCGTGGGCGCGCGTCAACTGGGGCCGGGCTTCGGCTCCGACCAGCTCGTAATCGGATGGCGGTGGCGGGGCCTCTACGGCCCCGCCATTTCTTCCAACAAGTGAGGTTCCAATGAGCAAGGTCGAAATCCTGAGCAAGGGCGGCAGGGTGGCGCGCGTGCACCCGAAGATCGCCGACGTGCTGGTGCAGCGCGGTACGTACATCCGGCGCGACATAGTGGCGGAGCCGGCAGCGTCTTCACCGATTGCACCCGTGGCGCCTGTGCAGCAGTCCAGCCAGGAACCATCCGCCGGCCGTGCGCAACCGGTAGTCGGCGAGGCTGGCCACGCGCGCGCAAAGAAAAAGGGTGGGAAGAAGCACTCCAGCGAGGGCGCTTCCGAATGACCGGATTTTCGCCCCGAGAGCTGGCCACAGAGGCCGGCGTCCGCAAATACGGCACCGGCTACCTGAAGGCTCTGTCGCCTGCCGTCGCTGCTCCGGGGCGGAATGACTGGCACACGCTGATGGGCCATGAGCCGTTCACCGGCGCTTGGCAGCGCAACATGGAAGAGCGGCAGAGCACCGTCCTGTGCTACCCGACGCTGTACGCCTGCCTCAACCGAATCGCACCGGACATCGGCAAGCTGCCGTTCGTGCTGAAGATCGAAGACGAAAACGGCATCTGGTCGATCGACAAGGCGAACACCGCCTACTGGCCGGTGCTGCGCAAGCCGAACGCCTACCAGACCGCGCAGCAGTTCCGCGAAGCCTGGATGCTGTCGAAGCTGATCCAGGGCAACACGTACGTGCTGAAGGGTCGCGATGATCGCCGCGTGGTGACGCGGCTGTGGGTGCTGGATCCGTGCCGCGTGCAGCCGATGGTGTCCGAAAGCGGCGATGTCTTCTACCAGATCAACTATGGCACCGGGTCGAACCTGCTGCCAGCGAACTACCCGGGCGAGCAGCTGATCGTGCCGGCGAGCGAGATCATCCACGACCGGATGAACTGCTTCCACCACCAGCTGATCGGCGTGCCGCCGCTGTGCGCGGCGCACTGGCCGGCGGTGAAGAACCTCAAGATCCTGAAGGACTCCACGACGTTCTTCAGCAACGGCGCGAACCCGGGCGGCATCCTCACTGCGCCGGCGGGCATGTCGGATGATGACGCGAAAGAGGTGAAATCCTACTGGGACACGGAGTTCCGCGGCAGCAAGGCCGGCAATGTGGCCGTGATCGGAGCGGACATGAAGTTCACGCCCTTCGCGTTCAAGTCGGCGGACAACCAGCTGGTCGAGCAGATGGAGTATTCGGACCAGCAGATCACCCAGCCCTTTGGCATCCCGCCGTTCAAGGTCGGCATCGGGTCCATCCCGGCCGGCATGAAGGTCGACGACATAAACCAGCTGTACTACTCCGATGCCCTGCAGTCTCACATCGAAGCCATGGAGGCTCTGCTGGATGAAGGCCTCGGCATCAGTCGGCCGCGCGGCGTGGAACTGGATCTGGAGCCACTTCTGCGGATGGACGTGGGCAAGCAGGCTGACGTGCACACGAAGCTGACGGGTGGCGGCATCGAGACCCCGAACGAGGGGCGCAAGGCTTTCGGCCTGGGCCCTCTTGTGGGCGGCGACACCGTCTACATGCAGCAGCAGGACTACCCGCTGGATCAAGTGCGCCTCAACAAGATCGAGCAGGCGCCCGCCGCGGAGCCAGCACCAGCCGAACCGGCCGTCGAGGCGCCGCCAGCCGACACCGACGAGGTGCGCGAGCTGCGCCACCAGCTTTTCATGATGAAGGCCCTCGCGGCCGCCCGAGCCGAGGTGCTGTGCAATGAGTGATCCGATCGAGTTCGGCAAGGAGCTGGCCCGCCTTGTGCGCGATGCGCTGGCGCCGGTGCAGCGCCAAGTCGCGGCGCTTGAGGCGCGCGCGCCGGAGAAGGGGGACCGTGGCGCCGACGCGGACCCGGCGCTCGTGGCGAAGATGGTGGAAGAGGCCATGGCCGCGCTGCCGCCGCCGAAGGACGGCAAGGATGCCGATCCCGTCTCGGATGAGCAGGTGGCGGCGCAGGTGGCACGCCACCTGGAGCATCATCCGCCGCGCGACGGCCTTGATGCCGAGCCGCTGGACGTCGACGCGGTCGCCGACGCTGTGGTGGCGAAGCTGCTGTCGTCGGACCGGCTGCAGACGCTGATTGACCTGGCGACGACCGAGGCGGTGGCGAAGCACTTCGAAGCGAACCCAGTGAGCCACGGCAAGGACGCGGATCCGGCGGCGATCGATAAGGCAGTCGCCGCAGCGGTCGCCGCGCTGCCCGCGCCGAAGGACGGCCGCGACGCCGACCCGGTGTCGGATGAGCAGATCGGAGTCCAGGTCGCCAAGCATCTGGCCGCGCACCCGCCGAAGGATGGCTCCGACGGCGTCGGCCTGGCCGGCGCGATTATCGACCGCGGCGGCCATCTGGTGATTACCACCACAAAGGGGGAGGCGATCAAGCTCGACAAGGTCGTCGGCAAGGATGGCCTCGACGGACTAAGCTTCGAATCGGCAGCCGGCCACTACGACGCCGAGCGCGGCTTCGTCATCACCCTGGCCGCCGGCGAGCGCCGGAACGAGTTGGTCCTGCCGTATATGGTCCACCGCGGCTTCTGGCGCGAGGGCCTGGGCACGAAGGCCGGCCAGTCCATCACCCACGACGGCGCGCTGTGGATCGCCAAACGCGACAACGCCTCGCGGCCGTGCCTGGAGAACGAGCAGGACTGGGCGCTTGCCGCGCGCAAGGGCCGCGACGGAAAGGACGGCAAGAGCGTGCGCGTGCCGGTCGAGCCGGTGAAGCTGGGAGCCGGCAATGGCTGAGTTTGTCACCGCGGCGGACGCGCGCGAGCAGCTGCGCATCGACAGCGGCGCCGACGATGGCTGGCTGGCCATCTGGATCCCGGCCGTGTCCGCATCAGTGGCGGCATGGCTGAAGCAGGAGTGGCGTCTGTATGTGCTGCTGCGCGACTCGAACGGCGACCTGGTGCGGGACAGCGCCGGCATCCCGCTGCCGGCCGAGGACAGCAATGGCGCGCTGATCCTGCACCCCTCGGTGATCGCCGCCACGCTGCTGGAGCTGGCGTCGCAGTACCGCTACCGGGAAGGCGAGGGCGACAACGTGGTGCCGGCCGACGCCGGCCACGGCTACGTGCTGTCCAGGGCCGCCACGGCACAGCTGGCGCCCCTGCGCCGCACGACGGTGGCCTGATGAGCAACGTAGCGGCGGGCGACCTGCGACACCGGGTGCTGATCCAGCAGCAGGTCACGACCCGGGACAGCGACGGCGTGTCGCAGACTGCATGGCAGGACGTGGCCGCCGTATGGGCTGCTGTAGAGCCGCTGTCGGCGCGCGAGTTCGTCCAGTCGAGCCAGACACAGGCCGCGGTGACGGCGCGCATCACGATCCGCTACCGCGCCGGCCTGGCGCCGACGATGCGGATCCTGCACCGCGGCCAGGTCTTCAACATCGCCGGCCTGCTGCCGGACAAGGCCTCGGGGCTGGAGTACATCACCATCCCGGTGGCGGCCGGGGTCAACGACGGCCAATGATCGAGTTCGACCTCTTGGGGCCAGGGCCGAGCGCATCGGCTGAGCTGGCGGGGCTACTGCGCGCGCGCCGCGTCGGCGTCGTGGGCAACACCTTCGAGCTGGCGCCGTGGGCGGAGTTCCTGGCCGCCAGCGACCGCCAGTGGTGGGACAAGTATCCGGCGGCGCGCGAGTTCGCCGGCGAGCGCTACAGCAGCCACCGGATCGGCGGCGTGCAGCAGCTGGCCGGCGCGCTGACCAACTGGAACAGCGGCGTGCTGGCGCTGGCGGTTGCCGCCCACTTGGGCGCGACGCTGGTGCGCCTGCATGGCTTCGACATGCACGGCACGCACTTCTTCGGGCCGTACGCCAACGGCCTGACCAACACGGCGCCAGCGCGGCGCGAGATCCACAAGCAGCAATTCGCACAGTGGGCGCGGCAGAACCCGCACGTCCGCGTCGTGAATTGCACGCCCGGCTCGGCGTTGCAGTGCTTTCCCTTCTCAGGAGCAATCGAATGAATATCTGGATCGTCGGCCAGTTTAAGGCAGAGACCGAGCACGGCTCGGTGTGGGACTTCCAAGGCGCGTTCGGCACGCGGGAGGACGCCGTTGCCGCCTGTCGCACCAGCCAGTATTTCATCGCTCCCTGCGAGCTTGGGAAAGAGATCCAGGAAGAGACGTTGGACTTCCCGGCGATCGAATATCCGATCGCGCAGGAACCGGAGTCGGAGACGGCTGGCTGATGAACAGATTGCCGCTTAACTCGGTGCGCGGTCGCATCCGCGCCTACATCGAGAGCCATGCCGGCGCGCTGGGCGATGACGTGCTCGAGGTCGGCAGCCGCATCCATGACCCGGCCGCGTGGTGGTGCACGAACCGCGACCTGGCGATGGGGCAATGGACCGGCATCGACATGCAGGCGGGCGAGGGCGTCGACCAGGTAGCCGACATCCACGACCTACCGGAGGAGTGGTCGGGCCGGTTCACCGGCATCGTGTGCTCCGAAGTGCTGGAGCATGTGGCCCGGCCGTGGCTGGCTCTGCCGGAATTGCGCCGCGTGCTGCAGCCCGGCGGTCTGCTGGTGATCACCACGCTGTTCGCCTTCCCCGAGCACGGCTACCCGGACGACTACTACCGATTCAGCCGGAGCGGGCTGCACCTGCTACTGGCGGATGCCGGGTTCAGCGGCATCGCCACCGAGTACGCCGGGGAGCTGCCGATCGAGCTGAACGACCATGGCGAGCGCGGCGTGGCGCGCCGGCGCCTGCCGATGCACACCTTCGCGGTGGCGCGGTGCTGACGCTGCTGACCGCCACCGGTGCCAGGCCCGCTGCCTGGGCGCTGTGCGAGCGCTGGATGGCGCGGCAGGACTATGCCGGCCCGGTGCGCTGGATCATCGTGGACGATGGCCCGGACCCTCAGCCCGTGACGTTCCAGCGGGAGGGCTGGCAGCTGGTGCTGGTACGCCCGTCGCCGTATTGGTCGCCTGGCCAGAACACGCAGGCCCGCAACCTACTCAAGGGCCTGGCCGCGGTCGGCGCCGACGAGCGGCTGGTGATCGTCGAGGACGACGACTGGTATGCGCCCGACTGGCTCAGCACCGTCGACCAGGCGCTGGAGCGCGCCGAGCTGGTCGGCGAGCACCGCGCCCGGTACTACAACGTGCAGCAGCGCCGCGGCCGGCAATTGGCGAACACGGGCCATGCCAGCCTGTGCAGTACCGCGATGCGCGGCGGCGCGCTGCAGGAGTTCTCCGCGGCGTGCGAGGCGCGCCCCAAGTTCATCGACCTGGAACTGTGGCGACGCGCGCGCGAGCGCCATCTCTTCGGCGGCCACCGCGTGGTCGGCATGAAGGGCCTGCCCGGCCGCGACGGTATCGGCATGGGACACCACGACGACTTCAACGGGAAGCCGGACGCCGACGGCGAGTTGTTGCGGTCCTGGGTCGGCGATGACGCGGAGTTCTACCAGTGAAGAGCGGCTTGGAAATCAAGGGCATCGACGGCGTCTTGAATCTGCTGCGTTCGCTGCCGCCCGAGGTGGTGAGCAAGCGCGGCGGCCCGGTGAAGTCGGCCCTGGCGAAGGGCGCGCGGTTCCTGCGCGACAAGGAGCGCGAGAACCTGCAGGCGGTGCTGGAGCCCGGTGAAGAATCCACCGGCCTGCTGGCGGAGAACATTATCGCCAGCCGCGGCAAGGCGCCGATCGGCGGGAAGGGCGAGCGGTACCTGGTGCGCATCAAACGGAAGATGTACCCGGGGCGCAAGGGCGAGCAGGTGAGCACGCTGAAGTCCGCGCAGATCAAGGAATACGGCTCAGTGAAGCAGCCGGCGCGCTCCTTCATCCGGCGAACCGTGGTCGAACATGGTGGGCAGACGATCAACGTGGTGGTGACCGATCTGGTCGCGCGCCTGGATCGAGTCGTGAAGAAGCTGGCACTCCAGAACAAGGGCCGCTGATGTTCCCCAAGGTCTACCGAACCATCCACACGCCGGCGGTGGCCGCGATCGTGGGCGACCGGATCAGCCGGCATGGCGAGATCGCGCAGACGGAGACGCGGCCGTACATCACATGGCAGATCGTCACGGGGCAGCCCTACGACAACCTCAGCGATACGCCGTGCGGCGACTTCACCAGCATGCAGCTGGACGCCTATCACGCGACGGATGCGGGCGCGGAGCAACTGGGCCTGGCGGTCCGCGCCGCACTGGACGCTGCCCTCATCTGCAACAGGGTCGTGATCGACAACCGCGACCCCGACACGAAGCTGTACCGCGTTGGCATTGAGGCCGACTTCATCGACCAGCGCTGAGCCGCTGGCATACCCGCCACCAGCCGCCGAAAGGCGGCTTTTTCATTGAGGAATCGAAATGACCGCTGGAACCCTTCGTACCCAGGGAACCGAGCTTTACCTTGTCGACAAGCTGAGTTCCAGCGTGGAGCAGGTCGTCAAGTTCGCGTGTCCGACCGGCATCACCGGCATCGGCGGCGGCACCAAGGATCAGCTGGAGGACACCTGCCTCGACAACGAGGAGGACAAGACCTACAAGGCTGGCCTCGGCAATCCCAATGCCATCTCGGTGCCGTTCAACTTCATCCCGTCCAGCTTCAGCCACCAGACCCTCTGGGATCTCAAGGCGAGCGGCGAGAACCAGGAATGGATGGTTGGCTTCTCCGACGGCCGCGGCATCGCCCCGACGCTGGACAGCGAGGGCCACTTCGTGCCGCCGGTCTCGCCGCAGCGCACCACTATCGGATTCGATGGCTACGTGTCGGAAGTGAACATCGACGTGGCCACGAACGAGATCGTGCGCGGCACGCTGACCATCCAGCGCTCCGGCCCGGAACGCCCGTTCTGGAACGGCCCGCAGCCGACCTGACACCTATGGCGTCGGCTCTGCGCGGCGTGCTGCTGCGCATCCGGCGTCCCACCTATCTACGGCAGAGACGCATGGACAAAAAGCTCCTCCTCACTCCTTCCACCGCGGTCGAGCGCGAGATCACGCTCGCCGATGGCCAGAAGCACACCACCTGGTTCAAGCCCGTCACCGGCGGCGAGTTCTTCCGCTTCCAGCGGGACACGCGCTCCGAGGACGAGAACGTCCGCATCTTCGCGATGCAGCGCCTGATCGCCTGCAGCCTGTGCGAGGACGCGCGCGGTAGGCCGACGCTCACGAACGACGAGGCTAGGGCGCTCTCCATCGACGCGATCAACGTCCTGTTCCCCCACGTCATCGCGGTCTCGCGCACGGTCGAAGAGGAAAAAAAAGACTTGCCGAGCGCGGAAGTGAGTGGTTCCGCCACGTCCTCGCACTAGCGCTCGGCAAGAGCCTCGGCGAGATCGACGCGCTTCCCCAGGCAGAGATCGACGCCTGGCGGCACTACCACACGTTGTACCCCATCGACGACCTGCATCGCATCCACCGCCCGGCAGCCGTGATGGCTGCGTCGAACGGCGCGAAGTTCGACGCAACGATGGATTTCCTGGCTCCCGATCCGGCGTTCGCCGGCTACGAAGACGCCGACGTCGCAACCATGCGGGCCTTCGGCCTGCGCCCGCCCATCAGGACCTAGACCCATGGCAGCAGGCTCCATCATCATCGATCTGCTGATGCGTACCGGAAGCTTCGTGACCGACACGGATCGGGCGTCGAAGCGACTGAAGCAGTTCGAGCGTGAGGCGAAGGACGCAGGTGCAGCGATCGGCGCGGCCTTGGCCACGGCGGCGACCGCGACCGTCGCCTTGCTGCAGCAGTCCGTCAACGCGATGGACGACATCAGCAAGGCGGCGCAGCGCTCCGGAACCACCACGGAAGAGTTCTCGAAGCTGAGCTATGCCGCCGGCCTGGCCGACGTGGCGATGACCGACCTGCAGACCTCTCTCGGCCGCCTGACGAAGGCGCAGGCGGAGGCGCTGGACCCAGCTTCGCAGCAGGCGAAGATCTTCAAGGCGCTAGGCATCGAGGTCACCGATGCCGCCGGCAATCTGCGCAGCTCGACCGACGTGTTCAAGGACTTCGCCGACGTCTTCGAAGAGCAGAAGGGTTCGCCGGAGATCATCGCCGCCGGCCTGAACATCTTCGGTCGCAGCTTCCAGAACCTCATCCCTCTGCTGAAGGACGGGTCGAGTGGGCTAAAGGATGCCGCGGACGAGGCGGCCGCGTTCGGCCAGGTCATCAGCACCGAGGCCGGCGCCAACGCGGAGGAGTTCAACGACAACCTCAGTCGCATGAAGCTGTTCGTCACCGGCGTGGCGAACGCGGTCGCCGCTGATCTTCTTCCCGATCTAGTGGGGTTGCAGGAAGGATTTCTTGACGGTGCGCGCGATGGCGACAAACTGCAGTCCGTAGCTGAGGACGTGGCGAATGTGTTCCGGGTCTTGGGCGGCGCGATCGAAGCGGTCTCCGTTCCGCTTGGCTGGATCGACGACCGGATCCAGGGCACCACCATGGCGCTCCAGGGCCTGGCGGAGGTCGCCAAGGGTGTCATCGGGCTGAACTGGGACCAGATCACCCGTGGTGTCGTGCTGACGGGGCAGAACACGGGCAAGGCTCTTGGCCTTCCGGATTTCCTGGACCCGCTTGGCCGTGGTGGAAAGAAGTCCTCTGGTGCTGGCGCAGACATGATCTCTGCTGGCGCTGGCGGCGGCCTCGGGTTGTTCGCCAGCAGCGCAGCCGAGAAGGCTGCGCAGCAAAGGGCAAAGCTCATCCGTGATTCGGCATTCGGCCCCTCCGCGAAGAAGGGCAGCTCTGGCGGAAAATCCGATGCCGAGAAGGAGGCCGACAAGCTCGCCGCGGCATACAAAAAAACCAACGAGCAGTTGGAAGAGCAGATCGCGCTGAACGGCAACAACAGCGCGATGGCGAAGCTTGCGTTCGAGCTGCAGAGCGGCGAGCTGTCCAAGCTCAGCGACGCGCAGAAGCAGGACCTGACGGACAAGCAGGCCAAGGTCGATCTGCTGGAGTTGGAGCGCGCAGCACAGAAGGAGGTCAACCAACAGTCTGAGGACTATGCCAGCGCCGTCGCCGGCCAAGCCAAGGCCTTCAAGGACCACGCGGCCGACTTGCAGTTCGAACTCGACCTGCTCGGCAAGAGCAACAAGGAACGCCAGCGCGAGATCGAGCTGCGGTATCTCGGCGCGGGCGCCACCGAGGCGCAGCGCGAGGCCATCGGCAGCCTGTCGGATCGGCTGTACGAAGAAGGCGAGGCGATGCAGCGGAGCATAGATCTGCAGGACGACTTCCGCGACTCATTCTCGGACGCGGCGAAGGATCTCATTCGCGGCAGCTCGTCGGCCAAGGAAGCGCTGATGGACTTCCTGGACTCGATCAACGATCGGCTGGCGAAGATGGTCGCTGACGGCTGGGCCGACAAGCTGTTCGGCAAGCAGGGCGAGAACGGCGGCGGCGCCGCGGGTGGATGGCTTTCCTCGTTGGCTGGTGCGTTCGGCGGGAGCGGTGGCACGTCGTCTGGCGCCTCGCAGGGCGGCGGTTGGAGCGACTGGATCGGCACGATCGTCGGTGCCTTCAGTGGGGCCAAGGCGAGCGGCGGCGACATCCTGGGCAACCGGTCCTATCTGGTGGGCGAGGACGGCCCGGAGATGTTCGTGCCCAGGACCGCCGGCCGGGTCTACACCGCGGCGCAGACGCAGGCCATCACCGCCGGCGGTGGCGGCCGTGGCCTGACGCAGATCAACAACTTCACCCAGCAAGGCCGGATGGATCGTAGGTCTGAGCAGAAGATTGCGGCTGACGTTGGCAGGAAGGCGAATGCCGCCATTTCTCGAGGGATCGGCTGATGGCCTACTTGGACGCGTACCTGTCGCCTTGCCCGGGCTACGGGTTTGAGGGCGGCCCTAACTTCTCGACGCGGATCGTGGGTATGGCCAATGGCCGCGAGCGGCGCAATGCCGACTGGAGCATCGCGCGGCACAGCTACACAGCGCCTTTCCTGAACATCTCGAAAGCGGCGTATCGCGAGCTGAAGCGCATGCACTTGGTGTGCCGCGGGAAGCTGCACTGCTTCCGCTTCAAGGACTACCTCGACTTCCAGGCGGTGAATGAGATCTTCGCGATCGGCGACGGCGTGCATACGACCTTCCAGCTCGCGAAGCTCTCGACCATCGGCGGCATCTCCTACGAGCGACCGGTGTACGCGATCGTGGCCGCAGCCGTCACCGACAACGGCGTCCCGGTATCGCCCGTGGTCGACATGGAGCGCGGCACGGTGACCTTCGCCGCACCGCCGACGAATGGTCATGTGCTGCGCTGGAGCGGCGAGTTCGACGTGTGGGTACGGTTCGATCAGGACAACCTGCCGTTCACCCTGGACAACGTGAACGCGACCAACGGTCAAGTGGAGCTGCTGGAAGTGCCGCCGCCGGAGGAAGAGAGCTGATGCCGCGCAACATCTCCATCGCGCTGCGCTCCCACCTGGCGCAGGACGCGACCACCACCACGGTGCTGCTGCGCATCGCGTCAGTGCGGCCCGGCGTGGCGCCCTACGGCGCCGTCATGACCGATCGGGAAGTGGTGTACGACGACAGCGAAGGTGCGGTCGCCTACTCCCCCATCATCGGCATGCAGCTCAGCACCATGGCCGCGGGCATGGACATGAGCGTGGACAACGCGGAGGCGACCGGCCTGCTGCCGGAGTTCGACTTCCCGATCAGCGAGGCCGACATCCGCGCCGGTGTCTACGACTACGCGCGCTGGGTGGCCTACCTGGTCAACTACGAGGACCTGAGTCAGGGGCACGTGGTGCTCGGCGCCGGCGAGATCGGTCGCGTGTCGATCAACGACGACGGGCTGTCGTTCGTGGAGGAGCTTTTCGGAAAGACCAAGCGCCTGCGCCAGTCGGTCGTCGAGCGCGATTCCCTGACCTGCAGGGCGATCTTCGGCAGCCAACCCATCGGCACCGGCGGCGGCGTGCCCGAGCAGCGGTTCCCGTGCGGCTTCGATGCCACGAACCTGCTGGTTGCCGGCACCATCACGTCCGTGGGGCTGGAGACCAACATCACCTTCACCTCCGCGGACGTGGCAGTGGCGTTCGGAGCGGAAGAGCTCGCCCCGGGCAAGGTCTACTGGAAGACCGGGCTGAACGCCGGTCGCGACACCGAGATCGAGAGCAACACCGCAGGGGGCGAGGTCACGCTCTCGTTCAAGACCGACTACCCGATGCAGGCGGGGGACACGTTCGACATCCGGCCCGACTGCAGCAAGCAGTGGGACGACGCGGACCACGGGTGCTTGCGCTGGTGGGCCCTGGAGCGAGCGAACCACTTCCGCGGCGAGCCGCACATTCCGATCGGCGATGCTGGCCAGCTCAGCGTGCCCGGCGCGTCGGTCGGTCCGAGCCTGGGCGGCAACACGTCGCAGGACTTCACCGAGGGCGAGACGGCATGACGGCACTCGTTGCTGCCGCGCGCGCCTACCTGCAGGTGCCGTTCCGCCACCGCGGGCGCTCCCGCCGCGGCCTCGACTGCGCCGGCCTGCTGGTGCTGGCCTGCAGGGATATCGGCAGGCCGATCCCGGATCAGCGCCACTACGGCCGCGAGCCATTCAACGACGGGCTCGTGGAAGCCGGCTCGCGTGCGTTCGGGCCGCCGGTTGCGGTCGGGCAGGTGCCCGCCGAGTTCTTGCAGGCCGGCGACGTGCTGCTGCTGCGCTTCGACATCAACCCGCACCACGTCGCCATCGTCGCAGACCACCCGCTGGGCGGCCTCAGCATCATCCACGCGAACGCGGACGCCACCCAGCGGGGTCTGGTCGTCGAGCAGCGCCTCGACGCGCTGTGGCTGTCCCGCGTCACCCACGTCTTCCGGATCACCTGATGGCACGTCAAGTTCTACCCATCGTAGGCGCGGTGGTCGGCGCCTACTTCGGCAACCCAGCGCTCGGCTACGCCGTGGGCGCGGCCATTGGCAACGCTGTCGACCCGCTGGTGGTGCAAGGGCCGAAGATCGGCGACACCGCCATCCAGACTTCCGCCGAGGGCGCATATCGCGCGATCGTGTACGGCACCGCCGCTGTCGCCGGCAACTTGATCTGGACCGGCCCGAAGATCATCCGCAAGGAGAAGGAGCAGGCAGCGAAGGGGGGCGGTCCGGTGACGGAATACGAGCGCCTGTTCCAGTCGTTCGCCATCCGGATCTGCGAGGGGCCGATCAGCGGCATCCTGCGCATCTGGGAAGACGAGAAGCTGGTTTATGACGTGCGCGAGGGATCGACGATCCCCGAGGAAAGCACAAAGTTCGCCAGCCGGTTCGTGCTGCATCTGGGTGGCGAGGACCAGCTGCCAGACTCCGAGATCGAGTCGGTGCTCGGCATAGGCAACGCGCCGGCCTACCGCGGCAGCGCCTACATCGTCTTTCCGAAGGCCGACCTGACCGACCGCCGCGGTAGCATCCCGCAATACCGGTTCGAAGTGGTGGCGCGGGACGCCGACATTACATGGTCTCCCAAGGTTGTGACCTCTGAGGCCTACTTCACCGGCACATACGATGACTTGACCCAGCAGCCATCGACAACATTCGGGACGGTAAATCCCTCGGCCAAGCCGCTGGCGGTATCGCCGGATGGAACGTTGACGGCGAGTTGTTGGTTCAGTGCGCCATACCTGCGCGTGTACCGTTTTGATCGGGAGTCAGAAAGCTTCCAGCCCGTGACGATCACCGGTCTCGTGCCCGACGGCATCTGTGACACGGTGGCGTTCTCGTCTGATCAAAATTGGATGGCGGTAGGCAACAGAGGGACGCGGAAGCTCATGGTCTACCGCGTCACGGAGAGCGGCCTCGAGTTCTTCGCATCTCCCGTTACTGGCGCAGAAACAAACGTTGTCCACATTCGATTCTGCCCGACGAATAGCCTTCGAATCGGATGCTCAATGACTGGTGAAGTCCCAGTCAAGATCTTCCTGATCCGATCCGTCCCTGGCGATGTCATGCTGCTTCGACAGTCGGTTGCGGTGTACTCGGCTGGAGAGAATGCAGGGCTCGTAGAGTGGCGTCCTGACGGTCTGATGATCTGCCAGACCAACGGCACCAAAGTCTTCATATTCAATGTCGAATCCGCCAACCCGATGCCGTATCTGTTCTCTCAGAATCTGCTGTTGCTCGGAGTTAGGGCGGACCGCGGGGCATATTGGTCTGAATTTCTAGATTTCTTCTATTTCACGAGCGGCAGCGCGCCTTACATCACAGTGTTCCGTCTCCTGCATACAGGGGAGGACGCATACGTCTTGGACCGCTACCCTGACCCGGTGCAACCGGGGGCCGGCATATACTCTGCGGCACTGTCGTTCGATCGTCGCTACCTGCTTGTGGCTCCAATCGGTCTTGGCTTGCGGGTCTACAGCACGAACCTCATGGAGAGGTTGACCCTTGTCTCTGATGTCGGCACCGGGACCCAGCGCTATATCGCACTCAATGACGGGCTCAGTGTAGGTAGCGGCACCTCGGTGCCAGACACGCTATCGGCCATCGTTTCCGATATCACCGACCGGTGCGGACTTAGCGACAGCGACTATGACGCGTCCGAGCTGATCGATCCTGTCGCAGGCTTCGTCCTCGCCGGCGGATACACCGGCGCATCCGCGATCAATGCTCTCCGCGCCCCATACTTCTTTGATGCGAGCGAGTACGACGGTGTCATCCACTTCCCGAAGCGTGGCAAGCCGGTGGTTCGGACTCTGACGTTCGATGACCTGATCGATGAGCCGGAGACATCCACGAGAGAGGACGCGCGCGAGTTCCCGGCGAAGCTGCATCTGGAGTACCAGAACGCCATCAGCGGGTACGAGACGGCGAAAGCGACAAGTGCACGCAGCAGCACCGACGTGCGCGTCACCGGCGAGACGTCGGTGTCGGTGCCCGTGGTCATGGACTCGACCGAGGCACAAAAAACCGTGGTGAAGCTACACAAGGTCGCATGGACTGATCAGGAGGGCGAGCTTCCATTCTCGATCTCGGACGAGCACCTGGACCTGGTCGCTGCGGACAATATCGGACTTGCCCTGCGCGGTAGCGTCTTCCGCCTGCGCATCGAGAAGTTCGAGCATGCCGCCGGCGAAATCAAGCTGACCTGCAGGCATGACCGCCAGAGCGCCTACACCGCGAACGTCACCGGCGTGCCACTGCCAGAGCCCACGCCTCCGCCCAACAGCATCGTGGGGGCGACGCAACTTGCCATCTTGGACATCCCGGCACTGGTCGATATCAACGACCTGGCGAACCCGGTCGAGTATGCCGCCATGTCGGGCATCAGCGAGGCCTGGTACGGCGCAACCCTGCAGCGCAGCCTGGATGGTGGCAGCAGCTTCGGATCGGTGCTGCAAGACTCCAGCGGGACCGTCATGGGCACGCTGTTGCAGGAACTCCCGGGGGCAAGCGAGTTCTACCGAGACCGGACGAACCGTGTCGTGGTTGCGCTGAGCAATCCCAGTGATGTGCTGGAAGACCTGTCCGAATCGAGCTTCTTGAGCGAGGGCGGGGCGTTCGCCCTGGAGAAGGCCGGCGGTGGCTGGGAGATTCTCCAGTACAAGGACGTTGACGAGGACAGCGCCGGCAACTGGGTGCTTTCCGATCTGCTGCGCGGTCGGCTCGATAGTGGCGCCAGCGCGCACGCGGTCGGCGCTAGGTTTGTCTTGCTAGCCGGCGTCAAGGTCCTGAACGTGACGAGCGGGCTGATCGGGCAGACGGTCCTTGACCGCGCGGTCTCTAGTGGCACAGCCCCAGAGACCGCGACGCCCCAGGGGCATACGGTGACGGCACAGTCCCAGCGCGAGTGGCCGGTCGCGAGTTTGCGTGTGCGCCGCGACGGTTCGACGATCTCCGCGGACTGGGCGCCACGACATCGCTTTGGGACCGAACTCAATCCGATCGCCTCAATCAACTTCCAGGGCTTCAGGGTGGTGCTCAACGACGGCGTTGCACCACCGGTTTCGTTCGACACGACCAGCCCGAGCTTCACGTACGACGCATCGTCTCTAGGATCTTCAGTGACGGTCAGCGTTTCCTCAATCAACCGCATCACCGGGCTTGGCCCGGCTACGTCGGAGACCGTATGAGTACCCCGATCCTCCCGTTCGAAGTCTGGGAATCCGGAACCAACCAAAACAGCATTCCCGCGAACGACAACTCGCTGCGCTGGGAAATCCTCAGCGGATTGGTCATCGCCGATGATGTCACTGTGCAGCCAGCAACTCCCGACAACGGCGATATTTACGTCATCCCTGCAGGAGCTACGGGCAGTCAATGGTCGACGTTCGATCCACTCGATCTAGCTCTGTACCGCTCCGGGACCTGGTACGCCTATGCGCCGATCACTGGGATCACGGTGAACATTTCAGGCGTTCTCTACGCATTCAACGGAACCGCCTATGAGGCTTTGGGCGGTGGTGGTGGTGCTCCTGCTGCAGAAGATGTCTCCTATGACAATACCGCCTCTGGCTTGGCGGCAGAGGACGTGCAAGCTGCGATCGATGAAGTCGCGACAAGGAACCGGTCGACAACGACGACCATCAATCACAGTGCTTCTGGCGCGCTGACTATCAACTACAACTTGGGCGACTACTTCATCGTCAACCTCGCGGCCAACGTAACCGGCATCACGATCAGTAACCCGCCAGCCACGGGCCAAGGTGGATCAATCCGCATCCGCTTCGTACAAGACGGCACCGGCAGTCGCACTGTCGTGTTGCCGTCCTCTGCCAAGGCGATCAGCGGCACCGACACCAGCGTGCAGTCGGCGGCGAGCGCGCAAACCGTGCTGCATCTGACGACCGACAATGGCGGGACTTCCTGGGCCTACTCGATGAAGGCGGTTGCGGCATGAGCCTGCTGAGCGCCCACGGCGCGATGCTTCCCCTCGGTGGCTCCGGCGGCTACGCTGCGGCAGTGCTCGCTGATGCGCCTTGGGGCTACTGGAAGCTCAACGAGTCCCCCGCAGAAGGCGTGGCCGCGGCAGATGCCAGTGGCAACGGGCGCAATGGCACTTACAGGGGCGTGGCGGTGACTGCGTACGCTGCGGCAAGTGGACTCTTCGCAGGCAGTTCGGCCGCTATCCAATTCAAGAACGCAGGCTACATCGCATGCCCAACTTTGACCTTGGCATCGGCGCAAAAATTCACGCTCGAATGCATGGTCAAGGCTAGTTCGATCGTCACGAACGAAAACATGATCGGCGGCGACGATGCTGGCTCAAATCGCCGCTGGCAGTTTCGGATTACGAGCGCCGGAAAGCTTGAGTTCTTGACCATCACTCCGAGCACCGTGTCTGTAGTGGGGGCGGCCACCATTACCGACGGAAATGCACATCTGGTGCATGCCGTCTTCGATCCGAGCCTGTCGGCCGCGAGCGGGATATGCAAGATCTACGTCGACGGTGCCCTGGATACTTCGAGCACATCGTCCAACTCGATCACGGCTGGCACTGCGTTCCCGATTGTCGGCGCCCGCACCGGCGCCGGCAGCAACCCTTTCACGGGCATCCTGGACGAAGTGGCGATCTACACGACGGCGTTGAGCGCCGCCCAGATCGCGGCTCACTGGGCGGCTCGGAACGCCAGCTGAGCCGCAGGTCCGACGTCAGAATATCCTGACGCTACGCCAGGCACCTCGCCGATACCGCCAGGCCAGCTCCGGCGGGATCCTGGCAATGCCGGACGCGGACGCCATGAGGCCGCTCAACCCGCGGGCCTTGAGCAAGCCCAGCCGGCTCCATGACCGCTTCAGCCTCGCGTCTCGGCCGGTGCGACGCCCGCCGGTAGCATGCCGGCCATGGCACTACCCGACGACATCGCATGGGATCCTCCCGACCAGTGGGGCAGGGACTGGCTCCGATGCGGCCGCAAGATCGTTGCCGGGGTCAGCAACACCGTCTTCGAAGATGGCCGGTGGATCGCACGGGTGAACCGGCACGACGAGAACACGGCCTCTTACCCGCACGCCTACTTCCGCAACCGGGGCGCGGCGAGGCGATCGGTTGAGCGCTGGGCCTGCGCCCACGCCGAGCGCCTGCGCAGGGAGGTCGCGACCGGCGCGCGGGAGAAGAGGGTCGGGGTGCAGCCCAGCCGGGAGGAGAAGCGGCTGGCGAGGCAGATGCGCGGGTGACCGTGACGAGCGGCCGGTGCCGAGCCGCAATCTCAAAGCCGGTCGGCTAGTTCGTCGGGATCGGCGTTGTAGTAGAGCAGGAGGCTCTTCAGGTCGCGGTGCCCGATCATCCTGGCCAGCTCCATCACGTCCAGCTTCTTGGATAGCCGCCAGATGGCTTCGGCGCGGCTGTCGTGGAAGTGCAGGTCCTCGATCTTCGCAGCGTCACGCGCGCGACGGAAAAGCGCATCCTTCGACGGGCCATCCACCTGGAAAACGGTGTCGCCGCCCGGCGGCAGCAAGGCGATGATCTCCCGCGCCCTCGGCGATAGCGGCACCCGGCGGATGTCCCCGTTCTTGGTTCGGGGGAGGGTGACCGACTTGGGCGCGACGTCCTTCCAGGTCAGCCCCAATATCTCCCCGGAGCGCATGGCGGTCTCCAGGGCGAAGAGGAAGGCGAGGGCGACCCGCTCGGACACCGTATGCGGCGCGCCGCCGTCATAGCCCAGGGCCAGGGTCACGCGATCGATCTCGTCTTGGCTGATGCGGCGGCGCCGGCTCGGCGGGTTCGCGGGCCGGTCCACGTCCGCGACCGGATCCGTGGACAGCCATCCCCAGTCCTTCCGGCAGGCCTTGAACACGGACTGCAGCAGGTTCATCTCCCTGCGAACCGACGCCCCGGAGACCTGCGCCAGCCTGCGCTCGCGCCATTCGGCCACGTGGATGGGGCGGAGCGCCGGCAAGTGCACGTCGGCCAGCTTGTCGCGCTCCAGCAGGCGCAGTCGGGTGATCTCCCAGCGCTCGCCGCGGTGCTTGGGGCTGACCTCCTTGGCGAAGCGCTGCAGGGCTTCCCGCACGGTGTGGTCCGGCAGCCTGGCGCCCACCAGTTCGGCCTCGCGCTGCTGCGCCCAGGCCACCGCGAGGCGCTTCGTGGCGAAGCTCGCCGACTCGCGAACGCCATCCTTGTACAGTTCTGCGCGCCAGGTTGCGCCGCGGAGTCGGATCGATGCCATGGGCGGATCTTGGCGTATTTCCTGGCGTAGTTGCACCGTATGCAGGTGGGGCCAGGGCGGGAATAGGGTGTGGCACCCGTTCCCGCAGCTATCTGATTCTGCTGCCTTATCGGGTCAAAATGGGGTGGCGCGGGCATGGGCGGGTTTGCCACTGAAATTCCCACCTTCGGCACCAGGAACCTACGGCAGCTTCGGCTGCCGTTTGTTTTTTGCGTGATCGGGTTTGGGACTCCGCACCGGCATGCCGCCGCGCCGCGGTGTCTGGCCGGGAGGATCACATCTGCACCGAAGCCGGCGTCGATCGCCTGTGCTTGCTGGAGGCGGGCAGGGCATCCCTTTGCTTCCCATCGATGCTTGCTTGCCCGGGAACTGGAAGTAATGACCTGTCCCGGTCCACGCTGCGGCGCGGACGAACTGGTGCGGGAAGCCGATAGCGACGCCTTCCTTGGCTATCTATCTATATGTGATGTGCGATTCGGCCTTTCGCGCTCGGCGCGACTGTCTGGCCCGCACAACGACAGTGGCCAGCTTTCGGCAATCGAATGCGATCGAACGCGATTGCGTCGATGCGATGGATGCAGACGATCGGCGCGTTCGACAATCGGTTGCCGAATTCGCCTGCGCCGCGTTGTTAAAAAAACTTCAAAAAACGCTTGCGCAGGCAGGGCGCCATCGCTAATATTCCGCTCCTCGCAGCACACGTGGGGCCATAGCTCAGCTGGGAGAGCGCTTGCATGGCATGCAAGAGGTCGCCGGTTCGATCCCGGCTGGCTCCACCAACTTTTTCGGGCACTAGGCCTGTCCGCAGAAGCTACATCGTTATCAGCGTCCCCATCGTCTAGAGGCCTAGGACATCACCCTTTCACGGTGGCGACCGGGGTTCGAATCCCCGTGGGGACGCCATTTTATTTGCAAGAAACCTCAAGTCCGGCGCTGCCGGACTTTTTTTGTGCGGGGTTTGTACATGCCGCCAAAATCGAGTAAGATTCCGCTTCTGCCAGTACACGTGGGGCCATAGCTCAGCTGGGAGAGCGCTTGCATGGCATGCAAGAGGTCGCCGGTTCGATCCCGGCTGGCTCCACCAACTTTTTCGGGCACTAGGCCTGTCCGCAAAAGCTACATTGTTATCAGCGTCCCCATCGTCTAGAGGCCTAGGACATCACCCTTTCACGGTGGCGACCGGGGTTCGAATCCCCGTGGGGACGCCATCTACAAGAAGACACCCGGCATCGCCGGGTGTTTTTTTGTCTGCGTTTTGCGCGGCGCTTGCACCTGGTCGGCGGCATTGTCGCTTGCCGCTGCGCGGTTCAGCGCAGCAGCTTGCGTATCTGCAGGATGGCCTGCGGGGTTTCCTGCACGCTGTGCCCGGAGGTGATCACGGTTTCCGACGCTGCGCCATCCAGGTGCGCGCTCCAGTAGGGCACGAAGCCGTCGTCCGATTGCGCCAGTGGCACGCGCGGATCGCGGCGGGCGATGATCGAGTGATAAGTCACCCGCGGCGCGATCTTCAGCTCCGCCGCGGCCTCGACGAAAGCGTCGTGGTCGTTGAGATTGTCCATGCTGGTCGGCAGCTTGCCGACCAGGCCGGTGCCGGTGATGTCCTGGAATTGGTCGAGAATGCGCGCGGGCAGGCCGATCAGGCCGCCCACCAGGCTGCCGAGCACGCCGGTGGCATGCGGGGTTCCGTGATGCGGCGAGGCCAGGAAGATCGCCTCGGAGACTTCCGGCATCGGTTCGAAGTGCAGCATCGGCGACAGCTTGTCGCGCAGCGTCTGCATCGCCTGCGGCGCGAGCGTCGCGTTGCCGAACAGGCGCTGCCAGAGACGGTCGCCGTCGCTGGAGGACACCATCAAGCGCGCCAGCACGCCGCCCATGCTGTGCCCGACCAGCACCATGTCGTGCGCCGAGGCGCTGCGCCGTTGCGGATCGAAATGGTCCAGCGCCTGCTGCAGTCCCTTGCGGATCTGCAGATGGTTGTAGGCGATCGGCAGGTTGGTCGGGTAGTAGACCAGCCAGATCTGATAGCGGGCGCGCAGGTGTTCGTCGCCCAGCAGTTCGTTGGCCAGGTTCACCCAGGCCTCGGGGCTGCTGGCCAGGCCGTGCAGCAGCACCAGTACCCGGCGGTTGGGATCGTAGGGCTGGGTCAGGAAGATGTGCGGCCGGTCGATGCCATGGGCCATGCCGAACAGCGTGCGCAGCGATTGCTCGGCGAAACCCGAGCGCGCCATCCACACCCCATAGCCGGCGCTGAAGTCGCCGGCCAGCGGTACCGTGTAGCCGCCCAGCGTGGCTTGAGCGCTCAGGTACGGATCGTAGGCTTCCACCCGCACCGCGCGGCTGGCTAGCACCTTGGCCAGCGTGTCGCCATCGAAGCGCAGCAGCACGGTCAGGCTCGGTGTCGGCATTGCGCTGTAGGCCGGGCTTGTCGCGTCCGACGCGCTCGCCTCGTTCTGCAGCGACGTCGCGTTCGGCAGCACCGCGACCATCTCCGCGCCGAACCCGTCGCGCCGGTACACGCTGCGCAGCCCGGTGAAGCGCAGGCCGCTGGCCGGCAGCATCGCATCCGGCATCGGCATGTCCTGCAAGGCGCCCAACTGGCTCACGTCCAGGACGATCTTCCAGCCTGGCAGGGCCGACAGTTCGGCCGCGCTGTCGGCCTGCTGGCCCTGTTGCTGGAAGCGCACGAACAGCGCCGACACCGCCTGTTGCACCGCGTAGTTGTAGTAGTCGCGCACCTGGGTCTGGCGGTCCTCGAAGGCGCGCTCGCTGGGTGCGCGCTCGCTGAAGAACAGGTAGGCGTAGGCATAGCGCGCCGTCTCCAGCCAGGCGCTCAGTGCGGCGTCGCTGCGCGGCTGGCGTTTGGCCAATTGCAGCGAGGCCTGCAGCCACAGTTCGGCGACGGTCGCCAGCTTGCGTTCCTGGGCCACGCCATCGTTGTCGAGCAGCTGCTTTGCGCAGCGCCGGGTATGGGCGCTGCAGGCGCTTTCGTCCAGGCCGAGTACGGTAAGCGTTTCGATCGCAGCGGTGCTGAGGTGGCCGCTGCCGAGCGGGTCGCCGCGCTTGGCCTGGATGTATTCGGCCGCGCTCACTGGTTTCAGCGTGACAGTGGAGCAGCCACCAGCGCCCAGCGCCAGGCACAGCAGGGCGATCAAGCGCAACGCCAGGCGGCGTCCGCGCTGGCCGATCACGCCGCCGCCTCCGCCGTGCGCGCCTCGCTGCGGCCGTTGCGCAACGAGAACAGCAGGTCGTACAGCACCGGAATCACGCCCAGCGTGACCAGCGTGCCCAGCGCCAGGCCGCCGATCATGGTGATCGCCATGCCGGTCCACAGCGGGCCGGCGAACAGCATCAGCGGGACCAGGCCGACGATGCAGGTCAGTTTGGTCATCACGATCGGGCGCAGGCGCTTGACCGCCGCCGCGATCACCGCGTCGTGCCGGTCCAGGCCGTCCGCCAGTTCGGCATCGATGCGCTCCAGCAACAGCACCGCGTTGTTGACGATGATGCCGGCCAGCGCGAGCAGGCCGAAGGTGGCCATGAAGCCGAACGGGTAGCCGGTGACGAGCAGCGCCAGCGCCGCGCCGATCAGCACGAACGGAACGCTGGCGACGACGATGAACAGCTTGCGGAACGAGTTGAATTGCCAGATGAACAACAGCAGGATCGCGCCCAGCGCATGCGGCATGTATTGCAGCAAGGCCTGATTGGCCTCGGCCGAATCCTCCAGTTCCCCGCCCATCTCGATGCGGTAACCCGGCGGCAGGCGCAGCGCGGCGACCTTGCCGGCCAGCGCGGTCACCACTTCGTCGGTGGTCATGTTCGGGTTGTGCCCGGTGACGGTGATGGCGCGGCTCAGGTTGCGGCGCTGGATCGCCGATGGCTCCGACGACAGGGCGATCTCGGCGATCGCCGACAACGGCACGGCGGCGCCGCCTGACGCGGGATAGAGCAGGGTGCTGCCCGGATCGCTGGCCGCGGCGCGTTCGTCGGCGCCGCCGCGCAGCACGATCGGGACGTTGACGCTGTCGTCGCGGATCAGCGAGGCGTCGATGCCGCTGTAGCGCAGTTGCAGCGCCTGAGCGATGTCGTCGCTGCCGATCCCGGCGCGCCGCGCCTTGACCTGATCGACGCGGACGTCATAGCGGGGGATGCGGATCTCCCAGTCGTCGCTGACATCGATGGTGCCGGGCAGCTGGCGCAACGCCTGCGCGATCCCGGCGGCGATGCGGCGCAACTGGGTTTCGTCCGGCCCGACCACCCGGTAGATCGCCACGCCGGATTCGGTCGAGCCCATCGAGAAGCGCTTGGGTTCGGCGCGCACGGCGGGATAGCCCTGGCGGATGTGTTGGCGCACGCGCGCGATGAGTGCGTCGAGGTCGGTGCCGGGGCGCACGCTGACGGTGAAGTAGGCGATGTTGGCGGCGGCCTGCGGCGGATTCAGGCCCAGCACGATGCGCGGTCCGCCGTCGGCCACGTAGCCGATGCTGTCCACGATCTCCGGATTGCGCTTGCGATCGGCCAGCCAGGCGCTGATCGATTGCACGGTGCGCAGGGTCTGGCGCGAATCGCTGCCCGGCTGCAGGGTCACCGGCATCTGGAACTGCAGGCGGTCGGACTTGGGCAGAAAGCTGTAGGGAATCGAGCCCAGGATGGTGGCCGCCCCCGCCAACAGCAGCAGCATGCTGCCCAGGAACAGCGCCTTGTGCCCGAGCAGGGTTTCGATGATGCGCCGGTAGCCGCGGTACAGCCTGGAATCGTAGTGGTCGGCATTTTCGCCAGCGTCGGCCTGCGTGCTGCGGTGCGCCCGCGCGAAGTACATGCACAGCAGCGGGGTCACGGTGACGCTGAGCAGCCACGAGCCGAGCAGGGTCACCGCCAGCACGATCGCCAGCGAACGCATGTACTCGTTGGTGCTGGTCTGGCCGAAGAAGAACGGCGAGAACGCGAGCACGATGACCAGCGAGGAGGTCAGCAACGGCAGCGCCAGCGTGCGCCCGGCCGCTTCACAGGCGTGCCGGCGTTCCTCGCCGGCGGCCAGGCGGCGCTCGATGTCTTCGGCGATGACGATGCCGTTGTCCACCAGCAGTCCCAGCGCCAGGATGATCGCCGCGATCGACACCGTCTGCAGTTCCACGCTCAGCGCCCGCATCGCGATCAGCGTGCCGAGGATGGTCAGCGGCACGATCGCGCCGACGATCAGGCCGGTGCGCCAGCCCAGGAACAGCATCACCACCGCCATCACGATGAGCACGGTCTCGCCCATGACGTGGTGCATCTTGCCCATTTCGCGTTCCACCACGTCGGCCTGGAACGTGACCACGTGCTGCGAAAAGCCCACCGGCAGCATCCGCGCGGTTTCGCCGAGCTTCTGCCGCAGCGCCTGGCCGACTTGCGCGATGTTGTAGCCGGGCGCCATCGACACCGCCACCACCACCGCCGGCTGGCCCTGGTAGATCGCGGCGCTGTCCGGCGGATCGGCCGGCATCAGCTCGATGCGCGCCAACTGCGACAGCGGGATCTGGCGCGCGCCATCGGCGCCGGGAACCGAGATCAGCGTATTGCGCAGCTCGTCCAGGGTGCGGATCTCGCCGGACGTGGTGACGGTCATCGCCAGCCCGGACGCGGCGATCTGGCCGCCGCTGGCGACCACGTTCTGGGTGCGCAGCTGTTGCGCGACCGCGCTGGGCGTCAGCCCGGCCTCGCTCAGCCGGGTCCGCTCGAAGGCGACGTAGATGCGGTCCTCGCGCAGCCCGTGGAAGCTGACGCGTTCCACCCCGGGCACGGTGTACAGCTGCTCGCGCATCTGCCGCAGCGGCGCGCGCATCTCGCTGGTGGCGAAGCCCGGCGCGGTCACCGCGATCGAGGCGATCGCGACGCGGCCGAAATCGTCGTCGACGAACGGCCCCTGTGTGCCTGGCGGCAGTTCGGCGCTGGCATCGGCCGCCTTGGTGCGCACCCGCTGCCACAGCGCGGGCAGGTCGTCGACGTCGTCGCGGGCGGTGAGCTGCACGATTGCGCTGCCCGGCCGCACCGTGGTGACGATCTTCTTGATGCCGGTCAGTTCGCGCAGGTGCTCTTCGAGCGGGCGCGCGATCATGTTCTCGACGCGCTCGCTGGGCATGCCCGGAAACGCGACCTGCACCACCGCATCGCGCACGGTGACGCTGGGTTCCTCCTGCGACGGGAAACCCAGGAAGGTGACGATGCCGCCGATCAGGATCAGCGCAGCGGTGAACAGCGCGAAGCGGCTGGAAGCGAGGGTGGCGCGGGTCAGGTTCATGGCGAGGCGGTGCCAGTCAGGCGCGTAGCGGGATGGAAGGGAATGACGGTCTGTCCGTCGCTGAGGAAGGCCGCGCCGGCGGCGACGATGCGTTCGCCGGCGCGCAGTCCCTGGCGGACCTGCACGCGGTCGCCTTCGGCATTCCCGGTCACGATCTGGCGCCGGCGCACGCTGGCGTTGCTGTCCTGGTAGACGAACACCATCGGCTTGCCGTTGGCCATGCTCGGCACCAAGGCGCTGAGCGGGACGCTCAATGGCCGTGTCGCGTCGTGGGGCAGGGCCAGCAGCAGGTTCTCGCCGCTGCGCAAGCCGGCGGCGTCGACCGCGGTACTTTCGAACAGCGCCTGCACGGTGGCGCCGCCGTACAGGCGATCGGACACGCTGCGCAGCCGCAACGGCAGTGCCTGCTCGGGTGCGCCGGCCCGATACGCGGTCGCCGCCTGGCCGGGAAGTAGCGACGCTGCCAGCGCCGACGGCAGCGCGACCGTCACCTGTGCACGCCCGCGGCCTTCCAGTTGCAGCACCGGCTGGCCCGCTGCCACGTTGGCGTCGGGCTGCTGCAGCCGAGCCACCACGCTGCCGTCGAACGGCGCACGCAGCTCGGCCTGGCGCAGGCCGCGACGCGCCAGCGCCAAGTCCGATTGCGCGCTGCGCACGCGTGCCTGTGCGCTGGCGAAGGCGGCCTTGGCGGCGGTCAAGGTGGTGGCCGACGCGGCGCCGTCCTCGAACATGGCCTGCTGCTGGGCCAGTTGGGTCTGTTGCTGTTGCAGGTCGGCGGCGGCGATGTGGACGTTGGCCTCGGCCTGTTCGGCACGCAAACGGGTCGGTTCCGGATCCAGCCGCGCCAGGATCTGGCCCTGGCGCACGCTGTCGCCGACATCCACCTCGACCGAGGCGATGCGGCCGCCGCCTTCGAAGCCGAGTTCGGCGCGCTGCGCCTGGCGCACCTGGGCCACGAGGCGATCGTCGGTGCCGTCGGTGCTGCCGACGGCCTCCAGCTTCACCGCGCGCGGCGCTTCCGCAGGCGGCGTCGCGTCGCGGCTGCAGGCGGTCAACGACACTGCTGCCAGCGGCACGCAGGCGCAGAGGAACATCGCAAGGCTCGGTTTCATGTGCGTTCTATGTGGCGGGTCAGAAGGTGTAGGTCACGGCGCCGATGGCGCTGGCGAAGGCGCGGCGCTGCACGATCGGGCTGCCGTCGGCGTTGTCGACATAGCGCGTGCCGGCGATGGTCAGCGAGGTGCTCCAGTGCTTGGACAGCGCATGGTCCCAGTTGGCGGCGACCGAATAGGCGTACAGCCCGGAGCCGGCGCGGTAGGCGGCAAACCCGCTGCGTGCGCTCTGCGCATCGGTGACCCCGAAATAGGCCTGGTTGTAGCGGCGATCGCCCCAGTGCGCGTCCAGGTTCATGGTCAGCGTGTCGCGGTCGTTCTGCAGCAGGGTGAACTTGGCGCCGGCGCGATAGTTGTTGCGGCGCGCACCGTCCTTCAAGGCGAACTCGGCTTCGGCGTCCAGCATCAGATACGAGGTGAACTGCTGCGCGATCATGCTGCGGCTGGTGATCGACCCGGGCACGTCGCCCATGCCGGCCAGGGCCCTGGAACCCGGGCGCCAGCTGCTGTTGCGGTCCAGCCGGCCCAGGTCGTAGCCGAACGACTGGCTGACGTAGAAGCCGCCATCGCTCTGGAATTGCGCGCCGAGGCCACGCACGCTGTCGAAGAACAGCAGGCCGCTCTGGGCCGCGATCACCGGGGCGAATTGCACGCGGTCGTCCCTGGAGCCGAAGTAGCGCGGCGCCGCCATTGCGGCGGCGCCGATGCTGAGTTCGGTCTGGTGGCCGAACAGGCGGAAGCCGGAGGCGTCCGCATCGGCGGCGTTGGCCACCAGCGGCGATACGGCGCAGGCCAGGAGCGGGAGCAAGGCGATGGTTTTCATGAGCGGTCTCTTCGACGTGGGGATCAGGAGGCGTGCGGCAGTTGCACGCCATAGAACGCGCGGAACAGCGCGATGCGGTTGAGGATCAGCTCCTGGCGGGCCTGCAGGTGATCCAGTGCGGCCTGCTCGGCGGCGATGCGTTCGCCAAGTAGCGCGGGGCGATCCTGCAGGCCCTGCGCGACGCGCCGGTCCATGCGTTGGATGCGTTGCCGTTCGCGCTCACTGTTGGCCCGCTCGCGCTGTTCGCGTTGCTGCAGGGCCGGGCCGGCGTCGAGCGCATCGGCCACCTCGCGGAACGCGGATTCGATCGCCTTCTCGTAGTCGGCGACGCCGGCCTGCTTGCGCAGCTGCGCGATGTCCAGGTTGGCGCGGTTGCGGCCGAAGTCGAAGATCGGCATGGTCAGTTGCGGAACGAAACTCCAGCTGCGGCTGCCGGCGGCGAACAGGCCGCTGAGCACGTCGCTGGCGGTTCCCAGCGAGGTGCTGAGCTTGATCGACGGGAAGAACGCGGCACGCGCGGCGCCGATGTCGGCATTGCGCGCGCGCAACTCGGCTTCGGCCTGCTGGATGTCCGGACGCTGCAGCAACACCGCCGAGTCCAGATCGCGCAGCGCCATGGTGCCTGCGTCGGCCGGCAGCAATTCCTCGATATTGCCGGTGCTGGCTGGCGCATCGTAGCCGGCGACCAGTTGCAGGGCGCGGCGCGCGGCGGCGTGGTCGCTGGCCGCCTGCAGGGTACGGACCCGGGCCTGGTCGGTCTGATGGCGTTGGCGGTCGAGCGCGTCGGTGGAGATCAGACCGACATCGTGCTGGTCGTCGGCGAATGCCAACAGCGCGCCGCTGTCGTCGGCGATGGCCTGGAAACGCGCCTGCGCCTGAGCGGCGGCGCGTTCCAGCGTATAGGTCCGCAACACCTCGGCGACCAGCGCGCCGCGTGCGGCCTGCTGGCCGGCGCTGGACGCCAGATAGCGCTGCTGCGCGGCAGCGGACAAGGAGGCCAGCTTGCCGAACAGATCAAACTCGAAATCGTCGATGCCGACCGCTGCGGTGACCAGCTTCTGCCCGTAGCGCTCCTGCTGCCGCGGATCGTCGTAGCTCTGCCGGGCCTGCTGCGCATCGATGCCGATCTGCGGCAACTGCTGTGCGCGCTCGATCCGGTACTGCGCGCGGGCCTGCTGCACTTGCAGGACGGTGTTGCGGAAATCCGGATTGTGCGCCAGCGCCTGCTGCAGCAGCGGCGCGAGGTCGTGGTCCGGCGAGAATTCGCGCAGGAACCGCTGTTCCTGCTCGGACAGCGCTACCGTGGGCGCCGCGCTCGCCTGCGGCAGCGGCGCCGCCGCTGCGCCGCCCAGCGTGCTCGGCACGGTGGCCTGCGGGCGCTCGTAGACCGGAGCCAGCGAGCAGCCGCCGAGCAGTGCGACCAGCGCGGCGACGAGGAGGCGAGGGCGGTACGGACGCTTGCCTGCGGACGATACAATCATGGGGGTCAGTCGGGGGTGGCCAATCTCGAGTGATAGAGTCGGCCGGCAAGTTCAAGCTGGCTTCTAGGAATCTTCAAGATTTCGTCAAGACGCGCGACAAGGGCGGCACAGGGCATGAGCTCCAAGAAGATTCTTGTCGTCGAGGACGACGCCGACAGCGCCAGCATCCTCGAGGCCTATCTGCGCCGCGACGGATTCGACGTCGCCATCGCCAGCGACGGCGCGCGCGCGATCCAGCTGCACGCGCAGTGGAAACCGGACCTGGTGCTGCTGGACGTGATGCTGCCCAAGCTGAGCGGGACCGAGGTGCTGTCGACGATCCGCCGCAGCAGCGACACGCCGGTGATCATGGTGACCGCGATGGGTGACGAGCCGGAAAAGCTCGGCGCGCTGCGCTACGGTGCCGACGACTACGTGGTCAAACCCTACAGCCCGAAGGAAGTGGTCGCGCGCGTGTACGCGGTGCTGCGCCGCGCCGGGCCGGCCAGGGCGAGCGAGGAGCCGCTGAAGTACGAGCGGCTCACCGTCGACACCAACGCGGTGATGGCCACGGTGCAGGACGCCGACGGCAACGACGTGCCGCTGGATCTGACCCCGACCGAATTCAACATCCTGGCCACCTTGCTGAAGACGCCGTTCAAGGCCTATACGCGCAGCGAGCTGCTGGAAATCTGCCTGCCGGAAAGCGACGCGCTGGAGCGGGTGGTGGACGCCCACGTGCACAACCTGCGCAGGAAACTGGAAGGCGAGCGCATCACCGATGTGCTGGTGACGGTGCGCGCGATCGGCTACCGCTTCCGATGAAATGGCAGTGGCCATTCGCGCGGCGTCACGCGCACGCGCCGCTGTGGCAATGGGTTGGCCTGCGCATGAGTGCGTTGGCGGTGGTCACGGTGCTGGTGATCGCATTCGGCATGTGGCTGCGTTTTGCGATCTGGGATATCGCCACCCTGTACAAGCTGCCGCCGGCGGCGCGACAGGAGATGCTGGCGCTGCGCGAGGACCCGCACAGCAATGCACAGCGCCTGTGGCAACTGTTCGAGCGCTATTACGACGTCGCCGATTTCCTGCCGGGATTGGCCAATCGCGACTGGTTGTTGCTGGCGGCCTTGTTGATTGCCTCGATCCCGATCATCGTCGTGTGCGGACTGCTCGCGTCGCGACCCTTGTCGCGCCAGTTCTCCAATGTGGCGGAGGCGGCCAGGCGCATCAGCGAGGGCGACTTTTCCGCGCGCGCCAAGGTGATCCCCTCCGCGCCGGACGAACTGGCCAGCTTCGCGATGGACTTCAATGGCATGACCGCGCAGCTACAGCAATACGAGCGCGAGGTGCGCGATTCCAGCGCGATGCTGGCGCACGAACTGCGCACGCCGTTGAACGCGGCGATGGGCCGGGTGCAGGGCATGCTGGACCAGGTGTTCCCGTGCAGCGACGAGCAGCTGCAGATGGTCCATCGGCAACTGGAACAGATCAATCGCCTGGTCGGCGACCTGCATCTGTTGTCGATGGCGCGCGCCAATCAGCTGATGCTGGAGCCGCACACCTTCCCGATCGACGCGCTGATCCGCGAGCGCCTGGCCTGGCTGGCGCAGCCGCTGCAGGCTGCGCAGATGGAGGTGGAATTGCGCGTGCCGGGCGGCGTGTCGATCAGCGCCGACCGCGACCGCATCGGCCAGGTGCTGTCGGTGCTGATCGACAATGCGCTGCGCTATGCCGCGGCCGGCAAGCGTCTGCTGATCGAAGTGAACGCCGGGGCCAGCGAGGTGCTGATCTGCGTCAACGATCGCGGACCCGGCGTGGCGCCCGAACTGTTGTCGCGGATGGTCGATCGCTTCTGGCGCGCCGAGGATTCGCGTGCCCGGCACTCGGGCGGCAGCGGCCTGGGCCTGTCCATCGCCGCGGCGATCTGCCATGCCCACGGCGGCGCGCTGGAGTTCGGCAACCGCGAGGGCGGCGGCTTGTGCGCGCGGGTGCGGTTGCCGCGGGGGGCATAAATCGGACTCGGCAGCCGCGGACACCGCGGTCGGCATACCGTTCTGCAGCAGCCCTTGTCGGCGCCCCCTAACACTGTTAGATTTCGCCAACTAACAGCGTTAGGCCAGGCATGCGCAAGCCCCTCGGGCGCGAACAGATCGTCGACGCGGCCTTCCAGCTTCTGGACGCCGCCGGCATCGAAGGCGTGAGCCTGCGCAAGGTGGCCTGCCAGTTGGGCATCCGCGCGCCGTCGCTGTATTGGCACTTCAAGAGCAAGCAGGCGCTGAGCGATGCCATGGCCGATGCCTTGATCGAGGACGTGGCCCGCGACATCCCGGCCGGCCAACCCTGGCGGGCGACCCTGCGCCAGGTCGCGCATGAATTCCGGCGCGGGTTGAAGGCGCACCGCGATGGCGCGCGCGTCTATGCGGGCACCTATATCGCAAGCGAGAACGTGCTGCGCCTGGGCGAAGCGATGATCAAGGCATTGGCCGAGGCCGGCGCGCCGGTCGGCTTCGCCGCCACTGCGGCGATGGATCTGGCCTATTACGTCATGGGCTTCGTCATCGAGGAACAGGCAATGCCCGACTATCGCCAGCTCGAGGACGTGGGCAAGGCGTTCCTGGCGTTGTCCCAGGCGCGTTTTCCCTACTGCTGGCAGGCCAGGCATCTGATGACCGAGCCGGATTTCGATCGGCGCTTCGAGCAGGGCCTGGGATTGATGCTGGACGGCATCGAACACTGGCTGGCCCAGGCCGACACGCAACGCGCCCAGCAAGGGGCCCTGCCTGCCCAGGCGCGGACCGCCGCTGCGCCATGACCGCCATCGCGTCCCGCTTTCCCTCCCGCCAGCCATCGCCAGCGTCCACTCTTCCAGCGCCCGTTCACTGCGGGCTACAGGCGTCCTCCATGCGTATCCACATCCTGCGTTGTTCTTCCCTGATCCTGATCGGCGCGCTGCTGTCGGCCTGCGGCGGCGCGGACAAGAAACCCGATGCGGCGGGCACCGCGTCCGCGCTTGCGGTCACCGTGGCGGCCGCGCAGACGCAGACGCTGGCACGCACGGTGGTGGTGTCCGGCCCGGTCTCGGCCTACGAGGAAATGCAGCTCGGGGTCGAGCTCTCGGGCCAGCGGGTGACGGCGTTGAAGGTGGACGTGGGCGAATGGGTCAAGCAGGACCAGGTGCTGCTGGAACTGGACCACCGCACGCTCGACAGCGAACTGGCGCAGGCGGACGCCGCGCTGCACCAGGCGCAGACCGCGCAGGAGTTGGCGCGACTCAACTACGAACGCGGCGCGAAGCTGGCGGCCGAGCGGCTGGTCAGCGCCAGCAGCCTGGACGAATTGCGCGCCACGCGCGTGGACGCGGAGGCGCAGACCGCCACCGCCCGCGCCAGGCGCCAGGCGGCGCAGCTGCAGCGCGACTTCGCGCAACTGCGCGCGCCCGCCGACGGCGTGATCTCCAAGCGCCTGGTGCAGGCGGGGCAGGTGGTCGCGGCGGGCAACGAACTGCTGCGCTTGATTCGCGATGGCCGGCTGGAATGGCGCGCGGAACTGTCCGAGGAGCAGCTTGCCGGCGTGGCCGTCGGCAACAGCGTCGAACTGCCGTATGCCGGGCAGACCATCGCCGGCCGCATCCGCGCGGTCAGCCCGGGCGTCGATGCGCAGACGCGCACCGGCACGATCTATGCGGATCTGCCCGCGCCCGGCCCGCTCAAGCAGGGCATCTACGTGGAAGGACGCATCGTCACCGGCGATGGCCGGGCGCTGACCATTCCCAGCGCCGCGATCGTGCAGCGCGACGGGCACAGCTATGTGTTCACCGTGGATGCCAAGCAGCACGCGCAGCGCCGGCGCGTGCGCAGCGGCCAGACCGTGCAGGGGCGTACCGAGATCGTGGAAGGATTGAAGGAGGGCGACCGGGTGGTGGTGGACGGCGCCGGTTTCCTGGGCGAGGGCGACCGCGTGCGCGTGGTGGCCGCTGCGAAGGCGGCCGCCCGATGAACATCTCCGCCTGGGCGATCAACCGCCCGCTGCCTGCGATCCTGATCTTCTTCGTGCTGTGCGTGGCCGGCCTGTGGGGCTTCCACCAATTGCCGGTGGCGCGCTTCCCGGACATCGCCTTCCCGATGACCACGGTCACGGTCACCCAGCCGGGCGCCTCGCCCAGCCAGCTGGAGGCCGAGGTCACGCGCAAGATCGAGGATTCCGTGGCCACGGTGACGAACGTCAAGCGGGTGATGTCCACCGTCAGCGAAGGCGTCAGCACCACCACCATCGAATTCCAGCTCGAGGCCGACCTGGCCACCGCGCTGGATGACACGCGCGATGCGGTGACGCGCATCCGCACCGACCTGCCGCAGGACATCCAGGAGCCGGTGATCTCCAAGGTCGACATCGGCGGCTCGCTGATGACCTACGCATTGGTGGCGCCGCGAATGACGCCCGACGAAGCCAGCTGGTTCGTCGATCGCGAGATCTCGCGCGCCATGTACGGCGTACCCGGCGTGGCCCGAGTCACCCGCGTGGGCGGCGTGCAGCGCCAGGTGCGCGTGGACCTGGATCCCAACGCCTTGCTCGCCTTCGGCATCACCGCCGGCGACGTGTCCAAGCAGCTGGCGCAGATCCAGGTGGAGCGGGCAGGCGGCAAGGCCGAACTCGGTGGTGAGCAGCAGACCATCCGCACCCTGGGCACCGTGGGCGACGCGCAGGCCCTGCGCGATTTCTCGATCAGCCTGCCCGATGGGCGCGCGGCGCGCTTGTCCACGCTGGCGCGGATCACCGACGCCGCCGCCGATCCCGCCGAAGCCGCCTTGCTGGACGGGCGCGACGTGGTCGCCTTCTCGATGTCGCGCACCCGCGGCTCCAGCGAGATCAAGGTGGAGGCGGGCGTGCACAAGGCGCTGGACGAGATCAAGGCCGCGCATCCGGGAATCGATTTCCGCCTGGTCACCACCGCCATCGACGAGACCCACCGTTCCTACGAATCGTCGATGACCATGCTCTACGAGGGCGCCGCGCTGGCGCTGCTGGTGGTGTGGCTGTTCCTGCGCAACTGGCGCGCGACCTGGGTCTCCGCGCTGGCGCTGCCGCTGTCGATCATTCCCACCTTCGCGGTGATGCACCTGTTCGGTTTCACCCTGAACATGATCACCTTGCTGGCGCTGTCGGTGGTGGTCGGCATCCTGGTCGACGACGCCATCGTGGAAATCGAGAACATCGTGCGCCATCTGCGCATGGGCAAGCCGCCGTTGGAAGCAGCGCGCGACGCCGCCGGCGAGATCGGCAACGCGGTGATCGCCACCTCGCTGACCCTGGCCGCGGTGTTCGTGCCGGTGGCGTTCATGCCCGGCATCGCCGGCAAGTTCTTCCGCGAATTCGGCTGGACCGCGGCCACCGCGGTGCTGTTCTCGCTGCTGGTGGCGCGCCTGCTGACGCCGATGATGGCCGCCTACCTGCTCAAGCCGCACGGCGAAGAACAGGCCGATTCGCGGCTGATGCGCTGGTACCTGGGCTGGGTCGACGCGGCACTGCGCCATCGCGCGCGCACCTTGTGGATCGCCACCGGCCTGTTCGCCGCCTCGCTGGCGCTGGTGCCGCTGATCCCGGCGACCTTCATCCCGCAATCGGACCTGGGCCGCAGCAACTTGAACCTGGAATTGCCGCCCGGCACCCGGCTGCAGGAAACCGTCGCCGTGACCGAGCGCGCGCGCGCCTTGCTCAAGGACATTCCCGAACTCAAGCAGGTCTACACCGCGGTCGGCAGCGTGCTCGACCTCGGCGATCCGAACGCCACCGGCGTGGGCGAGGCGCGCAAGGCCACGCTGGTGCTGGACTGGGGCGTCGCCGACCACCGCGAGCGCGACCAGCGCGTGCTCGAGCGCGATGCGCGCGCGCGCCTGGCCGACATGCCCGGCGTGCGGGTGAGCTACGTGAGTTCGGAACCGGGCAACCTGTTGCAGCTGGTCCTGGCCGGCGACGACCCGCAGCACCTGCAGGACGCCGCCACCGCGCTGGAGCGCGACCTGCGCGGCATCGCCGGACTGGGCAGCGTCACCTCCACCGCGTCGCTGCTGCGGCCGGAGATCCAGATCGTCCCCGATCCCGCGCGGGCCGCGGACATGGGCGTAGCCACGGCCACCATCGCCGAGGCCGCGCGCATCGCCACCGCCGGCGACTACGAGCAGCGCCTGGCCAAGCTCAATCTGCCCGACCGCCAGGTCCCGATCCGGGTCGGCTTCGCCGAATCCACCCTCGCCAATCCGGCGCTGATCGGCCAGTTGCGCGTGCCGGGCCGCTACGGGCCGGTGCCGCTGGCCGCGGTGGCGGAGATCCGCATGGGCAGCGGCCCGTCGCAGATCTCGCGCTACCAGCGCCAGCGCAACGTCACCCTCACTGCCGAGCTCAACGGCCGGCCGCTGGGCGAGGTGATGGACCAGGTGCAGCAGCTGCCCAGCGTGAAGCAGTTGCCGCCGGGGGTGAGCTTCCTCAACACCGGCGACGCCGAAGTGTTCGTGGAGCTGTTCGTCGGCTTCATGCTGGCGATGGCCGCCGGCTTGGTCTGCATCTACATGGTGCTGTTGCTGCTGTTCAACCATGCGCTGATGCCGATCACCATTCTGGTGGCGGTGCCGCTGTGCGCCGGCGGCGCGTTCGGGGCCTTGCTGCTGACCCAGAACATGCTCTCGCTGCCGGCGCTGATCGGCTTGCTGATGCTGATCGGCATCGCCACCAAGAACTCGATCCTGCTGGTGGACTACGCGGTGATGGCCGAGGACGAGCACGGCATGAGCCAGCACGACGCGCTGATCGACGCCTGCCGCAAGCGCGCCCAGCCCATCGTCATGACCACGCTGGCGATGGGCGCGGGCATGATGCCGATCGCGCTGGGCTTCTCCGGCGATTCCAGCTTCCGCGCGCCGATGGCGATCGCGGTGATCGGCGGCCTGATCACGTCCACGCTGCTGAGCCTGATCGTGATCCCGGCCGCGTTCACCCTGGTCGATGACCTGGGCGAGTGGATGTCGCGGCGCTTCCGCCGCCGGTCGTCGCATTCGGCGGCCGGTTGAGCGCGGCGGCCCAGGTGCGCGCTACGTGCTCTCGTGTTCGCGTGGCCGCACAACGTCGGTGCGCGAAGCGGACTTCAACGGCGCCCCGATCGAAGCGGATTTGGCGGTAAAGTTGTGCCTGGCCGATGCAAGCGGCCAACCTGGATTTCCACGACCGGACAAACGCATTGACTGCAAAGCGCCCAGCCGGCCCAGCCGGCCCGACCGGCACGACCCCTTCACAGTGGCAGGCGATCGAGCGAGCCGCGGAAGAGGAACTGCAGCGCCGCACGCGCGAGGCGCATGCGGCGATCCTCGCATTGCTTCAGCGCCATGCCCAGGATTTCAGCCCGCGGCAGATTGCAGGGCTTCAGCGACGCTTGCGCAAAGGGCGCTGAGCGGCAGGAGCGGGCGCGCACATTGATTGGCGCGGAAGCATCGCGCCATGGATGGATCATCGGGTCAAAGCGGTGCATCTCGCGCTGCACCGCCGCCGTGACCCTTTGGCGCGGCATGGAGCTGGACAGCGCCTCAGCCGGTGTCCCGCTGCACGCGTGCCCGGTAAGATCGCACGTTGCTGCCGCTGATGTACCGGTCCTGCGTGCCCGTCACCGTCCCGACCTTGCTGTCCGAGCCGGTCACCGGCTTGGCCTCGACGCTCGTCTCCCGCTCGAAGGCGTGCGATTTGTCGGTGTTGCGGTAGTACCGGTACAGGGTCCAGTACAACGCGCTCGCGCCGGCCGGACCGGCCAGCAGCAACCAGAGTCCACTGTCGTCGCTCATGAGGTGGTCACCACGATCCAGAAGGCGATGGCTTCGATGACGCTGCCGGCGGTGAGCGCGGCCAGCAGCAGTTTCCACTGCTGCACCGGCACGCTGCCCATGGTTTCGCCGGTGCGGCCGTTCACCGCGATGTAGTGCAGCATGCCGCCGTTGCGGCCGGGCTGGTGGTACGAGTACAGCCACACCGGCAGGTACATCGACACCCAGCGTGTGCCATGGACCTCGAGCCGTTCGTGCTCCCAGCGCACGCCGCGGTCGTAGCGGTCGACGGAGTCCTCGACCTGGGCGCGGGCGATCGACAGCAACTGGTCCTCCAGCCGTGGACGCAGATGCTCGACGTCGCGGTTGCGCTTTTCCGAGGTGAAACCCGCCAAGTACGACGCGTTCCACTGCACCGCGTTCTTGGTGTCGAACGGCAGGATCGTGTTGATGATGTTGTTGGTGTTGGCCTGGGCGTCCAGGTTGCCGCGTTCGGAAGACGATTCCAGCGGCAGGTCGTCCACGGTGAAATCCACGTGCCGTTGCACCTGGTACACGTCGGCGTCGTAGTAGGTGGTCTTGTTCTTCTCGGTGCCGCGCGTGTATTCGCGGGTCATGATCTCGCCCTTGCCGGCCACGCTGGCGCTCACGTTGCCGTCGACGATCATGTAGGGCAGGTACACGCCGACCACGTTCTCGGGCGTGAACTGCTCCTTGAAGGCCTTCAGCGCGAACAGGCGCCGCTTGTCCACGAACTGGCGGATGCGTGCGACCGCATCCTCTTTCTTGATGTGGAAGGGCAGCACCGCGTCGGGCACCGCGCCGTTGGCGATCTGCTCGTTGACGCCGAACACGTGACGGCACCAGTGGCAGCGCGCGGTCATCGTGCTCTCGGTGTTGACCGTGACCTCGGCGCCGCAGCCGCTGCACTTGAAGCTCATCAGGCTGGCGGCGTCGGCGGCGATGTCGCGCGCGCCCGAGGCGATGACGGTGCCGCGCAGCTCGCCGATGCCGGCGCCGAAGCCGAAGACCTCCTCGACCCGCGCGCCATGCCATTCGTTGCGGCAGTATTGGCAGACCAGCAGGTCGGTGCCGAGCTTGGGGCGGATGTCGGTGGCGCCGCATTTCGGGCAGCGGTTGAGGCCGTCCTTCAGCTCGTTGGCAGCGGTGTCGATGGCGAGCGGATCGGGCGCCTGCAGTTCGTCGCGGATCGGCGCGGGCAGGGTGGCCGGATCGAGCGGAAAACTGCCGGGCAGGGGCGGCACGTCCTGCGGCGAGCCGGGCCCGGTCACGGCCGCCGCAGGCAAGGGCGGCGGCACCGGCGGCAACGGCGGTGGGGTTCTGGAGTCGGACATGATCGTGGCGTCCGGCGGCTTACAGACCCAGCGCCTTGGCCTTGGCCGCGTCGTAGTCGCTTTGGGTGATCAGGCCCAGGTCCAGCATCTCCTTGGCCTTCTTCAGCTTGGCGACCGCATCGTCGGCGGCCGGTGCGGCGGGCGCGACCGGCTGCTGCAGACTGCCCACGCCGCCGACCATGCCGGTGGCCATGCCGACCCCGACCAGGCCCGCGGCGCCGCCATGCTCGCCCGCCGACTGGATGCCCTGGGCGACGCTCGCCTGCAGGTTGGAGTTGCCGCGCGCGCCAGCCAGCGCATCGGCGCGCTGCACGGTCTTGAGCAGTTCCCGCGTATTGGCGTCGTACTCGATCGACACGATCGCGGTCTTGACGATGGCCAGGCCGCGCTCGGAGCGCCACTGGTACGCCTGCTCGACCGCATCGGACAGGCTCTTGGCGAAGCCGAGCGAATCCTGCTGCAGCTTGGTGATGCGGTTGCCCTTGCCAGGGTCGTTCGTGTACAGGCTGAAGGCCGGCGCCAGCGAACCGATCACCTCATTGAACAATTGGTTGGCGGCAGCGTTGTCGAGGTCGGTGAAGTCGAACACCTGGCCCGGCTGCAGATAGCGCGCCGGCACGAAGTTCTTCACGAACAGGATCGGATCGACGATCTTCAGCGTATACGCGCCGCGCGTCACCGCGCCGACCTGGGTGCCGAGGAAACCGTCGTCCCAGTAGATCTCGGACTGCGTGCCGAAGCGGTTGTCGGGCAGCTCCTTCAGCGACACGAAGAACGCGGCCTGCTGCGAACCCGGCTGGCCGCCGAACTTGAAGCGCTCCCAGCTCTGCCGGATGAGCGGCGCGACCAGGCCGTCGCCGGCGAAGATGGATTGCGAATTCGGATCGTCGGAGCGCCATTCGTAACCGCCCGGCTCGGCGACGAAGCCGGTGATCGCGCCGTCCTGGATCAGCAGCAGCCCGTAGCCCTCGGGCACGACGATCTTCGACCCGTTGCTGATGATGTTCGACGACGCGCCGGTGTTGGAGCCGCGCCCGGCATTGGTGCCGTGCGGCACCGCGGCGAACAGCGCCGCCGTTGCCGGCAGGCCGGCCGGCACGGTGTAGAAGTCCTTCCACTGATCGGCGAGAACGCCGCCGACTGCACCTGACACCGCCTGGACAAGACCCATGACAACTCCGTTTGATTCGTGGACGGGCACCATGCCCATCGTGCTGGCCGGACTATATCAGTAGCGGGCGACGGGCGAAGGCGGAGGGCGGTCTGGTCCTGGCGTGCCGCTGACCTTGTGCCGAAGCGGCCATCGCGGTACGCCGTATACCGAAAAACAAAGCCCCGCGGGAGCGGGACCTTGTTCGGGTGACGGGATTTCAAAGCGCGGACTGGTGCCGCGCCGGTAGCAGCCTTACGGCAGATTGCACTTGAGCTTGCCGTCCACGTAGTAGGGCTTGGGGACATCCGGGTTCTGGCTGGTCTTCTCGAACACCACCTCGAACGAGTCGAGATCCGGCGTGCCCTTGCGCGACGTGCAGGCGTCCTGCAGCTTCTGCTTCACCGCGGCGATGCCGGCGTCGCGATTGGCGCCATCGGCGCTGTTGGTCAGATTGACGACCTCGGCGGAGGCCAGCGGGCTCAGGCCGAGCAGGCAACCGGCGAACACGAGTACGTGCAGCTTCTTCATGGAGTCTCCTTTGCGATGTCGATGTCCGTTGGCGGCCGGCGACGTGGTCTGTGCTTCACGGATATGCATGAGGCGTGGCGTCGTCCGGCGCGTCGGTAGGATAGGGGAAAGGAGTTAAGGCTTCGTGGGGACGGGAAAGGCGCTATGGCATTTCCCATTGGGTCGTACGCCAGCTACGCGTATCGGATCAATGAGCGGGATCTGGCTATCGAGTGTGTAGTCAAGCGGGTAGATGCGATCAGGGCGGCGTTATCGCAGGTAGGCACTGCCTGCGGACAGGCAGCGCCACCGTCGACCACCGCGCATATGGTGAATGATCGTTCTATTGCTGGTGGTCGCCGCACCGCGCGTTCGCAGCAGCCATCCTTGCAATTCGCTCACTCCCAGACGGTCTGCATGGGAATGAACCAACCAAATGCCGTTGGCCGGGGACGGCCGCATCGTGCATGCGAGCCGGTTCTTCGCACGGTATGTTTTTTCTCCCGCGCTATTTGTCCAGAAAAGAAACGAGCGCAGGAATTGTCTGCTCCGGCGCCTCCTCCATCAGCCAATGGCCCGAGCCCTTGACGATGACTCCCTCGACATTGGTATCGACCAAACGCGCCTGGTCGATCAGGAACTGGCCACCGGCCTTCTCGCCGGACAAGACCAGCATGGGGACATGGATCGGGGTCCTGGCGAAGTCGGCGAAGTCCTTCGCGTCCTGCTCGAAGTTACGGAAGTATTCGAAGCCGGCGCGCATGCCTCCCGGCTTGGCGTATTGCGCGGCGTAGAACTGCCGGTCCGTCTCCGAGATCGAACGCGTGCGATCGGCAGCGAAGTCGTTCCAGAAATGCTCGAAGTAGATGCGTTCGCGTCCATCGACCAGCTTGAGCGGCACCTCCCCATAGAAGTGGAAATGCCAGAGGTCGCGCAGCAGCCAGACCTTGGTCCAGTCGCCTACGCCCGGCAGGAAGGCATCCATCAGCACGACACTTTCGACCTGGTCGGGGTACTGGGCTGCATAGGCGTAGGCAACCATCAGGCCAATGTCGTGGCCGACGATCTTGACCTTGGCATAGCCGAGCGACTGCACCAGCGCATGGATGTCCTGGGCCATGGTCTTCTTGTCGTAGCCGCCTTGCGGTTTCGAGGACGAGCCCGCACCGCGCAGGTCGGGTGCGATCACAACATGGCGATCGCCCAGTTGGCTCATCAGCGGACGCCACATATGGCTGGTCTCGGCATAGCCGTGCAGCAGCACGACCGGCGTACCGGTGCCATGGCCGGCCTGCAGGTAATGCAGCGTGACGCCATTGGCGTCGGCCGAGTGGCTCTGGATGGGATCGTTGGCCGCATAGGCAGTGGATGCGGTGAGGAGCGTCAGCAATGCGATGACGGCATGCCGGAAGGAACGAAGCAGCGTTTTCATGGGAAGTCCTGGTTGAGAGCGTTGCGGGAGGAGGATTTCCTCCCGGTCATGCGGGCACCGTTGCCGGCGGAGAAGGAACGGGGTCATGGATCGGGGGCGAACGGCACGCGTGCCAGGAACTCACGCGTCGTCAGCAGTGCATGGGCATAGGTGGGCCCGTTGATTTCGTGCGCGTAGAACATCGCGTCGTGGCTCAAGGCCGCGGTGGCATCGGTGACCAGGGTGACGTGGTAGCCCAGTTCGCTGGCGTGGCGGGCGGTGGTTTCGACGCAGAGATTGGCGATCAACCCGACCACGACGACGTGGCTGATGCGCTGTTGCTTGAGCAGCAGATCCAGGTCCGTGCTGACGAAGCCGTTAGCGCCCCAGTGTTCCTTGGCCACGGTGTCGCCCGACGCCGGCGTGAAGTCCGGATGCCACTGGCCTCCCCAACTGTTCTTCAGGAATTCCTGCGCTTGCGAGCTCGCCTTTTGGTAGGGGTTAGGGTGCCGCCAACGGTCGAAGTCGTTGGACTCCGCGCGGTGATGGGGGACGAAGAACAGCGGCCATCGGGCGCAGCGGATCGCCTGCCGGATCCGGCGCAGGTTCTGCAACAGGTCGACGGCCCCGGCAACTTCGGCCAAGCGTGGCCAGAGTTTTCCGCCGTCGGACAGCACATCGTTGTAAGGGTCTACCAACAGCAGAGCGGTATGGCCCGGTGGATAGAACGGCCCCAGCGAATCCATGGCAGCTTCTCCGGGCACGCCGTTGCGCCCACGACGCCAGCATCGGCCGCTCGTCGCAGGGCGGCATCGCGGATAACGGTGGCTTGCGCATCCTCCATTTGGGGGATCCCGTCGTCGCCCCGGGTTTGCTGTACATTGCACCGCGAACGACAGCGGCAGGCGTAGCGGAGCTGGGCATGGCCATCCGGATACTGACCATCGACGATCATCCACTGGTACGGGAAGGCATTTCCGCCATGCTGGAGGTCGAGCAGGACCTGATCGTGGTAGGCGAGGCCGGCGATGTCGAAAGCGGCCTGGAAACGTTCCGCCGCCTGCTGCCGGATATCGTGCTCGTGGACCTGCAGATGCCAGGCTGCAACGGCATCGAGTTCATCCGCAGGCTGCGCGGGGAGTTTCCCGCGGCCAAGGCGGCAGTGCTCACGACTTACGGCGGGGATGGCAATGCGCGCGAGGCGATGGCGGCGGGTGCGTACGGCTACCTGCTGAAGAGCTCGCTGAGGGGCGAACTGATCGACGCGCTGCGCAAGATCGCGCAGGGAAAGCGCTGCGTGTCCGCCGAGGTGTCGCAGGAGATTTCCCGGCACATCGGCGAGGAGGCGCTGACGGCTCGCGAACTGACGATCCTCACGGCGCTGGCGCGCGGCTGGGAAAACAAGCGGATCGCCAATGAGATGGGAATCTCGGCCGAAACCGTCAAGTCGCACCTGACCCGCATTTTCGAGAAGATCGATGCCAGCAATCGGACCGAGGCATTTCAGATCGCGCTGCGCCGCGGCCTGGTGAGGCTCGACGATTGAACGGTCGCCCCGTACGGACTACGAGGACGACCGCAGCTTGCGTCTCAAGGTGATTCCTCGTCGCTGACCCCAGCATGCCGATGAACGGCGCGGCTTCCTGGCCTTGCTCGATTGCGACTGGCAGCAGCGTGCCCATATCGGCAAGCGCTGCAGCATCAGCGCAGTTTTTCCGCCAGTTCAGATAATTGAGCGCACCACGCCACCATCTACGCGCACGGCCGCGCCGGTAGTGGCCGAGGCTTGCTCCGAGGCAAGATAGACACTGAGATTGGCGACTTCTTCGACCGTTGCGAGGCGTTGAATCAAGGAAGTCGGGCGGTGGCTGGCAATGAAGTCCTGTTCGACCTCGGCCTGCGAAATTCCCTTCTCCGCGGCGATTTTCCCGAAGAAATCGCCAACCCCTTCGGATCTGGTGGGGCCCGGCAAGATGGCGTTGACGGTGACCCCAGTGCCGGCCAGCGATTCGGCGAGGCCGCGCGACACGGCGAGCTGCGCGGTTTTGGTCGTGCCGTAATGCACCATCTCCACAGGAATCTGCACGCCTGATTCGCTGGAGATGAATTGAATGCGGCCCCAGCCACGCCGGGCCATTTCCGGAGCGTAATGCCGGGCGAGGCGAATGCCACTCAGCACATTCACTTCGAAGAATCGCATCCAGTCTTCGTCAGGAATATCGAAGAACGCCTTCGGTTCGAAGATGCCCAGGTTGTTGACCAGTATGTCCGTCGCCGATACGGCAGCAATCAGTTCCTGTGCACCCTTGCTTGTCCCCAGGTCGGCGGCGACGCCCGACACCTCGGCATGCGGAACGTTGTTGGTAATGGCAACGATCGCGGCGTCCACGCGCTGCTGGGTGCGTCCAGTGACAATCACTCGCGCGCCAGCAGCGGCTAGGCCGTTGGCGATGGCAAGTCCAATGCCGGCCGTCGAACCCGTGACGATGGCGGTCCTGTTGTTCAAGTCGATCTGCATGGAAATCTCCTCTAGAGGTTTGACAAACGTTGTTCGGGGCTTGCGGCGGTTCATGAAGCTTTGCATTGCAGCGCCGCGGCGTCGAGCGCTTCCTCTCCGGCACCCGACGGGCGGACTCAGTGCTTGGCTCTCGGAGCATCCACGGGATTCTCGTAGACCGTGTCCGTCGGCCCGAAACCGGTGATGAGTACGGTGACCGCTTCGTCGCCGGTTTGCGCGAAATGCGCGGCATTTGCCGGCTCGGTGTAGACCGAACCGGGCGTCAGTGTTTTGAGCTTGCGTGGATCGAACTTCTGTCCGTAACCGAAGTGCCACGTGCCCGACAATACCGTCCCGGCGCGGTCGCCGGCATGATGATGCGCGGGAATGGAAGCATGCGGGGCCACGCGAAGCAGTTGGCTGTAAGGGCCGGGCTGCGATGGATCGCCGAGAATGGTGACAACCTGTACTTTCGCATTGCCAGAGCCGCCTGCGCCGCCGGTGGGGGAAATGGCAGAGAGTTCGCTGGGCGTCTTTGCATAGTGGTCCGAGAACGTCGGAACACTCGGCTGCTGGGCATGCGCATCCACGGCAAGCGCAACCAGGAAAGCGATCATCGGCTTGTTCATTTCGTCTCGTCCTTTCGTTGATGTTCGGTTTCTTTGCGCTCGTCATTGGCGACACCGACGTCAAGTGGGCACGGAAGCCTGGCGTGCCGTGTCGCGCCGGATCGGGTTCCGCGTGGCACCGTCGGCGGGGCCACGCGCCTACCGACGCTCCGCTTGATCGGTTGCGTCACTTGCATGAATCGGCCCGAGGCGACCACCGCGGATCTGGAAGGGCTCTGGGAGAACGCGTGGCCCGGTGAACGGACCTGGCCGCAGCGAGTCCATGGCAGGTGCTGCGGGCGCGTGCCGTGGCGTTCACCAGACCAGCATCGGCCGATCGTCGCAGGGCGACATCGCGAGAATCGGTTGGTCGCCTGTCCTCCATTTGGGGGATTCCCCGTGTTGCCCGCGTTCGCCGATCGCTGCGACCGTGCGCATGCAGCGCTTCACCTGCTGCGCCATACTCCTGACGTCCATCCGGCGTGGGAGATCGCCGGGCACATCCCTCCGACTGCGACCCACCCATGGCCCTTCTGGTCCCCGTCGTGCCGTCCTTCCGGTTTGGCGAGCCGGGCAGCGTGCGCCGTCTCCTGCATGGCGGCTTCGCCTTGCTCCTGCTCGGCTTGTGCGCTACGGCACACGCGCTTGCTCCCGATCGCGCCCTGTCGCAGCTGCGGCACGATCGATGGACTCCCGACCAGGGGGCGCCGGCGCAGGTCATGTCGATCGCGCAGACGCCGGATGGCTTCCTCTGGCTGGGATCGCGGCAGGGCTTGTACCGGTTCGATGGGCTGCGCTTCGAGCGGATCACGCAAATTGCAGGCAAGCCCATGAGCGATGACGACATCCTCAACCTGTTCGCCGACGAAGACGGCAGCGTCTGGATCGGCTATGTCAGCGGCGGCATGAGCCGCATGGGCGGACCACGCCCGGCGAACTACGCCTATCAGCGCGAGGATGTCCCCGTCGGTTCGGTGATCGGGTTTGGACGGGACGCAACCGGGCGGTTGTGGGCAGCCACGTCGGGCACGATCGTGTACCTGGATCTCGCCACGGATACGTGGAAGACCTCCCGGGACATGGGCTTCGATCCGGCGTGGTCGCCGCGGCGCCTGTTCGTCGATCGCGAGAAGGGCGTGTGGGTGGCCTTTTCAAATGGGGCGCAACACGGTATCGCGCACCTGGCGCCCGGCGCGACGCGGTTCGAGCGCGTGCCGCAGTCCATCGAGACTCCATTTTTCGACCAGGCGCCAAACGGCACGCTCTGGGCGGTGGACGAATGGGGCGCACGTCCGCTTGCGCAGGCTATGCCGCTGCCCGGACACGCCGGGGCTACTACGTTCAGCTGGCTTGCAGCGGATTTCAAGGGCGCCGGCCTTCGCTTCGACCGCGACGGCGTAATGTGGCTCGCCACCGCGGATGGAATCGCGCGCGTACGCGATCCCGCCAAGCTGCATGCGCCGGACAAGACCCATCCCGCGCCGTCGCCGGAATACTTCGGCACCGCGCAGGGATTGACCTCCGAGGTGGTGTGGACGCTGTTCGAGGATCGGGAGGGCAACATCTGGACCGGCACCGCCAACGGCCTGGACCGCTTCCGAGAGAACGCGCTGGCCGCGATCCGCCTGCCGCGGCGCGAGCAGGCATTTTCCATAGAGGCGGATCGCTCGGGCCGCATCTGGGCGGGCAATCCGGACCAGGGGCCGATGCGCGTTACCCCGGATGCCGACCAGGCCACCGGTGCCGTCGTGCAGGAAGTCGGGGGCGCGGACGACGGCGTTACCGCACTGCATCGCGACGGCGCCGGCAACCTCTGGGTCGGAGACGCCGACGGCGGGTTGTGGCGCAGCGACGGGGCAGGGCTCCGGCCTGTCCCGCTGCCGCCGGAGGTCGCTGGTGGCGGCAGGATCGTGACCATGGCCAGCGATCACGCAGGTGGACTGTGGCTGAGCAAGGTCAATGGCGGATTGCTACGGTTCCACGAGGGAAAGTGGGAAGCACAGAACGCCAAGTACGGCATGGACGCAGGGACTGCGCCACGGGCGCTGGTGGAGGACGCGCAGGGCCGGATCTGGTCCGACGCAGGACAGACGATCCGGGTGTTCGAGCATGGCGGACACCGCGATTTCGATGAGGATGGCCCCGGCGTCGGTCGCATCGCGGTGTTGCGCGCGTGGAAGAGCGAGCTCTGGATCGGCGGCGTGCAGGGCGTGGCGGCACGCATCGGCGAGCATTTCCAGCGCCTGCTGGGCCGCGGTGGCGAGACGTTCGAGCGCACAGCCGGGATCGTGATGCTGGCCAATGGCGAGGCGTGGTTCATCGGGCGCCCCGGCGTCACCCGGGTGCCCGCGAGCGAGATGGCACGCTGGCGTGTGCAGCCTTCCTATCGTGTCGCCTTCGATCGATTCGGGGTGTTGGATGGCCTGCGGGGCGCAGCAGAGCAGAGCGGGGCCTCGCCGGTCGCAGCGGCCGACGGCCAGGGCCGGGTATGGTTCGCGACCAGTCGCGGCGTCCACTGGATCGATCCGCGGCAGCTCCAGCACGGCAATGCGAGTCCAGGTGCCGCCCCCGTCGTGCTGGCCCTGCATGTGGACGAGAAGGAGCTATCGCTCGCATCGTCGCCGACCCTGCCGGCCGGCAGCCGGGACTTGCGGATCGGCTACACGGCGCCATTCCTGCGCAGGCCCGAGCAGGCCCGGTTCCGCTACCGCCTGGATGGACTGGACGATGACTGGCACGACGCCGGCGCCCGACGCCAGGCCTTGTACAGCCGCCTGGCCCCGGGCAGCTATCGGTTCCGGCTCATGGCCAGCGACGGGGCACAAGCCTGGTCAGGACGGGAGGCGGCGTTTACCTTCGAAGTGCTGCCGGCGTTCTGGCAAACCTGGTGGTTCGCACTGGCCTGCCTGGCGGTCACGCTGCTGCTGGTGTGGTGGCTGGTGCGTTGGCGCGTCGCGATCGCGCGCGAAGGCCTGCAGCGGGCGTACCGTGCCCGCATCGGCGAGCGCGAGCGGATCGCACGCGATCTGCACGATACGCTGCTGCAATCGATGCAGGCGCTGGTGTTCCTGGTGGATGCCGCGCGGGGACGGCTCGAACGCGGTGACGGCGAGGCCGCCAAGACCGGACTTTCCCGCGCGATACGGGAAGCCAATGCCGGGCTGGTGGAAAGCCGTGATCGTATCCGCGACCTGCGGCAGCAAGGAGCGGAGTCCCAGGACCTAGCAGCGGCACTCCGCGACCTGCCGAAGAAACTCGACATGCCGCCGGATTTCGCCTATGAATTCAGTACGTGGGGCAGGCCGGTCCGCTGGCATGCGCCGGAGCAGGACGAGGTGTATCGAATAGTGCGCGAGGCGGTCGCCAACGCAGTGCGGCATGCAGGTGCCAGGCATATCCGCGTGCGCGTGACCGGTGGATGGCTTGGCGTCCTGGTGGAGGTCGAGGACGATGGTTGCGGGATCGAAGCAAACCTCTTGGCACGCGGCAACCGCGATGGCCACTGGGGGCTGACCGGCATGCGCGAACGGGCGAGACTTTTGGGGGCGACGCTATCGGTGACCTCCAGGCCGGCGGAGGGCACTGTGGTGCGGCTGCGGCTGCTACGTTGGCGCGTGATTAGAGGCATTGGAGTGTAGGTCGGGTTTCGGCTCTATCTACTCAACGAGGGGGGCGTCGTCACTAATACCCCCCAACAACCATGAGTCCTGCAGCTGTATCCGACCTCGGCTATCATCCTCCGCAATCTGATGTGAGTACGGATATGGAAGTGCGACTCACGCGCGAGCAAGTGCTCGCGCTTGCGCCTGATGCATCGTCAAGCAAGGCGGCCGGTGGTCTGGCTACAGATGGAAAGTGGGGCCTGCTCGGTGCAGATGCCGAAGCCCTATGGGGTGAATGCCAAGGCAGCGGCGCCAAGCCATACCAGACCCAAGTGGAGCTGACCACGCTGGTGAGCCGCTGCTCGTGCCCCAGCCGCAAGTTTCCTTGCAAGCATGGCCTGGCATTGCTGTTGCTGTATGCCGCCGGCAATCCGCGCTGCGTGCCGGGCGCGCGCCCAGCCTGGGTGGAGGAGTGGATGCAGGGCCGCCGCGCCCGTGCGGTCCGGAAGGAGGAAGCTGCCGCCAACGTGTCCTCGCCGGATCCGCAGGTGCAGGCCGCCGCTGCCGCCAAGCGCGAACAGGCGCGCTGGTCGCGCATGGAAACCGGTGCGGCAGAACTGCAGCGCTGGGTGGCCGACCAGTTCCGCCAGGGGCTGGCCAACCTGGGCGCCGGCTTCGAGCAGGAAGCGCAGCGCATGATGGCACGCATGGTGGATGCCCAGGCCCCGGGACTGGCCGGCCGGCTGGAACGAGCGCTGGGCGAGGGCGGGCGCGACCTTGCCCAGCTGGCCGAACTGGGCGAATGCCTGGGGTTGTTGCAATTGCTCACCCAGGCGGTGCCCCGCATGGAAACCTTCAGCGCAGCGCGTCAGGCGGACCTGCGCACTGCGCTGGGTTGGCCGATGGAGCGCGAAGCGGTGCAGCGGGAGGGCGAGGCCGTGCGCGACCGTTGGCACGTGCAGGGTCAACACGTGATTGAACAGCCGGGCAACTTGCTGGAGCGCCGCGTGTGGCTGCACGGCCTGGAAAGCGGGCGGGCCGCGCTGTTGCAGGACTACAGCCATGCTGGGCGCGGTTGGGAGCAGCACTGGCGCAACGGCCATGTTCATGCGGGCACGCTGCATTTTCACGCGGGCACGGTACCGCTGCGCGCGGTGCCGGGCGAGGTGGAAGCGGGTATGGACGCCGGTAAGGCGCTGCCGCGCGAAGACACGCTGGACGCCGCCGCGCAGGCGTATGCCGTCAACCCATGGCTGCCGCAGGTACCCATGCGCCTTGGGCAGGCGCATGTGGCGCACGATGGCCGCAACGCTTGGGTGCAACACGCCGAGGGCACGCTGCCGCTTCGGCTTCCGACAATGCAGGGCTGGGCGCTGATGGCGTTTGCCGGTGGCCACCCGCTGTGCCTGATGGGCGAGTGGGACGGCCAGGCGCTGCTGCCACTGACCGCCTGGAACGCGCCGGGCGAGCGCTGGGAAAGGAGCGGGACATGAGCGAGGCATGGTTGAAGCCGGCCCTGCTGGGCATAGACCGTCCGCAGGCCATCCCCGCCACAGGCGCGCTCGGCGAAGTGCTCGCCGCCGTGGCCACGCAGGAAGATGCCGCGCTGGGCTACAGCCGGCAGGTGGGCGTCCTGGCCGCCTGCCGGCGCGCCGCCTTGCGCATGGCCGCGCCGGTCGCGCTGCCGCCGCCTGCGGAAGTCGATCCTCTGGCGCTGCCCACCGGCCACGCCTGGGCACCGTTGTTGAAGGGGCTATTCGGCAATGCACAGCCGTCGCCGTGGATGAAGCGCGCCCGTTACGAGGCCTGCTTGCAGCTGGCCGCACACAACCGGCACCTGCCGGTGGCGGTGCTGCCGCAGGCGCTGGAAGCCGGTGTCCGCCTGAGTGCGTTGCGCCCCGGCCTGCGCCCGGTGCTGGGTGTACGCGGCCGCTGGCTCGCGGCCCGCAATGCAGACTGGGCCTACGCGGCAGATACAGCGGTCGACGCGGATGCGCCGACGGACCTGGAGCGGGTGTGGAACGAAGGCGCGTTCGATGCGCGCCTGCTGGCCTTCCGGCAACTGCGTGCGCACAACGCCGAGGACGCCCGCGCGCGTTTGCAGGGCACGCTGAAAGACCTCTCCGCGCGCGAGCGGGTGGACTTCATCACTGCGCTGCAGCCACAGCTGAGCGAGGCCGATGCGCCGCTGCTGCAGCCGCTGTTGAAGGACCGCAGCCGCGAGGTGCGCATGCTGGCGGGTCCGATGCTGGCCCGGTTGCCGTCCACGCCGCACGCGCAATACGTGCAGGCGCAGATGCTCGCCGTGCTGCAGCACCAGCCTGGCGGGCTGATGCGCCGTATGACCTGGAAGCTGGAAGCTCCCGCGGCGGCCGATGCCGGATGGGCCGAAGCCGCCATCGACAGCAAGCGCCCCAACAACGATATGTTGGGTGAGCGTGCCTGGTGGCTCTATCAGCTGGCGCGCCAGCTGCCGCTGGCCTGGTGGTGCCATACCCTGGAAAAAGCGCCAGCGCAGGTGCTGGCCTGGGCTCGCAGCACGGACTGGCATGACGCGCTGTTGCGCGCCTGGCTGGAGCGTGTGGACGCCAGCGAACCAGAATGGGTGGAAGCCCTCATCGGTGTGGAGCAGCGGCACATGAGCCTGGGCGACCTGCTGGCCATGCTCCCGCCAGCGCAACGCGAACGGCATTGGCCCACCAGTGCGGCCGAACTTCAACAGAAGCGCCTGTTGGGCGAAGTGCTGGACAGCACGGGCCTTGGCCAGACTCTCAGCGCCACTTACTCGCGGCAACTGGCTGCCGGGCTAGGCGCGCTGTTCGGCGAAGCGTCCCTGCGTTATGACTACACCCTGCGCGACGCGCTGCTGGAACTGTTGGCCGTGCTTCACCCTTCCGTGCTGTCGCACGTGCAGGTAGCCGACGCACAGGCCGATGCCACCGAGGCCATGCGCGACTGCGTGCACCAGGCACGCCAACTTCTGGCCTTGCGCCAGACCCTGCATTCCGCTTTCTGATCATCACGCCCTTTCATTGGAGCCAACATGAGCACTGCCGTCCTGCGCCAGCACGCCGAACACCAATACGCAGAAGAGTTGGAAGAACTGCGCCGCCAGGACACCCGCCAGCGCCCGGCCAACTGGATCCTCTCGCCGTGGGCGGTGGTGACCTATCTATTGGGCGGCACGCTGGAAAATGGCTTTGTGGTCAGCCCCAAGTACATCGGCGAGCGTCGCCTGATGGAAGTGGCCGTGGCCACCATCGCCACCGATCGCGCCCTGTTGCTGTTCGGGGTGCCGGGCACGGCCAAGTCGTGGGTGTCCGAGCACATGACCGCGGCCATCAGCGGCGATTCCACACTGCTGGTGCAGGGCACGGCCGGCACCAGCGAAGAGCAGATCCGCTACGGCTGGAACTACGCGCAGTTGTTGGCCCACGGCCCCAGCGAGAAGGCGCTGGTGCCCAGCCCGCTGATGAACGCCATGCGCCTGGGCAAGATCGCTCGCATCGAAGAACTCACCCGTATTCCTGCGGATGTGCAGGACGCGCTTATCACCGTGCTTTCCGAAAAGACCCTGCCGGTGCCGGAACTGGGCAGCGAAGTGCAGGCCGTGCGCGGCTTCAGCGTGATTGCCACGGCCAACAACCGCGACAAGGGCGTGAACGAACTTTCCAGCGCGCTCAAGCGCCGCTTCAACACGGTGATCCTGCCGGTGCCCTCCAGCGAGGAAGACGAAGTGGCCATCGTGGTCAAGCGCGTGGCCGAAATGGGCGTGGCGCTGGACCTGCCGGCCGAACCGCCGGCGCTGCAGGAAGTCGCGCGGGTGGTACGCATTTTCCGCGAGCTGCGCAACGGCGTTACCGAAGACGGCAAGGCCAAGCTGAAGAGTCCCAGCGCCACGCTTTCGACCGCCGAGGTCATTTCGGTGATCAACAACGGCATGGCCCTGGCCGGCCACTTCGGCGATGGCGTGCTGCGCCCGAGCGACATGGCCGCCGGCATGATCGGTGCCATCGTCAAGAATCCGGTGCAGGACGCGCTGGTGTGGAAGGAATACCTGGAAACCGTGGTGAAGGAACGCGACGACTGGAAAGACCTGTACCGCGCATTCCGCGAGCACGTCTGAGCGGCCCGCGCCAATGAGCGAAGGCATCTCCCTTTTCGGCATCCGCCACCACGGACCGGGCTGCGCACGCAGCCTGCTGGCTGCGCTGGAGGCGCTGCAGCCGGACTGCGTGTTGATTGAAGGCCCGGCGGGTACCGAGGCGCTGCTGCCGCACGTGTTGGAGGCGGGCATGCAGCCGCCGGTGGCGTTGCTTTCCTATAGCGTGGACGACCCGCAGCTGGCGGTGTTCCATCCCTATGCGCTGTACTCGCCGGAATGGCAGGCGATGAGCTGGGCGCTGCGCAACGGCGTGCCGGTGCGCTTCATGGACGTGCCCCCGGCGCTGACGCTGGAATGGCAGGCGCAGGCCCGCGCGGACCGCCTGGTGCCGGAGGCCGCCGAGGCGCCGGACGCAGCGGATGAAACAGCGGTGCAGCCCCACGGCGACGCTGGATCTGCCGCCGAAGAAGACGCCGAAGCCCGCCCGGCCGACCCACTGGACTGGCTGGCGCGCGCCGCCGGCCACGCCGACGGCGAGGCCTGGTGGAACTACATGGTGGAAGAGCGGGGCAACGGGCAGGGGCTGTTCGACGCCATTGCCGAGGCCATGGCAGCCGTGCGCGAGCACACACCGGAATACCCCGGCCTGCGCGGCGAGCACGAGGCCGTGCGCGAGGCGCACATGCGCACCGCATTGCGCAGCGCCAGCAAGGAATTCGCGCGCGTTGCCGTCGTGTGCGGGGCCTGGCACGTGCCGGCGCTGCAGCCGGCCTCCCTGAGTGCCAACAGCGCCACCGCAGACAACCGCCTGCTCAAGGGCATGCCCAAGCGCAAGACGCAGAGCACCTGGGTGCCGTGGACCTACCGCCATCTGAGTGCCGAAAGCGGATACGGTGCCGGCGTGGAGGCGCCGGGCTGGTACGACCACCTGTGGCGCAACGCCGGCGCGCACGACCAGCGCACCGTGGGCTGGTACGCCCGCGTGGGCCGGTTGCTGCGCGAGCACGGGCTGGACTGCTCCCCGGCCCATCTCATTGAAGCCACGCGCCTGGCCGACACCCTGGCCGCGCTTCGCGGCCATCCTTCGCCTGGACTGGAAGACATTGCCGAAGCCAGCCGCGCCGTCATCTGCAATGGCGACGACGCGCCCATGCGGCTCATCCGCGAACGCCTCATGGTGGGCGACGCGCTGGGCCAAGTGCCTGAGAGCGTGCCGGTGGTCCCGCTGCAGCGCGACCTGGAAGCCCAGCAGAAACGCCTGCGCCTGAAACCCGAGGCGCTGGAAAAAACGCTGGATCTGGACCTGCGCAAAGAGAACGACCTGGCGCGAAGCCACTTGCTGCACCGCCTACGGCTGATCGGCATCGAATGGGGTAGGCTTACGCGCACCGGGCATTCGGTGCGCGGCACCTTCCACGAGGTCTGGCAGTTGGCGTGGCAACCGCACTTTCTGGTGGATCTGGTGGAGGCCAGCCGCCACGGGCAGACCCTGCTGGACGCCGCTTCCAGCAAGGCCATCGCGCAGGCGCGCAAGGCCGAAGCGCTGCCCGAGCTTTCCGGACTGGTGGATCAGGTGCTGCTGGCCGATCTGCCGCAGGCGGTGCGCGCCATTGCCGCCGAGCTGGAGGCGCGCGCAGCCACGGATGCCGATCCGCTGGCCCTGCTTGGCGCACTGCCGCCGCTGGCCAACATCCACCGCTACGGCAACGTGCGTCAGACCGAGGGCGTGCAGGTGGCGCACCTGTTCGACAGCATGCTGGAACGCGCGGTCATCGGCCTGACCCTGGCCCTTTCCGGCCTGGACGAAGCGCGCGCCGAACAGGCCCGCACCGTGGTGCTGGATGCCGACCGCGCCATTGGCCTGCGTGACGACGCAGGCGGCAGTGCCGGCTGGCAGCAAGCATTGCAGCGGGTCGCGCTGTCGTCTTCGTGCAGCGCGCTGCTGCGCGGCGTTGCCCTGCGTTTGCTGTTCGACACGCAGGCGGTGGCGGCCGAAACGGTGCACTTACAGCTGCAGCAGCAGCTTTCGCCGGGTGCCGAGCCGCTGCAAGCCGCGCAGTGGCTGGATGGCTTCCTCAACCGAAACGCTACCGTGCTGCTGCACGATGATGCGGTGTGGCGGATGATCGACGAATGGGTGGTGGCGCTGGACGAGGCGCAGCTGGTGCGCGTGCTGCCGCTGGTGCGGCGGACCTTTGCCGCCTTCGAGGCCGCCGATCGCCGTGACCTGGGCACTCGCGTGAAGCGGGCACCCATGCAGAAACCGGTGGCCGTGCTGGCCCCGGACTGGAACGTGGCACGCGCCGAACGCGCGTTGCCGATGCTGCGCGAACTGCTCGGGCTGCCCGCATGACCGATACCACCGAAGCACCGGACACCCCCACCTCGCGCGAGCAGCGCTGGCGATTGATTCTGGGCCAGGAGGCCGAGCGCAGCTGCGGCGCGTTGCCCAAGAACCTGCAGGGGATCGACCAGGCCCTGGCCGCGCTGTACGAACCTGATGGCCCCGGCGGCCTCGGTCGCCGCGGTGGGCGCGGGGCGTCTTCGCCGAATGTGGCCCGCTGGCTGGGCGACATTCGCCGTTATTTTCCGTCATCCGTGGTCCAGGTGATGCAGCGCGATGCCCTGCAGCGGCTGGACCTCACCCAGATGCTGCTGGAAAAGGAAATGCTGGAGCAGGTGCAGCCCGACGTGCACATGGTGGCCAACCTGATCGGCCTGAGCCGGGTGATTCCGGCGCAGACCAAGGACACCGCACGCATGGTGGTGCGCAAGGTGGTGGACGACCTGCTGCGCCAGCTCGAGGAGCCCATGCGCTCTGCAGTGACCGGCGCACTGGACCGCGCCCGCCGCAACCGCCGCCCGCGCCTGGCCGAGATCGACTGGCACCGCACCATCCGCAGCAACCTGCGCCACTGGCAGCCGGAACTGCGCACCGTGGTGCCGCAGGAGTTGGTCGGCTATGGCCGCAAGGCAAGAAAGCCGCAGCGGGAAGTGCTGCTGTGCATCGACCAGAGCGGTTCCATGGCGGCATCGGTGGTGTATTCGAGCATCTTCGGCGCGGTGATGGCCTCGTTGCCGGCGGTGGCCACGCGCCTGGTCGTGTTCGACACCGAAGTGGTGGACATGAGCGAGCAACTGGACGACCCGGTGGATCTGCTGTTCGGCGTGCAGTTGGGCGGCGGCACCGACATCCACCGCGCGGTGAGCTACTGCCAGGGCATCATCCGTGAACCGCACAACGCCATCCTGGTGCTCATCTCCGACCTGTACGAGGGCGGGGTGGAAGACAGCCTGCTGGCCCGCGCCCGCGAGCTGCTGGAGGCTGGCGTGCAGTTCATCGTGCTGTTGGCACTCAGCGACGAAGGCGCGCCGTCCTACGATCGAAGCTTGGCCGGCAAGCTGGCGGCACTGGGCGTACCGTCCTTCGCCTGCACGCCGGATGCATTCCCGGGGCTGATGGCCGCTGCGATCCGCCGCGATGACATCAACCAATGGGCAGGCGGGCAGGGGCTGTTGACGACGCGTTGAGGCTTACTCTGGATCGCGCAGCAATGCATGGTGCACAGACGGGGCAGGGCAGCGCGAACGCGGTGCGATTAGGGAGGTTTGACGCTGGACGCGCGACAGGTCGCAGCGTTGCCGACACCGCGCGCCGCAACGCGCTCGCCTTGGTCGACACGTCGGCGGCGCGGAAGCAGGCGATCGACCCGCCGATGCGTTCGGCCGGATTGGATGCAGGCGGGTAGGCCCATGCCTGGCAGTGGCAGTACCTCGGCTGGTGGCCGACGGCATTGCGATGACCTCGGCGATTGCGCGTTGCGGCGACATCCTGCAAATCGAAGCGGGCGATCACAGCTTGCGCCGTTGCGCGCGCCGGCCGATGGCATGATCGAACGCGCACCGGGCAGACAAACTCTGCTCGAACCCTGAAGGCGCGCGCCTTCAGGGCGATACCAGGGCGCCGGGGACTACTCGGTGCGCGGCGCCTTGTAGTCCTGGCCCGGCTGCAGCGTGGTGACGTAGGGGCCGTTCCAGTCGCGGTCGAAGATGTGCGTCAGCGTCTCGGCCGGGCCCTTGCCCTTGACGAACACCGAGGCGTCCACCGCGGTGTTGAAGTAGCTCCATTCCCAGTTGCCGGTGCCGATGAAGCTGCTGCGATCGTCGGCCACCGCGTACTTGGCGTGCTCGACGCGCGCATATGCAATGAAGCCTTCCGGCGCCGGCGGCAGGCTGCTGAACTTCACCGTGATGTTCGGGAGTACCGCCAGGCTTTTCAGATACGCCTGCATCGGTTCGCGCAGCGCCCAGTCGGCGACGATGATGTGCACCTGCACGCCGCGCGCGGCGGCATCGCGCATGGCGCTGTCGACCGGCGCCCACCAGCCCTCGGGCCCGAAGCTGCGGATCGCCGAGAGCGTCATCACCTGGATGCGTAACGCATGCTGGCTGGAGCGGATCATGTCGACCAGGGCCGGCTCCTCGGCGGTGACCCACGCGGGTTGCAGCGTCGGCGGGCTGAAGGCAGGGAAGGCGATCAGCGGCGCGTCGCTGCCGGCATCCAGCAACACCGGATCGCTGGCGGTGGCCGGGGCGAAGTCCGGCGGCTGCACGCCGCGCGCCTGCGCCTTGGCCAGCTTGCCTTCGTCGGCCAGGCGCCAGCTGAAATCGAAGCTGGCGGCGAAGGTTTTGGCGAAGCGTGCATCGTCGATGCGCGCGCCGATCTCGTGAATCTGCTCCAGTGCACGCCAGTCCCAGTTCTGGCTGCCGACGAACACGCTGGCGTCGTCGATGACCATGTACTTGGCGTGCAGCACGCCGCCGGTCAGCGTATCGACCGGCAACACGCGCACCGTGATGCCCGGCACCTTGCCCAGCCAGGCGACGCTGTCCGGGTTCTTGGCCAGGAAGCTGTGGTCGACCAGCAGATGCACCGTCACGCCGGCGCGGGCGCGGGCGGCCAGTGCGTCGAGCACCGGGGTCAGGCCGGTACCGGGTTTTTCGGAGAGATAGAACGCGGCGATGTCGATGCGGCGCTTGGCACCGTTGATCATCGCCAGCCAGGTCTGCTGCGTGCGCGGTACCCCCGGCTCGCCGTAGAGGCTGGCTTCGGGCACGCTTTCGACGATCTGGAACTGCGAGGGCTGCGGCCGGGCCTCGATGCCGGTCGCTGCCAACAGCAGCAGGCAGGTCAGGGCGGCGTGCAGGGAGCGGCGCGCGGGACGCGCGCGGACGGGGGACGAGAGAGGCACGTTGGGAGTCCTTGCGATGACGTGGGAAGTGGGCGCCATGCGGGCATGCGCTCGCACGCTGCCGGCGTCGCGGGTACTGGCCCTATCGCACAGGTGGCTGCAGCGCGTCGGCCAGTGCGGTGGCGTTGTAACGCATTAGTTCCAGATAGGTCGGTGCGGGCCCGTCCCCAGCCGACAGCGTATCCGAGCCAGCGAGACTCGCGGCGCGACGCCCAGCAGCAGCGGGTCGTCGGCGTGCAACGGTTCAGGCGACGGCGCGGTGGCCGCGGGCAGCTAGGGATGGCTCAGGCGCGACCGTCGGCGCGTTCGGCGTGCGCCTGCGCGAACCATTGCAGCACCTGTTGGCGAAGCGGCTCGCCCCAGCAGCGCACGAACTGCTGGGTGTGGTGGTCATTGTGGTCGTTCAGCGCGGCGATGCGTTGCTCGATATAGGCCTGGTGCAGGCTCAGGCCGCATTCGACCTCGACGCAGTGGCGCCAGGCGGCGTAGCTGTCGGGGATGACGAGGAGAGACATGGGGGTGTCCTTGGCTTGCGGCGCCAAACGAGGGGCATGCGATCCCCGTGCGGTGCGGTCTGATTGTGGCCGGAGGCGAACCGCGGCTGACTGAGGCCAGCGCCAGGCTTGCATCACCGGTCTGCTTTTCAAGTAGTGTAATATTATAACTTAACCAATACGGTCCCTATGCGACATCCCATTCCCCTGTTCCTGCTGCTCGCCTCGGCCAGCCTGCCGATCGCTGCCAACGCGGTCCGTCATCACGGCCCGCACGTGCATGGCCAGGCCAACCTGGATGTCGCCGTGGATGGCACGGCCTTGGAGGTTCAGCTCAGCGCACCGGGCATCGGCATCCTCGATTTCGAGCATCCGGCGCGCGACGCCGACGAGCGCCAGCGCCTGGATGCCGCAGTCGCCACGCTGCGCGGTGCCCGCTGGCTACAGTTCCCGGTCGCTGCGGCCTGTTCGCTGCGCAGTGCGCAGGTGAACACCGAGGGCTATGTCGTGGCGATGGCGGATCCGGACGAACCCGGCCATAGCCATGCCGAGTTCCACGCCCGCTACGCGTTCCAGTGCGCGCACCCGGCCCGGCTCGACCACCTGCAGGTGCTGCTGTCGCAGCGCTTCGCGGGGCTGCACAAGGTGGTGGTGAACGTCGCCACCGCGGCAGGCCAGGACCGCACCGAGGCGGTGGCCGGGCAGACCCGGGTGAACCTGCCGGGATGAGCCTGCACCACGTCGTCGAACTGAGCGATGTGCGCTTCGGCTATCCCGGCGCCGCCGCACCGGTGCTGGAGATTGCCGCGTTCGCGCTGCCGCGCGGGCAGCAGTTGTTGCTGCGCGGCGCCAGCGGATCGGGAAAGAGCACCTTGCTGGCGCTGATCGCCGGCGTGCTGCAGCCCGATGCCGGTCGGGTGCACGTCGCCGGGCAGGACCTGGCGGCGTTGCGCAAGGCGGCGCGCGACCGTTTCCGCGCCGACCACTGCGGCGTGGTGTTCCAGCAGTTCAACCTGCTGCCGTTCCTGAGCGCGCGCGACAACATCGCACTGGGCCTGCAGTTCTCCGCCCGCCGCGGCCGGCTGGCGACCGGCACGCAGGCGCTGGACGCGGAGATCGAACGGCTGATGGCCGCGCTGGGGCTGGACGTGGCGGCGCTGTGGTCGCGGCCGGCCAGCCGCCTCAGCGTCGGCCAGCAGCAGCGGGTGGCCGCCGCGCGCGCGTTGATCGCGCGGCCGCCGTTGCTGCTCGCCGACGAGCCGACCTCGGCGCTCGACCCGGTCGCGGCGCAGGCTTTCCTGCAACTGCTGTTCGCCGAATGTCGGCATGGCGGCACCAGTTCGATCGTGGTCAGCCACGATCCGTCGATCGCGCCGCTGTTCGACGCCCAGGCCGACCTGGCCACGCTCAACCGCGCCAGCGCCGGAGGTGCGCGATGACCCTGTTGAAGCTGGCCCTGGCCAGCCTGCGCAGCCGGCGCCTGGGCGTGGCGTTGACCGTGCTGGTGATCACCCTGAGCGTGATGCTGCTGCTGGGCGTGGAGCGCATCCGCGCGCAGGCGCACGAGGGCTTCGCCAGCACGGTGTCGGGCACCGACCTGATCGTCGGCGCGCGTTCGGGCCCGGTGAACCTTTTGCTGTATTCGGTGTTCCACATCGGCGACGCCACCAACAACGTGTCGTGGAAGAGCTACCAGGATCTGGCCGCGATGCCCGAAGTGAAGTGGGCGGTGCCGCTGTCGCTGGGCGATTCATATCGCGGCTACCGGGTGGTCGGCACCAGCACCGGATTCTTCGAGCACTACCACTACGGCGCGCGGCATGCGCTGGCGTTCGCGCAGGGCAGGGCGTTCGCCGATCTCTACGATGCGGTGATCGGCGCCGACGTGGCCGCCGCGCTTGGCCGCCACGTCGGCGACGAGATCGTGCTGACACATGGCACCGGACGGATCGGTCTGGCCACCCACGCCGACAAGCCGTTCCGCATCGTCGGTCTCCTGCGCCGCACCGGCACGCCGGTGGACTCCAGCGTGCTGGTGTCGCTGCAGGCGATCGAGGCGATCCATATCGACTGGCATTCCGGCGTCCGCCTGCCAGGCCGGCACGTCAGCGCCGAGCAGGCGCGGACGATGGACCTGACCCCGGACAACATCACCGCCTTCATGCTCGGCCTGAAGACCCGCATCGCCACCTTCTCGGTGCAGCGGCAGATCAACGAATACCCGGAGGAGGCGATGCTGGCGATCATGCCGGGCGTGACCCTGCAGCAGCTGTGGAGCACGCTGGGCACCGCCCAAGGCGCGCTGCGCATGATCGCCTCGCTGGTCGTGCTGCTCGGCCTGGTGTCGATGGTCGCGCTGCTGGTAGCCACGCTGCAGGAGCGCCGGCGCGAGATGGCGATCCTGCGCGCGGTCGGCGCGCGGCCGCGCGACATCGCCGGGCTTCTGCTGTTCGAGGCAGGCCTGGTCACCGTCGTATCGTGCGCACTGGCGCTGCTGGTGGTGAGCGCGGCCAGCTGGCTGGCGCGCGGCTGGGTGCTCGACCATTTCGGTCTGGCGATCAACCGCGTCGCGCCCAGCGAGGTGGAATGGGGCTGGCTTGGCTGCGTGCTGCTGGCCGGCGTGCTCGCCGGCATCGTGCCGGCCCTGCTGGCCTATCGCCGCACCTTGGCCGATGGCCTGTCGCCGGAGCTGTGAGCATGCGCCGCTGGATGCTTCCGTTGGTGACGCTCGCGCTGCTGTGCGGTTGCGGCCGTCAACCCGCCAACCCCAAGGTGCAACAGGCGCCGGCGGCGCAGCCGGCGCTGGTCGCCGACGTGCCGATCGACCCGCCGCTGGGCGAGCCCGACGCCGACGGCTACCGCGAGCTCGACTGGACCGCGATGCTGCCGCCCGCCGACCTGCAGGCAATGGAAAACGGCGGCGAACCGCAGGTCGACCATAGCGGCAATCATGCGATGCCGCAGACCGGCACCTACCACACGGTGGCGGCGGTGCTGGCGCGCAAGGTGCGGCTGCCGGGCTACGTGGTGCCGCTGGACAGCGACGATGCCGGCCGCGTGCGCGAGTTCCTGTTCGTGCCGTACTACGGCGCCTGCATCCACGTGCCGCCGCCGCCGCCGAACCAGATCGTGCATGTGCGCCTGGACACCCCGATCGACCCGCCCGACATGTACAGCCCGTTCTATCTGTCCGGCCAGTTACGCGCCGAGACCCTGCACGGCGAACTCGCCGGCACCGCCTACACGATGGAGCAGGCCCGTCTGCATCCCTATGAAAAAGATTGATCGCCATCTACCGCTGGCCGCGGTGCTGTGCCTGCTGGCGGCCTGCCACGGTCACGACGGGCAGCCCGGCACGAGGCCCGAACCGTCGGCGGCAGCGGCGAACGCGACCGCTGCGGCCGACGGTGTCGCCGACACGGTGGAGCGCTGGGAACAACTGGCGCCGGCCAACGACATCTACCAGCGCCCGCCGCCGCGCATCAGTGCCGGCTGGAGAGGCGACACCACCGCGATGGACCAGGCGGCCGGCGACGATGGCCCCTCGATGGTCAACGGCATGCCGATCGATCACTCCGGTACCCAGCGCGCCGCGCAGTTCGGTTCGTCGGAAGTGGTGAAGGCGTTGGAAGGCAAACGCTTCGCCCTGGACGGCTATGTGGTGCCACTGGAAAGCGACGACCAGGGCAAGGTCAGCGAACTGCTGTTCGTGCCGTTCTATGGCGCCTGCATCCACGTGCCGCCGCCGCCACCGAACCAGATCCTGCACGTCGTGCTGCGCACCCCGATCGACGTGCCGCAGCTGTGGGATCCGTTCCATTTGCAGGGCCGGCTGCATCTGGCCAGCTTCAAGGCGCACATCGCCAATGCGACCTACGACGCCGAGGACGCGTCGATCACCCCAGTGAAGGGCTGAGGGCGCGGATGGATGCGGCCGACGTCGCCAAGCGTGCGTTGGATCGCGCTTGCCGCCTGCGCGCTCGCCGTCGCTGGCGGTGTGCTGCTGGCGTTGCGCGCACACCGGCAAGCGGGACCGACGTCGGGCGCGGTGACCGCGCCGGCCCGCATGCCGGTCGCTGCCGCATTCCATGTCGCGCCATTGCCCGACGATGCGGCCGGCAAGCGCATCGCCACCCTGCTGCACAGCGATGCCGCATTCGCCCGCGACGTGGCGTTCCTGCTTGCGGCCAGCGTGCGCGAGCGCTGCGCGCCGGCGCATGCCGGCGAACTGGCGAAAATGGCCAACCGCGCGCGCCTGCCGGTGCTGGCCGCCACGTCCGCGGTGACTGCGCGCGAGCAGGACCTGGACCAGCCGATCTACCAGGCGATCCAGCGCATCGCCGCAGCCGCACCGTGCGGGCGCGCGCTCGACCTAGCGGCGACCGGTCTGCCGCTGCAACTGGACCCGGAGCGCTACTCGGCGGCGTTCCCCGACAGCTATTACCAGCCGACGTTGGACGCGGTACCGCACGAGTACGCCGGCCAGCCGCTGGGCGCACGCGCCGCGCAGGAATGCCAGTCGATCGCCTATGCGGTGCTGCCGCTGGGCCGCAATGGCTGGCAGTGCAGGGCGCTCTGGGCCAGCACGCGCCCGCGGATCGTCAAGGCCTGCGAACAGGCCCGCAGCGAAAGCGGGCAGGGGGCTGGCGAAGCGATTCCGCCCGAGGTCGCCAATCGGTTGACGCCGGTGGTGGCTGGCATGCTGGACAAGTTGCCGGAATCCTGCCGCTGAAGGCTGTTGCTGCTGTTGCTGCGAAAGCAGACTGTTGCGAATGGTAGGCGTTGGCCAAGACAGGGGCTCGCGGAGCAGTGGATTAGGGGTGTTTATCGAGGGTAGGGCGCATGTCCGCTTTCGGCCAGGAGCGGACATGGTTTTCTGAGTTAGAGAACTGACAAGCTTCTAGTCCACGACGGTGCCTAGGCCATCGCTCTGCAAAGCCCTCGCTTGACGCCCGAGACGCTTGCGCGGGCGTAAGTCGCATCACCCAGAAATGGGGGAGATCGCGAACATCTTGCGGAACATCAGGAAGTCGTCAGGCCTAGAACGATACACCTCCCCATCGGACGCGATCCAGTCCTGCGAGACTCGCGGGTGATCGAAGATGTCGATGGATAGAGGGTGCGTGGCAAATGGGTTGTGAAGTATGTGTAACCCGTCCAGCAGGTGCTCGGAATAGTCACGTTTAACTGCGCAACGCTTCTCAGGCATCAGAGTGTGTGGCGACGCATGAAGCGTATTGAAGATCGCAAGCATATCGGGCGCATCTGCAAGCGCGCACATCTTCCCCCAACCCGCGATCGGACTGAAGACAACCGCCGAGACTTCCTTGCACACGTCGGAACAGAAGAATCCAACAGGTATTGGAACGTCCGCCCGTTTCATCACAGCACTGATGCCGTACTCGATCATGGTCGAGAGACCCGCGGCGATCGTTTGCTCTTCGTCAACGTAACGACCGTAAAGGGCGGCTTGGATAGACCGATCGAACTCCAGGTGCGACATGGGACGATCGAAAGGCGCCAGCGCCAGTACGAAAGGCTTGTCCCGAACGTGTTCGAGCGTTCTGTAGTGGTCCCGATATCGCTTCGTCTTAGACGAAATGCTGTTGCATGTGCGAACGATTGACTCGCGATTGAACTCGTTCAGATCCTCGGGGATATCCGGAAATCCGGGCCCGACTGGAGGTGAGCCGCCTATCGCTGGCGCGGAGATCGTTGCCTCCATCGTGAAACTGGTGGGGCCGGTTATCAGGAAATCAGGGGCGTGGTGACGCTGATCAAGCTCAAGCCTAAGTTCCTTTAGCACCGCGTGCAGATACAGCTCCCAATAGCTTGAGTCGAAGGTCGTTTGGAACTCCCTCGTGAACTTGCCGTCTCTGTCACGAAACCCATTTGCCCAGCTTTCGATCACTGCGCGCTCAGCCGCGAAGCTCGGCCCTATGAGCCGTTTGAAAGCGGGATGAAGCTGTTCGTTTGCAACTTGGACTTCGAAAATATTCATGCTCGAATGACCGTACTTCCCGCCGCTTTCGGGTGCGACCATAAATCATTTGTCCACACGCGGCGGCTTTAGTCAACACTTCGGATTTCCCATCAACCTAAAGCGGCGTTTGCGCGAAACCGTTTGCAGATTCCACAGAAGAATAGGTGTCAGCTCCATGATCGACCTCATCATCACTCTAACCAAAGTTCTCGACCAAAGCGCGAAGCAGGCAATTTCCGACTGGCTGGAAGCGTCGCCGAAGCGCGCGGCATGGCACCTAATTTCCGACTATGTCTTTGACGACCCAGATCGCCACGACACTGCTTCCTTCGTCGTGCTACTTCACCATGAATCGCTGGATACGATCCTCGGCTACATTTAGAACCAAGCTCCCTCCGACATCAAGCGCACGCGGGACGCTTCTCCCGGATTGATCCGCTACCTCCCTCAACTCGTCAGTTGTTTTCAGCTTCACTTTTTGTCTTGGATGAGGGCGATCGCTTTCTGGCCAGCTATTCATCCATCTAAGAGATGATCGGTGGTCTTGAGGAGCTTGGGCGCATTGCTGATGCCATGAGCGATCGGGCTTCGATCTCGGCCAGTGGATGTGCAGATCATTCACGACAGGCCGACGGCGACATTGGTGGAAGCCTACTTTGAGGCTCATCCTGCAGTTCGGTCCAGACGACACCATGCCTTGGTCGATGCAGAGGCACTGCGAGTGGCATGGCATATCTCTACCGGTCGCGTGCCATGCCCCGCATGGGGCGTTGATGCTATGGCACGTGTGAATGCACACCTTAGCTAACCATCGCAAGCAGAACCGTGTGGAGAGAGAAGCGGCATGAATGACCTCGCAGACTACCTAGATCCGCAATACCGATCATGGCTGTTGTCTCAGGCTGTGCCTCAAGTATGGGCGGTAACGTTTTCCCTCCATCTTGTTGATGGAGGCGAGGGCACAGCAATCGCGGCAGCGGATGCTGCCGCCGGCGTGGTGAAAAGGCTAAAGGACGAACCTGTGCTTTCTCCAGAGGACATTGTTGCGAAGTCGGGCTTCGTCTTTTCCTTCGACGATTTTCGGGCTGGTACCGTGTCACTCATCGATTGCAACAGCCCAGTGACTCGATCTACCGAGATCCCACTGATACTGAGATCGAGCAAGCCTTCGAGAGCTACCAACAAAGCCGCAGTGACTTCTACTAAGGTCTGGGAACACCAGGCCGATCTAGCCGCAAGGAGGTCATTGCACTCGCAACCGCCGCCATCGGTATGCCATCTTGGCGAATCCGGGCAGCTTTTCCGTCGTTCCATCTTGGAGTAGGCATGGCCAAGCTCGATCCCCGTGTTTCCGAATTTGAGTCCACCGAAGCCGCCGAGGACTACGACCGGTGGTTCCGGGCGAAGATCGAGCGCGCCGTGGCCGACACGCGGCCGACGATTCCGCACGACCAAGTGATGGCGCGCGCACACGCTGCGATCGAAGCCGCCGCGAAGCGACAGATCTGCCTGATTGAATAAGGGTGTACTACCAGGGCGTCAGCGCTGTGGACTGAGTAAAAGTGCCTGCTTTTTCCGCATGGCGTTCATCGTGTACCGCAAATGTCTGCGTACGTTCACAGCTGCTCAGCAACATCTGCGTCGATTTCCCAGAGTCTCCGCCGGGATCGCCCAAAATTCTCCGCGGTGAACAAAAGTCTTTAAAAATCAATGAGGGGCACGATTTTAAAAAACTGACAGTGCTCAAACCAGCTAGATCGACCTGGGGGCCGGACCCGTAGAGCATTTCGCATAATGTATATCGGTTCGTTATACGTCGCATGAGTTAATCCCGCTGTGATCTTAGAGTAAATGAAAGTGTCGACACATGCAAAAACTTCTCGGTTTAATTCGTTACGCGTAACGTAAATGAATTTCCTGACGCGTCATGAAATAGGTATTTTCGTGACGCGTCATTAAATTAAAAGCGGCTTGCAGGACGCGAGCTTTTTGTCAGTGCCTCGGCAAGAAAAAGCCCGCGCCGATCAGGGCAGCGGGCTGATAGATCTCAAGCTGTTTACGCGGGGTGCCCCCGCACCCCAGATTAGATAATTCCGTGACGCGTCACGAAAATGGAAGTGAGAAAGATGGCGTAGAGCAGGACAAGCGAAACATCAGGCAACACGGTTCACCTGGACGCGATGACCTAGACCACCTCGCCGCGCAAGCAAAGAGAGCTCGCGCCGGTAGTAGGCGATGAACCTCTCAATTGACTGCAGCACGTCTGCATAGGCGATCTTCTCCTGGATTGACGTTGGTTTTTCCGCGCGAAGCTCAAGGACGATATCGCGCATCTGATAGGAACGTTGGAGCGAAGACCGCAGGTAATCAGCATCGGACTGACGTTTCATAGAACCCCCTTTTAGTGACGCGTGACAAAACTAGATGCCTTGCGACTTCTGGTGAAAACGCCGCCAGATGCGATCCTGGTAGTCCTGGGCCTTCACGTACTCATGCTGGAAAGACGCGCCGAGGATGCCGGTAGGTACAAAGCGACGAGGGCATAAGAGGAAGGTGGTCATAGCAGGGTTCGGCATGCCGCGAACCAGACCGCCATGGGGGATGAAAGTGAACTTAGATCGGCTCTCGGGCGTGGCCTTCTTGGCACGCGAGGGCAGGGGGGCGCCACGCCCCGACCCGATCGTCCCTCCAGGGGCGTGTCGTGGCGCCCCAACTGGCGACGTGGCATCGAGAGCTGCCTGCATTCCCAGCGCCGAGGCAAGAAGGCCTGGAACAGGGTCATGCTCTTTGGGCTGGTGTTGAGGCTTTTCACCGTCGAGGTACTGCCTGACGGCAAGGGAGACCAAGGCATTGAGCGAGATGCCCAGATCCTTGGCCTTGGCAGCTGCCTGGGTCTTGAGCGGGTCGACCAGGCGCACGTTGGGCGCGGTCTTGCGGGACGGTACCGGGAGCTGGTCGCTCATGCGGTCCTCCGCAGAGCATGGTCCTGAGACTTTTGGCCCGTGTTACTGCTCGGGCCAACCGGCATGCGCCGGGGAGCGACCTTGGAGCTGTGCTGGTGCGGTAGCACAGCTACCGGTGTATCCACCGGCCGGAGCGGTGAAAAGTCCCCGGAAGTGTCGACACTCTGCCGACAATGCGTCGACCTGGTCGACCTCGAGGCCCACGCCGGCGCGCGGCAGTGTTCGACCATAGCAGTGGCCACGTGGGTGGGCAACACGCCGCGCCGCTGGGCCATGATGTTGCGGAACTCCTGCGCCTGCAGCACCAGGAGCGACCACCAGACCAGGTCGCTGGAACGCAGCTCGCGGCCTTCGGGCGTCGCCAGGACGTCGCCACGCACCTGGAAGCCGGTCCAGTCAGGTCCGAGCAGCTTGCCGCCCCTGAGCACGCGCATGAGCTTGTACGCGGTGTAGGGGATCCGGGATCGAGCAGCTTCCCAGTTGGCGACGGTGCGCACGCTGACGCGCAGCAGAGCGGCGCAGTCGCGGATGGACAGGCCGAGGGTGAACCTGGCGGTGCGGAACCGGTCAGCGTGGTGCCGGATCTGCAAGGGCGATGGCCGGCCGCGCCCCCGTTCGGGGACACGGCCAATTTCGCATAATGTATATTATGTTAAAATCGCAGTGTAGCTGCGTTGGGTTGCTACCATTCTTGCCGCTCTTTGCCCCTGGCAACCCTAAAGTCGGCTCCATCTCGCCTTACAGGTGGATTGATCGCAGGATAAGGAATACACAGTGGCAAGCCCCGCCCCGGTCATCGACCAATGGATATCGCCGGCAGCTCTACCGAGGGTCGGCAGCGCAGATAGTTACGCTGCTGATCGAGCGCTTGCTCCCAGCCATTGCCCACTCTGCGGATCACACGGCCCTCGGAACATGAGACGCCGGAAGCCCTGGCTTCAGCGGTACCAAGTGCAGGGATATCGAGAAGAACCGAAGATGGCCGAGGACGTCCCCAGGCGCGGGACATGCCGTCCTGCATCGCGAAGTCGACATGCTCGCAATATGCATGTACCCATGGCCGAGGATCGCTAGCAAGAAGCTTGCGACAATCGAGCTTCGGAACCGCAGTGACATTGCGATTTGGGTTCACACGCTCGATGCCACGGCCAGCGGCTGAGCGCGTCTGCGCAGACAAAGCGGACGCCGAAAGCAACAAGAACAGCCCTAAGACACGAACATCCATGCTCACCCCCCATGGCAGAGATGATATGTGAGGAGTGAAGCGCACGCTTAGACAGATGCAACGCCCCGATGTCAGGCGGCATGTACGGCCATCGTTCGCGCCAACACCGCAAGCACCGCCAGATGCCCCACGTAGTAGAGATAGAACGCCCAGCGCGTCCGTGGAATGGGGAAATCGCGGTTCGCCAGCAGCGCTACTACCGGCAATGCCAGCAAAGCCCAGCCGTTGCCGTTCCACCAGCACAGCGGTCCGAACGCCACGACGAGTATGGCGATGCGCGCATAGCGGTGTTCGACCACGTGGCGGACGCCGTGCCGCATGGCGTCCTGGCGTGGCGCCTGCGGCACCGCGCGCAAACGGAACACCCACCAGGCGGTCAGCACCAGGATCAGTCCGGCCCAGTTGTAGTCCACCAGCGGCGGCGCCGCCAGGACGCACATGCCGAGCAAGGTCCACTGCCGTTGCTGGATACTCCAGATCGCCGCCGCCGCCAGGGCAAAGCTCAGCAGCACGTTGAACGGCACCCAGTAGCCGAACGCCAGTCCGCACGCCGGCTGGGCCAGGATTCCCCACAGCAGCAGCCTGCGCACGGACTTGAGTACGTCGGCGCCAGGCTGGGCCAGGTTGTAGGCCATGACCAGGGCGAACAGCGGGAACGCTACACGGCCGAGTTCGGACACGACCGGGAGGTAGCCGTCGTCGAGCACCTTCGCTACGTGATCGCCGGTCATCAGCAGCAAGGCGATCCATTTCAACAGTTCGCGGGCACTGCTGGTCATCGTGTCGTTCAGAACGCCGCTCCTGGCGGCCAGGTGTCCGCCCTGCCCCTACCTTGCGCCATTGCCTGTGATGAGCGATGCGGTGCGTAGGGCGGTGATCCGGCGAACAGCAGGCGCGCATGCTGTCGAGGCCATGGACGGTAGACGGTTCCGTGCAAGGCAGCAATACGGGTCATCGCTTTTCGCAGCGCGGCGCGCCAGCGCGGATCGCGCCCGCATGCGGCGCAGGTCAGAGCGACTGTTGTGCCATCGGCAGTGGCGCCGATGCCGGGCGCGTCATGTGCAGGCAGCGGTCGGCCACGGCCGACAGGCTGGTCCGGTGCGACACGACGACCAGCGCGGTGCGCGGCAGGCGTTGCCGCAGCGTCGACAGCACGTGCTTCTCCGAGACCGCGTCGAGTGCGCTGGTGGCTTCGTCGAGCAAGGCGATCCGCGGCTGCCTGAGGATCACCTGCGCCAGCAGCAAGCGTTGCAGTTCGCCGCCTGAGAGTTTGGCGGCGGCGCTGTTCAAGGTGGTGTCCAGGCCCTGCGCGCCAGCCTGCAGGCGCGCGGCCAGGCCGACGTCGCGCAGCGCCTGCCACATCGCCGCTTCGCTGGCGCCCGGCTCGGCCCAGGCGAGGCAGTCGCGCACCGTGTGCTGCCACGGGCGCACGCTCTGGCCGACATAGGCGCCATGCCGGACCAGGGCGCGGTACGCCGCGAAATCCAGCGTTTGCCCATCGCATTGCGCCGCGAACTCGCGCGGTTCGACCATGCCGGCGAGCACGTCCATCAGGCTGCTCTTGCCGGCACCGGAGTGTCCGCAGATCAAGGTCATGCTGCCGGGCGCCAGGATCAGTTCGCCGATCGCGATCGCGGCCAGCGGCGGCGCCAGGCCGATCCGGTGGATCCGCAGCGGGCCATGCATGGGCGCGGCCGCGTGCGGCGTTGCCGGCACCGCCCTCGCCGTCCCCAGGCCCACATAGTGTTGCCATAACTCCAGCGCCGGCGCCGCCGAACGCAGTTGCTGAAAGCTCTGCCGGGTCGAGACCAGATACGGCAACAGCCGCCCCAGCAACAGGCCTACGGTGATCAGCGCGCCGCGGTCGATGCCGTGCCAGAGGCCGGCCAGCAGCATGATCGCGGCGATGGCGGCGACGGCGCTGAGTTCGAGCAGCAGCCGGCCCGAGGCGACCAGTGCCTGTTGCCGCCAGTAGCCATGGCTGAGCCGGCTGGAGATCGCGTCGTAGCCGTTTTTCTCCAGGTCTTCGCGTTCGAACGAACGCACGTGGCGCAGGCGCCGCGGGAAATCCTCGCTGAGCCAGAACAGCCGGGTCATATCGGCGACGTACTGGCGGCTGACCCGCGCCTGTTCGTGGCCGGAGATGCGGAACGCGAGCACGGCCAGGCCCAGCAGCGGCGGCAGCGCCAGCACCAGGATCGGCGACACCAGAAAGGCGATGCCCAGGCTGACGCCGGCGGTGATGGCCGCCACCAGCAACTGCAGCAATGCGCTGAAGCCCTGGACGATGATCTCGATGTTGTAGGTGAGCACGTTGGCGATTTCCGCCGAACTGGCGTCGGCCAGCGCCGGCAGCGGCGCGTCGAGCAGGCGCGCATGCACCATGCGGCGCAGGCGCACCGCATGGCCACTGGCCAGGTCAGCAGCCAGCCGCGCGCCCGTCCAGCGCAGCAAGGCGAAACCGGCGCTGGCGACGACGAAGATCCCAGCCTGGGCGAGGACGCCGTCGGGCAACGCGAGCACGTGGCCGCCTAGCGTCAGTGCATGCCCTGGTTGCACCAGCGGTACCAGGGCGACCGTGGCCACGGCGCCGGCCAGCGCGCAGACCAACGACAGCACGACGTAGAGACAGATGCGCATCCGCTCGCCACGATCCAGGGTGGCGATGAAGGTGCGCAGCAGAGGTGGCGCCGCGTCGGGCGCGGTGTGGCTGCGCGCGATCATCGGTGGCTGCCTGGGGACGGCGCCCGTTCTCCGATCAGCACGGCGCGCTGCGACGCGCCTGTATGCCGCGCAAGTGCGAGCATGGCACTGCGACCGCCCTCGCCTGCGCGCGACGTCTCCGTTCTCATGGCCGGCATACGCTCGTCGTCGCCGTACTCATCGCAGCAACTGCAGCACGGCGTCGACCGAAGCATCCGGATGCGTGCCGCGTTGCAGTTCGTACACGCCCAGTCGCTGCAACTGGCGTGCGAACAGCGCCCATCCCGGTTGCGCGGCGGCGTAAGGCTGGTCGGCGGTCAGGCGCTCGAGCACCTCGTGTTCGGCGATGGGACGCAACAGCTGCTGCGGATCGGCGGCGGCCGTGCTGGAAACGAACACCGCACCGGCAAGCTGCAACGGCGCGGGCGCAAGGCATGCGCGACCGTTGCGGATATCGACTTCGTGCTTGACCGCGCCGCTGCGGCGCCGGATCGTCGGCGCGGCGGCGATCCAGGCGCGGGTCTGCTCGTCGACCAGCCGCAGCAGATCCGGCCGCAGGTGCAGGAAGTTGCCGATGCCGGTGGCGAGCATGCGCTGCGGCTCGACGAACAACGCGTCCTCGGCGAGGAACTCCAGCCCGCGCAGCATGCTGTGCAGGGCCAGAGTGGACTTGCCCGCACCGCTGGCGCCGAGCAGCAACACACCGCGCCCGCCGGCGCCGACACAGGCGCCGTGCAGCGGCACCAGACGCATCGCGCGCGCCGCCAGCACGAACACCGCGAACTCGATCAGTTCGTAGCGCACATGGTAGGGATGGGCGAGCATGTCTTCCGACACCACCAGCAGCGCCCTGCCCTGGTCCGGCATCAGCACCATGTAGTTGTCGGCGTCGATGACCCCGCACAGCGCGCCCGCGCCGGAATGGGTCTGCACCGGCGGCGGCTGCAGTGCGAACACATAGGGGGCGTCGTGGCGCGCGACCAGGTTCAGCTCGATATGGAAGTCGGCTGCCTCCGGCAGCTGGTGCGGCGGTACGCCGCCGAACGCCGCTTCGACCAGCTGCAGCAAGGCCTCGCTGTTGCTTTCGAAGCGGAAGCGGCCACCCAGCAGTTGCTTGCTGAGGACGTGGTCGCGCCGCAGCCGGTCGTGGAACGGATCGGCAGCAACTCCAGCCTGGGTTGCGGCAGTGCCGCCCACAGGCTCCCAGCGTTGCGTGCGCACGGTCGAGAGCTGCATCGGGGGATGGGTCCGTGGGGTCGATGCGCGTGAGTGCGTGCAGCGGCAGCAAAGGTTGCGCGGGTAGCGCGCGCCGACGTGGCTGCGCAACGCGCACAACCAAAGCTGCCGCCAGCGGCACTTACGGCACGGCCACCTGTGCGCGGCCACTGCTGCATGCGCCGCGGCATCTGTCGCCGGCGCCGAACGAGACCCTTCCGCCGATGCCAAAGATCCAGGTCAGCCACTCCTATTTCCTGCGCTACGATCCCAAGCAATGGGAGCGCGGCAAGCCGTATCCGCCGCTGGCCACGCTGCAGGTGGCCACGCTGCTGCGCCGGCATGGGCACGAGGTGACGCTGTTCGACGCGATGCTGGCCGACGGCGTGGAGGACTACCAAGGCTCGCTGCGCGCCGCGCAGCCGGACCTAGTGGTGTTTTATGAGGACAACTTCAATTTCCTGACCAAGATGTGCCTGAGCCGGATGCGCGAGGCCGCCTGCCGGATGATCGCCGAGGCGCGTGCCGGCGGCAGCCGGGTGATCGTGGCCGGCTCCGACGCGTCGGACCATCCCGAAGCGTTCCTGGCCGCTGGCGCGCACGCGGTGCTGATCGGCGAAGGCATCGCGCCGCTGCTGGAACTGGTCGAGCGGCTGCAGCGAACGCCCGGCATCGACGCCGCGGCCTGGGTGGCGGACGTGGCCGATGTCGCCACCGCCGCGCTGCCGCAGCTCAAGCGCGCGCAGATCGGCGCGCGGCCGCCGGATCCGCGCCTGTCCGGCCTGGCCGCCTGGGACCTGGTCGATATCGAACGCTACCGGCGCCTGTGGCTGCAGCGGCATGGCTATTTCAGCCTGAACATGGCCGCCTCGCGTGGTTGCCCGTTCCGTTGCAACTGGTGCGCCAAGCCGATCTGGGGCAACCACTACAAGCGCCGCAGCGCGCCGGAAGTGGCCGCGGAAATGATCCACCTCAAGCGCACCTTCGCCCCCGACCATATCTGGATGGCCGACGACATCTTCGGCTTCCACATCGAATGGGTGGAAGAATTCGCCGCGGTGCTGGCCGCGGCCGATGGCTCGATTCCATTCACCATCCAGACCCGCGCCGATCTCGGCAGCGAACGCATGGCCGCCGCGCTGGCCCGCGCCGGCTGCGCCGAGGCGTGGATCGGCGCGGAAAGCGGCAGCCAGCGCATCCTCGACAAGATGACCAAGGGCACCGCGGTGGAGGACGTGATCGCCGCGCGCCAGCGCCTGGGCGCGCACGGCATCCGCGTCGGTTTCTTCCTGCAGCTCGGTTACCTAGACGAGCAACTGGACGACATCCTCGCCACCCGTGCGCTGGTGGCGACGGCGCGCCCGGACGACATCGGCGTCAGCGTGTCGTATCCGCTGCCCGGCACCAAGTTCTACCAGCAGGTGAAGAACCAGCTCGGCCGCAAGACCCATTGGCAGGACAGCGACGACCTGGCGATGATGTTCCATGGCGCCTACGACTCGGAGTTCTACCGGCGGGTGCGCGATCTGCTGCACCGGCAGGTGGACCTGCAGCGCACCGAAGCCACGCGGCCGCCGCAGGACTATGCGCAGGACTGGGCGGCACTGGATGCACAGTGGGACGCATTGATCGCAAGCGAAGGCCAGCACCGGACCGACGCCGCCCTGCCTGCCGCAGCCATCGCCTCCGACCGCCGCATCCCGCTGGCGCAACGCCAATGAGCGCGCAGGCGACGCCGCAAGCGCAGGCGCCCTCCTCCGCCGATCCCTTCATCGATGCATTTGCCGAGCGCGCGACGCAGCCTGCGTTGAAACAGGTCGGCCGCGGCTTGCGGCTGGCGACCGAAACCCTGGCGCACGAGCTGGCGCGGCCGGGCAACCCGATGCCGCAGTGGAACCGGCTGCAATGGCAGCTGGCCGCGGCGGCGACCGCCGCGCACGGCATCGGGCCGTTGCTGAGCCGGCTGTCGGTGTGGCCCGATCGCGACTGGAGCGCGTTCCTGGCCGAGCAGCGCGAGCACGTCGCCCACCGCTACCGGCGCATCGCCGCGCTGCTGGAGCGGATCGATGCGCTGGCGCAGGCTGCCGGCGTGGCGATCGTGCCACTGAAGGGCGCGGCCTTGCACGCGCAAGGCCTGTACCTGCCTGGCGACCGGCCGATGGCCGACATCGACCTGCTGGTGCGCGCCGAAGATGCGGCGCAAGCGGGTGCGTTGCTGGAAGAGCTCGGATACGTAGCCGAATTCGCGCAGTGGAAGCACCAGACCTTCCGCCCGGCGCAGGCGCAGCCCGTCGCCAGCCTGGGCGAGCATCGCGACACGCCGATCAATATCGAGCTGCACCTGCGCATCCAGGAGCGGTTACCGCTGGCCACAGTCGATATCAGCGAGCGCATCTTCCCGCGCGACAGCCGCCCCGGGCTGAACCCCTACCCGTCCAACGGCGCGCTGATGAGCCATCTGCTGCTGCACGCGGCTGGCGGCATCTGCAGTCGCAGCCTGCGCTTGATGCATCTGCACGATATCTCGCTGCTGGCCACGCGGATGAGCGGCAAGGACTGGCGGGTACTGTGCGATGACGCCGATGGCGCGCCGTGGTGGGCGTTGCCGCCGTTGCAACTGGTGCTGCGCTACTACCGCACGGCGATTCCGAAGCCGGTGCTGGCGCAGTTGCGCGCGCAGTGCCCGCCGCTGCTGCGGCTGGTCTCGCGGCGGCTGGACCTGACCCGTGCCTCGTGCTCGCAGCTGTGGCTGCCGGCGCTGCCCGGGATCGAATGGGCGCGCTCGCCCGGCGAAGTCGTGCGCTATCTGCGGCAGCGGCTGCAGCCCTCGCAGGAAAGCAAGCAGGAACGTGCCGACATGATCCGCACCCAGCTGTGGCTGCAGGGCCAATCCTGGGTCGCCCTGCCGCAGCGGCGGCGCGTGCTGCTGCGCCTGCTGCGGCCGGTGCCGCGCATGGATACGCTGTATGCGGTGCGTAGCGCACTGCAGGGATATGCGGCTGCGCGTTGAGTTATGTAGCTCCCTGTAGGAGCGGCTTCAGCCGCGACAGGCGCTATCCGGAATGCCTGTCGCGGCTGAAGCCGCTCCTACATTGGATCCGTGCGCTCACGCGCGCTTCGGACACAGCCGCCGGTACAGCGTGTTGAAGCTGCGCACGGTGTGCTCGGCGTCTTCGCGCACCGCGCGGCATTGCGCGGACCAGGCCAGGCGCAGGCGCAGTTCGTCGTCGGCCAGGACCTGGCGCAAGGCTTCGGCCAGGCCGGCCCAGTCGCCGGTCGGCACCGCCAGCGCCGCCGACGGCGCCCATTCCAGCAGGTGCCCTACCCCGGTGCCGACGGTGGGCACGCCGGCCACCGCCGCTTCCAGCAGTACCATCGGCCCGGCTTCGTGCAGCGACGACAGCACCAGCAGATCGGCGGCCTCCACCAGCGGGCGCAGTTCGCGCTGGGTCTTGAAACCGAGGAAGCGCACCTGCTGCGACAGTCCCAGCTGCGCGACCAGGCGCTGCATCTCGCCGTCGAGCGTGTCCACGCCGACGATGTCGATCCGGAACGCGACCCCGGCCCGCGCCAGCGCCGCCAGTGCGCGCAGCAGCGTCGGCTGGTCCTTGACCCGGTTGAGGCTGGCCACGTGCAGCAGCTGCGCGGTGCCGCCATCGCGGCGGCGCGGCTCGCGCTGCGGCCAGGCGCGCAGGTCCACGCCCAGCGGCACGCGTTCGGCGGCGATGCCCAGCGCCTGCAGGGCATCGACGATCGGCGCGCTGGCCGCGGTGACCGCGTTCGCCAGCCGCAGCACCAGCGCCTCGCGCAGCCGGCCCTGCCATTTGCGCCGCCCGCCGTAGCCGATGGCATGCAGCGCGACCAGTTCGCCGCCGGCGATGTGCACCAGGCTCGGCCGCCGCAGCAAGCGTGCGGCGGCCACTGCGATCAGGCTGCAGTGGCCGGAAAAGATCGATTGCACCAGGTCGAACGGCGCCAGGCGATGCTCGGCGCGGATCGCGGCGACCGCGCGCAGACGAGTACGGCCCTCGCCGATGTTGTGGATGCGCGCGCCGAGCAACTCCCAGCATGCCGGCGCGGGCTCCTGGTGCAGCACGAACACATGCAGCTCGTGGCTGCGCGCCAGGCGTTCGATCAGGGTCAGCAGCACCGGGATCACCCGGTACTCGCCGCTGCGATCGACCCCGCCGGGCACCACCAGCGCCAGCTTCATGCCTCGCTCCGCGCGGCTTGCTCCAGCAGTTGCGCATAGGCGCGCGACCAGCGCCGGCCCACCGCCGCGAACGACAGCTGCGCATCGAAATGCGCGCGGACCTGCTCTGGCGTCGGCCGTTCGGCGGCGGCATGCACCAGCGCCTCGGCGAGCAGCCCGGCATCGCCGCACGGCCACAGTTCGCCGACGCGGCCGCAGTCGGTGAGCGCGCGGAACGACGGGATGTCGGTCAGCACCGGCAGCGTGCCGCAGGCGAAGGCTTCCAGCGCGGCGTAGCCGCAGCTTTCGGCCAGGCTGCCCGACACGAACAGATCCGCCGCGCGCATCAGCGTCTGCACCTGCGCATGGTCGACCTTGCCCAGCAGATGCACGCGCCCGCGCAGGCGCGGATCCTGCTGCACGCGTTGCTGGATCGCCTCCAGCAACGGCGCGCTGCCGTACGCGCAGAACAGCTGCAGTCCGGGCAACCGCGCGGCGGCGCAAGCCACGCCTTCGAGCACGGTCAACGGATCCTTGCCGGCGCTCAGGTGCCCGACCCACAGCACGCAGGGTTCACCATGCAGGCCGCTCTCGCGCCGCGCCTGGGCGCGATCGCCGGGGGTGAAGCGGCAGCTGGATTCGGGAATTGCGAACAGGCGGGTGGACGGCGCGAACAGCCCGGCATGCACGAACGAGCGCGCCAGATCGAGCGAGGTGAAGGCGATGCCCGCCGCGGCCGCGTACCACTGCCGCCACTGCGAGCGGCGCCACCAGCGCGGCGGGCGATTGGCATGGTCCTGCAGCAGGATCGGCACCTGCGGCAACTGCCGCGCCATCGCGCAGGCCTCGCGCGCGAACTCCAGGCCGTGCACGTGGACCACGTCGGCGCCGATCGCCTGCACGATGCCGGCGATGCGCCGCGCACGGCTGCTGGTGCCGGCATTGCCCGGATCGGTGAAGTGATATTCCACGCCGTTGCGCAGCAACTGCTCCGATGCGTCAGCGGCCTGGATCACCGACACGCGGGTGCCGGCGCTGGCCACCGCTTCGGAGATGTCGGCCAGAGACGGCCAGTGCGCGAACACCTGCGCCGGCGCCAGTCCCGGCGGCGTGCGGACGAAATTGATCTGGACGACGTGCATGGAGTTTCCGCGGGAAGACGACACGCCTAGATGCCGGAGACCTGCGGCCGGCGCAGGCGCACCAGCCAATTGGCAAGGTTCAATTCCCACGGCCGGTCGTAGCGCCGGTAGCGGTAGCGCCACGCCGCCATCGCGCTCAGGCCGCGCTTGGCCCAGCGCGGCGAGCGCAGGTCCTGCGCGGTGGGATAGCGGCAGCCCAGCACGGTGACGAAGTCGCGGATGCGCTGGCGCAGCGCGTCGTCGAGCCAGGGCGCGTCGGCATGGCAGGCGTAGTCCACCCATTGCGGCTGGGTCCACTCCTCCGGCGTGCGCGGGAACTCCACCGGCGCGCCATGCAGGTCGCGCAGCGGCATCGATGCGCGCTTGCCGCGGTCCTTCTCGTGGCGGCTGGCTTCCGGCAGCGGCGTGTACACGTAGACGATGATTTCCGACTGCGGATTGATCTGCTTGAGCTCGCGAATGAACTCGAAGGTCTGCTCGGTCTCGTGCACGGTGTCCTGCGGCGGCGCGACCATGAACGACAGCTCCGGGATCACCCCGTTGCGCCGGCACAGCTCGGCCACCTCCAGGGTCTGGTCCGGGCGCGTGCCCTTGCGGATTTCCTTGAGCATTGCCCCGCTCGGCGATTCGGCGCCGATGTAGGCCATGCGCAGCCGGCTCTTGCGTACCAGCTTCCAGGTGCTCTCGGACAGGTTGAGCAGCGCGTCGGCGCGCGCATAGCACCACCACGGCATCTCCAGCTTGGCCATGACCTCCAGCAGCGGGATCATCTCCGCCTCGCGGTCGAAGAAGTTGTGGTCGAAGAACTGGATCGAATCGGCGCCCAGTTCTTCCTTCAAATAGCGCAGCTCGCGCTCCAGCCGCGCCGCGGTGGGCAGCGCGGTGGCGCCGCCGAACATCGCCGCCACGCCGCAGAAGGTGCAGCGGAAACGGCAGCCGAGTGCGGCCTGGTGCGAGGCGGTGCGGCGGCCGAGGAAGCTGCGGCCCAGGTACTGGCGCGGGTCGCCGAGCTTTGCGTACGGCAGCGCCGGCGCCGCCTCGCCACGGCTGAAGCCGCGATTGCGGTTGTGCACGATCGCGCCGTCCTGTTTCCACGACAGGCCATCGATCTGCGCCAGACCTGGGCCTTCGCCGCGCAACGCCGCGACCAGTTCCGGCAGCGTGTCCTCGCCCTGCGCGCGGATCGCGTAGTCCACGTACGGCGCGCTCAGCGCGGTGTCGGTGTACAGGGTCGGGAAATAGCCGCCCCAGACGATCGGCATGGCCGGGAAGCGTTCGCGGATCGCGGTGGACAGTGCGATCGACGGGGCGATCTGCGGCCCGCCCATGACGCTGATGCCGACCGCGTCGTAGCGTTGTTCCTGCAACGCCTGCAGCGCGCTGTCGATGAAGCCGCGATCGACGTTGCCGTCGATGATGCGGCTGTCGCCGCTGCGGTCCAGCGCCGCGGCCAGGTTCAGCAGCGCCAGCGGGAAGCGGGCGTTGCCGCGCGAGGTGATGGTCGGATTGACCAGCAGCGTGTTCGGTGTGGAAGGCATGGGAGAAGACCGCAAGGCGAGGCTCACGGCAGGCGCCGCAGCCGGAACACCAGCGCCACCGGAACCTGCAGCGCGGCAGGATCGAAGTGCGCGCCGGCGGGAATGTCGGCAGGATCGAGCATCGGTTCGCGCACCGCCTCGATCGCCAGCCCGAGCGCGGCGCAGGCCGCATGCCAGTGGCTGTAGAGGTGCTGGGTGTGGCGCACCGCGTAACGCTGGCCAGCGGCCTTGAAATCGCGCTTCCAGCCCAACGCGTGGCCGATCGGATGCACGTCGCTGCACAGCACGCTGCCGCCTGGGCGGGTGACGCGGTGCAGTTCGGCCAGCGCCGGCAGCAGCTGCGGCAGATGCCCGACGACCAGGGCGCAGATGCTCAGGTCGGCCTCGGCATCGGCCACCGGCAGCGCGTCCAGGCTGCCTTCGCGCAGCGTGTAGCGATTGCCGGCGCCGGCCGCATCCAGTTCGCGCGCGGCGCGGCCGAGCATCTGTGGCGACAGGTCCACGCCGGTGGCGTGCGTGGCGTGGCGCTGCAGCGCATGCAGCAGATAGCGTCCGCTGCCGCAGCCGGCATCGAGCACGCGCTGGCCGTGCAGCGCGGGCGGCAGCAGCGCCAGCATGGCGCGCTGCTCTGCCTGCATCACCGGGTTGTGCGCATGCGCCGGATAGCTCGCCGCCCACAGCGCATAGGCCTCGAACGGGTCCAGGATCGGCACGGCGCTCATGCGCGGCGTGCCTGCAGGACGGACTGCTCGGTCGTGCGAAGCACATCGCCCTGCAGCTCCAGCCCAGGTTCGAGCGCGAGCAGCGCGGGGTCGGCCAGCTCGGCGGCCAGCAGCTTCGGCGCGCCATCCAGCGTGACCGGCACCGCCGCCACACCGGTGGCCTCGAACCAGTCGGCGAAATCGGGATCGGCGATGCGCGGGCGTCCATCGCGCACCACCGCACGCAGTTCGCTGCGCGCCAGCCCGACCAGGCTATGCGCCGGATCGCCGCCGCGGTCGCCGACGATCAGCAGATCCGCGGCGGTGCCGACCGCGAGACTGCCGCGTCCGGGCAGGCGCAGGATGCGCGCCGCGGCGGTGGTCGCCAGCGCCAGCGCCTGCCCGGCATCCACGCCGTTGGCGGCGGCCACCTGCAGTTCCTCGAGCAGGTCGCGCGCGCCGCTCAGGCGCGAATCGCTGCCCAGCGCCAGGCGCCCGCCGGCGTACAGCCGGCGTGGATCCAGCGTGCGCCCCAGCAGCGCCAGGTTGCTCGACGGGCACCACACCACGGCGGCGCCGCAGGCGAGCACGCGTTCGATGTCGGCGGTGTCGAGGCCCACGCCGTGGATCAGCACGCTGTTGGCGGCCAGGCAGCCGCGCCGGTCCAGTTCGGCCAGCTCGCCGGCGGCGACCGCATCGGTGCCCTCGGCCAGGTGGATCATCCACGGGTGGTCGGCGGCGGTCGCGGCGAAGCTCTGCGCCAGCGGCGGGCCATAGTCGGGACCGTGCAAGGCGTAGCTCCAACCGAACTCGCGCAGCAGCGCGATCGGAAAGTCCGCCGCGTCCAGTTCGGCGTGCCACGGATCGTGGTGGGCGACGCAGGTGACGCCGGCGAGCAGGTTCTTCAGCGCGCCGTGGCGCAGGCGCAACGCTTTCGGCAGTTGCAGCGCGGCGGCGACGGCGGGGTCGCTGAAGTGCTCAGCGAATGCCTCGATCCATGCGTAGCTATTGGCGAACGGCGCGGTCTGCGGCAACGGCGGCACCGCGTTGACCTGCAGGTGCTCGTGCGCATTGATCAGCCCCGGAAACACCAGGTGCCCGTGCAGCGCGATTCGGTACGCCGCGGTGGCCGGCGCGGCGGCGATGCGTGCGCCGCGCAACGCCAGCGAGGCGCGCACCGCGCCGGCCGGCGTGGCCAGGCGCGCGCCGTGCAGGCAGGTCTCGGCGGTGGCGAAAGGCGTGCGCATCGGTCAGCGCTTGCGCATCACGATCAGGAAGTGATCGCCCATGTCGCGCAGCAGCGGCCAGCCGCCGATGCGGTCGTCCAGCCGGCCCAGGCGCTCGCCCCAGCGCGGGTGGCGGCGGTAGTGGTCGACCAGGTACGGCGGCGGCAGGCACAGGCTGAGCGCGCGATAGGATTCCAGTTCGAAATGCGCGGAAAAGGCGCGATAGAACTCGCGCGGCAGGTAGTACCAGGTCCAGATCGTGTGCCCGTTCATGCCCACCGCGGTGACTCCGCGCGCGCCACGCACCGCGGCGCGGCGGAAGCGTCCGCGCAGCGCGTAATGGCCCACTTCCCACGGGCACAGGCGCCCGATCACCGAGAACACCAGGCGCCCGTCGCGGCGCAGCAGGCGCGCGCATTCGGCGGCCACCGCGGGCAGGTCCGGCGCGCAGTTCAGCGGGCCGAAGTTGGAATACATGCCGTCGAACTCGCCATCGAGGCGGTCCAGTTGCTGGATGCCGACGTGCGCCGCGCTGAGCCGCCCCTGCAGCGCCGGGTCCTGCGCACGCTGCCGGGTGCGCTCCACCATCTGCGGCGACCAGTCGGTGGCCAGCACCCGATAGCCGCGCTGCGCGAACTCGTGGGCGTCCAGGCCGGTGCCGCAGCCCAGGTCGATCAGCCGCGCGCCGACCGGCAACTGCGCCGCCACGGTGTCCCACAGGGTGGTGCGCATGCGCTGGATCAGTTCGTTGTTGCCGCGCGGGCCGTCGTAGTCGGCGGCGACGCTATCGAAGGCGCGCTGAGTCTCCAGCAGCAGCGCCGGATCGATCGTCGCCGCGCGCGCAGCGGCGCCGGGCTTGCCATTCGCAGTCACATCCACTCTCCACTCGCCTGCCGTCGTCGTCGGGAATTGCCGTGCCGGCCGCAAGCGCGGATCGCACGGTATGCCAGTGAGTGCGGGTGGCGGGCGGTTTGGTTGAATCGCCGTGCGCGGCGTCTTGCGTATTGGCGCTTATGCGCCGCTAAGGGCCTGCTGAGGCTGCGGCATGCGTGCGGCCTGCCGGCGCCGCAGCGCGTTGCGGACGATCGCGGCGAACACGCCAAGCCCGGCGCCCAGCATCAGCGCCACCGCCAGCACCAGCACCGGATTGGGAAATGCCGGGCGTTCGGGCACGTAGGCCGCCCACGGCGCGGAGGTGTCGTAGGTATAGCGCGCGCCGAGCCGGGCGAGCAGGTCGTCGCGCTCGGACTTCAGGCTGCGGATGGTCGCGTTCTTCTCCGACAGCAGCATGTTGCCGAGCAACTGCTGCTCGACGCTGCCCTTGCCCTCGGCCTGCTGTTGCAGCAGGCGTGCGCGCTCGGCCTGGGTCGTGGCGAGTTCGCTGCCGATGTCCTGCAGGCGTTCGCGCGCCTGCTGCATCGGCACGGCCTGGATGCGCCGGTGCAGCGCCTGCAGCTGCGCGGTCGTCGCCGCGGCCAGGGCGCGCGCCTGCTGCGCCGAATCGGCGCGCAGGCTCAACTCGATCAGGTTGGCGTAGGGATCCGGGTCCAGTTTCAGGCTGCTGCGGTACAACGCGGCCTCGCGCCCGTTCAACGGCAGGCCCAGGCTGTGCAGCACCTGGTCCTGGAACAGCCGGGTCTTGATCCGCTCGATCACGCGCTGGAACGGCTCCAGCTTGGGATCGCGCCCGGCCGGGGTCGGGCCGAATTCGCCGACCTGCACCCATGCGGTGGCCTGCCACTGGCGCGTGGCCACATGCAGGAAGGCGAACGCCAGCGCCAGCGCGGCGAGCAGCGGCAACACGCACCACTTCCACTCGCGGCGCAGGATCCGCCACAGGTCGATCAGGTAGATTTCGTCTTCTTTCATGGCAAGGCACTTCCTGGAGAAAAAGGTGGCGACGGTGCCTGCCCCGCCCTGACCGGCGCCGCCGCCAGCGCCGCGCGGCGGTTCGGCAACAGCGCGCTGCAGGCGTGCAGGACCAGGCACAGCGCGATGAAGCCGGCGTTGGTCCAGGTGAAGGCCTGCGGCGCGAACGGCGACATCAGGCAGGCGTAGGCGATGCGCAGGAACACCAGCAGGTTGAACAGCGACACCGTGCTGCCGAGCAGGCGCACGCTCCACAGCAGCGCCGCGTACAGCGCCAGCATCGCGGCCAGCGCGGCGCCGGCGCCGCCGGCCAGCAGGAACGGGAAGAATTCGGTGCCGACGTTGATGTTCGGCGCATCCAGCGGAATGCCGGTGCCGGCGGTGGCGATCGAGCCGCTCAACGGCACCAGCTGGTTGACCAGGAAACTGGCGTTGACGTAGTCCTTGGCCAGCATCGCGCCGAAGTTGTAAGGGCCGGCGCCGATGTACAGCAGCAGCCACTTGATGCCTTGCGGCGCGGCGCGGTACAGCGCGCCGAACGGCAGCGTCACCGAATCCAGCGAGCCCGAGCGCAGCGTGCCCAGCAGCGAGAACGCCGCGCCGCCAGCGACCAGCAACGCCACGATGGCCTTCCACGGCACCGGCCGCGCCGGATCGCGCCGCAGCAGCAGGAGCAGCGCGAAGCTGAACAACCCGGCGAAGATCCGGTTGCGGTCGATCACCAGCACCGGGAACACGAAACCGGCGACGATCATCGCGTTGCGCAGCGCCTTGTCGCGCACGCACAGCAGCGCGATCGGCGGCAGGATCCAGCACATGTTGGACAGGTGCCGCACGTGCGAATGCAGCGGTGTCAGGTCGGCATACGCGGATGGATTGGTGAACAGCGGGATCGGGAACAGCGCCAGGTCCAGTACGCAGAACACGCCGACCAGCGCCGCCAGGCACAGCGCGACGAAGGCCTCGCGGGTGCCGGCATAGCGGCGCGCGCGAAACGCGGCCAGCGACGGCAGGCGCATGCCGTGCAGCGCATCCAGCAGCAGCGTCGTTGCGGCCGCGGCGGCCAGCAAGGCGATGCCGTCGGCATAGCCGGGCGGCAGATCGAAGCTGAGCAAGGTCAGTGCGCAACTGAACAGCAGCGGCAGGCCGAAGTAACTCGACGGCAGGCGCAGCAGGCGTTTCATGCGCGCTCGGCCAGCGGCGCCGCTGCGGCCGGCCGCAGGCGCGCCAGCAGCGACAGCCAGGCATGCGCCAGCAGGTGCCCGCCCAGCGCCGCCGGCTGCCGCCGCAGGAACGCGATCTTGGCCGCGATGTAGTGCGCCTGCGCGTGCAGCAGCGTGCGGCACGGTGCATCGAACAGCGCTGCGCGGCTCAGCGCCACCTGCCGCGACTCGGTCAGGTTTGCCAAGCGACTGGGCAGGTGCCGGGTCCTGCTGGCGTTGGCGCCGTGCAGCCGGTACGCGCAGACGCCAACGTCGATGAAACCCAACGCGTCGCGCGCGACCAGGCGCAGGAAGAAATCCCAGTCCTCGATATGCAGCTCTTCGTCCCAGGCCACGCGCGCCTGCAGCGCGCTGCGCCGGACCAGGGCCACCGCCCCGCTCACCGCCCAGTGCCGGATCACCGCGCGGCGGATGCCGGCGTCGCTCAGGTACAGGCGTTTGTCCACGCCGTGCAGGTCGCGCATGCTGCTCTGGTGCAGCAGGCGCCCGTCCGCATCGACCACTACCGCATCGCCGATCACCGCGGTCTTGTCCGGCGCAGCGCGCAGATAGGCGACCTGCGCGGCCAGACCGCCCGGCAACAGGTAGTCGTCGCTGGCGCCCAGGCGCAGGAACTCGCCGCTGGCCATCGCCACCAGGTGGTTCAAGGTGGCGGCGATGCCGCGGTTCTCGCGCGGCCAGAACCGCACCGGGATGCGCTGCCCATGCAGCGCGATCCACTCGGCGATGCGCGCGGCGGTGGCGTCGCTGGAGCCGTCGTCGACGATCACCAACTCCTTGTTCGGATACGGATCCTCCAGCACGCTGTCCAGGCAGCGCTGCACGAAGCGTTCGTGGTTGAACGCCGGCACCAGCACCGACACCAGCGGCATGTCGCCGCGCAGTTCGCGTTCGTCCATCAGCGCAACCCTCCCAGATAGCGGCGTACCACCACGACGTTGAACGCCAGGTACAGCGCATAGTTGACCGCGAATGCGTATGCCGCCCCGATCAGGCCCATGCGCGCGGTGAACAGATAGACCAGCCCCAGATAGCTGGCGGCGAACACGCATTCGGAGATCACGAACAGCCGCGTCATCGCCTTGGCCAGCATCAGGTACGACAGCACGAACGAGGCGATCTTGATCACGTCGCCGATCAGCTGCGGCGCGTATAGCGGCGCGGCGGCGGCGAAGTCGGCGGCGAACAGCAGCCGGGTGATCCAGTCGCGGCACAGATAGATCGCCGCGGCCAATGCGATCACCGCCGGCAGCACGTAGCGGTAAGCCGTGCGCAATTCCAGCAGCAGCCCGGCGCGATCGCGCAACGCCGCCAGCTTCGGCAAGTAGTAGACGTTGATCGCGGTGGTGAAGAACAGCAGATAGGCCTCGGAGACCTTGCTGACCGCCTGCCAGTAGCCGACCTGCTGCCAGCCGAAGGTGCCGGCCAGATGGTCGCGCACGCCGATGTTGACCAGCAGCGGCAGCAGCGCCGAGGTCAGGGTCATCACCGAGAACGCGGCTAGCCGCCGGGTCATCTCCGCATCGAAGCGGATGCGCAGCATGTCGCGGCGGAAATATGGGCTGCGCCGCAGCGCCGGCAAGCCGGCGCACAGCCACAGCACCTGCCCGGCGACCAGCGCCAGCAGCGCGCCGTACAGCTGCAGCCAGCGCGACAGCCACAACACCACCAGCACGCTGAGCACCGAGCCGGCGACCTGGATGAAGGCCAGCCGGCGCACGTCCATGAAACCGTTGACCACCGCCAGGATGTAGTTGACCAGGGCGATGCCGAGCTGGGCCACGGCCAGCACGCAGATCAGGCTCTGGTACTGCGGATCGCCGAGCAGGCGCTGCGCGATCTGGCGGCTGAACAGCAGCGCGACCACGCCCATCACGCAGGCGGCGCAGCACGCATAGCCCAGCGCCGCGCCGAGCAGCCGCGCCAGCTTCTGCGCATCGTCGCGGTACTCGGCCACGTACTTGACGATGCCGGCGCCGATGCCGCCGCCGGCCAGCACCGCCAGCAGCGACATCAGGCTGGTGAACTGGCCGAGCCGGGCCACGCCGGCAGGCCCGGCATACACCGCGACCAGCTTCAGCACCAGCAACGCGGCCAGCAACTTGGCCGCGGTGGCCACGCCGCTGTACAGGCCGCTGCGCAGCACGTTCATGCCGCGCTGGCCTCGAACGCCTGGCAGGCATCGATCACCCGCTCCACCGCTGCCGCATCCAGGGTCGGCCCGATCGGCAGGCTCAGCACCTCCCGGTGCAACTGCTCGCACAGCGGCAGGCTGCGTCCGCTCAGCCCGGCATAGGCCGGCTGCCGGTGCGGTGCCACCGGATAGTGCACCAGGCAGTGGATGCCGCTGGCCAGCAGGTGGCGTTGCAGCGCGTCGCGCCGGGCGCAGCGCACCACGAACAGATGCCAGGCGTGGGCCGCCTCGTCGGCCACATGCGGCAACTGCAATTGCGGATGCACGATGCCGGCGCGGTAGCGCCGCGCCACATCGCGGCGCAGGGCGATGTCGGCATCCAGGTAGTGCAGCTTGACCCGCAGCAACGCCGCCTGCATTTCGTCCAGGCGCGAGTTCACGCCCTGCACCAGGTGCCGGTACTTGATGTCCGAGCCGTAGTTGCGCAGCATCCGGATCTGCGCGGCCAACGCGTCGTCGTCGGTCGTCACCGCGCCGCCGTCGCCGAGCGCGCCCAGGTTCTTGCCGGGGAAGAAACTGAAGCCGGCGGCGTCGCCGAAGCTGCCGGCGTGGCGTCCGTGCAGGCGTGCGCCATGCGCCTGCGCCGCGTCCTCGATCAGCAGCAGGCCATGCTGCCGCGCCAGCGTCCGCAGCGCGGCCATGTCCGCCAGCTGGCCGTACAGGTGCACCGCCATGATCGCCCGCGTGCGCGGGCCGATCGCCCGCTCCACACTGGCCGGATCCAGGTTGAAGCTGACCGGGTCCGGCTCCACCGGCACCGGCAGCAGCCGGTTCTCGCTGATCGCCAGGAAGCTGGCGATGAAGGTGTTGCCCGGTACGATCACCTCGTCGCCGTCGCGTAGCCGGCCCAGTTCGCGGTAGCCGCGCAGGATCAGGGTCAGCGCGTCCATGCCGTTGCCCACGCCGATCGCATGTTCGGTGCCGCAATAGGCGGCGAACTCGCGCTCGAACGCGTCGAGCTCCTCGCCCAGCACATACCAGCCCGAGTCGATGACTCGTGCCGCCGCGGCCTTCAGTTCGTCGGCATAGCGGGCGTTGAGCGCGCGCAGGTCCAGGAACGGCACGCTCATCGCAGATCCCAGGCGTAGAAATCGTGGACCACGCCGCGCGCGCCGAAGCGCTCCTTCTGCGTGACCAGGCCGTCGTTGAGCACCTGGCCCTGCTGCTCGGTGGAAATGCCGAGGCTGAAGTACTCGCGCGGCGCGTAGCGGTGTTCGATCAGGTCGGCCAGCAGCAGGCTGAGCGCGTCCACGCGCCGGCCCTGTTCGGAACAGGCAAGGTACTGCGTGTGCACCACGCGGCCGAAGTCGTACAGCAGCGTGCCGGCAAGCAGCGCATCGCCGTCGCGCACTTCGTACAGCACCAGCTGTTCCGGGAAGCGCCCGCACAACAGGCGCAGTTCCTGCAGGCTGTGGGTGGGCGTGGCGCCGTGGCGCTGCAGCACCTCGCTCAGCAGCGCATGGAACGGGGCCGGATCGTCGCTGTGCTGCACGCGCAGGCCGGCCTTGCGCGCCTTGCCGATCGAGCGCCGCCGTTCGGCGGCGAAGCGCAGCGGCTCGCGCAAGGCGATGGCCGAGGACAGGTCGCGGCGTTGCAGCCGCGCACCGAGCCGATGCAGGGCATAGAGATCCTCTTCCGCCGGCGACGCATGGAATAGGTGCGGCACCGCCTTGTACAACAGTTCGTGCACGCCGCGCGCGCGATAGTGCGCGGCGATCTGTTCGAACACGTCCAGCGTGGCCGCCGCGCGCAGGCCATGCGCGGACAGCAGCCCGGCATAGCTCAGCCCGGCATGGCTGACCACGCGCGCGCCCTCGATGTTGGCCGGGAACACCGCAAGCAGCGCACCGCCGCGTTCGACCAGCAGCGAGGCGTCGACGAAGCGCTCGGCGTGGTAGTCCATGTAGCCGCGCCGGTGCAGCAGGTTGCCGTTGCGGGATTCGGCGATCAACGCGTCCCAGGCTGGCGCATCGGCGGCGGTATACGGCCTAACCGAAATCATCGCCACTCCCCTCGCCTGCGCCCTGCGCCAGCGGCGCCACCGCCACGCCGAAGCCGTCGCGGCCCATGTCGTTGCCGTTGTAGAACATCAGCACGCGGTCGCGGTGCCGGATCAGCGCCGGATAGCACAGCGTGCGCGCGTCCCAGCCGCCAGGCGAAAGCGCCAGGCCGAAGGCCTCGTCGCACCGCTGCCAGTGGCGGCCGTCGGCGCTGCGCGCCACGCCGGGGAAATACGCCCCATCGATGTTGCCGCGGGTGAAGTACATCAGGTAGCCGCCCTGGTGGCGGTACACGCGCGGGCGGCCGATGCGGTATTCGCTGCCCTGCGGCTGCAGGCACAACGTGTCCTGGCGCGGGATCGCCTGCAGGTCGTCGGTCTCGGCGTAGCGGATGTGGTAGCGCGGGAACGGCGTGCCGTCGATGTGCTCCCAGTCGTCGCCGACCGCGTACCACAGCCGCCAGCGGCCGTCCTCGTAGCGTGCCGAATGCACCGCGGCGATGGTGCTGCGCCCGGGCGCGCGGTCCAGCAGCGGCGTGTCCTGGCGGCGCTGGAACGTCTCGCCGCCATCGCTGGACACCGCCAGCCCGGTGAAGGCCAGGAACTTGGCCTTGGCCACGCGCTGGAAGCCGACATAGAACATGTACAGCCCGTCCGGCGCGGCGACTACGTCGCCGAGGATCATGCCGTTGTCGTCGAAGCAGCCGTCGCGGCCGATGTCCAGCACCGGCGTGGCGCTCACGCGAACCACCCGGGTCGGATCGTCGCCGCGCACGTCGACGTAGCCGATGCGGCTGATCCCGGCGTCGTCGCGGAAGCCGGCGTAGACGCGGATCAGCTCGGCATCCAGGCGATACGGCGTCGGCGTCAACGCCGAATGCCGCATCCAGCCGCCGACGCCGTCGCGTGCGGTGGCGAACGCCAAACCGCGTTTGCTCCAGTCGAACATGGCGTCAGAGCGTCACGTCGAAGCTGGACTTGCCGGCCACCGCGCGCGCCGGCGCGCCGACGTAGACCCGGCCCGGTTCGGTGTCGCGGGTGACCAGTGCGCCGGCGCCGATGACGTTGTCCGCAGCGACCTTGACCCCGTCGCTGAAGGTGGCATTGACCCCGACGAAACTGCTCTGGCCGATCTCGCAATAGCCGGAAATCACCGCATGCGAGGCGACGAACACGTGATCGTGGATCACCGTGCGGTGGCCGATGTGGTTGCCGCTCCACAGGATGCAGTTGTCGCCGATGCGCGTGAACGGCTGCACCACATTGCCTTCGAACACGAAACAGTTCTCGCCCAGCTGCGCATTGCGCCAGACGAAGGCGCGCGAACTGACGTAGCTGGCCAGGCGGTAGCCGCGGCGCTTGGCGTCGAGGAAGAACCGCGTGCGCAGGCGATTGAGGCCGCTGGCGGGAATCGCCACGAACGCCTCGATCTCCCCCGGCGGGTACAGCCGCTCCAACTCCTCGTACGCCACCACCGGCCGCTCGGCCAGGGTCGGCGCGGCGATGTAGTCGCGCTCGGCGCTGAAGGCCAGCACTTCATAGTCGCTGTCGTGGCTGAAGTATTCGCAGGCGATCTGCGCCATTTCGCCCGCGCCGATGATGACCAATGGTTTCGCCATGGCGCTACGCCTCCTGCCTGCGTTCGCCCGCGGCTTCGCGCAGGAAATCGTCGTAGTCGAGGATGTAGTCGGCCGGATCGTAGGCCTGGTCGGCCAGCACCATCAGCACGCAGTCGGCACTGAAATCGTACAGGTCGCGCCACACCATGCTGCCGAGCAGCAGGCCCTGGGAAGGGTCGTCGAGCACCACCTGCACCGGTCCGCTGCCGTCGTCGAGCAGGAACGACACCGAGCCATGCAGGGCCACCGCCAATTGATTCAGATGGCGGTGCGCGTGCTGCCCGCGGTGCACGCCGTGCTTGGTCGCGAACAGGTAGTACACGCGCCGGATGTCGAAGGGCACGTCGCGTTGCTGCTCCAGGGCCACGAGCAGACCGCGCTCGTCGCCGTGCGTACGCAACTGGATTCGTTCGATTGCCATAGTATGTCCGACACGGACTCCGACGCGGAGTTACCAGGCTGAGTGCCGCCGGCCGGCGCAAAGGTTGCGCCATGCCGCTCGCAGTGCCGCTGCGAAGGCCGCCGCCACGCCGACGCAACCTTTTGCCGCGCACCCGGCACCCATCTGCGACCACCACTGCGCCGGCCATTGCGCTGCCCGCGGGTGGCGCAGCACGACGCCGCGAACGGCAGCGCGCATTCCATCGACACGACCTGGACAGGGCACGCCACCATGACTTCATCCACGCAGGCCGACGACGGCACCTCTCTCTCCGGCGCACCGGAGCATCCGCCGCGCACATCCGCAGCGGCAGGGTTGCCGCGGCCGATGGTGGTGCTGCACTGGCTCACCGTGCTGTGCCTGGTGCTGGCGGCGAGCCTGATCCTGCTGCGCGAAGAAGTCGAAGGCCGCGCCGTACGCCAATGGTTGCTGGAGGGACATCGGCATTTCGGCCTGTTCGTGCTCGGTCTGTTTTTCCTGCGCGTGGCGCTGCGCCTGCGCCTGGGCAAACGCCACGATCCCGACGCCACCTCGCCGCTGCTGCGGGCGCTGGCCGGGCTCACCCATGTGGTCATGTACGCGCTGCTGCTGACCCTGCCGGTGCTGGGCTGGGCGCTGAGCCAGTCCATGGGCAAGCCGGTGCACCTGTTCGCCGCCACGCTGCCGGAACTGGTCGCCCCCGATCCGGATCTGGCCGACACGCTCGGCGCCTGGCACGTGTATGCCGCCTGGGCGCTGCTCGGCCTGATCCTGCTGCATATCGGTGCCGCGCTATGGCACCACTTCGTGCGCCGCGACGACACCCTGCGGCGAATGCTGCGCTTCCGCCGCGGCTGAGCCGCGCCGCCACCCTTCCCTCGTCCGCCGCCGCGCCGACCCGCTCAAGGACCCATCGCATGCAGACCGCCCCGTCTCCTTCTTCCCTCTTCCGTCCCGGCACGCTGCGCGGCGCCGAGCAGGTCTTGCTGTGGTCCACGCTCGGCTCGCTGTTGCTGCTGGCCAGTCCGCGCGCCGCGGCGGTGCCGGCGTTCGCGCGGCAGACCGGCTCGTCCTGCGCGGACTGCCACATCGGCGCCTATGGCCCGGCGCTGACCCCGTACGGCATGCGCTTCAAGCTCAACGGCTACACCGACAGCGACGGCAACGGGACCAAGATCCCGGCCTCGGCGCAGCTCATCGGTACCCGCAGCGTGCCGGTACGCGGCAAGACCAACAACCAGCTCAGCGAGGGCGATCTGTACCTGGCAGGGCGTGTCACCGACAACATCGGCGGCTACATCAAGGTCTCCAGCACCAATAACGGCAAGGACAAGTTCACGACCAAGCTGGACAACGTGGACCTGCGCTTCGTCGCCAAGACCTTCAAGCTCGGCGGCAAGGACGCCCTGCTCGGGGTCAGCGTCAACAACAATCCGGGCAGCCAGGATCCGATCGGCGTGCTGCCCAACGCCTCCGGCCTGGGGCCGGCCTCGGCCTACGCCAGCTCCACCACCCTGCTCAACCAGTCCTCGCTGTCCAACCGGGTGATCGGCACCAGCGTCTACGGCGTGTACGACCGCAACTGGTACGGCGAGATCGGCACCTACAACGCGCTGCCGGTCTCCACCCAGGACGACCTCGGCTATGCGGTCGGCGGCGACCCGGGCAAGCTCAGCGACACCGGCTACCTGCGCCTGAGCTACATGAAGGACATGAAGAAGCAGTTCTTCTCCGCCGGCGTGGTCGCGCTGACCACCCATCGCCAGCTGCCGCGCAGTACCGGCCCGCGCGACGACTTCACCGACCTGGGCTACGACCTGAACTACCAGTTCCTGGGCACCCGCGAGCACATCCTCAAGCTCGGCTATCTCAACATCTACGAACGCCGCCGCTACGGCAGCGCGCTGATCGACCCGGCCGACCCCAGCGTGGCCGGACTGCGCCGCGGCAGCATCCGCGACCAGTCGATCAACCTCAGTTACACCTACAAGCAGAGCTACGGCCTGTTGCTGGCGCACTTCATCAACACCGGCTCGGACGATGCGTTCCGCTACCGCCCGTACGCCGCGCCGGACACCACCAGCAACCTGATCAGCGCCTCGTGGGCGCCGTTCGGCAAGGACGATTCGTTCACCTCGATCGCCAATATGCGCCTGTCCGCCACCTGGTTCCGTTTCAGCAAGTTCAACGGCACCACCGGCAACGTGTTCGGCGCCCTGCCGGAGACCCGCCCGCACGACCTGAACCAGTTCTCGCTGGCCCTGAGCCTCGCGTTCTGAGCACACCTTTCCCCCCAAGTACGGATCGCCATGAAAGCAGCCAACCCATTTCCCCTGTGGTGCACCCTGATGGCCAGCCTGCTGCCGCTCGGCGCTGCGCTCGCGCCCGCCGCGCAGGCCGGCGGCGGCCTGCCCGGCGCCGACGTGTTCGCCACCGAATGCGCCGAATGCCATAGCGCGGCGCCGGGCAAGAACAAGAAGGGCCCGACTCTGTTCGGCGTGGTCGGACGCAGCGCCGGCAGCGTGCCCGACTACCGCTACTCGGACGCGATGAAGAAGACCCAGTGGACCTGGAGCGACGACAAGCTGCGCAGCTACCTGGCCCAGCCCGCGTCCAAGGGCGTCCCCGGCGCCAACATGAAGTACGACGGGCTCGACGACAGCAAGCAACTGGAAGACCTGATCGCCTATCTCAATACCCTGCATTGAAGTCGGCACCCGGCCCCGGCATAGTCGAACCTGAACCCGGCGTCCGCCGCCGGGCGTCCGCCGTGTCGCCACCAGTGCGCAATGCCGATAATGGCGATCGTCCACGCGGCGGGCGCTCCAGCGTTGCCGCTGGCACGTGCCCCAGCGTCCCCTGCGATCCGACCCGCGACCATCGAGCGCCCGTGCACAACCGCCCTTCTGCCGCCGGCTCCCCGTCCCCGACCGCCCTGCCCGCGACCGCCATGGGCCGCCGCCGCAGATGGGCATCCCGACCGGCATGACCACGGCCGCAGGTGACCTGGCGCCGCGTGTCGCATGCCTGCGCCCGCTGCCCGGCACGCTGGCGCTGGCGGCGGCGCTGTGCCTGCCGGGCACGGCGTTGGCGGCCAAGCTGGGCGGCGCGGTCGGGCTCAGTTCGCAATTGGTCGATCGCGGCATCGCGGTGACCGCCGACACCCCGTCCCTGCAATTCGCCGGCTACTGGCTACCGGCGCCGGGCTGGTCGCTGGGCGCGTCCGCCAGTACGGCGCTGGATGCGCCGGGCCACCAGTTGCTGACCACGGTCGAGCTGTCGCGCAGCTGGACCCTGTCCGACAGCTGGCAGATGCAGGCCGGGCTGCTGCGCTACGACTACCCCGGCAACCGCATCAACCGCCTGTTCAACCGCAACGAGGCCAGCCTCGGCTGGTCGTACCGGGACCGGCTGAGCGTGTCGCTGGCTGCGTTCGAGCTGCCCGACAGCTACCGCGGCCGCTGGTACGGCGCCGCCGACCTCACCGTGCACCAGCCGCTGTCGGGGCAGCTGTCGCTGTCGGCCGGGATCGGCATCAGCCAGGCCCCGCCGGCGCTGTACGGGCTGGACTACGCCGACCACTACAGCTACGGCCAGGCCGGGCTGATCTGGAACGACGGCGCCTGGAGCGTGGAGGTCGACCGCGTGTTCAGCGACGCGCGCAGCATCTACGCCAGGCGCGGCAACGGGATCTGGCCGTGGGTAGTCACCGTGTCGCGCGCCTTCTGATCCGCACGCAACCTTTTCGTGCCGACCCGGCACATACCGGTGCCCGTTGCCAAGCCAGCCCTCCATGACCGACACCGATCCACTAGGCGATGCCACCGACCGCATGCTGCTCCGGCGCATGGCCGGCGGCGACCGCGATGCGTTGGCGACCCTGTATCGCAACTACCACGGGCGCCTGTGCCGGTTCCTGTCGCGGCTGACCCGGCGCCCGGACATCATCGAGGAGGCGATCAACGACTGCTTCTGGATCGCCTGGCAGAAGGCCGGCGACTTCCGCGGCGATTCGCAGGTCTCGACCTGGATCATGGGCATCGCCTACCGCTGCGGGCTCAAGGCGATCCGCCACCACAGCGACGAGGCGATCGAGGACGGGGTGAGCGCCGAAGAGCATTTCGGCTCCTCTTCCGACCCGGACGAGGACCGCGAACTGCGCGACTGGCTGGGCAAGGGCCTGGAGCGGCTGTCGGCCGACCAGCGCCTGGTGGTCGAACTGGTCTACGGCCTGGGCCACAAGCTGGAAGAAGTCGCGGCGATCATGCAGTGTCCGGTGGGCACGATCAAGGCGCGGCTGTTCCATGCCCGGGTCAAGCTGCGCAACGTGCTGCCGGGATTGGCCGGCGGTGCTTCCCCTCTGACGGAGAGCGTGTCATGAAGACAGGCTTCAACGAGCCGGGCAACGAGTGCTCGCATGCCTGGGAACTGATGCCGTGGGTGCTGCAGGCCAGCGCCACGGAAGAACAGCACGAGTGGCTGATCGCGCATCTGGCCAAGTGCAGCTTCTGCAGCGCCGAGTTCGCGCAGCAGAGCCGGCTGCGCATGGCGATGTCGCTGCCCAGCGACGTGCCGGTGGACGCAGAGGCCGGGCTGCAGCGTCTGCTCGGCCGCCTCGACGCGCCCGAACCGCAGCGCCTGCCGGTGCGCGTGCGCTCCAGCTGGACCACGCGGGCGCTGGTCGCCGCGGCGCTGGTGCAGGCGGTCGGACTGGGCGTGCTCGGGGTCAGGCTGTCCGCCAGCGACCAGGGCCAGGGCAGCGGCTACCGCACCCTCAGCGAGACCGCGCAGCCGCTGGCGAGCGATGCGATCCGCGTGGTGCCGGACGCGCGCATGACCCTGGCCGACTGGGACGCGGTGCTGCGCAAGCTGCAGCTGCGCGTGGTCGGCGGCCCCAACGGCGCCGGTGCCTACACCGTGGTGCCGGTGCAGGCCGGATCGCCGGCGCAGCCGCAGCGCAGCGTGCAGCAGCTGCGTGCGACGCCCGGCATCCGCCTGGCGGAGCCGATTTCCGCACCATGAGCCTGCGTCGCGCCTGCTTCCTCGTCGCCTGCCTAGCGCTCGGCGCCTGCGCCCATGGCGGGCGCGGTGCTGGCGACGCGCCCGTGGCGGCAGCGGCGGCGCCTGCGAAGACCCCGACCCTTGACGCCTCGCCGGCCTTGGACAGCCAGCGCCAGATCGTGCTCGCGGTGGCCAACCCGATGGCCGCGCCGGGTCGGCATGCCGGCTCCAACCTGATCGGCTATGCCTCGTCCAAGTATTACGGTGCCGGCACCCAGGCAGCGGCGACGCTGGACGCGCTGACCCAGCGCTACAGCCTGCGCCAGGTGACCGGCTGGCCGATCAAGCCGCTCGGCGTGTACTGCGTGGTGTTCGAGCCGGCGCCGGGCGCGGAGCGCGACGCGCTGCTCGCCGAACTGGCCAAGGACGAACGCGTCGCGCTGTCGCAGCCGCTGCAGGAATTCGCCACCTACGCCGACGCCGCGCCGCCGGCCCAGGCCGCGCAGCCGCTGCGCTACAACGATCCCTACGTGGACATGCAGCGCGGCTTCGCCGCGACCAACGCCGCCACCGCGCAGGTGCTGAGCCAGGGCCAGGGCGTGGGCGTGGCCATCATCGATACCGGCGTGGACACCGCGCATCCGGACCTGCAGGGCCGGCTGCGCGAGGTGCGCGACATGGTCGGCGCCGATCCCACGGCGTTCAATCGCGACCACCACGGCACCGAAGTGGCCGGGATCATCGCCGCCGGCAGCAACAACCATCTCGGCATCGTCGGCATGGCGCCCAAGGCCATGCTCGACGTGTACAAGGCCTGCTGGTATCCGCAGCGCGCCGGCGCCGGCGCCGGCTGCAACTCCTTCACCCTGGCCAAGGCGCTGGTCGCGATCGGCGACACCCGCGCGCGCATCATCAATCTGAGCCTGGGCGGCCCGGCCGATCCGCTGCTGCGCAAGCTGCTCGAACAGTTGCTGCGGCAGGGCCGCATCGTGGTCGCGGCGATGCCGCCGGACGGCCGCCTGGACGGCTTTCCCGATGCCACCCCGGGGGTGATCGTGGTGCGCACCAGCAGCCCTACCCCGTCGCCGCCGGGCGTGCTCAGCGCACCGGGCGAGGACATCCTCACCACCCAGCCCAACGGCGGCTACGACTTCACCTCCGGCTCGTCGATGGCCACCGCCCACGTCAGCGGCGTGGTCGCGCTGCTGCTGGCGCTGGCGCCGCAGCTGGACGCGCGCAGCGTGCACGAGCTGCTGCGCCGGACCAGCCGGCAACGCGACGGCTTGCTGCAGGTGGATGCCGCCGCCGCGGTACAGGCGCTGCCGCGCACCGCCGCCACGGCGCGCTGAGCGTTGCGCATGGCCAAGTGGATTCCGCACTGGATGCATCGTCTGGCCTCGCCGCCGACGTTCTACCGCGTCGCCGGCGCGATCCGGCCGTGGGCGCTGGGCGCGGCGCTGCTGCTCGGCGCGGTGGCGTTCTACGGCGGCCTGGTGCTGGCGCCGCCGGACTACCAGCAGCACGACGCCTACCGGATCATCTTCATCCACGTGCCCAGCGCCTGGATGAGCCTGTTCGTCTATGGCGCGATGGGCGCGGCCGGCTTCGTCGCCCTGGTCTGGCGGCTGAAACTGGCGGAAGTGGCATGCATGGCCTCCGCCTCGATCGGCGCCGCGTTCACCTTCATCACCCTGTGCACCGGTTCGCTGTGGGGCAAGCCGATGTGGGGCACGTGGTGGACCTGGGACGCGCGGCTGACCTCGGAACTGGTGCTGCTGTTCCTGTACCTGGGCGTGATCGGCCTGTACCGCGCGATCGAGGATCCGCGCCAGGGCGCGCGTGCCGCCGCGCTGCTGGCGCTGGTCGGGCTGATCAACCTGCCGATCGTGCATTTCTCCGTGGTCTGGTGGAACACCCTGCACCAGGGCTCCACGGTGCGCGTACTCGGCCCGTCGAAGATGCCGCTGGCGATGCTGTGGCCGCTGCTGACCGCGGTGCTGGCGAGCAAGTGCTACTACCTGGCTAGCCTGCTCGGGCGCATGCGCACCGACCTGCTGGCGCTGGAGCGCGGCAAGGGCTGGGTGCGTGCGCTCGCGCTGGCCGCACATGCGCCGGCGCCGCTGCCGGAAGTGCGCGTGGCGGCGGAGCGCGCGGCATGAGCGGCTTCTGGGCGATGGGCGGCTACGCCGCCTACGTGTGGAGCGCCTACGCGCTGTTCCTGCTGATGCTGCTGCTGGACACGCTGCTGCCGCGCTGGCGGCAGCGGCGCCTGCTCGCCGAGACGCGTGCGCAGTTGCTGCGCGAACAGGCGCGGCGCCAGCGTGGCGCCTCTTCCCGCTTGCCAGGTATCGACCATGAATCCCACCCGTAAGCGCCGCCTGCTGGTCGTGCTGTTGGTGCTGGGCGCCGCCGCGCTCGCCACCGGCCTGTTCGTGCTGGCCCTGCAGCACAACATCAGCTACCTGTTCACGCCGAGCCAGGTGCAGGCCGGCCAGGCCGACGGCTACCGCGTGTTCCGCCTCGGCGGCATGGTCAAGGCCGGCTCGATCCGGCGCAGCGCCGATTCGCTGCGGGTGGACTTCACCGTGATCGACAAGTCCGGCGCCACCGCGGTCGCCTACACCGGGATCCTGCCCGACCTGTTCCGCGACAACCAGGCGGTGATCGCCACCGGTTCGCTGCATGGCGCCGGTTTCGTCGCCACCGAGGTGCTGGCCAAGCACGACGAGACCTACATGCCGCAGGAACTGAAGGACGCGATGGCGCAGGCCCATGAGGGGCGCACCGCGGCGGCGGTCTCCGCGTCGGCCGCCACGTCCGCCACGCCATGACGCGGATGCTGACCTGCCGCACCGCGCTGCGCTGGCCGCGTTCGATCGCCCTGCCTCGATGACCGCCGAACTTGCCCAGCTCGCGTTGATCCTGGCCCTGTTGCTGGCGCTGGCGCAGGGTGTGCTGCCGCTGCTCGGCGCCTGGCGCGGCGATCGCGCGTTGATGGCGGTGGCGCGGCCTGCGGCTTGCGCGCAAGCGCTGTTCGCCTGGCTGGCCTTCGCCCTGCTCGCCTATGCGCTGCTGCGCCTGGATTTCTCGGTGCGCTACGTGGCCGCCAACGCCAACTTGGCGCAGCCCTGGTACTACCGGCTGGCCGCGGTGTGGGGCGCGCACGAAGGCTCGCTGCTGCTGTGGATCGCCATCCTCAATCTGTGGACGCTGCTGCTGGCGCGCAGCAGCCGGCACCTGCCGGAGGCGTTCGCCGCGCGTGTGCTCGGCGTGCTCGGCCTGATCGCTGCCGGCTTCCTGGCGTTCGTGCTGTTCACCTCCAACCCGTTCGCGCGGCTGTCGCCGATGCCGCTGGACGGCAACGAACTCAACCCGGTGCTGCAGGACCCGGGCATGGTGTTCCACCCGCCGGTGCTCTACACCGGCTACGTCGGTTTCTCGGTGGCCTTCGCCTTCGCCATCGCCGCCCTGCTCGGCGGCGAACAGCAGCAGGCCTGGGTGCGCTGGGCGCGGCGGTGGACCAATGTCGCGTGGGGCTTCCTCACCGCCGGCATCGTCGCCGGCAGCTGGTGGGCGTATGCCGAACTGGGCTGGGGCGGATGGTGGTTCTGGGATCCGGTGGAGAACGCCAGCTTCATGCCGTGGCTGGTCGGCGCGGCGCTGATCCACACCCAGGCGGTCACCGAGAAACGCGGCGCGCTGGGTGCCTGGACCCTGCTGTTGTCGATCCTGGCGTTCTCGCTGTCGCTGCTCGGTACTTTCCTGGTGCGCTCGGGCGTGCTGACCTCGGTGCACGCCTTCGCTGCCGACCCGCGCCGCGGCCTGTACATCCTCGGCTTCCTGATCGTGGCGGTCGGCGGTGCGTTGCTGCTGTACGCGCTGCGCGCGCCGCGGCTGGCTGCCGGCAAGCCGTTCGCCGCCCTGTCGCGGGAAACCGCGATCCTGGTCGGCAACCTGATGCTGACCGTGGCCGCGGCGATGGTGCTGCTGGGCACGCTGTTCCCGCTGCTCGGCGATGCACTGCGCTTGGGCAAGGTCTCGGTCGGCCCGCCCTACTTCGGCCTGCTGTTCCCGCTGCTGATGCTGCCGGTGGTGCTGCTGCTGCCGTTCGGCCCGTACCTGCGCTGGGGCCGGACCGAACCCGGCGCGCTGCAGGCGGTGGCCGTGCGCGCGATGCTGGCCGCACTGGCCTGCGCCCTGGTCGCCTTCGTGCTGACCGACGGCTCGGCCCGCGCCGTGGCCGGCGTCGCCGCCGCCACCTGGATCGGCGTCGGCACCGCGCTGTATGCCTACAAGCGCCTGCGCGAAGCGCCGCGCGGCCGCCGCTTCCCCGCGGAGCTGGCCGGCATGCTGCTGGCCCATGCCGGCGTGGCGGTATTCGTGGCCGGCGTGCTGCTGTCGGAAAGCCTGTCGATCGAGCGCGATGTGCGCCTGGCGCCGGGGCAGAGCGAACAGATCGGCGGCTATGCGTTCCGCTTCGACGGCGTGCGCATGATCGACGGCCCCAACTGGAAGGCCGAGCAAGGCACGCTGACGGTGAGCCGCGATGGCACGGCGGTGGCGGTGTTGCATCCGCAGAAACGCCTGTATTCCAGCGAGCGGATCCAGACCGAGGCGGCGATCGATGCCGGCGTCACCCGCGACCTGTACGTCGCGCTGGGCGAGCCGATGGACGACCAGCACATCGAGAACGCCTGGACCCTGCGCCTGTACTACAAACCCTTCATCCGCTGGATCTGGCTGGGCGGCCTGCTGATGATGCTCGGCGGCTTCGTCAGCGCCTGCGCGCGCCGGCTGCGTGCGCCGCATGCGCTCGCGCACGAATCGGGCCTGGCCGCGCCTGCGGTCCCAGCAGCAGCGGGCGTATCGCCATGAGCCGGCTGCTGCCCCTGCTCGGCTTCGTGCTGCTGGCCGCGTTGTTCGGTTTCGGCATCTACTGGAGTCGCGCGCACGACCCGCGCGAGGTGCCCTCGCCGCTGATCGGCAAGCCGGCGCCGGCGTTCTCGCTGCCGCGCCTGGACGATCCCGCGCAACGTGCCGGCAGCGCCGAATTGCGCGGCAGCCCGTACCTGCTCAACGTGTTCGGCAGCTGGTGCCTGGCCTGCGGCGAGGAGCATCCTGTGCTGCTGGCGCACGCCAACGACCTCGGCATCGCACTGATCGGCTACGCCTACAAGGACGACCCGCAAGACGCGCGTGCCTGGCTCGCACAGCGCGGCAATCCTTATGCACTGGTGGTGGTCGATGAGGACGGACAGCGCGCGATCGACTTCGGCGTCTACGGCGCCCCGGAAACCTTCCTGATCGATGCCCAGGGCGTGATCCGCTACAAGCATGTCGGCGTGTTGACCCCGGCGGTGATCGCCGAAGAACTGCGCCCGGCGATCGCCGCGCTGGACGGAGCGCAGCGATGAACGTGCCCTTTGCACTGACGCTACGCGGCCGGCCATGGACCAGATCGTGGCTGGCGTTGCTGGTCTTGCTGCTGCTCGCGCATGCGGTGCCGGCGGCGGCGCAGGCGGTGGATCCGCTGCCGTTCCAGGACCGGCAGCAGGAACTGCGCTTCCAGCGCCTGACCGCGCAATTGCGCTGCCTGGTCTGCCAGAACGAGAACCTGGCCGACTCCAACGCCACGCTGGCGCGCGACCTGCGCCACCAGGTGTTCGCGCAGTTGCAGGCCGGCCGCAGCGATGCGCAGATCAAGCAGTACATGGTCGATCGCTATTCGCAGTTCGTGCTCTACGACCCGCCGCTGGCGCCGGCGACCTGGCTGCTGTGGTTCGGTCCGCTGCTGTTCCTGCTCGGCGGCGCGGCCATGGTCGTGGCCACGCTGCGGCGCCGAGCCGCCGCCGCAGCGCACGCGCCGCCGGAACAGGAGCCGGAAGAACAATGGTGACCGCCGGCTTCTGCATCGCCGCCGTGCTGATGCTCGGCATCGCGCTGGGCGCTTTGCTGCGGCCGCTGCTGCGCCGGCGTCCGGGCGCGCGCACGCTGCGGCTTGGCGCCGCGACGCTGTTGGCCGTGGTGCTGCCGCTGGCGAGCGCCGGCCTGTATCTGCTGGTCGGCGATCCGGCCGCACTTGCCGGCGTGCCCGTGCAGGCCGCAGCGGCGCCCGACCCGGGGGTGACGCAGCGAGTGCTGCAGCAATGGTTGGACCAGGCCGCGGCGGCAGTGCAGGCGAAACGCAGTGCCGAAGCGCGCGACGCCTACGCGCAGGCGCTGCGGATCGATCCGGACAACAGCGACGCGCTGCTCGGCTGGGTCGAGGCGGACATGGCCGAGCAAGCCGATTTCGCCGTCGGCACGACCGCGCACGGCATGCTCGAGCGCGTGCTCGCGCAGCAACCGGACAACCAGCGCGCCCTGTGGATGCTCGGTATCGGCGAATTCCAGCAGCGCCGCTACGCCAGCGCCGCGGCGCACTGGCGACACCTGCAAGGCCTGCTGCCCGAGGCTTCCCCGCTGCGCGACGCGGTGGCGCAGAAAATCGCCGCCGCCGAAGCGATGGCCGCGACGCCCACGCCTGCGCCCGCCGCAACGCGCTGAAGCGCCATTGCTTGCGCGATCTGTCGCGCGGTCTCGGCATCCAGATGCCGCCCGCGCTACCCTTCGCCTTTCAACGAGAATGCGAACCGCACTGTGGAGCACCCTATGCTGGTTTCCCCGACAAGCCCGAACAGCCGCGTCTATCGGATCAGGCCGACGGCAAGCAAGCTCGGCGCATGCGGCCTCGCGCTGATCGCGTTGCTCGCGAGCGCCATCTGGCCGCGCGACGCGACAGCGGAAGTCGCGATGACGCCGGGCGTCACCGGGCACCTGCTGGTCCCCGTGTTCGTCAACGGCAAGGGACCCTACGAGTTCATGCTCGACACCGGCGCCGACACCAGCGCGGTCTATGCCTGGTTCGCGTCGGAACAGCATCTCCCCTCCGGCAAGATCGCAACCATCAGCGGCGCGACCGGAGACGTGGAGGAGACGACGACGCGGGTAGAGTCGCTCTCCCTCGACGGCAGGGCGATCCATCATCTCGACGTGGACACCATTCCCGACCGGACCGACGGCGTGAAGATCGCGGGAATCGTCGGCGCCGATCTGCTGATGGACCGCATCACGGTGATGGATACCGGGTGCCAGACCGTCTCGCTGCTGCCGCGCGGCAAGAATGCGGCACGGCTCGCCGGACACAGCGCGACCCTGATCGAGGCGGGGTCGATCAAAAACGGCAAGCAATTGACGCTACCGGTCACGGTCAACGGCGTGGCCGGCGTGGCGACGCTCGACAGCGGCGCCCGCTCGTCGATGATCAACACCACCTTCGCCAACGCCGCGCAGATCGATCCCGGTTCGGCAGCGTTCCGCGACGGACCGCCCGCGCGTGGCGCCGTCCAGACGCCCATCCCTTCGCGTATCGGCCCGATCGGCACAGTGAGCTTTCCGGGATCGACCCAGCGCAACGTCGTGGCGCGCGTGGTCGACCTGCCGGTGTTCGACGACGCGGGGTACTCCGACGGGCACGCGTTCAACATCGGCGTGGACATGCTCCAGGCCATGCGTATCACGCTCGATTACAGTGCGCGCCGGGTATGGATTGGCCCGTCAAGCTGTGTTGCCACGTCAGGCAGCCGCTGATTCCCGCTCAGGCCACGCTCTCGATCGATCTTTCACAAACAGCCCAATCCCACCTCCGCCGTGACGTGTCGCAACGCTAGCGCATCGGCCAATCGCCGAAAACCGGTCAGAGCACGGCGTTGATCTTGGCTTGCAGCGAATCGGTACTGAAGGGCTTCAAGAGGTAGCCACTCGCCCCCGCCTCCTTGAGCGCGGTGATGTCGTCCCGCCTGTCGTTGGCGAGTACCATGATGAAAGGCGTGCCGGCTATCGCACGGTCCTTGCGGATCTCGTGCAGGAGCTGCAAGCCGGTCATCGGCTGCATGTTCCAGTCGCACAGGACCAGGCCGACCTTGTCCGCACGCAACGTAGTCAGGGCCGACGCGCCGTCGGCGGCCTCGGCCACGTCGTCGTAGCCGAGCCGGTTCAACAGGTTCTGGATGACACGGCGCATCGTTCGGTAATCGTCGACGATCAGAATCTTCATCTATCGCGTCTCCGCAGTGGTCTGTCGCCGGCATCCACCGGCCATCGGGCGCATCCGGTGCGGGGCTGCGTCGTGACGGGAACGCGGCAATGGCCGCCCTCCCTTGCGCTCCACATCGTTCGCTTGGCCCATGGTGCCAGCAGTCCGCGAAGGATTTCAGCGCCAGAACTTGCCACGAGGCCGTCATTTGCCTCGCGGCGCCGTGGCCTGGACTGCCACGTCTGCTAACGCGACCACGGCACCAGGTACGGCAGGAATATTTGACCACCGTCGCCGCCGATCGGTGGCGAGCTTCCTGGCCGACACTGCGGTCGCTACACGCACTACCGGAGCATTGCGCAGCAAAGATAGGAATGCGTATCATTAACGTGCTCGGCACGATTCATCGCCGCCACGCTCCCGCCTAGCCCGATGCCAAGCCGGTGCCTTTTCCCGACAGGCTTCCATGCATCCAGTTCCTCCCGCCCCCCTGCCCGATCCCCACGCCTCGCGCACGCCGGCTGCGTCGCGGCGTCCATTGCCGCCCTGGCTGGGTGTGCTGTCGCGCACCCTGGCGGCGATCTTCGGCGGCTATGCGCTGGCCGCGGCGACCTCCGCGCTGCTGCCGCTGCTGTGGCCGGCGCTGCGCGCGCAGGCGGTGCTGAGCGGCATGATGCTGGGCATCCTGGTCTGCGCCTGCACCGCGTTGTGGGCGTTCGCCACGCGCAGCGCCACCCGCGCCTGGCTGGGGATCGTCGCGCTGCTGGCGCCGATGGCCCTGGCCATCGCCTGGCTGCAGCGGCACGCGCCATGAAGCAGGGATTCCGCCAGTCGATGGCCTGGCTGCACACCTGGACCGGGCTGCTGGTCGGCTGGGTGCTGCTGCTGATCTTCATGGCCGGCACCGCCAGCTATTTCCGCGACGAGATCAGCCGCTGGATGCGCCCGGAATTGCCGCGCGCTTCGCTGAGCACGGATGCCGTCGCCGCGCGCGCGGTCGCGCTGCTGGAGCGCGAAGCGCCGCAGTCGCCGCAATGGACGGTGTCGCTGCCAGGCGCGCGCTCCTCGTTCACGCAACTGTTCTGGCGCAATCCGCCGCCGGCCGACGGCAGCGCCCAGAGCCGCAAGCAGATGTTCGGCGACGCGCTGCTGGATCCGCTCAGCGGCCAGCCCAGCGCCGCGCGCGACACCCGCGGCGGCGAGTTCTTCTATCGCCTGCATTTCGATCTGCACTACATCCCGGTGATGTGGGCGCGCTACATCGTCGGCTTCTGCGCGATGTTCATGCTGGTGGCGATCATCAGCGGGGTCATCACCCACAAGAAGATCTTCAAGGACTTCTTCACCTTCCGCCCGGCCAAGGGCCAGCGCTCGTGGCTGGACTTCCACAACGTCAGCGCGGTGCTGGCCCTGCCCTACCACGCGATGATCACCTATACCGGGCTGGTCACGCTGATGCTGATGTACCTGCCGTGGGGCATCAAGGTCGCCTATCCGAATGCGGAAGACGCGTTCTACGCCGAAGCCTTTTCGCAGCCGGCCAATCCCCGCGAAGCCAGCGGCCGGCCGGGCACGCGCCTGCCGATCGCGCGCCTGCTGGACGTGGTCCGCGCCGAATGGGGCGCGCAGGCGCCGATCTTCGGGTTCTCGCTGTACAACCCGGGCGATGCCGCGGCGGTGATCGAAATCCGCCAGGGCGAGGGCCGGCGCCTGGCCTACGATCCGCCGTCGCTGCTGCTGGATGCCGGCAGCGGACAGGTCCTGGCGCGCAGCGGCAGCTCCGGCGCGGCCGCGCAGACCCGCAGCACGCTGTACGGCCTGCACCTGGCGCACTTCGCCGAATCGGGGTTGCGCTGGCTGTTCTTCGGTTCCGGCCTGCTCGGCTGCCTGATGGTGGCCAGCGGCGTGATCCTGTGGGCGGTCAAGGAACGGCCCAAGCACGCCAAGGCCGGCCGGATCAGCGTCGGCCTGCGCCTGGTCGATGCGCTGAACATCGGCACGGTGGCCGGCTTGCCGATCGCCTTCGCCGCCTACTTCTGGGGCAACCGGCTGATTCCGGTGCAGGTGGCCGAGCGCCCGGAGCAGGAAGCGGCGGCATTCTTCCTGGCCTGGGCCGCGGCGCTGCTCGCCGCCTTCGCCTGGCCGAAGCGCGCGATGTGGGCCTGGCAGCTGTATCTGGGCGCCACCCTGTTCGCGCTGCTGCCGCTGCTCAACGTAGCGACCAGCGACGCGCATCTGGGCAATAGCCTCCCGGCGCGGGATTGGGCGCTGGCCGGAGTGGATCTGGTGTGCTTCGCATTGGGCTGCGTGCTGGCGCTGGCCGCACGGCGCATGCAGCGCTGGCAACCGCCGCTGTCGGCGGCCGAACGCCGCGCACGCGAACGCGCGGCGGCGCAGCCCGTGTCCAGCGCGGCGCTGGAGACGCCATGAACCTGCTCGGCCTGGGCCTGGCCTTTTCCGGCTTCGTCGCGCTGTGCCTGGCGATGGAGAAACACCAGCTGGAACTGTACGGCGCGCAGCGCGCCGCGCCGGCGCGGATGCGCCAGCTGCGCGTCGCCGGCTGGCTGCTGCTGGCCGCGGCGTTCGCCTGCTGCGTGACAGCGCGGGGCTGGACCATCGGCGCGGTGCTGTGGCTGGGCACGCTCAGCGCCAGCGCCGCGCTGCTGACCTACGGCCTGCTGCCATACCGGCCGCGCGCCATCGTGCCGCTGGCGCTGGCCGCGCCGCCGTTGGGGCTGGCGGCCGCGCTGCTGTCCTAGCACGCGCGGCCAATGCACTCACTTGCCGGCACTGGCTGCCGGCGGTCGCAGTTCGGTCGCCACGCGGGCGCCGCCGATCACCAGCAGCAGGCCCGCCGCCAGGGTGATCGCCAGGTACAGCGGCACCATGCCGCCGCGCCCGTTGCGCAGGAACACCAGGCTTTCCATCATCAGCGAGGAGAACGTGGTCAGCCCTCCGAGCAGGCCGACGATCAGCAACGCACGCCAGTACGGCGCGCTGGCGCCCTTGCCTTCGATCCAGACCAGCAGGAAACCGCCTAAGAACGCGCCGACCAGGTTCACCGTCAGCGTGCCCCACGGGAAACCGGCGCCATAGCGCTGCAACAAGGCGCTGCCGACGGCGAAGCGCAGTCCGGAGCCGACCGCACCACCGGCCATCGCCAGCAGCAACTGCTGCCACCACACGGCGAAGTTCATGCGCGGCCCCGCTGCACGGCGGCGCGGCGGCGTGGAAAAACGAAAACGAAGTGCGGCATCGTGGTCTCCAGATCGGGCGATGCCGGGGCGCAAGCCTGCCGCCCCGGCGGGGGTTGGGCAGGCATCATCAGCGCGCAGGGACTGCGGGCGGTTCGAGGAGGAATGCCATCTCCTTGCTGCCGATTATGAGCGCGTCGGCTTGGCCTTGTCAGCCCGCGCCTGTTCGCGCGCGGCGCGCAGCCGGTCGAGCTTGTCCTTGAGCTTGATCTCCAGGCCGCGCTCCACCGGCCGGTAGTACACGCGCTCGCCCATCGCATCCGGAAACCCGGTCTGGTCCAGGGCGATGCCGCCCTCGGCGTCGTGGTCGTACTGGTAATGCTCGCCGTAGCCGAGGTTCTTCATCAGCTTGGTCGGCGCGTTGCGCAGATGCAGCGGCACTTCCTCGGTGCCGCTCTCGCGCACTTCGGCCTTTGCCTGGTTGAACGCGGCGTAGCCGGCGTTGGACTTGGCGGTGCTGGCCAGGTACAGCACCAGTTGCGCGAAGGCCAGCTCGCCTTCCGGGCTGCCCAGCCGCTCGTAGATGTCCCAGGCTTCCAGCGCCATCTGCTGGGCGCGCGGATCGGCCAGGCCGATGTCCTCGATCGCCATGCGGGTCAGGCGCCGCGCCAGGTAGGCCGGATCGCAGCCGCCGTCGAGCATGCGCGTCAGCCAGTACAGTGCCGCATCCGGGTTGGAGCTGCGCACCGACTTGTGCAGCGCCGAGATCTGGTCGTAGAACTGCTCGCCGCCCTTGTCGAAGCGGCGGGTGCGGTCGGCCAGCACCTGCAGCAGGGTCTGCGGGGTGATCTCGCCGTCCTCGCCCTGCGCCAGCTCGGCGGCGATCTCCAGCAGGGTCAGCGCACGCCGCACGTCGCCGTCGGCGGCGCTGGCGATCTCCAGCAGCGCCGCGTCCGAGACCCGGATCGCCTCCTCGCCCAGGCCGCGCTCGCTGTCGTGCAGCGCACGCTGCAGCGCCTCGACGATGTCCTGCGGCGACACCGATTCCAGCACGTGCACGCGGCAGCGCGACAGCAGCGCCGAGTTCAGCTCGAACGACGGGTTCTCGGTGGTGGCGCCGACGAACAGGATGGTGCCGCGCTCGATGTGCGGCAGGAACGCGTCCTGCTGCGCCTTGTTGAAACGGTGCACCTCGTCCACGAACAACACCGTGCGGCGCCCGTCGGCGAAGCGCTGCGCGGCTTCGGCCAGCACCAGCCGCACCTCCGGCAGGCCGGACAGCACCGCCGAGATCGCCTTGAATTCGGCCTCGGCGTAATGCGCCAGCAGCAGCGCCAGGGTGGTCTTGCCGCAGCCCGGCGGCCCCCACAGGATCATCGAATGCACGCGCCCGGACTCGACCGCGCGGCGCAGTGCGCTGGCCGGCGCCAGCAGGCGTTTCTGCCCGACCATCTCGTCGAGCGTGCGCGGGCGCATGCGCTCGGCCAACGGGCGCATCGCATCGCGATCGACGCTCAGCAGGTCGGGGGTATCGGGGGCGAGGAGTCTGCGCTTGGCCACCTGCGCATTCTATCGCCGGCGTGTGCAGGCCGCGCGTTGCCGGTGGCGCCGGCAGCGCAGATCGGCGCCGCGCTGCCGCTACAATCCGTTGCGTTCCCCTGCCCTGCGAGTGTCCCGATGAGCCACCACCGCACGCTGGACGCCTTCACCCACGCGCACGACTTCCTCGGCGATCGCCACGAGCGCAACGCGCGCCGGACATGGGCGGTGGTCGCGCTGACCGCGGCGATGATGCTGGTGGAGATCGTCGCCGGCTGGTGGACCGGCTCGATGGCGCTGCTCGCCGACGGCATGCACATGGCCACCCACGCCGGGGCGCTGTCGATCGCCGGCTTCGCCTACTGGTTCGCGCGCCGCCACCGGCACGATCCGCGCTTCAGCTTCGGCACCGGCAAGGTCGGCGACCTGGCCGGGTTCTGCAGCGCGCTGATCCTGGCTCTGATCGCGCTCGGCATCGGCGTGGAGTCGGCGCTGCGCCTGGCGCAGCCGGTGCGGATCGCCTACGACGAGGCGATCTGGATCGCCTCCCTGGGCCTGCTGGTGAACCTGGTCAGCGCGTGGATGCTCGGTGCCGACCATCACCATGGTCACGACCATGGCCATGGGCACGCGCATGGCGATTCCAGCCACGGTCACGCAACAGCCGTGCAGCACCGCGCACACCACGACCACGACCACGACCACGACGATCATGCCCACGGGCACGCTCATGTCCATGCCCTCGCGCCCGAGCGCACGCATACCGCCGCGGACCACGCCGCGCACGCGCATACCGACAACAACCTGCGCTCGGCCTACGTGCACATGCTGGCCGACGCGCTGACCTCGGTGCTGGCGATCGTGGCCCTGCTGCTGGCCAAGACCCTGGGCTGGCTTTGGATGGACGCGCTGATGGGCATCGTCGGCGCCATCGTCATCGCGCGCTGGTCGCTGGGCTTGCTGCGCGATACCGGCGCGGTGCTGCTCGACGCGTCGGCGCCGGCCGCGTTGCAGGCGCAGATCCGGCAACGCCTGGAACAGGACGACGAGCGCATCGCCGACCTGCACGTGTGGCGGATCGGCCCCGGCCAGCATGCGGCGATCGTGTCGCTGGTGACCCACCGGCCGCGGCCGGCGGCGTTCTACCACGCGCGCCTGGAAGGCGTGGCGACGCTGGGGCACGTCAGCATCGAAGTGCAGACCTGCCCTGATTGAGCCGGCCCGGCTGAGCCGGCCCGGCGTGGCCGCGGCCGACGTTCGGCGCCTCAGCGGTCGCCGACCACGTCCACGTCCTTGTCCGGCACGTAGCGGAAGGTGCCCGCGGCGAAGGCCGGGTTGCGCTTCCAGCCGCTGAAGCTGATCTCGGTGCGCTGACCGACCGCATCCACCACCTCCATCCGCGCCAGGCCGCCGCCATCGAAGCCGAGCTTGGCGATCTGGAAGCTGGCCTCGGTGTCCACCTTCGGCGTCATCGACAGCCACTGCAGGCCGTCGCGGGCCACCGCTTCCTCGCTGACGTCGTACTGGCGGTCCAGCTTGCCCGGGTCGATCAGCGCGGTCAGCGGGCTGTTCTGCTCCTCCGCGCCCTGAGTGCGCACCGTGGCCTGCTTCAGGTCCGGATCGTAGACCCAGACCTTGGCGCCGTCGGCGACGATCAGCTGCGTATAGGGCTTGCGGTATTCCCAGCGGAACAGGCGCGGCGCCGACAGCGCGACGCGACCGCTGGCGGTTTCCTTCAGCGCGCCCTTGCCGTCGTAGACCTTCTGCGCGAACTGGCCGTCCAGGCCCTTGAGCCCGCGGGTGAAGGTGTTCAGGTCGTCGCGCGCGCCGGCGAAGGCGCTGCCGGCCAGCAGCGCGCTGGCGAGGACGGTATAGCGGAGTGTGCGAAGCATGCGGATGGAGTTCCGGATGGAGTGTGGGAAGTGTGCCGCGAACAAGCTGAATAGGCGATCAGACGGTGAGGCGATCAGTGTCCGGTCTGCATGCGGCCAAGGTCGCCGTACAGGATCTGGCTGCGGAAGCCGCGCCGCACCTGCTGGTACAGCTCGCGAAACGCGGCGTAGTCCTGCGGCTGGCACAGCGCCTCCGGGCCATGCACCGCGCGCCGGTGCAGCGTGTGCGTGGCGACCACGGTCTGCCCGTCGCGCACCCAGGTCGCGGCGTATTCGCCGGCGGCGTTGCGGAAACGGGTGTCGGCCGGAATGGCGATGATCGGCACGCTGTCCGGGAAGGTCAGCCGGTAGGTCTCGCTGCGCGCGTTGTCGTTGCAGTAGAACGGGGTCAGGTTGCGCTCGGCCGAGGTGGTCGCATAGACCCCGCGCACCGAATCGGCGCCGGGCATCTGCGGCAGGGTCATGCCGCCGACCACGCCGAAGTCGACGTAGTCGCTGGCGCGGAACTTATAGGCGTAGCCGAACGGTCGGCTCAGGTCCTGCGGCGCGCCCTGCAGCTCCAGTTCGCCGCTGCCGTCGAAGCCGGACGCGGCCAGGATCGATTCCTCGATGCGGGTGCGGTTCTGCGTGTTGAGCTGCACGAACATGGTGCGCAGGCCGATCTCGCCGATCTGGCCGCTGTCCAGCCTGGTGGTACCGCTCAGGCTGCCGTCGGCGGCGAAGCGGTAGTCGGCCTCGGCCTGGTACAGGTTCACCCGCGCGTCGTTGGCCGGAGTCCGCGCCAGGCTGCCGTCCACGGTGTGCAGCACCGGCACGCCGAGATCGCCGGCCGGCAACTGGCCGAAGCGCGCGTAGGGATTGGTCGAGTCCACGTACAGCTTGAACTCGGGCAGATAGGTGATGGCGTGGTTGAAGCGGCCGAGCACCGGCACCTCGGGCAGGGTCGGCCCGCCTTCGGCGCCGATCAGCACCGGCGTGCTGGCGATGCCCTTGGCCGCCAGCAGCGCCTCCAGCACCACGGTGTGGTCCTTGCAGTCGCCGTAGTGGTTGTCGAGGATGCTGTCGGCGCTGTTCGGCTCCAGTCCGCCATTGCCCAGGTACACCGCCACGTAGCGGATGTTGCGCGCCACCCATTCGTACAGCGCGGCGGCCTGCGCACGGCGCTCGCCGATGCCGGCGGTGATCTGCTCGGCGCGGGCGCGCACTTTCGGCGTGACCTGCGCGGCCACGCCGCTGCTGCGCTGGTAGGCCTCGCCCATCTGCGACCAGCGGCGGAAGCTGCTGGCCATGATGGTCGGGCTGAATTCCCAGGTCGCCGCCGCCCAGTTCTGGCTCTTCATCGGCTCGCGGCGCTGGTAGCGCCATTCCCAGCGCGCCTGCGCGCCGTCGATCTTCGGCGTGTCGACGCCGTCCACGCCGCGCGTGTACACGTGCATCGGCATGCGCCGCGGCGCGACCAGGGTCACCGTGGCGTCGTCGTACTGGGAGAACACGCTGAAGGTCTCCCACAGGCTGAAGTAGCCGGGGAAATACGGCACCGTCTGGGTGCGGCGCACCCGGTACACCAGGCGCGTGCCCGGCATCAGGTTGGGGAACACCACCACCTTGACCTTGCGGTCGGCGTACATCGCCGCCGAGGCGCTCGAATAGCTTTCCTGGGTGTAGATCTTGTCGGCCGGCACGTCATGGCGCAGCCCGTCCGGGGTGATCGCATAGGCCGCCAGCACCTCCAGCGTCTCCAGCTTCTCGCTGTAGCTCAGCCGCACCTGGCTGAACTTGTCCACGCCGGCCTTGGTCTTCAGCAGCAGCTCGTACTCGTCGGTCTCCACGCTGCTGGCGTCGTCGCGCACCTCGTAGTCGGCGCGGTAGCGCACGTAGCTGTAGTTGTTGGCGACTTCGGGCGTGGCCGCGGCCGGGCTGGCCGGGCTGGCCGCCGCGGCGGCAGCTGGCGGCGGCGCGGCGGCAGCGGACCCGGCCACGGCCAGGAAAGCGCACAGCAACAGGCGCAGGGTGCAGGCGGTTCGGGACATCGGCAACGGCAGCGGGCGGGAACGGCCGCCAGCATCGCATGCGGCGCTGCGCCGGACGGCCCCGGTGGCCGTGAGCCGGGATGCGGGCCGCGTCGCGCGTCTCACTTCGGCGGCGGCGGCGCCAGCACGCTGCGGTCGCCGTTGTGTTCGGGCGGGCTGACCACGCCGGCCGCTTCCATCGCCTCGATCAGCCGCGCGGCGCGGTTGTAGCCGATCTTCAGCCGCCGCTGCACGCCGGAGATCGACGCGCGGCGGGTCTCGGTGACGATCCGCAAGGCTTCGTCGTACAGCGGATCGGATTCGTCCCCGCCGCCGCCGCTGCTCTCCGGCAGGCCGGTGGCGCCGACCACGGTGCCGTCGCCCATGGTCTGCACCTCGTCCAGCACGCCCTCGATGTAGTCGGCCGGGCCGCTGGCCTTGAGGTGCTCGACCACGCGATGCACTTCCTCGTCGCTGACGAAGGCGCCGTGCACGCGGTCGGGCATCGCCGTGCCCGGCGGCAGGTACAGCATGTCGCCGTGGCCGAGCAGGGTCTCGGCGCCGGATTGGTCGAGGATGGTGCGCGAGTCGATCTTGGAACTCACCTGGAACGCGATGCGGGTCGGGATGTTGGCCTTGATCAGGCCGGTGATCACGTCCACCGACGGGCGCTGGGTGGCCAGGATCAGGTGGATGCCGGCCGCGCGCGCCTTCTGCGCCAGGCGCGCGATCAGCTCTTCGACCTTCTTGCCGACGATCATCATCATGTCGGCGAATTCGTCGATGAAGATGACGATGAACGGCAGCGTGTCCAGCGGCCGCGGCGCCTCGGCCAGGTCCGGGTTGGGCTTGAACAGCGGATCCATCATCGGCTGCCCGGCGTCCTGCGCGTCCTTGACCTTCTTGTTGAAGCCGGCCAAGTTGCGCACCCCGACCGTGCTCATCAGCTTGTAGCGGCGTTCCATCTCCGCCACGCACCAGCGCAGGCCGTTGGCGGCTTCCTTCATGTCGGTGACCACCGGCGCCAGCAGGTGCGGGATGCCCTGGTAGACGCTCAGCTCGAGCATCTTCGGGTCGATCATCAGCATCCGCAGTTCCTTGGCCGAGGCCTTGTACAGCAGGCTCAGCACCATGGCGTTGACCGCCACCGACTTGCCCGAGCCGGTGGTGCCGGCGACCAGCAGGTGCGGCATGCGCGCCAGGTCGGCCACGGTCGGGCGGCCGGCGATGTCCTTGCCCAGCGCCAGGGTCAGCGGGCTGGCCGACTTGTCGTATTCCTTGGAGCGCAGCAGCTCGCTCAGATAGATCATCTCGCGGCTGACGTTGGGGATCTCCAGGCCGACCACCGACTTGCCCGGGATCACGTCGACCACGCGCACCGACTTCACCGACAGGCCGCGCGCGATGTCCTTGTCCAGCGAACTGATCTGGCTGACCTTCACGCCCGGCGCCGGCTCGATCTCGAAGCGGGTGATCACCGGGCCCGGATAGGCGCCGACCACCTGCGCCTCGATGCGGAAGTCCTTCAGCTTGAACTCGATCTGCCGCGACAGGGTTTCCAGGGTTTCCTCGGAATAGCCCTTGGTCTGCGGCTTGGGATCGTCGAGCAGGGCCAGCGGCGGGATGCCGGACTGGTCGCCGCCGGTACCGTGGAACAGCGGGATCTGCTGCTCGCGCTTGGCCCGCTCGCTCTTCTCCACCACCGGCGCCGGCGGCGGCTCGATCTTGACCGGCTCGCGCTTGGCGCGCTGCACCGCGTCGACCTTGCGCACTTCCTCGCGTTCCTCGCGCATGGCGCGGGTCTGCTGCCATTCGTTGGCTTGCTGGCTGCCGCGCCGCGCCAGCGTCGGCAGGGTCATCACCGCGCGGCCGATGCGCTCCATCACCGCGAACCAGGACAGGCCGGTGGCCAGGGTGATCGACACCAGCAGCAGCACCAGCACGAACAGGTTGCTGCCCAGCGCGCCAAAGCCGGCGGTCAGCGAGCTGCCGACCAGCTTGCCGAGGATGCCGCCAGCACCGGCCACGTCGCCGCTGAACAGGCGCAGGTGCAGCAACCCGGTACCGGCGATCAGGAAGCCGACGATGCCGACCAGGCGCAGCGCCGGGCCCAGGTCGGCCTCGCCGTCGCCATCGCTGTCCATGCCGAACAGCGCGATCCAGGACACCGCGCCGATCACCACCGGCAGCAGGAACGCCACGTAGCCGAACAGTTGCAGCAGCACGTCGGCGATCCAGGCGCCGAACTTGCCGCCCATGTTGTGCACCGGCGCGATGACGCTGCCGGTATGCGACCAGCCGGGATCGGTCGCCGAATAGGTGGCCAGGCTGGCCAGCAGGTACAGCAGCAGCGGCGCGATCGCGATCAGCGCCAGGTCGCGCCACAGCTTCTGCCGGCGCGGATTGGCCGCGGCGGCCTGCTTGCGTGCGGCCGCGTTGGCGCCCTGGGATTTGCCGCGTTCCGGAACCTGCTTCGCCACGCTATGACCAGACCTTAGAAATACACCGTTAGTGTTTGATAATAAACGAATCGGATTGGCATTTCAGCAGTCGGCACCGGATCGGCAGGCGAAGCCTGAAGCGTCCAGGGCCCGCTCCTGCCGCGACGCGGCGGCATGGACACGCGGCGTGCGCAAGGCGGCACGCTGAGCGCAGGCCGCAGCGTTCTCGCCACGCGGCTTGATTCATCCCAGGCCGGCCGCCACTCTATGCGACTAAGCCGGAAGCCGCGCAATGCCGCGAATCCGCCGCCATTTCCACCTCTTCGCGAGTATACATGAGCTCTTCTGTCGCCAATTCCGCCAAGCATTCCCGCCTGCTGATCCTGGGTTCGGGCCCGGCCGGCTGGACCGCCGCGGTCTACGCCGCGCGCGCCAATCTCAAGCCGGTGGTCATCACCGGCCTGCAGCAGGGCGGCCAGCTGATGACCACCACCGAGGTCGACAATTGGCCCGGCGATGCCCATGGCCTGCAGGGGCCTGATCTGATGTCGCGGATGCAGGCGCATGCCGAGCGCTTCGACACCGAGGTGATCTTCGACCACATCCATACCGCCGACCTGTCGCAGCGCCCGTTCAAGCTCAGCGGCGACAGCGCCGAGTACACCTGCGACGCGCTGGTCATCGCCACCGGCGCCACCGCCAAGTACCTGGGCATCCCCTCGGAAGAGGCGTTCAAGGGGCGCGGCGTGTCCGCCTGCGCCACCTGCGACGGCTTCTTCTACAAGGACCAGGACGTGGTCGTGGTCGGCGGCGGCAACACCGCGGTGGAAGAGGCGCTGTATCTGTCCAACATCGCCCGCAAGGTCTATCTGGTGCACCGCCGCGACACCTTGCGCGCCGAGAAGATCATGCAGGACAAGCTGTTCGCCAAGGTCGCGGCGGGCAAGATCGAGACCGTCTGGCACCACGCCATCGACGAAGTGCTGGGCAACGAGGCCGGCGTCACCGGGGTGCGGGTCAAGTCCACCCAGGACGGCAGCACCCGCGAGATCGAAGCGCACGGGTTCTTCGTGGCTATCGGCCACCACCCGAACACGCAGTTGTTCGACGGCCAGCTGGCGATGAACAACGGCTACCTGGAGATCCGCTCCGGCCTCGGCGGCGCGGCCACCGAGACCTCGGTGCCGGGCGTGTTCGCCGCCGGCGACGTCGCCGACCAGCACTACCGCCAGGCGATCACCTCGGCCGGCTTCGGCTGCATGGCCGCGCTGGATGCCGAGCGCTATCTGGACAAGGGTGCCTGAGCGCGCAGCCACACGCCCGCTGATGCCGTCCGCAACGCACAAGCGCAGGCGGGCATGAGCGGCGTGCGCTGGCTGCACCGGCTCGACGAGGTCGCCGCCGCCGACTGGGACGCCCTGCACGACGGCCGCAACCCGTTCGTCGCGCACGCGTTCCTGGCCGGCCTTGAACGGCACGGCTGCCTGCGGCCGGACTGGGGCTGGAATCCGCTGCATCTGACCCTGTGGGACGGCGACACGCTGGTTGCCGCCGCGCCGGGCTACCTGAAGACCAACTCGCATGGCGAATTCGTGTTCGACCATGCCTGGGCGCATGCCTATGCGCGCTACGGCCAGGACTACTTCCCGAAATGGCTGTGCGCGGTGCCGTATTCGCCGGTGACCGGGCCGCGCCTGCTGGCGCGCGACAGCGCCGGGCGCCAGGCGCTGCTGGCCGCGATGCAGGCGCTGACCGAAGCCAGCGGCCTGTCCTCGGCGCACGTGAACTTCCACAGCGCGGACGATGACGTCGCGTTCGGCGACGACTGGCTGGCGCGCTGCGACGTGCAGTACCAGTGGCACAACGAGGCCGGCTGGACCGATTTCGATGCCTATCTGGCGGCGATGGACCACAAGCGGCGCAAGAACATTCGCCAGGAGCGGGCCAAGGTGCAACGCGCCGGCATCGGCTTCCGCGTCGTGCACGGCGACGAGGCCAGCGCCGCCGACCTGCAGGCGATGTACGGCTTCTACCTGCGTACCTTCGACGATTACGGCAATTCGCCGGCGCTGACGCTGGAGTTCTTCTCGCATCTTGCGCGAGAAATGCCTCGTAACTTTCTGATATTCCTAGCTACACTAGATGAAACGCCGGTGGCCGGAGCGCTGTGCCTGCGCGGCGGTGACACCTTGTACGGCCGTTACTGGGGCGGCGACACCCTGCCCGGCCTGCACTTCGAGACCTGCTATTACCAGGGCATCGACTACTGCCTGCGCGAAGGCCTGACCCGCTTCGAACCCGGCGCGCAGGGCGAGCACAAGATCGCACGCGGCTTCCTGCCGCGGCTGGTGCGCAGCCGCCACTGGATCGCCGACCCCGGCTTCCGCGCGCCGCTGGCCGACTGGTGCGCAGAGGAAGCGGCCGCGGTGCGCCAGCATGCGGCGGCCCTGCTGCGGCACTCGCCGTTCCGCCAGGACTGAACCGGCTACCCGATCGGCTACGCTGCGTCGATGCGCCGTCTCCCTGCCCTGCTTGCCACCGATCCGGCCGCCCCGTTCCCGCCCGCGGCGAGCGCGCTGCGCGAACCGGAAGGGCTACTTGCGATCGGCGGCGACCTGACCGCGACACGCCTGCTCAATGCCTACGCGCACGGCATCTTCCCCTGGTACTCGGACGGCGATCCGATCATGTGGTGGAGCCCGGACCCGCGCACCGTGTTCCGCAGCGACGCGGTGCGGCTGTCGTCGCGCTTCCGCCGCTCGCTGCGCCACTCGCCGTGGCGGGTGCGCGCCGACACCGCGTTCGCGCAGGTGATCGCCGCCTGCGCGCAGGCACCGCGCCGCGGCCAGGACGGGACCTGGATAACCGCCGAGATGAGCGCCGCCTATGTCGCCCTGCATCGCGCCGGGCACGCGCACTCGGTGGAGGTGTTCGACGGCGAAGAACTGGTCGGCGGCATCTATGGCGTGGCGCGCGGACGCATGTTCTTCGGCGAAAGCATGTTCAGTGCGCGCAGCGGCGGTTCCAAGGTGGCGCTGGCGACATTGGCCAGGCGCCTGCATGGCTGGGGCTGGCCGCTGATCGATGCCCAGGTCGAGAACGACCACCTGCTGAGCCTCGGCGCGCAGCGCTGGCCGCGCGCGGCGTTCCTCGACGCGGTCGCCACGCTGGTGGCCAAGCCCGCTCCACCTGGCCCGTGGACGCCGCATTTCGGCGAACTGGCAGCCGCGGAACTGGCCTTGCCCTGAGCGGGGTTAACGCAAACTTTGCATGCGGCGGCCGAGGCGAGTAAAATCCCCGCTCTTAAGGCCTTTGGCCGCACGCGAAATCGCACAGGAATACATGTCGAAAGACGACTCCATCGAATTCGAAGGCACCGTCAGCGAGACGTTGCCCAATACCACCTTCCGGGTCAAGCTGGAAAACGGGCACGAGATCATCGCCCACATCTCCGGACGCATGCGCAAGAACTACATCCGCATCCTGACCGGCGACCGGGTGAAGGTCGAGATGACCCCGTACGACCTGACCAAGGGCCGTATCACCTACCGCATGAAGTGACCGCCTCGCAGCGGTCATGAGAAAGGCGGCCATCGGCCGCCTTCTCGTCTGAATCGGTGACATCGCAAGGCGACTGCAGGTGCTGCAGCCGCCTTTTGTCGTGCCTGGCGTTTCTAGCGCACCATCACTCGACGGTCGCCGGCAGCAGGCGCTCCGGCTCGGCCTGGGCATCCACCACCAGCTCGCCGTCGCGCACGTCGATGGTGACGCGGCCGCCGCCGACCAGCTTGCCGAACAGCAGCTCGTCCGCCAGCGGGCGCTTGACCTTGTCCTGGATCACCCGCGCCATCGGCCGCGCGCCCATCAACGGGTCGAAGCCGTGCTGGGCCAGCCAGTCGCGCGCGGTCGGGGTGGCCGACAGCGACACGTGCTTCTCCTGCAGCAGCATCTCCAGTTCGATGATGAACTTGTCGACCACGCGCAGGATGTGGCTGAACGCCAGCGGCTGGAACTGCACCACCGCGTCCAGGCGGTTGCGGAATTCCGGGGTGAAGCTGCGGCGGATGCTCTCCATCGCGTCGGTGGAATGGTCCTGCTTGGTGAAGCCGATCGAGCGCCGCGAGGCCTGGGTGGCACCGGCATTGGTGGTCATCACCAGGATCACGTTCTTGAAGTTGGCCTCGCGCCCGTTGGTGTCGGTCAGCACGCCGCGGTCCATGACCTGCAACAGGATGTTGAAGATGTCCGGATGCGCCTTCTCCACCTCGTCCAGCAGCAGCACGCAGTGCGGGGTCTTGACGATCTTCTCGGTCAGCAGGCCGCCCTGGTCGAAACCGACATAGCCCGGGGGCGCACCGATCAGGCGGCTGATCGAATGCGGCTCCATATACTCGGACATGTCGAAGCGCACCAGCTCGATGCCCAGCTGCAGCGCCAGCTGCTTGGTCACCTCGGTCTTGCCGACGCCGGTGGGACCGGCGAACAGGAAGTTGCCGATCGGCTTTTCCGGATTGGCCAGGCCCGACCGCGCCAGCTTGATCGACGAGGCCAGCGTCTCGATCGCCGGGTCCTGGCCGAAGATCACCATCTTCAGGTTGCGCTCCAGGTGCTGCAGCACGTCCTTGTCGGTGGCGCTGACCTGCTTGGCCGGGATCCGCGCCATCTTGGCGACGATGGTCTCGATCTCCTCGATGTCGATCAGCTCCTTGCGCACGCCCTGCGGCAGCAGCCGCTGGCGCGCGCCGGCCTCGTCCATCACGTCGATCGCCTTGTCCGGCAGCAGGCGGTCGCCGATGTGCTTCACCGACAGGTCCACCGCCGCCTGCAGCGCGTCGTCGGCGTAGGTCACGCCGTGGTGCGCCTCGTACTTGGGCTTCAGGCCCTGCAGGATCTCGAAGGTCTCGCCCACGGTCGGCTCGACGATGTCGATCTTCTGGAAGCGCCGCGCCAACGCACGGTCCTTCTCGAAGATGCCGCGGTATTCTTGGAACGTGGTCGAGCCGATGCAACGCAGATCGCCCGACGCCAACGCCGGCTTGATCAGGTTGGAGGCGTCCATGGTGCCGCCCGACGCCGAGCCGGCGCCGATGATGGTGTGGATCTCGTCGATGAACAGCACCGCGTTGGGCACCTTCTTCAGCGAGGTCAGCACGCCCTTCAGGCGCTTTTCGAAGTCGCCGCGGTACTTGGTGCCGGCGACCAGCGCGCCCAGGTCCAGCGAATAGATGACCGCGTCGGCCAGCACCTCGGGCACGCTGCCCTCGACGATGCGCTTGGCCAGGCCCTCGGCGATCGCGGTCTTGCCGACACCGGCCTCGCCCACGTACAGCGGGTTGTTCTTGCGCCGGCGGCACAACACCTGGATGGTGCGCTCGATCTCGTCGGCACGGCCGACCAGCGGGTCGATGCGGCCGTTGCGCGCCTGTTCGTTCAGGTTGCTGGCGTATTCGGCCAGCGCGTCGCCCTTGGCCTCGCCCTCGCCCGCCTCGCCCTTGGCTTCGCCATCGGATGGCGCCGGGCTTTCGCCCTCCTCGCCGAGCTTGGCGATGCCGTGCGACAAGTAGTTGACGATGTCGAGCCGGGTGATGTCCTGCTGATTCAGGAAATACACCGCATGCGAGTCCTTTTCGCCGAAGATCGCGACCAGCACGTTGGCGCCGGTGACTTCCTTCTTGCCCGAGGACTGCACGTGGTAGACCGCGCGCTGCAGCACCCGCTGAAAGCCCAGCGTGGGTTGCGTGTCGCGGCCGTCGTCTTCGGCCAGGCGCGACACCGAGGCCTCGATGGCCTGCTCCAGTTCGCCGCGCAGGCGCTCGGTATCGGCGCCGCAGGCTTTCAGCACCGCCTGCGCCGAAGGGTTGTCGAGCAATGCCAACAACAGGTGTTCGACCGTCATGAACTCATGGCGGGCTTCCCGGGCGCGCTTGTAGCACTGGCCGATGGTTTGCTCGAGATCTTTGCTGAACATGGTTCACTCCGACGTCTGTTGCCAACAATATGCGGCTGGAGTTGCGAATTTCCACAACCCTATCGGATCAGTGTGTTCAGACCGCGTTAGTCCGGGCAAACCGGTGACCGACGCTTACCAATATCAGGCTTTTTCCATCGTGCACAACAGGGGATGCTGGTTCATCCGCGAAAACTCGTTCACCTGAGCTACCTTGGATTCAGCCACTTCGCGGGTGTACACGCCGCAGACGCCGCGGCCGCGGGTATGCACGTGCAGCATCACCTGCGTGGCCTTCTCCAGGTCCAGCGAGAAAAACTGCTGCAACACGGTCACCACGAAGTCCATCGGGGTGTAGTCGTCGTTCAGCAACAGCACTTGGTACATCGGCGGGCGGGCGACTTCGGGCTTGCCGGTCTCCACCATTACGCCGTGGTCGTGGTCTGAAGAATTCTTGCGAGGCATGCGCCGATTATATACGGCCGCTGTCGGCCCGGATTGGACGATCGCCGATCCTGCCCGCACAATTCCCCTTCTTTGATGGCGCAACGCATGCATTCGACGAATTTCCGCACGGCCGCCCTGCTCGCCGCGCTCCTGGTGGCCTCGCTGCCAGCCGCCGCCGCGCCGGACCAGGCGCTGGGCAAGCGGCTGAAGGCGATGGGCTACGACGTCCAGGCCGATGCCGACGGCGACTACCAGTTGCTGTTCGGGCTGCGCGAACAGGGCCGCGAGCGCCAGCAGCTGATCTATGTGCGCTCGCCGGTGGAAAGCTTCGGCAGCTACCGGATCCGCGAGATCTGGTCGCCGGCCTACCAGGCCAAGGGCGACACCCTGCCCAGCGCGATCGCCAACCGCCTGCTGGAAGACGCGCAGGCCGACATCCTCGGCGGCTGGGTGCGCCAGGGCGGCACCGCGGTGTTTGTGGTCAAGGTGGCCGCCGATGCCGACGACACCGCCTTGCGCGAGGCGCTGGAAGCGGCGGCGCGCGGCGCCGATGCGATGGATGCCGAACTCAACGCCGGCAAGGACGCGTTCTGATGGCGCTGGCTCCCGGCCCCTGGCAGCCCGATGTGACCGTGGCCACGGTGGTGGTGCGCGATGGCCGTCTGCTGCAGGTGGAGGAATCCATCGCCGGTGCGCTGGTGCTGAACCAGCCGGCCGGGCACCTGGAGCCGGACGAGAGCCTGCTGCAGGCGGCGCTGCGCGAGACGCTGGAGGAAACCGGCTGGCAGGTGCGGCTGACCGCGTTCATCGGCGCCTACCAGTGGAAGGCCGACAACGGCCGCCACTACCTGCGCTTCGCCTTCGCCGCCGAGCCGGTCGCGCACGACCCGCAGCGGCCGCTGGACGACGGCATCGTGCGCGCCCTGTGGATGACCCCGGCCGAGCTGGAGGCCGCCGCGCCGCGCTGGCGCAGCCCGCTGGTGTGGCAGGTGGCCGCCGATTTCCTCGCCGGCAAGCGCTATCCGCTGGATCTGGTGCGGCAACTGGCATGAACGGCGCGCGGATCATGGTCGGCGTCTCCGGCGGGGTCGATTCGTCGGTGGCGGCCTGGCAACTGGTGCAGCAAGGCGCCGACGTGGCCGGCCTGTTCATGCAGAACTGGGCCGACGACGGCAGCGGAGACTGCCGCGCCGAGGACGACCGCCGCGACGCGGTGGCGGTATGCGGCCTGCTCGGGATGCCGTTCCATTTCCGCGATTTCTCGCAGGAATACTGGCAAGGCGTGTTCGCCCACTTCCTGGCCGAATACGCCGCCGGGCGCACGCCCAACCCGGACGTGCTGTGCAACCGCGAGGTCAAGTTCAAGCATTTCCTGGACGCGGCGCGCGAACTCGGCGCCGAACGCATCGCCACCGGCCACTACGCCCGGGTGGCCTTCGCCGACGGCCGCTGGCGGCTGCTGCGCGGGGTGGACCGCAACAAGGACCAGAGCTATTTCCTGCACCAGCTCGGCCAGGCGCAGTTGGCCGCGACCCTGTTCCCGGTCGGCGAGCTGCCCAAGGACCAGGTGCGGCGCATCGCCCGCGAGGCCGGTCTGCCGACCCACGCGAAGAAGGACTCCACCGGCATCTGCTTCATCGGCGAGCGCGACTTCCGCGAATTCCTCGGCCGCTATCTGCCGGCCTGGCGCGGCGAAATCCGCGACCCGCAGGAACAGGTCGTGGCCGAGCATCCGGGGGTGTTCTATTTCACCCTGGGCCAGCGCGAGGGCCTGAACATCGGCGGCGTGCGCGGCCGCGCCGCGGCGCCCTGGTACGTGGTCGGCAAGGACGTGGCGCGCAACGTGCTGTATGTGGACCAGGACCGCGACAGCCCGCATCTGATGTCCACGCAGCTGCAGTCCGAAGCCGCGCACTGGATCGCCGGGTCGGCGCCGGCGCGGCGCTTCGACTGCACCGCGCAGACCCGTTACCGCCAGGCCGACGAGCCGTGCACGGTCGAGGTGGCCGACGACGGCACCCTGGCGGCGCGCTTCGCCCGCCCGCAGCGCGCCGTGACCCCCGGCCAGTCGCTGGTGCTGTACCAGGGCGACGAGTGCCTGGGCGGCGCCGTGATCGCCACCACCGATGCCCCGCTGCAACGCCGTCTGGCGCAGCGCACCGATCTACATGAGGAAACCACCCGATGACCGATTCCATGGACGCGCGCGTGCTGGCGCTGGCCGGCGTCGCCCAGGCCCTGCAGCAGGTGCGGCGCATCGCCGAGACCGGGCAGTCCGAGGCGTCGCTGGTGCGGACCCTGCTGGACAGCGTGTTCCGCACCGACGCCGACACGCCGGAGGCGGTCTATGGCCGGGTCGGCGACGTCGCGCCCGGGCTGCGCCTGCTGCACAACTATTTCCGCAACCAGGGCCAGGACGAGGCGCTGCCGCGGCTGGCGCTGGCGGTGCTGCAGCTGGAACGGCGCTTCGTGCGCGACACCGAGACCAGCGCCAAGGTCACCGCCGGCATCGCCCGGATCGCGCCGATGCTGGGCGAACACGCCGACAGCGCGCATCCGGAGGTGATCGGTGCGCTCGGCCAGCTGTACGCCGACACCATTAGTCACCTGCGCCCGCGGGTGATGGTGCAGGGCAATCCGCATTACCTGGGCCAGGCCGGGGTGGTGGCGGAGATCCGCGCGCTGTTGCTGGCCGCGGTGCGCTCGGCGGTGCTGTGGCGGCAGATGGGCGGCAGCCTGTGGGATTTCCTGCTGGCCAAGCGGCGCATGATCGACGCGGTGGACCGCGCGCTGGGCTGAGCGTTGGCTGGCGGGGCGCTGGCGCTGCCGGCAGGGGCTCGATGCAGCGCACGTTTTTTTGCCGCGCCGACACGATCCGCTCCACTTGGCGGCTAAAGACCGAGGGGGTACGGCCGATACAGCAATTGTGAATCTGCCGAGAACGTCCATGTACTCACGCCTCCTAATCCGTCTGGCCGCCCCGCTCGCCCTGACGCTGCTGTTCCCCATCGCCGCCGGTTTCGATTGGCCGGCCCCGGTCCGTTGGGCCATCCTCACCACGATGACGTTGAGTTGGCTGGGCTTCGCCGCCTGGACAGCCTACAGCCAGAGCCGGCGCTCGCCGGAGCAGTCCAAGATCATGCGCGAGCAGGATCAGCTGCTGTCGGAGTTGCGCAACTTCGTCGGCAACGAGATCGAGGGCTCGCGCAGCGAAATCGAACGGGCCCGCGAACTGATCCGTCAGGCGGTCAGCGGCCTGGGCGGCAGCTTCGAGGCGATGAACCGCAAGTCACGGCAGCAGAGCGTGGCGCTTGCGCGGATCGTGGACCGCGCCGGCGACGACGGCGGTGCCGGGGTCGACGTGGCCCGCTTCGCCCAGCATGCCAGCCACCGCATGGAGCAATTGGTCGAGGCGCTGGAACAGGTCAGCGGCCAGAGCAGCGCCACGGTGCATTACATCGACGACATGTCGCAGCACCTGGACGGCATCTTCGCCCTGCTGGAGGACGTCAAGTCGATCGCCGACCAGACCAATCTGCTGGCGCTGAACGCGGCGATCGAAGCGGCGCGTGCCGGCGAGGCGGGCCGCGGCTTCGCGGTGGTCGCCGACGAGGTGCGCAACCTGTCCGAGCGCTCGACCACCTTCAACGAGCAGATCCGCAAGCTGGCGCACAGCTCCAAGGACGCCATCGCCAAGGTCCGCGAGACGGTTTCGCACATGGCCTCGCGCGACATGGACCGTTCCCGCGAGGCGCGCGCCGAAGCCGCGTCGATGCTGGACAACGTGGCGGCGATCAACAATTCGCTGGGCGAAGGCATGCGCGAGATTTCCGAGTGCGGCCGCGCCATCGACAGCAGCGTCGCCGAAGCGGTGCGTTCCCTGCAGTTCGAGGACATCGCGACCCAGGCCCTGGGTGGCGTACACACCCACCTGGACCGCCTGACCGCGATCAACCGCGAGGCCGTGGGCCTGCAGGAACTGCTGCATCGCAACGGCGGCGTGTTCGACAACGAACTGGTCGAGGCCCTGCAGCGGGTCGGCACCCGCCTGCGCGAGATGCGCGTGGAGTGGGAGCGTCCGCCGCACAAGGCGGTGGCGCAGCAGAGCATGGGCGCCGGCACCGTCGAGTTGTTCTGACCGACACCGCGTGCACCCCGTCCTACGATGAAACGACCAGTCCCCGGCCCTGTCCGGGGCTTGTCGTGTCTGCCCTCCTCCGACCGTTCGAGCCGATGCCTTTCCAGTCCCAGTCCCGAGTCGAGGCCATGTCCTGCGACGACCTGAGCGCCGAGCACGGCGCCCTGCCCGCTCACGCGCACCCGGCACCCGGCGTGGCCGCCATCGCCACGCCCGTCGTGGCGCGGCGGCAGCCGGGCAGCGCGCTGCGACAGCTGGAAATGCTGGCGCAGGCCGAACTGCGGCAGATGCTCGGCGGGCGTGGCCCGGCGGCGCAGAGCGATAGCATTGCCGACCTGATCTGGGCCGGACTGGCCTGGGACATGGGCCTGAGCGGGGCCGCCATCGCCGCGGCCGGCACGCCGCAACCGCTGCCTGGCTACGCGGCGCTCGCCGACAACGACTGAAGTAATCTGCGCGGTTGCGACAGTGTGCTGCGACCGCATCGCGACATCGCTGCACCTGGCTTGTTCGGCATCTGTCTGGGCGCGCAAAACCCTGTAGGAGCGGCTTCAGCCGCGACAGGCGTTACCGATAGATGCTGTCGCGGCTGAAGCCGCTCCTACATGGGCGCTGTCGCCTTGCGCATCGACGAAGTCAGCTGGGATTCTCCAGCGAGAACAGGTCCGCCTGCTTGTCGTAGGCGAAGTACTCGGCGTAGCGCGCCCAACTGATCACCGCCTGCACGGTTTCGGCCGCATAGTCCTCGGACATGTGGTCTTCCAGTTCGTCGCGGAAACGCCGCGCCGGCGCATGGTGGGTCGGGCGTTCGTCGAGCACGCGGCGGATGTGCGCGGCCAGCGGCACGTAGGTGGCCAGGTGCTGGGCGAACATCTGCTTGCGCGCGTCGGTGCCTAGTTCTGCAAAGCGCTGCCCGGCCGGGGTCAGCTGCAGGTCGCCCTGCTCGAACACCGCGAAGCGCAGCAACTGCAGGGTTTCGGCGATCGGGAACAGTTCGTCCACTTCCAGTTGCAGACTTGCCGCCAGCGGCGGCAGGTCGGCACGGCCGTGGTACGGCTCGGCCGCCACCGCCTCGACCAGGCCAGCCAGCAGGTTGCTCGACACCCGCGGCAGCACCATGGCGATGCCGCTGCCGGGGAACACGCCTTCGCGCGCCTGCGGCCGCTGCGGGCTGGCGGTCATGCGTGCGTAGATGTCGTCGACCAAGGCGCGAAACGCCGGTGCCAGGCGGTTGCGCGGCTGCGGCAGGGTGACCTGGATCTCCCCGATTACCCGGCCCGGATTGGCCCCGAAGATCACGATGCGGTCGCACATCAGCACCGCTTCCTCGATGTTGTGGGTGACCATCAGGATCGACTCGATCGGCATGCGCCCTTCCGACCACAGGTCGAGCAGGTCGGTGCGCAGGGTCTCGGCGGTCAGCACGTCCAGCGCCGAGAACGGCTCGTCCATCAGCAGCAGCTTGGGCCGCACCACCAGCGCACGGGCCAGGCCCACGCGCTGGCGCATGCCGCCGGACAGCTCCTTCGGATAGGCGCCCTCGTAGCCGTCCAGGCCGATCAGGTCGATCGCCGCCAGCGCCCGCCGGCGGCGTTCGTCGGCCGCCACGCCGCGTGCCTCCAGGCCGACCTCCACGTTCTGCAGCACGGTCAGCCACGGGAACAGCGCGAAGCTCTGGAACACCATCGCGATATCGTCGATCGCCTGGGTCGGGGTGGCGTCGCGGAACACGATGCTGCCGGCGCTGGGCTGCAGCAGCCCGGCGATGGCGCGCAACAGCGTGGACTTGCCGGAGCCGGAGCGTCCGAGCAGGCCGACGATCTGCCCCGAATGCAGGGTCAGGTCGACATCGTCCAGCACCACCAGCGGCGTCGCCCCGCCCTTGTCGTAGCTCTTGCGCACGCCGTGCACGCGGACCAGCGGGGCGCGCTCGGGCGCGCTTGCGGAAAAGGTCATGGTCGGAATCTCCAAGTGGTCAATCGAAGCGCAGGCGGCGTTCGGCGAAGGCGTACAGGCGCCGCCACACCGCGCGGTTGAAGGCGGTCACGAACAGCGACATCACCGCCACCCCGAGCAGCACCCGCGCGCCATCGCCGGCGGCGGTGGCGCGGGCGATGTAGGAACCCAGCCCGTAGGCCTGCACCCGGGTGTCGCCCCAGCTGGCGAGTTCGGCGACGATGCTGGCGTTCCACGAGCCGCCGGAAGCGGTCAGCGCGCCGGTGATGTAGTACGGGAAGATGCCCGGCAGGATCACCCGCCGCCACCAAGTCCACGAGCGCAGCTGGTAGACCGTGGCCGCCTCGCGCAGGTCGGTCGGAAACGCGCTGGCGCCGGCGATCACGTTGAACAGGATGTACCACTGCGTACCCAGGATCATCAGCGGCGACAGCCAGATGTTCGGGTTGGCGCCGGTGGCGACGATCGCCAGCACCGCGAACGGGAACAGCACGTTGGCCGGAAACGCGGCCAGGAACTGCGCCAGCGGCTGCACCCGCTGCGCCACCTTCGGGCGCAGTCCGATCCACACCCCGATCGGCACCCACACCACGCTGGCCAGCGCGATCAGCACCACCACCCGCAGCAGCGTGGCCAGGCCGCCGCCGAACGCTTCGGCCAGGTCGTGCAGGCCAAGGTGCTGGCGGCCGTAATCGAACGCGAACCAGGCCGCAGCCAGACCGGCGATGGCCAGCGCCGCGCTCCATAGCCGGTCGCCCCAGACGTTGCCGCCGGCGTCGTGCACGGCAGCCGCCGCCGGACGCGGGCGCCGCGGTGCCCAGCGCAGCAGCAAGGTGCGCTGCCAGACCCAGGCCAGCGGCGCGACCAGGCGCTTGGCCAGGCGCGTGCGCCGCAACAGGTCGTACAGCCACGATTGCGGCTTGTCCTGCGAGGCGGTGAGTTCGGCGCGGAACTTGTCCGACCAGGCGACGATGGGACGGAACAGCAACTGGTCGTACAGCACGATCAGCACGCCCATCGCCAGCACCGCCCAGCCGACCGCGGCGAAGTTGCGCTGCGCGATCGCCAACGCCAGGTAGGAGCCGATGCCGGGCAGTTCCAGGGTGTGGTCGCCGACCGTGATCGCCTCGGAGGCGACCACGAAGAACCAGCCGCCGGACATCGACATCATCATGTTCCAAATCAGCGCCGGCGTCGCATACGGCGCTTCCAGCCGCCAGAAGCGCTGCCACGACGACAGGCCGAAACCGCGCGTGACCTCGTCCAGGTCGCGCGGCACGTTGCGCAGCGACTGGTAGAACGAGTACGCCATGTTCCAGGCCTGGCTGGTGAAGATGGCGAAGATCGAGGCCAGCTCGGCGCCGATCTGGCGGCCGGGGAACAGGCCCAGGAAGAAGGTCACGGTGAAGGTCAGAAAGCCCAGCACCGGCACCGACTGCAGGATGTCCAGCGCCGGCACGATCAGCCGCTCGGCGCGGCGGCTCTTGGCCGCCAGGGTCGCCACGACGAAGGTGAACGCCAGCGAGGCGGCCATCGCCGCGAACATGCGCAAGGTGGTGCGCAGGCCGTATTCGGGCAGCTGGCGCAGATCCAGCGAGACCGCTTCGGTGCCCGGCGGCGGCAGCGGCGCGCGCATGTCGGCGGCGCCGTGCAACAGCAGCACGCCCAGCGCCAGCAGCAGCGCGAACACCGCCAGATCGTGGAAATTGGGCAGCACGCCGGTGCGTGCGGCGACAGTGCCGGGCGCGTTGCGGTCGCGGGGGAATAGCACCATGGGAAGGTTCCAGCAGGACTGCGACGCCAGCGGCGGCGCACGGGTTGGGAGGAGTGAGGGAAACAGGCGCGGGACGACCGCTCAGTGTGGCGGGCGAATATGCAAGCCAGGCGTCAGCCGCTGCTTTGCCGCGTTCGTGGTGCGCCGAGAGGCCATCGGCCCGATGCCGGTCGCGGCGTCGATCGCGGCAGGCGCGCCGGCGTCGGCCAGGGCCGTGGCGCGTTCGCGACGGCACGTGCCCAGCAAGATCGGGTTGCCGCCGGTGAGACCGGCAGGCGCACAGACGCCGCACGCTGGCGTGCAGTGCGGATCGAGCAGCGGCGGCAGCATGCGCCGACCACGGACCGGTTTCGGCACGCACACGCACAACTGGTAGCGCTTACGCGGCGCATGGCGACAACGACGACGACAGATGCATGGGCGGCTCCGGAATGCGGAAACGCCAGGGGCCACGCTCGGGGTCCTCGCGGATCGGGCTTGCGTGCTGCGGGAGTGTCTTGCCAGTGCCGGTGCAGCGCTGGCGAACGATCCCGTCCTGAGCGGACGGGACCCATCTGGGACGAACCCAGACCTTGGCGGTCCTGTCAGCTCGACAGCTGCAGCGTCGGTCTAGGATGACTGTCCAAGGAAGTGGCCTCTGGCCGGGAACGATGGCCGCGAAGTATAGCCAGCAACCGCGGTGCCGCAACCGCGTCCGGCGGGCGCCGGCAACGCGCGTTCACTGACCAGCAAGCACCAGCCGCGGCAGCGTCGCCGGCGTCTCGGCCTGGCGCGCGCGCAGCCAGGCCGCCAGCTCGCGCGGCGGCAGCGGCCGCGAGTGCAGATAGCCCTGGATCTCGTCGCAGCCTTGCTCGCGCAGCAGCGCCTCTTCCTGCGCCGTCTCCACGCCCTCGGCCACCACCTGCATGCCCAGCGCATGGCCGAGTTGCACGATCGCCTGGGTGACCTTGGCGGTACCGCTGTCGATCAACATGTCCTGCACGAAGCTGCGGTCGATCTTCAGCCGCTGCACCGGGAAGCGGTTGAGGTAATGTAGGTTGGAGAAGCCGGTGCCGAAGTCGTCCACCGCCAGCAGCACGCCTTCCTGCTCGAACAGTTCGAAGCAGCGGCGCAGCGATTCGGTGTCGCGGATCAGCGCCGATTCGGTCAGTTCCAGTTCCAGCCGCTTGGGCGACCAGCCGTTGCGCTGGCACAGTTCGATCACCCGCTCGGCGAAGCCGCGGTCGCGCAGCTGCATCGCCGAGACGTTGACCGACACGCGGTCGAAGCTCAGCCCCGCCGCATCCCAGGCCGCGGCCTGACGGCAGGCCTCGTTGATCACCCAGTCGCCCAGGCGCACGATCTCGCCGCATTCCTCGGCGATGGGAATGAACTCGGCCGGATTGCAATGGCCGTGACCGGGGCGGTGCCAGCGCAACAGCGCCTCGACCGCCGGCGCGCGTTCGCCGGCCGCGTGCACCAACGGCTGGTACACCAGCGAGAACTCCTCGCGGTCCAGCGCACCGTGCAGCGCATGCTCGATCTCCAGGCGCCGCTGCGCGCGCAGCAGCACGTCCTGGCTGTAGTAGTGGCAGGTGTTGCGGCCCGATTCCTTGGCCGCGTACATCGCCGCATCGGCGGCGCGCAGCAGGCTGTCGAAGTCCTGGCGCCCGTCTTCCATCAAGGCGATGCCGATGCTGGCGCCGATCTTGATTACGTTCTCGCCATTGTGCAGCGGCTCGGCCAGCGCCGCGATCAGCTTGCGCGCCACATGGCCGGCGTCGCCCGGCTCGGCCAGGTCGCGCAGCACCACCAGGAACTCGTCGCCGCTGAAGCGCCCGAACAGGTCGCTGGTGCGCAGTTGCTGGTGCATGCGCGTGGCCGCCAGTTTCAGCAACGCATCGCCGGTGGCATGCCCGAAGGAATCGTTGATGCTCTTGAACCCGTCCAGGTCGACGAACAGCATCGCCAGGGTGCTGCCGCGCTCCACCGCGTCGTGCATCGCCGCTTCCGCCTGCTCGCGCAGCAGTTGCCGGTTCGGCAGCCCGGTCAGCAGGTCGTAGTGGGCCAGCAGTTCGATCCGCTCGCTGGCCTCGCGTTCGCGGCTGATGTCGCGGAACAGCACCACGAAGCGCGGCGGCAGGCCGTCGCGGTCGTCCAGTTCGATCAGCACCTGCACCCATACACGGTGCCCGGAGGGCCGATGGAAGCACAGGTCCAGCTGCTCGGGCAGGCCGCCGTGGGCGATCCGCGCCAGCGCCGTTTCGAACGCGTCGCGCGAATCCAGGGTGTACAGCGCCAGCGCCTGGTCCAGGTCGATGTTTTCCTTGCGCAGGCCGTGGATGCGGTAGCACTCCTCGGTCCATTGCATGCGCCGGGTGCCGACCTCGATCTCGCAGCCGCCGATCTTGCCCAGCGCGGAGACGCGGTTGAGCAGTTCGGTGCGCCAGCGGATCAGCGCGTCGGTCTGGCGCTGCTCGGTGATGTTCTGCACCTGGCCGAGCACGCGCTGCACGCGGCCGTCCGCTTCCAGCTGCGGCTGCGCCCACACCCGCAGGTGCAGCGGCGCCTCGCTGCCGCGCACCAGCTCGACCTCGAAATTGGCCTGCTTGCCGTCGCGCTGCATGCGCCGCCAGGTGGAGATCACCTGCGCCGCCGACTCGCGGCTGAGCAGGCGCAGCCAGCCGCGGCTGCTCGGCACCTGCTCCTCGGTCAGGCCGGTGACGCGCAGGAACTCGCGCGACCACCAGATCCGGTTCTGCAGCGGATCCCACGACCAACTGCCCATGCGGGTCATGCGCTGCGCCTCGCGCAGCAGGGTTTGCTGGTCGCGCAGGCGCTGCTCGAGCAGCTTCTGTTCGTGGATGTCGGTATGCGTGCCGACCATGCGCAGCGGGCTGCCGTCGGCGGTGCGGGCGACGATGCGGCCGCGGTCCAGGATCCAGCGCCACTGGCCGTCCTGCTGGCGCAGCCTGAATTCGCACACGTAGGTCGCGCTGCGGCCTTCGAAATGGGCGCGGATCGCCTCGCGCAGGCGCGCCTGGTCGTCGTTGTGCACCAACGGCAGCAGCGTGTTGAGTCCGTAGTCCGGCGCGTCGCCCTCGTAGCCGAGCATCTGCTTCCAACGCTCGGAACGGAAGATCCGGTCGCTGGGGATGTCCCAGTCCCACAGGCCGTGTTCGGCGCTGTCCAGGGCGATTTCCCAGCGCGTGGCGCCGTCGCTGCCGACCGGCTCGGGCACGCTCAGGGTATAGGCCAACAGCGCGCCGGCGTCGTCGCGCACCGCGCGCAGCCACCCGTCCAGGCGCCGCCCGGCGGTGCCGGGCAGCGCGCAGGCGAGCATGCTCTCGCCGTTGAGCAGGCGCTCGCGCACGTCGCGCATCAGCTCGGCATAGGCCTCCACCGTGCGCGGCAGCTCCAGCGCCTGCGCGGCCCGGTTCGCGGCCAGCGGCCGCCCTTCGGCGTCCAACAGGACCACGGCCGAGGTGAGCGGATGCTGCAGCAAGCTTGCGATGACGCCTTGATCCACGCCGAGGTGCTCCGTTTCTGCCGCGCTGGTGCTGGCGGACGAAGGAGATAACGGCACCCGGCGGCATTAATTGAGCGCCGGGCCGGCGGTGGCGCCGGGCGCGCTGGGCCGCAATGGCCGCTTGCCGGTAAGATGGCGGTGGACGAATACCGCCGCATCGGGCTGTCGGGGCATGCAACCACAACGCGATCTCTCCCCGACCTCCCCGTCCGCGGGCATGCGTCTGGCGCAGCGGCTGGACCGGGGAATCTGGCGGACCGCACTGCTGTACCTGCTGATCGGCCTGATCTGGTCGCTGGGCAGCGACCTGCTGCTGGTCCGGTTCGTGAACGACACGCACACCCTGGCCGTGCTGCAACTGGTCAACGACGCCGTGTTCCTGCTGTTGACCGCCATCGCCCTGTACTGCCTGCTGCGCCCGCTGGTGCGCGGCGCCGTTCAGGTGCATGCGCAGCTGGCGCTGTCCGAGGCCGGCTACCGGCAGATGTTCCAGGCCAATCCCAGCCCGATGCTGGTCTACGATCCGGAAACGCTGCGGGTGGTGGACGTCAATCCGGCGGCGATCGCCTTTTTCGGCTGGCCGCACGACAGCTTCGTCGGCCTGGAACTGGGCCGGCTATGGCCGGCCGACGCCGCCGAGCGCATGAGCGAGGTGATCCAGGCGATCCGCGACGCCCCCTCCAAGGTCTGCGTGGTGGCCGAGCCGCTGCGCCTGCGCGACGGCAGCCAGCGCATGGTCGAGGCGCGCAGCACCGGCCTGGACTACCGCGGCCGCGGCGCGCGGCTGGTGGTGATCAGCGACCGCAGCGCCGAGCACGAGGCGCAGCAGCGCCGCGATCAGGCGCTGCTGCGGCTGGAGGAAGCGCAGGCGATCGCCCGCCTCGGCTCCTGGCAACTGGACCCGGGCAGCGGCCTGGGCCGCTATTCCGACCAGGTCTACCAGATGCTCGGCCGGCGCGCGCCGGAGGCGCCGCGCCAGCATCGCCTGGAGGAATTGCTGATCCCCGCCGACCTGGCGTCGCAGGCGCGCATCCAGCGCATGCTCGAGGACCTGTGCGGCGCCGCGCCGGTGCAACTGGACATGCTACTGCCGGTGCTGGCCGCCGACGGCCAGGCGCGCATGCTGCACCTGCGCGCCGAATCGGCCAGCGACGACGATGGCGCGGCCTGCGTGCGCGGCACCCTGCAGGACGTGACCGAGCACGAACGCTCGCGGCGCCTGCTGCACGAGCGCGAGGAGCAGTTCCGTGAACTGGTACGGGTGCTGCCCGACGGGGTGGCGATCCTGCACCAGGAGCACGTGCTGTACGCCAACGCCGCCTGCGCCGGGCAGTTCGGCTACGAGGGCGAGAACCTGCTCGGCGAACCGCTGCAGGGCCTGGTCTACCCCAGCGACCTGCAGCAGGTGCGCGAGCAGATGCGCGATGCCGGCGACAAGGGCGAGCGCGGCGCCGCCGCGCGCATGCGCCGGCGCGACGGTTCGCTGTTCCACGCCGGGCTGTCGTTCGGCAAGGTGCGCTACAGCGGCCGCGACTGCAAGCTGCTGATCGTGCGCGACCTCAGCGAGCCCGAGCGCATGCGCGACGCGCTGGCGCTGAGCAACCGCGAGCTGCAGGCGATGGCGCGGCGGCTGTTCTCGCTGCAGGAGGACGAGCGCCGCGCGATCTCGCGCGACCTGCACGACGACATCGGCCAGGCGATCACCGCGATGAAGCTGTCCGCGCACGCGGCGCTGGACGAAGCCGATGCCGAGCGCCGCCGCGAAGACCTCAACGAGATCGTGCAGCTGGCCGACAGCAGCATCACCAAGCTGCGCAACCTGTCCACCCTGCTGCGCCCGCCGCAACTGGACGCGCTCGGCCTGGAGGCGGCGCTGCGCTGGCAGGCCGGCATGCTGTTCCGCGCCTCGCCGGTGCGCCTGCAGCTGGAGATCGCCACCCTGCCCGCGCGGCCCAGCGGCGAGGTCGAGCAGGCCTGCTTCCGCATCGCCCAGGAAAGCCTGACCAACGTGCTGCGCCACGCCTGCGCCGGCGAAGTGCGCATGGCGCTGAGCGACGAGCAGCACCGGCGACTGCGCCTGGAGGTGGTCGACGACGGCGACGGCTTCGATCCGGCCGGACCGCGCGGACTGGGCCTGATCGTGATGCGCGAGCGCGCGCAGAGCGCAGGCGGTACCCTGCAGATCGACACCGCGCCCGGTGCCGGCACGCGGGTGACGCTGTGCCTGCCCTATACGACGGCGGCGACGCCGACGCACCCACCTGGACCCTGAAACGATGTGGAATCCCGCTGTCCCCGTGCCGCCAGACGACGAACTTCCGTCGCGCCTGGGCGCAGGCCACCCCGCGCTGACCGGCATGATCGCCGAGTCGCTGGCCGGCGGGCCGGGGGTGATGCTGCTGCACATCGACATCGACCACTTCGCCTCGATCAACGAGAACATGAGCGCGGAAGTGGGCGACCACGCGCTGGCGCTGCTGGCGCATCGGCTGCAGGCGCACCTGCGCGGGCGCGGTCTGCTGTGGCGCCACGGCAGCGACGAACTGGTCATGGCGGTGCCGCGTACCGCCGACGTGCCGCCGCCGGAGGCCTTCGCCGAAGAGATCCGGCAGCAGATCGAACTGCCGCTGTCGGTGCTGCCGTACACCTTGTTCATGACCGGCAAGATCGGCGTGAGCCTGTGCCCGGAACACTCCACGCGGCTGTCCACGCTGCTCGACTACGCCGAGGACGCGGTCTACCAGGCCGCACGCGAAGGCGGCAACATGGTGCGCCTGTACGCGGCCGACGGCCCGCCCAGCGCGCACAGCGAGAGCATCATCTCGCGGCAGATCGTCGATGCGATCCCCAACGGCGAGCTGCGCCTGCGCTACCAGCCGATGGTCAGCGCCCGCGACGGCCGCGTGGTCGGCATGGAATCGCTGTTGCGCTGGCAGTCGCCGACGCTGGGCATCCTGGTGCCGGAACGGTTCATGCGCACCGCCGAACGGCTGGGCGTGATCGTGCAGATCGGCACCTGGGTGATGGAGGGCGCGCTGCGCCAGGCGCGGCTGTGGCGCGACCAGGGCTTCGACGACTTCACCATCGCGGTCAACGTCTCCACCCTGCAGCTGCTGCGCCCGACCTTCTTCAACGAAGTGATGTCGGCGCTGCAGGCCGCCGGCGTGCCGCCGCAGATGATGGTGCTGGAGATCAACGAAAGCGCGCTGACCAACAACGTCAACTTCGTCCACGAGACCCTGGCCAACCTGTGCCGCGAGGGCATCAGCCTGAGCCTGGACAACTTCGGCACCGGCGATTCCAGCCTCAGCGCGCTGGTGCGCTATCCGGTGGACAAGCTGAAGATCGACCGCAGCTTCATCAAGAGCGCGCCGGCCGGCAACCGCGAGGCGGCGATCGCCCGCGCCATCATCGCCATGGGCCACCAGCTGGGCATGGTGGTGATCGCCAACGGCGTCGAATCGCAGGCGCAGCTGGGCTTCCTGCGCCGCAACGACTGCGACATCTTCCAGGGCTACCTGTTTGGCGAACCGATGTCGGCCGAGGCCGCGGGCATGGCGCTGCGGCGCCGCTACCTGCGCCCGGAGTCGTTCACCGAGACCCGCCCGGACCGCACCCTGCTGCTGCTCGACGACGAGGAGAACGTGCTGCGTTCGCTGGTGCGCCTGTTCCGCCGCGACGGCTACCGGATCCTGGCCGCCGGCAACGTGCGCGACGCCTTCGACCTGCTCGCCACCAACGACGTGCAGGTGATCCTGTCCGACCAGCGCATGTCCGACATGAGCGGCACCGAGTTCCTGGGCCGGGTGAAGATGCTCTACCCCGACACCATCCGCCTGGTGCTATCCGGCTACACCGACCTGGCCACCGTCACCGACGCGATCAACCGCGGCGCGATCTACCGCTTCCTGACCAAGCCCTGGAACGACGACGAACTGCGCGAACACATCCGCCAGGCGTTCCGCACGCATGACGAACAGCGGCGGGATGCTGGGCCCTGACGGGCCGGGATTCGGCATTCGGGATTGGGGATTGGCAAAAGCAGCGATTCCGGCTTTTCCTCGACACGCAAGGACTGGAAAAGCAAGCGCAAAACCGCTCTTGCGAATCCCCAATCCCAAATCCCGAATCCCGGCTCCTACTTAGGCTGCCTAACAGGAATCACGATCCGGAAGCTGGAGCCCTCGCCGACGGTGCTGGTCACGTCGATGCGGCCGTGGTGCTTGTTGATGATGCCGTAGGAGATCGACAGGCCCAGGCCGGTGCCGCTGCCGACCGGCTTGGTGGTGAAGAACGGGTCGAAGATGCGCTGCAGCAGGTCCGCCGGAATGCCGGCGCCGGAGTCCTTGAACTCGATCCAGACCTCCTCGCCGTCCTGGCCGGTGCTGACCACGATGGTGCCGCGCTCGCCGATCGCCTGGCCGGCGTTGAGCAGCAGGTTCATGTACACCTGATTGAGCTCGGACGGCAGGCACTCGACCAGCGGCAGGTTGCCGTAGTGGCGGTCCAGGGTGACCTTGTACTTAAGCTCGTTCCAGATGATGTTGATCGTGGACTCGAGCCCGGAATGCAGGTCCACCAGCTTCCACGATTCCTCGCGGCCGGAGTACGAGAAATCCTTGAGGTCGCGCACGATCCGCGTCACCCGCTCGATGCCTTCGCGCGACTCGGCCATCAGCTGCGGCAGGTCGCGGCTGATGAAGTCGATGTCGAAACGGTTGCGGATGTCGTCGATTTCCGGGATCAGCGCCTTCGGATCCGGCGCGCGCAGGGCGCGCTCGTAGGCTTCGATCAGAGTGAACAGGCTGCGCAGGTATTCCTGCAGGCTGCCCAGGTTGGAATGCACGTAGCCGATCGGGTTGTTGATCTCGTGCGCGACGCCGGCGGCGAGCTGGCCGATCGAGGCCATCTTCTCCGATTGCAGCAGCTTTTCCTGCGCGCCGTTGAGGCGCAGATAGGCCTGGCGCAACTCGGCGTGGCGCTGCTGCAGTTCCTGTTCGTAGTCCTGCTGGCCTTCGATGCCCTGGATCAGCACCAGAAAGTGGCCATCGTCGCCGTCGGCATGGAAATACAGATGCGCCAGCACCACGTGTTCTTCGGTCGGCAGGCTGCCGCTCCAGCGACCGTTGCTGCGCGCCTGCGACAGCGCATCGCTGGGCAGCCACTGCGCCAGGCGTTCGCCCAGGGCGCAGTCGTCGAAGACTTCGGCATTGCACAGGTGGCCGCGGGCGGCACTGTTGGCCAGCAGCAGACGGCCGTCGGCGCGGAACAGCACCAGACCTTCGTCGATCAGCTCGCTCAGCGCGAGCAGGCTCTTGCGCGAAGGCAACGGCACCGTGTCGGTGTAATCGGGATCGGCAAAATTCACGAAAGGCAACGGGTAACGAGCGGACGCTCAATATACGCCGATGCCATCGCCAGGTGCGCAGATGCCGGCACATGGCCGGCGGTGCCGCGATCGGCGTCTCAGGCGATCGCCAGCGGGCGGCTCATCCGCAATGTGCTGGACTGGCCTTTGGCATCGTAGGACGAGGCGCTCTCGCTGCGTCCCAGGTGCCGCAGCGCCCAGTTGACCTCGCGCCGCCGCCGCGACAACAACGCGCCGTTGGCGCGGTTGGCGTCGGCCAGCTGGCGCAGCAACGACTCAGCCTCGGCACCGGCCGGCACGTTGGCTTCCAGCGCCCGCAGTGCGGCCAGCTTGTCGCTGGTCGCCTGCATCAGGCCTTCCACGTTGTGATCCAACAACGCCTGCCGTTCGCCGGCGAGCGCGTCGCTGAGCTGCTGCAAGGGGTTGGTCACGGTCGTGTTCATGCGCTGAGCTGCTGATCCATCTCCAGCATGCGGCTGGCGATCGCGTCGGGGTTGATCTTGTAGCTGCCGCTCTGCAACGCGTTGCGCACCGACTCGACGCGGTTGCTGTCCACTGCCGGCGCCGCCGCCAGCTCGCGCTGCAGGCTTTGCAGCCCGGACGCTTCGCCGGTCAGGCGCAGGCTATCGGTTGCGGCCGTGGCGCCCACCGCACTCGTCTTGCCGTCCTCGGACGCGCCGGAGGCGGCCTTGGTGTTGACGGTCGAAGTACGAAGGGTGGCCTGGGTCGGCGAATTCCCTTCAATTTTCTGGCTCATGACGACATCCTGCTACGGGTTCGGTGTAGGTAACGGCCCTACACCGACGAACTTTAGGCCAGATCTCAACGCGTCACAAAAACGTCGCCATTTTGTGACACGGTTCCCTGAACGACGCGGCGAGACGACAGGTTTTCGACGGTCACCCGCTCGTTCTCGCCGCCGTCGCTGAGCGCGCGGCCCGCCATCCGCACTTCCAGCGCGCCGTTGCGCGCCACCAGCGCCACATTGTCGCCGCGCCGCACCAGCCGCTGCGCGACCAGATCGCTGGCCGACAGCAAGGTGCCTGCCGGCAGGGTCCGCCGCACCACCCTGCCGATCGCCGCGGCCGGATCGGTCATTGCCGCACCGACGATCCGCGCCGCGTCGCGCTTCTCGACGACCATATCGGCGGCACCGACGGTTTCTCCAGCGGCCAGGCCGCGGCCCAGCACCAGCACGTTCTGCAGGCGCCGCACCTTGACCGGCACGAACAGGCGCCAGCCGGCCTCGCGCGGGCAACTCACTTCCACCGTCGTGGTCCCGGTCGGCTGCGCCTGCAGCGACACCGGACACAGCGGCACGCGCACCGACGGGTCCAGGGTCGCCTCGGCTTCGGCATCGGCGCCAAGGGTGGACAGCGCCGCGGCGCGGATCGACTCCACCGGTTGGAATTCCGCGGCCCAGGCCGGCATCGCCGCCAGCAGGACCACTAACAGGATCAGGCGCATGGCCATCTCTCTAATGAAGGTGTCGCCAGTCCCATGCAAAGCCCGTGCCGCAATTCGCCCCCCGCGCGCCGACAGCCCGGCCTCAAGTTCCGCCGCGAAGGCGCCGATATGAACCCCATGTCTCATGACCTGCTCAACCGAATCGACCAGCGCACCCGCTTGGCGGGCCACAATCGGCTTGCCCTGCTGCTGTTCAGGCTGGGCGGCCGTCAGCTTTTTGGCGTGAACGTCTTCAAGGTGCAGGAAGTGCTGCGCCGGCCGGAGCTGTTCCAGGTGCCGGGGCTGCCACTGCAATTCTCCGGGGTAGCCGATGTGCGCGGCCGTTCGGTGCCGGTGCTCGATCTGGGCCTGGCGATCGGCCATCCGGAACGCGAGACGCAGGCCGACAAGGCGCCCGGCTACCTGGTGGTCACCGAGTTCAACCGCTCGGTGCAGGGCTTCCTGGTCAGCGGCGTGGAGCGCATCGTCAACATCGCGGTGGAGGACATCCATCCACCGCCGGAACTGGGTGCCGAATCCAGCTACCTGACCGCGGTGACCCGCTTCCAGGGCGAACTGATCCAGGTCATCGACGTGGAAAGCGTGCTGGCCGACATCGCCCAGAACCGCACCGAGGCGCTGATCGACCCGGCGCTGGCGCTCACCGGCTCGCAGTTGCAGGTGCTGGTGGTGGACGACTCGCGCGTGGCGCGGCAGCAGATCCGCAGCGTGCTCGACCAGCTCGGGGTCGGCGCCACCCTGCTGTCCGACGGCCGCCAGGCCCTGGACCATCTCTTGCAGATCCATGCGGGCGGCGAGAATCCGGCCGAGCGCTACGCCATGGTGATCTCCGACATCGAGATGCCGGCGATGGACGGCTATACGCTGACGACGGAAATCCGGCGCCACCCCGGCCTGGCCGGCCTGTACGTGCTGCTGCACACCTCGCTGTCGGGGGTGTTCAACAACGCCATGGTCGAGCGCGTCGGCGCCAACGCCTTCGTCGCCAAGTACAGCCCGCACGAACTGGCCGACTACGTGCTGGCGCGGCTGCGGGTGGTCGCCGAGGCCCAGGCCGCCTAGCGTTCCGCGGTGCCCGGCGCGACGCCGGGCACCCAGCAGCACGCCTTCCGCCGCGATGGCGAAGGCCGTTCCCCCGCGCCGCACGGCGCGCGCATCCCGGTTCTGGCACAGACCTTGCCTGTACTCCTGCAACGAACCGCGGGAGCGCGCCATGCCCAATCTGATTTCATCCTACCTAGGTGTCCACGGCGACGCCCTGCCGCTGCGCGAGCAACGGATGAAGCTGATCGCCAGCAACCTCAGCAATGTCGACACGCCCGGCTACAAGGCGCAGGACCTGGATTTCGACGCGGCGATGCGCGCCGCGCAGGGCCAGCGCGACGGCAGCCAGATGCAGGTCACCGACGGCCGCCACATCGCGGTCGGCGGCACCGGCAACGGGCTCAATCCGTTCCAGGTCACCCGCGAGGCCAACCAGCCCAGCCTCGACGGCAATACCGTCGATGCGGACACCGAACGCGCCGCCTACGGCCGCGCCGCGCTGGAATACCGCGCCTCGCTGAGCTTCGTCGAATCCAAGGTGCGCAGCATGCTCACCGCGATCACAGGCCAATAAGCATGAGCAATCTGCCGATTTTCGACGTCGCCGGCTCCGCGCTGCAAGCGCAGTCGGTGCGCCTGAGCACCATCGCCAGCAACCTGGCCAACGCCGATTCGGTGGCCGGGTCGGCCGAAGCGGCCTACAAGCCGATCGAGCCGATCTTCCAGGCGGTGCGCAACCCGCACGACAGCAGCCTGACCGCGGTCAACGTCAAGGAAATCACCCAGAGCAAGGATCCGCCGATCAAGCGCTACGAGCCCGGCCATCCGCTCGCCGACGCCGACGGCTACATCTACTCGCCGGACGTGGACCCGGTATCGCAGATGGTCAACCTGATCTCCGCCTCGCGCAATTACCAGGCAGGCGTGGAAGTCCTCAACACCGCCAAGGAACTGGCGTTGGCCACCTTGTCCATGGGCCGCTGAGCCCTCCCTCCCGCCGCCTAACGGCCTAGGACGTACCGATGAGCACCGTTTCCAGCGATATCTATTCCAGCCTTGGATTGACCGGCTCCAGCACCAGCAAGACCACCGACAACAAGTCCTCGTCGCTGAACCAGGCCGACTTCCTGAAGTTGATGACCGAGCAATTGCAGCACCAGGACCCGCTCAAGCCGATGGACAACAGCCAGATGGTCTCGCAGATGGCGCAGCTGTCCACCGTGCAGGGCATCGGCGACCTCAACAAGACCGTGACCGCGCTGTCCAGTTCGATGAGCACCGACCAGATCCTGCGCGGCGCGCAGCTGGTCGGGCACAAGGTGCTGGTGCCGTCGGCGACGATGCCGCTGGGCAGCGAAGGCGGCGCCACCGGGGTGATCGCCGCGCCCGGCGCCGGCATCGTCAACCTCACCGTCACCGACGCCAACGGCAACGCGGTCAAGCAGATCAGCGTCAGCGCCAGCAAGGCCGGCGAAGTCAATTTCAGTTGGGATGGCACCAACACCGCCGGCGAGCGCATGCCGGCCGGCGCCTACGGCGTCACCGCCACGCATACCGACAGCAAGGGCACCAACACCGCGCTGTCCACCTACGTCCAGGCCCCGGTCGAGAGCGCCACCATCGGCTCGGACGGCATCTACCTCGACCTGACCGGGCTGGGCACCGCCCCGCTCGCCAACGTGCTCCGCGTCAGCTGAGCCGGCCAATCCACAGGAGTCCACCATGGGTTTCAATACTTCGCTGTCCGGTATCAAAGCGGCCAACTCCGACCTCAACGTCACCGCCAACAACATCGCCAACGTCAACACCACCGGTTTCAAGGAATCGCGCGCCGAGTTCGCCGACCTGTTCTCCGCCACCGGCTACGGCCTGGCGCGCAACGCGATCGGCGCCGGCGTGCGGGTCAGCAACGTCGCCCAGCAGTTCTCGCAGGGCAACGTCGATCCGACCGGGCGCAACCTGGACCTGGCGATCTCCGGCGACGGCTTCTTCACCCTGACCAACAACGGCGCCAAGGTGTATTCGCGCGCCGGCAACTTCCAGACCGACGACAACGGCTACGTGGTCAACCCGCAGGGCGCCAAGCTGCAGGTGTTCCCGCCGGCGGCCAACGGCAACGGCTTCGCGGTCGGCACCCTGACCGACCTGCAGTTGCTGACCACCGACAGCTCGCCCAAGCAGAGCGAGACGGTGAACCTGATGTTCACCCTGCCCGGCAATGCCAGCGCGCCGACGGTGACCACCTTCTCGCCGAGCGACGCCAACAGCTACAACCACTCCACCGGCGGCATCACCGTCTACGATTCGCTGGGCGTCAGCCACACCCAGACCTCGTATTTCGTCAAGACCGGCAACGCCAACGAGTGGCAGGTGCACAACTACGTCGACGGCACCGCGGTCGGCACCCCGACCACGATCCAGTTCGACGGCAACGGCAAGCTCACCACGCCCGCCGACGGCAGGATCGCGCTGAGCACGTTCACCCCCAGCACCGGCGCCGGCACCCTCAACCTGACCCTGGACGTGAGCGGCTCGACCCAGTACGGCGAGGCGTTCGCGTTGCGCGACGCGCGCCAGGACGGCTACGCCAGCGGCAAGCTCAACTCGATCAGCATCGATGCCAACGGCGTGGTCTACGCGCGCTACTCCAACAACGCCGACAAGGCGCTGGGCCAGGTGGCGATGACCAACTTCGTCAATCCGCAGGGACTGAGCTCGCTCGGCGACAACGTGTGGGCGGAGAGCTCGGCCTCGGGCAACGCGCGCACCGGTGCGCCGGGCACCTCGGATTTCGGCGGCGTCCAGTCCGGCGCGCTGGAAGCCTCGACCGTCGACCTGACCGAGCAACTGGTCAACATGATCGTCGCGCAGCGCAACTTCCAGGCCAACTCGCAGATGATCTCGACCCAGGATCAGGTCACGCAGACCATCATCAATATCCGTTAAGGCCGGGATTGGTGATTCGGGATTGGTGATTCGTCACGGCTGGCGTTCCGTCGATCGGAAGCCAGCCCTGCCCGCCACCCCTGATCGTTTGCGGCACCCCCGCTTCTTCGAATCCCGAATCCCCTCATCCCGAATCACGGCTCACATCCATGGACAAAGCACTTTACGTCGCCATGACCGGCGCCCGAGCCTCGCTGCAGGCGCAGGGCACGGTGTCGCACAATCTGGCCAACGTCGATACCGCCGGTTTCAAGGCGGCGTTGGCCAATACCGAGGCATTCCGCATCAAGGGCGCCGGCTATCCGTCGCGGATCGATGCGCTGCATATCGACCAGGGCTTCAATCGCGACGTCGGCGCGCAGCAGGTGACCGGCAATGCGCTGGACGTCTCGCTCAGCGCCGACAACTGGCTGGCGGTGCAGGCCAGCGACGGCAAGGAGGCGTACACGCGCGGCGGCGAGCTGGCAGTGACCCCGAACGGCCAGCTGGTCACCTCCAGCGGCCGCGCGGTGCTCGACGACCAGGGCAATCCGATGGCGATTCCGCCGCACCAGTCGCTGGAGATCGGCGAGGACGGCTCGGTGTCGATCGTGCCGCTGGGCGAAGGCCCGCAGGCGATGGCCGTGGTCGGCAAGATGAAGGTGGTGCAGGCGCCGGCCGAACGCCTGGAACGCCGCCCCGACGGGCTGATGCGCAACATCAGCGACGATCCGACCCAGGCCTTCGCCCTGGCCACCGGCAGCGCGGTCCACACCGGCGCGCTGGAAGGCAGCAACGTCGATGCCGCCGGCGCACTGGTGCAGATGATCCAGCTGCAGCGCCAGTTCGAGATGCAGGTGAAGGTGATCAAGCACGGCGACGAGAACGCGCAGTCGGCCAACACCATGCTGCGCCTGAACGGCTAAGCCCGCCACGGGCGCCGCGCCGCTGCCGACGAAAAGCCGGCGCATTTGTGGCACGGCACATGCATCAGTCCCCCTGCCCCTCGCGGATCTGGGGGCCACCATCAGAGGAATCGGGTCATGAATCAGGCTTTGTGGGTCGCCAAGACCGGACTGGATGCGCAGCAGACGCGCATGTCGGTCGTGTCCAACAACCTGGCCAACACCAACACCACCGGCTTCAAGCGCGATCGCGCCAGCTTCGAGGACCTGCTGTACCAACAGGTGCGTCAGCCTGGCGGCGCGACTTCGGCGCAGACGCAGTTGCCCTCGGGCCTGCAGCTGGGTACCGGCGTGCGCGTGGTGTCCACCTCGAAGGATTTCGAGCAGGGCAATCCGCAGCAGACCGGACGCGCGCTGGACGTGATGGTCAACGGCCGCGGCTTCTTCGAAGTGCAGATGCCCGACGGCACTTCGGCCTACACCCGCGACGGCAGCTTCCAGATCAACTCGCAGGGTGAGCTGGTCACCAACAGCGGCTATGCGATCCAGCCCGGCATCCAGGTCCCGGAAGGCGCGCAGTCGCTGACCATCGGCACCGACGGCACGGTCAGCGTGCAGGTCGCCGGCACCGCCGCGGCGCTGGAGATCGGCTCGTTGACGCTGACCGATTTCATCAATCCCTCGGGCCTGCAGGCCAAGGGCGGAAACCTGTATGCGGAAACCGCCGCCTCCGGCCCAGCGCAGAACGGCACGCCCGGCCTCAATGGCCTCGGCACCACCGTGCAGGCCTCGCTGGAAGGCAGCAACGTCAACGTGGTCGAGGAGCTGGTCAGCATGATCGAGACCCAGCGCGCCTACGAAATGAACGCCAAGGCGATCTCCACCACCGATTCGATGCTCGGCTATCTGAACAACAACGTCTGATCCCGACACTTCTTCTGGAAACCGCCATGTCGCGTCCGTTCTCCTTCTCTCTCATCGCTGCGCTGGTCCTGCCCACGCTGCTCGGCGGCTGCGCCGGCCTGGGTATCGCCGCCGGCGACGTGCGCCCGTACGCGCCGATGGCGCCGATCGTGCCGGTGGTGGCGCAGGCCGCGCAGCCGACCGCCGGGGCGATCTATGCCGCCGGCCCGAGCCTGTCGCTGTATTCGGACCGTCGCGCGCGCGACGTCGGCGACCTGCTGACCATCACCCTGGTCGAAAGCACCAACGCCAGCACCACCGCCAATACCAGCATCACCAAGAAGGACGCGGTGACGATGGCCACGCCGACCCTGCTCGGCGCGCCGCTGACGGTCAACGGCGTCAACGTGCTGAACAATTCCACCAGCGGCGACCGCAGCTTCGCCGGCAAGGGCAACACCGCGCAGAGCAACACCATGCAGGGCAGCATCACCGTGACCGTGATGCAGCGCCTGCCCAACGGCAACCTGGTGATCCAGGGGCAGAAGAACCTGCGCCTGAACCAGGGCGACGAACTGGTGCAGGTGCAAGGCATCGTGCGCGCCGCCGACATCGCACCGGACAACACCATTCCTTCCAGCAAGGTCGCCGACGCGCGCATCGCCTACGGCGGCCGCGGCGCCGTCGCCCAATCCAACGCGATGGGCTGGCTGAGCCGCTTCTTCAACTCGCGCATCTCGCCGTACTGAGGCCTGCCATGAATCTTCTGTCCCTGTCCTGCCGCCTGCTCGCCGCGTTCGCGCTGTGCGCCGGCCTGGCCGCCCCGGCCGCCGCCGAACGCATCAAGGACCTGGCCCAGGTCGGCGGCGTGCGCGGCAACGCGCTGGTCGGCTACGGCCTGGTGGTCGGCCTGGACGGCAGCGGCGACCGCACCAGCCAGGCGCCCTTCACCGTGCAGAGCCTGAAGAACATGCTCGGCGAGTTGGGCGTCAACGTGCCGTCGAACGTCAATCCGCAGCTGAAGAACGTGGCCGCGGTGGCGATCCACGCCGAACTGCCGCCGTTCGCCAAGCCCGGCCAGCCGATCGACATCACCGTGTCCTCGATCGGCAACGCGGTGTCGCTGCGCGGCGGCTCGCTGCTGATGGCGCCGCTGAAGGGCGCCGACGGCCAGGTCTACGCGATCGCCCAGGGCAGCCTGATCGTCGGCGGCTTCGGCGCGCAGGGCAAGGACGGTTCGCGGATCTCGGTGAACGTGCCCAGCGTCGGCCGCATTCCCAACGGCGCCACGGTGGAGCGCGCGCTGCCGGACGTGTTCGGCAGCAGCGGCGAGATCACCCTGAACCTGCACCAGAACGATTTCACCACGGTGTCGCGGATGGTCGCGGCGCTGGAGAGCACCTTCGGCCCCGGCAGTGCGCACGCGGTCGACGGCGGCACCGTCGCGGTGCGTTCGCCCACCGACCCGAGCGCGCGCATCGGCCTGCTGGCGCGGATCGAGAACGTGGAACTGTCGCCGGGCGCGGCGCCGGCAAAGGTGGTGGTCAATGCCCGCACCGGCACCGTGGTCATCGGCGCGCAGGTGCGGGTCAGCCCGGCGGCGATCTCGCACGGCTCACTGACCGTCACCATCAGCGAAGGCACCCAGGTCAGCCAGCCCAACGCGCTGAGCAACGGCCAGACCGTGGCCTCGCCGAAATCCACCATCACCGCCACCAACGAAGGCAGCCGCATGTTCAAGTTCGAGGGCGGCACCTCGCTGGACCAGATCGTGCGCGCGGTCAACGAAGTCGGCGCTGCGCCGGGCGACCTGATCGCGATCCTGGAAGCACTGAAGCAGGCCGGCGCGCTGAGCGCGGAGCTAGAGGTCATCTGACATGCGTATCTCGGCCTCCCCCATCGAACTGAACGCGGCCACCCAGAACGATCCTGCGCGGATCGACAAGGTGTCGCGCCAGTTGGAAGGACAGTTCGCGAACCTGCTCGTGAAGAGCATGCGCGACGCCAGCTTCGGCGATTCCCTGTTCCCGGGCGAGAACCAGACCTTTCGCGACATGTACGACCAGCAGATGGCCAAGGCGCTGACCGAGGGCAAAGGGCTGGGCCTGGCGGCGATGATCGCCAAGCAACTGGGCGGCGGCAAGAGCGCCGACGCGCCGGCCACCAATACGTCGATCGGCGCCGCGCAGGCGGCCAAGGCGTATTCGCTGGTGTCCGGCCAGGGCGGCGGCAGCGCCGGCAACAGCGCCAGCGCCGGTGCCTCCGCGCTGGCCGATAGCGGCGCAGTCGCCGGCGCCGGCGCCGCTGCCTGGGGCGGCCTGGACGCCGACGCGCCGCAACACCAGGTCGCGCGCGTGCTCGATCTGATCGCCGGCCGCGAGACCAGCGCCATGCACGAAGCGATCGGCAGCAATCCTGCCGACGGCAGCGCCACCGTGGCCTGGACCGGGGCCGACGACCGCTGGTCGGATCTGGCGACGACGGCGGCCGACGACAGTATCGGCATCGATGCCAGCGCCAGCGCCGCCGCCAAGGCGGCCGCGGCCAGCCTCGGCGAGCGCACCCCGGAAGGCTTCGTCGCGCAGATCTGGCCCCACGCGCAGAAAGCGGCCAAGGAACTGGGCGTGGATGCGCGGGCGCTGGTGGCGCAGGCCGCGCTGGAGACCGGCTGGGGCCGCCGCGGCATTTCCCGCGGCGACGGCGCCAGTTCCAACAACCTGTTCGGGATCAAGGCCACCGGCTGGAGCGGCGAGCGCGTCACCACCGGCACCCACGAATACGTCGGTGGGGTCAAGCAATCGCAGACCGCCGATTTCCGCGCCTACGCCTCGCCGGCCGAGAGTTTCGCCGACTACGTGCGCCTGTTGAAGACCAATCCGCGCTACCAGCAAGCGCTCAATGCCGGCACCAACATCCATGGTTTCGCCCAGGGCCTTCAGCGCGCCGGCTATGCCACCGATCCGTCCTACGCCGCCAAGATCGCCGCGATCGCCGGCGGCCCGACCATCGGCCGCGCCGTCGCCGCGATCGGCAGCGCCGCCGCCAGCGGCATCGAACGCGCGTTCGCCAGCACTTCCGATCCGTCCAACAGCGTCCTGCGCTGAGGTAGCCGCCCATGTCCGTCCTGTCCACCGGCACCAGCGCCCTCATCGCCTTCCAGCGCGCCCTGGCGACCGTGAGCCACAACGTCGCCAACATCAACACCGACGGCTACAGCCGGCAGCGCGTGTCGTTCGCGACCACCACGCCGACCCAGTACGGCTCGGACTACATCGGCAACGGCACCAAGATCACCGACATCTCCCGCGTCGCCGACCAGCTGGCGACCTCGCGGCTGCTGGACAGCGGCGGAGAACTGGCGCGGCTGAAGCAGCTGTCGAGCCTGTCCGACCGCGTCGACGGGCTGTTCTCCGACAAGGCCACCAACATCTCCGGGCAGTGGTCGAATTTCTTCGACGCCACCACCGGGCTGTCGTCCAACGCCTCGGCCACCGCCACCCGGCAGAACGTGCTGGACAACGCCGCCTCGCTGGTCACCCGCTTCAAGCAGCTCAACGGGCAGATGGATTCGCTCGGCAACGAGGTCAACAACGGCCTGCTCTCGGCCACCACCGAAGCCAACCGCCTGGCCAGCGAGATCGCCAAGATCAACGGCCAGATCGGCGGCGACTCCAGCTCGGCCGCGCCGGACCTGCTCGACCGGCGCGATGCGCTGATCACCCAGCTGGTCGGCTACACCGGCGGCAACGCGATCCAGCAGGACGGCGGCGCGATCAACGTCTACACCTCCGGCGGCCAGGCGATGGTGGTCGGTACCACCGCCTCCACCCTGACCACGGTCACCGATCCCTACCAGCCCGGGCGCCTGCAGGTCGCGCTGAAGGCACAAGGCACCACCATCACCCTGGGCGACAGCGCGCTGGGCGGGCAGATCGGCGGCCTGCTCGAGTTCCGCAGCAGCGTGCTGGACCCGACCAAGGCCGAACTGGGGCGCATCGCCACCGGCCTGGCGGTCACCTACAACCAGCAGCACAAGGCCGGCGTGGACCTGTACGGCAATCTGGGCAGCGACTTCTTCTCGCTGTCTGCGCCCAGCGTCAACTCCAATGCCGCCAACACCGGCAGTGCCAGCTTCAGCGCCAGCGTCGGCGACCTGAGCAAGCTCGACGGGCAGAACCTGCTGCTGAAGTTCGACGGCAGCACCTGGACCGCCAGCCGTGCCGACACCGGCGCCAGCGTGGCCATGACCGGCACCGGCAGCAGCACCGATCCGTTCGTGGTCAACGGGGTGACCCTGCAGGTGTCCGGCAGCGCCGCCGCCGGCGACAAGTTCCTGCTGCAGCCCACCGCCAACGCGGTCACCGGCCTGGCGGTGGCGATCACCGACCCGTCGCGCATCGCCGCGGCCACGCCGGTCACCGGCAGCGCCGACCTGGACAACCTGGGCACCGGCAAGGTCAGCAACGTGCGCGCCACCAACGCCAGCAACGCCAATCTGCTGACGCCCTCCAGCATCGCCTTCATCGACGCCAACCAGTACACCATCGACGGTGCCGGCCCGTTCGCCTACACCGCCGGGCAGACCATCAGCGCCAACGGCTGGAGCATGACCCTGGACGGCGCGCCGGTCGCCGGCGACACCTTCGCGGTCAAACCCACCGGTGCCGGCTCCAGCAACAACGGCAACGCGCTGACCCTGTCCAACCTGGACGACGCCAAGGCGTTCAACGGCGGCACCATCACCCTCAATGGCGCGGTGTCCGGACTCACCACCACGATCGGCTCGGCGGCGCGGCAGGCGAGCTACGCGGCCGACGCGCAGGACGTGATCCACACCAGCGCGCAAGACGCGCGCGACTCGGTGTCCGGCGTCAACCTGGACGAGGAAGCCTCGGACATGTTGCGCCTGCAGCAGGCCTACCAGGCCGCCTCGCAGTTGATCTCCACCGCCGACACGATGTTCCAGTCCATCCTGGGTGCGATCCGATGAGCAACCGTATTTCCACCGGCATGATGTTCAGCCAGTCGGTCAACAACATGCTGGGCAAGCAGGCCAAGATCTCGCATCTGGAACAGCAGCTGGCGACCGGCCAGCGCTTGGTCACCGCCGCCGACGACCCGGTCGCCTCCGGCACCGCGGTCAACCTGGACCGCGCGGTGGCCGAGCTGGAGCGCTTCGGCCAGAACGCCAACAACGTGCAGAACCGCCTGGGCCTGCAGGAGAACGCGCTGTCGCAGGCCGGCGACTTGATGGCACGTGTCAACGAATTGACCGTGCAAGCCAACAGCTCGGCGTTGACCACCGACAACCGCAAGGCAATCGCCGCCGAACTCAAATCCTTGCACGCCAGCCTGCTCAGCCTGTCCAACAGCACCGACGGCAGCGGCCGCTACCTGTTCGCCGGCGCCGCCGACGACAAGGCGCCGTTCGCGGTGGTCAACGGCAGCGTGGTCTACAGCGGCGACCAGACCCAGCGCAGCGTGGAGGTGGCGGCCGACACCCAGGTCGCCGATGCCCTGCCCGGCAGCGAGATCTTCATGCGCATCCGCACCGGCGACGGCACCGTCGATGCGCATGCGGCCAGCACCAACACCGGCACCGGGCTGCTGCTGGACTACAGCCGCGACTCCGGCGCCGGCGGCTGGAACGGCGGCAGCTACAGCGTCGCCTTCACCGCCACCGACGCCTACGAAGTGCGCGACAGCACCGGCACCGTGGTCACCACCGGCACCTATGCCGCCGGTGAGACGCTCAGCTTCGGCGGCCTGAAGATGCGCCTGGACGGCGCGCCGGCGGTCGGCGACAGCTTCCAGATCGGCGCCTCCACCAACAAGGACGTGTTCTCCACCATCACCGATCTGGTCAACGTACTGAACTCGGATCCGCTCACCGCCACCGACAAGGCGGCGATGCAGAACACCCTGCAGTCGTCGATGCGCGACATCAGCCAGGCCTCGGCGAAGATGATCGATGCGCGCGCGGCCGGCGGCGCGCAGCTGGCCGCGCTCGACAGCGCCGCCGAACTGCGCGAATCCAACGAAGTGACGCTGAAGACCACCCTGTCCTCGCTGCGCGACCTGGACTACGCCGATGCGATCGGCCAGTACCAGCTGGAACAGGCCGCGCTCAAGTCGGCGCAGACCATCTTCACCCAGATGCAGTCGATGTCGCTGTTCAACATGATCCGCTGAATCCCGACTCCACTCTATAAGCGAAGGCCCGGAGCGCGGCGACGCCTCCGGGCTTTTGCCGTTATACCGAGTTCGTCATCGCTGCCGGGTCTTGGAAACGTCATCAACGGACCGCTAAAGTTTGGCAAAGCGCGGCCGAAACAAGCTCTTCGCCGCGCGTGCCACAGGCTCCCGGTTCGCCGCATCGCGATAATTTCCGCAGCGAATCGCTAAAGGTTGTTGACATCGCGCCGTTATTTATCTCAGCAGCGGCAACGGCCAATTGATGGCCCCCCTGCGGAGGCTCCAGGCACCGATGGGTTGCCGGATAAATCGCTTAGAGGAGATATCAAAATGGCACAGGTAATCAACACCAACGTAATGTCGCTGAACGCTCAGCGTAATCTCAACAGCACCAGCGCGAGCATGGCGACGACGATTCAGCGTCTGTCCTCCGGCCTGCGCATCAACAGCGCCAAGGACGACGCCGCCGGTCTGGCGATCTCCGAGCGCTTCACCACCCAGATCCGCGGCCTGGACGTCGCCTCGCGCAACGCCAACGACGGCATCTCGCTGGCGCAGACCGCTGAAGGCTCGATGGTTGAAATCGGCAACAACCTGCAGCGTATCCGCGAGCTGTCGGTGCAGTCGGCCAACGCCACCAACTCCGCCACCGACCGCGAGGCGCTGAACTCGGAAGTCAAGCAGCTGACCTCGGAAATCGACCGTGTCGCCAACCAGACCAGCTTCAACGGCACCAAGCTGCTGGACGGCTCGTTCTCCGGCGCGCTGTTCCAGGTCGGCGCCGATGCCGGCCAGACCATCGGCATCAACAGCATCGTCGACGCCAACGTCGATTCGCTGGGCAAGGCCGGCTTCGCCGCCACCCAGACCGGTTCGGCCGCTCTGGCCTCCGGCACCGCGACCGCCAGCGGCAGCTTCTCCGGCATGTCGGTCAACGGCGCCAGCATCGCCTCGGTCGCCGTGGCCGTCGGCGACACCGGCAGCGACATCTCCAAGAAGATCGCCGCCGCGATCAACGACAAGCTGGACCAGACCGGCGTGTATGCCTCGGTCGACAGCACCACCGGCGCACTGAAGCTGGAATCGCTGAAGGCCGGCAAGGACTTCTCCTTCACCGCAGGCTCGGCCACCGGCGCCACCGGCGTCACCTTCAGCAGCGCAGGCATCGCCACCTCGGCCACCGCCGTCGCCGGCACCACCAGCACCCTGGAGGACCTGGACATCTCCACCTTCTCCGGTGCGCAGAAGGCCCTGGAAATCGTCGACAAGGCGCTGACCGCGGTCAACTCCTCGCGCGCCGACATGGGTGCGGTGCAGAACCGCTTCACCTCCACCATCGCCAACCTGAGCTCCACCTCGGAGAACCTGTCGGCCTCGCGTAGCCGCATCCGCGACACCGACTACGCCAAGGAAACCGCCGAACTGACCCGCACGCAGATCCTGCAGCAGGCCGGTACCGCGATGCTGGCGCAGGCCAAGTCGGTCCCGCAGAACGTGCTGAGCCTGCTGCAGTAACAGCCCGCTCGACACCGGCAAGACCAAAAGCCCCTCCGCAAGGAGGGGCTTTTTTGCGTCTGGCCGCCCGCAGGCACAGGATTTGCATGACCTCCCGGGCATCGCCGACGCGTGCGCGGCCTCAAGAACTGTCGTCCGCCGCCGATACCCCTATCTACCGCTGGCCTCCGTGCCCGCTATCGTAAGGAAGCCCACCCATGGCTACTTCATCGCTGTCTTCCGTCGGTTCCGGCATGGACGTCGCCGCAGTCGTCAAAACCTTGGTCGCCGCCCAGCGCGCACCGCAGGAAAACCGGATCAACGCCGACGGCACCGCGTCCAGCGCCCAACTTTCGGCGCTGAGCACGATCAAGGGGGCGCTGTCCAACCTGCAGACCGCAATGAACGCGATCGCCAAGAGCGCCGACAAGAGCGCGGTCAAGGCCACCGTCGCCGACGGCGCCGGCTATACCGCCAGCGTCACCGAGAGCGCCACCGCCGGCAACTACAGCGTGGAAGTGGTGAAGCTGGCCGAACGGCAGAAGCTGACCTCGGCCGCCTATGCCGACGACGCGGTGGTCGGCGACGGCACCTTGACGATCGGCTATGGCGACAAGACGCTGAACGTCACCGTTGCCGAAAACAGCAAGCTCAGCGACGTCGCCGCCGCGATCAACAAGGCCGCCGGCGGCAGCGGCGTGACCGCCAGCGTGGTCAGCGCCGACGACGGCGACCACCTGGTGCTCAATGCGGTCGATTCCGGCACCAAGGGCGCGCTGACCATCACCAGTGCCGGCGGCAACGGCGGACTCGCCGCGCTGACCTACAGCAGCGGCAGCAGCGGCGGCCTGACCCAGACCGTGGCCGCGGCCGACGCGGTCGTGCGCGTGGACGGCTTCGAGCGCACCTCCAGCAGCAATGCGATCGCCGACCTCGTGCCCGGCGTCACCTTGAACCTGACCAAGGCCGCGGAAGGCACCAAGTACAGCCTGAGCATCGCCAACGACAGCAGCAGCCTGAAGGCGAACCTCACCGCGTTCGTGACCGCCTACAACACCGCCAACACCTTGCTGAAGTCCTCCAGCGCCTACGACGCCACCAACAAGAAGGCCTCGGCGCTGACCGGCGACTCGATGGTGCGGGGGCTGCAGCAGTCGCTGCGCAAGCAGGTCAGCGACAACACCGTGGATCTAAAGGCGATGGGAGTGACCATCGACAAGAACGGGACGATGAGCTTCGACAGCGCCAAGTTCGACAGCGCCATCGCCAGCGACCCGGCCTCGGCCAAGGCGATGTTCGGGACCGACGGCAGCTTCACCGCCGGTGTGACCACGCTGCTGAACAGCAATCTCGACGTCACCAGCGGCACCATCACCCAGCGCACCGCCACGCTCAACAAGCACATCACCGACCTGACCGACCAGCTCAGCGACCTGGACAAGCGGATGGACACGCTGACCACCAACTACACCGCCAGGTTCACCGCGATGGACACCATCGTCGCGAAGATGCAGACGATCAGCCAAAGCCTCTCCCAGCAGTTCTCTTCGTAGCGGCAACGGCATCGGAATGAAAGACGCTGCCGGCGCTCAAGTCCGACCGGGCAGCGGCCGATATCTTTAGCATCGACAGTCATTCCGGACTGGCAGCACGTACCGCCGCCGCGGCGCCTTCGCCGTCCGGCGCGGCAGCGCGGCACCAGGCCACCCGAGGGAGTTTTCCATGCACGGTTCCAGTCGCCAATACGCCGAGCAATACCGCAAGATGAGCGTGTCCACCAGCATCACAGATGCCGACCCGCACAAGCTGGTGGCGCTGCTGTTCGCCGGCGCGTGCCAGCGCATCCGCCAGGCCCAGGCCTGCCTGGCGCAGGGCGACCAGGCGCGCAAGGGCAAGGCGATCGGCGAAGCCTGCGCCATCGTCGGCCACCTCAACGGCTCGCTGGACCACGAGGCCGGTGGCGAGATCGCCAACAACCTCTCGGCGCTGTACGACTACGTGATGCACCGGCTCACCGAAGCCAACCTGCACAACGACGACAGCGCGCTGGTCGAATCGCTGGAACTGCTCAGCGAGATCGATGCGGCGTGGAATGCCATTCCCGTCCAGCAACGCGAACTCGCCGCGGTCGCCGCCGTATGATCGCGGTCAGCATCGAGGCGCTGCACGCCGAACTGCAGCAGCTGCAGTTGGTGCTGCAGGGCGACGACCACGCGCTGGCCGAGCGCATGGTCGCCGAACACGAGCAGAACCTGCGCGAATACCTGCAGCAGGCTGGCAATGACGTCTCGCGCGAAGGCATCGGCTCGCTGCTGAAACTGCAGCAAGCGGTGATCGCGCAGATGCTGCAGGCGCGCGACGAGGCCGGCAACTGGCTGCGCGCCAACCGCCTGTCCAACAATGCCGCGCGCGCCTATTCGCAGGCCGGATCGCTGAGATGAACAGCGCGTCCGACGGCGCCGTACACCACCCTGCCGAAGCCGAGCTGTTCCACGACACCCTCAGCTGCGAACTGGCGTTGCCGGCCGACTTCAAGCTGGGCAATGGCATCGGCCGCTTCGGCGCCGGCGAAGCCCTGCTGCGCGGCCTGGCCCAGGTCGAGGACCTGCGCAGCGAGGACGGCGGCGAAGAGCGCAGCGACCAGCCGCTGCAACTGCAGCGCATGGACGCCAAGCTCGATTTGATGCTGGTGCTGCTCGGCCGCCTGGCCCGGCAGCACGAGGAAGGCCTGCCGCTGCGCCCCGTGCGCTGGTCGCGCCGAGGCCTGAGATTGGAACTGGGATCGCGCTCGGGCGCGCTGCCGGGCGCGGCCGGCTTGCTGCGCCTGCAGCCTTCGGACTGGCTCCCTGATCACCTGGAACTACCGGTCCAGGTACTGGCCGAAGCCGCCGCTGGCGGCGGTTTCTATCTCTGGCTACGATTCGAGACACAGCCGCCAGGCCTGGAAGAGGCCCTGGAACGGCACCTGTTCCGCCTGCACCGGCGGCAGATCGCCGACAGCCGGCGCGCGCGCTGAATCGCCCGCGGCCGCCCCGCCGCGACACCGCGTGGTTGGCGGCGACGGCGCGCTCGGCTAAGGTGCGGTACTAGAGTAGAGAGATCTTCCCACTGTGCGAGTCATCATCGTCGACGATCACACCCTGGTCCGTGCCGGCCTGAGCCGGCTGTTGCAGACGTTCGCGGACATCGACGTGATCGCCGAGGCCAGCAACGCACAGGAAGCCGTGGACCTGGCCAGCCTGCACCGCCCCGACCTGGTGTTGATGGACCTGTCGCTGCCCGGGCGCAGCGGCCTGGACGCGCTGACCGACGTGCTGCACACCTCGCCCAAGACCCGCGTGGTGATGATGTCGATGCACGACGACCCGGTGCATGTGCGCGACGCGCTGGACCGCGGCGCCACCGGCTTCGTGGTCAAGGATGCGGCGCCGCTGGAACTGGAACTGGCGCTGCGCGCGGCCAGCCTCAACCAGGTGTTCCTGAGCCCGCAGATCTCGTCGAAGATGATCGCGCCGATGCTGGGCCGCGAACGCCCGGTCGGCGTCGCCGCGCTGTCGCCGCGGCAGCGCGAGATCCTGCGCCAGATCGGCCGCGGCCAGAGCAACAAGGAAATCGCCTCGGACCTGGGCATCAGCGTCAAGACGGTGGAGACCCACCGCGCACGGATGATGGAATCGCTGGGCTGCCGTCGCGCCAACGATCTGGTCCTGCTGGCCGCGCGCCACCAGAACGAACTGATCTGAGCGCAGCCGGGAACGGGTTCCCGACGCGCCGCACTGGCATGCGGCTTGCCTTAACCGCTCAGCTGCCGCCGTGAAACCGTCGAAGCCCGCCAGCGTTGACTCTGCAGCGCCGATCGACCGGCGCCCCCTACGCCGATGTAGGGATTTTCCCCACATGCTGTCGGGAATTTGACTACCCCGCTCAGGAACGCCCTGATTCTGTTACCGTCAGATGGCAAGCACTATGCATTCCACGGGCGCCAGAGGGTTGGCGCCAAACCGAGGAAGTTCGCATGAAGCCGACCGTCTCCGCCCAGCTTGGCCAGCAACTCCACCTGACCCCGCAATTGCTGCAGTCGATCCGGCTGCTGCAACTGGACGGGATGCAATTGGAAATGGAAATCCGGCGCGCGCTGGAAACCAATCCGTTGCTGGAACTGGAAGAGCCGGAAGGCGTGCTCGAGCCGGTGGTAAACCACGACGACACGCTGGAAACCGCCGCGTTCGACGAGCTGCCCGAATCCTCGATGTGGGACATCCCCGCCGCCGGCCGGAGCGAAGGCGAAGACGACCGCATGCAGCGCATCGCCGCCGGCGAGTCCACCGACCCGCAACTGCGCGTGCTGCAGCGCCTGGCAATGGAACTGGACGAGCGCGACCTGGAAGTGGCCGCGTTCTGGCTGGAGCACAGCGACGATGCCGGTTATCTCGACGGCGCGCTGGACACGCTGACCCTGCTCGCCTGCGCGCGCTTCGACCGCTCCGCCGCGCAGGTGGAAGCGATTCGCCAGCGGCTGCTGCACGGCGACCCCGCCGGCTTGGCCGCCTGCGACCTGCGCGAATGCCTGAGCGTGCAGCTGGCCGCCCTGCCCGGCCGCGTCGCCGGCCGCCATCTGGCCGCACGCATCCTTGCCGGCGATCTGAACCTGCTCGCCAGCCACGATTACCCGCTGCTGGCGCGCCTTCTGGACGCCGAAGCCGACGACGTGCGCGAAGCGGTGCGACTGATCCTGTCGCTGCAGCCACGCCCCGGCGACAGCCTGCTGCCGGAGAACCTGGGTCACGTGATCCCGGACGTGGTCGCCTGGCACAGCGACGGCACCTGGCGGGTCGCGCTGAACCCGGCCACCACCCACCGCGTCACCGTCAACCCGATGCACGAGCGCGCCCTGGCCGAGGCCGGCGAGGCGGCGGCACCGTTGCGCGAGATGCTGCAGGAGGCGCGTTGGCTGACCCGCGGCCTGTCGATGCGCTACGAGACCCTGCTGCGCACCACCCGCACCATCGTCGAACGCCAGGCCGCGTTCCTGGTCAGGGGCGAGGAAGCGATGGCGCCGCTGACCCTGAAGGAAGTGGCCGACGCGATCGGCATGCACGAATCCACCGTGTCGCGCATCACTACCGGCAAGTACCTGCAGACGCCGCGTGGTACCTTCGAACTGAAGCATTTCTTCGCCGTACGCCTGGAAGGCGCCGCGGTTTCGGGACAGGCGGTGCGCGCGATGGTGCGGCGCCTGATCGAATCCGAGCCGTCCGGGCGGCCGCTGGCCGACGAGGCGATCGCCGGCCTGCTGTCGCGCCAGGGCGTGAACGTGGCCAGGCGCACCGTGGCCAAGTACCGTGAACAACTGGATATCGCCCCCGCCCGCGAACGCCGTCGCGCCAAACCGCTGCTGGCCCGCGCGGGCTAAGGAAACAATGCACATGAACAAATTGTCCGTGCTTCTGGTCGACGACCACGAAGGTTTCATCAACGCCGCGATGCGCCACTTCCGCAAGCTGGACTGGATGGAAGTGATCGGCAGCGCCGCCAACGGCCTGGAGGCGATCGAACGCTCCGAGTCGCTGCGCCCGCAGGTGGTGCTGATGGATCTGGCCATGCCCGAAATGGGCGGCCTGCAGGCCACGCGCCTGATCAAGACCCAGGACCAGGCCCCGTACATCGTGATCGCCAGCCATTTCGACGATGCCGAGCACCGCGAGCACGCCATGCGCGCCGGTGCCGACAACTTCGTCAGCAAGCTGTCCTATATCCAGGAAGTGATGCCGATCCTGGAGGGCTTACGCACAGAGGGAGTACCGGCATGAGCGAATCGCGCATCCTGGTGATCGATGACGACGCGGTCCGCGCCGAACGCACGGTAAGCCTGCTCGAATTCATGGACCTCAACCCGCGTTGGGTGACCGACGTGGCCGACGTCAATCCCGGCCGCCACCGGCAGACCGAGTGGATGGCGATCCTGGTCGGCGGACTCGACGACCAGGCCCAGGCCGACGCGTTCTTCGGCTGGGTCGCGCGCAGTCCGCTGCCGCCACCGGTGCTGCTGCTCCACGGCGAGGCGCAGGCGTTCGCGCAGCGCCATGGCCTGCACGAGGCCAACGTATGGCAACTGGAAGCGCCGCTGCGCCACGCGCAGCTAGAGACCCTGCTGCGCCGCGCCAGCCTCAAGCGCCTGGACGCCGAGCACCAGGCCGGCGCGGTGCAGGACAGCGGCCCGACCGGCAACAGCGCCGCGGTGGTACGGCTGCGGCGGCTGATCGACCAGGTCGCCGCGTTCGACACCACCGTGCTGGTGCTGGGCGAGTCCGGGACCGGCAAGGAAGTGGTCGCACGCGCGATCCACCAGCAGTCGCCACGCCGCGACGGCCCGTTCGTGGCGATCAACTGCGGCGCGATTCCGCCGGATCTGCTGGAAAGCGAACTGTTCGGCCATGAGAAAGGCTCCTTCACCGGCGCGCTGTCGGCGCGCAAGGGCCGTTTCGAGATGGCCGAGGGCGGCACCCTGCTGCTCGACGAGATCGGCGACATGAGCCTGCCGATGCAGGTCAAGCTGCTGCGCGTGCTGCAGGAGCGCAGCTTCGAGCGGGTCGGCGGCAACGTCACCATCCGCTGCAACGTGCGCGTGATCGCCGCCACCCACCGCAACCTGGAAGAGCGCATCGCCGGCAACCAATTCCGCGAGGACCTGTTCTACCGGCTCAACGTGTTCCCGATCGAGATGCCGGCGCTGCGCGAGCGCAGCGACGACCTGCCGGCGCTGGTCAACACCATCGCCGCGCAACTGGCGCGCACCGGACGCGGCGAAGTGCGCTTCTCCGAAGAAGCCCTGCAGGCGCTGCGCGGCTACGACTGGCCGGGCAACGTGCGCGAGCTGACCAACCTGGTCGAACGCCTGGCGGTGCTGCATCCCAGCGGCCTGGTGCGGGTGCAGGACCTGCCGGCGCGCTACCGCGGCGACTTCGCCTCCTCGATCGACGTGTCGGCGCCGCTGGCGCCGATCGCCACGCCGGATCCGCGCCGCGTGCCCAACGTGGTCGACCTGCATGTCGGTCCCAAGGCGTTCGCCGATCCGTCCGAAGCGGCCGCACAGACCGCGTCGACGCTGCCGGAAAGCGGCCTGGACCTGCGCGGGCACATGGCCAACATCGAGTTGGCGCTGATCAACGAAGCGCTGGAGCGCACCCAGGGCGTGGTCGCGCATGCGGCGCAGCTGCTGGGTCTGCGTCGCACCACGCTGGTGGAGAAACTGCGCAAGTACGGCATCGACCGCGACCAGACCGAACTGGCCGGCTGAGCGCGCGCTCGCGATCCGCGTCCTCGCGCGCTTGCTGCGCTACGGAACGACCGCGGTTCGAAACTGAAGTACCCTCCCCTCTACGCATCGCATGCTTTCCGGACGCACGTCCGGCCGGCCCGGTGCGGCTGTGTCGCGAACGATGGGGATCGTCGCGCGCTTCCCGCAGGCGAACGCGGAAGCAGTAGACACGTCTGTTGGCATATGGCTTGCTTTCAGAACAGAACCCCGTCGCAACGATCCGCGCCGCGGATTCTCACACGCACCCACGCAGGCCACCATGCCCATTCCCGTCACCAGTCCGCTGCTGCCTCCCCTGGACGAGTTCGTGCCGTACCTGGAGAAGATCTGGAGCAGCCGCATCCTGACCAACGGCGGCGACATGCACCGGGCGCTGGAAAAGGCGCTGGCGGAGTACCTGGGCGTGGGGCACCTGGCCTTGCTGACCAACGGCACGCTGGCCCTGCTCACCGCACTGCAGGCGCTGCGCGTCACCGGCGAGGTGATCACCACGCCCTACTCGTTCGTGGCCACCGCGCACTCGCTGCTGTGGAAAGGGATCAAGCCGGTGTTCGTGGACATCGACCCGGTCACGCTGAATCTGGACCCGCAGAAGATCGAGGCCGCGATCACCCCGCAGACCACCGCGATCATGCCGGTGCACTGCTACGGCACGCCATGCGACACCGCCGCGATCGAGCGCATCGCCGACACGTACAACCTCAAGGTCATCTACGACGCCGCGCAAGCGTTCGGAGTCAAGGACGACGGCGGCTCGATCCTGCGCCACGGCGACCTCAGCGTGCTCAGCTTCCACGCCACCAAGGTGTTCAACACCTTCGAAGGCGGCGCCATCGTCTGCCCCGACGAAAAGACCTACCAGCGCATCAGCCGGCTGAAGAACTTCGGCTTCGTCGACGAGACCACGGTGGTGGCCACCGGCATCAACGGCAAGATGAGCGAGGTGAACGCGGCCTTCGGTCTGCTGCAACTGCAGCACATCGATCGTGCGCTGGCGCAGCGCCACGAGATCGATGCCGACTACCGGCGGCGCCTGGCGCAGGTCCCCGGCGTGCGTTGCCTGGCGCCGCGCCCGCCGGAACTGGCCAACTACGCCTCGTTCCCGATCCTGATCGAGGACGACTTTCCGCTGACCCGCGACGGCCTGCATCAACTGATGCGCGAGCACGAGATCCTGGTGCGCCGCTACTTCTATCCGCTCATCAGCGATTTCCCGATGTACCGCGGCCTGCCCTCGGCCGCGCCGGCTGGGCTGCCGGTGGCGCGGCAGGCATCCGAGCGGGTGCTGTGCCTGCCGATCTATCCCGGCCTGAGCGCCGGCGACGTGGAAACCATCGCCAACCTGATCGCCGGCGCCACTGTGCCAGCCGCTGCAAAAAGCGGTCGCCCTCCGGCGACTGTCCCCTCCTCCGCCCACCCTGTGGAACAAGAATGAGCCAAGCAACGTTTATCGAGAATTTCCTGTCGGCGACCGATTTCCAGACTCCCGTCGAGGTGACGACGGACACCGTGCTGCGCGAGCTTCCCGAATGGGATTCGCTCGCCGCGCTCGGCGTGATCGTGATGTTCGACATGGAATACGGCAAGACCATCACCGGCGAGCACCTGGCCGCCGCCGTCACCGTGGGCGACCTCTACCAGCTGACCGAGGCGTAGCATGCCGACTTCCACCCTGCACAACGTGCGCTTTGCCGGCATGGCGACCTGCGTGCCCAAGCGCATCGTCTCCAACCTGACCGATTGCCGGCCGCAGATCCGTTCCGAGCGCGAGCGGCTGGTGCGCAACATCGGCATCGAGACCCGGCGCATGGCGCAGGAGTGGCAGTGTTTTTCAGACCTGGCGTTCGACGCGGCGCAGGTATTGATCGAACGGCTGCAATGGAAGCGCGAGGAAATCGATGCGCTGATCGTGGTCACCCAGTCGCCGGACTATCCGATCCCGGCGACCGCGATCATCCTGCAGGACCGGCTGGGCCTGTCGCATGCCACCGTCGCCTTCGACGTCAACCTGGGCTGCTCGGCCTATCCGTTCGGCATCAACCTGCTGGGCTCGATGATCGCCGCCGGCGGGGTCAAGAAGGGCCTGCTGCTGGTGGGCGACCGCAGCGCCAATCTGGAGGACCCGATCTTCTCCGATTCCGGCACCGCCACCGCGCTGGAATTCAGCGCCGACGCCGCGCCGATGTATTTCGACCTCAACAGCGACGGCAGCGGCTACAAGGCGATCATCCTACCGGTGGGCGGCCAGCGCGAGCCGGTCGGCATTCAACATCTGATGCCGTTCCGCGCCGACGAGAACGATGCCTGGCACCGCGGCATAGACCTGCAGTTGGACGGCGTGGCGGTGCTGAGCTTCTCCACCCAGCGCGTGCCGCCAGCTGTGCAGAAACTGCTCGACTACACCGGCGTGTCCAAGGACGAGATCGACTATTTCGTGTTCCACCAGGCCAACCGGATGATCAACGAAACCATCCGCAAGAAGCTCGGCTTGCCGGTGGAGAAAGTGCCTTCGACGCTGCGTGATTTCGGCAACACCAGCGGCGCCTCGCTGCCGGTGACCATGACCGCGCGCATCAACAAGGAACTGGAATCGGGCCGCAAGCGCGTGCTGCTGTGCGGCTTCGGTATCGGCCTGTCGTGGGGTACCTGCCTGGTCGACATCGACGGCGCCGTATTCCCCGACCTGATCGAGTCCTGACGATGACGTCTGTCGCAACTACCGACGCCTTCTCGTTGCAGGGCAAGACCATTCTGGTGACCGGCGCGTCCTCCGGCATCGGCGCTGCCGTGGCCGCGCTGTGCGCGCGACTGGGTGCGACACTGGTGCTCAACGGGCGCGACGCGGAACGGCTGCAGGCCGTAGCCGATGCGCTGCACGGCCACGGCCACCGCAGCGTCGTCGGCGACCTCACCGAAGAAGCGACCCGCACGCGCCTGCTGGAGGCCACCGAGCGCTATCACGGCCTGGCCTCGTGTGCGGGCATGGCGGCGCTGGTGCCGTTCCGCATGGCCGCCGAAAAGCACCTGCAGCAGATGCTGGCGGTGAACTACCTGGCGCCGGTCATCCTCACCCAGCAGTTGCTGGCCAAGCGCCGGCTGCACGAGGGCGCTTCGCTGGTCTACATTTCGGCATTGACCGCGCGCGCCGCGCCCCCCGCTAGCGTCGGCTATGCTGCCTCGAAGGCTGCGCTGGAGGCGGCCGTGCGCACCTTGGCGCTGGAACAGGGCAAACATGGCATCCGCGCCAATTGCATTGCACCAGGCTACGTGCAGACGCCGATGCTGCGGAAGCTCGGAAGCACTGCAAACATGGATGAAAGAGTCGGACCGACCCCGCTGGGCTACATCGACCCGGATGAAATCGCGAAGGGCGCAGTGTATTTGCTCTCCGCTGCCAGTCGCTGGGTCACCCGTACCACCTTGACGATCGACGGCGGAACGTCCATGCCGATCCGCTTATGAGCCCGGAACACTCCATGCCCTCTCCAGATGAAACGTCCACCCTGCTGCATGCGCTGTACGGCCTTCAGGACAAGCGCGTGCTGATCACCGGCGCCTCCAAGGGCATCGGTGAGGCAGTCGCCAAGGCGTGTGCAGGCGCCGGCGCCCAGTTGCTCGTGGCAGGCCGAGATACGGCGCGGCTGCAGGCCCTGCTGGACGTGCTGCCCGGCGAAGGCCACCGCATGTTTGCCGGCGACCTGGGTGACGCGGCAACCGTGCAACGGCTGGCGGCCGATAGCGGCGCGCTCGACGGCGTGGTGCATAGCGCCGGCATCCGCGGCCTGTCGCCGATGAAGCTGATCAGCGAAAGCCTTTTCGACGAAGTGACCACGATCAACTACGTCGCGCCGACCATGCTGACCCGGCACCTGCTCGCGCGCCAGGCGCTGCGGCCCGGTGGCTCGATCGTCTTCCTGTCCTCGATCGCCGCACTGACCGGCACCGTCGGCGTCGGCGCCTATTCTGGTGCCAAGGCGGCGTTGATCGGCGTGCTGCGCCCCCTGGCGCTGGAACTGGCCCGACGCAAGATCCGCGCGAACGCACTCTGCCCCGCACTTGTCGACACCACCCTGGTCAACAAAGACAAGGAGTGGCTCGAGGAAACGGCCAAGCGCTATCCGCTCGGCATCGGCCAGCCGGAGGACATCGCGCTGGCATGCCTGTACTTCCTTTCCGACGCCAGCATCATGGTGACCGGACAAGCCTTCAACATGGACGGTGGCGTGGAACTGGTATGAGCACCCCTGTGGAGATGCCACGCGAACACGTCCTGATCGTCGGTGCCGGCGGCTTCGGTCGCGGCATCGCCGCCATGGCCTATCACGAAGATCCCAGCCATGGCCGCGTCTGGGACATTAAGGGCTTTCTCGACAGCCGCACCGAACTCGCTTCCGGTCTGCGCTGGCCGCTGCTCGGCGACCCGGACACCTACCGGCCCGAGCCCGGCGATCTTTTCGTCTGCGCGCTTGGCAACCCTGCAGCGCGTCGCCGTTATAGCCAGCCGCTGCTGGCACGCGGAGCGAATTTCATCGTGCTGCGCCCGCAATTGCGCGAAGCCTCGCCCACCCCCATTGGGCGCGGCAGCCTGTTCGAGGTCGGCGTGGGAATCGGCGCGGACTGCAGCATCGGCGAGTTCGTCACCATCCTGGCCACCACCATCGTCGGCCACGATGTCACCATCGGTGACTACGTGCAGATCGGCAACTTCGTGTTCATCGGTGGCGGCGTGCGCATCGGCAACGACGTGACGATCCATCCGCATGCGACCGTACTGCCAGGGGTCGCGGTGGGCGATGGCGCGGTGATCGGCGCCGGCAGCGTGGTGATCAAGGATGTCCCGCCCAACGTCACGGTGGCCGGCAATCCCGCACGCACCATCTTCAGCAAGTAGCAGGGACCCGCACAATGACCCGCCACGCACTCGATGCCGAGCACTACATCAGCGAGCACAGCCTGCGCCTGGAACAGCAGCGACTGTTCGGCAGGCTGTGGAACTTCGTAGGCTTTTCCTCGATGGTATGCGAACGCAACCAGTTCTTCGCGCGCCAGGTGGCTGGCGTCCCGGTATTGGTCCAGCGCACCGACGCCGGTATCCGCGCCTTCCTCAACCAGTGCCCGCATCGGCAGTCGGCGATCCAGATCGAACGCCACGGCAAGCGCCCGCTGGTCTGCCCTTACCACGCTTGGTCGTTCGGCGCGGAAGGCGAGCTGCGCGGACTGCCCAATTCCGGGCTGTACCAGTTCAGTGCCGAAGAAAAAGCCGGTATCTGCCTGACCCAGTTCCGTCTGGAACAGATCGGCCAGTTGCTGTTCGTGAACTTCTCGGGCGATCCACTGCCGCTGCAGGAGCAGTTCTCGCCAGAGTTCTTGCAAGACTTCCTCACAGCGTCCATGCACCTGGATTCGCAGATCATCTACAGCTGCCACCGCGTGCGCTACAACTGGAAGTTGAACATGGAGAACGTGAAGGACTACAACCATGTCCCGTTCATCCATCCCAAGACGTTCAACCCGCTGATGACGGACGCGCCTAAGCCTTCCACTAACGTTGAACGTCCAGCTAACGTTCCGTCTCACGTACAGGAGCTTCTACAATCGTGTATGCGCCCTGCCCTGAGCGAACTGAGCTTCCCAACAAAAGCGTCGATCACGCCACATGAGAATTGGTATAGCGCGCTTTGTGATAGCTATGGCGAGGAATCGGCCTTCTATAACTGGTTCATTTACCCCAATGTGAATTTTTACAGCGTGCGTGGCGACAGTTTCGTACTGCAACAATACGATCCAGTGTCCGCGCATGAAACCGACTACCACCTGTGGGTGATGACCGCCCGCCGAAAAAGCGAACGCACGGACTTCACGGCCTTGCTAAGCGCGCTGATTCGCATCGAACACGAGGTCATCGCCGAAGACACCGCGGTACTGGAGCGCATGCAAGCAGTTCTCGGCCCCCATTCCCGGCAGTTCATGCATGGCGACTACGAAACCCAACTGGTGCGGCAACATCTGTGGTATCGCGCCAACGTGCTGGGAGAGCCTACATGAAGTCGCTCGTATTGCTGGGCGAAGGCACTGCGCTGGAACAGGCGCAGCGTACCGCGCAGGACTGCGGGCTTGTCCATACGCGTCTGGCGCTGACGTCGGCCGACCACTACAACTTCGATCTTGGCGAACTGCTGGCGCGCTACGTTGCCAGCACCACCGAGGTGTTCGTCGCGCTCGACGAACGCGCGGTCAACCATGCGCGGCACAAGTTGCTGGCCGACGTGCGCCTGGCCGGCTATCGCACGATCAATCTTGTCTCGCCGCATGCCCACGTCGACACCGACGTGCGCCTGATGGGCAATGTCTATGTCGGCCCCGGTTGCAACCTGGCTTTCGGCAGCAGCATCGGTTCCGGTAGCTGGCTGGAGCGGCAAGTGATCGTCGAGCAGAACGTGCGCCTGGGGGCTTGCGTCACCTTGCAGGCGGGCGTCCTGCTCGGCCACGACGTGGAGATCGGGCAATGCAGCACCCTGGGCCGGGGCTGCATTGCGCCAGCCAAGGCCAAGATCGGCCGCCATTGCGAGTGGCTGTTGCCTAGCATGTTGCCGGCTGCCCTGCCGGATCGCTGCTTTCATGATGCCTTGATGCCTCAAGGCGCACGTATTCTCAACGGCGGACGACCATGACATATACCAGCCAACACGATTGACAAGGCAGTGACTCATGCGCTCGCGAATGCACCCCAGGTACTACCTGTCACCGGAGATCTTTGAGCGCGAGCAGCGCAAGATCTTCCGTCGGGTTTGGTTGTTTGCAGGACTCAAGACGCTACTGCGGGAAAACAACTGCTTTATCACCCGCAAGATCGCGGGCATTCCCCTGGTGATCCAGAACTTCCACGGCCAAATCCGTGCGTTCGAGAACGTCTGCCTCCACCGCAGTGCACTGATTCAAACCGGTGCTATCGGTTGCCGGCCCTTGGTGTGCCCCTACCACGCCTGGAGTTACGACGAGCAAGGCCGGGTAAAGAACATCCCGGACTGCGATGCGCTCTATCGCCTGGACAATAGTGAAAAGGACAACCTGAAGCTGCGCGAATTTTCACTGCGCGCCATCGGCAACCTGTTGTTTGTCAACCTCGATCCCAACCCAATGCCAATCGAGGAGCAGTTTTCGGCAGACTTCATCGCTTTGCTGGAAAGTAGTTCCAACGCCTATGACACTGAGGTCATGGTGACCACATGGCGTGGCCGGTACAACTGGAAACTCGCTTACGAAAATCTTCGGGATGCCAATCACCCGCGCTTCGTCCACCCTAAGACCTTAGCCAAGAGTGTCAGCTTCTTTGCCGAGGTAAACGAAGAACAAGCCAAGGAGTCCATGGAAGCTTTGCAAGACAGCTCGCTCGCCGCCTTGAGGCGAGAGATGCGCCGTTTCAGTTTCGGCGGCCCGGAAGCCCCCATACCCAACCTTAAGCACTTCGCCTGGCACGATAAAGTGGAACGCTGGGGCGAGCAGGATGCCTACTTCAACTGGTTGGCCTTCCCGAACATGCATATCGCCAGTTCCAACGGCGGCCATTCTTTCACCCTAGAACACCACATCCCCATCGCGCCGGACCGGACCGACCTGGAAATCTATTGGTTTAGCGCACGCAGGAAACAGCCTTACGGTTCTTCCAGTCAAGTGCTACTGGCGCAGATGCACGGCAGCAAAGTGGTGGTTGGCGAAGACGTGGACATCATGGAGCGGGTGCAGGCGGCATTGCACACAGACGCTCCGCTCCCCACCCAGGGGGCCTATGAATCCATGAACCGCCTGGTCGAGCGCTGGTACACGCTGCTGATGGAGACCGAATATGAGATCTAGATGGATCATCGGCAGCAGCGAATACCTCGACCTGGCCTTTCACGCCTGGAAGCAGGCGCGTAAGGACGAGGCGGTCATCAGGATCGATGTACCACAAGACTCGGAACACGAATTCGATCTTGGCGTGCTGGATGGGCTGAATCCGACCGATGGAGCCATGTTCGTAGCTTTCGACGAACGCTTCGGCAATTTCAAGCGCATGGAACTGATGCAGCTGGCGATGGCGCGCGGTTTTAGCCTGGAGCCTTTCGTCAGCACTTCGGCCGTGGTCGCTGCCGATGCAGTGATCGGCCGCAACTGCTTCATCGGCGACGGCGTGGTGGTCGGCACGGGCAGCCGTATCGACTACAACACCGTGCTGCATAGCGGGGTCAAGATTGGCGCTGGCGTACATCTGCGCCCCTCATGCTGGTGCGACATCGGCGTAAGCATCGGCCACGGCACGGAGATCGGCGCGCACGCCATCCTGCGCATGGGAGCGGTAGTCGGCACTGGCGTCAGGATCGGCCGCCACTGCGAACTGGGCTGGCCACGCCTGTATGACCGGGACGTGCCCAGCCGCACGGTGTACGACACCCGCTATGACGAACCCCTCTTGGTCTACGGACAGTAACGGAGGAGCCGGGCCGCGCGCCTGTCGCAAAATGAAAACTAACTACATATTCCTCTCCGGCATGGCGAAATGCGGGACCACGCCCCTGGCCGGCTGGCTGACCGAAAACGGGATCGCAAGGTATCTGGTCGAGGACATCAAGGAACCGCATGGCTACCTGATTCCCGGCACGCAGCCGCAACTGCCGGCACCAGCACAACTACCGTGGCTAGATGCCAGCTCCGGCTACGCTCTCAGCCCCTATGCGATCTCGCGGCTGCCCGAACATGGCACCCGGATCGTGCTATGCCTGCGTAACCCCTTCGAGCGGGCCTGGAGTTGCTACCGCATGAATAAGATCAACGCCCTCCAGGACAGCGAGGCGCTAGCGCTTTCCAAAAGTTACCTGAAAGCCTCTGGAACCACCACGAGCTGGGATGGGAAGCGACTGCCAGAGATCACCGCGTCCACACCCTACCAGGAACAGAAGAACCTTCACCTACGCATGTTCCCTCAAGTTTCCTCTGGTTACGTCGAGCAGCATTTCGATGCAGAGATCGATAGACTCCGTCAAGGAGACTTCGCAGGCCGGCTGGATTACGAAACAGCGTTCCTGATGACTCGCCGAAGCTTCCCCTTCATGTCTGTCCTGGTGGCTAGCTTCTACTACGCAGGCATTAGGAGCTTCCTCGATCGGTACCGCCCGGAAGACCTGATACTGGTCTCACTCGACAAACTGAAAGAGGAGGCGAACCGTGTGAAGTTCCTGTCGAGGCTGATCGGCGAGGCACCTGAGACAGATGACGTAAAGTTTGGCTTCTCCAGCCGCGACTTACCCTTCGATGAGCAGAAGCCCGACTTCGACGCACCGAAGTTCGACTCGTTGCGGACAGCGTTGTCCTACGATTTGCAGCAATACTCAGCCCTACTGGCCGCGCGCGGTGTAGTCACCGACCTGCTGGACTGGGACGACCTACGCCGGCACTTACGCTAAGCGCGCGCGGTTGCCGATGCCGATGCCGATCAGCGCAGATGAAACTCTCCTTGCAGCGGACCGGCGCCGTCATACGCGGGAGCGTCAAGGCCGGACGAAGCTATGAACTTGGCTCGCCGCACGTCTACTGGGGGAATGTGCCTGTCAAGGCCTATTTCGACGCCTGCGACGACACCCCCATTCATACCTACGGGACATGACGTTCATGAACTCCAGAAATGACCAGCTTCGCCAACGGATTCTACGTATTGCGGAGCAGGAGCGCCCTGCGCTTGAGGATGTCATTGCGCGCCTACCCGCGATTGCCAACCGCCCTGTATTCCTCGTCGCTCCCGAGTCCTATATAGGCATGGTGCATGGCCCGAGAGTCGTTGCCGAACTGCGCCATGTTGTTGCCGCAATTGATGACCAAAGCATCCACCTGGACCGCATACACGGCGCGCCCCGCTGGAGCAGTCAGGAGTTTCTTGCCATGGCGGGCCAGTACGCCGATGCAATCGCTATCGATTTCTCCTGCAGCCCGCGCGGACGGGCGTTTGCAAATAACCTCTGCACCAGCGCGGGCATTGAGCAACTGAGCGTTGCGCCTTCCTTGGACCCGCTGATCCCCTGTTTCGAGCAGCGCCCCCTTTTTCTGCTCCAACCGCGCTCGGGCCTTGGCAATATTTATGGCCCACAGATCGTCCAGCGCCCCAGCCATGTCATTGCGGCCGTTGATGACCAGCCAAGCGGCAGCGACACCATTCATGGGGTACCGCGTTGGAGTTCGCGCCAGTTCATCGAACAGGCCGCCCAGCATTCCCAGGCATTGGCCATCGATTTTTCTTACAGCCCAGGAGAGTCGGGCTTGGCCCGCAAGCTCTGCGAGCAAGCAGGCATTGAAAGGGTAGATGCCTGCCTCGCCGTTGCGCACTGTGGACTGCACGCCGTGTACGAGCCCGCACAGGTCTACCGTCAGCGGACGCTTCTGCGCCTGGATGAATTTCTGCGTTTTGCGGATCGATTGGACGACGATTTGAGCGTTTTTACGCTCTACAGCAACCTGTTGTTCCGCCTAACCTACGATTCCAGCCTCCTGTTGGACTGCTGGGCGACGCCGATCAACGAGTACTTTTCGGAATACGCCGATAGCAGCACATTCCAGCTGGGCCAGCGTGAACATTTCTGCGATGGCGGCGCCTTCCAGGGCCCCATCGTCCATAAGTTTTTAGAAGCATCCCGCTATCACTACGAAAGCATCACCGCCTTCGAACCCGATAGCATCAACTTTCAGAAATTGGAGGGCATCGCAAGTAGCCTCCCTCTTCCCCCGCACAATTTCAAGGTCATAAAAAAAGCCATCTCCAACGAACATACGACGCTGCGCTTCGAGGAGACCGGCACCGTTTCCAGCCATGTATCGCCGGATGGCGGAATCTCCGTGGCGACTACATGCCTGGACGACGAATTGGAAAAGCTGACGCTACTGAAGTTGGACATCGAAGGATTTGAAGCCAGAGCACTAGAAGGCGCCTCTCACCTCATCCGTACCCAGCGCCCCCGCATGGCTATTTGTGTATACCACTACGCCCAGGATTTACTGGACATCGTGGAACAGCTGGACAAATTGGTGGATGGCTATCACTTCCGTCTACGCCAGCACTCTCCAGGCCACTACTACGACCTCGTTTTGTATGCGTCCCCCGTCGCCGGTGCCGCACCGCCGCCCTGGGCGGAGTAAAAGCCGGGGCTGCGATGCCATTGCCCATGGCGCCGCCGAGGCGGTGCTGGCGCCAAGGTTGCTGGTAGCGCCCTTCCCCGTTCGCTACCAGCAACCAGCCAAGCACTGTCGATTGGGGCTATATCGATTTCCGGCAAGGCCTACGTGAGCTGGACTCGCGCCAGCGGCGACAATCCGCCTGGTGCGATCCAGGTAACCGGCCCGCCGATCCAGGTCCTGCATCCTCTCCTGGGTGCCGAGCAACGGAGCCGCGCAGGTCCTGATCGAGCGACTGCGGCACGCATGTTGCATCCATAGCGGATTGACGGCGACAACGCTGGCATCCGTACGTGCGGGGGCCGACATCGCGGCCGCCGCCTCTTCCCTCTTAGAGACCATCCGTCCCAATGAGTGTCAACGCCCTGGTCAGCATCGTCATGCCGGCCTACAAGTTCCGGTACTTCGAACGCACGCTCGAAAGCGTGCTGGGCCAGACTTACCCGGCGCTGGAACTGGTGATCTGCGACGACAACCCCGATGGCACGATCGCCGCGGCGGTGGAGCGTAGGCGCGCCGGCGCGCGCTTCCCGATCCGCTACCAACGCAATCCCAGCCGCCTGGGTGAACTCGGCAGCACCATCAAGGGCATCGGCCTGGCGCAGGGCGAGTACGTCAAGTTCCTGCACGACGACGACGTGCTGGAGCCTGACTGCATCGCCGCGCTGGTGCGGGCCATGCAGTCCGACCCCAGCGTGGTGCTGGCGTCCTCGCGCCGGCTGCGCATCGACGGCGACGACGCGCCGCTGCCGGACATCCACGCCACCGCCTTCCCGTTCGCTGGCGACGTGGTGCTCGACGGCCCCGAACTGCTGTCGTTTCTCGCCGACCACACCATCAATTTCATCGGCGAGCCAAGTTGCGTGCTGTGCCGGCGCCAGGATCTGCTGGAGATCGGCGACCAGTTGATGGTCCTGGACGGCAAGGTGATCCACTGGGTTGGCGACCTGGCGCTGTACGCCAAGCTGTTGCACCGCGGCGACCTAGCCCTGCTGGCCAGGCCGTTGACCCGCTTCCGCGTGTCGCAGGACCAATACAGCCAGGCCGGCCGCGACCAGCCGGGGATCGGCGACCAGGGCCACGCCGATTTCCGCCGCGGCGTGCGCGCCATGGGTTGGTACCGCGGCGGCGGCGACGCGCGCGTGGTTCATGTGACTCCGCTGGACGGAGGCCACGCCGAACCGGTCGATCTGCTGCAGGCGATCCAGGCCGCGTATGCGCGCGGCCGCGCCCAGCTGGCGCTACGCGACTGGCAGGCGCAGCGGCAGCTGCCGCCGGCCAAGCGCGCCTTGTTCGACGCGCGCCTGGCGGAGCTGGGCGGCGGCGCGCGGCTCGCGGTGCTGCTGGACGCGCGCAACGCCGACGCGGCCGCGCTGGAAACCAGCCTGCACAGCCTGCTGCTGGACGGCGCCGCCTTCGCCACGCTGAGCGTGGTCGTACTCGGCGCCGCGACGGCCACGCCGTGGCCGGATCCGCGGGTCCGGTATCTGCCACTGGCGTCCGCCGACGAAGCCGCCGACCGCAACGCAGCACTGGCCGAACTCGGCCACGCGGACTGGTTCCTATGCGCCAGCGCCGGCACCCGTTTCTACACCGGCGGCCTGCTGCGGTTGCTGCTGGAACTGGCGCAGCAGCCACACTGCAGCGCGCTGTATGCCGACGAATGGCTGGCGCTGGACGGCCAGACGCTGGCCCCGGTGCTGCGCCCGGATCCGGACCTGGACCTGGTGCTGGGCAACCCGCTGGCGACCGCCGGGCATTGGGTGTTCCGCCGCGCCCTGGTGCAGGAGCTGGGCGGGTTCGATCCCGATCACGGCGGCGCGCTGGAGCTGGAACTGATCCTGCGCCTGTTCCAGCGCGATGCCGGCGCCAGCCTGGTGCATCTGCCCGAGCCGCTGCTGATCGCGGCGCCGGCCGACGCTGCCGCGGGCGCCGAGGCGCGCCAGCGTGCCGTCGCAAGCCATCTGCGCGCACGCGGCTATGCCGACGCCAGGATCGACACGCTGCCCGGCGGACTGCATCGCATCGACTATGGCCATGCGCAGCAGGCGCCGGTCTCGATCGTGACCATCGCCCAGGACAATCTGCCGGCCCTGCAGCGCCTGGTGGTCGGCCTGCTCGAACACACCGCCTACCCGGCCTACGAACTGCTGCTGGTCGACAACGCCAGCGACGCGCCAGCGGTCGGCGAATGGCTGCAGGCGGTGGCCGAACTGGGCAACGGCCGCATCCGCGTGTTCGCGCTGGAGCAGCGCGTGGCCCAGGCCGAGGCGCGCAACCTGGCCGCGACCCAGGCGCATGGCGACTACCTGCTGTTCCTGGACGCCGACAGCGCCGTGGTCCAGGGCCGCTGGCTGCACGAACTGATGAACCATGCGCAGCGCCCGGAGGTCGGCATCGTCGGCGCCAAGGGCGTGTCCGCGGACGCCACCATCACCCACGCGGGTCTGCTGCCCGGGCTGTTGCCCGGCGCCGGGCATGCCTTCGCCGGCGAGCCGATGGCGCAGGCCGGCTACATGGGCCGGCTGCAGGTGGCGCACCGCTACAGCGCCGTGTCCGAGCGCTGCATGCTGGTGCGGCGCGACCTGTTCGAGCGGCTGTCCGGATTCGACGCGGCTGGCTTCGCCGACGGCGGCGCCGACGTGGACCTGTGCCTGCGCGCCGCGGCGCTGGGCGAATGGACGGTCTGGACGCCGGAGGCGCTGCTGCTGCAACCGCCCGCGCCGTCACGTCCGGAAACTGCGGACGACGCCCTGCTGCAGCGCTGGCTGCCGGTCATGGCGCACGATCCGGCCTACTCGCCGAGCCTGGGCCTGGAGCAGCCGGGCGGCTTCAAGCTGGGCGAATCCGAATTCTCCTGGCAACCGCTGGCGTGGAAGCCGCTGCCGCGGATCCTGGCGCATCCCGGCGACGCGTTCGGCAGCGGCCACTACCGAGTGATCCAGCCGTTCCAGGCGCTGGCCGAGGCCGGGCAGATCGACGGCGTCTACTACGCGCGCCTGCTCGATCCGGTGGAGATGGAGCGCATCGCCCCCGATGCGGTGGTGGTGCAGCGCCGGGTCGGCGACGTCGAGCTGGCGAAGATGGAGCGCATGCGCCGCTTCTGCACCGCGTTCAAGGTCTACGAACTGGACGACTACCTGCCCAACCTGCCGCTGAAGAGCGTGCATCGCGAGCAGATGCCCAAGGACGTGCTGCGCTCGCTGCGCCGCGCCGCGACGCTGGTGGACCGGGTGGTGGTGTCCACCCCTGCCCTGGCCGAGGCACTGGCCGGCCTGCATGCGGACATCCGCGTGGTCCACAACCGGCTGGATCCGCGCATGTGGGGCGATCTGCCCGCGCCGGCGAGGGTTAGCGCCGGCGCCAAGCCGCGGGTCGGCTGGGCCGGCGGCGCCAGCCACACCGGCGACCTGGAACTGATCGCCGACGTGGTGCAGGCGCTGGCCGGCGAGGTGCACTGGGTGTTCATGGGCATGTGCCCGGAGCGGCTGCACCCGCATGTGGCCGAAGTGCACCCGGGCGTGGATTTCGAACGCTATCCGCAGGCCCTGGCCGCGCTGCGCCTGGACCTGGCGCTGGCACCGCTGGAAGACAACCTGTTCAACCGCTGCAAGAGCAATCTGCGCCTGCTCGAATACGGCGCCTGCGGCTACCCGGTGGTGGCCAGCGACCTGCCACCCTACCAAAGCGGGTTGCCGGCCACCCTGGTCAAGAACCGTTTCCGCGACTGGGTCAACGCCATCCGCATGCACCTGGCCGATGCCCAGGCGCGCGCCGCGGCCGGCACGGCGCTGCACGCGGCGGTGCGCCGCGACTGGATGCTGGAAGGCACCAACCTGCAGGCCTGGCGCGCGGCGTGGCTGCCGGACTGAGCGCAGCGGCCGCCGGAACCGGCACCAGGATTGCATCCTGATCCGGGCCAGGACCCGCGCCGGCGCGGCGCGTCAATCGGCCGTCACCAGGGGAGCGAAGACCGCGGCCGGGCTGCGTCGGGAAGCCGACGCCGCCGTCGGCCCTCCCACGGCGTGCGCTCCCTTCTCCCCCCGGGAGAAGGTGCCCCGAAGGGGCGGATGAGGGTACGGGCGAAGCTTCGTGTCGTTGCGATGCGCCGCGCATTCCGCCCGTCCGTCCATGCAGCCGATCGGCACCCGCCGGATTTCGGCACACCGCTTGCATCCATCCCGGGTAGCCGCCCCGGCATGGACATCCCCGTATGAGCGACTCCATCAGTTCCATCCTCTCGCAGATCCGCAGCTACCAGAGCCAGGTCGGCCAGGCCGCGCCTGCGCAGGTGGCCGATGCCGGGCGCAGCAATGCGATCGAGGGCCTGACCGGGACCCAGGGCACGCAGGCCCCGAGCTTCAGCGAAACCCTGCGCAGCGCGATCAGCGGCGTCAACGAAACCCAGCAGAAGGCCGGCGATCTGGCCAAGGCCTTCGAAATGGGCGACCCCAATGCCGGCCTGGCCAAGGTGATGATGGCCGCGCAACAGTCCCAGGTGGCGTTTCGCGCCACCGTGGAAGTCCGCAACCGACTCGTCCAGGCGTACCAGGACGTGATGAACATGCCGCTGTAAGGTAGACAACGATGGCTCTTGCGCTCAGCAAAGACACTCTCAGCGGCGAAAAGGCAGGCGCCTGGTTCGATCGCCTGCAGAGCCTGCAGATCACCCGTCGCATCGGTCTGATGGCGATGATCGCCGTGGCCGTGGCCGCGGGCCTGTTCGTGTTCTTCTGGTCGCAGAAGCCCGCGTACACCCCGCTGTACACCGGCCTGGACGAAAAGGGCACGGCCGAGGCCACCGACCTGCTGCGCACCGCGCAGATCCCGTTCAAGCTCGACCAGACCACCGGCGCGATCACCGTGCCGGAGGACAAGCTCTACGACGCGCGGCTGAAGCTGGCCGGCTCCGGCCTGACCGAGAACGGGGGCAACATGGGCTTTGAGGTCATGGAGAAGGATCCGGGCTTCGGCGTCAGCCAGTTCGTCGAGAACGCGCGCTACCAGCACGCGCTGGAGACCGAACTGGCGCGCACCATCGCCAGCCTGCGCCCGGTGCGCGAGGCTCGGGTGCACCTGGCCATTCCCAAGCCCAGCGCGTTCACCCGCCAGCGCGACGTGGCCAGCGCCTCGGTGGTGCTGGAACTGCGCGGCGGCACCACCCTGGAACGCAACCAGGTCGATGCGATCGTCAACATGGTCGCCTCCAGCATCCCCGACCTGACCCCGGAGCGGGTCACCGTGGTCGACCAGAGCGGGCGCATGCTGACCATCGCCGACCCGAACAGCGACGCGGCCCTGAACGCGGCCCAGTTCGAGCAGGTGCGGCGCCAGGAAAGCTCCTACAACCAGCGCATCCGCGAACTGCTGGAGCCGATGACCGGCCCCGGCCGGGTCAATCCCGAAGTCAGCGTGGACATGGATTTCTCGGTCACCGAGGAAGCGCGCGAGCTGTACAACGGCGAGCCGCCGAAGCTGCGCAGCGAGCAGGTCAGCGACAGCAGCACCGCCGCGGCCGGCCCGCAGGGCGTGCCCGGCGCGACCAGTAATTCGCCGCCCGGCGCCGCCGCGCCTGGACAGCCTGGCGCCGCCGGCACCCCGGGCGCTACCCCGGCCAACACCCAGCAGGCAGCCGCCGCGACCCCGACCGAAAGCTCCAAGAGCGCCACCCGCAACTACGAGCTGGACCGCACCCTGCAGCACACCCGGCAGCCGCCGGGCCGGATCAAGCGCGTGTCGGTGGCGGTGCTGGTCGACCACGTGCCGCGGCCGGGCGCCAAGGGCAAGATGGTCGAGCAGGCGCTGAGCGCCGCCGAGCTGACCCGCATCGAAGGCCTGGTCAAGCAGGCGGTTGGTTTCAACGCCGAGCGCGGCGACACTGTGTCGGTGATGAACGCCCCGTTCGTGCGCGAAGCGCCGGAAGCGGCGGACAAGCCCGGTTGGTGGGAAGATCCGCGGGTGATGAACGGTTTGCGCCTGCTGCTTGGCGCGGCGGTGGTGCTGGCCCTGCTGTTCGGCGTGCTGCGCCCGGCGCTGCGCCAGATCGCCGGCCCGGCGCCGGCCAAGAATGCCGGCAAGGACAAGTCCGAGCCGCACAATGCCAATGTGTCGATGCTGGACGACGAGGACCCGCTGCTGCCGTCGATGGCCGACGATACCGCCAGCATCGCCGGCGGCAGCCGCCCCGCCATCGCCCTGCCCGACGCCTACGAAGAGCGTCTGCGCCTGGCGCGCGAGGCGGTCAAGCAGGATTCCAAGCGTGTCGCGCAAGTCGTGAAGGGATGGGTCGCCAGTGAAGCCTGATACGTCCGCAATGAACGGAACCCAGCGCGCCGCCGTGCTGTTGCTGTCGCTCGGCGAGAGCGACGCGGCCGAGGTGCTCAAGCACATGGACCCCAAGGAGGTGCAGAAGATCGGCATCGCCATGGCGACCATGAGCGGCATCTCGCGCGACCAGGTCGAGAAGGTCATGGACGAGTTCAACAGCGAACTCGGCAGCAAGACCTCGCTGGGCGTGGGCGCCGACGACTACATACGCAACGTGCTGGTGCAGGCGCTGGGCGCGGACAAGGCCGGCGGCCTGATCGACCGCATCCTGCTCGGCCGCAATACCACCGGCCTGGACACGCTGAAGTGGATGGACCCGCGCGCGGTCGCCGACCTGGTGCGCAACGAGCACCCGCAGATCATCGCCATCGTCATGGCGCACCTGGACAGCGACCAGGCCGCCGAGGCGCTGAAGCTGCTGCCCGAGCGCGTGCGCGCCGACGTGCTGATGCGCATCGCCACCCTCGACGGCATCCCGCCGAACGCGCTGAACGAACTCAACGAGATCATGGAGCGGCAGTTCTCCGGCAACCAGGGCCTGAAGTCGTCCAACGTCGGCGGGGTCAAGGTCGCCGCCAACATCCTCAACTTCATGGACAGCGGCCAGGACCAGGGCGTGCTGGCGGCGATCGGCAAGATCGACGCCGAGCTCAGCACCCGCATCCAGGACCTGATGTTCGTGTTCGACAACCTGGTCGAACTGGAAGACCGCGCGCTGCAGACCCTGCTGCGCGAAGTCAGCGGCGACCGCCTCGGCCTGGCCCTGCGCGGCGCCGACATCAAGGTGCGCGAGAAGATCACCAAGAACATGTCGCAGCGCGCCGCCGAAATCCTGCTCGAGGACATGGAAGCGCGCGGCCCGGTGCGCCTGGCCGACGTGGAAGGCGCGCAGAAGGAAATCCTCGGCATCGTGCGCCGGCTGGCCGATGAAGGCGTGATCAGCCTCGGCGGCGCCGGTGCGGAGGCGATGGTATGAGCGGCAACGTGGTGCGCTGGTTCGCGCCGGAGCTCAATGCCGCGCCGCTGCCCGAGCCGCAGTTCGAGGAGGCCTTGCCCGAAGAGCCGGTGTTGCGCCCGCCAAGCCTGGAAGACATCCAGGCGATCGAGGCGGCCGCGCAGCTCGAGGGCTTCGAGCGCGGCCACAGCGAGGGCCTGGCCCAGGGCCAGGCCGAGATCCGCCGCCTGACCGCGCAGATCGAAGGCATCCTGGACAACTTCTCGCGGCCGCTGGCGCGGCTGGAAAACGAAGTGGTCGGCGCGCTCGGCGAACTGGCCGTGCGCATCGCCGGCAGTCTGGTCGGCCGCGCCTACGAGGCCGATCCGGCGCTGCTGGCGGACCTGGTCGGCGAAGCACTGGACGCGGTCGGCGGCGCGCGCCGCGAGGTCGAGGTGCGCCTGCACCCGGACGACATCGCCGCGCTGACCCCGCTGCTGGCCTCGATGGCCGAGGGCACCCGGCTGGTGCCGGACCTGACCCTGAGCCGCGGCGACCTGCGCGTGCATGCCGAAGCGGTGCGCATCGACGGCACCCTGGAAGCGCGCCTGCGCGCGGCGCTGGAGACGGTGATGCGCAAGTCCGGAGCGGGCCTGTGAGCGCGCTGTCCGGCACCCATCCGGCCGATTGGCTGGACGCGCGCAACCTGCGCCTGGCCTCGCGCCTGGGCAAGCTCGATCTCGACGCCGCCGCCGGCCGCGGCCTGATCCGCGAAGGCATCCTGCGTCGCGCGGTCGGGCTGACCCTGGAAGCGGTCGGCTGCGAGGCGCCGATGGGCGCCACCTGCAAGGTCGAGGTCGACGGCGGCTGGGTCGATGCCGAAGTGGTCGGCTTCTCCGGCGAACGCACGTCGCTGATGCCCAGCGCCGAAACCCATGGCCTGCTGCCCAACGCGCGGGTGGTGCCGGTGCGCCGCCGCGGCGGCGTGGAAGTAGGCGAAGGCCTGCTCGGCCGGGTCATCGATTCGGACGGCGTGCCGCTGGACGGCAAGGGCCCGATCCGCGCCGAAGGCTCGGTCGGCATGGCCGGCATTTCGATCAACCCGTTGGCGCGCGAGCCGATCACCATGCCGCTGGACGTGGGCGTGCGCGCGATCAACGCGCTGCTGCCGATCGGGCGCGGCCAGCGCGTGGGCCTGTTCGCCGGTTCCGGCGTCGGCAAGTCCACCCTGCTCGGGATGATGACCCGCTACACCGCCGCGGACGTGATCGTGGTCGGGCTGATCGGCGAACGCGGCCGCGAAGTGCGCGATTTCGTCGAGACCACGCTGGGCGAGGAAGGGCTGCGCCGCGCCGTGGTCGTGGCCGCGCCGGCCGACCGCCCGCCGCTGGCGCGCCTGCACGGCGCCTACCGCGCCACTGCGATCGCCGAATGGTTCCGCGACCAGGGCCTGAACGTGCTGCTGCTGATGGACTCGCTGACCCGCTTCGCCCAGGCGCAGCGCGAGATCGGCCTGTCGGTCGGCGAACCGCCGACCACCCGCGGCTATCCGCCGTCGGTGTTCGCCAAGTTGCCGGCGCTGGTCGAGCGCGCCGGCAACGGCGCCAAGGGCCGCGGCTCGATCACCGCCTTCTACACCGTGCTGACCGAAGGCGACGATCCGCAGGATCCGATCGCCGACGCCGCCCGCGCCATCCTCGACGGCCACATTCTGCTGTCGCGGCGCGTCGCCGACAGCGGCCTGTATCCGGCCATCGACGTCGAATCCTCGGTCAGCCGCGTGGTCCAGGACATCGCCGACGAGCCGTGGCGGCTGCGCATCCGCGCGCTGAAGCGGCTGGTCTCGGCGTACTCGTCCAACCGCGACCTGATCACCATCGGCGCCTACCAGCGCGGCAACGATGCGGCCGTGGACGAGGCGCTGGAGCGCTGGCCGGAAATCATGGAATTCCTCGGACAGGATGTCGCCAAGGCCGCAGATCTGCCCCACAGCCAGGCCGCGTTGAAGCGCCTGGTCGAACGTGAGAACTAAGCCATGATGCAATCACAGCGTATCGATCCCCTGCTCCGCCGCGCCCAGCAGCACGAGGACGAGGTCGCCCGCGATCTGGCCGAGCGGCAGCGCGCGCTGGAGACCCACGAGTCGCGGCTGGAAGAACTGCGCCGCTACGCCGAGGAATACGCCAACAGCCAGATGGCCGCCACCAGCCTGGCGCAACTGGCCAACCGCCGCGCATTCCTGGATCGCCTGGAAAGCGCGGTGCAGCAGCAGTGCCAGACCGTGGACCGCAATCGCGAGAAAGTGGAGATGGAGCGCAGCCGGCTGTTGCTGGCCAGCCGCGACAAGCAGGTGCTGGAACAGCTGGCGGCCAGCTACCGCGCCCAGGAACGCAAGGTCGACGACCGCCGCAGCCAGCGCGAGATGGACGACCTCGGCGCGCGCCGGGTGCGCCTGGCGGTGGCCGCAGCCGACAGCGACAACGACAACGGAGACAGCCGATGAGCAACCTACTTTCCGCGCTGGGCGGCAACGCCCGCGCCAGTGCCTCCGGCGGCAGCGCCGACATGCAGGGCCAGGACCGCAGCGGCGGCCAGGACTTCGACAAGCTGCTCGGCAACGACAGCGCGCGCGCCGCGCCCAAGCCGGCGCCGCGGCCCAGCGCCAAGTCGCAGCAGGCATCCGCCGACAAGGACCCGGCGGCGAAGCGTCCGGAAGCTTCGGAAGACACCGCCAGCGAGCCGGCGCGCAGCGCGCAGGCCGGCAGCCAGGCCGCGCGCGACACCGAAAAGAGCAGCGAAGACAGCAAGACGCCGAGCAAGGGCAGCAAGGCCGACACCAAGAAAGGCGAGGACAGCGAGGAAGACGCCGGCTGGCCGCCGGCCGGTCTGGCCGGCATCGGCATGAGCCTGTTGCCGACCCTCGCTGCCGCGTTGCCGGCGGCGAGCGCCGGCCCGCTGGGCGCGGCCGGGCTGGCGATCGGCGTCGCCGGTGCCGCCGCCCAGGGCGTGGCCGCGTTGCTCGGTGGCGACACCCTGGCGGCAGCCGCGGGCGCCGACACCGCAGCCGCCGGTGCGGCCGCGACCGCCGCCGCGCCGGCAACCGCCGCGGCCAGCGCTGGCGCCAGCGCCGCCGGCGGCTTCGGCGGCATGCTGGCGCAGGTCGCCGGGGCCGCGGCGCAGGCCGCCAGCGGCGGCGATGCTAGCGCACCGGTCGCCGCACTGGCGGCGCTGGCCACCGCCAGCGACAAGAGCGCCGACAGCGGCAGCGATGTCGCCAGCACCGGCACCGATCCGATCAACCTGCTGGCGACGGCCGGGATCCACGCGCCGGCACGCAGCGCCGACAGCACCGCGCCGTTCACCGGCTCGCCGACCCCGACTCCGAACCTGCACGGCGACAACTTCGACGACGAGCTGGGCACGCGCATGAGCTGGCTGGCGGACCAGAAGATCGGCCACGCGCACATCAAGCTCAGCCCGGCCGAGCTGGGCCCGGTCGAGGTGCGCCTGCATCTGAACGGCGACCAGGTCAACGCCAGCTTCAGCAGTGCCCAGCCGGAAGTGCGCCAGGCGCTGGAGAACAGCCTGCCGCGGCTGCGCGACATGCTCGGCCAGCATGGCTTCCAGCTCGGCCAGGCCGACGTCGGCCAGCAGCAACAGCAGGCCTCGCAGAACGCCCGCCAAGGCGGCGGGTCGAACGGCGGCAATGCCGGCGGCGGCGCCGGCGACGACTTGCTGGGCAGCGTCGGGATTCCGTCGGTGGTGCTGCGCCAGCGCGGCCTGCTCGACGCGTACGCGTAACCCGGCGGCACCGCCGCGTCTGCGGCGGCGCCAAGCGCTCCCTGTGAGAGCAGCTTCAGCCCCGGCGGGCGGCACCGAAAACGCCCGCCGGGCCTGAAAAATCCGGTCCGCACAAGGCCGCATGGCGAGCCGCCGCGGCCACCGTCAAATATCCGGCGAGCCCAACCCGCCGTTTCGGCACACCGATTGCATCCTTAGGGGCAGAGACCCCCTTCAAGGAGCCAATCCGTGGCAGCAGCAGCCGACAAATCGAAGAAATCCGCCGACGCCAAAGAGGCCCCCGAGGGCGGCAAGTCGAAGAAGAAGCTGCTGATCATCGTCATCGCCGCGGTGCTGGTGCTGGGCGGCGGCGGCGCCGGCGCCTGGTTCTTCCTGAAGAAGCCCGATGCCGCGCACGGCAAGGCCGCGGCCAAGACCGCCGAGCTGCCCAAGCCGGCCCAGTATTTCGCGATGGACCCGGCGTTCGTGGTCAATCTCAACGGCAGCCCCGACGAGGGCCCGCACTACCTGCAGATGGAAGTGCAGCTGATGACCCGCGACCCGGAAGAGCTGAAGCTGATCACCGAGAATGCGCCGGCGATCCGCGCGCACCTGCTGATGCTGTTCTCGCAGGTGCAGGCGCAGGACATCGCCGACATCGCCGGGCGCAAGAAGCTGCAGGCCGCGGCACTGGCCGACGCGCAGAAGCTGATGACCGCCGAGACCGGCAAGAAGTGCGTGGAAGACCTGCTGTTCACCAGTTTCGTGACCCAGTAAGGCGCCGCCGCGATGACCGACCTGCTTTCCCAAGACGAGATCGATGCGCTATTGCATGGCGTCGATGCCGGTGCGGTGGACACCGGACCGGCGCCGCCGGCCCCCGGCGAAGCGCGCCAGTACGATTTCTCCAGCCAGGACCGGATCATCCGTGGGCGCATGCCGACCCTGGAGATGGTCAACGAGCGCTTCGCACGGCTGTGGCGGATCGGCCTGTTCAACCTGATCCGGCGCTCGGCCGACCTGTCGGTGCGCGGCATCGACCTGATCAAGTTCAACGACTACATGCACTCGCTGTACGTGCCGAGCAACCTGAACCTGATCAAGTTCAAGCCGCTGCGCGGCACCGGCCTGATCGTGTTCGAACCGACCCTGGTGTTCACCGTGGTCGACAATTTCTTCGGCGGCGACGGCCGCTACCCGACCCGCATCGAAGGTCGCGAATTCACCCCGACCGAGATGCGGGTGATCCAGCTGATGCTCAAGCAGACCTTCGCCGACCTGCACGAGGCCTGGGCGCCGGTGATGGAAGTGGACTTCGAGTACATCAATTCCGAGGTCAACCCGCACTTCGCCAACATCGTCACCCCGCGCGAGTACGTGGTGGTCAGCCGCTTCCACGTGGAACTGGAAGGCGGCGGCGGCGAGATCCACATCACCCTGCCGTACTCGATGCTGGAGCCGATCCGCGAGCTGCTAGACGCCGGCATCCAGAGCGACCGCGTGGACCGCGACGAGAGCTGGAACATCATGCTGCGCGAGCAGCTCAACACCGCCGAGGTCACCATCTCCAGCGTGCTGGCGCAGAAGCAGATGACCCTGCGCGAGCTGACCCGGCTGAAGATCGGCGACGTGCTGCCGATCGAGCTGCCCAAGCAAGTGCCGCTGTGCGTGGAGAACATCCCGGTGTTCACCGGCGAGTTCGGCATTTCCCGCGGCCAGAACGCCGTGAAGATCACTTCGACCCAACCCCCGGGCGCGCTGCGCCGCCGCCCCGCCCTTCAGGAAGACGCGTCATGAGCCAGAACGAAATCCCCGAGCCGGTCCCGGCCCAGTTCGACAGCCTGCAGCCGGAATCGGGCAGCGACAGCAACGAACTGAACCTGGACATGATCCTGGACGTGCCGGTGACGCTGTCGCTGGAAGTCGGGCGCAACCGCATTCCGATCCGCAACCTGCTGCAGCTCAACCAGGGCTCGGTGGTGGAACTGGAGCGCGGCGCCGGCGAACCGCTGGACGTGTACGTCAACGGCACCCTGATCGCGCATGGCGAAGTGGTGACGATCAACGACCGCTTCGGCGTGCGCCTGACCGACGTGGTCAGCCCCAGCGAACGCATCCGGAGACTGCGGTGAGCCTATTGCTCGCGGCCGCCACCCAGGCGGCCAAGTCCGCCTCGGGCGTCGGCAGCGCCGCGCCCTCGCCGCCCAGTTTGATCGGCGCGGTGTTCGCGCTGCTGCTGGTGCTGGGGCTGATCCTGGGCATGGCCTGGGTGCTCAAGCGCCTGCCCGGCAGCGGCTTCCGCCCGGCCGAAGGCCTGCGCGTGGTGGCCAGCCTGGCGGTCGGCGCCAAGGAGCGCGTGGTGGTGCTCGAGGTCAACGGCGAGCAGTTGCTGCTCGGCGTGTCGCCGGGCGGCGGGGTACGCACCTTGCATCGCCTGCCCGAGCCGCTGCCGCAAGCGCCGGCGCCGTCGCTGCCGAACCTCAAGCAGCTCAAGAACCTCCCCGATTTCGCCCAGTTGCTGGCGCAGAAGCTGCGCAAGGACAAATGATCATGCTGCCTCGTTGGAACCGTTATGCGCGCGGCCTGCGCCTGCTGCTGATCCTGCTGACGCTGAGCCTGCTGCCGGCGCTGGGCTGGGCCCAGGCCGCACCGGCCGCGCCCGCCGCGCCGGCCGCGCAGAACGCTGCCCCGACCCTGCCCTCGCTGCCGGAAGTGAACGTCGGCAAGGTCGGCGCGCAGCCGGTGAGCCTGCCGCTGCAGACCCTGCTGCTGATGACCGCGATCACCCTGCTGCCGTCGATGCTGCTGGTGCTGACCGCGTTCACCCGCATCACCATCGTGCTCGGCCTGCTGCGCCAGGCGATGGGCACCGGGCAGACCCCGTCCAACCAGGTGCTGATGGGCCTGGCGCTGTTCCTGACCGCGCTGGTGATGATGCCGGTATGGGAAAAGGCCTGGGGCCAGGGCATGAGCCCCTACCTCAACGGCCAGATCGACTTCCAGACCGCCTGGACCCTGACCACCCAGCCGCTGCGCGCGTTCATGCTGGCGCAGGTGCGCGAGGCCGATCTGATGACCTTCGCCGGCATGGCCGGCAACGGCACCTACAGCGGCCCCGACGCGATCCCGTTCCCGGTGTTGGTGGCCTCGTTCGTGACCTCGGAGCTGAAGACCGCGTTCGAGATCGGCTTCCTGATCTTCATCCCGTTCGTGATCATCGATCTGGTGGTGGCCAGCGTGCTGATGTCGATGGGCATGATGATGATGTCGCCGATGCTGATCTCGGCACCGTTCAAGATCCTGCTGTTCGTGCTGGTCGACGGCTGGGTGCTGACGGTCGGCACCCTCGCCGCCAGCTTCAACGGAGTCTGAGCCGATGAGTCCCGAACTGGCCCTGACCGAACTGCGCGGCGGCCTGATCACCGTGCTGTGGGTGGCCGGCCCGTTGCTGCTGTCGATGCTGGTGGTGGGCGTGGTGATCGGCGTGTTCCAGGCCGCCACCCAGCTCAACGAACCGACCATCGGCTTCATCGCCAAGGTCATCACCCTGACCGCGATGCTGTTCGCCACCGGCAGCATGCTGCTGGCGCACCTGGTCGAGTACACCACCATGCTGTTCCAGCGCATTCCGCATCTGATCGGCTAGCGGGACAGGAGCCCGACGGCAATGGATTCGGCAACGCAAATGGTCATCGATGGCCAGCAGGCCTTCGCGATGGTCGGGGCGATCCTGTGGACCATGCTGCGCATCGGCGCGATGCTGATGGCGATGCCGCTGGTCGGCACCCGCGCGGTGCCGGCGCGGGTGCGGGTGATGCTGGCGGCGACGCTGGCGATGGCGCTGGCGCCGCTGCTGCCGCCGGTGCCGGACTGGAACGGCTTCGATGCCGCGGTGGTGCTGAGCGTGGCGCGCGAACTGGCGGTCGGCGCGAGCATGGGCTTCATGCTGCGGCTGATCTTCGAAGCCGGCGCGCTGGCCGGCGAACTGGTCTCGCAGAGCACCGGCCTGGGTTTCGCGCAGATGGCCGATCCGCTGCGCGGGGTCACCTCCGGGGTGATCGGGCAATGGTTCTACCTGGCCTTCGGCCTGCTGTTCTTCACCGCCAACGGCCACCTGGCCGTGGTGCAGCTGCTGGTGGACAGCTACAAGGCGCTGCCGATCGGCAACGCGCTGCCGGACGCGCAGGCGATGGCCTCGGTGGCGCCGAACTTCTTCATGAGCATGATGCGCGGCGCGGTGACCCTGGCGCTGCCGGTGATGGTGGCGATGCTGGCGGTGAACCTGGCGTTCGGCGCGCTGGCCAAGGCCGCGCCGGCGCTGAACCCGATCCAGCTCGGCCTGCCGGTGGCGGTGGTGATCGGCCTGGCGCTGCTGGCGGTGCTGGTCGGCGAGATGGGGCCGCCGGTGCAACGCCTGTTCGATGCCGCCTTCGACGCCGCGCGCCAGGTCACCGCCTAGAATTTGCTGGCGCAAGCCCCGGGCCTTGAACCATTCAAGCCTCGGGCGACGGCGCCGATAGTCTCTTCAATGGTGTTGCACGTGCAGCACCCACCATCGCGCAGCGCCTTCCGGGGACGCCAGTCATCGCCGTGCCGAACAGCCACCTGCCGCTGTCGCCCTCCCCGTCGCGCGGCTTCGCATGGCGGCTCGCCGCGCTGCTCGCGCTGTGCGCCTGGGTCGGCGCCGCCGTGGCGCAGGAATACAGTTTCCGCGACTACGCGCAGGCCGACGGCCTGCAGGGCCTGAGCATTAATTGCCTGTACGCCGATCGGCACGGCGTGATCTGGGCCTGCACCGAGTTGGGCCTGCACCGCTACGAGCGCGAACGCTTCGAACAGGTCGGCAGCGATGCCGGCGTCGGCAGTCCGCTGGTCTATGCGATCGCCGAGGATCGCCGGCAACGCATGTGGGTCGGCGCGTCCAATGCGCTGTACGTCGGCGACGGACGCCGCTTCGCCGCCGTGCCCGGCGCCGACGGGCGACGCCTGCGGATCGACCAGGGGCAATCGCTGGCGGCGTTCGGCGACGCCATCGTCGCGCTCAACGACAAGCAGCCGCTGCGGATCTCCGCAGGCGCCGCCGGCGGCTGGCAGGTCGCACCGCTGCGCGCGGCCGACGGCGCGCCGCTGGCCGATGTCTCCAGCGTCACCGCAATCGGCGAGGCGCTGTGGCTGGGCTGCGGCCACCAGCTGTGCCGGCTGGACGCGCAAGGCGGCCTGCAGCGGCTCGGCCGTGCCGACGGCGTTCCCGACGACAACTGGCTGGCGCTGCTGCGCGACCGCGACGGCACGCTGTGGGCGCGCGGCATCCACCACGTGCTGGCCTGGCCGGCCGGCGCGGCGGGTTTCGCCGAACGCCCGCCGCCGCCGGGCAGCAGCCTGTCGACCATGGCGGTGGGCATCAACCTGGTCGAGGACGCCGCCGGCCGGGTACTGACCCGCAGCGATACCGGCGTGCTGCGCTGGGAAGCCGGGCACTGGCGCGCGTTCGAGCGCGCGCAGGGCCTGGGCGCGCTGGCGGCCAACATTTCCCCAATGCTCAGCGATCGCCAAGGCCGCCTGTGGATGGGCACCCGCGGCCGCGGCGTGCAGCGCTGGCTGGGCTATGGGCTGATCCAGCATTGGGAAGAACCGCAGGGACTGGCGACCGGGCCGACCTGGTCGATCCTGCGCAGCCGCGGCGACGGCCGCCTGTACGTCGGCAGCGAAATGGGCGCCAATGTGCTCGACCCCGACAGCGGCCGCATGCTGCCGCTGACCGACGGCGACGGGCAGGCGCTGCGGCAGACGGTGCAACTGGTCGATGCCGCCGACGGCACGCTGTGGCTGGGCCAGTCGTCCGGGCGGGTGTTGCGGCTGGACCGCGGCAGCGGCCGCATGCTCGAGCAGACCAAGGTGCTGTCGGCGATGAAATGCATGTTCTTCGACGATGCCGGCACCCTGTGGATCCTGACCACCCGCGGCCTGTTCCTGCTGCCGGCGGGCGAACGCAGCGCGCAGCCGGCGCGCGACCTGCCGCGCGACCAGTTCGTCGGCGGCGGCTACGATGCGCGCGGCCGCTTGTGGCTGGTCGGCAAGAACGGGCTGTACCTGCGCCAGGCGCAGGGCTGGCAGTCGATCCGCCTGCGCGGCCACGCCCTGCCGGATGCGGAGCTGGACAAGTTCAGCATCGGCGCCGGCGACGACGTCTGGCTGTCGTTCGGCGATGTCGGGGTCTGGCGCGGGCGTTTCGAGCCGCGCAGCGCCAGCGTGTCGCTGCGCAAGGTCGACGACCCGCTGCTGGCGCGGATCGTGCCCTACGTGCTGCGCCAGGACCGGCAGCAACGGCTGTGGGTCGGCAGCAGCCAGGGCCTGGACCTGTGGTCGGGCGGGCGCTGGATCCGGGTCACCCAGGCCGATGGCCTGCTGTGGGACGACACCTCCGAATCGGCGTTCTTCGAGGACAGCGACGGCTCGGTGTGGATCGGCAACAGCAAGGGCGTCAGCCAGATTCTGGAACCGGCACGGCTGTTCGCCGCGCGGCCGCTGCGCCTGCAGTTGCTGCGCGCCACCCGCGCCGGCAAAGCGGTCGTCGCCGGCGCGCAGTTGCCGTGGTCGCAGCAACCGATCGAATTCGCCTTCTCCGCCCCCGGCGCGGTCGGCGGCAGCGACACCATCGGCTTCCGCTACCGCCTCGAGGGCCTGCAGGAGCAATGGGCCAGCACCCAGCAGGCGCATCTGACCTACACCCTGCTCTCGCCTGGCCGCTACGCGCTGGAGGTGCAGGCGCTGGACGAACGCCAGCGCGCGCGCAGCAACGTGGTGCGCCTGGAGTTCACCATCCTGCCGCCGTGGTGGCGCAGCCCGCTGGCGTGGATGGCGTACCTGCTGGCGGCGGCATTGCTGCTGACCGTGGTCTGGCGCTGGCGGGTGAAACAGTTGATGGTGCGCGAGCGCACCCTGGCGCGGCTGGTCGCCGAGCGGACCCAGGAACTGGAGCACGACAAGCGCGAACTGGAGCAGGCGCGCGCCGCGCTGGCGCTGAAGTCGGTGCGCGACGACCTCACCGGCCTGCTCAACCGGGTCGGCATCCTCGACGCGCTGGCGGTGCAGATCCAGCGCTGCCGCAACGACGGCAGCCCGTTGGCGGTGGCGATGATCGATCTGGACCACTTCAAGCAGATCAACGACCAGCACGGCCATCTGATCGGCGATGCGGTGCTGGCGCGGGTCGGGCGGCGCATGAACGCGAACCTGCGCGGTGCCGACCTGATCGGCCGCTACGGCGGCGAGGAACTGCTGGCGGTGCTGCCGGGCCTGCTGCCGCCGGCGCAGAACCGGCTGCGCGCCCTGCACCAGGTGATCGGCGCCACCCCGTTCCTCACCGACGCCGGCCTGCTCGAGGTCACCGCCTCGATCGGCGTGGCCTGGTACCGCGAGGACGAGTCGGTGCAACAGTTGCTCAGCCGCGCCGACGACGCCCTGTACCGGGCCAAGCATGGCGGCCGCAACCGGATCGAATTGCATCTGGACCCGGCCCTGGGCGCCAGCGTGCCGCGCTGAGCGGCGCCGGCTCAAGCCCGGCCGCCGCGCTGCCGATAACAGACAGTGAGCTACGCGTCCCGCGTGTAGCGCCATGGCCGCCGGCCGCCGCGAACACGGCATGCAACCGTCGCTCTCCTTCTCCACTTCTTGCACGGTGCCGCACGCGATGTCGGATTTCCTGCCAGTCCCCGCCGATGACTGCCGCGGCGCACGCGGCGGCTGAGGGGGCCGGCATGCGCGCGCGCCGGCGCGGCCTGCAGTCGCTGCAGGCCCTGCTGCTGTGGCTGGCCGTGGAGCTGCTGGCGGCCGGGGTCGCCCGCGCGCAGTCGATTCCCTTGCGCCGCTACGCCCACGACCAGGGCCTGCTCGGCCTGGCCGACACCTGCCTGCTGCAGAGCGGCGACGGCAGCCTGTGGGTGTGTACCGAGAGCGGGCTGTACCGCTTCAATGGCCATCGCTTCGAACAGGTGCCGCTGCAGGGCCAGCGCGGCCATTCCATCAGCGCCGCGAGCGAGGACGCCGAGCACCGGTTGTGGGTGGCCACCTTCGACGCGCTCTACGTCGACGACGGCACCCAGCTGCGTCGGCTGAGCGCGCAGGAGACCGGGCCGCTGCACAAGAACAAGCTGCGCCTGGCCAGCACGCCCTGGGGCATGGTGCTGCTCAGCGGCCAGCAGGCGCTGCGCGCGGTGGCCGGCAGCGACGGACGCTGGCAGCTGCGGCCGCTGTTCGACGCGGCGACCCTGGCGCGGCTGCCGCAGCTCGGCAAGCTCGCCGCGGCGCAGAGCGAAGGCGACGATCTTTGGCTGGGCTGCGACCAGGCGCTGTGCCGGATCGCCGCCGATGGCTCGGTGACGGTCTACGGCCAGGCGCAGGGCCTGCCGCCCGATCGCTGGCGGCATGTCGTGCGCGACCGCGACGGCGCGCTGTGGCTGCGCGGCGACCAGCACGTGATGCAGTTGCCGGCCGCGGCCGAGCGTTTCGTCGCGCGGCCCCCGCCCGGGGTCGGCCTGCGCCAGGTGGGCGGCCAGACCCAGATCCTGCTCGATCCGCAGGGGCGCGTGCTGATCCGCACCGGCCAGGGCCTGGCGCGCTGGGAACACGACCACTGGCGCCAGTTCGACCGCGGCAACGGCCTGCCCGACGCCGGCATCCTGGTGCTGCTGTTCGACCGCGCCGGCGACCTGTGGATGACGGTGGACGGCGAAGGCGTGGTGCGTTGGAACGGCTACGGCTGGATCGAGAACTGGGACGTCTCGCAAGGCATGAGCACCGCGCCGACCTGGAGCATCCTGCGCAACGGCGACGGCGCGCTGCTGCTCGGCAACGAAGCCGGCATCAACCGCCAACGCCTTCCCGACCAGCGCTTCCAGCCCTGGCTGGCGGATGCCGGGTTGCAGGTCATCAGCCTGCAGAGCGCGGCGGACGGATCGCTGTGGAGCCTGGGCTCGCTGGGCGAGCTGCGCCACCACGACCGCCAGGGCCGCCTGCTGCGCAGCTATCCGCGCCTGGGCGCCACGATCAGACGGCTGTTTCTGGATGCCGGCGGCCGGATCTGGATCCTCTCCGCGGACGGCCTGTACCTGCTGCAGCGGCCGCAGTCCAACGACCTGCCGCAGCGGGTGCAGGCGCTGCCTGGCGGCGAGTACTCGGACATCCAGCAGCGCCGCGACGGCAGCCTGTGGCTGAGCGGCGCGGCCGGCGTGTTCCGGCTGCGCGGCAACACCTGGACCCCGATCCGGCTGCAGCTGGACGGCAAGCCGGCGCAGCCATGGGTCAGCAAGCTGCTGATCCAGGAAGATGGCCAGGTCTGGGCCGCGCTGTACAACCCGGGCGTGTGGCAGGGCCGGCTCGACGGCGACACCCTGCAGTTGCGGCCGAGCGTGCAGTCCGAACAGCGCGAGCTGCAGATCTACCTGATCCGACGCACCCGCAACGGCTGGATCTGGATCGGCCACAACCAGGGCGTGGACGTCTACGACGGCCGCCGCTGGTCGCGCCTGACCCAGTCGCAGGGACTGCTGTGGGACGACATCTCCGAATCGGCGTTCTTCGAGGACCACGACGGCTCGGTGTGGATCGGCACCAGCAAGGGCGTCAGCCACATCCTGGCCCCGCAACGCCTGTTCCAGGCCAACGCGCCAGGGGTGACGCTGAGCGAATTCAGCCGCGGCGGCCATCCGATCGCGGCCGGCGCGCGCCTGCCCTGGAACCAGGAGCCGCTGCACATCGAGGCCGGATCGCCGGACCTGTACGACGACCGCAACCGGGTCTCGCTGCGCTACCGCTTCGAAGGCGCGCATACGCAGTGGATCTACACGCCCAACTTCGAGATCGAGCATCCGCCGCTGGCGCCGGGCGCCTACACGTTCGAACTGCAACTGCTCGACGCCTACCGGCACAGCGCCTCGGCGCCGGTGCGGGTGGCGTTCTCGGTGGCGCCGGTGTGGTGGCGCAGCCAGACCATGCTGGCGCTGTACGCGCTGCTCGGCGGCGGGCTGGCGATCGCCGCGCTGCACTGGCGCGAGCGCCGCCTGCGCCAGCGCGAGCGCCACCTGGCCGAGCTGGTCGCGCTGCGCACCCAGGAACTGGAGCACGACAAGCGCGAACTGGAAATCGCCCGCGCCGCGCTGGCGGTGAAGGCCTCGCACGACTCCCTGACCGGCCTGCTCAACCGCGCCGGCATCCTCGATGCGCTGGCCGCGCAGATGCGCCACAGCCAGGCCGAGCAGCAGCCGCTGGCGGTGGCGATGATCGACCTGGACCACTTCAAGCGCATCAACGACACGCACGGCCACCTGATCGGCGATGCGGTCCTGACCAAGGTCGCGCAGCGCCTGAACGCCAATCTGCGCGAATCGGACCAGATCGGCCGCTACGGCGGCGAGGAACTGCTGGGCGTGCTGCCCGGACTGCCGCCCCCCTCCCACGAGCGCTTGCAGAACCTGCGCGTGGCGGTCTCCGGGCATCCGCTGCAAGTCGGCACGCAGCACCTGGCGGTCACCGCCTCGATCGGCGTGGCCTGGTACCGGCAAGGCGAGAGCCTGCAGCAACTGCTGGCCCGCGCCGACGATGCGCTGTACCGGGCCAAGCACCTGGGCCGCAATCGCGTGGAACTGCAGCAGGACTAGGCTGCGTCGACGCGGCGGAGCGCACCGCGGACCGGCCGTCCGGCGAACGGTACGGTCCTTGCAAGAGGCTGGGTTGAATCCCCTGCCCGGCGCGCCTCACCGTCATGTCCGAAAACGAAGAAGGCACCGAAAAAACCGAACAACCGACCGAAAAACGCCTGCGCGAGGCACGCGAGCAGGGCAACATCCCGCAGTCGCGCGAACTGGCGACGGCGGCGGTGTTCAGCGCCGGCATCTTCGCCCTGATGGGCATGTCCGGCTCGCTGGCGGCCGGCGCGGCGAACTGGATGAAGGCCGCGCTGCGCCCGGATCCGCGCCTGCACGACAACCCGGACGCGCTGTTCGGCCACTTCGGCGAATTGCTGCTGGGGCTGCTGTGGGTGACCCTGCCGCTGGTCGGCATCTGCGTGGCGGCCGGCTTCGTCGCGCCGATCCTGATGGGCAGCCTGCGCTTCTCCGGCGCGGCGCTGATCCCCAAGTTCGAACGGCTCAACCCGATGGCCGGGCTGTCCCGGCTGTACGGCCCGGAAAGCCTGGCCGAACTGTTCAAGTCGATGCTGCGCATGGGCTTCGTCGGCGGCGCCGCCGCCCTGTGCATCTCCAACAACGTGGACGGCCTGCGCAGCCTGATGCGGCAGCCGCTGGAGACCGCCATCGGCGACGGCCTGGGCTTCACCCTGCACCTGCTGCTGTACACCGCCGGCGCGCTGGCGCTGCTGGCCGCGATCGACGCGCCGTACCAGAAGTGGAACTACACCCGCAAATTGATGATGACCCGCGACGAAGTGCGCCGGGAAATGAAGGAGAGCGAGGGCAGCCCGGAGGTCAAGGGGCGCATCCGGCAGATGCAGATGCAGCTGTCGCAGCGGCGGATGATGGAGGCGGTGCCCAGCGCCGACGTGGTGGTGGTCAACCCCACCCACTACGCGGTGGCGCTGAAATACGAGAGCGGCCGCATGCGCGCCCCGACCGTGGTCGCCAAGGGCGTGGACGAACTGGCCTTCCGCATCCGCGAAATCGGCGAGCAGCACCGCGTCGCAGTGGTGTCTGCGCCACCTTTGGCACGCGCCTTGTATCGGGAAGGGCAACTCGGCAAGGAAATTCCCGTGAGACTGTATTCGGCGGTGGCGCAGATCCTCTCCTACGTGTACCAGCTGCGCGCCTGGCGCAGCGGGCCGATGCCGCCGTTGCCGCCGTTGGAGGTCGATGAATTCGCCCCGGGGAGCAAGCCGTGAGCCAGCCCGCCGCGCAAATGAACACGCGCAAGATGATGGACATGATCAAGCACGGCCTCGGCGCGCCGGTGATCGTGATGGCGATGCTGGCGATGGTCGTGGTGCCGCTGGCCGCGCCGGTGCTGGACGCCCTGTTCACCTTCAACATCGCGATCTCGCTGATGGTGCTGCTGGCGGTGGTCTATGTGAAGCGGCCGCTGGAGTTCAGCATCTTCCCGATCGTGCTGCTGATGACCACGATGCTGCGCCTGGCGCTGAACGTGGCCTCCACCCGCGTAATCCTGATCAACGGCCAGGACGGCCACGGCGCCGCCGGCAAGGTGATCGAGGCGTTCGGCCAGTTCGTGATCGGCGGCAACTACGCGGTCGGCATCGTGGTGTTCGCGATCCTGACCATCATCAACTTCGTGGTCATCACCAAGGGCGCCGGGCGCGTGTCGGAAGTGACCGCGCGCTTCATCCTCGACGCCATGCCCGGCAAGCAGATGGCGATCGACGCCGACCTCAACGCCGGCCTGCTGACCCGCGAAGAGGCCAAGGCCCGGCGCGAGGAGGTCCGCGAGGAAGCCGACTTCTACGGCTCGATGGACGGCGCCAGCAAGTTCATCCGCGGCGACGCCATCGCCGGCATCCTGATCCTGTTCATCAACCTCATCGGCGGCATGGCGGTCGGCGTCCTGCAACACGGCATGCCGGTAGGCCAGGCCGCGTCCACCTATACCCTGCTGTCGATCGGCGACGGCCTGGTGGCGCAGCTGCCGGCGCTGCTGGTGTCCTCGGCGGTGGCGATGCTGGTCACCCGCGCCTCGCGCTCGCAGGACATGGGCGCCTCGATGATGGGCCAGGTGTTCGGCCAGCACAAAGCGTTGGCGGTGGCCGCGGCGATCCTGGGCCTGGTCGGCCTGGTCCCGGGCATGCCCAACGTCGCTTTCTTGACGCTGGCGCTGATCCTGGGCCTGCTGGCCTGGAAAATGTGGAAGCGCAGCCTGCTGCCGGAAGAAGCCAAGCCGGATCCGGCGCAGCAGGCGGCCAGCGCCGGTGCGCAGGCCAACGCCGAACTGGGCTGGGACGAACTGCGCCCGATCGATCCGCTGGGCCTGGAGGTCGGCTACCGGCTGATCCCGCTGGTGGACAAGACCCAGGGCGGCGAACTGATGGCGCGGATCAAGGGCGTGCGCCGCAAGCTGACCCAGGACATCGGCTTCCTGATCCCGCCGGTGCACATCCGCGACAACCTGGAGCTGCCGGCCAACGCCTACCGCCTGCTGGTGCATGGGGTGCCGGTGGCCACCGCCGACATCCACCCCGATCGCGAACTGGCGCTGGACCCGGGCGGCGCGCTGGGCAAGATCGACGGCATCGCCGGCAAGGACCCCGCGTTCGGCCTGGACGCGATCTGGATCCAGCCGCACCAACGCGCCCAGGCCGAGACCATGGGCTACACCGTGGTCGACCCGGCCACGGTGATCGCCACCCACCTGTCGCACCTGATCCGCGAGCACGCCCCGGAACTGCTCGGCCACGAAGAGGTGCAGCAGTTGCTGGCCACGCTGGCCAAGAGCGCGCCGAAGCTGGTCGAGGACCTCACCCCGAAGGCGCTGCCGCTGTCGGTGGTGGTGCGCGTGCTGCAGAACCTGCTGATCGAGAAGATCCCGGTGCGGCAGCTGCGCAAGATCGTCGAGGCGCTGGTCGAACAGGCCCCGCAGAGTCAAGAACCCGGCGTGCTCACCGCCGCGGTGCGCAACGCGCTGGGCCGGTTCATCGTCCAGGAAATCTCGGGAATGTCGGCCGAACTGCCGGTGTACACCCTGGCCCCGCAATTGGAACGTGTCTTGCAAGACTCTACCCAAGGCAACGGTGCCGCGCTGGAACCCGGCCTGGCCGAGCGACTGCACCAGAGCCTGGCCGAATGCGTCAGCAAGCAGGAAGCGCGCAATGAACCGGCCGTGGTGCTGGTGCCGGCGCAAGTCCGCGCCGCGCTGGCCAGGCTGGTCCGCCACAGCGTCCCCTCGCTGTCGGTGCTGTCCTACAGCGAGGTACCGGAAGACAAGCGGCTGAAGCTGGTGGGAACGATTAGTTGAAGCCGGGACCCGGGACTAGGGACTCGGGACTCGGAAGCGCAACGGTCAGGAATCGGAATAGACAAAATGAATTCTCGCAAACACATCCACGTCCGAACGCCATCGCAAGGTGCGGCCTCCAAGCCCTTGCTGTTGCCGAGTCCCGCGTCCCGCGTCCCGAGTCCCGCTCCGAAGGTGCACGTATGAAAATCAAACGCTTCGTAGCCCCCGACATGCGCACCGCGTTCCGCATGGTCCGCGACGAGCACGGTCCGGATGCGGTGATCCTGTCCAACCGGCGCACCGACGAAGGCATCGAGATCGTCGCCGCCAGCAACTACGACGAAGCCCTGGTGCAGCAGGCGCTGGACGCGGCGCGTCCGGAAGAGGCGGCGCCGCGGCTGCAGGTGTCGGCGGCCAATCCGGCGCCGCGTGCGGCCAAGGCCGCCGCCAACCCGGCAATGGCGATGATGGCCGCGATCAGCGAGCGCCGTGCCCCGGCCGCCGCCATGGCCAACGCCGGCAGCACCGCGACAGTGGCGCAGGCCGCACCGGCACGGCCGCTGACCCAGCCCGCCGCGATCGCCGCCGAGGTGCCGGCCTGGCTCGAAGACATCGCCGCCGTGTCGCTGACCCCGGCCGCCGCGACTAGCGCCGCGAACGTCGTGCCGCTGCCGGCCGCCGCGCCTGCGGCCAGCGCCGGGATCCCGGCGCCGCCGACGCTGGCGCCGGTGGCCAGCTTCCCCGTCGCCCAGAACGACGAACAATTGACTCAGCTGCGCGACGAACTGGCGCTGATGCGGCAGATGATCGAGCGCGAGATGAACCGGCTCACCGACGAACGCCTGCGCGGCTCGCCGGTGCGCGCCCAGGCGCTGGAGCTGATGGACGACTACGGCTTCGACAGCGGCCTGACCCGCGACGTGGTGATGCAGATCCCCGCCGACCTGGAACTGCACCGCGGCCGCGGGCTGATGCTGGGACTGCTGTCCAAGCGCCTGCCGATCGCCCCGCTGGACCCGATCGAGGAAGGCGGCGTGATCGCCCTGATCGGCCCCACCGGCGCCGGCAAGACCACCACCATCGCCAAGCTGGCCTCGCGCTTCCTGGAGCGCCACGCCGCCCGCGACGTGGCCCTGGTCACCACCGACACCATCCGCGTCGGCGGCCGCGAACAGCTGCACAGCTACGGCCGCCAGCTCGGCATCGCCGTGCACGAGGCCGACAGCGACGCCGCCCTGCAGCAGCTGCTGGAGCGCCTGCGCGACTACAAGCTGGTGCTGATCGACACCGCCGGCATGGGCCAGCGCGACCGCGCCCTGGCCGCACAGCTGCACTGGCTGCGCGCCTCGCGAGTGGTCCGGTCCTTGCTAGTACTCCCTGCCAACGCTCATTTCTCCGACCTGGACGAGGTGGTGCGCCGGTTTGCCGGCGCCGATCCGCAGGGGGTGATCTTGACCAAGCTGGATGAAACCGGGCGGTTTGGCAGTGCCCTGTCGGTGGTCGCGGACCACCGGCTTCCCATCACCTGGGTGACCGATGGTCAGCGCGTGCCGGACGACCTGCACCGCGCCAACGCCGCCAGCCTGGTATTGCGCCTTGAAGATTTGCGGCGCGCTGCCGATAAGCCCTGTACTCCGGAGCAGAACCATGCCGTCGCGTGATTACGCCAATCTGACCAATGCCTTCCCCCTGTCGGCAACGCGCAGCGAACCGCTGGGCCCGGTGCGCACGATCGCCGTGACCGGCGGCAAGGGCGGCGTCGGCAAGACCAACATCTCGGTCAACCTGTCGATGGCGCTGGCCGACATGGGCAAGCGCACCCTGCTGCTGGACGCCGACCTCGGCCTGGCCAACGTCGACGTGCTGCTCGGGCTGACCCCCAAGTTCACCCTGGCCGACCTGGTCGCCGGGCGCTGCACCCTGGAAGAGGTGCTGATCGACATGCCCAACGGGCTGATGGTGGTGCCCGCCGCCTCCGGTCGCCGGCACATGGCCGAGCTGCCGCCGGCCCAGCACGTCGGCCTGGTCAACGTGTTCTCCGAGCTCAAGCGCGAGCTGGACGTGATGATCATCGACACCGCCGCCGGCATCACCGACAGCGTGCTGACCTTCTGCCAGGCCGCGCAGGACGCGGTGGTGGTGGTCTGCGACGAACCGGCCTCGATCACCGACGCCTACGCGCTGATCAAGGTGCTGTCGCGCGAACGCGGCGTGGACCGGGTGCAGATCGTGGCCAACATGGTCCGCGACCTCAACGAAGGCCGCCTGCTGTACGACAAGCTGAGCCGGGTGTGCGAGAAGTTCCTCGGCGACGTGTCGCTGAATTACCTGGGTTGCGTGCCGCAGGACGACTGGCTGCGCCTTGCCGTGCAGCGCCAGCAGCCGGTGGTCAAGGCCTACCCGTCCAGCCCGTCGGCGCAGGCGATCGCCGAGATCGCCCGCCGCACCTCGCGCTGGCAGGCGCCGACCGTGCCGCGCGGCAACGTCGAGTTCTTCGTCGAACGGATCATCCAGCGGGGGGTCGCCGCATGAACGCCGCCGCCCAATACCGCGCCGTGCAGCGCAACAGCTCCAACGACTACATCGCCCAGCATTCGGACCTGGTGCGGCGCATCGCCCACCACCTGGCGGCGCGACTGCCGGCCAGCGTCGAGATCGACGACCTGATCCAGGCCGGCATGATCGGCCTGATCGAGGCCTCGCGCAGCTACGACGCCGACCAGGGCGCCTCGTTCGAGACCTACGCCTCGATCCGCATCCGCGGCTCGATGATCGATGAGATCCGCCGCGGCGACTGGGTGCCGCGTTCGGTGCACCGCCGCGCCCGCGACGCCGCCTCGGCGATCCGCAAGATCGAGCAGAGCACCGGCCGCGCCGCCGCCGCCAACGAAGTGGCCGCGGCGATGGACATGCCGCTTCCCGAATACCTGCGATTGATGGAAGATGCCGCGCGCGGCCAGGTGCTGAGCCTGGAATCGCGGGTCGAAGACCACGGCGAACTGGACACCATCGCCAAGGGCGGGCCCAATCCGCAGCAGATGCTCGAGCGCAGCGAGTTCGGGCGCGAACTGGGCAAGGCGATCGCGCTGCTGCCCGAGCGCGAGCAGCTGGTACTGTCGCTGTACTACGAACAAGAATTGAACTTGAAGGAAATCGGCGCGGTGCTCGGTGTCAGCGAGTCGCGCGTCTGCCAGATCCACGGCCAGGCCACGGTACGCTTGCGCGGACGCTTGAAAGCGTTCGAAGCGGCAGACGCCGGCCTGGAAGACGAAGAATAAGACCCAAGGGAGTTAGCGGTGAACAAGAACATGCGGATTTTGATCGTGGACGATTTCTCGACGATGCGGCGCATCGTCAAGAATCTGCTCGGCGATCTGGGCTTCACCAACACTGCAGAGGCCGAAGACGGCAACAGTGCGCTGGCTGCGCTGCGCTCGGCACCGTTCGAGTTCGTGGTCACCGACTGGAACATGCCCGGCATGACCGGCATCGACCTGCTGCGCAACATTCGTGCCGACGACAAGCTCAAGCACCTGCCGGTGCTGATGGTGACCGCCGAGGCCAAGCGCGAGCAGATCATCGAGGCGGCGCAGTGCGGCGTGAACGGCTACATCATCAAGCCGTTCACCGCGCAGACGTTGCAGGAGAAGCTGGGCAAGATCTTCGAACGCCTGGGAGCGACCGCCTGATGCAAGCCACCGCCGAACGCAGCGCCCTGATCGAACGCCTGCAAGGTGCGCTGGACGCACTGGAGCGCGGCGACGAAACCGCCTGGCGCAAGGAAATCGACACGCTCGCCGCCTGGCGCACGCGGCCGATGATGCAGGGCCTGAGCCGGCTGGCGCGCGACCTGGGCCAGGCGCTCGGCGAGCTGCCGGTCATTCCCAGCGAAGCCGGCGAACTGGACGACGCCTGCTCACGTCTGGACCACGTGGTGGAGATGACCGAGAAGGCCAGCCACCGCACTCTGGACCTGGCCGAGGAATGCCGCGCGCTGGCCGAACAGCTGCGCGCCGGCGGGCTGACCGGCGACCAGGGCGAGATCCTCGACAAGATCCGCCACAACCTCACCGAGATGGCCCTGGCGCAGAGCTTCCAGGACCTGACCGGGCAGATCATCCGCCGCGTGGCGACCATCGTGCGCCGCGTGCACGAGGGCTTCGGCGCGCTCGGCCTGCCGCCGAAGGAAGACAAGAAGCCCGACGGCAGCCTGGCCGGCCCGGCGCTGGCCGGACTGGACCGCCACGGCGTGTCGCAGAACGACGCCGACGACCTGCTGTCCGGACTGGGGCTGTAATCCGATGAGCGCCGTCCCCGACGACATCGCTGCCGACTTCATCATCGAGGCCCAGGAAATCCTGGACCGGCTCGGCGAGCAGTTGGTGTCGCTGGAGCAGGCGCCCGAGGACAGCGACCAGCTCAACGCGGTATTCCGCGGTTTCCACACGCTCAAGGGCGGCGCCGGCTTTCTGGCGATCAACGCCATGGTCGAGCTGTGCCACGCCGCCGAGGACACCCTGGGCCAGGCCCGCGCCGGCCAGGCCACCTTGCAGGCACGGCACTTCGACGCCGCGCAGCAGTCGCTGGACTACCTGCAGTCGATGCTCGACGCGTTCGGCAGCGGCAGCGAACCGCCGCGCGCGCCGCAACAGCTGATCGCGCAGTTCGCCACCAGCGGCGAAGAAACCGCCGCGCCCAGCGCCAAGGCCGCCGTCGCCGCGCCGCTGCCCGCCGCGGGCGGCAACAGCGACATGATCGACGACGACGAATTCGAAGCGTTGCTCGACCAGTTGCACGGCGGCGCCGCGCCGGCCGCGCTGCCGGTACCGGCCGCCGCGCCGCGGCCGGCGCCGAGCGCCAAGCCCGCAGGTGCGCCGGCCAAAGCCGCCGAACCAGAACACACCGTGCGCGTGGACACCAAGCGCCTGGACGCGATCGTCAACCTGATCGGCGAACTGGTGCTGTCGCGCAACCGGCTCAAGACCCTGCGCGTGCGCCTGCGCGACGAAGAACTGGACCGCGCGGTCAGCAGCCTGGACATCGCCACCTCGCGCCTGCAATCGGCGGTGATGCGCACCCGCATGCAGCCGGTCGGCAAGGTGTTCTCTCGCTTCCCCAAGGTGGCGCGCGACGTCGCCCGCTCCCTGAACAAGGAAGTGGACCTGGAACTGATCGGCGCCGACACCGAACTGGACCGCAACCTGGTCGAGGCGCTGGCCGATCCGCTGGTGCATCTGGTGCGCAACGCGATCGACCACGGCATCGAGACCCCGGCGCTGCGCGAAGCCACCGGCAAGCCGCGCGGCGGCCACGTGCGCCTGTCGGCGCAGCAGGAAGGAGACTACGTCAGCATCGAAGTGCAGGACGACGGCGCCGGCATCGACCCCGAACGCCTGCGGCAGAAGGCGCGCGAAAAGGGCCTGATCGATCCGGAAGCCGCCGCGCGCCTGACCACCGAGGAATGCCTGCACCTGGTGTTCCTGCCCGGTTTCTCGACCAAATCCGAAGTCACCGACATCTCCGGCCGCGGCGTCGGCATGGACGTGGTGCAGTCGCGCATCCGCGAACTCAGCGGGCAGATCCAGATCCAGTCCGAACTGGGCCGCGGCAGCCGCTTCCTGATCCGCGTGCCGCTGACCCTGGCGATCCTGCCGACCCTGCTGGTGCAGGCCGGCGACACCGTCTATGCGCTGCCGCTGGCGCGCGTGGTGGAAGTGCTGCACGCGCCGCGCCGCGCGCTGGGCTGGTTCGACGGCCGCGCCGTGCTCGACCGGCAATCGCATACCTTGCCGCTGGTGGACCTGCGCCACTGGTTGAACATCGAAGCGCCGGAACTGCCGCTGCTGACCGTGGTGGTGCTGCAGGCCGGCGAATCGCGCATGGGCCTGGTCGTGGACCAGGTCCGCGGCCGCGAGGAAGTGGTGATCAAGCCGCTGCCGCGCGCACTGCGCGGCCTGCCCGGCTACGCCGGCGCGACCCTGATCGGCGATGGCCGGCTGGCGTTGATCCTGGATGTGGACGGGTTGAAGAGCTGATCGAAGGCCGGGATTGGGGAGTCGGGATTGGGGATTCGCAAAAGCGGGATCCCGCAGGCCGCCCGTCATCGCATCGCTCCTTGTAGGAGCGGCTTCAGCCGCGACCCGGTGATGCCGGGATTGGGGATTGGGGATTCGCAAAAGCGGCGCCTGTTGCCTTCCGACAGCTTTTTGCATGTCCTGCGGCCACCGCCACGCTGCACCGCGCCCGAAACTGCTGCCACAGCAACCCGACCAAATGTCGGCACCCGCGCTTTTACGAATCCCGAATCCCGAATCCCGGCCCCACCCCCATCAAGTCCCAAGCCCGCTGGCCGATACCTCCTGCATGGACAAACTCAGTCTCATTGGCTTGCTGTTGGCGATCGCCTCGCTGGTCGGCGGCAGCATCCTCAAGGGCGCCGGCGTTTCCGCGCTGTGGTCGCCGGCCGCGTTCGTGATCGTGATCGTCGGCACCGTCGCCGCGATCCTGGTGCATACCCCGCCGGCGGTGTTCAGGCGCGCGTTCCAGATCGCCAAGTGGATCCTGCATCCGCCGGCCAGCGATCGCCAGGCGCTGCTGCAGCAGATCGTGGAGTGGAGCAACATCGCCCGCCGCCAGGGCCTGCTCGGCCTGGAGAACCAGGTGCAGCAGCAGCCCGACCCGTTCGTGCGCAAGGGTTTGCAGATGCTGGTCGACGGGGTGGAGCCGGAATCGATCCGGCACATGCTGGAAATCGACCTCGACGGCCAGGAACACTGCGACCTGGCCGCGGCCAAGGTGTTCGAAGGCATGGGCATCTATGCGCCGACGCTGGGCATCATCGGCGCGGTGCTGGGCCTGATCGCGGTGATGAAGAACCTCGCCGACCCGAGCAAGCTCGGCCACGGCATCGCCGCCGCGTTCACCGCCACCATCTACGGCATCGCCTCGGCCAACCTGCTGTTCCTGCCGATGGCCAGCAAGCTCAAGAGCGTGATCAAGCACAGCAGCGGCGAGCGCGAAATGATCATCGAAGGGCTCATCGCCATCGCCCAGGGCGAGAATCCGCGCAACATCGAATCGAAGCTGGCCGGCTTCTTGCATTGACCCACCACTATGGCCCGCAAGCGTCAGCACGAAGATCACGTCAACCATGAGGCATGGGCCATCCCCTATGCCGATCTGATGACGTTGCTGCTCGCCTTCTTCGTGGTGATGTACGCGCTGTCCACGGTCAACGAGGCCAAGTACCGGGTCATGGCCGACGCGATGAGCACCGCCTTCGGCGGCGCGCCGCGGACGATGAGCCCGGTGCAGGTCGGCGATCACCTGATGCAGGGCCAGGGCGGCGCGCGCCCGACCCCGATCAAGTCCAGCCCGGCGCTGTCCCTGCCCGACCCGAACCGGCTGCCCTCGGCCTCGCCGCTGCGCTCGCCCAGCGCGCTGCGCGACGAGGACCAGCTGCGGCGTGCGCAACGCCAGCTCGACGGCATCGCCGACCGGCTCGGCGCCGCCCTGGCGCCGCTGATCCAGAAGAAGCTGATCACCGTGCGCCACGCCGGGCTGTGGATCGAAGTGGAGATCAACAGCGACATCCTGTTCGGCTCCGGCTCCGCGTCGCTGGACCAGAGCGCCCGCGCCACCCTGGCGCAGCTGGCGCAGGTGCTGGTGCCGGTGCCCAACGGCGTGCGCGTGGAGGGTTATACCGACAACAGCCCGATCGCCACCCTGCAGTTCCCGTCGAACTGGGAACTGTCGGCGGCGCGCGCGGCCAGCGTGGTGCACCTGTTCGCCGACCAGGGCCTGCAACCGTCGCGGCTGTCGATGATCGGCTACGGCGAGTTCCGCCCGCGTGCCGACAACGACAGCCAGGCCGGCCGCAACGCCAACCGCCGCGTGGTGCTGGTGATCCTGGCCGACGCCGGCGGTCCCGACAGCGGCAGCGACGCGGCGCCCATCGCCGCCACCGGCACGCCGTCGCCGCAAGACCGATTGACCGATACCGCCGGCGCCGCGCCGGCGACCCCGCTACATGCCGCCGCGGTGGCTGCCGGCCATGCCGGCCAGCCCCGCGCGGTACCTGCCGCCATTGAAGGAGTGAACTGATGCGCATCTGGGCGATTGCCAACCAGAAGGGTGGCGTGGGCAAGACCACCAGCACGCTGGCGCTGGGCCGTGGCCTGGCCATGCTCGGCCACCGCGTGCTGATGCTGGATCTCGATCCGCACGCCTCGCTGACCCGCGCCTTCGACGTGCCGCAGGATCCGCCGCCGAGCGGCGTGCTGGACCTGTTCGCCACGCCGCCGAGCGACCTGGCCGCACTGGCCCGCGACAGCGCCATCGAGCGCCTGAGCTACGTCTGCGGGCAGACCGCGCTGGCCACGCTGGAGCGGCGCAGCGCCAACCAGCCCGGGCTGGGCCTGGCGCTGCAGCAGGCGATGGCACGGCATGCCGGCCAGCACGACTACATCCTGCTCGATTGCCCGCCGACCCTTGGCCTGCTGATGATCAACGCGCTGGCCGCGGCCGACCGGGTGATCATCCCGACCCAGGCCGAGCCGCTGGCACTGCACGGCCTGGCCAGCATGGTTCGCACCGTGGACATGGTCGAGCGCTCGCGCCGCCGTCCCCTGCCCGCCTCGATCCTGCCGACCCTGTTCGACAAGCGTACCCGCGCCGGCAACGACACCCTCAAGCAGATGCAGGACAGCTACGGCGAGCGGGTCTGGGAAGACGCGATCCCGGTCGACACCAAGATCTGCAACGTCAAGGCGTTGACGGTGGCCGGCGTTCCGGGCGACTACCCCGGCCGCGGCCTGGCCGCCTACCGCCGCGCGCTGGAATGGTTGATCGCCAGCGACGCCGTGCCGATGGAGCAGGCCGCATGAACACGCCCGGGGTCATCGACGACTATCTGGAAGGCCTGCTGCACGACGTGATCGCCGAAGAGCGCGACGCCGAACGCCAGGCCACGCTCGCCGCGGCCAGCGCCGCACCGGCGCCGGAACCGGTGCGCGCCGTCGAGGCGCCCGCGCCGGTGGTCCCCTCCGCGGAGGAAATCGCCATCGCTGTACTGGCCGAAGCCGATTCCGATCCGGCCCTGGCCGGCATCATGTCGCAGCAGGCCCTGGCGCCTGCGCCGGCCGGCCCGACTCCGGAAGAACTTGCCGCCGCGGTCCTGGCCGAAGCCGACGCCGATCCGGCCCTGGCCGGCATCATGTCGCAGCAAGCACTGGCACCCAAGCCGGCTGGTCCCACCCCGGAAGAACTCGCCGCCGCGGTCCTGGCCGAAGCCGACGCCGATCCGGCCCTGGCCGGCATCATGTCGCAGCAAGCCCTGGCACCCAAGCCGCCGGCCGGCCCCACCCCGGAAGAACTCGCCGCCGCGGTCCTGGCCGAAGCCGATGCCGATCCGGCACTGGCCGGGATCATGTCGCAGCAAGCGCTGGCGCCCAAGCCGGCTGGCCCCACCCCGGAAGAACTTGCCGCCGCCGTGTTGGCCGAAGCCGACGCCGATCCGGCCCTGGCCGGGATCATGTCGCAGCAAGCCCTGGCGCCCAAGCCGGCTGGCCCGACCCCTGAGGAACTCGCCGCCGCGGTATTGGCCGAAGCCGATGCCGATCCGGCCCTGGCCGGCATCATGTCGCAGCAGGCGCCGTCCGCCGCCGAGCGCGACGCCGATCTGGAGGTGGTCGCGGCGATGGAGATGCAGCGCGCCGCCGCGCCGCCGCGCGACCTGGCCGCCGAAGACGATGCCGCCTCCGCACGCGCGACCAAGCGCCCGCCGATGGCGGTGCCGCCGGAACGCCGCGTCGAGGCCGAGCGCGCGCAGGCCGCGGGCGCGCGGCTGCCGCCCAACCTGCAGGCGTTCATGGCCCCGAGCACGCCGCACGAAGCCTCTCCGCACCAGCGCCGCGCGCCGGACCGCAGCACCCGCTGGCTGCGCCTGCGCTGCGGCGAACAGGCCTATGCGCTGGAACTGCTGAAGGTGCAGGAAGTGGTGCTGCCGGTGCCGCTGCTGGCGCTGCGCGGCACCCCGACGGCGATGCTGGGGATCATGAACCTGCGTGGCCAGGTGGTGCCGGTGATCGACCTGGGCATCCACCTGGGTGCCGCGCCGATCGAGATGGACATGCTGACCCGGGTGGTGGTGCTGGAAGAGAACGGCGAGACCCTGGGCCTGCGCGTGTCCGCGGTCGAGGACGTGGCCAGCCTCACCGACCAGCAGATCGAGCCGCCGGACAACGCCCGCATCTGCCGCATCTCCAACCACCTGTTCCGCGGCGTGGCGCGGCTGGGGCAGCAGCCGATGATCCTGCTCGACGCCGAGCAACTGCTGCACTGAACGCGTAAGGACAGGCGCGCCGTGCTTGCGCACGTGCGGGCCAAGACAGGCAAGAAAGGGAGCTTGTGTCGACAAGCACCCCGCAACGACGCAGTGCCGTGCGCCGCGCCCAGGCGCCGCGCTGCCCAACGGCCGCATGCGGAACGGCCCAACCTGGGCCCAAGCCGGCGGCAACGCACCACCACGGCGGCGGCCCGGCAACTGCCAACCCTGCCGCACTTTCCCGATGCGCCGCTAAAGCTTCCCGCGCATTGGCCGTTATCTGCCCTAGAACCATTCCGTGCGGAGCAATGATGAGCACAGTGACCCTTGGCGAAGATCTCGGCATCGAGACCAGCGCCGACCTGAAACAACGGCTGACCCCGTTCCTGGCGTCGGACGACGAGCTGCAGCTGGACGCCGGCGAGGTCCGCCGTATCCATACCGCATCCGTGCAGGTGCTGTGCGCATTCGTCGATGCACGTCGCAAGGACGGCAAGAGCACCGTGTTCGCAACCTGCAACGACACGTTCCGCGACGCGGCACGTCTGCTAGGGGTCAGCGCATCGCTGGGCCTTCCTGCAACCCCTGACAACCTGAAATCTGTGGAGAACGCCGCATGAGCGCACGTATCTTGGTGGTGGACGATTCGGCGTCGATGCGCCAGATGGTCTCCTTTGCCCTCACCTCGGCCGGTTTCGCGGTCGAGGAAGCCGAAGACGGCCAGGTCGCCCTCGGCCGCGCCCAGGGCCAGCGCTTCAACGCGGTGGTCACCGACGTCAACATGCCGAACATGGACGGCATCTCGCTGATCCGCGCGCTGCGCCAGCTGCCGGACTACAAGTTCACGCCGATGCTGATGCTGACCACCGAGTCGGCGGCGGACAAGAAGTCCGAAGGCAAGGCCGCCGGCGCCACCGGCTGGCTGGTCAAGCCGTTCAACCCGGAACAGCTGATCGCCACCGTCCAGAAAGTCCTGGGCTGATTTCCTCTCCACCCTTTTTCCGGATTCCCCGCCCATGAGCATGGACCTGCAACGTTTCCACGCCACCTTCTTCGAGGAAAGCCGCGAAGGGCTGGACGCGATGGAAGCCGGATTGCTGTCGCTGGAAGAAGGCAACCGCGATCCCGAAGTGATCAACTCGGTGTTCCGCGCCGCGCACTCGATCAAGGGCGGCGCCGCCACCTTCGGCTTCGAGGCGATGGCCGGCCTGACCCACGTGCTGGAGACGCTGCTCGACGAGCTGCGCTCGGGCAAGCGCGAAGTGGAAGCGCACGCGATCGATGCGATCCTGGGGTCGGTGGACGTGCTGCGCGCCTTGCTGCGCGAAGCCGAACACGGCACCCCGGCCGATCCGGTCGCGGTCAAGGCGGTGCACGACCGCTTGCAGCAGGCCCTCAACGGCAACGCCGCCGCCGCGCCCGTCGCGACCCCGGCCGCCAACCAGCCGGCCGAACCGGAAGCCTGGCAGATCGGCTTCACCCCGGCGCCGTCGCTGTTCATGAGCGGCAACGACCCGCTGCGCATCATCCGCGAACTCGAACACCTCGGCCCGCTGCAGGTCGCCTGCCGCACCGCGCGCCTGCCCGGCTTCAGCGACCTCGACCCGCTCGAGGCCTATCTGGCCTGGGACCTGGGCCTGGTCGCCAAGGTGCCGCGCAGCGCGATCGAAGACACCTTCGCCTGGGTGATCGACGATTGCGAACTGGACATCCGCGCGGTGCCGCCGCCGAGCCTGGCCAACGCGCCCGCCCCGACCCTGGCGCAGCCGCCGGCCAGCGCCACCGCTGCGCCGGCCGCCGCCGTCGCCGCCAATGCGCCGGCCGGCAACGCCGCCGCCGCGCACGAAGCGGAAAGCTCGATCCGGGTCAGCGTCGACAAGGTCGATGCGCTGATCAACCTGGTCGGCGAACTGGTCATCACCCAGGCCATGCTCAAGCAGGTCTCCGGCGATCTCGACCCGGCCCACGCCGAACGCCTGTTCGCCGGCCTGGACCTGCTCGAACGCAACACCCGCGACCTGCAGGAAGCGGTGATCGGCGTGCGCATGCTGCCGGTGGATGCGGTGTTCCGCCGCTTCCCGCGCCTGGTCCGCGACCTGTCCACCCGCCTCGGCAAGCAGGTGCGGCTGCGCACCATCGGCGAAGGCACCGAGCTGGACAAGGGCCTGATCGAGAAGATCGCCGATCCGCTGGTGCACCTGGTGCGCAACTCGATCGACCACGGCCTGGAAATGCCGGAAGCGCGCCGCGCCGCCGGCAAGGACGAGACCGGCACCATCACCCTCGCCGCCTCGCACCAGGGCGGGCACATCGTCATCGAAGTCAGCGACGACGGCGCCGGCCTCAACCGCGAACGCATCCTGGCCAAGGCCGCCGAACGCGGCCTGGCGGTCCCGGACAACCCGACCGACGCGCAGGTGTGGGACCTGATCTTCGCCCCCGGCTTCTCCACCGCCGACGCGGTCACCGACCTGTCCGGCCGCGGCGTGGGCATGGACGTGGTCCGCCGCAACATCCAGGGCCTGGGCGGCGAAGTGCAGCTGGAAAGCAATTCCGGCCGCGGCACCCGCGTGCTGATCCGGCTGCCGCTGACCCTGGCGATCCTGGACGGCATGACCGTGTCGGTCGCCGGCGAGACCCTGATCCTGCCGCTGGCCTACGTGCTCGAAGCGCTGCAGCCGCAGCCCGACGACATCCGCAGCATGGCCGGCGAAGGCCGCGTATTGCGGGTCCGCGGCGAATACCTGCCGATCCTCTCGCTCAGCGATTCGTACGGCTATGGCCGCACCGAGCAAGCCGACCCGCTGGTGGTGGTGGTCGAGGCCGATGGCCAGAAGATCGCGCTGGAAGTGGACGAACTGGTCGGCCAGCAGCAGGTGGTGGTCAAGAACATCGAGAACAACTACCGGCGCATCGGCGGCATTTCCGGCGCCACCATCCTCGGCGACGGCCGCGTCGCGCTGATCGTGGACATCGGCGGGTTGGTGCGTTCATTGAAGGTGCCGCAAGCGGCCTGATCGTTCCTGGCCGATCGCCGCGCGCTGCGCGGCCAGCAAGACCCAAGCCCCGGCAGCGATGCCGGGGCTTTTGCGTTTTGGCCACGCCTGCGCGTGCACGCCTGCAACAGCCACCCAGCCAGCAACAGAGAGTGCCGCACATCGCGGAAGCGGCGGACGGCGTCGCCAGGCAGAAGGCACAGCGCGGCCGGATCCCGACATCGGCAACGTGTACCAGGTGATCGAGCCGCCTAAAGGTCCAGAGGGCAGCGCCGTTATGAAGTAGACAAAACGCGACTCACTTTGCAATTTTATAAAAATATTATTGCTTAGTGAAAGAAATTGATTGCCTCCCAAGGAGCCAGCTACATGACCGCATTCCTGCAGCGCTATAGCGTCGGCAATCGACTCTCCACCGCATTCGGCATCCTGATCCTGATTTCCGGGATGCTGGTTGCCGCCGGCCTGTTCGCGATGTCCGGTGCGCGCAAGCAACTGGATGGCATCGTCAATTCGAACATCCAGAAAATCAACTTGTCCAACAGCATGCTCGATGCGAATTCCGCCATCCTGATCGCGCTGGGCACCTACGCAGCGCAGATCGGCGAAAGCGAAGCCGAAAAGTCGCTTGCGCTCATTCACGCCGAACGTAAGCACTACAACGAAGAGCGCGAAAAGCTCTACGCCATGCCGACCAACGACGCCGGCAAAATCCTGCGTGCCGAAATCGATGCGCTGCTGCAGGTCGCGCGACCGTTGAACGACGAGGTGATGACACTGATCGGAGCAGGCGACTATCCGCAGGCGCAAAAGGTGTTCCACGAGAAATCGCGTCCCGCCATGCTCGCCTGGCAGGCCAAGATCCGGGAAAACGTCATCTTGCAGAACCAACTCAGCCAGCAAGCCTATGCCACCGCGATCGGCCACACCGAACGCGGTCGCGCGATGCTCATCGGCGGCGGCATCGCCGCGGTGCTGGTCAGCAGCCTGCTGGCCTGGTTGATCACCCGCAGCCTGACCCAGCCGCTGAACCGCGCCACCCGTGCCGCCGAGGCGATCGCCGACGGCCGCCTGGACAACGACGTCGGCACCCAGGCCCGCGACGAGCCCGGGCGCCTGCTCAATGCGATGGACAGGATGCAGTCGCAGTTACAGCGCTTTTCCCGGGAAACGTCGCTGATGATCGAGCTGCATGCCGACAAGGACATTTCCCACCGCATGCCACTGGATTTCCCCGGTGTGTACGGCGACCTGAGCCAGGGCATCAACACCATGATGTTCGAGCACCTGGACGCGATCGTCGATGCGATCGCGGTGCTCAACGAATACGCCAACGGCGATCTGCGTCGCGATGCCCGGCGCCTGCCCGGCAGCCGCGCGGTGCTGCACGAATCGATGGACGCGGCCAAGGCCAGCCTGCTGGCGATCAACACCGAGATCAAGCGCCTGGCCGCTGCCGCGGCCGCCGGCGACTTCACTGCGCGTGGCGATGCCGAGCACTTCCAGCACGACTTCCAGGCGATGGTGCAAGGCCTCAACGCGATGATGGAGGTCAGCGACCGCAACCTCGGCAAGCTCTCCGCGCTGCTGCAGTCCATCGCCGCCGGCGACCTGACCGCGCGCATGGATGGCGAGTTCCATGGCGTGTTCGCCAGGATGCGCGACGACGCCAACGCCACCGCCGACCAGTTGACCGGCATCGTCGGCCGCATCCAGACCGCGGCGGTCAGCATCAATGCCGCGGCCACCGAGATCGCCGCCGGCAACGACGACCTGTCGCGCCGTACCGAGCAGCAGGCCGCCAGCCTGGAAGAAACCGCCGCCTCGATGGAAGAATTGACCTCCACGGTCAAGCAGAACGCCGAGCATGCGCGGCAAGCCAATCAGCTTGCGGTCGGTGCTGCCGCGGTCGCCTCGCAAGGCGGCGATGTGGTCGGCCAGGTGGTGACCACGATGAGCGGCATCGAAACCTCGTCGAAGAAGATCGCCGACATCATCTCGGTGATCGACGGGATCGCCTTCCAGACCAACATCCTGGCGTTGAATGCGGCGGTGGAAGCGGCGCGTGCCGGCGAACAGGGCCGCGGTTTCGCGGTGGTCGCCAGCGAAGTGCGTACCCTCGCCCAGCGTTCGGCTGGCGCGGCCAAGGAGATCAAGAGCCTGATCGACGACTCGGTGACCCGCGTCAGCGAAGGCTCGACGCTGGTGCGCCAGGCGGGCCAGACCATGACCGAGATCGTGTCCTCGGTGCAGCGTGTCACCGACATCATGGGCGAGATCTCCGCTGCCTCGCAGGAGCAGTACGCCGGCATCGAACAGGTCAACCAGACCGTGACCCAGATGGACGAAGCGACGCAGCAGAATGCGGCGCTGGTGGAAGAAGCCACGGCCGCCGCGCGCTCAATGGAAGACCAAGCCGGCCAGCTCAGCGCAGCCGTGGCCGTGTTCAAGATCGAGGCGGCCAACGCGGCGTCTGCAAACCGCGCCGCCCTGCGCAGCCAGCCGGCGCAGTTGCGTCAGGCATAACCGCAAGGGCGCGGGCCACACCGCAATGGCGGCGACCGAAATCCGGTTGCCGCCTGACCGGAGCGCAACGCAACACCAGTCGGCCGCGGAATCTTCGCGGCCGAGTCGCGTTCTGGGACCCAGTGCCAATCATGGCCGGCCTTGATACGTCACACACATTTTCCGTGGAACAGACCACAAACGCAGCGCATGGCGTGTCATAAACCGCTAAATCCAAGGCCCCGCATAGCAGAACGGTCGATAACGATTGACTGAGACTATCTATTGCAGCCGAGAAATCGATTGAACTTGGCCATGGACCGGCCGTTACAGAGGACATGGATGCGGCAATCGGCATCCGCCGCGCTGCCATCCTCCTTTCATAGCCCGTTTCACCTCAATTTCGGGATCCATCGATGAAGACCAAGAATTTGCCCCTGTCGGCCCAACTCGCCATCGGCTTCGGCGCCGTCGTGCTGGTGCTGCTCATCGTTGGCGCGATCGGGCTGCGCAGCCAGTTCAAGCTCAACGACGCTGTCGCGATCAACGAGCACACCTTCAAGGTGCTGGCCACGGGCGAACTGATGCAGGCCAATGTACTGAACGTGCAGACAAGCACCCGCGGCTATCTGCTCTCGAACAACAAGGATTATCTGCAGCCCTTCGCTCTCGGCCAGGCCGGCTTCGACAAGAGCTTCGCCGAGGCCAAGCGCCTGACCGCGGACAATCCGCGGCAGCAGGCGCGCCTGGCGCAGCTGCAGGCCGAGTATCAGGAACTGCTGCAGAGCGAACAGCAGATCATCGCCCTGCGTGCGGCGCCCAACAGCCAGGATCAGGTGCTTTCCGCATTCGGCGAAGGCCGCGACCGCGCCGCGATGGGCAAGATCCGCTCGCTGCTCGGCGCATTCGCCGACGAGGAAAACGGCTTGCTGGTCAAGCGCAGCGAACAGTTGGCCGCGGTGCGCGCGCAGGGCACCTGGTCGGTGCTGCTCGGCAGCCTGGTCGCGATCCTGGTCGCCGTGGGCATGGGCCTGCTGATCCGCCAGCAGATGGTCAAGCGCCTGGGCCAGGCCATCTCGGTCGCCGATGCCATCGCCTCGGGCAAGCTGGACAACGACATCGATACCCAATCGCGCGACGAAACCGGGCGCTTGCTGGCCAGCATGGGCATCATGCAGACCCAGTTGCGCGCAGTGCTCGCCGCGCAGACCGAGATGGCGCAGCGCCACGACGCCGGCCAGATCAGCTATCGCATGGACGAGAGCGCCTTCCCCGGCGACTACGGACGCATGGTCCGCGACAGCAACGGCCTGGTCGCTGCGCATATCGCGGTGAAGATGCGCCTGATCCAGATCATGGGCCGCTATGCGATCGGCGACTTCAGCGAGGACATGGACCGCCTGCCCGGCGAGAAGGCCGTGCTGAGCACGACGATGGACACGGTCAAGCAGAACCTGGGCGCGATGAACCGAGAGATCGGCCAGCTCGCCGATGCCGCGGCGGCCGGCGACTTCAGCGTGCGCGGCGATGCGCAGCGTTTCCAGCACGACTTCCGCGCCATGGTCGACAGCCTCAACCAGCTGATGACCACCGCCGACGGCAACCTCGACGCACTGTCCACGATGCTGCAGTCCATCGCCGCCGGCGACCTCACCGCACGCATGCACGGCGACTTCAGCGGTGTATTCGCCAGGATGCGCGACGACGCCAACGCCACCTCCGAACAGCTGGCCAGCATCGTCGGTGGCATCCAGACCGCCGCGCTCAGCATCAATGCCGCGGCCAGCGAGATCGCCGCCGGCAACGACGATCTGTCGCGGCGCACCGAGCAGCAGGCCGCCAGCCTGGAAGAGACCGCCGCCTCGATGGAAGAGCTGACCTCCACGGTCAAGCAGAATGCCGAGCATGCGCGCCAGGCCAATCAGCTCGCGGTCGGTGCGGCCGCGGTCGCGGCGCAAGGCGGCGACGTGGTCGGTCAGGTGGTCAGCACGATGAGCGGCATCGAGGCCTCGTCGAAGAAGATCGCCGACATCATCAGCGTCATCGATGGCATCGCCTTCCAGACCAACATCCTGGCCTTGAATGCGGCGGTGGAAGCGGCGCGCGCCGGCGAACAGGGCCGTGGCTTCGCCGTCGTCGCCAGCGAAGTGCGCACCCTCGCCCAACGCTCGGCCGGTGCCGCCAAGGAGATCAAGAGCCTGATCGACGACTCGGTCAACCAGGTGTCCAACGGCTCGGTCCTGGTGCGCCAGGCCGGCCAGACCATGACCGAAATCGTGTCCTCGGTGCAGCGCGTCACCGACATCATGGGCGAGATCTCCGCCGCCTCGCAGGAACAGTACGCCGGCATCGAGCAGGTCAACCAGACCGTCAATCAGATGGACGAAACCACCCAGCAGAACGCCGCCCTGGTCGAGGAAGCCAGCGCCGCCGCCCGCGCGATGGAAGAACAGGCCGGCCAGCTCAGCGGCGCCGTGGCGGTGTTCAAGATCGAGGCCGCCAACGACGCCGTCGCTCCGGCCCGGCCGGTCCTGCGCAGCGCAGCGGCCACGCGTCCGCCGCTGCGCCAGGCGCCGCGGCCGCGTGCGCTGGCCGCGGTGGGCACGGCGACCGAATGGCAGGAGTTCTGAGTCCGGCGGCAGCGAGCGCCGCCGCATGAGGGTCCGATCGGCCGCAGTGTCCCTGCGGCCGATTCAATTTCCGGGACGCAGTGCCGATAAGCATTCGACACAGGATAGTTCCGGGCCGCTCGCGCCGCGTACTCGACGTCGCACCGCAGCGTGGTGAATGGATCGGCATCCGTGTCTTTCTCCATTTCTGCCAGTCGATGAACCCCATGAGCCAGACTCCAGCCCCCCGCTTCACCAGCGTCGCCACCCGCCTGATGCTCGGCGTGGCCGCGATCGCCCTGCTGTGTTTCGGCGTGACCGCCGCGATCATCTACGTGCGCAGCAGCGATGCGCTGCTCGCCTCGGCGAAAGCGGGCATGACCGATGCCGCCCACCTGGAAGCGCAACGCGTTTCCAGCGACATCGGCGCGGCCTTCGTGTCCAACCAGGTCTTCGCCAACAGCCTGCTGGCGCAGCGCAACCAGGACGGCAAGGTGCGCGAGACGTTCAGCGATATCGTGCTGCGCGAATTGCGCCAGCATCCGGACTGGACCGGCCTGGGCACGCTGTGGGAGCCGCAGGCGTTCGACGGCAAGGACAGCGCCTATGCCAACGCCGAGGGCCACGACGCCAGCGGCCGCTACATGGTGTATTGGGCCTGGCAGGGCGACAAGCAGGTGCGCGAGCCGCTGCGCGACTACGAGGTGCCGGGCTCCGGCGACTGGTACCTGAAAGCGCGCCAGCAGCGCCGCCCGACCGTGGTGGAACCCTACGTGTACGAGATCGGCGGCAACAAGGTGCTGATGACCACGCTGACCACGCCGGTGCTCGAGGACGGCAAGTTCCTTGGCGTGGTGACCACCGACTTCGGCTTGGCCAAGCTGCAGGAACGCCTGTCCAAGCTGCGCCCGCTCGGCGCGGGCCGCGTGCGCCTGCTGTCGCCCGGCGGCGCGATCATCGCCGATCGCGACGCGGCCAAGGTCGGCAAGAAGCTGGACGATCCGGCCACGCGCGCCCTGCTGGCCGCCATCGCCAAGGGCGAGAGCGTGACCCGCGAAGTCGCCGATGCGCAGACCGGGGCCACCGACATCGAAGTGTACGTACCGCTGCAGATCGGCCAGGCACAGGAGCGTTTCGCGCTGGGCGTGGCGGTGCCGCGCGCGCTGCTGATGGCCCAGGCGCGCTCGTTGCTGTGGACCATCGCCGCGGTCGGCCTGTGCGCGGCGCTGCTGCTCAGCGCCGGTCTCTACATCCTGCTGCGGCGCCTGGTGGTCGTGCCGCTGGCCAAGGCCGTGGAGGTGTCCGGCGCGGTCGCCGACGGACGTCTGGACAGCCGCATCCATTATCAGCGCAACGACGAACTGGGTCGCTTGTTCGGTTCGTTGCAGCGCATGCAGGAACAACTGCGCGCCGTGCTCGATGTGCAGAAGGAAATGGCGCAGCGCCACGACGCCGGCCAGATCAGCTACCGCATGGACGAAAGCGCCTTCCCCGGCGACTACGGACGCATGGTCCGCGACAGCAACGCGCTGGCCGCGTCGCATATCGCGGTGAAGCTGCGCCTGGCGCAGATCATGGGCCGCTACGCGATCGGCGACCTCAGCGAGGACATGGACCGCCTGCCCGGCGAAAAAGCCGTGCTGACCGCGACCATGGACACGGTCAAGCAGAACCTGACCGCGATGAACCGCGAGATCAACCAGCTCGCCTCCGCCGCCGCGGCCGGCGACTTCAGCGTGCGCGGCGACGCCGACAGCTTCCAGTACGACTTCCGCGCCATGGTCGACAGCCTCAACCAGCTGATGGCCACCGCCGACGGCAACCTGGAAGCGCTGTCCACGCTGCTGCAGGCCATCGCCGCCGGCGACCTGAGCGCGCGCATGCACGGCGAGTTCAATGGCGTGTTCGCCAGGATGCGCGACGACGCCAACGCCACCGCCGAACAGCTGGCCGGCATCGTCGGCCGCATCCAGACCGCCGCATTGAGCATCAACAGCGCCTCCAGCGAGATCGCCGCCGGCAACGACGACCTGTCGCGCCGCACCGAGCAGCAAGCCGCCAGCCTGGAAGAAACCGCCGCCTCGATGGAAGAGCTGACCTCCACGGTCAAGCAGAATGCCGAGCACGCACGCCAGGCCAATCAACTCGCCGTCGGCGCGGCCGCGGTCGCCTCGCAGGGCGGCGACGTGGTCAGCCAGGTCGTCACCACGATGAACGGCATCGAGACCTCGTCGAAGAAGATCGCCGACATCATTTCGGTGATCGACGGCATCGCGTTCCAGACCAATATCCTCGCGTTGAATGCGGCGGTGGAAGCGGCGCGCGCCGGCGAGCAAGGCCGCGGTTTCGCGGTGGTCGCCAGCGAGGTGCGCACCCTCGCCCAGCGCTCGGCGAGCGCGGCCAAGGAGATCAAGGGCCTGATCGACGACTCGGTGACCCGCGTCGCCGAAGGCTCGGCACTGGTCGATCGCGCCGGACAGACCATGCAGGAGATCGTGTCTTCGGTGCAGCGCGTCACCGACATCATGGGCGAGATCTCCGCCGCCTCGCAGGAACAGTACGCCGGCATCGAGCAGGTCAACCAGACCGTCACCCAGATGGACGAGGCCACGCAACAGAACGCCGCGCTGGTCGAGGAAGCCACCGCCGCGGCGCGCGCGATGGAAGAACAGGCCGGCCAGCTCACCCAGGCCGTGGCCGTGTTCAAGCTCGACAACGCGGCCGTCTCCACGCCGGTAGCCGTGGTCAGGCCCAGCCTCGCGGTCGCTACGCCAAAAACGAAAGCCAAGAACGCGCCGACAAAGCGCAGCACCGTGCCGATCCGCGCGCTGCCAGGCAAGCCGGCAAGCGCCAACGACACGCAGTGGCACGAGTTCTGAGCCGCTGCGGTTCGGCGCATTCCTGCACTGGCCGGGGATGCGCCGGACCGGTCTGGGCGGCTGTGCTTGCCTGCATAGCCCGTCGCCGACCGTCCATCGCGTCGCCATCGGTTGAGCCCCTCCCCTCCGGCGAGCGAAGCAAGTCCCTGTGGAGAGAGGGTTGAAGTTAAGGCGCGACAAGCACGCCAGGCCGACCGCCGTTCCGCTGGCTTTTCGATTGCTTGCGCAAGCCATCAGTCGGACATGTTTAAAGATACTTGGCGCCCGGCCGTTAGCCTGTATGACATTTGGCTGACCGCGTCTTGGGGGACGCGACAGCCGGTCCAAACGGACCATGCGGCCCGCCCGGGACACCACCGCAGGCGCATGCGTTTCACGGTCGACCGTTCACGGGGAACACAATGAAGCCTATCGTTCTTGCCAGCTGCCTGACCTTGTTCGGCATCACCAGCCTCGCGCACGCCGAAGAGGAGCCGATCGCCACCGATCGCCCCGACTTCGTCGAATCCAGCCTGACCGTCGGCGACCACCGCCTGCAGGTGGAAACCAGCGTCGCCTGGGAACGCGACGACGGCGTCGACGGTTATGCCACGCCCACCCTGTTCCGCTACGGCCTCGGCCCGACCTGGGAACTGCGCCTGGAAACCGACGGCTGGCAGCACAACGATGTGCCCGGCGGCGATGGCGATATCTCCGGCTTCTCCGATGTCTCGCTCGGGGTCAAGCATCACCTGGCCTCTTCCGACGACGGCGGCGCCTCGCTGGCGTGGCTGCTGCACGTGGACCTGCCCAGCGGCGCGCGCCGCCTGCGCGGCAACGGCGCGCGGCCTTCGTTCCGCCTGGTCGCCGAATGGGAGCTCAGCGACAGTCTCTCCGCCGGGGTGATGCCGGGCGTGATCTGGGACGAAAACGAGGACGGCCACCGCTACGCCGCCGGCATCTTCGGCGTGGTGCTCGGCAAATCGTGGACCGAACGCAGCCGTTCGTTCGTCGAACTGGCGCTGCCGCAGATCGCCAAAAGCGACGACGGCGGCACCGTCGCCCTGCTCGACGTCGGCTCGGCCTGGCTGCTGAGCAACGACGTGCAACTGGATGTGGCCTACAGCTACGGCCTCAACGATCGTTCGCCGGATCACGCGCTCGGCGCCGGTTTGTCCTTCCGCTTCTGAACCGAACTAGGCGATACCGATGAAGATCATGCACATGCTCGCGATCCTGGTGCTGGTGGCGGTGCTCGCGCTGCTGGCGCTGGGCGGCGTCGGCTACAGCGCGCAGCACGGATTGCTCCAGGCGGTCGCCGCGCAGGTCATCTCGTCCGACGCGCTGCGCAACCACATGCAGGCGGACATGATGCACGACGCCTTGCGCGGCGACGTGACCACCGCGCTGCTGTCCGCCTCGCGCCAGGACGACGCCGGCATCAAGGCCGCGCGCGCCTCGCTGGTCGAGCACGCCGCGGAGTTCCGCCAGGCCGTGGCCGACAACCGCAAGCTGCCGCTGGATCCGTCCCTGCGTCGCGAGCTGGATGCGGTCGCGCCTGCGCTGCAGGGCTACATCGACGCTGCGAGCCAGGTCGTGGGCCTGGTCGAAACGCATGCGGACAGCGCCGCCGCCTATGCCGCGTTCACCGAGAAGTTCGAGCAGCTCGAAACCCGCATGGGCTCGATCAGCGACCGCATCGCGGCACTGAACGAGGCCAATCGCAGCGCGGCCGAGCAGTACAGCCGCCGCGTGACCTGGCAGCAGTCCGCTGCGGTCGTGCTGGCGATCCTGTGCCTGGGACTGGCCGCCGGCTGGATCCTGCGCTCGGTCTCGCGCCTGCTCGGCGGCGAGCCGCGCGTGGCGATGGCCGCCGCCCAGCACATCGCGGCGGGCCGCCTGGACCAGCCGATCCCGGTCGCCGCCAAGCACGCGAACAGCCTGATGGCGGCGCTGGCGCGGATGCAGCGCGAACTGCGCGAGCGCATCGAACGCGAGCGCAGCGTCGCCGCCGAGAACCTGCGCATCCGCACCGCGCTGGACAACGCCTCGACCGGCATGTACATCGCCGATCCCGACCTGACCATCGTCTATGCCAACGGCGCGCTGCAGAAACTGCTGCACACCTACGCCGACGACATCCACGCCTGCGCGCCGGCCTTCACGCGTTCCAGCCCGCTGCTCGGCCAGCCGGTGTCGTTGCTGGAAGTGGGCAACTCGCAGGACGCCGAGATCTACCAGCAGCTCGACCGCCAGGGCGTCGCGCAGCGCGAGGTACGCTACCGCGAGGCCTGCATCGCCCAGGAGGTCTCCGCGATCCGCAACGAGGCCGGCGCCCACGTCGGTTTCGTCTGCGAATGGCGCGACCGCACCGCCGAGGCCAAGGTCGAAGTGGACGTGGCCGAGGTGGTGCGCAGCGCCGCCGCCGGCGATCTGTCCAAGCGTATCGACAGCGACGGCAAGCAGGGCTTCTTCCTGTTGCTGGCGCAGCAGCTCAACGGCCTGCTCGATGCCAATGCGGTCAGCATCGCCGAAGTGTCGCGCCTGCTCAGCGCATTGGCCGACGGCGACCTGAGCGCGCGCATGCGCGGCGAGTTCCACGGCGTGTTCGCGACTATGCGCGACGATGCCAACGCCACCGCCGAGCGGCTGGCCGGCATCGTCGGCCGCATCCAGCAGGCCGCCGGCAACATCAATACCGCCGCCAGCGAGATCGCCGCCGGCAACGACGATCTGTCGCGGCGCACCGAGCAGCAGGCCGCCAGCCTGGAAGAGACCGCCGCCTCGATGGAAGAACTGACCTCCACGGTCAAGCAGAACGCCGAGCACGCGCGCCAGGCCAACCAGCTCGCGGTCGGCGCCGCGTCCGTCGCCTCGCAGGGCGGCGCCGTGGTCAGCCAGGTCGTGACCACGATGAGCGGCATCGAGACTTCCTCCAAGAAGATCGCCGACATCATCAGCGTCATCGACGGCATCGCCTTCCAGACCAACATCCTCGCGCTCAACGCGGCGGTGGAAGCGGCGCGTGCCGGCGAACAGGGCCGCGGTTTCGCGGTGGTCGCCAGCGAAGTGCGTACCCTCGCCCAGCGCTCGGCCGGTGCGGCGAAGGAGATCAAGGGCCTGATCGACGAGTCGGTGACCCGCGTCGCCGAAGGCTCGGCGCTGGTCGACCAGGCCGGCCGCACCATGCAGGAGATCGTGTCCTCGGTGCAGCGCGTCACCGACATCATGGGCGAGATCTCCGCCGCTTCGCAGGAACAGTCGTCCGGCATCGAGCAGGTCAACCAGACCATCACCCAGATGGACGAGGCCACCCAGCAGAACGCCGCGCTGGTCGAGGAAGCCACCGCCGCGGCGCGCGCGATGGAAGAACAGGCCGGCCAGCTCAGCGAGGTCGTCGCGATCTTCAGGCTCGACGGCAGCGCGACGGGCACGGCGCTACCGAGCCGACCCGTGGCTGCGGCGCAAACGCTGGCGAAGCGGCCTCAGCCGGCGAGCGGCGGCGTGCGCAAGCCAGCCATTCGCGCGATTCCCGGCAATCGCGCCGCCGCCAATACCGCGGCCGAGACGGATTGGCAGGAGTTCTGACGCAGGCGCAGCCGGACGGTTCGCCCGGCTGCGCCTTCGGTACCGATGTGGCGTGAACAACGATGCGCAATGGCGAACCTTCCGCGCGTAGGGAGTAACCGCACCCAAGGTCGGGAATCGCCTTACGCCTAATGTGCCATGCATCAATCCAGCTTCCGTGCCGATAGAGCCTTGAGGCGACGGCACGGCAGCCGCACAGCAGCGCAACGAAGCAGTCCGACTCTTGCTCCATTTGCTTACCGCCACGTCTCGCCGCTCCAGGTTTGTCTTCGGCATGGTCCACGCGTGGGCGTCGCCTAGCGAACCGCGACAGCCAACCTTCGGTAATTCAAAGAGGTCAGCCATGAATTCGTTCCTGCAACGCTACAACGTCGGGCGCCGCCTCGGCGGCGCCTTCGGCCTTCTGATCCTGCTCTCCTGCCTGCTGGTGGCGGCCGGGCTGCTTTCCATGTCGCGCGCCAGACAGGAACTCGACAACATCGTCAAGGTCAGCGTCGAGAAAGCCAGGATCGGTAATGGCATGCTCGATGCCAACTCCAACATCCTGATCGCGCTGGGCACCCTGTCCATGGTCACCAGCGAGGAACTCAACCAGCAGGCGCTGGCCGAAATCAAGAAACAGCGCCAGCGCTATACGGACCTGCGCAAGCAACTGGACGCGTTTCCGCCCAGCGAGAAAGGCAAGGCGCTTCGCGCCGAAATCGATGCCGCACGCGCCACCGCCCGTGCCATGAACGACGAAGTCATCGCGCTCGCCATCGCCGATCGCAATGCCGAAGCACAAACCGCGCTGAGCGAGCGCTCGCGCCCGGCCACCCTCGCCTGGATCGCGAAGATTCGCGAGAACGTGACTTTGCAGGACGAGCAGCTGCAGGCGGCCTATGCCCAGGCGACGCAAGCGATGGCCAGCGGGCGCAACATGCTGATCGCCGGCGGCGTGACGGTGCTGATCGTCAGCAGCCTGTTGGCCTGGGCGATCACCCGCAGCCTGACCCAGCCGCTGAACCGCGCCACCCGCGCCGCCGAAGCGATCGCCGACGGCCGCCTGGACAACGACGTGCGCACCGATGCGCGCGACGAACCCGGCCGCCTGCTCAACGCGATGGACAGGATGCAGACGCAGCTGCAGCGCTTTTCCAGCGAAACTTCGCAGATGATCGAGCTGCATGCCGACAAGGACATGTCCCACCGCATGCCGCTGGATTTCCCGGGCGTATACGGCGACCTGAGCAAGGGCATCAACACCATGATGTTCGAGCACCTGGACGCGATCGTCGATGCGATCGCGGTGCTCAACGAATACGCCAACGGCGACCTGCGCCGCGACGCCCGGCGCCTGCCCGGCAGCCGCGCGGTGCTGCACGAATCGATGGACGCGGCCAAGGCCAGCCTGCTGGCGATCAACACCGAGATCAAGCGCCTGGCCGCTGCCGCGGCCGCCGGCGACTTCACTGCGCGTGGCGATGCCGAGCACTTCCAGCACGACTTCCAGGCAATGGTGCAAGGCCTCAACGCGATGATGGAGGTCAGCGACCGCAACCTCGGCAAGCTCTCCGCGCTGCTGCAGTCGATCGCCGCCGGCGACCTGACCGCGCGCATGGATGGCGAGTTCCATGGCGTGTTCGCCAGGATGCGCGACGACGCCAACGCCACCGCCGACCAGCTGACCGGCATCGTCGGCCGCATCCAGACCGCGGCGGTCAGCATCAATGCCGCCGCCACCGAGATCGCCGCCGGCAACGACGACCTGTCGCGCCGCACCGAGCAGCAGGCGGCCAGCCTGGAAGAGACTGCAGCCTCGATGGAAGAACTGACCTCCACGGTCAAGCAAAACGCAGAGCATGCGCGGCAAGCCAATCAGCTTGCGGTCGGTGCTGCCGCGGTCGCCTCGCAAGGTGGCGATGTGGTCGGCCAGGTGGTGACCACGATGAGCGGCATCGAGACCTCGTCAAAGAAGATCGCCGACATCATCAGCGTCATCGACGGCATCGCCTTCCAGACCAACATCCTGGCGTTGAATGCGGCGGTGGAAGCGGCGCGTGCCGGCGAACAGGGCCGCGGTTTCGCGGTGGTCGCCAGCGAAGTGCGCACCCTCGCCCAGCGTTCGGCCGGTGCGGCCAAGGAGATAAAGAGCCTGATCGACGAATCGGTGACCCGCGTCAGCGAAGGCTCGGCCCTGGTCGACCAGGCCGGCCGCACCATGCAGGAGATCGTGTCCTCGGTGAAACGCGTCACCGACATCATGGGCGAGATCTCCGCCGCCTCGCAGGAACAGTACGCCGGCATCGAGCAGGTCAATCAGACCGTGACCCAGATGGACGAGACCACCCAGCAGAACGCCGCGCTGGTGGAGGAAGCCACGGCCGCCGCGCGCTCGATGGAGGAACAGGCGGGGCAGCTCAGCGAAGCGGTGGCCGTGTTCAAGATCGACGAGGTTCCCGCGGCAGCGCGCCGCCGTCCCGCGGTCAGCGCGCCGGAGGTGGCCGCCGTGGTCAAGGCGCAGGTCGCAGCGGCGACGCGTGCGGTGCGCAATGCGCCCAAGCGCGCGGCAGGCGGTGGCGGCGACGCCAGTTGGCAGGAATTCTGAGGCCTCAGCCGCCATGCCGCTGACGCATAGCGGCTGCAGTCCAGGCCGGTCGGCAGGCGTTCTGTCGCACCGGCACTGCGTGATGATCGGCAAGCCCGAATCGCAGGTTCGGGCTTTTCATGTCCGCGGCACGAACGTTCGCCATGCGCGGCGGCAGTCTCGAACAAAGCGACGTTTCATCGCAGTGATCGACGGGCCAGGTAGAGATGCCCCGGATCGTCAAAGGCATCGCACGGCGGCAGCCGCGGCGGCGCGAAGCATGGGAATGATTCTCATGTGGGCAAAAAGGACCCTGATCCAGCCCTCAAGTTTCTGGGATGAGCATCCTGAGCCGAACATTTTTCCGATGGCACCCTAAAGTCCGTCCGGCAAATGCCGTTAAAAGTCTCAATATGAGAATTTGTCTAAAAAATACTACTAAAGTTTTCGCCCTTTCCTGCTAGGGACTGCCGCCGTCCGACAGGCGGACCTCCACGTCCGTGGGCCAGACGAACAGCGCCAACCGCTTCTCCTGCACCTGCGTCACGTCTGCTGAGCTCCGGCACCATGCAGACCGCTCTCTCTCCCCTGCCGGGCACATACCTTCGTTCGATCACTCGTTCACCTGACCCGGTAGAGCCACATGACTTCCAAGAATCCCTCCATCTCCACTCAGCTCGCCATCGGCTTCGGCGCCGTGGTGCTGGTCATGCTCGTCGTCGGCGGCATCAGCCTGAGCAGCCAGTCCAAATTGAACAGCGCGATGGCGATCAACGAACACACGTTCCAGGTGTTGGCGACCGGGCAAGAGATGCAGGAGAACGCACTCAATATCGAAACCGGCACCCGCGGCTACCTGCTGTCGGGCGACAAGCAGCATCTGCAGCCCTTCGAGAAGGGCCGGGCCGGGTTCGAAAAGGGCTATGCCGACGCCAAGCAGCTGACCGTGGACAACGCCAAGCAACAGACGCGCCTGGCTGAGTTGGACAAGACATATCAGCAATTTTTGGCAGTGGAAAAGGACACCATCGGCGTGCGCGATGCGGCCAACGGTGCCGAACAGTCCCTGGCCGTGTTCCGCGAGGGACGCGACCGCGTGGCGATGGGCAAGATCCGTCAGCTGCTGAGCGATTTCGCCAACGAAGAGACCAGCCTGCTGGCCACGCGCAGCGCCGAGTTGGAAGCGGTGCGCACCCGCGGCAAGTGGTCGGTGCTGATCGGCAGTCTGATCGCGGTGCTGGTCGCCGTGGGCATGGGCCTGCTGATCCGCCGCCAGTTGGTCAAGCGGATGGGGCAAGCGATCACGGTCGCCGACGCCATCGCCTCGGGCAATCTCGACAATGCCATCGACACCCGCTCGCGCGACGAAACCGGCCGTCTGCTGATCAGCATGAACAAGATGCAGACGCAGCTGCAGTCGGTCCTGGCCGCGCAGACCGAGATGGCGCAGCGCCATGATGCCGGCCAGATCAGCTACCGCATGGACGCCAAGGCGTTCCCGGGGCAATACGGCCGCATGGTGCACGACAGCAACGAACTGGCGGGTTCGCACATCGCGGTGAAGCTGCGCCTGGCGCAGATCATGGGCCGCTATGCGATCGGCGACTTCAGCGACGACATGGATCGCCTGCCGGGCGAAAAGGCCGTGCTGACCGAGACCATGGACAAGGTCAAGCAGAACCTGACCGCGATGAACCGCGAGATCAGCCAGCTGGCCACGGCCGCGGCGGCGGGCGACTTCAGCGTGCGCGGCGACGCCGACAGTTTCCAGTACGACTTCCGCGCAATGGTCGACAACCTCAACCAGCTGATGGCCACCGCCGACGGCAACCTGCAGTCCTTGTCCGCGCTGCTGCAGTCGATCGCCGCAGGCGACCTGACCGCGCGCATGCACGGCGAATTCCAGGGCGTGTTCGCGCAGATGCGCGACGACGCCAACGCCACCTCCGAGCAACTGGCCGCCATCGTCGGTCGCATCCAGACCGCCGCGTTGAGTATCAACAGCGCCTCCAGCGAGATCGCCACCGGCAACGACGACCTGTCGCGCCGTACCGAGCAGCAGGCAGCCAGCCTGGAAGAAACCGCCGCCTCGATGGAAGAACTGACCTCCACCGTCAAGCAGAACGCAGAGCACGCGCGCCAGGCCAATCAACTCGCGGTCGGTGCCGCGGCGGTCGCCTCGCAGGGCGGCGACGTGGTCGGCCAGGTCGTCACCACGATGAGCGGCATCGAGACATCGTCGAAGAAGATCGCCGACATCATCTCGGTCATCGACGGCATCGCCTTCCAGACCAACATCCTGGCGCTCAACGCCGCGGTGGAAGCGGCACGTGCCGGCGAACAGGGCCGTGGCTTCGCCGTGGTCGCCAGCGAGGTGCGCACCCTCGCCCAGCGTTCGGCCAACGCGGCCAAGGAGATCAAGAGCCTGATCGACGATTCGGTCAGCCAGGTGTCCAACGGCTCGGCGCTGGTGCGCCAGGCCGGTCAGACCATGACCGAGATCGTGTCCTCGGTGCAGCGCGTCACCGACATCATGGGCGAGATCTCCGCCGCCTCGCAGGAACAGTACGCCGGCATCGAGCAGGTCAACCAGACCGTGACCCAGATGGACGAAGCGACGCAGCAGAATGCGGCGCTGGTGGAAGAAGCCACGGCCGCGGCGCGCTCGATGGAAGAGCAGGCGCGCGAGCTCACCGAAACCGTCGCGGTGTTCAAGATCGACGATGCTCCTGCGACGACGGCACCGGCGAGCCGGCACCAGGCGATCGGCGCGCCGGCCGTGACCGCGGTGGTCAAGGCAAAGGTGGCGGCGGCGACGCGCGCCGTGCGCAGCGCGCCCAAGCGCGTGGCGAGCGGTGGCGGCAGCGATACCAGCTGGCACGAGTTCTAAGCCCCCGCCATCGGAATGCCAACGATCGCCATGCCATCCGGCATGGCGATCGTCGTTGTGCCGGCCACTCGCAGCGCGAACGCTGCCAAGACGCGCGCTCGGTAATTACTTGGATTCCCACGCAGATCACGCCGATCGCTAGCAGTGGCGACCCCGGCCTGGAATCGGCCCACCGTTTCCGGAGCGAGCGCCGCGCCGGGTGGCATGCTGCAACAGCGCTGTAACCCGGAGCTCACAGCCACGCGACAAACTCGATCGCCGGCTGACTCGCACGCTGGCCGCGCTTCAACAATCCAGCCCGCACGCCGTTACTGCATCGACCCCCAAGACGTTTCCGCATCGCCATGAAACATTCCCTATCGCGCTGCCCGCTGCCTGCATCCGTGCGCGCGGCTGCTGCGTATCCGAAGGCAGGCGATGCCCGGCCGCCGCAATCACGCGCTGCTTGACCTGTCGCCCCCACGACGCTCAGAGACTTTCATGCCACAACAGTTTCCCCAGGCCGCTGCCGGCCATCCCCGCCCCGCCCTCGGGTCACAGCGCCTACTGCGCGTCTGGCACGATCTCGCCATCGCCAGGAAACTCAGCATCATCGGCATTCTCGTCCTGCTCGGGCTGGTGATCCCGGTCCTGCTCTACAGCGACAAACTCGACGAAAGCGTCGGCGTCAGCCGCAACGAACTGCGCAGCTATGCGCCGCTGCGCGAGATGCTGTCGCTGCTGGGGGCGCTGCAGGCCGAACGCGTGGAAACCGGCGCTGCCGCCGCCGATGCGGCACGCGCGGCGGACAGGTCTCTGGCCGATCTGCAGCGCACCGTTCCGGCACTGCCCGGCTTCGAACGTAGCGACAAGGCCTTGGCCGGCTTGCGCCAGGCGCTGGCGAACGGGCGCGGCGACAGCCGCGCGGTCGCCGAACAGGCCGCCGCCGCGCTGGATGCGCTGCGCGACGACAGCCAACTGGTCTATACCCCGTATGTGGAGAGTTACCACCTGGTGGTGGCCAGCCTGATCTACGGTCCCGATACCAGCGAAGCGCTGACCCGCCTGGACGTGGCTGCGGATCCGTCGCAGGCCGGCGCGGATGCGCCAGTGCTACGCGAGCAGATCGCGCAGATCGCGCGCGACCACGCACGGCTGCGCAACGAACTGGAAAAGGCGGTCGGCTTGCTCGAGCAACCGGATCCGTCGCTGGCCGCGGCCGTCGCGACCGAAGCGGGCCGCGCCGACGACGCTTTGCAGCAACTGTCCGCCGCGTTGGACAGCGGCGCGCCCGACGCCGACCGCCGCTGGAACCGCGCGCTCGACACCTGGGGTCATGCCCTGCAGGCGCTGAGCGCAACGTCGTTGCAGGCCCTGCAGCGGCAGTCGGCACGGCATCTGGCCGACGCGCGCGGCGCGATGTGGTGGACGATCGCCGGGCTGAGCCTGCTGACGCTGCTCATCGTCGCCTTGTGCCTCCACACCCTGTCGGTGCTGACCCGCAACGTCCGCAACGCCGCCAGCGTCGCCGCACAGATCGCGCAGGGCCAGCTGGACACCGCGATTGCGGTCTCCAGTCGCGACGAAAGCGGACAGTTGCTCGCAAACATGCAGCAGATGCAGCAGCAGCTGCAACGCGTACTGGCGGCGCAGGTCGAGATGGCACAGCGCCACGACGCCGGCCAGATCAGCTACCGCATGGACGAGAGCGCCTTCCCCGGCGACTACGGGCGCATGGTCCGCGACAGCAATGGCCTGGTCGCTGCGCATATCGCGGTGAAGATGCGCCTGATCCAGATCATGGGCCGCTATGCGATCGGCGACTTCAGCGAGGACATGGACACACTGCCCGGCGAGAAGGCCGTGATGACCACCACGATGAACACGGTCAAGCAGAACCTGACCGCGATGAACCGCGAGATCAACCAGCTCGCCTCCGCCGCCGCGGCCGGCGACTTCAGCGTGCGTGGCGATGCGCAGCGCTTCCAGTACGACTTCCGCGCCATGGTCGACAGCCTCAACCGGCTGATGGCCACCGCCGACGGCAACCTCGAGGCGCTGTCCGCGATGCTGCAAGCCATCGCCGCCGGCGACCTGACCGCGCGCATGCACGGCGAGTTCAACGGCGTGTTCGCCAGGATGCGCGACGATGCCAACGCCACCTCCGAGCAGCTGGCCGGCATCGTCGGCCGCATCCAGAGCGCCGCGTCGAGCATCGACAGCGCCTCCAGCGAGATCGCCACCGGCAACGACGACCTGTCGCGGCGCACCGAGCAGCAGGCCGCCAGCCTGGAGGAAACCGCCGCGTCGATGGAAGAGCTGACCTCGACGGTCAAGCAGAATGCCGAGTACGCCCGCCAGGCCAACCAGCTTGCGGTCGGTGCGGCCGCGGTCGCGGCGCAAGGCGGCGACGTGGTCGGTCAGGTGGTCAGCACGATGAGCGGCATCGAAGCCTCGTCCAAGAAGATCGCCGACATCATCTCGGTCATCGACGGCATCGCCTTCCAGACCAATATCCTGGCCTTGAATGCTGCGGTGGAAGCGGCGCGCGCCGGCGAACAGGGCCGCGGTTTCGCCGTCGTCGCCAGCGAAGTGCGCACCCTGGCCCAGCGTTCGGCCACCGCCGCCAAGGAGATCAAGAGCCTGATCGACGATTCGGTCGGCCAGGTCGCCAACGGTTCGACCCTGGTGCGCCAGGCCGGTGAGACCATGAGCGAGATCGTGTCCTCGGTGCAGCGCGTCACCGACATCATGGGCGAGATCTCCGCGGCCTCGCAGGAGCAGTACGCCGGCATCGAGCAAGTCAACCAGACCGTCAACCAGATGGACGAGGCGACGCAGCAGAACGCCGCCCTGGTCGAGGAAGCCGCCGCCGCGGCGCGCGCGATGGAAGAACAGGCCGGGCAACTCACCGAGACCGTCGCCCTGTTCAAGATCGACACGTCCCATGCCGCGCCATCGCCACGGTCCCGCTCCGCCGCGGCAACCACGGCACCCGAACGCAAGCCGCAGCCAGCGTATGCCAGCCACGGCAGTGCGGCGATCGCAGGGCGGTAGCGCATTCGATCCAACGGCGCCTGGCCCATGCCATGAGCCGACCCGCATCGGCCGCGGAGCGTCTCCGCGGCCGATGTCGTTTGCGTCGCCACCCGGCGACGGCGGGCCGGCGGCGAAGGGCCTGCGCAAGCGCCCCTGCCCTTCTTCACGCCTCCGCATCGGCAAAGGCCTAAAGCCAGCCCCGTTCCCGTCGATAACGTGAACAGCCGGTGATTGTCGGCGCAGCGCCCATCGGGAGGCCCATGCACGATGCCACCATCGCCGAGGCGAATCGCCCGCGCCGGCTTGCGCCGTTGCCGGTCGGTCTGCTGTTGCTCGCCGTCTGGGCCGCGTGGTCGGCCGCCAGCCTGGTGTACCTCGCCAAGCCGCCGGCCGGCGCCAGCGCCGACGCCATCGGTCGGCAATTGCAGGCCTTCGCGTCCACCACGCCGCCGCGCGGCCAGGCCGTGGCGTTCCAGTTGCGCGTGGCCGGATGCGGCTGCACGGCCCGCAGCCCCGCGCCCGCGCTGCCGGGCCTGCTCAACATCGATCTGAGCGACCGTCCTGCGCCCGCGGCGCTGCCCTACCCGCTGATCGTGCTCGCTGCCGACGGTCGCCTGGTCTACGCCGGCCCTTCGCACATCGAAGCCTGCGGCACCGCCATTGCCGCCGCGTCGCTGCTGCCGCGCCTGCTCGCGGCCGGCAATGCGCCGCCGCTGATCCTTTTCACCCACTGTGCATGCCCAAAGGAACCATCCGCATGAGCGCCTCCACCACCCAGGGAAGCTTTCTCGTAGGCAACGAACGCTACGTCTATCTGCAGAAACTGGCTGCGGAGGCCGACCGCCTGTTCCTGGTGGTGGCCGCGTTCACCGGCATCGTCAGCCTCGCCGCCGCCTGGCACCAGGGCGTATGGACGCCGTGGCTGGCGGTGGCGCTGCCGACCCTGGCGATCATCGCCCTGCAGGTGAAGCTCTACCCCGGCACGCTGCTGAGCCGCTGCACCGTGGCGCTGGGCCTGATGGTGCTGGCCGCCGTGCTGATCCAGCAGGCCGGCGGCATGGCCGAAGTCCACTTCGGCGTGATCGTGCTGATCGCATTGCTGCTGTACTACCGCGACTGGCGGCCGATCGTGGTCGCCTCCGGCGCCATCGCCGTCCACCACGTGCTGTTCTTCTGGCTGCAGCATCGCGGCCTGCCGCTGCAAGCATTCGCGGCCGATGCCGGGATCGGCATCCTGGCCACCCACGCCGGCTATGTGGTGGCCGAAGCCGGAATCCTGGTGGCGATGGCGGTGCAGATGCGCAAGCAATTGCTGGACGTCGGCCACGACCCGCGCGACCTGGCGCTGCTGGCGCGCGCCATGGCCCGCCAGCAACCGCTGCCGGCCTCGATCCGCGATCTTACCCTGCCGGAAGGCTCGATCGCGCATACCCTGGTGGTGGCCAGCGAGCAGTTGCTGAGCAGCCGCGAACAGGACGCGGAGATCCAGCGCGAGAGCCTGCGCATCCGCACCGCCCTGGACAACGTCACCGCCAACGTGATGATCGCCGACGCCGAGCGCAACATCGTCTACGTCAACAAGCCGCTGGCACGGATGCTGTCGGCGGCGCAAGACAACATGCGCCGCGAGCTTCCCGGCTTCGATGCGAACGCCCTGCTGGGACGCAACATCGACATCTTCCACAAGCGCCCCGAGCACCAAGCCAAGCTGCTGGCGGCGCTGCAGCAGACCCACACCGCGCAGATCCGGGTGGGTGGGCACACCATGCGCCTGATCATCAATCCGATCGTCAGCAGCGCCTCCGAGCGCCAGGGCTTCGTCGTGGAGTGGGCCGACCGCACCGACGAAATCCAGGTGGAAGAGGAAGTGACCCAGATCGTGCGGGCCGCCGCCGCCGGCGACCTCGACAGCCGCATCGGCCTGCACGGCAAGCAGGGTTTCTACCTGCTGCTGGCGCAGCAGCTCAACACGCTGCTGGACAACAACGCCGACGGCCTGGCGCGCATTTCGCAGCTGCTGTCGGCGCTGTCGCAGGGCGACCTCACCGCGCGCATGGACGGCGATCTGCATGGCGTGTTCGCCCGCATCCGCGACGACGCCAATGCCACCGCGACCCAATTGGCGACGATCGTGCGCCAGATCCAGGGCGCCTCGGATGCGATCAACACCGCCGCCGGCGAGATCGCCGCCGGCAACGTCGACCTGTCGCGGCGCACCGAGCAGCAGGCCGCCAGCCTGGAAGAGACTGCCGCGTCGATGGAAGAACTGACCTCCACCGTGAAGCAGAATGCCGAGTATGCGCGGCAGGCCAACCAGCTCGCGGTCGGTGCCGCGTCCGTCGCCTCGCAAGGCGGCGACGTGGTCGGCCAGGTGGTGAGCACGATGAGCGGCATCGAAACTTCATCGAAGAAGATCGCCGACATCATCTCGGTCATCGACGGCATCGCCTTCCAGACCAACATCCTGGCGCTCAACGCCGCGGTGGAAGCGGCGCGTGCCGGCGAACAGGGCCGGGGTTTCGCGGTGGTAGCCAGCGAGGTGCGCACTCTCGCCCAGCGTTCGGCCACCGCCGCCAAGGAGATCAAGGGCCTGATCGACGCCTCGGTCGGCCAGGTCGCCAACGGCTCGGCGCTGGTGCGCCAGGCTGGCCAGACCATGAGCGAGATCGTGTCCTCGGTGCAGCGCGTCACCGACATCATGGGCGAGATCTCCGCCGCCTCGCAGGAACAGTCGTCCGGGATCGAGCAGGTCAACCAGACCGTCACCCAGATGGACGAGGCCACCCAGCAGAACGCCGCCTTGGTGGAGGAAGCCAGCGCCGCGGCGCGCACGATGGAGGAACAGGCCGGGCAGCTGGCCGATGCGGTCGCGGCGTTCAAGCTGTCCGACGCGGCAACCACGCCCACGCTCCGCGCGCATCCTGCCGCAGTGTCTCGCCCTGCCATCAAGCCGGCGGCGTTGTCCGCAGTGCGCTCCGCACCGATCGCTGTCGCCACTGGCACAGAGTTGCGCGAGTTCTGATCCGGCGCAGCGCCGTCGCCCGGCCTGCCGCACACCGACATCCCGCGCTCACCGCAGCGCGGGCACGCATAGCGCTTCGACGCGTATGCGTCCCCATGCGATACGCATTTGCCGCAGGCCGGGTGGCCTGACCGCCTCGCGAATGTCTCGAAAATGTCCCTCAACTGTCTCCAGACAGGTCAAAACGCCGAAAAATAAAGTCATTAATGGAAATTAAATGGTTAATTTTTCGCCACCGCCGCCGATAGGATTTCACGCGCCGCTCACTTGGGCGTTCTGTTCCCGCATAGGCGCCCCCATGAAAAAGTTCAGCCATCTCTCGGTCGGCACCAAGCTGTCGGCCCTGCTCACCCTCGCGGTCAGCGCCGCGCTGGTATTGCTGGCCACCCTGATCTACCGCCAGTCCGCCACCAGCCATGAGACCCAGGTCCTCAAGGAACTTGAGTCGTCCACCACGCTGATGCAGCAGTCGGTGGCGATGTACGACCGGGTGCTGAGCGAGGAAACCGACCGGATGGGGCAGCTGTTCGCGACCATGCTGCCCGCCGGCGCGCCGCAGCTGGAGCCTACCAAGACGGTGCAGGTCGGCGACGTGCAGACGCCGACGCTGCGGATCGGGCCGCATGTGCTGAATCTCGATTTCGCCTCGGTGGACCATTTCGCCGACGCCAGCGGCGGCGTGGCGACGGTATTCGTGCGCAGCGGCGACGACCTGGTCCGGATCGCCACCTCGCTGCACGACCAGTCCGGCGCGCGCGTGGTCGGCACCGTGCTGGACCATGCGCATCCGGCCTACGCGCTGCTGCTGCAGAACAAGCCCTATACCGGGACGGCGAATTTGTTCGGCAACGACTACATGACCCATTACCGGCCGCTGCACGACGCGCAGGGCAATCTGGTCGGCGCGCTGTTCGTCGGCCGCAACTACACCCAGGGCCTGGCCGCGCTGCAGGAACGCCTGCGCAGCACGCGCATCGGCGAAGACGGCCACTTCATCGCCGTGGACATGCACCCGGCGCGGCGCGGGCAACTGCTCGCGCACCCGGTCTCCAAGGCCGCCAACATGGAAGCGCTGGTGGTGGAAGCGGACAAGCCGTTGCTGCAGGCCTTGCTCGAGGGCAAGCAGGCCAGCGCGACGCTGCGGCTCAAGCGCGACGCAACTGCGGACGCGGCGGCCGAGCCGTTCCTGGTCAACGCGCAGGCCTACCGGCCGTGGCAATGGGTGTTGCTCGGCGCACAGCCGCGCAGCGCCATCGAGGCGCCGCTGCAGGCATTGATGCGCAACATCCTGGCGTTCTCCGCCTTGATGCTGATCGGCTGCGCCGTGCTGGTGTTCGTGCTGGCGCGGCGCATGGTGTCGCGGCCGCTGGCGGTGGTCGAGCAGGTGATCGGCGACATCGCCGCCGGGCGCCTGGAAAGCCATATCGAGGTCGGCCACGGCCAGGACGACGTGAGCCGGCTGCTGCACGGCATGCGCCGCATGCGCGACGATCTGCGCGAACGGCTGCGCACCGAGCGCGTGGTGGCCGCGGAGAATCTGCGCGTGCGCGTCGCGCTGGACGATGTCAGCACCAACGTGATGATCGCCGACGCCGATCGGCGCATCGTCTACGTCAACCGTCCGCTGGTGAAGATGCTCGGCGACGTGCAGGACGACCTGCGCCGCGACCTGCCCCACTTCGACGTGCAGACGCTGATCGGCAACACCATCGACGTGTTCCATCGCCACCCCGAGCACCAGGCGCGCCTGCTGGCCGAGCTGAAGGGCACCTACCGCGCGCAGATCCGCGTCGGCGGCCACACCATGCGACTGATCGTGAATCCGGTGATCGACGGCGACGGCAACCGCCTCGGCTTCGTCGTCGAATGGGCCGACCGCACCGACGAAGTGGCGGTGGAAGAGGAAATCGCCGGCATCGTGCGCAGCGCGGTCGCCGGCGAACTGGACGGCCGCGTGCGCCTGGACAACAAGCAGGGCTTCCTGCTGTTGCTGGCCGAGCAGATCAATGCCCTTCTGGAAGCCAGCGCCTCCGGCCTGGGGCATATCCAGCACATGCTGCAAGCGCTGTCCGCGGGCGACCTGTCCACCCGCATCGACGCCGACCTGCAGGGCGTCTACGCCAACATGAAGGACCACGCCAACACCACCGCCGAGCAGTTGGCGACGATCGTGCGCCAGATCCAGGGCGCCTCGGATGCGATCAACACCGCCGCCGGCGAGATCGCCGCCGGCAACGACGACCTGTCGCGCCGCACCGAGCAGCAGGCCGCCAGCCTGGAGGAAACCGCCGCGTCGCTGGAGGAGCTGACCTCCACCGTCAGGCAGAACGCCGAGAATGCGCGCCAAGCCAACCAACTGGCGGTCGGCGCCGCGGCCGTCGCCACCCAGGGCGGCGACGTGGTCGGCCAGGTGGTGAGCACGATGAGCGGCATCGAAACCTCGTCGAAGAAGATCGCCGACATCATCTCGGTCATCGACGGCATCGCGTTCCAGACCAATATCCTTGCCTTGAATGCGGCGGTGGAAGCGGCGCGCGCCGGCGAACAGGGCCGCGGCTTCGCGGTGGTCGCCAGCGAGGTGCGCACCCTCGCCCAGCGCTCGGCCAATGCGGCCAAGGAGATCAAGAGCCTGATCGACGACTCGGTCGGCCAGGTGTCCAACGGTTCGGCACTGGTGCGCCAGGCCGGCCAGACCATGAGCGAGATCGTGTCCTCGGTGCAGCGCGTCACCGACATCATGGGCGAGATCTCCACCGCCTCGCAGGAGCAGTCGGCCGGCATCGAACAGGTCAACCAGACCGTGACCCAGATGGACGAAGCCACCCAGCAGAACGCGGCCCTGGTCGAGGAAGCCACCGCCAGCGCACGCTCCATGGAAGGCCAGGCCGGCGAGCTGGCGCGGGCGGTCGCCTCGTTCACCCTGGACCAGCGCCCGCCGGCCGGCAACATCGCCACATTGCATTCAGGCTACAAAAAAGCCGGACACGGCCGATAGCATCGTGGGACGGGCGGAATGCGCCGCCCCGCCCCATCCACGATCCCGTTGCCCACCCATGGCCGAAGGCATTCCCAGCGACTCCCCCGAACCGTCTGCGCACGAGGCGACGGAACAGGACGACCGCTTCCTGCTGACCAACCCGCGCCAGATCCGGCAGCTGCTGCAATCGCTGATCAACCAGCGCTCGCAGATCAGCGCGCATGTGGGCGGCCGCGACCAGTCGTTCTCGACCGCGCTGCTGGAGCTGGACGATGACAGCCTGCTGCTGGACCTGAGCATCAACGAGGCCAACAACCGCATCGCCGAGCAGGCCGAGTACCTGTTGTGCTTCGCACAGCTGGACAAGGTCCGGCTGCGCTTCCGCATCGCCGACCTGGAACGGGTCGACAGCGACGGCACGCCCGGCTTTCGCGCGCCGCTGCCCGATTCGCTGTACTACCTGCAGCGCCGCGAGCACTTCCGCCTGGAGACGCCGATCACCGAATCGCCGATGTGCGTGCTGCGGCTGGACGACGCCAGCCCGCCCACCGAACTGGTGCTGCGGGTCATCGACATCAGCGGCGGCGGCCTGGCGGTGGCGCTGGTTCCCGGCCAGCCGGTGCCGGAGCAGCGCCACAGCTACCCGCGCTGCGTGCTGCAGTTGCCCGACGCCGATGCCATCAAGCTGACCCTGCAGGTCTGCAACATGTATCCGCACAAGCTGGCCAACGGCCAGGACACGCTGCGGGTGGGGCTGCGCTTCGCCGACCTGCCGCGCGGCGCCGACGCGGCGATCCAGCGCTACATCTTCCGCATCGAGCGCCAGCGCAGCGCACGCAAGAGCGGCGTGCTGTCCTGAACAGCGCCTCGACCGCACAAAGCGCCCCTGTAGGAGCGGCTTCAACCGCGACCGCGGCGTTACCAGGAAAACCCCGGTCGCGGCTGAAGCCGCTCCTACAGGTCACGCCGTCTTTATCGGATGCTCCACGCCGGCCAGGACGGTTACAGCACCGCTAAAGTTCTGCCCCACCACGCCGATCTAGTGCAAGAGCCGCATGTCCCGCTTCCCGCCATCCCTCCGCAATTCCGTGCGCACCAGGAGCACACGATGAACGACAAGAACACCTCTGCCTCCGGTGCCACCGGCGGCGAATTCCTCAGCTTCACCCTCGGCGAAGAGCATTACGGCGTCGACATCCTGAAGGTGCAGGAAATCCGTGGCTACGACTCGGTCACCCGGGTGCCGGACGCCCCGGAGTACATCAAGGGCGTGATCAACCTGCGCGGCACCATCGTGCCGGTGATCGACCTGCGCCTGAAGCTGCGCCTGAAGGAAGCGCGCTACGACGCCTTCACCGTGATGATCGTGCTCAACGTCGAGGACCGCGTGGTCGGCATCGTCGTGGACAGCGTCTCCGACGTGATCCCGTTGAACGAGGACCAGATCCGGCCGACGCCCGAATTCGGCGCCGCGGTGGACACCCGTTTCATCTCCGGCATCGGCACCCAGGACGACAAGATGCTGATCCTGCTGGACATCGAGACCCTGCTCGACAGCGCCGACCTGAGCCAGCAGGCGCACGTCGACGAAGCCGCCTGAGCCAGCTCGAGCCGCGGCCACGCCGCGGTTTCGCACGCAATTCCCGACCCGCCGTCCATTGGCGGGTTTTTTCTTTCGGAAATGCGAACTGCTTATCACTTGCGCCGATCAAGTTCGTCGTTACCACGCCGATAGCTGATAGGTGGCCCGATCCAGTACCTGGGCCGACCTCTTTCGCCCACCCCTAAAGGAGTTTTCCCCCATGAAGCCGAGCTTTCCCCTGTTGCTGGTCCTGCTGCTTGCCGCCAGCCCGAGCGCCTTCGCCCAGTCGCAGCAGATGATTCCGCCGGAGATGGCGGCCCGCTTCGTCGGCAAGGACGGCATGGTCTGCGGCAAGGTCGAGAAGGCCAAGTACGCGCAGAACTCCGAAGGCGAGCCGACCTTCCTGTACATGGGCGGCATGTTCCCGCGCCACACCTTCTCCGCGCGCATCGCCGGCGCCGACCGCGGCAAGTTCGGCTTCGCGCCGGAAAGCCTGGAAGGCAAGGACGTGTGCGTGATCGGCAAGATCGAACGCGACAGCTCGCGCGCCGAGATCCAGGTCAGCGCGCCGTCCAGCCTGAAGCTGGCCACGATCAAGTAAGACCACGAAGCGTCGCCGCGCCGGAGCCCATGCGCTCCGGCATGGCGGCGCTTTTGTTTTTCTGATGCTACGCCGCCGTTGTCGAACCAAGGGGAAATGCGTTCATGCAGTGGATAAAGAATATGAAGCTGATGCCGAAGCTGATGCTGGCATTCGGTCTCGTGCTCGCCATCATGTTGATACAGGGGCTTGCCGCCTATAACGGGCTGCATTCGATCAACGGCGTGGCCGAAATGGTATCCAAGAATGTGGTGCCAAGCGTGCGTACCGGCGGCGAGATCCGTGGCATTCTCGGCGAATACCGCAATGCGGCGTACCAGAGCCTGATCCGCAGCAGCGACGCGCTGAAGAAGGAGTCGGAGGCGCGCAGGGTCACGCTGGCCAAGCAACTGGACGAGATCCTGGCCAAATACCCGCCGATGATCGGCAGCGACAACGAGCGCGCGATCTACCAGCGCACGGTCGCCGATTGGAAGAAGGCGAAAGCCTCCTATCAGTCCGTGGACGAAATGGTGCAGCTGGAGCTGCATGACGATGCGATCGATACGTTCACCAGCGAGACGCGCACCCTGCACAACAAGGTGGTCGACGATGTGATCGCGCTGATCGCGGAGAACGATCGCCAGGCCAAGCTGGCCGCGGAAACCGCTGGCAGCACCTACGGCAAGGCGTCGGCCATGCTGCTGGTCTGCCTGCTGATCGGCGTCGCTGGCGCAGTGGGCATGGCCTGGCTGTTCGGACGGATGCTGGCCAACAGCGTGGGCAGCGCGGTCAAGGTGGCCAACGAAGTCGCCGGCGGCAAGCTCGATGGCCATATCGACGCCAGCGGCCAGGACGAAGTCGGCGAACTGCTGCAGGCGCTCAAGCGCATGCAACAGGATCTGCGCGAGCGCACCGAGCGCGACGCGGCGGTGGCGTCGGAGAACCTGCGCATCCGCACCGCGTTGGACAACTCCTCCACCGGCATGTTCATCGCTGACCTGGACTACACCATCGTCTACGCGAACCCGTCGATGCAGGGCATCGTCGACAAGTATGCCGACCATATCCGCAAGGTCGCCCCCGCATTCGACTCGAGCATGCCGCTGGTCGGTTCCTCGCTGTCGGTGCTGGAATACGGCAATCAGATCGACACCCGCACCGTCGCCGCGATCGAGAAGCAAGGCGTGGCCGAGCGCGAGATGGCCTACGGCCATGCCCGCATCGCCCAGATCGTCTCCAGCATCCGCGATGCGCACGGCAGCCATGTCGGTTTCGTCTGCGAATCGCGCGACCGCACCGTCGAGGCCCAGGTCGAAGAAGAAGTGGCCAAGATCGTGCAGGCCGCCGCCGCCGGCGACCTGTCCGGGCGCGTGGCCACCGACGGCAAGCAGGGCTTCTTCCTGCAGCTGGCGCAGCAGCTCAACGGCCTGCTGCAGGCCAACGGCGACAGCATCGGCGAAGTTTCCAAGCTGCTGACCGCGCTGTCGCAGGGCGACCTGACCGCACGCATGCACGGCGAGTTCGACGGCGTGTTCGCGACCATGCGCGACGACGCCAACGCCACTGCCGAGCAGCTCGCCTCCATCGTCGGCCGCATCCAGACCGCCGCGGTCAGCATCAACGCCGCCGCCGGCGAGATCGCCGCCGGCAACGACGACCTGTCGCGCCGCACCGAACAGCAAGCGGCGAACCTGGAAGAAACCGCCGCCTCGATGGAAGAGCTGACCTCCACGGTCAAGCAAAACGCCGAGCATGCGCGCCAGGCCAACCAGCTGGCGGTCGGCGCCGCGTCCGTGGCCTCGCAGGGCGGCGCCGTGGTCGGCCAGGTGGTGACCACGATGAGCGGCATCGAGACCTCCTCCAAGAAGATCGCCGACATCATCAGCGTCATCGACGGCATCGCCTTCCAGACCAACATCCTCGCGCTCAACGCGGCGGTGGAAGCGGCGCGCGCCGGCGAACAGGGCCGCGGCTTCGCGGTGGTCGCCAGCGAGGTGCGTACCCTCGCCCAGCGCTCGGCCAATGCGGCCAAGGAGATCAAGGGCCTGATCGACGCCTCGGTCAGCCAGGTCGCCAACGGCTCGGCGCTGGTGCGCCAGGCCGGCCAGACCATGAGCGAGATCGTGTCCTCGGTACAGCGCGTCACCGACATCATGAGCGAGATCGCGGCGGCGTCGCAGGAGCAGTCGTCCGGCATCGAGCAGGTCAACCAGACCGTCACCCAGATGGACGAGACCACCCAGCAGAACGCCGCGCTGGTCGAAGAAGCCACCGCTGCCGCACGCTCGATGGAAGAGCAGGCCGGGCAGCTGACCGAGGCGGTCTCGATCTTCCGCGTGGAACAGTCGCCGGTCAGCGCGCCGACGCCGGCGCCGCGTCATGCGCAGGTGCACTCGATCCGCACGGTGGCGAAGAAGCCGGTCGTGGTGCCGTCGGGCAAGCCGGCGCTGGCCACCGGCAGCAAGAAGTCCGTACCGGCCCTGGCCGATTCGGACTGGCAGGAGTTCTGAGGCGCCGGCGGTCGCGGCATTCAGGCACTTCCCGATCCCCGGCCACGCGCCGGGGATTTTTTTGCCGGCCATTCCACGGTCGTGGCCACGGCCGCTCGCTCGGGCCAGGCGAGTTTGTCTCAATTTTGTTACAGCCGCGCCGCTAAGACCTTCGAGAACCACTCCAAGGTGCCCATCCAATGTCGTCTCCGTCGCTTATCGCGCGCCTGTCGGATCTGCCGCTGCGTCGCAAATTCGTCTGGCAAACCCTGCTGCTCGGCGGCGGCATCGTGCTGCTGGCGATCATCGCCGCGCGCATGCAGTACGTGGATATCCGCAACACCCGCGAGCAGGCGCTGAAGAGCCAGATCGAACTGGCGGTCGGCGTGGTCCAGGCCTATGCGGCCAAGGCCGAGGCCGGGCAGATGCCGCTGGCCGAGGCGCAGCGCACCGCGCTGGCCACGCTCGAATCGATGCGCGCCCGCGACGGCGTGGACTATTTCTACGTGCACGACATGCACCCGACCATGCTGATGCACCCGACCCGCCACGACCTAGTCGGCAAGGACATCGGCAACGTGCTCAGCGCCGACGGCAAGCCCATCTTCCGCCAGTTCGCCGCGGCGGCCGCGGCCGGCGGCGGCTATGTGGACTATCTGTGGCCCAAGCCCGGCAACGAGGAGCCGGTCGAGAAGGTGTCCTACAACGCACCGTTCAAGCCCTGGAACTGGGTCATCGGCACCGGCGTGTACATGGACGATGTGCAGGCGCAGGCGCTGCTGTTCACCGGCGTGATGACCGTGGCCGGCGGCGTGCTGGTGCTGATCACCTTCGGCATCAACTGGCTGATCGGCAGCTCGGTGCTGGTGCCGGTGTCGCGCACGCTGCAGGCGATCCGCGCGGTGTCCCGCGGCGACCTGAGCGTGCGCATCGACAACCCCGGACGCGATGAGACCGGACAGATGCTGCGCGCCACCGGCGAAATGATCCAGATGCTGGAACGCTTCTCCAGCGAGGCGGCGAAGATGGCGGTACTGCACGCCGACAAGGACATGTCGCACCGCATGCCGCAGGACTTCCCCGGCGTGTACGGCGAGCTCAGCAAAAGCATCAACACGATGATGTTCGAGCACCTGGACGCCATCGTCGATGCGATCGCGGTGCTCAACGAATACGCCAACGGCGACCTGCATCGCGACGCGCGGCGCCTGCCCGGCAGCCGCGCGGTGCTGCACGAATCGATGGATGCGGCCAAGGCCAGCCTGCTGGCGATCAACACCGAGATCAAGCGCCTGGCCGCTGCGGCTGCGGCCGGCGACTTCAGCGCACGCGGCGATGCGGCGCACTTCCAGCACGACTTCCGATTGATGGTGCAGGACCTCAACGCGATGATGGAGGTCAGCGACCGCAACCTGGGCCAGCTGTCCACGCTGCTGCAGGCCATCGCTGCCGGCGACCTGAGCGTGCGCATGAGCGGCGAGTTCAACGGCGTGTTCGCGACCATGCGCGACGACGCCAATGCCACCGCCGACCAGTTGGCCGACATCGTCGGCCGCATCCAGAACGCGGCGCTGAGCATCAACACCGCGACCACCGAGATCGCCGCCGGCAACGACGACCTGTCGCGCCGCACCGAGCAGCAGGCCGCCAGCCTGGAGGAAACCGCCGCCTCGATGGAAGAACTGACTTCCACGGTCAAGCAGAACGCCGAGCATGCGCGCCAGGCCAACCAGCTCGCAGTTGGCGCCGCCGCGGTCGCCTCGCAAGGCGGCGACGTGGTCGGCCAGGTCGTCACCACGATGAGCGGCATCGAGATCTCGTCGAAGAAGATCGCCGACATCATCAGCGTCATCGACGGCATCGCCTTCCAGACCAACATCCTCGCGCTCAACGCGGCGGTGGAAGCGGCGCGCGCCGGCGAACAGGGCCGCGGCTTCGCCGTGGTCGCCAGCGAAGTGCGTACCCTCGCCCAGCGTTCGGCCGGCGCGGCCAAGGAGATCAAGGGCCTGATCGACGAATCGGTGACCCGCGTCGCCGAAGGCTCGGCGCTGGTCGACCAGGCCGGCCGCACCATGCAGGAGATCGTGTCCTCGGTGCAGCGCGTCACCGACATCATGGGCGAGATCTCCGCCGCCTCGCAGGAGCAGTCGTCCGGGATCGAGCAGGTCAACCAGACCGTCACCCAGATGGACGAGGCCACCCAGCAGAACGCTGCCCTGGTCGAGGAAGCCAGCGCATCGGCACGGGCGCTGGAGGAAGAGGCGCGCAGGCTGAGCGAGGCCGCGGCGGTGTTCCGGCTCGGCACCGGCGGCGGGAGCTCTGCTGCGGCCACGTCCGTTCGCGCCGCCCCCGCGCGCGCATCGTCGCGTCCGGCGACAGCCAAACCGGCTCTGCGCCAGGTGGCGGGCAAGCGCGCGGCAGTGGCCGAAACGGACTGGGCGGAGTTCTGAGCGCAGCGCTGCGGCCCGGACACTCAACCGGACTTGCATCACAGTTGCGCCGGTCCCGGGCACCGGCGGTCTCAAGCGGCAGACGCGGCAGTCGATATCGGATTAACGAAGCGTGAATGCGATCGCCGCAGCCACCTCGCCATTGCCGCCGCTTCGGGAGCCTGAGATGCCGCGCTACACCGATCTGAAATCGTCTCTGCTCGTGTCGCTGCTGTGCGTGCTCGGCTGCGCCACGGTGATCGGGGTGGCGCATCTGAGCACCCGCGCCCTCGACGACTCGCGCCAGCACCTGCTGCAGTTGCAGACCCGGCAAGCGCCCTCGGCCATGGCCTTGCGCGAGCTGCGCGCGCAGCTGGCGGAATTGCGTCTGTATCAGTTGTCGCTGATCGCCGCGACCGGCAATACCGCGGAAGTGGCCGACTACGACCGGCGCATCGAACGCTCGATGCGCGGCGCGCGCACGCAAGTGGCGCGGTACATCGCCACCGCGCCGAGCGAAGACGAACGCCGCCGCTTCGCCACTGTCCAGGCCGAGCTGGATGCCTACCTGCAGCTGCACCGGCAGATCAGCAGCGCGGTGCATGCCGGCGATCGCGAACGCGCCCGCCAGCTGTCCACGCAACAGGCGCTGCCGCAGCGCCGCGCCCTGTTCGCCGACCTGGAGGAACTGAGCCGTATCAACGCCGCGCACGCGCTGCACCCGGACCTCGACGCGCCCACCTACGTCGCCCGCTAGCCCAACTGTCTTACTGCCTTACTGCCTCGCCATCGCCCAATCCGTTGCACGGAAACGCCAATGAACGTCTTCAAACAACTGAAAATCCGCGACAAGCTGATCTTTGCATTCGCCCTGACCACGCTGCTGACGGTGATCCTGGGCGTGTTCACTTATTCGCGCACCACCTTGGCGATGTCCGAGCTCAAGCGCATCGAGCTGGATTGGGTGCCGGCCACGCAGGCGCTGGCCGAAGTGCGCGCGCAGCTCGGCGAGTTCCGCACCTACGAACTGGCGCAGATCGCCCGCGCCAACGACCCGGAAGCGATGGCCGACTACTTCAAGCGCATGCAGAAGGTGCGCGCGGAAGTTGCGAAGAACCAGGCCATCATCGAGCGGGTGATGCTGGAAAAGACCCAGCGGCAGATGTATGCCGGGGTCAAGGAAAAACTGGACGCCTACCTGCAGACCAACACGCTGATGGGCGATGCGCTGCGCGGCGGCGACGTCGCCGCCGCGCAGACCATCTCCGACAAGCAATCGCGGCCGCTGCGGCGCGAACTGTTCGAACGGATCGTGGCGCTGACCGACTACAACGTCGCCCAGCTGAACCAGGAAATGGACACCATCAACGCGCAGCTGACGCGCACCAAGCTGCTGATCCTGAGCCTGCTCGCCCTGGCGGTCGCGGCCGCAGCCAGCGTCGGCTGGATGATTTCGCGCGGCATCGCGCGCCAGCTCGACGCGGCACGGCAGCTGTCGCAGGCCATCGCCCGCGGCGAACTGGACAGCAACGTGCGCACACGCTCCAGCGACGAGATCGGTCAGCTGATGGGCGACATGCTGGACATGCGCAGCCGCATCCGCGAGGTGATCGACGCGCAGAACCTGATGGCGCAGCGCCACGAACAGGGCACGATCAGCTACCGCATGGATGCGGCCGCCTTCCCAGGCGAGTACGGGCACATGGTCAAGGCCACCAACGACCTGGTCGCCTCGCACGTGGCGGTGAAGCTGCGCCTGGTGCAGATCATCCAGCGCTATGCGATCGGCGACCTGTCCGACGACATGGACCGCCTGCCCGGCGAGAAAGCCGCGCTGACCGACGCGATGGACACCGCCAAGGCCAACCTGAGCGCGATGAACGTACAGGTCAAGCAGCTGGCCGAGGCCGCGGCGGTCGGCGACTTCAGCGCGCGCGGCGACGCCGAGCGCTTCCAGTACGATTTCCGCGCGATGGTGCAGAACCTCAACGCGATGATGGAGGTCAGCGACCACACCCTCGGCAAGCTGTCGCAGCTGCTGCAGGCCATCGCCGCCGGCGACCTGAGCGTGCGCATGCAGGGCGAGTTCCATGGCGTGTTCGCCAAAATGCGCGACGACGCCAATGCCACTGCCGAGCAGTTGGCCGATATCGTCGGCCGCATCCAGAGCGCGGCCGCCAGCATCAACGTCGCCTCCTCGGAAATCGCCGCCGGCAACGACGACCTGTCGCGCCGTACCGAGCAGCAGGCCGCCAGCCTGGAAGAAACCGCCGCCTCGATGGAAGAACTGACCTCCACCGTGAAGCAGAACGCCGAGCATGCGCGGCAAGCCAACCAGCTCGCGGTCGGTGCGGCCGCCGTCGCCTCGCAGGGCGGCGATGTGGTCAGCCAAGTCGTCACCACGATGAGCGGCATCGAGACCTCGTCGAAGAAGATCGCCGACATCATCTCGGTCATCGACGGCATCGCCTTCCAGACCAACATCCTCGCGCTCAACGCCGCGGTGGAAGCGGCGCGTGCCGGCGAACAGGGCCGTGGTTTCGCGGTGGTCGCCAGCGAGGTGCGTACCCTCGCCCAGCGCTCGGCCGGTGCGGCGAAAGAGATCAAGGGCCTGATCGACGAATCGGTGACCCGCGTCGCCGAAGGTTCGGCCCTGGTCGACCAGGCCGGCCGCACCATGCAGGAGATCGTGTCCTCGGTGCAGCGTGTCACCGACATCATGGGCGAAATCTCCGCCGCCTCGCAGGAGCAGTCGCTGGGCATCGAGCAGGTCAACCAGACCGTGACCCAGATGGACGAGGCCACCCAGCAGAACGCCGCGCTGGTCGAGGAAGCCACCGCCGCTGCGCGCACGCTGCAGACCCAGGCCGGCCAGCTCAGCGCCACCGTCGCCGAGTTCAAGCTGGACCCACAGGCCAGCGCACCGGCGCCGCAGGCCGCGCCGGTCGCAAAGGCCAGGCCGTCCGTGCGCGCCAAGGCCTCGCCGGTGGCGACCGCAGCGCGTGCGCCTGCGCGCATCCGCAGCGCGGCAGGCACGGCGCGCGCCAGCGCCGCCGAAGACCAGTGGCAGGAGTTCTGACGGCTGCAGCGGCAGCGGCGCAGGCCGCGTCTTGTTCCGGCGTCAATTTCGTGCGGCGCCGGCCGATAACCCGATAGACCGATCACCGCTGCGAGCCATGGCCACTCCAACGTCTTCCCTGCCCCACCCCGGTTCCGACAATCGCGACTTCGAATTCAGCGATCGCGATTTCAAGCGGGTCTGCGACCTGATCTACCAGAAGGCGGGCATCGCGCTGGCACCGGCCAAGCGCGATATGGTCTACGGCCGGCTGTCGCGGCGCCTGCGCACGCTGGGCCTGCGCTCGTTCCGCGAGTACCTGGACTGGCTGGAACGCGACGGCGGCGACGAGTGGGAAGCGTTCACCAACGCGCTGACCACCAACCTGACCTCGTTCTTCCGCGAGCCGCACCACTTCGAGCGCCTGCGCGAGGAGCTGCAGAAGCACGCCGCCTCGGCGCCGGTGAAGATCTGGTCGTGCGCCGCCTCCACCGGCGAGGAGCCGTATTCGCTGGCGATCACCGCCTGCGAGGCGTTCGGCACGCTGACCCCGCCGGTGCGGATCCTGGCCACCGACGTGGACACCCAGGTGCTGGCGACCGCCTCGCGCGGCGTGTACGCGGTCGATCGCATCTCCAGCCTGGACCCGGCGCTCAAGCGCAAGTACTTCCAGCGCGGCAGCGGCGCCAACGAAGGCCAGTGCCGGGTGGTGCCGGCGCTGCGCGAGCTGCTCGAGTTCCGCCAGTTGAACCTGCTGGAGCCGCGCTACGACGTCAGCGGCCCGTACCTGGCGTTGTTCTGCCGCAACGTGATGATTTATTTCGACAAGCCTACGCAACGTGGCATCCTGTCGCGGCTGATCCCGCATCTGGACGACGAAGGCATGCTCTACACCGGCCATTCGGAAAACTACCTGCATGCGGCCGACCTGATCCAGCCCTGTGGCCGCACGCTGTACCGGCGCGCCACCAAGGCGCGCGCATGAGAGCCGCCACGGTGGTCGCCGATCAGGTGATGCGCTACCACGACACCCGCTTCCAGACCATTGCGGCCAAGCTGTTGCCGACCCAGTACCTGGTGGTGGACGACGACACCGCGCTGACCACCATCCTCGGTTCCTGCGTGGCCGCCTGCATCCGCGACCCGCTGCTGAAGATCGGCGGCATGAACCATTTCATGCTGCCCGACGGCCAGGCCGGCGACGGCGCGCCGGCGCGCTACGGCAGCTATGCGATGGAAGTGCTGATCAACGACCTGCTCAAGCGCGGCGCCAGCCGCAGCCGCCTGGAAGCCAAGGTGTTCGGCGGCGGCAACGTGCTCAAGGGTTTCACCAACAACCCGGTCGGCACCCGCAACGCCGAGTTCGTGTTGCAGTATCTGAAAGCCGAGCAGATTCCGGTGGTGGCCGAGGACCTGCGCGGCATCCATCCGCGCAAGATCTGGTTCTTCCCCACCACCGGCCGCGTGGTCGTGCAGCGCCTGCCGCATGCGCACGAAGAAGCCGAAGTCGCCGCCGCCGAATCGGCGGTGCGTGCCCGCCTCGCCAAAGCGCCGGTCACCGGCGCCGTGGAGTTGTTCGAATGACCTCAGAAATTCCCTGTCGCGTGCTGATCGTCGACGACTCCGCGGTCGTGCGGCAGATGCTCACCGAGATCCTGTCGCGCGCGCCCGGCATCGAGGTGGTCGGCTCGGCCGCCGATCCGATCCTGGCCCGCGAGAAGATCAAGCGACTCAATCCGGACGTGATCACCCTGGACGTGGAAATGCCGCGCATGGATGGCCTGGCGTTCCTGGAAAACCTGATGCGGCTGCGGCCCACGCCGGTGGTGATGATTTCCTCGCTGACCGAGCGCGGCGCCGACACCACGCTGCAGGCGCTGGCACTGGGCGCGGTCGATTTCATCTCCAAGCCCAAGCTCGACGTGGCCCGCGGCCTGGAGGAATACGCCGAGGAAATCGTCGGCAAGGTCAAGGCTGCGGCCAAGGCCAAGGTCCGCGCGCTCGACCGCCCGGCCGCGCCGCGGCCTGGCGGCAACACCGTGATCACGCCCAGCGCCGCGTCCACATTGAAATTCCGCACCACCGACCGGCTGATCGCGATCGGCGCCTCCGCCGGCGGCACCGAGGCGCTGCGCGTGGTCCTGGAAGGCATGCCGGCCGATGCGCCGGCGGTGGTGATGACCCAGCACCTGCCGGCCGGCTTCAGCACCGCCTTCGCCGACCGCCTCAACCGGCACTCGGCGATGGCGGTGCGCGAGGCCAGCGAAGGCGAAGCGATCCTGCCCGGCCACGCCTACCTGCCGCCCGGCGGCAAGCACCTGCAGGTGGTCCGCGACGGCGCGCGCTGGCGTTGCAAGATCGACGACGGCCCGCCGGTCAACCGGCACAAGCCGGCGGTGGACGTGCTGTTCCAGTCGGTGGCGCGCAACGCCGGCGCCAACGCGATCGGCGCGGTGCTGACCGGCATGGGCGACGACGGCGCGCGCGGCCTGCTGGAAATGCTGCAGGCCGGCGCCAGCACCCTGGTCCAGGACGAGGCCACCAGCGTGGTCTGGGGCATGCCCGGCACCGCGTTCCGGCTCGGTGCCGCGCAGGAAGTGTTGCCGCTGGACCGGATCGCCGAACGCCTGATCGCCTTGTCCAACCAGGCCCGCTAGCCCCATGCCGCGCCAGCGCGTCCGCACCCCGAACGCGCCTGGCGATGCCGTTGCCGCCACGGTTCCGGGCCTGGCCACGCTGACCGATTCCGAGCAGGCCCTGCTGAGCTGCCTGCAACAGGCGCCCGACGGCGTGGTGGTGATCGACGCGGACGCGCGCATCCTCGCCTTCAATCAGACCGCCGAGGCGCTGTGGGGCCTGTCGCAGGCGCAGGTCCTGGGGCGTTCGCTGGGCGAGCTGGTGCCGGACGAGGCGCGCGCGCCGTTCCTGGCCAGGTGCATGCGGCAGCGCACCGACACCCCCGGCGACGGCTACGAACTGCAGTTGCCCGGCAACGACGGCGTGCAGCGCTGGGTGTCGGTCAGCGCGGCCACGGTGCCGCAGCAGCCGGCGCCGCTGTACGTGGTGTTCGTGCGCGACATCAGCGCCGAACGCGAGCGCGACGCCAAGATGCGGCTGCTGTCGCTGGCCCTGGACCGCAGCGACAACGCCATCGTGGTCTGCGACCCGCAGCTGGCGATCCTGTACGTCAACGCCGGCTTCGTGCACATGTTCGGCTACACCGCCGAGGAAGTGCGCGGGCTGCTGCCCAGCAGCGTGCTGCCCGGCGTCGGCACCGACATGCAGGCGGTACGGCTGACCCGCGAACGCGTGGTCGGCGGCCTGGGCCACCAGACCGATCTGCTGGTCTACCGCAAGGACGGCTCGCCGCTGTGGACCACGCTGATGGCCAATCCGATCGCCGACGCGGCCGGCGGCATCCAGCACTACGTGGTGTCGTTCACCGACATCACCCAGAGCAAGATGCACGAGATCCTGCACAAGAACGTGCTCGACGCGCTGGTCCGCGAACAGCCGCTGGTCGACGTGGCCGCGCTGATCTGCAGCGAAGTCGAGCGCGTCGCCCCGCAGGTGGTGGCCTCGATCATCAGCGTCGATGGCGACGGGCGGCTGCACCCGCTGGCCTCGCCGAGCCTGCCGACCGCCTTCAACGCCGCGGTCGAATGCATGCGCGTGGGTCCCACCGCCGGTGCCTGCGGCGCGGCGATCTGGCGCGGCAAGCAGGTGCTGGTGCGCGACGCCGCCACCGATCCGCTGTTCGCCGAGTACCGGCCGCTGGTGCACCAGCTCGGCCTGGGCAGCTGCGTGGCCAGCCCGATCAAGTCCAGCGGCGGGCGCGTGCTCGGCAGTTTCGCGCTGTATTACCGCGACGTGTGCGAACCGCAGCCCTGGCACCTGCGGCTGATCGAGCTGTGCCTGCACCTGTGCGCGCTGGCGCTGGAGCGCGAGCAGACCAAGGCGCGCGTGCACCAGCTGGCGTTCTACGACTCGCTGACCGGCCTGCCCAACCGGGTCATGTTCAGCGCACGTGCCGAGCAGGCGCTGGCCGCCGCCGAGTACCACGCGTTTCCGGTGGCGATCCTGTTCGTCGACATCGACCGCTTCAAACGCGTCAACGAAACCCAGGGCCACGCCGCCGGCGACGGCATGCTGCGCGACATTGCGCGGCGCCTGGGCGAGACCTTGAGCGCGACCGACCTGATCGGGCGCCAGGCCGGCGACGAGTTCGTGCTGATGCTGCCGCAGTGCGGCGCCGAACAGGCCGCCGGCGTGGCCGAACGGCTGTTGCTGGCGCTGGCCGATCCGCTGGTGGTCGGGCACGTGACCCTGCATCCGGGCGCCAGCATCGGCGTGGCGATGTTCCCCGACGACGGCCGCGACATCGAGACCCTGCTGCGCCACGCCGACCTGGCCATGTACCGGGCCAAGAACGAAGGCGGCGGCAGTTTCCGCTTCTTCAGCGCCGACATGAACCGCATGGCGCAGGAACGCGTGGCGCTGGAGACCGCGCTGCGCGAGGCGTTGCGCCGCGACCAGCTGCAGTTGCACTACCAGCCGCAGTTGCACAGCCAGCCGCCCTACGCGCTGTACGGGGTGGAAGCGCTGCTGCGCTGGCAGCACCCGCATCTGGGCGACATCTCGCCGGCGCGCTTCGTGCCGATGGCCGAGGAATGCGGGCTGATCGACGAACTCGGGCATTGGGTGCTGCGCCAGGCCTGCCGGCAGATGGCCGATTGGCGCCTGCGCGGCGTGCCGGTGCCGCGCGTGGCGGTCAACCTGTCGGCCAGCAACTTCGCCGACGCGCAGTTGCCGGCGCGCGTGGCGAAGAAACTGAGCGCACATGGGCTGGTGCCCAGCGACCTGGCGCTGGAGATGACCGAGAGCGTCATGCTGTCCAACGCACCGGCGGTGCTGGCCAATCTGCGTCAGTTGCAGGCCAGCGGCGTACGCCTGTCGCTGGACGACTTCGGCACCGGCTATTCCAGCCTCAGCCATCTGCACCAGTTGCCGGTCAACGAACTCAAGCTGGACATGAGCTTCGTCCGCGACCTGGAACACAGCGAGACCGCGCGCGCACTGACCACCTCGGTGCTGCGCATCGGCGAGAGCCTGCGCCTGCATACCGTCGCCGAGGGCGTGGAAACCGAGGCGCAGCGGGCGTTCCTGTCGTGGCTCGGCTGCGACGTGCTGCAGGGCTTCCTGTTCTCGCCGGCGCTGCCAGCGACGCAGTTGGAACGCTGGATCGGCGCGCATCAGGCCGACCCGGAGGCGGCCGCGCCGCCCGCAACGTCCGGCGCTGCGCCCCACTAGCCGGTCGCGGCACAATTATTGCTTGATCCGCAGCACGTTTTTCACCCCCCGCCTGGCAATGCCGATCCGCTTCCTGTTGTCGCTGCTGCTGTGGTCCGTCAGTGCTGCGCTCGCCGCGCAGACGCTGCGTCCTGCCTATCCCGACGTCGTGCGCCGGTTCTCCACCCACGATGGCCTGCCGCAGAATTCGGTGAACGCGATCGTGCAGGACCGCGACGGTTTCCTGTGGCTGGGCACCTTCGGCGGGCTGGCGCGCTTCGACGGCAGCGAGTTCAGCGTCTACCGCAGCCTGGCCGGCAGCGGTCCGTCCAGCGACCGGATCCTGCAACTGCTGGAGGACCAGCGCGGCCAGCTGTGGATCGGCAGCGAGGATGCCGGCGTCAGCGTCTACCGCGACGGCCGCTTCCTGCGCCTGGACGTGTGCGGCGGCCGCTGCCTGATCCGCCGCTTCGTCGCCGCAGCCGACGGCAGCGTGTGGGTCCTCAGCAGCGCCGGCGCCTACCGGATCGACCCGCGCACCCTGCGCACTCTCGAACAGCAGCCGCAGGCGCTGGATATGGCCGCCGCGCTCGGCGGCGACGGGCAACTCTACCTGGGTGGGCAAGGCCTGTGGCGGCTGCGCCACGGACGCCGCGAAGCGGTGCCGTTGCCAGCCGCGGAAACCCGGGTCAGTTCGCTGCACAGCGAAGGCAGCGTGCTGTGGGTGGGCGCTGGCGCGGCCCTGTACCGCTACGACACGCTGCGCCGGCAGTGGCTGCCGACAGCGGCACCGATACGCGGCGCACAGGCGCTGGCGCGCGATGCGCAGCACCGGCTGTGGGCGGTCGATGTCGATGGACAGCTGTTCCGCGACGACGACGATGGCGGCGGGCTGCGCCCGTTGGCGACCCCGGCACTGCCGGCGTCGCGCAGCCTGCTCAGCGATCGCGACGGCAACCTGTGGCTGGGCAGCAACGCACGCGGCCTGCTGCGCATCGCGCGCTCGCGCATCGGCCTGCTCAACGACCCGCAGCAGGGCATGGACCTGCCCGGGCTGCCGGTGATCGGCGACGGCAGCGGCGGGCTGTGGCTGGGCACCGTGTGTGGCGGCCTGCGGCACTGGGACGCGCCCAGCGGACGCCTGCGCCGCTGGTCGCTGCAATCCGCGCTCGGCAACGAATGCGTGTGGTCGCTGCACCGCGACGAGGCCGGCGGCGTGTGGATCGGCACCGTCGATGGCCGCGTCGGCTATCTGCCGCCCGACGCGCAGGACGACCACGCCGACCGCGACAGCGACGCCTACCGCAGCCAGGCGCCGCGGCTGGTCGCGCAGTGGCCGGACCAGTTGCCGATCCGCGCTCTGTACCGCACCGCCAAGCACAAGCTGCTGGTCGCCAGCGGCCACGGCGTGTACGCGATCCCGGTCGGCGCCGGCGGCGAGACCGGCACGCCGCAGCGCCTCCCCGGCCTGCCCGGCAGCGTCACCCTGATCCAGCCGGCGCAGCAGGGCGGCCTGTGGCTGGCCGGCGGCGAAGGCGTGGTGCGCTGGCGGCGGCAACGGGTGGTGGAACGCTGGAACACCGGCAATGGCCTGTCCAGCCGCTTCGTGCGCTCGCTGTACGAACAGCCCGACGGCACGCTGTGGATCGGCACCTATGGCGGCGGCCTCAACCGCATCGGCAACGGCCGCGTGCAGCGTTTCGATCGCGGTAGCGGCCTGTTCGACGACGTGGTCTCGTGCATGGTCGCCGACGCGCGCGGCGGGCTGTGGCTCAGCGGCAACCGCGGCATTTCCCTGCTGCTGCCGGAAGAGTTGGCCAAGGCCGCCGCCGGCAGCGAGGAGTTGAGCGCGATCGGCTTTTCCGAAAGCGACGGCCTGGAACCGGCCGAAACCAACGGCGGCGGCCAGCCGGCGTGCCTGCGCGACGCCGCCGGCAAGCTGTGGTTCCCGCTGATTTCCGGCTTCGCCGAGATCGATCCGCTGGCGCTCGGCCAGCGCCGCGTGCAGGCGCCGCCGGTGCGGATCCAGTCGCTCGACGTGGGCGGCCGCAGCGTGCCGCTGGCCACGGAGCTGCGCCTGCCGCCGCACAGCCACGACATCGAAGTGGGCTTCACCGCGATCAACCTCAGCGCGCCGGAGAAGACCCGCTTCCGCTACCGGCTGACCCGCCCGGGACAGGACCCGGCGTGGACCGACATCGGCGCGCAGCGCAGCCTGCACTTCGCGCTGCTGCCGTGGGACGACAGCAGCCTGGAAATCATCGCGCGCAGCGATACCGGCGCCTGGTCGACCACGCCGGCGCGGCTGCGCTTCCGGCAGCCTTCGCCGTGGTATCTGTCGCCGCTGAGCTGGGGTGCCGCAGCGGTGGCACTGATTGCCGCGCTGCTGCTCGGCTGGCGCGTGCACGGCTATCGGCTGCGCCGCCAGCGCGACCTGCTGGCGCAACTGGTGAGCACCCGCACCCAGGAACTGGAGCAGGCCAACCGCCGCCTCGCCGACCAGGCGCAGCGCGACCCGGTCACCGGCATCGCCAACCATCGCCATTTCGTCGAAAGCCAGCAGCGGCTGTGGCAACAGATGCAGGCGCAGCAGCGGCCGTTGGCGCTGCTGATGATCGACATCGACGAATTCAAGCGCTTCAACGACCACTACGGGCATCTGGCCGGCGACGACTGCCTGCGCGTGGTGGCTCTGGCGATGGCCGCACAACTGCGCGAGGACGGCGTGCTGGCGCGCTATGGCGGCGAGGAATTCGTCGCACTGCTGCCCGGCTGCGACAGCGAGGCGGCGCATGCGGTCGGCGAACGGCTGCGCCAGGCGGTGCTGGGTTGCGCGGTGGCGCACGCCCCGGGCGCACACCACCGGCTGGTGACGGTCAGCATCGGCTGCGCCAGCAAATGGCCACGGTCCGACCTGTCGAGCACGCGCCTGACCAACCTCGCCGACCAGGCGCTGTACCGGGCCAAGGAACAAGGTCGCAACCGGGTGGAAAGCGCCTGAGCGCAGGTCTTTGCGCGACCGCGACCAACGAAGTCGGCATGCCGGCCGGCGCTGCCTCTCACCCCACCCCCTGTCCCCAGGTGGAGAGGGGCCAAGCGGCTATTCCCTTCTCCCTTCGGGACCATGGCCCCCTTTTCGGGGGAAGGTGCCCCGAAGGGGCGGATGAGGGTCCGGGCGAAGCCTCGTGCACCCAACTCGGCGAGGCGCTTTCGCGCCGTACCCTCACCCCAACCCCTCTCCCGAGGGGAGAGGGGCTAAGCGCTGCTCCCTTCTCCCACCGGGAGAAGGTGCCCCGAAGGGGCGGATGAGGGTACGGCGAAGCCTCGTGCACCCAACTCGGCGAGGCGCCTTCGCACCGTACCCTCACCCCAACCCCTCTCCCGGGGGAGAGGGGCTTTGGTCCTGCTGCAGGGCCAGGCGCAAACGAAAAAGCCCGGCATCGCCGGGCTTTTTCGTTACAGCGTTCGACCGCCTGGATCAGGCGGCGACCGTATCGGCCACGTCCTGGTATTCCTGGATCTGGTCGAAGTTCATGTAGCGGTAGATCTGCTCACCGCTGGTCTTGATCACGCCCACGTCGGCCATGTACTCGTCCTTGGTCGGGATGCGACCCAGACGCGAACAGATCGCCGCCAGTTCCGCCGAACCCAGGTACACGTTGGTGTTGCGGCCCAGGCGGTTGGGGAAGTTACGGGTGGAGGTGGAGAACACCGTGGCGCCCTCGCGCGCCTGCGCCTGGTTGCCCATGCACAGCGAGCAGCCCGGCATTTCCATGCGCGCGCCGGCTGCGCCGAAGGTGCCGTAGTGGCCTTCCTTGGTCAGCTCGGAAGCGTCCATCTTGGTCGGCGGCGCGACCCACAGGCGGGTCGGGATGTCGCGCTTGCCTTCCAGCAGCTTGGCCGCGGCGCGGAAGTGGCCGATGTTGGTCATGCACGAGCCGATGAACACTTCGTCGATCGCCGCGCCGGCGACTTCGGACAGCGTCTTGACGTCGTCCGGATCGTTCGGGCACGCCACGATCGGCTCGTGGATATCGGCCAGGTCGATCTCGATCACCGCGGCGTATTCGGCATCGGCATCGGGCTCGAGCAACTGCGGATCGGCCAGCCACTCTTCCATCTTCTTGATGCGGCGGCCCAGGGTGCGCGCATCGGCGTAGCCCTCGGCGATCATCCAGCGCAGCAGGGTGATGTTGCTGGTCAGGTATTCGATGATCGGCGCCTTGTCCAGGTGCACAGTGCAGCCGGCCGCCGAACGCTCGGCCGAGGCGTCGGACAATTCGAACGCCTGCTCCACCTTCAGGTTCGGCAGCCCTTCGATCTCCAGGATGCGGCCGGAGAAGATGTTCTTCTTGCCCTGCTTGGCCACGGTCAGCAGGCCGTCCTTGATCGCGTACAGCGGGATCGCGTTGACCAGGTCGCGCAGGGTCACGCCCGGCTGCATCTCGCCCTTGAAGCGCACCAGCACGCTCTCCGGCATGTCCAGCGGCATGACCCCGGTGGCGGCGGCGAACGCGACCAGGCCGGAGCCGGCCGGGAACGAAATGCCGATCGGGAAGCGGGTGTGCGAGTCGCCGCCGGTGCCGACGGTGTCGGGCAGCAGCATGCGGTTGAGCCAGCTGTGGATCACGCCATCGCCCGGACGCAGCGACACGCCGCCGCGGGTGGAGATGAACTCCGGCAGGGTGTGGTGGGTCTTGACGTCCACCGGCTTCGGATACGCGGCGGTGTGGCAGAACGACTGCATCACCAGGTCGGCGGAGAAGCCCAGGCAGGCCAGGTCCTTCAGCTCGTCGCGGGTCATCGGCCCGGTGGTGTCCTGCGAACCCACCGAGGTCATCTTCGGCTCGCAATAGGTACCCGGGCGCATGCCCTCGCCTTCCGGCAGACCGCAGGCGCGGCCGACCATCTTCTGCGCCAGCGAGAAGCCCTTGCCGGTATCCGGCGGCACCATCGGCAGGCGGAACAGATCCGAGGCCGGCAGGCCCAGGAACTCACGCGCCTTGGCGGTCAGGCCGCGGCCGACGATCAGCGGGATGCGGCCACCGGCGCGCACTTCGTCGAACAGCACGTCCGACTTCATCGCGAACTCGGCGATCACCTGCCCGTTCTTCAGCGCCTTGCCGTCGTACGGACGCAGCTCGACCACGTCGCCGTGCTCCATCTGCGACACGTCCAGCTCGATCGGCAGCGCGCCGGCGTCTTCCATGGTGTTGTAGAAGATCGGCGCGATCTTCGAACCCAGGCACACGCCGCCGAAACGCTTGTTCGGAATGAACGGAATGTCTTCGCCGGTCCACCACAGCACCGAGTTGGTCGCCGACTTGCGCGAGGAACCGGTGCCGACCACGTCGCCGACGTAGGCGACTAGGTGGCCCTTGGCCTTGAGCTCGGCGATCGCCTGGATCGGGCCGCGCTTGCCGTCTTCTTCCGGCACGAACGCCGCGCCGTCGCGCTTGTTCTTCAGCATCGCCAGCGCGTGCATGGGGATGTCCGGGCGCGTGGTCGCGTCCGGCGCCGGCGACAGGTCGTCGGTGTTGGTCTCGCCCGGCACCTTGAACACGCTGACGGTCAGGCTCTGCGGCACTTCCGGCTTGCTGGTGAACCACTCCGCGTCGGCCCAGCTCTGCAGCACCGCCTTGGCGTGCGCGTTGCCGGCCTCGGCCTTTTCCTGCACGTCGTGGAACGCGTCGAAGATCAGCAGCGTGTGCTTGAGGCCCTCGGCGGCCACCGCGCCGAGCTCGGCGTTGTCCAGCAGCTCGATCAGCGGGTGGATGTTGTAGCCGCCGAGCATGGTGCCGAGCAGTTCGGTGGCGCGCTTGGGCGAGATCAGCGCGCACTGCTCGCTGCCGAAGGCGAGCGCGGCCAGGTACGAGGCCTTGACCTTGGCCGCGTCGTCGACGCCGGCGGGCACGCGCTGGCTCAGCAGTTCGACCAGGAACTGCTCTTCGCCGGCGGGCGGCTGCTTCAGCAGCTCGACGACCTCGGCGGTCTGCTGCGCGCTCAGCGGCAGCGGCGGGATACCGAGCGCGGCGCGCTCTGCGACGTGGTGGCGGTAGGCTTCCAACATGCGGGTTCTCCGGAAATTTCGGTAGGGGTGAGCGGTAAGCGGGAAACGAATGGCGGCGTCAGGCGGACGGCTTGGGCACGATGATCTTCAGGCCCTTGAAGTAGTCGCGGAAAAAGCCGTCGTCGCGGGTGATCAGGCCGTCGCATTGCAGCAGCGCGTGGGCGCCGATCAGGAAATCGGCCACCACCCGCTCGCGCTGGCCGCCGCGGGCGCGGAAACGGCGCTGCATCTCGCCGGCGCGCAACGCCGACTTGGCCTCCAGCGCATTGAAGCGGATGCTCATGTCCTCCAGCACCGACAGCGCCTCGGCGCCGTCGCGCAACGCGCCGCAGACTTCGGCCAGGACGATGTCGCACACCACCACCGGGCCGGTGCTCAGGCACTGGCGCAGGCAGGCTTCGGCGGCATCGGCCTGCGGGCCGTCGGCCAGCAGGTCCACCAGCACGGACGAATCGATGGCGATCATGCCTTGGGGTCGGGTCCGAACGGATCGCCCGGCGCGCGGCCGCGGATCGCGCGCATCGCCTCGTCGGTGCTGGCGAAGCCGTCCAGCTTGAAGCGGCCGCGGGCGCGCGAGATCGCATCGTCCACGCTCTTGCGCAGGATGATGCGGCCACCGTCCAGCTCCACCTTCAGGATGGTGCCCTTGCTCAATCCCAGCGCGTCGCGCACGGCCTTGGGCAAGGTGATCTGACCGCGCTCGGCGACGGTGGCTTCCATGGGCGGACTCCGCAAGGTATGCACGAATTTTACATACTTGAAGCGTCATACTCAAGCCCGCATACAGTCCCGGTCACACCCTCCGTACACACTGAATCGGTCAGAATGACCGCAGTCCCTACAGCCGCAACGCCATAGGAGTTCCGTGATGAGCGATTCCTTTTCCACCCGCGCCTCGCTCGAGGTCAACGGCAAACGCTACGCCTACTACAGCCTGCCCAAGCTCGCCGAGCGCTTCGACATCGGCCGCCTGCCCTACTCGCTGAAGATCCTGCTGGAAAACCTGCTGCGCCACGAAGACGGCGGCGTGACCGTGGGCAAGGACCATATCGAGGCGGTGGCGAAGTGGGATCCCAAGGCCGAGCCCGACACCGAGATCGCGTTCATGCCGGCGCGGGTGGTGCTGCAGGACTTCACCGGCGTGCCGTGCGTGGTCGATCTGGCCGCGATGCGCGATGCGGTGGTCAAGCTCGGCGGGCGCCCGGAGCAGATCAATCCGCTGATCCCCTCGGAACTGGTGATCGACCATTCGGTGCAGGTGGACGTGTTCGGCAAGGCCGACGCGCTCGACCTCAACGGCAAGATCGAATTCCAGCGCAACAAGGAACGCTACGGCTTCCTGCGCTGGGGACAGAAGGCGTTCGACAACTTCAAGGTGGTGCCGCCGAACACCGGCATCGTGCATCAGGTCAACCTCGAGCACCTGGCGCGGGTGGTGATGACCGGCGAACGCGACGGCGAGACGATCGCCTACCCGGACACCGTGTTCGGCACCGACAGCCATACCACCATGATCAACGGCATCGGCGTGCTCGGCTGGGGCGTGGGCGGCATCGAAGCGGAAGCGGCGATGCTCGGCCAGCCCTCGTCGATGCTGATCCCACAGGTGGTCGGCTTCAAGCTGACCGGCAGGCTGCCCGAAGGCGCCACCGCCACCGACCTGGTGCTGACGGTGACGCAGATGCTGCGCAAGCACGGCGTGGTCGGCAAGTTCGTCGAGTTCTTCGGCGAGGGTCTGCAGCACCTGCCGCTGGCCGACCGCGCCACCATCGGCAACATGGCGCCGGAATACGGCGCCACTTGCGGCATCTTCCCGGTCGATGCCGAATCGCTGACTTACCTGCGCCTGTCCGGGCGCAGCGAGGAGCAGATCGCGCTGGTCGAGGCCTACGCCAAGGCGCAGGGCCTGTGGCACGACGCCGACACCGCGCACGCCGCCTACAGCGCCACGCTGGAACTGGACATGGCCGAGGTCAAGCCGTCGCTGGCCGGGCCCAAGCGGCCGCAGGACCGGGTGCTGCTGGAAGACATGCAACGCAATTTCCGCGACAACCTGGTGCCCTTCGCCGAAGCGCGCCACAAGCGCCATAGCGACCTCAAGCAGGAAGACCGGCTCAAGAACGAAGGCGGCGGCGGCACCGCGGTCGGCGCCAAGGCCGCGCAGGCCGAGACCGCCGAAGACAGCGGCGCCGGCTGGCAGCTGCGCGACGGCTCGGTGGTGATCGCCGCGATCACCTCCTGCACCAATACCTCCAATCCGGCGGTGATGCTCGGCGCCGGCCTGCTGGCGCGCAACGCCGTGGCCAAGGGCCTGAAGGCGCAGCCGTGGGTCAAGACTTCGCTCGGGCCCGGCTCGCTGGTGGTCACCGATTATCTGAAGAAGGCCGGGGTCATGGAGGACCTGGAACGCCTGGGTTTCTACGTGGTCGGCTACGGCTGCACCACCTGCATCGGCAATTCCGGCCCGCTACCGGACGACGTGTCGGCGGCGATCGCCAAGGACGACCTGGTGGTGGCCTCGGTGCTGTCGGGCAACCGCAATTTCGAAGGCCGCGTACACCCGGAAGTGAAGATGAACTACCTGGCCTCGCCGCCGCTGGTGGTCGCCTACGCCATCGCCGGCACCACCGACATCGATCTGAGCCGCGATCCGCTCGGCACCGGCAGCGACGGTGCGCCGGTGTACCTGCGCGACATCTGGCCGAGCAACAAGGAAATCGGCGACACCATCGCCGCCACCGTCGGCCCGGAGATGTTCAAGCAGAACTATGCCGACGTGTTCAAGGGCGACAGCCGCTGGGCCGCGATCGCCTCGCCCGACGGCGAGCTGTACGCCTGGGACGCGGCGTCCACCTACATCAAGAACCCGCCCTACTTCGACGGCATGACCATGCAGGTCGGCACTGTCGACGACGTGCACGGCGCGCGCGTGCTCGGCCTGTTCGGCGACTCGATCACCACCGACCACATCTCCCCGGCCGGCAACATCAAGAAGGACTCGCCGGCGGGCCGCTTCCTGCAGGAACGCGGCGTGCAGCCGGCCGACTTCAACAGCTACGGCAGCCGCCGCGGCAACGACGACGTGATGGTGCGCGGCACCTTCGCCAACATCCGCATCAAGAACCTGATGTTCGGCGGCGAAGAAGGCGGCAACACGCTGTACCGCGGGCCCGATGGCGCGCAGCCGCAGAAGCTGGCGATCTACGACGCGGCGATGAAGTACAAGGCCGACGGCGTGCCGCTGGTGGTGATCGCCGGCAAGGAATACGGCACCGGCTCCTCGCGCGACTGGGCGGCCAAGGGCACCAACCTGCTCGGGGTCAAGGCGGTGATCGCCGAGAGCTTCGAGCGCATCCACCGCTCCAACCTGGTCGGCATGGGCGTGCTGCCGCTGCAGTTCCTGGACAACGAGAACGCGCAGTCGCTGGGCCTGGACGGTTCGGAGGTGTTCGACATCACCGGCTTGCAGGACGGCGCCAGCAAACGCGCCACGGTCGATGCGAAGAAGGCCGACGGCAGCGTCAAGCAGTTCCAGGTCAAGGTGCTGCTGCTGACGCCGAAAGAAGTGGAGTACTTCAAGCACGGCGGCCTGCTGCAGTACGTGCTGCGCCAACTGGCGGCGCGCAAGGCGGCCTGAGCGGCCATGGCATGCGCGGTGTCCTGCACGGGCGCCGCGCACGCTCGCGCGGGTATGCACGGCCGCTCGCGTGCACGCCTGCTCATCGGCACGGTGTTTCGAAATAACGGGTCTTTCCCCGCCACAACGACAGCATTGAAGGCGCCCCGTTTCCCGAACGGGGCGATTGCGGCTTCGCCCTACCCGCGACTCGCTACGGCGCCGCACTCCATTGCGCATGCCGCAGCCGCCAGTGCCCGTCCTGCTCGCGCCAGCCGGTGACCACTGCGTAGCGCTGCATCCGCTCCGGCAACACGCGTGCATCGCCGCCGCTGACCACCGCATCGAACCGCACCGTGGCGTCGTCGCCCTGCAGCGCGATCGACAGCGGTCCGGTGTTCACTCCGATCCGTGCGTTGGCCAGGAATTGCGCGCGCAACAGGTTGTGCAGCGCAGCACGATCCATCCCCGCCTCGCCCGCGAAATCCTCGGCCACCGCGGCCATCGCATCGCGCAGTCGATGTTCCTCCACCGCCTCCTGCATCGCGGCGATGTCCTTGCGCAGCCGCTGTTCCGCCGAATCGCGCTGGCAGCCGGGCAAGGCCAGCAGCAACGCGCATCCCCATCCCCACGCCCATGCCTGTCGCATCGGATTTCCTCCAGGTTTCGCCTTTTCCATGCGGGACGGTATCCTGCCACTCGCCACGCCGCAGCGTTGCGTCGGCGTGCGGCAGCATTCCACACGAGGGGGGAGTACATGAGTCAGGAACGTCCGTGGTTGCAGAGTTATCCGGCCAGCATTCCCGCCGAGATCGACGTCAACGAGTATCGATCCGTCGCCGCCGTCTTCGAAACCTCCGTCGCCAAGTTCGGCGACCGTCCGGCCTACTGCAACTTCGGCAAGACCCTGACCTACCGCGAGGCCGGCGAACTGGCCCGGCACTTCGCCGCCTACCTGCTGGGCGAATTGCAGCTCAAGAAGGGCGACCGCGTCGCGCTGATGATGCCCAACTGCCTGCAGTACCCGATCGCCACCTTCGGCGTGCTGCTGGCCGGCATGACCGTGGTCAACGTCAACCCGCTGTACACGCCGCGCGAATTGCGTCACCAGCTGATCGACTCCGGCGCCAGCGCGATCGTGGTGATCGACAACTTCGCCAAGACCGTGCAGGACGTGCTGGCCGACACGCAGCTCAAGCAGGTCATCACCACCGGCCTGGGCGACATGCTCGGTTTCCCGAAGGGCGCGCTGGTCAACTTCGTGCTCAAGTACATCAAGAAGCTGGTGCCCGACTACGACATCCCCAACGCGGTGCGCTTCCGCGACACGCTGACCCTGGGCCGCCTGCACACGCTGCCGCAACTGGACATCGAGCCGGACGACATCGCCTTCCTGCAGTACACCGGCGGCACCACCGGGGTGGCCAAGGGCGCGATGCTGACCCACCGCAACCTGGTCGCCAACATGCTGCAGGCCGGCGCCTGGATCGCCGCGACCGGCAAGCTGGAGGAAGGCAAGGAAGTCATCATCACCGCGCTGCCGCTGTACCACATCTTCGCGCTGACCGCGAACGGCCTGGTGTTCATGAAGCTCGGCGGCCTCAACCACCTGATCAGCAATCCGCGCGACATGCCCGGCTTCGTCAAGGAGCTGCAGAAGACCCGCTTCACCGCCTTCACCGGGGTCAACACGCTGTTCAACGGCCTGCTCAACACGCCCGGCTTCGACAAGGTGGATTTCTCGACGCTGAAGTTCACCCTGGGCGGCGGCATGGCGGTGCAGCGCGCCGTGGCCGAGCGCTGGAAACAGGTGACCGGGCTGACCCTGGTCGAGGCCTACGGCCTGACCGAGACCTCGCCCGCCGCCTGCATCAACCCGCTGACGCTGCAGGAATACAACGGCGCCATCGGCCTGCCGATCCCGTCCACCGACGCCTGCGTCAAGGACGACCAGGGCCAGATCATGGCGCCCGGCGAAGTCGGCGAACTGTGCATCAAGGGCCCGCAGGTGATGAAGGGCTACTGGCGCCGCCCCGAGGAAACCGCCGGTGCGATCGATGCCGACGGCTGGCTGCATACCGGCGACATGGCGCGGATGGATCCGCAGGGCTTCTTCTACATCGTCGACCGCAAGAAGGACATGATCCTGGTGTCGGGCTTCAACGTGTACCCGAACGAGGTCGAGGACGTGATCGCGATGATGCCCGGCGTACTGGAAGTGGCCGCGGTCGGGGTGCCGGACGAGAAGTCCGGCGAAGTGGTCAAAGTGGTCATCGTCAAGAAGGACCCCAACCTCACCGCCGAGGACGTCAAGGCCCACGCCCGCGCCAACCTGACCGGCTACAAGCACCCGCGCATCGTCGAGTTCCGCAAGGAGCTGCCCAAGACCAACGTCGGCAAGATCCTGCGGCGGGAATTGCGCGACAGCCCGCCGGCCGCCTAGGTCGCCACTGGCGTGGACTCCAGGTCCACGCCGCGCGGCGGGCGCAGGCTAGACACACTCCGCCGTTACCCTCGCTTCTCGCCCTGCCGCCAAGACGCATGGCTGTGGCCAGCCATGCCCGCCACAAGACGTGAATTTCTCCGTCCAAGGCGCCATCAGTCCTCTGTTTCCGTAGGTGTAGCATCGGCTCGCGCGCCGTCCCCCCGGCGCCGCGCACGCCGTTCCGCTGCCAACCAAAACACCGAGGAAATCCCATGAACGTTGACAAACGCTTCTTCAACCCGAGCTTCCCCACCATCCGCGTCGAGTCGAGCGCGGATGGCAACGCGCATTGGATGTTCATGCACAACGATGCGGCCGTCGGCGCCCGCCCGTGCTTCAGGGACGATCTGCTCGACGACATGTGGAGCTTTACCGATGCGATCACCCTGAGCGGCGGCAATGCGCTGCAGCGCGGGCAACTGCGGCACTTCGTATTGGCCTCGGATGCGAACGTGTTCAACCTCGGCGGAGACCTGGAACTGTTTACCCAGCTCATTCGCTTGCGCGACAGGGACAGCTTGCTCGCCTACGCCAAGCGTTGCGTGGAAGGCGTGCATACCCTGCATACCGGCCTCGGCGGCGACGTGCGGACCATCGCGTTGCTGCAGGGCGACGCCCTGGGCGGCGGCCTGGAGATGGCGCTGGCATGCCACACCATCGTGGCGGAGGAAGGCGTCGGCATGGGCTTGCCGGAGGTGATGTTCGGCCTGTTTCCGGGCATGGGTGCCTACTCCTTCCTGTGCCAGCGCGTATCGCCGCAGCTGGCCGAGAAGATCATTCTGGAAGGAACGGTCTACAGCAGCGAGCAGATGCATGCACTCGGCGTGGTCGACATCCTGGTACCCAGGGGCGAGGGAAAGGCGGCGGTCGAGGAACTGATCCGCATCCAGCAGCGCAGCAAGCTGTCCTATCTCGCGATGAACGCCGCGCGCCGCATTTCGCAACACGTGTCGTTGCGGGAACTGATGGCCATCACCGAAGTCTGGGTAGACGCGGCGCTTGCGCTAGACGACAAGTCGCTACGCATGATGGACCGATTGGTGCGGGCCCAGACGCGGCGCGCGCACAACGTCGCCGCGCTCGCCTAGAAGACTCAGACCGGAAGGGGGCCCGGGCCCGGCCGAATGCCGGGCTTTCCCTCAGCGCAGTTCGTTGCCGTCCTGCTGGCTGCTTCGCAGCGCCCGCAGGTCCAGCACCTCCCTGCCCTCGGTCAGGCTGGCATTGAGCGTCGCCAGGCATTGCCGCCACTCGCTGCGCATCTGCCAATCCGCCATACGCATCAGTTCGCCGCCAAGGTTGGCCATCTTCACCAGCCCCAGGTTGCTCGCCACGCCCTTTACCGCGTGCGCATGTTCGCGCAACCGCTCCCAATTCTCGGACTCGCCCGCCATCTGCATTCCGCCCAGGCAGCCATCGGCATCGTTGAGGCATTGGGAAATGAATTCCCGCTCGAATCCGTCACCCATGCCCAGGCCGGCCAGCTCGTCGAGTACGGACGAATCCAACACCCCCTCCTTGGCAAGCCGCGATTGCGGTTCGGCCGGGCGCAACCTGCCGTCCGTGGCGATATCCGTCAGCGTGTCCAGCAGCCGCGAGGCGACCACCGGCTTGGCCAGGAACGTATGTGCGCCGGCCTGTTCGCAGCGGTGAATCGACTCAGGCGTGACGTCCGCGCTGAGCACCACGACCGGTGTGCGCGAACGGCCGGCCTGCATGATCCGCAAGTGCTTGAGCATGTCCAGGCCACTCATCCCCGGCATGTGCAGATCGACGATGACGGCATCGAAATCGGTCTCGGCAAGTGCATCGAGCACCGCTTCCGCACCATCGAGACAGATCGCGCGATGGCCGGCCTTCTGCAGCAGGCGCTGCAGCACCATGCGGTTGGCCGCATGGTCGTCGGCAACCAGGATGCGCATGCTGCGCACCCGCGCGCGATGGCGCAGGAACGGATCCGTGAACGCGATGATGTTGCCGCTCGGCGACGGTTCTTCTTCGCTTGCGCCATCCCGAGCGTTGCTGGTCAGCGGCGCGGCGGCGGCGGCCTCGAACGGCAGCTCGAACCAGAAGCGGCTACCGCGCGGAGGACTCTCCTGGTAGCCGATGCTGCCGCCCATCGCTTCGACCAGCCCCTTGGCGATCGTGGTTCCCAGGCCGGTGCCTTCGTAACGCCGGGACAGGCCCACGTCCGCCTGTTCGAACGCCTCGAACAGGCGCGGGCGCATCGCGGGCGGCACGCCGATCCCCGTGTCGACGATGTCGAAACTCAACCGGAACGGCTCGCCGGCGTCGTTGCGCTGTATCCGGACACGGATATCCACCCGCCCCATGTTGGTGAACTTGATCGCGTTGCCGGCCAGGTTCAACAGGATCTGCCGCAGGTGCCCCGCATCGCCACGCACATGGTCGGGCACATCGGCCGCGACCTCCAGGTGGTAGCCGAGCGCCTTGGCGCGCGCCTGCGGCTGCAGGATCAAGCCGATCTGCGCCAGAGTCTCGCGCAGCGAAAAATCGTGCTTCTCGGTGCGGATCTTGCCCGCCTCGATGGCGGAAATATCCAACACCTCTTCCACCAGGGACAGCAGACTGCGCGCGGACGCCTGGATGGTGCCCACGCACTCGCGCTGTTCCGCGTCCAGCTTGGTGGTGGCCAGGACTTCGGTCATGCCGGACAAGCCGTTCAACGGGGTCCGGAACTCATGGCTCATGTTGGCAAGGAATCGGCTCTTGGCTTCGCTGGCGCGCCGCGCCTCCGCAGTCGCCTGGGTCAACTGCCGCAGCAGCCCCGACAGATACATGGGAATGGCAATCAGACCGGCCCACAGCCCGGCGCTCAGCGTGACGTTCTCGCGCCAGTAGCCATTGAGCAGGACCACGCAACCGAAACTGATGCAGGCGGACACCACGGCGCCGATCAGATAACGGTTTCCGTAGCGAAGGCCATTGCCGACCGTGACCCACATGATGATGACGTAAAGCCAGGCCAGCGGTTCTCCCTGCAGGATCATCGCCACCGTCATCAGGCCATAGTCGGTCACCATGCCGATGACGCGCCGCACGTTCGACTTGCCTGGCCGCGCCAGAATCGCGGCGAACAGCGCCAGGCCGACAAGAACGCCCACGCCGCTCATCAGCACCGACGTCAGGTACACATCGGGCGCGAGCTGACCCAGCCTTTCGGCGATCGTCATGCAGACGATGACGCACAGGAAGATGCCGACCCGGATCAGCGTCTGCCCGTGTTCGGTATCCGTGCGCTGTCGCAAGCGGGCCCGGATCCATTCCAGCCGCGATTTCACAGCGCGACCCCCGGCCGGACCGACGCGCTCGAAAACTTCTCGCAGATCAGATGCAACTGCTCGCGCCCACGGAACAGCGCGTCCACGCAGCGCGGGTCGAACAGGCGGCCGCGTTGCGCGTAGAGATAGGCGAGGGTCGCATCCATGGTCCAGGCTTCCTTGTAGGGACGCGGCGAGATCAGCGCGTCGAAGACGTCGGCGACCGCCACGATCCGCGCCTCCAGCGGGATCGCTTCGCCGACCAGTCCGTCGGGGTATCCGCTGCCATCGTAACGCTCATGGTGGCGCAGCGCGATCAGCGCGCCGACCTGGATGAAGCGGTTCTGGCTGCCGCTGAGCAGTTCGTAGCCGATGCGCGGGTGCATGCGCATCACCGCCATCTCTTCCTCGTTGAGCTTGCCGGGCTTGAGCAGCACCGCATCGGGAATGGCGATCTTGCCCATGTCGTGCAGGCTCGCGGCCATCTCGATGACCCGCACCTCGTCCTCGGACAGGCCGAGTTGCTCGGCGATCAGGCCGGCCACGTGCGCCATCCGCTCCAGGTAGGCGCTGGTGCCGGCGTCGCGGTACTCGATCGCCCGCGCCAGCCGCGACAGGGTCTCGCGCTCGCGTTCCTCGACCTCGCGCATGCTGGCCAGCAGGCGTTGCTCCAGCGACATCGCGCGCTGCTTGATGTTCTCGCTCTGCAGCCGCAGCTGCAGCAGGTTGTGGCAGCGCGCGCGCAGTTCGCGCGGGCGGATCGGCTTGACCAGAAAGTCGATGACCCCGGCTTCCAGCGCGGCCTGGCGGATCGGCTCGTCGCCGACCACGGTGATCAGGATGATCGGAATGTCGCGGTGCTTGGGCAGGCGCCGCAGCCGCCGCGCGAATTCCAGCCCGTCCATGCCCGGCATGCGGTAGTCGAGCAGCAACAGGTCGACCTTGCCGGCCTCGCACCAGGCCAGCGCGGCCTGCGAGTCGCCGAAGTCGCGCACGGTCAGTTCCGGGGCGATGTCCTCGATCACGTGGCGCAGCATGGTCCGCGCAGACGTCTGATCGTCGACGATGACGATGTTCAAGCGATTGTCCGCCCCCTCCGCCCAGTCCGGGCGGTCGCTGCTGGAGGATACTCCGGACAGGCTCATGCTGGCATCTTGCATCTGCGATCCTCTCGCCCACGGGCTTCGGGCTACTGAGACAATAACGGGAAACGCTCCGGCGCCGGCTATGCCGACCCAACCGCCTCACTTCCGCTTGCTTGCCAACCGCTTGCTTGCCGACGCCCGATACGAGAACCCCACGCCTACGAGAACCCCACGCCAAGGCTACCGCCGCCTTCGGCTAGATTAAGCCTCCGGGCGCATGTACGGGAACAGCAGCACGTCACGGATCGAATTGCTGCCGGTAAGCAACATTACCAGCCGGTCGATGCCGATGCCCAGGCCGCCGGTGGGCGGCAAGCCGACCTCCAGCGCGCGGATGTAGTCGGCGTCGAAGTGCATGGCCTCGTCGTCGCCGCCCTCCTTCGCCGCCACCTGGGCCTGGAACCGGGCCGCCTGGTCTTCCGGATCGTTGAGCTCGGAGAAGCCGTTGGCGATCTCCTTGCCGTTGATGAACAGCTCGAAGCGGTCGGTATAGCCGGGTTCGGTGTCGCTGGAACGGGCCAGCGGCGACACCTCGACCGGGTGGTCGGTGATGAAGGTCGGCTGGATCAGGGTGTGCTCGACGGTGGCCTCGAAGATCTCCAGCAGCAGCTTGCCCCAGCCGTAGGACGGCTTGGTGCGGATCTTCAGCCGCTCGCAGTGGCGCAGCAGCGCGGCGCGGTCGGTGCAGTCGGCGGCGCTGATCTCGGGGTTGTGGTGGCGCACCGCCTCGTCCATGCGCCAGCGGCGGAACGCCGGGGCCAGGTCGATGTCGGCGCCGTCCCAGTGCACCTGGGTGGTGCCGAGCACCTCCTGGGCCACGTCGCGGATCACGCTCTCGGTCAGGTCCATCACCTCGTGGTACGTGGCGTAGGCCTCGTACAGCTCCATCATGGTGAATTCGGGATTGTGCCGGGTGCTGACGCCTTCGTTGCGGAAATTGCGGTTGATTTCGTAGACCCGTTCCAGGCCGCCGACCACCAGCCGCTTCAGGTACAGCTCCGGCGCCACGCGCAGGTACAGATCCAGGTCCAGCGCGTTGTGGTGGGTGGTGAACGGCTTGGCGGTGGCGCCGCCGGGGATGTAATGCATCATCGGCGTCTCCACTTCCAGGAAACGGCGCGCGTCCAGCCAGGCGCGCATCGCGCGGATGATCTTGGAGCGCTTGACGAACACCTCGCGCGCCTCCGGCGACACGATCAGGTCCACGTAGCGCTGGCGGTAGCGCTGCTCCACGTCGGACAGGCCGTGCCACTTGTCCGGCAACGGGCGCAGCGCCTTGGTCAGCAGCCGCAGCGCGGTCGCCCGCACCGACAGTTCGCCGGTCTTGGTGCGGGTCAGCCCGCCTTCCACGCCGATGATGTCGCCGATGTCCCAGCCCTTGAACGCATCGTAGGCCGGGCCCAGCGCGTTGGCCTGCAGGAACAGCTGGATGCGCCCGGATTCGTCCTGCAACTGCACGAAGCTGGCCTTGCCCATCACCCGCTTGGCCAGCAGGCGCCCGGCCAGGCTCAGGTTGCGGCCCTCGGCCTCCAGCGCCTCGGCGCTCCAGCGCTCGGCATCGGCGAACTCGGCCTGCAGGTCGCCGGCGTAATCGTGGCGGCGGAAATCGTTCGGATAGGCCACGCCCTGCGCGCGCAGCGCTCCCAGCTTGGCGCGGCGTTCGGCTATGAGGCCGTTCTCGTCGACGGGAAGGGACGGCGTGGGGGTCTGCTCGGTCATGGGAATGGGTACGCGGAGAAGAAGGGAGAGGATGCAGCAGATGCGGGGGCTGCGCCGCGGGGCCGGCCTCCGCCACGGCGGGCGCAGGCCGACGGTTCAGGCGTCGCTGCGTTTGGCGCCGACTTCCAGGCCCGATTTGAGGCTGGCCTCGACGAATTCGTCCAGGTCGCCGTCGAGCACCTTCTGCGTGTCGGTGCGTTCGATGCCGGTGCGCAGGTCCTTGATCCGGCTCTGGTCGAGCACGTAGTTGCGGATCTGGCTGCCCCAGCCGATGTCCGACTTGGTCGCCTCGACCGCGTCGCGCTCGGCGTTGCGCTTCTGGATCTCCAGCTCGTACAGCTTGGCAGCGAGCATCTTCATCGCGTTGTCGCGGTTCTGGTGCTGGCTGCGCCCGGTCTGGCAGGCCACGACGATGTTGGTCGGGATGTGGGTGATGCGCACCGCCGACTCGGTCTTGTTGACGTGCTGGCCGCCGGCGCCGGAGGAGCGGTAGACGTCGGTGCGCAGGTCGGCCGGATTGATCTCGATGTCGATGTTGTCGTCCACTTCCGGCGACACGAACACCGAGGTGAAGCTGGTGTGGCGGCGGTTGTCCGAATCGAACGGCGACTTGCGCACCAGCCGGTGCACGCCGGTCTCGGTCTTCAGCCAGCCATAGGCGAAATCGCCTTCCACGCGCACCGTGGCCGACTTGATCCCCGCGACTTCGCCGCCGGAGACTTCCATCAGTTCGGTCTTCCAGCCGCGCGACTCGCACCAGCGCAGGTACATGCGCAGCAGGATCTCGGCCCAGTCCTGGGCCTCGGTGCCGCCGGCGCCGGCCTGGATGTCGACGAAGGCGTTGCTGGCGTCCATCTGCCCGGAGAACATGCGCTGGAACTCCAGCTTCTCCACGTGCGCCTGAAAGCGGTCGACATCGGCAACCACCGCCAGTGCGGTGTCCTCGTCGTCCTCGCTCTCGGCCAGCTCCAGGAACTCAAGCGCCTCGTTCAGCCCGTCGAGCACGCTGGCGATGCCGCCGACGGTCTTCTCCAGATTGGAGCGCTCGCGGCCCAGGCCCTGGGCGCGCTCGGGGTCGTTCCAGACATCGGGATTTTCCAGCTCCCGGGTGACTTCCTCTAGGCGTTCTTTCTTGACGTCGTAGTCAAAGAAACCCCCGGAGCGACAGCACCCGATCGGACAGATCGGCGATGCGGTGGCGGATGGGATTGAGTTCGATCATGGCGGCATTCCGGCAAACGGCAAACAAGAGCGCGATTCTAGCAATTCCGGCCGCCGCGCCACAGCGCGCGCGCTGCCGCGCCCAGGCCGGACCGGGCCGCGATCACTCGGCGATCGCCGCCTCGCCCTCGCCGGCCGCCGTGCGCAGGGCCGCGCGGTAGCGGCGGCTGCACGGCACATGGCTGCCGTCGCGCAGGTGCACGCGCGCCTCGCCGGCCTCCAGCGGCTCGATCGAGACCACGCAGCCCAGGTTGACCATGTAGCTGCGGTGGATGCGCACGAACACGGCCGGGTCGAGCCTGGCCTCGATCGCGGCCATGGTGCTGCGCAGCGGGTAGTCGTGGCCGCGCACGCGCAGGTTGACGTAGTTGCCCGAGGCCTGCAGCCATTCGATATCGGCGGCGGCGACCAGGAAATCGCGGCCGAGCTTGCGCACCAGGAAGCGCTCCGGGCGCTCCAGCGACTCCACCGGCGGGCCTTCGTCGGGCGCACCGAGCAGGGCCGCCTCGCCCTGCCAGCGGCGCAGCAGGAAACGGTACATCTCCACGCACAGCAGCATCGAGGCCAGGCTGCGCACGTCCTTCAGGTATTCGTAGGCCAGCCCCTGCGGCCACGGGCCGAAGTCGTAGTGCTGGTCCTGCAGCCGGTACACCACGCTGCGGACCGCGACCATGCCCAGCACGTGCAGCACCGACAGCGCGACGCTGCCCAGCAGGTAGGCCGGCAACCGCCGCCGCCAGTTGTCCCAGTGCAGCGGATAGCGCCGGGTCAACAGCACCACGATCGGCACGATCAGCAGGAACACCAGGCCGCTGGACCATTCCCACAACGCCGGCTCCCACGCGGCGAAGTGCAGCCCGGTGCGGCGGATGTCGATCAGCACGGTGATGCTGTTGGCGATGCCGTTGACCAGGGTCAGCGCGACCCAGAAGCCGATCTCGAAACTGCGGCGCCACGGCAGGAAACGGGAGTAGACGCTGGTGGCTGGCGATTCGGACATGGCGCATTTTAGCGCGCCGGCCACTCTGCAATGGCCGGCGCACGGACGGCCTCAGCGCACCTCGAACTCGCCGACCAGGATCGTCTCCTTCTGGTCCTTCAGCCGCAGCGTCACCTGCTGGTCGCGCTGCGTGGCGCCGCCCCAGCCGGTGCTCAGCTGCAGGTGCAAGGTGGTGGCGCCGGTGACCAGCGGCTGGCGGTCGCCGAAGAAGTTGGCTTCCACCTTGTACTTGCCCGGCTTGGCCCGGCGCAGCGAGAACTCTTCCGGCCCGTAGCCGCCGGTGAAGTCCTGCGACAGCTGCCCGCCCTGGTAGGTCGAGCGGTGCGCGTAATAGCAGCGCTCGCCGTTGGGATCGGTCACCCACAGGTCCATGTCGCTGTTGTCGCTGTCCCAGTTCAGCACCACGCGCAAGTCCAGCGGCAGGTTGCGCTGCAGGCGTGGGTCGATGAAGCCGGTCTGCAATGGCTGCTGCGACTGCGCCACGATCGCATTCAATTCGTTCAAGGCGATCAGCGCCACGCCGTCGAAGCGGCTGTCCCAGTCGCGCGCGACCACCTGGTACAGCTGTTCGATCGCGGCCTGCGCGTCGCCGCGCGCGGCGTAGGCCAGGCCCAGGTCGCGGAAGCTCTGCGGCTCTTCCTCGCCCAGCCGCAGCACCTGCTCGAACACCGGCACCGCCAGGTCCGCCCTGCCCGCCTGCAGCAACCGGTAGCCGAGCACGCGCAGCACATGGCGATTCTCCAGTTGCAGTTCGGCCAGGTTCGACAGCACGCGCAGCGCCAGTTCACGCTGGCCGCGTTCGAACAGCACGTCGGCCACGTCCAGGTAGAACGCAACGCTGTCGGCGTGCGCGGCGCGCTCGCTCAGGTACAGCGGATAGACCGCCTCCGGCGCGGCGGCGCGCAGGCGCCGGGCGTAGGGCGAATCCGGCTGCCACGGCTGCAATGCCAGGGAAATCGTGGTGGACGCGGGCGCGCCGGCACGCGCATCGGCGTCCGCCGGTGCCGCAACCGCGGCGCTGACGGCCATCGCCTCCAGCTCAGCGGGCTCCGCTGCCGGCATCGGCGCGGCGGGTGCCGGCGGTGGCGCCATGGCCATCACCGGTGCGGGCCGCGAAACCTCATCCCGCCGTTCCCGACGGGCGTCCCCGTCCTCGCCTTGCGGCTTGGGCTGCGGCGGCGCGTTCTTCGGGAACGTGCGCTGCCACCAGGCGACGCGCTGCGCGAAATCCTCGGCGACGCGATCGATGCGCTGCTTGCGCTGCTCGCCCTGCTCTTGCTGGCGCTGCGCCTGCGCGCGTGCCACCGCCTCGCGCAGCGCCGGCGGCGGCGCGATGTCGTAGCGTACGTAGTCGTCCACGTTCTCCAGCACCAGCAGCGAGGTGTCGGCGCTGACCATGCCGAAGCGGCTGGCCAGTTGCTGGCGGCGCGCGGCGTCGCCGAGCGGATCGGCGGCCAGGCGGCGCAGCATGGCCCGCGCCCAAGCGCCGGGCACCAGATCGCCCGGTACCTCGCTGGCGTCGCGCAACGGAAGGCTCAAGCGGCGCGTACTGGCGGCAGTGGCGATCTCCAGGTGCAGCGTCGCATCGGCCGCGAGCAGGCGCCCGGCGATGCGCAGATAGCCGTCGTCGGCGTAGCGCGAATCGGCGACCAGATCGGCGACGCCCTCGCCCTGCAGCGCCACCAGTTCGCCGCCGCGCTGCAGCAGCCGTTCGCTGGCCTGCTGCACGCCCTGCATGCCCTGCAACTCGATTAAGCGGCCGCCGCGCGCTTCCGCCGACGATGCCAGACGTGCCGCATCGGCATGGGCGCCAGCCGAATCGATCGCGTACAGGCGCTGGCCCGGCGCCAGCGTCGGCAAGGCCTGCGCGCCGTAGTTGCCGAGGCCATCGCTGAACAACAGATACTCCTGCACGTCCGCCGCCGGCCGCCAATCGCCCAGCGCGCTGGCGCCGTCCGGCTGCAGGCCCTGCAGCGTCGCTTTCAACGCGTTCCACTCGCCAGCGCGCACCTGGAACCGGCGCGGCGCCTCAGCGCGGTCGCGCAGCACGATCAGATCGACCTGCGCGTTACCCAGCGCGGCGAAATAGCGCTGCAGCAAGGCCAGTTCCGCAGGAATATCGCGCTGCCGCGCCGAACCCGATGCATCCCACAGCAGGCCGATGCGCTGCGGCAACGGGCGGGCGCTGTGCAGATCGGCGATCGGCAGCAGCGCCTGGAAGTAGCGCTGGCCGTCGTGGCTGCCGACCGCGACGCGTGGATCGCTGGTCGCGCGCAGCGACAGCGCCAGTTCCCTGGGCAGTTGCGCTGGCGTGCCCGACCACGCCGCCGCGTAACCGCCGGGCGCCGGTGACAGGCGCAGGCCCGCAGGCAACGCCGCGGTGTCCACCGGCGCGGCCTGCATATTCAACTCCAGGCGCAGCGCCTGGGCGCTTGCCGCATACCCCAGCGGCAGCCGCCACTGCCAACCGGCGGCAGTGCGCGGCAGCGACTCGCGATAGACCAGGCGCACGCGGCGGCTGCCGTGCGCGGGAATCGGATAGAGCCGCAGTTGGAACTGGTTGCCGGCGGTCTGCTCGACCAGGCCCGGGTCCACGCCGCGCCGCTCGATCGCCTCGAACACCTGCCGCCCACGCGCCTTCGGCACCGGCACCGCGTCGCGCATCTGTCCGTCGATGTCCAAGGCGAAGCCGCTGATCTGCTGGCCGTCGCGCAGCGGGAACGCCAGTTGCCCTTCCAGCACGCGCGCATTGGGGTTGAAGAACAGCAGCTCCACCGTGGTTTCGGCCAGGCCGGCCGCGGCATGCGCGCTCACCGTCGCCGAGCGCAGCTCGACCGGGCGTTCGCTGCGATCGGTCTTCAGCAGCGGGGCCAGGAGTTGTCGCTGCGGCGCGGTCTGCGCCAAGGCCGGCACGGCGGCGGCCGACAACAGCGAGAACAACAGCAGGCACAGGCCTTTGCGTGCGACGTACGGCATGGATCACTCCTTGATGGGTCGGTACAGCTTGAACGTCCGGTGCGGCGCTGTGGGGTTAGCCAGAATCTTCGTGCGGTGTGCTTGGGTCGCTGAGTCTTGCAGCGATGCGGCTGATCCTATCTTTACCCAGCCGTCTTTGAGGGGAGAGCGGCTAGCGGCCGTTCCCTTCTCCCATCGGGACCATGGCCCCCTTTTCGGGGGAAGGTGCCCCGAAGGGGCGGATGAGGGTACGAGCGCAGCCTCGTGCACCCAAACTCCGCGAGTCGCTTTCGCGCCGTACCCTCACCCCAACCCCTCTCCCGATGGGAGAGGGGCTAATCGGCTGTTCCCTTCTCCCACCGGGAGAAGGTGCCCCGAAGGGGCGGATGAGGGTACGGGCGCAGCCTCGTGCACCCAAACTCAGCGAGTCGCTTTCGCGCCGTATCCTCTCCCCAACCCCTCTCCCGAGGGGAGAGGGGCTATGCGCGCTCGGCTGTTCCCTTCTCCCCTCGGGAGAAGGTGCCCCGCAGGGGTGGATGAGGGTACGGGCGCAGCCTCATGCACCCAAACTCAGCGAGTCGCTTTCGCGCCGGACCCTCACCCCAACCCCTCTCCCGAGGGGAGAGGGCTATGCGCGACCAGGCAACGCGCGCGCGGCAAGGACGCTGGATCAGCCCGTAACGCTCCGGCAATGCTCAACCACCAACTGCACCGCCTCGCCGCCGCGATAGTCGTCGGCGACCAAACGGTAGGCGATGTGCACGCGGCGGCCGGGTTCGTCGCCGCGCCAACCGTTGAAATGGATCGCGTTCAACGGCTCGCCGCGGCCGGCGCAGCGCAGGCTCAGCTTGAGGTGGCGCTCCTTCAGCAGGCGCCACTGCAACACCTCGAACTCGCCGTCGAACAGCGGCTCGGGGAAGCCCTGCCCCCATGGCCCGGCCAGGCGCAGCGCCTCGGCATGGCGATGGTCCAGCTCATGCGGATCCAGCGCGCCGTCGCTGAGCAGTTCGGCCTGCAGCAGCGCCGCGTCCAGGCTGGCCAGCGCATGTTCGCGGAACAGCTGTTCGAACTCGGCCAACGCGGCGTGCGGCAGGCTCAGCCCAGCAGCCATCGCATGGCCGCCGAACTTGTCCATCAATCCGGGCCGGCGCGCCTCCACTGCGGCCATCGCATCGCGGATGTGGAAGCCGGGAATCGAGCGCGCCGAGCCGCGCAACTGGTCGCTGCCCGGCTCGGCCGGGGCGAAGGCGATCACCGGGCGGTGCAGGCGGTCCTTCATCTTCGAGGCGACCAGGCCGATCACGCCCGGATGCCAGTCGGCATCGAACAGGCACACCGCCACCGGCGGCGCGTCCGGCGCGGCCAGCAGCGCCTGCGCCACGGTGGCCTCGGCCTCGTCGGTCATCTGCTGCTGCACCGCGCGGCGCTCGCCGTTGATCTGTTCCAGCGTGGCGGCGATCTCGCGCGCCTGCTGCGGGTCCTCGCACAGCAGCAGCTCGATGCCCAACGCCATGTCCTCGAGCCGGCCGGCGGCATTGAGCCGCGGCGCCAGCGCGAAACCGATGTCGCTGGCACTGAGCCGCGCCGGATCGCGGCCACTGGCTTCGATCAAGGCGCGCAAGCCGATGCAGCCGTCGCCACGCTGCAGGCGGCGCAGTCCGGCCGAGACCAGCGCGCGGTTGTTGGTGTCCAACGGCACCAGGTCGGCGACGGTGCCGACCGCGACCAGGTCCAGCAGCACCGTCAGATCCGGTGGCTGAGTGGCGAACGCGCCGCGCTCGCGCAGGTGCCGGCGCAACGCCAGCAGCACGTAGAAGATCACCCCGACGCCGGCCAGCATCTTGCTCGGGAAGGCGTCGCCGGCCAGGTTCGGATCGACGATCGCGTCGGCCGGCGGCAACACGCTGCCCGGCAGATGGTGGTCGGTGACCAGTACCTGCCAGCCCAGCGCCTTGGCCGCGGCGACGCCGGCATGGCAGGCGATGCCGTGGTCGACGGTGACCAGCAGGTCCGGCTGCAGCGGCGCCAGCTCCGCGACCAGCGCCGGCGACAGCCCGTAGCCATGCACCATGCGATTCGGCACCGCGTGCAGCACCTGCGCGGCGCCGAGCAGGCGCAGTCCGCGCACCGCGACCGCGCAGGCGGTGGCGCCGTCGCAATCGAAATCGCCGACGACCAGGATGCGTTTGCCGGCTGCGATCGCCGACGCCAACAAGGCGACTGCCGCGTCGATGCCGCTCAGCGCATCCGGCGGCAGCAACTGCGCCAGTTTCGGCTGCGCCAGGCTGGCCTCGTGCGCGCCGCGCGCGGTGTAGATGCGGCGCAGCAGCGGCAGCACGCTCTGCGTCCACGGCCCGCCCTCGGCGGCCGGCCGCCGGGTGATGCGCAGCGGCGGGCTCATGCGTCCAGGCGCGCCAGCGGCCGCCGCCAGAAGCGCCAACGCTGCTCGCGCCCGATCCGGAAACGCGTGCCGTCCTCGAAATCCAGCAGCAGTTGCTGCAGTTCGCCCAGGCGCAGCGCTTCGAGCAGCGGCTGCATCACCTCGCCGACGAACTGCTCGGGCGCGCGCAGCTGGCGCAGATCGACCAGCGCATCGACGCGCGGCGTCTGCTCGGCATCGATGCCGGCGGCCTGGGTCAGCGCGCGCAGCAGCGGCTCGCGGCTGCGCACCTGCGCATGCGCGCTGCTCACCGTGGCCGGCAACGCGCCGCCGCCCCAGAACCACAGCGAGTTGATCGCCGGCTGCCCGCGCGCGCTGCGTTCGCGGTTCCACGGATGCTGGTGCAGCAGCACCTGCGCCTCGGTCAGCAGCGCCCGCCAGCGCCGCCCGCCGTCGCCCTGCGGCAGATGGTCGAACAGGTCGGCGCCGAGCACCTGCGCCGGTGCGGCGAACTCGGGCAGCACGCTGTCCGACGCCAGGCGCAGATACCAGCGGGTGGGTTCCGGCGCGTCCAGCACCAGGCCGGACTCGGCGAACAGGTCCTGCAGCGAAGGCAGCAGCGCGGCCAGGTCGATGGCGTCGATCGCGAGCATGTCGCCATGCGCCATCAGCCGCGCGCCCTGCATGTCCGGAACCACATAGGCCGGATCGGCACGCAGCCATACCGCGTCGCCGGCGTCGCCGGCATCCAGCTGCCGGGTCAGCGCCGCCACCGGCCATTGCCCGGGCGGCAGGGTGAAATGGCGGCGCAATTGCGCTTCGGAGCCGGGCTGCAGGCGCTCGCGCTCGGCGCGGCCGAACGCCCGCGCCACCTCACCGGTCAGCGCCGCAGCGGCCAGGCGCGCGCGCTCCGGCAACAACAAGGTGGCGACCGCCACGGCGTCAGCCGACGTATTCGACGCTGACGATCTCGTACTCGCGACGGCCGGCCGGGGCGTCGATGCTGACGCTGTCGCCTTCCAGCTTGCCGATCAGCGCACGCGCCAGCGGCGAGGAGATCGCGATCAGCCCCAGCTTGATGTCCGCTTCCAGATCGCCGACCAGCTGGTAGCGCTTCTCTTCGTCGTTTTCCACGTCGGCCAGGGTCACGGTTGCGCCGAATACCACCTTGCTGCCGACCGCCAGCTTGCTGACGTCGATGATCTCGGCATGCGACAGCTCGCTCTCCAGCTGCTTGATGCGGCCTTCGATGAAGCTCTGCTGCTCGCGCGCGGCGTGGTATTCGGCGTTTTCCTTCAGGTCGCCGTGCGCGCGCGCCTCGGCGATCGCGGCGATGACCTGCGGCCGCTTGACCGACTTCAACTGGTCCAGTTCCTCGCGCAAACGCAGCGCGCCTTGCATGGTGATCGGGGCTCTCACGCTTCCAGCTCCTTGTGCAGTTCCTGCAGCGCCCAGACCGGACCGGTGCCGCGGAATTCCAATGAATGCACCAGCGCGCGGGCGCCAGCGACGGTAGTCGAATAGGTCACGCGATGTTGCAGGGCTTCGCGCCGGATCGAGAACGAATCGGAGATCGCCGCGCGGCCCTCGGTGGTGTTGACGATATACACGATTTCGCCGTTCTTGATCAGATCGACGATATGCGGGCGGCCCTCGGCCACCTTGTTGATCTGGTCGCACTGCAGGCCATGCTGGCGCAGCCATGCGCAGGTGCCGCTGGTGGCCACCAGGGTGTAGCCGCGCTCGACCAGCGCCTGCGCCACCGGCAGCACGCGCTGCTTGTCCGGGTCGCGCACCGACAGGAACGCCTTGCCCAGCGGCGGCGCCTTGATCCCGCCGGCTTCCTGCGCGCGCGCGAACGCGGCGCCGAAGCTGCGGCCCACGCCCATCACCTCGCCGGTGGAGCGCATCTCCGGGCCGAGGATCGGATCCACGCCCTGGAACTTGGCGAACGGGAAGATCGCTTCCTTCACCGAGTAGTAGTCGGGCACGATCTCCTTCAGCGCGCCCTGCTCGGCCAGGGTCTTGCCGGCCATGCAGCGCGCGGCGATCTTGGCCAGCGCCATGCCGGTGGCCTTGGACACGAACGGCACGGTGCGCGAGGCGCGCGGGTTCACTTCCAGCAGGAACACGATGTCGTCGCCGGCCTCGTCCACCTGCACCGCGAACTGGGTGTTCATCAGCCCGACCACGTTCAGGCCCTTGGCCAGCATCACCACCTGGCGGCGCAGTTCGGCCTGGGTCTTGGCCGACAGCGAATACGGCGGCAGCGAGCACGAGGAATCGCCCGAATGCACGCCGGCTTCCTCGATGTGCTCCATCACCCCGCCGATCAGCACGTGGCCGTCCTTGTCGGCGATGATGTCCACGTCCACTTCCACCGCGTTGTCGAGGAAGCGGTCGAGCAGCACCGGCGAATCGTTGGAGACCTTGACCGCGTCGCGCACGTAGCGCGCCAGGTCCGATTCGCCGTAGACGATCTCCATCGCGCGGCCGCCGAGCACGTAGCTCGGGCGCACCACCAGCGGATAACCGATCTCGCGCGCCAGCACCAGCGCCTCTTCAGCGTTGCGGGCGATGCGGTTCGGCGGCTGCTTCAGGCCCAGCTTGTCGACCAGCTGCTGGAAGCGCTCGCGGTCCTCGGCCAGGTCGATCGAGTCCGGGCTGGTGCCGATCACCGGCACGCCGTTGGCTTCCAGCGCGCGCGCCAGCTTCAGCGGGGTCTGCCCGCCGTACTGCACGATCACACCCTTGGGCTGCTCCAGCTCGACGATCTCCAGCACGTCTTCCAGGGTCAGCGGCTCGAAGTACAGGCGGTCGGAGGTGTCGTAGTCGGTGGACACGGTCTCCGGGTTGCAGTTGACCATGATGGTTTCATAGCCATCCTCGCGCAGCGCCAGCGCCGCGTGCACGCAGCAGTAGTCGAACTCGATGCCCTGGCCGATGCGGTTGGGGCCGCCGCCGAGGATCATGATCTTGTCGCGATTGCTGGGCTTGGCCTCGCACTCGTCCTCGTAGGTCGAATACAGGTAGGCGGTGTCGGTGGCGAATTCGGCCGCGCACGAGTCCACCCGCTTGTACACCGGGCGCACCTTGTGCGCGCGGCGCAGCGCGCGCACCGCCGCCTCGTTGGTGCCGCACAGCTCTGCCAGGCGCGCATCGGAGAACCCGGCGCGCTTGAGCGTGCGCAGGCGCGCGGCGTCCAGCGAGCCCAGGCCATCGGCAGCCAGCTGCTTCTCCTGCGCGATCAGGTCCTCGATCTGGTCCAGGAACCACGGATCGATGAACGACAGCGCATGCACCTGCTCCACACTCATGCCGGCGCGGAACGCGTCGGCGACGTAGAACAGCCGCTCCGGACCGGGCGCCTTCAGCTCGCGCTTGAGCGCGGCCATGTCGTCCTCGCTGCCCAGGTCCAGCCCGGTCGGGTCGAGCCCGATCTTGCCGGTCTCCAGGCCGCGCAACGCCTTCTGCAGCGATTCGGAGAAGGTGCGGCCCATCGCCATCACCTCGCCTACCGACTTCATCTGCGTGGTCAGGCGCGCATCGGCCTGCGGGAACTTCTCGAACGCGAAGCGCGGGATCTTGGTCACCACGTAGTCGATCGACGGCTCGAACGAGGCCGGAGTCAGGCCGCCGGTGATCTCGTTCTTCAGTTCGTCCAGGGTGTAGCCGACCGCCAGCTTGGCCGCGACCTTGGCGATCGGGAACCCGGTGGCCTTGGAGGCCAGCGCCGAGGAGCGCGACACGCGCGGGTTCATTTCGATGACGACGACGCGGCCGGTCTGCGCGTTGATGCCGAACTGCACGTTGGAGCCGCCGGTGTCCACGCCGATCTTGCGCAGCACCGCGATCGAGGCGTCGCGCAGGCGCTGGTATTCCTTGTCGGTCAGGGTCTGCGCCGGGGCCACGGTGATCGAGTCGCCGGTGTGCACGCCCATCGGGTCCAGGTTCTCGATCGAGCAGACGATGATGCAGTTGTCCGCGGTGTCGCGGACCACTTCCATCTCGAACTCCTTCCAGCCCAGCACCGACTCTTCGACCAGCACTTCGCTGGTCGGCGACAGCTCCAGGCCGCGGCCGACGATCTCGATCAGCTCCTCGCGGTTGTAGGCGATGCCGCCGCCGCTGCCGCCGAGGGTGAAGCTGGGGCGGATGATGGTCGGATAGCCGACCCGGGTCTGGATCTCCAGCGCTTCTTCGAGGGTGTGCGCCACCGCCGCCTTCGGGCATTCCAGGCCGATCTCGCCCATCGCCACGCGGAACAGCTCGCGGTCCTCGGCCATCATGATCGCTTCGCGCTTGGCGCCGATCAGTTCCACGCCGTACTTTTCCAGCACGCCGTGGTCGGCCAGGTCCAGCGCGCAGTTCAGCGCGGTCTGCCCGCCCATGGTCGGCAGCAGCGCGTCGGGCTTTTCCTTGGCGATGATCTTCTCGACCGTCTGCCAGTTGATCGGCTCGATGTACACGGCGTCGGCCATGTTCGGATCGGTCATGATCGTGGCCGGGTTGCTGTTGACCAGCACCACCCGGTAGCCCTCGTCGCGCAGCGCCTTGCATGCCTGCGCGCCGGAGTAGTCGAACTCGCAGGCCTGGCCGATGACGATCGGGCCGGCGCCGATGATGAGGATGGTTTTTAGGTCGGTGCGCTTGGGCATGGGGATTCTCAGTAAAGTCGGTCCTGCCACGCCGCGGGGGCGCGCCAGGTGATCTGGTCGGACGATCGGGCGTCGATCGCACCATGGTCGACCGCGGCGCGAACATTGCGCTGCATCGCGGCCCAGCTGGGAGCGGCGGCACCGATGCGCGCGCCGATCCGGTTGTTGTGGGCATCCATCGCCCGGCTCGCGTTGCCGCGCCCGTCGCGCTCCATCACCGCCGTCACCCAGTCCACGCAGCGCGGCGACAAGGTGTAGGCGACGATGGCGCTTGCCAGGCTGTGGCGGTACGCATCGGCCGGGCCGTTGCGCCCGCCGGGCAGGCCGGCGCCGAGCCACTGCGCATAGACCGCGACCAGCACGAACAGCGGATACGCGGCGAGCGCCAGCAACGCCAATACGCCCCAACGCCAGCGGCGTGGACGCAGCGACGGCGCCAGCGCGGCGCTCATCAGGCGGCGGCCGCCATCAGCGCGGTGAAGCGATCGAACAGCGGCGCCACATCGCGCGGGCCCGGCGAGGCTTCCGGGTGGCCCTGGAAGCTGAAGGCCGGCGCGTCGGTCAGTTCGATGCCCTGGTTGGTGCCGTCGAACAGCGAGCGGTGGGTCACCCGCACGTTGGCCGGCAGCGACGCTTCATCGACCGCAAAACCGTGGTTCTGCGAGGTGATCATCACCCGGCCGCTGTCCAGGTCCTGCACCGGATGGTTGGCGCCGTGGTGGCCGTGGCCCATCTTCAGGGTCTGCGCGCCGGCGGCCAGCGCCAGCAGCTGGTGGCCCAGGCAGATGCCGAAGGTCGGGATCTTGCTGGCCACGATTTCCTTGATCGCCGCGATCGCGTAGTCGCACGGTGCCGGATCGCCCGGGCCGTTGGACAGGAACACGCCGTCCGGCTGCATCGCCAGCACCTCGGCGGCAGGCGTCTGCGCCGGCACCACGGTGACCTCGCAGCCGCGCTCGGCAAGCATGCGCAGGATGTTGAGCTTCACGCCGTAATCGTAGGCCACCACCTTGTACTTCGGTGCGGCCTGGGCGAACGCGTTGCTGTCCAGGTCGAGCTGGCCGTCGCGCCACGGATAGGCCTTTTCGGTGGAGACCACCTTGGCCAGGTCCATGCCCTTGAGCCCGGGGAACTTGCGCGCCGCTTCCAGCGCGGTGTCCACGTTCACTTCGCCGGCCATCAGCGCGCCGTTCTGCGCTCCCTTCTCGCGCAGGATGCGGGTCAGCTTGCGGGTATCGATGCCGGCGATGGCGACCACGCCGCGCTGGATCAGCCAGTCCGGCAGCGATACCTGGCTGCGCCAGTTGCTGGGACGGCGCGGCACGTCGCGCACGATCAGCCCGGCCGACCAGACCTGGGCGGCTTCGTCGTCCTGGTCGGTGCAGCCGGTGTTGCCGATATGCGGGTACGTCAGGGTGACCAGCTGACGGGCGTAGGAGGGATCGGTGAGGATCTCCTGGTAGCCGGTCATCGCGGTGTTGAACACCACTTCGCCGACGGACAGGCCGGCGGCGCCTACGGATTCGCCCTCGAACACGGTGCCGTCTTCAAGGACAAGGATTGCGGGTTGAGTCACGGGGTTCGCCTTGGGGAGAGAGGAACCCTGCCCCACCAACTTGCGGCTGCAAGAAACCGCGAACTCGGCGCTTCTCCGGGTCCGTGGCGATGGGTAACAGGCGAGCGAGAATTGTACCGACGCGGACCTGTCCGCGCCAGACGTTTATGTGAAAGCGCCGTTCAGCCGAGCAGATCGCGCAGCCGGTAGGCCCCGGGCGCGCGGCCCGGCAGGCGCGCGGCGGCATGCAGCGCGCCGCGGGCGAAGATGTCGCGGTTGCTGGCGCGGTGCACCAGTTCCACCCGCTCGCCGAGTCCGGCGAACTGCACCAGGTGCTCGCCGACGATGTCGCCGGCGCGCAGGCTGGCGTAGCGCGGCTGCGCGCCACCGTGCGCGGCGGCCTCCCCCAGGGTCAGCGCGGTGCCGGACGGGGCGTCCTGCTTGTGCACGTGGTGCGATTCGACGATGTCGCAGTCCCAGCCCGGCAGCGCCGCGGCGGCGCGTTCCACCAGGTCATTCAGCACCGCCACGCCCAGGCTGAAGTTGGACGCCCAGATCAGCGGGATGCGCGCTGCCGCGTCGGCCAGCGCCTGCCGCTGCGCCTCGTCCAGACCGGTGGTGCCAGACACCAGCGCCGCGCCGCGCGCCACGCACAGCGCCAGCACCGGGTCGAAGCCCTGCGGCAGGCTGAAATCGACCGCCACGTCGAACGCAGGCGCGCCGTTCAGCTCGGCCGCAGCGAAGTACGGCACCCCGTCGACGACCCGCTGCGCCGGCGCCCGCCGGATCACCGCGGCTGCCACCTGCAGCGCCGGGTCCTGCGCGGCCAGGCGCAACAACGCCTGGCCCATGCGGCCGGATGCGCCATGAATCAACACACGTACGGGGGAAATGGTCATCGCCACAAGGTAGCGGTTTGTCGCGATCCGCGACAGGGGTGCGGCGCTGTGGCGGTGGTTAGCGACGGAGGCGGTTTGGGCGTTGACGGTATCCGACGTCGGAAAGTCTGCGCTCCGCTCGTCGCGACTCAAGTCGCTCCCACACGGGTCTTGTGGCTCTCTTGCAGGGTGCCCTGTAGGAGGGGCTTCAGCCGCGAGAGACAAGCAAAATCGCCAGGCTTCCTGACATCGTTTGTCGCGGCTGAAGCCGCTCCCACAGGGACTTGAGATCAGCGCGCTGGTGTACTGCGGGGGTGGGCTCGGCTCCGACACATCCGGCGCCGGAAGGTCCGGCGCTTCGTTGTCGCGGCTGAAGCCGCTCCTACAGGGACTTGCGATCAGCGTGCCGGGTGCACTGTAGGAGGGGCTTCAGCCCCGACATCATCCATCCGCAGCCGGAAATTCCACCGTTCCGCTGGTCGCGGCTGAAGCCGCTCCTACTAAGGCTCGCGGCCAACCCGTCGGGTGCACTGTGGGAGGGACTTCAGTCCCGACGGCCCAGCGGCCGGAAGGACCATGCCCCCTGCTTCGCGGAAAGAAGTCGCGCGCGCCTACTCCGCTGCCGGCTGCCCCAGCAGCCTCTTGTCCCAGCACTCGACCTCGCGCTGGGCCAGGCGCCGCTCGAACAGCACGCGCCAGTTCGGCACCAGCGGCAGCGCCAGCACCTGTTCCAGCTGCGCCATGTCCACCTCGCGCCGATACAGCAGCTGGATCAGCCGGGCCAGCGACCAGGCCGGATACGGCCGCTCCAGCAGGACCAGCCGGTCGCCGGCGGCGACCTCGCCGGGCTGCAGCACGCGGTAATACCAGCCGGTGCGGCCGCTTTCCTGCACGCGCCGCGCCAGCGCGGCCACGCCGAAACGGTCGGACAACTTCCAGCACGGCTGCCGCGATTGCGAGACCTCGACCAGCGCCGTGCCCAGCCGCAACCGGTCGCCCAGGCACAGGTCGGCCTCGGTGGCGCCGAGCGTGCTGAGGTTCTCGCCGAACGCGCCCGGCGCTTCCAGCAAGGCGTGCGCGCCCAGCTCCTGGCGCCAGGCCGCGTAGTGGTCGCGCGGATAGTGGTGCAGCGCCTTGTCCGGGCCGCCGTGCACGCGGCGGTCGCCCTGCTCGTCCAGCTCCAGGCCTTCGATCCCGATCCGCAACCGCCCGGGCAACGGCCGCTTGTTGATCGCGCTGCGGCTGCCGGGCCGGGTGAAGTCCTGGACGCGGCCGACCAGCACCGCATCCACGCCCAGGTCCAGATCCAATGCAGCAGCCGCGTGCATGCGCAGGCGCCCGGGTGCCGAATCAGGCCGCCGCGCCGCGATGCGCGGCGATCTCGGCCTGCAGCAGTTCGCCGAGGATGCGCACACCGCTCTCGATGCGTTCTTCCGGCACGGTCACGAACGACAGGCGCAGGGTATTGCGCTGCGGCTCGACCGCGTAGAACGGCGCGCCCGGCACGAAGGCGACGTTGCGCTCGATCGCCTTGGCCAGCAGCGCGCCGCCGTCCATGCCTGCCGGCAATTCGACCCAGATGAACATGCCGCCGGCAGGGCGATTCCAGCGCACCTGCGACGGGAAATACTTCTCCAGCGCCGTCAGCATCTGCTGACAACGGCTTGCATACAGGCTGCGGATGCCGGGGATGTGCGCATCCAGGAAGCCGTCCTGCACCGCCTCGTAGACGATGCGCTGGCTGAACGAGGGCGTGTGCAGGTCCGCCGCCTGCTTGGCCTGCACCAGCTTGGCGTGCACCGCCTCCGGCGCCACCACGAAGCCCAGGCGCAGGCCCGGCGCCAGCACCTTGGAGAACGACCCCATGTAGATGGCCGCGTCCGGATTCATCGACAGCAGGCTCGGCAGCGTGTCGCCGCTGTAGCATAGCTCGCCGTAGGGGTCGTCCTCGACGATGGGCACGCCGGCCGCGGCCGCGCGCGCGACCAGCGCCTGGCGCCGGTGCAGCGGCAGGCGCCGCCCGGTCGGGTTCTGGAAATTCGGCAGGCAGTACATGAAGCGCGCGCCGGCCAGTTGCGCGTCGTCCAGCGCGTCCACCACCAGTCCGTCGTCGTCCGACTGCATCGCCGCGAACGCCGGCTGGAACAGCGAGAACGCCTGCAGCGCACCGAGATAGCTCGGCGTCTCCACCAGCACCTTGCTGCCTTCGTCGATGAAGACCTTGCCGAGCAGGTCCAGGCCCTGCTGCGAGCCGGTGGTGATCAGTACCTGGCTGGGGCGGATGCTGGCGCCGTCGCGGCTCACGCGCGCCGCCACCCATTCGCGCAACGGCAGATAGCCTTCGGTCGGGCCGTATTGCAGCGCCGCCTGCGGCGCCTCGCGCAGCACCTTGTCGCAGGCGTACTGCATGCGCGCCACCGGGAACGTGTCCGGCGACGGCAGCCCGCCGGCGAAGGAGATCACCTCCGGGCGTTCGGTGACCTTGAGGATTTCGCGGATTGCCGAACTGGTCAGCGCCTGCGCACGGCGGGAGAACTGGAAGGTGGTCGTCATGGCCAATAGCATAACGGCAGCATGGCCGCACTCCACTGTGCGGCGCAGCGCAAACGACAGCGACGGTCCGCGGTAGACCGGGCCGACCCAACCGGCACTGGCATAGGTCGGCCAACGTCGACGCACGATGGTGTTGTGGCTACGCGTGGTGGTCCGCAGGGCCGGAGTGACCAGGGTGCGGTGCGCCTCGACCAGCGCCCAGCACTTGTCCGGCGCGATCCCGGCGCCGAGGATGGTGTGATTGTATGAGTAGAGTTCGCTGCGCCGGTCAGCGATTCCCACACATGCTCGCAGCGGTCGCGATCTTGCCGGCCTGGTGGCCGGCTATTGACCCGCGCCGACCACCTGGCTGAACCGCTGACGCTCGGCGCTGGACGCCGAGGGGCGCGCGACGGCGCTGGCGAGCGTGGACCTGAGCGTAGGGCTGAGTTGCACGTCGCCGCTGGCGACGGCATCGAGCGTGGTCATCACCAAAGGACTGGTGGCGCCGCGTGCGATGTAGTTCACCGCCACATCCGCGGCGGCGTCCGGGGCAGAAAGGCGGTAGATCTTCTGCACCGCCATCGCGCGCACCAAGGCGTCGCCGTTGCCAGAGGCCAGCGAGTCCATCTGCGCCACCGCGCTGCGCTTGAGCGCGTCGGCGCCAGGCGCGACGTCGTTCTCGATGGTGCCGATGAAGTTCAGCGCGGCCACCGCGGTGCGCTGGTCGGTGTCGTGCGCGTCCAGGGTCGCCAGGGCATCGGCATAGACCTCGCGCGTTGCCTGGCCAGGCAGGTTGGAATAGGTCTCGTACATTTCTCCGTAGAGTCCCTTGTCCTTGCTGGCCCAGATCTGATTGGCCTCGTCGAGCACCAGCGCGCGCCCCTGCGGCGAGGGCACCAGCATGCCGCGCAGCATGTCGCGCTCCATCGCCTGGCTTGCCGGCATGGCCCGGTAGGTCTCGGCCACCGCCTGTCTCGCCTCGGCGCTGCCATCGACCGCTGCCAGCAGCCGTGCCGCGAATGCGTCCTGCTCGGCGCGCGACGGCGGCGGGTTGGCGTTCACACGGGCGAAGAACTCCTGCAAGCGGCGCTGGATCTCGCCAGCCTCGAACGGCATTGCTGCATCGGCGATGCCGGCATGCATGGGCGCATCCTCGACCACGGGTCGGGTGGGTCGATAAGGATTGGCCGCACTGAGGCCCGTGCCAAACCGATCTGGGACGGAGGCGTCTGCCAGCGCGGCGGTTTCGCTTTCCGCGCCGGACAAGCGCCCGTGCCCACCCTGATAGAAATACAACGCGGCACTGGCGAACAAGCCGCCAACGATCACCAGCGGCAAATAACCTCGATATACGGAACTATTGATCTTCATTGGGATTGCCACGAGCCTGGAAAACAACGACACAACCCCGTGCTTGCCCGAACAAGCGCAAGCACGGGAACCTGCTACCGCAAGGCACGCTTAGATGCGCTCGTAGTCGCAGGTACTGCCGCGCCATTCCGGCAGATAACCCTGCCGGGAATAAGTGCCGCCGTTATATCGACAGGACCAACCGTAGCCACCTTCCCAGTTCGACTTCCAGCCGGCCGGGCAAGACGACTGCAACGTGACGTAATAATCCGGATCGCCACCGACCACATTGACCGTGCCGACACGCTCACTGAAGATGATCGCAGCGCGGCCCTTCCAGCCGGGTTTCGGCGAACAGGTCACGGTTTCCGAGCGGACGTTGCACGCCGACCACGAGTTGTTGTAGCCGCCGTTGATTTCCATCGAGCCGACCCGGGTGGGAACTGCCCATTTGATACCGATATTGAATCCACGGGTCACGCAGGTGCTGTGGCCCGTGGTCAGTGCCACCGAACCGCAGGAACCGCCCTGGTTGCTGAAGCAGTAATGCCAGTCCGATCCGTCGATATATTCGGAACGCTGCTGCTTGCCGATCCAGCCACCGAAGGTGGTTTTCAATTGCGTAGACGGATCTGCAGAGGCGACGCCACTGAACAAGAACAGGACCAACGAGAACAAGATGATCCTTAATTTGAATTTCGACATACCACTCTCCCTAATAAATAAGCCAGCCCAAGATGTAGACAAAATAGCGCCACTGCGTCACACACGATCATCCTGGAAAACGCAGCGAAACCTCCGCGCATGGCGTGCGAAGTATCTCGATCGACGTTTACCGAGGAATCCCAGCCGGAGTGACGGTGCGCAGAGCCTACCCAAGCAATGCTACATATTGGTGGCACGCAAAATTAACTAAATGCAGCAAATCAAATTGCATGAATATTATAATATTGAACGAATTTGAAAATTCGGTCGGCCGGCCCCGAACTTGCGCTGGCAGCGACCGCTGCCCCACCTTCCCGCAAGATCGCATCTGAGCCTTCTACGTTGCTTATCACGCAGGCATGGCAGTAGCACTTCAACGCAGCGCCAGCGCAGAGCGCATCGTGCGGCCAAGACGCTGCGGCGAGACCGCTACGCGAACCGGTCTCGCGCTCGCGCGGATGCGGGCAGGCTTTTTTGGGCACACCGCGATGTCGGCAACAGCCATCGCCGCAGGCACAACCGGATGGCGCAGCCTCACGGCAGCAAGTTTCGCCTCACCCATTCCGCCTGCCGGCAAAGTCGATGCCGCCGCGACGGTGACAGGCCGCAGCAGTCGCAGCCGCCACCATGGCGGCCGCCGGACAACGGTCCGCGGATGCCGGCATCAAGCCTGTGCTGCGACGCCCAATAATTGCCCCAGCGCGGCATGCGTATACAGACGCACATCCGACATGGCAGGAAGTGTCGCCGCCGCGAACAGCGCCTCGTCCAACTGCAGGATCGGACCGTAGGCGATCGCGATCTGCGCACCGATGGAGGACAGACGGCGCAGCACGGTCAGCCGATAGCCCTGCCCCAGGTAATAGCGGGTGCCGCCGTCGGCCGGCAATGGCGCTTCGGTATCGATGCGTGCGTGCAGCGGCGCGCGGCCAGCCGCGACGGCGCGGAAATCGGCATCGGCCTGGCGCAATGCGTCGCGCTGTGGCGGCGCGAGCGCCTGCAGATCCAGGCCGAAGAAGGCGCCGGCGTGTGGCGACATGGGGAGCGACAGATCGCTCATGGCAGCCGGTTTCGCCTCATCTTTTCCGCCCGCCGCTTCAGCTCAATGGCGACGCGGCGGTGCCGGACCGCAGTTGTCGCAGCCGCCGCACGCGCCGGCACCGGCGGTGGCCGCAGGCGCGATCTTGCGGCCCATCGCCTGCAGCCAGGGCGCGCGGCCCGGCTTGAGCAGGCGCACGGCGATGGCGCCGCGCAGCTTGCGCGCGGTGCCGGGAAATTGCTTCTTCAGCACCACCCAGGCGCTGAGCAGGACCGCCAGCGCGATCACGAGGTACTGCAGCAGCAGCGACGTGCTCATCTCAGCCGGCTCCCAGCGCCGCCGCGACCTGGTAGGTGACCAGCGAGGCCAGATACGCCAGCGCGAACAGGTAGAACGCGGCGAAGCTCATCTGCTTCCACGAGTTGGTCTCGCGCTTGATCGTGGCCAGGGTGGAAATGCACATCGGCGCATAGATGTACCAGACCAACAGCGACAGCGCGGTGGCCAGCGACCAGCCATTGTGGATCAGCGGCGACAGCGCCTGCGCGGCGGCATCGTCGTCGGCCGCCGCCAGCGCGTACACCGTCGCCAGCGACGCCACCGCCACTTCGCGTGCGGCCAGGCCGGGGATCAGCGCGATGCAGATCTGCCAGTTGAAGCCCAGCGGCGCGAACACCGTGGTCATCGCATGGCCGATGCGGCCGGCGAAGCTGTAGTCGATCGCCGGCAGCGTGGCGTTGGCCGGCGCGGCCGGGAACGACAGCAGGAACCACAGCAGGATGGTCAGCGCCAGGATGATGCCGCCGACGCGCTTGAGGAAGATCGCCGCGCGCTCCCACAGGCCCAGCGCCAGGTCGCGCAGGTGCGGCACGCGGTACGAAGGCAGCTCCAGCAGCAGCGGATGCTCGCCCTTGTCGCGGCGCCACTTCTTCATCGTCCACGATACCGCCAGCGCGCTGGCGATCGCGGCGAAATACAGCCCGAACAGCACCAGGCCCTGCTGGTTGAACACACCCCAGACCTTTTTCTGCGGGATGAACGCGCCGATCAGCAGCGCGTACACCGGCAAGCGCGCCGAGCAGGTCATCAACGGCGCGACCAGGATCGTGGCCAGGCGGTCGCGCGGATCCTGGATGCTGCGCGTGGACATGATGCCGGGCACCGCGCAGGCGAAGCTGGACAGCAGCGGGATGAACGAACGCCCCGACAGTCCGGCCGCGGCCATCATGCGGTCGAGCAGGAACGCCGCGCGCGGCAGGTAGCCGGATTCCTCCAGCGCCAGGATGAAGGCGAACAGGATCAGGATCTGCGGCAGGAAGATCACCACCCCGCCGAGGCCGGCGATGATGCCGTTGACCAGCAGGCTGTTGAGCGGACCCTCCGGCAAGGTGCTGCCGACCCAGGCGCCGAGCGCCTTGCTGCCGCCGTCGATCAGGTCCATCAACGGCGCCGCCCAGGCGTACACCGCCTGGAAGATCAGGAACATCACCAGCGCCAGGGTCAGCAGCCCGGCGACCGGGTGCAGCAGCCAGCGGTCCAGCGCGTCGTCGATGCGCGAGGTGCGGGTCGGCATCGACACCGCGGCGGCGAGGATGCGCCGCACTTGCTGATGGTAGTCGCCCTGCCCTTCGGCCGGCGCCACCGCCGGCGGCAGCGCCGGGGCCAGCGCATCGAGTCGCTCGACCAGCGCCTTGGCGCCGTTGCGGCGCACCGCCACGGTCTCGATGACCGGCACGCCGAGCGCGTCTTCCAGCGCCTGGCGGTCGATCAGGATGCCGCGGCGTTGCGCGGCGTCGACCATGTTCAGCGCCACCAGCATCGGCTTGCCCAGTTCGCGCAGCTCCAGCGCGAAACGCAGGTGCAGGCGCAGGTTGGTGGCATCGACCACGCACACCAGCACGTCCGGCGCCGGCTCGCCCGGATAGAAGCCGCGGCACAGGTCGCGGGTGATCGCCTCGTCCAGGCTGGCCGGCTGCAGGCTGTAGGCGCCCGGCAGGTCGAGCACGGCGAAGTCGCGCCCGGACGGCGCGCGGAAGCGGCCTTCCTTGCGCTCGACGGTCACGCCGGCGTAGTTGGCCACCTTCTGCTTGCTGCCGGTGAGCTGGTTGAACAGCGCGGTCTTGCCGCAGTTCGGATTGCCGACCAGCGCCAGGCGCAGCGGAACGGCCTCCGCGCTCATGACTGCGCCTCGGCGGCGGCACCGACGCTGACCTGCACCCGCGCCGCTTCGCTGCGGCGCAGGGCGAAACGGGTATAGCCGACCTGCACCAGCAACGGCTCGCCGCCGACCGGGCCGCTGGCCAGTACCTGCACCTGCTCGCCGGCGACGAAGCCCAGCTCGCGCAGGCGGCGCGCGATGGCGTCGTTGGGCTGGCGGTCGTGCACGGTCTCCACGGTGGCGGTGCTGCGCAACGGCATATCGGACAACGTCACGGAACGTTCCGTCGAATAAGAATGGTTATCAATTGTAGCACCGTCGCAGTGCGTCATGGCGTGGCCGGCGCGGCCCGCTATGATTCCCATATGGCTGCCGTTATCCCTCCGTACGAGAACTGCCGATGAGCGATGCATTGCTGCTGGAGCGCTCAGGCAAGGTCCTGACCCTGCGGCTGAACCGACCGGACGTGCGCAACGCGTTCGACGCCGCGCTGATCGCGCGGCTGACCGAAGCGCTGCAGCAGATCGGCGCCGATCCAAAGGTGAAGGTGGTGGTGCTGGCCGGCGCCGGCGCCGCGTTCTCGGCCGGCGCCGACCTGCAATGGATGCGCTCGATGGCCAGCGCCAGCGAGGCGGAGAACCTGGCCGATGCGCTGGCGCTGGCGCAGCTGATGCGCACCCTGGACGAACTGCCCAAGCCGACCGTGGCGCGGGTGCACGGCGCCACGTTCGGCGGCGCGGTCGGGCTGGTCGCCTGCTGCGACATCGCCGTGGCCTCCACCGATGCCCGCTTCGGACTCAGCGAGAGCCGCCTGGGTCTGTTGCCGGCGGTGATCTCCCCGTATGTGATCGCCGCGATCGGCGCGCGCCAGGCGCGGCGCTGGTTCGCCAGCGCCGAAGCGTTCGATGCGGCCACCGCCACCCAGATCGGCCTGGTGCACCAGACCGTGGCGCCGACCGCGCTGGACGCGGCGGTGCAGCGCCAGGTGGAACTGCTCGGCCAGGCCGGCCCGCTCGCCGCCGCCGGCGCCAAGGCGCTGGTGCGCCGGGTCGCCGCCGGCGGCGACAACGCCACGCTGGACCGCGACAACGCGGCGCTGATCGCGCGGCTGCGAGTCTCGGCCGAAGGCCAGGAAGGACTGAGCGCGTTCCTGGACAAGCGCGACCCGAACTGGGCGGGATTCTGGTGAGCCCGCTCGACCACATCGGCCTGCGCTGCGTCGACCTGGAGCGCAGCCTCGGGTTCTACCGCGCCGCGCTGGCCGCGCTCGGGCTGGACATCGTCATGGAGGTGAGCGCCGAGCAGAGCGGCGATCGCCGCCATATCGGTTTCGGCCGCGACGGCAAGCCCAGCGTCTGGCTGACCGATGGCGCTGCGGGCGCCGGCGGCGAACTGCACCTGGCCTTCGCCGCCGCCGACCGCGCCCAGGTGGATGCCTTCCATCGCGCCGGGCTGGCTGCCGGCGGTCGCGACAATGGCGCCCCCGGGCTGCGGCCGCATTACCACCCCAACTACTACGGCGCCTTCCTGCTGGATCCGGATGGGCACAACATCGAAGCGGTCTGCCAGCGGCCGGCGAGCGCCTGAGCGGCGCCCTGCACTGGCGATCGCACTTCGCGCGGGCGGCGGCCTGCGCCGCTCGGCGACGGCGCGCAGCCGTCCACTCCAAGGAATGCATGTGACCGCCAATTCGCCGTTTCCGCCCTGCCCCGCGCGGCCTCTGCCGATCGCGCCCGCTTGCGCGCCGCGCTGCAGGTGCCGCCGATGAGCGACTTCGTCCGCCTGGTGGAAGTGGGACCGCGCGACGGCCTGCAGAACGAGAAGGCCTGGGTCGCCACCGCCGACAAGATCGAGCTGATCGCGCGGCTGTCGCGCACCGGCCTGCGCAGCATCGAGGCGACCAGTTTCGTCAGCCCGAAATGGGTGCCGCAGCTGGCCGACGCGGCCGAGGTCTACGCCGGCATCGTGCCGGCGCCGGGCGTGGACTACCCGGTGCTGGTGCCGAACCTGCAGGGCTATGAGCGCGCCGCAGCGGTCGGCGTGCGCGAGATCGCGGTGTTCACCGCCGCCTCGGAAACCTTCAACCACACCAACACCAATGCCGGCATCGACGAATCGCTGGCGCGCTTCGCGCCGGTGCTGGCGCGTGCGGCGGCGGACGGGGTCAAGGTGCGCGGCTACGTCTCCACCGTGCTCGGCTGCCCCTACCAGGGCGCGGTGCCGCTGTCCGACGTGGTGCGGGTGGCGCGGCAGCTGCACGCCATGGGCTGCTACGAGATCTCGCTGGGCGACACCATCGGCGTCGGCACCCCAGGCAAGGCGCGGGCGATGCTGCGCGCGGTCGCCGCCGAACTGCCGATGGCGGCGCTGGCGGTGCATTTCCACGATACCTACGGCCAGGCACTGGCCAATATCGCCGCGTGCCTGGAGGAAGGCGTGCGCGTGGTAGATGCGGCGGTATCAGGCGCCGGCGGCTGTCCGTACGCCAGGGGCGCCAGCGGCAACGTGGCCAGCGAGGACGTGGTCTACCTGTTGCACGGCAATGGCGTGGCCACCGGCATCGACCTGCAGGCTTTGGCCGCGACCGGACACTGGCTGGCGCAGAAACTCGGCCGTCGCACCGGCAGCAAGGCCGGCCAGGCGCTGGCGGCGGCGTGAACGCAACGGCCACGCGTGCCGCGAGCGGCGCGGCAGCGGCCAGCCGCCCCGCGTCGGTCCTGCCCGCATCGTCCGGCGCCGCTGCATATCGGCACGATCGCCGGGCGGATTCGCGCGGCGGCTGAACCACCGAAGCGCGCGCCTCGGCTAAAATGCGCGCTTTCCTGGGAGGGAACACCCATGCAGCTTGCCGATATCCGCGCGGTCGTCACCGGCGGCGTTTCCGGCCTCGGCCTGGCGGTCGCGCAGCGCATCGTCGCCGACGGCGGCAAGGTCGCGCTGTTCGACCTCAACGACGACAAGGGCGCGGCCGCGGTCGCCGCGCTCGGCGCCGCGCAGGCGCGCTATTTCCGCACCGACGTCAGCGACGAGGCGCAGGTGGCAACGCAGCTTGGCGCGGCGCGCGAGTTCCTCGGCGGGCTGAACGCCGCGATCAACTGCGCCGGCATCCTTGGCGCCGGCCGCGTGCTCGGCAAGGAGGCGCCGATGCCGCTGGCCACGTTCCAGGGCACGGTGATGGTCAACCTGGTCGGCAGCTTCAACGTCGCCAAGGCCGCCGCCGACCTGATGCAACACAACGCGCCGGGCGAGGACGGCGAACGCGGCGCGATCGTCAACACCGCCAGCGTCGCCGCCTATGAAGGCCAGATCGGCCAGGCCGCGTATGCCGCCTCCAAGGGCGGCGTGGTGGCGATGACCCTGCCGATGGCGCGCGAACTGGCGCGCTTCGGCATCCGCGTCAACACCATCGCCCCGGGCATCTTCTGGACCCCAATGGTGGACGGCATGCCCGAGGCGGTGCAGCAGTCGCTGGCCGCATCGATCCCGTTCCCGCCGCGGCTCGGCCGCCCCGAAGAATTCGCCGACACGGTGATGTTCCTGCTGCGCAACCGCTATCTCAACGGCGAGGTCATTCGTCTCGATGGCGCGGTACGCTTGGCGCCCAAGTAGCCGGGATTTGTTATTCGGGATTGGGATTCGTGAAAGCGCCCCGCCCTTCGCTCCCCGCCCTGCTCTTTACCAATCCCGAATCTCCAATCCCCAATCCCGGCTCCAAACCCATGAAAGTCAACGAAATCAAGAAAGGCAACGTCGTCGAGTACAACAACGGCGTCTATCAGATCCGCGACATCGAGCGCAGTTCGCCGCAGGGCCGCGGCGGCAATGTGCGCTTCCGCTTCGTGATGTACAGCGTGCCGGGCGGCAACAAGCTCGATGCCAGCTTCGACGGCGACGACGACTTGCGCGAAGTCGAGCTGAGCCGGCACCAGGCCACCTTCTCGTACAAGGACGGCGAGGCGTTCGTGTTCCTGGACGACGAGGACTACACCCCGTACACGCTCGATGCCGACGTGATCGGCGACGACGCCGGCTACATCACCGAGGGCCTGACCGGCATCTACGTGCAGGTCATCGACGACCAGCCGGTGGCGGTGCAGTTGCCGCAGAGCGTGACCCTGGAAGTGATCGAAACCCCGCCGGAGCTGAAAGGCGGCACCGCGACCAAGCGGCCGAAGCCGGCCAAGCTCAATACCGGGCTCGAGATCATGGTGCCGGAGTACATCGGCAACGGCGAGCGCGTGCTGGTCAACACCACCACCGGCGAGTTCGCCGGGCGCGCGGACTGAGTCCGTGCGTGTGCGCCGCGGCATCGTCCTGGCGACGCTGCTGATCCTGCCGGGCCTGGCCGTGGCCGCCGCGGCCAAGCCCGCGGCCGCGGCGCAGGGCGCGGCCGCCTGTACGATCCCGGAGGAGGTGGATCCCGAGCACCACGCCGGCTTCTGCGCACTGCCGCAGGAGATCCGTGCGTTCGTCGCGCGCCAGGATGTCTGCAACCACTTCGCCGGGGAGGAACCCTACGACGCCGCGCGACGCCGCGAGCTGGACAAGGCGATGGCGAAGTACTGCGACGGCAACGAGGCGACCTGGGCCAGGCTGCGCGCGAAGTATCGGCAGGATCCGGTGCGCGATGCCTGGCTGGATCGCTATGGCGAAGACGTGGGTCTGGATTTGCCGTAGCGGCGGCAGCGGGACGCGTGTGACTTGCGTTCCTGAGTCTTCATCGTGATAGGGTCGCGACGTTCGATTGAACGAGGCTTTTGCCCCTACCCTCATCTTTCGCTGCGGCGCCCTCGCGATGTTCGATTGCGCGAGGCTTCGCCCGTACCCTCATCCGCCCCTTCGGGGCACCTTCTCCCGATGGGAGAAGGGAACTGCGCTTTTAGCCCCTCTCCCACCGGGAGAGGGGTTGGGGGTGAGGGTCGGGAGCGAAGCGTCTCGTCCAATCAAGGCACCAGCGGCTTTAGTCGCGGCTGACGGTTGGCTGCCAATCGATGCCCTGAATGGCCGCAGCTCGGTCATGCAGGAGCGAATTCCATCGCGCGACCTCTCCCAGATGGCCAAGTCCCGCGAATCCGACGCTCAAGCAATTGCTGTCGCGGTCCAACCACCTCCAGATCATTGCTTGCCGGCAGGCTGCAACACTGAAGGCGAAACCAGTTGCAGTCCGCCGCTGTCGCGATTGAGATCGCGTAGCCGCGCGCCCAGCGTCGCCAGGTTCGCATCGATCTGCTGCAGTTCCGCGCGCAGCGGTGGCGGCAGCAAGGCGTGCAGGCGCGCCTGCAGCGCGACGCCGTCGCTGCGCAGTGCGTCGATCCGCGCTTGCCCCTGATCCTGCAGCCATGCGCGCTCCTGCGCCTGCGGCAGCCCATAGCCGGGCTGGCCCTGCAATAGCGTCGACGGTTGGCTCAACAGGCCTTGCTGTGCCAACATCGCGCGAACTGCGGCAGCGGCATCCTGAGTCTGGGCATCCGTCGCGTCGGCGATCGTGGTGGCATCACCATCACCGGCACCAGTACCAGCACCGGCTCCGGCGTCAACGCCGGAACCGGCAGCGGCAGACGCAGGCAGATGCGCCCTGGCCAGATAACGCCGCTTCAAGGCATCGCGGCCGCGCTGCTCCTGGCGCCGGCGCGCGGCATTCTCAAGCAACAAAAGTGCGGCACTGGCGCGCAGGTCGCCGCGCTGCAGCCAGGGTGCGCGCTGCGTCGCCGGCAGGTTCAGCCAGGTTTCCACGCTGCGCGCCGGCAGTGCCAGCTGCGCGCGCGCGACCTCGAACATCGCCGCGTAGTGCGCGCTGGCCGACGCGAAGTAGTAGCCCTGGCGTGTGGCGGCGTCCGCGTCGTCCAGCACCGCGGTGTCGGCGATACCGGCGCGGGCCAGGCGCCGCAGCAGGCCGGTCGGGCTGATCCCGCCCAGGCGCGCGCCGGCCAGACGCGGCACGCCGTCGTGCAGCAGCTTGTAGGTTTCCACCGCGCAGTTGTTGCTGAGAAAGTAATAGCGTCCGTCGTAGCTCCAGTGCAGCTGCGCGGCGCGCTCCAGCAGCGCCGCGCGCTCGTCCGCGCTCAGCCGCAGCGGAATCGACTGCAGGCCGCGCAACTGCACCTGGGTGTAGTCGTCCGCCACCTGGCGCAGCGGCAGCACGAACAGCCGCGACGGATACGAACCGACCAGACCGCGCATGTTGGAGATCTGCACGTCGTCGACGAACGCGCGGAACGACAGCACCTTGTGATACGCCAGGTCCAGGCGGCAGTCGGGACCTGGCATGCGTCCCGGCGCGCAGATCACCAGCCGCAGCATGCTGTGGCCCCAATGGCTCATTGGCTGCGCGTTGCCCTCGGCCAGCAGGTAGTCGATCGCGTAGACCCGCGCCGGATCCAGTTGCAGCAGCGCCGCCTCGTCGGCCAGCGGATCCTGCAGATAGGCCAGGCCGGGCGCGCATGCCGTCGCCGGCGGCGACCAGGCCAGGCGCTGCGCGAAATAACGCGCCAGCGCCGGGCGCCGGCACGCGTAGTCGGGATCCAGCAGGAAATGTTCCAGATTGACCGCGACGAATTCCGTCGGCGACTCAAGTTCGTACCGGTCCGGGCTGCGCTCGCTGAAGGCATTGCGGCCCATGCGCAGGCCCAGCCGCATCGGGCTGACCTGCCAGCCGGCCAGATCCAGCAGGCGCGGATCCGACGACAGCCGGCCCGTCGCGGAGCGGTCGTAGAAATGCGCCAGTTCGTGCAGCAGCGCGGCGATCGCGGGCCGCCTCGCCGGGTCTGCTGCGCCACCGTCGGCGGCACCGGCAGCAGGCTGCGCCATCCACGCGCGCAGCAGGGCCTTGTTCAACAGCAGGTGCCGCGCCTGCGCCCTGCCGTGCACCTGTTCGGGCAGGTCGTCTCGCCATTGCAGCGTCAGCGGCGTCGCGATCGCCGCGCCCCAGGCCGGCGGCAGCGTCGGCAGCGTCGCGTCGAGCAGGGCCTGGCTGGCCGCGCGTTCGGAAGCGCTCAATCCGCCCGCGTCGACCTGCAACCGCACTGCCTGCGCAGGCAGTGCGCACGCCAACCCAAGCAACGCCAGCCACGCCAGCCGGCGCAGCCGCCGGCGCGGCATCACAGCGCCAGGATGGCCTGCGCCAGTTGCAGGTCGCTGGCCTGCTGCGACTGCGGGTTGCGCTCGCGCAGCACGCGCAGCGCCGCCTCCAGCTGCACGCCGCGGATGCGGCCGGCACTGGCGACGAAACCGGCCGCGTCGTCGCGCGCCTGCAGCACCAGCTTGTCGTCGCCGGAGCTGCTGTCCGAAGACGCGGAACTGCCGGCAGAACCCGCCGAAGCGGAACCGGCGGAACTGCCGGCGAAGCTGGAAGCCTGCGCGAACGCGGGGACGGACAGGATCAACAACAGGGCGCAGCGCGCGGTCACTCGGTTCATCGCATCGGTTCCAACAGGATCGGGAAAGAGAAACGGCCATGGCCGCGTCGGCATAGCCTAGCCGGCCGCCGCCGCGAGCGCGAGCATCGACGCCGCGCGCATGCCTGCACGGCGTGCGCGCGGCTCAGGGATCGAACAGCTTGCCCGGATTGAGCAGCCCGGCCGGATCGAACACGCGCTTGACCGCGCGCATCAGCGCGATCTCCTCGGCGCTGCGGGTGCTCTCCAGGTACGGCTTCTTGACCAGGCCGATGCCGTGTTCGGCAGAGATGCTGCCGCCATGCTCGGCCAGCACCTGCGCCAGCAGCTTGGTGACCTGCTCGCAGGCGGCGATGAAATCCGCATCGGCGCTGGCGTCGGGCTTGAGCACGTTGATGTGCAGGTTGCCGTCGCCGATGTGGCCGAACCAGACCACGTCGAACTGCGGATAGGCTTCGCCGAGCAGCGCCTGGGTCTGCGCCAGGAATGCCGGCATCGCCGAGATCCGCACCGACACGTCGTTCTTGTACGGTTTGTAACGCGCCACCGCCTCGGTGATGCCTTCGCGCAGGCGCCACAGCTGCGCCGCCTGCGCATCGCTCTGGCTGATCACCCCGTCCAGCACCCAACCCTGCTCCATGCAGGTTTCGAACGCGGCCAGCGCCGCGGCTTCCTGCGCCTCGTCGCCGCTGGCGTACTCGGTGACCACGTAGTACGGATAGACCGTGTCGAACGGCGCCTGCGCGCCGTGCGCCAGCACATGTTGCAACGCGCGGTCGGTGAAGAATTCGAAGGCCTCCAGCTGCAGGCGGCCGCGGAACGCGGCGAACACCTGCATCAGCACTTCGAACGACGGCAGCGCCAGCAGCATCACGTTGCTCGGCGGCGGCGGATCGGTCAGCCGCAGCGTGGCCTCCACGACGATGCCGAGGGTGCCTTCCGAGCCGATCAGCAACTGGCGGAAATCGTAGCCGCTGGAATTCTTGATCAGCCCGCGGTTGAGTTCGAGCAGCTCGCCACTGCCGGTCACCACCTTGAGTCCGGCGATCCATTCGCGGGTATTGCCATAGCGGATCACGCGGATGCCGCCGGCATTGGTGGCGATGTTGCCGCCGATCGAACACGAGCCGCGTGCGGCGAAATCCACCGGATACACCAGCCCGTGCTCGCGCGCCGCGTTGTGCACGGCCTCCAGCGGCATGCCGGCCTGCACGGTGAGGGTGCGATCGACCGCATCGAACGCCAGCGCCTTGTTCATCCGCTCCAGGCTCAGCACCAGTTCGCCGTGCGCGGCCACCGCGCCGCCGGACAGGCCGGTGCGGCCGCCCGAGGGCACCACCGCCACCGCGTGGTCGTTGGCCCAGCGCAGCACCGCCTGCACCTCGTCCACCGTGGCCGGCAACGCGATCGCCAGCGGTGCCGGCGTCCAGCGCCGGGTCCAGTCGCGGCCGTAGTGCTCCAGGTCGGCGGGGTCTGTCTTCAGGCGCAGTCCGGGAACGGAGTGCGTAAGGGCGTCCAGGCGCGGGTCGGTCATGGGTCGGGATCGGGCAAAGGCAAGCGTTCAAGCGTGCCAGCGTTGGGTAGCGGCGTCCAGTTGGGCGGGACTCGGGACTGGGGACTGGGGACTCGGAAGAGCCGGACCACCAGCATGAAGCGAGGCGGTGCCTTCGGCCCACGCTTTCTTCCGAGTCCCGAGTCCCTAGTCCCGGGTCCCGAACAGATGCAACTGAAACCTTTGCCACCGTTGCGTTTGCGCGACCCCGGCGTCCTATTGCGACGCACCAAAACGCGGACGCATCTGGCATAGTGACCGACCCTTTCGCTTCGCCTCGCCGCCGCAATGTCGCCCAAGAAAACCTCGTTTCCGAAGCAGGACATCCGCGTCCTGTTGCTCGAAGGCATCAGCCAGACCGCCATCGACGTGTTCCGCGCTGCCGGCTACTCGCAGATCGAACTGCACGCCAAGTCGCTGCCGGAAGAGGAACTGAAGGCGCGCATCGCCGACGCGCACATCGTCGGCATCCGCTCGCGCACCCAGCTCAGCGCCGAGGTGCTGGCGCAGGCCAAGCGCCTGATCGCGGTCGGCTGCTTCTGCATCGGCACCAACCAGGTGGACCTGGACGCGGCCGAGCTGGCCGGCATCCCGGTGTTCAACGCGCCCTACTCCAACACCCGCAGCGTCGCCGAGCTGGTCATCGCCGAGGCGATCCTGCTGCTGCGCGGCATTCCGCAGAAGAACGCCGAATGCCACCGCGGCGGCTGGTCGAAATCGGCCACCGGCAGCCACGAGACCCGCGGCAAGGTGCTGGGCATCGTCGGCTACGGGCATATCGGCACCCAGGTCGGCGTGCTGGCCGAATCGCTGGGCATGCAGGTGATCTTCCACGACATCGAGGCCAAGCTGTCGCTGGGCAACGCGCGCGCGGCGACCGACCTGGACGACCTGCTGACGCGCTCGGACGTGGTGACCTTGCATGTGCCGGAAACCGCAGCGACCAAGGACATGATCGGCGCGGCGCAGATCGCGCAGATGAAGCCCGGCGCGCACCTGATCAACGCCTCGCGCGGCACCGTCATCGACATCGCCGCGCTGGACGCGGCATTGACCTCCGGCCACATCGGCGGCGCCGCGGTAGACGTGTTCCCGGTCGAGCCGAAGGGCAACGGCGACGTATTCGAATCGCCGCTGGCCGCGCACGACAACGTGATCCTGACCCCGCACGTGGGCGGCAGCACGCTGGAAGCGCAGGACAACATCGGCGTGGAGGTGGCGGCCAAGCTGGTGCGCTACAGCGACAACGGCAGCACCCTGTCGGCGGTGAACTTCCCCGAGGTCACCCTGCCCGAGCATGCCGAAAGCCTGCGCCTGCTGCATATCCACCGCAACGTGCCGGGCGTGCTGTCGCAGATCAACGAACTGTTCTCGCGCCACAACGTCAACATCGACGGCCAGTTCCTGCGCACCGACCCCAAGGTCGGCTACGTGGTGATCGACGTCGCCGCCAGCGAAGAACTGGCGGCGGTGCTGAAGGACGAGCTGGGGCAGATCGCCGGGACGCTACGCACGCGCATCCTTTACTGAGCGGGACTCGGGACTCGGGACCGGGGACCCGGAACAGCGGCGGCGCTGACGAGTCCCTTCTCCGACTGCGATCGGGCTTGGAGTGTCTGCGGCTGCGGCGCAAACGCGCGCGAGTGCGAAGGCTTGAATCAAGCGCGCAAAAGCGGATCACGCGGCACACGCTCTTGCGAATCCCCAATCCCAAATCCCGAATCCCGGCCCCTCAGGGCTGCAACTCGCCGCGCAACCCCTCGCTCAACAGATAGTCGTCGGCCTTCAAATACCACCGCTCCGGGCCGGTGGTGACCGCCTCCATGTACAGGCCGTCGCCGTCCTCGCGCGGCGGGCGCTGCAGGCTGACGATCGCCACGCCATGCGGCGGCCCGCTCAACGCCAGCAGCGCCCGTTGCACGGTACGCGCCAGTTCGGCCGAATCCATCCGGTCGTCGATCGGGCGGAACGCCAGGCGGTAAGTGAACGAAGCAGCGGTGCGGGACATGGGCATGGACAGGCAACGGGCGCCCAAGGGTACCCAATCCCGCCATGCCCGCCCAGCCAGCGGACGCTCGGCGCCCGCGCAAGCCGGTCCGGCAGCGCCCGTCACCGGCGCATCAGCTGCCGCCGTGCGCCAGCCACTTGCCGGCCATGCGCCGCAGCGACGGATCCAGGTCCGGTTCGGCCAGCAGTTCGGCGATCGGGCGCCAGGCCAGGGCCAGCGATTCGGCGCTGACCGCGAACGCCTCGTCGGCGCCGGCGCGCACTACGTAGCGCGCGTCGAAGTGCCAGTGCCCCGGCACGTCCTGGCGCTCGGGGATCCAGTGCCGGTCCAGGTCGAACAGCGCGCCGTCTTCCAGCGCCAGATCAGGCAGCCCGGATTCCTCCTCGGCTTCCTTCAGCGCCACCAGCGCCAGGTCGCGGTCGCCGTCGGCATGCCCGCCCAACTGCAGCCAGCGCTGCAGCTTGCGGTGGTGGGTCAGCAGGGTGCGGGTGCCGTCGGCGCTGACCAGCCAGGCCGAACCGGTGAAGTGGCCATCCAGGCGTTCGCGCACGAACGGGTCCTGCGCATCGTCCAGCAACGCCAGGAATTGCGCGGCAACCTCGGCCTCCTGCGGCCAACGGGCGGCATAGGCCTGCAACTGGCGGCGCAGGGAAAGGTCCGGCATGGGCGGTTCTCGCGATCGGGGACCGCCATTATCGCCGCCGACGGTGCGGCGCGGCTTGTGGCGGCCGTCCGGCTTTGGCATGGTACGACGCTTGCGTGGCCTGCTTGGGCCTAGCGCACCATCTTTACCGGGGCACGACAGCCCCGCTCGCCACCCAGGGGATCCACCGCATGCTGAAGTCTCTGTTGAGGGTCAAGCCGATCGAACCGGCCGGGCACGTCGATGCCGGCGAACCGTTCGAAGGCAGCCTGGAAGGCGAAGCCACGCTGAAACGGACCCTCACCGCCAAGCATCTGATCATGCTCGGCATCGGTGCGGTGATCGGCGCGGGCATCTTCGTGCTGACCGGCCAGGCCGCGGCCAACCACGCCGGACCGGCGGTGATGCTGTCGTTCGTGTTCGCCGGCATCGCCTGCGCCTTCGCCGGCCTGTGCTACGCCGAGTTCGCGGCGATGATGCCGGTCTCCGGCAGCGCCTATTCCTACTCCTACACCACCCTGGGCGAAGGCGTGGCCTGGTTCATCGGCTGGTGCCTGGTGCTGGAATACCTGTTCGCCGGCTCCAGCGTCGCGGTCGGCTGGTCGGCCTACCTGATCAGTTTCCTCACCGGCACCCTGGGGCTGCCGTTCCCGGCCGAACTGGCCGGCGCGCCGCTGGCCTGGACCGGCCACACCTTCGTCGCCTCCGGCAGCATCGTCAATCTGCCGGCGGTGCTGATCGTGGTCGCGGTCAGCGCGCTGTGCTACGTCGGCGTGACCCAGTCGGCGTTCGTCAACGCCATCGTGGTGGCGATCAAGGTGTTGGTGATCTGCCTGTTCGTCGGCTTCGGCGTGTCCCACGTCGATCCGGCCAACTGGCATCCGTTCATTCCCGAGAACACCGGGCCGGGCCAGTTCGGCTGGAGCGGGATCTTCCGCGCCGCCTCGATCGTGTTCTTTTCCTACATCGGCTTCGACGCGGTCTCCACCTCGGCCGGCGAAACCAAGGACCCGCAGCGCAACATGCCGATCGGCATCCTGGTGTCGCTGGCGGTGTGCACGGTCATCTACATCATCGTCTGCGCGGTGCTGACCGGCCTGCTGCCCTACACCCAACTCGGCACCGCCAAGCCGGTGGCCACCGCGCTGGAACACTACCCGAGCCTGGCCTGGCTGAAGACCGCGGTGGAGATCGGCGCGATCGCCGGCCTGTCCTCGGTGGTGCTGGTGATGCTGATGGCGCAGCCGCGCATCTTCTACACCATGTCGCGCGACGGCCTGCTGCCGAAGCTGTTCGGCAAGGTCCACCGCAAGTTCCACACGCCCTACGTCGGCACCATCTTCGTCGGCGTGGTCGCCGCGCTGCTGGCCGGGCTGATCCCGCTGGACGTGCTCGGCGAGCTGGTGTCGATGGGCACCCTGCTCGCCTTCGCCACGGTCTGCATCGGGGTGATGGTGCTGCGCTTCACCAAGCCCGACCTGCCGCGCCCGTTCCGCGTGCCGCTGGCGATGGTGATCTGCCCGCTCGGCGCGCTGGCCTGCCTGTTCCTGTTCCTGCAGGCGTTCCAGGAACACTGGAAGGTGTTCGTCGGCTGGACCGTGATCGGCCTGTTCATCTACTTCGGCTACGGCATCCGCCACAGCCGCCTGGCCACCAAGGCCTGATTCTCCCCCCGAAGACCGGCGCCCGCGCCGGTCTTCGCGTTCGTTCCTTCTTCCATCGCGCGCAGCGCCAGGCTGGAATCGCTCCATGTTCAAACAACTCTGGGCCACCAAACATCCCCATGCCGCCCACGAGGACGCCGGCGGCCTGGGCCTGCAGCGTGCGCTCGGGCCCTGGGGCCTGACTGCGCTGGGCATCGGCGCGGTGATCGGCGGCGGCATCTTCGTCATCACCGGACAGGCCGCGGCCAACCACGCCGGCCCGGCGATCATGCTGTCGTTCGTGCTGGCCGCGCTGTGCTGCGCGTTCTGCGCGCTGGCCTACGCCGAGTTCGCGGCGATGGTGCCGGTGTCCGGCAGCGCCTACACCTACACTTACGCCACCTTCGGCGAACTGGCGGCGTGGTTCATCGGCTGGATGCTGGTGCTGGAATACGGCGTGTCGGCCTCGGCGGTGGCGGTGAGCTGGACCGGCTATTTCCTCAGCCTGCTCGACCATTTCGGCATCCACCTGCCCGCGGCGCTGGTCAACGCGCCGCTGGACGGCAAGCTGCAGCGCACCGGCGCGATCGCCAACCTGCCCGCCGCCGGCATCGTGCTGCTGCTGACCTGGCTGTGCTACGTCGGCATCCGCAAGTCCTCGGCGATGAACATGGCGATGGTGGTGCTGAAGACCGGGCTGATCCTGCTGGTGATCGCGGCCGGCTGGAAGTACGTGGACACGGCCAACTGGCACCCGTTCATCCCGGCCAACGAAGGCCCCGGCAAGTACGGCATGGACGGCGTGCTGCGCGGTGCGGCGATGGTGTTCTTCGCCTACATCGGCTTCGAGGCGGTGTCAGTGGCCGCGCAGGAATCGCACCGGCCGCAGCGCGACCTGCCGATCGGCATGATCCTGTCGCTGGTGATCTGCACCGTGCTGTACATCGCCATGGCGGCGGTGATGACCGGGCTGGTGCCGTACACCCAGTTGGGCACCGACGAGCCGGTGGTGACCGCGGTGGGCGCGCATCCGCAGCTGGCCTGGCTGCGGGTGGTGGTCGAGGTCGGCGCGCTGATCGGGCTGTCCTCGGTGGTGCTGGTGATGATCATCGGCCAGCCGCGGATCTTCATGATCATCGCCCGCGACGGGCTGCTGCCGCCGCTGTTCACCCGGATCCATCCCAAGTACCGCACCCCGCACATCAACACGGTGATCACCGGCATCGGCATCGCGCTGCTGGCGGCGCTATTCCCGCTGGACGTGCTCGGCGAACTGACCTCGATGGGCACGCTGATCGCCTTCGCCGCGGTCTGCGCCGGGGTGCTGATCCTGCGCCGCACCCAGCCGGACCTGCCGCGCCCGTTCCGTATCCCGTTCGCCTGGCCGATCTGCATCGCCGGGGTGCTCAGCTGCATGGCGCTGCTGTCGGCGATGACCGCGCACAACTGGCTGCTGATGGCCGGCTGGACCGTGCTCGGCCTGCTGATCTATTTCGGCTACGGCTTCCGCCACAGCCGTCTGCGTGCCACACAGGCTCGCTAGAATAGGGGCATGAACGCACAGCCCTACGATACCGAACGCCTGCGCACGCTGGCCCAGCTGCTGATCGGCAACATCCGCGAACTGTCGGCGGCCGGCTGGACCCCGGCCACCAGCAGCAACTTCTCGCACCGGCTCGACGCGGCGCATGCCGCGATCACCGTGTCCGGCCGCGACAAGGGCCGGCTGGTCGAGGCCGACATCATGGTGGTGGACTTCGACGGCAAGGCGGTCGGCAGCGATCACCGGCCCTCGGCCGAGACCCTGTTGCACACCCAGCTGTACCGCCGCTTCCCGGAGATCGGCTGCGTGCTGCACACGCACTCGCCGGTGCAGACCATCGCCTCGCGGCTGTACGCCGGCGCGGGCCATGTGCGCCTGGAAGGCTACGAATTGCTGAAGGCGCTGCACGGCAACCAGACCCACGAGACCGCGGTGGAGCTGCCGGTGTTCGCCAACACCCAGGACATGACCGTGCTGGCCGCGCAGGTGGACGCGCTGCTCGACCGCGCACCGCTGTGGGGCTACCTGATCGACGGTCATGGCCTATACGCCTGGGGCCGCGACATGGCCGAGGCGCGCCGCCACCTGGAAGCCATCGAGTTCCTGCTGCATTGCGAGCTGGAACTGCGCAAACTGCGCGCCACCGGCTGAGCCGCGGCGCACAGCGCCGGCGCGACAGCGTTCCAGCGCCGCAACGGCGGCTTACCCGCCAGCTGCTACCCTTTTCCTCCCCTCCACGACGCCCTCGCCCGCCGCCATGAGCCGACTCCGCATCTTCGCCGAAACCACTCCCGACGCGCCGCTGTTCGACAGCCGCGATGGCGACGCGATCGCCGCCGAGCTGCGCAAGATCGGCGTCACCTTCGAGCGCTGGCAGGCCGACCAGCCGATCGAGGCCGGCGCCACCCCGGAAGCGGTGATGGCCGCCTACAAGAGCGACATCGACCGGCTGGTGACCGCGCACGGCTTCAAGACCGTGGACGTGGTCAGCATCGCCCCGGACCATCCGCAGCGCGAGGAGATGCGCAGGAAGTTCCTCGAGGAGCATTTCCACAAGGAAGACGAAGTGCGCTTCTTCGTCGCCGGCTCGGGCCTGTTCACCCTGCACGTGGACGGCAAGGTCTACGAGATCGAATGCGTGCAGAACGACCTGATCGCGGTGCCGGACGGCACCCACCACTGGTTCGACATGGGCCCGGAGCCGCGCTTCATTGCGATCCGCTTCTTCACCGAGCCGGACGGCTGGGTCGGCCATTTCACCGGCACCGACATCGCCCAGCGCTTCCCGCGCTACGAAGCGGCGCTGCGCGGCGAGGCGAACTGAGCGATGGGCAGCCCGCGCGTGATCCTGACCGACATCGAAGGCACCACCAGCAGCATCTCCTTCGTCAAGGACGTGCTGTTCCCCTACGCGCGTCGCGCCCTGCCCGAGTTCGTGCGCGAACACGGCCAGCAACCGCAGGTGCGGCAGTGGCTGGACGCGGTGGCGACCGAATCCGGCGGCATCTGCACCGATGCGGTGATCGTGGAGACGCTGCAGGGCTGGATCGACCAGGACCGCAAGCACACCGCGCTGAAGGCGTTGCAGGGCATGATCTGGGAGGCCGGCTACCGCGACGCCGACTTCGCCGCGCACATCTACCCCGACGCCGCGCCGGCGCTGCGCCGCTGGCATGCCGACGGCCACCCGCTGTACGTGTACTCGTCCGGCTCCGTGCCGGCGCAGAAACTGTTCTTCGGTCATAGCGACGCCGGCGACCTGACCGGGCTGTTTTCCGGCTGGTTCGACACCGAGGTCGGCGCCAAGCGCGAAGCGGCCAGTTACGTGCGCATCGCCGAGGCTACCGGCGCCGCGCCCGCGCAGATCGTGTTCCTGTCCGACGTCGTCGCCGAGCTCGATGCCGCGCGCGAAGCCGGACTGGACACGGTGCTGGTCGATCGCCGCGAGGACTATCCCGAACCGCGCTTGGGCGACGCCTGCAACGGCCACCGGCGCGTGGAGAGCTTCGCCGAGCTGGCGCTCTGAGCGTCGCGGCCGCCGCCGCGCGTTACCGCCCCCTTTCTTCGCCGCAGCCGCCGCCCATGCCTTCGTTCCTGCGCAGCCTCCGCGTGCCGCACCGCCGCCTGATCCTGGCCCTGCTGCTGGCGCTGCTGCTGCCCGCCTGCCATCCGGATGCCGGCGCGGCGCAGGCACAGGCCGATGCGGCGGTGCCGGTCGATCCGATCGACCAGGCGCAGCTGCGCAAGGCGCTGGCCGCGCTGCAGCCGCAGCGGCCGGGCACCACCGACCTGTACGTGGTCGGCTTCGCCGGCGACGCCAGCGAAGACGTGTTCCGCAACGAGACCCAGTACCTGCGCCAGCTGTTCGCGCAGCGCTTCGACGCGGCGGGACGCATCGTCACCTTGATCAACCACGCCGACAATCTCGGCACCCACGCCTACGCGCCGCAGGCCTCGTACGACAACCTGGCCGACACGCTGCAGCGCATCGGCAAGCTGATGGACAAGCGCGAGGACGCGCTGCTGCTGTTCCTGACCAGCCACGGCACCGAGCAGCACGAACTGTACGTGCAGTTCGGCCCCGGCGAGGACGCCGACTACGACACCATCACGCCCAAGGAATTGCGCGGGCTGCTCGACGACGCCGGCATCCGCAACCGGGTGATCGTGCTGTCGGCCTGCTATTCGGGCGGCTTCGTGCCGGCGCTGAAGAGTCCGGACACCCTGATCATCACCGCCGCGCGCCGCGACCGGCCCTCGTTCGGCTGCGGCAACACCGCCAGCGCGACCTATTTCGGCCGCGCCTGGCTGATCGACGCGCTGGCGCGCACCACCGATTTCGTCGAGAGCTATCGCCTGGCCACGGCCGAGATCACCGCCCGCGAACAGGCGGAAGGCGAAGCGCCTTCGTACCCGCAGCTGTACGTCGGCGCGCGCATCGCGCCGCTGCTGCAGCGCTGGCGTGCGCAGCTGCGGCCGGTCGCGGCGCCGGCGTATCCCTATCCGGAACCTGAGGTGGAGATGGAGACGGAGTCGGAGACAACAGCAACGCCGGACACAGCGGCCGGCGGCAAGGCTGGGCAATAACCAAACTGGATAAGGCTTCGGATCCGAATGCCGATGACGGGCTGAGATGGCAGGTTCGGTGCGCGCGCGACAGCATCCGAAAGGATGATGAGGTGACTTCGCCCTGACCCTCAGCTCCGCCCACGCTCCCACGGGGGACTTCCTTCGGTCGCCGGGGGAGAGGAGCTTCAGTGTGGTGATCGGCATCGCCCTCAGCGGTCGTACCCATCATGAGCGTCGCGCGACGACAGCCGCGCAAGACGATCCCACAAGTACGCAGTGCGGCATCGAGCGCATGTCTTGCGTGCGTCGCCTTGCGAGTAGATGAGAGTGAGTCGCGTTTGATCGCCGAATCGTGGCACTCGCTAGACTTGGCCTCGCAGCAAGCCCGCCAGCCTCACGCCAGCCAGCTGCGCCCGATCCTTCCGCCCGCTCGCCTTCGCTCGCCAGCCAGGATCACCCGCTTTCGACAGCCTCCCGCGTGGAGGCGTCTTTGTTTTTGGGATTCGGAAAATGCGCTTGCTGGTCTTGCGTCTTGGCTCAACGGTGCCGACAAATCCACGGGCTCTGAAGAGTTTGCTACTTGCGCTCGTCGCGAATGAAGTCGCTCCCACAAGATTTCGCGGCAAGCCAGCCGAGTGCACTGTAGGAGGGGCTTCAGCCCCGACAGTTCACTTGCAGGGCCGACCAGTTTGCCGACGCATTCGTCGCGGCTGAAGCCGCTCCTACAAAGGCGCGCAGCAGCGGCCTGGATGCAATGTGGGAGGGACTTCAGTCCCGACAGCTGACGAAGCCACCCATCTCGCTGCCACATTTGTCGTTATCGAAAAAACTCTCATACAGAAAGCGCAGAAAGCCAGCCTGAGCGCACTGTAAGAGGAGCTTCAGCCCCGACAGTTCGCTTGCGGAGCCGACCAGTTTGCCGACGCATTCGTCGCGGCTGAAGCCGCTCCTACAAAGGCGCGCAGCAGCGGCCTGGACACAATGTGGCAGGGACTTCAGTCCCGACAACTGACGAAGCCACCCATCTCGCTGCCGCATTTGTCGTTATCGGGACATCTCATAAAGAAAGCGCAGAAAGCCAGCCTGAGTGCACTGTAGGAGGTGCTTCAGCCCCGACAGGTCGCTTGCGGGGGCCGACCAGTTTGCCGGCGCATTTGTCGCGGCTGAAGCCGCTCCTACAAAGGCGCGCAGCAGCGGCCTGGACGCAATGCGGGAGGGACTTCAGTCCCGACAGCTGACGAAGCCACCCATCTCGCTGCCGCATTTGTCGTTATCGGGACATCCCCTACAGAAAGCGCAGAAAGCGCAGAAAGCCAGCGTGAGCGCACTGTAAGAGGGGCTTCAGCCCCGACAGTTCGCTCGCAGGGCCGACCAGTTTGCCGGCGCATTCGTCGCGGCTGAAGCCGCTCCTACAAAGGCGCGCAGCAGCGGCCTGGATGCAATGTGGGAGGGACTTCAGTCCCGACGGAGGAAGCCTGACCGTTCGCCGTACGCCGCTTCTTGCATCGGCCAGGAACCCGTTGCATCAATGCACCGAACGCGGCGCGCCCTCAGGGCGTCGCGTCCTGCAGGCGATAGCCGATGCTCGCGCGCTGCTCGCCGCGCCAGCGGTCGAAGGCACGGACCTCGATGCGGTGCGCGCCGGCGCTCAGGTCGGTCGGCAAGGCGCCGCGCCACAGGTGCTGCGACGGGACGGCTTCCGGCGAACGGTCGTAGCCGCGCAGCGCCTCGGCGGCATCGTCGCGCGCGTTCTCGGCGAGCAGGTCAGGATCCGGCTGCTGCACGTGCACCATCGGCTTCCATGCGCCGTCGTCGATGCGGTATGCCACGCGGCTGTCGTCCTCGCCCATGAACACGTTCGCGTACACCGCCCAGGCCGGATAGGCGCCGCGGCGCAGCACCTTCGGCGCGTGCAGGGTCATCGACGCATCGTCGGCCGCGCGCGCGGCGTGGTAAGCCAGCGCGTAGCGGCCATCGCGCTGCAGCGTCAGCAGCGCATAGCCGTTCGGGGTGCCGTCGGCCATCGTCGCGGCGGGAATGCCGTCGGCATCCTTGGCCCCGGACCAGAACGCGCCGCAGGCCGCGCCCACGTTGTACTCATGCAGCGGCTGCGCGCCGTGCCAGCCGTCGTCGGCGCCGTGGTAGTAGTGGCGCTGGGTGTGGCTGTGGCCGCTGAGCACCAGCACATGCGCGAACGGCTGCAGCAGCGCGAACAGGCGCGCGCGGTCGGCATGGCGGAAAGTCTCCTTGCCCGGCGCCGCGTCGAACAGCGGGATATGCATGCCCAGCACCAACAGCCGCTCTTTTGGCAGCGTCGCCAGATAGGCCTGCAGGAACACGAACTGGTCCTCGCGCAGGCCGCCGATGTAATTGGGTTTCTGCTGCGGCTGGTAGACCACGTCGTCGAGAAACACGAAGCTGGCGCCGCCCTCTTCCACCGCATAGGTATCCGGCCCGTAGACCGCGCGCCAGCTGGACAGCGAGCCGGCATCGTCGGCCGCATCGAAATTCAGATCGTGGTTGCCGGGCACATGGAACCACGGCACGTCGAGCTTGGCGGTCTCGGCGTTCAATGCCGGATACAACGACAGGTCGTCGCTGACCACGTCGCCCAGGGTGGTCCCCAACCGCGCGCGGGTCTTGCCGAGTAACGGCGCGACGATGTCGCGCGCGTAGTAACCGACATCGGTCGCCGAGGCGGTCTGGGTGTCGGCGAACACCAACACCTCGGTGCTGGCCGCCGGCGCTTGCGCGCGCAGCGCGAAATCCCAGCCGCTGGTGGCGCCGCCGGTCGGCGCGATGCCCGGATATTTGAGCGCAGGCGAACCGGTCGGCGCGTAGTGCCGCCAGTAGGCCGGCAAGCCGTTGCCGGCGCTGGCGAAGGCGTAGCCGTCGGGCTTAATCACGAACACCGTGCGCCCCGGCTCCACTTCGAGGCTGTAGCGGCCCTGCGCATCGGTGCGCACGATGTGCACGCCGTCGGACACCTGCACGCCGGCGATGCCGCGCTCGCCGTTGCTGCGGCCCGCGTGGCCGTCGCGCTCCTGGTAGACGCTGCCGCTGATCGTCGCCGTCTGCGCCAGCGCGGGCGCCGCGGCAGTCAACAGGCAGGTAAGCACTACGGCGCGCAGCAGCATGCGGGACATCCGGCAATCGACAGAAGCCGCGATTGTAGCCACCCGCCACGGCACGACGGTGACCGCTGTTGCGCCGGCCTAGTTGTGCCGCGCTTCCAGCACCGCTACCGCGTCGGTCAGCGCCAGGCCGCGCGCGCGCAGCAATACGGTCAGGTGATACAGCAGGTCGGCCGATTCGCCGAGCAGCGCTGCATCGTCCTGCGCCACACCGGCCAAGGCGGTCTCCACGCCTTCCTCGCCGACCTTCTGCGCGATGCGCCGGGTGCCCTTCTCGAACAATTGCGTGGTGTAGCTGCCCGGCGGACGCTCGCGTTCGCGTTGTTCGACCAGGCGGTCGAGCGCGCCCAGGAACTGGCCTGGCGCCTGCGGGAAGCAGCTGCTGCGGCCTAGGTGGCAGGTCGGGCCGTGCGGGTGCGCCAGCACCAGCAAGGTGTCGCGGTCGCAATCGGTCTCGATCGACACCAGGTCCAACGTATTGCCCGAGCTTTCGCCCTTGGTCCACAGGCGCTGCTTGCTGCGGCTGTAGAAGGTGACCTTGCCGCTGGCGCGGGTCGCGGCCAGGGCATCGGCATTCATGTAGCCGAGCATCAGCACGCGCAGCGTGGCCGCGTCCTGCACCACCACCGGCAGCAGGCCATCGCCCTTGCTCCAGTCCAGCGTGCTCCAATCAAACGTGTCCCAATCAAACGCCGCATCCGCGGGCACGGCGGCGGTTTCGTGCTCATGCGCCATCGCGCACCTCGATCTGTCGTTGGCGCAGGAAGCGCTTGAGGTCGGGAATCGGAATCGCGCCGCTGTGGAACACGCTGGCGGCCAGCGCGCCGTCCACGTCGGCCTGTTCGAACACGTCGGCGAAGTGCTGCATCTCACCGGCACCGCCGGAGGCGACCAGCGGCACCTTGCACAGCGAGCGCACCTCGAACAGCTGGGCGATGTCGTAGCCGCGGCGCACGCCGTCGTTGTCCATGCAGTTGAGCACGATCTCGCCGGCGCCGAGTTGCTGCGCCTCCACCACCCAGTCCACGGTGCGCACGCGCAGCGCCTGGGTCTTGCTCGGGTCGCCGGTGAAACGGCGCACGCGCCATTGGCCGTCGTCCTCGCGGATCGAATCGATGCCGACCACCACGCATTGCACGCCGAACGCTTCGGCCAGTTCGGCGATCAGCGCCGGCCGTTCCAGCGCCGGCGAGTTGATCGAGATCTTGTCGGCGCCGGCATGCAGCACGGCGCGTGCGGTGGCCACGTCGCGGATGCCGCCGGCTACGCAGAACGGGATGTCGATCAGCCGCGCCACCCGTTCCACCCAGGCGTAGTCGACCGAGCGCCCTTCCGGGCTGGCGCCGATGTCGTAGAACACCAGTTCGTCGGCGCCCTGGTCGCGGTAGCGCAAGGCCAGTTCGACGATGTCGCCCATGTCGACGTGGTCGCGGAACTTGACGCCCTTGACCACGCGGCCGTCGCGCACGTCCAGGCACGGGATGATGCGCCGGCTCAGCATGCCAGCGCCTCGTCCAGGCGCAATCGCCCTTCCAGCAGCGACTTGCCGAGCACCGCGCCGGCGCAGCCGACCTCGCGCGCGGCGCGCACGTCGGCGGCGTCGCGGATGCCGCCGGAGGCCTGCACGTGCACGCCCGGCGCGATCCGGCGCAGGTAGGCGTACAGCTCCAGGTTCGGCCCGGACAGCATGCCGTCGCGCGCGATGTCGGTGCACAGCAGGTGTTTCAGCCCGGCCGCCGCGTATTCGACCGCCAGCGCTTCCAGGGTCAGCGAGGAGGTCTCGGTCCAGCCCAGCACCGGCAACCGCCACACGCCCTGCGCGTCCTGGCGCGTGTCCAGCGCCACGGTGATGCGCTCGGCGCCGAACTCGGCCAGCCATTCCAGCACCGACTCGCGGTCGCGCACCGCCAGCGAGCCGATCACCACGCGCGCGGCGCCGGCGTCGAGGATGCGCTGCACGTCGGCGCGCGAGCGCACGCCGCCGCCGGTCTGCACCTGCAGCCCGGTCTGGGCGCCGATCTGGCTTAGCAGTGGGGCCAGGGTGTAGCCGCCGGCACGCGCCGCATCCAGGTCAACCAGGTGCATCCAGCCTGCGCCGGCGTCGGCGAAGGCCTGCGCGCGCGGCAGCGGATCGTCGCCGTAGTGGGTTTCGCGGGCGTAATCGCCCTGCGCCAGCCGCACCACGCGGCCGTCGCGGATGTCCAGCGCGGGATAGACGATGAAGCTCATGGGAAATCGGTCTCGAGGAAATTGCGCAGGATGCGCGCGCCGGTGCTGGCCGAGCGCTCGGGATGGAACTGCGCGCCGCAGCGGCGGCCGTGCTGCACCACCGCGGTGAACAGGCCGCCGTGGTCGCAGGCGGCCACGGTATCGGCGGTGACCGGTGCGGCGTAGCCATGCACGAAGTACGCAGTGGCGGTCTCCGGCAGACCCTCAAGCAACGGCGACGGACGCATCGGCAGCAGCCGGTTCCAGCCCATGTGCGGGATGCGGATGCCCAGCGCCGGCGGCATGTGCCGGACCACGCCGGTCAGCAGGCCCAGGCAATCGACGTCGCCTTCCTCGGAATGCTCGAACAGCAGCTGCATGCCCAGGCAGATGCCGATCAGCGGCACCTCGAGCGCTCGCAGCGGTTCGATCAGGCCTTGCTCGCGCAGCCGCGCCATCGCATGCGGCGCGGCGCCGACCCCGGGCAGGATCACCCGGTCCGCGCCCTGCAGCCCGGCCGCGTCGCGCACCAGCCTGGCTTCCACGCCCAAACGCTCCAGCGCGTAGCGCACCGAGCCTAGGTTGGCGCCGCCGGCATCGATCAGGGCGACGTCGGTCATCGCACGCTCCCCGCAGAACACGCGCGCATCACAGCACACCCTTGGTCGAAGGCAGCGCGACGCCCTCGCGGCGCAGCGCCTGGCGCAAGGCGCGCGCCAATGCCTTGAAGCAGGCTTCGACCTTGTGGTGGTCGTTGTCGCCGTGCACGCGCAGGTGCAGGTTCAACCCCGCGGCATCGCACAGCGAACGAAAGAAATGCGGCACCAGTTCGGTCGGCATGTCGCCGACGCGCTCGCGCTTGAACTCGCCTTCGAAGACGAAGTACGGGCGGCCGCTGAAATCCAGCGCGGCGCTGGCCAGGGTCTCGTCCATCGGCAAGGTGAAGCCGGCGCGGCCAGCGGCGTCGGCGGCCGGCCACGGGCTGTCCGGCGGATCGAAGCCGTAGCGGCCGATGCCGCGCTTGTCGCCCAGCGCCTGGCGCAAGGCCTGGCCCAGCGCCAGGCCGGTGTCCTCGATGGTGTGGTGTTCGTCGATATGCAGGTCGCCCTCGGCGCGCACGTCCAGGGCGAAGCCGCCGTGCTTGCCGATCTGCTCGAGCATGTGGTCGAAGAACGGCAGGCCGGTGGCGCAATGCGGATCGCGCGCCAGGTCCAGGTCGATCTCGACGCGGATCCGGGTTTCCTTGGTATCGCGCTGCACGGTGGTGCGGCGCGGCGCGTCGGCCAGTTCGTGGGCGATGCCGGCCCAGTCCCAGTCGCCGCCGAACTGTTCGGTCTGCAGCTGGAAGCCGCGGATGCGCAGGTTCTCGGCGAACTGGATGTCGGTGAGGCGGTCGCCGACCATCGCCGAACGCGCCCAGTCGATGCTGCGGTCCTGCAGGTACGGCAGCATCAGGCCGATGCCGGGCTTGCGCGTGGGTGCGTTGTCGGCCGGCCAGCTGCGGTCGATCAGCACCTCGCGGAAGGCGATGCCCTGGCTGGCGAAGATCTGCAGCATCAGGTCGTTGGGACCATCGAACGCGGCCTGCGGATAGGCATCGCTGCCCAGTCCGTCCTGGTTGGTGACGATGACGAACTGGTAGCCGGCGTCGCGCAATTTCAACATCGCCGGGATCACGCCCTGCACGAAGCGCAGCTTCTCGTAGGCGTCAATCTGGAAATCGGCCGGCTCCTCGATCAGGGTGCCGTCGCGGTCGACGAACAGGATCGGGGTCATGCCGCCACCCTCCCCGCCTGCAGCGCGCCCAACACGCGTTGGTTCTGCTCCGCGGTGCCGAGGGTGATGCGCAGCGCATCGCCCAGGGTCGGCGCGGCGCGCTGGTCGCGCACCACCACGCCAGCGCCGAGCAAGCCGCGGAACGCGGCTTCGGCATCGTCGAAGCGCAGCAGCAGGAAGTTGCCTTGCGAGGGATACACGCGGCGCACGCCGGGCAGCGCGGCCAGCGCGGCGGACATACGCTCGCGCTCGCGGCGGATCTCGGCCACGCGCGCCGCGGTCTGCCGCAACGGCTCGGCCTGCAGCGCGGCCAGCGCCAGCTGCGTGCACGGTGCCGGAATCGGGTACGGCGCCTGGCAGCGGCGCAGCACGGCGATCAGCGCCGGATCGGCGATCACGCAGCCGATCCGCGCCGCGGCCAGCGCATGCGCCTTGGACAGCGTGCGCAACACCGCCAGGTTGGGATACCGCGCCAGCAACGTGGTCGCCGACGGCACATCAGAGAATTCGCCGTAGGCCTCATCGACCACCAGCAAGGCGCGCCCATGCAGGCGTTCGGCGGCACGTTCGATGTCGGCCAGCGGGATCGCCGCCCCGCTGGGATTGCCCGGCGAGCACAGGAACACCAGCTTGGCCATCTGGCTCAGCGCCGCATCGACCACCGCATCGACGTCGGTAACCAGTCCGGCCGCATCCTCGCGCAACGGCACTTCGACGATGCGCGCGTTCTGCAGCCGCGCGCACACCGCATACATGCCGAACACCGGCGGGGTGATCACGATCGCGTCGCGGCCCGGCTCGCACAGCGCGCGCAGCAGCAGGTCGATGGCCTCGTCGCTGCCACGGCCGAGCAGCAACTGCTCTGGCGCGCAGGCGTACAGCGACGCCAGCGCCGCTCGCAACGCCGGCGGTTGCGGATCCGGATAGCGGCGGTTGCCGGCGTCGCGGTCGGCGGGGTTGGCCCAGGCCGATTCGTTGGCGTTGAGCCAGACCTCGCCGTGCAGCGCGCTGCTGCGCGCCGAGGAATAGCCGGCGAAGTCGCGCAGGTCGTGGCGGACCAGCGCCAGCATCGATCCCGGCATCTGCGTGTCGTTCGGCGCGCTCATGCCGCCTTCTCCATCCGCAGCGCCACCGCATTGGCATGCGCGTCCAGGCCTTCGGCGCGCGCCATGATCACCGCACAGGCGCCGATCGCGGCGATGCCGGCGCGGCTGGCGCTCTGCACGCTGACGAAGTTCTGGAAGCTGGCGACGCTGACCCCACTGTAGGCGCGCGCCGCGCCGTTGGTCGGCAGCACGTGGTTGGTGCCGCTGCAATAGTCGCCCAGCGCTTCCGGGGTGAAATCGCCGAGGAACACCGAGCCGGCCGCCTCGACCCGCTCCAGCCAGCCGCGCGGCTCGCGCAACGCCAGGATCAGGTGCTCGGGCGCATAGCGGTTGCTGATCGCGAAGGCGTCCTCGAGCGTACCGACCTGGATCAGCCGCGACGCGGCCAGCGCCTGGCGCGCGATCGCCGCACGCGGCAGCGTCGCCAGCTGGCGCTCGATCTCGTCCTCGACCGCATCGATCAGCTCGGCGCTGTCGGACAGCAGCAGCACCTGCGAGTCCGGGCCGTGCTCGGCCTGCGACAGCAGGTCGGCGGCGACGAACGCGGCGTCGGCGCCGCCATCGGCGATCACCAGCACCTCGGACGGCCCGGCCGGCATGTCGATCGCCGCCGCGCCGGCCTGTGCCACCTGCTGCTTGGCCTCGGTGACGTAGCCGTTGCCCGGCCCGAACAGCTTGTCGCAGGACGGCACCGACTCGGTGCCGAAACCCATCGCCGCGATCGCCTGCGCGCCGCCGAGCTTGAACACGCGATCCACGCCGGTCAGCTTCGCCGCGACCAGCACCGCCGGATCGGCCGAGCCGTCGGCGCGCGGCGGCGTGCACAGCACCACCTCGCGGCAACCGGCCAGCGCCGCCGGCACGCACAGCATCAGCGCGGTGGACGGCAGCGGCGCGCTGCCGGCCGGCACGTACAGGCCGACCCGGCCGATCGGCCGCACTACCCGCTCGCAGACCACGCCCGGCGCGGTTTCCACCGCATAGGGCTGCGCCATGCCGGCGCGATGGAAGGTCTCGATCCGCGCCGCGGCCTGCGCCATCGCCTCGCGCAGCACTGGCGGCACCGCCGCTTCGGCGGCGGCGAACTCGTCGGCACCGACTTCGAAACTCTGCAGCACCACGCCGTCGAAACGCGCGGTGATCTCGCGCAATGCGGCATCGCCGCGGCCGCGCACGTCGTCCAGCAGCTGCGCCACCGCGGCGCGGGTCTGCGCGGCGACAGTCTGCGCCGGCCGGGTCAGGGCCTGCGTGCGCGCCTGCGCGTCGAGCGAATTCCAATCCAGTCGGTTCATGCCAGCGAGCGCTCCACCGTCAACACCATCAGCCCCTGCGCGCCGGCGCGCTCCAGTTCCTCCATGCGCTGCCAGGTGATCGCGCCGTGGCACATGGTCTGCAACTGCAGCGGGCCATCGCCGTCGCCGGGCAATTGCACCAGCGGGTCGGCATCGGGCAGCAGCCGGGTCAGTTCGGCGACGTGATCGCGCGAGGCGCGGAACATCAGCAGCTTGCTGTCGCGCAGCTTGAGCACGCCGTCGAGCCGGCGCAGCAGCATCGCCGCCAGCGCGGCGCGGGCGTCGCCCGGTTCGCGCACCGGCCCGGCCAGCACCGCCTCGCTTTCCAGCAACGTCTCCACCGGCTTGAGCTGGTTGGCGGCCAGGGTCGCGCCGCTGGACACCAGGTCGCAGATCAGGTCGGCGGTGCCCAGGCGCGGCGCGATTTCCACCGAGCCGGACAGTTCCACCACCTGCGCGTCGAGGCCGCGCGCTTCCAGCCAGTCGGCCAGCACCGCCGGATAGCTGGTGGCGATGCGCTTGCCCTGCAATTGCTCCGAGCCGGTCCACTCCCAGCTGTCGGGCACCGCCAGCATCAGCCGGCACTGGCCGAAGTTCAGCCCGCGCAGCGCGCGGTAGGCTTCCTGCAGGCCGTTGCGGCGGCGCTCGCCGGCCTGCTCTTCCAGTTCGTTGCGGCCGACGATGCCGAAATCGCAGACGCCGTCGGCGATCAGCCCGGGGATGTCGTCGTCGCGCACCAGCAACAGGTCCACCGGCAGCGACTCGCCGTAGCAGAACAACTTGTCGCGGCTCTCGCGCCAGCTCAGCCCGCAGGCGGCCAGCACCGCCCGCGCCGGCTCGGCGAGGCGGCCGCTCTTCTGGATCGCGATACGCAGCCGGTCACGCGCCGGCGCTGCCAGGGAAGCACTCATCAGGACATCTCAATGGGAATCGGAGGGGCGCGCCGCTTGCCGGCGCAGCGCCGTGGCATAGCCGCCGGCGCCGTATTCCAGGGTCCGCGCGACGCGGCCGATGGTGGTCACGCTGACCTGGGTCAGCTCGTGGATCTCGCGGTACGGCACGCCCTTGAGCAGCAGCGGCACCACCCGCCAGCGATCGGACATCGCCTCCAGTTCGGCCGGCGTGCACAGGTCCTGCAGAAACGCGGCGACCTCCTGCGGCTTGCTCAGGTGGGCCAAGGCGCGCGACAGCGCCTTGAACGAGGTGTCGCTGTCGCGATCGGGTTGGGTGGCGGTTCGTTGTTTCATTGCGATAATGTAATAGCGTGTTAGTACATTAGCGCGATTGGACAGACTGAGTCAAGCCGCGGCGTGCGGGCGTTGTGTGGATGTGTTCGATCGCCGATGGGCGCTAGGACGCCATGCGATCTGTCGCGGCTGAAGCCGCTCCTACAAGGTGCACGAAAGTTCGCGCACACCGCCCCCTGTAGGAGCGGCTTCAGCCGCGACAGGCACTCACACCCACCGCATAGGCCAAGGGCGCAGGAGCGGCTTCAGTAGCGGCAGGCCCTGGTCATCCGCGTCGCGACTGAAGGTCACCTCGAACAACCCGTCATTTCACTGATGTGAGCTGCAAAGACGCTCCCGCTACGTCTGTTTGAGGAAGCCGACGTGCTTCGCAGGGGGCGCTGGGCGTCCTGGATGTGGGAAGAGCGGCCGTTTTTGGCCGCCTCACCCGCTCACGCGGGCGCCATGGCCCGCTGCTGCAGCCGCGCCAGCCGCATCAGGTTGTGACTGGCGACCTTCAACCCGATCACCACCGTGGCCCGTGCCAACCCGATGGTGCGCAGGCATTTACCGCCCTGCTGCGCCAGCCGCGCGAACGGGTGTTCGCCGAACACCCGGTCCTTGGCAAGCCGCCGGTTGCGACGTTGTTCGGCCGCGCTTAGTGGCTTGCGCGCCTGGCCCTGGTGCTGAATGGCCGCCCGATAGCCGCGTTGCGTCAGATCGGCCTCCCGCGATGCGTCGGCATAGCCACTGTCGGCCCACACCGTGCGTCCGCGATTGCTGGGGTCCAGCACCTCCTCGAAGTGTCGGCTGTCATGCACGTTGGCTGCGCTCACCGCATGTCGGCGGATGAAGCCCCAACGCCGATCGGTGCTGGCGTGCAGCTTGTAGCCGTAGTGCGCCTTGCCGTGCTTGCGGGTCCAGCGGGCTTGCACATCCTTCTGTGCGCGCTTGGCGTCGCTCCAGTCTTGGCCTACCTCGCCACCCTGCTTGATCTGTGCGTTCTCCTCGCGCGTGTTGCGTTGGATCGGGGCGCTGACGATGCTCGCATCGATGATCTGACCGCCACGCGCGATGAATCCCGCACGCTGCAATTGCACGCCGACCGCTGCGCTGATGTCGCCCATCACATCCTGCGCCTTGAGCCGCTCGCGCCACACCCAGATCGTCTTGGCGTCAGGCACCTTGCCGCTGTGTTCCAGCCCAAGGAACTGCTGGAAACTGCGCCGATCCAGCACCTGGTACTCCAGCGCATCGTCAGAGAGGTTGTATAGCTGCTGCAACAGCAGCAGTTTGACCATCACCACCGTCGGCCAGGCCAGACGACCCCCGCGCGTACCGGTGCCCAAGGACAGCTTCGCATCGACGGCTTGGGCAATCGCTGCGAAATCGATATGGCGCGAAAGCAGGGTCAGCGGGTCGCCTATCTGCTGGCGCTTGGCTTCGCGTTCGTGTCCGGCAAACAGGCTGATCATCGCGGGGCCTCGGCTCTCTCTTCTGACCATATGATGCCAAAGAAGGAGGTTTTTAGAGGTGCCCTGAAGTCGCTCGCACAAGGAACATGCGACGCGAACGTTCATGTCACGCCACACCGGCCCTGCATCCCCGCTCAGGGCATGACCTTGGCCTGCTCCAGCTCGACCAGCAGGGCGCTGGCCAGTTCGTCGCGGGCGACCTCGAACTGCTGCTCGCGCACCAGGTCCTTGACCGCGACCACGCCGCGCGCCAGTTCGTCGTCGCCGGCCAGCACCACGAAGCGGATGCCGGCGCGTGCGGCGTACTGGAACTGCTTGCCGACCTTCTTCGGCTCCATCTGCACTTCGGTATTGATGCCGCCGACGCGCAGGCGCCGGGCGATGTCCAGCGCGTCGTCCAGCTTGGCCTCGTCCATCAGCGCCACCATCGCCTGCACGCTGCTGGAGGCGATGCCCTCGATCAGCCCGGCCTCGCGCAGTTGCCAGAACAGGCGGGTCAGGCCGATCGAGATGCCCACGCCCGGCAGCTTGGACTTGCTGTAGTGGCTGGCCAGGTCCTCGTAGCGCCCGCCCGAGCAGATCGAGCCGATCTGCGGGTAGTCGGTCAGCAGGGTCTCGTAGACGGTGCCGGTGTAGTAGTCCAGGCCGCGGGCGATGGAGAAGTTCAGGCAGTACGCGGTTTCCGGCACGCCCAGCGCCTTGACCAGGGCCAGCACCTCGCGCAGCTCGGCCACGCCCTCGCGCAGCGTCGCGCTCGAGGCGGCCGCCGCGTCCAGCGCATCCAGCCGTGCCAGCGCGTCGTCGTGGCCGCTGGAGCGCACCGCGACGAAGGCCAGGATCTGTTCGACCTGCTCGGCCGGGATGGCGAATCCCTCCCCGGCCAGCGTCTCGCGCACATAGTCGGCACCGCGCTTGTCCAGCTTGTCGACCTCGCGCAGCACCGCCAGCTGGCGCTCGCCCTCGGCCACGCCCAGGCTCTCGAAGAAGCCGCGCATCAGCTTGCGGTTGTTCAACTGCACCGCGAACGCGCCGATGCCCAGTTCGGCGAACACCGCGTGGATCACCGCCAGCACTTCAGCGTCGTAGCGGATGCTCAGCGCGTCCTTGCCGATCACGTCGATGTCGCACTGGTAGAACTCGCGGAAACGGCCGCGCTGGGCGCGCTCGCCGCGGTACACGCGCTGCATCTGGTAGCGGCGGAACGGGAAGCTCAGCTCGTGCTCGTGTTCGGCCACGTAGCGCGCCAGCGGCACGGTCAGGTCGAAGCGCAGCGCCAGTTCCGGCAGCCCGCCCTCGCCGCTGGCCTCGGCATTGGCCAGCGCGCCGGTGGACTGCACGAAATACACCTGACGCTCGGTCTCCCCGCCGGACTTGGTCAGCAACACGTCGGACAGTTCGAACACCGGCGTCTCCACCGGCAGGAACCCGAACCGCTCGTAGTTGCGGCGGATGACGTCCAGCATGCGCTGGAACGCGATCTGCTCGCGCGGCAGCAATTCCATGATGCCGGGCGGCGTACGGGGCTTGATCACGTGCAAAACTCCTGCGTCTTGGGGGCAAACAGACGCCAATTCTAGCCGTACCGGGGTGCCGGCGAACGTATCGGCGTATCATCCCGGCGTGACCACTCCGCCCGCCAAGCGCATGCACCGGACCGTCCCCGGCTTCGCCCTGCCCTATGCCGAACCCGCCACGGCCCGCGATCCGAACGCGCACGAATGCATGCATTGCGCCGTGCGCCACCTGGCGATCTGCTCGGCGCTGGCCTGCGACGAAGTGCAGGCGCTGGAGCGGGTGACCACCTCGCTGTCCTACGCCGCCGGCGCCACCCTGGTCCGCACCGGCGAGGCGCGGCAAGCGGTCTATACCGTCACCTCCGGCGCGCTGCGCCTGGTCCGCACCCTGGCCGACGGCCGCCGCCAGGTGGTCGGCTTCGTGCTGCCGGGCGACTACGTGGGCCTGAGCGAGTCGGAGAAATACCGCAACGACATCGAAGCGATCGCCGACAGCCGCGTATGCCGGGTGTCGGTGGCGCAGATGCGGCTGCTGCGCACGCAATACCCGCAGCTGGAACGCAAGCTGTTGCAGCGCGCCTGCCTGGAACTGGACGCGGCCCAGGATGCGGCGCTGTCGCTGGCGCGCCTGCAGCCGATGGAAAAGCTCGCCGACTTCCTGCTGAAGCTGGCGGCGCGCACCGCCAGCCGAGGCGATCCCGGCAACACGGTGACCTTGATGATGGGCCGCGGCGACATCGCCGACCATCTCGGCCTGACCATGGAAACGGTCAGCCGCACCTTCACCAAGCTGCGCCAGCAAGGCCTGATCGCGCTGCCGCAGCTGCACGTGGTCGAGATCCGCGACTTCGCCGCCTTGCACCGGCTGGCGTCCGACGAAGCATGAGCCGATGGGCGGCGGCGATTTTTTCGCCAGCCCCTGTCTACGCCTTGCACCACCGCGCCCGCACCGACTTATCCACAGGTTTCCAGGGCAACGCTCCACATGCGCTGTGGACAACCCGGCGGACCACGACTGCCTTCGAACCGCGGAGCTGGCTGCGGCCTTAGGGCCCGCCTAAGCGGACCAACGGTCGCGGACGGCGCAGACGCTGCCAGCCGCCGCATCCGTGAACGCTTCAGACCTCGGCCATGCCTTGTCACACGCCCGGGCATAGACTTGCGCCGCGATACACCTGCGGCGCCGCCGCGGTGCCGGAGGGGGGAACCACTGGGAGGGCAACCATGCTCGTCGCCATCGATGTGCTGCACGACCCACGCGCCTGCGTGGTGCTGGATCGCGAAAGGGAGTTGGATTTCTGGAAGGCGCATTTCGCCCAGGCCCCGTTCCATCAGCCCGGGCATGCGTTCACCGACTACGAGCCGGCGCTGAAACTGGCCTACGACGCCTACCTGAAGTACCACGGCCAGCGCTTCGAGGACGTGGCCCCGCAGCTGCGCGACGTGTTCCTGCGCGACCACCCGCGCTCGCGCCTGGACTGGCTGCAGGTCCGCAGCGTGGTGCAGGCCGCCTGGTTGCGGCTGCAGCCGCAGGATCAGGACTGACTCTGCGCCGCGGACCGCGCGCCGCCGTGCGCGCGCAACGCAGGCTGCAGCGCGGCGGCCCGGACAGCGGCGCCGCCGCTACCGGGTCAGGCGGCCGCGGCCGGTCTCAGCCGGCCAACAGGCGCGCGCGCAGCGTCGCGTAGTCCGGCGCGATCGGCTCGGCGTGCGCCGGCCGCTGCAGCAAGGCCGCCAACGCCGGCGGTACCGGCACCGGCTGGCCGATCAGCGGCTCGACCACCGCCTCGAACTTGGCCGGATGCGCGGTCGCCGCCACCGCCCAGTCGCCGGCATCGGCCTCGGCGCCCTCGGCACGGATCTGCTGCAACACGTGCAAGGCCGTCGCGGTATGCGGGCAATGCACTTCGCCGTAGCGGCGGAAGCGCTCGCCGATCAACTGGCGGATCTGCGCATCGTCCACCGAATAGGACTGGAACTGCGCGCGCAACGCGGCATCGTCGCCGCGGTACAGCCAACGCAGGCGCTCGAAATTGCTCGGCGCGCCGACGTCCATGGCATTGGCGACGGTGGCCACGCTGGGCTGCGGGGCGTAGTCGGCGCCGGCGAAGTAATCCGGCAGCACGTGGTTGGCATTGGTCGCCAGCACGATGCGGCCCAGCGGCACGCCCAGCCCGCGCGCCAGGATCGCCGCCAGCGCATTGCCCAGGTTGCCGGTCGGCACCACCAGGTTCAGCGGCTGCGCGCGCCCGGCGTAGTGCACCAGGGCGCTGTGCGCGTAATAACTCATCTGCGGCAGCAACCGGCCCAGGCTGATGCTGTTGGCCGAACTCAGCGGCGCCTGCGCCTGCAGTTCGACGTCGCTCAAGGCCTGCTTGACCAGCGCCTGGCAGTCGTCGAACGAGCCGGCCACGCGCAGCGCCTGGATGTTGTCGCCGAAGCAGCCCAGCTGATGCGCCTGCCGCGGCGACACGCGCCCGTCCGGATACAGCACCACCACGCGCAGCCCGGGCTGGCGATGGAAGGCGGCGGCGACCGCGGCGCCGGTATCGCCGGAGGTGGCGACGAGGATGGTCAGCGGCGTGGCGGCATCGCGGCGCAGCCGCGCCAGGCAGGCGGCCAGGAAGCGCGCACCGAAGTCCTTGAACGCGGCGGTCGGCCCATGGAACAGCTCCAGCGCATGGTCGCCGGGCGTGACCAGCGGCTGCAGCGGCGCATCGAAATCGAAGGCTTCGGCGCAGATGGCCGGCAGCTCGGCGGCGAGCGCGTCGCCGTCGAAGAACGGCGCCAGCAGCGTCGCGGCGGTCTCGGCCAGGCTGGCGCCAGGACGCAGTTCGCGCGCCGGCGGCATGCGCTCGGGCACGTACAGCCCGCCATCGGGCGCCAGGCCGGCGGCGATGGCCTGGCTGAGCGTGGCGGCGGGCGCGGCATTACGGGTGGAAATGAAGTTCATGGTGGTTCCATCGGCAGGGGGAATTCGATCGCACTGTCATCCGTGACTGTGGCACTGCTTGGTTATTGCTCTTGTTGTTGCTCTGCCCTTGCTTCGGCTGTTGCTTTTTTGCTTTTCGATCTCCCGTGAGGCGCGGCAAGCAGGATGGGTACAACCCCCAAAGGGGGCGACGCGCAGGATGCGCGTCGTTTTCGGCAGGCACATGGATGTGCCTTCCGAAAATTCCCATCCTGCTTGCGCACCCGTAGCGCGCAGCGCGGAGGGCGCGCCGCCCGGGTGTGCTTTCTTTTGGTTACTTTTCTTTGCACAAGCAAAGAAAAGTGACCCGCGTCAGCGGAAGCTTTGCTCTTGCTCTTCCTTTGAATCTTCAGACCAAAGCAAAAGCAGAGGCAAAGGCTTTCGCCTTGCGGCGAGTCACTTTTCTTTGCTCGCGCAAAGAAAAGTAACCAAAAGAAAGCGCGCCCTGCCGAGCGCCCTCCGCGCTGCGCGCTCCGGGTCCGCGTCCATGACGGGGATTCGCGGAAGGGGCATCCTGCCCCTACCGCGAACGGCGCACATCCATGTGCGCCGCCCCTTCGGGGTTTTTCCCCGCCATGGCCGCCGCTTCGGAAGGGAACCCGGTACGGCAACAGCGAAAGCAACGACAAGAGCAACAGCAAAAAAACCTCGAAAGCAACAGCAACAGCGAGGCTACGCGCCGCTACAGCAATCGGGCGCCCGGACACTGCAGCGGCGATACCCAATGCTGGCTGTCGAAGCCGGCTGCCGCGAATGCCGCCTGCACCGCCGGCGCGGCCGCCTCGGCCGCTGCGCGTGTCGGAAACCAGGCGAACACGCTGGGGCCCGCACCGGAAATGCTCGCGCCCATCGCACCCGCCGCCAACGCGGCCTCCTTGGCCGCATCGAAACCGACGATCAACGGCGCACGCCGCGGCTCGATCAGCACGTCACGCAAGCCCGCGCGCACCAGCGCCTCGTCGCCGGCATGGCAACCCGCCAAAACCAACGCCAGATTGGAACTCTGCGCCACGAACTCGCCGAGCCGATAGTCGCCGGCCAGCGCCTCGCGCGCGCGGCGCGTCTCCAGTACCGCATCCGGATGCACCAGCAGACTGTGCCAGGCCGCCGGCACCGGCACCGGCACCATCCGCTGCAGCGTGGACAACACCAACCCGCCCAGGAACATCGGGCCGAGGTTGTCGCCGTGGCGGCTGCCGCTGGCCACCGCCTCGCCCTCCAGCGAATACAGATAAAGCTGCTCGCGCGACAACGGCGCGTCCAGCAGCGCATTGGCCGCCACCAGCGCCGCCACGCACGAGGCCGCCGAACCGCCCATGCCGGAGCTGAGCGGGATGCCCTTGTCGATCTCCAGTTCGAAACCGAACGGCAGCGCCAGCGCCTCGCGCAAGGCGATCAGCGCCGCACCGGCGGTGTTGCGCGCGGCCTCCAGCGGCAACGCCACCGTGGTACCGCGGATCGCGGCGATACGCACCTCCGGCGCATCGATGCGGCGCACGGTCACCGTGTCGCCGACGCCTTCCACCGCATAGCCGAGCAGATCGAAGCCCACCGCCACGTTGGCCACCGAGGCCGGCGCGAAGGCGCGCGCCTCGCACGGCACGGTGCGGGCAGCGGAATTTGGCGCCAGCGACGTCTGCGCCTGGCTCACAGCCGCGCGCCCTCGCCCGCCGCCACCCGCAGCAGGTCGGCGAACACGCCCGCGGCGGTGACTTCCGGACCGGCACCGGGCCCCTGCACCACCAACGGATTGTCGCAATAGCGGCGGGTGGTGAACTGCACCACGTTGTCGGTCAGGCGCAGGTTGGCGAAGGCATGCTCGGCCGGCAATTCCACCAGGCCGACGCTGGGCGCGCGGTCCGGCGCCAGCTGCGCCACGTAGCGCAGCACGCAGCCGCGCGCCTTGGCCGCCTGCAGGCGCTGCGCGAACGCCGCATCCACTTCGTGCAGCCGCGCCATGAAATCCTCCACGCTGGCCTGGCGCAGCGCCTCCGGCACCAGGCTCTCCACCGCCACGTCCTCCAGGCTCAGCTCGCGCCCGGCCTCGCGCGCCAGGATCACCAGCTTGCGCGCCACGTCGGTGCCGGACAGGTCGTCGCGCGGATCCGGCTCGGTATAGCCCATGCCGCGCGCATCGGTGACCAGTTGCGAGAACGGCACGCTGCCGTCGTACTTGTTGAACAGCCAGGCCAGGGTGCCGGAGAAGATGCCCTCGATCGCGGTGACTTCGTCCCCGGTATCGACCAGATCGCGCAGCGTGGTGATCACCGGCAGGCCGGCGCCGACCGTGGCCTCGTAGCGGAAACGCGCACCGCTGTTCTCGGCGGCGGCACGGATCGCATGGAAGCGCGCCAGCGGCCCGGCGCCGGCCTGCTTGTTCGGGGTGACTACATGGATGCCGGCGGCGAGCCAGCCGGCGTAGCGGTCGGCGACGTCGGCGCTACCGCTGCAATCGATGATGACCGCGTGCGGCAGGTGCGCCGACAGCAGGTGCGCGGTGAACGCGTCCAGGTCGGTGGGCTGCGGGCCGCTGGCGAAGGCCTGCCGCCAGTCGCCGGTGATCGCGCGGGTTTCCAAACGCATCGTGCTGCGCGAGGCGATCGCGCGCAGGCGCAGGTCAAGGTTGGCCTTGGCCAGCAGTTGCGGCTGCGCCACGCGCAGCTGGTCGAGCAGCGCCGCGCCGACGTTGCCCGGGCCGATCACCCCGACCGAGAAGGTCTGCGGCGACAGCCAGAACCCGGCATGCGCCGCGCGCAGCGCCTTGGTCGCGTGCGCGCTGTCGATCGCCACCGAGATGTTGCGCTCCGACGACCCCTGCGCGATCGCCAGGATGTTGACCTGGGCGCGGCCCAGCGATTCGAACAGGCGCGCGGCCACGCCCGGCTGCCCGGCCATGCCGTCGCCGACCGCGGCCAGCACGCTGATGCCGGTGGTCAGCTGCACGCGCTGCACCTGCCCGACCACCAGCTCGTGCGCGAACGCCGACAGCAGCGCATCGCGCGCGCGTTCGCATTCGTTCTGCCGCACCACGCAGCAGATCGAATGCTCCGAGGAGCCCTGCGAGATCATCACCACCGACACCCGCGCATTGCGCAACGCGGCGAACACGCGCTCGGCGGTGCCGGGCACGCCGATCAGGCCGGTGCCTTCCAGGTTCAGCACCGCCAGGTCCGGGCTCAGGGTCAGGCCCTTGATCGGGCCGCTGCTGGCGCTGCTGGCGGTGATGCGGGTGCCCGGGTGTTCGGGCTGGAAGGTGTTGCGGATGATGATCGGCAGGCCGCGCTCGATCGCCGGCGACATGGTCTGCGGATGCACCACCTTGGCGCCGAAATAGGCCAGCTCGCAGGCCTCGTCGTAGCTCAGCGTTTCCAGTTGCACCGCTTCGGGCACCACCCGCGGGTCGGCCGACAGCACGCCGTCCACGTCGGTCCAGATATGCAGTTCGTCGGCATCGAACAAGGCGGCGAAGATCGCGCCGGAATAGTCGCTGCCGTTGCGGCCGAGCGTGGTGATGCGGCCGGCGCGGTCGCGGGCGACGAAGCCGGTGACCACGATGCGCTGCTGCGGATGCTGCGCGCGCCACGCCGACAGGCGCGCCGCGCTGGCCTCCCAATCCACGTCCACGCCCAGTTCGCCGCGATCCACCACCAGCACCTCGCGCGCGTCCAGCACCGCGCAATCCTCGCCCAGCGCGCGCAGATGCTCGCCGAGCAGTTGCGCCGAATACACCTCGCCCAGGCCCTGCACCCGGTCCAGCACCTCGCGCGGCAGTTCGCCGATCACCGCCAGCGCGCCGAGGATCTCGGCGAGATGATCGAAGCGCGCATCCAGCCACTCCACGGTGATGCCGGCGTGCTCGCCGAGCAGCGACACTGCCGCGGCGCGGTGCCGCGCGCGGGTCTCGTGCCAGCGTTCGCGCCAGTCGCTGTTCTCGCTGGCGGCCAGTTCGGCCAGCCCGATCAGCGCGTCGGTGACGCCCTTCATCGCCGAGACCACGGTGATCTGCAGGGTTTCCGGGCGCGCCAACAGCAGCTGCGCGACATGGCGATAGCGTTCGGCATCGGCCACCGAGGTGCCGCCGAATTTGTGGACGACGGTGCGCGCGGCGAGCGCGGAGTCTGCGGCAGGAGCGGAAGCGACGGCGGGGGACGGCATGGGAGACCTCGGAGTGGAGGCCCCGCTCGCATCAGGCCGACGGGTTCCCCCGCATCCTGATCCGGGTGCGGGGCCGTGGGTTTCGACAGTTACGCGAAAACGACGGGCCGCACCGGGCGAATGGTGTGGGTGGTAATACCGGTGGTAATGCCCGCGCAGCATGCGGCCGGGCGCCGAAGCGCGGGCGGCACGAAGCTGGTGACGAGGGCGAGAACGTGGGGCATGGGCGCAAGAGGACATCATGCGCCGGGGTGCTGTCAAGCGCCGTGTGCCGCAAGGCAGCATGCGCGTCGCACCCGGATGGATCCGTTGCAAAAGTTACTATCCGACGCCGTGGCGGCAGAAGTTTCGCCAGCGGCACTGCGACAAGCGCTTACCGGCGCGGCAGCCGAGCCAAGTGGTCAGACTTGCCACGCCGCCAGGTCGATCGTCGCGGCTTCGCCGACTGGCGCAACCATTCCACGATCTTGTCCACCATCCTGGACAGTTCGGACGCGATCAGCGCGACCACGGTCAGGAACATCATGCCGAGCGCAGCGAAGACAGGATTCATGCGCCGCACTGTAGAAAACCGTTTGTGCGGGCTCGTGTTCGGACCGACAAAAAAGGCGTGCGGTTGCGTTGTGTTCAGTGGCGCGGTTCATGCCCTTCTACCGCGCAATTGCGGGTACCGGCAATGGACGGCGAGGGACCCGACATCGAGGATTGCGCAAGGCGCGCGGATGCGTCGTCCGCGCGCCTTGCATCTTGGTCAATGCTGCTGATTGTCCGCCGGCGGCTGTTGCTGTTGCTGCGGATCGCTGGTGGGCGATTGCGGATCGGTGGTGGGCGTGGTGGGCGTCACCGGAGGGGGCGTCTGGCTCGGATCGGTACCGGTCGCGGCGCCGGTGGCGTCGCCGCTGGTACCGGGGGCCGGTGCGCTGTTGCCGCCCGCCGGGCTGCCGTCGGCCGCCGCTGGCGGCGTCGCGGCGTTCTGGTCCTGCGCGTTCTTGTCGCCATCGCGATGGCAAGCGGCCAAGGCCGCCACCATCGAACCGATCAACACAAGCTTCAAGGTTCTACTCATTGGCTTACTCCTGCTTCGCTTTCGCATGGGTGGGTAAACACGGCCGCCATCGACGGTCGGAAAGACATGAAGCCCGCCATCCGGGACGTGGACATGCAACCAGGCCGCGCTGCGATGCGGCGCTGCGGCGGATTCAGTGGCCGCAAGCTGCAACAGGGCAAACCGTCGTCGCACATCCAGCCATGCAGGAGCCGGCACTGCGTCGGCATCCGCTCCTGCATTGGCGGACGTGGTGGAGGTTACGGAGCGAGGCGCTCAGCCGGCGTCGACGAGGGGTGTAGACGACGTTAGGGCAGGACGGCACAGCAGCGGCGGCAGCGGCGCGGCCGCTGCCATGCCCGCGGCGTCGAGGGCAGTGCCTGCATGCACTACCGGCATTGGCGATTCGCCGCGCTTGCGCACATGCCCACTGCGGTGGTGACCCCGGCGCGATTCGAACGCACGACCTGTCCCTTAGGAGGGGACCGCTCTATCCAGCTGAGCTACGGGGCCTTGGCCGGGCGCATTGTCGCACGATCGCCGCGCTTGCCAAGCCCGCCGCGGCGCGCGACCAATGCGGCCGGACCCGCCCGGTCTGCTAAAATTGCGGGCTAATCGCGTCCCGCGTCCCCCGCCTGCGGTCGCCTTCCCTGTCGCAACGAACCCCAGGAGATTCCATGTCCGCTGACCTGCTCAAGGCGCTCGGCCTGACCGCGTCCAATTCCGGCACCTATCTCGGCAACGGCGAGTGGTCCACGGCTACCGGCGCCGGCGTGCTGCAGCCGCTGAACCCGTCCAGCAACGAAGTCATCGCCGAAGTGCAGGCGACCACCGTGCAGGACTACGAGACCGTGATCGCCCGCGCGCAAGCCGCGTTCAAGGTGTGGCGCACCACGCCGGCGCCGCGCCGCGGCGAGGCGGTGCGGCTGTGCGGCGATGCGCTGCGCAAGCACAAGGACGCGCTGGGGTCGCTGGTGGCGCTGGAAATGGGCAAGAGCAAGCCCGAGGGCGACGGCGAAGTGCAGGAGATGATCGACATCGCCGATTTCGCGGTCGGCCAGAGCCGCATGCTGTACGGCTACACGCTGCACTCCGAGCGTCCCGGCCACCGCATGTACGAGCAGTACCAGCCGCTGGGCCTGGTCGGCATCATCAGCGCGTTCAACTTCCCGGTCGCGGTGTGGGCGTGGAATGCCTTTCTGGCGGCGATCTGCGGCGACATCTGCCTGTGGAAGCCGTCCAACAAGACGCCGCTGACCGCGATCGCGTCGATGAAGATCTGCAACGACGCGCTGCGCGACGAAGGCTTCCCGGACATCTTCTTCCTGATCAACGACGCCGGCACCGAACTTGCGGAAACGCTGGTCGAGGACAAGCGCATCGCGCTGATCAGCTTCACCGGCTCGACCCAGGTCGGGCGCAACGTCGCCGAGAAGTGCGCGCGGCGCCTGGGCCGCTGCCTGCTGGAGCTGGGCGGCAACAACGCGATCATCCTCGACGAGAGCGCCGACCTGAAGCTGGCGATCCCCGGCATCGTGTTCGGCGCGGTCGGCACCGCCGGCCAGCGCTGCACCACCACGCGCCGGCTGATCGTGCACGCATCGATCTACGACACCGTGCTGGCGACGCTGCTCAAGGCCTACAAGCAGGTCGAAGGCAAGATCGGCGACCCCACCGACCCGGCCAACCTGATGGGGCCGCTGAACAGCCGCGGCGCGGTCGAGCAGTTCCTGGCCTCGATCGAGAAGGCCAAGGCCGCCGGCGGCACCGTCGAGACCGGCGGCACCGCGCTGGACCGACCCGGCAACTTCGTGCTGCCGGCGATCGTCACCGGCCTGCACAACGGCGACGAGGTGGTGCAGCACGAGACCTTCGCGCCGATCCTGTACGTGATGAAGTACAGCAGCCTGGACGAGGCCATCGACCTGCAGAACGGCGTGCCGCAGGGTCTGTCCTCTTCGATCTTCACCCAGAACCTGAAGGCCGCGGAGAAGTTCCTGTCGGCGGCCGGCAGCGACTGCGGCATCGCCAACGTCAACATCGGCACCTCCGGTGCGGAGATCGGCGGCGCGTTCGGCGGCGAGAAGGACACCGGCGGCGGCCGCGAATCCGGCTCGGACGCGTGGAAGGTGTACATGCGCCGGCAGACCAACACGATCAACTACTCCGACTCGCTGCCGCTGGCGCAGGGCATCAAGTTCGACCTGTAAGCGATGCGCCTCGCCGCCCTGTCCGACATCCACGGCAACCTGCCCGCACTGGAGGCGGTGCTTGCGGATATCGGGCGGCGCGGCGTGGAGCGGATGGTCAATCTCGGCGATATCGTGTCCGGTCCGCTGTGGCCGCGCGAAACCGCCGCGCGGCTGCTGCCGCTGGCGCTGCCCACGGTGCGCGGCAACCACGAGCGCCAGCTGCGCGAGCTGGCGCCCGCGGCGATGGGCGCCAGCGATGCCTACGCGCATGCGCAGCTGACGCCGACGCAACGGCACTGGCTGGACGGCCTGCCTGCGACGCTGGCGCTGCCGCAGGCGCTGCTGTGCCACGGCACCCCGCACGACGACCTGTGCTGGCTGCTCGACGAACTGGTCGCACCACAGCTGCTGCCTGCCAGCGCGCAACGCGTGCGCGAACGGCTCGGCGCCGCGCCGCCGGTGCCGCTGGTGCTGTGCGGGCACAGCCATGTGCCGCGCACGCTGCGCCTGGACGACGGGCGGCTGCTGTGCAATCCGGGCAGCGTCGGCCTGCCCGCCTACGCCGAGGCGCATCCGCAGCCGTACCGGGTCGAAACCGGCACGCCGCAGGCGCGCTACGCGATCCTGGAACACCGCAACGGACGCTGGGACGCGCACCTATTGGCGGTCGACTACGACCACGCCAGCGCCGCGCTGCAGGCCGAACGCAACGGCCAGCCGGAGTGGGCACATGCGTTGCGCCATGGCCGCGTGCGCGGATGAACGGCGCACGGCAGGCGCGCTTCTGGGATAATTCGGGCACCGTGCATGCGAGCGAACCCGCTGCCCCCTTCACGAGGATCCGCACATGAGTGGCGTACGCGAAACCAATTCCCTCGCCGTGGTCAGCCTGGTCGCCGGCATCCTCGGCTGGACCCTGATGCCGGTGCTCGGCAGCCTCGGCGCGATCATTACCGGGCACCTGGCGCGCGCCGAGATCCGCCGCCAACCGCAGCGTTTCCAGGGCGACGGGCTGGCGGTCGGCGGGCTGATCCTGGGCTGGGCCGCGGTGATCGTCGCGATCCTGTCGGTGCTGGCGTTCGTGCTGTTCTTCGGCGGGCTGGCCTGGTTCGCCAGCACCCAGGCCTGAGCCGATGGACGCCTCCGCTCCGCGCGAACGCTTCAGCGACCGCGTCGCCGACTACGTCCGCTACCGTCCCGACTATCCGCCGGCGCTGCTGGACTGGGTGCACGGGGAACTCGGCGTGGCGCGCAACGCGCAGGTCGCCGACATCGGCGCCGGCACCGGCATTTCCACCCGCATGTTCCTGCAGGCCGGGCATCCGACGCTGGCGGTGGAGCCGAACGCGGCGATGCGCGCCGCCGCCGAGACGCTGCTGCACGACGTCCCCGGCTTCGCCGCGGTCGACGGCAGCGCCGAGGCCACCACCCTGCCCACCGCCAGCGTGGACCTGATCAGCGCCGCGCAGGCCTTCCACTGGTTCGACCTGGACGCGGTACGCCGCGAATGGGCGCGCGTGCTGCGCCTCGGCGGGCTGGCGCTGGTGTACTGGAACTCGCGCCTGCTCGACGGCACGCCGTTCCTGCACGACTACGAGCAGCTGCTGCTCGACTACGGCACCGACTACAGCGCGGTGGCCGAGCGCTACCACGACGATGCGACGATGCAGCGCTGGTTCGGCGCCGGGCTGCGCGGCACCGCGCAGTTCCCCAACGTGCAGAAGCTGGACTACGACGGCCTGCGCGGGCGCCTGCTGTCCTCGTCGTATGCGCCGCTGGCCGGGCATCCGCGCCACGCGCCGATGCTGGCCGCGCTGCACGCGCTGTTCGATCGCCACCAGGTCGATGGCCTGGTCGATGTCCACTACCGTACCCGTGCCTTCGCCGGCACGTTGAACTGAGCTGTGCCCATGTATTCCCTCGCCCGCCCGTTCCTGTTCGCCTTCGACGCCGAGCGCGCCCACGCGCTGGGCCTGCGCGCGATCGAGATGGCCTACCGCACCGGCACCAATCCGCTGCTGGCCAGGGCGATCGCGCCGATGCCCACGCGCGCCTTCGGCCTGGAGTTTCCCAACCCGGTCGGGCTGGCCGCCGGCCTGGACAAGAACGGCGAGCACATCGACGCGCTGCTGGCGCTGGGCTTCGGCTTCGTCGAGATCGGCACCATCACCCCGCGCCCGCAGCAGGGCAATCCGAAGCCGCGCATGTTCCGGCTGCCGCGCGAGCAGGCGGTGATCAACCGCATGGGCTTCAACAACCTCGGCGTGGACGCGCTGGTGCGCAACGTCGAACGCGCGCGCCGCCGCCACGGCCTGCTCGGCATCAACATCGGCAAGAACAAGGACACGCCGAACGCGGACGCCGCGTCGGATTACCTGCATTGTCTGGAAAAGGTCTACCCGCTGGCCGACTACGTGACCGTCAATATCTCCTCGCCGAACACCGCCGGCCTGCGCGAGCTGCAGGAGGAACAGGCGTTGCGGCAGCTGGTGTCGCAGCTGCGCGAGGCGCAGGAAGCGCTGGCCGCGCGCCATGGCAAGCGCGTGCCGATGCTGGTCAAGGTCGCGCCGGATCTGAGCGACAGCGACATCGACGCGGCGGCGCGGGTGCTGTCGGACCTGCAGGTGGACGGCGTCATCGCCACCAACACCACCGTCGCCCGCCCAGGCCTGGAACGCAACGCGTTGGGCGCCGAGGCCGGCGGCCTGTCCGGTGCGCCGCTGCTGGGCCAGTCCACCCTGGTGCTGCGCCGCCTGCGCGCGCGCCTGCCGGAGGCGATCCCGCTGATCGGGGTCGGCGGCATCCTGTCCGGTGCCGATGCGGTGGCGAAGATGGCCGCCGGCGCGGCGCTGGTGCAGTGCTACAGCGGGCTGGTGTTCCGCGGCCCGGAGCTGATCGGCGAATGCGTCGAGGCGATGCGCCGGCGCCGCGAAGCGCCCAGCCGCGGCGCGGTCGCCGCGCTATGAGCAACGCCTGGTCGCTGACCGCCAATGCGCCGCTGCAGGCGCTGAACACCTTCCATGTCGCCGCGCAGGCGCCGTGGCTGCTGCAGATCTTCGCCCCCGAGGCGCTGCCCGACGCGCTGCTGGCGCCGCAGCTGGCCGGTGCGGCGCTGCTGCCGCTGGGCAGCGGCAGCAACATGCTGTTCGCCGGCGACGCGCCCGGCGTGGTGCTGGCCTTCGCCAACCGCAGCATCGATACGCTCGAACACCGCGCCGACTACGCCATCGTCCGCGCCGGCGCCGGCGTGGGCTGGCACGAGCTGGTGATGTGGTCGCTGGCGCAGGGCCTGTCGGGCCTGGAGAACCTGGCGCTGATCCCGGGCACGGTCGGCGCCGCGCCGATCCAGAACATCGGCGCCTACGGCGCGCAGGTCGGCGAGTTCGTGCACGTGGTCGAGGCCTACGACCGCGCCGACGCGCGCTTCGTGCGGCTGGACGCGGCCGCCTGCGAGTTCGGCTACCGCGACAGTCTGTTCAAGCGCCAGCCCGACCGCTACCTGATCGCCGCGGTGGAATTCAACCTGCCGCGGCTGCATGCGCTGCGCCTGGACTACGCCGGCATCGGCGAGGAACTGCAGGCGCTCGGCATCGCCATGCCCGGCGCGCCCGACGTGGCGCAGGCGGTGATCAACATCCGCCGCCGCAAGCTGCCGGACCCGGACGTGCTCGGCAACGCCGGCAGCTTCTTCAAGAATCCGCTGCTGCCGGCCGAGCAGGCGCAGGCGCTGCAGCACGCGTACCCGGCGCTGCCGGTGTTCCCCGGCGACGGCGAGGACCAGCGCAAGCTGTCGGCGGCGTGGCTGATCGAGGCCTGCGGCTGGAAAGGCCACCGCGACGGCGATGCCGGCGTGTCCGCCGCGCACGCGCTGGTGCTGGTCAACCACGGCCAGGCCAGCGGTGCCGAACTGCTGGCGCTGGCGCGGCGCATTTCCGCCTCGGTGCTGGAGCGCTTCGGCGTGATCCTGGAGCCGGAACCGCGCATCGTCGGCGCGTCCTGGTGAAGCAGCCGGTGTCGCTGCGCGCGGCCGCGCTGATGCTGGCCAGCACGCTGTCGTTCGGACTGATGGTGATTGCGATCCGGCTGGCCTCCGCGCACCTGTCCACGGTGGAGATCGCCTTCTTCCGCAACCTGTTCGGTTTGCTGTTCCTGCTGCCGATGCTGCTGCGACCGGGGCAGTCGCTGCCGCGCACCGCCCAGTTGCCGCGCTACCTGCTACGTACCGCGATCGGCCTGGTGTCGATGCTGGCCGGCTTCTGGGCGATCGGCCATCTGCCGCTGTCGCAGGCGATCGCGCTGTCCTACTCCACGCCGCTGTTCGTGACCCTGGCCGCGGCGTTCTGGCTGGGCGAGAACGTGCGCCTGCGGCGCTGGATGGCGGTGCTGTGCGGCTTCGTCGGCGTGCTGATCATCCTGCGCCCGGGCGCGGCCACGTTCAGCGCCGGCACCCTGATCGCGCTGCTGGCGGCGGTGATGGGCGCGCTGGTGGCGATCCAGATCAAGCAGCTGGCTAGGGTCGATTCGGCCAACACCGTGGTGTTCTACACCTACGCGTTCTGGGTGCCGATGTCGCTGCTGCCCGCCCTGTTCGCCTGGACCTGGCCGCAGGGCATCGACTGGCTGTGGCTGCTGGCCACCGGCCTGTTCGGCACGCTCGGGCAACTATTGTGGACGCGCGCACTGCGCATCGGCGAGGTCTCGGCGCTGACCCCGATCAGCTTCATGCAGCTGCCGTTCGTGGCGCTGCTGGGCTGGTGGCTGTTCGCCGAGGCGATCGCCCCGCATACCCTGCTCGGTGCGAGCATCATCATCGCCGCCAACGTCTACATCGCCCATCGCGAATCGGTGCTGGCCAGGCGCGCCGCCACGCATGCGCCGCTGGAAGGCGCCAAGCCCGGGGAATGAGCGCAGCCGCGCCAGGCCGGGCAGCCGCCATAATGGCCGCACGCTCCGCCTCGACCCACGCCATGCGCGCCTTCCGCTTGCTTGCCATCGCCACGCTCATCCTGCTGCTGTGGCCGGCGGTTTCCGCGCTCGCCATCGAGATTCCCGCCTACACGCCCGACGTGGTCGATCCCAGCGGCCAGTTGAGCGCATCGGACCGGCAGCGGGTAAATGCGTCCCTGCAGCAGCTGCGCACCGACCAGGGGATCTGGGGCGCGGTCTACATCGTGCCCGCGCTGGACGGCGACAACATCGAGAGCCTGTCCGAGCGCGCGTTCAAGACCTGGCGGCTGGGCCAGAAGGACGTCGACAACGGCCTGCTGCTGGTCCTGTCGATGCAGGACCGCCGCTCGCGCTTCGAGGTCGGCTACGGACTGGAAGGCAGCCTGTCCGACGTGGTCAGCAAGCACGCGCTGGACGACTACCTGGCGCCCAGGATGCGCCAGGGCGATACCGCCGGCGCCATCATCGACGCCTTCGGCTTCATGGCGCGCGTCGCCGCGCAGGACCCGACCAGCCTCGAAGAACTGTCGCGGCCGTCGGCCGCGCCCGCTACCGAAGTGCGCCACTGGGAACGCGGCGCGATCGCCTGGGCCGGGCTGGTGGCATTGATCTGGCTGCTGCCGCTGCTGCGCCGGCGCTGGATGCGGCACCTGCGCGCACGGTTGCTGCGCCAGCATCCGCAACTGGCCGGCCAGGCCGAGGACATCGCCGAATCGACCCGCCGCTCGTGGTTCCTCGGGGCGTTCATCAGGCTGTTCCTGACCGTCAACCCCGGGGTGTTCGTGCTGGTGCTGTCGGCGCTGTTCCCGCTGGCGTTCGTGCTCTCGCTGGCCATCGAGCTGCTGGTGCTGGGACTGGCGCTGGCGATGGCAGGCCGCCGCTATTCCTCGCCCGAGTATTTCCGCGACTTCCTGCGCGAGCAGGCGCGCGAGCGCCAGGCGTTAATGCGCAAGGGCCACGTGGTCGCCACCGCGTCCGGCGGCTACGCCTATACCCCTGCGTACTACGCCAGCCGCACGTCGACTTCTTCGTCGTCGTCTTCTTCGTCTTCCTCGTCGTCCAGCGGTTCGAGTGGCGGCTCATCCTCCTCCGGCGGCGGCAGCTCCGGCGGCGGCGGCGCCAGTTCGAGTTGGTAGCGCTGCACGCGTCCCGCTGGCGGCGCCTGGTGATGCTCCACCACGGAGAAGGCGTGTTCGCGAAGAAGATCCGTGTGGCCTTGGCTGACGTACGTGCGCTTGCGGGCCGCATGAGCGCAGAGCCAGTGCCGAAGCGAGCGCCGTGACCAACGCGGACTGGCCGTTGCGCGCGCGTATGCTTGCCGTGTGCGCAGCCATTTCGGTTGCCGTCCGGAAAGCGGAATGAAGACCATCGGCCTGATCGGCGGCATGAGTTGGGAATCCACCGTGCCCTACTATCGGCACATCAACGAGACGATCCGCGCGCGGCTGGGCGGGCTGCATTCGGCGAAGATCCTGCTGTACAGCGTGGACTTCCACGAGATTGAGCAGTTGCAGCAGGCCGGCGACTGGGACGCGGCCGGCGCGGCGATGGCCGCCGCGGCGCGCGCGCTGCACGCCGGCGGCGCCGATTTCCTGGTGCTGTGCACGAACACCATGCACTGCGTCGCCGATGCGATCGCTGCCGCAGTGCCGTTGCCGCTGTTGCATATCGCCGATGCCACGGCCGCCGCCCTGCACAGCGCCGGGATCCGCAGGGTGGGCCTGCTGGGCACGCGCTTCACGATGGAACAGGCCTTTTACCGCGAGCGGCTGCAGCGCCACGGTTTCGATGTGCTGGTGCCGGCAGCGGCGGAGCGCGCCGAGGTGCACCGCATCATCTACGAGGAGCTGTGCCAGGGGACGATCCGCGACGCATCGCGGGCGCGCTACCGCGACGTGATCGGCGCGCTGCAGGCGCAAGGCGCCGAGGCGGTGATCCTGGGCTGTACCGAGATCTCGCTGCTTGTCGGCGCCGCCGACGCGCAGCTGCCGCTGTTCGATACCGCAGCGCTGCATGCGCACGCGGCGGCATTGCACAGCCTGGCGTAGCGACGCGGCAGCATCCGCTCAGGAAGCGTGGCGGTGGCGCCAGCGCGGACGCCGTTCGCCGCGGAACATCAGCAGGTACAGCCCGAGCACCCAGACCAGCGCCGCACACCAGCCGCCGAGGATGTCGGAGGGGTAGTGCACACCCAGGTAGATGCGCGACACGCCGACCAGCAACGCGAACGTGCTGGCCAGCAGCAGCACCGGCCAACGCCAGCGGGTCCGCCACGCCAGCGCGATCAGCACCGCCGCCAGGGTCATCGAACCCATCGCGTGGCCGCTGGGGAAACTGAAGGTGTGCTCCGGCGCGATCGACTCCCAAAGGCTGGGCCGGTCGCGCTGGAAGAACTGCTTGGCGCTCATGTTCAACAGCGCCGAACCGACGAACGAGAACGCGGCGAACATGGCCTCGCGCCAGCGCCGCAGCCCCAGCAACAGCAGTGCGATCAGCGTGTCCAGCGGGATCACCCCGTACTGGTAGCCGGCCTCGGTGACCACGCTGAAGAACCGGTCCCAGCCCGGCGAGGCCAGCCCGCGCATGCTCCACAGCAGCGGTTCGTCGAAGTAGAAGTTCTCCAGTTCGTGGACCTCGTCGGCCAGCGCCACGAACACGCCCATCGGCAGCAGCACGCCGGCGAACAGCAGGCCGATGCGCCAGGCGTTGCGGCGCAACCAGTGGCGCACGCCAGCGGCGCGCTCGGCCGGGGTCTCACCCGGCGCGGCGGGCATACTTGGTTTCGACGTAGCCGTCGATCAGCGCGACGAACTCGTGGGCGATGTTCTCGCCGCGCAGGGTGACCGTCTTTTCGCCGTCGACGAACACCGGCGCCGACGGCGCCTCGCCGGTCCCCGGCAACGAGATGCCGATGTTGGCGTGGCGCGATTCGCCCGGCCCGTTGACCACGCAGCCCATCACCGCCAGGGTCATGTTCTCGGCGCCGGGATGGCTCACCTTCCACTCCGGCATCTTCGCGCGGACGTGGTTCTGCACCACCTTGGCCAGCTCCTGGAAGAACTCGGAGGTGGTGCGGCCGCAGCCCGGGCAGGCCGTGACCAGCGGGGTGAAGGCGCGCTGGCCGGTGGTCTGCAGCAGTTCCTGGGCGACGATCACCTCCTGCGTGCGCGACTGCCCCGGCTCGGGCGTCAGCGAGATGCGGATGGTGTCGCCGATGCCTTCCTGCATCAGCACCGCCAGCGCCGCGCTGGAGGCGACGATGCCCTTGCTGCCGATGCCGGCCTCGGTCAGGCCCAGGTGCAGCGCGAAATCCGAGCGCTGCGCCAGGTCGCGGTACACCGCGATCAGTTCCTGCACGCCGCTGACCTTGCAGCTGAGCACGATGCGGTCGCGGCCCAGGCCCAGTTCCACCGCGCGTTCGGCCGAATCCAGCGCCGAGCGGATCAGCGCCTCGCGCAGCACGCGGCCGGCGTCCCACGGCGTCTCGCGGCGCGAATTCTCGTCCATCAACTGCGCCGCCAGCGCCTGGTCCAGCGAGCCCCAGTTGGCGCCGATGCGCACCGGCTTGTCGTACTTCAGCGCGAACTCGATCAGCTGCGCAAACTGGGTGTCCTTCTTCTTGCCGAAACCGACGTTGCCGGGGTTGATCCGGTACTTGGCCAGCATCTCGGCGCAGGCCGGTTCGGCGGCCAGCAGCTGGTGCCCGTTGTAGTGGAAGTCGCCGATCAGCGGCACCTCGATGCCCATCATCCGCAGCTTGTCGACGATGCGCGGGATCGCCGCGGCCGATTCGGCGTTGTTGACGGTCAGCCGCACCAGCTCCGAGCCGGCGCGCCACAACTCGGCCACCTGCTTGACCGAGGAGGCCACGTCGGCGGTGTCGGTGTTGGTCATCGACTGCACCACGATCGGCTGGCCGCCGCCCACGACGACGCCTCCGACGCGGACCGGCTGGGTGGAACGGCGCGCCCAGGGCGCGGCGTCGCTGGGGGGGGTGGGTCGGCTGACGGCGTCGTACATGCGCGCATTTTAGCGTGAGCGGGCGTCCGCGCCCTACTCCGGCGCCGGGGACTGCGACGGTTTGTCGCAGACAGCCATGAGCGCCAGCGCATACGATGCGCCCATGAACTCCACCGATGCCTCGTTCCTGCGCACCCTGTGCAGCCTGCGCTGGCTGGCCACCGCCGGGCAGGCGGCGACGATTCTGGTCGCGACCTGGGCGATGCGCCTGCCGCTGCCGCAGCTGCCGCTGTGGTCCGGCGTGGCCGCGCTGACCCTGTTCAACCTGTATGCGCAGCTGCGCCTGCGCCATGCCGACACCGCCGCGCCGGCCACCGCGTTCGGCCACATCCTGGTCGACGTGACCGTCCTGACCTGGATGGTCGGCTGGAGCGGCGGCATCGGCAACGCCTTCGGCTCGCTGTTCCTGGTGCTGATCGCGCTGGCCGCACTGGCCCTGCCGCTGCGCTGGGCGCTGGCGGTCGCGGTGGCCTGCGTGGCCGGCTACGCGGTCAGTGCGCTGTTCGGCCTGCCGCTGCCGCGCGGCCCGCACCAGGCCCTGGACCTGCAGCGCTGGGGCATGGCCGCCAACTTCCTGCTGTCCACCATCGTGGTGCTGGTGTTCTCCACCCGCCTGGCGCTGGCGCTGCGCGCGCGCGAACGCGAGCTGGCGCTGCTGCGCGAGCGCTTCACCCGCAACGAAGGCATCGTCGCCCTGGCCACCCACGCCGCCTCGGTCGCGCACGAGCTGAACACGCCGCTGGCGACGATGACCCTGCTCACCGACGACATCGTCGAGCAGAGCGAGCAGCCGGAACTGCGCGAGGACCTGGAAACCCTGCGCGAACTGCTGGTGCAGTGCCGCGAACGGGTCCTGGCGCTGGCCGCTCCGGCGCAGCGCGCCGGCGGCGGCACGGTGTCGCTGGCGCACGTGCTGCACCAGTGGCAACTGGTGCGCCCGACCGTGCAACTGCGCCGCAACGACGACGCGCCGCTGCAACTGCGCCTGGAGAGCGCGATCGGCCACCTGCTGCAGGTGTTGCTGAACAACGCCGCCGACGCCGGCGAACGCGCCGGCCGGCCGCAGGTGGACCTCAGCGTGCGGGTCACCGGCAGCGAACTGATCGGCGAGGTGCGCGACTACGGCGGCGGCTTCGACGCCAATCAGGTCGCGCTGCCGGCTACCCTGTTCCGCAGCGGCAAGCCCGACAGCATGGGCGTGGGCCTTGCCCTGTCGCATGCCACCATCGAACGCCTGGGCGGCGAACTGTGGACCCAGCCGGCGCCGGACCACGGCGCACGGGTCGGCTTCCGCCTGCCGCTGCTCGCCCTGGAGACCGCCGCATGAGCACCGATGCCCCGCTGGGCCTGCTGGTCGACGACGACCCGCTGTACCTGCGCACCCTGCAACGCACCCTCGCCCGCCGCGGGCTGGAAACGCTGACCGCCGACAGCGGCGCCGCGGCGCTGGCCCTGGCCACGGCGACGCCGCCGGACTACGCGCTGATCGACCTCAAGCTGGGCGACGAATCCGGCCTGGCGCTGATCCAGCCGCTGCGCGCGATCCGCGCCGACATGCGCATCCTGCTGGTCACCGGCTATGCCAGCATCGCCACCGCGGTGGAGGCGATCAAGCTCGGCGCCGACGATTACCTGCCCAAACCGGCCACGGTGCAGATGATCCTGCGCGCCTTGAGCCTGGAGGCGGACAGCGCCGAGGACGACGACGCAAGCGAACTGCCGGACGCGATGACCCCGCTGAGCCGGCTGCAGTGGGAGCACATCCAGCAGGCCATGCACGAGACCGGCGGCAACGTTTCGGCGGCCGCGCGCCTGCTCGGCATGCACCGCCGCTCGCTGCAGCGCAAGCTGGCCAAACGGCCAAGTCCGCAACGCGAGCCGCCGCGCTGAGCGTGGCGCAACTGCGCATGCGTCGCCGTCTACCGTCGTACACACAGGCTTCACTTTCCCGACCCGCGGCTGTTCGCCATCGGCGCGCCGCCTCAAGTCGCCCGGGCAGGCGCCGTTAAATCCTGTATGCGCCCTTCTTCTCATCCGCTGCCGCCCGACGAATCGAAGAGGCTGGCCACCCTGCGCCAGCTATGCCTGCTCGACACCCCGGCCGACCGCGTCTTCGACCTGATCACCCAGTTGGCCTCGCGCACCCTGCGCACCCCGATCGCCCTGGTTTCGCTGATCGACGAGCAGCGCCAGTGGTTCAAGTCCCGGGTCGGCCTGGACGCGCCGCAGACGCCGCGCAGCCAGGCCTTTTGCGCGCACGCGATCCATAGCCCCGAGCTGCTGGTGGTGGCCGACGCGCGGCAGGATCCGCGCTTCCGCGACAATCCGCTGGTCACCGGGCCGCCGTTCATCCGCTTCTACGCCGGCGCGCCGCTGATGCTGGCCGACGGCACCGGCCTGGGCACGCTGTGCGTGATCGACAGCGAGCCGCGCAGCGAGTTCGACGCCGACTCTCGCCGCACCCTGCAGGAGCTGCGCGACCTGCTGCTGCTGCGGATCGAGACCCTGCGCAACACCGGCTACGTCGATGCGCTGACCGGCCTGCCCAACCGCAGCCGCTTCAACGAAGACCTGACCATGTGGCTGTCGCTGCAGAGCGCGGACCACCACGACACCGGCGTGGCGATCGATGTCTGCGGCACCGAATACTTCCGCGACATGGTCAAGGCGCTGGGCTGGGAATACGCCGAGGGCTACCTGCTGGCCACGCGCGACCGCCTGCTGCAAGCCCTGGACGGGTTGCCGGCCTACCGCATCGACACCACCAGTTTCGCCTTCGTGGTGAAGGGCAACGACCCGGCACAGCTGGCGCAATGCTGCGAACGCGTATGCAGCGCCTTCGCCGAGGCGATCGAGCACCAGGGCATTCCGCATGCCGCGACCCCATCGCTCGGCGCGGTGCGCCTGGACGGCGTGCTGAGCGCCAACCACACGCTGCGCTCGCTGACCACCGCGGTGGACATGGCGCGCCAGCGCGGCCTGCCGTGGAGCCTGTACGAGCGCAGCCACGACGCCAGCCAGCGCAACGCGTTCCGGATCCTGGCCGCGCTGCCGGAAGCGCTGAGCGCACGCGAACAATTGAGCCTGCACTACCAGCCGCGGGTCAGCCTGCGCAGCGGCGAATGCGTCGGCGTGGAAGCGCTGCTGCGCTGGGAGCACCCGCTGCTCGGCGCGGTCGCGCCCAACGACTTCATCCCGTTAGCGGAAAAGACCGCGCTGATGAGCCGGGTCACCACCTGGGTGCTGCGGACCGGCATCGCCCAGGCCGCGCTGTGGCAGCAGCAGGGGCATCATTTCAGCGTGTCGCTGAACGTGTCGGCGGTGGACCTGGAACAGGCCGACTTCATCGCCACGCTGCGCGAGTTGCTGGCGCTGCACGCGCTGGAGCCGGGCCGCATCGAGATCGAGTTCACCGAAAGCGCGATGATCCGGCATCCCGAGCGCGTGGCCGAACAGCTGCAGGAGATCAGCGCGCTGGGGGTCAAGATCGCCATCGACGACTTCGGCAGCGGCTACAGCAACCTCAGCTATCTCAAGCGCATCCCCGCCAACGCGCTGAAGATCGACCAGTCGTTCATCCGCTCGCTGCCGGGCAGCCGCAAGGACTGCATGATCGTGCCGTCGATGATCCGGCTCGGCCACGATTTCGGCCAGCAGGTGGTGGCCGAAGGCATCGAGACCGAGCAGATCTACGACATGTTGCGCGACTGGGGCTGCGACGAGGGCCAGGGCTACTGGATCGCGCGGCCGATGCCGGCGGCGGCGCTGGAAGCCTGGCTGGCCACGCCATGGCGCGAGGCCTGAGCGCACGCGACCGAACCCGCAGCGACCGCTAGCGCGCGGCCGCTGCGGCGATGCTCAGGCCGCGCTCACCAGAACACCGTGTACAGCGCGATCAGGATCGCGACCACGCCCACCGCCCCGATCTTGAAGCCGAGGGTGGTGGCGTAGCCGACGTCGTCGGTGCGGATCAGGTCGCGCGCCTGCGTGGCCGGGGTCAGCAGCGACACCACCACCGCCAGCACCAGCGCCGCCACGAACACCACGCCGATGCGGTCCATGAACGGCAGTTCCGGCCAGGCGAACTTGAGCGCGAACGACAGCACCACCGAGCCGATCGCCGCGGTCAGCGCGCCGGCTTCGTTGGCGCGCTTCCAGAACAGCCCGAGCATGAAGATCACCACCACGCCCGGGGTGAAGAAGCCGGTGAATTCCTGGATGAACTGGAAGCCCTGGTCGAAGTTGCCGAGCAGCGGCCGCGCGGTGAGGATGCCGATCAGCACCGACGTCACCGCGGCGATGCGGCCCACCCGCACCAGCTTCTTCTGTTCTGTCTGCGGGCGGAACTTGGCGTAGAAGTCCAGGGTGAAGATGGTCGCCACCGAATTGATCTTCGACGCCAGCGAGGCCACGATCGCCGCCACCAGCGCGGCGAACACCAGGCCGAGGATGCCGCTGGGCAACAGCTGCATCATGGTCGGGTAAGCCTGGTCGGGCTTGGCCAGGTCCGGCGCCAGCACCACCGCGGCGATGCCCGGGACCACGATCACCAACGGCATCAGCAGCTTCAGGAACGCGGCGAACACCATGCCCTTCTGCGCCTCGCCGAGGTTCTTGGCGGCCAGCGCGCGCTGGATGATGTACTGGTTGAAGCCCCAGTAGCTGATGTTCATCACCCACAGCCCGCCCAGCAGCACGCTCAGGCCCGGCAGGTCCTTGTAGAACGGGTTGTCCTTGCTCAGGATCATGTGGAAGTGCTCGGGATGCGCGTTCCACAGGTGCTTGAACCCGGCCAGCACGCCGGCACCGTCGCCGATGCGCGACAGGGTCAGCCCGGCCACCAGCAATCCGCCCAGCACCAGCAGGGTGACCTGCACGATGTCGGTCAGCGCCACCGCCTTCAATCCGCCGTACAGCTGGTAGATCAGCGCGAACACGCCGATCAGGGCCAGCGCCAGGGTCTGGTCCATGCCGGTGACCTGGCTCACCGCGATCGAACCCAGCCACAGGATCGAGGTCAGGTTGACGAACACGTACAGCAGCAGCCAGAACACCGCCATCAGCGTGCGGATCCACTTGCCGTAACGCTGCTCCAGGAACTGCGGCATGGTGTAGATGCCGTTGCGCAGGAAGATCGGCAGGAAGAACTTGCCGACGATCAGCAGGGTCAGCGCCGCCATCCACTCGTAGGACGCGATCGCCAGGCCGATCGCATAGCCGGAACCGGCCATGCCGATGATCTGCTCGGCGGAGATGTTGGCCGCGATCAGCGAGGCGCCGATCGCCCACCACGGCAAGGTCTTGCCGGCCAGGAAGTAGTCCTCGGCGCTCTTGCTGTGCCCGGCCTTTTCCCGCGATACCCACTGCGCGAGCACGAAGATGCCCGTCAGGTAGACCAATACGATCGCAATATCCAACGTCGCCAGACCCACTGCACTTCTCCCACGGGCCGCGGCCCTTTCGCCTGTGTATCGATGCGCCCATCCGCACGGGACGGGCGTTGTCTTTGTATGGCCGCACGCGACCGCGCGGCCGCTGCCGTGCCGTCGCGCACCGGTCGTCGCGCGAAGCGTTTGTCACGGCGCATCCTGTCGCCCGGTGCCGCTCCTGCGGCCGCTGCCGCATCGGCCACGCCGCGAGCGGTTGGTACAGCGGCTGGCGCTCTCCGCCTTTGCCGCAGTCCTGGCCTCCCGCCCTGCCCCGCTTGCGTCCGTCTCGGCGCAGGCGACGCCATCCGGCGACGGCGCCGCTGCGTTCTGGTCAGGCGCGGATCAGCGCACCGGGCAGTCGACCACGCTCTGCGCGTCGTTGCTGGCGCCCAGCGCGATCCGCGACAGCGCCAGGTCCAGCGTGCCGTCGCTCTCTATCACCGGCAGCCGCTCCAGCTTGGAGACATCGGCGCCGGCGACGCTGAAGCACTTCAACGGCACCCCCAGCGTGCGCCACTCGCCCTTGGGCAGCGCCGCCAGCGCCTTGCCCAGATCGACCTGCGCCGCACAGCCATTGCCGCAGGCCACGCCGATATGGGTCGCGCCGCTCGGCGCCGCGTCCACCTTCAAGGTCAGGATCAGCTGCACGTCGCCGTTGCTCTCGCGCGACACGTCCAGCGGCCTGGGCAGCACCAGCGCCATTCCCGCCTTGCCCTTGCCCGACCACTCGAGGCGGCGCGCATCTTCCTGCGCCTTGTGGTCGACCGAGGTCATCTTGAGCGACCCGTCGGCCAGCGCCGTCGGCGTCGTCACCGCCGGCAGATTGGCCTGGCTGGCGCCTTGCAGGATCATGTTGATGCCCGCCGCCGGCTTGCCGCGCTCGAAGTACACCCCGCCCACCGCCTGCGCGCCGGACACGCCGGAGACTTCCGACAGGCGGGCCAAATCGCCCTTGTCGGCGTAGCGCAGGCCATAGCCGAACGCGAACTGCGGGTTGTAGTTCTTCTGCCCGACGTTGTTGGCGTATTGGGTCGCGGTGCGCGGCCAGGAGAAGCTGAGCTTGCCGTGGAAGTCGGACTGGATGCCGCCATCGGGCTTGCGCAGCAGCACGTCGGCGATGCCGCCGCCTTCCGAACCCGGCAGCCACGCGGCGACGAACGCATCGGCGGCATTGATCTCACGGTTCACCCACAGCGGACGCCCGCTCAGGAACACCGCCACCACCGGAATGCCCTCGGCCTTGAGCTTCTTGATCAGCTGCAGGTCGCTGTCGTCGCCGGGCTTGTACAGCAGCGTGGCGATATCGCCCTGGAACTCGGCGTACGGGTTCTCGCCGAACACCACCACCGCCACGTCCGGCTTGGCCTGGTACTTGCCGTCGATCGCCAGCTCGGCGCTGCCGCCGGCGGCCTTGACCTGCTGCTGCAGGCCTTCCCAGATCGTGTTGCCGTTCGGGTAATCGGCGCGCTTGGTGCCGGTGCCCTGCCAGTTCAGCGTCCAGCCGCCGGACTGCTTGCCCATGTCGTTGGCGCCGTCGCCGGCGACCAGCACCTTGCTCTGCGGCTTCAGCGGCAGCAGTTGCTTCTGGTTCTTCAGCAGCACCAGCGACTCGCGCACAGCCTGCCGCGCCACCGCGCGGTGTTCGGGCGCGCCGAGCAGTTCGAACTTGCCGCCGAGCGGGCGCTGCGACGGCTTGCCGGCCTCGAACAGGCCCAGCCGCAGCTTCACCCGCAGGATCCGCCGCACCGCATCGTCCAGCCGCGTCATCGGGATCTCGCCCGACTTGACCGCCTTCAGCGCGCTCTCGTAATAGCCCTTCCAGCTGTCCGGCGCCATCAGCATGTCCACGCCGGCATTGAACGCGGCCGGGCAGTCGTCGTTGCGGCACCCGGACACCTGGCCATGGCCGTTCCAGTCGCCGACCACGAAGCCGCCGAAATGCATCTGCCCCTTCAGCACGTCGGTCAGCATCGGCTTGTTGCCGTGCATCTTCACCCCGTTGAAGCTGTTGAACGAGGCCATCACCGTCTGCGCGCCGGCGGCGATCGCCGGCGGATAGCCGGCGCCGTGGATGTCGCGCAACTGCTGCTCGCTGACCCGGGTATCGCCCTGGTCCTTGCCGTCGGTGGTGCCGCCGTCGCCGAGGAAATGCTTGACCGAGGCGATCACGTGCGAGCCGTCGAGGAAGCCGGGCTGCCCGGGCACGCCCTGCAGGCCTTCGACCACCTTGCCGGAGAAGCTGGCGACCACCTCGGGCGATTCCGAATAGCCCTCGTAGGTGCGGCCCCAGCGATCGTCCTGCGGCACCGCCACGGTCGGCGCGAAGGTCCACTCCATGCCGGTGGTGCGGGTCTCGGCGGCGGTGACCGCGCCGATCTTGCGCATCAGCTCCGGGTCGCGCGTGGCGCCCAGGCCGATGTTGTGCGGGAACAGCGTGGCGCCGACGATGTTGCTCTGCCCGTGCACCGCATCGATGCCGAAGATGATCGGGATCGCCAGGCCGCCGTTGCCCTTGTCCATCGACGCCGCGTAGTAGGCGTCGGCCAGCTTCAGCCATTCCGCCGGGCTGGCGTCGTACTTGCCGCCGGGATCGGAATTGCCGCCGGCCAGCACCGAACCGATGTGGTACTTGCGCACGTCGTCCGGGGTCATGCTGGCGATATCGCCCTGCACGATCTGCCCGACCTTCTGCTCCACCGTCATCTGCGCCATCAGCTTGGAAATGCGCGCCTCCAGCGCCGCATCCTCGGCCAGCGGCCAGGCCGGCGACGGCCACAGCTGCGGATGGATCGCCGGCGGCGCGGCGGCGGCGGCGGCCGGAGCCGATTGGCCGGGGCCGGCCGCAGCCAGCGCCAGCAGGCCCAGCGCGGCAGCGGTGGCCAGCGCATTGCGAATCGGCGCAGACACGCCAGCGGACTGTTTTTTCAAGATCTTCCCTCCCAGGAACGATGAGCGCGGTATCCCCGCACCGCGGCCGGCGCGGTCCAGCCTGCGACCAGCCGCCTACGCTTTCGTAATTGGCGAACGGTGTCAACCGACGGCGGGCATATGCCATGACCGCACTGGCATATCGGATTGCGCTATAGCGACGGAATACCTTCCGAGCAACGGCGTCCGCGCCAGGCCGCCTGTGGGGGGCGTCACTCGCACCCATCCGGCCCGGCAAGATTGCTGCAGCACAGCATCGCAATGACGCTCCACTGCGCAAACCGGGGCACATGCACCTTACCGTTCCAAAGGCGGTGCGGCCCGCGAGAAACCGGGGCGCAACGCCTGCGCACGCTCTTGATCGTGGACGCACAGAACGCGAGGAACACGGGTACGGCCGGCCGAGGATCGCTATCCGGCAGTCCCGACGTCGCCGCTCGGCAGAGCGCGGACAGGTTCCAAGGCCTGCGCAGCACGCAACGACGTCAGCCGGATCGAACCGCACACCTCTCGCTTGCAGCCGGCCTTGTACGTGACGGCCGCCCCAGAGGATCACCGGCTCGCTGAGCAGACTAGAACTCCGCTTCCTTGCTCGTTGGCTTCAACGTTTGCCAACCCAAGTCGTTACCGATGCTGAGAAATCCTGTCCCACCAGACAGTCCCTGCGCTTGCGCGACTGAAGAATAATCCGCAAAGAAATCCGGTTTGCGCCATTGCGCGGAAATCGATTCGCGGCTGCCACCCACGTCATTGTTCCAAGCAATGGCTTTTTGCGAATCTGGCGGACCGAATTTGCGCTTGAGCAATTCCATCACGCGTTGCTGCGCCTCGAACCCGGTCGTATTGAAACGCAAGGCGATCACACGCCCATTGCGCAACAAAACCAGGCCGCCCGCACCTTCCAGAGAAAAGGCGTCACCTGCGCCCGCACCTATCGACAGGCCGATGGGCGCAATCCACGCCGGGAACTCGGCCTCGGCGAACACCAGGTAACCGTATTCGCCTGGCCCGAACTCGGTGTTGCCCACTGCCATTTTCGTCGTGCCAGGCGCTACGCACAAACCGGTTGCGGGCGGCATGGCCTTTGCTGGCTCGGGCGGCGGTGTCATCAGCTTGTCGAATGCCCTGCTACCCAGCCCTTTGCTGCGGGGGCGCGCAGGCGTAGATGGCAAGGAAATCTGGCAAACGGGAAGCGCAAGCGGCGCTCCCAATTTGATGCCGAAGATGTCAGGTTCCGCTGCCGACACCGGCGCGCAAGCAAGAGCGGACAGGAAGACGGCAAGCGAACCGATAGTCAAAGAGAAACGCATATGGAAGGCATCCATGCAGCGGCAGGGTAGATGCTGTCGAGTATAGAGGGCCGCCATGATCCGACAGACTTGGCCGATTCCGAAAGCGCGCTGGCCAGCATGGCTAGATCTCGTAATGAGCAACTTCCGGCATCCAGCGATCAGCAAAGCCCGCCCAGTTCCATGGAACTGGTCGCAGGCGTTGATGCCGCAGATCCGAGCGATAGCGGCGCCGGATTGGCGCAGACCCGTGCGGCGGCGCGCGCGTGCCCTATCGATCGTTGGCCGCGGCCGCGGCGGCGTCATCGACCTGGCTGCCGCTCTCGACGGCCGCCGGCAGCAACAGTTTCACGCATCGCTCGCAGGCGATGTCGATCTTCTCCAGGCAATCGCGGACCAATGCGTCCTGGCCCAGCTGCGCCGCGCGCTTGGCCAGGCGCCCCGCCATGCAGATGGAATTGACCTCGTTGCGGATGTCGTGCATCAGCTCTTGCTCGCTCATCGTCGGTTCCTCGCTTCGTCCATCCTCGCTGGCGCACCCCCCGACGCCCGAGAATAGCCGCACGGCGTGAACATCGCGCGCAAACGCGTCCCGCTTTTCTTCACCTCATGTGTAGATCGCGATCGCGTTGCGCGGTGCTGGCGACAGCCTGTACAGGAAGCAGGCCTGTGTCACGCGAAGCAAGCAATCGATGGCGCCAGCGGGTGTCACGCCCACGCCATCGGCTAGCGCCAGAACTTGCCTGGCGCCACGCCCGCCACGTGCAGGTGGCAGCGGCTGGACGCAGCGTCGCCGCGCAGGACGCTAGCGCGGCTTGCGGCGGCGCAAACGCGTCTGAAGGCCGATCTCGGCGAGCAGCGCATCGATCGCCACCGGCTTGTTGACGTGCGAGGTGAATCCCGCCGCCAGCGCGCGCGCCACGTCCGCCTGCGCGCCGAAGCCGGACAAGGCCAGCGCCGGCACGTCGGCGTAATGCGGCAACTGGCGCAAGCGGCTGATCAGCGACAGGCCATTCATGTCGGGCATGCCGATGTCCGACAGCACGATATCGAAGCGCGACGCGGCGGCAAGCTCCAACGCGGCCGCGCCGGTGGTGGCCACGCTGACCTGCGCGCCCTCCAGTTCCAGCAGCGCCGCCAGCGAGTCGACGGTGTCGCGGCTGTCGTCGACCACCAGCACCTGCAGGCCGGCGCACGGCGCGATGCCGACCTCTGCGTCCGGCGTCGCCGCGGTGGCGACCGGCTTGGCCAACGGCAACCACACCACGAAGGTGCTGCCATTGCCGAGGCCCTGCGACAAGGCTTCCACGCGGCCGCCCTGCTGGTCCACCAGCTGCCGCACCAGCGCCAGGCCGATGCCCAGCCCGGTCTGCTTGCTGGCCGCGCGCGCCGCGGCCTGGCCGAACATGTCGAACACGCGCGGCAGGAAATCCGGGCTGATGCCCAGCCCGGTGTCTTCCACCGCCAGCCGGCGTAGCCGCCGACCCGGGAGATGCGCACGCTGACGCGGCCGCCGGGCGGGGTGAACTTGATCGCGTTGGACACCAGGTTCCAGACGATCTGCTCCACCCGCTGCGCGTCGCCGCGCACCAGCAGGTCTTCTTCCTCGCACAACAAGCTCAGCTGCAGTTCCGAGGCCGCGCTGTCGGCCGCGGCCACGTCGACGATGTTGCGGGTCAGCGGCAGCAGCGCCAGGTCGGTGATGTGCAGGCGCAACTTGCCGGTACGGATGCGCGACAGGTCCAGCAGGTCGTCGATGATCTTGGCCTGTCCATGGATCGCGCGCTTGACCACGTCCACGATCGCGGAACCCTTCTTGGAATCGCGCACTTCGGACATGCGCGACAGCAGCTCGACGTTGACGCTGATCAGGTTCAGCGGGTGCTTGAGCTCGTGCGACATCACCGCCAGGAAATCGCCTTTCAGGTCCTGCTCGCCGCCCGCGTCCGCATCCAGTGCCGATGCCGACGCGCTGGCGCCGACCACCGCCGGGTGCTCCGGCGCCGGCCGCCACAGCAGGGTCAGCAGCGACGCGGCCGCAGCCACGCCCAGCGGCAGCGTCATCTCGAACAGTTCCACGCTGTCGCCGTTCCGGCAACGCAACGCACGGCGCTCGATGTGCGGTTCGTGACCGGCCCCCGGTGTGGCCGGCGCGTTGCCTGCGATACGCCCCGTGTGCTGCACGTACAGCTGCGCGAACGGCGTTCCGAGCATGTCGCCGGGCGCATGGCCGAGGAGTTCGCTGGCGCCGGCACTCCAGTGACTGATCGCGCCGTCCGCGTCAAGGGCGACCACGCCGAGCGCGCCGCCCTCGCCCGGCAGCGTGCCGGCCGCGGGTCCGGACTCGCGCGCCTGCCGTTCGGCGTGGCGCAGGCTGGTGACGTCGACGAAGGTCAGCACCGCGCCGTCGATCCGGTTCTCCTGGGTGCGGTACGGCAGCACGCGGGCGATATAGGTGCGACCGTCGATCGCCCGCACCTCGCGCTCGCGCACCTGCAACGAGGAGAACGCGATCTGCGCGTCGGCGGCCAGTTCCGGATAGTCCAGGCGGTGGGTGATGTCCAGCAGGCGCCGGCCGACGTCGGCCGGGATGATGCTGAAGATGCCCTCGGCGTGCGGGGTGTAGCGCTTGATGCGCAACTCGGCGTCGACGAAGATCGTGGCGATCTCGGTGGAGCCGATGAAGTTGCGCAGGTCGTCGTTGATCTCCGCGGCCTCGTCCACCTTGCTCTTGAGTTCGTAGTTGACCGTGGTCAACTCCTCGTTGAGCGACTGCAGCTCCTCCTTGCTGGTTTCCAGTTCTTCGGTGGCCGAGCGCAGTTCCTCGTTGATCGCCTGCAGTTCCTCGTTGGAGGCCTTCAATTCCTCGGTCGAGGTCTCGGACTGCTCGATCGTGGTCTGCAGTCGGTCGCGCGTGGCCTGCAGCTCTTCCTCCAGCCGCAGCAGCACCGCATCCTTGGCCGGCGGCGCATCGTTCCCCTGCTTGGGGCTCAGCGTGTCGTCGACCTCGTCGAAGAACACCAGCATGAAATTGGCGTCCGCATCGGGATCGCGGAACGGCCGCACCACCATGTTCAGATAGCTGCGCACGCCATTGCGCTCCAGGCGCACCTGCCGTGCTTCCACGCTGCGCTTGGTGTGCACCGCCTGGAACAAGGCGCTGCGCAGCTCCAGCCGCAGGGCCGGGTCGACCACCGCCAGCAGGTTGTAGCTGGGTTCGCCGCCCGCGAATTGCATGAAACGGCCGACCTCGCTGGACATGTGCACGATGTTGTAGTCCTGGTCGATGACCACGCTGGGCGGCGCGTAGTGCTCGAGCACGCGCTGATGCACCTCGGCGAACGAGAACCCGCGGGGCCGCGCGGCCGGCGCCGGCAGTGCGCCGACGTGCGCTCCGGCGCGCAGCGGCAGGCTCGGCGTCACCAGGTTGCGCGACTGCGCACGCGCACGGAAGATCCGGTTCTTCTTGTCCACCGGCTCGAACAGGGCCGAGGCCGCATCCGCCGATTCGGAACTGCCGAGGAACAGGTAGCCGCCGGGGGTGAGCGCGAAGTGGAACACCTGCAGCAGCCGCGCCTGGATCTCGCGGTCCAGGTAGATCAGCAGGTTGCGGCAGCAGATCAGGTCCACCCGTGAGAACGGCGGATCGCGCAGCACGTTGTGCAGCGCGAACAGCACCCGGTCGCGCACGTGCTTCTTGACCCGGTATTGGTGGTGCTCATGGTTGAAATACTCGCGCAGCCGCGCCGGCGGTACGTCGGTCACGATGGAATCGGGATACAGGCCGGCGCGCGCGCGGGCCAGCGCGCGCTCGTCGATATCGGTGGCGAACACCTGGATCGCCGGCACCGACTCGCTGCGTGCGGCCTCGTCGCACAGCAGCATGGCGATCGAATACGGTTCTTCGCCGGTCGCGCATCCCGGGGTCCATACCCGCACCGAACCGCTGTCGCGGCCACGCTCCAGCAGGCTTGGAACGATGTCGCGTTCCAGCGCTTCGAACGCCTCGCGGTCGCGAAAGAAATTGGTCACGCTGATCAGCATGTCGCTGAGCAGCGCCGCGGTTTCCGCCTCGTTGGCGGCCAGGAAGTCGCGGTAGCTGGCGATATCCTTGAGCAGGTTGACCTGCAGCCGCCGCTCGATCCGGCGCAGCACGGTGGCGCGCTTGTAGTGGTGGAAATCGTGCCCGGTACGCGCGCTGAGCATGCCCAGGATGTCGCGCAGCGCCTCCTCGTCGCTGCGGCTGGCCTGGACCTTTTTCGCCATGGTCGGCTCGTCGATCTCGCCCTCTGCCGGCAGCACGATCTGGCGCGCGTTCTGCCACAGTTGCATCAGCTTCTGCGGCATTTCCACCACCGGCAGCACGAAGTCGACGAAGCCGCTGGCGATCGCATTGCGCGGCATGTCCTCGTACTCGGAGTCGTCCGGCGATTGCACCAGGGTCACCCCGCCATACTCCTTCAGCGCGGCGATGCCGACCGCCCCGTCGGACCCGGTGCCGGACAACACGATGCCGACCGCGCGATCGCGATGGGCCTGCGACAAGGTGCGGAAGAAGGTATCGATGGCGGTATGCCGCCCGCGCGGACGCGCGGCGCTCTGCACGATCAGGCTGCCGTCGTTCATCAACAGATCCACCGACGGCGAAATCACATAGACGTGATTGCGTTCGATCTGTTGCGGATGGCTGACCTGCACCACCGGCATGCGCGTGGAGCGCTGCAGCAGCTGGTCGGCACTGCTCTCATGCTTGGGCGACAGATGCAGGATGACCACGAAGGCCATGCCGTTGTCCGCCGGCAGGTTCGCCAACAGCGCGGACACCGCGACCAGGCCGCCGGCCGATGCGCCGATCCCCACCACGGGGAAATCCAGATGGCTGATCTGGATGGGGTCCTCGGCGGTTCCCGCGGGGTTGTCCGGCATCGTCGTTCCAAAAGCTGAAGTGTTATATGCCCGTTCATATTACAGCCAAGCGCCGTAAGTTGGCTGTCTATGCCACGTGCAGAGACGTTCACACTGCTGATGCAGGTTACACACGGCATTCGCGGGCCAAGGCTGACAACACCGGGGCGTATGGTGCGGAGCGACTATCGGCAACGCCGCTTGCGCCCTGCTATGCGAGAAGCGCGCGGTCGGCGCCGCTCGCTGTCCCGAGCCGGCGCATTCTCATCGAAGGGACATGGTCGCCCATCCAGCGAACCGGACCGCGGCGCCACCTGCCGTGCATCGCTGCTGCGCTGCACGGCAGGCCGCCGAATCCGGCAGCGGCGACTCAGCCGCGCAAACGCGCCAGGATCGCCCGCGTCACCGGGTCGGCGACTTCGGTGGTTTCGCCCTGCAGCGCCGGCAGCAGCTGGCTGGCCAGGTGCTTGCCCAGTTCCACGCCGAACTGGTCGAAGGCGTTGATGCCCCAGATCACCGACTGCACGTAGACGCTGTGCTCGTACATCGCGATCAGCGCGCCCAGCGCCTGCGGGGTCAGCGCGTCGAGCAGGATCAGCGTGCTCGGGCGGCCGCCCGGATAGTCGCGGTGCGGGTCGTCGCTGCCCTGCCCGTTCGCCAGCGCCTCGGTCTGCGCCAGCAGGTTGGCCAGCAGCGCCTGGTGGTTGACCGTGTACGGATCGTCGTTGTGGATGCAGCCGATGAAATCGGCCGGCACCACGCTGGTGCCCTGATGCAGCGCCTGAAAGAAACTGTGCTGCACGTCGGTGCCGGCGCCGCCCCACCACACCGGCACGGTATCGGCCTGCACCGGGCTGCCGTCCAGCCGCACGCGCTTGCCCAGGCTCTCCATCACCAACTGCTGCAGGTAGGCCGGCAGCAGCGCCAGGCGCTGGTCGTAGGTCATCACCGCCTGCGTGGCGTAGCCGAGCACGTTGCGGTTCCACAGCGTGGTCAGCGCGTGCAGCACCGCCACGTTGCGCGGCAGCGGCGCGGTCAGCGCGTGTTCGTCGAACTGCGCGGCGCCGGCCAGCAACTGCTCGAAGCCGTCGGCGCCGATCGCCAGCGCGATCGGGAAGCCCACCGCCGACCACAGCGAGTAGCGCCCGCCGACCCAGTCCCACATCGGCAGCACGCGGTTGGCGGCGATGTCGAAGGCCTTGGCGGCGCGCTCGGGGTTGGCGCTGACCGCATACAGGCGCTCGCTGCCGCCGAGCCAGTCGCGCAGGATCTGGCCGTTGAGCAGGGTTTCCTGGGTGCCGAAGGTCTTGGAGATCAGCACGCCGGCGGTACGCGCCGGATCCAGCGTGGCCAGCGTGCGCTGCATCGCCGCGCCGTCGACGTTGGAGACGAAGTGCACGCGGAAGCGCGCGCCTTCGACCGGACGCAGCGCGTCGGCGACCAGGCGCGGGCCCAGGTCGGAACCGCCGATGCCGACGCTGACGATGTCGGTGACCTCGGTCTGCGCCAGCGCGTCGATCAGCGCGCGCATGCGCTGCTGCACGTCGCGCGCGCTGGCATTGGCCTCGGCCGCGACCGGCGCGCCGCTGAGCTCGCCGCGCAAGGCGGTGTGCAGCGCGGCACGGCCTTCGGTGACGTTGACCGTCTCGCCGCGGAACAGGCGCTGGAACGCGCCGGCCACGTCGTGCTCGGCGGCCAGCGCCAGCAGTGCGTCGAGCGCGGCGCGGTCGTATTTCTGCCGCGCGAAGTTGAAGTACAACGGCCCGACCTGCAGCGCCAGGTCTTCGACCCGGCCCGGCTCGGCGGCCAGCAGTTCGGGAAGGCGCGCCCCGCGCAAGCGCTGGGCGTGGGAATGCAGTGCGTCGAAACCGTTGGACTGTGTCATGCGGCCTGCTTCGGGATGCTGTGGTTGGTATGGGTGATCTTGTTGGCGCCGTCCACGTAGACCAGGGTCGGCTGGAAGCGCGCGGCTTCCTCTTCGCTCATGCCGGCGAAGGCGGCGATGATGATCAGGTCGCCGACCTGCACGTGGCGCGCGGCGCCGCCGTTGAGCGAGACGATGCCACTGCCTTCGTCGGCGCGGATCGCGTAGGTGCTGAAGCGTGCGCCGTTGGTGACGTCCCAGATGTGCACCTGCTCGAACTCGCGGATGCCGGTGGCGTCCAGCAGCAGCCCGTCGATGGCGATCGACCCTTCGTAGTTGAGCTCCGAATGGGTGACGGTGGCGCGGTGGATCTTGGTCTTCAACAGGCTCAGTTGCATGCTTGCAGTACTGCGGTGGGGAAAGATGCGCAGTTTAACAGCCGAGGGGTTAAGCGGCAGTGGCAGCAAGGCTTGGCGGCGTATGCACGGCGTTGTCCGCTGCGCGTCCCGGCATGCCGAGCGCAGGACACGATTTGGCTGCTCGATGCGGCACTGCGCGCTGTTAGCGACACCAACCGCGGCCGGCCGAGCGGCGAATCCCGCGGTTGCGGATAGCGCCACGAAGCGGCGGGCCTGACGGCTTCGGACAGCGTCGGGGCTGAAGCCCCTCCCACAGTGCACCCAGCCGGCTCGCCGCAAGTCCCTGTAGGAGCGGCTTTAGCCGCGACGAACGAAGCGGCAAGCTCGACGGCTTCGGACACAGTCGGGGCTGAAGCCCCTCCTACAGTGCACCCAGCCGGCCCGCCGCAAGTCCCTGTAGGAACGGCTTCAGCCGCGACGAACGAAGCGGCGGGCTCGATAGCCCCCTGTGGGAGCGACTTCAGTCGCGACGCGCGAAGCCTACCGGCGATCCGCCAACCTCGATCGCATTCGGCACATTGCCGACGACGACGCAGCAGCCACTACGCGCTGCCGCGCTCAAAACTCCAGATTGTCGATCAACCGGGTGCGCCCCAGACGCGCGGCGATCAGGGCCACGCGCGAGCCTTCCTGGTCCTGCGGCTCGCTCAGGTCGGGCAGGCGCAGCACGGTGTAGTCGACCTCGAAGCCGACCTCCTGCAACTGCCTGGTCGCCGCCGCCTCGATCTCGGCGCGCGGCTGCCCGGCGACATGCGCGTCGCGCATCGCCAGCAGGGTCTGGCGGATCTGCGCCGCGCGCGGCCGCTCTTCGGCCGACAGGTACTGGTTGCGCGAACTCATCGCCAGGCCGTCGGCCTCGCGCACGATGCTGCCGCCCAGGATCTCGATCGGGAACGCCAGGTCGGCGACCATCTGCCGGATCACCGCCAGTTGCTGGTAATCCTTCTTGCCGAATGCGGCCAGGTCCGGCTGCACCTGGTTGAACAGGCGCGCGACCACGGTGCAGACGCCATCGAAATGCCCCGGCCGGCAAGCGCCTTCCAGCACTTCGCTGACCCCGGGCGTATGCATGCGCAGCGCCAGCTCCACGCCCAGCGGGTACATGCTCTCCACCGTCGGCAGCCACAGCACGTCGCAGCCGGCGCCTTCCAGGCCGCTGGTGTCGGCCTCGGGGGTGCGCGGGTAGCGGGTGAAGTCCTCGTTCGGGCCGAACTGGGTCGGATTGACGAACACGCTGGACACCACCCGGTCGGCGTATTGCCGGGCCAGCATCACCAGCGAGAAATGCCCGGCGTGCAGGTTGCCCATGGTCGGCACGAAGGCCACGCGCAGGCCCTGCCGCTTCCAGCCGGAAACGACGGCGCGCAGCCGGGCCAGGTCGGTGATGGTCTCGATCATTTGGCGTAGGCGTGTTCGGCGTCGGGGAAGGTGCCGGCGCGCACGGCGTCGGCGTAGGCGCGCACGGCGCCGGCGATGGAGCCGCCTTCGGCCAGGAAATCCTTGACGAAGCGCGGCCGCCGGTGGCCGCTGTCCAGGCCCAGGAAGTCGTGCAGCACCAGCACCTGGCCGTCGCAGTCGGGGCCGGCGCCGATGCCGATGGTGGGGATGTCGATCGCCGCGGTGATCCGCGCGGCCAGCGGCGACGGCACGCATTCGAGCACCAGCAGCGCGGCGCCGGCCGTGGCCACCGCCTTGGCGTCGTCGAGCAATTTGGCCGCGGCGGCCTCCTCGCGGCCCTGGATCTTGTAGCCGCCGAAGGTCAGCACCGACTGCGGGGTCAGGCCCAGGTGCGAACACACCGGGATGTCGCGCTCGCTGAGGAAGCGGATCACCTCCAGCTTGTGCCCGGCGCCCTCCAGCTTGACCATCTCCGCGCCGGCCTGCAGCAGCCGGGTCGAGGCGTCCAGCGCGCGCTCGGGGGTGGCGTCGGACTGGAACGGCAGGTCGGCCACCAGCAGCGCGCGCTGCAGCACCCGTGCCACCGCGGCGGTGTGGTAGACGATGTCGTCCACGGTCACCGGCAGGGTCGAGTCGTGGCCCTGCACCACCATGCCCAGCGAATCGCCGATCAGGATCAGGTCCACGCCGTTGGCGTCGAACGCGCGCGCGAAGCCGGCGTCGTAGGCGGTCAGCATCACCAGTTTCTGCTGGCGGCGCTTGGCCTCGGCCAGGGCGGGAACGGTCCAGGGCTTGCTGTCGGCGTGGCTGCTCATAAGCTCATGCGGTGCGGTGATAAGCCGGGCATTATCTACCGATTGCCACGATCCCGTCGGTTTCGATGCGGTCGCGTATGTCACGCACCGTTCCATGGCCGGGGATGGTCGCCTCGGCGGCGATCTCGGCCAGCGGCAACAAGGCGAAGCCGCGCTGGTGCAGGTGCGGGTGCGGCACCTGCAGCCCGGGCAGGTCGATCACCGCCTCGGCGTACAGCAGCAGGTCCAGGTCCAGGGTGCGCGGACCCCAGCGCTCGCCGGGGGTGCGCTGACGGCCGTGGCGGCCTTCCAGCGCCAGCAGCGCCTGCAGCAGCTCCAACGCCGGCAGCGTGGTGCTGAGCACGGCCGCGGCGTTGATGAAATCCGGCTGCGCCTGGTTGCCCCAGGCCGGGCTGCGGTACAGCTGCGAGGCGCGCAGCAGGCGCGTGTGCGGCAGCGTGTCCAACTCGGCGATGGCCGCGCGCAGGGTCGCGACCGCATCGCCGAGGTTGCCGCCCAGGCCGATGCAGGCCTGCACCGGCGCGGGGCTGAGCGAGGCGCTCACTCGGCCGGTGCGGCGGCATCCGGACGCCGGCGCCGGCGCCGGCGGCGCTTGGGGGTTTCCTCGCTGTCGGCCGGGGCCATCGCCACCTCGTCGCCGACGTAGTCGATCTCCGGGTCGAAGCCGCGCGGCGGCGGCGCGTAGCCGGGCTGCTGCTGCAGTTCGCGCCAATAGGCGATGTCGGCCTCGTGCTCGGCCGAGGCCGACTGGCGCAGGATCAGGAAATCGAATGCGGCGCGGAAGCGCGGATGCGACAGCGTGCGCACCACCCGCTTCTTCTGGCGCGAGGTGAAGCGCGACTGCAGCAGCCAGATCTCCTGCATCGGCAGCGAGAAGCGCCGCGGCAGCGCGACCGTGCTCAGCTGATGCAGGGTCACCCGGTCGGCGGCGCGACGCTGCGCCTCCTCCAACTGCATGCCCTGCTTCTGCAGCGCCATCAGCGCGCGGCAGTAGGCCGGCCACAGCAGCAGCGCGAACAGGAACGCCGGCGACACCGGCTCGTCGTTGGCCACCCGCGCATCGGTGTTGCGCAGGCCTTCGATCAGCATCCGCCGCAGCGCGCCGCTGCGGTTGGAATGCAGCGCCGCGGCACTCTCCGGGAACAGCGCGGCGAGCAGGCCGTAGCGCTCCAGGCCCTCGAAGCTGGCCACGCCGTCGCCGGACAGGAACAGCTTCAGCACTTCCTCGAACAGCCGTGCCGGCGCCGCTTCGGCCAGCAGCCCGGCCAGGCGCGGGATCGGCTCGGCGGTGCTCGGCTCGATCTCGAAGTCCAGCTTGGCGGCCAGGCGCACCGCGCGCAGCATGCGCACCGGGTCTTCGCGGTAGCGCTGCTCGGGGTCGCCGATCATGCGCATCAGCCGCGCCTGTACGTCGGCGAAGCCGCCGGTGTAGTCGCGCACCGAGAAATCCTCGATCGCGTAGTACAGCGCGTTGCAGGTGAAGTCGCGGCGTACCGCGTCGTCCTCGATGCTGCCGTAGACGTTGTCGCGGACCAGGCGGCCGTTGTCGAGCTCGCGGTCGCCGCTGCCGTCGTCGACGTTGGCGCGGAACGTGGCCACTTCGATGATCTCGCGGCCGTACACCACGTGCGCCAGGCGGAAGCGGCGGCCGATCAGGCGGCAGTTGCGGAACAGCTGCTTGACCTGCTCGGGGGTGGCGTCGGTGGCGACGTCGAAGTCCTTGGGCTGCAGCTCGACCAGCAGATCGCGGACCGCGCCGCCGACCAGGTACGCGCCGAAGCCGGCTTCGCGCAGCCGGTACAGCACGCGCAACGCATTGGGACTGATGTCCTTGCGCGAGACGTTGTGCTGATCGCGCGGGATCAGCTGCAGGGTGAACGGCACAGGAACTGGCGGATTGATGATGGCGCTTCCGTATCGAGTTGCGGGATTGCCGCCGGGCGGCTAGCCCCATATACTAGCGCCCTGCAATCGATGCGACCAACCTGCTCCCTTCGTCTAATGGTTAGGACGTGGCCCTCTCAAGGCTAAAACAGGGGTTCGAGCCCCCTAGGGAGCACCATCGTCGCCTTGCCTGCAGCGAAAACCACAAAAGCCCCGCCCTGGCGGGGCTTTTGCGTTGTGGGGCCGGCCGATGCGGCGGCTGGCCCTGGGCACAGCCACCGCGCGCTGCGCAACGGGCCATGGCCGCGATCCGCCCCGCCGGCGGCCGTTCGTTCGGCACCGGCGCGGCCTGGACCGCGCCGGCGCGGACTCAGCCCTGCATCTGCTCCAGCTCGCGGCCCTTGGTCTCGTACACGTACTTGAGCACGAAGAACACCGAGATGAACGCGGCCACGGTGTAGATGCCGTAGGCGCCGGCCAGGCCGATGCTGCCGAGCAGGATCGGGAACGACACGGTGATGGCGAAGTTCGAGGTCCACTGCGCCGCGCCCGCCACCGCCAGGCCGGAGCCGCGGATCTGGTTCGGGAACATCTCGCCCAGCATCACCCACATCACCGGGCCCCAGGACATGTTGAAGAAGATCACGTAGACGTTGGCCGCAACCAGCGCCAGCCGGCCCATGCCCGGCGACATCGCCAGCTTGCCCGCCGCGTCCAGCGAGGCGCTGGCGAAGGCCAGCGTGACCAGCGCCAGCGACACCGCCATGCCGGCCGAGCCGATCCAGAGCAAGGGTTTGCGCCCGATCTTGTCGATCAGCATCACCGTGATCAGGCAGGCGCCGATGCTCAGCGCGCCGGACAGCACGTTGATCAGCAGCGAATCGCTCTCGGAGAAGCCCACCGCCTGCCACAGCACCGCGCCGTAGTAGAACACCACGTTGATGCCGACCAGCTGCTGGAAGGTGGCCAGGCCGATGCCGATCCACACGATCGGGCGCACCTTGCCGGTGACCTTGCTGACCAGGTCCGACAGCTTCGGCTTGTGCTGGTCGGCCGCCAGCGAGGCGGAGATCTCGGTGAGCTTGGCCTGCGCCTCGCGCGGGCCGTACAGCCTGGTCAGCACCGCCAGCGCATCCTCGCGGCGGCCCTTGACCACCAGGTAGCGCGGGCTTTCCGGGATCGCCAGCAACAGCAGCAGGAACACCAGCGACGGGAACGCCTGCATCCAGAACATCCAGCGCCAAGCGGCCTGGCCCAGCCACAGGGGCTCGGTCGAGGCGCTGGCCAGCTTGACCAGCACGTAGTTGCTCAGGAACGCGGTGAACAGGCCGCTGATGATCGCGATCTGCTGCACCGTGGCCAGGCGCCCGCGATAGCGCGCCGGCGCGACCTCGGCGATGTAGGCCGGCGACATCACGCTGGCCGCGCCGACCGCGAAGCCGCCCATGACCCGGGCGAAAACGAAGAACATCGAACTGTGCGAGGCGCCGGCGCCAAGCGCCGACAGCAGGAACAGCACCGCGGAGATGATCAGCACCGCACGGCGGCCGAGCCGGTCGGCCAGCCAGCCGGCGAAGAACGCGCCGAACGCGCAGCCCAGCAGCATCGAGGCGACCTCGAAGCCGGTGCCGGCGGCGCTGGAATGGAAAGTCTGCTTGAGGCCGTCGACGGTGCCGTTGATCACGCCGCTGTCGAAGCCGAACAGGAAGCCGCCGATGGTGGCGACGCAACTGATGAGGATGATGAGGCGCGTGTTCTCGCCTGCGCCATGGGCGCGGTCTAGGGATACGCTGGACATTGAGTCACCTGGTGTCGTGCAGAAAGGAAGGCCGCCATCGGGGAAGGACAGCGCGGCCGGCGGCAAGGGTGCCGCCGGCCGTCGCGCGCATCAGCGGATCAGGTACTGGTTGATCAGGTTCTCGTAGGCTTCCTGGCGGCCGCTGGCCTGCTTCGGCGCGCCGGCCTTGGCCGCGTGCGCCGCCAGGTCCGCCAGCGTGCTGCTGCCGGCCGCGAACGCCGCGCCGGCGCCGCTGTCGAAGCTGCTGTAGCGCTCGGCGCGCCATTGCTCCAGTGGCGAGGACGTCAGCAGCGCATGGGCCACTTCCAATCCACGCGCGAACGCGTCCATGCCGCCGATGTGGGCCAGGAACAGATCCTGCGGATCGGACGACTCGCGCCGCACCTTGGCGTCGAAGTTCAAGCCGCCCGGCGCCAGCCCGCCCTGCCGCAGCACCACCAGCATCGCGCCGACCGTGTCGTACAGGTCGGTCGGGAACTGGTCGGTGTCCCAACCGTTCTGCGGATTGCCGCGGTTGGCGTCGATGCTGCCGAGCAGCCCGGCATCGCTGGCCACCTGCAGGTCGTGCTCGAAGCTGTGGCCCGACAGCGTGGCGTGGTTGGCCTCGATGTTGAGCTTGAAGTCCTGGTCCAGGCCGTGCTGGCGCAGGAAGCCGATCACCGTGGCGCTATCGAAGTCGTACTGGTGCTTCATCGGCTCCATCGGCTTGGGCTCGATCAGGAAATTGCCTTTGAAGCCGATGCTGCGACCGTAGTCGCGGGCGATGGTCAAAAAGCGCGCCATATTGTCCTGCTCGCGCTTCATCTGCGTGTTGTGCAGGCTGGCATAGCCTTCGCGGCCGCCCCAGAACACGTAGTTCTCGCCGCCCAGTTCGACGGTGGCGTCGAGCGCGGCCTTGACCTGCACCGCCGCGCGCGCGACCACGTTGAAATCCGGGTTGGTCGAAGCGCCGTTCATGTAGCGCGGGTGCGAGAACAGGTTGGCGGTGCCCCACAGCAGCTTGATGCCGGTGTCGGCTTGGCGCTGCTTGGCGATGCCGACCATGTGTTGCAGATTCTTTTCGTACTGGCCGACCTCATCCGCGTCCGGCGCCAGGTCGATGTCGTGGAAGCAGTAGTACGGCACGCCGAGCTTGGTGAAGAACTCGAACGCCGCATCGGCCTTGGCCTCGGCGCGGCCCAGCGCGTCGCTGCCGGCGTCCCACGGATAGGCGCGCGTGCCCGGGCCGAACGGATCGGCGCCGTTGCCGCAGAAGCTGTGCCAGTACGCCACCGCGAAGCGCAGGTGCTCGGCCATGGTCTTGTCGCCGATGCGCTTGTTCGCGTCGTAGACCTTGAAGGCGAGCGGATTGTCCGAGGCCTTGCCTTCGAACGCGATGCGGCCGATGCCCGGGAAGTATTCCTTGGCGCCGATGTAGACGGAGTTGCTCATGACGAAATCCTGCTGTGCGTTTGCGGGGGAAAAAGTGGATCAGCCGGCGTAGAGCGGGCCAATGGCGTGCAAGTGCTTCAAGAAGGTCTGGTAGTGCGCCTGGTACTGCGCGCCGCGTTGCGGATCGGGCTGCGCCGACAGCGTCGCCTCGTCCTGCTGGTGCTGCAGCACCACCTCGGCCAGGCTGGCCTGGTCGCCCTGCGCGTGGCCGTCGGCCCACAGCGCCTGCAGCGCGGCGCCGAACGCAGCCCCCTCGGCCTGCGCCGGCACGTGCACCGGCAAGCCGAACAGGTCGGCGATCAGCTGCCGCCAGCCGGCGCTCTTGCTGCCGCCGCCGGTGACGTAGATCGAGTCGAACGCCAGCCCGGCATCGACGAAGGCGTCGAAGCCGTTGCGCAGGCTGTAGCTGGCGCCTTCCATCGCCGCGCGGTAGAAATGCGCCGGGGTGGTGTTGTGGAGGTCCATGCCGGTCATGCAGCCGCGCGCGGCCGGCAGGTTCGGGGTGCGCTCGCCGTTGAAGAACGGCAGCAACACCAGCCCGCCAGCGCCGGGCGCGGTGGCCTCGAGCAAGGCCTCACCCTGCCCGGTCTTGATCCCGAACAGGCGCGAGATGGTCTCGGTGGCCACGGTGCAGTTCATCGTGCAGATCAGCGGCAGCCAGCCGCCGCTGGACGAGCAGAACGCGGCCCAGCGCGCGGCATCGTCCACCACCGGCCGATCGGCGTACGCGAACAGCGTGCCGGACGTGCCCAGGCTCATCGTCAGCCGCCCGGGCACCACGTTGCCGGTGCCGATCGCGGCCATCATGTTGTCGCCGCCGCCGGTGGCCACGCGCACCTCGCGCGGCAGGCCCAGGGTCTGCGCCGCGGCCGCGGACAGGGCGAAGGTGGTTTCGGTCGGCACCAGCGGCGGCAGCGCCGCGGCCAGGTCGCGCTGCGGATCGATCGCCTGCAGCAGCGGCGCCGACCACTGCCGGGTGCGCACGTCCAGCCAGCCGCTGCCGGAGGCGTCGCCGAACTCGGTGTAGCGCTCGCCGGTGAGCCAGAAATTGACGTAGTCGTGCGGCAGCAGCACCGAGGTCATGCTGGCGTACGCGTCGCTGCGGTGCTTGCGCGTCCACGGCAGCTTGGAGGCGGTGTAGCCGGCCAGGATCGGGTTGCCGGCCAGCTCCACGCAGCGCTGTTCGCCGCCAGCGGCCTGCATGATCTCCTCGCACTCCAGTTGGGTGCTGGTGTCGCACCACAGCTTGACCGGCGCGGTGACCTGCCCTTGCGCATCCACCGGCACGAAGCCGTGCTGCTGGCCGGACACCGAAATCGCCCGCACCTGCGCGCGCTGCTCGGCGCTCAGCGCGGCGAAGCAGGCGACGATGCCGTCGATCCACCATTGCGCCTGCTGCTCGCGGGTGCCGTCGTCGCGGCTGATCAATTCCAGCGCATGGCCGTGCGTGGCGACCACGCGGCGGCTATCCGCATCGTAGGCGAGCAGCTTGACGCTCTGCGTGCCCACGTCCAGGCCGATGTACAGACTCATTGCCGCACCAGCCGATCGTCGTGCAAACCCAGTTCCATCGTCGCTCCAGGAGAAAGATCGGCGGTCAGGGTGTGCCCGCCGTAAACCAAAGTGTAGTGCCCGCCACGCTCGCTGCTCAGTCGCGCATGCTGCAGGCGGCCATCGCGCCAGGCCAGATCCACGCCCGCCGCGCCGCGTACGCGCAGACCGCGCACCTGCCCCTGCGGCCAGGCCTGCGGCAGCGCCGGCAACAGCCAGATGCTGTCGCCCCAACTCTGCAGCAGCATTTCGGTGATGCCCGCGGTGCCGCCGAAGTTGCCGTCGATCTGGAACGGCGGATGCGCGTCGAACAGATTCGGATAGGTGCGCTCGGGCGCCAGCAGCATCGCCAGAATACGATGCGCATGCTCGCCATCGCGCAGTCGCGCCCACAGGTTCAGGCGCCAGCCGAGGCCCCAACCGGTAGCGCTATCACCGCGGAGCTGCAGCGAGCGCCGGGCGGCGGCGGCCAGCGCCGGGGTGTCGCGCAGGTTGATCTGGCTGGACGGATGCAGCGCATACAGATGCGAGACGTGGCGATGGTGGATTTCCGGGGCCTGCATGTCCCAGTCCTGCTGCCACTCCTGCAGCTGCCCGGCGCCGCCGATGCGGTCCGGCGGCAGCTGCGCGCGCAGCGTCGCCAGGCGCTCGCCGAAGGCCGCGTCCACGCCCAGCAAGCGGCCCATTTTGATGCACTGCGCAAAAAGATCGCGCAACAATTGCGCGTCCATCGCCGGGCCGGCGCACAGTGCCGCGCCGAACGGATGCCGGTTCTCCGGCGACATCGATGGGTTGGTCACCATCGCGCCGCTCTGCGGATCGCGCACCAGGGTGGCGACGAAGAACTCGGCCGCGCCCTTGAACAACGGATAGATGCGCTGCAGGTAGGCGCGATCGCGGCCGTAGTCCCAGCGGTCCCACAGCTGTTGCAGCAGCCAGACGCCGCCCATCGGCCACAGGCTCCACTTCACGCCGTCGACCGGCCCGGCCTGGCGCCACAGGTCGGTGTTGTTGTGCACCACCCAGCCCGGCGCGTCGTACATCGCCCGCGCAGTGCGGGCGCCGGTTTCTGCCAGATCGAACAGCATGGCTTCCAGCGGTTCCACACACTCGTGCAGGGCGTTGGCTTCGCTGGGCCAGTAGTTCATCTCGGTATTGATGTTGACCGTGTACTTGCTCTCCCACGGCGGCTGCATCAGGTCGTTCCACACGCCCTGCAGGTTGGCCGGCTGGCTGCCCGGCCGCGAACTGCTGATCAGCAGGTAGCGGCCGTACTGGTGGTAGAGCGCGGCCAGCGCCGGATCGTTGCCGTCGGCGTAGCGGCGCACGCGTTCGTCGGTGGGCAGCTGCGCGGCGGCGCTGCTGCCCAGGTCGATCGCGACCCGTCGGAACAGGCGCCGGTGTTCAGCCAGATGCCGCTGCAGCAACTGCGCATAGGGCAGCGCCGCGGCCTTGCGCAGTTGCGTGGCGCTGAGCGCCAGCGGATCGCCGCCGACGTCGTCGTAGCGCCGGTAGCTGGTGGCGGCGGTCAGCAGCAGCACCACCTCGTCGGCGTTTTCGATGCGGATCCGCCCGCGCTCGATGCGGGCCTGGCCGCCAGTGGCCTGCGGCAGCACGCGCAACGCGAAGCGCAGCCCGCCCTCGATGCCGGCGAAACCGGCGTTGCGCCCGGCGAACAGCAACGCGCCCTGCTCTTGCGTGACCTCGCCGGCCTGCGGGCTGTCGATGCCGATGCGCAGCGAGATACGGCCCGGGTGATCGCAGGACAGGCGCACCACGATGCACTGTTCGGTTGGCGAGACGAACACCTCGCGCACATGCGTGGCGTCGCCCGAGACAAAGCGAGTGCTGGCCAGCGCGGTGTCCAGATCGAGTTCGCGCCGATAGCCGTCGATGCCGTCGGCACGGTCGTAGTCCAGCAGCAGGTCGGCCAGCGGCTGGTACGGCATCTGCTTGCGCGGGCGCGACAGCATCTTCGCATCGGCCAATGCCTCGGCCTCGGCATAGCGACCGGCGAAGATCAACGCGCGTACCTGCGGCAACGCCGCCAACGCCTCCGGCGAGGTCGCATCGTGGGGCTGACCCGCATACAGCGTGTCTTCGTTCAACTGCAGGCGTTCGTGGGCGATGCCGCCCCACACCATCGCACCGAGCCGGCCGTTGCCGACCGGCAGCGCCTCCACCCATTGCGTGGCCGGGCGCGGGTACCACAGCTGCAGCGCGGCCGGTTCGACGGCAGTTGCCGGTACCGGCACGCGCGCGGTATCGGCACCGGCACCGGCACCGGCACCAGCACCAGCACCGGCATCGGCATCGGCAGCGAGCGCCGCGCCCGGCACCGCGAGACTGGCGACCAGGCCGCCGCCGATCGCCTTGCACAACTCGCGACGGGTCAACGCGATGCTCATCCTGCACCTCCGTTCGCCTGCGGCGGACGCACGCGCGGCCAAGCGAGGCAGGCGCAGGCCACTCGCCCACACCGGCCCCATAGCGAATCCGGGCGCGAAGCGGCACCGCTCGCGCCGCAAACGCGCCGCAACGCCACCCGCGCCACGGCACCGTTCCCGCCCGGGTTGCCGCGTACCGCGGCCATCACTTCGCCTTGCCGCGCTTGACGCCCTTCGCGGCCTTGCGCGCCACGTTCAGGGGCTTGCCGCTGTATTGCACGCTGGCGTCGGCCTTGGGCTCCAGCGCCCCGGTCTCCTCGCGCACGCCGTCGACGAAGCGCACGTTGATGGTGCGCTTGGCCAGCATGCCCGGCCAGTTGCCCTCGCGCGCGCCGATGGTCAGCACGCCCTTGGCCTGGTTCCAGCGCAGCGGAATGCGGCTGAACTCGCCCTTCTCGTAGCCATAGCCCTTGCCGTCGTCCTCGTACAGCGAGAACTGGCCGTCGGCGCCGGTATAGACGACCACGGTCAGCGGCGCGTTCGGCACCTCGTCCACGTATTGCTGCACGGTGGTGGTGGGCACGATGGCACCGGCGCGCACGAACAGCGGCATGCGCTGCAGCGGCGCGGCGGCGTCGATGCTCTGGCCGCCGTCGTAGCGCTTGCCGCTGTTGAAGTCGATCCACGAGGTCCCGGCCGGCAGGTAGACCTGGCGCGAGGTGGCGCCGAAACGGGTCACCGGCGCGACCAGGAACGCCGGTCCGAACAGGTATTCGTCGTTGATGTCGGCGACCTTGGGATCGTGCGGGAAGTCCATCGGCAGGCCGCGCATCATCACCCCGTCATGGTGATAGGTGTCGCCGGCGAGCGTGTAGATGTACGGCAGCAGCGCATACCGCAGGCGGCTGTAGTAGGCCATGCTCGCGTAGTACGGCGTGCCTTCCGGGGCGATGTTCCAGATCTCGCGGAACGGGAACTGGCCGTGCGAGCGGAACAGCGGCACGAACGCGCCGAACTGGAACCAGCGCGTGTTGAGCTCGCGCCATTCGGTCTGGTGCGCCGGGTCCTGGTCCTCGTAGCGCTTCTCCACCGCGAAACCGCCGATGTCGAAGGTCCAGTTAGGCAGGCCGGACATGGAGACGTTGACGCCGGCGGAGATCTGATCGCGCATGTCGTCCCAACGCGAGACGATGTCGCCGCTCCACACCGCCACCGCATTGCGCTGGGTGCCGGCATAGCCCTTGCGCGAGAGGATGAACACGCGCTTGCCGTCGGCGGCGCGGTCACCTTCGTAGACGCCATGAGTGTGCGGCAACGGGTAGGAATTGAAGAACTCGGTGGACGGGCCCAGCGCGGTCGGCGTAGTGCGCGCCTTGCGCTCGCCGATGTCCAGGTTGGAATGCACGTCCGGCTCGTCGGCGTCCATCCACCAGGCGTCGAAGCCCTTGCTGTTGAGCTTGTCGTTGATCTGCCGCCAGTAGATCGCCTGCGCGTCGGCCGAATACGGGTCGTAGAACGAGTTCTTGTAGCCCTTGCCGATCCAGTCCAGTTCGCCGACTTCGACGTTGCGCTTGTACATGTGCCCGGCGGCGGCGAGTTCCTTGTAGTTGGCGGTGGTCGGATAGAACTTCGGCCAGATCGAGATCATGATCTGCGCGTGCATGTCGTGCACCGACTTGACCATGCCGTCCGGATCGGGGAAGTGCGCCTTGTCGAAGTCGTGCGAGCCCCACGCGTCCTGCGGCCAGTACGACCAGTCGAGCACGATGTTGTCGATCGGCAGCTTGCGCTTGCGGTACTCGGCCAGCGCGGCGACCAGTTCGTCCTGGCTCTTGTAGCGCTCGCGGCTCTGCCAGAAACCGTAGGCCCACTTCGGCAGCAGCACCGCCTTGCCGGTCAGTTCGCGGTAACCGGCGATGACCTGGTCGGCGTCGGCGCCGGCGACGAAGTAGTAGTCGATCATCTGCCCGGCTTCGGACCACAGCGACAGGTCCTTGGCCTCGGCCGCCGGCAGCGGGTCGCGGTGCAGCAGCGCGATGTAGCTGGGGTCGATCAGGTCCCACTCGACCTTGATCTTGTGCCGCTGGCCCGGCTGCAGCGCCAGGGTGAACTCGTTGTGCCACGGGTTCCAGTTCTGGCGCCAGCGGTCGACCACCAGCTTGCCGTCGACCCACAGCTTGGCGTACTCGCTGGAGTACAGCGAGAAGCTGTGCTCGCCGCCGCTCCTGGCCTCGATCTCGCCTTCCCAGCTGACCTGCATGCGGCTCTTGTCGCTGGGCTTGGCCTTGGCCGGGAACTTGGCCAGGTCCTTGATGTACTGGTAGTTGAGCTCCTTCTCGCGGCGCTCGACCACCTGCTTGCCGTTGACCGAATAGCGCGCGGTCAGCGCCCCCGGCTTGCCCTTGGCGTCGTACAGCTTCAGCGACGCCGGCAGCGGCTGCAGGCCGCGCGGGTCGCCCATGCGGGTGATCGAATTGTTGTCCCACAGGATGCCGTAGTTGCGGCTGGACACCAGGTACGGCACCGCCAGGTCGATATTGCTCTGCAGCAGCTCGACATTGCGGCCCTTCTGGTTCATCCAGCCCTGCTGGTGCTGGCCCAAGCCGTAGAAGGCTTCGTCGTCGGGCGAGGCGAAGCGCTGGCGCGTGCTCAGGTAGGAGGTGCCCTCCACCTTCAGCGGCGCGAAGCTGCGCCCGCCGGCCACTTCCGCCAGCAGCGGCTTGCCCTCGGCGTCGGCGAAACTGACATGGCCATCGACCGTGGACACCTGCGCGGTGACCTTGGCGGTCCTGACCCGCACCGTGTCGCCCTGCTCGTCGAACTGGTAGGCGGTGTCGCCCTGCACCGGCACCCGCATCAGGCTCGGGGTGCGCTTGAAATCGCCGTCCGGATCGGCACTGACGCGGATGATGCCGCTGTCCACCACTTGCAGCCGCACCGGCGCGGCGCCCTTGGCGCTGGGGTGCACGGTGACGCCGTCGGCGTCCTTTTTCACTTCCTGCGCGTGGACGCCGGCTGCGAGCAGCGCCAGCGACAAGGCCAGCAGGCGTGGCAGCGGCTTCATCGCCGGGCGGACGGGACGGTTCGCGTTGTACATGTTCACTCCCTCTGTAGCGGGTGACGGCGCCGCACGCTGGCGGCGCCGAGGTGTCAGTAGGTGGCCAGCGTGATCTTCAGCAATTGCGGCACATCGGAGAAATTGACGCCGTAGTCGGTCTGATCGCCGTTCCAGTTGCGCTGGAACCGCCACTGCGTGTCATCGTAGAAGCCTTCCTCGACCCGGTCGTAGACCATGTTGGCGGTCGCGGCGCTGGCCGGGTGCAGGGTCACCCGCACGTGGTAGCCGGTGACCAGGAATTCGTCCGGGCCCAGTTCGGCGATCAGCGCCGCGCCGGTCGGCTCGGGATTGCCGGGCGGCGTGCCCTTGAACCAGAACTGCGGCACGCCGTAGGTGATGGTCGCGCTCCAGCGCTCGTTGAGGCGCAGCTCCTGCACCGGCTGGCCCGGCTCCTCGGCGGTGCCGTGCAGCTTGCCTTCGGCGGCGGCCTTGGCGAACGGCCGCATGCCCATGCCCACCGACTTGAAGCCCAGCGCGAACGGGGCCATGGTCGGCTCGTCGACCACCTTGGCGCCGAGCGGATAGTTGGAATAGCGGGTGTAGTCCATGCCGAACGTGGACCAGCCGATGCCGTCGTGGCCGAGCGCGGCGTACAGGTAGCGCGCGTATTCGGGCCGGTTGCCGGTCTCGGCCACGAACAGCGCGTTGTCCGGCCGCGCGTAGCGCTCCAGCACCGTGGTGTACGTGCGGTACTCGGGCATGTAGATGTCCGGCGCCAGCAGGTCGATGTGCGGCGCAGCGGCCTTCCACACGTCGAGCACGTTGTCGGTGGGGCCGCCGCTGGCGTACTGGCCAGGCTGGCCCGGATTGAACGGACCGCGCAGCGCCGCGTTGACGTACATCGGCAGCGGGTACGCGGCCTTGCCGGCCGCGGCCACCTGGTCGATGAAGTGGCCGATATGCCAGGCGTGGAAGAACTCGTCGGCGTCGGCGCCGAACACCTGCGCCCAGCTGCCCGGCGGCTTGCCCAGTTTCTGCAGCAGCGCCTCGGGCACCGGGCCGTCGAAGGCTTTCTGCGCCAGCGGCGAAAAATCGCGCACGCTGCCGTAGGTGCCCGGCTCGTTCTCCGGCTGCACCATCAGCACGGTGCGCTGCGGATCGGCCTGCTTGAGGTGCTTCATGAAGGCGACGAAGGCCTTGCGATCGGCGTCCAGTGTGGCCGGCGCCAGCGGCGACAGCGACCCCAGCGCCTTGCCGTCGCGGGTGACGACCCGCGGGAAGCGCACGTTGTCGGTCTTGACCCAGTGCGGCGTGTAGGCCGGGCCGTTGTTCTTCCAGGTGCCGAACCACAGCAGCACCAGCCGCACCTTGTGCGCGCGCGCCTGCGCCAGCAGCGTGTCGACGAAGGAGAAATCGAACTTGCCCTCCTCCGGTTCCACCTGCTCCCAGGCGATCGGCACCTGCACGGTGTTGGGGCCGAGGAACTGCATCGCCGGCCACACCTTGTCCAGGGCGGCGGGATAGTTGCTGGAATTGTTGACCTGCGCGCCGAGGATCAGGAACGGTGCGCCATCCACCAGCAGCGCGTGCTTGCCGTCCTTGCTGAGCAGTTGCGGGATCGGCGCCGGCGCCACGGCCGCTGCGCCGGCGGACTGGCCCGCGGCAGGTTTTGCGGCGTCCGGCTTGACCGTGCCGGCGGCGGTGGGCGCCTGCTCCGGCGCGCACCCGGCCAGACCGAGCGCGAGTGCCGTGGCCAGCAGCGGGCGCCAGCGGCGGCGTGCGAGGAGCGTGCGGGAAGCGAGGCAATGCATGCGGGTCGGACTCCGTGTCACCAGGTATCGGTTCGGAAGGGGGAAACGGGCAACTGCTCGCGGTTGACCAGGTTGGCTTCGGCCGGGTTTTCGCTCCAGGCATAGCGCACCGCCTGAGGTTGCGCCACCTCGGCGCTCTCGACCACCACCCGATCGCCGTCGATGCGCGCCTGCGCCGGATGGAAACGGCGGTCGGCACCGGCCACGCTGAAGCCCAGCAACGGGCCGCCGCCGCGTACCGCCAGCGCACTGCCCATCGGATCGAAACGCAGCGCGACCGCATGCCCGCCGAACTCGGCCTGCGCGAACACCGGCGCGCTGTAGACCAGCCGTTCGCCATAGGCCACATGCCGCGCGGCCAGCGCGAGGCGATGGCCGACGTCCTGCTTGTTGGTCGGATGGATGTCGCCGGGCGTGCCGATGTCGATGGTCACCGCCTGCGCGGTCGCCGGCAGCGCCAGGGTCCTGGACTGCGACTCGCGCAGCTGCGCCCACGGGCTCAGGTCGCCCTTGTCGGACCCGGCCTGGAAGTTGGCCAGTTGCACCCACAGGAACGGCAGCTGCGGCTGTGTGCGCTCCTCGCGCCAGCTGCGGATCAATGTCGCGAACTGCTCGCGGTAACGCAGCGCGCCGCCTTCGTGGGCATTGCTCTCGCCCTGGTACCAGATCACGCCCTTGAGCGGGAACGGCTGCAATGGATGGATCATGCGGTTGTACAGCAGCGTCGGTTGCTGGTTCCTGCCGTCGTCCAGGGTCACGCTCACCTTGGCCGGGCGGAATTTCCATTCTTGCAACGGGCGCTTGGTGCCGTCGCCGAGTTGCACGAAGCGTTCGCTGTCGTCGCCATGCAGGCCGCCACCGCCACTGAGGTCGGTCACCTGCACCGCGATGCGGTTGACTCCGGCGTGCAGCGCGGCCGCGGGCACGCGGTACACGCGCGGCAGGTTCCAGCGCTGTTCGGTGTGCCCGACCGGATGGCCGTTGACGTAGGTGACGTCCGAGTCGTCTACCTGGCCGACCCCCAGGGTGACGCCGGCCTTGGCTTCCTCCGCGCTGAGGGTGAAGGCGGTGCGGTACCAGGCGATGCCGTCCATGCCGTCGTAGCCGCTGCCCTCCCAGTTGCGATCGACCGCGATCCGGTCCCAGTCGCTGTCGTCAAGGTCGGCGTCGCGCCATTGCTCGGCGCCATCGGCCACCGCCGGCCAGCGCGCGATGCGCTGCCGCACCGCGGCCAGGGTCTGCGCATCCTTGGCCTGCAGCGCGGCGATGCCGTGTTCGGTCTGCGCGGCATCCATGCCCAGCGCCGCGGCATCCATCCATGCCTCGATCGCGCTGCCGCCCCAACTGCTGTCGATGATGCCGATCGGCACCCCGGTGCTCCTGCGCAACTCGCGCGCGAAGAAATAGCCCACCGCGGAAAACGCGCCGGCATCCTGCGGTGTGGCGGCTTTCCACTCGCCACCGGCCAGTTGCCGCTGCGGCTGCGGCGACCACGACTTGGGTACCTTGAAATGGCGCAGTTGCGGATCGTTCGCCGCGGCCACCTCGCGCGCACCGTTGCGTGCCTGCGCCAGCGGCCACTCCATGTTGGACTGGCCGCTGGCCAGCCACACGTCGCCGACCAGCACGTCGCCGATCCGGCGTTGCGCACCGTCACCCTGCACCTCCAAGGCATACGGTCCACCGGCCGCATGCGCCGGCAACTGCGCCTGCCAGCGCCCGTCCGCGGCGGCGACGGCGGTCGCTGCGGCGCCGTCCAGACGCACCTGGATGCGCGCGCCCGGCGTGGCCCAGCCCCACACGCGCATCGGCACATCGCGTTGCAACACCGCGCCGTCGGCGAACAGCAACGGCAGCTGCAACTCCGCCCAGGCCGATGCGGGCAACGCCGCCAACGCCACTACGGCCAGCCATCGCAGACAACGGGTCGGGCGTACGCTCATCGGATCGATCCTGGGGTGATGGGTGCGGCCGGCGTCGGCGCGCACGGCAAGAGGAAGCATGGCGCAGCGCCGCCTGCGCGTGCCGGCGCAAGGATGCGGACGCTGCGTTGGCCGCAAAGATTACGGTGCATCGCCATAGAAAATGCCTCGGCCGCCGGTGGCGAAGTAGACGCGACCGACCACGCGCGGATCGCCGGTAACGGCATAGGGGCGGCCGAAACGGTGCGCGTCGTCGTCGATCCGCTGCCAGTGTTTGCCCTCGTCTTCGGAACGGAACAGCCCGCCGACGCCGTCCACGCTGCCGGCGAGGAACAGCATCGGCGCGGCGCCATCGCGCGGCGCCCGGCCCAGGCCCAGCGACCGCGCCTCGTCCACCTTCGACAGCACGGTCAGACTGCCATCCTGCCAGCGCATCACGCCGTGGCTGGGACTGGCCAGGTAGACCACGCCGGCACGCGCCGGATCCGGGCGCAGCTGCGGGCGGGTGCGCTCGGCAGCGGACGGCACGCCGACCTCGACGCCGCTGTCGCGAAACCGGCGGCCGCCGTCCTCGCTGAGAGAAAAACGGCCGCCGGCCGCATCCACCGCGTACCAGCGCTGCGGATCGACCCGGTCGGCCTCGATCAGCAAGCTGCCCGAGGAGCCTTCCACGCGCTGCCACTGCTGGCCCCAGTCGTCGCTGGCCCAGGCGCTGCCGCCGTTGCGCGGCGACCAGATCACCCGACTGCCGTCGGCGTTGATCGCGATATGCCCGGCGCCCTCGCCCACCGGCGGCTCGCTGGCGAATGCCGTCCAACTGGCGCCGCCATCGCGCGACCATGCCGCGCGCACCTCGCCGTCGCGCCGCTCGCGCAGCGTGCCGCTGCGCACCACCAGCTGCGGCGCCTGGCCGGCGGCATCGATGCTCTCGCCGTTGGTCAGCCGCGGCCCCGCGAACTGCGACTGCGCGCGGTCCAGACGATCGTGGCGGAAGCCATCGATGTCACCAAGCGCGCTGAGCAAGTGCGCGCCCTGCGCCGGACTGAGCAGGTCCAGCGGCACCGTTTCCTCCAGCCCCGCGTCGGCGAACCACCACTGCACCACGCCATCGGCGGCATCGAACGCGCGCAGGTTGCGCGAGGCCCAGATGCCGTAGCCGGTGACGAACAGCGCGCGGTCGCTGTCGAACGGATCGATCGCCAGCGACGCCATCCAGTGCGGGCGCGCCTGCGCGGTCCACGGCGCCGCGTCGTGCGCGAAGCGCGAGCGCGGGAACAGCGGCGCCCAGCTGCGCCCGCCATCGGTGCTGCGGTAGATGTCCTCGCCCGGCTGGTAACGGCGGAACGTGCTGGCGATCAGCGTATCCGGCTGGCGCGGGTCCACCGCCACCGCGCCCCAACCGAAGCCCGGCCCGCTGCGCGGTTGCGGCACCGGGGTGATGTCGGTCCAGCGTGCCGCGGCCGGTTCGTACTTCCAGACCGCGCCGTTGGCCATCAGGTCCGGACCCGGCTGGTCGCCGTAGCTGAGGTAGTAGATGCCGGCGCTGGAACGCACCATGTGGCTGGGGCGCAATCCGGTCGGCTGCCCCGGCAGCGGCCGCCAGCTGCGTCCACCGTCGGCGGACTCGAACACGCTCTGCTCCGGCGTGGACACGCCGACGTAGATCCGTTGCGAAGCGCCAGCGCCGGCGGCGCTGGCCGGGTCGAACAGCACGAAGGCGATGCCTACCTGCTGGCGGCGTCCGGCATGGTTTTCCGCGCTAGCCGACGGCCCGGTGGCCACCGCCGGAAACGACGCCACCCGCTGCCAGTGCGCGCCGCGGTCGGCGCTGCGCCACAGGCCGGCATCGCGCGAGCCGAGCAGCAACACGCGGCCATCGTTGGGGTCGACCGCGAGCCGTTCGCCGTTGCCGCGGCCCAGTTCGTTGCCACCCAGCTTGAACGGCAGATCGGTGCGCACGAAGTTGCGCCCCTGGTCGTTCGAACGCAGGATCGCCGCATTACCTACGCGCGGGTGCAGATAGGTGCCCGCGGCCAGGTACAGCGCCTGTGGATCGTGCGGGTCGATCGCGAACGCATCGATGCCCATCAGGTTCTGGTCGTCCGGCCCGAGCCAGTCGGTCAAGGCGACCCAGTGCGCAGACGCGGCGTCCCAGCGGTAGGCGCCGCCGACGTCGGTACGCGCATACAGCAGGCCCTGCTGCGCCGGATGGAACAACAGGCCGCTGACGAAACCGCCGCCGCCGATGGCGACGCTGCGAAACTGGTAAGGCAACGACGGCGCCGCGAGCGCCGGAACCGCGCTGCACAGCAAGCCCAGCAGCAGCGCCCGCCAGGCCAAACGCAGCCGCCCGGCACGCTGCGGCATGCCAGGCACTGCGTCGGATCCCAGCAAGCGATGTTGCCGCATCGTGCGCCCTACTCCGATTGCAACCGACGGCCACGCCATCGGCAGGAAAGCCCCCGCTCCGGCCACGCTGCGCGGGCAAGAGCGGATCGACTGCGCCGTGCTCAGAAGCTGGCGCGCAGGGTCAGGCCATAGCGACGGTCGTTGATCACGAAGTCGCGGTAACGCGATTCCACGCCCAGGTAGCTCTCGTTGCGGGTATCCAGCAGGTTGACCCCATCCACCGACACCGACCACACGTCGTCGATGTTGTAGCGCACCGACGCGTCGAGCTGGCCGAAGCCCTTGTTGTACACCGGCAGATTGCCGGTGCCGTTGCCGGCCGTGGTCACCAGCCAGTCGCTGCGCCAGTTGTAGGCCACGCGCGCCTGGAAGCGCGACATTTCGTAGCTGAGGATCAGGTTGTAGCTGTTCTTGGACAAGCCCTGCAACGGCACCGTCAGCGCCTGGCCGTTGGTGTCGGTGGCGGTCGGGCTCGGCGCCTCGCTGTCCACGTAGGTGTAGTTGGCCTGCAGGCCGAAGCCGCTCAGCCAGCCCGGCAGGAAATCGAAGAACTGGGTATAGCCCAGCTCCGCGCCCTTGATCCTGCCGTCCTTGCCGTTGACCGGACGGGTGATCTCCCAGGTCTGGCCGCCATAGACTTCCTCGAACACGGCATCGGCGATGAAGCCGTCGACCTTCTTGTAGAACACCGTGCCGTACATCATCGAGCCCTTGCCGAAGTACCACTCCAGCGCGGTGTCGAACTGGTCGGCCTTCATCGGCCGCAGGTCGGGATTGCCGGCCGAGCCGGTGCGGCGGGTGGTCCCGTCGCTGCCGGTGGCAGTGCCCAGGCTCAGGTTCGGGTTGAGCTGGTTGAGATCCGGACGCGAGATGCCGCGCGAAGCGGCGAAGCGCCACTGCAGCGTGTCGGTGAGCATCCACCGCAGATTCAGGCTCGGCAACACGTCGGTGTAGGTCTGCTGCACGTCCACCGGCAGCAGGCCGCCGCCCTCGGCATCGGTGCCGGTACGCACGCCCTGCGAATCGACCTTGGTGCGCACGATGCGCAGGCCGATATTGCCGTCGAACGGGATCGCGCCGCTGTCCACGCCGAAGCGCAGCACGCCGTAGGCGGCGTAGGTCTTCTCGCCCTGGCCGTTGATGTTGTTCGGCGCGAAGGTCAGCGGCGAGGCGCCGAACACCGACAACGCCTGCGCGTAGTTGTCGACCAGCGCGTCGGACGGGGTCAGCCTGGGGCCGAAGGTCTGCGAATCGCCGCGGAAGAAATCGGTGATCGGATTCTGCATCACCTGTGCATCGGGGTATTGCGAGAACGGCGCCCCCAGGTACATGTAGCGCCACACGTTGCCCTTGTTCTGCGCATCGCGGTCGGTATAGCGCACGCCGGCCTTGAAGCTGCGCGCGAAACTGTCGTCGAACGCCAGGTCCATGTCGCTGCGCCAGGCGAACTCGGTTGCCTTGTTGTCGTCCTTGTTGTCCAGGTGGAACTTCCAGCCGCTGTAGTTGGCCTGGTCGGCCAGATAGCCCGGGTTGCCGGCGGCATCGGTCACCGACAGGCGCGGCAGGTCGCCACGGAAGTCGATGGTGTACAGCGGCGTGGTGTCCATGCCGGTGCCGAGGATGTAGCGCGTGCCCTTGGTGGTGGCATCGATGTACTGGAAATCGGTGCTCAGGGTCAGGTTCGGCGACACCGTCCACTTGGCGCCCAGCGCGTAGTCGGTGGTCACCGAATGGCGCTCGGTCAGGCTGGTGTTGGAATCGGCCGGGGTGTTCTGGAACGTACCGCTGACGAACTCGTTGCGGTCGTTGACCACGATGTCGTCGTAGCCCTGCATCGGGTTCTGCCCGCTGTAGGCGAAGAACGAATAGTCGTGCCAGCGGAAATCGTAGTCCGAGCGCAGCACCTGCGCGGTGACCTCGACATCGTCGTTCGGCCGCCACTGCAGCGCGAACGCGCCGGTCTTGCGCTTGCGCTCGCCGACCGTGGTGTTGGTGCCGGCGCCGTGCGGCACCGAGATGCCCTGGCCTTCGTAGCCCGGCAGATCGGTCTGCGTATACCACGGCTCGATGGAGATGGTGTCCTGGCGGAACGGGCTGGTCTGCTGCGAGTAGTTCAGCAGCAGGCCGATCTCGCCGATGCCGGTCTGCCAGCGGTCGCTGTACATGCCTGAGAACGCCGGCTTGCTGTCGTCGGCCAGGTCGTAGTGGTTGTACTGCACGCTGCCGGCGATCTTGCGCCCGTCGTAGTCGAACGGCAGGCGCGTGCGCAGGTCGACGGTGCCGCCCAGGCCGCCTTCGATCATGTCCGCGGACGGATTCTTGTAGACGTTGACGCCGGCCAGCAGTTCCGCCGACACGTCCTCGAAGCTCAGGCCGCGGCCGTCGTTGGCGGTGAAGATGTCGCGGCCGTTGAGCTCGGTGCGGACCTGGGTCAGGCCGCGGATCGCGATGCTGCTGCCCTCGCCGTAGTTGCGCGCGATCTGCACGCCGGAGATGCGCTGCAGCGCCTCGGCGACGTTGTTGTCGGGCAGCTTGCCGATGTCCTCGGCCACGATCGAGTCGACGATCTGCTCGGAATTCTGCTTGACCAGCTGCGCCTTGGTCACGCTGCTGCGGGTGCCGCTGACCTGCACCGTATCCAGCTGGGTGGTGGCAGCGTCGGCCTGCGCAGGCGCGGCCTGCTCGGCTTGCTGAGCCTGCGCGGCGGACGCGGCGACCAGCGCGGCGACGGCCAGGGCAATGGCGGAGCGGCGCACGCCGCAGCCGGAAATCGAACGGGTAGCACGGGGCGCCACGGTCCGCGCAGGCGGACAATGGTGATGGGGCGCTGACATGGTGTTTCCCTCCCAGGACACAATGTGCAAACGATCTGGCGATCGCGCCAAGGGCAACGTCGCCGCTTCTAGTTGTCCGGCCGCACCGGTCGAAATGGAGTGCTGGCCGCAAGTCCGGACGCGCACGGGATGATCGCGACGCGCACGCGATCGAAAGCGATCACGACTCGGAGGTGAGAATAGGTCGCAGTCGCCCGCGCAAACCAATGAAATATTTACAGTTAGCTATACTTTTTTTACATACGAAACACGTGCACAACCATGAATAGCGGCGCACCTCCACGGCAGCGCCGGTTTCGGAGCGGCGGCACGAAAAAGCCCGCATGCGCGGGGCGCATGCGGGCCAGGAAAACGCCTTGGCGGATGCCGCTTACCAGTTGCCGCGCAGCACCAGCGAGTAGCGGCGGTCGTTGACGAACCAGCTGCGCGTGTACAGGTGGTTGTCGACCTCGCCGTCGGCATAGGAGGTCGGCCCCATCAACACCTTGGTCACGGTATTGGTCAGGTTGTTGGCCTGGACACCGAGCTGCAGGTGCGGGGTGAACCGATAGAACACCGAAGCGTCGAGCTGGCCGTAGTCGTCCGACCAGGTCGGCAACTTGGTCGACACGTCGCTGGCGGTCAGCAGGTAGCGCGAACGCCAGTTGTAGGCCAAGCGCACCGACAACGGTCCCTTCTCGTAGATGCCGGCGAGGTTGTAGCTGCGCCGCGACAGGCCTTCCAGCGGCAGGCTCACCCCGGTGACGGTGGTCTGGGTGTAGGGATCGGTCGCGGAATTGACGCCGCCGCTGCTGTCCACGAAGGTGAAGTTGGCATTGACGCCGAAGCCGCTCAGCCAGCCCGGCAGCGAGTCGAAGAACTGCGTGTAGCCGTATTCGAAACCGCGGATGCGGCCCTTGGACATGTTGAACGGCCGCGTCACCAGCCAATCCTGGCCGCCGTAGGTCTCGGTGGTGGTTTGGGTGGAGATGTAGTCCTTGACGCTCTTGTAGAACAGGGTCAGGTACATCATGTCGCTGGTGTCGAAATACCATTCCAGCGCGGTGTCGTACTGATTGGCCTTCATCGGCTTGAGGTTCGGATTGCCCGCGGTGCCGGTCCACTTGGACACAGTGCCGTCGTCCTCGGTGGTCGCCGCCAGCAACAGATACGGCTGCAGCTGGGTGTAGTCCGGACGCGACATCGCCTTGGACGCGGCGATGCGCCATTGCAGCGCATCGGAGAACTTGAAGCGCATGTTGAAGCTCGGCAGCACGTTGGTGTAGCTGCCCTGCGCGTTGTTGGGGAAGTACTGCCCGGTGTACTGCGCCTTGAGCGCGTCCGACCCCGCGGTGGCCGACAGGTCAGGGAACTGGCCGTAGCCGGTAGCCTCGGTCTTGGTCTGCACGATGCGCACGCCGACGTTACCGTCCACCGGCACGCCCAGTGCGTCGTCGTTGCCGAAGTACAGCACCGCATAGGCCGCCTGGGTACGCTCGAACTGACGGTTGGTGTCCTGCAACTGGTACTGGTCCGGCGCCCAGCCCCAGCCGCGCAGCGCCACCAGCTGCTGGATCAGCTTGGAGGTGCCGGCATAGTCCTTGACCGCGGCGTTGCTGGGGAAGTACAGGCTGTTGGGCACGTTGACCTTGCCGCGGAACAGGTTCGAATACGAATACAGCTCCGAGGACTCCGGCGAATAGCTGGCCAGGTCGGCCAGGCCGGTCCCGTTGGCGGTACCGGGAATCATCGCCCAGTTGTCGCTGATCACGCCCCAGTTGTAACCGGAGTTCTTGTTGGTCTGGGTGCGGTCGGTGGCGCGGATACCGGCGCGGAAGGTGCGCAGCCACGGATTGTCGTCGTAGGTGTATTCCAGGTCGAAGCGCGTGGCCAGTTCGCGGCCGCGGTTCTTCGCCAGGTGGTCCATCGCCGCGCTCCAGAAATAGTTGGAGGGGTTGGACGTGTAGCTGGTATCGGCGATCGACACCGCCGGGTACTTGTTGCTCAGGTCGAAGTTCAGGCCCGGCAGGTAGATCGAACTGAACACGGTGAAGTCCAGCGAATCGCTTTCCGACTGCACCAGCTGCATGTCGCCGCGCACGGTCAGGTTGCTGGTGAGCTTGTGGCTGAAGCCGCCGGACAGGTCGGAGGTGGTGGTGCTCTGCTGCGCGTAGCGGTTGTCGGTGTAGAAGCGCACGCCATCGTTGCCGGTGACGTTGCCGCGCCAGGAACTGGACACCGGCGAGCCGCTGACGAAACGGCCGTCGGCGTCGTAGGTGAAGGTGGTGCCGGGGGCGGGACTGATCGCGTTGGTGTCGTCGTTGAAGAACGCCGCGCGCTCCTGCCAGTTCATGTCGTAGGTGGAACGCATGTACTGCACGTAGATTTCGGTGTCGTCGCTGGGCCGCCACTGGAACGCCCCTGCGACGCCCTTGCGCTTGCGCTCGAAGTCCAGCTGCCGCCAGTTGACGCCGCCGGGCACGTAGACCTTGTCGAAATCGGTGCCGGCCAGCAACGCCGGATCGGTACGCCGCACGAACGGCTCCACCTGGATGCCGTCGCTGCGGGTGGCCAGTTCCGAATAGGCCACGTCCAGCATCAGGCCCATTTCGCCGACGCCGGTGTTCCAGCGATCGCTGAACAGGAACGAGCCGGACGGCTTGTAGGTCTTGCTGAAGTCGCCGTAGTTCTCGTCGGCGGTGAAGCCCATCACCCGGCCGGGCTGGTCGAACGGCATGCGCGTGCGCAGGTTGACCGTGCCACCGAGGCCGCCTTCGATGATCTCGGCCGACGGGTTCTTGTACACGTCCACGCCGGCCATCAGTTCGGCCGGCACGTCCTCGAAGCTGAGTCCGCGGCCACTGGCGGCGCTGAAGCTGTCGCGCCCGTTGAGCTCGCCGCGCACCTGGGTCATGCCGCGGATCATCACGCCGCTGCCTTCGGCGGAGAAATGGTCGGGATCATTGCGTGCCATGAAATGGTCGATGGTCACGCCGCTGACCCGTTGCAGGGTCTCGGTGACGCTGCGGTCGGGCAGCGCGCCGATGTCCTCGGCACTGACCGAGTCGACGATCTGCTCGGCATCGTGCTTGATCGCCTGCGACTTGATCAGGCTGGCGCGCACGCCCTTGACCTCGATCGCGTCGAGCTGGGTCACCGGATCGGAGCTCTTCTTCTTGCTGCTGTCCGCGGCGTCCTGTGCCATCGCCTGCGCGCTGAGCAACAGGCCGATGCTCAGCGCCATGGCCGAGCGACGCAAAAGACAGGTATGACGAACCGCTGCGGTCGGCGAGGCCGGACCACGGTAGTGACGCGATGACATGATGTTTCCCTCCCAGGACACATGCACACACGGATGACGGTCGCGCGTACGCGCCGCCTTGCTGGTTGTGACGGCGGCAAGCCAATGGCTCGCTGCCGTATCGCTAGGCGTGGCGGGCGTCGCAATGAGCGGCGCGCCGCGACAGCGGTCACGATCGACTGAGCCTAGAAGTGAATTTCGTGTTAAGCAAATGAAAAATTCACACCAAGCTATATTTTTTTCGACTAGCTGGATGGCATTAGAAAGGTCGAAGCAGCAGACCTTGAGTCGAACGTAACCACGCTCCGCGCCGCATGCCGACAGTCGCCGACCCACGACGCACGACACACCCTCCGCCCGATCGCCCGCCCGGCATCAGAAGACGGCGCCTCCGCGGTCTCCGCTCAGCCCGACGCGCGCTCCGGATACAGGCGCTTGGCCGCGTTGCGCAGCGCCAGCAGGACGCGTTCGGCGCCGGGCGGCAGCATGTAGTCGCGGCGGCGGATGATGCCGAACGACTCCATCCGCACCCCCAGCGCGATCGGCAGCACGGTCAGCAGCTTGGCCTGCACGTACGGCGCCACCGCGTCGGCCGGCAGCGCCGCCAGCAGGTCGCTGCCGCGCAACAGGCTGGTCATCACCGGCAACGACGAGGTCTCGATGACGTTCTGCGGGGGCAGCACGCCGTGCTCCATGAACATCGCGTCCAGCCGCGCGCGCAGCACGCTGTCCACCGGTGGCAGCACCCAGCCGTAGCGCGCCAGATCGGCATGGCGCAGGTCGGTGCGCGCCGACAGCGGATGCCCGGCGCGCGCCACCACCGAATGCGGTTCGTCGGCCAGCGGCTCGAACTCCAGTTCGTCGCCGCCGTACGGGCCGAGGATGCGGCCGATGACGATGTCGAGTTGGCCGTCCAGCAGCTTGGCCACCAGCGGCCGGCTGTAGTCCATTTCCACCCGTACCAGGATGCCGGGGAACTCGCGCTTGACCTCGGCGATCGCCTGCGGCACCAGGTTGGTGCCCGGATTGACCACGGTGCCTATCGAGACCTGGCCCATGCGCCCCTCGCGCAGCGCCGCGATCTCCTCCTGCGCGCGACCGATCTCCGACATCGCCGAACGCGCGCGGCGGATCAGCACCTGCCCGTACCAGGTCGGCTCCACCCCGCGCGCATGCCGCTCGAACAGCTTGACCCCAAGCAGATCCTCCATTTCCGCCAGCAGCTTGGACGCCGCCGGCTGGGTCATGCTCGCCGCCTCGGCCGCACGCAGCACCGAGCGGTGCTCGTGCAACTGCAGCAGCAGCAACAGATGCCGGGTCTTGAGGCGGGCGGCGTTGAACCAGGGATTGGCGGCAGCGGTCATAAACGGAAAGCGTCCTGAGCGAGAAGATGCGTATTCACCACCGGAATAGCATATGTCTAAAATTTCATTTGCCGAGCATATCTTCGCGCGCGCAGGCTATCGGCCAGTCGCGACTCCGGCCGCGACGCCGTCCCACCGCCACACCCGCCTCGTGAAGGCGCCGGCGCACCGCGCCAGCGTCGATGAGCAGGACGATCCGCCAGCGCACCGGTCGATGGCGTCCGCCCGTTCGTCGCCAACGGGACGGTCGCTCACCTGCGCGCCACTGCGGCCGCGCGATGACGACGTCGCAGTGGACGCCTTTCGCTCCACGCACGTTGCCAGGTAAGCCGATGTCCGCCGTCTCCCCGTTCCAGTTTCCCCTGATCGCGATCCTGCGCGGCCTCACCCCCGACGACGCGCTGGACCATGTCGGCGCGCTGGCCGAGGCCGGTTACGACGCGATCGAGATCCCGCTCAACTCGCCGCGCTGGGCCGACAGCATCGGCGCGGCGGTGCAGGCGTTCGGCCAGCGTTGCTGGATCGGCGGCGGCACCGTGCTGAAGATCGCCGACGTCGACACCCTCGCAGATCTCGGCGCGCGCTTCATCGTCACCCCGAACACGCGGCCGCCGGTGATCCGCCATGCGGTCGCGCGCGGCCTGCAGGTGGTGGCCGGCTTCGCCACCGCCAGCGAAGCCTTCGACGCGCTCGACGCCGGCGCGCAGATGCTCAAGCTGTTCCCGGCCGCCACCTACGGCCCCGGCCACCTGCGCGCGTTGCGCGCGGTGCTGCCGCCGACGGTGCCGCTGTTCGTGGTCGGCGGAGTCAACACCGACACGCTGCGCGACTACCTGGCCGCCGGCGCGATCGGCGCCGGCATCGGCGGCGAACTGTACCGGCCCGGGCAGGCGCTGGCGCAGACCCAGGCGCAGGCCGCCGCCTTCCGCCAAGCCTACTTGGACCACGCATGAAGATCGTTCGCCTCACCACCTATCACGCCGCGCCGCGCTGGCTGTTCCTGAAGATCGAAACCGACGAAGGCATCACCGGCTGGGGCGAACCGGTGATCGAGGGCCGCGCGCGCAGCGTCGACGCCGCGGTGCACGAGCTGAGCGGCTATCTGATCGGCAAGGATCCGTCGCGGATCAACGACATCTGGCAACTGCTGTACCGCAGCGGCTTCTACCGCGGCGGCCCGATCCTGATGAGCGCCATCGCCGGCATCGACCAGGCGCTGTGGGACATCAAGGGCAAGGCGCTGGGCGTGCCGGTGTACGAACTGCTCGGCGGGCTGGTGCGCGACCGCATGAAGACCTATCGCTGGGTCGGCGGCGACCGCCCGTCGGCGACCATCGCGCAGATCCAGGGCTACCGCGAGCTGGGCTTCGACACCTTCAAGTTCAACGGCACTGAGGAAATGAAGCTGATCGACGGGCCGCGCGCGGTGGACGCCGCAGTGGCCAAGGTCGCGCAGATCCGCGAGGCGTTCGGCACCAGCATCGACTTCGGCATCGATTTCCACGGCCGCGTCGCCGCGCCGATGGCGCGCGTGCTGCTGCGCGAACTGGAGCCGTTCAAGCCGTTGTTCGTCGAGGAACCGGTGCTGCCGGAACTGGCCGAATACTATCCGCGCCTGGCCGCGTCCACGCCGATCCCGCTTGCGGCCGGCGAACGCATGTTCTCGCGCTTCGACTTCAAGCCGGTGCTGCAGGCCGGCGGCCTGTCGCTGCTGCAGCCGGACCTGTCGCATGCCGGCGGCATCACCGAATGCCTGAAGATCGCCAGCATGGCCGACGCCTACGACGTCGGCCTGGCCCCGCACTGCCCGCTCGGCCCGGTCGCGCTGGCGGCCTGCCTGCAGGTCGATTTCGTCTCGCACAACGCGGTGCTGCAGGAACAGAGCATCGGCATCCACTACAACGAAGGCGCCGACCTGCTCGACTACGTGATCAACAAGGAAGACTTCGCCTGCGACGACAGCGGCAGCATCGCCGCACTGCCCAAGCCCGGCCTGGGCGTGGAAATCGACGAGGAGCGCCTGCGCCATGCCAACGAAAATCCGCCCGACTGGCACAATCCGGTCTGGCGCCACGCCGACGGCAGCATCGCCGAATGGTGAGTGAGTCCATGAACGCTACGTCCTCCCCCGCCCACACCGCCACGCTGGCGGTGGACAGCCGCTGTACCCACGGCGAAGGCGTGGTCTGGTGCGAACGCCGGCAAGCGCTGTTCTGGGTCGACATCGACGGACGCCAGCTGTGGCGCCACGACCCGGCCAGCGGCGCCACGCGGCACTGGGCCCTGCCTGATCGCCCCGGCTGCCTGGGCCTGTTCGACGACGGCCGCCTGCTGCTGGCGCTGGCCAAGGGCGTGTACGCCGCCGATCCCGATGCCAGCGCCGCCGACGCGAGCGACCTGCCGCTGCACAAGCTCGCCGACCTGGAACCGGAGCGCGACGACACCCGCGCCAACGACGGCCGCGCCGACCGCCACGGCAACTTCGTGTTCGGCACCATGAGCGAGCGCGCCGACCAGGCCCCGGTCGGCAGCTTCTACCAGTGGTCCGCGCGCCACGGCCTGCGCCGCCTGCCGCTGCCCGGCGTGGCGATCCCCAACGCGATCTGCTTCAGCGCCGACGGTCGCACCCTGTACTACTGCGACTCGGTGCGCCCACAGATCCTGTGCTGCGACTACGACGCCGCCAGCGCGCAGACCGGCAACAGCCGCGTGTTCGCCGAACTCGACCACCCCGGCGCCGAACCCGACGGTGCCATCGTCGATGCCGAAGGCCACCTGTGGAACGCGCAATGGCGCGCCTGGCGCGTGGTCCGCTACCGGCCCGACGGCAGCGTCGAACGCAGCGTCGCGCTGCCGGTCAAGCATCCCACCTGCCCGGCGCTGGGCGGCGCCGACGGCCGCACTCTGTACCTGAGCACCTCGCGCATGGACCACGCCGACGACGAACTGTTGAGCACGCCGCAGGCCGGCGGCCTGTTCGTCGCCGCGGTCGGCGTCGCCGGCCTGCCCGAAGGACGTATCGCCAGCGCATGATCGCCATCGATTGGGGTACCAGCAGCCTGCGCGGCTACCGGCTCGCAGCCGATGGCCGCGTGCTCGAGCAACGCCGCAGCGACCAGGGCATCGGCGCCTGCCAGGGCCGCTTCGCCGCGACCCTGGCGGCGCTGATCGACGGCTGGCCCGGCGACGTGGTGCTGTGCGGCATGATCGGCAGCCGCAACGGCTGGATCGAACTGCCCTACGCGCCCTGCCCGGCCGACGCCGACGCGCTGGCCGCGGCGATGCAGCCGCTGCACGACCCGGCCTTGCCCGGGCGCACGCTGTGGTTCGTGCCCGGCGTGGCCAGCAGCGCCGAGGCGGTGCCGGACGTGATGCGCGGTGAGGAGACCCAGCTGATCGGGCTGCTCGACGTGCTCGCGCAGGACGCACCGGGCGCAGCCGGCCACAGCGTGTGCCTGCCCGGCACCCACAGCAAATGGGTCGATCTGCAACACGGCCGCATCGCCGCCCTGGCCACGATGATGACCGGCGAGCTGTACGCGCTGCTGCGCCAGCACAGCCTGTTGGCGCGATTGATGGATGCCGACGACGGGCATTTCGACGAGACCGGCTTCGACGCCGGCCTGCAGCGCAGCGGCGAGTCCGGCGGCCTGCTGCACCACCTGTTCGGCGTGCGCAGCCTGGGCCTGTTCGAGCGGCTGAGCGCGGCCGCCGCGCCGTCCTACCTGTCCGGCCTGCTGATCGGCCACGAACTGCGCGCGCGCCTGCCGCTGGCGCCGAGCGTGCACCTGATCGGCGGCAGCGGCCTGCTGAACCGCTACGCGCATGCGCTGCGCGCGCTGGGCAGCGCGGTCCACAGCCATCCGGAAGACCTCGCCGCACGCGGCCTGTACCGCCTGGCGCAACGCCACGGCGGTATCGGCGACTGATCCCCGCACGCCCCCGGCGCCACCTACAAGCCGTGCCGCACGGCCTGCCGGCCGCGGCGCGGCGGGACCCGCGCCGCCACCGCCACCACGCGTTCTCCACGCACCGGCGCCGACTGCTTTAGAATTGCGCGCTTAACCGCCGGATCGAACCATGCCTTTTGTCGTCACCGAAAACTGCATCAAGTGCAAATACACCGACTGCGTGGAAGTGTGTCCCGTGGATTGTTTCCACGTGGGTCCCAATTTCATGGTGATCGATCCGGACGAGTGCATCGACTGCACCCTGTGCGAGCCGGAGTGCCCGGCCAACGCGATCTATCCCGAGGACGACGTGCCGGCCGGTCAGGAAGGCTTCGTCGCGCTCAACGCGGAGCTGGCCAAGGCCTGGCCGGTGCTGACCACGCGCCAGGAACCGCTGCCCGACGCCGCCGAGTGGGACGGCAAGCCGAACAAGCTGCCGCTGCTGCTGAAGTAGCCGTTGAGGCAGAGCGGTTGTTGTAGGAGCGGCTTCAGCCGCGACAGGCTCCATCGGTAACGCCTGTCGCGGCTGAAGCCGCTGCTACAAGGGTTTCCTGGAACCGCGCCAGCATCCTCTCCAAAACGAAACGGGCGCCCTGCGGCGCCCGTCTCTGTTTATCGCAACAGCCGGCGCGAACGCCGGCCAGCGGCGCCGGCTCAATGGCCGAGCTTGGCCTTCAGCGCCGCGATCAGCTTGACCGGGGCATCGCCGTTGGCCGGCATGCCGCGCGGATCGACCGCCGACACGTACACGCCGGCATCCACCGCCACCACGCGGACCAGGAAGTTGCTGCCCTCGTAGGCCACGTCGTAGGAGCCCAGCACCTGCGCACGGCTGGCGATGGTGACGCCCTCGATGCCGCCCAGCGCGTCGCCGACCTGGCCGAACACCTGATCGCGCGCGCCCGGCACCACGAAACCGCTGTTCGACGCCGCCGGCGCCTGGCCCGGCGCGCTGCTGGCTCCGGGGCGCTGCGTGGCCGAGGCCAGTGCCGGCACCTTCATCGCCGCCGAGGTGTCCGGCGCGGTCAGATCCGGCGGCACTTCCAGCGGACGCGCTTCGGGAGCCAGCGCATAGTCGCCGCGCGGCTTGCCCTTGTGGAACCAGCTGCAACCGCTGGTGGCCGCGACCATGGTGGTCGCCAGCACGGCGGCCGACAGCACGCGGACGTAGGGAACGGAAGCACGCATCGATAAATCTCCTGAGGGTCAGGCCGCGAGCGTTTCGCGGCTGGATAGTTCTTCCAACGCGGCTGCGTCGGTGGCGAGACGGTCGGCCGTGGCGTGGTGCGCCGCGGACAGCGGCAGCAGCGGCAGCCGCAGCCCCTGGCCGATACCGGCGCGCTGCAGCAGCGCCTTGACCGGGATCGGGTTGGATTCGATGCCGCAGAAGGCGTGGAACGGCTGCAGGCGCGCGTCCCAGGCCTGCGCCGGCTCGGCCTGGCGCGCGCGCGCCAGGTCGCACAGGCGGCGGTAGGCGGCCGGCAAGGCGTTGGAGGCGACCGAGATCAGCCCGTCGTAGCCGCCGAGCATGGCCTGCGCGGCGCTGCCGTCGTCGCCGCTGAGCACGGCGAAGCCGTCGCTGCGCAACGCCAGCAGCGCGGCGATGCGCTGCGGGTCGCTGCTGGCTTCCTTGATGCCGACGATCTGCGGATGCTGCGCCAGCTGCGCCACCGTCTCCGGCAGCAGATCGCAGCCGGTGCGTCCGGGCACGTTGTACAGCACCACCGGCAGGCCGCCCTGCTCGGCCACCTGCAGGTAGTGCGCGAGCAGGCCGGCCTGGGTCGGGCGCACGTACGGCGGCGTCACCACCAGCGCGTACTGCGCGCCGTTGGCCGCGGCGCGGCGGGTCAGCGCGACGGTCTTGGCGGTGCCGGACAGGCCGGTGCCGGCCAGCAGCGGCACGCGCCCGCCGAGCGCCTGCGCCGCCTCGCGCAGGATCAGGTCGTACTCTTCGTCCAGCAGGGTGGCGGCCTCGCCGGTCGATCCCGCCACCACCACGCCCTGCACGCCGCCGTCCAGCTGCCGTTTGAGCAGCCGCTGCCAGGCGTCGAGGTCGAGGTCGCCATTGCCCTGGAAGGGCGTGGCCAGGGCGGTGATGATGCCGGAGAGGGACAAGATGCCTGATGCTCGCTGTGTAGGTAGAAAGGGCCGCGTGCGGCCTGCACGGACGTCGATTCGTCCCGCATGTTACTTGCGGCCCGAAAGCGCGGGCAAGTATGCTGCATACTGCACCGAGCGACCGCCCGGACGCCGTTCAGCCTTACGCAATCCTACGCAATGCCGGAAGCCCCTTTGACAGACACCACGCCCCGGCCCGCGCCGACCGAAAACCACCTCCTGATCAACGCCTATACGACGCATCCGGAGTCGCCGCTGTTGCCGGTGACGCGCCGTATCGCCGACAGCGGCTGCAATCTCGTCGATGCGCGCCTGGCCACGGTCGGCCGCGACGTGTCGGTGACCGCGCTGGCGACCGGCTCGTGGGACGCGGTGGCCAAGCTCGAAGCCATGCTGACCCGGCTCGACCGCGAGGAAGGCATGAAGCTGGTGTGGTACCGCACCGGCGCCAAGCAGGCGCAGTCCAACCTGCTGCCCTACATCGTCGAGGTCATCGCCGCCGACAAGCCGGGCATCCTGTTCCAGCTGGCGGACTTCTTCGACCGCCAGGGCATCACCATCGAGAACCTGCAGAGCACCCGCTACCGCGCGATGCAGACCGGCGCGGAGATGTTCTCGGCGCAGGTGACGATCGGGGTGCCGGCGAACATGCACATCGCCGCGCTGCGCGACGATTTCCTCGAGTTCTGCGACCACCTGAACCTGGACGCGATCATGGACCCGATGAAGTTCTGATCCGCGCTGGACATCGACGCAGTGGAACGCAGATGATGGCGATGCACGCGGAGGACACCCCATGAAGGACGGCGACACCCTGGACCGCACCACGCTGGCATTGCCGCTGGCGTTGTCCGGCGGCGCCAGCGCCACGCTCGGCGATTACGCCGGCCGCTGGCTGGTGCTGTATTTCTATCCGAAGGACAGCACCCCCGGCTGCACCACCGAGGGCATCGACTTCAACGCGCTGCTGCCGCAGTTCGAGCAGGCCAACGCCGCCGTGCTCGGCGTCTCGCGCGATTCGCTGAAGTCGCACGACAACTTCTGCGCCAAGCAGGGATTCCGCTTCCCGCTGGTCAGCGACGCCGACGAGGCCCTGTGCCGCGCGTTCGACGTGATCAAGGAAAAGAACATGTATGGCCGCCAGGTGCTCGGCATCGAGCGCAGCACCTTTCTGATCTCGCCTTCGGGCCGGCTGCTGCGCAGCTGGCGCAAGGTCAAGGTACCCGGCCACGCCCAGGCCGTGTTCGACGCACTGCAGGCCGCCGCCCAGCAGTGATCATTCGCGTTTCCCGCACGTCGCATCACCCTGCCCCGCGCAGGCGGTGATGGTCTTTCCCTGTCCCATTCCCAGGAATCCACGATGACCCGAGGCAAGCGCATCTACGTGCTGGATACCAACGTGCTGATGCACGACCCGACCGCGCTGTTCAAGTTCGAGGAGCACGACGTGTTCCTGCCGATGCAGGTGATCGAGGAGCTGGACAACGCCAAGAAGGGCATGTCCGAAGTCAGCCGCAACGCGCGCCAGGTCAGCCGTTTCCTCAACGAGCTGATCGAGGGCGCCGGCGCCGAGCAGATCGAGTCGGGCATCCCGCTCAGCCATCCGCAGGGCATCCAACTCAAGAGCAGCGGCAGCATCGGCCGGCTGTACTTCCAGACCCGCCCGGTCGAGCCCGGGCGCAGCTTCGGCACCGTGGCGCCGGACAACAAGATCCTGGCCGCGGTGCTGGCGCTGCGCGAGGACGGCCCGGAAACGCCGGTGATCCTGGTGTCCAAGGACATCAACCTGCGAATCAAGGCGGCGATCAGCGGCCTGAGCGCCGAAGACTACGAGAACGACCGCGCGCTCGACGATTTCAGCCTGCTGTATACCGGCGCGATCGAGCTGCCGGAGGATTTCTGGCAGAAGCACAACCAGGACCTGCGCAGCTGGAGCGACCGCGGCCGCACCTGCTACGAGATCGCGCTGGCCGACGACGAGGACTGGCATCCGAACCAGTACCTGTACCTGCCCGGCGACGACGAAGTGGAACTGCGCGTGGTCAAGGTCAGCGGCGAGCGCAAGGCGACGCTGGCGCTGGTCGACGATTTCCGCAGCGGCCAGCACGCGGTGTGGGGCATCGCCGCGCGCAACCGCGAGCAGAACTTCGCGCTCAACGCGCTGATGGACCCGGAGATCGACTTCGTCACCCTGCTCGGCACCGCCGGCACCGGCAAGACCCTGCTGGCGCTGGCGGCGGGCCTGGCGCAGACCATGGACCAGCAGCGCTATCGCGAGATCATCATGACCCGCGCCACGGTCAGCGTCGGCGAGGACATCGGTTTCCTGCCCGGCACCGAGGAAGAGAAGATGACGCCGTGGATGGGCGCGCTGACCGACAACCTGGAAGTGCTGACCCACAACCAGGAAGGCGGCGCCTGGGGCCGCGCGGCGACCAACGACTTGCTCGCCAGCCGAATCAAGATCCGCTCGATGAACTTCATGCGCGGACGCACCTTCCTGTCGCGCTACCTGATCCTGGACGAAGCGCAGAACCTGACCCCGAAGCAGATGAAGACGCTGATCACCCGTGCCGGTCCCGGGACCAAGATCGTGTGCCTGGGCAACGTCGAGCAGATCGACACGCCGTACCTGACCGAGACCACCTCGGGCCTGACCTATGCGGTGGACCGGTTCAAGGCCTGGCCGCACAGCGCGCACGTCACCCTGCGCCGCGGCGAGCGCTCGCGCCTGGCCGACTACGCCTCGGAGGTGCTGTGAACGCCGCCAGCGCACGCCGCCTCGGCGGCGCCGCGCTGGCCCTGGCCCTGCTCGGCGCGTGTACCACCACGCGCGGGCCGGCCAGCGTGCCGACCGCGATCAAGGCCGGTCAGTCGTGGATCGTCACCCGCAACAGCACCGCCGCGCAGGTGCTCGACACCTGTTCGCGCGACAGCCCGGCGCGCCACGACGGCGCGGTGAGCGGCTACTGGGCGCCGAGCGTGGAGCAGATCGCGCAGCTGGAAACGCGGCTGGCGCAACTGCAGCCCGCGATCGCCGATCCAGGCAGCTACGACCGCCAGTACGTCGGCATCCTCTACCGCGGCAAGCAGGCGATCTACGTCAACGCATTCAAGCCGCGCGACGACAGCGAGCTGGATCCCAGCGTCGATGCGGTGCGCGTGTGCGGTGGCGGCGGCAGCTTCTGGGGCGCGGTGTTCGATCCGGCCAGCGGCACGTTCTCCGAGATCGCCGTCAACGGCGCGAAATAGGCCGCGGCGCATGCGCCGGCCGCCCTCGCCCAGCCCGTCGCGCGCCGCGCGGCGGCGCCGCCGCGGCGCATGAACTTCGAACTGCCGCGCTGGGCCTGGGCGTTCGCCGGCGCGCTGGCCTGCGTCGCCGGCATGGTCAACGTGGTCGGCTACCTGGGCTTCGAACACCAGGCGGTGACCCACCTGACCGGCACCACCACCCTGCTCGGCGCGGCGCTGGCCGATGGCGACCTGCGCGTGATCGGCAATCTGCTGGGCGTGGTGCTGGCTTTCCTCGGCGGCGCCGTGCTCAGCGGCATCGTGGTGCAGGACAGCCGGCTGCGCCTGGGCCGCCGCTACGGCGTGGCGCTTGCCTTGGAAGCATTGCTGCTGCTGGCGGCGATGCAGGCGTTCAAGCAGCAACAACTGCTCGGTGCGCTGTTGGCGGCCAGCGCCTGCGGCCTGCAGAACGCGATGACCACCACCTACAGCGGCGCGGTGGTGCGCACCACCCACCTGACCGGCATGTTCACCGACCTGGGCATCGGCCTGGGCCAGGCCTTGCGCGGCCTGCCGCTGCCGCGGCGGCGCATCCGCCTGAGCCTGCTGATCATCGGCGGCTTCCTGCTCGGCGGCGTGCTCGGCGCCTGGGCCTACCGCCATGTCGGCTTCGATGCGCTGCTGGCGCCGGCGCTGCTGACCGGCGTGGTCGGCACCATCTACGCGCTGCAGGCGCACTACCGCCGCCAACAGCGCTGAGTCCGCGGTCGCCAAGCCGCGGCAGGCGCTGCACAATCGGCGCATGAGCGAACCCACCGTCGTATCCGCACTGAGCATCGCCGGCACCGACTCGGGCGGCGGCGCCGGCATCCAGGCCGACCTGAAGACCTTCGCCGCGCATCGCGTGCACGGGCTGTCGGCGATCGCCGCGCTGACCGCACAGCACACCCGCGGGGTCAGTGCCGTGCACGTGCCGCCGCTGGCGTTCCTGCGCGCGCAGATCGACGCCTGCTTCGCCGATTTCGACATCGGCGCGGTCAAGCTCGGCATGCTCGCCAACGCCGCGGTGATTCACCTGGTGGCCGATGCATTGGAGGAATACCGCCCGCCGTTCGTGGTGCTGGACCCGGTGATGGTCGCGACCAGCGGCGCCAAGCTGCTCGAAGACGACGCGCTCGATGCGCTGCGCCGTCGCCTGCTGCCGCTGGCGACACTAGTCACCCCGAACACCCCGGAAGCGCAACTGCTGCTGGGCCGTGCGATCGAGAACGCCGACGATGCCGAGCACGCCACCGCCGCGCTGCTCGAGGCCGGCGCGCAGGCGGTGCTGCTCAAGGGCGGCCACCTGGACGAAGGCCATCGGGTCATCGACCGCTACGACGACGGCGTCAGCCGCAGCGAATTCAGTCATGCGCGGCTGCCGCTGCAGGCGCACGGCACCGGCTGCACCCTCGCCTCGGCGATCGCCGCGCAGCTGTGCCAGGGACTGGCGCTGCCGGTGGCCTGCGAGGCGGCGATCGACTATGTCGCCCGTGCGCTGCAGGGCGGCTACCGTCCCGGCCGCAGCGAGGTGCTGGTGCTGGACCACTTCGGCGCCGCGCGCCACGCATGAGCACGCACGCGCTGGCGAGCGCGGCGCTGCCGACCGGTGCCGGCGACGGTCACCGCTGGACGCTGCTCGCACGCATCCCTGCGGCGCCGCGCCAGGCGCTGCTGTGGCTGCCCGCGCTCGGCGTGGCCGCGCGCCACTACCTGCCGTTCGCCGAAGCGCTGGCCGCGCAGGGCGTGGCGGTGTTCCTGCACGAATGGCGCGGCAACGGCAGCAGCACGCTGCGCCCGTCGCGCACGCAGGACTGGGGCTACCGGCAACTGCTGTGCGAGGACCTGCCGGCCAGCCACGCCGCGATCGCGCGGCACAGCGCGCTGCCGCCGGCCATCGGCGGCCACAGCCTCGGCGGGCAGATCGCCTGCTGCTACGCCGCGCTGCATCCGCAGGCCTTCGCCCAGCTGTGGCTGGTCGCCAGCGGCACGCCGTACTGGCGCCATTTCGCCGCGCCGCGCCGGTATCTGTTGCCGCTGGCATACCGCTTCCTGCCGTGGCTGGCGCAGCGCCAGGGCGTGCTGCATGGGCGCAGGCTCGGCTTCGGCGGGACCGAAGCGCGCTCGCTGATCGCGGACTGGGCGCGGGTGGGCCTGAGCGACCGCTATGCGGCCGCAGGCATGGCGGCGGACCTGGAAACGCTGCTGGCGCAGTTGAGCGCACCGGTGCGCGGCGTGCTGCTGCAGGACGACTGGATGGCGCCGCAAACCTCGCTGCGCGCCCTGCTGCGCAAAATGGCGCCGCGCACGCTCGATCTGCGCTCGCTGGATGCGGCGCAGCTCGGCACCGCGGCCGACCATTTCGCCTGGATGAAGCGGCCGGCGGCCGTGGCCCAGGCCCTGCTCGGCAGCGCAGACTGAATTTTTTCCGCGAAGGGCATTGACGGGTCCGGACGACTCGGTAATAATTCCGCTCCTGACGACGCGCCCGTAGCTCAGTTGGATAGAGTACCTGGCTACGAACCAGGCGGTCGGGAGTTCGAATCTCTCCGGGCGCACCAGTCAGATAAAAAACGACAAACTCGGTTTGTCGTTTTTTTTTGCGTGTTCGCCAGCCATTTGCAGGCATGCGAGCGCAATGTTGCGCGCAGCCAGACGGCGCTTTTGCACATCGGCGCACGCCGCTGTAGACGAATCGGCAGAACTCGGGAATAATCCCGCGCCTGACGACGCGCCCGTAGCTCAGTTGGATAGAGTACCTGGCTACGAACCAGGCGGTCGGGAGTTCGAATCTCTCCGGGCGCACCAGTCAGATGAAAAACGACAAGCCTGCGCTTGTCGTTTTTTTTGCCCTTCCGTTTGCCTCTGCCCGCGCCGCAAGCGCGCGCTTACGCGGCGACCTTACCGCCGATGTCGGGCGCCTGCGCCGCCACGGCGCCGCCCAGTTCGATCACCGCATAGCCAGCCGCACGCCACGCATCCAGCCCGCCACGCAGCGGCACCACGTCCTCGTAGTGACGCTGGCGCAGGCGCGTGGCCAGCACCGCCGCCGACACCTCGTTCGGACAGGCGCAGTAGATGACGATCTTGCGATCGCGCGGCAACGCCGCGACGATGGCGTCGATGCGCCGATCGTCCACCTCCAGCGCACCAGGAATCGCGAACGGCTCGATCGCCCGATAGCCCGGCGCGCGGATGTCCAGCAGCACCGGCACCGCCTCGCCCTGCATCAGCGCGTACAGTTCGTCGACGTCGATGCGCAACGTCTCCATCGACTTCAGCAGCGCATGCCGGCGCCACGCGCGATAGCCGATATAGAGCACGAGCAGGCCCGCCAGCAGCAGCACCGCGCGCGTACCGAGCAGGCTCAGCCAGTCGAGCACGTCCTGCACCTGGTCGGCGAACGCCAGGCCCAGCAGCAGCCCGCAACCGGCCCACAGCGCCGCGCCCAGCGCGTCGTAGCGCAGGAACGCGCCCGGCCGCACCCGCATCGCCCCGGCCATCGGCACCGATACCATCGACAGGCCGGGCACGAACTTGGCCACCGCCAGCACGCGCACGCCCCAGCGCGTGTAGAAGCGCTCGGTCTGCTTCATGCAGGTATCGCGCGACAGCGACAGGCGGCACAGCGACTGTAGCGTGCGGTTGCCGTAGCGGCGGCCGGCGCCGAACCAGACCAGGTCGCCGATCAGGCTGGCCACGATCGACACCGACAACGCGGCCAGCAGGCTGCTCCACACCGCGCTGCCGTCGAGCAGCGCATAGGTCGCACCGACCAGGATCAGGGTCGGCAGGGCCGGCACCGGCAGCCCCAGCGACAACGCCAGCACGTTGACGAAGACCAGGCCCAGGCCGTAACGCGCGATCAGTTCCTGCATGGCCGTGCCTGCGCCTGGAAAAAGGGGATGCGCCATTATCCTCCCGGTATCGCCAGCCGGTGCGGGCAATGGCGCACCACCAGCGGAACAGACCCGCCCACGCTCAGTCCAATCGCGCCTGTAGCCGCGCCAGCCACGCCTCGAACACCCCGGACTGGCGCATGCGCGCGCGCCACCAGGCCAGCGCCGCGCCCTCCTCGCCGCTGCGCCACGCCAACTGGAACACCTCGTCCGGCTTCGGCTCCTCGACCTGCTTGCGCAGCAGCGCGCCGCGCGCCAGCGCCGCCCGCGCGTAGGGTTCGGGCAGGAAACCGAAGCCCAGCCCGGCCACCTGCAGCAGGTACTTGCTGCGCATGTCCGGCACGGTCAACGCGTCCTGGCCGAACAGCAGCCCGACCGTGCGCGGCAGCAGCCGCCGCGCCGAATCGGCGACCGCGATCGCGCGATGCTCGGCCAACTGACTGCGGCCCAGCGGCTCGGCTTCCTGCGCCAGCGGATGGGTGGGCGCGACCACGAACACGAACGGCAGCGTGCCGAACGCTTCGGCCACATAGCCGCCACCGCTGGGCCCCTCCCCGGCCGCGCCGACCAGCAGGTCCACGCGCCGGTCCAGCAGCGCCTCCCAGGTGCCGGACAGCGATTCCTGCACGATCCGCAGCCGGGTCCGGTCGGCGACCGCGTAAAACGCGGCGATGTGCTCGGCCAGACAGTCCGGCGCGAACACCGAATCCACGCCCAGCGCGAACTCGGTCTCCCAGCCGGAGGCGACACGGCGTACCCGCAGCTCCAGATCGCCGGCCGCGCGCAGCAGGTGCCGACCCTCGCGCAGCAACTCGGCCCCGGCCGCGGTGAGCGCCACCTTCGGCCCCAGGCGGTCGAACAGCTGCACGCCCAGGTCTTCCTCCAGCTTGGCCACCGTGTAGGAAATCGTGGACGGCACCTTGTACAGCGCCTTGCCGGCCGCCGAGAACGAGCCGCGGCGGTCGATGGCGTCGATGATCTGCAGCGCGTCGAGGCTGATCTTGAGCATTCGAATTTTTCGATGATAGGCCCCGAATCTATCCGTTTTTCAAACCCGGCAACAGTGCGGATACTTGTCCTCACCGCAAGGCAGCCACGAAATCAAGCAGATATCGCCGCCGCTCTGCCTATCGACCCACTTGCACATACCGCCACTACCAGGAGCTTTCCATGTTGCAGATCCGCACCAGCGATACCCGTGGCCGCGCCGAGCACGGGTGGCTGTCCTCGCGCCACACCTTCTCCTTCGGCCACTACCACGATCCGCGCCACATGGGCTTCGGGCCGCTGCGGGTGATCAACGAAGACCGGGTGCAGCCGGGCCAGGGCTTCGGCACCCATGCGCACCGCGACATGGAGATCCTTTCCTACGTGCTCGACGGCGCGCTGGAGCACAAGGACAGCATGGGCAACGGTTCGGTGCTGCGCTACGGCGACGTGCAGCGCATGAGCGCCGGCTCCGGGGTCACCCACAGCGAGTTCAACCACTCCGCCAGCGAACCGGTGCACTTCCTGCAGATCTGGCTGATGCCGGAACGCGCCGGGATCGAACCCGGCTACGAGGAAAAGCACTTCGCCCCGGAGACCAAGCGCAGCCAGCTGCGCCTGATCGCCGCGCCGCAGGGCGAGGACGGCGCGGTGCGGATCCACCAGGATGCGCGCATCTACGCGGCGATCCTGGACGGCGCCGAGCGCGTCGACTACGCGCTGGCGAACGGACGCGGTGCCTACGTGCAGGTCATCCGCGGTTCGCTGACGGTCAACGGCCAGGCGCTGCAGGCCGGCGACGCGGCGCAGACCGTCGACGAGGCCGAGCTGCACTTCGCCGATGCGCAGGACACGGAATTCCTGTTGTTCGACCTGCCGCGCTGAGCCGCTGCGCCAGCCCGAGCGCTGCCGCAGCGCGGGCAGCGCTCGAAGAACCCGCCCGATGGCGGGTTCTTCGCGTTGGCGCAATGCACTCGCACATTCGCGATGCGGCATCGGCTGTTCACTCCCCCAATGCCTCTGCGCCGCACATCCCCGGCGCCACCACACGCGGAAGCGGCGCCGTGCGGCGCGCTCCTCACGCCTCTCTCGGAATGCCATGACGCGTCCTGCACGGTACCCGCGTCAATGCTTGCGCTCTTTCCCCACGCCGGCACGCCGGCCGAGAGCCCTCCCCCGATGCGACACCCCGCCAGCGCCGTCTACGCCACTCCCTCGCGCATCCGCCAAGGACGCCCCTTTCCCCGCGGCGCCGTGTTCGATGGCCAGGGCACCAACTTCGCCCTGTTTTCGGCGCACGCCACGCGCGTCGAGCTATGCCTATTCGACGAATCCGGCACGGAAACGCGGCTGGACCTTCCCGAGTACACCAACGAGATCTGGCACGGCTACCTGCCCGACGCCAAGCCCGGCCAGCGCTACGGCTATCGCGTGCATGGCCCGTATGCACCCAGCGAGGGCCATCGCTTCAATCCCAACAAGCTGCTGCTCGATCCCTATGCCCGCGAAATCGAGGGCGACCTGGTCTGGGCCGACGAACTCTATGGCTACACCGTCGGCCACCCGGATGGCGACCTCAGCTTCGACGAACGCGACAGCGCGCCGTTCATGCCCAAGTGCGTGGTGGTCGAGGACACCTACGACTGGGGCGACGACGCCCGGCTGCTGACCCCGTGGAGCGACACCCTGGTGTACGAGACGCACGTGCGCGGCTACACCATGCGCCACCCGCAGGTGCCGCAGGAGCTGCGTGGCACCTGTGCCGGACTGGCGCAGGAACCGGTGCTGCGCTACATCAAGGAGCTGGGCGTCAGCGCGGTGGAACTGCTGCCGGTGCACGCCTATCTCGACGACCAGCACCTGCTCGACAAGGGCCTGCGCAACTACTGGGGCTACAACACCCTGGGCTTCTTTGCGATCAAGTCGCGCTATCTGGCCAGCGGCCATCGCGACGAGTTCCGCGACATGGTCAAGGCCATGCACCGCCAGGGCCTGGAGGTCATCCTCGACGTGGTCTACAACCACACCGCCGAAGGCAGCGAACTCGGTCCGACCCTCTCGTTCCGCGGCATCGACAACGCCAGCTACTACCGCCTGGCCGAGGACAAGCGCTACTACATCAACGATACCGGCACCGGCAACACCTTGAACCTGAGCAACTCGCGGGTGATCCAGTTCGTCAACGACTCGCTGCGCTACTGGGCCGGCGAAATGCACGTGGACGGCTTCCGCTTCGACCTGGCCACCATCCTCGGCCGCGAACCCACCGGCTTCGATCAGCGCGGCGGCTTCCTGGATGCATGCAACCAGGATCCGCTGCTGTCGGAAGTGAAACTGATCGCCGAGCCGTGGGACTGCGGCCCGGGCGGCTACCAGGTCGGGCACTTTCCGCCGGGCTGGTCGGAGTGGAACGACAAGTTCCGCGACAATGCCCGTGCCTTCTGGAAGGGCGACGACGGCATGCTGGCCGAGTTCGCGACCCGCTTCACCGGCTCGGCCGACCTGTTCGATCGCCGCGGTCGCCGCCCGTGGGCCTCGGTCAACTTCATCACCGCGCACGACGGCTTCACCCTGCGCGACCTGGTCAGCTACAACGAAAAGCACAATGAGGCCAACGGCGAAGACAACCGCGACGGCTCCAACAACGACGGTTCCTGCAACTACGGCGCGGAAGGCGCCAGCGACGACGCCGAGATCCTGCAGCTCCGCGAGCGGCAGAGCAAGAACCTGCTGGCCACGCTGCTGCTGGCGCAAGGCACGCCGATGCTGCTCGCCGGCGACGAGCGCGCGCAGACCCAGGGCGGCAACAACAACACCTATTGCCAGGACAACGAGATCACCTGGCTCGACTGGGACAACGACCTCAGCGAGGGCCGGCTGACCGCCTTCGTGAAGGCGCTGAGCGCATTGCGCAAGCGCTACCCGATCCTGACCCGCGGGCGCTTCCTCAACGGCCAGTACAACGAAGAGGCCGGCCTGCGCGATCTCACCTGGCTCAATCCCGGCGGCACGGAGATGGAGGACGCGCATTGGACCGATGCCGGCGCGCGTTCGGTCGGCTTGCTGCTGGAAGGCAAGGCACAGACCTCCGGGGTCAAGGAACTGGCCAACGACGACACCTTGCTGATCGTCATCAACGCCTACCACGAAGGGGTTAACTTCACCCTGCCCTCGTCGGAGGAGGAACTGCACTGGAAGCTGGTGCTTTCCACCGACGACGCATTGCAGATCGACAGCATGCCCGCAGGCGCCAGCGAATTCCTGGCACCGCCGCGCAGCGTCAGCGTGTTCGAGTGCCAGACACCGTAGTTGCTTGAACTGAGGCGACGCTTTGGCCGGAAGCGGCAGGCTGGCCATCGCATGCGATGTGGTGCGGCCCGATAGACCGCAGCCTGCGTGCAGGCTGCGGTCCAAGGCCGATAAAGAAGGGAAGAGCAGCAAATGGACCATCGCCAGCCTTGTCCAAGGCTGGCGGACTGCAAGGCAACCGTTCACGCATCCCGTCATCGCTGGCGACCAACTCTGCCTGCCGAAATACTCGCAAACCGTATCCGGGCAAGTGTTTGCGATCCCAAGCTTCGCCTCAGATTTAGACACGCTCGATGCGCCACAGGCAGCGCCCATTCTTTTCGCCTTGGACGCTGGATGCCCCCATGAACGGCGCATAGTCCAAATTTACCAAAATGGTAATTTTGGAAGTAGACTCGACCCTATCCCGTCCTCCGGTCCGCCCCCATGGAACTTCCCCTGGACTTCCCCGATCTGGAAAAAGCCCCGGCCAGCGACATCAAGACCAAAGGCTGGCCCGGACTGATGCGCAAGGTCCGTGCGAACGGCGCCATCGTGGTCACCAACCACAACTACCCCGAAGCGGTGGTGGTGGACGCGGAGGAATACCGCCGGCTGGTGGTCGAAGCGAGCGCAGCATCCACGGCCATTGCCCGCACCCAGTCGCTCAAGGCGCTGCAGACGAAATTCGACGAGCACCTGGCCTCATTGAAGGACGGCAGCGGCTTGAGCCGGGCACTGGACCGCCCCGCCCGACGCGGCAAGAAAATCACTCTGGGCAAATCCCTGTAAGCGGTGGGCAGGATCCTGGTCCTGGCCGGCGTCAACGGCGCCGGCAAGAGTTCGCTGCTGGGTGCGATGCTGCAAGAGGATCAGGCGACCTGGTTCAATCCGGATTCCTTCACCCGAGCGCTGACCGAACAAGGATGGCCGCTCGAGGAAGCCAATGCCCAGGCCTGGCATGAAAGCAAGCGGCGACTGGAGTGCGCCCTTGCCGAAGGCACGGACTACGCGTTCGAGACCACGCTCGGCGCGAACACGATCCCCGCATTGATTCGCCAAGCTTGCGCGCGGCACGAGGTGACGATCTGGTTCTGCGGCCTGGCGAGCGTGGAGCTTCACCTGCAGCGCGTGGCCGCCCGGGTGGCGCGTGGCGGGCACGACATTGCGGAAGCCAAGATTCGCCAGCGCTACGACGCCTCCCGCGCCAACCTGATCGCGCTGATTCCCCATTTGAGCACCCTGCACGTCTACGACAACAGCAGCCCTGCGGACGCGGATGGCCAAGTCGCTCCCCTGCTGGTGCTGGAAATGGACAAGTCCGGCATCCACTGCCCGCTCACCGCCGAGGAATTCGAGCAAGTGCCGGAATGGGCAAAGCCGATCGTGATGGCAGCCCTCGACGCGCGTGCACCTTCAATGCCGCAGCCACCCTGATCGTCAAACACCTGCAGGCGAACAGTGCAGTCGCGCCACAACTTCGCATCGCCTCGGGCGCTCGAACTTTCCAGGAGCTAAACCGGCGCGTTCGACTGCGCCAAACCTTCACTCGCGGCATACCGCGCTGCGCGCAGCTTGGCGATGCCCGCTCAAGGGCGCTCACTTACTCGCGGAGTCAACGATGGACAAGAATCGCACCGAAGGCGCAAAGAATCAGGTCAAGGGCAGCGTCAAGGAAGTCGTCGGCAAGGTCACCGGCAACAAGCTGAAGGAAGTCGAAGGCAAACTGCAGAAGGGTGCCGGCAAGGTCCAGAGCGCAGTCGGCAAGGCGCGCGACAACGCCCGCAGCTGAAGAGCGATGCAACGCCTCCCGGATCTTGCAAGGAGTTGGACGCAAGTCTTTTGATCGAGGGCCTTCGAGGCGCGTTTTGGCTGGATCCCAAGCAGACGGTTTCGAATACGGCAGCAAGGGTCAAGCCATCGGCGCTTCGTCGAGTCCCGCAGCCATGCAATCAAACAGGGACTTGCAGTGATGGCTTGGGCGTGGCCGGGGTGGAGGATCGTCCCCAAACGCCCGATGCTGTGCCATCGATCAGCAAACAGGCACAGATCGCTGTTATCGCTGATTTCGACGGTCAGAAACGGCATCCGCTCCCGCTGGTTGCAGCTATGAATGCAAGCCCCAGGACCGACTTTCCCTGAGGCGCCTCAAGCCTCATCCATCCCCGCTTGGTCCTGCCAGCGCGATGGCTGCGGAGGCAGCAAGCACGCATCGCCCTGCGGCAACAGCAGTGCGCAACAGATCGCAACGTGGCCGACAGCAGCACGCAGCCACGTGCCTATCGCCGAAGCTCTGGACTTTGTATTGCATTTGCAGACATTGACCCGAAGCGCGGCGGCCGCAGCGGCCCGAATGCGCAAACGGACGTAGTAGCGGCCAGTCTCGCCGCGGGTGAGGTAGTGCGCTACTCGCATGGAAGTGTCCAAGCGAGTGTCCAAGGCGCGGGAAAAGAAAAACGCCCACAAATCGTTGATTTGCGGGCGGTTTCTTGACAATGGCGGAGTGAGAGGGATTCGAACCCTCGATAGAGCTTTTGACCCTATACTCCCTTAGCAGGGGAGCCCCTTCAGCCGCTCGGGCATCACTCCGGATCTAGACGCTGCGGATATTCCGCGACCGGGCGCGAAGGATAACGGTTTGTAGGGTCTCAGGTAAACCCTTTCGACGCATCAATCGGAAGATTGATCGCCATGGCCGCCGCCATGCGAGGTCGGCTCGTCGCCGCGCTGGATGCGCTGATAGATTTCTTCGCGGTGCACGGCGACATCCTTCGGCGCGGTGATACCGATGCGCACTTGATTGCCCTTGACCCCAAGCACCGTCACGGTGACCGAATCGCCGATCATCAAGGTTTCGCCTACCCGGCGAGTCAGGATCAACATTTTTAAAATTCTCCAGGGAACCGGTGATTCCCACCGGTACGGCATCCCGAGCCGGGACGCCCCATCACGAAAGGGAAAAGAAGATCGATGTTAAGGGAAGCCGCGCCCTGCCAGCAAGGCGGCGCGAGTTCGTGTTCAGGGGAGATGTTGCTTGACCCAGTCGGGTACGCCCTCGAGCGCAAGGGCAAGGGCGGGCCCGTCCTCGCCACCACCCTGGGCGAGGTCCGGGCGGCCGCCGCCCTTGCCCGAGATCTGACCGGCGATATGGCTCAGCAGTTCCCCGGCCTTGACCCGGCCCATTGGGCTGCCGTTCACCCCGGCGACCAAGGCCGCCTTGCCCTCGCTGGCGCCGGCCAGCACGATCACGCTGTCGCCCAACTGCTGCTTCAGGCGGTCGATCGCCTCGCGCAAGGCCTTGGCGTCGAAGCCTTCCAGGCGCACAGCGAGTACCTTCACCCCGGCCACCTCGACCGCGGCGGCGGCCAGGTCGGCGGTGGCGCCGGACGCCAGCTTGGCCTTCAGCGCCTCCAGCTCGCGCTCCAGGCGCTTGTGCTTGTCGCCCAGCTGGCGAATCTTCTCGACCACGTCGCCGGCGCTGCCGCCGACCAGTTCGGCCGCCTCGTGCAGCTTGGCCTCTTCGGCCGCTACATGGTCCAGGGCGCCCTGCCCGGTCACCGCCTCGATCCGGCGCACGCCGGCCGACACGCCGCCCTCGCTGGTGATCTTGAACAGGCCGATGTCGCCGGTGCGCGCCACATGCGTGCCGCCGCACAGCTCGGTGGAGTAGTCGCCCATCTTCAGCACGCGCACGCGTTCGCCGTACTTCTCGCCGAACAGCGCCATCGCGCCGAAGTCCAGCGCTTCCTGCATGCCCATGTGGTGCACTTCGACCGCATGGTTGGCACGTACCTGCGCGTTGACCTTGCGCTCGACCACCGCCAGCTCCTCGGCGCTCATCGGCTGGAAGTGCGAGAAATCGAAGCGCAGCCGGTCCGGCGCGACCAGCGAACCCTTCTGCTGCACGTGAGTGCCGAGCACCTCGCGCAACGCGGCGTGCAGCAGGTGCGTGGCGGAATGGTTGAGGATGGTGGCGCCGCGGCGGTCGCTGTCGACCTGCGCCGACAGCGTGGCGCCGACCTGCAGGCGGCCGCTGCGCAACTGGCCGACATGGCCATGGAACTGGCCGGCGAACTTCTGCGTCTCCTCGACCTGGAACAGCACGCCGTCCGCGCTCAACTGGCCCAGGTCGCCGACCTGGCCGCCGGATTCGGCATAGAACGGGGTGCGATCGAGCAGCACGATCGCCGCATCGCCGGCCTCGACCGACTCGACCGGGCGCCCATCCTTCAACAACGCGACCACCTTCAGCGCATCGGCCTGCAGCGCGTCGTAGCCCAGGAACACCGTGGGGACCAGTTGCGCAACCAGGTCCGCCGGCAGCGTGGTACCGCCGCCGAACTTGCCGGCCGCGCGCGCGGTCTCGCGCTGGCGCTCCATCGCGCTTTCGAAGCCGGCCATGTCCACCTCCATGCCGCGCTCGCGGGCGATGTCGGCGGTGAGATCGACCGGGAAGCCATAGGTGTCGTACAGGCGGAACGCGTCCGTGCCGGGGATCGTGCCGCTGGCGCGGGCGGCGATCTCGTCGAAGATCTTCATGCCCGAATCCAGGGTCTCGGCAAAACGCTCCTCTTCGGCTTGCAGCGCCCGCTGCACGGTGGACAGCGCCGCCGGCAGTTCCGGATAGGCTTCGCCCATCAGCTCGGACAGGGTGGCCGCCATCTTGTGGAAGAACGGCTCGCGCACGCCGAGCATCCAGCCATGGCGCAGGGCGCGGCGGATGATCCGGCGCAGCACGTAGCCGCGGCCTTCGTTGGACGGCAGCACGCCATCAACGATCAGGAACGAGCAGGCGCGGATATGGTCGGCGATCACGCGCAGCGACTTGTTCTCCAGGTCGGCCATGCCGGTCAGCTCGGAGGCATGACGGATCAGCGTCTGGAACAGGTCGATCTCGTAGTTGCTGTGCACGTGCTGCAGGATCGCGGCCAGGCGCTCCAGACCCATGCCGGTATCCACGCACGGCGCCGGCAGCGGCACCAGGGTGCCGTCGGGCTGGCGGTCGAACTGCATGAACACCAGGTTCCAGATCTCGATGAAGCGGTCGCCGTCCTCGTCCGGCGAGCCCGGAGGACCGCCGGCGATATGCGCGCCATGGTCGTAGAAGATCTCGGTGCACGGGCCGCAGGGACCGGTGTCGGCCATCTGCCAGAAGTTGTCCGAGGCGTACGGCGCGCCCTTGTTGTCGCCGATGCGCACGATCCGCTCCGGCGGCACCCCGATCATGTCGCGCCACAGCTCGTAGGCCTGCTCGTCGGTGTGGTAGACGGTGACCAGCAGGCGTTCGGCGGGCAGCTTCCAGACCTGGGTCAGCAGTTCCCAGGCCCAGGCGATGGCCTCTTTCTTGAAGTAGTCGCCGAACGACCAGTTGCCCAGCATTTCGAAGAAGGTGTGATGGCGCGCGGTATAGCCGACCGCATCCAGGTCGTTGTGCTTGCCGCCGGCGCGCAGGCAGCGCTGCACGTCGGCCGCGCGCACATAGCTGCGCTTCTCGGCGCCGAGGAACACGTCCTTGAACTGCACCATGCCGGAATTGGTGAACAACAGCGTCGGATCGTTACCCGGCACCAGCGGCGCGGACGGCACGATGGTGTGGCCCTTCCCGTTGAAGAACTCGAGGAAGTCGCTGCGGATCTGGGAGGTGGAGAATTTGGCGGGTGCGTTCATGGGCTGGCTATAGACGAGCGGACGGGTTTCCGGGCGTACCCCCTCAAGATAAGGGCGTGCGGAAACCGGACAAGACAATCCGCCAAGGTTAGCAGGCCCGGCCCGCTCAGTCCTCCGGCTCGTAGCGCGTGGCTGCGCGGATGCTGTCGCCGTCGAAACCGCGCCGCGCCAGCAGATCGGCGGCCTTGCGCCGCTGCGGCAGGTCCGCCGGTCCGGCCGCGCCGAAGCGGCGCTGCACCAGATCGCGGGCGTTTTCGCTCCAGTCGCCGTCGAAGGCGGCCATCGCCGTGGCGATGGCTTCGCTGTCCAGGCCATGGGTACCCAGTTCGGCGCGTATATGCAAAGGTCCGTAGCCGGTATTGGCCCGGCTGCGCACCAGCAGTTCGGCGAAGCGGCCATCGTCCTGCCAGCCCTCGCCCGCCAGGCGTTCCACCGCGGCGGCGGCGGCATCCGGCTCCACGCCGCGTGCCCGCAATTTGCGGGTCAGTTCCTTGCGCGAATGTTCGCGGCGTACCAGCAGGCCCAAGGCCCGCTGCAGCGGCGTCTGTTCCGGCTGCCGGCGGCGCCGGCGCGGTTCCTGTACTTGTTCGTCGTCAGCCATGCAGGCTCACCCCGCCACGATCGTCAATGTGCCGTCCTTGGCACCTGCCCTCCTGGCTTGCTCAAGACTGCCGAGGGAAACGAGCGGCACTGACTCCACCGCTCCCCCGGCAGAAGACCATCACGCCTCGGCGTCTGCGTCGGCGTCCTCGGCTTCGGCCGCGCTCGGCGCGACTTCCGTCGGCTGGAACTTCTCGCGCAGCTCGCTTTCCAGCTTCGCTGCCACCTGCGGGTTGTCGCGCAGGTACTGGCGCGAATTGTCCTTGCCCTGGCCGATGCGCTCGCTGCCGTAGCTGTACCAGGCGCCGGCCTTCTCGACCAGCTTGGCTTCCACGCCCATGTCGATCAGCTCGCCTTCGCGGCTGATGCCCTCGCCGTACAGGATCTCGGTGATGACCTGCTTGAACGGCGGCGCCAGCTTGTTCTTGACCACCTTGATCTTGGTCTGGTTGCCGATGATCTCGTCGCCTTTCTTGATCGCGCCGATGCGGCGGATGTCCAGGCGCACCGAGGCGTAGAACTTCAACGCATTGCCGCCGGTGGTCACTTCCGGGCTCTGCCCGGGCATCATCACGCCGATCTTCATGCGCAGCTGGTTGATGAACACCACCAGCGTGTTGGAACGCTTGATGTTGCCGGTCAGCTTGCGCAGCGCCTGGCTCATCAGGCGGGCCTGCAGGCCCGGCAGCTGGTCGCCCATCTCGCCTTCGATTTCGGCCTTCGGGGTCAGCGCGGCGACCGAGTCGACCACCACGATGTCGACCGAGCCCGAACGCACCAGCATGTCGGCGATTTCCAGCGCCTGTTCGCCGGTATCCGGCTGCGACAGCAGCAGTTCGTCGACGTTGACGCCGAGCTTGCCGGCATAGATCGGGTCCAGCGCATGCTCGGCATCGATGAAGGCCGCGGTGCCGCCCTTCTTCTGGCACTCGGCGATGGCCTGCAGGGTCAGCGTGGTCTTGCCCGAGGATTCCGGGCCGTAGATCTCGACGACGCGGCCCTTCGGCAGGCCACCGATGCCCAGCGCGATATCCAGCATCAGCGAGCCGGTCGGAATCACCTCGACGGCCTCGATGATGCGATCGCCCATCCGCATCACCGAACCCTTGCCGAACTGCTTCTCGATCTGGCTCAGGGCAGCAGCGAGCGCGCGCTTCTTGTTCTCGTCCATTTTGGTGTCCTTCGGAGGTGAGGATGATTTGCGGGGTAGGTTCAATTTAGCGGCCTGGTATCGCACGGGCTGAGACAGTGCGGGGCAAAGAAAAAATAATTCGTCCGGGCAGGTCTACAGCAGCGGCGAACAGCGATGTCGCGGGTCGGGAAAATCCGGCCTGCGGTGTAGTGCAATATCCAAAATCAACGGTTGGGGCGCAGCAGGCCGCAGTACAGGCCTTCGATGGCGAAATCCTGATCCGGCAGCACTTCAATCGGCGCGTAGTCCGGGTTGCGCGGCAGCAGGCGGATGCGGTCCTTGCCGATCTTCAGCAGCTTGACCGTGATCTCCTCGTCGATCCGCGCCACCACGATCTGCCCGGAACGGGCGTCGCGGGTGCGGTGTACGCCGATCAGGTCGCCGTCGAAGATGCCTTCGTCGCGCATCGAATCGCCCTGCACCTTCAGCAGATAGTCCGGCGCCGGCGAGAAGAACACCCGGTCCAGCACCACGAAATCGTCCGAACCGATGTCCGCACCGATCGGCAGGCCGGCGGCGACCCGCCCCAGCACCGGCAGGCGCAGGATGTCGGCGCTATCCACCTGCGGCGCCGGGGCCGGCGCGGCCGCGCCGGTCACCAAGCGGATGCCGCGCGCCTGACCCGGCACGCGGCGGATCGCGCCGGCCTGCTCCAGGGCTTCCAGGTGGTATTGCGCGGCGCGCACGCCCTTGAAGCCGAAGGCGCGGGCGATCTCGGTCTGCGACGGCGGCGCGCCGTCGTGCTCGATACGCTGGGCGATCAGGTCGAGAATCGCTTGCTGGGTTTCGGTCAGTTCCATGGTTAGTAGTAATACTACTAAAAACGGAAATGGGCAACCACTGCGTGATTGCACCAAGGATGGCTGCCGTTCCGCGGATCGCCACGCCCACCTGGGATGGTTGCCACGCGTTCGCACACCGGACTTGGCTCGCAGCGACAAGCGCTCCGCTCAGCGGCCGCTGCGCCAGATCGAGATCAGGATCCACACGCCCGACAGCGCCGCGCCGATGAAGCCGCCCACGCCGATCGCCAGCAGCCAGCGGCTGGAGACGCCGCCGACGCTGTTCATCACGATCGAGGAGCCGATGATCAGCGCGGCGGTGACGATGCCCATGGTCAGCCGATTCGCGGCGCGGTTGACTTGGTCGCCGAAGCCCTTCAGCGACGTCGTCTCGACGTTGAGCTGCAGCCGTCCGCGCCGCGCCGCCTGCAGCAGCCGGCGGGTGTCGCGCGGCAGGTCGCCGAGCAGTTCCAGCGCGCCGAGCACGGTACGCCGGCCGCGCTTGGCCATCGCGCGCGGGGCGAAGCGCTGCAGCATCACCCGCTCCAGGTACGGTGCCGCGGCACTGGCCATGTCGAAGTCGGGATCGAGCTGGCGCCCTACCCCTTCCAGGGTCAGGAAGGTCTTGATCATCAGCGCCAGGTCGGCCGGCAGCGCCAGCGCGTGCTGGCGCAGGATCGCGGTGACGTCGCCGAGCATCGCCCCGACCCGCAACTCCTTCAGCGGCACGCCGCGGTACTGGTCGACGAAGCCGGCGATCTCCAGTTGCAGCCGCGCCTCGTCGATCTCGGCATCGCCGTCGGTCCATTCCAGCAGCACGTCGGTGACCGCCTCGGCTTCCTGCGTGACCAGGCCATGCAGCAGCTGCACGACCTGGTAGCGGCGCTGCTCGGAAATGCGCCCGACCATGCCGAAATCGATCACCGCGATGCGCTCGCCAGTCAGGTAGAAGATGTTGCCCGGGTGCGGATCGGCGTGGAAGCAGCCGTCCTCGAGCACCATCTTCAGCACGATGTCGGCGCCGACACGGGCCAGCTGACGGCGGTCCAGGCCGGCGGCATCCACACCCGCCAGGTCGCGCCCGCCGATGCCGGCGACGAAGTCCTGCACGTTGAGGGTTTCGCAGGTCCATTGCCAGTGCACGCGCGGGATCAGGATCTCGTCGTGGCCCTGGAAATTGGCGGCGATGCGCTCGGCGTTGCGGCATTCGCCGGCGAAATCCAGCTCGCGCCGCAGCGACACGGTGAACTGATGCACCACCTCCGCCGGGTGATAGCGCTTGAGGTCGGCCGCGCGCGCCTCGACGATCTCGGCGAGCCGCGCCAGCAGCCGCAGGTCGGCCTCGATCACGTCGCGGATGCCGGGGCGGCGCACCTTCATCACCACCGCGGTGCCGTCGTGCAGCCAGGCGCGGTGGGTCTGCGCCAGCGACGCGGCGGCCAGCGGAGTCTCCTCGACCTGGGCGAAGATCGCCGACGGCTCTTCGCCCAACGCCTCGAGCAGTTGCGGCAGGATCTGTTCGTAGGGCAACGCCGGCGCCGCGTTCTGCAGTTCGCCGAGTTCGTCGATCCACTCCGGCGGCAGCAGGTCCACGCGCGTGGCCAGCACCTGGCCGAGTTTGACGAAGGTCGGGCCGAGATCCTGCAACGCGCGCCGCACCCGCTGCGGCGCCGACATGCGCAGCATCTCTTCGGCGTTATGCCAGTGCAGCAGGCGCCCGGCGCGTTCCAGCACGTCGGCCATGCCGATGCGGCGAACCACGTCGCCGAAGCCGTAGCGGATCAGCACCGAAGCGATTTCCTGCAAGCGCCCCAGGTCGCGGACCGTGCTCAGCGCCTCCCACATCGCAGTCGCCATCTAGAGTGCGCCGGCGCTCACAGCAGCGCGCCGAGACCGCGCAACGCGGCGGCCACGGTCTGCCGGCGCACCGCGTCGCGGTCGCCGTCGAAATTGAACAATTGCGCGCTGGCGTAGCCGCCGCGCCGCTTCCAGCCGACCCACACGGTGCCGACCGGCTTGTCGGCCGAACCGCCGCCGGGGCCGGCGATGCCGGTCACCGCCACCGCGATGCTGGCGCCGGAATTGACCAGCGCGCCGGACACCATCTCGATCACCGTCTCGCGGCTGACCGCGCCATGGTGCTCCAGGGTCTGCGGACGCACGCCGAGCAACGCCTGCTTGGCCTCGTAGCTGTAGGCGACCATGCCGCAGTCGAACCAGTCCGAGGAGCCGGAGATGTCGGTCATCGCCTTGGCGATCCAGCCGCCGCTGCAGCTCTCGGCGGTGACCAGGCGTTCGCGCCCGCTGCGCAACTGGTCGCTGAGCGCAGTGGCGAGTTGCAGGAGTTGCGGATCGGTGGGGACGGTCATGGCGCTGCTCGGGAAACCAATGCGCTTTGTAGCCCAATTCGCCACGGCTGTCGCGCCTGCGCGGCGCGGCGTCAGGCATGGCTTCAGCGATGGTGGTGCAGGCGGGATGGCTGTCGCCGGTGCGGCAGATACGGCCTGGCTGGCATGGTTGCGCCAGCATTGGCTTGGCGCCGCACCGAAGAAGAAGAATAGCGGCTTGCTGTGAGACGACGACATCTGTAGGAGCGGCTTCAGCCGCGACAGGCGTTACCTGTGCGGTCTGTCGCGGCTGAAGCCGCTCCTACAGAAACTGCGCAAGCTGTAAACGCCTTAGTCGAAGATGCACCCAGGCGACGACAGCGGCGGCTAACGCCGTTGCCATTCCTCTTCCTCGCGTGGCGGCAGCAGCGCGCGGATCGGCGCGCCTTCGGCGCTGGCGGCCAGGCGTTCGGCCTCGGTGATCGGGATGTCCACCTGCAGCAGCCAGCCGTCTTCGTCGGCCTGCTCGCTGCGAATCACCTGCAACTGGTGCAGCTGCGAGCGCAGGCGTCCGGCGCTGGACGGCAGGCGCAGGCTGCCCTGCACGTGCTGCAGTCCCAGCCGCTGACCAAGCACGCCCTGCAGCAGTTCCAGACCACGTTCGTCTCGCGCCGAGATCCACACCCGCTCGCGGCGCGCTTCGTCCGGCACGCCGTCCTGCGCATCGTGGCGCACGTCGGCGCCTTCGATGCGGTCGATCTTGTTGAACACCAGCAGCTGCGGCAGATCGCCGGCACCGACCGCGTGCAGCACCTCGTCGACCTGGGCGATGCGCTCTTCGCGCAACGGATCGGCGGCATCGACCACGTGCAGCAGGAAATCGGCCTCGCGCGCCTCGGACAGGGTCGAGCGGAACGCGGCGACCAGTTCGTGCGGCAGGTTGCGCACGAAGCCGACGGTGTCGGCCAGCATCGCATTGCCGCCCGGCAGCGCGATGCGGCGCACGGTCGGGTCCAGCGTCGCGAACAGCTGGTCGGCGGCGTAGGCCTCGGCGCCGGTCAACGTATTGAACAGGGTCGACTTGCCGGCATTGGTGTAGCCGACCACCGCGATCCGCGGCAGTTCGCTACGCACCCGCGCACGGCGCATCTGGGTGTGCTGCACCTCGACCTTCTCCAGCCGCTTCTGCAGCTGTTCGACCCGCTTCTGCAGCAGCCGGCGGTCGGTTTCCAGCTGGGTTTCGCCGGGGCCGCGCAGACCGATCGAACCGCCGCGCTGGCGCTCCAGATGGGTCCAGCCGCGTATCAGCCGCGTGGCCATGTGCCGCAGCTGCGCCAGTTCGACCTGCAGCTTGCCCTCGTGGCTGCGCGCGCGCTGCGCGAAGATGTCCAGGATCAGCCCGGTGCGGTCGATCACGCGCCGCTCCAGGTACTTTTCCAGGTTGCGCTCCTGGCCCGGGCTCAGGGCATGGTTGACCAGGATCAGATCGGCGCCGCTGGCTTCGGCCACAGCCTTGACCTCTTCCAGCTTGCCGCTGCCGATCAGCGTCGACGGGCTGGGCTTGTCGATGCGCGCGGTCAGCGTGGCGGCGATGCTGGCACCGGCGGAGCGCGCCAGGTCGGCGAACTCCTCCAGCACGTCGTCCTCCAACGGTCCACCGGCATAGGGCTGGATCAGCAGCGCGTGTTCGCCGCGGCGGGAACGATCAAACACCCGCGGCTCCGGTCTTCAACAGCGTCTTACTCGGCTTCGTCATCTTCCGCACTACCACCCTCGTTCTGCTGCACATAACCACCGCCCGGTCCGACGCGCACGTTGCGTGCCGGCACCACGGTGGAAATGGCGTGTTTGTAGACCATCTGGCTCACGGTGTTGCGCAACAGCACCACGAACTGGTCGAAGGACTCGATGGTACCCTGCAGCTTGATGCCGTTGACCAGGTACACCGAGACCGGCACCCGTTCGCGACGCAGCGCGTTCAGGAAAGGATCCTGTAAGGATTGCCCCTTGGACATGCTTCACTCCCGTTTATTGTTTTTATGTGCCCGGGTCGGCACTGCAGCTCCCCTGCCGTGGCCCGGACCGTCGATGTTACACAACCGCGGGCTTCAGCACAGCGCGGCGTGTAGCCAAATCAGCCAAGAAAGTCCGCCACTGCGCCATCCAGGCGCGCGCCGTCGCATTCGGGGTCGAACCAGCGCGCGTCCAGCTCCCCGCGCAGCCAGGTCAGCTGGCGCTTGGCCAGCTGGCGGGTCGCGAAGATCGCGCGATCGCGGAACGTGGCCGCATCGCTGGCCCCGTCCAGATGTTCCCAGGCCTGGCGGTAGCCGACCGCGCGCGCCGCTGGCAGCTCCAGTGGCTGCGCCACCTGGCGCAGAGCCGGCAAGGCGCGCAGCGCGCGCACCTCGTCGAGGAAGCCCTGCTCCAGCATCGCGTCGAAGCGCAGCTCGATGCGCCGGTGCAGCAGCGTGCGCTCGGCCGGCGCCAGCACCAGTTTCAGCACCCGCAACGGCAGCCGCGGCGGCCCGGGCTGCGCCTGCCATTCGCTGATCGGGCGGCCGCTGAGCTGGAACACCTCCAGCGCGCGCTGGATGCGCTGCGCGTCGCCGGGCCGGATCCGCCGTGCGGCCAGCGGATCGACCTGCTGCAGCTGCGCATGCAGCGCCGCCCAGCCTTCGGCCTGCGCGCGTGCGCCCAGCGCGGCGCGCAGCTGCGGATCGGCAGGCGGCATCGGCGCCAGGCCTTCCAGCAATGCCTGGAAATATAGGCCGGTGCCGCCGGCCAGGATCGGCAGGCGGCCACGGGCGACGATCGCATCCAGCGCGGCGCGCGCGTCCACCGCGAATTCGGCGGCCGAATACGGCTGCCATGGATCGCGCAGGTCCAGCAGATGGTGCGGCACGCGCGCCAGCTGCTGCGCGTCGGGCTTGGCCGCGCCGATGTTCAGGCCGCGGTACACCAGCGCCGAATCGACGCTGACGATCTCGCCGCCGTAGCGCTCGGCCAGGGCGATCGCCGCGGCGGTCTTGCCCGACGCGGTCGGTCCCATCAGCGCGATGGCGCGCGGGCGCCGGTCGGGCGGCATCAGTCCTCGTCCGGCCAGCGGAGCGCGGCGGGCGCGGCGCCGCTGCGCGGCAACGGCACCGCCGCCAGCGCCTGCCAGACCTTCAACGCGTCCACCGTGGCGGCGACGTCGTGCACACGCAGCAGCAGCGCGCCGCGCTGCGCCGCCAGCAGGTGCGCCGCCACCGAGCCGGCCACGCGCTGCTCCGGCGCGGTGCGGCCGGTCAGTTCGCCGATGCTGCGCTTGCGCGACAGCCCGGCCAGCACCGGCACGCCGAGTTCGACCAGGCGCGACAGCTGCGCCAGCAATTGCAGGTTGTCGGCGGTGCCCTTGCCGAACCCGAAGCCCGGATCGACCAGCAGGCGGCGCTTGTCGATGCCGGCCATTTCCGCGGCGAAAATGCGCTCGGCCAGGAACCGGTGCACCTCGCCGACCACGTCGTCGTAGTGCGGCGCGCTGCCGGCGGCATAGGCATCGTCGGGCATGTGCATCAGCACCACCGGCACCCGCAGTTCCGCCGCCGCGTCCAGTGCGCCGGGCCGGCGCAAGGCCTGGATGTCGTTGATCATGCCGGCGCCGGCGGCGACCGCCGCACGCATCACTTCCGGCTTGAAGGTGTCCACGCTCAGCGGCACCGCGGTCTGCGCCGCCAGCCGCTCGATCACCGGGATGACCCGGCGCAATTCTTCTTCCACTGGGACCGGGGTGGCGCCGGGGCGGGTCGATTCGCCGCCGATGTCGAGCAGGTCCGCACCCTCCTCCACCAGGCGCAGGCCGTGCGCGACGGCCGCTTCCGGCGTCGCATGCGCGCCGCCATCGGAAAACGAGTCAGGGGTGACGTTGACGATGCCCATCACCCGTGGACGATCCAGCAGCAGGCGGCGGCCGCCGCAATCCAGGCTCGGCGAGGTCTCGAACATCAGCGGTGCTCCTGGGCGTTGCCGCGGCGCATGTGGATGCTGCCTGTGTCTTCGGTTACAGCCTGGGCGGCAGTCGTGGCGACGACGGCGTTGGCACCCGGCGGCAGCGATGGACGAGCGAGCGATGGCATGGGCGACGGACAGTGGATGACGGAACGCCATTGTCGCCCAGTCGTAGTGCCTACGACGACGCGGCGGTGGGATGCATGCAAACGATCGGCCGCAGCGATGCGATCGCCACTCCGGCGGCCTGCCCTGTGCCGCCGGATCTACAAAAGCACAGGCAACAAAAAAGCCAGGGATCGCTCCCTGGCTTTCTGATCGACCCGAGCGGGCGCTTACAGCTGCTCGGCAGGCCCGGTGATCGGAGGCAGCGGGCGCGAACTGCCCTTGTCGTTGCCGCCGTCCTTGCCATCCTTGCCGGACTTGTTCCAGCCCATCGGCGGCGGCGGATCGCGGCCTTCCATGATCGCGTCGATCTGCGGCACGTCGATGGTTTCGTACTCCAGCAGCAACTTGGCCATCACGTGCAGCTTGTCCAGGTTCTCGGTCAGGATATGCGTGGTCTTGGCATAGGCCTTGTCGAGGATCGAACGCACCACTTCGTCGATGCGGCGCGCGGTATCGTCGGACACGCTCTTGTGCTGGGTCACCGAACGGCCCAGGAACACCTCGTCGTCTTCCTCGCCGTAGGCGATCGGCCCCAGCTCGTCGGACAGGCCCCACTTGGTGACCATGTTGCGCGCCATCTTGGTCGCGCGCTCGATGTCGTTGGAGGCGCCGGTGGTGACCTTGTCGGTGCCGAAGATCAGCTCTTCGGCGACGCGGCCGCCGTACAGCGAGCACAGCTGCGACTGGATCGCGACCCGATTGATCGAATACTTGTCGCCTTCCGGCAGGTACATGGTCACGCCCAGCGCACGCCCGCGCGGGATGATGGTGACCTTGTAGACCGGATCGTGCTCCGGCACCAGGCGGCCGACGATGGCATGGCCGGCTTCGTGGTAGGCGGTGAGCGTCTTCTCTTCCTCGCTCATCGCCATCGAACGGCGCTCGGAGCCCATCAGGATCTTGTCGCGGGCACGGTCGAAGTGGTCCATGCGGACCTCCTTGACCGTTTCGCGCGCCGCGAACAGCGCCGCCTCGTTGCACAGGTTGGCCAGATCGGCGCCGGAGAAGCCCGGGGTACCGCGCGCGATCACCATCGGCTCGACGTCGTCGGCCAGCGGCAGCTTGCGCATGTGCACCTTCAGGATCTGCTCGCGGCCGCGCACGTCCGGCAGGCCGACCACCACCTGGCGGTCGAAACGGCCCGGACGCAGCAGCGCCGGGTCGAGCACGTCCGGGCGGTTGGTCGCGGCGATGACGATCACGCCTTCGCCGCCCTCGAACCCGTCCATTTCCACCAGCAACTGGTTCAGGGTCTGCTCGCGCTCGTCGTGGCCGCCGCCCAGGCCTGCGCCGCGATGACGGCCGACCGCATCGATTTCGTCGATGAAGATGATGCACGGCGCGTGCTTCTTGGCCTGCTCGAACATGTCGCGCACGCGGCTGGCGCCGACGCCGACGAACATTTCGACAAAGTCGGAACCGGAAATGCTGAAGAACGGCACCTTGGCCTCGCCGGCGATGGCCTTGGCCAGCAGCGTCTTGCCGGTACCCGGCGGGCCGACCATCAGCACGCCGCGCGGGATCTTGCCCCCGAGCTTGGTGAACTTGGTCGGATCGCGCAGGAAGTCGACCAGTTCGCCGACTTCTTCCTTGGCCTCGTCGCAGCCGGCGACGTCGGCGAAGGTGATCTTGATCTGGTCCTCGCCCTGCAGCTTGGCGCGCGACTTGCCGAACGACATCGCGCCCTTGGCGCCGCCGCCGCCGCCCTGCATCTGGCGCATGATGAACAGCCAAAAGCCGATGATCAGGATGACCGGCAGGAAGTTCAGCACCAGCGACCAGAAGCTCGGGCCGTTGGCCGGCTTCTGCCGGGTCATTTCCACGTTCTTGCTGTACAGCACGTCGACCAGCTTGTCGTCGCGCGGACCGTAGACCGTGCTCTCGCTGCCGTCGCTGCGCTTGAAGCGGATCGCGGTCACCGACAGCCCGGTGTCGTCGGTGAAGTCGACCGACTTCACCCGCCCGCCGTCCACTTCCTTCAGGAACTGGGTATAGGTCACGGTGTCGTTGCCGGGACCGCCGGCCAGCCGTGGCGAGAAGCTCTGGAACACCACCATCAGCACGACGGCGACGACTACCCACAGCAACAGATTCTTGGTCAAGTCGTTCATCCTCATTGGCTCCGGTGTCCCTTCAACTCTTTCTCGATGCGTGATGCGACGGGTTCAGCTTACTTGATCTGGGCACGCTTGCCCTGTCCGAGGACATAAACCTCCGGCGAGCGCTTGCGCGATGCCGCCGGTTTGCGGATGGACACCTTCTCGTAACGGCGGCGCATCTCGCGGATGTAGTCGTCGGACCCGACGCCCTGGAACAGCTTGATCAGGAACGCCCCGCCCGGTTTGAGGTGGGTATCGGCGAACGCCATCGCCAGTTCGGCCAGATGCATCATCCGCGGCTGGTCCACCGCATCCATGCCGCTTTTATTGGGGGCCATATCCGACAGCACAAGGTCTACCGGGTTGTCGCCCAGCATTTCCTCGAACTGCGATAGCACCGTTTCTTCCCTGAAGTCGCCGTGAAGGAACTCCACGCCGGCCAGCGGCGGCATCTCCAGGATGTCCAGCGCCAGCACCCGGCCGCGCTCGCCCAGCGACTTGCGCACCTGCTGCGACCAGCCGCCCGGCGCGGCGCCGAGATCGACCACCAGCATGTCCGGCTTGAGCAACTTGTCGCGCTGCAGCAGTTCTTCCAGCTTGTAGGCGGCACGCGAACGCATGCCTTCGGCCTGGGCCTTCTTCACGAAGGGGTCGGCGAAATGTTCGCGGAGCCAGCGTTGGCTGCTTTTGCTGCGGGTTGCCATGGGATCGCGGTCGTAGTGGGCGGCCATGATACCCTGATCGCCCTTGGCAACCCCGTTCCCGCCTGCATGTCGATCAGCCTGACTCCGTCCCAGAACCGCTTCCTGCGCGGCCTGGCGCACGACCTCAAACCCCTGTTGCAGATTGGCGGCAAGGGCGTCACGCCGGCCTTCCTGGCCGAACTGGACGAGGTGCTGGAGCGCCACGAACTGGTCAAGGTGAAGGTCGGCGGCGACGACCGCGAGGCCCGCGACGCGAGCATCGCCAGCCTGGTCGAGCAATCGCACAGCGTGCTGGTGCAGCGCATCGGCCACACCGCGATCCTGTATCGCCCGGCCAAGGAAGACCGCCAGATCGTGCTGCCACGCGGCTGATCCGCTTTCCGGTGCCATCATGCAGCTGACCCAGGACCTGCCCGATTACGCCTACACCCTGCGCATGGCCGATGGCCGCCAGGCCAAGGTGAACGACCGCCTGCTCACCCGCAGTTTCATTCTCGCCCCGGACACCCTGGTCGAGACGTGGGACGCGCCGGTCGCGGCCGAGCTGCAGCCCCAGCACCTGCAGCCCTTGCTGGAACTGAACCCGGCCCTGGTGATCCTGGGCACCGGCGAACGCCAGGTCTTTCCCTCGGCCGCCGCGCTGGCGCTGTTCCTGACCCGCGGCATCGGCATCGAGGTGATGAACAACGCCGCGGCGGCGCGCACCTATAACGTGCTGGCCGCCGAAGGCCGGCGCGTGGCGGTCGGGTTCCTGCTCGAAGGCTGAGCTTGACACCGCGCCGAGCGGTGTCTGATCTACGTGTTCCAGCCGCCACGCTTTTTTGTAGGGGCGGCTTCAGCCGCGACCGACCATCACAGGTAATGCCCGGTCGCGCACAGGTGATGCCCTGTCGCGGCTGAAGCCGCTCCTACGAAAGCAAAAAAAGCGGCAACAGCTACGCTGCGCTGAGCGCCCGGCACGCTGCACCGGGCCGGGGATCCGCCCGACCGACGACGCGCCGATTACTTGCTGGGCAGATACAGCAGCGGGTCGACCGGCTTGCCGTTGTAGCGGATCTCGAAGTGCAGCATGTCGCGCGCGGCGCCGCTGCGGCCCATCTCGGCGATCTGCTCGCCGGCCTTCACGTTCTGGCCTTCGTTGACCAGACGCTTGCGGTTGTGGCCGTAGGCCGACAGCCATTGCTCGTTGTGCTTGATGATGATCAGTTCGCCGTAGCCGACCAGGCCGGCGCCTGAATACACCACCACGCCATCGGCGGCGGCACGCACCGCCTGGCCGCTGCTGCCGGCGATGTCCACGCCCTGCTTGGTGGTCTCGCCGACCACGAAGCGGCTGACCACCGCGCCGTCGGCCGGCCAGCGCCAGCTGAAGCCGCTGCTCACCGGCGTCGGCGCGGCGACCGGCGGCCGCGCGGCCGTTCCCGCCGAACTCGGCGGCACTACCGCAGCGCTGCCGGGCCGCGCGACGACGGTACCGCTGCCACTGCTGCCACCCGGCGGATACAGCTTCAGCGACTGCCCGGGATAGATCGTGTACGGCGGCGGCAGCCGGTTCCAGGCGGCCAGGTCCTGCGGATTGATGTTGTTGACGCGGGCGATCGCATACAGCGTGTCGCCGCGGCGCACGGTCGCACTGACCCCTGGCTTGGGCACGGACGGACGCGGCGCCGCCGTGCCGGGCTTGCCAGGCGTCCCGGACGTACGCACCACGGTAGCGCTGCTGCACGCGCCCATCCCTGCCGCCACCAGCAACCACACGCTGCAACGCAGGCCGTTGCGCACCACCCGATCGACGCTCATCCGTACTTCGCTCTCCATATGACCCACACCACCAGCAGCGCCAGGATCGCCATCGCGACCCAACCGAGCGGTTCGATCCAGCGCCGCAACGCGGCTTCCGCACGCGGCCCGCCAAGGCGGATCGCGCCGGCCACCATATACACGCGCTTGCCGCGACCGACCAACATGCTCGCCAGGAACGGTAGCAGCGGGATTCCAACGATGCCTGAGGCCCAGGTAAATATCTTCAGCGGGATCGGGGTGAAACCGGCCAGCACCAGCAGCCAGAACGCACGCCACGGCGACTCGGCGACCACCTCGCGCAGATGGCTCACCTGCGCATCGATCTTCTGCGTCCAGCCCAGCCATTCGATCAACGGCTGCACCGCGGCGAAGGCGAAATGGCCGAGCATGTAGCCGACCAACGCACCAGCCAGCGAGCCCATCAGGCTCAACGTGGCGAACCACAGCGCGCGCCGCGGCTGCGCCAGCGACATCGGCGCCAGCATTACCTCCGGCGGCACCGGGAACACGATCGCCTCGGCGAAGCTGAGCCCGGTCAGGAACGCCGGCGCGCGGCGGTGCCGCGACCAGCCGATGGCGCGTTCGTACAACGGCCCGAATATCTTCATCCAATACAGCTCCGGTGCTTCAATCCAGGGTGATTCAATCCAGCATGCCCGACAGCAGCGGGACGAAGGTCACCGGCGCCAGAATGTCTTGTTCGATACGGCCTTCGGCATCGCGGCGCAGGCGCACCAGCGATTGCGACGAGGGGCCGCCGACCGGCGCCACCAGACAGCCGCCCGGGGCCAGCTGCTCGACCAACGCGTCGACCAGCGCCGGCGCCGCGGCGGTGACCACGATCGCATCGTAAGGGCCGTGCTCGGCCCAGCCGATGCGGCCGTCGTCGTGCTTGCTGCGCACGTTCATGCCGAGCTGGCGCAAGCGCTTGCGCGCCTGCCGCAGCAGGTCGCCGATGCGCTCCACGGTATAGACCTCCAGCCCCAGCGCGGCGAGGATCGCAGCCTGGTAGCCGGAACCGGTACCCACTTCCAGCACCTTCTTCGGCGCCGCCTCAAGCACGGTCTCGGTCATCCGCGCCACCACCCACGGCTGCGAGATGGTCTGGCCATGACCGATCGGCAGCGCGGTGTCCTCGTAGGCGCGCGAGGCCAGCGCCTCGTCGATGAACAGGTGCCGCGGCACCGTGCGCACCGCGTTGAGCACGGCCTCGTCGCGAATGCCGGACTCGCGCAGGCGCTCGACCAGGCGGTCGCGCACGCGCTGCGAGGTCATGCCGATGCCGATCGCTTCCGGTTGCAGGCGCAGCCGCGGGGTCATGCCGGGTTGTCCAGCGCGGCGGTGAGGCCGCCGACCCAGCTGGCGACCGTCTCCAGCGCCTGGTAGCGGGTCAGGTCGACCTGGATCGGGGTAATCGAGATGAAGCCGGTGCGCACCGCGTGGAAATCGGTGCCGGGGCCGGCGTCCTGCTCGCGGCCGGCCGGGCCGATCCAGTACACGGTGCCGCCGCGCGGGTCGGGCTGCGGCAGGCACGGTTCGGAGCGGTGGCGGTTGCCGAGCCGGGTGACCTCGAAGCCCTTGATCTCGCCCCACGGCAGGTCCGGCACGTTGACGTTGAGGATGGTGTCCGCCGGCAGCGGATCGGCCTTCAGCCGCGCCACGATCTCCACCGCGGCGCGAGCCGCGGTCTGGAAGTGCTTGGGTTCGTGGTTGTGGGTGACCAGCGACATCGCCAGCGCGGGCAGGCCGAGGAAGCGGCCTTCCATCGCCGCCGACACGGTGCCCGAATAGATCACGTCGTCGCCCAGGTTGGCCGAGTTATTGATCCCCGAGACCACCATGTCCGGTTCGTCGTCGTCGAGCATGCCGGTGAGCGCCAGGTGCACGCAGTCGGTGGGCGTGCCGGCGACGCTGCAGGTATGCGGGTCGATGCGCTTGATCCGGATCGGCAGATCCAGGGTCAGCGAGTTGCTGGCGCCGGAACGATCGCGATCGGGCGCGACCACGGTCACTTCGTGGCCCGCGCCGCGCAGTTGCTCGGCCAGCATCTTGATGCCGGGGGCGTCGACGCCGTCGTCGTTGCTCACTAGTACGCGCATGGGACTCCTCGGATAACCCGCCCATGATACCGGATGCGTCCCTCGCCTTCCGCCCTCATGCGCCGCTTGCGCCGCTTGCGCCGCGTGACTGGCGGGTTACGCTGTGCGCCATGTCGCATCCCGAAGACGAAGATCCCGCCGCCTTGTTCCGCGCGGCGATCGGCGCGGTCACGCCGCTCAACGCGACGCCGCCGGCCAATGCCAAGCCGCGGCCGAAGCCGCGCGCGCGCATGGCCGAGCGCGACGATGCCGAGGCGCAGAGCGAGTTCCAGCGCCTGCTGCGCGACAGCGCGCCGCTGGAGGCCGGCGACGTGGCCAGCTACCGCCGCGAGAACGTGCCGGCGCGGATGTTCCAGCGCCTGCGCCGCGGCCAGTTCTCCGCCCAGGACGAACTCGATCTGCATGGCGCCAACGCGACGCAGGCCGAGGCGCTGCTGCGCCAGTTCATCGCCGAAGCGCACGCGCACGAGTACGGCTGCGTGCGCATCGTGCACGGCAAGGGCCTGCAGTCCGGCGGCATCCCGCTGCTGAAGAATCTGGTCGACCGCCTGCTGCGGCAGCGCAACGACGTGCTGGCGTTCCATTCGGCGCCGCCCACGCAAGGCGGTACCGGGGCGATGCTGGTGTTGCTGGCGCGGCGCTGAAACCGCGCCGCGCGGCTCACTCCTGCGCCGCCGGCTCGGCCTGCGCGCCCTGCCCGGCATCGACCACCTCGCCCAACTCGTGCAGCAGCGCGGTGGCATAGCTGCCCGGCGGCAGCGCGAAACGCAGTTCCAGCATGTCCTCATGCGTGTCCAGCCAGCGCCACTGCAGCTCGGCCGCGCGCAAGCGGGTGGCGCGCCGTTCCTGCTTCAGACCTTCGCGCTCCAGGCCCTCGCGCAAGCGCACGGACGTCGCATCCTCGAGCGCGGCCAGCTCCAGCGCGCGCGCCGCGTCGGTGCTGCGCAGTTCGCCCGCGCCCCACAACGGCGCCGAAGGATGGATGTCGAAGCGCTGCAACCGCTCGGCCAACACATCGGACCAGGGCTCCGGACCGAACACGCTGCGGCTGCCGTCGAGCAGCCACACCTCGCCGTCCAGTGGGGCATCCCAGTTGCCCGCCGCCACGCGCGCGGCCAGCACCCGGTTGAACAGTTCCGAGCGCGCCGCCGACAGCAGCAGCGAGCGCTGCTCGCGCCGCACTCGGCGCCCGCCGAACATCGCCAGCGCGTTGCCGACATTGCCGCCGTCGCGGCCGAAACGTTGCTCGCCGAACCAGTTGGGGATGCCGCGCGCGGCGATCTGCGCCAGCCGCGCCTCGATCGCGGCGCGCTCGCCGCGCACCTCGCGCAACACCAGCACGAAGCCGTTGCCGGCCAGCGCGCCGCGCGGCAGCTTGCGGTTGTGCCACTGCGACTGCACGACCTGCAGGTCCTCGCTGTGCAGCGCCTCCAGCGCCGGCGCCACGCGCTTGGGCAGGTGCACCGAGAAGCGCTGCGTGGTGACCGCATGGCGGTCCTTCATGCCCGCATAGCCGATCGCCATCTCCGCCACGCCGGCCCACTGCGCCAGGCGGCGCGCGGCGAAGGCGGTGTTCATGCCGCGCTTGCGCACGGTCAGCAACAGGTGCTCGCCCTCGCCGCTCGGCTCGAACGCGGGCATTTCGTCGACCTGGAAATCCTCGGCCACGCTGCGCAGGCGCGCCTGCAACGGCGCGGCGCCGAACGCACGCGGCAAGTCGCTCACAGCGCCACCAGCAGCACCGCCGCCTGCGCCGCGATGCCTTCGCCGCGGCCGGTGAAGCCCAACTGCTCGCTGGTGGTGGCCTTGACGCTGACGCGATCGACTCCGACCTGCAGCAGCGCGGCCAGGCGTTCGCGCATCGCCAGCGCATGCGGGCCGACCTTGGGCCGCTCGCAGATCACGGTGACGTCGGCGTTGCCGAGCTGCCAGCCACGCTCGCGCAACAGCTGCTCGCAATGGCTCAGGAACTGCGCGCTGTCGGCGCCCTTCCAGCGCGCATCGGACGGCGGGAAATGCTGGCCGATGTCGCCCAGCGCCAGCGCGCCGAGCAGTGCGTCGCACAGCGCGTGGATCACCACATCGCCGTCGCTGTGCGCGAGCACGCCGCGCGTATGCGGCACGCGCACGCCGCCGAGCATCACGTGGTCGCCGTCGCCGAAGGCGTGCACGTCGTAGCCCTGGCCGATACGCAAGGGAGGAAAGTCAGGCATAGGCATCGCAGATCAAAAAAGGAAAAAGGAAAGGCATCGGCGGCGCGAGGCCGCAGCGCGGCGCGGCCGCTTCACGGCTGCCGCGCGCGCAGAAACAGCTCGAACTCGAAGCGCACCAGGTCGGCCGGGGTGGTGACCTTGAAGTTGTCCTCGGCACCCTCGACCAGCAACGGCCGCAGGCCCAGCAACTCCATCGCCATCGCATCGTCGGTGACCTCGACGCCGGCGGCCGCGGCCTGTTCCAGCGCCCGAGTCAGCTGCAGGCGCCGGAACAACTGCGGGGTCAGCGCGCGCCACAGGCGCTCGCGCGGCTCGGTTGCGTCGATGCCGCCGTCGTCGCCGGCGCGCTTGAGCGTGTCGCGCACCGGTGCGGCCAGGATCGCGCCGACCGGATCGCCGCGCCCGGTTTCCAGCAGCCGGTCGAGGTCGGCCAGGGCCAGGTTCGGGCGCGCCGCATCGTGCACCAGCACGAAATCGTCGGCCTTGACCGAGTCCGGCAAGGCCTGCAACGCGGCCAGCACCGAGCCGGCACGGCTGGCGCCGCCGACGCAGGTCAGCACCGGCTTGCCGTCCAGTTCGCTCCAGCCCGGCCAATCGGCATCGTCGGCGCCGATCGCGACCATCGCCCCGGCCACCGCCGGATGCGCCAGCAAGGCCTGCAGCGCATGCGCGATCAACGGCTGGCCGCCGGCCTGCAGATACTGTTTGGGCAGCGGACTGCCGAAACGGGTGCCGCGACCGGCGGCCGGCACCACCGCCCAGACCGTGGCCATCAGGGTTGCTCGCTCGGCGGAGCCGGCGCCTGCGCCGGCGTGCCGTCGGCGGCCGGTGCGACGGGCACCGGCGCGTCCTCGACGACGCGGTAGAACTTCTCGCCCGGCTTGATCATGCCCAGCTCGCTGCGCGCGCGTTCCTCGATCGCCGCCTCGCCGTCCTTGAGGTCCTTGACCTCGGCGGCGAGTGCGGCATTGCGTTGCTGCAGGCCTTCGTTATCGCGCTTCTGGTGCTCGACCTGGCTCTCAAGCACCAGGACTTCTCCGGAATTGCCCGGACCGAGCCAGAAACGGTACTGCAGCCACGCCAGCAGTCCCGCCAGCACCAGCAGCAGCCAGCGCCAGTTGCGCACGGCTTACCGCTTGAGCGAGACGAATGCGTCGCGCCCTGCGTAGCGCGCGCCGCTGCCCAGCGCTTCCTCGATCCGCAGCAGCTGGTTGTACTTGGCCACGCGATCGCTGCGGCACAGCGAGCCGGTCTTGATCTGGGTGGCGGTTGTGGCCACGGCGATGTCGGCGATGGTGGTGTCCTCGGTCTCGCCGGAACGGTGCGAGACGATCGCCGCGTAGCCGGCGGCGTCGGCCATGGCGATCGCTTCCAGGGTCTCGGTCAGGGTGCCGATCTGGTTGACCTTGATCAGGATCGCGTTGGCGGTGCCGGACTCGATGCCCTGCTTGAAGATCTTCGGGTTGGTCACGAACAGGTCGTCGCCGACCAGCTGCACCTTGCTGCCGAGGCGGTCGGTCAGCAGCTTCCAGCCGGCCCAGTCGTCCTCGGCCAGGCCGTCCTCGATGCTGACGATCGGGTACTGCGCGGCCCAGTCGGCGAGGAAGTCGACGAACTGCTCGCTGGTCAGGCGCTTGCCCTCGCCCACCAGATGGTACTTGCCATTGTCGTAGAACTCGCTGGAGGCCACGTCCAGGCCCAGCAGCACGTCTTCGCCGGCGGTGTAGCCGGCCTTGCCGATCGCCTCGAGGATGGTGTCCAGCGCTTCCACGTTGCTGCGGAAGTCCGGCGCGAAGCCGCCTTCGTCGCCGACCGCGGTGGACAGGCCATGGCCCTTCAGCACCGCCTTGAGCGCGTGGAAGATCTCGGTGCCGGCCCGCAGCGCCTCGGAGAACGACGCGGCGCCGACCGGCAGCACCATGAACTCCTGGAAATCGACGTTGTTGTCGGCATGCGCGCCGCCGTTGATGATGTTCATCATCGGCACCGGCAGCGCGACGTTGGCGGTGTTGGCGCCGGCCAGGTACTGCCACAGCGCCTGCTTGCGCGAGGCGGCGACCGCATGCGCGTTGGCCAGCGACACGCCGAGCAGCGCATTGGCGCCGAGGCGGCCCTTGTTCTCGGTGCCGTCCAGGTCGATCAGGCGCCGGTCCAGGCCCTGCTGGTCGGCGCCGTCGAAGCCCTGCAGCGCGCTGGCGATCGTGGTGTTGACGTTCTCCACCGCCTTGCGCACGCCCTTGCCCAGGTAACGGGTCTTGTCGCCATCGCGCAGCTCGACCGCTTCCTTGGTGCCGGTGGAAGCGCCCGACGGCACCGCGGCGCGGCCCAGCGAGCCGTCGGCCAGCGTGACTTCCGCTTCGAGCGTGGGATTGCCGCGGGAATCGAGAATCTCGCGGGCGTGGATCTTGGCGATAGTGGTCATAGGTCCGATCGGTTACCAGTAAGGGGGAAAGTACACCGGAAACAAGCTGCCGGATTATCGCCGTACACTGGCCCGTTGCCAAATCGCAAGGGGCTGAGACGCGCGACGGGCCGGCCAGCGCGGCGCTAGGCTCTCAAGCCCAGCGCCGACAAGCCAAACAGAAGCAACAACACCAGAAGCAGCGCAAGCGCGATGGCCGCTGCGGCAGGTTGGCGACGCAGCCAGAACGCCGCCGGGCTGGCGATGAGGCACGCCACGGTCAGCAGCGCGCCCACCACCAGCGTGACCAGCATCGGGATCCGCGTGGCCTGCATTGCGTGGCTGCCGTCGCCCGGCATGCCGATGCTGGCGGCGACCAGGAAGGCCATGACCGCCAGACAGGCCCAGGCACCGATCGACAGGACCAACGCCACCCAGCCCCAGGGCCAATGGCGCCAGTGCCGGCGCTGCCGGCGCGACGCCGCCAGCGCCCATGGGTCGGACCTCATGCGAAGCGTGCGAACCCGTGCTTCTTGGTCACTGCATCCAGTTCCATCAGCGTTTCCAGCAATTCTTCCATGCGGTCCAGCGGCCAGGCATTGGGGCCATCGGACAGCGCCTTGGACGGATCCGGATGGGTCTCGGCGAACACGCCGGACACGCCCACCGCCACCGCCGCGCGCGCCAGCACCGGCACAAACTCGCGCTGGCCGCCGGAGGTGCTGCCCTGCCCGCCCGGCAACTGCACCGAATGGGTGGCGTCGAACACCACCGGGCAGCCGGTCTCGCGCATCACGCTCAGCGAGCGCATGTCGCTGACCAGGTTGTTGTAGCCGAAGCTGGCGCCGCGCTCGCAGACCATGATCTGCTCGTTGCCGGTGGACTTGGCCTTGTCCACCACCGGCTTCATGTCCCACGGCGACAGGAACTGGCCCTTCTTGATGTTGACCGGCTTGCCGGCGGCGCAGACGTTCTTGATGAAATCGGTCTGCCGCACCAGGAACGCCGGCGTCTGCAGCACGTCGACCACCGCCGCGACCTCGTGCATCGGCGTGTATTCGTGCACGTCGGTCAGCACCGGCACGCCGATCTGCTTCTTCACCGCCTCGAGCACCTTCAACCCCTCTTCCAGGCCGGGGCCGCGGAAGCTGGTGCCGGAGGTCCGGTTGGCCTTGTCGAAGCTCGACTTGAAGATGAAGTTGATCCCCAGCCTGCCGGTGATCTCCTTGAGCTTGCCGGCCACGTCCAGCTGCAGCTGCATCGACTCGATCACGCACGGGCCTGCGATCAGGAACAGCGGCTGGTCCAGGCCGACTTCGAAGCCACACAGTTTCATCGGATCACCTATTGATTAGAGCCCCTCTCCCATTGGGAGAGGGGTTGGGGTGAGGGTACGGGCGAAGCCTTGAGGAATTTGGGTGGGCGAGGCTTCGCCCGTACCCTCATCCGGCGCTTCGCGCCACCTTCTCCCGGAGGGAGAAGGAACTAGGCGCGCGCTTCCTTCAACAACTTGCCGCCGGCCTTCTTCTCGCGCGCGGCGCGCACGAAGCCGATGAACAGCGGATGGCCGTCGCGCGGCGTGGACAGGAATTCCGGGTGCGCCTGGCAGGCCAGGAACCACGGATGCACCTCGCGCGGCAGCTCGACCATCTCCACCAGGGTATCGTCCATCGACTTGGCGGAAATCACCAGGCCGGCGTCCTCGAGCTGGGTGCGGTAGCGGTTGTTGAACTCGTAGCGATGGCGATGGCGCTCGGACACCACGTCCTTGCCGTACATCTCGCGCGACAGCGTGCCGGGCTTGAGCCGCTGTTCCTGCAGGCCCAGGCGCATGGTGCCGCCCAGATCGGACTTCTCGTCGCGCTTCTCCACATCGCCGCTGGCGGTGCGCCACTCGGTGATCAGGCCGATCACCGGATACGGCGACTGGCGGTCGTTCTCGGTGCTGTTGGCGCCGTCCAGGCCGGCGACATGGCGCGCATAGTCCACCACCGCCGCCTGCATGCCGTAGCAGATGCCGAAGTACGGCACGCGGTGCTCGCGCGCATAGCGCGAGGTCAGCACCTTGCCTTCGAAGCCGCGGTCGCCGAAACCGCCGGGCACCAGGATGCCGTCCACGTCGGCCAGCGCCGACAGGTCGCTGCCTTCCAGTTCCTGCGCCTCCAGCCATTTCAAGGTGACCTTGGTGCGCTGGCGCAGGCCGCCGTGCTTGAGCGCCTCGCCGACCGACTTGTAGGCGTCTTGGTGGTCCACATACTTGCCGACCACGGCGATGGTGACCTCGTCGAGCGGATGCTTGGTGGCATCCACCACCGCTTCCCATTCGGACAGATCGGCCGGGCCGACCTTGTCGCGCAGCTTGAACTGGTCGATGACGATCTCGTCCAGGCCCTGCCGGTGCAGTTCCAGCGGCATGCCGTAGAGCACGTCGATGTCGGCGGCGCTGATCACCGCGCGCTCGGAGACGTTGGTGAACAGCGCGATCTTGCGCCGTTCCGAATCCGGAATCGCCTGCTCGGAGCGGCACAGCAGCACGTCCGGCTGGATGCCGATCGAGCGCAGTTCCTTGACCGAGTGCTGGGTCGGCTTGGTCTTCAACTCGCCGGCGGCGGCGATGTACGGCACCAGGGTGAGATGCATGAACAGCGCGCGCTCGGCGCCGCGTTCGGTGCGCACCTGGCGGATCGCTTCCAGGAACGGCAGCGACTCGATATCGCCGACGGTGCCGCCGATTTCCACCAGCGCCACGTCGAACCCGGCGGTGGCTTCGTCCACGCAACGACGGATTTCGTCGGTGATGTGCGGGATCACCTGCACGGTGGCGCCGAGATAGTCGCCGCGACGCTCCTTGCGGATCACGTTCTCGTAGATGCGGCCGGTGGTGACCGAATTCTTGCGCGACAGGCGGGTGCGCACGAAGCGCTCGTAGTGGCCCAGGTCCAGGTCGGTCTCGGCGCCGTCGTCGGTGACGTACACCTCGCCGTGCTGAAACGGGCTCATCGTGCCCGGGTCGACGTTGATGTACGGGTCCAGCTTCATCATCGTGACCGACAGGCCACGTGCTTCGAGAATGGACGCAAGCGAAGCGGCCGCGATGCCCTTGCCAAGCGAGGACACTACGCCGCCGGTAACGAAGATCAGGGGGGTCATGGCTCGAAGGCCTCCCGGAAAGCCATAGTTTAACGGGTGAAGCCGATTTGCCCAAGCGCTTTCGGACCGATCAACTCCACAAAAGAAGACGCCCCGGCACCAGCCGGGGCGTCGCAGGTCGCAACAGGGCGCGCGCTCAGGGCTTGCGCGCTTCCTCTTCTTCCTCTTTCTTCGGCGCAGCCGCGTCCTTGCCGGCCTTGTGCTCGGCCGCCGCAGCGGCGCGGCGCTTGGCCTTGGCATCGGCCTCGGCCTTCTCCTTTGCGACCTGCGCCTCGTAGGCGGCGGCGCCGGAGGTGGCCGGATCGGCGCTCTGCGCCTGGGCCATCGCGACCGGGATGGCCACCGCGGCGGCGACCAGCGCGGCCAGGGTCAACAGCTTGCGAACGTTCATGGCGTACTCCTGTGTAAGGCTGCAACGACTAATGGGGATGCCGTCGCGGATTTTCCAGTGCAAGGCTAGCGCGCCGCCACGGCACTGGCCCTGAACACCGGCGACGTGCAAAAAGCCGCCGCACACCGCACACTTCCGGATCTGCTTCGCGCCACCTGTTGAGACGCATGAATACCCGCTACAACGCCGCCGACATCGAAGTTCTCTCTGGCCTGGACCCGGTCAAGCGCCGGCCGGGCATGTACACCGACACCGCACGCCCCAACCACCTAGCGCAGGAAGTCATCGACAACGCCGTCGACGAGGCGCTGGCCGGCCACGCCCGGCACATCGAGGTGACCCTGTTCAAGGACGGCAGCTGCGAGGTCTCCGACGACGGCCGCGGCATGCCGGTGGACATCCATCCGGAAGAGAAGATCTCCGGCGTCGAACTGATCCTGACCCGGCTGCACGCCGGCGGCAAGTTCAACGACCGCAACTACACCTTCAGCGGCGGCCTGCACGGCGTCGGCGTCAGCGTGGTCAATGCGCTGTCGAAAAAAGTGGAGCTGTTCATCAAGCGCGACGGGAACGAATACCGGATGGAATTCGGCGACGGCTTCCCCGCCTCCAAGCTGGAGATCGTCGGCAGCGTCGGCAAGAAGAACACCGGCACGCGCCTGCGCTTCTGGGCCGATCCGAAGTACTTCGACACACCGAAGTTCGCCGTGCGCGCGCTGCGCCACCTGCTGCGCGCCAAGGCGGTGCTGTGCCCCGGCCTGACCGTGAAGCTGCACGACGAGGCCACCGGCGAGCAGGACACCTGGTACTTCGAGGACGGCCTGCGCGACTACCTCAAGGGCGAGCTGGCCGAGCGCGAGCTGCTGCCGGCCGACCTGTTCGTCGGCAACCTGAAGAAGGACCGGGAGATCGTCGACTGGGCGGTGGCCTGGGTCGCCGACGGCGAACTGGTGCAGGAAAGCTACGTCAACCTGATCCCGACCGCGCAGCACGGCACCCACGTCAACGGCCTGCGCAGCGGCTTCACCGATGCGCTGCGCGAGTTCTGCGACTTCCGCAACCTGCTGCCGCGCGGGGTCAAGCTGGCGCCGGAAGACGTCTGGGACCGGGTCACCTTCGTACTGTCGCTGAAGATGACCGACCCGCAGTTCAGCGGCCAGACCAAGGAACGCCTGTCCTCGCGCCAGGCCGCCGGCTTCATCGAAGGCGCCGCGCACGACGCCTTCAGCCTGTGGCTGAACCAGAACGTGGAAACCGGCACGCGCATCGCGCAGATCGCGATCGATCGCGCCAGCGCACGGTTGAAAACCGAAAAGCAGATCACCCGCAAAAAGGTCACCTCCGGCCCGGCGCTGCCCGGCAAGCTGGCCGACTGCATCAGCCAGGACCTGTCGCGTACCGAGCTGTTCCTGGTGGAAGGCGACTCGGCCGGCGGCAGCGCCAAGCAGGCGCGCGACAAGGATTTCCAGGCGATCCTGCCGCTGCGCGGCAAGATCCTCAACACCTGGGAAGTGGCCTCCGGCAGCGTGCTGGCCTCCGAGGAAGTGCACAATCTGGCGATCGCGATCGGCTGCGACCCGGGCAAGGACGACATCAGCGGGCTGCGTTACGGCAAGGTGGTGATCCTGGCCGACGCCGACTCCGACGGCCTGCACATCGCCACCCTGCTCACCGCGCTGTTCCTGCGCCACTTCCCGACGCTGGTGAAGGCCGGCCACGTGTTCGTGGCGATGCCGCCGCTGTTCCGCGTCGATGTGGGCAAGCAGGTGTTCTACGCGCTGGACGAGGAAGAGAAGCGCTCGCTGCTGGAGAAGATCGCGCGCGAGAAGATCAAGGGCCAGCTCAGCGTGACCCGCTTCAAGGGCCTGGGCGAGATGAACCCGCAGCAGCTGCGCGAATCCACCATCCACCCGGACACGCGGCGGCTGGTGCAGCTGACCATCGCCGACGGCGACGAGACCGGTTCGCTAATGGACATGCTGCTGGCCAAGAAGCGCGCCGGCGATCGCAAGCAGTGGCTGGAGACCAAGGGCGACCTGGCGTCGCTGGAGGTCTGAGGAGCCTAGATTGGGGATCCGGGATTGGTCTGGCAGCGGCTAGATCATCCCGCGGAAGTGCGCAGCATCCTGTAGGAGCAACTTCAGTCGCGACGAACGGAGCGGGCCGCCTCCTCATGCCGCGAAAGCGTCGGGAATGAAGTCCCCTCCTATCACGTTCGCCCGCGCGCATTACGTCATCGCCCAGACATAGCGGCCACATCGGCCGCCGTGTGCATGCGCCATCGCGCACGCGAAAGTTGCCGCGTGCGTTGTCCGGTTTTTTCCGCAACCGGCGTTGTTGATTGGAGTAGCCCGCATTGCGCCGGCTGCTTCAGGAATCAACCACGAAAAGGAAGCCATATGAGCGACAGCTCCGATACCCCGGCGTTCGACGATCTCGACCAGCTCGACGCCCTGCTTACCGACACCCGCGCCAACGACACTCGCACCGTCTCCGACATCGACGAGGCGCGCGACGCCATCGCCACGTTCCGCGACGGCGACGGCACCGGTTCATGGAATGGACTGGACCGCATCGAAGTGGCCGACCGCCTGCTCGACCTGGTCGGCAACCCGCGCCTGATCCGCCAGGGCGCCCTGAACCTGTGCGGGCCGGCAGCGCTGCTGCTGATGTGGGCCAGCCGCGACCCGCTGGGGTTCGCCAACTTCGCCACCACGCTGTACGAAGACGGCAGCGCCGACCTGGGCGATCTCTCCATCGCGCCCAAGGACACGCTGCTGGCGCAGGACTACAGCAGCCTGAGCACCGGCACCTTCGGCGCCGACTGGATGCTGCTCAGCGCGATCCGCAACACCGACCAGCCGTTCTGGCAAAGCAGTTGGGTCGGCGATCCGCAGCAGACCCTGGCCGGGCTGACCAGGCCCGAGGAACTGGCCAGCTGGCTGCGCGCCACCGGCATCTACGCGCAGGTCAGCGACGAAGGCAACTGGGCCTCGCCGGCCGGCATTCCGCATGCCACCGGCATCGAGTTCCACGAAGGCCGCGACGTGGCCCTGCTGATCCACAGCAACCTGCTGCACGCCGCGCGCAGCAGCGGCAGTCCGATCGACAGCGAGTTCCTGCTGGACCTGTTTCCCAACCACTACGTGGTCGGGCTCAACAACATCAGCGTGGCGGTGATGGACGGCCCGCAGAACGACGATGGCACGCCCAAGTTTCAGAAGGACGACGTGCTGCTGTCGATCTGGTCGTGGGGCGAGAACAGCTTCGACCTGGCGATCCCGCAGCAGGATTTCATCGACAACTACTACGGCGCGGTCATCGCCGATCTTCCGTAACTACCAGGGCGGCGGGAACGCCGCCCATACCCCAATTGCAAGGAGCACTTTCATGCCACTCGTCACTCCGGACGTCATGCTCAACTCGGTCATGGGCAAGGTCTACAACGTCCTCACCAACGGCGACGACACCGTCCCCAAGTCGGAAGACAATTTCTTCAGCTGGGCCACGCCCGGCATCCCGCTGCAGCCCGAGGACGTGCGCTTCATGAAGCAAGGCCTCACCGGCGTGGTGCGCAAGGCCGCGCTGGACGAGATGCGTACCACCCAGCCCGACGGCACCACCACCACTCCCGAACTGACCCCGTCGCAACTGGAAGCGCTGAAGGGCAGCGACGCGGCGCAGTTGCTGAAGCAGGCCGAGGATTTCTCACGCCTGGTCGATTTCGTGCCGGACCTGGCCGCCACGGTCAACAACCAGTTCTCCGCGCTGAGCGTGATGAACAACGAAGGCACGCTGTCCGACCGCTACGAGTACATCCTGCGCATGAGCCAGGTCATGCACAACGAACTGCCGGACGACATCAAGAAGAAGATCGAGAAGTTCCGCGGCCTGCTGCAGACCACCACCACCAAGAAGAACCTGATCGACGACAGCGAGACCCAGGTCACCGAGCCCAGCCCACTGGTCAAGGCCTACAACGAGAAGATGGTCGATTACATGAGCGCCGCGCTGGAGTACAACAGCCAGCGCATCGACGGACTGGCCGCGGCCGACCAGCGCGCGGTGCAGAACTGGGCGATCAACGCCAACATCCTGCGCAACAAGGTCAAGGCGGCGATGTCCGACTGGGTCTCCAACGGCTACAAGAACGACTACGAGCAGATCGCCGCGTTCATCGATCAGGTCATGCAGCGCGACATGGCGCTGCTCAAGCAGCAGTACCGCGACGATCTGGAGAAGGCGCGGCTGACCAGCCTGGTGTCCGGCAGCGACTTCTTCTACAGCTCGGTGGTGCCGGGCAACTTCATGGACAACGCCGGCTGGACCGACTTCGGCTTCAGCTCTTCCGACTACAACAGCTCCAGCAACTCCAGCTACGCCATGCGCCGCTCCACCACCAGCGCCGGCGGCGGCTTCCTGGGCATCTTCGCCGGCGGCGGCAAGGTCAGCAACGCCAGCGGCGAAAGCCAGTCGCACGTGCAGTTCGATTCGGAACACTTCAGCATGAAGTTCAGCATCGCGCAGATGCCGATCGTGCGGCCGTGGTTCAAGACCGCGTTCCTGATGAGCAAGAGCTGGCGCATGGACCAGAACAACCCCGAGGCCAAGGGCCAGTTCGCCTCCGATGGCGCAACCCCGGCCAAGGGCCTGCTGCCAGCCTATCCGACCTCGCTGATCCTGGTCCGCAACCTGAGCCTGTGCTTCGCCAAGGCCTCCGGCTTCAGCGACATGGCCGAGTCCTGGCAGCGCTCTTCGGCCAGCGGCGGCGGCGTGTTCTCGTTCGGCCCGTTCCACCTGGGCGGTTCGCACGGGCGCAGTTCGGCCAGCGGCGAGCGCTCCAGCGAGGCGCACTACGATCGCGAAAGCCAGACGATGACGGTGGACGGCACGCAGATCATCGGCTTCAAGTGCCATGTGTTCCCGAAGTCGCCGGACCCGCTGCCCAGCATCACCGACTGGATCTGAGCCGCGCCGCAGCACCACGGCAGGCGGCCGCGCGCCGCCTGCCGTGCAGCGCGCCCGATGCTTCCCCTTTCAAGGAATCGCCTGCAATGGACGCAGCCGCCCAATTGGCCTTGATGGCCAAAGCCGAACACGTGTTCGGCAGCGACGACACCGAACTCAGCTTCCCGGTCACGCCGCTGGCATTCGCACCCGCCGCCCTGGATCTGCTCGGCGACGGCACGATGGATCACCTGATCGAATTTTCGCTGCTGGCCAACCGCATTCCCGACGGTCCCGCCTGGAGCGGCGATGGCCAGACGCTGCTGTGGGAGGTCTACGCGCAGGTGCTGCGTGAGGCCCAATTCGCCCAGTCCACCCGCACCGCACAGGAGGAGGCCGACTACCAGGCCGCGTGCGCGGTGCTGTACCGGCAGGACGAGGAAGGCCGGCGCCTGCCGACCGATGCCGCGCTCGCCTACCGCAGCTATCGCGACCGCTACCTGCTGCTGCAACAGGACTATCTGGCACAACAGGCCACCGCCGGTGCCGGCAGCGCCGAGCAGGTGCAGATCTGGCACGACCTGCAGCAGCCGGCGCTGCAGCGTGGGCTCGACGACGCACTGGCCGACTGGACCGCGCTGGGCTACCGCGACGCGGTCGAGCAGGCGCAGGCGCAGGTCAGCGGACTCGGCGCGAAATCGCCGTGGCAGACGCTGAGCGAATGGAAGGGACGCTGCAATCCGGACATGGACACGCTGACCCGCGCCAGCGACCAACTGCAGGTATATCCGACCAGCTACGCGCCCAGCAATGCGCTGGACGAGGGTTCCTGGCGGCGTTTCGAACTCAGCGGCGCGGAGATCGACACCGCGCTGGCCGAGGCGCCGGCCGAGTTGCGCGCACGGCTGGGAGCCGGCGGCGATTCCGGCATCGCCTCGCTGAGCTTCGAATTCAGCTCGGCCGCGCTGATCCGGCCCTGGTTCAGCGCCGACGCCTTCGCGGCGCGATTCTGGCGCTTCGCGGATGCTTCGCTGCAGCTCAGCGACGGGCAGTCGCCCGCGCACGGGCCCTGCCCCGCGTATCCGGTGGCGGTGGTGTTCGCCCGCGACATCCAGGTGCAGCGCAAGCCGACGGCAGCGGTACCGAGTGTCGCCGGCCAAACGTTGGGCTTCGATCCGGGCTTGCTGCGGCAGCTGCGGTTGACCCCGACGCTGATCGCTCGGCGAGAATTGCGGCTGCCGCCGCGCGTGCCGGCAGGGCCGATCGGCATGCGCCGACGGCCTGTGCTGACCATACCGGACCGCAGCACGGCGATCGCCCCTGCGCCGATCGCGAGCGCAGCGCTACGCATGCCGCTGCGCAATATCGCCGCACCGATACCGGCACCCGCGCTGCGTCCGCGCATCGTGATCGGCCGACCGGCAGCGACGCCAGTGGCAAGCGCGCCGATGGCCGCGCAGGCGATGCTGCGGCGTCTGCGCATGGATGCCTATGCGCGCGATCTGAGTGTGGCCGAAGTCGCCCCTGCGCCTGCACCGCCGGCGGCAGCGGCACGCGACGCGGCAACGCACGACGACAGCGTCTACATCCTGGCCTTCATCTGCCGCCCGCTGTCGCGCTGTCCGGATCCGGACCCGACACTGGCCTGGTAAAGCGCCTGTCGGCAGCGGCGATCGATGCGCATTGCGGCAAGCCTTGGCCGCAGTGTCTTGGCGCCGCCGTCGTCGCGAGCGGCCTTGCCAGCCGAAGCGGCAACACGCGGACAGGGCGACATGCATGGCGATCGCCCCGGGCCAGGGCAGCTGAATCAGGCCGTGCGCCGCCGCCAGCGTTGGCGTCGCCGATGACGGTTCAGGCACGTGCTCGGGCCATTCGGCAATGCGTGCTGCGCGCCGACGCTGCGCGCCGACCATGCCTTTGTGCACATCCGCGCGCGCCGCGCCGCGGCCTAGCATGCCGGCTTCCCTTCTGCCGAGCGCCCTCCCCGTGCCGAACCTGTCCAAGCCGCTGCTGGCGGCGTTGTTGCTGGCCGTCCTGCCGATCTCCGCCGCACTCGCCGCCGATGCCGACGCTGTCGACAAGCCAGACAAAACCGACAAGGCCGACAGCGCCGAGCCGGCCAGGCCGGCTGCGTTGCCGGCCGATGCGAAGGTGCGCCAGGTCACGCACGTGGACGGCAAGTCGCTCAGCTACACCGCCACGGTCGGCACGCTGCCGGTGAAGGACGCGCAGGGCAAGACCGTCGCCGACGTGGTGTTCACCGCCTACACCGTGGACGGCAAGGACCGCCCGGTGACCTTCGCCTTGAACGGCGGCCCCGGCGCGGCCTCGGTGTACCTCAACCTGGGCGCGATCGGGCCGAAGGTGGTTACCTTCGGCAGCGAGGGCGACAGCGCCTCGGCGCCGGCGACGCTGCACGACAACCCCGGCACCTGGCTGGACTTCACCGACCTGGTGTTCATCGATCCGGTCGGTACCGGCTTCAGCCGTTCGCGGGTCGCCGACGAGCAGGCCAAGAAGCTGTTCTACAACCCGCAGGCCGACATCGAATACCTGTCGCGCACGATCTACGACTGGCTGCTGAAGAACCAGCGCCTGCAGTCGCGCAAGTACCTGGTCGGCGAGAGCTACGGCGGCTTCCGCGGGCCGCGCATCACCCATTACCTGCAGACCCAGCTGGGCGTGGCGATGAACGGCGTGGTGCTGGTCTCGCCGTACCTCAACCCGACCCTGGACGACAACGGCGACGTGTCGCCGCTGGCGTGGATGCTGACCCTGCCCTCGATCGCCGCCGCGCACCTGGAGCGCGAGCAGCGGCTGACCCCGGAGGCGATGCGCCAGGTGATCGACTACACCCGCGGCGACTACGTCACTGCGCTGCTGCGCGGGCGCTCGGACGCGGCCGGCAGCGAACGGATGATCCAGCAGGTGGCGACGATGACCGGGCTGGACCCGGTCTACGTGCGCCGCGCCGGCGGCCGCCTGGAAACCCAGGCATACCTGCGCGAGGTGTTCCGCGACAAGGGCCAGCTCGGCAGCCGCTACGACTCCAACGTGACCGCGTTCGACCCGTTCCCGAACGCGCCCGAGCAGCGCGCCAACGATCCGCTGCTGGACAGCATCATCGCCCCGACCACTACCGCGATGGTCGATTTCGTGACCCGCGTGGTCGGCTGGAAGGTGGACGCGCGCTACCAGGCGCTGAACTACGACGTGAACAAGCTGTGGGACTGGAACGACGAACTGCGCAAGGGCTCGGTGACCGAGCTGCGCCAGGCGGTGGCGATCGACCCCAAGCTGCGGGTGCTGATCGTGCACGGCTGGAACGACCTGTCGTGCCCGTTCATGGGTTCGGTGCTGACCGTGGACCAGATGCCGGTGATGGGCAACGACCCGACCCGGGTGCAGGTCAAGAACTATCCGGGCGGGCACATGTTCTACAACCGCGCCGACAGCCAGCGCGCGCTGCGTGGGGATGTTCTGGCGATGTATCGGGCTAACTAGCCGGGATTCGGGATTGGGGAGTCGGGATTGGCAAGAGCGGGGTTTCAGCGCGCACTGAACGCGCTTTTACGAATCCCCAATCCCGAATTCCCAATCCCCGCTCGTCACGTCCAACCAAACAGCGCAAACACCCGGAAAATCAAATACGCCACGCCGGCGGCGGCCGGGATGGTCAGGATCCAGGCCCAGACGATGCGCTCGATCACGCCGAAGCGCAGCGAGCGCGGGTTCTTGGCGAAGCCCACGCCCATGATCGCGGTGGAGATGCTGTGGGTGGTGGACACCGGCATGCCGAAGTGCGCGGCCAGGGTCAGGATCGTCGCCGAGCTGGTTTCCGCGGCGAAGCCGTGGATCGGGTGCAGCTTGACCATCTTGTGGCCCAGCGTCTTGATGATCTTCCAGCCGCCCGAGGCGGTGCCGGCGGCCATCACCACCGCGCAGGTCAGCACGATCCAGGTGGCGATGCCCTGGCCCTGACTGGCGGCCGGATGCAGGAACGCCAGCCACGACGGCAGCTCGTCCAGCGCGCCGGTGCTCTGCGCGCCGACCAGGGTCATGGCGATGATGCCCATGGTCTTCTGCGCGTCGTTGTGGCCGTGCGCGTAGCCCATGTACGCGGCCGAGGCGATCTGCGCCTTGCCGAAGAAGGCGTTGACCCAGCGCGGCCGCGCCAGCCGGCCGATGCGGCCGCCGACCTTGGACAGCCCGGCGATCATCGCCCACAGCAGCAGCATCACCGCGATGCCGAGCAGGAAGCCGGCGATCGGCGAGGTGATCATCGGCACGAACACCTTCCACAGCAGGCCCTTGTTCTTGGCCCAGTCGCCGACGTTTTGCGACCAGATCAGCGCGCCCCAGTTGTTGTGCGCCGCGGCCAGGCCGGCGCCGCACAGGCCGCCGATCAAGGCGTGCGAGGACGAGGACGGCAGGCCCTTCCACCAGGTGATCAGGTTCCAGACGATGCCGCCGAGCAGCGCGCACAGGATCACCTGCGGGGTGACCGTCACCACGTCGGTGTTGAGCAGGCCCGAGGCGATGGTCATCGCCACCGCGGTGCCGGTCAGCGCGCCGATCAGGTTCATGCCGGCGGCCAGGATCACCGCCCAGCCGGGGCTGAGCACCTTGGTCGCAACCACCGTGGCGATGGAATTGGCGGTGTCGTGGAAGCCGTTGATGAACTCGAACACCAGCGCGGCCAGGATCACGATCAGGACCAGCGTCAGCATCGTGCGCTCCTCGCCTCACCCATGGCGGCCGCGGCGGCGGGCATGGCGGCGCAGCCGCGCATGCAGCGGATCCGGACCGTGCCCATTACGAATTCTTCAGCACGATCTGGTAGACCACCACGCCGGCCTCGCGGCAGCGGTCGATGGCCTTCTCCAGGATCTCGAAGAACTCCTTGAGCAGGAACATCTGCAGGTTGTCCAGGCGCCCGGAGTAGATGTCGCGGTACAGCTCCAGCATCAGCCGGTCGGCCTCGTTCTCCAGCGAGCGCAGCTTGTCGTTGAGCGCGCTCATCCGGTCCAGGTGCATGTTGCGCAGGTCGTGGACCATCTCCACCACCACCGCCGCGGCCTGTTCCAGCATCGCCGCGCGCGGGGCGAAGTCGATGTGCTCCAGGTGCTGCACCGCCAGCGAATAGCGGTCGGCGAACTTCTCCACCTGCTTGGGGATCTTGTACAGCGCCGAGCCCAGCGCCTCGATGTCCTCGCGCTCGATCGGGGTCATGAAGCTGTCGACCAGCGCCTGGCCGATCTTGTCGGCGGCGGCGCGCTCGCGCAGCCGCGCCAGCTTGAAGGCGTCCAGCGCCGGCTGCCGGTCCGACGATGCGCGCATCATCGAATGCAGCGCCTTGGTGCTGTCGTAGGCGGCCTGCGCCGCTTCGTCGAGCAGGGTGTAGAACTGCTTGCCGGAACCGAAGATGGTCTGCAACGAGAACATGAAACGCAATCCCGCCGTCGCGGGAGGGACGGCACCGGGGCGGAATTATGACCGTTTGCTGACAAAACGGGGGAATCGGGCGACCGGCGGCAGCGCGTCGGCGTCGCGTGGACGCGGCCGCCACCCGGGTTTGCTACCATGCAGCCGCGCCGTCGCTAGGCGCACCCTGGACGACCACCCCAGCCCCCCCCCCCGCGCCGCCTCGGCGCCCATGTCCCCGCTTCCCTTGCCGCCAGGGAGCGCGCGCATGCTTGAATTATTGGTCGTGGCAGCCCTGGTGCTGCTGAACGGCTTCTTCGCGATGTCCGAGATGTCGCTGATGACCTCGCGCAAGAGCCGCCTGAAGCAGATGGCGCAATCCAGCACGCGCGCGGCCAAGGCGCTGGCGCTGGCCGAGAATCCGGAAAACTTCCTGTCCACCGTGCAGATCGGCATCACCGCGATCGGCATCCTGACCGGCGTGTTCGGCGGCGAGGCCATCGGCGAGGCGATCGCGGCCAAGTTGCAGTCGCTGTTCCCGGCGCTGTCGGCCACCTTCAGCCTGATCGGGCAGCCGCAGCCGTACTCGGCGGTGATCGGCAAGACCCTGGCGATCGTGCTGATCACCTTCCTGACGCTGATCTTCGGCGAACTGGTGCCCAAGCGCCTGGCGCTGACCCGCTCGGAAGTCATCGCCGGCTTCGTCGCGGTGCCGATGGGCTGGCTGGCGCTGGTCGCCGCGCCGGCGGTGTGGGTGCTGTCGCGCTCGACCCGGCTGGTGCTGCGGGTGCTCGGCCTGGGCAACGAGCAATCGGCGTCGGTGACTGAAGAGGAGATCCGCATGCTGGTGGCCGAGAGCCACGAGGCCGGCGTGATCGACAGCCACGAGCGCGACATGATGAACCGGGTCATGCGCCTGGGCGACCGCACCGCCGACAGCCTGATGACGCCGCGCAACCGCATCGCCTGGCTCGACGCCAACGCCGAGGTCGAGCGCAATTTCCAGACCATGCGCGAGCACGAGTTCTCGCGCTATCCGGTGTACCGCGGCAGCGACCAGGACATCGCCGGCGTGCTGGAAGTGAAATCGCTGGTCACGCGCATGGACGGCGACGCCACCCAACTGTTCCAGAGCCTGCGCGAGACCCTGTTCGTCTCCGAATCCACCCACGCGATGAAGCTGCTGGAGATCTTCCGCGAGGAACAACAGTCGATGGCGCTGGTGGTGGACGAATACGGCGAGATCCAGGGCCTGGTCACGATCAGCGACCTGATGGGCGCGGTGGTCGGGCGCCTGCAGTCGGTGGACAACGCCGACGAGGACGCGCTGGTGGTGACCCGCGCCGACGGCTCGCTGCTGATCGACGGCTCGCTGGCGATCGAGGACCTGCGCGAGCTGCTCGGTGGCGCCGAACTGCCCAACGCCGAGGAAGGCGACTACAACACCCTGGCCGGCCTGTGCATCTACTACTTCGGCCGCATTCCGCACGCCGGCGAGTTCTTCGACTGGGCCGGCTGGCGCATCGAGATCGTCGACCTGGACGGCGCGCGCGTGGACAAGCTGCTGCTGAGCAAGCTGCAGGACGAGAACAGCGATGACATCACCGGGTGACGCGCCCGACGCGGAGCCCGGCCACGGCTACAGCGCCGAAGGCATCCGCACCCTGCTCGACACCTTCCTGCTCGGCGATCCGGACGAGCAGCTGCGGCTGCGCACGATCCTGGCCGACCTGCAGCACAGCGCGTTCGGCGTGTTCCTGTTCGTGGCGATCCTGCCGGCGTTCCTGCCGGTGCCGGGCCTGGCTGGCGGCCTCAGCGGGCCGCTGGTGACGCTGATCGGCGCGCAGATGCTGATCGGCCTGCGCAAGCCCTGGCTGCCGCGCTTCATCGGCGAACGCGGCCCGCGCCGGCGCACCATGCAGCGCTTCGTCGGGCGCATCGCGCCGTGGCTGCGGCGGCTGGACAAGTTGCTCAAGCCGCGCCTGCCGGCGCTGGTCGAGACGCTGCCGGCACGCGCGTTCAGCGGGCTGTTGCTGGTGGTGCTGGGGATCCTGCTGTCGCTGCCGATCCCGTTCACCAACTATGCGTTCGGCGCGATGCTGCTGCTGTTTTCGCTGGCCCTGCTGGAACGCGACGGCGGCCTGATGCTGGTGTCGTGGCTGGGCGGCATCGCGGTGGCGCTCGGCCTGGGCCTGGCCTCGGACCAGGTGGTGGACCTGAGCCGCGAGTGGATGCACAAGCTGTAGCCCGCGCTCCCCACCGAAAAAGTTCGCGCCGAAACGGTGCCGCGCGCCTCGCGCACGCTTCTGGCGCGATGCAGCGCTACTCCGCGACCGACGCCTCGGCGAACACCTGCCTGCGCAACGGCTGCGCCGCCCCGGCGGCGTCCGGCGCGCGTTGCAGACGTTGCAGTTGCAGCGCGAGCTGATGCAAGACGGCCTCCAGGCCGCAGCCGCGCGCGGCCGGCGGCAGGTACTCGGATTCCATGTGACGCCCCCTGTTTCGATCCGTTGATGCGTGGCGCCGACCGGCGCGATGCCGGGTACTGCCACCACGTGCGCGCCAGCCCCTGGCACGCCATCCGAATCTGATCCAAGGCCCCGGCAAGACGAAGTGAAAACCGCCGCTGTCGCCGGCACTTGTCTACGCGGCGCGCCAAGGCAGCCCAGGCAGCGGCTTGGCGAACGCGGCCGTGCAGTGCGTGGCCACGCCTGCCGATGCCTACGCGGCGGCCGCCTGGGTCCAGGCCTCGGCGGCGATCGCGAACGAGCGCAGCCGCGCCGCGTGGTCGTGGATGTTGGCGGTCAGCAGCAGTTCGTCGGGGCGATGGCGGGCGACGAACTCCGCCATGCCGCGCGCGACCTCGGCCGCATCGCCGAGCACGGTGCAGGCCAGCGCGCGCTCCACGCCGGCCTTCTCGTGCGGCTGCCAGAACGCCTCGATGTCGTCGATCGGCGGCGGGATCAGCCCCGGGCGGCCGCGGCGCAAATTGACGAAGCTCTGCTGCTGGGTGGTGAACAGGCGCCGCGCCGCGTCCGTGGACTCGGCGCCGACCACGTTCAACGCCAGCACCGCGTACGGATCGCGCAGCCGCGCCGAGGGGCGGAATTCGCGCCGGTAGACCGCCAGCGCCTCGTCCATCGCATCCGGGGCGAAGTGCGAGGCGAACGCGAACGGCAGCCCCAGTGTCGCCGCCAGGCGCGCGCTGAACAGGCTGGAGCCGAGCAGCCACACCGGCACCTCGATGCCGGCGCCGGGCACCGCGCGCACCAGCTGGCCGGGTTCGGCCGGCTCGAAATAGCGCAGCAGCTCGGCCACGTCGTGCGGGAACTGGTCGGCGCTGTCGAAGTAGCGGCGCAAGGCGCGCGCCGTGGCCTGGTCGGTGCCGGGCGCGCGGCCCAGGCCCAGGTCGATACGCCCCGGATACAGCGAGGCCAGCGTGCCGAACTGCTCGGCCACCTGCAGCGGCGCGTGGTTGGGCAGCATGATGCCGCCGGCGCCGACCCGGATCCGGCGCGTGCCGCCGGCCACATGTCCGATCAGCACCGCGGTTGCAGCGCTGGCGATGCCGGGCATGTTGTGGTGCTCGGCCAGCCAGTAGCGGTGATAGCCCCAACGCTCGGCGTGCTGCGCCAGGTCCAGCATGTTGGCGAAGGCCTGGGTGGTGTCGCTGCCTTCGCAGACCGGGGCGAGATCGAGGATGGAGATCGGCATCATGGAGAGCGGGTTCCTGCAAAGCGATGCAGTGGAAATGGGGACGGCCGGGCCGATTGCAGCGGCCGGGGCCGGAACGCTGATTTGCGGTGGCGGCATGGCTGCGCCAGGGTTTGCGTGCGGTCGTACCCTCACCCCAACCCCTCTCCCGGTGGGAGAGGGGCTTAGCATCTCCCTTCTCCCTTCGGGAGAAGGTGCCCCGAAGGGGCGGATGAGGGTACGTGCGCCCTGCTGTCTGTCGACACCCACACACAGCCGCGACGACGGCAACGCCGACTGCACGGTCGCCTGGCTACGCTTTGCTCCCGCCCCGCACGGTCGTCCGCCATGTCCCTGATCCCGCCGGTACCCACCACCCCCGCCCTGCCGCTGCGCGACCGCGTGGTCCTGGTCACCGGCGGCGCGCAGGGGATCGGCCGCGGCGTGGTGCAGGCGGTGCTGGGCGCCGGCGGCCGGGTCGCGTTCGGCGATCTGGACGCCGAGGCCGGGCGCGCCTGCGTCGCCGAACTCGATGCCGGCGACCGGGTGTTGTTCCGGCGCCTGGACGTGGCGGCCGAAGCCGGCGTGCGGCGTTTCGTCGATGCCGCGCTGGCGCAGTTCGGCCGCATCGATGGCCTGGTCAACAATGCCGGCGTCGCCGATCCGCACAGCGGCCCGCTGGAGCGCCTGGCGCTGCGCGAATGGAACCGGCGCCTGGGCGCGAGCCTGGGCGGTGCCTTCCTGTGCAGCAAGCACGCGCTCCCGGCACTGCGCGACAGCCCCGGCGGCGGCGCGATCGTCAATATCGCCTCGACCCGCGCCCACCAATCAGAACCCGACAGCGAAGCCTACGCGGCGGCGAAAGGCGGCCTGCTGGCCTTCACCCATGCGCTGGCGATCAGCGCCGGGCCGGCGGTGCGGGTCAACTGCATCAGTCCGGGCTGGATCGCCACCGATGCCTGGCGCAAGCCCAGCGCGCGGCGCAAAACGGCGCTGTCGCGGCAGGACCATGCGCAGCATCCCGCCGGCCGGGTCGGCACGCCGCAGGATATCGGCGCGTTGGCGGTGTATCTGCTGTCGAGCGATGCAGGGTTCGTGACCGGCCAGGACTTCGTGGTCGATGGCGGGATGACGCGCAAGATGCAGTACGCCTGACGGCGTTGGGATTGGGGAGTCGGGATTGGGGATTCGCCAAAGCGGCTTCTGCCTTGCCAGAGGGGCCGAGTGCGCCATCGCGCCACTGGCTTCCTGCTCCTGGAGAACACTACGGCTCGGAGCGCTGACCGGGCGCTTGCCAGGCCAGACCCGTTTTACGGGATTCGTCGCTGGGGATTGGGGATTCGCTAGAGAGGATTCCTTTGAGGCGCTGATGTGACGCGGCGACAACCCAGCTTGCAGAGCGCAAATTTTCGGTCAGTCGCGTGGCAGACCGCCTTTGCCAATCCCCAATCCCGACTCCCCAATCCCTGCCGCGGCAATCAATCGCTCACCGGCGCCGCGACATCCACCAGCGGCTGCAGTTGCGGGTCCAGGGCCACGCGTTCGTCGAACACGAAGCAGCGGCCGGCGTAGCCCTCGCCGCCCACTTCCTCGAAGTAGCCGAGGATGCCGCCGTCCAGTTGCAGCACGTTGTCCATGCCGTCGGCGCGCATCCACAGCGCCGCCTTCTCGCAGCGGATGCCGCCGGTGCAGAAGCTGACCACGGTGGCGTCGGCCAGGTCGGCGCGATGCGGTGCCAGCGCCTCGGGCAAGTCGGTGAACTTGACGATCGGCAGGGTCAGGGCGCCAGCGAAGGTGCCGTAGTCCACTTCCTGGGCGTTGCGCGTGTCCAGCAGCACCACGCGGCGGCCGGTGTCGTCGTGGCCCTGGCGCAGCCAGCGCTGCAGCGTGACCGGCGCCACTGCCGGGGCGCGTTCGGCGGCCAGCGGCGAGGCGGCATCGCGGCGGAAACTGATGATCTCCGGCTTGACCTTGGTCTTCAGCCGCGCGAACGGTTGCTGCGCGCTGATGCTGGTCTTGACCCGCAGCGCGGCGAAGCGCGGGTCGGCACGCAGCTGCGCGTAGAAGTCGTCGATCGCCTCCGGCGCGCCGGCCAGGAACAGGTTGATGCCCTCGCCCGCGACCAGGATGGTGCCGCGCAAGGCGCCGGCCTGCGCCCGGTCCTGCAACTGCGCGGCAAGCGCGTCGGGATCGGCGATGGCAACGAAATGGTAGGCGGCGGTATTGGCGATCATCCGCGCATTTTAGCGTGCGGCGTGCGGCCGCAGCTGACAGGGCGATGCGGCTGCCTCGCGGCGCTCGTGCGCCTACGCGCAAGAAGCCGCGGGAACGGCGCAAGTCGATCGAGTCGCGGAGCGACGCATTGGAGTACACCCAGGCAGCACGCTACGCCGTCAGTCGCGTTTATCCCGATCGCGCCGACCGGCGCTAGCCGCGCAACAGGAAGAACGGCAGCAGCACCAGCGAGGCGATCAGCAGCATGCCCAGCAGCGTCGCCAGCACGAACAGCGGGCGCCGCCGCAGCAGCGTGGCGAAGGTCTCGGCGCTGCCGTCGCGCAGCGCCGCGGCACGCTCGGCACGGGCGCGTTCGCCACGCTGCGCCTGGTAGTCGGCCAGCAGCGCCTTGGCCCGCGCCTGCTCGGCGTCCTCGCGCAGCCACACGCCGCCGGCGGAAATGCCGAAGGTGCCGGGGCGGGTCTCGTAGTAGTCGATGCGCGCGGCATCGAGCAGTGCACGCACTTCGGCGAGTTCGTCGTCGGGCACGTGGCGCAGGTTGAGCAGCAGTTTGGCCATGCGCCGATGATAGCCGCTGCGACGATGCGCTACCCTTGCACGCCCTGTTCGCCCATGGATGACCGCATGCGCCGTGCCCTGCTGCTGTTGAGCCTGTCGTTGCCTGCCTGGCTGTTGAGCGGCTGCACGCCGCCGGGTCCGCCGCCGGGCGGCAACATCGCCGCGTTCCAGATGATCGACGAGCAGGTCGGCAGCGGCGCCGAAGCGCGGCCCGGCAACCAGGTGACCGTGCACTACACCGGCTGGCTGTACGACCAGACCGCCAAGGACCAGTGCGGCGAGAAGTTCGACGCCTCCGCCGACCACGGCCAGCCCTTCAGCTTCACCCTCGGCGGCGGTCAGGTGATCCGTGGCTGGGACGAAGGCGTGGCCGGCATGCGCGTAGGCGGCAAGCGCAAGCTGATGATCCCGTCGGAATACGGCTACGGCGCCAGTGGCGCCGGCGGGGTGATTCCACCGAACGCCTCGCTGGTGTTCGATGTCGAACTGCTCGACGTCAAGCCGCGTTGAGCCGTTGCCACCGATGCCCGCCAACAAGCTCGCCGCCGCCGTGCGCGGCCGCATCGCCATCGTCGGCGGCGGCCCCGCCGGACTGATCGCCGCCGAGACCGCGCGCGCGGCCGGCGCCGAGGTCGATGTGTACGAGGGCAAGGGCTCGGTCGGGCGCAAGTTCCTGATCGCCGGCAAGGGCGGACTCAACCTGACCCACTCCGATCCGTTCGCGCTGTTCGTGTCGCGCTATCGGGAGCGTGCCGCGCAGGTCGGCGCATGGCTGGCCGACTTCGACGCCGATGCGCTGCGCGCCTGGGCGCAGGCGCAGGGCGTGGAGACCTACGTCGGCAGTTCCGGCCGCGTGTTCCCGCTGGACCGCAAGGCTGCGCCGCTGCTGCGCGGCTGGGTGCGGCGGCTGAAGGAGGCCGGGGTGCGCTTCCACGTGCAGCATCGCTGGCAGGGCTGGGACCACGACGGCGCGCTGCGCTTCGCCAGCATCGACGGCGAACGCCTGGTGCATGCCGATGCCTGCGTGCTGGCGCTGGGCGGCGGCAGCTGGCCGCAACTGGGTTCCGATGGCGCCTGGCAGGACACGCTGCGCGCGCGCGGCGTGGAACTCGCGCCGCTGCAGCCGGCCAACTGCGGCTTCGATATCGACTGGAGCGCGCATTTCCGCGAACGCCATGCCGGCGCGCCGCTGAAGCCGGTGATCGCGCACTGGCACGATGCGCAGGGCCGCGAACACGCGCTGCAGGGCGAATGCGTGGTCGGCGAACACGGCATCGAGGGCAGCCTGGTCTATGCGCTGTCGGCGGACCTGCGCGAGGCCATCGCCGCGCACGGGCCGACCGCGCTGTGGCTGGACCTGGCGCCTGGCCGCGATCTGGCACGGCTACAGGCCGAACTGGGCAAGCCACGCGGCGGGCGCAGCTTCGGCGAGCACCTGCGGCGCCAGGCCGGCATCGACGGGGTCAAGGCGGCGCTGTTGTTCGAGATCCTGGGCAAGCAGGCAGGCGAAGATCCGGCGCGTGCGGCGGCCACGCTGAAACGGCTGCCGCTGACCCTGCTGCGCCCGCGTCCGCTGGCCGAGGCGATCAGCAGCGCCGGCGGGGTGCGCCTGGAAGCGTTGGACCCGGCACTGATGCTGCGCGCCCTGCCCGGCACCTTCTGCGCCGGCGAGATGCTCGACTGGGAAGCGCCGACCGGCGGCTACCTGCTCAGCGCCTGCTTCGCCAGCGGTTTGCGTGCAGGGCGTGGAGCGGTGGCGTGGCTGGGGCGGCGCGGATGAGTGGCGCGGGATTCGGGATTCGGGATTCGGGATTCGGGATTCGGGATTCGGGATTCGGGATTCGAAAAAGCTTGCGCTCTTTCGATGCGTTTGCGGAAGACGCCATTGCAGCGCTGGAACGGCTACCGCGTTCAGCGGGATCGCACGCGATAGCTGTCCTCGCGCGCAGGCATGCTTCGAGCGAATGCGCGCGGTGCCGCAGCGGAGCGGCGATAGCATCGTGCTGCCCGCATCGGCTAGCAGCACCTCATGCGTTCGATGCCGCTGCGGCAAGCTTTTCCATATAGACGCAATCGAGCGCCATCCCGCTGGGATGCGCATAGCTGCCCTGTCGCAGTACCAAGTAACCCTGCGCGCTGTAGAACGCGACCGCATTGAGCGCCGCCGCCAGATGGATGCGCGTTGCCGATGGCAGCTTCGCCTCCAGCGCACGCAACAGGCGTGCGCCCAGGCCGGTGCCTTGCGCCTCGGGCGCGACGAACAGGCCGTCGATCTCGCTGCCGGCCAGATCGACCATGCCGAAGCCGAGCAGTCGGCCGCCAGCGTCCTCGGCGAGCACGGCGCCGCCGCTGGCGATCAACTGCGGGTACGTCGCCGGCGCCGGCGATGCGGCCCAGGCCTCGATCAGCGCCGGCGGATAGTGCGAGCGGCACACCTCGCGCACGCAGCGGGTGCGCAGCGCCACATCGCATCGATGTCCGCCGGCGTCGCTGGCCGCAGCTCGATCCGCGGCGGCGTGCGAGTGCAGGCACTCATCGCGACTTGCTGTCGCGCAGGCTCCGAATCCGCGCCGGCGGCTGGAACGAATCGCTGCGCGCATCGGCCCAGTACTCCTGAAACACCGCGTGGTCGGGCACGCCGTCGCGCAGCAGTTCGCCCGGCTCGAGGTAGCGGTACAGCGAGGCCAGCGAGCGGATCTCGACCTGCGAGATGCGCCGCAGGATGTGCTCCGGCCCCAGTTGCGACGGATCGGCCAGGCCGGCGGCGCTGAGCAGTTCGCGCAGCGCCTTCAACGTATTGGCGTGGTAGTGCTCCACCCGCACCGCCTTGTCGGTGGGATCCAGGTGCTTCCAGCGGCGCTGGTCCTGGGTGGCGATGCCGGTCGGGCAGCGGTCGCTGTGGCAGCTCAGCGACTGGATGCAGCCCAGCGCGAACATGAAGCCGCGCCCGGCGTTGCACCAGTCCGCGCCCAGCGCCAGAGTGCGCGCGATGTCGAACGCGCTGGTGATCTTGCCGGCCGCGCCGAGTTTGACCCGGTCGCGGACGTCCAGCCCGACCAGGGTGTTGTGCACCAGCAGCAGCGCCTCGTGCATCGGCACGCCGACATGGTCGATGAACTCGGCCGGCGCCGCGCCGGTGCCGCCCTCGGCGCCGTCGACGACGATGAAATCCGGGTACAGCCCGCTTTCCTGCATCGCCTTGGCGATCGCGAACCACTCCCACGGATGCCCGATCGCCAGCTTGAACCCACTCGGCTTGCCGCCGGACAGCTCGCGCAGCCGGGCCACGAACTGCAGCAATTGCAGCGGCGTGGAGAACGCCGAATGCCGCGACGGCGACACACAGTCCTGGCCCATCGCCACGCCGCGGGTGGCGGCGATCTCGGCGCTGACCTTGGCCGCCGGCAGCACCCCGCCGTGGCCGGGCTTGGCGCCCTGCGACAGCTTGACCTCGATCATCTTCACCTGCGCCAGGGTGGCGTTGGCGACGAAGCGCTCCTCGCTGAAGCGCCCTTCCGCATCGCGGCAGCCGAAGTAGCCCGAGCCGATCTCCCACACCAGGTCGCCGCCGCATTCGCGGTGGTACGGCGAGATCGAACCTTCGCCGGTGTCGTGGTAGAAGCCGCCGCGGCGCGCGCCTTCGTTGAGCGCGCGGATGGCGTTGGCCGACAGCGCGCCGAAGCTCATCGCCGAGATGTTGAACACGCTGGCCGAGTACGGCTGCGCGCAGCCGGCGCCGATGGTCACGCGAAAATCGTGGTGGGCGATCTCGCTGGTCGCCAGCGAGTGGTTGATCCACTCGTAGTCGGTGGCGTAGGCGCTGCGCAGGGTGCCGAACGGCACCACGTCCATGACGTTCTTGGCGCGCTGGTAGACCAGGGCGCGCTGCTGGCGCGAGAACGGCGCCTCCTCGATATCGCTCTGCAGGAAATACTGGCGCATCTCCGGGCCGACCGATTCCAGCCCATAGCGGAAATGCGCCAGGATCGGATAGTTGCGGCGCAACGTGCTGCGCGTCTGCAGCAGGTCCCAGGTGCCGAGCAGCGCCAGGACCGCGAAGGCGGCCACGCCCCAGCCCCACAGCGGCCAGATCGCGCACAGGGCGATGGACAGCGCCAGCAGCACGCAGCTGGCGACATAGGCTAGGTAGCGGTGCATCGCGTTCCTCGCGAGATTCGGAAGGCGCGAGTGTAGGCGGTGCAGGCCGGCAATGGCGCTGGCGCCGCCTACCGCCCGCTTGGGCGGCGTACAGCTTGACGGTGTACAGCGTGCGGCGTTTTCGGTTACAGGCGGTCGTCCACCGCGGCGCGCGGCCACACCGACTTGACGTCGTAGACCACCAGGTTCGGCGTGCCCAGCGCGCGGATCTGCGCGGCGTCGAAGCCGCGGTATTCGTCGTGCGCCACCGCCAGTACCACCGCGTCGTAGCGGCCGGCGACCGGCGCCGGCAGCAGTTCCACGCCGCCATGTTCGCGCGCCAGCTGCGGCTCGGCCCAGGGGTCGCAGGCATCGACCCGCGCGCCGCTGGCGGCCAGCGCCTGCACCAGTTCCAGCGCGCGGCTGTTGCGCAGGTCCGGGCAGTTCTCCTTGAAGGTGACGCCGAGCACCAGGATCGTGGCCGCGGCCATGTTCACGCCCTTGTCCGCCAGCAGCGCCTGCACCCGCGCGGCGACGTGCGCGCCGACCCGGTTGTTGACCTGGCGCGCGGTGTGGATCAGGTCCGGGTGGTAGCCCATGCTCTCGGACTTGTGCAGCAGGTAGTACGGATCCACGCCGATGCAGTGGCCGCCGACCAGGCCGGGGCGGAACGGCAGGAAGTTCCATTTGGTACCGGCCGCTTCCAGCACGTCCTGGGTATCGATGCCGAGGCGGTCGAAGATCAGCGCCAGCTCGTTGACCAGGGCGATATTCACGTCGCGCTGGATGTTCTCCACCACCTTCGCCGCCTCGGCCACGCGGATCGACGGCGCGCGCCAGGTGCCGGCACCGATGATGCTCGCGTACAGCGCATCGACCGCGTCGGCGGCCGCGGCGCTGGAGCCGGAGGTGATCTTGCGGATGTCGGCCAGGCGCCGCTGGCGATCGCCCGGGTTGACCCGCTCGGGGCTGTAGCCGCAGTGGAAGTCTTCGTTGAAACGCAGGCCCGAGCCCTGTTCCAGCAGCGGCACGCAGACCTCTTCGGTGGTGCCCGGATACACCGTGGATTCGTAGATCACCAGGTCGCCGCGCTTGAGCACGCCGGCGAGCAGTTCGCTGGCCTGGCGCAGCGGTTGCAGGTCGGGCTGTTCGTAGGCATCGATCGGGGTCGGCACGGTGACGACATAGACGTTGCGGTCGCGCAGCGCGGCGGCATCGTCGCTGTAGCGCAGGTGCACGCCGGCGCGCAGTTCGTCCGGTTCCATTTCCAGGGTCTGGTCGTGGCCATCGCGCAGTTGCGCCACGCGTTGCGCATCGATGTCGTAGCCGAGCGTGTCGTAGCGCGCGCCGAACGCCACCGCCAGCGGCAAGCCGACATAGCCCAGGCCGATGACGCCGATGCGCAGTTGCGCGGGATCGAACACGATAGCGACGGGCATGCCGTTCCTTTCAGGGCGCCGCGGCGGCAGTGCGAGCCGGCGCCGCGGGTGGTCGCGGAAGTGCGGATGTCCGCGGCGCGGACCCACGGCCATGGTAAGCGCCGCGGCGGCGCGCTCCAAGCGGGGCCGGACGTCTTGCAAGCCGCGTTCCCGCCGCACACGCGGCATTCCGCATGTCGCGACTCTTGCCACCGCCACGACACCAGTGTGACCTGGTCTTTACGCTGCGCGTCTTAGTATATGGAAACGGTTCCGCGCAAACACCGGAACGGCCCTTGTCCCATATGCCCCCAACCCAACAGGAGAACTCGCCGTGAGCCATGCTCCGAGCTTGCTCGTGGATGTCGAAGCCGAACTGGCGCATTGGAAGATGCTGCACGGGGAAGGCAAGCTGGGCCCGCAGTCCTTCAGCGAGCATGCGCGTCTGATCAAGATGGCCTGCGACGTATTCCTGCAGTTGCCGCGCGAGTCCAATGCGGTGCGCATCCAGCGCCTGCGCCAACGCTACGACGCCGAGCATCCGTGGCCGCGCATCGCCTGGAGCGACGCCGAGGCCTTGGTGCTGGGCTGCTGGGCCAGGCTGGACGGTTCGGAGCGGCACGATATTTATCCCGATCCGACCCCTGCCCCCGCCTGACCCTGGAGACACGCATGGCCAGTACCTCCAACCGCGAGAACGCGCACAGTTCCCAGCAGCGCAGCCAGACGCCCGACAAGCTGCACAACGACGATGCGCAGTGGAAGGACCGCGACCAGCCCGACAGCGATCCCGAGCGCAATCACGCCGACCCGGAACGCGACTACCCGCGGCCGGACGGCAGCGAATAGCGCAGTAAACAAACCGCGCCGCCCTCGGTGGCGCCACCCACTCCACCCACTCAGCGCAGGCTCGACCCGCGCACGATGCAACGCCCGCTCAGCACCACCTTGCGCATCGGCAGGGTCGGTGCGTTCAGCCGTTCCAGCAGCAATGACATCGCGGTGCGGCCCATGTCCTCCACCGGCTGTTCGATCACGGTGATGCCCGGCTCGACCAGGTCGGTCCAGCTCTCGTTGTCGAAGCCGGCCAGCGCCAGATCCTGCGGAATGCGCAGGCCGGCGCCGCGCGCGGCCTTCAGCGCGCCCATCAGCAGCAGGCTGTTGCTGGCCACCAGCGCCTCGGGGCGCTCGGGCTGCGCCAGCCATGCCTGCACCTCGGCGGTCGCCGCCTCCGCGCTCGGCGCCACCTCGCGGTAGCTCGGCGCCAGGCCGTGCGCCTGCATCGCCGCCAGATAGCCGTCGCGGCGCTCGGCGGCGGTGCTGCTGGTCTTGCCGAACAGTCCGCCGATGCGGCGGAAGCCACGCTCGGCCAGGTGCTCGATCAGGCTCGCCATCGCCGCGGCGTTGTCCAGCACCACGCTGTCGTGCACCCCGGCCTTGCCGGCGCGGTCGAGCAGCACCACCGGGTAGTCGAAGTTCAACTTCGGTAGCTGGTTCTGGGTGGTGCGGGTCGGCGCGAAGATCAGGCCGCTGACCCGCTCCTCCTGCATCAGTTGCAAGTACAGCGCCTCGCGCTGCGGATCCTCGTCGGTGTTGCACAGGATCACCCGCATGCCGGCGCGATAGGCCACCTCCTCGACCGCGCCGATCGCCGCGGTGAAGAACGGGTTGCGGATGTCGGCCACGATCAGCCCGACGATCCCCGAATGCTGCGAGCGCAGCCGCCGCGCCATCAGGTTCGGCCGGTAGCCGGTCTCGCGCACCGCCGCCTCGACCCGCGCCCGCACGTCCTCGCTGACCGGCCCATGGCCCAGCGCCCGCGACACGGTCGAGGTCGAGACCCCGGCCACCCGCGCCACGTCATGAATGCTGACCGTCACTGGCAACGTTCCCGCAAAATTCCCACTGCAACCCCCTTCCAAGTGGCAAAATTCGATAGTAGCACCGGGATTTCCCGAATAAATTGTGCAGTGCACATTGACGCGGGAGTGGGAACGTTCCCACACTGCGCCCACTCGCCGCCCCAGCCCTTCGAAGGATGCCCCGCGTGACCCAGACGAATCCCCCCGTATTGGTCGCCAGCGAACTGGTCCGCGTCAACGTCCAGGTCCGCGACAAGGCCGACGCCATCGCCCAGGCCGCGCAGCTGCTGGTCGCCGCCGGCTGCGTGCCGCCGGCCTATGCGGCCAGCATGCTGCGCCGCGAGGCGCTGGCCAACACCTTCCTCGGCCACGGAGTGGCGATCCCGCACTGCACCGGCGAGGACCGCCACCTGGTCCAGCGCGACGGCATCGCGGTGCTGCAGATCCGCGACGGCGTGGAGTGGAATCCCGGCCAGACCACCCACCTGGTGGTCGCCATCGCCGCGCAGTCCGATACCCACATCACCCTGCTGCGGCGCCTGACCCGGCTGATCCAGGACCAGCCGCGGCTGGACGCGCTGTTCGCCAGCGACGACCCGCAGGCGATCGTCGACGCGCTGAGCCAGGATGCGGTCGCGGCGGCAAGCGGGAAGCCGGTCGCCGACCTCGGCGAGAGCTTCGAGTGGACCGTCGCCTACCCCACCGGCCTGCATGCGCGTCCGGCCACGCGCTGGGTGGAAACCGCGCGCGGTTTCGCCGCCAGGATCCAGGTGCGTGCCGGCGAACAAACCGGCGATGCCAAGAACCTGGTGTCGCTGCTGCAGTTGGGCCTGCATGCCGGCGACACGGTGACCATCTCGGCCGAAGGCCAGGACGCGGTTGCCGCGCTGGCGCGGCTGCGCAGCGTCATCGACGGCCTCACCGCACAGGAGAAAGCCGACGCGCAGGCCGCCGCGCAGCGCCGCGCCGCCCCGGTGACCGGCTGGACCCCGCCGCAGGCGCAGCCGGCCATCGTCGGCATCGGCGCCAGCCCCGGCCTGGCGATCGGCGTGGTGCACAAGCTGGCCGGCAACGACGGCCCGGTGCCGGACGCGCCGGTGCCGCTCAGCGACGGCGGCGCGCTGCTGCACGACGCCTTGCTGCGCACCCGCCAGCAACTGCAGGCGATCGAGGACGACACCCGGCGCCGGCTCGGCGCCGGCGACGCGGCGATCTTCCGCGCCCAGGCCGAACTGCTCAACGACACCGACCTGATCACCCTGGCCTGCCAGCTGATGGTCGAAGGCCACGGCGTGGCTTGGTCCTGGCAGCAGGCGGTCGAGCGCATGGCCAACAAGCTGTCGGCGCTGGGCAATGCGGTGCTGGCCGGACGCGCCAGCGACCTGCGCGACGTCGGCCGCCGGGTGCTGACCCAGATCGACCCGAGTCTGGCCAGCGGCAGCCTGGAACACCTGCCCGACCGCCCCTGCATCCTGCTCGCCAGCGACCTGTCGCCGTCGGACACCGCGCACCTGGACACCAGCCGCGTGCTCGGCCTGGCCACCGCGCTGGGCGGGCCGACCTCGCATACCGCGATCCTGTCGCGCACCCTGGGCCTGCCGGCGCTGGTCGCCGGCGGTGCCGACCTGCTCGACCTGGACGACGGCGCTACCGTCATCGTCGACGGCAACAGCGGCCGCCTGTACCTGGCGCCGTCGGAGGCCGACCTGGCCTCCGCCCGCGCCTACATCGAAGAACAGCGCCAGCTGCGCGAACGCGAGGCCGAGCAGCGCAACCAGCCGGCGCAGACCCAGGACGGCCACCGCGTGGAGATCGGCGCCAACGTCAACCTGCCCGAGCAGGTGCCGATGGCATTGGCGCAAGGCGCCGAAAGCGTCGGCCTGATGCGCACCGAGTTCCTGTTCCTGGAGCGCGGCAGCACGCCGAGCGAGGACGAGCAGTACGACACCTATATGGCGATGGCCAAGGCGCTGGACGGACGTTCGCTGATCGTGCGCGCGCTGGACATCGGCGGCGACAAGCAGGTCGCGCACCTGAACCTGCCGCGCGAGGACAACCCGTTCCTCGGCGTGCGCGGCGCGCGCCTGCTGCTGCGCCGCGCCGACCTGCTGCAACCGCAGCTGCGCGCGCTGTACCGCGCGGCCAGGGACGGCGCCAAGCTGGCGATCATGTTCCCGATGATCACCTCGGCGGCGGAGATCGTCGCGCTGCGCGCCGAGTGCGAACGCCTGCGCGCCGAGCTGGACGCGCCGGAAGTGCCGCTGGGGATCATGATCGAAGTGCCGGCGGCGGCGATCCAGGCCGACGCGCTGGCGCGACATGCCGACTTCTTCTCGATCGGCACCAACGACCTGACCCAGTACACGCTGGCGATCGACCGGCAGAATCCTGACCTGGCCGCCGAGGCCGACAGCCTGCACCCGGCGGTGCTGCGCCTGATCCGCACCACTGTCGAAGGCGCCGCGCGCCACGGGCGCTGGGTCGGCGTGTGCGGCGGCCTGGCCGGCGATGCGTTCGGCGCGGCACTGCTGACCGGACTGGGCGTGCACGAGCTGTCGATGACCCCCAACGACGTGCCGGCGGTGAAGGCGCGCCTACGCGGCAGCCGCCTGGATGCGCTGCAGGCATTGGCGCTGCAGGCGCTGGACTGCGAAAGCGCGGCCGACGTGCGCGCGCTGGACGGAGCCGGCGCATGAGCGTGCAGGCCGTCAGCGTCAGCCTGAACCCTGCGATCGACCTGACCGTGGCGATCGACCGGCTGCAACCCGGCCAGGTGCATCGCGCCAGCAGCGCGCATGCGATCGCCGGCGGCAAGGGCATCAACGTCGCCGCTTGCCTGGCCGATGCCGGCATCGCCACGGCCGCGCTCGGCGTGCTCGGCGCCGGCAATGCGCACCTGTTCGAAACCCTGTTCGCCGCGCGCGGCATCGACGACCGCTGCCTGCGCGTGCCCGGCGACACCCGCACCAACCTCAAGCTGGTCGCCGCCGACAGCGGCGCCACCACCGACATCAACCTGCCCGGGCTGCCGCTGGGCGCGGCCGAGCTGCAGGCGGTCGGCGCGCGTCTGGCGGAATTGCTGCGTCCGGGCCTGCCGGTGGTGCTGACCGGCAGCCTGCCGGCCGGCCTGGCCGAGGACAGCTGGCGCACGCTGCAGGCGCAGGCCGCCGTCGCCGGCGCACGGGTGCTGCTGGACACCAGCGGCGCACCGCTGCGCACCGCGCTGGCCGCGCCGCGCGCGCAGTTGCCGTTCGCGATCAAGCCCAATCGCCACGAACTGGAAGACTGGGCCGGCACGCCGCTGCACGACACCGCCGAGGTGCTGGCCGCCGCGCGCGCGCTGCTGGCCAGCGGCATCGCCCTGGTGGTGGTGTCGCTGGGCACCGACGGCGCGCTGTTCGTGCGCGGCGAGCAGGCGTTGCTGGCGCACCCTCCACAGCTGGCCGGCGGCAGCAGCGTCGGCGCCGGCGATGCGATGGTCGCCGGCCTGGTCGCCGCGATGCTGGCCGACGCCGACCTGGCGACCTGCGCGCGCCAGGCCACCGCCTTCGCCGTGGCCACGCTGGGCAGCGGCGCCGCGCGCCGGTTGCCACGCGACCAGGTCGCCGGCATCGCCGCCGCGGTGCGCATCGAGGCGCTGCAATGAACGCCTCGTCGACCCCCATGTCTTCGAACCGAATGTCATCGAACCGCACGCCGCCGCCATCGCGCGCGGCGTCCCCCTGCGTCCATCGGGAGCAAGCATGAATCCTATCTTCGTGGTGATCGTCGCCGGCGAGCGCAGCACCGAAGCCGTCCTCGCCGCCGAAGCCTTGCGCCATGCGGCCAGCGCGCGTGGCGCGGTGTTGCACGCCGAGGTGCGCACGCCGCAGGGCGTGATCGCGCCGCTGGACCTGGCCGCGGCCGGCAGCGGCTATCCGCTGCTGCTGGTCGGCGATGGCGATGCCGACGAAGCACGCTTCGCAGGCGCCGCGCCGCTGCGCGCCAGCCTGGATGCGGTGCTCAACGACGCCAGCGGCGTGCTCGCGCCGCTGCTGGCCGCGGCCGATGCCGCGCCGGCAACGGCCGCCAGCGTAGCCGCGCAGACCGGCGGCACCAAGCGCATCGTCGCCGTGACCTCCTGCCCCACCGGCATCGCCCACACCTTCATGGCCGCCGAAGGCCTGCAGCAGGCGGCCAAGACCCTGGGCCACCAGATACGGGTCGAAACGCAAGGCTCGGTCGGCGCGCAGGACACGCTCAGCGATGCCGAAATCGCCGACGCCGACCTGGTGCTGATCGCCGCCGACCGCGAAGTGGACCTGTCGCGCTTCGGCGGCAAGCGCCTGTTCAAGAGCGGCACCAAGCCGGCGATCAACGACGGCCCCGGCCTGATCCGCAAGGCGCTGGCCGAGGCTGGCGTGCACGCGGCCAGCGGCAACGGCGCAGCAACGGCGAGCAGCGAACGCGGCAAGTCGGCCGGCCCGTACAAGCACCTGATGACCGGCGTGTCGTTCATGCTGCCGTTCGTCACCGCCGGCGGCCTGCTGATCGCGCTGGCGTTCGCGCTGGGCGGCATCTACGCCTTCGACGACGCGCACAAGGGCACCCTGGCCTGGTCGCTGTTCCAGATCGGCGCCAAGGCTGGTTTCACCCTGATGGTGCCGGCGCTGGCCGGCTACATCGCCTACTCCATCGCCGACCGCCCCGGCATCGCTCCCGGCATGATCGGCGGCATGGTCGCGGCCAACCTCGGCGCCGGCTTCATCGGCGGCATCTTCGCCGGCTTCATCGCCGGCTACGGCGTGGCCGCGCTGAACCGCGCGATCAAGCTGCCGCGCACGCTGGAAGGGCTGAAGCCGGTGCTGATCCTGCCGGTGCTGGGCACCCTGCTGGTCGGCCTGACCATGCTGTACGTGGTCGGCCAGCCGGTCGCCGAGGCGCTGGCCTGGCTCACCGACTGGCTGCGCGGCATGCAGGGCAGCAGCGCGGTGCTGCTGGGCCTGCTGCTGGGCGCGATGATGGCCTTCGACATGGGCGGGCCGGTCAACAAGGCCGCCTATGCATTCTCGACTGGCCTGATCGCCAGCCAGGTGTACACGCCGATGGCCGCGGCGATGGTCGCCGGCATGACCCCGCCGCTGGGCATCGCGCTGGCCACCTGGGTGTTCCGCAACCGCTTCACCCGCGAGGAGCGCGGCACCAGCGCCGCCACTGGCGTGCTCGGCCTGGCCTTCGTCACCGAAGGCGCGATCCCGTATGCGGCGCGCGACCCGCTGCGCACCATCCCTGCACTGATGCTGGGCTCGGCGCTGGCCGGCGCGATCTCGATGGCCGCCGGCGCCGAACTGAAGGTGCCGCACGGCGGCGTGTTCGTGCTGCCGATCCCCAACGCGGTGACCCATCTGGGCATGTACCTGATCGCGCTGCTCGCCGGCACCGTGCTGACCGCGCTGGCGCTGCGCGTGCTGAAGAAGCCGGTCGCCGAATAAGTCCTGCGCCGGCGCGCCGCCGGGGGCGATGTCCCCTCCCCCGTCGCCCACGGCGACGCGCCGGCCTCCACCACACCCCAGGAGTCTCCGCCATGTCCCTCCCCCTTACCCGACGCCTGTCGCTCACCGCCCTGGCGCTCGCCCTGGCCCCGCTGGCCCACGCCCAGGACGCCAGCGACGCGTTCAAGCTCAAGCTCGCCTACACCGGCGAGGCCGCGGTCTCGCTGGACGGCGGCAAGGAACAGGGCAGCGCCTACGCCGGCCAGCTGATGCTCGGCACCGACGTCGACCTGCAGCGGCTGATGGGCTGGAACGGCGCCACGCTGAAGGTCTATGCGATCAACCGCCACGGCACCAACCTGGCCAACAGCGACATCGGCAACAGCACCTCGGTGCAGGAAATCTACGGCGGCCAGGGCACGCGCCTGGCCAACTTCACCATCGCGCAGAAGCTGTTCGACGACCGCCTGGAACTGGAGGCCGGACGCAGCGTGGCCAACATCCACTTCCTCGGCTCGGACCTGTGCGGCTACTTCCAGGGCAACTCGGCCTGCGGCAACCCGACCTTCGTGTTCCGCACCAGCAACTTCACCTACTGGCCGGTGTCCAGCTGGGCCGCGCACGCCAAGGCCTGGGTGACGCCGAACGTGTACGTGCACGTCGGCGCCTACGAGGTCAATCCGACCCAGGCCGAAGACGGCGAGCATGGCCTGAACTGGAGCAGCCGCGACCGCACCGGGGTGATCGTGCCTTACGCGGTCGGCTACAAGACCGAAGCGGCCAGCGTGCGCTTCCCGGCGATGTACGAATTGGGCGGCTGGCAGGACAACTCCGACTACAGCGACCCGCTGACCGACCGCAACGGCAACCCGGCGCGGCTCAGCGGACTGGACTACGCCACCCGCAACGGCCGCTCCGGCGCGTTCTTCCGCTTCGAGCAACAGGTCACCCGCCCCGACGCCGACAGCGCGCGCGGCCTGGTGCTGTTCGGCTCGGTGCTCAAGGGCACCTCCGGGCAACTGATCGAAGACCATTTCCTGGAGCTGGGCCTGGTCCAGCGCGGCACCTTCGCCAGCCGCGAGCAGGACAACATCGCCTTCGTCGTCACCCAGCAGCGCTACAGCGACGATGCGCTGGAAGACCTGCGCCTGGCGCGCGTCGCGGCCGGCGGCAGCGGCACCCCGCACAGTTCGCAGTACATGATGGAACTGAGCTACGGCATCCAGGTCACCCCGCAGCTGCGCATCGCGCCGAACCTGCACTACATCGTGCATCCGGACCAGTTCAACGACCCGTCGCGCACCCGCGACCTGCCGAATGCGTTGGTCGCCGGCATGCGCGTGGATTGGGCGCTGTAGGGCCGGGATTCGGGATTGGGGATTCGGGATTCGTCGCGCCTCGACGGACGCTGATGGCGGCGTTTGCAGGACGCGGCGTTTCCACAGTACTCGGGTAGCGGATCGTCACGATGCCAGGTGGCGGCGGCAGGATCGAAGCAACCGCGATAGCGAAGATCCTGCCTGGCTAATGAAGCAGCGATCCAGCGGATCTCGCGAGGCGAAGGATGGCGCTGGGACGGATGCATCGCCAGTTCCCACCAGCTGCCATGCGATGCCGATCACTGCATCGGGCCACGTCCAGACCGTGACACCAGCCTGGTGTGCCGCGAAGCGCGGCAAAGCAACATGCACCCAAACGCACGACGCCCCGGCATGCCGGGGCGTCGTGCGTTTCGTCCGTGTCACTCCGCTCGCATGCAGATACGCCAGTCCGTCGGCGCATGCGGGAACGAAATCGGTGGCCGGCGAATCGAGATCCGTTCGATTCCGTGCAAGTGCGCATCCCTGGCGCGGGAGCGATGACGTTGCCGACGGACACAGGATGCCTTGCGGCACGTGCCGATGCGATCGGCCGATACCGCGGCGTACTGTCAGAATTTCCCGACACGCGCCGATAGCGGATGGGCGCTCAGTGCGCTCGATCCGCCGCAAGCTGCCGCGCGCAGCCTCCTTGCGGCTGCCAGGCCTGGGTCAAGGTCGTCGGCGGCCGCTCGGCGTCGTGGAGAATCAGCGCAAAGCCTTGCCGAGGCACCGTGCCGATCGCCATCAGCAGCATCGGCGGCCCCGCCTCGATGGTCAGGCTGTTACCCGGGCCACGGCCGATCCGAACGCCATCGGGCGTTTCCAGGCAGGTGTCGCCGCTTACCGCGAAGAAGGCCTCCGGGCCGGAATGGACGTGCAACGGTGCCATCGTCCCCGGAGCGAAGACCGAGCGGAGGTATTCGGCCGCATAGGTCGACGCAGGCGCCACCGCGAGCGGACCGACCGCGGACACGTGCTCGCCGCCCTCGGCGCGCCATTCGGCCGGTGCCAGCGTGAACAGCCACACCGATCCGAACGCCTCCACCACGACGCTGGAAGCGCTGGCGGCGGCGTCGGCCGATGGCTTGGACGCAAAGCGATCGAGGTGCCAGTACACCGGTCCGGCAGGCAACGACGGCAGCGTCTTCCTGGCCAGCAGACAGGCCGGACCCGCCTCCTCGGCCGCGCCGCATGGGCGCGCGGTCGCCTGGGCGAACGCCGCCGAAGGCAAGGCCACCGGCGCAACCGCAAACAGCCAGAACACCAGTCCGCGCATCGCCCGCCCCTTGGCCGCAAACAGACGCGAGCGTGCGCGCTTCCGATCCCGGTTTCAATGCGCGGAACGGCGCCTTGCGCAACGCTGGACCCCGCCGCGAACGGGTCACCGGCAGGCGCCGCGGCGCTTCTCGTCCTCCCCTCGCGGCGCCGGCCGCATCGCGCTGCCGCGCAACGGTCACCGCCGCTACATAAACGGATCCCATCGTAGCGGCCTCGCCACCGCCGATTACGACGGTTTTCCAACATCCGCGTTGCAAGCATCTCGCGCCATGCGCATCCTGGTTGCCGAAGACGATACGTCCATTGCCGTTGCGTTGCGCGACTCGCTCGCCGAGTGCGGGCACGTGGTGGACCACGTCAACGACGGCGCCGCCGCCGAGCGCGCGCTCAGCGCCGAGTCCTACCACCTGCTGGTGCTGGACCTGGGCCTGCCGCGGCGCGACGGCCTGCAGGTGCTGCAGCGCGTGCGCGAGCGCCGCGACGAGGTGGCGGTGCTGGTGGTGACCGCGCGCGACGGCGTGGAAGACCGCATCCGCGCCCTCGACCAGGGCGCCGACGACTACCTGATCAAGCCGTTCGAACTCTCCGAGTTCCTGGCCCGTACCCGCGCCCTGCTGCGCCGGCGCAGCAGCGGCGGCATCCCCGAGCTTGCCCTGGGCCAGTTGCGGATCAACCTGGCCGGGCGCCGGGTGTGGCTGCAGGACGAACCGCTGGAACTGACCGCGCGCGAGTTCGCGCTGCTGGAAACGCTGCTGATGCGCAGCGGGCGCGTGGTCAGCCGTGGCCAGCTCACCGACGCGCTGTGCGACTGGCAGCACGAGATCACCGACAACGGCCTGGACATCTCCATGCACCGCCTGCGTCGCAAGCTGCACGGTTCCGGCGTCGGCATCCGCACCATCCGCGGCCTGGGCTACCTGCTGGAAGAATCCCGCACCGCAGAAGCCGACGCCGCCCACGACCCGCAGGCGTCGTGAGCGCGGCCGTGGCAGCCGGAACGGCGGGCACGCTGCCCGCCCATCCCAGCCTGCGCCGGCGCCTGCTGGCGTTCCTGCTGATCCCGACCCTGCTGCTGATGCTGCTGGTCTCGGCGCTGTTCTATCTGCTGATGCTCAAGTACTCCAACCACGTCCACGACATGGACCTGAAGGAGGACACGCTGGGCCTGGCCAAGGCGGTCAACGATGCCGGCGCCAGCCTGCCGCTGCCGCTGCAGGCGCGGCGCCTGCTCGAATACAGCAGCGACGGCCGGGTGTTCTTCGAAGTGCGCAGCCGCGACCACGGCGTGATCAGCAACAGCGTGCAGCCGATCCCGGCGCACGCCGCGCCGGCCACGCTCGGCCGGGTGGCGCTGCGCGACGAACGCATGGCCGACGGCACCCCGGTGCGCGTGGCCAGCCTGATCGTGCCATCGGCCTGGGAGGCCAACGACCGCCTGACGATCTCGGTGGCCGAGACCCTGGACGACCGCCACCGCCGCGCGCGCGAGATCCTGATGCTGATGCTGCCGATCGAACTGCTGCTGACCTGCTCGCTGCTGGCGCTGGTCTGGCATGGCGTGCGCGTCGGCCTGCGCCTGCTGCAACCGGCGGTGCGCCGGCTCGACGACAGCCAGCGCGACCTGAGTCCGGTCTCCGGCCCCGACATCCCGATCGAGGTGCTGCCGCTGACCCAGGCCATCGACGGCCTGCTCGGCCGGCTCAAGCAGCTGATGGCCTTGCAGGAGCGCTTCGTCGCCGATGCCGCGCACCAGCTGCGCACGCCGCTGGCCGGGCTGAGCATGCACGTGCAGCGCGCCCAGGCCAGTACCCGTCCGCAGGACACCGCGCAAGCGCTGCAGCACATCCGCCAGCTGACCGACCGCGCGATCCGCAGCTCCACCCAGTTGCTGGCGCTGACCCGCGCACAGGCGCCGCGCGAGAGCATCCGCCCGCTGCTGCCGCTGGACCTGGCCGCGTGGCTGCCGCAGGCGCTGGCCGAGCGCATTCCCGACGCGCTGCAGGCCGGGGTCGACCTGGGTTACGACGACGACGACACCGATGGCGAACCGGCCTGGGTCGCCGCCGATGCCTGGTCGTTGCGCGAACTGCTCGACAACCTGCTCGACAACGCCTTCAAGCATGCCGCCGGCAGCATGGTCACGGTGAGCCTGCGCCGGCAGTCGCGGCAGCTGCAGCTGGCGGTCGACGATGCCGGCCCGGGCGTGGACGAGGCCTTGCTGCCGCGCCTGGGCGAACGCTTCTTCCGTGCCCCGGATGCGCCCGAAGGTGGCACCGGCCTGGGCCTGGCGATCGTCGCCAGCATCGCCGCACGCCACCACGCCACGCTGCGCTACCAGCGCTCGGCGCTGGGCGGATTGCGCGTGGAACTGGACCTGCCGGCCAGCGCGGCACCGCACGCATGAGCCGGCGCCACGCATCCCGGCTGGCCGGCCTTGCAGCGCTGGGCGCCGCTGCGTTGGCCGGCTGCGTCAGCACCCCGCTGCCCGACCTGGCGCAACCGCTGCCGCCGCAATGGACAGCGCTGCCGGCCGTGGCCACACCTCGGCCGGCCGGCAGCGTCTGGTGGCAGGACTTCCACGATCCGCAACTCGACGCGCTGGTCGCGCAGGCGCTGCGCGACGATCTCGACGTGGCCCAGGCCCTGGCCAGGCTGCGCGCGGCGCGGCGCATGGACGGCGTCGCCACAGCTAATTTGAAGCCGCAACTGCACGCGCGCACCGAGGAACCGATCGACCCCGACGCCAGCGCCTCGTTCCTGGTCGCCGGCTTCGACGCGGAATGGGAGCTGCCGCTGTTCGGGCGCGGCGAAGCCGCCCGCCGCATGAGCCGCGGCGACCTGCAGACCGCACAGGCCAGCCTGGAACAGGTCCGCACCGCCACCATCGCCGACGTGGCGCGCAACTGGATCGAACTGCGCCACGCGCAACAGGCCGAACGGTTGCTGCAACGCATCGCCGACGCCCGCCAGCGGCAGGCGACGCTGAGCGCCGCGCTGGTCGGCCTGCGCCTGGCGCCGCCGGCGGCCGCCGCGCAGGCACAGGCAGCGCAACTGCAGGCGCAAGCCGCACTGGGCGAACCGCGCACCGCCAGCGCCGCCGCCGCGCAACGGCTGGCGGTGCTGCTGGCGCGCAGCGCTCCGGACCCGGCGTGGAGTGCCGCCGTTGCATCACCGGCCGCGGCGGAGACAGTGCCAACGGGTCTGCAGATCGGCGCGCTCGACGCGGTGCCCGCCGACCTGCTGCGACGCCGTCCGGACATCGCCGCGCGCGAAGCCGAGGTGCTGCACGCGGCCGGTGAGCTTGGCATCGCCCGCGCCGACCGCTATCCCAGCATCGGCCTGGGCGGCGCCATCCACTGGTCCACCAACCTGCTCTCGCACCGCCGCACCGCCACCCCTCACGAGATCGCCTCGCTGGGGCCGCTGATCGACATCCCGCTATTCGACTGGGGCCTGCGTCAGGCCCAGGCGCAGGCGCGCGGCGACCTGCTGCAGGCGGCGGCGCTGGCCTACCGCCAATGCGTGCTGGAGGCGGTGGCCGAAGTGCAGAACGCGCTGACCGCACTGGAACAGCAGCGCCAGCGAGCGCTGGTGCAGCAGCAGGCGCTGCAGGCATTGCAGCAGGCCGCAGACGCGGCGCAGGCGCGGCGCAAGCTGGGCCTGGGCAGCGATCTGGACATCGCCACGCAACAGGCCGCGCGCGACCAGGCCGCGCTTGAACTGTTGGATGCGCAGCGCCAGCGCGACCTCGACTACATCGCGCTGCAGACCGCGCTGGGCAGCGCGGACACGCAGGCCGCCGCCACCGAGGCCGGTGCGGCAGGCGCGGCGCCCTGATGGTCGCGCTGGCCCGCCAGACCCTGCGCCACGAATGGCGCCGCTTCCTGCCGGTGGTGGTCTCGGTCGGCTTCGCCAGCCTGTTGCTGCTGCTGCAGACCGCACTGGTGCTGGGCATCTTCGGCAGCGCCAGCGTCTACGTGTCCGGCTCCGACGCCGATCTGTGGCTGGGCTATCCGGGCACGCAGAGCGTGGACCAGGGCCGCCCGATCGATCCCGATGCCGCCACCGCGCTGTACCTGGACCCGCGGGTGCTGCAGGTCGAACCGTTCGTGTGGTTCGACGGCGACTGGCGCGGCCCCGACGACACCGGCGCGGTGTCGATCTACGTCTCCGGCATCGACACCCGCAGCGACGGGCTGATGTTCGCGCGGCTGTTGAGTCCCGCCCTGCGCGCGGCGTTGCGCGAACCGGACACGGTGGTGGTGGACCGTGCCGAACTGGACAAGCTCGGCGTCGGTATCGGCCGCAGCGCGCGCATCAACGGCCACCGGGTGCGGGTGATCGGCGTTGGCCGCGGCCTGCGCGCGCTGGGCGGGGTCAACGTGCTGGCCTCGCTGGAAACCGCGCGCGCCTTGAACACCGATGCCGTGCACCCGGACTGGCCGACCTACATGGTCGCGCGGCTGCGGCCCGGCAGCGATGCCGCGGCGGTGGCGCGCGGCCTCGCCGGCAGCGCCGCGCCGGCACGCATCGAGGCCTGGAGTGCAGCGGAGTTCGCCCGCCGCAGCATCCTGTTCTGGATGTTCGACACCGGCGCCGGCTCCGGCGTGCTGTTCCTCGGCGGCATCGTGCTGCTGGTCGGCGTGGCGATCACCAGTCAGACCCTACTGGCCACGGTGCTCGGCGCCGCACGCGAGTACGCCACGCTCAACGCGCTGGGCGTGAGCATGCGCGCGCTGCGCTGGGTGGTGCTGGAACAGGCGGCCTGGGTCGGCGCGCTGGGCCTGCTCGGCGCCAGCGCGCTCGGCGCCGCGCTGGTGGCGCTGGCGCGCGCGCACGACGTGCCGGTGGCCTTCGACGGCAACGGCTGGGCCGCGTGCGTGGTCGCGGTGATGCTGCTGACCCTGCTCTCGGCCCTGGCCGCGCTGCGCGGCTTGCGCCGCGCCGACCCGGCGCTGTTGCTGCGATGAACCGGGCCGCCGCTCCCGCCGCGCTGTTGCCCGACGCCGCCACGCTGCACGGCAGCGGCCTGTGCAAGAGCTTCGTCTCCGGCAAGCTGCGCACCGACGTGCTGCGCGAGGTGACGCTGCAGGTGTGGCCCGGCGAACTGACCCTGATCTCCGGACCGTCGGGCTGCGGCAAGAGCACCCTGCTGTCGATCCTCAGCGGCCTGCAGCGCGCCGACAGCGGCCGGGTGCAGGCCTTGGGCGAAGACTTGGGCGCGCTCGACGCGAGCGCGCTGGAACGTTTCCGCCTGCGCCATACCGGCTTCATCTTCCAGGGCTTCAACCTGTTCCCGGCGCTGAGCGCGCTGGACCAGGTGCGGCTGCCGCTGCAGTACATGGGCCTGGCCGCGGCCGAGGTGCGCGCGCGCGCCGAAGCGGCGCTGGCCGAGGTCGGCATCGCGCACCGCCAGCAGCTGCGCCCGGCAGAGCTGTCCGGCGGCGAGAAACAACGCGTGGCGATCGCGCGCGCGCTGGCCAAGCACCCGGCGCTGCTGTTTGCCGACGAGCCGACCAGCGCGCTGGACGCTGGCAACGGCCAGATCGTGATCGACCTGCTGCACCGCATCGCCCGCAGCCACAACACCATGGTGCTGTGCGTCAGCCACGATCCGCGGCTGATCCGCCACGCCGACCGCGTGCTGTCGATGGAGGACGGCCGCATCCTCGACGACCGCCGCCTGGCGCCTGCACCCTCGTCCCCCACTTCGCCCCGGATGTCCGCACCATGAAAGCGCTCCTCGCCGCTCCCCTGCTGGGCCTGCTGCTGGCCGCCTGCGCGCCAGCGCCGCAGGCGGCGCCCACGGCCAACGCGGCGCCGGCCTACCTGGCGGTGGCGCGCGGGCGCATCGACGTGGAAGGCGGGCTGCTGCGGCTGAGCCTGCCGGTCGCCGCGACGCTGCAGCAGGTGGCGGTGCACGAAGGCGACGCGGTACGCCGCGGCGCGCTATTGATCGCAGCCGACGACAGCGCCGCGGCGCTGGACCTGGACATCGCGCAGACCCGCGCGCAGGCCGCGAGCGCGCACGTGCGCCAGCTGCAGCAGCGGCTGGCGCACGCGCAGCAGCGCCAGCAACGGCTGGCCGAGGCGGCGCGGATCGGCGCCGGCGACGGCCAGAGCGCCGACGATGCCGGCGACGCCAGCCAGACCCTGGCCGACGCGCTGCAGGCCGCGCGCAGCGACGCCGCGCTGGCCACCGAGCAGGTACACCAGGCGCAACTGCAGCGCGACCAGTACCGCCTGTACGCGCCCGCCGACGGCCGCGTGCTGCAACTGGCCGCCGCGGTCGGCGCGCGCAGCGACGGCGGCGCCACGCCGCTGCTGACCCTGCTGCCGGACGCGCCGCGCCTGGTCCGCGCCGAATTGAACGAAAGCTACGCCGCCGCGGTGCGCCCCGGCATGCAGGCCGAGGTGATCAGCGACGACGGCCGCCAGACCGCGCTGGGCAGCGCGGTGGTGCGCTGGCTGGCGCCGGCGTTCGGCCCGGCGCAACTGCACGACGACGCCGATGGCGCCAGCGCCGGCAACGACCGCAGCGTGGCCTGCGTGCTGGCGTTCCGGCAGCCGTCGACGCTGCGCCTGGGCCAGCGCGTGCTGGTGCGCTTCCGCAACCCTTCCTTGGCGCAACGCTGACGAAAGGCTGCTGAAACGCCCATCCGCCACGCTGCGCGCGTTCCTTCGCAGCCAACCCCGTGCCGCCATGATCCAATCCGCCGAATTCCACTTCCAGGGCGGCCGCCACGGCGTGCTGCTGATTCACGGCCTGACCGGCACGCCGAGCGAGATGCGCCTGCTCGGCAAATCGCTGAACCGCGAGGGCTTCAGCGTGCACGGCGTGCAGCTGGCCGGGCATTGCGGCAACGAGGACGACCTGCTCGCCACCGGCTGGCGCGACTGGACCGCCAGCGTCGAACAGGCCGCGGCGCAGATGCGCCCGCAGGTGGACAAACTGTTCGTGGCCGGGCTGTCGATGGGCGCGCTGCTGGCGCTGCAACTGGCCGAAGAACGGCCGGAATGGGTCGATGGCGTCGGCGTGCTTGGCGCCACCTTCCGCTATGACGGCTGGAACATCCCGCGCCGTGCGCGGCTGGCGTTCCTGCTGCCGTGGTTCAAGCGCCTGGGCATCGGCCGCCGCCGCATGTTCCTGGAAGAACCGCCGTACGGCCTGCGCGACGAGCGCATCCGCGCGCAGATCAGCGGCGCGATGCTCGGCGGCGACAGCAGCGCCGCCGGCCTGCCCGGCAATCCCTGGCACGCGCTGGCCGAGATGCACCTGCTGTCGCGACGGGTGCGCCGCAACCTGGCCAAGGTGACCGCGCCGTGCCTGGTCGCGCATGCGGCCGAGGACGACATCGCGCATCTGCGCAACGCGCAGTTGGTGGTGGCCGGCGTGTCCGGACCGGTGGAATTGCTGCTGCTGCACGACAGCTATCACATGATCACCCTGGATCGCGAACGCCGCGTGCTCGGCGCGCGCCTGGCGCAGTTCTTCGCCGCGCAGGCTGCGCCGCGCCAGGCCGCCTGATGGCGCTGCAGGCGCCCGTGGTCGGCGTGTGGCTGGCGACGGTGGCGCTGGATACGGTCGGCCAGTTGGCCTTCAAGCATGTCGCCAGCGACCCGCTGGCGAGCGGCGCGGCGCGCTGGCGGCGCATGGCGCGGCAGCCATGGTTGTGGCTGGGCATCGCCTGCTACGCGTTCGAATTCCTGGCCTGGACTGCGTTCCTGTCGCTGGTGCCGCTGGGCCGCGGCGTGCTGCTGGGCTCGATCAACATCGTGGCGATCATGCTCGCCGGGCGCTGGCTGTTCGGCGAGCGGCTGGGACGCATGCAGGTGGCCGGGATCTGCCTGGTCAGCGCCGGCGTGGCCGTGGTCGGACTCGGCACATGAGCCGCCCGCCGCTGCAACGCTACGCCGTGGGCTTCGCCCTGCTGCTGGGCTTCGATACCCTGGCCCAGTTCGGTTTCAAGCTCGGCGGCGCGCACGCGTTCCCGCCACAAGCCGAGTGGGCCTGGGTGCTGCGCCTGCTCGCAAGCCCCTGGCTGTACGCCGCGCTGCTGGGCTATGTCGGCGCATTCTTCACCTGGATGAAACTGCTCGAGCACGCGCCGATCGGCCCTGCCTTCGCCGCCTCGCACCTGGAGATCGTCAGCGTGCTGCTGCTGTCGGCATGGTGGTTCGGCGAACCGATCGGCGTGCTGCAGGCGCTCGGTGCGGCGCTGATCGTGGCCGGCATCGTCTGCCTCGCGCTCGGCGAGCGCGCCGCGCCGGCCGATGCGCACTGAGGTTCCGCCCACCGCCGGCCTGCCGCTGCGCTGGCGCGACCTGTGGCCGGCGCGCACGCCGCAGCGGCTGGCCGCGCAGCTCGGCTTGCCCGATGCGCTGCTGACCTGTTCTGGCACCGCCGCGCTGGTCATCGCGCTGCGCACCCTGGCCGCCGGCAGCCGCCGCCGGCAGGTACTGGTGGCCGCCTACACCTGCCCGCTGGTGGCGCTGGCGGTGGCCCATTGCGGCCTGCAACTGGTGCTGTGCGATCTGCTGCCCGACTCGATCGAACCCGACCCTGCGCAGCTGGCGCAGCGCTGCGGCAGCGACACCCTGGCGATCGTCGCCACCCATCTGGGCGGACGCCTGACCGATCTGGAGCCGCTGCGCCATGCCGCCGCGGCCTGCGGCGCGATGCTGATCGAAGACGCCGCGCAGGCCCTGGGCGGCGTGCATGCCGACGGCCGTCCGGCCGGCCTGGGCGGCGACATCGGCTTTTGCAGCCTGGCGGTGGGCAAGGGCCCGACCCTGTACGAAGGCGGCCTGCTGATGTCGCCGCACGCGCCGTTGCGGCACGGCCTAGCCGCGATGGCGGCGCGCCTGGGCCAGCCCGACTGGCGCCGCGAACTGCAGCGCAGCCTGCAGTTGCTCGGCTACGCCGCGCTGTACCGGCCGCACACCTTGCGCTGGGCCTACGGCGCGCCGCTGCGCCGCGCCTTGCGCCGTGGCGACCGCGTGGCCGCGGCCGGCGACCAGTTCGATGCGGCGATCCCGCAACACGCGGTCGGCGCCTGGCGCGAAGCGGTCGGCGTGCGCGCCAGCGCACGCTGGCCGGCGTTCCTGGCGCAGGCGCGCGCACAGGGCCGGCGCCGCAGCGCACGCCTGGCCGCGATCGCCGGGCTGCGGGTCGTGGCCGACAGCGCCGGTGCGCAGGGCAGCTGGCCGGCCCTGCTGGTGCTGCTGCCGGACGCGGCCGCGCGCGAACGCGCACTGGCGCAGCTGTGGCCGCGCGGCCTCGGCGTCGGCCTGCTATTCGTGCACGCCCTGCCCGATTACGCCTACCTGCACGGCATCGTCGATCCCGCACCGATGCCGCACGCGCGCGACTTCGCCGCGCGCTGCCTGAGCATCAGCAACAGCCCGTGGCTGGATGAGGATGGATTCGAGGCGATCGTCGCGCTGTTGCAGCAGTTGTGCGCGGAAAGCACGGGCTGATCCGGCGGCAGCGGTGCCGGCCGTGCTTTCCTTGCATCGATCACGCCGCTGCGGCGCAGGACGCCGCAGCGATTTCTCCTCGACTGGTCAGATGTCAGACGACCAAGGCGAGCGCGGCCTTGCCAGCGGTGCCCCGAGCATTGTTCGCCACGCTGTCGACCAGGGCCGTCGCCTGATCTTCCAACGCGCGTGCAGCAGACGCCATCGTGTCCACGAGCGCGGCGTTCTGCTGGGTGGCCGTGTCCATCTGCACGATGCTCTGGTTGATCTGCTCGATACCCGCGCTTTGCTCGCGACTGGCCGCCGCGATATCGCCGACGATGGCATTGACCTGGTTCACCGAAGCCATCAACTCGTCCATCGCCTTGCCGGCAACGCCCACCTGCTGCGCCCCCTGCCCGACCTTCGCGCCCGAGTCGGCGATCAGACCGCGGATCTCCTTGGCGGCGCTGGTGCAGCGCTGCGCGAGACTGCGCACCTCGGTAGCGACGACCGCGAAGCCGCGCCCCTGCTCGCCGGCGCGCGCCGCTTCCACCGCCGCATTCAGCGCCAGGATGTTGGTTTGGAAGGCGATGCCGTCGATGACAGAGATGATTTCCCCGATCTTTTGCGAGGAAGCCTGGATTTCCGCCATCGTGCCGACTACGCCATTGACCAACTGCCCGCCGCGAAGCGCGGTCTCGGCAGCGCCGCTGGCCAGTTCGTTGGCGCGACGCGCGCTGTCGGCATTTGTGCGCACGATGCTGGTGATTTCTTCCATGGAACTGGCGGTCTCCTCGAGCGCCGCCGCCTGTTGCTCGCTGCGCCGCGCTAAGTCGTCGTTGCTGCGCACGATGTCGCCGGCGGCATTGCTGAGCGTATTCGCCACCTCGCCGAGCTGGCGTCCGGCTTCGATGTCCATCAACGCACCGACCGCGCGCAACGGGGTGCCATCCGCCGCGCGCTTGGTCAGGCCGCGCGCCCTGAACCACCGGTACTGGCCGTTCTTGAGCTGCAGGCGGTACTCGATGTCGAATTTGGTGCGGCCGCTGCGGTCGTTCAGGTGCGCAGCGAACGCATTCAAGGCGCGCTGCTTGTCTTGCGGATGAAGCCGCGATGCCCAGCTGTCCAGCACATTGGGAAACTCCTGCTCCGACTCGAACCCGAGCTGATGACGGAACTGCTGCGACCACCAGAACTCGTTGCTGGGGTTGATCGGGTCGCCGGCGATCACGCTCATGTCCCACAAGCCATCGCTGAGCATTTGCGAGCCAAGCTCGAAGCGCGTCAGGGTGATGTCGAGGAACTGTTCGCGTTCGCGCCGCTCGGTGATGTCGGCGATCGAACCGGCAACACGAAGCGGCATCCCGCTGGCGTCGCGCTCGGTGGTGCCGAACGCCCGGAACCAGCGGTACTCGCCCGACTTAAGCCGCAGCCGATTCTCCACGTCGTACGGCGTCCGGCCGCTGCGATCGGCAAGATGCGCCGCGAACGCGTCCAGCGTTCGCTGCTTGTCTTCCGGATGCAAGCGTGAGACCCAACTGTCCAGCACGTTGGGGAACTCCTGCTCGGAAGAAAAGCCCAGCAGCCGGCGCATCTGCGGCGACCACCACACGGGGCTGTCGGGGTGGCTCGGGTCTCCGGCGATGACGCCGATGTCCCACAGTCCGTCCGTCGTGCCGTTGGCCACCAGTTCGAAGCGGCCTTGCAGATGCCGCAGCGCGGCAGACGCCTGCTCGGCTTGCAGCATGGCCTGGTCCCGTTCCATCTGCAGTTCGCAAAAGCGTTCAGCGAGTTGCTTGGTCAATTGCGCTGGCGCCGAGCCCGGCCACTGCGCCGCCCTGCCCTGCAGCGTCGCGTCCAATGCCTTGCCCAGTGCCGCTGCTTGCTGGCTACCCGTGAACCACATGCTTGCCTCTGCTTTCTTATGATGTCCGTTGCTAGCGGCACCAACAGAAATTTATTGAGCAAAAGATGCGTTCCGTCCGGGGTCGCTACCATTGTTCCCACGGCATTTCGTCCACTGCCCGCACCGCGTTACCGCGGCAACCCCGCCTCCGCCAGCGCCTCCAGCAGCCGCAGATTCACCTCATGCTGCTGCGCCTGCCAGGCGCCAAGCGATTGCGGCGACGGCAGCGGCTGCGCATCCAGCGCCGCCAGGCGCCGCTTCCACCACTGCGGATAGCGCGCTTCCGACACCTCGCCGGTGATGTCGCTGCCGAGCAGTTGCCCGTGCAGGTAGGCGATGGCGGTGAGCAGGTGCGGCACCCGCAGTTCGCCCTGGTCCCAGTTGGTGCGCGCGTCCTGCGGATCCAGCACGTCCTTGTCCAGCGACAGGTAGGTCGGCATCGGCGTGCTGCGCAGGTGTTGCAGGAAGGCGTCGATCATCTCCATGCTCGAACCGAAGCCGCGCACTGCCCGGCCCAGGCCGAGGCGCCGCGCCCAGCCCACGTCCACGCCGCTGCACCAGTAGCGCAGCTTGCCGCGGTACAACGGCCGCAGGTGGTTTTCCCAGGCATGCGCGGCGCCGACATCGGCCGAGGTGATGCCGACCACTTCCACCCGCGCCACCTGCGGCAGCGCCGCCACCCGCCATACCCACGAGCCGCAATGCACCGCGAACGGGAAGCGCATGTTGTCCGGGTGGTTGTCGAACACCACCACCCGCAGCGGCGCCTGTGCGCGCTGCGCCTGGCGCACGATCAGCGGCAGGCTCAGGTGATGGAAATCGCCGCTGCCGAGCAGCACGGTGCCGTGCCGCGCCGGCAGCATGCCGTCGAGCGCGGCGCCGAAACGCCGTAGCCTGCGCAACGAACAGGCGAAGCGCAGCCCGTCGCGCCATTGCTGCAGCGGCAGGCGCAACGCGCCCGGCAGCGTGCCGAGCGAGTCGTCCAGGTCCAGCAGTACCGGTGCGCTCATCTCATTCCGCCAGGTCGGCATCGGTGTCGGCGGTGCCGACGTCGTCGGCTTCGAACAGCGGCCGCAACCGCCGCAGCGCGATGCGCAGCAGCGGATTGCGCAGGTATACCGCATGCCAGGTGTAGGTGAAGCTGGCGCCGAGTTGCGCCTTCACTTGCGGATCTGTCCAGCCGGCGACATAGGCGCGCAGGCCATGGCGGCAGGCGTAGTCCAGGTTGTGCATCCAGCTCAGCGCGTACAGGTTGTGCTCGCGCGCCTGCGGATAGTGCAGGCCGATGTACTTGTCGACCAAACGTCCCTGGTGCACGTAGCACAGGTTCCAGCCGATCAGCCGGCCCTGATGACGATAGGCGAACACCAGCCCGTCGGAGTCCGCATCGGTCAGCAGCGCATCGAAGAACGCTTCGGTCAGCAGATCGAAGTGCACCTCGCTCTGCGCGTAGACCTGCAGGTACAGCGCATAGCACTGCGCGCGCAGCGCCGGATCGGCGAAGGCGGCGCCGGTCGGCAGCACCTCGATCTGCAGGTCGGCACGCGAGCGTAGCTTGCGGCGGATGTTGCGGCGGCGGCCGCGCGACAGCCGCGCCAGGTATTCGTCGGTGGAGGCGAAATCGATCGGCACCCAGGCCAGCGCCTGCCCGCGCAGCAGCACGTAGCCGCTGCGCGCGCAGGCCTCCAGGAACACGTGCGCCCAGGCGTTGTCGGTGGCATCGAGCAGCGGCGAGTGCTGCGGAATGTCCTTGACGATCAGCAGCGGGCGCTCGCGCCCCAGTTGCGCCCGCCACTGGCCGGGCAACTGCGCCGGGTCGGCCGCACGCGGCAGCCAGGCGTATTCGCTGACGGTACTGCCGACGAAGCTGGTGCGCGGCCGCAGCCAGCGCCGCCACAGCCGCTGCAGCGGCCAGCCGGCCACGCGCGCGCGCAGTGCCGGGTCGGCGGTGGTGAGCAGATCGAACACGGCGTCGAACGCAGGCACGCCGTGCTCCAGGGTCCGCGCCTGGAAATCCTGCGGAGGATGCGCGAGGAACTGCCGCTGCAGGGCCTGCGGTTCGAGTTGGCTTACGAAAGGCATCTGCAAGATTGACCGGCTAGCGTGGAGGATGGACGCCGCAGCCGTGGGCCGCGGCATGCCTTCCACCGGCGGCACGCGCCGCGCGGTGGCCATTCATTTCGCGGAGGACTGCCATGACCCCGTCTATCGAGACACAGATCCACAGCATCGTCGCCAAGCATGGCGAGATCGATCCCGCCGGCCTGACCGCGGACACCAAACTGCAGGACCTGGGCGTGGATTCGCTCGAGGCGATCGAAATCCTGTTCGACATCGAGGAGCACTTCGACATCACCTTCCCGCAGCGCGATCCGAACCTGGACGACGGCTCGCTGGGCAAGCTGGCCGAAGCGGTGCAGCAGGCGCTGGCCGCCAAGGCCGCGGCCGCGGCGCTGGCACCGGCACCGGCGCACTGAGCGGGCATGGACCGCTCGGCGCAGGGACACCGCGTCGTCGTCACCGGGATGGGCGCGGTCAGCGCGCTCGGCCTGGGTGCCGATGCCCTGTGGCGCGGCATGTGCGAGGGCCGTAGCGGCATCGCCGCGCTGGCCACGCCCGATCCGCAGGCCACGCTGAAGATGCGCCTGGCCGCCAGCGTGCCCGGGTTCGCGCCGCAGGCGGCGCAGCTGGGCGGCATCGCGCCGGGCCAACTGGATCGCATGACGCAGATGGCGCTGGTCGCGGCCTGCGAGGCCGTGGCCCAGTCCGGCCTGGCATTGGACGGCGCCGGCGCGGCACGCGGCGCGGTGGTGATCGGCACCGGCGTCGGCGCCGAAGTGAGCCGCGACGAACAATCGCGGCGGCTGTACCGCGAGCAAGCCGAGCGCCTGCATCCGCTGACCATCGTGCGCAGCATGAACAACGCCCCGGTCAGCCAGATCAGCATCGCCTTCGGCCTGCGCGGCCCGGCCTTCGCCGTGTCCAGCGCCTGCGCCTCGGCCAACCACGCGCTGGCGCAGGCGGCGCTGCTGATCCGCCACGGCCTGGCCGACGTGGCCATCGCCGGCGGCAGCGAAGCCTGCCTGAGCCTGCCGCTGATCCGCGCCTGGGAAGCGATGCGGGTGGTCAGCGACGACACCTGCCGGCCGTTCTGCGCGCAGCGCAGCGGCCTGGTGCTGGGCGAAGGCGCCGGCATCTTCGTGCTGGAAAGCGCCGCGCATGCGGCCGCGCGCGGCGCGGTCCCGCTGGCCGAACTGGCCGGCTTCGGCATGGGCGCCGATGCCCACGACATCGTCGCGCCCAGCACCGACGGCGCCGCCGCGGCGATGCGCCTGGCCCTGCAGGAAGCGGGACTGGAACCGCAGCAGATCGACTACATCAACGCCCACGGCACCGGCACCCTGGCCAACGACCGCTGCGAGACACAGGCGATCCGTGAGGTGTTCGGCAGTCACGCCGATGCGCTGGCGGTGAGTTCGACCAAGGCGGTGCACGGCCATGCGCTGGGCGCTGCCGGCGCGCTGGAGCTGGTCGCGGCGATCGGTGCGCTGCGCGAGCAGCGGGTGCCGCCGACCGCCAACTTCCTGGATCCTGATCCGGATTGCGATCTGGACTACGTCCCCAACCAGGCCCGCGCGCAACGGGTGCGCGCGGTGCTCAGCAATTCCTTCGCCTTCGGCGGCCTCAACGCGGTGCTCGCAGTGCGCGAGGCGCGCTGAGGCCGATGCCGCGGCGGCGGACGGGAGGCAACGCGGCGCCAACGCGCTGTCTCCCGCCATCTCATGCCACCCGCTTGGCGCGGGTCAGCAACTGGTCCAGCAGCGACAGGCCCAAATCGATCTCGTCGTGGCTGATGTGCAGCGACGGCGCCAGCGTGATCACGTTCTTGTAGTAGCCGCCCACGTCCAGCACCAGGCCGATGCGCTTGCCGTTGTGGCGCAGCTCGCCTTCCAGGCCCATGTCCACCATCGTGTCGAGCAGCTTGCGGTTCGGGGCGAAGCCGTCCGCCTGGCAGATCTCCGCGCGCAGCGCCAGGCCCAGGCCGTCGACGTCGCCGATTTCCGGATGGCGCTTCTGCAGGTCGCGCAGGCCGTCGAGGAAGTGCGCGCCCTTGGCCATGACCATCGACTCGTAGTCGGTCTCGGCCAGCATGCGCATGGTCTCCAGGCCCACCGCGGTGCCGAGCGGATTGGAGGCGAAGGTGGAATGGGTCGATCCCGGCGGGAACACGGTCGGGTTGATCAATTCCTCGCGCGCCCAGACCCCGGCCAGCGGATTGAGGCCGTTGGTCAGCGCCTTGCCGAACACCAGCACGTCCGGGGTCACCCCGAAATGCTCGATCGCCCACAGCTTGCCGGTGCGGAAGAAGCCCATCTGGATCTCGTCCACCACCAGCAGGATGCCGTACTTGTCCAGCACCCGCTTCAGGCCGGTGAAGAAGTTCGGCGGCGGGATCACGTAGCCGCCGGTGCCCTGGATCGGCTCGACGTAGAACGCGGCGTACTCGCACTGCCCGGCCTTGGGATCCCACACGCCGTTGTACTCGGTCTCGAACAGGCGCTCGAACTTGGCCACGCACTGCTCGCCGTACTCTTCCTTGGAAATGCCCTTGGGCCCGCGGAAGTGGTACGGGAATTCGATGAACTGGGCGCGGTCGAAATGGCCGAAGCGGCGCCGGTAACGATACGAGGAGGTGATCGCCGAGGCGCCCAGGGTGCGGCCGTGGTAGCCGCCCTCGAAGGCGAACATCAGGCTCTTGCCGCCCGTGGCGTTGCGCACCAGCTTCAGCGAATCCTCCACCGACTGCGCGCCGCCGACATTGAAGTGCACGCGGCCCTTGCGGCCCCACTTGCGCTCGGCATCCACCGCGATGGTCTTGGCCAGTTCGATCTTGGTCGGGTGCAGGTACTGGCTTGCCACCTGCGGCAGGCTGTCGATCTGCCGCTTCAAGGCACCGTTCAGGCGCGGATTGGCGTAGCCGAAGTTGACCGCCGAATACCACATCTGCAGGTCCAGGTACGGCACCTCCTCGGTGTCGTACAGATAGCTGCCGTCGCAGTGCGCGAAGATCCGCGGCGGTTCGCTGTAGTGCACGGTGTCGCCGAACGAGCAGTACTGGGCCTCGTCGGCCAGCATCTGCGCATCGCCGAGCGCGGCGTGATAGGCCGGGCCGGTGCGCAGCAGCGCGTCCGGATCGGGCGCGGCCGGCTGCAGGCCGTCGTGCGCGGCCAGATCGAGCGTGTCGAGATCGCCGTGCAGCGGCGCAAGCGCGGTGGGGAGCGGAACATTCCGATTCATGGGGATCAGGCTCGTTGGGGAACGGGGAGTGGGAGGCGCGCGCTGGCGACGGCAGGCGCGGCGAGTTCATGCAGCAGGGCGATGGCGTCGTCGAACCCGCCGATCGCGCGGTGGGCGATGCCGCTGGCGCGGCAATGGCGCAAAAGGCCGTCCTTGGCGAAGACCAGATCGGCCTTGCCGGCCACGCAGAAATCGGAGCGGCCGTCGCCGATCAGCAAGGTGGAACGTGCCGGTTCCTGCTGGGCCATCACCGCGCACTTGCAGGTGCCGCTGGCGCAGGCCGGCTGCGCGTGCGGCGAGGCCATGCGCCAGTGCCCGTCGTCGGTGCGCAGCAGGCGGTTGGCGATGATCGGCAGCTGGTGCAGGCCATGCCGCGCCAGGATCCGCGCGATCGGGTAGTCCAGGCCGTCGCTGACGATGCTCAGCGGCATGCCCAGGTCGCGCGCCAGATCGACGAAGCGCACGAACGCCGGATCGATGCGGACCTCATCGAGCACGCGGTGCAGCGCGTCCACGTCGCCGTCGAGCAGCGCCACCTGGCCGCTCATGCATTCGCGCGCACCGATGCGCCCGGCCACCCAATCCTCTTCCAGCGCGTGCCAGCCCGGCTGGCCGAGACGCTCGAGCAAGGTATCGGTCACGTCCTGCAGCGACACGGTACCGTCGAAATCGCAAAGAATTTTCCACTGGACGCGCAAGGCGGCTCTCCGGCTAATTCGGGCAGAGCCTAGGCGGGCTGTCTTTCGTGCTCCTTTCGGGCAGATCTCAAGTCGGCGCCGCCGCGCCTGATGCCGCGGCGGCGGCAAGCGCGGTTCCCAATTCGGACGCAATCAGGCACGCTAGCGGCACCAGGCCCGGATGGCGAAACTGGTAGACGCATCGGACTTAAAATCCGCCGGGGGCGACCCCATGCCGGTTCGATTCCGGCTCCGGGCACCATCGCGTTTCGGCGCGTGCAGCCGCAGATGCCGGCCTGCGCCGCGCTCGCACGCCGCAGGCGACGGCCATACAGGCGGCCGCGGCGCCACAAGCGCCAGACAAAAGCCCCGGCACCGCCGCCACGACGGAACCGGGGATGCCACTCGGCAAACGGTGAACCTGTCGGTGGGCGGCGCTCAGATCGCCCGCGAATAACGTGCCGGCTGCGCCGGCTGGCGCAAGTAGCGGTCGAAGCACATCGCGATCAGGCGCAGCAGCGGGCGCCCGCGCGCGGTGGCCTGGATCGCGCCGTCGCGGTAGTCGGCCAGGCCGTCGGCGCACAGTGGCGCCAGCGCCTGCAGCTCGTCGTGAAAATAGCTGGCGAAGTCGATGCCGTGGCGCTGCGCCAGCGCGGCGACGTCGGCGCGGCCCTGGCACATCAACTGCTGGATCAGCTCCGCGCGCAGCGCGTCGTCGGCGCTGAGCTGCAGGCCGCGCAGCACCGGGCTGTCGCCGGCGTCCACTGCTGCCTCCCAGGCCGGCAGCTCGCGCTGGTTCTGGCTGTAGCTGTCGCCGATGCGGCTGATCGCGCTGACCCCCAGGCCGAGCAGGTCGGTGTCGGCATGCGTGGTATAGCCCATGAAATTGCGGTGCAGTCCGCCCTGGCGCTGCGCGCGCGCCAGGTCCTCGTGCGGCAGCGCGAAATGGTCCATGCCGATGTACTGGTAGCCGGCCGCCGACAGCTTGCGCACCGCCAATCCGAGCAGCGCGAGCTTGTGCTCTGCGTCGGGCAACTCCGCATCGGCGATGCGCCGCTGCGCCTTGAACAACTGCGGCATATGCGCATAGCCGTAGACCGCCAGGCGGTCCGGGCGCGCCGCGATCACCGTATCCAGGGTGCGCTCGAAGCCGGCCAGGGTCTGCCGCGGCAGGCCGTAGATCAGGTCCACGTTGACCGAGCGCATGCCCTGCACGCGGCAGGCGCGCAGGATGTCCAATGTTTCGGCCACGCCCTGGCGGCGATTGATCGCCTGCTGCACCAGCGGATCGAAATCCTGGATGCCCAGGCTTGCACGGTTGAACCCCAGCGCCGCCAGCGCGACGATGTCCTGCGGCGTCACCGTGCGCGGATCCAGTTCGATGGAGATGTCGCGATCCGGCGCCTCGCTGAAACGGAACAGCCCGCGCAGGCCGCGCAGCAGTTCGCCGAGCAGTTCCGGCGCGAGGAAATTCGGCGTGCCGCCGCCCAGGTGCAACTGCACCACCTCGCGCTCACTCTCCAGGCAGGCGGCCATCATCGCCGCCTCGCGCAGCACGCGCTGCACGTAGGCCCTGCCCTTGCCGGCGTCGCGGGTGATGACCCGGTTGCAGCCGCAGTAAAAACACGGATTGCGGCAGAACGGCACATGCACGTACAGCGACAGCGGCCGCGCCGGATCGCTGGCCTGCACCGCCGCGAACAGCTGCGCCGGGCCGAAACCGGCCTGGAAATGCGGCGCGGTCGGATACGAGGTGTAGCGCGGGCCGGGACGGTCGTAGCGGCGCAGCAGTTCGGCGTCGAAGGTCGAGGTGGCGGCGGGATCGGAGGCGGTCAGGATGTCCATGGAGGTCAGCATGCGCGGCCAGATGGCAGGCCGCCTTGACCTGGATCAATCCGCGGCATCGATTCACTGCATCACTCTGCAGGCGGCCACGGCAGCGCCGGTTCGAACGGCCGCCAGCGCATTTGATGGCGGCGCCGGCTGTTCCCTTCTCCCACCGGGACCATGGACCCCTTTTCGGGGGAAGGTGGCGCGCAGCGCCGGATGAGGGTACGGGCGAAGCCTCGCGCACCCAAACTCAACGAGACGCTGCGCGCCGTACCCTCACCCCAACCCCTCTCCCGACGGGAGAGGGGCTATGCACGCACACTGCTTTTCCTTCTCCCACCGGGAGAAGGTGGCGCGCAGCGCCGGATGAGGGTACGGAGCGAAGCCTCGCGCACCCAAACTCAGCGAGACGCTGCGCGCCGTACCCTCACCCCAACCCCTCTCCCGAGAGGAGAGGGGCTATGCACGCGCACGGCTGTTCCTTCTCCCATCGGGACCATGGCCCCTTTTCAGTGGCATGCATGTCAGTGCTCCTGCTCGATGGCGCCAGTCTCCGCAGCCGCTGCGGCCAGGCCTTGATCAGGATCAATGTCGTCACGCGCTGCACTGCCTAGTCTGCGTGGGCGGCATGCGCCTGCGCCGACGCCGACGGGGAGCGGCGGCGCGACCGCGTGCGGGCAGCGCCAGCCCATGCGTGGCACCACCCAGGCGCATGCCGCACCTCCCTTCCGCGATGGAACCCGCCCGTCATGACGCACAGCGACGATCCCCTGCTCGACCCGCTCGATGCCGCCGAATCGCGCCCGCTGGTGCAGCGGCTGGGCGTGATCCTGTGGCCCAGCTTCCTGGTCGCCGGCGCGATGAGCGTGCTGTTCTTCGCCCTGGTCGATCCGCTGGCGCTGCGCGACATCACCTTCCCCGGCCGCCCGCTGAGCCGCGAACTCGGCTACACGCTGGGCTTCTTCATGTTCTGGCTGGCCACGCTGAGTTCGAGCGTGCTGACCGGGTTCCTGCTGCGGCCGGCGCCGCAGGCCGCTGCAGACGACGACGAGCCGTTGCCGTGAGCGGCACGCCGATGCCCCGCCGCATTCCATTGCGCACGCTCGGCACCCATGCCGCTGCCGATGCCGATGCCGCCGCTGCCGCGGCAGCGCCGCACGGCCGCTACGCACGCCTGCGTCGTTCCAGCGTGTGGCTACTGTTCGCCGCGTTCTACCTGCTGCCGTGGCTGCGCTGGGACGGCCGCCAGGCGCTGCGCTTCGACCTGCCCGCACGGCGCCTGGACCTGTTCGGCTGGACCTTGTGGCCGCACGATGTCGGCTGGCTGCTGCTGGCGCTGTTCGCCGCAGCGGCTGCATTGATGGTGACGACCACCCTGGCCGGACGGGTGTGGTGCGGTTTCGCTTGCCCGCAGTCGGTCTGGAGCCATGCCTTCGCCTGGCTGGAACGGCGCTTCGCCGCCTGGCCGGCAGCCGCGCGGCATGTGGTCTGGGCGGCGCTGGCGCTGTGGACCGGGATCAGTTTCGTCGGCTACTTCGCGCCGATCGTCGACCTGGTCGCGCGGCTGCGGCCATTCGCCTGGAGCGGCTGGGAAAGCTTCTGGGTACTGTTCTACGCGCTGGCCACGTGGGGCAATGCCGGCTTCCTGCGCAGCCAGGTGTGCCGCTACCTGTGCCCCTACGCGCGGCTGCAGCCGCTGCTGTGCGATCGCGACACGCCCTTGATCGGTTACGACGCGATGCGTGGCGAACCGCGCGGCGCGCGCGCCTGCGGCCAGGGCAGCGTCGCCCAGCGCGGGCGGCGCCTGCTCGACGCCGGCACCGCGCGCGACTATGCGCTGCGCGCCAGCATCGCCCGGCGCGCCGGCCAGGGCGGCCACCGCGGCGACGCGTTGGCCAGCTACGCCGGCACCCTGCCCAAGTTCACCGCCGCGCAACTCGGCGACTGCGTGGACTGCAGCGCCTGCGTGGACGCCTGCCCCGCGCGCATCGACCTGCGCAACGGCCCGCACTACGCGTGCACCGCCTGCGGCGCCTGCGTGGACGCCTGCGACCGCAGCATGGACCGCCACGGCTTCGCCCACGGCCTGCTGCGCTGGACTGGCGCCAACGCGATCGAGCGCCAGCCGCGCCGAAGGCTGCGACCGCGACTGCTGGCCGGCGCCGCATTGCTGCTGGGGGCGTTGCTGGCGGCGTTGCTCGCTGCGGGTTGACTGGCACGCGCGCGCCGACGAAGACATGCCTCTCGGACCCGCAGCAAAAGACCCGGCGCGCGCGGCGGCGCTCCACCGCGGCGAGGGCCAGCTAGATCGTCGGGCAGCCACAACGCAAACGCCCGGTAGATCGTGGATCTACCGGGCGTCGAAGTGCAGATGGAGGCCTGGGTCGGAATTGAACCGGCGTACGCGGATTTGCAGTCCGCTGCATAACCACTCTGCCACCAGGCCGGTGGACTGAATTCTAGCCGAAACCGCCAACAGCGGTGTCCGACAAAACAAAGCCCCGTTGACGGGGCTCTGTCTGAATCTGGAGCGGGAAACGAGACTCGAACTCGCGACCTCAACCTTGGCAAGGTTGCGCTCTACCAACTGAGCTATTCCCGCTTGGGAGCCAGCCATTCTACAGCCCTCCCGCGCATTGCGCCAGCCTTCGGGCAAAAAAATCCGACGGCGGCGTTCGCGCGGCCGGGAGCACGGTGCGACGGGCCATCCGCACCGGATCCGCCGCGCACTGCGGCGCCTGTCCGGGGCGAGACAGCTGCCGCATCGGCAGCGCCGCCGGCGCGAACGCGGACTGGAATCTCCACCACAGCGGTTCGCCCGTCGAGGTAGACAAGTGCCCGGACGTGCAAGCATCACCGCGCACCTGCGCCGGCCGCGGCCCTAGCATCGAAACCACATCCATACGAGGGATCGCCATGAACCGATGGACACGCTGCAGCGGCGCGATGGTTTGCCTGATCGCGGCCGGCGCCGCGCAGGCGCAAACCTGCCGGCTGCAGACGCAGACCCTGCCCTTGCTGCTGGTCTCGCAGAACATGCCGAAATACGCCTACCAGGTGCGGGTGCAGGTCGGCACGCCGCCGGCCTCGGCGAACCCCGCCGCCGCCAGCCAGATCCTGGAAGTGGACACCGGCTCCACCGGCGTGGTCGTGCCGCTCAGCGCGGCGATCCAGCAAGCCTGGGACGCCTCGACCAAGCTCGGCTACATCTTCTATTCCAGCAACAGCCAGTACCACCCCGGCAAGTACGTGCAGGTGCCGATGCGGCTGGGCGTGTCGGCCGACGGCAAGAGCGCCACCGCGCGCATCGACTCGATCGAGGTGCTTGCCGCGCAATGCAGCTGCGGCGTCGCCCCAATTCCGAAGGGAACGCTGCCGGGTTCGGTGCCGACGCTGAGCCAGGCGCCGGACAATTGCGCCGCCTACAACAACACCCTCGCCTTGAGCAGTGGCGGCAAGCAGACGCTGCAGAACTGCAAAACGATCTCTTCCGACTTCGGCATGATGGGCGTGGGCTACGACCGCGGCGTCGATAAGGCGCGCAATCCGTTCCTCAACCTCGTACAGATGCATGCCGGCAGCATCAGTCCGGGCTACATCATCAGCGCGTCCGGCATCACCCTGGGCGTCAGCGAACGGGCGCTGCAGGGCTTCTCGCTGATCCCGCTGCAACGCGAAGCGGCGAACGCCGCCGGCGGTGCCGACTGGCAGGCGCCGAACGCGTGCGCCAGCTTCCCGGCCAGCGGCAGCGACTACCAGGTCTGCGGCAAGCTGCTGCCAGATACCGGCATCACCTACATGATGCTGACCCCTACCAAACAACCGCCTGCGCCGGCGAAACTGCAGCAGAAGCTCAGTACGCCAGCAAAGCCCGCAAGCGGTCACGCCGCCGCCACCACTGCGACCACGTCGCTGGTGGTCCCGGAAGGAACGCCGATGACGCTCGCCATCGGTCCGGCCGGGCAACCGGTGTTCAGCTACGACTTCGAGGTCGGCGGCGCCACGCCGGCGACGCCGGACAGCGTGCAATGGCGCGGACCGCTCGACGCACCGCCCGCGCACATCAACAGTGGCCGCCACGTGATCGCCGCGGCGGACTATGCCTACGATGCCGCCTGCGGACGGGCCGGATTCCGTCCGGCTACGACGGCGCCTTGACCAGCGGTCGGGTACCGCGATTGCGACAGGCGCTACCGGTGACGCGCGTCGCGGCTGAAGCCGCTGCTACAGGGTCACGTGCATCGACGGACCGCATCCGCGGCGAACGCTCCGTAGCTCCGGTGCCGACGGCGCGCGTTCAACGGCGCCGGAGCAGGAACAGAGCGACGCGGATGGCGGACAGCGCCTTGTTCAATTTGCCGGGCAGTGTGACCTTGCCGAAGGACGCCCGCTCGGCGCTGCCGGCCAGGTGCTGCTGCAGGCGGCGGAAGCTGTCGACTTGCCGCGCGAGCGCGTCGATGTCGACCAGGTCGCCTTCGCATTCCGCAAGCAGATACTCGGGACCGGTGACCAGCGCGACCGCAGGAATTCCCCGCTCGAACAGCGGCTCGCCTTCGCCGAAATGCAGCAGCGCGCCGGGCTTGACCGGGGTCGCTGCATCGGCGATTGCGCCACGCCACAGCGTGCGGGTGAGCCGGGCGAGTTCGGGTGTCGTGGCGTACAACAGTTCGGGTTCGAGCGTGCCGTCGGACGCGTAGCGCCCGGTGGCGGCATCGATGCGCAAGTGCTTTGCGCCCAGATGTTCGATGACCAGGCCGGCGGCCGCGGTATAGCCACCAGGTGTTCCGGCCCACAGATCGCGGTGGGCCTCGAGCCAGGCGGTGGTGGCCTGGCCATGCGCAGTGACGGCCGGCATGCGCAGGTGGCCGGCGGTGTAGACGAAGACGATGCTGCGTTCGTGCGGCGCGGCGACCGCGTCGCGCGCCAGCGCGAGCAAGCCGATGTGGCCGTTCTCTTCGACCGCGTTGCCGCCATCGCTGTGGGTGACCACCAGCACCGACTCGCTGGCCCGCGGACCGGTTCCCGGCGACACGGCCCAGAGCGTCTCCATGCGCGCGTTCGCGGTCCTGTTCGCGCTCACGGTCAGTGTGGCCACAGCGCCGCGCTCGGCGGCGGCGAGCAACTGCGCGCGCTGACTTTCGGCAACCCAGACGGCCGGCAGGCCCTGATAGCCGCGGGTGAAAGGCAGATACTGACCCGCAGCGGCCGCATCGGGCAGACCGCGCCAGACCGCGATCACGCCGAGCACCCCCGCGCGCTTCGCCTTGGCCAGATTGGTGCCTGCGAGTTCGGAACTGATGATCGGGTTGGAGACCCGGTCGAACGGCAGCGGCCCGTCCCAGGCCTCGACCAACAGCGTCGTCGGCACCGCGATGTGCGGCACTTCGATCACCGCGATCTTGCCGGCGGCCGCTCGCCAGTGCTTGCGTCGCCCGCGCAGCAGGACCAGCGGCGCCGTCGTGCCGTCGCGCGGAGTTTCGCCGGAATAAGGCCACGCCGAGACGATCGCGATGCGGCGTTCCCCCACCTGCAGCGCCAGCGCGTCCCCGTCGACCTCCCAGCGTTCGAACGTGTGCGGATCGCGCTGCACGTCGAGGCCGAGCTCGGCCAACGCGGTCGCCACATGGTCGATCAGCGCATTGTGGGCCGGTGTACCGGACGCACGCGGCCCCAGCTCGGTCAGGTAGCGAATCTGATCCGCGTAGGCGTCATGGCTGGCACTCACTTCCTCGGTCTTCTCTCTCGTCTGCGCCACTGGAGTATATCCAGCGACGCATGACGCCCCGATCGTGCGCGCGACGATACAAGCGGAGTGCAGCGTGCCACGCATGCACCCAGGCCTGGCGGCGCACTGCCGCCGTGCCGAATCGCGCTAATCCATTCGGCCTGCAGCACGCGGTCTGCGTCCTTGCCCATGCCCAGTTCAAAGCGAGCGCGATTCAGTGCCGCGTGCACGTAACGCGGTGACCACCGCGTTCAAGCGCAGCCAGGTCCTAACGATCACCGCGGTCGCGCGCCTGCCGCGTCCGACCGCGGTCGCCGCCGTGCCGCCGCGCTTCGCGCACGCGCTTGCGCAAGGCCACTGAAGCGCCGCCTGGTTGCGCGGCGAGCCAATCCCCAGTGCTCACAGCAGCAGCGTCACTTCCCGCGCGACCACGCCAAGCTTGGCGCGTCCAGGGCCACTGGGCGCTTGAGTCGGCGCAGCCTCCGCGTAGCGCGCTGCGATGGCGTCCTCGCCACCGCGCAGGCCCAGACCAACAGACTGTCCGCTGGCAGCATCGAAGACGAGCGGCGGCCACTTCGGTTGCGCCTGCTGCGCCTGCTGCGCACGCAGCACGGCCACGGCGACCTCGCACAAGGCGCCGGCGGCCATGCGGCGACCGTCCGGTAAAGCGGTGCATGCCGGCACCGCAGCGCCGTGCCGCACACGGCACCCGGACGTCGGCCATGGCCGGGCTACTAGGCGTTTTGGGCGAACGCCCATCACCGTTTGTGGCAAAGCGCCATGGCCGGCTGCGCAGCGCGCTTCCACACTGACCGACACCCAGGCACTGGGTGACCCGCGGCAGCGTCGCGCTTCGGCGTCGATCCGACCGGCCAAGGGAGACAACGCGGACATCTTGTTCACTTCCGATCCGCAGATGCTCGCCAGCGAATGGCGCGCAGTGGAGAGCCATGCATGCAAGCGCGGCGACCCGGCGCGCCAAAACCGAAAACGAAACCACGATCTTGCCGCACCGCTCCGGGCAAGACCGCTCCCACCCAACATCCACTCTGCGGAGACTCTCCATGAACGCCACACACACCGATCCACTGCCTGCCGTCGGTCACACCTACCGTGTCGACTTCGGCGGCGGCAACGCCTTCGAAATCAGCTTCGGTGAGGACGCGAAGATGACCTTCACCAAGCTGCAGGAACCCAACAAGGGCACGGTGGAAACCATCCGCTACACGCACAGGAAACTGCGCGACGGCCTGTACTTGGTGTACTGGCAGGAACAGGACGGCACCAACGTGGTCCATGTCGAGGATTTCGTGCTGGGCCGCGTTCACACCAACATCAGCTTCGCGGACGGCACGTCCTACCACGGCGTTTCCGCCCTCGAACGGATCCACTAATGCGGACGACACGCAGATCCGCGCCACTGGCCGTGGCCTGCGCCCTGGCGCCACCGGTCCTGCTGAGCGGATGCCGGACACCCACTTCGCTACACCCCCACTCCCGGAAACGACAATGAACCAGCACATCCCCCAACCGCAGACCGCACCGCTAACCCTCCAGGTATTCAATCCCGGGGAAGACGCCGTCTCTGACTTCGCCGTCAGTTCGGTGCTGGTGGAGGGCAAGCGAGAGGCGCTGTTGATCGACGCGCAGTTCCTGACCGCGCGGGCAGCCAAGCTCGTCGAGCAGATCCGCGCCTCGGGCAAGCACCTGAGCACCATCTACATCAGCCACGGCGATCCGGATTTCTACTTCGGCCTGGACACGCTGCACAGCGCCTTCCCCGACGCCAGGATCGTCGCCACGCCGCAGGTCGTCGCCCACATCGAAGCGACCAGCCAGGAAAAGCTGCAGATATGGGGACCGCTCCTGGGCGAGAACGCCCCCAAGCGCATCGTCGTGCCGCAACCGCTCGCGGGCGATACGCTGACCCTGGAAGGCCAGCCGCTGAAGGTGATCGGCCTCGATGGCCCGACCCCGGACCGCAGCTTCGTCTGGATTCCCTCGATCAAGACCGTGGCCGGCGGCATCCCGGTGGTGGCCGGCGAGCACGTGTGGATGGCCGATACCCAGACCCCGCAATCGCATGCGCAGTGGCAGGCCACGCTCGAGCGGATCAAGGGCCTGGCGCCGACCAGGGTGATCCCCGGGCATTTCGCCGGCGCGCTGCCGGCGGGCCTGGAGGCGGTGGACTTCACCGCAGGGTACATCCGCGCCTTCGATGAAGAGACCGCCAAAGCGGCCAATGCCGCCGAACTGGTCGCCGCGCTGCAACGGCGCTATCCCGGACTCGGCGGCGCAAGCGCACTGGAACTGAGCGCCAAGGTCGCCAAGGGCGAAATGACATGGAAGTGAGGCCGCTGCCGCGCAGGCGGTGACCGCGCGATTGATCCTCGCCCACATCGCCAAGCGCGCGCCGTCGGGAACATTCTCGACGGCGCGTTTGCCGTGGGCGCGCCACTGCGCGGATCAACCGATGGCGTGGCGATGTCGCCGGATCGCGAGCATGGCCTTTCGATGATTTCGCCGCGACGACGGCGCGCGGTTCGATGCAGATATGCGGAAACCGCCGAGCTGCGGGCGAGAAATTCGGGCACAAAAAAAGGGCTTTCGCCCTTTTTTGTTTTTCGAAGATCGCCAGCCTCGACAACGCTGGGAATCGTATCTGGAGCGGGAAACGAGACTCGAACTCGCGACCTCAACCTTGGCAAGGTTGCGCTCTACCAACTGAGCTATTCCCGCTTGAGGCCGCGAATTTTACCGGGAACCGGCAGGCTGTCAACCATTGCCTTCGATTTTTTTCGCATTCTTGTCCGCGACCGCGGCGCGCTCGTCGGCGCGCAGGCTCGGCCAGGCCGCATGCAGGTACTGGATGCCGGACAGCAGGGTCAGGATCGAGGCGATCGCCAGGGTCCAGTCGCCGATGTGGAAGATGAACAAGCCCATCCACACGCTCTCCGGCGGCGAGCCGTCGGGCATCACCGAATACAGCAAGCACAGCAGCGCCACCATCTGCGCGGTGGTCTTGACCTTGCCGATCATCGCCACCCGCACCTTGGCGCGCTGGCCGATCTCGGCCATCCACTCGCGCAGCGCCGACACCGCGATCTCGCGGCCGACGATCACCGCCGCCCAGAACGCCATCCACGGCGTCGGGTGGCCCTGCACGATCAGGAACAGCGCCACCGCCACCATCAGTTTGTCGGCCACCGGATCCAGGAACGCGCCGAACGCGGAATACTGGTGGTAACGCCGCGCCACCCAGCCGTCCAGCCAGTCGGTGAACGCGGCCAGGCCGAAGATCGCCGCCGAGGCGAAGTTCGTCCACGTGTAGGGAAGGTAGAACACCAGCACCAGCACCGGAATCATCACGATGCGCAGCAGCGTCAGCCAGGTGGGGATGGTCAACTTCATTGCGCTGCTCTACTCGCCTGCCGGATCGGGCACCGGCAGCCCGTGCAGGTTAGCGTAGATTCGTGCAGCGAGCGCGTCGTTGATGCCTTCCACGCGCGCGATCTCCGCTTCGCCGGCGGCCTTGAGTCCGGCCAGTCCACCGAAATGCTTCAACAGGCTGGCGCGGCGGCGCGGACCGATGCCGGGGATGTCCTCCAGCTTGCTGGTCATGCGCGCTTTCTGGCGCCGCCCGCGGTGGCCGGTGATGGCAAAACGGTGCGCCTCGTCACGCACCTGCTGAATGAACTGCAATGCCGGCGACGCCGCGCCGGGGCGCAGTTCGCGCCCGTCCGGCATCACCAGCGTCTCGTGCCCGGCGCGGCGCTCGGCGCCCTTGGCCACGCCGATCACCAGGATGCCCTCCACGCCCAGGTCGGCGAGCGCGGCGTTGGCCTGCGCCAGCTGGCCGGCGCCGCCGTCGATCAGCAGCACGTCGGGCAGCACCACGTCGGCCTTGTCGCCCTCCGCGGCGCGGCGGAAACGGCGCTCGATCGCCTGGCGCATCGCCGCGTAGTCGTCGCCCGGCTCGATGCCGCTGATGTTGTAGCGCCGGTACTGGCTGCGCACCGGGCCGCTGGCGTCGAACACCACGCACGAGGCCACGGTGGCCTCGCCCATGGTGTGGCTGATGTCGAAACACTCCGCGCGCTTGACCGGCTCGGCCAGCCCCAGCATCTCGCGCAAGGCCTCGCTGCGCGCGTGCTGCGCGTTGCGGCTGGTCAGTTCGGTGGCCAGCGTGGCCTGTGCGTTGCGGCTGGCCAGTTCCAGGTAGCCGGCGCGCTCGCCGCGCACGTTCCAGCGCAATTGCACTTTGCGCTCGGCGGCCGAACTCAGCGCCGCTTCGATCAGCTCGGCATCGGCGATCTCGCGATCCAGCAATACCTCGCGCGGCGGCGCGTGCTCGGCGTAGTACTGCGACACGAACGCGGCCAGCACCTCGGCGGCGCTGTCCTCGCCGTTGGTCTTGGGGAAGAACGCGCGGGTGCCGAGATTGCGCCCGTCGCGGAACGCCAGCAGCAGCACGCAGGCGTTGGCGCCCTGCATCGCGCAGGCGAGCACGTCCAGGTCGGCGGCGCGGCCGTCCACGTACTGCCGGCTCTGCATGCTGCGCAGCGAGCCGAGCAGGTCGCGCAGGCGCGCGGCGCGTTCGAATTCCAGTTGCTCGCTGGCGGCCTGCATCGCCTGCACCAGCTCCTCGCCGAGTTGGTCGCTGCGCCCATCCAGGAACATCGTCGCGCGGCGCACCGATTCGGCGTAGTCGTCGGCCGGCACCAACGCCACGCACGGCGCGCTGCAGCGGCCGATCTGGTACTGCAGGCACGGCCGCGAGCGGTTGCGGAACACGCTGTCCTCGCAGCTGCGCAGCTTGAACAGCTTGTGCATCAGGTTCAGCGTCTCGCGCACCGCGGTGACGCCGGGATACGGGCCGAAGTAGCGCCCGGGCAGCGCGCGCGGGCCGCGGTGCAGCGCGATCCGCGGCCATTCCTCGCGGGTCAGCAGCACGTAGGGATAGCTCTTGTCGTCGCGCAACGACACGTTGTAGCGCGGCGCCAGCGACTTGATCAGCTGGTTTTCCAGAAGCAGCGCCTCGCCTTCGCTGCGGGTCACGGTCACGTCCATGCGCGCGACCTGGGCCAGCATCGCCATGGTCCGCGCGTTCTTCGGCGAGGCGCTGAAATAGCTGGACACGCGCTTGCGCAGCGCGCCGGCCTTGCCGACGTAGAGCAAGGTGTCGTCGGCCGCGTACATGCGGTAGACGCCGGGCGCGGTACTGAGGTTGGCGGCGAAGGCCTTGCCGTCGAACGGGGGCAATGCGGATGCGGTCATTCGTTGATCGGCACGTCGCTCAGTTCGCCGCTGGCGATGTCGTAGCGCAACACCGCGTGGGCATCGGTCTCGGCGATCCACACCGTGCCGGCACTCACCGCCAACCCGGCCGGGCCATGCAGGCGCCGCGGCAGGGCCGTGGTCGACAGTTCGCCGCCGCCCAGGCGCAGGCTGCGCAGGCTGCCGTTGCCGCTGTCGGCGATCCACAGCAGCGGCGATTCCGGACTCAGCGCGATCGCCTGCGGGAACTGCAGCCGCGCGCGGCTGCGCGGGCCGTCCTCGTTGCCGAAATCCCACGGGCCCTGACCGCCGAGCAAGGTCTGCACCAGGTCGCCGCGCAGTTGCAGCGAACGCACCGCCGAGCCCAGCGCGTCGCACACGTACAGCGCCTGCTGCACAGCGGCCAGGCTGCACGGCTGCGCGAACGCGGCCAGGTGGCCGCTGCCGTCGCGCAGTTCCAGCGCGCCCGCACCGGCACGCCAGCGCAGGGTGCGGTTGCCGAGTTCGTAGCTCCAGATGCGGTTGTCGCCGGCCATGGCGATATGCACCTGGTTGTCGGCCACCACCACGTCCTGCGGGTGGTTCAGCGGCGCCTGCTGCGCGTGCTGCACCGGCCCTTCGACCGGTTCGCCGGCGCGGCCGTTGCCGCACAGGGTATCGACGTGGCCGCTGAGCAGGTTGATCCGGCGCAGCGCGTGGTTGCCGGTATCGGCGACGTACAGCACGCCGCGTTCCAGCGCCAGGCCGCGCGGACGGTGGAACGCCGCTTCGCCGATGCCGCCGTCGATGAAATCGGCGGTGCCCAACCCGAACTGGCGCAGCACGCGGCCGCCGGTGGTGCATTCGAGGATGCGGTGGTGGCCGCTGTCGGCGATATACAGGCGATCGTCGGCGACCGCCAGGCCGACCGGGAAGCGCAGCGACAGACGCGGCTCCGGCTGGGTCTCGCGCGCATCGCGCAGTTCCTCGTCCAGCGGCAGCGACTGCCCGGAGCACAGCGCGTTGAGCGCCTTTTCCAGATCGGCGCCGCCGATCCCGACCAGGCGCTCGCGCTCGTAGCCGCCGGCGTCGAGCAGCACCAGGGTCGGCCACGCCTGCACGTCGAAACGCTGCCAGGCGGCCCAGTCGGCGTCGAGCAGGATCGGCGCCGACACGCCCTGGCTGCGCAGCAGCTTCAGCGCCCGCTGCGGTTCGCGTTCGCTGTCGAAGCGCGGCACCTGCACCACGATCAGCTGCAGGCGCCCCGGATTGCGCGCCTGCCACTGGCTGAGTTCGGCCAGGCGCTGCGCGCACCACACCGAGGCGGCGTTGACGAAGGCCAGCACCAGCGCGCGGCCTTGCTGCTCGCGCAGCGTGGTTGGCGCGGCATTGAGCCAGGTGCCGGGCTGCGGCAGTTCCAGGGCGGCGATCGAGTTCATCGGCCGATTATGCCGGAGCCGCCGTCGGCGGACAGTCGCGCCACGCTGCCGGCGGCGGCTTCGTCTACCAGGCGCCAGACCTCCTCGAAGTGGTCGCTGCCGCCGGTGTACGGGTCGGGAATCTCGCGACGCCCGTCCAGCCCCGCCCACGGCAGCCACAGCGCCACCCGCTGCAGCGCGTCGGCGGGGGCGCGCTGGCGCACGTCGCGCAGGTTGGCCGCATCGGCGCACAGGATCCAGTCGAACCCGGCGAAATCGGCGTAGCGCAGCTGCCGCGCGCGCAGCCCGGCGATGTCCACCCCGTGGCCGCGGGCGCAGGCGATCGCGCGCCGGTCCGGCGGCTCGCCGCTGTGCCAGTCGCCGGTCCCGGCCGAATCCACCTGCACCTGGCCGGCCAGCGGCGAGCGCTCGAGATGGTGGCGCAGCGCGCCTTCGGCCATCGGCGAGCGGCAGATATTGCCCAGGCAGACCAGCAGCAGCTTCATGCCAGGGCCTGCAGGTGCGCCTCGGCGCGGGCCAGGTCATCGGGCGTGTCCACCCCCGGCGGGAACGGCTCAGGCGACAGCGCCACCGCGATGCGGAAGCCGGCCTCCAGCACCCGCAGCTGCTCCAGCGCCTCCACTTGCTCCAGCCCACCCGGCGGCATCGCCGCGAAACGGCGCAGGAACCCGGCGCGATAGGCGTAGATGCCGATATGGCGCAGCCATGGACCCGGCGGCAGCAGTTCGCGCGAGGCGGCGAACGCGTCGCGGTGCCACGGGATCGGCGCGCGGCTGAAATACAACGCATCGCCCTGCGCGCTGCGCACCAGCTTGACCACGTTCGGGTCGAACAGGCTGTCGGCCGATTCGACCGGTGTGCCCAGCGTGGCCATCTCCGCGCCGCTGTCGGCCAGCGCCTGGGCCACGGCAACGATGCCGGCGGCGGGCGCGAACGGTTCGTCGCCCTGCAGATTGACCACCAGGGTGGCGTCGTCCCAGCCGGCGATGTCGGCGCATTCGGCCAGGCGATCGGTGCCGGAGGCATGCTCCGCCGAGGTCAGGGCCACGTGCACCCCGTCCAGATCGGCCACCGCCGCGGCGATGCGCGGATCGTCCGCGGCCACCCACACCTGCTGCGCGCCGGCACCGAGCGCACGCCGCGCCACGTGCCGCACCAGCGGCTCGCCGCCGAGCATGCGCAGCGGCTTGCCGGGCAGGCGCGAGGCGGCGTAGCGCGCCGGAATGGCGACCGCGAATGACGGCGGCATGGCATGTGCGGCGCTCATGCCGCGCCCGCTGCGCTGGCGATGGCTGAACGCTGGAATTCACGAAATTCGAACATGAATTGATCTTTCCCCGCTATTTATTGAGAATAGTTCGTATTCGCCACGGACCAGCGGCCGGTCATTGCCGGTCGTCTTGCTGCAGCACGCTGTTTGGCTCGGCGCTGCGCCCATGGCCTCTCGCCTCCCTCCATTCTATAGACCCCACCGATGAACCTTCCCGCCCAGTCCACGTGGTCCGCCGCCCGGCCGACCCGCGTCCCCGTTCGCCGTCAGGCGCTGTGCCTGGCGCTGGCCGCCCTGCTCGCACCGCTGGCGGCCAGCGCCGCCGCCGCGGAAGCGGCATCGGCCGCCGATGCGGCAGCCGATGCCGCCAGCGCGCCGAAGCTGCTGGACAAGCTCGACGTGGTCGCGCAGCGTGCCGACGGCTACACCGCGCCGGCCAGCGCGACCGGCACCGGCCTGCTGCTGAGTCCGCTGGAAACGCCGCAGTCGGTGAGCACGATCAGCCGCGAGCAGATGGACGATTTCGGCCTGGATAGCGCCAATGCGGTGCTCGCGCTGGCCACCGGCATCAACGTCGAGAAGATCGAGACCGACCGCACGTACTACACCGCGCGCGGTTTCGACATCCTCAACTTCCAGGTCGACGGACTGGGCCTGCCGTTCACCAACGGCGGCGCCGAAGGCGACCTGGACACGGCGATGTACGAGCGCGTGGAGGTGCTGCGCGGCGCCAACGGCCTGCTGTCCTCGACCGGTAACCCGTCGGCGACGATCGACTTCGTGCGCAAGCGCCCCACCGACGAACTGCAGGCCAGCGCCGGCGTGACCGTGGGCAGCTGGGACACGCGCCGCGTCGACGCCGACCTGTCCGGCAAGCTCAACCGCAGCGGCAGCGTGCGCGGGCGCTTCGTCGCTGTCGGCCAGGACGGCGACAGCTACCTGGACCGCTATGCGCTGAAGAAGCAGAGCTTCTACGGCATCGTCGAAGCCGACCTCGGCGACAGCTCCCGCCTCAGCGTGGGCGCCAGCTACCAGAAGAACGATTCCACCGGCGGCATGTGGGGCGCGCTGCCGCTGTTCTACAGCGACGGCAGCGCCACCGACTACGCCCGCTCCACCAGCACTTCGGCCGACTGGTCGTACTGGACCTCTCAAGACAAGCGCGCGTTCGTGGAACTGCAGCAGGCGCTGGGCGCGGACTGGCAGCTCAAGGCCGCGTTGAACTACCGCAAGGTCGACAACGACAGTCAGCTGTTCTACGTCTACGGCACCCCGGAGCGCGGCACCGGCCTGGGCCTGTACGCCTATCCGTCGCAGTACGGCAGCGAAGAGACGCAGAAGTACGCCGACGTCTACGCGAGCGGCCCGTTCGCGCTCGGCGGTCGTACGCACGAGCTGGTGGTCGGCGTGAAATGGGGCCGCGTGCAGGCCGATCAGCTGTCGTGGTACGGCAACGATATCGGCACCGCGCTGCCGGCGCTGGAAGGCTGGAACGGCGACTATCCCAAGCCGAGCTTCGACGCCTATTCCGACAGCGCCGACTTCGACATCACCCGCCGCAGCGCCTACGCCACCGCGCGCTGGAACCTGAGCGACGCGCTGAAGCTGATCACCGGCGTCAACCACACCCGGATCGAGAGCCGCGGCCAGAACTACGGCGTGCAGCACGCCTACGACGACAGCAAGACCACACCGTTCGTCGGCGCGGTCTACAACTTCGACCCGAACTACGCGCTGTACGCCAGCTATGCGGAGATCTTCAATCCGCAGACCGAGCTGGACCGCAACCTGCAGGTGCTGGACCCGATCACCGGCAGCAACGCCGAACTGGGCATCAAGGGCCAGTGGCTGCAGCAGCGGGTCAACGCCTCGTTCGCGCTGTTCCGCGCCAAGCAGGACAACACCGCCGAAACCGACCTCTACATCGGCAACGTGCAGACCTACAAGGCGGTGGACGCGACCTCCACCGGTTACGAGTTCGACCTCGCCGGCCGGCTCGGCGACCACTGGCAGCTCAACGCCGGCTACACCCAGCTGAGCCTCAAGGACGACGCGGGCCGCAACGTGCGCACCTACGTGCCGCGCCGCACCTTCAAGCTCGCCACCACCTACACCGTTCCGCAGTGGGAAGCGCTGAAGCTGGGCGCGACGCTGACCTGGCAGGGCGATATCTACCGCGATCAACAAGCGCTGGACAGCAGCGGCAACGAGATCTTCACCCGCCAGGGCAGCTATGCGCTGCTCGGGCTGATGGCGCACTACGACTTCACCCCGCAATTCAGCGCCACGCTCAACGTCTACAACGTCACCGACCGCAAGTACATCAACAGCCTGTACTGGGCACAGGGCTACTACGGGGCGCCGCGCAACACCTCGCTGTCGCTGAACTACAGGTTCTGAGCGGGCCTGTTGCAAGTGGGCAAGGCAGGCGGACAGCGCGATGCGCCGATGTCCGCCTTGCCGAATGGCGATGGCGAGCGCGGTAGACAATTCCTCGGCACGTGGCCACGCGTTGGCGCTTCAGCGCCTGCGGCGTGTTCGAGGTCGCGGCAATCAGGTCGGCCGCGGCATGGAAACGAACAGCAGCCCTGCCTACAGACGGGACATGCGGTAGCCGCTGAGCATGCGCCGCCACGCCAGCGATCTGCGCGTGGCAGCGATCGCGGCGATCACGCGGTTCTACCGGCGGGCACACCCGCAGATACTCAGCTGCTGCGCGTGATCGAGGCGGCACTTGCCGCGCATCGCGACAGCGAGCTGTGGCCCCTATCGAGGCGTGATCGCGATCGGGCCAGGCGCAATCCGGACAGCCGAAGCCGCCGGGCTGGTTGGCGTTCACAGGGTTTGGCCCCCTGCACCGCCTCTCCAGTCTTCACTGGCTGCGCATGCACGCGGCGCAGCGTCCGCCGCTATTCGCTGGCGTCGCCGCTGCGCCCGCGCAGCTTGTCCAGCCGGTCGAGCAGGCCGATCCAGAATGCGGCCGGCAACTCCGCCAGCAGCGGCACGCTGAAACACCAGTCGTCGACCAACTGCGCGCACTTGACCGCGTCCTTCTCGGTCATCAGCACCGGCAGTTCGCTGCCGAACGACAGGTCGGCGGCGCGGTAGCGGTGATGGTCGGGAAACGCGTGCGGCACCACGCCGATGCCGTGCGCGCGCAGCATGTCGAAGAAGCGCTGCGGATGGGCGATGCCGGCGACGGCGTGCACGCGCTGCCCGGCGAAGCTGCGCAAGGCGCGCGCGCGGCCGCCCTGCAGCGGTTGCGCGCTGTCGATGCGCAGGCGCATCGCCCATTCGCCGAAACCGGCCTGGACCTCGCCGACGTCGCTGGCCTGGCCCAGGTTGATGACCCGGAAATCGCATTCGCGGCCGCGCGCCACCGGCTCGCGCAGCGGCCCGGCCGGCAGCAGGCGGCCGTTGCCGTAGCGGCGCTGGCCGTCGACCACTTCGATCTCGATGTCGCGCTGCAGGCGGTAGTGCTGCAGGCCGTCGTCGCAGACCACGATGTCGCAGCCGGCCTGCAGCAACGCGCGCGCGGCGGCGACACGGTCGCGGTCCACCCGCACCGGCGCGCCGGTCTTGTGCGCGATCAACACCGGCTCGTCGCCGCCCAGTTCCGGCGTGGTCCCCGCTTCGATCCAGCGCGCGATCTGGTCCTGGCTGCGGCCATAGCCGCGGGTGGCCACGCCCGGCTTCCAGCCGGCGTCCTGCAGCTTGCGCACCAGGGCGATGGTCAGCGGGGTCTTGCCGGTGCCGCCGGCGGTGAGGTTGCCGACCACGACCACCGGCACCGCGATGCTGTAGCGCTTGCGCCAGCCGCGCCGGTACAGCGCGCGGCGCAGGCCGATCGCCGCCGCGTACAGCGGGGTCAGCACCTGCGCGTACAGCGGCGGCGTGCCCTGGCCATACCAGTAGCCAGGCGTGTGTGGCCCGCGACCGCTCATCAGGGCTGCCTTTCGCGGAACTGCATGCTGTGCAGGTGGGCGTACAGGCCGCCCTGGGCGAGCAGCGCGTGGTGGGTGCCGCGCTCGACGATGCGGCCGTGGTCCATCACCAGCACCTGGTCGGCATGTTCGATGGTGGACAGGCGGTGCGCGATGACCAGCGTGGTGCGCTCGGGCATCAGCCGGTGCAGCGCGTCCTGCACCAGACGCTCGGATTCGTTGTCCAGCGCGGCGGTGGCTTCGTCCAGGATCAGGATCGGCGCGTCGCGCAGGATCGCGCGGGCGATCGCCAGGCGCTGGCGCTGGCCGCCGGACAGCAGCGCGCCGTTCTCGCCGACCGGGGTGCGCAGCTGCAGCGGCAGCCGCTCGATGAACTCCCAGGCGTTGGCCGCTTCGGCCGCGGCGCGGATCTGCGCGTCGCTGGCCTGCGTGCCGTATGCGATGTTGGCGGCGATGGTGTCGTCGAACAGCATCACCCGCTGCCCGACCAGGGCGATCTGCCGGCGCAGGTCGTGCAGGCGGTAGTCGTGCAGCGCCACCCCGTCCAGGGTGATGCTGCCGCCGCTGGGTTCGTAGAAGCGCGGCACCAGCCGCACCAGGCTGGTCTTGCCGCTGCCGGAACGGCCGACGATGGCAGTGACCGTGCCCGGCTTGGCGGTGAAACTGATGTCGTCCAGCGCCAGTCCGCTGTCCTGGCGGTAGCGCAGCATCACGCCGTCGAACGCCAGTTCGCCGCGCACGCGCTGCACCGACACGGTGCCGTTGTCGCGCTCCTCCGGCGTGTCCAGGATCGAGAACAGGCGTTCGGCGGCAGCCACGCCGCGCGAGATCGAGGTCTGCACGCTGGTCAGCCGGCGCAGCGACGGGATGATCGCCATCATCGAGGTCATCAACGCGATGAACTGGCCCGGGTTCAGGCGCCCGGCCAGCGCTTCGCGGGTGGAGACCCAGACGATCGCCGCCAGCGCCACCGCGGCCAGGAACTGGACCATGCTCGAGGCCAGCGCGCGGGTGGTCTCGACCTTCATGTTCAGGCCCAGCATGCGGTTGGCCAGCACCGCGTAACGCGAGATCTCCAGCGACTGGGTGCCGTGCACCTTCACTTCCTGCTGCGCGCTCAGCGATTGCTCGGCGCTCTGCGCCATCGAGCCCATGCCGTCCTGGATGCCGCGGCTGATCTTGCGGTAGCGCTTGCCGACGTAGGAGACGATGACCCCGATCAACGGCGCCACCACCAGCAGCGCCAGGGTGACCTTGACGCTCATCTGCAGCATCACCACCAGCATGTAGAAGATGGTCAGGGTGTCGGCGACGATGGTCTTCAACGCATCGGCGGCGGCCTGGGTGACCTGCTCGGTATCGAAGTTCAGCCGGCTGACCATCACCGGCGTGGCCTCGACGTCGAAGTGCGAGGACGGCAGGTGCAGATACTTGGCCAGCACCTGCTCGCGCAGGTCGCGCACCACGCTGCGCCCGGTGCGCGCCATGCAGTAGTCGCCGACGAAGGTGGCGAAGCTGCGCATCACGAACAGGCCCAGGATCGCCAGCGGCAGCAGCACCGCCATGCGCGCCTCCGGATTGACGAAGCCGCGATTGACCAACGGGTCCATCAGCCGGGTGAAGAAGTAGCCGGCGGTGGCTTCCACCACCATCGCCACCAGCGCGGCCGCCAGCATCACCCAATAGGCGCGGGTATATCCGAGCAGCCGACGGTAGATCGGCCAGACCGGTGCCATTTTGCCGCTCACCGCTTGACTTCCGGCGCGTTGACTTCCGGCGCGGTGGCGATGGCGATGCGGCGGAAGCCGAGCTGGCCCAGCGCGTCCTGCGCTGTGACCACGGCCTGGTAGGGCGTGCGCGCATCGGCGCGCAGCAGCACCGGCTGCTCGCGGTCGTCGCCGGCGACCTGGGCGATGCTGCGCTTGACCGACTCCACGTCGGTGCGCAGCACTTCCTGATCGTTGATGAAATAGTGCCCGTCGGCGTTGACCAGCACGCTCAGCGCACGCGGCGGCGCCGGGTTGTGCTGGTCGCTGGCGTTGGGCAGCTGCAGTTGCAGCGTGGAACGGGCGTCGAAGGTGGTGGTCACTACGAAGAAGATGATCAGGACAAGGATGACGTCGATCAGGGGCACCAGGTCGATATGCGGCTCGTCCTGGCCGCGGTCGTCGCGGATCCGCACCGGCTCAGCCCTTGGCCGGCGCAGCGGCGCCGCCGCGCGCAGCCGGGCGCGGCGCGGCCGGGGTCGGCGCACCGGCACGGCCGTGGCCGTCGAGGACATCGCTCAGGGCGGTGGCTTCGCGCTCCATCTCGATGATGTAGCCGGCGATGCGGCTCTTGAAATAGCGGTGGAAGACCAGCGCCGGCACCGCGATGATCATGCCGGTGGCGGTGCACACCAGCGCCTTGCCGATGCCGCCGGCGAGCTGATTCACGTCGCCGACGCCGTGGTCGAGGATGCCCAGGAACATCTGGATCATGCCGACCACGGTGCCGAGCAGGCCGAGCAGCGGCCCGGCTGAGGCCACCGTGCCCAACGCGTTCAGGAACCGCTCCATGCGATGCACGACGTGGCGGCCGGTGTCCTCGATGCGTTCGCGGACGACCTCGCGCGGCCGGCTGCGCACGTCCAGCCCGGCGGCGAGCAGCTCGCCCAGCGGCGAATTGCGCCGCAGCGACTCGATGTGGGTCGGGTCGAGCTTGCCGCGCGTGGCCCAGTTGCGCACTTCCTGGCCCAGCCCCGGCGGCAGCACTTCGCTACGGCGCAGGCTCCAGAACCGCTCCAGCACGATCGCCAGCGCGACCACGCCCAACAGCAGCAACGGCACCATCGGCCAGCCACCGGCCTTGACCAGTTCCCACACGTTGCAACCCTCCGGCACGTTCGGCCGTTCGTTCACTGGCCGATAGGATAGCAGCCGCCCGCACCCGCTCCGCGGCATCCCACAGCCGCGCCCGCCACGGCCGCCGTTCGCGCAGTTGCAGGCCGGCGCGTCCCAGCCACACGCGCAGCGCGCCGCCTTGCGGGGTGGTGGCGACCTCGGCGCCGGACGCCTGCCAGCGCGCCACCACCGCCGCGCGCGGATGGCCGAAGCGGTTGCCCTCGCCGGCCGAGATCAGCACCAGCCGCGCGCCGGTGGCGGCGACGAAGGCCGCCTGCGAGGAATGCGCACTGCCGTGATGCGGCGCCAGCACCACCTCGGCGCGCAGGTCCTGCGGCGCCTGGCGCAACAGCCGGCTCTCGATGACATCGCCGATGTCGCCGGTCAGCAGCATCGCGCCATGCGCGCTTTCCACGCGCAGCACACAGCTCGACTCGTTGTCGAGATAGGGAAAGCCAGGCGCCGGATGCAGGAAGCGGAAACGCACCCCGTCCCACTTCCAGGCGGTGCCCGCCAGGCACGGCCGGTCCACCCGCACCGGCGCGCCGGCCGGCGCCTCGGCCAGGCCGACCGGCAGCGCCGCGCGCACCGCCTCGAAGCCGCCGGCATGGTCGTTGTCGCCATGGCTGATCACGGTCCGGTCCAGGCGCGCCACGCCGAGCGCGTGCAGCGTCGGCACCACCGCGCGCTCGCCGGCATCGTAGCCGTCCTTGATCGCCGGGCCGGCGTCGTACAGCAACTGATGCCGCGCGGTGCGCACCAGCACCGACAGGCCCTGGCCGACGTCGATCATCACCAGTTCCACTTCGCCCGCCGCCGGCCGCTCCAGCGGCGGCCAGAACAGCGGCAGCCACAGCAGCGCGGCCAGCGGCTTGCCCGGCACCGCGCGCGGCAACAGCAGCCAGAACGCGCCGAGCAGCGCCAGCGGCAGCGCCCAGTCGCGCGCTTCCGGCAGCCACCACAGCGCGAAGCGGCTTTCGCCCAGTGTGGTGAACAGCGGCCAGGTCAGGTCGAAGCATGCCGCCGCTGCGCGCCACGCCCACACCCCGGCGCCGGCGTGCATCGCTTCCAAGGCGGTGCCGAGCAGCGCCAACGGCACCACCACCAGGCTCCACCACGGGATCGCCAGCAGGTTGGCGAGCGGCCCGGCCGCCGAGGCCTGGCCGAACAGCATCGTGCTCAGCGGCAGCAGGCCCAGCGTGGCCACGCCCTGCGCCGACAGGAATTCGCGCAGCTTGTCGCGCCAACCGCTGCCCGCGACCGGCATGCACCAGGCCAGCCAGGCCACGCCGAGGAAACTCAGCCAGAAACCGGCGGACAGCACCGCCAGCGGATCGAACGCGAGCATGACGATCGCCGCCAGCGCCAGCGCATCGACCACCCGTACCGGGCGCCGCCACAGCCGCGCGACCACGACCACCGCGATCATCAACGCGGTGCGCACGGTGGGCAGCGCCATCCCCGACAGCACGGTGTAGCCGCCAGCGCCGAGCACCGCCAGCAGTGCGGCGGCCTGGCGGCGCGGCCAATGCCGTCCCAGCGGCGGCCATAGCCGCCACAGGCCGCCGCCGAGCAGCGCGAACGCGCCGGCGACCAGGCCGACATGGAAGCCGGAAATGGCGATCAGATGGGTCAGGCCGGCGGCGCGCAGGATGCGCCAGTCGCGATCGTCCAGGCTGCGCGTGTCGCCGAGCGCCAGCGCCTGCACATAGCGCGCCGACGCAGTCGGCACCGCTGCCGCGATCCGCGCCGCCAGGCGTTCGCGCCAGGCATCGATGCCCTGCCCCGGCGCCAGTTCGACGGCCTCTTGCGGGGCGGTCACGTAGCCGCTAGCGCTGATCCGCTGCGCCAGCGCATACGCCTCGGCGTCGAAGCCGCCCGGATTGCTGAGCCCGCGCGGCGCGCGCAGGCGCACGCTCAGACGCCAGCGCGCGCCGGCATGCAGCGCCGTGCGCGGCCCGGCCACCTGCGCACCGAAATCGTCGTACCAGGCCAGTTGCAACAAACGTCCGCGCAACGGCGCCGGCTGCGTGGGGTCGGCGTCCACCCGGAACATGAACCGCGTGCGCCGCACCTCGGCCTGCGGCAACTCCACCACCTGCCCCTGCAGCGTCGCCACGCGCTTCTCCCAGTCGGCGGGCAGTTGCCGCGCCAGCACCATGCCGGCGATCAGTCCCAGCCAGCCGCTGCCCACGGCGAAGGCGCCCAGCCAGCGCCAGCGCGGCATGCCGGCGCAGACCGCGATGCCACCGAACAGCAGCGCCAGCGACAACGGCCACGGCGCCAAGCGCGGCAGCCACAAGGCGGCCAGCACGCCGGCGGCGAGACTGGCGGCGACGGCGATGCCGAACGGGGCGACCGCGCTACGCGGCGGCGGCGCAGACCTGGACTCGGATGCCGGCGCCAGGAGCGCATGATCATTCGCAGATCCGGTGCACTGCTGCATGCGATCGCCACTCCTTGGCGCGGACAGGGTACGAATGGAGGTGTAACAGCGACCAGCGCGAACGATTGCGCGACATGATCCGACTGCCTGGACAGCCTCGCCTACCACTATTGCCTCCCGCTATCGGCCAAGCCCTGCGGGCGATGTAGGAATTCGCCTCTGGACGCACGGCCGGTGCCGCGCTCCATGCGCTTTTCGCCGCATGTTCATCGGCCTGCGGCTAGCGTGCGCGGTTTACGTCGTAAGGAAATCCGCACATGCGCAAGGGCACCGCACTGGTGGTCGGGGTTACCGGCATCTCCGGCTACAACCTGGCGAACGTTCTCGTTGCCGAAGGCTGGACCGTCTATGGGCTGGCGCGCCGCCCGGTCGCGCAGGAAGGCGTGATTCCGGTCGCGGCCGATCTGCTCGACCGCGACGCGACCATCGCCGCGCTGCGTGGGCTGCCGATCACCCACGTGTTCTTCTGCACTTGGACGCGGCGCGACACCGAGAAGGAAAACGTCACCGCCAACGGCGCGATGCTGCGCCACCTGTGCGAAGGCCTGGACAGCGCAACGCTGCAGCATATGGCGCTGGTCACCGGCACCAAGCACTACCTGGGGTCGTTCGAGCACTACGGCAGCGGCAAGGCGGAGACGCCGTTCCGCGAAAGCGAGCCGCGCCAGCCCGGCGAGAATTTCTATTACACGCTGGAAGACCTGCTGTTCGACGCCGCCGCACGCCACGGTTTCGGCTGGAGCGTGCACCGCTCGCACACCATGATCGGCCAGGCCAACGGCAGCAATGCGATGAACATGGGCGTGACCCTGGCGGTGTACGCCACGCTGTGCAAGCACAGCGGGCAGCCGTTCGTGTTCCCCGGCTCGCGCGCGCAATGGGACAGCCTCACCGACCTCACCGACGCCGGCCTGCTCGGCCGCCAGCTGGCCTGGGCCGCGACCAGCCCGGCCGCGCGCGACCAGGCGTTCAACACGGTCAACGGCGACGTGTTCCGCTGGCGCTGGATGTGGGGCGAGATCGCCGCGTTCTTCAGCCTGGAGGCGGCACCGTATCCGGATGCGCCGATGCCGCTGCAACCGCGCCTGCAGCACAGCGCACCGGCGCAGTGGCGCGCGATCGCCGAACGCCATGGGCTGGTACAGGCGGACGTGGACCAGTTGGCGTCGTGGTGGCACACCGATGCCGACCTCGGCCGCGAGATCGAGTGCGTCAACGACATGACCAAGAGCCGCGACCTCGGCTTCCTCGGCTACTACGACAGCCGCGCGTCGTTCCTGGAGCTGTTCGCGCGGCTGCGCGCGCAGCGGGTGATTCCCTGAGGATCGCGGCATCGGCGAGCGTTGCCGCTGGGAGATCGGCTTAGAGGATTGTCGAATCGACAGGCCTTTGAGCGGCCTTGATGCGGTTGGTCGCCCTCGTTGTGTGAGAGCGACTCGGGTGGCTTCGGCCCATCAGACCACCGGTTCCGCAAACTGACAAACTCCTACTTCGTTCGTCGCGGCTGAAGCCGCTCCTACAGGGGGCGGCTGGGTGCACTGTAGGAGCGAACTTCAGTCGCGACGAGCGAAGCGGTGGAGATGCCGCGACCGGACCGCGTCGGGACTGAAGTCCCTCCCACAGCGCACCCAGCGAGCAGGCCACAAGTCCATTGTGGGAGCGACTCCGCGTGGCCTCGGCCCATCGGGCCACCGGGTGTTCCATGACCGGATTAAATTCCGGCTTCGTTCGTCGCGGCTGAAGCCGCTCCTACAGGGGGCGTGGCCGGCGGCTGGGTGCACTGTAGGAGCGGCTTCAGCCGCGACCGATCGCCGGAACCGCCATTGTTCCGAAATGCATTCGTCGCAGCCGCCGGGCCGCGACCATGCCGGCGCGTTCCACGCCGGCATGGTCGCGGCCGCTACACGTCGGCAGGCGCCAGTTCGCGCAGCTTGCCCTGGTGCAGTTCCAGCACGCGATCGAGCTTGCGCGCCAGGCTGCGGTCGTGGGTGACCAGGGCCAGGCTGGTGCCGTGCGCGCGATTGAGATCGAGCATCAGCGCGAACACGTTGGCCGCAGTTTTGTCGTCGAGATTGCCGGTCGGCTCGTCGCCGAGCACGCAAGCCGGGCGGTTGACCAGCGCGCGCGCCACCGCCGCGCGCTGGCGCTCGCCGCCGGACAGCTCGCCTGGCTTGTGCTCCAGGCGATGGCCCAGGCCCACCGATTCCAGCAAGGCGCGCGCGCGCGCGTCGGCGTCCTTGACCGCGGCGCCGCCCAGCAGCACCGGCATCATCACGTTCTCCAGCGCGGTGAATTCCGGCAGCAGGTGATGGAACTGGTAGACGAAGCCCAGCGAGCGGTTGCGCAGCTGACCGCGCGCCGCGTCCGACAGCGCCGACATGCGCTGCCCGGCCACGTACACCTCGCCGGCGGTGGGCACATCGAGTCCGCCGAGCAGGTGCAGCAGCGTGCTCTTGCCGGCGCCGGACGCGCCGACGATGGCCACGGTCTCGCCCGGCGCCACGCTCAGGTCCAGCCCGTCGAACACCGGCGTGCGCATCTTGCCCTCGGCATAGGTCTTGCCCAGGCCCTCGGCACGGATCGCCGCGTCTGCTTGCTGTGGCTTGTGCACTTCCCGATTCCCCATTCCCGACTCCCGGCCGTCATTCATAACGCAGCGCCTCCGCCGGTTGCGTGCGCGCCGCGCGCCAGGCCGGATACAGCGTGGCCAGGAAGCTCATCAGCAGCGCGACGATGGTGATCACCACCACGTCGTGCGGCTGCATGTCGGTGGGCAGGCCGGTGATGTAGTACACGTCCTCCGGCAGCAGCTTGATGTTGAACAGCGCCTCGATGCCGGCCAGGATCCGCTCCAGGTTCAAGGTCAGCAGGATGCCGCCGATCACCCCGGCGATGGTGCCGAACACGCCGATCAGCGTGCCCTGCACCATGAATACCTGCATCACCCCGCCCGGGCTCAGCCCCAGCGTGCGCAGGATGGCGATGTCGGCCTGCTTGTCGGTGACCAGCATCACCTGCGAGGACACCAGGTTGAACGCGCCCATCGCGATGATCAGCGACAGCAGGATGCCCATCACCGTCTTTTCCATCTTCAGCGACTGGTACAGGTTGGCGTTCTCGCGGGTCCAGTCGCTGACCATGTACGGGCCATGCAGGTTCAGCGCCAGGTCGCGCGCCACGTCCCAGGCCAGGTCCATGTTGTGCAGCTTCAGGCGCACGCCGGTGACGCCGTCGCCCATGCGCAGCACGCGCTGCATGTCCGGCATGCTGGTCACCGCCAGGCCGCGATCGATCTCGTTGTAGCCGGCCTCGAAGATGCCGCTGACGGTGAAACGCTTGTAGCGCGGCACCATGCCCATCGGGCTGGCCTGCGGTTCGCCGAGCATCACCACCACCTTGTCGCCCACGCCCACGCCCAGCCACAGCGCCAGCTCCTGGCCGAGCAGGATGTTGTAGGAACCGGGGGTCAGGCTGTCGATCGAACCCTGCTTCATCTTCTGCGCCAGCACCGAGACCTTGGCCTCTTCGCTGGGCAGGATGCCGCGCACGATCGCCGGCTGGTTGCGCTGCCCGGTGAGCAGCGCCTCTTCCTCGACGTACGGCGCGGCGCCGGCCACGCGCGGATCGCGGGTGGCCACGTCCACCGCGTGCTGCCAGTTCTCCATCGGCGCGCCCTGCGCGCTGACCGTGGCATGCGCGGCCATCTGCAGCAGGCGGTCGCGGATCTCCTTCTGGAAGCCGCTCATCACCGCCAGCGTGGTGATCAGCACGGTCACGCCCAGGGCGATGCCGAGGATCGAGGCCATCGAGATGAAGGAGATGAAGTTGTTGCGGCGCTTGGCGCGCAGGTAGCGCAGGCCGATGGCCACGGGTAAGGGTTTGAACATGCGCAGCCACCATCCAGGGAGCGCTATGGTGCCATCTGCGGCGGCGCAGACGAAGCGGCACGGGCCTGAGCGGCCAGACGCAGTTCACGTCGTGCCGCCGGCGGCAGCGTGTCCGGCCACCAGGCCAGGCGCCCTGCCCGGCCATCCGCGCCGCACCAGCGCACGAACGCCAGCGGCCCGCGCCAGTCCACCTGCAGCGCCGCGACCGGCTGGCCATCGACGCTTGCCGCCACGCTGCCCTGCGCCGGGATCAGCAGCGCATGCCGCGCCCGCCGCGCCTCGCGACGCAGCAGCCATGCCGCGTACAGCGCGGCCAGCGCCGCCGCCGGCCAGGCCCAGAAGCGCGGCATGTCCGAACCCAGGATCGACAGCGGCGCCAGCACGCTCAGCAGCGCCAGCGCCGCCAGCAGCCAGCGCGAGGGGCGCCACTCAAGCCGGCATGGCGCGGATGGTGGCGATGAGATCGGCGGCGCGTGCATCGGGACAAGCCTCGTAGCCCATGAACCAGCGCCACAACTTATCGTCCTCGCATTCGAGCAGGTATAGGAAAACCCCGCGCTCGGCCTCGGAGGCCTGCGCCCAGCGCCGGTCCAGGTAGCGCCCGAACAGCTGGTCCAGCTCGCGCATGCCGCGCCGGCAGCGCCAGCGCAGCTTCTTCAGTTCGGTGGCTTCGTCCATCGCATCGCACCCTTGTCTTGGTGGGCGGACGCCTGCTGCGGCGACCGCCGAAAACGCGCGCGGCACCGAACCCGAGAGCCGGTGCCGCGCAAGTCGGACGGGCCTGCCGTCCGTAGTGGAACGCTAGCCGATCAGGCGCGGCGCGCCATCATCAGCTTCTTGATCTCGGCGATGGCCAGCGCCGGGTTCAGCCCCTTCGGGCAGGTCCGCGCGCAGTTCATGATGGTGTGGCAGCGATACAGCTTGAACGGATCTTCCAGATCGTCCAGGCGCGCACCGGTGTCCTCGTCGCGCGAGTCGATGATCCAGCGGTAGGCCTGCAGCAGGATCGCCGGGCCCAGATAGCGCTCGCCGTTCCACCAGTAACTCGGGCAACTGGTCGAGCAGCACGCGCACAGGATGCACTCGTACAGGCCGTCGAGCTTCTTGCGGTCTTCCGGCGACTGCAGCCGCTCGCGGTCCGGCGGCGGCGGGGTCTGGGTGCGGATCCACGGCTTGATCGACGCGTACTGCGCGTAGAAGTGGGTCAGGTCCGGCACCAGATCCTTGATCACGCTCATGTGCGGCAGCGGATAGATCGGCACTTCGGCCTTGCCGCAGTCGGCGATCGCCTTGGTGCAGGCCAGGGTGTTGGTGCCGTCGATGTTCATCGCGCACGAACCGCAGATGCCTTCGCGGCAGGAACGGCGGAAGGTCAGGGTCGGATCGATCTCGTTCTTGATCTTGATCAGCGCGTCCAGGACCATCGGGCCGCACGCGTCCAGATCCACCTCATAGGTGTCGGTACGCGGATTGCTGTCGTCGTCCGGATTCCAACGGTAGACCTTGAAGGTGCGTGCATTCTTCGCGCCGGTGGCGGGAAAGTGCTTGCCCTTGCCGATCTTGGAATTCTTGGGGAGGGTGAACTCTGCCATGGCTTTAAAATCCGGGAATGGGGATTAGGGATTGGGGAGGTGTTGAGAGCAGGAAGCGACGTGTTTCGAATCCCGAATCACCAATCCCCAATCCCGGCTTTGGTCAGTACACGCGCGGTTTCGGCGGCACCACGTCGACGTCCTTGCTGAGCGTGTACATGTGCACAGGGCGGTAGTCGAAACTGCACTGGCCCTTGTCGTCGACACTGACCAGGGTGTGCTTCTGCCAGTTGACGTCGTCGCGGTCCGGGAAATCCTCGTGCGCATGCGCGCCGCGGCTTTCCTTGCGCTGCTCGGCCGAGTTGATCGTCGCCACCGCGTTGAGCAGCAGGTTGTTCAACTCGTAGGTCTCGATCAGGTCCGAATTCCACACCAGCGAGCGGTCGGAGACCTTCACGTCCTCGAAGGTGGCGTAGATCTCGGCCATCTTGTCCACGCCTTCCTTGAGCGTCTTGCTGGTGCGGAACACCGCCGCGTCGGACTGCATGGTGCGCTGCATCTTGTCGCGGATCACCGAGGTCGGCGTGCCGCCGTTGGAATTGCGCAGCTTGTCGAGCAGGCCCAACGCCTTGTCGCAGGAATCGCTGGGCAGGGTCTTGTGCGGCGCGCCGCTCTTGATGGTCTCGGCGCAACGGATCGCCACCGCGCGGCCGAACACCACCAGATCCAGCAGCGAGTTGGAACCCAGGCGGTTGGCGCCGTGCACCGACACGCAGGCCGCTTCGCCGATCGCGTACAGGCCGGGCACCACCGAATCGGGGTTGTCGCCGTCCTTGCGCACCACTTCGCCGTGGTAGTTGGTCGGAATGCCCCCCATGTTGTAGTGCACGGTCGGGATCACCGGGATCGGCTGCTTGGCCACATCGACGCCAGCGAAGATGTGCGCGCTCTCGGCGATGCCGGGCAGCTTCTCGTTGATCACTTCCGGGCCGAGGTGGGTCAGGTCGAGCAGGATGTGGTCCTTGTGCTCGCCGACGCCGCGGCCTTCGCGGATCTCGACGGTCATCGAACGCGACACCACGTCGCGCGAGGCCAGATCCTTGTAGTGCGGCGCGTAGCGCTCCATGAAGCGCTCGCCGTTGCTGTTGCGCAGGATGCCGCCTTCGCCGCGCACGCCCTCGGTGATCAGGCAGCCGGCGCCGTAGATGCCGGTGGGGTGGAACTGCACGAACTCCATGTCCTGCATCGGCAGGCCGGCGCGCATCACCAGGCCGCCGCCGTCGCCGGTGCAGGTATGCGCGGAGGTGGCGCTGAAGTAGGCGCGGCCGTAGCCGCCGGTGGCCAGCACCACGCCGTGGGCGCGGAACAGGTGCAGCGAGCCTTCGGCCATGTCCAGCGCGAGCACGCCGCGGCACACGCCCTCTTCGTCGAAGATCAGGTCCAGCGCGAAGTACTCGATCATGAAGCGCGCGTTGTGCGCCAGCGACTGCTGGTACAGCGTGTGCAGCATGGCGTGGCCGGTACGGTCGGCGGCGGCGCAGGTACGCTGCGCGGACGGGCCTTCGCCGTACTTGGTGGTCATGCCGCCGAACGGACGCTGGTAGATCTTGCCGTCCTCGGTGCGCGAGAACGGCACGCCGTAGTGCTCCAGCTCGATGATCGCCGGGATCGCCTCGCGGCACATGTATTCGATCGCGTCCTGGTCGCCCAGCCAATCCGAACCCTTGATGGTGTCGTAGAAGTGGTAGCGCCAGTCGTCTTCGCCCATGTTGCCGAGCGCGGCGGAGATGCCGCCCTGCGCGGCCACGGTGTGCGAACGGGTCGGGAAGACCTTGGTCAGGCACACCGTCTGCAGGCCCTTGGCGGCCAGGCCGAAGGTGGCGCGCAGGCCGGCGCCGCCGGCGCCGACCACGACCATGTCGTACTTGTGTTCGGTGATCTTGTAAGCGGACATCGAAATGGGGGTTCCTAGAGGGGGCGCCGGCGGATCAGGCAATGCCCAGCGCGATGCGCGCCACGGCGAAGATGCTGACGATGGCGCCGAGCACGGCGACGAAACGCACGATGGTCTGCGCCGCGAGGGCCAGCAGCGAGGTGTGCACGTAGTCTTCCAGCACCACCTGCATGCCCAGCTGCGCATGCCAGAACGCGGCGATGAGGAAGCCGACCAGCAGGATCGCGTTCCACGGCTTGGCCACCGCCTCGGTGGCGGCGACGTAGTCCGAACCCATCAGGCCCAGCACGAAGATCAGGAACCAGATCGACAGCGGCACCAGCGCGGTGGCGGTCAGCCGCTGCACCACGAAATGCTCGGTGCCGGTCTTGGCCGCGCCCAGGCCGCGGACGTTCTTCAACGGGGTACGGTAGCGGTTCATGCGGCGGCTCCCAGCAGCACGTAGGCCCACACGGCGGCAGTCAGCACCAGGCTCAGGATCACCGACAGCCAGCCCATGCTGACGAAGGCGCGCACCGCGTAGCCCTGACCGAAGTCCTGCAGGATGTGGCGCAGGCCGCCGAACAGGTGGAAGGCGAAGCTCCAGGTCCAGCCGAACAGGAACACCTGTCCGTACCAGGCGCCGGCGATATCGCGGAAGAGGTTCCAGGAGGACGGGCCGAGCATCAGCGCCAACAGGCCGGCGGCGATGACCAGGGCTCCGATCGACAGCACGATGCCAGTGGCTCGATTCAGGATCGAGGTCACCATCTGGATCTGCCAGCGATAGACCTGCAGGTGGGGGGAAAGAGGACGTTCGCGGGTCGCCATTCGCTGGGCTCGTTGTCTCGGCTGGGCGGCGTGCTTAAGGCCGCGTTGGCTCAAAGCTGCTCAAAAATCGATGCAGCGTCCGTTTTTCTCCCAGTCGCCGTAGCGCGTCGGCTCGAGGCCGCCGCGACCGCCGATTTCCCGCGGCGCAGGCGTCGCTTCCGGAGTGTTCTCCTCGGCGGGTCGCTGCGTTTCGGGATCGGGCTCGGGTGTGGGGGTTGGTTGGCCTATCATGCGGGTCTCACAACAGCGTAATTTTAGTCCTCCCCCTCGTGCCTGACAACCTGAATCTCACTTCCGCCGGTTTTTCCGCGCTCCCAGACCTGCAATACGTGGCCTTGAGCGGCGCGGATGCAGTGGCTTTCGCCCAGGCGCAGTTCGCCAACGACGTGCAGGCGCTGCACAACGGCCACTGGCAATGGAACGCCTGGCTCAGCGCCAAGGGCCGGGTGCTCGCGCTGTTCGCGCTGCTGCGCCGCGCCGACGACGACTTGCTGGTGCTGCTGCCGGACGGCGGCGCGACGGAACTCGCCACGGCACTGAACCGCTTCGTGTTCCGGCGCAAGGTGCGCATCACGGTACGCGAGGATCTGTATGGCTTCGGGCGCTTGAGCATGCCCGAGCAGGCCCGGGGCGCGACGTCTGCGCCTGGTGACCACGGCGTGATCGAGCTGGACATGGGCGGCGACGCGCTGCCGCGCACGCTGCTGCTGGCGCCAACGGCTGACGCGGGCCCGGCCGATCCCGCATTCGCCGCGGCGTGGCGCCAGGCAGATCTGGCACTGGGCCTGGCCCGGCTCGATCCCGGCCAGCGCGAGCAATGGACCCCGCAGCAGCTGGCACTGGACCGGCTGCACGCGTTCAGCGTGAAGAAGGGCTGCTATCCGGGCCAGGAGATCGTCGCCCGCACCCATTTCCTGGGCAAGGCCAAACGCGCGCTGCAATTGCTTGAAGTGGACGGCGTGGCCGAGGTCGGCGCGCAGGTGCTGCGCGATGCACAGCCGCTGGGCAGCGTGGTCAGCGTCGCCGGCACGCTGGCGCTGGCGGTGCTGCCGCTGGAGGAGGCGCCGCCGACCGGTTTGTCGATCGACGCACATCCGGCGCACTGGCAGCCGCTGCGCGACGGTCTGGCACGCTGAGCGAGCCTCGCGGCTCGCCTTCCCTGCCCTCCTCGGCAGCGCACTGCGTCGGCGCGGCGGCTCTCTCGAACGCGCCGCGGCCGATTGACGCGATGACTCAGGCCGGCGACAAACGCTCGCCGCTCTCCGGATCGAAGAAGTGCAGCGCCTCGCCGCGCACCGCCACGCGCAGGCGCTCGCCCAGGCCCGGCAGCGTGCGTGGCGACACCCGCATCACCAGCGGCTGGCTGCCGTAGCTGAGGTTGACGAAGATCTCGTTGCCGACCGGCTCGATCACCTCGATCGTGGTCTCGAACCCGCCCTGCCCGTCCTCGCTGGGCTGCAGGTGTTCCGGGCGCACGCCGATCGCGATCGGCCGGCCCAGCCATTGCGGCGCGACATGCGCGCCTTGCAGCGGCACGCGGCTACCGTCGGCCAGTTGCAGCTGCTGCAAGCCGCCCTCTTCGACCAACTGGCCCTGCAGCACGTTCATCGCCGGGCTGCCGAGGAAGCCGGCCACGAACAGGTTGGCCGGGCGGTCGTACAGCGCCATCGGCGTATCGATCTGCTGGATCAGCCCATCCTTGAGCACCACGATGCGCTGGCCCAGGGTCATCGCCTCGACCTGGTCGTGGGTCACGTAGATCATCGTGGTGCCGAGCTTGCGGTGCAGCTGCGCGATCTCGGTGCGCACCGAATGGCGCAGCTTGGCGTCCAGGTTCGACAGCGGCTCGTCGAGCAGGAACACCGCCGGCTCGCGCACCAGCGCGCGGCCCAGCGCCACGCGCTGGCGCTGGCCGCCGGACATGGCCCGCGGCAGCTTGTCCAGCATCGGGGTCAGGCCCAGGGTGTCGGCGGCAGCGGCGACGCGGCGCGCGATGACGTCCTTGCTCTCGCCGCGCAGCTTCAGCCCGAACGCCAGGTTCTCGGCCACGGTCATGTGCGGGTACAGCGCGTAGCTCTGGAACACCATCGCGATGTCGCGGTCCTTCGGCGCCACGTCGTTGACCACGCGCTCGCCGATGCGCAGCTCGCCGCCGCTGATCTCCTCCAGGCCCGCGATCATCCGCAGCAGCGTGGATTTGCCGCAGCCCGAGGGCCCGACCAGCACCATCAGTTCGCCGTCGGCCACTTCGAAGCTGGCCCCGTGCACGGCGACCTGGCCGTTGTCGTAGACCTTGCGGATGTTGTCCAGTTGTACTTTCGCCATGGTGCGGTATCCGGTTTCCGGCTGGAGAGACGGGCTGCCGCCGGTCCCTCCCGAAGGCAGTGCATACGAATGCGCTTCGCATCGTGCCAGCGACACAGGCAACAATGGGATCGCAATGCGGTATTCTGCCATGTAACCGTTTTCACGGGGCAACATCGACGCCTGGGAGGGCTTGCGATGCGAACCGCCAGCCGCCGCCTTCCCGGCGTGCGCCGAGCGCCGGCTCTGATGCTTGAGGCATTAGACAGGTATGCTCAGAGGTCTGGCAGTCGTATTCATCTCCCGGATCGTGCGGTCCCGCCTGGCGGTCGTCATCGCTATGCCCCCGCGCGAGCTGCAGGACGGATACAGGCCGCTTCCGCCGCTTGCTTACCAACGCCACGTCACTACTAGCCCCCAGGTGATCGACGAAATGTCACCCGAAACCGAAAACCGGTCGATGCACGATACGTTCCTGCTGTTTGGCGCCACCGGCGATCTGGCCCAGCGCTACCTGTTCCCGTCGCTGCTGCGCATGCTCGACGACGGCTTCCTGCCGGAAGACTTCCGCATCCGCGCGCTGGCGCTGTCGCCGCACGACACCGCCAAGTTCCACGAGATCCTCAAGCCGCGGCTGCAGGCGGCGATGCCGCAGGTCAGCGAGGCGGTGATCCAGTCGCTGCTGGACCGCACCGACTACCGCTCGGTGGACCTGCGCAACGCCGAGTCGGTGGCCGATGCGGTGCGCGAGCTGGCCTCGCGCAAGTGCGTCAGCTACCTGGCGATCCCGCCGGGGCTGTACATCAGCACCTGCCAGGGCCTGGCTCTGGGCGGCGCGCTGGCCGCGCCGAACCGGCTGATGCTGGAGAAGCCGATCGGCCACGACTCGGCCAGCGCGCGCGAGATCCTGCAGGCGATCGGCGCGCTGATCGACGAGGACCGCGTGTTCCGCCTGGACCACTACCTGGGCAAGGCGGCGGTGCAGAACCTGATCGCGCTGCGCTTCGGCAACACGCTGCTGGAGGCGGTGTGGAACCGCAACTACATCGAGTCGGTGGAGATCCTGGTCGCCGAGAGCGAGGGCGTGGACGGCCGCGACGCCTACTACGCGCGTTCCGGCGCGTTGCGCGACATGGTCCAGAGCCACATCCTGCAGCTGCTGTGCCTGGTGGCGATGGAGCCGCCGGCCTCGCTGGAGGCGGACCGCATCCGCGACGAGAAGGTCAAGGTGCTGCGCGCGCTGCGTCCGCTGCAGGCCGCGCACGCCGCGCGCGACAGCGTGCGCGGGCGCTACACCGCCGGCACCATCAACGGCCAGCAGGCGCAGGCCTACCAGCCGCCGGAAGGCAGCGACGTGGAGACCTTCGTCGGCGTCACCGCCTACATCGACAACTGGCGCTGGGCCGGGGTGCCGTTCCGGCTGTGCACCGGCAAGCGCCTGGCCGAGCGCACCACGCGCATCGTGGTCACGCTCAAGCCGGTCACCCACTGGCTGTTCGAGCGCCCCGACGCGCAGCACGTGGCGCCGAACCGGCTGACCTTCCAGCTGCAGCCGCAGGAGAACATCGAACTGGGCCTGATGAGCAGCCTGGCCGGCCCGGAATGGGGCGCGCTGGAACTGCAGCCGCTGGAACTGGAACTGTCGGTGCCGACCGGCCTGCACCGCCGCATCGCCTACGAGCGGCTGATGCTGGACGCGCTCAACGGCAACCACGCGCTGTTCGTGCGCGACGACGAAGTGCGCGCGGCCTGGGCCTGGATCGACAGCGTCAGCGATGCCTGGGCGCAGGCGCAACTGCCGCTGCTGCCCTACCCGGCCGGCAGCTGGGGTCCGCAGGAAGCCGAACGCTACGTGTCCGCCGACGACGCCAGCGCCGTGCAGCGGGACACGCCGTGAGCGCGCCGCTGCGGCCGGTGCTGGTCGCCGACATCGGCGGCACCAATGCGCGCTTCGCGCTGGCCGACCTCGGCGCCTCCACGCCGCTGCTCGACGACAGCACCCAGACCTATGCGGTGGTGGAATTCCCGTCGCTGGGCGACGCGGCGCGCCACTACCTGCAGCAGACCGGGGTGGACGCACGCAGCGGCGTGTTCGCCGTGGCCGGCCGCGTCGACGGCGACGAGGCGCGGATCACCAACCATCCGTGGGTGATCTCGCGTTCGCGCACCCGCGCCATGCTCGGCTTCGACGAACTGCACCTGATCAACGACTTCGCCGCGCAGGCGATGGCGATCAGCCTGCTGCAGCCGCAGGACGTGGTCCAGGTCGGCGGCGCGGCGTGGCAGCCGGCGCCGATCGCGCAGCCGCGCAACTACGCGGTGATCGGCCCGGGCACCGGCCTGGGCGTGGGCGGCCTGCTGATCCGCGGCGGCCGCTGCTACCCGCTGGAGACCGAGGGCGGCCACGTCAGCTTCCCGCCGGGCACGCCCGAGGAAATCCGCATTCTCGAGCTGCTGTCGCAGCAGTTCGGGCGCGTGTCCAACGAACGCCTGATCTGCGGTCCCGGCCTGGTCAACATCCATCGCGCGCTCAGCGAGATCGCCGGCGACGACCCCGGCCCGCTGCAGCCGGCGGACATCACCGCGCGCGCCGCGCAGGGCGACTACCGCGCGATGCGCACCATCGACGTGTTCTGCGCGGTGTTCGGCGCCATCGCCGGCGACCTGGTGCTGATGCAGGGCGCCTGGGACGGCGTGTTCCTGACCGGCGGGCTGGTGCCGAAGATGCTCGACGCGCTGCAGCACTCCGGCTTCCGCCAGCGCTTCGAGCACAAGGGCCGCTTTTCGTCGATCATGGCGCGAGTGCCGTCGCTGGCGGTGATCCACCCCCGTCCCGGTCTGCTCGGTGCCGCCGCCTATGCGGTCGATGCCGAACGCGAATCCCCAGGAGTCGTTGCATGAGCCCCACGTTGTCCGATCGCATCACCCTGATCCGTTACGACGATCCCGATGAATGGATCGACGCGGCGGCGGCCGAGATCGGCGACGCGCTGCGCGCGGACATCGAGCTGCGCGGCAACGCGCGGCTGCTGCTGTCCGGCGGCACCACGCCGGCGCCGGTGTACCAGGCGCTGGCCGAGCTGCCGCTGGACTGGAGCAAGCTGGAAGTGGGCCTGGTCGACGAGCGCTGGCTGTCGCCGCAGGACAGCGACAGCAACGCCTATCTGGTGCGGCAGAGCTTCCTGGAGCGTGCCGAAGGCGCGCGCTTCGAGCCGCTGGTGCGGGTCGGCAAGCCGCTGCAGGATTGCGTGCACGCCGCCAACCTGCATGCGCAGCACGCGCCGGCCGCGTGCATGGCGGTGCTGGGCATGGGCGGCGACGGCCACACCGCGTCGTTGTTCCCCGGCGCCACCGACCTGAACAAGGCGCTGGCCAATCCGCTGCCCTACGCCGCGCTCGACGCCACCGGCTGCCCCGGCGCCAACACCTGGCCGCTGCGCATCACCCTGACCCCGGCCGGGCTGGCGCCGATCGGCCAGCGCATGCTGCTGCTGCGCGGCAAGCAGAAGCTCGACGTGCTCGAGCGCGCGCTGGCCGGCAGCGATCCGCACGAATTCCCGATCCGCGTCGCCTTCGACACGCCCGGTGCGCGCTTGCGCGTGCTTTGGTGCGAGTGAGGCCGGGATTGGGGATGCGAGAGTGGGGATTCGTAACAGCAAAGCGCTGCCGCATTCCCGCTCTTTCGAGTCCCGAGTCCCCGGTCCCGAATCCCGACCACAACACCCCCACACTTCATAGCCACGTCAGCCAATGAGCCTGCATCCGAAAATCCACGCGATCACCGAACGCATCCGCGCGCGCAGCGTGCCGTCGCGGCGCGCCTACCTGGCCGGCATCGACGCCGCATTGCGCGACGGCCCGTTCCGCAGCCGCCTGAGCTGCGGCAACCTGGCGCACGGCTTCGCCGCCTGCGGCCCGACCGACAAGAGCCGGCTGGAAGGCGGGATCACCCCGAACCTGGGCATCGTCACCGCCTACAACGATATGCTGTCGGCGCACCAGCCGTTCGAGCACTACCCCGAGATGATCCGCAGCACCGCGCGCGCGCTCGGCGCCACCGCGCAGGTCGCCGGCGGCGTGCCGGCGATGTGCGATGGCGTGACCCAGGGCCGCCCGGGCATGGAACTGTCGCTGTTCTCGCGCGACGTGATCGCCCAGGCCACCGCGATCGGCCTCAGCCACGACATGTTCGACACCACCCTGTACCTGGGCGTGTGCGACAAGATCGTGCCCGGCCTGCTGATCGGCGCGCTGGCGTTCGGCCACCTGCCGGCGGTGTTCGTGCCGGCCGGGCCGATGACCCCGGGCATTCCCAACAAGCAGAAGGCCGAGGTGCGCGAGCGCTACGCCGCCGGCCAGGCCACCCGCGAGGAACTGCTGGCCGCCGAATCGGCCTCCTACCACGCACCCGGCACCTGCACCTTCTACGGCACCGCCAATTCCAACCAGGTGCTGCTGGAAGCGATGGGCGTGCAGTTGCCCGGCGCCTCGTTCGTCAATCCGGGCACGCCGCTGCGCGACGCGCTGACCCAGCAGGCCACCGAACGCGCGCTGCGCATCACTGCGCTGGGCAGCGATTTCCGCCCGCTCGGCCGGCTGATCGACGAACGCGCGATCGTCAACGCCGCGGTCGCGCTGATGTCCACTGGCGGCTCCACCAACCACACCATCCACTGGCTGGCGGTGGCGCGTGCGGCCGGCATCGTGCTGACCTGGGACGACCTGGACGAGCTGTCGCAGATCGTGCCGCTGCTGACCCGCGTGTATCCCAACGGCGAAGCCGACGTGAACCATTTCGCCGCCGCCGGCGGCGTGGGGTTCGTGTTCCGCGAACTGATGGACGCCGGACTGATGCACGACGACCTGGCCACCATCGTGCCAGGCGGCATGCGCGCCTACGGCGACGAGCCGTGCGTGCAGAACGGCGCGCTGGCCTACGTGCCGAGCCCGGCCAAGAGCGCCGACGAATCGGTGGTGCGCCCGGCCTCCAACCCGTTCGAAGCGCAGGGCGGATTGCGCCTGCTGCGCGGCAATATCGGCCGCTCGCTGATCAAGCTGTCGGCGGTGAAGCCGGAGTTCCGCACCATCGAGGCGCCGGCCGTGGTCATCGACGCGCCGCAGGCCTTGAACAAGCTGCACGCCGCCGGCGTCTTGCCGCACGACTTCGTGGTGGTGCTGCGCTACCAGGGCCCGCGCGCGAACGGCATGCCGGAACTGCATTCGCTGGCGCCGCTGCTGGGCCTGCTGCAGAACCAGGGCCGGCGCGTGGCGCTGGTCACCGACGGGCGCCTGTCCGGCGCCTCGGGCAAGTTCCCGGCCGCCATCCACGTGACCCCGGAAGCGGCGCGCGGCGGCCCGATCGCGCGCGTGCGCGAAGGCGACATCGTGCGCCTGGACGGCGAAGCCGGCACCCTGGAAGTGCTGGTGGATGCCGCCGAATGGGCGGCACGTGCGCTGGCGCCGAACACCGCGCCGGCCGCGCACGACATCGGCCGCAACCTGTTCGCGATCAATCGCCGCGTGGTCGGTCCCGCCGACCAGGGCGCGATGTCGATCTCCTGCGGCCCGCCCGCGGCCGACGGCGACGACTGGAACTACGACGCCGAGTACGACCTGGGCCGCAGCAGCGAGGCCGCCGACGCGCCGCACGAAGCGAAGGACGCCTAAACCTGCGGCCGACCGGCGCCATACGGCGCCACGCCACCCCAGCGTCGGTCGCCTGCGGCCGATGCACTCCCGCCCTCATCGCGACTACGAGATTGCCATGACGATTGCCGAACACCAGAACACCGCCGAACAGCTCCTGCGCGCCGCCGGCATCCTGCCGGTGGTGACCGTGCACAGCCTGGACGAGGCGCGCCGCGTCTCCGCCGCATTGCTCGAAGGCGGCCTGCCCGCGATCGAGCTGACCCTGCGCACGCCGGTGGCGATGGACGCGTTGGCGATGCTCAAGCGCGAGCTGCCGGACATCAAGATCGGCGCCGGCACCGTGCTCACCGAAACCCAGCTGCAGCAGGCGATCGACGCCGGCGCCGATTTCATCGTCACCCCGGGCACGCCGCCGGCGCTGGCCGACGCGCTGGCGCGGGCGCCGCTGCCGGTGGTGCCGGGCGCGGCTACCCCGACCGAACTGCTGGCGCTGATGGCGCGCGGCTTCCGCGTCTGCAAGCTGTTCCCGGCCACCGCGGTCGGCGGCCTGGCGATGCTCAAGGGCCTGGCCGGCCCGCTGGCGGACCTGAAGCTGTGCCCCACCGGCGGCATCGGCGAAAGCACCGCCGCCGAGTACCTGGCGCAGCCGAACGTGGTCTGCATCGGCGGCTCGTGGATGGTGCCCAAGGACTGGCTGGCCAACGGCGAGTGGGACAATGTGCGCGAGAGCGCGGCGAAGGCGGCGGCCATTGTGCGCGGGATTAGAGATTAGGGATTCGGGATTCGCTAAAGCCCGGTTCCCCGCGATCGGGAAACAAAAAAAAGCGCCGGCATGCCGGCGCTTTTTTTGCTTTTGCTGTTGCGAATCCCTAATCCCCAATCCCGAATCCCGGCCTCAACGCACCTCAATCTGCACATCCGCCGGCAACGAACGGATCCGCAGCTCGCCGTTTTCCCACTGCGCCGCTTCGCCGTTGACCAGGGTGCGCCCGGGTTCGCCCGGATACGGCCACGGCAGCACCAGGCCGCCGCTGGGCACGCGCAGGCCGCCGCCGATGCCCAGGGTCAGGCGATTCTTCTGCCGGCGCAGCTGGTAGCTCAGTTCGCCCTGCGGAGTGCGCAGGTCCTGGATGGCGATGCCCTTGCCGTCGAACCACGCCGCCGGCACGCCGGCCGCCAGCACCAGGCTGTCGTCGATGTCGCGCGCATAGGCGAACATGTCCAGCGTCGAGCGCACGAAGTCCGACGCCACCCAGGCGTGCGGCAGGTCGCCGACGAAGAACGGCTTGCGCGGCGTGCGCGAGACCACTTCGGCCCACTGGTTCCACGGCTGCGGCGCGCGGTCCTTGAAGAAGAACTGGGTCGCGTCCCAGGCGCGCTCGCGCCAGCCCAGGCGCACGAACGCGGCGACGTTGCGCCATTCGTACGGGGTGTAGTCCTTCCACTCGCGCTTGCCGTCGCGGCGGCTGGCGAACTCGCCCCAATAGCGCTCGAAGGTGTTGCCCAGCAGCTGCGGCGGCAGCCGGCCCTGCTCCCCGCCCGGCGCCAGCGCGATGGTCGTGGAGGTGGGATCGAAATCGCCCAGCTCGGCCGACCCGGGCAGGAAATCGATGTGATGCTGCTGCGTGGCGGTCTGCAGCGAGGCGTACAGGTCCTGGCGGAACTCGTCGCGCGCGGCGGCGAAGCGCGCCGCATCGTCGACGCGCCCCAGCACGGCGGCGATCTCCACCGCGTCCTTGTAGCCGCGCAGCGCCCAGAAGTTGTCCCAGTACGAATGCATCGGCTTGGCCGAATAGCCTTCGTGGCTGATCGACACCGGCATCATCCCGTAGAACGCCGGATTGCGCGCCCGGTTCTCCTCGGTGCGCTCGCTCTGCCGCAGCTGTTCCATGTACTCGTACGCGGCCAGCACATGCGGCCACATCTTTTCCAGGAATGCGCGGTCGCCGCTGTAGCGGTAGTAGTCGGCGACGCCGAAGATCAGCTCGCCGTGACTGTCGTTCTCCGGCACCGGATCGCTGCCGCGGTCGTCCACGCAGCACGGCACCATGCCGTTGGCGAACTGATACGGCGCGTACCACTCCAGGTATTCGCGCGCCACGTCGGCGCGGCCCAGGCGCAGCAGGCCTTCGGAAATCATCGCGCCGTCGCGGATCCAGCTGCGCGAATACGAGCGCGTGCCCGGCTGCAGGCGCGGCCCGATCCGCGAGATCAGCATGTGCGCCAGCGCGGTGCGCAAGGTGTCGGCCAGCGGCTTGCCCTCGGCCGGGACGTTGACCTGCACCCGGTCCAGCTTCTCGCGCCACTGCGCGGCCACCTGCTGTTGCGCACGCGCCGCGTCGAACCCGGACGGCAGCGCCTGCGCGCCGGTCTGCGGGATCAGCAAGGCCACGTCGCGCACTTCGCCCGGGGCCAGGCGCCCGCGGTACAACAGCGCGCCCGAGGCCAGGCCGTCCGCATCCTGCGCCTGCTGCGGCAACGCGGCGGTGTCGGCGGCCAGGCGCTCGATGTCGATGCCGGCGTCGAACGCGGTGGCATAGGCCGCGTCGGGCTTCTGCACCGCGAACACGCGCGGCTGGCCGTTGACCTGCACCTGCGCGCCGTCGAACGCCAGCGAACGGATCGGGCTGACCCCGCCGACGGTGTTGAGGAACTGGCTGGGCGGGTTCACCTGGAACGGCCGCACCGCCAGCGCCAGTGTGTAGTCGTGCGGCTTCTTGCTGGGGTTGCTGAGCCGGTAGCGCGCCACCAGTTGCGCCTGCTCCGGCGTGCCCTGCACGAAGGCGGTGATGCGCAGGCCGGCGTTGTCGTGGCTCCAGTCCACGCTGGGGATCGGCAGGTAGTCGTCCTGCAGGCTCTGTGCGGTCTTCACGTCGGCCCAGCTCAGGCGCTTGCCGTCCAGCAGCAGGAACGGCTCGATGCTGAAGCCGCCCTTGCCCACTTCGATCGCGCCGTCCTCGCCGACCAGGCCCTGCTCGCGGCCGCCGTCCAGGCCGACGATGGTCCAGTACGGCTGCTCGCCGCTGAAGCCGCGCGGGAACCAGCCGCGGGTGGAATCGGCCGCCACCGACTTGACGAAGTCGTTCGGGGTCGCGGCGAAGGCCAGCGGCTGCAGCGCGATGTCGGCGATGCCGTAGCGGAAGCTGGGGCCGTCCTCCAGGTCGATGCGCACATAGCGCGCTTCGGTCTCGGGCATCGGCAACCAGTCGGTGCCGCCGTTGCCGGCGGTGACGTTGCGCAGCTCGCGCCAGCTGCGGCCGTCGGCCGAGCCCTGCAGCTTGTAGCGCGAGGCATACACGCCCGGCGCCCACTGCACCTTGGCGCCGCCGAACTCGCGCACCTTGCCCAGGTCGAGCATGATCGTCTGGGTCTTGGCGTTGCCGCTGTACCACACCGTGTCCGGCTTGCCGTCGGCGATGCGCTGCTCCAGCGCCGGCGCGGTGTCGGCACTGACCTTCACCGTCAGCGGCGAGGTGTCCTGCGGCGGGAGCGGGGTCAGGGTCAGTTGGTCGAAGCACACCGTGCCCTTGCCGCCGACCTGGTTGTAGATGGTGAACTCGACCTGCGCGCTGCGCTTGAGTTCCTTGTCCGGACTCGGCCCCCAGGCCTTGTCGATCTGCCGCTTCTTGAAGCTGACCGTGCTCCACTGCTTGGGGAAGTCGTAGCGCGGCCGGTTGACCCACCACACGTTGTCGCCGCTGGCGTCGACCAGCTTGAACTGCAAGTCGTTGCTCGGCGAATCGCCGCGCAGCTGGAATGCGAGCTGGTAGTTGTCCGGATAGTCGATCGGGATCGCGCGGCGGATCCCGGCGTAGCCGGAGACGCCGTTGAAGTCGTAGTCCAGGCAGATCGCCTTGGCGCGGCCGCCGCTGGCGGCCTGCACCAGCCGGGTCGAGGCGGTGACCTGGTTGGAGACCACGATCTGCCAGTTGTCGAGATTGTTGAAGCCGTCCAGCGCGACCGGCGCGGTCGGTGCCGCGGCGAAGGCCTGCGCCGCCGCCAGGCCCAGGATGGCCATCGTCCACCGTCTGCTCGTCATCGCCGCTGCCGTCATGAACCTCGTTCCCGTTGTGTCGTTGGCTTTTTTCCCAGGAGGGGCTTCAGCCCCGACGCGTTACCGGTAGGGCGTCGGGGCTGAAGCCCCTCCTACAGCTACATCCTCAGCATGGCCGGCAGTTCAGCGCCGAGCGACGCAAGCGCGTTCCCACACTCGTGCATTTCCCATGCCGTCCATGGCGCAGCATACCGGCTCCGGATACGCCTGCCCGGCCATCCGTGGCCGGGCGTTCGGGAACGCGCGAGCCAGTGGCTCGCAAGCGCGTCCGCTCACCCCTTCACGCTACCCAGCAGCAAGCCCTGGATGTAGTAGCGCTGCAGCGCCAGGAACAGCGCCAGCACCGGGATCACCGTCACCACCGCGCCGGCCATCATCATTTCCACGTCCATGATGTGCTCGCGCGACAGCGCCGCCAGCGCCACCGGCAAGGTGTAGTGCTCCTGGTCGGTCAGCACGATCAGCGGCCACATGAAGTCGTTCCACGCGGCCATGAAGGTGAAGATGGTCAGCGTCACCAGCACCGGCTTGAGCATCGGCAGCACGATCTGGAAGAAGATGCGCAGCTCGCCCGCGCCGTCGATGCGCGCGGCCTCCAGCAGTTCGTCCGGGATCGAGCGCGCGTACTGGCGCACCAGGAAGATGCCGAACACCGTCGCCAGCGCCGGCACCACCACCCCGCCGAAGTTGTTGACCAGGTGCAACTGCTTCATCAGCAGGAACAGCGGCAGCATCGCCACCTGCGCCGGGATCACCAGCGCCGCCAGCAGCACCTGGAAGATCCGCTCCTTGCCGACGAAGCGCAGCTTGGCGAAGGCGTAGCCGGCCATGGTGTTGATCAGCAGCGAGCCGAAGGTGATCGCGCACGACACCAGCAGGCTGTTGGCGAAGTTGCGCGCCATGCCGGTCCGCGAGAACAGCTCGCCGTAGTTGGCCAGGGTCGGGCCGGTGGGCAGCATCGGTGGCGGGAAGCGGCTCGCCTGCCCCGCCGGCATGAACGACACCGACACCATCCACAGCAGCGGCGCCAGGCTGACCAGCGCCAGCACCAGCAGCCCGCCGTTGACCAGCAGCGTGTTCCAGCGCGACGCGCCGATTTCGCGGCTCATACCAGGTCCTTCTTGCGGCCGAAGCGCAGCATCACGGAGGTCACTCCCAGGATGATCAGGAACAGCAGGAACGCCACCGCCGACGCGCGGCCGAGGTTCCACCACTTGAAGCCTTCCTCGAACATGAAGTACAGCACGCTGACCGTGCTTTGCAGCGGGTCGCCGCGGGTCATCACGTAGGGTTCGGCGAACAGCTGGAAATAGCCGGACACGGTGATCACCCCGACCACCAGCAGCACCGGCCCCAGCATCGGCAGGGTGATGTGCAGGAATTGCCGCCACTTCGAGGCGCCATCGATGCGCGCGGCCTCGTACAGGTCCTGCGGGATGCCCTGCAGGCCGGCCAGGAAGATCACCATGTTGTAGCCGAAGTTCTTCCACACCGCGAACAGCATGATCGTCGGCATCGCCCAGTGCGGGTCGCCGAGCCAGTCGATCGGGCCGATGCCCAGATGGCTCAGGCCGTAGTTGACCAGGCCATAGCTGGTGTGGAACAGGTAGCGCCAGATCACCGCCACCGCCACCAGCGTGGTCACCACCGGCGCGAACAGCGCGGTGCGGAACAGCGGCTTGAACCGCGCCACCGGCGCATTGAGCAGCAGCGCCGCGCCCAGCGAGGCGCCGATCGACAGCGGCACGCCGACGATGACGAAGTAGGTGGTGTTCCACAGCGACTTCCAGAACATCTGCGTCTGCAGCAACTCGATGTAGTTGCCGAAGCCGACGAAGCGCAGGTGGTTGCTGTCGGCCAGCGAGTACAGATCGAAGTCGGTGACGCTCAGCGCCAGCGCCGACAGCACCGGCAGGCCGAAGAACACGCCGATCACGATCAGCGCCGGCCCGGCGAACAGCCAGCCGGCCAGGGAACCGCGCTTCATGGCGCCGCTCCCGCAGCCGGCGCGGCCGCTGCCTGCGGATGCTGCTGCTGGTAGATCCAGCGCCGCTTCTCCAGGATTTCGTCCACACGCTTGTCCAGGTCCTGCACCGCCTTCTCCTGGCTTTCGCCGCCGCGCACCACGCGCTCGGTGACCAGCCGCATTTCCTGCACGATGCGCTCCCACTCCAGCACCTTCGGCGCCGGCTTGACCCGCTCCAGCTGGTCGCGGAACGCGTGCGCCAACGGATCGTTGGCCAGCGACGGATACTCCCAGGTGCTGCGCCGCGGCGGCATGTCGCCGATCAGCGCATGGAAACGCGCCTGGATCTGCGGTCGCGACAGGAACTCGATCAGCTTCCACGCCGCGTCCTTCTGCTGCGACTTGCGGAAGATCACCAGACTGGTGCCGCCGGCGATGCCGGCGCCCGGGCCGCTCGGGCCCGGCAGCGGCATCGTGCCCCACTGCCCTTTCAGCGCCGCCGGCTCCAGCTTGCGGAACTCGCGGATATTCCACGGCCCGGAGATGTAGAACGCGTAGAAGCCGTTGAAGAACTCGTCCCACACGTTGGAGATCTGGGTCTCGGACATCTTCGGCGCCCAGCCCTGTTCGAACATGTTGGCGTAGAAGCCCAGTGCCTTGCGGAAACCGGGGCTGCGGAAATTGCCGTAGTTGTTGTGGTCGCGCAGCAGCGGATCGTCCAGCTGCAGGCCCAGCGACAGCTGCTGCTCGAATTCGTTGATCGGCATCAGGATCGCGTAGCGCTTCGGCCCCACGTGCTTCTTCACCGCGGCCATGGCCTGCTCCCACTCGGCCCAGGTCTGCGGCAGCTTGTCCACGCCCGCGTCCCTCAGCATGTCCTTGCGATAGAACAGCAGGCGCGTGTCCACGTACCACGGCACCCCGTACAGCTGCCCGTCGATGACGCTGGTGTCCCAGATGCCGGCGAAGTAGTCCTTCGGATCGACCACCTTGGATTTATCCACGTAGGGCTGCAGCGGCTGCAGCGTATCCAGCGCGGCGAACTCTGGGATCCAGGTGTTGCCGAGCTGGCACACGTCCGGCAACCCGTCGGCGGCGAACGCGGTCAGCAGCTTCTCGTGCGCGGCGGTCCACGGGATGTTCTGGATGTCCACGTGGATGCCGGGATTCTCCTTCTCGAACTCGGGGATCAGTTCGGCCACCACCTCGGCCTCGCGGCCCATCGCCCAGAACCGCACCACCTCGCCCTGCGGCGCGCGCGCGCAACCACAGACGGCCAGCACCAGCAGGCCCAGCGACAACCACCGGCGAATCGGCAATGCGCTCATTGCGAATTCTGCGGTTGGCGTTGCGCGGGATTGGGCTGCGCTTCGGCGGACGCGGCACGCGACTCGGCGATGCCCAGCGCGCGGGCCGTGGCGGCCTGCTCGTCCTTCTTCGGCAACGGCTGGGCTTCGCCTTCCGGGGTCAGCCAGCCGCCGCTGAAGCCAGCGCGCTCCAGGCCGGTACGCAGGTACTTGTTCTTCTTCATCACGTTCCAGACGAATTCGTTGCGGTAGTTGGCGATCATGGTGACGATCGCGCCCTGGTCGATGCCGATGTAGTCGCCGGCGACCCAGCCGCGGTTGGGCAACATGCGCCCGGTCTTGAGCGGGATATCGTAGTTGAAGCTGGGATTGAACGAATCCAGGAAACCGTAGCTGGAATAGATGTAGTCACCGAAGCGCTTGTGCATTTCCTGGGTGGCCGGGATCACCACTTCCGGCGCGAACACGATCGAGGACACCGCCGCGGTCGGCGCGATGGTGCCGTCGTCGAAGGCTTCGAACAGTCCGGCGCCGCGGGTGCGGTAGTGGAAGAACTGGCGCTGTTCGCCGCGGTAGTCCTGGGTGGTGTTCTGCGGGCCGTCGCTGGCGGTCAGGCCCCACACGTTCTCGCCGTACTCCTTCCACTTCATCGGGTTGTCGATGGCGTACTCGCGCTGGGCGAGCGTGGCGCGGCGGCTGTTGAGGAAGTAGTCGATGCCGTGCTCGCGCATGTACTGGTCCTGGATGTCGCGGAAGTCGATCCAGACGTGGTTGTACTGGTGCGCGAACAGCGGCCCGAACGCCAGATATTCCTGGCCGTAGTACACGCCCCAGTCCTTGTTGTAGGTGCGGGTCCACTCCAGCCAGGCATCCGGTTCCACCGGATGGGTCGGCGAGCCCAGCGCCAGCAGGTAGACCATCATGCCTTCGTTGTAGCCCATCCAGTCGTGCTGGATGAAACCGCGCTCGGGGTACCAGCCCATCGTGATCAGCGGCGTGCGCTGCTGCATCCACTTCCAGTCCACGCGGCGATACAGCGTGTCGGCGATCTGGCGGATCTCCTTCTCGTCGGCGCTGTCGCCTTCGTAGTAGGACTGCGCGAACAGCACGCCCATCATCAGCAGCGCGGTGTCCACGCTCGACAGCTCCACCCACTGGTCGTAGCGCAGGCCTTTCTGCATGTCCAGGAAGTGGTAATAGAAACCCTTGTAGCCGGCGCGGCCAGTGCGCTGCGGGCCGACCGGCACGTCGCGCAGGAAGCGCAGCGTGGTCAGGGTGCGTTGCACCGCCTGCTCGCGGCTGATCCAGCCGTTCTCGTAGCCGATCGGATACACGGTGAGCGCAAACCCGATCGAGGCGATGCTGGCGAACGGGCGCGACGGATAGCGGTCGACCGCCAGGCCGTTCTGCTCGTTGGTGGTGTCCCAGAAGAACTGGAAGGTGCGCCGTTCGATGTCGTCGAACAGCGGCGGCAATTCGGGCTTGACCAGCTTGGGGGGCAGTTCCGCTTCGATCAGGATCACTTTTACCGGCTTCTTTTCCGCTACGGAGGGCTCCTCGGTTTTCTTGCAGGATGCCAGCAGCGCGACCGCCGCCAGCAGCAGGACCAATGGTGAGCGTGCGACGCTGCCCAGTTTCATGCCTTCGACACCCCTGTGAAATCGTTTACATGCATGTGCGAAATTATCCTACTTCCCGCCTCGCCGCGACCACCCTAAACGTTCCGGGGTGGCCGCGGCAAAGCCTTTACCAATCCAGGCCCAGCGACAGCTTGGCGGTCCGGGTCGCGTACTGGTCGTAGCCGGTATAGGTGCCGCTGTCCCAATCGACGCTGTAGGAGTCGTAGTTCTTCCAGTTGAAGACGTTCAGCACATCCAGGCGCATCTTCAACTTGACGTTGGAACCGGTGTCCCACACCTTCTGCGCCGCCAGGTCCAGCTGCTTGATGCCCAGCGTGGTGTCGGGATGGAACTGGCGGATGCGGCACTGCCCGTCCGACGGGCAATAGGTTGTGTAGTAGTACTCCGGCGTGGACAGGGTCAGCTTGCCGGAGAACGTGGTGTCCCAGGGACCGTCGGCGACGCCGCTGACCACCAGGCGGTGCCGCGCGACGCCGCCGGAGGTGAACCAGCCGTAGCCGGCGAGCGTCGGGTAGTCCAGCGCATAGTGCTCGCCGAACTGGCGGTTCTCCTTGGCGTTGCTGTAGGTGTAGGCGAAGTTCACGCTCCACGGCGATTCGGAGGTGTACGGCTTCTCCAGGCTCAGCAGCAGCGAGTTGTTGCGCGTCTCCAGGCCGTTCATGCCCAGGATCAGCGAACCGTAGCCCGGTACGCCATTGCTCCACGGCGAACCGGAAATGGTGCCTTGCTCGAAGAAGCTGCCGTCGGGCAGGCGATTGCCGAGCAGGAACACCAACCCATCCTTGGACACGATGCGCTGCAGGGTCACCGAACTGTTCCAGTCGTAGCCCAGCATCTGGAACGTGTCGCGGATGCCGAGGCTGAACTGGTCCGAATACGGCACCTTCAGATTGTTGGCCAGCAGATCGACCTCGCGGCCGGCCGCCGAGTTGTTCGCCACCAGCCCGTCGAGCGTGGACTGCTGCAGCAGCGAATCGTCCCACTCCAGGCAATTGTTGACGCCGACCGTGCACGGATGCGCGGCGGTGTTGACCGAATAGCCGTAGCTGCCGTAGGTGGCCTTGGTCTGCTCCAGCGCCAGGTAGTCGAACAGGTTGCGGTCGTAGGAGCGCCCGGCGCCGCCGAACACCACGTGCTTCTGGTCGCCGGTCAGGTCGTAGGAGAAGCCCAGGCGTGGCTGCCAGGCATCCTTGAACGCATGCCGGTTGCTGCCGTCGCTGATGTAGTTGGCAATGTCGATCCCGCCCAGCGCCAGCGTCTGCGCGTAGCTCTGTCCGGTCGGCGCGTTCGGATCCTGGCCGTAGATGGCCGCCACCACGTCCGGATCGGTCACGTAGTTCAGGTAGCTCGGCGTCTTTTCGTAGTCCCAGCGCAGGCCCAGGTTCAGGGTCAGCCGGTCGTTGACCTCCCAGTCGTCCTGGAAATAGAGGCCGAACTGCTTGTTCTTGGAGGTCAGCGCGCCCTGGCTGGTACCGGTGAGGCCTGAGGCGAAGCTGATGTAGTACGGCACCGTGGTGCTGTCGTTGATGTCGTAGTAGTACTGCGGGTTGTACGGCTGCTGCTCGAGCGTGGTCAGCTCGACCTGCTTGTACTTCACGCCCATCTTGAGGGTGTGGCCCTCCCAGCCGGAGAAGGTCAGGTCGTCCTGGAACGAGTGGCCGGTCTGGCCCTTGTGCTGGTAGCCGCCCGAGCCGGCGCCGGTGGCCAGGATCACGTTGCCGGTGTTGCCGGCGCCGTCGGTCAGCACATAGCCGTCGCCGAAGTTCTTCGGCTCCAGCGACCAGAACGCCTTCTCGTAGGTCAGGTGCGCATCGTTGAGCCAATCGCCCATGGTCAGCTGCCAGCGCAGGTCCACCCGGGTTTCGTCCACCTGGTTGTCGGTGGCATAGGACTCGGTGTTCTGCGCGCCGATGTTGCCCAGGCCGGTTTCCTCGCGGCGCTTGGCGGTCAATTCGAGCAGGTTGTTGTCGTCGATGGCCCAGTCGATCTTGCCGAAGTACAGGTCCTCGTGGAACGGCACGGTGCTGTTGCGCACCGCCGACTGCACCGACGCGGGCAGTTCGGCCACGGTATAGCCCTGGCCCGGATACACGTCCTGCGGGGCGGAGTAGTCCTTGCCCTCGTAGGTCACGAAGAAATGCGCCACGTCCTTGACGATCGGGCCGCCGAACGAGAAGCCGTACTGCTCGTCCTTGGAGCGGTCCTTGCTGCCCTGCTCCTTCTCCGACTCGCGCGCCGCGCGCCAATCGGAATTGCTGTAGTCCCAGAAGAAGCTGCCGTGGAAATCGTTGCCGCCGGACTTGGTCACCGCCGACACCGCCGCGCTGCTGAGCTGGTCGTACTCGGCCTTGTAGTTGGAGGTGATGACCTTGTATTCGCCGATCGCCAGCTGCGGGAACGGATTGCCGCGGCTGGAGTCCTGCCCGGTGATGCCGCCGGCCAACACGTAGTTCTTCTGGCCGACGCCGTCGATGAACACGTTGATGTTGTTCGCGCTCTGCGCGCCGGACTGCAGCTTGGTCGAGCCGTCGCTGGGGCTGGTCTCGAACACCATGCCGGGCACGGTGTCGGCGAAGGCCAGGAAGTTGCGCGAGCTCTGCGGCAAGGCCTCGATCTGGCGCGTGGTGACGTAGGTGGCCACCTCGGAGGTCTTGGTTTCCACCGCCAGCGGCGCGGTGACCTGCACCGTGTCCAGGGTGGTGGCGCCGCCGCCAGCGGCAGTGCCGGCGCCACCGGCGGCGAGATTCAGCGTCGCCGCCTGGCCGACCTGCACGGTGATGGTCTGGCTGCTGGTGCGCTCGCCCGCCTGCACGTCGACCCGGTAGGTCCCCGGCGGCAAGCCGGCGACCGAATAACTGCCGGACGCGGTGGTCTGGACGCTGCGGCTGAAGCCGGTCGCCAGGTTGGTCGCGGTCACTTTCGCGCTGCCGGCAGCGGCCGAATCGGCCGTCACCTGGCCGCGGATGGTGGCGGCGGTGCTCTGCGCGAGCACCGGCGCGGCGGCAAGCAGCAAACAGCCGGCCAGTGCGCAGGCAAGTACGCTGCGTTGCGGCCGGCACGTCGATTGAATGGAATGTTTCATGAAACCCTCCCGGGGTTCTTCATGTTCTGGTTGCAGAAAGAGCGAAGTGGCCGAATACGAGAAACAAACAAATCCAACAAGTGACGCATCAGCAACAGCGACACGGGCAGCGACGACGTTGCGCGGCCCACGTTTTTCCAACGTTTCCACCGGCACTGCTAACGACGCGCGGCAAGGCCGCAATCGGGTCGCCGAGCGCCGCGATTCGCGCTGCGGCAGCACCGCATCTACGACTACGCGCTGTTTCGACCTCGTGCGCGTCCCGGCAATCGCGTGCATCCACACCAAGAACATGTCCCTGCAACCGCCGCGGCCCCCGAACGGCGTCGGGAGCCGCGGCGGCTGGAATCACCAGTTCAGGCCGAACGACAGCTTGAACGTACGCATCGGCGACGCCAACACGCCATTCGCGGTGCCGTACGACGTGTTGAGGTCGTCGTAGGTCCCGGTATCGGTGTTGTAGTCGGCGTAGTTGGTCCAGTTGAACAGGTTGATGACGTCGGCGCGCACGTTGAACTTGATGCCCGCGCCGGTATCCCATTCCTTGTTCGCCGCCAGGCTGAATTCCTTGTAGCCCAGCGTGGAATCCGGCTTGTACTGGATGATATAGCACTGGTCGTTGCCGGCCAGGCAGTTGGTGCCGTAGCGCGGCGTCTGGCTGGCCAGCGACAGCTTGCCGGACAGGGTGATGGCGTACGGCAACTCGTAGATGCCGGTCACCACCAGGCGGTTCTTCGGGATGCCGCCGGCCTCGCGCCAGCCATAGCCGGCCATCGACGCCTGGTCCAGCGCGTAGTGCTCGCCGTACTGGCGGTTTTCCTTGGCGTCGGAGAAGGTGTAGGCCACGGTCAGGCCCCAGCCCGACTCCTTGTCGTACGGCTTGTCCAGCTTCAGCGCCAGCTGATTGTTGCGCGTTTCCAGGCCGTTGGTGCCAAGCACGATCGCGCTGTAGCCGTTGGGCGAATCGGTCGGCACGCCGGAGGTGGTGCCGGGCAGGAAGAACGAACCGTCGGCACGGCGGTTGCCGCGCAGGAACACGAAGCCGTCCTTGCTCACGATCCGGCTCAGGGTCACGTCGGTGTACCAGTCGTTGCCCCACAGATGCACCATGTTGCGCATGCCGATGCTGAACTGGTCGGAGTACGGAACCTTGATGTTGTTGTCGATCAGGTAGATCTCGCGGCCGCCGCCACCGGTGTTGCCCGACGCCAACCCGTCCAGGCCGGCCTGGGTGGCGTAGCTCTCGTTCCAGGGCACGCACGGGTCGCCCAGGCACGGGGTCGCAACGCCATTGTTGTTGACGCTGTTGAAGTAGTAGCTGTACGACTTGAAGCTGTTGTTGAGCTGCTCCAGCGCCAGGTAGTCGAAGATGTTGCGGTCGTAGGCACGGCCGGCACCGCCGTAGATCACGTGCGCCTGGTCGCCGAACAGGTCGTAGGAGAAGCCCAGCCGCGGCTGCCAGGCATCCTTGAACGCCTTGCGGTTGTGGCCGTTGCTGATGTAGTTGGAGATGTCGTAGTTGGCGTTGTCCAGGTTGCTCCAGCTCTGCAGCGCGCTGGCGACGTCGCCCGGGGTGACGAAGTCGAGGAACGAGGGGGTCTTCTCGTAGTCGTAGCGCACGCCGAGGTTGAGCGTCAGGTGCTCGTTGACTTCCCAGTCGTCCTGCAGATAGATGCCGTACTGCTTGTTCTTGGACACCACCGAACCGCCGCTGGTATCGCCCCAGCGCACCCGGTACGGCGTGTCGGTATCGGTCAGGATGTTGTAGTAGTACTGCGGATTGGCCGGATTGATCTGGGTCGAATCCAGCTCGATGTCCTTGTACTTGAAGCCCATCTTGACCGTATGGCTGCCGTGCCAGTCCATGCTGTTCAAGGTCAGGTCGTCCTGCAGGGTCCAGCCTTCCTGCCCCTTGTTCTGGTAGCTGCTGCCGGCGCCGGCGGTGAGGATGGTGGTCTCGTTGCCGGCCTGCGGCACGTACGACAGCACGTAGCCGCTGCCGTTGGTCAGCGGATCCTGGGTCCAGTACGCGCTCTCGTAGCTCAGGTTCAGGTCGTTGAGGAACGCGGCGCCGGTGTACTGCCAGCGCAGGTTGGCGCGCTTCTCTTCCTGACCGTTGGTGCTGCCGTGCTGGTAGGTGGTGGTCTCGCCGATGTCCGACAGCTCGTCTTCCTTGCGGTACTTGCCGCTCAGTTCGAACAGGCTGTTGTCGCCGAGGGTCCAGTCGATCTTGCCGAAATACAGGTCTTCCTTGAACGGGGTGCTGTAGGTGGTGACCAGCGGCTGCAGTTCGCCCGGCAGCTGATCGACGCGATCGGCATAGATGCCGCCCGGGATCACCGTATTGGGCGTGGTGTATTCCTTGGCCTCGTAGGCGACGAAGAAGTGCGCGCGATCCTTCAGGATCGGGCCGCTGAACGTCGCCCCGTACTGGGTCTCGGAGAAATCGTCGCGCTTGCCGGCCTCGCGTTCCAGCGGGCTCTCGGCGCGCCAGTCGTCGTTGGTGGTATCCCAGAAGAAGCTGCCGTGGAAATCGTTGCCGCCGGACTTGGTCGAGGCGACGATCGCCGCGCTGCTGACCTGGTCGAACTCGGCCTTGTAGTTGGAGGTGATGACCTTGTACTCGCCGATCGCCGACTGCGGGAACGGATTGCCGCGGCTGGAGTCCTGGCCGCTGACGCCGCCGGTCAGCACATAGTTCTTCTGGCTGATGCCGTCGATGTAGACGTTGGTGCCGTTGGCCGAGGTCGCGCCGGAGCGCACCGTGGTGTTGCCCTTGGCGTCGCGCTGGAACTGCACGCTCGGCACGCTATCGGCCAGTTCCAGGAAGTTGCGCGTGGCCTGCGGCAGCTTCTCGATCTGCACGTTGGAGATGTAGGTGGCGTTCTCGGAGGTGCGGGTCTCCACCAGCACCGGCGGCGCAGTGACCTGCACCGCGTCGAGCGTGGTGGCGCCTTCGCCGCTGGCGGTGGCGGCCGGCGCGGCGCCGCCGAGGTTCAGCGTCGCGGTCTGGCCGACCTGCACGGTGACGTTCTGCGAGGTGGTCTGGCCATTGGCGGTCAGGTCGATGCGGTACGAGCCCGGCGGCAGGCCGCCGACCGCATAGCTGCCGTTGTTGACCTGCACGGTACGCGACAGACCGGTCGCCAGGTTGGTCGCGGTGACCTGCGCTTGCGCCGACGGCGCCGATTCCAGCGCGACCTGCCCACGGATCGTGGCGGCGGTGCTCTGCGCGAACGACGGCGCAGCGCTCAGCAACAGGCAACTTGCCAGGGCACAGGTGAGAAGCTTGCGCGCAGGCCTAGCCGTGGTCTGAGTACGATGATGCATGAAACCTCCAGGGTGGTTCTTGGTTGGTGTTGCGATTGCTTGAAGCAAGCGAAAAAGTGCAGCAAGTGAAGCGTTACGAACGACATGGCGACACCGGCGACGACGACGTGGCGTCACCTATTCCTTCCCGACCTTGCGACTGGAATCGCGCACGACGAGCAGCGGCGTCAGCGTCTGCCGCAGCCCCTCGTCGTTGCCCGGTTGATCGATCAACTGCAGCAGACGGCGCATCGCCTGCTCGCCGAGGCCGGCGATACTCACCTGCATGGTGGTGAGAGACGGGTGAACGAAACGCGCCAGCGGGATGTCGTCGAAGCCGGCCAGCGCGATGTCGTCGGGCACGCGCACGCCGGCCTGGGCGAAGGCGTACAGGCAGCCGAGCGCGGTCATGTCGTTGGCGGCGAACACCGCGTCGGGCAGCGTGCCCGACTGCAGCATCGCCTGCCCGGCACGATGGCCCGAGGCTTCGTCGAACTGTCCGGGAAACTCCTGGCCCTGCGCCTCGCCCGGATGCGCGGCGATCGCGTCGCGGAACCCGCGCAGGCGTTCGCGCGCATCGAAGTTCAGTTCCGGGCCGCCGACGAAGGCGATGCGGCGATGGCCCATCGCCAGCAGGTGCTCGGTCATCGCCATCGCGCCGGCATGGTCGTCGATGCTCAGCACCGGATACTCGGCGCCCGGCAGATAGGTGTTGATCAGCACCGTCGGCAACGCCTGCGGCAGGTTGTCGGTGAGAAAGCCGGGACGCTCGGCGTACGGCGACAGCACCAGCAGGCCGTCCACGCGCCCGCGCATCGCGCGCAGCGCGCGGCCCTGCTCTTCCGGATCGCCGTGGTAGCTGGACACCAGCAGATGCTGGCGGCGCGCGCGCGCCGCGCCGTCGATGCCGCGGATCAACTCGGAGAAGAACTCGCCGTACAGGTCCGGCAGCACCACGCCCAGGGTCTGGGTGCGGCGGCTGCTGAGGCTGCGCGCGGCCGCATGCGGGCTGTAGCGCAGCCGCTCGGCCACTTCCAGCACCAGCGTGCGCACCGGCTCGGCGACGTTCTCGTGCCCGTTGAGCGCACGCGACACCGTGGCCACCGATACCCGGGCCTCGCGTGCGACATCTTTGATGGTGACCGCGCTCTTCGCCATCATGCCGCCCTCCGCGGCCGAGACATTGAGAAACTGGCGCGGACTGTAATCGTTTTCAGGACGAGGCAGAAGCCTTTTGTTATTTTTTCAATAAAAACTTTTAAATTCAAACACTTGATCCGCCGCCAAATCGCCAGAACCATGACGCGGCGCAGCATAATTACGGCTTGTATCCCGCTTTTGCTCGGCGGCCGCGGCATTCGCGCGGCGCCCCGGGCGGTCCGCCACGAGCGGCCTGCGCGACCGATCAGGCGGTGTCGCGCGGCGCCTCGGCACGGATCGACAGCGCGTGGATGTCGGTCTGCATCATCGTGCCGAGCGCGGCATAGACCGCGCGGTGCCGGGCCAGCGGCGCCATGCCGGCGAAGGCCGGACTGACGATGCGGACATTGAAATGACCGCGCCCGTCGCGCGCGCCGGCATGGCCGGCATGGCGGTGGCTGTCGTCCTCCACCTCCAGCGCCTGCGGCGCGAACGCAGCCTGCAGTGCGGCGCGGATGCGCTCGACCCGGCCCGCGGCCGTCTCGCTCAGGGCAGGCCCGCTCACGGCAACGTCTTCCGGAACGGCCGCACTTCGACCCGCGCGTAGACGCCCGTCGCCACGTACGGATCGGCGTCGGCCCAGGCCCGGGCCTGCGCCAGCGAGTCGAACGCGGCCACCACCAGGCTGCCGCTGAAACCGGCCGGACCCGGGTCCTCGGCGTCGATCGCCGGGCATGGACCGGCCAGCAGCAGGCGTCCGGCCTCCTGTAAAGCCTCCAGCCTGGCCAGGTGCGCCGGCCGCGCCGCCGCCCGCCGCGGCAGCGCATCGGCGCCGTCGTATCCCTCGATCACGTACCACATACCGCCACCCGCCTTTCGTTTCGCATATGAACCCCGCACAATTCTAGCGCCACGGCGCTGGACACCGACCCGGCTGGCGCATTACCCTTGGTTCCATTGCACGCGGCCGGATGCAGCGGCCCGTCGGTGATCGGCTCCCCCAGCCCCTTCCGACGACCGATTCGCTGCCTGACACCGCCCGCGCAGACGTCACTCCTCAAGCTGTTCCGTCGCCGCGACTCGTGCGGCGTACGCCTTGTGTCCTGTTGAAGTGTGGATCGCGTTGCGGGGATGACGCGACGTGAACTGCAGTACTGCTGGCAAGGCCCCGCGCCGGATCGCCCCTGCCCGGCCCTTCGCTACCGCAACACCTGATGTACCTGACGTCCAACTGATGACCTCCGAACTCGCGCTCGACGCGAACCCGCCAATCCAGCAGACCGCGCCACAGCAGCAGGAAATGCCGCTGGCGGTGGTGCATGGGCAGCCGGTCCTGCAGATCCCGCAGGACCTGTACATCCCGCCGGATGCGCTGGAAGTCATCCTGGATGCGTTCGAAGGCCCGCTGGACCTGCTGCTGTACCTGATCCGCCGGCAGAACCTGGACATCCTGGACATCCCCGTCGCCGAGATCACCCGGCAGTACGTGGACTACATCAACGTGATGCAGGAGCTGCGCTTCGAACTGGCGGCCGAATACCTGGTGATGGCCGCGATCCTGGCCGAGATCAAGTCGCGGATGCTGCTGCCGCGGCCGCCGGCGCAGGAAGGCGAGGAAGCCGATCCGCGCGCCGAGCTGGTCCGCCGCCTGCAGGAGTACGAACGCTTCAAGCAGGCCGCCGAGGACATCGACGCGCTGCCGCGGCAGGACCGCGACACCACGCCGGTGCAGGCTCATGTGCCGGACCGCGCCGCGGTGAAGCTGCCGCCGCCGGTGGAGTTGAAGGAGATGCTGCTGGCGCTGTACGACGTGCTCAAGCGCGCCGAGCTGTTCAGCGGCCACGCGATCAAGCGCGAGGCGCTGAGCGTGCGGCAGCGGATGGGCGATGTGCTGAGCCGCCTGGACGACGGCCGCTTCTACCGTTTCGAATCGCTGTTCAGCGCCGAGGAAGGCAAGCTGGGCGTGCTGGTCACCTTCCTGGCCTTGCTGGAACTGGCCAAGGAACAGCTGCTGGACATCGTCCAGGAGCCGATGGATCAGGTCGTTCGCAACGGCGAACGGCTGCCGCTGGCGCCGATCTACGTCAAGTCGCTGGCGCTGGGCAACACCAACGAACCGCTGCAGTTCAACAGCGAGTTCGACGATACCGACGCCGCCAACGACCCTACCTGAGTTTTCGAAGACCCCCTTACGCATGGATCAAGCGCTGATCAACCGCATCGTCGAGGCTGCCCTGCTCGCCGCCAACCAACCGCTGCCGCTGGCCCAGCTGCACGGCCTGTTCCCCGAGGACGAGCCGGCACCGCCGGGCAGCATCGAGCGGGCGCTGGAGCAATTGCGCGAGGCCTGCGCCGGGCGCGGCGTGGAACTGGTGGAAGTGGCCTCGGGCTTCCGCTACCAGGTCAACAGCGAGGTGCACCCATGGGTGGCGCGGCTGTGGACCGAGCGCAAGACCCGCTACACCCGCGCCACGCTGGAGACCCTGGCGCTTATCGCCTACCGCCAGCCGATCACCCGCGGCGAGATCGAGCAGGTGCGCGGCGTGGCGGTCAGCAGCAACATCATCCAGGCGCTGGAAGAGCGCGAGTGGATCCGCGTAGTCGGCCACCGCGACGTGCCCGGCAAGCCGGCGCTGTTCGGCACCACCAAGGGCTTCCTCGACTACTTCGGGCTCAAGCGCCTGGACGAACTGCCGCCGCTGTCGGAACTGAAGGACATCGGCGAACTGGAACCGCAACTGCAGCTGGACCGCGACACCCTGCCGGTCGGCGACATGGCCCAGGCCGGAGCGGCCGACGCCGACGCCGACGCGGCCAAGCCGGCAGCGGATGTCGACGCAGCCGACGCACCGCCCGCCGAGGCGAGCGTCGACAACGACACCACATCCGATCCGGATACTGCACCCGATCCGGACGCACAGGCCGAAGCCGACAGCGCAGCCGATCCGCACGCTGCGGACGACAGCGCCGCCGCACACAGCGATACAGACACCGAACGCGAGACCGATGCAGACGCCGCCACGGCGACTGCCTCGTCTGCAGACACCGCCCCGACGGGCGAACCCGAAGCCGCGCCGGGCGAGCGCGCGGCGGATGCGAACGAAGCCGAAGACAACGCCGTCGCGACGACGACCGTGGCTGTTGACGATGCCGATTCCGAACCACAGGCCGACGCACCCCGCGCCGGCCGGAGCCAAGTAAATGAGTGACACCTCCCGCAAGCCGTCGTTGAACAAGCTCTCGCTCAAGCGCGATGCCGCCGAGCAGCCGAAACTGGAAGAACGCCTGCACAAGGTCCTGGCGCAGGCCGGCCTGGGGTCGCGCCGCGCGCTGGAGCAGCGCATCGCCGACGGCCTGGTCAAGGTCAACGGCGAGGTCGCGCAGACCGGCATGTCGGTCAAGAGCGGCGACAGGATCGAGCTGGACGGCCGCAGCTTCGTCGCCAGCGCACTGACCGAGCCGGCGCGCGTGCTGATCTACAACAAGCCCGAAGGCGAAGTGACCACGCGCGAAGATCCCGAAGGCCGCCCGACCATCTTCGAGGCGCTGCCGGCACTGAAGGGCGCGCGCTGGATCGCGATCGGCCGCCTGGACATCAACACCACCGGCCTGCTGCTGCTGACCACCGATGGCGAAATGGCCAACGCGATGATGCATCCGTCCTACGAGATCGAGCGCGAGTACGTGGTGCGCGTGCGCGCCCCGGAAGGCGAGGACAAGGTGCCCGACAGCATGGTCGAGCGCCTCTCGCGCGGCGTGCTGCTGGAAGACGGCGGCGCCAAGTTCGACGAGATCGAACGCATCGGCGGCACCGATTCGCACGACTGGTTCCGCGTGGTGGTCAAGGAAGGCCGCAACCGCGAAGTGCGCCGCCTGTGGGAATCGCAGGGTTGCCAGGTCAGCCGCCTCAAGCGCACCCGCTACGGCAAGGTGGGCCTGCCGCGCGAGCTGCTGCGCGGGCAGTCGCTGGAGCTGGCGCAGGACAAGGTCGAGGCGCTGCGCGCCGAACTGAAGCTGGAAGAAGGCACCCCGTCGGCGCTGACCCTGCAGCCGGTGATCGGCCAGCGCAAGGCGGCCAAGGCCACCGTGCAGGTCGGCCGCGGCGGCAATGCCTACGTCAACGGCCACAACGTCGCCGACGAAGGCCGCGAGCTGCGCCGCTTCGACAACTTCCGCGAGGACCGCGGCCGCGGCCGCGGCGGCAAGAAGCCGCACGGCGGGCTGACCGTCAGCGGCGAGATGGCCGCCCAGCAGGCGCAGAAGCCGTTCAAGCAGCGCACCCCGAAGGGGCCCAAGCCGCTGCCGGACGGCAACCCCGCCGCGTTCCGCACCTGGTACGTGCCCGACGGCGTCAGCACCGGTCCGACCGGCCACCGCAATGCCGGTCCCGCCGCTGCCCGTGGTCCGGGCCAGGGCCAAGGCCAGGGTCGTCCCTACGGCAAGCCGCGCCCCGCCGGCGCCGGTGCCGGCCAGGGCGCAGGCCCGGGCCGCGGCGGCCAGGGACAAGGCCAGCGCAAGGCACACCCGTACGGGCATCCGGGCAATGCGCCGAGCTTCCCGTCCGACCATGCCAACCCCGGCTTCAGCCCGTACGGCGCGGCACCGCGCTCGGCGCGTCCGGCCGGTCCGCGCGCCGACGGGCAGAAGCGCGGCCCGGGCGGTCCGGGTGGCCCCGGCGGTCGTCCGGGCGGCAATCGCCCCGGCGGCGGGCGTCCGGGTGGCGGCGGTCGCCCCGGCGGCGGCGGCAACCGCGGTCCGCGCGGCGGCGGCTGAGCACCATGCGGCCGGCACCCGTTGCCGGCCGCAGCAGCCAAGACCAAGGGCGCCTGCGCATGCGGCGCCCTTTTTGCTGGGCGCAGAGGTGGCAGGCGCTGCAGATCTCAGTAGCCAAGGCGGCCAGCGGCAGATGGAGCAAGCGCTGCCGGCACGCAGACGCGCGCCGCGGTACCACCAGCCAGGGCGTGTCGTCGATTCCCGAATGAGTCGCCGGGTCTGCCGGATCGCCGGCCGGCACTGCCTTGCAGCGTCCGACTGGCGATCGAGTCATCGAGCCGCGCGGTGTCGGCTGGCGGCCGGACAGGCGCGACCATCAGCGCCGCTGTTGCACATGCGCGCTGCCGTATCAGCGCTCCGGCACGGACAACACGTGGTTTCCTTGCTGGATTCGCCCCATGCACATGCAAGCGTGGCGCGATCCGCTCGTTGCTGGATGTCGCGCGCTAAGGCGAGCCGGGCCGGCATTCCTGGCTGTAGGCCACGACGTAGGATTTTTCCATGCACCGCGCCAGCCCTTCGACCACGTCCGCGTTCGGCGGCCAGCGCATCTTGATCACTTGCCCGTCCTGCATCGGCAGTTCGATGACGCCGTCCTTCAACGGCGGCAGGTCCGGTGCCGGCGGCAGCGCCTCCAGCGCCTGCTTTGCCGCCGCCAGCCCCTGCTTGTCGTGGGCGAGGAAGGCCATCGTCGCATCGACGTAGGGATTCCATCCGGTAGGGTCCTGCGGCGCGGGCTTCTTGGACGCCTGCATCAGCGCCATCGCGGCGGGATAGTCGCCGGCGAACGCGCGCAGCTGTCCTTCATGCCAATAGAGAAGGCCGGGGTCGTCGGGATGCGCCTTCCTGTAGTCGCGGATCAGATCGGCCGCGGCGGTTTCGCAGCCGGGACGCGCCGCCACGGCGCGCCAACCGCCGCCGGCACCGCGCACGTCCTGATCGAACTGTTGCCGATCCAGGGCCAGCAGCCCGGGCCGGTCGATCTCGCAGGCTTGCATGCCCTGCCCGGCCGCAGACGCCTCGCGCGCCGACAGCAGCGCCATGAACACAATCACCAGCCCGATCCTGCTCATCGATCGCCTCTCCTGCCTGCAGCATGCGCATACGCCGGATGTCGGTGGCGATCTTGCCATGGCAAGCGACTGCCTGCGCAACAAGCGTTCGACCGGTCTGCATCTGCGCAGGTGGACATGGCGCGCAGGTCCGCTACGGCATCCGCGCATGGCCGCACTCCCGAGGCGCCGATGCGCGAAGCCGGCGAAGCCGATATCCTGCGCATCCTGCGCTGCCCACTTCCGCGGTGGCGCACCTACCGATCGGGAGATTCCATGTCACGGAAGATACTGCTGCCCCTGTTGATCGCCGCCGTGCTGAGCCTGGGCGCGTGCAAGAAGGTGCAGGAAGAAGTCGCCGCCGCGCAGAACCCCTACCCCAAGAGTTCGCCGCTGCACGAGCCGTTCGACCGCATGCTGCGCAAGCTGGTCAACGACCCGCGCTACGTGGCGTTGCTCAAGCAGGGCGACAAGGCGCAGGCGCAGCGCGCCGGCTTCGAGCTGGCGCAGAAGGGCATCACCCGGCTGGACCATGCCACGCTGGAACAGCGCCTGGAAATCCTTGCCGCGGTCAGCGAAAAAGTGGACGTGCCCAAGTGCGCGCTGCTGGCCCGCGGCGGCAACCCGAACGATGCGCAGGCGATGAGCGCGGCGATGCTGCAGGGGCTGGAGACGCTGCCGCCGGCGCAGATCGATCAATGGTTCGAGATTTCGCTCAAGGCGACCGACGCGCAGTTGAGCAACACGCCGCCGCAGACCGTGGCGCCGGACGCTGTGCAGGCGGCGATGACCACCCTGATCACCGCCCTGCCCTCCGACCAGCAGCAGCGCCTGCTGAAGGTGCTGCCGCAGATGGCGCATGCCAGCGACGAAGACGCGTGCTGGGCCGCGCGTACGCTGTACAAGCAGACCCTGGCCACCAAGGAACCGGTGCGCGGCCAGTTGGCCTGGGTGTTCGCTCAGCAGTGAGCGGACCTGCCGGCGCCGCGGCCTCCTTCGGGAAGCCGCAGCGCCCTGGCGCCGCTGCGATCGCAGACGGCGCCGCGCGGCTCAGCGCCGCTCGATGGTGAAACCGCCGACCGCCACGCCCAGGTCCCAGCCCTTGCCGGTGCCGGCCAGGGCCAGCGAGATATCGCCCTTGGTCATGACCTGCGCGTCGGAGGACTTGTCCGCGCCGGCATGCGCTTCGGCGGTGGCGTAGGTGCCGAACAGGTCGTTGAGGGTGTAGGCGCCGGTGAACCGGCCGCGGCCGTCGACGATCTTCGACTTGCCCACGCTCAGGCCGCCGCCCTTGGCGCTGATCTTGACCGGGATCTTGGAGCCGTTGTCGCAGGTAATGGTGCCGGTGCCGCTGGCGGTCTTGTAGAACACCGACCAGCCCGAAAGATTGAAGCGCAGCTGGCAATCGATGTTGCCGGCGGCATGCGCCTGCGGCATGAAGGCGATGCCGGCGAGCAGCGCGGCGGTGGTCAACAGTTTGTTGTGCATGGCGACGCTCCGTGGATGGGAAACGCGCCGAGCCTAGCAGCGCGCCATGCAAGACGGCGTCAGCGATCGCGGCACGGCACGGCGCCGTTCAGCGATCGGCGTTGGCCGCGCCGAGGGTAAAGGCGTCGGCGTCGAGCATGGCCGGGAAGCGCGCGCGGTGCGCGGCCAGCGCCGCCGCCGAGATCGTGGTGGTGGCCACCTGCTCGCGCTCGCGGATCTCCAGCTGCGGCTGGCCGAGGAAGTCGATCACCGCGCTGTCGCCGGCATAGTGCAGGCCGTTGCCGTCCTCGCCCACCCGGTTGACCGCGGCCACGAAGCACAGGTTCTCGATCGCGCGCGCGCGCAGCAGGGTGCGCCACGGGTAGGCGCGCGCCGACGGCCAGTTGGCGACGAAGAGTTGCAGGTCGAAATCCAGCTGGCCGGGACGTTCGACGTCGTAGCGGTTGCGGCAGAACACCGGGAAGCGCAGGTCGTAGCAGACCTGCGGATTGATCCGCCAGCCCTTCCACTCCACGCACAGCCGCTCGCGCCCGGCGGCATAGCTCTGGTGCTCGTTGGCGTAACGGAACAGGTGGCGCTTGTCGTAGTGCTGCAGCGCGCCGTCGGGCGTGGCCCACAGCAGGCGGTTGAACACCTTCGCGACACCGTCCTCGCCGGGCACGCGCAACTGCACGCTGCCGGTCACCGCCGCGCCCAGCCGCGCCGCCTGCTCGCGGATCCAGGCCACGGTCGGCCCGTCCATGCCCTCGGCCTGGTCCAGCGCCTCGTTGGAGAAACCGCTGGTGAAGGTCTCCGGCAGGATCACCAGGTCGGTGGCCCCGGCCAGCGGCGCCAGCAGCTCGGCGTAGTGCGCGCGATTGCCGGCCGGATCGTGCCAGCGGGTGTCGCCTTGGATCAGGGAGATGCGGAGGTCGTTCATTGAGGGGCCGGGATTTGGGATTGGGGATTCGGGATTGGCAAAAGCGGGATTTGAACTCGTGATTGGGATCGGGAAGCAGACTTTCCGCTAAAGGGTACCTAGCTTCTACGAATCCCCAATCCCGAATCCCCAATCCCGGCGGTTGCGCGCTACAGCGCGCGCAACCGCTCGATCGCCGCATCCAGCGTCGCTTCGTTCTTGGCGAAGCACAGCCGGACCAAGCGCTGGCCGGGCGGTGGGGTCTGGTAGAACGGCGACAGCGGGATCGCGGCCACGCCCTTCTCGATGGTCAGCCACTTCACGAACTCGGTGTCGGGCAGGTCGCTGATGGCCGAGTAGTCGACCAGTTGGAAGTAGCCGCCCGGCACCGGCAATGGCTTCAGCCTAGTGGTGAGCAGCTGTTCGCGGAAGCGGTCGCGCTTGGCCTGGTAGAACGCGCCGAGCTGTTCGTCGTGTTCGGGCTCGTCGCGGATCATCGCGGCGAAGGCGTACTGGGCCGGGCCGAAGCTGGTGAAGGTGTTGTACTGGTGGACCTTGCGGAATTCGGCGCTCAGGGCCGGCGGCGCGATCGCGTAGCCGATCTTCCAGCCGGTGCAGTGGTAGGTCTTGCCGAAGCTGGAGACGACGAAGGCGCGTTCGCGCAGTTCCGGCCAGCGCAGTACCGATTCGTGGCGGCGGCCGTCGAACACGATGTGCTCGTAGACCTCGTCGGAGATCAGGAAGATGTCGCTGCCGCGCAGCAGGTCGGCGACCGCCTGCAGGTCGTCGGCGCCGAGCATCGCGCCGGACGGGTTGTGCGGGCTGTTGAGGATCAGCAGCCGCGTACGCGGAGTGATCGCCGCGCGTACCCGTTCCCAGTCCACCGCGAAAGTCTGCGGGTCCAGCGGCACGTGCACCGCGCGCGCGCCGGCCAGGTCGATCGCCGGCTCGTAGCTGTCGTAGGCCGGATCCAGCACGATCACTTCCTCGCCCGGCCGCACCACCGCATGGATGGCGTTGAACAGCGCCTCGGTGGCGCCGCTGGTCACGGTCACTTCGGTGTCCGGATCGACCTGCGCGCCGTAGCAGCGCAACGCCTTGCCGGCGATCGCCTGGCGCAGCACCGGCACCCCGGTCATCGGCGGATACTGGTTGTGGCCCTCGCGCATCGCCTGGGCCAGCGTGTCGATCAGCCGCGCCGGCGCGGCGAAGTCGGGAAAGCCCTGGCCCAGGTTGACCGCGCCGTGCTCGGCGGCCAGTTGCGACATCACGGTGAAGATGGTGGTGCCCACCTTGGGCAGCTTGGTCTGCGGGTGCATGCGTCCGGGTACGGGAGCGGGAAAGCGTCGAGTGTACGCAAAGCCGCTTGCCGGCGATGCGTCGCCGCCGCGCAAAACAGCGTTCCTCGCGCAGCCCCGCGGCAGCGGCACCGCAGTCGCCGCAACCGCGCCCGCGCCGGGTGGCCGCATGCCGATACAATGCGCGCCTCCCGCACCCACCGCCTGCCGCCGCGCCCGTCCCGGTGCGGCACTCCGCCGATGACCGATCCGCTGCATTCCCCGCCGCCGCTGCTGGCCGCGCACGGGCTCACCTTCGCCCGCGACGACGCCGCCGTGTTCGGCCCACTGGACTTCCATCTGGATGCGGGCGAGGCGCTGCTGGTGCAGGGCGACAACGGCGCCGGCAAGACCACCCTGCTGCGGGTGCTGGTCGGGCTGCTGCGCGCCGAGGCCGGGCGCATCGAGATCGACGGCCGCCCGGTGCGCCGCGGCGACCGCGCGCGCTACATGGCCTACCTAGGCCACCTGGGCGCGCTGAAGGCGGACCTGAGCACCCTGGAGAACCTGCACTACCTGTGCGGCCTGCAAGGCCGCCGCGCCAAGCAGATGCCGGGCAGCGCGCTGGCCATCGTCGGCCTGGCCGGCTACGAGGACACCCTGGTGCGGCAGCTGTCGGCCGGGCAGAAGAAGCGCCTGGCGCTGGCCCGGGTGTGGCTGTCGCCGGCGCCGCTGTGGCTGCTCGACGAGCCCTACGCCAACCTCGACCTGGACGGCATCACCCTGGTCAACCGGATGATCGCCGCGCACCTGCGCAGCGGCGGTGCGGCGCTGGTCACCACCCATGGCGCCTACGCCGCGCCGCCGGTGCGCACGCGCATGCTGAGCCTGAGCGGGGTGGCCGCATGAGCCTGGCCGCACCGGTGCCCTCGTTGTGGCAGGCCACCCGCGCGCTGCTGCTGCGCGACCTGCGCCTGCTGTGGCGGCGCCGCGGCGACGCGCTGCAGCCGGCGCTGTTCGCGCTGCTGATCGTGGCCCTGTTCGCGCTGGCGCTGGGCAACCAGCCGCGCCTGCTCGGCGAGGTCGCCGGCGCCGCGCTGTGGCTGGCGGCGCTGCTGGCCGGACTGCTGGCGCTGGACAGCCTGTTCCGCGGCGACGCCGAGGACGGCTCGCTGGAACAGTGGCTGCTGGCGCCGGTGCCGCTGGCCTGGCTGGTGCTGGTGCGGGTGCTGCTGCACTGGCTGACCACCGCGCTGCCGCTGATCGTGGCGACCCCGCTGCTGGGCGAATTGCTGCACCTGCCGCATGACCGCATGCCGGTGCTGCTGGCATCGTTGGCGCTGGGCACGCCGCTGCTGAGCCTGATCGGCGCGGTGGTGGCGGCGCTGACGGTGAGCATGAAGCGCGCCGGGATCCTGGTCGCGCTGCTGGCGCTGCCGCTGTACGTGCCGGTGCTGGTGTTCGGCGCCGGCAGCGTGGCGGCCGCGGCGCAGGGCCTGGATCCCAGCGGCGGCCTGCTGCTGCTGGCGGCCGGGCTGGTGCTGGGCTTGGTGCTGGCGCCGCTGGCGGCGGCGGCGGCGATCCGCATCTCGTTGAGCTGAGCGCATTTGGCGCAGCGCCGGCGCGGCGCGGGCCGTACCATCGTATTGTCCAGGTCCATCGTCGCACCGCTGTCGCCGCACCGTAGCAAGCCCCCCGCCCGCTAGAATCGACCGCATGTCCTCCGTCGTCCGCTGGTTCCACCAACTCGGTTCGCCCCCCGCCTTCGACCGCTTCGCCGCGCGCTGGACGCCGTGGTGCTATCTGGCCGCGCTGCTGCTGGGCGGGCTGGGGATCTGGCAGGCGCTGTTCGTGGTGCCGGCCGACCGCCTGCAGAGCGACGCCTTCCGCATCCTCTACATCCACGTGCCCAGCGCCTGGATGAGCCTGTTCGTGTTCGGGCTGATGGCGCTGTACGCGGCGATCGCGCAGGTGTGGCGGATCAAGCTGTGCGAGGTGCTGGCGATGGCCTGCGCGCCGATCGGCGCCGCCTTCACCGTGATCACCCTGCTGACCGGCAGCATCTGGGGCAAGCCGATGTGGGGCGCCTGGTGGGACTGGGACCCGCGCCTGACCACCGAACTGATCCTGCTGTTCCTGTACATCGGGGTGATGGGCCTGTACCTGGCGATCGAGGATCGCCGCAACGCCGCGCGCGCGGCCGGGCTGCTGGCCATCGTCGGCGTGGTGCTGCTGCCGGTGATCCGCTATTCGGTGGTGTGGTGGAACTCGCTGCACCAGGGCCAGACCATCCGCCTGTTCGGCCAGTCGAGCATGGACCCGAGCATGCTGCCACCGCTGTGGCTGATGGTGGCGGCGACCAAGTTCTGGTTCGCCGGCTCGCTGCTGGCGCGCGCGCGCGCCGACAACCTGCGCCGCGAGGCCGGCAAGGGCTGGGTGGCGAAACTGGCGGAGGCGCGCGGATGAACTACCTGCCCTACGTGATCGGCGCCTATGCGGTGTTCGTCGGCGTGCTGCTGGCCGACTTCGTGCTGGCGCGGCTGCAACTGCGCGGCGCCCTGCGCGCGGCACGGCTGCGCGCGCAGCGCAAGCAGCAGCCCAAGCCCGACCCGGCCACGCTGGACCTGAGCCGATGACCCCGCAACGCAAGCGCCGCCTGCTGCTGTTGATGGTGCTGGTGCTGGCCGCCGGCCTGACCACCACGCTGGTGGCGATGGCCCTGCAGCGCAACACCGCCTACCTGTACACCCCGGCCGAAGTGCTGGCCGGCAAGACCGCCGAGCACGCGCGCTTCCGCCTCGGCGGCATGGTCGAGAAAGGCTCGTTCCAGCGCGCGCCCGGTTCGCTGCTGGCGCGTTTCCGGGTCACCGACGGCGATGCGCAGCTCACCGTCAGCTACGACCGGATCCTGCCCGACCTGTTCCGCGAAGGCCAGGCGGTGGTGGCCACCGGCCGCATGCACGACGGCGTGTTCGTGGCCGAGGACGTGCTGGCCAAGCACGACGAGACCTACATGCCCAAGGAACTGGAAGAGAAGATGGGCAGTGCGCATCGCAAGCACGATGTGGCGGAGGCGGCGCGGTGACTGGAGCTTTTTGCGGGACGCGGGACTCGGGACTGGGGACTCGTAACAGCCGACGCCCAGGCCGCGCGCGGTCCCGCTTTTCCGGGTCCCGAGTCCCGGGTCCCGAGTCCCGGCCCCGCCATGCTCCCTGAACTCGGCCAGATCCTCCTCATCCTGGCCCTGCTCGCCGCGCTGCTGCAGGCGGCGGTGCCGCTGGCCGGCGCGCAGCGCGGCGACGCGCGCTGGATGGCGGTGGCGCGGCCGGCCGCGTTCGCGCAGCTGGCGCTGGTCGCCGGCGCCTTCGCGGTGCTGACCCATGCGTTCCTGGTGCAGGATTTCTCGGTGGCCTACGTGGCCGAGAACTCCAACTCGCTGCTGCCGCTGATCTACCGCTATTCGGCGGTATGGGGCGCGCACGAAGGCTCGCTGCTGCTGTGGACGCTGATCCTGGCGCTGTGGACCGGCGCGGTGGCGCTGTTCTCGCGCAGCCTGCCGGCGCCGGTGGTGGCGCGGGTGATCGGCACGCTGGCGCTGGTCAGCCTGGGATTTCTGGCGTTCCTGCTGTTCACCTCCAACCCGTTCGCGCGGCTGCTGCCGGCGCCGCTGGAAGGCCGCGACCTCAATCCGCTGCTGCAGGACCCGGGCCTGGTGATCCACCCGCCGCTGCTGTACGCCGGCTACGTCGGCTTCGCGGTGCCGTTCGCGTTCGCCATCGCCGCACTGCTCGACGGCCATGTCGATGCGCGCTGGCTGCGCTGGACGCGGCCGTGGACCAACGTGGCCTGGGGTTTCCTGACCATCGGCATCGCGCTGGGCAGCTGGTGGGCGTACTACGAGCTGGGCTGGGGCGGCTGGTGGTTCTGGGACCCGGTGGAGAACGCCAGCTTCATGCCGTGGCTGGCCGGCGCGGCGCTGCTGCATTCGCAGGCGGTGACCGAAAAGCGCGGCAGCTTCACCGCATGGACGCTGCTGCTGGCGATCGCGGCGTTCTCGCTGTCGCTGCTGGGCACGTTCCTGGTGCGCTCGGGGGTGCTGACCAGCGTGCACTCGTTCGCCGCCGATCCTGGCCGCGGCCTGTTCATCCTGGTGTTCCTGAGCCTGGTCTGCGGCGGCGCGCTGCTGCTGTACGCGCTGCGCGGCGGACGCGTCGGCGCCAGCGCCGGCGACGAACGCCAGCGCTTCGCCGCGTCCTCGCGCGAAACCCTGCTGCTGGCCAACAACCTGCTGCTGACCTGCGCCTGCGCGATGGTGCTGCTGGGCACGCTGTATCCGCTGCTGGCCGACGCGCTGGGACTGGGCAAGCTGTCGGTCGGCCCGCCCTACTTCGGCACCCTGTTCTTGGTGCTGATGGCGCCGCTGGTGGCGCTGCTGCCATTCGGCCCGCTGACCCGCTGGCAGCGCGAACAGCCGTCGCGGCCGCTGGCGCTGCTGGCGCCGTGGGCCGGGCTTGCCTTGCTGGCCGGCGTGCTCGGTTTCTTCCTGGCGCCGCAGGGACCGTGGAAGACCGCCGCCGGCGTGGCCGGCGCGGCCTGGGTGCTGCTGGGCACCGCGCGTTTCGTGTGGAGCCGCTTCCAGCTCAAGGGCAGCCGCTTCACCGCCGAGATGCTGGGCATGACCCTGGCGCATGCCGGCATCGCCGTGTTCCTGACCGGCGCGCTGCTGGTGGAAGCGCTGGACCAGCAACGCGAAGTGGCGCTGGCGCCGGGGCAGAGCCTGCAGATGGGCCACTACCGCTTCCAGTTCCAGAGCCTGGACGAGATCCGCGGCCCCAACTACGTGTCCGAACGCGCGCACGTGCAGGTGCTGCGCGACGACCGCCCGCTGGCGCTGCTGCATCCGGAAAAGCGCGTCTACGCCAGCGGCGGGCAGAGCCTGAGCGAGGCCGGCATCCATCCCGGCCTGTTCGGCGACGTCTATATCGCCCTGGGCGAACCGCTGGGCGGCAACGCCTGGGCGATGCGCCTGCATGTCAAACCGTTCGTTCGCTGGATCTGGCTCGGCGCGGCGCTGATGGCGCTGGGTGGCTTCGTCACCGCCGGCGACCGGCGCTTCCGTCGTTCCCCGGAGAAATCCTGATGTCCGCTCCTGCTCCACGCCGCCTGCCGCTCGCCGCCATCGTGCTCGGCGCCCTGTTCTTCCTCGGCCTGCTGGCGCTGATGTTCTATGCGGTGCAGCGTTCCGGGGTGGCCGATCGCGATGCGCTGCCGTCGGCGCTGATCGGCAAGCCGGCGCCGGCGTTTGAACTGCCGGTGCTGCACGATGCGTCGATCCATGTGCGCAGCGCCGAACTGCGCGGCGCGCCGTACGTGCTCAACGTGTGGGGCAGCTGGTGCGCCACCTGCCGCGAGGAACACCCGGTGCTGACCCGCTTCGCGCTGACCAAGCGCGTGCGGGTGATCGGCTACGACTGGAAGGACACCCGCGAAGACGCGCTGCACTGGCTGGAGCAGTTGGGCAATCCGTTCTTCGTGGTGCTGTTCGATCCGGAAGGACGCACCGCGATCGACTGGGGCGTGGCCGCGGCGCCGGAGACCTTCCTGGTCGACGCGCACGGCGTGGTGCGCTGGAAGCATTCGGGCGCATTGACCGACCAGATCGTGCAGGACGAACTGCTGCCGGCGCTGTTGCAGGCCGAGCGCGACGCGCCGGCCGCCAAGCAGGGCCGGGCTGCACCGTGACGCGCCGTTGGCTCGCGCTGCTGCTGGTGCTGCTGGCGTGCGCCGGGCACGCCGGCGCGCAGCCGGTGGCCGATCAGACCCCGCTGGCGTACCGCTCGGCGGCCGAGGAAGCGCGCTTCCATGCGCTGACCGCCGAACTGCGCTGCGTGCAGTGCCAGAATCAGTCGCTGGCCGACTCGCATGCGCAGATCGCGCTGGACCTGCGCCGCGAAGTGCTGCAACTGATGCAGCAGGGGCGTTCGGACGCGGAGATCAAGCGCTTCCTGGTCGATCGCTACGGCGAGTTCGTGCTGTACCGGCCGCAGGTGGAAGCGCGCACCTGGCTGCTGTGGTTCGGGCCGTTGCTGCTGCTCGGCGCCGGTGCGCTGCTCGTGGTCTGGGTGGTGCGCCGCCGCGCGCCGGCCGCCGCTGCGCCGCCGGCGCAGGAGGAACAGGAATGGTGAGGCGATGCTGAGCTGGGGCATGCATGCCGCCGCGGCGGCCCTGGCCGCGCTGGTGTTCGGCGCGGTGTTGTGGCCGTTGCGGCGCAGCCGCGGCGGCGCGCCGCTGCTCGCGGTCGCGGTGCTGGCGCTGGGCGTGGCGGCCGCCGCGCTGTATGCACTGGTCGGCACGCCGCGCGCGCTGCAGGCGCAGAACCGCGAAGCCCCGCGCAACCTGGAAGACGGGGTGGCGCAGTTGCAGGCGGCACTGGCCAAGGATCCCGGTCGCGCCGAAGGCTGGGCGCTGCTGGCGCGCTCGCAGATGTCGCTGGGCCGCCCCAACGAAGCCGCCGCCGCATTCGCACGTGCGGTGCAGCTGGCGCCGGACGCAGCGCAATGGCTGGTGCAGGCGGCCGAAGCGCGCGCGCTGGCCACGCCGCAGCGCCAGTTCGATGCGCAAGGCATCGCCTGGCTGCAGCATGCCTTGCAGGTCGAACCGAACAACGAGCGCGCCGCCTGGTTCCTGGGCATCGCGCAGCGCCAGCGTGGCCAACATGCCGAGGCCGCGGCGACCTGGGAAGCGCTGCTGCCGCGCGTGGATGCCGCCACCGCCGCGGCGCTGCGTCCGCAGATCGATGCTGCGCGTGCCGATGCCGGCTTGCCGGCGCTGCCGGCCGCCGCATCAGGCGCAGCGGCGACGGCTGCGGCAAGCGCAACGGCCGCGCAGAACCCTGCCGCTTCGTCTGCACCCGCCACTGCCGGCACGCTCACCGTTGCGGTGTCGCTGGACCCGGACTTCGCCGCACGCGTGCGCGTGCGCGGCGACGCCAGTGTGTTCGTGATCGCGCGCGTGCCCGGCGGCCCGCCGATGCCAGTCGCGGTGCAGAAGCATCCGCTGCAGTCGCTGCCGCTGCGCGTGACCCTGAGCGACGGCGACAGCCCGATGCCGACGCAGAAGCTGTCGCAGCTCAAGCAGGTGCAGGTGCTGGCGCGGCTCTCCAACAGCGGCAACGCGATGCGCCAGGAAGGCGACCTGGAATCGGCACCGGTCACAGTGACGCTGCCGACGGCGACGCCGGTGGAGTTGGTGCTCGGCAAGCCATAGCTCGGCGTCCCTGTAGGAGCGGCTTCAGCCGCGACAGCAATTTTCCGCAGTCGACACCCTTCCGGTGCCCATGTCGCGGCTGAAGCCGCTCCTACAGGGGGCATCGACCGCGCCCGCATCGCCTCCGCACCGTCCTTCGCCACGCCGCACGCACGCCGCGTCCGCCGCGGCACGGCTAGAATCGGCGCATGACCGAATTCATTCCTCCCGGCAGCCGCTTCCTCGCCCTGCCCTCGCCGTTCCCGATGAAGCGCGGCGGCCAGCTGCGCGATGCGCGCGTCGCCTACGAGACCTGGGGCACGCTGGCGGCGGACCGCGGCAACGCGATCCTGATCGTCACCGGGCTGTCGCCGGACGCGCACGCCGCCGCGCACGCCGACGACCCTAGTCCCGGCTGGTGGGAGGCGATGCTCGGTGCCGGCAAGCCGATCGACACGCAGCGCTGGTTCGTGATCTGCGTGAATTCGCTGGGCAGCTGCAAGGGCTCGACCGGCCCGGCCTCGCCGGATCCGGACGACGCGCAACCGTATCGCCTGCGCTTCCCGGAACTGTCGATCGAAGACGTCGCCGACGCCGCCGCGCACGTGGTGCGCGCGCTGGGCATCGAGCGGCTGGCGTGCGTGATCGGCAACTCGATGGGCGGCATGACCGCGCTGGCGCTGCTGCGCCAGCACCCGGGGCTGGCGCGCAGCCACATCAACATCTCCGGCAGCGCGCAGGCATTGCCGTTCTCGATCGCGATCCGCTCGCTGCAGCGCGAGGCGATCCGCCTGGATCCGAACTGGAACGGCGGCGACTACGACGAGGCCACGTATCCGGAGTCGGGCATGCGCATGGCGCGCAAGCTGGGCGTCATCACCTACCGTTCGGCGCTGGAATGGGATGGCCGCTTCGGCCGCGTGCGGCTGGATTCGGACCAGGCCGACGAGGATCCGTTCGGCCTGGAATTCCAGGTCGAAAGCTACCTGGAAGGCCATGCGCGACGCTTCGTGCGCCGCTTCGACCCGAACTGCTACCTGTATCTGAGCCGTTCGATGGACTGGTTCGACCTGGCCGAATACGCCGGCGGCCACGTGCTCGCCGGGCTGGCGACGATCCGCATCGAACGCGCGCTGGCGATCGGCGCCAACACCGACATCCTGTTCCCGGTGCAGCAACAGCAGCAGATCGCCGACGGCCTGCGCGCCGGCGGCGCCGACGCGCAGTTCCTGGGCCTGGACTCGCCGCAGGGACACGATGCGTTCCTGGTCGATTTCGCGCGTTTCGGGCCGGCGGTGCGCGCGTTCCTGGCGCAATGCTGAGCCGCGACACGCGCGATGCCCGTGCGATGCGCTATCAAGGACGCCTGAGCGATTGGAACGACGCCAGCGGTTTCGGCTTTGTCGTTCCCAACGGCGGCGGCACGCGCGCCTTCGTGCATATCCAGGCGTTCGAGCGGCGCGCGGGACGGCGGCCGCGCGACGGCGATGCGATCACCTACGAAACCGCGACCGATGCGCGTGGGCGCGTGTCCGCCGTGCGTATCCACGCGGTTCGCGCCACGCTGCCGGGCGCACGCCGCGGGGCGGCGCATGCAGCGCCCTGGCTGCCGCGACGCTGGCTCGGTGCCGGCGCCTTGCTGGCCATCGTCGGTGCCGCAGCGAGCGGGCGCGTGCCGTGGTGGCTGGCGGCCTGCTACCTGGGCTGCAGCGCCGCCGCGCTGCTGTTGTATGGCATCGACAAGTCGGCGGCACAGCGCGGCCAGTGGCGGACCCCGGAGGCGACGCTGCAATTGCTGGCGCTGGCCGGCGGCTGGCCAGGCGCGCTGTTCGCGCAGGGCCAGTTTCGGCACAAATCGCGCAAGACCAGCTTTCAGTTCGTGTTCTGGGCCGCGGTGCTGCTCAACCTGTTCGCGCTGGCCTGGCTGCTGCTGGCGGCGGACGCGCAGGCGTTGCGCAATTTGCTGAGCGCGTGATCCGCGCCGCGGCGCGGCCCGTGTGCGCCTGGCGCGGCGCATGCCTGTGCGCTGCGTTCGCCGCAGACGGCACCAATGGCTGACCCGGCACGCTACCGGTGCGGCTCAGCTGAGCGGCACGAGCCGCCCCTGCTGTAACCGATAGCGCGCGTGCACCACGCCATCGGGCAGCGCGTCGTGGCTGATCAGCAGCAGGCTGCGCTGTCCGAGCGCGCTGGTCAGGTCGCGCAGCAAGGCCTGCGCCGTGTCCACGTCCAGGCCCTCGGTGGGCTCGTCCAGCACCAGCAGCGGCGCGTTGCGCAGCAGCGCGCGGGCCAGGGCCAGGCGCCGCGCCTGGCCGGCCGACATGGTCGCGCCGTTCTCGCCCAGCCAGGCGTCCAGGCCGCCGACTTCGTGCAGCCACGCGCCCAGGCGTACGTCGGCGAGCGCGCGCTGCAAGCTGGCGTCGTCGGCATCGATCGCGCCCAGGCGCAGGTTGTCGCGCACGCTGCCGGCGAACACCGGCGCGCCCTGCGGCAGCCAGGCGATACGCTGGTGCCATTGCGCCTGGGCCAGCTCGCGCAGGTCCACGCCGGCATAGCGGACGCTGCCCTGCTGCGGATCCCACAAGCGCAGCAGCAGCGCCGACAACGTGGTCTTGCCGCTGCCGCTGTCGCCGCAGATGGCCACGCGCTCGCCCGGGGCGATGCGCAGGTCGATGCCGTCGAGCACATTCCGGGTCTCGCCGGGCCAGGCGAAGACGACGGCGTCGAACTGCACGTCGCCGACATCGGGCAGCGGTTGCGGCTGCGCGGCGTCGGCCACCGGCGCGCTCTGGCCGGCGATGGCCTGCAGCCGCTGCGCGGCGACGCGGCCGGATTGCAGCGCCTGCCAGGCCAGGCCGGCGCCCGCCCAGACTTCGAGCAGGGCCACGGTGAGGAAGATCAATCCGGCCGCCTGCTCGGCGCCGATCAGATCGGCGCGCGCCGCGCCCAGCGCGATCCACAGCATCGCCAGCAAGCCCAGCGCGGCGCACAGCGCGTGCAGCGCATTGCCGCCGATCAGGCGCTGCCGCTGCTGGCGGTCCTGCGCGCGCAGGTCGTGCGCGCTGGCGTCCACGCGCGCGATCCAGTCGGCCTGCGCGTCCAGCGCGGCCAGGTCGGCGGCACCTTCCAGGCCTTCGTAGGCCAGCGTGCGCAGCGTCTCGCGCTGCTGCGCGCGACGCTGCTCGCGCACGCGGCCGCCGCGCGCGACCAGCCACGGCACGCCGGCGCCGATCGCTACTGCAAGCACCGCCAACAGCAGCGCCGCCGGCCAGTAGATCGCGGCGGCCGCGGCCACGCCGGCCACGCCGACGCCCAACAACGCCGCCAGCGGTGCCAACGCGCGCACCACCAGGCCATCGACCTCGCCGATATCGGACATCAGGCGCGCCAGCAGTTCGCCGGTGCGGCTGGCGCCGAGTTTGGCCGGTGCCAACGGCAGCGCGCGGCGGAAGAACCACACGCGCAGGTCGCGGGCGATGCGCAAGGTAGCGTCATGGCCGACCAGCTTTTCGCCGTAGCGCGAAGCGATGCGCGCGAAGGTCAAGGCACGGATGCCGGCCGAGGGCGAGAAGAAGTTGAAGCCGCTGCCCATGCCGGCCACGCCGGCCAGCGCCGCGGCGGTCAGGAAGCCGCCGGACAGGCCGAGCAGGCCGACCCCGGCCAGCATCGTGCACAGCAGCAGCAGCGCGGTCAGCAGCAGGCGGCCGAGGTGGCGGCCGAACACGCTGCGCAGGTCGTCGTCGCGCGCGGGACCGCTCATGGCGCCGCTCCGATCGCGTCGTCCGTCGCCGCGCGCGCCGGCAGTCGCAGCACGCAGTCGGCCCAACGCATCGCGGCCTCGCTGTGGGTGGCGACGATCATGCTGCGGCCGTGGCTGAAGGCGGCCAGGGTGCGCAGCAGTTCGGTTTCGGTGTCCGGGTCGAGGAAGGCGGTGGGTTCGTCGAGCAGCAACAGTTCGGGATCGCGCAGCAGCAGCCGCGCCAGGCCGATGCGCCGCGCCTCGCCGCCGGACAGGCCGAAGCCGCGCTCGCCGATCACGGTCTCCAGGCCCAGCGGCAGGTGCGCGGCGAAGCGCATGACCTGCGCCGCCTCGGCCGCGGCGTGCAGCTGCGCGGCGCTGGCCCGCGGAGCGGCCAGGCGCAGGTTGTCGGCGATGCTGCCGTGGAACAGGTACGGGCGCTGCCCGGCATAGCCGACGCGCAATCCGGGACGCAGTTGCAGGCTACCGGCGCGCGGCGGCAGCCAGCCGGCCAGCGCTTCGAGCAGCGTGCTCTTGCCGCTGCCGCTGGGTCCGACCAGAGCCAGGCGCTGGCCAGGCTGCAGACTGAAGGACAGATCCTGCAGCGCATCGCAGCGCGCGCCTTGTGGGCGCAGCGTCAGCCCTTCGGCGCGCAGCAGCGGCTGCGCTGGCGCTGCCGGCGTCGCCAGCGCCATGGGCACTGCGGGGACTGAAGGCTTTTCAGGCAGTGCGAGCGTTGCAGGCACCGCAGGCGTCGGCGGTGCTGCAGGCGACGGCACTGCGTACCCATCGGGCGTTGCCGGCATCGCGGGCGCAGGTGGCACAGACACCGGCGGCGCCAGCGATGCGAGCGCCGGCGCGGCAACGGCCGGCGACGACATAGACGGCACCAGCGCTGTCGCCGCATCCGGCAACTCACCAAGCAGGCGCTCCACTTCGGCCGCCGCCGCCAGCGCGTTGGCGCGGTCGTGGTAGTGCGCGGCCAGGCGCCGCAGCGGCGCGTAGAACTCCGGCGCCAGCAGCAGGCAGAACACGCCCACGCCCAGGGTCGGCACCGCCGCATGCAGCGCGATCATGCCCAGGTAGCTCAGGCCCAGGTACATCGCCACCATCGCCACGCTGACCGAGGCGAAGAACTCGAGCACGGTCGAGGACAGGAACGCGATGCGCAACACCTTCAAGGTGCGTTCGCGCACGCCCTCGGCGGCGGCGGCGATGCCGCGCAGTTCGTCCTCGCCGCGGCCGTACAGGCGCAGCAGGCCCAGGCCCTTGAGCCGGTCGGCGAAATGCCCGCCCATCCGCGCCAGCTCGCGCAGCTGACGGCGCCCGGCGGCTTCGGCGCCCCAGCCGACCAGCATCATGAAGATCGGCACCAGCGGCGCGGTGAACAGCAGCAGCAGGCCCACCACCCAGTCGCTGCAGCCGACCGCGAGCAGGATCAGCAACGGCACCACGCTCACTTCCAGCCGCGCCGGCTGGTAGCCGGCGTAGTAGCCGTCCAGCGCGTCGCCGTGGGCCAGCAGCAATTCGCCCAGTTCGCCGTTGCGCTGGCTGCGCAGCCACAGCGGGCCGCGCTGCAGCAGGCGCCGGTACACGCGCCGGCGCAGTTCGAACTTCGCCGCATCGGCGACATCGCCGGCGGCGCGCTGCGCGCAGGCGCCGAGCATCGCGCGCACGACCAGCACCAGCGCCAGGACGGCGAAGGCGGGCAGCGCCTGCGGCAGTTCACTACCCTCCACCAGCAAGGCCTGCAGCAGCCAGGCGATGGCGCCGGCCTGCACGATCAGCAGCGCCCCGGACAGGCTGATCGCGGCCGCGGCCAGCCGTTGCCGCCCACGCGCCGCGCTGGCCAGCGACGCCAGCCAGCGCACGCGTTGCCGCCGCAGGTGCGGCGACTCGGCAGGCGGTATGGCGGACGACTCGGCGGGATCGGTCAAAACGGACTCTGCGCGGCGAACGGGCCGCCATTGTAAGGCGGCATCCGGATGGGGACCGCCGCGTGCCGCCACGATGCCGATCGCGGCCGGCAAGGGCATTGATCTGGATCAAGGCCCCGCGCGCGGCGGAAGCGGAACATCGCCCTCAACCTACCGCCACCCGGCCACCCAGATGCACATTCCCCACGAGGTAGCACAGCCATGATCGACACCACTGTCGTAGAGCTGTCGCGGCTGCAATTCGCCATGACCGCCATGTACCACTTCCTGTTCGTCCCGCTCACCCTCGGCCTGTCCTTCATGATCGCGATCATGGAGAGCGTGTTCGTCATGACCCGCAAGGAAGTCTGGCGGCGCATGGCACTGTTCTGGGGCGTGCTGTTCGGCATCAACTTCGCGATGGGCGTGGCCACCGGCATCGTCATGGAGTTCCAGTTCGGCATGAACTGGTCCTACTACAGCCACTACGTCGGCGACATCTTCGGCGCGCCGCTGGCGATCGAAGGGCTGATGGCGTTCTTCCTGGAAGCCACCTTCATCGGCCTGTTCTTCTTCGGCTGGAACAAGCTGTCGCCGGTCAAGCACCTGATGGTGACCTGGCTGATGGCGCTGGGCACCAACCTGTCGGCAGTGTGGATCCTGATCGCCAACGGCTGGATGCAGAACCCGACCGGCGCGGTGTTCAATCCGGACACGATGCGCATGGAAGTGGTCGATTTCATGGCGGTGGTGTTCAACCCGGTGGCGCAGGCCAAGTTCGTGCACACGGTCAGCGCCGGCTACGTGACCGGCGCGGTGTTCGTGATGTCGATCAGCGCGCTGTTCCTGCTGCGCGGCACGCACCGCGACATCGCGCGGCGCTCGTTCGCGGTGGCCGCCGCGTTCGGCCTGGCGTCCTCGCTGTCGGTGGTGGTGCTCGGCGACGAGAGCGGCTATGCCGCCAACGAGCACCAGAAGATGAAGCTGGCCGCGATCGAGGCGATGTGGGAGACCGAACAGGCGCCGGCCGACTTCACCGCCTTCGGCATTCCCAACCAGGCCACCGGCAAGAACGACTACGCGATCAAGGTGCCGTACCTGATGGGCCTGGTCGCCACGCGCTCGCTGAACACGCCGATTCCCGGCATCCTGGAACTGGTCGGGCGCGCCGAGCACCGCATCCGCGGCGGCCAGATCGCCTACGGCGCGCTGGAACGGCTCAAGGCCGACCGCAACGACGTGCAGGCGCGCGAGGTGTTCGACCGCCACTGGCAGGACCTGGGCCACGGCCTGCTGCTCAAGCGCTATCGCGACGACATCCTCAACGCCACGCCGGAAGAAATCTCCAAGGCCGCGCTCGACACGGTACCGCGCGTACTGCCGCTGTTCTGGACGTTCCGGGTGATGGCCGGCCTGGGCTTCTACCTGATCGCGTTCTTCATCGCCGCGATGTGGTTCTCGTGCAAGCACAACTTCGAGGACAAGCGCTGGTTCCTGAAGCTGGCGCTGTGGTCCCTGCCGGCGCCGTGGATCGCGATCGAATGCGGCTGGTTCGTCGCCGAGTACGGCCGCCAGCCGTGGGCGGTGGAAGGCGTGCTGCCCACGTTCTACGCCGCCTCCGGCCTGGCCCTGCACGAGATCCTGATCACCCTGGCCGGCTTCGTGGCGATCTACACCGTGCTGCTGGTCATCGAAATCAAGCTGATGCTCAAGGCGATCCGCAAGGGCCCGGACCACCTGCCCACGCTGCTGCAGCCGACCCCGCGCCCCGCCGCGCCCCTTGCCGCCACCGCGGCCGCCGGTCAACTCTGATCCCGGCAGGAGAATGACGATGGACTTCATTGCATTGGACTACACCACGCTGCGCCTGATCTGGTGGCTGCTGCTCGGCATCCTGCTGATCGGTTTCGCGGTGATGGACGGTTTCGACCTGGGCGTCGGCGCGCTGCTGCCGTTCGTGGCCAGGAACGACGCCGAACGCCGGCTGGTGGTCAACACCATCGGCCCGGTCTGGGAAGGCAACCAGGTCTGGCTGGTGCTCGGCGGCGGCGCGATCTTCGCCGCCTGGCCGCCGCTGTACGCGGTCAGCTTCTCCGGCTTCTACCTGGCCATGTTCGTGATCCTGTTCGCGCTGATCCTGCGCCCGGTCGGGTTCAAGTTCCGCGGCAAGCTGCCCAGCCAGCGCTGGCGCAACGGCTGGGACTGGGCGCTGTTCGTCGGCGGCTTCATCCCGGCGCTGATCATGGGCGTGGCGGTGGGCAACGTGGTGCTGGGCGTGCCGTTCCACTTCGACGACACGCTGCGGGTGTTCTACACCGGCACGTTCTTCGGCCTGCTGATGCCGTTCGCGCTGCTCGCCGGCCTGCTCAGCGTGAGCATGCTGGTGGCGCACGGCGCGGCGATGCTGGTGCTGAAGACCGACGGCCCGGTAGCCGAGCGCGCGGCCCGCTACGGCAGCGTGGCGGCGCTGGTGGCGTGCGCGCTGTTCGCCGCCGGCGGCGTGTGGGTGGCGCTGGGCCTGCCCGGCTATGAGGTGACCTCGCAAGCGGTCACCGACGGCGCCACCAACCCGCTGCTGAAGACCGCGGTGCTCGGCGAGGTCGGCGGCTGGATGCACAACTACCAGTCGATGCCGCTGACCGCGCTGGCGCCGGTGGCCGGCCTGCTCGGCCTGCTGCTCAGCGCGGTACTGCTGCACAAGCGCCGCGGCGGGCTGGCGTTCCTCGCCTCGGGCGCGGCCATCGCCGGCATCATCCTCACCGTCGGCTTTGCGATCTTCCCGTTCCTGCTGCCCTCCTCCAGCCAGCCCGGCTCCAGCCTGACCGTGTGGGACGCCTCCAGCAGCCGCCTGACCCTGTGGATCATGCTGCTGGCCACCGCGCTGTTCCTGCCGATCATCATCGGCTACACCACCTGGGTGTACCGGGTGCTGAAGGGCAAGGTCAGCGCCGCCTCGCTGGACGACAACCCCAACGCGTACTGAGCGCGTTCAACCCATTCGCATAGGAGATTGCAGCATGTGGTATTTCGCCTGGATTCTCGGTGTTGGCCTGGCCTCCACCGCCGCCATCCTCAACGGCATGTGGTTCGAGGCGCGCGAGGGCGCCGCCCCCGACGCCGCCGACTGAAATTTTTTCGCAAAGGATCTTGCCGAATGCGGGTGACCCCCGTATCATGTGCGGCTCCTTCGGGGTGTAGCTCAGTCTGGTAGAGCGCTACGTTCGGGACGTAGAGGTCGCAGGTTCGAATCCTGTCTCCCCGACCAGTTTTACGGTCACAAGAAGCCTGGAAAACGTCAGTTTTCCGGGTTTTTTTGTGTCTGCGGCAAGGCGCTGGCGCTTGCGCTGCACGCTCATGACGGCGGCCTCGCCTGCTCCGATCCGAAGCCGACATCGCGTCCGTGTAGCCAGGCAAGTGGCGCTCGATGCCTCCCGGCCCATCCGATCGTGCAGGCCCATGCAGGCAGACCCGACTCGCGGCAGGCATCGTCTCGGCGGCGCGTGCCTGCTGCCCGATTTGATATAGCGCGATGCAGCACCGGCATGGCGCGAGCAACGCGTGCTGCGCCGCATCTGTGCGCCGCTCGTCACTGTTGAGAAAGGCCCCGGCGCCCGCCCTAGCGCGCCGGGGACGACGCGCTCAGCGCACCGGCAGACTGATGTAACTCGCCTGCTGCGGCGTGTGCCAGATGCGCTGCGTCGCCTTCTGGTAATCGCCGGGCTTGGCGAAGTAGATGTTGGGCACGTAGGTCTGCGGGTTGCGGTCGTACAGCGGGAACAGGCTGGACTGCACCTGCACCATTACCCGGTGGCCGCGCTGGAAGGTGTGGTTGGCGGTAGGCAGGCCGAAGCTGTAGACCAGTGGCTGGTTCGGCGCGATCGGCTTGGGCGTCTCGAAGCTCTCGCGGTAGCGGCCGCGGAAGATCGCCATCGACACTGCCAGTTCGTAGCCGCCCAGTTTCGGATCGGAGGCCATTTCGTCCGGGTAGACGTCGATCAGCTTCACCACCCAATCGCTGTCGCTGCCGCTGGTGGAGGCCTGCAGGTGCACGTCGGGCACGCCGGCGATGCTAAGCGGCGCGTCCAGCGGCGCGCTGACGAAGGTCAGCACGTCGGGGCGGCCATCGACGAAGCGCTGGTCGTGCACCAGCCAGCTGGTCCACATGTCGCGATCGCCGAAATCGACCGGGCGCGGCACGAACGGCACCGGCTTGGCCGGGTCGGACACGTATTCCTCGTAGTCGCCCTGCCCGGCCGTGGGCGCGTCGAACGACAGCGTGCCGCCGGCGCCCAGGTACAGCGGCTTGCTGCGCGCCGCGCAGCCTTGCTCACAGCTGCGCGGCCAGGCCTGCAGGCGATCCCAGTGGTTCTCGCCGGTGTTGTAGATGAACACCGGCGGCGTGTCGGCCTTGGCCGCGCCATCGACGAGGTACTGGTCGAAGAACGGCTTGAGCACGTCGCGGCGGAACTGCAGCGCGGTGTCGCCGTCGAACTTCAGCGCGCCCAGCGCCGAGCCGTCGTAGTTGACCTGGCTGTGCCGCCACGGCCCCATCACCAGATAGTTCCTGTCGTTGCCGGCGTCGCGCGGCTCCATCGCCTGGTAGCTGTGGATCGCGCCCCACATGTCCTCCTGGTCCCACAGGCCCTGCAGCCACATCGTCGGCACCTTCAGCGCGGTGCGCGCCATCACCTTGTCCAGCGCCTGGCCCTGCCAGAACGCGTCGTAGGCCGGGTGCTCGGTGAGCTTGTGCCACCACGGCAGCTGCTCCAGGCCCGCGGCCTTGGCGTAGTCGCCGGCCGAGCCGGCGCGCAGGAAATTGCTGTAGTCGTCGTGGCCGTGGCGCGGGATGCCGCTGCCCTTGCCGCGCTGGGTCAGCTGGCCGGTGAAGTAGTCGAAGTTGACCTGGCGGAAGGCGCCGTAGTTGAGCCAGTCGTCGCCCATCCAGCCGTCGATCATCGGGCTTTCCGGCGCGGCCACCTTCAGCGCCGGATGCGGGTCGGTCAGCGCCATGACCACGGTGAAGCCTTCGTAGGACGAGCCGATCATGCCGACCTTGCCGTTGGACTCGCGCACGTTCTTGACCAGCCAGTCGATCGTGTCCCAGGCGTCGGTGGCATGGTCGACCTTGCTGCCGTTGAGCGGGCCGCGCAGCGGCCGGGTCATCACGTAGTCGCCCTGCGAACCGTACTTGCCGCGGATGTCCTGGAACACACGGATGTAGCCGCCGTCGACGAACACTTCGTCGCCCTGCGGCAACAGGTCGCGCATATGCGGCGAGGCCATGCGGCTGGCGCGGCCGCTGGCGTCGTAGGGCGTGCGCGTCAGCAGCATCGGCGCGTGCTGCGCGCCCTTGGGCAGCACGATCACCGTGTGCAGCTTGACCCCGTCGCGCATCGGAATCATCACCTCGCGCTTGATGTAGTCGTTGGCCTCGGTCGGGGCGACAAAGGCCTTGCCGGTGATGTCGGGGGTCATCGGCGCGGTCTGCGCCTGGGCGGCGGCGGCCAGCGCGGCGGCAATGACGGTGACGAGCAAGCGGGCGGCGATGGGGCGCATGGAACCTCCGGACAGTGAGATCGCGACTGTAGGCGCAACCGCGGCCCTGGCGGAAGTGTCGCTCCCGCCTCGGCGCGCATGGCGGCTGCGTCGTGAACCTGAAGCGGCGGGCCGCAGCGCGGAACGGCGTCGGCAACGCGCCCCGCACGCGTCGGAACAATGGGGGGATAATGGCGTTTTCCGATAAGGCCTGTCTGGCAACCACCCGCCAGTACAAGGCCTTCGTTGCCGCCATGGTCGATGTCCCCACGCTGCTCGGCTACACCACCGTGGTGCTGCTGTGCCTGTCGTTGCTGGTGCTGGTCGCCCGCCCGCAGGCGGGCAAGCGCCTGTGGCTGGCGATGCCGTTCTTCGCAGGCGCCTGCGGCTGCGCCTTCCTGATCCAGCCGCAGGCGTTTCCCGGCAGGCTCGGTCTGCAACTGGGCGCGTTCTGCATCACCCTCGCCTATGCGTTCGGCTGGCAGGCGATCCGCGCGTTCTACGACCGCCCGCCGCGCTGGGGCTGGCTGCTGCTGCCGGCACTGCTGTGGCTGGGCCTGGCGATCGCCGTGTTCGACCGCTACGGCTGGGCCATGGCCAACGCGGGCCTGCGCGTCGGGCTGGTCTGCCTCTACAGCGCGCTACCGGCGAGAGAACTGTGGCGCCGGCGCAACGGCGGCCTTCCGTCGGCCAGGCTGCTGGCCATCGTATTCGGGGTGGCCGCAGGGCTGGCGGCGCTGGCGGTGGCCTTCGCGCACTGGCTGCCGCAGCCATTGGGCGCGGCGCCCGCGCAGACCTGGGCAGTGGTGTTCTACAACGTGCGGATCCTGCTGCACGTGCTGCTGGCGAGCGCGCTGCTGGTGGCCATGCACAAGGAGCGCGACGCGCTGCGCTACTACGACGACTCGGTGCGCGATCCGATGACCGGCCTGTACAACCGCCGCTTCTTCGAGCAGCGCGCGGAGCAATGGCGCGATCGCGGCGCGCGCCGCCGCTCGGTGCTGTTCTTCGACATCGACCATTTCAAACGCATCAACGACCGCCATGGCCATCGGCTTGGCGACGCGGTCATCGTGCTGGCCGCGCAGGTCGCGCAACGCAGCCTGCGCAAGGGCGACTGGATCTTCCGTTTCGGCGGCGAAGAGTTCGTCTGCGTGCTGCCGGACACCGATCTGGCGCAGGCCAACGCGATGGCCGAGCGGCTGCGCCTTGCGTTCATGGCCGACGCCAGGGAAGTGGAAGGACGCCGCATCGACGCCACCATCAGCATCGGCGTGGCGACCTCGGTCGGCGGCGTGCCGCGGATCGATGCACTGGTGGCGGAAGCCGACCGCATGCTCTACCGGGCCAAGGCCGCAGGACGCAACCGCGTGGTATCCAGCATCAACCAAGATCCGTTGCCGACCGGATCCTAGGCGCTCCGCCTGCCGCGCCGTTACCGCAGCGCAGGCAGGTGCAACGGTCAGTGCCGCACCTGCCCCGCGCCGCGCACCACGAAGCGCTCCACGGTCAGCGCTTCCAGGCCCATCGGGCCGTAGGCGTGCAGGCGCGTGGTGGAGATGCCGATCTCCGCGCCCAGGCCGAGTTCGCCGCCGTCGGAAAAGCGCGAGGAGGCGTTGACCATCACCACCGCCGCGCGCAGCGCCTGCACGAACGCCTCGGCGTTGGCCGCATCGGCGGTGGCGATGACTTCGGTGTGGTCCGAGCCGTAGTGGCGGATGTGCGCGATCGCCGCGTCCAGGTCCGGCACCACGCGAATCGCCAGGATCAGGTCGAGGAATTCGGCGGCGTAGTCGGCATCGCTGGCCGCGTCGATGTCCGGCAGCAGCTCGCGGCTGGCGTCGTCGCCGCGCAGGGCCACGCCGCGCTGCTGCAGCGCCTGCGCCGCCAGCGGCAGGAAGCGCGCGGCGACGTCGGCGTGCACCAGCAGCGTCTCCAGCGAATTGCACGCGGCCGGGCGCGTGGTCTTGCCGTCCACCAGCAGCTTCACCGCCAGTTCCAGGTCCGCCGAGGCGTCCACGAACAGGTGGCATACGCCTTTGTAGTGCTTGATCACCGGCACCCGCGCGTGCTCGGCGACGAAGCGGATCAGGCCCTCGCCGCCGCGCGGGATCGCCAAGTCGACGATGTCGGTGAGCTGCAGCAGTTCCAGCATGGTCTCGCGGCGCAGGTCCTCGACCAGGGTCAGCGCGTCCTCGCCGATCCCGGCTTCGCGCAGCGCGCGCCGCAGCGCGGCGGCGATCGCGGTGTTGGAATGGATCGCTTCGGAGCCGCCGCGCAGGATCACACCGTTGCCGGCCTTGATGCACAGCGCCGCGGCATCGGCGGTGACGTTCGGGCGCGCCTCGTAGATCATCGCGATCACGCCCAGCGGCACCCGCACCTTCTGCACGCGGATGCCGTTCGGGCGCACGTCGTCGCGGGTGACCTGGCCGACCGGATCGGGCAGCGCCGCCACCTCGCGCAACGCCGCGGCGACGCCGGCCAGGCGCTTGCCGTCCAACGCCAGCCGGTCGAGCATCGCAGTGCCGACGTCCCTGGCCCGCGCCGCCTCCAGGTCGCGCGCATTGGCGGCGAGGATCGTCTCCGCATCCGCCTCCAGCGCCGCCGCCATCGCCTCCAGCAAGGCCTGCTTGGCCGCCGAGGACAACTGCGCCAACGCCTGCGCGGCATCGCGGCATTGCAGGGCTTGGATTCGGATCGTGCTCATGGATGGTTCCAGTGTTTAGGCGGGACTCGGGACTCGGGACTCGGGACTCGGAAAGGCTGTGCGAGCGGCGGGAACTGTCAAGCCATCGATGCGAAAGATGTTCGAAGCGTTTTCGCATTTGCCGAAGGTAAGCGATGCGATGGCGTATCGGCCCGGCCATGCGCCGGCCGGCCGCGCTTACACCGGGTCCCGGGTCCCGAGTCCCGAGTCCCGAATCACCACCAGATCGTCGCGGTGAATCACATTCTCTCCATAGCTATACCCCAGGATCGCTTCGATGTCGCGCGAGTGGCGGCGGGCGATGCGGCGCACGTCGGCGGCGGAGTACTGGCTGACGCCGCGCGCCAGGCAGCGCTCGCCGGTGGCGTCGCGCAGGCGCACCTCGACCATGTCGCCGCGGCGGAAGTCGCCTTCGGCGCCGGCCACGCCGCCGGGCAGCAGCGAGGCGCCCTTGTCGGCCAGCGCGTCGGCGGCGCCGGCGTCGACCAGGATCGCGCCGGGTTCCACCGGCACCTGGCGCAGCCAGTACTTGCGCGCGGCGATGCGGGTGCGCGCAGGATGGATGCGGGTGCCGCGCAGGCGGTCCTGGGCCAGGCCGCGCACCACCTCGGCGCTGCGGCCGTTGAACAGATAGGTCTCGATGCCGGCGGCGCCGGCCTTGGCCGCGGCCTCCAGCTTGGTGCGCATGCCGCCGGTGCCGACGCTGCTGGCGCTGCCGCCGGCCATCGCCAGCACCGCCGCGGTCAGCTCGGGGACGTCGTCCAGCGGCTGCGCACGCGGATCGCTGCGCGGATCGGCGGTGTACAGGCCGTCGATGTCGGTGGCGATGAACAGCGCGTCGGCATCGACCAGCGCGGCGACGATGGCCGCGAGATTATCGTTGTCGCCGAGCTTGAGCTCGTCCACCGACACGGTGTCGTTCTCATTGACCACCGGCAGCGCGCCCAGCCGCAACAGCTCGCCCAGGGTGGCGCGCGCGTTGAGGTAGCGGCGGCGGTTGCGCAGGTCGTCGTGGGTCAGCAGCACCTGCGCCACCGGGCGCTCGAAGAAGCGCTGCCACAGCGCGATCAGCTGCGCCTGGCCGAGCGCGGCCAGCGCCTGCCGCGCGGCGATCGCCGCGCCGGCCTCGGCGGCCCGCGGCAGGATCGCGCGGCCGGCGGCGACCGCACCGGAGGACACGATCACCAGTTCGCGCCCGGCCGCCAGGTTGGCCGAGACGAACTGCGCCAGCCCCAGCGCGTAGCGCGGCGACAGCCCGCCGCCGCCATCGGCGGCGAGCAGGCTGCTGCCGACCTTGAGCACCGCGCGCCGCCACGGCGGCAACGCCTGCTCGACGAACGCCGATGCGCCAGCGGTCACGACATTCATCGCCGCCGCGCCCGACTCATTACGCGTTCCATGCATACACGCTCAGTTCCGACGCGTCCTCGATCGCCAGCGGATCCTCGGCGACGATCGCCCGCGCCTGCTCCAGGCTGGCGACATTCTTCAGCAGGTAGGCGCCGCCGCTGCCATCGCCGAAACCGCCGGCCAGTTCCAGCAGCCCGCGTGCGCGCAATGCGGCGAGAAAATCGCGGTGCGGCTGCACCACCGACGGCGGAAAGTCCGGCTTGCGCATCGCCATCACCAGGTACAACGTCATCCCGCTTCTCCTCGATCGACTACGTCACCACCCGGCCAGCGTGGCCGTCCGCCATTCCCGCAGCGCCTGCCAGTGGCCGCTGTCGACACTAGCGCACCACAGCCATGCGCGTCGCCGCGAAGTAGCGCAGCAGGCGCCGCATCTTGTCCTGCGCCGAAGCGTCGCCGCCATCCTCGTCCATCCAGCTGGCGTCAGCTTCGGGATGCGGGCCGGTCAGCAGCACCGTGCCGGCGCCATAGCCGTAGCGAGCCATGGCCACGTCGCCGTTGCGGTAGTGGGCGATCGGCGCATAGCCCGACGCGGCGTTGCCGGTGAAATACGGACCGTCCTGATAGTAGACGCGTTCCAGCGCCCCGTCCCAGCGCACATCGATCGTATGGTCGCCCTCGTCGTCGATACTCGAGCCCGGGCGCCCGACCTCCGATAGCAGCGCCACGTCGACCAGCCCGATCCAGTCGCGGTCGGCGAGATAGGCGCCCATGCACAAGCCGAGGAAGCCCTTGCCGCCGCGCACGAACGCGCGGATCGCCTCGGCACCGTCGTCGCCGATGGCGGCGTAGGCGGCGGGAATGTCCTGCCCGCCGCCGGGCTGGATGTACAGGTCGAATCCGCTCAGCGTGCGCGCGTTCACCTTGAGCGGCTCGCGCTCGCCGACATAGGCGACTTCGAGCTTCAGTCCGCTTCCCTGCAACGACTTCACGACCATTTCCGAACAGCCGCGGCAACCGGCCTTGCCGCGGTACACCGCCACCTTCAGCGCGTCACCGACTGCGGCTGCCGCATGCGCCGGAAAGCACGGCGCCAGCAGCAGCGGCAACAGCAACGCCGCCAGCGCGGCCCAGGCATAGCGCTTGGCTATCTGCGGCAACGCGGTCGATCGGTTCATGCATCCTCCTTCCGATGAAAAGGCAATCCGCTACGCCGCTGCTGGCGGCGAAGCCGCCAACGCATCCATCCGGCCCTCGGCGCGCATCCACGCTAGAAAGGCGCGATGCGGCCCGACCAGCGCGGCAGGAAAATCAGGCTTGCGCATCGCCATCGCCAGGCACAGGGTGTTCATCGACCGTCCTCCGCTGTGCCCATCGAAGCGAGCGGCGCCGGTTCGCGGTCGCCATGGCTATGCGGCGCAGACACGAGCAGAAAACGCAGGTCCGCGGCCGACGCGTTGCGCATCTGGTGCGCGCTGCCTGGCGGCACGTGCAGTCCCTGGCCGGCGTCCAACCTGTGCTGGCGCCCGTCCAGTTCCAGCACCGCCTGCCCGGCCAGCACGTAGAAGAATTGCCGCGCATGACGATGCAGGTGGCGTTGCTCGACGCTGCCGGGCGGCATGCGTTCTTCGATCACGCCCAGGTCGGCGCCACGCAGCAGATGCCAGCCATCGCAAGCGCTACCCCAGGTGTAGTGTTCGGCAGTGGCGGTGTCGACGGCGCCCATCTCAGGCCAGCGCATCCCAGCGCGATTGCAATTCGGCCAGACGCAGGTCGGCGGCAGCACCGGGCGAGACCCGCGCGGCCAGGCTGCCTTCCGGCGTGCGCCCCTGCCCTGCGCTGGCAGCCGACGCAGCCGCCGCCTGGTAGGCCTCGCGGAACGGCACGCCGGCCAGCGCCGCCTCGACCGCGACGTCGGTGGCGTACATGCCCGAGTCGATCGCCGCGCGCAGCCTGTCTTCGCGCCACTCCAGGTTGGCCAGCAGCGCCGGCAGCAGTTCCAGCGCGGCCAGGCCGCGGCCGAAGCCGTGGAAGATCGCGCCCTTGCTGCTTTGCAGGTCGCGGTGGTAGCCGGACGGCAGCGACAGCAGCTGCTCGATCTCGGTACGCGCCGCGGCCACACTGGCGTGGGTGGCGCGCATCAGTTCGATCACGTCCGGGTTGCGCTTGTTGGGCATGATCGAGCTGCCGGTGGTGTACTGCGCCGGCAAGGCGACGAAGCCGAACTCGCCGCTGGTGAACAGCGAAAGATCCCAGGCCAATCGGCGCAGGTCCAGGGTCGCGCTACCCAGCGCTTCCAGCGCGGCCATCTCGAACTTGCCGCGCGACAGTTGCGCGTAGATCGGACTGACCTGCATGCGCGCGAAGCCGAGCGCGGCGGTGGTGTGCTCGCGGTCGAGTTTCAGATTGACACCGTAACCGGCGGCGGTGCCGAGCGGATTGGCGTCGATCAGGCGCAGCGTGTCGTGGGCGCGGATCGCATCGTCGATGAAGGCCTCGGCCCAGCCGGCCCACCACATCCCTGCCGAAGACACCACGGCGCGCTGGATATGCGTGTAGCCCGGCAGCGGCAGCGCCTGCTCGGCCTGCGCGCGGTCCAGCGCGACCTTGGCGATCTCGCGGCTCAACTGCGCCAGTTGCGCCAGCCGTTCCTTCAGCCACAGGCGGGTGGCGACCAGGATCTGGTCGTTGCGGCTGCGCCCGGTGTGGATCTTGCGGCCGGCATCGCCCAGGCGCTCGGTGAGCCGCGCCTCGATCGCCGAATGGCCGTCTTCGAAGCGCTCGTCGAGCACGAACGCGCCGCTGCGGAAATCCTCGGCCAGGATCGCCAGTTCGCGCTGCAGCCCGGCCAGTTCGTCGGCCGACAGGATGCCGATGCGCTGCAGGCCTTCGGCATGCGCGCCGCTGGCGGCAATGTCGTGCAGGAAGAATTCGCGGTCCAGGATCACGTCGTCGCCGGCCAGGAACGCCTGGATCTTGGCATCGACGGCGACGCCGGGTTTTTGCCAGAGGAGATTGGTCATTTTTTGGGGGAATCGGGAATGGGGAATGGGGAGTCGAAAGCCGCGGCAAGGAAGCTCATTGCGTCTGCCCCACCACCGGAATCGCGGTCAATTCGTCCAAGCCGAGCGCCAGGTTGAGATTCTGCATCGCCTGGGTCGCAGCGCCCTTGAGCAAGTTGTCCAGGGTCGCCACCACCACCAGGCGCTTGTTGCCCGGCGCCAGGGTGAAGCCGCCGATCTGCACGCCGTGCTTGCCGGCGATACGGCTGACCCATGGCGCGTCGTCGAGCACCTCGATCAGCGGCTCGCCGGCGTAACGCTCGCGGTAGCGGCGCTGGATCGTGTCCAGGGTGAGCGGTTGCTGCAGCCACAGGTTCACGGTCATGGTGATGCCGCGGAAATGCGGCGCCACATGCGGCATGAACTCCACCGGCACGCCCAGTTGCGCGGACACTTCGCGCTCGTGCATGTGGTCGGTCAGCGCGTACGGCATCAGGTTGTCGCGCAGCAGTTCGGGGTTGTTCTTGTCCGACGGCGTGGTGCCGGCGCCGGAATAGCCGGACACGCCGAAGCACTGCGGCGGGCCGGCCAGCTGGTCGAGCAGCGGCGCGATCGCCAGCTGCATCGCGGTGGCGTAGCAGCCGGGATTGCTGATCCGCTTCTGCCCTGCATAGCGGCCGCGGGTCAGTTCCGGCAGGCCGTAGTACCAGCTGGGATCGAAGCGGTAGTCCGCCGACAGATCGACGACGATGGTCTCGGCCGCCACCGCGTCCAGCGCTGCGACGTAGGGCGCGGCCTTGCCGTTGGGCAGTGCCAGCACCACCGCATCGGCACGTTTGGCCGCCACCGCGTCGGCGTCCAGATTTTCGTAGCGCAATTCGCCGCGGTAATCGGCGCTGTGCTCGGCCACGCGCTGGCCGGCCAGCTCGCGCGAGGACACGAAGGCCAGGTGCAGCCGCGGATGCGCGGCGACCAGCTTGATCAGTTCGGCGCCGGTGTGGCCGCGCGCGCCGACGATGCCGACGCCATGGGTGTTGGAAGTCATGTATGCGAGTCCAGGCGGAACTGCAGGTGGCGTTTCACCCCGGCCCATTCCGTATCGATGATGGAGAACACCACGGTATCGCGCGGCGTGCCGTCGGCGTGGCGCTTGTGGTTGCGCAGCACGCCGTCCTGCTTGGCGCCGAGCCGGGCGATGGCGGCGCGCGAGGTATGGTTGAACCAGCTGGTTTCGAAACCGACGCTGATGCACTGCAAGGTCTCGAACGCGTACTGCAGCAGCATGCGCTTGACCTCGGTATTGACCCCGCTGCGCTGCACGCGCGGCGCATACCAGGTGTAGCCGATCAGCAGCGTCGGCACCTCGGCGTCCAGGCCGTAGAAGCGGGTGCTGCCGACGACCGCGCCGGCCGCATCGCGCACCGCGAACGGCAGCACGCGGCCCTGCGCCTGCGCGTCCAGCGCCGCGGCCACATAGCCATCGACCTGGTCCGGCGCCGGCACGCTGGTGTACCACAGCCGCTCCAGGCCGCTGCCGTGCAGCGCCGCGCGCAAGGCGTCGGCATGCGCATGCTGCAACGGTTCCAGCGACGCATGGAGGCCTTGCAAGGTCGGCACGTCGCGCCACAGCGCAGGCAGCAGGTCCAGGCTCATCGTGCTCAGCCCAGCAGGGTCGGCTTGCGCGTGGCGCAATGCGCCACGCAGTGCTGGATCTGCTCGAAGTTCTCCAGCCCGTACCAGAACACCTTCCACTTCTCCTGCTTGAAGCAGCCGTCGGATTCGGCGTAGTAGAAGATGTTGACCTGGTTGTTGTGGCGCGAGCGCCAGAACAGCTGCGGCGTCTCCTCGCGCATCACGTTCCACACCGCGCGGCCCAGGCCTTCGCCCTGCGCGTCGTCGAGCACGGCGAACTTGTCGAGGTAGGTGTAGCCATCCTCGTTGGTCAGGATCACTGCGGCGCGATAGTTCTCGCTGACGTAAGCGCGCAGCAGCCGGGTCTTGTCGAAATAGTCCGGCACCAGGGTGCGGCCGAAGCTGGATTCGATCAGCGACTTCAGCCGCTGCGTGTCCAGCTCGCTCCACGCCGTGGCGCGCAGCACCTTCTCGCCGCGCCGTACCAGCGTGCCAGAACCCTTGTGGGTGAACAGTTCCTTGGCCAAGTCCGCGGGGCGCGTGATCGACACCGACGATTCCAGCGGCAGGCGGTCCAGCAGATCCTTGATCTGTTCGATCTTGACCCGCATGCCGCCGTTGATCCACGGCTGCTGCATCAGGTGCGCATACTCGGTAGACAGGTTGATCGAATCGATCACCCTGCCCTCCTCGTCGAGCAGCCCGCCGGTGCCGGTGAGGAAGATGATCTTGTACGGCTGCAGTTCCTGCACCAGTTCGTTGGCGGCGAAATCGGCGTTGATGTTGAGGATCTGCCCGCTCGGGGTTTCGCCCAGGCTGGTGATCACCGGGATCGAGCCGGCCTGCAGGCTGGCCTCGATCGGCGCCAGGTTCACCGCCTTGACCTCGCCGACCAGGCCGTAGGTGTCGCGGTCCAGGTACTGCGCCTCGAACACCCCGCCGGTGATCGAGGTAGCGCGCGCGCCGTTCTGTTGCAGCGCTTCGACCAGCTTGAGGTTGGAGGCCTGGAACACCTTGCGCACAATCGCCAGCGCTTCCGGCGAGGTCACCCGCAGGCCGTTGACGGTCTGTTTCTCGATGCCGGCGGCCGACAGCTCCGCATCCAGCTGCGGACCGGCGCCGTGCAGCACGATCGGGGTCAGCCCGACTTCCTGCAGGAACGACAGCGACGAGGTCAGCGCCTCCAGATCGTCGCGCAGCACCGCGCCGCCGACCTTGACCACGGCGAAGCGCTTGGCGTCCAGCTGCGAAAAGCGCTTGAGGTACTGGCTGATCTCCTTGGCGCTGGCCATGCTCGAGAGCAGGCGGACGATGGTCTGGCGGGTTTGCTTGTTGGCGTGCATGGCGGTGATGGCGGTTCCGTGATCCGGGATGGAAGGGCCGTGGCCCCGGCGGCGCGCGCTCAGCGCACGCCGTTGATGATGCGGTCCACCGAGGTGGCGTAGCGCTGCAGCTGCTGCAGCGTCACGAACTCGTCGGCGGTGTGCGCCTGGGCGATGTCGCCCGGGCCGTAGACCAGCGCGGTATAGCCGCCGGCCGAGAACAGCGAGGCCTCGGTCCAGAAGTCCACCGCATTGCCGATCGGCAGGTGCAGCGCATCGGCGACGTCGCGCGCGGCCAGGCGCTTGTCCTCGGCGTGCGCGATATCTCCCGACGGCAGGCTCGGCCCGCGGAAGGTCTCCTCGAAGTGCGAGGCGGCCGGATCGGCGAAACCGGCGAAGGTCGCCAGCAGCGCGTCCACGTCCATCGACGGCAGCGGCCGGAAACCGAACCGCAGTTCGGCGGCCGGCGCGATCATGTTGGCCTTGATGCCGCCCTCGACCCGGCCGATGTTGAAGCGCAAGCCGGTCAGGCCGCCGAAGCGCGCATGCGCCAGCGACTCGACATGGTCCAGCGCCTTGCCGCCCCAGCGCAGCGCCTGGTGCAGCGCGCTGGCCGACGGATCCTGCTTGCCCGACGCATGCCCGGCGCGGCCGGCGAAGCGCATCAGCACCGAACTGATGCCGCGATGCGCCAGTACCGCCTCGCTCATCGTCGGCTCGGCCACCAGCACCGCCTCGTAGGGAATGCGGCGTTCCAGGAACGCGGCGATGCAGCGCGGATCGTTGGCTTCCTCGTCGCTGGAGAACAGGAACGCGGCATCGCCGTCGCCGGCATTGGCCGCCGCGACCAGCGCCGCGGCCGCGCCCTTGATGTCGCACACGCCCAGGCCGATCACGCGGTCGTCGGTACGACGCATGCGATGCGGGTCGGCGCTCCAGTGCGGCGAATCCGGCACCGTGTCCAGGTGCACGTTGAACAGGTACCGGGGCGTGCCGCGCACCGCGTACAGGCTGACCGCGCCGGCGCCATGATCGATCACCTCGACCTGGAATCCGGGCAGCTGCGCACGCAGGTAATCGAAGATGCCATCGGTGCCGATCGCGCGCGGCGGATTGCGGGTATCGAAGGACACCAGCTGCTGCAGGTGCGCGAGGGTGGGTTCGAGCAGATCGGTCATGTCGGTTGCAGCAATGGCCTGGCAAAGGTGCAGAGTCCCTTCTCCCTTCGGGACCATGGCCCCCTTCTCGGGGGAAGGTGCCCCGAAGGGGCGGATGAGGGTACGGGCGAAGCCTGGTGAATCGAATCTCGCGCGAGCGGGTGAAGGTGCGGGGAAGCTTGCGCGGTCGAAACGTTGTGAGGCTGCGCACGTACCCTCACCCCAACCCCTCTCCCGACGGGAGAGGGGCTTTACCTTCAGCGATTGACCTGGGCGTACAGCGTCGAGCTCATCCCGAACAGCTTGATGAAGCCTTCTGCCTCGGCCACGCCCCAGTCCGCCGACTGCGCGTAGGTCGCGCCCTTGGCGTTGAGCAGGTGCGGCGACTTCACCGCCACCGCATCGACGCGGCCGCCGCGGGTCTCCAGCGTCACTTCGCCGTTGACCTTGGCCTGCGAGGAATTCAGGAACGCCTCCAGGTCGGTCTTCAACGGATCGTGGTAGAAGCCTTCATAGACCAGCTCCACCCACTTGCGCGCCACGTCCGGCTTGAAGCGGTTCTGCTGCTTGGTCAGCACCGCGTCTTCCAGCGCGCGGTGCGCGGCCAGCAGCGCGATCAGGCCCGGCGCCTCGAATACGATGCGGCCCTTCAGCCCGATCACGGTGTCGCCGGTGTACATGCCGCGGCCCACGCCGTACGGGGCGAACAGCTTGTTGAGCTTGGCCAGCAGCTTGGCGCCGTCCAGCGGCTTGCCGTCCACCGCCACCGCTTCGCCGTGCTCGAACTTCACCGTCACCGTCAGCGGCTCGATCGGCCACGCGCTGCGCGGCGCGCACCAGCCGCGGGTGCCCTCGCCCGGCGCTTCCCAACGGTCGATCTCGCCGCCGGACATGGTCACGCCGAGCAGGTTCTCGTTGATCGTGTAGGCCTTCTGCTTGGCGCGCACGCCGAAGCCGCGCTCTTCCAGATACTTCTGCTCGTAGGCGCGGGTCTGGGTGTGCTCCTTCTGGATCTCGCGGATCGGGGCGACGATCTCGTAGTCGCCCAGCGCCTTGACCGCCAGGTCGAAGCGCACCTGGTCGTTGCCCATGCCGGTGCAACCGTGCGCGATGATCCGGGTGCCCAGTTCGTCGGCGCGCTTGAGCGCGGCATCGACGATCAGATAGCGGTCGGACACCAGCAGCGGGTACTGGCCCTGATAGCCCTCGCCGGCCCACACGAACGGTTTGACGAAGCCGCTCCAGATCGCCGGACCACCATCGACGGTGACGTGGCTGGCCGCGCCCAGCTCGGCGGCACGCTTCTCGATGAAGTCCCGCTCCTCGTCGTCCACCCCGCCGGTATCGGCGAACACCGTGTGCACGGCGTAGCCCTTGGCCTGCAGATAGGGAATGCAGAAGCTGGTGTCCAGGCCGCCGGAGAAGGCCAGGACGATGTCCTTGGTGCCGGGAGTCGGGATTGGGGATTCGGGATTGGTGGAAGCGGTTTGCTGCGACATGGGGGAATCTCTCTGCGGTTGACTAATTTAAGAGCGGGAAGGGAAGTCGCTGTTGCGAATCCCCAATCCCCAATCACGAATCCCGGCGGCCCTGGCCCGCCAGGGCCGCCATGATCGCCTTCTGCACATGCAGCCGGTTCTCGGCTTCGTCGATGGCGATGCAGTTCGGCGAATCCATCACCGCATCGGTAGCCTTGACGTTGCGACGCAGCGGCAGGCAGTGCGAGAACACGCCGTTGTTGGTCAGCGCCATCTTGCGCTCGTCGACGATGAAGTGCTGGTACTGGTCGCGGATCGGCTTCTCCGGGCCCCAGTTGCCGAAGAACGGCAGTGCGCCCCAGCTCTTGGCGTAGACCACGTCGGCGCCGGCGTAGGCGCTGTCGATGTCGTGGCTGACCTGCAGCGAACCGCCGCTCTCGGCCACGTTCTGCGCCGCCCAGTCCATGTAGCGCTGGTCCAGCACGTAGTCCGGGGTCGGGCACAGCAGGGTCACGTCCATCCCCAAGCGGGTGGCGATGGTCAGCGCCGAATTGGCCACCGCGGTGTTCAGCGGCTTGGGGTGGTAGGTCCAGGTCAGCACGTACTTCTTGCCGCGCAGGTCCTGGGTGCCGAAATGCTCCTGCAGCGCCAGCGCGTGCGCCAGCTCCTGGCACGGATGGGTGATGGTCTCCATGTTGATCACCGGCACCGGCGAGTATTTTGCGAAGCTCTTCAGCACCTGGTCCTCGCGGTCCTTGGCCCAGTCCACGAACTTCGGGAACGCGCGCACCCCGATCAGGTCGACGTAGCGGCCCAGCACCCGCGCCACCTCGGCGATGTGCTCCTCGGTGTCGCCGTCCATCACCGTGCCCAGGTCGAACTCGATCGGCCAGGCGTCCTTGCCCGGCTGCAGCACCACCGCATGCCCGCCCAGCTGGAACGCGCCCAGCTCGAAGCTGGTGCGGGTGCGCATCGACGGGTTGAAGAACACCAGCGCGATCGACTTGCCCTTCAGCTCGCTGCCCAGCTTGTTGCGCTTGAACAGCGCGGCCTGGGTCAACAGCGCGTCCAGCTCGGCCCGGCTCCAGTCCTGGGTGTTCAAGAAGTGCTTCAGAGACATCGGTCCATCCTTTGCTGCGTGGAGCCACCGCGGCGGTGGCGTGCGCGGGACGCGCGGTAGTCAGTTCTTTACGGGTGAAACCTTTCCGGGGTATGAAAACGAAAAAACCCAGCTTCGGGCTGGGTTTTTCAGAACGAACGGCACAGCGTTCCGGTTACCCAGCCAGGATGTGGGATTCCGGTCGACGCGCGCGCGACGTCATGCCCGAAGCCATGCGTGCGGCGCTGAGATCGTGCTGGGGCAGGTTCGCTTTCATCGGCGCGCATCCTCGCACGCGCACGCCGCAGGCGCAAGCGCGCGCGCTCATCGCGGCGGCACCACGACCGCGTCGGGCACGTACGGCGCCACCGACACGCGGATGCGCAGCCGGTTGCCCGGATCCTCCGGCAGCCGCGAGCGGTACTTGGTGCCCTTGTAGACATAGTCCACGTCGTAGGCGATCGGACGCCGGAACTCGCGGCCGACCTCGACGGTGCGGCAGTTGCGCCCGCTCGACGCCGGCACCGGCGCGGCCGCGGCCGGCGCGGGCGCCTCTTCGTGGCGGCGGCTGAAGATGTCCTTGACCGAATCCATCAACCGGTTCAGGCGGCTGTCGTCCTCCGGCTTGACCGGGGCCGGCGCCGGGGCCGGCGTCTGCACCGGGTCGCATTGCTGTTCGGTGCGGGTGGCGCGCAGGGTCTGGTAGACCGGCTCCACGTTCAGCACCTGCGCGTAGTCGAGCTTGACGTTCTCGATCACCACCACGCGGTTGCGCGCCTCGCTGTCCTGCGCCCAGGCCGGCGCGGCGCATGCGAACAGGCCGACCAGCGGCAACAACAGGTACGGACGCATCGGCACCAGGCTTCGAAGGACAGATCGATCAGTGTAGGCATCGCAGCTTGCGTCGGGCTGAACGCGAGCCTACGGTTCGATGGCCTGTCCCGGCTTGGGGTGGGACATGTTCCGTTCCCGGGCAGGTCGCACCGATTTCGTGCGTGCACCGGCAAGGAAGCGCTAGGAAGCCGACACTTACGACAACGCGGCAGCCGGCGCGCGCAAGCGCGGTTCTGCGGATCGGGCCTGGCAGGTCGCCAGCCGGCGCGACGCGACTGGATCCGGCTGCGCCACGCATCGCCCGCTACCAAGTCTGGCGGACACGACGCGGCCCAGCCCGGAAGGGATGAGACGCCCTGGGCCGCTGCCGGTAGAATCGCAAGGCTTCCCCACGCCCGATGCCGATGAGCCTGCGCCTGCACAACAACCTGACCCGCCGGGTCGATGCCTTCGAACCGCTGGATCCGGTCGCCGGTCCCACGCTGTACGTCTGCGGCCCCACCGTCTACAACTACGCGCACATCGGCAACGCGCGCGGCCCGGTGGTGTTCGACGTGCTGGCGGCCCTGCTGCGGCGCCGCTACGGCGCGCTGCGCTACGCGCGTAACATCACCGACGTGGACGACAAGATCAATGCCGCCGCGCAGGCGCAGGGCGTGCCGATCGCCACCATCACCGACCGCTTCGCCGCCATCTACCGGCAGGACATGGCCGCGCTGGGCGTGATGCCGCCGGACCTTGAGCCGGCGGCCACCGCGCACATCCCGCAGATCGTGGCGATGATCGAGCGGCTGGTCGGCAGCGGCCACGCCTATGCCGCCGAGGGCCACGTGCTGTTCGCGGTGGCCAGCTTCGCCGGCTACGGCAAGCTGTCGCGGCGCGACCCGGAAGAGATGCTGGCCGGCGCCCGCGTCGAGGTGGCGCCGTACAAGCGCGACCCGGGCGACTTCGTGCTGTGGAAGCCGTCCAGCGACGACCTGCCGGGCTGGGACTCGCCGTGGGGCCGCGGCCGTCCCGGCTGGCACATCGAATGCTCGGCGATGGCCGCCGCGCACCTGGGGCCGACCATCGACATCCATGCCGGCGGCGTGGACCTGCAGTTCCCGCACCACGAGAACGAGATCGCGCAGAGCGAATGCGCGCACGGCGGCGCCACCTTCGCCCGGTTCTGGCTGCACAACGGCATGCTCAACTTCAGCGGCGCGAAGATGAGCAAGTCGCTGGGCAACATCGAGACCGTGCACGACCTGATCGCCCGGCATCCGCCGGAAGCGCTGCGCTATGCGCTGTTGAGCGCGCACTACCGGCAGCCGCTGGATTGGTCCGAGGCGCTGATCGAGCAGTGCAAGAACACCCTGGACCGGCTGTACGGCACCTTGCGCGATCTGGATGTCTTCGGCTCCCTAGATGACCCAGAACCAATGCGGGAGACGGCCATTCCTGACGAAGTGGAAGCCGCTCTGGATGATGACCTCAATACTCCGCTGGCGTTGTCGGTCCTTGCCAGCATCGCCACCGAGGCACGTGCCGTGCGCAATCAGCTCGCGCACGGTGCCGAACGTTCGGCACACCTTCCTGAATTGCTGGCGCTCCGATCAAAGTTGCTCGGCGCAGGCAAGGCACTGGGCCTGCTGCAGCAGACGCCCGAGGCCTGGTTCAACCGCGGCGTCGGCGACGGCGACGACGCGCGCATCCAGGCGCTGATCGACGCGCGCACCGTCGCAAAGAAGAACCGCGATTTCGCCCGCGCCGACGCGATCCGTCAGGAACTGGCCGAGGAAGGCGTGGTACTGGAAGACACCGCGCAAGGCGTGCGTTGGAAGCGTGGCTGAGCTTTTCCCTTCTCCCACTGGGAGAAGGTGCCCCGAAGGGGCGGATGAGGGTACGGCAACACTCGATAAGGGTACGGACGAAGCGGCTGGCATCAATTTCTAACGAGGCTGCGCCCCTACCCTCGCCCCAACCCCTCTCTCCCACGGGGACTCCCTACGGTCGCCGGAGGGAGAGGGGCTTTACCGCTTGATCTTGGATTTGAGATGACCGATACCGATTTCCCGCTCGAACCCACGCCCGCCGACGCGCAGGCCGCCATCGCCGAGGAATTCGGCTTCTTCGGCGACTGGTCAGAGCGCTACCAGTACCTGATCGATCTTGGCCGCAAGCTGCCGGCGTTCCCCGAGGAGTGGAAGACCGAGCAGCATCGCCTGCACGGTTGCCAGTCGATGGTGTGGATCGTGCCCGAGGGCGACGCGCAGCGGCTGGTGTTCCATGCGATCAGCGATTCGGCGATCGTCTCCGGGCTGATCTACCTGGCGCTGCGGGTCTATTCCGGACGCAGCGCGAAGCAGATCCTGGCCACCGCGCCGGACTTCGTCGCCGCGATCGGCCTGGGCAAGCACCTGTCGCCGACCCGCAGCAACGGCCTGGCCGCGATCCTGGCGTTCATCCAGGACAGTGCGCGCGCACAGGCATGAGCACCCCGCTCCCCCCTGCACAGAGTCTGCGCACGCTGCTGGCGCATCCCGGCTTCGCGCTGGTGCTGGCCTATCGCATCTGCGCGATGCTGTCCTACCAGATCGTCGCGGTCACGGTCGGCTGGCACATCTACGAGATCACCCGCAATCCGTTCTCGCTGGGGCTGATCGGGCTGGCCGAGATCCTGCCGTTCTTCTGCATCGCGCCGTTCGCCGGCTACCTGGTCGATCACCTGCCGCGGCGCCGGCTGGGCATGCTCGCCAGCCTGGGCCTGGTCGCGACCGCGGGGGTGCTGACCGCGCTGACCCACGGCTGGCTGCCGATGCATGGCGTGTGGCCGATCTACGCGGCGATCGCGCTGACCGGCGCGGCGCGCGCGTTCCTGTCGCCGGTGTACAACGCGCTGTTCGCGCGCACGCTGCCGCGCGAGGCCTATGCGCGCGGCGCCAGCATCGGCAGCGTGGTGTTCCAGACAGGCATGGTGATCGGGCCCGCGCTGGGCGGGGTGCTGGTCGGCTGGGGCGGCAAGGGCCTGTCCTACGGCGTGGCCATGGCGGTGGCCGGCGTGGCGATGCTGTCGCTGTTGCTGCTGCGCGTGGCCGAGCCGATCAACGACGGCCCGCGCGCGCCGATCTTCCGCAGCATCGCCGAGGGCGCGCAGTTCGTGTTCTCCAACCAGATCATGCTCGGCGCCATGGCGCTGGACATGTTCTCGGTGCTGCTCGGCGGCGCGGTGTCGATGCTGCCGGCCTTCATCCACGACATCCTGCATTACGGCCCCGAAGGCCTGGGCATCCTGCGCGGCGCGCCGGCGCTGGGGTCGGTGCTGGTCGGGCTGTGGCTGGCGCGGCGCCCGCTGCAGCGCAATGCCGGCCGCGTCCTGCTGCTGGCGGTGACCGGCTTCGGCCTGTGCACCATCGCCTTCGGCCTGTCGCGGCATTTCTGGCTGTCGGCGGCGATCCTGCTGGTCTACGGCATGTGCGACGGGGTGTCGGTGATCGTGCGCTCGACCATCCTGCAGTTGGCCACGCCGGACGCGATGCGTGGGCGAGTGTCTTCGATCAATGGCATCTTCATCGGCTCGTCGAACGAACTTGGCGCGTTCTACGATGGGGTCATGGCACGACTGATCACACTCGTGCCCGCGGTGGTACTGGGCGGATGCGTGACCTTGGTCGTGGCCGGCGTTACCGCCTGGAAAGCGCCGAAGCTGCGCAAGCTGGACCTGCGCGAGTTGCAGTGACGGCCTGATAGCCGCCGCGTCGCGCTCAGTGCGTCGCGGCGGCGTCCAGGCGTTCGTCGGCGTCCCACGCCGCCGCGCAGCCGGGCAGGTTCGCCGGCTGGATCAGCCCGCCCTTGCCGGCCAGGAACCGGCAGGTCGCCGCGAACACCGCCGGCACCGCCTTGGAGCGGATCGGCGAGGCCAGCACGTGATTGCCGGCGCCAGGAAAATCCACCGCCTGGCGCAGCGCCGGCGGCGTGCCCAGTTGCGCGAACATCGCCTGCATCGCCGCCACCGATACCGTCGCGTCCTGGTGCTGCGCGTCGCGATAGTAGTAGCCGAGGAACACCGGCACATGGATCCGCGCATAGGTCGCCGGCAGCATGCCGCCGCGGGTCAGTGCGGCCAGCGCGCGATAACCGTCGACATGGGTGGCGTCGGCCCAGTAGCCGCTGTCGACCGGATAGCGCATGACCGGATCGCCGCCGTTGCGCGACCACAGCAGCAGCTGCGCGCCCCACGGCCACAGCATCGGCTGCAGCTGCTCGCCGTGTTCGCGCACCAGCGGCGACCACAGCACCAGGGCCTGCACCTGCTGCGGGTGCGCGGCCACGGTCTGCAGCGCCAGCGCGCCGCCCATCGAATTGCCGATCACCACCACCCGCCGGCCCAGCACTCGCGCCACCGCCAACGCCTCGGCGGCGCCGCCGAGCAGGCGCGGCGCATCGACGCCGCGCAAGGCGTCGGCGGCGACCAGCCCGTGCCCCGGCAAGCGCGGCAGATACAGATTGCAGCCGAAGCTGCGCGCCAGGCGTTGGTGGGTCGGCGCACCCTCGCCCTGGCTGGCGGTGAAGCCGTGCAGATAGACCATGGCGCAATCGCGGCGTCCCGGATGCGCCGGGTCGGCCCAGACGATGCGCGCCTGGTTGTCCGCACGCAGGCCAGCAGTGGCGCGCTCGCGCGCGTCCAGCCAGGCCTGCAGCGCAAGCGGATCCTGCGGCACGGTCGGCAACGCGCTGCGCGGCAGCACGGTGCCGACCCGCGGACCTAACGCCAGCACCGCCAGCAGCACCAGCAAGAGCAGCAGCGGCCAGCGCGCGTAGCGCCAGACGCGGGACGTGCCTGCGCGTAGCGGCGTCGCCGCGACGGAGACCGGTGTAGCGGTCATGCGCACATGTCCGCGGCCTGCCGCGGACGGCGCCGCGCCCGCGGCGACCGCAGCGGCGTGACTTGCTTAGCGCCCTCGGCGCCGGCAGCACGGACCCGCCACCTCGCAGGAGCGTGCACGGCCACGACAGCCACGCGCTGCGGCGGACAGGGAAGGCGATTGGCGAGCATCGGCAGGCGGCGGCAACGTGGCCGTCCGCCACGCGTCCAGTCTGCGGCGGCGGCATGACAGGCGCATTTAAGCCCGATCGCGATCCGGCGTGCGCGGCAAATGCGTGAAATGCGTGACGGCGCAACCTCGCCCTTTTCGGCTTGCACCTGCGTCGCCGCAGGCAGGTCCAGCGCATTTGTCTACAGGATGCGCCGAGCCGCGTGCGCACGTCCGCTTGCGCTGCTGCGACGCCGATTTCCTTGCGTTGCGGCGGCGAAAGACGCACGCCGTCTCACTCGCTCGCAGCACCCGGCGCATGCGCACGCCATGGCCGGATCGCAGCGACGCGATACCGAAAGGTTCGCGAAAGCCATGCCTGGAACCGTTGCGCCCGGACCAGCCGCAGGGTCCTTGACGGAACGCCAGGTTCGCCGCCTGCCTGCATTTTCCCGTGCGAAGTTCATACGGAAAGAACTGAAATGGAAGGTTCGCTTTTTCGCAGCGAAGTGCTGGACGCCCCCAGCCAGGCATGGCTGGGAACAGTGCGGTTGGCCACGCCGGTCTCGACCCAGGCATGGACGGTCGCCGCGCTGCTCATCGGCGCCTCGATCCTCGCCTGGCTGTTCGCCGGACACTACACGCAGCGCGTGCACGTCACCGGCCTGCTGGTGCCGCGCGCCGGCTTGATCAGCCTGACCGCCAACACCGTCGGCGTGGTCGACCACGTCGCCGCTGCGGAAGGCGATCGCGTCGTCGCCGGGCAGATCCTGGTGTCCCTGTCCGGCGAACACACCAGCAAGGCGCTGGGCAATACCGCGGCCGGCGTCAGCACGCAACTGCAACGGCAGGCCAGCAGCCTGCGCCAGGACATCGGCGATGCGCTCACCCTGCGCGACAGGCAGGCCGAGGACAACCGCACCCAGCAGACCCTGCTGAAGGATCAGCTGGCGCAGATCGACGCGCAGATCGCGATCGAGAAGAAACAGATGGCGCTGGTCCAGGACCTGGTGAACAAGTGGTCCGGGCTGGTGGCCGGCGGCTACATCCCGGCGCTGCAGGTCGAGCAGGAACAATCGGCCCTGCTCGCCGACGAATCGCAATTGCGCTCGCTGCAGCAGCAGCACGCCGGTACGCGCCAACAGCTGAGCGCGCTCGACGACCAGCTGACGCAGCTGCCGTTGGCGGTCTCGGCCAAGCTCAACGAACTGCGCCGGCAACTGGCGCAGGTCGAACAGGCGCTGGCCCAGAACGAAGCGAGCCGCGCCAGCGAACTGCGCGCGCCGGCCAGCGGCGTCGTGTCCTCGCTGCTGGTGAAGCCCGGCGCGTCGGTGTCGCTCGGGCAACCGCTGCTCGCCATCGTGCCCGACGGTTCGCGGCTGCAGGCGCAGCTGCTGGTGCCCAGCCAGGCGGTCGGCTTCGTGCATCCGGGCGTGGATGTCACCCTGCACTACCAGGCCTTCCCGTATCAGAAATTCGGCCTGCAGCATGGCGTGGTGCGCAGCGTCTCGCGCAGCGCGCTGATGCCAGGCGAGGTGACCCTGCTGCTCGGCGGCGGCACGCCGCCATCGACCGACTCGCTGTACCTGGCGCATGTGGATCTGGCCAGCCAGAACGTGCAAGCCTATGGGCAGCAGCAGCCGCTGCGCCCGGGCATGGCGCTGGAGGCGGACATGCTGCTGGACCGGCGCCGCATCGTCGAATGGATCTTCGAACCGCTGTACGGCATGGGGCATCGCTGGAGCAGCGGTTCGTGAGTCTCCGCGCCGAGGATCGCAGCGCGAACGACGACAGCGTGCATGCCGCTCGCGCGCAGGGTACACCGCGGCTGCGTTTCTGGCGCTCGCGCGGCCTGCCGAACGTGCTTCAGTCCGAAGCGGCCGAGTGCGGACTCGCCTGCCTGGCGATGATCGCCGGCTACCACGGCCACCACACCGACCTGGCCGCGCTGCGCCGGCGTTTCACCCTGTCGCTGAAAGGCATGACCGCGCGACGCCTGATCGAGGTCGCGCATGCGCTGGGGCTGCAATGCCGGCCGCTGCGGCTGGAGATGGACGAACTCGGCCAGTTGCAGACGCCGTGCGTGCTGCATTGGGACCTCGACCATTTCGTGGTGCTGCACGAGGTCGGCAGGAACAAGATCACCCTGCACGATCCGGCGGTGGGCGTGCGCACCCTGCCGCTGGCCGAGGTCGCGCGGCATTTCACCGGCGTCGCCATCGAGTTTTCGAAAGGCCCCACGTTCCAGCGCCAGCGCGAGGCGCCGCCGGTCTCGCTGCGCTCGCTCGCCGGCTCGATCCGCGGCCTGGGCCGCGGGCTCGCGCAGATCTTCGGCCTGGCGCTGGTGCTGGAACTGTTCGCCTTGCTCGCGCCGTTGTTCATGCAACTGGTGGTGGACCAGGTCATCGCCGACGGCGATCACGACCTGCTGACCTTCCTCGGGCTCAGCTTCGCCCTGCTGATCGTGCTGGAAACGCTGGTCTCCGCGTTGCGCAGCTGGACGGTGATGTGGCTCAGCACCCACTTCAACCTGGGCTGGACCGGCAACGTGTTCCAGCACCTGATGCGGCTGCCGCACGCCTACTTCGGCGCGCGCCACCTCGGCGACATCGTGTCGCGCTTCGGCGCAATCGACACGATCCAGCAGACCCTGACCACGCGCTTCGTCGAGATCCTGCTCGACGGGCTCATGGCCAGCATCACCCTGGTCGTGCTGTTCGCCTACAGCCCGCTGCTGTCGGCCATCGTGCTGTGTGCGGTGGCCCTGTATGCGGGCCTGCGGCTGCTGTATTTCCGCATCTACCGCGAAGCCAACCTCAGCCAGATCACGGTGACCGCGAAACAGCACAGCCGCTTCCTGGAAGCGGTGCGCGGGGTGCAGACGATCCGCCTGCACAACCAGGAAGCCGAACAGACCGGGCGCTACCTCAATGCGGCGGCCGATACGCTCAACACCTCGATCGCGGTGCAGCGCCTGGACATGCTGTTCACCGCGCTGCAGGGCCTGGCCACCGGCGCGCAACGGCTGGGCGTGCTGTGGCTGGGCGCGTGGCTGGGGCTGAAGGGCCAGTTCACCGTCGGCATGCTGACCGCGTTCGTCGCCTACGGCGACCAGTTCAGCAGCCGCGTCGCCAGCCTGATCGATTACGTGATCGAACTGCGCATGTTGCGCCTGCAGGCCGAGCGCCTGGCCGACATCGTGCTGACTGCGCCGGAAGCCTACGCCAGCAGCGAGCACATCGGCCCGCTGCCGGCACCGGGCGTGGCGTTCAACAAGGTCGGCTTTCGCTATGCCGACGGCGAGCCGTGGATCCTGCGCGAGTGCAGCTTCGAGGTGCGACCGGGCGAATCGGTGGCCATCGTCGGCCCGTCCGGATGCGGCAAGAGCACCTTGATCCGGCTGCTGCTCGGCCTGCTCGATCCGCAGCAGGGATCGATCGAGATCGGCGGCATCGACCTGCGCCGGCTCGGCAAGTCGCGCTATCGCTCGATGACCGCCAGCGTCATGCAGGACGATCACCTGTTCACCGGTTCGATCGCCGAGAACATCAGCCTGTTCGACGCCCTCGCCACGCCGCAGGACATCGAGGACGCGGCGCGCCTGGCCGGCGTGCACGAGGACATCGTGGCCATGCCGATGGGCTATCACAGCCTGGTCGGCGACATGGGCTCGTCCCTCTCCGGCGGACAACAGCAGCGCCTGTTCCTGGCCCGCGCGCTGTATCGCCGGCCGCAGATCCTGGTGCTGGACGAAGCGACCAGCCATCTGGATGTCGCCCTGGAACGGCGACTCAACCACGCCATCAAGGCGCTGAACATCACCCGCATCGTGATCGCGCACCGGCCGGAAACCATCGCGCATGCGGACCGCGTCATCGAGTTGTGCGAAGGGGCGGCCATGACGCGTTCCCCGCCGCGCCACACGGTTCCCGTCGCAGCGACGTCGTCGGTCGGAGACGCGCCATGAGACCAGGTTGGCTTTTGGCTTGCATCGTCGGCGCCGGGGCCCGGCTTCGGCGGCGACGTGGCGCCGCAACCTCCGCCGAAAACATCACGCGTTCGCTCATCCCCGCTTTTTCGCCCTCTCCGAAACCATGAGGTAACGCCGTGTCGTCATCGGAAGCGTCATCCCTGAAGGTCGTCAACAACTTCGTCGACGTGCAGCATCTGCCGGAGCTGGCCAGCGGCCGAGACGGCTGGGCATACGGCGTCTATCCGGGCCTGCTCGGCGACGCGCATCCGTCCTGGCACATCCACCTGTGCGGCAGCCGCAACGCGCAGGACCGGGCCATCCACGACGACGTGCTCAACGCCACGCCGGGGCTGGAATCGCTCAACGACGTGTGGCGGCACATCCGCGAAGAACTGGCGCCCGACTACGGCCTGGTCCGCGCCTACGTCAGCGGCCACACGCATGGACAGGACGGCGCCGCGCATCACTACGCCAAGCCGTCCGACCAGGAGCGGGTCGCCCTGCTCTACACCAGCACCGAGTGGAAGGACGGCTGGGCCGGCGAAACGGTGTTCTACGACGCCGCGCGCGAGTGCATCTCGATCCGCCCGCGTCCCGGCCGACTGGTGCTGTTCGACGGGACCATCGTGCGCGCGTCGCGCGCGCCCGCGCGCGATTGCCCGACGCTGTGCACCACCCTCGCGTTGCACATGCGGCGCATCCGCCGCTAGACCGGCCCAGCGAGAGACGACCTCCGATGCAGACCACCCTGCCACGCGGCGCGCTCGCGATAGCGCTCCTGGCCTTCGCCCTGGCGCCGCACGCGGCTGCGGCGGACGCCTTCGGCCGCAGCCGCGGCGACCTGGGCGAGCCGTTGCGGATCCCGATCGCCGACGACAGCGGACATCCCTGGACGCTGCAAGGACGCCTGTGCCGCCCCGAAGGCGTGCAGCGCCCGCGGCTGGTGGTGATCGCGCACGGCTCGCCGGCGAAAGCGGCGGAGCGGCCGGGCATGACGCTGGAGAGCTGCAGCGGCGAATCCGCGCAATGGTTCCTGCACCGGCACTACGCGGTCGCGCTGGTGCTGCGGCTGGGCTACGGCGCGACCGGCGGTCCCTGGACCGAGGGCTACGACGGCTGCGACCGCGCCGACTACGCCAAGGCCGGCCTGGAGACCGCGCGGCAGCTCAAGACGATCGTGGATTTCGTCACCGCCCTGCCCGGCCTCGACCCAGGCCGCGCCATCGTCGTCGGCCAGTCGGCCGGTGGCTGGGGCACGCTGGCCTACGACAGCATGCCGCATCCGAACGTCGCGGCCTTCGTCAACATGGCCGGCGGCCGTGGCGGCCACTTCCACGACCGCGCCAACAGCAATTGCGCGCCGGAAAAACTGGTCGAGGCCGCAGGCCGCTTCGGCACCAGCGCGAGCACGCCGATGCTGTGGATCTACACCGGCAACGACAGCTTCTTCGACCCGACGCTGGCCGCCGCGCTGCATCGCAGCTTCGTGCAGGCCGGCGGCCGCGCCGAACTGGTCGCGCCCGCCGCTTACGGCGACGACGGACACCACCTGTTCTTCGGCCGCCGCGGCTCCGCGATCTGGGGACCGCCGGTCGCTGCCTACCTCAAGACGCTGGACGCAGCGGCGTCCCCATGACCACCCCGACCATCCGCGCAGAGCACACGATGACCATGCAATCGATCCGGGACATCATCCAGACCATCGGCCTGCACACCGCGGCCGAGAACATTCCGCTGATCACCAAGAAGGGCGGCGCCTACACCTGGCTGTTCGACCTGCGCCGGGTGTTCATGCAGCGCGAGGCGCTCGAGCAGATCGCCCACGCGTTCTGGGAACGCAACGCCGCGCGCGCACCGTTCCAGCTCGGCGGCCTGGAGACGGCGGCGATCCCGCTGCTCACCGCGCTGCTGCTCACCGCGCCGAAGGAGCGTGGCGCGGTCAACGGCTTCATCATCCGCAAGGACCGCAAGACCACCGGCCTGGGCAATGCGATCGAAGGCGAGGTGCTGGATCTGCCGATCGTTCTGGTCGACGACTCGCTCAACTCCGGCAATAGCGCCGAGAAGGCCCGCGCGGTCGTCGCCATGGCCGGCCACCCGCTTGCCGAGGTGTTCGTGGTGGTCGATTTCCTGTCCAAGGCCGGCATGCAATGGCGCAAGACCCACGGCATCACCGTGCAATCGCTGTTCACCCTGAAGGACTTCGACCTTCCGCCGGACCAGAGCATGCCGCACCCCACGCAGGGCTACCGCGAGCTGTGGCGAACGGCGACACCGGGCGGCTTCGCCTATCACGTGGTCCCCAAGTCCGCGCCGCTGCTGGTCGGCGACACCATCTTCCGCGGCTGCGACGCGGCGAAGATGCAGGCGTTCTCCGCCGAGACCGGCGGACTGCTTTGGGAATACCAGGTCACCGGCGCGGCCTACACCAAGAAAGGCATCTGGTCGTGCCCCGCCTATCACGACGGGCGCCTGTACTTCGGCGCCTACAACGGCACCCTCTATTGCCTGGACGCGGAAAGCGGCGAGGAGATCTGGACGCATCCGGACGGCGACTGGATCGGCGCCTCGCCGCTGCTGCTGCCGCAGCACAACCTGCTGTATGTCGGCATCGAGTACGTGCGCCCGTGGGCGCAGGGCAGCCTGGCCGCCTATGACATGGGCACGGGCGAGAAGGTCTGGGAACATCAGGTCGAGAAGCTGCAGCACGGCTCGCCGGGCTATTGGGAAGGCGGCGACCTGGTGATCTGGGGCAGCGCCGATCACGAGACGCTCGCGCTCGAAGCAAAGACCGGCCGCATCGTCTGGCGCTTCCCGACCCGGCGCTCGGTGAAATACGCGCCCGCGGTCGACGAACAGCGCCGGCTGACCGCCTTCGCCTCCTTCGACAAGTCGATCTACATCCTCGACGTGGCCACCGGCGAGAAACGCGGCGAATGGCAGACCGACGAGATCTGCTACACCACGCCGCTGTTCGCCGGCAACAAGCTGTTCTGCGGCTCCGGCGACCGGCATCTGTACGTCATCGACGTGGACACGATGCAGTTGCTCAAGAAGATCAATCTGCGCGCGCGCGTGTACGCCTCGCCCAAGCGCGTGGGCAATCGCGTCATCGTCGGCAGCAACGGCGGCCGCGTCGTCGAGATCGACATCGACACGCTCGAAACCAAGGGCGTGCTGCAACTGCCGGATGCGGTCACCAACGGCGTCGCGGTCTCGCCGGACGGCCGGCGCATCTTCGTCTCCACCTACATGAACCACCTCTACGCGTTCGAGCGTTTGCGCGAGGCAGGGGAAAGCGCGGCCGGCCATGCGCTGGCCGCGTCGTCGTAAGCGCAGCGCGGCAGGATCGATCCGGGCGCGCGGCCAGGCACGGCGAGCGGCCGGATCAACCGACGCGAGGACGGTTTTCCCCGCAAACCTGTCAAAGGATCAACATGAGAACGCTCGATATCATCGAAATCGATATGGTCGCTGGCGGCACGCGCGCGTCGATCGGCGCGCACCCGTTGTCCACCTCGATCCACCACGCCAAGGCGCACAAGAAAGTGCATCACGCCAAGGCCAAGACCCATCACCACCACGCGGCGATGCACAAGTCGACGACGATGCAGAAGGTCGCCGAGTTCGATGCCCCGGTCGAGGCCGAAGGCGGCGGTGGTGAAGGCGGTGAAGGTGGGGAGGGAGGCGAAGGCGGCGAAGGTGGAGAGGGCGGTGAAGGCGGTGAAGGTGGTGAGGGAGGCGAAGGTGGTGAAGGCGGTGAAGGCGGTGAAGGTGGAGAGGGCGGCGAAGGTGGCGAGGGCGACGGCGGAGGCGGTTACGACGACGGCAACGATGCGGACGGCAACGGACCGACCGACACCAACATAGGCAGCAGCCATCAGACGGACGATGGCAGGACCGTGTCGATCACCTACCAGAACACGCAGGACGGTTCCAGCAGCGACAATCCGGTCACGTCCAAGATGGCCTCGGCGTTGAACTCGGTGCTCGACAGCGACGATGGCGTCAACAGCATCGACATCTCCGCGACCACCAACGGCAGCCACAACCCCAATTCTGCCCACTACACCGGCAACGCCGTCGATATCAACATCATCAACGACGTGCATGTCGGAACCAGCGGCACCGGCTTCGACAACGCGCAGGCGCTGGAGAATGCCGCGATGAACGATCCCAACGTCAGCTACGTGGAAGGCCCCGCCGGCAATTTCATCAGGTCCAGCCCCACCGCGGATTGGACCGCCGCCAGCCGAGAAAGCGGCGACACGACGCACGTGCATATCAGCGTCTTCAAGTAAGCCCACTTCCCTCTTCCGGGCCGGAGCCACTCCGGCCCGGAAGACAATCACCTATCGGAGATTCCCCCATGAAGTCCCTCTGGCTGCCGCGCATGTGCATGGCGTCGCTTCTCGTCTTCGCCATGCAAGGATCGTTGCAGGCGATGCAATCCGCGCCCGGCAACGAAGCCGAACAGGCGCTCGCCTATGTCCTGAAGAACGACATCGTCCTGTCGAGGACGTTCGGGGAGTGCCCGAACCTGACATTCACCCGCAGCGCGGCAAAGGGCGCCCACACGTTCCTGATCGAGGGCCGCTGCGACATCAAGAACAATCCCGAGGAAGATGCGGACTGTCCCGCCTACCACGTGCACGCGAGCGGGACGATCGACGCGCCCTCGCATTGGACCGTCCGCCAGCTGGAGTTGAAGCTGGTGTGCTCCAGCGAGGGAGCGGCGGCGCAGCGGATGTGATCGTTCGGCACGCTGCTCGTCCCACCCGCGGAAAGCGCGATTGCCGGAGCCCTCCATGGCACGCGGCAAGCATTGCCAGGTGCCACGTCGCACCGGCCTGACCGCAAGCGACGCTCGGCGTGGCGATGCCCTCCATTTCCCGGGACGCATCGGCATGCCGACCTGCATGAACCATCTCTACGCGTTCAAGCGTTGCGCGCAGCCGAGGAAAGCACGGCCGGCCACGCGCTTGTCGCGTCGCCGCAGCGCAGCGCGCGCGGCAGGATCGATCCGGACGTGCGGCCATGCGCCTGCGGCCGGATCAGCCGAAGCGAGGACGGCTCCTTCCCCGCAACATGTCAAAGGATCTACATGAGAACGCTCGATATCATCGAAATCGATATGGTCGCCGGCGGCACCCGCGCTTCGATCGGCGCGCACCCGCTATCCAGCTCGATCCATCACGCCAAGGCGCACAAGAAGGCGCACCACGCCAAGGCCAAGACCCATCACCACCACCACGCGGCGATGCACAAGGCGGTGGCGATGCAGACCGCCACCGAGTTCGACGCGCCGATCGAGGCCGAAGGCGGTGAAGGTGGCGAGGGCGGTGAAGGAGGAGAAGGTGGTGAAGGAGGAGAAGGCGGTGAAGGTGGCGAAGGTGGTGAGGGAGGCGAAGGCGGAGAAGGCGATGGCGGCGAGGGAGATGGTGGCGACGGTGATGGCGATGGCGACGGCGGCGATGGCAGCGACGGTGGCGAAGGCGACGGTGGTGCCGGCAGCAACGCCAATCCGGCCACGTCCGCATCGGCCAGCGGCACCACGGTGACCTACACCGCCGCGGACGGCTCCACCCAGGAGGTCACCGGCACCCATCCGAACCGCGACAACAACCCGCTCGACATCCGTTCCGGCAACTTTGCCGACGACCACGGTTCGCTCGGCAACGATCGCGGCTTCGCGATCTTCTCCAATCCGCAGGCCGGACTCGACGCTGCGGTGGCCAACATGAACCGCATCAACGACAACAACAACGGCACCGCCACGCTCAGCCAGATCATCAGCACCTGGTCGCCGCCGAGCGAGAACCCGACCTCGGAGATGATCACCACCATCACCACCAATTCGGGCCTGAATCCGACCGACCAGTGGGGCTCGTTGACCAGCGCCCAGCAGAGCGCCTTCGTCACGGCCTATGGCCACCGCGAAGGCTGGCACGGCAACTAATTCAAGCAAACGGCGAGACCGGGATGCGCATCCCGGCCTCGTTCCCCACGACACGCCACGGAGATCCTCCATGACACCCCGATCCCTTTCGCTGTTCGGCCTGCTCGCCTTCGGCATGGCCATCGCGCAGGTCCACGCCGCCGGCACCGACGCCGCCGCCTGCACGCGCGCGTTGCAGCAGGCCTTTGCCGCTTCCGCCAGCGCGGCGACCCTGCCCGCTCCGTGCACGCGCATCGGCCCGGTCGCGCTGGGCATGCGCAAGCAACAGGTCCTGGCCGCGCTCGGCAAGCCGGACGTCACCCGCGCCGATGCCGCACACCCGCAGACGCTCAGCGTCGTATACCTGTACCCACGCGAGCTCAACGCGCAGCTGGCGCGCCATCCGCGTGCGGCCGGCACGCTCGTCCACAGCCAGTTGGCCGTGGGCTTCCGCAACGACCGGGTCACCAGCCTGATCGCCTTGGCCGATCCGAACGCCCCCCTGCCCTTCGACCTGCTCGGCGAGCCGGCCGGCACCCACGTCGACCGCCTGCTACAGGCGATCGGCGGCCGTCCGCAATGGAACGACAGCCGCGACTATGTGCAGTTCGCCGCCATGCCGCTGGGCGTGGACGTGGATCCGGATACCTCGGCCATCGTCGGGCTGAACATCGCAGCCAGCAAGGCGGACCTGGACAGCTTCGGCCTGCCCGGCCTGCAACTGCTCAAGGACGCGAAAAGCGGTTTGGTCAACGGCGTCCGCTGAATGTCGCCGTCGTCCCCGCGGCGCGGTGAGCGGCGTGCGCCGCAGCGCGGCGCCGGGCCGCAGGCACCGGAGCGGCGGCGCCACGAGACCTGCGCACGCGCCATCGCGGACAAGTCAGGCGCAGCGGCCGTGCGTGGCGGGGCGCAGCCGCCATCGCCACTGGCTCCCCGCCGCCATCGCGGCACCGGATCGTAAGCTTTGCTGCAGACCGGCCAGACCGGCGCGATCACCAGAAAGCACAAGGCCCCGCGCGAGCAGGGCCTTGGGCGAACGCAGACGCAGGCGTTGGCGAATCAGTCGCCCTGCTGCTTCTGCAGGTGTTCCCAGCGCTCCTGCGCATCGATGGTGCGCTCGGCGGTCAGGCGCGCCTCCAGGCGCTCCAGGCCGATCTCTTCGCCGGTATCCACGCAGTAGCCGTAGTCGCCGGCATCCAGGCGCTTGAGCGTGCTGTCGATCTTGCCGATCAGCTTGCGATAGCGGTCGCGGGTGCGCAGTTCCAGCGAGTTCTCGGTCTCGCGGGTGGCGCGCTCGGCCTCGTCGCCGATGTCGCGGACTTCGTCGCGCAGGTTCTCGATGGTCTGCTTGGATTCCTCGACCAGGTCGGCACGCCAGTTGAGCAGGCGCTGACGGAAGTACTCCTGCTGCAGCGTGCTCATGTACTCCTCGTCGCCGGCCGGCTTGTAGCCCTTGGGCAGGATCGGACGGCCGGTCGCTTCGTCGGTCTTGTACTCGACCACCTTGTACTTGGCCGGCTTGGCCGGGGTGTTGGACTTGGCGGTCACCGCGACGGCGACCTTGCCGGTCGGCTTGGCGATCGGCGCCTTGGGGGTGGATTCGGATTTGGTGGGGGTTTTCGCGGAGGATTTCGAAACGGACACGGGATTCTTATGTGACGGGGCCGAGGGCGCAGCGGGCTTGGCGGCGACCGGCTGGGAAACCGGGGCTGCGGCGGGCGTGGCGGCCTTGGCCGGGACAGACTTGGCCGGCGCCGGCTTGGCAGCCGGCTTCGGTACGGATTTGGCAACCGCCGGGGCGACCGGGGCGGTGGCCTGCTTTGGTTTCACTGCGGGCGTGGCCTGCTTGGCTGCGGCTGCCTGCTTGGCGACCGGCGCGGCGCTGGATTTGGCGGCGGCTTTCGCTGGCTTGGCGGCCGGCTTGGCCGGGGCCTTCTTGGCCGGCGCGGCGGCAACCGGCTTGGGCGCCGGCTTCTTCGCCACCGCCTTGGCTGGGGCCTTCTTGGCCGGCGCGGGCTTGGCTGCCGGCTTCGCCACCGGTTTCTTCAGCGGCTTGGCAGCAGCGGACGCCGTCGCCTTCTTGGCAACGGGCTGGACGGGCTTCTTGGCGGCCTTGACGGCCTTCTTTGCAGGTTTTTTAGCAGCCACGAATCGCTCTTCCTTGGTTTCCCCGGGGCCCGGGAAAGCGGGCCTTTATAGCCTACCCTACCCCCAGCGGCAACCACACCGTCTACACGCTAGTGAATGGCAGGCCGGCGAACGGCGGCCCCGTTGCGCAACTGGCATATCATGGACGGGTGATCGCCCGCGCTCTCATCGCCTTGCTGCACCTGTACCAGCGCTTCATCAGCCCCCTGCTGGGCCCGCGCTGCCGGTTCGTGCCCAGTTGCTCGGCCTACGCGGTCACCGCCATCGCCCGCTACGGCGCGCTGCGCGGGGGCTGGATGGCCGCCCGCCGCGTCAGCCGCTGCCATCCCTTCCATCCCGGCGGGTTCGACCCGGTGCCCGATCCCGCGGCGCCGCCGGCCTGCCGCTGCCCAGGAAAACACTGAATGTCCTCCTCCACCCTCATCGTCAACGCCCGCCTGGTCAACGAAGGCCAGGAAACCCAGGGCGACCTGCGCATCGCCGACGGCCGCATCGCCGCGATCGCCCCGCAACTGGCCGCCCGCGACGGCGAGACCGTGGTCGACGCCGCCGGGCGCTGGCTGCTGCCCGGCATGATCGACGACCAGGTGCACTTCCGCGAACCCGGCCTGACCCACAAGGGCGACATCGCCAGCGAGTCGGCGGCCGCGGTGGCCGGCGGCCTGACCAGCTTCATGGACATGCCCAACACCAACCCGCCGACTCTGGACGCGGCCGCGCTGCAGGCCAAGTACGACGCCGCCGGCGGCCGCGCCTGGGGCAACTACGGCTTCTACCTGGGCGCCAGCAACGACAATCTGGCGGCGATCCAGACCCTGGACCCGAAGACCGCGCCCGGGATCAAGGTGTTCATGGGCGCCTCCACCGGCAACATGCTGGTCGACAACCCGCAGACGCTGGACGCGATCTTCCGCGACGCGCCGACCCCGATCATCACCCACTGCGAAGACACCCCGACCATCGACGCGACCCTGGCCGCGTTCAAGGAAAAGTACGGCGACGCGCTGACCCCGGAGATGCATCCGGACATCCGCTCGCGCGAGGCCTGCCTCAAATCCTCCCAGTTGGCGGTATCGCTGGCGAAGAAGCACGGCACCCGCCTGCACGTGCTGCACATCTCCACCGCCGACGAACTGGCGCTGTTCGCGCCCGGCCCGATCCAGGGCAAGCGCATCACCGCCGAAACCTGCATCCACTTCCTGCGCTTCGACCGCGCCGACTACGCGACGCTGGGCAACCTGATCAAGTGCAACCCGGCGATCAAGGACGCCAGCGACCGCGAGGCGCTGATCCGCGCCCTGGCCGAGGACGTGATCGACGTGCTCGCCACCGACCACGCGCCGCACACCTGGGAAGAGAAGAGCAAGCCGTATGCGCAGGCGCCGTCGGGCCTGCCGCTGGTGCAGTACGCGCTGGTCGCGGCGCTGGAACTGGTGCACGAAGGCCGGCTCAGCGTGGCCCAGGTGGTGCACAAGTTCGCGCACGCGCCGGCGCTGCTGTTCGACGTGCACCAGCGCGGCTTCCTGCGCGAGGGTTACCACGCCGACCTGGTGCTGATCGACGACACCGCCTTCACCGTGCGCCGCGAGGACATCCTGTCCAAGTGCGGCTGGTCGCCGTTCGAAGGCCGCAGCTTCCGCTCCAAGATCGCCGCGACCTGGGTCAACGGCGAACTGGCCTGGGACGGTACCCGCCTAGTCGGCAGCCCGAACGGGCAGCGCCTGGCGTTCGACCGCTGATGCGGCGCGCACGCGTGCCGGGTGCCGCGCTGGCGCTCGGCCTGCTGGCGTCGGCGCTGGCGATGCCGTCGCTGCAGGCGCAGACCGGCACCGCCGCCAGCGCCGACACGCGCAGCGTGTTCCCGGCCAGCGCCTCGCAGGGTGCGTTGGTGATCGGCAAGGTGGCGCCCGGCAGCCGCGTGCAGTACGCCGGGCGTACGCTGCGGGTCAGCGGCTACGGCAGCGTGGTGTTCGGCATCGGCCGCGACGAACGCGGCCCGCTGCGGCTGCTGGTGCAGCGCGCCGACGGCGGCAGCGAGAGCATCGACATCGCGGTGACCCCACGCGACTGGCCGCTGGAACGCGTCAACGGCGTGCCGCCGAAGACGGTCAACCCGCCACCGGCGATCGCCGAGCGGATCAAGCGCGAACAGGCGCAGGTCACCGCCGCGCGCGACCGCGACGACGACCGCACCGACTTCGCCGCGCCCTTCATCTGGCCGGTGCAGGGCCGCATTAGCGGCCGCTTCGGCAACGCCCGCGTGTACAACGGGCAGCCCGGCGCCGGCCACTCCGGCATGGACATCGCCGTGCCCACCGGCACCCCGGTCAAGGCGCCGGCGGCCGGCGTGGTCACCTTCGCCGCGCCGGACCTGTACCTGACCGGCGGCACCGTGCTGCTCGACCACGGCTACGGGGTCAGCTCCAACTTCCTGCACCTGTCGCGGATCGACGTAAAGGTCGGCGACCGCATCGCCCAGGGCCAGGTACTCGGCGCGGTCGGCGCCACCGGGCGCGCGACCGGGCCGCATCTGCATTGGGGGATGAACTGGTTCGACGTACGCATCGATCCGCTGTTGGTGCTGGAGCGGACGAAGTAACAGCCTGGCGGTTCGCCTGCAGCGGCGCGTTCTTCGATCTCCGTGGCCGAGGCGTTCGTCTTGCGCGGTTCGACGTGCGCATCGATCCGCTGTTGGTGCTGGAGCGCACCAAGTAACAGCCTGGCGGTTCGCCTGCAGCGGCGCGCGGCGGCGCGTTCTTCATCTCCGTGGCCGAGACGTTCGTCTTGCCCGGCTCGATGTGCGCATCGATCGGTTGCTGGCGCTGAAGCGCACGAAGCGACTGCTTTTTTGTGGGAGCGACTTCAGTCGCGACGGGCCTTACTGGTAGAGCCCGTCGCGACTGAAGTCGCTCCCACAGAAGTCGCCTCCACAAATATCGAGGGGCGTTCGCCCCTTTTGTAGAAACGGCTTCAGTCGCGGCCGACGCAGCGGTGAACCTTCGGGCTTCGGACATGACATGGTCGCGGCTGAAGCCGCTCCTACAGTGCACACCGCAAGTACCCGCGCACCTTGTAGGAGCGGCTTCAGCCGCGACAGACACCATCCGCAAACGCACTTTCGCAGCTTACGAAACTCCTGCTTGAGCAGCCGGCGCTACGCCGGCGCATCCTCCGCCTGCAACAGCCGGCCCAGCACCACGTGCGAGGGGCTGTTGGCCAGATCCAGCGGCATCACCAGCTTGGGATTGGGGTGCGGCAGCGGCGTCGGCGTGGCATCGGCGGCCGCTTCCACCAGCAGCGAACCGTCGTCCAGCGCCTGCGTGGTAACAGGCAGCGGCTCCAGGCCCAGCCCGGCGCGCACCGCATTGGCGCGCGCGGCCAGTTCGTCGTCGCCGACCGCGGTCAGCGACGCCGCCAGCATGCCCGCCGGCGCGCCTTCCACCGCGGCCAGGCGCTGCGCCACGTCGCCGAGCGCCTGCTGCCGCTGCGGGTGCAACAACTGCCACACTTCCTCCCACAGCGCCTTCCAGTCCATGTCCGGAAACGGCAGGTGGGTCGGCCCGCTGAGCACGATCTGCGGCGCCAGCCGCCCGCTCGGCTGCGCGTCGCATTCGGCCAGGGCGCGATACACCACCTCGCTGCACACCATGTGCGAGGGATTGTCGCGGACCAGGTGGTCCAGCGCCTCGCGTACCACGATCCGCGCCAGCCAGTGCTGCGGCCACTTGCCGCGGATCGCCACCAGCACGCCCAGGGTGGCCAGGCTGTCGAGCGGATACGGCACGCCGAGCAGCGACTGCGCCTTGGCCAGCACGCTGGCGCGATCGGCATCGTCCAGCGCGACGCCGGCGTAGCTGAGCGGGCGGTAGGCGTCGATCAGCAGATAGTTGCCGGTATCGGCCAACCGTTGCTGCAGCGGATAGCGGCGCACGCCCTTGGCCGCGGCCTCGATGAGGTCGCCCTGGTCGGCCACGATCGCGGCATGGCTGTAGATGCTGTCGCCGCACCAGGCGATCAGTTCCGAAACCGGACCGCGGCCCAGCTGCAGCAAAATGTCGGCGACACGCAGTTGCGTGGAATCGATCGGGGAAACGGCGGGACGTGCGGTCATGGCGGCGACTCCTCGTGGGTGGACGTGATCGGGGATACGCTGACCCGGTTGCGGCCGGCGGCCTTGCTGGCGTAGAGCGCGGCGTCGGCGCGCTGCAGCAGCGACTCGATGCTCTCGCCCGGCTGCCATTGGGCCACGCCGACGCTCAGCGTGCATGACAGGGTCTGCCCGCCGTGCTGCAGCGGCTGTTCGTGCAGATGCCGGCGGATGTCTTCGGCCACGCGCTGCGCCGCGGCGAGCGTGGCGCCCGGCATCAACACCAGCATTTCGTCGCCGCCCTGGCGACCGAGCGTGTCGGTGCTGCGCAGGCGCGCACGGGCGCAGGCGGCGACCCAGCGCAGGCAGTCGTCGCCGGCGCCGTGGCCATGCACGTCGTTGATCCGCTTGAAGTGGTCGATGTCGATATAGGCCACGGCCAGCGGCTGCGCGGCGGCCGTTGCATCCAGCATCGCCTGCGCCAGGCGCTGCTGCATCGCCGCGCGGGTCAGCATGCCGGTGAGGCCGTCCACCGTCGCCAGCCGGTTCACCCGGTCGCGGTCGCGGCGCAGTTCCAGCATCTGCTCGGCCAGGCCGATCGTCACCAGCAGGCACGAAGTGGCCAGCGCCAGGCTGATGCCGTGCGCCACCCAGGGCGTGGCCTGGTCCAGGCGCAGCCATCCGCTCAGCTCCAGGCAGCGCAGCACGCAGAACGCCAGCAGCGGCGCCCACGACGCCAGCAGGTGCCAGGCATAGCGCTGCCCGCGCAAGGCCAGCAGCAGAGAGCACGGCAGCAGCAACATGGCGCTGACGATCAGCGTGAGGTTGCCGAGTAGGCTCAGCCAGGGCGCCGTCGAGACCACGCAGGCCGCGGCGATGCCCAGCAGGAAGGTGGCGCAAGCCCGCAGCACCCGGTCCAGCCGCGGCAGATGCCGGTGCATTTCCAGCTGCCGGCGCTGGAAGTTGATGATGAAGAAGCCGCCCAGCGCCGCCACGATCCGTATCGGCGCCGGCGAGGAAGCGAACAGAATGTCCAGGCCCGGCACCACCCGCGCTTCGCCGCCGATGCCCAGCAGGTACAGCAGCACGCACAGGACGTTGGCGGTGAAATAGCCATAGACCCGCTCGCGCAACCGCGCCCACAGCGCGATCGCCAGGATCGCCAGCACCGCGGTCGAGCCGATGATGAAGGCGCGCCAGCCGACGTAGTGCAGATCGTCGCGGTGCACCTGCGCCAGCGGTGCGATCGACACCGGCATCGGGACCGCCGCCGGCGCGTGTACCCGCAGCCACACCGAGGCGCCCTGCGGCAGGCCGTGCGGCAGCGCGATGACCAGCGCGCGGGTCGAATAGCGCAGGTCGGCGTCGGCGCCGTACAGCGCGTGCCGGGTCGGCGTGGCCTGGCCCGGCACCCAGGCTTCGACCCGGGTCAGATACGGCGCCTGCAGCACCAGTTGCGGATCGCCGTCGCTGCCGATCGCGCGGTCGGCGCGGACGCGCCACCAGGTCGGCGTCTTCAGCGGCTCGTACAGGGCGCTGCCATGCGCACCGTCCTGCAATTGCGCCAGATGCGCCCCCGTCACCACTTCGGCGGCGGGCGGATCGGCCGGCAGGCGTTGCAAGTGCACATGCTGCGCGAACGCGGCTTCGGCCACGCATAGGCACAGCAACAGCAGCCAGCGCGAGCAACGGCACAAACGCGTCATACGTCGATCAGGGCCTGTCGGCGCGACGGGGATGGGCCATGTCGCGGTGTCCGGCGTGCGACCGCTGGCGCCTGCCGCCGCAGCCGGCGCACCGCGCGTCGGCGACGCGCGCCCCCGCCTGGACGACGGCCACGGCAGACCGACGGAACGCGCTTGAGCGCGCCCGATGCGGCGGCATCGTGCGCTCGCTCATCGGCCTACATCCCACTCGGTCTTCCTCGTCGCGTCCGCGCCAACACGGCGTTGCCCGTCCCGCACCGGACTGACGGCCCCCTGAAATCTGCACCCGAGCATAGCGCAGCCGCCGCCACCGATCGTATCCAAATGCGGCCGCGGACCGAACCTGCGGCAGCCATGCTGCTTTGCGGTATAACCGTAAAGCGGCCTGCGTAAAAACGGCCGGCACCGGCGCGCAATGCGCAATCGCAGTCCCCGCGGTGGTTCGCCGCGGCGTTCGCTCTCCCTCCCCCCGTCCAGGAGATGTGCGCAATGACGATCGACAAGCTCAAACCCACCCTCGGCACCCTGCACCTGTGGGGCATTGCCGTAGGCCTGGTGATCTCCGGCGAATACTTCGGCTGGAGCTACGGCTGGGGCGCCGCCGGCACGCTCGGCTTCCTGGTCACCACGGTGCTGGTGGCGGTGATGTACACCTGTTTCATCTTCAGCTTCACCGAATTGACCACCGCCATTCCCAACGCCGGCGGCCCGTTCGCCTACAGCCTGCGCGCGTTCGGCACCGCCGGCGGGATGATCGCCGGCATCGCCACGCTGATCGAGTTCGTGTTCGCGCCGCCGGCGATCGCGATGGCGATCGGCGCCTACCTCAACGTGCAGTTCCCGACCCTGGACCCGCGTCTGGCCGCGGTCGGCGCCTATGCCATCTTCATGACCTTGAACATCCTCGGCGTCGGCATCGCCGCCACCTTCGAACTGATCGTCACCGTGCTGGCGGTGATCGAGCTGCTGGTGTTCATGGGTGTGGTCGCGCCGGGCTTCAGCGTGGCCAACTTCGCGCGCGGCGGCTGGGCCGGGTCGGACAACTTCAGCCTGGCGGCGGTCGGCGGCATCTTCGCCGCAATCCCGTTCGCGATCTGGTTCTTCCTGGCGATCGAGGGCGCGGCGATGGCCGCCGAGGAAGCCAAGGATCCCCGGCGCACCATCCCGCGCGCCTACATCGCCGGCATCCTGACCCTGGTGACGCTGGCGTTCGGAGTGATGATCATGGCCGGCGGTGTCGGCGACTGGCGCACCCTGTCCAACATCAACGATCCGCTGCCGCAGGCGATGAAGGCGGTGGTCGGGCACAACTCGACCTGGCTGCACATGCTGGTGTGGATCGGCCTGTTCGGCCTGGTGGCCAGCTTCCACGGCATCATCCTGGGCTATTCGCGGCAGTTCTTCGCGCTGGCGCGCGCCGGCTTCCTGCCGCACGGCCTGGCCAGGCTGTCGCGCTTCCGCACCCCGCACCGGGCGATCCTGGCCGGCGGCGTGGTCGGCGTGGCGGCGATCTACAGCGACGGGCTGGTGCAGGTGCAGGGCATGTCGCTGACCGCGGCGATGATCACCATGTCGGTGTTCGGCGCGATCGTCATGTACATCATGAGCATGCTCAGCCTGTTCAAGCTGCGCCGCGCCGAGCCGCAGCTGGAACGCAGCTACCGCGCGCCGGGCTATCCGCTGGTACCGGCGCTGGCGCTGCTGCTGGCGCTGGTGTGCCTGGCGGCGATGGTGTGGTTCAACGCGCTGCTGGCGCTGGTATTCCTGGGCCTGATGCTGCTCGGTGCCGGCTGCTGCGCGCTGAGCCTGCGCGGCAACGGCGGCATCGCCGCCGCCGAGGCCAGCGGCGAGGCATGATCGAGGACACGGCGCCCGCCGCGCGCGGGCGCCTGCAGGAGAACCCGGTATGAGCGGTTTCGCACATAGCGTCGGCGGCCAAACCTGGCGCTTCGACGACCTCAAGGACCTGCTGGCCAAGGCCACGCCGGCGCGCTCGGGCGACCGCCTGGCCGGGCTGGCCGCGACCAGCGAGCCGCAGCGGGTGGCGGCGCAGATGGCATTGGCCGACTTGCCGCTGCGGCACTTCCTGCACGAGGCGGTGATTCCCTACGAAGACGACGAGGTGACCCGGCTGATCGTCGACAGCCACGACGCGGCCGCGTTCGCGCCGGTGGCGCATCTGACCGTCGGCGGCTTCCGCGACTGGCTGCTCAGCGAAGCGGCCGACGAGGCCGCGCTGGCGGCGCTGGCACCGGGCCTGACCCCGGAGATGGCCGCGGCGGTGTCCAAGCTGATGCGGATCCAGGACCTGGTGCTGGTGGCGCAGAAGATCCGCGTGGTCACCGCGTTCCGCAACACGCTCGGATTGCGTGGGCGCCTGTCCACGCGCCTGCAACCCAACCATCCCACCGACGACCTGGCCGGCATCGCCGCCAGCGTGCTCGACGGGCTGCTGTACGCCAACGGCGATGCGGTGATCGGGATCAACCCGGCCAGCGACAACACCCAGACCATCTGCGAACTGCTGAAGATGCTCGACGCGGTGATCGCCGGCTACCAGATCCCGACCCAGGCCTGCGTGCTGACCCACGTCACCACTTCGATCGAGGCGATCGAACGCGGCGTGCCGCTGGACCTGGTGTTCCAGTCGATCGCCGGCACGCAGAAGGCCAACGCCAGCTTCGGCATCGACCTGGCGCTGCTGCAACAAGGCTACGAGGCCGGGCTGAGCCTCAAGCGCGGCAGCGTCGGCGACAACGTGATGTATTTCGAGACCGGCCAGGGCAGCGCGCTGTCGGCCGACGCGCACCACGGCGTGGACCAGCAGACCTGCGAGGTACGCGCCTACGCGGTGGCGCGCCGCTTCAAGCCGCTGCTGGTCAACACCGTGGTCGGCTTCATCGGCCCCGAATACCTGTACGACGGCAAGCAGATCATCCGCGCCGGCCTGGAAGACCACTTCTGCGGCAAGCTGCTCGGCGTGCCGATGGGCTGCGACATCTGCTACACCAACCATGCCGAAGCCGACCAGGACGACATGGACGTGCTGCTGACCCTGCTCGGCACCGCCGGGATCAACTTCATCATGGGCATCCCCGGCTCCGACGACGTGATGCTCAACTACCAGACCACCTCGTTCCACGATGCGCTGTACGCGCGCCAGGCGCTGGGCCTGCGTCCGGCGCCGGAGTTCGAAGCCTGGCTGGAACGGCTGGACATCCTGCGCCTGGACAACGGCCGCTTCCGCCTCGGCCACGAGCCGCCGGCCGCGTTCCGGCGCGCGCTGGCGCAACTGAACTGAGCCGGCCGCGCATGCACGACGACAGCGACCGCCCTGCCCGCGCCGATCCCTGGGCCGCGCTGCGCCGGCTGACCCCGGCGCGCATCGCCCTGGGCCGCACCGGCACCAGCCTGCCGACCGCGGCGCAGCTGGATTTCCAGTTCGCGCATGCGCAGGCGCGCGACGCGGTGCATCTGCGCTTCGATCCGGCGCCGCTGGCCGCCGCGCTGGACGCACGCGGCCGCGATCACGTCGTGCTGCGCAGTGCCGCGGCCGACCGCCACGTCTACCTGCAGCGCCCCGACCTGGGCCGGCGGCTGAGCGAGGATGCGGCCAGCGAACTGCGCGGCCGCATCGCGATGCAGCGCCGCAGCTACGACCTGGCCGTGGTGGTGGCCGACGGGCTGTCGGCGCTGGCGGCGCATCGCCATGCCACGCCGATGCTGGAACGCATCGACGCGCTGGCCGCGGCCGAAGGCTGGACCCTGGCGCCGGTGGCGCTGGTCGAACAGGGGCGTGTGGCGATCGGCGACGAGATCGGCGAACTGCTGGATGCGCGCATGAGCGTGGTGCTGATCGGCGAGCGCCCCGGCCTCAGTTCGCCGGACAGCCTTGGGCTGTACTTCACCTACGCCCCGCGCGTGGGCCTCAACGACGCCTGCCGCAACTGCATCTCCAATGTGCGCGAGGCCGGCCTGAGCTATGCGCAGGCCGCGCACAAGCTGGCCTGGCTGATGCGCGAGGCGTGCCGGCGGCAGCTGTCGGGCGTGCAATTGAAGGACCAGGCCGACACGCCGGCGCTGTCGGCCACCGACGAGGCGGCGCCCAAGTCGCTGGGCAATTTCCTGATCCCGGAGTGAGCCGCGCCCTGCCCGTCCACGCGATGAGCAGGGCCGGCGCAGACGCATCGGTGCGCGCGCACGCCATATCCAGGCAAGCATCGGCGCTGCGCGCGGCCCGGCTTGCGCAACGCGTCTTCATCGACGCTGCCGGCACCGGCGCCATCCCCCGAATCCTGGCCAGACACCCCTCAGGCGTCGCGCAGCGCCGTGGCGCAACGCAGCAGCCGGAGCGAAGCACTAGCGCTGCCGCCGGCTGACCTGGGATCCGCTTCCGCCCAAGCACAGCAATCCATCACACAAGCTGTGCCGGCGGACCCAATACCTGGAAACGCCTACGGCGCCAAACCGTGATCGCTCCGCCACAACCGCGATTTGGCTGCGGCATCGAACGGCAGCACGCCGAGGCGCGCCTAGCATTCGCGCCGGCCACGCCATGGCCGCCGATCGCCTCCATGCGGCCGTCGAATGACACCGGTATCAATCCGTCGACGACGTTGCAGCCGGGGCGCAGCAGGTCCCATCCCAAACCCGAGAGCACACGCCATGACCGCATCGCGCTGGTTCCAGATTCCCGCCACCCTCGCCCTGGCCGGCGGCGCCATCGCCACCGCCTGGGCGCTGACCGGTACCGCCTCCCGGCCGCAACTGACCAGTTCGGAAGCGGCCAACCAGACCGTCGCCAAGCACCTGGCCCAGGCCGGCACCATCGGCGCACTGACGACCGACAACTGGAACCCCAGCGCCGGCGTCGCCCTGCTCACCGCCGACTACGCGGTCGCCGTCGACGGCTCCACCCGCTACCGCACCGTACAGGCCGCGGTCGATGCCGCGGTCGCGGCTGGCGGCACGATGCGGCGCTACATCAGCGTCAAGCCCGGCACCTACAGGGAAGTGGTCTGCGTGCCCGCGGCGGCGCCGCCGATCACCCTGTTCGGCCTGGGCAGCGCGCCGGCCAACACCACCATCAGCTTCGGCAACGCCAACCCGACGCCGAAACCCAGCGGCAGCGCCACCCATCCCTGCGCCAGCAACGCGTCCAGCACCACCGTCGGCACCTCCGACAGCGGCACCGTCACCGTGCGCGCGGCGCAGTTCCAGGCGCGCAACCTGGCGATCGTCAACAGCTACGTCGAGGACACCTACGCCAGCAGCAACCAGTCGGCGGTGGCGCTGGCGCTGCGCGGCGACAAGGCGGTGCTGGAGAACGTAGTGCTCACCGGCAACCAGGACACTCTGCTGGTCAGCGCCGGCAGCGCCAACGCGGTGATCCGCGCGTTCTTCAAGGGCGGCAGCATCGAGGGCGACACCGACTTCATCTTCGGCTCGGGCGTGGCCGTGTTCTCCGGCAGCACCATCCGCTACACCGCCGTGCGCCGCGGCGCCGGCAACGGCGGGGTGATCTTCGCGCCCAGCACCCGCCCCGGCAGCGGCTACGGTTTCCTGGCCGTGGCCAGCACCTTCGATGCGGTCGGCAGCCCGTCGGCGAACACCGTGTACCTGGGCCGCGCCTGGGACGAGAGCGTCGGCAGCCTGTCCAACTACGTCAACGGCAGCTCGCCCAACGGCAAGGTGGTGATCCGCGAGTCCAGCCTGGGCGCGCATGTGCGCAAGAGCGCGCCATGGAACGCGTCCACGGTCGGCCGCCCTTACTGCAGCAGCGGCTGCACGCAATCGGCCAACCGCTTCTTCGAGTACGCCAACAGCGGCGCCGGCAGCGCCAACTAGGGCGCCGCCGCCGCTCCCGCTCGGGCACGCCACGAACACACCGCAGGAAGCCAACATGCGTCAGCGCCCGGGGACGACGCGGCCCCGGGCGCGCGCAGGAACGCGGCTGCGGCCGTGCCCGGCGCTCAGCCCAGGCCGGCCCACCAGGCGCGCCACAGCGTGGCCATCTGGCTCGGCGGCTTGCGCGCGGCGCGGGCCTGCTGCGCGATCCGCGCACGCGCCAGCGCCGACACGATGCGCCGCGGCCGCGGCCCTTCCACGCGCCGCGGCCAGCGCTGCAGCAAGGTCTGCGCCCAGCGCTGCTGCGCCTGCGCCGCCTCGCCGCCGCGCAGCGACAGCGGCACCGCGGCGATGCCGGCGTCGGCCAGCCGCTGCGCCAGTACCTGCGTGGCCAGCGCCGCCGCCGCGTCGCGCTGTCCCTCGAACAGCGCGCATTCGACCTGCGCCGCGGCCAGCGCGAACGCCTCCAGGCGCTCGTAGGCATGCGCCGGATCGGCCGCGGCCGCGCGCGAGGCGAGCAGCCCCGGCAAGGCCTCGGCCAGTTGCGCCCATGGCGCGGCGACCGGCTCCAGCACCCGTCCCAGCGGATGCCGTGAGCGCTGCCCGGCCCAGCTGCGCAATTCCTCGCCCCACCACGCCAGCTTGGCGTCGGCCGGCAACGGGTCGCCGGCGATGTTGAGGATGTCGTCGAATTCCTGCAGCAGCGCGAACCAGGCCACCGCGCGCGTGCGCTGCTGCTCCGGCACGAAGGTCTCGGCCACCGTCCATTCCGGCCAGCGGCTGCGCCATTTGTCGAGGAAGGCATCCAGGGCGGAGGTACTGCTCATGCGATCGCGGAATTCCGGAAGGTCAGGGGTGTTGCGACGCGCCGGGCCAGGCGCTCGCATCGAACAGGTCGGACGGCGCGGCGACCAGCGCATCGGCGCGCCAGGCCAGCGGATCCTCGCCGTCCAGGCGATAGCCCCACAGCACCGCCACCGAGGCCATGCCGGCGGCGCGCGCAGCGAGGATGTCGCGTTCGTCGTCGCCGACGTAGACGACCTGCTGCGGCGGCACGTCGATGCGCTGCGCGGCGACCTGCAGCGGCAGCGGGTGCGGCTTGCGCTCGGCCAGCGTGTCGCCGCCGATCAGCACCGCGCAACGCCGTTCCCAGCCCAGCTGCGGCAGGATCAGCCGCGCCAGGTATTCGGGCTTGTTGGTGACGATGCCCCAAACGCAGCCGGCGTCCTCCAGCCGCTGCAGCAGCGCCGCGATGCCGTCGAACAGCTGCGAATGCCGGCCGATCAGCATTTCGTACTGGCGCAGGAAATCGGGAATCAGCGCATCGCGCTCCGCGGCCGGCAACTCGGGAAAGGCGACGCCCAGCATCGCCCGCGAGCCCTTGGACACCACCGGACGCAGCTGCTCCAGGGTCAGCGCATCGCGCCCGCGGTCGGCCAGCAGCGCATTGGCCGCGGCCAGCAGATCCGGCGCGCTATCGAGCAGCGTGCCATCCAGGTCGAACAGCACCGCGCGCGGGAAATTCCGCGATGCCGCGGCCTGCGGCGGCTGAGCGCCGCGATCCTGGCTTCGAGAATCGGAAGGCATCACGCGCACGCACACCTGCTGTTGCCAATCCCGAATCCCGACTCCCGAATCACGGCTTCACCGCACACGCCAGGTAATTCACCTCGGTGCGCGTGGACAGCCGCGCGCGGTTGCGCCACGGCTCATACAGCATGCCGCTGACGTCGTGCAGCTGCAGCTCGGCCTGGCGCAGCCAGGCCGCCAGTTCGGCCGGCTTGATGAAATCCTGGTAGCGGTGGGTGCCGGTGGGCAGCAGCCGCGCCACGTACTCGGCGCCGACGATGGCCAGCGCGAACGCGGCCGGGGTGCGGTTGAGCGTGGACAGGAACAACTGGCCGCCGGGCTTGAGCAGGGTCGCGCAGGCGCGCACGATCGCCGCCGGATCGGGCACGTGCTCGAGCATCTCCATGCAGGTGATCGCGTCGAAGCTGCCCGGGCGCTCGGCGGCCAGGTCCTCGACCGACTGCACGCGGTAGTCGACCTCTACCCCGGATTCGAACTGGTGCAGCCGCGCCACCTTGACCAGTTCCGGCGACAGGTCGATCGCGGTGACCTGCGCGCCCTCCTTGGCCAGCGCCTCGCTGAGCAGGCCGCCGCCGCAGCCCACGTCGAGCACGCTGGCGCCGCGCAGCCGCAGCCGCTCGGCGACGTAGCGCAGGCGCACCGGGTTCAGCGCGTGCAGTGGTTTCTGCGGGCCGTCGGCGTCCCACCAGCGGGTGGCCAGCGCGCCGAATTTGTCCAGTTCGGCCTGATCGAAATTGGCGGACGTATTGGAAGCGGAAGCGGTCATAACGGCGTCTCGGTTGGGCCGCGCGCGGATCGCGGCACGGCAGTAAAGCGGATCAGGCGTGCACGCTGCGGATGCGTTCGCGCCATTGCCGCGCGTTGGCGACCAGCGCGTCGGTATCCATGTCCACCAGCACGCGCTGCTCGAGCTTGCGCTGGCCGGCGATCCACACATCGCTGACCTGCTGCCGGCCGGCCGCATAGACCAGTTGCGACAGCACGTTGTGCAGCGGCTGGGTCTCCAGCGCCGACAGGTCCACGCAGATCAGGTCGGCCTGCTTGCCGACCTCGATCGAACCGATCTTCTCGCCGAAGCCGAGCGCGCGCGCGCCGCCCAGCGTAGCCGCGCGCAGCGTGGTGGCCGCGTCCAGCGCGGTGGCGTCGTTGGCCACCGCCTTGGCCAGGATCGCTGCGGTGCGGTTCTCGCTGAACATGTCCAGGTCGTTGTTGCTGGCGCAGCCGTCGGTGCCGATCGCCAGGTTCACGCCCGCGCGCTGCAGCGCGCAGGCCGGGCAGAAACCGGAGGCCAGCTTGAGATTGGATTCGGGGCAATGCACCACGCTGACCCCGCGCTCGGCGCACAGGTGGATCTCGGCGTCGGTGAGCTGGGTCATGTGCACCGCGATCAGGCGGTCGTTGACCAGGCCCAGCCGGTCCAGCCGCGCCAGCGGGCGCTGGCCGTACTGCTTGAGCGAATCGGCGATTTCCTGCGCGGTCTCGTGGGTGTGCAGGTGCACCGGCACGTCGAGCTGGTCGGACAGCATCCGCACCCGCTCGAAGTTGGCGTCGTTGACCGTGTACGGCGCGTGCGGGGCGAAGGCGATGCCGATCAGCGGATCGTCGCGCCACTGGTCGTGCACCTCGCAGGCGCGTTCGAAGTATTCGTCGGAGGTCTTGGCCCAGGCGGTCGGGAAGTCGATGATCACCGTGCCTACCCGCGCGCGGAAACCGTGCTGCTTGTACACCGCGGCCTGCACGTCGGAGAAGAAGTAGTTCTCGTTGGCGCAGGTGGTGCCGCCGCGCAGCATCTCGGCGATCGCCAGCGCGGTGCCGTCGGCGACGAACTCCGGGCCGATCACCGCGGTCTCCACCGGCCAGATGTGCTGCTGCAGCCACACCATCAGCGGCAGGTCGTCGGCGATGCCGCGCAACAGCGTCATCGGGTTGTGGGTGTGCGCGTTGACCAGGCCCGGCAGCAGCGCCGCGTCCGGGCGCGACACGGTGCGCGCGGCGGAAAAGCGCGCCCGCGCCTCGGCGATCGGCAGCACCGCGACGATCTCGCTGCCGCGCACCGCCACCGCGTGGTCTTCCAGCACCACCGCATGCGGCTCGATCGGTACCACGTAGCCGGCTTCGATCAGCAGGTCGCAGGATTCGGGGATGGAGGTCATCGCAATGCTCTGGGGAAAGGAAAGAATCAAGTCGCCGCGGCGGCCTGCAGGATGCGCCGCCGGTACACGCGCATCACCACCCACTGCAGCACGAACACCGCCACGAAGCCCAGCCGCCCGAGTACCGGAGCGACCATCGCCAGCGGGATGCACAGCGCGAACACCACCGGCGCGACCGCCACGCGCAGCGTCATCGCCCGCGCCTGCAGCGCGCCCAGCCGCTGCACCAGGCCCTCCTTGCGCACCGCGTAGGCATGCATCAGGAAGGCGGCCACGCCGATCGCGGCAAGATGCGCGCAATACACCGCGAACGCCTGGTGGCTGCCGAAATAGTCCGAATACAGCGCGGTTGAAAACGGCAGCAGGCCGATCAGTAGCAGCTGCAGCACGTTGAGCCAGATCAGCCGGTCGTCGAACTGGCGGATATGCCGGCACAGCTGCAGGTGCGACTTCCAGAACAACGCGGTGACCAGGAAGCTGACCGCGAAGCCGATGAACAGCGGCAGCATCTGGTCCAGCGCGGCCAGGATGCCGCCGGCGGCCTCGACCTGAGCATGCCCCGGCACCTTGATCTCCACCGCCAGCAAGGTAATGGCGATGGCGAACACCGCATCGCTGAAGAACACGACGCGGTCGTGCGGGTACTTGGCATCGGCGCTGTCGGCGTGGCTCATGGTCGCGGGAATTCCTGGAAACGGAACGGATCGGCCGCGATCGCCGCACGGCGATTCGGCATTGCATGGGTGTGGCGGCCGCACGCGGCGAACGCATGCGACCGGTGCCGTCCACCGCAGCCGCTGGCGGCTGCCGGCGGGCGGCCACGTGCCGCCCGGCCGCGCGGGCCGTCGGCTTACTTGACGCGCGAGAAGTACTCGCCCGAGCGCGTATCGACCTTGATGATTTCGTCCTGGCCGACGAACAGCGGCACCCGCACCACGGCGCCGGTTTCCAGCGTGGCCGGCTTGCCGCCGCCGCCGGAGGTGTCGCCGCGCACGCCGGGGTCGGTCTCGACGATCTTCAGTTCGACGAAGTTCGGCGGGGTGACCTGGATCGGGGTGCCGTTCCACAGCGTCACCACGCAATCCTCCTCGCCCTTGATCCACTTGGCGGCGTCGCCGACGCCGGTCTTGTCGGCCTGCACCTGCTCGAAGGTTTCCTGCTGCATGAAGTGCCAGTACTCGCCGTCGGTGTACAGGTACTGCATGTTGGTGTCGACCACGTCGGCCGCTTCCAGGCTGTCGGTCGCCTTCATGGTCAGTTCGACCACGCGCCCGGACTTGATGAAGCGGTACTTGATGCGGGTGAAGGCCTGGCCCTTGCCCGGCTTGACGTATTCGGTATCGGTGATGATCGCGGGCTCGCTGTTGACCAGGATCTTCATCCCGTTCTTGACGTCGTTCATGCCGTAGCTGGCCATCTGAAACTCCTCGGGTAAGGCAAACCCGCCGCGTTCGGCGGCCGGCCGGATAGAATGGAAAGCCCCGCCGCAACCGGCGGGCACTCGTTTTATGACCGCATATGATAACCGCAGCCCCCGCCCGATGCAGCCGTCCCCGTCCCCGCCGTCCTGGCCGCGCCGCGCTGGCAGCAGCTGTGGCGCGATGCCGTGCGCGACCCGCGCGAGTTGCTGGCGCTGCTGGGGCTGGACCCGCAGGCGCTCGGCGTCTCCGAACAGGCTGCGACGCAGTTCGCGCTGCGCGTGCCGCGCGGCTTCGTCGCACGCATGCGCCATGGCGACCCGCACGATCCGCTGCTGCGCCAGGTGCTGCCGATCGACGCCGAACTGCGCCGGGTGCCGGGTTTCGCGCTGGACGCGGTCGGCGACGCGGCGGCCAAGAAGGCCGACGGGGTGATCCAGAAATACCGCGGCCGCGCGCTGCTGGTCGCCACCGGCAGCTGCGCGGTGCACTGCCGCTACTGCTTCCGCCGCCACTTCCCGTATGCCGAGGAAACCGCCGCGCGCGACGGCTGGCGCGAGGCGGTGGCGGCGATCGCGGCCGATCCGGACATCGACGAGGCGATCCTGTCCGGCGGCGACCCGCTGTCGCTGGCCACGTCCAAGCTGGTCGAACTGACCGAGGCGCTCGCGGAAGTTCCGCATCTCAAACGCCTGCGCATCCATAGCCGCCTGCCGGTGGTGCTGCCCGAGCGCGTCGATGCGCCGCTGCTGGCCTGGCTGCGCGCGCTGCCGTGGCCGGTGGCGTTCGTGATCCACGCCAACCACGCCAACGAATTCGACGCCAGCGTAGATGCCGCACTGGCGCAGCTGCGCGATGCCGGCGCGCAACTGCTGAACCAGGCGGTGCTGCTGCGCGGGGTCAACGACAGCGTCGCCGCACTGGCCGCCTTGAGCGAGCGCAGCTTCGCCGCCGGCGTGCTGCCCTACTACCTGCACCAATTGGACAAGGTCGAAGGCGTGGCCCATTTCGAAGTGGACGACGCCACCGCGCGTGCGCTGCACCAGGCCCTGGCCGCGCGGCTGTCCGGGTATCTGGTGCCGAAGCTGGTGCGCGAGATCCCTGGCGATACCGGCAAGCGCGCGCTCTGAGGGGCCGGGATTCGGGATTTGGGATTTGGGATTGGGGATTCGGAAAAGCGGGTTCCGGTGCGCGATATCCTGGAAGAGCTGGGATTGGGGATTCGGGATTGGGGATTCGGAAAAGCGGGTTCCAGTGCGCGATAGCCTAAAAGGGCGCAAATGGCGTCTCTAATGGGGGGCTTACCGGCTTTCGCTTCTCCGAATCCCCAATCCCGAATCCCCAAATCCCAGCTCTCAAAGGGACCTCGATGAATGCCTTGACCAAGACCTGGCGCCGCCGGCGCTGCCGTTTCGGACTCGCGGCGCTGCTTGTGGCGGCCGCAAGCGCAGCGGTCGCGGCGGAGCCGACCCCGGCCGCCGGCTCCAACCCGATCGTCCGCGACACCTTCACCGCCGACCCCGCGCCGCTGGTGGTCGGCGACACGCTGTATCTGTACGTCGGCCACGACGAGGCGCAGCGCGACGAGATGTTCACCATGCGCGAGTGGCTGGTGTATTCGACCAAGGACATGAAGACCTGGACCGCCCACGCCCCGATCATGAACGTCAAGGATTTCAAATGGGCCAAGCAGGATGCGTGGGCATCCCAGGCGATAGAAAAGAACGGCAAGTTCTATTTCTACGCGGCGGTGGAGCATGACGCCACGCATCCGGGCAAGGCGATCGCGGTGGCGGTGGCGGACACGCCGACCGGCCCGTTCGTGGACGCGCGCGGCTCGGCGCTGGTCACCAACGAAATGACGCCGAAGGGCACGCACAGCTGGGAAGACATCGACCCGACCGTGCTGACCGACGACGACGGCACCACTTGGATCGCCTGGGGCAACCGCCAGTGCTATCTGGCCAAGCTCAAGCCCAACATGATCGAACTCGACGGGCCGATCCGCGAGATCACCCCGCCGCATTTCGAGGAAGGCCCGTGGCTGCACAAGCGCGGCGATCTGTATTACCTGACCTATGCCTCGCTGGACCGGGCTACACAGCGCGATGAACACGTGTCCTATGCGACCGCGCCCGCCATCACCGGGCCGTGGACCTATCGCGGCGAACTGACCGGTTCGGGCAAGTACAGCTTCACCATCCATCCTGGCATCGTCGAGTTCAAACGGCACTGGTACCTGTTCCTGCACAACGCGACTTTGGCGATCGGCGACTTGAACGGCGCCATCGGCCGGCGTGCGGTGACGGTGGAGTACCTGCATTACAACCCGGACGGCAGCATGCAACCGGTGCGGCAGAGCGAGGCCGGCGTGTCGATTCCAGACGTGATGCGATGATGCACCGCCTTTTGTAGGAGCGGCTTCAGCCGCGACGGGCGTTACTGACGATACCTGTCGCGGCTGAAGCCGCTCCTACAAAAAAAGCGGGCGCGCTCGTGGGAATCGGGACCGCGCCTAGTCGCGCGGCATGCCCTCGTTCGCCAGCAGTTGCCGGAACTCGGCGGCGCTGAGCGGATGGCTGAGCCAGAAGCCCTGCCCCAGTTCGCAGCCGCGCTCGCGCAACAGCTCGAACTGCACTTCCTGCTCGATGCCCTCGGCGACCACGGTGATGCCCAGCGAATGCGCCATGGCGATGATCGCGGTGGTCAGCGCCAGGTCGTCGGGGTCGCGCTGCAGGTCGGCGACGAAGCTCTTGTCGATCTTGACCCCGTCCACCGGCACCTGGCGCAGGTGGCTCAGCCCGGAGAAGCCTGTGCCGAAATCGTCCAGCCACACCTTGACCCCGGTGCGGTGCAGCCGTGCCAGCATGCTCGCGGCCTGCAGCTCGTCGCCGATCACCGCGGTCTCGGTCAGTTCCAGGTGCAGTTGCGCCGCCGGCAGCCCGGATTCGTGCAGGCAGTCGGCGACGATTTCCGGCAGATCGCCGCTGCGCAGCTGCCGCGGCGACACGTTGACCGACACGAACAGGTCGCGGCTGCCGTCGAAGCGCTGCCATTGCGTGGCCTCCATGCAGGCCGCGCGCAGCACCTTGGGGCCGATGCTCTCGATCAGCCCGCTCTGCTCGGCCACGTCGATGAACACCGTCGGCGAGATCGTGCCCAGCGCCGGATGCTGCCAGCGCAGCAGCACCTCCACGCCCACCATGCGCCGGTCCAGGGTGCGGAAGATCGGCTGGTACACCAGCTTCAGTTCGTCGCGGTCCCAGGCGCCGCGCAACTCGTGCTCCATGTGCACGCGCCGCTCCACCGCATAGTCCATCGCGCGACTGTAGAAACGGTGGCAGTTCTTGCCGGCCAGCTTGGCCTGGTACATCGAGATGTCGCCGTTCTTCAACAGCGCCGAAGCGTCCTCGGCATCGCCGGGATAGACGGTGATGCCGATCGAGGTACCCATGAACACCTCGCGGTCCTGGATCCGCAGCGGCTCGCGCAGCTCTTGCACCAAGCGCTCGGCCAGGCCGGTGGCGACCTGCACCACGTGCTCGTCCTCGACCAGGATCACGAACTCGTCGCCGCCGAAGCGCGCCAGAAGCGCGTCGTGCCCACCCAGTTGATCCACCGCCAGCTGGATGCGCCGCGCGAACTGCAGCAGCGCCTCGTCGCCGGCCTCGTGGCCGAGGGTGTCGTTGATCCGCTTGAAGTCGTCGATGTCGGCGAACAGCAGCGCCAGGCGCCGGTGCGAGGCGCGTGCCGACAGCATGCGGTGGTCCAGCGCCTCGCGGAACGCGAGCCGGTTGGTCAGCCCGGTCAGGGCATCGGTATACGCCATGTGGCGCACGTCGCGGTCGTGGCGCGCGATCGCCTCGCTCATGCGCCCGAACGCGCGCAGCAGTTCGCTGACCTCGTCGTGGCGGCCGCTGTCGCGGCGCTCCACCACGTAGTCGCCGGCCTCGATCTGGCGCGCGGCCGCGGCCAGCCAGCGCACCGGCGCCACCAGCGTGCGCTGCACGTAGATCGCCACCATCACCGCGGTCAGCCCCAGCGCCGCCAGCAGCAGCAACAGCCAGCCCAGGTGGCGCTTGCTCAGCGCGTCCAGGCGTTGCGCCAGGTTCTCGCCGGCCTTGCGCTCGTAGACCAGCGCCCGCGTCCAGGACATGCCCACGCGCACCCCGCCCACGCGCTGGTCGCCGATCATGATCGGCATCGACACGTCCAGGATCTCGTCGGACTCCTGCGCCAGCAGGCCGTTGGCCTTGATCGCCGCATCGGCCATCGGGCCGCGCATGCGCTGGCCGTAGCCGGGCAGATCGTCGCTGCCGTCGTGGATCAGGCGCCCTTCGGCGTCGTACACCAGCACGTAGGCCACCGCCACGTAGCCCAGCGCCGCGCGCACCTGGGTGCCGATCGCGTCCAGGTCCGAGTAGTACACCGGATTGGCCAGCGAATCGGACAGCTGCCGCGCCAGGGTTTCGCCGCGGGTACGCATGCTGCGGTCGAACAGGCCGTGGATGACGTTGCCGCTGAGCGTGCGCACCTCGTTCTGCATCGCCGCCTGCCGCTCCAGCATCAACCCCAGGATCGCCATGATCAGCAAAGCGGCCACGCCCATCGCCAGCAGGAACCTGGCCTGCAATCCGAAACGCAGCCTCTTCATTCGACTTCCAGCTTGACCTGCGCAACGCCGGCACGCAGTTGGTCCAGCCGCTTCTGCGAGGCCCGGTCGACCGGGTAGAAGCCGGAGGTGCCGAAGAACTTGTGCAGCGCGGCGCTGCCCTGCGGGTCGTCGGCGGCTTCCAGCAACACCTCGCGCAAGCGCGCCTCCACCGGCGAGGCCAGGTCGCTGCGCACCATCTCCACCGCGCGCGGGAACGGCTCGGTGCGGTAGATCACTCGGAAATCGCGGCGGAACGCCGGCGGCACGCGGCGGTCGTCGTCCCAGTCCAGGTTGCTCAGCGCGCCGGCGTCGACCAGGTGCTTGTGCACGTAGGAGGCGATGTTGAGCTCGGAGCGCGCGAACACGTAGCCGACCGTGTTCGCCGAGGCCTGGTCCTTCGGCGAGAGCAGGATCTCCGGATGCAGATCGTGCTCGAACAGGGTCATCATCGGCACCAGGTAGGCACTGGTGGACAAGGTGCTCTGCAGCGCCAGGGTGCGGCCCTGCAGGTCGTGCAGAGTGTGCACCGGCCCGTCGCGGCGCACGAAGAACACGGTGTGGTAGTCGCGCACGCCGCTGCGCTCGGTCAGCAGCAGCGGCCGCACCCCGCCGCGCTGCTGCAGCGCCATCGCGGTGGCCGCGGTCTCGGTGACCCAGTCGACGCGGCCGCGGCGCAGGTAGCTGCTCATCTGCTGGCTGTCGCGGGCCATCAGGATCTGCCCGGAGGTGATGCCGACGTCGCGCATGCGCGGCACCACGTAGTCCAGCAACGGCTTCAGCTGCTCGTAGTGGGCCTTGGGGTTGTCGCTGATGCGGCCCAGGACCAGCACCGTCGGACGCGCGTGCGCCAGCCCAGGCCAGCAGATCGCCAGCGCCAGCCACACCATGACGAAACGCCACCGCGAGTTTTGCAAACCACATTCCCCATGTAGAGGCTATAAGCCTAGCCGAAAGCGTCAGCCGGCGACAGCTGGTGAAGCCGGGAGTGGGGATTCGGGATTCGGGATTCGGGGCGATCATGCCCCGGCAAGGGAGAGAACTTGCTGTGCGCTGCGCCAAGCGATCCGTCGCCGAAGACCGGTATCCCTGCTTTGCCGGGTCCCGCGTCCCGGGTCCCGAAACTAGCTGCGCGCCTGTCCCGCCAGCCGCGCCATGCGCTGCGCATCGGACAGAATGCCGCGCAGCAGCCGCACTTCCTGCTCGGTCAGCGCGTTGCGCAGGAACAGCCGGCGCAGTTTGCGCATCGCCGAATCCGGCGCGCGGCCCTTGTGGAAGTCGATGTCGTCCAGGGTGTCGGCCAACTGCCCGAACAAGCCCTCCAACTGCGCATGACTGGCCGGCGCCTCGCGGAACCCGGGTTCGGCGGCGGCGGCCGGCTGCCCCGCCTCGCCGCGCAGCAGCGCCAGGCGCAGTTCGTAGGCCAGCACCTGCACCGCCGCGGCCAGGTTGAGCGAACTGAACGCGGGATCGGAGGGAATGTGCACCGCCGCGTGGCACAGCTGCAGTTCCTCGTTGGTCAGGCCGGTGCGCTCGCGCCCGAACACCAACGCCACCTCGGCCTGCTCGGCGGCCGCAGTCACCAGGCGTTGCGCGCCGTCCGCCGGCAGCAGTTCTTCCAGCGACACCCGCCGACTGCGCGCGGTGCAACCGAGCACCAGTTGGCAGTCGGCCACCGCCTCGGCCAGGGTGGCCAGCACCGGCGCCTGCTGCAGCACGTCCTCGGCGCCGGCCGAGCGCCGGTAGCCGTCCTCGTCGAGCGCGCGCTCCGGCGCCACCAGCACCAGCCGCGCCTGGCCCATGGTCTTCATCGCCCGCGCCGCGGCCCCGATATTGCCGGGGTGCTGGGTACCGACCAGAACGAAGCGGATGTGGGCAGAAGCGGTCATGGCAGGAAGATGCGGAGCGAACGGGGCGTAGATGGTAAACTGCGCGGCCGGTCTTCGCGCCGGACTGTTCTTTTCCTCCGCCAGATCCTTCTCCGCCCTCTCGGGAGCCGTTGCCATGCAAAAACCCGCCGTCACCGTCATGGTCAAGGCCGCCCGCCTCGCCGGCAATGTGCTGTTGCGCCATATCAACCGGCTGGAAGCGCTGAACGTGGTGCAGAAGGACCGCATGGACTACGCCAGCGAAGTCGATGCCGACGCGGAGAAGGTGATCGTCAAGGAACTGCGCCGCGCCTACCCCGATTACGGGGTGATGGGCGAGGAAGGCGGCGTGCAGGGCGGCGGCCGCTACATGTGGGTGATCGACCCGCTCGACGGCACCAGCAACTACCTGCGCGGCTTCCCGCATTACTGCGTGTCGATCGCCCTGGTCGAAAACGGCGAGCCGATCGACGCGGTGATCTTCGATCCGCTGCGCAACGAGCTGTTCACCGCCAGCCGCGGCAACGGCGCGGTGCTCAACGACCGCCGCATCCGCGTCAGCGAGCGCAAGGAGCTGAACGGGGCGATGGTCAACACCGGCTTCGCCCCGCGCGAGCGCAAGCGCACCAGCGCCCAGCTCAAGTGCGTGGACGCGCTGATGGTGCAGGCCGAGGACATCCGCCGCACCGGCTCGGCCGCGCTGGACCTGGCCTACGTGGCCTGCGGCCGCACCGACGCCTACTTCGAGGCCGGGGTGAAGGCCTGGGACATCGCCGCCGGCGTGCTGTTGGTGCGCGAGGCCGGCGGCCGCATCACCGACTTCAAGGGCGCCACCCCGGGCCGCATCGACGACCGCGGCACCCCGCAGTACCAGATCGTGGCCGGCAACATCAAGGTCAGCGACGCGCTGCAGAAGCTGATCGTCAACACCGGGTATGCGGCGGAGTTCGACGCGAAGTTTTGATGGGCCGGGATTGGGGATTTGGGATTGGGGATTCGCAAGAGCGGCACCCCATCGCTGATCCCCTCCTCTTCCCAGAACGAAAAAGCCGCGCAGATGCGCGGCTTTTTCGTTGCAGAACCGGGAACCCGCTTTGCGAATCCCCAATCCCCAATCCCGAATCCCGGCCTTTCAGGGCCTGCGCGCCAACGCCTCGACGTCCTTGGTCTTGGGCAGCAGGTCCTGCTTGGTGACCTGGAACGGGCCGATCGACAGCAGCGGCACCGCCACGATCACCGAGGACACCACCACGATGATCGCGCCGATCATGTGGGTCAGGGCCAGGCCTTCCATCGAGTTGCCGCCGTACAGGTACAGCGCCAGTGCCGACAGGAAGAACATCACCGCGGTGATCACGGTGCGCGACAGGGTCTGGTTGATCGAGCGGTTCAGCACTTCCACCGGCTCCACGCGCAGGCTGCGGAAGTTCTCGCGCACGCGGTCGAACACCACGATGATGTCGTTGATCGCAAAGCCCATCACCGACAGCAGGCCGGCCAGCACGGTCAGGTCGAACTCGCGGCCGGTGAGCGAGATGTAGGCCACCGTCACCAACAGGTCGAACAGCGCGGTCAGGCTCGCCACCACCGCGAACTTCCACTCGAAGCGGAAGCCGATGTAGATCAGGAAGCCGACCAGCATGAACACGGTCGCGTAGACGCCGTTCAGCGCCAGGTCCTTGCCGACCTGCGGGCCGACGAATTCGCCCGGCTTCACCGTCGCCGGGTTCTCCGCCGTGCTCACCGCCTTGCGCACCTGCTCGGCGAGGTTCTTGGTCACGTCTTCGTTATTGTGCTCGCCCTGCGGCTGCAGGCGGATCACGATCTCGTTGCCGCTGCCGACGTTCTGCACCTGCGCGTTCTCGAAGCCGGCGGTGGCCAGCTGCGCGCGCACATGGTCGATGTCCACCGGCTTCTGGAAACTGGTCTGCACCAGCGCGCCGCCGGTGAACTCCAACGCGTAGTTGAAGCCCTTGGCGAAGATCACCCCGAGCGAGGCCACCGCCAGCACCAGCATCAGCACCAGGGTCGGACGCCGCCAACGCATGAAGTCGATCTTGGTGTCGTTCGGGATCAGATGAAGCGGGAAGATTTTCATGGAGACATGCTCTTCATAAATTTGGACCCCGCACATGGAGGTGCGGGCTCTTGCGAGGGACTCGCATTTTCACCCCCCCGCACATGGATGCGCGGGCTCTTGCGAAGGACTCGCATTTTTTCATCCCCTGCGCAGCGCCGCGCAGGGTCTTGCGAAGGATGCGCGTGCGGCTCAGATCGCCAGCGACTTGAGCTTCTTGCGACGGCTGTAGATCAGCGTGGCCAGCGCGCGCGACACGGTGATCGCGGTGAACATCGAGGCGAAGATGCCGATGATCATGGTCAGCGCGAAGCCCTTCAGCGGCCCGGTCCCGAACGCGTACAAGGCCACGCCGACGATCAGGCCGGTGAGGTTGGCGTCGAGGATGGTGCCGCCCGCCTTCTCGTAGCCGGCGACGATCGCCGACTTCGGCGGCATGCCCTGCCGCAGCTCCTCGCGGATACGCTCGTTGATCAGCACGTTGGCGTCCACCGACAGGCCGACCGACAAGGCCAGGCCGGCGAAGCCGGGCAAGGTCATGGTGGCGCCGAACAGCGACATCACCGAGACCACGATCAGCAGGTTCATCAGCAGCGCCACCGAGGTGATCGCGCCGAACATGCGGTAGTACACGCCGAAGAACACCAGGGTGAACAGGAACGCGTACAGCACCGCGGTGACGCCGCGCTCGACGTTCTCCGCACCCAGGCTCGGGCCGATCACGTATTCCTCGACGAAGTCCATCGGCGCGGCCAGCGAACCGGCGCGCAGCAGCTTGGCCAGGTTCTCGGCCTCGACCTTCTCCAGGCCGGTGGTCTGGAAGTTCTTGCCGAACACGCCGGCGATGCGGGTCGGCGCCAGCGCTTCTTCCTTGACCCGCACGCTGCGCACTTCCTTGCCGTCGACCATGCTCACGGTCGGGATGCGCTCGATGTAGACCACCGACATCAGCTTGCCGGTGTTGGCGCTGGTGTACTCGAACATGCGCTGGCCCGCGACGTTGTTGAGCGTGACCGACACCGCCGGCAGGCCGTTCTGGTCGTTGCTGACGGTGGCGTTGACCATCTGGTCGCCGGACACCAGCACGCGCTTGTTCAGCAGCACCGGGGCGCCGCTGTCGCGCAGGCGGAACACCTTGGCTTCCGGCGGGATGTTGCCGGTGCGCACCGCGTCCTCGGCGTTGCCTTCGACCACGCCGCGGAACTCCAGCGTGGCGGTGGCGCCAATCATGCGCTTGGCCTCGGCGGTGTCCTGCACGCCCGGCAGCTCGACCACGATGCGGTCCTCGCCCTGGCGCTGGATGATCGGCTCGGCCACGCCCAACTGGTTGACGCGATTGCGCAGCGTGGTCAGGTTCTGCTCGATCGCGCCGGCGGCGATCTGCTTGAGCTCGGCGTCGGGCACGCCGACCGCGATGGTCTGCCCGGTCACGGCATAGCTCAGCGTCGGCTGCGCCTTGCTCAGCGCGGCGCGCGCGGCATTGACGTCGGCGCCCTCGCCCAGCCCGACCTGGATGCTGTTGTCGGCACGGCGCTCGACCGAGCGGTAGGGAATGCGGCTGTCGCGCAGCGTGGTGCGGATGTCCTCGGCGAAGGCATCCAGGCGCTTGTCCAGCGCCGCCTTCTGGTCCACCTGCAACGCGAAGTGCACGCCGCCGACCAGGTCCAGGCCCAGCACCATCGGCTTGCCGCCGATCGCCGACAGCCAGCTCGGCACGGTCGAGGCCAAGTTCAGCGCCACCGTGTAGTTCTCGCCCACCTGCTGGCGCAGGATGTCGTTGGCGCGGGTCTGCGCCTGCAGGCTCGGCAGACGCACCATCAGGCTATCGCCCTCCTTGGCCACCGACTTGGGGGTGATCCCGGCCGTCTTCAGCTCGGCGCTGACCCGCTCGCGCAGGGCCTCGTCGAGCTGGCCGCCGCGGCTGGCGGTGATCTGTACCGAAGGGTCCTTCTGGTAGACGTTGGGCAGCGCGTACAACGCACTGAACGCCAGCACGATCAGGATGAGGAAATACTTCCAGCGCGGAAACTCGAGCATTGCAGGACCCCGCGCAACGCCACGCCGGCGCCGCGCCTAGCAGTAAGAGAAATGAATCAGGCGGACTTCAGCGTGCCCTTGGGCAGCACGTTGCCGATGGCGCCCTTCTGCACGCGGATGCGCACGTTGTCGGCGATTTCCACGGTGATGAAGTTGTCGCCGATGTCGGTGACCACGCCGGCCACGCCACCGGAGGTGATGACCTCGTCGCCGCGACCGAGCTTGTCCAGCATCGACTTGTGCTCCTTCTGCCGCTTCATCTGCGGGCGGATCATCACGAAATACATCACCGCGATCAGGATGATCGGCAGCAGGAACATCTGCATGCCGCCGCCAGCGGCAGGAGCGGCACCGGCGGTCTGCGCCTGGGCTACGGGAATCAGGAAATCGAGCGGGTTCATCGGTGTGTCCTATGGTTTGGGCAGCCCGTCGCCGTTGAGGGCACGGACCGCTGGTTTGTCGCCGGAGGCGGCAAGCAGCCGCCGATTATGCCACGATCTCCCCTTGCCCCCGGAACGACCGTCGCGCCCTCCCTATCTTCCCTCGGGACCATGGCCCCCTTCTCGGGGGAAGGTGCCGCGCAGCGGCGGATGAGGGTACGGGCGCAGCCTCGTGTGCCTTCGATGCCCGCGAGGCTGCGCCCCCGTACCCTCACCCCAACCCCTCTCCCGGTGGGAGAGGGGCTTATTCCTGCTCCGGTGAGAAGGTGGTATTGCAGCCCCTCCTTGGATCAGGCCGCAACGCCTCCCTTCTCCCACCGGGAGAAGGTGCCGCGCAGCGGCGGATGAGGGTATGGGCGCAGCCTCGTGCGCCTGCGATGCCCGCGAGGCTGCGCCCCGTACCCTCACCCCAACCCCTCTCCCGGTGGGAGAGGGGCTTTATCCCTGCTACGAGGGCAGCGGTGTGGCTTCCGCCCCGCGCGCCGCATAGAAGGACCGCCGGAACTGGGCAAAGGTTCCCGCGGCGATCGCCGCGCGCATGTCGGCCATCAGTTTCTGGTAGTACCAGAGGTTGTGCAGGGTGCCCAGCATCGGCGCCAGCATCTCGTTGCAACGGTCCAGGTGGCGCAGGTAGGAGCGGGTATAGCCGCCGCTGCAGGCATGGCAGCCGCAGCCCGGCTCGATCGGCGCCAGGTCGCGCTCGTAGCGGGCGTTGCGGATGCGTACGGTGCCGAACGATGTGAAATAGTGGCCGTTGCGCGCATTGCGGGTCGGCATCACGCAATCGAACATGTCCACGCCGCGGGCCACGCCCTCGACCAGATCCTCCGGCCGCCCTACCCCCATCAGGTAGCGCGGGCGGTCGGCCGGCAGCCGCGGATGCAGGTGTTCGAGCATCGCGTTGCGCTCGTGCTCCGGCTCGCCCACCGCCAGCCCGCCGATCGCGTAGCCGTCGAAGCCGATCGCCTGCAGGCCCTCGATCGAGCGCGTGCGCAGGTCCGCATGCACGCCGCCCTGGACGATGCCGAACAGCGCCGCATCGTTGTCCAGGCCGTCGTGCGCATCGCGCGAGCGCTGCGCCCAGCGCAGGCTCAGCTCCATCGAGCGGCGCGCGACGTCCTCGGTGGCCGGGTACGGGGTGCACTCGTCGAAGATCATCACGATGTCCGAGTCGAGCACCTTCTGGATCCGCATGCTCTCCTCGGGCCCCAGGAACACTTTGGCGCCGTCGGTCGGCGAGGCGAAGGTCACCCCCTGCTCGCTGATCTTGCGCCGATGCGCCAGCGAGAACACCTGGAACCCGCCCGAATCGGTGAGGATCGGCCCGTCCCAGCGCGCGAAGCCGTGCAGCCCGCCGTGATCGCCGATCACGTCCAGGCCCGGCCGCAGGTACAGGTGGAAGGTATTGCCGAGGATGATCTGCGCGCCCAGCGCCTTGATCTGCTCGGGCAGCACGCCCTTGACCGAACCGTAGGTGCCGACCGGCATGAACGCCGGGGTCTCCACCGTGCCGCGCGGGAAGGTCAGGCGGCCGCGGCGCGCGGCGCCGTCGGTGGTATCGAGCTGGAACTGCAATCGGGACATGGTCGGGCGGAAGTCGGCTAGCCGGCTATTGTCGCATTGCCGGAGCGCCGAGGCTCGGGCCGGCGCCTGGCGGCCAGGGCAAGCCCGTGTTTCAAGCGGATGTTCTGCGTTCGCGCAAAGGCCGCAGCTGCACCAGCATGCCCGACTCCGAGGGACCGCCGCGCCGCTGCGCCGCAAGCCCCGGCAGTGCAAAGGTGCCGATGCCGGACCGGCGTCGGCACCCGTTTGCGCCATCAGTAGCCGTAGATCTCGATTTCCGAATAGGCCAGCCAGGAGTACGGGTTGTTGGCCTCGATCTTCAGGTAGCGCGCGCCACCGCTAAGCGCGATGTAGACCGGCGCCACATCGGATTGATCGGCCTCGGTGTAGTAGACCGGCGTGCCATAGCTGACCTGCCCGCCGCCGGTACTGCCGCCGAACACTGCGCCAGGAACGCCGGACGACACCGCGAAGTCGATCGGTTGCGCCACCCCCGCCAGATCGCTGGCCGCGGTGCGCACGGTGATCCGCACCCCGGTCACCGTGCGCAGCTGGCCCAGGTCCAGGGTCACGCTGCCCCAGTTGGTCTGCGCATTCCAGTAGTCGACGTCGCTGAAGAACTTGCCGTCGTACAGCGACACCAGGTTGGCCGAATTGGTCGGCGACGTCGCCGCCACCACCGGCAGGCGCTTGGGAATATTGAATTGCGCGGGCGCGACGTACTGCACCTTCTTCAGCGGCAATCCGGCTTCGCTGTAGCCGGTGGCGGCCAGGCCGGCCTTGATGTAGGCCTCGCGCTCGATCGGCCGGGTCTGGCTGTCGCCGTAGCGCGACGCGATCGCCGCCACGATCGGCGCGGCGAAGGACGTGCCGGACACCGCCTCGGTGCCGCCGCTGTAGATCAGATTGGTGATCTCGTGCGCCGGCGCCCATGCCTCGATGCAGGGACCGACAGTGGAGCCGCTGGCGAATCCGCCCCATTGCGCGCTGTTCTCCGCGCCGCCGAAACGCGAGCCGTCGCGCTGCAGGCCGCCGACCACGACGATGCCATCCATGTCGCGTGCCGTGCCTGCATTGTCGTAGGCCAGCTTGCAGGCGTCGGTCTCCAGCGGCGATCGCCCATCGGTGTAGGCATTGCCCGCCGACTGGGTGATGAAGAAACGGTTGCTGGCGGCGCGGATCCGGCGGCCCCATTTCTGACTCGACGCGAACCAGTTGGCCGACCCGGGATAGGTGTTGAACGACATGTTCAGCACGGCGAACTCGCCGATCCCGTCGGCGTAGCGCGCGGCTGCGTCGAGCGCAGTGGCCACGGTGTCCTCGTTCAAGTCGTTCAAGCCGAATGCCTTGATCGGCTGGCCAGGATTGACCCCGCGCACCAGTTGCCCGTTCTGCCTGGCGCCGACCAACCCGGCCACGGCGGTGCTGTGCAGCGGATTGGGCACGGCCGACGGCGAATCCTGGCGGTACACGACGTTGAGTTCCGGATGCGGCGGGTTGTCCAGCACCGCGTCCAGCAGATAGACCGGGTTGGACGTGGTGAAGGCATCGTTGGTGTTGGTGTACGGCAGGGCCCACGAGGCGATCTCGGCGCCGTTGACGCTATCGCCCGCGGCCGAGAATGTCGCAGCGGATGCCTCTACTCCACGTACCGAGACGACGTAGTCGATCCGTGCCAGCTGCGCGGCCACGCGTTCCGGCATCCACGCATAGACGGTGTTGGAGACCGTCGAGAGCACCCGCTCGATCTTCACCCCTGGCATCCGCGCGATCTGGTCGGCGAAATGCACCATGCCCTTGCTGTTCTGGTGCGGACGGATCGCCGGGTCGATGCTGCGGAAATCCGCGGGGCTGGTCTTCGCGTACAACCGTTCGGTTTCCTGCAGCACGAACGGGTTGAGGTTGATCGCGTAAAGTCGGCGACCTTGCGCGTCGCTGCGCGGCGTGCCCGCCTCTAGCAGCATGCGCTTGGCCGGAAACTTGCCGCCGCCCGCGGTCTGGGTCTGCGCATGCGCCGAGGCTGTCGCCAGGCTCATCAGCAGCGCGGCGAGCAACAGGTCGGTGGATGTCTTCTTCATGGAATCGTCCTTTGAGTGAATGACATGTCCCGCTCATCGGGACATCCGGAGCGCTGGCTCCGCTCATCAAGACGAGATGCTTGCGTCCATCCCCCAACGCCGCGCGGCATCGTCTACGCAAGAAGACGTTGCGCGTCACCCATCACAATCCCGCACGATCGACGTTGCCGGACAGGCGGCTTGCGGCAGTACGCTGCCGCGCGATCTCGCGCGCACGCGCCGATCCGCAGACAGAACGCAAACGCCAGATCGCGCCTTCGGGTACGAATCCCCAATCCCGAATCCCTACTCCCGGCCCCACAACAGCATCGCATCGCCGTAGCTGAAGAAGCGGTAGCGCTGTTCGATCGCATGTCGGTACGCGTCGAAGATGCGTTCGCGGCCGGCGAAGGCCGAGACCATCATCAGCAGCGTGCTTTCCGGCAGATGGAAGTTGGTGACCATCGCATCGACGCTGCGGATGCGGTAGCCGGGCAGGATGAAGATCTGCGTCTCGCCGGCGAACGGATGCAGTTCGCCGTCCTTCGACGCGCTCTCCAGCGCGCGCACCACCGTGGTCCCGACCGCGATCACGCGGCCGCCGGCGGCGCGCGTGCGCCGTACCTGCTCGACCAGGCTGGCGCCGACGTTGAGCCATTCGCGGTGCATCACGTGCTGCGCGAGCGCCTCCACCCGCACCGGCTGGAAGGTGCCCGCGCCCACGTGCAAGGTGACATGGCCGACGCTCACGCCGCGCGCCTGCAGCGCCTCCAGCAACGGCGCATCGAAATGCAGGCCGGCGGTCGGCGCGGCGACCGCGCCGGCCTCGCGCGCGAACACGGTCTGGTAGCGCTCGCGATCGTCCAGCCCAGGCTCGCGGCGGATGTACGGCGGCAACGGCAGGCGCCCGGCCTGTTGCAGCCACGCCTCCAGCGTGTCGGGCACGTGGAATTGCAGCACGTAGAACTCGCCGTCGCGGTCCAGCACCTCGGCCTCGCCGCCGGCATCCAGGGCGATGCGCGCGCCGGCCTTGGGCGACTTGCTCACGCCCAGCTGCGCACGCGCACGCTGGGCGCCGAGCAGGCGCTCGATCAGGATCTCCACGCGGCCGCCGCTGCTCTTGTTGCCGAACAGCCGCGCCGGGATCACCCGGGTGTCGTTGAACACCAGCAGATCGCCCGGCTGCAGCAGCTCGGGCAGATCGCGCACCTGGCGGTCGGCGAACGGCGCCGGTGCCGGCGGCACCAGCAGCAGGCGGCTGGCGGAGCGTTCGGCCAGCGGCGCCTGCGCGATCAGTTCCTCGGGCAGCTCGTAGCGGAAATCGGACTTCTTCAAGGCCGGCGTATCACAGTGCAGGTGGCCGGTCATTGTAGCTGGCCGGGAATGGGGAATCGGGAATGGAGAATCGCAACAGCGGCATCCTGCCCCTGCAGCCATCCGCTTTCGCTTTTACGATTCCCTACTCCCCATTCCCGATTCCCAGCTTTTCACCGCTCGAACTTGGTCGAAAGAATGATCGACGAGGTCGTGCGCTCCACTCCATCGACCGCGCCGATGCGGTCGGTCAGCACGTCCATGTCGTTGACTCCGGGCACCACGCCCAGCGCGATCAGGTCGTAGGAGCCGCTGACCGAATGCAGCACGCGGACCTCGTCGATCTCGCGCAGCGCCTTGACCACCGAGGTCATCTTCTTCGGCAGCACGGTAATCAGAATGTGCGCGCGGATGTGGCCCTGCTCGAAGTCGTCGCGGGTACGTACGGTGTAGCCGCAGATCACCCCCTCGCGCTCCAGCCGCTCGATCCGGCTCTGCACGGTGGTGCGCGACAGGCCGAGCTTGCGGGCGATCTGCGCGGTGGAGGCGCGGGCGTCCTCGCGCAGCAGCGAGAGCAGGCGTTCGTCGGAGGAAGTGATCTTCATACGTGGCCGGATTTCGTCGAATCGACGAAATTATCCGATTTCCTGCACAAATCAACTCTGCCAACCGACGATCCGGTCCCGATAATAGAAGGTCTATCGCTGAACGCCCCGCCTCCAGGAGATCCCGCATGACCGTACTCGGCCCCCTCGCCCCGCTGCGCGCCCATGCCGGCGAACGCCTGACCGCCGGCCTGGACGATGCCAGCATCGAACGCCTGGCCGCCTCGCACCCGCAGCTGCGGGCCGCGCTCGATGCCGCCGCCGCGGACCATCCACGCCTGGCCGCGGAGTTCGCCGACCTGCTCGAACTGGACGAGATCGAGCAGATCCGCACGCTGCAGGCCGGCTTCGTCAACTTCTACGCCGACGACGCGGTGACCCCGTACGTGGCACTGGCCGCGCGCGGGCCGTGGGTGGTCACGCTGAAGGGCGCGGTGCTGTACGACGCCGGCGGCTACGGCATGCTCGGCTTCGGCCACACCCCGGACGCGGTGCTGGAGGCGATGGCGCGGCCGCAGGCGATGGCCAACGTGATGACCCCGAGCCTGTCGCAGCTGCGCTTCGAGCGCGCGCTGCGCGCCGAGATCGGCCAGCAGCGCGGCGCCTGTCCGTACAGCAAGTTCATGTGTCTCAACTCCGGCTCCGAAGCGGTGGGCCTGGCCGCGCGCATCGCCGACATCAACGCCAAGCTGCAGACCGACCCGGGCGCGCGCCATGCCGGTGCCAGGATCAAGCGCCTCGTGGTCAAGGGCAGTTTCCACGGCCGCACCGACCGCCCCGGGCTGTATTCCGATTCCAGCCGCAAGGCCTACGTGCAGCACCTGGCCAGCTATCGCGGCGAGGATTCGGTGATCGCGATCGCGCCCTACGACGTGGAGGCCTTGCGCCGCGCCTTCGCCGACGCCGAGCAGCACGGCTGGTTCGTCGAGGCGGTGTTCCTGGAGCCGGTGATGGGCGAAGGCGACCCGGGCCGCGCGCTGCCGCCGGCGTTCTACGCCGCCGCGCGCGAACTGACCCGCGCCCACGGCAGCCTGCTGCTGGTCGATTCGATCCAGGCCGGGCTGCGCGCCCACGGCGTGCTGTCGGTGGTGGACTACCCCGGCTTCGAACAGCTCGACGCGCCGGACATGGAAACCTATTCCAAGGCGCTCAACGCCGCGCAGTACCCGCTGTCGGTGCTGGCGGTGACCGAGCACGCCGCGCAGCTGTACCGCAAGGGCACCTACGGCAACACCATGACCAGCAACCCGCGCGCGCTGGACGTGGCCAGCGCCACGCTGGCGCAGCTGACCCCGCAGGTGCGCGCCAACATCCGCGCACGCGGCGCCGAGGCAGTGCAGAAACTGGAGAAGCTCAAGAGCGAGCTCGGCGGGCTGATCACCCAGGTGCAGGGCACCGGCCTGCTGTTCTCCTGCGCGCTGGCCCCCCAGTTCAAGTGCTACGGCGCCGGCTCCACCGAGGAATGGCTGCGCCAGCACGGGGTCAACGTGATCCACGGCGGCGAGAATTCGCTGCGCTTCACCCCGCATTTCGCGATGGACAGCGACGAACTGGACCTGCTGGTCGGGCTGATCGGCCGCGCGCTGCGCGAGGGTCCGCGCCTGGCGCAGGCCGCAGCCGCCTGAGGCCGGCTGGCGCATGCTGCAGGACCTGGCCGAGGCGATCGCCCGGCCGCTGTTCGAACTCGTCCTGCAGTTGTTCGGCTACTGGAGCGGGCGCATGCTGCTACCGGTGCTGTCGCTGGGCTGGATCCGCGCCGAAGCCCGCCGCGACCGGCTACCGCGCCGGCCCGGCAAGCGCCGCCACGGCCAACCGTTGCTCTATCGCAACGCCAGCGGCAGCCTGATCGCCAGCGACGATGCGGTGATGATCCTGGGCCTGGCATGCTGGGCGCTGCTGGCACTGGCCGCGTTCCTGCTCTATCGCCTGGCGCAGTGAGTTTCCGCTAGCACGGCTTCATGCGGCCGATTCGACCGGCGCCGCGCTGGCAGCTAGCATTCCCCCCGGTTGTTTCGCTTCGGCTGCCAAGGGGACGCATGAAATCCATCGCCATCGCGCTTGCCGCGCTGTTTGCATCGTTGGCGCCGGGTGTGCGCGCCGCAGCTTGGGAACCAGCGCCCGGACACGTGCAAGTCCCGATATGGCCCGGAACGCCGCCCGACGCACAGCCATTGCCGGGCCCGGAGTTCGTGACCACGCGCAATAAGGTGGCCGGAAAACCATGGACGGCGGCGGAGCGCGTCTCGCGCCCGACGATGACGGTCTATGCGCCGAAGGGCCGCAACACCGGAGCCGCCGTCGTCGTGTTTCCCGGCGGCGGGTACTGGGTATTGGCGATGGATCTGGAAGGGACCGAAGTGTGCGATTGGCTCACCTCGCGCGGCATCACCTGCGTGCTGCTGAAGTACCGCGTGCCGGGCGACAGGCAGCAGCCGCAGTCGGGGCCCTACCCGAAATCGCCCATGGCATTGCAGGACGCGCAACGCACCATAGGCCTGGTACGCCAGAACGCAGCGCAGTGGCATATCGATCCGCACCGGATCGGCGTGCTGGGCTTCTCGGCGGGCGGGCACCTGGTGGCGGCGATCAGCACGCATTTCGAGCGCCGGCTCTACCCCGCCGTCGACGCGGCGGACGAGCAGAGCTGCCGGCCGGATTTCGCTGTGGCCCTGTATCCGGGACACCTGTGGATCGACGACGACAAGTTCGAACTCAATCCGGATGTGCCGGTCGGCGAGCGGACACCGCCGACCTTCCTGCTGCAGGCCGAAGACGACCGCGTGGACGGGATCAATCAGTCGCTGGTCTATTACATCGCCTTGAAGAACGCCGGCGTTCCGGTGGAAATGCATCTGTATCCGCACGGCGGCCATGCCTTCGGCTTGCGTCCCAGCGAGTTCCCGATCACCCGGTGGCCCGCGCTGGTGGACACGTGGTTGCGCACGATCGGCATGACGTCCGGGTAAGTTACCATCCGATTCGTCCGCTCCGCATCTCGCGGCCGCGCTGACGACAGGTAGTCCCGGAATACCTGGCCGTCGTCGCGCCGGCTGCGGCACACTGTGCGCATCCCCCTTGCGAGCGCGCCCATGAAGATCGTCGAAGTCCGCCATCCGCTGGTGCAGCACAAGATCGGCCTGCTGCGCGATGCCGCGCTGAGCACCAAGGGCTTCCGCGAACTGGTCACCGAACTCGGCACCCTGCTCGGCTACGAGGCCACCGCCGACCTGGAGACGGAGACGCACACGATGCAGGGCTGGGCCGGCCCTACCCAGGTGCAGCGCATCGCCGGCGCCAAGATCACCCTGGTGCCGATCCTGCGCGCGGGGCTGGGCATGCTGCCCGGCGTGCTGGCGCTGATTCCAGCGGCGCGGGTCAGCGTGGTCGGCCTGCAGCGCGACGAGGAGACGCTGCAGCCGGTGCCCTACTTCGAGCGCCTCACCGGCCGCCTGGAAGAACGCGACGCGCTGATCCTGGACCCGATGCTGGCCACCGGCGGCACCCTGATCGCCACCGTGGACATGCTCAAGCGCGCCGGCGCGCGGCGGATCAAGGGCATCTTCCTGGTCGCCGCGCCGGAAGGACTGCAGGCGCTGGAAGCGGCGCATCCGGACGTGGAGGTCTATACCGCCGCGATCGACGACCACCTCAACGACAAGGGCTACATCCTGCCCGGCCTCGGCGACGCCGGCGACCGCATCTTCGGCACCCGCGTGGGCTGAAGGCGTGTCGTCGCTGCTGCAGTAGGCCGCATCGCGGCCAGCAGGCAATCGACTGGCGCTGCGGTGTGCTGCGTCGAACGGCGGTTGGGTTAGGCCACGCGGCGCAGGACGCGATTGAATAGGCCCAGCCGCGCTTGGGACAGCGCAAGGAAGAAGAAGCCGGCTCCAGCAGCGGCCTAGCCCGATTTCGCCCCGCGCATGCTCAAGTGCAGACCGTCGTGCGCGCCTGCAATCGCATCGCCAGCCGCTGAGCTCACAACGCGGCAGCGCGCGCGTTCATCCCTTTAGCGCCCCATCACAGGGCGCCACCGGGATGGAGCCGCGCGATGCTTACCTGCAGGGAAAACCAGGTCCTGAACCTGATCGGCCGGCGCCTGCGCTGCCGGCAGATCGCGCGCGTGCTGGCGATCGGCGAATCGACCGTGCGCAAGCACCGCGCCAATATCTGCAGCAAGCTCGGCTTCCACCACACCGCGCAACTGGTCGCGCATGCGCTGCGCACGCGCCCGACGGCGGCGGCCGATATCGGCAACGGTCCGTGGCAGACGCTGCGGCCGCGCGAATGCGAGATCGTGCGCGAACTCTGCCGCGGCCAGACCAGCAAGCAGATCGCGCGGCAACTGCGGATCAGCCATCGCACGGTGGAAAAGCATCGCCAGAACGCGATGCGCACGCTCTACGTGCACGACATGGCGACGCTGATGCGTCTGGCCGAGGACAACAACGGGAACGCATAGGCGGCACTCGCGGCAGTCGCCGATCGCGCAGGTATGCGTGGGAGTTAGGCGCGGCGCGCGTGCGGCCGTGCAAGGACGCGGTCCGCGCAAGGAGCTGATGCCCCTGGCATTTCGGAACCGATGCCGCAGACAGGAACACGTGGATGAAACGGACGCGCCGAAGCCGGCGCGTCCGTCGCGGATTAACGCGCCTCGACCCTGCCTTCCACGTCCACCGCGCGGGTCTGTCCGGGCCAGACGCCGAACAGATCGATGGTGCGCACGCCATTGAGCCACTGGCCGAGCGGCCGCTGCCAATGGAAGTGGCGGCGGTCGGTGGAGCGGATGCCGCGGAACCCCAGCTCCAGGCGCAGGTTGCTCGCATCCAGCGGAATGTCGCCGATGGTGGAGGTCAGCCCGCCGCTGATCGTCACCCGTCGCTGCTGCGCGCCGCGCGGCGTGTCGAACTGCAGATGCGCATCGACGATGTAGGTGCCGCCATGGTTGTTGCGCAGGATCAGGGTGAAGGCGCCCAGATGGGTGATCCAGTTGGGCATCGGCAAGCGCTCGCCGAACGAGGCGAACGCGAAGGCCAGGGGCGCCTGCGTGTCGGCCAGCCGGCCGGCCTCGCTCGGCCACAGGTGCAGGTCCACGCTGCGCTGCGCGCTGGTGGAGACGAACGAGCCGCGGCCGCGCACCTGGCCGAGCATCTTGTCCACCGCGCCGGCGTTGCCGGTGATGGAGAAACTGTTGTCGGCCGACTGCGATGCCACGTTGACCCCGCTGCGCGCGTACAGCACGTCGGTGATCACCCCGAACCCCTGGGCGATGCCGTGGCCCTGCTGCATGCCCGCCTCGTGCGCGCGCGCCAGCAGCCAGTCCAGGTGCTGGGTCAGCAGCGCGGTCGGATCGTTGAGCCCGACCGTTTCCTCCAGCGCGCACTGCGACACCATCGAGCCCTGCCGGCCGAAGCTCCAGGTGACCTTGGTGCCCGCGGTGATCTTGAGCCCGGTCTCCGGATCGGTGACCGAACCGTCCAGTTGCGCGGCCGCGCGCGTCTGCCGCACGTCGCTGGTCATCATGCTCCAGTCGATGCTGAGCGGTTGCCGACGCAACTGCGCCTCGCCCAGGCCCGGCAACGCCGCGGCGATGCGGCGGAAGCTGCCGTTGTGCGGATCGACGATGCCGACCGCGCCGGGCGCGATGTCCGGACTCAAACCCCAGTTGCCCCAGTAGCCGGGATGGCTGTTGCGCACCATCTGCGTGAACTGCGAGTTCCACTGTGTCATGGCGATGTCCCTGCTCGATGCGAATTGCATCGCGGCCACGCTGGCATCGGCGGCAAGCGGTTTGAATTGCACAGAATGCGTAGCGCTGCGCCGTTGCTGGCGCGCTACGCATTCGGAAGAATTTATCGCGCAGGCCGACGCAGCCAAGCTTGCCGAGACGGCGAATGGCCGCCATTGCAGAGGAGCACGACATGCCCTACCAGTTCGAGCAGGCGAGCAGCCCGCAACAGATCGCCGAGCGCCAGTTCGCCTCGGTCTCGCTGGAAGCCGGCCCCACCACCGGCACGCTGTTGCAGTTCACCCCCTTCACCTCGTGCATCGGGGTGGCGGTCAACAACAACGGCATCCTGATCGGCGTGCACCTGTCGTTGTTCGGCGCCGACGGCACGCCGTTCTCGGCCGAAAGTGTGGATGAGGTGATGCGCCTCACCGGCAAAGACCAGCAGCCGGGCGCGCCGTGCATCGTGTTCGGGCAGACGGCGTACTGGGAGAACTCGCTGCCGGCCGCCTACCAGCTGCTGCTGCAGCAATTGCAGCCGAACGAGGTCTACGCGCTGGCCGACCTGACTCCGGGCATCGGCGTGGACAACCTGGGCCGGCCGATCCTCACCGAGTACTGAGCGGCACGCGGTCGGGAATCGATGCACACGGTTCCTGGGGCGACCTGGATCGCCTGCCGATGCCGCGTCGCGATCGGGCGCCGCCATGCATCGCGCGGCACCCCGCCGACACCGACACCACTGAGCGCCGGCATCCGCGGGCGATGCCGGCGCTCAGCGCTGCAGGTTCTGCAGCGCTGCGCTCACGTACACCAGTGGCGCGTTCCAGTTGATCGCCACTTCGTTGCTGGCGTAGCTGCACTCCTGGTCAAGGTAGGACAGCGCCGGCAGCGACGAGGCGTAGGCGTGCTTGCACTCCTTGGCGTCCTGCTGGCCAGGCTGCGGACCGCCGACCAGCAGGCCCGGCACCGGCATGGCGACGCCGTCGGCGATGGAGATGCGATGGTGAATGTGCAGCGGCGAACGCGCGCCGATGCCGGTCACGAACGACATGCCCAGCGGATTGCGCCCCAGCACGTAGTCCAGCTGCGACTGTGCGGCCTGCAGGTACTCGGGCTTGCGTTGCAGCTGATAGGCCTGCAGCAGCAGCATCGCCTGGTTCAGCGCGGTGCTGTTGCTGCCCCAGTGGAAGTCGCCCGGGGCCATCGCCACTTTCCACGCCGAACCCTGCCAGGCATGCAGCAGGTGCGTGGCAACGGTATCGATCTCCTGCGCGATGCGCGCCTGGTCCGCGTGCGCGGTCAGCCGCGTGCGGTGCTGCGCCAGCGACATCCACGCCAGCCCGCCCACCGAACCCCAGTTCGGCACGCTGGCGTGCACGTTGCGCGCCATCGCCGCGTCGTAGAACGCGTCCTCGCCGGTGGCCAGGTACAGCTCGGTGGCGGCCCAGGCGAACTCGTCGTCGAACTTGTCGTCGTTGTAGCCGCCGGTGTGCACGTCCGCAGGCTGCCGGTAGACCATGTCCGGATGCGCCTGCGCCCAGGCCCAGGCACGGCGCGAGGCCTGCAGCATGCGCTTGGACACGCCGTCGAAGCGGTCGTCGAACGGTGCGTAGATGCGGCTGGCCTGGGCCATCACCGCGGCGAAGTCGAGCGTGGCGGCGGTGCTCTTCTGCACCACGTAGCGCGGCGCGCGCGCCTGGTCCGGCATCTGCATGCCGCCGAAGTCCAGGTTGGTCAACTTGTGGTAGACCCCGCCGTCGCCTGGATCCTGCATCGCCAGCAGCCACTGCAGGTTCCAGTCGACCTCGCGCAGGATGTCGGGCACGCCGCCGCCGCTGTCCGGAATGCCCTCCTTCTGCGCGGCGAAGTAGGCCGGGAATTGTTCGTAGGCGGCCAGCAGCGTGTACACGGTGATGCCGGAATTGACCACGTACTTGTTGTAGTCGCCGGCGTCGTACCAGCCCTTCGGCGCGGAGATCACGGTGCCGGCCGGGCGCCCCGGCGAGGCCGCCGAGGCGTGGATCAGCACGTGGGTGTCGGGGTGCCCTTCCGCACGCGCGTGGCGGCCGGCGTACTCGCCGGGCAGCGCGGTGCTGGCGCGATTGAAGTAGTAAGCCTTCAGCGCCGCGCGCGTCACCCCATCGTAGGCGTCGGCGGCGATGGCGAAGCTGTCCGATGGCGCCAGCCCGTCCACGCGCAGGCGATAGCGGCCCGGTTCGCGCAACGCGGAAAAGTCGGCGATGCGTACCGTCTGCTGCGCCGGCGCCCAGGTCGCCGCCGGCCCCAGCGTACCGCGCAGCACCACCTTGCCCGAGTCGGCGCGTTCGACCGCGAAGGCGTCGCCGTGGCCATCGGGCACCACCGCGAGCTTGCTGGCGGCCGGCAGATAGCCGACCTGGTTGAGCCGGATCGGCGACATGGCGGCATCCTCGGAACGCGAGGCGCAGCCACCGACGACCAGGCAGGCGAGAAGCAGGCAACGCAAGGCGGTAGGCAGTTTCATGCGCCGATACTGGCCGGCCGCGATGACGGCTGCAAGCGCCGCGCGGCGGGCTTTCAGCCGCCAGCCGGAATGCCGCGGCGCCTGCGGCGCGTCGGCGCGATCGAGGGCGGCGCCCTAGCCTGCCAGCGACCGCGCCTGCAGCGACGGCACCTCGTGCGTGGTGACGAAACGGCCCTTGCCGTCGCGCGCCAGTTGCGCCAGCGCGCAGTCCGGGTCGTGGGTAAAGAACAGGTGCACGTTGCGCGCCAGCGCGTCCTCCAGGAACGCGCGCTTCTCGTCGATCAGCAGTTCGGCGTTGCGGTCGTAGCCCATCGTGATCGGCACATGCACCCAGGAGCGCCCCGGGATCAGGTCGGCGCAGAACGCGACGCCGCCATGCGCCTGTCCCTCGACCTGCTGCGCGCCGACGATCTCGGCCAGCATCAGCCCCGGCGTGTGCCCGTCGCTGAAACGGAAGCGCACCGCCTCGCCCAGGCTGCGCGAATAGTCGCCATCGACCAGCTCCAGGCGGCCGCTGGCCTGCAGCAGGCCGGGCAATTCGGGAATGAAGCTGGCGCGGTCGCGCGGATGCGGCTGCAGCGCGCGCTGCCAGTGCGCCACGCCGACCAGGAAGCGCGCGTTCGGGAACAGCAGCTCCGGCGCGGCGCCCTCGCGCCATGGTGCCAACAGCCCGCCGGCATGGTCGAAGTGCAGATGGCTCAGCACCACCACGTCGATGTCGGTATGTGCGACGCCGGCCTCGTGCAACGAATCCAGCAGCACGTGGCGGTCTTCCTGGATCCCGTAGCGCTCGCGCAGCGCCGGCGCGAAGAACGCGCCGACGCCGGTCTCGAACAGCACCGTCTTGCCGGCCAGCGGGCGCGCCAGCAATGCCCGGCAGGCCAGTTCTATGCGGTTGCTATCGTCGGGCGCGGCCCACTGCTGCCACATCGCCTTGGGCGCGTTGCCGAACATCGCGCCGCCGTCGAGTTTCTGGGAGTTGCCTTGGATCGACCAGAGTTTCATTGCAGGAATTCGGGATTCGGGATTGGGGATTCGCAAAAGCGTGCGGCGTGCGGCTCAGCGCGCTGGCGCGGCCAGTTGCAGGACCTCGGCACTGCCGACCTCGTTGCGCGGATCGCTGCCGCCGCTGAGCACGTTGTTGCGCTTGTCCCACTCCACCGTCTGCAGATTGCCCCACACGTGGCTGGAACCGCGCCCGCCCTCGGCGCTGTCGCCGGGCAGCTTGAGCGTGTGGCCCATCGCCTGTAGACCCTGCACGGTGGCCGCGTCGAAGGTGCCGGTCTCGGCCTCGATCACGTCCGGCAGCCACTGGTGGTGGTAGCGCGGCAGCGCGGCGACCTGCTGCGCGCTGAGGCCGTCGTCGTAGCCGAGGATGCCGAGCAGGACCATGGTGATGATGCGGCTGCCGCCCGGGGTGCCGAGCACGATGGTCTTGTCGGCGTTCTCCATGAAGGTCGGCGTCATCGAGCTGAGCGGGCGCTTGCCCGGCTTGGGTGCGTTGGCGGCGTAGCCCATCACCCCGAACGCGTTGGGCGTGCCGGGCTTGAGCGCGAAGTCGTCCATCTCGTCGTTGAGCAGCACGCCGGTGCCCTTGGGGATCAGCCCGGAGCCGAACAGCAGGTTCACGGTCTGGGTCGCGCCGACCCGGTTGCCCTCGCCGTCGATGATCGAGAAATGGGTGGTTTCGTCGTCTTCCAGCGGCGTCGGCTGGCCCGACAGCAGGTCGCTGGGCGTGGCCTTTTCCGGATTGATGGTCGAGCGCAGGCCGATCGCATAGTCCTTGCTCAGCAGCACGCGCTGCGGCACCGCGGTGAAATCCGGATCGCCGAGGAAGAAGGTGCGGTCGCGGTAGGCGCGGCGCATCGCTTCCACCACCAGGTGGGTGCGGTGCACCGGATCCATCGCCTTCAGGTCGTAGCCTTCCAGGATCTGCAGCATGCTGGCCAGGGCGATGCCGCCGGACGACGGCGGCGGCGCGGTGGTGATGGTCCAGCCCTTGTAGTCGAAGCGGATCGGCGTGCGCTGCTTGACCGTGTAGCCGGCCAGTTCCTCGGCAGTCCAGTGGCCACCGGCCTGCTTGACCCCGGCCAGCAGCTTCTTGGCGATGGCGCCGCGGTAGAACCCGTCGAAGCCCTTGGCGCCCAGCAACTGCAGCGTGTTGGCCAGTTCCGGCTGCTTGAACAGGTCGCCTTCGGCGATCGGCTTGCCGTTGCGCAGATACACCTCGCGGGTGCCGGGATAGCGCTCCATCACCTTGCGCCGCGACTGGTAGCCCTCGGCCATGCGCCGGTACACCGGGAAGCCGTCGCGGGCGATGCGGATCGCCGGCGCCAGCGACTGCTGCAGCGGCAGCTTGCCGTGCTTGGTCGCCAGTTCCACCAGCGCCGCCGGCAGGCCGGGAATGCCGGCCGACCACGGGCCGTTGACCGAGCGGTCGCGGTCCAGCGCGCCCCTGGCATCCAGGAACTTGTCGGCGCTCGCCGATTCCGGCGCGACTTCGCGCGCGTCCAGCATCACGTCCTTGCCGGTCTTGGCATCGTGCAGCAGGAAGAAGCCGCCGCCGCCGAGGCCGGAGCTGATCGGCTCGACCACCGCCAGCGTCGAAGACACCGCCACCGCCGCGTCGAACGCATTGCCGCCCTCGCGCAGGATCTGCAGGCCGGCCTCGGTGGCCAGGCGGTGGCCGCTGGCGACGGCGGCGCCGGGCGGATGCGCGGCGGCGGCAGCGACCGGCGCCTCGGCCCACGCCGACGGCGTCAGGACCAGGGCGAGCAGCAGGACACGGCGGACGAGGGTTCTCATGCGGCGGGGGGCTCCTGTCGGTAAAACTCGGGATGATCGCGCTGCAGCTGCAGCAGCTTGGCCAGCAACTGGTCGTGGCTCTCCGGGATCGCCGGATCCGGGTCGATGCACTCGACCGGGCACACCACCACGCACTGCGGCTCGTCGAAATGGCCGACGCATTCGGTACAGCGGGCCGGATCGATCACATAGATCGTCTCGCCCATCGCGATGGCCTGATTCGGGCAGGCCGGCTCGCAGACGTCGCAGTTGACGCAGAGCTCGTTGATCTTGAGGGACATTTCGCTGGATTCGGCACTAACAGCACCATCTTACCGGATCGGGCGCTATGGCCCCGGCATCGCGGTCACGTCCGGCGGGACGCTGCGTCGCGCAGGCGACGGCTTGATGCGCCAGAAGGCCGGACCGGCGGCGCGGATGCCTATGGCAGTTGCTTGTGGCGTCCCAGGGAACGCAGCTGCCGCCCTGCTGGACCTAGGCGCGCGCAGGAACTGGATTGGACAATGGATGCCGCTGGCTACATGGAGACGCTGCCGGCGATGGCCGGACGGTCGCGGCCGCAGGCCAGCAGAAGCTGGCCCTGCGTCGGCCGGCGTGCCCATGCAGGCACGCCGGCGCTATGGCGCTTACTTCGCTTCGACGAAGATGTACTCGGCGCCGGTCGGCTGGATCACGGTCTGCACGCGCGCGTTGTCGGCGGCGTTGCCGATGTAGACCACGCGCACGCCCTTCATCGTGTTCGGCTCGACCTTGGCGAAGGCGGCGGCGATCAGGTCGGCCATCTTGGCCGAGGCCGAGGAGCCGAACGCCAGCATGTTGCCCGGCTGGATGCCGCGGCCGATGGCGGTGGTGGCGCTTTCGACCTGGCGATCGTACTTGGCCTGGAAATCCGCATCCGACTCCGGCGGCAGGTAGTACAGGAACGGGCTGTTGGTGATGGTGCCCATGTTCTGCAGCGCCACTTCCTGCAGGTACTTCTTCCAGCCGGCATCGTCGTCCTTGGACGGCGCGGTCAGCGCCGGCTGCGCGTCGGCGGCGGGCGCGGCGGCCTCTTCCTTCTTGCAGGCGGTGAAGCCCAGTGCCAGCGAGGCGATCAGCAGCACGCGTACGGTGTTCTTCATGGATGGCTCCCTTGTTTGTATGTGAATGACGGACGGCTCAGCGCTGCGCCGCGGCCTGGCGGGCCTGGACCAGCGCCTGCACCACCGACGGCGGCACGAAGCCGGACACGTCCCCGCCCAGCCGCGCGATCTCGCGCACCAGCGACGACGAAATGAAACTGTGTTGCTCGGCCGGGGTGAGGAACAGCGTCTCCACCTCCGGGATCAGATGCCGGTTCATGCTCGCCATCTGGAACTCGTATTCGAAATCCGACACAGCACGCAGGCCGCGCAGCAGCACCCCGCCGCCGACCGAGCGCACGAAATGCGCCAGCAGCGTGTCGAAGCCGATCACCTCCACGTTGCGGTGCCCGGCCAGCGCCTCGCGGGCCAGGTTCACGCGCAATTCCAGCGGCAGCGTCGGCCCCTTGGACGGGCTCTGCGCCACGCCCACCACCACCTGTTCGAACAGCGGCGCGGCCCGGTTGACCAGGTCGATGTGACCGTTGGTGATCGGATCGAAGGTCCCGGGGTAGACGGCGATGCGGCTGTGGGCCACGGTCATGCGTTGGATACCGCGTGAAGGTCGCCGGGAAGTGTAGCAGCGGTGCGCCGGTACAGGGCAGCGCGGACCTCGCGGCTGCCGCCCTCGCGGTACAGCGCCCACTGCGCCGGCACGGCCGGCGCCTGCCCCGCCGGCGACTCCAGGTACAGCCAGGCGTCGGCCGCCAGCCGCGCCGGCAGCCGTTGCAGTACCGCCTCCCACAGCCCGTCGGCGAACGGCGGGTCGACGAAGGCGATGTCGGCCGGGGCGTCGGCCCCCGGCACCTGCAGCCAGCGCAGCGCGTCGTCCTGCACCACCTGGATCTGCTCTTGGGCTTGCAGCCTGGCGACGCTGGCGCGCAGGCCAGCGGCCAGCGCCGGGTCGCGTTCGACCAGGCAGGCCGAGGCCGCGCCGCGCGACACCGCCTCCAGGCCGAGCGCGCCGCTGCCGGCGAACAGGTCCAGCACGCGCGCGCCAGGCAACGCCGGCAGCAACCAGTTGAACAGGGTCTCGCGGACCCGGTCGGAGGTCGGGCGCAGCCCCGGCAGGTCCGGCACCGGCAACCGCGTGTTGCGCCAGCGCCCGCCGATGATGCGCACCTGGCCCGCGCCGGCGCGGCTCATCGGCGGCCTCGCGACGGCCGGGAATCGGGAGGCAAGGGGCAAGGGATCGGCATCGACGGCGGCGGCACGGAACGGGGCCAGGATGATAGACCAGGGCCATGGCGCCCGCGCGCGCCGCCTGGCGCTTGAAGCCGGGCCTGGCCGCCACCATGTCCGCTGGCAGAGTCGCGCCCTCCTCCGCGCGGCCAGCCATCACCCATGGAGCAAGCACCGATGAGCGTGGAAACCCAAAAAGAAACCCTGGGCTTTCAGACCGAGGTCAAACAGCTGCTGCAGCTGATGATCCATTCGCTGTATTCCAATAAAGAGATCTTCCTGCGCGAGCTGATCTCCAATGCCTCCGACGCGGCCGACAAGCTGCGCTTCGAGGCGCTGGTCAAGCCGGAACTGCTGGACGGCGATGCGCAGCTGCGCATCCGCATCGGCTTCGACAAGGACGCCGGCACCGTCACCATCGACGACAACGGCATCGGCATGAGCCGCGAGGAGATCGTCTCGCACCTGGGCACCATCGCCAAGTCCGGCACGTCCGATTTCCTCAAGCACCTGTCCGGCGACCAGAAGAAGGATTCGCACCTGATCGGCCAGTTCGGCGTGGGCTTCTACAGCGCCTTCATCGTCGCCGACCAGGTCGACGTGTACAGCCGCCGCGCCGGGTTGCCGGCCAGCGAGGGCGTGCACTGGTCCTCGCGCGGCGAAGGCGAGTTCGAGGTCGCCACCATCGACAAGCCCGAGCGCGGCACCCGCATCGTGCTGCAGCTGAAGGAGAGCGAGGACAGCTTCGCCGACGGCTGGAAACTGCGCGGCATCGTGCGCAAGTATTCCGACCACATCGCGCTGCCGATCGAGCTGCCGAAGGAACACCACGGCGAGGACAAGGACAAGCCGGAAACCCCGGAGTGGGAAACCGTCAACCGCGCCAGCGCGCTGTGGACGCGGCCGCGCACCGAGATCAAGGACGAGGAATACCAGGAGCTGTACAAGCACATCGCGCACGACCACGAGAACCCGGTGGCGTGGAGCCACAACAAGGTCGAGGGCAAGCTCGACTACACCTCGCTGCTGTACGTGCCCGGGCGCGCGCCGTTCGACCTGTACCAGCGCGACGCCTCGCGCGGGCTCAAGCTGTACGTGCAGCGCGTCTTCATCATGGACCAGGCCGAACAGTTCCTGCCGCTGTACCTGCGTTTCGTCAAGGGCATCGTCGATTCCAGCGACCTGCCGCTGAACGTGTCGCGCGAGATCCTGCAATCCGGCCCGGTGATCGACTCGATGAAGTCGGCGCTGACCAAGCGCGCGCTGGACATGCTGGAGAAGCTGGCCAAGGACGAGCCCGAGCGCTACAAGAGCGTGTGGAAGAACTTCGGCCAGGTGCTGAAGGAAGGCCCGGCCGAGGACTTCGCCAACCGCGAGAAGATCGCCGGCCTGCTGCGCTTCGCCTCCACCCACAGCGGCGACGCCGAGCACAGCGTGGCGCTGGCCGACTACGTGGCGCGGATGAAGGACGGCCAGGACAAGCTGTACTACCTGAGCGGCGAGAGCTACGCACAGATCAAGGACAGCCCGCACCTGGAAGTGTTCCGCAAGAAGGGCATCGAAGTGCTGCTGCTCACCGACCGCATCGACGAGTGGCTGATGAGCTATCTCACCGAGTTCGACGGCAAATCCTTCGTCGACGTGGCGCGCGGCGACCTGGATCTGGGCAAGCTCGACAGCGACGAAGAGAAGCAGGCCATGGAAGAAGCGGCCAAGGCCAAGCGGGGCCTGGTCGAACGCATCCAGCAGGCGCTGGGCGAGGACGTCTCGGAAGTGCGCGTGTCGCACCGCCTGACCGATTCGCCGGCGATCCTGGCCATCGGCCAGGGCGACCTGGGCCTGCAGATGCGGCAGATCCTGGAAGCCAGCGGACAGAAGCTGCCGGAGAGCAAGCCGGTGTTCGAGTTCAACCCGGCGCACCCGCTGATCGAGAAACTCGACGCGGAAGCCGACGGCGAGCGCTTCGGCGACCTGGCGCGGGTGCTGTTCGATCAGGCGGCGCTGGCGGCTGGCGATAGTCTGAAGGATCCGGCTGCGTATGTGCGTCGGCTCAATAAGCTGTTGTTGGAGTTGTCGGCGTAAGCCTGCTGCACAAGCCAAGCATGTGGAAGAACGAAGCCGGCGCCCTGCCGGCTTTGTTTATTGGCTTGACCCTTCATAGTCAGCCATGAAGAATCCCACGGTGTTTTGGCAACCCGAGGGTTTTCACGAAGCGCAGCACGGGCGAGAATCCGGGTCACTCTATTTCGTGCTTTTCCGATGAATGCCAGCGATCCCGTCGCACTGTCCCTGGACCAAGCCACCGCATTGGTCGAACGTATCCTGCGCCATGCCGGCTTCGGCCCGGCGCATGTGCGAACCCTTACCGCCACGATCGTCGCGGGCGAACGCGATGGCTGCGCGTCGCATGGGCTGTACCGGACCCTGGGATGCGTGGCGACGCTGCGCAACGGCAAGGTCGCTGGCGGTGCCGAGCCGGTCGTGCACGATCAGGCGCCCGGGATCGTCCGCGTCGACGCATGCGGCGGCTTTTCGCTGCTGGCATTCGAGCGCGGCCTGCCCTCGCTGATCGAAAAGGCGCGAGGCAATGGGCTGGCGGCGCTGGCGATCAACCATTGCGTGCATTTCTCCGCGCTATGGCCGGAAGTCGAACGCATCACCGAGGCCGGGTTGGTCGCGCTGATCTGCAATCCCAGCCATGCCTGGGTCACGCCGGCCGGCGGCCACACGCCGTTGCTGGGAACCAACCCGCTCGCGTTCGGCTGGCCGCGCGTGGACGCGCTTCCCTTCGTGTTCGATTTCGCCACCAGTGCGGTAGCGCGCGGCGAGATCGAATTGCACCGCCGCGCCGGCCTGCCGATTCCCGAAGGCTGGGGCGTGGACGCCACCGGCAAGCCGACCACCGATCCGAACGTGGTCGCCGGCGCTGGTGGTGCGATGCTGACCTTCGGCGGACACAAGGGATCGGCGCTGTCCGCCATGATCGAACTGATCGCCGGGCCGCTGATCGGCGACCTCACCAGCGCCGAATCGCTGGCGCACGACGCCGGCGCCGGCGCCTCCCCGTACCACGGCGAACTGATCCTGGCCTTGGACCCGGTGCGGTTCCTGGGCGCGGAGTGGGCCGGGCACATGGCACGCGCCGAGGCGTTTTTCGCCGCCTACCAGGACACCGGTGCGCGGCTGCCCTCGCAACGTCGCTATCAGGCGCGCGCACGTAGCGTCCTTGAGGGTGTGCGGATTCCGCGCAACCTGCACCAGGACCTGCTGAAGTTGCTGGAGTAAGCCGGCGCAGCGCGGCTGCGGCGCGAGCGCTAAGCGGCGCCCGACGTCACGGCTGCGCAGGCAACAAGGCGCCGCACCAATCGATCCGAAAACCTTGGCCGTCCAGCGTCAACGACAACCAGACATAACGCCCATCAACGGGATTGTCCGGATTCCTGCGGTCGCAGATGTACCGGCAGCCTTGCACTCGCCGAACCAATAGTCGGCGCCGTCACGGTCGCGCGGCAGGCCGGCGCCATGAGCGTTGATCGCCACACCGTAGCGATCGTTCCACAGCACCCCACGGGGGATCTGCCCGGCGCCAGCGGCAGCCATATAAGCGCTGCCGCCAGCATCGCGCGCCACTACATCGAGGCACGCGTGCAGACGCCGACCGGGAACGACATCCGCAACGCCCCGGTTCGGACTGGCCTAACGCAGGCTTAGAACTTCACCGTCGCCCGCGCCCAGTAGTAGCGGCCGAGCAGATCGTAGGTGGCCACGTCGGTGTTGGCGTTGCCGACGTTGTTGGCGTAGTACAGCGGCGGCTGCTTGTCGGTGAGATTGTCAACGCCGAACTCGACACGGGTGCGCCACTGCGCGAACTGATAGCCGACCTGCGCGCTGTGGTAGACGTAAGCGCCGATGCCACGCACCACGCCGGCCTCGCCGACGTCGGCCGACAGGTTCTGCCGCGCGTCGGCGCTGCCGATCTCGGTGGCGCCGATGTAGCGCATGCGGTAGTTGGCGCTCCAGTTGCCGAGGTTCCAGCCCAGGGTGCCCAGCGCGCGCCAGCGCGGGAAGTTGCCGTAGGCCTGGGTGTACTTGCCGGCGTTGTGGATGGTGACGGTGTTCGGGTCGGTGCTGTCCGGATTGACGTCGTAGCGGATCGTGTAGGTGCCGTTGAGGCCGGCGTTGAAGCTGCCCCAAGCGGTGTCCGGCAGGCGGTAGTTGAGGCTGAAGTCGGCGCCGCTGGCCCACAGCTTGCCGAGGTTTACGGTGGGCTCGGCGACGTAGTTGATGGTGCCGTTGTCGTTGCGGTGGATCAGCGCGCAGAACGCGCTGCCCGAGTTGGCGTAGCACTGGTTGAACACGGTCTGCGCAGACACCTGGGTGATGGTGTCCTGCAGGTTGATCTTCCACAGGTCCGCGCTCATCGACAGGCCATCCAGCCAGCCCGGATCGTAGACCACGCCGAAATCGTAGGACTTGCCGGTCTCCGGCTTGAGCTGGTAGCCGGCCACCACCGCACCGGACGCCTTGGCGCCGATCTGGTTGTCGGCCTGCTGGTAGCTGCCGTCGGTGGGCACGTTGACGCAGGCGCCCTCGTGGCCGCCGGTGTAGCCGTTGCACGGATCGTTGACCGTGGCCGAATCGCCGACCACGCCGGAATACAGTTCGTTGATGTTCGGCGCGCGGAACACCTGCGACACCGTGCCGCGCAGCAGCAGGTTCTCGATCGGACGGTACTCCAGCGAGACCTTGCTGTTGGTCTTGCTGCCGACGGTGTCGTAGTCGGAGAAGCGGCTGCCGATGGTCAGGTTCAGCGAATGCACCAGCGGCAGGTCCGCCAGCAGCGGGAACAGCGCCTCGGCATAGGCTTCCTTGACGCTGAAGCTGCCGCCGAGCACGGTGGCGCAGTATTCGATCACCCCGCACATGCCGTTCTCGTCGCCGGTCCACAGCGGATCGGCGGCGGTGGAGGTGCTTTCCTTGCGGTAGGACACGCCCGCGGCCAGGCTCACCGTGCCGGCCGGCAGGTCGAACAGGTTGCCGTTGGCGTTGGCCTCGAACTGCTTGACCGTGTAGACGCTGGTGACGATCGGGTTGACCACCAGCGCTTCCAGCGCGGCCTTGTTGCTTTCGCTGTTGAGGTTGAACACGTCGATCGGGGTGCAGCCGGCGATCGCCGCACCGGCGCTGCCGCACTTGACCGTGCCGTCGCTGTCCAGGAACGAAGGGCCCACCGCGGCGTTGAAGCCGGCGTAGTCGAGGAAGCCTTGGTTGATCGATTTCTGCTTGACCTTGCCGTAGTTGACGCTGGCATCCCACTGCCAGGAGCTGTCGCCGAAGCTGCCGCGCAGGCCGGGATTGATCTGGAAATTGTAGGTGTTGTATTCGTAGCGGCGGTTGCCCAGCACCGTGGCGCGGCTGTTGAAGCTGTTGTACGAGGTGCCGGTGCTGCGGTCGGTGCCGAAGTTGACGCCGAACGGGTTGTAGTAGCTGTCGGCGGAGACCAGGAAATTGTCGCCGTTGGCGAAGATCGGAATCGGCGCGATGATCGAGGACGAAGTGGTCTTGCTGAAGTAGGTGTTGACGTAGCCTTCGAGGTGATCGTTGAAGCGGAAGCTGCCGATCACGAAGGCGTTGGTGCGTTCCTGCGGGGTCTGCAGCAGGTTGTACGGCTGGTAGTTGTAGGAGTCGGCGGAGGCGTTGTAGCAGTGGTACTGGCCGGCATTGGTCGGGCTGCCGCTGCCGCCGTTGAAGGTGACCCGCGAGCAGCCGTTGCTCGCCGCCAGCGCCTTGGACTGGGCGGAACCTTCGTCGAAGCTGATGCTGCCGGTCGGCGTGGCCGAGGACCCCTGCTTCACCGGCACGCCGTCGATCAGCGACAGCGCATCCTTGGAATAGCCGCGCTCGCCGGCCGAGACCGGATCGATGTTGTGGTAGGACAGGCCGGCGACGATGCTGCCGCGATCGCTGGTCTTGCCGGCGGTCAGGGAGAAGTTGCGGCGGTTGCCGTCGCTGCGCGAGCTGGTGCCGAAGTCGGTACTGGCCTCGATGCCGTCGAAGCCCTTGCGCAGGATGAAGTTGACCACGCCGCCGATCGCGTCCGAGCCGTACACCGCCGAGGCGCCGTCGCTGAGCACTTCCACCCGCTCGATCATCGTCGCCGGGATCGCATTGACGTCGTTGCTGGCCAGGCGCGTGCCGTTGACCAGGATCAGCGTGCGCTTGTCGCTCAGGCCGCGCAGCGAAATGGTCGAGGCGCCGGTGCCGCCGCCATTGTTGGTGTTGGGATTGGTCGCGTTGCCGGCGATCGACGGCAGTTCCTGCACCAGATCGCCGAGCGTGGCCTTGCCGGTCGCCTCGATCTGCGCGCGGTTGATCGTCACCACCGGATTGGCGGTCTCGGTATCGACGCGGCGCAGGCGCGAGCCGGTGACCACGATGCTGTCCAGGGTCTGGGTCTTGCCGTCGTCCGCGCTCGCCTCCTGTGCCAGCGCCGACCAGGAGCTGCCCAGCGACAATGCGGCGACCACGGCCAGGGCCAGCGGCTGTTGCACCGGTGCGCGGCGATGGGAAGGATGGGGTGCGTGCGGGAACGACATGGAGATCTCCTGAGCGATGGCGACACGTGGCGTAAGCGAAAACGATGGGCCGAACGGCTCCACGCCGGCCTGCGCCAGCGACGGAACATGCAATGAGGGCGACGCTGCACAGCGACGCCGGTGATACGCATCCTGCGCCGCGGCCTCAACAAGGCCGGACACAATCTCGGGGATGCTGGTTGTCCTTCGCACGCAGCGCGTGCGCAGATCCCCGGTCCTGCGGTGGGTGGCGAAGGGCGGCGGCGGATCCTGTCCCGCGCACCGGCCATTGGCCGGAAACAAAGTTCATCACGTTTTAACGATGCGATCACAATGTGCCCGGAACCACGGCCGGCGTCTTGTCGCAATTAGCGGTTCTGCATGCGGAATAGCGCATGGTCGCGGCACGGCGGCGCGATGGGGCGCCCGACCGGCATGCACGCCCGTTGCTTTCGGTTCAGCCTGGGAGTCGGTGCACGCCGGCGCTTCGCTGCGATATATCGCCAAGCCCCGCCACGCACGAAACAGGCAGGACAAGCGCGTAGGCAAGACGGACCGCGCCCGCAGTGGCGCGCCCCCGCCTTCCCGTCGAACTCAATGCAGGTGCGCAGCAGCCGGCGGCGACAGCCGCAGCAACACCACACCATGCGCAGCGACCTGCACACTGCGCAGCTCGCCGGCAGGCCGGCTGCCGCCGCGCCACAGATCGCGCCAGCGGCGTCCGCGCAGCGCGGTGCCTGCATCCTCCGCGGTCAGCGCCACCCGATGCGGCTGCGCATCGCGATTGAACACGCCGAGCGCGACGCCGCCATCGGCCAGCGGCTTGCGCCAGATCTCGATCGCACCGTCCTTGCGCACCGCCCTGCCCTGCACGCCCAGCGCATCCTGGTCGATCGCCAGCACGTCGCGGTTGCGCAGCAGCGCCAGCGTCGCCGGCGTCATCTGCCGCAGGTCGTTGCCGAGCAGCAACGGCGCCGCCGACAGCGCCCACAGCGCCAGGTGTGTGCGGTACTCGTCCACGCGCATGCCGCCGTTGCCGACCTCGAGCATGTCCGGATCGTTCCAGCCGCCCGGCCCGGCATCGGCGGGATCGCCGTTGCGGTCGAAACCGATCGAGGCCATCTTCGCGTAGCTGTCCTCGATGTCGCCGGTAGTGCGCCACAGGTGGCCGCCGACCTCGCGCCCCCACTGGCCGACATGGTCGCGGCCATACTGGCACAGGCTGTAGACGATCGGCCGCCCGGTCGCGCGCAGCGCCTGGCCCATCTGCAGGTAGGCGCGGCGCACCTGTTGCGGCTCGCGAAAGATGCCTTCGCCGGAGCACAGGTCGTACTTGACGTAGTCCACGCCCCAGCCGGCCCAGGTGCGCGCGTCCTGTTCGACGTGGCCGTAGCTGCCGGTGTAGCCGGCGCAGGTCTTGGGTCCGGGCGAGCTGTACAGGCCCAGCTTCAGGCCCTTGCCGTGCACGTAGTCGGCCAGCGCGCGCATGTCGGGAAAGCGCGCGTTCGGCTGCAGCACGCCGTCGCGGTCGCGCTGGCCCTGCCAGCCGTCGTCGATGTTGACGTAGACGTAGCCGGCATCGCGCAGCCCGGAGGCGACCATGGCGTCGGCGATGCGGCGCACGGTGGCGTCGTCGATGTGCTCGGCGAAGCGGTTCCAGCTGCTCCAGCCCAGCGGCGGGGTCCGCGCCAGGCCATCGCTCGGTAGCGCTGCGTAGTCCGGCAGCGGCGCGACCGGGAATGCCAGCCGTGCCGCGTCGGCCTCGCTGCCGCGGCGTGCGCGCACATCGACCTGCTCATCCCAGATGCGCCCGGCCACGTGCAGCTGACCGTGCTCCAGGGTCGCGGTCCACGGCTGCGCCGGCAGCCGCGGATTGCCGTTGTCGATCTGGAAATGCGCCACGTCGCCGTCGATGCGCAGTTGCTGCATCGGCACATCGCCGTACCAGTCGGTGGTGATGCTGCCCTGCGCCTGGCCGTCGCGCTGGACGATGCGCAGGTAGCGCGGACCGGGAAACGACGGCCCCTGCGCGATCACCCAGATGCCGTGCAACGGGCTGGCCGGCGCCACGATCGCGGCCGGTGGCGGCGCATGCGCGCAGCCGCCACTGCCGGTCACTGCGAGCGCGAACAGGCCACGCCACAGCCAGCGGCGGGCGGGAGAAGCGAAGCGCGAGCACGACGCCATCGATGGCTCCTGCCGGGGCGCGACGCCAGCGCCGCGTGCGTGCGCTGCCACAGCCGTCACGCGCTCGCGGCCGGGATCAACCAGCCACCGAACAGCGGTCCGGCGGTATCGCCGTGCTGCGGCTCGATGCGGAAGGTCAGCTGCTTGGCGCCGGTCAGCGCCGGCGGCAACGCGTAATCGCGATCGACGAAGTCGATGACCTGGCTGCGGTCCACCTGTACTTCCACCGCCAGCTTGCCGTCGATCAGGATGTTGAAGCGGCCCTTGTCGCTGCCCCAGAAACGCAGGCGCAACGCCAGCGGCTGCGCACTGCCTTTCATCTGGAACTCGACGAAGCCCTTGCCGCGTACGTCGCGGCATTGCTGGCGGCGGTAGGCGCCGCCGAAGGAGGTATCGCTGCGCAGCTTGTGCGCCTGCTCGGAGGCCTCGTCACCGAACTGGATCATGTCCACCGCGGTGGCCTGCAGCGCGGCGCGCTCGGCCTGCTGGCGCGCGCGCCGCGCCGCTTCCTGCGCCCACTGCGCCGGCGCCAGGCGCTTGAAGTAAAGCGCGCTGCGGCGTTCGTACTGCGCGTAGAACGGCACGAAGGTCAGCCCCGGCGGCTGCGTGGCGGCGGCCAGGAAATGCCCGGACTGCGGCAACTCGGCGAACCCGGCCAATGGATCGGCCGCGGCCACCAGCGCCGGGTCCGGCGCATCGTAGGGATCGGCGACCGGGCCCAGATCGGCGGCCAGCGCCAGCGGACCGCGCATCACCACCACCGTGTCGGCGTCGCCGGCGGCATGCTCCAGGCGCAGCGGCATCGCCAGGTCCAGTTCGATCACGTCGCCGCTGCGCCACTGTCGCTCCAGCGCCAGGTAACCGTCGGCGGCGGTGCCGCGCTGGGTCTTGCCGTTGACGCGCAGCGTGTAGCCGCCCTGGCACCAGGCCGGCAGCCGCAGCAGCAGGCGGCGCGGCGTGCGTGCGCCGGCGCGGCGCAGTTGCAGCCGCACCTTGCCGTTGTCGGGCACGCCGCTGTCCAGCTCCAGCGCCAGGTCGCGCTCGGGCCAATCCAGGGTCGAGGGGATGTACAGGTTGACGTACAGCGACGCCGCATCCTGCCAGTAGATCGAGTCGCCGAACTGCGCGTGCGCCTCCATGCCGCTGCCGACGCAGCACCAGAACGAATCGAACTTGTCGGAGAAGCCGCGCTCGCCGCCGCTGATCATCGGCGTCATGTAGGTGAACATGCCGGTGGCCGGATGCTGCGCGGCCATCGTGTGGTTGTGCAGGGTGCGCTCGTAGTAGTCGAAATAGCGCGCCTGCGGCGTCCACTGGTACAGGTGCCGGGTCAGCTTGAGCATGTTGTAGCTGTTGCAGTGCTCGCAGGTCTGCTCGGTCAGGAACGCGGCGATGGTGTCCGGTTCCTGGAAATACTCGCGGTCGGCATTGCCGCCGATGACATAGCTGTAGTGGCCGGTCACCGTCTCCCAGAAGAAACGCGCCGCCGCCGCCGCATCGGCATCGCCGGCGACCTCGAACTGGCGTGCCTCGCCGATGAACTTGGGCACCTGGGTATTGGCATGGATGTGCGGCAGCTCGTCGCGGCCGGCCGCGGCCGGATCGATCACCTTCTCGTGGCGCAGGCGCTTGCCCAGCGCGATCCAGCGCGGATCGCCGGTGCGCGCGCCCAGTTCGATGTAGGACTCGTTGAGGCCGCCGAACTCGGTGTCCAGCAGGGTCTGCATCTGCGCGTGGTCGAGCGCGTCGAACACCCCGCCCAGATAGCCGGCCAGCGGCAGCAGCACCTGCAGCGCCTGCGCGTTGCCGGCCAGTTCGTGCGCATCGAGCAGGCCGGCGAACAGCTTGTGCACCGTGTACAGCGGCGACCAGCTGCCGTTGAGATTGAACTTGCTGCCCTTGATGATGCCGCGGCGCACTTCCTCGAACACCACCTTGCCGTTGTCGATGGCGCCCTTGTCGTTCTTGCGGGTGAGCCCACCGACATAGCCGTCCGCATCCTTGGCCTGCGCACGCGCCAGCTCGGCGACGATGTAATCGATGCGCTGGCGCAGCGCCGCATCGCGGGTCTGCGCATGCATCTTGGCCAGCGCGCTGAGGTAGTGGCCGAGCGTGTGCCCGGCGATGGTGTCGCCCTCCCAGCCGCCGTAGACCTCGCCCTTGGGCGGCAGGCCAGCGTACTGCAGGAAGTTGTGCAGCAGGCGGTCCGGTTCCAGTTCCAGCAGATAGCGGCGGTTGGTCTGCAGCGAATCCAGGAACAGCGACGGCTTGAGCGTGACCTGCTTGAGCGGCAGCGCCTGCACGGCGCCGGCGCTGGACGCGGCGGCATCCAGCGGGAAGCGCAGCAGTCCCGCGGCCACCGCGAGCGCGCTCCATTGCAGGAACCGGCGCCGCGACGGATCCAGCGCCGCCATATCGGCGTCCGCGGACGCGCTATGCGCGCAGTGCGCGCTGTGGACGTGTCCGGAGCGCGCGTTCATCGGGCACCGCGCGAAGGGATGGCCACGGGGAACCGAGAGGAAATGCGAGACGGCATTGCTTGCTCCTTTGCGCTTGGCGGCGGCAGGCGCAGGCCCGACCGCGGCCACGAACGGGCGGCCTGTCGCCACTGTGTCATCGATACGTCATCGCGTCTTGTCGCCACGGCTGCGCGAACATGCGGATTTGTGCCGAATCGCGTCTGGCCTTCACAGCGCCAGGCGGATCCCGCCGTAGTACATGCGCCCGATCACGTCGTACACGCCGGCGTGGTAGCCCAGCTCGAAATTGGCGCCGCCCGCCTCCGCCCCCGGCACCCGCGGCGGCGCGCGATCGAACAGGTTGCTGACCCCGCCGAACACTTCCAGCCCCGACTTGAGCCGGTAGTAGCCGGACACGTCGCTGTAGAACACGTTGCCGGTCCACACCTTCTGGTACTCGGTATCGGTGATCTGGGTGCTGCTGCGCATCTTGGAGAAGTGGCGCAGCGACCAGGTCGCGCCGGCATGCGCATTGGACCAGGTGCCGCGCAGCACGCCCTTCCAGGACGGCGAGCCGAACACGCCGGCGAAGCGGGTGACCTCCTCCGGCTGGTCCGGATCCAGCGTGTAGTCCTGGCGGATCAGGTGGGTGTAGTTCAGGTCGAACGACAGCGCGCCGGCATTCTGGCCCCAGCGCTCTGCCAGGTCGTAGCGGTACTGCGCGAAGAAGTCGACGCCGCGGGTCAGGTAGCGCGACAGGTTGAGCTTCTGGGTGACCGCGTTGAGCAGGTTGCCGTCGGCATCGCGGCTGACGAAGGAGCAGAACTGGTTGTCCAGGGTCGGCGCGTCCACGCACTTGTTGATGATGGTCTGCGCCGGGAACGAATCGATCGCGCCGCGCAGGTCGATGTTGTAGTAGTCCACCGACAGCGAGAAATCCTTCAGGAAACGCGGGCGCAGCACGATGCCGACGGTGCGGGTCTTGGCGGTTTCGTTGGCCAGGTCCAGGTTGCCCTTGGTGATGATGTCGCGATACAGCCAGTAGGTGCTCTTGTCCGACGGATTGAGCTGCGCGCAGTTGGCCGCGGTGTACTGGGTGCGGTCGGTGCGGTAGCGCTGGTTGTAGGTGTTGCACGGATCGGTGACCCACATGCCGCCGATGCTGCTGGCGGTGTACAGCTCGCCGATGTTGGGCGCGCGCACCGCCTTGCCGTAGGTGCCGCGCAGGGTGATGTCCTGGATCGGCGCCCAGTCGATGCCGAACTTGTTGGTGACGGTGCGGCCGGCGGTGTTGTAGTCGGACACGCGCACCGCCGCGTCCACGCCCAGGCGCTGCGCGAACAGCTTGTCGGCCAGCAGCGGCAGGTGCAGCTCGCTGTAGAGTTCCTTGACGTCGTACTGGCCGACCAGCGGCAGCTGGGTGGTGCCCAGGCTGGCGTTGTAGGCCGGATTGGCCGGATCGTACTGGGCGATCGCGCCGATGTCGTTGCGCTCCTTGCGGTACTCGCCGCCGAACGCGATCTGCGCCTCGCCGCCGGGCAGGTCGAAGATGCCGCCGGAGGCGTAGGCCGACAGCACCTGCTGGGTCATGGTGGTGGTGGCCCAGTCCGAGGTGTAGCGCAGGTAGCCGATCTCCTGCGCGGTCAGGCGCTTGAACGGATTCAACGGCACGCAGCCATTGCCCGGGTCGGTGAGCGTGCTGCGGCAGACCGCGCTGCCGTCGGCGGCGGCGGTGGAATCCACCGCAAGGTAATAGCGCTTGTAGGACACCGTATCGATGTCGCGGTTGCGCTGCTCGGTGCGGCCATAGGAGTAGTACGCGCTGTAGTTCCAGGCGCGCCCGCCCAGGCTGAAGTCGCCTTCCAGGCCGACCACGCCCTGCAGCAGCTGGCGCCGGTACTGGCTACCGCCCTGCCCCAGTTCGTCGTCGAAGTGCCGCGCGAAATAGACCCCGTCGGTGATCGTGCCGCCGTTGGCCGCGCGCATTTCGTCGGTGATGAACGGGCTGTCGGCCGGCACCGCCTCGCTGCCGAACGCGCTCAGCGCGCGCCACGCCGATTGCGAGGTGGTACGCGAATAACCGACGTTGGCGAAGAAGCGCAGGCTGTCGCTGAAATCGAAGTTGAGCGTGGCGCGGCTGGCGAAACGATCCGACGGCACCGCCAGATACCACGAGTCGTAGCGGCCGCCGTACTCGCCGCCGTCGGTGAGCAGGCTGCCCAGCGCGGTGGATGGATCGGCCAGGCTCAGCGGCACGCTGTTGACGTAGCCGCCCGGGCCGAGCACCGGCGCGCGCAGTTGGCCATCGGCGGTCATCGCGTAGTGGCGGCCGCCGAGGATGAGCTGCGCGTCCTCGGCGTTGTTGATGTTGCGGTTGTTGTCGGAGATCCAGTAGCGCTGGTTGCGGTTGTTGCGCGTGTACATCGGGTAGCCCATGGCGGTCCACGGCCGGTCCTGGCCGGAGACCGAATCGGGTTCGCGCTCGTAGAAACCGTAGACGGTGACGTTGCCGCGGTTGTCGGCGAAGTTGTGCCCGAACAGCGCATCGACGCTGCTGCTGCGCATGTCGCCGCGGCTGGAGATGCCATAGCGAGCGCTGGCGTCCAGGCCCTGGAAGTCCTTCTTCAGGATGAAATTGGCCACGCCGGTGACCGCGTCGGCGCCATACAGCGCCGAGGCGCCGCCGGTGATGACTTCCACGCGTTCGACCAGGCTGGACGGAATATTGCTCACGTCCACCGCCGAGGTGCCCGGGATCGCCGGCACCTGGCGGCGGCCGTCGACCAGCACCAGGGTGCGCTGGGTGCCCATGCCGCGCAGGTCCAGCGCGTTGATGCCGGGATTGCCGGCCAGGTTGCTGGTCTGGCTGGTCTGGGTCAGCGCCAGGCTCGGCAGTTGGTTGACCACGTCTGCGATCTCGGTATAACCGGCCGCGCGGATCTGCTCGGCGCCGATCACGGTCAGCGGCGTGGGGCCGTCCAGCGCATCGTTGCGGCGAATGCGCGAACCGGTGACGACCACGCTGTCCAGGGTCTTGGCGTCGGCGGCGCTGTCGCTGCCATCGGCCGCCGCGGTGGCGGGGTCGCGCACGGTAGCCGCCTCCTGCGCCGCCGCCGGCAGCGCGGCGAGCAGCGCCATGCCGATCGCAGCGCACAACAGCGTGCGCCCGTGTCCGCGTCGATCGCGACAGGCGGAGGCCGGAGGGGGGGAAGGCAAACGAACGTCGCGCATGGGTTGTCTCTCGGTTGAGCGGCCTGCACGCAAAATCCAGGCCGCACGACGCCGCGCCCGCGCTGCGCATGGCAACGAGAACCCGCATCGATCGATGGAGGCCGTGCATCCCCGCACGGCGCAGAATGCGGTGCGCGTGTCGCGCATCGGAAAACCGTTGCGCGTCTTCGCGCTCCAGGAAAACCCGTTGCGCGTCGCTACGTACCGCAACTGCAGAGTTTCACGTCGGCAGGGTCAGCGTCTTGTGGAAAAACGTCGCCTTTGACGTGGAAATTTGTCGATATGTTGCGATGTGTCGCAATGTCCGCCACACGCCGCGCGCCACCTCACGCCGGCACGCGCGCAACTCTCAGTGCGCGACGGGCGCCGATGCCGCCGCCTGCCGGTTCCAGTCCGGCGTCGGCGCCTGCTGCAGCCAGCGCACGAAGAAGTCCGCCAAGCGGCGCCGGCCGTAGTCGCCGCCGGCGCCATGATCGCCGCCCGGCACCACCAGCAGATCGAAATCCTTGCCGGCCTTGATCAGCCGATCGGCGACCTGGAAGGTGCTGGCCGGATCGACGTTGTGGTCCATGTCGCCGGTCACCAGCAGCAGATGCCCCTGCAGGCGCGCGGCGTTGTCGACATTGGACGAGGCCGAATACCACGGCCCGACCGGCCAACCCATCCATTGCTCGTTCCACCAGATCTTGTCCATGCGGTTGTCGTGGCAGCCGGAATTGGCCACCGCGGCGACGTAGAACTCCGGATGGAACAGCAACGCGCCGAGCGCGCTCTGGCCGCCGGCGGAGGTGCCGTAGATGCCCACGCCCTGCTCGATCGCGTACCACGGATACTGCGCCGCCACGGCGCGGTGCCAGGCGATGCGATCGGGGAAACCAGCGTCCTTGAGGTTGCGCCAGGCCACGTCGTGGAACGCGCGCGAACGGTTGTTGGTGCCCATGCCGTCGATCTGCGCCACGGCGAAGCCGAGCGCGGTCAGCGCCGGCACGCGCGCGCTGAAGGTCTTGGGCACGAACGAGCCGTGCGGCCCAGCGTAGATGTTCTCGACCACGCGGTAGCGCTGCCCGTCGGCCTGCGCCTGCGGCCGATGGATCACACCCCAGATCTCGGTCTTGCCGTCGCGGCCGGGCGTGTGGAACGGCAGCGGCGGCAGCCAGCCAGCCGCACGCAGCCGGGTCAGGTCGGCGCGCTCGACCTGCCGCACCAGCGTGCCGTCGTCGCTGCGGCGCAATTCCAGCACCGGCCCCAGGTCCACCCGCGAATACAAGTCGAGCAGCCAGCGTCCGTCTGGCGACAGCACGACCTCGTGGTCGGCCTGCTCCGGGGTCAGCGCGGTCAATCCGCTGCCATCCAGGCCGATGCGATAGGCGTGACGGTAGTACGGATCCTCGCCGGGGCTCATGCCTGAGGCGATGAAGTAGATCTGCTGCGCGGCCTCGTCGACGCGCTCGACCTTGCGCACCACCCATTCGCCGCGCGTGACCTGGCGCGGGGCGGCGCCGCTGCGCGTGTCGTACAGGTACAACTGCTCCCAGCCGTCGCGCTCGGACGCCCACAGGGTATGCGCGCCATCGGCGAAATCGTGGCGATAGCGTTTGCCGCCATTCTCGTGAGTGCCGCTGAGATCGGAATATTCGATGAAGGTCGGCGAGGTTTCCTCGATCAGCGTGCGCGCCTGCGCGCTGTGTCCATCCGCCTCGATCACCCGGTAGCGCTGGTGGCCGCGTTCGTTGTACTCGAAGGTGAAGCCGCTGCCGTCGCTGCGCCACTGCGGCCAGCTCAGCGCGAACGCATTCGGGAACAGCGCTGCCGGCACAGCCTTCGCCTGCCGCGAGGCCAGGTCGAACAGCACCGGCTGCAGCACCGGCAGCGGATCGCCGGGCTTGGCGTAGATCTGCTGATGCAGCTTGGGCTGCAACTGGTCCGGCGGCGCCGACTCGATGTAGTACACCGTGCGCGGCGCTGCCGGCTTGATGCGGTAGGCGACCAGCCGGGTCGAATCCGGCGACCAGGCGATGCTGTCCGCCGCGTAATACTCGGCGGTGCTGCCATCATGGCTGAGCGCGACCGGGCTGCCGCCAGCGGCCAGCGCGACCACCACGTTGCCGGCCTCGACCCAGGCCCGCCACTTGCCGTCCGGCGACGCCTGCGCATACGCCGGACCCTGCTTCAAAGGGATGCTCATGTCGTAGGAATCGGGCGGCAACGCGCCCATCTCGGTGCGCGTGCAGCGGTACTGCGGCAGATCGCACTGCCAGCGCACGCGATCGCGCTCGAACACCAGCCGCTGCGCGTCCAGCTTCACCTCGTCCAACCGCAACGCCGCCGCATCGACCGGCTTGCCGCTGGCCGCGGACATCGCCGCCGCCAGCCGCGCGTGATCGAACGCAGGTTCGTTGCGGCCGTCGGCGACCGCGACCCGGCGGTACTCGATCGCCGGTGCGGCGCCGCTGCGCGCCAGCGAACGCCGATACAGGAAATGCCCGGCGTCCAACCACAGCGGCTGCGACGGCTGGCGATCGACCAATGCCTCGTAGCGTTGGCTCAGCGCCTGCGCGCGCTGATAGTCGTCCGCACTCGGCGCGGCCAGCGCGCAGGGCGCCAGCGCCGCCAATACGAGCAGCAGTAAGCCCGGTGCGGCGACGCGCCGCCCGTTTCGATCCGTCTTCATCCGTCGACCACCCGATGCATCAAAGCGTGTCGCAGCGCTGCGCATCCGCAACGCCGGCCTGGGCCAGGCGCTGCGCGCGCGTGGCCCACATTTCCCATTCCTGCACCGCCAGCGCGGCATAGCGGCCGTCGCCGCCGGAGGCATCGAACACCGCGCGCACGCAGCGCGTGGTCACCGGCGCGAAACGCAGCGTCTGCACGCGGCCGGCAACCGTGCCGCTCTTCGCCTCCGCCAGCGGCAACCACTGCCCGTCCTTGCGGTATTCCAGATGCCAGCGCGCCGGCGGCGCCACGCCTTCGTTGGCGCCGGGTGGATGGTCGGCCCAGAACACGATGCGGCTGCGCTGCAGCGTCACCGGCTGCGTCCAGCTGTACTGGATCCACTGCTGCGGCGGATTGTGCGCGGTCCAGCTGCCCCACATCTGCGGCGGCAGCGGATTGCGCTTGACCACGCCGTCGTTGAGCGCGGCGATCCAGTATTGATGCGGGATGTCCGGGCCGTTGGAAGCGCTGGCGGAGGCGTAGCGGGCCACGTTGCGCTGCAGCGGCTGCGGCGGCTGCGGCGCACGCGTGGCCAGCACCGGGCGAATGCGTGCCGGCCGCTGGGTGTCGTCCCAGTCCAGCCGGTCGATCGCCACGCTGCGGCGGAAGTGGCCGCCGCCCTTGGCATCGGCGGTGTGATAGACCAGATACCACTGGCCCTTGAACTGCACGATGCCCGAATGCGAGGTGGTGGAGGACACCGGCGGCAGGATCACCCCGCGGTAGGTCCATGGCCCCAGCGGCGACGGCGCGCTGCCGTAGGCGATGCAGGCGTGATACAGCGTCGGCGTGCAATCCGAGTCCGGCCCGGCACGATTGCCGGCGTAGGCCATGTAGTAAGTGCCGTTGCGCTTGAAAAGCCACGGCGCCTCGAAATAGCCGTCCAGCGTGGTCACCGCCACCGCCGCGCCCTTGGGCGTGACCATGTCGCGCTCCAGCTCGATCCCGAACAGCTTGCCGAAGGTGCCCCAGTACAGATACACGCGGCCGTCGTCGTCGACCAGTACGGTCGGGTCAATGTTCTGGATCGTGTTCTTCACCGGCAGCGACTGCGACAGGATCGGCCCTTGCGGATGCGCATCGCGCCACGGCCCCAGCGGGCTGTCGGCGACCGCCACGCCGATCGCGAACGGATCGGCGTTGGGCGAGTGTTTTTCCTCCACCGGCGCGTACAGGTAGTAGCGCCGGTCCGGTCCCTGCACGATCTGCGCGGCATAGGCGCGGCCCGCGGCGGCCCAGGCGAAGACCTGTTCCGGACGCAGCAGCGAGGGATAGTGCGTCCAGTTGCCGCTGCCGACATCGTCGGTCGCCAGCATTTGCCAGCGCTGGATCACGAAGTCGTTGACGTCGGGCGGCGCCTCGTCGCGGCCGGCGATGATGTACAGCTTGCCGTCGGCGACCAGCGGCGCCGGATCGGCGGAATAGTCGCGGCCGTCGGCCAGGATCGGATTGCCGGCGCTGTGCACGCTGCGCGCGGGCAACGGTGCCGCCTGCGCGACGGCAACGGCAAGCGCCAACAGCAGGCAGGCACCGATGCGCCGGGCGACACGCGCGGCGCGGCGCAGGCTCATGGCGCCACCGCCGCGTCGACCACGATCTGCAGCCGCACCGGCAACTGCCCGCTGCCGCCCCGCCCCTGCGCGCTGCCGACGATGCTGCTGGTGCCCGGCGCGGCATACGCGGCCGGCGCCAACGGCGGCCACTGCACCGGCACCCGTTCGCGCGAGCCGTCGTTGTACTGCACGCCGACGAAGGCCGGCAGCGCCGGCACCTGGCCGGCACGCACGTGCAGCGGCGGTGGCGCCTGCACCGTGTTGATCTGGCCCGGCGCGGTGGCGCGCACCCAGATGCTGGCGGTCACCGGCAGGCCGCCATCGGCCAGGCCCTGCACCTGCACGCGGCCTTCGCCGGCCAGCGACGACGCGTCGAGCTGCGACCAGCGCACGCCCAGCCAATCCCAGCTGCCGTCGGCGAAGTAAGCGGCGATGCGCTGCGGCAGCGCCGGCGTCTCGCCCGGCGCCACCCGCACGTCGATCGGCTCGACCGCATCGGCGCGCTCGGCGAACACCTGCCATTCGTCGATGCCGACCGCAGCGTGGCCGTCGCCCTGCACCGCGGTTTCCAGCACCGCACGCAACGCGCTGGTGGTCACCGCTGCGAACGCCACGCGGCTGGCTTCGCCGCGCGCGGCGAGCGGATAGCCGCCGCGCACCCCGATGTCGCGCCACTGCTCGCCATCGCGGTATTGCAGCTTCCACGCGCGCGGCGGCGCTACGCCGCCATTGGGTTGGTCGTCCCAGAAGTAGACGGCGGCGCCGTTCAAGCGCTGCGGTTGCCGCCATTGGTACTGCACCCACACCGAAACCGGTTGCGCGCGGCCCCAGCTGCCCCAGCGCCGATCCGCGGACGGCGCTTGATCCGGCGCCGGCAGCAGCCCGTCGTTGAGCGCCTGCAGCCGGTGATGGCCGGCGGTGACCTGCGCGCTGGCCTCGGCCTCGCCCTGCACTTCCAGGCCCTGCCCGGCCGGCGTCGGCGCGGCGACCACGGCCACGTCGGCATGGCCTTGCAACGCGCCGTCGTCGGCCTGCAAGCGCAGCGTGTAGGCGCCTGGCGCGGTGAAGCGCACGCTGCTGCTGGCCGCCTGCGGTTCCTCGAAGATCGCCGCGCCGCCCGGCGGCGCCTGCAGCACGCTCCAATGCAGCGCCAAGCTGCCGTTCGGCAGCGCGTCGTCGCCGACGCGGCCAACGACACGCAGCGCGCCGCCGACACCGTCCTGCTGCCAGGCCTCGACCTGCGGCGCCCGATTGGGGTCGGCCGTCGGCACCCGCGCGCCGCTGGCATAGGCCTGGATTTCCTTGATCCCGGTGCGCAGCGCGCCGGCATGGGTCACCAGCACGCGCAGCCGCTGCACGCGCAACGCGGGGAAGCGCACGCGGTTGCGGTTGCCCAGCGCGATCGGCGCATCGCGCACCTGGCCGGGCACGGTCTTCCAGGCATGTCCGTCGAAATACTGCAGCACGTACAGCCACGGCGGCGCGTAGCCGGCGCGGGTGCCGGAAGCAAAGCCGTGCTGTTCGCCGGGCGGCGAGGAGCTGCGGTAGAAGTACAGGCGCACGTCGTCCAGCAGTTGCGGACGGCCCAGGTCGAGTTCGATCCAGTCGCTGCGCGACGGCGACCCGGCGGTGCCCCAGAACGGTTCGTTGGCGGTGCTGCCGTCCACCGCCGCACTGGCCGCGAAACCGTCGGCGGCATAGCTGGCGCTCACCATCGCGCCTTGCGCGAGATTTCGCGCGGTTGCCGGCAGCGTGGTGTCCACGCCGGCGTTGGCCAGTACCGCGGTGATCCGCGCATCGGCGGCGAAGCGCACCTGCGCCGGCATCTGCACGGCGATAGCCTTCGAACCGAGCACACGCAGCTGCGCGGCATCCGCATTGAGCGCATCCGGCAGCGCCTGCACGCGGCCGCTGGCCGGGTCGTAGAGCACATGCGCCAGGCGATCGACGGTGAATGCCAGCTTCCCGTCCAGATACAGCGAATAGCCCTTGGGCACCGCGCCGCCGTAGTGGCGGCCGTCGCGGTCCCAGACGATGGACAGGTCGCGGTCGCGGTAGCGCACCGCGTCGGCGGCGAAATGATCCCAACCGATGTCGATCGGATACAGCTCGATCTGCGCGTCGCTGCGCGGACGCAGGCCCATCGCGTCCTCGATCACGGTGAAGTTGGTCGCGCCGAGCTGGGTGTGGTGGATCCACGAGCGGTAGCCGATGCTGCCGCCGTCGGCGGCGCTGCCCTGCGCCCAGAACTCGTTCTGGTCCGGGTAGCGGTTGTCGCCGTCGATGTAGTGCGCCCAGGCGTTCCAGTACAGCAGCTTGCGGTAGCTGCCCGCGTCCAGGTACGGACTGGGATAGTCGCGCAGCGCGCTGCCGAGCAGGCGGAAGGCGACGGTGGAGTTGATCACCGAGAAATTGTTGCTGCCGCCGGCGCCGCGCGCCTGCCGGTCGGCCTGGTTGGCGGTATAGAACGGGAAGATCGGGTACTGCCGCGTATCGGCGAACAGGCGCAGCGCGCGCACGTACTTCGGATCGTAGTCGGCATCGCCCTGCTTCGGCATCAGGCCGACGCTGAACGGGTAGTAGTTGTTGGTCTCCTTCCAGTCCACCGGCAGCCGCGCGCCATCGGCCTGGCGCTGCTTGAGCAGGTCGCCGTGCAGTCCCATGCCGTCGGCGGTGGCGCTGTGGTCCTGCCACAGCACGGCGAGCACGGCGCTGCGGATCTTCGCCGCCAGCGCCTGCATGCGCACCGCGGTGCCCGCATCGCCGGCGAGCTGCGCGGCCTGCGCCGCGGCCAATGCGTTGGCGTAGACGTAGGCGCTTTCGCTGCGGTCCATGCGGATCTGGCCGTGCTGCTTGGCCCAGTCGAAGGACACCGCATCGGCGTCGTTGCCGGTCATCGCTGCCCAGTCGTACTCGATCAGGCCGTTATTGTTGCGGTCGTAGGCGCGCAACAGCGCGTCCACGTCGGCGCTGGCGTAGCGCGCCAGCTGCGCCGCCACCGCCGGCGGCCCGCCGTGCAGCTGGTAGGCGCGCCAGGCGGCGGCGCTGAGGTATTGGGCGTAGGAATTGGACCAGTTCTCCGGCGCGCCGGGATTGTCCACGTACTTGCCGCCGCCGGCGGTCTCGCCGGCGCCCAGCCACGAGCCGTAGGCGTAGCTGGGATCGCGCAGGTACTTGAGGTCGTCGATGAACATGCCGGTGGTCAGCACGATCGCATTGTCGTAGCCGAGCACGCCTTCGATCGCCACCGGGAACTGGTAGTCGTTGCCGGGCACCGCGGCGTCGAGGAAATTGAAGCGGAGCAGCCACCAGCGATAGAACAACGTCTTGTCGATGTTGTCCTCGGGCGTGTCCAGGTACGGCAGGTTGTCGGCCCACCAGCGGTTGTAGGCGACCACGTGCTCGCGGTACGCCTGCTGCGGCGACTGCGCGGCGATGCGCCGGTATTCGCTCAGCGACGCCGGCAGTTCGCGCGTGACCAGCCCGAGCTGCACCTTCAGCGTGGCCGCTTCGCCGCTCGCCGGCAGCGCCACGCGGCGCGCGATGGAACCGCCCTCGACCGCGAAGCCGTCGCCCGACAGGCGCGGGAACACCGTGGTGATCGCGTTGTGGGTGGCGAACGCACCGGTGAGCTCGGCGCCGTCGGCATGCGTGGCCATCGGTGAGATCGCACGCAGGGTCAGCGTGCGCGCCACGCCGTCGCTGCTGGACAGCGTGGCCTCGGCCACGGCCACGTTCTGCTCGCTGATGAACTTGACCAGGCGCAGCCGCACGCCTGCGCCGGCATCGGCGTAGACGCTGCTGAAATAGCTCGGCGTCTGCCGCCGCTGCGCGCTGTCCTCGACCAGGTGCAGCGGCTTGCCGTCGATCTCCGCCTGCAACCGGAACAGCGCATCGTGGCCGGTCTTGTGCGCATAGGCGACATCGCCGACGAAACCCGGCTGCTGCGGCTGGTGGGTGTACATGTACGCGGCGCGGCCGCGGCTGAACAACCAGTTGTTGTCGTCGTCGAACCCACCGCCGGTGCCGCTGCGCGCGAGCATGCGGTCGATCCAGAAATCCTTGCCCGGCGCCGTGCCGGCGCCGGCCGCCAGATCGGCGGCGAACACCCGCTGCAGATGCCCGCCCGGCGCGAAGGCCACGCCGCTGTCCGGAATCGGTGTCGGCGTACCCTTGAAATGCGGATAGCCGAGCGCGGCGTTGCTGGCCTGCAACGCTTCGCCATCCGCGGCGGCGATGGCGCTCGCCGCCACCGCGCCGCACGCCGCGCCCAGCACCACCGCGAGCAATGCGGCGGCGGCGCGCGGCCGCCGCCATGCCGCGGCCACGCCGCCTGCCCGCAACCTCAAAACTCGGTCCTGAGCCGCGCCCAGAAGTAGCGTCCCAGCGTGTCGTAGGTGAACGCGTCGGTATTGGCCGCGCTCGCATAGCCGTAGTACTGCGGCGGCTTGCGGTTGCCGACGTTGTTGGCGCCGGCCGACAGCGTGGTGTGCAGGCTCTCGAACTTCCGGCTCAGCGAGACGTCGTGGTAGGTGACCGTGCCGACCTTGAAGTAGACGCAACTGCCGTCGGCGGCGGTGTTCACGCAGAAGTCCTCGTAGGCGCTGCCGACCGTGGTCGGGCCGAGCAGGCGGGTGTTCCAGCTCGCGTGCCACGGCCCGTTGTCCCAGCCCAGGTTGAAGCTGGCGCGCCAGCGCGGCATGTTGCCCCAGCTGGACATCTCGCCGACGTAGTTGTGGTCGTCGCCGCTGAACTTGTAGCTGGACAGGAAGGTGGCATCGACGCCGGCCTGGAAGTTGCCCCAGGCGGTATCGCGCAGCGCGTACTTGATGCCGATGTCGTAGCCGCGGATATCGACCTTGCCGCTGTTGATCGCGAACGGCACGGTCACGTTGACCAGTTGCCCGCTGGCGTTGCGCTGGATCAACGGGCAGTACGCGTTCTGGCCGTCGTAGCAGTTCTGCAGCACCAGGTCCAGGCCGGAGCTGTTGATCATGTCGTCGAGGGTGACCCGCCAGCTGTCCAGGTTCAGCGACAAGCCGTCCGCCCAGCCAGGATCGTAGACCGCGCCGACGTTGTAGGACCGGCCCTGCTCGGGCTTGATCGCGAAGCCGGCATTGGCCGAGCCGGTGGTCAGCACGTTGAACGAGGAGGTGTTGACGAAGCTGCCGTTGGTCGGCACGTTGGCGCAGGCCGCGGCGTTGCCGCCGCCGGTATAGCCGTTGCACGGGTCGGTGTAGGTGCCGGTATCGTCCACCACCGATTTGAACGGCGAGCCGTACAGGTCGCCCAGCGCCGGCGCGCGGAACACTTCCGAGCCGGTGGCGCGGATCAGCAGGTTGTCGATCGGGCGCCATTCCAGCGCGACCTTGCTGTTGGTGGTGTTGCCCCAGTAGTCGTACTTGGAATAGCGCGTGCCCAGGTTGAGGTTCAGCGCCTGCGCGCCGGGCACGTCCTTGAGCAACGGGATCAGCACTTCGGCGTAGGCTTCCTTGATCGTCTCGTCGTGGCCCTGGTTCATGATGCAGCCGTCGTTGTAATCGCAACTGCCTTCGGGATCGGCGGCGGCGACCGGATTGCTGGTGCCCTGCGAGAACCCGTTCTTGCGGAACGACAGCCCGAACGCGGCCTGCACCATGCCCGCCGGCATCGCGAACAGGTCGCCGTTGACGCTGGCCTCGGCGAACTTCATGGTGCTCTCGTCGATCAGGTCGACCGCGCTCTGGGTGGCCTTGATCCCGGCGATGGTCGCCGGATCGTCCGGGTTGAACACGTTGATCGGAGTACAGCCGGAGATCACGTTGCCCGGCGTGCCGCACTTGACCACGCCGTCGCTGTCCAGGAACGAGGCGCCGACCGCGTTGTTCAGCGCCGAGGTGATCGAGAAGCCGTTGCGCACCAGGGTGTCCTTGTAGCGCGCATAACCGGCCGCCGCATCCCATTGCCAGCTGGTGTCGGCGAACTTGCCGCGCAAACCGGCCACGATGTTGGTCTGGTACATGGTCGAGGTGTAGACGCGGGTGTTGGCCGCCTCCGAGCGCAGCAGGTAGCGCGACAGCTGGCTGCCGAACGGGTTGTAGTAGTTCTGCGTGGCGTTGGGCTGTTCCAGGCCGTAGGCGGTCAGCTGCGAGGTGGTCTCGCTGCGGGTCCAGAACATGTCCAGGTAGCCCTGCACGTTCGGGGTGAAATCGAAGCTGGCGTGGGCGGAGAAGTTGGTGCGCTGCACCGGGGTGATCAGGTACTGGCCGTAATAGGAGTTATAGCCGTCGGTGGCGATGTTGTTGGTGTGGAAATCGCCGGCATCGACCGCGCCTGGCGCCAGGCCGCTGTTCGGAGTCAGCACGCTGCCGTCGCCGAGGATGGCGCGGGTGCCGTTGCCGCGGCGTTCCACCACTTGGCCGTTGAGATAGTTCACCGCGGTCTTGGCGTAGCTGCGGTCTTCGTCGTACAGCGCGTTCATCGAGCTGCGGCTCAGACCCAGGATCAGCCCGCCGCGCTCCCAGGTCTTGCCCCACTCCACGCCCACCGATCGGCGGTTGCCGTCGCCGTGCGTGCTCTGGCCGTAGTCGACGGTCGCGGCGGCGCCGTCGTACTTGTCCTTGAGGATGATGTTGACCACGCCGGCGATGGCATCGGAGCCGTACACCGAGGACGCGCCGTCGGTCAGCACCTCGATGCGTTCCACCATCGCCGCCGGGATCGCGTTGATGTCCACGCCGGGCGCGGCGGACACGCTACTGGCCGGTCCGGCCATGCGGTGGCCGTTGACCAGCACCAGGGTGCGCTCGGCGCCGAGGTTGCGCAGCGAGACCAGCGCGCGGCCGTGGCTGAAGCCGGAATTGAGCGAGATGTTGGGCATGTTGCCGGCCATCGCCGGCAGTTGCTGCAGCAGCTGGCCGAGCGTGTCCTGGCCGCTGTCCTCGATCCGCTGGCGGTCGATGGTGATCACCGGGCTGGCGGTCTCCGCATCGACGCGGCGGATATGGCTGCCGGTCACCGTGACCTTTTCCAGCGTGGTGGCGGCCGCGCCATCGGCGCTGGCGTCCTGCGCCAGTGCGGCCGGCGCGGTGGCGGCCAGCGCCAGTGCGGTACAGATCGCCGCTGTCAGCGGGCCCGGCCGCTGCGCGCGGCGCCACGAAGACGGGAAGAGCGGCGCAGCGCGTTCAGACAAAGACGACATCGGATTCTCCTGGGCGGCGACGCGTGGCGATCGGCAGGGCCGGCATGCCCTTCCCCGGGCTGCCATCCCCATCGCCAGCGGTCGTTGGCGGGGCGGAACAGGGCGTCGTATGCAAGGCGCGACGGCAGCGCGAGCTGCCGCCGTCGCCGCTGCGTGCGGCGCTGCATCGTGCAGGAATCTCCCCCGGAGACTTCATTGCACCGACACAATGTGCGCGTACTGTGATGGCGTCGTCTTGTCGTATTTATCGGTTAAACGTGCGGAATATCGCACTGCGCGACGCGCAACGGGACATTTCCGACTTTTTCGCCACTCAGCCGTAGGCGGCCGAAATCGTCATTTCCCGCGCCGCGCCGGCGGGCACCTGCACGCGCTCGTCGCGCGGCCCGGACAAGGCCACCGCCCGCCCGTCGATCAGCACCTCGCGCAGCTGCGTGCCGGCCGGCACGCGCAGGGTCAGCCAGGTCCGCGCCGGCGCCTGCGCCGGCAGGGTCAGCGTGCCGTCGATGCGCTTGCGCGCCGGATCGCCGCGCAGCGTCAGCGACACCGCGCCCCAGCGGGTCGGCGCGGCGGCGATCGCGATCTCCTCGCCGCTGCCCAGCCACTCGCGCGGCAGCGCACGCGCCAGGAACAGTTCTTCGCCGGCGCTGTCCTCGAACACCAGCATCCAGCGCAGCAGCAGCGGGATGGTCATCTGCGCCGGGATGCAGAACAGCGGCATGCCGCCGGTGATGCCGCTGACCTCGCCCGCGGTCCAGCTGCCGCGCGTGTGCACGTGGTAGCGGTGCGCGTACAGGAACAGCAGGTATTCCTCGATCCGGTCCAGGCGCAGCAGTTGCTGCGCGTAGCCGTAGGAAATGAAACCGAGCAGATCGCGCCCTTCCGGCGTCGGCGGCGCGATGTTGCCGACCACGCCGAGGCTGGTGCCGCCATGGCCGCGCACGCAGTCGATGACCAGGTGTGCGAGGTCGGCAGGCAGCACGTCGGCCTGCAGCAGTTCGGCATAGGCGCGGTGCGGCCAGCCCTGCTCGCTGGGACTCTCCTGTTGCAGCGACTGGCGGAAAGTCAGTTTCACTCCCGGCAGCGGGCCGATGTAGGCCGGCTTGAGGTCGCGGCGGATATTGGCGCGCAGGGTCTTGTGCAGTTGCGCGGTCAGTTGCTGCGCGCGCCGCTGCCACTGCGTCGCGACAGCTTGCGCGCCCGGCCCGGCGATCGCGGTCCACACCGCGGCGATGTCCTGCCAGCCGCGGATCGCCAGCGCGCTGTTGGCGTAGTACGGCTTCCACCACAGGGTCGGATCCGGGAACAGACACGCATCGGATTCGTTCCAGCCATGGATCAGGCCGTACCCGGGCGTTTTGGTTGGCAGCTTCAGGCTGGCGTCGTGCAGCTCCAGCAGCACCTGCACCGTCGCTTCGATCTTGCCGCGGTGCTTGCGCAGCAGCGCCGCATCGCCGGTGTAGCGCAGGTAGCGCGCCAGCAGCGACAGGGTCAGGCCGAACTGGCCGGTCTCCGCGCCGCGCATGTTGACCATGCCGTCGGGCTGCACGAAGTCGCTGAAGTAGCCGTCCAGCACCGCCGCGGCCTGGGCGAAGCGGCCCCACTCCAGGTTCGCGTACAACGAACTGGTGAAGGTGTCCTGGAAGCCGTCGTATTCGTTGCCGTAGTAGTCGCGATCGACCGCGCCGTACTTCGGATAGGTGCCGCCGGGGCGCACCACCAGTTCGCGGGCGAAGGCGAAGCGCGCCATGTCGCTCCAGCTGGTGTCGGGCAATTGCGCCTGCACGGTGTCGGCGAGCAAGCCCTGCCAGTAGCCGGCGAAGGCGAGCAGGCCGCGGTAGAAGTCCTCGGCGCTGCGCGGGCCGCGCCGCGGCGGGTAGTCGGGATAGCTGTAGCCATACACCACCTTGATCACCTTGCCGTGCTCGACCAGCGCGCTGCGGTGCCAGGTCTGCACGATGAAGCGGTCGGTGGCGAGCACGTCGGCGAACAGCAGCACGTCGTAGTAGCGGCCCTCGCCGGCCGGCACCACCTTGCGCACCGCCGGCATCCAGCCGCCGATCAGGCCTTCGTGGCGGCGCGCGACCAGCTCGGCCTTGCCCAACTCGGGAAAGGCGTGCAGCGCACGATAGGCGCGGGTGCGCCCGTCCGGATACACCGGCATGGTGTCGGCGCATTCGCGGGTGCCGACGAAGGTGGTCCACGGCAGGCGCCCGTTGTAGTCCTTGGGATCCAGTTGCGAGGCCGGCGGCGGCGCCGCATCGCGTACTTCGTCCATGCGCGGATCGCCGTCGCGCAGCAGGCGGTCGGCGAGCAGGTCGGCTTCGGCCATTGCGACGTCGGCCAGCTTCATGCCGAAATACGGCGCCTGCGCGCTGGGGTAGACCGCTTCGGTGCGCTTGCCGAGCACCAGCGCGCCGCTGGGGCCGAGCAGGGTCAGGTCGCCATCGGCGCTGCGCAGGTCTTCGTACACCTGCCACTGCGCGCCGGCCTCGGTGAAGCGGCATTGCAGGGTGTGGCCGGCGAGCGCATCGGCGGCCAGCGGCTGCAGGCGTGGCGCCGCCGGCGTTAGCGGCGTGGCCGGCGCGGCGTTGGCGGGTGCGGCGATGCCGCCGGCCAGGGCTTCGACACCGGCGACGGCGCCGACCGCCAACCCCTGACGCAGGAAATCTCTCCGATCCATGTACCGTCCCCCGATGAGCAATAGCGCATCATCGTGCGCCGCAGGGACGGCGACGTCTTGTGCGCTGTGTCGAGGATCGGTGCGGAAAATTGCATAGCGTTGGGTGGCGCAACGGTGGCTGCACCGGGCTTCGCGGGTACTTTCAGGGTTAAACAGGAGCAGGTGCGCGAGGCTGCGCCCGGACCCTCATCCGCCCCTGCGGGGCACCTTCTCCCGAGGGGAGAAGGAACGGCGGGCTAGCCCCTCTCCCACCGGGAGAGGGGTTGGGGTGAGGGTACGGCGCGAAGCGTCTTGCGGAGTTTGGGTGCACGAGGCTTCGCCCGGACCCTCATCCGCCCCTGCGGGGCACCTTCTCCCGAGGGGAGAAGGAACGTCCGACTAGCCCCTCTCCCACCGGGAGAGGGGTTGGGGTGAGGGCCGGCGCGAAGCGTCTCGCGGAGTTGGTGCGCGAGGCTGCGCCCGTACCCTCATCCGCCCCTGCGGGGCACCTTCTCCCGAGGGGAGAAGGAACAGCCTTAGCCCTCTCCCACCGGGAGAGGGGTTGGGGTGAGGGCCGGCGCGAAGCGTCTTGCGGAGTTGGGTGCATGAGGCTTCGCCCGTACCCTCATCCGCCCCTGCGGGGCACCTTCTCCCGGAGGGAGAAGGAAGAGCGGCGTGGCCTCAGGCCAGGACGTCGAGCAGGCTGCCGATGGTGTCGTCTGCCGCGCGCAGCACCCGCGCGTTGGCCTGAAAGTCGTTGCGTGCGGACAACCCGCCGACCATGTCGTCGACCAGGTCGATGCCCTCGCCGCCTGCCGCCTGCACCTGCACGCTCACGCCGCCGCCGGGCGCTTCCTGGTTGGCCGTGACCTGGCGCTGGAAGCCTTCGGTGGCGGCGTTGGCGACATTGTTCGCGCGCGCCTGCAGGCCGGAGGCGGCGGCGCGCATGCCGGACAGGGCGATCGAGGACACCGAGGCGATGGAACTCATGCGCGTTTGCTCGTCGGGCGGCCGCATTGCGGCCGCAAGGTCAGTAGGTTCCCACGGTCACCCGCAGCACGTAGGGATCGCTGCGCCGGAAGTTGAGCCCGTAGTCGGTCTCGTCGCCGTTCAACAGGCGCACGAACCGCCACTGGCCATCGACGTAGCGGCCCTGCTCCACGCGCAGCAGTTGCCCGTACTTGCCATCGGCACGGTCGCGCACAAATTCAACGCGGGAATTGAATCCTGTGACCAGGAACACGTTCGGCTGCAGTTCCTGCACCAGCGCGCGGCCATCGTGCTGCGGCGTGCCGGGCAGGAGCGCCGGCGCCTCGCCCCAGCCCGGCGCGCCGAACGACACCTGCGCCTGCCAGGGCCCGAAGCGCAGGCTCTGCTTGGGCACCCCCGCCTTCTCCACCGCCGCCTGCAAGGTGCCGGCGAAGGCGCCGGCGGCCAGTTCGCGCTGCAACGGCGCGAGCAGGCCGAAACCGGCCGCGTGCGCGGCGATCGCCGCCTGGTTCTCCGGCGTGTCCTCGTTGCCGTCGATGCCGAACACCGAGAACCCGATGCCGCCGCGGCCCAGCACGTGGAAGTGGTACGGCGCAGTGGCTGCCTCGAAACCGGTCTCCGAGACCCAGGCCGGGTTGTCGGCGCGCGCGTACTGGCCGACCACCTTGGTGTATTCGTCGTAGTCGCTGGTGTAGATGTCGGTGCCGATGAAGTCGATCGCCGGCGTGGCCAGGCGCCACAGGTCGAACACGTTCCAGGTGGCACCGCCGGCCGGGTATTCCTCGCCGGGCTTGGTGCGGCCCTTGTAGCGCAGCCAGGTGTTCACGTACAGCGGCAGCGGGTACGCCGCCTTGCCTGCGGCGGCGACCTGCTGGATGTAGCTGGCGTTGCTCCAGGCGCTGAACATCTCCTCGGCATCGCTTCCGAACACCTGACTCCAGCTGCCGGCCGGCTTGCCCAGCCGCTGCAGCACTTCCGCCGGCACCGCGGCATCGAACGCGCGCTCGCCGGCGGCGCCATGGTCGCGCACGGTGCCGATCGCGCCGGGCTCGTTCTGCACCTGTACCGCGATCACCGTGTAGCGGCCGGCGTCGATCTTGCGCAGGTGCTGCATCAGCGCGGCGAATGCGCGCGCGTCGGCCTGCACATTGGCCGGTGCATGCGGCGACAACACATCCACCGGCTCGCCCTTGGCGTCGCGCATGCGCGGATACGTGGCCGGATCGCGCTTGATCCATTCCGGCACGTAGTGCATCTGCCCGTTCTTCCAGGTGCCGAACCACAGCACGATCAAGCGCAGCCCGCGCGCGCGGCTCTGCTCGACCAGCGCATCGACGTTGCGGTAGTCGTAGCGGCCCGGCTCCGGCTCGAACTGTTCCCAGTACACCGGCGCCTCGACCGTATTGGCATGCAGCGCCTGCACCGCGTCCAGCGCCTGCGGCAACACCTGCGGCCAGGCGCTGGAGTTGTGCAGCTGCGCGGCCATGATGCTGTACGGCGCGCCATCGACGAACAGCGCGTGGTGGCCGTCGCGGCTGACGTAGCGGGGCATGTCTTCGGCGTGGGCGAGCAGCGGCAGCAGCATGGCCAGCACGGCGTAGCGCACCAACGAGGCCGTTTTTTGTAGGAGCGGCTTCAGCCGCGACACCGACGCCGAATGGATTCTGGTTTCGGAAACATCTGTCGCGGCTGAAGCCGCTCCTACAAGGGCATGCGGACGGCGTTCGATCATTTCGCTCCTCCTGCGGAAATCGCATTCCAGCGCGGCGTCTGCGCGCCCAGCAGATGCCGCACGAAGAAGTCGTACTGGCGCCGCTGCACGTAGTCGATCGGGCCAGTAGAGCGACCTACCGTGTGCTCGCCGCCGGGCACGTTCAACAGGTCGAAATCCTTGCCGGCCTTGATCAAGGCATCCACCACCTGCGCGGTCGAGGCCGGATCCACGTTGCTGTCCTGCTCGCCGACGATCAACAGCAATTCGCCACGCAGTTTGGCCGCGTTGTCCACGCCGGAGGCGGCGGCGTAGCTGGCGTCCACCGGCCAGCCCATCCACTGCTCGTTCCAGCTGATCTTGTCCATGCGGTTGTCGTAGCAACCGGCGAACGCCACGCCCACCTTGTAGAAGTCCGGATGCCGTTCCAGCGCGCCGAGCGTGCTCTGCCCGCCGGCCGAGGCGCCGTAGATGCCGACGCGGGAGATGTCGTAGGACGGATCCTGCGCGGCCAACGCCTTGTGCCAGGCGATGCGGTCGGGGAAACCGGAATCGCCGAGGTTCTTCCAGGCCACGTCGTGGAACGCCTTGGAGCGGTTGGCGGTGCCCATGCCGTCGATCATCACCACGATGAAGCCCAGGTCGGCCTGCGCCTGCATGCCGATCTGCTTGTCGCCGCCGGAGTGGTAACCGAACGGCCAGAAGGTCTTGGGCACGAAGCTGTCGTGCGGGCCGGCGTAGATGTTCTCGATCACCGGGTATGTCTTGTGCGGGTCGTAGTCGCGCGGGCGCACCACCATGCCCCAGATGTCGGTGCGACCGTCGCGGCCCTTGGCCACGAAGGTCTGCGGCGCGCGCCAGCCGGCGGCCTGCAGCTTGCCGATGTCGCCGCGCTCCACCACCTGCAGCAGCGTGCCGTCGATGGCGTGCAACTCCATCAGCGGCGGCAGGTCCGGGCGCGAATGGGTGTCCACGTAATGGCGGCCGTCGTCGGCGATGGCCACGTCGTGGTCGGCGTCGGCGGTGGTCAGCCGGGTCAGGTGGCGGCCATCGAAATCCACCGCGAACAGCTGCCGGTAGTACGGGTCCTTGCCCGCATCCATGCCGCTGGCGGAAAACCAGATGCGGCGCTGCGCGTCGTCCACGCGCAGCACATCACGCACGATCCATTCGCCCTTGGTGATCTGTGTCTTGACCTTGCCGCTTTCGCCATCGAACAGATAGAGATGGCGCCAGCCGTCGCGTTCGGAGATCCACAGGATCTCCTTGCCGAGTCCGTCCACATCGTGGCGATAGCTGCGGTCGGCGTAGACGAAGGTCTTGGCGTCCTCGCCCACCGCCACGCGCGCGCGGCCGCTGGCCGCATCCACCGCGATCGCGCGCATGCGCTGGAAGCCGCGCTGCACATAGTCGAACACGAAGCTGCGGCCGTCGGTGCGCCACTGGATCGGCGACAGTTGGTACGGATTGGCGAACAGTGCATCGTCGATGGCGATGCGCCGCGCGCCGGCGCCCGTGGACACGCCGGCGAGATCGAACAGCACCGGCCGCTCGATATCCACCGCGTCGCCGGGCTTGGGATACAGTTGGGTACGCACGCGCGGCTGGCCGCCGCCGGGCGGCGCCGCCTCCACCCGCGTCACCCGCCGCGCGAAACCCGGACGCACCTTGTACACCGCAATCCGCTGCGAATCAGGGGACCAGGCCAGCGTTTCCGGATCGTAGAAATCGTCGGCGCGGCCGTCGGCGCTCAGGCGCAGCACATGGCCGTCGGCGACGCTGCGCAGCACGATATCGTGGCCGTCGGCGAACGCGTCCCAGCGCCCGTCCGGCGAACGCCGCGGCGTGTTGTCGGCGGCCACCGCCGGATCGCGGACCACGCCGAAGCCGCGCGGCCGCGGCTGCGGGCCGGCATCGGCGCGCGCGCAGACATAGTCGGCAAGCGTGCAGCGCCACGGCGCGTAGTCGATCTGGAACACGATCGCGGCGTTGTCGCGTCCGGCGTCGGCCGCATAGCTGAAGCGCTCGAACGGCAGCCGCAGCGCCGCGTACTCGGTCCCGGCCGCGGCGCTCAGCCCGCGCGCCAGCCGCAGCGCATCGAACGCCGGCTGCTTGCGCTGAGTGGCCACGTCCTCGAGCACGAAGGCGAAGCCGCCGGGCACCGTCTTGCGGTAATAGAACGTGCCGTCGTCGCGCCATTGCGCCGGCCACGCGACGTTCTCGGTCAGCGTCATCCACGCCTCGCGCAGGCCGAGCGAGCGCTGGTAGTCGGCGGCGCTGGGCGCGGCCTGGGCGTGGCCGGCAGCGATGGACGCCACGGCCAGCACGATCGATGCAGCGAATCTGTTCATTACGTTCCCATTCCCCCCTGAAACAGCTTTTTTTGTAGGAGCGGCTTCAGCCGCGACAGGATGTGTCAGCAAGTCTGTCGCGGCTGAAGCCGCTCCTACACAAGCGCGCACACCCTACTCCCCGTCGTCCTCCTCCAGCGCCAGCTCGTCGCTGCGCAAGCCGGTGCGCGCGCCCCAGTGGTAGCAGCCGAACGCGATCACCGCCACGCTCAGCGTGTCCCAGGGATGCGCGATCTGGCCGGTGCCGCCGAAGGTGCCCAGATAGGACACCAGCAGCACCAGCACGAAGAACCCGATCAGCCACAACGCGCCGCGCACCTGCCGCCACAGCTGCGCGCGTCCGGCCGCGCTCGGCAGCCGGTACAGCACATACAGCGCGAACATCGCGACCTGCAGGCCGAGCAGCCACGACAACGTGTTCCAGGTGGACCAGTAGACGATCAGCGCGGCGACGATGAACGACAGCGGGCCGAGCACGGCGAAGCCGCGCAGCAGGAACGGCCGCGGCAGCTGCGGCGCACTGCGGCGCAGCGCGGCCACGGTCACCGGCGCCACCGCATAGCTCAGCACCAGCGCCGCCGACACCACCTGGATCAGCGTCTCCCACGACGGGAACGGCAGGGTCCAGAACACCGACAGCGCCAGGCTCAGCCACAGCGCCGGACGCGGGATGCCGGACTTGGCGTCGACCCGGGTCAGCACCGACAGGAAGCCGCCGCTGCGCGCCCAGCCGTAGACCACGCGCGGCGTGGCGTTCATGTAGATGTTGCCGGTGCCGCTGGGCGAGATCATCGCATCGCAGATCACCAGCGCCGCCAGCCAGCCCATGCCCAAGGCCAGCGCGATGTCGTGGTACGGCAGCGCGAACGCCTTGTCGATGCCGCCCCAGCCCTGGGTCAGGTACGCGGCCGGCACGCTGCCCAGGAACGCCAGCTGCAGCAGCACGTAGATGACCGTGGACAGCGCCACCGACAGGATCAGCGCGATCGGGATGTTGCGCTGCGGATCGCGCACCTCGCTGGCCACCGACACGATCGGGGTCAACCCCAGGTAGGCGAAGATGATGCCGCCAGCCGAGATCGCCGCCTCCACGCCGGCCGCGCCCGATGGCGCGAAGCCCTGCACGTGCAGGTTCTGCGGATTGAAGTGCGCCATCAGCAGCACAATCACCAGCACCGGCACCAGGAACTTGAACACGCTGACGATGTTGTTGGCGGTAGCGAAGGTCTTGACGCTGAAGTAGTTGAGCAGGAAGAACGCCACCAGCAGCGCCAGCTGCAGCAGCCAGCCGGCCACGCTGGGATGGGTGCTGCCGGCCTGGTTCAACGACGGGAACCAGGCCGCGGCGTACTGCCGCGCCGCCTCGACCTCGATCGCGATCAGGCTGGAGAACGCGATCAGGGTGATGAAGCCCATCAGCCAGCCGAGCAGCGCGCCGTGCGAATACTCCGGGTAGCGCACCACCCCGCCGGCACGCGGCAGCGCCGCGCCCAGTTCGCAATACACCAGACCCAGCAGCAGCACCGCCACGCCGCCGGCGATCCACGACACGATGCCGGCCGGGCCGGCGATGGCCGACACATGGCTGGCCGAGAACAGCCAACCGGAGCCGAAGATCGAACCGAGCCCGATGAAGGTCAGGTCGGTCAGGCTCAGACGCTTGTGGAACTTGCCTTGTGTGGTCATGGTGCCCCCGTTTGAAAGGTTGTAGCCGATTCCCAACTACCTGCAGCTGTCCCCTTCTCCCTGCGGGAGAAGGTGCCCCGAAGGGGCGGATGAGGGTACGAGCGCAGCCTCGTGTCGTTTCGACCGTATGAGGCTTCGCGCCGTACCCTCACCCCAACCCCTCTCCCGGAGGGAGAGGGGCTTAAAGCGATGCGCCCAGGTGCTTCCTGCTCCAATTGCAAACGTCCCTGCCCCCTTCTCCCCCCGGGAGAAGGTGCCCCGAAGGGGCGGATGAGGGTTCGGGCGCAGCCTCGTGTAGCTTCGACTGCATGAGGCTTCGCGCCGTACCCTCACCCCAACCCCCGCTCCGCGCCCCGGCCCGCGCCAGCGGCGCGGGCGCTCCAGAGCACGCGCGCCATTGGCGCGCAAGCTGTGCCCTGTCGCCCCGACGGGAGAGGGGCTTTGGTCATGACTATTGCTTTGGCGCCTCCTGCGCCCACGGCGACTTCCCGCCCTCGGCAATGAAACGATCGATGCGCTGCTCCAGCACCGGCAGCGGCACCGAGCCGGTTTCCAGGATCGCGTCGTGGAAGGCGCGGATGTCGAATTTCTCGCCCAGCGCGGCCTCGGCCTTGCGCCGCAACGCGATGATCTTCAGCTCCCCCAGGTAGTAGGACAGCGCCTGCCCCGGCCAGGCGATGTAGCGGTCCACTTCGGTGGTGACCTCGTGCTGGCTCAGCGCGGTGTTGTCGCGCAGGTAGGCCTGCGCCTGCTCGCGGGTCCAGCCGTAGTGGTGGATGCCGGTGTCGATCACCAGCCGGCATGCGCGCCACATCTGGTAGGTCAGGTAGCCGAAGCGGTCGTACGGCGTGTCGTACAGGCCCATCTCCTGCCCCAGGTACTCCGAATACACCGCCCAGCCTTCGCCGTAGGCGGAGATGAAGGTGTAGCGGCGGAAGTCCGGCAGGTTGTCCTGCTCGGCCGCCAGCGGCATCTGCAGCGCGTGGCCGGGCGAGGACTCGTGCAGGGTCAGCGCGGTCAGGTTGTACAGCGGGCGCGACGGCAGGTCGTAGGTGTTGACCAGGTAGATGCCGGGGCCGCCGCGGCCGCCGGTGTAGAACGGCGCCAGTTCCGCCGGCACCGGTTCGATCGCGAAGCGGCGCCGCGGCAGGCGGCCGATGTAGTCGCCGACCTTGGCGTCCACCCGCTTGGCGATCCAGGCCGCGTCCTTCAGCAGTTCCTCCGGGGTCTTGGCGTAGAACCGCGGATCGGTGCGCAGGTAATTCAGGAACGCGGGGAAGGTCTGCTGCCCGGCTGGCGTCTTGAAGCCGCTGTCGGCGATGGTCTGGTCCATCTCCTTGCGCAGGCGCGCCACTTCCTTCAGGCCGACCTCGTGGATCTGCTCCGGGGTCATGTCCAGCGTGGTGTATTCGCGGATCTGCGCACGGTAGTAGGCCGCGCCATCGGGTACCGACTCGATGGCCAGCGCAGGACGCGTCTTGGGCAGGTATTCCTCGCGCATGAAGCGCAGCAGCTTGGCGTAGGCCGGCGCCACCTGCTTGGCGATCGCCGCTTGCGCTTGCGCACGCAACTGCGCCTGCACCGCGGCGGGAATCGTCGCCGGCATCTGCTTGAACGGGGCATAGAACAGGTTGTGCTCGCCCTGCGCCTGCGCGACTTCGGCGATCGACTCGGTGCGGCCGTCGAGGGTCACCTTCGGCTGCGCGAAACCGCGCGCCAGGCCGGCACGCATGTTGGCGATCTGCTCGTCGAAATAGCGCGGAATGTCGGCCAGCTGGCCGAGGTAGCGCTGGTAGTCCTCGCGGCTGTGCAGGGTGCTGCGCGCGGTGAAGCCCAGGTCGCTCCAGAACGCGCTGTCGCTGTTGAACGGCATCTCCCAGGCACGGAAATGCTGCTGGTCGAGCAGCACCTGCAACTGCTGCCGGTAGACCTGATAGTTCACCTGGTCCTGCGCCGACAGCTGCGTCGGGTCGATCGCCTCCAGCTCGCGCAGCGCCTGCTGCCAGTACGCGGTGCGCTGCTCCTGCGTGGCCGGATCCACCTTCGGCAGATGGTCGGCGGCCTCGCCCTGGCTGTCTTCGTCGTCGGCGCCGGCGGACTGCTGCTGGCGCCATTTCCACTCGCGCAGGTACAGCGCCTTGAAGCGTGCGCCGGCGTCGCTGCTCGCCGCGGCGGCCGCAGGTCGCGCGGGTTCGGCGGCAGTCGCGGCGCCCTGCCCTGCCAGCGCGCACAACATGGCCAGCAGCAGCGGCGCTCGGAGTCGGGAGTTCGGGCTCATTGCGGTTTCTCCGAAGTGGCGGATGCGCCGGCCTTGGCCTGCGCGATCCAGGCGTCGATGCGCGCGTCGAGCAGGTCCAGCGGCATCGCGCCGCCGCCGAGGATCTGGTCGTGGAAGGCGCGGATGTCGAAGCGTGCGCCGAGTTCGCGCTTGGCCTTCTCGCGCAGCGCCAGGATGTCCAGCTCGCCGAGCTTGTAGCCCAGCGCCTGGCCCGGCCACACGATGTAGCGGTCGGTCTCGGCCTGGATGCTGGGTTCGTCGTCGGACGGATGCGCGTGGAAGAAATCGATCATCTGCTGCCGGGTCCAGCGCTTGTAATGCACGCCGGTGTCCAGCACCAGGCGGTTGGCGCGCAGCAGTTCGCCGGCCAGGCGCCCGTAGTCGCTGTACGGGTCCTGGTAGAAGCCCACGTCCTTGCCCAGACGCTCGGCATACAGCGCCCAGCCTTCGACGTAGGCGTTGTAGCTGGATTGCTGGCGGAACGGCGGCAACGGCAGGCTCTGCGCCAGCGAGATCTGCAGGTGATGGCCGGGCACGCCTTCGTGATACGCGGTGGCCTCGATGTTGACCAGGGTGCGCTGCGCGTAGTCGCTGGTGTTGACCATCACCAGCGCCGGCTTGCTGCCTTGCGCATCGCTCTGCCAGTACTCGGCGCCCGGCGCGGTGCTGCGGAACTCGGCCATCGCGCGCACTTCCAGCGGCGTCTTCGGCAAGGTGCCGAACAGCTTGGGCAACTGCGGCTGCATCTGCGCGATGTCGTCGCGGTAGCGCTGCAGGATCTGCTCGCGCGAACTGGCGAAGAACTTGCGGTCGCGCGCCACCGCCTTGCGCAGCGCGGCCAGGTCGGTATAGCCGAGCTGCTTGGCGATGGCGCTCATCTCGCCCTCGATGCGCGCCACTTCGGCCAGGCCGATCTGGTGGATCTGCTCGGGCGATTTGTCGGTGGTGGTCTGGGTATGGATCGCGTAGCGGTAGCGGCGCTCGCCATCGGGCAGCGACCACAATCCTTCCTGCGCGCGGCCCTGCGGCGCGTATTCGTCGGCGACGAAATCGGCCAGCTTGGCGTAGGCTGGACGCACCTGCTGGTCGATCGCCGCGAGCATCGCATCGCGCAGGCGCGCGCGCTCGGCCGCCGGCACCGCATCGGGAAAATTCTTCAGCGGCAACGCGAACGGACTGTCGGCGCCGGCCGGCGCGGCGATCGCGCGCACCTGCTCCGGGATCCGCTCGAGCAGATATTTCGGCTGTACCAGCCCGTCCTTGGCACCGGCGCGCGACAGCGCCACGACCTGGTCGAGCAAGGCCGGGATCGCCTGCAGGCGCTTGATGTAGTCCTCGTAGTCCTTGACGCTGGCGAACGGGAACGCCTGCGCGTAGCCCGGCAGCGTCAGCTGGATGCCGCCAACCGGCTCCAGCGGCATCTCGTCGTTCTTCAGCGCGATCGCTTCCAGCCGATCGCGCAACTGGCGCAGCATCATCTGCAGGCTCAGTTGGTCCTGCGCCGACAGCGCCTTGCCGTCGATCGCCTCGAAACGCTTCAGGAAATCCGCGGTCGCCTGCCGCTCGGCCTGCAACGCCGCCGGCGAATAATCGCTCCAGCGGTCGTTGTAGCGCGTGTCGCCGATGATGCTGGCGAACTCCGGATGGTGTTCGAGCTGGTACTGCCACTGCGCGTCGAGCAAGGCGGCGAAGGCCTGGCCCGGCTGTTGCGTCGGCGCGCCCGCCGCGGCCGCCGGCTGCGGCGACGCGGGCGGCGTGGCCGGCTGGCAGGCGGCCAGCAACGCCGCGGCCAGCGCGCAGGGAACGAACAGGCGGGCGAATCTCATCGGCGGACTCCGGTAAGCGAATGGAACCTCTGCGGCGGCGCCGCGCCGGCGGCCGGCGCCTGCATCAGGCGAACGGCCGGTCGATCGCCGGCGACGGCGGCGTGAACCACTGCGCGCCGTGTTCGGTGACGTAGAAATGGTCTTCCAGGCGCACGCCGAACTCGCCCGGCACCACGATCATCGGTTCGTTGCTGCAGCACATGCCCGGCGCCAGCGCCAGCGCATTGCCACGTACCAGGTACGGCGCCTCGTGGATGCTCATGCCGCAGCCATGGCCGGTGCGGTGCGGCAATCCGGGCAGGCGATAGTCCGGGCCCAGGCCCGCCGCCTGCAGCACATCGCGCGCCGCCTGGTCCACCGCGGCGCAACTCACGCCCGGACGCACCGCGGCGAACGCGGCCGCCTGCGCATCGTGCTCCAGCTGCCAGATGCGCCGCTGCTTCTCGCTCGGCTCGCCGAAGATGTAGGTGCGGGTGATGTCGGAGTGGTAGCCGTGCACGGTGCAACCGGTATCGATCAGCACCAGTTCGCCCGGCCGCAACGCCTGCACCCCGGGGATGCCGTGCGGGTACGCGGTGGCATGCCCGAACTGCACGATGCAGAAGGTGGAACCATTGTCGGCGCCGAGCGCGCGATGCGCCTGGTCGATGAAGCGCACCAGTTCGGCGGTGGTGATGCCTTCGTGGATCAGCCCGGCGGCCAGCCGCTGCACCTGCAGGGTCATGTCGCAGGCCTGCTGCATCAACGCCAGTTCCGCCGCCGACTTGCGCATGCGGCAGCCATCGACGATCGGCGTCGCGTCGCGGATCGCGACCCGGTCCAGCACCGCGCTCAGCCCGCTGTGCACGGCGAAGGCGATGCCCGGATCCAGCGCCAGCGCCTGCGCGCCGAGTTCGCTCAATGCCTCGGCGACCAGCCCGTGCGGGTCCTCGTGCTCTTCCCACAGCCGCTTGCGCACCGGGATGCGCAGCACCGCGTCCAGCGAGCCTTCCTCGAATGCCGGGCAGATCAGCAGCGGATCGCCTTCGGCGGTCAGCAGCATCGCCACCAGGCGCTCGCTGGCGCCCCACGCCACGCCGGTGAAATAGCGCAGCGAGGCGCCGGCGCCGATCAGCAGCGCATCGGCGCCCTGCGCGCGCAGAAACTCGCGCGCCCGCGCCAGGCGCTGCTGGTATTCCTGCGGCTGGATCGGCGGCGCCTGGGTCGGCCATGGCGCCAGCTGCGCCTGCGCCATGGCCAGGCTCAGCCCGCCGATCTGCGCGGATGCGCTCATGCCGCGCGCTCCACGTCGGCGACGCTCCACTGGCCGTCGATCAGGCGCTGCACGCCGCCGGGATTGCGGTCGCGCAGCAGTTCCGGCAACAGCGCATCGGGCAGGCCGTCGTAGCTGTGCAGCGCGGCGAAGCGGCGGATCGCCGCCGGCATGCCGACCGCGGTGAAGCCCGGATGGCCCGTGCTCGGATACGGACCGCCGTGATTCATCGCTGCACTGACCGCCACGCCGGTCGGCATCTTGTTGCAGATCAGGCGCCCCACCCGCGGCCGCAGCGCGGCGGCCAACGCGGCGAACAGCACGTCGTCGCTGCCATCGGCGGCACGGTACACGGTGCCGGTGAGGTTGCCCTCCAGGCTGTGCGCCAGCGCGGTCATCTGCGCCAGGCCGGCGGCGCGCACCACCAGGCTGACCGGGCCGAACGCCTCGGTCTGCAGCGCTTCGGGCTGTTGCAGGAAGTCCTGCGCCGACACCGCCAGCAGGGTCGGCGCGTGCCGATAGCCCGGCTCCGGCGCGGCGTCGCCGCCGGCCAGCACGCTGGCGCCGGCATTGCGCAGCGTGGCCACGCCGCGCTGCAGGTGCTCGAGCACGCCGCGCGAGAACAGCAGGCTCGGCGCGGCGCCAGCGAAGTGCGCGCTGGCCGCGGCGACGAACGCATCGCCGTCCTCGCCCTCGGGCACCATCACGATGCCGGGATTGGTGCAGAACTGGCCGCTGCCCATCGTGCACGAGGCAAAGAATTCCTGCGCCAGCGCGGTACCACGTTCGGCCAGCACGCCCGGCAGCAGGAACACCGGGTTGACGCTGGACAGCTCCACGTAGGCCGGTACTCCGGCACGGTCGGCCGCGGCCTTCAGCGCCAGTCCGCCGGCACGGCTGCCGGTGAAGCCGATCGCGCCCAGCCGCGGATCGCCGGCCAGTTCCAGGCCCAGCGTGTTGTCGAAGTGGTACAGCAACTGCACCGCCGCGGCCGGCAGGCCGTTGTCCAGCAGGGCCTGGTGCGCGAGCTGCGCCAGGCGCTGGCTGGTGGCCGGATGCGACGGATGCGCCTTGGCGATGACCGGATTGCGCGCGGCGATGGCCGAGGCGAAATCGCTGCCGGCCACCGCGTTGAACGCGAACGGAAAATTGTTCGGGCCGAACACCAGCACCGGCTTGTGCAGCGGCCCCAGCTGCGCGCGCAGCCCGGCCGCGGTGTCGATCACCGGCTGCGTCCAGCTATGGCTGCGCACCGCCTGCGCGGCCTGGCGCAGCTGCCCGCTGGCGCGCGGCAACTCCACCTTGGCCAGGCGCGGTTCCACCGGCAAGCCGGTCTCGGCATGCGCCAGCGCGACCAACTGCTCCACGTCGGCATCGATCGCCGCGGCGTAGCTGTCGAGGAACCCGGCGATGCGCTCGGGCGCCGCCGCGGCCAGCGCGTCGGCGACCAGCACCGCCGCGCTCAGCGCCGCTTCCAGATCGGCGGCGCCGCTGATCGGGAACTCCGGTCCGAACGCGTTCCCGTCGCGCGGGTCCTCGGCGCGGAAGCTGCCGCGCGCTTCCAGCGACGGCTGCCAATGGCCGGCAAGCAACAGCGGCTGCATGCTCATCTCAGAGCCCGGGGTGGGTGGCGATGGCGTGGTCGATCACCTTCAGCGCCGCTTCGCGCTCGGCGCCGTCGACCACCAGGCGCGGTGCGCGCACGCGCTCGCTGCCCAGGCCGACCTTCTCCTGCACCAGCTTGATCAGCTGCACGAACTTGGGCACGGTGTCCAGGCGCAGCAGCGGCAGGAACCAGTCGTACAGCGCCTTGGCCGCCGGGTAGCCACCGTCGCGGGCCAGCTCGAACAGCTTCACCGACTCCTTCGGATACGCATTGACCAGGCCGGCGATCCAGCCCTTGGCGCCCATGCTGAGGCCTTCGACGATCGCATCGTCCATGCCCACCAGCAGCACCAGGCGATCGTTGAGCAGCTCGCCCAGCGCGGCGAAGCGGCGCACGTCGCCGGAGGATTCCTTGACCGCCTGCAGGTTCGGGAATTCGGCGGCCAGCTCGGCGATCTGCGCCGGGCTGAAATCGGTCTTGTAGGCGACCGGGTTGTTGTACAGGATCACCGGCAGGTCGGTGGCGGCGATGACCGCACGCGCATGCGCGCCCATCTCGCGCCAGTCGGTGGAGTAGACGTACGGCGGCAGCACCATGATCCCGCCGCAGCCGACCTGCTTGGCCGCCTGCGCCAGGCGCACGGCTTCGTCGGTGGACAGCGCGGCGATGCCCGGCACCACCGGGATGCGGCCGTCCAGCGCCTGCACCAGGGTCTTCAGGACCGCGACCTTGTCGTCGAAGCTGAGCGTGGCGGCCTCGCCGAGCGAGCCCAGCGGCACGATCGCGGTGCAGCCGGCGTCGACCATGACCTGCGCATGCTTGGCCAGGAACGCGTGGTCGATGCTGCCATCGGCGTTGAACGGGGTGGTGATGGCCGGCAGCACGCCGTACCAGAAAGAAGCCTTGCTCATGGGATTACACCTTGTCGAGGGTTGTGAGTGGAGGTTGGGAAATAAATGGATCGGGAAGCGATTGGGCGAGCGCGTCCAGGCGCACCGGGAACAGCGGCGGCCGGCGGCCGTCGTCGGAAAAATCGTCGTGCCGCGGCGCCAGCCCCAGCTCGGTCAGCGCGCTGCCGCAGATGCGGCCCTGGCAGGCGCCCATGCCGCAGCGCGAGACCAGCTTGGCGTCGCGCAGGTCGGCATGGCCGCGCAGCGCCGACAGCGGCACGTCTTCGCAGCGGCATACCAGCGTATCCGGTGCGGCCAGCGCGTGGATGCGCGGGTCCAGCGCGAACTGGCGCTGCAGCAGCGCGGCGAACGCGCGCGCGCGCCGCCGCTGCGGCTGCAATGCCTGCGCGGCGGCCTGCTGCCCCGCCGCCAGGTGCCCGGCGATGGCGCCTTCGACGCGCGCGCAATCGCGCCCGCCGATGCCCAGCGCCTCGCCGGCGGCATACACGCCGTCGACACTGGTACGCAATTGCGCGTCCACCGCCACGCACGGATGCGCGCCGCTGCGCGCCAGGCGGCAGCCGAGCAGTTGCGCCAGCTCCACGTTCGGCACCAGTCCGTAGCCGACCGCCAGCTGGTCGCACTCGAGACTGCGGCGGCCGCGCGGGCCGTCGATCTGCACCGACCGCAGTTGGCTGTCTCCGTGCGCCGCCAGCACCACACTGCCGCTGTGGTAGCCCACGCCGGCCAGCTGCGTGCGCAGGACCAGCGCCTGCAGCGCCTTGTCCGGCCAGCGCCACGGCAGCTGCGCGGCGAAACCGGCCAGCGCGCGCAACGGCGCCTGTTCGACGATGCCCAGCACCTGCGCGCCGTGGCGGCGCAGCGTCGCCGCGCTGGCCAGCAGCAGCGGCCCGCTGCCGGCGACCAGCACGCGCTTGCCGGCCAGCGGCCAGCCCTGCTTGGCCAGCGCCTGCGCGCCGCCGGCGCCGGTGACGCCGGGCAGGGTCCAGCCGGGGAACGGCAGCAGCAGTTCGCGCGCACCGGTGGCCAGCACCAGCGCGTCGTAGCCGATCCAGCGCGCGCCCTGCGGGCCATCGGCCAGCAGTTGCCGGTCCTGCGCCATCAGCAACTGCGTCTGCGACAGAAATTCGATCTTGCTCGCCGCCAGTTGCGCCAGCACGCGCGCGGCCAGCGTCGGCGGCGCATGGGCCACGTCGTGGCGCCAGATCTGGCCGCCGGCGCGCGCCTGCAGGTCGACCAGCGCCACGCGCCGGCCATGCCCGGCGGCGGCCAGCGCCGCCGCCAGTCCGGCCGGACCGGCACCGGCCACGACCACGTCGTAATGCAGCGCGCGCGGCTCAGCCATCGGTCCACACCTGCATGCCGTCGCGGGCCGGAGTGATGCAGGCGCGCAACTGGCCGACGCCGTCGATGCGCACCCGGCATTCGCTGCACACGCCCATGCCGCACAGCGGCGCGCGCGGCTGGCCGTTGCGCGAGCGGCGGAAATGCACCGCCACCTGCGCCACCGCCGCGGCCACGCTGCTGCCGTCCAGCACCTCGAGGGTCTGGCCATTGACCTGCAGGCGCAGCATCGGCGCGCTCACGACAGCGCCCGCGCCGGCGCGAACGGCGCCGGGTCCAGTGCGGGCGTGCGCTGCAGCAGCAGATCCAGCAACAGCCGCGCGCTGCCCAGCGCGGTGGTCACGCCCAAGCCTTCGTGGCCGGCCGCGACCCACACGTCGGCACGCTCCGGCACCGCGCCCAGGTAGGGACGGCCGTCGGGCGTGGCCGGACGCAGCCCGGTCCAGACCCGGATCGCCTGCAGCTGGCGCAACGCCGGCAGGAACGCGAACGCGCGCTCGAGCATGCGCTGCAGCATCGGCATCGACACGCTGCGGTCGCTGGCATCGAACTCGCGCGAGGAACCGATCAGGATCTGCCCGGTCGGCCGCGGCTGCACGTTGAACGCCACGCTGCTGCCGTCGCTGCCGTGCGCGCTGTCGGCATAGCCCAGCTCCAGCAATTGGTGCCCGACGAAGCCAGGATAGCGGTCGGTGATGACCAGTTGGCCCTTGCGCGCGCGCATCGGCAGTTCCGGCAGCAACTCCGGCAAGGCGCAGCCGGTGGCGACCAGCACCGGCCCGCTCAATGTGCTGCCATCGTCCAGGCGCAGTCCGCCGGCGGCCAGCGCCAGCGCGCGGCGCCCGGCGTACAGCTGCGCGCCGGCGGCGAGCGCACGCTCGACCAGGTGCCGCGCCATCCGCGGCGGATACACCACCGCTTCGGCGGCCACGCGCATGCCGCCGGCCAGGCCCGGCACCAGCGCCGGCTCCAGCCGGTACAGCGCCTCGGCATCGATCGCCTCGGCGTGCACGCCGGCCGCGGCCAGGCGCCGGATCTTGGCCGGGATCGCCTCCAGCTCGCGCGCCTGCCGCGCCACCCACAGCGTGCCGCAGCGGCTGAACTCGGCCGCCGGCAATTGCGCGAATTCTTCCCACAGGCGCAGCGAATACGCCGACAGCGCCAGTTCCGCAGGATCGTCGTCCATCGCCACCAGATGGCCCATCGCCGCGGCGGTGGAACCGCCGCCGATCGTGCCCGACTCGACGATCGCCACCCGCAGCCCGGCGGCGGCGGCCGCATCGGCGCAGGCCGCGCCGACGATGCCGGCGCCGACGACGATCAGGTCGAAACCGCTCATCCGGCGCCGATGCCCCAGGCGAACGGATCCTGCGCATCGATCAGCAACTGCGCGCGGGCGGTGATGTGCGCCTGGCCGGTGATCCGCGGCAGCACGCCACGGCTGCCGGGCACGTAGCTGCCTTCGAACAGGCTGCCGAGGATGCCTTCCTGGCGCCACACCTGGCCGGCGGCCAGCTTGCCGTCGGCGGCCAGGCACGCCAGTTTGGCGCTGGTGCCGGTGCCGCACGGCGAACGGTCGTAGGCCAGGCCCGGGCACAGCACGAAATTGCGCGCATCGGCGCCGGCGTGCGGCGCCGGGCCGTTGATCTCGATATGGTCGATCTCGCCGCCGTCGGCGCCGCGGATGCCGGCCGCCTCCAGCGCCAGCCGCAGCGCCTCGGTGTAGGCGGTCAGCGCGCGCTGGTTGCGCAGCTCCAGCGCGCACGGGGTCTGCTCGGTGATGAAGAACCAGTTGCCGCCCCAGGCCACATCGCCGCGCACGCGGCCATAGTCGGGCACCTGCACCTCGATGCCGGCGGCGTGGCGGTAGCTTTCCACGTTGTCCACCGACACCCGGCCGTCGCCGTACAGTTCCACGCCCACCGTGCCCACCGGGGTCTCGATGCGGTGCGTGCCCGGCGCCAGCCGGCCCAGCTCGGCTAGCGTGCGCACCAGGCCGATGGTGCCGTGGCCGCACATGCCCAGGTAGCCGACGTTGTTGAAGAAGATCACCGCCGCGCATGCGTCGGCCGCGATCGGCGGCAGCAGCAGCGCGCCGACCATGGTGTCCGAGCCGCGCGGTTCGCAGGCGATGGCGCTGCGCCAACGATCGAAGCGATCGCGGAACAGATCGCGCCGTTGCGCCAGCGGGCCGGTACCCAGGTCGGGGAAGCCGGCGACGACGACACGGGTCGGTTCGCCGCCGGTATGCGAGTCGATCACATCGAGTGTATGCATAGGTCCATGCTCACATTCCGGGCCGCCGGCGGCTAGCAGCGTTTGCTTGTCATAAATGCGGAAATTCGCACAACCCCGGCGTCCTCGCAGGCCCGACTTAGGCTAGGATCGGTCCTCAGGGGTGGGCATGCCGCGGCGTGCCTGCCGCCGCAGCCTACAACCGCCCGGTGAGTGCAGATGGATACTTTGATTTCCGCGTCGGAAATGCAGACGCTGTTCGATGCGTTGCCGGACGTGGTGTTCTTCGTCAAGGACCGCGACGGCCGCTACACCCACGTCAACCTGACCCTGGTGCGGCGCCTGGGCAAGAAATACCGTGCCGACCTGATCGGCAAATCGGCGCTGGAGGTGTTCCCGCTGCCGCTGGGCGGCAGCTACCTGATGCAGGACCGGCGCGTGTTGTGCGGCGAGATGATCGAGAACCAGCTGGAAGTGCACCTGTTCCCGAACCGCACCCCGGGCTGGTGCCTGACCTTCAAGCGCCCGCTGTGCGAGCACAACGAGGTGATCGGCGTGGTCGGCATCTCGCGCGACCTGGGCCAGCCCGACAGCCGCCATTCGGCCTACGAACGCATCAGCCGCGCGATGGAGCACATGCAGATCCACTACGGCGACAACCTGCGCGTGCAGACCCTGGCCGACCTGGCGGAACTGTCGGTGGCGCAGCTGGAACGGCATTTCCGCCGCGTTTTCCAGCTGACCCCGCAGCAGTTGCTGACCAAGATGCGCATCGAAGCGGCGATGCGCCTGCTGCACGGCGAGGACAGCATCGCCAGCATCGGCCAGGCCTGCGGCTTCGCCGACCAGAGCGCGTTCGCGCGCCAGTTCAAGGCCACCGTCGGCATGACCCCGCGCGACTACCGCTCGATGAAGGGCAAGCTCTGAGGGTCCGGGATTGGGGATTGGGGATTCGTAAGGGCGCTGCGCCTGCAGGAAGCAGGAATGCCGCTGTTGCGAATCCCCAATCCCCAATCCCCAATCCCGGCCCCACAGAGGCCTAACAGGCCCAAGTGGTAGCATTCCCGGTTTCCGGTACACGCGTTATCCATGGTCAGCCTATTCCGTCGCAACAAGCCCCAGGACCACGCTGGCGATAGCCGCAGCACCCAGCGCTACAGCATCGAGGAACTGGCCGCCGCCTTCCCCAAGCCGGCCGGCGCAGCGCCTGCCGCCGAGCCCGCCGCCGCGGAAGCGCCTGTCGCCGAACAGGCACCGCCGACAGCAGCGCCAGTGGCGCGCGACAGCAGCCGTCCGAGCGCCGATACCGCGCCGCTGCCGCCTGCCCCGATCGCCGTGCCGCACCCCGGCGCGACGCCGCTGCCGCCACAGGCGCCGACCGCGCCAGCGGAAGGGCGCGTTCCCGCCCCGGCCGCACCCGCGGTGGCGCCGCCCAGCGCCCCCATGCCCACGCCGGCGCCGGCGAGCGCGCCCGCCGCAGGCGACGACCTGCAGCGCAGCGACGCCGCGCCCGCCGCGCCTGCCGGCAATCCGGGCTGGCGCGAACGCCTGCGCAACAGCGCCATCGCACGCAGCTTCGGCGGCCTGTTCTCGCGCAATCCCAAGCTCGACGACGACCTGCTCGACGAGATCGAGACCGCGCTGATCACCGCCGACGTCGGCGTGCCGGCGACCACCGCGCTGATCGAGAATCTGCGCAAGCGCATGAAGGCGCGCGAATTCGTCGATGCGCAGGCGCTGCTGCGCGCGCTGCGCGCCGACCTGATCGCGATCCTGCAGCCGGTCGCCAAGCCGCTGCAGATCGACCGCAGCGCCAAACCCTTCGTGGTGCTCACGGTCGGCGTCAACGGCGTCGGCAAGACCACCACCATCGGCAAGCTGGCCAAGCGCTTCAAGGACGAAGGGCACAGCCTGATGCTGGCCGCCGGCGACACCTTCCGCGCCGCCGCGGTGGCGCAGCTGCAGGCCTGGGGCGATCGCAACGGCGTCACCGTGATCGCGCAGGGCCAGAACGCCGACGCCGCCTCGGTCGCGTTCGACGCGCTGCAGGCCGGCAAGGCGCGCGGCACCGAGGTGCTGATCGCCGACACCGCCGGGCGCCTGCACACCCAGACCGGGCTGATGAACGAGTTGGGCAAGATCCGCCGCGTGCTCGGCAAGCTCGACCCCGCCGCGCCGCACGAAGTGCTGATGGTCATCGACGGCACCACCGGCCAGAACGCGCTGTCGCAGCTGCGCCAGTTCCACGCCGCGGTCGGCGTCACCGGGCTGGTGGTGACCAAGCTCGACGGCACCGCCAAGGGCGGCGTGGTGTTCGCGCTGGCCCGCGAGTTCGGCATCCCGATCCGCTTCGCCGGTATCGGCGAGCGCCCGGAAGACCTGCGCGTGTTCGACGCCGAAGCCTTCGTCGACGCCTTGCTGCCGGAAGCGCTCGGCGCCTGATCTTGAGCCCCTCTCCCACCGGGGCGACAGGGCGCGGCTTGCGCGCCACTGGCGCGCGTGCCCTGGAGCGCCCGCGCCGCAAGCGCGGGCCGGGGCGCGGAGCGGGGTTGGGGTGAGGGTACGGCGCGAAAGCGTCCCGCCGACCCCAACTACACGGAGCTTCGCTCCGTACCCTCATCCGCCCCTTCGGGGCACCTTCTCCCGATGAGAGAAGGAAATACTCGATGCCAGCATGCGCCAGCTCCCAGACACCTTCGCCCCCCGCCTGCTCGCTTGGTTCGACCGCAGCGGCCGCCACGACCTGCCCTGGCAGCATCCGCGCAGCCCGTATCGCGTATGGCTGTCGGAAATCATGCTGCAGCAGACCCAGGTCGCGGTGGTGATCCCGTACTTCCTGCGCTTCCTGCAGCACTTCCCGACCCTGCCCGACCTGGCCGCGGCCGGCACCGATGCGGTGATGGCGCAATGGGCCGGGCTGGGCTACTACGCTCGCGCGCGCAACCTGCATGCCGCCGCCAAGCGCTGCGTGGAGCTGCACGACGGCGAGCTGCCGCGCGACTTCGACGCGCTGCACGCGCTGCCCGGGATCGGCCGCAGCACCGCCGGCGCGATCCTGAGCCAGGCCTGGAACGACCGCTTCCCGATCCTGGACGGCAACGTCAAACGCGTGCTGACCCGCTACCACGGCATCGCCGGCTATCCGGGCCTGCCGGCGGTGGAGAAACCGCTGTGGGCGATCGCACAGGCGCACGTGGCCGCGGTCGCCGACGGGCGCATGGCCGACTACACCCAGGCGCAGATGGATTTCGGCGCCACCCTGTGCACCCGCGCCAATCCGGCCTGCGTGCTGTGTCCGCTGCAGGACGACTGCGTGGCGCGCCGCGATGGCCTGACCGAGTCGCTGCCAACGCCCAAGCCGGGCAAGACCCTGCCCGAACGCGAGGCGCTGGCGCTGCTGCTGGAAAACGCCGCCGGCGAGCTGCTGCTGCAACGGCGCCCGCCGAGCGGCATCTGGGCCTCGCTGTGGACGCTGCCGCAGGCCGAGAGCGAGAGCGAGTTGCGCGCCTGGTTCGAACGCGAGACCCGCGGCCGCGACTTCGACGCGGCCGAGCCGATGCCGCCGATCGTGCACACTTTCAGCCACTATCGTCTGCACCTGCAGCCGCTGCGCCTGCGCAAGGTCGCCTTGCGCGACGCGGTACGCGACAATGACGACCTGCGCTGGGTCGCGCGCGCCGACCTGTCCGCGCTCGGCCTGCCCGCCCCGATCCGCAAACTGCTCGACGGCCTCTGATCGTCGCCCACCGCGCCACCAGGAACCGCCATGTCCCGCACCGTCTTCTGCCAGTACCAGCAACGCGACGCCGAAGGGCTCGACTACGTGCCGTATCCCGGCGAACTCGGCCAGCGCGTGTTCGCGCACATCGGCAAGGCCGGCTGGCAGGCGTGGCTGGCGCACCAGACCATGCTGATCAACGAGAACCGGCTGTCGCCGCGCGATCCCAAGCACCGCGCCTTCCTGGAAACGGAGCTGGACAAATTCCTGTTCCAGGGCGGCGCGCCCAAGCCCGAAGGCTACGTGGAACCCGAACAGGAATCCTGAGCCGCCCAGACCCAGCTCACTGTAGGAGCGGCTTCAGCCGCGACAGAACCCATCCGCAAAGCCCGCTGCGGCTGCAGCTACGCCTACAAGCTGCAACCACCCGTTCGAAACCGATCGAAACCCGTGACGCCTGCGCTACTGCGCCGGCGCCGGCTGCGCCCGCTCCTGCACCTTGGCCTCGCGCAATTCCTTTTCCGAGATACGCAGCGCCTTGATGTCGAGCGGGCGGATGCTCTGGATGCGGCACGGCAGGCGGATCGCGCCCGGGCTGCCGCCGATCACCAGCACGTCGTCGAAACGCGCCGACACCCGGTCGCTGAAGTGGGTGATGGCGATCGTCGGCGCGAAGTCCAGATCGGCGCAGCGGCCGCTCAGTTCCAGCAGATAGGCCTGGTTCGGCCGCGTCCACACCGCCAGCGCGCTGTCGCCGAGCGCGGTCCAGCCGCTGATCCGGTTGTAGTACTGGAAGTCGCGCACCGGCGCGGCGGCATGCGCGCGGTACAGCGCCAGGCGCTCGTCGTCGCTGATCCGGTTGGTGGCGCAGCCGGCCAGCGCGGCCAGTCCGAGCAGTGACAGCAAGAGGCGTTTCATGGCGAATGCTCCGATGGCGATGCGCGAATGATGCACCCGCGCCATGCGGTGCCGCGTGCGCGCACGCAGCGCGTTCAGCCACAAGGCAACATGGCGGACCGAAGCGCGGCCGCGGGCCAAACCCCGTTGCCGGCCGTCACGCGTTTACAGCCTCGGACCCACACCGAGCGCCCATCATGCAGCCACGCCCGCACCGCACCGTTCTGCCTTCCCTGATCCTTGCCGCGCTGCTGGCAAGCTGCAGCACCACCAGCGACGATCGCGTCGCCGCACGCGCGCCGGCAGTGACAGATGCCAGCGCCTTGCCCGAGGCCTACGCCGCCAGCGAAGGTCTGGCCGAACCCGCGCCAGCACCGGCGCGGATGCTGGCCCCGCCATCCCCACCGGCGCCGCCGGCGCAGGCCGCGGCACCGGTCGCGCCGTCGGTGGCCGGCGACACCTACATCGCTGACACCCGCGTGCGCATGGCCAAGCCCGCGGCGCCGATCCCGCCGCTGGACCGCGAACGCTACGAACACCCAACCGACAACCCGGTGCACAGCGCGCGCGAACAACCGCTGTCGACCTTTTCGATCGACGTGGACACCGGCAGCTACGCCAACGTGCGGCGCATGCTGCGCGACGGCCAGCGCCCGCCAGCCGACGCAGTGCGCGCGGAAGAATTCATCAACTACTTCGACTATGCGCACCCGGCGCCGCGCGACCGCGACACGCCGTTCCGGGTATCCACCGAACTGGCGCCCGCGCCGTGGAATCCGCAGCGGCAGCTGCTGATGATCGGCATCAAGGGCTACGACGTCCCGCGCCAGGCATTGCCGCCGGCGAACCTGGTGTTCCTGATCGACACCTCCGGCTCGATGGAAAGCGCGGACAAGCTGCCCCTGCTCAAGCAGGCCTTCGCCATGCTGGTGCCGCAGCTGCGCGCGCAGGACCGGGTCTCGATCGTGGTCTACGCCGGCGCGGCCGGATTGGTGTTGCCGCCGACGCCCGGCGACCGCCACGCGGAGATCCTCGCCGCGCTGCAGCGGCTGCAGGCCGGCGGCAGCACCAACGGCGGCGACGGCATCCGCCTGGCCTATGCGACCGCACGGCGGAGCTTCATCGCCGGCGGCAGCAACCGGGTGATCCTGGCCACCGACGGCGACTTCAACGTCGGCACGGTCGACCGCGGCGCGCTGGAGACCCTGGTCGCCGACCAGCGCCGCAGCGGCGTGGCGCTGAGCACACTCGGCTTCGGCCGCGGCAACTACAACGACGCGATGGCCGAACGCCTGGCCGACGTCGGCGACGGCAACCATGCCTACATCGACTCGGCGCGCGAGGCGCACAAGGTGCTGGTGCAGCAGATGCAGGCCACGCTGCTCACCATCGCCCGCGACGTCAAGATCCAGGTCGAGTTCAATCCGGCGCAGGTCGCCGAATACCGCCTGATCGGCTACGAGAACCGGCTGCTGGCGCGCGAGGATTTCGCCAACGACAAGGTCGATGCCGGCGAGATCGGCGCCGGCCACAGCGTCACCGCGCTTTACGAGATCACCCCGGTGGGCAGCGCGCCGCCGCGCCTGCCGGCCTTGCGCTATGCCGCACCGGCGCAGGCGACGCAGACGCCGCTGCATGCCGGCGAACTGGCGCAGTTGCGGCTGCGTTACAAGCTGCCCGGGCAGGAACGCAGCCGCCTGTTGCAGAGCACGATCGCGACCGCCGCGGCGACGGCGCAGCCAAGCGCGGATTTGCGCTTCGCCGCCGCGGTCGCCGCCTACGCCGACCTGCTGCGTGGCGGCACCCACATCGACGGCTGGGACTGGGCGCAGGTGGCCAACGCGGCGCGCGCGGCGACCGGCGAGGATCGCAGCGGCGACCGCCGCGAGTTCGTCGAACTGCTGGCAGCCGGGCAACGCCTGGCCGCGCCCGAGGAGGCGCCGGCAACGGCAGAGGTGGCGGCAGAGACAGCGGCAACCGCGGTGCAGGTATCCACGCACTGAACGCAAGCGCACGCGGACTGCGCATGCCCCGGCATGCTCAGTTGCAGCCGGGGGACGGCGGGCGCCAGCTCAGTCTTCCGCGGACACCGCCACGCTCAACGCTGCGCCGTCTTCGCCGATTCGCAGAAGCGCTGCCGGTACTCCATCGCCTTGGGCATCAGCGCCTGCAGGTTCTGGATCCGCGTACCCGGATTCGGGTGGGTGGAGGAAAACTCCGGCGGCGCCTGGCCGCCGCTGCTGGCGCTCATCCGCTCCCACAGCGGCACCGCTTCCTGCGGATCGAAGCAGGCCGCCGCGGCCAGCATCAGCCCGACCTCGTCGGCCTGGGTCTCGTGGCTGCGCGCGTATGGCAACAGGTAGCCGTAACCCATCGCCGCCATCGCCATCTGCTGCTGTTGCGGATCCATGCCGCTGGCCGCGCCGGCCATCTGTCCGATCTGGGTCAGCTTCTGCTGCGCCATGCGTTGCGCGCCGTGGCGCAGTAGCGCATGCGCGATCTCGTGGCCCATCACCACCGCCATCGCATCGGCGTTCTTGGCCACCGGCAGCAGGCCGGTGTAGACCGCCATCTTGCCGCCGGGCAGGCAGAACGCGTTGGCCTGTTCGGACTCGATCACGTTGACGTCCCAGTCGAAGCCGCGCGCGTAGTGCTTGGCCTGCATGCCGTGCTCGGCGGCCAGCGCGTCCTCGACTACATCGACCTTGGCGATCAGCCGCTGCGCGATCGCGCGCACCTGCTGCGCCACCTGCGACTGCGGATCGACCGGATGTTCCTGCGCCAGGATCTCCTGGTACGCCTGCAGGCCCAGCGCCTTCTCGTCCTCGACCCCGAGCGAATTGTCGATCAGCACCTTCTCGCCGGTGTACGGATCCTCGCTGCGGTTGGAGAACCAGTAATACCCGGCGTACACCGCGAAACCCAGCAGCACCAGCCAGCGCACGCCGCCCAGCGGCCCGCGGCGGCCCCGCCCTGTTCCCCGCCCTGGCGGCCAAAGACGTTGCTCATATCCAATCCCCTTGCTGGCTGGTGGGCGGCGATGGCGCCTGCCTGTCCGCGGCACTGTAGCGACGGGCGGCGCGAGGCCGCGTCAAATTCCGCGCACCAGGCGGAAACCGACTCTGGCACTGGTGGTGTCGGAGTCCTGCATCAGCCGCCAGGCGGCACGGGTCTGTTCCGGCGCGTTGGCCCAGTTGCCGCCGCGCACCACCCGCGAACGGCAACCGGGGTTGTACCAGGCGGCGCCGTCGGCCGGCGCGCGGCGGTAGCTGGAATGCCAGCAATCGGCGACCCACTCGCTGAGGTTGCCGCCCATGTCGTGCAGGCCCCAGGCATTGGCCTTGAAGCTGGCGACCGGCGCCGGCCCCCAGAAGCCGTCGGCATAGCCGACGAAGGCGTTGTTCCAGTGCCGGCCGCTGGGCGAGATGTCGCCGCCGCCGGTGAAGTTGCCGGCGCCGCGCGGCGGGGTGCCGGCGTTGCCCCAGGGATAGCGGCCGCGGCCGCCGGCGCGCAGCGCGTATTCGAACTCGGCCTCGCTGGACAGCCGGTAGTGGCGCCCGGTCTGCTGCGACAGCCATGCCGCGTAGGCCTCGGCATCGCGCACGCTGACGTGCATCACCGGGCTGTTCGGCGCGGCGCGCGCGCCGTTGTAGCCGGACTGCCAGTCGGTGCCGCTGCGGCGCACGAAGTTGCCGCTGCGCTCGTCGTAGACGATCGAATGCCCACGCCGGGTCGCCCGCGGCCGCGCGCCGCTGACCTCGACGAAGCGGCGGAACTCGGCCACGGTGACCTCGGTGATCGACATCGCGAAGCCGCGATCGAAGCGCACGTAATGCAACGGCTGCTCCGCCGGCATCGCGCCCGGCTCCGTCTCGCTGGCGCCCATGCGGAAGCCGCCGTGCGGCACCACGATCATCTGCGGCCCGCGTTCGCCGTTGCTCATGCCGTCGGTGAACACCTGGCCGGGGCGGAAGCTGCCGTAGTGGGTGGCCAGGTCGATGCGCTCGCGCAGCATCGCCGCCACCGCATCGCCCGGATCGGCGATGCGCAACACCTCGCCCAGTTTCTCGCGCGCCGCCTTCAGTCCGGCCGGCGTGGCCAGGTCGCGCAGGCCGGCATCGCGCAGGCCGGCGATGCGCGCGCTGCGCACGCTTTCCACCCGCGCACGCGCGTCGCGCACGGTGGGGGCGGCGTCGCGGATCCGCGCCGCCCGCGCCAGCCAGCTGCCGGCGGCGGCGAAATCGGACACCGTCGCGGCCGCCTCGGCGCGCCGGATCAGCGCGCTCTCCACCGCCGCCACGCCCTGCCGCGCGCGCGCGTCGTCGGCGTCCAGTTGCAGCGCATCGCGGAAGTTGGCCAGCGCGCCGTTGCCGTCCTCGCCGAGCCGGCCGGCGCGCAGATCGTCTTCGCCGGCACGGTTGTAGGCCAGCACCCGCTGCGCGGTCTCCACCCGCTGCTGCAGGCGCCGCACCGCCGGATCGTCGGCATCCAGCGACAGCGCCACCATCGCGATGCGATCGGCGCGCTCCAGCGCCTGTTCCTGCTGCTCCGATGCGCGCAACAGTTCGTCGCCGCGTTGCAGCAGCCGGCGCCGCGCGGTGCGCAGGCCGTCGCGCGCGACCGGGTCCTGCGGCGCCAGCGCACGGATCGCCAGGTACAGCGGGATCGCCGACTGCGCGTCCTCGAACAGGCGGTCCTCGGCCAGCGCGCGCGCGGCGTCGCGGCGCGCCTGCGCCAGTTGCGCGCGCTCGAGCGTCGGCAGCGGCGGCTGCCAGCGCGCCACCGTCTCGGCCGCATCCTCGCCGCCGATGGTGACGCTGGGCGCCTGCACCGGCTTGCCGGCCGCGGTTGCCGGCGCCTGCGCAGGCTTGGCGGGCGCCGGTCTGGCGGGCTGCGCCGGCGGCGCAGGCGCCGGCCCGCTGCAGCCGCACGCCAGCGCGGCCAACAGGGTCCAGGCGATCACGGTGCCGCTCGTACGCACGCTTCCTCCCAACGACATTGGACTCCCGATGGCATCCGCGCCATCCCGTCCGTGCGGCCGGCGGGCCGACGTTAGGCTATTCTCGCCTGCCTGAGCAAACCCTGCATTCGACGGAAACCACGTGCCCTATTGGATCAAGCAACCCGCCGAGCTGGCCGAACGGCTGGCGCAGCGCCCGGCCAGGATCGGCCTGGATACCGAATTCGTCCGCGAACGCACCTACTGGCCGCAACTGGCGCTGGTGCAGATGGCGGTGGCCGACGAAATCCTGCTGATCGACCCGCTGATTCCCGGCATGCCGCAGGCGCTGGCGCCGTGGCTCTCGGACCCGGCCATCCTCAAGGTCATGCACAGCGCCAGCGAAGACCTGGTCGCGTTCAAATGCGCTTGTGGCGCGCTGCCGCGGCCGTTGTTCGACACCCAGATCGGCGCCGGCCTGGCCGGCATTGGCGCCGGCATGGGTTACCAGAAGCTGGTGCTGGAAATCACCGGCGTGCACCTGGCCAAGGGCGAAACCCGCTCGGACTGGCTGCGCCGCCCGCTGTCGCCGGCGCAACTGGACTACGCCGCCGACGACGTGCGCCACCTGTTCGCGATCCACGACGCGCTGCAGGAACGGCTGCAGCTGCTGGACCGCAGCGCCTGGCTGCACGAGGACGGCGAGCGCCTGCTCGGCACCGTGGAGCACGACGAAGGCGAACGCTGGCCGCACCTGGGAATGCGCTCGGCGCAGTTCATGGACCGGCCCGCGCAGCAGCGGCTGTTGCGCCTGCTGCGCTGGCGCGACGTGCAGGCGCGGCACAGCGACAAGCCGCGCAGCTGGATCCTGGACAACGAACTGGCCGCCACCCTGGCGCGCTTCCCGCCTTCCGACCGCGACGAACTGCAGGCGATGCTGGACAAGCACCCCAAGGCGCCGCGCAAGCTCGGCGACGCGCTGTGGCAGGCGCTGACCACGCCGCTGCCCGACGAAGCGGACGCGCCGCTGGCGCTGGCTTCCAGCGACGACAACAAGGCGGCGTTGAAGCGGCTGCAGGATGCGGTGTCCGCACGCAGCGCCGAACTCGGCCTGCCCGACGGCCTGCTCGCCTCGCGCAAGCATCTGGAAGCCTTGCTGGAAAGCGGCCAATGGCCGCAGCCGCTGGCCGGCTGGCGCCGGCGCGAACTGGAAGCGACGCTGCAGCCATTACTCGGCAACGCGGGCTGAGCGATTCGGAGGTATCTGTAGCAGCGGCTTCAGCCGCGACGGTCGTTACCGATAACGTCTGTCGCGGCTGAAGCCGCTCCTACAGGGGTCCACAGCGGCACCACGGTCACAGTGGGGACCATGTCGCCGCCGGCCTTCGGTTATTCCAGGCGCATTCCCTTCAGCGCCCGCTTCTCCGCCACGGTTCTTATCCGCGACAAAGCGCGGGCAACGCCAATGCCGCGCATAAAACCATCGCGCATAAAAAAGGCCAGGAACCCTGGCCTTTTTCGACCGATCAGTATTTGACCAGCGGGAACTTCAGATCCGGATGGCGCGCCTTCCATTCGTTGTAGGCGGCGGTGCCTTCCCATGCGGCGAACGCCTTCGGCGTGCGGCCGCGGCCGGACCAGGTCTCGCCGGTGTGCGGCAGCTGGTACTTCGGCTTGACCTCGCTGCGGCCGCCGGCGGACTTGGCGCTGGCAGCCTTCGGCGCGGCGCTGGTCACGTAGGCGGCGATCTCGTTGCGCTGCTTGGCGCTGAAGAACTCGGCGAACTGCTCGAGCAGCGACAGGACGTTGGCGTGCGCAGCGCTGGTCTCGCCTTCGCGCGCCTGCTTCTCCTGCTCTTCCAGCTTGCGAATCTCTTCGTGCAGCTTGGCCTTGGCTTCGGCGAGTTGTTGCAAGTTGCGAACTTCCGTCATTTTTTCAAAGACCCGTGGATAAAAGATTTGGAACGGACGGAATATTTCATCCGGAACGACGAAATCGTCTGGCGAGGATTTCGGCCCACGATTATATCGACTCTGCCTGGCGGTTGCCCGGAAACGGCGTCGCATTCCCGCGTTCAACGGCGGCGGACCGGCAGGTCTGCGAAGGCCCCGCGCGCGCCGCACCGCCGTCGCCCCGCATCGCCCCTCTTGGCACACATGCCCCGGGCCAGTTAGACTATGCGTCTGATGTGGGGCGGTAGCTCAGCTGGGAGAGCGTCGCGTTCGCAATGCGAAGGTCGAGGGTTCGATCCCCTTCCGCTCCACCACTTGTTCAGACGAAAAGCCTCGGAGTCGCCTCCGGGGCTTTTTTGTGTCTGCACGTTTGCGTCTGCGCGCTGGCGGCAACGCCGTTGGCCACCACGCAGGCCGCGGCGATGGCGGCGCGCGAAACGCGGCTCAGCCTGTCTTCTGGCCGTCGCCGGACTTGGGCCCGCGCTCGTGCGCCTCGCGCAACTTCTCGTCCTCCAGGCCGGGGCGCTGCTTGGCCACATCGTCCTGCGCGCGGTCCTGCCGACCGTCCTGGATGCCCTGCTGCTGGTCGGGCTGCTTGTCGTTGTCTGCCATGGTCCGGATCTCGCGATGGCGGGCGGATGCCCTGTCGCGCAGACACTAGCGAGGCGGCCGTTATGCGCATATCACGGCGAGCGCCTGTCGCTTCGGACGATGCCGCTTCTGGCCGGCACACCACCGCCTGCGGTGCCCGCGGCCGCAGCGCCCGCGTTGCGCAGGCGCCGAGTCCACGCCGCCATGGAGCGTCCAACTGCCGCGCGGTGCAGTGGCGCGGCTGTGCCGCCTCAGGCCGCGGCCGGCAACGCCACGTCGGCGATCTCGTCCACGCGCAGCAGGCGCGCGCGATCCAGCAGGATCACCAGCCGGTCTTCCAGCTTGCCCATGCCCTGCAGCAACTCGTCGCGGATGCCGCTGCCGAACGAGGGCGCCGCCTCGATCTGTTGCGCCGGGATATCCAGCACGGCGCTGACCGCATCGACCAGCAGGCCGAACGCCTGGATCGTGCCGCCCTCCGCGGCGCTGACGATCACGATGCAGCTGCGCCGGCTGATGCGGCTGGGCGCGCGACCCAGCCGCAGTTGCAGGTCCACCACCGGCACCACCGCGCCGCGCAGGTTGATCACGCCGCGCACGCAGGCCGGCATGGTCGGGACCGGCGTCGGCGCACGGTATTCGATGATCTCGTGGATGCCGTCGATGTTCAGCCCGAACAGCTCCTGTTCCAGTTGGAAGGTCAGGAACTGCGACGGCGCCTCCTGCGTCTGCAGCGGCACCGCCGCTGCGTTGTCCAGATGCGTAGCCATGGTCTGCTCCTCAGAAGCTGGCGAACTGGGATTCATCCGGATTCGCCATCGCGTACGCCGGCTGCGCCACGCGCGGGCGCGCACGCTTGGGTTCGACGCGGCTGCTGCCGACGGCCTTGGCGCTGGGCTTGTCCACGGCGCGCGGCGGGCGCGGCGCTTCGCTGTGGCCCAGGCGGAAGAACGCCATCGACTGCTGCAGGTATTCGGCCTGCGAACTCATTTCCTCGGCGGTCGCGGCCAGCTCCTCGGACGCGGTGGCGTTCTGCTGCGTGGTCTGGCTCAACTGCACCACCGCCGAATTGATCTGCGCCACGCCGGAGGACTGCTCCTGCGACGCCGCGGCGATCTCCTGCACCAGGTCCGAGGTCTTCTTGATGCTGGGCACGATGGTCTCCAGCAGGCGCCCGGCCTTCTCCGCCAGTTCCACGCTGGAGCCGGCGACCTCGCCGATCTCCTGCGCGGCCACCTGGCTGCGTTCGGCCAGCTTGCGCACTTCCGCGGCGACCACCGCGAAGCCCTTGCCGTGCTCGCCGGCGCGTGCCGCTTCGATCGCCGCGTTCAGCGCGAGCAGGTTGGTCTGGTAGGCGATGTCGTCGATGATGCCGATCTTCTGCGCGATCTGCTTCATCGCCGCCACGGTGGCGACCACCGCTTCGCCGCCTTCCACGGTTTCCTTGGCGGCCTGCGCGGCCATGCCATCGGTGATACGCGCGTTCTCGGTGTTCTGCCCGATCGAGGCAGTCATCTGCTCCAGCGAAGCGCTGGTTTCCTCCACGCCCGCGGCCTGCTCGGTCGAGGCCTGGCTCAGCGACTGCGCGGTCGCGCTGACTTCCTCCGACGCGCCGGCCAGGGTCTGCGCGCTGGCGTTGACCTCGCCGACCACCTGCTGCAGTTTCTCGACCATGCGCCGCATCGCCAGCAGCAGTTGCCCCGCTTCATCCTTGGAGGTGGTTTCGATCACGACGCTCAGGTCGCCGTCGGCCAATGCATTGGCGACATCCACCGCCTTGCCGATCGGCCTGGTCACGCTGCGGCTGATGAAGAAGCCCAGGCACACACCGAGCAATACGCCGACCACAATGATGGCCGTCAGCATCCTGGCGCCATTGGCATAGATCGTATTGGTCTCGATACTCGCGGCCGCCGCGTTGGCTTCCTTCATCTTGGCCAACTCGGTCATCAGCGCGTCCACTTCGTCGGAGGCGCTTCGCGAGGCGGCGGACAGCGCAACGATTTCCGGATTGGCGTCCTGCAGCGGTTGCTGCACGGCCTTGTCCAGGAACGCGCTGCGACGCGCCAGGTATACCTTCCACGCTTCATCGAAGCGAGCCAGCTTGGACATGGCATCGGGGCTGTCCATCGTGCTGCGCGCCTTGGCCATGTAATCGACCATGCTCGCAGTGTACTTGTCGATGCTGGCGAGGTGCTTGGCGCGCTCTTCCTGCGTGGTGGCCAGTTGCAGGTTGGCGCGCGCACGGCCGGCATAGATCAGGTTGATGTTGGCTTCCTTGATGTTGGAGAGGCCGAGCAGCTCACGTTCGTACAGCGCCTTGGCGTAGTCGTTGATGCGCCCGGAGTCGCGGATGCCGATCGCGCCGATGCAGGCGCCGATGGCCGCCACGATCAAGAACGCGCAGGTGAGCCTGACGCCGATTTTCATATTGCCCAACATGATGTCTTCCCCGATTGTTTGCTGACGACCGCGCCACGACGACGCGTCTGGATGTCCTTCCCGCTGCACCTCGTGGATCGGGAACGATGGCGACGGCGTATGCGATGCGACCGAGATGACCCGACGCGGCGCTGCATTCGCCCGTTGCCTGAAGGCTATCGGCAGCCCGGAAAGTCGCCTTTAATCGACGCAGCAGCTGCAGAATTCGGCACACAAGCGCGCGTTTGTAACGCTTTTGTGAATACGGGCAGAACCTTTAGGAACGTTGTTCTAGCGTTGCAGAACGAGGCTCGGCCAGACTCGGAGGTGCATGCAGTACTTGTCCTGCATGGCGGATTCCGCCCGTTTGCAGACAGATTCGAACTGGGATGCAAACCTAGGATATTTGTAGACAAGACGTGAAAATTTCACCCGCAGGCAACGTCGCCGTGCAGTCCCTGAATGAAATACGTTACTGAACAGGGGTGTTGGCGAGCGTCGCGCGTCAGCGCAAGCCGGCAAGCATCGCGGCGATCGCATCCCGAGTGCCCGATCCCGCCGTCTCGGTCAGCCGTTGCCGCGCCACCGCGCTGTCGGCCGCGCTCAGGTCCTGCAACGGCTCGAACCGCTCCGCCACCCATGTCGCCACCGGCACACCATCGCGATACAGCACGCGCGCACCGGGCACGCGCGGCACCCGGTTGCCCGGCAACACGCTGCCAAGCAGGTTGGCCGGATCGGCCGCGGCCACGCACAACCAGGCGCCGTCGTGCGGCTGACGCCGCACCTGGCGCAGCAGGCCGATCGCCTCGGGCAGCGCGAACTGCTCGCCGGACAGCCCGCTGATGAAGCGCCCGCCGCGGATCTCGCCGCGCGCCTCCAGGCGCTGATAGACGCGCAGCAGCTCGCGCCATGGCGGCAGCCACGCTGCCTCGCGTTCGAGCAGGCGCCAGCAGATCACGCCGTAGCGGCGCAGCAAGGTCCGCGCCAGGTGGTCGAGTGCCTCGCCGCGCGCCGCGGCGTCGCCGGCATCCGCAGCGAAGCGCAGCAGCGCCCAGCGTCCCGCATCCTGGATGCCGTACAGCGGCACCCGGCGCCGGCGCCGCGCCAGCGCCGACGGCCGCTTCGATGCCGGCACCAGCAATGCGCGCAGACCAGCGTAGCTGTCGCAGTGGATGCGGCCTGCGGCCACCAGCTCGGCCAGCGCCTCTTCCAGTTCGGTGGACAGCAGCCGCGTCGCATCGGCGATCTCGTCGAAGAACGAGGCGCCGTGCGCCGCCAGGTAATCGGCGACCTTCTGCGCGCGCGAACCGAGCGTGCCCGGCTCGGCCGCCGCCGGCGCCAGGCGCGACCACTGCGCGGCGCTGCGCCGCGGCAGCAGCAGGATCGGCGTGCTGCGCAGCGAGCCGGTGCCGCCCGTACCGACTGCGCTGGCCGCGGTCGGACGCAGCCGCGTCCACAGCGTGCGCCCGGCACTGCACAGTTCGTCCAGCCAGGCCGGCGCGTAGTCGCGCACCCGCGCCGGCAGCAGGTCGGCCTCCCACAGCGCCGCCGGCGCCTCGAAGCCCTCCAGTTGCGCCAGCACGCTGGCCAGCGCTTCCGCGCCGGCGACCCGGCCTTCGCCGTCCAGGTGCTGCCAGCGGAACAGGAAGCGCGCGTAGTCGCGCGGCGCCACCGGTTCGATCTCGCGGCGCAGCCGGCCCAGCGTGTAGCGGTGGATGCGCGCCAGCAGATGGCGCTCGCACCACTCGTCGGCGCCGGACTCGGGAGTGAAGCGGCCGGGCAGGATGTAGCCGTCCTGCTGCAACGCCAGCAGGGCCGCCTGCACCTCGCGCAGCGGCATCTGCAGCGGCGCGGCCAGCGCCGCCGCGGTCACCGGCCCCAGGGCCGCCAGGCGCGAGCGCAGCAGTTCGCGCAGCGCGTGGTCGCGCTGCCAGTCGTCGATCGCGTAGCCTTCCGGCACGGCGATGCATGGCTGCGCGGCGGCCTGCGGATACAGCGGCGCGATCAGCGCCAGCGACTCGGCCGCGACCCATAGCGCGACGCCGTCGCCGCCGGCGCCCTGCAAGCGGGTGGCACGCGCATCGGCGGCCAGCTCGGCCAGCCAGTTCGGCCACGCCGGGTGCGCGGCGGCCTCGCTGTCGGTCAGCACGCCGAGCGCGACCAGCGCCTCGTGCATCTCGTCGCGGCTGCGCGGCTGCGGCCAGGCTTCCTCGCGCACCGCGGCGATCGCCTCCGGATCGAGCCGGCCGAGGTCGTCGGCGCTGTCCGGATCCTGGTAGCGGCGGCTGTGCACGGCCTGGGTCCGGCGCTCTTCCAGCGGCGCATCGTCGAGGAACGCGTACGGCCGCGCGTCCAGCGCCTCGGCCGCCAATGGCGACGGTGCCGCCAGATCGCGCGCCAGCACACGTACGCTGCCGTCCTCGATGCCGCGCAGCAGCTGCAGCCAGCCGTCGCTGTCCATCGCCTCGTGCAGGCAGTCATGCAGGGTCTGCGCGACCAGCGGGTGTTCGGGGATTTCGCGCTCGCCGACCAGGTTCTCGGCGCAGGCGACCTGGTCCGGGAACACCGTGGCCAGCAGGTCTTCCGACTTCATCCGCTGCAGCTGCGGGGCGACCTTGCGCCCGCCGGTGAAGCGCGGCAAGGCCAACGCGTTGGTGGCGTTCCAGCGCCAGCGCACGCCGAACAGCGGCGCATCCAGCAAGGCCTGCACCAGCACCTCCAGCGCCGACGCCGCATGCAGATAGCGCGCGACCTCTTCCAGCGCGAAGCTGTGCCGGGTCGACAGCGACAGCACGATCGCGTCCTCGGTGGCGGCTGCCTGCAGTTCGAAATTGAAGGTGCGGCAGAAGCGCTTGCGCAGGGCCAGGCCCCAGGCGCGATTGATGCGGCTGCCGTATACGCTGTGGATCACCAACTGGGTGCCGCCGCTGTCGTCGAAGAAGCGCTCCAGCACGATGCAGTGCTGCGTGGGCAGCGCGCCCAACGCGGTACGCGCGCGGCCCAGATAGTCCACCAGTTGCTGCGCGGCGGCGGCGTCCAGCGCCACTTCTTCCTGCAGCCAGGCCAGCGCCTGCGCCGCACCGCCCTGCTCCAGGCACCGCTCCAGCTGCGCGCGCAGCCGCGACACGCCGGCCGACAGTTCGTCGCTGCGCCCGGGCGCCTCGCCGAGCCAGAACGGGATGTTCGGCGGCGCGCCGCGCGCGTCTTCCACCCGCACCTTCCCCGGTTCCACGCGCAGGATGCGATAGCTGGCATTGCCGAGCTGGAACACGTCGCCGCTGAGACTCTCCACCGCGAAGTCTTCGTTGACCGTGCCGATGGTCTCGGCCTGCGGCTCCAGCAACACGTTGTAGTCGCCGGTCTCGGGAATGGTGCCGCCGGAGGTCAGCGCCGCCATGCGCGCGCCGCGGCGCTCGCGCACGCGGCGATGCACCGCGTCGCGATGCAGATAGCCGGCGCGTGGACCGAGCCGCGTGCTGAAACCGTCGCACAGCATCCGCAGCACCGTGTCGAAGCGCTCGCGCGGCAGCGTCGCGTACGGCCAGGCGCCGCGCACCAGCGCGTACAGCGCGTCCTCGTCCCATTCCTGGCAGGCCACCTCGGCCACCAGTTGCTGCGCCAGCACGTCCAGCGGCGCGTCGAGGATGCGCAGCGCATCCAGTTCGCCGCGGCGCACGCAGTCGAGCAGTGCCGCGCATTCGACCAGATCGTCGCGCGACTGCGGGAACAGCCGCGCCTTCGGCGTGCCGCCGACGGCATGCCCGGAACGCCCGGCGCGCTGCAGGAAACTGGCGATCGAACGCGGCGAGCCGAGCTGGCACACCAGGTCCACGTCGCCGATGTCCAGGCCCAGTTCCAGCGAGGCGGTGGCGACCAGCACCTGCAGTTGGCCGGCCTTGAGCCGCTGCTCGGCGAGCAGCCGCGCCTCGCGCGCCAGGCTGCCGTGGTGCGCCGCCACCGCATCGTTGCCGAGCAACTCGCCCAGGTGCCGCGCGGTGCGTTCGGCCATGCGCCGGGTGTTGACGAACACCAGCGTGGTGCGATGCGCGCGCACCAACTCGGCCAGGCGCGCGTACACCTGCTGCCACTGGTCGTTGGACATGGTCACGCTGAGCGGCGTCGGCGGCAGCTCCAGCGCCAGGTCGCGCGCACGCGCATAGCCGATGTCGACGATCGCGCAATCCGGCTGCCCCGCGTGCACCGCCGCGCTGCCGACCAGAAAGCGCGCGACCGCATCGATCGGCTTCTGCGTCGCCGACAGGCCGATGCGCAGCGGCGGCGTCGCGCACAGCTGCTGCAGCCGCTGCAGCGACAGCGCCAGGTGGCTGCCGCGCTTGTTCGCGGCCAGCGCGTGGATTTCGTCGACGATCACCGTGCGCACGTGGCGCAGCGCGTCGCGCCCGGACGCCGAACCGAGCAGCACGTACAGCGACTCGGGCGTGGTCACCAGCACATGCGGCGGACGCCGCCGCGCTTGCGCGCGCTCGCGCTGCGGCGTGTCGCCGGTGCGCACCGCGGTGCGGATCTCCACGTCGGGCAGGCCCAGCGCAGCCAGCTCGGCGCGGATGCCGGCGAGCGGCGCCTCGAGATTGAGCTGGATATCGTTTGAAAGCGCTTTCAGCGGCGACACGTACAGCACCTGTGTGCGATCGGCGAGCCCGCCATCGCGCAGGCCTTCACGCAGCAGCGCATCGAGCGCGGCGAGGAACGCGGTCAGGGTCTTGCCGGAACCGGTGGGCGCCGCCACCAAGGTATGCCGCCCGCCCTGGATCGCCGGCCAGGCGGCCAGCTGCGCAGGCGTCGGCGCGGCAAAACAGCGCTCGAACCAGTGGGCGACGGCAGGATGGAAGCGTGCTTGCACGAACGACATGCGGTCTCCTGCGACGCACCGTCGCGATCGAATGCACTGCGGCGAAAAGAGGGAATGTCCGGATTGTCCTCGGTACGACAATCGAGTCAATCGCGTAATCGAAAACATGGTGACGTTACCAACGCAGATCAAGCGCGCCTGCGCGGCGCAGCTGTTTTCAAGGGACTTTCGGTTAATGGTTCAGTGAAAACGTCGCTGTCTACCACGCACCCCGACATGCGCGGTTATGTTGTCGATGACGTCACGCCTGCGCATCCAAGGTTCGCGCAACGGACGTGAAATTCGCTTCGGGGAGCCTTGCATGCAGCATGGCAGCATGATCGAACAACCGCGCCGATGCCGGCGCCGCCACGCCGTCGCGGCACATGCCTGCGCGCAGGCGGCGGCATTGCGCAACGCACGCATGGTCCGCGCTGGCGTCAACGCGCAACAGCGCATCGCGACGCGCCTGCGCGGCATCGGCGGACATCGCGGCAACGTCCGCACTGGCGACGATCGTTTCTCCGCTCCATCCATTCGCTCGCCATCGGCGGCATGGCGATTCCGCGTCGACTCCACCTCTTCACTTCACTAGCCAAGGAGCATCACCAATGGCACACAGCAGCTCGAATGTTTCCACCGCACACTGGGTGCAGCGCGTCAACGAGAGCAGCGATGCGCTGGAGCTCACGCCCAGCGTGTTCGAACGCGACGACCCGGTATCCATCGCCCGTTCGCTCAAGCACTCCGCCGACCAGAGCGCGCGGCGCCGCACCGGTCCCTACCGCTCGGCGATGTCGATGCTGACCTTCTACATCAACCGCGCCGGCAAGCAGCTGCCGGCCCAGCGCCGCGAGGTGCTGGAACAGGCCAAGGACGAACTGCGCAGCCTGTACGGCAAGCCGCGCAAGGGCGCCACGGGCTGAGCGCCGCGACACGGCATCGCGCGACGCATCGTGATGCGCACGGCAATTCCGTACCTCGCTAGCGCACCTCTGGCGCGTGCCGATTGCCCTGCGCCGAACCATGAGCGCATGATCGCGGCATGACCAAGGAACCCGACGTTTCGGACTGGGTCCAGCGCCCTGCCGATACCGCTGCCGAACGTGGCCCCGTTGCCTCGGCGATGAGCGAGGATGCGCTGCTGCTGTCGCGGATCATCCTCGCCCAGGGCGAGATCGCCGCCGCCGGCAGCGACCCGCTGCAAGTGGTCGATGTGGTGACCCGCCGCGCGCAGGAGCTGACCCGCTCCAACGGCGCGGTGGTGGAGATGTGCGACGGCAACGACATGCTGTACTGGTCGGCCAGCGGCACCGCCGAACAGCATCTGGGCCTGCGCCTGCCCAGCAACGGCAGCCTGTCCGGATTGTGCATGCGCAGCGGCAAGGTGCTGCAGTGCGACGATTCGGAACAGGACCCGCGGGTCAATCTCGATGCCTGCCGCAAGGTCGGCCTGCGCTCGATGCTGGTGGTGCCGCTCAGCTATGGCGATCGCGGCATCGGCGTGCTCAAGGTGATGTCGCCCTACCCCTGCAGCTACACCCCGCAGGACGTGCGCACGCTGGAAATGCTGGCCACCCTGGTCGGCGCGACGCTGGCGCTGGCGATGGACCGCGCCGCGCTGCAGACCGACATCGCGCGCCGCCAGAACGCGGAGAAGCATGCCTTCCGCGAGAAGGCCGCGATCGCCACGCGGATCCGCGAGGTGGTCGCCAATGAGCGCCTGCAGATCGTGACCCAGCCGGTGCTGACGCTGTCCACGCAGCGCATCGTCGGCGTGGAAGCCTTGTCGCGGTTCCCGTCCAATCCCGGCCTGGCGCCGCTGCGCTGGTTCGACGACGCGAGCAAGGTCGGGCTGGCGCTGGAACTGGAGCTGGCCGCGGCGCGCAAGGCGCTGCAGTTGCTGGCGCAGTTGCCGGCGCCGCTGTACCTGGCGATCAACGTCTCCGCACAGACCCTGCTGCACCCGCAATTGGAGGCGCTGCTGCACGGCCACGACCTGTCGCGGGTGGTGCTGGAGATCACCGAGCAATTGCAGGCGCCGGACTATCCGCGCCTGTCCGAGCATATCGGCGCGCTGCAGCGGCAGGGCCTGCGCATCGCGCTGGACGACGCCGGCACCGGCTTTGCCAGCCTGCGCCACCTGCTGCACCTGTCGCCGGACATCATCAAGCTGGACCTGACCCTGACCCGCGGCATCGACGCCGAACCGCGGCGCCAGCGGCTGGCGCTGGCGATCCTGTCCTTCGCCGCCGAGACCGATGCCAGCGTCATTGTCGAGGGCATCGAGACCGAGAGCGAACTGGCCACGCTGCAGGCGCTGGGCGCGCGCTACGGGCAAGGCTACCAACTGGCGCATCCGGGGCCGCTGTCGGCGCACCTGGCGCGCTATGCGGCGATCGGCGACGAGGCGGACTGAGTTCCTCGCTAGAACTTCTGCATAGCTCTTGTAGGAGCGGCTTCAGCCGCGACCGAAGTCTTCCTTTCTTCCTGGTAACGCCCGGTCGCGGCTGAAGCCGCTCCTACAGGGGGATACCAGGTGATCGCGGGAATCGCGAGGGACCGCGGCCTGCCGCATTCCGACCGCTCACGGAGCGCATCGCGCGCAAACGCCGCGCATGAAAAAAGCGGGCCGAAGCCCGCTTTTTCCTTGGTGCAGCGTTGACGCCGACGGCTTACTCGGCCGTCACGCCCTCGCCTTCTTCCACGGCCTTCATCGACAGGCGGATGCGGCCCTGCTTGTCGACTTCCAGCACCTTGACCTTGACCAGATCGCCTTCCTTCAGCACGTCGCTGACCTTCTCCACGCGGTCGCTGGAGATCTGCGACACGTGCACCAGGCCGTCCTTGCCCGGCAGGATGGTGACGAACGCACCGAAGTCCATGATCTTGGCGACCTTGCCTTCGTAGATGCGGCCCGGCTCCACGTCCGAGGTGATCTGCTCGATGCGCGCCTTGGCGGCCTGCGCGGCGATCGCGTTGACCGAGGCGATGACGATGGTGCCGTCGTCCTGGATGTCGATCTGGGTGCCGGTTTCCTTGGTGATCGCCTGGATGGTCGAGCCGCCCTTGCCGATCACTTCGCGGATCTTGTCCGGGTGGATCTTGATCGTCAGCAGGCGCGGCGCGTAGTCGCTCAGCTCCGAACGCGGGGTGGTCAGCGCGCTGGCCATCTCGCCGAGGATGTGCAGGCGGCCGGCCTTGGCCTGCGCCAGGGCCTGCTTCATGATCTCTTCGGTGATGCCTTCGATCTTGATGTCCATCTGCAGCGCGGACACGCCTTCGGCGGTACCGGCGACCTTGAAGTCCATGTCGCCCAGGTGATCTTCATCGCCCAGGATGTCCGACAGCACCACGAAGTCGTCGCCTTCCTTGACCAGGCCCATCGCGATGCCCGCGACCGGTGCCTTCACCGGCACGCCGGCGTCCATCAGCGCCAGCGAGCTGCCGCACACCGAGGCCATCGACGAGGAACCGTTGGACTCGGTGATTTCCGAGACCACGCGGATCGTGTACGGGAACTCTTCCATGCTCGGCATCACTGCCAGCACGCCGCGCTTGGCGAGCCGGCCGTGGCCGATCTCGCGACGCTTCGGCGCGCCGAAGCGGCCGCACTCGCCCACCGAGTAGGGGGGGAAGTTGTAATGGAACAGGAAGTTTTCCTTGTACTCGCCGCTGACCGCGTCGATCACCTGGCCGTCGCGGGCGGTGCCCAGCGTGGTGATGACGATCGCCTGGGTCTCGCCGCGGGTGAACAGCGCCGAGCCATGGGTACGCGGCAGCACGCCGGCCTTGACGCTGATCGGACGCACCGTGTCCAGCGCACGGCCGTCGATGCGCACCTTGGTGCTCAGCACCGAGCCGCGCATGGTCTGGTATTCCAGTTCGCCGAATTCCTTGGACAGGTCGGCAACGACCCAGCCTTCGACGGCGGCGCGCGGCGTCAGCTGCGCCAGCACGTCCTTCTTGATCGCCGAGATCGCGTCGCGACGCTGCAGCTTGTCGCGCACCTGGAAGGCCGAGGCCAGCTGATCGCCGACCGCTTCCTTCAGCGCCGCGATCATGCCTTCGTTCTTCGCCGGGGCGACCCAGTCGGACGGCTTGGTGCCGGCTTCGACGGTCAGCTCGTTGATGATGTTGATGACCTTCTGCATCTCGCGATGGCCGAAGGTGACCGCGCCCAGCATCACTTCTTCCGACAGCAGCGCCGCTTCCGACTCGACCATCAGCACCGCATTGGCGGTACCGGCCACGACCAGCTCCAGCTGCGAATCCTTCAGCTCGGTGATGGTCGGGTTGAGGATGTACTCGCCGTTCTTGTAGCCGACCTTGGCGGCGCCGATCGGGCCGTTGAACGGGGTGCCGGCCAGCGACAGCGCGGCCGAGGCGCCGATCAGCGCGGCGATGTCGCCGTCGATGTCCGGGTTCATCGACATCACCGTGGCGATGATCTGCACTTCGTTCTTGTAGTCCTCCGGGAACAGCGGACGGATCGGACGGTCGATCAGACGCGAAATCAGCGTCTCCTTCTCGGTCGCACGACCCTCGCGCTTGAAGAAGCCGCCGGGGATGCGGCCGCCGGCGTAGAACTTCTCCTGATAGTCGACCGTCAGCGGGAAGAAGTCCTGACCTTCGCGCGCGCTCTTGGCGGCGACGGCGGTGACCAGCAGTACGGTGTCGTCCATCTTGACGATGACGGCGCCGCCGGCCTGGCGGGCGATCTCGCCGGTTTCGAGGGTGACGGTGTGCTTGCCGTACTGGAAGGTTTTGGTGATTTTTGCCACGGGGTTTCCTTGGATGATGCTGTCTTCGAATGGACCGCTGACGGCCCATGCCGCTGGCGGGTGGCCGGGAGGATCCGGCCGGCGGCGCGGAGCATTCCCCGGGCCACGGTACTACCCAAAACAAAACCGCGGCGCATCACTGCGCCGCGGTGGGGTTCGTTGCCTCAGCGACGCAGGCCGAGCTTCTCGATCAGCGCCTTGTAGCGCTCGCCATCCTTCTTCTTCAGATAGTCGAGCAGGCTGCGGCGGCGGTTGACCATCTGCAGCAGGCCGCGGCGGCTGTGGTGGTCCTTCTTGTGGGTCTTGAAGTGGCCGGTCAGCAGCTCGATGCGCGCGGTCAGAAGGGCGACCTGCACTTCCGGAGAGCCGGTGTCGGCGGCGCCGCGCTTGTTTTCTTCGATGACTTTCTGGGTGTCGATGGACATGGTGTGTTTTCTCTAAAGATGCGGGGCCGGCAGGAACGTGCTGATGAGACGCACCGCCTGGCTCGCCGATTGCGAAGGATGCGCCGGAGCGCAGGGTTGCCGTAAAGGCCGCCGAATTGTACCGGCCCCAGCCCGGACGAACAAGGTGTTAACGCCGCGTCACGGCCTGGCCGGCGCCATGGCGGCCCGCGCCGGGCCGCTCGGCAGGCCGCGGATCAGAGGTTGAACATGCGCTGCGGCGCCAGCAGCCCGCCGCCATCGACCTGGCCCAGCCCCAGCGGCAGGCCGTCGTCGCCGAACACCGCGACCGCGCCCGGCGCCCAGGCGGCATCGCGCAGGCGCTGGCCCATGCGGAAACGCTGCGCCGCAGCAGGGTCCAGGCGCAACGGCGGGAAGTCGACCAAGCCGGCGGCCAGCGGCAGCAGCAGCGCTTCCAAGGCCTCCGGCTCCTGCGTGGCCAGCTGCTGCAGCTGCTCAAGTGTCACCATCTGCGGTTGCCGGAACGGCTCCACCCACAGGCGCCGCAGCCCGGCGATATGCGCGCCGCAGCCCAGCGCCTCGCCCAGGTCGCGGGCCAGGCTGCGGATATAGGTACCGGAACCGCAGGCCACGTGCAGGCGCAGGCGCTCGCTCTCATGGGCGAGCACGTCGATGGCGTGGACCTCGACTTCGCGCTCCGGCGCCTCGATCGCCTCGCCGCGGCGCGCCTTGGCGTACAGCGGCTCGCCGCCCTGCTTCAGCGCCGAATAGATCGGCGCGCGCTGGCGGATGCGTCCGCGCAGCGGCGCCAGCGCCGCCTGCAGGGTCGCCGCATCGATCGGCGGCACCGGCCGGGTGCGCAGCACCGCGCCATCGGCATCGTCGCTGTCGGTGCTCACGCCGAGCACGATCTCGGCTTCATAGGCCTTGGCCGATCCCAGCAGCAGCCCGGCCAGCTTGGTCGTCTCGCCGAAGCACAGCGGCAGCAGGCCGGTGGCCAGCGGATCCAGGCTGCCGGTATGGCCGCCCTTCTCGGCACGGAACAGCCGCCGCGCCGCCTGCAGCGCCGCGTTGGAACTCATGCCGGCCGGCTTGTCGAGCAGCACGATGCCGTCGAGGCGGCGGAAGGAAATGCGGGGCAGTCGGGGGCCGAAGACGGGCATGGGGCAATCGGGACCGGGGACTCGGGACTCGGGACTCGGGAAAGCGAATCGGGAGTCGGACGGTGAGGCCTGCAATGCTGCAGGCCGGACTTGGGGAAATAGCCGCCGAGCTGCAGCGGACAGCGGATGCGACTACGGCAGGCGACGACGCTGGAGCAGCACGGCCACCGATGCACAGAAGACCTGCTTGCCGCTCGTCAACACGACTTGCATACGGCATCGATGCTTGCGCATCGTGCGACCGCTCACTCCTTGGACGGAGCCGGCTCGTTGTCGCCGTCGCCGTCGTGGTCTTCCGGCTGCTGCAGTTCGGGCATGTCGCGCAGCAGGTTGTCGATGCGCTCGCCGCGATCGACCGAATCGTCGTAGTGGAAATGCAGTTCGGGCACGTGGCGCAGCTTCATCGCCCGCGCCAGCTCGCTACGCAGTTGCGGCGCCAACTCCTTCAGGCCCTTGACCGCCTCGACCGAGCGCTCGGGCAGCAATGCGGTGACGAACACCTTGGCATGGGCCAGGTCGCGGGTGACTTCGACATCGGAAACGCTGACCGACGGAAGGCCGTGATCGCGCACGGCCGAATGCACGATCGTGCCCAGGTCGCGGCGGATCTGCGCGGAAACGCGATCGGTACGGTGAAAGGATTTTGTTGCCATGGTCCGGAATCTCTCTGTTCGGAGCGCGGGATCCGGGAAAGGACGGTGACAAGCGACGCGCACCAGGCCGCCGCTTTTCCCAATCCCGATTCCCGAATCCCGACTCCCGGCTTCTTACAGCGTGCGCTGCACTTCGATGCGCTCGAAGCACTCGATCTGGTCGCCCGGCTTGACGTCGTTGTAGGCCTTCACGCCGATACCGCACTCGGTACCGTTGCGAACCTCGTCGACGTTCTCCTTGAAGCGACGCAGCGATTCCAGCTCGCCCTCGAACACCACGGTGTTGTCGCGCAGCACGCGGATCGGCTTGTTGCGCTTGACCACGCCCTCGATGACCATGCAGCCGGCGACCGCGCCGAACTTGGAGCTGCGGAACACGTCGCGCACCTGGGCGGTACCGATGATCTCTTCGCGGATTTCCACGCCGAGCAGACCGGACGCCACCTGCTTCACCTGATCGATCACGTCATAGATGATCGAGAAGTAGCGCAGGTCCACGCCGTTGGTTTCGATGATGCGCCGCGCCGAAGCGTCCGCACGCACATTGAAGCCGATCACCGTGGCCTTGGAGGCCAGCGCCGAGTTCGCATCGGACTCGGTGATGCCGCCGACGCCGGAGTGGATCACGTTGATGCGGATCTGCTCGTTGGACAGCGCCACCAGCGACTGCTTCAGCGCTTCCACCGAACCCTGCACGTCGGCCTTGATCACCAGGTTCAGCGACAGCTGGCCTTCGCCCTTGCCGAGCTGCGACATGATGTCTTCCATGCGGCTGCCCGCCGAGGACACCAGGCGCGACTCGCGGCGCTTGGCCTCGCGCTGCTGCGCCACGTCCTTGGCCAGGCGCTCGTCGTCGACCACGACGAAGTCGTCGCCGGCATCCGGCACGCCGGACAGACCCAGCACCTGCACCGGGATCGACGGACCGGCCTCGGCCGGCTGGCCGCCGGTCTCGTCGAACAGCGCACGCACGCGGCCGTACTGCACGCCGCACACCAGGTAGTCGCCGCGCTTCAGGCTGCCCTGCTGCACCAGCACCGTCGCCACCGGGCCGCGGCCCTTGTCCAGCGACGATTCGATCACCACGCCGCTGGCGCGGCCATCGAACACCGCCTTCAGTTCCAGCACTTCGGCCTGCAGTGAGATCGCGTCGAGCAGCGTGTCGATGCCCGCGCCGGTCTTGGCCGAGACTTCGACGAACTGGGTGTCGCCACCGAATTCTTCGGCGACCACGTCCTGCGAGAGCAACTCGTTCTTGACCCGCAGCGGATCGGCGCCGGACTTGTCGATCTTGTTGACCGCCACGATCAGCGGCACGCCGGCCGCCTTGGCGTGCTTGACCGCCTCGATCGTCTGCGGCATCACGCCGTCGTCGGCCGCCACCACCAGCACCACGATGTCGGTCAGCTTGGCGCCGCGCGCGCGCATCGAGGTGAAGGCCGCATGGCCCGGGGTATCCAGGAAGCTGATGACGCCGCGATCGGTTTCGACGTGGTACGCGCCGATGTGCTGGGTGATGCCGCCGGCTTCGCCCGAGGCGACCTTGGTGCGGCGGATGTAGTCCAGCAGCGAGGTCTTGCCGTGGTCGACGTGACCCATGATGGTGACCACCGGCGGCCGCGAGCGCTTCTCGCCCTGCTCGTCCTCGGTGTGCGCCAGCAGCGCGTCCTCGGCATCGGCACTGCCCGCGCGCACCGGCTTGTGGCCGAGCTCCTCGGTGATCAGCGCCGCTGTGTCGTGGTCGATGGACTGGGTAATGGTCGCCATCACGCCCATCTTGAACAGCGCCTTGACCACGTCGCCGCCCTTCAGCGCGAGCTTCTGCGCCAGGTCGGCCACGGTGATGGTCTCGCCGATCGCCACTTCGCGCACCACCGGTGCGGTCGGACGCTCGAAGCCATGCGCGCCGCCGCCGCTGCGCGAGACCTCGGGCTGGCGACGGCCGCCGCTGTTGCCGCCGCGCGGCTTGCCGCGCACGTTGGAACGGCGCGCGCGATCGGCGGCGGACAGGTGCAGCTGGCCGGCGAAGCGGCTGGTGCTGTCGTCGTCCTCGACGCCGGCGACCATCACGTGCGAGCCGCGGGTCTTGTGCTTGTTGCCGGCGTTGCGGTCGTCGCTGCGCGGCGCGGCCGGCTTCGGCGGATGGTGCGGCGCGCTGGCCGGACGCGGCGCGCGCGGCGCAGCGGCGGCACCGGTGCCGGCACCGGCATTCGGGGTCGCAGCGGCGGCAGGCGCAGCCGCAGACGCAGCTACCGGCGGCGCCGACTGGGCTTCCAAGGCGGCCTGCGCGGCCTTGCGCTCGGTTTCCACGCGGTCGCGCGCATCCTGCTCTTCCTTGCGCTTGCGCTCGATTTCATCGGCGCGCGCACGGTCCTGCTCGGCGAGCTTCTGCTGTTCGGCCAGGTTGCGCTGCTTGGAGGCTTCCAGCTTGCGCAGGATCTCGGCGCGCTCGTCATCCACCCGTCCGCCCGACGACATGCCCGCGCGCTCGGCAGCGAGGTCTTCGGCGGTCTTGACGTAGGTACGCTTCTGCCGGACCTCGACGTTGACCGTGGTCTTGCTGCGACCGGCGCTGACCGTCACTTCCTGCAGCTTGCGCCGGTTCAGGGTGATCTTCTTCGGCGCGGCCTGGGCTTCTTCCTCGACCGGCTTGTCGGTCTTGCCGTGGGTACGGCGCAGGAAGCCGAGCAGCTTCATCTTTTCGGTACTGGTCACGACCTGATCGGGACCGCTGAACTTCATTCCGGCCTCGGCCAGTTGAACCAGCAGTTTATCGACCGGCGTATTCACCAGTTCGGCCAGCTTGCGGATGGTGGTTTGCTGCGACATTCGGATCCTATGATCTGGTTGGCGCCCCCTCGCGTGCGAAGGTAGCGCGGATTCTAAGCCCTGATCGGTTCAGGGCGGCATTCATCGCTGACTCATTCGCCGCGTTCCAATCGGGCGATCTCCTCGGCACGGGCTGCCAGGATGAGCGCAGCGGCGCGCTCCTGGTCCACATCCTCGATGCCGAACTCGAGGATTTCGTCCGCAGCCAGATCCGACAGGTCCTCGCTTGTCCGCACGCCATGGCTGGCCAGCGCGTACGCGGTAGCCTCGTCCATGCCTTCCAGCGCCAGCAAATCCGCCGCCGGCACGCCGCTGTCGTCGCTTTCCTCGGCGGCCAGCGCCTCGTTGAGCAGCGCATCGCGCGCGCGGGCCCGCAGCTCCTCGACGATGTCCTCGTCGAAGCCTTCCACCGCCAGCAACTCGCCGACCGGCACGTAGGCGATTTCCTCGACCGAGTTGAAGCCCTCGGCGACCAGGATCGCGGCGATTTCCTCGTCCACTTCCAGCTTTTCCATGAACAGCTGGCGGGCGACGGTCTGCTCGGCCTCGGACTTGGCCGCGACCTGCTCGGCGGTCATCACGTTGAGCTGCCAACCGGTCAGGCGGCTGGCCAGACGCACGTTCTGGCCGCCCTTGCCGATCGCCTGGGCCAGCCGGTCTTCGGCCACCGCCAGGTCCATCGAGTGCTTTTCTTCATCGACGATGATCGACTGCACTTCGGCCGGCGCCATCGCGTTGATGACGAAATTGGCCGGGTTGTCGTTCCACAGCACGATGTCCACGCGCTCGCCGTTGAGTTCGTTGGACACTGCCTGCACGCGCGAACCGCGCATGCCGATGCAGGCGCCGATCGGGTCGGTGCGGGTGTCGTGCGCCAGCACCGCGATCTTGGCGCGGTCGCCCGGATCGCGTGCGCAGGCCTTGATCTCGACCAGGCCCTGGCCCACTTCCGGCACTTCCAGCTTGAACAGCTCGATCATGAATTCCGGCGCGGCGCGGCTGATGAACAGCTGCGGGCCGCGCGGCTCCGAGCGCACTTCGGCCAGGTAGCCGCGGACGCGGTCGCCGGCGCGCAGCACATCGCGCGGAATGCCCTTGTCCTTGGGAATGAAGGCCTCGGCGTTGCCGCCCAGGTCGACATAGATGTTGCCGCGCTCGGCGCGCTTGACTATGCCGGTGACCAGTTCGCCGATGCGGTCCTTCCACGCGTCCACCACCTGCTGGCGCTCGGCCTCGCGCACGCGCTGCACGATCACCTGCTTGGCGGCCTGCGCGGCGATACGCCCGAAATCCGGGTTCTCGATCTGCTCTTCGATGTAGTCGCCCACATCCACGCCTTCGGCTTCGTCGACCGCGTCCATCAGACGGATCTGCCGGTCCGGCGATTCCATCACCACGTCGTCGGCCACCACTTCCCAGCGGCGGTAGGTTTCGTAATTGCCGTCCTTGTGATCGATGGTGACGCGCGTCAACACGTCCTGATCGGGGTAGCGCTTCTTCGCCGCCGAGGCCAGGGCGGCCTCGATCGCGTCGAAGATCACTTCGCGCGGCACGCCTTTTTCGTTGGCCACCGCGTCGACTACCAGCAACAGTTCCTTGCTCATTCTTTCGCTCCGCGCGCAGCCTTGTCGGCTGCCGGTTCGTTGGATGGTTTCTTATTGGGTTTTGCGGTCTTGCCAGCCGGCTTGGGGCGCTTGGCCGGCAGCTTGGGAGTGCTACCCGGCTGCTTGGGGGGCTTGCCCGGCTTGGTCGGGGCCAGGCCCAGGGCCGCCCAGTCGGGCAGGATCCGTGCCTTGTCGATATTGTCGAAGTCCACCGCCAGTTCGGCGCCGTCGACCTCGAACACGATGCGGCCGGCGTCCACGTCCACCTGGGCGATGCGCCCCTGCAGGCGCCGACGGCCCTGCTGCGGCAGCTTCAACACCACCTTGGCCGACTCGCCCTGATGGCGCGCGAACTGCGCGGCGGTGAACAGCGGACGGTCCACGCCGGGCGAGGACACTTCCAGCGTGTAGTTGCCGCTGATCGGATCTTCCACGTCCAGCTGCGCCGACACTTCGCGGCTGACCCGCTCGCAATCGTCGACATTGACGATGCGCTCGGGCTGTTCGGCCAGCGGCACGTCGATATACAGGCGCAGCGTGGCGCCGCCCGGGGCCGGCAGGTATTCCGCCCCCAGCAGTTCCAGGCCCAACGCGTCCACGGTCGGGCCCAGCAGATTCGCGATTTCGTTTGCCTTGTCGCTCACAGCCTGCCTTGCATTTGAATGAATGAAATCAATCGGTCCTGGCGGTTTTCCCGGACCCCGGAAACGACAAAGGGCCCGCTGGGCCCCTTTCCGGTACGACTCCGGTAAAAACTGGATTCCGGTTGCAAAGACGGGAACATGCGTCTTCGCGAAGCCCAAATTTCCCTACCGCAGGCAACCGGTGAACTGGTTGCCGCTGTAGACAAATATGGTAGCGGGGGCAGGATTTGAACCTGCGACCTTCGGGTTATGAGCCCGACGAGCTGCCAGACTGCTCCACCCCGCAGCAGAAGCGGAATTATGAAGAACCAGCGCGATTATTGCAAGCCCTGATTTTCATCCGACCCGGTGGCGATGCCGCCGGTCTTCGAGCGACATGATAACCGCAAGCGACCGATAACGGAATAGCGATAGCATCGTTCGATGCACAAACGACAACGCCGCCAAGATGGCGGCGTTGTCGCAAACAGCTTGAAAACAGCGCTTTCGCGCGCGATCAGGCCAGATGCGCGAACGCGCGCTGGCACCACGCCATCAACGGGCTCCAGGCCAGGCCCAGCGCCAGCAAGCCGATCGCATTCACACCCAGCACCACGCCGAGCACGCGGTCGTCGTTGGCCGGCAACGGCTCGCCGACCGGCTCGTCGAAGTACATCACCTTGATCACGCGCAGGTAGTAGAACGCGCCGATCACCGCGCACAGCACCGACAGGATCGCCAGGCCGGTCCACCAGAGGTTGTCGGTCGGCACCGCGAGCACCGCGCCGAGCACCGCCAGCTTGGCCCAGAAGCCCAGGAACGGCGGCACGCCGGCCAGCGAGGCCATGATGCACAGCACCAGCAGCGCCATCCACGGGTTGCGCGCGTTCAGGCCCTTGAAGTCGTCGATGTGCTCGGCTTCGAAGCCCTTGCGCGACATCGCGATGATCGCGCCGAACGAGGCGGTGGACATCACCGAATAGCAGATCGCGTAGAACAGCGCCGCCGCATAGCCGCGCTCGCCGCCGCCGGCCACGCCGAGCAACAGGAAGCCGATATGCGAGACGGTCGAATACGCCAGCATGCGCTTGAGGTTGCTCTGCGCCAGCGCCATCAGGTTGCCGACCAGCAGCGACAACGCCGCCAGGCCGCCGATCACCCAGTGCCACTGCTCGGCCAGCGGGCCCACGCCCACTTCCAGCAGCCGGTAGGCCATGCCGAACGCGGCCAGCTTCGAGGCCGAGCTGATGAACAGCGCGATCGGTGCCGGCGCGCCCTGGTACACGTCGGGCAGCCACATGTGGAACGGCGCGGCGCCGAGCTTGAACGCCACGCCGGCGATCATGAAGATGGTGCCGGTCAGCAGCAACGTGCGCTCGTGGGTGGAGCCGATCGCTTCATGGATGCCGGTCAGGCTCAGCGTGCCGGTGGCGCCGTAGATCAGCGACATGCCGTACAGCAGCAGGCCCGAGGCCAGCGAGCCGAGCACGATGTACTTCATCGCCGCCTCGGTGGCCATGCCGTTGTCGCGGTTCGACGCGACCAGCGCGTACGAGCACAGCGCCAGCAGCTCCAGGCCCAGGTACACCATCAGCAGGCTGCCGGCCGAGACCAGGATCATCATGCCGACCGTGGCGAACAGCACCAGCACCGGGATCTCGCCCTGGTACAGCTTGCGCTCGCGCAGGTAGCTCCAGCCGTAGATCAGGGTCAGCGCGCTGAGGCCGACGATCACCGTCTTCATCACGTCGGCGGCGGCGTCGCGCACGAACATGCCGTTGAACACCTCGCCCTGCCCGCCCACGCCGGCGAGCAGCATCGCGAACACCGCGACCAGGATCGCCACCGAGACGATGTGGGTCCAGGCCTTGTTGCGCTCGCTGACGAACAGATCGAGCATCAGCAGGGCGAAGGCGCCGCCGGTCAGCACCAGCTCGGGAAGCAGGGGCGGCAGGTCGACGGCGGTCAGGGGCAGTAGCGCAGGGGTGGTCATCATCAAATCTCTGGAATCATTTCGCTCGACGGCCCGATTACAGCTTGCTGGTGGCGATCTGCGCCGCCAGCTTTGCGATCGAGGGTTCCATCAGGTCGGTCAGCGGCTTCGGATACAGGCCCAGGACCAGCACGCCCACCGCAAACACGCCCAGCACCAGCGCCTCGCGGCCGTTGATGTCCTTCAGCTCGGCCACGTGCGCATTGGCCACTTCGCCGAAGAACACGCGCCGGTACAGCCACAGGGTATAGGCGGCGGTGATCACCAGGGTCGTGCCCGCACCGACAGCCAGCAGCGGATGGGTCTGGAAGCTGGCCATCAGCACCATGAACTCGCCGACGAAACCGCTGGTTCCCGGCAGGCCGGCATTGGCCATGAAGAACAGCATCGAGAACGCGGCGAACCACGGCATCACGTTGGCCACGCCGCCGTAGTCGGCGATGCGGCGGGTATGCATGCGGTCGTAGAGCACGCCGACGCAGGAGAACATCGCGCCGGACACGAAGCCGTGCGAGATCATCTGCACCATCGCGCCCTGCAGGCCCAGGCGCGCCGCATCGGCGCTGCCGAAACCGACCAGGGCGAAGGCGATGAAGGTGCCCAGGGTGACGAAGCCCATGTGCGCGATCGACGAATACGCGATCAGCTTCTTCATGTCGTCCTGCACCAGCGCGACCAGGCCGACGTAGATCACCGCAATCAGCGACAGCGCGATCACCAGCCAGGCCCATTCGTTGCTGGCGTCGGGCAGGATCGGCAGGTTGAAGCGCAGGAAGCCGTAGCCGCCGATCTTCAGCGCGATTGCGGCCAGGATCACCGAACCGGCGGTCGGCGCCTCGACGTGCGCGTCCGGCAGCCAGGTGTGCACCGGGAACATCGGCACCTTGACCGCGAACGCGATCAGGAACGCGAAGAACAACCAGGTCTGTTCCTTGGAGGTCAGCGACAGCTGGTACAGGTCGGCGAGCTGGAAGCTGCCGCCCTTCAGGTACAGGTAGATCAACCCGACCAGCATCAGCACCGAGCCGAGGAAGGTGTACAGGAAGAACTTGACCGCGGCGTAGATGCGACGCGGGCCGCCCCAGATGCCGATGATCAGGAACATCGGGATCAGCATCGCCTCGAAGAACACGTAGAACAGCATCGCGTCGGTGGCGGCGAAGATGCCGACGGTGACGCCTTCCAGGATCAGGAACGCGGCCACGTACTGGTTGACCCGCTTCTCGATCGAGGTCCAGGCGCCGATCAGCGCCAGCACCGTGACCAGCGTGGTCAGCACGATCAGCGCGATCGCGATGCCGTCGACGCCGAGGTTGTAGCCGATGTCGTAGGCCGGGATCCACGCATGGGTCTCGACGAACTGCAGCGCGTCGCTGGCGTAGTCGAAGCCGGTGAGCAGCGGCAGGCTGAGGGCGAAGGTCAGCAACGCGACCAGCAGCGACGCCCAGCGCGCCGCCTTGGCGTCGCGCAACGCGAGGATCAGCGCGCCGCCGAGGATCGGCAGCCAGATCAGGAGAGTCAGTAGGGGCCAGTTCGACACGTGTTCTTATTCCGTACAGGTCAACGCCAGAAATGCATCAGCACGCCCAACAGGGCAATGAGACCGATGATCATCGCGAAGGCGTAGTGATAGAGGAAACCGGATTGCGTGCGACGCAGCAGATTGGCCGCCAGGTCGATCACGCGCGCGGTGCCGTTGACCATGACGCCGTCCACGACATGCGTATCCACCGCGCGCGACACCTTGCCCAGGCCCAGCCCGCCGCCGGCGAAGCCGTCGATCCAGAGCTTGTCGAAACCGTACTTGTTCTCGAGGATCCACACCGGCAGCGAGAACGTCTTGCGCGCCTTCGCCGCCAGCTCGGGCTTCCACAGGTACAGGATCCAGGCCAGGGCGAAGCCGGCCAGGGTCAGGAAGAACGGCGGCTGGGTCAGGCCGTGCAGCGCGAACGCGACCGGGCCGTGGAACTCTTCGGCCAGCGCGCCGACGCTGTCGCGCGCCGGGTTGTAGAAGTCGATGATGCCGCTGAAGAAACCGACCGCCTGGCCCTTGATCGCCACGGCGGCATGGTGCCCCGCCCAATCGGTGCCGAACAGCATCGGGCCGATGGTGAAGAAGCCGATCGCGATCGACGGGATCGCCAGCAGCACCAGCGGCACCGTCACCACCCACGGCGATTCGTGCGGCTCGTGCGCGCCATGGTGGCCATGGTCGTCGTGCGCGTGATCGTCGTGCGCATGCGCCTGCACCTCGGCATCGGTGTGCGCGCTGTCGTTGTGCGCATGCACGTCGTGCGCATCGCGGAAGCGTTCCTTGCCGTGGAAAGTCAGGAACAGCAGGCGGAAGCTGTAGAAGCTGGTGATCAGCACGCCGCCGAGCACCGCCCAGTAGCCGTAGGTCGCGATCCAGTTATGCGATTCGTGCGCATGGTGCGCGGCCGCCTCGATGATCGTGTCCTTGGAATAGAAGCCGGCGAAGAACGGGGTGCCGACCAGCGCCAGGGTGCCGATCACGCTGGTCCAGTAGGTGACCGGCATGTACTTGCGCAGGCCGCCCATCTTGCGCATGTCCTGCTCGTGGTGCATGCCGACGATCACCGAGCCGGCGGCCAGGAACAGCAGCGCCTTGAAGAAGGCGTGGGTCATCAGGTGGAACACCGCCGCCGAGTACGCCGACACGCCCAGTGCCACGGTCATGTAGCCGAGCTGCGACAGCGTCGAATAGGCGACCACGCGCTTGATGTCGTTCTGCACGATGCCGATCAGGCCGGTGAAGAACGCGGTGGTGGCGCCGATGAACAGCACGAAGTTCAGCGCGGTCTGCGACAGCTCGAACAGCGGCGACATGCGCGCCACCATGAAGATGCCGGCGGTGACCATGGTCGCGGCGTGGATCAGCGCCGAGATCGGGGTCGGGCCTTCCATCGAGTCGGGCAGCCACACGTGCAGCGGCACCTGTGCCGACTTGCCCATCGCGCCGATGAACAGGCAGATGCAGATGATCGTCGCCACGTTCCACGGGTGGCCCTGGAACAGCTGCACCTGGGCCAGGCCGCCGGCCGCCTCGTTGCCGAGCACCGCGGTGGCGTTGGCGAACACGCTGGCGTAGTCGAGCGTGCCGAACCACAGCAGCACGCCGGCGATGCCGAGGATGAAGCCGAAATCGCCGACGCGGTTGACCAGGAACGCCTTCATGTTGGCGAACACCGCGCTCGGACGCTTGAACCAGAATCCGATCAGCAGGTACGACACCAGGCCCACCGCTTCCCAGCCGAAGAACAGCTGCAGGAAGTTGTTGCTCATCACCAGGCTCAGCATCGAGAAGGTGAACAGCGAGATGTAGCTGAAGAAACGCTGGTAGCCCGGGTCCTCGGCCATGTAGCCGATGGTGTAGATGTGCACCAGCAGCGACACGAAGGTCACCACCACCATCATCATCGCGGTCAGCCGATCGACCATGAAGCCGACGTGGGCCGAGTAGTGGCCGACTTCGAAGAAGGTGTACAGATTCTGGTTGAACGGCGACGCGCCCTGCCCGACCAGCTGGTACAGGGTCCAGCACGACAGCGCGCAGCTGACCGCCACGCCGAGGATGGTGACGGACTGGGCGCCCTTGCGGCCGACCTGGCGACCGAACAGGCCGGCGACGATGCTGCCGAACAGCGGCGCAAGCACCACCGCGATCAGCAGACTCTTGGAGAGAGTGATTTCCATCTACGGGTCAGCCCTTCAGCGAATCGACTTCGGCCACGTTGATCGTGTGGCGGGTACGGAACAGCGTCACCAGGATGGCGAGGCCGATGGCGGCCTCGGCCGCGGCCACGGTCAGGATGAAGAACACGAACAGCTGGCCGGCGGCGTCGCCGAGTTCGCGCGAGAACGCGACGAAATTGATGTTGACCGACAGCAGCATCAGCTCGATCGACATCAGCAGCACGATGACGTTCTTGCGGTTGAGGAAGATGCCGGCCAGGCTGATGCAGAACAGCACCGCGCCGAGCGCCAGCATGTGGCCTAGGGTGATCATGGCTGGCCCTCCTGCGGTGCCGGAGCCGGGGTGTGCAGCGTGGGCTTTTCGGCATCCATCTTGACGATGCGCAAGCGGTCGCCGGCCTTGACCCGCGCCTGCTCGCCCGGGTTCTGGGTCTTGATGCCGGTGCGCTTGCGCAGGGTCAGCATCACCGCCGCCACCACCGCCACGGTCAGGATGATCGCGGCGAATTCGAACGGCAGCAGGAACTGGGTGAACAGGGTCTTGGCCAGCCAGGTGATGTTGGAGGTGTCGGCGGCCTGCGCAGCGGCGTTGTCGGCCGGGAACGGGGTGGCGGTACGCGCCTTGACCCCGATCAGGGTGACCATCTGCACCAGCATCGCCACCGCCACGACCAAGCCGACCGGCAGGTAGCGTACCCAGCCCTGGCGCAGCCGCGCGGTATCGATGTCGAGCATCATCACCACGAACAGGAACAGCACCATCACCGCGCCGACGTAGACCAGCACCAGGGTCACGCCGAGGAACTCGGCGCCCACCAGCAGCCACACGCAGGCGATGGAGAAGAAGGTCAGGATCAGGCACAGCACTGCGTACACCGAGTTGCGCACGCTGATCACCGCGCCGGCGGAAACCGCGGCGGTGGTGGCGAAGATCCAGAAAGCGATATTTACCCAATCCATTTCAGGACCTCAACGGAAGGCGGCGTCGGCGGCGCGGCGCTCGGCGATCTCGGCTTCCAGCCGGTCTCCGATCGCCAGCAGCTGCGGCTTGGTGACGATGTTCTCGCCGCGGTTCTCGAAGTGGTACTCGAGCACGTGGGTTTCCACGATCGAGTCCACCGGACAGCTTTCCTCGCAGAAACCGCAGTAGATGCACTTGAACAGGTCGATGTCGTAGCGGGTGGTGCGGCGGGTGCCGTCCTCGCGCTTGGCCGAATCGATGGTGATCGCCAACGCCGGGCACACCGCCTCGCACAGCTTGCAGGCGATGCAGCGTTCCTCGCCGTTGGGATAGCGGCGCAGCGCGTGCAGGCCGCGGAAGCGCACCGACTGTGGGAACTTCTCCATCGGGTACAGCACGGTGTACTTGGGACGGAACGTGTACTTCAGGGTCAGCCACAGGCCGCCGAGCAGCTCGAGCAGCAGCAGGCTCTTGAAGTAATGGGTGACTTTATTCATCGCTTACACGCCCTTGTGGATCACGCCGTAGAACACCATCAATGCCGTCACCGCGATCCATACGATCGTCAGCGGGATGAACACCTTCCAGCCCAGGCGCATGATCTGGTCGTAGCGGTAGCGCGGGAAGCTGGCGCGGAACCAGATGTAGGCGCTGGCGAAGAACAACACCTTCATCAGCAGCCACGGCCAGCCGCCGGTCCAGATCCAGTTGACCCACGGCGAGATGTCCGCGGTGACCCAGCCCTGGATCGGGCTCAGCCAGCCGCCCAGGAAGAAGATCGAGACCAGGAAGCTGACCAGGATCATGTTGGCGTATTCGGCCAGGAAGAACAGCGCGAACGCGCCGCCCGAATACTCGACCATGTGCCCGGCGACGATTTCCGACTCGCCCTCGACCACGTCGAACGGCGCGCGGTTGGTCTCGGCCACGCCGGACACCCAGTACACGATGAACAGCGGGAACAGCGGCACCAGGAACCAGTCGAAGAAGCCGGAGTTGCCGGCCTGCGCCGTCACGATCGTGCTCAGGTTGAGGCTGCCGGCGGCGATCATCACCCCGACCAGGGCGAAGCCCATCGCGATCTCGTAGCTGACCACCTGCGCGGCCGAGCGCATCGCGCCCAGGAACGCGTACTTGGAGTTGGACGCCCAGCCGGCCAGGATGATGCCGTACACGCCCAGCGAGGTCATCGCCAGCAGGTACAGCAGGCCGGCGTTGGCGTTGGACAGCACCAGCTTGGCGTCGAACGGCACCACCGCCCAGGCCGCGAACGCCGGCGCCAGGGTGATCAGCGGCGCGATCACGAACATCGCCTTGTGCGAACTGCTGGGCTGGATGATTTCCTTGAACAGCAGCTTGAACACGTCGGCGAAGGCCTGGAAGATGCCCATGCCCACGTACATCGGCCCGTGGCGCACGTGCATCCAGCCGATCAGCTTGCGCTCCCAGACCACGTAGAACGCCACCGAGATGATCACCGGCATGGTGATCAGCAGGATCTTCAGCACGATCCACAGGACCACGCCGATCGCGCCCAGGCCGACGAACCACTGGTGCAGCGGATCGACCACGTTCAACAGCATCTCGTTCATACAGCCACCACCGTTACCCGGCCGGCACCGATCGGCGCCGTCGCACCATGCCCGGATTCGATCCAGGCCACCCCTGCCGCGACCCGCGGATCCAGCACCACCGGCAGCGTCGCGTTGCCGACGGCGTTGCCGACCTTGACCACCTGCCCGGCGGCCACGCCCAGTTGCGCGGCGTGCTCGGGATGCAGGCGGATCGCCGGCGCGTCGTTGAGCGGATGCGCCTGCAGCGCGGGCGCACGGCGCACCACCGCATCGGTGCGGTAGATGGCCGGCGTCGCCGCCACTTCGATGCCCTCGCCCGCCGCGGCCTGCGCCGAACCGCGCAGGCTCACGCTGCGCGGCTGCACACCGGCACGCAGGCCGGCCAGGTCGGTGAAGTCGAAGCCGGCCAGCTGCAGCTCGCCGCCGAGCGCACGCAGCACACGCCAGCCTTCGCGCGCCTGGTCCGGCAGCTTGCCGGCGGCACGCGCCAGCTGCTCGACGCCGTCCAGGTTGGTCAGCGTCGCGTCGATTTCCGGCAGCGCGCCGATCGGCAGGATCACGTCGGCGACGTCGCGGGTGGAGGCGCAGGCGAACTGGCTGAACGCCACCACCTTGGCCGCGCCCAGCGCGGCGCGCGCGGCGCCGGCATCGGCGAAGTCCAGGCCCGGCTCGATGCCGTACAGCACATAGGCGTTGCGCGGCTCGGCGAACATGCCGGCCACGTCGCGCGCGCTCGGCAGCACGCCCAGCTTGGCCAGGCCGACCGCGTTGGCGCCCTGCGGCACGCGGCACAGCGCCGCGCCGGTGGCGGCGGCGAAGTCGCGCGCGGCGGCGCGCAGCGCAGCGGCCTGCGGATGGTTCTCGACCAGCGCGCCGACGATCAGCACCGCACGCCCGGCCGCGCCCTGCACCGCCTCGCGCAGCGCCGCATCGGCGAGCGCGGCGGCGAAGCCGGACGGGGCCACGATCTGCTTGCCGGCCTGGTCGAAGGCGAAATCGAAATCGACCGGGTTGATCGAGTACACGCGCGCCTGGCGCTGCATGCGCGCCTTGCGGATGCGGGCGTGCAGCAGCGGCAGCTCGTGGCGCAGGTTGCTGCCCAGCACCACGATCACGTCGGCCTGTTCGATCTGCGCCAGCGGCACCGCGAACGGCTCGGCCACGGCGGCATCGGAGAAATCGCGGTTGCCGATGCGGTGGTCCAGGTTGCCGCTGCCCAGGCCATCGGCCAGGCGCGCCAGCAAGGCGCCTTCCTCGTTGGAGGTGGCCGGGTGCGCGAGCACGCCCAGCGCATCGCCGCGGTTGCTCTTCAGGATGTCGGCGGCGGCGGCCAGGCCATCGGCCCAGGACACTTCCTGCCACTGGCCATCGATCTTGCGCAGCGGCCGCGTGGCGCGGTCGGCCGCGTACAGGCCCTGGTGCGAATAACGGTCACGGTCGGACAGCCAGCACTCGTTGACCGCTTCGTTGTCGCGCGGCACGGTGCGCAGCACTTCGCCGCGGCGCACGTGCAGGAACAGGTTGGAGCCCATCGCATCGTGGTAGCCGAGCGATTCGCGCGCGGTCAGTTCCCACGGACGCGCGCGGAACTGGAACACCTTGTTGGTCAGCGCGCCGACCGGGCACACGTCGATGACATTGCCCGACAGCTCGGTGGTCAGCGGCTTGCCGTCATAGGTGCCGATCTGCAGGTTCTCGCCGCGGTACATGCCGCCCAGCTCGTAGGTGCCGGCGATGTCCGCGGTGAAGCGCACGCAGCGCGTGCACTGGATGCAGCGGGTCATCTCGGTGGCGACCAGCGGACCGATGTCCTCGTCCGCCACCACGCGCTTGCGCTCGTTGAAGCGGCTGACCGAACGGCCGTAGCCCAGCGACACATCCTGCAGTTCGCACTCGCCGCCCTGATCGCAGATCGGGCAATCCAGCGGGTGGTTGATCAGCAGGAATTCCATCACGCTGCGCTGGTACTTCAGCGCCTTCTCGCTGCGCGTGGCGACCTTCATGCCGTCCATCACCGGCGTCGCGCAGGCGGGCGACGGCTTCGGCGACTTCTCCACATCGACCAGGCACATGCGGCAGTTGGCCGCGATCGGCAGCTTCTCGTGGTAGCAGAAACGCGGGATCGGAATGCCGGCCTTGTCGGCGGCCTGGATGATCATCGAACCCTTGGGCACGACCAGGGACTGGCCGTCGATCTCGACGGTCACATGTCCCTCCGGCACCACGGCCGGGGTCGCGCCAGGATTGTTGGGTTGCGCGCTCATGCGGCGGCTGCCTCCAGCTTCTTGCCGTCAACCATCGAATGACCGTTGACGATGTAGTACTCGAATTCGTCCCAGAACTGGCGCAGGAAACCCTGGATGGGCCATGCCGCCGCTTCACCGAACGCGCAGATGGTGTGGCCTTCGATCTGGCCGGCTACCGTCCTCAACTGGTGCAGGTCTTCCATCGTGGCCTTGCCGGCGACGATGCGCTCGAGCACGCGGTGCATCCAGCCGGTGCCCTCGCGGCACGGGGTGCACTGGCCGCAGGATTCCTTGTGGAAGAACTGCGAGATGCGGCAGGCGAACTTGACGCAGCACACGCTGTCGTCGAGCACCACGATGGCGCCCGAACCCAGGCCGGTGCCCAGCGCGCGCAGGGTGTCGTAGTCCATCTGCAGGCCCTTGAGCTGCTCGGCCTTCAGCACCGGCATCGACACGCCGCCCGGCACCGCGCCCTTCAGCGTACGGCCTGGCTTCAGACCGCCAGCCATCTCCAGCAGTTCGTCGAAGGTGGTGCCCAGCGGCACCTCGAAGTTGCCGCCCTTCTGCACGCAGCCGGAGACCGAGAAAATCTTCGGCCCGCCGTTCTTGGTCTTGCTCAGGCCCAGGAACCATTCCGGGCCGTTGCGGATGATCGCCGGCACCGAGGCGTAGGTCTCGGTGTTGTTGATCGTCGACGGCTTGCCGTACAGACCGAAATTGGCCGGGAACGGCGGCTTGTAGCGCGGCTGGCCCTTCTTGCCTTCCAGCGACTCCATCAGCGCGGTCTCTTCGCCGCAGATGTAGGCGCCGGCGCCCAGCGCACCGTAGATGTCGATGTCCACGCCGCTGCCGAGCACGTTCTTGCCCAACCAGCCGTTGGAATACGCGTCCGCCAGGGCCTGCTCGAAGTGCTCGAACGGCTCGTGGTGGAACTCGCCGCGCAGGTAGTTGTAGCCGACCGTGCTGCCGGTGGCGTAGCAGGCGATGGCCATGCCCTCCACCACCGAATGCGGGTTGTAGCGCAGGATGTCGCGGTCCTTGCAGGTGCCCGGCTCGGACTCGTCCGAGTTGCACAGGATGTATTTCTGCGGCGCGCCCTTGGGCATGAACGACCACTTCAGGCCGGTCGGGAAGCCGGCGCCGCCGCGGCCGCGCAGGTTCGACTGCTTGACCATCTCGACCACCTGCTCCGGCGCGATCTTCTCTTCGAGGATCTTGCGCAGCGCGGCGTAGCCACCGGTCTTCAAGTAGCTCTCGTACGACCACGGGGTGTCGTAGTGCAGCGTGGTCAGCACGACCTGGTGCGGCAGTGGGGCCGGGCCGACCGGACCGGTGGGAGCGTGGGGATGCTGTGCCATTGCCGTTACTCCAACCCGTCCAGCAGCGCGTCGACCTTGTCCTTGGTCAACTGCTCGTGATAGTGGCCGTTGATCACCATCATCGGCGCGCCGGCGCAGCCGGCAAGGCATTCTTCTTCGCGCTTGAGGTAGACGCGGCCATCGGCGGTGGACTGGCCCAACTTGCAGCCGAGCTTCTTCTCCGCATGCGCGACCAGGTCTTCGGCGCCGTTGAGCCAGCAGCTGATGTTGGTGCAGAAGGCGACGTTGTTGCGGCCGACCTTCTCGGTCTCGAACATCGAGTAGAAGCTGGCGACCTCGTAGGCCCACACCGGCGGCAGCTCCAGGTACTTGGCCACGCCGACGATCAGTTCGTCGGTCAACCAGCCCTGGTTCTGCTCCTGCGCGGCGTGCAGGCCCTGCAGCACCGCCGAACGCTTACGGTCCGGCGGGAACTTGGCCAGCCAGTGATCGATGTGCGCGCGCGTCTTGTCGCTCAGCACCAACATCGGATCGACGTCGCGCGCCGCTTCGAAATTACCTGTCGCCTTCATCGGTCGACCTCACCAAACACCAGATCATAGGTACCAATCATCGCCACCACGTCGGCCAGCATGTGCCCGCGCACGATCGCGTCCATCGAGGACAGATGGGCGAAACCCGGCGCACGCAGGTGCACGCGGAACGGCTTGTTGGCACCGTCGGACGCCAGGTAGCAGCCGAACTCGCCCTTCGGCGCCTCGACCGCGCAATAGGTCTCGCCGGCCGGCACGCAATAGCCTTCGCTGAACAGCTTGAAGTGATGGATCAAGGCTTCCATGTCGTCCTTCATCTCCGCGCGCTTGGGCGGGGCGACCTTGAAGTTCTCGACCATCACCGGGCCAGGATTGGCCTTCAGCCACTTCACGCATTGCTGGATGATGCGGTTGGATTCGCGCATCTCGGCCACGCGCACCAGATAGCGGTCGTAGCAGTCGCCGTTGGTGCCGACCGGGATGTCGAAATCCACCGCGTCGTACTTGGCGTAGGGCTGCTTCTTGCGCAGGTCCCACTCGATGCCCGAGCCGCGCAGCATCACCCCGGTCATGCTCCAGCCATAGGCCTGTTCCGGCGTGACCACGCCGATGCCCACGGTGCGCTGCTTCCAGATGCGGTTGTCGGTGAGCAGGGTCTCGTACTCGTCGACCCGGCCCGGGAAGGTGCTGGTGAAGTCTTCCAGGAAGTCGAGCAGCGAGCCTTCGCGCGCGGCGTTGAGCCGCTTCAGCGCGTTGCCCTTGTGCCAGCGTGATTCCTTGTACTTGGGCATGCGGTCCGGCAGATCGCGATAGACGCCGCCGGGCCGGTAATAGGTCGCGTGCATGCGCGCGCCGGACACCGCCTCGTAGCAGTCCATCAGCTCTTCGCGCTCGCGGAACGCGTACAGCATCACCGCCATCGCGCCCAGATCCAGGCCGTTGGAACCGACCCACATCAGGTGGTTCAGGATGCGCGTGATCTCGTCGAACATGGTGCGGATGTACTGCGCGCGCTCCGGCGCCTCGATCCCCATCAGGGTCTCGATCGCGCGCACGTAGGCGTGCTCGTTGCACATCATCGACACGTAGTCGAGGCGATCCATGTAGCCGATCGACTGGTTGAACGGCTTGGACTCGGCCAGCTTCTCGGTGCCACGGTGCAGCAGGCCGATATGCGGATCGGCGCGAACCACGGTCTCGCCGTCCATTTCCAGGATCAGGCGCAGCACGCCATGCGCGGCCGGATGCTGCGGGCCGAAGTTCATGGTGTAGTTGCGGATCTCCTGCTTGCTTTCGGCAGGATTGCTGGCGAAGGCGTCGTGCGCCTGGTGGTACTCGCTCACTTGGCGGGCTCCTTGAATGCTTCGCCCGCGGCGGTCTGGTAGCGCGCATCGTCGCGAATCACGCGCGGCACACCGACGCGCGGCTCGACCGAGGTCACCGGCTCGTAGACCACGCGCTGCTTCTCTTCGTCGTAACGCACTTCGACGTTGCCGATCAGCGGGAAATCCTTGCGGAACGGATGGCCGACGAAGCCGTAGTCGGTGAGGATGCGGCGCAGGTCCGGGTGGCCGGCGAAGACCACGCCGAACAGGTCGAACGCCTCGCGCTCGAACCAGTTCGCGCCCGGCCAGATGTCGGTGACCGAGGCCACCACCGGCAGGTCTTCGTTCGGCGCATAGCAGCGCACGCGCAGGCGCTGGTTGTGGCGATAGGAGATCAGCTGTGCGAGCACCGCATAGCGCTGCAGCGGCACCGGCAACGGCTGGATGTCGCCGGCGGTCTCGCCGCTGGGGAACTCGCCCCAGCCGAAACGGCCCATGCCCTTGCCTTCGACGCCGCGACTGAAGCCCTGCGACGACACGTCGGCGGTATCCCACTCGTCGCTGCCGTAGCCCAGGTAGTCCACGCCGCACAGGTCGGACAATTGCTCGAAACCGAACTCGTCGCGCAGCGCCAGGCAGGTGGCGTGCCAGGCGTCGGCCGGCACTTCCAGGGTGACTTCGCCACGCGGGAGGACCACGAACACCTGGCTGCCGGGGAAACGGGCGCCGAGTCGGTCGCTAAAGGAAGATGCTTGCTCTGCCATGGGGGCTTGGCGTGCTCTTAAGAAGTAAGAGGAATCAGCGCGCGATGGTCTGGGTTCGCCAGATCTTCTTCTGCAGCTGCAAGATGCCGTAGACCAGCGCTTCGGCGGTCGGCGGGCAGCCCGGGACGTAGATGTCCACCGGCACGATGCGGTCGCAGCCGCGCACCACCGAATACGAATAGTGGTAGTAGCCGCCGCCGTTGGCGCAGCTGCCCATCGAGATCACCCACTTCGGGTCGGGCATCTGGTCGTAGACCTTGCGCAGCGCCGGGGCCATCTTGTTGACCAGGGTGCCAGCGACGATCATCACGTCGGACTGGCGCGGCGACGGGCGGAACACCACGCCGTAGCGGTCCAGGTCCAGGCGCGCGGCGCCGGCGTGCATCATCTCGACCGCGCAGCAGGCCAGACCGAAGGTCATCGGCCACATTGAGCCGGTGCGCGCCCAGTTCAGCAGCGCATCGACGCTGGTGGTCACGTAGCCCTTCTCGAGCAACGGGTTCTCGCCTTCGGGACGCAGGATGTCGTCGACCCGCCCTTCCGGGATCGGGTTGGTCATCAGGCGATCCAGGGTCTGAATCACTCCCATTCCAGCGCTCCCTTCTTCCACACGTAGATAAAACCGAGGAACAGCATGCCGACGAACAGGCCCATGGTGACCAGGGAGCGAGCGCCCAGGTCCATGAACACCTGCGTCCACGGCACGATGAAGATGATTTCCAGATCGAAGACGATGAACTGGATCGCGATCAGGTAGTAGCGCACGTCGAACTTCATGCGCGCGTCCTCGAAGGCCTCGAAGCCGCACTCGTAGGGCGAGAGCTTCTTCGCGTCGGGACGCCGGGGACCGAGGAACCGTCCCACCAGCATCAGCGCGACGCCGATTCCGGTGGCCACGATCAGAAACAGTAGGGTGGGCAAATATTCGGCCAGCACTCGCAATTCTCTCTTGCCTGTGCCCGCGCGCGTGCCGCGCAGGCATGGGATAGACGATCTTCCGGCAAGGGACGTGACGTTCCTGCGCAGAAACCGTAGCCAAACAATGGTGCCCAAGAGGGGACTCGAACCCCTACGACCTAAGTCGCTACCACCTCAAGGTAGTGCGTCTACCAATTCCGCCACCTGGGCTTGCGTATCGCGCGCGGCATCCCGCCGCGCAACATATTGTAACCGTCTTCAGTCTTTCTGCGATGGGGCAGGCGACTTTTGTTGTGCATTTTCCGGCGGCTGCTGCGCGGGCACCGCAGCGGCAGGTGCGGCAGCGGCCGGCGCGGTCGAGGCCGGGGCCTGCGGGATCTGCAGCTCGCCGGCCGGCGCGGCCGGGGACGGGGTCGCGGCCTGCGACATCACGCCGAGATTGGCCTCCGCGGCCGGGCGCGCGCTGTGGCCGGCATACCAGGCCATGAACAGGCTGATGCCGAAGAACACCACCGCCAGCCACTTGGTCGACTTGGACAGGAAGTTGGACGCGCCGCGCGATCCGAACACGGTGCCGGACGCACCCGCGCCGAAGCCCGAACCCGCCGCCGCGCCGGAACCGCGCTGCATCAGGATCAGCGCGATCATCGCGATCGCCACCAGCACGTAGACCACATTGAGGATGACCATCAGCATTTCGAAATCCGTCCGGACAGTTGCGACTTGAGTAGCGAGCGGCCGCCAGCACGGCGACCGTTCGGTTAACGGGCGGCCGCCGCTCGCGCGATGGCCAGGAACTCTTGGGCGACCAGCGAAGCGCCGCCGACCAGCCCGCCATCGACGTCCGGCTGTGCGAACAGCTCGGCGGCGTTGTCGGGCTTGACGCTGCCCCCATACAGGAGCGGCAGCGAATCAGCGATTCTAGCATCGTGGGCGGCGACTTCGCCACGGATGAAGGCGTGTACCGCCTGCGCCTGGGCCGGGCTGGCGGTGCGCCCGGTGCCGATCGCCCACACCGGCTCGTAGGCGACCACGGCCTGGGCGAAGCCCTGCGCGCCGACCAGCGCCAGCACCGGCGCCAGCTGCGCGGCGATGACCGATTCAGTCTGGCCGGCCTCGCGCTGCTCCAGGGTCTCGCCCACGCACAGGATCGGGATCAGCCCGGCATGCAGCGCCGCGGCGAACTTGCGCGCGACCAGTTCGCTGCTCTCGTGATGGTACTGGCGCCGCTCCGAATGCCCGACCAGGCCGTACTCGGCGCCGACATCGACCAGCATCGCCGCCGACACCTCGCCGGTGTAGGCGCCCTTCTCGTTGCTGCTCACGTCCTGCGCGCCGAAGCGCAACGCATGGTCCTCGAAATCCTCGATCAGGTCGCCCAGGTACGGCAGCGGCGGCAGGATCACCACCTCCACGCCGTCGGCGGGCAGGCCCGCGGCCACCTCGTGCACCAGCGCCGTGGCGAAATGGCGATTGCCGTGCAGCTTCCAGTTTCCGGCTACGATCTTGCGTCGCATCGGCGCGTTCTCCGGCGAAAAAGTGCCGAAAGGATAGCCGATGCGCGGTGAGGCCCGGCGCGGGCGCCCCGCTTCGCCGCCTCCGCCGCCGCCCCGCCCCACCCTTTGCCGCCTCTGCGAGACCGCCATGCCCCAGCCTTCCGGCCATGCCCTGATCACCGGCGCCTCCAGCGGCATCGGCCGCGAGATCGCCCGCGAATACGCGCGCCGCGGCGTGCCGCTGATCCTCAGCGCGCGGCGCGAGGCGCTGCTGCAGGCGCTGGCCGAGGAACTGCGCGCGCAGGTGCCGGTGCAGATCGTGGTCGCCGACCTGGCCGACCCGGCGGCACCGGCCGCGCTGGTGGCCGAACTGGAACGGCGCGGCCTGGCGGTGCGGATCCTGGTCAACAACGCCGGCTACGGCGTGCCGGGCCGCTTTCCCGACAGCGACTGGGCCACCCACGCCGCGTTCCTGCAGGTGATGGTCGGCGCGGTCTGCGAACTGACCTGGCGCCTGCTGCCGGCACTGCGCGCCAGCGGCCAGGGCCGCATCCTCAACGTCGCCTCGTTCGCCGCACTGGTGCCCGGCGCCGACGGGCAGACCCTGTACGCGGCGGCCAAGAGCTTCATGCTGCGCTTCAGCGAATCGCTGGCGCTGGAAAACGCCGACCGCGGCGTCAACGTCTGCGCACTGTGCCCGGGCTTCACCTGGTCCGAATTCCACGACGTGACCGGCACCCGCGAACAGATGAACAAACTGCCGCGCTGGGCCTGGCTGCAGACCGCCGCGGTCGCACGCGCCGGCATCGACGGCGCCGAACACGGCCGCGTGCGGGTGGTGCCGGGCGCGTTCTACCGCGCCCTGCTGGGCCTGGTCGCATTGCTGCCGAACGCGCTGCTGCTGAGAGTGATACGACGCGGCTCGCAGCGAATCAGGCCGTTGTGAGCCGGGATTTGGGATTCGGGATTAGGGATTCGCAAGAGCGGATTCCCTAGCCGGCGTTTGTATCCGCAGCGCACGCCCCGCTTTTGCGAATCCCCAATCCCGAATCCCCAATCCCGACTATTTCAGCTTGATCTCGCGCAACCGCTCTTCCAGATACCCCTGCGCGGTGATCGGCTCGGGGTAGCGGCTGGGGTTGTCGGCGCTGACGCAGGACGGCAGCACGTCGATGACGAAATCCGGGTTCGGGTGCAGGAAGAACGGCACCGAGTAGCGCGGTTGCCGCGCCTGTTCGCCCGGCGGGTTGACCACGCGGTGGGTGGTCGAGGGATACACGTGGTTGGTCAGGCGCTGCAGCATGTCGCCAATGTTGACCACGATGGTGTCGGCGTCGGAGGTGAACGGCACCCACTCGCCCTGCTTGGACTTCACTTCCAGGCCGGCGGCGCTGGCGCCGACCAGCAGGGTGATCAGGTTGATGTCCTCGTGCGCGCCGGCGCGCACATTGGGGATATCGTCGGCCGTGATCGGCGGGTAGTGGATCGGGCGCAGGATCGCGTTGCCCGAATCGGTCTTGTCGGCGAAGTAGTGCTCGGGCAGGCCGATATGCAACGCCAGCGCCGCCAGCACGCGCGCGCCGAGCTGGTCCAGCGCCTGGTACAGGCCGTAGCCGTGCTCGCGGAAGCCCGGCACTTCGCTCGGCCACAGGTTCGGCAGCATCACGTCGCGATATTTTGAATCCTCGCCAATCTCGCGGCCGATGTGCCAGAACTCCTTCAGGTCGAAGTGCTTGGAGTCCTTGGCGGTTTCCACGCCGAACGCGGTGTAGCCGCGCGCGCCGCCACTGCCGGGCACGTGGTACTTGCGCTTGACCTCCTCCGGCAAGGCGAAGAACGCCTTGAACACGCCATAGGCCGCATCGATCTGCGCCTGCGCGATGCCATGGTTGCGAATGCCGGCGAAGCCCCACTCGCGGTAGGCCGCGCCCAGCTCGGCGACGAAGGCGTCGCGGTCAGTGTCGAAGCGGGTGATGTCCAGGGTCGGGATGCGCGCAGTCATGGCGGTAACCGTAGTCGTGAAAGGGAAAGACGCCGCGATCAGATCAGCAGGCGGTACAGCAGGTAAAAGGTGGCCGCCTTGGCGATGACCACCACGATGCCGATGGCGATCGACTCACGCCGCGTCACGGACCGCCTCGGCGAGCTTTTCCAGGGTGTCGCGCATCAGCGCGGCGTCGTCGGCCTCGACCGTGACCCGCACCACCGGCTCGGTGCCGGACGGACGCAGGAAGGCGCGCCCGCGCCCCTGCACCGCCGCCTGCGCCGCGGCCAGCGCGGCCTGCACGCTGGCCGCCTCGGCCGGGCGCGCGCCTTGCTGCAGGCGCACGTTGACGGTCTGCTGCGGCACCTTGCGCAGACCCTGCAGCGCCTGGCGCAGGCTCTGCCGCGAGCGCTTGAGCACCTCAAGCACCTGCAACGCGCTGACGATGGCATCGCCAGTGGTGGCGCGGTCAAGGCACAGCATGTGCCCGGAAGTCTCGCCGCCGAGCACGCCGCCGTGCTCGACCAGCGCCTGGTGCACGTAGCGGTCGCCGACCTTGACCCGCAGGAACGGCAGCTGCAGCGCGGCCAGCGCCTGTTCCAGCCCGTAGTTGGTCATCAGCGTGCCGACCACCGGCCCGCGCAGGCGGCCGCTGGCCTGCCAGCCGCAGGCCAGCACGTACAGCAGGTCGTCGCCGTCGACCGGGTTGCCCTGGTCGTCGGCCATCAGCACGCGGTCGCCGTCGCCGTCGAAGGCGATGCCCAGCTGTGCGCCATGCTGGCGCACGTTGCTGGCGAGGTTGTCGATGTGCATCGAGCCGACCCCGGCATTGATGTTGAGCCCGTCCGGCGCGGCACCGATCGCGATCACCTCGGCGCCCAGCTCGCGGAACAGCAGCGGCGCGATGTGGTAGGTCGCGCCGTGCGCGCAGTCCAGCACCACCTTCAGCCCGCGCAGGTCGAAACCGCGCGGCACGCTGGCCTTGCAGAACTCGATGTAGCGGCCGATCGCGTCGCGCGCGCGCATCGCCTTACCCAGACGCTCGGATTCCACCGTGGCGAACGGCGCGTCGAGCGCGGCTTCGATCGCGCTCTCGGTGGCGTCGTCGAGCTTCTCGCCCTCGGCGGAAAAGAACTTGATGCCGTTGTCGTAGTGCGGATTGTGCGAGGCGCTGATCACGATGCCGGCGTCGGCGCCGAGCGTGCGGGTCAGGAACGCCACCGCCGGGGTCGGCATCGGCCCGAGCAGCTGCACGTCGACACCGGCGGCGACCAGCCCGGCCTCCAATGCCGATTCGAACATGTAGCCGGAGATGCGCGTGTCCTTGCCGATCACCACCGTCGGCCGCGCAGTGCCGGCGGCGCCGGCGCCGAGCACGCGGCCCAACGCATTACCCAGGCGCATCACGAAATCGGCGGAAATGGCGCCCTGCCCGACCCGGCCGCGGATGCCGTCGGTGCCGAAGTACTTGCGGGTGCTCATGCGGCTGGGAATCGGGAATCGGGAATCGGGAATCGGGCAAAGCCTGGAAATTGCGTCGGCCCAACGAAACGCGCGCTAGATGCGCAATCCATCGGCCGCGCGGGACCACGAATCCCGAATCCCGAATCCCGAATCCCGGCCTTCATGCCACCACCTCGGTCTTGGCCGGAGCCGGCTGGCGCATCATCATCGCCAGCAGTTCGGACAGGCGGTCGCGCAATTCGCGGCGGTCGCAGATCTGGTCGATCGCGCCATGCTCGAGCAGGAACTCCGAGCGCTGGAAGCCTTCCGGCAGGGTCTCGCGCACGGTCTGCTCGATCACCCGCGGGCCGGCGAAGCCGATCAGCGCGTACGGCTCGGCGATGTTGATGTCGCCGAGCATGGCGAAGCTGGCCGAAACGCCGCCGGTGGTCGGATGGGTCAGCACCGACACGTACGGCAGGCCGGCTTCGCGCAGGCGGCCGAGCGCGGCCGAGGTCTTGGCCATCTGCATCAGCGACAACAGGCCTTCCTGCATGCGCGCGCCGCCGCTGGCGGAGAAGCACACGAACGGCGCGCCGATCTGCAGCGCGGTCTCCGCGGCCAACGCGAAACGCTCGCCGACCACCGAGCCCATCGAGCCGCCCATGAAGGCGAAATCGAACGAGGCCGCAACCAGCGGCTGCGCCTTGAGCAGGCCCTGCATCGCGATCAGCGCGTCGTACTCGCCGGTGCTCTTCTGCGAGATCTTGATGCGTTCGCTGTACTTCTTCTGATCCTTGAATTTCAGCGCGTCGGTCGGGCCCAGGCGCGCGCCGATCTCGGTCGGCGTGGTGTCCGGATCGAACAGCGAGGCCAGGCGCGCGCGCGCGCGGATCGCCATGTGGTGGCCGCACTTCGGGCACACCTCCAGGTTCTCCTCCAGCTCCGGCCGGTACAGCACAGCGCTGCAGTTGGGGCATTTCTCCCACAGGCCTTCGGGGACGCTGCGCTTCTTGCTGGGCGTGCTATCGGTGCGGATGCCGGAGGGCATCAATTTGCTGAGCCAACTCATGCGGAATGACGATCCAGTCGCGCGGCCCACCAGGCCGCCAAGGGGCGACAGTCTAGCGCGGTGCTAGATATCGCGCCGCAACGACGTCATGCGGGCCGCAGCGCCACGCCGGTTGATGCGCCGCAACATCCCTACCCCGTTACCGGCGCGCAATCGGGTCGCATAGCAAGCGGGGGCTTACCTCCCCGCTCCTGGCGGGCGAGAGAGCACGGCGTGCGTGCCGTGAAGCGCCCCGCCATTGGTGCGGGCCGGGGCGCGGAGCGGGCGCAGCGGCGAAGGTATGGGCGAAGCCGCGCAGCCTACCCCTCGGGCCTAGAAAACCCGCAACCGAGCCGCTACCGCAAACGCCTGCCGATCTTGCCGCCGGGCAGCACCAACCGCCGGCGGATCCAGCCCCTCACCCCTGGTCCAGCGCCTGCCGCAGCGGCGCCAGGAAGGCCAGCGCGCGTTCGCGCACCGCCTCCGTGGTGGTCGCCTCGGCCAGAGCCGCGACCAGCGCGCTGCCGACCACCACGCCGTCGGCGTCCACCGCCATGGCCTTGGCGCTGGCGGCGTCCTTGATCCCGAACCCGGCCACCACCGGCACCGCCGAACGCGCGCGCAACTGACGCAGGCGGTCGCCGGCGGCGCGGGTGTCGAGGTGGTCGGCACCGGTGACGCCAGCGAAGCTGACGTAGTACAGGTAGCCGCGCGCCGTATCGCACAACAGGCCGATGCGCGCGTCGCTGGTGGTCGGGGAAGCCAGCACGATCAGGTCCAGGCCGGCGGCGGCGAAGATCGCCAGGGTTTCGGCCGACTCTTCCGGCGGCAGGTCGACCAGCAGTACGCCATCCACGCCGGCCGCCACCGCTTCCTCGGCGAAGCGCGCGGCGCCGTGGATCTCGACTGGGTTGAGGTAGCCCATCAGCACCACTGGCGTGGCCGCATCGTCGCGGCGGAACGCGCTGACCGTCTCCAGCACGTAGGCCAGGCCGGCGCCGCGCGCCAGCGCGCGTTCGGAGCTGCGCTGGATGGTGGGACCGTCGGCCATCGGGTCGGAGAACGGCACGCCGAGTTCGATCACGTCGGCGCCGGCCTCGACCAGAGCATGCATCGCCGGTACCGTCGCCTCCAGCGACGGATCGCCGGCGGTGACGAACGGAATCAGCGCCTTGCGCCCGGCCTGGCGCAGCGCGTCGAAGCGTGCGGCGATGCGGTTCGCGGCGCAGCTCATACGCAGCCCTCCACCAGTTGCACGGCGTTCCAGCTTCCCCAGTACATCGATCTCACGGTGCCTTCTCCGGTTTCGTAGCGAACCGCGAACCCGTGTTGCGGGTCGCGCCAAGTCTGATAAAGATCGTTGCCGCCGCCGCGCCCACTCACAGCACCATGCCTTCGCGCGCGGCGATGGTGTGCACGTCCTTGTCGCCGCGGCCGGACAGGTTGCACAGCACCAGCGCATCCTTGGGCAACTCGCGCGCCAGCTTGATCGATTGCGCCACCGCGTGGCTGGATTCCAGCGCGGCGAGGATGCCCTCCGTATGCGCCAGCAGGTGGAACGCGGCCAGCGCTTCGTCGTCGGTGATGCCCTGGTAGACCGCGCGGCCGCTGTCGGACAGGAACGCGTGCTCGGGGCCGACGCCCGGGTAGTCCAGGCCGGCGGACACCGAATGGGTCTCGATGATCTGGCCGTCGTCGTCGCAGATCACGTAGGTGCGGTTGCCGTGCAGCACGCCGGGGCGGCCGGCGGCGATCGAGGCGGCGTGGCGGCCGCTGGCGATGCCGTCGCCGGCGGCTTCGGCGCCGTAGATCTTCACCCCCGGATCGTTGAGGAAGGCGTGGAACAGGCCGATGGCGTTGCTGCCGCCGCCGACGCAGGCGCTGATCGCGTCCGGCAGGCGGCCGTAGTCCTCGAGCATCTGCGCGCGCGCCTCGCGGCCGACGATGGCGTTGAAGTCGCGCACCATGCGCGGATACGGATCTGGGCCGGCAACGGTGCCGATGATGTAGAAGGTGTCCTGCACGTTGGTCACCCAGTCGCGCATCGCCTCGTTCAGCGCGTCCTTGAGCGTGGCCGAGCCGGAGGTCACCGGCACCACCTGCGCGCCGAGCAGCTGCATCCGGTAGACGTTGATCTTCTGCCGCTCGATATCGGTGGCGCCCATGTACACCACGCATTCCAGACCCAGCCGCGCGGCCACGGTGGCGCTGGCCACGCCGTGCTGGCCGGCGCCGGTCTCGGCGATGATGCGGGTCTTGCCCATGCGGCTGGCCAGCAGCGCCTGGCCGATGGTGTTGTTGATCTTGTGCGCGCCGGTGTGGTTCAGGTCCTCGCGCTTGAGCAGGATCTGCGCGCCGCCGACTTCGCGGCTGAGCCGCTCGGCGTGGTAGATCGGGCTGGGCCGGCCGACGTAGTGCTTGAGGTCCTTGTCGTACTCGGCGATGAAGGCCGGATCCTGGCGCGCCTGGTCGTAGGCCGCGGCCAGCTCCTGCAGCGGCCCGATCAGGGTCTCGGCGACGAAGCGGCCGCCGTAGCGGCCGAAGTGGCCATTGGCGTCTGGATAGGCGTGGAAGTCGCTGATGGGGGCGGAGGACATGGCGATCACGGCAAGTGGGACAGGCCTGCACTTTAGCGCACGCGTCGCCGCGTAAAAACCGATAAAGTCTGCGCATATCCGTCAGGAAATCTCACATGTCCGGTCTGCGCCGCCTGCCCTCGCTGAACGCGCTGCGCGCGTTCGAGGCCGCCGCGCGGCTGCGCAGCGTCGGCGGCGCGGCGGCCGAGCTGCACGTCACCCATGGCGCGGTCAGCCGCCAGATCCGGCTGCTGGAAGAGGAACTGGGGCTGGCGCTGCTGCAGCGCGAGGGCCGCGGCATCCGCCCGACCGCGGCCGGCGAGCGGCTGCGCGACGCGGCCGGCGGCGCCTTCGCCCAGTTGCAGGACGCGGTGGCGGAACTGCGCCGCCCAGCGCGGCCCAGCGCGCTGGTGCTGGGTTGCCCGGGTAGCATCCTGGCGCGCTGGATGATTCCGCGACTGCAGGCGCTGCAGCGCGACCTGCCCGCGCTGACCCTGCACCTGTCCGCGCACGAAGGCGAATTCGGCGCCGAGCTGGACGGCTTGGACGCCGCGCTGCTGCTCGGCCAGGCGCCGTGGCCGGACGGTTGGCAGGTCCACGTGCTGGCGCCGGAGCGGATCGGCCCGGTGCTCAGCCCGGCCCTGCCGCAGGCACAGGCGCTGGCGGCAGGGCCGCCCTCGGCACTGCTGCAGCAACCGTTGCTGCACACCGCCTCGCGCCCGCAGGCGTGGCCGTCCTGGGCGCAGGCGCACGGCGTGAACCCTGCCGCGCTGCGCTACGGCACCGGCTTCGAACACCTGTACTACCTGCTCGAAGCGGCGCTGGCCGGCATCGGCGTGGCGATCGCGCCGCAGCCGCTGGTCGCCGACGACCTGGCTAACGGCCGCCTGCTGGCGCCGTGGGGCTTCGCCGAGACCGGCGGGCAATGGGCGCTGTGCGCGCGCCGGGAGCAGCAAGATCCGCGAGTGGAAGCGCTGGCGCGGTGGCTGGCGAGCGAGTTGCGGCAGGGCGGCGATTGAGCGTCTTTCGCTTGTTTGCCGGGAACCAGCGCTACGGCAATGGCATCGAGAAGGCGGCCCTCGGGTGTGAGGCGTTGTTGGATGTCTGTCGCGGCTGAAGCCGCTCCTACAGTGGCTTCAGCCTGTCGGCCGCTGCGCGTGGTCGGCGCGACCGCCTCAGCCGGCCGGGGTCGGCGCGGCCAGGCGCTGCTGCAGTTCGTCGCGCAATCGCGCAAGTTCGACCTCGGCCGCGCGCCGCTGCTGCATGCCGTCGCGGTGGATCTCGCGCACCTCTTCCACCGTGGCGATCAACTGCTCGTGCACATGGCGCAGCGTATCCATGTCGATCACCGCGCGCTGGTTGGCGCGCGCGGTGTCCACCGAGGTCTGCCGCATCAGCTCGGCGTTGCGGCGCATGATGTCGTTGGTGGCGTCGTCGATGGCGTTGGACAGCGCCGCGGCATTCTGCTGCTCGCTCAGCGACAGCTGGATCGCGAACTGGCGCTTCCACGACGGGATGGTGATGTCGCGCACGGTGTTGAACTTCTCGATCAACTGCAGCGCGTTGGCCTGGATCAGGCGGATCATCGGCAGCGCCTGGTCGGCGGCATGCTGCATCACCTGCAGGTCGCCGACGCGCTTGTCGAGCAGGCGGATGGCGGTGTCGATCTCGGCGCGCTGGCCGCGCGCCTGCGGATCGTCCTGCCCCGCCAGCGCCAGATGTTGATGCTGCAGTTCGGCCAGCCGCAGCTTGCCGGCAGCGACGTGCAGGCCCAGCTCGCGGCGTTCGGCCTGCACCATCTGGTGCATGCGATCGAACTCGCCCACGCGCTGGCTCAGGCTCGTCTGCTGCGCACCGACATCGCGCAGCAATTGTTCGATCTGGCGGTTGGTGTCGCTGAATTTCTGCACCAACTCGCCCTTGGAGGCGCGCAGCCGGTCGATCAGGCCGCCGATCAGCGGCACCCGCGAGCGTTCGCCGAGCTGGTCCAGCTTCAGCGCGCGCGCGATCCGCACCACTTCGCCGAGCTTGTCGCCGGTGGCTTCGAGATCGCGGTTGCGTACCTGCTCCAGCAACTGGCTGGAAAAGGCCGCGGTATGCGCGGCGACCTCGCTGCCGAACAGGTGCAGGCTGCCCGGAGTCAGCTCGCGCAGCCCTTGCGCAAGCGCGGCGATCTGCTCGCGATCGTCGGCCACCAGGCCCACGGCCTTGAGCTCGGCCGCATCGGGTGTGGCCGGCGCAACCTGCGGCAGCAGCGGATTTTCCTGGGTCATCGTGCTTCTCTCCTTCGATAGCGGGACGCGGCGGCTCGGGCGCAGGCTCAGCGCAGTCTAGCCCGCATCGCCTGGAGTTCGGCCAGGATGCGCTGCTGCGCCTGCGCGGCGCGGGTGGTGTGGGCTGCGCCATGCGCCGCCTGCAGCGCCGACTCGGCCTGCCGCCACGCCGGCAGCAGCACCTCGCGGATATGCCGATAGCGCTGCAGCAACTCGTTGCCCTGCTGTTGCAGCAGGCGCCACTGCGCGGCCTCCAGCCGCCAGGCGACAGCGACGCGCTGCAGGTGATCCAGGCGCCGGCTCCAGGCCTCGGCCAGCTGCGTGCCGTCGGCCGGCACCGGCACGGCGGCGATCCAGCGTTCGAGCGCGGCGACGCCGGCATCCGCCGCAGCAGCCAGCGCGCCATGGCCATCGAGACGCTGCTGCAATCCGGCCGCCTGCTGATCGGCGCGCAGCAGCACCACGCCCATCTGCGAACTCAGGGTCTCGGCCTCGGCCTGCGCTTCCAGGTCGCGCCCGAGCAGCCGCCCAAGCACGCCGCTGGCGCGACGGATGCGCTGCGGATCGCGCGCTTGCAGCGCCTGCTGGATGTGCTCCAGCTCGCGGACCAGCGCGGCACCGCCATCGGCTGTCGCGTCGCGCTGCGCCAGCGCCTGGCCGACGGCGTCCAGCAACAGCGCCGCGTAGCTTGCCGCGGCCTGGGCGTCGCCCATCTGCAGCGGCGCGGCAGGCGGCTGCGGCAGCGCCGGGGCGATGTCCGCACTCACGCCGGGCTGGGCTCCGGATCGTCGCCGCGCGCGGCCCCGGCCTCGCCGTAGAAATGCCGCGCCAGCGCTTCGTCGAGTTGGCGTTCGGCCAGCGTGCGCGGGCGGCGCTCGCGCGGCGCGACCGCGGCCGGCGGCGCCGGCTCGCGCAGATAGGCGCGGACTGCCTCGGCCAGGCCCGCGAGCGCCTGCCCGGCCTGGGCGTGGCCTTCGTGCGAGCGCGCCAGCGCGTCCAGCAACGGCTGCAATTCAGGCATCGGCGGCGAAGCAGGCGGCGGCGCCGAAGCGGATTCGGAAACGGCAGGGGCCGGTAGCGCACGCTCGCGCTCGGCCAGCACCTGCTGCAGCAGCGCCAGCATCTGCTCCCAGCGCTGTTGCGCCGATGCGGGTTCGTCGCGCAGCACCTGCAGGCCGCTGGCGATGTCGGCCAACTGCGCCACCATGCGTCCGCCGACATCGGCCTCGTCCGCGCCCATCGCCTTGTTGCGCAGGAAATCGCGCTTGATCTGCTCCCAACGCGCCAGGTCTTCGGCGCCCATCGCGCCGCGCAGTTCGGCCAGCTTGAGCAGGTTTTCCTCGGCGCCGCTGGTCAGCAATTGCGCCTCGCCCAGGTAGTGGTCGGAGATCAGCTGCTGCAGCTCGGCCTCGTTCATCACCGGCGAGATCTTCTCCGCCAGCTTGTTCATGTTGCGGTAGCTGCCCTGCAGCCGGAACGGCGGCTCGCTGCGGTAGCGATCGTCCTGCGCGGCGCTGGCGATGTACTGCTGGTTGACCCGATAGACCACGTCGCGCACGCGCAGCATGCGCTGCAGGGTGGCGACGATCTCGTTGATCTCCGCGCCGCTGTAAGCGTGGCTCAGCGCGTTGGTGGAAATCTCCTTGCCGCGCGCGCGCTCGACCAGCAGGTACAGATCGGCCAGCTCGCGGGTGGCCAGCGGCGCCAGCACCGGATTGGAGGTCAGGCTGTTCTCGATGTAGCTGAGCACGAACGCGTCCTCCATGCCGCCGAGCACGTCGCCGAGGTTGTAGACGTCGGCGCGGTTGGCGAGCATGTCCGGAATCTTGAACACCTCGCCGGACTCGGTGTACGGATTGCCGGCCATCACCACGCAGAACTTCTTGCCACGCATGTCGTAGGTGCGGGTGCGCCCCTTCCATACGCCCTCGATGCGGCGGGTGCCGTCGCACAGCGAGATGAACTTCTGCAGGAACTCCGGATGGGTGTGCTGGATGTCGTCGACATACAGCATGGTGTTGTTGCCCATCTCCAGCGCCAGGTTGAGCTTGAGCAGTTCCTGCCGCGAGGTGGCGTCCGGCGCCTGCTCCGGATCCAGCGAGCGTACCGCGTGCCCCAGCGCCGGGCCGTTGATCTTCATGAAGACCAGGCCGAGGCGGCTGGCCACGTATTCCATCAGCGTGGTCTTGCCGTAGCCCGGCGGCGAGATCATCAGCAACAGGCCCATCAGGTCGCTGCGCTTGTTCTCGCCGACGGTGCCCATCTGCTTGGCCAGGTTGTCGCCGATCACGCCCAGATAGACCTCGTTGATCAGCTTGTTGCGCACGAACGAGGACAGCGGCCGCGCCTTGAACTCGGAGAGCCGCAGCTGCTCGCGTTCGCGCACGATGACCTGCTGGCGCAAAGCCTGGTAGTGGCGAAAGCCCGGCACAAAGGTTTGTTCGTGGCGGTGCAGGCGCGCCAGGAAATCGTCGATGGCGATGGTCAGGCGGCCGCCCTCGATGCGCGGATGCTCGCCGAGCAAGCCCTCCACCGTGGTCATCAGCAGCACCTCGCTGTGCTGGCTGCGCAGCCGCGAGGCCAGCAGCACGATCGCCACCGCTTCCGGCACGTAGCCGGCATAGGCGAGGAAGCGCGGATCCTGGCACAGGCCGTGCAGCCAGTGGCTGGCCAGGGCCCAGCCGGCGGCGAGCTGGCCGCGCACGCGCTCCAGCGAGCGGTCGAAGTCTTCGCGCAGGCCGGCCTCGCCCAAGCGCGCATGCAAGGCGTCGAGCAGTTCGCGCGCGTGGCGGCTGAGCGGGAAGGTCGGCTCGCCCAGCGCCAGCTCGGCAGCCAGGTAGGCGGCGGCCGCCGCGGCGTGGCCGGCATCGAACGGCAGCAGGCTGTCGTCGAGGAAGCGCTGCAGCGCCTGCTGCATCTCGGCCTGCAGCGCCTGGCGGCCCTCGCCTGCGCCGAACAGGCGGAAGATCGCATCGGCGCCGGCTTGCCGCGCGACCCACGCCGCGACCGCGGCGTCGCGCTGGCGCTCGGCCCAGAACGCCATCGCCAGCGCGCGCGCGGCCGGCGCATGCACCAGGGTGCCGGCTGCCTGATGCAGCGGCAGCAAGGCCTGCAGGATGCGCGTGGCGTCGTGGTCGTGGATGCCGCGCTCGTAGCCTTCGCGATAACGCGGCGCGGCGAAATCGCGCACGCTGCGGGCCAGCGCGTCGGGCGTGGCCGCCTGCTGCTGCAGGCCCGGCAGGTCGAGTCCGTCGCGGCCGGCCAGCGCGGATTCGAGCAGGCTGCCGGCCAGGTATTCGCCGCGGTACAGGTCCGGCGATTCCGAATCCAGCGTCACCTGCCAGTAGGCGCGCGTCGCCTCCAGCGCGGCGTCGTGCAGCGGCTCCAGATAGTCGGTGCCGGTGAGGTGCAGGGCCAGCCCGTCCTCGCGCGGCAGCAGGGTCAGATCCAGCGCCTGGGTGTTGACGCTGAAGCGGTGCCGCGGGCCGAGCCGGACCACGTTGCCGCCGGACTCGAACAGCTCGCTGCGGTCGCGTAAGGCGCGTACCGCCTGGTCGCGCACGCCCTTCAGGCGCGCCTCGACATCGTCGGCCTTGACGCTGTCGCGGTAGCCGCGCAGGCGTTCGGCCAGTTCGCGCAGCTTGAGGATCAGCGGATCGCCGGCGAAGAAGGCATTGAGTTCGTCGGCCGTGGCGAAGCGTTCGGTGCGCCTGGGCAGGCCGTCGAGAATGCGCGTGGCGGCGTCGAGCAGCGAGCGCGCCTTGCGCTGGCGCTCGTCGAGCAAGGCCTGCTTGTGGCTGTCGAAGGCCTCGATCAGTTCTTCGCGCTTGCTGAGGATGTCGCCGAGGAACTGCTCGTGCTCGCCGAACTGGCTCTCCAGTTCCTCCAGCTGCAGCAGCAACCGCGACAGCTGCTCGTCGGCGCGCTCGGGATCGGTGGACAAGGACAGCGCGCTGGTGATGGCCTGGCCGAACAGCGCGAACTGCGCCGCGAACTGGGCCACGCTCTCGGCCGAGCCCAGGGTCTTGCGTCGCTGCTCGGCGCGCGCGCGCGCCTGGTTGAGCCGCGCATAGACTTCGGACAGGGTTTCGACCACGCGGGTACGCTCGGTGGCATCGTCGACCTTGAGCCCGGCCATCAGCTCGGAGAGCAGGTCCAGGTCGTTGGACAGCGCCTGCATCGCCTGCAACTGTTCGGACAGCGCGCGCGCGGTGACCGCCGCTTGCGCCGCCGCGTCCAGTTCGGCCAGGCGTGCGTTCAACGGCGCCAGTGCGGTCTCGCTGCCGAGGAAGCGGCCGGTGGCCGCGCCGACCGTCTCGTGCGCCCGCTGCAGCGCCGCGCCCATCGCATCGATCGCTGCGGTATCGATGTAACGGTATTCGCGGATCGTCAGCAGCTGCCCGCGCTGGGCGGCGATGGCATTGAGCGGCTCGACGAACTCCTGGATGCTGGTCCAGTTCTCCGGCTGCAGCCGCGCCAGCAGCGCCTTGTGCGCGGCGACGGCGTCGACCATCGCCTGCTCGGACTGCTGGCGGATCGACAGCACCTTCTCGTATTCGTCTAGCACCGCTTCGCCGGCGGCGCTGATGCCGCGCAGCACGCCGCCGAGACCGCCGCAGTGTTCGTCGTCCAGCCAGTGGTGGGCGTCGAACAGGCGCCGCGCGTCCTCGACCAGCAGCTCGTAGCGCTGCACCGAGACCTCGTCGTGCTCGATCGCGCGTGCCAGCCCGAACAGGTTGGAGATGCCGCGCACCAGTTCGGCGTTGCCGATGCGGCCGAGGAAGCTGTTGCCCGGCGCGCGCCTGGCGGCGAATTCGTCGCTGCTGAACGGGGTCTGCCAGACCTGCATCGGATGGATCCGGGTCGGCTCGGTACCTTCGGCATGGAACAGCACCATGCGCCCGTCCTGCAACAGCGCATAGCCATGGCCGAACACCGGGTTCTGCAGCGCGCGGCGGATGGTGTTGTAGACGAACAGCGCCGACTTGCCGCCTTCGCGCTCGTAGAAGATGTACAGCACGTCCTCGCCGTTGGGCGAGCGGATCGCGCGCTTGAACTGCATGCCGTCCATCGCCGCGTCGAACGCCTTGTGATCGCCGTTCTGCAGGTAATAGCCGCCGGGGAAGATGATGCCGTGGTCCTCGGGCAGCTGCACGCAGGCCTGCACGATGGCGTCGTTGCGCACGATGCGGCCGCTGAGCGTGTTGTAGATCAGCCCACGCCATTGCGTCTCGCGGTACGGCAGCACCTTGAGCAGGACCAGGGTGCCGACCCGCGCGAAATCGAACTGCGCGTCGTCCAGCGACTGGGTCTTGTCCTCGACCGGCTCGCTGTAGATGCCCTGCCCGGTCTCGGTGTTGTCCTCGACCTTGATGGTCAGGTCGCCGCCGATGGTTTCCACGAACAGGGTGTCGAGGATGTTCAGGTGCGAATGGCGGCCGTTCACCGCCATCTCGCGGGTGGCGCGGGTCCACTCGAAATCGAACGGCGGCGGCAGCGCGATGTCGCGTTCGCCGCGCGCGTCGATGTAGGTCAGTTCGCCGGCGCTGTCGATCGCCCAGCGGAACACGCGCACGTCGGCGCTGCGCTCGCCGATCTGGAACGACGCCAGCAGCTTGCCGCCGATGACGATCAGTTGCAGCAGCCGCGCATGCTTGTAGTAGGCGTACAGCTCGCCGAAGTCGTGCACGAAGCCGGGCTGGCCGAGGAAACTGCCGGCCACGTCGATCGGACTGACGTCGTAGCCGTCGGCGCCTTCGACCAGCCGGTACAGGCCGAACACGTCCTCGATGCGGGTCTGGTTCTTGAGCCCGAGGAACACGTTGTAGCCGAACAGCAGCATGTCCTGGCCGACCTGCACGATGTCGCGGCCGACGCAGTTGTTCTCGGTGCGGATGCGGAAGCGCCCGACCACCTCGAGCCGGCTGTCGCCGAATTCCTGCAGGCGCTGCGCGTTGAGCGCCTCGACCGCTTCGTGCAGGCGCGCGCCCTGCTCGACCAGGCGCCGGCGCAGCACGTCGTAGGCGCCGCCCTGGGCGACGGCCTGGTCGACCTGGGACGGATTGGTGCCCTCGGGCTGCGGATCGGTCGGGGATTGGGTTGCTGCCATCGTCAACGGCTCCTGCCGGCTTGCATGCGGCCGGCGCGCATCGCCGCGCGCCGTGTTCTCAGCGGGGTCCGGCGGCACGTGGCCGCCGTTGGATCGCGCAGCGCGCGCGGATCAGCCCTGGTCCAGGATCACGGCTGCGCGACGGGCAGCGCGACGGCGCCATCCGCCGCCACCGGCTTGTGCCGCTCCACGCCCAGGTAGCGCTGCATCAGGTCCTGCACGATCGGGCTCTTGTCGGCCAGACCCTCGATCGATTTGCCGAGCGAGACCGCCTTGATCAGGTTCTCGAACATGCCGCCGTCGCCGCCGACCAGGTCGATATCGGCATTGCGCAGCGCGCTGGCGATGACCTCGGCGTTTTCCTTGGACACTTCCTTGCCGGCCTCGATCGAGGCCAGCGCCTGCTTGAGGCTGGTGTCGAGCATCATCCGGAACTCCTCGTGGCCGCGCGCGGTGTCGCTGAGCGCGCCGATCGCCTCGAACTTGCGGGTCAGGCCCTCGGCCTCGGCGAACAGGCGCTTCTCGACCACGTTCGCCTCGGCCAGGCCGATCGACTCGGCCGCGCTGGCCTTGGCCTTGCCCATCTGTTCCTCGCCCTGCGCCTTGGCCTGCAGCGTCTCGGCCAGCACGCGCGCATCGTTGCTGCCCTGCTTGAAGCTGGCGTCGGCCTTGGCCTCGATCACCCGCGCCTCGGCGATGCCCACCTTCTCGATCGCCAGCGCCGAGGCTTCCTTGACCTGCGCGTCGGCCAGGCCGGGCGCGGCCTTTTCGGCGCGCATGCCGTCGGCCAGCAGCTTCTTGGCTTCGGCCTGCTTGCCCGCGGCCTCGTGCTCGGCCTGCGCCAGGGTGGTCAGTTCGACCGCGCGATGCTTGGCCGCGGTCTCGCTTGCCTGCGCTTCCTTGACCTGGCGCACCAGCTGCTCCTGCGCCTTGGCCTCGGCTTCCAGGATCGTCACCTGCTTGTGCCGGTCGGCCTCGGCCACTTCGCGCACTTCCTTGATCCGCTCCTCTTCCTGGGCCACGGTCTTGTCGATGGCGATGCGCTCGCGGGTGATGTTGGCCACGTCCATCTTGCCGTTCTCGACCACCTTGTCTCGCTCAACGCCCTGCAGCTGCACTTCGCGATCGGTGGTGACCTGCTCCAGTTGGCGCGCGCGCGTGACCCGCTCGACCTCGATGGCGACCGCGCGCTGGCGGTTCTGTTCGGCGACCTCGACCTCGCGCATGCGGTTCTGCTCGCGGATGTCGATCAACTGCTGCGCCTCGATGCGCGCATTCTCCGACAGCTGGCGCTGCTCTTCCTGCACCTTCAGCGTCTCGGCCTGTTCGCGCGCGCGGATCGTGTCGACCTCGCGCTTCTGCCGCGCCTCGGCCTCGGCCTGCTGCCGCTCCAGCGCCAGCAGTGCCTCGCGCGCTTCCACGTTCTTCTTGGTGATCGCCAGCTTCTCGTTCTGCTCCAGCTCGTTGGTCACCACGTTCTGGGTGGCGGTCAGCTCGGTGATCTTGCGGATGCCCTCGGCGTCGAGGATGTTGTGCGGATCCAGCAGCGACTTCGGAGTCTGCTCCAGATAGTCGATCGCCACGTCCTCGAGCACGTAACCGTTGAGGTCGTTCCCGATCACCGCGATGATCTCGTCGCGGAATTCCTGGCGCTTCTCGAACAGTTCGGTGAACTGGAACTTCTTGCCGACCGTCTTCAGCGCCTCGGAGAACTTGGCGTTGAACAGTTCGTCGACCGCATGCTTGTCCGAGGCGCGGTCGGCGCCGATCGCCTTGGCCACGCGCAGCACGTCGGCCTGGGTCTCGTTGACCCGCAGGTAGAACGCGACCGCGATGTCGGCACGCATGTTGTCGCGGCAGATCAGGCCTTCCTTGCCGCGGCGATCGACCTGCAGGGTGATCAGACTGATCCGCATCAGCTCGGCGCGGTACAGCACCGGCACGATCAGCGCGCCGGTGAAATGCACCTTCGGCGTCGAACTCATGTCGTTGACGATCAACGCCACGCCTTGGTCGACCTTGCGGTAGAACGCCTTGAACAGGCCGGCCAATCCCAGCAGCAGCACCAGCAGGATGCCGACGCCGATCAGAAACGGCGCCATCGTCGCAAAACTCATCGGTGGATCTCCTTATCGCCCGCAATCAGGCTGTGGGGTAACGGCGAACCCGGCTGATCCTGCTCGCGGGCCACCAGGTAATGATTGTGCGCATGCACGTAGTCGACCAGCACGACGCGCTCGCCGCGCAGGTATTGGCTGCCGGCCGGCGCGCGCACCTGCAGCACCAGTCCGGCGCCGCCGTCGTCGACATTGGCGTAGCCGCTAACTGTATCGACGCGCGGCGAGGCGATCACCCCGACCTTGCCGAGCAGCGACTGCTGCGCGACCGGACGCAGCTTCAGCAGCAGGCGCCGCAGCGGCCGCAGCATCCACGAGGTCAGCGGCACCGCCGGCACCAGCGCCAGCAGCGCGACCGCGCTGCCCAGGCCCCAGCGCACCCCGTCCGGCACCCCCTGCAGCAGGAACAGATGCGCGAAATAGGTGCCGGTCCAGGCCCAGAACGACAGCAACGCCACCACCAGCATCAGCGGCGCACCGCCCAGGCCGAGCCGCGCGAAGATGCCGGAAATGCCATGCAGGCCATGCTCGGCGCCGTGCGCGCCATCCACATGCAGATGCAGATGCCCGTCGGCGAGGTGGTGATCGGCAATGCCGGTCGCGGCCAGCAGCCAATAGATCGCCGAGAATCCCAGCAAAATACTGTACGGCAGCGTGGGAAACCCCAGTGCGACGCTCAAGAACTCGGCCATTCCCTCATCCATCCCTGTGCGGGCAGCGCACATCGCCATCAGGCGCGTGCGCTGTCGCTTCATCCTCATCGGCCGGCAGCGCGCATCACGCGCGGCGCGGCATCGCCGACCGACCCCTGGTCCGGATCATACGATAAAGGCGTGACCGCACCCAGCGCGGCGCGTGAGAGCCATGGCGGTGGCGCGTCTGGATCTGGCGGCGCGCGGAGCGGCCGATTGCGCAGCCATACTGCTGCGTACGCGGCCTTGACGACCTAGCGTGGCGGCGCAGTCCGCTCTAGCAGTTGGTGTTCAACTCGTGGCAATCGGCGCGGCGCACTTCCTCGACGAACTTGCGCATCTTGTGCCCGTCCTTGATGCCGGGCTGACTCTCGATGCCGCTGGACACGTCCACGCCCCACGGCAAGGTGGCGATGATCGCGTCGAACACGTTGTCGGAGGTGATGCCGCCGGCCAGCAGGAACGGCCGGTGCAGGCCGGTGGGCAGGCGCGTCCAGTCGAAGGTCTTGCCGGAGCCGCCGCTCTCGCCCGGGGCGTGGCTGTCGAACAGGAAGCCGGCCGCGTTCGGGTACTGCAGCTGCAGGGTGCGTGCGTTTATGTCGCTGCCGCCCATCGGTACCGCTTTCAGGTACGGCAGGTTGAATCCGCGGCAGAAGCCGTCGTCCTCGTCGCCATGGAACTGCAGCAGGGTCGGCCGCACCGTGCGCAGCACTTCGCGCACCTCGTCCTTGGGGTTGTCGCGGAACAGAGCGACCACGTCGACCATCGGCGAGGCGGCCTGGCGCATCGCGCGGGCCTCGGCCGGCGCCACCCGCCGCGGGCTGCCGTGGGCGAACACGAATCCCACCGAATCCACCCCAAGTTCGCCCGCCAGGCGGATGTCGCCGGCACGGGTCATGCCGCAGAACTTGATGCGGGTGCGATACAGGGTTCGATTCATAGGGTGACCTCGGCCGGTAGCTTCCAGATATCGGGGTAGAGCGGACCGACGAAGACCAGTCCCTGCGGCGGCGCCGTCGGGCCGGCGACGCTGCGGTCGCGCCCGGCAAGCAGTTCGCCGATCCAGGAAACCGGCTTCTCGCCCGTTCCTACCATGATTAAGGAGCCTACGATATTGCGCACCATGTGATGAAGGAATGCATTGGCCTGGACCTGGACCTCGACGACCTCGCCGATCCGGGTCACCGCGATCGCCTGCAGCTCGCGCCGTGCATGCAGCGCCTGGCACTGGATGCTGCGGAACGCGCTGAAATCCTGCTCGCCCAGCAACGCCTGCGCGGCGGCATGCATCGCCTCGGCCTGCAGCGGCCGCCGCTCCCAGCTCAGGGTCTGCCGGTACAGCGCCGGGCGTACCTGGCGGTTGAGCAGGCGGTAGCGGTAGCGCCGCGCGCGCGCCGAGAAGCGCGCATGGAAATCGTCCGCGGCCGGCACGCACCAGCGCACGCACACCGACGCCGGCAAGCGCGCGGTGGCGCCGAGCATCCAGCCGCGCGGCGCGCGCGGCGCATCGCAATCGAAATGCACGACCTGGCATTCGCCGTGCACGCCGGCGTCGGTGCGCCCGGCGCAGACCACGCTCACCGGCGTATCGGCCACCGACGACAGCGCCGCCTGCAGCGCCGCCTGCACGCTCGGCCCACCGGATTCGCCGAGCTGCTGCCAGCCCTGGAACTCGCTTCCGTCGTATTCCACGCCCAGCGCATAACGCATCGCGCCCTACTCCGTCACAACGCGTAATGCGGGCCGCAGCGGCCACGGCGCTGCGTTGCGGCACGCGCGCGAATATGGGCTGGTGCGCAGCCGAGCGGCACTCGCCGCAGGCAGGCGCAGCCGCGGCAACAGCGCAGCCGCGATGCAGGTCCCCGGCGCCGCCATGCTTGCCTCGCGCGCCAGCCGGGACAGCGCCTGGCGGCGTGTCGGCGGCATCACCGCAAGGTCGAGGAGGTGTTCGCGCATCGTCGCATTCCCTGTCGAGGCAGCGCGGCGGCGGCGACTGCGCCGCACGCCGCCTGCGCGCATCAGCTCAAGCGGGCCAGCAGTTGCTGGGCTTCGGCCCGCGCCGCCGGATCGCCGCCGGCCGCCACTTCGGTCAGCAGAGTGCGCGCGGTTTCGTTGTCGCCCAGGTCCATGTAGGCCACTGCCAGCTCCAGGCGCTCGCGGCCGATCGGCGGATACGCGGGCTCCGGTTCGACGCTCGATTCGGCGGCGGCAGGCAGATCGCCCTGGTGCCAGGTCGGCTCCTGGCGTTCCGCCACCACCGGCGCGACCGGCGTCGGCGCCGACACCGACGGCGGCTGCCGCCATGGTTCGTCGGCGTCGAGCGGCGACTGCGTCGCCGGCGCGACGTCGGCGTCGGGCTGTAGTGCGAAGTGCGGATGCTCCGCGGCAGGCGCAGCGTCGGCGTCGGCGTCGGCTTCGTCGTGACGCGGCGCATGGCCGGCAAGCTCGCGCTCGAATGCGTGGTCCTGGTACGCCCGATCTGCGTCGGCCGCGTCTTCGGCCAGTTCGCGCTCGTGTTCGTCCAGCGGCGGCAGGTCCGGCGCGTCCACCTCGCGATGCGCCACCACCGGCACCGCCGCGGCCAGTTCCGCCGCGTCGTAGCCGTGCCGCGGCAGCGGCGGCAACGGCGAAGGCTTGCGCCGGCGCGACAGCAGCAGCGCGCCGATGCCCAGCACCAGCAGCGCCAGCCCGCCCCACAGCCACAGCGGCCAGCCGCTGGAGGCCGTAGCCGGCGCGGGTTGCGCCTGCGCCTGGGTCTGCCCGGATTGCGCCAGGCGCTTCTGCGCCGCGGCCAGATCGCTGTCCTTCAGTGCGATCAGTTGCTGCTGCTGGGCCTTGAGCTTTTCCAGCTGTTCGACCCGCGAGCGCAGTTCCTGGACCTCGGCATCGCGTGCCGCGAGGTCTTCGCGCGCCTGCTGCAATTGTTGAGTCGCCACCATGTCTCCCTCGTCGCCGGCACCGGTGCCGGACTTGGTTCCTGCGTTGTCGCGCTGCGCCGGCACCGCCGGCGCGATTTCCAGGCGTGCGCCCGACGCCGCCGTGGCCGTCGCGGCGGCGGGTTTGGCGGTGGCCGGCGCAGGCGCATCGGCCTGCTGCGCCTGTGCCGGCTGCGGCACCGGCGCACGCGCCTGGCGCCATTGCGCGGCCTGTTCGCGGACGATGGCGGTGGCCGCAGCGGCATCGATGCTGGCCAGCTCTTCCTGACGCGGCGTGCGCAACACCGCGCCCTGCTTGAGCAGGTTAACGTTGCCGCGGATGAACGCATCCGGGTTGGCGCGCAGCAGCGCGACCATGGTCTGATCCAGCGAATGGCCGCCGCTGCGCGCCAGCTGCCCGGCGATCTGCGACAGGGTCTGCCCGCGCTGCACCGGCGCCAGCGCATCGCCGGGGGCCGCCGCGGGTGCCGGGGCGCTGCGGACCGGCGTGGCGGGAGCGGCCGACAGCGCAGGCGGCGGGGTGTTGGCGACCGCTGGCGGGGCCGTTGCCGGCGCCGGCAACGGCTCGCTGCGGACGATGCGGTCGGACGGCGCGGCGGCGGCCGGGGCGTCGATCGCCGGCGCGTCGATCGCCGCGGCGGTGTTGGGCGCGTCGAGCAAGGCCGAATATTCGCGGATCAACCGGCCCTGGCCCCAATCGACCTCGATCAGGAAGCTCAGCGACGGCACCTCCACCGGCATCTGGCTGCTGACGCGGATCACCGCACGACCCTGGTTGGTCTGCGCGAAGCGGAACTGCAGGCTGCCGACCAGGCCGTCCGGGCGCTCCAGCCCGACCCGGGCGAAGGTCGCCGGCGAGGCCAGCGCGACGCGTGCGTTTTCCAGCTCGCCCGGTTCGTTGGAGATCACCGGGATCTCGGCCAGGAACGGCTGGCCGGGTTTGGACAGGACGCGGATGTCGCCCAGTCCCAGCGCCAGCGCGGCCTGGCTGCAGGCCAGCAACAGCAGCGCACACGCCACGCGCCAGCCGCGGCTCGTGCCGAGTGCAATGGAAATGCCTGCGCCGCCATGGCGGCGGCGTCGGAAGAAGCGTGGTTGTAGGCGCATCACGCCCCTGCCCTTGGTGTCATGGCGTGCAATATAGCCGTTGCCCTTTGGATTGTGGCGTTCGTCTACGCGGCTGTGCGACTGGACCCTTGCAGCAACGCGTCGCCTTGCTCCCCTTCTCCCACCGGGACCACGGCCCCCTTTTGGGGGGAAGGTGCCCCGTAGGGGCGGATGAGGGTAAGGGCGAAGCCTCATAGGATCGAAACAGTGCGAGGGCTTCGCCCCGTACCCTCACCCCCGACCCCTCTCCCGAGGGGAGAGGGGAGTCTTGGCTTCGCTTGTTGTGCTGCGCGCTCGGGCACCCTTCCCTTCTCCCTGCGGGACCACGGCCCCCTTTTTGGGGGAAGGTGCCCCGAAGGGGCGGATGAGGGTGCGTGCGAAGCCTCATGAGATCGAAACAGTGCGAGGGCTTCGCCCCGCACCCTCACCCCCAACCCCTCTTCCGAGGGGAGAAGGGAGATGTCGCTCAGCCTTCCTGCGCCACCAGCTCGGCCAGTTGCACCGCGTTGAGTGCGGCGCCCTTGCGGATGTTGTCGGAGACGATCCACAGGTTGAGGCCGCGCGGATGCGAGATGTCTTCGCGGATGCGGCCGACGTAGACCGCGTCGTTGCCGGAGGCGTGGGTGACCGGGGTCGGATAGCCGCCGGCCTTGCGCTCGTCGACCACTTCCACGCCCGGCGACGCGGCCAGCAGCGCGCGCGCCTGCTCGGCGCTGACCTTGCGCGTGGTCTCGATCGCCACCGCTTCGGAGTGGCCGTAGAACACCGGCACGCGCACTGCGGTCGGGTTCACCTGGATGTTGTCGTCGCCAAGGATCTTGCGCGTCTCCCAGACCAGCTTCATCTCTTCCTTGGTGAAGCCGTTCTCGAGGAAATCGTCGATGTGCGGGATCAGGTTGAAGGCGATCTGCACCGGGAAGCGCTGCGGGTCGATCGCCTGGAAGTTGAGCAACTGGCCGGTCTGCTTGCCCAGTTCTTCCAGCGCCGAACGGCCGCCGCCAGACACCGACTGGTAGGTGGCCACGTTGATGCGCTCGATGTTGTATTCGCGGTGCAGCGGCGCCAGCGCCACCAGCATCTGCATGGTCGAGCAGTTGGGGTTGGCGACGATGCCGCGCGGACGCTGCTTCAGCGCCTCCGGGTTCACTTCCGACACCACCAACGGCACGTCGTCGTCGTAACGGAAGGCCGAGGAGTTGTCGATCACCACCGCGCCGGCCGCGGCGAACTTCGGCGCGTATTCCTTGGAGATGCCGCCGCCGGCGGAGAACAGCGCGATGTCCACGCCGGTCGGGTCGAAGGTCGCCAGGTCGAGCACGGTGACCTTCTGGCCCTTGAACTCGACCTGGCCGCCGGCCGAGCGCTCGGAGGCCAGCGGGTACAGCGTGGCGATGGGGAAGTCGCGTTCGGCGAGGATGCTCAGCATGGTTTCGCCGACAGCGCCGGTGGCGCCGACGACGGCGACGTTGAAACGACGGGATTCGTTGCTCATGGGAGATTGTTCGATCGGTAGGAGAAAGGGGGAACAGCCGCAGTGCCAGCTGGATTCGGGGAACCTCCCGAGCGCGCCGCTCAGGTCGCCGGAGGTTCCCTATCGTTTTTTGCCCGCGATGCCGCCGTCGCCATTGCCGTCGCCCGCGATCGCATCCAGGTTCAACGCATTCGGCGGACGCCCGGCGTCGGCACCGAAGCCCAGCGCGGCCAGCAGGTTGTCCACCGCCAGCGCCACCATCGCGCGGCGGGTGGCCGCACTGGCGCTGCCGATATGCGGGGTCAGCACCACGTTGCGCAGCGCCAGCAGTTCCGGGCGCACCGCCGGCTCGCCTTCGTACACGTCCAGCCCGGCCGCGGCCAGGCGCCCGTGCGCGAGCGCGTCGGCCAGCGCCAGTTCGTCGATCAGGCCGCCGCGGGCGATGTTCACCACCGTCGCGCTTGGCTTCATCTGCGCAAGCGCGGCGGCATCGAGGATATGGTGCGACTGCGGCGAATACGGCAGCACCAGCAGCAGGTGGTCGGCGCGCGCCAGCAGTGCGTCGAAGCCGACGTAGTCGGCAGCGTGCGCACGCTCCACCTCGGCCGGCAGGCGGCTGCGATTGTGGTATAGCACGCGCATCGAGAAACCGGCGGCGCGGCGCGCGATGGCCTGGCCGATGCGGCCCATGCCGAGGATGCCCAGGGTGCTGCCGTGCACGTCGGCGCCGAGCATGGTCTGGAACGACCACTGCCGCCACTGCCCTTCGCGCAGCCAGCGTTCGGATTCGGTAATGCGCCGCGCGGCCGCCATCAGCAGCGCGAAGCCGAGGTCGGCGGTGGTTTCGGTGAGTACGTCGGGCGTGTTGCTGGCGACGATGCCCGCCGCGCTGAGCGCGTCCAGGTCGAGGTTGTTGTAGCCGACGCCGACGTTGGCGATGGCGCGCAAGCGCGGCGCACCGGCAATTTCGGCGGCGCCAATGCGCTCGTTGAGCGTCACCAGCGCGCCGTCCAGCGGCGCCAGCGCCGCGGCCAGCTCTTGCTGCGAATACCTGGTCACGTCCGCGGTGGTGGTCAGCGCGCAATGTTCGCCGAGCCGTGCGACGACATCGTCGAACAGCGGCTGGCTGACCCACACCCGTGGCCGCGACTCAGCCATCGCCACCGCCAGGGATGTGCGGGGCGACGCTGCCGACGTCGCCGCACTGCGCGCGGTGGCGCAGCGCCTGGTCCATCAGCACCAGCGCCACCATCGCCTCGGCGATCGGGGTAGCGCGGATGCCGACGCAGGGGTCGTGGCGGCCGGTGGTGATGACGTCCACCGCCTGCCCGTCCACGTCCACCGTGGCGCCGGGCAGGCGCAGGCTGGAAGTGGGCTTGAACGCCAGCGAGGCGACGATCGGCTGGCCGGTGGCGATACCGCCGAGCACGCCGCCGGCATGGTTGGACTGGAAACCGTCCGGCGCGATCAGGTCGCGGTGCTCGGTGCCCTTCTGCGCCACCACGGCGAAGCCGTCGCCGATCTCCACGCCCTTGACCGCATTGATGCTCATCAGCGCCGCGGCCAGTTCGCCGTCGAGCTTGCCGTAGATCGGCTCGCCCCAGCCCGGCGGCACGCCGTCGGCGACCACGGTGACCTTGGCGCCGATCGAATCGCCGGACTTGCGCAGCGCGTCCATGTAGCTTTCCAGCTCCGGCACCTGCGCCGCATGCGGCCAGAAGAACGCGTTGTCCTCGACCGCATCCCAGGCGAAACCCTGCGGCAGCACTGGCCCGAGTTGGGACAGGTAGCCGCGCACGCGCACGCCGTAGCGCTGCGCCAGCCACTTCTTGGCGATCACGCCGGCGGCCACGCGCATCGTGGTCTCGCGCGCCGAGGAGCGGCCGCCGCCGCGCGGATCGCGGATGCCGTACTTCTGCCAGTAGCTGTAGTCGGCATGACCCGGGCGGAACTGGCGGGCGATGTCGGTGTAGTCCTTGCTGCGCTGGTCGGTGTTGCGGATCAGCAGGCCGATCGGGGTGCCGGTGGTGCGGCCCTCGTAGACCCCGGACAGGATCTCCACTTCGTCGGCCTCGCGCCGTGCCGAGGTGTGGCGGCTCTTACCGGTGGCGCGGCGCTGCAGGTCGTGGGCGAATTCGGCCGCGTCCAGCTCCAGCCCCGGCGGGCAGCCGTCGATCACGCAGCCGATCGCCGGCCCGTGCGATTCGCCGAAGGTGGTGACGGTCAGCAGGGTGCCGAAGCTGTTCGCGCTCATGGCCGCCGGCTCACCGGCTCGCGGCCAGGTCGGCGATGCGCGCGTGGTGCGCGAGCAGCTCGCTGGCTTCCACCGCGAAGATGCCCATCTGCCCGACCTTGAACTCGACCCAGGCGAAATCCACTTCCGGCAGCAGCTGCACCAGCGCGCGCTCGGATTCGCCGACTTCGCAGATCAGCAGGCCGTCCTCGCTGAGGTGCGCCGGCGCGTCGCGCAGGATCTTCAGCGCCAGGTCCAGGCCATCGTCGCCGGCGCGCAGGCCCAGTTCCGGCTCGTGCGCGTACTCAGGCGGCAGCGCGTCGGTCTCGGCGTGGGTGACGTAGGGCGGATTGGTCACGATCAGCTCGTAGCGGCGCCCACCCAGCCCGGCGAACAGGTCGGACTTGACCAGCTCGACGTTGTCGGCCAGCAGCCGCGCCTTGTTCTCCGCGGCCAGGGCCAGGGCGTCGTCGCTGATATCGACCGCATCCACCTGCCAATTCGGGTTGTAGTGGCCCATCGCGATGGCGATGCAGCCCGATCCGGTGCACAGGTCCAGCGCGCGGCTGACTTCGCGCCCGGCCAGCCACGGCTCGAAGCCGGCCTCGATCAGCTCGGCGATCGGCGAACGCGGCACCAGCGCGCGCGCGTCGCTCTTGAAGCTGAGCCCGGCGAACCAGGCTTCGCCGGTCAGGTAGGCGGCGGGGATGCGCTCGGCGATGCGGCGCTCGAACAGCGCCAGCACCTGCGCCTTTTCCGGCGTGGTCACGCGCGCGCCGCCGTAGGCCGGGCCCAGGTCGTGCGGCAGGTGCAGCGCGTGCAGCACCAGTTGCGTGGCTTCGTCCAGGGCGTTGTCGTAGCTGTGGCCGAAGCTCAGTTCGGCGGCATTGAAACGGCTGGTGCCGTAGCGGATCAGGTCGATGATCGTGTGGAGTTCGGCGGCCGCGTCGGCAGTCATGGCAACAGGCAAGGCAATTCGGCCCCCGATTATAGAGGCCCGGCCGCTATCATGAGCGTTCGTTGCAAGGGAAATCAGTATGTTCAACCGCAACTTCGGCATCGTCCTGGTGGTCGCCCTGGCCGCCGGCCTGGGCCTGCTGCTGGCCCAGAAGTACTTCGGCGGCGGCGCTTCGGCGTGGCCCGAGACCCGCAGCGTGCGCCTGTACCCGCAGCCGCGCACCCTGCCCGACTTCCACCTGCGCCAGTCCGACGGCACGCCACTGGTGCCCGGCGAGCTGAAAGGCCACTGGACGCTGGTGTTCCTGGGCTTCACCGCCTGCCCGGACGTGTGCCCGACCACCCTGGCCGATCTGGCCCGCGCGCAGAAGCAGTGGGAATCGATCCCGGACACGCTGCGCCCGCGGGTGCTGTTCGTCTCGGTCGATCCGGAGCGCGACACCCCGGCGCGGCTGGGTGCCTACGCGCACGGCTTCCATAAGGACACCCTCGCCGCCACCGCCGACGTGCCGGAGCTGGAACGCTTCGCCACCGCGCTGGGCTTCGTGTTCCAGAAGGTGCCCGGCAAGCATTTCCAGGAAAACCCGAACGACTACAGCATGGACCACTCCGCCGCGATCGCGGTGCTCGACCCGCAGGGCCGCCAGACCGGGCTGATCCGCCCGCCGTTCGAACCGGCAGCGATCGCCGCCGACCTGCAGGCGCTGACCAAGGCGACCGCGCCATGAGCCTGCTGACCACGCTGACCTACGTGCTGCCGCACCGGCTGCTGTCCTCGCTGGCCCGGCGCCTGGCCTACTCGTCGCGGCCGGGGCTGAAGCAATGGCTGATCGACACCGTGGTGCGCCGCTTCGGGGTGGACCTGGCCGAGGCCGCCGAACCCGATCCGCGCGCCTACCCGACCTTCAATGCGTTCTTCACCCGCGCGCTGAAGCCTGGCGCGCGCGTCGCCGATCCGGACCCGCAGGCGCTGCTGATGCCGGCCGACGGCCGCATCAGCCAGCTCGGCCCGATCCAGGACGGGCGCATCTTCCAGGCCAAGGGCCAGTCGTTCACCGCCGCCGAACTGCTCGGCGACGAAGCCGCCGCGGCGCCGTTCGCCAACGGCCTGTACGCCACCGTGTACCTGTCGCCGCGCGACTATCACCGCGTGCACATGCCCTGGACCGGCACCCTGCGCGAGACCGTGCACGTGCCGGGGCGGCTGTTCAGCGTCGGCCCGGACGCGGTGCGCAACGTGCCGCGGCTGTTCGCGCGCAACGAGCGCCTGGTTTGCCATTTCGACACCGAGTTCGGCCCGATGGCCTCGGTGATGGTCGGCGCGCTGCTGGTCAGCGGCGTGGAAACGGTGTGGAGCGGCGTGGAAATCCCGCGCTACGGCGACCGCATCACCCGCAAGGATTGGCGCGGCAAGGGCATCGTGTTGGAGCGGTTCGCGGAGATGGCCCGCTTCAACTACGGCTCTACCGTCATCGTGCTGCTGCCGCCCGGCGTGGCGCAGTTGGATCCGGCGCTGGCGGCGGAAACCGCGGTCCGGCTCGGCCAGGCGCTGGCGCGGCGGCAGCAAAGCTGACGCACGGCGGCGCGACGGACACACAGGCGCCGTTCTTATCCTGCGGCACGGCCGCTTCAACGACAGCTCGATGGTGATCGTGCTACTGAGGCCAGCCATGGCGGCGCTCGATCCGGCGCTGGCAGCGGAAGCGCCGGTCCGGCTCAGTTAAACGCTCGGCACACCGGGCGCTTCCTCCATCGTCGCGCGGGTATTGGGGCGGTAACAGCGCGCCCGGCGGCCTTGCATTCCCGGTGCTGCCGTACCCTCACCCCAACCCCTCTCCCGACGGGAGAGGGGCATCACGGCTTCGCTTCATATGCGGCACAGCTGGACCATCGCGGCGCGTTGCATGCGCCGCACGCCCCTTCTCCCCTCGGGAGAAGGTGGCGCGCAGCGCCGGATGAGGGTGCGTCCGCAAGCAGGGCTTGAGAGAGACCTTCTAACCCTGCTATCGGAAGCGTCGTCCGCCTGGCTGCTGCGCCGTACCCTCATCCGCCCTTCGGGCACCTTCTCCCGATGGGAGAAGGAAAGCCCTACTTGTCGCAGCCGGTCATCTTCAGCGACTGCCCCGGCTTCAACGCATAGCCCGGCGCGCGCAGGCCGTTGGCCTTGGCCAGTTGCTTGATGTCGCAGCTGTAGCGGTCGGCGATGCGGCCCAGCGTGTCGCCCTTGGCCACGCGGTAGCTGCGCACCTGCTTGGGCTTGGGCTTGACCGGCGCCGGGCGCCCGGTGGCGATGGTGGTCGGCACGCCGGCCACCGGGGTCACGTCGCCCACCGCCACGTTGCCGGTGGGATCGGCGACCACGGGCGTGTTGCTGCGGATCGCGGCGTTGACGTCGGCGGTGATCAGCGCACGCGCCAGGTCGGCGCGCGGGCCGCTGACGCAATAGCGGTTGTACAGGCCGACGATCTTGGTGGTAGCGTTGATGGTGACCCCGGCCGGGATCCAGCCATCGGGTTCGTAGCGCGGGTTGAGGTTGCGCAGCGCGCGCATGTAGCCGTCGCGGGTGCCGTCGCTGCCCAGGCAAATGGTCAGCTCGTAGATCGTGGTGGACTTGGCCAGGCGCAGCGTCGCCGGCTGCGCGTTGATCTTCGGGAACGCCACCCCGTACTGCTGCGGGTGCAGGAAGATCCACGCCGCGGCGATCACCATCGGCACGTAGTCCTTGGTCTCGGCCGGGAACTGGTTGTACACCTGGGCATCCCAGAAGCTGCGCCCCTGCATCTGGTTGTACACGCGCGCGGCACGGCCCTCGCCGCCGTTGTAGCCGGCCAGCGACAGTTCGATGCTGCGGTTGAGCTCGGCCATGCGCTCGTTGATGTACACCGCGCTGGCCTCGGCGGCGCTGCGCGCGTCGTAGCGGGTATCGAAGCCGGTGCCGTCCGGGCCCAGGCCGAAGCGGCGCCCGGTGGCCGGCATGAACTGCATCAGCCCGGCGGCGCCGACCCGCGAATTGGCGTGCACGCGGCCGTTGGATTCCTTGGCGATGATGCCGAACAGCAGCGCCTCCGGCAGCCCGCGCTTTTCCCATTCCGGCCACATGATCGCGCGCAGGTTCTGGTAGTTCTCGTAGCTGTTCATCAGCGACGGGCGCATGTCGGTGAGCCAGCGGCGGATGCCGGCCTGCACCGCCGGGTTGTATTCGACCATCGCGTCGAAGGCATGGCGCTGGTCGTTGAGCAGGCTCGCCGCGCGCGCCGCTTCCGGCACATTGGCGGCCAGCGGGCTGATGTGGTCCGGATCGGCCTGCAGCGGCATGGCGTCATCGTCGGTGGCATCGGCATCGGTCGCCGCGCCCCGCGCGTCGGCCTTGGCCTTGAGCAGGCGCTTGTACGCGCTCAGGTAGGTGCCGACCTGGCAGCCGCGCTGCTTGATGCAGGCATCGACCACGTCCTCGATGTCCTCCAGCGCCGCGTCGCTTTCCTGGGTGCCCTTGGGGTCGCTGTTGCCGACCAGCACCATCGCGTCGTTGTAGCGCTTCTCGGCCGCCGCCAGGCGCTGGTCGAGGACGGCGATGGCGGCCTTGTCGCGCGTGGAGACGCGTTCGGCGTGGGCAGAAGGCGCGGCGCAAGCCAGCGCCAAGGCAGCCACGGCGGGCCATCCATGGGTGATACGGAACGAAAGGGGCATGATGGGACGCGACGACGGAAAGGCCGCAGGGTAGCCGCCGCTGTCACATCGCGGCAAGGTCGGGCACGCGCCGGCACCGCGCCGGCGGGGCATCCGTTCATCGCTCAGGCCTGGCAAACCGCGGCCCTGAGCGCTCGCGGCGAGCGGGCGCCGGCGCGAACGCCTAGAATCCGCCCACCTCACCGCGGAGCTGTTCATGGACCCGATCCTGCTGGGCAAAGGCCTGACCGACGACATCGCGGTGGTGCTGCAGCCGCGCCTGGGCAATCGCCACGGCCTGGTCGCCGGGGCCACCGGCACCGGCAAGACCGTGACCCTGATGACCCTGGCCGAGGGCTTCTCGCGGATCGGCGTGCCGGTGTTCATGGCCGACGTGAAGGGCGACGTGGCCGGGCTGGCGGTGGCCGGCGACGGCAGCGAGAAGGTGCTGCAGCGCGCCAGGGACATCGGCGTGGCCGACTACGCCCCGGCCGCCAACCCGGTGGTGTTCTGGGACCTGTACGGCCAGCTCGGGCACCCGGTGCGCACCACCGTCAGCGAGATGGGGCCGACCCTGCTGGCGCGGATCCTGGAACTCAACGACACCCAGGCCGGGGTGCTCGACATCGTGTTCAAGCTGGCCGATGACCGCGGCCTGCTGCTGCTCGACCTGGACGACCTGCGCGCCTTGCTGGCGTTGGTGGTCGAGCAGCGCAAGGACATCTCCACCGAATACGGCCTGGTCAGCGCGCCGTCGGTGGCGGCGATCCAACGCGCGCTGCTGCGCCTGGCGCAGGACGGCGGCGAAGGCTTCTTCGGCGAGCCGGCGCTGGACCTGGCCGAACTGATGCGGGTCGGCAGCGACGGCCGCGGCGTGATCGGCATCCTCGCCGCCGCGCAACTGGTGCTCAAGCCGCGCCTGTACTCGACCTTCCTGCTGTGGCTGCTGTCGGAGCTGTTCGAAAAATTGCCGGAAGTGGGCGACCTGGACAAGCCCAAGCTGGTGTTCGTGTTCGACGAAGCGCACCTGCTGTTCGACGACGCGCCGCCGGCGCTGGTGCAGCGCATCGAGCAGGTGGTGCGGCTGATCCGCTCCAAGGGCGTGGGCGTGTACTTCTGCTCGCAGTTCCCTGATGACGTGCCGGACAACATCCTCGGCCAGCTCGGCAACCGCGTGCAGCACGCGCTGCGCGCCTACACCCCGCGCGACCAGAAAGCGGTGCGCACCGCCGCCGAGACCTTCGTCGCCAATCCCAAGCTGGACGTGGCCAAGGCCATCTCCCAGCTCGGCACCGGCGAGGCACTGGTCTCGACGCTGCAGGACAAGGGCGTGCCGATGCCGGTGCAGCAGACCCTGATCGCGCCGCCGCGCTGCCGGATGGGTGCGATCTCCGACGCCGAGCGTGCGCAGGTACGCGCCGCCAGCGTGGTCGGCAACCGCTACGACACCGCGGTCAACCGCGATTCGGCGGCGGAAATGCTGGCGCGCCGGGTCGAGCAGGTGGCCGAGAAGACCGCGGCACCGGCGGCGCGCACCCGCGAGCAGGACGACGCGCAGGACAGCGGCTTCGGCCAGGCGGTCAAGGACGCGGTGTTCGGCACCAAACGCCGCCAGGGCATGCTCGAGACGATGGCCAAGCAGACCTCGCGCACCGTCGGCAACCGCATCGGCCAGCAGATCGTGCGCGGCATCTTCGGCAGCATCTTCGGCGGCAAGCGCTGAGCGCGGCGGACCGCAAGGCCGGTGGTGCGGCGATGCGCGCGCCTTTGGACACGGCCAATACATTTCAGATCCCGGCATCCCACCTGTAGGAGCGGCTTCAGCCGCGACCGATACTCCGAAACCACCCGCAGCCAATCCCAAACACGCACAGAGCCGCTAAAAAACGCCCTACCCCAGCACCCCATGCAGCTTGGCGTACTGCAACAACATGATGGTCTTGCCATCGGCAATCTCGCCGGATTCGATCATCGCCAGCGCCACGTCGAGCGCCAGCTCCAGCACCTCGATCTCCTCGCCCTCGGCGGCAACGCCGCCGCCCGCGCCGACCTTGTCGCGATCGAAATACTCGCCCACGAAGAAATACAGTTTTTCGGTGACCGAGCCCGGACTCATGAACGCCTCGAACACCTTGCGCACGTTCTCGATCCGGTAGCCGGTTTCCTCTTCGGTCTCCTTGCGGATGCAGGTCTGCGCATCGTGCTGGTCGAGCAGCCCGGCGCAGGCTTCGATCAGCATGCCGTCGGGATTGCCGTTGAGCAGCGTCGGCAGCCGGAACTGGCGGGTCAGCATCACCGTCCGCTTGGCGCGGCTGTAGAGCAGGATGGTGGCGCCGTTGCCGCGGTCGTAGGCCTCGCGCGACAGCGTCTGCCAGCTGCCGTCGCTGCGCTGGAAATCGAAGGTGACCTTGCGCAGCACGTACCAGTTGTCGGACAGCACCTCGACCTTTTCGATACGCACACGCGGATTGCCTGTGGCGGATGGGTTCAAGCGACACTCCATGCGTTGAGCTGGCGGTGCCGGTTCCCGCAGCGGATTGCCGCCTGGGAATGCCGGCAGTCGCCGTGGAGCGCCCATTCTAGCCACAGCAGCGAGTCCACCCAGGACACGCCGTGTCCGCCGCAGCGCCCAGCCCAGTGCAACAGTGCACGCCGCGAACTGATCTTGCCCGGCTTGCGCTGCGCACCTGTACCGCATCGCGACCGCGCATTGGCCCCACGAGCGCGATGTGGGGAGGGACTTAAAGGCGCCCTGCCCGGCACGACCTCGCCCGGACCAACGCGCCAGCGCGCCCCGATTGCACGCCCGCCCGGCGCATCGCACAATCGGCGCACATTGAACGCAGGGGGCGTCATGGAAGACCGTCATCGCGCCGGCGCAAGCCGCGCGCGCCGCAGCACACCCGAACCTTTCTGGGCGCGCACCCGCGCCATCGCGCTGTATCCGTTGCACGGCGGCGCGCTGTTCGCACTGATCGCGCTGACCCTGTGCCGCCTGCTGGGAATGCTGCCGGGCATCGGCTGGATCATCGGCATCGTCACCACGCTGGCGATCTACAAATACGCCTTCGAGATCCTGCGGCATACCGCCGACGGATACATGGATGCGCCCGAGCGCGGCTTCGACATCGGCGACGGAGTGGTGCTGCGGCTGCTGGCGCTGATGATCGTGCTCGGCGCGGTGGTCGCCGCCGCGGCGCTGCTCGCCGGCCCGGTCGTCGGCCTGCTGACGTTGCTGGCGGTGGTGCTGCTGCAGCCCGGCTTCCTGATCTCGCTGGCCATCGACGGCAGCCTGCGCCGCGCGCTGAATCCGGCCGTGTCGATCGGCCTGGCGCTGCGCATCGGCTGGCCGTACCTGGCCGCGTTCGGCCTGCTGTTCGTGATCCAGGCCAGCGCGCTGACCGCGGCTCGATGGCTGCAGCACTACCTGCCGCCGTTGGCCAGCGACCTGGCGGTCGGCGTGGTGACGATCTGGGGACTGTTCGCCGCCTTCCATCTGATGGGGTATCTGGTCTACCAGTACCACGAGGTGCTGGGCTACGAACCGGCCGCCGGCGACGACGCCACGCATGGCCGCCACGATCCGGACCAGCGCGTGCTCGACGAAGCCGAACAGTTCGTGCGCGACGGCTACGCGCCCGAGGCGCTGCAGCTGCTGCGTGGCGAAGTGCGCTCGCGCGCGGTCAGCCTGGCGGTGCACGAGCTGTACCAGCGCCTGCTGCGCAACGGCGGGCGCGCCGACGACCGCCGCGACCACACCCGCCAGTACATCCATCGTCTGCTGCAGGAAAAGCAGGAGCGGCGCGCACTGGCGCTGCTGCGCGAGGCCCTCGATGCCGACCCCGACTTCGTCCCGCTGCTGCCGGAACAGGCCTCGCTGCTGGCCGAGCGCGCGCAACTGGCCGGGCAGTTCAAGCTCTCCCTCGATGGCCTGCTCGCCGCGCTGCGCGCCTGGCCCAAGGCGGCGGAATTCGGCGCCTGGTCGCTGAGCGCAGCGCTATTGCTGGCCGAGCGCTTCGGCGACGACGCGCAGGCGCGCGCGCTGCTACAGGATGCGCTCGCGCGCTGCGAGGACGAAACGCAACGCGGCAAGCTACAGGCGGCGCTGAAGGCGCTGACCATCGCGCCGGCCTAGGGCGTGCCATCGATTCCCGAGCAGGTCGCGTTGGGTCTGTCAGGTCGCCAGCCGGTGCTGCGTGGCGCAGCGCCTGACTGGCGGTCAGGTCAAGCCGCGCGGTGCCGGCTGGCGGCCTGACAGGCCCAACCCGCAGGGCCACTCTTGCGCGTGCACGCTGCCGTGCCAGCGCCGACATGAACGCGCATGCGCGAGAACGGCGCGAGCTGCTCGGGGATTGATGACACGCCCTAGCACCGGCGTGCGAGCGGGCGGCCATGCCGCCGCCAACGGCACTCACGCGTTGGCGAGCAGGAACCGGGCCTTGTCCGCCTGCGGCTGATCCGGGTAGCGCTCGATCACCGCCAGCAACAGGCGGCGCCACTCCGAGGGCGTCTGCTGCTCGCCATGGCCCAGCGCGAGCCGGAACCAGTGCTGCGCCTGTTCGGCGCGCGGCACCGCCGCATCCTGTGCCAGCAGCGCTTCGGCATCGCGCAGCCGGCCCAGCGCCAGCCAGCGATCGAACAGCAGCGCTCGCGTCGCCGCGTCCACGGCGATGGCACCGGCAATGCAGTCGCCGAGCAACGCTGCCTGCGCTTGCGCTTCCTGCGCCGTGGTCGCCGGCAGGCGCAGCAGTTCGATCGCGCGCGCCTGCGCGGCACGCGCATCGCCGGCATTGCGCGCGACCCGGTAACGCGCCTGCGCCACGTCGAAGCGGCGCGGCTGCTCGGCAGCGAGTTCGTCGAGCAGGAACGCGGCCTCGCGATTCTCCAGCCGCCCCAGATGCCGCTGCGCGCGCTCCCAGCGGTCGTCTGCAGCGACCGCAGCCTCGTCGCGCATGAAGGCCTCGTGGGTCTGCCGCAGCGCCACCAGTGCCGCGCCGAGCAACGCGCCGGTGACCAGGCCGCCGGCATGCGCATCGAAGCCGATCCCGGCATCGCCGTTGGCCAGCAGGTTGTACAACTCCCAGCCAAGCCACAGCGGCAGCAACGCGATCGCCGGGCCGCGCACGTAGTCGAACACCACCGCGAACCAGTAGAAGAAGCGCACCGGCCGCCGTCCCCAGACCACGCAGAACGCGCCCATCAGCGCGGCGATGGCGCCGGACGCGCCCAGACCGCCGCCAGCCTCGCCCCAGCGCCAGCACAGGCTGACCGCACTGGAACCGATCGCGCCCAGCAGGTAGACCAGCAGGAACCGCCAGCGGCCGATCGCGCCTTCCAGCAAGGTGCCTAGCACCACCAGGAACAGCATGTTGCCGAACAGATGCAACGCGTCGGCATGCAGGAACGCCGAGGACAGCATCCGCGCCGGCGACCATTCGGAGCTGCGCTGCAGATGAAGCAAGGTGAACACCCGGTCCAGCAACGCGTCGTAGCGGGCGCGCAGCGGCGCCCAGGCCTGCTGCGCGGCGGGGTCCTCGAATGCCTCGCCGCTGCGCAACGCCTGCACGAAGCGCACGTCGTTGAGGCTGGCGCCACCGACGAATTCCGCCTGCTGCGCAGCCGGCACGCGCTCGAACTGGGCCAGCGCCTCCCCGCGCCCGCTACGCTGCAGGTAGCGCGCGTAGGCCGGCGCTTCGTAGGCGCCGAGTCCGGAATCGAGGTAATAGCGTTGCGCCTGCTGCAGCGGCGCCGCGTCCTGGCGCTGCCAGCCGAAATAGACCGCCGCGTTGAGCAGCACCAGCAGCAGCGTGACCAGCGGAAAATTCTCCCGCGACAGCGGCTTGTGCAACGGCAGGATCAGCATCGAACAACGTCCGTGTGGATGATCGCGCCAGCTTCGGCCATCGCCTGCGCGTGCGCAAGGCCGATGCACGCGCTAGCATCGCCACCCCGCTCCACCGCAGTGCCGACCCCCGATGAGCCGCTGGCGTCCTCCCGCCGAGAAAAGCACCGCCCTGATCACCGCCGAAGGCCACGCCCGGCTCAAGGCCGAGTTGGAGGAGCTGTGGCGCGTGCGCCGGCCGGAGGTGGTCAAGGCGCTGGCCGCGGCCGCGGCCGAGGGCGACCGTTCGGAAAATGCCGAGTACACCTACCGCAAGAAACAGCTGGGCGAGATCGACCGCCGCGTGCGCTACCTGAGCAAGCGCCTGGAGGCACTGCGCGTGGTGGACACCGCGCCGTCCGATCCGCAGGCGGTGTTCTTCGGCGCGGTGGTCGAACTGGAGGACGCCGACAGCGGCGAGCTGCTGCGTTACCGCATCGTCGGCCCGGACGAGACCGATGCCGGCCGCGGCTGGATCAGCATCGATTCGCCACTGGCGCGGGCGCTGCTGAAGAAGCGCATCGACGACGAGATCGAGGCGCAACTGCCCGGCGGCCGCCACAGCTTCGTGGTGGTGTCGGTGGACTACGCGGGGCGCTGAGCGACCGGCTGCCGCGCAGGCGCGATCAGCAATGCCGGCCGGGCTTCACAGCACCTGCAGATTCAGCGCCTGCCGCGGTTGCGCCGTGCCCACCGGCAACGCCTCGCGAACAGATCGTGCTCGTCGCTGTCGGTGATTTCCACATCAACCAGATCGCCCGGCTGCAGGCCACGCTCGGCGCCGTTCTGGATGTGCACCAGGCCGTCGATCTCCGGCGCATCGGCCTTCGAGCGTGCCACCGCGATGCCGTCCTCGAGCAGATCGACCAGGCATTGCTGCACGCTGCCGATCCTGGCTTGCAGCCGCGCCGTCCTGGGTCCGAGGGTGCTAAGAGAAAAAACGCGCGGGTTATAACGCGCGGCCGGACCGCGCGGCGGACACCGCAAGCCGCCGCGCATGGCACACCCCATCCCAATCGCGTTGACAGCCGCCTAGCCGCCGGCGTGGATAATCGTCGCTTCTCTCCCCCCGCCACAGGAATGCACCATGGGCCACTGGACTACCCTCGATACCCCGCACGGTCAGGTCTCCGCCTGGCACGCCGTACCGGAAGGCGCCCCGCGCGGCGGCCTGGTGCTGATCCAGGAGATATTCGGCGTCACCGCCTACATCCGCGAGGTCGCCGACTACTACGCGGCGCAGGGCTACGAAGTGCTGGCGCCGGGCTTGTTCGATCCGGTGGAGAAGGACATGCAGCTGAACTACGACCAGGACGGCGTGAACAAGGGCCTGGAACTGGTCGGCGCGCTCGGCTTCGACAAGGCGCTGGACATCGTGCAGGCCGCGGCGCAGGCGCTGGCGCCGGCCGGCAAGGTCGGCACCGTCGGCTATTGCTGGGGCGGCAGCGTCGCACTGCTGGCGGCGGTGCGGTTGGGCCTGCCGTCGGTGAGCTACTACGGCGGGCGCAATACCCAGTTCCTCGACGAAGCCCCGAAGGCGCCGGTGCTGTTCCACTTCGGCGCGCAGGACGGCAGCATTCCGCCGGACTCGGTACAGCAGCACCGCGAGAAACTGCCGCAGATGCAGACCTACGTGTATCCGGCCGGGCATGGTTTCGACCGCCATGTGGATCCGAACCACTACGATGCCGACAGCGCCGAAAGCGCGCGCGAACGCAGCCTCGCGTTCCTCGCCGAACACCTGCGCTGAGCCGCGCCGATGGCCGATTTCGCACTCGATCCGCGACTGGAAGCGGATAGCGCGTTCGTTGCCGACGGCCCGCTGTCGCAGGTGCGGTTGATGGACGACGCGCGCTTTCCGTGGCTGCTGCTGGTGCCGCGCGTCGCCGGCGCCAGCGAGTGGATCGACCTGGACGGCGCCCAGCAGCGCCTGCTGCTGGCCGAGATCAACCAGCTCTCGCAGCTGCTGCGCGGCGAGCCGGGCGTGCACAAACTCAACATCGGCGCCCTGGGCAATATCGTGCGCCAATTGCACGTGCACCTGATCGGGCGCCACGAAGGCGACGCGGCCTGGCCCGGGCCGGTGTGGGGTAGCGGCACGGCGCAGCGGCTGGACGCCGATGTGCTGCAGACCCGTGTTGCGGCGTGGCGGCAACGGCTACGATAGGCGCCCTTTTAGCGGAAGCCGCGTCTCCATGAAATCCAATGTGATCGCCGCCATCGTGCTGATCGTGATCGGCCTGGTGTTCCTGGCCAACAACCTCGGCTGGACCAATCTCAGCCTGGGCCGGCTGATCGCCACCTGGTGGCCGGCGATCCTGGTCGCGGTCGGCGTGGGCATGCTGTTCGGGCGCGGCAAGTAGTAACTGCCGGGATTGGGGAGTCGGGATTGGGGATTCGATCCGGCGACCTCCACCCTTGGCTGCCGGCCGCCGATGCGCGGCGGCCGGCACGTCCGCATCAACGGCGGACGTTGACCACCTGGGTGCCTGCGATCAGGTCGTGCAGGCAACGCTTGTCCTTGCGGAAGATGAACAGCGCATCCACCAGCACGTAGAAGTTGGCTACGATCGGCACCAACGCCAGCAATTGGGTCGGCAGGTAGCGCAGCGCGAGCAACCGCCACAGCGGCGGCGGCTCACCCTCCATATCGACGATGCGGATCCAAAGTAACTTCTTGCCCCAGGTCTGCCCGGTCTTGGCCAGCGGATAGCCCTGCACCACAACGAACGCCACGAACGACAGCATCGCGTTTCCAGCCATGGTCAGCCACGGCACCGGCGCGCCACCACGTGCCGCGTCCATGGCGCTGCCCAAATAGCCGGTGAGCGCGGCCAGCGGCAGGAAGGTCGCCAGCGCGATCACGCCGTCGATCAGCGCCGCGCCGAAGCGCTCGCCGCGACCGGCCAGCACCTCGGCGCCGTCCAGCGCCAGCGGCGCCGACGGCAGCGGCGCTTCGGGCGCCTGGTAGGGATTGGGGTCGTTCATTGCGCGCTCCTTGTGCTGGTGTCGTGGAAGAAACTCAGGTCCTGGGCAGGGTCACGCCGGTCTGGCCCTGGTACTTGCCGCCGCGGTCCTTGTAGCTGGTCTCGCAGACGTCGTCGGCATCGGACTGGAAGAACAGCATCTGCGCCACGCCTTCGTTGGCGTAGATGCGCGCCGGCAGCGGCGTGGTGTTGCTGAATTCCAGGGTGACGTGCCCTTCCCACTCCGGCTCCAGCGGCGTGACGTTGACGATGATGCCGCAGCGCGCGTAAGTGCTCTTGCCCAGGCACACCACCAGCGTGTCGCGCGGGATGCGGAAGAATTCCACCGTGCGCGCCAGGGCGAAGCTGTTGGGCGGGATGATGCATTCGTCGGCCTCGATGTCCACGAAGCTCTTCGGATCGAAGCGCTTGGGGTCGACGATGGTCGAGTTGATGTTGGTGAACACCTTGAACTCGCGCGAGCAGCGCACGTCGTAGCCGTAGCTGGAGGTGCCGTAGCTGACGATGCGCTCGCCGTTGAGCTGCTTCACCTGGCCCGGCTCGTAAGGCGCGATCATGCCGTGCTGCTCGGACATGCGGCGGATCCAGCGGTCGCTCTTGATGCTCATACGTCTTCCTGATGCCTGTGGCGGCAGGCCGGAACCTGCCCGCCGGGAGCGCGGCCGACGCCGGAGCGGGCCGCAGTGACCGGCGATTCTAGCCGGTCGCGGCGCGTTCGCGGCGGCCGTGGCGGCGCTCAGAGCAGCGAGGCGGAAATCGGGATCGACGCGCGCGGCCGCTTGCGCAGTTCCTCGGTCAGGCGCTGCGCGGTGGCCAGATAGGCCAGCGCGGCGGCCGAGTCCGGGTCCGCGGCCACGATCGGGGTGCCGGCGTCGCCCTGCTCGCGGATCGCGATCGCCAACGGCAGCGATCCCAGCAGCGGCACGCCGTACTGCTGCGCCATGCGCTGGCCGCCGCCTTCGCCGAACAGGTGCTCGATATGGCCGCACTGCGTGCAGGTATGCACCGCCATGTTCTCGACGATGCCCAGCACCGGCACCTCGACCTTCTCGAACATCTTCAGCGCCTTCTTCGCATCCAGCGTGGCGATGTCCTGCGGCGTGGTCACGATCACCGCGCCGGCGACCGGAATCTTCTGCGCCAGGGTCAGTTGGATGTCGCCGGTGCCCGGCGGCAGGTCGATCAGCAGGTAGTCCAGGTCGTCCCACAGCGTATCGGTGAACAGCTGGGTCAGCGCCGAGGTGGCCATCGGCCCGCGCCAGATCATCGGCGTGTCCTGGTCCACCAGCAGCCCGATCGACATCGCCTCGATGCCGAACGCGCGCATCGGCTCGATCGACTTGTTGTCGGGGCTGTCCGGGCGCCCGCTCAGGCCGAGCATGGCCGGCACACTGGGGCCATAGACATCGGCATCCAGCACCCCGACCCGCGCGCCCTGGCGCTGCAGCGCCAGCGCCAGGTTCACCGCGGTGGTGGACTTGCCCACCCCGCCCTTGCCGGAACCGATGGCGATGACATTGCGGATCCGCGGCAGCGGCGCGAGATTGGGCTGGACGGCGTGGACGGGAATGCGGGGACGGTCGGTCATGGGGACTCGTGAACAAGGAGGGGCAAGGATGCGTGCAATGCACTGGCCAACGCTTCGGGGAAGGCAGGACCGTGCAAGGAGCACGGAGCGTGTAGGTGGGCACCAGAACTATACAAGGACGCCGCTGACCGCCGGCCACGTAACTCCGCAGCTCCAAAGGCGATGCGCCTCTTCGCCGGCGGTAAAGCGCCATCGAACATATCCTGGGCAGCTTGCTCTGCTGCACAACCACGATCAGGCCTGCGCTCAAGTGGTGGATCCGGACTGCGGCAGCGGCATCAGGCGGCCGCACCCACACACGCGCCGCAACGGCACTTTTTGACAAACCATGGCGCATTAGAGTGCGCGAATACCAAGTTCTGGTATATTCACAGATTGTTCATTTTGCGCCAACACGCAATGGCCCGTACTTCTCACCTTAGAGGATTTTGCATGACAAGGATTCACTCGGCGCGGCCTCTGCGCATCGCCACGGGAGCGGCCATGTTGCTGGCAAGCATCACGGCTCACGCCATACAGCCCATTCCGATCGAGGATCTGGCGCGCCTGCCAGCGCTGCAGTCGGTAACGATGAGCCCGGATGGCAAACACGTCGTGGGGCTCATCCCGTCTCCGCAGAATCCCGACGAAACGGCCCTGGCCACGTGGGATACCTCGGCGTTGTCCAAGGGCCCGACCGTCGCCACGCCATCCGGCGACAAGATGAAGTTCATCTCCGCCTATGCGCTCAAAGCAGACAAGATCCTGACCGTAGCGCGCCAGGAATGGACCGGGCGTCTTGGCGGCTGCGGAGAAGGAAACTCTACCGGTTCGACGCGGACGTTCGTTTCCAAGACCTATTTGACCGGCGACGATCAGAAAGACTTCAAGGAAGCTTTCGCGGACAACGCACGCAAGATCGGCATCAGCGCCGATACGCAGCTGTGCCTGGAGCTGAGCGGTACTGCGTCGCTCGTGGACATGCTCCCGCTGGATCCGGACAGGGTGGTCATCCAGCAGCTGAGCGAGGTCAGCCTTTCGTCCAGCTATTACCTCTACAACCTAAAGACCGGGCAGACCGAACTGATCTTCCGCGGCGACTCGCGTGCGGTCCCGTCACTGTTCGACCATCGCACCGGCAAGGTTCTGGCCAAGCAGCAGCTCGAAGGCGCAGGCGGCGATTTCGAACAGCAGGTCCTGCTGCTCGACCCGAAATCCGGCCAGTTCGATGTCCATGCGCCGCTGACCACCAAGATCTCCGCGCGCAATGTGGTGGATGTCGCAGGCATCGACGACGCGACCGGAAAGTACTACGTGCTGACCGATCAATTCTCCGACAAGACTCAGGTGCGCCTGTACGACCCGGTACAGCGCAAATACGATCCGGATCCGGTGGTAGCCGATCAGAATTTCTCCATTGCCGGACTGATCTTCGGCACGCAACCGAGCAACTTCAACAAGGTCGTGGGCTTCACCGTGGACGGCCCCTATCGTCAGTCCGTGTATGTGGACCCGACCCTGAAGTCCATCCAGGACGGCCTGAAAAAAGCCTTCCCGGGACAGAACATCTCGCTCGGGACGTACACGGACGATTTCTCCAAGGTGTTTTTCACCGTACAGAGTGCCGACCAGCCGCCGAGCTATCACCTGCTCATCGATAAAAAGACCGTCACGCCGTTGGGAAGCTCCAGGCCGTGGATCGGCAAGGGCGGCCTAGCCGTGGAAGAACGCTGGATCACCTACACCGCACGCGATGGACGCAAGATCCCGGCCATCCTGGACCTTCCCGCCGGCTGGAAACAGGGCGACCCGCCTGGCCCGGCGATCATCAATCCGCATGGCGGCCCGTGGGCGCGCGACTACATGGGCTGGGACGTGTCCGGCTGGGTGTCGCTCCTAACCTCGCGCGGCTACGCGGTCCTGCGACCGCAATACCGCGGAACCCAGGGTCTCGGACGCGACCTGTGGGTCGCCGGCGACCGCGAATGGGGCCAAAAGATGTCCGACGACAACGACGACGGCGCCGCATGGCTGGTGTCGGAAGGCTATGCGTCCAAGGACCGCGTGGCGATCTTCGGCTATTCCTATGGGGGATTCGCCGCAGCTGCGGCCACCGTGCGCAAGCCGTCGCCCTACCAGTGCGCCATCGCAGGTGCGCCGGTCACCAACCTGGGCAAGCTCAGCACCTCCTGGAGCGACAACCGCCTGCAACGCATCCTGCAAGGAAAGACCTTGAAGGGCATGGATCCGATGCAGAACACCGCCAACGCCACGATTCCGGTGCTGCTATTCGTCGGCGACAGAGACGTGCGTACTCCCTCCTTCCACGCCAAGGACTTCTACGAGGCGGTGAAGGACGTTGTTCCAGCCAAGTTCGTCATGATCCCCAACCAGCCGCACAGCCTGCCCTGGTATCCAAGTCAGCAGCGGCAGACGCTGGGCCTGATCGAGGGCTTCCTGAAGAACGACTGCGGCCCTGGCGGCCTTTGATCCGCAGGCGTTCGACGTCTTCGGGAAACCACGCAACCAGCCTGGCCGAACGGAACGTTGAAGGTTTTGGCAACACCTCCCGGCGCATGCCATGCATGCGCCGGGAGCGCACCCGCTTCGCACCGAACCGGTACCAGCACTGCCAATCTGGCCCACTGCCGCCGACGACGCGACCGGCACTCGGCGCCCGTCGCCTGTGAAGTCGCCCTCCAGCCTCGCCAGCGGCAATTGCGCGCGCATCCGCCCTGCCGCTGGCGCACAGCAAACGACGGGCAAGGCGTGTCACGTTCACTGCGCGATGCAGCCAAGCACGTCTGCGACGCTACAACCCCGTCTCGCGTAGTGGATCATGACGTCGCAGCCTACAAGGGCGCTTGCCGAAGCGAACCGATCCGGTGATCGATCGCCTCGCAAGCGTGACCAACCCGACCGAAACCGGCGACCGGATCACGGCTGCAAAGCATTGCCGCGGCGCCACATAGGCGGCAGCGGACCGCATGCCTGGCACGCCAGTTCGTGGGTGGCAGCCGACACCACAACGGACGGCGTCACAAACCATTGAAAAACAAGCCCTTAAAGAAATTTTGCAATTCGCACATACAGCAGCGATGTCGCGCCGGCATGACACAAAATTTGTTGTTCAGCAGATGTTGCATAGACGACACATCGGCAGTACATTCACTTAACCAGGTTGTAACAACTGTTTCACTTCTATTGAATTCGGGGAGTACAAAGGGAATGACCAAGTCCACGACCTACGGGCTACGGCGCCTGCCGCTGGCGATCGCCGTGATCGCTGCTCTGCAAGCCGCACCCGCTTTTGCGCAAGACAGTCTGACCAGCGGCAACGCTCAGTCCGACGAACACGCAAAGGCCGCCTCCAAATCCGAGGCGAGCAAGACCAAGGATCTAGAAGGCGTTTCGGTGACTGGCTCGCTGCTCAAGCGCCCCGAATACGAAACCGCCTCTCCGGTTCAAGTGATCTCCATCGACAAGAGCATGGCCGCCGGCAAGTTCGATGTCGCCGACTTCCTGCAGACCTCGGCGGCGGCTGCCAGTTCCACCCAGATCAACAATCAATTCGGCGGATTCGTCGTCGAAGGCGGTACCGGCGTGCAGACCGTTTCGCTGCGCGGCCTCGGCGCCAACCGCACGCTGATCCTGCTCGACGGGCAGCGTCCCGGTCCGGCCGGTACGCGCGGCCAGGTTGGGTCGTTCGACCTGAACGTCATCCCCAAGGTGATCCTGCAACGCATCGAGATCGTCAAGGACGGCTCCTCGTCGATTTACGGATCCGATGCGATCGCCGGCGCGGTCAATCTGATCACGCGCAAGAGCATCGACAAGCCGATCATGGATTACACCATGAGCGTGCCGCAGCACGGCGGTGGCGAACAGTTCTCCGCCTCGTTCGCTGCCGGCAAGGACTTCAGCAACGGCAGCATCGTCGGCGCCGTCCAATGGGACCGATTGAATGCCCTCACTTACGGCGACCGCGACTTCCTGAGCTGCGCCCAGGACCGGATTTGGGGCACGGACGGCAAGCGCATCGACCGCGAGGATCGCTCGATCCTCGCCGGCACCAAGCTGGGCGGGTGTTCGACTGGAAACCTATACGCGAACACCATCATCAACTATTTCAACGCGGCCATCCGCTATGTACCGTCGCCGGACGGCAGCACCGTAGGTCCGTTTCCCGGTTACAGGCCGCGTGCGCGCCCCTCCAGAACCTACGCAAACTCGCCGCAGGCCTACTATGAAGATGTGGTGAACTTCCCGTTCTACGATACGGCGCAAGTCATCAACCAACGCGAGCGCGTCAGCCTGTACGGGTCGAGCGACTTCGGGTTCGACAGCTTCAACTGGAAGACGCAATGGTTGTACAACCGTCGCGAGACCACCACGCACGGTTATCGGCAGTACTTCCCGGTGGTCGCCAATGAGACCGACGGGGATTTCTACCAGCCGATCATGCCGTACCGCGACGACCAGAAGATCACCGTCGACTACTTCTACGGCAGCACCAAGTTCGATGGGGCCTTCAAGGGAACCGATAGCTGGAGCTGGGACATCAACGCCAGCTACTCGCGTTCGGACGGCGACTATACGCACAACGACATCCAGACCTCCCGCACGGGCGATCTGTCGCTTGTCGACGGCGATGCACCGGTGAATTACTTCGATCCGGGCTACCTCAGCGGCGAGCGCATGAGTGAGCTGGAGAATGCAATCGGGGTCAATACCAAGGGCAATACCACCTACGACCAGGCGATCGTCAATGCCGTCGTCACCGGCAATCTGTTCGCGCTTCCTGCGGGCGATGTCGGCGCCGCGTTCGGTGTCGAGTACCGTCATACCAAGATCGACGACGAGCCCGATGCGCTGACCAAGTCGGGCGATATCTGGGGTTACAGTTCGGCGCAGGCGACCAAGGGCACGGACAATGTCCGCGAAGCCTTCATGGAATTCGACATCCCGCTGCTCAAGAACAAGCCGGGCATCGAATCGCTCTCGGTCAACCTGTCCGGCCGCGCGTTCAAGTACAACTCCGTCGCTGATTCGGACCAGGTGTGGAAGACTGGCCTGAACTGGCAGATCATCCCGTCTCTTCGCGTACGCGGCAGCATCGGCACCTCGTATCGCGCGCCGGGCCTGTACGAACTGTATCTGGGCGACCAGACCGGCTACCAATCTCAGACCACGATCGATCCTTGCATCCTGTGGGGTGACAGCAGCAACACCTTCATTCAGCAGAACTGCGCGGCTGCCGGCATCCCCTCGGACTACGCGGGCGGCGGCGGATCGGCGACGGTCTACGGCAGTGGTGGCAAGGGCACGCTGAAGCCGGAAACCTCCAAGGCCAAGACGCTTGGCGTGGTGTGGACGCCGGAATTCGCCAACCTGAGCATTGCAGTCGATTACTTCGACTACAACATCCGCGGCGAAATCGCGCAGCTCAACGAGTTCGACATCATCAACGGCTGCTACGGGTCGGCGGTGTATCCGAATGCATTCTGCGACCAGTTCGTCCGCAACAGCCCGACCGATCCGGCCTCGCCGAACACCATCACCACCATCTACAACAAGTACATCAACATCAACCGCGAACGCACCCGCGGCTACGACTTGCAGATGAACTACGACAACGACTTCTCCTTCGGCAAGCTGTCGCTGGAGGCGCAGGTTACGTACACGATGGAAGACGTGCTCCAGCTGTTCGACAGCGCGGCGGCGAGCGGCCTAAACACCAGCGACCAAGTCGGCTACATCGGCCGCCCGAAGACGGTGGGCCTGTTGTCTGCAGACCTGAAGCGTGGCGACTGGACCTTCAGCTACGAGGCCAGCTACGTCAGCACCACCCGTAATCGCGATCTGGATCCGACCTTCACCTACCAGGGGTATCAGGACGCGACGCGCGACATCAAGGCCGGCTGGCAGGTCCTGCACAATGCGTCCGTTGCCTATGAACAGGGCGACTGGGGCATCATGGTCGGCGTGCGCAACTTGTTCGACAAGGCACCGGACCTGATCTCCACCGGCGCCGGGACGCGCTACGGCAATACCCCGCTGTACGCGTCGCAGTACGACTGGTACGGGCGCACGGCTTTTGCCCGAGTCCAGTACAAGTTCTAAGCAGTCGTTCGTCAGCAATCGAAGGGGCGGCCATTGGCCGCCCCTTTTTTCGTTTGGAACGGTCGTGCCTGAGAACCCCGCTGCAGATCTGGCGCGACATGCCCCTGCCGACCTGCGCACCATGCCGAAGCCGAACACCGGCCAGCGCGCGCATGTGCCGCCGACAGGTGCCAGCTGTCTGCTGTCATGACGTTTCCCCGCTGTGGCGGCCCTATCCGCGGTTTACCCACGGCACGCGCGCTTATCGACCGGTCGCCAGCCTGGCTCTTCGGACGGCTTCACCGCCCCAGCAGCGCCATCGCCGCATTGTGCCCGGGCGCGCCGGTCACGCCGCCGCCCGGGTGGGTGCCGGCGCCGCACAGGTACAGGCCGGGAATCGCGCCGCGGTAGTTGGCCTGGCCGAGCATCGGGCGGGCGCTGAACAACTGGTTGAGGCTCAGCGCGCCATGGAAGATGTCGCCGCCGATCAGGCCGAACGTGCGCTCCAGGTCCAGCGGGGTCAGCGCCTGCCGGCCCAGCACCGAGTCCGCGAAACCCGGCGCGTAGCGCTCGACGGTGGCAATCATCAGCTCGGCGACTTCGTCGCGGTGCGCGTCCCAGCTGCGCCCGTCCGGCAACTGCGGCGCCACGTGCTGGCAGAACAGGCTGGCCACGTGCTGGCCGGGCGGCGCAAGCGAATCGTCCAGGGTGCTGGGGATCAGCAGTTCGACGATGGGGTCGCGCGACCAGCCGTGGTCGCGCGCATCGCGGTAAGCGCGGTCCATGTAATCCAGGCTCGGCGCCAGGATGATGCCAGCGGTGAGATGGTCGCCCTGCCCGGGCAACGCGCGGAACTGCGGCAGCCGCGACAGCGCCACGTTCATCCGGAACGTGCCCGAGCCGCAGCGCCACTGCGCCATGCGCTCGCGGGTGGCGGCCGGGACGTGCGCCGGGTCGAGCAGGCGCTCGTACAGCAGCTTGGGATTGACGTTGGCGACGACCCGGCGCGCATGCAGGCGTTCGCCGTGGTCGGTGACCACACCGACCGCGCGCCCGTCCTCGACCAGGATCTCGCGTACGCCGGCGTCGGTGTGGATCTGCGCGCCGGCCGCGAGCGCCGCCTTGGCCATCGCCTGGGTGATCGCGCCCATGACGCCGAGCGCATGGCCCCAGGCGCCCTTGACCCCGTTGCTCTCGCCGAACACGTGGTGCAGCAGCACGTAGGCCGAGCCCGGCGTGTAGGGGCTGGCGTAGTTGCCGACGATGCCGTCGAAACCGAACAGCGCCTTGACCGGATCGCTCTCGAACCAGCGCTCCAGGTACTCGGCGACGGAGATGGTGAACAGGTCCAGCAGCTCCTGGCGCAGGCCGGAATCGAGCGCATGCAGGCGGCGGCCGAGGCGGCCGGCGCGCAGCAGCTCCGGCAGCGCCTGCACCCAGCCGCCATCGGTGACGTTCGGCGGCGGCTGCAGCGCCAGCGCGCGCAGCACGTCGGCGATGCGTTCCAACCGCGCTTCGTAGGCCGGCAGGCGTTCGGCGTCGCGCCGCGAGAACTTCGCCACCTGCGCCTGGGTGATGCCGGCGCCGGCCAGCAGGTAGCGGTCGTCGGGCAGCGGCACGAAGTTGTTGCAGCGGCGCGGCACGATGCGCAGCCCGTGCGCGGCCAGGTCCAGATCGGCGATCACCTTCGGCTGCAGCAGCGACACCGTGTAGGACGCCACCGAATTGCGGAAGCCCGGGTGGAATTCCTCGGTGACCGCAGCGCCGCCGACCACGCCGCGCCGCTCCAGCACCGTGACCTTCCAGCCGGCGCGCGCGAGGTAAGCGGCGCAGACCAGACCGTTGTGGCCGGCGCCGACGATCAGGGCATCGCAGGACGGTTCGCGCTTCATCGTGTAGATAGTATGCGAGTCCCTCGCAAGAGCCCGCACATCCCTGCAGCGGCAAATCATAAAGCCCCTCTCCCCCGGGAGAGGGGTTGGGGTGAGGGTACGGCGCGAAGCGTCTCGTGAATTTGGGAGCACGAGGCTTCGCCCCGACACTCATCCGCCGCTGCGCGGCACCTTCCTCCGAAAAGGGGCCATGGTCCTGGTGGGAAAAGGGGTGCGCTGGCCTGCGCGCGCGGCGCAGCGGCGGCCAGTCGGCCGCGTCGCGGCTGACCGCAGCAACCGGCCCATGACCTTCGACACCCCTGAAACCCCGGGCAGCGGCGTACAGTCTCGCCACGGCCCCTCGGGCCATTCCGTATCCACGCTGGCTTGGAGCCTCCTAGTGACCTTTCGCAATCCCCAGATGCTGTTGTTGACCCTGGCCGTGAGCGCCGCCCTGAGCGGCTGCAACAAGCCCGACGCGGCGGCGCCCGCCGCCGACACCGCCAAGACCGAGGCCGCCGCGCCGGCGCCTGCCGCCGCTCCGGCCGAGCTGAAGCTCGACGCCAGCAAGCTGCCGGCCTACAACGCGTTCAGCGCCAACGACCTGGACCCGACCAAGGAGGCCTGCAGCGACTTCGCCGGCTACGTCAACGGCAAGTGGCTGGCCGCCAACGAAATCCCCAAGGACCGCAGCAGTTGGGGCGCGTTCTCGATCCTGGACGAGCGCTCGGTCGCCGTGCAGCACCAGCTGGCCGAGCAGGCCGCCGCCGCGGCCAACGCGCAGGGCGTGGACAAGATCGTCGGCGATTTCTGGTCCTCGGGCATGGACGAAGCCAAGGTCAATGCGCAGGGCATCGAGCCGCTGAAGGCCGACCTGGCCGCGATCGACGGCCTCAAGGACGGCCCGGCGGTGGCCGAGTACCTGCGCCAGAGCGCGGCCAAGGGCGAGAACGGCCTGTTCGGTTTCGGCGCCGAGGCCGACTTCAAGAACTCCTCGATGAACATGGCCTACGCGATGCAGGGCGGCCTGGGCCTGCCCGACCGCGGCTACTACTTCGATGCCGACAAGAAGGACAAGCTCAACGCCTACCAGGCGCACGTGGCCAAGGTGCTGGAGCTGTCCGGGGTGCCGGCCGCCGATGCGGCCAAGCAGGCCAAGGACGTGGTGGCGCTGGAAACGCGCCTGGCCAAGGTCTCCAAGTCCAGCGAGGAAATGTCGCGCGATGCCGAGCTGTCCTACAACCCTGTGACCCCGGCCGAGGCCGACAAGCTGGCCCCGAACTTCCCGTGGACCAAGTTCTTCGAATCGCAGGGCGTGGCGGTGCCGGAGAAGTTCTCGCTGGCGATCCCGGCGTTCCACGAGGAAGTGAGCAAGGCGCTGGGCGACACCGACCCGTCGGTGTGGCGCGCCTACCTGCGCTTCCACACCGTGGACAGCGCCGCGCCGTACCTGAGCGACGCGTTCGCGCAGGAGAGCTTCGCGTTCTACGGCAAGGAGCTCAACGGCCAGGCCGAGATGAAGCCGCGCTGGAAGCGCGTGCTCGGCAGCATCGAGGACGGCGCCGGCGAGGCGATGGGCCAGATGTACGTCAAGGTCGCCTTCTCCGCCGACGCCAAGGCAAAGATGCAGCAGTTGGTGGACAACCTGCGCCAGGCGCTGAAGGCGCGCATCGAGAACGTCACCTGGATGAGCCCGGAGACCAAGGCCAAGGCGATCGCCAAGTGGGAGACCTTCACCCCGAAGATCGGCTACCCGGACAAGTGGCGCGACTACAGCGGCCTGAGCACCCAGCGCGACAGCTACCTGGACAACGTGCGCGCCGCCACCGCATTCAACTACAAGTACAACCTGAGCAAGATCGGCAAGCCGGTGGACAAGACCGAATGGGGCATGACCCCGCAGACGGTCAACGCCTACTACAACCCGCTGCAGAACGAGATCGTGTTCCCGGCCGCGATCCTGCAGCCGCCGTTCTTCGATCCCACTGCCGACGACGCGTTCAACTACGGCGGCATCGGCGCGGTGATCGGCCACGAGATGACCCACGGCTACGACGACCAAGGCGCGCGCTTCGGGCCGACCGGCAACTTCGAGAACTGGTGGACGCCGGCCGACGCCAAGAACTTCGCCAGGCTCACCGGCAAACTGGTCAAGCAGTTCGACGAGTACAAGGTGGACGGCAAGCCGGTCAACGGCAAGCTGACCCTGGGCGAGAACATCGCCGACCTGGGCGGCCTGTCCACCGCCTACGACGCGATGAAGAAGGCCACCGAGGGCAAGGACGATCCGAAGGTCGGCGGCATGACCCGCGACCAGAACTTCTTCCTCAACTGGGCCACGGTGTGGCGCACCAAGTACACCCCGCAGAACGCGGCGGTGCGCCTGACCACCGATCCGCACGCGCCGGCGCAGTTCCGCGCGATGGGCGCGCCGTCGAACCTGCCGGCCTTCGCCGCCGCGTTCCAGTGCAAGGCCGGATCGCCGATGGTGCGCGCCGGCGACAGGCAGGTCGTGATCTGGTAAACGCGTCAGCTCCTCCGCAACGCGAAAAGGCCCGGCATGTCCGGGCCTTTTCTTTGCGCGCTACGCGCGCCGGGCCGCGGGCGCATCGCGCGGGCGACGCCGCGGCGACACCCCCACGCCCGCCTGGCGCATGCCCGCGCATCCATCTGAACAGGTTGGGGAAAGCCGCGCCATGCCATGGACACAGCTGCGGGCCGCAGCTTGTTAAACTCCGCCGACTTTAATCCTGACCGGATTCGCTCCCGATGCTCAATGCCCGTCCGCTTGCCCTCGCTGTCGCCCTCGGCCTGATCGCCCTGGCGTCCACCGCCGATGCCGCGCCCAAGAAGAAGCGCGCCGCCGCCAAGGCGCCCGTCGTCAGCGCCGCCTGCACCGATTTCTACGATTACGCCAACGCCGACTGGCTGAAGAACAACCCGCTGCCGCAGACCGGCGCGGTCACCGCATTGGGCCAGCTGTCCGCGCGCGCGCAGCAACAGCAGCGCGACCTGCTCGATGCGTCGATGCAGTCGCCGCAGAATTCGGTGCAGAAGGCGCTGGGCGATTTCTGGGCCAGCGGCCTGGACGAAGCGGCGGTGGAGAAGGACGGATCCAACCCGATCGCGCCGCTGCTGAGCCGCATCGACGCGATCAAGAAAGCCAAGGAAGTCCCGGCCTCGATCGCCGCGCTGCACCAGGTCGGCATCCCGGTGGCGTTCAACTTCGGTGCCGACGTCGACCTGAAGGCGCTGGACCGCCACATCGGCTACTTCATGCAGGGCGGCATGGGCCTGCCGGACCCGGCCTTCTACACCCGCACCGACGCCGACACCGTCGCGCTGATGGGACGCTACCGCGCCTACGTCAAGCAGATCCTGACCCTGACCGGCACCCCGGCAGCCAAGCTCGAGGCCGACACCCAGTCGGTGCTGCAGATCGAGACCGCCCTGGCGCGCAGCGCCAAGTCGCTGGCCGGCATCAACAACCCGTTCAACAACTACGCGCCGATCTCCACCAAGGAGTTGAACAAGCAGTACCGCAACCTGCAGCTGGACGCGTTCCTGAAGGCGCAGGGCGTCAACGACGACCTGGTGTCGATGGCCGACCCGGAAATGTTCAAGCAACTCGACGGCATGATCGTCAGCATCAAGCCCGATCAATGGAAGGCCTACCTGCGCTGGCGCGTCGGCGACGCGATGGCGCCGTACCTGTCCAAGAGCTTCCGCGACGCCAGCTTCGAGTTCCGCGGCCGCGTGCTGGAAGGCCAGACCCTGCCGCCGCAGCGCTGGTCGCAGGTGCTGGACGCGATCAACGTCGCCGCCGGCCCGATGCTGGGCCGCGAGTACGTCGGCCGCTATCTCAACGCCGACACCCGCCGCCAGGCCGAGAGCATCGCCGACCAGGTGCGCGACACCGAGATCGCCGCGCTCAAGCGCAACACCTGGCTGAGCGAGTCGGCGCGCGCCGAAGCGCAGGCCAAGCTGGCCGCGCTGAAGATCGAAGTCGGCGCGCCGCGCCGCGACCTGGACTACAGCGTGCAGCCGATGGGCCGCGGCAGCTTCGGCGGCAACATGCTGATCGCCTCCACCTGGCGCCACCGCGAGGAAATGAAGCGCATCGGCAAGGGCAACGCCGACCGCCGCTGGGACGTGCTGCCGCAGCAGCCGGCGCTGACCTACGACCTCGCCCAGAACCGCCTGATCGTCACCGCCGCGCTGCTGCAGCCGCCGGTGTTCGTCGCCGGCGGCGATGCCGCCGCGCTGTACGGCGGCTACGGCGCGCTGGTCGCGCACGAACTGATCGGCGCGATCGACAGCAAGGGCAGCCAGGTCGACGCCAAGGGCGAACTGCGCAGCTGGTGGACCCCGGAAGACAAGAGCGCGTGGACTGCACTGAGCGCGCGCGCCGCGGCGCAGTACGGCGCCTACGACTTCCCCGGCGTGAAGGGTGCCAAGGTCAACGGCCAGCTGACCCAGGAACAGGACCTGACCGACATCGGCAGCGTCGAACTGGCCTGGCAGGCGTATGCCGCCGCCCAGCCCGCCGCCGGCGACGCCGGCAAGCAGGCGTTCTACAAGGCCTGGGCCGGTCTGTGGGCGCAGCAGCTGTCGCCGAACGAAGCGGTGCAGCGCGTCACCGCCGACGTGCACGCGCCGGGCCGCTGGCGCGCCAACGGCCCGCTGGCCAACCTGCCCTCCTTCGCCGCCGCCTTCACCTGCAAGGCCGGCCAGCCGATGGTGCGCAGCGACGCCGAGCAGATCCGCGTCTGGCCGTAACCGCAGTTCGCCAGGCAGTGCATGCACGACGGCGCGGGCAACCGCGCCGTCGTGCGTTGTGGCGATGGCGATCGGCAAACTCCGCCAGCCTCGCGGCGCCTGACAACGGCCATCGGCGCGACGAAGCCTCCGCGCTGCGCAATCAGCCGATGGCGCGGCGAAGGCACCATCACCTGCGACGATGCGTCTCGAAGGACCACCCGCTGCGCTCGAACGCACGCTAGCTCAGTTGCGGCGCGCGAATGCACAGGTCTTCGAAAGGCGCTGAGCGCGCATCGCAGACATCACTGCCGATATCCCTCAGCGCACGATCCGCGGCCGCGGCGGTTTGCGCTTGCCGAACGGCGGCTGGCCGCGCCAGTAGCGGATCAGCAGCCAGCCGAACAGCATGCCGCCCAGGTGCGCGAAGTGCGCCACGCCAGGCTGCCAGCCGGTGAAGCCCATCACCAGCTCCAGCGCGCCGAACACGATCACGAAGGTGCGCGCCTTCATCGGGATCGGCGGGAACAGCAGCATCACCCGCTGGTTCGGGAACAGCATGCCGAACGCCAGCAACAGGCCGAACACGCCGCCGGAAGCGCCCAGAATCGGGTACGGCTCGCCGCCGTTGCTGACCGTCCACCAGCCCACCAGCAGCTGGCACAGGCCGGCGCCGGCCACGCACACCAGGTAGTAGGTCAGGAAGCGCTTGTTGCCCCAGGTCTGCTCCAACGGACCGCCGAACATGTACAGCGCCAGCATGTTGAACAACAGGTGCGAGAAGCCACCATGCAGGAAGCCATAGGTCAGCAGCTGCCAGATCTGGAAATTCTGTCCCGGCGAAAACGCGTCGAAAGCGCCGATCGGCCACAGCATGAAAGGCGCGAAGGTGTCGTCGCCCAGCAGTTGCTGCAGCAGGAACACCGCCACATTGCCGATCAGCAGGGCTTGGGTAACAGGCGGAAGTCTGGGAAACATGGTCGTGTCCGTGGCAACTGCCGACCATCATAGCCGCTCGCTATTGCGGGCCCCATAACGCCGCGTCGAGGTCGCGCGCCGGTGTTGGGGCACGCTTCACCCGTCCGCCCTGCACCGCCACGCCTTCGGCACGCAGCCGCTGGCACTGTTCGCGAAAGCCGCGCGAACCTTCCGGGAAGGCGATGCGTCCATCGCTGCGCAGCACCCGGTGCCAGGGCAGCGCCGGATCGTCGTTGCCGCCGAGCACCCGCGCGACCAGCCGCGCGCGGCCGGGCAGCCCGGCCAGCATCGCCACTTCGCCGTAGCCGCGCACCTGGCCGGACGGGATCGCGCGGATCGTCGCCAGGATCCGCGCCTGCGCCGCCGCCGCGGCCTCGGCGGCCGGCGTGAGGCCCTGTCCGCTCATGCCGCCGGTGTCCGTGCAGGCCGCGACACCGTCAGCACCCCGCCCAGCACCAGCAGCGTGCCGGCGATCTGCCACGGTCCCATCGCCTCGCCCAGCAGCAGCACGCTGAGCACGATGGTCGAGACCGGACCGAGCATGCCGATCTGCGAGGCCAGGCCCGAACCGATCCGCCGCACCGCCAGCATCGTCGCCAGCACCGGCACCGCCGTGCACAAGGTGCCGTTGAGCAGCGACAGCGCGTACACCGGCGTCGGCAACAGCAGGGCGTGCAGCGGCCGCAGCAGCAGGAACTGGGCGATGCACAGCACGCAGGCGACGAGGCTGGCGTAGGCGGTCAGCCGCACCGCGCCGATCCGCGCCACCATCTGCCCACTGCCGACCAGGTACAGCCCATAGGCCAGCGCGCTGCCGAACACCAGCAGGCTGCCCCAGGCGGTGCGCGCGCCGCCGACCTGCAGGTCGTGGCCGAAGGCCAGCAGCACGCCGAGATAGCTCAGCGCCAGCGCCCACAGCTGGCGGCGTTGCGGCCGGCGGCGGAACACGAGCACGCCGATCAGCAGCACCAGGGTCGGGGTCAGGTACAGGATCAGCCGCTCGAGCGTCGCGGTGATGTAGGCCAGGCCGAGAAAATCCAGGTAGCTGGCCAGGTAGTAGCCGAGCACGCCGAGCGCGACGATGCGCCAGCGATCGCCACGCTGCAGCGGCGGCGCGCGGCGTGCGGCCCACAGCGCCATCGCCGCGAAACACGGCAAGGCCACCAGCATGCGCAGCGCCAGCAGGGTCACCGCGTCCACCCCGTAGCGGTAGCCGAGCTTGACGATGATCGCCTTGCCGGAAAACGCGATTGCGCCGCCGGCGGCCAGCAGCACACCGCCCAGGTCGGCATGCGCAGTCGCCAGCGGAGCGGCGGTCGAGCGCTCGGACGCGCTCATCGCGGACCGGCGCCGAAGCGGAAACGGAAACGGAAACGGACATCGTGCATGCCGCCCATTCTACGGCGGCTGCGCCCGCACCCTCATCCGGCCCTGCGGGCCACCTTCCCCCAAAAAGGGGGCCATGGTCCCGATGTGAGAAGGGAACAGCCGCGGCGTGCAGAGCCCCTCTCCCACCGGGAGAGGGGTTGGGGTGAGGGTACGGCGCGAAGCGCCTCGCGGATTTGGATGTACGGGGCTGCGCCCGCCCCCTCATCCGGCCCTACGGGCCACCTTCTCCCGTGCAGACGACATCGCGGCATGGCGTGCCGGATTGGCATGCAGACCCGAAAAGGGGATGGGCGGGTCGGACCGCGCTCGCCGTCCTGACCTCAGGGCCATGCCGTATGCAGCGGCGCTGCAACGCCGCGCATCTCAGCGCCTCAGCGCATCAGCACCACTTCCTCGGCCGAGGTCGGATGGATCGCCACCGTGTCCTCCAACTGGCGCTTGGTCACGCCCAGCTTCAGCGCCACCGCGAAGCCCTGCAGGATCTCGTCGGCGCCGTCGCCGAGCAGATGGAAACCGACCACCCGTTCGTCCTCGCCCACGCAGACCAGCTTGAACAGGCTGCGCTGCGGCGAGTCGGCCAGCGCATGCAGCATCGGCCGGAAATTGCTGCGATACACCGACACCGCGTCGCCGTAGCGCGCCCGCGCCTGCTCTTCGCCCAGGCCGACCTGGCCCAGCGGCGGATGCGAGAACACCACGCTGGGCACGTTGTCGTAGTCCAGCCGCGCCTGCGGCTGGTCGCCGAACAGGCGATCCATCAGCTTGCGTCCGGCGGCGATCGCCACCGGGGTCAGGCCGACCTTGCCGGCCACGTCGCCGATCGCGTACAGCCCCGGCACGTCGGTGTTCTGGTAATCGTCGACCAGCACCTCGCACTTGTCGCCGATGCGCACGCCCAGCGCTTCCAGGCCGATGTCCTTGCTGTTCGGACGCCGCCCGATCGCGAAGAACACCTGGTCCACCGCCTCGCTCGGCTGTCCGTCGCCGTCGTGCAACTGCAAGCCCTGCTCGCCGCGGCGCAGGACCGTGGCGCGATAGCCGAAATGCAGGCGCACGCCCTGATGGCGCAGGTTCTCGGCAAGCTGCCGCGCCAGTTCCGCATCGAAACGCTCCAGCAGGCGCTCGCCCTGCACATACAACTCGACGCGGCTGCCCAGCGCCTGCAGCAGGCCGGCCAGTTCCACCGCGATATAACCGCCGCCGACGATGGCCACGCGCGGCGGCGCCTCGCACAGATTGAAGAAATCGTCCGACACCAGGCCCAGCTCGGCGCCCTCGATCGGCGGCCGCAGCGCATGCGCGCCGGTGGCGATCACCACGTGGCCGGCGCTGACCCGCACGCCGTCGGCGCATTCCACCGTATGCGCGTCCAGCAGCCGGCCGCGCTGCGGAATCAGCACCACGCCGTCGGCATCCAGGCGCCGCCGGTAGCTGCCGTGGATGTTGCCGATATAGCCCTGGCGATGCGCCACCAGTTCCGGCCACGACAAGGTGGAACTGGGGATGGAAAAACCGATGTCGCGGGCAAGATCGATGCGCCCGACCAGGTCGGCGGCCAGCCACATCGCCTTCTTCGGCACGCAGCCGATGTTGACGCAGGTGCCGCCGAGCGCGCCCGGCTCCAGGATCGCCACGCGCGCGCCGAGGCCGGCGGCGCGGAACGCGGTGGCCAGGCCGCCGGAACCGCCGCCGAGTACCAGCAGGTCGTAGTCGTAGACGGCATCGCTCACTGCAAACGCTCCGCGCGGTAAGGCGTGGTGTCGATCGCGGGCGACTGCCCGCCTATCAGGTCGGCCATCGGGTGTCCTGTCGTATTGCTCATGCTGATTCCGAGCATGCCACGAGCGGTGGCGCGCCACGCGTGAGGATGCCGTGGCGGATCGATGCTCGGCACGTTTCAAGGCGTGCCATGACGGCGCAGCGGTTGCCAACGCAGATAGCTCGCCGAACGCCACAGCCATTCCACCGGACCGAAGCGGAAATGGCGCAGCCACAGCTGCGACAGCGCCACCTGCAACGCGAACAGCGCGAACGCAAACGGGATCTGCCAAACGCGCGGCAGCCGTTCGAAATACCCCAGGCCATAGCCATAGAACAGCATGGTGCACAGCAACGACTGCAGCAGGTAGTTGCTCAGCGCCATGCGCCCGGCCGGTGCCAGCCAGCGCAACGCCGGGGCGAAGCGCAGCAGCCAGGCCGCATAGCCCAGCGCCATCATGCCGCTGGCCACGGTGGCCAAGGCAAACGCGCCGGCCAGGCGCAGGTCCAGGCGCGCCGGATCCATCCACGGCTCCAGCCGGAAACTCAGCAGCATCAGCGCCATGCCCAACGGCAACACGCCCCAGCGCAACGCCGCCAGCAGCCGCGGACGCCGCTGTGGCTGCTGCGCCAGTCCGCTGCGCACGCACCATGCGCCGAGCAGGAACATGCCGAAGATGGTCGGCGCATTGAACACCAGCGTGCCCAGCGCATCGATCAGGTCGCGCAGGCGCTGCGCGGTCGCCTGCGCATAGCTGCCATGGCCGAACACCTGGCGCTGCTGCTCCAGCGCCGCCGCCGCGCGCTGCGCCTGCTCGGCCATGTCCTGCCGCCACTGCATGGCGCCGTGCGGGTCGGCCTGCGCCGCCGAGCCGATCGCGCCGGTCAGCAGCGACAGCAGCGGCGAGCACAGATAGACCGCCAGCGCCATCCACGGCAGCCAACGCGTCGGCGCCTCGCGAAAGGCCAGCAGCATGAACGCCAACAGCGCATAGCTGACCAGGATGTCGCCGGACCACAGCAGCACCGCATGCAGCACGCCGATCAGCAGCAGCACCGCGCTGCGGCGCACGAAGAAGCCGCCGAACTCGCGCCGCGCCGCCTCCGCGCGTTGCGCCATCACCGCAAAGCCCATGCCGAACAACAATGAGAACAACGTGTAGAACTTGCCCTGCACCAGCAGGTAGACCGCCGCATCGGCGATGCGGTCGGCGCCGCGCAACAGCGGATCCAGCCCGGTCATCGCCGTATCCAGCGGACCGACGAAACCCTCGATGTTCATCAGCAGGATGCCGAGCAGCGCGAAACCGCGCAGCACGTCCAGAGTGACGATGCGTTCGGCGGGCGCGACGGGCTGCAGCACGGGAGCGGAGGAGGCCAAGGCGTGGCACCGGACGGAAGGCCGGCGATCATCCGTCGCCGCGGCGCGCATGCGCCAAGGCGCATCGCGAAGTAAGTGAAGTACGCATGCGGCCTAACAGCGAGCGCAGCAACGCCGCTCGCCAAGCCGATCAATCAGGCAGCAGCGGCGGCGCAGCGCGCATTCGCACGGCGCAGACGGATCCCGCGAACGGGACCCGCACCGCGCTCACTCAATGGTGATGGCCGCCCTCGCCGTGCACGTGGCCGTGCTCGATCTCTTCCGGCTTGGCTTCGCGCACCTCGAGGATCTCCACGTCGAAATGCAGGTCCTTGCCGGCCATCGGATGGTTGAGGTCGACATCGACCACGCTCATGCCGACCTTCTGCACGGTCACCGCGCGCGGGCCGAAGTTGGTCTGCAGGACCACCTGGCTGCCCGGCTGCAGCTTGGTCGCGCCGAAATGCTTCTTCGGCACGCGCTGGGTCAGGCCCTCGCGGTAGTCGCCGTAAGCGTCCTTGGCGGCCACGTCGACGCCGAAGCTGGCGCCGGCTTCCTGCTCCAGCATCGCGTTCTCCAGGCCCGGGATGATGTTGCCGTGGCCGATCAGGATCACCAGCGGATCGCGGTCCTTGGACGTCTCGATCGGCGCTTGGCCGGCTTCGGAGACGGTGTAGTGGAAACGGACGACGCGGTCTTTTTCGATCTTCATGTGCAACTCTGCGCTGTGGCTGCCGATGGCAGACGGTGTGGACGGCTTGTCGGCCGACGAGGGCGCCGCCATGATGGCGGCCATCTAAGGTTGCGCATTATCCCGGCTCCATGCAGAACAAGCCAGTTGCAACGTCCACGCGGCGCCGCCTTCCCTGTTGCGCGGCCCTGCTGTGCATGACCGTGCTGGCTGCCTGCGGCCGCCACGAGGTGCGCCCGTCGCGCCCGCCGCCGCCGGTGGCGGTGCGCAGCTGGCCGCAGGTGGCGCCGGCCGACCCGGCCGCGGCCAACGCGGTGCTGATGCGCGCGCTGGGCCTGGTCGGCACGCCCTACCGCTACGGCGGCAACACCCCCGACTCAGGCTTCGACTGCAGCGGCCTGGTCGCCTACGTCTACCGCGACATGCTCGACCTGCAGCTGCCGCGCACCTCGCGCGAACTGGCCGCGGTGCAGGGTCCGCGGATCGATCCACAACGCCTGAGCACTGGCGACCTGGTGTTTTTCGGCAGCGGCGGCACGGTCAGCCATGTCGGCATCTACGTCGGTGAGGGCCGCTTCGTGCATGCCCCCAGTACCGGCGGAACTGTGCGCCTGGACTATCTGGACGGGGCCTATTGGCGCGACCACTACACCGGCGCCAAACGCGTCCTGCACTGAACTGTGGTTGCGCTCACATTCATAATTACGAAATATTAACGTAATTTGAACTTCCTCTTGCCGTCTACAGGGCATGATCGCCCATCGTTTGAATTTGTGATCGAAGCGTGACGACCGAAGCCAAGACCTCTCCAGGCAAGACCTCCGTCCCCCGCCGGGCCGCCTTCCGCTTAATCTGTACCGCCTCGCTCTGCCTCTCGGCCGTTCCGGCCCTGGCCCAGTCGGCCCCGGCCGACACCGTGGTCCCCGAAGCGATCGCCCCCGTGGCACCGGCGCAGATGACCGCCGCCGGCACCACCAGCACCACTCCCACGACTTTCCAGCCCGCGACCGCCAAGCCGGTCGCCGCGCAGGCCCCGGCCACCGCACGCAGCAAGGCCGACGCCGCCGCCACCGCCACCCTGGCCGCCCTGCTCCCGCATCTGGCCGCCAACGACACCATTCCGCTGATGGACCGCTCGGCGATGTTCGCCGGCGACATCAGCCGCCTGCTGGCCAACTACGACGTGTCCCAGGCGCCGCTGCGCGAAGGCGTGGTCCCGGGCGGCGACAAGGTGCAGTCGGTGCTCAAGCGCGCCATGGCGCTGCTCGGCACCCCGTACCGCTGGGGCGGCGAAGACACCGAAGGCTTCGATTGCAGCGGCCTGGTCGGCTACGTATTCCGCACCGCGCTGGGCATCGAGTTGCCGCGCGTGTCGCGCGAGATGGCGCGCGAGGCCAATGCCGAACTGATCAAGGACCGCGACGCGCTGGCGCCGGGCGACCTGGTGTTCTTCGGCCGCAAGGGCCGCGTCGACCACGTCGGCCTGTACGTCGGCGAAGGCCGCTTCCTGCACGCGCCGAGCCGCGGCAAGGACGTGCGCGTGGACACGCTGACCAGCGGCTACTGGAGCGAGAAGTTCGTGCAGGCGCGGCGCGTGGCGATGTAAACCGCGCGGGCTCGCAGGCAAACAACGAAAGGCCGCTGGAGACAGCGGCCTTTTTGTTGCTGCGGGTCGCGCCGCCCTGCGCTGCATGTCCGGGCCGCATGCCGGCCCGGAAACGTCACCGCGCCTGCGGCACGGCCGCGGCCGCGGCCGGTGCCAGGCTCAGGCCTGGTAGTGGGAGATGGTGTCCTCGATGCCCTTGCTCAGCTCCATCACCTTCAGCGCGTACTCGGACAGGCGATGGTCCTCCGGCGTATCCGGCGTCCACGACGGCACCGGGGTCGGCTTACCTTCCACCCCGTCCAGGGCCACGAACACGATGATGCAGTGGGTGCACAGGCGCGAGTCGCCACCCATCGGGTCGCGCGCACGCACATCGATCGCGAAATGCATGCTGGTGCTGCCGGTGTAGACCAGCTTGGCGGTGACCGTGACCATGTCGCTGATCCGGATCGGCGAGACGAAGCGGATCCCGCCCACCGCCACGGTCACGCTGTAGCGCCCGCTCCAACCGACCGCGGCGGCGTAGCCGACCTGGTCGATCCACTTCATCACCACCCCGCCGTGGACCTTGCCGCCGTAGTTGACGTCGATCGGCTCGGCCAGAAAGCGGAAGGTCAGTTCGCGTTGCGTGCCGCTCATCGGGGCTCCAGGGAAGGAAAAGAAGCTGAAGTCTGCCACGTACCGATGCTGCGGGCGCCGCGCCGCGGCGACACGCGGATCGGCGGTTCAGGGCCGGCGACAGCATCGCGCAGGATCGCCACGCCGCGCACCTTCGCCTCGCCGGTGAAGCCCGCTCGCGATCGCGACGGCTTAGCCAGCCGCCAATGCCGGGTTGTCGCGCTTGCGGATGCACAGCCACGGAAAGTGCGGTTGCCGCCGGCGCAACGCACGCAGGCAGCGGGCACGCAGGCTGCGCGGATCGAACAGCACGCGCAGCGCGATGCCGTCGAGTGCGGCCCAGGTGTGCTGGTGGTACTGGCTGGCTAGTTCCGCGCAGCCCAAGCCGCCGAAGTAGCGCAAGCTGCGCGCGGCGCTGGCCTGCGCCTGTGCGGCATCGGCGTAGAACGGACTGTCGATCACGTGCAGTTCGCCGTCGTGCTGCAGCAGGCCGAGCAGGCGCGCGATCAGCGCGCGCGGGTCGGCGAAATACTGGATGCAGGCCGGCAGCACGACCACATCGAAGCGCTGCGGCGGCAGCGGCAGCGTGTGGATGTCGCCAGCGACGAAGCTCAGGCGCGGACTGGCCGCGAACACGCGGGCGGCCTGCGCCAGTTCGGTGCGGTTGACGTCGACGCCGCAGACCTCGCGCTGCAGGCCTTCGGCCAGCCGCTGTGACAGCCAGCCGTTGCCGCAGCCCAGTTCGAGCAGCGGCCCGCCGCCGCCGCGAGCCTGCAGGTGACGCAGCAGGCGCCGGCACGACTCGGCGCGCACCCGCCACTCGTGGCTGGCGCCTAGCGCCCCGCCGGGATGCGGCAGCGTGCGTACCTGCGCGTCGCTGTAGACGCGGCCTTCCTGCTGCCGGACCGCCAGGTACTGGCGCTCGAACGGATCGGCGGCGAGCGCCTGCTGCACCAACACGCCGTCGATCGGCGTCAGTCCAGGCAGCCGCTGCAGCTGTTCGCGCAGACTGGGCGCTGGCGTGCTCACCGCGGACTCAACGCAACTGGCCGGACCCATCGGCCGGCGGATCTTCCAGGCCGACGTTGCTCGACGCCGCCTCGTACACGCTGCGGTCGAGCAAGCCGGTCTCCTTGGCCACCAGCACCGGCACCAGCATCTGCCCGGTGACGTTGGTCATGGTGCGCATCATGTCCAGCACGCGGTCGATCGCGTACAGATAGCCGATCACCTCCAGCGGCAGGTTGGCCGCGCTCAGCACCACCGTGGCCATCACCACCGCGGTACCGGGCACGCCGGCGGTGCCGAAACTGCCCAGCACCGAGGCGATCAGCACCACGAAATACTGGTTGGCGGTCAGCGGCACCCCGGTGTACTGGGCGATGAACACCGCGCACAGCGCAGGGAAGATCGCGCCGCAGCCGTCCATCTTGATGCTGGCGCCCAGCGGCACCGCGAACGCCGCGTAGTCCTTGTTGACGCCCAAGTTGTGGGTGATCGAGCGCATCGCCACCGGCATCGCGGCGAAACTGGAGGAACTGACGAACGCCACCTGCATGCCCGGCGCGGCGCCGCGGAAGAACTTCCACGGGTTCAATCCATGCGCCAGCAGCAGTCCGCTGTACACCACCAGGATGTGAATCGCGCAGGCCAGGTACAGCGCCAGCACGAAGTTGCCGAACGGCAGCAGCTTCTCGAAGCCGTAGCTGCCGACCAGCGAGGCGATCAGGCCGAAGGTGCCGAGCGGGGTCATCTCCAGCACGAAGCGGGTGACCTGGATCATGATCTCGCTCATCTGCCCGGCGAGCTTGCGCGCCTGCGCCACGCGCTCGCCGAGCTTGACCATCGCAAAACCGAGCAGGCCGGCGAAGAAGATCACCGGCAGGATCGAGCCGCGCCCGGCCGCCAACACCGTTTCGCCGGCCGCATTGGTCTTGGTGCCGATGCCGGTCAGCGCGTAGAACGGATTGGACGGCACCACGTCCAGCAGCACCTGGATCGGGCTGGGCACGTCGCGCGGCTTCCAGGCGCTGTCCACGCTCAGGCCGAAGTGGCCGGCGCCCGGCTGCAGCAGCGTGCCCACGCCCAGGCCGACGCCGACCGCCAGCGCGGCGGTGAGCACGAACCACAGGAAGGTGCGCCCACCGAGCTTGGCCACCGATTGCTGACCGTGCAGCGAGGAGATCGCGTTGATCACCGCGAAGAACACCAGCGGCACCGCGATCATCTTGATCAGGGTCACGTACAGGTCGCCGAGCGGCCCGAACCAGGTGTCCGCCGCCGGTCCCATCGCCCAGCCGGCCAGCGCACCGAGCACGAAGCCGGCCACCACGCGCTGCCAGAACGGGATGCGCAACCAGGCGGTCACCACTTTCATCGATGCTGTCCAGAAAATCTCGGGGTCCTGCACCATAGCGCAAGCCGGCGCGGGCGACGACGCCATGGCTGGAAAGGCGCGATGTCATCGGCGTGCATTGTCGCAACCGGCATAATGCGCAGGACTTCGTGCCCAGGGGCCGTTCCTCGCATGCGCCATCTCGTTCCCGCTTTCGCCGCCGCTTCCACCCTGCTGCTGGCGGCCTGCGCCAGTGCGCCGCGCGCGCCTGCCAGCGCCGCCGTCGCGCCCATCGCCGTGCCCGCCGTCGCCCATCCCGGCGGCGAGACACCGGACTGGTGGTACCGCAGCGGCGCGGCCAAGGCCGCCAACAACGGCGCGATGCGCGGCAAGGCCAAGAACGTGATCCTGTTCCTCGGCGACGGCATGAGCCTGACCACGGTCGCCGCCGCGCGCATCCTCGACGGCCAGCGCAAGGGCGCCTCCGGCGAGGAGAACCAGTTGTCGTGGGAGGCGTTCCCGGCCACCGCGCTGAGCAAGACCTACAACACCGACTCGCAGACGCCGGACTCGGCCGGCACCATGACCTCGATCACCACCGGGGTGAAGACCCACATGGGCGCGATCGGCGTGTCCGCCGGCAAGCGCGAGGCCTGCGCCGACAGCCTCGGCAAGCAGTTGCTGACCTGGCTGGAACTGGCCGACAGCGCCGGCCTGAACACCGGCATCGTCACCACCACCCGGCTGACCCACGCCACCCCGGCGGCGACCTACGCGCACACCCCCGAACGCAACTGGGAAAGCGACACCGACCTGCCCGAGAAAGCAGTGGGCGAAGGCTGCCGCGACATCGCCCAGCAGATGGTCAGCGCGCACTACGGCCGCGGCCCGCAGGTGATGCTGGCCGGCGGCCGCAGCCAGTTCACCACGGTCGAGCAGCGCGACCCGGAATACGACGACAAGGTCGGCCTGCGCCTGGACGGCCGCGACCTGGTCGGCGAATGGCGCCAGCGCCACCCGCAGGGCTCCTATGTCTGGAACCGCGGGCAGCTGGAAGCGGCGCAGAACGCGCCGGCGCTGCTCGGCCTGTTCGAGCCGGACCACATGCAGTTCGACCACGACCGCGACCAGAGCGCGGCCGGCGACCCGAGCCTGGCCGAGATGACCCGCGCCGCGATCCGCACCCTGTCGCGCGGCAAGGACGGCTACGTGCTGATGGTCGAAGGCGGACGCATCGACCACGCCCACCACGCCGGCAATGCCTACCGCGCGCTGGACGAGACCATCGCCCTGTCGCAGGCGGTGCAGGCCGCGGCGGAGGCGACCTCGGCCGAGGACACGCTGATCGTCGTTACCGCCGACCATTCGCACACGCTCAACTTCGTCGGCTACCCGCAGCGCGGCAACCCGATCCTGGGCAAGGTGCGCGGCACCAGCGGCGAAGACGCCAATACCGGCGACCTGGCGCTGGACGGCAACGGTCAGCCGTACGCCACGCTCAGCTATGCCAACGGCCCCGGCTACACCGGCGCCAGCAACCAGCAGCCGGCCGGGATCAAGACGTTCCCGCATGCGCCGAGCAGCTTCGAACCGGTCAAGGGCCGCCCCGACCTGACCCATGTGAACACCGAAAGCCCTGACTTCATGCAGGAAGCGCTGGTACCGACCAAGGCCGAAACCCATGGCGGCGACGACGTCGGCATCTGGGCGCGCGGCCCTGGCAGCGATGCGTTCCGCGGCAGCCTGGAAGAGAACGTGATCTACCACGTGATCGTGCAGGCCACGCCGAAGCTGCGCGGGCGCCTGTGCCAGGCCGGCACCTGCAACGGCGACGGCGTGCCGGTGCAGTTGCCGAAGCCGGACGCGTTCGTGGCCGAGGCTGCGAGCGCCACCGCGAAGTGAGCTTGGCGCGGAAGCGGCACATGCTGATGGCAAACCGGCGGGCAGCGGCGCTGGTCGCGCTGGCTGCGCTCGCGGCGGCGCCAGCGGCCTGGGCGCAGGCGGACGCGGCGTGCCGGATCGCCGATCCGAACTCCGAGCGCGCCATCGTGCGCGGCTGCAGTGTCGCGGCCGATGGGCGCCTGCGGCTTGCGCCGCAGACGGCGCAGCGCTTGCAGTTCGACGCCGATGGGCTTTCTGTGCTGACCGTGGGCGACCAGTTCTACTACGTGCGCGCCGACGGCAGCAGCCTGCCGGTGATCCTCTGGGACAACGGCCCGGACTATTTCGCCGAAGGCCTCACCCGCGGCATCTTCCATGGCCGCATCGGCTTCTACGACCGGCAACTGCGCGAAGTGATCCCGCCGGTCCACGATTTCGCCTGGCCGTTCGAGAACGGCGTGGCCCGGGTCTGCGACGGCTGCCGGCGCGGTACGCCCGATGGCGACGGGCATACGCCGATGGAGGGCGGACGCTGGTACGCCATCGACCGCAACAACCGCGAAGTGCCCGAACCGCAGCCCTGAGCGCGGGCACGATGGGGTCGACAGCGTCGACCTGACGACAACACGGCAAGCAGACAGAACCCTCTCTCCCTGGGACGATAGCGCACGGCTGGCGCGTGCCGGGACGCAACCGCGCCGCACTCTGGCCGCACCCCGCTTCGCTGCCGCGTCGCCAGCCACTAAAGTGACGCGATGAGCCGCCGTTCCGATACCGCCCCACACTGCGCCGTGAGCGTCGCCCTGCCCGATCCGGCGCCGGCCGCTGTCTTGGTCGGGCTCAGCGGCGGGCTGGATTCCTGCGTGCTGCTGCATGCGCTGGCGCAACAGCCGCAGTACCGCCGCGGCGGGCTGCGCGCGGTGCACGTGCACCACGGCCTGCATGCCGACGCCGATGCCTGGGCCGAGCACTGCGCCGCGTTGTGCGCGGCCCTGGCGATTCCGCTGCAGGTGCTGCGCGTGCAGGTGCCGCGCGACAGCGGCCACGGCCTGGAGGCGGCGGCGCGGCACGCGCGGCGCGCGGCCTTCGCCCAGGTGCTGGGCGCAGGCGAGTGGCTGGCGTTGGCGCAGCACCGCGACGACCAGGCCGAGACTTTCCTGCTGCGCGCGCTGCGCGCGTCCGGTCCGGACGGGCTGGCGGCGATGCAGCCGCTGCGCAGCTTCGCCCACGGCATGCTGTGGCGCCCATTGCTGGCCTTGCCGCGCAGCGCATTGCACGCCTATGCGCAACGGCACGCGCTGCGCTGGATCGAAGACCCGAGCAATGCCGACCCCGGCTTCGACCGCAACTTCCTGCGCCTGCAGGTGTTGCCGCTGCTGCGCCAGCGCTGGGCGCATGCCGATGCCGCGCTGGCGCGCAGCGCGCAGCTGTGCGGCGAGGCCGGCGCATTGCTGGACGACGGCGACCAGGCTGCGCTCGATGCGCTGCGCGACGACGACGCTGCGCCGCTGTCGCTGCCGCGCCTGCGCGCGCTGCCGGCGCCGCACCGCGCGCGGGTGCTGCGGCGCTGGGTCGCGCAAGCGGGCCTGCCGCCACTGCCGGCGGCCGGCGTGGTGGCGATCGAGCGCACGCTGCTGCACGCGCGTGCCGACGCCGCCGCGCAGTTCGCCTGGCACGGCGCGACGCTGCGCGGCTGGCGCGATGCGCTGTACGCCGAGCGCGATCCGCCACCACTGCCCGCCGACTGGCAGGCGCAATGGGACGGCCGCGCACCGCTGGGTCTGCCCGACGGACGCTGCCTGCGGCTGCACGCCGACACGCCGCTGCTGTTCGACACCCCGCTACTGGTGCGCTTGCGCCAGGGCGGCGAACGCATCCTGTTGCCCGGGCGCGTCCACTCCCAGGTGCTCAAGCAGGTGCTGCAGGAACACGCCGTGCCGCCCTGGCAGCGCGCGCGCCTGCCGCTGCTGTTCGACGCCGAGCGCCTGCTCGCCGCCGGCGACCGGATCGTCGCCGCGCCGCTGCACGCCTGGCTGCAGGCGCGGCACGCGCAGTTGGCGCTGGACAGCGCCGCCACGCCATCGTCACCCGCCTCGCATTGACCCTGCCGCCGACGCCGCGCACACTTCCGTGATGCCCAAGAAGTCATTAGAAGAAGCCTCCCCGGTCGCCCGCTTCGAGCAATCGCTCGAGGAACTGGAAGTGCTGGTGGAGAAGATGGAAACCGGCGACCTGAGCCTGGAGCAGTCGCTGAGCGCCTATGAGCGCGGCGTCGGCCTGTACCGGCAGTGCCAGCAGGCGCTGGAACAGGCCGAACTGCGCGTGCGCCTGCTCAGCGATCCGGAGCAGCCGGACAGCGCCGAGCCGTTCGATCCCGCTCCGCTCCATGGCGGCTGACGCCGCGTTCGCGCGCTGGCGCGAGCGCGTGGAAGCCGGCCTGGATGCGCAGCTGCCCAGCGCCGCGGTCGCGCCGCAGCGCCTGCACGCGGCGATGCGCCACGCCACCCTCGGCGGCGGCAAGCGCATGCGTCCGCTGCTGGTCTACGCCACCGGCGCGCTGTTCGAGGCCGACGAAACCCGACTGGATGCGCCGGCGCTGGCGGTGGAACTGATCCACGCCTATTCGCTGGTCCACGACGACCTGCCGGCGATGGACGACGACGCCTTGCGCCGCGGCCGTCCCACCGTGCACATCGCCTTCGACGAAGCCACCGCGATCCTGGCCGGCGATGCGCTGCAGAGCCTGGCCTTCGCCCTGCTGGCCGGCGCCGACGGCACCGATGCGGCGTTGCGCGTGCGCTGGCTGCAGACCCTGGCCGAAGCGGCCGGCGCGGCCGGCATGTGCGGCGGCCAAGCGCTGGACATCGACGCCACCGGCGCGGTGCAGCCGCTGGCCGACCTGCAGCGCATGCATGCGTTGAAGACCGGCGCGCTGATCCGCGCCAGCGTGCGCCTGGGCGCGCTCGGCGGCGGCGCCGACGCGGCCGCGCTCGCGCAGCTGGATACCTTCGCCAGCGCGCTGGGCCTGGCGTTCCAGGTACGCGACGACATCCTCGATATCGAGGCCAGCTCCGAACAGCTCGGCAAGACCGCCGGCAAGGACGCGGCGCAGGCCAAGTCCACCTATCCCGCGCTGCTCGGCATGGACGGCGCCAAGGCCAAGCTCGCCGAACTGGCGGCGACGATGCGCGACAGCCTGCACGGCCACGGCGCCCGCGCCGACACGCTGGCGGCGCTGGCGCGGCTGGCAGTGGATCGCTCGCACTGACGCGACCCAGCCGCCGTCCCTGTACGCCCCTGTAGGAGCGGCTTCAGCCGCGACAGAGGCAGCGGCAGGATCGGATAGATTCGGCGCCTTCGGCTGCAGGTTCATGTGGGAGCGACTTCAGTCGCGACGGGCTCCACCGGTAGCCCTCCCACGCGACTGGCGCTGGCACCTTGTAGGAGCGGCTTCAGCCGCGACCGGGGCTGTCCTACGCAGGAACGACCCGGTCGCGGCTGAAGCCGCTCCTACAGGTTCCAGGCACGCCCTGCCAATGGGCGCGAAAACCCGCGCGCTAGCGCGGACGCAGCTCCACCAGCACCACATCGTTGGCGCGCATCGCAACATCCACTTGCGCGTTGCCATCCTTGCCGACCCGCACGCGCCGCACTTCGGGCGCATCCGCGGTCATGAGTTGCAGCTTGCGTACCTGTTCAGCGCTCAGCGCCTTCGGCGATCCCATGCGCAGATACGCGCTGTACGCATCGTTGGCATCGAAACCGGTGCGGCGAATGGCGAGCGCATAGGTACCCGGCGCCAGTCCACGCAGTTGCAGGCGCAGCGGCGCGGTCGCGGCCGCCGGCAGCACTTGGGTGAAGTACGGGCGGTTGCTCTTGTCCTGCTGCGGCGTGACGAACTCCCAGGCCAGCAGTTTCAGCACGCCGCCGTCGTAGGTCGCATAGCTCTGCGCATCGGCGTTGCGCAACTGCCGCTCGCCCAGCGCGTTGAGGTACTTGTAGGCGAAGTACGCCGGCTTGCGAATGCCCTGCGGATTGAGCAGGCCGAAGCCGCCCTGGAACGGCGCCGTCGGCGGGCCCGGTTCCTCGAACAGGTCGCTGTAGGTCCAGTAGCTCATGCCCTGCACCAGCCCCTCGACTGCCTTGAGCTTGCTCAGGATGTAGGCCGCGCTGAGGTAGGCGTCGTGCACCGGATCGCGCGGCGTGTAGCTGATGCTCCACTCGGTGAAGTACAGCGGCAATCCCGGCATCACCGAGGCCTGGATCTGCTCGCGCACGCGGCGCACGTCGCCGACGATCGCATCGGGCGATGGCGACAGCTTGGTGTCGCTCTCGCCCTTCTCGTCGAGGAAGCCGCCGTCCACGCCATAGGTATGGGGGGTGATGAAATCCGGCGGCGTGCCGGCAGCATGCGCATGCGCGATGAATTCCGGCACCCAGGCCGCGCCCGCGGTCGACGGCCCGCCGACCTTGAGTTGCGGGTCGATGCGCTTGATCGTCTTCGCCGTCGCGTCGTACAGCGCGAAGTACGCGGGCTGGTCGGCGCCTTCCCAGAAGCCGGCCAGATTCGGCTCGTTCCAGACCTCGAAGTACCAGCGGCGCACCTCCTCCTCACCGTAACGCTGGCGCGCATGGCGCACGAACGCATCCACCAGCGCACTCCACTTGTCCAGCTGCGGATGCGAGGTGTTGCCCTTCCAGTAGAAGATCTGCTGATCGGAACGCTTCATCGCCTCCGGGGTGAAACCGAGTTCGACGAAGGGACGGATGCCCATGCCGAGCATGCGGTCGTAGAGCTGATCGATCTTGCTCCAGTCGTAGACCGGACGCCCATCGACCTCGCGATAGGTTCCGAGCACGTCGTGGAAGATCGCGTGGAAGCGCAGATAGCGGAAACCCAGTTCTTCCCGGGCGGTGCGCAGCTGCGCCAGGCTGTCTTCGCGCAGCAGCGTGCCCGGATAGTCCGAGCCCACCGACAGGTCGTAGAAGCGATCGCGCGGCGCGGTCGGCCCCTGCACGTCCAGCGCGATCGTGCGGACCGCAGGCTGCGCCGCGGCAACCGCTGTCAGCGAACCCAATGCAGCCGCCAGCAACAGCCGTAGCACTCCCATGACATCCCCTCTCCCAAGGCGCGAACGCCCGACTCTAGCATCGGCATGCGCACCGGCGAACCGGAAGCGCACCGGCGAACGTGCGATGCGAGACGACACACGCGCTTCCATCGCAGCGAATCGATGCAGCGCTGTCTTCGCGCGAACGTCGTTTGTGGGACCGATCGCCCGGTTCGCTGGACGGAATCGCAGACAAACGCGCAAACGCCGGTTGCGCGCGGATCGTCGGGCTAGTTTGCATACGCCCTCGCATGGGCACCCTCTTTTCGACGGAGAAAGCCTGCATGAAACACGCATCCCTGATCTCGGCAGCCATCGGTTTCAGCCTGGTCGGCCTCATGTCGGCGGCCACTGCGCAATCGCAGCTGTCGCGCACCACCACGCCGCTGCAGGTCGAACTGGCGCCGGTCGCCGACGCGGACGGCCAGTACCGCGGCCAGGTCGCGGTCACCGTGCGCAACACCGGCGAGCGCGTGGCGCGCGTGCCCAAGTGGGAACTGCCGCTGGGCGAACTCGATGCCAGCCTGTTCGAGATCGCACGCGACGGCAGCACGGTCGATTACGTCGGGCGCCTGGTCAAGCGCGCCGCGCCGCGCGCCGAGGATTACGTGACCCTGCAGCCGGGCGAAGCGCGGCACGCGCAGATCGACCTGGCCAACGCCTACGACATGTCGCGCAGCGGCAACTACACCATCAACCTCAACGCATCGCTGCAATACGCCGCGTTCGCCGACGGCGAGCGGATGCAGCGCGCCGACGGCCAGCCGCAGAGCGTGTCCAGCGCGCCGCTGACGTTGTGGCTGGGCGGCCGCGGCCGCGCAGTGCGCAACGAGCTGATGGCCGGTCCGCAGGCCGTGGTCAACGGCATCAACTACGCCTCGTGCAGCAGCAGCCAGATCAGCACCATCGGCAGCGCGGTGAACTCGGCACGCACCTACTCGCAGAACGCCAAGACCTATCTCAACGGCGGCAGCACCGGCGCGCGCTACACCTCCTGGTTCGGCGCCTACAACGCCAGCCGCTATAGCACCGCCACCTCCAACTTCGTCAACATCGACGCGGCGATCGACCAGAACAACGGCCAGGTCACCATCAACTGCGGCTGCAGCGACAGTTCCTATGCCTACGTCTACGCCAACCAGCCTTACCAGATCTACGTCTGCAATGCGTTCTGGAGCGCGCCACTGACCGGCACCGACTCCAAGGCCGGCACCCTGATCCACGAGATGAGCCACTTCACCGTGGTCGCCGGCACCTCGGACTACGCCTATGGCCAGAGCGCGGCGCGCAGCCTGGCCACCAGCAACCCGGCGCGTGCGGTGAAGAACGCCGACAGCCACGAGTACTTCGCCGAGAACAGCCCGGCGCAGAACTGAGCCTGACGGCTTACGCAGCGCACGCGCGACCGGTGCCGGTAGGCCATGCCGGCACCGGGGTCGCAGCAGCAAGGGTCAATGGCCGCCGCATCGGACGCCGAGCGGCGGCCATCTCCATCGCGCATGCGACAACAGATTGGACGCCGTCGCGTCCACGTCGGCCTGCCTTCTCAGCTCGACACCACCAGCCCCTCCATCGCCCGCACCGCACCGCTGCCCGGAAACACCTGCGTTTCCAGCGCCGCTTCGGACACGCCCAGGTGGGCGCTCAACAGATGCTTGAACAGGCCGCGCAGGTCGGCCGTCGCACGCAGATCGCGGCCATCGTTCAAGGCCCGCGGCGACAGCCCCGGCCAGTCGCCGGCAATGCGCCCGCCGCGGATCGCGCCACCGGCCAGGAAGGCGACGCCCCCGGTGCCGTGATCGGTACCGCCGGTACCGTTGACCGCCGCCGTGCGTCCGAACTCGGTCACCACCGCGACTACGCTGCGCTCCCAGCTGGCACCGGCGCCGTCGTGGAACGCGCGCACTCCGGCATCGAGCTCGGCCAGCTTGCGCTGCAGCACTCCGGCCTGGTTGCCGTGCGTGTCCCAGCCCGAATCCTCGACGAAACCGATCCGCGGGCCATCGGCCTTGGCCATGAAGCTGGCGGCGGCGCTCATCGCCTGCGGCAGTTGCCCGCCCTTGACGCTGTCCACCTGCATGCCCTGCCCGCGCACCGCGCGCGCGAAGCCGTCTGCCAGCTGCGCATCGGCGGCGTACAGGGGCTGCAGCCGCTGCAGCAGGATCGGATTGACCGCGGTCGGCAACGGCGGCGACCAACTGCTGACCGCACCCGGACCGCGCATGATCAACGGCGTCACCGTGCTCACCGAGAGCGTCTCGGCACCGTGCAGCGCCGCCGCGCAACGGTTGAGCCAGCCGCTGGAGGCGCCGCTGGGCCGCGCGGTGCCGTTTTCCAGGCAGTCCTGCGCTTCGAAATGCGAGCGTTGCCGATACGGCGGCGCCACCGCCACCACCGGCAGCCACTGCTTGCGCGCATACAGCTCATGGGCGAAGGCCAGCGCCGGGTGCAGCGCGAAGCTGCCGTCCAGGGCCAGGGTCTGCTGCGGCGCCAACGCGCCACGCAACCGCGCGTAGTCCGCATCGCCCTGCGGCACCAACGCATGCAGGCCATCCAGCGCGCCGCGCAGCAATACCACCAGCAGCCGCGTGTCCGGCCCAGGTGTGGCCAGACCGGAGCCGGACCACAGGCTCAAAAACGTGGCCGCACCGCTGGCGGCGAGAAAACGGCGGCGTGTCAGCTGCATCGGACGTTCTCCGCGATCGTGGTGTGCGACGCGCCGCTCAGGCACGCCATTGGAAGACCGGGCTGGCCAACAGCAAGGCCACGCCGTCGCGCGGCGATTCGGCGCGGCGCAAGGCCGTGCCGGTGTCCTGGTCCAGCGTCGTGGCGAACACGGTGCCGGCCAACGCCAGCGGATCGGTCGGTGCGGCCAGCCCGGCCAGCGCCTCGGCCGCCTGCACCCGCTTCCACAGCGCATCCGGCCCGCTCCATTCGGCGGCCACATCGGCATAGCCGGCCGGCGAGCGCGGCGTGAACGGCGGTTGCCCCATCCGCGTCAGCAGGCCGAGCACCATGTTCTGCTGTGCCGGCGCCTGCGGCCATTCGCCGCTGGCGCGCAGCGCCGACAGCACGAAATCCTGCGGCGGCTTGAACTTGCGCGCCTGCACGCTCCACGCTTCCGGGCTATCGATCAGCGCGCGGTACACGCTGGGCAAGTGCCCATCGCTGCGCAGCCAGGCGTCGGCCATGCGCTGCACCAACGCAGGCGGCGGATCGTCGTGGACGAAATGCCGCGCCAGCTTCAGCGACACATGCCGTGCGGTGGCCGGGTGCCGGGCCAATGCGGTCAGGATCGCCTCGCCCTGCTCCAGCCCGGCTTCGGCATAGCGCCGGCCCAGGACCTGACGGCTGCCAGCGGCATGCGCCGGGGCGCGAAACACGAAAGCGCGATCGGGCGCGCCCTGCTCGAAATCGCGTGGCATCGGCACGCCCCAGCCGGTGATCGCGCGCGCCAGTTCGGTGACGTCGGCCTGGGTGTAACCGCCGTCCACGCCCAGCGTATGCAGTTCCAGGATCTCGCGCGCCAGGTTCTCGTTGAGCCCGGGCCGCCGCGGCGGCGCATCCTGGCCCTGGCGCGCCGCACGCCGCTGCGCGCGTTGCGCCAGCACCGAGTCGGGTCCGATCGAATTGGCGTTGTCCAGGTAGCGCAGCATCGCCGGATGCCACTCCACCGCCAGCAGCAGGTCGGCGAAGCGGCCCATGCACTGCGGGCGGATCGCTTCGCGTTCCATCGGCGCGGCGTACAGCGCGGCCGCGCGCTTATCGACCGAGACCGCGAAATGGTTGGACCAGAAATGCACGAGACGTTCGGCGAAGCCGTCCGCGCTGGCCACCGCGACGGCGTAGCGCGCAGCCAGTTCCTGCGCCTGCGCCTGCCGGTACAGGCCGCGCGCCGCCTGCTGCGCGGGCTTGGCATCCGCTGGCGCCTGCATCCGCGCCTGACGCCGTTCGCGCTGATAGGCCGCTTCGCGGCGCAGATAGTCCAGGCTGTCGGGCAAGCCTCGCATGGCGGGGACGGCTGCGGGCGGCGCGCGCAACTGCGCGGCCAGCCACGCGCGCGGGTCGTCGATGGCCGCCAGCTCGCCGGGGCGTGCGCCCAGGCCGAAGCGGTTCGCGGCACTCAGGGTTTCGCGTCGGATCATGCGGCGCTCCGGTTCGGCATCGGTAATGCAAACGCGCGACACCCGCCCGGGTTGACCCGGCGCAGACGCGATCTGCTGCGGCGAGAGGAGATCGCGGACCAGCAAGCGGTGCAGGCGCCACAGCGCCCACGGACCCGGTCAAGCCGCCGCGCGCTCCGGACGGATGCCGAACCAGCACAGCACGCTCGCGCACAGCAACAACGCCACGGAAATGCCGATCGCCGCATGCATGCCGCGCATGAAGGCCACGGCCGCCGTATCCCGAATCAGATAGCCGAAGATCGCCACGCCGAGCATGCCGCCGACCTGCCGTGCGGAATTGAGCACGCCGGACGCGATCCCCGCGCGCGACGCGTCCACCGCCGACAGCGTCGCGTTGGTCATGGTCGGCACCATCAGCGCGATGCCGCTGGCCGCCAGCAGCATCGGCACCACCAGGCGCCAATAGCTGCCATCGATGCTGACCGGCAGCAGCAGCGCATAGCCCAACGCCGCCAGCAGCAAGCCCGCGACCATCAAGCGCCGGCTGCCCACGCGGGTGATCAGCCGCCCCGCCAGCACGTTGACCGCCATCAGCACCAGCGTCATCGGCAGGAAGGCCAACCCCGCCAATTGCGGCGAGAGCTGCTGCTGGATCTGGAAGAACAGGCTGAACACGAAGATCAAGCCGTAGTAGGCGAAGTTCACCACCACGCCGGCGACCGAGGCCACGGCGAAGGTCGGAATCCGCAACAGCGGCAACGGCAACATCGGCGCGGGGCTATGCGCCTCGATCCAGACAAACCCCAGCGCCGCCACCACCGCCAGCAGCAGGCTACCGAGGACCAGACCATGGGCCCAGCCGAGCGGGCCGGCTTCGGTCAAGGCCATGGTCGTCGCCGCCAACGCCACGATCGCCGTCACCTGCCCGCCCCAGTCCAGGCCGCGCCGATGGCTGCCGCCATGCGCGGCGACATGGCGCAGCGTCAGCCAGATCCCGAGCGCGCCGAGGGGCAGGTTGAGCAGGAAAATGCTGCGCCAGCCCAGGTGGGTCACCAGCACTCCGCCCAGCACCGGCCCGGCCGCCAGCGAGATGCCGCCACAGGCGCCCCACCAGCCCACCGCCCGGCTGCGCCGTTCGCGATCCGGAAACGCCTGTTGCAGCATAGACAGCGAGTTCGGCACCAGCAGCGCCGCGCCCAGACCCTGCACCAGGCGCGCGGCGATCAGCAGCGGCAGGCTGCCGGCCAGGCCGCACGCGACCGATGCCAGGGTGAACACCGCGAAGCCGAGCAGGAAGATCCGCCGCGCGCCGTAGCGGTCGCCGAGCGCGCCGCTGCTTAGCAGCAAGGCGGCGAACACCAGCGTATAGGCGTTGATGACCCACTGCAGGCCGGCCACATCGGTGGCGAAGCGCTGGCGCAAGGCGTCCAGTGCCACATTGACCACGCTGACATCGAGCAACACCACGACGAAGCCGAGCGCGGCCGCCAACAGCGTGCCGCGCGCGGAAGGAGAAGACGAAGACATGGAATGCGTCCGAAATGCGATGACGCCGCATGCTAGGCGCCGCCCATGTCCGCGCAAATTCCCTAAAATCGCCAGCCAGCCTGGAGAAAACGCACAGATGTTCGATTGGGAGAACTTTCGTCATTTCCTGGCGGTAGCGCGTGCCGGCACCTTGTCCGGCGCGGCTCGCGCCCTGCACGTGGATCACGCCACGGTCAGCCGGCGGCTGACCGCGTTGGAAACCGAGCTGCAGGCAGCGCTGGTCGAGCGCCTGCCGCGTTGCTGCCGCCTGACACCCATGGGCGTGCACCTCTACGAACACGCCAAAACGATGGAAACGGCCGCGTTCGCCGCGGAACGCCTGGTCCGCGCCGAGCACACGCCGCTGAGTGGAACCGTGACGCTCAGCGCGCCGCCAGTGCTGGTGACGCACCTGCTGGCACAGCGGCTGCCCGATTTCCGCAACGACTACCCCGGCATCCGCCTGTCGGTGCTGGCGCAGGCGCAGCAGGTATCGCTTAGCCGGCGCGAAGCCGACGTCGCCCTGCGGCTGGTGCGCCCCACCGAAGCCAGCAGCGTCGTGCGCAAGCTCGCGCAAATGCCGTTCGCGCTGTACGCGAGCCGCGACTACGCGGCGGCGCACCGCCCCGAGGACTGGAGCTTCATCGCCTACGACGCGCAATTCGCCGACATGCCGCAGCAACAGTGGCTGCTGGATATCGCCGGCAAGCGGACGGTTGGCTGCGAACTCAGCGATATCGGCAGTCACCTGGCCGCGGCGCGGGCCGGGGCCGGCGTCGCCGGCCTGCCGTGCTTTCTGGGCGACGCAGACCCCGCGATGCTGCGGCTGGAACACACGGGAAGCGTGTTCTCGCGCGATATCTGGCTGGTCGTGCACCGCGATCTGCGCCGCGCTGCGCCGGTGCGCGCGGTGCTGGACTTCGTGGCCGCGGCCGTCGCAGCGACACCGGGACTCGGCCTTGAACAGCCGGTTGCCAAGCGGTCGAAATAAAAAAGGCCCGGCGAATGCCGGGCCTTCTTCGCAAACCGGACCGCGCGCTTACTTAATCAGGCGCAGCGCGAACGGGTAGCGGTAGGCCACGCCTTCGTTGGCCTTGATCCCGGCCAGGATGCAGAACACCAGGTTCACCACCCACACCACCGGCATCAGCAGCCCGCCGATCACGATGATGCTGAGCACCACGCAGATCACGTAAGCGATGGCGACGGTGATCTGGAAATTCAACGCTTCCTTGGCCTGGTCGTTGAGGAACGACTTGGCCGGGTTGTCCTTGTTGATCAGCCAGATGATCAGCGGCACGATGAAGCCGGCGATGATGCCCGACAGATGGGTGATCAAAGCGACCGTGCGGTCTTCCTGCGGGCCGGCAGCAGCCGGCGGCGGCGGCGGTGCGGTCACGTTGTCGAATTCGCTCATCGGTATTCCTTTCCTTATGGGTGGTGAGTGGGCAATGCGCTTCGCGCGCCACTCTCGGTGGCCCGCGCGAGCCTGTCAAGTCATGCGAACGCCGCGCCGCGGCGACGGGCGCCTGCTCAGGCGTCGCCCCGGGGCAGCAGCGGATGGCGGTAACGTTGGCCAAACGCGGCCGCGGCCGCAGCAGCCAGGCCAAACGCCATGCCCACCAGCAGGACCACGATCAACAGCGGCAGCACGATCAACGCAGCGCCAAAGATCAGCAGCGCCGGCGTCAGCAGCAGCACGCACAGCAGCGACAGGCAGGCGCCAAGGGCCACCGCCTGCGCGCAGTGCGCGGCAGCGAAGCGAAGGCGCCGCCTGGTCGCCAGCCACAGGCAGGCCGGCGGCAGCCACAGCAACGGCAGCGTATACATCAGATAGACGAGATGGACGTTCACTGCGGCAAACGCGGCCAGCCATCGACAGATGCGCGGTCACCGCCAGCGCGCGCTGCAGCGCCGACGCGGCCGGATCCAGCAACCCGGCGCCGGCGCGCGCGCGGCGGTCGCGTTCGCCCACGCCGCCGTCCGGACCGGGCAGCGGCTGCCTCAGTCGCTTCCGGCCACCGTCATCTTGCCGACCAGCACCGCGCCGATGTGCACGTGCGAGCGCACGTCGATGTCGCGGCCGACCGCCTCGATGCGCTGGAACATCTCGCGCAGGTTGCCGGCGATGGTGACCTCGTCCACCGGATAGGCGATGGCGCCGTTCTCGATCCAGAAGCCGCCGGCGCCGCGCGAATAGTCGCCGGTGACCGGATTGACGCCGCTGCCCATCAGTTCGGTGACCAGCAGGCCGCGCGGGATGCCGGCGGCGATCGACGCCAGGTCGTCGGCATTGGCCGCGACCTGCAGGTTGTGCACGCCGCCGGCGTTGGCGGTGGTCTGCAGGCCGAGCTTGCGCGCCGAGTAGCTGCCCAGCACGTAGCGCTGCAGCACCCCACCGGCAATCAGCGGCGCGGCACGGGTGGCCACGCCCTCGCCGTCGAAGGTCGACGAGCGCAGGCCGCGGCGCAGGTGCGGCAGTTCGTCGATCGCGAACCAGTCCGGGAACAAGCGGGTGCCGACGCTGTCGAGCAGGAAGCTGGCGCGGCGGTACAGCGCGCCGCCGGACACCGCGCCGAGCAGGTGCCCGACCAGCGAGCGCGCCATTTCCGGGGCGAACAGCACCGGCAACTCGCCGGTCGGCAGCGAGCGCGGCTGCAGCCGGGCCACGGTGCGCTCGGCGGCGCGGCGGCCGATCGCCGCCGGCTGTTCGAGATCCTCGCGCGCCAGCGCGCTGCTGTACCAGCCGTCGCGCTGCATGCCGTCGCCGTGGCCGGCGATCAGCGCGCAGCCGATCGAATGGTGGGTGCTGCGCTCGCGGCCGACGAAACCGTGCGAGTTCGCGTACACCGACAGGCTCTCGCTGCTACCGGCCGAGGCGCCGTCGGAATTGGCCACGCGCGGGTCGGCATCGCGGCCGGCGGCCTCGCAGGCCAGGGCCAGTTCGATCGCCTGCTCCGGTTCCAGCGCCCACGGATGCCAGCGGTCCAGCTCGGGCATGTCGCGCGCCATCAGCGTCGCGTCGGCCAACCCGGCGGCGACGTCGTCCTCGGTGTAGCGGGCGATCGCACAGGCCTGGGCGACGGTCGCCTCGAGGCTGGATTCGTGCAGGTCGGCGGTGCTGGCGCTGCCCTTGCGCTGGCCGAAGTAGACGGTGACGCCGATGCCGCGGTCGCGGGTGGCCTCGACCGTTTCCACCGCGCCCAGGCGCACGTTGACGTCCAGCCCGCGGTCTTCGCTGCAGCTGACCTCGGCCTGGCTGGCGCCCAGCTCGCGCGCCCGCGCCAACAGCCGCTCGGCGATGTCGGACAGGCGCTCCAGGCGTTCCAGGCTGTCGTCGCGGCGCAGTTCGGAAGTGATCGCGTTCAATGCTTTATCCTGTAGAGGTAACGGCTCCGCGCAACGCGGAGCGAAAAATTCGAATTGGAAAGACGATGCGCGGACGCGACGAAGACACCGGTGAATTCCGCGGCGACAGCCGCAGCCAGCAGCGCCGCGCGGCGCTGGAAGTGCTGACCCTGGGCGAGAAGCTGGTGGCGCTGACCCCTGCGCAACTGGCCAAGCTGCCTGTGCCCGAGTCGCTGATCCCGCATATCGAGGAAAGCAAGCGCATCACCTCGCACATCGCGCACAAGCGGCAGCTGGCGTTCCTGGCCAAGCAGATGCGCCGCGAGGACGACGCCACCCTGGACGCGATCCGCGAGGCGATGGACGCCAACAGCGACGGCGCGCGCCGCGAAGTGGCGGCGATCCACCGGGTCGAGGACTGGCGCACGCGCCTGCTCGCCGACGGCGACAGCGCGCTGTCCGAACTGCTCGGCCACTACCCCGAGGCCGACCGCCAGCGCTTGCGCCAGCTGATCCGCAACGCCAAGGAAGAGCGGCTGAAGAACAAGCCGCCGCATGCCTACCGTGAGTTGTTCCGGGAGTTGCGCGAGTTGGTGCTGGGGGCGGACTCGGGATTCGGGACTGGGGACTCGGAACTGGAAGAAGCGGACGACGACGAGTTCGAGGACGACGCGCGCGACTGAGCCACGTCGGCGGCGGCCCCTAACGGTCGCGTATCCGCGACCGCCTCGGCACGCTAGGCGGCGACGCCGACCAAGCGCATCGGCATCGCAACAGCGACCGCGCGCGGCTTTACCGAATCCCGAATCCCGAATCCCCACCCCCGGCTCCTACGCCGTCCCGCCCACAGTCAGCCCGTCGATCAACAGCGACGGCTGGCCGACGCCGACCGGTACGCTCTGCCCGTCCTTGCCGCACACGCCCACGCCTTCGTCCAGCGCGAGGTCGTGGCCGATCATGCGCACCTTCTGCATCGTCTCCGGGCCGTTGCCGATCAAGGTGGCGCCCTTCACCGGCGCGGTAACCTTGCCGTCCTCGATCAGGTAGGCCTCGGTCGCCGAGAACACGTACTTGCCGCTGGTGATGTCGACCTGGCCGCCGCCAAAATTGACCGCGTACAGGCCCTTCTTCACCGAGCGGATCATTTCTTCCGGATCGTGCTGGCCGGCCAGCATGTAGGTATTGGTCATGCGCGGCATCGGCAGGTGCGCGAACGATTCGCGGCGGCCGTTGCCGGTCGGCGCCACGCCCATCAGCCGCGCGTTCAACGAATCCTGCATGTAGCCCACCAGCACGCCGTCTTCGATCAGCGTGGTGCAATTGGTCGGCGTGCCTTCGTCGTCCACGTTCAGCGAGCCGCGGCGGCCGTCGAGGGTGCCGTCGTCGACGATGGTCACGCCCGGCGAGGCCACGCGCTGGCCGATGCGCCCGGCATAGACGCTGGTGCCCTTGCGCGCGAAGTCGCCTTCCAGGCCATGCCCGACCGCCTCGTGCAGCAGCACGCCGGGCCAGCCGGGACCCAGCACCACCGGCATCACCCCGGCCGGCGCCGGCACCGCCTCCAGGTTGACCAGCGCCTGGCGCAGCGCCTCCTTGGCGAAGGCCTCGGGGCGGCCGTCGGCGAACAGCACTTCGTAGCCGTAGCGGCCGCCGCCGCCGGCATGGCCGGACTCGCGGCGCCCGTTCTGTTCGACGATCACCTGCACGTTGAGCCGCACCAGCGGGCGCACGTCGGCGGCGAGCACGCCGTCGCTGCGCGCCACCAGCACCGTGTCCACGCCGCCGGACAGGCCGACCATCACCTGCTGCACGCGCGGATCGGCGGCGCGCAGGAACTGGTCCAGGCGCCGCAGCATCTCGACCTTGAGGTCGTTGCCCATGCCGTCCACCGGGTCCAGCGCCGGATACAGCGCGCGCCCATTGCCGCGCAGCAGCGATTGCGCCGGCTGCGCGCCGCCGTCGCGGGAAATCGCGCGCGCCGATTGCGCCGCGGCCAGCAGCGCATCGCGGTGGATGTCGTCGGAATAGGCGAAACCGGTCTTTTCGCCGGAAATCGCGCGCACCCCCACGCCCTGCTCGATGGAATGGGCGCCGTCCTTGACGATGCCGTCCTCCACGCTCCAGCTCTCGCGCCGCGAATGCTGGAAATACAGGTCGCCGAAGTCGATGCCGGGGCCGAGCAGCGTGCCGAAGGCGCGCTCCAGGCTGGTGGCATCGAGGCCGGCGGGAAGCAACAGGCGGGTTTCGGCGAGGGCGAGGGCGTTTTCGGTCATGGGGCTCAACATGGGGGACGGGGGCGCTCAGCGCAAGCGCCGGCGGCGCGGCGCAGGCGCCGATTCAGGGACTTCTGGACGACGCGGGCGGCGCCGGCGGACGCGCCGATTCGCGCTCGACCACCTCCACCTTGGGATCCTTCCACGGGCCGGTGACGCGGTAGGTGCGTGCGCCGATCGCGCCCAGCGGCTTGCCCAGCACCGCGTTGGCGGCCGCGCCGACCGCCGCGCCGACCGGGCCGCCGGCGACCGCGCCGACCACGGTCAGCAGATTGCCGGATTTGGGATTGACGTCGATGGTCTGGTCGAACTGCTGCGCGCGCAGGTCGGCCTGCCCGCGCACCTTGATCTCCGCGGCCGGGCCGTCGATCAGCATCGATTCGCTGCGCGCCACGCCGTTGCCGAACTGCACCTGCCCGTCGATGCGGTTGAAGGCGAAGCCCTTGGAGAAGAAATCGCGGAAATCGAACATCAGCCGGCGCGGCAGCTGCGCCACGCTGAGCAGGCCGAGCACGCGCCCGGCGCCGGGGTTCAGCTCCAGCAGCTGGCCATTGCGCGCGGCCACGTCGAGCTGGCCCTGCAGCGTGGCCAGCTGGAACCCGGCCGGATCGCCGGGCCAGGCGGCGCGCAGGGTCAGCGTGCCTTCGCCACCGCGCAGCTGGCCGCCGAAGTCCAGGTTCTGCATCAGTTCGCCCAGGTCCTGGCTGTCCACGCTGGCACTGAGCTGGGTGCGCGCGGTGGCGCCCTTGCCGCGCCAGTCGCCGCTGATGTCGATCTTCTGCTTGTCCGAGCGCAGGTGCAGCTGGTCCACCTGCATGCCATCGCCCAGCTTGCGGGTGCGCAGCGAGGCGGCGCCGAGGTTCATCGCGCCGAAACGCAGGTCGTCCACGTCCAGCGCCAGCGCCGGGATCGAGGCCGGGTCGATCGCCTCGGTCAGCGGCCGCACCGCCGCAGCCGCGGGTGTTGCATCGGATGCCGCGTTGGCCGGCGCCGCGGCCGCGGCCGCAGGCGCGCTCGCGACCGGCGCGGCGCGCCAGTGCACCCGCGCCAGGCGGCCGCCGAGCACCCCACCCTCCTTGCTCGGCACGCTGAGTTCGCCGGCCAACGCCGGTCCGTCCAGATGCACCGCCACCGTGTCGGCCTGCGGTTGCAGCCGCAGGCGGGTGTTGTCGAACACGCCACCGAGCAGCAGCAAGTGGTCGGCCAGCACGTCGATCTGGCGCAGCGGCATCGGGTCTTCGGCGCCCGGCGTGGTCGACTTGTTCGGATCCGGGCGACTGACCAGGCCGATCCAGTCGATCGCGTTCAACGAGGCGGTGCGGCCGCTCACGGTCAGGCCGCTGCTGGGCGGATCCTCGGCCACGTGGTCGCTGCCCATCACCACCTTGACCCCGGTCTTGCCGTTCTGGCTGCGCGCGACCAGCGCCATCAGCTTGCCGAAGGCCACCTCGATGCGCCCAGTGCCGACCGGCAGCGGCACGTTGACCGAGGTCGCCAGCGGCGCGGCCACGGCCTTGTCCATCGGCGCCGGAAACAGCAACTGCGTCCCGACCAGATCCGAATGCAGCTGCAGGCGGGTCGGCGGCTGTACCCCGCCATCGGCGGTCTTGGGCATGCCGACGCCGATGTTCCAGCGCGAGCGGCCCTGCACGAACGGCTTGAGCCAGGCCATTTCCGGCGCCCGGTCGAGCAGTTCGTCGGCGTCCACCGAGGCGCTCAGCGCCGCCTCGAAGGCCTGCTGCGGATCGCTCACGCCATCGCCGGCGCGCAGCGCCAGTTCGCCGGCATGGCCGGCGTACTGCACCGCCAGCTTGGGCGCCTCGAAGCCGGTGTCGCGATAGTCGGCACTGCCGCGCATGTCGTCGAAGGCCACATCCCAGCGGCGGTCGGCGATGTGCGCGCCGAGCAGTTCCACCTTGCCGCGCAGATGATGCACGCCCACGTCGCGGCGCAACGGCTGCAGCAGGTCGAAACTGACCTCGGCCGGGCCGGAGGCGCTGAGCGCGTCGAGGGTGTCGCCATAGCGCTTGCGCAGCGGACTCTGCCGCAGCATCGCCAGCAACTGCCCGGTCTCGGCGCGGCTGCTGGCCAGCACGCTGAGCTGGCCCTCCTTGTAGTCCGGCAAGGTCGCCGACAGCCGCTCCACCGGCACCCCGCCCATCTCGCCGCGGCCCTGGACCTGGAAGCCATTGCCGATGAACACGACATCGGCGTCCACCTTCTCCACCGCCGGCCATTCGCGCTGGAAGCGGACCTTACCGTCGTCCAGCCGTGCGCTGGCCTCGAAGCGGCCGTTGTGGTCGACGAACGGCCACTGGTCCAGGTCGCCGGACACCAGCGCGCGGCCGCCGCGCAGGCGCCCGCCCTGCAGCGCGGCGTCCAGCCAGTCGGTGGCGGCCTTGCTCATCTTCGAATGCACCCAGAATTTCTTCGCCGCCACCACCGGCGCATCCTGCAGCTCGGCGGCCAGATCGATCCATGGCCTTGAGCCGTCGGCCTGGAAGCGCAGCCCGCCGCGGAAGTCGGCGCCGTAATCGGTGCCCTGCACGCGCAGCGCAGGTGTCGCCACGCGCAGGTCCTCGCCATCGCGGAACACCACGATGCGCCCGGCCAGTTGCACGTCGTGCGGCACGCCGAACCCGCTGGGCCAGTCGAAACGCACCGGGCTGGCGGCGTCCAGCACCAGCTCGCCGCCCTGCGCGTCGCCATCGAAGCGGCCACGCAGGCCGCTCACGCCGGGCGACTGCCCGACCGGCGCGAACGCCAGCTCGCTCAGGCGGCCCTGGCCGTACAGCGGCCCGCCGGCGGTGCCGGTCAGCGCCACCTGGGTCAACTGCAGCCGCGGCCGCGCCGCGTGCAGCCAGGCGCGCAGGTTCGGCGACAGGCCGTCGCTGAGCGCGGCCACCGCCAGCAGCGGCGCAAGGTCCAGGCGCTCGCCGAGCAACGCGAAGCGGCGCCCGCCGGCCACGGTCAGCCCATCCAGGCGCTGCGTCGGCTGGCCCACCTGGCCGATCTGCAACTGCGGCGCATCCAGCCGCCAGCCGCCTTCTATCTGCCGCCAGCGCGCGGTGGCGCGCAGCGTGGTGAACGCGGTCTGCGGCCGCGCGCCACCGGCGGCCGGCGCCGCGCCGCTCAGGCGCAGGTCGCGCAGCGTGGCCTCGACGCTGACCCCGACGATGCGATGCTGCCGCAACTGCGCCCAGCCCTGCACCTGGCCGGCGCCGCCGTCGACCCGGATGCCGCCGGCCTGCAGCAGCCCCGACCAGCCGGCCAGCTCGGCCGGGCGCGCGGCCACATAGGCCTGGCCGCTGCCGCGCCGGCGGTCCATGTCCAGCACCGCAGTCAGCGGCGCCTGCCGGGGATCGATCCAGCCCTGCGCACCGACGCGCAGGCGGTCGCCGTCCACGCGCAGGCGCAGGTCGATCTTCGGCAACGTCGCCTCCACGCCCAGTTCCGGCGCATGCACCGCCAGCCGGCCATCGATGACCTGCAGCTCGCCCAGGCCCTGCAGCGCGTCCAGCGGATCGCCGCCCTGCCCGGTGGTCGGCAGGCCCTGCACCGACCAGCTGCCGTCGGCGCCGCGCAGCAGGGTCAGCGCCAGCCCGCGCAGGCGCAGCTCGGTGAACGAGCGGCCCGGCAACAGACCGGCGTACATCGACACCAGCACCTCGGCCTGGCCGACGCGCACGCCGTCGCCGGCGCCCACGCGCAAGCCATCCAGGCGCAGCAGCGGACCGCGCCGGGTCCACGCGGTCTCGACCCGGTCGAACTGGATCGGGCGCCCGGCGCGCTCGCTGAGCCAGGCCTGGATCCGCTGCGGATGCCGCTCCACGAACGGCAGCGCCTGGCTCAACGCCCCCACCACCAGCGCCACGCACACCAGCCCGATCGCCACCGCGTAGAACGCGAAACGGCGAGCCAGGCGCAGGCGGCGGCGCAGGGGGGTAGGCATCAACGGCGGGGATTGGGCATTCGGGATTGGGGATTCGCAAACGCCAAAGCGACGCGCGCGGACAGCAACCGGTTGCGATCACGCCGCTCAACCAATCCCCAATCCCGAATCCCGAATCCCGGCCTCACAACAACACCACGTCGAACTGCTCCTGCAGGTATTGCTCGTCGGCCTGGAAGCGGATGGTCTTGCCGAGGAACTCTTCCAGCTCGGCCACCGCCGAGGATTCCTCGTCGGTGATCCGCGCCACGACCTTGCTCGATGCGATCACCAGCAGCCGCGCCGCGTCGAACTGGCGCACCGCGCGGGTGATCTCGCGGAAGATCTCGTAGGTCACGGTCTCGGCGGTCTTGATCGAACCGCGTCCGCTGCATTCCGGGCACGGCTCGGACAGCTGCCGCTCCAGGCTCTCGACGGTGCGCTTGCGGGTCATCTCGACCAGGCCCAGCGGCGAGAACTCGTACACCGTGGTCTTGGCGTGGTCGCGCGACAAGGCCTTCTCCAGCGTGCGCAGCACCTGGCGGCGATGCTCGGCGTCGTCCATGTCGATGAAGTCGATGATGATGATGCCGCCCAGGTTGCGCAGCCGCAGCTGCCGCGCCACCGCCTGCGCCGCCTCCAGGTTGGTGCGGAACACCGTTTCCTCGAGGTTGCGCTGGCCCAGGAACGAGCCGGTGTTGACGTCGATGGTGGTCATCGCCTCGGTCTGGTCGATGACCAGGTAGCCGCCGGACTTCAGCGGCACCTGCTTGTCCAGCGCGCGCGCGATCTCGTCCTCCACGCCGTACAGGTCGAAGATCGGGCGGTCGCCGGTATACAGCTCCAGGCGCTCGGCCAGGATCGGCATGTACTTGGCGACGAACGCCTGCAGCCGTTCGAAGGTCTCGTGCGAATCGACCTTGACCTTCTCCACGTCCTTGCGGATCAGGTCGCGCACCGCGCGCAGCGGCAGGCTCAGGTCTTCGTAGATGATGCTGGCCGGGGCGCCGTCGCGGCCGCGCCGTTCGACCACGGCCCACACCCGCGACAGGTAGGCGATGTCCTCGGCCAGCGCTTCGGCCGGCTGGCCCTCGGCGTTGGTGCGGATGATGTAGCCGAAGCCGCCGTGGCTGGCGGCCAGGTCGGCGACCAGGGTCTTCAGGCGCAGCCGCTCGGCCTCGTCCTCGATCCGCGCCGACACCCCGATCACCCGCGACTGCGGCAGCAGCACCAGATAGCGCGAGGGAATGCTGATCTGCGTGGTCAGCCGCGCGCCCTTGCTGCCGATCGGGTCCTTGACCACCTGCACCACGATGTCCTGGCCGTCGCGCAGCAGCTCCACGATCGGCACTCCCGACGCCACCGGCAGCGGCGGCGCCTCGTCGGTGTCGCCGTTGGCCACCGGCGCCGGCCGCACTACGTCGTTGGCGTGCAGGAACGCCGCGCGCTCCAGCCCGACCTCGACGAATGCCGCCTGCATGCCCGGCATGACCCGCTGCACCCGGCCCTTGTAGATGTTGCCCACCACCCCGCGGCGCCAGCCGCGCTCGATGTGCAGTTCCTGCAGCATGCCGTTCTCGATGACGGCCACCCGGGTCTCGCGCGGTGTGACGTTGACCAGGATCTCTTGCGACATCAAAGCACTCCGAAGGCGCGCAGCAGTTGGGAAGTTTGGTGCAGGGGCAGGCCCATCACCCCGGAATAACTGCCGTCCAGGCGGCTGACGAAGCGCTCGGCGCCGCCCTGGATCGCATAGGCGCCGGCGCGCCCCATCGGTTCGCCGCTGGCCACGTAGTCGGCGATGTCCTGCGCCGACAAGGCCGCGAAGCTAACCTGGGTCGGCACCAGCAGCACGTCCTCGCGCGCCGCTGCGACCAGCGCCACCGCGGTGATCGCCTGGTGGGTGCGCGCGGACAGCGCGGCCAGCATCGCCGCCGCGTCGGCGGCGCCGGCCGGCTTGCCGAACACGCGATCGTCCAGCACCACCTCGGTATCGGCGCCGAGCACCACCGCATCCGCAGCACCGGCCAGCTGCGCCATGCCGGCGCGGGCCTTGTCCAATGCCACGCGGCGCACATAGGCTTGCGCAGATTCGTCGGCCGCGCGCACTTCCGGCACCTCCAGATCGAGGATCCGGAACGGCACGCCCAGGCGCGTCAGCAGTTCGTTTCTGCGGGGGGAACGGGAAGCGAGATACAGCATGGCTGAAGGATAACCCGGCGGGCCTGACTGAACGATCGCTAATTCCGCAGGCGCACACTCGACCCCGCTCCGAATCACGACGCGTTCATCGTCGCGGCAACACCCTCGCCTCACTTTCAAGGAGAACCTCCAATGCGTGCACCCTCGATCCGTCCGCTGCTGCTGGCCCTGACCCTCGCCCTAGGAGGCACGATGACCGCCCATGCCCAAACCGCCGCACCGGGCTACGCCGTGCCCGCCGACGGCACCCTGCTCAACATCGCCGCCCAGGCCGAGGCCAAGCACGCGCCGGACGTGGCCACGCTGTCGGCCGGCGTGGTCAGCCAGGCCAGCGACAGCGCCGCGGCGATGCGCCAGAACGCCGAACAGATGACCAAGGTGCTGGCCGCGGTGCGCGCCGCCGGCATCGCCGACAAGGACGTGCAGACCAGCGGCATCAATCTCAGCCCGCAGTACAAGTACGTCGAGAACCAGGCCCCGCAGATCCTCGGCTACCAGGCCAGCAACTCGGTCAACCTGAAAGTGCGCGACATCGCCAAGCTCGGCAAGGTGCTGGACGCGCTGGCCGCGCAGGGCGCCAACCAGATCAACGGCCCCACCTTCGAGATCGACGATCCGGAACCGCTGTACGACCAGGCCCGGGTCGATGCGCTGAAGAAGGCGCAGGCCCGCGCGCAGACTTACGCCAAGTCGCTGGGCCTGCGCGTGCGCCGCATCGTCAGCATCTCCGAAGGCAGCGGCGGCGGCGTGCGGCCGATGCCGATGATGCGCACGATGGCGATGAAGGCGGAGATGGACAGCACCCCGGTGGCGACCGGCGAGAGCAGCGTGTCGGTCAACCTGGACGTGGTGTTCGAACTGGGCAAGTAAGCCCCGCTCGCACCAGCTTGCCGACGACGGCGCCTGCGGGCGCCGTCGTCGTTTCCGCACCATGCGATCGTGTGGCGCGGCGCTGCTGTGCGGTCCGCTGCCGGCGCTTGCCATGGCAGCTGCAACAGGCGCAATGTCGGAGACGCGGGCGGGTGCCGCATCGACCCCGTCCGCCGCGCTGGCGCGTTTGGTCGTACCGCAAGTCCACAAGACGCACTCATCATGGAGGTGGATCATGGTTCGCACGCAACTCCCCGCTGCCTCGTTCGGTATCGACCTGTCGCGGATCCTGGCGCTCAGCGCCGCGATCGGGCTGCACCTGTTGGCAATGCTGCTGTTGCTGATCCCGCTCTCGCACGTGGCGCCGCCGCAGGAGCCGGCCAAGGCGCAACCCGTCTGGCAACAACCGATCGTGGTCCCGGTCACTCCAACGCCGCCGCAAGCCACGGTGCTGCCCGAGAAACGACCCATGACCCAGCCGCGGGTGCCGACCGCCGTGCCGGTCCCGACGCCGGTGCAGGCGCCGCTGGCCGACACCAGCCCGATGCCGATGCAGGCCGAGGCCGCCGATCCGGCGCCCACCGCGGCCGAGCCGAGCGTGCCGTCGGATCAGGTCAGCGCACCGGTCGCCGGCATGCAGCTGCAATACCTGCGTGCGCCGGCCCCGCCCTACCCGCGCGATGCGCTGCGCGACGGCCTGCAGGGCAGCGTGTTGCTGCGCGTGCTGGTCGGCGTCGACGGGCAGCCGCTGGAGGTCAGCATCGCCAAGAGCAGCGGCCACCGGATCCTCGACCAGGCCGCGCGTGAGCAGGTGCTGAAGCGCTGGAAGTTCCATGCTGCATTGCAGCAAGGAGTGCCAGTTCAGGCTTATGGCTTGGTGCCGGTGGATTTTTCGCTAGGCCGTTGAACGCTGGCGCGGCCCTGGCGCCGGAAACGCCCGCCGGGGCCTTTAATTCAAAATTCACAATTCATTCACGATAAATACACCTAGATGGGAGCCAGCCGGCCTTCATATACACCGGCGCTTTTAGCAAAATTAGAAATCAAAACTCGCGCTTCCAGTTAGGAGAGAAACTGTGAACAACCCGAACCAACGGCGTGCAACCCGCCGCCATATTCTTTGCGCCTCCGTCGCTGGCGTCCTCGCCACCGCTGCCGCCGTCCCCGCCGCATTCGCGCAGGAAGCGGCGACCAACCTCGACCGCATCACCGTCACCGGCTCCAACATCCCCCGCACCAATACCGAAACCCCGTCCCCGGTCCAGGTGGTCACCCGCCAGGAAATCGACCGTACCGGCAAGAGCACGGTGGCCGAATACCTGCAGACGCTGACCTCCGACGGCGCCGGCTCGATTCCCAAGAGCTTCGGCAACGGCTTCGCCGGCGGCGGCGCCGGCATCTCGCTGCGCGGCCTCGGTGCCGGCTCCACCCTGGTGCTGTTGAACGGCCGGCGCATGGCCACCTACGGCCTGGCCGACGACGGCCAGAAGGTGTTCACCGACCTGAGCACCATTCCGCTGGACGCGGTCGAGCGGATCGACATCCTGAAGGATGGCGCCTCGGCGATCTATGGCTCCGACGCCATCGCCGGCGTGGTCAACATCATCCTGCGCAGCGACTTCGAAGGCGCGATCCTGCGCGGCTCCTACGGCATGTCCGGCGACAGCGACGGCGACACCCGCAAGGCAACCTTGACCGCCGGCACCGGCAACTTCGCCAACGACGGCTGGAACGCGTTCTTCAGCCTGGACGTGGGCAAGTCCGACGCGATCAAGATCGGCGACCGCAAGGACCGCAAGTGGATCGGCACCGGCGACACCCGCCGCTACGGCTACGCTGCCGACGACGCACAGTTCCTCGGCGGCGCCTACCTCAGCGGCGGCACAGCTGGCGGCGTGGGTCCGAACGGCTCGGTGTTCAACAACGCCGCCACGCCGCAGTTGGTCGCCCTGCCCGGTTGCGCCGGCTTGACCACGATTCCCGGCCAGTCCGATGCCACGGCCCAGGCACAGGGCTGCCTGTGGGATCCGGCCCAGCTGTACCGCGACCTGAGTCCGGAAGAGAAGTACGTCAACGTGTTCGGCCGCGCTAGCTTCGCCTTCGGCGAAGGCGGCGAGATCTACACCGAGATCGGCTACTCGAAGAAGGAGACCGTGTTCTCCAACACCCCGTCCAGCGTGTCCGGCGGCTGGGGCTATCCCGGCGGCCCGGTCAACGCCAACAGCGGCGCCGGCGCCACCACGCTCTATGCCGGCCATCCCGACAATCCGCTGCCCTACGCCGCGCGCGTGCGCTACAGCGCCTGGGATGTGGGTCCGCGCGTGACCGACAACACCAACGAGTTCAACCGCTTCCTGGTCGGGGTCAAAGGCAATTGGGGCGAGTGGAGCTACGACACCGCCTACCTGCATTCGGGCACCGACCTGGTCAACAAGCGTACCGGCTTCCTGCGCTACAGCGCGGTGCAGTGCGTGCTGGGCAACCCGGCCTGCGCGGCCGGCACCTGGCGCATCGGCGACAACGCCGGGCTGAACTCGCAGGCGTTGTACGACTACATCTCGCCGACCATCAGCGCGCGCGCCAAGTCCAGCCTGGACATGTTCGACTTCAAGGTCTCGCGCAGCCTGGCCGACCTGCAGGGCGGCCCGCTGGGCCTGGCGCTGGGTACCGAATGGCGCAAGACCAGCAACAGCCTGACCCCGCAGACCTACACCGACGTCGGCGACATCATCGGCCTGGGCTACTCGGCCTACGATGGTACCCAGAACGTCTATGCCGCCTACGCCGAGCTGTCGGCGCCGGTGCTGGAGCAGCTGGAACTGTCGGCGGCGGTGCGCTACGACAAGTACGAGAGCGGCGACGGCAAGGCCACGCCGAAGCTCGGCGTGAAGTGGACCCCGGCCGACTGGATCGCCTTGCGCGCCACCTACGCCGAAGGCTTCCGCGCGCCGAACCCGGCCGAGAACGGCGACGGCGGCCTGGCCGCGTTCTCCAACGCATCCGACCCGGTGCGCTGCGCGATCGACCCGGCTAACGAATGCACCGCGCGCTCGGTGGCGATCATCACCCGTCCGAATTCGGCGCTGAAGCCGGAAGAGTCCAAAAGCTACTCGGTGGGTTTCGTGCTGCAGCCGACCTCCAGCACTTCGCTGACCGTGGACGCTTGGGAAATCAAGCGGACCAACGAGATCGCCCAAAGCGACACCAGAGACGCGATCCTCGCCGGCAATGTGCTGCGCGACAGCAACGACATCGGTGGCGTGGCCAACAGCGGCACCATCCTGGCGGTCAATTCCGATTACGTGAACGCCAATTCCTCGCGTGTGCGCGGCATCGATACCGACATCCGCCAGACCTTCGCCATCGGCCCGGGCCAGTTGGAGCTGGATGCGCAGTGGAGCCACCTGCTCAAGTTCGAGCGCACTGGCGCTAGCGGCACGGTCGACTACGTCGGCACCCACGGCAACTGCGACGTGACCAACTGCATCGGTACCCCGCAAGACCGTGTCAACTTCGGCACTACCTGGAAGCAGGGCAGCTGGAGCGTCAGCGGCGTGGTCAACTACATCGACAGCATCGAGAACAAGGACCGCCGCGGCGGCGACTACCTGGCGTTCTACGCGGACGGCAGCCCGGTCGAGAAGATCGCCTCGTTCACCACCTTCGACCTATCGGGCCGCTGGAACGTCACCGACGCGTTCGAACTCAATGCCTCGGTGCAGAACGTGTTCGACCGGATCGCGCCGCTGGATCCGTCCACCTACGGCGGCGTCAACTACAACCCGCTGCACTTCAGCGGCGCGGTCGGCCGCTACTTCACGGTGGGCGCCAAGTACACGTTCAACTGATCGAACGCGTTGCGCTAACAAAAAAGCCCGGGCGCGAGCCCGGGCTTTTTTTGTTAGCAGATGCTGCAGAGATGCTGCAGAGGACGCATTGCGATGTCGCCGTGGGCGACGCGCGGCTGGCGCGTCATGCACGCACCAGGCGTATCAGGCGAACCCGACGATCACGCGCGATGGTAGGGATGGTTGGCCAGCATCGCCGCGGCGCGGTACAGCTGTTCGGCCACCACCAGCCGCACCAGCATGTGCGGCAGGGTCAGTGGACCCAGCGACCAGGATTCGCCGGCCACCGCCAGCACCTCGGGCGAATGGCCTTCGGGACCGCCGATCAGCAGCGCCAGGTCGCGGCCCTGGCCGCGCCAGTGTTCCATGCGTTGCGCCAGCTGTTCGGAACTGTACGGCTTGCCTGGCACGTCCAGCGCCACCACCAGCGCGTTCTTCGGCAGCGCGGCGAGCACGCGGCGGCCTTCGTCCTCGATCGCGCGCTGCGCGTCGCGGCCCTTGCCGCGCAATCCGGGTTCGATCTCGACCAGCTCCAGCGGCAGCCAGTGCGACAGGCGCTTGCGGTATTCGGCGAAGCCCTGCGCGACCCAGGCGGGCGCGCGTTCGCCGGTGGCGATGAGCCGCGCCTTCATCGTCGCGACCGCAGCGCGCGCGTCACCAGCGCTCCGGCACGAACGCCACGTCGAACATGCCGTCGTCGATCTGCTGCTCGATCAAGCGCGCACGGTATAGCTTGATCCATTGCTTGAGCGTGTCCGGCTGACTTGCCGCAGCACGGTCTTCGGCGCATTGCTGGATCTCGTCCTGCAGCTGGCGCTTGAACTGCGCCAGCAACGCGTCCAGGCGCTGCGGCTGCGGACGACGCTCTTCGTACAGGCCATAACGTGTCATGAAGTCATCGACCACCTGCGCCAGCTCCAGCTCGACCTGCTTTAGTTGCGTGGCGAACATGCTGTTGTAGTCGCGAATCCGTTCCTCGGCCATCGCCGCGATTGCGGCCTGATCCAGTTGACCGATCTCCAGTTGCAGTTCCAGCAGGGTCAGCAGGTCGTCGTCGCGATAGGCCTGGTTGAGCCGCTGCATCAATGCGGTCTTGCGTTCGCGCTGCTGCGGATCGGGCTCGCGGTCCGGATGCAGGGCCGCGACCAGGTTGCGGTACAGCGCGCGGCGCGCCTGTTGCGGATCGGCGACGCTGTCCGCTGGCTTACCGGCACCGGCGCGGCGACGCTTCGCGCGCTGCTGCGCGCGCCCGTCTGCGTGCGCCTGTTGCGCCTGCAGGCGCTCCTGCACCTGCGCGTACAGCGCCTCGGGCGACTGGACATGCCGCAGCTCTTCCTCGGTCAGGCCGAACTCCTCGCCGATCACCGACGTCAGCAGCGCCTCGGACTCGGCCAGGCCCTGGTCGAAACCGATCGGACTGTGGCGGTCGTAGATGCGCTTCAGTTCGTCGCCGCCGCCGTCCTGGATCAGCAGCGCGGCCAGTTCGCAGATCGCCTCGGACAGATCCGCGCGATCGCGCTTGCTCAGCTTGTAGGCGGCATGCGCCGTATCCAGTTCCCGCAGCAGTTGCGCCTGCGCCGCATCGCGCGCCTGCAGCAACGGCTCGACCTGTTCGTGGAAACGCTGTTCCCAGCGCGGCAACGCCTCGTGCCAGGCGCGCAATTGCACGCGCGTGCGCTCGATGCGTTCGATCAGTGCGCCGAAGCGCTTGCGCGCGGGGGTCGCGCGCGACTGCGCGACCTCGCCGACCGCGCCGCGCACCCGCACCGGCGACGCATCGCCGCCGGCGCCGCGCGCGTCGTCGTGCCGCTTAGGCATCGCGTGCCGGTGCGTCGCCGTCGTCGTCGCTCGGCGGCTGGTCGCCGACCGTCCACAGCCGCTCCAGCGCATAGAACTCGCGCACCCGCGGCAGCATCACGTGCACCACCACGTCGCCGAGATCGACCAGCACCCACTCGGCCTCGCGCTCGCCTTCCACGCCCAGCGGCATCACGTCCAGCTTCTTGGCGTGCTTGATCACCTCGTCGGCGATCGACTTGACGTGGCGGGTGGAGGTGCCGGAGACGACGATCATGTAATCGGTGACGCTGGACTTGCCGCGCACGTCGATTTCCACCGCGTCCTTGGCCTTGAGCTCGTCGAGCGCGTTGCGGACATGGGCGAGCAGTACCGGCAACGACGGCGGCGGGTTGGGCAATTGGGTCTTGATGACGTGGGCTTGACTGGACAAAGGTGCGAACTCGATGGAATGGGCGAATTATAGGGAACTACGCGAAGACGCGTATTCAGCTAGCCGGCGCGAGGGGCGGCATGGGCCGCCGCGTACAGCCCGGCGGCACGGATGTAGTCCGCGACCGCGGCCGGCACCAGGGCCGCCCAGTCGTCGCCGGCGGCGATGCGCGCGCGCACCTGGCTGGCCGATTCGCTGCGCAGCGGCTGCCGCAGGCACCACAGCAGGCCGCCCGGCGCGCCGGCCAGCGCCTGCGGCGACGCGGCCCAGCGCCCGGCCACCGCCTGCGCCAGTTCGGCCGGCAAGGCGCGTTCCCAGCCGCTGCCGGCACGGTCGGCGACGACCAGATGCGCCGCGTCGAGCAGGCCGCGCCAGTCGCGCCAGCTATTGAACCCGACGAAGCTGTCGGCGCCGATCAGCAGCGCCAGCGGCGCGGCGGCGCCGAGTTCGGCACGCAGTTCGCGCACCGTGTCGATGCTGTACGAGGCCACGCCCGGCCGCGCCAGCGCGCGCTGCAGTTCGTGCTGGTCGAGCAACAGCCCGGCTTCGCCGTCGATCGCCAGCGCCAGCATCTCGCAGCGCTGCCGGGCATCGGCACCCGGCGCCTGGCGATGCGGCGGATCGGCGGCCGGCATCAGCCGCACCGGCACCCCGAACGCATCGCGCGCCGCCCGCGCGATCGCCAGGTGGCCGTTGTGGATGGGGTCGAAGGTGCCGCCGTAGATCAGGTGGAGGAAAGGCCGGGATTGGGGATTCGGGATTGGGGATTCGTCAACGGCGGCAACTTCTGCACGAACATCCGACGCCATGGGATCGCCGCTGTTGCCAATCCCCAATCCCCAATCCCCAATCCCGGCCGTCATACCACCAACAACCGCACCGCCCGCGCCTCGGCGATGGCCAGCAGCAGGCGCTCCAGCGCGATCCAGGCGTCGCCGTCGGCACGGCCCTTGGCGATGCGGTCGATGCGCCCGGCTTCGGCGGCGAAGCGTTCCCAGCGGCGTGGTTCGGCATGCCGCTGCAGGGCGCGCTTGAACGGCGCCTGGCGCGACTCCCAGATGCCCTGCCCCTTCATCTCCGCGGCCAGGTTGCCGCCGGCCGCCTGGACCTTGGCCAGCGCCGCGGTGCGCAGCAGTTCCTTGATCAGGATCGGCAGCAAGGCCGCCACCGCTTCGCCCTCGGCGCGCAGGCCGGCGAGCATGCGTCCGACCGCCGGCGCCTGCCCGGCCAGGGTGGCCTCGGCCAGGCGGAACACGTCGTAGCGCGCGGCATCGGCGACCAGCGACTCCATCGCCGCCACGTCCAGGCTCTGCCCGTCGGCCAGCAACGCCAGTTTGTCGATCTCCTGCGCGGCGGCCAGCAGATTGCCTTCGACCCGCTCGGCCAGGCGCTGCACCGCGCCGGCATCGGCACGCAGGCCCTTGCTGCGCAGGCGGCGCTCGATCCAGTCGCCCAGTTCGTGCGGCTTGATCGCCCAGGCCACCGCGATCACCCCGAGCCGGCCGACCGCGTCGGCCCACTTGCCCTGGTGCGCCTTGCTCCATTCGTTGCAGGTGATCAGCAGCACCACGTCCGGCGGCGGATCGGCGCAGAACGCGCTGATCACCTCGCCGCCTTCCTTGCCGGGCTTGCCGCTGGGCAGGCGCAGTTCGATCAGCCGGCGCGGGCTGAACAGGCTCGGCGCGTTGAAGCTGGAATACAGCTGGCTCCAGTCGAAATCGCGGCCGTCGGCGTCGAACACCTCGCGCTCGCCGATGCCTTCGGCGCGCGCACGTGCACGCACCGCATCGGCGGCTTCGAGCACGCGCAGGGTTTCCGGGCCGGCGATCAGATAGACCGGATGCAGCGGCTGTGCGGCCGGCTGGGTGACGAGTTGTTCGGGACGCAATTCCATGGCGGCAACCTAGGGCCTGTCGCTGCGCGCCGCCAGCGGATCGCCGGTTACGGGCGAGCGACAGGCGGCGGACGGTGGCCGGCCGATCAAGGCTGCGGCGAGGTCGCCGGCGGCGTGCCGGGGTCCGGCGTGCCTTCGACCGGCGTGCCGGTGGCGGCCGGCGGCGCTTCGTTGACGTTCTTGCCGCTGCGCACTTCGGCGCGTACCACGCTGTCGATCCGGCGCAGCATCGAGGCCGACATCTCGCGGCGCAGTTCGTCGGCGAGGATCTCGCGCTCGGTGGTGGTGCCGGTGGCGTCGGTCGGCGGCGACACGTAGTCGCGCGACAGCTCGATCACCTGCTGCGGCACCAGCACGCTGCCGTCGGCGCGGCGGAACACGAAGATCGCCGCGTAGCGCAGGCTGTATTCCTGGGCGCGGCCTTCGGCGTCGAGCGCGATCGGCAGGTCGCCCCAGCGCTCGGACAGCACTTCCAGGCGCGCCACGCCGGTGTTGACCTCTTTCGGCGCGATCTCCGCACCGGCGGCGCGCAGGCCGCGTTCGAGCAGCTTCACCAGCTCGCTGTAGGGCGCCGAGGAGACCACCTTTACCGAGGGCGTGCCGGCCGGCAGGGTCAGCTTGTCGCGCAGATGGAAGCCGCAGGCGGTCAGGGTCGTCGCGAGGACGAGGGCGAGCAGGAGTCGGGTCATGGACACAGTCTGGAGGAGCCGGCTGGGCGCGGCAACAGGCGGCTAGCCTGCCCGATGCCGCGTGAACGAAGGTTGAGACGTACCGAAGCGCGCGCCGACGCTGCCGCCGCACCTGGCGCCGCGACACCGCGTGCGCCCGCGGTGGCGCGGTTCACGCCGCCACCAGGTTCACGATCTTGCCCGGCACGATGATGATCTTGCGGATGCTCAGGCCTTCCAGGAACTTGGCGGTGTTCGGCTCGGCCTGGGCCAGCGCCTCGATCTGCTCGCGCGGGGCGTCGGCCGCGACCTCGATGGTGCCGCGCAGCTTGCCGTTGACCTGCACCGCCAGGGTCAGCGCGTCGCGCACCAGCGCGGCCGGGTCCGGCTGCGGGAACGGCAGGTCTTCCAGCAGCGTCGGCGCATGCCCCAGCGCCTGCCACAGCGCATGGCTGGCGTGCGGGGTGATCGGGTTGAGCAGCAGCACCGCCGCTTCCAGCGCTTCCTGGCGCACCGCGCGGCCCTGGTCGCCGGCATCGTCGAACTTGGCCAGCGCGTTGGTCAGCTCCATCACCGCGGCGATCGCGGTGTTGAAGCTGTGGCGCCGGCCGTAGTCGTCGGCGACCTTGCCGATGGTCTCGTGGGTCTTGCGCCGCAGCGCCTTGTGCTCGGCGCCCAGCGCGGCCGCATCCAGCGCCGGGGCGGCGCCGTCGGCGACATGCTTATGCACCTGCGCCCACAGCCGGCGCAGGAACCGTGCCATGCCGTCCACGCCGGCCTCGTTCCACTCCAGCGACTGCTCCGGCGGCGCGGCGAACATCGAGAACAGGCGCACCGTGTCGGCGCCGTACTTGCCGACCATCGCCTGCGGGTCCACGCCGTTGTTCTTGGACTTGGACATCTTCTCGGTGCCGCCGATCTGCACCGGCGCGCCGTCGGCGATCAGGCTGGCGCCGACGATGCGGCCGCGCTCGTCGCGCTGCACGTCCACGTCGGCCGGGTTGATCCAGTCCTTGGAGCCGTCGCCGTTGTCGCGGTAGTAGGTCTCGGCGATCACCATGCCCTGGGTCAGCAGGTTGGTCGCCGGCTCGTCGCTGTCCACCAGGCGCGCGTCGCGCAGCAGCTTGTGGAAGAAGCGGAAGTACATCAGGTGCAGGATCGCGTGCTCGATGCCGCCGATGTACTGGTCCACCGGCAGCCAGTAGTTGCCGCGCTTGTCGACCATGTCCTTGGCGCCGGGCGAGGTGTAGCGCGCGTAGTACCAGCTCGACTCCATGAAGGTGTCGAAGGTGTCGGTCTCGCGCTCGGCCGCCGCGCCGCACTGCGGGCAGGTGGTCTTGCGCCATTCCGGATCGGTCTTCAGCGGCGACCCGGTGCCGCTCAGCGCCACGTTCTCCGGCAGCAGCACCGGCAACTGGTCTTCCGGCACCGGCACCGCGCCGCAGCTGGCGCAGTAGATCACCGGAATCGGGCAGCCCCAGTAGCGCTGGCGGCTGACGCCCCAGTCGCGCAGGCGGTAGTTGATGCGGCGCTGGCCCTGGCCCTTGCGCTCGAAGCGCTCGGCCAGCGCCTCGAACGCGCCGTGGTAGTCCAGGCCGTCGAACTCGGCGGAATTGACCAGTTCGAACTCGCGGGTCTTGTCGGTGTACCAGTCGCGCCAGACGCTCGACTCCCAGGTGCGCTCCTCGTCGTTCTTCGGCGCCGTCAGCGCGATCACCTGGCGGATCGGCAGCGCGTACTTGTTGGCGAACTCGAAATCGCGCTGGTCGTGGCCGGGCACCGCCATCACCGCGCCGGTGCCGTAGCCCATCAGCACGAAATTGGCGACCCACACCGGGACCTGCTCGCCGCTGATCGGATGCACCGCCACCAGGCCGGTGTCCATGCCGCGCTTTTCCTGGGTTTCCAGTTCCGCCTCGGACACGCCGCCCTGCTTCAGCTCGGCCAGCAAGGCGGCCAGCTGCGGGTTGGACTTGGCCGCATGCAGCGCCAACGGATGCTCGCTGGCGATGGAGACGAAGGTCACCCCCATCAGCGTGTCCGGGCGCGTGGTGAACACGCGCAGCGGATCCAGCGCCGCGCCGTCGGCGTCGCGCACCTCGAACTGGATCTCCAGGCCTTCGGAACGGCCGATCCAGTTGCGCTGCATGGTCTTGACCGATTCCGGCCAGCCCGGCAGCTGGTCCAGGCCGTCGAGCAGTTCCTGCGCGTAGTCGGTGATGCGCAGGAACCACTGCGGGATCTCGCGCTTCTCCACCAGCGCGCCGGAGCGCCAGCCGCGGCCGTCGATGACCTGCTCGTTGGCCAGTACGGTCTGGTCGACCGGATCCCAGTTCACCACCGCGTTGCGGCGGTAGGCCAGGCCCTTGCGCATCAGCCGGGTGAACATGCGCTGCTCGTGCACGTAGTACTCGGGGCGGCAGGTGGCGAATTCGCGCGACCAGTCGATCGCGTAGCCCAGCGATTTGAGCTGGCTGCGCATGTGCTCGATGTTGGCGTAGGTCCACTTCGCCGGCGCGGTCTTGTTCTTGATCGCGGCGTTCTCGGCCGGCAGGCCGAACGCGTCCCAGCCCATCGGCTGCAGCACGTTCTTGCCGTTCATGCGCTGGTAGCGGCTGATCACGTCGCCGATCGTGTAGTTGCGCACGTGGCCCATGTGCAGCGCACCGGACGGGTACGGCAGCATCGACAGGCAATAGAACTTGGGCTTGTCGGTGGTCTCGTTGACCTCGAAGGCGCGGGTGGCGTCCCAGAACTGCTGGGCGGACGATTCGACCTGCTGCGGGTCGTAGGCGGTGGGCTCGACGGCGGACATGGAAACGGGCAAGGGCCAGGCGGCAACAAAGCAGGCAAGGGTACCGCAGCGCAGCAAGCGGCTCCAATCCTGGCGACGAGCGGTGCCGGCGCCGCTCGCCTGCGCCCGGCCCGGGGAGCCGCGCGCGCATCGCTGCCAGCGCGACGGAGACGGGGAAAACCACGCTTGCCGCGCCGGCCGGCATGGCCGAACGAACACGAAACGGCCTTGCGCCGGGCGGGTTGGATGCGCTGCGGGACAGCGCCGATTGCGCGGCGGCGGCGGTTTCAGCCGCGGCGCGGCAGCGCCTGCGGCCCGGGCCAGCAGGCCAGCAGCGCCAACCAGGCCCACCACAGCGCGAACACCAGCCGCTGCGCCACCGCCGCCGACAGCAGCGCGTCCAGTGCGAACGCGCCGAGCGCGGCCAGCAGCGCCACCGCCAGCGCGGCGCGCGCCCAGCCGCGCGCGCCGGGCTGGCGCCAGGCGCCGAAAGCCAGCAGGCTGGCCGCCGCCACCAGCGCCACCACCCACAGCAGCCAGGCGCTGGCATGCAACTGGGTGGCGCGCGACTCCAGGTCGGCCGGGTCCAGCGGCAGCAGGCCCATGCCGGCGAAGGCCAGCCCGGCCAGCAGCAGCAACTGGCCGCCGACGCGCAGCGACCAGGGCGCGCCACGGCCGCTGCGCTGCAATAGGCGCAGCGCCAGCGCCACCGCCAGCGCCCCGGGCAGCACGAAGGCCAGCAGGTCGAAGGCCCCGGCATGGGCGATGCCGCTGGCGCCGAGCAGCGCGACCGGATGCGACCACGGCAGGTAGCCCGGCAGGGCCAGTCCGAAGCCCACCACCGCGGCCACGGCGACCAGCGCCAGCAACGGCCCTGCATAGCGCAGCGCCTGATCGTATCGGTTCGCCATCATGTCTCCGGGCATCTGCGCCGCCACGCCACCGCGGCGCGCCAAACGCCCATTGTCGCCGCTGCGGCCGTGGCTGGCACCCTGCGTGCCCGCCACGGCCGCGATCGCCGCGGCGCCTGCGCGGAGGCCATCGCCGCCCTGCGCACCCTTGCGTCGCCGCCGGTCTGCCACCATAGAACTGAATCTTCTTCGCCAGCCACGATGCCCCCATGTCCGACATGCCCCACGTTTTCGACGCCAAGACCGAGACCTTCGAAGCGGAAGTGCTGCAGAAATCGCTGCAGACCCCCGTGCTGGTGGACTTCTGGGCGCCCTGGTGCGGCCCGTGCAAGACCCTGAGTCCGATCCTGGAGAAGCTGGCCGCCGAGTACCACGGCGCGTTCGAGCTGGCCAAGGTCGATGTGGATCAGGAGCAGCAGATCGCCGCCGCGTTCCAGATCCGCTCGGTGCCGACCGTGTTCCTGGTCAAGGACGGGCAACTGGTCGACGGCTTCCCCGGCGCCATGCCCGAAGGACAGCTGCGCGAGTTCCTGACCCAGCACGGCATCGCGCCGCTGCCGGCGCCGGCCGAGGTCCAGGACGACGCGCCCCCAGCGCCGCTGGACCCGCACGCCGAGGTGCTGCGTTTGCGCGACGCGGTGGCCGCCGAGCCGGACAAGGACGAACTGAAGCTGGACCTGGCGCTGGCGCTGGTGAAGACCGGTGCGGCCAGCGAAGCCGAGGCGCTGATCGACGCGCTGCCGGCCAACCTGGCCACCGACGAACGCGCGGTGCGGGCGCGGGCGCGACTGGGCTTCGTCAGCGCGCTGCAGTCGGCGCCGCCGCTGGAATCGCTGCAGGCGGCGATCGCGCAGGACCCGGCCGATCTGAAGTCGCGCTACCTGCTCGGCGTGCAGCGCCTGGTCGGCGGCGAGGACGAAGCGGCGCTGGAGCAGTTCCTGGAGATGCTGCGCCAGGACCGCAGCTTCGAGGACGGCCTGCCCAAGAAGTCGCTGATCGACGCGTTCCGGGTGATCGAGGACGAGGACCTCGTCGGCCGCTACCGGCGCAAGATGTCGGCGCTGTTGTTCTGAAGCTTGCACGGAAGGCAGCAACCGGCCGTGCCTATGTCAGGCCGGCCGTTGCGTGACGTGGAGGCGGCGCACCGGCATTACCCGCCGCCCAATCCCACCATACCCATGCGAATGGTAAGCTCGCCCTCCCCTAGCGCCGCTCACCGTTCGCCATGAAAGCCTCCCTGTTCCGCCTGGGCCTGAACCTGTGGCCGCCGTTCCTGTTCGCCGGCATCCACCTGGTGGAGCTGAGCCCGGACTACCGCTATGCGCGGGTCGAGCTGCGCATGCGGCCATGGAACCGCAACTACGTCGGCACCCATTTCGGCGGCAGCCTGTTCGCGATGACCGATCCGTTCTGGATGCTGCTGGCGATGCAGAACCTGGGCAGCGCCTACTACGTCTGGGACAAGGCCGGCAGCATCGAGTTCGTGCGCCCGGGGCGCGGTACGGTGACCGCGCAGTTCCGCCTCGACGACGCACTGCTGGACGAACTGCGCACCGCCACCGCCGGCGGCGACAAGTACCTGCGCTGGTTCGACAACGAGATCCTCGACGCGCAGGGCGAGGTGGTGGCGCGCACGCGCAAGCAGCTGTACGTCAAGCGCAAGCCGGCGCGGTAATGCACGCGGCGCGCATGTCGCCATTTTCAGTTTCTGTGCGGCAGCCTGCTGCCCGGCAACGGCAAGCGCAGCGCATCGCCTTCGCTGTGGGCGTACAGCGCCACCTGCACGCCCTGCCCGTCGGCTGTCGCCTGCAGCGGACGCTGCGCCCCGCGCAGATCGGGCGGTAGCGCTGCCAAGCGCTGCGACAGCGGCTGGACGCCGGGATGCGCACGCAGCCACAGCAACGCCGAGGTCAGCCGCATCGCCGCAGCGGTATCCTGCAGCACCCGTTGCGCACCGCCGACGAAATTGGACGCCGGCAAGCTCACCAACGCGCATCCGAACTGATTGGCCAGGCAGGAGAACGGCGAGCCCACCGGTGCGGTCATCTGCGCCTGAGCCAACCGCCGGTCCGCGCGCAGGCTCGCACGCACGTCGGCCGCGCACGTCCGGGTGTAGGCAGGTGCGACCAGCGCCTCGCTGCGCGCGCGGTCGAACAGCAGGGTCACCCCCAACGCTTCGTACCAGCGCTCATCCGGCGCAGCGCGCGTGCGATCGAACGCGTCGAGCGACGCGAACAAGGCACGCGCCTCGCCACGCAACGGCCGGCATAGGCTGACCTCGTCGACCGACAGCGGCGCGAACGCCTGTGCGCACTGCGCCGGCAGCGCCTGCTGCGCGGGCAGCTCGGCGAGCATGGCGGCGAACAGGCGCGCATTGCCGCGCAACATCGCCGCCCCGATCGTCGTCGCCAGCATATTATCGCCACTGCGCAGCAAGACCCGCGCCACACTGGCGTCGTTGCAGACTCCGGCCAGGGCCGGATCGGTCCGACCCTCGACGAAATCCAGAGCGCGGCGCATCGGCGGCGTCTGCAGCACCGAGAACGCAGGCAGTGCCCCTTCCTGGTGCACCGGGAAGGGCGTGCGATAGCCCGATGCCGCCGTCGGCACCGGCATGCGCGCCAACAAGGCGTCCTGCGCCGCCAGCGCCTGCGCATAGTCCTGCCGCCGCTCACGCACCTTGGCCAGGCAATCGTCCTCGTCCCAATTGCAACGCGACACGCGCTCGGACGGCCAGTCCGGCGTGCGCGGATAATCGCTGGCCGCACTGCGCAACGGCTGCCCGGCCAGCCCCTGGCGGAACCTGCGCAAGTCTTCGTCGAACACCGCCTGCCGCTGCTCCGGCGGGATGGCGTAAGGCAGCAGCCACAGGTCGACGAACAGGTTCGGCCCCCGCAGCGGCGGCGACGCTTGCCGCAGTTGCGCCAGCGCAGCGCGCTGCGCCGCCGGCACCGGCCACCACCGCGATGCCAGATACAGCGCCACGGCCAGCAGCAGCACCGCGCCGAGGCCGCCCCCGATCCACTTTCCGATCCTCGCCACGCCGCTTCCCCAATCGCACCTGCACGGAGTGCGCCATCTTAGCGGTCGGGCGCAGCGGCAGGCGCAGCGCGCCGCTACACTAGGCGGATGTCACCCGATACCCCCGCTCCGCACCCCCGCCCGTCCCTGCAACGGCTGTTCTTCACCGGCCTGCTGACCCTGCTGCCGATCTGGCTGACCTGGGTCGTGGTCAAGTTCGTGTTCGTGCTGCTGTCGGGCATCAGCAGTCCGTGGGTGGTGCCGCTATCGGCGCGCATCGCCGCCTCGTTCCCGCGCGAGATGGGCTGGGCCACCGCGCTGTGGGTGCAGAACACCATCGCGCTGATCGCCACCCTGGCGGTGATCCTGCTGGTCGGCATCCTCAGCCGGCGGGTGATCGGGCAGCGCCTGCTGCGCTGGTTCGAGGCGGTCATGCGCCGCATTCCGCTGGCCAGCGTGGTCTACGACAGCGCGCGCAAGCTGCTGGACATCCTGCAGACCCAGCCTGGCAGCACTCAGCGCGTGGTGCTGATCGACTTCCCGCATCGCGACATGAAGTCGGTGGGCCTGGTGACCCGGGTGATCAAGGAACAGGGCACCGGCCGCGAGTTGGCCGCGGTGTACGTGCCGACCACGCCGAACCCGACCTCCGGTTACCTGGAGATCGTGCCGGTGGAGCTGCTGACCCCCACCGACTGGAGCGTGGACCAGGCGATGAGCTTCATCATCTCCGGCGGCGCGGTGGCGCCGGACAGCGTGCCGTTCACCCGCACCATGGACCGCTGAGGGAAGGCGCATGCGCAACGGCACGCTCGACGATCGCGCCGTCCGCCTGTTCATCGGCCTGGCCGCGTTCTTCTGCGTCAACGCGGCGCTGGCCGAATTCATCGGGGTCAAGATCTTCGCCCTGGAAGACACCCTGGGCATCGCGCCGCTGAACTGGAACCTGTTCGGCCAGACCGGCTCGATGAACTTCACCGCCGGCACCTTGCTGTGGCCGCTGGTGTTCATCCTCACCGACACCATCAACGAGTTCTTCGGCCGCCGCGGGGTGCGCTTCATCTCCTGGCTGGCGGTGGCGCTGATCGGCTACGGCTTCCTGTTCGCATTCGCGGCGATCGCGCTGGCGCCGGCCGGATTCTGGGTCGGCGCGGCGCAGAACCAGGGCGTGCCGGACTACCAGGCCGCGTTCGCGGCGGTGTTCGGCCAGGGCCTGTGGACCATCGCCGGCTCGCTGGTCGCGTTCCTGGCCGGGCAGCTGATCGACGTGGCGGTGTTCCACCGCATCCGCAACGTCACCGGCGAAAAGCACGTGTGGCTGCGCGCCACCGGCTCCACCGCGGTGTCGCAGCTGATCGACAGCTTCGTGGTCATCTACATCGCCTTCGTGCTCGGCCCGCAGCACTGGTCGATCCCGCTGTTCCTGGCGGTGAGCACGCTCAACTACATCTGCAAGATGCTGCTGGCGGTGCTGCTGATCCCGCTGCTGTACCTGATGCGGCGGCTGATCACCGACTACCTGAGTCCCGAGCGCGCCGAGCAACTGCGCGAGGAAGCCGCGGCCGACTGAGTGCGCGGATCGGCCGCGCCGATGCGGCAACGCGCGGATCCGCGCACCCGGATGGGTGCCGCATTCGCACGGCTGGCGCGCCGCCGGTGCGCCCGCCTTCTCGCCCATGCAAGGCCTGCGCAAACGCCAAGACAGCCGTCCGGCCTGAGTCGCGCGCGCCACGCGCACCCGCCGCCTCCGCCGCAAGGCCCACTGGCTGACCGGGTTTTTCCTGACCGTGCGCGCAGCGGTGGGTGGCCTCCACGGTGCGGATCGGGCAAGCTCCTGTGCTCGCTTGTCGTTGGAGCCCGTAATGCCGCCCAGCTTTCCCCGCCTGCTGTCGCTCGCCATCGCCGCCGTCCTGAGCCTGTCGTTGGCCGCACCGGCGGACGCGGCCAAGAAGAAGGCCGTCAAGAAACAGCAGACCGTGCAAACCCGCAGCAAGGCCAGGAAGGCGCGACCGGCGCCAGCGCCGGTGGTGTTGAGCAAAGCGCAGCAGCTCAACCGCCTGTACGACGACTACTGGGAAGCATCGCTGAAGCTCAATCCGCTGCAGGCTACGTTCCAGGGCGACAGCCGCTACAACGACCAGTTGCCCAATTTCCTTTCGCCGGCCTTCCGCCAGCAGTCGCACGACTTCACTGTGCTGTGGCTGGGCAAGGCCGAGGCGATCGGCAAGGACGGGCTGAGCGGGCAGGACCTGCTCAGCTACGAGATCTTCGTCAGCGATGCGCGCACGGCGCTGGAAGCGGAGAAATACCCGAGCTGGATGCAGCCGGTGAACCAGTTCTACAACGTCGGCAGCATCATGGTGATGCTCGGCTCGGGCACCGGCGCGCAGCCGTTCCACACGGTCAAGGACTACGACAACTGGTCGCGGCGCGCGCTCGGCATTCCCGTCCTGTTCGACCAGGCCATCGCCAACATGCGCGAGGGCATGAAGGCCGGCGTGGTGCAGCCGCGCGCCCTGGTGGAAAAGGTGCTGCCGCAGCTGGACTCGATCATCAAGCCCAGCGCCGAGGAGAGCCTGTTCTGGGGTCCGGTGCGCAACCTGCCGGCGGACATGCCCGAGGCCGACAAGCAGCGCATCACCGCCGACTACAAACGCCTGATCGAGTACCGGATCATGCCGGCCTACCGTGAGCTGCGCGGCTTCATCGCCACCGAATACCTGCCGGCCACGCGCAACACCGCCGGCGTCGGCGCGCTGCCCGGCGGCGCGGATTGGTATGCGTACAACGTGCGCCAGAGCACCACCACCGACCTGAGCCCGGCGCAAATCCACCAGATCGGCCTGGACGAGGTCGCGCGCATCCAGGCGCAGATCCAGGTGGTGATGAAGCAGGTGAAGTTCCGCGGCTCGATGCCGAAGTTCTTCAAGTTCATGCAGACCGACAAGCGCTTCAATTTCAAGAGCGAAGACGAGCTGCTGAGCTATTACCGCGGCCTGGAGTCGCGGGTGGACGCGGCGGTGCCGCGCCTGTTCGCGCTGAGGCCGAAGGCCGCGTTCGAGATCCGTCCGGTGGAGCCGTACCGCGCGCAGTCGGCCGCCAGCGGCTCGTACATGCGGCCCAGCGAGGATGGCTCGCGCCCAGGCATCTTCTACGTCAACACCTACGACCTGCCCAGCCGCAAGACCTGGGACGCGGAAGACCTGTACCTGCACGAGGCCATCCCCGGCCACCACTTCCAGCTCGGCCTGCAACAGGAGCTGAGCAACCTGCCCAAGTTCCGCCGCTTCGGCGGCGAGACCGCCTACATCGAAGGCTGGGGCCTGTACACCGAATCGCTGGGCAAGGAACTGGGCCTGTACCAGGATCCGTACAACTACTTCGGCTACCTGCAGAACGAGTTGTGGCGGGCGATCCGCCTGGTGGTGGACACCGGCCTGCACAGCAAGGGCTGGACCCGCGAGCAGGTGATCGACTACATGCTCGAGAACTCGGCCACCAGCCGCACCGATGCCGAAGCGGAGGCCGAGCGCTACATGGCCATCCCCGGGCAGGCGCTGTCCTACAAGATCGGCGAGATGAAGATCATGCAGCTGCGCGAATACGCCCGCACCCAGCTCGGCGCCAAGTTCGACATCCGCGAGTTCCATGCCGAAATCCTGAAGGATGGCTCGGTGCCGCTGGACGTGCTGCAGGAAAAGGTCGAGCGCTGGGTGGCGAGCAAGAAGGGCTGAGCGAGGCGACGCAGCCGCTGTAGGGGGGGCTTCGGCCCCGACCGGGTTTTATCGGTAGAGCGGTCGGGGCTGAAGCCCCTCCTACAGGGGATTCCCGCGCGTCGAGGCAGTCTGTATTGCTTCTGCAGAACCGACGCCGGCGGCACAGCGACACCGCGCTCGCCGGATCAACCGCTGTGCAACGCATTCGCGCGCAACCGCTGCGCCAGCTGCGCGATGGCGCGCGGCGTGGTGCGGCAGCAACCGCCGATCAGGCGGGCGCCGGCAGCGCGCCAGGCATCGGCATGACCGGCCAGACCGCAGGCATCGCCGCCGCCGTCATCCCAGCGCTTGCCCGCGGCGTCGTAGCGCTCGCCGGAGTTCGGATACGCCAGCAGCGGCAACCGGGTCAGCGTCGCCAGATGCTGCAGCGCTGGGGTGCACAACGCCGGCGCAACGCAGTTGACGCCGAGCGCGACCACCTGTGGATGGCCATCGAACAGCGCCATCACCTCGCGCAGCGGCGTGCCGTCGCTGAGATGCGCGGCATCGCGCAGGGTGAACGAAAACCACGCCGTGCTCTGCGGAAACTCCTGCAGCAACGCCAGCAGCACGGCGATCTCCGCCGCCGACGACTGCGTCTCGCAGGCCAGCAGGTCCACGCCCGCGTCGACCAGCGCGGCGATGCGCGGGCGGTGGAAGTCCAGCATCGCCGCCTGCGGCAGCGCGTAGTCGCCGCGGTATTCCGAACCGTCGGCCAGGTAGGCGCCATACGGCCCCACCGAGCCGGCGACCAGCAGTGGGCCGGCCTCGGGATGCGCGGCCAGATGGGCGTCGCGCGCCTGCAGCGCCAGCTGCGCGCTCAGCACGATCAGTTGCCGCGACTGCACCGGATCGATACCGCGCGCGGCGAATCCCAGCGGCGTGGCCTGATAGCTGGCGGTGATCGCGCATTGCGCGCCGGCTTCGAAATAGTCCTGGTGCACCTGGCGGATCAGCTGCGGCTGCTCGAGCAGCACCTTGGCCGACCACAGCGCATCGCCGAGATCGCAACCGCGCGCCTCCAGCTCGGTGGCCAGTGCGCCGTCGAGCACGATGCAGCGGTCGTCGGCCCGCAGCGCGGTCAATGGGTTGTGCGGCATGCTCGCGTCCTCGCGGGCGAAACGTGATGCCGCCATTGTGTCAGGCAGGGGCGGCTGCAAGAAATGTGGGCGCGCGCGTGCATCGCCCGTCACACATATGCAGATGGCGCCACCGCCGCATGCGAACGCCGATCTTCACCAGGCATCGCCCGGACGCACAGCTGACGCTGCGCTATGCTCGGCGCATGGCTGACCCTCTTCCTTCCTTACCGGAGCAGCGCATGACGTTCACCGCGTTGACGCCGATGCTGCGCAGCACCGATCTCGTCGCGGCGCTGGCGTTCTACACCGACACGCTGGATTTCCGCATCGACGGCGGCGGTGCGGACGCCGGCTGGGCATCGCTGCGGCACGGCCCGCTGGCGCTGATGCTGGCCACGCAACAAGCACCTACCGGTGCGGCGGCTGCCGGTTTTCCCGGCTCGCTGTACTTCCGCACCGACGACGTCGACGCCTGGTGGCAGCGGCTGCAGCCGCACGCACGCATCGCCTATCCGCTCGAGGACTTCGCCTACGGCATGCGCGAGTTCGCGATCCACGATCCGGACGGCCACCTGCTGCAGTTCGGCCAGGCGCTGTGCCGATGAGCCTGACCCTGCGCGGCGTGCACCACGTGGCGATCATCGCTTCCGACTACGTGCGCTCGAAGGATTTCTACTGCCGCATCCTCGGCCTGCGCGTGATCGCCGAGGTCTACCGCGACGCGCGCGACTCCTGGAAGCTGGACCTGGCCCTGCCCGACGGCACCCAGATCGAACTGTTCTCCTTCCCCGCACCGCCGCCGCGCCCCAGCCGCCCGGAGGCCTGCGGCCTGCGCCACCTGGCGCTGCGCGTGAACGACCTGGACGCCGCCGTCGCCCACCTGCAGGCGCACGGCGTGGTCACCGAACCGATCCGCGTCGACGAGTACACCGGCCGCCGCTTCACTTTCTTCGCCGACCCCGACGACCTGCCGCTGGAGCTGTACGAGATCGGCTGAGCGGCGCCATGCCTGGACCGTCCAGCCCCGTTGCACATCCACCCGCGGCCGCACTCGCCGGCGCGCAGCGGCGCCGCTGGCAATGACTTCCGGCGCATGCGGCAACGCACGATCGCGCCAATACTCGGATATCGACCAGGGGAAGGTGCGCCATGCTGCAGATCCGCGAGCTGTCCAAGACCTACGCCAATGGCGTCCATGCGCTCAAGGGCGTCACCCTGGACATCCCGCGCGGCATGTTCGGCCTGCTCGGCCCCAACGGCGCCGGCAAGTCCTCGTTGATGCGCACGCTGGCTACGCTGCAGGAAGCCGATTCCGGCAGCGCCACGCTCACCACCGCCGACGGCCAGACGATCGATGTGCTGCGCGACAAGGACGCGCTGCGGCGCAAACTCGGCTATTTGCCGCAGGATTTCGGCGTCTATCCCAAGGTCAGCGCGCTGGACCTGCTCGACCATTTCGCGGTGCTGAAAGGGCTCACCGAGCGCCGCCAGCGCAAGGAGCTGGTCGAGGGACTGCTGCAGCAGGTCAACCTGTGGGACGCGCGCAAGCGCAAGCTGGGCACCTATTCCGGCGGCATGCGCCAGCGCTTCGGCATCGCCCAGGCGCTGCTCGGCAATCCGCAGCTGGTCATCGTCGACGAGCCCACCGCCGGCCTGGATCCGGAGGAACGCAACCGCTTCCTCAACCTGCTGGCCGAGATCGGCGAGAACGTGGTGGTGATCCTGTCCACCCACATCGTCGAGGACGTCACCGACCTGTGCCCGGCGATGGCGATCATGAACAAGGGCCAGGTCCTGCTGACCGGCCGCCCCGCCGACGCGATCGCCACGCTCAGCCAGCAGGTCTGGCGCAAGCAGGTGGCCAAGAGCGCGCTGGCGGAGTACGAAGCGCGCTTCACCGTGCTGTCCACCCGGCTGGTAGCCGGCAGCCCGGTGATCCATGTGTTCAGCGCCGAGTGCCCGGAAGCGGGCTTCGAACCGGTCTCGCCCGACCTCGAGGACGTGTATTTCCAGCGCCTGCGCCAGCAAGCGCGGGCCGCCTGACGGAGCGCCGACCATGATCCTGGCTTTCCTGCGCTTCGAGCTGCGCGAGCAGTTGCGTTCTCCCCTGCTGTGGCTGCTGGCCGCGCTGCTCGCCCTGCTCGCCTTCGGCGCCACTTCCAGCGACGCGGTGCAGATCGGCGGCGGCATCGGCAACGTCTACCGCAACGCGCCCTCGGTCATCGCCACGATGATGACCGTATTCACCCTGATCGGCCTGCTGGTGGCCACCCTGTTCGTCAGCAATGCGCTGCTGCGCGACTTCGAGCTGGGCACGGCCGAACTGGTGTTCTCCAGCCCGGTACGGCGCCGCGACTACCTGCTCGGACGCATCGGTGCGGCCTTGCTGGCCTGCATGGTGATGTACCTGATCGTCGCGTTCGGCATCTTCATCGCCCAGTTCATGCCATGGATCGACCCGGTCCGGCTGGGGCCGGTGGCCGTCTCGTCCTACCTGTGGACGCTGGCGGTGATGGTGCTGCCGAACGTGCTGTTCGCCACCGCGCTGCTGTCGCTGCTGGCGGTGACCGCGCGCAACATCCTGTGGGTGTACGTCGGCGTCATCGTGTTCCTGGTGCTGTACGGGGTCAGCCGCGCGGTGCTGGCCGACCTGGACAACGTCTGGGCGGCCACCCTGTCCGACCCGCTGGGCATCCGCGCGCTGGCGCAGACGCTGCGCTACTGGTCGGCGGAAGAGCGCAATCACAACCTGCCCGAACTCAGCGGCTACCTGCTGGCCAACCGTGCGCTGTGGCTGGGCGTGTCGGTGCTGCTGTTCGCGGCGACCTTCGCCCTGTTCCGCACCGAACGCAGCGGTACCCGCCGCCGTTTCGGCCGCAAGCAGCCGACGTCGGCCGTCGCGGCGCCCGTGGCTGCAACCGTGACCGCTACGCGCGCCGTTCACCTGCCTGCCGTCGTGCCGTTCGCGCAAACCGGCGCCGGCTGGCGGCAACTGCTGCGGCAGGTGCGCTTCGACACCCTGGGCGTGTTCCGCAGCGCGCCGTTCGTGGTCCTGCTGCTGCTCGGCATCGCCAACTTCGTGCCGCAGGCCTTGTTCGGCGGCAGCCTCTACGGCACCGACATCTGGCCGGTGACCTCGATCATGCTGCAGGGCCTGCAGAACAGCTACAGCTTCCTGCTGGTGATCATCGTGCTGTTCTACGCCGGCGAACTGGTGTGGAAGGAACGCGGCGTGCGCATCGACGGCATCACCGATGCGATGCCGGTCCCGAACTGGGTGCCGCTGCTGGGCAAGCTGTTGACCCTGATCGCGGTGATCGCGGCGTTCCAGGCGGTTGGCGCGCTGGCTTCGGTCGCGGTGCAGTTGGGCAAGGGCTATACCCAGATCGAGCCGCTGCTGTATCTGAAGACGCTGGCGCTGGGTTCGGTGTTCTACGTGTTGATGGGCGGCATGGCGCTGGTGCTGCAGGTGCTGAGCAACAACAAGTTCTTCGGCTATGCGCTGCTGATCCTGCTGCTGATTGGGCAGGTGGCGCTGTCGATGCTCGACTACACGCAGAGCCTGTACAACTTCGGCAGTTGGCCGAATGCGCCGTACTCGGACATGAACGGCTTCGGCCACTTCCTGCCCGGGCAACTGTGGCTGCAAAGCTATTGGGGCCTGTTCCTGCTGACCTTGCTGTTGCTGGCGGCCGCGTTCTGGCCGCGCGGCGTCGGCAACGGACCGCGCCAGCGGCTGCGGCTGGCGCGGCAGCGCCTGCGCGGCGGCGCCGGGGTCGCGACCGCGCTGTCGCTGCTGGCGTTCGCCGCGGTCGGCGGCTGGATCTACTGGAACAGCAATATCTACAACACGTTCCGCTCGCCCGATCAGGAACTGGACCTGCAGGCCCGCTACGAGCGCGACTACCGCAAGTACAAGGACCTGCCGCAACCGCGCATCGTCGCCGTGACCAACCAGGTCGATCTGCACCCGGAAACGCAGTCGGTCGTGGTGGATGCCACCTGGGCCGTGCGCAACACCCACGCCACGCCGATCGCCGACGTGCACCTGGGCATGAGCGGCGAGGATGGCGACAACACCTTGGTCGCGGTGGACCTGGGCGGGCAGACCCTGGTCAAGCACGACAAGGCGCTGGGCTACCGCATCTACCGGCTGACCACGCCGCTGCAGCCCGGCGAGCAGCGCAGCTTCCGCTTCCGTGTCGATCGCCATCCGCATGGGCTCACCGTGCGCCAGGCGCAGAGCGAGATCGTGGGCAACGGCAGCTTCTTCAACAGCAGCATGCTGCCGTGGTTCGGCTACAACGAGCAGCAGCAGATCGAGGACCGCAACGAGCGCCGCAAGCGCGGGCTCGGCGAACCCACGCGCATGCCCAAGCTCGAAGACCAGGCCGCGCGCGCCAACACCTATATCAGCGACGATGCCGACTGGATCGATTTCGCCACCACCATCTGCACCGCGCCGGACCAGATCGCGCTGGCGCCCGGCTATCTGCAGAAAGAATTCAGCCGCCAGGGCCGGCGTTGCTTCAGTTACGCGATGGACCGGCCGATGCTGAATTTCTACGCCTACCTGTCGGCACGCTGGCAGGTGAAGAAGGCGCGCTACAAGGACATCCCGATCGAGGTCTACTACGACGCCAAGCATCCGTACAACGTGCAGCGGATGATCGAGGGCGTGCAGAAGTCGCTGGCCTACTACGAGCAGCACTTCACCCCGTACCAGCATCATCAGGTGCGCATCATCGAGTTCCCCGGCTACCAGAGCTTCGCCCAGTCCTTCGCCAACACCATCCCGTACTCGGAGTCGATCGGCTTCATCGCCGACCTGCGCGACCCGGACGATATCGACTACGTGTTCTACGTCACCGCGCACGAAGTGGCGCATCAGTGGTGGGCGCATCAGGTGATCGGTGCCAACGTGCAGGGCGCGACGATGCTGTCCGAATCGCTGGCGCAGTACTCGGCGCTGATGGTGATGGAGCAGGAGTACGGACGCGCGCACATGCGCCGCTTCCTGAAGTACGAACTGGACCGCTATCTGAGCGGGCGCGGTGGCGAAAGCCTGGAAGAGCTGCCCCTGTACCGCGTGGAGAACCAGCAGTACATCCACTACCGCAAGGGTTCGCTGGTGTTCTACCGGCTGCGCGAGGAGATCGGCGAGCAGGCGCTGAACCGCGCGCTGCACAAGTTCCTGCTGGCAAAGGCCTTCCAGCAGCCGCCCTACACCACGTCGGCCGAGCTGTTGCAGTTCATTCGCGCCGAGGCACGCCCCGAGCAGCAAGCGCTGATCACCGACCTGTTCGAGAAGATCACCTTCTACGACAACCGGGTCGAGGCGGCGAGCGCGCGCAAGCGTGCCGATGGCCGCTACGACGTGACCCTGAAGTTGCACGCCGCCAAGCACTATGTGGACGGCAAGGGCAAGGAGCGCGACGGCGCGCTGGACGACTGGATCGAAGTCGGCGTCTTCGCCAAGGGACCGTCGGGCAAGGAACGCGACGAGCAGGTGCTGTACCTGCAGCGCCTGCACGTGACCACCGCCGCGCCGACGATCACGGTGACCGTGGAACGCTTGCCCAGCGAAGCCGGCTTCGATCCGTACAACAAGCTGATCGACCGGGTCTCGAACGACAACCGCAAGCAGGTGACGCTGCAGTAACGGGGGCTGCCGCTTCGGCGGCGGCGGGCGCGCCGGCGGCCAGCGGGGGGCCACGCGCCGCCGCTTGGATCGCGCGGCGCCGCCAGCCGCCGGCCCGGCAGCGCCGGCGACTCGCTGAACCGCCCGCGGCCGGCGATTCCCAGCACCATACGCTTGGGTATACAGTCGGCCCAGGTCGGCAGTGCGCCGACCGCTTCGCACACACCCTGGGAGGGGACACATGCGCACCACCTTCAAGACCCTGCTGCTGGCCCTGCCGTTGAGCGTGGCCGCGTTCGTCGCGCAGGCCGCCGACACCTCGCCGGTCGGCCGCTGGCAGACCATCGACGACGAAACCGGCAAGCCCAAGTCCATCGTGCAGATCGAGCAGGCCGGCAACGGCACGCTGAGCGGCAAGGTCGTCGAAATCCTGCAGTCCAACCACGGCCCGAACCCGCTGTGCGACAAGTGCGACGGCGCGCAGAAGGGCAAGCCGATCAAGGGCATGACCATCCTGTGGGGGCTGAAGCCGGACGGCACTGCGGTATGGAGCGGCGGTTCGGTGCTGGACCCGGCCAAGGGCAAGACCTACAAGGCCAAGGTCACCCTCACCGACGGCGGCAAGAAGCTGCAGATGCGCGGCTACATCGGCATTGAGGCGCTGGGACGGACGCAGACCTGGATCAGGGAGTGAAGCGCCGGGATTCGGCATTCGGGATTCGGGATTGGTAAAAACGGGGCGCCTTCGGGCGCCCTTGTTTTTTCAGGCAACCACTACGCACCTGCAGCTACCGGGATACCTCCAATCCCGAATCCCCAATCCCCAATCCCGGCTTTCCAGACTAGTGCGATAATCGCGATCCCCCAGGATCGCCGTTCGCCATGACCCGCACCGCTCTCGTCACCACTGCCCTGCCCTATGCCAATGGTCCGCTGCACCTGGGCCATCTGGTCGGCTATATCCAGGCCGACATCTGGGTGCGCGCGCGGCGGCTGCGCGGCGACCGCACCTGGTTCGTCTGCGCCGACGACACCCACGGCACGCCGATCATGCTCGCCGCGGAGAAGGCCGGGGTCACCCCGGAAAACTTCATCGCCAACATCCAGGCCAGTCACGAGCGCGATTTCGCCGCGTTCGGGGTGGCCTTCGACCATTACGACTCGACCAACTCGGCCGCCAACCGCGCGCTGACCGAGGCGTTCTACGCCAAACTCGAGGCTGGCGGGCACATCGCGCGGCGCTCGGTGGCGCAGTTCTACGACCCGGCCAAGGGCATGTTCCTGCCCGACCGCTACATCAAGGGCATCTGCCCCAACTGCGGCAGCGCCGACCAGTACGGCGACAACTGCGAGGTCTGCGGCGCCACCTATGCGCCGACCGAGCTGAAGGAGCCCAAGTCGGTGATCTCCGGCGCCACCCCGGAACTGCGCGACTCCGAGCACTTCTTCTTCGAAGTCGGCCGCTTCGACGGCTTCCTGCGCGAATGGCTGGCCGGCGACGTGGCCCTGCCCGGGGTCAAGGCCAAGCTGATGGAGTGGCTGGACAGCGAGGGCGGGCTGCGCGCCTGGGACATCTCGCGCGACGCGCCGTATTTCGGCTTCGAGATCCCCGGCCAGCCGGGCAAGTATTTCTACGTGTGGCTGGACGCGCCGATCGGCTACCTGAGCAGCTTCCAGACCCTGTGCGCGAGCCTGGGCGAAGCGTTCGAGCCGCACCTGGCCGCCGGCACCGCCACCGAACTGCACCATTTCATCGGCAAGGACATCGTCAACTTCCACGGCCTGTTCTGGCCTGCGGTGCTGCACGGCACCGGCCACCGCGCGCCGACCCGGCTGCACGTCAACGGCTACCTGATGGTGGACGGCGCGAAGATGTCCAAGTCGCGCGGCACCTTCGTGATGGCGCGCACCTACCTGGATGTGGGCCTGGAGCCTGAAGCGCTGCGTTACTACTTTGCCGCCAAGTCTTCCGGCGGCGTGGACGATCTGGATCTGAACCTGGGCGACTTCGTGGCTCGGGTCAATGCCGACCTGGTCGGCAAGTTCGTCAACCTGGCCAGTCGCTGCGCCGGCTTCATCGACAAGCGATTTGGCGGCCAGCTGGCCGACGCGCTGCCGGACCCGGCGCAGTACGCGCGCTTCGTCGCCGCGCTGGCGCCGATCCGCGACGCGTACGAGCGCAACGACGCGGCCAGCGCGCTCCGCCAGACCATGGCCCTGGCCGACGAGGCCAACAAGTACATCGACGAGCACAAGCCGTGGGTGATCGCCAAGCAGGACGGTGCCGACGCGCAACTGCAAGCGGTGTGCACGCAAGGCCTGAACCTGTTCCGGGTGCTGGCCGGCGCGCTGAAGCCGGTGCTGCCGCGCACCAGCGCCGAAGCCGAAGCCTTCCTGTCCGCGCCGCTCAGCGCCTGGGAAGACCTCGACGCGCCGCTGCTGGCGCACGTCATCCAGCCCTACACCCCGCTGTTCACCCGAATCGACCCCAAACTGATCGACGCCATGACCGACGCCTCCAAGGACACCCTCGCTCCCGCGCCCGCCGCGACCAAGCCGGCGCCAGCCAAGCCCGAAACGAAGGCGGTTGCCAATCCCGAATCCCCACTCCCGAATCCCGGCCTCATCGGCATCGACGATTTCGCCAAGCTCGACCTGCGCATCGGCAAGGTGCTGGTGTGCGAATTCGTCGAGGGTTCGGACAAGCTGCTGCGCTTCGAACTGGACGCCGGCGAACTGGGCAAGCGGCAGATCTTCTCCGGCATCCGCGGCAGCTACGCCGAGCCGGAAAAGCTGGTCGGCCGCAGCGTGGTGTTCATCGCCAACCTGGCCCCGCGCAAGATGCGCTTCGGCCTGAGCGAAGGCATGATCCTGTCGGCCGGCTTCGACGGCGGCGCGCTGGCGCTGCTCGACGCCGACAGCGGCGCGCAGCCGGGGATGCCGGTGCGTTGAAGGCTGGGATTCGGGATTCGGGATTGGGGATTCGTTGAAGCGGATCCCTTGCTCGATCCGCGCCATGACCTGCCTTTGCGAATCCCCAATCTCCAATGCCCAATCCCGGCTCCCTGGCCCTGTTCGACTTCGACCACACGGTCACTACCACCGATACCTATTCGCGGTTCCTGCGCCGCGTCGCCACGCCGCGGCAGCTGGCGCGGGCGAAGTGGTCGGTGGGGCCGTGGTTGGCCGGGTATCGGCTGGGCCTGGTGTCGGCGCAGGCGATACGCAGGCGGGTCACGCGGATCGTGTTCGCCGGCCGCGCCGCAGAAGAGATCGCCGCGCACGCCCGGGCGTATGCGCGCGAGGTGCTGCCGACGCTGCTGCGCCCGGAGATGATGCAGCGCATCGTCTGGCATCAGGCGCAGGGCGACAGCGTGGTGCTGGTGTCCGGGTCGCTGGACCTGTACCTGCGGCCCTGGTGCCAGCAGCACGGGCTTGAGCTGATCTGCAACCGCCTGGAAGCGCGCGACGGCCAGCTGACCGGGCACTATGCCGATGGCGATTGCGGGCCGCACAAAGCGCGGCTGATCCGCGCGCGCTACGATGTGGGCGCCTATCCGCGCGTCTACGCCTACGGCGACAGCCGCGAAGACCGGCCGATGCTGGCGCTGGCCCACGAGCGCTGGTACGGCGGACGCCGCATCGCCTGACCCTCGCCCTGCAGCGCGCCGCATCCGACGCGCCGAATCCGCCATGAAGCCCGACCAAGACCAGCTGCTGGAACGCCTCGATCGCCTGCTGCCGCAGACCCAATGCGGCCAATGCGGCTTCGATGGCTGCCGCCCGTACGCCGAGGCGATGGCGCGCGGCGCGGCGCAGGTGGACCGCTGCCCGCCCGGTGGCGATGCCGGCGCGCGGGCGCTGGCGCGCGTACTCGGCAGCGGACCGCTGCCCTATGACCGCGGCCGCGGCACGCACAAGCCGCCGCAGGTGGCGTGGGTGATCGAGGCCGACTGCATCGGCTGCACCAAGTGCATCCAAGCTTGCCCGGTGGACGCCATCGTCGGCGGCGCCAAGCACATGCACACGGTGCTGGCGCCGCTGTGCACCGGCTGCGAACTGTGCGTGCCGGCCTGCCCGGTGGACTGCATCGAGCTGCGCCCGGTCTAGCCGCGCGATCCGCCCCCGCGCAGCTCGGGCCGCGCTTGGCTTGCGCGTGCATGGTGCAAGCAAGTGGGATGAACACGTGTCCACGCCCGCGAGATGCGGCAGCACCGTGCGGCCGCGCCAGCGCGCCTGCGCCGGGCTTGCCGTGCCAGTTGCCGGCTCGCGCCGCGCGACCTGACGCGACCTGCCCGGAATAGACGACGCGCCCTGGCGTCCGGCATCGGCACGACAGTCAGCGCATCCGGATCGGCGCCGGCTGCGTATTGACAGCTGTCACCGTCTCGCGGAAGCGCCACGCATGCCCATGCCGATCGCCACGTCTCCCCTCGTCCGCGCGCGCCTGCCGCTGGCCGCCGCTGTGTGCCTGGCCACGCTGGGCATCGCCGCCCCGGCGCGGGCGATGCTGCACTACGACGGCCTGGCCTATGTGCCGAACGGCCAGCAACTGCTGTACCGCGAGAGCCACTGGGTGCGCGACGATGGCGCGCGGCTGGTGCTGTACCGCTGCGCCGACGGCACGCCGTTCGCGCGCAAGCGCATCGCCGACGGCAGCATCGCCCCGGATTTCGAACTGATCGACGCGCGCAGCGGCTACCGCGAAGGCGTGCGCCGTGCCGGCAGTGGCCGGGTGATGTTCAGCCAGCGTGACGGCGAGCCGGAACGCAGCGCGCCATTGCCGGCGACGGCGGCGCCGCAGGTGATCGATGCCGGGTTCGATGCCTTTCTGCGCCTGCATTGGGACGCGTTGAGCCAGGGCACGCCGCAACGCGTCGCCTTCGTGTTGCCCAGCGCCTTGCGCACGCTGGAATTCCAGATCAAGCCCGCGGCGGCCGACGCCGGCGTGCAGCGCTACACGCTGTCGGTGGACGCCTGGTACGGCGGCGTGCTGCCGAATATCACGGTCGCCTACGCGCACGACGATCGCCGCCTGCTCGAGTTCCGCGGCATCGGCAACGTCCGCGACGCGCGCGGCCGCTACGCGCAGGTGCGTATCGATTTTCCCGAGCGGCTGCGCGGCCAGGCCGACGACGCCGCATGGAACCAGGCGCTGCAGCAACCGCTGGTCGCGCAATGCGGCGCGCGCTGAAGCGCGTCGGCGCCGTCTTCACGCCTGCGTCCCTCGCGGACGCTACACCCATGCAACCGCATCGTCCCTCTCCCGACAAGGAACATCCATGGCCAAGGCCTATCTGTGGTTCAACGCTGCGCTGTACGCGATCCTGGCGCTGTGGTGCACGCTCCTGCCGGCGCAGACCGCCGCAGCGGTCGGCTACATCGGCCTGGACCGCTCCGGGCAGTCCGAATACCTGGTCATCTACGGCGGCCTGCAATGGGGCATGGCGTTCCTGTTCGGCTATTTCGCCCGTAGCGGGCAGATCCGTACCGGGCTGCTGCTGGCGCTCGCCTTCTATGTGCCGATCGTGCTCTACCGCAGCGCCAGCCTGCTGCGGCTGTGGCCGGTCGGACCGACCACCACCGGCCTGGCCGTGTTCGAAATCGCGCTGCTGCTCGCCGCGCTCGCGCTGTGGCGCGGGCAGCGTCGCTGAGCGACGCGCGCGCCGAAAGCCTGTAGCATCGCTGCCACCTTCGCCACCGCTCCCCGGCATGACCGAGACGCCCGATCACGACGAAGCAGGCCAATTGCTGGTCGCCACTGCGGCCGGCGACAGCGCCGCGTTCGAACGCCTGTACCGCAGCACCTCGCCGCGCCTGTTCGGCGTGTGCCTGCGCATCGTGCCGCAGCGCGGCGAAGCCGAAGACGTGCTGCAGGAAGTGTTCAGCTCGGTCTGGCGCAAGGCCGCGCAGTTCGATCCGCAGCGCGCGCGCGGCCTGACCTGGCTGACCATGATCGCGCGCAACAAGGCCATCGACTACCTGCGCGCGCGTGCGCCGGCGCGGCAATCGGTGGCGCTCGACGACGCTGGCGAACTGCACGACGACGGCCGCGATCCGCTGGCCGAGACCGAATGGCGCGTCGCCGGGCGACGCCTGGACGTGTGCATGGGCGAACTGGAACCGCCGCGCGGCGATCTGATCCGCACCGCGTTCTTCGAGGGCATCACCTACGAGGAACTGGCCAACCGCAGCGGAACGCCGCTGGGCACGGTCAAGAGCTGGATCCGGCGCGGCCTGGCCAAGCTGAAGGCGTGCCTGGAACGATGAATGCATCCGTGCCCGATCCGCAGGAAACCCTGCCGCCGCGCGACGTGCTGGCCGGCGAATACGTGCTTGGCGTGCTCGATGCGCCCGAACGCCGCGCCGCCGAACAACGCATCGACGCCGACGCCGAGTTCGCCGCGGCGGTGACGCAATGGCAGCAGCACCTGATGCCGCTGGCCGACGAGATCGCGCCGGTCGCGGTGCCGGAACGCGTGTGGGTGCGCATCCGCGCATCGCTCGGCCTGGATGCGCCGGCGCCGCGTGCGCCGACGCCATCGCCTGGCTTCTGGGAAAGCGTGCGCACCTGGCGTTGGCTGAGCGCCGGCGGCTTCGCCACCGCAGCGGCCTGCATGCTCACGCTGATGGTCGCGCGTCAGCCGCTGCCGCCGCAAACGCCCACGCCGCCGGTCGCGACAACGCCAGCCGAAACCGGCATCGCGATGACCTCGACGCTGATGCAGGACGACGGCAAGCCCGGCTACGTGGTGCTGATGGACGCCGACAAGAAGCGCATCACCCTGACCCCGCTGGCCGGCAGCCGCGACGCCGCGCGCGTGCCGGAGCTGTGGCTGATCCCGGCCGACGGCAAGGCGCGCTCGATGGGCGTGTTCGACGACGCGCAGGCGCGCGCGGCGCGCATTCCCGACGCGCTGATGCCGTTGCTCAGCGACGGCGCCTTGCTGGCGGTGACGATGGAACCCCCCGGCGGCGCGCCCGGCGGCGTCGCCACCGGCCCGGTCGTGGCCAAGGGCGGCATCAGCACGCTGCGTCTGGCGCCGTAGGCAACAGCCGCGCACTGCATCCCTTCCTCCTCCGGGGGGAAGGTGCCCCGAAGGGGCGGATGAGGGTACGGGCGAAGCCTCACAGATCCAGATGCGCCAGCCTATTCGTGCCGACGCACCCTCACCCCAACCCCTCTCCCGATGGGAGAGGGGCTAACGCGGCCTGCGCTTTCAGTGCGCCACGCTTGACGCCGTAGACAAAACAACACGGCATCGAGACCAAGACACCATGCTCCCTTCTCCCTCCGGGAGAAGGTGCCCCGAAGGGGCGGATGAGGGTACGGGCGAAGCCTCGCAAATCCAGGCACGCCAAGCCTGTCCGTGCCGGCGTACCCTCACACAACCCCTCTCCCGGTGGGACAGAGGCTTGAGCGATGTGCATCGATGACGCCCTCGGCTCTCGCGCTGCACGTGATCACCAAAAGCATCGCGAACCCGCACATTCACCCGGCCACCACTCGCGCGCAGGCAGCATCGCCGCAGCCGTCGCGCATGCGCCGGGCAGCCTGATCCTCCGACGATTCCGACCTGCGTGGACGCCGCTTCGAGCGGCGACCGCATGCGCTGCCGTGGCCGGCCATCCACGTCAGCCGCATTGCGCACAGACGCCGCGACGTGAGTGCATCCGTCTTCCGGCTTTGTCCGTATCGCTATCCGAATCCCCACGAGATGCGCTTGTGCCAAGCCCCGTTCCGGACCATTCCCGTGAACCCACCGCCACACCTGCCGAGGCGCCCGCGCGCCGCGGTGGCGTGGCGCGCACGTTGCGGCGCTGGTTCGACACCGGCGCGGAGATCGAACTGGACGAGGCCCGCGCCGATCGCATCGACTGGCTGCGTGCCGCGCCCTATGTCGGCCTGCACCTGGCCTGCCTGGGCGTGTTCTGGGTCGGCGCATCGTGGTTCGCGGTGGGCATGGCGGTGGCGATGTACGCGGTGCGCATGTTCGCGCTCACCGGCTTCTACCACCGCTACTTCGCGCACCGCGCGTTCAAGACTTCGCGCGTGGTGCAGTTCCTGTTCGCCGCGCTCGGCGCCACCTGCGTGCAGCGCGGGCCGCTGTGGTGGGCCGCGCACCATCGCAACCATCATCGCCACACCGATACCCCGGCCGATCCGCATTCGCCGCGCCAGCATGGTTTCTGGTGGAGCCATAGCGGCTGGTTCCTGACCCCGCGCGGCTTCCGTACCGACTGGGAGGCGATCCCGGATCTGCGCCGCTTCCCGGAACTGCGCTTCCTCGACCGCTTCGATCTGCTGCTGCCGGTGTTGCTGGCGCTGGCACTGTTCCTGCTCGGCGGCTGGCTGCAACGCCACCATCCGCAGCTCGGCACCGATGGGCCGCAGCTGCTGGTGTGGGGTTTCTTCGTCTCCACCGTGGCCCTGTTCCATGCCACCTTCACCATCAACTCGCTGGCGCACCGCTTCGGCAGCCGCCGTTTCGCCACCCGCGACGACAGCCGCAACAACGCCTGGCTGGCGCTGCTGACCTTCGGCGAAGGCTGGCACAACAACCACCACTTCTTCCCTGGCGCGGCGCGGCAGGGCTTCCGCTGGTGGGAAATCGACCTGACCTGGTATGGCCTGAAGGCAATGTCGTGGACCGGCCTGATCCGCCAGCTGCGGCCGGTGCCGGCAGGGCTGGTGCGGGCGCAGGCGCGCGCACGATGAGCCGCATCGCGGTAGTGGGCTCGGGCATCGCCGGGCTGGGTTCGGCATGGCTGCTGTCGCAACGGCACGACGTCACCCTGTACGAAGCCGCCAATTACCTGGGCGGGCACACCCATACCCATGCGATCGAACTGGATGGTGTGGAGTACGCGGTGGACAGCGGCTTCATCGTGTTCAACCCGCAGCACTATCCGCTGCTGAGCAAACTGTTCGCGCAGCTCGGCGTGGCCGCGCAGCCGACCACGATGAGTTTTTCGGTGCACGAGGCGCGCAGCGGCCTGGAATACAACGCCGGCAGTCTCGGCGGCCTGTTCTGCCAACCCGGCAACCTGGCCAGCCCGCGCTTCTGGCGCATGCTGGGCGATCTACGCCGTTTCTACCGGCAGGCGCCTCAGGTATTGGCCGATGCCGCGCAGGCGCAGCTGACACTGGGCGAATTCCTGCAGCGACACCGCTATTCGGACGTGTTCCGCGACGCGCACCTGGTGCCGATGGCGTCGGCGCTGTGGTCCTCGCCATCGCAGCAGATCCTGCAATTCCCGATGCGCCAGCTGATCGGCTTCATGGCCAACCATCACATGCTGCAGATCAGCGGACGGCCGCAATGGCAGGTGGTCCGCGGCGGCTCCAACAGTTACGTGCGCGCGCTGCGCAGCAACTGGCGGGTGCACGAACGTATCGGCACGCCGGTGCGTTCGGTGCAGCGGCTGTCGCAGGGCGTGTCGGTACTGACCGCTGCCGACAGCGACGCCGATGCCCAGCACTACGATCACGTGGTGCTGGCCTGCCACGCCGACGACGCCTTGCGCCTGCTCAACGACGCCAGCGCCGCCGAGCGCGAGATCCTCGGCGCGATCGCCTACCAGGACAACGACACCGTGCTGCACACCGATGCGCGCGTGCTGCCGCGCAATCGCCGCGCCTGGGCCGCCTGGAACGCGCACGTGCCGGCCGATCCGGACGCGCCGTGCACGGTCAGCTACTGGATGAACGCGCTGCAGTCGATCGCCTCGCCGCAGCCGTTCATCGTCAGCCTCAACCGCAGCGACGACATCGATCCGGCCAAGGTGCTGCGGCGCATGCGCTACCGGCATCCGCTGCAAACGCACGCCGCGGTGGCCGCGCAGGCGCGCAAGAGCGAGATCCAGGGCCAGCGCGGCACCTGGTTCGCCGGCGCCGGCTGGGGCTTCGGCTTCCACGAGGACGGCCTGCGCAGCGCGGTCGACGTCGCCGCCGGGCTGGGCGTGCCGTGGCCATGAATCTGCTGCGCAGCGCTAGCGTGTCCGCCCCGCCGGCTGGCGCCGTCTCGACAACGCCAGCGGCGGCGGACACGACCACGCCGGAACTGCACAGCGCGCTCTACAGCGGCTGGGTCCGGCACCGCCGCTACGCGCCGAAAGCGCTGGCGTTCCGCTATCCGCTGTTCCTGATGTACCTGGATCTGGCCGAACTCGAGCAGGTGTTCGCGCGGCGCTGGCTGTGGTCGGTCGGGCGCCGCAACCTGGTCGAATTCCGCCGCAGCGACTACCTGGGCGACCCGGCGCAAGCGCTGGACGAAGCCGTGCGCGACCGCGTGCAGCAGCACTGCGGCGAACGCCCGCTCGGCGCGGTGCGCATGCTGACCCACCTGCGCTACTTCGGTCACTGCTTCAACCCGGTCACGCTCTATTACTGTCACGACGCGCAGCAACGCCTGCACAGCATCGTCGCCGAGATCACCAACACGCCGTGGAAGCAGCGCCATGCCTATGTGCTGCCGGTGGCCGCCGCGCGCAGCCACGGCCGCGTGCATGCCTGGCGCTTCGACAAGCGCTTCCACGTCTCGCCGTTCATGGCGATGGCGCACGCCTACGCATGGCGCTGCAGCGAGCCGGGCGCGCAATTGCGCGTGCACATGGACGTGCTGGATCCGCAGCCGGCGGCAAGGCGCTTCGACGCCACGCTGGTGCTGCAGCGGCGCGAAATCTCCGGCGCCAGCCTGGCGCGTGCGCTGCTGCGCTATCCGGCGATGACCCTGCAGGTCGTGGCCAAGATCCACTGGCAGGCGTTGCGCCTGTGGCTGCGCGGCAATCCGGTGCACGACCACCCCGATCACTCCCTTCCGCGAGAACGCCGATGAACGCTCCGCACGCGCCCTCCTCCGCCGCTGCCGCGTTGACCCCGGCCGCGCCGCCGCTGCGCGGCCTCGACCGCCTGCTGCGGCAACGACTGTTCGCCACGCTCGACGGCTTGCGCGACGGCCAGTTGCAGATCGAGGAAGCCGGTGCGATCACCACCCTGGGCAGCGCCACGCAGACCGATAGCGCACTGCACGCGCACCTGCGCATCCGCGATCCGCGCTTCTACCGCCAGGCCGCGTTGAACGGCAGCGTCGGCGTCGGCGAGGCGTACATGGATGGCTTGTGGGAATGCGACGACCTGGTCGCGCTGGTGCGCCTGCTGGTACGCAACCGCGAGCGCCTGGACGCGATGGAAACCGGCCTGGCCCGTCTCGGCGGCATGGCGATGCGCGGGCTGCACACGCTGGCACGCAACACCCGTGCCGGCAGCCGCCGCAACATCGCCGCGCACTACGACCTGGGCAACCCGTTGTTCGAACTGTTCCTGGACCGCAACCTGATGTATTCCTCGGCGATCTTCCGCGACGAAGACGCCGCGCTCGGCGACGCCGCGCTGGAGCGCGCCGCCGAGCGCAAGCTGCAGCGCATCTGCGCCAAGCTCGACCTGCAGCCGCACCATCATGTGGTGGAGATCGGCAGCGGCTGGGGCGGTTTCGCGCTGCATGCGGCCAAACATCATGGCTGCCGCGTCACCACCGTGACCATCTCGCGCGAGCAATACGAGCTGGCGCGCCAGCGCGTGGACGCGGCAGGCCTGTCCGAGCGCGTCGAGGTGCTGTTGCGCGACTACCGCGACCTCGACCGCCACTACGACCGGCTGGTCTCGATCGAGATGATCGAGGCGATCGGCCACCAGTACCTGGACACCTATTTCGGCAAGGTCGGCAGCCTGCTCAAGGACGACGGCCAGGCGCTGATCCAGGCCATCACCATCGAGGATCACCGCTACGCGCAGGCGTTGAAATCGGTGGACTTCATCAAGCGCCACATCTTCCCCGGCAGCTTCATTCCCTCGGTAGCGGCGATGACCGGCGCGATCGCGCGCGCCAGCGACCTGCGCCTGTTCAATCTGGAAGACATCGGCCCCAGTTACGCGCTGACCCTGCGCGCCTGGCGCCAGCGTTTCATGGCCAAGTTGCCGCAGGTGCGCGCGCTGGGTTACGACGAACGCTTCATCCGCATGTGGGAGTTCTACCTCGCCTATTGCGAGGGCGGCTTCCTGGAACGCTCGATCGGCGACGTGCACCTGTGGCTGAGCAAGCCCGGCGCGCGCCCGGCGCAGTTCGCGCCGGCGCTGGCGCACGACGCATGAGCAACCTCGCCAACTACGTCGCGTTGCAGTTGCTGTGGCTGGCGGCCGTGATGGGCGCCGGGCACGGGCTGGCTTGGGCCGGCCCGGCCGCGCTGGCGCTGTTCGCGCTGTACCAGTTGCAGCCGCGCCGCCGCGCGCGCGGCGATGCGGCGCTGATGGCGCTGGCGCTGCTGCTCGGCGCCGGCGTGGATACCGCGCTGGCCGCGGGCGGTTGGGTGCGTTACGCCGCGGCGCTGCCGCCGGCGCCGTGGGCGCCGCTGTGGATCCTGGCGCTGTGGGCCGGCTTCGCGCTGACCTTCAACCACTCGTTGGCCTGGGTCATGCAACACCCGTGGCGCGCGGCGCTGTTCGGCGCGGTGTTCGGCCCGCTCGGCTATGTGCTGGCCGCGCGCGGCTGGCAGGCGGTAACGCTGGGCGCGCCGCTGCTGCACGCAGTGCTCGCGCTGGCGCTGGCCTGGGCCGCGGCGCTGGCCGTGCTGAGCCTGGCGACGCGGCGCCTGTCGGCGACGGTGCAGCCCGCGCCACGCATCGCCGGCGTCGCGCCATGAACGCCTGGCCGCTGCTGCATGTGGGTGCGTTCACCGCGCTGGCGATGCTCGCCGGCTGGGCCTGGCAGCGACGCAGCCGCAACGCCGGCGTGGTCGATGTGCTGTGGGCGGCGTGCATGGCGCTGGCCGCGGTGTACTGCGCCTGGCGTGCCGACGGCGCCGCGCTGCCGCGCGTGCTGACCGCGGCGATGGGCGGACTGTGGGGCGCGCGCCTGGCCTGGCACCTGGGCGTGCGTGTGTTCGGCGATGCGCACGAGGACGGCCGCTATCGCGCGCTGCGCGAGCACTGGCACGGCGACCAGCGCCGCTTCCTGCTGTTCTTCCTCGGCCAGGCGCTGGTGGTGGTGCTGTTCGCGGTGCCGCTGTCGATCGCCGCGCACACGCCGCTGCCGCAGTGGAGCGTGTGGACCACGCTGGCGCTGGCGACCTGGCTGCTGGCGGTGGGCGGGGAAAGCCTGGCCGACCGCCAACTGGCCGCGTTCCGCGCCGATCCGGGCAACAAGGGCAAGACCTGCCGCCGCGGCCTGTGGCGCTACTCGCGGCATCCGAACTATTTCTTCGAATTCGTGCATTGGTTCGCCTACGTGTTCCTGGCGGTGGGCAGCGGCGCGCTGTGGGTCGGCATCGCCGCGCTGGGGCCGCTGCTGATGTTCGCGTTCCTGTACCGGGTCACCGGCATTCCCTACACCGAACAACAGGCGCTGCGCTCGCGCGGCCAGGACTACGCCGACTACCAGCGCAGCACCAGCGCCTTCTTTCCGTTGCCGCCGCGGCAATGACCCCGCTTCCAGGAGATCCGCCGATGTCCAGCACCCTCGCCCCTTCGCCTGCGCCCGCGCTGCCGGCCGAACCGTTGGCCACCCGTGTGGCCGAATCCGGCCTGCTACCCGATGCGCTGCTGCGCGCGGCGATGCGCAAGCTGTGCACGCAGCGCCTGCGCGATGAGCGTAGCGGCGGCGCCGACGCGGCCTGGGAACGCCAGCGCGCCTTCGTCGAGGCCTTGCGCGGCAGCGCCATCGCCATCGAGACCGACGCCGCCAACCGCCAGCACTACGAGCTGCCGCCGCGCTTCTTCGAGCTGTGCCTGGGCAAGCGCCTGAAGTACAGCAGTTGCTACTGGGATGCCGGCACCCAGGACCTGGACGCGGCCGAGGAACGCATGCTGCACCTGTACGCCGAACGCGCGCAGCTGCGCGACCGCCAGCGCATCCTGGAACTGGGCTGCGGCTGGGGTTCGCTGACCCTGTGGATGGCCGAGCACTATCCCGGCGCGCGCATCACCGCGGTGTCCAACTCGCGGCCGCAGCGCGAGCACATCGAGGCGCAGTGCCGCGCGCGCGGGCTGCGCAACGTGGAGGTGATCACCCACGACGCCAACACCCTGACCCTGCCGCATGCGAGCTTCGACCGCGTGGTATCGATCGAGATGTTCGAGCACATGCGCAACTACCGCGAACTGCTGGCGCGGATCGGCCAATGGCTGGTGCCGGGCGGCCGGCTGTTCGTGCACATCTTCTGCCACCGCGACCTGGCCTACCCGTTCGAGGTGCAGGGCGAGGACAACTGGATGGGCAGGCACTTCTTCACCGGCGGGCTGATGCCGGCCGCCGACACCCTGCTGCAGTTCCAGGACGACCTGGCGCTGGAACGGCGCTGGCTGCTGTCCGGCGAACACTACGAGAAGACCGCCAACGCCTGGCTACGCAACCAGGACCGGCATCGCGCCGAACTGATGCCGGTGCTGCAGGCCACCTACGGCCGCGACGCGAAGATCTGGTGGCAGCGCTGGCGCATGTTCTGGATGGCCTGCGCGGAGCTGTTCGGCTACGAACAGGGCCAACAGTGGGGCGTGGCGCATTATCGGTTCGTGAGGCGTTGAGGAGCTCGGGACTCGGGACTCGGGACTCGGGATGGTGCCCGAGTCAAAATCGCGGTCAAGCGATTGATGAAAAAAGCGCCTCTTCTGTAGATACCGTCTTCCCTGCTAACAGGCAAGAGCCTTTTCAGGATCGAAGTGCGTCCGTGATTTGAGGACGCCGTAGGCGATATGCAGCAGCTTGCGCATGGCGGCGCAGATGATCTGCTTGTTGGCTTTGCCGCGCTCGCGCAGGCGTTGCTTGAGCGCCCGGACAATCGGATTGTGGGTCATGGCGACCAGCGCGGGCATGTAGAGTCCGGCACGCAGGCGAGGTGAGCCGGTGCGGGAGATGCAGACCTGGCCCTGGCGCTTGCCCGACTCCTGCAGTCGCGGGTTCAGGCCCGCAAACGCCGTCACCGCCGCGGCATCGGCGAAGCGGGCCACATCGCCCAGCTCGGCCAGCATCAATGCCGCGCTGGTGTCGGCAATGCCGTCGATGCTCACCAGCAGTTCGCGCTGTCCGCGCAAGGTCGGATCCTGGTCGATATGGTCCTCGATCGCCCGTTCGATCTCGGCAATGCGGACCTGCAGATCGGCAATATGCGTGTGCAAGGAGTCCTGCACGGCGGACCCGGCCACGTCCAGACGGTTGCGCTCCATCTGCAGCATCTGCTGCAGATCGCCGCGACGGCGTACCAGCGCCTTGAGCTGCTTGAGTGCCGGCGGATCGGGCTGCCAGGGCCGTAGCTGCTCTTGGTGGCGTGCGCCGTAGCTGGCGATCAGCTTGGCATCGCTGCGGTCGGTCTTGACCCGGGTCAGCTGGCTGCGCGCATACAGCGCCGTTTGCGCTGGGTTGAGGACACAGACGCGGTAGCCCAGCGCATACACGAACTCCGCCAGGGCCTCATGGTAAACGCCGGTGGCCTCCATCACGATCCAGCTATCGGCCTGCGCATGGGTCTGTAGCCATGTCTGCAGTGCCTGAAAGCCCTTCTGCTCGTTGGGGAGCTTGGCCTTGGTGCGGTGCTTGCCGTTGGCCAGTTCGATGGCCAGGTCGAAACTGCATTTGGCGACGTCGATACCGACGACTAGGGGCATGAAGAATCCTCCATCGTAGGGTGAAGACGATCATCGCTGCGCCCGGTCCTGCCTTGTGGATGCGAGTTCACGCCAAGGGCGGACTCTGGATACCGTTCGGACACCGATGGGCCAGCATGTGGAGGGCGCGAGCCGATCTACAGCACAAGCTCGAAGCTTCAGGAGCGACTGGACTTCCCGCACCTCCTCCGATGATCAGTCGGAAGACATAACGCCATAGGAGCGCTATGTCCAGATACAAGGAGCGGCTTCAGCCGCGACCAGGCATTACCGGTGAAGCGTCGCGGCTGAAGCCGCTCCTACAGAAAAGCCAGGAATGCCCCGAACTCGCAGAAAATCCGAGTCCCGGGTCCCGGGTCCCGGGTCCCGAACTAAACAGCAGCGGTGATCACGATCTCGATCTTCCACTCCGGGTTGGCCAGCTTGGCCTGCACGGTGGCGCGCGCCGGGGTGTTGCCCGGGCAGACCCAGCTTTCCCAGACCTTGTTCATCTCGGCGAACTCGGCCAGGTCGGTCATGTAGATCTCCGCGCGCAGCACCTTGCTCTTGTCGCTGGCGGCGCGGCCCAGCAGTTCGTCGATCGCCGCCAGGACCTGGCGGGTCTGGCCGGCGATGTCGGCGCTGGTGTCGTCGGCGATCTGCCCGGCCAGGTAGGCCACGCCGTTGTGCACGGTCATTTCCGACATGCGCGGGCCGGTATCGAATCGCTGGATCATGAGGCGGTGTCCTGAAGAGGGGAAACCCGGGCATTGTCGCGCGATTGCGCCTCGCCTGCAGGCCGCCACAGCCGGTAGGCGACCAGCAGCAGCCAGGCCAGGATCAGCACGATCGCCAACTTCTGGGTCAGCCCGCGCGGCGGCGCGCGCCACAGCACGTGCACCCACAGCGCCACGAACGCCGCCACCGCCAGGGTTAGCAACGTGCCGGCACGGCCCTGCCACGGCGCTTGCCGGCGCAGCCAGGCGCTCTGCAGCAGCATCGCGCTGGTCGCGCACAGGAACGCGGTCTGCGCGAACAGCCCGTGCAACAGAGGCGCCAGCAACGGTGCGCGCTGCGGCAGGTAGCTGTCGCCGATCGCCACCCCGCACAGGCCCAGCGCGGCGACCGCGAACAGCAGCAGCGGCGCGGCGCTGCGTGCCGGCGGCGGGGCCTGCGCGTACAGGCCGGCGGCCAGCGCGACGATGCCCGCCGCCAGCAGCACGTAGACAATCCGCAGCAGCAGCCCGCCGGGGCCGTGCAGGTACAGGCTCAGCGTCGCCTGCTGCCAGTGCAGATCGGCGCGCAGCAGCTGCAGCGCCAGCGCCACGCCGAGGAACAGCAGGCACAGCAGCGTGGCGAGGGCGCCGGCGGCGCGCGGCCAATGTGGCGGCGCGGAGGCGGGGGCCAGGGGCGTGAGCATGGATCGGCTCCGGGTCGTAGCGGGGAACGCGATGCGCGACGCGCACGCGCCGGCACCCTCCGCGCACGCCGACGCGGTGCCGACGTGCGATTCCACTATGATGCGCGTCGCCGGTGTCGCCGGTACAGCCCCAGGCCAGCCGATATCGCGATGCACCAGCCCCTTTTCGCCTGCAGGCGCGCCATCGCGATGGCCTGCACCGCCAACGCCACGCGCCTGCGCGACGCCGCCGGCGCCTGCGCACAGTTCCCTCTCTCCTTCGCTTACGCTCCCCTGCAATGACCGACGCCGCGCCCCCCGTTTCCCCGTCCCCCTCCACCGCTGGCTGGCGCCGTGCGCTGCCGGTGGTGTTCAGCCTGGTGATCCTGGCGCTGGCGCTGCGCGCGCTGGCCACCGAGTTCAGCACCCACGGCTACGCCGCGATCCGCCATGCCTTCAACCAGCTCGGTGTCGGCCAGATCGCGCTGACCCTGCTGCTGGGGCTGAGCAGCTACGCCTGCCTGATCGGCTTCGACGCGGTCGGCCTGCACCGCAGCGGGCGCAAGCTGCATCCGATGCGGATCGGCGTCACCGCGTTCCTGGCGCATGCGGTCGGGCAGACCCTGGGCTTCGCAGCGCTCACCGGCGGCGCGGTGCGCCTGCGCGGCTACGGCCGGGTCGGGCTGAGCCTGGCCGAGATCGGCCAGGTGGTGCTGATGAGCACGCTCGGCTTCGTGTTCGGCGCCTGGCTGCTGCTGGCCTTGGCGCTGACCCTGGAACCGGCCTCGGCGGCGCTGGCGCTGCCGCTCGGCGCTTCGGCGGTGCGCGCGTTCGGCATCGCGCTGCTGGCCGGCTTCGGCCTGATGCTGCTGCTGGCCGGGCGCGAAGGCCGCACCCTGCGCTGGCGCACCCACGAACTGTGGCTGCCGGACCGGCGCACCGCGCTCGGCGTGACCGCGCTGAGCGTGGTCGAACTGGGCCTGGCCAGCGCCGCGTTCTACGTGCTGCTGCCGAACGAATCGGGCATCGAGTTCGTCGGCTTCGTCGGCCTGTACCTGGTCGCGGTGGTGGCCGGATTGATGTCCACCGTGCCGGCCGGACTTGGCGTGTTCGAGTGGAGCCTGCTCAAGCTGCTGCCCGGCGTGGCCCCGGCCGCGGTGCTGGCCGCGGCGCTGATCTACCGCATCACCTACTACGTGGTGCCGCTGCTGCTGTCGGTGCTGATGGCCGCGGTCTCCGGCCTGCGCCGACCGCTGGCGGCCAGCGCCGGCGGGGTGCGCGTGGCCTGGGGCACGCTGCGCCCGTGGCTGCCGCAGATCATCGCCATGGCGGTGTTCGCGGTCGGCGCGGCGCTGGTCATCGACGGCACCCTGCCGACGCCGAAGCGGCGCCTGGGCATGGCGCCGCTGTCGATCGTGGAGACCTCGCACCTGCTGGCCAGCCTCGGCGGCGTGGTGCTGCTGCTGATCGGCCAGGGCCTGCAGCGGCGCAGCCATGCGGCCTGGGTGCTGGCGATCGGCATCTGCGTGCTGCTGCCGCTGCCGGCCTGGCTGCGCGGCGGCCACGCCTCGGTGGCGCTGTCCTCGCTGGTGGTGGCGGCCGGGCTGTGGGGCGCGCGCCGCGAGTTCTACCGCCAGGGCGCGCTGCTCGACGAGGCCTGGTCGTGGCCGTGGCTGCGCAACCTGGGGCTGGTACTGATCGCCACGGTGTGGCTGCTGTTCTTCGTCTACAGCCACGTCGAATACCAGAACGAATTGTGGTGGCAGTTCGCCACCTCGGCCAATGCGCCGCGGGCGCTGCGCGCGGTGCTGCTGGTCAGCGTGGCGGTGGTGGTGTTCGGGTTGGCGCGCTTGCTGCACAGCACGCGCTCGCCGCTGCCGGCCGCCGACGCGGCGCAACTGGACGCGCTGGCGCCGGTGCTGGCCGTGGCCACCGACACCCAGGCCTGCCTGGTGCTGACCGGCGACAAGGCGCTGCTGCCCGACGAAGGCGGCCAGGGTTTCGTGATGATGCAGCGCTACGGCGGCTCGCTGGTGGCGATGGGCGACCCGGTGGGACCGCCGGAGGTCGCGCGGGCGCTGATCTGGCGCTTCCGCGAGGAAGCGGACCGCATGGGCCTGCGCCCGGTGTTCTACCAAGTCGGCGAACAGCACTGGCAGACCTATCTCGACCTGGGCCTGACCCTGGTCAAGCTCGGCGAGGAAGCGATGGTGTCGCTGGAAGACTTCCACCTGGAAGGCCGCGACCGCGCCGACCTGCGCCAGGCCTGGAACCGCGGCAAGCGCAGCGGGCTGAGCTTCCGCATCGTGCCGCTGGAAGAGATCGACGCGCTGATGCCGGTGCTGGCCGACGTTTCGCAGCAGTGGCTGGAGGAAAAGGCCGGCGAAGAGAAAGGCTTTTCGCTGGGCAGCTTCGACCCGGCCTATCTGCGCCGCTTCCCGATCGCGGTGGTCGAGGCCGAGGGCAAGGTCGTGGCCTTCGCCAACCTGTGGCAGGCGCCGGCCGGACACGAACTGTCGGTGGACCTGATGCGGCACATCGCCGATGCGCCGAAGGGCACCATGGATTTCCTGTTCATCGAGCTGTTCCTGTGGGGCCGCGAACAGGGCTACAAGCGCTTCTCGCTGGGCATGGCGCCGCTGTCGGGCCTGGCCCAGCACCGCCTGGCCGGACGCTGGAACCGCTTCGGCAACCTGATCGTGCGCCACGGCGAGCGCTTCTACGGCTTCACCGGCCTGCGCCGCTTCAAGTCCAAGTTCGCCCCGGCCTGGCGCACCCGCTACCTGGCCGCCCCCGGTGGTATGCACCTGCCGGCGGCGCTGCTGGACGTGACGCGGCTGATTTCGCTGGATCCGCGCAAGCCTGATTGACGGCCGGGATTCGGGATTGGGGATTCGGGATTGGTGGCAAAGCAGGATTGGGGAGCCGGGATGCCGCTCTTGCGAATCCCCAATCCCGAATCCCCAATCCCGGCCTTCAATCAATGCGCTGCAGGATCTGCTTGGCCAGTTCCGCGTAGTCGCCCTTGAAGTGATGGTCGCCGGGCAGCTTCACCAGTTGCGCGCCGCCGTGCGGCAGGTCCGGGCACAGCGTGTCGTCGTCGTCTTCGCCGTAGATGCACAGGGTCTGCGCGCCCGGCATCTTCGCCACGTCCGGGGCGATCGGCAGGCCGTCGTCGCCGGAGCTGATCCAGTTGGAGACGTGGAATTCGTAGTCGGCGGTCTTGCCCAGCGACAGCAGCGCGGTGGCCTGCACCTGCTCGCGCATCGCCGGCGGCAGTTGGTTGTAGGCGGCCGGCAACACGTCGGCGCCCTGCGAGAAGCCGATCAGCACTACCCGTCCGCGCTGCCACAGGTGGCTGTAGTGGCGGTAGATCCGGTCCAGGTCGGTGGCGAAGCCCTGCGGGGTACGCTCGCTCCAGAAGTAGCGCAGCGAATCCACGCCGACCACCGGGATGCCGGCCTGGGCCAGCGCACCGGCCACCTGCTGGTCGAGTCCGGCCCAGCCGCCGTCGCCGGAGACGAAGATCGCGAACACCTGCTCATGGCCCTTGCCCGCGGCCGCGTCGCCAGCGGGCGCAGGCACCTCGACCACCGGTAGCCCGGCCAGATCGACCGGTGTCGGCGGCAGGCTGACGCCGCGCTGCGCACCGAGCGAGCGCACTGCCGCGCGTAGCCCGGGCAACGCATCGCCGCTGGCGCTGCGGCGGAACTGCTGCGCCTGCGGCACCTTCTGCACGAACGCATCGCTCTGCTGGGTGCAGCGGCCCTTGCCCGGCGCATCGATCGCCGCCAGCCACGGCAGCGGCAGCGTCGCCGGCTGCAGCGCGCGTGCCGGCGCGGTGATGCCGGCGCCGCAGATCTGGTCGTCCAGCACCTGCACCGGGCAGAAATCCTCGGTGACCAGGCCGGCCAGCAGGTGCTTGGGCGCCTGTGCCGCGACCGCATAGGCCAGCGCGGCACCGTCGCCGTCGCCGACCAGCAGCGGCAGGCGGTAGGTCGGCACGTGGTAGTAGGCCTGCACGTAGCGCGAGAAGTTCTCCACGTCTCCGGCGGAAAAGCCGCAGGTGCCGGGGATCTTGGCCAGCACCGCCTGCAGGTGCGCGCCGTCGATCACCACCACCATCGCGCCGTCGTCGCGCAGCGCCTCGATCTGGCGCATGCGCGCCGCCGCGCCGCGCTTGCCACCAGCGAACCACAGCACCACGCGCTGCGCCTCGCCGTGCGGCAGCAGCACCGGAACCTGTTCGAAGCGGCCGTGGCTGAGTTTCTCAGGGGCCGCGGCCGCTGGCGCAGCGGCCGTCGTCGCAGGCGCCGCCGAAGCGGCAGCCGCGGCGGCCAGGCCGGCCAACGCACATCCCCACATCCATCCGCCACGCATTCGCATCATCCGGCAATCCTGAAAAGGCCAATCCTGAAACAGCGTGTAAAGATAATCCCGAACGGCGGTGGCGCGAAGCGCGGCGCGGGCGCCGGTTCATGCGGGGTACGCCGCAAGCGTGCCAGCGCGGCGCCGCTGCAGCCAACAGGCGGCCGCGCCGGTGCGGCTGCAGCGGGCGCTCACGCGCCCGTGTCAGCCTCGGGATGGCGCAGCCGCCACGCCGCCAGCGCCTGCCGATAGCGCGCCACTTCGTCGTTGTACAGGTCGTGGACGCACAGCGGACAGCCGCTGTTGCAGCAATCGCTGGGCAGCGGCGGCTGCGGCGCTTGCGGGCACGGATCGGCAGTGGCGGGATCGGGATCGGGATCGGACATCACGGTGCGCGGCGGGTGGCACGCCAGCGGCGCGAACAGGTGCCCATTGTAGAACGCCGCCGCGGCCGGCTCAGCCGATCGCCTGGCGCAGGTTGGCGCGCGCCGCCGCGTCGTAGCGCGCATGGAACCAGTCGCTGAGGAAGATGCGCGGCTGCGCCAGCACCGTCTTCAGGAACGCGCGGCGCTTGCGCCGGTACAGCCAGCCCGGCACCACGCCGCTGTATTCCTCGGCGATGGCGCGATCGTAGGCGGCGAACCCGGCGGGATCGGCGCCGAGAATGGCCATGTCGCAATCCAGGAACAGCGCCGCCTCGGCATCCACCGCCGCGGCGGACAGTTGCCCGTGGCGTGCGGTCAGCTCGATCAGCGCGGCGACGCGCGCCGCGTCCAGCCCGGCAGCGGGCAGCCACTGCGCGATCGCCGCCTGCGCCATGCGCGCCGACTGCGCCTCGTTGTCGCCACGCCCGGCCTGATACACCGCGTCGTGATAGAGCACGGCCAGGTAGACCTCGCGCGGCTGCCGCCAGCCCAGCGTCGCGGCGACTTCGGCATAGTGGCCCAGCACCGCCTGCACGTGGCCGAAGTGGTGATAGGCGCGCGGCGGCGTGGCATAGGCAGCCTGCAGCTGCTCCCACTGCGCGGCGGGCAGGGTCAGCGGGGGCGCCGGTTCGTTCATCGGATCGCCTCGCCGCCGGCGGAAGCAGGCCCGGCCGCATCCGCCGGCAGCGGCCAGGTCGCCTCGTGCACATAGCGTCCCTGCCCTTGCACGCTGCGGATCAGGCTCAGCGCGGCGACCGGGCAGCGCAGTTCCGGCACGGCTTGCGGCGGCACTGTCTGCTCGTCGTAGCTCAGGGTGATATGCGGAACATAGGCCGGGTCGGCGCGCGTGGCCACGCCCTGGCGGCCGAGTTGCTGCTGCAGCGCCTCGCGCAGGTGGCGCAACGCGGGCGGCTCGCCGTCGCCAAGCAACACCAGCGGCCGTGTGCGGGAGCGGCCGCCGAAGCTGGCGACCCGATCGAAACACAGCTCGAACGGCGCCGCCGCCAGTGCCTGTCCGGCGGCATGCGCCTGCTGCAGCAAGCGTGGCGGAATGCCGGCGTATTCGCCTAGGTAGTGCAGGGTCAGATGCAGGCGTTCCACCGGCAGCGCGCGACCGCGCAAGCCATGCTCGGCACGCAGGCGCTCGCCCAGTGCGAAGGCGCGCTGCGCGGTGGCCGGGTCCGGCAGCACGGAGAAGAACAGGCTCTCGCGCGGCGCCGGCGCCGCGAAGCCGAGCGAGAACTGCGCGTTTGCGGAAGAAGGATCGTGGGCCATCGGCAGGGGGCTAAAGCCGCGGACGCTGCGGCGACGGGACAAGGGCCGTCATGGTAGCAAGCGCGTTGCACCCGGCGCCCAAGCATTCGCTCCGACAACGCAAAAGGCCGACCGGACAGAATCCGGTCGGCCTTTGCGTTTTTTCTGCATCGGCGTGTTGCGACCCACGCGGACCGCAACGCACCTCGCCTTCGATGATGGCCAGGCGCGAACCCAGCCTGCAGCTTACGCCGCGTTCTTCATCGCCAGCTTGCGGTTGCGCATCACGTCATGGCAGGCGCGCACTTCCGGCAGCAGCTTGGTGGCGGCATCGCGTGCGGCGACCGGGGTGTCGCTGTCGGCGATGGTTTCGTTGAACGCCTTCAACAGGCGATCCTCGGACTCTTCCAGTTCGGCCACGTAGCCGTACTTGGTGTCGCCCAGCGTCGCGCGCACCTTGCCGTACATCTGCTGCATGCTGCCGACCAGCGTGCCGTGCTCGTCGGGCTTGCCGCCGACCGCCTGGACCACCGCGCTCAGGCTGCTGACGATGTCGGACTTGACCCCGGCAATGCGCAGGAACAAAGCGGACAACTCGGCATCGCCGACCTTCTGCGCCGCTTCTTCGTAGAACTCCTTGCCGTCGCGGGAGATGGCGATGAGGTCGTTGAGGCTGTGGGTGGTCTTGCTCTGAATGCTCATGGATGGAACTCCTTCTGCAATGGGCCGGCGAACATCGCGCAACGGGCACGTCGGGTCGTGTTCCCCTGGATGCCGCTTGGCCGCGATATGGAAGCGTCTTGCCACGTTGCGCCGTGGGAGGGATGCTGGACGCCGGGGCATAAAGTGCACGTGAGCCGAAACGCTTGCGTCCTCACACGGCGCTGGCAGGCATGAACAGGCATTCAGCGCCGACGAGCAAACGACACGACGATGCATGGAGGCGTCCGTCCGCTGCGAGACGCCTCTTCTGCAGGGGCTCGCAGAAGCGAGCTTGACGTTGGATCACGGCCGGCATCAACGCCAACGCCGCAGTACGCGCCAATATGGCCAATCCTGCGCGCCGGTTTTCCCTCAATTCCAGAGCATTTCGACCCAAGCAGCAGCGTTGATGACAACGCGCCGACCAGCGCGAAGCGTCTCCTAGCGAAGATTTCAAAAAAACTTACCCATTAAGAATCGAACACGGTCGCCGTTATCTTGTTTAAGCATCGGCAAGACGCAGTCTGCAGCGAGACTTCGCATTGCCAGTCGATGCAATGCCGCCGCTGCGAGTCTCTGCACACGCCGTCGCCCGTTATTTCCGAGCTCGGCCCACGCGGCTTCCGAGCCGCCGCGCACATCTCAGCCCACTTTTTTGGTACCCACTAATGAACGGACTCCTCCAGCGCTACAACGTCGGCACGCGCCTTTCCTCTGCGTTCGGCCTGCTCATCCTGCTGTCCTGCGGGCTCGTCGTTGCCGGGCTGATCACCCTGGCGCAGTCGCGCAGCCAGATGGAGAACATCGTCAAGCGCAACACGATCCTGGGATACGTCGGCGAAATGCGCGAATCCAGCGCGATCATCGCCATCAACCTGCGCAACATCGTTCTGCCGAGCTCGCAGGAGGAGAATATGGGCTTCGCCAAGATCGTCGAGCAGCAGCGCCAGCGCTACCAAAAAGCCCACGACCAGCTCTATGCGATACCGGTCACCGACAGCGCCGGCGCGGAGATGCGCAAGCAGATCGATCTCGGCTACCGGAATGCGAGCGTCTTCAATCAGAAGGTGTTGGATCTAGGCATGAACAACAAGCCCGACGAGGCGCTTGCGATGTTGATGAAGCAGGCGGCGCCGGCCACCCAGCGGTGGCAGGAGACGATCAACACATATTCCGAGCGGCAGCGCCAACGCGGCATCGCCGCCTATGCCGTGGCCAACGCCGCGATGGACCGCGGCCGCGCCATGCTGATCGCCGGCGGCGTCATCGTGATCCTGATCAGCGGCGTGCTGGCCTGGTTGATCACCCGCAGCCTGACCGTGCCGCTGAGCCGCGCCACACGCACCGCCGAAGCGATCGCGCGCGGCCAGTTGGACAATGACGTCAGGACCGACGCCAAGGACGAAACCGGCCGGCTGTTGACCGCGATGCAAAGCATGCAGTTGCAGCTGCGCAACCTGATCGACGCGCAACTGGAGATGGCCAAGCGCCACGATGCCGGCGACATCAGCCATCGCATCGATGCGATGGCGTTCCCGGGCGACTACGGGCGCATGGCCGCGGAAACCAATTCGGTGGTCGGCTCGCATGTCGCGGTGCAGCTGAAGCTGGCGCAGATCATGGGCCGCTATGCGGTCGGCGACCTCAGCCAGGACATGGACCGCCTGCCCGGCGAGAAGGCGACGTTCACCCAGACCATGGACGAAGTGAAGGTCAACCTGTCGGCGATGAACGGCCAGATCAAGCAGCTGGCGCAGTCCGCCGCCGACGGCGACTTCAGCGCGCGCGGCGATGCCGAGCGCTTCCAGTACGACTTCCGCATCATGGTCGAGAGCCTCAACCAGCTCATGACCACCGCCGACGGCAACCTGCAATCCTTGTCGGCCTTGCTGCAATCCATCGCCGCCGGCGACCTGACCGCGCGCATGCACGGCGAGTTCCGTGGCGTGTTCGCGCAGATGCGCGACGACGCCAATGCCACCGCCGAGCAGCTGTCGGAGATCGTCGGCCGGATCAAGCATTCGGCGGTGTCGATCAACGCCGCGGCCAGCGAGATCGCCGCCGGCAACGACGACCTGGCGCGTCGTACCGAGCAGCAGGCCGCCAGCCTGGAAGAGACCGCCGCCTCGATGGAGGAACTGACCTCCACCGTGAAGCAGAACGCCGAACATGCGCGCCAGGCCAATCAGCTCGCAGTGGGCGCCGGCTCGGTCGCATCGCAGGGCGGCGAGGTGGTCGGCCAGGTGGTGACCACGATGAGCGGCATCGAGGCGTCCTCGAAGCGGATCGCCGACATCATCAGCGTGATCGACGGCATCGCCTTCCAGACCAACATCCTGGCGTTGAATGCCGCGGTGGAAGCGGCGCGCGCGGGCGAGCAAGGCCGCGGCTTCGCCGTGGTCGCCAGCGAAGTACGCACCCTCGCCCAGCGTTCGGCGGGTGCGGCCAAGGAGATCAAGGAACTGATCGACGACTCGGTGAGCCGTGTCGCCGAAGGCTCGGCGCTGGTCGGCCAGGCCGGAAAGACCATGCACGAGATCGTGTCCTCGGTGCAGCGCGTCACCGACATCATGACCGAGATTTCCGCGGCCTCGCAGGAACAGTACGCCGGCATCGAGCAGGTCAACCAGACCGTGACCCAGATGGACGAGAGCACGCAGCAGAATGCGGCCCTGGTGGAAGAGGCCAGCGCCGCGGCGCGGTCGATGGAGCAGCAGGCGACCGAACTTTCGCAGGCGGTGGCCCTGTTCAAGCTGGATGAACGCACCGCGCCAGTGCGCGCGGCGCGTGCTGCGGCAACAGTGACGCCGAAGCGCGTCGCCCGTACGGACGCCGCGCGGCGCCTGCAGTCCGTTCCCGCGTTGGCCACGGACAAAGACTGGCAGGAATTCTGATCGGCGAGCGCCGCGTTGCCGCCCTCCACCGCGAGGGCGGCCCGTCGATGGGCATACGCAGCATCTGCGTCGGTTCGATGCCGCGCCGGCAGCGGCTCCGGCCGGCCTCGAGCCGCCGCCCACGACAACGCGACCGAACGGTACACGGACGGCCTGACGATATTTTCGCCAGGCCGTCTGCGCATACTGGCGTAGCAGGCTGCAGCGGGGTTATCCACATCCTTGCCCAGCATCCATCCACAGCCGCTGTGGATGAATACGCGGCATCGGCCTGCCGGACGCCGCCTCGCGATCGCCTGCGCTTCCGGCACATCCACCGCACCGGCAAAGGGCTATATTTGCGCCGGGACCCTCCCATTCCGGGTCGCCGCGAGGTGCGCCATGTTCGGTTGGACCGCGTTCGCCCTGGTCGCTGCCACAGCGATCGCGCCACCACCCGCGCCGCCCGCGGCGGACCAGATCATGCGCGTCCCGCCTGCGCTGCATGCGCTGGTGCAGCAGCGCGTCGATCTGCGCGCCCCGCGCGAGCAACGCCTGCAGCAACTGGTGAAGTTCGCCTTCGATGCCGATGGCCTGGACCTGCAGTACGACGCCAAGGCCACCAATAGCATCGCCGAGACCTACGCCACGCGCCGCGTCAATTGCCTGTCCTTCACCCTGCTGTTCGTGGCGATGGCGCGCGACGTGGGGCTGGACGCGCAGGTGGAAGAGGTAGGCCGGGTGCTGAGCTGGTACCAGGACGGCGATGCGCTGTACAACGCCGGCCACGTCAACGTCGGCGTGCGCATCGACGGGCGCCATGCCAGCATCGACCTGGACCGCAGCGTGCTGATGGACCGGCGTGGCCCGCAGCCGATTTCCGACCGCCGCGCGCTGGCCCACTACTACAACAATCGCGGCGCCGAACTGATGGCCGACGGCGACCTGCCCGCCGCGCAACAGCATCTGGCAATGGCGCTGCAGATGGACCGCGACTTCGCCGCCGCCTGGAACAACCTCGGCGTGCTGGAGCTGCGCCAAGGCGATCCGCAAGCGGCCACGCAGGACTATGCGACCGCGCTGGCGGTCGACCCCAACCATATGTCCGCACTGTCCAACGCCGCCATCCTGTATCGGCGCCTGGGCGATGGGCGGCGCGAGGCGGCGATGCTGGCGCGACTGCAACGCGTGCAGCAGACCGACCCGTTCCAGCAGTATTTGCTCGGCAACGAGGCGGAGCGGCGCCAGGACTACGCCGCGGCGATCGGCTACTACCGGCATGCGCTGCGGCTGTACGACGGCGCGGACCTGCTGTATTTCGCCCTGGCCCGCGCGTATCTGCTCAACGGCGATACGCGCCGCGCAAACACAGCGCTGCAGCAGGCGCTGGCGCACGCCGACAAGACCGCACAGCCGCGCTATCAGGCCAAGCTGGACGCGTTGCGGCGGCTGTCGCACAACACGCAGGCGCAGCGCTGAGTCCCGTCGCGCGCGTCAGGCACGCCGCGCGCGCCCGCGTCGCGCGTGCAAGCAGCAAAGCGCCCAACGGCGCACGCGGCGCGTGGAAAGTCGAAACGCGCTCTTGAGCGCTCAGCCAGCGGTCGCCAGGCGCTGCGCACGGCGCGCGTCGTGGCGCGCCCACAAGTACACCAGCAGGCCGCCCAGCGCCGCTGCCGCGCCGACGTAGCCGGTCGAGGTCCAGCCCAGCCCGGCGCTGATCGCGATCCCGCCCATCCACGGTCCCAGCGCGTTGGCCAGGTTGAAGGCGGCATGGTTGGACGCCGCGGCCAGGGTCTGCGCCTCGCTGGCCACGTCCATCAGCCGGGTCTGCAACACCGGCGCCAGCGCACCCATCGTGCCGACCGCGACCACCGCCGGCAGCACCGCCCAGGGCGAGTGCGCGGCCAGCGGCCAGGCCAGCAGCACCGCCATCGACCACAGCAGCACCAGCGGCACGGCGCGGAACTGCAGCCGGTCGAACAACCAACCGCCGGCAAGGTTGCCGAGCAGGCCGCCGAAGCCGAACGCGCACATCGCGAACGGGATCCAGCGTTCGGACACGCCGGTGACCTGGGTCAGGGTCGGCGCCAGATAGCTGAACACGCAGAACATGCCGGCGAAGCCGACCGAGCCGATGCCCAGCGCCAGCCACACCTGCGGCCGGTTGAACGCGCGCAGTTCGCGCAGCGGCTGCTGCCGCGGTTCCTGCGGATCGGCCGGCAGCAGGCGCATGACCAGCACCACGGTCAGCACCGCGATCGCCGCCACCAGCGCGTACGCGTAGCGCCATTGCGCCACCTGGCCGAGCCAGGTCGCCAACGGATTGCCGACCAGCACCGCCAGATTGAGCCCCAGCAGCACCCGGCTCACCGCCGCGCCGCGCTGGTCGGGGCGGCTGATCGACGCGGCGACCAGCGTGGCCACGCCGAAATAGGCGCCATGCGGCAGCCCGGCGATGAAGCGCACCAGCAGCATGCTGTGGTAATCCGGTGCCAACGCACTGGCCAGATTGCCGACCGCATAAAAGCCCATCAGCGCCAGCAGCAGCGTGCGCCGCGGCCAGCGCGCGCCGATGATCGCCAGCAGAGGCGCGCCGACCACCACGCCCAGCGCGTAGGCGCTGATCAGGTGTCCGACCTGCGGCTCGTCGATCGCCAGCCCGCGCGCGATGTACGGCATCAGGCCCATGGTGGAGAACTCGCTGGTGCCGATCGCGAAGCCGCCCATCGCCAACGCGAACAGGATCAGCACGTAGCCGCGGCGCGACAGCGGCGCCTGGGGAGTGACGGGAGTGGACATGCCCGGGACCTGATGAGGGGCTGCCTATTATTGTGCATCGCAGCATGCAAGGGCACCCATGCGCGTGCAACACCGCGTTGCAGCGTGGCGCGTGGGCGTCGAGTGGCAGCCAGGCTGTACGGCTTCAGCATGCGGCCTCACCAGTACCGCCCTGGCGCGCAGCGCTCGGCGCGATGCCGCGGTGACAGCGGACATGCCCAGCACCTTAGTCAGTGCATCGCTATCGCTCGGACCGCAACGGCGTCGCGGCCAACTCCCAAGCATCGGCTCCAACACGGGGGGCGCCCTCGCTGGCGAGCCGACCGCCGGCAACGCACTGTCCCATCATGGCGACGCGCAACCGCGGCGGTCGTCCCCATGTCTTGACGGGTGACGACCGGCGCCTTCGGCGCTGTGCCGTCCATGCCCCCATTCCTGTTTCGAGAAACGTACCGATGACCGCTACCGCTTCCCCGTTGTTCGCCCCGCTGCGCCTGGGCGCGATCGAACTGGCCAACCGCATCGTGATGGCGCCGCTGACCCGCAATCGCGCCGAAGGCGAAGGCCGCATCCCCTCGCCGCTGGCGCCCGAGTACTACGGCCAACGCGCCAGCGCCGGGCTGATCGTCGCCGAGGCCACCCAGATCAGCCCGATGGGCCAGGGCTACATGGACACGCCAGGGATCTACAGCGAAGCGCAGGTCGCAGCGTGGAAGAACGTCACCGCCGAGGTGCACCGCCGCGGCGGCAAGATCGTGCTGCAGCTGTGGCACGTCGGCCGCATCTCCCACGTCAGCCTGCTGCCGGACGGCGCTGCGCCGGTGGCGCCGAGCGCGCTGCGCGCCGACGCCAAGACCTACACCGCCGAGGGCTTCAGCGACGTCTCCGCACCGCGTGCGCTGCGCCTGGACGAGATTCCGGCGCTGCTCGAGGACTTCCGCCATGCCGCGCGCAACGCCATCGCCGCCGGCTTCGACGGCGTGGAAGTGCATGCCGCCAACGGCTACCTGATCGACCAGTTCCTGCGCGACGGCAGCAACCGCCGCGACGACGCCTACGGCGGCAGCATCGAGAACCGCACCCGGCTGCTGTTCGAGGTGGTGCAGGCGGTGGCGCAGGAAATCGGCGCCGAGCGCACCGGCGTGCGCCTGTCGCCGGTGACCCCGGCCAACGATGCGCACGACAGCGACCCGCAGCCGCTGTTCGAGCGTGCGGTCGAACGCCTGGACCCGCTGGGCCTGGCCTTCCTGCATGTGATCGAGGGCGCCACCGGCGGCCCGCGCGACAACATCGCCTTCGATTACGCCGCACTGCGCGCCAAGTTCCGCGGTCCGTGGCTGGTCAACAACGGCTACGACAAGGCCTTGGCCGAGCGGGTGCTCGGTTCCGGCGCTGCCGACGCTGTCGCGTTCGGGCGCCCGTTCATCGCCAATCCGGATCTGGTGGAACGGCTGCGCCGCGATGCGCCGCTCAACCCGCTGGATGCGGACACGCTCTACGGCGGCGGCGCCAAGGGCTATACCGACTACCCGACGCTGGACTGAGAAGCCAGGCACGCGGCGGCGGCACACCCGTGCCGTCGCCGCCGCAGCTCAAGGCGTCGCCGCCTTCTGCGGCGGCGCGTCAGCGGACAGATGCGCCTGCAGGAAACCCGCCACCCCGCTCCACAGCGCGGCGCGGTGGTCGACGTCGGCGCCTCCGTGGCGTTGCCCTCAGAGGCGCGCCCCGCGCCAAGCGCGCATCATTGCCGTGGGCAGGCAACGCACGGCAGGCCGGTAACAGCCAGGTACGACATGACCCAAACGATCGCGCCGGCAGCCGCTACAGGATCAGCCGCTCGCTGAGGTAATCGATGAACACGCGCAATTTCGGCAGCACATGCCGACCCGACGGCCACAGCAGGTGGAAGGTGCCGTCGGCGGCGACATAGTCGTCCAGCAGCGTGCGCAGCATGCCGTTGGCGACCGCATCGCGCACCGAGTGCTCCGGCAGCAGGGCGATGCCGCAGCCGCGCAGGGCGAAGCTCAGGCGCGTTTCGATGTTGTTGCAGACCATCGACACCGGCAACTGCAGGCCGGCCGCCGCCGCGCCCATCGGCCAGGCCTCCAGGCGTCCGCTGCTGCGGAAGCGGTAATGCAGGCATTGGTGGGCCAGCAGGTCGGCCGGCGCGCGCGGCGTGCCGCAGCGCTGCAGGTAGTCCGGCGCGGCCACCAGGCAGCGCCGGAAACCGCCCAGGCGCTTGGACGCCAGGCGCGAGTCGTCGGGTTCGGCCACGCGCAGCACCGCATCGAAGCCGTCCTCGATCACGTCCACCAGGCGGTCGTCGAAATCCAGATCCAGCTGCACCTGCGGATAGGCGCGCATGAAGTCGGCGAGTACCGGCAGCAGCACGTTGTTGTTCATCGGCAGGCTGACCCGCAGCCGTCCCTTCGGCGTGGCCGCGTGGCTGCCGAGCTCGCTGCGCGCCGCCTCGGCCTCGGCCAGGATGCGCCGGCAGCGCGGCAGGAACAGTTGGCCTTCCGCGGTCAGGGTCTGGCTGCGGGTGCTGCGATGGAACAGGCGCACGCCCAGCGACTGCTCCAGCCGCGCCACGCTCTTGGCCATCGCCGAAGCGGACACGCCCAGCACCCGCGCCGCCTCGGCGAAGCCGCCGCTCTCCACCACCTGCACGAAGCCGCGCAGGCTGCCCAGACTGTCCATCGCCCACTCCATTGCGGACATCTGCGTCCTCGGAGCCAGGAACTCTACCCGTCTTTTTCCGCAATCGGCATGCGCCCACGCTGCAACTCCTTCCACCGCGAGTCGCGTCCATGTCCATGTCCCCTGCCGTCGCTTCCGTTTCCCCGGCGCATGCGCCGGCACTTTCGCCGCAACAGGCCGCGCCGCTCGATGCCGCGATCGATGCGGCCTTGCGCGAGCAGCGCCTGGTCGGCGCGGTGGTGCTGGTCGCGCACGCGGGCCAGTGCGTCTATCGCCGCGCCGCAGGCTGGGCCGACCGCGAGGCGCGGCGGCCGCTGCGCGAGGACGCCACCTTCCGCCTGGCCTCGGTCAGCAAGCCGATCGTCGCCACCGCGGCGCTGGCGCTGGTCGCGCAAGGCCGGCTGCAGCTGGATGCACCGATCGCGCGCTGGCTGCCCTGGTTCCGCCCCGCGCTGCCCGACGGGCGGGCGCCGGACATCAGCCTGCGCCAGTTGCTCAGCCACAGCGCCGGGCTCGGCTACCGCTTCCTCGACCCGGCGGACGGCGCACACGCGCGCGCCGGCGTCTCCGACGGCATGGACAACAGCGGCCTGAGCCTGGAGGACAACCTGCGCCGCCTCGCCGAAGTGCCGCTGCAGTACGCGCCCGGCACCGGCTGGGGCTATTCGCTGTCGATCGATGTCGCCGGCGCGCTGCTGCAGGCGGCCAGCGGCCAGCCGTTGCCGCAGCTGGTGCGCGACCTGGTCACCGCGCCGCTGGGCATGCACGCCACCGCCTTCCATGCCGAGGACGCGGCGCGGTTGGCCGTGCCCTACGTCAACGGCGACCCTTCGCCGCACCGGCTCGGCGAAGGCGAAGTGGTCGCGCCGTTCGCGGACGGCGCCGGCATCGTGTTCCATCCTTCGCGCGCGCTGGATCCGCAGGCGTTCGCCTCCGCCGGCGCCGGCATGGTCGGCAGCGCCGACGACGTGCTGCGCCTGCTGGAAACGCTGCGCTGCGGCGGCGCGCCGCTGCTGCCGGCCGCGCTGGTGGCCGAGATGGGCCGCGCGCAGGCCGGCGATTTCGGCCCGCCGGACGCGCCCGGCTGGGGCTACGGCCTGGGCTTTGCGGTGCTGCGCGATCCGGCGCCGACCGCGACCCCGGAAGCACCCGGCACCTGGCGCTGGGGCGGCGCGTACGGCCACAGCTGGTTCGTCGATCCGGCACGGCAGCTGAGCGTGGTGGCGCTGACCAACACCTTGTACGAAGGCATGTCCGGCACGTTCGTGACCGAGCTGCGCGACGCGGTCTACGCCAGCCTGCGCGGCGTGCCGGCATGAGCGGGGAACGCCTGGCGCCGTGCCCGGCCGCCACCGCTGCGGCGGCAACGCAGCGCCTGCCCTGGAGCGGATTGCTGGCGCTGGCCTGCGCCGGCTTCGTCACCATCCTCACCGAGACGCTGCCGGCCGGCCTGCTGCCGTCGATGGCGGCGGGATTGGGCGTTGGCGAAGCGTGGGTCGGCCAACTGGTCAGCGTCTACGCGCTGGGTTCGCTGCTGGCAGCCATCCCGCTCACCGCCGCCACCCGGCGCTGGCGCCGGCGCCCGTTGTTGCTGCTCGCCATCGCCGGCTTCGCGCTGGCCAACACGGTCACCGCCGTATCCGCCAGCTATCCGCTGATCCTGGCCGCGCGCCTGCTCGCAGGGGTCAGCGCCGGGTTGCTATGGGCGCTGCTGGCCGGCTATGCGAGCCGGATGGTGGCGCCGGCGCAGCAGGGCCGCGCGATCGCCGTGGCGATGGTCGGCACGCCGCTGGCGCTGGCGCTGGGCGTGCCGGCCGGCACCCTGCTCGGGCAGCAGTGGGGCTGGCGCTGGAGCTTCGGCGCGATGTCGCTGCTGAGCCTCGGCCTGCTCGGTTGGGCCCGCGCTGCGCTGCCCGACTTCGCCGGCCACACCGCGCGCACGGCATTGCCGCTGCGCCGCGTGCTGGGCCTGCCCGGCATCGTCCAGGTGCTGGCGGTGATGCTGCTGTTCGTGCTCGCGCACAACCTGCTCTACACCTATGTGGCGCCGCTGCTGGCGCTGTCGGCCGCGGCGGCCGCGCTGGACCGCTACCTGCTGCTGTTCGGCGTCGCCGCGCTGCTGGGCATCGTCGCGGTGGGCGTGTGGATCGATAGCTGGATGCGGCAGCTGCTGCTGGCCAGCATCGGCCTGTTCGCGCTCGCCACGCTGGCGATGGCGCTGTGGCCGCACTCGCCGGCGCTGCTGGCCGCGGCGATGGCGGTGTGGGGATTGGCATTCGGCGGCTGCGCCACGCTGTTCCAGACCGCGATCGCGCGCCGTGCCGGCGATGCCGCCGATCTGGCGCAGTCGCTGGTGGTCACCGGCTGGAACCTGGCGATCGCGGGCGCCGGCGTGCTCGGCGGCATGGTGCTGCAACGTTCCGGTGCCGCCGCGCTGCCGTGGACGGCGCTGGCGCTGCTGGTGCTGGCGTGGGCATTCGCGCAGCGCCGGCACGGCTGGGCGAACACCGGCGGTTGAGCAGGGCCGGCACGACCGGCGCGCGTGCTGTCTGTGGCGTCGGCGATCGCTGGCGCCACGGCCTGCGCCAATCCACGTCCGCGATGCCCGCAGCCCATGCGCAACGATCGTCGTGCGGCGCGCTGCTCGCCGCTGCTCGCAGCGCGCGACAACCGCCGCGGCGCGCGCCTTTGCGCCGCGACTCAGGCCTTGCGCAGGAAGCAGGTCTTCAGCACCAGTCCCTTGATCTTGTCCGAATTGCCTTCGATGTGCTCGGCATCGTCCTCGACCAGGCGGATGCCGCGGATCACCGTGCCCTGCTTCAGCGGGATCGACGAACCCTTGACCTTCAGGTCCTTGATCACCACCACGGTGTCGCCGGCCTGCAGCACGTTGCCGTTGCTGTCGCGCACCACCGTTTCTGCGGCGGTGGCGGTGTCCGCCGCTGCCGGCCACTCGTAGCCGCAGTCGGCGCAGATCCACAGCGCCCCGTCGACATAGGTGTTTTGCAGGGTGCATTGCGGACAGGCGGGTGCGGCGGACATGGGGTTCCTTGATACGGCGACGACGGGAGGACGCCTATTGTAGCCGCCCGCTCCACGCCGCCGCGTGCCGCGTCCGGTCCGCTCTTCCCGCAGGAATCCCATGTCCGCCGCTTCCGGTTCCCGCTTTGCGATCTATGCCGCGCTCGCCGGCAACCTGGCCATCGCCATCGCCAAGTTCGTCGCCGCCGCGTTGTCCGGCAGTTCGGCGATGCTCAGCGAAGGCGTGCATTCGCTGGTCGATACGGTCAACGAGCTGTTGCTGCTGTACGGCCTGCGCCGCGCCGCGCGGCCCGCCGATGCCAGCCATCCGTTCGGCTACGGGCGCGAGCTGTATTTCTGGAGTTTCATCGTCGCCCTGCTGGTGTTCGCGCTCGGCGCCGGCGTGTCGCTCTACGAGGGCATCGCGCATGTGCGCAATCCGGAGCCGGCCAGCAACCACACCCTCAACTACGTGGTGCTGGGCCTGTCGATCCTGTTCGAGGGCGCTTCGTGGTGGGTGTCGCTGCGCGAGTTCCGCGCGCGCAAGGGCGCGATGGGTTACGTGCAGGCGTTCCGCGAAAGCAAGGACCCGAGCCTGTTCACCGTGCTGCTGGAAGACAGCGCCGCGCTGATCGGCCTGTTCATCGCCCTGCTGGGCCTGCTGGCCGCGCAGTGGCTGCAGATGCCCGAGCTGGACGGCGTGGCCTCGATCGGCATCGCCGCGGTGCTGGCCTGTTCGGCCTTCGTGCTGGCCCGCGAGACCAAGGGCCTGCTGATCGGCGAACCGGCGGCGCGGCCGCTGAGCGATGCCTTGCGCCGCATCGCCGGCGCCGATCCGGACGTACGCGCGGTCAACGGCGTGCTGAGCGTGCAGATGGGTCCCGAGCAGGTGGTCGCCGCTCTCAGCGCCGAATTCGAGGACCAGCGCAGCACCGCGCAGATCGAGGCCTGCATCGAGCGCATCGAACGCGCCGCGCGCGCCGAATACCCCGAATTGCAGTCGCTGTTCGTCAAGCCGCAAACGCCCGAGGCGTGGCAGGCGCGGCGCAGCGCGTTGCGCGCGCCGCCGCCAGCCTGAACGCGTAATCCGCCGCGCCGACTTGCGATCCGCCGCCGCTTTTCGTTAGGGTATTCGGGTAGCACCTCCCATCGCGCTGTGACTGTGCCGGCGTATCCCACTTCCTACTGAATGAGGTTTCCCATGGAGATCGCCAATGGCCTTGTCGCCACCATCCACTACACCCTGACCGACGATGCCGGCGAGGTGATCGATCAATCCGCGCCGGACAATCCGCTGAGCTATCTGCACGGCGCCGGCAACATCGTGCCGGGGCTGGAAAAGGCGCTGACCGGCAAGCGCCCCGGCGAACGCGTGCAGGTCGACGTGATTCCGGCCGAAGGCTACGGTCCGCGCCACGAGCAGCTGCAACAGCAGGTGCCGCGCAGCTCGTTCCCGGATGCCGAAGGCCTGCAGCCCGGCATGCAGTTCCAGGCGCAGACCGACCAGGGCCCGCTGCTGGTCACGGTCACCGAGGTCGGCGCGGAACTGGTGACCATCGACGGCAACCATCCGCTGGCCGGGCAGGTGCTGCATTTCGCGGTGGAAGTGGCCGGCGTGCGCGATGCCACCGAGCAGGAAAAGAACCAGGGCCACGCGGGCGCGGCGCTGTAACCGTCCGCATCCCGGCTGCACCGCACGAGGCCCGCAATCGCGGGCCTCGTGCATTGTGCGGAGGCGGCAGCGACAGGCGCGGCCACGCCCCTGCAGCGGCCGTCGCCAGCTTGCGCCGCGCTGCGGCTTGCCGCACAGTGCGCGGCCCCCTGCCCGGCCCCGCAGCGACATGAGACTCGGCATCGATTTCGGTACCAGCAACTCCGCCGCCGCCGCGGTGATCGATGGCCGCGTGGTGCCGATCGGCTTCGGCGACCAGCACCAGTTCCGCACCACCGTGTACTTCCCGGAAGTGATGCGCGACCCGGCCGATTTCGAGCTGACCCCGGTGCTGGAACGGCAGGTGGACGAGCTGATCGAGGCCGGCCGCCGCGATGCGGCCGCCGCCGGCCGCGAGCGCAGCCGCGAAGAGTTGCGCCGCGATGCGATCCGGGTGGTGCGCCGGCAATGGATGGAAGCGCAGATGCGCGAACCGCGCAGTTCCGCGGCGCTGCTGCAGAACGCGGTGTACGGCGACGCGGCGCTGGATGCGTATTTCATCGAAGGCGAAGGCAGCCTGGTGCAGAGCCCGAAATCGATGCTCGGCTACAACCTGCATCCGCGCGCCAAGCAGACCATCACCGGCATCGCCACCCATATTCTCGAGCACATCCGCCTGACCGCGTCGCAGCAACTCGGCCTGCAGGTGCGCAGCGCGCTGCTCGGGCGCCCGGTGCAGTTCCGCAGTTCGATCGGCGAGGCCGGCAATGCGCAGGCGCTGCAGATCCTGCACAGCGCCGCGATCGCCGCCGGCTTCGACGACATCGCGTTCCTGGAAGAACCCGCCGCCGCGGCGATGCACTACCACGCCGGCAGCGACGAACGCCACGACGCGGTGGTGGTGGACATCGGCGGCGGCACCACCGACATCGCCCACGCCAGCGTCGGCGGCGACGGCGCGCCGCAGGTGCATCGCGCCTGGGGTATCGCCCGCGGCGGTACCGACATCGACCTGGCGCTGAGTCTGGCCAGCTACATGCCGCTGTTCGGCCGCGGCAGCACCCGCGTGCCGGCGCACCATTACGTCGAGGCGGCGATGGTGCAGGACACCACCCGCCAGCGCGATTTCCGCCAGCATCGCTACGACGAAGTGCCGCACCCGTACGACACGCGGCTGCAGGCGCTGCAGGACACCGGCAACACCGCGCGCCTGTACCGCGCGGTGGAACGCAGCAAGATCCGCCTCAGCGACAGCGCACAGCACGCGGAGGCGCTGGAGTACATCGAAGCCGGGCTGCAGGTGCAGGTGCGCGCCGACGAGCTGACCCATGCCGCACGCAGCTATCTGGAGGCGCTGGGCGAACTGCTCGCGCAGGTCCGCAGCGACATCGGCTGCGATCCGGCCGCGGTGTTCCTGACCGGCGGCATGTCGCGCGCCGGCTACATCCAGCAGGTGGTCGCCGCCGCGTTCCCGCAGGCGCGCCTGGTGCACGGCGACCCCTCGTTCGGCGTGGTCCAGGGTCTGGCCCTGGCCGCCGCGCAGCGCTGACCGACGCAGGCCGCAACGCCTCGCCAACCTCGCCGCAGCGCGCGCCGGCATGGCCGCGCGTGCGCAAGTCGCTAGCGCAGCTTCCGTTCATACGCAAGGGGCGCGACTGGCGTAATATGCGCGGTCACGCTTCAGCGTCACGTTTCTACACGCGTCTCGTCCGGCCGTTTCTGTCGCCCGACTCGCCCCTCTTCTCGCGCCAGCCTCCGTCCCGCTTCGGGCCGGACCCAACGGGAGCGCCTGTGTCCGGCTACGCCACCCAGATCAACACGCTCAACCTGGGCGGCCAGGACTATCGCATCCGTTCGCTGCTCGATACCCAACAGTTCTCCGATCCCGACGCGCAGGCCGAAGCGGCCGGCATTTCCTCGGCGCAATGGAGCCTGTTCGGCAACGTGTGGCCGGCCGGCCGGCTGCTCGCCGAAGCGATGGCGCTGTACGACTTCGGCGACAAGCGCATCCTCGAGATCGGCTGCGGCCTCGGCCTGGCCAGCCTGGTGCTGCGCCGCCGCGGCGCCGACATCGTCGCCAGCGACCGGCATCCGCTGACCGAAGTGTTCCTGGCCTACAACGCCGCGCTCAACGAAATGCCCGCGGTGCCGTACCGTCGCCTCGACTGGGACCAGCCCAACCTCGAGCTGGGCCGTTTCGACGTGATCATCGGCAGCGATGTGCTGTACGAACACCAGCATCCGGCGCTGCTGGCCGAATTGCTGGCGCGGCATGCGACGGCGAGCGCGGAAGTGCTGATCGCCGATCCGGGCCGCGGCAACAGCGCCGCGCTGACCCGCGCGCTGGCCACGCAGGGCTACGCGCTCAGCGAACAGCGCGAAATGCCGTTGGGGCCGGACGATCTGCCGCCCTACCGCGGCCGCGTGTTGCGCTTCAGCCGCGATGCCCTGCCAACCGGTGGCAACGCGTGAGCGCCCAACAGGCAACGCCGCGCGCCGCGGCCGAAAAATCCGTCACCTGCGATCGCTGCGACGCGATCTGCTGCCGCCTGACCGTGCTGCTGATGCCCGACGACAAGGTGCCCGAGCACTACACCGAGCACACCGCCGAAGGCCTGCACGTGATGGCCCGCGACGAGGACGGCTGGTGCGTGGCGGTGGACAGCAAGCGCATGTGCTGCTCGATCTACGAACAGCGCCCGGCGATCTGCCGCAAATTCACGATGGCCGGCCCGTATTGCCGCGACATCCGCCGCATCCACAACGATCAGTTGGCGCGCGGCATTCCCCTGACGATGTACTGACTCCAGGAGATTCACCATGGCACGTCCCACCAGCAAGACCCCGCCCCCGACCGCCAAGACCGCACGCAGCAGCAGCGGCGACAAGGCGCAGAAGGGCCTCAGCCGCGAGCGTATCGAGGCCGACATGGCCGCGTTCCGCAAGGCCGGCGGCCGCGTCGAAGTGCTCGGCACCACCCGCGTGCTGAAGAAAGTCGACGAAGCCGAAGCCGGCTGAGCACGCGCACTGCGGCCCCGCCGCAGGCGATGTCGGCGCCGTCTTCACGGCGCCGGCCGATAATCCAGATCTCTTCGCTGTGACAGACGCACGGCATGCTCCTGCGCTCCCTCTCCGCTGAACTGGGCCAGCCGGCCTGCGGCAATTGCCGCGATGGCGAGCCGCTCGACTTCGGCATCCGCATGGCGTTCCAGCCGATCGTCGATGCGCAGGCGCGCACGATCTACGCGTACGAGGCGCTGGTCCGCGGCGAGGACGGCAGCGGCGCGGCCGCGGTATTGGCGCGGGTGCGGCCGCAGCAGCTGTACCGCTTCGACCAGACCTGCCGAGTGCAGGCGATCGCCACCGCGGCGCGGCTGGGCCTGGGCACCCGGCTGTCGATCAATTTCATTCCCAATGCGGTGTACGAACCGGCGACGTGCATCCGCCTGACCCTGGCCGCGGCCGAGCACTACGGCGTACCGACCGGCAATCTGATCTTCGAGATGAGCGAGTCCGAGCGCATCCGCGACCTGCCCAAGGTGGTGCGGATCCTGCGCGACTACGCGCAGCGCGGCTTCCTGACCGCGATCGACGATTTCGGCGCCGGCCACTCCGGACTCAACCTGCTCGCCAGTTTCCAACCGCATCTGCTCAAGCTGGACATGGCCCTGATCCGCGACATCGATAGCAGCGTACCGCGCCAGCATATCGTCGCCGGCATCGTCGGCATGGCCGCGGCACTGGGCTGCCGGGTGCTTGCCGAGGGCGTGGAGACGCCCGCCGAATACCGCGCGCTGCGCGCGTTGGGCATCGACCTGTACCAGGGTTTCCTGTTCGCGATGCCGGCGCTGGAGGCGCTGCCGGAGATTCCCGCCGAACGCTGGGACAGCCTGGAACAGGCCGCCTGAGCCACACCCGGCAGCGCGCATGCGCTGCAGCGTCGGCGTGGCGGCGATGGCGATGGCCGGGCGTGTTGCGCACTTGCCCGATGCGGCGACGATTGCGACCATCGCGCCTCCCCCGCCATGCCGAACCCGCCGATGTCCTCGCTCCACACCATGCTGCCACCCTCGGTCCACCGCTGGCTGGAGCTGATCGTGCCGGGCGCGCAGATCGCGCTGATCGTGCTCGGCGCATGGCTGTTGCGCACCCTGCTGCGGCGGCTGGTGCGGCGACTGAGCGAGCACCACGCGTTGCCGCCCGAACTGACCATGCTGGCGCGCCGCGGCAGCGGCTTCGTGATCTACACCACGGCGCTGCTGCTCATCCTGGATCGGCTGGGCGTGTCCGGCACGGTGCTGTGGACCGCGTTCACCGGCTTCGCCGCCGTGGCGGCGGTGGCGTTCTTCGCGGCCTGGAGCGTGCTGTCGAACATCTTCTGCACGCTGCTGATCTTCGCCACGCGGCCGTTCCGCCTGCACGACCACATCGAACTGCTCGAGAACGGCGAAAAGCCCGGACTCAAGGGCCAAGTGGTGGATATCAACCTGATCTACACCACGCTGCGCGAACACCGCGGCGACGACGGCGACAGCGTGCTGCAGATTCCCAACAGCCTGTTCTTTCAGCGCAGCACGCGGCGCTGGCGCGGCCATCCAGTGCCGCCGGGACTCGGCTAGCGCGCAAGCGCACGTCCTAACAAGACACTGATCGCACCAACGCTATCGTGCCTGGTCTGTGCGCCGCCTCGCGGCGCGCCCCCCATCGACAAGGTGCCCCCCATGGAACAACCCGTCCACCCGTTCGCCGAGCTGTTCGCCCAGTTGGGCCTGCCCAACAGCGAAACCGAGATCCGCCAGTTCATCGGCCGCCATTCACCGCTGCCGGATACGATGCGGCTGGAAGAGGCGCCGTTCTGGACGCCGGCACAGGCGCAGCTGCTGCGCGAGGAACGCATCGACGACGCCGACTGGGCGATGGTGGTCGATCAGCTCAACATCGCCCTGCACTCGCGGCCGGTGCCGCCGGTCGGCACCGCCGCCAACGACGATTGAGTCGCCAGGGCGTGCCATCCATTCCCAAGCAGATCGCGCCGCTCCTACCTACGCGTTGGATTGAACGAACCCGTGGCCACGCCCGCGCGCGGACACGACAGCGTGCACGCGCAACAGCGGCCCTGCGGGTTGGGCCTGACAGGCCCAACGCGACCTACTCGGGAATGCAAGACACGCCCTAGCGCAGCTGGCTGTCCTTGCTGCCGCGGCGGTTGTAGCCGCTGTGCTCGTGCTGTTCGTGGTCGTGCGCTTCCTGGCAGGCCACGCACAGGCGCACGCCCGGCACCGCCTTGCGCCGCGCCTCGGGAATCGGCACATCGCAGGCCTCGCACTGCTCCAGGCTCGGGCCCTGCGGCAGCTGGCTGCGCGCACGCTTGATCGCATCTTCGACGGTGGCGTCGATCTGGTCCTGCACCGCGCCGTCGCCTGCCCACCCTGTGGCCATGATCGTCTCCAAGGATCCGCTACGTCCCGATGATGCGGCCGCGGCCGGCGATTGCAATGCACGCCGGTTTCACATTCGCCGGCATGTTCATGCACGGCGCGCGCTGCCCGCCGAGGCGGGTCATCGATTTTCAAGCAGATCGCGTTACGCAGGAGTGCGACAGCTGCCGGCGCTTGGCTGATGCAGCCGCCGCTGCGCAGCGACCGGAACGCCGCGCGCCGTGGGCTACCAGATCAGGTCGTCCGGCACCTGGAAGCGGCTGTAGTACGCGCCGTCTTCGTCGCCGGCAGCCGGCGCGGCCTGGGTGGTGTCGAGCACGATTGCTGCAGGATCGCGGCTGGCCACCTTTTCCACCACCGCGCGCGGGATCGGCGCATAGCCGGCATCCAGCCGCGCGATCACCGCCGCGCCGCTGATCAGCTGCGCGCGCAAGGCCGCGTCGACCCGCAAGCGCTGGATCTTGCCGGCATCGGTGAAGTGGTAGTCGATCTCGCCATCGGCCTTGAGCTTGTTGCTGTCGACGATCTGCCGCGCCTGTGCGCGCTGCTCCTGCGCGCGCGCCTGCGCATTGCGCTCGGCGGCCAGCGCGCGGTCGCGCTCCACCCGTTCCAGCCGCAGCCGCTCGCTCTCCAGCTGCTCGGCGCTGGGCGGCGGCGGCGCCTTGCCGTGGCGCGCCTTGGCCTGCTCGCGCGCGACCTGCGCCACCTGGTTCTTCTTCACCAGGCCGGCCTTGAGCAGTTGTTCCTGCAGGGGATTGCGCATCGGGAAAATCCAGTCGATCCAAGACGTTGGACCCTATCTTACCCGCTGCGCCCGCCCCCTGGCCGCGCCCGTGCGGCGGCGGCCACGGCTCGTGCCGGCGGCCATGGCGCGCTATCGTGGCGCCATGCAAACGCTGAAATACCTCGTCGGCTATCCGCCGCATGTGCAGGATCAGGTCCGCGAGCTGATCGCGCGCGATCGCCTCGGCGAATGGCTGCGCAAGCGCTACGACACGCCCAATCCGGTGCGCAACGACCGCCAGCTGTACGACTACACGCTGGCGTTGAAGGACCGCCACATGCGCAGCTCCGAGCCGCTGCACAAGGTGATCTACGACAACCGGCTGCAGGCGGTGAAGCACGCGCTCGGCACCCACACCAGCGTCTCGCGGGTGCAGGGCAGTAAGCTCAAGGCCAGCCGCGAGATCCGCATCGCCGGCGTGTTCCGCGACGCGCCGGCGCCGTTCCTGCAGATGATCGTGGCGCACGAACTGGCGCACCTGAAGGAAAGCGCGCACAACAAGCCGTTCTACCAGTTGTGCACGCACATGGCGCCGGACTATCACCAGCTGGAATTCGATCTGCGCCTGTACCTGACCCAGCTCGATCTGGCCGGCACCGCGGACCGCTGAGGCGCCGCGCATGGCAGCGTGGCGACGGCTGCACGTACACTGCCCTGCCCTGATCGCCGAGCCATTCGATGTCCGTCCCTACCCGCCTCGACAAATACGTGGCCGCCATGCTGCCGTGCTCGCGCAGCGAAGCGCAGCAGTACATCGAGGGCGGCTGGGTCAGCGTGGACGGCGTGGTGGTCGAGGAACCGCAGGCGGCGGTGACCACGCAGCAGGTGACTCTGGCCGCCGACGCGCAACTGGGCGCGGTCGAACCGGCCACCTTGTTGCTGCACAAACCGGCCGGGCTGGACCTGGACGCCGCGCTGGCCCTGGTCAGGCCGGACACGCGCAGCGCGTTGGACATGGCCAAGGTGCGCGTGCTGAAACGCCACTTCCTGCGCCTGAACGCGCCAATGCCGCTGGAAGACGCCGCCAGCGGCCTGTTGGTGCTCAGCCAGGACGGCCGCGTGCTGCGCCGCCTGACCGAGGACGCGACCTCCATCGAACAGGAATTCGTGGTCGAGGTGCGCGGCGAACTGAAGCCTTACGGCATGCTGCGGCTGGCGCACGGCCTGGTGTACCGGCAACGTAGCCTGCCGCCGTGCAAGGTCAGCTGGCAGAACGAAGACCGCCTGCGCTTCGCGATCAAGCACGTGCAGCCCGGGCAGCTGCAGCACATGTGCGCCGAGGTCGGGCTGGAAGCGATCAGCCTGCGGCGCCTGCGCGTGGGCCGCATCCCGTTGGGCAAGCTGGCAGCGGGCGAATGGCGTTATCTGCCGGGCGGCGAGCGTTTCTGAGCGGCGGCGGTCGCGACCGGTGACGCGCCGACGCACGGCGCTTGCCACCGTGCCGTCGCGCACGCTTGAGCCTGCCGGCGCGAAGTCCCCCTGTCTTGCGGCCTATTGCGCGCGTCGCGGCCGGCGGCCGACACTCGCCGCGGGCACAAGGGGACGGACATGATCGCAACGATGCTGGCAGCGGCACTGGCCTTGGCGCCGACCGATGCCGCGCTGGCGCAAGCCGACCTGCAGTTCGCCGCCGCGCGCATCGCCGCCGATCATCCGGGCCTGGCCCCTGGCGCGGATCCGAGGCTGGCCGCGCAGGCGCGACAGGCGGCGAGCGCGGCGCAGAGCCAGGCGCGGCGCATCGTCGATCGTGCCGGCTATGCCCAGGTCATGCAGGCCTATGTCGCCTCGTTCGGCGATCCGCATGTCGCGATCGAACTGGCCTCGCCCGACACCGACACCACCGCCGCGAGCGCGACCCCGCCCGCACCCGACAGCGCCGCGCAGGGCGCATTCGAACGCCTCACGCCAGCAGCGTGGAAACTGACCCTGCCGACCTTCTATGCCGGCGATCCCGGCTTCGATTCGACAATGAGCGCGATCGCCGCGGCGGCGGACGCGCTGCGGCAACACACGCCCGCCCTGCTGGTCCTGGACCTGCGCGGCAATGGCGGCGGCGCCGCGGCGCCCGGCGATGCGGTGCTGGCCGCGATCTGGGGCGAGCAGGCGCTGCCTGCGCTGGACCGCCGCCGCGCCAGCGCCTCGCTGTGGCGGGTCTCCGACGGGGTGATCGAAAACCTGCAGACGCGCCGCACGCGCATCGCCGCGCGCTACCCGCAGGAGCTGCCCGGCTTCGACCGCTTGCTGGACGGGCTGCGCGCGGCGCAGCGCCGGGGAGAAGCCCTGTATCGCGACCCGCTGCCGAGCGCGGCCGCCGGCACCCCGCCAAGCGGTGGCCCGGCACGCATCGTCGCGATCACCGATGGCGCCTGCATCAGTGCCTGCCTGGATTTCATGGACCGGCTGCTGGAAGGTCCCGGCGTGGAGCAGGTCGGCCAGCCGACCGGCGCCGACACGCTCTACACCGAAGTGGAAAGCGTGCCGCTGCCGAGCGGACGCGCGACGTTGCTGTTGCCGATGCAGCGCCTGGAAGGGCGCCAGCGCGGCGCGATGCAGGCCTATGCGCCGCGCGTGCGCCTGGACGACGACGCGGCGGTGAGCGCCTGGCTGCGCCGCGAAGTGGCCGCGGTCTCGCCGCCGGCCGGCACCGCGCCGTAGCGCTGCGGCGCGGCGCGACCGGGATCGGGATCGGGATCGATCCGAGCGTGTCGAGCGCGCCTATGCGGCAACGCGCTACGGCTGCGCCAACGCGCGCTCCACCGCCTGCTGCGCCAATGGCGCCATCAGCCCGTAACCGGCCGCGGTGGGATGCACGCCGTCGGTGGCCAGCGCCTTGTCCAGGCCGCCCTGGCGATTGCGCATCTTGCTGTGGTAGTCCAGGTACACCGCGCCGTGGCTTTGTGCGTACTGCTCGATCCAGGCGTTGAGCGCGCGGATCTTTTCCGCCGGTTGCAGGCCCGGCCGCCACGGGTAGTCGCTGACCGGCAGCACCGACGCCAGCACCAGCTTGATGTGGTTGGCCTGCGCCAGCTCGGCCATCGAGCGCAGGTTGTCTTCGATCATGCGCTGGGTGGACAGGCCGGTGTTGCCGGCCAGGTCGTTGGTGCCGGCCAGGATCACCACGGCCGCCGGCTTCAGGTCGATGACGTCCTGGCGAAAGCGCACCAGCATCTGCGCGGTGGTCTGCCCGGAAATGCCGCGATTGACGTAGGGCTTGCCGGGGAAGAACCTGGCGCCCTCGCTACGCCCCCACATGTCGGTGATCGAATCGCCGTAGAACACCACGCGCCGCTCGCCCGCGGCGGGCGGCGCCAGCGCGGCGTTGTCAGCGCGATAGCGATCGAGCTGCGCCCAGTCCAGCAGGCGCTGCTGCAGTTCGGCCACATCCTTGGCCTGCAGCGTGTCCGGCGCTTGCGTGTACAGCGCATCCACCTTGCCCTGCAACGCGTCGGCGGGCGCGGCGGTCTGCGCGAACGCAGGATGGACGGCACTCAGGCACAGCGACAGCAGTGCGGCACGCGACAAGGGCTTCACGATCGACCTCCAGCTCGGGGAAACGCGTCACCCTAATCCAAATCTTGCGCCTGCGCGCGGGTCGGTGGCTGGGGCGGCTTTTGCGGAGCGCATGGGCAGTGTGCGTGGCATTGCCGGTGCGGCGTCGCCCGCGGTTTCTGCGCACGGAGTTCGCTCGTAGTTCGGCTTGGCGATGCTGCGCCCGTACCCTCACCCCAACCCCTCTCCCGTGGGGAGAGGGGCTTTTATTTGCTCCGGTGGGATTCGCGCTGCCGCCGGCTTCGCTCAGTCGCAGGCGGCCGCCTGCCGCGGCAGCGTCGCCAGGAAACGGGTGCCATCCTGCTTCGACGAGCTGACCTCGATGCGCCCGCCATGCGCCGCGACGATCCGGTCGACGATGTACAGGCCCAGGCCCAGGTTCGCGCCGGCGACCTGCGGGGTGCCGTCGGCGTGCGCGGTGGTGGTCAGCGGCTCGAACACCGAGGCCAGCATCGCCTCGGGAATCGGCGGCCCCAGGTTGTGCACGCTCAGGCCCACCTCGTCCGCCGCCAGGCCGTTCAATGCGATGGTGATCTGCTGATCGCGGCTGCCGTACTTCAATGCGTTGTTCAGCAGGTTCGCGATCACCCGGCGCAGCCGCATCACGTCCCAGCTGCCGTGCAGATCGCCGACCGTGATCACCTGCATCGACCGTTTCGGATAGATCGTGGCCATTTCGTCGACGAGTTCCTGGGCCAACGCATCCAGGCTGGCCGCTTGCGGACGCACCGGCGTGGACACGCCCAATTTGTCGCTGGTGAAGTCCATCAGATCGTCCAGGATCGCCTTCATCTGCATGGCGCTGCGCAGCAGCACGCGCGCCTGCGGCGCTTGCGCCTCGCCCTGCCCCAGCATCAGGTCCGCGCAACTCATCACCGCCGACAACGGCCCACGCAGGTCGTGGCCGAGGATGCCCATGAACAGATGCTGGGTCTGCTCCACGCTCTCCATGAAGGCGCGCACCGAATCGGCCAGGATCTGGTCCAGGGCCTCGTTGAAGCGGCTCATGTCCGGCAGATCCTGCACGCCCGGGATGTGCTCGGATCGGCTCCACAGGCGCATCACGCTGGCGCGCAGCGCACGGAATTCCGACACCAGCTGCATCATGCCGAAGCCGTGCTTGATCCGTTGCCGCGCATGCAGGCTCGCCGCGCCGTCGGTCTCGAATTGCTCCGAGCCGGCGTCCAGCGACCTGAGCCGCAGCTCGGTCGCGCTCATCGGCGCGCGCATGTCGGCGACGATTTCGGCCAGCAGTTGCGCGGCGTGATCGCGCAACTGGAATGCGCTCATCGCCTCGCCTTCCGCACCGCGGGTACGCGCGAACGCGATCCAGTCGCCGCACAACGGCTCGATGTTCGCCTCGATGAAATCGGCCAACTTCATGCCGGCAGCCTCGCACCCGGGCGAGCGCACCGTAGCCGCCGGGCGCGCCCATTCGCCGCGAGCATGGCCCCCGCGCCGCTCGCCGCCGTCGCCGCGCGGCCTTCCAAGCAAAACATCCCCATTGCGTCAGCCCCCAGCGTCGATGCGCCAGCTTAAACATTCCCGGTTGGATGCGTACGCCGGGACCCTGCCGGATCGGGCAAGGCGCTGCCATGCGTCGCCGCCACAGCCCGGTTTCCGGCTGCACAAGGGTGCTGCGGCTCGCGCAGCCTCTAAACGGATCGATTTTTGCGCGGCGCCGAGGCTACGAGGCGCACGGCAGTACCGATGGGGAATCGGCGATATGCGCAACGGCGAGCCGCCAAGGACCGACACTCGAATACGGCATGCGCCAGGCACGCGACGCGCAGATTGTCACCAAAGCGCCATACGGCAGCCTCCGCTTCGGCCAATCGCAGGCATGCCGCTGCGCCACACGCTCGGCATTCAGTCGCCACTCATGCGCCGATCACTGTCCCGTATCGGCCCGCATGCCGCGCGATAGCCAATGCACGAATGCCGGATGCCGAACCCACAAGCCGTTGCCCAGCAAGGGACAACGGCGAATGCCGAAGCGCGCACGCCGCGCATGCCGGCCATCGGGCATGCACACGTTTGCCACGCGATGCCACGCGGGCGATTGGTTTTCGCTATCCATGCAACCTTTTCGCCGGCCCTAACTTTTTTGTACGTACATGACACGCGCCGTTTTCGGTTCCTACCATTGCGCCGGTAGTGAAGGGGGGGTCCCCACTCCAAGCCCCGAAGGACACCGCATGAACAGGCATTACGCGCAACGGAAACTCTCTCTGCTGTGGCTGGCCTTGGCTCCCGGACTGATGCTCGCCGCGACGGCGTCGGCACAATCCGCAAGCACTGCCCCCGCGCAAGCGCCGAACGACAGCGCAGCGTCCGCCAGCCCGCAGGGCGGCAGCGACGGCGACACCGCAAGCTCGCGTTCCATTGCTGGCTATGGCACAGCGTTCGGCGGCGGCGCGCCGTACGCCACGCGCAGCAGTTGGGAAAACGCCGGTGGCGGTTATCTCAACACCCGCTTCGCCCCGGCCGAATGGCAGATCACTCCGTTCAACGCGGCGCGGCTGAAGACCGCATGGACCTTCACCACCGCAGGCGACGTGTCCGCCACGCCGACCGTGCAGGGCAGCGCGCTGTACGTGCCCGACTGGGGCGGCCAGCTGTATCGCATCGATACCGCGCTGGGCAAGGCGGTGTGGCAGGTGAAACTGTCCGACTACACCGGCAACGCCGCCTCGCTGTCGCGCAACAGCCCGGCGATCGCGCGCGACAGCGTGCTGGTCGGCGACCAGGCCAGCGGCACCGTCATCGCCATCGACAAGAACACCGGCAAGCTGCTGTGGAAGACCGTGGTCGAAGCCAATACGCAAGCGCGCATCACCGCCTCGCCGGTGGTGTACGGCGATCGCGTCTACGTCGGCGTGTCTTCCGGCGACTGGGGCGGGCTGACGCCTGGCTACAAATTCTCGTTCCGCGGCAGCGTGGCCGCGCTCGATCTGAAGACCGGCAAGCTGCTGTGGAGCTTCCGCACCGCGCCGGAGGGCTACACCGGCGCCTCGGTGTGGGGCACGCTGGCGCTCGACCCGCAACGGCAGCGCGTCTATGCCACCACCGGCAACAACTACTCGGTGCCGCTGGACGTGGCCAGCTGCGTCAAGAACGCCAATGGCGACAAGACCGCGCAACTGGCCTGCCTGGCGCCGGACAACTACGTGGACTCGGTACTGGCGCTGGACATGCGCAGCGGCAAGCCGGTGTGGACGCGCCGCCTGCAGGGCGCCGATGCCTGGTCGCTGTCGTGCCTGGTCGCGCCGACCGCCGGCGTGTGCCAGGAACCGCAGGGGCCGGACTACGACTTCAGCGGCGGCGGCGCCAACCTGTTCACCGCGATCCGCAACGGCAAGCGCCAGGCCCTGGTCGGCGCCGGGCAGAAGAGCGGCGTGTACTGGGCGTTCGACGCGGACAGCGGGCGCACCGTGTGGTCCACCCAGGTCGGGCCGGGCGGCACCGCCGGCGGCATCGAGTGGGGCTCGTCGGTGGACCCGCTCAAGTCGCGCGTGTACGTGGCCATCAACAACAACAACCACACCAGCTACACCCTCGCCCCCGGCAACACCGAGACCTGGAACGCCGGCGCGTGGGCGGCGCTGGACGCGGCCAGCGGCAAGATCCTGTGGCAGGTGAAAGTGCCGGGCATCGATCCGATCCAGACCACGTTCGGCGCCGGCGGCCGCGGCCCGCTCGCGTCCTCGCCCGGACTGGTCTACGCGGGTTCGATGTCCGGCGCGATGACCGTGCTCGACGCCGAGACCGGCAAGACCCTGTGGAGCTTCGATGCCGGCGGTTCGGTGTCCAGCGCACCGGCCGTGGTGGACGGCGCGGTGTACTGGGGCGCGGGCTATAGCCGCTTCAACTTCGGCACCGGCGTGCACAAGCTGTACAAGTTCGTCCCGGCCAGCGCGCGCGGTCACTGATCGCGCGGCAGCGTCCCCGAGACAGGTTCGCACCGACAGTCCTCCTGCACGCAGGAGGACTGTTTTTGTAGACAATGCATCCGCCGCGAGGCCGAAGGTCAGCCGCCGGCGGCGCGACAGCGACGCTTCCATCACGCAGGCGATCGGCGCGCAGCCCAGCTGCCAGTCCTTACGAGCGCTTCTTTTTTTTCGCTTCCCGGCTTTCTTCGCCGGCAATCAGCGACCGCACGTCGTGGATGATGGTGAACATCGCCGCCTGCGCCTTGTCCCCGTCACCGCTCTTGATCGCGTTCAGGACCCGCCGGTGCGCCGGGATGCTCGCCGTGTGCCCATGGATGCGGTTGGTGAACTGGATCGAAAAACTCAGTGCGGTGTTCACCAGCTCGTGGAATTGCATGTAGAACGGATTGCCGGTCGCGTCGAGGATCGCGACATGGAAGGCCACGTCCGAGGACAGGTGATCGTCTTCGCCACGGCCGGCCGCGATCATGCGTTGCAGCGCGTGCTCGATCTTGCCGATCGCCTCGGCATTGCCCTGCTGCGCGGCCAGCTTGGCCGCCATCGGCTCGATGCCCTGGCGCATTTCGGTGAACGAACGCAGCAGGCCGTGCGAGAACTTGCGCTCCAGCATCCAGCGCAGCACGTCCGGATCCAGCAGGCTCCAGGTCTGCTCGGGCCGGACCACGATGCCGCTGCGCGGGCGTGCGGACAGCAGGCCCTTGGCGGTCAGCATCTTGATCGCCTCGCGGGTCACGCTGCGGCTGGTGGCATACGCCGAGGAGATCTCCGCCTCGGTGGGGAAACTCTGCAAACCATAAATTCCGGCCACGACATCGCGCCCCAGCGCATCGAGCAATTGCGAGCTAAGCGTCGTGCTTCCGAACTGTCGCGTCCCCCTTCCCAGATGGTGGGATTTCATTGCAGGCAGCCGTTTTTACAAGGAAAGATCGAGAGTAGCACGGCGATTTCGGCGCGGAAGTCTTGATTTTTTCACGCCAAATCCGGTGGCCCGGGACATGCGCGGACACGTCCCGGACACCGGGCGGGCACACGTGCCGCCGGCCGGCAAGCGCCTCACCGCAGCCGTTCGCAAGCGCTCGCGCAGCGGGCGGTGCTGGGCCCGCAACACGCGTCTCGCCGTGCTGCGCCGCCCTGCCACCGCTCACTCGTCGCGACCGGGCGCCGCCTGCTCGGCGACGCTGTCCGGCATCGCGTTCGGCTGCAGGCGGAACCGATAGCTCGCCGGCTGCAGCGCGATGCGATACGCCGCGTGCGGCTGGCCCCACTTGCTCCACTGGTCGTCGCCGCCCACACCGATCTGGCGATCGTCGATCAGCAGCGACACCCGGCCATGGGCACGGATATCGGAACTGTGCGCGCTGCCGACCGGCCTGCGCTCCAGGTCCGAATACGGAAACGCGAGCGCGTTGACCGACAGCGGCGCGGATCCGCTCACGGTCAGCGCCGCGCCCTGCTCCGGCGCCAGCCGCAGCCAGCGCACGCCGACCTTGTTGCCGGTTTCCTGCGGGCGGATGTAGTCATGGTGCTGCTCGGCGATCTTGCCCGCATAGAGCGCGATCTCGCCGCTGCTGTAGCGATCGGCATAGGTCTCGTGCGGACCGCGGCCATACCAGGCCAGGTCGACGAAGCGGCTGGGCATGGTGAACGCCAGGCCGAGGCGCAACGGATCCGGCAGGCCGGGATAGCGCGGGTCGAAGCGCGCGGTGACCTCCACCGAGCCGTCGCGCGCCATCAGGTAGGCGACGTCGTAGCGCACGTCGGCCGTCGCGCCATCGCCGCCAAGATCGAAATCGACCTCGATCCTGGCGCTGCCGTCATCGGCCTTGCTGGCGACGACGGAACGCACCCGGCGCGTTTCCGACAAGGTCTTCCACACCAGGTGCGTCGCATACAGGCCGGTGCCGATGTCGTTGTCGGTCGGCGCGCGCCAGAAATTGGGCGCACCGCCCTGCAGCAATTCCTGGCCGTGGTAGGCATACCGCGCGACCAATCCGGTGCCGCGGTCGATGCGCAGTTCCGCGCCCGCCGCGCGCAGGCTCACTTCGCCCGCCGCCTCGCGCAGCGAAACCGCGGCGCCGTCCGTACGCGGCGCCGATGCCGCCGCCGGCGGCGACGCCAGCGCGAACTGCTCCCAGGACACCACGTGCCCGGCGGGCACCAGCGGGATCGTGCCTTCGCGCGCGTGGGCGCGCACGCTGATCAGGTACTCGGCGCCGGGCTGCTTGTGCAATGCCGGCAGGTCCAGCTGCAGCTCGCCGGCGGCGCCGGCGGCGATCGCCAGGTCCGGCGCGCGGCCTTCCTGCACCACCCGCCCGTCCTGGCGGATCTGCCAGTCGAAAGAAAATCCCGACAGGTCGATGAAGGCATGCCGGTTGCGCACCAGGAAGCGCCCGCGGTCGGCGTCGATGGCCTCGAACTGGATCGGGCCGTAGACCTTGGCCAGCTCGTGCAGATGCGGGTTCGGGGTACGGTCCGATTGCAGCAGGCCGTCGCCGAACTCGATCGCGCTCTGGCCGGAGGGATTCGGCCCGTAGTCGGCGCCATAGCCCCAGTACGGCCGGCCATCGGCGGTCTTCAGCAGCGTGCTCTGGTCCACCCAGTCCCAGATGAAGCCGCCCTGCAGGCGGTCGTGCGCATAGATGGCGTCCCAATAGGCTTTCAGGTCGCCCAGGCTGTTGCCCATCGCATGCGCGTACTCGCACATGATCAGCGGCTTCTGCGCATACTCGGTGCTCGTCGCGTAATCGACGATGCGCGCCACCGAGTCGTACATCGGCGCGTAGATGTCGGCATAGGCGTTGGGCGCGTGCTGCGCGTACAGCGTGCCCCAGCCCAGGTAGCTCACCAGCCGGGTGGTGTCGCGCGCGTGCAGCCAGTTGGCGGCCTTCTCGAAATTCGGGCCGATGCCGGCCTCGTTGCCCAGCGACCAGAAGATGATCGACGGATGGTTCTTGTCGCGCTCGAACATGCGCTGCACCCGCTGCAGGTGCGCCAGTTCCCATTTCGGGTCGTAGCCGAGCTGCACCTTCTCACGCGGGCGCATGCCCTCGTTGCCGGCCTCCATGTAGGCATGCGATTCGATGTTCGCCTCGTCCATCACGTACAGGCCGTATTCGTCGGCCAGGGCGTACCACAGCTCCGCGTTCGGATAGTGCGAGGTGCGCACGGCGTTGATGTTGTTCTGCTTCATCAACTCAATGTCGCGCCGCATCGAGGCTTCGGAAATCACGTGGAAGGTCTGCGGGTCGTGCTCGTGCCGGTTCACGCCGCGGATCTTGACCGGCTTGCCGTTGACCTTGACCAACCCGTCCTTGACCTCGACCGTGCGGAAGCCGATGCGGCTGGCGCTGGCCTGGATCAGCCGTCCATCGGCGGCGTGAACCTCCAGCAGCAAGGTGTACAGATTTGGCGTTTCCGCGCTCCACGGGCGCACCTTGCCGATCGCCCCGGACAGCGTGAGCGCCTGCTCCTGTTTGGCCGCCGCCAGCGTCGCCTGCCGCACCAGCACCGGCGTGTCGCCGTCGAGCAGCGTGGCGGTGACCCGCGTGCCCTTGGCCGCGTGCACCAGGCCGACATCGACATCCAGCGCGCCGCCGACATAGCGCGCATCCAGCGTGGCGCGCGCGAAGAAATCGCGCAGCCAGGTCTGCGGCGTGGCCAGCAGGTAGACATCGCGCTCGATGCCGCTGACCCGCCAGAAATCCTGGTCTTCCAGATAGCTGCCATCGGACCAGCGATAGACCTCGATGGCGACCGAATTGCGGCCGGGACGCAGCTGCGCGGTCACGTCGAATTCGGCCGGCAGCTTGGAATCCTCGCTGTAGCCGACCCGCTGCCCGTTGACCCAGACGTAGTAGGCCGCGCCAGCCGCGCCGATGTGCAGCAGCACCCGGCGCCCGTCCCAGCCTTGCGGCACCTCGAACTCGCGCCGGTAGGAGCCGACGCTGTTGATGGCGTGGGGGATGAACGGCTGGTTGGCCGGGAACGGGTACTGGATGTTGTTGTACAGCGGCTGCCCGTAGCCCTGCGCCTGCCAGTCGGACGGCACCGGAATGGTCTTCCACGCCGACACGTCGTAATCGTCGCGGTAGAACTGCGCCGGGCGCTGCTCCGGCGTGGGCGAGAACATGAAGCGCCAGTCGCCGTTGAGCGCGAGGTGGTAACGCGAATCGGCGATGCGGCCGGCCTTGGCCAGTTCCACCGATTCGTACGGGAAGGACGTGGCCCGCGCCGGCAGCCGGTCGATTTCGTTGACCTCCGGACGCTCCCATTCGGGCCGCGTATCGGCGGCGGCCCAGGCCGTGGCCATGTGCAGGCCAAGCAGCAGCAAGACGCTTGCGTTGGCCAGGAGTCGTTGTCGCACTGTCGGTTTCATCGAAAGCCCCTCGTGTACAAAACAGCGAATCGGGTCGCACTGCAGCGGCGATTCCCAACGTCGGGATGCAGCGCCGGCACTGCAAAACGTAAACATCCACGGCCACGCGGCTGGGCGCGGGCCGGCCTCATTGTTTGCGCAGGACCACGGTGACCACCGACTGCGGCGGTGCCAGTGCCGTTTGCGCACCGGGCGCGGCCGCGCGGCGGCAAGCGGCTTCGGCGCGCTGCGAAGCCGAGGTGACGATCACCTGCTGCGTCCACGCGCCAGTCCCCAGCGTCTGCGCCGCGATCGCCAGCCGCCGCGTCGACAGCCCGGCGTTGACGTGCACGAATACCAGGTCGCGCCCATCCGCCGACAGCGCCGCCACCGTATCCGCGTCGTCCACCTGCAGCAGGCGCATGCCCGGTCGCAGATAGCGACTGAAGTTGGCCATGGCCCAGTACTTGCGGGTGACCTGGAAGGGATGCTCCGCCGTCGCCGCGGCGCTCAGGTCCATCCGGATCAGGCCCCAATGGCGGCCGGAGCCGGGCTTGCCGGCCGCGGACGTTTCGATCGCCTGCCAGAACACCCACGCCGACGGCTCCAGGCGCTTGAGGTCCAGCACCATGTGCTCGGCCAGCGCCAACGCCGGGCGCATGTCGTCCACGCCCTCGGCCACGTTGGGCGGCGACAGGTCGTTTTCCGACATCCACAGGCGAATGCCGCTGGCGGCGGCGATATCGCGCACGCCGGTCTGGCCGGTGCTGTCGTAGCTGTGCACGTTGAGCTGGCCCAGCACCGCCTTGGTGGCGTCCGCATAGCCGGACCAGTTGTGGATGAAGCCCAGCGCGCTGGTTTCGTCCATCGCCGCGACCCGGGTACGCAAGCCGCGCGCACGCAGCGCGCGGTCGCTGGCCTGGAGGATGCGTTCCTGCGCCGGCACGCTCCAGTGCGCGCCTTCCTGGGTGTTGGCGGCGAACCAGTAGGGCGTGCCCGGCTCGTTGACCGGCGACAGGGTGCGGAAGGCGATGCCGTGGCGACGCTGCAGTTCGTCCACCACCTGCGCCAGATACGCCGCGAACGCCGCCTCCTGGCCGGGCCGCAGATTGTCGTCCAGCCCATGCTCGGCACCGGAGACGCGCCCGCTCACGGTCATGAACCACGGCGGCGAGTTGGAAAACGCCTCGAAGATGCGCTGATCCGCAGGCACCCGCGCGCGGATCGCGTCCAGCCACCAGCGCTGGCCCTGGTCGGCCGACCAATCCCACAGCGCCGGATCGTCGGCACGCCACCAATCCTTGCCCGATGCGCCCGCCGGCTGCCGCCAGAACCCCGGTATCGCCGCGCCGGGGCGCAGATAAGGGGGTGTGTCGGCCGCGTTGCCGCCGCCGATGTTGTAGCGGGCGATCACCCAGCCCAGACCGTCGCGGCCATAGAGCAGATCGGCCAGGCGGTTGCGCAGCGGATCCGGATAGGCGCCGGTCACGTTGGCGAACCAGGCCAGTGCCGTGCCGAAGCCCTCGAAGCGGGTCCGCGGCGACTGCAGGTCCACGCGCAAGGCAATGGTGACCGGCGCGTCGGCGTCGCACAGCGGCGCGCCGAGACACGGCAGCGCCAGCGCCGCGAGCGCGATGCCGCCGAGCCAGCGGCGCCGCAGGAGCGCAGCCCACGTACGCCGCAGGCGCGGGCGATGCAATGCCGCGCTACTCATGCGCCGCCTGCATCAGCGTCACCATCAGGCTGCCGCCGCGTTCGGGCAAACGCAGTCCGAAATAGGTTTCGTCGCCGTTGAGCAGGCGCTCGCGCACCCAGCGCCCGTCGTCGAAATGCCCCTCTTCCACCGTGAGCAGCTGCGCCGTGCCACGCGCACCGAGCTTTGCGGCGAACGCCAGGTTGGCGTTGGCGCCGCTGACCAGGAACCGTTCGGGTTCCACTTCGGCGACCAGCACGCGGCCGTTCGGCACCGCATTGCCCTGCCCGCGCGGCCCGCCATAGCCGTCGCGGACCTCGCCGAAGCGCACCGCGACATCCAACTGCGAGAACGCCAGCGCCACGTTGGCGATGCCCTCTTCTTCCACCGCGGCCTGCACCCGCCCGGCATCGCGCAACGGCAGCAGGAACCGCGCCGCGTCGCGCAGCAGCCGGAAGTTGACGGCGACCGGATCGAGCGTTTCGCGGCCCTCGGCATCCAGGGCGAAGTCCGCGCCGATGCCGAACTTGCCGATGCCCACTGCGAAGGGCCGTGCCAGCACCAGGAACATGTGCCGCGCATGCGCGGCCGACCCGCCGGTCTCGGGCACGAACAAGGGATTGTCCGGGCGGTCGTAGGCCGCGGCGATGGCGGTATAGGGCGCGACGTTGGTGTCGTAGTTGTCCACGCCGACGACGTCGATCGCCGGCGCCAGCGCCTTCCACATCGGCAACAGCCAGGACACCGCGCCACCGCTGGGCGAGGACAGTCCGGGCCGCAGCAGGCCGGGTTGCTCGCGCGGCCAGACGTTGAGGTACAGCGGCAGGTCGTAGGCGGCCTTGCCCGCCGCGGCGACCGCCTGGATGTAGCGCGCGGTGTGGTAGGCCATGAACGCCTCCGGCGCGCGCACGCCGAATGCCGCGGTCCAATCACCGCCTGCAGCGCCGGGCATATCGGCCGGCACCTGGCTGGCGAACAGCGCCTGCGCGGCGGCGGAATGGTCGCGATCGGCGCCGAGCGTGCCGGCCTCGTTCTCGACCTGCACCATCAGCACGGTGCGGCGCTTGCCGTCGATGTCGCGCAGGTGCCGCATCAGCGCCGCGAAGGCGCGCGCATCGGCGTCGCGGCTGGCCGCCGCCAGCGGCGAGAGCGCGTCGATCGGGCGGCCAGCGGCGTCGATGACGCGCGGGTAGCGCACGGGATCGCGTTTCACCCAGTCGGGGACGTAGGCCATGCCGCCGTTCTTCCAGGTGCCGAACCACAACAGCGCCAGCCGCACCTGTTGCCGCCGCGCCTCGGCGACCAAGCCGTCGACCAGGCTGAAGTCGTAGCGGCCGGCGACCGGCTCCAGTTCCTGCCAGGACACCGGGACCATCACCGTGTTGCAGTGGCTGCGCGCGATCGCCGCCTGCAACTGCCGCAACTGCGCCGGGGTGCCGCTGCTGTTGTTGAGCTGCATGCCCAGCAGCAGCCACGGCATGCCATCCACGGTGAAACTGCGGCGGCCGTCGGCGGCGGCGACGAAACGGCTGTCCTGCGCCTGCACCGCCATGGCCGGGACCAGGGCCAGGAGCAGCGCGATCGCGCCGCCGCGCAGGCGGCGCCAGAAGCGCATGCGGGCAGTGCTGTTAGTCGATGGCATCTGCATGGCGTGCGTACTGTCTCCGGGTCGGGTCGGTGTGGTTGCCTGCAGGCGCTCAGGTCGCGGCGCAGTGGGCGCGGACGAAGTCGGCGTGCGCCGGCATCCGCTCTACCGCCATCGCCGCCGCCGCGGCCACGCGCTGCAGCCGCGCGACGGCCTCCGCTGCCGGCATCGCCGTCGCCAGCGGATCGAACCCGTGCACGCGCAGGCCCTGCCCCTCCATAACCGCCAGCCAGCTGGTCTTGCTGAAGAGTTCGTCGGCCTCGCGGAACACCCGGCCCGATTGCGCGAAGACCTGCAGGCGTTCGGCCAGGCTGTCGGGGATCGGCATCGTGCGCGCACGCTCCCAGTACGCGCCGGGCCGCGCGGTAGCGTGGAAGTGCAGGATGATGAAGTCGCGGATGCTGTCGAATTCCTGCGCCATCAACCGGTTGTAGCGGCGGATGTCGGCCGGGTTGCCGGCACGGTCGGGCAGCATCTCCAGGAAGCGGGCGATGCCGGCCTGGATCAGGTGGATGCTGGTCGATTCCAGCGGCTCCAGGAACCCCGCCGCCAGCCCCAGCGCCAGGCAATTGCCGGACCAGAATCGTTCGCGCCGGCCGGCACGGAAGCGCAGCGTGCGCGGCTCCGCCAGGGCCTTCCCGTCCAGGTTGGCCAGCAGCGTCGCGGCGGCGGCATCGTCGGACAGATGTTCGCTCGAATAGACGTAACCGTTGCCGGTGCGATGCTGCAGCGGAATCCGCCATTGCCAGCCCGCCTCGCGCGCGGTCGATCTGGTGTAAGGCGTGAACGCCGACGAGCGCTCCGACGGCACCGCTACCGCGCGGTCGTTGAACAGCCAATGCGACCAGTCGACGAACCCGGCATCGGGCGCGTCCGCGATCAGCAGGCTACGAAAGCCGGAGCAGTCGATGAAGAAATCGGCATCGATGCGCGTGCCGGACTCGAGAACGAGCGCGGCGATGCCGCCGTCGGGCGCACGCCGCAGCACCTGCTCGACCTTGCCCTCCAGCCGCGTCACGCCACGGCTCTCGGCGTACTCGCGCAACAGCCGCGCATACAGCGAGGCGTCGAAATGGAAGGCGTAACCCAGCCGCGACAGCAAGGCATCGCCTTGCTGCGGCCGTATGAAGCGCCCGCGCATCGCCGCCAGGGTATTGAGCGAATACGCCGCCAACGGTTCGGCCTGGCTGTCGCGGTGCATGCGCCGCCACAGGCCGTCGAACGGCACGGTGCCGAAGTCGACCCCATAGGTGCCGAACGGATGGAAATAGCGCTGTCCCGGCTGCAGCCAGTCGACGAATTCGATGCCCAGCTTGAAACTGCCCTGGGTGGCGCGCAGGAACGCGTTTTCGTCGATGCCGAGCAAGGCGTTGAACAGCGCGATCGGCGGAATCGTCGCCTCGCCCACCCCGACCGTGCCGATCGCCTCGGACTCGACCAGAGTGATACGGGTGGCGCTTGCGCCGAGCACGCGCACCAGGGCCGCCGCGGCCATCCAGCCCGCCGTGCCACCGCCGACGATCGCGATGTGGCGCAACGGCTCGCCGGCACTCACGTCCGTTGCCACCGGCACCGCTGCGCTACCCAGCGTGATCCCATCTTCATCGGTCCTTGCATGACATCGATCGCAGGTGCCCGGCCCATGCAGGCATGGGCCGGATGCGGCCCGCTTCGATCGCCGAAGCGGCCCCCCATCGCATCAGTACGTGACCCGTGCCGAGAAGCCGTAGCGCCGGTCGTTGAGTTCGTACCGCAACGGCGCGCTCGCCGTGCCGATGTAGATCTCGTTCATGCGGTTGTTCAAGTTCACCGCGTCGAACGACAGCGCGACGTGCTCGTTGACGTTGTAGCTGACCGAGGCATCCAGCGATGCGTAGGGCTTCTGGTACTGCGGAATGCCGTTGGCGCCGCTGCCCTGGGTGGTGTCCAGGTATTCGCCACGCCAGCTCCAGGCCAGGCGCGCGGTGATGGGGCCCTTCTCGTACAGGGCCACCGCGTTGTAGCTGTGCTTGGACAACTTCTCCAGCGGCACCGTGGCCGGGATGTCGGAGCCGGCGGTGGCGAAGGGATTGGACACGCTGCTGTCCACGTAGGTGTAGTTGAACTGGAACCCCAGGCCGCTCAGCAAACCGGGCAGGAAATCGTAGAACTGCTGGTAGGCGAATTCGGCGCCGCGGATGGTGCCGTTGCCGGTGTTGAGCGAAGTGCTGATGTCGTAATCCAGGCCGTTGTAGTTGCGCACCACGGTGCCACTGGCCAGGAAGCCGTTCACCTTCTTGTAGAACAGGCCGGCGGTGAGCGAGCCGGCAGGAGCGAAGTACCACTCCAGCGTCGCATCGTAGTTGTCCGACTGGACCGGACGCAGGAACGGATTGCCCGAGGAGCCGCCGGGCCGCCCGGTGATCGGATTGAGCTGGCTCGACGCGCCCAGCGAGACGTTGGTCGACATCTGGTCGAAATTGGGCCGCGCGATCAGCTGCGAATAGGCCAGACGCGCCTGCAGGGTGTCGCTCAGGTGCGCGCGCAGGTTGAAGCTGGGCAGCACGTCGTTGTAGGTGCGTTCGACCGACAGCGGGGTGATGCCGCCGCCGTCCATGAACACCGCGCCGTCCGAGCCGGTGGTGGTCTTGAGCAGGCGCACGCCGATGTTGCCGTCCAGGCGCAGCCCGGCGAGCTCGGTGTCGTAGTCGGCGGCGAAATAGCCGGCCCAGGTCTTTTCGGTCTGGTGGTTGAGGTCGCTCGGCTTGAACGCGGTCTGCGGCGCGAAGCCGAACAGCGCCTCGGTGCGCGTGGTGCGGTCGAACAGCCCGCCGCCGCTGGCGAACTCCGGATACAGCACGCCGCCGGTCAGGGTCTTGCCGTCGAAGAAGTCCGGCGACGGCCCATTGCGCACCAGTTCCGGATGCGCCGAGACCGACGGATAGACCAGGCTCGTGGCGCAGTTGGGATCGGGTCCGTCCACGCCCAGGCAGGCCGCGTTCCAGGTGCCGCGCAGGTCGATGCTGCTGTCGGCGTAGCGCACGCCGGCGCTGAGCTTGGTGAAAAAACCGCCCTCGGTGAAATATTCCAGGTCCGATTGCAGCGCCAGCTGGTCGGCGTCGTTGCGGGTCAGCGCATCGGCGATATAGCTGGCGGCATAGTTGTTGGGATCGCTCAGCAACGCCGGATCGCGCACGTTGAAGCGCGGGTTGCCGCCGCGCAGGTCGAAGTCGACGATCGAGCGGTTGAGCGCGTTGCTGCTGTCCTCCGAGGCGCGGTCGTAGAGCGAGACGACGAAGCCGTTGCGGTCGGCATCGTAGGACGAGGTGAGGTATTGCGCGTCGAACGTCACCGCCAGCTTGTCGCTGGGATTCCAACGCAGATTGAGGCTGTAGTTGGTATTGGTCGAGGTGAGATCCTGGTCGTAGCGCGCCGACTCGAACATCTGGTTGTCCAGCGCGCCCGAGGTCGCGTAGCCGTTCTTGTCGAAGGTGAAGTCCGCGCCCGCCAACGGCGACGCCGCCTCGCGTCGGTTGGCCTGATAGAAGTACTTGCCCTGCCGGTAGAAGTCGTAGGTCGTGCGCAGGAACTGCCCGGTGACCAGCACCGTATCGGACGGCTTCCACTGCAGCGCAGCCGCCGTACCCAGGCGCTTGCGGTCGCCGCCGTCGTCGTAGATCTGGAAGCCGGAGGGAATCTGCGCGCCGCTCGGCGCGCCGGCGATGACGCCGTCCGGCACCGCCACGAACGGGCCGGTCAGGATGCCGTCCTGGCGATAGCTGGAGCGGCCATAGCCGACGTTGAACAACACGCCGATCTCGCCGGCGTCGGTGTCGAAGCGGTCGCTGTACAGGCCCGAGGCCGATCCGCCGGTCTTGTCGGCGCGGTCGTAGTAGTTGCCTTTGACGGTGGCGCTGATGACCCGGCCGGGCGCGTCGAACGGCAGCCGGGTGCGCAGGTTCACCACGCCGCCAACGCCGCCTTCGATGATGTTCGCAGGCGGATTCTTGTAGACGTCGATACCGGACAGCAGCTCCGGCGGAATGCCTTCCAGGTCCAGCGTGCGGCCGCCGGAAGCGGAAAACGTATCGCGCCCGTCCAGGAAGTTGCGCACCTGGGTCAGGCCGCGCACGGTGACCGCCGGCTGCGTGCGGTGATCGAAATCGGTGGCGCCTTCGCCGTAACGGCGCTGGATCTGCACGCCGGTGATGCGCTGCAGCGCTTCCACCGTGTTCGCATCCGGCAGCTTGCCGATGTCCTGGGCCTGCACCGAATCCACGACCTGCGTCGCGTCCTGCTTGATCGCCTGCGCCGAGCGCAGGCTTTCGCGCACCCCGGTGACCGAGATGCTGTCCAGCGTCTTGACGTCGCCGCTGGCCGGCTGCGCAGCGGCATCCTGCCCGCCCTGCTCGGCAGGCGCGGTGGGCGTGGCCTGTGCCCACGCCAGGACCGGCGTCAGCATCGCCAGGCCCAGGGCGCTGGCGAGGGGATTCCTGTGCTTCGGGTACTTACGCTTGAAGGGCGCACGGCTTGTCATTCGAACTCTCTCCGGTACTGACGAAATTGACCTGCGTATCGAAACCGACATCGGCCTTGAAGCTGCGCGCGATGGACAGCGAAGTTCGTGCCGGTGGTGGCGACAACTACAGCGACAGCAAGCAGTGTTTTCCAGCTATGTTCATATTTATATGACAATTAGAGAGGGCGCACGTTGCGTCGCAACATGACCTCAGCGCCTGCGGTCGCAACGCTGCGCACTTGTGATGCCGGCCTTTGGCGCCCGCACGCCAGCGCTGATACCGGTTGTAGATGCGTGCGACGGCGCATCGCAACGACGCACCTGTCTACGAAATCGGCCACGTACGCGTGACGTCGCGCACGCAATCGCCGAGTCGGCGCCCGTAGCCTCGGCATGCACCTTGGAAGTGGGTGCAACGGCATCCGGTCCCCTGCCGGATGGTCCTGTCGTCTTCTAGCAGAAGGAAGATCCATGAATCGCAAGCACGCGTTGTATCTGGCCTTGCTCGCCGGCATCTCCGGCCTTTCCCCCGTCGCCATGGCCGCCAATCCCCCCGCGGCCGAGATGGACTCCGCTCCCGTCGAAACCAGCGCCAGTGCCGCCGCGCTCGGCGGCGCCGAACTGCGCAGCCTCGCCATCGGCAGCGCGCATGCGCCGCGGGTCATCGAACTCGGCGCTCCCGACAGCGCCCAGGCCGCGACGATGAAGCAACTGCGCGGCCAGCAGGTCAAGCATGGCCAGCCGCTGCAGATCGGCTTCTCGCGCGACATCGCCAAGCCGGCGATCAACCTGCGCCGGCTCGGTTGGCAAAGCCTGCCCAACGGCGCGCAGGTCACCAGCTTCGAGATCGTCTCCACCGATGCGGCGGCGCTGCGCGCGGCATTGCAGCTCAGCGGCAGCGGCGCCCAGCCGGGCGACCCGAGCAAGGCCACGCTGCGCTTCGCCGGCGACGACGGCCGCGTGTTCGAACAGAGCGGCGCCGATTTCGCCGGCAGCGAGCCGGGCTGGTCCGCGGCGGTGTCCGGCTCGCGCCTGGTGGTGGAGATCGAACTGCCGGCCGGCCAGTATCCGCAGGGCTTCGCGCTGAAGATCCCGCAGATCTCGCACATGGACATCAATCCCGTCGCCAGCGAGGAAATGATGCGGCCGATGATCGGCGAGAGCGATTCGTGCGAGCGCGACATCGTTTGCCGCGCCAGCCCCAGCAGCGGCTTCACCTCGGCCGCCAAGTCGGTGGCGCGCATGGTGTTCAGCACCAGCAGCGGCTCCTACCTGTGCACCGGCACCCTGCTCAACAACAGCAACTCGCCGAAGAAGTACCTGTTCTGGACCGCGGCGCACTGCATCAGCACCCAGACCGTGGCCAACACCCTGCAGACCTACTGGTTCTACGACGCGACCACCTGCAACGGCTCCACGGTCAGCTCGTCCTACACCACGCTCAGCGGCGGCGCCTACCTGCGCCACGCCAACACCACCCGCGACACCTCGCTGCTGGAACTGAAGACCGCCCCGCCCAGCGGCGCCTTCTATGCCGGCTGGAGCAGTTCGGCGATCGGTTCCACCGGCACCGCGATCGAGGGCATCCACCACCCCGCCGGCGACGTGAAGAAGTACTCGCTGGGCAGCGTCACCGCGCTGTCGTCGTCGATCGACGGCAAGTCGCCGCTGTACAAGGTGGTCTGGAACACCGGCGTCACCGAAGGCGGTTCGTCCGGCTCGGGCCTGTTCACCGTCAACAGCAGCGGCGCCTACCAGTTGCGCGGCGGCCTGTACGGCGGCACCTCCTACTGCAGCGCGCCCAGCGATCCGGACTACTACTCGCGCCTTTCCGACGTGTATTCCAGCATCCAGCCGTACCTGAGTCCGTAAGCCCAGGCCCGGGAGGGCCGTACTCCCGGACCCGGACGGGCCACGCCGCGCGCGTGGCCTGTCCCTACGGCCCGCCACCACCCCGGCACGCAGGGGTTACACTGGGGGCCCCATCTCTCATACGGCAGGCATCCACTTGGCAAAGCCCAACTATTCCTTCGAAAAACGTCAGCGCGAAATCGCCAAGAAGAAACAGCAGGACGAGAAGGACGCGCGCAAGCGCGAAGCCCGCGAGGCGGCCAAGGCCGCAGCGGACGCCGAAGCAAAGACGCCCGACAGCGGCACCTGAGCGGCGCCGGCGGAACCGGTCGCGTACCGGCTCCCGCCACTGCGCGCAGCCCCCAGTGTTGCCGGCCATGCGCAGCGGCAGGCGCCATCGCCTCCTGTTGCGACTCAGGCGACGCCGGTGGCCGGCGGAGCGGCAGCGGTGGACGTGGACGGCAACGTCGCCGGGAACCAATCCGCGCGTGCCAGCCAACCCTTGAGGAATTTGTCGTCGGCCGGGCGCTCCTGCGCCAGCCGTTCGTAGTAATCGACCCGGCCTTGGCGATACGCCGCATAGACCTGTGCCTGGTCGGCCGCCTGCAACGCCGCCAGCGTGACAGGCCCCATTTCCCCGTCCGTGGCCAGGCCTGTCGCTCCCAGCTGCAGCAGGACCCGCTGCAGCAGCAGCACCGCCTCGGTCCCGGCATTGACGTAGAAATCGAACAGGATCTCGGCCAACAGTTGCGAGGCGATCTGATCGCCGTCCAGCTTGTCCCAGTAGGCAGTCCGATAGATGACGCCGGCTTGCTCCGGGGTCAGCGCGCGCAGTGCGTCCAGCGTCGGCTGCTCGCCGAGCAACGGCTGCGCATAACGCTCGAACGTCGCCAGGGTGATGCCGCGGTTGGTAGCGCCGCCGGGATCGGACGGATCGTCGACGAAGCCCCCTTCGAACTGCAACAACTGCGGTAGATATAGATCCAGCGATGCCATCGCGACGCACTCCTTGACCAACGATAGGACCTGCAGTGTGGCACCGACGCGGCCTCCATGCTGTGCCCCAGGGAACAACGTGCTTAGCCGCGGGACGCTGCACGGACGCTGGCGACGGACGGCGCCTACACGCCCCGTCGACGCCTCCGTCACGACCCGCCTGCGCGCGGCAATGCACAGTGCCGGCAGGCATTCACGCCCTATCGGAGACCCGCATGGCCAGCCCGCAGGAACTGGAAGATAAATTCTGGAAAGCGCTCAAATCCGACCGCACGGTGATGCTCGGCCTGGACGGCGTGGAAGACGGCCATGCGCGGCCGATGACGGCGCAATTCGAAGGCGACCGCGGCGGTCCGATCTGGTTCTTCACCTCCAAGGACAACGCCCTGGTGCAGAAGCTGACCCAGAGCCAGCGGGTCATCGCCGCGTTCAGCGCCAAGGACCACGACCTGTTTGCCAGCATCAGCGGCACGCTCAGCGTGGACAACGACCAGGCGGTGATCGAGCGCCTGTGGAACGGTTTCATCGACGCGTGGTACGAGCAAGGCAAGGACGATCCGAAGCTGGCGCTGCTGCGCCTTGATCCGGACCACGCGCAGATCTGGCTCAACGGTTCCAGCCTGGTGGCCGGCATCAAGGTGCTGTTCGGCATCGACCCCAAGCGCGATTACCAGGACAAGGTCGCGGACGTGCCGCTGCGTTGAGCTGCATGCACGTGTCCTGACAGGCCGCATCGCGCGCCTGTCGAGGCTAATCAGTCGTGTCCCTTTCTCGCCGCGCGCACTGCCGCAGCGAGAAGGGCTTTTCGCAAGCGCTCGGATACCAGCAGCGCCTCCACGCGTTGCTACGCCGTCCTCCCTCCCATGCACTATCCGCGCGGCCTCAAGTGGCATCGCCCTGGGCAGGGCCGCATCGCGCATCCATAATCAGCCGCCAATGCCCACAGGGCCAACCAGGTCGTGCCGATGCCGCAGCCCTTATCCGAAGAAGACCTGCAGACGGTGCACGAACGCGCCTACGCGAGTTTCGACGCAGGACAGCTGGAACAGGCTGCGCACCACTTCGCCACCCTGCTCGCGCATGCGCCGGATGCACGCTATTACCACTACATGCAAGGCCTGGTGCATAAATATCGTCTGGACTGGAGCGTGTCCCTGCACCACAACCTGCGTGCATTGGCGCTCGCCGAAAAAACAGACGAAGCCGCGCACTGGAATGCCGGCATCGTTGCGACGGCCATCGGCGACTGGGCGCAGGCGCGCGCGCAATGGGCGGCCTGCGGCATCGGCATTCCCGAAGGCGATGGACCGATCGAGACAGATTTCGGCGTGGTCAGCGTGCGCCTGAATCCCTGGTCCAATGGCGAGACGCTGTTCGCCCGGCGCATCGATGTGGTCCGCGCACGCTTGCTCAATGTGCCGCTGCCGGAAAGCGGCCACCGCTACGGCGACATCATCCTGCACGACGGCGCCGCCACCGGGCAGCGTGCGTTTCGCGACCGCACGGTACCGGTCTTCAACGCCTTGGCACGACTGCAGCCTTCGCCATTCCGGACCTTCACGGTGTTCGCGCATTGCCCCGCCCCGGAAGACCGCGACGCGCTCCGCGACGTTCCCCCCGGCGGCGAGATCGCTCTGGTCGAAGACTGGACCGAAACCCTGGTCAACTATTGCCTGCGCTGCAGTTACGGCGCAGCCGCGCATCCGCACCACGACGCATCGACCGATACCTGGAAAAGCGATCGCGATTTCGGCGTCGCCACCGCCCAACGCAGTTCGCTGGATGCATGGTTGCAGCACTGGCAGGCCGGTGCTGCAGGACGTCGCATCGATGGGGTGGAGCTCCGCGAGACCAGCCCGCCGCTGCGCCAGGATGGCATGGTCTGGTGGATCTCACCGGACGACGCGGCCGACGAGAGCATAGCGGAGGGTTCCTAACGCGTCGGCAAGCGCGTTGATGCCACACCCAGGCGCTCAACCCGAAGCGACATCCAGCAGTTCCAGCGCCGCCTGGCGGCGCCCGATCCGCAGCGAACGCCCCAAGGAACTCAACGCATGCGGCTCGACATGCTTGTGTTGTTCGTCGAGAGCGTGTTGCATGCGCTCCGACAGCGCCCAGTCCTGCGAGATGGCCTGCGCCACCCGCGCCGTCCAGTCTCGCAGCAACTCGGCCAGCATCCCTGCATCGGGTACGAGTCCTGGCTGTTTCGCATACGCATCGCGTACCACCTGCACCACCGCGACCGTGCCCAACCCATACAACAGCGCCGGCAGCTGTGCCGCGGCGGGATCCTCGCGCGTTGCATCCTCGGCATGGCGCGCCGTGGCCTTGGCCGACAGCAAGCTGTGCTCCCACAGCAGCGCCGCGCAGCGGCCGAACGGGCTGCCGTCATCGGCGATGACCGGCTGCAGCAGCGCGGCCAGCACGATCTGGCGCAGGCCTTCGGTGCCGAGCAAGGCCACCGCGCGCTCCAGGTTCTCGATCGGCTCGGCGTGGCGGCGGTACGCGGCACTGTTGGCGATGCGCAGCAGATTGCCGGCCAGCGCCGGATCCTGGCCGAGAATCGCGGCGATGGCCTGGGCGCCCACATCGGGATCGTTGATTGCGCGGGTCAGCTGCGGCAACAACTGCGGGCGGCGCGGCGTATAGCGCGGATGCGCATCGATGCGCGCCAGGACCGCGACGGCCGCCGCGGCAATCTCGGCCTGCCCGGCACGCGACGCCGCGCTCGGTTCGGGCGCAGGCACGCCGGCGAACGCCAGCGCGTACAGGCGCAGCAACAGCGCGGATTCCTGCTCTGCGGAAAGTTCAGCGGCAGCGGCGGCCACGTCCTGCCCCGGCTCCGCCGCGATCGCCGCATCCGTGCCGGCGTCTTCGGTGGCGGCACGGTGCGCAGACGCCGCGGCTGTTCGCGCAACGGCGATCGGCACCACAGGTCCACGCGGGCGCCCACGGCGCCACATCCAGCCGCCGATGCCCAGCAGCAACACGACGGCAACGCCTGCAATCCAAATCGACGGCACCATCATCGGCATCCGCAAGGTCGCCAGATCCCCCACCCGGCTGGAAGCGCAGCCATGGCCAGGCGCGCCACGCCATTCAAGCATGGCGCGCAGATTCCTGCTTGAACGGCGGCGCCGGCCTGCACGCGAAGCCGCAGCGACTGCGCGGTGCCGGCGCCCTTGCACGCTCAGGGCGCCGGCGCAGCCGCCGCGCGATGCCCGTAGCTGAGCACCCGCGTCAGCTTCCAGCCGTCCTGGTCCTGGCGCCACACCATCACGAACTTGGCGATGCCCTCGCAACGCCCGCTGGCCAGTTCGCAGAAGCGGTGCTCGCCTTCCTCGATCGCACCGAAGTCCTTGACCGGGTAGACCCGCAGCGTGCCGTCCACCAATTCGCGGCGCACCTTGCCGCAGATCCACTTGCGCGTGTTGTCCACCACGGTCTTGCGGTCCCAGCTTGCCCCGCCAGTGTCGTGATAGAACTCCACGTCGGGCACGAACAGCTGCTCGAACGCCGCCATGTCGCAGCGGTTGTAGGCGCCGAACAGGCGCTGGTCCAGTGCGGCGACCGTGTCGAACAGCGGCCCCGCAGTGCCGTCCTCGGCCGGCGCCGCGGCCCGCGCGGTCGCCGCGCAAGCCAGCAGCAGTAGCGATCCCCAAATCTTCATCCGCCACACCCCCAGTCGTCGATGCGCAACTATGCGTCTCCCCAGGCCGCGACCGCAATGGCGCCAGGCGCATGCCGCAGGCAACGCGCTGCGCGGTGGCAAACGCAGACATCATGGCTGCAGGCACCCTCAGCGCACGCGCCACAGCCGGCGTGGCCGGCGGCTACATGTTGCGCCGGTACTCCCCGCCCACTTCGTACAGCGCGTGGCTGATCTGCCCCAGGCTGTGGGTCTTCACCGCCTGCATCAGCGCGGCGAAGACGTTGCGGCGCTCGCGCGCGGCACGCTGCAGATAGCCGAGGCCCACCGCATCGCCGGGAGTAGGCGCGCCGGTAGCTTCGCCCGGTTCCGCTGGCAGCGGCTGCGACGGCGCAATGCCGTTGCGGCGCTGCTGCCAGTCGCGCACGTTGGCGATCTGCTGGCCCTTTTCCTCCTCGGTGGAGCGGATCAGCTCGATCTGGGTCGCGGTCTCGCCGGCGTGCTGCTTGGGCAGGAAGGTATTGACCCCGACCAGCGGCAGGCTGCCGTCGTGCTTCTTGTGCTCGTAGTACAGGCTCTCTTCCTGGATCTTGCCGCGCTGGTACATGGTGTCCATCGCGCCGAGCACGCCGCCGCGCTCGCTGATCGCCTCGAATTCCCTGTACACCGCCTCCTCCACCAGGTCGGTGAGCTGTTCGACGATGAAGCTGCCCTGCCACGGGTTCTCGCAGAAGTTCAGCCCCAGCTCCTTGTTGATGATCATCTGGATCGCCACCGCGCGGCGCACGCTTTCCTCGGTCGGCGTGGTGATCGCCTCGTCGTAGGCGTTGGTGTGCAGGCTGTTGCAGTTGTCGAACAGCGCGTACAGCGCCTGCAGCGTGGTGCGGATGTCGTTGAACTGGATCTCCTGCGCATGCAGCGATCGGCCGGAGGTCTGGATGTGGTACTTCATCATCTGGCTGCGTTCGTTGCCGCCGTAGCGCTCGCGCATCGCCCGCGCCCAGATGCGCCGCGCCACGCGGCCGATCGCGGTGTACTCCGGGTCCATGCCGTTGCTGAAGAAGAAGCTCAGGTTGGGCGCGAAATCGTCGATGCGCATGCCGCGCGCCAGGTAGTACTCGACGATGGTGAAACCGTTGCTCAGGGTGAAGGCGAGCTGGCTGATCGGGTTCGCCCCGGCCTCGGCGATGTGATAGCCGGAGATCGACACCGAATAGAAGTTGCGCACTTTCTGCTCGACGAAATACTGCTGGATGTCGCCCATCATGCGCAGCGCGAACTCGGTGCTGAAGATGCAGGTGTTCTGCGCCTGGTCCTCCTTGAGGATGTCGGCCTGCACCGTGCCGCGCACGCTGGACAGGGTCTGCGCCTTGATCTGCGCATAGGTCTGCGCGTCGACCAATTGATCGCCGCTGACCCCGAGCAAGGCCAGGCCCAGGCCGTCGTTGGTCGGCGGCAGTTCGCCGTGATAACGCGGCCGCTGCCGGCCTTCGAACAAGGCCTCCAGGGCCTGCTCGGCCTGCGCCCAACGCTGCGCATCGGCCTTGAGGTATTTCTCCACCTGCTGGTCGATGGCGGTGTTCATGAACATCGCCAGGATCATCGGCGCTGGGCCATTGATGGTCATCGACACGCTGGTGGTCGGCGCGCACAGGTCGAAGCCGGAGTACAGCTTCTTCATGTCGTCCAGGGTGGGAATATTGACCCCGGAATTGCCGATCTTGCCGTAGATGTCCGGGCGCGGCGCCGGATCCTCGCCGTACAGGGTGACGCTGTCGAAGGCGGTGGACAGGCGCGCGGCCGGCTGGCCCACGCTCAGGTAGTGGAAGCGGCGGTTGGTGCGCTCCGGCGTGCCCTCGCCGGCGAACATGCGGATCGGGTCCTCGCCGGCGCGCCGGTACGGATAGACGCCGCCGGTATAGGGATAGCTGCCGGGCAGGTTCTCCTTGCCGAGAAAGCGCAGCAGTTCGCCCCAGCTCCTGTAGCGCGGCGCGGCGATCTTCGGGATCGGCTGGTGGCTCAGCGACTGGCGGTAGTTCTCCACGCGGATCGCCTTGCCGCGCACTTCGTACTCGGTGACTTCGTCGGTGATCGACTTCAGCCGCTGCGGCCACTCGCGCAGCAATTTCAGCGATTCGCTGGACAGCGTCTGCAGCGCATCGTTGTAGCGCTGGCGCAGCAGCAGCAAGGTCGCATCGACGGCCGCACCGGCCATGGCGGGCGCGTCCGCGCTGCGGGCGGTCGGCTGCAATTCCTCGACTGCATAAAGCTCCAGCTGCTTCGGCAACTGCGGGTCTTGCAGTTCCTGCAACGACTGCCAGAACGATTGCGCGCGATCCGCGGCCTCGGCCTGGCGCTCGATGCCGGCGTTGAGCGCGCGGCCCTGTTCGGCGATCTCGGCCAGGTAGCGCACGCGCGCGCCGGGGATCAGCACGGTAGCGCGCGGCTCCTTCAGCGTGGTGTCCAGTTGTGGCTGGAAATCGCAATGCGGCGACGGCGCGGCGTGGCGGGCGGCGGCGGTCATTTCGGCTTCGGGATCGGATACCTCGAGGCCCAGCTTCGCGCGCAACAGCCGGCACAGGTTGACGAACATCCAGCTGATGCCGGGATCGTTGAACTGGCTGGCGATGGTCGGATACACCGGCACCGCCTCGTCCTCGAGCTGGAACGCGACGCGGTTGCGCCGCCACTGCTTGCGCACGTCGCGCAACGCGTCCTCGGCGCCGCGCCGGTCGTACTTGTTCAGCACCACCAGTTCGGCGAAGTCGAGCATGTCGATCTTCTCCAGCTGGCTTGGCGCGCCGTAATCGCTGGTCATCACGTACACCGGGAAATCGACCAGGTCGACGATCTCCGAATCGCTCTGGCCGATGCCGGCGGTCTCCACGATCACCAGGTCGTAGCCGATGCCTTTAAGGAACGCGATGCAGTCCCTCAGCACCCGGTTGGTGGCCGCATGCTGGCGCCGCGTGGCCATCGAGCGCATGTACACGCGTGGGCTGCGCAAGGCGTTCATGCGAATGCGGTCGCCGAGCAGCGCGCCACCGGTGCGGCGCCGGCTCGGGTCCACCGACACCACCGCGATGCGCATCTGCGGGAAGCCGGCCAGGAAGCGGTTGAGCAATTCGTCGGTGACCGACGACTTGCCGGCGCCGCCGGTGCCGGTCAGGCCGAGCACCGGCGCTGGGCGCCTGGTGCGGGACTCGGGACTGGGGACGCGGGACTCGGAAGTGCCCGACAGGCCGGATTGCCACTGCTTGCGCAGCAGGGCCAACTCGGATTCGGAGAACGCGCCATCCTCGAGCGCCGACAACACCTTGCCGATTCCGATCTCGTCGTCGATGTGCGGCAGCGAGGCGCCGGCTTGTCCCGGGTCCCGAGTCCCGGGTCCCGAGTCCCGCGAAAATCCCGAGTCTCGCGCGCGCGAAGCGCGCGCCACCACGTCCTCGATCATCTCCACCAGGCCCATCTTCATGCCGTCGTTGGGGTGGTAGATGCGCTCCACGCCGTAGGCCTGCAGCTCGGCGATCTCCTCCGGGGTGATGGTGCCGCCACCGCCGCCGAACACCCGCACATGGCCGGCGCCGCGTTCGCGCAGCATGTCCACCATGTACTTGAAATACTCGACATGGCCGCCCTGGTAGGACGACAGCGCGATCGCGTCGGCGTCCTCCTGCAACGCCGCGCGCACCACGTCCTCGACGCTGCGGTTGTGGCCGAGATGGATCACCTCCGCACCCTGCGCCTGGATCAACCGCCGCATGATGTTGATCGCCGCATCGTGGCCGTCGAACAGGCTGGCAGCGGTGACGAAGCGCAGCGGGCTGGTGTCGGCTTGCGGCAGCGGCACGCGGGACGCGGGAATGCTCATCGAGAAGACATCGGCAAGAGAATGCCGCAATTCTAGGCGCGCAGAGCAGCCTGGGCAGGTTGCGCTGCAACATGCGGCGAGCGGCGCGCTGGCGATGAAGGTGCCGCCGGACGCTGTGGCGAGCTTAGCTATCCGAGACATGAATGCGGCAACGCGATGCGTCAACAGCGGCGGCGCCTGCCGCGTTTGCGTTGACGTCGGCACACCGCCGATGTCCCTGGAGAATCGCATGTCCATTCGTCCCTTGTTGCTGGCCTCCCTGCTCGGCAGCGCGCTCGCCGGCGGCATGCTGGCCGCGCCCGCGCAGGCGCGCTCGGTGGTGGAACTGTCGGTGCAGACCGCACCGCCGCCGCCGCGCTTCGAACGCGTGGTGGTGCGGCCGGGCTACGTCTGGGCACCGGGCTACTGGCATTGGAACGGCCGCCGCCATGTCTGGGTCGCCGGCCGCTACGTGGCCGCACGCCCGGGCTATGTCTATGTCGGCCCACGCTGGGAGCATCGCGGCCCCGCCTACCGCTTCCACGGCGGCTATTGGGTGCATCGCTAGGCCGCGGTCTGGCGGCGCGGCACGGTCCGCGCCGCCAATGCTGCGCGGCGTCGTGACCGTCTTCATCGCGCTTTGCGATAGTGCGCGAACCACGGCATCCGCCGGCTCCCGAGAGAACGCATGATCAGGCATTCGCTGTCGCGTGCGTTCCCGCCGTCGTCGCCGGTGCCAGCCTTCCGTGGCGCGGGCTGTCTGCGCATGGCGTCCTAGCGATGCCGTCGCGCGTCCCGCCAGGCACCTATGCGATCGCCATCACCGTGCTGGCGGTGGCGATCGCCAGCGTCGCTGCGTGGCGCGAACGTCCCACCGACGCAGCCTCGCACCGCGGACTCGGCGACGCCATCGACGCTACAGCGAGGACAGTCGCGGCACGCAAACGCACCGCCACGCCTATCGCCAGCGCGCCGGCTGCGCCGCGCGCCGCCGCGACCATCGATGAACCTCGCTTCGACCAGCAAGGCCGTCTGCTGCCGGATCCGGCATTGCGGCGCTACCTAGACCGCCATCTGACGGCAGTGGATGCACAGGCCGTGGCGACGCAGCGCCAGGGCCTGGCGCGCGACCTGGCCGCGATGCCCGCCGCGCAGGCGGGTCAGATCCTTGCCTGGTTCGATCGCTACGCCGCCTATCTGCAGGCCGAAGCGGCAGGCGCGCCGCACGGCATCGACCAGGAACAGCAAGCGCAGCAGACCCGCGCACTGCGCGAACGCCTGCTCGGACCGCAAGCGGCCAGCACCCTCTTCGCCGACGAGACCGGCACGCGCTGAACGGCGCAGCGATCGGCGCCGGGTGGAGAAAGATGCCCTCCGCAGCGCGCCCCGGCGTCATCGGAGCGTCGCAGCCGGCACCGAGATGCCTATGCTGCGCGGGTCTGCAGAGTCCGCCCGCAGAGTGCACGGTCCGCAGGCAATTGCTTTAAAATGCGCCTATCGCGACGATCAGGACCCGTTCCGGAACCCGTCGCGTTTTTCGTTTTGCGCACCCTCACTAGGCAAGTTCCTGGAACCAAGGTGTCCTACACCTGCAACGCCAGCGGAGCCCCCATGCTTTTCGAAACGCTAGCCACCACCGGCCACGAACAAGTCATCTTCTGCAACAACCGCGACGTGGGCCTGCAGGCGATCATCGCCATCCACAACACCGTGCTCGGCCCCGCGCTGGGTGGCGTGCGCATGCGCCCCTATCCCAACACCGAGGCCGCGCTGCACGACGCGCTGCGGCTCAGCCGCACCATGACCTACAAGAACGCGCTGGCCGGGCTGAACATCGGCGGCGGCAAGGCGGTGATCATCGGCGATCCCAAGGCCGACAAGGCCGAGGCCCTGTTCCGCGCGTTCGGCCGCTACGTGGATTCGCTGGGCGGGCGCTACATCACCGCCGAGGACGTCGGCACCGACGTCAACGACATGGAACAGATCTACCTGGAGACCGAATACGTCACCGGCGTGCACCAGGTGCACGGCGGCTCCGGCGATCCGGCCCCGTTCACCGCCTATGGCGCGCTGCAGGCGCTGATGGCTTCGCTGCAGCGCAAGCTCGGCCACGAGGAGATCGGCAAGACCAGCATCGCCGTGCAGGGCCTGGGCCACATCGGCATGGAGCTGGTGAAGCTGCTGAAGGAGCGCGGCGCCAAGCTGTACGTCACCGACCTGGACCAGACGCTGGTGGAACGCGCGGTCGCCGAATACGGCGCCGAGGCGGTCAAGCCGGACGAGATCTACGACGTGGCCGCCGATGTGCTGGCGCCGTGCGCGCTGGAAAGCGCGATCGACGAAGCCACCCTGCCGCGACTGAAGGCGAAGATCATCTGCGGCACCGCCAACAACCAGCTGGCCAACGCCGCAGTGGGCGAAGAATTGCATCGCCGCGGCATCCTCTACGCCCCGGACTATGCGGTCAACGCAGGCGGGGTGATGAACGTGTCGCTGGAGATCGACGGCTACAACCGCGAACGCGCGATGCGCCTGATCCGCAGCCTGTACCACAACCTCGGCAAGATCTTCGACCTGTCCGAGCGCGACAACATTCCGCCGCAACAGGCCGCCGACCGCATCGCCGAAGCGCGCATGCACGCCATCGGCAAGCTCAAGCTGCCGCTGGGCCGCACCGCCCCGCGCTCGATGGGGCATCTGCGCGGCGAGTAGGCGAGCCAACAACAGAACTCCCGACGCGCAGCGCGTCGGGACTCAAGTCCCTCCCACAAAAGCCGGCACGCCATCGGCAGCCAAATGCCCCTGTAGGAGCGGCTTCAGCCGCGACAAGCGAAGAGGAAAACCTGACGCTGCCTCGGCACGTCAGCCGCAGCCTCCTCCACGAATCAAGAGCACCTGCCGACGATAAGCCGGCACCGCATCGACTGGCCCAAGCGCCCCTGTAGGAGCGGCTTCAGCCGCGACAGGCGAAGAGGGAAACCTGACGCTGCCTCGGCACGTCGGCGCCGAAGCCGCTTCTGTAAATCAAGCGCGGGCGCACCAGGCCCGCACAGCATCAGAACCCCAACCGATACCGCAGCGACATCGCACGATCGTCGCCGCGCGGGCCGAAGCGCCGGTCGTAGCCGATGCCCAGCGCGCTGCTGCCCCAGCGCCGGTCCAGGCTCGCGCCGAACAGCCCGCCCGAACGCGCCGGCTGCAGATCCACCAGCGGCGCCCAGGCGTCCACGCCGACGAAGCTGGCCTGGCGCTGCAGTCCTTGCGCGGCCAGGGTCTGCTGCCATTCGGCATAGCCCTGCAGCGACCAGCCGCGCCCGCCGTAGCCGGCACGCAGACCGGCCAACGCCTGACTGCGCGAAGAGGACGCGGCCGCGGCCATCAGCCCGAAGCCGTCGCCGCCCTGCTCGCGGAAGCCGTCGCTATCGATGCGGCTGTAGTCGGCGCCCGCGTACGGAGTCAGCGACGCCTTGCCGCGCCCGAAGCGATAGCCGACTTCGACGCTGCTTGACAGGAAGCGTCCGGCGTAGCGGCTGGACGCGTCGGCGACGCTATCGCCGAGCAGCAGGCTGCGGTCGAGCTGGCGCCGGTACTGCCCGCTGCCCAGCTGCGCCAGCGCGTAGGCATTGCCGCCAACCGCGCCGAGATAAGCCTGGCCCTGCACCTGGCGGTCGCGGCTGTGGTCCAGGCCGCCGTCGCCGCCACCGTCGGCGCGGCTCTCGCCGAAGGCGAAACCGGCCACGCCGTGCTCGCCCAGGCGCAGGTCCTGGCCCATCATCCAGCCGTCGAGCTGGAACTGGCTGCCGGCGAAGCTGCCCTGCCCGGTGTCGCCCAGGCGCTGGCTCCACGCGCCGATCGCGCGCGGCTGCGCGACCAGGCTGTCGAAGCGGCCGGACAGCGCGCGCCGCTGCAAGTCGATGCTGTCGAAGGTCATCGCGGTGGCCGCCGCATGCGCTTCGCCGGACAGGCTGCGCAGCGTCGCCGCCGCGGCGGCCGCGCTCGGCGATTGCTGCACCGCGCCGGCCGCCTTCAGCAGCGACGCATCGACCGTCGCCGGATCCCGGCTCAGTTGCGCATCCAGTTGCGCGAACGCCGCATCCACCCGCGTGGCGGAGGCGAGCGTGGCCGCGGTGATGCTGCCGAAACTCGCCGCCGTGGCGGTGACGCTGAGCGCCTGCACGGTGATCGACGCGCTGGTGCTGTCGTAGGCCAGCGACGAGGTCAGGAACACGTTCGACGGCGTGGTCACCGAGGCGAACGTGCCACTCAGTCCGCCGCTGGTGTCGAGCACCTTGTAGGCGGTGTTGTTGACCACGTAGTCGCGCTTGCCGAGCACGTACAGCGAGCCGCCCTGCAGCGTCGCCGTACCGGTCACCGAGAGCTTGTCGCCGACCAGCAACGCCAGCCGGCCGTTGCTGTCCTGCACGTAGTTGCCGCTCAGGCTCAGCGCCGCGGCACCGACCTGGAAGGTGCCGGAATTGCTGACGTTGCCGCGCAGCGGCCCGGTGCCGATGAAGGTGGCGCCATTGCTGATCGCCACGTTGGAGCCGCCCAGGCTGGCCGCGCTGAGCGTGCCGGCCTGCACCTGGGTCGTGCCGCTGTAGCTGTTCTGGGTGCCGCTCAGGGTCAAGGTGCCGCTGCCCTGCTTGACCAGGCCGCCGCTGCCGGCGATGTCGTTGGCCCAGGTCGAGCTGCCGCTGAAGGACACGCTGACGTCGCCCCAGTCGAACCTGGCCGGCCCCAGCACCGCCTTGCCGACGTTGAGCAGGCCGTAGCCGAAGGTGGCATCCACCCCGGGCGTGCCCAGGTCGGTGGCGGTGCCGAGCAGGGTCTGCCGCAGCAGGTCGTTGCTGAAGTAGGGAAACGCCTGCCACACCAGCGCCGCGGCGCCCGAGACCAACGGCGCCGCGTACGACGTACCGCTGCCGTAGTAATAGTCAGGATTGGCGGTGGCGGTGGTCGCCTTGGGATCGACGAACACTTCCGTGCCCGGCGCCACCAGGCAGTAATGCATGGCCACGCCGCAGGCGTTGGAGTACGACTCCAGCTTGGTCCCGGTGCTCGCATCCACCGCGGCCACCACCAGCCAGCCGCGCTCCAGGTCCGCCGCCGGGCGGCTGCCGCCGGGGCCGGGCTGGCTGGGCAGCGCGGCGACATCCGACGGATCGGCCTTGGCTTCGTTGCCGGCGGCGAACACCACCAGCCCGCCATTGCTCAGCACGAACGGGCGGTATTCGTTGGCGATGGCGTTGGTCGCGGTCGGATCGGTCCAGTAGATGCCGCCCCAGGAATTGTTCATCACCTTGACCCCGGCGTTGATCAGGTCCTGGTGGACGGAGGCCAGGCCCAGCGCGCCGCTGGCCTGGTTGCCCTCGCCGCTGCCGTCGTCGTCGGGCGAGGTGTCGCTGATGATGCGCGCCGACACGATCTGCGCGCCGGGCGCGATGCCGCCGGGCCACGCGCCCACCGCCTTGCCCGCGGCCAGCTGCGCGACCGTGGTGCCGTGGCCGTCGACATCGTCGACGTTGACGTTGTTCTTGGCCGGATCGACATAGATCAGGTTGGACACCACGCGTCCGGCCAGGGCCGGGTGGTTGCGGTTCACGCCGGTGTCGACCACGCCGATGCGATAGCCGCTGCCGTCGTAGCCGGCGTTGTGCGCGGCCAGCGTGTTGGTCAGCGCCAGATGCGCGTCGAACGCCGGCTGCGGCGGTGGCGGCGAGGTCGGCGGCGAGGTGGGGGGAGAGGTCGGCGGCGGCGGTGGCGGGGTGAGCTCGGCGGCGGCGAGGTCGGCGGCGGATCGCTGCGGGTCAGCCCGCCACCGCCGCCACCGCCGCACGAGGTCAACGCCATCGCCAGTGCGGTCGCCAGCAGCGACCGGGCCATCAACTTCCGCATGATCTCTCTCCGAAGATAAGCACACCGGCCAAGTCGGCAGGCAACGTTGCGTTAGCGGCCGCAAACAGGCGGCCTGAATTGGCATGAATCTACACCGGAATCCACATCGACAATCTACGCCGCCACGATCCTGCCAACGCGCCGCGATTGGCAGAAGTCGCCCCGAGGCAGATAATCGGCGACTAATCTTTCGTAAGGGTTTGCCATGACCGAGATCGTCATCGCCGCGGCCAAGCGCACCGCCATCGGCGCCTTCCTGGGCCAGTTCAACGGCGTGCCCACGCCGGAACTCGGCGCCGCGGCCATCCGCGCCGCGCTGGAGCAGTCCGGCATCCCCGCCGCCGACGTGTCGGAAGTGATCATGGGCTGTGTGCTGCCGGCCAACCTCGGCCAGGCGCCGGCGCGCCAGGCCGCGCGCGCCGCCGGCGTGCCCGACGCCACCGGCGCCACCACGATCAACAAGGTGTGCGGGTCGGGCATGAAGGCGATCATGCTCGGCCACGACCTGATCAAGGCCGGCTCGGCCAGCATCGTCGTCGCCGGCGGCATGGAATCGATGAGCAACGCCCCGCACCTGCTGCCGAATTCGCGCACTGGCAACCGCTACGGCAACTTCCAGGCGGTCGACCACATGGCCTGGGACGGCTTGACCAATCCCGACGACGGCCAGGCCATGGGCGTGTTCGGCGAGGCCACCGCGGAGAAGTTCGGCTTCAGCCGCCAGGACCAGGACGCCTACGCGATCGAGTCGGTGACGCGTGCGCAGGCCGCGCAGCGCGATGGCGCGTTCGACGCGGAGATCGTTCCGGTGCGCGTGGCCACCCGCAAGGGCGAGGCGGTGTTCGCCAGCGACGAGCAACCGGGCAAGTCCGACATCGCCAAGATCCCCACGCTGAAACCGGCATTCAAGAAGGATGGCACGGTCACCGCCGCCAGCTCCTCCAGCATCTCCGACGGCGCCGCCGCCACGGTACTGCTCAGCGCCGACGACGCGGCCCGCCGCGGCGTGGTGCCGCTGGCGCGGATCGCCGGCCACGCGACGTTCTCGCAGGCGCCGGAGTGGTTCACCACCGCCCCGGTCGGCGCGATCAAGAAGCTGCTCGAGCAGGTCGGCTGGAGCCTGGACCAGGTCGACCTGTTCGAAATCAACGAAGCGTTCGCGGTGGTGCCGATGGTGCCGATCAAGGAACTGGGACTGGACCCGGCCAAGGTCAACGTCAACGGCGGCGCCTGCGCGCTCGGCCATCCGATCGGCGCATCCGGCGCGCGACTGGTGGTGACATTGCTAAACGCGTTGCGCACGCGCGGCGGACGCCGCGGAATCGCAACCCTGTGCATCGGTGGCGGCGAGGCGACAGCGGTCGCCATCGAATTGATTTGATTGGAATTAACCCTTAAAACACAAAAATGAATGCGCGTGCGCTTGACAGCCGACTTTGGCTTGTCATCATGTTGAGGGCGCGCAATAGCGCGTTGCCTAACTAAACGACGAGGATAGACACACATGAGCATCAACAAGCTGCTGATCGCAATGGCCCTGGGCCTGGCCCTGGCCGCATGCTCGAAGCAGGAGCAGGCGCAGGACGCCGCTGCTTCGGCTAACGAAGCCGCCACCGACGCGCAGGCTGCTGCCGACCAGGCTTCGGCCGCCGGTGCCGCCACCGCCGATTCCGCCCAGGCTGCTGCCGACACGGCCGCTACCGCTGCCAACACCGCTGCCGACGCTTCGCAGGCCGCCGCCGCTGCCCCGACCGATGCCGCTGCCGACAAGGCTGCCGACACCGCCAAGGCTGCTGACGACACCGCCGACAAGGCCAAGGACGCTGCCGAAGAAGCCAAGAAGTAATAACTTCTCGCTTCAGGCACGTCTGAAGAAGCCGCTGGTTCGCCAGCGGCTTTTTCTTTGCCCGCGATTTACCCAAGCGCATGCGCGACATCGGCGTTGCGCGCTGCGCCGGGCTTTCGGCCGACGCTATCATTGGCGAGCGCGAGCGCCTGGCCGGCGCCATCGGCGCCGCCACTGCCCGGCCGTATTTCTTTCGCAACGGACTTGCCAATGATCGTCGGTATCGACCTCGGCACCACCCATTCCCTGATCGGCGCCTACTTCGAGCAAGGCAGCCGCTTGTTTCCCAACGCGCTCGGCGAGTTGCTGACCCCGTCGGTGGTCAGCGTCGACGACAGCGGCATCCTGGTCGGCCAGGCCGCACGCGAACGCCTGGTCAGCCACCCGCAGCGCAGCGTGGCGGCGTTCAAGCGCTGGATGGGCAGCGACCGCGAGACCGTGCTGGGCGAACATCGCTTCCGCCCGGAAGAACTGTCGGCGATGGTGCTGCGCTCGTTGCTGGCCGATGCCGAAGCCGCACTCGGCGAAAAAGTGCATGAAGCGGTCATCAGCGTGCCGGCGTATTTCTCCGATGCCCAGCGCAAGGCCACCCGCGCGGCCGGCGAACTGGCCGGCATCCGCGTCGAGCGGCTGATCAACGAACCCACCGCGGCCGCCCTCGCCTACGGCCTGCAGGAACGCCAGGGCCATGGCCGCTTCCTGGTGCTGGACCTGGGCGGCGGCACCTTCGACGTGTCGATCCTGGAGATGTTCGAAGGCGTCATCGAGGTCCACGCCAGCGCCGGCGACAACTTCCTCGGCGGCGAGGATTTCCTGGAACTGCTGCTGCAGGCCTTCCTGGCCGACCATGCGCTCGCGCCGCAGGCGCTGAGCGTGCAGGAAAGCGGCCAGCTGCGGCGGCGGCTGGAAGCGGCCAAGCGCGCGCTGTCCAACGGCCAGGAAGCGACCGTGCAGATCGGCGTGGCCGGCCAGGCGCTGCACTGGACACTGCACGAGGAACGCTTCAACCGTCTGGCCGAACCGCTGGTGCAGCGCATGCGCGCGCCGCTGGAACGGGCGATGCGCGATGCGCGGCTGCAGCCGGCGCAGCTGGACGAGATCGTGCTGGTCGGCGGCGCGACGCGGATGCCGCTGGTCGCCAAGCTGGTCACGCGCATGTTCGGGCGGCTGCCGATGCGCCACATCAATCCCGACCAGGCGGTGGCGCTGGGCGCGGCGGTGGCGGCCGGAATGAAGGCGCGCAATGCCGCGCTGGAAGAAGTGATCCTCACCGACGTGTGCCCGTATACGCTCGGTACCGAAGTCGCCGCGCGCGACGCGCACGGCCAGCTGCGCACCGGCCTGTTCCATCCGATCATCCAGCGCAACAGCACCGTGCCGATCAGCCGCGAGGACAGCTTCTATCCGGTCCACGACGAGCAGGAACACCTGGTGATCGACGTCTACCAGGGCGAGAGCCCGCTGGTGGCCAAGAACATCAAGCTCGGCGAACTGCGGGTGCCGCTGCCCAAACACCTGCCCACTGCCGAGAAAGGCGTCACCACCCGCTTCACCTACGACAACAACGGCCTGCTGCAGGTGGAAGTGACAGAGCACCATAGCGGCCTCAAGCACGAACTGATCCTGGAGCAGAATCCCGGCCTGCTCGGCGCCGAGCAGATCCGCGAACGGCTGGCCGCGTTGCAGGCGCTGAAGATCCATCCGCGCGAACAGCAGGACAACCTGAGCCTGCTGGCGCGCGCCGAACGCATGTACGAGGAATACCTGGACCTGCGCGAACAGATCCAGGCCTGGATCGTCGCCTTCCGCGGCGCGCTCGACACCCAGGACCTGCGCCTGATCGACGATCATCGCCGACAGCTCGGCGAGGCGCTGGACGCATTGGAGCGTCGCGCTTGAACTGGGCGTTGCGGTGGCTGCAACTGCCGCCGGATGCCGACGAAACCGCGATCAAGCGCAGCTACGCCAAGCTGCTGCGCCAGCATCGCCCGGATACCGACCCGGAAGGTTTCCAGCAATTGCACGCGGCGTACCAGGCCGCGCTGGCCTGGGCACGAACCCGCGGCGCCGATGCCGATGCCGATGCCGATGCCGATGACGATGCCGATGACGTTGAAGACGACGCTGCTCGCGCCGCTGCGGAAGCCGCGACCGTTGCTGGCGACCTCGGCGATGGCGATGGCGATGGCGACGATCGTAGCGACGCGCAGCCGACTCCGGCAGCGGCGTCCGCCACGCACGGCGATTTCCTCGACGGCCACCGGCCACGCCACGAGACCGAGGGTGACGCCCCACACCCGACGCAGCACCCGCCGACGCCAGCGCCGCAGGTCGACGCGGCTACGCCGCCGCCGTGCGACCCCGAAGCGCTGTGCGACGATCTCCTCGCCGTGGCCACGCGCGCCGAGCCGCAGGCGCTGCAGCAGTGGCTGGAAGGTCAACCTACGCTGTGGTCGCTACGCGACAAGGCGCAGGTCGGCTGGCTGTTGAGCCATCGATTGCAGCAGCGACTGCCACCAATCCAGCGCGACAATTTCGCGATCCTGCTCGGCTTCTTCGGCCTGGACGACATCGCCGCCGGCCCCGCGGCGCAGGCCTTGCCGATGCTGCAGGAGCGCCTGCACCTGGCCTGGGAAATGCAGCCGGCAAACGCCGAGGCATTGGCTCGGCGGGTGTATCCCGCCACCGCCGACGAATATCGGGTGCCCGCGCTGATGCGCCAGCTGACGCGTCCGTTTGCGCTGCCGCAGGCGCTGTGGGCGAGCCTGATGCCGGGGCGGCCGCTGGCGCTGCGCCGATTGCTGCTGCGCCTGGATCAGGGCCGTCTGCACACCCTACCCGCACCGGTGGACCCGCAACAGATCGATTTCTGGATGAGCGCCAGCGAGGCCGGCTACCTGACCCGGGCGCGGCTCTCGGTCGGCCTGCTGCGTTGCGCCGTCACCGCGCTGCTGGTGGCCAGTGTGGTGCTGCTGGCGAGCGCCGCCAGCACCTGGTCGCCGGATCCGGTGCCGATGACCTTCGCGCTGGCACGCAGCGGCCTGGCCGCCTTGGCGATCGTGGCGCTGTGGGCCGCGTGGCTGCTCGCCGGCACGCTGCTGCGCTGGCAGGGCGAAGCGGAGTCGGACACTCGCTCGCCGGCACCGCACTGGCTACGCTGGTCGTTCGTTCCGCTGCTGGCCGGCGTCGGCCTGGGCGTGAGCGAGATTCCCGGACAGCAGCTGGCCGGCGGCGTCATCGCCACCATCGCGTTGTTCTTGTCGATGGTGCGGCTATGGCGGCGAAGCGGGCGCGCCTACCGCCCGAACAGCACCATTCTCTGGCTGGCCTTGCTGACCCCCAGCATGGCCCAGTCGATCCCGGTCCCACTCAGCGCGGCGCTGGCGCTGGGTTTGTGGACCTGGGACCTGCTGCGCCAGCATCGGCTGCGCCGGCGAAGTTCCTGAACGCGAGCCGGTGGCGATCGTCGGCATTGACACCGGCTGCATGCGCGCCCGCCTAGGCTGCGCCGCATCAACCCGCAATGGAGAACGCGCATGAACAAGACCCCGATCGTGGCAGTGGCCCTGCTGGGCGCCCTGGCGCTGGCCGCCTGCCAAGGCCCGGAAGCGCAGCAAGCGCAGCGCGACGCCAAGGTGGCTGCGGAGCAGACCGGCGAAGCAGCCAAGGAAGCTGCCGACCAGGCCGCGCAGACCGGCCACGAAATCGCCACCGACGCCCGCGACGCGGCGCACCGCGCCGCCAACTCCGAGGCGGTGCAGGATGCCTCGGCCGCTGCCAAGGAAGCCGCGGCCGACGCCAGCGAGGCCACCGCCAGCGCGGCGCAGAAGCTCGCCGACAAGGCGCGCGAGAACGCCAACGAAGATCCGCACAACGGCGACAAAGAGACGCATTGATCGCACTCGCCCGCCGCACTCGCGCACTGCGCACGAGTGCGGCGGGTAGCGTGGCGGCGCCACGAACCGCGCCGCCACGTCCCCAGTAAAACCGGCGTTGCTGCGCCGATGTCGCAACCCGGCCGCGCCGTGGCGTGACCTACGCCACCTTTTGCACGCGAGGGTTCTGCCGATCCGGTCCCTGGTTACAATTCCCCCATGTCGACGTTCCAACGCGTGCGGATCAGAACCCGCCTAGCGCTTCTGTTCTCCGCCCTGGTCTTCGTCTCGATCGGGTTCGGGGTGTTTTCCGGCGCACAGCGTTCGATCTCCGATGCGGCGCGCGTGGCCCACACCCACCAGGTGCTGCGCAGCATCGACGAAGTGCAATCGACCCTGCTGCTGGCCGAAACCGCGGCGCGCGGCTACGAACTCACCGGCAACCAGGCCTACCTCAGCAACTACCGCGACAGCGCCGAACGCGTGCCGCGGCATCTGGCGCAGCTGCGCGGCCTGGTGGTCGACAACCCGGTACAGATCGCGAACCTGGACATCCTGCAACGCCTCGTGCAGGCGCGGCTGACGCAGATGCAGCAGATGCTCGAGATCTACCAGCGCGATGGATTGGACGCGCTGCAACGCGCGATGGCGCCGAGCGTGTTCAAGGATTCCAGCGCGATCCGCGACCACGTGCAGCAGATGACCGAGCTGGAGCAACAGCTGCTGCAGAGCCGCGACCGTTCCAACCAGCGCAGTTCCGATCTGCTGCTCGCACTGGCCCTGGCCGGGATTCCGTTCGGCCTGGGCAGCGTGGGCGTGGTCTACGCGTTGCTGTTCCGCGAATTGCGCAGCCGCAGCAACGCCGAGCAGGCCGCCTCGGTCGCCAACGAAAAGCTGGCCGCCAGTATCCGCGACCTGGAGCGCACCAGCGCCGACCTCAATGCGCTCAGCCGCTACACCGGTCTGCTGCAGAGCTGCGTGGACCCCAAGGAAGCGCTGGAGGTGACCGCGCGCATGCTCGCCGCGCTGATGCCCGACGCCGGCGGCAGCGTGTACCTGCTGCGCGCGTCGCGCGATCGCGCCGAATCCATCGTCGCCTGGGGCCAGGCGCCGGTGCGCAGCGAACCGGCGGTGGCGCCGGAGGAATGCTGGGCGCTGCGTCGCGACAAGGCGCACTTCGTGCACGCGCTGCGCCACGACTCGGCGTGCGCGCATCTGCTCGACGATCCGCAGGCGGTCGGCGCCAGCAGCGCCTGCATTCCGCTGTCCGCGCAGGGCACGCAACTGGGCTTCGTGTTCCTGGCCGGTCCTGGCCCCGGGCCGCTGCCGCGCATCGCCATCGCCGAGGCGGCCGCCGAGCAGCTGTCGCTGGCGCTGAGCAACCTGCGCCTGCGCGAATCGCTGCGCATGCAGTCGATCCGCGACCCGCTCACCGGCCTGTTCAACCGCCGCTACCTGGAGGAGTCGCTGAACCACGAACTGGCACGCTGCGCACGCCGTTCGGTGCCGCTGTCGCTGCTGATGCTGGACGTGGACCATTTCAAGCACTTCAACGACCTGCACGGCCATGGCGGCGGCGACAGCCTGCTCGCCGCGGTCGGGCAGATGCTCGCCTCGCGGCTGCGCGGCGAGGACATCGCCTGCCGCTACGGCGGCGAGGAATTCACCGTGATCCTGCCGGAAACCGGCGCGGAGGCGGCGCTGGCGATCGCCGAGCAGATCCGCAGCGCCGCGCAGCAGATGAGCACCACGCTGGACGGCAAGGCGCTGCCGGGCGTAACGCTCTCGATCGGGCTGGCCAGCTATTCGCGTGACGGCGTGGTCGCCACCACCCTGCTGCGCAAGGCCGATGCGGCGCTGTACCGGGCCAAGCGCAGCGGCCGCAACCAGGTGCAGCAGTTCGATCCGGCGCTGGACGGGATGGGCTGAGGCCAATCGCGTCCCAATGAGAAGGCGGAAGGCGCGCTGCGCCTGGCTGCCTGCCGCCCAGACCGCTGGATACGGCAAAGCGTCCCATTCGATCGCGCTGCAGGCCGTGGATCCGCTCGCGGCGGACGAAGCGCGCTTTAGCGATGGTTGTCACAAAACCTGAGCGGTAGAGCGGCGATAGTCGGCTTTCCCCCGACTGGAGACGTCTGCGCATGTCCATCTGGAAAGATCAGGGTACCCCGCGCAAGGATGGCCTGCCGCTGCCTGGCGCGCCCGGCGGCACCGCAGTGCCCGAACCACGGCCGGCCACCGAACCGGCGCTCGGCGAGTCCGCGGTCAGCGTCGCCGCGGCCGCCCCCCTCCCCGTACGCGCCGCAGCGCCGGCGGCAAAGGAGTCGCTGATCGCTGCCGACATCACCATCGAAGGCAAGATCGAAGGCACCGGCCACATCCGCATCGCCGGCAAGTTCAAGGGCGACGTCAACGTGCAGGGCGACCTGACCATCGAGACCGGGGCCAAGCTCAGCGGCGGCGTGCGCGCCAACAAGGTGATCATCGCCGGCGAGCTGGAAGGCAACATCGAATCGGCCTCGCAGGTGGAGTTGCTGGCCTCCGGCGCGCTGATCGGCGACGTCAAGGCCGGCTCGCTGACCGTGGCCTCCGGCGCGCGGATGCGCGGCCAGGCCGACTTCGGCTGGGAAGACGACAAGGGCCGCAAGGGCGGCAAGCCGACCACGGAGCCCGACGCCGGCGCATGAGCACGCCGCGTCCCGGCACCCCGGGGTCGACCCGGACCTGTCCCCACTGCAAGGCGACGATCCTGGAAAGCGCCAGCGTCTGCCCGGCCTGCAAGCACCACCTGCGCTTCGACTCGGCGGTGCTGCAGCAATCGGCGGCGACCGCGACGGTGCCGCTGCGCGTGCAAGGCACCATCCAGCATCCTGCCGACGGCACCGCGTGGGAGTACACCGTGGTGGTGACGATCCGCAACGGCCGCGGCGAGGAAATCAAGCGCCAATTGGTCGGCGTGGGCGCGATGCTGGACGGCGAGGAACGCAGCTTCACCCTGTCGGTGGAGGCGACCCAGGCCAAGGGCGGCGGCAAGCGTGGGACGCGGCATTAGCCGTACTGGCTGGCCGTACCCTCATCCGCCCCTTCGGGGCACCTTCTCCCGAGGGGAGAAGGAACAGCGGCTAGCCCCTCTCCCACCGGGAGAGGGGTTGGGGTGAGGGTACGGCGCGAAGCGTCTCGCGGAGTTTGAGTGCACGAGGCTGCGCCCGTACCCTCATCCGCCCCTTCGGGGCACCTTCTCCCGAGGGGAGAAGGAACAGCCGACTAGCCCCCTCTCCCACCGGGAGAGGGGTTGGGGTGAGGGTACGGCGCCCGCTGTCTCCCACCAATCAGGGCAACACCCGCGCCAACAGCTCCTCCACCGGCACGTCCGCGTCCAGCGTCCCGAACGCCAACCCGTGCGCGCCGGCCAGGCGACTGCGCACGAACGCATCGGCAGCGGGACTGGCGCTGCGCAACAGCAGCGCCGCCTGCAACGCCAGCGCGATGCGTTCGCTGATGCGGCGCGCGGCGTATTCGTCGACCTCGCCGTTGCCGGCCAGCGGCGCGCGCAGCGCGTCCAGCGCGGTGTCGTAGTCCGCGTTCGCACCCGCCGCGGTCTCCAACTCGGCCAGCAGCGCCGCCGCGCTGGCCGGCTCGCGCGCCAGCGCACGCAGCACGTCCAGGCACTGGATGTTGCCGCTGCCTTCCCAGATCGAATTCAGCGGCGCCTGCCGGTATAGCCGCGGCAACATCGATTCCTCGACATAACCTGCGCCGCCCAGGCATTCCTGCGCTTCGTTGACGAAGGCCGGCGCGCGTTTGCACAGCCAGTACTTGCCCAGCGCGGTGGCGATGCGCGCGAATGCGGCCTCGGCCGGATCGCGCTCGGCCGCATCCACCGCGCGCGCCACGCGCAACGCGAACACGGTGGCCGCCTCGGATTCGATCGCCAGGTCGGCGAGCACGTTGCGCATCAGCGGCTGCTCGAGCAGGCGCTTGCCGAACGCCACGCGATGCCGCGCGTGATGCAAGGCCTGCGCCAGCGCCATGCGCATCTGCGCAGCGGCGGCGAGCATGCAGTCCAGCCGGGTCAGCATCACCATGCCGATGATGCGCGCCACGCCGCGCCCTTCCGCGCCGATGCGTTGCGCCCAGGCGCCGGCGAATTCGACTTCGCTGGAGGCGTTCGACCAGTCGCCGAGCTTGTCCTTCAAGCGCATCAGCCGCAGCGCGTTGAGCCGGCCGTCGGGCAGGCGCCGTGGCAGCAGGAAGCAACTCAGCCCGCCCGGCGCCTGCGCCAGCACCAGGAAGCCATCGGACATCGGCGCGGAGAAGAACCACTTGTGCCCGACCAGCGCGTACTCGCCGTCGGCGCCCAGCGGCGTGGCGACGGTGGCGTTGCTGCGCACGTCCGAGCCGCCCTGCTTCTCGGTCATGCCCATGCCCAGGGTGATGCCGGCCTTGTCGGCGATCGGTACGTCGCGCGGGTCGTAGTGCGGCGCGGCGGCCTTGTCCGCCCAGTCGCGCAGCGCCGGTTCCTGGCGCAGCACCGCGACCGCGGCATGGGTCATCGTCAACGGACAACTGGTGCCCGCCTCGGCCTGGTGATGCAGGTAGCTCAGTGCCGCCCGCGCCACGTGCGCGCCCGGCTGCGGCGTGTGCCAGGACAGGCCGGCCACGCCGTGGGTCTTGGCCGCATCCAGCAGCTGGTGGTAGGCCGGATGGAATTCGACGGTGTCGATGCGGTGGCCGTAGCGGTCGTGCGTGCGCAACCGCGGGCGGTCGCGATTGGCATCGAAGCCGAGCCGGTACAGCGTGTCGCCGGCGAGCGCGCCGTACTGCGCCAGCTGCGCGGCAAACGCCTCGCCGCCCTCGCGCGCGACCGCGGCGCGCAGCACCGCATCGTCGCGCCACAGGTCGCGCGGCTCGAACGGCGGCGGCTGGTTGTCGACCACGTGCGTGGCGAAGGCGGGCAGATCCCGTTGCATGCATCTCCCTCCCAGAAGTGCGTGCCGCATTGTGGCCGATCCGCACACGTGCGGTGAACCGCTACGCGTGGATTCTCATCTCCTGCACAGCGCATTGGACACAGTGGCGGGCATGCCCAAACCCGCTTCCCAGGACCTGGTGGTGCTGCGCCCGGAAGGGCTGTACTGCCCCGCCGGCGACTTCCACATCGACCCCTGGCGGCCGGTGCCGCGCGCGGTCATCACCCATGGCCACGGCGACCACGCCCGCGCCGGCATGGGCGAATACCACTGCGCCGCCGCCGGCCTGCCGATCCTGCGCTGGCGCCTCGGCGACCAGGCCTACCGCGCCTACGACTACGGCGAACGCTTCGCGCTTGGCGCAGCGACGGTGTCGCTGCATCCGGCTGGGCACGTGCTCGGCTCGGCGCAGGTGCGCATCGAAGTGGACGGCGAAGTGTGGGTGGCCTCGGGCGACTACAAACGCCAGCCCGACCCGACCTGTGCGGCGTTCGAAGTGGTGCACTGTGACACCTTCATCACCGAGGCCACCTTCGGCCTGCCGGTGTACCGTTGGCCGGACACCGCCGCAGTGGCGCGCGAGATCGTCGCCTGGCGCCACGAATGCGCCGCGCGCGGCGAGGCCGCGGTGCTGTTCTGCTATGCGCTGGGCAAGGCGCAGCGGGTGCTGGCCGAGCTGCAGCCGTGGGACGACCAACCGGCGCTGCTGCATGGCGCGGTCGCCGCCGGCGTGGCGGTGTACCGCGACGCCGGCGTGGCGATGCTGGACACGCACCCGGTCGCCGAGATGGACAAGCGCGCCGACTACGCCGGGCAGCTGGTGCTGGCGCCGCCGTCGGCCGCGGGCAGCCCGTGGCTGCGCCGCTTCCGCCATGCGCAGCTCGGCTTCGCCTCCGGCTGGATGCGGTTGCGCGGCAACCGTCGCCGCCGCAACTACGACCGCGGCTTCGTGGTGTCCGACCACGCCGATTGGCCGGACCTGCTGCGCACCATCGAGGAAACCGGCGCGCAGCGGGTCATCGCCACGCATGGCAACACCGACGCGATCATCCGCGCCTTGAACGAACGCGGCGTCGCCGCCGAGGCGTTCCGCACCGACTACGGTGCCGAGGAATGAAGCGCTTCGCCGCGTTGTACCGGCAGCTGGACCAGAGCACAGCGACGCTGGACAAGCGCGCCGCGCTGGTCGCGTATTTCGAGCAGGCGCCGCCGGCCGACGCGGCCTGGGCGATCTGGCTGCTGAGCGGCGGCAAGCTGCGGCGCATCGCCAACACGCGCGAACTGCGCGAGTGGATCGCGCAGGAAAGCGGCCTGCCCGGCTGGCTGGTCGACGACAGCTACGACCACGTCGGCGACCTCGCCGAAACCCTCACCTTGCTGCTCGACGATCCGGCCGCCGCCTCCGATCCGGCACCGTTGCGCGACTGGATCGAGGAACGGCTGTTGCCGGTCGCCGCGCAGGACGAGGCCGCGCGCCACGCCGCGGTGCTCGCCGGCTGGCGCAGCCTGGCGTTCGACGAACGCCTGCTGTTCAACAAGCTGCTCACCGGCGCGCTGCGCGTGGGGGTATCGCAACGGCTGGTGCAGCAGGCGCTGGCGGCGATGTCCGGCATCGACATCGCGCGCATCGCCCAGCGCATGCTCGGCGCGTGGTCGCCGACCCCGGCCGCGCTCGAAGACCTGCTCTCGCACGAAGTGCTGGCCAGCGACCGCCAGCAGCCCTACCCGTTCTTCCTGGCCTCGCCGCTGGAAAACGACGTGGCCACGCTGGGCGCGATCGACGACTGGCAACTGGAATGGAAGTGGGACGGCATCCGCCTGCAGTTGATCCGCCGCGATGGCGAGGTGGCGCTGTGGTCGCGCGGCGAAGAACGCCTGGACGGCCGTTTCCCCGAGATCGAGACCGCCGCGGCCACGCTGCCGCGCGATGCGGTGATCGACGGCGAACTGCTGGGCTGGCGCGACGGCGACGCCGCGCCGCTGCCGTTCACCGCGCTGCAGACCCGCATCCAGCGCCGCAAGCCCGGCGCCAAGACACTGGCCGACACGCCAGCGCGCGTGCTCGCCTACGACCTGCTGGAACTGGATGGCATCGACCTGCGCGAACAGCCGCTGGCGCAGCGCCGCGCGCAACTGCAGGCCTTGCTCGACGCGCATGCCGATCCGCGCATCGTGCTGTCGCCGCTGGTGCAGCCCGCGTCGTGGGAAGACGCCGCGACGCTCCGCGAGGATTCGCGCGAGCGCGGCGTGGAAGGGCTGATGCTCAAACGCGCCGCGTCGCCCTACCAATCAGGGCGCCGCCGCGGCGACTGGTGGAAATGGAAGATCGAACCGCTGACCATCGACGCGGTGCTGCTGTACGCGCAGGCCGGCCACGGCCGCCGCAGCACGCTGTACACCGACTACACCTTCGGACTGTGGGACGGCGAGCAGTTGGTGCCGGTGGCGAAGGCGTATTCGGGCCTGGACGACAGCGAGATCCTGGCGCTGGACCGCTGGATCCGCGCGCACACCACCGAGCGCTTCGGCCCGGTACGCGCGGTGACGCCGTACCACGTGTTCGAACTCGGCTTCGAAGCGGTGAACAAGAGCAGCCGGCACAAGTCCGGCATCGCGGTGCGCTTCCCGCGCATCCTGCGCTGGCGCCACGACAAGCCGTTCGCCGAGGCCGACCGACTAACAACACTGCAGGCGCTGGCGCGATGACCACGGCGCAGGCGCGCAAGCGCCCGGCCGATGCGCCGCTGTACGCATGGTTCGCCGCGCAAGGCTGGCAACCGCTGCCGTTCCAGCGCGACCTGTGGCGGCACTACCTGGACGGCGGCTCGGGCCTGTTGCACACGCCCACCGGCAGCGGCAAGACCCTGGCCGCGTTCGGCGGCCCGCTGCTGGAAGGCCTGCGCGACCAAGCCGCACGGCAGGCGGCGGCAGACAAGCGGCCGCGGCGCGCGAAGGCAGCCGCTGCCGACAAGACCGCTTCAGCACCTAGGTCGCGCCGCCAAGCGCAGCGCGACCTGAAAGTACTGTGGATCACCCCGCTGCGCGCGCTCGCCGCCGACACCTTGCGCGCGTTGCGCGAACCGGCGCAAGCGCTTGGCCTGGACTGGCAGATCGGCCTGCGCACCGGCGACGCCAGCGCGCGCGACAAGCGCCTGGCGCGCAGCGGCAAGCTCGACGTGCTGGTGACCACGCCTGAATCGCTGGCGCTGCTGCTGTCCTATCCGGACACCGCGCCGCAGCTGGCGACGCTGCGTTGCGTGATCGTCGACGAATGGCACGAACTGCTCGGCAACAAGCGCGGCGTGCTGCTGCAACTGTGCCTGGCGCGGCTGCGCGCCTGGGCGCCGGCGCTGCGCACATGGGGGCTGTCGGCTACGCTCGGCAACTTGGACGAGGCGCGCGACGTGCTGCTGCCGCATGTGCCGAATGCGCCGATCGTGGCTGGGGTCAAGCCGCGCACGCTGACCCTGGAAACGCTGACCCCGGCCAGCGGCGAGCGCTTCCCCTGGGCCGGCCACCTCGGCCTGGCGCAACTGCCGCGGGTACTGGAAAAACTGTTCGCGGTGCGCACCAGCCTGCTGTTCACCAACACCCGCGCGCAGGCCGAACTTTGGCACCAGGCGCTGGAATCGGTGTGGCCGGAAGACGCGCACACGCTGGCCCTGCACCACGGCTCGCTGGATCCGGCGCTGCGCAGCACCGCCGAGCAAGGCCTGCGCGACGGCAGCCTACGCTGCGTGGTCGCCACCTCGAGCCTGGACCTGGGCGTGGATTTCCCCGCGGTCGACCAAGTACTGCAGATCGGCAGTCCAAAGGGCGTGGCGCGGCTGCTGCAGCGCGCCGGCCGCGCCAAGCACCGGCCCGGCGAGGCTGGCCACGTGCTGTGCGTGCCCACGCATGCGCTGGAACTGGTCGAGTACGCCGCCGCGCGCCGCGCCATCGCCCACGGCCGCATCGAATCGCGCCCTTCCCCGCGGCTGTCGCTGGACGTGCTGGCGCAGCATTGCGTGAGCTGCGCGCTGGGCGGCGGCTTCCGCGCCGACGCGTTGTTCGACGAAGTCCGCGGCACGGCCGCGTTCGCCGCGCTCGACGCACCGACCTGGGCCGCGGTGCTGGAGTTCGTCGTGCAGGGCGGCCGCGCGCTGGCGCAGTACCCGGACTACCGCAAGGTGGTGCTCGACGAAGACGGCGTGTACCGCGTGCACGACCGCCGCATCGCGCTGCGCCACCGGCTGTCGATCGGCACCATCACCAGCGACGGCAGCGTCGCGGTGCGCTTCCTGCGCGGGGGCCGGCTCGGCGCGGTGGAAGAACAGTTCGTCGGCCGCCTGCGCCGCGGCGACCGTTTCCAGTTCGCCGGGCGCCTGCTGGAGCTGGTGCGGCTGGAAGACATGACCGCCTACGTGCGCCTGGCCAAGGGCGGCGACGGCAGCGTGCCGAAATGGATGGGCGGGCGCATGCCGCTGTCCTCGGCGCTGGCGCATGAAGTGGAGGCGGTGTTCGCCGAACCGCGCGGCGAGGAGGAACTGCGCGCCCTGGCGCCGCTGCTCGGCCTGCAGCGTGCGTTGTCGGCGCTGCCGTCGCCGCAGCGGCTGCTGGTGGAAAGCGTGCGCGCCCGCGACGGCCGCCACGTGTTCGTGTATCCGTTCGCCGGGCGCCAGGTGCACGAAGGCCTGGCCGCGCTGCTGGCGCTGCGCTGGGGCCGGCACCAGCGCAACACTTTCAGCTTCGCCGCCAACGACTACGGGCTGGTGCTGTCGCCGGCGCAGGAGGTCGCCACCGACGCCGCCCTGCTGCGCGAACTGCTCAGCCCCGAGCACCTGTTCGAGGACCTGCGCGAAAGCCTCAACCTGGGCGAACTGGCGCGGCGCCAGTTCCGCGAGATCGCGCGCGTGTCCGGCCTGCTGCCGCCGAGCCTGCCCGGCGGCACGCCGCGCAGCCTGCGCCAGCTGCAGGCCTCCAGCGGCCTGCTGTACGACGTGCTGAGCCGCTTCGACCCCGGGCACCTGCTGCTGGCGCAGGCCGAACGCGAAGTGCTGCAGGGCGAGATGGAGCTGACCCGTCTCGCCGCCACCCTGCACGACTGCGCCGCGCGCGAACTGGCCGTGTACACGCCGCGTAGCCTGACCCCGCTGTCGTTTCCGCTGTGGGCCGAGAGCATCCGCGGCCAGCTCAGCACCGAGGACTGGAAGGCGCGGGTGATGCGCGCGGCCGCGCAGCTGGAACAACGCCATGCGCGCTGAACTGGACTGGCGCCTGGCCGGCGAGCCGATGACCCTGCTCGGCGAGCGCGCGCTGTACTGGCCGGCGCGCCGGCGGCTGCTGATCGCCGACCTGCACCTGGGCAAGGCCGACGTGTTCCGCCGCGCCGGCATCGGCCTGCCCAGCGGCGGCACCGCACTCGACCTGCACCGCCTCGCCGCGCTGCTGCAGGCGCAGGCGGCGCAGGAACTGTGGATCCTCGGCGACGTGCTGCACGGCGCCGCGCCGGCGGCCGCCTGGCAGCGCGACTGGCACGCCTGGCGCGCTGCGCATCCGCAGCTGCGCGTGGCCGCGATCGCCGGCAACCACGACCGCGCGCTGGCCGGCGCCGGATTGGACATCGCGCTGCTCGGCGAACAGGTCGAGGACGGCCCGTTCGCGCTGCGCCACGATCCGGTGCCGCACGCGCAGCTGTACGTGCTGTGCGGGCACCTGCATCCGCTGGCGAAACTGCCCGGGCTGCGCCCGCGCTGGCCGGCGTTCTGGCTGCGCGAACAGATGACGGTGCTGCCCGCGTTCTCGCAGTTCACCGCCGGCGTGGCGCCGGTGCTGGAGGCGGGGGAACGCCTAGTCGCCTGCGTCGAAGGCGCGGCGCTGGCGTTGCCGGTGGCGATGCAATGACGCGCGGCCCCGGAGACTCAGATCGCCCGCTGTGGGAGGGACTTAAGTCCCGACGCGTTATCAGTAAAACGTCGGGACTGAAGTCCCTCCCACAAAGAAGCGACGGCGCCGCAGCATCGCAACATGCCGGCCAATCGCAGAAACGACGTCGATCGCGATCTGCACGAACACGCTGGCTCACTGCACCTGTTCGCCCTGCGCCGGCCCCGCCGCAATCGGTGGCGCCGCCGCCGTCTCCGCCAGCGCCTGCAGAAATCCCGGCTCCAGCGGCAGCTTGCCGAACCAGCCGTGCTGGGTGCCGCTGAGCACGCGCAGCATGTGTCCGCGCCCGCCGGGCATGCGCCCGGCCGGGAGCATGCCGAGGTCGCGCACGCGCGCCACCAGGTCGCGTTCGGACTGGAACAGCGGGGTCAGCCAGCGGCTCCAGAACTGGTACACCGCCACGTGCGCGCGGCGCTGCGCCTGGTAGCGCGCCAGCGCCGCGTCCAGGTCCGGCGCTTCGCGCAAACTCTCGCTCAACACCCACGCGTCCATCAGCGCCATGTTCACGCCCTGCCCCAGCTGCGGGCTCATCGAATGCGCCGCGTCGCCGGCCAGCACCAGGCGGCCGCGGTACCAGCGCTGCTGCACCGCGTCGCGATAGCTGGCGCGCGCCAGCTGCGCCGGTGCGCACACCTGCGCCAGGCGCTCGCGCGCCTGCGGCCACAGCTGCGCGACCTCGTCCAGCCACGCATCCATGCCGCGCGCCTGCCAGGCGTCGAAATCGGCGGTGGGCAGGCTCCAGAAGAAACTCATGCGCGGCTCGGGATCGCCGGGCCGGGTACCGACCGGCAGCAAGCCGATCATCTTGCGCGCGGCCACGTAGCGCTGGCGCAGTTCGTCGGCGAAGGCCCAGTCGCCGCGCGGCAGCAGGCACCACAGCGCACCCCACGGATAGACCCGGTCCAGGCGCGTGCCCTGCACCTGCGCGCGCAGCGCCGAGGCCGAACCGTCGCTGGCGATCACCAGGTCGAACGGGCCATGCCAGCGCCCGTGCTGGTCCTGCACCCGGCGCAGGCCATCGTCGATGGCGACGATGCGCGTGTCGCGCTGCAGCTCGGCATAACCGTCCCACGCCTGCGCCAGCAGCGAGAACAAGGCGCCGCGCTGCATGCCCAGGCCGAACAGGCGCGTGTCCAGGTCGCGGTAGCGCATGTCCATCACCGCGCGGCCGCACGGCGTTTCGCCGTACAGGCGCCGCACCGGCGCGCCATGCGCCAGCGCCTGCTCGAGCAGGCCGATCCGCCACAACACCTGCAACCCGGTCGGCTGCAGCAGGAAACCGGCGCCGACCGGACCCGGTTGCGGCGCGCGCTCGAACACCTGCACCCGATGGCCGTCGCGCGCCAGCAGCAGCGCCAGGGCCTGGCCCGCCGTGCCGTAGCCGACGATGCCGATCTGCATCCGTTGCTTCATCGCATCCACTGATTGCGGGCGACACCGCGGCGGTATCGCCATCCATAAAAAACCCCGCCGAAGCGGGGCTCAAAAACAGCTCAGCCGAGCAAGTGAGTTACTCGACAGGCGTAATATTGGAGGCCTGCGCGCCCTTCGGACCCTGGGTCACGTCATAGCTGACACGCTGTCCTTCCTGCAGGCTGCGGAAGCCCTTGGAATTGATCGCGGAGAAGTGCGCGAATACATCGGCGCTGCCGTCTTCCGGTGAAATAAAGCCAAATCCCTTGGCGTCGTTGAACCACTTGACGGTACCGTTCGGCATGGTGATGCGAGACCTTGTGCAATGAATGGGTGGTGGTTGTGCGGCAGCCCGCACCGGCGGAGTATGCAAAGCTTGAGCAACGATGACAATCACCCGCGCGCCAGTTCGCCGATCAGCTCAGGCAGCCCCGCCGACGCCGCCTCCACATTCGCCAGCACCTCGGCCAGGGTGATTTCCTGTGCGTCGCCGCAGCCCGCGGCCCAGTTGGCCACGATCGCCAAACACACGTATTCCAGGCCCAATTCGCGTGCCAGGCCCGCTTCCGGCATGCCGGTCATGCCGACCAGATCGCAGCCGTCGCGGCGCAGCCGCGCGATCTCTGCAATCGTTTCCAGGCGCGGTCCCTGGGTGGCGCCGTAGCAGCCACCATCGACCACCTCGGCGCCGGTCACGCGCGCGGCGGCCAGCACCTTGCTGCGCAGCATCGGCGAATAGGGATGGCCGAAATCCACGTGCAGCACCTCGCTGCCCGGCTCCTCGCTGAGCGTGGAGACGCGGCCCCAGGTGTAGTCGATCAACTGGTCGGGACAGGCCAGCACGCGCGGCCCGAAGCGCTCGCCGATGCCGCCGACGGTGTTGAGCGCGAGCACCCGCGTGGCACCGATTTGCTGCAGCGCCGCAAGGTTCGCGCGGTAATTGATCTTGTGCGGCGGCAGCGAATGGCCCTCGCCGTGCCGAGCCAGGAACGCGACCCGGTGGCCGAGCAGCGTGCCGATGCGGATCGGCCCGGACGGACTGCCATAACGGGTGTCGACCTGGCGGGTCTCCACGTCGTCCAGTTGTGCGAGTTTGTAGACGCCGGTGCCGCCGATCACGGCCAGTGCGATGTTGTCCATGCGGATCCTCGAATCAGAACGTGCGCGAACGCCGGCCGCGAAGGCCGGCGAGAGATGGAAAAGGCGCGGCGCCTTATTCCTTCATCGCGTAGATCGCCGGCAGGTTGCGCAGGCCTTCGTTGACGTCCATACCGAAGCCGAACACGTAGCGGTCGGGCACGTCCACGCCCACGTAGTCGGCGCTGACGCCGTCCACGCAGCGCTCGTGGCGCTTGACCGTCAGCGCCGCGATGCGCACGTCGGTGGCGCCCTGCTCCAGGCACCATTGACGCACCGCCAGCAGGGTCAGGCCTTCGTCGAGGATGTCGTCGAGCAGCAGCACGCGGCGCCCGTACAGCGCGGTGGCCGGACGGTGCTTCCACACCAGTTCGCCGCCGACGGTCTCGCCGCGGTAGCGGGTGGCGTGCAGATAATCCAGCTGCAGGTCCTGGCCGCGCGCGCCCAGTTCCAGCGCCAGTTGCCCGGCGAACGGCAGCGCGCCGTGCATGATGGTCAGGTAGACCGGGATCTCGCCGCGGTAGTCGGCGGCGATGGCGTCGGCCATGCGCGCGATGGCCTGGTCGAGTTGCGGACGATCGACCAGCAGGTCTGCCTGGGCCAGGGCCTGGGCGATGGTGAGAGTGGACATCAGGCGGTTTTTCCGAGGGTTGCGAGCAAGTGGGATTGGGTGTGGCCGTAGCGGGCATCGGCGAGCAGGCCGTCCCAGCCGAGGGCGCCGCGGCCGATCAGGCCGAGCAGCGCGGCGGTATTGAGCGGGCGGTCGCGCGCGGCCTGCAGCGAGTCTTCGACCAGTTCGGGATGGCAGACCAGGACCACGTCGCAGCCGGCGTCCAGGTGCGCGGACACGCGCGCGGCGACACCGCCGGCAGCGAACGAGGCCGCCATGCCGATGTCGTCGGAGAACACCACGCCGCGGAAGCCCAGTTCCTGGCGCAGGATCTGCTGGATCCAGCGCGGCGAATAGCCGGCCGGTTCCGGTGCCACCTGCGGGTAGACCACGTGCGCCATCATCACCGCATCGGCGCCGGCGGCGATGCCGGCGGCGAACGGCACCAGGTCTTCCTGGCGCAGCACCTCGAGCGGGCGCGGATCCTCGGCGTTGTCGACGTGGGTGTCTTCCAGCACCGTGCCGTGGCCGGGGAAGTGCTTGAGCGTGGCCGCCATGCCGACGCTGTGCATGCCGCGCACGTAGGCGCCGGTGAACGCGGCCACCACCTGCGGATCGTCGCTGAAGGCGCGGTCGCCGATCGCGCGGTTGCCGCGCGCCAGGTCCACCACCGGGGCGAAGCTCAGGTCCACGCCGCTGGCGCGCACCTCGCTGGCCATCAGCCAGGCGTGCTGCTCGGCCAGCGCCAGCGCCGCATCGCGATCGCGCGCATACAGCGCGCCGAAGCCGTGCAGCGGCGGCAAAGCGCTATAGCCCTCGCGGAAGCGCTGCACGCGGCCGCCCTCCTGGTCCACGCAGATCAGCTGCGGCCGCGGCGCCGCGGCGCGGATCGCCGCGGTCAGCTCCACCAACTGCGCCTTGGAGGCGAAGTTGCGCTTGAACAGGACCACCCCGGCGACGGCATCGTGCTGCAGCCAGTCGCGTTCCTGGGCGGTGAGTTCGGTACCGGCGACGCCGATCGCGAGCATGCGGGGGATTCTCCTGCCAGCGCTGTTCAGCGCGCCTGGGCGGCATTGTCGCAGATGCCGGCGCCGGCGGCAGGCCGACGCGGCGCCATACGTTGCCAATGCGTGCCGGTGGCGCGCGGTGGGCGCGCCACGTTGCCGTCGTGTGACCGGCCTAAACAGCGCAGCCGTCGGGGCCGCAGTCCTGCGCCGCATCCGGTGCCGGCGGCAGCAGGCCGCGCAGGGCCTCGGCGAACACCTCCGGCGGCTGCGCCCCCTGTATCGCGTGGCGGCCATCGACGACATAGGTCGGCACCGCGCGGATGCCCATCGCCTGCGCCTGCTGCAGCTGCGCCTGGATCTCGGCCAGGCCCTCGTCGCCGTCCAGCAGCGCCTGCACCCGCGCCGCGGGCAGCCCGCCGGCGGCGCCGGCGGCGATCAGCGTGCCGGTCTCGGCCAGGTTGCGGCCTTCGGCGAAATGCGCGTGGAACAGCGCCTCGGCCACCGCCTCGGCGTTGCCTTCGCGCGCCGCCAGCCACAGCAGCCGGTGCGCCGGCAGCGTGGTCACCCTTACCTGGCCGCGATCGAAGTCGAATGGCAGCCCCTCGGCGCGCGCGGTTGCCTGGGTCTGCGCAAGGATCTGCTCGGTACGCGCGGCGCCGCCGAACTTGGCTTCATAGGCCTTGCGCAGCGGCACCGGCTCGGTGCCGGCATCGGGATCGAGCAGGTAGGGATGCCAGTGGATTTCCAGCGCCGGCGCATCCGCGCCGAGCGCCGCGATGCCTTGCTGCAACCGGCGCTTGCCGATCCAGCACCAGGGGCAGACTACGTCGGACCAGATATCGAGGCGCATAGGGCGGGGATTCGGGATTCGAGATTGGGGATTCGCAAAAGCATAAACCCGATCGCCGCACGCGACCCGCTTTTGCCAATCCCTAATCCCAAATCACCAATCCCGGCACTTCAACGAATCCCTAATCCCCAATCCCGAATCCCGGCCACTGAGAGAACGGATGCGAGGCCAGCGCCAAATTGTAGTAGCGGGCATCGTCGGTGACTTCGCTGCCGATCCAGTCGGGCTTGGCGAAGGCCTCGTCGGCGCTCTGCAGCTCGATCTCGGCGACCACCAGCCCGGCGTTGTCGCCGAGGAACTCGTCCACTTCCCACAGATGGCCCTGGTGCTGCACCAGGTGCCGGCGCTTGTCGATCAGCCCGCCCACGCACAGCGCCAGCAGCGCGCGCGCATCGTCCAGCGGCAGCGGATATTCGAACTCCTGGCGGGTGTGCCCGAGCTCGCGCGACTTCAGGTTGAGGAACGCCTCCTCGCCCTGGATGCGGACCCGCACCGAGGCCTTCTGCGCGCCGCTGTCCATCGCCGCCTGGTCGTTGATATAGCCCTGCGCCATCGGGATCACCCGATGCGCCGCGGCGCGCCAACCGTCGCCGGTGACGAGGAATTTGCGTTCGATTTCTATAGCCATGGGAATGGGGAATCGGGAAAGGAGAATGGGAAAAGCATAAGCCAGCGCGCGGACGTCGCTGTTACCACTCCCTATTCCCCATTCCCGATTCCCGGCTTCTCAAACACCGCAATGCTCTCCACATGCGCGGTATGCGGGAACATGTCCATCGCGCCGGCGGCCTTCAGCACGAAGCCCTGCTCGTTGACCAGGTAGCCGGCGTCGCGCGCCAGCGAGCCCGGGTGGCAGCTGACGTAGACGATGCGCTGGAAGCTGTCCAACGGCAGCTGCCGCAGCACCTCGATCGCGCCGGAGCGCGGCGGGTCGAGCAGCAGCTTGTCGAAACCCTGCTGCATCCACGGCGCCTGGCGCTGGTCCTGGGTCAGGTCGGCGGCGAAGAACTGCGCGTTGTCCAGGCCGTTGCGCTGCGCGTTGTCGCGCGCCCGCGCCACCAGCCCCGCGTCGCCTTCCACGCCCACCACCTCGCGCACCGTACGCGCCAGCGGCAGGGTGAAATTGCCCAGCCCGCAGAACAGGTCGAGCACGCGGTCGCCGGGCTGCGCGTCGAGCAGGGTCAGCGCCAGCGCGATCATCTTCTGGTTGAGCGAGGCGTTGACCTGGATGAAGTCCAGCGGCCGGAACGCCAGCTCCACGTCCCATTGCGGCAAGCGGAACGACAGCGGCACTTGCTGCGGATACAACGGATGCACGCTGTCCACGCCGCCGGGCTGCAGGAAGATGGCGAACTCGTGGGCCTGGGCGAACGCCACCAGCGCGTCCTGGTCGCGCGCGCTGAGCGGCTGCATGTGGCGGAAGGTCAGCGCCACGGCGTCGTCGCCGGCGATGAATTCGATCTGCGGGATGTCGCGCTTGCCGTCCAGGCTCTCGACCAGTTCGGCCAGTGCGCTCACCTTGAAGCCGATCTGCGGAATCACCGTGTGGCACACCGACAGGTCGGCGACGAAGCGCGGATCAAGCTCACGGAAGCCGACCAGGGTCTTGTCCTTCTTCTCCACCCGGCGCACCGAGAACCGGCCCTTGCGCCGGTAGCCCCAGGGTGCGCCGGACAGCGGCGGCAACACCGTCTGCGGGGTCACGTGGCCGATCCGCTCCAGGTTCTCGGTCAGCACCCGCTGCTTGGCCAGGATCTGCTGGTCCTCGGCCAGGTGCTGCAGCACGCAGCCGGCGCAGACCCCGAAATGCGGGCAACGCGGCTCGACCCGCTGCGGCGAGGCCTGCAGCACCTGCAGGGTGCGCGCCTCGTCGAAATGGCGGTTGCGCGCGGTGGGTTCGGCAAGCACCGTCTCGCCCGGCAGCGCGCCGGCGACGAAGGCGACCTTGCCGCCCTCGCCCTCGGGGCGGGCGACGCCGCGGCCGTCGTGGCTGAGGTCGACGATATCGGTCTGGAACGGGGTGCGGTCTAGGCGTTTTCTGGATCGGGCCACGTGGCGGCAGGCTGCGGGCGGAAAAGGGCGGCCATTGTCGCAGATGCGCCAGGGCCTGCCGATGCGCCGGGAGCGGCCCTGCCGTGCGCGGGCACGTGCGCCGACGCGGGCCGCGCAAGCGCCCGGGCGCGGCGCCTCGGGTTGCCCTGGCCTGCGCCGATCCGGCCAGCGCCCTCCCCAAAGCAGTTGGCCCGGAACACCCGCTTGCGGACGCGGCGGCGGCGGCGCAAAGTGATGCGACGCATCGTCGCAGCCGCTAAGATGCGCCCAGGCCGCATGGAGGCATAAGGATGGCATCGACCCAGGACCCTGTGACGCGACTTTTGCTGGTCGAGGACGACCCGATCAGTCGCACGTTTTTGCAAGTGACGCTGGAATCCCTGCCTGCGCAGGTCGATCTGGCCGACACCGTCGCTTCCGCGCTGACCAGCGCGCAGGCGCAGGAACACGACCTTTGGCTGATCGACGCCAACCTGCCCGACGGCAGCGGCGCCGACCTGCTGCAGCGCCTGCAGCGGCAGCGCCCCGGCACCCTGGCGCTGGCGCATACCGCCGACGCCAGCGGCGCGGTCCGCGAGCACCTGCTCGGCGCCGGTTTCGCCGAAGTGCTGCTGAAACCGCTCAGTCCCGAACGCCTGCTGCAGGCGGTGCGGCGGTTACTGGCGCGTGGCCGCGTCGGTGCCGCGCCGAACGCGGCAGAGGCGGCGGTGGACTGGGACGAGACCACCGCACTGGTCGCGCTCAACGGCGAGCGCTCGCACCTGATCGCGCTGCGCGAACTGTTCCTGGCCGAGTTGCCCGGCACCCGCGACGCGGTCGCCTCGGCGCTGCAGCTCAGCGACGAGCAGGCGGTGCGCAACCACCTGCACCGGCTGCAGGCCAGCTGCGGCTTCGTCGGCGCCGCCCGGCTGGCGCGCGCGGTCCGCCAGCTGCAAGGCGACCCGGCCTCGTCGCAGGCGCGCAGCCAGTTCAGCGAGGCGGTCGCTGCGTTGCTGCATTGAGCCGGGATTTGGGATTGGGGATTGGGGATTCGTAGAAGCGGGGCGTCGGCGCACTTGCCGCACACCCCTGTAGGAGCGGCTTCAGCCGCGACAGACACCGTCGGCAAGCCGGCATGCTGCAGAAGCGGTCGGGGCTGAAGCCCCTCCTACAAGAAGCCGGCAAGCGAACGCGCGGCTCAATCGGCCTTCGGCACCGGCGATCCAGGCACTTCCATTGAACCAGGCGCCTCCGACATTTCCACAGCCTCCGCGTCGCGGCGCTGGCGGGTCAGATCCTGCAGCATCTCCCAAGACTTCAGGCCGCGCCCGCCGAGGTGGTGCATCAGCACCACGCGCATGCCGCGGCGCAGGCCGGGCAGGTCTTCGGCCACCGGCATCTCGTCGGCGGCCAGCGCCAGCAGCGCGCGGCCGGTGGCCATGCCGCTGCGCTGGTCGTGGCCGCGGTCGCTGAGCAGGCGGCGCGGGCCGTGTTCGGCGTCCAGCACGTAGCGCGCGGCCGGGTCGATCGGCTCGCCGTCGCCGTCGTGGCGTAGGTCGAAGCCCACGCCCAGCGCGTCCAGCAGGTCGCGCTCGAAGCAACGCAGCGTCCACGCCAGCGGCGCTTCCGCGCCCAGCCGCGCGCGCACCCGTGCGTAGGCCAGGTACAGGTCCGGCGCAGGATCGTCGCGCGGCGCCAGGCGCAGGGTCAGTTCGTTGATGTAGAACCCGGCGAGCATGCCGTCGCCGCTCAGGCGCGGCGCCGTATCCAGCGCCTCGGCCGCACGCAGCTGGGCCAGCTCGCCTCGACGCTGCGCGCTGAAGCGGATCGACTGCAGCGGCTGCAGCGCGGCGCGCAGCGGCTGATTCTTCGGCCCCTGCACGCCCCGCGCCAGCACGCCCAGCCGGCCGTACTGCGCGCTCAGCACTTCCACCAGCAGGCTGGTCTCGCGCCAGGGGCGCGCGTGCAGGACGAAGGCGGGTTCGTGTTCGATGAGCATGGAAGCTTCGGGGACTCGGGACTCGGGACTCGGGACTCGGGACTCGGGACTCGGGACTCGGGACTCGGGACTCGGGACTCGGGACTCGGGACTCCAGAATGCTGTCCGGGGACAAATCGCTGTCAAGCGATCTGATGCAAAAGCGCCGTGTTCCGAAGAGAAGTGGCAGCTGTATTTCCGGCTCAGCCGTTTTTTTTGGGAGGGGCTTCAGCCCCGACGCGTTATCGGCAAGGCGTCGGGGCTGAAGCCCCTCCTACAGAAAAGCGGAAATGCGGCGAACTTGCGAAATCCGGAATCCTGGCTTTCACAGCCGAACGGCTGGTCATCCCGAATCCCAAATCCCGAATCCCGGCTTTACCACTACTCCCCGTACCCGAACGCCTTCAGCGCGGCCTCGTCGTCCGACCAGCCCTCGCGCACGCGCACCCAGGTCTCCAGGAACACCTTGGCGCCGAACAGGCGCTCCATCTGCTGCCGGGCCTTGGCGCCGATGTCCTTCAGGCGGGTGCCGCCCTTGCCGATCACGATCGCCTTCTGGCCCTCGCGCTCGACCCAGATCACCGCGCCGATGCGCAGCAGCGCGCCGTCCTCGGCGAAGCGCTCGATCTCCACCGTGGTCGCGTACGGCAGCTCTTCGCCGAGCTGGCGCATCAGCTGCTCGCGGACCAGTTCGCCAGCCAGGAAGCGCTGGCTGCGGTCGGTGATCTCGTCCTCGCCGAACATCGCCGGCGCTTCCGGCACCAGCCCCAGCAGGTCGCGCACCAGCGCTTCCAGGCCCTTGCGCTTGAGCGCGGAGATCGGGTGCACCGCGGCGAAGCTGCGGCCCTCGCTGACCTGCTGCAGGAACGGCAGCAGCGCGGTCTTGTCCTTGAGCCGGTCGACCTTGTTCACCACCAGCACCACCGGGATGCCGGAATCGTTGAGCACGTTGAACGCCAGCGTGTCCTCGTCGTCCCAGCGCCCGGCCTCGATCACCAGCAGGCCGGCGTCCACGCCTTCCAGCGAGCCGCGCGCGGCGCGGTTCATGACCCGGTTCATCGCGCGCTTCTGCTCGCGGTGCAGCCCGGGCGTGTCGACCAGCACCAACTGCCCTTCCGGGAAGCTGGCGATACCCAGCAGGCGGTGCCGGGTGGTCTGCGGCCGGTTGGAGACGATGCTGACCTTGGCGCCCACCAGGGCGTTGGTCAGGGTGGACTTGCCCACGTTGGGGCGGCCGATCACGGCCACGCTGCCGCTGCGGTAAGGGGAGGCTTGCTCGTTCACTTGCTGGAATCCAGTTGCTCGATGGCGGCGGCGGCGGCCTGTTGTTCGGCCAGCCGTCGCGAGGTGCCCTCGCCCTCGGTGGTGAGGGCAGGCTCGGCGAGTACGCAGCGTACCCGGAATAGCTTGGCGTGTTCGTCGCCGGTTTCGCTGATCAGTTCGTACGCCGGCAGGGCCCGCTGCCGGGCCTGCAGCCATTCCTGCAGGCGGGTCTTGGCGTCCTTCTCCGGCTTGCCCACCGGCAGTGCGGCCAGCGCCGTCTCGAACCAGGGCAGGATCACCGCACGGCAGGCCTCGAAGCCGGCGTCCAGGTAGATCGCCGCGACCACCGCCTCGACCGCGTCGGCCAGGATCGAATCGCGGCGATGCCCGCCGGACTTCATCTCGCCCGGCCCCAGGGTCAGCCGCTCGCCCAGTTCCAGCTGGCGGCCGATGGTGGCCAGCGAGGCTTCGCGCACCAGTTCGGCGCGGGCGCGGGTCAGCGCGCCTTCGTCGGCCTTGGGCCAGCGCTGGTACAGCGCCTCGGCGATCAGCTGGTTGACGATGCTGTCGCCGAGGAATTCCAGCCGCTCGTTGTGCGGCGCGCCGGCGCTGCGATGCGTCAGCGCCTGCGCCAGCAGCTGCGGGTCGGCGAAGCGGTGACCGATGCGGTCGCCGCGCAGGATCGTTTTACTCGCCACCGCGCGTCGTCAGGTCCTGGGTGATGTCGAACTTGCCGACCACGTCCAGGTTGGCGACCAGCGGCTTGCGCACTTCGTAGGCCACATGCATCTTCCAGCCCGAATCCATGCGGTCGAACTTGACGTCGTCCGGCTTCACGTTGTCCGAGTTGTTGATGTCCAGGCGGCGGAACAGCAGCATCTTCGCCTGCGCCGGATCCATGTCGGCGCTGCCCGGTTCGGCGGCCAGGCCCTTCATCGCCGAGCGCACCGCGTAGTACTCCATGTACATCGGGAACAGCTTCATGCCGATGTAGGCGAAGAAACCCACCACCGCCAGCACGATCACGAACGACGTCAACGTCATGCCACTTTGCTTGTGCTTCATCGCGCTTCCCCTTACGCCAGAAATCACTGGATGCCGGTCCCGATCCGCGAGGGATCGAAACTGCCGCTGCAGAACCAGCCTTCGCAATTGAGCCAGACCAGGAACGCCTTGCCGCGCAGGTTCTCTTCGGGCAGGAAGTGGGTCTGGGTCCAGAAGCGGCTGTCCTCGCTATTATCGCGATTGTCGCCCATCACGAAATACTGGCCCGGCGGCACCACCCAATCGCCCTGGCCGGCCGGATTGTTGCGGTCCAGCCACTCCAGTTCGGTGTGGGTGCGGCCCGGCAGGTATTCGGTGAGCAGCGTGGACCCAGTCATCTCCGCGCCCTTGCCCTTGCCGACGTACTCGCCGCGCACCTGGTACTTCATCGGCGTGCCGTTGATGTACAGGGTATCGCCGTGGAAGCCGATGCGGTCGCCGGGCAGGCCGATGACGCGCTTGATCCAGTTCTCGTCCGGCTTGTGCGGCGGCTTGAACACCACCACGTCGCCGCGCTTGGGCTCGCTGGTCGGGATCACCTTCTGATTGGTGATCGGCAGGCGGAAGCCGTAGGCGAACTTGTTGACCAGGATGAAATCGCCGACCAGCAGGTTCGGCATCATCGAGCTGGACGGAATCTTGTACGGCTCGGCGATGAAGCTGCGCAGGATCAGCACCACCGCCAGCACCGGGAAGAACGCCCGCGAATAATCGACCAGCACCGGCTCGGTGTCCAGCAGGCCGGCGCGCGCGGCGCGGCGCTTGGCGAAGAACAACTTGTCCAGCAACCAGATAATGCCGGTGGCGAAGGTCAGCACAACCAGCGCGATTTCAAACCATTTCATTCGTGTTCCTTCGGAACGGGATTTGGGATTGGGGATGAGGGGATTCGGCAGAGCGGGACATCAGACAGGCTTGCGCGCTTGCCAATCCCCAATCCCGAATCCCCAATCCCGGCTACTTATCCATCTGCAGCACAGCCAGGAAGGCTTCCTGCGGGATCTCCACGCGGCCGACCTGCTTCATGCGCTTCTTGCCTTCCTTCTGTTTTTCCAGAAGTTTCTTCTTGCGCGACACGTCGCCACCATAACATTTGGCCAGCACGTTCTTGCGCATCGCCTTGACCGTGCTGCGCGAGATGATCTGCGAGCCGACCGCGGCCTGGATCGCCACGTCGAACATCTGCCGCGGGATCAGGTCCTTCATCTTCTCGCACAGTTCGCGGCCGCGCCGGTCGGCATGGCTGCGGTGCACGATGATCGACAGCGCATCGACCTTGTCGCCGTTGATCAGCGTGTCCACGCGCACGAACGGGCCGGCGTCGAAGCGCAGGAAGTGGTAGTCCAGCGAGGCGTAGCCGCGCGACACCGACTTGAGCTTGTCGAAGAAATCCAGCACCACCTCGGCCATCGGCAGCTCGTAGCTGATCTGCACCTGGCTGCCCAGGTAGTTGATGCCGATCTGGCTGCCGCGCTTTTCCTCGCACAGGGTGATGATGTTGCCGACGTAGTCCGGCGGGGTCAGGATGTTGGCGCGGATGATCGGCTCGCGGATCTCTTCCACGTTGTTCAGCGGCGGCAGCTTGGACGGGTTGTCCATCGGAATCACGCTGCCGTCGGTCTTGAGTACCTCGTAGACCACGGTCGGCGCGGTCGAGATCAGGTTGAGGTCGTACTCGCGCTCCAGCCGTTCCTGCACGATTTCCATGTGCAGCATGCCCAGGAAGCCGCAGCGGAAGCCGAAGCCCATCGCCTCGGAGCTTTCCGGCTCGAAGCGCAGCGCCGCGTCGTTGAGGCGCAGCTTGTCCAGCGCCTCGCGCAGGTCCGGGTAGTCCTCGGCATCGACCGGGAACAGGCCGGCAAACACGCGCGGCTGCATTTCCTGGAAGCCAGGCAACGCGTGCGGTGCCGGGTCGGCGGCCAGGGTCAGGGTGTCGCCGACCGGCGCGCCGTGCACGTCCTTGATCGAGGCGTTGATCCAGCCCACTTCGCCGGCGCCCAGCGCGGGCAACTCCTTGCGCTTGGGGGTGAACACGCCGACCTTGTCGACCAGGTGGGTACGGCCGGTGGACATCACCAGGATCTTGCTGCCCGGCTTGATCTCGCCCTGCATCACCCGCACCAGCGAGACCACGCCCAGGTAGTTGTCGAACCACGAGTCGATGATCAGCGCCTGCAGCTTGTCGGTGTCGCGCGGCTTGGGCGGCGGGATGCGGTGCACGATCGCTTCCAGCACCAGGTCCACGTTGAAGCCGGTCTTGGCGCTGACCGCCACCGCGTCCTCGGCGTCGATGCCGATCACCGCCTCGATCTCGGCCTTGGCGCGGGCGATGTCGGCGGTGGGCAGGTCGATCTTGTTGAGCACCGGCACCACTTCCAAGCCCTGCTCCACCGCGGTGTAGCAGTTGGCCACCGACTGCGCTTCCACGCCCTGCGCGGCGTCGACCACCAGCAGCGCGCCCTCGCAGGCGGCCAGCGAGCGGCTGACTTCGTAGGAGAAGTCGACGTGGCCAGGCGTGTCGATGAAATTCAGGTGGTAGACCTGCCCGTCCTTGGCCGTATACGGCAGGGACACGGACTGGGCCTTGATGGTGATGCCGCGCTCGCGCTCGATCGGGTTGGAGTCGAGCACCTGCGCTTCCATCTCGCGCGCCTGCAAGCCGCCACAGAGTTGGATGATGCGATCGGCCAGGGTCGATTTGCCATGGTCGACGTGGGCGATGATGGAGAAATTGCGGATGTTCCGCATCGAATCAGAGGACATGAGGTGGGCGGCGGCCAGGACCGTCGTCAGGATAACGGGCCATTATCGCATGGCCGGAGGGAGCCAGGCGCCCCGGCTGCGGCACACCGACGCCCGCGGCGGCGCGGGCACGGTTTCGCGCAACAAACCCCAATGAAATCAATGGCGGCCAGCGAACCTGGGTTCGCTGGCCGCCATGGGCACTACCGCGATCGGCCGCTCAGTCGACGCTGATCGCGATGAACTGGCTGGCCGGGCTACCCGGCGCGCGCACCAGCAGCATCACCACGTCGCCTTTCTTCGCGCCGGCGGTGAGCTTGCGGAACTGCGCCGCAGTGGACACCGGAGTGCGCCCGACCTGCAGCACGATCATGCCCGGACGCAGCTGCGACTTGCTCGCCACCGCGCGGCTCACCTGCGCCACCTGCACGCCCTCGTCGGCGCGCAGCCCGAGCTTCTGCCGCACCGGCGCCGGGATCTCCTCCACACTGATGCCCAGCGCGCTGCTTTCCGCGGCCTGCGGCGCCGGCGCCGCGCCACCGCGGCCCGGCTGCTGCTGGCCCATCGCCATGCCGTCGTCGCTGAGCTCGCTCAGGGTCACGCTGATGTCGCGCGGCTTGCCGTCGCGGATCACGGTGACCCGCGCCTTGCTGCCCGGCGGCAGCATGCCCACCAGCGGCGGCAGGTCCTCGCGCGTGTTGATCTTCTGCCCGTTGAAGGCAACGATGAAGTCGCCCGGCTCGATCCCGGCCTTGGCCGCGCCGCTGCCCGGCTGCACGCCGTTGACCAGCGCGCCGCGCGTGTCGGTCAGGCCCAGGCCCTTTGCCTCTACATCGCTGATGTTCGGCTGCATGGTCACGCCGAGCATGCCGCGGCTGACCTTGCCGGTCTTCTTGATCTGCTCGACCGCGCTCATCGCCAGGTCGATCGGGATCGCGAAGCTGATGCCCATGTAGCCGCCGGACGCGGAGAAGATCTGCGAGTTGATGCCGACCACCTCGCCGCGGGTATTGAGCAGCGGGCCGCCGGAATTGCCCTGGTTGATCGCCACGTCGGTCTGGATGAAGGGCACGTAGCGCTGGTCGGCGTACGGATTGCTGCGCCCGGTGGCGCTGACGATGCCGGCGGTGACCGAGTGGTCCAGGCCGAACGGCGAACCGATCGCCACCACCCACTGGCCGGGCTTGAGCATGTTGGAATCGCCCACGCGCACCGTCGGCAGGTTCTTGCCCTCGATCTTCAGCAGCGCCACGTCGTACTGCTGGTCGCTGCCAACCACCTTGGCGGTGAATTCGCGGCGGTCGGTCAGCTTGACCTTGACCTCGCTGGCACCGTCGACCACGTGGTGGTTGGTCAGCACGTAGCCGTCGGGCGAGATGATGAAGCCCGAGCCCATCGAGCGGCCGCCGGGGGTCGCGTCGTCTTCGTCCGGCCCTTGCTGGCCGGGCATGCCCGGTTGGCCGGGCATCCCTTCCGGGCCGAAGAAGCGGCGGAAGAATTCGGGGATCTGCGCGTCGTCGGGCATGCCGCCGGCGCCGGTGCGCGTGGCCGCGGCCTTGCGGCTGATGGTGGTTTCGACGTTGACCACGCCGGGACCGACCTGTTCGACCAGGTTGGTGAAATCGGGCAGGCCGGCGACCAGTTGCGGCGCGGGCGCCGCGCGCGCGGCCGGCGCGGCGGCAGCGGGCGCGGCCGACTCGGGTTGCTGTGCGCAGGCGGCCAGCGGCAGGGTCAGGGCCAACACGCCCAGCAGATGGTTGCGGATACGGTGAGTCATCGGACGCGAGCCTCCGGTTCGGGAAAGGGAAGGAAAACAGGGGCGGTGCCGCGGGCACCGCGCGCCGGAGCGAAGCACGTGCTTCGACCGACGCCTGGGGTCAAGGCTGCTGCGGCAACGGCGCGGGCGCCGCGTCGGCCGGCAGCCGCGGCTCGAACGGATAGAACGCCGCCGACGCGCCCTGGCGCGGGAAACTGGCGGTGAACGCGCCGCCGGACGCGGCCGGCGCCAGCGCCGAGCGCGGCCATGGCCGCGCCTGCAACGGTGCGGGCTGGTGCGCGAACGGATCGCCGGCATGTTGCTGCGCGAGCGCCTGGCCGGCCGCCGTGGCCGTCGGCGGCAGCGCGCTCGCCGCAGGCCGCGACGGTGCCGCGGCGGCGATCGCGCGTACCGGTTCGGCGGCGCGCGCCGCGCTGCTGCGCGCGGCCTGCTGGGTGCGGGTCGCGCCACGGCGGACGGCCGCGTCCTGGCGCCGGTTGGCGGCGATGGCCACGGCCGGCGCCGCGGCGACCGCCGCGCCGAGGTCGCCCTGCGGGTCTGTCGGTGCCGGTGCCGGTGCCGGCGTCTGCGGCACGGCAGCCACCGGGACAGCGGGCGCCGCGGCGGCAGGAGCGCTCGAGCTGGCGACCTGCACCGGCGCTGGTGCGGGCGCCGCATCGGGCAGGCGCTCGCGGGTCATGAACAAGGCGATCGCGGCGACCGAGGCCGCCAGCGCCGCGCTGCCGCCCCAGCGCCAGGCACGGCGGCTGCCGGCGGCATCACTGGCGCGCGCCACCTCGGCGCGTTGCGCCTCGGCCGCCACCGCCTGGCGCACGCGCTCGCCGAAATCGGCCGGCGCCGGCATGCACACGCGGCCGCGCAGGATGTCGCCGCACAGCTGCCAGCGTTCGTGGCAGCCGGCGAGCTCCTCGTCGTGCTGCAGCCGGCGCACCACGAAGCGCGCCTCGTCGGCCGGCAGCTCGCCGTCGATCAATGCCGACAGCTGCTGCCGGTAGTGCAGTTCGAACTTGTCCGGCGGCGTGGCGCCGGGAGTCGGCTCGGCCTGGGGAATGGGAGTGCTATCGGTCATACGCGGTGTCGCTCACGAGTGGCGCTGTCGGTATCCAGCAGGGGACGGAGTTCGGCGTCGATGGCGTCCCGCGCACGGAAGATGCGCGAGCGCACCGTGCCGATCGGGCAACCCATCTTCTGCGCGATGTCCTCGTAACTCATCCCGTCCACCTCGCGCAGGGTGATGGCGGTTCGCAATTCTTCCGGCAACGCATTGACCGCCTTCATCACCGTCTGTTCCAGCTCCTGGCGCATCAGTTCGCGCTCGGGCGTGTCGGTGTCGCGCAAGCGCGTGCCGCTGTCGAACTGCTCGGCGTCGAGCACGTCGACGTCGTCGGTGGGCGGCCTGCGGTTGTGCGCAACCAGGTAGTTCTTGGCGGTGTTCACGGCGATCCGGTGCAACCAGGTAGAAAACTGGGCGTCGCCACGGAAGTTCCCTATCGCGCGGTAGGCGCGGATAAAGGTGTCCTGGGCCACGTCCTGACATTCGCTCCAGTCGGCGATGTAGCGCCCGATCAGGCCGACGATCCGGTGTTGGTACTTGCGTACCAGCACATCGAACGCCGCGCTTTCGCCGCGCTGCACACGCCGGACCAGTTCCAGGTCCAGCTCCTGAGGTGTTTCGACATCGGCCATAACGGGCCGCACTCCTGTCAGCCCAACCTACGTCGGACCATCTGACCGCCAATTCGGAAAAAAGTTCAGCGCCCCTGCGGACCGCCGCCCCACGACGTTAACCCGCATTCCGTTAGGCTGGCGGCATGCCAGCGGTCGCGGGACCCGCGTCACTCCCCTGTGGATTGGGATTTGACGCAACGGAAACAACCTCTGGATGATAACGATCTTCTCCATACATAAGCGGATGGTCCTCCCCATGCTTTCAGGCTTCGACGGGCTCCGATTCAGTCACTGGCAAGCGGATATCCGCGACGACGGCGTCGTCGTGCTCAGCCTCGACCGCCAGGACGCGCCCGTCAACGCGCTGTCGCAGGACGTGCTGCTGGAGCTGGGCGATCTGCTCGAACGCATCGCCATCGACCCGCCCAAGGGCGTGGTGATCCGCTCGGCCAAGGCCAACGGCTTCATCGCCGGCGCGGATCTGAAGGAATTCCAGGAATTCGACCGCCGCGGCACCGTCAACGACGCGATCCGCCGCGGCCAGGCCACCTTCCAGAAACTCGCCGAACTGCCCTGCCCGACTGTGGCCGCGATCCACGGCTTCTGCATGGGCGGCGGCACCGAGATCGCGCTGGCGTGCCGCTACCGGGTCGCGTCCAGCGACGGCTCCACCCGCATCGGCCTGCCCGAAACCAAGCTCGGCATCTTTCCCGGCTGGGGCGGCAGCGCACGCCTGCCGCGGCTGATCGGCGCGCCGGCGGCGATGGACCTGATGCTGACCGGGCGCACCGTGTCGGCGTCGGCGGCCCGCGCCATGGGCCTGGTCGACAAGGTCGCCGCACCGGCGGTACTGGTCGATACCGCGGTGGCGCTGGCCTTGACCGGCAGCGCGCGCCCGTTCAAGCAGCGCGCCACCGCCTGGGCCACCAACACCTGGCCGGCGCGCAAGCTGCTGGCGCCGCAGATGCGCAAGCAGGTCGCGCGCAAGGCGCGCAAGGAACACTACCCGGCGCCGTACGCGCTGATCGGCGTATGGGAGCGCAGCGGCGGCGGCGGCATCCAGGCGCGGCTGGACGCAGAGCGCAAGGCGGTGGTCAAGCTGGCGAGCACGCCGACCGCGCGCAACCTGATCCGCATTTTCTTCCTCACCGAGCGGCTCAAGGCGCTGGGCGGGAAGGATCATGGCATCCGCCACGTGCACGTGGTCGGCGCCGGGGTGATGGGCGGCGACATCGCCGCCTGGTCGGCCTACAAGGGCTTCGAGGTGACGCTGCAGGATCGCGAGCAGCGCTTCATCGATGGCGCCCTGAGTCGCGCCGGTGAACTGTTCGCCAAGCGGGTCAAGGACGACAGCAAGCGCCCGGCGGTGGCGGCGCGCTTGAAGGGCGACCTGGCCGGCGACGGCGTGCCGCTGGCCGACCTGGTGATCGAGGCGATCATCGAGAACCCGCAGGCCAAGCGCGAGCTGTACCAGGCGCTGGAACCGCGGATGCAGCCGGATGCGCTGCTCAGCACCAATACCTCCTCGATCCCGCTGACCGAACTGCGCGAGCACATCCAGCGCCCGGCGCAATTCGCCGGCCTGCACTACTTCAACCCGGTGGCGCAGATGCCGCTGGTGGAGATCGTCTGCCACGACGGCCTGGCCGCCGACAACCAGAAGCGGCTGGCGGCGTTCTGCAAGGCGATCGACAAGCTGCCGGTGCCGGTGGCCGGCACGCCCGGCTTCCTGGTCAACCGGGTGCTGTTCCCGTACCTGCTGGAAGCGGCCACCGCTTACGCCGAGGGCATCCCCGGCCCGGCGATCGACAAGGCCGCGGTGAAGTTCGGCATGCCGATGGGGCCGATCGAACTGATCGACACGGTGGGTCTGGACGTGGCGGCCGGCGTCGGCGCGGAACTGGCGCCGTTCCTGGGCCTGCCGATTCCTGCGGCGCTGCAGACGGTGGAGCCGGGCAAGCGCGGCAAGAAGGACGGCCAGGGCCTGTACGCCTGGGAGAACGGGCGCGCGAAGAAGCCCGAAGTGGACAAGGACTACCAGGCGCCGGCCGATCTGGAAGACCGCCTGATCCTGCCGCTGCTCAACGAGGCGGTGGCGTGCCTGCACGAAGGCGTGGTCGCCGATGCGGACCTGCTCGATGCCGGGGTGATCTTCGGCACCGGCTTCGCCCCGTTCCGCGGCGGCCCGATCCAGCACATCCGTGCGGCCGGCGCCGACGCGCTGCTGGAGCGGCTGCGCGCACTGCAGGCGCGCTACGGCGAGCGCTTCGCGCCACGCCCGGGCTGGGATGCGCCGGCGCTACGCGAGCCGGTGGCCTGAGTCCGCCGTTCGTCCTCTGCGCCCTCTGTAGGAGCGGCTTCAGCCGCGACAGGCGTTACCGATAGATCCTGTCGCGGCTGAAGCCGCTCCTACAGGAGACGGAAGACGCCCGACCCGTGTCAGGAATGCGAATGCCCATGTGCATGGCGGTGCCGGTGCTCATGGTCGTCGTGCTTGTGGTGATCGTGATCCGCATGATCGTCGTGCGTACCCGATGCAGCGCGCGCCGGCGTGCCGCAGGGCTCCGCGCCGCAGTGCCCGGCTTCCATCTGCAGGGTGATGTGGTCGATGTCGAAGCGCGCATGCAGGCCATCGCACAGGGCCGCACGCAACGCGTCGGCATCGGCGCCGTCGGCGATCACCACGTGCGCGGTCAGTGCCGGGGTGCTGGAGGCAAGCGCCCACACGTGCAGGTCGTGCACGTCCTCCACGCCCGCAACGCCGCGCAGATAGCCACGCACCGCGGCCATGTCCACGCCCTTGGGCACGCCTTCCAACAGCACGTTGATCGCCTCGCGCAGCAGCACCCAGGTACGCGGCAGCACCCACAGGCCAATCAGCACTGCCAGGATCGGATCGATCACCTTCCAGCCGGTGAGGCGGATCGCCAGCGCGCCGACGATCACCGCCACCGAGCCGAGCATGTCGCTCCACACTTCCAGGTAGGCGCCCTTCATGTTGAGGCTCTCGCCGCTGCCAGCCTTGAGCAGGCGCATCGAGATCAGGTTGATCAGCAGGCCGAACGCGGCGATGCCGAGCATGCCGACCGTGGCCACGTCCTGCGGCTGGCGGAACCGCTGCACCGCTTCCCACAAAATGTAGGCGGCGACCACGAACAGCATGCCGCCATTGAACAGCGCGCCCAGCGCTTCCAGCCTTGCGTAACCGTAGGTGCGCTTGGCATCGGGCGGGCGCCGGCTCAGCCGCACCGCGACCAGCGCGATCATCAGCGCCAGGGTGTCGGTGGCCATGTGCGCGGCGTCGGACAGCAACGCCAGGCTGTTGGTCAGGAACGCACCGGCGATCTCCACCAGCAGGAACGTGGCGGTCAGCCCCAGCGCCCACCACAGCGGTTTCTCGTGGCGGATCTCGGTCGGTGCGTGGCTGTGGTCGTGTCCCATGGCTGGCCGGTGACGTCTGCGGAGAATGTCCGCCACCTTAGGCCGGCACCGCCGCGGAGACTATTACACCGTGGCCGCCGCTGCCGCGCTCGTCATGCCCGGAACGAACACCGCGCGCACGCAGCCTTCGTGCTTGTGCTTGAACATGTCGTAGCCGCGCACGGCGTCCTCCAGCGGCATCCTGTGGGTGGCCAGGAAACGCGACTTGAGCGCTCCGCTACGCGCCAGGTCCAGCAGCTGCGGCACATAGCGCTGCCCGTGCTGCTGCGCGGTGCGCACGGTCAGCCCCTTGTTCATGATCGCGCCCAGCGGGAACTTGTCCATTAGCCCGTACACGCCCAGGATCGACAGCACGCCGCCCTTGCGGCATGCCAGGATCGCCTCGCGCAACGCCTGCCCGCGATCGGTGTGCAGGTGCAGCGCCTGCTTGACCCGATCGTAGGCATAGCCGAGGCCGGTGCCATGCGCTTCCATGCCAACCGCATCGATGCATGCGTCGGGGCCGCGCCCGCCGGTCATCTCGCGCAGCATGTCGACCACGCCGTCGACGGCCGAATAATCGATCGTTTCCACGCCGAGCACGTCGCGCGCCATCGCCAGCCGCTCGGGCAGGCGATCGATGCCGATCACCCGCTCGGCGCCGAGCAGCTTCGCGCTCTGCTGCGCCATCAGGCCGACGCCGCCGCAACCCCACACCGCGACGGTGGCGCCCGGTTCGATGCGACAGAAATCCGCGCCCATGAATCCGGTTGGCCCTGCATCGGACAGGAACAGCGCGTCCTCGTCGGCCACTTCGTCGGGAATCGGGAAGCAGCCCACGTCGGCATGCGGCACCCGGATGAACTCCGCATGCGACCCGGCATAGCCGCCGAACACATGGGTGTAACCGTAGATGCCGGCGGTGGGATGACCCAGCAGCGGCTCCTGCATTTCCCAGTTCGGATTGGTGTTGTCACACAGCGAGAACTCCTGGCGTCCGCAGTGCCAGCACTCGCCGCAGGAGATGAAGGACGGCACCACCACGCGCTGGCCCACGCGCAGGGATTGGACCTGCGGCCCGACCTCCACCACCTCGCCCATGAACTCGTGGCCGATGACGTCGCCCTCGCGCATGCTGGGAATGTAGCCATCGATGAAGTGCAGGTCGGAACCGCAGGTGGTGCTGAGTCCGACTTTCAGGATCACGTCGCGCGGATTGACGATGACCGGATCGGGCACCGTCTCCACGCGCAGGTCGTTCACGCCGTTCCAGCAAAGTGCGCGCATGGCATGTCCTCTTCAGTCTCGGGGTTGATCGCGCTCGCGCGCGGACGGGTTGTCGCGCAAGGTCGGTACCTCGCCGCATTCGACCCATGCCTTGAACCGGCGCAGGACCGTGGCGACCACGGCGTCAGGCGCGGCGCCGACCAGCTTCGCCGCCGCCTGCGCGAGTGGGCCGCCTTCCACGCGGTACTCCACGGCCAGCAAGGTTTCGCAACCGAAACCATTGGGCGCGGGACGCACGCTCAGTTCGGTCTGCAGCTGCAGGCCGTGCTCGCCGCTGCCCTCGTAGCGGACCCACTCGCCCAGCCGCGCCTCGCCGCGCCGGTAGTTCAGTGCAATATGCCGGTCCAGCGGCAGGTGCAGCCGCCATTGCGACGCGTAGCCATCGCCGGACTGCAGGTCGGCGATGCCGTCCAGGATCTGCTGCTGCACGGCCATGTCGCACCACGCATCCAGGATCCGGTGCGGCTCGGCGAGGATGCTGACGGTACGCAGCATGCGGGTTCCGCCGAGCGCATCGGGGTGTTCTGCAACCGCGGGAGAATCGCGCATGGAAGGATCTCTCTGGCTGAAGCCGCCGGCGCAGGCACCGGCGGCGGAAGGAACGGCGGTTCCGGCGCAGCGTTCAGCGCGCGTCGGCACCGGACGCGGCTGCACCGCTCTGCTGCAACTGCTGCGCCTTGGCGAGATGCGCGGCGACATGCGTACGCGTGGTACGCAGATGCTCGGCCACCTGCGGCGTCTTGGCCGCGGGGATCAAGGTATCGTCCAGCATCTTCAACGCCGCCTTGTGGTCCTTGACCATGGCGTCGATATAGGCCCGCGCGAACGCGCCGCCCTGCAGCGCCTGCAAGGTCTTGGCTTCCGCCTGGCCCTTCTGCAGTTGCCGCTCGGCCGGACCGGCCTTGGCATCGGGCGCCCATGGCACGATCTTTGCGTTGTTGTCCGAGTGCTCCTTGACCATCTGGCTGGCGTAATCGCGGACTGCGCCGGTCACCTGTTTTTGCAACGCCAGATTGCCGGCATTGATCTCCGTGGTGTTGATCGCCGCCAGTACGCCGAGCGCCTGCTTTTCGTTGATCGCACCGGACCGATCGGCGGGGCTGCCGGGCGCGGCGCCAGTGGCGGAGGAAGGCGACGTGGAAGGTTGGGACTGCGTTGCGCCGGCAGTGCCGTTCGTGCGGCTCCCGGATTGTCCGGACATGTCGTTCTGCGCCTGTGCGGCGCCGGTGCCCAGGGCCAACATCACCGCCAAGGACGTTCCGTTGATGAGGTTGCGCATGACATCTGTTCCTTGCATGAGGTTAGGCCCAATGCTGTGCAGCGAGGCGTTAGCGCGTCGTTGAACAGAAGTGGAGAAGGCGAGAAAACTGCGGTTTCGGCAGCGGAAAAAACGCCATTGGCGCGCCTGTGCCCGCAGACATTGGTCCTGCCGCCGCCGACCTGCGCTAGATCGCCCACACTCGCGCGCCGCCCACAGCGGGATGCCTGCTCGGCAACGGAACGTAGCTCCGGCATAACCGAGCGATCGCGCGGCAGGCCCGTACGCTCCGCCTGCTGTGTCAGACCCGCGTATCGCGCAAGCGCATGCCGCGGATCACGAAGCCGCTGCGCGGCAACGTGGGAAACCGGTTCAGCGGATAGTGCAGGTCCTGCGCAGGCACCTCGTAATCGCACCCCATCGCCAGCTCCTCGACCGCGGCCATCAGCAGCGCAATGGCCGGGTCTTCGCCCGGGCAACGGTGCCCCTGCTCGACCGAACCGCCGCCTTGCGGCACCAGGTCGAAGCTGCCCACGGCCCGATCGCGGAAACGGTCCGGATCGAACCGCTGCGGTTGCGTCCACAGCGTCGGATCGTGATTGGTGCCGTACAGATCGACCATCATCCATTCGCCGCGGCGGAAATTGCGCCCGCGCCACTGGAACGGCGTACGCACGCGCCCGCCCACCATCGGAAAGAACGGGTAGAAACGCCGCACTTCCTGCACGACATTGCGCAGCAGGCCGGGTTCGCCCAGGCGCAGCCGCTGCTGCAAGCGCGGGTGCTGGTGCAGCGCAAGCGCGGCGAAGGTGATCCAGCGCGCCACCGCCACGGTCGGGCGCAACAGGTTGATCAACTCCACCGCGGCGACCCGCACACTCAGCGTCCTGCCCTGCGTATCTCGGTACGCGGCGATGGCGGCAGCCGGCGTGGCGGGATCGGGCGTGGCCTCGCGCCGCAACGCGCGGATCACGCCACGGATCCAGCGTTCGCTGCGCTTGCGCCGCCACCAACCGCGCCACCAGCGCGCGCCGGCGCTGCCGGCGCCGTCGATCATCGCCGCGAATTCGCCTGCGCGACGCTGGCTCTGCGCCGCATCGAGCGGAATGCCTGCCCAGCGGCACACCGCGCGGCACAACACCAGTTCGGCTTCCTGCTGCAGGACCAGTTGCGGCATGCGCGCCCATTCCGCGCACGTTCGCGCCATTGCCTGCGGAATTCATCGACCAATGCGGCGCTGGCATCAGGCGCCAGCACCGCGCGAAACAGGCGCTTGCGTTGCAGGTGCGCATCGCCATCCAGGCGCTGCACGCTGCCGAAGCCCTGCAGCAATGCGACTGTGGTCGGCGGCAAGGCGCCGCGCCGGGTAAACCGGCCCGGATGGTAGAACGCCGCGACGGCATCCGCGCCGCGCGCGAAAGTCGCGGTGCGCAGCAGCATCCGGGTCTGGAACACGTCGCTGTGCAGCCGCTCGCATTGTTCGGAGACGAAAGCGTAACCGCCACGTCGCAGGCCGCGCACGACCTGCGTGGCCGGAAGCTGCGGAAACGGCGGCACGTGCGGAGAGGAAGAAGATGCCTGCATGCGAATGCTCCCAACAGTGACCAGGGCAGACTAGGCGGCGTCCCACGCCGCCCGCAGCGGCCTGCGCGGGCCAGCATCCGCAACGGCTGGCAACACCATGTGATCCCCGTTTCACCCAGGCTTCGCCGGCGTCTCACGTCGCGCTACCGCAGCGTCAACGCCTGCGTACGAACCTTGACGCGGCAGCGATCTGCGCTTCACCGCCAAGCCACGGCGTACGACCTAGCGTGGGTCGTCCTTGTCCTGGGAGCAGCGCCATGGCGTACCAACACCATCCCATCGAACAACAGGTCATGGTCATCACCGGCGCCTCCAGCGGCATCGGCCTGTGCACCGCGTTGATGGCCGCCGAGCGCGGCGCCAAGCTGGTGCTGGTGGCGCGCAGCCGCGAGACGCTGGAGGACGTGGTCAGTACGATCGGCGACGCTGGCGGCGAGGCGATCGCGCTCGCCGCCGACGTCGCCGATCGCGAACAACTGGAAGCCGCGGCGAGCGCCGCACTGCGCCGCTATGGCCGCATCGACACCTGGGTCAACAATGCCGGCGTGGCGATCTACGGCAAGCTCGCGGAGGTGGCCGACCAGGACAGCAAGCGCCTGTTCGACGTCAACTTCTGGGGCGTGGTGCATGGCTCGCTAGTTGCCTTGCCGCATCTCGTCGCCTCGCACGGTTGCCTGATCAACCTGGGCAGCGAAGCATCCGAGGCCGTGGTGCCGCTGCAAGGCATGTACTCGGCCTCCAAGCATGCGGTGAAGGGCTTTACCGATGCGCTGCGGATCGAACTGGAGCACGTGGACAAGCTGCCGGTGTCGGTGGTGCTGATCCAGCCCACCGCGGTGGACACGCCCTACCCGCAGCACGCACGCAATTACATGCGCGAGCAGCCGACCCTGCCGAAGCCGATGATCACCCCGATGCGCGTCGCCGAAGCCATCCTGCACGCCGCCGAGCACGGCGGACGCGACGTCAAGGTGGGCCTGCTGGCCAAGGCCAATACGGCGGTGACACATATGCTGCCGCGGCTCGCCGACCGCATGTCGGCGATGCGCGGCGAGCAGCAGAAGCAACCGGTGCCGGCCCGCGATCCCGATGGCACCCTGTACCGCGCCGGCGAAAGCGGCCGCATCCAGGGCGGCTGAGCATGCTCCGGCTGTCGCGGCATCACGGCAGCCAGTACAGCATCAAGCCGCTGATGGCCGCCAGCGACAGCAGCGACAGCGTGCCCGCGGCCAGCACGCGGCCGCCGGAGGCCAGCACCGAGCGCAGGTTCACCGACAGCCCCAGCGCCGCCATCGCCACCAGGGTCAGCAGCGCGGAAACGCGCTGCGCCGCGTCCGCCAGCGCTAGCGGCAACAGGCCCGAGGAGCGCAGCAGCATCATGCCGACGAAGCCCAGCACGAACCACGGCAGCAAGCGGTGCAGCGGCAGGCGCGCGGCGCCCGGCCGGCCCGCGGTCAGGCCGAGCAGCAGCATCACCGGTCCCAGCATCACCACCCGCATCAGTTTGACCAGCGCGCCGACCTGCGCGCTGATGGCGCCCACCGGCAGCGTCGCCGCCAGCACCTGCGGCACCGCGTACACGGTCATGCCGGCGAGGATGCCGTAGTGGCGCTGGTCCAGGCCGAACAGCGGCACCGCCAGCGGCAGGAGCAGCACTACCACAATGCCCAATGCCGCGGTGAACGCGATCGAGGCCGCCACCTCGTCCGAATCGGCGTCGATCACCGGCGCGGCGGCGACGATCGCCGAGTTGCCGCAGATCGCATTGCCGCAGGCCACCAGCGTGGCCAGCCGTGCCGGCAAGCCGAGCAGGCGACCGATGCCGTAGCCGATGCCGATCGCCAGCAACACGGTGGCCGCGATCAGCCCCAGCAGCAGGCCGCCAGCCGCACCGACCGCACCGAAGCTGACCGATGCGCCGAGCAGCACGATCGCCACTTCCAGCGGCAGCTTGGCGGCGAACGCGATGCCGGCATCGGCACGCGCCGGCAACCGCACCGCCGTGCGCAACACGGTGCCGAGCGCGATCGCGAACACCAGCGCATCGATCCACGGCCGGCCCAGCCAGCGCAGTTGCACCTGCTCCGTCAGCCACGCCAGCGCGGCGACCGCGATCGCCAGCAGCAGCCCCGGCAACAGTGCCGCGCCCTTGTTTCGTGCCTTGTGCATTGCCGCCACCCTGTCGAAGTGGCGGCAGGATGCGCCCGACCATCCTGTCATTCCATCGCATAATGCTGGATAGTTCGTTCTGTCCAACCGAACGATCCCGCCGTGACCCTGGAACAACTCGCCCTGTTCGTCGCCGTCGCCGAACGCCAGCACCTGACCCTGGGTGCGCAGGCCGCACATCGCACCCCGTCGGCGGCCAGCGCCGCGATCAAGGCGCTGGAAACTCAGTACGGCGTGCCGCTGTTCGACCGGGTCGGGCGCGGCATCGCGCTGACCGCCGCCGGCGCGGCGTTCTTCGCGGAAGCCAAGGCGATCCTGGCGCGCACCCGCGCCGCGGAACTGGCCTTGAGCGAGTGGCGCGGCGTGCTGCGCGGCACGCTGGATCTGCACGCCAGCCAGACCGTGGCCAGCTACTGGCTACCGACGCGGCTGATGGCGTTCCACGCGCGCTTCCCGCAGATCCAGATCCGCCTCAGCGTCGGCAACACCGAAAGCGTGGCGCGCGCGGTGCTCGAAGGGCGGGCGGAATTGGGGTTCGTCGAAGGCGGCGTGCACGATCCGCAGTTGCAGTTGTCCGCGCTCGGCCACGACCGCCTGCTGCTGGTCGCCGCGCCGACCCATCCGTTGGCCGGACGCCTGCGCCTGGGCCTGCCGCGACTGGCCGAGGCCAGCACCTGGATCATGCGCGAAGCCGGCTCGGGTACGCGTTCGGAGTTCGAGGCGGCGTTGCGCGCGGCCGGGGTCGCGCCGGAACGCCTGCGCGTGGCGCTGACCCTGCCCTCGAACGAAGCAGTGTTGTCGGCGGTGCACGCCGGCCACAGCCTGGCGGCGATCTCGCAACTGGCGGCCGCGCCGTGGCTGGAGAGCGGCCGCCTGCAGCGCGTCGGCATGGCGCTGGGCGCACGCACGTTCCACGCGTTACGCCATCGCGAACGCAGCCTGGGTGCGGCGGCGGCGGCCCTGCTCGACAGCGGCGACACCGTGGACGCAACTGGCTGAGGCCGGCACAGTCGCGGCGATCTGGCGCGCCACGCGCGCAGACGCGTCGGCGCGCGTACCGGTCTTGAGCCTGGACTACAGGCGCGTCGCGTCGCCCTGCCCCGCCACGATGGGATCTGCGCGCAGCCGCCGACCGCTTCGCAGCGCTTGCGCCATGCCGCTTTGCAACATGGCGATCAATTCCAAAACAAGATAGCCGGCAGTAAATGCTTCATTGGAATGGAATGGCAGTCACTCCTATGCTCGCCCCCAGTTCCAGGCGATCGGCGCGGCGGCAAGGGGGCAAACTCCGCCACCGACGACAGCCAGGACGCAACAAGCTTCGCGCAGCGAGGCGGCCACACGACGCACGTTCGCACCATCCGCACGGGGACTAACCCCTGCGATCTGCCAGCGCGGCCAGGAGGACCGGATTGTCCGGTCCCATTTCAACTTGCTTGGTAACTTTTGTCCTGGGAGGGAACAAAGATGCCTTTTGAACAACACCGTCGCCCGGCTAGCCGGCGCGCGCAGCACCAGGCCGCCCGCACGCTGCTCGGCTCGGCCATCGTCCTGGCCCTGGCCGGCAGCTTCGGCGCCCACGCGCAGAGCGTCGCCGCCGATCCGGCGCCGCCGGCCGGCACCTCGAACCGCGATACCGGGCAGGCGCCGGTCACCCTGGACAACGTGATGGTGATCGGCCAGCGCGCCAGCCTCGACCAGGCGGTGCAGGCCAAGCAGCTCGACGACCATGTGGTCGAGGTGATCTCCGCCGACAACATGGGGCAGATGCCCAACGTCACCGTGGCCGAGGCGCTGGTGCGCCTGCCCGGCGTCAACGGCACCCGCGACCGCGGCAACGAAAGCCTGGCCACGGTGCGCGGCCTGGGCCCGCGCATGACCATGGGCACCGTCAACGGCCGCGAGATCGCCTCCTCCGAACCCAACCGCGCGGTGCGCTGGGAAGTGTTCCCCACCGAGATCGTCTCCACGGTCAAGGTCTACAAGACCCAGTCGGCGGACTTGGTGGCCGGCGGCATCGCCGCCACCGTGGACATCTCCACGATCAGCCCGCTCGACCATACCGGCCCCAGCTTCGTCGGCACCGCCGGCCCGATCTACTACGACGAAGCCAAGGACGTGGACGGCTATTCGCCGTGGGGCAACCGCCTCGGCGCCAGCTGGATCCACCGCTTCAACGACAACCTGGCGATCGCCCTCGGCGCCACCTACCAGAAGCAGAAGAACGCCGGCGTCTCGATCGGCAGCTGGGGCTATACCGACGACAGCAATGCGCGCGACGTCGATGGCGACGGCAAGGTCGATTACACCCCATGGGGCGCGGCCGACCAGCTCAAGCTGACCGAACAGACCCGCACCGGCGCGATGGGCACCGTGCAGTGGCGCTCGGGCAACCTCGAACTCAAGCTCGACGGCCTGTATTCGCGGATCAAGATCGACGAGGACCAGCGCCAAAACTGGTTCAACAACCTCGGCTACAGCATCTTCTCGGCCAGCAATCCGTACACCACGCCGGGCTCGTCCTACACCATCGTCGACGGCGACGTGGTCGCCGCCACGCTGGCCGATTCCAACCTGCAGGTGGACCACGTCATCAGCCACTACAGCGAGGTCAAGACGCTTGCCGCCGGCGGCCTCAACGCGAAGTGGAGCGGCGACGTGTGGACCCTGGGCGGCGACCTGTCGTTCTCGCAGGCCAAGCGCGACAACGACTGGCGCGCGGTGCGCTTCGGCAGCAATCCGGACACCGTGTCCTTCGATTTCCGCCACGGCGTCACCCCCACCATCAGCACCAGCTCCGACACGCCGGAATGGGGCATCAGCGGGCAGACCGAGCCGCAGGCGCTGCGCGACCGGATCGCAGCGCTGGCGCTCAGCGCCAGCCGCGCGATCGAGGATTCGCCGATCACCGCGCTGCAGTTCGGCGCGCGTGCGGCGCGGCGCGAGAAGGAGAACCGCCACTTCACCAGTTTCCAGTCCGGCTACGACCAGCCGATCTCCGCCTACCAGGACCTGATCCATCCAGTGCAGATGCCCGACCTCAACGTGCCGACGTTGACCGGCGGCGATCTGGACGCGATCGCCAGGCTCGGCTTCGGCGGCTTCGATCCGGGCCTGAACGCCGAACAGCGGCTGGACCACTGGAACGTCAAGGAAAACGTGCGCGAAGCCTTCGCCAAGGCGGTGTTCAGTTCGCAATGGTTCGGCGTCGACGTCACCGGCAACGTCGGCGTGCGCGCGGTCCACACCGATACCACCAGCGACGGCTACGACACCGTTGGCGGCGTGGTCCAGCCCAGCAGCGCCAGCAACGACTACACCGACGTGCTGCCCAGCGCCACGCTGAACTTCCTGCTCGACGACGCGCGCATCCTGCGCTTCTCGGTGGCCAAGGTGATCGCGCGTCCGCCGCTGGACGAACTGCGCACCGGCCGCGCGCTCGACGACCCCAACACCACCGTCGGCCAGCTCACCGGCAGCGGCGGCAACCCGCAACTGAATCCGTTCCGCGCCACCCAGCTCGACCTGTCCTACGAGTGGTACTTCCACAAGGAAGCGCTGGCCGCGCTGGCGCTGTACCGCAAGTGGGTGGACTCGAGCATCGGCTACAAGACCCAGCACGAGACCATCGACGGCCGCGACTATCTGATCAGCGGCCCGTTCAACGGCGGCGGCGGCTATATCAACGGCGCCGAACTGACCTTCCAGACACCGTTCTTCTTCATCCCGCACATGGAGAACTTCGGCGTCTACTCGAACTACTCCTACGTCGAGTCCAATCTGCACGAATTCTCGCCGGCCGACGATCCGCTGCCGCTCAGCGGCCTGGCGCGCAACACCGGCACCTTCGACCTGTGGTACAGCAACAGCAAGTTCGAAGCGCGCGTGGGCTACAAGTACCACAGCCCCTACACGGTGGTGTACGGCTGGAACGCCGCACGCCTGGCGCGGCTGGAAAGCGAAGGCACGGTGGACCTGAGCCTGGCCTGGCGCTTCAGCGAGCACCTGGGGCTGAAGTTCCAGGTCGGCAACCTGAGCAACGAGCCGTTGCGCGCCTACAGCGACAACAAGCGCAACCGCCTGGCCAACCAGGACGATGGCGGCTACCAGTTGTTCGGCCGCCGCTTCGCCCTGGAAGCGACCTACACGTTCTGAGCCCTTCTGCCGCAGGTACCGCATGCCGCACACACGCCGTCACTGGATGCCAGCGCTCGCGCTGGCCCTCGCCGCCGCCCTAGCCCTCGTACCGGCCGCCGCTGGCGCCGGTCCGCTGTACCTGGGCGCCGACCTGTCCTACGTCAACGAAATGGAGGACTGCGGCGTGCAGTACCGCGAGCACGGCGCGGTGCAGGACCCGTTCGTCCTGTTCCATGCGCACGGCGCCAACCTGGTGCGCGTGCGCCTGTGGAACGACGCGCGCTGGACCCGCTACAGCGACCTGAGCGACGTCAAGAAGACCATCCGCCGCGCCCGCGCGCAGGGCATGCAGGTGCTGCTGGACTTCCACTACTCCGACGACTGGGCCGATGGCGAGAAGCAACTGATCCCCAAGGCCTGGGCCGCGATCACCGACCAGGACGAACTGGCGCGCACGCTGTACGGCTACACCTACGACACGCTGAGCGCGCTGGACCGCGCCGGGCTGATGCCGGAGCTGGTGCAGGTCGGCAACGAGAGCAACTCGGACCTGATGGACCGCCAGCCGTGGGACAAGCGCCGGCCGATCGATTGGGCGCGCAACGCCACGCTGCTGCGCGCCGGCATCCAGGCGGTGCGCGACGCCGGTGCACGCTCGGCGATCAAACCGAAGGTGATGCTGCACATCGCCCAACCGGAGAACGTGGAGCCGTGGTTCGCCGCGGCGAGCAAGGCCGGCGTGCGCGACTTCGACTTCATCGGCATCAGCTACTACCGCAAGTGGTCCAGCGAATCGATGGACGAACTCGGCGCCACCATCAAGCGCCTACGCCAACGCTACCGCGCCGACGTGATGGTGGTGGAGACCGCCTACCCGTGGACGCTGGCCAGCGGCGACACCTCGCACAACCTGCTCGGCGAGGACTCGCTCATCGCCGGCTACCCGGCCACGCCGCAAGGGCAACTGGATTACCTGGTCGACCTCACCCAATTGGTGATCGACAACGGCGGCAGCGGCGTCGTGTACTGGGAGCCGGCCTGGACCAGCAGCAGCTGCAAGACGCGCTGGGGCACCGGCTCATCGTGGGAGAACGCCAGCTTCTTCGATTTCGCGCACGGCAACGAGCTGCTGCCCAGCATCGGCTTCATGCGCCACGCCTACCGGCCTGCGCCGCAGGCCAGGACCGACGCGGCGCCGGCGCCGCACGCACAGGACCCGCAACCATGATCGAACTGAGCCGACGCGAATTGCTGCGCTCGCTGGTCGCCGGCGGCGTACAGGTGGCCGTTCCCGGCGCGGCGGCGGCCCTGGCACCGGCGGCGCTGGCCGCGAGCGCCAGCGGCGCAGGTCCGGCGCTGAGCTTGGACGAAGACGCGCCAGCGCCGCGCGAACGCCTGCTGTGCGATTTCGGCTGGCGCTTCCACCTCGGCCATGCCGACGACCCGGCGCGCGACTTCAACTTCGGTACGTTCCAACGCACCTACGCCAAGGCCGGAAAGGACACCGCCGATGCGGCCCTGCTTGGCTTTGACGACAGCCACTGGGATGCGATCGACCTGCCGCACGACTGGGCGGTGGCACTGCCGGTGCGCCAGGATCCGGCCTCCGCCGCCATGCTGGCCGACGACCCGGCGGCCGCGCACGGCTACAAGCCGCTTGGCCGCAATGATCCGCAGACCAGCATCGGCTGGTACCGGCGTGAACTGGAGATTCCGGCCGACGACCTGGGCAAGCGGATCTGCCTGGAATTCGACGGCGTGTTCCGCGACTGCATCGTGTTCTGCAACGGCCACATCGTCGGCCGCAACGGCAGCGGCTACTGCGGCTTCGAAGTCGATCTCAGCGACGTGCTCGACTACGGCAAGCGCAACGTCATCGCCGTGCGCGTCGACGCCAGCCTGGGCGAAGGCTGGTTCTACGAGGGCGCGGGCATCTATCGCCACGTGTGGCTGCGCAAGACCGATGCGCTGCACGTGCCGCTGGACGGCGTGTTCGTGCGCAGCCCGTGGCAAGGCGGCGCCGCGCAGGCGCTGGTCAGTACCGAACTCGGCAACAGCGGCGCCGAACCGCGCAGCTGCAGCGTCACCTCGGTGATCCGCGCGCCGGACGGGCGCATCGTCGCGCGCGCGACCGCGGCGCCGGTCGTCGTGGCGCCGGGCGTGGTGCAGCGCGTCGAACAGACGCTGGATCTCGGCACGCCCGCGCTGTGGTCGCCGGACACGCCGCAGCGCTACACCCTGTGCACCCACCTGCATAGCGACGGCCACGCCTGCGATGCGCTGACCACCCGCTTCGGCGTGCGCAGCCTGCAGTTCGACCCACAGCGCGGCCTGCTGCTCAACGGCGCGCCGTTCAAGCTGCATGGCACCAACAACCACCAGGACCATGCCGGCGTCGGCACCGCCATTCCCGAGCGCCTGCACGAATGGCGTTTGCGCCAGCTCAAGTCGATGGGCTGCAACGCATACCGCAGCTCGCACAACCCAGCCGCGCCGGAAGTGCTGGAACTGTGCGACCGGCTCGGCCTGCTGGTCATCGACGAGACCCGGCGCATGTCCTCCGACAGCGAGGCGCTGGCCGAACTGGAAACCATGGTGCGGCGCGGCCGCAACCATCCCTGCGTGATGCTGTGGTCGCTCGGCAACGAGGAGCCGCAGATGGTCACCGCGCGCGGCGCACGCATCGTCGCGCGCATGCAGCGGCTGGTGCGGCGCCTGGACCCGACCCGCCCCACCACCTTCGCGATGGACCAGGGCTTCGACGACGGCGTCGGCCAGGTGGTGGACGTACTCGGCTTCAACTACCGCACCCCGCAGATGGATGCCTTCCACGCGCGCCATCCCGACATTCCGATCTACGGCAGCGAAACCGGCAGCACCGTCGGCGTGCGCGGCAACTACCGCACAGACGACACGCGCGGCTACGCGCGCGCCTACGACCTCGATTACCCATGGTGGGCCAGCAGCGCCGAAGCCTGGTGGAGCTACGTCGCGCAACGGCCGTACATCGCCGGCGGCTTCGTCTGGACCGGCTTCGACTACCGCGGCGAACCCACCCCGTACAACCGCTGGCCGAACGTGGCCTCGCAGTTCGGCATCCTCGACAGCTGCGGCTTCCCCAAGGACAACTACTGGTACTACCGCGCGCAATGGACCCGCGAGCCGGTGCTGCACCTGTTCCCGCACTGGAACTGGGACGGCATGCTGGACGAACGCGACAACGGCATGGTCGACGTCTGGTGCCACAGCAACCTGGACGCGGTGGAACTGCTGGTCAACGGCGCAAGCCAGGGCCTGCAGCCCGTGCCCGCCTACGGCCACGTCGAATGGCGGGTGAAGTACGCGCCCGGCACCATCGAGGCGCGCGGCTACCGCGACGGCAAGCAGGTGCTGGCGCAGACCCGCACGACCGTTGGTGCAGCCGCGGCGATACGCCTGCGCAGCGACCGCAACGAACTGCTTGCCGACGCCGAGGACGTCGCCGTGGTCGCGGTCGAGATCGTCGATGCGCAGGGCCGCGTCGTCCCCACCGCCGACAACGCCGTGCGCTTCGCCGTCCGCGGTGCCGGCCGGCTGATCGGCCTGGGCAACGGCGACCCGGCCAGCCACGAGAACGACAAGGGCGACAGCCGCCGCGCGTTCAATGGGCTGTGCATGGCGCTGCTGCAGACCAGCCGTGCGGCCGGCACGCTGGTGCTGGAGGCGACCGCACCTGGGCTGGCACCGGCACGGCTGGCGCTGCGGACGGTGAAGTCCAACGCACGCGCGTTCCTGGCGTGAAACGCGGCGTGCAGCGCGCCTGTCCCGGAACCAGCGGGCCTAGTGCCCGCGCCCGCGCTGCTGCCCCCACATGGGCGAGTGGACAACACGGAAGCTGCCCTGCGCCCGCCTCGCTCGCGAGCCCGCATGCGCCGGCGTCAGGCATCCTGCAGCCCCGGCCTGCCGTGTTCCACGGCATAGCGCTTCCAGCTCTGCAGCGTGCCGTTCGGCTGCATCACCTGGTCCAGCGTCTTCATGTCGCCGATCCACGCATCGCGGGTGACGTCGCACAGCACATAGCCGCGCTTGTCGGTGGTGGCCTTCAGGTGCGGGCTGTGCCGCAGCGTGCTTTCGGCCGACGCATCCACGCCCAGGCCGTCGGAACCGGAACTGATCGAGGTGGCGAGGAATTCGCTGGAGACGATTCCGGAATCGGCATTGTCCTGCACCAGATCGCTGGCGTAATGGCGGTGCGCATCGCCGCAGGCGGTCACCACGTTGCCGAAGCCGACGCGCTGGATGTGCTCGAGCAGGCGCCGGCGGCTGGCCAGGTAGCCGGACCATTGGTCGTCGGAGAACACCACCGCGCCATTCTTCTCTTCCGCGTAATTGCCCAACGCCACCTGGTGGGCGATGGTGTGCCAGCGCGGGGCCGCGTCGGCCAGGCCGTCGAACAGCCATTGTTCCTGCTTGGCTCCGACGATGCTGCGCGCCGGCGACTCCACCTGCGTGCGTTGCGCCATGTCGACCTGCTTGCTGCGGTACTGGCGGGTATCGAGCAGGTGCAGGTCCATCAGGTCGCCGTAGCGCGCGCGCCGATAGAGCTGCATGTGCCCATCGCGCGGGAACGACGTGTGCCGCAGCGGCATGTTCTCGTAGTAGGCCTGGAACGCCTGCGCGCGCCGCAGCGCGAACACCTCGCTGGGCGTGTCATCCTGGTCTTCCGCGCCGGCCCAGTTGTTGTCCACCTCGTGATCGTCGAAGGTCACGAACCACGGCGCCGCCGCGTGTGCGGCCTGCAGGTCGGCATCGCTCTTGTACTGCGCGTAGCGGCGCCGATAGTCGTCCAGCGTGTAGATCTCCGGGCCGACGTGGTTGCGCAGGTTGGTGAACGGGCGCCCGTTCATCTTGCGCACGCCCAGCTTGGTTTCGCCCTCGTAGATGTAGTCGCCGTAGTGGAAGACGAAGTCCAGCGGCTCCTCGGCGATGCGCCGCCATGCGGTGTAGTGGCCTTCCTCGTACTGCTGGCAACCGGCGACCGCGAAGCGCACCCGCTCCACCTTCGCGCCCGCCGCCGGCAAGGTGCAGGTGCGGCCGACCGGGCTGGCGTGGCCGCCGACGCTGAAGCGATACCAGTACGGCCGGCCGGGAGCCAATCCCTCCAGCTCGACATGCACCGCATGGCCCAGTTCCGGATGGGCCAGCGACGAGCCGCGCCGCACCAGCGTGCCGAAGCCCTCGTCGCTGGCCACCTGCCACTCCACCACCATCGGCCGCGCCGGCAGGCCGCCGCCGAACACCAGCGGCTCGGTCGCCAGCCGCGTCCACAGCACCACGCCGTCCGGCGCCGGATCGCCGGAGGCCACGCCGAGGGCGAACGGCGTACTCGCGAACCGTGGCGCGGCGAGCAGGTTGCGCGGGCTCAGGGACTTGGCGTCGGTCTGCGCGGCCAGCGCAGAGGCGGTGCCCATCCAGGCGCCGAACGCGGAAAGGCCGGACAGGGCGAGAAAGCGCCTGCGATCGAATGTGGTCATGGCCAGCGCCTCAGTTGTAGATGAGGTGGAAGTAGAAGAAACGACCGTAGTCGTCGATCTCGGTACGGAAGCGTCCGTTCGGACCGGTGCTGTAGGTCGGCTGCGTGTTGAACAGGTTCTTGGCCTCGTACTTCAGCGTCACGTGTTTGCCGATCCGGTGGCTGAAGGCCAGGTTGAAGGTCATGTACGGGTCGTAGTACGAGTCCAGCCATTGCGTGTCGCCGAAGTCGACCAGCATGCGGCTGCGGTAGGTGCCGGACACGCGCAGTTGCGCGCCCTGCCACGGCATGCGCCAGATCAGCGAGCCGTTCAACGACCAGTCCGGCTGGTACAGCAGGCGGTCGAGGCGGCGCTCGCTGCCGTCGCTGATCCGGTAGTCGGTGCGGCCTTCCAGCCGGGTGGCGTTGAAATACATGTCCAAGCGCTGCCGGCCCCAGTGCAGGTTGCGGTTGGCGATGGAGAACTCGACGCCGCGCAGCGTGGATTCGTCGGTATTCATCGGCTGGGTCACCCGGTAGCGGATGTCGCCGATGGTCTGGAAGGTGGTCAGGGTGTAGATGTCGTCCTTGATGACCTTGTCGAACAGCGCCACCGAGACCAGGCCGTTGTTGCCGTTGAAGTACAGGTCCCAGGCCAGGTCCAGGTTGGTGGCGCGGCGCGGTTCCAGGCTGGCGTTGCCCTGCTGGATGGTGCAGAAATTTCCGCCCTGGCCGTCGTCGCCGCAGCTGGTGTTGGTGGCCTGGGCGATGTTGCTTGGCGTCGGACGGCCCAGCGTGCGGCTGGCCGAGAAGCGCAGGCGCTGGTCTTCGCTGAGCTTGAAGGTGGCGTTCAACGACGGCAACAGGTTGTCGTAGCCGCCGCCGGTCTTGCGCAAGTCCGCCGTATAGGTCTTGCCGCCGTCGGCGCTGAACGGGCTGAACGCATCGAAGCGGGTGTGGTCGTAACGCAGGCCGCCGATCAGCAGCAGCCGCTCCCAGGCGTAGTGCGCCGAGACGTAAGCGTTGCTGATGTCCTCGACGTACTTGTAGTCGCTGGTGACGTTGTCGTTCGGGTAGGCCGCGTTGTTGTCGCCCAGCGTTGGCGCCAGCTGCTCGCTCCACTTGCGGTTGTCGATCAACGGAAAGCCCGGCACGGTGCCCAGCAGGGTCGCGCCCGGATAAAGATAATCGTTGAGCGTCGCGCTGGTCTTGTAGTAGTCGAAATCCACGTTCTGCCAGATGTTCAGGTGCCGGTACTCGGCGCCGGCGGCGACACCGAAGCCGCGCGCATCGGCATCGATGTTGTGGGTGAAGTCCACCCGCAGGTTGTCGACGGTCTCCTGCGCCTGGCGTGGCGAGGTGTAGGCCTGCGCCGGATTGAGCTTGAACGCCGAGCTGGTCAGCAGGCTCGGATCGGAGACGCCGACCGCGTTCGGAAAACCATGGCTGTCGTTGGCGTAGTCGACGAACAGGTTGCTTGGATAGGCGCGCACGCCCCAGTAGACCTGGGTGTTGTCGAACGTCTCTTCGGTGTGGCCGGCGCGCAGGGTGAGCTTGGACGCATCGCCCACGTCCCAGCTGAAATGGGCGATGGCGCCGCGGTTGCTGCGGTCCCAGCGGTCGTGCCGGTTCTTGATGTAGATGCTGTTGATCTGGGTGGTGCCGCTGTCCTCGGTCTGGTCGCGGATCGGAAACTTGGCATTGGAGTACAGGTCGGTCTTGTTCATCGTCGAGTTCTCGTAGAACCGGTACGAGTACAGCAGCAGCGAAGCGTAGAAGGGCTCATCCGACGGCTTCCACTCCAGCTTGGCCGAGCCGCCGAAGTTGGTGATGTAGTTGGTGTAGGTGCCGGTACTGAAATTACCCGGCGCGCGCAGGCCGTTCCAGCCGCTGGCCTCGCTGGGCTCGGTGGTGCCGTCGGTCAGGTATTTGCCGGCATCGTTGTAGTAGTAGTTCGATTCCACCCAGCGTTTGATGCTGTTGCGCGAACGCTGCTCGTAGCGCGCCACCGCCACGATGCCGAACTGCTGGTCGGCGCCGAACTGGTTGGAGAACACCGCCTTGGCACTCTTGCCGAAGTGGCCCAGGGTCTTGTGGTCGCCGCCGGCACTGCGGCCGACATCGGTTTCGGCGGTGGAGTAGATGCCGGCTAGATCAGCGAAAACGTACTTGCCGGACCGGTCGAACGCGCTGCGGCTGATGATGTCGATCACCCCGCCGATGGCATCGGGCGCCTGCTCGGCGCTGAAGCTCTTGTAGATGTCGGTGCGGGTGCCGACGTCGCTGGGAATCAGCTGCAGGTTGTTCATGCGCTCGCCGGAGCCGCTGGCGCCCACGCTGGCGATCGCGATGCCGTCGATGGTCGTGTAGTTGAGGTTGGCCTGCACGCCGCGCACGGTCACGTAGCGCGGCTCGCCTGCGTCCTCCACCGCGCTCAGGCCGGGCGCGGCCATCAGGCTCTCGGCCAGCGTCTCGTCGCCGTAGCTGTCCATCTCGTCGTAGATCACCGAGTCCCGGATCATCGACGAGGTCTTCTTCTGCTCGATCACCTCGTGCGCGGCGATCACCTTCACCGCATCCAGGGTGGGGGCGACCCTGCCCTCGTCCTCGCGCGGCGTCGGCGCGGCCGGCTTGGGTTCGCTGCGCGCCGGGGCCGGATCGATGGCGATGACGTTGCCGTCCACCACCGCATAGGTCAGACCGGTACCGGCCAGCAGCGCATCCAGCGCCTGCTTGACGGTGGCGCCCGCCGGCACCGCGCCGCCCATGCGCGCCGTGCCGGCCGGCGAATACAGGAACTGCACGCCCGAGTTGCGCGAGAGCTGTTCCAGCGCGCGGCCCAACGGCTGCGCGGCGATCGGCGCGGTGACCCGCACTTCCAGCCCATCCGGCGTCGCCGCGCGCGCCTGGGCGAGCAGGCAGGGTGACAGGGCGAGGACCATCGACAGGTAGAGCTGCTTCCGCATTGCGGTTCCTTGGAGGAGAGAGGACGGCGGGGCCCACGTCGCGGATCGACGGCGGCTTCTCCTAAGAAAGAGCGGGAAAACGCGGAAGTGGAGAACGCGGATTCGATGAATTTTTTTTGACAGCGCCCGTGCGCTCGCGCTCAGCGGCTGGAGACCCGCACCGTGTCGCCATCGCGGCGCACCGCCAAGCGCGCATCGCGCTGCAGAAAGGCCTGCAGCGCCGCGACCCGGTGCGCGTCCAGGCTGCCGGACAGGCGCACCGATGCGGCCGCCGCGTCCTCGACCACCACCTGCACCGTGTTGTGGCGATTGAACGCCGCCGCGACTTCGTCCAGGCGTTCGTCGAGGAAGGAGACCTTGCGCTGCTGCCAGTCCAGCAGCATCGAGGCCGGCATGTCGAGCCGCTGCACTGCACCGCTGCCGTGATCGACCAGCACCACCCGGCCGGCATCCAGCTGCGCCAGGCGCCGCGCATCCGCGTCGCTGCGCCAGACCTCCACCTCGCCGGACATCACCCCGATGCGGGTGCCCTGCAATCGCCGCGACACATCGAACACAGTACCGATGTCGCGGATCTGCAGGCCGTCCACCTGTACCAGGAACGGTCGCCGATCCGCGGCGATGTCGAAGGTGGCTTCGCCTTGCAGCAACTCCACCCGCCGCGCCAGCCAGCCCATGCGCACACGCACGACGCTGTCCGCGTTGAGACGCAGCTGGGTGCCGTCGGCAAGCCTGAGGTCGCGCAACTGTCCGTGTCCGGCCGTCAGCAGCAGCGGCTGCGACTGCAGGTGCAGCAGTCCGAAACCCAGCCCCAGCGCGATGCAGGCCGCTGCGGCCGCCAGCGTCCAGCCACGGCGCGCGCGGCGCACGCGCGGTGCCTGCGTGCGCGGCGTGCTGGCAAACAACGGCACCACCTTGGCCAGGGTGCCGTGCGCACCGTGCGCTGCGCGACCGGCAGCCACCACCTGCTGCTGCGCCATCCCCATCGCGGCGCCCACCTGGCGATGCAGGTGCAAGGCATGCAGGTATTCGCGCACGTGCTCGGGCGAACGCTGCATCCAGTCCAGGAACGCCAGGCGCTGCGGTTCGCTCAGTGGCGCCTCGCGGTTGAGCAGGAACCAGCGGGCCGCCTGCTCGGCCACGGTCCCGTCCACGGCTGGCGGCTCCTGCCGGTTCACGCGTCCTCCCTGGCGCGCAGCGCCTTGCGGCAGGCGTCCAGGCCCTTGCCGATGTGCTTGCGCACCATGTGCACGGACACGTCCAGCTGCGCACCGATCTGCGGACACTCCAGGCCATCGCGATAGTGCAGTTCCATCATCCGCCGCGTGGCCGGCGGCAGCTGCGCGATGGCCCTGCGGATATCGCTCCAGCGCTGCCTGCTTTCGAACGCGCCTTCGACGTCCTCTTCGCTCTTCAGGACTTCGGCCAGCAGCTCGACATCCTCCAGCGGCGGCAGCGCAGAGCGCGAGCGCGCATGCTCGCGGGCCAGGTTGGCCGCCACGGTGTAAAGATACGCCTCGGGATTGGCGACGGCCTCGGCGTTATCGCCGGTGGTGCGCAGCAAGCGCAGGTAGACCTCCTGCGCCAGGTCCTCGGCATCCTCGGCATGCGAGCCGCGGCGAAGGAAGAAGCCGCGCAGCAGGCGATGCCGCAGCTGGTAGCTCTTCTCCCAGATCCTGACGCTGCTCACGCTGATCGGCCGCACCACATGGAAACGTTCGATCTTCGCGCGACAAGATGACATCGCGGTTGCATCGCAGCGCTGCCGTACGGCGCCGCCGCGCATGGTCGGTCCCGTGACACGGCCTTCGCGTCATGAATCAGGGCGTCGCCCCGGCGATGCGCGCTCCCCCACCGCGCATGGCGGTGAGGGAGCGCAAGCCCTCATCGCAAGCGCGAGAATGCACCGATACCGGCGATCGCCAGCCGCTCGGCGGGCAGCGCCGTTTCGGCGAACGACAGCCGCAGGTAGCGGATCTGGCGGACCTCGGGGAAATTCAGCCGCTGGGTCGAGAGCGCATAGGCGATATTGGCCAACTCGCCGCCACCGGCCGGCTGCCAGTTCTTGCCGTCTTCACTGCTTTCGGCGCGATAGCCCTTTGGCGGCGCCGCGCCCTTCATCACCGCGCGCGAGGGGGTGAGGCTGAAGCCAGCGACCTGGCGCAGCGCGCCGAGGTCGATGGTCACCTGTACGGGATGGCCCGGCTTGGGAGCGGGTACGCTCCAGATCGTGCCGGCATCGTCGTCGAGCAACTTCTCCGCCCCTGGCGCACTGGCCTCGACGATGCGCCAACCCGCGGTGGACAGCACGTCCGGCGCGTTCGCCGTCGGCCGCGCGACCGCAACTGGCGCAACCGCGCGGAACAATGCGAATTCGCTGATCGCCGGGCAGACCGGCGCATCGAGCACGAGCAGACGCACGCGGCGCGCGGCGACCGGGTGCTCGAGTCGCAGGATCCGCTGTGCCCCGATGCATTGCGCTTCGGCCAAGCGCTGCCATTGCCCATCGACCTCGGCTTCGATTGCGAAGCGGGTGACGCGTACGCCCAGCGGCAGGTATTCGCGCAGCCGGATCAGGTCGAAGCTGTGCACCGCCGACAGTTCCAGCGTCAGCGTCGGCGTAGTGACGCCGTCCGGCGTAGACCAGTAGCTGTCCGCCTGGCGGTCTAGCACGCGCGCCGGCTCGAATCCCTTGCCCCGCGACGCGCTGGCGCTGGCCTTGGCGCCCTTGGCCAGATCGATGGCGAAGCTGGCGCGGATCGCGTCGCCGAAGCTCTGCAGCACCGCCACGTCGTGGTCGGCGATGCGACCGCGCCGGTCCGGCGGAAGATTGAGGTTCATGTTGGTGCCGCGCGCGACCGAGGTGTCGAAATAGCGCACCAGGTTTTCCGGGCTGCGCACCTTGCCGTCTTCATCGGCATGGTAGAACCAGCCCGGGCGGATCGAGGTGTTGGTTTCGGCCGGCCACCACAGTGCCGCCCCGCGCACGCCGGCGTTGCCATTTTCCTGGGTGTAAGGCGCATTGGGCATGGTCGGCCAGCACGGATCGCCGGCGACGCCGTCCTCGTTGCCGACCCAACGGATATCGGCGCCGAGCGGGTCGAAGGTGCAGGCCATCGGCTGGTGCTGGTGGACCAGCTCGATCATCCGCGGCCAGTCGTAGTAAGCGGGCGCATCGAGCTTGCGCGTTTCGCGCGCGCCACCGTAATAGCCGTCGCCGCCATTGGCGCCGTCGAACCAGAACTCGAACAAGTCGCCATAGCCCGTGCACAGTTCGACGATCTGCTTGCGGAAATAGTCGAGATAGCCGGGACGGCCATACTCTGCGTGGTTGCGATCCCAGGGCGACAGGTAGATGCCGAAGGCCAGGCCGGCGCGCCGGCATGCCGCCGCCATTTCGCCGACGATGTCGCCCTTGCCGTTCTTGTAGGGCGAATTGCGAATGCAATGCTCGGTCAACCGGGTCGGCCACAGGCAGAACCCGTCGTGATGCTTGGCGGTAAAGATGATCCCTTTCAGATTGCCGGCCTTGGCAGCGGCGACGATCTGGTCGGCGGAGAAATCGCTGGGATCGAACTTGCGCGGATCTTCGTCGCCGTAGCCCCATTCCTTGTCGGTAAAGGTGTTCATCGCAAAATGCACGAAGGCGTATTGCTCCCACCGATGCCACCGCAGCTGTCGCGCGCTGGGCACGGCGCCCCACGGTGCCGGCCCCTTCGGGCGCGGCGCAGCCGCGATCTGAGCGGCGGATGCACTGAAACCCGCGGCGACGGCCACAACACCCGTGGCAAGAAAGGTACGACGATCGATCATTGGCGCCTCCGACTCTGCACAAGTTTCGATCTTAGCTTTTCCAACTGCGGAAGAGTCCGCCCCCGAAGCTACAGACGGTCGTGCAATGGGAAGAAGGTCAATCCGTGTGGCGATCCTTCGCCGCATGCTTGGGGATTGACTGCGCGCTGTCGTCGATCCCGGTTTCCACGGACACTTGCAGCTGACGCCCAGACGACTCGACCGTACTTGGCATGGACTCGGCATTGCACGTACTGCACAGCGACCGGACATTCCTTGCCCCCCCCCGATTGGCTTCCTGCAACTGTCCATGGAAACGGGGTGACACCCGGAGTTCCACAATGGATCGCAGGCGACGCGTCGGGCCATGGAGCCAGGCTGAAGCCGCGCCACCCTGTCCTTTGCTGGCTGCACACGTCCATACTTGCCCACAGCCAGCCAACCTGAAATTCCTTAAACCATTGAATCAGATGCAAAATCGAGAAAAAACCCAATCTCCTGGAAGCGCAGCGGAGCACACCCCGCTGATGAAGCAGTTCTTCGCCGCAAAGTCCGAGTACCCGGACCTGCTGCTGTTCTTCCGCATGGGCGATTTCTACGAGCTGTTCTACGACGACGCGCGCAAGGCCGCGCGCCTGCTGGACATCACCCTGACCCAACGCGGCAGCTCCGGTGGCGCGCCGATCCCGATGGCCGGGGTGCCGGTGCATGCCTACGAGGGCTATCTGGCGCGGCTGGTGGCGCTGGGCGAGTCGGTGGCGATCTGCGAGCAGATCGGCGATCCGGCGCTGGCCAAGGGCCTGGTCGAGCGCAAGGTGGTACGCGTGGTCACGCCGGGCACGGTCACCGACGAGGCGCTGCTCGACGAGCGCCGCGACACCTTGCTGATGGCGATCGCGCGCAACAAGCACGGCTACGGCCTGGCCTGGGCCGATCTGGCCGGCGGCCGCTTTCTGGTCAACGAGGTCGATAGCGAGGACGCGCTGGAAGCGGAGCTGGCGCGATTGGAACCGGCCGAACTGCTGGTGCCCGACGAGGACCAGTGGCCGGAATTCCTGCGCGAGCGCCGCGGCGTACGCCGCCGCGCGCCATGGCTGTTCGACGCCGACAGCGGCCGCCGCCAACTGTTGAACTTCTTCCAGTTGCACGATCTCAGTGGCTTCGGTATCGACGACAAGCCGCGCGCCACCGCCGCCGCCGGCGCCCTGCTCGGCTACGTGGAGGAGACGCAGAAGCAACGTCTGCCGCACCTGACCGCGATCGCGATGGAAACCGCGGCCGAGGCGATCGCGATGAACGCGGCCACGCGCCGCCACCTGGAGCTGGACACGCGGGTGGACGGCGACACCCGCAACACCCTGCTCGGCGTGCTCGACAGCACGGTCACGCCGATGGGCGGGCGCCTGTTGCGGCGCTGGCTGCACCGCCCGCTGCGTCTGCGCGAGGTGCTGGTGCAGCGCCACCACGCGGTCGGCACGCTGATCGATCGCGGCGCGGATTCCGATCTGCGCGATGCGTTCCGCGCGCTCGGCGACATCGAACGCATCCTCACCCGGGTGGCGCTGCGCTCGGCGCGCCCGCGCGACTTCTCCACGCTGCGCGACGGCCTGGGCCTGCTGCCGGCGGTACGCACGATCCTGGCGCCGCTGGATTCGCCGCGACTGGCCGCGCTGGCCGCGGAACTGGGCCAGCACGACGAGATCGCGCACCTGCTGGCCTCGGCGATCGCCGAGCAGCCGCCGCTCAAGCTCAGCGACGGCGGCGTCATCGCCGCCGACTACGACGCCGAACTGGACGAACTGCGCCGGCTCAGCACCCACGCCGACCAGTTCCTGATCGACCTGGAAGCGCGCGAGCGCGCCAGCAGCGGCATCGCCACGCTGAAGGTCGGCTACAACCGCGTGCACGGCTACTACATCGAGATCAGCAAAGGCCAGGCGGAAAAGGCGCCGGTGCACTACACGCGGCGGCAAACGCTGACCAATGCCGAGCGCTACATCACCGAGGAACTGAAGAACTTCGAGGACAAGGTGCTGTCGGCGCGCGAGCGCTCGCTGTCGCGCGAGAAGCTGCTGTACGAAGCCTTGCTGGACACGCTGGGCGATCGCCTGGAGCCGCTCAAGCGCGCCGCCGCCGCGCTCAGCGAACTGGACGTGCTGGCCGGCTTCGCCGAGCGCGCGCAGGCGCTGGACTGGGCGCAGCCGGAACTCGAGACCGCGCCGTGCCTGCGCATCGAACGCGGCCGCCATCCGGTGGTGGAAGCGGTGCGCGAGCAGCCGTTCGAACCCAACGACCTGGACCTGCATCCGGACCGGCGCATGCTGGTGATCACCGGCCCGAACATGGGCGGTAAATCCACCTACATGCGCCAGAACGCGTTGATCGTGCTGCTGGCGCACATCGGCAGCTATGTGCCGGCAACACGTGCGGTGATCGGCCCGATCGACCGCATCCTGACCCGCATCGGCGCCGGCGACGACCTGGCGCGCGGCCAGTCCACCTTCATGGTCGAGATGGCCGAGACCAGCTACATCCTGCACCACGCCAGCGCGCAGTCGCTGGTGCTGATGGACGAGATCGGCCGCGGCACCTCGACCTACGACGGTCTGGCCCTGGCCGACGCGGTGGCGCGCCACCTGGCCCACCACAACCGATGCTACACCCTGTTCGCCACGCACTATTTCGAGCTCACTGCGCTGGCCGACGAATCGGTCGAAGGCGGCGCCAGCGGCATCGCCAACGTGCATCTGGACGCGGTCGAGCACGGCGACAAACTGGTGTTCATGCACGCGGTCAAGGACGGTCCGGCCAATCGCAGTTTCGGCCTGCAGGTGGCGGCGCTGGCCGGCCTGCCGAAAGCCACCGTCGCGCAAGCGCGGCGGCGGCTGGCGGAGCTGGAGCAGCGCGGCGGCGAGAGCCACGCCTCGCAGATGGCGCCGCAGGCGCTGGACGCACCGCAGCAGTTCGGCCTGTTCGCGGCCGCGCCCTCGGCCGCGCAGGACGCGCTGGCGGCGCTGGACCCGGACGAGCTGACGCCCAAGCAGGCGCTGGAAGCCTTGTACCGGCTCAAGTCGTTGCTGTAGCGCGGCGTGCGGCCTCAGCCCCCTCTCCCATCGGGAGAGGGGCTGGGGTGAGGGTCCGGCGCGAAGCGTCTCGCGGAGTTTGGGTGCACGAGGCTGCGCCCGTACCCTCATCCGCCCCTACGGGGCACCTTCTCCCGATGGGAGAAGGGAACAGCCGTAGCCCCTCTCCCCTCGGGAGAGGGGTTGGGGTGAGGGTACGGCGCGAAGCGTCTCGCGGAGTTTGGGTGCACGAGGCTGCGCCCGTACCCTCATCCGCCCCTGCGGGGCACCTTCTCCCGATGGGAGAAGGGAACAGCCGCTAGCCCCCTCTCCCGCCGGGAGAGGGGTTGGGGTGAGGGTCCGGCGCGAAGCGTCTCGCGGAGTTTGGGGTGCACGAGGCTGCGCCCGTACCCTCATCCGCCCCTGCGGGGCACCTTCTCCCGATGGGAGAAGGGAACAGCCGTAGCCCCTCTCCCCTCGGGAGAGGGGTTGGGGTGAGGGTACGGTGGCGCAGCACGCACAACCGTCGGCGAATCGCGTCCGCTAGACGGTCGCCGGCGCCACGCTTGCCGGCATGTCCGGATGCGGATGCGCCGCGAGCAATGCAGCGTCGATCGCACTGGCACGCAGCAATGCAGGACGGTCGGCATGGCGCTGCGCGAACGCGGCGAATGCCGGGCGCGGCTCGAGCAGGCCGATGCGCATGTAGTACCCCAGGCATGCGGCGGCATACAGATCAGCCGCGCTGAAACGGTCGCCGGCCAGGTGCTCGCGGCCCGCGACCGCCTGTTCCAGCGTCTGCATCAGATCGGCCTCGCGGCCATAGCCGGCGCTGCGTGCCGGTGCCAGCGCGCCACCTTCCTTCGCGGTCAACAGTGCCTCGAACGGCCCGGCCATGAAGAACAGCCAGCGGTAGTAGTCGGCGCGTGCCGGCGATCCCGGCGGCGGCGCCAGTTGCCGCTCCGGCACCAGGTCGGCCAGGTAGGCACAGATCGCCGCGTTCTCGGTGACCACGGTGTCGCCATGGCGCAGCGCCGGCACCTTGCCCATCGGGTTGATCGCCAGATATTCCGGCGCCTTCATCGTGGTGCCGTAGTCGAGGATGACCGCCTGGTACGGCAGGCCGGTTTCCTCCAACATCCAGCGGGCGACGCGGCCGCGCGACATGGGGTGGGTGTAAAGCACGATCTCGGTGGACATGGGCAGACTTCCGTGGTGAACAGCCTGCAGTCTGGTCCTGCCCTGCTGACAGGTACTGTCAGCAGTCGGCGCCGTAGCCGGTGGCCGCGCGCCAGCGCTTGATCAGCAGATGCCGGCGCGAGGGATAGCGTTCGCCGTCGTCGGCCAGGGCCAGCACCCGGTCGGCGCGGAAGTGGCGGAAATCGCGGCGCAGTTCGCACCACGCGGCGATCATGCCGTAGCCGCCGAAGAAGGCCATCGCGAACGGCCAGATCAACCGTTGCGAGGCCGCGCCGTTGGCATCGGTGTAGTCCATCCGCAGCACGTGCTCGAGGCGGATGCCATGGCGCAGCACCGGCAGCCACGGCGCCGGCGGCGGCAGGTCTGCGGCGGCGGGCACCAGCAGCCCGCTGGTCTCGATCGACAGGCGCAGATTGCCGGGCAGCGTCGCGGCGATCCGCGCCACCGCGCGCTGCGCCGCCTGCGCCAGTTCCGGATCGGCCTGGCGCGCTACCCAGCGCGCGCCCAGGGTCAACGCCTCCAGTTCGTCCTCGGTGAAATTCAGCGCCGGCAGCAGGAAGCCGGGACGCAGCACGTAGCCGACGCCGGGATCGCCGAGGATGTCGGCGCCCTGCACGCGCAAGGTCGCGATATCGCGGTACAGCGTGCGCAGACTCACGCCCAGCGCGGTGGCGAGCTCGGCGCCGGCCACCGGCCGGCGGCGTCCGCGCAGGGCGTCGAGCAGGTGCAGCAAACGGGTCGCACGGATGGTCATCGCGACAGGATAGTGGGCTTTGTCGTTTCCGATCGCGGCCTTGGCGGCTCGACGTCGCGTTGCGCAATGCATCCGATGCGCTCGGCGCGCCCATACTGCAGATCGCCGATCTCCACGCAGGCAGGCGAGGCTCGTCCGCAGGCGCGTTGTCCATCGAGTGCCGACGCCGGTCGGCGCGATCCGGTCAAAACCCGGACATGCTCTACCGCGATCCTCGAACCGCTACGCACCGTCATCCTATAGGTAAGGTCTATCGATTCCGTAGGATCATTCGACTTCCCTACCGCAACGTCCCCGCCTACCGTGTCCTCCAATCGCCGCGCGCCATGCCTGCACTCCCTGCATCCACATCGCCCGGCCCCGCCATCACGCGCACCGCACGACCACGGCGCGCGGCCACCCAGCGTCCATCAAGGTAGCCCTAGCCATGACCAGCGAATCGAAGTGCCCGTTCCACAGCGCCGCCAGCAGCGGCACCACCAACAAGGACTGGTGGCCCAAGCAATTGCGCGTGGACCTGCTCGGCCAGCACTCGTCCAAAACCAATCCGCTGGGCGAGACGTTCGATTACGCCAAGGCCTTCAATGCGCTCGACCTGCAGGCGCTGAAGCAGGACCTGCATGCGTTGATGACCGATTCGCAGGACTGGTGGCCGGCCGACTTCGGCCATTACGGCCCGTTGTTCATCCGCATGGCCTGGCATAGCGCCGGCACCTACCGCACCGGCGATGGCCGTGGCGGCGGCGGCCGCGGCCAGCAGCGCTTCGCCCCGCTCAACAGCTGGCCGGACAACGTCAGCCTGGACAAGGCGCGGCGCCTGCTATGGCCGATCAAGCAGAAGTACGGGCAGGCGATTTCCTGGGCCGACCTGATGATCCTCACCGGCAACGTCGCGCTGGAATCGATGGGCTTCAAGACCTTCGGTTTCGCCGGCGGCCGCGAAGACACCTGGGAACCGGACCAGGACGTGTACTGGGGCCGCGAGACCACCTGGCTGGGCGGCGACGTGCGCTATGCGCATGGCTCGGACGGCGTGGACAAGGCCGGCGGCGTGCTGGTCTCCGACGACGACGCCGATGGCGACGTGCACACGCGCGATCTGGAGAACCCGCTGGCCGCGGTGCAGATGGGCCTGATCTACGTCAATCCGGAAGGCCCGGACGGCAATCCCGATCCGCTGCTGGCCGCCAAGGACATCCGCGACACCTTCGCGCGCATGGCGATGAACGACGAAGAGACGGTCGCGCTGATCGCCGGCGGCCACACCTTCGGCAAGACCCACGGCGCCGGCCCGGCCGACAATGTCGGTGCCGAACCGGAAGCCAGCGACCTGGAGTCGCAGGGCCTGGGCTGGCACAACCGCTTCGGCAGCGGCAAGGGCGGCGACACCATCACCAGCGGCCTGGAAGTCACCTGGACCAGCACCCCGGCGCAGTGGAGCCACGATTTCTTCGAACACCTGTTCAAGTTCGAGTGGGAACTGAGCAAGAGCCCGGCCGGCGCGCACCAGTGGGTGGCGAAGAACGCCGAAGCACTGATTCCGGACGCGCACGATGCGTCGAAGAAGCATCTGCCGACCATGCTCACCACCGACCTGGCGCTGCGCTTCGATCCGGCCTACGCCGCGATCTCGCGCCGCTTCCTGGAACACCCCGAGCAGTTCGCCGATGCCTTCGCCCGCGCCTGGTTCAAGTTGACCCACCGCGACATGGGGCCGCGTGCGCGCTACCTGGGTCCCGAGGTGCCGGCCGAAGAACTGGTCTGGCAGGATCCGATCCCCGCGCTGGATCACGCGCTGGTCGATGCGCAGGACATCGCCGCGCTGAAGCAGACGCTGCTCGGTTCGGGCCTGAGCATCGCCCAGCTGGTCTCGACCGCCTGGGCGTCGGCCTCCACCTTCCGCGGTTCGGACAAGCGCGGCGGCGCCAACGGCGCGCGCATCCGCCTGGCCCCGCAGAAGGATTGGGAGGTCAACCAGCCCGAACAGCTGGCGCAGGTGCTGGCCGTGCTGGAGCGGATCCAGACGCAGTTCAACGGCGCCCAGAGCGGCGGCAAGAAGATCTCGCTGGCCGACCTGATCGTGCTCGGCGGCGCGGCCGCGGTCGAGCAGGCCGCGAAGAACGCGGGGCAGACGCTGACCGTGCCGTTCGTGCCGGGGCGCATGGATGCCACGCAGGCGCAGACCGACGTCGAATCGTTCGCGGTACTCGAACCGGCGGCAGACGGCTTCCGCAACTACAGCAAGCGCCGCTACGCGGTCTCCGCCGAAGCGCTGCTGATCGACAAGGCGCAGCTGCTGACCCTGACCGCGCCGGAGATGACCGTGCTGGTCGGCGGCCTGCGCGTGCTCGGCGCCAATGTCGGGCAGTCGGCGCACGGCGTGTTCACCAAGCGCGCCGACACGCTGAGCAACGACTTCTTCGCCAACCTGCTGGACATGGGGATCGAGTGGAAGGCGACCTCGGACAGCAAGGAACTGTATGCAGGCCGCGACCGCGCCAGCGGCGAGCAGAAATGGACCGGCACGCGCGTGGACCTGGTGTTCGGTTCCAACTCGGTCCTGCGTGCTCTTGCCGAGGTATATGCCAGCGCCGACGCGCAGCAGAAGTTCGTGCAGGACTTCGTCGCGGCCTGGAGCAAGGTGATGCAGCTGGATCGTTTCGATCTGGCGGCGTGAGATAGGTCGACGGCCTGCCCGGTGCGTCGGGCAGGCTGCTGGTCGATTGGGCCTGACAAGGATGATCCGGGGCTGGTCGGCGGCCTCAGTTTCTGCACTTCGCGACACACGCTAATGCCCTGGCTTGCCGGGGCGTTTGCGTGAGCGTCGTGACATGGATATCGCGACGCTCCGGCTGATGCGAAGCTGGGTTGTGGAAGTGATTCGGGATGGCCTCAAATCACCTGTCCCGACACTTTCCGACAACGACAGGTTCACCACTTCGTTCGTCGCGACTGAAGTCGCTCCCACAAGGGATCTACGGTGCGCCGGCTGGGTGCACTGTAGGAGGGACTTCAGTCCCGGCACTCTCCGATACCGATCGGTTCACCGCTTCGTTCGTCGCGGCTGAAGCCGCTCCTACAGGGGATATGCGGTGCGCCAGCTGGGTGCACTGTAGGAGGGACTTCAGTCCCGACACTCTCCGACACCGATCGGTTCATCGCTTCGTTTGTCGCGGCTGAAGCCGCTCCTACAGGGGATCTGCGGTGCGCCGGCTGGGTGCACTGTGGGAGGGACTTCAGTCCCGACATCCCCGACACCGATCGGTTCACCGCTTCGTTCGTCGCGGCTGAAGCCGCTCCTACAGGGACTTCGCGGCGTGCTGGCTGGGTGCACTGTAGGAGGGACTTCAGTCCCGACACTCTCCGACACCGTTCGGTTCACCGCTTCGTTCGTCGCGGCTGAAGCCGCTCCTACAGGGGATCTGCGGTGCGCCGGCTGGGTGCACTGTAGGAGGGACTTCAGTCCCGACACTCTCCAACACCGTTCGGTTCACCGCTTCGTTCGTCGCGGCTGAAGGGCACCTCGAACAACCCGTCATTTCACTGAAGTGAGCTGCAAAGGCGCTGCCGTTACGGCTGTTCGAGGAAGCCAACGTGCTTCGCAGGGGTCCTGGATGTAGGAAGAGCGGCCGGATTGGCCGCCTCACCCGCTCACGCGGGCGCCATGGCCCGCTGCTGCAGCCGCGCCAGCCGCATCAGGTTGTGACTGGCGACCTTCAACCCGATCACCACCGTGGCCCGTGCCAATCCGATGGTGCGCAGGCATTTACCGCCCTGCTGCGCCAGCCGCGCGAACGGGTGTTCGCCGAACACCCGGTCCTTGGCAAGCCGCCGGTTGCGGCGCTGTTCGGCCGCGCTTAGCGGCTTGCGCGCCTGGCCCTGGTGCTGGATGGCCGCCCGATAGCCGCGTTGCGTCAGATCGGCCTCCCGCGATGCGTCGGCATAGCCACTGTCGGCCCATACCGTGCGTCCGCGATTGCTGGGGTCCAGCACGTCCTCGAAGTGTCGGCTGTCATGCACGTTGGCTGCGCTCACCGCATGTCGGCGGATGAAGCCCCAACGCCGATCGGTGCTGGCGTGCAGCTTATAGCCGTAATGCGCCTTGCCGTGCTTGCGGGTCCAGCGGGCTTGCACATCCTTCTGCGCGCGCTTAGCGTCGCTCCAGTCTTGGCCTACCTTGCCACCCTGCTTGATCTGTGCGTTCTCCTCGCGCGTGTTGCGTTGGATTGGGGCGCTGACGATGCTCGCATCGATGATCTGGCCGCCACGCGCGATGAATCCCGCCCGCTGCAATTGCACGCCGACCGCTGCGCTGATGTCGCCCATCACATCCTGCGCCTTGAGCCGCTCGCGCCACACCCAGATCGTCTTGGCGTCAGGCACCTTGCCGCTGTGTTCCAGTCCAAGGAAGTGCTGGAAACTGCGCCGATCCAGCACCTGGTACTCCAGCGCATCGTCAGAGAGGTTGTACAGCTGCTGCAGCAGCAACAGTTTGATCATGACCACCGTCGGCCAAGCCGGACGGCCCCCTCGCGTACCGGTGCCCAAGGACAGCTTCGCATCGACGGCTTGGGCAATCGCTGCGAAATCGATATGACGCGAAAGCAGGGTCAGCGGGTCGCCTATCTGCTGGCGCTTGGCTTCGCGTTCGTGTCCGGCAAACAGGCTGATCATCGCGGGGCCTCGGCTCTCTCTTCTGACCATATGATGCCAAAGAAGGAGGTTTTTAGAGGTGCCCTGAAGCCGCTCCTAAAGGGGATTTGCGGCACGCCGACTGAGTGCACTGTGGGAGGGACTTCAGTCCCGACTGCACGATGCCTGGGAAAGCGTCCACTCGGCGATCGCGAGCTAGTGGCTCGGGCACCGGAGCGGCGGCTTCGGAAACGACCCTCCCTGCCCTACAACGCGTCCAGATCGCCCAGCGCGCGGATCAGGCGCCGTGCGCGCTTATCCGGCTTGCCATCGGGGGCCTGGTAGCCGTTGCGTTCGGCGCTGCGTTGCCCGCGTTGCTGCGCGCGCCGCTCGCGCGAGGCGTCGCTCTCCTGGTACAGCGTCTGCGCGACGCTGGCCGGGCCGCGGTCGTCGCTGAGCGCCAGCACCTGGATCTCGAACACCTCCTCGCCGCGCTCCACGCGCAACTGCTCGCCCACGCGCACCGCGCGCGAGGATTTCGGGCGCTGCCCGGCCACGTCGACCTTGCCGGTTTCCACCGCCTGCTTGGCCACGCTGCGGGTCTTGAAGAAGCGTGCGGCCCACAGCCAGACATCCAGCCGGACCACGCTCGGTTGCACTAGCGGTTCATTCATCGTGCTTGCGGAACTCCACGTTCATCGGTCGCTCGTCGTGTCGCTCGCTGGACCACTGCAGCGACTCCTGCGGATGGCAGCGCTGCTCGCGCTGGCTGGTGGCCAGACCGTCGGCACGGCGCGGGAGCGCACTGTCGTCCTCGCCGACCAGGCATTCGGGTCGCTCGCCGGGCCGCACCGTGGCATCGCCCCAGCGCGCGTTGTCGGCACAGGCGGCCAGTGCCAGCGCCAGCGCGCTGCATCCGATCCACTGCAGATTGCGGCGCAAGTTCGGCATTGCAAGTTCCTTGGTTAGTGATGTGTGCCGACCGCTGTGCCAGCAGCTGCAAGCCGGCCCCGCAGCGACGCATTCAGCCTAGGACGTTCCCGGCAGCGCCACACCTGCCATCCGTTGCCTCCCCGGCTTCGCGTGCAGGTGCTAGTGTGCGCGGCTCCCCGTTTCCGTCCGTGCAGGCCTGCGATGCCCAAGTCCGCCGCGCTCACCGAAGGCCCGATCGGCCGGCAGTTGCTGCTGTTCGCGCTGCCGATCCTGGCTGGCAACATCGCGCAGTCGCTGAACGGGTCGGTCAATGCGATCTGGGTGGGCCGCTACCTCGGCGAGGCGGCGCTGACCGCGGCGGCCAACGCCAACAGCATCATGTTCTTCCTGATCGGCTCGGTGTTCGGCATCGGCATGGCCGCCACCATCCTGATCGGCCAGGCGATGGGCCGCGGCGACGTGGTCCAGGCGCGGCGGGTGATGGGCACCAGCGCCACGTTCTTCATCGGCATCTCGGTGCTGATCGCGGCCTGCGGCTGGTGGCTGGCGCGGCACCTGCTGGCGGCGATGGGCACGCCCGCCGCCTCGCTGCCGCTGGCCGAGGCCTATCTGCGGGTGATTTTCCTGGCGATGCCGCTGCTGTACGCGTTCGCGTTCCTGTCGGCAGCGCTGCGCGGCACCGGCGACTCGCGCACCCCGTTCCGCTTCCTGCTGCTGTCGGTGGCGCTGGACATCGGCTTCAATCCGCTGCTGCTGTTCGGGCTGGGGCCGTTCCCGAAGCTGGGCATCGCCGGCGCCGCCTGGGCCACGCTGATCGCCCAGGCCATCGCCCTGAGCGGCCTGCTGCTGTACCTGCGGCACAAGCGCCATGTGCTGTGGCTGGGCCGGCAGGACGCGCGGCTGTTCCGCATCGACCCGGCGATCCTGCGCGCGCTGGTGGTCAAGGGCGTGCCGATGGGCCTGCAGATGGTGCTGATCTCGCTGGCGATGATCGTGATGATCTCGATGGTCAACGGCTACGGCACCGATACCTCGGCCGCCTACGGCGCCGCGATGCAGCTGTGGACCTACGTGCAGATGCCAGCGATGGCGATCGGCGCGGCGTGTTCGTCGATGGCCGCGCAGAACGTCGGCGCGCAGCGCTGGGACCGGGTCGCGGCGACCGCGCGGAAGGGCGTGCTGTTCAACTTCCTGCTGACCGGCGCGCTGATCGCGCCGCTGATCCTGCTCGACCGCTGGACCCTGGCGCTGTTCCTGCCGCCGCACAGCGCGGCGCTGGAGATCGCGCGCCATCTCAACCACATCGCGGTGTGGTCGTTCCTGTTCTTCGGCGTGACCTTCGTGATCTCCGGCGTGGTCCGCGCCACCGGCGCGGTGATCCCGCCACTGCTGATCCTGGCGCTGGCGCTGTGGGGCGTCCGCGTGCCGTTCGCCCAACTGCTGCAGCCGCAGTTCGGTGCCGATGCGGTGTGGTGGAGCTTCCCGACCAGTTCGATCTGCTCGATGGCCTTGTCGCTGGCCTATTACCGCTGGGGCAACTGGCGCAAGGCGCAGATGCTGAGCCAGCCGCGCCCGGAGGAAATGGCCAGCCCCGCGGAAGTGCCGGCGCAGCCGCCGGCTGCGGTCGCGGATGTGTCGATCGTGCAGGATCCGGCGCGCTGAGCGCTGGGACTCGCGTTGCGTTCCAGGCGATTGCGCCCGTGGATCTCCTTCAGTCGCGGCAGGCCTTCTCGGTAAAGCCCGTCGCGACTGAAGTCGCTCCCACATGCAGCCTGCGTGACTCCCAAACGCGATCTCACTTCGCCTCGACCGAAGCGGCATCGAGGGAACGCAGCGGGGACTGAAGCCGCGGACGCTCTGGCCGCGCGGATGGGCCACGGCTTGGCTCGGTCGCGGTTGAAACCGCTGCTACAGGGTCTTGCGGCGAGCTGTCTGGTGCACTGTAGGAGGGGCTTCAGCCCCGACCGGAACCTCCAGCCCACATCATGCCCAGCGCAAGCCCGGCACATCAGGCGCAGCGGCGCAGCCACCGCGAAATCACGGCATCCGGCCCCACAAACGCAAACGGCCGCCCGAAGGCGGCCGTCGCGGCAGCGACCGAAGTCGCTGGGGATTACTCGGCCTTGGCGGCGGCCGCAGCGGCCTGACGCGCGACCTTGGCCTGCGCAGCGGCGGCCAGATCTTCCTTGATGCGGGCGGCCTTGCCTTCCAGGCCACGCAGGTAGTACAGCTTGCCGGCGCGGACCTTGCCGCGGCGCTTCACTTCGACCGAGTCGATGATGGCACTGTGGCTCTGGAACACACGCTCCACGCCGAAGCCGTGGGAGATCTTGCGCACGGTGAACGAGGAGTTCAGGCCGGCGTTCTTGGTGCCGATCACCACGCCTTCGTAGGCCTGGACGCGCTCGCGGTTGCCTTCCTTCACCTTGACGTTGACGACGATGGTGTCGCCCTGGTTGAACTCCGGCAGCTTGCGCTGGATCTGGGCGGCTTCGAAGTCGGCCAGGATGGTCTTGTTGAGCTTGCTCATGGTGGGCACCGCTTGTGTCTGGTGAGGTGGTCCGGCAGTCGCCGCACGGCGATTGCGCGATATACGGATGGGCCAAGCGCAGATGGCTAGGCCGGAAAGCCGGGCATTTTAACCCAGTCGCGCCGCCATGGCTAGGGCTTGGATGGATTTTCCTGCACGGGGGCCGGATCGGCCTGCAGGCCCTGGCGGAATTCTTCCAGCAGGCGGCGGTCGGCCGCGCTCAGCGCCGCTTCGTCCAGCAGGTCCGGGCGCCGCAGCCAGGTCCGGCCCAGCGCCTGCATGCGCCGCCAGCGCGCGATCGCGGCATGGTTGCCGGAGCGCAGGATGGCCGGCACCTCGCCCAGCGCGTGTTCGCGCGGATGGGTGTAGTGCGGGCAGTCGAGCAGGCCGTCTGGGCCTTCGAAACTGTCCTGCGCGGCGGACTCGGCATCGTTCAGCGCGCCCTCCTGCAGCCGGGTGACCGCATCGACCAGCACCGCCGCGGCCAGTTCGCCGCCGGACAGCACGTAGTCGCCGATCGAGATCTCCTCGTCCACCGCGGCGGCAACGAAGCGCTCGTCCACCCCCTCGTAGCGTCCGCACAGCAGCACCAGCCGCGGCAGCGCCGCCAGTTGGCGGGCCTTGGCCTGGGTCAGCGGCGCGCCCTGCGGGCTCAGGTAGATCACCGGGGCCGGTTGCGGGTCGGCCTCGCGCACCGCCTGCAGGCAGGCCTGCAGCGGCTCGATCATCATCACCATGCCCGGGCCGCCGCCGAACGGACGGTCGTCCACCTTGCGGTAGCCGCCCGTGGCGTAGTCGCGCGGATTCCAGCCATGCAGCGCCAGCAGCGCGCGCTCCTGCGCACGCCCGACCACGCCGAACGCGGCGCACTGGGCGACGAACTCGGGGAACAGGCTGATGACGTCGATGCGCATTGGGGCGGGGATTGGGGAGTCGGGATTGGGGATTGGTCAGAGCAACTGCGCCACAGCAGGCGCATGCGCGCCTGCCTCGCTCAGAACTCGGGGTCCCAGTCGACCACGATCAGGTTGGCGTCGAAATCCACCGACTTGACGTAGTCCGGCTGCACGAACGGCAGCAGCCGCTCGCGGTCGCCGCGCACCACCAGCACGTCGTTGGCGCCGTTGGAGAACAGGTGCGAGACCTGGCCCAGGGCCACGCCGTCGACGGTGCGCACGTCCAGGCCTTCCAGGTCCACCCAGTAGTATTCGTCGGGCTTGGGCGGCGGCAGGGTATCGCGCGCCACGTAGATCTCGGTGCCGCGCAGCGCCTCGACCGCATCGCGATCGGTGACGTCGGGCAAGGTGACCACCAGATGCTTGCTGGATTCGCGGCCGCGCACGCCGCTGAGGCTGCTTTCGCTGCCATCGGGCTTGCGCACGATCCAGGGCTGGTAGCGAAAAATGGCGAGGCGCGGCTCGGTCCACGACTCGAGCTTGGCCTCGCCACGTACGCCGAAGGCGCCCAGGATCCTGCCCAGCAGGATACGGCGCTGGCTGTCTTTCATAGGTGCAAAAACCGAAGGGCCGCGCCAGGCGCGGCCCGCAGGATCAGGCCGCGGCGGCCTGGATCTTAGCTTCGCGGTACAGGTTGCGCACCTTGTCGGTCAGCTGCGCGCCGTTGGACACCCAATGGTCCACGCGCGGCAGGTCGAGCACGATACGCGGCTCGGCGCCCTGCGCGACCGGGTTGTAGTAGCCCAGGCGCTCGATGTTGCGGCCGTCGCGCGCGCTGCGCACGTCGGTGACGATGATGTGGTAGAAGGGGCGCTTCTTGGCGCCGCCACGGGTAAGGCGAATCTTGACCATGGTGAGTTTTCCGGTGTTGCCCAGTCGCCAGGATGGCGCGGTGAGCCGGAGATTATAGCGGGCGGGCGGAACGCTGCCAAGTCGCCCCCAGATCGGTCAGATCGCTTGCCAGGCTTGCGTCTCGACGGCCGTGTTCAGTATTCGCAACAGCTCTGTGGCCGGCCCCAGCGCCTGCCCGTCCACCGCGGCGATGGCCTGCTGGCCGCGCGCGTTGCAGGCGAAGGCGGCGGCACACCCGGCCAGTTCGCGCAGATGCAGCGGGCGCACCTGCTGGGCGATGCCGAGCGCGGCCAGTCCGGCCTGCAGCAGCCGCTCCTGGGTGCCGCGCAGGGCCGGCGCCTGCGGCCATACCACGCCCTGCCCGTCCCAGGCGCCCAGGTTCCAGATCGAGCCCTCGGCGATCAGGCCCTGCGCATCGACGAACAGCGCATCGTCGAAGCCGGCCTGCAAGGCTAGCCGGCGCTGGTGGAACAAGGCGAAGGTGCCGGCGTGCTTGATCTGCGGCAGCTCGCGCGCGAACATCGCGCTGCGCAGCCGCAACGGCGTGGCGCCCGCCTGCGCGGGCGCGGCCAGCGACACCAGCAGTTGCGGCGTGCAGGCCGCATCGGCGCGGCGGAAATCGAAGTCGCGGGCGAACACGCTGGCGCGCAGCGACGCATCGTCGCTGCCGAATGCCTGCAGCGCCGCGCGCAGCTCGGCGCGGATCCGGTCGGCCGGCAGTTCGCTGCCGAACAGCGTGCGTGTGCCCTCATCGAGCCGCTGCAGGTGCAGGTCGAAACCGCGCACCGCGCCGTCGCGTACCTGCATCGTGCTGAAGTGGCCGTAGTTGACCAGCGCCGGCGCGGCCAAGACGTCCGCGCTCGCCGGCCGCCCTTCGCAGAACAGCCTCGCGCTCACAGCAGCGCCTGCGCCTGGTCCCACCAGCTGTCGAGCAGCGTCGCCGCCGGCTGCGCCGGCGCCATCCACGCCGACTGCCCGGCCCAGGCCTGCATCGCCGCCAGGCGGCCTTCGCGCACCGCGGCCTGGCGCATCGGCGCGGTCAGCCCGCGCTGCACCGGGTAGGGTCGCGGCGGCGGCGCTGTCGACTCGGCGGCAGCGCGTACGTAGTCGGTGGCCAGCGCGCGGCCGAGGCGGCCGGAAAACGCACGGGTCGGCACGGTCTGTTCCGGCTCGGCGCGCGCCAGCGCCTCGGCCCAGGCCGGCGCCAGCGCCGCCTCGGGGGTGCGCAGGAAGGCGGTGCCGATCTGTACCGCGCTGGCCCCCAGGGTCAGTGCTGCAGCGATGCCGCGGCCATCGGCGATGCCGCCGGCGGCGATCACCGGCACGTCCAAGTGATCGGTCAGCCGCGGCAGCAACGCGAACAACCCGGTCAGCTGCTGCTCGGCGCGCGACGCATCGAACGCGCCGCGGTGGCCGCCGGCCTCCGCGCCCTGCGCGACCACCGCGTCGGCACCGGCCGCCTGCGCCGCCAGCGCCTCGTCCAGCGTGGTGGCGCAGGCGAACCAGGCGATGCCGGCCCGCTTCAGCTGCGCGACGAAGGCGGGTGGGAACAGGCCCATGATCGAGGACGCCACCGCCGGACGCGCGTCCAGCAGCGCGGCGCATTGCGCGTCGAAATCGGCTGGACCGGCATCGCCGGCGGCCGCCTCGACCGGCGGCCCCCACTGCGCAAGGAATGCGCGCGTGGCCGCCTCGGCCGCGGCATCGCGCAGCGGCGGCGGATCGGGCACCCACAGGTTGACCTGCGCCGGTCCATTGGTGTCGCGCCGAAACGCGTCCATCCAGGTGCCGATGTCCGCGACCGAGGACAACACCGCGCCCATCGCGCCCATGCCGCCGGCCTGCGCGACCGCCACCGACAGCGGCACCGGGCAGGCGCCGGCCATCGGCGCCAGCAGGATCGGTGTGCGCAGGCCGAAGCGGGTGCAGAACGCGGTCACGCGGTGTTGCAGCGAATCGTTCATGGCGGGTCGATACTGCGCGTGGCGGATGGCGCCGCGGATGATATCGCCAGTTTCGGCGCAGCGGCTGCGGCGTGCAGCAGGCACTGGATGCGAGGATGAGGCTGCATTGGATTGGATGGCGAGGTGGCTTCGCCCCTACCCTCACCCCAACCCCTCTCCCGGGGGGAGAGGGGCTTAGGGTAGCGGATCAGCGGAACGGCAGGCCGCCGCGGCCGCCCATGCCGCCCATGCCGCCCATCATGCCCTTCATGCCGCGCATCAGGCCCTTCATGCCGCCGCCGGCCATCTTCGACATCATCTTTTCCATCTGCTGGTACTGCTTCATCAGCTTGTTGACGTCGGCCGGCTGGGTGCCGGAGCCGCGCGCGATGCGGGCGCGGCGCGAGCCATTGAGCAGGGTCGGATTGCGCCGTTCCTTCTTGGTCATCGAACCGATGATCGCGATCATCCGCGGCACGTCCTTGTTGCCGGCGACCTGCTGCTTGAGGTGCTCGGGGATCTGGCCCATGCCCGGCAGCTTGTCCATCAGCCCGGAAATGCCGCCCATGTTCTGCATCTGCTCGAGCTGGTCGCGCATGTCGTTGAGGTCGAACTTCTTGCCCTTGGCGACCTTCTCGGCCAGCTTCTGCGCCTTGTCCTTGTCGACCTGGTGCTCGACCTGCTCGACCAGCGACAGCACGTCGCCCATGTCCAGGATGCGGCTGGCCAGGCGGTCGGGATGGAACACGTCCAGGCCGTCGGGCTTCTCGCCCACGCCGATGAACTTGATCGGCTTGCCGGTGATGTAGCGCACGCTCAGCGCGGCGCCGCCGCGGGCGTCGCCGTCGGTCTTGGTCAGCACCACGCCGGTCAGCGGCAGCGCTTCGCTGAACGCCTTGGCGGTGTTGGCCGCGTCCTGGCCGGTCATCGCATCGACCACGAACAGGGTTTCGGCCGGGTTGATCGCGGCGTGCAGCGCCTTGATCTCGGTCATCATCGCTTCATCGATGGCGAGGCGGCCGGCAGTGTCGACCAACAGCACGTCGACGAAGGACTTGCGCGCGTCGGCGATCGCGGCGCGGACGATGTCCACCGGTTGCTGCGAGGCCTCGGACGGGAAGAACAGCACCCCGACCTGCTCGGCCAGGGTCTTCAGCTGCTCGATCGCGGCCGGGCGGTAGACGTCGGCCGAGACCACCATCACCTTCTTCTTGCGCTTTTCCTTCAGGTGCTTGGCCAGCTTGCCGACCGTGGTGGTCTTGCCCGCGCCCTGCAGGCCGGCCATCAGCACGATCGCCGGCGCCGGCACGTTGAGGTTGAGGTCGCTGGCGGCCGAACCCATCACCGTGGTCAGCTCGTCGCGCACGACCTTGATCAGCGCCTGGCCCGGGGTCAGGCTCTTGAGCACTTCCTGGCCGACTGCGCGCACCTTGATGCGCTCGATCAGGGCCTGCACCACCGGCAGCGCGACGTCGGCCTCGAGCAGCGCGATACGCACTTCGCGGGTGGCTTCGCGGATGTTCTCCTCGGTCAGGCGGCCGCGGCCGCGCAGGCGCTGCATGGTGCCGGAGAGGCGTTGGGTGAGGGATTCGAACATGCGGGCGGGTCGCAGACGGGAAACGGTCGTCGATTATAGCCGCGCCGGCCGGCGATCCCGGAGCCGGCCCCGGCGCGGGTCCGAAGCCGCGTAGGCAGACCGGCGCCCGCCCTGGCGTCGCTGCCTACCGGCTTGCTCTTGGTGCCGCCGATGCCGCAGCCGCATGGCGTGCTGTCGTGGGCGCGGCGCGAACGGGGGCGTCCGACCGACCGGGGCGCCGCCACGAGCGCAGGCCCGATATGCGAAACTGGCGCGATGTTCTTCATCCTCGTCGCGACCCTGCTGTACCTGACCGCCACCGGCCTGCTGGTCGGCTCGGTGGTGCGCGACCGGGTCGAGCGCAGCCGCGCCTGGCTGTGGGCGGCGCTGCCGGCGGTGGCGCTGCATGCGGGCTACCACGTGCAGGTGGCGCTGCACACCGCCGGCGGGCCGGACATGCACTTCTTCGCCGCGCTGTCGCTGGTCAGCCTGGGCATGGCGCTGATGACCGCGCTGGTCGGCGCCAGCGGGCGCATGGCGGCGCTGGGCGTGGTGGTGTTCCCGCTGTCGGCGGCGCTGCTGCTGGCCTACCACTCGCACGGCCACGAGCCGGCGCCGGTCCTGGACTGGCGGCTGCAGCTGCACGCATGGATGGCGCTGCTGGCCTATGCCACGCTGGGCATCGCCGCGCTACTGGCGGTGATGCTGTGGCTGCAGGAGCGCGCGCTGCGGCGTCGCGACTTCCATCCGTGGCTGCGCGCGCTGCCGCCGCTCACCGCGCTGGAGACGCTGCTGTTTCGCACCATCGTGGTCGGCTTCATCCTGCTGACCCTGACCCTGCTGACCGGGGTGCTGTTCGTGCAGGATTTCCTGGCGCAGCGGCTGGTGCAGAAGACCGTGCTCAGCGTGCTGTCGTGGATCGTGTTCGGCGCGCTGCTGTTCGGCCGCTGGCGCTACGGCTGGCGCGGGATCAAGGCGGTGCACTGGACCCTGGCGGCGATGCTGTTGCTGCTGCTGGCGTTCTTCGGCAGCAAGTTCGTCATCGAACTGGTGCTTGGGCATCCGCAGTAGCGGCTGCGCGTCGGCATTGGGATGTCAGTGCATCCCGTGTAGGAGCGGCTTCAGCCGCGACCCCGGCGCCGAGGAAATGTCGGCTGCGGAAACGGTCTGTCGCGGCTGAAGCCGCTCCTACAGGAAGCGCGATCGCTGCTGGCAGCGATCCACATCGCATCTCAATCGGCCAATGCCGCCTCCACCGCGGCCCAATCGGCATTCGCGCCGACCTCGGCGAAGCGGTATTCGATGCGGTGCCGGTAGACCTGGCCGGGACGCAGGATGGTGTCGGGAAAGCCCGGCTGGTTCGGCGCATCCGGATAGCCCTGCGGCTCCAGGCACACGCCGCGGCCCAGGCCCGGATGCTGGCGGTCCAGCCAGTGCCCTTCGTACAGTTGCAACGCCGGCATCGCGCTGGCGATGCGCATGGCCACGCCGCTGTGCGGCGAATACAGGATGGCGCTGCAGTCGCGCGGATCGGCCAGCACCAGGCAATGGTCGTAGCCGCCGCTCAGGCGCAGCTGCGGATCGGCCGCGCCGTTCTTGTCGCCAATCGCGCGCGGGCTGCGGAAGTCGAACGGCGTGCCGGCCAAGGCGGCGACCTCGCCGGTCGGCAGCAACGCCGCGTCGGCCACCGGCAGGTAGCGGTCGGCCGGCACCCGCAGCCACTGCGCGGCGGCCGCCACGCCGGCATCGCCGGCCAGGTTGAAGTACGGATGATGGGTGAGATTGAGCGGGGTCGGCGCATCGGTCTGCGCAGCGAACTGCAGTTCCAGCGTGCGCCCGTGCACGCTGAACTCGGCGCTGACCTGCACGTTGCCCGGATAGCCTTCCTCGCCGGCCGGCGAGTCGTAGCGCAGCTGCAGGCCGCGTTCGGACTGCGCCTGCACCGACCACACCCGGCGCCCGAATCCGCTCGCGCCACCATGCAGATGATTGGCGCCTTCGTTGGCGGTGACCGCGTAGCGCTGCCCGTCCACGCTGAACGCCGAGCCGGCGATGCGGTTGCCGAAGCGGCCGACCAGCACGCCGAGATACGCCGGGTCGTGCAGGTACGCGTCCAGCGTCGGCAGCCCGAGGACCAGTTCGGTGCGGCCGCGCGCGGTGTCCAGGCTGAGGCTGCGCAGCAGGCCGCCGTAGGTCAGCACTTCCGCGCGCAAGCCGGCGCCGCTGTCCAGGAGCACACGTTGGATGGCGGTACCGTCGGGAAGCTGGCCGAAGATCGATGACATGCGGGGTCCTTGTTGGGCGCGTGCGGAGTCCACGCGTGCCGCGCAGCATAACCAGCACGGCCGGCCGCAGGCCATCGCTACGCACGTTGGTGCATCGATGCACCACGCCGCGCGCTTGCAACCGCGATCTCGCGGCACTGCAAGGCGCGTGCGATGCCGCAGTCCACGCATGCGATCTGCGGCATCGCATCATTGCAATCCCCATATCGCTACGCCGATTTAAATCATTGGTCCGCTATAGGTCGCTCGCCTATCCTCGATGCGCGCATCGGGGAGCGCATCGGCAATGCACGACGCCGGACAGCCGCACCAGCAATGCGAATCGGCTATAGCAGCGAGGATTTAAGTGATTGGTCGCAACCTGCCGGCCTGCCTATGCTCGAACAGCGGCCCGGGACCCGCTGCCGTGCCGCCGCACCGTCACCGGTCACAAGGATTGCGATCTGCACCGATACCTCCGCCATCGTGCCGCGCCCTGCCAGCAGCCACCGTCGTTGTTCGCTACGCGTACGCCAGGCCCCGTTGTCCCACTGCATGCGCCGCACGCGGCGAGTGCCGCCCTTCACCGACAAGGCGTCCTTGCGGGGAACCGCCGCCCCAACCACCCAGGAGACCCACGATGCTCTCGACCCGCTCACTGAAGAACGCCGCGCTGCGCTGGCGGCGACGCCTGCCGCTGGCCGCCGCCGCGGCCGCGCTGACATTCGGCGCCGGCCTGGCGCAGGCCGCCGACGTCGCGGTGCGCGGCACGCTGCATGCCGACCAGCCGGGCGCGCTGGTCTCGCGCAACCTGTTCGGCCAGTTCGCCGAACACCTGGGCAACGGCATCTACGGCGGCGTGTGGGTCGGGCCGGATTCGAAGATCCCCAACACCCGCGGCTACCGCAACGACGTGGTCGCGGCGCTGAAGGCGCTGGACGTGCCCAACATCCGCTGGCCCGGCGGCTGCTTCGCCGACGAATACCACTGGCGCGACGGCATCGGCCCGCGCGCCAAGCGCCCGACCAGCATCAACACGCACTGGGGCGGCGTCGAGGAACCCAACAGCTTCGGCACCCATGAGTTCATGGACTTCACCGAGCTGCTCGGCACCCAGGCCTATGTGGCCGGCAACGTCGGCGACGCCGCGCCGGACGAGATGGCGCAATGGGTCGAGTACATGACCGCGCCGACCAAGTCCACGCTGGCCAACCAGCGCCGCAGCAACGGCCGCGAGGCGCCGTGGAAGGTGCCGTACTTCGGTGTCGGCAACGAGCTGTGGGGCTGCGGCGGCAACATGCGCGTGGAATACGCCGCCGACGTGTATCGCCGCTACCAGACCTTCGTCAAGGCGCCGGCCGACCAGAAGATCATGAAGATCGCGCCCGGCCCCAACGAGGGCGATTATCACTGGACCGAGGTGATGATGCGCGAGGCCACCAAACACATGGACGGCATGAGCCTGCACTACTACACCGTCCCCGGCGGCTGGCCACCGCGCGCCTCGTCCACCGATTTCGACGAGAACGCGTGGATCGAGACGCTGTCGCGCACGCTGGTGATGGACGAGCTGATCAGCAAGCACAGCGCGATCATGGACAAGTACGACCCGGGCAAGAAGGTCGCGCTGGTGGTGGACGAGTGGGGCACCTGGTATGGCGGCCTGCCCAACGTCAATCCGGGCTTCCTGCACCAGCAGAACACGCTGCGCGACGCGCTGGTGGCCTCGCTCAACCTGGACATCTTCGTCCAGCACGCCGACCGCGTGCGCATGGCCAACATCGCGCAGATGATCAACGTGCTGCAGGCGATGATCCTGACCGACGGCGACAAGATGCTGCTGACCCCGACCTACCACGTGTTCGCGATGTACAAGCCGTACCAGGACGCGACCGCGCTGCCGCTGCAGATCAAGGCGCCCGACTACAAGCACGGCGAATACACGGTGCCGTCGGTGCACGGCTCGGCGGTCAAGGCGAAGGATGGCCACGTCTACGTGGCGCTGACCAACCTGGACCCGAACCGCGCTGCGGAGGTGGTGGTGAGCGTGGACGGCGTACAGGCCAGCGGCGTCAGCGGACAGATCCTCACCGCGCCGAAGATCACCTCGCTCAACACCTTCGAACAGCCGCAGGCGGTGAAGCCCGCCGCATTCGGCGGCGCCAGCCTGCAGGGCGGCACGCTGAAGGTGGCGCTGCCGGCGAAGGCGATCGTGATGCTGAAGCTGCAATAGTCGCGGACGCCTTCGCGCCTACCCTCCCGCTGCAGGGCGCGAGCAGGTCGTCCGAACCACGCCGGCGCAGGTCGGCGTGGTTTTTTTATTCCTGCGGCTCTGACAACCGCGCGAACAGCGAGTCGCCGTCCGGCGAGATCAGGTCGCTGACCGCCCAGCAGCCGTTGCCGCGGCGCTGCAGTTCGATCTTCACGCTGCCGGACTGCTTGCGCGCCGCATCGATGGCCAGCCGATAGTCCACCCGCACTTCCAACACCGTCGCCAAGGAGCCGCCGGACACCAGGGTGAAACGCGGCGTGCCCTCGATGTCGCCGTCCTGCGCATCGGTCCACGGGTCGTAGTCCAGGCGACAGATGCCTTCGCGCTCGGCACAGGCGAGCTCGCTCTTGATCGCATGCGCGAAGGACGGCGTCAGCAGCCCGTCCAGGTTCTGCGGCCGCCGATAGAAATCGCGCGCCTGGTACAGCCGCTGCGCCACCTGCAGCGGCGTCGCGCACGGCGGCGCCTGCGCCGCGGCGAGCGCAGGCAGGAAGGCAAGGATGGCAACGAATCGACGCATGCGCGGCTCCGGTATCGGGGGCGCCTATGAAGCCCGGATCGCGGCGTGCGCGCAAGCGCCGGGCAAAAAAAGAGGAGCCGGCGAACCGGCTCCTCGACTTCGTACAGTACCTCTCGCAGGCGGGCGATCTATGCCGCCCTGACCGCCTCGTAGCCGTCGAAGGTCATGCTCGCCGACGCGCGCCCCTGGGTCAGCGAGCGCAACGCGGTGGTGTAGGCCTGCAGTTGCGCCAGCGGCGCCTGCGCCACCACGTCGGCGCGGGTGCCGCGCTCGGCGATCGCCACGACGCGTCCTTCGCGCCGCTGCAGATCGCCGAGCACGTCGCCGACGCTGGCGGCCGGGGTATCGATCGCCAAGGCCATCACCGGCTCCAGCAGCAGCGTGCCGGCCTGCGCCAGCGCCGCCTTCACCGCTTCCGACGCCGCACGCTGGAACGCCATGTCCGACGAATCCACCGCATGCGCCTGGCCATCGACCAGCACCACCTCCACGCCCACCACCGGGTAGCCGCGCGGACCTTGCGCCAGTGCCGCACGCACGCCCTTCTCGGTCGCGGCGACGAACGCCTTCGGCACCACGCCGCCGCGGCTGCGGTCGGCGAAGACGACCTGCCCGTCCGTGCGCGGCACCAGGTCCAGCACCACCTGCGCGAACTGGCCATGGCCGCCGTTCTGCTTGGACAGCCGCCCGACCACGCCCAGCGCCGCGGCGCGCAGCGTTTCCTGGTAGGCCACGCGCGGCGCGCCGGTACGCACGTCCACCTGCCACTCGCTGCGCAGGCGCTCCACCATCACCTCCAGGTGCAGCTCGCCCATGCCCCAGACCAGGGTTTCGCCGGTCTCGGCATCGCTGTCGACGCGGAACGAGGGATCTTCCTGCGCCAGCCGCGCCAGTCCCTGCCCCATCCGCACCAACTCCGCGGCATTGGCCGCGCCCAGCCGCCACGCCAGCACCGGCGGCTGGGTGCGGATGCTTTCCAGCACCCAGCGCTGATCGCCGTCGCTGAGCGTCTCGCCGCTGGCCGCGTCCTTCCAGCCGAGGATCGCCACGATCTCGCCGGCACAGGCCTGCGCCACGTCGTGGGTGCGCTGCGCCTGCACCACCGCCAGCCGCCCGACCCGGCGCAAGCGCCGCGCCTGCGACGTCCACACCATGTCGCCGACGCGCAAGGTGCCCGCATACACGCGCACGAAGGCCAGCGGCCCCTGTGCGGTATGCGCGACCTTGAACACCAGCGCCGCCAACGGGCCGGACGGATCCGGCGCCAGTTGCGCAGCGAGCGCCATGCCGGTGCCGCCGACGTCGTCCGCGTCGCGCGTCGCCGGCACCGGCGGGCGGTCCAGCGGCGACGGCAGCCAGTCGACGATCGCGTCCAGCAACGGCTCGATGCCCTTGCTCTTGAACGCCGAGCCTGCCAGCACCGGCACGCCGGCGCCGGCCAGGGTGGCGCGGCGCAGCGCGGCGCGCAGCGTGTCGTCGTCGATGGCCCGCTCTTCCAGATAGGCCTGCGCCAGCGCGTCGTCGTGCTCGGCCACCGCGGCGACCAGCCGCTCGCGCGCCTCGGCGAACGCGGCGGCATCGTCCGTGTTCCATGCGCGCGCGGCCATGCGTCCGTCGCCGTCCCATGCGAGCACGCGGCGGCCGACCAGGTCGACCCAGCCGTCGAAGCCGGAATCGCCCGGCAGCGGCACGCCGACCGCCCACACCGTGGCGTCGAGCTTGCTGCGCAGCTGCGCCAGCACGCCATCGAACGAGGCGCCGGCGCGGTCCATCTTGTTGACGAACGCGACCAGCGGCACGCCGTGCCGGCGCGCCTGGCGCCACACGGTTTCCGATTGCGGCTGCACGCCGTCGACCGCGGAGAACACCGCGACCGCGCCGTCGAGCACGCGCAGCGAGCGTTCCACCTCGATCGCGAAATCGATGTGCCCGGGGGTGTCGATCAGGGTGAGCCGATGCGCCGGTTGCCCGCGCGGCGCCCACTGCGCCTGCACCGCGGCCGCGCCGATGGTGATGCCGCGGGCGCGTTCGATGTCGGAGAAGTCGGTGGTTGCGGCGCCGTCGTGGACTTCGCCGACGCGATGGATCGCGCCGGTGGCCCACAGCAGGCGTTCGGTGAGGGTGGTCTTGCCGGCGTCGATGTGGGCGATGATGCCGAGGTTGCGCCAGCGGGAAAGGGTTTGGGTGTTCATGAGATGGGTTCCGCATTGCCAACACTGGGGAAGCCGCATGCCCCGGTTGGCGACTGGGCATGCGGCTAGGTTTTCGGTTCGGCGGCGTAGTGCATGGCACGTTCTCCTTCGCGTTTTCGGAGGTGGGACAGATGGAAAAAAGGCAATAAAAAAGCACCCATCGGGTGCTTGTCTGCGGCGGATCGGCGGCGGCGGAGCGCTACGGCTCGGCTCGGTCCATCCCGTCAGGCAGGCGCACCCGGCCTGCGCTGATGCGCAGGGCGTCGGTCGGCAATATCAGCAGCGGTGCGTGCGGCATGGGAGGGCGGGCGATACGGTGTGATGAGGGCGCAAGTCTGGACCTGCGCCGCTGGCGGGTCAATGCATTCGGCGCCACGCCGCTGGAACAGTCCGGCGCGGCGCGTGCAACGACGCGACTGGGCCGCTTGCCAGCGTTGTCGCGGAAGCGGACGCGAAGGAGTTTGCGGACGCTCATTTCCCCTCTTGGCAGAAAATGAAGGAAGATCGACCTTTGAGCCACGCGTGAATCCCGAGAGAGTGGGATCCCAACCACACCGGATTCCACCATGTCGCAATATCCCCGCTTCCTCTCGCGCATCGCCCTTGTCAGCGTCGCCGGCCTCTTCGCGGCGTGTGGGTCGGTTGCCGCCGCCGGTTCTGCGGCGACAGCGCAGCCAGCGAATGCCCAGGTGACGGGCTTGCCGATCATCCACGTCCGCAAGCATCCGGATGCGCTGCCCGTGGTGGTCGTGGTCGCCCAGGACAAGACCGTGCTGTCGGACTTCGTCGTGCCATACGGCGTACTCGCGCAATCCGGCGCGGCAAAGGTGATCGCCCTGAACATGACCAACCGCCCGCTGAAGGCTGGCCCGCTCACGCTGTTGCCCGACATGACCGTCGCCGCGTTCGACAAGGCCTACCCCGATGGTGCCGACTACGTGATCGTACCGGCGACGGCGGACAAGCATGCCGAGGAAACGACCTGGTTGCGGGCGCAACGCGCGCACGGCGCCGCGTTGGTGTCGATTTGCGACGGCGTCGAGCTGCTGGCGGAGATCGGCGCGCTCGACGGTCGCCGCGCCACGGGCCACTGGGCTTCGCTGCAGGATCGTCGGAAGCATTACCGGCAGGTCACCTGGCTGACGAACCTGCGCTATGTGGCCGATGGCGATGTCGCCTCGAGCGCCGGCGTCTCTGCCGCACTGCCGATCAGCCTTGCGCTGGTCGAGACGATCGCGGGGCCGCAAGCGGCGCGCGCGACCGCCGACCGCCTGGGCGTTGCGTCATGGGAAGCCGCGCATGACAGCGACATGTTCAAGGTTCTGCCGACGGACGAAGCAACGCACCGCGCCAACATGCACGTCAAGCACGAAGATGTGGTGGCGATACAGGTGCAAGACGGTGACGATGAGGTGGCGCTGTCGCTGCACGCCGAGGCATGGTCGCGCACGATGCGCAACGAAGTACGCGCTGTCTCCGACACGGCCGGCCCGGTACGGCTGCGCGGCGGCCTGCGCGTGCAGACACAGGCGACATCGTCCTTGACTGCGGACGTGCGCATCGTAGTGGCCGAGGCCGCCCCTGCCGGCACGGCGCTTCCTGCCGCTTTCGATCTGATCGCCCAGCGCTATGGCAGCGGCACCGCGCGCCTGTCCGCACTCGGCATGGAATATCCGTGGGACGACCTGAAGGCGGCACAGTGACATGCACAGTTCACTCCCTCGGCGTTATCCAGTCCAGGGCACAGGGTGGCCACATGCCGCGACCGGACGCTAGCCCATGACGTCTTTGCCAGCTCAAGGTGTTCCAGCTTCCATAGATGGAAAACCCATCCGCAGCGATCGCGCGGGACAGCCGCCAGGACCGCTGCGGGTGGTGCTTCTGGCCTATGACGGGATGAACCTGCTTGATCTCGCTGGTCCGTTGCAGGCGCTGACCACGGCAAACCGGAGCGCGGAATCGGGGGCACCGGCACGCTATGACACGCTCGTGGCATCGGCACGGGGCGGCCCGATCGTCACCGGGTCGGGGTTGCCGGTGGTCACCGTCGCGGTTTCGGCGCTGGCGAACGTCGCGATCGACACGCTGATCGCACCGGGCGGCTGTGCGGGCGAGGAGTTCGAGGTCACGCCCGCGTTGCGCGATTTCATCGCCGCGCGCGCCGGATCGGTACGCAGGCTCTGTTCCGTCTGTACCGGCGCGTTCCTTCTGGCAGCCGCCGGCCAGCTCGATGGCCGGCGCGTGGCGACGCACTGGGCCTGGCTCGACAAATTGAAGCGCCGGCATCCGCAACTGGAGGTCGATCCGGACAGCATCTTCATCCAGGACGGCAATCTATGGACCTCGGCCGGGGTGAGCTCGGGCATCGATCTCGCACTGGCACTGATAGAGCAGGATTATGGCCCGCGCGTCGCGATCGATGCTGCCAGACACCTGGTGGTCTTCATGAAGCGCGCAGGCGGGCAATCGCAGTTCAGCGTGCCGCTGGCGGCGCAGACGCGGGATCATGCCTTCGTCGAGCTGCACGCGTGGATGGCGGCGAATCTGGGCGCGGACCTGTCGGTCCCGCAGCTCGCCGAGCGTGCAAACATGGCGCCGCGAACCTTCGCGCGCATCTATGCGGCCAAGGTGGGGCGCACCCCTGCCAAGACGGTCGAGTTGATGCGGCTAGAGGCGGCCTGCCGCGCGCTGGAGGAAACCGGGCTGCCCTTGAAGCGCATCGCCTTGCACGTGGGCTATGGCGACGAACAGCAGCTGCGCCGCGCGTTTCAGCGCCAGTTCGGCACCAATCCAGGCACGCATCGCTCGCGCTTTTCAACGCACCTCGCAGGCGCCGAAACGGAGGAAACGCGGCAGCCTTGAGGAACGATGAGCGCGAGCGCGAAAGTCTGGAACACGGATATGCCTGCGCGCGTCAGGCCGCCCAGATCTCGCCGAACACCCGATCGAAGTTCAGCCCCAGCACCTTCTCGGTCACCCGCGCGCTGTAACCGTGGCGCAGCAGGCCATCGGCGACGCGTTCGAGCTTGCGCACGCTGTTGACGTCGGGCAGGTACGGGGTGCGGTTCTCGCCGGGCGCGCCGACGCCGTCGTGGCGGCGCTGCTGCATCAGCGTGTCCATCTCGCGAATGTCCTGCTCGGTGACCGGGAAGAACATCGAATCGGTGCCGATGCCGACGTGGTCCTCGCCGCACACGTCCAGCGCATGCCGCATGTGCCGCAGATAATCGGCCAGCTGCGGCTGGCGGCTGTCCTCGGTCAGGAACGGCAGCATGTAGATGCCCATCACCCCGCCCTTGTCGGCCAACGCGCGCATGTCGCGGTCGAGCTTGTTGCGCGGATGCGCGAACACCGCGCTGCAGCCGGCATGGGTGAACACCGGCGGACGCTGCGACAGCGCGATGCCGTCGCGGGTGGTCTGCGCGTTGGCATGGCTCAGGTCCAGCGCCACGCCGAGCCGGTTCATGCGCGCGATCGCCTCGCGCCCGAGCGCGGTGACGCCGCCGGCATCGCCGTCCAGGCAGCCGGTGCCGAACGGCGAGGCACGGTTGTAGGACAGTTGCATCACGCGCACGCCGAGCTGGCGGAACAGATCGATGCGCTCGGGCTTGTCCTCCAGCATCGCCGCCGATTCGAAGGAGAAGATCAGCGCGATCCGGCCCTCGCGCTTGGCCCGCTGCAGGTCCTCGTGCCGTAGCACTTTCAGGAAGTGCTGCGGATAGGTTTCGACCAGCGCCTGCGCCGCGGCGATGTCCTTCACCGCCTCCTCGAAGTCGCCATCGGCGCCACCCAGCGTGGTCTTCAGCGCGGTCACGCCGGAATCGCGCAACTGGCGTATGCGCTCGGCGCTGTCGCCTTCGCCGGCTAGCTGGCCGATCGAGGCCAGGGTGTTGGCGTCGAGCACCAGGGCGCGGCGATACAGCGCCGCGGCGTCGCTTGCGTCCGCGCCGTTGCCGGCCGTGTCCTTCGCCTTCGGTGCCACGGCGCCATTCGCCGCCGCCGTAGCGGGCAGCAGCCCGGCAAGCAGCGCGCTGCCGGAAAGGCCCAGCCATTGCCGCCGCGTCCATGCTTCGCTCATCGCTTTCTCTCCCGCTGCAATCAAGTGGTAACGCGCCCAGCGGCCGCCAACGGCCACGCGCGCCGCCCCGCATAGCACTGCATCCGGCGCGCGGCGGTCAGTGCCGAAAGTACCGTCGGCGCTTTGCCGCACCGTCAGGCGCGCATGGCGGGCGGCCGGCTTGCGTGGATTTCTCCGCGCCGCGCTCCTATCATCCGCCGACATATCAGGGATGCGTGCCGATGACCACACCGCAGATGTCCGTCTATTTCTTTCTGCAGGCGGCGGCGATCCTGCTGATCTGCCGACTGGTCGGCCTGTTGGCCAGGCGCGTGGGCCAGCCGCAGGTGGTGGGCGAGATGATCGCCGGCGTGGCGCTGGGGCCGTCGCTGTTCGGCTGGCTGCTGCCGGACGTGCAGCAGGCGCTGTTCCCCAAGCAGACCCTGGACATGCTGTACGTGGTCGCGCAGTTCGGCGTGGGCCTGTACATGTTCCTGGTCGGCACCGACTTCCGCGGCGACCATTTCCGCGCGCGCTACCGCAGCGCGATGAGCGTGTCGCTGGCCGGCATCGCGGTGCCGTTCGTGCTCGCGTTCGCGCTGGTGCCGTGGCTGCTGCATACCCCGGGCCTGTTCTCGGCCAAGGCCAAGACCCTGGAAGCCTCGCTGTTCCTGGGCGCGGCCATCGCCATCACCGCGTTCCCGATGCTGGCGCGGATCATCCACGAGCGCGGCCTCACCGGCAGTTCGCTGGGCACGCTGGCGCTCACCGCCGGCGCGGTGGACGACGCTGCGGCTTGGTGCATCCTGGCCATCGTGCTGGCCAGCTTCGGCGGCAGCTGGAACAGCGCCTACCTGGCGATCGGCGGCGGCGTGGGCTACGCGCTGTTCATGATGCTGGTCGGCCGCCATTGGCTGCGCCGCCTGGCCGATCACGTGCGTCCCGACCAGCCGCTCAGCGCCAGCGTGCTGGCGGTGGTGCTGATGCTGTTCTGCACGAGCGCCTGGGCGATGGACGCGATCGGCATCCACGCGGTGTTCGGCGGTTTCCTGCTCGGCGCCTGCCTGCCCAAGGGCGCGCTGACCGAGAAGCTGCGCGAGCAGTTGCAGCCGTTCGTGGTGGTGTTCCTGCTGCCGATGTTCTTCACCTTCTCCGGGCTCAAGACCCAGCTCAGCGTGCTGCTGGATCCGCAGATCCTGATCGCCGCGGTGGCGATCCTGCTCGCCTCGTTCCTGGGCAAGGGCATCGCCTGCTGGGCCGCGGCGCGCGCCAGCGGCGAGAACAACCGCGACGCGATGGCGATCGGCGCGCTGATGAACGCGCGCGGGCTGATGGAGCTGATCATCATCAACATCGGCCTGCAGGCCGGGGTCATCGAGCAGGGTCTGTTCTCGATCCTGGTGCTGATGGCGATCGTCTCCACGCTGATGGCCACGCCGCTGTTCAACTGGGTGATGCGCCGCGCCGCCGCGCGCGAGGCGGCGCCGGCGGTAGCCGGCGGCAGGCCGTAACGCGCGGCCTGTCGTGCGGGTCTAGGCCTGCGCCACGCGCCACGCCGGCGGCAGGCCAGCGACGAGGTGTTCCTGCAGGGCGCGCACCTTCGGGGTGAAATCGCGGCGGTCGGCCACGCACAGGTACAGCCGCATCGGTTCGGGCGCGGCGTCGGCTGCACCGGCGGCGGCGTCTTCGAACAAGGCGCGCAACGCGCCGCGCTGCAGGTATGGCTGCGCCACGAACGCAGCCAGCCGGGTGATGCCGCCACCGGCCGCGGCCATGGCGGCGAGCGCGTCGATATCGTCGCCGACCAGCGCCGGCGCCACCTCGACATCGAAGCGCAGCCCGTCGCGGACGAAGCCCCAGCGCAGGTAGCGTCCATCCACCGCCCAGCGCAGCAACAGGCAGGCGTGATCCTTCAACTGCTCCGGCGTCGCCGGCGTGCCGGCACGCGCCAGATACTCCGGCGCCGCGCAGAACACGAACGGCACCGCAGCGATGCACCGTGCGACCAGGCCATCCTGCAATTGCGGCTCGATGCGGATGCTGACGTCCACCCCTTCCTGCGCGTGGTCCACGCGATGATCGGCGCTCAGCAGTTCGATCGACAGGCGCGGATGCCGCACCGCCAGCGCCGGCAGCAGCGGCGCCAGCACATGCCGGCCGAACGCGGCGGTGCTGGCGATGCGCAACCGCCCTTCCGGCTCGGCCTGCGGATCGGCCACCGATTGCCGCGCGCGCTCCAGATCCAGTTCCACCCGCCGCACCTGCTGCAGGTACAGCGCGCCGCGCTCGGTCAGCGCCAGGCTGCGCGTGCTGCGGTTGAGCAGGCGCACGCCCAGGTGCGCTTCCAGCCGCGCGATGTTCTGGCTCACCGCCGCCGCGCTCACGCCCAAGGTCTTGGCGCCGCCGGCGACGCTGCCGGCCTCCACGGTATGGATGAAGCTGCGGATGGACTGAAGAAGGTTCACTGGCAACAGCTATACGCGATGCATTCGTAAGTTGCAGTTTACAAAGTCGCAAGCCGCCCTCGCCTACTGACGCTGCGATCGGCTTGCTAACGTGCCGCCTCCCGCGCCGTCAGGCCGCAACGACCACCGAGGCATCGCCCATGCAGGATTTCGATATCGCCGCGCCACGCCGCCTGAAACTGGGCGTGCGCACCACGCCGTTCGTGTTCGCCTTCTACATGGCCGCGATCATGGCCATGCTGATGTGCCTGGTGATCACCGCGGCCAATGCCGGTCTCGGCGAGGACTATCTGCAGCGCGTGCTGGGCGCGTATCGGCTGGCGATGCCGACCGCGTTCTGCTGCATCCTGGTGGTACGGCCGCTGGTGATGCGGCTGGTGGCGGCGACGGTGCATGTGCCGCGTTGAGGGTTTTGGGCGCTACCGCGTGTGATGCAGCGATGGTGGCGATGGGCTCCCTGTCGCGGCTGAAGCCGCTCCTACAGGTGCATGTTGAATCGCCGGCTCACAGCGGCGTCAGCCGCCACAGCCCATAGGGATTGGCGAACAGGTCGCCGGGCTGGAACTGGGCGCTGGGTTCGGCGTCGAGCCGGTAGCGCGGCGCATCCTCGGTGACGGCGAAGGTGTGGCCCTCGCGCATCGCCGGCGCTTCGGTGAACAGGTACCAGGTGAAGGTGTGCAGCAGCGCGACCGGGTCGTCTGCCGCCTGCGCATCAACGATCGCGTCTTTCATGCCGAAATGGTGCATGCCGCAGGAATGCACCTGCTCGCCGGTGAGGTTCAACACGTATGCACGATGGGCGCTGAAAAAGCCCAGGTCCGCGCACAGCTGGCGCCACGCTCCCGGACCGTGCGCGACGCCGCTGCTCTCGACCTTCACGCCCAGACCGCCGGCGTCCAGCAGCGCCGCGGCCGCCAGCATCATCGCCTCGGCGCGCGCCCTGGAACCGCCATCGCCGATCAGGTACACGACCGAGGCATGCGCATCGATGCGCGCCATGTCGTCGGAATCGAGCCAGTGCGGCCCGGCGGCAGCGAACGCGTCCGCCATGCGTGGGTCGCGCGGCTCGTATTGCAGTTCGAAGGCGTCGCCGCTTTCCATGTGCAGCAGGACCTGCCCGGCAAACAGGTAACCGCCGCTGTCGCGGACGATGCGCGCGAGCAGATCCGAGCGGTCCTGCCACGGGCCGGGAATGCACAACACGATTTTCGGGGTTTCGATCAAGGTGGCGGCTCCTTGCCGTCAGGTAGCGGATACGCGCGAGCGGAATGGCCGCTGCAGCGAAACGGGCGCGGCAACGCTGGCCGCAGGCCACACCATACTCAGGTCAGCGGCGTCATCACGCCCTTGCGGTAGGCCGGACGCTGTTGCAGGCGGGAGTACCAGTCCTGCAGATGCGGCAGCGCCGGTCGTTCGATCGGCATCTCGAACCAGGCGTAGGCGAAGCTGCCCAGCGGGATGTCGCCCATCGCGAACTGCGCGCCCGACAGCCACGGCTGCTGCGCCAGCGCCGCATCGGCCATGCCCAGCAATTCGCCCGAACGCGCCAGCGCCGCGGCGATCCTGGCTGCGTCGCGCGCTTCGGGCGCGGTGCGCAGCGTGCCCCAGAAAAGATCGCGGAACGGGCCGGCGAAGGTCGACGTGGTCCAGTCCATCCACTTGTCGCCACGCGCGCGTTCGGCCGGATCCTGCGGATACAGCGTGTCCGGCGCATAGCGCGCGGCCAGGTAGCGCACGATGGCGTTAGATTCCCACAGCGCCAGGCCGTTGTCCTCGATCGCCGGCACCAGGCCGTTGGGATTCAATGCGCGGTAGGCCGGATCGGCGGTCTTGCCGAACGCGCCGCCGACCTCGATCGACTCATAGGCCACGCCGATTTCCTCGGCGCACCACAGCACCTTGCGCACGTTGCTCGAATTGTGTCGGCCCCAGATCTTCAGCATGGCAGCGCTCCTGTCGCGAGCGCCAATTCTATGCCGCCGCATCCGCAGCTGCGACGCCGATGCGTGCGATGCGACCGTCGTGCCGCCGCCGCAATGGCGCGGATTCAGTCTTGCCGGTTCGGTGCGGCACCCACGCAATCCCCGCCATCGGCATGCGCGGGCGCCGTTGCGGCGGTGCCCGCCCCTGCACGCGGCAGGCGCCAGCGCGCTCAGTCGAACTGCAGCACGAAGCCGCCGCGCGCCGGCAACGACACCTCGACGTTCTGCGTCGGCCCCACTTCGATGCGCCGGCTGGCCAGGCCCAGCGGGCCGTCGCCATCGACGATCAGGCGCGCGCCGCGACCGGCCACGCCCAACTCCGCCAGGTTCAGGCGCAGCGTGCGCGGTTGCGCATCGGCGTTGATGCCGGCCACGTACCAGCGCGCGCCGCCGCGCCGCGCGAACACCGCGAAGCGGCCGGGATAGCCGTCCACGTAGCGGCTGTCGTCCCACACCGAGGGCAATTCGCGCAGCAGCGCCTGCACCTCCGGCGCGGCCTTCTCAAGATTCTCCGGGGTCTCGGCGTAATGCTGGATGCCGGACACGAACAGCACCGTCTCGGCCAGTTCGAAGCCGGGCGTGGTGCGGCGCTGCACCTTGTCGTTGAGTTTGACCAGGGCCAGCGGGGTGAAGTCCATCGGGTCGAACACGTTGCGCGCGAACGGCAGCATCGCCGCATGCGCCGGCACCTGGTCGGCGTTGACCTGCTCGAAGGTGGCGAATTCCAGCCCGCGCACCGCCTCCATGGTCATCAGGTCCGGCCAGGTGCGCTGCCAGCCGCGCGGCAAGGTGGCGCCATGGAAGTTGAGCATCAGCCCGTACGGCGCGGCGTCCTGCATGATGTCCAGGTAGTAGCCGATCATCGACTGCCCGTCGCCGCCGAAGAAATCGATCTTCACCCCGGCCACGCCCATCGCCTTGAGCCGCGCGAACTCGCGGATGCGGCTGGCGTGGGTCAGCATGCGGTCGCGCGGGGTCTGCGGCGCTTCGTTCCAGCTGCCGGCCGAGTTGTACCAGAGCAGGATCGACACCTGCTTGCTGTGCGCGTAGGCGATCAGCTCGCGCAGCTTGTCTTCACCGATCTGCGTGTCCCACAGGGCATCGATCAAGGTGTAGCGCCAGCCCATGCGCGCGGCGAAGTCGATATAGCGCTTCTGCACCTCGAAGGTGGTGGCGCCATCGCCGAGCAGCGGCCAGCTCCACGACGCCTTGCCCGGCTGCGGCGGCGCGACCGGCGCGGCCGCGGGCGGATCGGCCAGGTCGGTGCCGAGCGTGGACTCGGCGATGGTCTTCAGGCTGCCGACCGCGACGATGCGCCACGGCGAGCGCCACGGCAGCGCGAAGCGCGGATTGGCGGCGCCGCCGGGCAGCACCTCGCGCGGATCGGGCATGCCGATCGCGTACTCGCCGGGCGCGTCGGCGACATCGCGCAGGCGGCTGCCGGCGTGGCCGCGGCCGAGCGACCCCTCGCTGAGCAGCACCCAGTCCGCCTCATGGCGGAACAGGGCCGGATACACCCAGCCGGCCGCGAGCGGCGACGGCGTGCCGACGCCGATGTCCTGCAGGTAGTACTCCTCGTAGGAAGGATTGGTCCTGCCGAAGCCGGTCTTGGCCGGCGACATCGGCTGCAGCCAGGCGCGCGTGGCGGCGGCGAAGCGGAACGTGGTGGCGTCCTCGCGCAGCTCGCGGATGTTCGGGTCGCGCTGCGGGAAGTCGTAGCGGAACGCGACGCCGTCGTCGGAGACCTGGAATTCGATCTGCAGGCGTTCGCCGTTGGCGCCGCGCCAGGAGAACACGCGGCGATTGGCGTGGTAGTCGTTGATGCGCCGCTTGCCGGTCAGCAGTTCGTAGCGATCGTGCACCGTCTCGACCGGCGACACCGAGAGCAGACGCAGGCCCTTGGAGAAATCGGCATCGTCGCGGACCAGGCCGAGCCGCGAGCGCAACAGCACCTCGCGCCCGTCGCGCAGCACGCGGTAGTGCGCGCTGCCGGCCGCGTCCACGCTCACTTGCGCGCGCAGCGTGGCGTCCGGGCTGAGCACGTCGCCGACCATGCGCTCGGCGGCCAGCGCCGGCAGCGCGCACAGCAGCAGCGCGCAGGCTGCCGCGATCGCGGCCGAGGCCCTGTACCAGCGGCTCAGAATTGCGGGTTCTTTTCCCATACCGGCCTCGCTCGGCAATAGACCGCGTAACGCTCGTGGGCGATGCGGTAGAACGGCACCAGGGTCAGCGGGCCTTGCAGTCCGTCGGCCTCGAACACCAGTTCCTGTCCCTCGCGCTTGCGCGCCCACAGTTTTTCCGGCGCGAAATAGACCGATGGCAATTGGCGGCCGACGATCCGGTTCAACGACGGCCGCTGGTCGGACACGTGCAGCTGCGCCGGATCGATGCCGTCGCTCCCCAGTTGCGCCGCCAGCACCAGCGGACCGTACATCATCGCCTGCAGGCTGGGTTCGTCGGGCAGCGGCGCGGCGTGCAGCGCCATCGGCAGGTCCAGTTCGATGCGGTCGCCGTCGGCGAAACGGCGCTCCAGCGCCAGATAGCTGCCAGGTGTCGCCTTGACCGCCTGCGCCTTGCCGTTGATGCGCAGGCGCACGCCCTGGGTGGCCCAGTACGGGATGCGCAGGCGCAGCGTCATCTGCTGCGGTCGCTTGCACTGGAACTCCAGCGCGGTGCCTTCCTGTTGCGGGAACCGGGTGCGCTGCACGACACGCAGGCCGCGCTCGGCCCAGTCCAGTTGCGAGGCGATGAACAGGTTGACGGTGAGGCCGGCATCGTCGCGAAAGTAGATGCTGTCGTTGCTCTTGGCGAACTCCTCCACGCCGGTGCCGGTGCAGCACCAGAACGAGGCGAACGGCGTGTTGTAGAGCTTCCAGTAGCCGGCATCCATCGGCACGAAGTACATCATCATGCCGGCTTCGTCCTGGGTGCCCAGGCGCGCGTTGAACAGCACGCGCTCGTAGTAGTCCATCAGCGCCGCGTCCGGCTGCCAGGTGTACAGGTGCCGGGTCAGCTTGAGCATGTTGTAGCTGCAGCAGCACTCGTGGCTGTGCCCGCTCAGGCGCCCGGCGAAGTGGTCGGGCTTGCCGAACATCTCGAAGTCGCTGACGCCGCCGGTGCAATAGGCATGGTGGCCGCTGACCGTGCGCCAGAAGAATTCGGCGATCTGGCGCTGGCGCGGCTCGCCGTCGATTTCGTAGGCGCGCGCGGCGGCGACGATCTTCGGGATCTGGGTGTTGGCGTGCAGGCCGGCCAGCGCGTCGCGCTGCTGCGCCAGCGGCTCCAGCAGCGCGGCCTGCGCGTAGCGCGCGGCCCAGCGCTGGTACTTGGCGTCGCCGCTGAGCAGGTACAGCTCGAGCAGCGACTCGTGCACGCCGCCGAACTCCACGCCGAGGATGCGTTGCCACTGCGCGTCGTCGAAGCCGTCCATCCACGCGCCCAGCCAGTCGGCGAAGCGTTGCGCGGTGCGCAGCGCCTGCGCGTTGCCGGCATGGCGGGCCATGTCCAGGTGCCCGGCCAGGATCTTGTGCGCGGTGTAGATCGGCACCCACACCTCCTCGCGGCGGCCGAGCCGATCGTAGAACGAGGACGGGTACGCGCCGATATAGCCGTCCGCACGCTGGCAGCGCGCCAGTTCGGCGACCAGCGCATCGGCTTTGTCCTTCAGCGCGGCATCGCCGGTGGCCGCGTACAGCAGCGCGCAGGCCGACAGGTAATGGCCGCCGGCGAAATGTCCGCGGATCTCGCAGTGCGGCGACTCCCAGCCGCCCAGCGGCTCGGCCTGCGAGTCCAGGCCCGCGGCCAGCCGGAAATTGTGCAGCAGGCGGTCGTTGGGAATCGACATCAGGTAGCGGCGATCGCGTTCGCGTGCCTGCAGGAACGGGCCGTCGAGCAATTGCACCTGGCCCAGCGCAAACGGCTGCTCGCGCAGTTGCACGGCCGGCTGCCGTTTCGCGGCCGCTGCTACCTCCGCAGGCGGCGCGGCCAGCGCCTCGCCCTGCGCCAACAGGCCCAGCGCGGCCAGCGAGGCGCCGCCGTAGTGCAGGAAGTCGCGCCGTGTGCAGGCCAGGCCCGCGTCGTCATGTTCCGTCATGCGTCCGCTCCCGAATCCGGCGTGCGCCGGGTCAACACGCGTTGCAGCAGGCAGAACACCAGCAGCAGCGCGCCGATCACGATGCGTGTCCACCACGAGCTGAGCGTGCCGTCGAACACGATCAGGGTCTGGATCACGCCCAGGATCAGCACGCCGAACAGCGTGCCGATCACGTAGCCGCTGCCGCCGGCCAGCAAGGTGCCGCCGATCACCACCGCGGCGATCGCGTCCAGTTCCAGGCCCAGCGCATGCAGGCTGTAGCCGGACAGCATGTAGAACGTGCACACCACCCCGGCCAGCGCCGAGCAGAACCCGCTGAAGGCGTAGACCTTGACCTGGGTGGCGGCCACCGGCAGGCCCATCAGCCGCGCCGAGGCCTCGCTGCCGCCCAGTGCGTACACGCAGCGGCCGAAGCGCGTGCTGTGCGCCAGCCACATGCCCAGCGCCACTGTGGCCAGCGCGACCAGCGCGCCGATCGACAGCGAGGCGCCGGCGCCGATCGGCACGCGGAACTGGGCGATGGCCACGTACAGCGCGTCGTCGATCGGGATCGAGTCGACGCTGATCAGGTAGCTGGCGCCGCGCGCCAGGAACATGCCGGCCAGGGTCACCACGAACGGCTGCAGCCGGTAGCGCTGGATCAGCATGCCCATGAACGCGCCGAACAGCGCCCCGAGCAGCAACACCAGCGGGATCGCCGCCAGCGGCGACCAACCGTGGCCCTGCACCAGAGACGCCGACAGCACCGTGGTGAAGGCGATCACCGCGCCCACCGACAGGTCGATGCCGCCGCTCAGGATCACGAACGTCATGCCGACCGCAGCGATGCACAGGAAGGCATTGTCGATCAGCAGATTGGCGAACACCTGCGGCGACAGGAAGCCGTCGTAGAGCACGCCGCCGGCGCCGGCCATGGCCACGAACAGGGCCACGGTGATCGCCAGCGGCAGGCGCGCGCCGTGCAGCAGCGTGCCGACGCGGCGCAGGCCGCGCGCATTCTGGATCGGGACGCCGGCCGCGCTCATCGCCCCGCTCCCGGCTCGGCACGCCGCACCCAGCCGCGCACGCTGGCGCGGAACTGCGGCGATTGCAGCAGCATCACCGCGAACACCAGCAGCGCCTTGATCAGCATGTTGACCTGCGCCGGCACCCCGATGGCGTAGATCGTCGCGGTCAGGGTCTGGATGATCAGCGCGCCGATCAGGCTGCCGGCCAGGCTGAAGCGGCCGCCGTCGAGCAGGGTGCCGCCGAGGGTGACCGCCAGGATCGCGTCCAGTTCCATCAGCTGGCCGGCGTTGTTGGCGTCGGCGCTCTTGACGTTGGAACTGATCAGCAGCCCGGCCAGGCCGGCGCTGAACGCGCAGAACACGTACAGCAGCACCGCGATCAGCCGCGCCTTGATCCCGGCCACGCGCGCCGCGCGCGGGTTGTGCCCGATCGCGCGCACGAACAGGCCCAGCGCGGTGCGCCCGAGCAGCAACTGCAACACCGCGAACACCGCGGCGACCACGAACAGCGCGAACGGCAAGCCGAGCAGGAAGCCGTTGCCCAGATAGAAATACGGCGGGTAGTAGATGGTCAGGATCTGGCCGTCGCCGATCAGCTGGGCCACGCCGCGCCCGGCCACCATCAGGATCAGCGTGGCGATGATCGGCTGCATGCCGACCTTGACCACCAGCAGCCCGTTCCACAATCCGCACGCGGCGGCGACCAGCAGCGGCGCCACGATCACCGCCCACAGCGGAAAACGGCTGTGCTCGCCGCCGCCGATCATCCACGCCGCCACCGTCGCGGCGATCGCCACCACCGCGCCGACCGAGATGTCCAAGCCGCGCACCGCGATCACCAGGGTCATGCCCAGCGCGACCAGCGCCAGCGGCGCGGCGCGGTTGCCGATGTCCACCAGGTTGCCGTACAGGTGCCCGTCGCGCCATTGCAGCGCCAGGAAGCCCGGATTCCACAGGCCGTTGCCGAGCAGCAGCAGCGCCAGCGTGGCCAGCGGCCAGAACAGCGGGTGGGCGACGATGCGCGCCGGCAGCCGCGGCGCGCTCGGCGATGACGTGGCCGCCGCGCTCATGCCGCCGCGCTCCCGGCGATCAGTTCGAACACCGCGCGCTCGCCGCAGCCGCCCGGCAGTTCGCCGACCAGACGGCGTTCGCGCAGCACCGCGATGCGGTCGGCGATGCGCTCGATCTCGGCGACCTCGGCGGAAATGAACAACACCGCCATGCCCTCGCGGGCCAGCGCCAGGATCCGGGTCATGATGTCCTGCTTGGCGGCGATGTCGATGCCGCGGGTGGGTTCGTCGAGGATCAGCAGCCGCGGCCGCGTCGCCAGCCAGCGCGCCAGCACCACTTTCTGCTGGTTGCCGCCGGACAGCAGGCCGACCGGGGTTTCCACGCTGGCGGTCTTGATGCCCAGCACGTCCACGTAGCCCTGCGCGATGCGCAGCTGCTCGGCCAGCGGCAGGAATCGGCGCAGGCCCATGCGCGCCTGCAGCGCCAGCACGATGTTCTCGCGCACCGACAGCTCGGCGACGATGCCGTCGGTCTTGCGCTCTTCCGGGCACAGCGCCAGGCCGTGGCGGATCGCGTCGGGCGGACCGCGCAGCGCCACCTCCTGGCCGTCGATGGACACGCGGCCGCAATCGGCGCGGTCCAGTCCGAACAGCAGCCGCGCCAGTTCGGTGCGGCCTGCGCCGAGCAGGCCGGCCAGGCCCAGCACCTGGCCGCGGCGCAGTTGCAGGTCGATCGGGTGCAGCTGGCCGCGCCGGCCCAGGCCCTGCGCCTGCAGCAGCACCGGCGCGTCCTCGGGCGGCGCGGCGTCCACCGCGGCCGCGGCGGCCGCGGCCACGTCCAGTTCGCGCCCGACCATCGCCGCGATCAGCCGCGGCGCCGGCAGGTCGGACGCCAGGTATTCGCCGACCAGGCGGCCGTTGCGCAGCACGCTGATGCGGTCGGACACCGCATACACCTGGTCGAGGAAATGGGTGACGAACAGGATCGCCATGCCCTGCTCGCGCAGGCCGCGCATCACCCGGAACAGTTCGGCGACCTCGCCTTCGTCGAGGCTGGAGGTGGGTTCGTCGAGGATCAGCACCCGCGCCGACACGCTCAACGCGCGCGCGATCGCCACCATCTGCTGCACCGCCACCGGATAGGCGGACAGCGCGCGGCGCACGTCGATGTCCACACCCAGCCGCTGCAGGCACTCACGCGCTTCGCGTTCGACCCGGCGCCAGTCGATGCGCCGCGGCCAGCCCTTCAACGGATAGCGGCCGGCGAAGATGTTCTCGGCCACCGACAGGTTCGGGCACAGGTTCACTTCCTGGTACACGGTGCTGATGCCCAGCTGCTGCGCCTGCAGCGGCGAGCTCGGCGCAATCGCGTCGCCGCCCAGCGCCATGCGCCCGGCATCGGCGGCGACCGCGCCGGTCAGCAGCTTGATCAGGGTGGATTTGCCGGCGCCGTTCTGGCCCATCAGCGCATGGATCTCGCCGCCGCGCAGGCACAGCGCCACGTCGTCCAGCGCGGCGACGCCGGCGTAGGCCTTGCTCAGTCCCTGCGCGTGCAGCACCACCGGCTTCATCGGCAGGCTCCGTCAGTACTTGCGCTTGGGCAGCTCGGCGGCGGCCTGCTCCTGGGTGTACACCGATTCCTCGACCACGATGCGCTTGGGTAGCGGCTTGCCGGCCTTGGCATCGCGGATCGCCTGCACCAGCTGCGGGCCGAGCAGCGGATTGCATTCGACGGTGACGTTGAGCTTGCCGGCCTGCATCGCCTCGAACGCGCCCTTCACCCCGTCGATCGAGATCACCAGGATGTCCTTGCCCGGCTTCAGCCCGGCTTCCTCGATCGCCTGGATCGCGCCGATCGCCATGTCGTCGTTATGCGCGTACAGCACGTCGATGTTGCGCCCTTCCGACTTCAGGAACGCCTCCATCACTTCCTTGCCCTTGGCGCGGGTGAAGTCGCCGCTCTGCGAGCGCACCACCTGGAAGCGCGGGTTGGCCGCGATGATTTCCTTGAAGCCCTTCATGCGGTCGATCGCAGGCGCCGAACCCACCGTGCCCTGCAGTTCGACGATGCGCACCTGCTTGTCGCCATCCTTCAGCGGCGACTGCTCGAGCAGCCAGCGCCCGGCCTTGCGCCCTTCCTCGACGAAGTCCGAGCCGATCAGCGTGGTGTACAGGCTGTCGTCGGACACCTTGACCGCGCGGTCGGTCAGCACCACCGGGATGTTCGCGGCCTTGGCTTCGCGCAGCACGGTTTCCCAGCCGGATTCGACCACCGGCGAGAACGCGATCACGTCCACGCGCTGGGCGATGAACGAGCGCAGCGCCTTGATCTGGTTTTCCTGTTTCTGCTGCGCGTCGGAGAACTTCAGCTTCATCCCCGCCTGCTCGATCGCCTGCTTGACCGAGGCGGTATTGGCGGTACGCCACTCGCTCTCGGCGCCGACCTGGCTGAAGCCGACCGTGATCTGGCCCGACTTGCCGGCCGCGTCCTTGCCGCCGCCGGAACACGCGCTCAACGCCGCCCCCAGCAGTACCGCCATTCCCAGCACTGCCGCACGTACACCTGACTTCTGCATAACCCCTCCTCGTTCGTTGCACGCTGGCGGTCGCGCGGCGTTCGGGCCGCGGCGGCCGCCCACCCTCCCAGGCAGGCGCGCGAATGGATCGATCAGTTCATCCCGCGAATGTATAGGCCGTCTTGACCGTCGTATAGAACTCCACCGCATAGCGGCCCTGCTCGCGCGGGCCGTAGCTGGAAGCCTTGCGCCCGCCGAACGGCACGTGCGGATCGACCCCGGCGGTGGGCAGGTTGACCATCACCATGCCGGCCTGCGCGTGCCGCTTGAAATGCGTGGCGTGCTTCAGCGAGCGCGTGGCGATGCCGGCGCACAGGCCGAATTCGGTGTCGTTGGCCAGCGCCAGCGCGTGCTCGTAGTCGTCGGCCGGCATCACCGCCGCAACCGGGCCGAACACTTCCTCGCGCGCGATGCGGTGCTGCGGCTGCGCGGCGATCAGCGCCGGACGCATGTAGTGGCCCTGGTGCTCGCACTCCAGCGCCTCGCCGCCGTACACCAGCTCGGCGCCTTCTTCCTGGGCGATGCGCACGTAGTCGCGGTCCTGCGCGAACTGGCTGGCGCTGGCGACCGGGCCGATGTCGATGCCCGGGGTCAGCGCATGGCCGATCTTCAGCGTGGCCAGGCGCTTGCTCATCCGCGCGACGAACTCGTCGTACACCGCGCGCTCGACGATCAGGCGGCTGGAGGCGGTGCAGCGCTGGCCGGTAGAGAAATACGCGCCGTTGACCGCGATCTCCACCGCCAGGTCCAGGTCCGCATCGGCCAGCACCACCAGCGGATTCTTGCCGCCCATTTCCAGCTGAATCTTCAGCCCGCGCGCGGCGGCCTGCTTGAGCAGATGATTGCCGGTGGGCACCGAGCCGGTGAAGCTCAGCGCATCGATGCCGCGGTCCTCGACCAGCGCCTGGCCGACGGTGCGGCCGCTGCCGATCACCAGGTTGAACGCGCCGCTGGGCAGGCCGGCGCGGCTGAGGATTTCGGCCAGCGCCCAGGCGCAGCCGGGCACGATCTCGGCCGGCTTGAACACCACGGTGTTGCCGTAGGCCAGCGCCGGTGCGATCTTCCACGCCGGGATCGCCAACGGGAAATTCCACGGCGCGATGATGCCGACCGTGCCGACCGGCTCGCGGGTGATCTCCACGTCCACGCCGGGGCGGGTGGAGGCGAGCTTTTCGCCGGGAATGCGCAGCGCCTCGCCGGCGAAGAACTTGAAGATCTGCCCGGCGCGCGCGGCCTCGCCGATGCTCTCCGGCAGGGTCTTGCCTTCTTCGGACGCCAGCAGCGTGCCCAGCTCCTGCTTGCGCGCCAGGATCTCGCTGCCGACGAAGTCCAGCGCGTCGGCGCGCTGCTGCGGCGTGCTCGCCGCCCACTTGGCCTGCGCCGCGTTGGCCGCGGCGATCGCGCCGCGCACCGCGTCGGCATCGACGCTGCCGACCTCGCCGACCGGCGCGGACAGGTCGGACGGATTCTCGTCCGCCGCGATGTCGCCGCCGGCCACCCACTGGCCGTCGATATAGCTCTGGAAACGCTGACTCATGTCGTCCTCCCTTGCTCGGTTACAGCGCGCGCACGCCGCCCAGTTCGAACCCGGCCGACACCCGCTGCAGCGGATTGACCAGCGCCGCGCCCAGTTCCGGCAGTTCGATCTCGAAGCGGTCGCCCGGCTCGGCCTGCACGCCGTCGGCGAAGCTCAGCGTGGCGGTGCCGAAGAAATGCAGGTGCACGTCGCCAGGCACGCGATGCGCGGCGTACTTGAAGTGGTGGTATTCGAGGTTGGCCAACGAGTGGCACATGTTGGCCTCGCCGGTGACGAAGGGCTTTTCCCAGATCACCGCATCGCCGCGGCGGATGCGGCTGCTGCCGCGCAGGTCGCGCGGCAGCTCGCCGCTGCGCAGCTCCGGGCCGACCGCGCAGGCGCGCAGCTTGGAATGGGCCAGGTACAGATAGTTCTGGCGCTCGGTGACGTGGTCGGAGAACTCGTTGCCGAGCGCGAAGCCGAGCCGGTACGGCACGCCGTCGGCACCGATCACATACAGCCCGACCAGCTCCGGCTCCTCGCCGCCGTCCAGCGCGAAATCCGGCGACGGCAACGGCGCGCCCGGCGCGACCAGGATGCTGCCGTCGCCCTTGTAGAACCATTCCGGCTGCGCGCCGGGCTGGCCGTCGCGCGGGATGCCGCCTTCCACGCCCAGCTGGAAGATCTTCATCGAATCGGTGAGCGTGCCCTGGTCAGCCTGCTGCTGCAGGTTCTGGTGCATCGCGTCGCGGGTGGCGGCGCTGCCCAGGTGGGTCAGGCCGGTGCCGGTGACGCGGCAATGCGCCGGGTCCGGATGGGACAGCGGCGACAGCACGCGGTGGTTGGCCAGCAGTTCGGCGTAGTCGAGCACGATGTCGCCGAGCTGATGCGTGGCGTAGTCGTCCAGGCCGAGGCCGGCGGCGAGCGCGGCGTTGGCCAGCGCATAAGTCGAGCCGACTTCGCGCAGCAGGCGCACCTGGGTGCCGTTCGCCTCTATGGCGCCCACGCTGGGGATGCCGGACTCGTCGAGCAGTTGGATCAATCGCATGAATCGGTCGCCTGTCGGAATACGAAAGAGCGGCGCGGCAGCACAGACCGCCGGTGCCGCGGATGCGGTTCTATTCTGGCCGGATGACCTATATGCAACAAATATCGTTTTTGGCTTAATGTATACGAACATTCATATGCATTGGGCCGCCATGCCTGCCGCCACGCCCTGGTTCGTCCGCGCCCGCCTGAAGACCCGGCAGCTGATGCTGCTGCTGGCGATCGAGGAGGAAGGCAACATCCATCGCGCCGCCGAGACCTTGAACATGTCGCAGCCGGCCGCGTCGAAGCTGCTCAAGGACCTGGAGGACATGATGGAGGTGCCGCTGTTCGAGCGGCTGCCGCGCGGCATGCGCCCGACCTGGTACGGCGAGGCGATGATCCGCCACGCGCGCATCGCCCTGTCCAGCCTGGGCGAGGCCGGCGCCGAGATCGAGGCACTGAAGGCCGGCTATTTCGGCAGCGTCAGCGTCGGCGCCATCGCCGGGCCGGCGATGACCCTACTGCCGGCCGCGCTGGCCCAGGTCACCGAACAGCATCCGCTGCTGCGCGTGGCGCTGCGCGTGGACGGCAGCGACGTGCTGCTGGAGCAGCTGGCGCAGAACAAGCTCGACATCGTGGTGGCGCGGCTGTTCGCGCGCCACGACAAGCGCAACCTGCACTACCAGGCGCTGGCCGAGGAAGAGGTGTGCGCCATCGCCCGTCCCGGCCACCCGATCCTCGCAATGCCGCAACCGGCGCTGCGCGAACTGGCCGCGACCGGCTGGATCGTGCCGCCGGACGGCAGCGTGCTGCGCCATCGCTTCGAGTTGATGTTCCAGAACGCCGGGCTGGAGCCGCCGAAGCGGGTGGTCGAGACCTCGGCGTTGGTGGTGCTGCCGCAGCTGCTGCGCCAAAGCGACTACCTGGCGGTGGTGCCGATGGACGTGGCCCGGCATTTTGCCGACCACGGCAGCGTGGCGATCGTGCCGGTGGAACTGTCGTGCCGGATGGACGCGTTCGGCATCATCACCCGCACCGACTGGCTGCTGTCGCCGGGCGCGCGGATCATGCTGCAGGCGCTGCAGGCCGCGGCCGGGCCGGTGTACGGCTACGTCGCGCCGGCAGAGGAAGCGCTGACGCCGGCGGATGCGGATGCGCCAACCGAAGGATGAGGTCGGGGCTGAAGCCCCTCCTACAGTGCACCCAGACAGCTTGCCGCAAGCCCCTGTAGGAGCGGCTTCAGCCGCGACCGAACGCAGCGGCAAGCATTCCGTCTTCGGTCACCATCGGGGCTGAAGCCCCTCCCACAGTGCACCCAGCCGGCTCGCCGCAAGTCCTGTAGGAGCGGCTTCAGCCGCGACCGAACGCAGCGGTCAACATTCCGCCTTCGGACACCGTGGGGGCCGAAGCCCCTCCTACCCGACGACAACGCATCCGCCGCTCAGGTCCAGCCCGCATCCACCACGAATTCCTGCGCGGTGATCGCGCGCGACTCGTCCGAGGCCAGGAACAGCGCCATGCGCGCGATGTCTTCCGGCATCACCTTGTCCGGCAGGCACTGGTTGCGCGCCAGTTCGCGCTCGCCGGCCTCGTCCAGCCACAGCGTGACCTGGCGCTCGGTCATCACCCAGCCCGGGGTCAGCACGTTGACCCGGATCCGCGCCGCGCCCAGTTCGCGCGCCAGGCCGCGGGTCAGCCCGTTCACCGACGACTTGGCGGTGGCGTAGACCGGATAGCCGCCGGTCTTGGTCTGCCAGCCGGTGGAACCGAGGTTGACGATCGAACCGCCGCCGAGCCGCTTCATGCCCGGCACCGCCGCCTGGATCGCGAAGAACGCGGCGCGCTGGTTGATCGCCACGCAGCGTTCCCAGTACTCCGGGGTCACCGCGTCCAGCGCGTGCCGGTCGTCACTGCCGACGTTGTTGAGCAGCACATGGAAATCGCCCAGCTCGGCGGCGGCCTCGCCCAGCGCCGCCTGCAGCGCGGCCACGTCGGTGACGTCGCAACGGCGCCACCACGGCCTGGCCAGGCCGGCCGCGGCCAGGCGCTCGGCCAACGCCGCACTGGCCTCGGCGGCCACGTCGACGAAGGCGACCTGCGCGCCCTGCCCGGCGAAGGCCTCGACCAGCGCCGCGCCGATGCCCGACCCGCCGCCGGTGATGAAGACCCGGCGCCCGTGCAGGCTGCCGTAGGTTGCGTTGCCGGTGCCGGGAGTCGCCGCGCTTGCCGTGTTGTCCATGCCGTTTCGCTCTAGGTGGATGAGATTTTGATATATGAAAACAAATATCCATAGTCAGATATTTGTTATTTTTCATGTATCAATATGCCCGCTAGCATCGCCGACGTAAAGCACCCCGGGCGACGCCGCGCAGGCACCGATCCGGGCCGATCAGGTCTCGAGGATTCCGCCAGCATGGGCTCACCCACCAAACCGGTCCGCCGCAGCCAGGCGTGGTTCGGTCGCGAAGGCAAGCAGGGTTTCTACTACCGCAGCTGGCTCAAGAGCGCCGGCCATCCGCACGACATGTTCGACGGGCGCCCGGTGATCGGCATCTGCAACACCTGGTCGGAACTGACCCCGTGCAACGGCCACCTGCGCGAGCTGGCCGAACACGTCAAACGCGGCGTCTACGAGGCCGGCGGCTTCCCGCTGGAATTCCCGGTGATGTCGCTGGGCGAGACGCAGATGCTGCCCACCGCGATGCTGTTCCGCAATCTGGCCAGCATGGACGTGGAGGAATCGATCCGCGCCAATCCGCTGGACGGCGTGGTGCTGCTGATGGGCTGCGACAAGACCACCCCGTCGCTGCTGATGGGCGCGGCCAGCGTGGACCTGCCGACGATCGGTTTATCCGGCGGCCCGTCGCTGTCCGGCAACTGGCGCGGGCAGCCGCTGGGTTCGGGCACCGGGGTGATCCAGATGTCGGAGATGGTCCGCGCCGGCACCCTGAGCCAGGACGAGTTCGTCGAGGCCGAGGCCTGCATGCAGCGCTCCAAGGGCAGCTGCATGACCATGGGCACCGCCTCGACCATGGCCAGCATGGTCGAAGCGCTGGGCATCTCGCTGCCGGAAAACGCGGCGATCCCGGCGGTGGATTCGCGCCGCGCGCGGCTGGCGCGACTCAGCGGCCGGCGCATCGTGCAGATGGTCGAGGAAGACCTGCGCATGTCGCAGGTGCTGACCCGCTCCGCGTTCGCCAACGCGATCAAGGTCAATGCGGCGATCGGCGGCTCCACCAATGCGGTGATCCACCTGCTGGCCATCGCCGGGCGCCTGGGCGTGCCGCTGAGCCTGGACGACTGGGACCAGTTGGGATCGCGGCTGCCGTGCCTGGTCAACCTGAAACCGTCCGGCCAGTACCTGATGGAAGATTTCTACTACGCCGGCGGATTGCCGGCGGTGATGCGCGAACTCGGCGCCGAGCTGGACCTGGACGCGCTCACCGTCAACGGCCGCACCCTGGGCGATAACGTGGCCGACGCGCCGTGCTGGAACCGCGAGGTGATCCATGCGCTGGACACGCCGTTCCGCGAACAGGCCGGCATCGCCGTGCTGCGCGGCAACCTGGCCCCGGACGGCGCGGTGATCAAGCCCTCGGCGGCCTCGCCGCACCTGCTGCGGCACCGCGGCCGCGCGGTGGTGTTCGAAAGCATCGAGGACATGAAGGCGCGCATCGACGACGAGGCGCTGGACATCGACGCCGACTGCATCATGGTGCTGAAGAACTGCGGCCCGCGCGGCTACCCGGGCATGGCCGAGGTCGGCAACATGCCGCTGCCGCCGAAGCTGCTGCGCGCCGGCGTCACCGACATGGTGCGCATCTCCGATGCGCGCATGAGCGGCACCGCCTACGGCACCGTGGTCCTGCACGCCTCGCCCGAGGCCGCCACCGGCGGCACCCTGGCGCTGGTGCGCGACGGCGACATCATCGAACTGGACGTGCCCGGGCGCTCGCTGCACCTGGAGGTCAGCGACGAGGAACTGCTGCGCCGGCGCAGCGAATGGACCCCGCTGCCGACCCCGCTGCGCGGCTGGAGCAAGCTGTACGTGGAGCACGTGCAGCAAGCGCACCTGGGCGCGGACCTGGATTTCCTGGTCGGCGGCAGCGGTGCCGACGTGGCGCGCGATTCGCATTAGCAGCGCGCCTTTGTAGGAGCGGCTTCAGCCGCGACAGGATCTATCGGTAACGCCTGTCGCGGCTGAAGCCGCTCCTACAACCAGGCATCCAATGCGGCCATGGCCGCATGCAATCGGCGTCCTGCACGGAAGCCCTGCACGGGAACCGGATACGCGCCGCGTCACCGAAACGTCATCGACCGCCTCTAGCCTGCGCCGCATCCAAGGGGCAAGGCAGGTCGGTGGCGGCACATCCCAAGCGCGCGTGGGCGCGCATGTTCGCGGAACACGGTCCGGTGCTGCGCGGCTTCTTCGTGCGCCGCGGCGCCAACGAGGACGCCGAGGACATGGTGCAGGAAACCTATCTGCGCCTGCTGCGCGCGCATCAGCACCAGGGCGAGGCGATCGCCAACCCCGAGGCCTACCTGTACACGGTGGCGCTGAACCTGGCGCGCGAACAGGCCGCGCGGCGCAAGCAGGCGCCGCTGCGCATCGACGAGATGGAGCAGTTTTCGCAATTGCTGGCCGCGGGGGACGACGTGGAAGACACGGCACAGCGACAGCAGCGGCAACAGCGCCTGCAGGCCTTGCTGGCCGGCTTGCCCGAACGCACCCGCGCGGTGCTGGTGATGCAGTACCGCGACGGCCTCAGCTACAAGCAGATCGCCGAACGCATGGGCGTGTCCGCGCACATGGTCAAGAAGCACGTGGTGCGCGGGCTGTCGGCCTGCCGCCGGGCGCTGGCCGACAGCGGGGAAAGCTGGTGAGCGAAGCCACCTTCCCGCCGCGCAGCGCCACCGCCGAGGCCGCGCACTGGCATGCCCTGCAACGCATGCAGGCACTGGACGCGACGCAGCAGGCGCAACTGATGGACTGGCTGACCGCATCGCCGCTGCACCTGCGCGAATACATGGCGGTGCTGCGCGTTGCCGGCGAACTGGGCGAGGCCATGCGCGGCATGGACCTGGACGTGGACGCGCTGCTCGACGCCGACCGTCGCGCCGACACCTGCGCGGCGCCGCGCAACGTGATCGCGCTGCCGCTGCCGCAACGGCCGCAACGCCCTGCCCCGCAGATTCCCCACACGAAAGACCGGCGTGCGCGCCTGCGCGGCTGGGGCATGGGCCTGGCCGCGGCGCTGTGCGGTGTGGCGGTGCTGGCCGGCTGGGCCTGGCCGCGCACCGAGACCTACAGCACCGCGCACGGCGAGCAGCGCAGCGTGCAACTGGCGGACCGCAGCACGGTGCATCTCAACGCGCAAAGCATGCTACGCGCGACGATGACGCCTTGGAGCCGGCGCCTGCAGCTGCTGCATGGCCAGGCCAGCTTCGTGGTCGCGCCGGACCGGCGCCCGCTGCAGGTGCTGGCCGGCGCACTGCGGGTCGAGGACATCGGCACCACCTTCGACATCGCCCTGTACCGGCAACAGGCGCGCATCGAGGTGGCCGAGGGCCGCGTGCACGTCTGGCGCGCCGAACGCCCGCGGCAGCCGATGCTGGCCGATCTGCGCGCCGGGCAGAGCGCGCGCATCGACGACGCCAGTGGCACCGTCGAACTGGCCAGCGAGGACGTCGCCGCGATGCATGCCTGGTGGCAGCGCCGCATCGTGTTCCGCGACGAGCCGCTGGCCAACGTGGCCGAGGATTTCAACCGGCTCAACCGCACCCGCCTGCTGATCGACGATGCCGCCGCCGGTGCGATGCGCCTGACCGGCAACCTGCGCGGCGACGACATCGCCTCGCTGCGCGCCTTCCTCGCCGACCAGCCGACGTTGCGCGTCACCGCCAGCGCCGACGCGATCCGGGTCGGCAGCCGTGCGGCGCCGCAGCCGGTCGCACGCTAATCGAGGCCTCGGTCGCCGACCGCGGCGACCAATTCCCGCGCTTTGCAAGATCGGTGCGCAACCGCGAGTGCCGCGGCACCACGCCCGCAGGCGCATCACGCATCACCGCCTGGCGCGTACCCAGTCATGCCACGAGCGTTCGCTCGCACGCGCACGCGCGCAACCAGATGAGAAAGCAGCTGCTCGCCCTCGCCTCCTCGCACGTGTCACAGAAAATTCATCGAAAACCGGTGCCCGATCGTCGCTGTCGATCCTCGTAGTCCAGGTACAACGCAGCATTTCGCCCTTCGCGGCGGCGCTGCGTCCCCACCTTCCGCTCCCACTGGACAACGACGATGCGCCGCACCCTGTTCCTTTCCATCGCCCTCGCCCTGCATGCCGGCACCGCCGGCGCCCAGACCACGCCCGTCGCGATCGATGCGATTCCCGCACAGCCGTTGGCGCGCGCGCTCAACACCCTGTCGCGGCAGAGCGGATTGCAATTCGTCTATGCCGCGGGCGTGGCCGGCAATCCGCAGACCCGCGGCACCAGCGCCGGCGCCACGCCGGAGCAGGCCTTGCAGCAACTGCTCGACGGCACCGGCCTGCGCTATCGCTATCTCAATCCGACCACGGTGACCATCGAAGCCGCAGGCGCGGCGAGCGACGCCCCGCAGGCGATCCCGGCCGCGAGCTCCGCCGCGATACCGGCCGCCGCGCACACGGCGGACGCACCGGTGAAGGAACTGGACCGCATCCAGGTCCTCGGCAGCTACGCCGGCAGCCTCAGCGCCGCGCTGCGCGAGAAGCGCTACGCCGACAGCGTGGTCGACGTGATCGCCGCCGAGGACATCGGCAAGCTGCCGGCGCAGAACGTGGCCGAGGCGCTGCAGCGCGTGCCGGGCGTGTCGATCGTGCGCGACCGCGGCGAAGGCGTGTACGTGCGTGTGCGCGGCCTGGGCCCGAACTTCCAGGTCACCACGCTCAACGGCCAGACCATGGCGGTCAACGAGAACGTGCGCACCTCCGGGCAGACCGGCCGCCAGTTCCGCTACGACACGCTGCCGGCCGAGCTGGTATCCGGCCTGGAGGTGATCAAGAGTCCCACCGCCGATCTGGACGAAGGCGCGATCGGCGGCATCGTCAACGTGCGCACGTTCCGTCCGCTGGAACTGGGCAAGACCCTGACCAACCTGTCGCTGGAATCGAGCCAGGCGCAGCGCACCCACGCCAACGATCCGCGCGTGTCCGGCCTGTTCAACTGGGTCAACGCCGATGGCAGCTTCGGCATGCTGATCTCCGGCGCCTACGCGCAGCGCAGCCTGCGCCAGGACCGGGTCAACGAAGTGAGCTGGGACTACTACCCCAATGGCGTGCCGGGCGCGCCCGGCGCCTACTACGCGCCGACCGGCTTGCGCCCGACGCTGGAACTGGAGCAACGCGAGCGCACCGGCGTGGCCGCCTCGCTGCAGTGGAAACCGAGCGCGGCGTGGGAAACCAACCTGGACCTGCTGTACGCCAAGCAGACCGTGCACTACGACGAATACAGCATGGGCGTGGGCTTCGACAGCCTGGCCAAGCTGAGCAACCTGCGCGTCGAGCACGGCGGCATCACCGGCTTCGACTACCGCAACGGCCAGGTGCAGATCTCGCGCGAGACCTCCGGCATCACCGACGACAACCGCAGCGCGCGCCTGTCCAGCACCTGGAGCGGCGATCGCTGGACGCTGGGCGCGGTGGCGTTCCACTCGCAGGCGCACAGCTACGATTCGGACCCGATCCGCCGTACCCGCCTGCGCAGCGGCACGAATCTGTCGATGCACGTGGACATGCCGCAGGCCGACGACGACAACGTGCCCAACTGGAGCTTCACCAACGGCTTCGATCCGAACAATCCGGCCACCGTGGCCGGGCGCCGCCTGGAATGGCGCGAGATCGATGCGCGCGACAAGGAGGACGCACTGCAGTTCGACGCCAAGCGCGCGCTCGACGGCGACTTCTTCCGCGACCTCAAGGTCGGCGCCAAATACCGCCAGCGCTCGCGCAGCTACGACCGCGCCGACCTGCTGCTCAACAGCATCGCCGGCGTGCGTTTCCCGGCCGGCAACTTCACCGCGCTGCCGGTGGACGACATGCTCGCCGACGCCAACGGCAACCTGCCGCGGCAATGGCTGGCGCCGGTCGAATCCACCTTCTGGGGCAACTGGCCGACCGCCGCGGATCTGACCAACACGCCCAACAGCGCCGACCTGCAGAACTCCTATGAAGTGAAGGAAAAGATCGGCTCGGCCTATGCGATGGCCGATTTCGGCAGCGAACTGGCCGGCCGCGCACTGCGTGGCAATCTCGGCGTGCGCCTGGTGCGCACCGAGCAGACCACCGACGGCCATGCCGACGTCGACGGCACTGCGCAGCCGGTGCATTTCCAGCGCAGCTACAACAACGTACTGCCCTCGTTCAACGCCGCATGGGACGTGCGCGAGGACATGGTGCTGCGCACCTCCGCGGCCAAGGTCATCACCCGCCCCGACCTCACCGACCTGTCGTCCAAGCTCACCTTCAACTCCAGCGGCGAGATCCTCACCGCCAGCGGCGGCAATCCCGGGCTCAAGCCGTTCGAAGCGTGGCAGTACGACCTGACCTTCGAGTGGTACATCGACGGCACCTCGGCGCTGACCGGCGGCGTGTTCTACAAGGACATCTCCAGCTTCATCCAGACCCAGATGTCGAACCTGGACTACCAGGGCCAGACCTATCTGCTGTCGTCCAAGACCAACGGCAGCGAGGCGAAGGTCAAGGGTGCGGAAGTGGCCTACCAGCAGGTGTTCGCCGGCCTGCCGGCGCCGCTGGATGGCTTGGGCATGCAGCTCAACTACACCTGGACCGACAGCGAGGCGACCTACCGCGATGGCACCGGCACCTTCACCGACAGCCTGGAAGGCGTGGCCAAAAACACCTACAACGCGGTGCTGTTCTACGAGAAGGGACCGCTGATGGCGCGGGTCAGCTACGGCTGGAGCGACGACATTCTCAACGCGGTCGGCACCGCCAACGTCGCCACGCTCAACAGCGACAGGTTCGGCAGCCTGGATGCGAACCTGGCCTACAAGGTCAACGACAACCTGTCGCTGTTCGTCAACGCGATCAACCTCACCGGCGAGGTGCAGCGCCAGTACGTCGGCGACCACCTGTTCGGCGGCTACACCGACTACGGCCGCACCTGGTCGGTCGGCCTGCGCGCACGTTTCTGAGCCGTGTCCGCGCGGTCGCCGCCGTGGTGCGGCGCCGCGCGCGATGGCGACAGCGCCCACTGCGGCGCTGTCCGCCGACCCTTCTTCCCGGCCGGTACCACGGCCAGCGGCATACCGCGCTCTGCTGTACCGCCTCTTTCGGAACATGCCGATGCCCTCGATTCCTCGCCTAGCCGCCGTCGCGCTGCTCGCCCTCGCCCTGCTGCCGTTCGCCGCCGTGCACGCCGCAGTCGCCGCGCCGCAGGACACCCTGGAAAAAGTGCTGATCCTCAAACGCCATGGCGTGCGCTCGGCGATGTCCAGCGCGGAACAGCTAGGCCGCTATTCGGCGCACCCATGGCCGCGCTTTGGCGTGCCGGCCGGATACCTGACCGAGAACGGCGCGCGCCTGGAGCAGTTGTTCGGCGCCTATTACCACGCGCTCTATGCGCCGCAGGGTCTGTTCGCCGGCGACGCCTGCGCCAGCGCCTACTACTGGGCCAATCGCACCCAGCGCACCATCGCCTCGGCGCAAGCGTTGGCGAGCACGCTGACGCCAGGTTGCGCGAACGAGGTGCACAGCGTCGCCGACGGCGCCTCCGATCCGCTGTTCGACGGCGCGGCGGCCTTGCGCACGCCCGCCGCCGCCGCGCTGATGCGCGCGGCCATCGCCGGCCGCATCGGCGGCGACGCCGACGCCTGGAACGCGGCGCAGCACGATGCGATCGACACGCTGCAGCAGTTGCTGTTGCAGTGCGCGCAGCGGCCGTGTCCCGCCGACGCGGGCACCGGCAAGCAACGCCTGGACGCGGTGGCCGCGCAGATGAGCGATACCGACGACGGGATTCCCGGCGTCGAAGGTCCGGCGGCGGCCGCCTCCGGCATCAGCGAAAGCCTGCTGATGGGCTGGGCCGACGGCCAGGACTTCGCCACGCTGGGCTGGCAAGGCCTGGACGAAGCCAGCCTGCTGCGCGCGTTCGCCCCGCACCAGGCCGAGTTCGCGCTGCGCCTGCGCGCGCCCACGGTGGCGCGCATGGCCAGTTCGCCGCTGGCCGCGCGCGTACTGGCCACGCTGCAGCAAGGCAGCGACAGCGCCGCGCATGCCGCACCGATCGGCGGCGATGCGCGGCTGGTGGTGCTGTCCGGACACGACGGCACGCTGACCCTGCTGGCCGGCATGCTCGATCTGCACTGGCAGTTGCCCGGCTACCAGCCCGACCAGACCGTGCCCGGCGGCGCGCTGGTGTTCGAGCGCTGGCGCCGCGCCGACGGGCAACGCGTGATCCGCCTGCGCTACACCGCGCAGAGCCTGGTGCAGCTGCGCGAACGGCGTGCGCTGACGCTGCAGGCGCCACCGCCGTCAGCGCCGGTGTTCATTCCCGGCTGCAGCAGCGCCACGCCGGGCTACGACTGCCCATTACCGACACTGGCCACGCTGATCGGCGCGGCGATCGACCCGCAATTCCTGAGCGAATGACGCCATGCCTCCGGCCGTTGGCCGACGACGTGGCTGCCGCATCGGCGCATTCCGCGCCGCTTCCCTGGCCACCGCGCCAGCCGCTGTTCCCCACCACCGCAAGAGGCGATTCATGATCCAGCATCTACGCACCCTCGTGAGCTTCGGCATCGGACTGAGCATGGCCTGTGCCGGCGTGGCGCACGCGCAATCGGATACCGGCGTGCTCGACGTCCTCAGCTACAACGTCGCCGGTCTGCCCGAGGGCATTTCCAGCAGCAACCCCTCGGCCAACACCGCGCAGCTGGCACCGAAACTGGCGCCGTACGGCCTGGTCCACGTGCAGGAGGACTTCAACTACCACGCCACCCTGTACGCCGGCGACGCGCATCCTTACCGCACCGCCACCAGCGGCGGCGCCGCCTTCGGCGACGGCCTCAACACGCTGAGCAACTATCCCTTCAGCGACTTCATCCGGGTCAAGTGGAACCAGTGCAACGGCACCGACTGCCTGACCCCGAAGGGCTTCAGCTACATGCGCGTGCGCCTGGCCGACGGCGTGCTGCTGGACGTGTACAACGCCCATCCCAATGCCGGCACCGAAGCCGGCGACCTGTCCGCGCGCCGCGCCAACATCGGCCAGCTCTCGCAGTTCATCCAGACCTGGTCGGCCGGCAACGCGGTGCTGGTGATGATGGATTCCAACACCCGCTACACCCGCGCCGACGACAACATCCGCACGCTGATCGCATCCAACGGGCTGACCGATCCGTGGGTGGAACTGGTCAAGGGCAATGCACCGGCCGCCGGCGCCGAGCCGCTGCTGTGCGGCACGCCGCCGACCAACGCCTGCGAAGTGGTCGACAAGATCCTGTACCGCGATGCGCCGCAGCTGACCCTGGTCGCCAACCGCTACCAGCTCGATCCGGGTAAGTTCTACGACAGCGCCGGCAAGCCGCTGTCCGACCACTACCCGCTGTACGCGCAGTTCGGCTGGGCGGTCGGCACCGCCGTGCGCACCAGCGACCAGTTCGGCGGCCCGCACGGCATGCCGTTCAACGATCTGGCCGACAGCGCCAGCGCGCGTCCGCTCAGCGGCGTGACCCTGCGCGGCGCCGAGCGCCTGGACAACGTCGGCGTGATCCTGGACACCGGCAAGCTGCTCGCGCACGGCGGCAGCGGCGGACAGGCGACCACTCTGTCGCTGGGCGCCAACGAGACGCTGACCTCGGCCACCGTCAGCGTCGGCAAGTACAACGACACGACCCGCGTGTTCTCGCTGAGCCTGCGCACCAGCACCGGCCGCAGCGTGCAGGTGGGCAAGCAGACCAGCGAGACCTACACGCTGACCGCGCCCAGCGGCTGGCACATCGCCGGCTTCACCGGCCGCGCCGGCGACGCGATCGACAAGCTCGGCGTGGTGTACCGGAAGAACTGACAGGGACGTCGGGACGCCACACGCCCGCACGCAAACGGCAATGGCGCTCGTTACGGCGAGCGCCGTTCGCCAGGCCGCGGGGTTTGCCGCTGCGCATCCGACAGGGCGCCAACGCCGGCACGCCGATACCGGACAGAGCGCGACAGCGCGTGCGACCGGATCATGGCGTCTCGGCGCGCAGTTTCAGCGCCGGCACCGGCATCGCCGCCAACGCCTCGATGTCGCGCGCACGCGCGGCCTTGAGCTGCGCGAACAACGCACGGATCTCGGTATCGCCGTAAGCGCGGCGGCTCAGGCCGATCATCAACACGCCGTGGCCGGCGGGGCTGGGCACGTAGCGATACGCATTCCATTCGACGATCGTGTTGCCCTCGGCATCGGTAGCCGACAGCACGAAGTCGAGCAGCGCCTGATCCTTGGATTCGCTGAGCAGCGGGGTGTAATGCACCACCGGATCGGTCGCCTTGCGCCGCTCCAGTTCGGCCACCTTGATTCCCAGCAGTTGCTCGGGCGTGGCCGACCGATCGTCCAGCAGATCCAGCATCAGCATCGACTGGTAGCGCTCGACGTTCTGCCCCTGCGGCACGTATTCGTGCTTGTAGAAATCCGGGCGCGGATGGCTGCTCCAGGCCAGATGGTAGGCGGCGCCTGCCAACTGCAACGGGCCGGGCACCGTCAGATAATCCTTCGTCTGCTGCCCTGCGGCAGCGGCCGCAGCGGTCACGCACAACAGGGCGTACAGGCCCATCCGCAGCAGCGGTCGCACGATCATGCGCATCGTTCCAGTCCTTTAGAGAGTGTTGCAATCGAAATGCCGGCGGCGCCGGGCGCCGCGGCAAGCAGGCGTGGCAGCTGCCGCAGCGGGATGCAGGGCCGGCCATGGCACGCGCGCCGCATACGCGCCAATCCGGCAGCAGCGACCGGGCCGCAGGACCCGGCCGCTGCAGGATCGGACGCGGCTCAGGCCTGCTTCGGATCCGGGCCGTAGGCGTTGGCGCCCTTGACCCCTTCCATGAACATGAAGACCAGGATCACCACGCCGCCCAGCCAGGGAATCAGGCCCAGCAGCACGTACCAGCCGGACTTGCCCTGATCGTGGAAACGGCGTACCTGCACCGCGATCGACGGCACCAGCACGGCGAGCGAATACAGGCCCAGCAACACGACCGCCACCAGCGACAGCATGCTGGTCCCATTCTGGCCGCCGACGCCGCCGCCGATTCCCATCAACACCATCAGCACGGTGATCACCACGATGTTCAACAGCGTGAACATCCAGTACTCCTTGCGCCGCGAACGCCCGGAAAAATCCGCGTAGCGCTTGAGCGGCATCAACATCCATTCCATTGTGTTTCCCTTTTTTTCAACCGCTGCCTCACTGCAGCGGGCGGCATGGTGGCATAAACGCCGCCGCAGGGAAACGCTTGCGGCTACTCGCTCGCCGCCTCCAGCGCCTGCGACAGGCGCTCCACCGCGATCACTTCCATGCCCTTGACCACGCCGGTCTTGGGCGCATTGGCCTTGGGCACGATGGCGCGCTTGAAACCGTGCGTGGCCGCTTCGCGCAGCCGGTCCTCGCCGTTGGGCACCGGGCGGATCTCGCCGGACAGGCCGACCTCGCCGAAGGCGATGGTCTTCTCCGCCAGCGGCTTGTCGCGCAGCGAGGACAGCACCGCCAACAGCACCGGCAGATCGGCCGCGGTCTCCTGCACGCGGATGCCGCCGACCACGTTGACGAACACATCCTGGTCGCCGACCAGGATGCCGCCGTGCCGATGCAGCACCGCCAACAGCATCGCCAGCCGGTTCTGCTCCAGGCCCACCGCCACCCGCCGCGGATTGGACAGCGGCGAGGCATCGACCAGCGCCTGCACTTCCACCATCAGCGGCCGCGTGCCTTCGCGCGTCACCATCACGCAGCTGCCGGGCTGGTTGGCGCTGCTGCCGGACAGGAAGATCGCCGACGGATTGGACACTTCCTTCAGTCCCTTCTCGCCCATCGCGAACACGCCCAGTTCGTTGACCGCGCCGAAGCGGTTCTTGAACGCGCGCAGCAGGCGGAAACGGCTGCCGCTCTCGCCCTCGAAATACAACACCGCATCGACCATGTGCTCGAGCACGCGCGGCCCGGCGATGCCGCCTTCCTTGGTCACGTGGCCGACCAGGAACACCGCGGTGCCGGTCTCCTTGGCGTAGCGCACCAGCCGCGCCGCGCTCTCGCGCACCTGGCTGACCGAGCCGGGCGCGGCGGTCAGCGACTCGGTCCACAGCGTCTGCACCGAGTCGGCCACGATCAGCTTGGGCTGGGCCGCGCTGGCCTGCTGCAGGATCTGTTCGATGCCGGTCTCGGCCAGCGCGTTGAGGCCGTCCAGCGGCAGGTCCAGGCGCACCGCGCGGCCGGCGACCTGGGCCAGCGATTCCTCGCCGGTCACGTACAGCACCGGCAGCGTGCTGGCCATCTTGGCCAGTGCCTGCAACAACAGGGTCGACTTGCCGATGCCCGGGTCGCCACCGATCAGCACCACCGCGCCTTCGACCAGGCCGCCGCCGAGCACCCGGTCGAATTCGCCGATGCCGGTGGACACGCGCGCCTGGTCGCGATGCTCCACGTCCTTGAGCGCGGTGATCTTCGGCGCCTCGGTCTTGCCGGCCCAGCCGCTGCGCCGCGCCGCGGCCGGCGCCTTCGCCGCCGACGCGCTTTCCAGCACGATCTCGCTCAGCGAATTCCACGCCCCGCACTCGGTGCACTGGCCCTGCCATTTGTTGTACTCGGCGCCGCAGTCGCCGCACACATAGGCCGTTTTCGCTTTTGCCATCTCGCTCTTGTCCGCTGCCAGGAGGCACCAGCATAGGCGCTGGCGGTCTCAGGTTGCGCGACTGGGCACATGGACCGCCGCCGATGCCCGCGACGGCGTCGCGCCCACCGATGGCGGCGGCGGCAACCTGATCGGCCACAAACCGTGCGTATCGGCGGCAAAACATCGGCGAACTGCAACTGTATCCACGCACACATCACGTACGTAACGAACCCAATGACGCTGCGCAGTTGGCAGCGCCGCTTGACTGGCGGGTGTCGCTGCGGCTCTGGCAGCTTGAAAGGTCGTCACCACGTCGGTGCCTCAGGCGCCAGTGTCCTCGGGCTTAAGACCCATCGAGTATTCCTCGATATCCTTGCCATCGACCCAACCGCTGGCGCAGTCGCCAGCGTAGTGACCATCCGGCTTGAGTGTGCAGGCGATGCCAGTCGTCGGGCGTTTCCATTCAATCGGCGCGTCGGCGCCCTTGCACATCGCGTTGCCCTTGCAGAGCTTCACGGTACGGGTTGGAATCGCCATGACCAGGGCACGAACCAAAACCCCGTCCTTGCGTTGCGCCGCCCGCAGGCAGAGCAGCTGGTTCACTCCGACATGTGCGACGGCCTTGCCTGCGGCTGGTTTGAAACTGTCCTTGAGCGTGACGCCGTTTTCGGCTCCAACAGCGCCGAACGACAGGTTCGAGGTGCAGTCGTCGCCGGCGTCGATCGCCGTGCCGTCAATGGTGCAGGCAGTGTTGCCGTGCGTGTCGCGAGTGCAGGCCACGGCAGAGCCAGGCGACGACGCTTGCAACATCACCTGCAAGGCGTGCGCATCGCCTGGCGCGGCTGATGCCGCCGAGGCTGTCAGCAGAACCACCAGGCTCAGCGTCCATCCACAAGAGTTGATGATCTGTCTCCTACCGAGAAGGCCCCTCACGCGCCCTTTGACGGAGCCGGCGATGGCCTTGCGGCTGGAATTAACGAGCATGGTTGTCACGGGCTTCTCCTAAGCGACCTTTTGCACAATGCATACATCCGGGCAATCGCCGGCAACTGTGTTGCCGGCATGATCTGGACCCTGGCGTTCGGCGGCCAGCCGAAATCATCGCCTGGGGCGCTCAGCGTGATTCGAGACCGCCCCTTGCCGCTGCGCGCTTTCATGTGCGTTCGCTCTCCACATCATTCAACGTCGGCGTCATTGAATGCACGCAGCGCTCAGCGCGCCTTGTACAGCTCGCTCAACCGGTCCGGCTTGCCGGCGATGCGCTCCAGGTGCGGATACTGCAGGCCGCCGTGGTAGGCGATGCGCAGCGTGTCGTAGCGGTTGCCGCGCTTGACCAGCAGTTCGATCGGCGCGGTGCCGCCCTTGGCCGCGGTGATCGCCTCCTTGATCGTGTCGGCGCTGAACTCGCGGCCGTTGACCGCGACCACGCTGTTGCCGGCGATGATGCCGGCATCGAACGCCGGGCCGTCCCACAGCACGTCCTGCACGCTGCCCTTGTCGTCCAGGCTCAGGCCCAGCGAATAGGTCAGGCCGACGCCCTTCTTGGTCGCTTCGTAGGTCTTGATCGCCTCGTTCGGCTGATCGGTGTAGACCAGCTTCCAGCCGCTGGCCTCGATGCCACCGAGCAGCGAACCGTGGCCATCGACGCGGCTGCGCAGGAACGTCGCCCAGTCGTACTTGGCCACGCCGTCGAGCGTGGCGACGATGTCCTCGAAGGTATACGGATTCACGTCCCAGGCGCCGTCGTGCATGCCGAAGAAGGCCTTGGCGAAGTCGTCGATCGAGCGCTTGTTGCCGCTCAGCTCGCGCAGCTTGGCGTCGGTCTCCAGCCACAGCATCTGCCCGCCGGAATAGTAGTCCTCGCTCATCTGGTAGCTGCGGTAGGCGCGCGGTCGGCGCAGCGACATGGTCGGATCGTTGGTGGTGTCCTGCAGCGCGCGCCAGGCCAGGCCGGGGCGGCCGCGCTGGTAGGTGGCGGCGACGTCGGCGAGCGCGTCGCGCGCCTGGCTCTGCGTCCACAGGCCGGAGCGCGCGGACAGCACTTCGCCCCAGAACTGGGTCTGGCCTTCGTATAGCCACAGCAGGCTGTCGCCCATAGGCACGTTGAAGTTCGGCGTGGCCAGGTCGGCGCCGCGGCGGTACTTGCCGTTCCAGGAATGGTTGAACTCGTGCGGGAGCAGGTCGCGCCGGTCCCAGCTCTTGTCCCACTCGGTGAAGTAGTTGAGCGGGCCGCTGTTCTCGCTGGAGCGGTGATGCTCCAGGCCGATGCCGCCGAGCTTCTCGGTCAGGGCCAGCAGGAATTCGTAGTGGTCGAAATGGCGCGCGCCGTACAGCTTGTCCATCTGCTGCACCAGCGCCGCGTGCGCCTTGATCTGCTCGGGCTTGGCCTCCAGCGACTTGGCCTCGTCGGCGAACACGTTCAGGTACACCGGCGCCTTGCCGCCGGCATCCAGCGCGATGCGCTTGTAGTACTTGCCGGCGAACATCGGCGAATCGACCAGGTCGTCGAAGTCGATCGGCTTGAACGTCACCGTGTCGCCGACGCGGGTGGCGGTCTCCAGCGCGGTGGCGTAGCTCCAGCCCGGCGGCAGGGTCACGCTGGCCTGGGCCTTGATGTTGCGCGCGTAGTAGCCGGCCGGGTACAGCGCGGTGGTGTTCCACTGCAGGTTGAGCAGCTCCGGGGTCATCATCACCCGGCCCTGGCCGTCGCCCTGCGAGGACAGGAACTGGTACTCGGCGACGATCTCGCTGGCGCCCTGCGGCACCTCGACCTTGAACGCGTACACGTCGAACTGATCGCGCTTCCACGGCAGCACCTGGCCGTTGGCCTTGATCACCAACCCGGCCAGCTTGTCGATCGGCCCGGTCGGCGAGTGGTTGCCTGGGATCCACTGCGGATACAGCAGGGTCATCGGACCCGGCGTGGCCGGCATCGTGGTGCGCACGCGGAAGATGCGGTGCGCCAGGTCGGTGGCGTCGACGTCGATCTTCAGGGTGCCGGCGAACGGCACGTCCTGCGGCGGCGCGGTCTGCGCCGAGGCCTGGAAGGCGGCGGTGGCGGCCAGCAGCAGCGGCGCCATCCAGGCGGTGGACTTGGTCATGGGGTCTCCAGTGGGGTGCGGCGAACGGACAACCCCTCGATGCTATGCCGCCCGCGCCGCGGCGTTCCATGCCATTGGTCATGGATCGGCGCCATATCGGCCGTGCGCTCGCTGGTGCGGGCCGATCGGCGACCGGCGATCGCTCAGGAACGGTTGAACTTCTCGAGCAGACCGACCAGCTGCGCCAACTCGACATCGCTCCAATGCTCCACGCGCGCCAGGAACGCCTCGGACTTGACCGTATCGGCAGCCTGCAATCGCCGGTCTCCGGCATCGGTCAGGCGGTACACCGTTCCCCGACCGTCGTCGGGATCGACCACCGCCTCCACCAGCCGGCGCGCGCTCAGCGACTTCGCCAACCGGCTGACGGCGCTCTTGTCCATGCCAAGCATCTCGGCCAGGCGCCCAGCCTTGGTAGGACCATGCCGCGCGAGCGCTGCGGCAACCTGATACGCGGCAGGCTGCAGATCGGGGTGGAAGCGCGTGGCCGCCGCGGCCATGACCGCGCGCGAAGCGGCCAGCAGTGCGCTCAGTTCGCTCCCCAGTTCTCCGACAAGTGCCACATGACGTCTGCCCATATGTTCTCCGCCTGCCTCCAAAGTGCGCATAGACAGAGGGCGGCATTCGTGATTTAGTTGACATATATCAACCAACTCGATGCGCCATGCCCGATTCTCCCACCATCCTCATCACCGGCGCGACCGACGGCATCGGCCGATTGGCGGCCGTTGGCCTGGCACGACGCGGCGCGCGCCTGGTACTCACGGCCCGTAGCCGGAGCAAGGCGGGCAGCACGCGTGCCGCCATCCTGGCCGCCGCTCCGGCCACGCCGGTCGATGTGCATTATGTGGACTTTTCCGACCTATCGGCGGTCGCCGCGACCGGCAAGGCCATCGCCATGCGTCATCCCCGCATCGACGTGCTGGTCAACAATGCAGGCCTGCATGCCTTCCAGCAGCGCATTACCAAGGACGGCTATGCGGAAATGATGGCGGTTAACTACTTCGCCCCATGGCTATTGACCCATGTCCTACAGGAAACGCTGCTGCAGTCCGCTCCGTCGCGCATCGTCACGGTCGGTTCGGAAGCCTCCCGCAACAGCGGCCGCCTCGCCATCGAAAGCGACCTGCTCGACGTGGCACCCTTCAGTGCGCGCGGCTCATCGCGTGTCTACGGCCGCAGCAAGCTGCTGGACATCATGTTTTCTATGGAATTGTCGCGCCGGCTTCGCGGCACCGGCATTTCGGTCAACTGCCTGTGCCCAGGATTCAACGTCACCGGCCTCGGCCGTGAACTGCGCTTTGCGCGCCCTCTCGCCAGGCTGTTGCAGTGGCTCGATATCGGCAACCCCCAGCGCGGAGCCGACGGTATCGTGCGGCTAGCGGTCGACCCGGTCTTCGGCAGCAAGACCGGTGCCTACGTCTCGGCACGCCATGCCCGACCCCTGACTCCCTGGGGACCGGGGAACAGCGATGACGCGAGGCGGCAGTTGTGGGATGCCACAGCCGCCCTGCTCGCCCGGTTCCTCGCTCCCGCGCATGCACGCTGAAGATGCGGCGCCACGCCCGGCCAACCGAATCCACTCACGGCAGAAAAACAAGCCTGCGGTCATCCGACTCATCGAGCCACGCGTCTTCGATCGCGGCGAGCGGAAGCGTCTTCACTGGAGTGTCGAACTCGCCTGAAGGCGTTGCGGCAAGCAATTCTCCTGCGCCTCGGATCAGATCCGCCATCGAGAGGCTACCGATGCCGCTGCCCAGCATTTCCAGCCCTGAGCTGCGAAACGCATGTGCCGACAGGGAAATGCTGTCGCCTGCCATGGAACCCAGCTGGACGTAGCGAAGCCGCGGCTCTCCCAGGCGGGAGCCGCGGCCTGCAGTGGCCGCCGCTATTACCCGAGCTGCGGGATCGCCCCACAGATAATCCAGTACGACATCGACGCCATCTGCAAATACCGCGCGCAGCGCCTCGTCGGCGCGTTCATCGAGAGGAATCTTCTCGACATCGGCAGGCAGCGCGGCCAGCTTGGCTTTGTTGCGCCCGGTTGCAACGATCTTCTTCGCACCCAGATAGGCCGCGACCTGAACGGCGAGTCCGCCCGCAGATCCGGTCGCGCCGTTGATGAGCACCGTCTCGCCGTGCTGAAACTTGGCGCGAAGTGTCAGCGCCGTCCAGGACGACAACCCAGCGGTCACCACCGCGGCGGCGCGCGCGTCGGACACGCCGTCGGGCACCGCAACAACCGAAGTCGACGCCACCAGGACCTTTTGCGCCATCGAGCCATAAGGCGGTCGCGGGAACAGGAAATACACCCTGTTCCCGGCCGCATCCATACCGACGCCATCGATGCCAGGAATGAAGCCGGCCATCTTGCTGCTCGCATAGTGGTCGCCCGCTGCCAGCCGTTTCACGATAGGACTCAGCGGCGCCGCATGCACGCGGATCACTTGCTCGCCTTCGCCAGCCCGGGGTTCCGGAAAACTGCCGAAAACGGGTACGGCTCCGAACTCCTTCACGATCGCTGCCTGCATCTTAGATCTCCCGGGGAATTTGCGCGTTGGGCTTCATGGCTTGTCTTCTGCGGCTGCTCAACCGCAGGCCGTCGCGGACGTTGAGGCCGATGAGGGTCAAATTGATCCCACCGACCAGCAGTTCCAGAACCTGCACGGCATAGAAGCGAGCATCGAATACGCCAGCGGTCGCTCGCGAGGCGAGGAAGAGCGCCGACGGAATCAGGATCACAAGGCCGTTGATGGCGATGAAAGGCATGCGCTTGCGCTTGGCCGCAAGCAAAGGCAGCTTGCCCTTTCCTCCCATGGAAAAGCCGGTAGCGCCGGTGGCTGCCATGGCCAGTACGAGCGCCAGAACTCCGTAGGCGATCCCCTGCTTCACGGCTGTCACCGCAACGGACGACAGAAAAAGCTCGGAGATCAACGTGGACGACCAGAAGGTCGCGAGGAGCACCACCGTTGCCGCGGCTGCGATCGCATGGACCTTACGCTTCAGCGTCATTGCCGTCCCCTTTCGCGGCGTACATGGCCGTCAGCTTGTTCAAGAACGTGCCGACGGCTTGAAGATCCGCATCGAAGAAGGCTGCGGACGCATCCAGAACATGCGCATTCCACCGCCGATCGATCGCCTCGTAGACCGAACGTCCCTGCTCGCTCAACACGTAGTGCGGGGACCGCTTGTGCAGGGGGTTGGGATGGGCTTCCAGCATTCCCTCCTGCACGAGGATGTTCAGCTGCTTCTGGGCTCCCTGGCGGGTGACGCCCATCCGCGTCGCGATCTGCGGGGCCGTTAACGGCCGGTCCGACAGGGCGACGGCACCGAGCATCTGCCATCGGGCTGTACTGAGGCCGTCTTCCGAAGCAAAGCCATCTCCCCAGGCGGCGAGCGCGCCGTTGGCTCGAAAGATCGCCAGGATCAGCTCTGTCAATTCCTGCGCCTTCCCGCTCCTCATATCGCCACCCTCTACCGATTGACAACAGGTTGCCAAATAGACAACTGGTTGTCAAAATATCTGCGTCGCGATCAAGCCTGGCGTCAAATCCCCCAAACCCGCGCTTGCGTCGCAACGCCGGTGCTGTGCCAGCGCAACCTGGCGTTGGCGCATCGGCTCACGCGCGTGGCGCCGGAGCGTTCCAGCTGAAACTGCGTCGGCAGGATCCGGGTCGCCACGCCCCCACCGTGGCAGCAGCAACCAGCCGATTTTCCGGGCAAGTGCGCGATCGTGGCACGCAGTAACGAACAAGGCCGCCCGAAGGCGGCCTTGTTCGCTGACGCGGCGATGGCGCGCCCTCAATGCATCATGTTGACGTTGAGGTTGTGCATGACCCACAGCGAGCCGATCACCACGATGCCGATGATCAGCAGCGAGAACAGGCCCACGTGCACGTTGGAGCGCTGCTCGGCGGAGCGGTCCATGTGCAGGAAGTAGATCAGGTGCACCAGCATCTGCACCGCGGCCAGCACCGCGATGACGATGACGGTCACGCCCTTGGGGAACGCGCCGCTCATCACCATGCCGAACGGAATCACGGTGAGCACCACCGCCATCACGAAGCCGATCAGGTAGGACTTCAGGCCGCTGCCGTGCGACTCGGCGTGTGCGTCGGAAGAAGAGTGGTTGGCCATTACAGCGCTCCCAGCAGGTAGACGATGGTGAACACGCCGATCCAGATCACGTCCAGGAAGTGCCAGAACAGGCTCAGGCACGCCAGGCGGGTGGTGTTGCGCGGGGTCAGGCCGTTCTTGGCGATCTGGATCACCAGCACCGCCATCCACAGCAGGCCCGAGGCCACGTGCAGGCCGTGGGTGCCGACCAGGGTGAAGAACGCGGACAGGAACGCGCTGCGGCCCGGGCCGGCGCCCTCTTCGATCAGGTGATGGAACTCGTAGATTTCCATGCCCAAAAAGCCCAGGCCCAGCGCCGCGGTGACCGCCAGCCAGCCGTACAGGCCGCCCAGGCTGCGCTTGTGCGCGGAGATCATCGCCAGACCGAAGCTCAGGCTGCTGAACAGCAGCAGGAAGGTTTCCACCAGCACGAACTTCAGGTCGAACAGTTCCTTGGCGGTGGGGCCGTCCACCGTCGCGCCGGCCAGCACCGCGTAGGTCGCGAACAGGCCGGCGAAGAGCAGGCAGTCGCTCATCAGGTAGACCCAGAACCCGAACACGGTGTTGCCGCCGCTGTCGTGGTGGGCGTGGTCGTCGTGGCCGTCCGCGTGGACGGCGTGATGGTTGTCGAGCGTCGTGGAGGACATGGTTCAGACCGCCTTTGCGGCATGTGCCGCCTGTTGCTGTTCCAGCAGGGCGAAACGCGCGTTCTCGATGCGTTCCACTTCCTCTGCCGGCACCCAGTAATCGACGTCGTCGTCGAACGTGCGCGCGATGAAGCTGCCGATCATGCCGACCAGGCCGATGATCGCCATCCACCAGATGTGCCAGATCAAACCGAAGCCCAGCACCACGCTGAAGGCGCCGATCCAGACCCCGGCCGCGGTGTTGCGCGGCATGTGGATCGGTTCGTACTTGTCAGGACGCGTCCAGGCCTTGCCCTTGACCTTGTCTTCCCAGAACTGGTCGCGGTCGTCGATGTGCGGCAGCACGGCGAAGTTGTAGAACGGCGGCGGCGAGGACGTGGCCCACTCCAGCGTGCGGCCGCCCCACGGGTCGCCGGTCAGGTCCAGGTTGTCCTTGCGCTTCCAGACGCTGTAGCCGATCTGCACCAGGTTCAGGAAGATGCCGATGCCGATGATCGCCGCGCCGGCCGCGGCCACCATCAGCCACGGCGCCCACTCCGGGTGGTTGTAGCTGTTCATGCGCCGGGTCATGCCCATGAAGCCGAGCACGTACAGCGGCATGAAGGCGACGAAGAAGCCGACGATCCAGCACCAGAACGAGGCCTTGCCCAGCGTCTCGTTGAGCTTGAAGCCGAACGCCTTCGGGAACCAGTAGGTCAGGCCGGCCAGGTAGCCGAACACCACGCCGCCGATGATCACGTTATGGAAGTGCGCGATCAGGAACAGGCTGTTGTGCAGCACGAAGTCCACCGCCGGGATCGCCAGCATCACCCCGGTCATGCCGCCGATGGTGAAGGTGATGATGAAGCCGATCGTCCACAGCACCGGCGCGGTCATGCGTACCCGGCCGCGGAACATGGTGAACAGCCAGTTGAAGATCTTCACCCCGGTGGGGATGGAGATGATCATCGTGGTGATGCCGAAGAACGCGTTGACGTTGGCGCCCGAGCCCATCGTGAAGAAGTGATGCAACCACACGATGAACGACAGCACGCCGATCGCCGAGGTCGCATACACCATCGAGGTGTAGCCGAACAGGCGCTTGCTGCTGAAGGTGGCGATCAGCTCGGAGAAGATGCCGAACGCCGGCAGGATCAGGATATAGACTTCCGGGTGGCCCCAGATCCAGATCAGGTTGACGTACATCATGGCGTTGCCGCCACCGTCGTTGGTGAAGAAGTGCGTGCCCAGGTAACGGTCGGCACCCAGCAGCGCCAGCGCCACGGTCAGGATCGGGAACGCGGCGATGATCAGGATGTTGGTGATCAGCGCGGTCCAGGTGAAGATCGGCATGCGCATCAGGGTCATGCCCGGCGTGCGCATGCGCATGATCGTCACGAAGAAGTTGATGCCGGTCAGCAATGTGCCCAGACCCGATATCTGCAAGGCCCAGATGTAGTAGTCGACGCCGACCCCTGGACTGTATTCCAGCCCCGACAGCGGCGGATACGCCAGCCAGCCGGTCTGGGCGAATTCGCCCACGCCCAGCGAGATGTTGACGAGCGCCGCGCCGGCCACGAACAGCCAAAAGCTCAGCGAGTTCAGGAACGGGAACGCCACGTCGCGCGCGCCGATCTGCAGCGGCACGATCAGGTTCAGCAGGCCGGTCATGAACGGCATGGCCATGAAGAAGATCATGATCACGCCGTGCGCGGTGAAGATCTGGTCGTAGTGGTGCGGCGGGAAGATGCCCTCGTTGCCGCCGTGCGCGATCGCCTGCTGGGTGCGCATCATCGCCGCGTCGGCGAAGCCGCGCAGCAGCATGACCAGCGCCACCAGGATGTACATCACGCCGATGCGCTTATGGTCGACCGAGGTGAACCACTCCTTCCAGAGATAGCCCCACAGCTTGTACTTGGTGACCGCCGCGACCACCAGCAGGCCGAGCAGGCCGGCGCCGCCGAGGGCGGCCATGATGATCGGCTCGTGGTACGGAACCGCCTCGAGCGTGAGTTTGCCTAGCATCACTTGTCTCCAGAAGTGCACATGGCGACCGGCTCAGCAGCCGATGCCGGATGGTCGTCGTGGCCTTCCATGTGGTGGCCCTTGCCCATCATGTATTTGTCGAGCAACGACTTGAACATGCCGTCCTGCACCGACGAGTAGTAGGTCACCGGGTACTGCGCCTTGTCGTTGCGGTTGGCCGCCAGGATCTGGAACTCGGCCTGGTCCAGCGCCTTCGGCGCGGCCTTGACCTTGGCCACCCAGGCGTCGAACCCGGCCCGATCGGTGGCGTGCGCGGTGAAGCCCATCTTCGAGAAGCCGTGGCCGCTGTAGTTCGCCGACAGGCCGAAGTAGTCGCCCGGCTCGTTGGCGATCAGGTGCAGCTTGGTCTCCATGCCGGCCATCGCATAGATCTGCGTGCCCAGGTGCGGGATGAAGAACGAGTTCATCACCGTATCGGAGGTGATCTTGAAGTTCAGCGGCGTATCCACCGGGAACGCGATCTCGTTGACCGTGGCGATGCCCTGCTCCGGATAGATGAACATCCACTTCCAGTCCAGCGCCACCGCCTCGATGACGATCGGCTTGACCTTGGAGTCCAGCGGCTTGTACGGATCCAGCTCGTGCGAGGAGCGCCAGGTCAGCACCGCCAGCACCAGGATGATCATGCACGGGATCGACCACACCACCACCTCGATCGCGGTGGAATGCGACCAGTTCGGCTCGTAGCGGGCCTTGGTATTGGACGCGCGGTAGCGCCAGGCGAAGGCCAGGGTCATCACGATGACCGGGACCACCACCAGCAGCATCAACACCACCGAGGTGATCAGCAACGTCTTTTCGTCGTGGCCGATCTGCCCCTTGGGGTTGAGAATGGCCGCGTCGCACCCGGCCAGCAGCAGCGCGGGCAGGAGCAACAGACCGGAGCGCAGCGAGCGCCGGAGTTGTTTCAACGGAATCATCGAACGATCCAATTGCGTAGGGGATGCGGAACGCGCAACGGCAAACGGGAGCGGCCCGGACGGGCGTTTCCGCGTTTCCTGCGGCATCCTGGCCGGCATGCGCGATCGACCACGCATTTTATGCTGCCGTGCGGCATCTCCGAAAGCCATTGACAAGGCCGAGCGTGCGCACAGGCGTGTTTTTGCGTGCGACACATTGCCGCACCTGCGTGCGACGGATCGCCGCAGCCCGCCCGCGACGCGCAGCCGGCGACTCCGATCTCGTCACATTTGAGATGACATCGGGCGCGGCCGGCGCCGCTTCGGCACGGCGTTTCTTCGTTCAACGAGGGTCGGCATCCCGACCGGCCACGGCGTGAGCGGCGCCGCGTCCCTGCCCGCTCCGGCGCTACGGCCGCGCCGCCGCCTTCTTCTGCTTGATCTGCTCGATGTAGTTGTAGATGGTGAAGCGGCTGACCCCCAACGCCGCCGCCACCTGCTCCACGCTGTTGCGGATCAGGAACAGGCCGCGATGCATCATCGCCTCCACCGCGTACATCTTCTCTTCCTTGTTCATCAGCGCCGGCGGCTTCATGAAGCGCTTGACCGCGTCGTCGATGATCTCCTGCATCATCGCCTCCAGCCCGACCTCGCCGGCGGGCGCCTCGCTGCGCGGCGGCTTGGCCTTCCGGTGCAGCATCTGCTCCAGCCAGCCATGGGCCATCTCGAACACGGTCATGTCGGCGTTGAGGCACAGCGCAGCCACCGGCTGGCCGGCGCCGTCGCGGAACAGCAGCGTGGCCGAACGCAGATGACGGCCGGCGGCATTGGTGGTCTGGTACTCGTCGACGATCGCCCAGCTGATCGTGCCGGTGCCCGCCACATCGCGGTAGAGCTCGCTGAAACCGGCATCCTCGCGCGGGCCGCTGAGGATCGGGTCGCCGAGGTTGCGCCCGGACACATGGCCGTTGGCGATCGCCAGCACCGAGGCCCCGGGCGCGGACAGGTCGTGCAGCACCACTTCGATGTTCTCGCCGATCACCCCGCCGAGCAGGGCCACCACCGGCTTGAGTAGTTCGAACAGGTCGCGTACCTGCACCCCCGCGCTCAGCCCCTGCGCAGGTGCGGGAGCAGGCGCCGCCTTGCCAGGCTTGCGCTTGGCGGCGGGTGCCCCGCCCTTCTGCGGCGCCCCACTCTTTTTCGCTGTTGCCATCGAATCGTTCCGTCCCAGAGGAGTGCCTGGCGCAGGCGCACCGGCCATCTTGCCGGCTGCGCCGGCGGGCGTCGAGACGGCAGCGCAACGGCGCAGCTCCGCACAGGAACGATGTGACGCGGTCTTGACATACAAATTATTTTTGTATATCAACAAACTGTTGAAGCAACACCGAGCTCGCGGCGCCAGGGGGTGACGCGGGCCGGCCAACCACCGTCGCGCCCTCGCATCGGGCGCCGCGCCACGCTGCACCGGGGACAACCAAGCAGACCATGTCGACGTCCATGCCGTCCGCCAGATCGTGCTGTCGCGCCACTGCCTGGCTGCGTCCGTTCGCAGTTGCGGCGGCGCTGTGGCTGGCCGGCTTGGCCAGCGCCGCGGCGGCGGTCCCGGCGCATGCCGACGTGCAGGTGCGCTCGGCCGGCAGCGTCGCCGTCGAGGGCCATGGCACGCTGCGCTACGCGGCCGAGGCCGGGTTGCTGCCGATCCACGACGATCCGACCGGGCGGCTGCTGGCGTCGGTGTTCTTCGTCGGCTACAGCGTCCCGGCCAGTGCCGGCGCGATGCGGCCGCTCACCTTCCTGTGGAACGGCGGCCCCGGCTCCAATGCCGCGCAGCTGCACATGGGCGTGGGTCCGCGGCGCCTGGATACCGCCGATCGCCTGCCGGACTGGACCCCGGCGCAGAGCGAGCGGCCGCTGGTCGAAAACGCCGACAGCTGGCTGGGCGCCAGCGATCTGGTGTTCGTCGATCCGCTGGGCACCGGCTACAGCCGCGCAGTCGACGCCAAGGACCTGCCCACGCTGTACACCTCGCATGGCGATGCGGAAGTCATCGCCGAAGCGATCCGGGTCTATCTCACCCGCCACGACGCCTGGGACCGCCCGCTGTACCTGGCCGGCGAAAGCTATGGCGTGACCCGCGCGATGCTGGTCGCCGCAGCGTTGCAGCGCCGCGGCATGCCGGTCCGCGGGGTGGTGCTGGTGTCCTACAACTTCGACCTGGGCACGCCGCCGGCGGCCTACCCGGAAGACGCGTTGAACGTACCGCAGTTCACCGCGGCGGCGCACTACCACCATCGCCTAGACGCCACGCTGCAGGCGCTGGACGAAACGGCCGCGGTCGCCCAGGCGCAGGCGTGGATGCAGCAGGACTACCTGCCGTTCCTGGCGGCCCCGGCGACGCAGACGCCGGAGTCGCGGCGCCGGATCCTGGCCGGGCTGGCGCGCTTCAGCGGCCTGCGCGCGCAGGACATCGACACGAGGCAACTGACCATCTCCACCGCCGATTTCGCCGACCGCCTGCTCGCCGACCAAGGCCTCGAGCTCGGCCGCTACGACCTGCGCATGACCGCGCCGCGGCGCGCCAAGGACGCTCCGTGGATGCCGGGCATCGACCCGAGTCTGCTGCCGATGGCCGGCCTGATGAACGGCACCTCGCGCGTGTTCAACCGCTATCTGCGCCAGCAGCTCGGCTTCGAGAGCGACCTGCTGTATCGCGGCCCGTTCGGCAATGCGTTCCACCCGCTGCCGCGCTACACCGACCCGAAGTCCGGCATGCCCGACGACTGGATGGCGCAACTGTGGGATTTCTCGCAGAAGATTCCCGAAGGCGTCGATGCGCCGCTGCGCAAGGCGATGGACCAGGACCCGCAGCTGCGCGTGCTGAGCCTGCGCGGCCGCTACGACGGCTGGCCCTGCGAAAGCTCGGTGGAGACCGCCCGCGCCGCCGGCCCGCGCTACGCCGCGCGGGTGACCAACCTGTGCCTGCAGGGCGGACACATGTGGTACTCCGAACGCGCCAGCCGTGCCCAGGGCCGCCGCGCGTTCGAGGCCTTCCTCGCCGCCTCTCCCTCTCTTCCCAGCACGGACTAGCCCATGCGCTCCGCGACCGCACGCCCCGGCCCTGTGCCGACGAAGACCCGATTGCTGCAGCCGCTGCTGGCGCTGGCCCTGGCGATGGCCTTGCCTGCCAACAACGTGCACGCCGCCGAGCTGGGCTTCGTCGATCCAACCACGCTGGGCCCGGTGTCGTTGCCCACGCCGGTCACCACCCAACACCGCGGCGTGTTTAACGGCCAGCGCATCGCCTACGCCGCGACGGTGGAAACTTATGCCACTACTGACGCCGAGGGGCGCCCGGCGGCACGCCTGGTTTCCACCGCCTACATCGCCACGTCCGCCGCCGGCGCGCGGCCACTGATCTTCGCCTTCAACGGCGGCCCGATCGCCGCCAGCACGCCGCTGCATTTCGGCCTGCTCGGTCCGCAGCGGCTGGCCGTGCCCGACGACCTGCAGGCCAACGCCGCCGGCTTCAAGCTGGTGGACAACCGCTATTCGCCGCTGGACGCGGCCGACATCGTCATCTTCGATCCGGCCAGCACCGGCTACAGCCGCGTCGCCGAGGGCGTGGCGCCGGCCAGCCAGTTCTCCACCCGCGCCGACGCGCGCCAGCTCGCGCAACTGGTGGCGGCGTGGCTGGACCGGCATGGCCGCCGCGGCTCGCCGGTGTACCTGCTGGGCGAAAGCTACGGCACGCTGCGCGCGCCGGAAGCGGCCACGCAACTGCAGACCGCCGGCATCGGCGTGGACGGCATCGTCCTGCTCGGCCAGGCCGCCAACATCCTGGAATACGCGCAGCGCCGCGACAACATCGTCAGCTACGCGGTGTCGCTGCCGACCCTGGCCGCGCTCGGCTGGTACCACGGCAAGGTCGATCGCAAAGGCCGCAGCCTCGCCCAGTTCGTCGATGAAGCCTCCGCCTACGGCCGCGAGCGCTACCTGAGCACCCTGTTCCTCGGCAACCGCGCCAGCGCGCAGCAACGCGAAGAGGTGGCGCAGGCGCTGCAGTCCTTCACCGGGCTGTCGGCGGACGCCTGGCTCAAGGCCGACCTGAAGGTCTCCAAGGTCGCCTACGCGCGCCAGCTGTTCCCGGGCCGGATCCTGGCGTCCAGCGATGGTCGCTACCTGCTCGACGCGCAAGGCAATTCCGGCAGCGTGCCCGACTACAACGCCGTCGCCGAACGCTACTACCGGCAAGTATTGAAAGTCCCCACGCAGGCGGGCCACTACTCCACCGCGCTGCCGACCTCCAGCGACTTCAATGCCTGGGACTGGGACGCCAACAAATCGCCGTTCGGCGACTACCCGTGGGTCGGACAACTGCGCCAGCTGCTGGTATCGAATCCGAAGTGCCGGCTGCTGGTCGGCAACGGCTACTACGACAGCCAGACCACGATCGGCGCGATGGATTATCTCGCCGCGCAGTCGGGGTTTCCGATGCAGCAGGTGCGCACTCGCTACTACGAGGGCGGACACATGATGTACACGGTCGAGCGCAGCGCCGCCGGCCTCGCCGACGACATCCGGCAGATGGTCCGCCGCACCTGGTGACATGACATTCCGCAGTCCCCGCAGCACCCGTGGTTCGCGCTCCACCCATCCCGCCCACCGCCCGCCAGACGAGTCCCGCCCATGTCATCCGTAGCCCGCCGCAACCGTCTCTCCCAGTTCATTTCGCGCGCCCTGTGCTGCCCGGCCAGCGCGCTCCTGCTGCTGCCGTCCATCGCGCTCGCCCAACAGGACGACGGCGCCACCGCGGCCAAGCAGTTGGACACCATCACCGTGACCGCGCAGAAGCGCAGCGAGCGGCTGCAGGACGTGCCGATGTCGATCCAGGTGCTCAACACCGAGAAAATGAGCAGCGAAGGCAGCTACAAGCTGGCCGACTATTTCGCGCAGTTGCCCGGCCTGTCCTACATCCAGTCGCCGATGAGCAGCAACATCGTGCTGCGCGGCATCGCCACCGACTCCGGCCTCGGCAGCCGCCCGACCTCGGGCATCGTCATCGACGACGTGCCGTACGGTTCGGCGCTCAGCACCGGCGCCATCCCCGACCTGGACCCGTCCGACCTGCAGCAGATCGAAGTGCTGCGCGGCCCGCAGGGCACGCTGTACGGCGCCAGCAGCATGGGCGGGCTGATCAAGTACGTGATGACCGATCCGGACACCAGCGCGACCTTCGGCCGCGTCGAGGCCGGCGGCTCCACCGCCGCGCACGGCGGTTCCGGCTACAACGCGCGCACCTCGGTGAACCTGCCGTTCTCCGACCGCTTCGCGCTGCGGGTCAGCCTGTTCCAGCGCCAGGACCCGGCCTTCGTGCACAACACCAACAGCGGCGACGAGAACGACAGCCAGGTGCGCGGCGGCCGCGTCTCGGCGCTGTGGAACGTCAGCGACACGGTGACCGTGCGTTCCTCGGCGCTGTTCCAGGACACCGAGACCGGCTCCAGCTCGGTGGTCGACACCGATCCCGACCTGCATCCGCTGTACGGCCAGTACAGTCACGACCGCATCAGCGGCGGCGACACCTTCAAGGGCCAGGTGCGCTTCTACACCACCAAGGTCAGCTGGGATCTGGGCTGGGCGATGCTGGACAGCATCAGCGGCTACGCCCAGCACCGCAGCCGGGCCTATCAGGACGTGGGCTACACCACCATCGGCCGGCTCGCGCCGGTGTTCGCCGGCATCTTCGGCCTGGACAGCGACAACCCCAGTTCGCTGATCGACAACCGCTACAACACCGACCGCACCACCCAGGAAGTGCGCCTGGTCTCGCAGGGCGAGCATGCGCTGGACTGGCAGGTCGGCGCGTTCTACAGCGACGAGGAAGCCAAGAGCACGCAGAACTTCTACATCGCCGACAAGACCAGCGGCACCATCTACCGCGACTTCCCGCTGCTGGTCTCGCTGGGCGACAGCACCTACCGCGAGAAGGCGGTGTACGCCGACGGCACCTACCATTTCACCCCGCAGTTCGATATCCAGTTCGGCGCCCGCTACGCGCGCAACAGCCTGCGCGAGAACAGCGACACCGGCGGCCTGCTGCAGGACCCGAACCAGAGCTTCGACAGCAACAAGGACAGCGCCACCACCTACCTGTTCTCGCCGCGCTACCGCTTCAACGACGAGCTGATGACCTACCTGCGCGTGGCCTCCGGCTACCGTGCCGGCGGCAGCAACGGCACCCTGGTGGCCAACGTCCCGTTCTCCTACGACTCCGACAGCCTGTGGAGCTACGAGCTGGGCCTGAAGACCCAGTTGCTGGACCATTCGCTGAGCCTGGATGCGGCGCTGTTCTACATCGACTGGAGCGACCTGCAGATCTCGCAGGTCGAGCCGACCCTGGGCAGCAGCTACACCACCAACGCCGGCAAGGCCAGCAGCCAGGGCCTGGAACTGTCGGTCAACTGGGTGCCTTCGGCCGACTGGAAGGTCACCGCCAGCTACGCCTACACCGACGCCACCCTGGCGCAGGACATCCCCGGCTACACCGAGGGTTCCTCCGCCTACGGCAAGGACGGCAATCGCCTGCCGTACTCGGCGCGCAACAGCGCCTCGGCCTCGCTCAAGCGCTATTTCCCGCTGGGCAGCAACCTGGAAGGCTTCGCCGGCGCCGACGTGGCCTACATGGGCGATCGCGACATGGAGTTCACCACCTCGGCCAGCATCCCGCGCATCCACCTGCCCAGCTACACCACCGTCGGCCTCAACGCCGGCGTGCAGGGCCAGGCCTGGAGCGCCACGCTGTACGTGCGCAACCTCACCGACGAGGTCGGCTACATCAACGCCAACCGCCGCGGCTCGCTGGCCAGCTCGCCGCTCGGCGCCACGCTGATCCAGCCGCGCACGGTCGGCCTGACCCTGGCCTGGGATTATTGATGCGCATCGCCGGCCGCTGCACGGCGGCCGGCCCTTCTTCCAGTTGCGGAATTCCCCGATGAAATGGATCCACGGCCTGGTTCTGCTGCTGTGCGTGGCGCTGCCGTTCGCCGCAGCCGCCGACGACGCGGCGCCGCTGCCGCAACCGACCCTGCTGTCCAGCCCGCAGCAGGCCCGCCTCGGCGAGCAACGGCTGCGCTATCGGGTCAGCTTCGACCAACTCGATTTCGCCGGCGCCGACGGCGCCCGCGTCGCCTCGATCAGCGCCATCGGCTATCTGGCCGAGCGTACCGATGCCGACACACGGCCGGTGCTGTTCGCCTTCAACGGCGGGCCGGGCGCATCGTCGGTGCTGCAGGTCGAAGGCCTCGGCCCGCGGCTGCGCGTGCGCGACGGCAAACGGCAGACACTGATCGCCAATCCGCACAGCATTCTCGATGCCGCCGATCTGGTGTTCATCGATCCGCCCGGCACCGGCTTCAGCCAGGCCCCTACCGATGCCGCCGCACGCGCGCGCTACTGGTCCGACCACGGCGACGCCAAGGCGGTGGAGGCGATGATCCGGCACTGGCTGAAGACGCACGGACGCGAACGCGCGCCGCTGTACATCGCCGGCGAAAGCTACGGCGGCTACCGGCTCGCCCTGCTCGCCGCGGACATCGCCGACCTGCGTCCGGCCGGCGTGCTGCTGGTGTCGCCGCTGCTCGATGCCACCAGCGGCGACGACAGCCCCGGCAACGACCTGCGCGCGGTGTTCGACCTGCCCTCGCTGATCGTCGCCGCCGCCGCCCACGGCAAGGGCGAGCTGGCCGGACAACCGGTCGAAGGCGTCTATGCGCAGGCGCGTACGTTCGCGCTCGGCGACTACGCGCAGGCCCTGCTGCAGGGCAGCGCCCTGCCGGCCGACGCACGCAGCCACATGGCCGCGCGAATGGCCGCGCTGCTGGGCCTGCCGGCGCAAGCGCTGCTGGCAGCCGACCTGCGTCCGGACGTGGAAAGCTTCCGGCTCGGCGTGCTCGCCGCCGACGGCCAGCAGATCGGCCGGCTCGACAGCCGCGTCGCCGCGCCGCTGCCGGCGCCGCAAGCGGCGGACAACGGCCGGCCCTCGGCCGCCAACGATCCGGCGCTCGGCCTGGGCCGCAGCAACCAGATCACCTCCGCGGTAATGGCCGACTACCTGCATGGCCTGTTCGGCGACGGTTTGCCGCGCGACTACGTCAGCCTGGACATCGATATCGCCATGGCCTGGCGCTTCAGCGCCGACGATGGCGCCGGCCCGCGTCCGTTCGGCAGCGCGCTGCGCTTCAATCCCACGCCGAACCTGGCCCGCCTGGCGCAGGCCAATCCCGGCTTCCATGTGCTGGCGCTCAACGGCTATTACGACCTGGCCGTGCCCGCGCTCGGCCCCTGGTACGCGCTGCACCACAGCGCCCTGGATCCGGCGCGCATCGATTTCCGCCTGCTGCCCGGCGGCCATGCGGTGTTCGCGGAAGACGCATTGCGCCCGCAATTGCATGGCCTGCTGAAGGACTTCCTGCAATGAGCCGCACGCTGCCGCTGTCCATCGCCATCGCCATCGCCTGCACGTTCGCCGGCCACGCCGCGTGCGCCGCCACCGCGCCGCAATCGCTGGTGCTGATCGCCAACGGCGAGAACGTCGGCTACCTGAAGGCCACGGCCAACGGCGACACCTACGAGGTCGACTACCACGTCGACAACAACGGCCGCGGTCCCAAGCACCACGAGACCATCGTGCTCGGCGCGCATGCGCTGCCGCTGGCGTGGTCGATCGCCGGCACCTCGCTGATGGGCGGCAAGGTCACCGAGCGTTATCAATGGCGCGACGGCATCGCCGAATGGAGCAGCCAGGCCGACAGCGGCCGCACGCCGCGGCCGCGACCGGCGCTGTACATCGCCAACGACAGCAGCCCCTGGGCGATGTGGACCTACGCCAAGGCCTTGCTGGCCGCGCCGGACCACGCCCTGGACGTGCTGCCCAGCGGCCGCATGCAACTAGAACTGGTCGGCACGCTGGCATTGCAGGGCCAGGCCGGGGCGCCGCCGCTGCAGGCGCGGCTGCTGCGGCTGTCCGGCCTGGACCTGGAACCGCACTACCTCGCCGTCGATGCCGACGACGCGTTGCTGGCCGACATCGATGACGACGCCGTGGCGATCCGCGACGGCTACCAGGCGCAGGTGGCGACCATCGCCGACGCGGTCAAGGCGCAGCAGTTCGCGCATGCGCAGGCATTGCAGCGCCAGCTCGCGCATCCGCTGACGCGCGATCTGTGGCTGCGCAACGTGCATGTGTTCGATCCGGTCAACGGACTGCGCAGCGACGCGGTGAACCTGCACGTCGCCGACGGGCACATCGTCTCGATGGACGCGCGCTGGCAGCCGGCGCCGGGCGACAGCGTCTACGACGGCAACGGCGGCACGGTGATCCCCGGCCTGCACGACATGCATTCGCACAGCACCCTGTCCTCCGGGCTGTGGTACCTCGCCGCGGGCGTCACCAACACCCGCGACATGGGCAACGACAACGCCTTCCTGCTCGACCTGACCGCGCGCATCGAACGCGGCGAGATCGCCGGCCCGCGCATCGTGCGCAATGGCTTCCTGGAAGGCCGCAGCCCGTATTCGGCGCGCAACGGCTTCGTCGTCGATACGCTGGACGACGCGCTGAAGGACGTCGCCTGGTACAAGGCCCACGGCTACTGGCAGATCAAGCTCTACAACTCGATGAACCCGGCCTGGGTGGCGCCGATCGCCGAACGCGCGCATGCGCTGGGCATGGGCGTCACCGGCCACGTCCCGGCCTTCACCAACGCCGACGCGATGATCGCCGCCGGCTACGACGAGATCACCCACATCAACCAGCTGATGCTCGGCTGGGTGCTGTCCCCCGAAGAAGACACGCGCACGCCGCTGCGGCTGACCGCGATGCGACGCGTCGCCGACTTGGACCTCGACGCGCCGAACGTGCGCCACACGCTGCAGCTGATGCGCCAGCGCGACATCGCCCTGGACACCACCGAGGTGATCGTGGAACGGCTGATGCTCAGCCGCGCCGGCAGCGTGCTGCCCGCCGATGCGCCGTACCTGTCGCACATGCCGATCGCCTACCAGCGCTACCGCCAGCGCACCTTCGTTCCCGACCTCGACGCGCAGGCCGACGCGCAGTACCGCCGCGCGCTGGACAAGACCCTGCAGCTGATCGGCCGCCTGCACCGCCAGGGCACCGTGCTGTTGCCCGGCACCGACGACAGCACCGGCTTCACCGTGCACCGCGAACTGGAACTGTACGTCGCCGCCGGGCTGACCCCGCAGCAGGCGCTGAGCGCCGGCACTTGGCAGAGCGAACTGCATTTCGGCCGCACCGACCGGCTCGGCAGCGTGCATCCGGGCAAGCAGGCCGACTTCGTGCTGCTGCCCGGCGATCCGACCGCCGACATCGCCGCGATCCGCCAGCCCGCGCTGGTGGTGAAGGACCAGACCCTGTACCTGCCCGCCGAGATCTACCGCGCCCTGGGCGTGGCCCCGTTCGCGCCGGCTCCGAAGACACTTCAATGAACCCGATCCCGCATCCCATGCAGACCCCGCACGTCCTCCCCTCCGACACCGTGAGCGCGCGCCTGCGCGCGCTCGGCATGACCTTGCCGCCGCCGCTGCGCGTACCGGACGGAGTGATCCTGCCGTTCGCGCCGGTGCACGTGATCGGCACCCGCGTGCTGATCTCCGGCCACGGCCCGCAACACGCCGACGGCAGCATGGCAGGCGGCGTCGGCCGCGTCGGCGACGAACTGGACGAAGCCCAGGGCTATGCCGCCGCGCGCGCCACCGCCCTGTCGATGCTGGCCAGCCTGGAACGCAGCCTGGGCAGCCTGGACCGCGTCAAGCGCTGGGTGCGCGTGTTCGGCATGGTCCGCTGCGCGCCCGGCTTCCAGCGCCTGCCGAACGTGATCAACGGCTGCTCGGACCTGCTGCTGGCGCTGTGGGGGCCGGAACTGGGCCAACATGCGCGCAGCGCGGTCGGCATGGCCGAGCTTCCGTTCGGCATCCCGGTCGAGATCGAAGCCGAAGCCGAACTGCATTGAACTGACCCTCGCCTGCCGGAACGCCACCATGGACACGCGCTCGCCCCGTTTCGATCCCACCCGCCGGCAACTGCTGGCGGCCGCCGGCGCGCTGCCGCTGTCCGCCGCGCTGTCCGGCCTCGCCGGCGCCAGCAATGCGACAACCGCTGCTGCGGCCGCCGCGCCCACGCCCGCACGCGGCCTGCAAGGCCTCGGCAATGCCTTCGAGATCGCCGGCTGCTATCTCAACGGCGCCTACATGCATCCGGTCAGTCGCGCCGCGGCGCAGGCGCAACGCGGCTTCCTCGATGCGCGGCTGATGAACGCCAATGCCGACAAGGTCGATATGGGCGGCGACCGCGAGCGCGCGATGGCCGCGCTGGGCCGGCTGTTGCATGCCGACCGCGACGAACTGGCGTGGATTCCCAGCACCATGGTCGGCGAGAACCTGGTGTTGAACGGTCTCGGCATCCCGCACAGCCGCCAGCGCGTGGTCACCGACGCCTACCACTTCAATGGCTCGCTGTTCATGTACATGGAACTGGCCAAGCGCGGCCTCGACGTGCAGGTGGTGCGCCCGCACGACAACCGCATCCGCCTGGAGGATCTGGACAAGGCGATCACCCCCGGCACGCGCCTGGTCGCGCTGACCCTGGTGTCCAGCGTCAACGGCTTCCAGCACGACCTCAAGGCGGTCTGCGACCTGGCCCACAGCCGCGGCGCGCTGGTCTACGCCGACCTGATCCAGGCCGCCGGCAACACCCCGATCGACCTGCACGGCAGCGGCGTGGACTTCGCCGCCAGTTCCACCTACAAGTGGCTGATGGGCGACTTCGGCCTGGGCGTGATGTATGCGCGCCGCGCCAGCCAGGACGCTTTGCGGCAGATCGTCTGGGGCTACCGCCAGGAAGGCGAGACGGTCTCGCACCTCCTGCCGTTCGACCCGCCCGGCGAGCCGCCGCTGGAAACGCAGGCAATCGGCGGCCTGGCCGGCAAGATCGAAGTCGGCACGCTCAACAATTCCGCCGCCGCCGCGCTGGCGACGTCGCTGGAACTGATCGAGCGCATCGGCGTGGACGCTATCCAACAATGGCGGCAACCGCTGCTGGCGCGCCTGCACGCCGCGATCCCGCGGCTGGGCTTCGACGCGATGACCCCGCCGGATTCCAGCTCCGCGCTGGTGTCCTTCGCCCAGCGCGACGTCGGCAAGCGGCTGGCGCCGAAGCTGAAGGCGGCCGGCGTCGAAGTCACCCTGTACCGCAATTACTTCCGCGTGTCGCCGTCGTTCTACAACGGCAGCGACGATGTCGAACGCCTGATCGAGGCCCTGTCATGAAGCGACTCCCATTGCTGCTGTGCGCGCTGCTGCCGTGGACCGCACAGGCCGCGCCGGCAGCGCTGCACCACTACGGCACCGCGCCCGGCGCGCCGTTCTCGGCCGCGGTGCGGGCCGGCGACACGCTCTACGTCTCCGGCCAGATCGGCAGCGCCGCGCAGGGCGGATTGCCCGAGGAGTTCAGCGCCCAGACCAACAACGCGCTGGACAACGTCGCCAGCGCCCTGGCCCTGGCCGGCGCCGGCATGGACGACATCGCCAAGTGCACGGTGATGCTGACCGACATGGCGCAATGGCCCGCGTTCAACGCCCTGTACGTGCGCCGCTTCAAACCCGGCCACCTGCCCGCACGCAGCGCCATCGGCGCCAACGCCCTGGCGCTGGGCGCGAAGGTGGAAATCGAATGCATCGCCTACCTGCCCCAGGCCAAACCATGACCGCACGCACCTCCCGCTGGCTCCCCCTCGCCCTGCTCCTGGCGCCGGCCTGCGCCGCGCTCGCCGCCGAACCACCGGCCGCCCCAGTCCCGCTGGACGTGGTGCTCACGCCCAAGGCCGACGCCGGCCAGATCGGCGCGCTGCAGGTGCACCTGCACCTGCCCGCGCCCAAGGTCGCCGCCGGCGCGCCGTTGCTGCGCATGCCGGTGGAACTGGTGTCCACGCCGACCGCCGCCTACAGCGCCGAGCAGATCCAGGTGCGCGACGCGCGCGGCGCCCTGCCGCTGCGCGCCATCGACGAAGCGCCGGACCCGTCCGGCAAGTACCGCAACTACCTCGCCACCCGCGCCAGCGTCGGCGACGTCGACGTCGACTACGCCACCCCGCCGCGCAAGGTCGATGCAGACACCCGCAACGGCCCGCTGTTCGACCTGCGCGCGCAGGACGGCGGCCTGATGGGCGCCGGCGTCTACTTCATGGCGCTGCCGCCGGGCGAGGCGCCGCGCCAGATCCACCTGCGTTGGGACCTGAGCGCACTGCCGGCCGGCGCGCGCGGCGTGTGGAGCGTCGGCGAAGGCGAACAGCGCACCACCGCACCGACCGACCTGCTGCGCTTCTCCTACTACGCCGTCGGCGCGATGCACCGGGTGCCGGAAAACGATGACGACGTCTTCCACTTCTACTGGATGGATGCTCCACCGTTCGACGCGCAACTGCTGGCCAGGCAGACCGGCCAGCTGTACCGCTACATGGCGCGCTTCTTCGGCGACGACGGCTCGGCCTATCGCGCCTTCGCCCGCCGCAACCCGTACCCGGCCGGCGGCGGCACCGGCCTGGCGCACTCCTTCATGTTCGGCTACGGGCCGCAGGGCCAGACCATCGCCGAGGGCCCGCAGGCGCTGCTGGCGCACGAGATGGCCCACACCTGGCCCAAGCTCGACGGCGAGGAACACGCGCTCACCGCCTGGTACACTGAAGGCACCGCCGAGTTCTACTCGCTGCTGCTGTCGCTGCGCGCCGGCGTGTACGCCAAGGACGCCTTCCTGCAGGCGATCAACCACCGCGCCGACGGCTACTACGACAACCCGTTCCGCACGCTCGACAACAGCGCCGCCGGCGAACGCTTCTGGAAGGACGCGCGCGCCCAGCGCGTGCCGTACGGCCGCGGCTTCATGTACCTGGTGAGCGTCGATGCGCAGCTGCGCCAGCACGGCCGGCAGGCGCATTCGGTCGACGACCTGGTGCTGGAAGTGCTGAAGCGCCAGCGCGCCGGCGAAACCATCGGCGTGCCCGAATGGCGCGCGATGGTGGTGCGCGAACTCGGCGCCGGTGCCGGCAGCGACTTCGACGCGATGGTCGCCGGCAAGCTGATCGTGCCGCCCGCGCCGGTGTTCGGCTGCTATCGCGTGGTGCCGGCGCCGCACCAGCCGTTCGAACTCGGTTTCGACCGCATGCGCATGGGCGTGGTCAAGAACCTGCTACCCGAGTCTGCCGCGGCCCGTGCCGGCGTGCAGGAAAACGACCGCATCGTCGAATACACCCCGCTGGAACAGGCGATGGCCGACGAGCACATGCATATGCAGCTGAAACTGGAGCGCGACGGCAAGCCGCTGCAGGTGGACTACCTGCCACGCAGCGCGCGCGTGGACGCCTGGCGCTTCGCCGTCGATCCGGCGCTGGCCGCCCGCTGCTCGCCCTGATCCCCACCTGCCGCGATCCTTGCCGATGAAGATGCCACGCCACCTCCGCCTGTTCCTGGCCCTCGCCGCGGCCGCGTCTCCAGCCATGGCCGCGACCGACGCGCCCTACGCGATCACCATCCACGCGCAAGCGGACGCCGCCGGCAGCAGGATCGAGGCGCTGCTGGTGGACGAAGCCATCCCGCTGCCGGCCACGCCGGCCGGCACCACCGTGCTGGCGATGCCGCACGTGACCAGCAACGTGCCCACCATCGCCGCCAGCGTCGGCGAGCTGGCCGCACGCGACGACCGCGGCGCCGTGCAGTTGCGCTATCGCGACCAGGGCGAAGGCCCGACCCGGCAGCGCGAGTGGTACGCCGATCGCGCTGTCGCCGGCACCCTGCGTTTCTCTTATCGCGCGGCGATGACCGAAGCGCTGGCCGCACGCGGCGCCGCGCCGCCGATCGAACTGCGCAGCGAGGAAGGCGCCTTCTCCGGCGCCGGCGCCACCTTCCTGCTGCATCCGCCCAGCGGCCGCCACGACATCGCCCTAAAATGGGACCTGTCCGCGCTGGGCGCAGGCGCGCATGCCGTGAGCAGCCTGCAGGACCGCAACGCCCATGACGTGGACATGGAAGCGCTGGACAGCAGCTACTTCATGGCCGGCAAGATCGGCCTGTACCCGCCCGCGCCCGACGCTACCGGCTTCTTCTCCGCCTGGCAGGGCCACACCCCGTTCGACGCGGAAAAACTGCTGGCCTGGACCCGGCAACTGCGCCAGCACTACCAGGCGTTCTTCGCCGTGCCGGCCACGCCCTACGGCGTGTTCCTGCGCCGCAACCGGGTCAACCCCGGCGGCGGCATGGGCATGTACAACTCCTTCGTCGTCACCTACGACGACGACCGCGGCAACGACCCGCAACAGCTCGAACTGACCCTCGCCCACGAGATGTTCCACACCTTCCAGCCGCACATGAGTTCGCAGTACGACGGCGAAAGCCTGAGCGAAGCCTGGTTCAACGAAGGCACCGCGGTGTTCTATCAGGCGCGCCTGCCGTTCCGCTACGGCATGATCGACGCCGACGCGTTCCTGAAGGACCTCAACTACACCGCCGCCCGCTATTACACCAACCTCCTCGGCAACGCGCCCAATGGCGACGTGGCCACGCGGTTCTGGCAGGACACCCGCATCCGCACCCTGCCCTACGATCGCGGCTTCCTGTATTTCGTCACCGTGGACGACGCGATGCGCAAAGCGAGCGGCGGCCGCAAATCGCTGGACGATCTGATCCTGGCGATGCTGCACCGCCGACAAGGCGACAAGCCGCTCGGCATCGCCGACTGGGAAGCGCTGCTGCGCGACAACCTCGGCGAAGACGCGGTGCGCCAGCTGCACGCCATGCTCGACGGCGCTGCACCACTACCGGCCAGCGACGCCTTCGGCCCCTGCTTCGAACGCATCTCGCAACCGATGCGCCGCTACCAACTCGGCTTCGCCCCCGCGGTGCTGACCGAATCCCCACGCATCGTCCGCGACCTGATCCCCGGCTCGGCCGCCGCCAAGGCCGGCGTGCACAACGGCGACGAAATCACCCGCCCGGTCGGCCAGGATCAACTGCAGGGCGAACAGGACGGCATCCTCACCCTACAGCTGTTGCGCGATGACAAGCCATTGACCGTCTCGTACAAGCCGCGCGGCGAAACCGTGGCGACATGGCAGTGGAAGCGCAGGCAAGGTGTATCGGACTCGACCTGTTCGCTGCCCTCCACCTCGCACGCGCAATGACCAACACGCTCCCTCCCCGGCCATACGCCTGACGCAATTCCAGCCGATGGTCCGGCGAATACTTCATCTTGCTCATGGCCAAACTTCTCAAAAATCGGAGTCTCCCAAAATCCCGGGACGGTGCATTTTTTGCGGCTCACGTCACCAATCGAGACGTTTTCTGACGTCACAGTAGGAAAATTCCTAGCCTGGAAAAGTAGGAGCAGAATCCATCTTTGGCTAGACTGCCAGTCGTATGACAAAGGGTGGGAGAACCACATGGCAATCCGAAGATCCACGGGCGGCACACTGGCGAGCTTTCTACTGGCCTCGTGCGCTGGCTTGGCTGCTTGTACGTCCAGCCCAAGCGCGCAAGCTGCAAAAGCCGACTTCAACGGCGCATGGTCGGTGAAGTGGTGTGACAAAACAAATCCACAACTTGATTGCGGTGGTTTCAACGTTACGCTCGTGCAGGACGGCGACCGCATCTGTGGCGACTTTGGTGGCGCACTCGTCAACCTACGGCAGACCGACGAGGGGAGCGTTGTCGGAACGGTAGTGGGTAATACAGCCGTCCTAGCTGTCGAGAGCATACGCAATCAAGCCATCGTCTTGGTCCGGGCAGAGCAACAGGGCAATACGCTGCACTGGAAAGTAGCGGACGACATAAAGCGTGGCGGCACTGATATCGACGTAATCGCTGCAAACGACGTACTTACGAAGGACTCCAAGAAGTCACCCCCAGCCAAGGAAGGTGAAGCCTCACGGAGTTGTGGCTCTGGCTCTCAATAGCCGCTGGAGGTTGACATGGAGTACAGGGAACTCGATCAGACCGAGTACGACCGCAAGTTACGGATGGTCATCGTTGGTGCGGAAGGTCTGCATGGCCACGCGCAAGACATAGGCGATAACAGAGCCACTATTGGTTGGGGGTACACCCTCAACCGAAGCAACAACGTCGAAATTTGGCGCGCAGCTGGAATTGACCTGACGCCGGAACAATGGCAAACGCTGGCCACTGTCGATGCGGCGCCTCGCGCTGATAAGACTCGCATCGGAGTGACGCTTACGCGACAACTCAACGGAGAAGAGTCAGACCGTCTACTACGTGCATCCATGGCGGAGTATGAAGCGCCGGCCACCAGCCTCAATATGCCGCTATCGGACGAGAGAGTGGCCATGGTATCGCTGGCCTACAATCGCGGCGCAGCGAATCTTACCGGCAACCCCCAAAGCAATGTACCGGAACACCCAGTGATGGGGGCGATCCGCGCTGGAGACCGCGCTGAGGCTTGGTTCCAGATGCGTTATAACTGCTGGGGAAGCGATCGCCTCGATCACCAGTATCCAAATCAAGACTCCAACGAAGGCGGTCTTCGCAAACGACGCTTCGCAGAAGCGGAGGTGTTTGGCCTATACGATGATCCGGGCAATGTCACGCCAGACCAGGCTCACGACGTTTACCGCGCATTTCAGCTACATCGCGATGAGGTTGATCGTGTCGAGCGCGAGTTTGGCGTCACTGTCGAAGGCGAAGAAGCTCGCCGAAACCGGATTTCGGAGGCAAATAGAGACTATCCAGCACTGGTCAACGAGTACAGTAGCGTATCGACGATTGCCGATGCGCTTGCACCAGCCCGCGCTGCGCTACTCCAAAATTTGCGACAACAACATCCCGATATGGCGGATAGGCTTACTGACGCGAATTTCAATGCAGGACGTATCTATCTCGATCCCAACCGCGATCTGCAAGATGCTGCCACGGTGGATCGCAACCACCCAGGCAACAATCGAACTCAGAATGCCGTACGCCGAGAACAGCGCAATGCCACTCTCGAAGATAGCGACCAGAATCATGCTGCTGTCCTCGACTCTCGCAGGATGCAAGGCAATACTGAAATCGCAAGTAATGATCTGCTTATCGGCGAAGGCGGTAACGACACTTTGCGCTCCCACCGTGGCGACGACATCCTGATCGGCGGACAGGGCCGCGACCGAATGGAAGGTGGCGAAGGCCGCGACACCTACGTGATCGGGGCCGGTGATACCGTGATGGACAGCGACGGCATGGGCGAAGTGCGCTGGGGCGGGCAGCAACTGACGGGCGGCAGGCACTCGGACTCCGATCCCGCCAATACCTACCGCAGCGAAGATGGGCGCTTCATCTACACCCTCGAAAGCAACAACCTCTCGGTCACCGACACGTTGGCCACCGATCAGGCGCTGCGGGAACCGGCGGTGATCGAGAATTTCCAGAGCGGCCAGCTGGGGATCACGCTGAGCGGAGCTGGCGGCGGCGACGCACGTTCTCAGGCAGCTCCGCAAAAGGATAGCGGACTCGCACCCTCCGGCCCAAGGCCCGAAGATGCCGCCATGGTGGAGCAATTGCGCTCATCAGTCGCCGGACTCGATGAAAGGGCCAACAAGCCTTGGAACGAGCTCAGTGACCGAATGGTCGCCAGCGCATACAAGATGGCGGTGGAGGCGGGATTCAAACCCGATGACAAAGTGGCGGTTGCTTTGAACTTGCCTACAGCGACGCAATCGGCAGGCGAAACCATGTTCGTCATGCGTTCCGGCCCTGGAGCATCGCCCGATCCCTACGCCAACCGAGCTCAAATGCCGACGAGCGAGGCGCTGGCCGCATCGGCACAACAACAATACCTGGCTGCCAATCAGACTCGCGATATGCAGGAGCAGTCCCGTTTGCAAGAACTCGCGCAAGCGCATGATCGCGGTCCGGATGATCCAAGCAAGAGCGGGCCGAAAATGGCGTGAACAGACTCAGGCAATGTGAAAAATGTGAGCACACTCAGCAGCAGCCAACTCGCTCCCGACTCATCAATTCTTGAAACCAAACTCGAACAATGCCAACAAAAAACCCCGACCAAGGCCAGGGTTTTTCGCTGCATCTGGTGCCGGAAATAGGAATCGAACCTACGACCTACGCATTACGAATGCGCCGCTCTACCAACTGAGCTATTCCGGCTGAACCGCCAATTCTAGGGGGGCGCCGGCCGCCGGTCAATTGACCAGGCGCAGGCGCAGTTCCTTGGGCAGGGCGAACACCATTGACTCCGGTTCGCCGGCCAGTTCGCCGACGCCGTCGGCGCCCAGCTCGCGCAGCCGCGCGATGACCCCATCCACCAGTACCTGCGGCGCGGAGGCGCCGGCGGTCAGGCCGATGCGGCGCTTGCCGGCGATCCAGGCCGGGTCGATCTCCTCGGCGCCGTCGATCAGGTAGGACTCCACCCCGTCGCGTCGTGCCAGCTCGCTGAGCCGGTTGGAATTGGAGCTGTTCGGCGAGCCGACCACCAGCACCAGGTCGCACTGCCTGGCCAGGTCGCGCACTGCGTCCTGGCGGTTCTGGGTGGCATAGCAGATGTCGTCGTTCTTCGGCCCCTGCATCGCCGGGTAGCGCTCGCGCAGCGCGTCGATGATGCCGCGGGTGTCGTCCACCGACAGCGTGGTCTGGGTGGTGTAGGCCAGGTTTTCCGGCTGCTGGATGTCCAGGGTGGCAACCTGCTCGATGTCCTCGACCAGATAGATGCGCCCGGCGCCGCGTTCGCGGTTCCACTGGCCCATCGTGCCCTCCACTTCCGGGTGGCCGGCGTGGCCGATCAGCACCACGTCGCGGCCGGCGCGGCAGTGCCGGGCCACTTCGAAATGGACCTTGGTGACCAGCGGGCAGGTCGCGTCGAACACTTTCAGCCCGCGCCGCTCGGCCTCCTGGCGCACCGCCTGGGACACGCCGTGGGCGCTGAAGATGACCGTGTTGCCGTCGGGCACCTCGTCCAGTTCCTCGACGAAGATCGCGCCGCGCTGCTTTAGGTCGTCGACCACGAAGCGGTTGTGCACCACCTCGTGGCGCACGTAGATCGGCGCGCCCAGGGTCTCGATGGCGCGTTTGACGATCTCGATCGCACGGTCGACGCCGGCGCAGAAACCACGGGGATTGGCGAGCAGGACGTCCATGGCCCAATTATCCCGCTTTTCGCTTCGACTTGCCGTCGAACACGCCGAACAGGGCGATGCCCACGGCGCCGGCGACGATCGCCGAGTCGGCGATGTTGAACGAGGGCCAGTAGTGGTCGCCCACGTACCACTGGATGAAATCGACCACGTGGCCGTGCATCAGCCGGTCGATGACGTTGCCGATCGCGCCGCCGATGACCAGGGCGTAAGGCATGGCGCTGCGCCAGTCGCCGCGCGGGGTGCGCGCCAGCCACCAGGCCAGCAGGCCGCTGATGCCCACCGCCAGCGCGGTAAAGAACCACAGCTGCCAGCCGCCGGCCTGGCTCAGGAAACTGAACGCAGCGCCGGTGTTGTAGGTGCGGTACCAGTTCCAGAAGCCGTCGATCACCGGCACCGCGGTGAACTCGGGCAGGCTGGACAGCACCCAGGCCTTGCTCCACTGGTCCAGGCCGATCACCAGCGCGGACAGCAGCAGCCAGATCAGCGCGGAGGGTTTGGGTCGTACGGTCATGCGCGGGGTCCGCCTTGGGCGAAGGGTGGGTATGAAAGACAGCGACGCGGCGTGCGCCACGGCGGCGGCGGCGAAGGCATCGCCGCCGCCGCGCAGGAACGGATCAGAACCAGGTGCGCTCCTCGCCCGGTCCGTCGATGTTGCCGACGCAGCGGCCGCACAGTTCCGGGTGCGCCGGATCCACGCCCACATCGGCGCGGTGGTGCCAGCAGCGCACGCACTTCTGCTTGGCGGTGGCCTGGGCGCTGACGAAGATCTCGTCGGTGCTGGCCTCGCGCACCACCACGTCGCCGCTGATGAACAGGAAGCGCAATTCCTCCTGCAGCGGCTGCAGCCTGGCGGCGGTGGCCGCGTCGGCGGCGACGGTGATCTCCGCCTCCAGCGCCGCGCCGATCACGCCGTTGCCGCGCATCGGCTCCAGTACCTTGGCCACCTGCTCGCGCAGCGCCAGCAGTTGATCGAAATCGGCCGCGCTCAGCGGCGCATCTTCCGGCAGCGGCGCCAGGCCTTCGTACCAGGTCGCGAACAGCACGTTGCCGACGTGCGCGCCGGGCAGGTAGCCCCACAGTTCGTCGGCGGTGAAGCTCATGATCGGCGCGATCCAGCGCACGAACGCTTCGGCGACATGGAACATCGCGCTCTGCGCCGAACGCCGGCCGTGCGAGTCCTCCGGCATGGTGTACAGCCGGTCCTTGGTCACGTCCAGGTACAACGAACCCAGGTCCACGCTGCAGAAGTTCAGCAGCGCCTGCACGATCGCGGCGAAGTCGTAGCGCGCGTAGGCGGTCTTGATCTGCTCCTGCACCTCGTAGGCGCGATGCACGATCCAGCGGTCCAGCGCCACCAGCTCCGGCAAGGTGCGCAGGTGCGCGGCCGGGTTGAAGCCGTGCAGGTTGCCGAGCAGGAAGCGCGCGGTGTTGCGCAGGCGCCGGTAGGCGTCGGAGTTGCGCTTGAGGATCTCCTGCGACAGCGACATCTCGTTGCTGTAGTCGCTGGAAGCGATCCACAGGCGCAGGATGTCCGCGCCCAGCGTCTTCATGATGTCCTGCGGCTCGATGCCGTTGCCCAGCGACTTGGACATCTTGCGGCCGTGCTCGTCCACGGTGAAGCCGTGGGTCAGGCACTGCCGGTACGGCGCCGCCTGGTCCAGCGCCACGCCGGTCAGCAGCGAGGACTGGAACCAGCCGCGATGCTGGTCCGAGCCTTCCAGGTACAGGTCGGCCGGCTTGGGAATGCCGCGCTCGGCCAGCACCGCCTCGTGGGTCACGCCCGAATCGAACCACACGTCGAGGATGTCGGTGATCTTGTCGTAGTCGGCGGCTTCGTCGCCGAGCAGTTCGGCGGCGTCGAGCGTGTACCACACGTCCACCCCGCTCTCCTCGACGCGGTCGGCGACCTGGCGCATCAGCTCGGTGCTGCGCGGATGCGGCTCGCCGGTCTCGCGGTGCACGAACAGCGCGATCGGCACGCCCCAGGTGCGCTGCCGGGAGATGGTCCAGTCCGGGCGCCCGGCGACCATGCCGGCGATGCGCGCCTGGCCCCAGGACGGATACCAGTGCACACCCTCGATCGCCTTCAGCGCATCGGCGCGCAGGTTGGCCTGCTCCATCGAGATGAACCACTGCGGGGTGGCGCGGAACGCGATCGGGGTCTTGTGCCGCCAGCAGTGCGGGTAGCTGTGGACCATGCTCGCGTGCGCCAGCAGCGCACCGCGCGCGGCGAGTACCTCGGCGATGGTGTCGTTGGCCTTCCAGATGTGCAGCCCGGCCAGCACCACGCCGTCGGCCGGCGGGGTCGAAGGCAGATACACGCCGCGGCCGTCGATCGGATTGATCTGCGCGGCGGTATAGCGCTCGATCAGGCCGTACTGCTTGGCCGCCACATAGTCTTCCTGGCCGTGCCCGGGCGCGGTGTGCACCGCACCGGTGCCGTCCTCGTCGGAGACGTGGTCGCCCAGGATCAGCGGGATGTCGCGCTCGTCATAGAACGGATGCGCCAGCAGTTGGTTCTCCAGCGCCGCACCAGCGACGCGGCCATGCACCACCACCTCGGTCACGCCGTAGCGCTGCAGCGCGCGCTCGGCCAGCGCATCGGCCAGCACCAGCCAGCGGCGGCGGCCGTCGTGCGCCGGGCCTTCGACCAGGGCGTAGCTCAGTTCCGGCCCCAGCGACACTGCCAGCGAGGCCGGCAGCGTCCACGGCGTGGTGGTCCAGATCGGCACCGCGACTTCGACATCTTCCGGCAGGTCGACGCCGAACGCGGCCGCCAGCGCCGCGCCGTCGCGCGCGGTGTAGGCCACGTCCACGGTCGGCGACTGCTTGTCGGCGTATTCGATCTCCGCCTCGGCCAGCGCCGAGCCGCAATCGAAGCACCAGTGCACCGGCTTCACGCCGCGGGTCAGGTGGCCGTTGTCGACGATCCGCGCCAGCGCGCGCATCTCGTTGGCTTCGAAATGGAAGTCGAGCGTGCGGTACGGGTTGTCCCAGTCGCCGATCACGCCCAGGCGCTTGAAATCGCGGCGCTGGATGTCGATCTGCTCGTTGGCGTATTCGCGGCATTTCTGCCGGAACTGCGCCGCATCCAGCTTGACCCCGACCTTGCCGTATTTCTTCTCGATCGCGATCTCGATCGGCAGGCCATGGCAGTCCCAGCCCGGGATGTAGGGCGCATCGAAGCCGGCCAGATACTTGGACTTGACGATGATGTCCTTGAGGATCTTGTTGACCGCGTGGCCGAGATGGATCGCGCCGTTGGCGTACGGCGGGCCGTCGTGCAGCACGAACAGCGGCCGGCCCTGGGCGTTGTCGCGCAGCTGCGCGTACAGCCCCTCGCTCTCCCAGCGGGCCAGCGTGTCCGGCTCGCGCTTGGGCAGATCGCCGCGCATCGGGAAGTCCGTCGCCGGCAGATTGAGGGTGGCTTTGTAGTCCTGGGTCACGGGGATTTACCGGTTGTCTTCATTGGAGAGTCCGCGCACGGAAGCGCGGGCTTGTGCGAGCGGCAGTGCGGGTGGCTGCCCGGACGCGAGCAGGCGCCGGGCCAGCGCGGCGTCGCGATGCATCTGTTCGGTCAGCGCCGGCAGATCGGAAAATTTTTCTTCGTCGCGCAACTTGGCGACGAATTCCACAGAAATGTGGCGCCCGTACAGGTCGCCGTGGAAATCGAACAGATGCGCTTCCAGCAGCGGCTCCACGCCCTGCACCGTCGGCCGCGTGCCGAAGCTGGACACCGACGGCCACGGCTGCTCGGTCACCCCGTGCACCCAGGTCGCGTAGATGCCCGACAGCGCCGGCGTGCGCGGGAAGCGCAGGTTGGCGGTGGGATAGCCGAGGGTGCGCCCGAGCTGCTTGCCGCGCACCACGCGGCCGTCGATCGCGTACGGGCGGCCGAGCAGGTCGGCGGCGTGGGCGAATTCGCCAGCCACCAGCAGTTCGCGGATGCGGGTGCTGGAGATGCGTTCTTCGCGCAGGTGCACCGGCTCGATCTCGCCGGCGCAAAAGCCAAGTTGCGCGCCCATCTCGCGCAGCAGCGCGATGTCGCCGCCGCGCTTGTGGCCGAAACGGAACGCCGGGCCGATCCACACCTCGCGCGCCTGCAGCCGATCGACCAGGGTGCGCTGCACGAAGTCCTGCGCGCTCATCGACGACAGGCGCCGGTCGAAGCGCAGCAGGCCCACGCTGTCCACGCCGAGCTGCTGCAGGCCTTCGACCTTGGCCCGCGCCAGGGTCAGCCGCGGCGGCGGCGCGGCCGGCGCAAAGAACTCGCGCGGCAGCGGCTCGAAGCTCAACGCCACCGCCGGCACGCCCAGCGCGCGGGCACGCGCCAGCGCATGGCGCACCAGCGCACGGTGGCCCAGATGCAGGCCATCGAAGGCGCCGATGCAGACCACGCTTCCCTGCGGGAACAAAGTCCCGCCCTCGACGTCTCTAAACAGCCTGCTCATTCCTCGGTCCGAAGCGCCGACGCTGGAGTGCGCCGGCCGATGATGCGTAACCGTCGAGTATAGCGGGGTGCGGCAAGACCCGGGACAGCAGGGCCGCCGGAGGAACCCGCGCCAAGCGATCGGCCCGGGGCGGGCAAGCTCCGCTCTTCTGTAGGAGGGGCTTCAGCCCCGACGCCTTACCGGTAGAGCATCGGGGCCTGAAGCCCTCCTACAGAAAGCGCAAGTGCCGCACTTGCGAATCCCCAATCCCGAATCCCCAATCCCGGCCCTTAGTGCTCGCGCAGATCCCGCGGCCGGAACCCCAGCGCCAGCAACGCCAGCAGATACACCAGCCCACCACCACATACCAGCGCCAGCAGGCTGCCGATGCGGTGCCACTTGTCCATCGTGGTGAACCCCGGTAGCCAGTACAGGCCCAGCCCCAGCACCGCGGCCATCGCCGCGCAGGCCACGCCCAACCGCAGCAGGTAGCCGGCCCAGCCTGGGCGCGGCCGGTACACCTCGGCGCGGCGCAGCCAGCGCCACAGCAGCGACAGGTTGATGTAGCTGGCCACCGCGCTGGCCAGGCCCAGCGCCAGGTGCAGGCCCGGCACCGCCGCCAGCGCCGCGCGCACGCCCTGCGCGCGCAGCTCGGCCGGCACCCACAGGTGGTACAGGATCGCCAGGAACAGCAGGTTCAGCACCATGTTGGCGACCAGCGCGACCACGCCGGCGCGCACCGGGGTGCGCGTGTCCTGGCGCGAGTAGAACGCCGGCAGTAGCACCTTCAGCAGCGCGAACGCGGGCAGGCCGAAGCTCAGCCCGAACACCGACATCGCCGCCATGCGCGTGTCGAACGCGGTGAACTTGCCATATTGGAACAGCGTGGCCACCAGCGGCTGGCTCAGCAGCATCAGCCCCAGCATCGCCGGCACCGCGATCAGCAGCGTGGTGCGCAGACCCCAGTCCAGGGCGTTGGAGAAGCCGGCATGGTCGGTCTTGACGTGGTGCCGCGACAGCGCCGGCAGGATCACCGTGCCCAGCGCCACGCCGAACACGCCCAGCGGCAGCTCCAGGAAGCGGTCGGCCTGCGACAGCCAGCTCTGCGAGCCGGCGAACAGGAACGAGGCGATCACCGTGTCCAGCAACAGGTTGATCTGCGCGATCGAGGAGCCAAACAGGGTCGGCACCATCAGCGTCAGCACCCGGCGCACGTCCGGGTGACTCCAGCCCCAGCGCGGCAGGGTCAGCAGGTCGATGCCGCGCAGCGCCGGCAGCTGGAACAGCAGCTGCAGCAGCCCGGCGACCAGCACCGCCCAGCCCATCGCCAGGATCGGCACCTCCAGCTTCGGCGCCAGCCACAGCGCGCCGGCGATCATGCACAGGTTGAGGATCACCGGGGTCAGCGCCGGCAGGCCGAAGCGGTTGAAGCTGTTCAAGGCGCCGCCGGCCAACGCGGTCAGCGACACGAACAGCAGGAACGGGAAGGTCAGCCGTAGCAGATCGACGATCAGCCCGAACTTGGCCGGATCGTCGCTGGAGCCGGGGTTGAACAGCAGCGCAACCTGCGGGGTGAAGATCAGCCCCAACGCGGTGACCAGCAGCAGGATCCCGCCCAGGGTGCCGGACACCCGCGACATCAGCGCGCGCAGGTCGGCGTGCGGCCGGGTTTCCTTGACCTCGGTGAACACCGGCACGAACGCCGTGGCGAACGAGCCCTCCGCAAATAGCCGGCGCAGGAAGTTCGGAATGCGGAACGCGACCCAGAAAGCGTCGGTGGTCGCGTTGGCGCCGAACGAAATGGTGATAGCCTGATCGCGTACCAGCCCCAGCACGCGCGAGACCATGGTCATGCTGCTGAACGAGAGTAGCCCGCGGAGCATGCGCGGCGTGCTCATGCAGCGACCCTCTTGACAATTGGCTTGACGCAGTTGTTTAGAACCTTCATACTCTCCCGCTTGTTTTTATCCACCACACAGCTTTCCAGGAAACCACCACCGTGGCCAATATCAAGTCCGCCAAGAAGCGCGCCAAGCAGACCGTCGTGCGCAACGCGCGCAACACGGCTCAGCGTTCGATGCTGCGCACCGCCGTCAAGAAGGTCATCAAGGCCCTGGACGCCAACGACGCCGCCGGCGCCGAAGCCGCTTTCGCCGTTGCCCAGCCGATCCTCGACCGTTTCAGCTCGCGCGGTCTGATCCACAAGAACAAGGCTGCGCGCCACAAGAGCCGCCTGACCGCCCGCATCAAGGCGATCAAGACCGCCGCCTAACCGGCTGCGGTCGTTGCCGGAAGCGCCCGCGCTTCCGGCACTACGAAAAAGCCCGGCCTCGGCCGGGTTTTTCGTGTGCGTGCGATCCGCTGGCGACAACCGCACGCCGGACCGGCCGCCGCGCTCAGAGCGCATCGGCGGCGGGAGCAGCATTGGCGGCCGCTTCCAGCGCATCCTCGCGCTGGCGGTCGAAGAACGCCATCACGTCCTTCATGATCGGCCAGGTGCCGTCGCGGCCCAGCGCCGACACCAGGTACCACGGCTGGGTCCAGCCGAGTTCGGCGACGACCTGCTCGGCCAGCGTGCGCGCCTCGTCCTCGAACAGCAGGTCGGCCTTGTTCAGCACCAGCCAGCGTGGCTTGGCCAGCAGCTCCGGATCGTGCTTTTCCAGTTCGCGCTCGATCGCCCGCACCTGCTCGGTCGGCGACACGCCATCCACGCCGCCTTCCATCGGTGCCAGATCCACCAGGTGCAGCAGCAGACGCGTGCGCTGCAGATGGCGCAGGAACTGCGCACCCAGCCCGGCGCCGTCGGCCGCGCCCTCGATCAGGCCAGGAATGTCGGCGATCACGAAGCTGCGGTAGGCCTCGACGCTGACCACGCCCAGGTTCGGATACAGCGTGGTGAACGGATAGTCGGCGACCTTCGGCGTGGCCGCCGACACGGCGCGGATGAAGGTGCTCTTGCCGGCATTGGGGAAGCCCAGCAAACCGACGTCGGCGAGCAGCTTCAGCTCCAGCTTCAGTGCACGCTCCTCGCCCTCCTCGCCCGGCGTCGCCTTGCGCGGCGCGCGCGTCACCGAGCTCTTGAAATGCATGTTGCCCAGGCCGCCCTTGCCGCCCTGCGCGACCAGCAGCTTGTCGCCGTGCGCGACCAGGTCGCCGATGGTCTCGTCGGTATCGACGTTGATCACCACGGTGCCGACCGGCACGGTGATGACCAGATCTTCGCCGGCCTTGCCGTACATCTGCCGGCCCATGCCGTTCTCGCCGCGCTGCGCACGGAACGCGCGCTGGTGGCGGAAATCGACCAGGGTATTGAGGTTCTCGTCGGCGACCAGCCACACGCTGCCGCCGTTGCCGCCATCGCCGCCGTCCGGCCCGCCCAGCGGGATGAACTTCTCGCGGCGGAAGCCGATGCAGCCGTTGCCGCCATTGCCGGCACTGACCTGGATTTCTGCTTCGTCTACCAACTTCATAATTTGGGATTCGGGATTCGGGATTGGAAAAAAACCGGCCACCGCAGTTTAGCGGCCCCGATAAACCGAGGTGACGGCGAGGACTTGAAGCGATCCGCCGTTGCGAATCCCCAATCCCCAATCCCGCCATCCCGGCCCTCTAACAAAAAACCCCGCCGAAGCGGGGCTTTCGTCAGCAAGCCCGCGCCGTGGCGCAGGCCCTGGAGGCGAAACGCTTACGCCTCGGCGGTAGCCGCTTCGGTCACCACGCTCACGGTGCGACGCTTCTTGGCGCCCTTCACCGAGAACTCGACCTTGCCGTTCACCAGCGCGAACAGGGTGTGGTCGCGGCCCAGGCCGACGCCCGAACCCGGGTGGAACTGGGTGCCGCGCTGACGCACGATGATGTTGCCCGCCTCGATCGCCTGGCCGCCGAAGATCTTCACGCCCAGGTATTTCGGGTTGGAGTCGCGGCCGTTGCGCGAGGAACCTACGCCTTTTTTATGTGCCATGACTGCTGCTCCTTACTTCTTTTCGCCACCGGCAATGCCGGTGATCTCGATTTCGGTGTAATGCTGACGATGTCCCTGACGCTTCATGTGGTGCTTGCGGCGGCGGAACTTGATGATGCGCACCTTGTCGGCACGGCCATGGGCCACGACCTTCGCAGTGACGGTGGCGCCGTTCAGCGCGTCACCGAGCTTGATGCCGTCGCTGTCGCCCAGCATCAGGATGTTGTCGAACTTGATCTCGTTGCCGGCTTCGACTTCGAGCTTTTCCACGCGGAGCGTTTCGCCCTGCGCGACGCGGTATTGCTTACCGCCAGTTACCAGTACTGCGTACATGACCAGACTTCCTCTGTAGTTATTGTGGTCGCCCCTGCCGTGCCTCTTCGGGCAGACAGGAGCGGAATTGTAATGGCTTCAGCGGGTTAGGGTCAAGTCCCCACCCCGGCGCGGGCGCGGTCCCGGCGCCCGGTCACGATTGGCTGAACCGGCCAGCCGCGGCAGCCCCCGAATCCTGGCAAATCCGGCAATTGCCCCCACCTGACAAGCTGGGTACGCTGATCGATTGCCGTCCCCTCTCCGCCCCCACGCTGGCCCTGGCTGACGCCCGGCCGGCACAACACGGACCCCTCATGGCGATGGATTTCATCCGCATCCGCGGCGCGCGGACGCACAACCTCAAGAACCTCGACCTCGACCTGCCGCGCGACAAGCTGATCGTGATCACCGGCCTGTCCGGCTCGGGCAAGTCGTCGCTGGCGTTCGACACCATCTACGCCGAAGGCCAGCGCCGCTACGTGGAGTCGCTGTCGGCGTACGCGCGGCAGTTCCTCAGCGTGATGGAAAAGCCCGACATCGACCACATCGAAGGCCTGTCGCCAGCGATCGCGATCGAGCAGAAGTCGACCTCGCACAACCCGCGCTCCACGGTCGGCACCATCACCGAGATCTACGACTACCTGCGCCTGCTGTACGCGCGCGTCGGCCAGCCGCGCTGCCCCGACCACGGCTATCCGCTGGAGGCGCAGACGGTCAGCCAGATGGTGGACCACATCCTGGGCCTGGACCCGGAGCAGCGCTACATGCTGCTGGCGCCGGTGATCCGCGACCGCAAGGGCGAGCATGCGCAGGTGTTCGAGCAACTGCGCGCGCAGGGCTTCGTGCGCGTGCGCGTGGACGGCGAGCTGTACGAGATCGACGCGGTGCCGGCGCTGGCGCTGCGCCAGAAGCACACCATCGAGGCGGTGATCGACCGCTTCCGCCCGCGCGAGGACATCAAGCAGCGCCTGGCCGAGAGCTTCGAGACCGCGCTGAAACTGGCCGACGGCATGGTCTCGGTGCAGTCGCTGGACGACACCGCGGCCGCGCCGCACCTGTTCTCCTCCAAGTACAGCTGCCCGGTCTGCGACTACTCGCTGCCGGAGCTGGAGCCGCGGCTGTTCTCGTTCAACGCGCCGATGGGCGCCTGCCCGAGCTGCGACGGCCTGGGCGTGGCCGAGTTCTTCGATCCCGAGCGGGTGGTGGTGCATCCGGAGCTGTCGCTGTCGGCCGGCGCGGTGCGCGGCTGGGACCGGCGCAACGCCTACTACTTCCAGCTGATCGCCTCGCTGGCCAAGCACTACAAGTTCGACGTGGACGCGCCGTGGCAGTCGCTGCCGGCGAGCGTGCGCCAGGCGGTGCTGTACGGCAGCGGCGACGAGACCATCACCTTCACCTACTTCACCGATGCCGGCGGCCGCAGCCAGCGCAAGCATCGCTTCGAAGGCATCATCCCCAACCTGGAACGCCGCTACCGCGAGACCGAATCGCCGGCGGTGCGCGAGGAACTGGCCAAGTACATCAGCCAGCGGCCGTGCCCGGACTGCAAGGGCGCGCGCCTGAACAAGGCCGCGCGCAACGTGTTCGTCGCCGACCGCCCGCTGCCGGACCTGGTGGTGCTGCCGATCGACGACGCGCTGAACTTCTTCCGCCAGCTCGACCTGCCCGGCTGGCGCGGCGAGATCGCCAGCAAGATCGTCAAGGAGATCGCCGAGCGGCTTGGCTTCCTGGTCGATGTCGGCCTGGATTACCTGACCCTGGAACGCAAGGCCGACACCCTGTCCGGTGGCGAGGCGCAGCGCATCCGCCTGGCCAGCCAGATCGGCGCCGGCCTGGTCGGGGTCATGTACGTGCTCGACGAACCGTCGATCGGCCTGCACCAGCGCGACAACGAGCGCCTGCTCGGCACGCTGACGCGGCTGCGCGACCTGGGCAACACGGTGATCGTGGTCGAACACGACGAGGACGCGATCCGCCTGGCCGACTACGTGCTGGACATCGGCCCCGGCGCCGGCGTGCACGGCGGCGAGATCGTCGGCCAGGGCACGGTGGCGGACCTGCTGAAGGCGCCGCGCTCGCTGACCGGCCAGTACCTGTCCGGCAAGCGCCGCATCGAGATCCCGGCCAAGCGGCACAAGGCCAATCCGAAAATGACCCTGCACCTGCGCGGGGCCACCGGCAACAACCTCAAGAACGTGGACCTGGACATCCCGGCCGGGCTGCTGACCTGCGTCACCGGCGTGTCCGGCTCGGGCAAGTCGACGCTGATCAACGACACCTTGTTCACCCTGGCCGCCAACGAGATCAACGGCGCCTCGCATACGGTGGCGCCGTACCGCGAGATCGAACACCTGGACCTGTTCGACAAGGTGGTGGACATCGACCAGTCGCCGATCGGGCGCACCCCGCGCTCCAACCCGGCCACCTACACCGGCCTGTTCACGCCGTTGCGCGAGCTGTTCGCGCAGGTGCCCGAATCGCGTGCGCGCGGCTATTCGCCGGGCCGTTTCAGCTTCAACGTGCGCGGCGGCCGCTGCGAGGCGTGCCAGGGCGACGGCCTGATCAAGGTCGAGATGCACTTCCTGCCCGACGTGTACGTGCCCTGCGACGTGTGCCACGGCAAGCGCTACAACCGCGAGACGCTGGAGATCCTGTACAAGGGCTTCAACATCAACGACGTGCTGCAGATGACCGTGGAGGACGCGCTGCGGCTGTTCGAGCCGGTGCCGACCATCGCGCGCAAGCTGGAGACGCTGGTCGATGTCGGCCTGAGCTACATCAAGCTCGGGCAGAGCGCGACCACCCTGTCCGGCGGCGAAGCGCAGCGGGTGAAGCTGTCCAAGGAACTGTCGCGCCGCGATACCGGCCGCACCCTGTACATCCTCGACGAGCCGACCACCGGCCTGCACTTCCACGACATCGAGGCGCTGCTGGGCGTGCTGCACAAGCTGCGCGACGAAGGCAACACCGTGGTCGTGATCGAACACAACCTGGACGTGATCAAGACCGCGGACTGGGTGGTGGACCTGGGTCCGGAAGGCGGCCATCGCGGCGGCACCATCCTCGCCACCGGCACCCCGGAGGACATCGCCGCGCATCCGGATTCCTACACCGGCCACTTCCTGGCCAAGCTGCTGCCCGCCGGCACCGTGGCCAAGCCGACCAAACCGGCGGCGATGGCCAACAAGCCCGACGCGCTGCCGCCGCGCAAGAGCAAAGCCGAGAAGGCCGCCGCCAAGAAGGCGGCCAAGAAGACCACGACCAAGAAGGCCGCACGATGAGCGCATCCCCCGCCGATTCCTCCCCCTCGCACAAGCCGCTGGCACGCGTACCGATCAGCGTGCGCTGGCGCGACATGGACAGCATGGGCCACGTCAACAACGCCAAGTACATCTCCTACCTGGAAGAAGCGCGCGTGCGCTGGCTGCTGCAGGTGGAAGGCTTCTCGATGCGCAACCGCATCGCCCCGGTGGTGGCCGCGACCAACGTCAACTACCGGCGCCCGATCGTGTGGCCGAACGACATCGTGGTGGAACTGTTCGTCGAGCGCATGGGCAGCAGCAGCATCACCGTCGGCCACCGCATCGTCGACCAGAAGGACGACAGCGTGCTGCACTCGGACGGCAACGTGGTGGTGGTGTGGATCGACACCGAAACCGGCAAGAGCGCGCCGCTGCCGGACGAGATTCGCGCGGCCTGCGGCTGATTGAAAAGCCGGGATTGGGGATGACCAGCCGTTTGGCTGTGGAAAGCCGGAATTCGGGATTGGCAGAGCCACACAAGATCGCTTTTGCGAATCCCAAATCCCCAATCCCGAATCCCCGCCCTTGTAGGAGCGGCTTCAGCCGCGACAGGCACCGTCCGAAAATCCTGGCACCGAACCGGTCGCGGCTGAAGCCGCTCCTACAGAAAGCCAGGATGCAGCGCACTCGGGACCATCCCCCGGGTCCCCGGTCCCCGGTCCCGAGTCCCACCAAAAGCTACGGCTTGCTCGCACTCACCTTCAACTCACCCTGCACTTCCCGCCCATCCTCCAGCACGAAAGTGATCGGCAGGCTCGCCCCCTCGCGCAGCGGCTGCGCCGGCTGCATCAGCATCAGGTGCAGGCCGCCGGGCTGCAGCACCGCATCGGCGCCGGCGGCCAGCGGCAGGCGCTCGATCTCGCGCATCTTGCTGACCCCGTCCACCTGCGTGCTCTGGTGCAGGCTCACGTCGGCGAATGCCGGGCTGCGCGCCGACACCACCGCCAGCGCCTGCTTGCACGGGTTGTGCAGCCGGCCGAAACCGGCGGCCATCGGCATCGCCGCGTTCGGCGGCAGCCGCACCCAGCCCGCCTGCCACTGCGGCAAACAGCCAGCGGCCTTGGGCGCAGCCGGCGCCGCGAAGGCGGCTCCCGGCGCCAACCCGGCCAAACACGCCAGCCCGATGGCCAGCCCCCGTACGCATGCGGATGGTTTGAGCTTCATGGCTCTATGATAGCGGTCCCGCACCGCGCCGCCTTCGGAAGCTTTCGCATGACCTCGCTGATCCAGGTTCTCGACCACGGCCCCATCCGCCAGCTGCGCCTCGCGCGCGCGCCGGTCAACGCGCTCGACACCGCCCTGTGCGCCGAACTGGCCGCCGCGGTCGCGCAGGCGCAGGCCGACGCGGTGCACGCGCTGGTGCTGTCCGGCAGCGAGCGCATCTTCTCCGCCGGCATGGACGTGCCGCACCTGCTCGGGCACGGCGGCGACCGCGCCAAGCTGCTCGACAGCTGGCAGCAGTTCTTCGGCGCGGCCCGCGCGCTGGCCGACAGCGCGATCCCGGTGGCGGCGGCGCTGACCGGACACGCGCCGGCCGGCGGCTGCGTGCTGGCGCTGTGCTGCGACTACCGGGTGATGGCGCGCAGCCCCGAGCCGGCGCATCCGGTCAGCATCGGCCTCAACGAGACCCAGGTCGGCCTGGTCGCGCCGGAAGGCATCCAGCGCCTGCTGCGGCGCGTGGTCGGCGCGCACCGCGCCGAGCGGCTGCTGGTCGGCGGCGACCTGATCAGCGCCGAGCGCGCGCTGGAGATCGGCCTGGTCGACGAACTGGTGGACGCCGAACTGGTCGTCGCGCGTGCGGTGGCCTGGCTGCAGGAGCTGCTGCAGCGGCCGCGGCAGCCGATGCTGCAGACCCGCGCGATCGCCCGCGCCGACCTGCACGCCGCGCTGACCGACGAGCACATCCAGCTCGAGCGCTTCGTCGACAGCTGGCAGGCGCCGGACACCCAGGCCGCACTGCACGCACTGGTGGCCAGGCTGGGCAAGCGCTGAGCCGCGCCTGCACGCAGGCGGGCGCAGGCGGCCCGGTATAATCGTCGATACTCATTGCCCAGGCCCCGCCTCTTGTCCGCCAAGCCGCCCGCTCCCGTCGTCTCCGAACTGATCGAACTGCTGTCGCTGGAACGGCTGGAGGACAACCTGTTCCGCGGCCAGAGCCGCGACATCGGCACCAAGTACGTGTTCGGCGGGCAGGTGCTGGGGCAGGCGTTGTCGGCGGCGCAGGCGACGGTGGACAACGGCCGCCGCGCGCATTCGCTGCACGCCTATTTCCTGCGCGCCGGCGACATCGACCATCCCATCGTCTACGACGTGGACCGCACCCGCGACGGCGGCAGTTTCTCGGTGCGCCGGGTCACCGCGGTCCAGCACGGCAAGGTGATCTTCTTCTGCGCCGCCTCGTTCCAGGAGCAGGAAGACGGCGCCACGCATCAGCTGAAGATGCCGGAAGTGCCGCAGCCGGAAGACATCGAACCGACCCAGGCGGCGCGCCCGGACGTGCTGGCGACGCTGCCGACCAAGGTGCAGCGCTGGCTCTCGCGCGGCGGCCCGTTCGAGTTCCGCCACGTCTACCCGCGCGATGAACTCAACCCGCCCAAGCGCCCGCCGTTCCAGCAGATGTGGTTGCGCCTGAGCGAGCCGGTCGGCGACGCGCCGGAACTGCACCAGGCGCTGCTGGCCTACGCCTCGGATTTCCACCTGCTCGGCACCGCGACCTTTCCGCACGGCATCAGCTATTACACGCCAAACGTGCAGATGGCCTCGCTCGACCACGCGCTGTGGTTCCACCGCCCGTTCCGCGCCGACGACTGGCTGCTGTACTCGCTGGACAGCCCCAGCGCGCAGGGCTCGCGCGGGCTGGCGCGCGGCCAGTTCTTCACCCGCGATGGGGTGCTGGTCGCCAGCACCGCGCAGGAAGGCCTGATCCGCGTGGTGCCCGAGGCCGGCGCCGCGGCGCAGGTTCCGGCCAAGGACTGAGGCGACGACGATGCGGCAGATCTTCAGCAGTCAACGCGTGGAAACCGCCGAAGGCGTGGCCAAGCTGTTGCGCGAGCAAGGCATCGAGGTGCGGCTGAGCAACGGCCGCTCCTATCGCAGCCGGCGCAGCGGCCAGTTCAGCTACATCGACCCGGTCGCGACCCAGGTGCAGCCGACCGTGTGGGTGGTGCACGCCGACGACCAGCCGCGCGCGCGCGCCTTGCTGCGCGAGTCCGGCCTGATCGACAGCACCCGCCAGGACCCGGCGCAGACGCTGCCGTACCTGAGCGAATTCCGCTCGCAGGCGGTGCCGGACATCGGCAAGCGCTGGGCGTGGCGGCTGCGCGTCGCGCTGCTGCTGGCGATCGGCGCGGTGGCGCTGGTGACGGTGCTGCGCCATCGCGGCAACCAGACCGCCGTGCCCGCTCCGGCTGTCGCGCCAGCCGCCGCACCGGCGCCGCAACCGGCGCAGGACAGCGACGAAGTGCGCGTGCGAGTGCAACCGGCGCAGCGCGGCAACTGAGCCGTCATCGTCAGCGAAGGCATGCTGTTTTTGCAGGGTTTGGAGTGGCCGTTGACGATCGACGGCCGCCGAAGCCGGCGATTGAAACGGCTCGCGATCGCCTGGCCGCACTGCTGGCTGGGTGCACTGTAGGAGGGGCTTCAGCCCCGACAGGTTGCCGAAGTTCGCCACGTTGCCAAGGTGCCTGTCGCGGTTGAAACCGCTCCTACAGGAGCGTGGCGATCGGCCAAGTGCATTGCAGAGCGCCGCCAACAAATAAAAACGCCCCTGCGCATCGCTGCGCAGGGGCGGTTGTCGATCGGCGCCTTGTTGCTGTTGCTTGTTGCGGGTTATCTGTTGCGTGGTGGAACGATCAGTTCGCGTCGGGTGCGGCCGGCATCGGCTTCGCGCCATGCTTCTGGCCGGGCTTCTGGCCGGGCTTGTGCATCCACATCGACTGCGCCGCATCGAACTCGGCGCGGCTGAGCATGCCGTCCTTGTTGGTGTCGGCCTTGGCGAACCATTCTTCGCGATGCTGCTTGGCGCGCAGCTCGAAGTCCGCGCGATCGACGAAGCCGTCCTTGTTCGCGTCCATCTTGTCGAAGCGCTCGGCGAACTTCGGATCGGCCTTGGCCTCGTCGCGGCTGATGCGGCCGTCCTTGTTGGTATCCAGCTTGGCCCACATCGCGCCGTGCTCGCCGCGTCCGCCGCGCTCGCCGCGACGGCCATGGCGCGGGAACTCGTCGGGGCTCAGCTTGCCGTCGTGGTTCTTGTCCATCGCGTCGAAGTGCTCGGCCAGGCGCGGGTTGGCCGCAGCCTCGCTGCGATCGACGACGCCGTCGCCGTTCTTGTCCAGCTTGGCGAACCAACCGGCGTCGGCCGGCGCGGCGGAATCGGCCGGGGGCGGATTGGCGGCATAGGCACCGCCGGACAGCACGGCGAGCATGGCCAGGGCGAGCAGCGGATTGCGGTAATTCATGGAAAACTCCCTGAGGGAAAGGAAGACACCTGCCGGCGCGGCAAACGCGTGCGGCAGTCACCAGCGCAGCAGCAACGGACCGCCAGGCGGGCCGGCGCAGCGGCGCCTTCACTGCAATCAACGCCCCGTTGCAGGCGCGGTTGACCCGTGCCGGGGCGCATTCATGCGGCGGACAGTCGCGGCCGCTGCGATCGCGAAGCGCTATGCTCGGTGCATGGCCATCCACACCGACGCCAGCGACGACCTGCGCCTGTTCCAGACCGGCCAGCACGCGTGCGGCTATTGGCCCGAGCGGCAGGCGCGCGATCTGGTGCTGGACCCGCACGACCCGCGCCTGGGCGCGCTGTATCCGCTGGCGCTGAGCTGGGGGTTCCGCCGTTCCGGCGACTTGGTCTACCGGCCGCATTGCGACCACTGCCGCGCCTGCGTGGCGGTGCGCATCCCGGTCGCCGAGTTCGTGCCCGACCGCAGCCAGCGCCGCTGCCTGGCGCGCAATGCCGACATCGACACGCGCATCGTCGCCGCCGAACGCAACGAGGAACAGTTGGCGCTGTACCAACGTTACCTGCGCATGCGCCACCCAGGCGGCGGCATGGATGCGCACGGCGCGCACGAGTTCGACCAGTTCCTGATCGGCCGCTGGTCGCACGGGCGTTTCCTGGAGATGCGCCAGAAGACCGCGGACGGACAGCGCGGGCCGCTGCTGGGGGTGGCGGTCACCGACATCGCCGAGCAGGCCCTGTCGGCGGTCTACACCTTCTACGACCCCGACGTCGCCGCGCGCGGACTGGGCACGCTGGCGATCCTGCAACAGATCGCCTGGGCCAAGCGCGAAGGCCTGAGCCATCTGTACCTGGGCTACTGGATCCGCGGCCACCAGAAGATGGACTACAAGCGTCGCTTCCGGCCGCTGCAGGCCTACGACGGGCGCACCTGGCGCGCGTTCGACGACAGCGCTGGCCGCCTCGGCGACTGATCCTGCCGCCAGTCGAGCGCGCTGCGCGCAACACATGCGCCGACCCGCCCCGCTGCAACACTGCAGGAGGGGCTTCAGCCCCGACCCGACCCCATCCGAAGCCGCGAACAACCGCGGGCACCGCATCACCGCGCAGTGCCGACCCGCGCACCGCCACCGCGCCATCGTTCCGCCATGCGCCGCATGCGAACATGCGCGCATGAACCCACGCGCCCTGTTGCTCGCCCTGACCCTGCTGTGCGGTGCCTGCTCGCACACCGGCTCCGCCCCGACCGCCACCACGCCCGCGCCGCCCACCGCCGCGACGCTGCGCCTGGCCACCTTCAACACCTCGCTGAATTCGGACGAGGACGGCGGCCTGATCGCCGCACTGCAGGGCGACAGCGCGCAGGCGCGCAAGATCGCCGCGGTGCTGCAGCAGGTGCGCCCGGACCTGGTGCTGCTCAACGAATTCGACTACGACGATGCGCACCGCGCCGCCGACCTGTTCCAGCAGCGCTACCTGGAAGTTCCTCAGCCGCTCGGCGGCGCCGCGCTGCGCTATCCGTACCGCTACCTGGCGCCGGTCAACACCGGCGTGCCCAGCGGGCTGGACCTGGACAACGACGGCAGCGTCGGCGGCGACGGCCGCGCGCGCGGCAACGACGCCTGGGGCTACGGCCTGCATCCCGGCCAGTACGGCATGCTGCTGCTGTCCAAATATCCGATCGACGCCGCGGCGGTGCGCAGCTTCCGCCTGTTCAAGTGGAGCGCGATGCCCGGCGCGTTGCGCCCGACCGTGCCGCCCGACGGCCGCCCGTTCTACAGCGATGCGGTGTGGGCGCAACTGCGGCTGTCGTCGAAGTCGCACTGGGACGTGCCGGTGCGCACGCAGCTGGGCCTGGTCCATGCGCTGGTCGCGCATCCCACGCCACCGGTGTTCGACGGCGCCGAAAAGCGCAACGCCGCGCGCAACCACGACGAACTGCGGCTGTGGCGCGAGTATCTGGACAACAACGCCAGCGCGACATGGCTGTGCGACGACGCCGGCCGTTGCGGCGGCCTGGCCGCCGATGCGCGCTTCGTGATCCTGGGCGATCTCAACAACGACGTCATCGACGGCGAAGGCCGCCACGACACGATCCGCGCGCTGGTCGAGCACCCGCGCGTGCTGCGCTACCCGACTCCGCACAGCGCCGGCGGCGAAGAAGCCGCGCGCGCCTATGCCGCGCACGGCATCGCCCACCGCGGCCCGCCGCAACAGGTCACCGGCGATTTCGGGCCGAAGGCCGGCGCAATGCGGCTGGACTACGTGCTGCCGTCCAACGGCTTCCGCTACCTGGACAGCGGCGTGTTCTGGCCGGCCTCCAGCGTCCCGGCCGCGGCGATCGCCGACGGCAGCGACCATCACCTGGTGTGGGTGGATGTGGCTGGGGAGCCGGGATTGGGGAGTCGGGATTAGGGATTCGTAGCGCTGGCGGTCGCCGGCGATTGAGCTGATCCGGACTTTGGTGGTCGCCGCACCCCGACCTTGATCCAGATCAAGGGCAAGACTCCGCAAACGCTATCCAATGCATCCCGCACCCCGTCGGGATGCGTCACCGGATAGCGAGCATGCGAACGCAACAGCTGCAACAGGCGCTGGAGGGACTCAACGGCGCCACCGCCGACATCGAGGCCTCGGCGCTGATCTCCCTGGATGGACTGACGATCGCCTCGGCGATGCCGCAGGGCATGGACGAGGACCGCGTCGGCGCGATGTCCGCTGCGCTGCTGGCGCTGGGCGAGCGCAGCGCGCGCGAGCTGGCGCGCGGGCCGCTGGAACGGGTGCTGATCCAGGGCGAACTCGGCTACGTGATCATGAGCGCGGCCGGGCGCGAAGCGGTGCTGACCGTGCTGGCCAAGCCCAGCGCCAAGCTCGGCCTGGTGTTCCTGGACATCAAGCGCGCCGCCCACGCGCTGCAGCAGATCCTCTAGGAGCGCCGCCATGCCGCTGCCGCCGATGGATCCGCCGCACGAACCGCACCGCAGCGCCGAGCTGCGCCACCACGACGGCAGCCGCCGCCTGGTGTACTGGAGCGAACGCGAAGTGGCCTACCCGGACGGGCGCCTGATCGTCTCGCGCACCGACCTGGATGGCGTCATCACCCATGCCAACGACGCCTTCGTCGAACTCAGCGGCTGGCCGCGGGCGACGCTGATCGGCACGCCGCACTGCATCCTGCGCCATCCGGACATGCCCAGGCGCGCGTTCGCCGACCTGTGGGACACGGTGCTGGGCGGCGAGAAGTGGCACGGCTACGTCAAGAACCTGCGCCGCGACGGCGCCTGCTACTGGGTCTACGCCACCGCCCTGCCGAACGTGCGCAACGGCGAGGTGGTCGGCTTCACCTCGGTGCGGCGCAAGCCCTCGCGGCGGCGCATCGACGCGCTGCAACCGCTGTACGCGCAGTGGCTGCAGGACGAACGCGCGGAGACGCCGGCATGAGCCTCGATTTCCTGGTCGCGCCGGATTTCGCGCCTGAGAATTTCTGCGGCTGGTACCTGCTCAGCACCGTGCTGCAGCGCCGTGCCGGGGTCGGCCTGCACCTGCTGATGCCGGCCGATGCGGCCGAACAGAAGCAGTTGCTCGACCGCAGCGTGGTCGATCTGGTGTACGCCAGCCCGTTCGATGCCAGCGCCTTGATCCGCACACACGGCTATCTGCCGGTCGCACGCCCGCGCGGTCACGCCGACGAAGTGGTGATCGCCGCCGCCACGGACGCGCCGGCACGCTGCGTCGAAGATCTGTCCTACGGCTGCCGCATCGCGCTGACCGACAACCACGACGTGCGCCTGATCGCGCTGCGCCTGCTGGAGCCGGCCGACCTAGACCCCGAACGCATCGCCTGGCGCCCGGCCAGCAGCTACGCCGCGGTGGCGCGGCTGCTGCTGGAAGGCGAGGCCGATGCCGGCCTGTTCCTGGCCGACGCCTATCACCGCCTGTCGCGGTTGACCCTTGAGCGATTGCGGCCGCTGGTGCAGAGCGCACTGTGCGACATCGGCCATGTGCTGCTGGCACATCCGCGGATCGCCGCGCAGGTGCCCGCGCTGCAGGCGCAACTGCTGGCGCTGGGCGATGCCGTGCACCGCGAGGACCAGGGCGTCCTCGATGCGCTCGGCCTGGAGCACGGCTTCGAGGCGATGGCGATGGAAGACGCGGAATTCATGATCGACCTGATCGACACCTTGCTGGACTGAGCGTACAGCCATGGCCAACCGCCCCGCTCCAGATCCGGCCCGCCTGGTGATGCGCACCCATGCGCGCGCGCTGCTGCGCGATCCGCACGACGCCAGCGCGCACCTGGCGCGGCTGCATGCGGCGCTGCAACTGGCCGACGACGAACCGGTGCAAGGCGTGCTCGCCGACCTGTTCGTCGGTCTGCCGCGCCACGACAGCGCGCTGCGCCACGCCGCGCTGCAGATGGCCGAGCAGCGCCTGCCGCCGCACATCGCCGCGGCGTTCCTGCGCCACAGCCAGGGCCATGCGCTGCTGCCGATCACCGCGCTGGCCACGCGCTGGAGCGTGCTGGCGCGGCCGTCGGCCGACGTGCCGGCGCGCATGCGCCGGGCCAATCCGGATCACTCGCGGCGGCTGGCGCGCGAGGTGGTGGAGGCGCTGTGCGATGGCGAGCCGCTGGCGGCCGCGCGCAGCGAGCGCGAATTCCTCGACTACTGCGTCAGCTGCCAGGACAAGCTCGCCTTCATGCTCGCCAGTCGCGACCTGCGCCGCCACGCGCTGGCGCTGGACGACCGCTGGGACCGCGCCGCGCGCTGGTTGCAGCAACGCGACCTGCTCGGCGGCCGCAGCGTTTCCGCCGCCCTCCCGCTTCCCACCGCAAGCCACTGGCCATGAACGATCGAGACCCTACCTGGCTGATGCCGACGCCGCACGGCGTGCTGCACGGTTTCGCCAGCGCCGCACCGGACCGCATGCAGCGCGCCTTGCAACTGCTGCTCAGCGCGCACGGCGCGCTGTCGCTGCCGGAATGGCGCATGCGCGTGGACGGCGACGTGCAGCGCCTGCTGCACGAGGCGCGCGAGCGGCAGTGGATCCAGCTGTTGCGGCGCCCGGTGCCCGGCCCGGAGATCCGCCTGGACGATTTCGCCCAGCACGTGATCGCGCCGCTGTCGGCCGAACGCCGCGCGGTGCTCGCCTCCGACGGCGGCTTCCGCCTCGGCCATGCCGGGCTGAGCCAGGACGAAGCCGAGACGCTGAGCGTGGCCGCGGCCGATTTCTCCGGCTTCGCGCAACGGCAGAGCGCACGCGGCTGGAACGGGGCGCAGGGTTATGTGTCGTTCTACAGCGAGCCGCAGCTGTTGCTGCCGGACTGGTCGTTCGTCCCGTTCTGGGTGGACGGCAGCGGCTACTGGCTGATCCTCGGCGGCGAAGCGCTGCTCAACAACCTGGCGATGGTGGAACTGGTGTGGAGCATCCGCCTGGCGGCGGCGCGGTTTGAGAGGCCAGGAATGGGGAATCGGGAATAGAGAATGGGGAGAGCAATCCTCCCTTCTGCCCTGCCCGCTGTTCTCAAGCGTTCAAGCCTTGAGTTCGATGGTCAGGGCCGCGGCGGCGTCGCGGGCGGTCTGGCGCGCTTCGTCGATGCTGGCGCCGCGCGCCAGGGTCACGCCGACGCGGCGGTGGCCGTGCACGCTGGGCTTGCCGAATAGGCGCAGTGCGGTGTCCGGGGCCTGCAGCGCGGCGGCGACGTTGCCGAACAGCGGCACGCCTTCGCCGTGCGCCAGCAGCGCGCACGAGGCCGACGGCCCGCTCTGGCGGATGACCGGGATCGGCAGGCCCAGGATCGCGCGCGCATGCAGCGCGAACTCGCTCAGTTCCTGCGAGACCAGGGTGACCAGGCCGGTGTCGTGCGGCCGCGGCGACACTTCGCTGAACCAGACCTCGTCGCCCTTGACGAACAGTTCCACGCCGAACAGGCCCCAGCCGCCGAGGTCGTCGGTGACCGCGCGCGCGATCTCCTGCGCACGCTGCAGCGCCAGCGCCGACATCGGCTGCGGCTGCCAGCTCTCGCGATAGTCGCCGTCCTTCTGCCAGTGCCCGATCGGATCGCAGAACGAGGTGCCGGCGGCATGGCGCACGGTCAGCAGGGTGATCTCGTAGTCGAAGTCGATGAAGCCTTCGACGATGCAGCGGCCGGCGCCGGCGCGGCCGCCGGTCTGCGCGTATTCCCAGGCGGCGTCGATCTCGGCTTCGCTGCGCAACGTGCTCTGGCCCTTGCCCGAGGACGACATCACCGGCTTGACCACGCACGGCAGGCCGACCGCGGCGATCGCCGCGCGGTACTCCTCCGGCGTATCGACGAAGCGGTACGGCGAGGTCGGCAGGCCCAGTGTCTCGGCGGCCAGACGGCGGATGCCCTCGCGGTCCATGGTCAGCCGCGCCGCGCGCGCGGTCGGGATCACGCGCTGGCCGTGCTCGCGTTCCAGCGCTACCAGCGTCTCGGTGTGGATCGCCTCGATCTCCGGCACGATCAGGTGCGGCTGCTCGCGCGCGATCAACTCGCGCAGCGCCATCGCATCGAGCATGTCCAGCACGTGCGAGCGGTGCGCCACCTGCATCGCCGGCGCGTCGGCATAGCGGTCGGCGGCGATCACCTCCACGCCGAAGCGCTGCAGCTCGATCGCCACTTCCTTGCCCAGTTCGCCCGAGCCCAGCAGCAGCACGCGGGTGGCGGAAGCGGACAGCGGGGTTCCCAGGGTGGTCATGGCGGCGGTGCCTGCGCGGAAAGAGGGGCGCCATTCTAACGGCCCGGCGCGCCCGTCCCATTGCGAACGTGCCGGATACCCCTTGCAAACAGATATCAAAGTGATATCTTTTCGTCACACACCTGGGGAAAACCGCCATGAAAGAACGCACGCTTCGCTCGCTGCCCGGCATTCCGCTTCTGCTCGGCGTCCTGGCGCTGTCCGCGCTGGCGCTGTGGCTGTTCGTGATGGGCATCATCAAGGACCCGGTCAGCGGCGGGCCGAACTCGCTGCCGCTGGTGCTGCTGTCGCTGCTGCTCGGCGCGGTCGCCCTGTTCAGCCTGTGCGGCCTGTACACGGTGCAGCCGAACCAGGCCGCGGTGCTGAGCCTGTTCGGCAAGTACGTGGGCACGGTCAAGGACAACGGCCTGCGCTGGAACAACCCCTTCTATTCGAAGAAGAAGGTCAGCCAGCGGGTGCGCAACTTCGAGAGCGGCCGGCTCAAGGTCAACGAACTGGACGGCAGCCCGATCGAGATCGCCGCGGTGATCGTGTGGCAGGTGATCGACGCGTCCGAGGCGGTGTACAACGTCGACGACTACGAGAGCTTCGTGCACATCCAGTCCGAATCGGCGCTGCGCGCGATGGCCACCAGCTATCCCTACGACCAGCACGAGGACGGCCAGATCTCGCTGCGCAGCCACCCCGCCGAGATCAGCGAGCAGCTCAAGCGCCACCTCGACGAGCGCCTGACCCAGGCCGGCGTGGACGTGATCGAGGCGCGTATCAGCCACCTCGCCTATGCGCCGGAAATCGCCCAGGCGATGCTGCAGCGGCAGCAGGCCAATGCGGTGATCGCCGCGCGCACGCGCATCGTCGCCGGTGCGGTGGGCATGGTCGAAATGGCGCTGGCCGAACTGGAGAAGAACGGCACCGTGCAGCTGGACGAGGAGCGCAAGGCGCACATGGTCAGCAACCTGCTGACCGTGCTGTGCTCGGACCGCGGCGCGCAACCGATCGTCAACGCCGGCTCGCTGTACTGATGCGCGAGCCCCGCCACCTCCGTGCGGCAGCGGCCGCACGGATGCAAAGGAGCCATCCCGCATGAGCGAGAAGAAGGCCTATCCGCTGCGCATCAACGCCGACGTGCTGGCGGCGGTGCAGCGCTGGGCCGACGACGAGCTGCGTAGCCTCAACGCGCAGATCGAATACGTGTTGCGCGACGCGCTGCGCAAGGCCGGCCGGCTGCCCAAGCCGCAGGACGACAAGGAACCGGAAGCATGAGCAAGCGCTGGGAATACCTCACCGTCGAAGCCAAGACCAATCTGCTGATGGGTCTGAAGATGGAGGAACTGCAGGCCGAGCTGAGCAAGCAAGGCAAGCTGGGCTGGGAACTGATCAACGTCCTCACCCTGCCGGGCACCAAGCCGCTGCTGATGTTCAAGCGGGAACTCTGACATGCGCCTGCGCTGCGCGCCGCGGCTCGCGCTGCCGTTGCTGCTGGCGTGCTCCTGCGCGCTGGCGGCCACGCCGCAACAGGCTGCCGACACGCTGCTGGACCGCCTGCAGGCCGGCGACATCGCCGCGGCCGAGCGCGACTTCACGCCGACAATGGCGCAAGCGGTGCCGGCCGAGAAACTGGCCGAGGCCTGGCACATGGTGTCCGCGCAGATGGGCGCGTTGCAGCAGCGCGGCACGGCCAGCGAACGCCAGCAACAAGGGCTCAGCCTGATCGAGCAACGCCTGCAGTTCGAACGCGGGGCGATGCTGTTGCATGTCTCGGTGAACGCCGAAGGCAAGATCGCCGGCCTGCTGCTGACCCCGGCGGCGCCACCGGCCCCGCCGCCGCCCGCCGCCGATGCCGGCTTCGCCGAACAGGCGTTCGCGGTCGGTCCGCTGCCCGGCACCCTGGCCTTGCCGGCCGGCAAGGGACCGTTCCCGGCCGTGGTGCTGGTGCAGGGCTCCGGCCCGCTCGACCGCGACGAGACCATCGGCCCCAACCGGCCGTTCCTCGATGTCGCGCGTGGCCTCGCCGCGCAAGGCATCGCGGTGCTGCGCTACGACAAGCGCACCTTCGCCCTGCCGGAAAGCTTCGCCGGGCGCATGCAGGACGGCTTCACCATGGACGACGAAACCACCGACGATGCCGTCGCCGCGGTCGCGGCGCTGGCGCGCACGCCGGGCATCGACCCCAGGCGCATCTTCGTGATGGGCCACAGCCAGGGCGGCATGCTCGCCGCGCGCATCGCGCGCATGTCCGGCAAGACCGCCGGCATCGTCCTGTGGGCGGCACCGGCGCGCTCGCTGCTGGACCTGCTGCTCGACCAGAACCGCTACCTGCTCGGCCTGCAAGGCACGCCGTCCGCCGAGGGCAAGGCGCGCGTGGCCGAGATCGAGCGGCGCGTGGCCAAGGTCCGCGGCGACGGTGCGGTGGCGCGGACCGATTCGCCGCAGGACTTGCCGGCCGCGTACTGGCGCGCGTTCGACAAGGTGGATCCGCTGGCCGACGTCCTCGCCCTGCGCCAGCCCGTGCTGTGGCTGCAGGGCGAGCGCGACTTCCAGGTCACCGCGCCGGACTGGCAGCGCTGGCAGCAGGCGCTGGGCGACAACCCGCGCGCGACCCTGCACCGCTATGCGCAGCTCAACCACCTCGGCATCGCCGGCAGCGGCGCGCCCGGGCCGGCCGAGTACGGGCAACCCGGGCATGTCGACCCGCAGCTGATCGCCGACACCGCGCAGTGGATCCGCGCACAACGAATCCGCGTACAACAATGACCGCCATGCACAGCCATTCCCGCGCCGCACCGATCTCCCGCGACTACCGCGTGGCCACGCCCGGGCGCCTGCCGCTGCTGGGCCTGTGGCTGCCGCTGTTGCTCGCCGCCGGACTGGTCGCCGCCGTGGGCCTGTCCAGCCCGGACCGCGGCCATCGCCTGCACTGGGCCACCCTGGTGCTGCTGCCGGCGACCGGCACGGTGCTGAGCCTGTTCTACCTGCGGCGCGGCATCCGCCTGCAGGAACGAACGCTGCTGGTCCGCTCCAGCATGTTCGCCGCGCGCACCGACATCGCCCAGATCGATCTGGCGCAGGCACGCGTGGTGGACCTGGCCGAGCACGGCGAATTCGCGCCGACCCGCAAGACCATCGCCTACGCGTTGCCTGGCTTCAAATCCGGCTATTTCCGCATGCGCAACGGCCAGCGCGCGTTCTGCCTGATCACCGATGCCAGCCGTGTGCTGGCGCTGCCGCTGCGCGACGGGCGCTGGCTGCTGCTGAGCCCCGAACAGCCGCGGCAGTTGCTGCAGGACCTGCAACGGCTGGCCGCGCACCGCGCTTAGCCCTACCCTGTGCGGATGCGCCCCGCTCCCGCCCTGCTGCTCAATACCGAATGCATCGAACTGCTGCCGGCCGGGTTGCTGCGCGCGCGCAGCAACCTCGATGCGCGCCTGCTCGCGCAGGCGACCTGGCTGCTGCGGCGCAAGTGCGACGGACGCTACCTGGCGGCCGCCTCCGCGCGCGGCCTGCACGCGCTGCTGCCGCGGCTGATGCACGAACCCGGCATCGAGGCGGCGCTGGATCGCCTCGACGCCCTGCCCCTGCGCCGGCAACCCGGCGACGCCGGGCTGCTGCCGCTGAGCGCCCTGCACGAACGCCTGGCCGGCCTCGGCCTGGACGCCGAGGACTATGCGCGGAGCACCGGTCTGCCGCTGCAGGCCGAACCCGCCACCCTGCATGCCGCCGGCCGCGACCGCTACCGGCGCCCGCTGTGGCTGAGCGCCGGCGCCGCGCGCGCCTGGCCGGCGCTGCAGCGCGCCGCCGCGCGCGACGGCGTGGTGCTGGAGGCGATCTCCGGCTACCGCAGCCACGACTACCAACTGGGCATCTTCGCGCGCAAGTTCGCGCGCGGGCAGCGCTTGCAGCAGATCCTGCAGGTCAATGCAGCGCCCGGCTACAGCGAGCACCACAGCGGCGACGCGCTGGACATCGGCACGCCCGGCGAGCCGCCGGCCGAGGAGAGCTTCGAACGGACCGCGGCCTTCGCCTGGCTGCGCGCGCATGCCGCCGACTTCGGCTACCGGATGAGCTATCCGCGCGACAATCCGCACGGCATCGTCTACGAACCCTGGCATTGGCGCTGGCACGCGGGAGCGTCGGCATGAAGGTCGGCATGGAGCATCGTGTAGAGCGTCAATGGCGCGGCGGCCTGGCGTGTTGCGCCCTGGCATTGCTGTTGCTGTCGTTCGGCGCCTCCGCGCAATGGCACGACCGCCAGGGCAAGCCGGTCGCCGACAACGCCGAGCGCGCGCACGACAAGAATTTCGCGGCGACCGTCCACGTCGCCGACGAAGCCGAATTCGCACGTTTCGGGAAAGAATGGAGCGAGACCGACAGCCGCCACGGCCCGCAACTGCGCACGGCCGCGCGCGTGCGCCGCGGCGAACCGCTGCGCGTGGTCGTGCTGTATTCGGGCTGCGCGCCCAGTCCCAACAACGACGGCGCCTGCGACGCGCGCCTGAGCCTGCGCATGCTCGGGCCGGACGGCCAGGTCGCGCTGCAGGAACCTTCGCGACCGCTGACCACCGGCGGCAAACCGGCCGCGCCGGGCATGCTGGAACTGGCGCCGCTGTCGCTGCAGTTGCGCTTCGAACCGGAGGATCCGCTCGGCACCTATACGCTGCACGCCACGCTCAACGATCCCAGCCAGGATGCCTGGGTGCGCGTGCAGACGCAGGTGGAACTGGTCGCCGATTGACGTACACCCCCTGCCAATCCCACTGAGAACACCTTGCTTATGGACGAGCACATCGACAAACAGCGCCGTGCGGCCACCGCCGCCCTGCTAGGCGCCGGCGCCGCCCTGGCCCTGCCCGGGTGCGGGCGCGATACGGCCGCCGCGGCGCAGGTCACCGACATCGCTGGCATCGACCGCATCGCGGTCGCGCGCATCGCGACGCCGCGCAGCGTGGCCGACGTCGCCGCGCTGTTGCGCGACAGCCGCGGCGCGATCTCGATCGGCGGCGCGCGCTACAGCATGGGCGGGCAGATCGGCGCGGCCGGCTCGCTGCATCTGGATCTGCGCGAACTGGTCGGACTGGTGCGTCTGGACCCGGCCGCGCAGCGCATCCGCGTGCGCAGCGGCATGCGCTGGCGCGACGTGCAGGACCTGATCGACCCGCACGACCTGGCGGTCGCGGTGATGCAGAGCTACAGCAATTTCAGCGTTGGCGGCTCGGTCGCGGTCAACTGTCACGGCCGCTACCTGCATGCCGGGCCGATCGCGCATACGGTGCAGGCGCTGCAACTGGTGGATGCGCAGGGCGAAGTGCACGAACTCGACCGCGAGCGCGATGCCGAGCTGTTTTCCGCGGCGATCGGCGGTTACGGCGGACTCGGCGTGGTCACCGAAGTGGAACTGTCGCTGGCCCGCAACGACATGCTGGAACGGCATGCGCAGCGCGTGGCGCTGGCGGACTATCCGGCCTTCTTCGCCGAACGCATCGCCGCCGACCCGCGCGCAGTGATGCACAACGCCGACCTGATGCCGCCGCACTTCGATTGCCCGCTGGCGGTGACCTGGCTGCGCAGCGACGCGGCGCCCACCGACACGCGCCGGCTGGTGCCGCGCGGGCAGGACTACGCGCGCGAACAGAACCTGATCTGGGCGGCCTCGGAACTGCCGCTGGGCGAATCGTTGCGCGAGCGCTACCAGACCGAACCGCTGCTGCACACGCCGGCGGTGATGCGCCGCAACTGCCAGGCCAGCCTGGACGCGCGCTCGCTGGAACCGCGCACCCGGCGCATGTCCACCTACCTGCTGCAGGAATACTTCCTGCCGCTGCCGGCGTTCGCCGCCTTCGCGCGCGAGATGGGCGCGATCCTGCGCCGCCACGAGGTCAACGCGCTCAATGTCTCGATCCGCCACTCGCCCGCCGATACGGTGTCGCTGCTGCGCTGGGCGCCGCAGCCGGTGTTCTCCTTCGTGCTGTACTACAAGCAGCGCAGCGGCGCCGCGCCGGACCGGGCCGCGGCGGTGTGGACCCGGCAGTTGATCGACGCGGCGATGGCGCACGGCGGCCGCTACTACCTGCCGTACCGGCTGCATGCCACCCCGCACCAGTTCGCCGCGGCCTATCCCGAAGCCGAGACCTTCGCGCGCATCAAGCGCCGCATCGACCCGCAACACCGCTTCCGCAATCGGCTGTGGGACAAGTATTTGCCGGCATAAAGCCGGAGGCGATGGCGCGCGCGGCAAGCATCTGTGGCAGCCAGGCGCTCAAGTTGCCGCGCACGCGACCGATATCGCAGCGACACTTCCAGGAGATCCATGCGGATGGAACAGAACCCGTATTCGGCGCCGGCAGCCGACTTGCAGGCAAGCCCCGCAGCGCCGCTGGGCAAGGCACCGGACGACGTGCTGCGCAGGATCAAGGTCGGCTGGATCGTGGCCGTGTTGTGCGCGGCGATCAATCTGCTCAGCGGACTGCTCGCGCTCAAGAACGGCAACACCGTTATCGGCACGACCAGCGCGATCGAGGCCCTCTTCATCGCGGCGCTGGCCTACGGCGTGCGGCGCAAGCATCGGGTGGCGGCGAGCGTGCTGCTGGCCTACTACGTCCTGGTGCGGATCGCCTTGCTGCTCACCGGAAATCTCAGTGGTGCGGGCCTCGGGGTGATCGTGATCCTGGTCTATCTGAGCGCAGCGCGCGGCACCTTCCAGTACCACCGCTGGCTGCAGCAGGAACGGCGTTTCCCGTCCTCGCAGCGGCCGCGGTTGAGCGACGATCCGCTGTGGCGGACGCCGCCGCGGCCGATTGCGGCGACGCCGGGTCAGGCCGGCCAGGATGCCCCCATTCCGCCGACCGCCTGACCGATCCACGGCCACCGGTGGGGTGCGGCAGCGATACCAGGCGTGGACATCGCGACCCTTCCGACTTCTGCGAACGCGGCGCAGGACGTGCTGCCGAGCACCGCCGCAGCCTGCGACCAAACCTGTAGGAGCGGCTTCAGCCGCGACCGGGACCTTCCTCCCGGTAACGCCCGGTCGCGGCTGAAGCCGCTCCTACAGAGAAGCATCACGATGCCGCGCGGCCTTACTCCTGCGAACGCGGCGTGGGCAGCTTGGTGGCGTCGCTGAAGTCGGCGATCTTCCACAGGTAGAAACTGGCATAGCTGCGATACGGACCCCAGCGTTCGCCGCGCGCGTCCAGCGACTGCGGCGCGGGCATCTGCTCCAGCGTGTCCACCCGCTGCGCGCCCTTGCGCACGCCCAGGTCATCCACCGGCAGCAGGTCGGGACGCCCCAGGCGGAACAGCAGCATCATCTCCACCGTCCAGCGGCCGATGCCGCGGACCGGCAGCAGCGCCTGCACGATCGCCTCGTCGTCCATGAAGGCGAGCTTGCGCAACGAAGGAATCTCGCCGGCCGCCTCGCGCCGCGCCAGATCGCGCAGCGCCAGCGCCTTGTTGCCGGACACGCCGCAGCCGCGCAGGCCGGGATCGTCGATCCGCGCCAGCGTGTCGGCATGCAGCCGGGTGCTGCCGATCGCCGCCTCGACGCGGCCGACGATGGTCGCCGCGGCCTTGCCGCTGAGCTGCTGGAACAGGATCGCGCGCGCCAGCGCATCGACCGGATCGAACGGCTTGGTCCAGCCCGGCTGCGGCGCGATCGGGCCGATCCGGCGCATCCACGCGCCGAGCTTGCGGTCGCGCCGGCTCAGATAGTCGTAGGCAGCCTGGGTGTCGAATCCGCGCGCGTGACGGGGCATCTCAACGCCTCAGCGCATCCAGCGCGTACAGCACCCAGCCCAGCATCAGCGTCGTCCCGCCAACCGGGGCCAGCCGGGTCGGCCATTGCGCCAGCGCGTTGCCGGCCAGGCTGCCGGAAAACAGCAGCGTGCCGAGCAGCAGCAGCGCCAGTGCGACGCGCGCGAGCAGGCGCTCGCTGCTGCGGCCCAGCGCCGCCAGCGCCAGTCCGTGGCCGAAGGCATACAGCGCGGCGGTCTGCAGATGCGATTGCGCCAGCGGCTCGGCGACGCCGTGCGAGGCATAGGCGGACAGGCCGATCGCGGCGGCCGCCAACAGGCCGCCGGCGCAGGCCAGCCAGGAACGTTTGCGCGAACGCCGATCGAGATTCAGCATGACGGTGCTCCGTTGCGGCCGGTTTCCGGCCCCACAAACGAAACGCGCCGCAAGCAGCGGCGCGTTTCGGGTCACTCATCCATCCAGGCGACGGCTTACTTGATCGCCCAGTAGATGTCGTACGTGCCTTCCGGCGTGAACGCCTTGTCCACGCCGCCCTTCCAGGCCTCGTACGGACGGTCGGTCACGTCGTAGCCGCTGGTCGCGGCCCAGGCGCGGACCGCATTGCGCGCCGCATCCAGACCCGCCATGTGGCCGGTGTAGCTGGCGAACGCGGAACGGTGCGCTTCGGTACGCAGGTAGGTGACCGGCGCGCCCTGCGGGATGGTCAGCTTCATCGGATCGCCGCTGGCGGCGACCGGGGTCGCATCGACCGGAGCCGCAGGAGCCGCCGCATCGTCCTTCTTCTCTTCCGGCTTGGCCGCCGCGTCCGGCTTCGGCGCGCCACCGGCACGCTTGCGCACCGGCTGGGTCACGTCGAAGGCGTACTTGTCGGAACCGAAATCGGTAGTGACGATGCGCACCGGACCGGCCGCTTCCAGGCCGTTGGCGTCCATCACCCGCTTGATCCACTCCTGGTTGTCCTTGATGGACTTCTTGATGGAGTCGTTGTCGCGGTCGATGTTGCCGGCGTTGACCACCAGCAGATCCTCGGCCGGGACGTCGACGACCTTCAGGTCGGTCAGCGGGGTTTCCTCGGCGCGGTAGTCGACGTTCGGCACGGTGGCCAGTACGTTGCTCAGCCGCGACAGGCCCAGCTTGATGTCGTCGCCGACATGGCGGCTCACGTACAGGCCGGCATAGCGACCGAACAGGTCCCAGCCGTACTTGACCGTGTAGTCCTGGGTGATCTTGACGTTGCGACCGCTCTTGCCGGTCGGCTCGAGCTTGAACGACGTGGTCTTGTCGCTGCCCTTGCTCTCGTCTTCGATGCCGATGACGACCTGCTTGTTCTTCTCGGTCGAGGTGATGGTCCAGCTGCCCTTGCCGATGTAGCCCTCGCTGGAGGTGTAGTCGAGGCGGGCGCCGACGCCGGCTTCAGGACCGGAAAGCTTCAGTTGGATACGCGGATCGCGTAGCACCAGAGGGTTCCAGTCCTTGAAACGACGCAGGCTGTTCACCGTGTCATAGACAATGGTCATGCGCCGATTGGTTTCGACGCTCTCGGACATGTGACGCTCCGAAGGCAGCACCAGGCCGACGATGACGAACAGGCCAGCCACGATCCCCAGTGCGATCAGGAATTCGATAATACGGGTCATTCAGGAGGTCTCCGGGGCCGATCCCACGGCCGGGTTAATGAAGCGAAGCGGCCATCCTAGCAGGCTTCGCGGTTCGTGGTCATGCACATCGCGGCGCGGAATTCGGCACAGTGGCCAATTCCCCGCGAAGGCGCCGTGCACAGCGCCGCCGCACGGTCCAGCCGGCGACCAGACCATTGTCGCGCAAACAGTGGCCGACAGGGTTGGCGCGGGGCCGCGGCGCTGCAGGCCAGCCAGCTTCGGCGCGGCCTTTGCGCCTGCGCGCGAGCGATGCCGCCTGGCCGGGCGGCAAGACCAATGCGTCCGGGACGGTGTAACGCAAAGGCCATCGACTCGGACCCCCACCCAGGCTCGGCGGGCCTACTGCTGCGTTCGTCGCGACTGAAGTCGCTCCCACAAGGGCTGGCGCGGCGTCGGCGCGCGCGAACGCCCGGCCCGGCGCGCTGCGCCGGCCGGGCATCCTGTCCCGTCAGACCAACTGCAGCTCGAACGCCTTCAGCACCGCCCGGGTGCGGTCGCGCACGCCGAGCTTGGACAGGGTGAGCGGGCGCCGCTTGCGAGCCACTGGCTCGCGCGCCGGCGAACGCCCGGCGCGCTGCGCCGGGCCGGGCATCCTGTCCCGTCAGACCAACTGCAGCTCGAATGCCTTCAGCACCGCCCGAGTACGGTCGCGTACGCCGAGCTTGGACAGGATGTTGGACACGTGGTTCTTGATCGTGCCCTCGGCCACGCCCAGCGAGTTGGCGATCTCCTTGTTGGAGAAGCCGCTGGCCATCAGCCGCAGGATCTCGGTCTCGCGGTCGGTCAGCGGGTCGGGCCGGTCCAGGCTGACGAAGTCGTTGCGCATGTGCTCCAGGCCCGACAGCAGGCGCTGTGTCACCGCCGGCTGCACCAGCGAACCGCCGGCGGCCACCGCGCGGATCGCGCCGACCAGCTGTTCCAGCGACACGTCCTTGAGCAGGTAGCCCTTGGCCCCGGCCTTGAGCCCGGCCAGCACCAACTGGTCGTCGTCGAAGGTGGTCAGGATGATGGTCGGCGGCAGCGTGCCGTTGCGCGACAGCATCTGCAGCGCCTCCAGCCCGGACATCGCCGGCATGCGCATGTCCATCAGCACCACGTCCGGCTTCACCTGCGGGATCAGCTCCACCGCCTGGCGGCCGTCGTTGGCCTCGGCGATCACCTCGATCCCACCGTCCAGCGCCAGCAGCGAGCGGATTCCCTGCCGCACCAGGGTTTGGTCGTCGACCAGGCAGACACGGATCATCACAACACTCCTTGTGAAACGGCGGGCGGCAGCAAGGCGGCCGCGCTCGGGACCGAGGCGCGCAGGCGGAAGCCCGTGCCCTGCGGCGCATCGATTTCCAGGCTGCCACCATACTGGCTCAGCCGCTCGCGCATGCCGCGCAGGCCGTTGCCGGGCAGCAGCGCCTCGCAGCCGCGGCCATCGTCGTGGGCCTGGATCACCACCTGCGGGCCTTCGCGGCGCACCTGGATCCACAGGTTGTCGGCCTGCGCGTGGCGCACCGTGTTGGTGATGATTTCCTGGGTGCAGCGCAGCAAGACATGCGCGCGCTCCGGGTCCTCGACGGTCAACGGCTCGTCCACCTGCAGGTGGATCCTCAGCGACGGCACCCGTTCGACCAGCGGCCGCAGCGCCGCGGCCAGGTCGATCGCGCCGCTGTCGCGCAGATGGCTGACCGCCTCGCGCACGTCGGTCAGCAGCAGCTTGGCCAGGGTATGCGCCTGGTGCACATGCTCCTGCGCGCGGCCCTCGGTGATGTGGCCGGCCACTTCCAGGTTCAGGCTCAGTGCGGTCAGGTGGTGGCCGAGCAGGTCGTGCAGCTCGCGCGAGATGCGGGTGCGCTCGTTGACCCGGGCGCTTTCGGCCAGCAGCGCACGGGTGGCGCGCAGCTCGGCATTGAGCTGGCGCTGCTCCTCGCGGGCCTGGGCCTGCTGCCGCGCGACCAGGCTGGTGACGAAGATGAACATGGAGAAGCCGCCGTACAGCAGCGACTGCATCAGCGCATCGAACATCGGAAAGCCGACCAGCAGGTAGTAGACCGGCAGCACCGCCAACTGGCTCAGCACCAGCCACAGCACGCCGATCCGCACCGGCAGCAGCCACGGGATCACCCCCGCCGCCACCATCATCAGGATGCTGCCCAGCCCGCTTCCGGTCAGATAGCTGACCGCCAGCGCGCAGACGGTCAGCAGCAGCAGGATCAGCCGATCGTACCAATGCGCGTGGCCGCCGCTGCCGAGCCCGCGGGTCAGCCAGTAGTAGCTGCCGCCGAAGGCGATGAAGAAGCCGGACATCATCGCCGCTTCCCAGCCGCCACGCCGGTTCAAGCCCTCTTCCGGGATCCAGTAGGTGTAGACCAGCGGCATGGCGATCATGGCCCAGGTGAACAGGCCGGCGAAGCGCAGGACGCGGGTATGGCTGAGGTTTCCCAACATGCACGCATCTTAGGATGAACGGCGCGCAATGCACTCCCACGGAAGTCATGCATGCGCGGCTCGCCGCCCCGGGCCACGCGTGCGATAATCCGGCTGGCGGTCCGCATCTGGCCGCGCGCGCATCAGCAACGGAGTCCCAATGTCGATCGTCATCCGCGACGTGCGCGAGCACGAGCTCGATTCGGTCCTGGCCCTGAACAACAACGCCGGACTGGCGATCCTGCCGCTGGATTCGGCCAAGCTGCACCGCTTCTACGAAACCGCAGAATATTTCCGCGTCGCCGAGCGCGACGGCAACCTGGCCGGCTTCCTGGTCGGTTTCGGCGGCGACAGCGATCACGACAGCAGCAATTTCGCCTGGTTTCGCGAGCGCTATCCGGCCTTCTTCTATATCGACCGCATCGTGGTGGCCAGCCGCCGCCGCGGCGGTGGCGTCGGCCGCGCGTTCTATGCCGACGTACAGAGCTACGCCGAGCTGCGCTACCCGCAGTTGGCGTGCGAGGTTTTCCTGGACCATGGCGCAGACGCGGCGCTGCTGTTCCACGGCAGCTTCGGTTTCCGCGAAGTCGGCCAGAACACGATGAACGAGGTGGAAGTGCGTGCCAGCATGCTGTTGAAGGATCTGTGCAGTTACGCCTGGGTCCGCGAGACCTACGGCGAGCAGTTGCCCGACCTGCCCTGGGTCGGCCATGCCCGTCGCCTGCAACGGGCCCAGCGCCCGACCGGGACCTGAGCGTGTCGTCGGTGAATCTGGATTTCGAGCAGGCAGGCGAACTGAAGATCGGCCAGGTCGGCATCGCCAACCTGCGCATCCGCACCCTGGACGTGGCGCGCCTGACCCAGGAAATGCGCGAGCGCGTGCAGCGCGCGCCCAAGCTGTTCGGCCGCGCCGCGGTGATCATCGATTTCGGCGGTCTGGCGCAGACGCCCGACACCGCCACCGCGCGCGCGCTGCTGGAAGGCCTGCGCGCCGCCGGCGTGCTGCCGGTGGCGCTGGCCTACGGCACCCGCGAGACCGAACAGCTGTCCGAGGCGCTGGGCCTGCCGCTGCTGGCCAAGTTCCGCGCCCAGTACGAGCGCATCGACGGCGGCGCCCCCGCCGCCGCGCCCGCCCTGGTTTCGCCGCCGCCCCCGCCGCCCGCCCTGCGGCGCGCCCGCAGCCGGGCCGCATGCAGAAGACCGCGGTGCGCTCGGGCCAGCAGCTGTACGCGGAGAACTGCGACCTGACCGTGGTGGCCACGGTCGGCGCCGGTGCCGAAGTGATCTCCGACGGCAGCATCCATATTTACGGCAGCCTGCGCGGCCGCGCGCTGGCCGGCGCGCAGGGCAACACCGAGGCGCGGATCTTCTGCCGCGACTTCCACGCCGAACTGGTCGCCATCGCTGGCCACTACAAGGTGCTGGACGATATTCCCAAGGAACTGCGTGGCAAGGCCGTCCAGGTCTGGCTGGAGCAGGACCAGATCAAGATCGCCGCGCAAGATTGACGCGGCCCTACAACCGAACGTATCAGGAGACATTCCTTTGGCTGAAATTATCGTAGTCACCTCCGGCAAGGGCGGCGTCGGCAAGACCACCACCAGCGCGAGCCTGGCCTGCGGGCTGGCGCGACGCGGCAAGAAGGTCGCCGTGATCGACTTCGACGTGGGCCTGCGCAACCTCGACCTGATCATGGGCTGCGAGCGCCGGGTGGTGTACGACTTCGTCAACGTGGTGCACGGCGAGGCCACGCTCAAGCAGTCGCTGATCAAGGACAAGCGCTTCGACAACCTGTACGTGCTGGCCGCCTCGCAGACCCGCGACAAGGACGCGCTGACCCAGGAAGGCGTGGAGAAGGTGCTCAAGGACCTGGTCGCCGAAGGCTTCGAATACATCGTCTGCGATTCGCCGGCCGGCATCGAGAAGGGCGCGTTCCTGGCGATGTACTTCGCCGACCGCGCCGTGGTCGTGGTCAACCCGGAAGTCTCTTCGGTGCGCGACTCCGACCGCATCATCGGCCTGCTCGACTCCAAGACCCGCAAGGCCGAGGAAGGCCAGACCGTGCCGGCGTTCCTGCTGCTGACCCGCTACAGCCCGGGCCGGGTGGAAGGCGGCGAGATGCTCAGCATCACCGACGTGGAGGAAGTGCTGGGGTTGAAGGCGATCGGCGTGATCCCCGAATCCGGCGACGTGCTCAACGCCTCCAACAAGGGCGAGCCGGTGATCCTGGACGGCGAGTCCCCGGCCGGCCAGGCGTACGACGACGCCGTGGCCCGGATCATGGGCGAAGAGCGCCCGATGCGCTTCATCTCAGTGGAGAAGAAGGGCTTCTTCACCAAGTTGTTCGGAGGGTGAGCATGGGACTATTCGACTTTCTCAAGGCCAAGAAGAACACCGCCGAGACGGCCAAGAACCGCCTGCAGATCATCATCGCGCAGGAACGCAACCACCGCGGCGGCCCGGATTACCTGCCGCTGCTGCAGCGCGAACTGCTGGAAGTGATCAAGAAGTACGTCAATATCGACGCCGACGCGGTCAAGGTGGACCTGGTCAAGGACGGCGAACACGACGTGCTCGATATCTCGGTGGCATTGCCGGAAGGGCCGACGCCCTGACCCGGGCAGCGCGCTGCGGTCGTGGATAGCGACCGTGGCGCGCAGCCTGCGCCGCGTTGTTCGGTGGTGTGTTCGACATAACGTCCCCACGAAAATGCACTGCGGCGCCCGAAATGCGCCATGGTTGCGTGCACCACCCCAGCTGCGCTCACCGAACGCACGAGTTCGAGCGGCACGGCAGTCGCGCTGCCGGCCGGCCCAACCGCCGCCAATGCGTTGCCGATTGCCTCTCGCGCCGCCTCTCCTTCCCGACCTCACGATGCAGACCGACGACTCCCGCTCCGCACCCGCTGCCGAGGTCCTGACCGTCGGCGCCATCGGCCTGGACGCGCCGCGCGCGCTGCTGGCCCGGCATGGGCTGATGCTGCACCGGGTCGCCGACGGCGCCAAGATTCCCGGCAGCTACTGGGGCGAACCGGAAGCCGGCGTGATCGCCAGCGACGTGTACGTGCGTGACGACACGCCGGTGCACTCGCTGCTGCACGAAGCCTGCCACCTGATCGTGCTGCCGCCGGAACGGCGCGCGCTGGTGCATACCGACGCCACCGACTCGGTCGAGGAAGAGGACGCCACCTGCTACCTGCAGATCGTGCTGGCCGACGCGCTGCCCGGCGTCGGCAGCGCGCGGCTGATGGCCGACATGGATACCTGGGGCTACACCTACCGGCTGGGTTCGACACGGGCCTGGTTCGAACAGGACGCCGAAGACGCGCGCGCCTGGCTGCTGCAGCGCGGACTGTTGCCGCAGCAGGCCTGAGGCCCGCGCAAGCAATCCCTCGACTTCCGAATTCTTGCAGGAGCGGCTGCAGCCGCGACGAACGAAACATGATGCCAACCAGCTACGCATGCAGTCGGGACTGAAGTCCCTCCCACAGTGCACCAGCCAATTCGCCGCAAGCCACTGTGGGAGCGACTTCAGCCGCGACGAACGAAGCACGGATGCCAACCGGCCACGCATGCAGTCGGGACTGAAGCCCCTCCCACAGTGCACCCAGCCAATCTGCCGCAAGCCACTGTAGGAGCGGCTTCAGCCGCGATGAACGAAGCAACGATACCAACCGGCTACGCGTGCAGTCGGGACTGAAGTCCCTCCCACAGTGCACCAGCCAATCTGCCGCAAGCCACTGTAGGAGCGGCTTCGGCCGCGACGAACGAAGTACCGATGCCAACCGGCTACGGATGGCAGTCGGGACTGAAGTCCCTCCCACAGCGCACCCAGCCAATCTGCCGCAGGTCACTGTGGGAGCGACTTCAGTCGCGACGAACGAAGCGGGATAGCGCCCAGGCTTCGGATGCCGTCAGGGCACGGATGCCAACTCAGCTGCGGACGAAGTCGCGGCTGAAGCCGCTCCTACAGGTTGCGCTACAGGCTGCGCTGCCAGAGCCGCAATGCCGATGCCGCTTCGGTGCGAGCGCGGCAACGCGCTACGCCGTGCCAGCGTCCTTCAATGCCGGACGCAGATCCAATGTCGCCCGCGTGCCCTGCCCCGCATCCGAATCCAGTTGCAGCGACCAGCCCAGGTGCTCGCACAGGCGCGCGATCAGGTCCAGGCCGATGCCGCTGCCCTCGCGGCCGCCGCCGCGGGCCATGCGCATGTAGATGGCGCTGATCTCTTCCGGCGCCATGCCGTGGCCGGGGTCGTCGATGCGCACCACGCCCGGCGCCGGCATCGCGATCTGGATCACGCCCTGGTCGCTGTTCTCGATGGCGTTGCGCAGCAGGTTGCCGATCGCCGCCTGCACGATCGCCAGCGGCGCCAGCACCTCGCACGGCGGCAACGGCGCCAGCACCAGCTCCAGGCGCTTGTCGGCGCACAGGTGGCGATGGTCTTCGACGATGTCCGGCAGCAACTGGTCCAGGCGCACCAGGTCGCTGCCGCGCGCCAGCCGCGCCGGATCCTTGGCCAGCACCAGCAGCAACGAAATCAATTGGCCGACGCCGCTGGCGGTGCGACGGATGCGCAGCAGCTGGTTGCGCGCGCTGGGCGGGATGTCGGACTGCTCCAGCGCCAGTTCTGCGGCGCCGCCGATCACCGCCACCGGCGTGCGCAGTTCGTGGCTGGTGCTGTCGATGAAGGCGCGCTCGCGCTCGACGAACAGGTCGTTGCGCAGCAGGTAGTCGTTCAGCGCATCGGCGATCACCACCTGTTCGGCGCTGGCGCGCGGATGCACGTCGATGCGCTGGCCCGGCCGGTCCGGGCGCAGGCTGCCGATGCGTTGCGCCATGTCGGTGAGCGGCTGCACCACCCGGCCCAGGCCCCAGGCCACCAGCGCGCCGAGCAGCAGCACCGCGATCACGTTGGACAGCAGCATCCACAGCGCCAGGTTCTCCTCGTGCTTCTGCAGTTCGGTGATGTCCAGCGACAGCGCCAGGCGGCGGCCGTGCACGTCCTGCACCAGCACCACCTTGTCGCGGCCTTCCAGCGGCACGTCGTCGTGCAGGCCCGGCGCCAGCGCCGCCACCGTCGGCGGCAGCGGCTCGCCGCCTTCGTCGCCGTACAGGCTCACGGTGCGGGTGTCGATCCAGCGATAGTCCGGATCGACCGCGCTGCGCGCCAGGAAATGTTCCAGTTCGGAGCTGAGCAGCGAACGCCAGGTCAGCTGCTCGGCCTGGTCGTTGACGATGTAGCCGTGCACGAACACCGCCAGCGACAGCAACGCCGCATAGCCGACCAGCCACAGGGTGATGCGCTGCCGCAGCCCGGTCCTACGCGGCATGCTCTTGCTCGTGCGGGTCCACCACCGCAAGCCGGTAGCCGATGCGCGGCAGGGTGTGGATCAGCTTGGCCGCGAACGGGCCATCCACGCTGCGCCGCAGGTCGTAGATATGCGAGCGCAGCATGTCGCCGTCCGGCGGCTCGTCGCCCCACAGCGCCTGCTCCAGGCGGTCGCGAGTGACCGCAGCCGGGCTGGCCTGCATCAGCACTTCCAGCAACTTGCGGCAGGCCGGATACAGGTGCAGGGTGCGGCCGCCGCGGGTCGCCTCCAGCGTGCCCAGGTCCAGTTGCAGGTCGCCCACGCGCAGCAGCTTGCTGCGGCCGCGGCCGTTGGCGCGCAGCAGCAGCGCCTCCAGCCGCACTTCCAGTTCCGGCAGCGCGAACGGCTTGGTCAGGTAATCGTCGGCGCCGGCGCGGAAACCGGCGATCTTGTCCGGCAGCTCGTCGCGCGCGGTGAGCATGATCACCGGCACTTCGGCGTGGTGCTGCTCGCGCATCGCGCGCAGCACCTGCGGCCCGTCCAGGCGCGGCAGCATCCAGTCCAGGATCACCGCGTCGTAATGCTGGGTGGTGGCCAGGTGCAGGCCGGTGACGCCGTCCGGCGCCGCGTCCAGGGTGTGGCCGCGCACCTCGAAATAATCGAACAGGTTCGCGACCAGGTTCCGGTTGTCCTCTATCACCAACAGCCGCATGGCACTCGCTCGCATTCCGGGACGACGGGGGATGGCGCCATGCTAGCGGATGCGCGTCGGAACGCGGTCGGAACGCTGCGTCTTGATCGAATCTCGATGAAACCTGGACGGAACCCGAATACCGCGACGGCAACCTGGGCTGAAGCGCCGCGCCTGCGGCGCCCCAATCCGACCGGTCTCCGACAAGCAGCGCAACACCATGACACACGCCACCGTTCGCGCGTCCAGCCCGCCTGCACCCATGCACAGCCCCTCCCTGCCCCTGCCCGCCGTTTCCGTGCTGCCCGCGCCGTCGGCGTTCTATCGCCGGCATCTGTGGCTGCCGCTGGCCGCGGCGCTGCTGGCCAGCACCGTACTGATGGGCCTGGGCGGCGACTTCTGGTTCGCCGACCTGCTGTACCGCTGGGAAGGCGGCCACTGGGCGCTGAAGAACGCGGCGCTGACCCGCAGCCTGATCCATCACGACGGCAAGCTGCTCAGCACCCTGGCCTGGGTGGCGACCGCCGCCCTGGCGGTCTGGGCCTGGCGCCGCGCCGACGGCCAGCGCTACCGGCTGCCGCTGCTGTACCTGGCGCTGGCGGTGGCGTTGAGCACCGGCGTGGTGTCGCTGCTGAAGTCGCTGACCCACATGGACTGCCCGTGGGATCTGAGCCGCTACGGCGGCCACCTGCCCTACATCGGCCTGTTCGAGGCGCGGCCGGCCGGCATGCCGCACGCGGCCTGTTTCCCGGCCGGGCATTCCAGCGCCGGCTATGCCTGGGTGGCGCTGTATTTCGTCGCACTGGCGCTGAAGCCGGCCTGGCGCTGGCCGGCGCTGGCGGTCGGGCTCGGCGCCGGATTGCTGTTCGGCCTCGGCCAGCAGCTGCGCGGCGCCCACTTCCTCTCCCACGATCTGTGGACGCTGTCCCTGAGTTGGGGCGTGGCCTTGGGCCTGTACCGCGTTCTGCTGTGGCAGCCGCAGGTTTCGGCCCGATCCATGCATGTGGCTTTGCCTACCGTGAAGGAAAGCCGCGCATGAGCATGTCCCTGCCCCATCCCGGCAGCCAGTCCCGGACCCACTGGTGGAGTTATCGCCCACTGCTCAGCAACGAAGCGCTGGCGCTGGCGGCCAGCGCGTTCTTCGCCCTGGTCTGCAACGGCATGTTCTGGCGCAGCGCGATGAGCGGCCATCCCGGCGACCTGAAGCTGGGCCTGTCGCTGTTCCTGCTGCTGCTGTCGGTGCACGGGCTGCTGCTGGGCCTGCTGCTGTGGCGCGGCGTGGCCAAGCCGGTGCTGAGCGTGCTGCTGCTCACCACCGCGTTCGCCGCGCACTACATGAACAGCTACAGCGTCTACCTGGACGCGGACATGCTGCGCAACGTGCTGGCCACCGACCACAAGGAATCGCGCGAACTGATGACCCCGGCGCTGATCGCGCCGCTGCTGTTCTACGCCGCGCTGCCGATCCTGGCGCTGTGGCGGCTGCGCCTGATCCGGCGCCCGCCGGGCAGGGCGCTGGCGATCCGCGCCGGCTTCCTGCTGGCGATGCTGGCGCTGGGCGGCGTCGGCGCGATGCTGTCGTTCCAGGACCTGTCGGCGATGATGCGCAACCACCGCGAGATCCGCTACCTGGCCACGCCGATCAACTATCTGGTCGCGTTGCGGCAGAACCTGAAATCCGACAGCCCCACGCACAAGGCGCCGAAGCTGCCGCTGGAACACGATGCGATCGCCACGCCGCGCGCGCCCGGCGGCAAGCCGCGCCTGCTGGTGGTGGTGCTTGGCGAAACCGCGCGCGCGCAGAACTGGGGCTTGAACGGCTACGTGCGCCAGACCACGCCGCAGCTGGCGCAGCTGGGCGTGATCAACTTCCCCGACATGCATTCGTGCGGCACCAGCACCGAGGTCTCGGTGCCGTGCATGTTCTCCCCGTTCGGCCGCCACGACTACAACGAAGGCAACATCCGCAAGCACCAGTCGCTGCTGCATGTGCTCGAGCACGCCGGCATCGCCACGCTGTGGCGCGACAACCAGTCCGGCTGCAAGGGCGTGTGCGACGGCCTGACGATCCAGCGCCTGGACGACGCCAAGGACCCGCAACTGTGCAAGGACGGCCGCTGCATGGACGAGATCCTGCTGCAGGATCTGGCCACCCAGGTGCGCGCCAAGCCCGGCGACCGCGTGGTCGTGCTGCACCAGCTCGGCAGCCACGGCCCCAGCTATTTCGAACGCTATCCGGCCAGCTTCCGCCGCTTCACGCCCACCTGCGATACCGCCGACCTGGGCAACTGCAGCCGCGAGCAGATCGCCAGCGCCTACGACAACTCGCTGCTGTACACCGACCACCTGCTGGCGCGCACCGTGTCCACGCTGGAGGCGATGCCCGACTACGACACCGCGATGATCTACCTGTCCGACCACGGCGAATCGCTGGGCGAGAAGGGCCTGTACCTGCACGGCGTGCCGTATGCGATCGCCCCGCAGGAGCAGACCCACGTGCCGATGGTGATGTGGTTCTCGCCCGGCTTCGCCAGCGACCGCGGCCTGGACCTGGCCTGCGTGCGTGCGCGTTCGCGCCAGTACGCCGACCAGGACAACCTGTTCCCGTCGGTGCTGGGGCTGATGCAGGTCAAGACCGGGGTCTACGAACGTTCGCGCGACCTGTTCGCGCCTTGCGCGGGTAGCGGCAGCGCAATCGCCGCCGGCACCGGAAGCCGCTAAGCGACGGCAGTGGCGGCGCGCCACCTGCGCAGTCGGCGCGGGCGGCCCTTGCGGCGGGCGGGGCGGACCACTAGCCTCGTCGCATTCGTCACCCAAGGGATCCGCCGTGAACCACCGCCCTCTGCTGCTTGCGCTGTGCATCGGCGCGAGCGTGCTTGCGCTGTCCGCGTGCCGCAAGGAAGCGACCACCGAGCCCGACACCGCGCCGGCACCGGCCGCGCCCGGCGAGAGCGCCGACCAGTTCGTCGCCCGCATCAACGATGAATACCGCGCGCTGCTGCCGGAGCTGACCTCGGCGCAGTGGCTGTCGATCACCTACATCAACGGCGATTCGGAGCGGCTGGTATCCAAGGCCAACGAGCGCTGGCTGACCACGCTCAATGGCTGGATCGCGCAGGCCAAGCGCTACGAAGGCAAGCCGATGTCCGCCGACAGCGCGCGTGCGCTGCAGCTGCTGAAGCTGATGACCGCGATGCCGGCGCCGCGCGACCCGGCCAAGCTGGCCGAACTGGCCACGCTGGCCTCGAAGATGGAAGGCGCGTATGGCGCGGCCGCCTATTGCACCGGCGAAGGCGACGCGCGCCGCTGCCGGCAGCTGGGCGAATTGGAGGACGTGCTGCGCCGCAGCCGCGACTACGACCAGCAGCTCGACGCGTGGCAGGGCTGGCACGGCACCGCGCAGCCGATGCGCCAGGACTACCAGCGCTTCGTCGAACTGGTCAACGAAGGCGCGCGCGAGATGGGCTACGCCGACACCGGCGCGATGTGGCGCAGCGGCTACGACATGCCGCCGGCGCAGATCGCCGCCGAGACCGATCGGCTGTGGGCCCAAGTCAAGCCGCTGTACGAGCAACTGCACTGCTACACCCGCGGCAAGCTCGACGCCGAGTACGGCAAGGACAAGGGCGAGGTCGCCGGCGGCCTGCTGCCGGCGCACCTGCTCGGCAACATGTGGCAGCAGGACTGGAGCAACCTGTGGGACCTGCTGCAGCCCTACCCCGGCGCCGGCAGCCTGGACATCACCGACACGCTGGAGAAGCAGTATCAGAGCAACCTCGGCGCGGCGCTGGCGCGGCGCAATGGCGACACCTCGCCGGAAGCGCGGTTCATGGCCCAGCGCGACGCGCAGCTGCAGAGCGCCAAGCAGATGACCGAGCGCGCGCAGGATTTCTACACCTCGCTGGCGATGCCCAAACTGCCCGACAGCTACTGGGCGCGCAGCCAGTTCATCAAGCCGCTGGAGCGCAACGTGGTCTGCCACGCCAGCGCCTGGGACATGAACATGGCCGGCGACGTGCGCACCAAGATGTGCATCAAGCCGAACGAGGAAGACTTCACCACCATCTACCACGAGCTCGGCCACATCTATTACGACCTTGCCTACAATCCCCTGCCGCCGCTGTTCCAGGGCGGCGCCAACGACGGTTTCCACGAGGCGATCGGCGACACCATCGTGCTGGCGATGACCCCGCAGTACCTGCATTCGATCGGCCTGGTGGAGGCGCCGCAGCTCAGCCGCGAAGCGCTGATCAACGCGCAGATGCGCATGGCCTTGGCAAAAGTGTCGTTCCTGCCGTTCGGCCTGATGATCGACCGCTGGCGCTGGGGCGTGTTCGACGGCTCGATCGCGCCGGAGCACTACAACCAGGCCTGGTGGGAACTGAAGGCCAAGTACCAGGGCGTGGCCCCGCCGACGGCGCGCGGCGAGGACTTCTTCGATCCCGGCGCCAAGTACCACGTGCCCGGCAACACCCCGTACACCCGCTACTTCCTGTCGCACATCCTGCAGTTCCAGTTCTACAAGGGTCTGTGCGACGCGGCCGGCCACAAGGGCCCGCTGTACGAATGCACCTTCTACGGCAACAAGGAGGCCGGGCAGAAATTCTGGTCGATGCTGCAGCGTGGCGGCAGCCAGCCGTGGCAGCAGACGCTGAAGGAACTGACCGGCAACGACAAGCTCGACGCCGCCCCGCTGCTGGAATACTTCGCGCCGATGCAGGAGTGGCTCAAGCAGCAGAACCAGGGGCAGATGTGCGGGTGGGAGGCGCCGAAGGCGGTGCAGGCTGCCGCCGCGGCGACGCCCGTGCCCGCTACGACTGCGCCGAAGCCACAGTAATCGCCGCGGCGCGGCAGGCACCCCACCGACTCAATCGTCCGCCAGCCGCGCCCAACGCTCATGGTCGCGCCACACCCCGCCAATGCGCAGGTAGCGCGGCGAATAGCCTTCGTGGCGAAAACCTGCGCGTTTGACCAGCGCCAGCGAACGCGTGTTGTCCGGCTGGATATTGGCCTCCACGCGGTGCAGGCCCAGTTCGGAAAACGCGAAGGCCACGCACAGCCGCAACGCGTGGGTCATCAGTCCGCGGCCTTCGCAGCCGGTCATCGCGTGGTAACCCAGATAGGCGCTCTGGAAACAGCCGCCGACCACTTGGCTGAAGGTGAACAGGCCGGCGACCTCGCCGCTGTCGCGCGCGCGCGCCAGCAATGCGACGTTGCTGCCGTCCAGGGTCTGCGCGTACCAGGCGTTGAAGCCGGGCACGTCGGTGAACGGATACGTCCACGGATGATGCAGGGCGGTGCTGGCGCGGTGCGCCTGGATCAGCGCCAGGCCGTCGCGGCGCCGTACCCGCGCCAGCGACACGGCGGCGTCGGCGGCCTGGCTCGCGCTCTGGCCCATGGCTCAGCCCGGCAGCGCCGCGCCGGCGCCGCGCTGCATGACCTGCGCGTGGCGGTCCTTGAACTCGTCGAAGCTCAGCCCCTGCGCCTGCGCATCGGCGTGCGCGGCGTCCTTCAGCGCATCCGAGTACACCAGCCGCACCGGCGTGCCGGCGCGCTCGTGCAGTTCCGCGGCCTGCATGATCAGCGACAGCACCTGCGCCGCGCTCTCGCTCTGCCCGGCGATGCGCCCGTCCATGCCCAGCACCCACTCGCCGTCGCGGCGCACGATGCCGGCCAGCAGCGTGCGCTGCTGGTCGCGCAGCTCGGCGTGCGGTTCGATCGCGGTGGCCGCAGCAGCGGCGGCCTCGCTGCGGTGGCGCAGGCGTTCGGCAAGCTTCTTGCGCACGTCGCGGCGCTGCTTGGACTGGATGGACATGCAATTTCCTCAACGATGACCCGGCGACGATAGCCCAACCGCGGCGCCGGCGTCACACCGGATCGGCCGGCTCCAGCTGCGGCACCTGGCTGCCGGGCCGCGGCAGGCGCTTGCCGCTGCGCCGTTCCCAGCGCCAGAAGCCCCAGCCGATCAGGAAGAACGCGCCCGAGCCCAGCGCCAGGTGCATCGGCCGGCCGCTGAGCAGCGGCGACAGCACCCCGGCCACCACGGTGTTGAGCATCAACTGGGTGAAGGCCTGCAGCGACGAGGCCAGCCCGCGCTGGCGCGGGTACATGTCCAGCACCGCCAGCGCCAGGATCGGGAAGATCAGCGCCATGCCCAGGCCGGCGACGAAGATCGGCAGCACCGCCCACGGCAGCGCGATCTGCGGCGCGATCGCGGTATAGGCGATGTTGCCGACCATCGACACGCCGCAGCAGATGAAGCCGATGCGCACCTGCCGCATCGGCCCGATGCGCCCGGCCATGCGCCCGGACAGGAACGAACCCAGGGTCATGCCGCCGATGGTGGGAATGAACAGCCAGGCGAAATCGCGCTCGGTGCGGTGCAGCAGGTCGATCATGAACACCGGCGCCGAAGCGATGTACAGGAACACGCCGGCGAAGTTGAACGCGCCGGCGGCGGCCAGGCGCTGGAAGCGCGCGTTGAACGCGATGGCGATGTAGTCGCGCAGCAGCGTGCGCGGCGCCAGCGGCGTGCGCGCCTCCAACGGATGCGTCTCCGGCATCCAGCGCAGCGTGGCGACCAGCAACAGCAGCGAGAACCCCACCAGGAACCAGAAGATCAGCGGCCAGCCGGCACCGGTGGCCAGGATCCAGCCGCCGATGATCGGCGCGATCGCCGGAGCGATGCCGAAGATCATCGACACCTGGCTCATCAGCCGCTGCGCGTCGTGGCCCTGGTACATGTCCCGGATCACCGCGCGGCCGACGATCATGCCCACCCCGGCGGAAACCCCCTGCAGCGCGCGGAACGCCAGCAGCGTGCTCAGGTCGCGCGACAACGCGCAGCCGGCCGAGGCCAGCACGAACACCACCAGCCCGCCGACGATCACCCGCTTGCGGCCCCAGGCGTCGGACAGCGGCCCGTGCGCCAGGCCCATCAGCGCGTAGGCCAGCAGGTACACGCTGACCGTCTGCTGGATCGCCACCGGATCGGCGCGCAGGCGCTGCGCCAGCTGCGGGAACGCCGGGAAGATGGTGTCGATCGAGAACGGGCCGAACATCGCCAGCCCGGCCAGCAGCAATGCCAGGCGGCGGGTCGAGATCGTCGGGAGCGTCATGCGCAGGATCCTGGAAAGCCGGCCGCACGCAGCCCGGGCGGGCGAACACGCGACGACACCGTCCAAGGGACGGAACGATGGGAAAAGGAATGCCGCCATGATAAACCCTGGCCGATGCCGCGTTAAGCGCCGACCGCGCAGGGCATATCGATGCGACCGGGATGGCCTCCACATGAAGCTGCGGCAGCAGGCCGCTACGGTTCAGCAAGCCGGCGCAAAGGCCGCCGCAGCCATGCCTGGGCCGGCCCCGTGGGCGCCGCCAGCCACGCTATAATCGCCGGGCAGCATGGTGGGAGAAGCGGGGCGACCCGCTGCCGAAGGCGCAAACGCCCGTAATCGCTCAGGCCCGATACCACCCGCACCAAGACTCTGGAGAGACCGGTCCAACCCGGCGCCGAAGGGGCACGAAGCGCAGCGCAGCCCGCCGCCGCTTCCAAACTCTCAGGCAAAAGGACAGAGGGGCAGTGGGAAGACATGTGGCTTCCCGTCGGTCGTGTCCGCAGCTGCGGCCGACGGCGGCATCCGTGCGTCCTCCGCCCTTCGTGCCCTCCTCTGCCGGACGACCGCCATGTCTAACACCCCCTCGCTGCGCGACCTCGAACACCACTCGGCCTTCGTCGAACGCCACATCGGCCCGAACGACGCCGAGATCGCGCACATGCTGCGCACCGTCGGCCACGATTCGCTGGAGGCGCTGACCGACGCCATCGTGCCGGGCAAGATCAAGTCGCCGCTGCCGCTGGCGCTGCCCGAGGCGATCACCGAAGAGGAAGCGCTGGCCAAGATCGGCGCCATCGCCGACAAGAACCAGGTGCTGCGCAGCTTCATCGGCCAGGGCTATTACGGCACCCATACGCCGAAGGTGATCCTGCGCAACATCCTCGAGAACCCGGCCTGGTACACCGCCTACACGCCGTACCAGGCGGAGATCTCGCAGGGCCGCATGGAAGCGCTGATCAACTTCCAGACCATGTGCGCGGACCTGACCGGCATGGAGATCGCCAATGCCTCGCTGCTGGACGAGGCCACCGCCGCGGCCGAGGCGATGACCCTGGCCAAGCGCTCGGCCAAGTCCAAGTCCGACACCTTCTTCGTGCACGACGCGGTGCATCCGCAGACCCTGGAACTGCTGCGCACCCGCGCCGAGCCGCTGGGCATCGTGCTGCGCGTGGGCACGCCGGAAGAAGCGCTGCAGGCCGAGTGCTTCGGCGTGCTGCTGCAGTACCCCGACAGCTTCGGCCATATCGGCGACCACAAGGCGCTGGCCGGCGCGGTGCATGCGCAGGGCGGCCTGGTCGCGGTGGCCACCGACCTGCTCGCGCTGACCCTGATCGCCGCACCCGGCGAATGGGGCGCGGACATCGTGGTCGGCAACTCGCAGCGCTTCGGCGTGCCGTTCGGCTTCGGCGGCCCGCACGCCGCGTTCATGGCCTGCCGCGACGCCTACAAGCGCTCGATGCCGGGGCGCCTGATCGGCGTGTCGATCGATGCCGCCGGCAACCCCGCCTATCGCCTCACCCTGCAGACCCGCGAGCAGCACATCCGCCGCGAGAAGGCTACCTCCAACATCTGCACCGCGCAGGTGCTGCTGGCGGTGATGGCCTCGATGTACGCGGTCTACCACGGTCCCGACGGCCTGACCCGCATCGCGCGGCGCACGCATCGCCTGGCCGCGATCCTGGCCGCGGCGCTGCGCAGCGCCGGCATCAGCGTCGGCGAGCGCTTCTTCGACACCCTGCACGTCAAGGCGATCGACGCCGAGGCGATCCACGCCAAGGCGCGCGCGGCCGGCATCAACCTGCGCGCGATCGACAGCGAGGCGGTGGGCATCAGCCTGGACGAGACCAGCACCCGCGCCGACGTGGTCGCGCTGGCGCAACTGTTCGGCGCGAGCGCCGATGTCGATGCGCTCGATGCGGCCACTGCCGACGCATTGCCGCAAGACCTCAAGCGCAGCAGCGCGTTCCTGCAGCACCCGGTGTTCAACACCCACCACAGCGAACACGAACTGCTGCGCTACATGCGCGCGCTGGCCGACAAGGACCTGGCGATGGATCGCACCATGATCCCGCTGGGCAGCTGCACGATGAAGCTCAACGCCACCGCCGAGATGATCCCGGTGACCTGGCCGCAGTTCGGCGCGATCCATCCGCTGGCGCCGGCCGAGCAATCCACCGGCTACGCGCAGCTGATCGGCGAACTGGAAGCGATGCTGGTCGAATGCACCGGCTACGACGCGGTGAGCCTGCAGCCCAACTCCGGCGCGCAGGGCGAATACGCCGGTCTGCTGGCGATCCGCGCCTACCACCGCGCGCGCGGCGAGGCGCATCGCGACATCTGCCTGATCCCCGAATCGGCGCACGGCACCAACCCGGCCTCGGCGCAGATGTGCGGCATGAAGGTCGTGGTCACCAAGTGCGACGCCAACGGCAACGTCGATGTCGACGACATCCGCGCCCAGGCCGAGAAGTACAGCGAGCGCCTGGCCGCGCTGATGATCACTTACCCGTCCACCCACGGCGTGTTCGAGGAAGACGTGGTGGCGATCTGCGAGGCGGTGCATGCGCACGGCGGCCAGGTCTACACCGACGGCGCCAACATGAACGCCCTGGTCGGCGTGGCCAAGCCCGGCAAGTGGGGCTCGGACGTGTCGCACCTGAACCTGCACAAGACCTTCTGCATCCCGCACGGCGGCGGCGGCCCGGGCGTGGGGCCGTGCGCGGTGAAGTCGCATCTGGCGCCCTACCTGCCGAAGACCCTGGGCGGCGAAGGCGACGTCGGCATGGTCAGCGCGGCCAGCTTCGGCAGCGCCTCGATCCTGCCGATCAGCTGGATGTACATCACCATGATGGGCAACGCCGGGCTGCGTAAGGCGACCCAGGTCGCGCTGCTCAACGCCAACTACATCGCCAAGCGCCTGGCCCCGCATTACAAGACGCTGTACACCGGCCGCAACGGCCTGGTCGCGCACGAGTGCATCCTCGACGTGCGTCCACTGGAGAAGAGCACCGGCATCGGCGCCGAGGACGTGGCCAAGCGCCTGATCGACTTCGGCTTCCACGCGCCGACGCTGAGCTTCCCGGTCGCCGGCACGCTGATGGTGGAGCCGACCGAGAGCGAATCGCTGCACGAACTGGATCGCTTCATCGACGCGATGATCCAGATCCGCGAAGAGATCGCTGCGATCGAGGACGGCCGCCTGGACCGCGAGGACAACCCGCTCAAGCACGCCCCGCACACCGCCGCGCAGGTCACCGCCGGCGAGTGGACGCATGCCTATCCGCGTGAGCTGGCCGCGTTCCCGCTGCCCACGCTCAAGCAGGCCAAGTACTGGCCGCCGGTGGCGCGAGTGGACAACGTCTACGGCGACAAGCACGTGATGTGCGCGTGCATCCCGGTGGATGCGTACAAGGACGACGTGGTGGCGTAACGCTCCGCGATCGCAGACGCACGCCAGAACCAGCCGCGGATTCCGCGGCTGGTTTTCTTTTGCCGCACGCTCTGCAAACTGGCCGGGTGCGGCGCGTCCAATGCACGCCCCGACCGCTCCAGACGCTGCGCTCAGTCGCGCTCCACGCCGGGATCGAAGGCCAGGCCGTCGCCGATCTGCTCGAGGCAGCGCAGCGGCTGCTTGGGCAGCTGCCGCCACTGCGTGCGCAGCGCGTCGTTTTCGATGCTGCCGTCACTCACCTTGGCCTTGCCGGTCAGGTAGTTCACGCTGATGTCGTGGACTTCGCCGCTGCCGCGATGCATGCCGTGCACGTCGTAGCCGATCAGCTGGAAACAGCCCTCCCGATAGCGGAACCGGAACGTGGTTTCGGACGTGCTCCAGCTGCCGGCGCTGGAGAACTGGTGCAAATTCACCGAGAACGCGCCGCGCGCGATGGCCGGTTCGCCGCCTTCGAGGTAATCCTCCATGTTCGGCGCGTCCGGGCGCGGGATCAGCGCGTGATCGCGCAGCGCCAGCCGGTAACCATCGCCCTCGGCGAAGGCCACCGCCAGCATGCGTGGATTGGTGTCGAAGCGATCCGGGCCGAAGCCGGTGTTGTCCAGCACATTACGCGGATTGGCCATCTTCAGCACCAGCAGCAGATCCGCGCGGCCATCGCCGTTCAGATCGCCGCGGCGTTCGACCTCCAGCTTCCAGCCGCTCGGCACGAATGCGGCGGCATCGCGGCCCTGCGCGGGCAACTGCGGATAGACCACCGCAGGCGGATCCAGCGCTTGCGCGGCACCGGCGACGGCCAGCAACAGGGGGAACCACGGCCAGGCGGAGGTGTGCGTCATAGCGGATCGAGCGTGCAGGAAGGAACCGCGATGGTGGCACGATTCGGCGGCGCTCTCGCGCAGCGTTTGCCGCGTGCGCTCAGCCCGGCGCGGCGACGCCGTGCGTCTCCGCCGCCGCGTCCTGCGCATGCGCGCAGCAGTTGCGGCCATTGCGCTTGGCGCGGTACAGCGCGGCGTCGGCGTGGTGCAGCAGATCGATCGCCGCCTCGGCGCTGGCCGGATGGGTGGCGATGCCGATGCTGACCGTGACCACGCCCAGCGGACTGGCCGGGTGCGGAATCTGCCGCTGCTCGATCGTCGCCAGCAGGCGCCGCGCGATCGCATGCGCGGCATCGGCCACGGTGTCCGGCAACACCACCGCGAATTCTTCGCCGCCGTAGCGCGCCACCGTGGCGGTGTGCGCGGGCAAGGCTTCGGCCAGCGCGGTGGCCACCTCCACCAGGCAGGCATCGCCGACCACGTGGCCGTGGCTGTCGTTGAACTGCTTGAAGAAATCGATGTCGATCATCAGCAGCGAACAGTCCAGGCCGTCGTCCAGGTCGCGCAGCCGCGCCGCCAGGCCGACCCGGTTGGCGATGCCGGTCAGCGGATCGCGCGCCACCTGCTGCTGCAGGCGGCGCGTGCCCAGGCGGCTCAGCCGCTGGATTTCCAGGTGCTCGCTGTGCAGGAACGCCACGTGCACCCCGTATACCGCCACCGCCGCGGTGGCCGCGGCCATGCCCCAGAAGAAGCTCACCCGCGACACGCTGATCGCCAGCAACAGCACCGCCAGCGAGAACACGATCGGCGCGAACGCGGCGATCAGTTCCGCGCTGCGCATGCTCGGCCGCGCGTGGCGCAGCCAGCGCCCCCGCGGCAGCGACGCCACCAGCACCAGCGCCATGCCGGGCAGATCGATCAGCAGCCCGCCCCACCATGGCAACCCGGCCAGTTCGATGCGGTTGTACAGCGCCGTCACTGCCGCGTTGGCCCACAGGTAGGCGCTGGCGCTGAGATAGAAGTGGCGGCGGCTGCAGCCGCCGGCGCCGAGCAGGCGCAGCGTGGCCATCGACGCGAGCAGCAGACCCATCGCATCGGCGTGATTGATGATCAGGCTGACGTCCGGTTCGGAGAACCCGTTGCTGGACGACAGCGCCAGGTCGATCAGCAGGAACAGCAAGCCGGCGCCGACCAGCGCCAGCATCGCGTCCAATGCCACCACCAGCCGCGGCTGCGGCCGGTTGAACGAGCGCGCGATCAGGAACAGCGCCGGCACCATCGACGAGCCGGAAAACATCACGCCCAGCACTTGCAGCGTCGGACCGTGCTGCGGCACCAGCAGCGCCAGCAGGTTGCAGCCGGTCCACAGCATCTGCACCCCGACCACGCCACCCAGCAGCCGCCACGGCCAGCGGTCCACCGCCGGCGCGCGGCGCAGCCGGCGCAACACGGCCAGCACCGCCATCGCCTGCACCGCCAGTCCGCACCACTGCGCCGCAGGCGCAGCGCTGCCGCTCGCATGCGCGGCCAGCGCATGGGCGAGCAACAACCCGATCACGACGATGGGCAAGAACACGTTCGGTCTCCGTCGCACGCCATGCTGCGTTGCATCGGCCGCTGCCGCTGCGCCGTCCCCGCGCTCGCGGCCCCCTGGAAGGAGCGGCGCGCAACGCACTATCGGCCGCGCGGCGCCGTCCTGTAGCGCCAGCTTAGCGGCAATGCCACGCCGTTCGGCGCTTGCGGCGTCCCGATGGCCAGCGGCAGCGGGTACGCCCGCGCTGCGCCGCAGCTGCCGCAGGCGACGCCAGGCGGCGACGCGGCGCATCGGTACACAGCGATACACGCCGCGCGCGCAGCGGCGCTTTGTGCGAACTGCAACACATGCCGCAGCAGCGTCCTCACGCCACGCTCGGACAGGTTGCACGGACCGTTCACGGCTGCCGGCACAGCATCGGTCGGACGCCTTACCCACTCTCTTCCGCGCAGCTGCAGCCATTCCCAGCGCGACTCCTTCCTGCCGTCCCCGCCTCATCCCCCGGAGCGCTCATCCATGGCCAGCCCTCGCAAGCCCAGCAAATCCAGCACGCCCGTCGATACCAGCGCCGTCGCCGACCAGCGCGGTCGCGGCGACGAACTGCATCAGCACGCCGGCGGCACGCATCCGCCGCTGACCACCAACCAGGGCATCCCGATCGCCGACAACCAGAACTCGCTGCGCGCCACGCCGCGCGGACCGACACTCCTGGAAGACTTCATCCTGCGCGAGAAGATCACCCACTTCGACCACGAACGCATCCCCGAGCGCATCGTGCACGCGCGCGGCAGCGCCGCGCACGGCTATTTCGAGCTGACCGCCTCGCTGGACACCTACACCACCGCCAAGATCCTCACCGAGGTCGGGGTGAAGACGCCGGTGTTCACCCGCTTCTCCACCGTCGCTGGCGGCGCCGGTTCGGTGGACACGCCGCGCGACGTGCGCGGTTTCGCGGTCAAGTTCTACACCAAGGAAGGCAACTGGGACCTGGTCGGCAACAACATCCCGGTGTTCTTCATCCAGGACGCGATCAAGTTCCCGGACCTGATCCACGCGGTGAAGATGGAGCCGGACCGCGGCTTTCCGCAGGCGGCCAGCGCGCACGACACGTTCTGGGATTTCATCTCGCTGACCCCAGAATCGCTGCACATGATCATGTGGGCGATGAGCGACCGCACCATTCCGCGCTCGCTGCGCATGATCGAAGGCTTCGGCATCCACAGCTTCCGCCTGCTCGACGGCAACGGCAACAGCACCTTCGTCAAGTTCCACTGGCGGCCCAAGCTCGGCCTGCAATCCACGCTGTGGGACGAGGCGGTGAAGCTGGCCGGCGCCGATCCGGACTTCCATCGCCGCGATCTGTTCGAAGCGATCCAGCAAGGCGATTTCCCGGAATGGGAGCTGGGCGTGCAGCTGTTCACCGAGGAAGAGGCCGACAAGTTCCCGTTCGACCATCTGGATTCGACCAAGCTGATTCCCGAGGAACTGGTGCCGCTGAAGATCGTCGGGCGCATGGTGCTGGACCGCTGGCCGGACAACTTCTTCGCCGAGACCGAGCAGGTGGCGTACTGCCCGGCCAACATCGCCCCCGGCATCGATTTCTCCAACGATCCGCTGCTGCAGGGCCGCCTGTTCTCCTACCTGGATACCCAGCTCAGCCGGCTGGGCGGGCCGAACTTCCACCAGATCCCGATCAACGCGCCGAAGTGCCCGTTCGCCAACATGCAGCGCGACGGGCACATGCAGATGGGCGTGCCCAAGGGCCGCGTCGCCTACGAACCCAGCTCGCTGCAGGACGACACCCCGCGCGAAAGCGCGCGTGGCTTCCCCAGCCACGCCACGCCGAGCGAGGACGGCGCCAAGGGCCGCGTGCGCGCCGAGAGCTTCGCCGATCACTACAGCCAGGCGCGCATGTTCTTCCGCAGCCAGAGCAAGCCGGAACAGGCGCACGTCGCCTCGGCGCTGGTGTTCGAGCTGTCGAAGGTGGAGACCGCGCATGTGCGTGAGGCGGTGGTCGGGCACCTGCGCCACGTCGATCAGGCACTGGCGCAGCGCGTGGCCGATGGCCTGGGCATGGACGCGTTGCCGCCGGCACCGCCGGCCGCGGTCGCGCCGCAGGACATGCCGCCGTCGCCGGCGCTGCAACTGATCGGCAAGATGAAGCACACCCTGCAGGGCCGCGCGATCGGCATCCTGGTCCACGACGGCTCCGACGCGGCGACGGTGAAGGCCCTGCAGAAGGCGGCGCGCGACGCCGGCGCCACGGTCAAGATCGTGGCGCCGAAGCTCGGTGGCGCCAAGCTCAGCGACGGCAAGAAGCTGGCCGCGGACGGGCAGCTGGCCGGCACCCCGTCATTCGTGTTCGACGCGGTGGCGGTGGTGCTGTCGGCCGAGGTCGGCAAGCAGCTGAGCAAGGAATCGGCGGCGGTCGATTTCGTCAGCAACGCCTTCGCGCACCTGAAGGCGATCGCCGCCGATGCCGGGGCGCAGCCGCTGCTGAAGGCCGGCAACGTGGTCAAGGACGCCGGCGTACTCGATGCCGGCAACGCCAAGGGCTTCATCGAGGCCGCCAAGACCCGCCAGTGGGACCGCGAACCGAAGCTGCGCATGCTCGCCTGAGCCTGCGTCGCTGGCGTCAGCCTTGCCCCGACCGCGCCATGCCTTCGCATGGCGCGGTTTTCGTTTGCGGTGGGGCGGCGGGCCTGGGGTGCAGCGCTGGTTTTTCCGGTGGGACATAGCACCGTTCTCGATCGGGCCCGCGCGGCGGCGCCCGATCGGTGTCATGGCCGCGGAGGTGGTCCAACACGGCTCCCCCAGAGCCGCCGAACGGCGTTCCCGACCTCCGGAATCGGGACGGATGCGGGCGCCGGAAATTGCCCTGTCTAATTTTTCGCCAGGTCTCTTGACAGTCTTGTGGCACGTGGCCGCGACGGGCTTATCCACACCCTTATGCAGAAGTCATCCACACCCCCTGTGGACAACGGCGCGCTCGCCGGCGCAGCGGAAGCCATGGGGCAAGTGCTTGAAAAACAAAAGAAACCACTTGACACCTATTGACAAACGCGGATCCACGGCCGGGCCGGCTGCTGTCTCGCAACAAATCCGAGACAAAACTTATCCCGAGGCCCGTCCGCTGCGGGCGCGGTTTTGCGTTTCTGGCTGAATGCGCGTTGCCCTGGCGGTGGTGATGCCCTGCGCAGGCTGTTGGGTCGTCGCTGTCATAGGACGGACATGGGAGCGGCTCTGGCGCTCGGTAGCTGTTCTGGCTATGCATCCCGGCTGTTCCCTTCTCCCACCGGGACCATGGCCCCCTTTTCGGGGAAGGTGCCCCGAAGGGGCGGATGAGGGTCCGGGCGTAGCCTCGTGCACCCAAACTCCGCGAGCCGCTTCGCGCCGTACCCTCACCCCAACCCCTCTCCCGGCGGGAGAGGGGCTACGGCTGCTCCCTTCTCCCATCGGGAGAAGGTGCCCCGAAGGGGCGGATGAGGGTACGGGCGAAGCCTCGTGCACCCAAATTCCGCGAGTCGCTTCGCGCCGGACCCTCACCCCCAACCCCTCTCCCGGGGGAGAGGGGCTTAGGCTGTTCCCTTCTCCCACCGGGAGAAGGTGCCCCGCAGGGGCGGATGAGGGTACGGGCGCAGCCTCGTGCACCCAAACTCCACGAGCCGCTTCGCGCCGTACCCTCACCCCAACCCCTCTCTCCCACGGGACTTCCTTCGGTCGCCGACGGGAGAGGGGCTATGCACCTCGGCTCAAGCCAGCACGTCGCCACCCGGCGTGGGCAGCAGCGATTCGGCCAGGCTGCGCTCCATCTGCTTCAGGTAGTCGCTGAAGCCGCCGCGTGCCCGCGCCACGCGCCTGGCGCTGGTAACCACCACCGGCTGCGCGCGGCGCGCGATCCGCGCCTGCACGCGCACCATCGCCTCGACCAGGGCCACGTCCTCGTGTGCGGCCAGCGGCAGGAAGCCGCCGCAGCGCCGGTACAGGTCGGCACTGAGGCCCAGGTTGGCGCCATGCACGTGCGGGTGGTCGTCGCGGCGGCATTCGCCGGCGCGGTAGGCATCGCGCAGCGCGCTGCCGTAGTCGTCCCAGTCGCCGACCGTGACGATGCCGCAGAACGCGTCGCTGGCGCAGTCCAGCTGCGCCGACAGCCAGTTCGCCGGCACCACCGAATCGGCGTCGGTACACGCCAGCCAGCGGGCGCCCGCGGCCAGCGCGGCTTCGGCCGCCGCCGCGCGCGCGCTGCCGACATTGCCGGACTGCAGCACGATGGCCTGCGCGCCGTGTGCGGCCACGATGCCGGCGCTGCCGTCGCTGCAGCGGTCCAGGGCGACGAACACCTGCACCGCCTCGCCGCGCAGGCCCGCGCATTGCGCCGCCAGCGCCACCGAGCGCAGGCAGGCGCCGATCAGCCGTTCTTCGTCGTGCGCCGGAATCAGGACCGCGATCAACGCAGCCGCTCCGCGGCCGCGACCGAATACGGGGTGGCGCTCCAAGCTTCGAGCAGCACGTCGTCGTCCTCGTAGCGCAGCAGGCGCGGCAGCTGCAGGGTCTGCGCCAGGCAGGCGTGCACCGCGCGCCCGTCCATGCACGCCTGCGCGAACGGATGCAGCCAGTGGCAGGCGACCAGCACGCCCTGCTCCGTCAACGACGCGCGCAGGCGCTGGCTGCAGTCCTGCAGCAGCGGCAACGGCAGGTAGTAGCCGACCTCGCTGAACACGATCAGATCGAACCGGCCCGGCGGCCAGCTGCGCGGATGCTCGGCCTGTTGCACGTGCACGTGCGCGGAGTGCGCATTGCGTTGCGCGGCCAGGGCCACCGCGCGCTCGGACAGGTCGGTGGCCAGCAGCGCGTCGCAGCGCGGTGCCAGCGCCGCCGTCAGCTCGCCGTTGGAGCAACCCAGTTCCCAGGCGCGTTCGAAACGTGCGCGCGGCAGGCTGGCCAGCAACAGGTCGCGCTTGCGCGCCTCGTACCAGCGTTCGCGATAGCCGAACGGATCGTCGTCGCGGTAGATGTCGCCGAAATACTCCTGCACCGCGCTCATGCGACAAAGACTTCGAAGCGACGCGCGAAACGTTCCAGCACCTGCGGCGGCAGGATCGGCGCCGGCACCGCCGGTTGCGCGGTACCCAGCTGCGAGGCGAAGCAGCGCAGCGCCTGTTGCTTGGCCTGCCAGTCGGCGTCGTCCAGCGCGTAGCGGACCGCGCCAGGCAGCGCCTGTTGCGGCGCACCGGCGTCCATCCAGTGCCAGGCCCAGACCGGGAATTCGGCCATGCGCGCATCGCCGGCGGCGACAGCGCGCCGCACCGCGCGCGCAGTGGCTTCGTGGTCCGGATGGCCGTCGTGGCGCCACGTCGTCAGCACCAGATCGCCGGCGTGCAGGTGCGCGTGGATCTGTTCGGCGACCACGAATTCGCGCTGGCCGACCTGGCCGTCGGCGATGCGCAGGTGGCAGATCGCAGCGGCGTCCAGGCCCAGGCACTGTGCGGCGGCGGCCAGCTCGGCGCGGCGCACGTCGCGCAGGCGCTGCGGCGTCCAGTAAGGATCGCCGGGATAGCACGCCTCGCCATCGGTCACCGCGATCAGGCACACCGGCAGGCGCAGCCGCCGCGCGCAGGCGACCGCGCCGCCGCAGCCCAGCGCTTCGTCGTCCGGATGCGGCGACACCACCACCAAGCGGCCAGCGCCAGCGAGCAGGTCTTCGATCCGGCGCTGCGGCAAGGCCGCCAGCCACGGCGAGCGCTGCCACGCCGACTCGGGCGTGCCGTCGCCGTGAATCTGCGCCGCGCTCACAGCCGCCATGGCTGCACCTGGTCGGCCAGCGTCTGGCCCAGCGCCGCCCAATCGTGTTCGGCATGGCTCTGGCGCACGAACACGGCCAGGTCGGCGCAGCGCATGGCATGTTCGCGGTCGCTGCACAGTGGTGCCGGGCCCAAAGCGCGGCCGACACGATCCAGCACGTCGGTGGCGGCGCGTTCCACGAACGAGCGCAGCCGGATCACCGCATGCCGGTGATCGTGTTCGGGCGCCGCGTCGATCGCCGCGGCCAGTTCGCGCAGCAGCGCGCGCGCCGCGCCGAGCTGCTGGTCGATCGCGCCCAGGTGCATCGCCGCATGCGCATCGCGCTGCAGCTTGGGATGCGCGCGCAGGCGCTCTGCCACCGCGGCCGCCGCGCCGAACCAGCACGCGGCGATGCCGGCGCCGCCATGCCAGAACCCCGGACGCGCCAGATACTGGCCCGGCGCACCGATCGCGCTGGCCGGCACGGCATTGAACGTCACCGGCCCGCTGACCACGCGCGCCATGCCGACCGCCGCCCAGGCCTGCGTATCGATGGCAATGCCGGGCAGGCCCAATTGCACCTGCACCAGTTGCTGATGGTCATGGTCGTGCGCGGTGAGCAGCGCGCAATCGACCATGCCGGCACCGGAGCACCAGGCCTTGCGGCCGTGCACTTCGCCACGCCCGGCATCGCTGCGGTAGGCAAGACGTGCATCCGGCGCTTCGGCGGCCCACACCGCGAACAGTTGCCCAGGCGCAGGCGCTGCGGCGCCGAGCTCGGCCAGGATCGCCTGCGCGTCGTAATGCGCCTCCAGCACCTTGGCCAGGCACACATCGGTCGCGGCGATCTCGGCCAGGATCCGCCAGCGATCCAGGGTATTGCCGGCGCCGGGCAGCGGCAGCTGCGGATAGCGTTCGAGCACGCGCAAGGCGGCGCGGCGCAGATTGCACCCATCGCCCAATGCGGCAGGGGAAAGCAGGTCGGTCAAGGAAGTCTCTCTGGCAAGTCGGCAAACGACACAGGCGATACCGCGACGGATGCGCGGCAGGCGATGCGAAGGTGCGCGATCACAGCAGGCACCGCGCCCACGCAGCGTGTGCACGCCGCACGCTGACGTGCACATCGATAAAGAGTTCATGCACGGTGCCTGCCTCGGCCACCGTCGGCTGCGTGCAGCGCGACGGCAGCGAGGCGACGGTCGAGCCGGGTTACGGCGTCAGGATCACCTTGCGGCAGTCCTGTTCCTTCTTGTCGAAGATCGCGTAACCGTCGGCGGCCTGCGCCAGGCTCAGCCGATGGGTGATGATCTCGTTCGGCTTGAGCCGGCCTTCGCCGATATGCTCCAGCAGTTCCGGCAGGAAACGCTGCACGTGGGTCTGGCCCATCTTGAAGGTCAGGCCCTTGTCGAAGGCATCGCCGAACAGGAAGCCATGGATGAAACCGGCATACACGCCGGGCACGCTCACCGTGCCGCCGCGGCGCGTGGCGGCGATGCAGTGGCGCAACGCGGTGCCGCTGCTGCCTTCCAGCTTCAGCGTGGCCATCACCGTTTCCACGGTGCTGCCCTTGGCCTCGAAGCCGACCGCGTCGATGCTGGCATCCACGCCGCGGCCGTCGGTCTGGCCGACGATGATGTCGGCCGGATCGTCGATCTGTTCGAAATTGAGCGGAATCACGCCATAGGTCTTCTGCGCGAAATCCAGCCGGTACTGATAGCGGTCGACCATGAAGATGCGCTCGGCGCCGAGCATGCGGCAGCAGGCGGCGGTCATCAGCCCGACCGGGCCGGCGCCGAAGATCGCCACGGTGCTGCCCTGGCCGACGCCGGCGTTGAGCGCGGCCTGGTAGCCGGTGGGCAGGATGTCGGACAGGAACAGCACCTGCTCGTCGTGCAGCGCGTCCGGCACCACCAGCGGGCCGACGTTGGCCTTGGGCACGCGCACGTATTCGGCCTGGCCGCCGGCCACGCCGCCGTACAGGTGGCTGTAGCCGAACAGCGCTGCTGGCGGGCGGATGCCCTTCTGGTTCAGTGCGGCGCCCTTGCCGGTGTTGGTGGTCTCGCAGGCGGCGTATTCGGTCAGGCGACAGTGGAAGCACTCCCCGCAGGCGATCACGAACGGGATCACCACGCGGTCGCCCTTCTTCACTCGCGTCACCTCGGGGCCAACGTCTTCGACCACGCCCATGAACTCGTGGCCGAGCACGTCGCCGCTGTGCAGGTCGGGGATCTTGCCGCGATACAGGTGCAGGTCGGAGCCGCAGATCGCGGTGGCGGTGACCCGCAGCACGATGTCGTCGGCATCGATCAGCACCGGATCGGGAACGGTTTCCACGCGCACGTCCTTGGTGCCGTGATAGGTGAGAGCTTGCATCGGATGGTGTCCTCTTGCGACGTCGTGGACCGCAGTGTTGCCGCAGGCGACGTGCAACCGGGGTGACCATGCCGTGAGGCCAGCGTGGCGGGATCGGCGCAGCGCCATACGGCGCGGCGCTGAGGGCTGCCATCGATTGCCGGGCGATCCGCACGACGGCGTGCGCGCGTCAAGCGAGGACGCGACTCAGTGCGGCAGCAGCCGCGTATCGAGCGCATGCTCGGCGAGCATCGCCGCCAACGCCTGCCGCGCCTGCGCGCGATCGCCCGGATCCGCCGCGTCCAGCAGTTCCTGCGCGAGCGCGCTGAACTGCGGCCAGAATTCCTGCGGATGGCGCAGATGCGCGGTCCACTGCGGCAGCATCGCCGCCATATGCGCCAATGCCGCCTGGGTCTGCGCGCGCGTGTTCATGTCGGCGCGCGCGGCTGCCGCCATTGCACGCGATGCGCCTTGCCGTCGTCGACCAGCGCGATGCGCGCGTCCTGCTGGCGCACGCCGTCCAGGAACAGACCGCTGCCGTTGTCGGCATCGGCGCCGGCGTCCGCCTCGCCGCCCACCGACTGCAGCAGCTCGATGTGGTACGTGCTGCCGCCGTGGCGGTAATGCAGTTCGCAGCGCTCCCAGTCGGCGGGCAGGCACGGCCGCAGTCGCAGGCTGTCGCCTTCGCGCTGCAGGCCCAGCAGCGATTCGACCAGCAGCCGGTACATCCAGCCAGCCGAGCCGGTGTACCAGGTCCAGCCGCCGCGGCCCACGTGCGGCGCCACGCCGTAGACGTCGGCGGCGAGCACGTAGGGCTCGACCTTGTAGCGCTCGCTGGCCGCCGCATCCAGGCTGTGCTGGATCGGGTTGATCATCCGCGCCAGTTCCCAGGCACGTTCGCCGTCGCCGAGGTGGGCGAAGGCCATCGCCGCCCACACCGCCGCATGCGTGTACTGCCCGCCGTTCTCGCGCACGCCCGGCACGTAGCCGCGGATGTAGCCGGGGTCGTGCTCGATGCGGTCGAACGGCGGTTCCAGCAGCTGGATCAGGCCGGCGTCGCGCTTGACCAGATGCTGGTCCAGCGCGGCCATCGCCTGCCGCGCGCGCGCCGGTTCGGCCGCGCCGGACAGCACCGACCAGCTCTGCGAGATCGAATCGATGCGGCATTCGGTGTTGTCCGCCGAACCCAGCGCGGTGCCGTCGTCGAACCACGCGCGCCGATACCAGCCGCCATCCCAGGCATGCGCCTCCAGATTGCCGCGCAGGACATGCGCCGCCGCATCGCACTCGTCGGCGAAGGCCGCATCCTCGCGCCCGCGCGCCAGCGCCGCGAACTGCTGCAGCACGTGATACAGGAAGAAGCCCAGCCACACGCTCTCGCCCTTGCCGCCCTCGCCCACCCGGTTCATGCCGTCGTTCCAGTCGCCGGTGCCGATCAGCGGCAGGCCGCGTTCGCCGAGCAGCGCCATGCCGCGGCGCAGCGCCTGCACGCAGTGCGCGTACAGCGGCGCACGCTGGCTGGACGGCGCCGGCAGGTCGTAATACGACTCTTCGTCGGCGCCGACGGCACGGCCTTCGATGTAGCGCACGTCTTCGTCGAGCACGCTGCGGTCGCCGGTGACCTGCAGGTAGCGGCACGCCGCCAGCGGCAGCCACAGATAGTCGTCCGAACAGCGCGTGCGCACGCCGCGGTCCTGCGGCGGATGCCACCAGTGCAGCACGTCGCCCTGCGGGAACTGGTGCGCGGCACTGGCCAGCAGGTGCTCGCGCGCCAGCGCTGGCGTCGCGTGGACCAGCGCCATCATGTCCTGCAGCTGATCGCGGAAGCCGAACGCGCCGCCGGATTGGTAGTAGCCGCTGCGCGCCAGGTAGCGGCAGGCCAGGGTCTGGTACGGCAGCCAACCGTTGACCAGCAGATCCACGCTGGGATCGGGGGTCTTCACCTGCAGCCCGCCGAGCAGTTGCCGCCAGTGGATGCGCACCGCATCCAGCGCGTCGTACGCGGCATCGCGGCCGCGCATGCGCCGCGCCAGTTCCACCGCCGCGTCGTGGTCCTTGCCGGCGCCGAGCCGGAACACGGTCTCGCACTCGGCGCCGGCGGCCAGGCTCAGCGGCACCTGGATCGCCGCGCACGGATCCAGCCCGGCGCCGAGGCGCCCGGACAGGCGTTCGCGGCGCAGCGCCTGCGGGTCGGCCATGTCGCCGTTGCGGCCGAGGAACTCGCTGCGGTCGCCGCTGCAGCTGCGCGTGTCCGCGTCCACGTCGAAGAACGCGGTGCGCGCGGAGAACTCGGCGTTGTAAGGGTTCCGCGCCAGCAATGCGCCGTGCGCGCCATCCTGTTCGCTGACCACGTGCATCTGCGACTTCACCCGCAGATCGCCCAGCACCCATTCCACATAGCCGGTCGCCGACAGGCGCCGGCTGCGGCCGGACAGGTTGCGCAGCTTCAACACCGAGAACTTCACCGCCTCGTGCAGCGCCACATACACCCACAGCTCGCTGGCGATGCCGTCCTCCACGTGCTCGTAGACGCTGTAGCCGAAGCCATGGCGGGTGCGGTAGTCGCCCTCGCCGCGGCGCGGCAGCGCCTGCGGCGACCACACCCGGCCGCTGTCTTCGTCGCGCAGGTAGAACGCCTCGCCGCAGGCGTCGGCGACCGGGTCGTTGTGCCACGGCGACAGGCGGAACTCGTGCGCGTTCTCGAACCAGGTGTAGCCGGCGGCGCTCTCGCTGAGCACCGTGCCCAGCTGCGCATTGGCCAGCACGTTGGACCACGGCGCCGGGGTCGGCGCACCCTCGCGCAGTGCGACCAGGTATTCGCGGCCGTCGGCGGCGAAGGCGCCGGTGCCGTTGTCGAACAGCACCTCGGCATGCGCCGGCGCGAACGGCCATGGATCCTCGTGCGCATCGCCGGCCGCAGGCGCAGGCATGGCCAGGGCCTGCGCCTCGGCCAGCGCGGCGGCGGGCAGCGGCACCAGTTCGGGCACGCCGCGCGGCGGCGGCAGATGCCGTCCGATCTGCGCGGCCAGGGTGCCGCGCTGATCGCTGACGATGACCCGCGCCACCACCTGCAGCAGGATGCGGTCCTCCTGCGAGATGTTCTGCACCGGGCGCACGAAGATGCCGCCGGGGCGCTCCAGCACGCTGGCGTCCGGATCGGCCGCGACCATGCCCAGGATCTGCTCCTGCAGCTGTTGCCGGTAGCCGCTCTGGCTCTCGTTCCAGATAACCAGGTCCGCATGCAGGCCCTTGAGCCGCCAGTACGCGTGCGCCTGCACCATCTGCCGCACCAGTTCGATGTTGTCGGCATCGCCGATCTGCAGCAGCGCGATCGGCAGGTCGCCGGAGATCGCATGGCCCCACAGCCCGGACTGGCCACGCCGGTTCTGCAGCAGCAGCTCGCTGTCGGCGCGCAATGCCGGGTGCACGTACACCATCAGCCCGGCCAGGCGCTCGTACAGCTGCGCGTCGGCCTGCGAGGCGTTGATCTGGCGGCGCACCACCTGGCTGTGGGTCCAGGCCAGGTCGAACACGCGGTCGGCCAAGCGCCGGTCGCGGTACTTGTCGATCAGCGCCATGCACGCGGCGCGGTCGCCGCCGACGCCGTAGACCATGTCGATCATCGCGGTCTGCTCCGGCGCCAGCACGATCCGGCAGCGGATCGCGACCACCGGGTCGAGCACAGAGCCGGCGGTGTCGGACAGCGCCGCCTCGTGGCGCAACGCGCGCGGATTGCGCGCCGTATTGCCGCGACCGAGGAAGCGCGCGCGGTCGGTCTCGTAGGAAATCGCGCCGATGTGCGCATCGTGCACCGCCACCAGGTGGAACATCCACGGCGCGACTTCGTCGTGCGCGCGGGTGCGCCGCGTGCACAGCAGCGCCTGCGTGTCGCGGGCGATCTCGGTCTGCACGAACAAATTGCTGAAGGCCGGATGCAGTTCGTCGGCGATGGCCGGCGCCAGCACCACTTCGGCATAGGTGGTGATCTCGATGGTGCGCGGCTGCCGCGACCGGTTGCTGACCCGCAGGCGGCGCAGCTCGATGTCGTCCTCGGCGGAGATCGCCACTTCCAGGTGCGTGTCGAAGCCGCGCTTGCGGCCGCGGAACTCGGCCTTGGCATCGGAGAAGATCGCTTCGTAGTGGTCCACCGCCACCGCGGTGGGCTGGTAGGCGGCCGACCAGTAGTCGCCGCTGTCCACGTCGCGCAGGTAGCAGAAACTGCCCCAATGGTCGCGGGTGCCGTCCTCGCGCCAGCGGGTGATGGCCATGTCGCGCATGCGGCTGTAGCCGCCGCCGGCGCTGGTCAGCAGGCCGTGGTAGCGGCCGTTGGAGAGCAGTTGCACCGCCGGCCGTGGCGCGCTCGGGTCGCGGAACACGCGCAGCTGGGTCTCGTCCTCGCGCGCGTCCTGCGGGCTGCGTGCGGCGCCGTCGGCCTCCTGCGGATGGAACACGCCCACCCGCGGAATCCGTTCCTGCAGCAACAGCAAGGTGGCCTGGAATTCGGCATCGGCGGCGAAGCGCTTCTGCATCGGCTGCTCGCGCAGCAGATGGTCCAGCGCCAGCAGGCCCATGCCCTGGTGGTGTGCCATGTACGAACGGATCAGCGCATGGTCCTGGCCGGGCGGGACCCGGCTGGGGGTGTAGTCGATCGCCTCGTGCAGGCCGAAACGCCCGCCAAAACCGGACTCGGCGAGCCGCTGCAGATTGGTACAGGCCGCTTCCGGGGCCACCATCAGCGCCATCATGCTGGCGTACGGCGCGATCACCAGATCGTCGCCGAGCCCGCGCTTGAGGCCCAGCCCGGGCACGCCGAACGCACGGTACTGGTAATTCATCCGCGCATCGACCGCGTTGTAGCCGGACTCGGACACGCCCCACGGCAGCGCATGCCGCGCGCCGTGCGCGATCTGCGCGTTGACCGCATGCACCGCGGTCTGGTCGAGCAAGGTGTCGGCATAGCTGGGCATCACCAGCTGCGGCATCAGGTATTCGAACATCGAGCCGCTCCACGACAGCAGCGTCGCTTCGCCATCGACCTCGGTGAGCTGGCGGCCGAGCGCGAACCAGCTTTCCTGCGGCAGCTGGCCCTGGGCGATGGCGACGAAGCTGCATAGCCGCGCTTCCGACGCCAGCAGGTCGTAGTAACCCTGGTCCAGGCGCCGTTCGTCGACGTTGTAGCCGATCGCCAACAGCCGCCGCGCTGGATCGTAGAGGAAGCCGTATTCCATCAGCGACAGCTGCCCGGCGATATGCGCCAGGCGCTCGAGCTGGTGGATGCGCGCGCGGGCGCGCTCGGCGGCGTCGGCGTTGTGGGTCTGCGCGGCCAGCGCGCGCAAGGTCGGCAACGGCATCTCGGCCGCGGCGGACATCGGCGTGGCGTCGGACTGGTCGGCCACCGTCGCCCACGGCGCGAACTCGCGCAATTCCTGCTGAGCCGCGTTGCACGCGTCCAGCAACACCTGTGGCCAGTGCGGCGCCAAGGCGTCGGCGGAGTGCTCGGCGGTGGGCACCGGCGGCGGCCAGTGCTCGGCGATCGAGGCCGCCTGCACGGCCAGCGCAGCTAGTGCGTGCCAGGTCTGTGGCAGCGTCTCCGGCGGGACCGCGCGCAGCGCCTGCAGGCGCTGATCGACATCGTGCAGCGCCGCCTGCGGCAGCGCCGCCGCGGCGGGATTGTCGTGCGCGGCCTCGCGCAGCACGCCGAACGTGTCGGCCAGCCCGTCGAAGGTGGTCGCGGCCAGCAACGGCGCATCGCACAGCGCCAGCAGGCCCTGGCGCAGGGTCAGCAGATGCCCGGCCAGGTTGCCGCTGTCCACCGTCGACAGGTAGGCCGGCGGCAGCGGCAACAGGGTCTCGGTGTCGTACCAGTTGTAGAAATGGCCGCGATGGCGCGGCAGCGTCTCCATCGTCGCCAGGGTCAGCCGGGTGCGCTCGATCACCCCGCCCGGCTGCAGGTAGCCCAGGTCGTAGGCGGCCAGGTTACCGAGCAGGGCCAGGCCGATGTTGGTCGGCGAGGTGCGCCGCGCCACCACCAGTTGCGGATGCTCCTGCACGTTGTCCGGCGGCAGCCAATGGTCCTGCGCGCGCATGTGCACTTCGAAGAACGCCCAGGTCCGCCGCGACAGCCGGCCGAGGAAGGCGCGTTGCGCCGGCGCCAGCTGCGCGCGGCGTTGCGCTGGCGCATGCCCCATCCACGCCATCAGCGCCGGGGCGACGATCCACAGCGCCAGGATCGGCGTGGCGACCCACAGCGCATGCGGCTGCTGCCAGGCCAGTACGGCCAGCAGCGCCAGCGCGCACAGCGCCGCCGGCGCCATCCCGCCCAGCTCGGCCGCATTGCCGCGGCCGAGGCTGCGCGCCACGTCGCTGGACGCATGCCATTGCAGCAAGTGGCGCCGGCTGACCAGCATGCGCCACAGCGTGCGCACGATCGCCAGCGCGGCGTAGCCGGCCTCGTACGGCAGGCAGGCCAGCGCCACCAGCGCGCGCTGCAACTGCGTCGCCACCGCCTTGGCTAGCATACCCAGATGCATGCGCCAGCCTATGTCCGACGGCTTGGCGATCAGGTCGTGCAGCGCCGGCACCACGATCGGCAGCACCAACAGGCCCAGCAGCCACGCGGTCCACGCCGCCGGCCGCGGCAACCACAGCCAACCGATCGCCAGCAACGCGGTGGCGGCGAGCGGCACCAGGCTGCGGCGCAGGTTGTCCAGCAATTTGCCGCGCGACAGCAACGACAGCGGCGTGCGCCGGTAGCGGCCGGCGGCGTCCGGCACCCACGGCAGCAGCCACGGCAGCAGTTGCCAGTCGCCACGGATCCAGCGCGCGCGGCGCTTCACGTCGGCCGCATAGCGCGCCGGATAATCCTCGAACAGCCGCACGTCGCTGACCAGGCCGGCGCGCGCATAGCAGCCTTCCAGCAGGTCGTGGCTGAGGATGCGGTTGTCGGGCAGGCGGCCGTCGAGCGTCTGCTCGAACGCGTCCACGTCGTAGATGCCCTTGCCGACGAACGAGCCTTCGCCGAACAGGTCCTGGTACACGTCCGACACGGTGCGCGTGTACGGGTCGATGCCCGGCTCGCTGCCGAACAGGCGCGCGTAGCGGGTGATGCGATGGCCGCTCATGCTGCTGCCCACGCTCGGCTGCAGGATGCCGTAGCCGCGGGTCACCCGGCCCAGCGCCGGATCGATGCGCGCGCGGTTCAGCGGATGCGCCAGGGTCGCGACGAACTCACGTGCCGCGTCGCGCGGCAGCCGCGTGTCCGCGTCCAGGGTGATCACGTAGCGCACCTGCGCCAGCAGCGCGGTCGCGCCGATCGCCGCGCTGAAATCGGCATCGGCCGCGCCGCCGCGCAGCAGCCGGTTCAGCGCCGCCAGCTTGCCGCGCTTGCGCTCGTGGCCGATCCAGGCGCGCTCGCCGGCGCTCCACAGGCGTGGGCGATGCAGCAGGAAGAAGCGGTCGTCGCTTTCCGGCGCGTAGCGCTGGTTGAGCCGCACGATGTGCTGTACCGCGTGCTCGAGCAGCGCCGCGTCGCCGGGCAGCGTCGCCTGCGCGGCATCGAGGAAATCGGTGAGCAGCGCGAAATGCAGTTGCGTATCGCGGTTGGCTAGGAACCGCACTTCCAGCGCCTCGGCCAGCTCGTCGATCGTGGCCGTGTCGCTGAGCATGCTCGGCACCACCACCAGGGTCCGCGCGCCGGCCGGAATGCCCTTGGAAAAGTCCATCCGCGGCAGCGTGCGCGGCGCCACCAGCAGCGTCGCCGCCCAGTTGACCAGCGCCACGCCCAGTTCGCTGAACGCAAGCACGCCCAACAGCGCGGTGGTCGCCCACAACCAAGCCGGCACCGCGGCCAGCACATGCAACTGCTCGAGCAGGGTCCAGGCGCCGAATGCGGCGATCGCCGCGATCGGCAGCAGGTACGCGGACAGCGGCAGCGTGCGCCGCGCCACGTAGGGCCGCCGCCGCGCGCGCGGCAGTGCGGCGATCGCCGCCGGCAGGTCGCGCTGGCCATCATCGACCAGGTAGTAGCCGACATGGCGCCGGTCGTCCGCAGATGCCGCCTGCGCCAGCTGCAGCACGCACGCGGCTACCGCGTCTTCGCTGGCGCCGCTGCGCCGCGCCAGCAGCTCGACGCTGTGCCGGTAGCTGTCGCGGGTCTGGAAATCCATCTGCGCATAGGTGCCGTGCGGGTCGCGACGCAGATGCGCTTCGACCACGCTCAGGTCTTCGACGAAGTCGCGCCAGTCCATCGTCGCCAGGAACCGCAGGCTGGCGATGCTGTTGCTGATCGAGACCTGGTCGGCGGCCTGCTGCTGGCTCTCCGCGTGCACCATGTCGTCGATGCGTTGGCCGCCGTCGGCCAGCCATTGCTCGACCCAGGTCACCGGCATCGCCAGCACCCCGCCGCGGCCGTGCAGCCCGCGTACCAGCTCGGCCACGAACGCACCGGACAGCGGCGGCTGCGAGCGCGCCATGTCCGCGACCACCAGCACCACGCTCTTGGGATCCTGCGCGGCGGTGGTATTGAGCCGGTCGGCCCAGTCGCTGGCCAGGCGATGGTCGATGCCGTCGCGCATCACCCGCGCCGCGACCCGGCGCAGGTTTTCCAGCAGACCCAGGCGCAGCATGATCGGAATCGCCCACAGCTCGCCCAGCTTCAGCGGCGTCACCGTCTGGTAGGCGGCGATGAAGCGGCTGGCCATGTCGGCATCGATACGGCCGTCGCCATGCGCGATCGCGTCCATCGACAGCGCATAGACGCGCGGCAACCCGGCCGACGCGCCCTGCGCCAGCGCCGGCAGCTGGCGGCTGTAGCCGGCCGGCAGATGGCGCCGCGCGATCAGGATCTGTTCTTCGACCAGGTAGAAATTGTCCAGCAGCCACTCGCCAGCCGGGGTGACGCGGATGTCGTCGCGGACCATCGCCGCTAGCATCGCCAAGGCGTCGCGCAGCACGTCCTCGTTCTGTTTCAGCCGCGCCAGCAACACCTCGGGACTGCGCCCGCCGCGCACCCGGTGGCTGCGCGCCAAGGCCTCGCCGTGCGCGGCCATCTGTTCGGCGCTGAGCAGTTGCGCACGCAGCGGCTCCTCGGTCGGCGGCCGCGCGCGGCCATGCTGCAGGAACATCGCGCGCATGCCGGAAAGGCCGCGCCGATAGGGAAGCAGCCGTCTACGCAACGCACGCCAGGGGGATACCATGATGATCCAGAGGAGCCAGAGAGCCCACTTGGCTGCATGCTTAACAGGCGCCGGCAGCGCAAGGCGTGAATGCGGGCAGCGCGCTGCGCGTCGTTGCCGATCGTGCTGACATCGCTGCGCGAGACACAGCCGCGCTGCGGTTGACGCTGCGGTCGACGCAAAGCGCGCCGATGGCGTTCAGATGCCGATGCGTGCGACATCGCCGGCTGGCGCAATGTGCCGCGATTGCGGTGCGATTGCGCAGAAGACAGACGCCGCAAAGCGAGGCGAACAGGTCCCGACGATGGCCAATGGCAACGGCGACGACACGCCGCACGCGCGCATCCGCGTACACGCATGACGCCGCACCGCCGACAACGAAGGCGTTACGCCAGCAGCGGCGCCCGGCTCAGATCCGCGTGGTGGCCAGGAAGCGCTCGCGGTCCTGCTGGGTGCGGCGGCGGATCTCGGCCAGGGCCTGGCTCTCGGTGGCTTCCAGCATCGACTCGAACAGGCGCTGGAAGTGATTGCGCATCGCGTTGCGCGAGGCCGCCGGATCGCGCGTCTTCAGCGCTTCCAGGATCGCGGCATGTTCGTCGGTGCGGGTCGCGTCGTCCTGGTGGCAGACGTGCGCATACACCTGGCGCACCCGCGGCAGTTCGTTGCGCATGCGCCAGATCAGGTGGATGCAGTACTCCACCACCGGATTGCCGGACAGGCGCGCGATCGCCAGGTGGAAGCGGCGGTCGTATTCGCCGGCCATTTCCTCGGTGGTGGTCGGGTCGGACATTGCCGTGACCAGGATCTGCAGTTCCTCGATATCGGCATCGGTCAGACGCCCGGCGGCCAGCGCCGCGGCTTCGGCCTCGATCACCGTGCGCGCGGCGGTGAGGTCGAAGGCGGTGACGTCGGGCAGCGCGCCCTGCGCATCGATCGGACGCGGCCGCACGTACACGCCCGAGCCGGTCTTGATCGCGATCCAGCCCTGCGCTTCCAGCGCGATCTCGGCCTCGCGGATGGTCACCCGGCTGACCGCGAAGCGCTCGGCCAGATCGCGCTCGCCCGGCAGCCGCGAACCGGTCGGGAATTCCCCCGATTCGATCAGCGACAGGATCTTTGCGGCGATGGATTGGTAGAGGCGGCTTTCGGACATTCGCGCTAAGGACCCGTCGGTGAATTCCACAGCGGCGCCGGGACGACGCGCCGGCGCCTGCTGCGGCTCGAAAAACGGCGCGGCCCGGGAGCCGCGCCGCTGCGTTCAGAACTTGTATCGTACACCGAAATATGCGCGCCGCCCGTAGCTCACGTACTCGCGGAAGTTGCCGTAGACAGGCTGGGATGCGACGCGCGGTTCGTTGGTCAGGTTCATCAGTTCCAGCGACAGCGACAGCTGCTTGGTGACCCGGTAGCGCGCGCGGAAATCCACGCTGGTGTTGTCGTCGTAGTAGCGGTTCTGCTGCGCGGTGTTGCCGGTGAAGTCCTGGTAGTACTTGGAGCGGTACTTGCCGATCGCCTGCATGTCGAAGCGGCCCAGTTCCCAGTACAGCGAGCCGGACAGCACATGCCGCGAAAAGCCGCTGAGCCCGGCCGGGGCCACGATCGCCGGAATCACCGTGCCGGTGACCGCGTCCACCTGCTCGCCCAGGCGCGGATCCTGGGTCTCGTAATCGGTGTCGGCGTAGTTGTAGCTGAGCTTGAAACCGAGCCCGTCCAGCGGCTTGGGCAGGTAGGAGAAGCGGTGCGCGGCGCTGAGCTCGAAGCCGGTCAGCGTGCTCTTCTTGTCGGTGGTCACCTGCCGCGGCACCGCCACGGTGACGCTGCGTCCATCGACCACGAAGGTCTCGTCGAACAGCGCGGTCTCGGTGCCGCCGTTGAACTGCTTCCAGTACACCGCGCCGGCCAGCATGCTGTCCTCGTTCGGATACCACTCCAGCGACACGTCGCCGTTCCACGACATCAGCGGCTTGGCCTCCGGGTTGCCGGTGGCGGTGATGCCGGCCAGCGCCTCTTCCAGGCTGGTGAAGTTCTCGGTGCCGGTGAGGTTGACGTTGCGGCCCGAGCCCAGCGCGGCGATGTCAGGACGCGACATCGCCCGGTAGCCGGCCACGCGCAGCAGCAGGTTGTCGCGCAGTTCGAACGACGCGTTGGCGCTGGGCAGCAGCTTGTCGTTGCCGGCCTTGGCGACCAGGGTCTGGTAGGTGCCGGTCGGCTGCAGGCGCAGGGTGCCGGCGCCGTTGTCGATCAGGTCCAGCTCGGCGCGCACGCCTTGCGAACGCACGTCGGTCTTGACCCAGCGCACGCCCATGTTGCCCGACACCGGCAGCCCGAACAGCGTGCTGCGGAAGTCGGCCATCAGGAACAACGCCTTGGTCTTCTCCACCACGTCGACGTTGTTCGGATCCATGTAGTTCGGATCCACGCCGGTGGCGCTGCTGCCGCGGAACGCTTCGTACAGGCACGACGGGTCGAAGTAGGCCCAATTGGAAATGGTGTTGCCGCTGGCGTCGTCGAGGAAGTCGTCCTGCGGGAACGCTGCGCGGCAGGCCTGGTTGGCGGCGACGATCTGCGCGCGCCCGGCGCCGCTGGCGGCGATGTCGGTGGTGATGGTGTTGTCGAAGTAGCGGTAGTCGGCCTGGCTGGCGCGCAGGCCGAAGCTGAGCTTGGTCAGCAGGCCGTCCTCGGGCAGGTAGCTGACGTCGAAGCGGCCGGCGCGGATGCGGTGGTCGTTCTTTTCCTCCTCGGAGGTGACCCGCGCCGCGCCGGTGTAGGCATCCCAATCGGCGACATCGAACGCCGGGTCGAGCGCGATGCTCGGCACGTCGCCGCGGTTGTCCCAGTCGTAGTTGACGTAGCCGGTGGCGCCGCTGCTGATGCCCGGCACCACTGCGTTGTTCACGTCGCGGGCGTTGGCGCGCAGGCGGGTCATGCGCTGGGTGTCCTCGCGCACGGTGTGCGAATAGGACAGGTCGGTGGCGATCTCCCAGGCCACGCTCGGGCGCAGCACGATGTTGAGGCCGCCGCCGGTGTATTCCTCGTTGCGGTCGTACAGGGTCGAGGTGGAATCGATCGAGGTGTTGCCGGAATAGCTGCGCAGCACGCCGTTGTCGTCGACCTGCCGATCGACGATGCCGCGGCGGGTGTTGGACAGGCTAAGGTCGGAGCGCTTCTCGTGCCAATTGCGGTCGGTGTGTTCGTAGTCGACGTTGACCTCGAGCACCTCGTTGGGCTTCCACTGCACCGCGGCGAACTCGGACTGGCGGTCGTTGCGTTCCTGCTTGAGCCGGTAGATACGGCTGCTCGGCACCAGGTAGTACGGCGCGCCATTGGCGATGGCGTTGGCGCCGACCTCGGCGCAGTTGGCGTTGCGCACGTTCTGGGTGCCGTCGCAGGCGTACCAGGTGGAGCCGCTGGTCATGCTCTCTTCCGGATCGGTGCCGTCCAGCGCCTGCAGGCCGATCGACACGCCGAGCTTGCCGCCGTTGGCGAACTCGAACTGGTCGATGTAGCTGGCGGTGCCGCGCCAGCCGATGCCGTCCTTGTCGCGGTACTTGCTGTCGTACTCGGCCCAGCTGCCGCGCCCGTCGAACTGGAGCGCGCGCTTGCCGTAGTCCAGCGGCTTCACCGTCTCCAGGCCGATGGTGCCGGCGACGCCGCCTTCGATCAGGTCCGCGCGCTGGGTCTTGTAGATGGCCACGGTGTTGATCAGTTCGGCCGGGAACATGTTGAAGTTCACCGAGCGGTCGCCGCTGCCGTTGGTGATCTCGCGGCCGTTGAACTGGGTGCTGCTGAGGAACGCGCCAAGGCCGCGGATGGAGATCTCCGAGGCGCCGGTCTTGTCGCGGGTGGAGGCGGCGCCGGTCAGGGTCTCGATCGCGTCGGCCAGCGACGGCGCCGGCAGGTCGCCGATGTCCTCGGCCGAGAGCACGTCGGAGATCACCGTGTCGTCGCGCTTCTTGTTGATCGAGGACTGGATCGAGCCGCGGATGCCGGTGACCTGGACCTGGTCCAGCGTCGTCGCACCGCTCGCCGGCGCCGGCGCGGTGGCGGTCTCGGCCGCAGCGGCTGGCGGTTCCTGCGCCCAGGCCACGCCGCTGGTCAACGAGGCCGCGATGGCGCAGGCCAGGGCGCTGCGCAACGAGCGCGCGCCGGCGCGCTTGGCGGACGGGGCCGCATAGGGGTGCCGCATGGTCTCTCCTCCCGAGTGAACGCCGTAAGGGCTACGACTTGGGAGCGGAGCCTTTACCGGTCTCCGACCAATGTCAACAAATTGGTAGAAATATCCGTCCAGGCCAATTGGTACGTGCGATTGATCTTAATTTATGTGCGGATGCAGCACGGATTTCGCGCCAAATCACCTTTCCAGATAAATGATTTTTGGTATGCAGATCTGGTTGACGAGCGTTCGACCTCTGCTACCATCCGGCCCACGGCGGCGCCGCCACGGCACGCATCGAGAGGAGGCAGACCATGGCATCGACCGCCGCGCGCAACCGCTTCGCCCTGCTGTTCCTCGCCCTGGCTGCCGGCCAGGCCGATGCCGCCGACATCCTCGTCGCCACTCCGGCCGAATACCGCGCCGCCACCGGCGCCCTGCAACCCGGCGACCACGTGATCCTGGCCAATGGCGAATGGCGCGATTTCCAGATCGTGTTCGCCGGCACCGGCACCGCCGCGCAGCCGATCCGCCTGAGCGCGCAGACCCCGGGCCAGGTGATCATCACCGGCCAGTCCAATCTGCGCATGGCCGGCACCTACCTGGTGGTCAGCGACCTGGTGTTCCGCGACGGCTACAGCCCGACCGAGGCGGTGCTGTCCTACCGCGTCTCCAGCAAGGAGCGCGCGCGCCACAGCCGCATCACCCGGGTCGTGGTCGACCGCTTCAACCAGCCCGAACGCAGCCGCTCGGACAACTGGGTGGCGATGTACGACAGCCACAACCGCTTCGACCACAACCAGCTGGTCGGCAAGAACAACGCCGGCCCGACCATGGTCGTGGTCCGCGATGCGGTACAGGGCCTGGACAACCGCCACCGCATCGACCACAACTGGTTCGGCCCGCGCCCGAACCTGGGCGCCAACGGCGGCGAGACCCTGCGCATCGGCACCAGCAACGACGCCAGCTCCGATTCCAACTCGCTGGTCGAGAACAACTGGTTCGAAGGCTGCGACGGCGAAGTGGAGATTGTCTCCAACAAGTCCGGCGGCAACACCTACCGCGGCAACGTGTTCAAGCGCTCGCGCGGCGCGCTGGTGCTGCGCCACGGCGACGGCAACCTGGTCGAGAACAACGTGTTCTTCGGCGACGGCAAGGACGACACCGGCGGCATCCGCGTCATCAACCGCAAGCAGACGGTGCGCAACAACTACCTGGAAGGGCTGGCCGGCGACGGCTATTCCTCGGCGCTGAGCATCATGTACGGCGTGCCCAACTCGCCGGCCAACCGCTACGTACAGGTGCAGGAAGCGCTGATCGAACACAACACCTTCGTCGCCAGCAAGCAGCTGTTCTTCGGCGCCGGCAAGGACGACGAACGCACCGCCGCGCCGATCGACAGCGATTTCGCCGACAACCTGATCGTCGCCGAGCACGATCCGGTACGCGTGCTCGGCGACCTGTCCGGCATCGCCTTCGCCGGCAACCTGCAAAGCCCGGCCGCCTCGCCGCGCCTGCCCGGCGGGGTGACCGGCCGCACGCTGACGATGACGCGCGCCGCCACCGGCCTGCTGGTCGCGGCGGACGCCGGCGGCATCGGCGCCGACCCTGCGCTGACCTATGTGCCGCGCGACGACGTCGGCGTGGCTTGGTACGCGAAGGAAACGGTGCCGGTGGCGCTGGACAGCGGCCGCCGCCAGCGCGTGCGGCCCGGCAACGACACGCTCGCGCAAGCGGTGGCGGCCGCCGGCGCCGGCGATCGCCTGCAGCTGGATGCCGGCCGCTACCAGGTCGATCAGGTGCTGGCGCTGCGCCATCCGCTCAGCGTCGAAGGCCCGGCGCGCGGCCAGGCGCAGATCGCGTTCTCGCGCGCCACGCTGTTCCAGATCGAAGCGGGCGGTGCGCTGAAGTTGGCGCGGCTGCAGATCGACGGCAGCGCCGCGCCGGACGAAGTGGGCAACGCGGTGATCCGCACCGCACCCGGTTCCAATGCCGCCAACTACGAGCTGATCGTCGAGGACAGCCGCATCCACGGCCTCACCGGCAACCGCGGCTTCGACGTGATCGCGCTGGGCAAGGGCACCCTGGCCGAGCGCATCGCGCTGCGCCGGGTGGTGGTGGAAGACGTCTCCGGCGCGGTGCTGTCGGCGCATGCGGAAACCGACGACCGCGGCACCTACAACGCCGCGCGCGTGGAGATCGCCGATGCGCAGTTCCGCCGCATCGGCGGACCGGCGGTGGACCTGTACCGCGGCGGCCGCGACGAGAGCACCTTCGGCCCGGTGCTGACGATCAGCGGCTCGCGCTTCGAACGCGTCGGCGGCGCCGATGCGCCCTCGCTGCGCCTGCACGGCGTGCAGCGCACGGTCCTGCACGACAACCAGTTCATCGACAGCGCCGCGATCAGCAGCGTGCGCACCACCGGCACGCCGCAACTGATCGCCACCCGCAACCAATTCCTCGGCACCCCGGCGCTGCCGGCCACTGCCGACGCGGAGCCTTTGCTATGACCCGATCCACTCGCCTGATGCTGCTGGTGCTGGCCGCCGCCACCAGCGCGCCCGCCGCCTGGGCCGCGCCCGCTGCGACGCCAACCGCTGCGGCCGCGAGCAGCACCGCCGCCACCAACGCCGCGCCGGTGCTGGTCACCGCCGCGCAATGGCGGCAGATGGCCAGCGACGGCGCACGCTACCCGCTGTTCGCGCGCGAACGCGCGCGTGCCGAAGCCAGCCTGCGCAAGGCCATGCAGGCCGGCATCGACGTGCCGCTGCCGAAGGATCCCGGCGGCGGCGCCAGCCACGAACAGCACAAGCGCAACTACCAGGCGATCCAGGCCGCCGGCGCGCTGTACCGACTCACCGGCGAGCGCGCCTACGCCGACTACGCGCGCGATCTGCTGCTGGCCTACGCCAAGCTGTATCCGACCCTGGGCGCGCATCCGGCCGGGCGCGGCCAGGTGCCGGGGCGGCTGTTCTGGCAATCGCTCAACGATTCGGTGTGGCTGGTCTACGCCGCGCAGGGCTACGACGCGATCCGCGACAGCCTCACACCTGCCGATCGCGACACCATCGACACGCAGGTGTTCCGGCGCATGGCGCACTTCCTGTGCGACGAAAGCCCGGACAACTTCGACAAGATCCACAACCACGCCACCTGGGCGGTGGCCGCGGTCGGCATGACCGGCTACGTGCTGCGCGACCAGACCCTGGTGGACAAGGCGCTGCGCGGCAGCAAGCAGGACGGCAGCGCCGGTTTCCTCAAGCAGATCGACCAGTTGTTCTCGCCCGACGGCTACTACGCCGAAGGCCCCTACTACCAGCGCTATGCGTTGGCACCGTTCGTATTGTTCGCCAATGCGATCGAACGCAACCAGCCGCAGCAGAAGATCTTCCAGCGCCGCGACGGCGTGCTGCTGAAGGCGGTCGACACGCTGGTGCAGAGCAGCTACGCCGGCTACTTCTTCCCGCTCAACGACGCAATCCTGGACAAGGGCCTGGACACCGAGGAACTGGTGGCCGGGCTCGGCATCGCCTATGCGCAGACCCACGACGCGCGGCTGCTGTCGATCGCGCAACGCCAGCAGCGCGTGCTGCTGACGCCCGAGGGCCTGGGCGTGGCCGCGGCACTGGTGCAGGACAAGGCCAAGCCGTTCGCGTTCCGCTCCGCGCTGCTGCGCGACGGCGCCGACGGCGATCACGGCGCGCTGGCGATCCTGCGCGCCGGCGGCGAGGACGGCCAGACCCTGGTGATGAAGAACACCTCGCAGGGCATGGGCCACGGCCACTTCGACAAGTTGAACTGGCTGTTCTACGACAACGGCCAGCGCGTGGTCACCGACTACGGCGCGGCGCGCTTCCTCAACGTGGAAGCCAAGTCCGGCGGCATTTACCTGCCCGAAAACACCACCTGGGCCAAGACCACGGTGGCGCACAACACGCTGGTGGTGAACGAACGCAGCCACTTCGACGGCGACTGGCGGGTGGGCGAGGAACACGCGCCGACGCCGCTGCTGTTCGCCCGCGACACCGACACCCAGATCGTGTCCGCGCGCATGGATCACGCCTACGAGGGCGTCAGCTTCACCCGCACCCAGGCGCTGCTGACCCATCCGGAGCTGGGCCTGCCGATCGTGATCGACCTGCTGCGCGTGCACGGCGCCAAGCCGGCGCGCTACGACCTGCCGCTGCATTTCAACGGCCACATCATGCAGGTCGGTTTCGACGCCAAGCGCGCGCTGGCCGAGCGCCCGGTGCTGGGCAAGGCCAACGGCTACCAACACCTGTGGGTGGACGCGAGCAGCGACGCTTCACAAGCGCCGCGTAGCCTCAGCTGGCTGCTGGACGGACGCTTCTACAGCTACCGCTTCGGCAGCAGCGCGCCATCGCGCGCGATCCTGGCCGAGAGCGGCGCCAACGATCCGGACTTCAACCTGCGCCGCGAACCGATGCTGCTGCAGCGCGTGGACGGCCAGGCCGAGGTCAGCTTCTTCGGCGTGCTGGAACCGCACGGCGAATACAACGGCACCGCCGAATACGTGCACGGCGCCGACAGCCGCATCCGCGACATCGCCCGCGTGCGCGGCGACGACGCCGAGGTGATCGTGCTGACCCTGGCCTCGGGCAAGACCCTGGCGCTGGCGGTGGCCGACGATGCCGCCGCCGAACGCGAGCACAGCGTGCAGGTGCAGGGCCAGCGCTATGCCTGGCGCGGCGGCTATGCGCGCTTCGACCGCGCGGCGGGCGGCAAATGAGCACGCCCGCCTCCGCCGCCGCCAAGCCGGGCAAACCAAGCAAGCGCAGCGCGGTGCGCTGGATGATCGTGGGCCTGATCGCGGTAGCCACGGTGATCAACTACATCGACCGCAACGCGCTGGCGGTGATGTGGCCGGCGATCTCGCAGGACATCGGCGCGACCAAGGAAGACTACGCGCTGCTGGTGACCATCTTCATGCTGTTCTACGCCGCCGGCCAGTTCGTGTTCGGGCGCCTGTTCGACATCATCGGCACGCGGATGGGCTTCGCGCTGTCGATCGCGGTGTGGTCGATCTCGATCGCGCTGCATGCGGTGACCCATTCGATCGTCTCCTTCAGCATCGTGCGGGCGATGCTCGGCATCAGCGAGGCCGGTGCCTGGCCGGGCGCAGTGAAGGCCAACGCCGAGTGGTTCCCGGCACGCGAGCGCGCATTGGCGCAGGGCATCTTCAATGCCGGCGCCTCGATCGGCGCGATCGTGTCGGCGCCGCTGATCGCGCTGCTGTTCCTGTGGCTGGGCTGGAAAGGCACCTTCGTGCTGGTCGGCACGCTCGGCTTCGTGTGGCTGCTGCCGTGGCTGGTGATCTACCGCGCCGGCCCGGACAGGCATCCCTGGGTGGATGCCGCCGAGCGCGCGCTGATCCTGGACGCGCCGGCCGACGGCGGCGTGTCGGACAAGCCGGCCTACCTGCCGAGCCTGCGCCAGATCATGTCGCACCGGCAGAGCTGGGGCATCGTGCTGTCGCGCTTCTTCATCGACCCGATCTGGTGGCTGTTCGTGTCGTGGCTGCCGATCTACCTGGCCGAGACCTTCCATTTCGACATCAAGCAGATCGGCGCGTTCGCCTGGGTGCCGTTCGTCGGCGCGATGCTCGGCAGCCTGTCCGGCGGCTGGCTGTCCGGGCGCTTGATCGCGGCCGGCTGGAGCGTGGACCGCGCGCGCAAATGGACCATCACCCTGGGCGGCGCGATCATGGCCCCGGCCCTGCTCGGCGCGGTCCTCGCCGCCGATCCGACCATCGCGGTGCTGACCATCGCCGCGGTGCTGTTCGGTTTCCAGATCGCGATCGGCAACATCCAGACCCTGCCCGGCGACCTGTTCGACGGCAAGTCGGTCGGCTCGCTGGCCGGCATCGGCGGCATGGCTGCGGTCGCCGGCACCTTGATCACCACCTGGCTGGTGCCGGTGATGACCGCCCACTCCTATGCGCCGATGTTCATTCTCGTCGCCGCCCTGGTACCGGCCTCGCTGGCCGCGCTGTGGCTGGTGACCGGCCGCATCGAAAAACTCGACGATCCCGCCACCCGCGGCTGATCGCTTTCCCTTTCCCCACAACGCAAGGACTCATCGCGCATGCAATTCAAAGACAAGGTGGCCATCGTCACCGGCGGCGGCCGCGACATCGGCCGCGAAGTTTCGCTGAAGCTGGCCGCGGCCGGCGCCAAGGTGTGCATCAACTACGCCAACGACGCGGCCAGCGCCGAGGAAACCCTGCGCCAGATCCAGGCCGCTGGCGGCCAGGCCATCGTGCATCGCGCCGATGCCGCCAACGCACAAGCTGTGGCCGGGTTGGTCGCCGCGACGCAGCAGGCGTTCGGCGAGCGCATCGACATCCTGGTCAACGTCGCCGGCGGCATGCTCGCGCGCAAGCCGCTGGCCGACATCGACGAAGCCTTCTTCCACCAGGTCATGGACCTCAACCTGAAGTCGGTGTACCTGACCACGCAGGCGGTGGCCCCGCACATGCAGGCGGGCGCGGCGATCGTCAATTTCGCCTCGCTGGCCGGCCGCGACGGCGGCGGTCCCGGCGCGGCGATCTACGCCACCGCCAAGGCCGCGGTGATGACCTTCTCGCGGGCGATGGCCAAGGAACTTGGCCCGCGCGGCATCCGCGTCAACGCGCTGTGCTGCGGCATGATCGCCACCCGCTTCCACGACGACTTCACCAAGCCGGAAGTGCGCGCCTTCGTCGCCAACGCCACTCCGCTGCGCCGCGAAGGCCGCGCCGCCGAAGCCGCCGATGCGGCGGTGTACCTGGCCTCCGATGCCGCCAGCTTCATCAATGGCGCCAATCTCGACGTCAACGGCGGCGTGTATTTTTCCTGACCCGAACGCGTAGGAGCCACGCTCATGTCGTTGCGATTCCCGCCCTTGCGGCCGTTGTTGTGGAGGGGCGCGGTCGCCGCCGCGCTCGCGTTGTGCATGGCGCTGCCGGCGGCGGCGCAGCAGGCCGCGCATTGGCTGCCGGCGTGGATCGCCTCGCCCACGCCGGACCGGCTCGACGGTCCGGCCGGCAGTTCGTTGCAGTTCGAGCGGCAGAGCGTGCGCCAGGACATGCGCCTGGGCACCGCCGCGCAGGCCTTGCGCTTCCGCATCAGCAACGAACTGGGCACCGCGCCGCTGAAGATCGGTGCGGCCTCGGTGCGCCTGGCCAATGCCGCCCAGCCGGCGCAACCGGTGTTATTCGACGGCCGCCGCGAGATCGTGCTGCCGCCCGGCGGCGTGCTGCTCAGCGATCCGGTGGCGCTGCGCGCGCCGGCATTGGCCGAGATCGCGCTGACCCTGTATTTCCCCGAGGCAACACGGCCGGCGGTACGTCGCACGGCGGTGCGCGTGGCCGATGGCAATGTCGAGGTGAGCGACGCCACCGCGCTGAGCTACCGGCAGAACGTGGTGTCGGCGGTGTATGCGCAGACCAGCGCATCGCCGCGGGTGGTGGTGGCGCTGGGCGATTCGATCACCGAAGGCGCCACCGCCGCGCGCGGCAGCAACGGCGACTGGCCGGCGCTGCTGGGCAAGCGCCTGGAGCAGGCTTGTCCGGGCCAGGTGGTGGTACTCAACGCCGGCATCAGCGGCAACAAGCTGCTCGACGCCGGCCGCAGCCCCAGCGCGCTCGCGCGCCTGGACCGCGACGTGCTGGCGCTGCCCGGCATCGACCAGGTGCTGCTGTTCGAAGGCATCAACGACATCCGCCACAGCGGGCCGCCGGCGTTCGCGCCGGGGCGCACGGCGGCGGACATGCAACTGGGCTACCGGCAGGTGACCGAACGCCTGCGCCAGCACGGCATCGCCACGATCGGCGCGACGCTGACCCCGTTCGGCGCTTCGGAACGCTACGAACCCGTGTCCGCCGCCACCCGCCAGGCCTTGAACGCCTTCATCCGCGACAGCAAGACGTTCGACACGGTGATCGACTTCGACGCGATCCTGCGCATGCCCGACAACCCCGAATCGCTGCCGGCTGCCATCACCCGCGACCACCTGCACCCCAACGACGCAGGCTACGCGCGCATGGCCAATGCCATCGACCTGTCGCTGTTCGGCTGCAAGGCGCGCTGACGGGGCGAAGATCTCCGCGCCGCTACCGCGAGCGGTGCACGTCGTTCGCGGCTGGAGTTCTTCGCCGAGCGTGCCGCCGCCCCCATCCACGCTCCCCGACACTGTGGGGAGCGACTTCGGGTGACCTCGGGCCATCCGTCGCGACGGGCATTACCGACAACGCCCGTCACGACCGACCTCACCGGCAGGCATCCGCACAGAGGACATCGGTCCTGATCGAGCAAACGCCGAGGTCCGTCGCTATGATTGGGATAGGCTATAGCCATGCCGATGCAAACCCCACATTGCCCGACTTGCTGCACTGGCATCGCGCGCTCGTCCCTCTCGCGTCGTCGCCCCAGCGCGAACGGGACGCGCCATCAGGCGGCCGCGTCGTGAGCGCCGCGCACTTCCAGGTACTGGACCACGTCGCGCATGCCTGGTTCCTGCTGCAATCCGGCACGGACCGCTTCCTGGACGTGAACTGCAACGCCTCCGCGTTCGGCTACTCGCTGTTGATCCGGCTCGACGCCGACGAATGCGCGCAGATACAGCAAGGCGGACATGCCGCCTGCGACGCCCTGGCCACGCGCATCCGCGACACCGCGTCGCCGCGGCACCCGCGCGATGTGTCGCACGATCACGGCGAAGCGGTGTCCGATGCCATCGCCCGCTGGCGCGAGGAACACCGCAACTGAAGTCAGGCCGTCGCCGCTGCCGCCACGGGCGGCTCCGGCGGTGCATTACCATGCGGCTTCCCGCCTGCGAACCCTTGCCATGCCCGACAGTCTCCACGACCTGCAAGCCGCCCAGCGCGCGTTCGCCGACGCACGCGATTGGGGCCAGTTCCACACCCCGCGCAACCTGGCCGCGGCGCTGTCGGTCGAGGCGTCGGAACTGCTCGAGCAATTCCAATGGCTCACCGACGAGCAGAGCCGGCAACTGTCGGACGACAAGAAGGCCCAGGTCGGCAGCGAAGTCGCCGACGTGCTCCTGTACCTGCTGCAGCTGTGCGACAAGCTGGGCATCGACCCGATCGAGGCGGCGCGGCAGAAGATGCAGGTCAATGCCGCCAAGTACCCGGTGGACCGCGCCAAGGGCCGCATCACCAAATACACCGAGTTGTAGGCGTCGCTCACGCCCGCCGTTGTAGGAGCGGCTTCAGCCGCGACAGCCTCTATCCGGAGAACCTGTCGCGGCTGAAGCCGCTCCTACAAGGGATTGAAAGACGCCTCCAAGGCGCCCTACCGCGCAGCGGCCTTCTTCGCAGCGCGCTTGCGCGGCGCACTCTTCCTGGCCGCCGTCTTCTTCGCCGTACTCTTGCTTGCGGTGGAGGCACCGGTCCCAGCCTTCTTCGCCCGCGTCCGCGCCGCCTTCTTGGCCGCGCTCTTGCGCACGCTGGCGCCCTTGGTCTGTGCGGCCTTCTTCGCCGCGGCCGAACGGCTGCTAGCGGTGCGCTTCTTGGCCGCCTTCTTGGTCTGCGTGGACAAGGCCTTCTTGCCCACGGTCTGCTTGGCGGTCTTGCCCTTGCTGGCGGTCTTCAGCGCCTTCTTGGCGCCACGCGAACGGGTCGGCGACGGCGCGTCGGCCTTGCCGCCCTTTGCTTCTTCCTGCGCGACCTTCTTCTTGGTGGACTTGGAGGCGGTCTTGGACGCACCGGTCTTGACCCCGGCGCGGCGCGCCTTGGACAGGCCGATGGCGATCGCCTGCTTGGTCGACTTCACCTTGGTCTTGCCCTCGCGCACCCGATCGATCTCCTCGCGGACGAATTCGCCGGCCTGGGTAGTACCCGCCTTGCCTTCGCGCTTGGCACGCTTGGCGCTGGCGGTGGTGGATTGCGTCGGCATGTCGTTCTCCTGCAAGCGGCCGGAACTGGCCATCGCAACAGGTGTAGCAGCCAAAAAGTAAAGAACCGGCATAAGCGATGCGAAGCCGATGTGCACTGCGCGCGGTTCGCGTTGCGGGTGTGCAGCGGTGCGATGACGCGAACCCATACTGACGAAGCGTGCGCGCATGCTCGACATGCCCAAGCGCTGCGCAAGATATGCTGCCCTCGCGTTCGATCGCGTCGCCTATTTTACCTGGCTGGATGCGGGATACACGCCGCCACGTCGCCACCGCAGCGCGCTTCGCCAGATCCGAGCGGCCACGCTGCGCGCGCATCGCATTGCCGATCCCACGCGAAGTTTTCTGGACGATGTCCTCGAAGTCGTCATCCTTGGCTGCCAGCAGATCTCGCGCTGCTTCCGCGTCGGACTTGGACCAACGTGCCGATCGCCTGGCACCGCCCGGCGATCGGATTCTCCCGCGCGCCGCTGCCGTCGCGCACACTGCTCTTGCTGCAGCAATCTACTGGCGACGCACGCGCCGGGTTGGCGCATCGTCGGCGGCACTCGCCGTGTCGGTCGGCGCCGGCTCCCAGCCGAACACGCTGCGCCCGCCGTATCCGTGCGACGCGCGCCGCTCCTCGGCGATCAGCGCCTCCACCGACGGCCCGTGCGCATGCGGTTCGAGCAGGCGCGTCTGCGCATCCAGCCGGCGGATCGCCTCCAGCTTTTCCTCGCGGCCCAGCTTGGCCTGCGCCACCGCGGTCTTGAGCACGCCGATGGTGTGGTCGTAGACGCGCGTCGGCACCGGGAACGGATGCCGGTCCTTGCCGCCATGCGCCATCGAGAACCGCGCCGGATCGGTGAACCGGCACGGCGCGCCGTGCAGCACTTCGGCTACCAGCGCCAGGGCGCGCACGGTGCGTGCGCCGACGCCCGGCACCTGCAGCAGTTCGGTGAAATCCTGCGGCCCGCATTCGGCCGCCGCGGCCAGGTTGCCGTGCAGGCGCCGGGTCACGATGTCGCTGCCGCGCACGTCGTGGTGGTCGGGCAGCGACAGGTGCGGCAGGCCGGGCGGCCTGCGCGCCGGCATCGCGTCGGGCGTGGCGGCGAACAGGTCGCCGCTCGGCGCGAACAGCGCATCGGCCGCCGCGTTGCGCGCGCCCCGCGCCGCATGCGCGGCGGCCATCGCACCGTTCACCGTGTTCGCGCGGGTGGCGGCACGTGGCACAGACGCCACCGCGTTCGCCGAAGACGCTTGCAATGCGCCGTATTCCTGCGCGATCCGGTCCGGCCCCAGCGCCTGCAGCAGTTCCACCTGCGCCGCCCGCGACGCGGCGGCGCGATGGTCGGCGAGATTGACGATGCGGCCCTGCCCAGGCCCGTCGATCGCCGCATGCGGCGCATCGACGAAACTGCTCAGCCCTTCGGACAGCCAGTGATAACGCCGCGCCTGCTTGCTGGCCCCGTTCATGCCCTGCTGCACCACCACCCACTGCCCGTCGTCGCTGACGATGAAACCGTGCAGATACAGATCGAACCCGTCCTGCACCGCGGCGCTGTCCACCTTCGCCACCAGCCGGCTGGCGCGCGCCAGCCCGGCGCCGTCCAGCCCGGTGCGCTCGCCCACCGCGCACAACTCATCGGGCGTGGCGCGCGAATGCCGCCCGCGGCCGCCGCAGACATGGATGCCCAATTCGTCGGACAGCGGCGTCAGCCCGCGCTTCAACGCCCCCAGCACGCTGGTGGTGATGCCCGAGGAATGCCAGTCCATGCCCATCACCGCACCCAGCGACTGGAACCAGAACGGATGCGCCAGCCGCCGCAGCAGCTCGTCGCGGCCATAGCTGTGCACGATGGCCTGGCACATCACCGCGCCGAGCCGGGTCATGCGCTCGCCCAGCCAATGCGGCACGCGGCCACCGTGCAGGGGCAGATCGGCGCTGCCGGAACGTCGGCTCATGCGCGGAACTCCGAAGAAAAACGGATCGCCAGCGTAGCCAGGCCGCGTCTCATCGCGCGACCCGGCGACCGTGGCGAGCCTGAGCAATTCAGCGAAGAAGCCGCGCGATGTCCACCACCCTGCAGCCGGGGCTGAAGCCCCTCCCACAACGCACCCAGCCAACTCACCGCAAGCCCTCCTGTAGGAGCGGCTTCAGCCGCGACAAACCAAGCGGCGCACCTCTCAGCCTGTGATGGATGAGAGACCGGCCGCGACTCCACCACAACACAAAAGCCAGGAAGCCCCGCGACTTCCAGCCTCATGCAGTCGGGACTGAAGCCCTCCCACAACGCACCCAGCCAACTCACCGCAAGCCCCCCTGTAGGAGCGGCTTCAGCCGCGACAAACCAAGCGGCGCACCTCTCAGCCTGTGAGGGATAAGAGACCGGCCGCGGCTCCACCACAACACAAAAGCCAGGAAGCCCCGCGACTTCCAGCCTCATGCAGTCGGAGCTGAAGCCCCTCCCACAACGCACCCAGCAAGCTCACCGCAAGCCCCCTGTGGGAGCGACTTCAGTCGCGACGAACGAAGCGGTGCACTTCACGGCTTCGAACAGGATCGTCGCCTAAGCCTTGCTTGAAGAAAAAATCCGCAGCGCGGATCGCGATGATCCAACGCTCAACCAGCTCAGCCGCTGCCGCGCTTCCGCTTCGCCGACGCCGGCTCCACCGCAATCCCAGACTTACCCGCCCCCTCCCCCGTACGCACCGTCGCCAGCGTCATCGCGATCAACCCGCCGATCAGACGCCGCAAATCGCCCTCGTTATCGGCCGACGCCTTCAGACTGGTGGTGGCCAGGCGCAGGATGTAGGCGATGTCCGCCGCCGACATCGCCGCTGGCGCATGCACTTCCGGCTGCAGCGTCGCCACCAGCTGCGCCTCCAGCTCCGCGTACAGCGCGGCCAGGGCCTCCGGCGCGTAGTCGCCGCACTTGGCCAGCAGCTCGGTGGCGTTTTCCGAATCGATCACCGCCGCCACCGGTTCCAGCACCCAGATGTCGAACAGATGCCGCAGCCGCGTCGCCAGGTCCTGCCCCGGACGCAGCCGCACGCCGGATTCGGCCAGGCACTGGTCGCGCTGGCGCAGCACCATCGCCGCGAAGATCGCCTCCTTGTTCGGGAACGACGCGTACAGCGACGGACGCGACATCTGCGCCGCCGCAGCGATGTCGCCGATGCCGACCTTGCGGTAGCCGTGGCGCAGGAAAAGCTGGAAGGCGGCATCCATGATGCGCGTCTCCTTGCTCGGCAAAGCCGCAACGGGTGCAGCGGATTTTACACTTGACATAATTTGTAAAGTTGTCAACATTACATTTCCAGCCAAATTGTAAAGCACCGGAGCCCTGATGAACGCTATCGCCCCAACGGCCCAGCCCCGCCCGACCCGCGCCTACGCCGCCCTGGAAAAAGGCGGCGCGATGGTGCCCTGGCATTTCGAGCGCCGCGCCGTGCGCGAACGCGACGTGGCGGTGAAGGTGCTGTACACCGGCGTCTGCCATTCCGACCTGCATTCGGTGAACCACTGGGGCGGCGAATTCCCGCTGGTGCCCGGCCACGAGATCGTCGGCGAAGTGATGGAAGTGGGCGCGGCGGTGTCGGAGTTTAAGGTCGGCGAGCGGGTGATGATCGGCACCATCGTCGATTCCTGCCGCGTGTGCGAACCCTGCCGCGCGCAGATGGAGGTGTACTGCCGCGAGTTCCCCACGCTCACCTTCGACGGCACCGACCGCATCGACGGCAGCCGCACCCGCGGCGGCTATGCCGAGTACTACGTGGCCGACGCGCATTTCGTCTATCCGCTGCCCGACGGCCTGGATCCGGCTGCGGCGGCGCCGCTGCTGTGCGCCGGCATCACCACCTACTCGCCGTTGCGGCACTGGCAGGTAGGCCCAGGCAGCACCGTGGGCGTGGTCGGCATCGGCGGCCTCGGTCACCTGGGGGTGAAGTTCGCCCGCGCGCTGGGCGCGCACGTGGTGGCCTTCACCACCTCGCCGAAGAAGGCCGCCGAAGCGCAGCGCCTGGGTGCGAACGAAGTGGTGCTGTCCACCGATCCCGCACAGATGCAGGCACAGGCCTTCCGCTTTGACTTCATCCTCGACACGGTGTCCTCGGTCTATCCGATGGACGCGATGCTGCAGGCGCTGACACTCGACGGCACCCTGTGCGCGCTGGGCCTGCCGGACCACTTGGAATTCCGCCCGGTGATGCTGGCGATGGGCCGCCGCCGCATCGCCAGCTCCGGTACCGGCGGCACCGCCGACACCCACGAAATGCTGGCGTTCTGCCAGCAGCACAGCATCGTCGCCGACGTGGAAGTGATCGCGATGGAGCAGATCAACGAGGCCTTTGCGCGACTGCAGAAAGGCGACGTGCACTACCGCTTCGTGATCGACATGACGCGCTCGGCGCTGTAACCGGCAGTGGTCTGCGGCTGCGCTGCACGGCAAAACGTCGTCGCGGGCCAGACGCGCTAGCCGGCACCCACGCGGTCCTTGCGGCAGTGCCCGCGCGGGGAATCGGGATGCCCGCGCCTGGCTTGACCGCCCTCGCCGCGCAAGCGATGCTCGATGCGGCGGTCGATGCCGCCGCCGCCCTCGCGCAGTCGGCCACGCTGCGCGACCGTCCTGAGCCACGCCAACAAGGAAGAATCCTGATGTCCGCCAACAAAACCGTCGCGCCCGCGCTCTCCGGCGCCATCAGCCTGTTCGTGGTGCTCGGCCTGTGCGTTAGCCCGCTGTACTTCAGCGCGGCCCTGGTCTGCCTCGCCATCCTGGCCATGCGCAACGACACGCGCCAGGCGCAGCTATACGCCGGGCTTGCGCTCCTGTTCCTGCTCGTCGCCTTCGGCTACGGCATCGGCAAGGACCTGGCGCAACGCGACAATGCGCGCGACGCGCAGGTTGCCGCAATCGACCGGCAGTAGCCCGCACCAACGCGCCCATTCGCCGCGCGAAGCACATGCCCAGCGGCACGCGATCGCTCGCCGAGTTCGCGCGCCCGCGGCCAGCGGAATCGACCCCGGCAGCGCATCTGCGTAAACTTCCGCAGTGATGGAACAAACAACTTACGTGGCATTGCAAGCCACCTGGCCGCGGCAGGGCCGCCACATCCTGGCGCACTTCGACGCCGAATCGATCCTTGTCTACCAGGCATACCGCCCCTCGATCGCGCAGTTCGCGGTCGCGCAGCAACGCTTCGGCGGGGAATTCAGCTACGAGCGGATGAGCTGGATCAAGCCCAACTTCCTGTGGATGATGTATCGCTCGGGATGGGCGCAAAAGGAAGGACAGGAACGGATCCTGGCGGTGCGGCTGCCGCGCGCATTCTTCGACGAACTGTTGCGCACCGCGGTTCCTTCGACATTCGATGCTTCGCGCTTTTCCAGCCACGCCGAATGGCAGGCCGCGATACGCCATTCCGACGTGCGCCTGCAATGGGATCCCGACCATGCGCCCGACGGCACCCCACTGGAACGTCGCGCCTTGCAACTGGGCCTGCGCGGCGAGGTGCTGCGCCGCTACGGCACGCAGCAGGTCATGGCGATCGCCGACATCACCGACTTCGTGCACGCGCAGGCGGCCAATTTGCGCCACGGCGAGGCGTCACTGTGCATGCCGCACGAACGGGTCTATCTGCCCGAAGCGAGTGCCGCGCACGCCGTCGGCCTCGACCTCTGAGGTATAGCGCCGATAGCGGTGGCGCATGCCGCAATACGGCGCTGCACGACCGCGCACCGCGCCTGGCACCCTGCATGCGCGGGCATACTGTCGGCCCTCCCGACTGCCGCAGGAAACCGATGTCCTACAGCGCACTTCGCACCCTGCTCGCCCCCTGGGGCGAGCTACGCCCGCAACCCGCGTCCGACTGGCAGGGACCGATGCCGCTGCCGGCGACGCTCGTCGATTTCTATGCGCAGGTGGGGCCGTGGGGCGAGACCTACCACGCGCACGTTGGCCCGACCGGCGTGTCGCTCGACATCGGCGGCAACCCGGTCGACATTCCGCCGCTGCACAAGCTCTGGCAGCTGCAGGCCGGATACCGGTGGAATGCCGTCAGCGGCGAACGCCTTGCGGACTGGAGCGAGCAGTGGCTGGTGGTCGCGGACCAAGGCGCGGATCCTTTCATTCTCGACATCGCCAGCGGCGAGATCTTCTTCGCGTTTCACGGTGCCGGTGCGTGGGAACCCAAGTGGCTGGCCGCCAACCTGGATACTGCATTCGGCGGCCTGGCCACCATCGCCAACGCCATGGCGGAACTGGGCGACGACGCATTCGACGACACCGACGAGTTGCTTGCAACGGCGCGAGCGGCGGTCGCCTCGTCCCTGGCCTCGTACCTGGGCAGCGCTGCGCAGGCCGCGCAATTTCTGGATGCGTTGGAGTGGTACCAGGCTTGAACTCGGCTGGCAGGCGTTGAAGCCGACGGTGGAGCCGGGCGTGTTCGACATGTGGGTGGCACCATCGGCCGAAGCTGCCGGCGTGTCCGTCAGCTTCGAATTGGCAAGCCGAGAAGCAGGAGCGTTTCGCAAGAGCAAACCCTGTAGGAGCGGCTTCAGCCGCGACAGGCACCATCAGGCAAGCCCGTCGCGGCTGAAGCCGCTCCTACAGAATGCAACGCGCTATCACTACCGCATCTGCCTCGGCAACGGCGCAGTCGTGGGTGGCGCCATCGGCCAAGCCCGCGGGCGTGTCCGCCAGCTTCGAATTGGCAGGCTGAGAAGCGGGAGCGCTCCGCAACAGCGAACCCTGTAGGAGCGGCTTCAGCCGCGACAGGCGCCATCAGGCAAGCCCGTCGCGGCTGAAGCCGCTCCTACAGGATGCAACACGCTATCCCTGCAGCGTCTTTGTCAGGAACGGCGCACGTCGCGGCCGCCACGCGCATCCCACGCGTCGTCGCCGGTCCGCTTCACGTCGGCAGCACCTCGCGCTCACGTCGCGGTGCCGGGCGCGGCGCTGAGATGGGGTGCCCGACGTCGGCCCGCACGCATCCCGCTGCTGCCTGCAGCGCTCCGGACCTGGCGGAGGACGCCGAACAGGCGGCGCAAAGACGATGCCCGCGCCGCCGCTCCTTCCCCCATCGAGGAACCGCGCCATGAGCGATCACGATCCCAACCACTCCGCCAGCCGCCGCCGTGCGCTTGGCGTCCTGGGCAGCAGCCTGGCCGCAGGCGGCACGCTGGCGATGTCCGGCGCCGCCGCGCAGGCCACGTCGGCGGGCACCGGCGCCGCCGGCAGCAGGCCGCCGATGCAGGACCCACGCACCCAGTATCCGCGCCCGCCGTTCGATACGCCCAAGCAGGAATGGCCGGGTCTGGCGTCGAAGATGGTGCCCGTGCCGGACCACGGCGAACGCAGCTACGTCGGTTCCGGCCGCCTGGCCGGGCGCAAGGTGCTGATCACCGGCGGCGATTCGGGCATCGGCCGCGCCGCGGCCATCGCCTTCGCGCGCGAGGGCGCGGACGTGGCGATCAACTACCTGCCGCAGGAGGAGTCGGACGCGCGCGAGGTGGTCGCGCTGATCCGCGCGGCCGGGCGCAAGGCGGTGGCCATCCCCGGCGACCTGCGCGCCGCCGCGTTCTGCAGGCAGTTGGTCGATCAGGCGGTGCGCCAGCTCGGCGGGCTGGACATCTTGGTCAACAACGCTGCGCGCCAGACCGCACAGCCGTCGATCCTGGACATCGACGACCAGCAGTTCGACGACACGCTCAAGACCAACCTCTACGCGCTGTTCTGGGTGACCCGCGCCGCGTTGCCGCACCTCAAGCCAGGCGCCTCGATCATCAGCACCACTTCGATCGTGGCCGACGATCCGCCCGAAGCGCTGCTCGACTACGCCACCACCAAGGGCGGCATCGTCAGCTTCACCAAGTGCCTGGCCAAGCAGCTGGCGCCCAAGGGCATCCGCGTCAACGCGGTCGCGCCCGGCCCGTACTGGACGCCGCTGCAGCCCAGCGGCGGGCAGTTCATGGACAAGCTGAAGACCTTCGGCGCCGACAGCCCCACCGGCAGGCCCGGCCAGCCAGCCGAGATCGCGCCGATCTACGTGCTGCTGGCCTCGCAGGAATCCAGCTTCACCACCGGCAGCATCTTCAGCAGCGTCGGCGGCCGCGGCAACGTCGGTTGAGGGTTGCCGTTCCCGCGTCGGCATCGGCTGGCGCGGGACGGTCCCAATGCGCCACCCCAGACGACGGATCGAACGCAAGCCCGCTGAGCGTTGGCGCCTGCGACAAGGTCCTTGCATGCAGGCGGTTCCACTTGCGGCAGTTGCGCCGGCACCGGAACTTGGAAACATCCAGCCCTGCAACGCGCCCGCCAGGAACGGTGCGATGTGGCAGCCTGCCGCGCCACAGCTCTGGAGCGCTTCAGCCCTACAGCGCCTCCGCCAGGAACGGCGCGGTACGGCTGCCCGCATGCCGCGCCACCGCCTGCGGCTCGCCGGCGACGACCACCTTGCCGCCTTCATCGCCGGCGCCCGGCCCCATATCGATGATCCAGTCGCTGGCCGCGGCCACGCGCATGTCGTGCTCGACCGCCACCACCGTATTGCCCGCCTCCACCAACCCGTGCAGCTGGCGCAGCAGCGTGTCCACGTCGGCCGGGTGCAGGCCGGTGGTCGGCTCGTCGAGCACGTAGACGGTGTCGCGGCGTTGCGCGCGCTGCAGCTCGGTGGCCAGCTTGATGCGCTGCGCCTCACCGCCGGACAGCTCGGTGGCCGGCTGGCCCAGCCGCAGATAACCGAGTCCCACCTCGCCCAGCACCTGCAGCGGCCGCGCGATCGCCGCATCGTCGGCGAAGAAGTCCGCCGCCTGCGCCACGGTCATGCGCAACACCTGCGCGATGTTGTGCCCGCGCAATTCGATCTCCAGCGTCTTGGCGTTGTAGCGCGCGCCATGGCAGGTGGGGCATGGCGCATAGACGCTGGGCATGAACAACAGTTCCACGAACACCGCGCCCTCGCCTTCGCAGGTTTCGCAGCGGCCCTTGGCGACGTTGAACGAGAAGCGGCCGGCGTCGTACTTGCGCTTGCGCGCGGCAGGCGTCGCGGCGAAGCGCTTGCGCACATGGTCGAACAAGCCGGTATAAGTGGCCAGGTTGGAACGCGGCGTGCGGCCGATCGGTTTCTGGTCCACCTGCACCAGCCGCCGCACATGCTGCAGGCCGTCGGCAATGCGGCCGTCGGTCGCCACCTGCGTGCTGCGCTCGAGCGGATCCACGCCTTCTTCCGGATCGATGCGCTCCTGGCCAAGATGCGCGCCGAGCAGTTCCACCAAGGCCTGGCTGACCAGCGACGATTTCCCCGAGCCGGACACACCGGTGACCGTGGTGAACACGCCCAGCGGGATGTCCACGTCCAGCGCGGCGACGTTGTTGCGGGTGATGCCGCGCAGCTGCAGCCACGCGCCCGGCGCGCGCGGCGCATGTGCGATCGGCGCCTGCTCGGCGAACAGGTAGCGGCGCGTGGACGAGGCGGCGACCTGCGCCAGTCCGGCCGGCGGTCCGCTGTACAGCACCTGCCCGCCCTGCTCGCCCGCACCGGGACCGACATCGACGATCCAGTTGGCATGGCGGATCACGTCGATCTCGTGTTCGACCACGAACAGCGAATTACCCGCGGCCTTGAGCTGGTCCAGCGCGGCCAGCAGCGCCTGCGCATCGGCCGGATGCAGGCCGGCGGACGGCTCGTCCATCACGTAGACCACGCCGAACAGCTGCGAGCGGATCTGCGTGGCCAGGCGCAGCCGCTGCAGTTCGCCGGGCGACAGCGTCGGCGTACTGCGTTCCAGGGTGAGATAGCCCAGGCCCAGCTCCTGCAGGATCTGGATCCGCGCCAGCAGATCCTGGGCGATGCGCTGCGCGGCGATGGCCTGCTCGGGATGGCGCTTGGCGCCGCGGGTGCGGCCTTCTGCAGCAGGGCGCAGCAGTTCGGCCACTTGCGTGAGCGGACGCTGCGACAGCGCGCCGATGTCGAGTCCGGCGAAGGTCACCGACAGCGCCTCACGGCGCAGACGCTTGCCGTCGCAGGTCGGGCATGGCGTGCTCAGCAAGTATTGCGACACGCGCTTCTTGATCAGCGCGCTCTGCGTGCTGGCGAAGGTATGCAGCACGTAGCGGCGCGCGCTGCTGAAGGTGCCCATGTAGGCCGGCTCCTGCTTGCGCCGCAGCGCACGCTGGGTCTCGGCGAGGGTGAAGCCCGGATACACCGGCACCGTCGGCTGCTCGTCGGTGTACAGGATCCAGTCGCGGGTCTTCTTCGGCAGCTTCGCCCACGGCACATCGACGTCGTGGCCGAGCGTGGTGAGGATGTCGCGCAGGTTCTGTCCGTGCCAGGCCGGCGGCCACGCGGCCACGGCGCGCTCGCGGATGCTCAGCGACCGGTCCGGCACCATCGATGCCTCGGTGGCGTCGTAGATGCGGCCCAGGCCGTGGCAGGTCGGACAGGCGCCGGCCGGCGTGTTCGGCGAGAAGCCGTCGGCATAGATGATGGCCTGCCCCGGCGGATAGTCGCCGGCGCGCGAATACAGCATGCGCAGCGAATTGGAGATGGTGGTGACGCTGCCGACCGACGAGCGCGTGCTCGGCGCGCCGCGATGCTGCTGCAGCGCCACCGCCGGCGGCAAGCCCTCGATGGAATCCACGTCCGGCACCCCGGCCTGGTCGATCAGGCGTCGCGCATACGGCGAAATCGAATCCAGATAGCGGCGCTGCGCCTCGGCGAACAGCGTGCCGAACGCCAGCGACGACTTGCCGGAGCCGGACACGCCGGTGAACACCACCAGCGCATCGCGCGGCAGTTCCACATCCACATCCTTGAGATTGTGCTCGCGGGCGCCGCGGACGCGGACGAAACCGGAGGCGGGGGAAACGGGCGGCTTTGGCATTGGCTGGAAGATTGGCAAGAGCTTGCGCAAGCTTAGCGGGGTCCGGCGGAAGTGGCCGTGTATGGGCTGGCGCGATGGGCGCGGCGACGCGTTCGCTACATGCACACCTGTCAATCGACAGGCGCTGTTGCGGGGGTGGCTTCAGTTCCGGCGCTGCCCGAAGCTATCAGGTCCACCGCTTCGCCGGTCGCGGCTGAAGCCGCTCCTACAAGAGCCGACATGCCCGCATAGACCCGACACCCCCGGCCAATGCCCCTGTAGGAGCGGCTTCAGCCGCGACAGGCAGCTCGGAGTATCGATACATCCCGGTCGGGGCTGAAGCCCCTCCTACAGAAACCTTGCAGCAAGCTGGCCGGATGCACTGTGGGAGGGACTTCAGTCCCGACGCTGTCACCCACCGCTACACATAACGCGGAATCGGCCCCAGCTGCGGCGTCTGGTCCGGCAGCTCCACTTCGGTGTCGTCCACGTAGCACCAGCCCCAGCCTTCAGGCGGATCGTAGCCTTCGATGATCGGGTGCGCGGTCTGGTGGAAATGCTTGGTCGCGTGACGATTGGGCGAATCGTCGCAACAGCCGACATGGCCGCAACTGCGGCACAGGCGCAGGTGCACCCAGGGGCTGCCGATCTTCAGGCATTCCTCGCAGCCGCGCGCGCTCGGCGTGACCTCGACGATGGTGGAAAGGTGGGAACAACGCGCACTCATGGGCTGGCCCTCTCGATGGTGGCGGGCGCACTGCGCCGCGCCAGGAACTGATGGATCTGCGCGACCACCGCCGCGCCCTCGCCGACCGCCGCGGCCACGCGCTTGACCGAACCGGCGCGCACGTCGCCGATCGCGAACACGCCCGGCCGATCGGTCTCCAACGGCAGCGCAGGCACCTGGCCAGCGACCGGCTCGGCGCCGGTGACGACGAAGCCGGCGTGGTCCAGCTGCACGCAGCCGTCCACCCAGGCGCTGTTGGGATCGGCGCCGACGAACAGGAACAGATGGTGCAAATTGCAGCGATGCGTGGCGCCGCTGGCGCGATCGCGGAACTCCGCGCTCTCCAGGCGCTGCGATGCGTCGGCCTGCAGCGACACCACCTCGGTGCCGGTGTGCAACTCGACATTCGGCAACGCGGCGATGCGCTCGATCAGGTAGCGCGACATCGACGCCTCCAGCCCGGCGCCGCGCACGATCAGGTGCAGGCGCTTCACCTTCGGCGCCAGGAACACCACCGCCTGGCCCGCGGAATTACCGCCGCCGACCAGGGCCACCTCCTCGCCTTCGCACAGCCGCGCCTCCACCGGCGAAGCCCAATACGACACGCCATTGCCCTCGAACGCGGCCAGGTTGACGATGTCCGGGCGCCGGTAGCGCGCGCCCGACGCGATCACCACGGTGCGCGCCTGTACGCGCAGGCCGTCGCGCATCTGCAACTGCAGCGGCGCGGCGCTGCAGTCCTCGGCGCTGGCCGCATCGCAATGCAGCTGCGCCACTTCCAGCGGCAACGCCAGCTCGGCGCCGAACTTCAGCGCCTGGTTGTAGGCGCGCCCGGCCAGCGCCTGGCCGGAGATGCCGGTGGGAAAGCCCAGGTAATTCTCGATCCGTGCCGACGCACCGGCCTGGCCGCCGATCGCGCGCTGGTCCAGTACCAGCACCGACAGCCCTTCGGAGGCGGCATACACCGCGGTCGCCAGGCCGGCCGGGCCGGCGCCGACGATCGCCACGTCGTAGCGCTTGTCGGGGTCCAGCTCCGGCGTCATGCCCAGGCAATGCGCGGCCTCGGCCTCGCTGGGACGGCGCAGCACCGTGCCGCTGGGGCAGACCATCAGCGGCAGTTCGTCGTGATGGATACCCAGGCGCTCAACCAGCGCGCGCCCCTCGTCGTCGTCGGCCGCATCCAGGAAGGTGTTGGGATAGCCGTTGCGGGTCAGGAAGCCCTGCAAGCGGGTCAAGCGCGCCTCGCCCGGCTCGCCGATCAGCACCGAGCCGGCGGTATCGCCCTCGATCAGCCCGACCCGCCGCAGGATCAACGCGCGCATCACGATCTCGCCGACGTCGGCCGAACTGATCATCAGCGAGCGCAGATGCGCCGCATCGAACGGCACCGCCACGCAGCCCTGCGCCCCGGCACGCCCGCCGGCCAGCGACGCACGGCCGGCCAACTGGCTGACCTCGCCGCTGAACTGCCCGGCGCCGTGCTCGGTGACCGGCTTCTCGTGACCCAGCCCGTCGCGGCGCACCACCGCGATCGTGCCCTGCAGCACCAGCCACACCGGCGCCGGATGGTCGCCGACGGCGAACACCTCCTCACCCGGCGCGAACGTCCGCGGCGCGCCGCTGGCAAAACGGCGTGCGGTGTCCACCTGCGCCGGCTCGAGCACAGGGAACATCTGATGGCGACGGGTATCGGCCAGGCTCATCGGCATCCTTGTGGGTAGCGGGCGACAACCCCCACAGCATGCGATGCGTGGACGCCGCGGGCAATCACCCATTCTGGGAGGCCCTCTCCCCTCTCCCACCGGGAGAGGGGCCGGGGGTGAGGGTACGGGCGCAGCCACATGTCCTCAGTGGACGCGGCTGTCTTCTTCGCAGCGCAGCCTCCCTGCGGCACCCATTACGTACACCCTGGTATGGCCCGCGCCAAACGCAGCGGCCCTGGCGGCGATGCTCTTGTGTTCCACCCGCACCCCCCCATCCAGTGGTTGCTGTGCCAATGCCGATGTTTACCCGGCCATCTCTTTCTCAAGGAACCGCCCATGTCCGTCTCGATGTACCGCCTTACCGTCCCAGTGTTCCTGCGCGGCCTGGATGTGCTGCAGCACTACGTGGACTTGGCCGAGCGCCATGCGCAGGACAACGGCCAGGATCCGCAGACGCTGGTCGACGCGCGCCTGGCGCCGGACATGTTCGGCTTCGCCGCGCAGATCCAGCGCAGCTCGGACACCGCGAAGAACACCATCGGCCGCCTCAGCGACATCGTGCCGCCGAAGATGGCGGACGACGAAACCACCCTGGCGCAGCTACGCGAGCGCATCGCCGCCACCCAGCGCTTCCTGCACAGCGTGGAGGCTTCCGCCCTGGACGGTGCGCAGGACCGCGCAGTATCGCTGAGCGCCGGCAAATTGAAGGCCGACTTCAACGGCAGCGACTACCTGCTGACCTTCGCGCTGCCGAACTTCTTCTTCCATGTCGCCACCGCGCACGCGATCCTGCGCCAGCAAGGCGTGGCAGTGGGCAAGCTCGACTACCTGGGTCGGTTCGACACGGTGGAAACCGAGAGCGCTTAAGCCCCTCTCCCCTCGGGAGAGGGGTTGGGGTGAGGGTACAGCGCGAAAGCGTCTCGCTGATCCAAGCGCACGAGGCTTCGCCCGTACCCTCATCCGCCCCTGCGGGGCACCTTCTCCCGAAAAGGGGGCCATGGTCCCGATGGGAGAAGGAACAGCCGAGCGTTCATAGCCCCTCTCCCACCGGGAGAGGGGTTGGGGTGAGGGTACGGCGCGAAAGCGACTCGCCGATCCAAGCGCACGAGGCTGCGCCCGTACCCTCATCCGCCCCTACGGGGCACCTTCTCCCGAGGGGAGAAGGGAACAGCTGCAGCTGTCCTGGTCTAATTCTCGTGGACACCTCGCTAGGGGATGATCATCCCCCCGAGGACCGAGTACGCCATGACATCCCGCCCGCGTAGGACTTTCGATAGCGCCTTTAAGCTGCAGGTGGTGCATATGATCCGCGACCAAGGTCTGAGCGTGGGCCAGGTGTGCCGCGATCTGGATCTGGTCGATAGCGCTGTCCGTCGCTGGCTGGCCCAGCACGACAGCGAGCAGGCCGGCCAGGCGGGACCAGGCAGACCGCTGAGTCCCGAACAGCAACGCATCCGTGCATTGGAGCGGGAGAACCAGCGGCTGCGTGAGGACAACAGCCTGCTAAAAAAAGCATCGGCCTTCTTCGCCCGAGAACTGAAGTGATCCAGCAGGTGATCCAGCAGTGGCAGGAGAAGGCCTGGACCGCTCGGCTGTGCCGGTTGTTGGGCGTGAGTCGTTCGGGGCTGTATGCCGCGCGCCGACGGCGGCCCGCTCCACATGCTGGCGCGCTCGCGGCCGCGTTGCAGGCCGCTTTCCAGGCCAGTGGCGGCAACTACGGCAGCCGCCGGTTGAGCGCCAGTTTGAAGGCCCAGGGCCTTCCCGCTGGCCGCCACCGGGTCCGCCGCCTGATGAAGCAGCAGGGGCTGAAGGCACGGTGGAAGCGCCGGTTCGTCCACACCACCGACAGCCGGCATGACTTGCCCGTGGCGCCCAACGTCCTGGACCGGCGCTTCACCCCCGCCGCCCCCGACCAGGCGTGGGCGGCCGACATCACCTACATCCGCACCGAGCGCGGCTGGCTGTACTTGGCCGCCGTGCTGGACCTGTACTCGCGCAAGGTCGTGGGCTGGGCGATGGCGCCGACCATGCCGGCCGAGCTGGCCTGTGCCGCCTTGCAGATGGCGATCGTCCTGCGCCAGCCCAAGCCGGGACTGATCGTGCACACCGACCGCGGCAGCCAGTACGCCAGCCAGGCCCACCGCGATCTGCTGGCCAAGCACACCCTCGTGGCCAGCATGAGCCGCAAGGGTAATTGCTGGGACAACGCGGTGATGGAGCGGTTCTTCCTGAGCCTGAAAATGGAGCGCGTCTGGCAGCGTTGCTACGCCAATCCCACCGAAGCCAGCGCCGACATCACCCACTACATCGTCGCCTTCTACAACACACAACGGCTGCACTCCACGCTCGGCTATCGATCACCGGCCGACTACGAGAACGCAGCTACCTAAAATCCCCTATCGCGGTGTCCACTAAAACTTGACCACGACAAGCGCTTTAGCCCCTCTCCCACCGGGAGAGGGGTTGGGGTGAGGGTCCGGCGCGAAGCGACTCGCTGATCCAAACGCACAAGGCTGCGCCCGTACCCTCATCCGCCCCTTCGGGGCACCTTCTCCCGAAAAGGGGGGGGCCATGGTCCCGACGGGAGAAGGGAATTGCCGAGCATGCATCGGCGCCAAACGACTACACCAACGAAGGCACCGCAAGCGCACCAGCATCGTCCACGACAAACTCCTCACCCGCCAACGCATGCATCCGCGCCACCGCTGCCGCGAACGGCCGCAGCACCGCCACGCCGCGTTCGGCGAACACCGCATGCAGCGCGGCGTAGTACCACAACGTCCCCTCGCGGCCAGCAGTGAAGCGTTCGAACACCTCCACACCCACCTCGGGATCTTCCAGATCCGCAACGATGCTGCGCGCGTTGTAAAGCTTGTCGCAGGCCGAGACCAACAACACCGCATCCGGCGCCTCGCGCAGATGCGCCAGATACGCCTGCTTGCGAGTGCGCCAATCGCGGCGCCTGGCCGGCACGTCCTCGTGTTCGGCCTTGCGCTCGGCGCTGGCGTCGGTGCAGCCCATCACGATCGTCGCCACCGCATCGCCGAACTGCGCGCGGATCACCGCCTCGTGGCCCGCGCCGCAGTCCTCGACCACGTCGTGCAGCAACGCCCCGATCGCCTGATCTTCATTGCCCCCGGCTTCCAACACCAGCGTCGACACCCCCAGCACATGGCTGAAATACGGCACCGTGCCGCCCTTGCGGAATTGGCCGGCGTGGGCGATGCGCGCGTAGTCCACGGCACGCGCATAGCGTTCGGTGAGAGCGGTCATGCGGTCTTCCTGACTAGGGCGGACCCGCATTATCGCGGAATCCACACGCTGTCGCGGCGCGAACGGTTCAGCCCGACCGCGGCCGCACCCGGAACACCACGCTCATCCGCGGCGCCACCGGCCTGGCGGTCTTCGGGATGCCGTGCTCGTGGGTGAGCTGCGAGGCGTGGCTCATCGCCAGCAGACTGCCCGGCGCCAGTTCCACACCGATGGTCCTGCGCGCGCCGGCCGTAGCGCGAAGATTCATGCGCCGCGGCGCGCCCAGCGACACCAGCGCGATCGGGTGCGGCGCCAGCAGCGTATGCAGCTTGTCGTGATGCATCGCCACGCTGTCGCGGCCGTCCCGGTACAGGTTCAGGCCCACGTCGGTGTATGGCGCCGGCAGCCGCGCCTGCACCGCGGCATGCAGCGCACGCAACGGCAGCGCCTCGGGCAAATCCTGCAGGCGATACGCCGCCACCAGCCGCGGCACGTCCACCACCCGGTCGTACATCGGCCGGCGCAGCTGCTGCCACTGCGCGCCATCGCGCAAAGCGGCGAACCAGGCCTGCGCCAGCTCCGGATCGAGCAACTGCGGCCAATAGCGGATACCGCCCTCGGCATCGGGCACCAGACAATGCGGCGCGTCGTCGGGCTGGGCGAACAGGTCCATGGGCACAAGATGGGGGCGCGGCAAAGGAGGCACCATCCCAGCATCTGAACGGATCAGCGGCTGCGACGCGGCCAAATGTCGCAGCCCGCGAGGGGAATTCTTACTTTTCGCCCGCGCTGCCTTAACGTTGCGCTTGGGAGCATGCACACTGTCCCACCCAACAGCACAGGCGATACGCACGCATGACCGCAGCGCGCAGGACGACGGAAAGCATGACCACAGCAGCCGCCACGCCCCTCCACAGCGCCTACGGCGCCGATGCCTCCGGCAACGACGGCGTCCAGGCACCCGCCGCAGCGCTCGGCGCACGCGGCGCACGGACCAACCGCAGCGAGGTGTTCCAGTCGCCTCTCTCCGCAGGCAGCGCCGACAGCGATCTACGCCGACGCGCGGAGCGTGTGCAATTGGCGACCAGGGTGGCCGCGGTCGGCACGATTGCCGCCGTGGCAGCGGTCGCCGCGCTGATCGCCTGGCGACGCGCGCGGCGCTAGCCGATTGCGGCGACGGCGTGCTGCTGCCTTGCTGCAGCAGCATGCAAGCACCCGAGCGCGTCCATCCGCTTGCAACTTGATGCTGAGTGCCATGCTGTTTGGTCGCGCAAAGGACACCGGCTAGGCCGAATAGCCTTTAGCCATCCAGAGCCGCCACCACGCAATCCTCCCAAAGCGGCCGCCGCAGCACACTCATGCATGGCCGCTAGCGGGCCATCGACACCATGAATTGAGTGGCGGCATCCCCTTGGCGCGTGGTGATCGGCCCAGCGGTCGGCGCGATGCGCGTGGTGCATGCGCTGGCGCCCAATGCGTTCGATCCGCGGCATGGGCCGCTTCTTCGACCGCTATCTGGCACGCACGCCGCACGCGCTAATGTTGCCGGGCAACGTCTTCCAGCCGCCACTGTCGCCTGTCGGCGTGGACGGCGGCCTGCGCCGGCGCGCGCAGCGCACCGAGCTGGCGACGCAGGTGGCCGCGGCCGGCGCGGTGGCCGCACTGGCCGCACTGGCCACGGTCGCAGTGATCGCCTGGCGTCGCAGCAGCCGCTAGAGCGCAGCAGGCATCGCACACGCATATCGCTCGGTCGTACCGCACGCCGCATCCGTAATGCGACGCGTGCGGTTGCGTCTGCATGTCTGCAGGCAAGCCGTGCCGGTATCGCACTTTCACGTGCCCTGCCCATTTCGTTCACCCTGCCGCATCCGCGCGATTTCCATACTGCGTGCGTTGGCCCGCCGAGTGCGTCCACCTCGGCATGGCGCCGCGCCTTCCCCCATCGCAAGGAGATCGTGCATGTCTGGCAGCAAGAACCAGTTCACGATGCAGAACCCGCTCACCCAGTTCCCGCAACCCGAGTTCCCCGAGCAGACCCAGACCCCGCCCGGCAGCGTGCACGCGTTGCAGCCGGCCGCCGACCACGGCGAGCAGAGCTACCGCGGCTTCGGCCGCCTGACCGGGCGCAAGGCGCTGATCACCGGCGCCGATTCGGGCATCGGCCGCGCCACCGCGATCGCCTATGCGCGCGAAGGCGCCGACATCGTCCTCAACTACCTGCCCGAGGAAGCGCAGGACGCCGCCGAGGTGGTCGCGCTGATCGAGGCCGAAGGCCGCAAGGCGGTGTGCCTACCCGGCGACCTGCAGGACGAGGCGTTCTGCGAGCAGCTGGTGGCCAAGAGCGTGGAGGTGCTGGGCGGGTTGGACATCCTGGTCAACGTGGCCGGCAAGCAGACCGCGGTGAAAGACATCGCCGAACTGAGCACCGAGCAGTTCGAGGCCACCTTCCGCACCAACGTGTTCGCCATGTTCTGGCTGTGCAAGGCCGCCGTGCCGCATCTGCCACCGGGCGCCACCATCATCAACACCACCTCCATCCAGGCCTACCAGCCCTCGCCGATGCTGATCGACTATGCGTCGACCAAGGCGGCCATCGCCAACTTCACCCAGGCGCTGGCGCAGCAACTGGCCGACAAGGGCATCCGCGTCAACGCGGTGGCGCCGGGGCCGGTGTGGACGCCGCTGCAGCCCAGCGGCGGGCAGCCGCCGGAGAAGATTCCCGCGTTCGGCTCGGAGACCCCGCTCAAGCGCGCCGGCCAGCCGGTGGAGATGGCGCCGCTGTACGTGCTGCTGGCCTCGCAGGAATCGAGCTACATCACCGGCGAGATCATCGGCGCCACCGGCGGCCTGTTGCTGTCTTGAGCGCGCCGGCCGTGCCTGCTCGCGCGCCACGCCTGCAGCGCGATGCCGAGGGCACCGCGCCGATCGAGAGCTATGCCGCGCTGGGCGACGGCCGCTCGGTGGCGCTGGTCGCCGCCGACGGCAGCATCGACTGGTGGTGCGTGCCGACCATGGACGCACCGCCGCTGTTCGACCGCCTGCTCGACGCGCGCGACGGCGGCCGCTTCGCCATTACCCCGGTCGGCTCCATCGAGGTGCAGCGCCGCTACCGCGACGACAGCAACGTGCTGGAAACCACTTTCCGCACTGCCGGCGGCAGCGCGCGGCTGACCGAGTCGCTCAACAGCGGCGAAGCCGGGCGCCTGCCGTGGTCGGAGCTGGCGCGGCGGCTGGAAGGCATGGACGGCGAGGTGGAGTTCGAGATCTGCTTCCGGCCCGGCACCCGCGCCGGAACATCCACGCCTTGGATGAGCGACACCCCCAACGGCCGCGTGTTCCACATCGGCCCGGTGATGGCGATGCTGCGCCACTCGCAGGCGCTCACCGTTTCCGCCTACGACGACCGCGGCGTGCAAGCCCGGCTGCGCCTGCACGCCGGCCAACGCGAGGTGCTCGCGGTGCTCGCCACGCAGGACGAAGCGCTGCCGGTGCCGCCATTGGAGGACATCGACGCGCGCATCGAGCGCAGCGACCAGGAATGGCGCGAGTGGACCGGCAACCTGCACTACGACGGCGGCTACCCGCAGACCGTGCTGCGCTCGGCGCTGGCGCTGAAGTTCCTGTGGTATTCGCCCACCGGCGCCATCGCCGCCGCGGCCACCACCTCGCTGCCCGAGGGCATCGGCGGCAACGGCAACTGGGACTACCGCTACGCCTGGGTGCGCGATGCCGCCTACACCACCAAGGCGTTCCTGCGCGTGGGCGCCCTGCCCGACGCCAAGGCCGCGTTCGCCTGGCTGCTCGGTACCATCGCCCGGCACCGGCCGTGGATCCGCCCGTGCTACACGCTGCACGGCGAACTGGTCCCTGACGAGCGGCAGATCGATATCGCCGGCTACCGCCACACGCGCCCGGTGCGCGTGGGCAACACCGCCACCGACCAGCTGCAGCTGTGCCTGTACGGCGACGTGTTCGAGATGACCGCGCGCTTCGTCGAGCACGGCCACATCCTCGATCCGCACACCGCGCAGCACCTGTTCGAACTCGGCAACGCATGCGCCGAGGCATGGATGCGCAAGGACGCCGGATTCTGGGAACTGGAGGACGCGCAGCACTACACCATGTCCAAGATCGAGTGCTGGATGGCGCTGCGCCGCGCCAGCGAACTGGCCCAGGCCGGTCACCTGTCCAAGGCCATGCTGCCGCGCTGGCAGCGCGAACAGGCGCGCATCCTCGACTGGATCGACGCGCACTGCTGGTCCGAGCACAAGCAGGCCTACACCCTGTACGCCGGCAGCGACGCGCTGGATGCCGGGCTGATGCTGGCCTCGCGCTTCGGCCTGGGCGAGGTGCGCCGCGAACGCATGATCGCCACCCGCGAGGCGATCCGCCGCGAACTCGGCAGCGGCGACGCGCGCGCCCTGCTGCACCGCTACAGCGGCATGCAGCAACGCGAAGGCGCGTTCATCGCCTGCAGCTTCTGGATGGTGGAAGCCTACGGCCTGCTCGACGAACGCGACGAAGCCAGACGCCTGTTCGAACACCTGCTCGACACCGTCGGCAACGACGTCGGCCTGCTGCCGGAACTGGTCGACCCGCACAGCGGCGCCGCGCTCGGCAACATGCCGCAGGGCCTGAGCCACCTGGCGCTGATCCACGCCGCCCTGGCAGTGGGCGGCGAATAGCAGCGGCATCGCAGCGGCGCCCTAGCGCACCGCCCCTGTAGGAGCGACTTCAGTCGCGACAGACACCACCAACAACACGTATCGCCCCCGCCAGCACGTCACTCACCAAAGCATCTCCCGCAACGCCCCCCGCAGTCTCGAAAAGGCTAATCCCCCATCGACACCGCGAACCGCATCGACGCATCCACCTCCTTGCGCGGCAGCGCCCGGATCCGTACCAGCACATTGCGGCACACGTCCAGGTTGCGGTACACCAGCGTGCGCCCGTCGCCAAACTCGAAACGCAGGTCGTAGCGGCAGCCTGCGCCGGCGATGCCGATGGTGGTCGAGTCGCCGCCGCCACGCAGGGGGTCGGCGGCAATGGCGCGGAACGTGGTGCTGCCAGGGTCAGCGACCGCCAGCGCGGTCACGCTGTCGTGCGCGCGGTTGACCAGCATGACGTAGTGCGTGCGGCTGGCGTCCTGCGCATGGGCGGTGGCCGCTGCGGCGAGCAGCGCGATGGCAAGGCAGGCGGTAGGCAATGGAGTCATGGCGGGAATCTCCGGCAGAAGGGATACCGCCTCGTGCACATCGGCAACAGCAGCGGTGCGCATATCTGGCACGCCCGCCCTGCCCCAAGCCCAGCGATCCGGGACGAATCGTCGTACCGGCGTGACCAATCGTCGCCATTGCTCGCCGCGCTTCTCAGCGCGCACCACCGCGCTTAGGATCGCCGCATCCCGTTCGAGCATCGCCCGATGAAGATCCGCCTGGGTTCCACGGAAATCGGCCTGACCCGATACCTGAGCCTGTGGACCGCCGTTGTGGTGGCGTTCGCCGTGCAGGGCTGTCTGTACGATTCCGTCAACAACGGCCACAGCTGGCAGCTCGGCGACTACCTGCGCTGGTCGATGATCCAGTGGTACACCTGGGCCGCGCTGGCGCCACTGGTGTTCCAGTTGGGCGAACGCTTCCCGATCGTCACCCCGCTGCGGCTGCGTTCGCTGGGGCGGCAGCTGCTGGCCGGCATCGGCGTCACCGCGCTGGCGATGTTCATCGGCGCAGTCGTCTCGCCAGGCGCGTTCTTCGACCAGCTCGGTCAGTTCATCGGCAAGCACTTCGCGATCGGCCTGCTGACCTACTGGGGCCTGCTGGCGATCCAACAGGCGCTGCACTACCGCAGCGAGAGCGACCGCCGCGAACTGGAAGCCAGCCGCCTGGCCACGGAACTGGCGCAATCGCGGCTGCAGGCGCTGAAGACCCAACTGCAACCGCACTTCCTGTTCAACACCCTGCACGCCATCGTGACCCTGCTCGACGACGACGTCGCCTCGGCCGAGGACATGCTGTTGCGCCTGAGCGAACTGCTGCGCGCGCTGCTGGAGGAATTCGACGGCCAGGAAATCACCCTGCGCCACGAACTCACCCTGCTCGACCTGTACCTGGGCATCCAGCGCAAGCGCTTCGGCGACCGCCTGACCACGCGCCTATATATCGATCCTGCCACCCTGGACTGCGCGGTGCCGAGCCTGCTGCTGCAACCGATCGTGGAGAACGCCATCCAGCACGGCATCGGCCGCCACGCCGGCGCCGACTGCGTGGAGATCGAGAGCCGGCGCGAAGACGGCCAGCTGCGCATCGAAGTGCGCAACCGCAACAGCACCCTGGGCGACAGCAGCGGCACCGCCGGCCACGGCATCGGCCTGTCGAACACGCGGCTGCGGCTGCAGGAACTTTACGGCACGCACGCCGAGATCCGCCTGGACATGATCTGGCCGCAAGGCGTGGCGTGCCGCATCCGCATGCCATTCCGCGAACTGGAAGACGCCGAAGGCGCGCCGGAGCACGTACCCGCATGACCATCGCCGCGCTGGTCATCGACGACGAACCGATCGCCCGCCACGCCATCGTGCGCCTGCTACGCGAGCATCCCGACATCGCCCTGCTCGGCGAATGCGGCGACGGCGCCGCCGCGGTGGCCGCGATCCGCGCGCACTCGCCGGACCTGGTGTTCCTGGACATCCAGATGCCGGAAATGACCGGCATGGACGTGGTCGCGCAGATCGGCGCCGAGCGCATGCCGGCCACCGTGTTCGTCACCGCCTACGAGCAGTACGCCGTGCGGGCCTTCGAAGCCAACGCGCTGGACTACCTGGTCAAGCCCTTCAGCCGCGAGCGCTTCGCCGCCACCCTGCAACGCGCCAAGGCGCGGCTGGGCGGCGCCGGCAACAATCCCGCCCACCTCCTGCAGGCGCTGGACGCACTGCGCCAGCGCGACGCCTACCTGCAGCGCATCGCCGTGCGCGTGGACGAACACGTGGTGTTCGTCGCCGTGGACGACATCGTCTGGATCAAGGCCAACCGCAACACCGTGCAACTCCACGTAGCCGGCGCCGTGCACGAACTGCGCGAGACCATGGCCGCCCTCGGCGCACGCCTGGACCCGCGCCACTTCGCCCGCGTGCACCGCTCGGCGATCATCAACGTGCGCCGGGTCAAGGCCATCCATCCCTGGTTCAACGGCCACCACGTGGTCACCATGGACAACGGCCAGCAGCTGCGCATGAGCCGGTATCAGCATGAGGTGTTCCTGCGGTTGGTGACCAATGGCGGTGGGGAATGAGGCGGGCGCGGCGGCCGTAAGCAGGACCACGGCCTAGCTCCGCGCCAAGCGCTCCACCGCACACCGTCCGGCACCGGCTCGCGCGGCCCAGGCACCGAATCGACAGGCGCAGCCGGCGCATTTACAGTGGGCACATCGCCTCGCCGCAGCACCGCAGTGCGACACGCCGGGCCACACAAGGAGAAGCACATGAAGCCGTGGCTCGCCGCCGCCCAGATCGCCGGCCTCTTGTTCGTCGCAGGAGCATGCAGCATGTCCGCCGCCGCAAAGAAGACCCCGATGGCCTCCGATATCCTGGCAGTGCCCGCGGACCTGCCGACCCAGCGCCTGTTCGACTGCGCCGAGACCAGCATCACCAAGTTGTCCGAGACCAGCAGCTCCTGGCCCAAGGTCACGCGCAAGGACGACGCCAAGGGCGTACTGGAATCGGGCAACTTCGAAGAAGAAAACCGCAGCGGCTTCCGCATGCGCATCGAGCGCGCGCAAGGTGCCGGCCAGGCCAAGATCACCCTGAAGGGCGCAGGCGCATACTTCGTCGACCTGGGCGTGGCGCAGGCGATGAAGGACCTCAAGGCCTCGCTGGACAGCTGCGTCGCCACCCAACCGCACTAACCCCGATCACCAAGGAAGGAGACAGACATGCCCGATTATTCGATTGAAGCACGCTCGCTCGGCGTCGCCGGCGTTGCCGGCCACGACTACTGGGTACTGCGCGACGAGCACGGCAAGGCCCTGGCCGAACTGCACGGCCTGGCCACCGACCGGCAGACCGGCGAAGCCATCCCGATCGGCACCGACGAGACCAAGCATTCGTTGCGCGCCTGGCACTACCCGCACGACGCCGGCTACGCCAGCGCCATCGGCGCCAAGGTCGACGGCACCAGCTACATCCAGGAAGGCCAGCCGTCGCGCACCGTCGCCACCGGCGACAAGGACGAGATCCTGGCGCGCTGGAACACCGCGGTCAGCGCCGTGCCCGAACTCAACGCGCAGGACCTCAATTACCCCAACTACGGCTTCAAGGTCTTCGGCGAGACCGTCAACAGCAACTCCGCCTACCGCACCTTCGGCGAACTGATGGACGTGCCGGTGAACGACTTCCCCGGCCGGGTCGAGCCGGGCATCGACAACCGCATGCTGTCGCGGGAACGCACCGAGGCACTGCGCTACCGCGAGCAACCGGCCCTGGACCGGCAGCGCGCTCCGGCGCCGGACGACGCCCCCGCGCACCAGGGTCCCCAGGACCCCGCCATGCTGCAGCAGATCCGCGGCAAGGTCGAAGGCCTCAACGGTCCCGGCCAGTTGGACCCGGCCGACAACGACCGCGTCAGCGCCAGCCTGTACGCACTGGCCAAGCAGAACAACTTCAGCAGCGTCGACCAGATCGCACTCAGTGAGAAGACCAGGGCCGCCCCGGCGGGCGAGAACATCTTCATCGTGCAGGGCGCGTCTGACGACCCGGCCAAGATGCGCGCGCACATGTCGACCGCGGAAGCGGCGCAGACCCCGGTCGAGCAGTCGTTTGACAAGGCGCAAGCGCAGCAGCCCAACCAGCAGGTGCAGGAGCGCGAGCAGCAGCAAGTGCAGAACCAGGTCCAGACACAGGAAGCGCAGCAGCGGCCGATGGTGCAGGCGCTGTAGCTTTGCTGTTTGCAGTCGCCGGCCACCCTCAGAACAGGGTGGCCGCGTGCTGCCTGCTAGCCCGAACACAGCACCTGTTTGCAAACAGGCAATCGATTACTTGGCTGGTGGTGTGGGCGGTGCAACTGCTGTCTTCTTGGCAGCCTCGACCCTGCTCCAACTCAGCACTTGGCTCGCAGGAATCAGAAAGCGCGGCTTGTGCTCATCGCTGAGCCCACCAGGCGGCGCCACATAGAAATCCGATCCCAACCGGGTCAGCACATCGACCGACGGCAGCACATACACGTTCGATCCGGGTTGCGCTCGCTCGCAGCGCGCTTCCGGCCAGGCGGCCTTGACGATCTGGCAGCCCTGCTCCGTCAATTGCAACTGCACGCTCGGCAGCATGCCGATGCCGAGCTTGCGCACGGTGACGTCCACGCTGCCGAGCAGCGCGCCGCTGTAGATCACCACGATCAACAACGCTGGCGCAAAACCTCGCAGACGTTTGGACAGTTCGACGCGATGGGTTACGTACACCCCCCAATGGGCGAAAACCAGCATCAGCGCAGAAAGCGCGAGATAGAACCAGTCCCTGCCCCGCACGGGAGGTGCCACGTAATCGACCGCAAACGCGGCAAGTGGCCAGAAGGCCAGGTACATCAGCAGCATCAACACGAACGTATTGTGCCGCTTGCGCAAAATCGGCCAAAACCGACGGACGCGATCAAAGTCCCAGGCGACGGTCAGCACCATCAAGGTGATTGCACCAACGCAGAAACCGGCGATGACGCCATAGGTCGCCACACCGCCGAAGCCCGAGCGCGCGCAGAGCAGCATGATGGTGTAGTAAGCGGCACTCACCAGTGCCGCTCCGGCGAACACCCACATACTGCCGAAGATGCGCTCCTGCCGCGGGCGCGGCGCGACCTGCGCGCGACGATAGTAGGATTTCAATCCCTTGCGTGGCGCATTGTCCTGCCTCGGCCGCAACGGGACGGGCAGCACGTGCTGATCGACCAGCATCCCGATCACCCACGCGGGCAGCGCAAGCACTGCCAAAAAACCGAGCAGCGCAATCGCACCAAACAACGCCACCGCACTCAGCACCACGCCAAGATCGCCGAGCGACAGCACATAGCCGATGCGCAGGAAGTGCGCCAGCACCATGCCGCCACCCCAACAGGGCACCAGCCATTTCAGGTCCACCCCGAACGTCTGGCGCAACATGCGCCACAGCGGCATGGCCGGCGCATTGCGTTTCCCCGGTCGCTCGCCGGCCTCACTGCCGCCAGGGGCGGCCTCCTCGCTCTGCTGCATCGTGGTTCCTTGGCGCTTGGCCGCACTGTTTCCTGGCAGGGGCCAAGCATACGCAAGGTCCGCCGCACGGAGGCAGACACTTTCCTGCGACCGCATGGCATGGCATACAGCCGGATGGGCATGCCGTATAGAGCAGCCGGGCCAAACGCACTATTGCGCCGCGCTGCTCAAAGCTTCTGCTTGACCACCTCAACAAGGATGCCGCGCACCGCATGAGCCGCGTCATAGATCGCCTCTCCAAGCGCAGGCAAGGACCGGTGATCGAAATGGGCAGCACCGCCCGCGGCGATCACATCGCCATAGACCGTGATCGTCCGCATCAGGCGGTCGAGCGCGTCCACCTGCTTCAGGGTCAGGCCGAAGGCAAAGGATGTAGCGGCCATCTCACTCCCTCCCCCGCATCGAAGCGTCCACGGTGTCGGCGCCAAGATCCTGGCCCGAGTAAAGAGACTGACGACATGCCGGCCACGACACCTCGCGTAGCACCATGTCCATCTGCTCCGCGAGCAATTCCATGCACACCGCTAGCTCGCCCGCTCGCACCTTCGGCGCGGCCTCCCGCTCTTCGTCCACGCTGCGTGGCTCTGCCAGTCTTGCGAGGAACTTGATGAACTCGCCCAGCCGCACCAACCGGAACTGGCTCTCTTCGGGCAGGAAATAGCCCGCCATTTCAAGATCGTCCGTTCTGTACTCCGACATCGTCGCCTCTCCTTCCATGAAGTGGCCGTCCGCCGCCAATGGCGGACGGGAAGTCGGGAGGCTAGAAACCGCGTATAGCCGGCGGGTTTATTCCCCTTTCGGGTGTTGTATTCACCGCCCTCCCGACGCAGAACGCCGCGTCGGCTGTACCTACAAAGTATGCAGGCACAAAAAACCCACCAGTTTGTCGGAGGTGGGTACCGCTATACGAGGAGTTTCTAGGCTCCGTGTGGTAATCATGCACCCGCTAGCGCGTTAGGTCAAGCCACCGGACGATCTCTTACACCATGGCGAGCATCGAAGTCATTTCCACATCAAACTCTTCGTACTTCTTAACTGCCGAGCGGAATTTCTCCGCTATAGATCTAACCTTAGCAGGGGACTTCACTGGGACCCAAAGGCGACTTATGTCCTGCGGATATATCTCAACCTGGCCACTCGAACCGTTTATGTATCGGTAAATTTGGCGCTGCCCCTGCTCACTGAGCAGGTAGGCTGCCGTATACCAAGCGTAGTCAGGCTCTTTGAATCTGACAATAGTAATATGACCGTCAACCACGGCTTTATGATCCCTATTATAAATGGCAACGCGTCCGATTGTGCCATCACCCGTCGAGTTGATCAAAAGATCATGCTTTTGGACACCTGCTCGACTTCCATGCTTAATGAAAAAATCTTTCGAGACTGCGCGGGCGACGCCAAAATCGACAAAGCCCCAGCGGACCGCAACAGATTTAAGGGCGCATATGTTACTGGTAGCAGCAGAACCAACTTTCTTTCCAGAGCGATCGACCATCCCCTGGTAAACCAAGGACTCCGGATCACTCTCATCGTCGATATATTCAGGTTGCCTTCCGCGATTAGGCTCACGTAAAATACGTGAAAGATCGCCAATACGGAATGCTCCACGGCTCTCCTTCGCATTCTCGCTAGCGGCTCGATACAATTCCTGGTGAAATTCTGGCTCAAAGATGTGATTCTGCGAAAGCAATGCATCGCCATCCACATTCAAATCCAACAGCGCATCCACAAACGGTCGCTTCGTTAACAACGCCATTACTTTGACCTCCAAGAAATTTCTTTCTTAAGATATTTTCCAATTATACCGAGGTCTGAAATTATCGCACCAGAACTATCCCGTATCAACCGGCCACTTTGGTCCTTGCCCGATTGCTCAGCCACTGCGTAAACAATTGGCCCATCGTTAGCCGCCTTGTGCAGATCGACAAGCTCAACTTCTCGTTTTTGCACGAAAAGCACACAAGTCTTTGTGTTCGTGAAGGGCTTAAACATATTCCCTGTAAGACTAACGACCGCCTTGATTTTTGCACGCTGAAGAATAAATCTCCGAACCCGCTCGTCGGTATAATTTTTAAATATCCCCCGGGGAAGCACGATGGCCATCCTCCCCCCAGAAGACAACGACTCTAAGCACCGCTCAAGAAAAAGGATGTCACGCGAAACTCTTGCGAGGCGCTTGCTACGCCCACTTGCTTCAGTCTTATAAGCGAGGCGATACTTCGACAACGTATCTTCTGCGGATATGTCACCTGCAAATGGTGGATTAGTCGCGATAATGTCGAACTGCCTAAACTTCCTTTTTCCTTGTCGCACGTCCTGAAACTTCGCCCGAGCCTCATCCGACCAATTTCCGTCATTTAGCCCATCCCCAACGCAGATATTCGACCGGCCGTCCCCCCATATAAGCATATAGGCCTTGGCAACCTTAGCGATCATAGGATCGTAGTCCATCCCGAACACATTGCTGGAGGCATAATCCTTCTGATTCTCTAAGATCTCGCTTTCGTCATCACGCTCTGCACGTATGGCTTTGAATACATGATCCATTGCAGATACGAGAAACCCCCCGCTGCCGCATGCTGGATCGAAAATAGTTTCACTATCCTGCGGATTAAGTACATCTATACAAAGATCAATGACATGCCTAGGGGTAAAGTATTGCCCCTTATCACCCTTCATCGTCGGATTGACCATTACCTCGAATGCAGCACCAAGCACGTCCGCATCGGACTTCAAAAGATAGGTCTTTTGAAGTGCAGATACACAAAATGCTAGCGTCTCATCACCAAGATTTATATCTTCACCTGGAGCGAACACACCCTGCCACTGAGTGCGAGCATCTGAATAAAGCTTAACAATGCGCCCTCGTGCGTCCACTGCTGATTCAAGCGCACCCACTCGAAACTTGGCTGGCGAATCATCATTCTTCAAATTACGACGCTCATCGTAGAGTTTCGCAAATATCAGCTTGAATATCTCATCAAAAACATTAACCCCCTCGTGCGCCTTAATGTGATCCTCGCATTCACGCAAAATGGCGAGAAAATCATTAACCGGCTCAAGCTGACTGCGAGTAAGAGGCCTGTCAACGGATGAGATATCCTCCTCCGCAGCAGGGATATTTCTCAGCTCTCGCCAACTAGCTTCCTCTTGGCCATCTTTGGGCTCTACACGGAGCAAATAAACATGTGGAGTTCCACCATTACTCCAGAGGCCCAGGCGGCAACCGGTGGCATTCATGTAGACCTCAAGCTGGTCCACACCGTCCTTCCGGTCAGGCTTTTTGACCTCAACAAATATTCTCGCAATACGCTTCGTGTCATCTTTATAGACGACTATATCGGCCTTCTTTTTTGCTTCTGCCGATCCAACGCGGACTGAAACCTCCACTCCAATTTGGCTAAATTTGTAACCATATTGATCACGGAGTCGGTATAGCCACCACTGCCGAACTATTTCTTCCGGCTTAGAATCCACCTTGTACGCCTTTTCACGAATCGGGCAAAACACGAAACGCTCATCCCCGACCAAGAAAATAGTAAACTTCGCGGGAGCTGCACTGGGCTTATCTTTTATTAATACAGTCTCGTAATGCATCTCTATCTCTTATTATCCTGAATTTACAATATCACGTTCAATGATAGCTTTTATTAAAGGAGACAGTGAACGCGCGCACTCCTGTCCTTTATATGTTGATAGGGCTTTCTGCTTACTCAGATTACCCAAATCTCAAGCAACAAAACTACAGGCAACAAAACTACTTGTCTGCAGAGCCATCTACTCACTCGTCCCCAGCAAGAAACCACACCGGCTTAAGCGGCATGCGGGTGCGGGCGACATCGTCAAGCTGGGCGTAGTGGGCGGTCCACAACCCCAGCAGCTTGCGCGCATCGATCAGGTTGATGCGGCGATGCGACTGCCGCGCCTCGTAGTCCGCATCCTTGGTGAAGCCGGACAGGGCCACGAACAGGCCCACGTCGCCCTCGCTGAGCACGGCCATGAAGCTGCGCAGGTCCCTCACATCGATGCGCGGGGAGTTGGCGTTGCGCTTGACCTGCACCTTGATGCGCGGCGGCCGGGTGCCGAGCGGGTCGTTGTAGGCGATGATGTCGGTGCCGCCGTCCTTGCCGGGCGGGGCGATCCAGGCGACGTGGTAGCCCATTGCCTTCAGCAGAGAGCCGACGAGTTCCTGGAAATCGTAAGGCGGCATCGCCGCGAGATATGCCTCGATCTCGGTCCAGGCCATCTCCTCGGCTTCTTCCAGGGTGATGGTGGCCGAACCCTCGCCGATCTCCTCCTCACCCTCTTCGCCCTCGACCGGGTCGGGCTGGGCGCTCTTCCATTTCTTGTATAGCTGGCCGACCGCGCGGTTGAACTGTTCCGGGTCGGGATAAGCCTGCAAGGCGGCTTCGCCCTCGGGCGTCAGCGTCCAGATGCCCTTGTCCTTGACTAGCCAACCGGCCTTCACCGGCGCCACGGTGCTGAACCGCACGATCTTCTCGAAGCGGCGTCCGCCGGTCTCGTAGTTCCCTTCCTCGTACTCGGTCAACGTGGCCTGCTTCGCCAACAGCTCCAGCGCTTCGCTGGCCCGCATTCCCTCCGGCTGTGCCTTGAGGATTTGGAACAGCATGCGAATCAGCTCGCCTTTGCGGCGCTTGGTGATGTTGGCCATCGGCTTTTCCATGTCTCCGGTGTCTAGGGTGCAGGACGCGCACTCAATGATAGCCGCCTTCACGCTGGGGCTTACCGCCAGACTCCCGGGTTTAGCCCTTACGCGCCAAGTCCAACCGGGACTGCAGCGCCGCCAACACATCCTTTGCCTCGACATAGACGCCCGATCGGCGGGCCTTGGCGCGGGACGCCAACCCACGCGCGACGAACGCTTCCTGCCCCTGACGCGGCGACATCTCGCCAAGCACGGACTGCTCGGCGAAGCCGGAGACAGCTTCGCCTTCATGCGACACCGACTCAGGCACTCCGCAAACCGCGGGATCGTGCCTGCGCCGTGGCTGGGAAGGCGACGTCATCGTGCTCGCCAGCATCGGCAGACAGCGCTACGCACTTCGATCCCACCGAAACCAGCACTCTGGCGCATCAGCCCATCCCGCGTTGCTTGGCTCCCTGCTCTTGCGTCAGAGCTTGGTCCTGCGCCTGGCTCTGTGCCAGCGAGCGCGCATCGAGCGCTTGCAGTTGGGCCAATGACTGTTCCACTGGCGTATTGACCGCCACCTCGGTCGGCATGTCGGCACGCAGATGCGCCGGATTACTAGGCTCGCCCTGCACGACGAACACCGTTGCGCCCGCCGCAGCACGCGGCGTCTGCTCGCTCAGCAGCACATGATCGATGCGCTCCAACCCGTGCTCCTTTGCCAGATGCGCGAGGCTGGCGCTCATGCGCTCGCTGTGTTCGTCGCTGGCCCTGCCCAAGCGCGCGTCCAACTGCCCGACCAGGGTGCTCGCCTGGGCGTGCAGCGGGTGCAGCGCTGCCTGCTGTGCAGGCTCGATCTCTGCCCGGGGCTGCCCGCCGTGCGGTGGCGCTGCGGGCCGACCCTCGGGACGATGGTGTTCCGGCGGCCCTCGTCCGTCCTGCTGGGCCGGTCCTGGCCTGGCGCCTTCCTGCTGGTGTTCCTGGTCGCGCTGCTGCTCTCTCACCGGACCTGGCGTCGTGCTGGTCAGCACGTATTGCCAGCGGGTCTGCGCAGGATTGCCTTGAACGGCTTGCATGAACGTGTCGTAGTCGTCCGCATGTATCGTCTGGCAACCAGCCGAATCGGTGCTGCCGCGCGATCCGCGGTGGATCTTGAACGTGTCGTTGAGGTCTTGCACGCCGTTGACGTCGGCCCGATCGAACCAGCCATCGGCGTTGCTGTCGCGCTGCACCATGCCACGCCCTGCCGCGATGGCGGCTTGGCTCGGCCTAAGCGCGTCTTCCAGTGCCCCGCCCGCTATGGGATTGGGATGTTGCGCCATCTGCATCTCGACCGTGCCGTCACGCAGGCGTCCCAGGTCGCGAATGCCGTCTGCGTTTACATCGTCGCCCTCGATCTTCCTGGGCCGCGCAATGTCCTCGAAACCCGGGGATGGATCCAACCTGCGGGTTTCTCGCCCACCGTCGGCAAACGGACGGTTGCCGGTACTGCCGGCGTGGTGATCGTACTGTGCGGTGGGCTCGGTGTTGGCCCGGTCGGATTCGACCACGTGCGGCGTGCCGTTGGCATCTTTCCACAATACGACCAGGCGGTCGTTGTAGATTCCGCCGCCACCACGCGACTCATCACGTGGCGTGGCTGGATTGTCTGCGCGCCGCTGCGCGGGATGAGCGGCATCCTGCATGGTGTCGAACGTCGAGTTTTCTTGCCGCAGGCCTAGGATGACTCTCTGCCCCGGCGTCGCCAGCGCCTGATCGGCTGCTGCATTTCCACGCGTCTGCGCGATGCTGGCATAGACGTCGTACTTTTGACCGTCGGAGAGCGTCGCAATCTCGGCATGCGCGGGGAAACGCGGCTCGCTCGTTCTGGCATTTTGCAGGCGCTGCAACACCTCTCCCGCATTGGGGCTAGGAGGCGCTGCACTATAGCCCGCAAGACTGCGCTCGGCACTGGTGCCGACATAGCGATCCAGGCTTTCCTGCACCACCTCCGGCTGCCCTTGCCGCTGCCGCTCCAGCAGTGCCAGCGCCTCAGCGGGACGATTGGCGTTGAACAGCGCAGCGACTTCGTCTGCGCGCTCCCTGATATTGAATTCTACTACCCGAGCCATCATTGCTCTCCATGCATCGACTAAGGGGTAACGAACCGATCGCCCATCTTGTCCAGTGAGCCGGAACATTCCGGCTCACCTTCAGGGACCGGACGACACGGCCAGTGCAAGCGGTCGACCTTGTCGGTCAACTCGAACCGTCGGCCTTTCCACACCAGGAAGCCGAAATGCACATAGGCCCAATCGTTGTAGTAACGGGGATCGTCGGCCAGCGGCGCATCAGGATCCAATTCGATCACCCAGCGCAGGACGGGAACCGTCCACAAGCGCGACGTATCTAGCAGCGGAATCGGTTCCGCATAGGGGTCGTAGCGGCGGATCTCTGCCTCGCTCAAGGTGGGCGCGGCAGGAAGAACCTGGTCGCTGACGTCAGCCAGCTTGCCATTTGCAGCGAAGCGGAATGCGCGCACTCCAGTGCCGCCCTGGCACTCCAGCGCATGCGCCGTGCACGCCACGCCCTGCACCAGATAGACGGTATCGCGCGGATCGGGCGCCTCGAACGAACGCACCCAGAACGTTTCGGTGGCCAACATGAAATCCGGACGTTTGCCCAAACCGGGCGAAGCAACATATGCCGCGTCGTCCAACGCCTTGAGCCGCTCCTCCTCGCTTTCGGCCAGGTCGGTTGGCGCGAGCGACAGCACGACCTTGGCCAACGGACGCGGCGCCGGCCCGAGGCACTCGTCGGCCGGTAAGAGGACGCTGCGACCAGAAGAGTTGCGTTGCGCCCGCGTCGAACACGTTGCGCCCATGGCCCGCTCCAAAACGAAACGCGTCCACGGCTGCGGCGAGGACGCCGGCACGGCCGGGTAACGGTCCTCGGCTGCAGCAGAGGCCGGCGGAGGCGGCACAGGCGCCGTTGTCGAACGCGCGCTCTCTTGGGTGCAGCCCATGGTGACCAGCAGCAGCGTCCCTGCAAAGAATCCACTGGAGCCAACGCGACGCATGTACTTCCTCCTTGTGTACGCAGCCCTGAAGCAAAACGACTGCGCTTGTGGCGAGCACGACCAATGCCCTGGCACGTGGCCCTGTCACGCTGAACGGCGCGTACCTTGGCGCACTATGGGTCGGGAAAAGACCGCATTGCAAGAGCAGTTGTAGACGAAATGCGCATCGCGCACGGACTAGCGCGGTTTGCCTAGCAGCGCCCCTGCTTGGCCTTGCCCTGTATGGCAAGCAGGCCGGCATCGGCCAGCTTGGCGGGATCCTACTGCACCGCACAGGAGCCCCGCCCGTGGCGGCGATCGGCTTACGCCCCCGACGCCATTTTGCGGCTGCCGTACAGCACGGCCAGCACGCATTGCTTCGTACGGGAGAGCAAGACACCGGCCAGACCCGATGACGGGCGATAGAGCACATGCGAGGGCTGGGCCTTGTAGTAACGGCGGTGACCTTGTTACCCAGAATGGGTTGGTCATTACCCAATTTGGGTATCAGCGCAGGCTTGCCTGGGCCAGGGAAAGGCTCCCTGGCGGCAGCCAGCCCCACTCAACCAGCAACTGCCAAGCCTCACCCCTTCCGCCCCACCAACCACGCCTTGATCTGCGGCACCCGCTGCGCACGCAGCTTCACCCGCGTGCGGATGTCGGCGATGGCCGCATCCGCATCCCGGCGCGAGGTCGCGGCGAGGTAACGCTGCGCATACGCCTGGATCTTGTCGACCATCTTCAGGTCGACGGAGCCGGCGCCCAGGCGCGGGTAGTAGCGGGCGCGCGAGGTGGTGTCGATCAGGGTGTCCACGTGGTCGCGGTGGGCCACGGCGAAATCGAAGGCCAGGTCCGGATGCTCGCCCGCGACCGCCGAGATCATGGAGGCGCTGTTGGTGGCGCCGGGTTCGTCGGTCAGCGCCATGTCCAGGGCGCGTTGCGCGAGGGTGGTGTCCTTGGCGGCGGCCAGCAGCAGGTAGTCCTGGTCGCGGATCATCGAGGACGTCTCCTTCTGCGCCATCCGATGCAGCGCGTCCCAGGTGGCGGCGTCGGCATGGCGCGCGACGATGCCCAGCACGCTGTTGCGCAGTTCCGGCGACAAGGCCTTCGGGTCGGACTGGAATGCGGCGAAGCGGTGGCGCGCTTCGGCGATCACCTGGGCGTCGCCCATGCCGCCGAGCGTGTCGATCAGGTGCGCGCGCAATTGCTTGTCCTGGGCGGCGTCGCTGGCGCGGTCGTCCCAGCCCAGGGTGGCGAACTCCGGCGCCAGCCGCGACAGCGCGTAGCGGCGCCAGGCGGCCTGGCTCTGCGGGTCGTCCTGGAACAGGTCGTCGATGCCGGCGTAGACCGTGGCGACGGTGGCCCACAGGTCCGACGCGGCGCCCACCGGCACGGTGTCGGCCAGGCCGAGCAGGTCCGCTTGCGGCTGCAGGCCGACGCTGGCCAATGCGCTGGTATCCAGCAGCACGCCGAGCTGGTCCACCACCGGCAGCGTGGCGAAGCCAGCGGTCAGCACCTTAAACTGCGCGGGCGCGTACAGCGTGCGGTAGTAGCCCTTCTGCCCGGCGTTGACCAGCACCGGCGCGGCGCAGCCGGGCAGTTGCAGCTGCGCGCTGCCGTCCACCAGTACGCGCACGTCTTTGTCGCCGCTGCGCACGGCCACCGGCACGTGCCAGTGCAGCGGTTGTTTGTCGGGGCGGTCGAGGGTGTATTCGCCCTGCTCCAGGCGCACGACGGTGGTGCCAGCGTTGCAGCTGGTGGCGACCTTGATCAGCGGCACGCCGGGCTGCAGGGTGAAGTCGTGCGCCACCTGCAGGAATTGCTTGCCGGGCGCGGCGGCGTCGATTTCCTGCCACAGGTCGCCGGTGACGGCGTTGCCGTAGGCGCGCTTGGCGATGTAGCGGCGCACGCCGTCGCGCCATGCGTCGGCGCCGACGTAGTCCTCCAGCATGCCGATCACCGCCGAGCCCTTTTCGTAGGTGATGCCGTCGAAGGCCTGGCTGGCCTGTTCGACGGTGTCCACTTTCTGCACCACCGGGTGGGTGGTGGCGTAGGCGTCGCGGCCCATGGCGGCGCGGCTGACGTAGGCCGGGCCGGTCTTGTCGATATCCCATTCCGGGTGCAGCTTGGCGGTGGTGCGGCCTTCCAGCCAGGTGGCGAAGCCTTCGTTGAGCCACAGGTCGTCCCACCAGGCCATGGTCACCAGGTCGCCGAACCATTGGTGCGCGATCTCGTGCGCGGCGGTGGTGAACACGCGCTGGCGGTCGGTCACATCCGACACCGCCGGGTCCAGCAGCAAGGAATGTTCGAAGGTGAAGATGGCGCCCCAGTTTTCCATGGCGCTGAAGAACTGGCTGCCGCCCGGCGCGGCGATGTTGTCCAGCTTGGGCAGCGGATAGCGCACGCCGAAGTAGTCGTTGTATTCGCGCAGCACGTCGCGGCCGGACTCCAGCGCGAAGCGCGCCTGCTCGGCCTTGCCCTGCTGGGCGATCACGCCGATCTCGGTGCCGTTGTCGCCCTTGAGCGCGGTGCGCTCGAAATCGCCCACGCCCAGGAACAGCAGGTAGGTGGACATCTTCGGCGTGGTCTGGAACGCGACGCGCTTGAGGCCGTTGCCGAGGTCGGCGGTGGCGGCCACGGGCATGTTGCCGACCACCATCTGCGCGGCCGGTGCGTTCACCGTCAGGTCGAAGGTGGCCTTGAAATCGGGTTCGTCCCAGGACGGCAGGAAACGGCGCGCGTCGGAGTTCTCGAACTGCGTGTACAGCGCGCGGCGCTGGCCGTGCGCGGTGGCGTAGTCCAGCGCGAACAGGCCGTTGGCCTGGGTGTTGATGACGCCGCTGTAGTCGATGGACAGCACGTAGCTGCCCGGCGCCAGCGGCTTGGCGAACACGAAGCTGGCGGTCTGCGCGTCGGCGTCGGTGGCGACCTTGGCGACCAGCGCGGCTTTTGCCTTGCCGCCGGTCAGGGTGCTGCGGCCGAAGCGCAGGTCGGCCGCCTGCAGCACGATGCGGTCGGTGGGCTGCAGCACGTCGAGCGCGATGCGGACCTTGCCGTCGAACGTCATCGTGTCGGCGTGCGGGGTGACTTCCAGCGCGTAATGGCGCGGCCTGGCGGTGCGCGGCAATTGCGTGGTGACCGCGGCGGCCGGCGCGGCGGCAATGCTGGGCGCAGGACGTTCCGGCTGGGCGAACGTGTACGGCGAGACGCTGGCCAGGGCCAGGGCGATAGCAGTCGTCAGGATCTGGCGCATGGGGGCTCTTCGAATGGGCCGGCGCAGGATACAGACGGCGTGGCGGGTTCGACGCGGCCGCGTGGAACGCAGACAGCGGGCAATCAGCTCGGGCCGCCAGGACCCCACCCTGCCGACCCGATGGCAGCGGCTAGGTCACGCCAGTTGCCTGAGTTGCGCCTCGCTGGGAAAGCCTCGCACGCGAAAGCGCGGCGGATAGAAATCGGGTTCCTGCTGCATCAGTTCGGCGACCACCGCGACGGCCTTGTCCCAGTCCGCGACCACCATGTCCGCGTCATCCGCGTCCTTCGGCATGACGAAGGCGATGCGATCGGCCTTCGGCAAGGAGGTGTCGACATCGCGGGTCCAGGTCGCCAACGAGAACTGCTTACCGCTGCCGTCGTTCTCCTCGAACACGCGGTAGGAGGCGACGAAGATGTCGGTGTGGTTCGCTTCGTGGATCTTTTCCAGCAGTTCCTTCTGCAGGGAATAGGCCGGCGCATCCATCATGCGCTGCAGATCGGCCTGGCGGCGCCGGTGCTCGGGCTGCGGCAGCGCGAACGGCACGATCCGGCGCGCGTCGTCGTAAGCGAAGGCCAGCGAGGAGATGCAGCGGCCGTTCGCGGCCGCTTCCATGCTCAGTTCCAGCATGCCCGCCATCGCGGTTTCGTCGCGGTCGCCCACGACCAGCAGGCAATCGCGGGTGGGCAGCATGAACACCGGCCGCCCCTTTACCGGGACGCGCTGCAGCACGTCGGGCAGCAACACGCGGCTGGTGTCGTAGGCATCCTGCCATGCGCCGCGGAAGATGCCTGCGGCGACCTCGACGAAGCGGTCCGGCGTGACGTCGCGCAGGTTGTCGTGGGCGATGGCCAGGGCTTGCTCGAAGGTGATGCCCCATGCGTCCTTCGGCCCAGCGAGCAGGGTCGAGGTCGAATCGGGGCGGTCGATCGCCAGCAACTCGACGCAGTCCTCGCTCAGCTCGCGCCAGACGGTGGTGAACGGTGTCTCCCAGCCATGCTCGCGGACATGCTCCAGGCGCATTTCCTCGAACATGGCGCGATGGCGCACGACGGGCATCAGCATCGGCCGCGCCTGCTCCAACGTCTCGATCTGGTTTTCTTCGCCACCCTCCTCCACGAAGGCCGCGGCATAGCTGCGCAGCACCTCGGCGCGGCGCTGGCGATCGGCGGTGGTGTAGTCGTGGTAGGCGTTGTGCAGGTTGATGATGCGCCCGCGCGGCGCGACAAGGCGGAATTCGTCAGGCCGGTACGTCAGTTCGTCGCGGCAGCCCTGCGCGCGCAAGGCATCCTCGAACAGTTTGGCGAACGCATCCGGGCTGGGCTTGCGATTGAACAGCTTGTCGAACAGTGCTGTGAGCATCAGCGGTCTTCCTTGTTAGTTGGGGCGGGTGTCCGCCTTGGTTTCATGCATCGCGTGCATAGCCCGCCTCTCGCTGTGCGCGGATCGCCAGCACGACCACCGTGTCGGTCACATCCACATAGCGATACGACGCCACGTATCCGCGCGAACCGCGACCCATCACCAGTTCGCGGCTGTCTCCATGGACCGGACGGCCGATCAACGGATTGCCTGCCAGCACGTCGAACGCGCTGACGATCTCCTCGGCTCTCTCTTCTGCATGCGCGCTCTCTTGGTCGCGCAAATACGCGGCGATCCGCTCCATATCCTCGATCACGCCGGGGCCGAGGCGAATGCGCGCCACTTCAGTCTTCCAGCTTGCGCGCCACCGGCCGCTTCGCAGGCTTTCCTGCAACCTGGGCCCTGAAGTAGGTGCGCGCCTCGTCCCACGGGATGGTCTCACCCGTCTCCAGGAACTCGGCCCAACGCTGATCGGCCTGGGCGTGGAAATCGGCGCGCCGCTCGGCCAGTTCGGCCTTCTCGGCGATGGCTTCCAGGATGAAGTTGTGCGACGTGGTGCCGGCCGCTTCCGCCGCCTTGGCGATGCGGGCCTTGAGCGCGTCCGGCAGGCGGATGGTGGTGGTGCTCATGCAGAGCTCCCGGCGATGGGTTCGAGGCAATGTAGCACATGTGTGTTACAGGCAGCAGGTAGCCGACCGAGCAGGGTTCAGCTCAGCTGACATGCCCTTTTCCAGGTAGACGCGCATGTCGCTCCACGCAATGGTCTTCCCGGACGCGACGATGCCGGCGCAGCGCCGCTCGGCCACCGCGTCGACGTCGGCGCGAGGTTGGGAGTGTCGTCTTGCGTGCGGCATCTTCGTCATGCGGCGATTTTCACTGTGGCCGCAAAAGGAGCATGGCTTGAAGGCGTTCGTGCACAATCCCTGCCCTTCCGGGCTCGGCCACCAAACCGGGTAGCGCATTCGCGAAGGCGGGATCGTCCAGCAGCGCCGCAAACGCGTTGGCGACCATGCGCCTCAGGTCTTCCGGCGCCATGGCAAGTTCTTCCACCAGTTCTGCCCGACCGTCGATGACATTGAGCACGTCCTCCAGATCGTGGCTGGAAAGAAAGTCGCCCTTACCTCGCGTGGCGAAGGCCTCGAGCTTCGTCGCCACGAACGCGACCGCCGTGACCATCCGTATGGATAAACGCTCATCCAATTCAACTGACTGAGCGGTTTCCACGGCGTAGGCGTACCAACGATTCGAGAAGCCCAGGACCTCGGAATCCACCGGCATCAGATCGAACACCACGCCAGACTCACGATGCACCCAACGGCAGACCACGCCACTTTCCATCTCGCGGGCGAAGCCTTGCGTCTGTACGCGCTCTTCGATGCGACGGAACCGGGACCAGTCCAAATCCACCACCGCATCGACGTCGTAGGTAGCGCGAACGCTCTCGGCCAATGGATCGGACAGCAACAGGCCAACGACTGCGCCACCGAGGAAGACGACCTGCTCGCGCAGTTCGCCTAGCGCATCGGCGATCGCACGTAGATGCGGCAGATTGGGATCGTCAGCTCGCATCGCCCAGGCCCAACCGTTGCTTGAGGTGCTTGGCGGCCAATGCGCGCTCGCGCGCACGGCCGATGCGCAAGGCGTCCTGAAGCGCCAACAATTCGTACAGGCCAGGATCGGCCAGCGCAGCGTGCGGCGCATTGGCGGACAACGGCGCCACGCCCGGCCCCTTTGCCGTGCCTTCTGCACTCGGCCACACCGGCGCCTCGCCGGGCGCGCTGGCGATATCCACGGACAGCGGCGGCGCGCCGAACGCCGTGGGGATCCCTCGTCGCACAGGACCCAAGGCGGCGGGGAACGCATAGCGCACGCCGTGGACTGCGAATTCATGCAGCGCCGTACGCACCGCCTCCCATTCGCCGCGCCCTTTCTCAAGCGCCAAACCGGACGCCGTGCATCGCTTCACGCTACGGTGCACTTGCGAGGCGCTCATCTGCAGCGCTTCGCCCAAGGATGCATACGTCCAGGATCGCCCTGCTTGAGCGACCTGCTTGTACAGCACCACGAGGTCCTGGGGTTTCAGCTCCACAGCGCACCCTTATTCCATATTCCGGAATATGGAATATCCACCCCAAAGCATTGCTTTGCAACTCTTAGCCAAAAAAGAAGGCCCCTTGCGGGGCCTTCCTGCGATACTGGTCCCGGCATGCGCCGGGACGCCGGATCACGCGAACGGATCCTGCAACACCATCGTGTGGTCGCGGTCTGGGCCGGTGGAGACGATCGAGATCGGGCAGCCGGCCAGTTCCTCCAGCGCGCGCAGGTAGGCGCGGGCGGCGGGCGGCAGCTCGTCCCACACGGTGATGCCGTGGGTGTTCTCGGTCCAGCCCGGGAACTCCAGGTACACCGGCGTGCACTCCTCCCAGCCCTGCGCGTCCAGCGGGGCGTATTCGGTGCGCTTGCCGCGGTATTCGTAGGCGATGCAGATCTTCAGCTTCTCCATGCCGTCGAGCACGTCGAGCTTGGTGATGCACAGGCCGGAAATACCGTTGATGGCCACGGCGCGCTTGAGCGCGACGATGTCCATCCAGCCGCAGCGGCGCGGGCGGCCGGTGGAGGCGCCGTATTCGGCGCCGCGGTCGCGGATGCCCTGGCCGACTTCGTCGTCCAGTTCGGTCGGGAACGGGCCGCCGCCGACGCGGGTGGCGTAGGCCTTGGCGATGCCCAGCACGTAGTCGATGGCATCGGCGCCGACGCCAGTGCCGGCCAGCGCGCCGCCGACGGTGGTGTTGGAGCTGGTGACGTACGGGTAGGTGCCGTGGTCGATGTCCAGCAGCGCGCCCTGCGCGCCTTCGAACAGCACGCGCTTGCCCTGCTTGCGCAGCTCGTGGAGGATGCCGGCTACGTCGGACTTCATCGGCTGCACGTATTCGCCGAAGGCCAGGGCCTCGTCGAAGGTCTTCTGGAAATCGACCGCTTCCACGCCCAGGTACTTGGTCAGCACGAAGTTGTGGTAATCCAGCGCGGTGCGCAGCAGTTCTTCCAGCTGCGGCGGGTAATGCAGGTCGGCAATGCGGATGCCGCGGCGCGCCACCTTGTCTTCGTATGCCGGGCCGATGCCGCGGCCGGTGGTGCCGATGGCCTTGCCGCCGGCGGCCTTTTCGCGGGCCTGATCCAGGGCAATGTGGTACGGCATGATCAGCGGCGCGGCCGGGGAGATCTTCAGGCGCGAACGCACTTCCACGCCCGCTTCCTCCAGCTCGCTGATTTCCTTGATCAAGGCGGCCGGGGAGATCACCACGCCGTTGCCGATCAGGCACAGCGCGTCTTCGCGCAGGATGCCGGACGGGATCAGGTGCAGCACGGTCTTCTTGCCGTTGATGACGAGGGTGTGGCCGGCGTTGTGGCCGCCCTGGAAGCGCACGACGGCGCCGATTTCCTCGGTGAGCAGATCGACGATCTTGCCTTTGCCTTCATCGCCCCACTGGGCGCCGAGCACGACAACTGACTGACCCATGGCTGGGTAACTCCTGGTTTGCTGCGCGGCCATCGGGGCCGCACGGATGTGGTGGCCATGCACGGGTCTTGCCGGCGCCGGTACGGCCGCTCCATCGGGGAGCGTCCAGGCGGCGGCAGGCCCTTACACAGAAAAAGCCGGTCGAGACGCTCGCATGGAGCGGGCCCGGCCGGCTTTTGTGCATTATCCGGGTTTTGGGTGACGCTCACCACCCCCTCGGCCGCTGCGTTCAGCAGCGCGACCGGGCTGGATGGATCGGAGCCCCGCTCAGGCGCGGACCCACCACAGGGCCAGCAGCCCCACCGCCACGGCCACGCCACCGGACGCACGCAGTTGCGCGGCCGGCATGGCCAGCATCTGCTGCACCAGCCGCTTCCACGCCTCCGGCGCGACCAGCAGCACCAGCCCCTCGAAGACGATCATCAGGCACACCGCGGCGATCAGATCGTGCATGGGGTCTCGGGCAAGGGGGATGGATTCAGCGCGTCGGCGCTGGCGCGCCTTGGAATTTGTAGGCCCCCTGTAGGAGCGGCTTCAGCCGCGACAGGATTTCCCAGGAAAGCCGTCGCGGCTGAAGCCGCTCCTACAGGGGGACTGTGGCGACCGGAACCCGCTCTTGCGAATCCCGAATCCCGAATCCCGGCCCCTCAGCGCTCGCTCTTCAGGTACTGCAGGAACGGATCGTTCTTGTCCAGCACGATCACCGCGTTGCCGTCGGCCATCGCACCGCGATAGGCCTCCAGGCTGCGGTAGAACGCGTAGAACGACGGGTCCGCGGAGCCGGCCTTGCCGTAGATGCTGGCGGCTTCGGCATCGCCTTCGCCGCGCAGCTTCTGCGCGTCGCGCTCGGCCTCGGCGACCAGCACGGTGCTCTCGCGGTCGGCCTGGGCACGGATGGTCAGCGCCTGCTCTTCGCCTTCGGCGCGCAGCTTGCTGGCTTCCTGCTTGCGTTGCGCGCGCATGCGCTCGTACACGTCGGTGATCACCTGGCTGTCGGTCGGCAGGTCGATCTGCTTGATGCGCAGGTCGGTGATCTGCATGCCCAGGGTCTTGCCGGCGGCGTTGATCGCGCTCAGCTGCTGCGCGATCAGTTCGCTGCGGTCGCCGGACACCAGCTGCTGCAAGGTGCGCGAATTGATCTGGTTGCGCAGCGAATCGATGATGATCGGCGCCAGGCGCGCGTTGGCCACCTTCTCGTCGCCGCCGGTGGCGCGGTAGAACGCGCGCACGTCGGAGATGTAGCCGATGGCGAAGAAGTCGACGCTGACGTCCTTCTGCTCGGCGGTGAAGTAGCGCGCCGGCGGCGTGTCCAGCACCTGGAAGCGGCGATCGAACACGCGCGTGGATTCCACCAGCGGCAGCTTGAAGTGCAGCCCCGGCTTGAGGTCGGCGCGGGCCACGCGGCCCAGGTTCAGCACCATCGCGGTCTGGTCTTCGCGCACCACGAACACCGAGCTCAGCAGCGCGAACAGCGCCACGACCGCAACGCCCGCCCACAGGGAAATTCTCATCGCTGCACCTCCTCACGGCCGTTCGGGCGCGGCGTGCGCTCCGGACTGCGGATACTTTCGGCCGGGCTGCTGGACAGCGACGGCATCAGGACTTCCTGCGGCAGCGTCGGCATGCCGCCGCTGGCGGACGGCGCCGGCGCGGCGCTGCCACCGCTCTTGCCGCCATCGGCCGGCATCGGCACGTAGATCAGCTGGCGGCCGTCGCCGCCGATGACCTTGCGGTTCTCCGACAGCACCTTCTGCACCGTCTCCAGCCACAGCCGCTTGCGGGTGACCTCCGGCGCGTTCTGGTACTGCTGCTGCAGCAGGGTGAAGCGCTCGGCATCGCCCTGCGCGCGCGCGATCGACGCTTCCTTGTAGCCCTCGGCGACGGTGCGGGTGCGCGCGGCCTGGCCGCGGGCTTCCGGCACCATCTTGGCGGCATAGGCCTGGGCCTCGTTGATCAGCCGTTCCTTGACCTGCTGCGCGCCGTTGACCTCGTCGAAGGCCGGCTTCACTTCTTCCGGCGGACGCGCGTCGGGCAGGGTCAGGCCGGTCACGGTCAGGCCGGTGCGGTAGGCGCTGAGCGCGGCCTGCAGGCGGTCGCGCGCGGCGGTGGCCATCGGCCCGCGGTTGTTCAGCACCACGTTGAGGTCGGCGCGGCCGACCTGTTCGCGCACCGCGCTCTGCGCGGCCTGCTCCAGCACCTGGTCGGCGTTGCGCGAGCCGAACACGTACATGCGCGGATCGTCGATGCGGTACTGCACGTTGAGCGAGACGCTGACGATGTTCTCGTCGCGGGTCAGCACCGGCACCTGGTTGCTGAAGGTCTTGATCTCGGTGGCGTTGACCTTGCGCACCGATTCGATCGGCCACGGCAGCTTGAAGCTCGGGCCCGGCTGCAGGATCCGCGAGAACTGGCCGAAGCGCAGCACCACGCCGCGCTGCTGCTCGCCGATCAGCTGGAAGCAACTGAACAACAGCAGCAGCACCGCCGCCGCCAGCACCCAGCGGCCGATGTTGGCGCCGTCGCCGCCGAACAGGTCCTTCAACGGACCGGGCAACCCGCCCCACTTGCCGCCACCATTGCCGCCACGAGGCTTCCAGGGATTGCGCCCGTTATTGTCCGAGCCATCTCCGCCCTTGCCGCCGGGTGTATTCCAGGCCATGCATGCTCCAAGAAGGTAGGTGGCGGCGCGTCGGTCCGCGCCGGTCACCGTAAGTGAGTCGCCGATTCTACAAGATGGGGCAGATCCGACGTTTCGAAAGGGCTATCTTGGTGCATTCCTTCGTGCCGACCAAGGTTTTCGCCATGTCGCTCCCCGCCAGCTTCCCCGCTTTCCGCATCCACCAGGACGAGGCCGGCTACCGCGCCGCGGTCGAGCCGGTGCGTCTGGACCAGCTCAGCCCGGGCGAAGTGGTGATCCGCGGCGCCTGGTCTTCGGTGAATTTCAAGGACGCGCTGGCCGGCACCGGCCAGGGCAAGATCCTGCGCCGTTTCCCGCTGGTGGGCGGCATCGACGTGGCCGGGCACGTGGTCGCCTCCAGCGACCCGGCCTTCAAGGAAGGCGATGCGGTGCTGGTCACCGGCTGCGGCCTGAGCGAGACCCGCGACGGCGGCTACAGCCAGTACGCGCGGCTGGAGGCCAAGTGGGTGGTGCCGCTGCCGGCCGGGCTGAGCCTGCGCGAGAGCATGGTGCTGGGCACCGCCGGCTTCACCGCGGCGCTGGCGCTGCTGCGCCTGCTCGACAACCGGCAGACCCCGGAACACGGCCCGCTGTGCGTGACCGGCGCCACCGGCGGGGTCGGCTCGCTGGCGATCGACATCTTCAGCCGTGCCGGCTTCGAGGTGCACGCGGTCAGCTGCAAGGCCGACCGCGCCGAGCACCTGAAGGCGCTGGGCGCCAGCCAGGTGCTGGGCCGCGACGCGCTGCAGAGCAAACGCCCGCTGGAGTCGGTGCGCTTCGGCGGCGGCCTGGACAACGTCGGCGGCGCGATGCTGACCAGCCTGCTGGCGCAGACGGCGCCGTACGGCAACGTCGCCAGCGCCGGGCTGGCCGCGACCCCGGAGCTGGACATGACGGTGATGCCGTTCATCCTGCGCGGCGTGTCGCTGCTGGGAATCGGTTCGGCCGGCACCGCGCGCGACCTGCGCGACCTGATCTGGCAGCACCTGGGCAGCGACTGGAAACCGCGCCACCTGGACGCGATCTGCACCCGCGAAGTGGACCTGTCCGGCCTGCCCGAGGTGTTCGCGACGATGCTCGCCGGGCAGTCGTTCGGACGCACCGTGGTGCGGCTGGATCCGGCGGCGTAGACGCCCCCGGGGGTTTGTGACGCGCACCGCTTTCCGGCTGCGCGCCGCTGCCACTACACTCGTGGCTCCAAGGGGGAAACACATGGCACGCATCCTGATCGTCGACGACTCGCCGTCGCAGTTGCTCGGCATCCAGCGCATCGTCGAAAAGCTGGGCCACGAAACGATCACCGCCACCGACGGTGCGGCCGGCGTGGAAGCGGCCAAGGCGTCGTTGCCGGACCTGGTGCTGATGGACGTGGTGATGCCCAACCTCAACGGCTTCCAGGCCACCCGCACGCTGCGCCGCGAGCCGACCACGCAGAACATCCCGGTGATCCTGGTCACCACCAAGGACCAGGACACCGACCGCATGTGGGGCATGCGCCAGGGCGCCCGCGCCTACATCACCAAGCCGTTCTCCGAGGACGAGCTGTCCGAGGTGATCGAGCGGGTGTTCAGTGGCGAGGATCCGCCGAAGGGCTGAAAAGCCGGGATTGGGGATTGGGGATTCGGGATTGGGATGCAGCCGAGGCCGCCATTAGCTCCCGCGCTGCGCTTTTTGTGGGGGGCTTCAGCCCCGACGCGTTACCGGTAACGCGTCGGGGCTGAAGCCCCTCCCACAGGAAAGCACAAGCCGCGGCAAGCCTGGGAAACTCGAATCCCCAATCCCGAAGCCCTAATCCCGGCCCTTAAACTGCCTCGCCGAACGCCTTGGCCAGAGTGCGATAGGCCTTGCGCTGCGCCTCGGTCTCCGGCGCCGGCGCCAGCACTTCCAGTTCCACGATCTGGTCGCCGGCCGGGTTGCCCGGCAGGCCGCGGCCGCGCAGGCGCAGCTTGCGCCCGGCATCGGACTCCGGCGGGATCTTCAGCTCCACCGCCCCGCCCAGGGTCGGCACGCTGATGCTGGTGCCCAGCGCCGCCTGCCACGGCGTCACCGGCAGGGTGTACAGGATATTGAGCCCGTCCACCTCGAACTGCGGATGCGCGGCGTATTCGATTTCCAGCAGCAGGTTGCTGCCGCCGTTGCCCTGCCCGCTCAGCCGGATCACCTGGCCAGGACGCACGCCCTTGGGCACGCGCACGTCCAGTTGCTTGCCATTGATGGTGATGCGCACGCTGTCGCCGGCGTACACCGCTTCCAGCGGCACCGCCAGCTTGGCGCGGGTGTCGCCGCGCGGCGCCGCGCCCGCGCCGGGGCCAGGGCCGGCGCCGCCCTGGCGCGCGCGCTGCTGGCGCGCGAACAGGCTCTCGAAGAAATCGCTGAAACCGCCGCCGGCGCCGCCGTTGCCGAACACTTCCTCAAAGTCGTAGCCCTGCGCGCCGCCGTAGTTGGGCGGGGCCTGGAACTCTTCGCCGGGCCGGTAGCCCTGCGCGCGCAACTGGTCGTAGGCGGCGCGCTTGGGCGGATCGCGCAGCGCCTCGTAGGCCTCGTTGATGGCCTTGAACTTGTCCTCGGCGCCGGCCTCCTTGCTGACGTCGGGATGGTACTTGCGCGCCAGCCGCCGGTACGCGGTCTTGATCTCGGCGTCGCCCGCGCTGGGCTCCACGCCCAGGGTCGCGTAGTAATCCTTGAATTCCATCCATCACCTCAAAAAGAGTCGGCCCGCCGCCTTGCGGCAACGGGCCGGTTGCATGCTGCGCACCATCGCCCGGCCATTCTACCGGCCGGCCGCGAAGGCGCGGCGACGCCGTGGCGCCGCCGGCGCGTGCGGGCGCTTACTGCACGATCGTGGCCCCGGTGTCGACCTGGATCCGGCGCGGCGTGCTCGCCGGGCGCTTGGGGATGCGCACTTCCAGCACGCCATGGTAGCCGGTGGCGGAAATGCCGTCGGGATCGGCGCTGTCGGGCAGCGCGAAGCGGCGGTGGAAGCTGCCGTAGCGGCGCTCGATGCGCGAGAAGCGCTCGCTGTCGGCGGTGGACTCGCTCTTGCGCTCGCCCCGGATCGACAGGATGCCCTTGTCCATCGACACCTCGATCTCGGACGGGTCGATGCCGGGCAGGTCGGCGTACAGCACGAAGCGCTCGGCTTCTTCCTTGATGTCCACGCGCGGCACCCACTGCGCGGTGACGACGGCCGACTCGTCGGTGCCGCCGTTGGGGTCGAAGAAGCGGTCGAACACCTGCTTGATCTCGTTCTGGAAGGCGGCCTGGGCCGGCAACTGGCGATAACGGACGATGCTCATCTCGTAGTCTCCTGCAACGTGAATGGGATAGACCCTGACGGGTGGTTCGCGGCGCCGGGCCAGGCCCGCCGCCATGCCTGCCAGATAGGAATGGCCCTGCGCTTTTCAAGGGGCCTTGACGCTGCCTTCCCATATCGATTTCTAGACTCGATTCATCCAAGGAGCCCGACATGCCCATCCAGCCCGGCGAACGCATTCCCGAAGTGGTCCTGCAACGCATCCGCGAGGGCGTGGAGCAGGTCGATACCCGCACTCTGTTCGATGGCCACCGCGTGCTGCTGTTCGCAGTGCCCGGCGCGTTCACCCCGACCTGTTCGGAGAAGCACCTGCCCGGCTACGTCGAGCACTTCGAGGAGTTCCGCAAGCGCGGCATCGAGGTGTACTGCATGGCGGTCAACGACCCGTTCGTGATGCAGGCCTGGGGCAAGAGCCAGCTGGTGCCCGACGGCCTGCAGATGCTGTCCGACGGCAACGGCGACCTGGCCAAGGCGCTGGGCCTGGAAATGGACGCCAGCAGCTACGGCATGGGCGTGCGGGCGAAGCGCTTCGCGCTGTACGCCGAGGACGGCGTGGTGCGCGCGCTGTTCGTCGAGGCGCCGGGCGAATTCAAGGTCTCCGCGGCCGACTACGTGCTGCAGCATCTCCCTGACTGATCCCCTTCACCCACCACACAGGAACCGGCCAGCCATGTCCAACAAGCCAGCCAACGACGCCAAGCCGCTGCAGCACACCGCCGGCCTCACCGATACCGCCACGCTGCGCGCCAATGCGCGCCAGAGCATCGAGGACGGCGCGATCACCAAGAGCTACAGCGCCGACCGCGAGGCGGTGATCAAACTGCTCAACGATGCGCTCGCCACCGAATACGTGTGCGTGCTGCGCTACTACCGCCACTACTTCATGGCCTCGGGCATGCTCGCCGACTCGATCAAGGCCGAGTTCCTGGAGCACGCGCAGCAGGAGCAGGAGCACGCGCACAAGCTGGCCGAACGCATCGTGCAGCTGGGCGGCGAGCCGGATCTCAATCCCGACACGCTGACCGCGCGTTCGCACGCCGAGTACAAGGAAGGCGAGGACCTGCGCGACATGGTCAAGGAAAACCTGATCGCCGAGCGCATCGCCATCGACAGCTATCGCGAGATGATCAACTTCATCGGCGACAAGGACACCACCACCAAGCGCATCCTGGAGCAGATCCTGGCCCAGGAAGAAGAGCATGCCGACGAGTTTTCCGACCTGCTGGAAGGGTGGATCGGGAAGTAGTTCAGTCGATCGCCTGCATCGATACATCCAGTGCCCGGCACCTGCCGGGCGCTTTTTTTTGGCAATCGCGACGGGTTCATCGGTAACGCCCGTCGGGGTTGGAACAAGGGTCGGACGAGCCGGGCGCCCGCTTCCTGTAGGAGCGGCTTCAGCCGCGACAGAATCCATCCGCAAACCTGTCGCGGCTGAAGCCGCTCCCACAAGAGCCATGCCGCTTCACGTGTTTTCCTGGTTCGCAAGAAGACCGCGACAGCACGTCGTCGCCCGCTCGCAGCCCTCGCCTTTCGCAAGCACTGCAGCACCCTTGTGGGAGCGACTTCAGTCGCGACGGGCCTTACCGGTAGAGCCCGTCGCGGCTGAAGCCGCTCCTGCAACGTTCCCTCGACTGCAAGCAGCGAAGTCGAATGTTCCACATCCCGCGGCGCGCGCGCAATCCACGCGCAAGTGCGCTCAATGCAACACCCGGAACCGCACCTGCGTCCACGCGCCATTGCTGGCCAGCGCAGTCAAGGTATGGTCGCCAGCATCCGCGAAATCGCGCTGGAAGTTGCGCGCGCCCTCGGTGCGCGCGATCCAGCGCCCATCCAGCAGCCAGTCCACCGGCGCAGTGGTGCCGAGCGCACGCACCTGCAGGCGCACGCTGAGGCTGCCCGGCGCGCGCGCCAGTGTGGCGCGGTCGTTGAGGCCTTCGATGCGCAGCACGTCGTTGCCGCCGCGGCCGTCGTCGCGGCAGTCCGGCGCCAGGGCGGGCAGTTGTCCGGCCTGGCGTTCGCTGGCGTGCAGCCATGGAGTCAGCAGCGCCGGCCAGCGCGCGAGTTCGCGCTGCACGGCCTGGTGCGGCCGCGCGCAATCGGGCGACAGCCGCAGGCCGCTGCGCGCGTCCACTTGCACCGTGTCGCGGCCGGCGCTCCACAGCCGCGCGTCGCGCTCGGCGAAGGTCGGCGGCACCGCCCCGTCCAGCGCGTAGGCGGAGAAGCGCCGCTGGCACAGCGCGGGCGGGGTCTGTTCGGCGGCGATGCCCAGCGGCCAGCACACGTCCAGCTGCTGCACGTTGCCCGGCATCGGCCGCGGCGCGTTGTCGCCGCGCGCGCGCGGCAGGCTGTCGATGGTCTCGAACATCAGCGGCAGCGCGGTCACCGCGCCGTACTGGCCGGGCAGCGGCGTGCCGTCCGGGCGTCCGACCCAGACCCCGACCGTATAGCGGCGGGTGCTGCCGATCGCCCAGGCGTCGCGGTAGCCGTAGCTGGTGCCGGTCTTCCACGCCACCCGCGGGCGCGTGCCGACATCGAAGGTGCCGATGCCGTAGCCCGGGCGCGGGTTGGCCTCGAGGATCTCGCGCACGATCCACGCCGCGCCCGGTGACATCAGCCGCCGGTCGATGACCTTGTCGGTGGCGGTGTAGCGCACGTGCCCGGCGATGCCGTCGCGGTTCAGCGCGGCGAAGGCGCCGACCAGTTCTTCCAGCTGCGCGCCGGTGCCGCCGAGGATCAAGGCCAGGTTCGGGGTGCTGCCGCGCGGAAACTTCAGGCCGATGCCGGCATTGTTCAGGCGCGCGGCGAAGCGCGCCGGGCCGACCCGCTCGAGCAGGTCCACCGCCGGCACGTTCAGCGACAGGCGCAAGGCGCTGGCGGCGCCGACCGGACCGTTGAAGGCCTCGTCGAAATTGCCCGGGCGGTAGTCGCCGAAACTCTGCGGCGCGTCCACCAGCAGGCTTTCGGAATGGATCAGGCCGTCGTCCAGGGCCATGCCGTACAGGAACGGCTTGAGCGTGGAGCCGGGCGAGCGCCAGGCCTGGACCATGTCCACGTCGCCGAGCCGCTTGCGGTCGCCGAACGTCACCGAGCCGATGTAGGCGCGCGCCTGCAGGTCGCGGTTGTCCACCACCAGCAACGCCGCGGAGGTGCGCTCGGGCAGCTGCGAGAAATACGCGCTGACCCGGTCCTCCAGGGTGCGCTGCAGGTCCGCATCGATGGTGGAGACGATGTGCGCGGCGCGCGGCGATTGCCGGCGCAGGCGCTCGGCCAGCAGCGCGGCGTGCATCGGCGACTGCAGCGAGCGCGCCACCACCGGTTCGATGCGCGCGTCGTCGACCTGCTCGCGCGACCACACGTGCAGTTCGACCATGCGCTCGAGCACCTTGTCGCGCGCGGCGCGCGCAGCTTCCGGGTGCCGGTCCGGGCGCAGCCGGCTCGGCGCCTGCGGCAGCACCGCCAGCAGCGCCGCCTCGGCCTGCGACAGGCGCGCCGCCGGCTTGCCCAGGTAGGCCCAGCTCGCCGCATCCACGCCTTCGATGGTGCCGCCGTAGGGCGCGCGCTCCAGGTACAGCTGCAGGATCTGGCGCTTGCTCAGGTGCACTTCCAGTTGCAGCGCGCGCAACAACTGCTGCAGCTTGCCCAGCGGGCTGCGCGTGCTGACGTCGTCCGGCATCAGGATCCGCGCCACCTGCATGGTCAGGGTGGAACCGCCGGAGACGATGCGGCGCGAGAAGACCCACTGCTTGCCGGCGCGCAGCAACGCCCACGGGTTGACGCCGGGGTGATGCCAGAACCAGCGGTCCTCGTAGTTCAGCAGCGCCTGCAGGTACAGCGGCGACACGCTCTGCGGCGTGGCCGGGTAGCGCCACACGCCGTTGCCGTCGGCGAAGGCGCGCAACGGGGTACCATCGGCGGCCACCACCAGGGTGGAGGTGTCGCGCGATTTCGGCAGCGGCAGCGGGAACGCCAGGTCCAGCAGCAACAGCGTGGCCAGCAGCGCCGCGGTACCCCAGCGCAGCACGCGCCACTGCGTGCGGCTCCAAGGCAGCTTCGGCAGCAGGCGCGTCCAGCGCCGGGTGCGCCACGCGCGGGGCGTGGCGGCGGAGACGTCCTGTGACATGCGGGCTCCCGGTGGAAGCGGCTATTTTGCCCGTTGTGGCGGCGCCGGCGCATCCGCGCGATGCAATTGCACCGCCTGCACCAGAAAGGGCGCGCACAGCGCCTGGGCCGCATCGTGCTCCACCACCAGATGGTCGATCGCCGCCACCGCGGCCACCAGATGCGGCGCATGCGCGCCGAGTTTGTCCACGGTGACCACCACCGCGGTCTCGCCGCTGGCCTCGATCATCGCGCGCTTGAACAGCGCCTCCTCGCCGTCCACGCCCCACAACCCGCGCTCGGCATCGACCGCGCAGGCGCCGGGAAAGCACAGGTCGGCGCGGACCTGGCGCAGTTGCTGCAGCGCCTGCGCGCCGACGGCGGCGCCGATGCGCGGATCGATCCGGCCGCCGATCAGCAGGATCTCGAAACCTTCGCGCGGCATCAGCAGTTGGGCGATGTCCGGCGCATTGGTGACCACGGTCAGGCGCTGCCGCGGCGGCAGCGCGGCGGCGATGGCGCTGTTGGTGGAGCCGGCGTCGATCAGCAGCACCTGCCCGGGGCGCACCAGCGCGGCGGCGGCCTGCGCAAGCGCGCGCTTGCGCTCGGCATGTTCCTCGTGCCGCTGCGGCAGCGGCGCGAAGCCGGGCGTGGGCGGCAGCGCACCGCCGTAGACGCGGCGGCACAGGCCCTGCGCGGCGAGGTCGCGCAGGTCGCGGCGGATCGAATCCTCCGACACCGCGAACGCGGCGGCCAGTTCCGCGGCCACCACCCGGCCGTGCTCGCGCAGGCGCTGCAGGATCGCCTGTTGGCGTTCCTGCGGCAGTGCGTCGGCGGCGGCACTCATGCGTCCGGCCCGGCGCCGCTTAGCGGCAGGCCCAGCGCGCGCAGCTCGGCACGCAGCGTGGCCGCGTCGCGAAAGTGCAGCGCGTGCAGGCCCTGCGCGGCGGCGGCGTGGACATTGCGCGGCGCGTCGTCGATGAACACCGCGCGCGCCGGATCGATGGCGTAGCGCGACAGCAGCAGCGCGAAGATCGCCGGATCCGGCTTCACCAGGCGCTCCTGCCCGGACACCAGGATCCCGGCGAAACGCTGCAGGAACGCATAGCGCTGCAGCGCGACCGGGAACGTCTCGTGCGACCAGTTGGTCAGCGCGTACAGGCGCACGCCCTGTGCGTGCAGTTCTTCCAGGATCTGCACGCTGGCGTCGAGCGGGCCGCCGAGCGTCTCTTCCCAGCGCAGGTGATAGGCGGCGATGCGCTCGGCCTGCGCCGGATGCAACGCGCTCAATTCGGCGACCGCCTCGTGCCACGGCCGGCCGGCGTCCTGGCGCTCGTTCCACTGCGGCGAGCACACCTCGGCGAGGAAGCGCTCCATCTCGGCTTCGTCGTCGAACAGTTGCCGGTACAGATGGCGCGGGTTCCAGTCGATCAGCACGCCGCCGAGGTCGAAGATCACGGTGTCCGGGGCGTGCGCGGGAATGGAGGGCATGGCGTGGTACTCCTTGGTCGGATCAGTGCCGCAGCAGCCGCGATCCCATCGCCACCAGCAGCAACAGCCCGGACACCGCCAGCAACGCGGCGGGCAGGCTGCTGGCGTGGGCGAGGAAGCCGATCAGCGCCGGGCCGGCGAGCAGGCCGGTATAGCCGAGCGTGGTCAGCGCGGCAATGGCCACCGCCGGCGAGGTGCCGGGCAGGCGCCCGGCCGCGCCGAACAGGATCGGCACCAGGTTCGACACGCCCAGGCCGACCAGCGCATAACCGAGCAGACCGCTGGCGACACCCGGCAGCTGCGTGGCCAGCAGCAGGCCGCAGGCGGCCAGCGAGGCGCCGGCCGCCAGCATCGCCGGCTGGCCGATCCGCGCGACCACCCGGTCGCCGCCGAAGCGGCCGGCCGCCATCGCCACCGAGAACAGCGCATAGCCGACGCCGGCGTAACGCGTGTCCACGCCATGCAACTCGCGCAGCAGCACCGCGCTCCAGTCGAGCATCGCGCCTTCGGCCAACAGGCAGATGAAACACAGCGCCGCCAGCACCAGCACCACGCCGCGCGGCAGGCGCAGCGGGACGCGCTGTGCCGGGTCGCCGGCGGCGACGCGCAGCAGGCCGGAGCGCTGCCACAGCAGCAACGCCAGCAACAGCGCCGACACCGCGAGCGTCGCTGCCAGCAGCGGTGCGCCGGCCGCGAGCAGCGCGCTCATCGCCGCCGCGCCGCTCAGCCCGCCGACGCTGAACACGCCATGGAAACTCGACATCACCGGACGCCCGGCGCGTTTTTCGGTCTCCACGCCGTGCGCGTTCATCGCCACGTCCAGCGCGCCGAGCGCGGCACCGAAGTACAGCAGCGCGGCGACCACGCTCGGCAGGGTCGGCGCCAGCGCCACCAGCGGCAGGCCCAGGCACAGCGCCAGCCCGGAAGCGACCATGACCGCGCGGCTGCCGACGCGGTGGCTGAGTACGCCGGCCAGCGGCATCGCCAGGATCGAGCCGCCGCCGAAGGCGAGCAGCACCAGGCCCAAGGCGGCATCGTCCAGCGCGAAGCGCGCTTTGACGTACGGCACCATCGGCGCCCATGCGGCCATCGCGATCCCGGACAGCAGGAACACCCAGCGGGTGGCGCGGATCGCAGGCCTGGCGGCGTCGGGGAAGGTGGGCGTAACGCCATCCACTGTGGCGAGGTGGGTCGGTAGGCATGCGGCGACTGTACTGAAACACGCACAAACGTGCAACAAGCCGCAAAATACCGCATAGACAGCTGGCGGTGGAACGCCGTGGCGCAGCTACGAAGTCGAAGACGATCCGCGATGCGCACTACTGCTGCCCGGCGCCCGACCATCGTGCAAGAAGAGGCTTCAACCCTGCTTCAACGGCAAGGCGTCGAGCACAAAGCATCCCGCCACGCCTGCGCCGCGCTTACGGAATCACGCAGCATGCGCACGCGCCTGCATGGGATCGCCCTGCCCGGCCGTGCAGGTGCTGCATGCGGCATCGCCACTTGCGCTCCGGACGACAGGGCCACACAGCCGGCGTCACTCCCCGCGGCCGTCCGCCGCCAGCGGCAGGCGCAGCGTGGCCACGCTGCCGGCGGCATCCGCACGCGCCCCGAGGCTCAGGCTGCCGCCTTGCGCCTCCAGGATCTGCCGCGACAGCACCAGGCCGATGCCCGACCCGCCGGGCTTGGTGGTGAAGAACGGCACGAACAGGTTGTCGCTGGGCGGTAGCCCGGCGCCGCCATCGAGGATTTCGATCAACGCGCAGGCGCCATCGCTGCGCGCGCGCAGCACCACCGGCGCGCTGCCGCCGGACTCCAGCGCGTTGCGCAGCAGATTGATCAGCACTTGCTCGAGTTGGTCGGCATCGGCGCGCAGCCGCAGCTGCGGCTCGATCTCGACCAGCACTCGCACATCGTCGAGCAGCCGCTGCACGCGCACACATAGCGGTGCCAGTTCCACGGTTGCCAGCACCGGCACTGGCAACCTGGCCAGGCGCGCGTAGCCGCCGAGGAAGCGCTGCAGCGCCGCGCTGCGCTGTTCGATCACACCCAGGCCGTTGCGCAGATCCTCATGCAGCTCGGCGTCGAGCGTGTCCGGCGCGGCCGCCAGCAAACGCCCGAGCGTATCGGCGATCGAGCCGATCGGCGCCAGCGAGTTGTTGATCTCGTGGCCGAGTACGCGCAACAGGCGGCGGAAGGCTTGCGCCTCCTCCTCGCGCAATGCGCGCTCCATCGGCTGCACCAGCAGCAGGCGCCCAGCCTGGCTGCGGCTGCGCAACGCGGCATGGCCGATCTGCCAGCGCCCCTGCTGGCCGGCGAAGGCATGCGCGTGGATGCTGCCCGACGGCAACGCGAACAATCCGGCCAGGCCCAGCGCCTGCGCGGACTGCCCGATCAGGTGCTCGGCGGCGGCGCCGAGCAGGCGCTCGCCGGCCGGATTGACCAGGCGCAGGCGCTGGTCCTGTTCGAACGCGAACACCGCCCCGTCCAGCGCCGCCAGGGTCTTGCTCAGCAGCTGCAGGCTCTCGTGCGAATCGCGCTGCTCGTCCTGCAGTCGCTGCGCCAGCGCGTTGAACCGCTGCAGCAGGCCATCGCTGTCGCGATCGCGCGCGTCCTGCGCCATCCGCACGCTGTAGTCGCCCTCGCGCAGCGCCTCGAGCAGGCCGCCCAGCGTGCGCAGACGCTGCCCGGCATCGCGCTGCTGCCAGCGCCACAGCGCGGCGGTCAGCGCCAGCACGCACAGCATCAGCACGGCCGCTTCGGGCGGCCGTGGCGCGCCGACCGCGAGCACCAGCGCCAACGCCAGTACCGCCGGCGCCGCCAGCCACAACGGTCGCCGCCGTTGCCGCTCAGCCGCCGTCATCGCTGCGCAGGCCGTGTTTGCCCAGGCGCCGGTACAGGCTCTGCCGGGTGATGCCGAGCTGGTCGGCGGCGCGCTGCAGATTGCCCTGCTGCTGCGCCAATGCCTGGCGCAGCAGCAGCGCCTCGGCTTCTTCGAGGGTCAGCTGGGTGGACAAGGCCGGCGCGACAGCAGCAGCCGGCTGCAGGCGCAGGTCGTCGCTGCCCAGCGTCGCGCCATCGGCGAGCAGCGCGGCGCGTTCCATCGCGTGCGCCAGTTCGCGCACGTTGCCGGGCCAGGCGTAGCCGAGCAAGGCGCGCTCGGCGTCGCGTGCCAACGCCGGCAGCGGCCGCCGGTAGCGCGTGCAGGCGGCAGCCAGGTAGTGCCGCGCCAGCGGCAGGATGTCGGCCGCGCGCTCGCGCAACGGCGGCACCCGCAGCTGGAAGGTGTTGAGCCGGTACAGCAGGTCCTGGCGGAAATTCCCGGCCGCCACTTCGGCGTCCAGGTCGGCATTGGTCGCGGCGACGATGCGCACGTCCACGCGCTGCGTGCGCGAGGACCCGAGCCGCTCGAATTCGCCATCCTCGATCGCGCGCAGCAGCTTGGGCTGCTGCTGCAGCGGCAGGTTGCCGATCTCGTCCAGGAACAGGGTGCCGCCGTCGGCCAGTTCGAAGCGGCCGGCGCGGTCCTGCCGCGCGTCGGTGTAGGCGCCGCGCACATTGCCGAACAGTTCGGCCTCGAACAGGGTCGGCGCCAATCCGCCGATGTTGACCTTGACGAAGGCCTGCGCGCGGCGCGGCGACCACTGGTGCAGCAGCTGCGCGAGCAGGCTCTTGCCGGTGCCGTTCTCGCCCAGCAGCAACACGTTGGCGCCGCTGCCGGCGATGCGCAGCAGGTCCTCGACCAGGCGCTGCATCGGCGCCGATTCGGCGACGAAACCGGCCGCGCCGTCCTGCAGCAGCAAGGCCTGCGCCTCGCCGAGCCGCTGCGCGTTGCGGCGGCTGCGGTCCAGCGCGATGCGGCTGTCCAGCACCGCGAGCACGCGCGCGTTCTGCCACGGCTTCTCGATGAAATCCACCGCGCCGTCGCGCATCGCCGCCACCGCCAGCTCGATGCTGGCCCAGGCGGTCATCGCGATCACCGGCAAGCCCGGCCACTGCGCGGCGATCTGCGCGATCAGCGCCAATCCTTCCGCGCCGGAGGTGGTGTCGCGGGCGTAGTTCATGTCCACCAGCACCGCGGCGAACTCATCGCCGCGCAGGCAGGCCAGCGCCAGCTCCGGCGACTCGGTGCCGACCATGCCGTAGCCGGCGCTCTTGAGCAGCATGCGCAAGGCCTCGCGCACATCCGCCTGGTCGTCGACCACCAGGATGCGCGGCGACGCCGCGGTCAGCGGTTTCATCGCCGAGACCTCATTCCGTTGACACCCAGTTTTCCAGGCGCAGGCCGATAACGCGCTCGAACTCGCGCACGTTGTTGGTGACCAGCACCGCATCCACGGCCAGGGCATGCGCCGCGATCAACTGGTCCAGCGCACCGATCGGGGTGCCCTTGCGCTCCAGTCCGCTGCGCAGCGCGCCATAGCGGCGCATGGCCGCTTCGTCGAACGGCAGGATGTCCAGCGGCGCCAGGAACTTGTCCAGCGCCTGCCGATTGCGTGGCGAGCCGCTCTTGTCCACGCCATAGGCCAATTCGGTGCCGGTGATGCTGGAAATGGCGACCTGCCCGATGCGCAACGCGGCAAAGCGATCGAGCACACCGGGCGGACGGCGGTTGATGATGTAGATGCAGATGTTGGTGTCGAGCAGATAGAGCGGCTGACTCATACGGGCCACTCGCCGCGCACCTGCTGTTCGGGCTGCTCGCGCTGCAATTGGAAGCCGGGCTCGAACTCCTCCAACGCCTCGCGCAGCAACTGCCAGGGGGCATCCAGCGGCAACAGCAGTACGCCGTTGCCGAAACGCCGGGCGATCACCTCCTCCCCTTCGAAGCGCAAAGCCTTGGGCAGGCGGACGGCCTGACTGCGCCCGGACTGGAACAGTTTCGCAGTCGTGGTCATGGCGATACTCCAATGGCAATGGATTGATATATACCGATGATATATACCACCTCGACAGTGTCAATGCCGCCCCTCGCCGTCCCGCCTGCCAAGGTTTCATTCGGCGCGCAACGCCTGCATCGGCGGCACCCGCGCCGCACGCTGCGCCGGCGCCAGCGCCGCGAGCAGGCCGGCCGCGGCGAGCACCAGCAGCACCGCGCCGATCGCCAGCGGATCGGCCACCCGCACCTCGAACAGGAAGCGCTGCAGCAGCCGCGACAGCGCCATCGCCACGCCCAGGCCCAGCAGCAGCCCGATCCCGATCTGCAGGCCGGCCTCGCGCAGCACCTGCCGCCGCAGCCGCGCCGGCGGCGCGCCGAGCGCGGCGCGCACGCCGAACTCGTGCTGGCGCGCGGCCACCGCCACCGCCATCACCGCGTACAGGCCGACCGCGGCCAGCAGCAGCGCCAGCGCCGCGAACAGGCCGACCAGCAGCAGGTTGAGCTTCTGCTCGCCGGTGGTACTGGCGACCAGCGCCTGCATCGGCTGCAGGTCGGCGATCGGCTGCTGCGGCGCCACTTCGTCGATCGCCGCACGCAGCGCGCGCTCGTCGGCGCCCAGCGCACCGGCATGCAGGCGCACCGCATAGGTCAACGCGCCGAAGCTGCGCATGATCTGCCACATCGGCTCGCTCATCTGCGCCAGCGGCTGGTACACCATGGGCTCCGGCGGCTGGGCCGGGCCGGCGTGGCGCACGTCGCCGACCACGCCGACCACGCGCATCGGCAAGCGGTTGTTGCCGCCGTCGTCGGGCACGGTGACGATCTTGCCGAGCGCATGGCCGTGCAGGTAACGCTCGGCGAACGTGGCACTGACCACGCAGATCTTCTCGGCACCGGCCACGTCGCCCTCGGCGATGCCGCGCCCGGCCAGCAACGGGATGCGAAACACCTGCAGGAATTGCGGCGTGGCCAGGCGGTACTGGCTGTTGACGGACGGCATGCCGTCCACCTCCACGCTCCAGCTCAACTGCGTGGTGGCCGGCGGATTGGTCGACACACCGACGCGTTCGATGCCGGGCACCTGCTGCAGCCGCGCGACGATGCGTCGGGTCTGCTCCACCGCATCGTGCACCGTGGCGTAGCGCTCCTTCACCGGCGCCAGGGTGAACACCACCGCGGAGCGGCTTTCGAACCCCATCGGCACTTCCGCCAGCTTCTGCAGCGTGCGCGTGAACAGCGCCGCGCCGATCAGCAGCATCACGGCGATGGCCACCTGCGCGATCACCAGCGTGCGGCCGAGGCGGCCGGCCTGCAGGCTCCAGCCGCCACGTCCGCCGTCGGCCAGTTCCGTCACCAGGTTGCGGCGGCGGCCGCGGACGATGCCCAGCGCGGCGGCCACTACCGCGGTAGCGCCGCCGGCGAGCAGCGCGAACAGCGCGCTGGCGCCGGTCAGGTGCGCGGCCTCGCCGCGCATCCACAGCAACGGCACCCAACCGCCGAGCAGGCGCAGGCCGAGCCAGGCCAGGGCCAGCCCGGCCAGACTGCCGAGTGCGCCGATCAGCACGCCTTCGGCCAGCGCCGGCAGGCTCAGCCGCAACCATGGCGCACCGAGCGCGGCGCGCACCGCGCTGTCGTGACTGCGGCCGAGCGCGCGCAGCAGCATCAGGCTGGTCAGGTTGATCGCCGCGATCAGCAGCACGCAGGCCGCCGCGGCGAAGAACAGCCACAGCGTGTTGCCGCTGTAGGAGGTGTACAGGCTGTCCTGCAACAGCAAGGCGTTCGGCGGCTCCCGTTGCAAGCTCCGCCACCATGATTCGTCCATGTACGGGCTGTTGCGCAGCAAGCCCTTGATCACCACCGCGGTCTGCGCGGACGCGGCGGCCACACCAACGCCCGGCCGCAACCGCGCCACCACGATCTCGTTGGTGGACAGGTTGGTCGCCGCCAGGTCCGGCTGCATGTTGCGGATCAGGTCGAACGGCTCGGCCCAGGGAAAGTCCGCGGGCAGCACACCGACGATCTGCACCGGCTTGCCCTCGACCTGCAAGGTACGCCCAACCGCTGCCGGATCGCCGCCGAAATAACGCTGCCAGAAGCGATGCGCAAGGATCACCGCCTGCGGCCCGCCGGGCCGGCTTTCCTCGGCCGTGAAGTTGCGCCCTGCCGCCATCGGCATGCCCAGCGTACGCAGAAATCCCTCGTCGGCGCTGATCGCAGCGATCACCTCGCTGGCATCGCCGCGGGCGATGTTGGTCGGCACCGGAAACCCACGCACGATACCGACGGCCTGCATGCTCGGCATGCGCCGCAACACCGGGTAATAGCCGGGCGCGGCGACGTTGTGGCCGCCAGAGGGCAGGCCCAGGGTGACCAGACGCTGCGGCTGCGGGAACGGCAGCGGCTTCAGCAAGGCCTGGTCGAGCAGCGCGAACACCGCGGTGGTGGTGGCCACGCCCAACGCCAGGGTCAGCACCGCCAGCAGCAGGTAGCCGGGCTTGCGCGCCAGCGCGCGCCAGGATTGCCGCGCTTCGGCCAGGTACATGGCGGCGCTCATCGCGCCTGCTCCGCGGCGCGCGCCGGCAGCGCCAGGTCCTGCTCGTGGCGCAGACGCTCGAAGGTGTCTTCGTCGACGATGCGCCCGTCGAGCATGTGCACGATGCGCTGCGCGCGCCGCGCGAACGCCGCATCGTGGGTGACCATGCACAAGGTGGTGCCGTTGTCGTGCAGCTGTTCCAGCAGTTGCATCACCGCCTCGCCATTGCGGGTGTCGAGATTGCCGGTGGGTTCGTCGGCGAGCAGGATCGACGGATTGCCGGCCAGCGCGCGCGCCACCGCCACGCGCTGCTGCTGGCCGCCGGACAGCTGCCCCGGATAGTGCTTGTGGCGATGGTGCATGCCGACCAGTTCCAGCACTTCGCGCACGCGCTGGCGGATCCGGCCGCGCTCGGCGCCGTCGCGATAGGTCAGCGGCAGCGCCACGTTCTCTTCCACGGTGAGGTCGGCGATCAGGTTGAAGGCCTGGAAGATGAAACCGATCTCGGCGTTGCGGATGCGCGCGCGGCCGACCGCGTCCAGTTCGGCGACGCTGCGGCCGTTGAGCCGGTAGGTGCCGCCGCTGGGCGCATCGAGCAGGCCGAGGATCGACAGCAGGGTCGATTTGCCGCAGCCGGACGGCCCGGTGATGGCGACGAAATCGCCGCGCGCCACGTCCAGCGCGATCTCGGCCAGGGCGTGGGTCTCCACTTCGTCGGTATGGAACACCTTGCCCAACCCGTGCAGGCGGATCAGCGGTTCGACGGAAGCTGCGGGAAGTGCGGTCATTCTGGTTCTCCTGGAGCGCTAGCGTAAGCGCAGGGTGGCGTAGGCGTTCCACTGGCTGGTGTCGGACAGCACGACTTGCTCGCCGGCGCGCAGCCCGGCACGCACTTCGATGCGATCGCTGGAGGCGGCGCCGAAGCGCACGCGGATGCGTTGCGCGCGCGCGCCGCCGTCGCGCAGCACGAACAGGGTGCCGGCGGTGTTCGGGGCGGCCAGGGCCGGGCGCGGGATGCTGACCACGTCGCGCAGGGTGCCGAGCACGATGCGTCCGTCCACCGACAGGTCCGGGCGCACGCCCGATGGCAGCGGCGGCGCCAGGCGCACGTCGACCACCACGCTGCCGCTGCGCACTGCCGGGTCGATCCGCGCCACCTGCCCGCTGACCACGCCGTTGTGCGTGTCCACCGCGACCGGCTGCTCGTCGATCACGTCCTTGGCCAGCACCTCGGCCACCTGCAGCCGCGCCAATAGATCGTCCGGGCGCGCGACTCGCGCCAGCTTGGCGCCGGCCTCGACGCGCTGGCCGGGCTCCACGTCCACCTGCTGCAGGATGCCGTCGCTGCCGGCACGCACCTGCAGCGAGGCGGCCTGTTGCGCGGCGATGGCCAGGGCGCTGGCGGCCTGCGCGCGCCGCGCCTGGGCGGCGCGCAACTGCGCGGCCATGTTCTGCCGGAACGCGGCCACGCGTTTGGTTTCGATGCCGGCGCGGCCGCGCTGCTGCGCTTCGACGATCTGGCTCTGGGTCAGGTCGATCGCCGAGATCGCGCCGCCGTCGTGGCCGCGCCGGTAGGCCTGCGCCTTGATCTGCGCGAGCTGCAGATCGGACGCGGCCTGCGCCTGCAGCGCCTGCTGGTCCAGCAGTTGCGAAGCCAGCGCCGCGTGCAGCGCGGCCAGGTCGGCATCGGCGCCGGCCAGTGCGGCGCGGGCGCGGTCCAGGCCGGCATCCAGCTCGGGATTGGCCAATTGCAGGATCAGCGTATCGGCCTGCACCCGCGCGCCGGCATCGACCAGCTGTTGCTGCACGGTGGCGGTGGCGCCGGCGGTGATCCAGCGGATCTGCCGCGGCACCAGCACGCCGTTGGCGCGGATCTCGCGGCGCATCTCGCCGCGCGTGGCCGCGTCGATCCACAGCTCGCTGCGGCTGACCTGCGGCGCGGCGCGGCCCGCACCCAACAGCACCACGCCGAGCAGCAGCACGGCCGCCACGGCCAACGCCAGCCAGCGGCGCCGGTGGCGCCAGATCGAACGGTGCGGAGACTTCGCGATATCCATGGCCATTGCAGAGCAGGCCGCATGCCAATCGGCGAAGCGCTATAACTCGTTGAAAGAATTGCCTATCGCCCGCGTCGGATGCGGCCGCCGCGTCCGCAAGCGGACGATCGGCGACCGATTACGGACAGTTGCGCAGCGAACCGTGCGCGCTCAGCGCTTTTTTTCGAGCGAGGCGCGGTAGCGCAGCAGGGCTTCGGGCTCGTCGGTCTGGAACGCGCCGATCCCGGCGCGGTACAGCCGCCCCCACACCGCATCCGGATCGCGCACCGCGTCGGCGTCGCCGCCGTAGCCGGCGACGAACCCTTCCCACAGCGTGTTGACCAGCAGTCGCACGTGCTGCTGCCTGGTCAAATCGGCCAGCGGCGGCAACTGCTCGGCGCGCATCCGCGGCAGTTCGATCGCCACCGGACGCACCTTGCCGCCGATCTGGGTGCGCACGGTCTGCAGCAGGTCGTCGGTGCCCGGCGGATTGAGCAGCACCGGGGTGAAGTTGACCTGGTCGAACGGCGGCAGCGACGACAGCGGCTGGCTGTACACGCCGACCTCGGTCTTGAGCACTACTTGGCGCTGCATGCCCGCGCGCCGCACCGCGTCCGCCACCTCCGCATAGATCGGCGCCTTGACGTCGAGATTGAGCATGATCCGGCCCTTGGCCGCGGCCAGCATCTGCTCCAGGGTCACCGGATGCTGGTCGGTGAGCGGCGCATCGGCGCCGCCTTCGTCGTCGCGCAGGCGCAGCCGCGACAGCTGCGCCCAGGTCATCTCGGCGACCTTGCCGCTGCCGTCGGTGGTGCGCTCGACGGTGGCGTCGTGGAACATCACCAAGGTGCCGTCGGCGGCGCGGCGGATGTCGGTTTCCAGCATGTCCACGCCCATCGCCACGCAGCGCTCCAGGCCGGACAGCGAGTTCTCCGGCGCGTGGCCGGGGAAGCCGTGCGCGGGCGCCGGATTGTGGCAACCGCGATGGGCGACGACGAAGATGCCGCCGGCGGGATCGGCCAGGCGCGCCTGGCTGGCGACGCTGCCGGCGGGGGCCGCGGCGACGGGGCCGGTCAGCGCGCTGCCCAGCAGCAGGAAAGGCAACAGAGTGGATTTCATGGCGATGGCAGTCCGAAGGAGTGAAAGGTTTTAGAGAGAAGGCGTGAAGCGGATGCCGAACCAGTAGGTGGTCGGCACCGAGTAGGTGTCCTTCAACAGGTTCTCGCCCGGCCCGGTCACGCTGGTGATGCGGCTGTGGGTGACGTTGCTGACCTGGCCGACCACGCTGACCTGCTTGTTGACCGCATAGGTCGCCGACAGATCCAGCTGCGAGCGCGGCGACCAGTACAGATCCTGCCAGTCGATGTTGCTGACGATGGCGCGCAGCGCCTTGCCCTGGCGGTTGTAGGCCGCGCGCAGTTCCAGCCCGCCGATGGTGTAGAACAGCGAGGCATTGGCGGTGTAGCCGGGCTGGCCGACCAGGCGATCGACGCTGCGCTGGCGCTGGCTCACGTTCGGCGCGCTGCCGACGCTGTACGGCACGTCCATGCCGCCGTCGAGCAAGGCCAGATTCGCGCTGCCGCCCAGCCCGGACAACGCTGGCACACCCGGCAGCAAGGTGTTGAGCACCGCGCTCAGTTCCAGGCCGCGGATATGCGCCTTGGACGCATTGGCCGGGGTGCTGATCAGCACATTCGAATAGGTGGTGCCGTTGTAGCTGAACTGGTCGGTGCGCGACAGGGTGAAGATCTCGTCCTGGATGCGCTTGTTGAACACCGCCGCGGCCAGCATGCCGTCGAAGTCGTCGGGCAGGCGCCATTCCAGCGACAGGTCCAGGTTGGTCGACACGCGCGGCTTGATGTCCGGATTGCCCACGGTCACGGTCACGCCCTGGGCGTTGGGATTGCCGGCATCGGTGCTGTTGACGAAGCCGATCGAGGTGCGCGCGGCGTAGGCGTCGTACGGCGGGCGGCCGAGCGTGCGGCTGGCACCCGCGCGCAGGTCGAGATTTTCGCTGAGGTGGTAGGTCATGATCGCCGACGGCAACAGGTTGGCGTAGTGCGAATCGGTCGGCGCATCGACGTAGACGTACTTGCCGCTGGCCGTATCCAGCTGGCGCTGGCGGCCGACGGTGGACTGGTCGGTGTCGTCGTAGTGCAGGCCGGCCTCCACGTTGAACGCCTCGGCGCGGTAGCTGACCAGGCCGTAGGCGCCGAAGATCTTTTCGCTGTGGCTGAAGTTGTCCTGGTTGCTGAAGGCCGACTGGTCGGTGCTGTTGAACGCGCTCAGCGGCGTGGACTGCAGCACGCGCCGCGCCTTGTTCGGATCGATGGTGATCAGGTTCAGGCCGAGATAGCGCAGCGGCGCGTTGGACGGCGCCAGCACGTCGGCGATGTTCAGTGCCGGCGCGCTGCGGTTGGGCTCGTAGTCGTCGCGGTAGATGTCGAACGACGGTTTGTCGGTGGTGTACGACAGGCCGGCGCCGAAGCCCAGGCCGCGGTCCTGCTCGCCTTGGTTGAAGGCGTAGTCCAGGCGCCCGGTGAGGATGCGGTCGCGCGCGCTGCGCTTGTAGTCCGGGCGCCAGTACAACAGGCTGTAGTTGTCGTAGTTGGAGTACGCCTGCGGCGCCACCGGGAAGCGCTGGTTCAGCGCCGAGGTGTCGTAGGTGAAGGCGTAGTCGGCGCTGGGCACGACGGTGACGCCGGGGCCGGTCTGGCCGACCGCAACCGCCGCCGGACGCGACGCGCCGGTGACGTACTTGAACATCTGGATCGGCTCGTCGTAGGTCGCATCCGACCACGAGCCGCGCGCGGACAGCACCTGGCGGTCGTCCGGCCGCCATTCCATGCCGGCCTGGCCGAGCTTGGTGCGGGTGGTGGTGACCTGGTTGGAATAGCCGACCTCGATATCGCCGGCCGGATAGCTGCCGGAGGTCGCGGTCTGGTTGGCGACGCGGTTGCGGTTGCGCGGATCGATGATCAGCTCGTTGCGCTGCATGTCGTCCTTGAAATAGTAGTAGCCCGCGGTGACGTAGGCCTGCAGGTCGGCGCTGGGGTGCGCTTCGAACTTGCCGGTCAGGCCGTAGCGGTCGCGCTTGTCCATCACGTACCAGTACTTGTCCTGCTGCGGCACCGCCCAGCCGTTGCCGAGGTTGCTGCCGCTCTGCAGTACGCCGTTGCCGTCGTAGAACCCGTAATGCACCGTGTCGGTGGTCATGTGGGTTTCGGTGTAGCTGCTCAGCGTCTGGTAGTTGCCCGACAGGGTCAGGCCGTATTGCCGGTCGCTGCCGAAGGTGGTGCTGCCGGTGGCGCCGAGGCGGTAGCCGGGGTCGTCCTGGTCGCGCGGCTTGCCGACGTCGTTGGCGTGGCCCAGCGAGGCTTCGCTGGTGAAGAACGGCTTGCCGCCGTTCTCGAACGCGCTGCGCGTGCGCAGGTTGATCGCACCGCCGGTGGCGTTGGGGTCCAGGTCGGGAGTGAAGGTCTTGACCACCTGCAGCTCGCTGACCATCGACGCCGGCAGGATGTCCAGGCGCACGCCGCGGGTGATCGAGCCGAGCGTGCCGTTCGGCGTGCCCGGCGAGGCCACGGTCAGGCCGTCGATGGTGACGTTGTTGTAGGACGGGCCGAGGCCGCGCAGCACCGGCGTGGCGGCCTCGTCGCGCGGATGCTCGTTGTCGGTCGCCGGCAGCACCGACAGGCCGGGGATGCGGCGCAGCGCTTCGACGATGGTGGTGTCCGGCAGCGCGCGCACGTCGGTGGAACTGACCACGTCGGTGATGTTGGTCGCCGCCCGCTTGCTCTCCATCGCCGCGGCATTGGCCTTGCGCACGCCGGTGACGACCACGCTGTCCAGGGTCTTGGCGGTACCGGCAGCCGGCGGCGATGCGGCGGCGGTATCGGTGCTGTCGGTGTCCGCGGCGGCAGGCGGCAACGGCGTCGCCGCCTGCTGCGCGAGGGCGGCCTGGCAACTGGCGGCAAGCAGGCACACCAGCAACGTGCGCTGGTGGCGGTGGTGCGATCGCGTCATCTCGTATCCCCTGGAAAATGTCGGAATTAATTACTAACTTCAAAGTAGTTAATTTTATCCAGAGGGTGATGACAGGCCCATGTCATGGCGTTGGCAGTTGCAGGAGCGGTCGGGTTCGCGCTGAACAGCCGCACTGCGAGCGGTGGTCGGCGAGCGCATGCCGGAATGGCGGGTGGGAAGCCATCTCGATTGCAGGACGCTGCGCCACTGGGTGTGCTGCGGCATCGCGCCGGCGGCCCCAAAACGACGATAGGGCCACAAGGGCCCTATCGCGTCGTTATCCATTGTGTGTGGCCTGGTCCGCCAGAGCCTCAAGCCACTCAACCAAAGCCGACACCCTCTCCCATCAGGACCATGACCCTTTTCGGGGGAAGGGGGCCCGCGAGCCGGATGAGGCTGCGTGCGCAGCCTCGAGCGCCCAAATCCACGAGACGCTTCGCGCCGCACCCTCACCCCAACCCCTCTCCCGGCGGGAGAGGGGCGTTAGGCGCCTCAGCGTGCAGCGCTTGCAGCGAGTTGCGCTGGATGGCGCATGACTAAGGCTGCACGACGTTGATCGTGCCCGGGGTGCTGCGCCCCACCCCGCGCAGGTCGGGACGGTACATGTCCTCGACCAGCGGCGGCGGCACCGTGTAGGTGCCCGGGGTCACCGCGCGCACCAGATAGAACACCTGCGCCTTGCCGCCCTGCGCCAGGCTCAGCGCGGCCACGTAGCGGTCGTCGCGGAACTCCTCGTGCTTGACGTCGGCGGCCTCGGAACGGTCGCTGATCTCGATGCCGTCCACCACCACGTCGGCCCACTGCTTGGCGTCGCCCAGGTTGAAGTTCTCGATCTCCAGGCCAGCCGGCAGCAGATCGGTCAACAGCGCGTCGGGCATGCCCACGTTGGAGGTGATGGTGACGCGCACGATCAGCGCCTCGCCTTCCTTCAGCGGCCGCGGCGTCCATGGCTTGCCGTCGGTGCTGTACCACTCGCGCTCCACCTTCAGCGTGCTCTCGTCCACCTCCGGCGCCTTGCGCGGGATGCCGGCGATTTCCAGGCTGGCGTACAGCGGCGCCTCGCCTTGCGGCACGAAGCTGACCCCGCGCGCCAGCTCGGCCTCGCCGAACTGGCGGCCGAACGCCTTGGCCGCGCCGATCGCCTCGCTGCTGTCGCCGATCGCCAGCTGCCCGGACACCAGCTTGCTCTGGTTGACCAGCAAGGCCTTGCCCATCCGCGCCAGGGCCACCTGCTCCTGGGTGCTCAGCCACAGCCAGCCGCTGCGGCGGCGCGCATCGATCTCGCGGCCCAGCGCCACCGCACGTGCGTCGTACTCGGGCTTGGCCAGGCCGCGCTCGTGCAGCAGCGCGATCATCAGCGCATCGTCGCGGATCACGCTGCCGTAGTCGCCGAAGTAAGGCGGACGGTCGCCGCTGTCCTTGGCGAAGCCGGCCGCGATCGCCGCGTCGCCGCGCTTCTTGTCGCCCTGCAGCGACAACGCCACGCCCAGGTGCACCAGCGACAGGCCGGTCAGCGCCTTGCCGCGATCGTTGTCGTACAGCGCGCGCAACGTGCCCAGCGGGGCGCGGTTGACCCGTGCCAGCACGTAGCCGGACCAGGCCTGGTTGGCGAACTTCAGGTTCTCGCGGCGGTCCTGGCCGTAGAAGTTGTTGCCGCCGGACAGCAGGTCCTCGCTGAGCCGGTTGAGCGCCTTCTGCAGCACGTTGTCGGGCACCGCGAAACCGGCGTCCTTGGCGTCGAGCAGGAACTCGGCGATGTACGGGGTCAGGCCCGGATTGACGTAGCCGTCGTCGCCCCACATCGAGAAGTGGCCGCTGGAGATCTGCATCGAGGCCAAGCGGCCGAACGCGCCTTCCATGCGCGCGCGGCGGGTGGCCGCGTCCAGGCCCTGGGCGCCGAGCAGCTTGGCGGTGGTGTCGTCGAGCAGCAGCGCGGCGTAGCCCTTGCTGGTGGTCTGCTCGGCGCAACCGTAGGGGTAATTCAGCGCGCCCTGCAGCGCGCTGGCGAACGGGATCGGCGGCAACGCGCTGACCAGCATGCGCGCGTTGACCGAACCGGCCATCAGGCCCTCGGCATCGCCCATGCCCAGCGTCACCGGCGCCAACGGATCGAGCACGCGGGTCTGCGCGCGCAGCACCGACGGCCACGCCGCGCGCACCGGCAGGTCGTAGCGGCGGTCGACGCTGAAGCCGTTGCCGTTCACCCGCACCCGCACCTTGGCCACCGTGTAGCCCTCCTGCGCCACCAGCGGGAAGCTGAGCGTGGCCTTGCCATCCTTGCCGAGCTTGGCGCTGCGCGCGTTCTCGGCGATCGCCAGCGGGCCTTCGCCATCCACCTGCACCTTGAACTCGCCCGCTTGCCCGGTGAAGTTCTGCACGTCCAGGGTGACCGTACTGCGGTCGCCCGGCGCCATCACCCGCGGCATGCTGGCCTCGGCCACGATCGGCGCGCGCACCAGCGTTTCCACGTCGCGATTGCCGTAGCGCTCGTCCGAATACACCAGCGCCGAGACCCGCAGCGTGCCGTTGAAGTCGGGCACCGGCAGCTGCACTCGCGCATTGCCCTTGGCGTCGAGCTTCACCGAGCCGGAGAACAGGTCCACGGTCTGCACCCGCGCGGTCGGGCGCTTGGCCTGCGGCAACGCCGCCAAGGCCATGTCGCCGCCGAAGCGCAGCTTGCCGGTGCCGCCCTCGAAGCTCTCGATCACCCGGCCGTAGATGTCGTACGAATCCACGCCCAGGCGCCGCTGCGCGAAGAACTGCGCGTTGGCGTCGGGCACCGGGAAGCGGGTGATGTTGAGGATGCCCACGTCGACCGCGGAGATGGTCACGTGCGCCTGCTTGCCGGCCAGTTCCGGCACGCTGACCGTCACCGGCAGCGGCTGCTCCGGACGCATCTGCTTGGGTGCGACCAGGCCCACCGCCACGCGCCGGGTCTTGCGCTCCATCGGCACGAAGGCCACGCCGACCGCACGCGCCGGGGTGATCTTGCTCGGCGCCGAACCGCCGCGGAACACCAACGCGGTGACGTAGACGTCGTGGCGCTCCCAGTCCTTGGTCACCGGGATCTCGAAGCTGCTGCCCGGCTTCACGTCGATGTCCTGCACGTACAGCATCTTGTCGCTCTCGACCATCAGCACGCCGGGCCCGGCATGCGGCGGGGTCAGGGTGACCTTGAGCGTGTCGCCGGCCTTGTAGCCGGTCTTGTCCAGCGCTAGCTTGACCTTGTCCGGACGCGCGTCCAGGCCGCGGTTCTCGTCGTTCCAGCTCCAGCCGGCGCGGAACGGATAGCGCGTGGTCAGGCCGGTGGACGGATCGAACACGTCCACGCGGTACTCGCCCCACTCCACCGGGAAATCGAACTTGGCCGCGGCGCTGCCGGCATCGACGGTGATGGACTGCTTGTTCTCGAAGCGGCGGGTGAAGTCGTAGTCCCAGCGGTTGTCGGCGAACGCCCAGTGGTAGTCGCGCAGCTCGCGCACCAGGGTCACCTTCAACCCCTTGGCCGGCTGCGGCTTGCCCTGCGCGTCCACCCGCATCAGCTCGAAGCGGGCGTTGGCGTTGGCGTCGGCGCCGTCCTTGTCGTCGAACAGCGGGCGCACCCCGACCAGCGCCGGCGCCGGCCACAGCACGCGCTTGAGCGTGCGAGTGACGGTGCGGCCGCCGGTCTCGTACACGCTGGCAGAGACCAGCGCGGCGATGGTACTGGTCGGCTTGGCTTCGTCCGGCAGCGCCAGGTCCTCGGCGATCTTGCCGTCGGCGCCGAACTCGGTATCGATCACGTCCTTGGCTTCGCGCGGCAGCTGCAGCGTCGAGTCGCCGAAGAAATAGCCGGGCAGCGACTCGACCGGATGCTGCTCGACCGCCACCGCCAGCTTGGCGGTGAAGCGGTTGCCGTCGGCCGGCGCGCCGTACAGATAGGCGGCGGTGGCCTGCAGCTTGAACGGCTCGCCCGGCTTGAGCGTCTTCTGCGCGCTGTCCAGGTCCAGCTTCATGCGCTCGGGCAGGAACTCCTCGATGCGCAGGGTCATGCCCTGCACCGCTTCCTTGCTGGAAGGGTCGGTGCGGAACTCCACCTGCCAGCGCCCGGTCGGCGCATCGGCGGGAATCAGCTGCTCGAAGCTGAAATAGCCCTGCTCGCCCGGCTGCAGGCGGGTCTCGCGGAAGATCTTGCCGTCGGGCTGCTTCAAGCGCAGGAACACCGGTTGCGCGCCCTTGCCGGTGGTGGCCACCGGCTTGCCGTCGTTGTCGCGCAGCAGCGCCGACACGCGCACCGTCTCGCCGGGGCGGTACAGATCGCGGCCGGACCAGGCGAACACGTCGAACCAGGCGTTCTCGCGCCCGGCCACGGCGAATTCGCTCAGGTCCAGCGCCGGCTGGTTGAACGGCAGCATCGACAGGTCGGTGCCGCTGCGCGCCACCAGCACCTGGCCGGCGTCGAGGGTGTAGTTCAGCAGCGCGTTGCCGTTGGCATCGGTCTCGCCTTTCAGGAACAGCTCGCCCTTGGCATCGAGGATGCGCAGCTCCACCTTCTTCAACGGCTCGCCGCTCTGCAGCGAGGCGGTGTGCACGAACAGCTTGTCCTTGTAGGCGCGCGCGTGCAGGCCGATGTCGCTGACGGTGAAGAACGCGGTGTCGTATTCGTTCTCGAACCGGCCCGGGCGCTTCATCACCGCGAAGTACAGGCCCGGCGCCTGCAGCTCCTTGATGTCCTGGATCGGCAGATAGGTCAGCGCGCGCTCGTTCTTGTCGCCGCCGAGCACGAAGCGGTTGACGTAGACCGACTCGGCCAGCTGCGAAATCGGGGTGTGGTCGCTGTAGTCGCTGTCCATCTCCCAGCTGCCGCGGCGGCCGCCGCGCTGGTACTGGGCGAAGAACGCCGGCAGCGAGCCTTCCTTGACCCGCATGAACTCCACGTCCACTTCCGGCACGTTGAGCGACACCACCGGCAGGCCGCGGCTCTCGCGCGCCGGCAGCACGCTGCCCTGCGAGGCGAAGCCGACCGCCGGCTCCAGTTCGCCGGTGTAGACCTTCTGCTTGAGCGGCTTGCCCAGGCGGTTGCCGTCGGCGGCGAGCAGGTCGGCGGAGATCAGCACGGTGTAGTCCTTGGCCGCCTCCACGTACGGATAGCGCAGGGTCTTGCCGTCGTCGGACAGCGACCAGGCGCTCTCGTCGGTGCCGACCTTCTCTTCGAAGCGCAGCAGCTTGTCGAAGTCCTGGGTGCCGACCAGCGGCCGCGAGAACTCCAGCGCCAGCGACAGCCCGTCGCCCTTCTGGTCGGGATAGGCGCGGACCAGGCCAAAGCCCTTCATCGCTTCCTTCTGGCCCTTGACCGGCTCGCCGCTGGCGTCGGGCAACTGCCCGGATTCGTTGCGCTTGCAGCCGCCCAGCGCCAAGGCCAGGCCCAGCAGCAGGAAGGTGCTCAACAGCCCCGCGCGCAGGAGGCGCCACTGCCGCTTCGAATCCGTGTGCATACGTTCGCTCCGTGAAAGTGGCGCGAGTATAGAACGCGGACGCGGCGACCGGAGGGTAGGAATCGCGATTGCGCACGCGGCGATCGCCGGCGCCCGGCAAGGCGGTCGGGGATGATGGCGGGCGGGCGCCGCCGGACTGTGCAGGCGGCGATTTCTGCGTGCCGGGTTGCAGGCGCATGGCGGCGGCGCCAAGCGCTCGTCCCCACTCCGGCCGACATGGCATCGTCGTCCCAGAACATCGCCGTGGAAGCAGCCGATGGGGCCACAGGTTACCCAGCCCGGATGCAGTCGGGACTGAAGTCCCTCCCACAGTGCACCCGGCCAGTCAGCCGTTTAGCCCTTGTAGGAGCGGCTTCAGCCGCGACAAACGAAGCCGGGAACTGCACCAGCTTCGGACACTGCCTGTCGGGGCTGAAGCCCCTCCTACAGTGCATCCGGTTGGATGGCTGCAAGTTCCTGTAGGAGCGGCTTCAGCCGCGACGAGCGGAGCCGCGGACGCGCCACCGCGTCAGCGCAACAAGCGCTGCATGTACAGCGCGATCAGCCGTGGCCGGTCCAGCGCCAGGCAGACCTGGGCGTTGGCGACGCCGGGCGCCGCATGGCCGCCATCCGCCGAGGCGTCGACGGCCGCGGCGCGGCCCGCTGCGCTCGTGCCGGACGGCACTTCCCGCGTATAGCCCTGATCGTCGACCGCGATGCGCAGCGGCACGGTCGGGCACAGGCTCGGGTCGAGCAGCTGCGCCACCGGCACCACGTCGAACAGGGTCGGGGTGGCGCTGGCCCAGGGCTGGTCGGTATCGCGCCATTGGTAGTAGAGCTGGGTCAGCGCGTCGGTCAGCGGATCGCCATGCGCGAACAGCGCCACCCGCTCCGGTTCCTCCAGGGTCACCTGGGTCGCGTCCAGCGGCAGCAGCACGATCGGCACGCCGGCGGCGAACACGTGCTGCGCGGCGCCGATATCGGAAACGATGTTGTATTCCGGCGCCGGCGCGCTAGGCGGCCGGTAGCGCGACTTGCCGTAGCCCGCACGCACCGAGCCGCCCATCAGCACCACCTGCCTGAGCTGGGCGAAGCCCTGCGGGTCGCGCTGCAACGCGCGCGCCGCGTCGGTCAGCGGACCGAGCACCAGCAAAGTGACCTGGCCGGGGTGGCGCCGCGCCTGCGCCAGGATGAAGTCCGCCGCGTCCGGCGCCTTGCGCGGCAGCGTGCCCTGCGCCGCCCAGCGCGCCTGGCTGAAGGGAATCGTGTTGGTCGTGGCATGGCCGATCGCCAGCGGGATCTCGCTGCGTCCGGCCTGCTGCAACAAGCGCTGCAGCAACTGCGCACGCAGTGCGGTGTCGCCCCAGGCCGACGCGATGCCGAGCACGTCCAGTTCCGGGCTGCGCAGCAGCAGCGCCAGCGCGAACGCGTCGTCGATGTCGTCGCCGATGTCGGTGGATACCACCACCTTCTGCGCCGGCGGCGCGGCCGGAGGCGCCGCCGTGGCGACACCCGATGCCAAGGCCAGCAGTGCCAGCGCCGCCCACCGTTTCAGTCTGCGCATGCGCGCCTCCCATAAAAAGAAACCGCCGGCATCATAGCCGGCGGTCCCTGGTTCATCGCAACGCGGGCGCGCCGATCAGAAATTGGCGCGGAACTGCGCGCCGACGATGCGCGGATCGTTGATGAAGCCGGTGAGGTTGTTGAAGTCGATCGCACCGGTGGCGCGGATCTGGTTGGTGCAGTTGCGGCAGAACACCGACACCTCGTACGCGCCGGCGCCCCAGTTGTAGCCGATCTTGGCGCCGCCTTCGAGCAGCGGCTGGCCGACGAATTCGCGCGAGTCGTACAGGAAGAAGTTGATCTCGCTGCGGTAGGACCAGTCGGTGTAGAAGAAGAACTCGGCGTCGTCGCCGACCGGGATGCCGTAGCGCAGCGTGGCGTTGCCCATCCACTTGGCTGCCTGCGGCAGCACGTTGCCGTCGATGATGGCGTTGCCGGCGGCGTTGAGCGGATCGGTCACGGTGCAGGTGCGGCACACGCCGACCGACAGGGTCGGATCCTCGATGCGGGTCCAGTTGTAGGCGCCGCCCAGGGTGAAGCGCAGGTTCTGGGTGAGCAGCGCCTCGAAGTCGAACTCGGCGCCGCGCGCCTTGGACTTGTCGGCGTTGAGCAGGCGCACGTCGTTGGAGGTGCCGCCGACCGCGGTCAGCTGCTGGTTCTTCACCCGGAAATCGTAGATGTCGAAGCTGATCCGCGCGCGCTTGTCGAACAGGTCGGACTTGATGCCGATCTCGTACGAATCCACGGTCTCCGGCGCGGCCACGGTCAGCGGCGCGGTCGCCGACGGCACGCCGAAGCTGGCGCCGCGGAAACCGCGCGCGGCGCGGGCGTAGACGTTGACGGCGTCGTTGATGGTGTAGGTCGCGCTGAGATCGCCGGTGACCTTGGAGTTGTCGGTGCTGCCGGTGGACGGCTCGAGCAGGGTGACGCGGTCCAGCGCCAGCACGTCGAAGGTCTTCTTGTCGTAGGTGTAGCGGATGCCGGCGCGCAGGTCCAGGCGATCGGTGGCGGCGTAGTTCAGCGAACCGAACGCCGCCCACGAGGTGTTGCGCTGGCGGGTCAGCTGGTAACTGCTGAGGGTGCCGCCGCCGAAGGTGTTGTAGGTGTAGTTCTCGCCTTCCACCGAATCGTGGAAGTAGTACAGGCCGGCCTGCCAGTTCACCGGGCCGGCGTACTGCGATTCGGCACGCAGCTCCTGCGAGTACTGGTCCAGGTTCTTGATGCCGCCGGCGGTTTCCACCGGGAACGCGATCACGCCCGGGCCGGACGGCGGCGCGAACACCGCGCCGTAGCCGCCGTCGATGTCGCCGCGGCTGTAGTACTTGCCGATGCCCTCGTAGCCGGTGATCGAGTGCAGCACGATGTCGCCCAGGTCCCAGGTCAGGTTGGCGCTGCCGCCATAGGTCTGCAGTTCCTGGGTGTTGCCGCCGTCGATGGAGGCCTTGTCCGGGTCGAAGCCGTCGACCAGCTTGTTGCTGCCCGGCTGGAAGATGTTGGCGCGGAACAGCCGCGCGGTGCCGTCGAGATGCCGCGCATGCGCGTTGAACAGCGCGCTGAAGTCCTCGCCCGGCTGGAACAGCAGCTGCACCCGCACCGCCGAGTCGGTGTAGCCCTCGAACGAGCGGTCGTCGACGGTGTTGTCGACCCAGTCGTCGCGGCGCTGGCCCAGCGCCGACACGCGTGCGGCCCACTTGTCGCCCATGGCGATGCTCAGGCCGGTTTCCATGGTCATGGTGCCGTAGGTGCCGTAGGACAGGCTGGCGTAGCCGTCGTTGGCGCCGATGCTGGGCTTGACCGAGTTGAACTTGACCACGCCGGCGGGGGTGTTGCGGCCGAACAGCGTGCCCTGCGGGCCGCGCAGCACTTCCAGGCCTTCCAGGTCGAAGATCGGGAAGCCCTTCAGGAACGCGTTTTCGGCCACCACGTCGTCGTACACCAACGACACCGGCTGCGAGGCGTAGGTGTTGAAGTCGGTGTTGCCGTAGCCGCGGATGTAGAAGCGCGGGAACACGCGGCCGTTGGAAGATTCGACATTGAGGCTGGGCGCCTTGCCGGCCAGCACGCGCACGTCCGAGCCGCTGGTGGCGATCGCGTCCAGGTATTCCGGGCGCAGCACGCTGGCGGAGATCGGCACGTCCTTGGAGTCTTCCGAACGCCGTTCGGCGGTGACCTTGACCGCGTCCAGGCGGGCGACCCCGTCCGTGCTGTCCGCCTGCTGGGCGGCGGCGGAGAACGAGAGGGCGGAAACGACGGCTACGGCAAGTGCGCTGGTGCGCAGCGACCAACTGGCGGACATGGGGACTCCGGAGTGGAATGGGCAAGAGCGAATGCGCGCCGCCGGCAAGCGATGCCGCGCCGCACCATAATTAACACAAAATACACATGTTGTGCATGTCCCGGTCACTTGAACGTGTTAAGGCTGCAAGTGCGCAATGTGCTGCTACATGTGCCTGCATGTGCGCTACCCAGACGGCCGCGGTGTATCAAGTCGCCCTGCTCCCGCACCCTGTAGGAGCGGCTTCAGCCGCGACAGGAACTACGGTTAGAGCATGTCGCGGCTAGAACATGTCGCGGCTGAAGCCGCTCCTACAAAAACAAGACCCGGATTTGCGGCGCCACAGCGATGCAGCCCTGCCGCCGGCTCAACAAATATCGCCCGGCACCCGCACCCAGCCCTCCATCAGCACCCGCGCGCTGCGGCTCATGATCGCCTTGGTGACGCTCCACTGGCCGTCCCCCTGCTGCTGCGCTTCGGCGCCGACCCGCAACGTCCCCGAGGGATGGCCGAAGCGCACCGCCTGGCGCGCGCCGCCGCCGGCCGCGCGATTCACCAGCGTGCCCGGAATCGCCGCGGCGGTGCCGATCGCCACCGCGGCGGTGCCCATCATCGCGTGGTGCAGCTTGCCCATCGACATCGCCCGCACCAGCAGGTCGATGTCGGCGGCGGCGACCGGCTTGCCGCTGGAGGCCACGTAGTCGGCCGGCGGCGCGACAAAGGCCACCTTCGGCGTATGCTGCCGCGTCGCCGCGTCTTCCAGCCTGGCGATCAGGCCCATGCGCAGCGCGCCGTACGCGCGGATGGTCTCGAACCTGGCCAGCGCCTGCGCATCGCCGTTGATCGCGTCCTGTAGTTCGGTGCCGCGATAGCCCAACGCCTGCGCGTCGAGGAAGATGGTCGGGATGCCGGCGTTGATCAGCGTCGCCTCGAAGCTGCCCACGCCCGGCACGTCCAGCGTATCGACCAGGTTGCCGGTGGGAAACATCGCCCCGTCCGCGCCGTCCTCGTCCGCGGCCGGATCGAGGAAATCGAGCTGGATCTCGGCCGCCGGGAAGGTCACCCCGTCCAGTTCGAAATCGCCGCTCTCCTGCACCGCGCCGGCCACGATCGGCACCTGCGCGAGGATGGTCTTGCCGATGTTGGCCTGCCAGATCCGCACCGTGGCCATGCCGTCGTGCGGAATGCGCGCCGCATCGACCAGCCCGGCGGCGATCGCGAACGGCCCCACCGCCGCCGACAGGTTGCCGCAGTTGCCGCTCCAGTCGACGAACGGACGGTCGATCGCCACCTGCCCGAACAGATAGTCCACGTCGTGGTCGGCGCGCGCGCTCGGCGCCACGATCACCGTCTTGCTGGTACTGGACGTGGCCCCGCCCATGCCGTCGATCTGCTTGGCGTAGGGATCGGGACTGCCGATCACCCGCAACAGCAGCGCATCGCGCGCCGCGCCGGGCAGCTGCGCGGCGGACGGCAGATCCTGCAGGCGGAAGAACACGCCCTTGGAGGTACCGCCACGCATGTAGGTGGCGGGAATGCGGAGTTGGGGAACGTGGGGCATGGCTTTATTTCCGATCGACGCGCAAGCGGCGCGTAGCTCAAGGGTTGGCGGGAATTTCGGCCTCGACCAGCTGCGCCAGCAGGGTCAGCGACTCCTGCCAGCCGAGATAGCAGAACTCCACCGGGATCTGTGCGGGGATGCCGTCCTGGGCGATGTCCAGCTCGGTGCCGCAGGCCACCGTGCGCAGCTTGACCGTCACCATCATCTCGCCGGGCAGGCCCGGGTTGTCGAAGGTATCGGTGTGACGGATCAGTTCGCCCGGCACCAGTTCCAGATAGGTGCCGCCGAAGGATTCGCTGGTGCCGGCGCCCAGGTTGGTGAAAGAAATCTTGAAACTGCCGCCCACCCGCGCATCCAGTGCATGCACGGTGGCGACGAAGCCATGCGGCGGCAGCCATTTGGCCAGCGCCGCCGGTTCCAGGAACGCGCGGTAGATGCGCTCGGCCGGCGCGCGCAGGACGCGGTGCAGGCGGACGGTACCGGGATGACCGTTGCTCATGATGGTTTCCTCATTGGTGGACGGCGCGCGCAGGATGGCACGCGCTCATGACACCGACGAATGGGACAGGGCGGTTTCGACACTGCCAAAAAATCCTGCCCGAAGCGCCGCAGCACGCTGCCGGGGCTCATGCAGGCTGGCGGCCGCGAAAGGCCCGATCCCGAGCCCGCTTGCGCATCGTGTCGAAGAAATCCGGTTCCATCGCCGTGGCTGGCCCGGAATCGGCTCCCTCCAGCAGCACGCCACGGAGGTTTTCCGCGTCGCGCTGCCCGCAGATCAACCCGCGCACGGACTCGCTGCTGGAACCGCAGTCGTGTCCGGCCACCTGTTGGTCGACGAACTGTTTGTGTTCCTCCGGCGAAGAGATGTTCTTGGTCGCCATACGCACTCCCGACAGCAAGATTGCCGAATTCTGCATCGCCAGTCCGCGGGCGCAAGCCGCGAGCGTTTCCTTTCGAGCATGCCGCCGAATCAGGCGGCGGATGCCTCAAGGAAATCCTGCGCAAAACGCTGCAGCACGCCGCCGGCCTCGTAGATCGCCAGTTCCTCGGCGGTGTCCAGGCGGCAGGTCACCGGCACTTCCACGCGGGTACCGTCGGCGCGGGCGATGGACAGGGTCAGCGTCGCGCCGGGGGTGCGCGCGCCGAGCACGTCGAACACCTCGCTGCCGTCGATGCCCAGGGTCTTGCGCGTGGTGCCGGGCCGAAATTCCAGCGGCAGCACGCCCATGCCGACCAGGTTGGTGCGGTGGATGCGCTCGAAGCCCTCGGCCACGATCGCCTCGACCCCGGCCAGGCGTACGCCCTTGGCCGCCCAGTCGCGCGAGGAGCCCTGCCCGTAGTCGGCGCCGGCCACGATCAGCAACGGCTGCTTGCGCGCCATGTAGGTCTCGATCGCCTCCCACATGCGCAGCACCTGCCCTTCCGGCTCCAGCCGGGTCAGCGAACCACGCTGGACCTGGCCATCGACCACGGCCATTTCGTTGAGCAGTTGCGGATTGGCGAAGGTGGCGCGCTGCGCGGTGAGGTGATCGCCGCGGTGGGTGGCGTAGGAATTGAAGTCCTCCTCCGGCACGCCCATCCGCGTCAGGTATTCGCCGGCGGCGCTGTCGGCCAGGATCGCGTTGGACGGCGACAGGTGGTCGGTGGTGATGTTGTCGCCAAGCACCGCCAGCGCGCGCATGCCGCGCAGCGTGCGTTCGCCGGCCAGGGCGCCTTCCCAGTACGGCGGGCGGCGGATATAGGTGCTCTGCGGACGCCATGCGTACAGCGGCGCCACGTGCGCGGCGGCCAGTCCGCTGCGCGCGAACATCGGCTCGTAGACCTGGCGGAACTGCTCGGGCTTGACGCTGGCGGCGACGATCGCGTCGATCTCCGCGTCGCTGGGCCACAGGTCCTTCAGCGTCACCGGCAGGCCGTCCTTGTCCACGCCCAGCACGTCCTTCTCGATGTCGAAACGGATGGTGCCGGCGATCGCGTACGCCACCACCAGCGGCGGCGAGGCCAGGAACGCCTGCTTGGCGTAGGGATGGATGCGCCCATCGAAATTGCGGTTGCCCGACAGCACCGCGGTGGCGTACAGGTCGCGGGCGATCACTTCCTGCTGGATCGCCGGATCCAGCGCGCCACTCATGCCGTTGCAGGTGGTGCAGGCGAAACCGACGATGCCGAAGCCCAACTGCTCCAGCTCCGGCAGCAGCCCGGATGCTTCCAGGTACAGCTGCACCGCCTTGGAGCCCGGCGCCAGCGAGGTCTTGACCCACGGCTTGCGCAGCAACCCGCGCGCGTTGGCGTTGCGCGCCAGCAAACCGGCGGCGATGACGTTGCGCGGATTGCTGGTGTTGGTGCAACTGGTGATCGCGGCGATGATCACCGCGCCGTCGGGCATCAGCCCCTGCGCCTGTTCGGCCTTGCCGGATGCCAACTTGGCCTCGTCGGCGATGCCGCGCGCGGCCAGCTCGCTGGTCGCCACGCGCTTGTGCGGATTGGACGGGCCGGCCATGTTGCGGGTCACGCTGGACAGGTCGAACGGCAGCACGCGTTCGTATTGCGCCGCGGCCAGGTCGTCGGCCCACAGTCCGGCGGCCTTGGCATAGGTTTCCACCAGCGCGACCTGGGTGTCGTCGCGGCCGGTCAGGCGCAGGTAGTCGATGGTCTGCCGGTCGATCGCGAACATCGCCGCGGTGGCGCCGAACTCCGGGGTCATGTTGGAGATCGTCGCGCGGTCGCCCAGGGTCAACGCCGCGGCGCCTTCGCCGTGGAACTCCAGGTAGGCGCCGACCACCTTCTGCGCGCGCAGGAATTCGGTCAGCGCCAGCACCAGATCGGTGGCGGTGATGCCCGGCTGCGGCCGTCCGCTCAGCGCCACGCCGACGATATCCGGCAGGCGCATCCACGACGCGCGCCCGAGCATCACGCTCTCCGCTTCCAGCCCACCGACGCCGATCGCCAGCACGCCCAGCGCATCCACGTGCGGGGTGTGGCTGTCGGTGCCCACGCAGGTGTCCGGGAACGCCACGCCATCGCGCACCTGCACCACCGGCGACATCTTCTCCAGATTGATCTGGTGCATGATCCCGTTGCCCGGCGGGATCACGTCGACGTTCTCGAACGCGCGCTTGGTCCAGTCGATGAAGTGGAAGCGGTCGGCGTTGCGGCGGTCTTCCACCGCGCGGTTCTTGGCGAACGCGGCCTTGTCGAAGCCGCCGAATTCCACCGCCAGCGAGTGGTCCACGATCAGCTGCGTCGGCACCACCGGATTGACCTGCGCCGGATCCCCGCCGCGCTCGGCGATCGCATCGCGCAGCCCGGCCAGGTCCACCAGCGCGGTCTGGCCGAGGATGTCGTGACACACCACGCGCGCCGGGAACCACGGAAAATCCAAGTCGCGGCGGCGTTCGATCAGCTGCATCAGCGAGGCGTCCAGCGTCGCCGGATCGCAGCGCCGCACCAGGTTCTCGGCGAACACCCGCGAGGTGTACGGCAGCGCGGCATAGGCACCGGGCCGGAGCGCATCGACCGCGCCGCGCGCGTCGAAGTAATCCAGCGAAGTGCCGGGCAGAGGTTTGCGGTAGTGGCTGTTCATAGCTGGCTACAAAGTTGGGAAAAGCAAAACAAAAACGAAGCCGGGACTTCCTTCTCCCATCGGGAGAAGGTGCCCCGAAGGGGCGGATGAGGGTACGGGCAAAGCCTCGTGCAAATGCGATCCCACATGAGGCGGATGAGGGTACGGGCGCAGCCTCGTGCAAATTCGATCCTACATGGGGCGGATGAGGGCACGAACAAAGCCTAGTCCAACCAAACAACACGAGGCTACGCCCGTACCCTCACCCCCGACCCCTCTCCCGATGGGAGAGGGGAGCAATCAACTGCGCCGATCGATCGGCACGAACTCCTGATCCTCCGGCCCGGTGTAGTTCGCACTGGGGCGGATGATCTTGCCGTCGATGCGCTGCTCGATGATGTGCGCGCTCCAGCCGGCGGTGCGCGCGATCACGAACAGCGGGGTGAACATCGCGGTCGGTACGCCCATCATGTGGTAGCTGACCGCGCTGAACCAATCCAGGTTCGGGAACATCTTCTTGATCTCCCACATCACCGCCTCCAGGCGCTCGGCGATGTCGTACATCTTGCGGCTGCCCTGCGCGTCGGACAGCTCGCGCGCCACGTCCTTGATCACCTGGTTGCGCGGATCGGACACCGTATACACCGGATGGCCGAAGCCGATGATCACTTCCTTGCGCTCGACCCGCGCGCGGATGTCGGCTTCCGCCTCGTCGGGCGTGTCGTAGCGCTTCTGCACCTCGAACGCGACCTCGTTGGCGCCGCCGTGCTTGGGCCCGCGCAGCGCGCCGATGCCGCCGGCGATGGCGCTGTGCATGTCGCTGCCGGTGCCGGCGATGACCCGGCAGGCGAAGGTGGAGGCGTTGAACTCGTGCTCGGCGTACAGGATCAGGCTGGTGTGCATCGCCTGCACCCATTCTTCGTGCGGCTTGAAGCCGTGCAGCAGGTGCAGGAAATGACCGCCGATCGAATCGTCGTCGGTCTCCACCTCGATGCGCTTGCCGTTGTGGCTGTAGTGGTACCAGTACAGCAGCATCGAGCCCAGCGAGGCCATCAGCTTGTCGGCGATGTCGCGCGCACCGGGATGGTTGTGGTCGTCCTTCTCCGGCTGCACGCACCCCAGCACCGACACGCCGGTGCGCATCACGTCCATCGGATGCGCCGACGGCGGCAGCTGTTCTAGCGCTGCCTTGACCGCAGCAGGCACCCCGCGCAGCGAGCGCAGTTTGGCCTTGTAGCCGCGCAGTTCGCTGTTGCTGGGCAGCTTGCCGTGCACCAGCAGGTAGGCGATCTCCTCGAACTGGCTGCTGCGCGCCAGGTCCAGGATGTCGTAGCCGCGGTAGTGCAGATCGTTGCCGCTGCGGCCCACCGTGCACAGCGCGGTGTTGCCGGCGGCGGTACCGGACAGGGCCACCGATTTCTTCGGTTTGAAGGCCGGTGCGGCCTGGCTGGCGTTGGTGTCGTTCATGCGTCGTCTCCCGGGTATCGCGGTCGTGTCATCGAATGCGGATCAGTGCGCGGGCGCGTCAGGCGGCAGGCCGCCGGCGCGCTCGAGCAATTGCTGCAACATGGCGATCTGGCGGTTCTGCAGCTCGACCAGCGTCGCCCAGTCCTGCTCGCGCAGCTGGTTGAGCTTCTCGTGCACCTGCAGGATCTCCAGTTCGGATTTGATATTCACTTCGTAGTCGTTCTGCGCGCGCAGGCGGTCCACCGCGGCCTGGCGGTTCTGGCTCATCATGATCACCGGCGCCTGGATCGCGGCCAGGCACGACAGGCACAGGTTGAGCAGGATGTAGGGATACGGATCGAAGCCTCCGCTCAGCACCAGGCTGTTGAGCACGATCCACGCCAGCAGCACCAGGCCGAAGCCGATGATGAAGCTCCAGCTGCCGCCGATCTCGGCGACCCGGTCGGCGATACGCTCGCCGAGCGTGCGGTCGTGATCGGCCTGCTTGACGATGTCGCGCGCCACATGGCGCTTAGCGATGAAGCGCTCCACCACCTCGCGCTCGGCGTCGGGCAGTTTCTCCAGCTCGGTCTGCAGCAGCTGCCGCGCGGTCTGGCGGCGGTCGATGCGGCCGCGTGGCGGCGTGGTGCCGGCTTGGGTGTTCATGGACATGCTCGGGCAGGGGAACCGGCGTGGATCATGCGCCCTTGCCGGCGAACAATGCGTCCAGGCGCTGCTCGAAGGCGTGGTAGCCGATGCGTTCGTACAGCTCCTCGCGGGTTTGCATCGTGTCCACCACGTTCTGCTGGTGGCCGTCGCGGCGGATCGCCGTGTATACCGCCTCGGCGGCCTTGTTGGCGGCGCGGAACGCCGACAGCGGGAACAGTTGGATCGCCACCCCGGCCGATGCCAGTTCCTCGCGGGTGAACAGCGGGGTCTTGCCGAATTCGGTGATGTTGGCCAGCACCGGCACCTTCACCGCGTCGACGAAACGGCGGTAGGTGTCCAGGTCGTAGGCGGCCTCGGCGAAGATGCCGTCGGCACCGGCTTCCACGCAGGCGATGGCGCGTTCGATCGCCGCGTCCACGCCGTCCACCTGGATCGCGTCGGTGCGCGCGATCAGGAAGAACCCGGCATCGGTCTTGGCATCGGCGGCGGCCTTGACCCGGTCGGCCATCTCGGCCTGGCTCACGATCTCCTTGCCGGGCCGGTGGCCGCAGCGCTTGGCGCCGACCTGGTCTTCGATATGGCAGGCGGCCGCGCCGGCCTTGATCAGCGACTTGATGCTGCGCTCGATGTTGAACGCGCTCGGGCCGAAGCCGGTGTCGATGTCGACCAGCAGCGGCAGCTCGCAGACATCGGTGATGCGGCGCACGTCGATCAGCACGTCGTCCAGGGTGTTGATGCCCAGGTCCGGCAGGCCCAGCGAGCCGGCGGCGACGCCGCCGCCGGACAGGTAGATCGCCCGGTAACCGGCCCGTTGCGCCAGCAGCGCGTGGTTGGCGTTGATCGCGCCGATCACCTGCAGCGGCGATTCGGCGGCCAGCGCGGCGCGGAAACGGGCACCGGGGGAAACGTGCGACATGGCGAACTCCTGAGCGAGGGCGGCGGCCCGCACGGCCGTTCCGCGATGGTGGCCAATCTGGCACCATCGCCCGGGCCGATCAATCTTGATTCAATGAATCAACCTATCAGCGGATTCCCATGTCCCCCGAAGCCGACCGCAACCTGATCTCCGCCGCCGAGGCCTGCGCCCTGCTCGGCATCAGCAGCGCCACGCTCTACGCCTACGTGAGCCGCGGCCTGCTCGGTTCCCGCGCCGGTGCCGACCACCGTAGCCGCGCCTACCTGCGCACCGAAGTGGAGCGGCTGGCGCAGCGCAAGCGGGTCGGCCGCGGGGCCGCGCGCGGCGCCGCGCAGAGCCTGGACCGCGGCCTGCCGGTACTGGAGACGCGCATCTCGCTGATCCGGCCCGACAGCCCCTACTATCGCGGGCGCTCGGCGGTGGCCGCGGTGCGCGAAGGCGCCGGCCTGGAGGACATCGCGCGGCTGCTGTGGGATTGCCTGGACGAAGACCCGTTCGCCGCGGCCCCGGTCGCGCCGTGGCCGCAACGGGTGGCGCCGCTGGCCGGCGACGCCACGCTGCCGCCGCTGGAGCGCGCCATGGCCTGCATTCCGCTGCTGGCCCTGGAGCTGCGCCAACCGCTCAACGCCGCGCCGACGGTGCGCCGCGAAATCGCCGCCATCCTGCTGCGGCAGAACGCCGCGCTGCTGGTCGGCACCCAGCCGGACACCCGGCCGGTGCATCGCCTGATCGCCGACCGCTGGCGCCCGGGCGATGCCGATTTCGCCGAACTGGTGCGCGCCACCCTGGTGCTGTGCGCCGATCACGAACTCAACGTCTCGGCCTTCGCCGCGCGCGTGGTCGCCTCCACCGGCGCACCGCTACACGCCACCGTCAGCGCCGGCCTGGCCGCGCTGTCCGGCCCGCGCCATGGCGGCGCCACCGCCCGCGCCCATGCCCTGCTGCGCGATGCCCAGGACGCCGCCGACCCGGCCGCCTTCGTCGCCGAACGCTGGCAGCGCGGCGACGACCTGCCCGGCTTTCACCATGCGCTCTACCCCGACGGCGACCCGCGCGCGGCCGAAGTGCTGCGCCTGCTGCGCGAGCGCTGCGGCCACCACGCGCAGATGCGGCATGTGGAAACGGTACTCGCCGCGGCGCAGGACTGCAGCGGTCAGGCGCCCAACATCGACGGCATGCTCGCAGCGATCTGCCTCATCCACGACCTGCCCGCCGCCCACGCCCTGGTCCTGTTCGCCGCCGCCCGGCTGTCCGGCTGGCTGGCGCATGCGCTGGAGCAGCAGGCGCTGGGCAAGCTGATCCGCCCACGGGCGCGCTATGCCGGGGTGATGCCCGATGGTTCGGTGCCGGGCTGAACGCGGCCCGGGCGCACCCCAGCAACTTGCAGATGTACATAAATAAGTACACCATGGCGCATGGAGACCACACTGGAAGTGCGCTTCTACCGTTCTGCATCGGGTGCTGAGCCGGTGCGGAGCTGGCTCAGGGAAGAAGTCTCGGCCGAGGCCAGGAGAACCATCGGCGGCGACATGAAGACGGTGCAACTGGGCTGGCCCCTCGGCATGCCATTGGTGCGCAAGATGGGTCATCGCCTCTGGGAAATACGCAGCACGATCCCCGAGGGCATTGCGCGGATTTTTTCACGATCGTGAAATCGGACATGGTGCTGTTGCATGGCATCGTCAAAAAATCGGACAAGACCCCGAAGTCCGATCTGGAAACCGCCAAACGGCGCAGAGACGAGGTGATGCAATGAGTCGAAATGCCCACATCGGATCCAGCTTCGACGACTTCCTCGCCGAGGAAGGCATCCTCGAAGAAGCCGCTTCCATCGCGGCCAAGCGCGTGATCGCGTGGCAAGTCGCCGAAGCCATGAAGGCGGCCAAGCTCACCAAGACCGCATTGGCCCGGCGCATGAACACCAGTCGCTCGCAGCTGGATCGCGTGCTGGACGAAACAGATACCGGCCTGACCCTGGATACGCTGAGCCGTGCCGCCACGGCCCTGGGTTATCAGATACAGATCGGACTGGTCGTCGCCCAGACGAAAAAACCCGGCAAGAAATCGACGGCGGCAAAGCGCAAAGCACTGGCCGATGCACGGGCCTGACAGCGCCGGGAATCCGTAGCGTCCATAGACGGACAACAAGCTTGCCCAGCGCTCGATCGCGATAGCGCCGGATGGCACTGATGCGTCCATGGCAAAGCCAATGCCCGCTATCACCGGTAGGTGGCTAATGCAGTGAGCAGCGTCGCCAAATTGGCTGCGAAGGTGTACAAATGTACACCATGGATACCCTCTCCCCACAGCGCGCCGCCATCCTCGCCTACGTCCACGACTGCGCCGAGCAGGCCGGACGGCCGCCGAGCCTGGCCGAGATCGCCGAACGCTTCGGCTTCGCCTCGCGCAATGCCGCGCGCAAGCACGTGCAGGCGCTGGTCGAGGCCGGGCTGCTCGAGCATGTGCCGCAGCAGGCGCGCAGCCTGCGACCGGCGCAGGCGCAGCCGCGCAGCGGGCTGCTGCGGTTGCCGGTGCTGGGCCGGGTTGCCGCCGGCGCGCCGATCGGCGCCGATATCGGCCTGGACCAACAGTTGCGGCTGGACCGCGCGCTGTTCGCGCTGCGTCCGGACTACCTGCTGCGCGTGCAGGGCGATTCGATGATCGACGACGGCATCCTCGACGGCGATCTGGTCGGGGTGCGCCGGGCCGCCGATGCGCGCAACGGGCAGATCGTGGTGGCGCGGCTGGACGGCGAACTCACCATCAAGCGCTACCGGCACGACGGCGAACGCATCCAGCTGCTGCCGCGCAATCCAGCCTATGCGCCGATCGTGGTGCAGCCAGGGCAGGACTTCGCCATCGAAGGCCATTACTGCGGGCTGATCCGGCAAGGCTGATGGCGGCCGTCGTCGCCCTCGACCGCCTGCTGGCCGAACGCCGGGTCTGGCGCGGCCAGCCGACCGCGCTGCCACCCAGCGCGCAGCCCACCGGCCATGCCGCGCTCGACGCCGCGCTGCCGGCACGCGGCTGGCCGGAGATGGCGCTGACCGAACTGCTGCACGCCGCCGACGGCATCGGCGAACTGCAGCTGCTGTGGCCGACGCTGGCGCGGCTGTCGCAGGGCGGCGGCCGCATCGTCCTGGTCGATCCGCCCTATCTGCCCTATCCCGCTGCCTGGGAACAGGCCGGGGTGGCGCTGCCGCAGCTGCAGATCGTGCGCGCCGGCGCGGACGCGGCCTGGGCCGCCGAACAATGCCTGCGTTCGGGCAGTTGCGCGGCGGTGCTGTGCTGGCCGGCGCAGGCCAACGACAAGACCCTGCGCCGGCTGCAGGTGGCGGCCGAAACCGGGCGCGCGCTGGGCTTCGCCTACCGGCCGCTGAAAGCCGCGGCCAATCCGTCGCCGGCCGCGCTGCGCATCGCCATCGATGCCGCACCGGCGCAGCTGCGCGTACTCAAGTGCCGCGGCGGCATGCCGCCGGCGCGTGCCATCGCACTGGCCGCGCTGGCCACGCCGTCGCCGGCCTCGGCTTGAAGGTGCGCGCATGCGCTGGGCCTGCATCCTGCTGCCGCAACTGGCGCTCGACACGGTACTGCGGCGCTGGCCGACGCCGGACGAACCGCTGGCGCTGCTCGCCGGCCCGCCCCAGCGGCGCACGCTGAAGGCGGTCAACGCCGCCGCGCGCGCGCGCGGCCTGCAGCCCGGGCAATCGCTGGCCACCGCGCAGGCGCTGTGCGACCGCTTCGCCACCGCCTTGCACGATGCCGGGGAAAGCCGCCGCTGCCAGCAGTTTCTGGCGGCGTGGGCGTACCGCTTCAGCTCGCTGGTCAGCACCGACTATCCCGGCGCGTTGCTGCTGGAGATCGAGGCCAGTCTCGGTCTGTTCGGTCCCTGGCCGCGCTTCGAGGCGCGCCTGCGCGAGGAGCTGACCGCATTGGGTTTCCGCCACCGCATCGTGGTCGCGCCGCATCCACTGGCCGCGCGCGTGCTGGCCAATGCGCACGACGGCATCGCCCTGCTCGACAACGCCGCGCTGCACGGCGCGCTGGGCCAATTGCCGATCGCCCGCGCCGGGCTGGAACCGGGCCTGGCCGACGCCTTCGCGCGGATGGGCCTGCGCAAATTGCAGCAACTGTTCGCGTTGCCGCGCAGCGGCTTGGCGCGGCGCTACCCGCCCGCGCTGCTGCAGCACCTGGATGCCTTGCGCGGGCAGGCGCCGCTGCCGCTGCAGTACTACCTGCCGCCGGACCGCTTCGATGCGCGGCTGGAACTGGGCTATGCGGTGGAATCCAGCCAGGCCCTGCTGTTCCCGCTGCGCCGCCTGACTGCCGACCTGGCCGCATTCCTGGCCGGGCGCGACGGCGGCGTGCAGCGCTTCCAGTTGCACCTGGAACACGAAGGCCTGGACGACAGCGTGGTGCCGGTCGGGCTGCTCGCCGCCGAGCGCGATGCGGCGATGCTGTTCGAACTGGCGCGCGGCCGCCTGCAGCACGCCAGCGTGCCGGCGCCGGTGCAGGCCATGCGCCTGCGCGCCGACGAACTGCCGCCGTTCGTGCCCGCCGCGCGCGAACTGTTCGACGATCGCGCGCAGCAGGCGCTGCCCTGGGAACAGCTGCGCGAACGCCTGCGCGCACGCCTCGGCGACGACGCCGTGCACGGCCTGCGCGCGCATGCCGACCATCGCCCCGAACAGGCCTGGCGTGCCGAATCGGGCAAGCCGGCAGCGTCGGGCAAACCGGGCAAAGCGCCTGCGGCTGCCACCGCCACGCTGCCGCGTCCCGGCTGGCTGCTGACCCGGCCGATCCCGCTGCGCGAGCGCGACCCCGAACGCCTGGCCGGCCCGGAACGCATCGAAAGCGGCTGGTGGGACGACGGCGACGTGCGCCGCGACTACTACATCGTGCGCACCCGCCAGGGCCAGCGCGCCTGGGTGTTCGCGCCTGCCGATGCGCCGGACGCGCTGATGCTGCACGGCTGGTTCGCATGAGCCACGGCCCGCCACGTCCGCGGCTGCGCGCCGTGCCGGTGCCGGCACAGGCGCCGGCCACGCCATCTGTCCCGGCGTGCGACGCCACCTCCACGCGCACCGCATTGCCCGACTATGCCGAACTGCACTGCCTGTCGAACTTCAGCTTCCAGCGTGGCGCCTCGCATGCGCGGGAACTGTTCGAACGCGCCGCACGGCACGGCTACCGCGCGCTGGCGATCACCGACGAATGCACCCTGGCTGGCATCGTGCGCGCCTGGCAGGCGGCCCGCGACACCGGCCTGGCGCTGATCGTCGGCAGCGAGATACAGATCGAACACGGCCCCAAGCTGGTGCTGCTGGCCGAGACCCTGCACGGTTACCAGCAGTTGTGCCGCCTGATCACCGTGGCCCGCCGCCGCGCCGACAAGGGCAGCTACCGCGCGCTATGCGAGGATTTCGACGGCGACCTCGACGGCCTGCTGTGCCTGTGGCTGCCGCGCGATCATCGCGAAGACGACGCCGACGGCACCTGGCTGCAGGCGCGCTTTCCCAAGCGCCTGTGGCTGGCGGTGGAACTGCTGCGCGGTCCCGACGACGACGCCCTGCTGCACGCGCGCCTGGAACTGGCCCGGCGCCTGCACCTGCCCGCTGTCGCCAGCGGCGACGTGCACATGCACGCGCGTGGCCGCCGCGCCTTGCAGGACACGCTGACCGCGATCCGCCAGCGCCTGCCGCTGAGCGAGGCCGGCGCGCACCTGTACGCCAATGGCGAGCGCCACCTGCGCCCGCGCGCCACCCTGTCCACGCTGTATCCGCCTGCGCTACTGGCCGAATCGGTGCGCATCGCGCAGCGCTGCAGCTTCGACCTCGGCCAGTTGCGCTACCAGTATCCGCACGAACTGGTGCCGCCCGGGCAGACCCCGACGCAATGGCTGCGCACGCTCACCGAACAAGGCGCCGCCGTGCGCTGGCCGCACGGCGTGCCGGAAAAAGCGCGGCGCCTGATCGAACACGAACTGGGCGTGATCCAGCGCCTGGGCTACGAGTCCTACTTCCTCACCGTCTACGACCTGGTGCGCTTCGCCAGGTCGCGCGACATCCTGTGCCAGGGCCGCGGTTCGGCGGCGAATTCGGCCGTGTGCTATGCGCTGGGCGTCACCGCGATCGATCCCGACCGCATCGGCATGCTGTTCGAGCGCTTCATTTCCGAAGAGCGCAAGGAACGGCCGGACATCGACGTCGATTTCGAGCACGACCGCCGCGAGGAAGTGATCCAGTACATCTTCAACCACTACGGCCGCGAGCGCGCCGCGCTGACCACCGTGGCGATCCAGTACCACGGCCGCAGCGCGGTGCGCGACGTCGCGCGCGCGCTCGGCCTGCCCGGCGACAGCATCGACGCGCTGGCCTCCACGCTGGGCCAGTGGGACGACGAAGTCCCGCCGCACGAACGCCTGCGCGAACGCGGCTTCGATCCGGATACGGCGCTGATGCGCCGGCTGCTGGCGCTGAGCGCCGAGCTGATCGGTTTCCCGCGGCATCTGTCGCAGCACCCGGGCGGCTTCGTGATCTCCGAGCATCCGCTGCATACGCTGGTGCCGGTGGAGAACGCGGCGATGGCCGAGCGCACCGTGATCCAGTGGGACAAGGACGACCTGGAACTGGTCGGACTGATGAAGGTGGACGTGCTCGCGCTGGGCATGCTCAGCGCGCTGCGGCGCACGCTGGATCTGCTGCGTGCGCACCGCGGCCGCGACCTGGACCTTGCCAGCATTCCCGCCGAAGACGAGCAGACCTACCAGATGATCCAGCGCGCCGACACCATCGGCGTGTTCCAGATCGAATCGCGTGCGCAGATGGCGATGCTGCCGCGGCTGAAGCCCGAGAGGTTTTACGACCTGGTGATCCAGGTGGCGATCGTGCGCCCCGGCCCGATCCAGGGCGGGATGGTGCATCCCTACCTGCGTCGCCGCAGCGGCGAGGAAATCCCCGACGAATTGCCCGAGGAACTGCGCGATGTGTTCAAACGCACTCTAGGCGTCCCCTTGTTCCAGGAACAAGTCATGCAACTGGCCGTCAACGCTGCTGGTTACACCCCTGGCGAAGCCGATCAGTTGCGCCGCTCGATGGCCGCCTGGAAGCGTCACGGCGGGCTGGAGCCGCATCGCGAAAAACTGATGAAGGGCATGCTGGAGAGAAACTACAGCGCCGAATTCGCCGCACGCATCTTCGAACAGATCAAAGGCTTCGGCAGCTACGGCTTTCCCGAGAGCCACGCCGCCAGTTTCGCCCTGCTCACCTACGCCAGCTGCTGGCTCAAGCGCCACGAACCGGCGGCCTTCACCTGCGCGTTGATCAACAGCTGGCCGATGGGCTTCTACAACCCCGACCAGTTGCTGCAGGACGCGCGCCGCCACGGCCTGCAGGTGCGCCCGGTGGACGTGCGCTACAGCGACTGGGATTGCGGATTGGAAGCCTACAGTGCCGATCCGACGGTGCAGCCGGCGATCCGCCTGGGCCTGCGCATGGTTCGTGGCCTGGCCGAAGACGCCGCGTTGCGCCTGCAGCAGGCACGCGCGCAGGCGCCGTTCCGCGACCTCGCTGACCTGTGCCATCGCGCCACGCTCGACGACAAGGCGCGCGACAGCCTGGCCGACGCCGGCGCGCTGAAACCGTTGGCCGGGCACCGCCACCGCGCACGCTGGGCGGTGGCCGGCGTCGAAGCGCAGCGTCCACTGTTCGAGCCGCTCGACGCCACGCCGGAACGCCAGGTGGCGCTGCCGCTGCCCAGCCTCGGCGAGGACATCCGCGCCGATTACGCGACCATCGGCACCACCCTCGGCAAACATCCGCTGACCTTGCTGCGCGCGCAACTGCGCGCGCGCCGCTACCGCCACTCCGGCGAACTGCGGGCGCTATCGCATGCCAGCGCGGTCGCCATCGCCGGCCTGGTGACCATGCGCCAGCGCCCACAGACCGCCAGCGGCGTCACCTTCCTCACCCTCGAAGACGAACACGGCCTGGTCAACGTCGTGGTCTGGCGGCGCCTGGCCGACCGCCAGCGCCAGGCGCTGATCGAATCCAGGCTGCTGGCAGTGCGCGGCCGCCTGGAAACCGCCGACGGCGTGCGCCACCTGATCGCCGGCCACCTCGAAGACCTGACCCCGCTGCTGCTCGGCCTGGACATCCGCAGCCGCGATTTCCATTGAGCCGGCAGTCGCAACCACGCATGCCTTGCGCGACGAACGGGTCACGGCAATTGCGACGGCGCCTCCGCCGCCTTGCCGCATGACTGCATCGCCCGTTGCACCGCCTCGGCTTCGCCCAGACCTTCGCGGTAGATGGTGGTAGCCAGTTCGCGCCTGGCCTTGCTCGACCCGATCGAACCGTTGCTGGCGATATCCGACAGCGGCCCGCCCAACTGGCGATATCTGGCCACGAGCTTGGCCGTCGCAGCCAAGCTCGCGCAATCCACCGGCGCCGCCTGCACCGGTGCACCCATTATCAGCAAACACGAAAAGCCAAGCGCTGCGAGTGCTTTATTCATCACTATTCCCAAGCGGAGACGAGGAACCGCTTTCTCCATGCGGCCGCGCAGGATCGAGACGCTGCAACACAGCTGCACGTCACCGCAGCGACCGCACGGCATCGCCGCACACACGCCAACAGCATCGGCAAACAGGCCACAGCGGCATCAGGCCGCACGTAACGTCATCCACCCCATGCGGACAACGCCGCTGCAAGATAGCCACGGCCAATGCCAGCGCCAGCAGTGTGGTGACGAAACCCGGGAGCGCTGGAGCGAAAAGCCGGATCCGCGGAACCAAGCGCGGCAGCCATGTCGCCGCACGTCGCACATCGCGCAAGCACAGAGGATGGTCACCTCAGGGAGCGCACCGGCCACCACTGTCCGGACTGCGGCCGACCGGCTGGCTGGCACGATTCGCTGGCAGAAGCAGCTGGCGCTGCGCGGCAGACTGGAGATCAGCGAAGGGAACGCGCCATCATCCAGTTGGAAAACCCGGCCCCGCCGCTGCAAAACGCGAATGTGCGCAACCGGGTAATAAAGGGAACAGACGCATGCCTGGGCGTCGCCTTCGATCAAGGCGGGCGACGCATCGGACGGACGACCGCGGTCCATTTCTATCGAACATAGCGCGCACATCGGCGCCATGGCCTGCGGCCAAACGCTATGGACGAACTGAATGAACCGGGTCCCTCCATCCATCACGGCTGTGCCGATCCACTGGAGGAAATCAGCAGTGCTGGCGGACCAGGAAATTGCATCGACCGGTCCAACATTGCGACGTGCCGCGCTCGCGATCAGCGTTTGGGAGCGGCCAGGCGCGCGTACTGGTCGTGATCGATCCAACCCGTGAACGAAGCGTCCCTGGCATTGATGAATTCGACTTGGGCCCAGCCATCCTTGAACGCCAGCACGCCCACCACATCGCCCTTGACGACATAGGCACCCTTGGGCGTCTTGGCACCCGGCGCCTTCTGCAGATATGCCTTGTCGGCGGATACCGTCACCAGCCCGATCCATTTTTTGTCAGCGGTCCTGGTCAGGTCCAGGCCTGTAGCGATTTCCGGCATCAGCACATTGAGGCACCCAGGATGCTCACGGCCCCGCTTCACGGTCAGCGTCACGCCATCGGACGAAGCCGCCACCGTGCCGGGGTAAGCGCCGTCCGCCCAAGTGGTGACCGCGACCGGGGCCGCGCCCGCCGCCTTGCCCTGCAGGTAGAACGCACAACCGCGGGTCACGCCCTCGCCCATCTCCTCCGCGTAGAAGCCTTCGACTCCATGCTCGGGCGTTACGGCGAGCATCAGCCCTTCGTACTTGCCCGAATGCAGCGCAGCCGCACCGGCGAGCGCAGGCGCTACGGAGCAAAGCGAGAACAAACCAATAGCCAGGAACCGGGTGATCGCCATCTTTTTCCTTCAGGTGTTATGCAGATGTTTTGAAGCGTTCGTCATCGCCATCATAGCCGTCGCAGGCCGCAGCATGGCTGCACCATCCTTGCCATTGATGAAATCGACCAACGCAACACTAGGCGCCGAGGACGCCTTCGATCGATTGTCGTCAATGGCTGCCCGCTCGCCCTGAACCGAGCAGGCGATGGGCGTTGCCAAACATGGTTTGTGTGCAGGCCACCCGGTACCGACTGCGATTACCTACCCAGCCCCGCCAGCAGCGTCTGCACGCCCTTCCAGCCCCAGTACACGCGATGGCACGCGATCAGACCGCGCGCATCGAGGTCCATGACTTCCACCAGGTCGACCTGATCGCCCTCCGGCGTTTCTCGCGGATATTCCCAGATCACTTGGCGGTGGGACGCATGACAACGGTCGGTGCGGTACCAGCGACCGAGGCCGTTTTCGGGTTGTGCGAAAGACGCCGCGAAGAACGTCCTGATCGCCTCGCGTCCGTGCAGCCTTCCATCTTGCCGCCCTGCGGAAACCACGTACGCCAACGGCGTTTCCAGCATTGCGTCTTGCGCGTACAACGCCATCAGCGCATCCAGATTCCGCTCGACGACGCTGCGATGCCATTGCTCGAAGATGCGGCGGGCATCGCCGTCCGCCTCGTTCGACCGCGCTTGGATTTCGCTCATGCAAGACACTCCGATGTAGTGCGCTGCAGTCTAAGAACATGCGCAGGCCATCGATTCGATGCGTGTCGAAGCGTTGCGGCAAGGGGCGGTCTATGATGGCCGCGCCCGCCAGGAGTGCACACAATGCCGGTCGAACAGCCCAAGCTTGCCGCGACCGCGTTCCTCATCGCCGATCCCGCCCGCGCCGCCATGTTGATGGCGCTGATAGACGGGCGTGCACTGCCCGCCGGGGAACTCGCCTTCGCCGGCGGCGTCACCCCGCAGACGGCCAGTTCGCACCTGTCGAAACTGCTGGACGGCGGCTTGCTGGCGGTCGAGGTCCAGGGCCGCCACCGCTACTACCGGCTGGCCGGTTCGCACGTCGCGTTCGCACTGGAAAACCTGGCGACCCTCGCCGCCCCCGCCGCACCGCGATGCCGGAAAGCCGGGCACAAGCAGCAATCGCTGAGCCTGGCCAGATGCTGTTACGACCATCTGGCCGGGCGACTGGGCGTGGCGGTGGCCGAAGCGCTGGAACGGCGTGCGCTGATCGCCAGGCAAGACGACAAGCGATATGCGGTGTCCGCCGAGGGCGCCGCCTGGTTCACGCGGATGGGCCTGGATGTGTCGCGCATCGCCGCAAGCAGGCGCGGCATTGCGCGGCAGTGCCTGGACTGGACCGAACGTAAGCATCACCTCGCCGGTCCGCTCGGTGTCGAATTGCTTGCGCTGCTTTGCGCCAAACGCTGGCTGCGCCGCAGCGACGGCTCGCGCGCGATCCGCATCACCGACAGCGGCTGGGCCGGCTTACAAACGGAACTGGGGATCCACCGGCTTGCCGGCGACGAACTCGCGCTGGATCCCTAAGGCGCTTACGTGAGTGAAGCATCCAGCGCATAACGGCGCTGGCAATGCTCGCAGAAGAACGCGCGCCGCTGCGCCTTGCCGAGCTGCTTGCGATAGGTCAGCAGATGGCCGTCGCGCGGACAGATGGTCTTGGTATGCACCTGGTAGTGCTTCTTCAGCACGAAGGCCTTCTTCCAGTTGTAGAAATCGAAGCTGTACTCGCGCGCCTGCGTCACCAGCTCGGCCAGCTTGCGCGGCGGCAATGCCCCGATCTCGCTCTCCGGATGTACGCGAATGCGGAACAACACTTCGTTCTTGATGATGTTGCCGACCCCGGCGAACACGTCCTGGTCCAGCAACGCATCGGCGGCCAGCATGCGCGGCCGCAGCCGCAACTTGCGCCGCGCCTGCGCTGCGTCCCAGTCCGGATTCATCACGTCCGCGGTCCAGTCGTAGGCATCGTCCAGCGCGCCCTCGATGAACTTGACCGAACACGCATAGAAATTCAGCTCCTCGCCCTTGGCGAAACCCAGGCTCAGCCGCGGCGGCGCCTCCTTGCGCGCATTGATCCGATAACTGCCGAACAGCAGGAAATGGATGCGCAGGCTGAACCCGTCGAACTCGATCAGGAAGTGCTTGCCCCAACTGCGCAGCGACAGGATCTTGCGGTTGCGCATCCGCTCCAGCTCCTGCTTGCTGTTGCCGGACACCCGCAACACCTTGCGGCCCGCGAACGCGGCCGCCTCTTCTTTCAGGATGACGATCGAAGGACCTTCTGGCATGCCTGCAGTATCTGGAATGGCCGTGAGCCGATCGTGAGCCGAGCGCCCCACCTCTGGACATGACGCTTACTTGGACCATTTGGTGCCGCCTCAGAACTCAAATTGACACGCTCCAATCCACATGTACAATTATTTGTACAACTGGAGCCCAGCATGGACACCATCACCTATAGCGCTGCACGCGCCGCCCTCGCGGACACCATGGAGCGCGTCGTCAACAACCACGAGCCGGTGATCATCACCCGCAGCCGCGAGCAATCCGTGGTCATGCTGTCGCTGGAGGACTACAAGGCGATGGAGGAAACCGCCTACCTGCTGCGCAGCCCGAAGAGCGCGCAACGCCTGCTGGAATCCATCGCCCAGCTCGAGGCCGGTCGCGGCAAGGCACGGGATCTGGCCGAGTGACGCTTCAGTTCTCGGACAATGCCTGGGAGGACTACCTCTACTGGCAGCAGACCGACAAGAAGATGCTCAAGCGCGTCAACGACCTGATCAAAGCCATCCAACGCGATCCCTTCCAGGGCGTCGGCAAGCCCGAACCGCTGCGCCATGCCTTGGCCGGCTATTGGTCGCGGCGCATTAACGACGAACACCGCATCGTGTACAAGGTCGAGGCGGGCATCCTGCTGATCGCGCAGGTGCGCTACCACTACGTATAGTCTCGCCGCTTCAAGCGTGCGGGTTCTCGGCCGCCAATAGCGGTTCGCAAAGCAAATACAGGGCAACAAAAAAGCCGACACATGGCCGGCTTTTTCTGTTTCGCGAATCCCCCCTGGAAACAAGGGATTTTTATGGTGGGCGGTGCAGGGTTCGAACCTGCGACCCTTGCCGTGTGAAGGCAATGCTCTACCGCTGAGCTAACCGCCCGTGTCGCGAGCCGCACATTATAGGGCTGTCGTGGCTGGCGTCAACGGTCCTCGCTGACGCCCTGCCCGCGCGGCCGCTACATGGTCTGGGTCGGCTTGTCGGCGTTGAGGGTGCCGGCCAGCTGGGTCTCGATCTTGTTGCGGATGGTCTCGCCTTCGCTGTTGTCCGGCAGCTGCACGCCGATGCCTGCGGTGCGGTTGCCCTGGGCGCCCATCGGGGTCACCCAGATCACCTTGCCGGCCACCGGCAGGCGCTCGCTGGAATCGGGCAGGGTCAGCAGCAGGAACACTTCGTCGCCCAGGAAATAGCGCTTGGGCGTGGGCACGAAGATGCCGCCGTTCTTCACGAACGGCATGTACGCGTTGTACAGCGCCGCCTTGTCCTTCACCGCCAGCGACAGGATGCCCTGACGTCCGCTCATCGCACTCATCGTTGTCCCCCTCTCCGGACCGGGCGATCGCCATCGCGCCAAGCCAGCAACAGTTCCGCGATGGCCAGGTCGCCACGGACGGTGGTGCGCAGCAGGTCGCGGGTGCGATTGGCTGCGTCGAACCAAGTGGCCAGCTTGTGCAATCGCGCCGGGTCGGTCAAGCCGGCCTGCGAAGCCTGCGCCAGCGCCAGGTCGGCGGCATGGCCCAGGCGCTGCTCGGCGAGGCCGTCGGCGCTCCAGCGCTGCGCCGCCTCGACCGTGCCCAGCTTGCCGGCGGCGACCTGTTCCAGGTCCGCGGCCACCTGCCGGCGCAACTTCAGGCCGTCCTCGCGCAGCCACTGCGCGGCCAGGCCGGGGTGGCCGCGCGCGGCGGCCAGCGCTTCGCGCGCGGTCTTTTCCGGGAACTCCTGGGCCAGCAGCCAGGCGATCGCCTCGTCGGCCGGCGGCAGCTTGAATTCCAGGCGCTGGCAGCGGCTGCGGATGGTCGCCGGCAGCCGCGCCGGCTGCGCGCTGATCAGCCACAGGTAGCGGCCGGGCTGCGGCTCTTCCAGGGTCTTGAGCAGGGCGTTGCAGGCGGCGCGGTTGATCGCGTCGGCCGGGTCCACCACCACCACCTGGGCGATGCCGTACTGCGGGGTCAGCGACAGCTTCTGCGAGATCTCGCGCACCTGTTCGATGACGATCTCGGTGCGCAGTTTGTCGCCGGTGCGGTTGGGAATGAACGAGATCAGCTGCAGGTCGGGATGGGTGCCGGCGGCGATCAGCTGCGCGCTGCGCAGATTCGCGGCCGGCTCGCCCTGGCCGAGCACGTGCGCGGCCAGCTTCAGCGCCACCGCGCGCTTGCCCAGGCCGTCCGGGCCGCAGATCAGCAGGCCGTGGCCGAGCCGGCCGGCGTCGAGCGCGGCCACGGTCTGCTCGTAGGCGCGTTGCTGCCAGGGCGCGAAGGGCAGCGTGTCGGTCGAAGCGGCACTCATGGCGTGCGCTCCTGCTGCACCCAGGCGGCCAGCGCGGCGGCTACGTCCTGCGCGACCGCCTGCGGCGGCTGGCTGGCGTCGATGGTGCGGAAGCGCTGCGGGTCCTGCGCGGCGCGCTGGCGGAAGCCGGCCCGCACGCGCTGGAAGAAATCGTCCTGCTCGCTCTCAATCCGGTCCGGCCACAGGTCGCGGCCGCTGGTGCGGGCACGGCCGATCTGCACGTCCAAGTCCAGCAGCAGGGTCAGGCCCGGCTGCAGGCCGACCGCGCGCCGCTCCAGGTCGGCGATCCAGGCGCGGTCCAGGCCGCGGCCCTCGCCCTGATAGGCGTAGCTGGAATCGGTGAAGCGGTCGCTGACCACGTAGGCGCCGCGTTGCAGCGCCGGGCGGATCACCTCACGCACGTGCTGGGCGCGCGCGGCGAACACCAGCAGCAGTTCGGTCTCGGCAGCCAGCGGCTCGGCCGGCTGCAGCGCCGGCGCGTTGTTGAGCAGCAGCTCGCGGATGCGTTCGGCCAGCGGCGTACCGCCGGGCTCGCGGGTCAGCAGCACCTCGTGGCCCTGTGCCTGCAACCAGTCGCGGATCGCGTTGATCGCGGTGGTCTTACCGGCGCCCTCGCCGCCTTCCAGGCTGACGAAGCGGTGGTGGCGCAACACGGCCTCGCTCATGGCGTCACCGCCGCGCCGCTGCGCGCGCGCAGGCGCTGCAGGTAGCGCGCCACTGCCGCGGTGTGCTCGGCATAGCTGGCGGAAAACACGTGCGCGCCGCTGCCGTCCCCGACCGCGACGAAGTACAGGCTGTCGCCGGGCGCCGGATTGGTCGCCGCGCGCAGCGCGTCGCGGCCGGGCATGGCGATCGGGGTCGGCGGCAGGCCGCTGCGGGTATAGGTGTTGTACGGCGTATCGGTTTCCAGATCACGCTTGCGGATGTTGCCGTCGTAGGCGCTGCCGATGCCGTAGATCACGGTCGGGTCGGTCTGCAGCTTCATGCCCTGCTGCAGGCGGCGCACGAACACGCCGGCGATCTGCGGGCGCTCGGCGGCCAGGCCGGTTTCCTTCTCCACGATCGAGGCCAGGGTCAGCGCCTGCTCCGGCGATTGCAGCGGCAGCTCGGCGGCGCGCGCGTCCCAGGCCTCGGCCAGCGCCTTGTCCATCGCCGCATGGGCGCGCTGCAGCACGTCCAGGTCGCTGTCCTCGCGCTGGTACAGGTAGGTTTCCGGCAGGAAGCGGCCTTCCGGGTGCTGTCCGGGCTGGCCGAGCTTGGCCATCAGTTCGCTGTCGCTGAGTTCGGTGGCGACGTGGCGCAGCGGCGTGGCCGCGTTCAGCGCCGAACGCAGCTGGCGGATGTTCCAGCCCTCGACGATGGTGAAGCGGTAATGGATCACCTGGCCCTTGCGCATGTGCAGCAGCAGTTCGCGCGGGCTCAGCGCCGGCTGCAGCGCGTATTCGCCGACCTTGAGCTTGCCGGCGGCATCGAGCTGGCGCGCCAGCAGCTGCCACTGCAGATTGCTGCCCTGCTCGACGCCGGCCGCGCGCAGCTTGCGCAGCACGCCGTTGAACGAATCGCCGCGCGCCACCTCCACGCTGGGCTGCGCCGCGTGCAGAGGCTGGTCGGAGAAGCCGCGATAGCCCTGCCACCACCACGCGCCGGCCGCGGCGGCCAGCAGCGCAAGCACCAGCAATGTCGCCAGCAGGGTCAGACACCCGCGTTTAGCCCAAGCCACGACCACCTCGAAGCGAATTCAACGGGGTGCAGGATACCGCGCGGCCGGCATCGGCCGGTATCGCGACCGCGCCGCTCACGGTTCCAGCGCGCGCAGCAGGCCGCGCGCCTTGGCCCGGGTTTCGTCGAGTTCGCGCTCGGGCTGCGAATCGACCACGATGCCGGCGCCGGTACGAAAATGCGCCTGCGTGCCGTCCACTTCGGCGGTGCGGATCAGGATGTTCAGGTCCATGTCGCCGTCGCGGTTGAGCCAGCCGAACGCGCCGGTGTAGGCGCCGCGCGGGGTCTGTTCCAGCTCGGCGATGATCTGCATGCAGCGCACTTTGGGGCAGCCGGTGATGGTGCCGCCGGGGAAAGTGGCGCGGATCACCTCGCCCGGGCTGACCCCGGCGCGCAGCCGCCCGCGCACGTTGCTGACGATGTGGTGCACGTGGGCGTAGCTCTCCACCGTCATCAGCTCGTCGACCTCGACGCTGCCCGGTGCGCAGACCCGGCCCAGGTCGTTGCGCTCCAGGTCGATCAGCATCACGTGCTCGGCGCGCTCCTTGGGGTGCCCGACCAGCTCGCGGATGCGCGCGGCCTCGTCGTCGCCGGGCGCGCGCGGGCGGGTGCCGGCGATCGGCCGGGTCTCGACCACGTCGCCGCGCACCGACACCAGCCGTTCCGGCGAGGAACTGACCACGGCACGGCCATGGCTGGCGAACAAACCGGCGAACGGCGCCGGATTGGCGCGGCGCAGCTGCGCGTACAGTGCTGCCGGATCCAGCGCGGCGGCGAAGCGCGCCGACCAGCGCCGCGACAGGTTGACCTGGAACACGTCGCCGGCGCGCAGGTAGTCGAGGATGCGGCGCACGCCGTCGACGAAGCGCTGCGGCGGGTCTTCGTCGATCGCCAGCGGCGCGATCCAGGCCGGCAACGGCGCGGCGGCGGGCAGCGCCTGCAGATCGGCGAGTGCCATGTCCAGCAACCCCGCATGCGCGGTTTCCGCCAGCGCCACGCATTCGCCGCTGGCGTGGTCGCGCAGCAGCGCGGCCGGGCAGCGCAACGCCAGCGCGACCGGCGTCGCCGCCTGCCCCTGCGGCAACTGCAACACCGGTTCGACCTGCGTCGCTAGTTCGTAGTCCAGCAGCAACGCCCAGCCGCCACGGAACGGCCAGCGCGGTTCGTCGCGCGCGCAGCGTTCGGCCTGCCAGTGCGCATCCAGCGCAGCCAGGAAATCGCCCTCGACCACGGCGCCGTGCAGGTCGCGGGTGACGCCATCGCGGTCCAGGCGCAGGCCCTCGCCGTTGGCGATCAGCAGCAGGTCCCAGCGGCCCTGCGCGGTCCCCGACGCTGCCGATTCCAGCAGCAACGGATAGCGCTGCGGCGCCAGGCGGTGCAGCGCCAGCAGATCGGTAGCGGCCGGCAGGGGAACGGTACGCAGCATCGAAGATCCGGTGGAAGATGGAGGTGGTGCGGACGCAGGCGGCGGTGCGCCGCTCACGTGCGAACGATCGGCGTCTCTGCACCTGCGCGCCGGCGGATGCGTCCGGCGCAACGGTGCAGCCGCGGGGATCGCATCAACCGACGCCATCACCGCGGCATCGTGCGGCTCACAGATCATTGATTCCGCCCCGATCGCGGCTGCGACAGCCCCGACGTGGATCGCCGCCGCGCCAGCGCAAACGCAAACACTCAGGCATCAGCAAGGCAAATCCGCTCGCCAAAAACGAGGCGGCCGCGCCACCCGCTACAAGAGCGGTTTACACAAACGAACAAGCTCGAACACGGGGCGAAAACGGAACGCTCTTGCCAATCCCAAATCCCGAATCCCCAATCCCGGCTCAATCACATCCGCTTGAACACCAAGGTCCCATTGGTCCCGCCGAAGCCGAACCCATTGGACATCGCCACGTCGATCTTCTTCTCGCGCGCCACGTTCGGCACGTAGTCCAGATCGCAGCCTTCGCTGGGCTCTTCCAGGTTGATCGTCGGCGGGATGATGCCGGTGTGCAGCGCCATCACCGAGAAGATCGCCTCGGCGCCGCCGGCCGCGCCGAGCAGGTGCCCGGTCATCGACTTGGTCGAGCTGACCATGGTCTTGTAGGCGTGGTCGCCCAGCGCGCGCTTCATCGCCAGGGTCTCGGCCAGGTCGCCCAGCGGCGTGGAGGTGCCGTGCGCGTTGAGGTAGTCGATCTGGTCGGGATTGAGCTTGGCGTCCTTGATCGCCGCCAGCATGCTGCGCGCGGCACCTTCGCCGTCCTCGCTCGGGGCGGTCATGTGGAACGCGTCGGAGCTGGCGCCGAAGCCGACCAGCTCGGCATAGATGCGCGCGCCGCGCGCCTTGGCGTGTTCGTACTCTTCCAGCACCAGCACGCCGGCGCCGTCGCCGAGCACGAAGCCGTCGCGGCCCTTGTCCCACGGCCGCGAGGCGGCGGCGGGATCGTCGTTGCGGGTGGACATGGCCTTCATCGAGCAGAAGCCGCCGACCGAGGTCGGCGAGGAACCGCGCTCGGCGCCGCCGGCCAGCATCACGTCGGCGTCGCCGTGCTGGATCATGCGCAGCGCGGTACCGATCGAATGGTTGGAGGTGGCGCAGGCCGAGACCGCCGAGAAGGTCGGGCCCTTCAGGCCCTTGATCAGGCTCACCTGCCCCGGCAGCATGTTGATGATGGTGCTGGGAACGTAGAACGGCGAGATCTTGCGCGCGCCGCCCTCGTGGAATTTGATGGTCTGCTCTTCGATGCCGAGCAGGCCGCCGATGCCCGAGCCGAGGATCGCGCCGATGCGTTCGGCGTTGCTGTCGTCGATCACCAGGCCCGAATCGTCCAGCGCCATGAATGAGGCGCCGACGCCATAGTGGATGAACGAATCCATCTTCTTGACGTCCTTGGCGGACATGAACTTGGTCGGATCGAAATCCTTGATCTCGCCGGCGATCTTGGTGGTGAACTGCGACGCATCGATCTGCGTGATCGGGCCGATGCCGGAACGCCCGTTGACGATTCCATCCCAACTGCTGGCCAGGTCATTGCCCAACGGCGATACCAGGCCCATGCCGGTTACGACGACGCGACGGCTCATTGCGAAATCTCCTCGCCGCGGTACGCGCGGCGTTGACGCTGTAAAAACACAGGGCCGCAAGCGCGGCCCCATGGGATTGTCACGCGGACCGGACCCACGCAGGCGCCGATCGCGATCGAGAACGGAGCATCAGCTCTTGACGTGCGACTTGACGTAGTCGATGGCCTGCTGCACCGAGGTGATCTTCTCGGCTTCTTCGTCCGGAATTTCGCACTCGAACTCTTCTTCCAGCGCCATCACCAGCTCGACGGTATCGAGCGAGTCGGCACCCAGGTCATCGACGAACGATGCGCTGTTGGTGACTTCTTCTTCCTTGACGCCGAGTTGCTCGACGACGATTTTCTTGACGCGTTCTTCGATGGTGCTCATTGGGATATCGCTCCAGATGGAGTAGTGGTGGTTCAAAAACGCCATCGGGCTGCGATGGCCGCGTTGGATAGTGTAGTGGAAACCGCCCGGCGCTTGCATCGCTGCACAAACGCCCATCGATCAGCCACTTAGGCGCAGTCCTTGCGCCGCAGGCTTACGGCATGTACATCCCGCCGTTCACATGCAGGGTCTCTCCGGTGATGTAGCCGGCCCCGGGGCCGACCAGGAACGCCACCGCGTTGGCGATGTCGGCCGGCTGGCCGAGCTGGCCGAGCGCGATCTGCTCGAGCAACGCGGTGCGTTGCGCCTCGGGCAGGGCCTTGGTCATGTCGGTGTCGATGAAGCCCGGCGCGACCACGTTGACGGTGATGCCGCGCGAGCCGATTTCCTTGGCCATCGACTTGGAGAAGGCGATGATCCCGGCCTTGGCCGCGGCGTAGTTGGCCTGGCCCGCATTGCCGGTCACCCCGACCACCGAGGCGATGTTGACGATGCGGCCCTTGCGCGCCTTCATCATGCCGCGCAGCACCGCCTTGGAGGTGCGGAACACGCTGGTCAGGTTGGTGTCGATGATCGCCTGCCAGTCCTCTTCCTTCATCCGCATCAGCAGGTTGTCGCGGGTGATGCCGGCGTTGTTGACCAGGATCGAGACCGCGCCGAATTCCTTGCCGATCGCCTCGATCAGCGCCTCGACCGCGGCCGGGTCGGTGACGTCCAGCGCGCGGCCGTGACCGCCGTTGGCGGCCATCCGCTCGCCGATCGCCTGCGCGCCGGAGGCGGAGGTGGCGGTGCCGATGACGGTGGCGCCCTGCGCGGCCAGGGTGTCGGCGATGGCCGCGCCGATGCCGCGGCTGGCGCCGGTGACCAGGGCGATCTCGCCCTGCAATGGCTTGCTCATCTGCTGTTCCTTGGGGGACGGACGGCGCGCGAGGCGCCGCGGGAAAGGAGGCCGCCGCGGGCGTACCCGCCCGCGCGCGGCAGCGGGATCAGGCGACCCAGGTCTCGAGCGCGGTGGCGAAGTCGGCCGGGGTGGCCAGCGCGCGCCCGTCCAGCGACTTGTCGATGCGCTTGATCAGCCCGGTCAGCACCTTGCCTGGGCCGCATTCGGCCACGCGGGTGGCGCCGCGCGCGGCCAGCGCCTGCACGCAACCGGTCCAGCGCACCGGCAGGTACAACTGCTCGACCAGCGCCTGGCGGATCGCATCGACGCCGTCGTGCACCTGCGCATCCACGTTCTGCACCACCGGCAGTTGCGGCGCGTGCCAGGCCATGCCGCGCATCGCCTCGGCCAGGCGGTTGGCCGCCTCGCGCATCAGTGGCGTATGCGAGGGCACGCTGACCGCCAGCTTCACCGTCTTGCGCACGCCGCGCTCGGCCAGCAGCGCCAGCGCGCGGTCGACCGCCGCCGCGTCGCCGCCGATCACCACCTGGCCGGGCGAGTTGTAGTTGGCCGGGACCACCACCTGGCTGCCGGCGGCCTGCGCGCAGACCTCCTCGACCAGCGCGTCCTCGGCGCCGATCACCGCGGCCATCGCGCCGACCCCGGCCGGGGCCGCGTCCTGCATCAGCTGACCGCGCAGGCGCACCAGGTGCGCGCCGTCGTGCAGCGACAGCGCGCCGGCCGCGACCAGCGCGCTGTATTCGCCCAGGCTGTGCCCGGCCAGCAGCGCCGGACGCGCGCCGCCCTGGGCCAGCCACAGCCGCCACAGCGCCACGCTCGCCGCCAGCAGCGCCGGCTGGGTGTATTCGGTGCGGTTGAGCATTTCCTCGGGGCCGCCCTGGGTCAGCGCCCACAGGTCGACGCCGGCGCCGTCGGAGGCCTCGACGAAGCTGTCGCGCAGCTTCGGGTGCAGCTCGGACAGTTCGGCCAGCATGCCCAGCGATTGCGAACCCTGGCCGGGGAAAACGAAGGCGAGTGTGGAATCGGTCACGCGGATGCGCCTGCAAAAATCGAGCGGCGATGATACGGGCGAAACCGGCCGTGCGTCTGTACCCGGGCGTATGTGCGCCGGCACGGCGGCGGTCGCAGCGCGGCCGGATACGGACGGCGCGCGACCCGGCGCAGCGCGACGGGGACCGCGCCCGGGACCGGCGACCGCGAAGGCAGACCGCGCCGCGGCGGCGGGACGCGCCAGCGTTGGATCGGCCGAGGTTCGAGCGGGCACGCGCTTTCATGCGGATCCCGACGTTCGATCGGGCCACCCTTGGGTCAAAGGATTGGATCAACGCAATGGAGGCGGCCATCGCCGCCGCTTGCACCGGGGCGAGGCGCATGGCGCGCTCGCACCCGCCGCGGGCCATGGCGCGCCTGGCGCCATGCCGCGGGGATTTCCGGACTCAGTAGCGCAGCAGCGCCGAGCCCCAGGTGAAGCCGCCACCGAAGGCTTCCAGCAGCAGCAGCTGGCCGCGCTGCACGCGGCCGGAACGCACCGCCACGTCCAGCGCCATCGGCACCGAGGCGGACGAGGTGTTGCCGTGGATGTCCACCGTCACCACCACCTGCTCCATCGACAGCTCCAGGCGCTTGGCGGTGGCTTCGATGATGCGCAGGTTGGCCTGGTGCGGGATCAGCCAGTCCAGGTCGCCCTTGTTCAGGCCGTTGGCGTCGAGGGTCTCGTCGACCACCGCGTCCAGCGCCTTGACCGCGTACTTGAACACCTCGCTGCCCTTCATCTGGATGCCGCCGGCGGAGGCGTCGCCGGTGCCGTCGCCGAGCCCGGTGGAGATGCCGACCGGATTCCACAGCAGTTCCTTCTTGCTGCCGTCGGCATGCAGATGGGTGCTGAGGATGCCGGTGTCTTCGTCGGCGCGCAGGACCACCGCACCGGCGCCGTCGCCGAACAGCACGCAGGTGGTGCGCTCGGTCCAGTCGACGATGCGGCTGAGGGTCTCGGTGCCGATCACCAGCACGGTCTTGGCGTCGCCGCAGCGGATGAACTTGTCGGCCACGCTGAGCGCGTAGACGAAGCCCGAGCAGGCGGCGTTGACGTCCAACGCGGCGCAACCGACCGCGCCCAGCCGCGCCTGGATCAGGCAGGCGGTGGACGGGAAGATCAGATCCGGGGTGGTGGTGCCGACGACGATCATGTCGAGCGCGGCGACCTCGATGCCGGCCGCCTCGATCGCCTTCAACGCGGCTTCGTAGCCGAGGTCGCCGGCGGTCTGGCCCGGCGCGGCGATGTGCCGCTCGCGGATGCCGGTACGGCTGCGGATCCATTCGTCGCTGGTATCGACCATGTGCGACAGATCGTCGTTGGTCAACACTTTTTCAGGCAAATAGCTACCGGTGCCCGCGATCCTGGAATAGATCCGCTTGCTCATGCTGATTCCTGTTGCCTGTTACGCAGGCCGCCCGTGCGGGCGCGGCCTGTGAAGATGGGTGACTCCGTCCGCCGCGGCGCGAGGGACGGGCACAAATCAATCTTCTTCGACCTGCGAGGTCTTGGTGACGATCACCTTCTTGCCGCGGTAGTAGCCGTCGGCGGTGATGTGGTGGCGCAGGTGGATCTCGCCGCTGGTCGGGTCGGTCGACAGCTGCTTGGCGCTGAGGGCGTCGTGCGAACGGCGCTGGCCGCGGCGGGACGGGGTGACACGGGATTTCTGCACAGCCATGGGATTGCTCCAAACTCGGTTCGTTTACATCTGTCGTCATTACGTCGCGCAGGACGCGCGCGTCCGGCAACAACCTTCAAGGCAGCGGGCCGGCGAGCCGACCGCTACTGTTTCTTCAGCGCCGCCAACGCCGCGAACGGGTTGGCCTTGCTCACCTCTTCCTCGGTCGCCGGCCAGTCCTGTTCGACCGCCTCGCTTCCGGGCGCCACCGGCACCAGCGGAACCGCCAGCACCAACTCGTCCTCGACCAGATCGGCGGGCCGCAGCATGCCGTCGTCCGGCACCAGCAAGGCCTCGTACTCCGGCGGCAGCGCGGCCTCTTCGGCCTCGCTGCGGATCAGTCCCAGCCGCTGTACGCTGGACACCGGCAGCAGGAAGCGCTGCAGGCTGCGCTGACAGATCAGCGGCAGCTCGGTTTCGAGCGTCAGTTCGACGTAGGACACTTGCAGTACAGCGTCGCGGCCGAATTCCAGCGTGTAGCGGCATTCGCCTTCGGTATCGGCCAGACTGCCTTGCAGACGGGTCATCGCCGAGAGCGGCAGGCGGTCTTCGAAGACCCTGCGCGCTGCGACCATCCGCCAGGCATCCAACAGTTCGGGCACGTTCGCGGACATAAGCCGCAGAATGTTAAGGACTAGGACAGGCTCTGTCAAACCTGTCCCTGCCATCCTGCCACGCTCGTCATTCTGCACGTCCCACGGCCTGCTTGCCCGGCCCGGCCTGCCGCCGCAGACTGCCGGCCCCGGCGCCCGCGCCGCCCTGCCCGACCGCCGATGCCGCGCCTGATCCTGGCCTCCACCTCCGTCTACCGCCGCGAGCTGCTGCAGCGCCTGCGCCTGCCCTTCGACAGCGCCCGCCCGCAGGTCGAGGAGACGCCGCTGCCCGGGGAAGCGCCGCTGGCGCTGGCGCAGCGCCTGGCGCGGGCCAAGGCCGCGGCGGTGGCGGCCGGCGCCGCCGATGCCTGGGTGATCGGCTCCGACCAGGTCGCCGAACTCGATGGCCAGCCGCTGGGCAAGCCCGGCCATGCCGAGGCCGCGCAGGCGCAGCTGGCGGCGATGTCCGGACGCAGCGTGCGCTTCCATACCGCGGTGTGCCTGCTGCGCGGCGAACGGGCGCTGCAGCTGTGCGACCTGACCGAAGTGCGCTTCCGCGTGCTGCAGGCTGAGGAGATCGCCCGCTACGTCGCCGCCGAGCAGCCGCTGGACTGCGCCGGCAGCTTCAAGTGCGAGGGCCTGGGTATCAGCCTGTTCAGCGCGATCCACAGCCAGGACCCGACCGCGCTGGTCGGGCTGCCGCTGATCGGCCTGGCCGGGCTGCTGCGCGAGGCCGGCTACGTGCTGCCCTAGGTCGCGTCCGCCGGCATCAGCGCCGGCCGACCCGGCACCACTGGTACGGAAAGCGCGCCTGCCCGACCCAGGACTCGTGGACCGCGCAGGTGTCCAGCTGCAAGGCCAGGCCGTAGCGGGCCAGTTGCTGGTCGGCCAGATCCAGCGCCGCGCGGTCGCCGGCGGCGATGTCGATGGCCCGTTCCGGCAGGATCGTCCACTGGCAGCGGCCATCGTGCTCGGTCACTGCCGCGCGTACCGGCCTGTGCGCCAGGCGCCGCATCAGCCGGCAGTCCGGCCCGTGGTCCAGGCCCAGGCGCGCAGCCAGCGCATTGAGCCGCTGCAAGCGCGCGACGTTGCGATCCACCGTCGCCGGCAACAGCGCATAGCCCTGGCCGCGTTCGGCCAGCAGCGCCTGCACGCGCTCGGCATAGGCCGGCGATTCGGGAAAATTGGACGCCACCGACGCGTACGCCGCCTGCGCCGGCAGGAACGGGATGCGCCACGACTGCGGCACATCGCCGACCAGCAGCACCAGGCTGCGCGCCGGCTGCGGCATGCTCGGCGCCTGCACCCGGAACGCCGCGCGCGCCCAGCGTTCGTGGCCCCAGTCGCCCCAGCCCTGTATGGCGACCAGTGCGCAGGCGATCAGCGCCCAGCGCGCCGCCGGCGCGGCGATGCGTGCCGGCAGCAAGCGCCGCAGCCCGACCCACAGCAGCAGCGGCGCCAGCAACTCCGGTACCACCAGGTAACGCTGGATGCTGAAGACCGACTGCCAGGCCAGGTACGCGACCACGAAGAACACCAGCAGCGCGCGCCATGCCGGCGCGACCACGTCGCTGGCCACCGCGGGCCGGGGTGGCCGGCGCAGCGCGAAGCGCAGCAGCGTGGCCAGACCGACCAGGTACAGCAATGGCCAGACGATCTGCCGCAAGGCGACCTCGCTGACCCGGTTCGGCGCGAACGAGAAGTGCAGCGGCCAACTCAGCCACTGCAGCCAGCCCTGCGGCAGCCAGCGCGTATCGCTGAGCGCGACCGGCTGCGCCAGCGGCGCCAGGAAATGGCTGTTGAACTGCGGGAACAGCGGGTTGCCGAAGGCCTTCCACACGCCCAGCAACCACGGCCCGGCCAGGACCGCGAAGCCGAGCACGGTGACCACGGTCAGCACCGCGGCGCCGCCGACGCGTTGCCGCATGCGCCCGCCCGCGACCAGCGCGGCCACGCCCAGCGCGAGCGCGAACAGCGCATTGGTCAGCTTGCAGGCCAGCGCCAGGCCCAGCAATGCACCGGCCAGCGCCCACCACGCCACCGCCACGCCCTGCCCGGCCGCCTGTTGCCGGCGCTGCGCGTGCAGCGCGGCCAGCAAGGCGCCCAGCACCGGCAGTGCGCTGCTGTTGTCGGCCATGGTCCCGGCGAATTCGGACAGGAACGCAGCGCTGCACATGCCGGCCAGGGCCAGCCACGGCGCCAACCGCGCCCGATCCAGGCGCGGATCCAGCACCTGCCAGACGATGCCGGCCAGCAGCAGGAACGCCAGCGCGTGCAGCGCGCCCATCGCGAAGCCCGCCAGCGGCGCCGGCAGGCCGGTCATCAGCGCGTAGTGCAGCACGTCCAGCAACGGATTGAAGTAGCTCTGCAACTGCGCCGGCGCCAGGTCCGTGCCGAGGCGGCCGTGCAGCGCGGCATAGCCGTTGTACAGGTGGTAATTGCGCAGATCCCAGTTGGCATCCTGGCCCAGCAGCAGCGACAGCAGGCCGCCGAGCAGCGCCACCGCGATGCCGGCGGCGATCACGTTGCCGCGGCTGTGGAAGGCGAAGCGGCGATCCAGCGCGCGCAGCAGACGCTGGCGGCGGCTCGGACCCGGCACTGCGTCGCTTGCCGCACTCATGCGTGGTCGCCTTCGGCCGTGGCAGACGCCGGCGGCGCACGCGACGGCAGCGCCGGGATCGCCAGATAGGCCAGGCGCTTGGCCTCGACCCGGCCGCGCGTGACCGTGTCCAGGATCAGCCCGCAGGCCAGCAACAGGAAGCCGAGCAGCACCAGCGCCGAGCACAGGATCGCGGTCGGAAAACGCGGCACCAGGCCGGTGTGCGCATAGGTGAGCACCAACGGCACCGCCAGCCCCAGTGCCAGCAGCACGCAGGCGCCGAAGCCCAGCGAGAAGAACAGCAACGGCCGCTCGGCCTTGAACAGGCGCAGGATGGTCAGCAGGATCCGCGTGCCGTCGTGCCAGGTGCGCAGCTTGCTTTGCGAACCCTGCGGCCGCGCGCCGTAGGCCGTGGCCACTTCCGCCACCGGCATGCGCAACTGCAGGGCGTGCACCGCCAGTTCGGTCTCGGTCTCGAAGCCGGCGGCATGCGCGGGAAACGACTTCACGTAGCGCCGCGAGAACACCCGGTAGCCGGACAGCATGTCGTCGAAACTGCGCCCGAACAGGAAGCTCACGCAGCGGGTCAGCAGCACGTTGCCGACACGGTGCCCGGCGCGATAGGCCGCGGCCTCGTCGCTGCGCCGCGCGCCGACCACCATGTCCAGGCCATCGCGCAGCAGGCGCTCGATCAGCGCCGGCGCCATCGCCGCGTCGTAGGTCGCATCGCCATCGACCAGCACGTACACGTCGGCATCGACATCGGCGAACAGGCGCCGCACCACGTTGCCCTTGCCCTGCAACGCGACTTCGCGCACCTGCGCGCCGGCCGCGCGCGCGCGCTCGATGGTGGCGTCGCTGGAATTGTTGTCGAACACGTGGATGCTCGCCGTCGGCAACTGCGCGGCGAACGCGGCGATCACCTGGCCGATCGTGGCCGCTTCGTTATGGCAGGGAACCAGCACCGCGATCCGCGGCAGGGCCGCGGCGTGGGCAGCAGAAAGACTCGGCATGGGCGGTGGGCGGTCCTGCGCGGCGGGCGTGGAAAGGCGCGCCATGCTATCAGCGGCGGCGCAGTTCGATCGGCTGCTCCCACCACTCCTCGACGCTGCCGTCGCGGCCATGCAGGCGCAGGCCGAGCCAATGCGTGCCCGGCGCCAATCCGCTGGCATCGAGTTCGGCGCGGAAGCCGACGTTGGGATGACCCGGATCGGTGGAGATCTTCCAGAACGCGGTGATGTCGTAGGTCTCGCCGTAGCGCGCCTGCGCGGCGACCTTGCCGTCGAGCAGCACCTCGACCCGGGCGATGCCCACGCCATCCTTGAACGCCCAGCCGGACACCTCGAAATGCGGCGCCACCTTGTCGCCCACGCCCGGCGCGTTGAACCAGGCCATCGCCGGCGTCGTGCACGGCCCAGGCAGGCGTTGCGCCGGCAGCGCGAACAGCAGGAAGCGCTGGTTGCCGTGATCGCTGGACACCACCTTCGGCGGCGGCAACGGGCCGACCAGTTCACACACCGCGTGATAGCGCTGCAGCAGCAACCGGTATTTCATGTCGCTGGGCGACAGCACCAGCAGCCGCGGCCCATCGCGCCGGCCGTCGCCGAGCAGGCCCCACTGGCGCAGCTGCGCGCTGCGTCCGTGCTTGTCGTTCAACGCATGCGGCAGCACCTGGATATCGGCATCGCCCAGTTCGAAACCGAGCTCGGCGCCGACCTTGAAGTTGTCGGCCAGCACCTGCGTGCCCGCCGGCATCGCCGCCAGTTCGCGGCGCACCGCCGAGGCCAGCGGCTTCCAGCCGGCGAAGTTGCGCGGGTAGTACTTGTCGCCGGCGGCATGCTCGCGCACCGACGGCACCGACACCGCCAGGTAATAGCCGAACGCGCCGACCAGACCGATCCCGGTCAGCAACCAGGTCGCGCGGCGCAGCCGCTTCGGCCAGCCGTTGAGGATCACCGGCGCGGCGATCAGCAAGGCCAGATAGCCCGGCAACGGCCAATGGAAACTGATGCGCTCGGCATCGGTGAAGAAGCCGAGCAGGAAGATGCCCAGCGTGGACACGCCGCCGAGCAGGCCGAAATAGCGCCACTGCACGCGCGCGCCACCGCTGCCGCCGCCGCGCGTGGCCACCAGCGCCACTTTCCACATCGCCACCGCCAGCAGCGGCGTGACCAGCAGGCCCTGGATCAGCACGAAGGCGATGCCGCCGGGCTGGAAGCTCCATGGATGCCGATCGATCAGCTGGAACTTGACTCCGGCCTCGCCGTTGTCCGCATTCCAGGCCAGCAGCGGCAGCCAGGCGACGATACCCATCGCCAGCGCCACCCACACCTGCGGATCGCGCAGCATGCGTCGGCCCTGAGGGATCAGCAGCAGCGCGATCGCGCCGACCCCGATCACCCCGGCAAAGCGGTAATGGCTCAGCGCGCCGAGGGTCAGGCCAAGCGCCAGTTCCACCGCGCTCATCGCATCGATCTGGCGCAGCAGCCGCGCGCTGGCATCCATGCACAGGATCGTCGCCAGCGCCATCGGCACGTCCGGCAAGGCGAGGATGCCGAGCGTGCCCGACAGCGGCATCAGCAAGGTCAGGCTGCCGGCGCGCCAGCCGGCCACCGCACCGAACCAGCGCGTGGCGATGCGCGCGATCAGCCACGGCATCAACGCCGACAAAAGCAGGAACGGCGCGCGCAGCGCCAGCAGGTGGTCGCCGCCGAGCGCCACGCCCAGCCGCGCCAGCCAGGCGGTCAGCCCGGGCAGATCCGAATAGGCGGCGGCCAGGTGCTGGCCTTCCTGCCAATAGAACGCCTCGTCGACGAACAACGGCAGGCGCGCGGCCACCAGCAGCTTGGCTGCGGTGACCAGCATCCACAGCACCATGAAGGTGGTGCGTGCACGTTGTTCGCCTTGCATTGCCTTTAGACTCCCCTAAACCGTTGCGAGAATGCGATGCCTACTCCGCCCCGCTTGCCGGAAATGCTAACCGATACGCTGCGCGAGGCGCTCGCGCAGGCCCAGCAGCAGGTCAATTCGCTGGTCCTGGGCAAGCCGCAGCAGGTGCGCATGGCGTTTGTCGCGCTGCTGTCCGGAGGACATCTGCTGATCGAGGACCTGCCCGGGCTTGGCAAGACCACGCTGGCGCATGCGCTGGCCGCGAGCCTGGGATTGAGCTTCCAACGCGTGCAGTTCACCTCCGACCTGCTGCCGGCCGACGTGCTCGGCGTGTCGGTGTACGACGCGCAATCGCGCCAGTTCCAGTTCCATCCCGGCCCGGTGTTCGCGCACGTGCTGCTCGCCGACGAGATCAACCGCGCGCCGCCGCGCACGCAGAGCGCGCTGCTGGAAGCGATGGCCGAACAGCAGGTCACCCTGGACGGCACCACGCATCCACTGCCGGCGCCGTTCTTCGTCATCGCCACGCAGAATCCGGTGGACCTGTCGGGCACCTTCCCGCTGCCCGATTCGCAGCTGGACCGTTTCCTGCTGCGGCTGGCGCTGGGCTATCCCAGCGCCGAATCCGAACGCGCGCTGCTCAGCGGCAGCGACCGCCGCGACCTGATCGCACAGGCGCGGCCGCTGCTCAGCGACACCGACATGGCCACGCTGCGGCACAGCGTGGAACAGATCCACGCCAGCGACGCGCTGGTCGGCTACGTGCAGGCGCTGCTCGCGCGCAGCCGCCAGCATCCTGGCGTGCGCGTGGGCCTGTCGCCGCGCGCCGGCATCGCGCTGCTGCGCGCGGCCAAGGCGCACGCGCTGCTGCTTGGCCGCGCGCACGCGCTGCCCGAGGACGTGCAGGCGCTGTTCGTGGCGGTCGCCGAACATCGCCTGGTGTCCGAACAGGAGTCGGCCTCCGGGCAAGCGCTGGCCAAGGCGATCCTGCACAGCGTGGCGGTGGACTGAGGCCGATGCGGGCACGGCTGCGCGAGTGGCGGCAGGCGCTGGCACGGCTGGCGCGGCCGCGCGATCCCGAGTCGTTGCCGGTGCGGCTGGACCGGCGCCGGATCTACATCCTGCCCACGCCGTTCGGCGGCTTCCTGGCGCTGCTGCTCGGCGCGATGCTACTCGGCGCGCTCAACTACAACAACAACCCCGCCTTGCTGCTGGCGATGCTGCTCGGCGCGGCCGCCATCGCCAGCGCGATCGCGGCCCACCTGCAGCTGTCGGGACTGCGCCTGGACGCGCTGTCGGCCGAACCGGTCGCGGCCGGCACGCCGCTGCGGCTGCGCCTGGCGCTGGCCGCCGGCGACGCCCGCCAGCGCCGTGGCCTGCGCGTGGCGCATGCCGACCGGCACACCTACATCGACCTGCACGGCGACGGCGCCACCGAAGCCGATCTGGAACTGCCCACCGAACGCCGCGGCTGGCTCGACCTGCAGCGCATCCGCATTTCCACCACCCAGCCGCTGGGCCTGCTGCGCGCCTGGGCCTGGTTCTGGCCGGACGCGCCGCTGTTGGTCTATCCGCAACCGGAAAGCGACGGGCCGCCGCTGCCGCACGGCGACGGCACCCCGACCCAGACCCGCCTGCACGCGCTCGGCGAAGAGCTGCAGCAGTTGCGCCCGTACCGCGCCGGCGATGCGCCGCGCGCGATCTCCTGGAAGCACTCGGCGCGCCGCGACACGTTGCTGGTGCGCGAATACGAACGCCCGATCGGCGTGGACGTGGTGCTCGACTGGCGCAGCCTGCCGGCGCTGCCCTACGAGCGCCGCATCGCGCGGCTGGCGCGCTGGGTCAACGAGGCCGAGCGCGACGGCCGCCGCTACCGCCTGCTGCTGCCGGGGCAGCCGCCGCTGGGCCCGGGCCGCGGCCCGCAACACCGGCACCTGTGCCTGCGCGCGCTGGCGCTGCTGCCGCATGGCTGAGCCGCGCTCGCCCGCGCTGCGCGACAGCAGCCGCCACTGGGCGCTGGGTGCCGGCCTGCTGGCGCTGCTGCCGCTGCTGCTGCAGCTGCCCGGCGCGCTGGCGCTGCTGTTCGCGGCGACCGCGCTGCTGATCGGCGCCAGTTCGGCATGGCGGCCGCTGCCGGCCGTGCTGCGCCTGCTGCTGGTGGCGGCGATGCTGGCGGCGATCTACTGGCAGGTCGGCATGCGCTTCGGGCGCGATACCGGCTGCGCCATGCTCGCGGCGATGCTGGCGATCAAGCCGTCGGAACTGAAGACGCTGCGCGATGCGCGCAGCCTGCTCGGCTTCGCCCTGTTCGCGCCGTTCGCCGCGTTCCTGCTGGACCAGGGGCCGATCACGATGCTGCTGGGGCTGGCCGCGGTGATCGCCGCGCTGCTGTGCATGCAGCGCCTGGCCGACCAGGAAGGACACAGCGCCGCGCCGCCGCTGCGCGGCCAGCTGCGCGGCGTCGGCCGGCTGCTGGCGCTGGGCCTGCCGCTGGCGCTGGCCGCGTTCTGGCTGTTCCCGCGCCTGGGCTCGCCGCTGTGGGGCGTGCCCGAGCGCGCGCTGGGCCGGCCTGGCCTGTCGGACACGATGAGCCCGGGCCAGTGGCTGGACCTGATGGCCGACGACACCCCGGCGCTGCGCGTGCAGTTCTTCGGCCGCGTGCCGGCACCGGCGCAACGCTACTGGCGTGGGCCGGTGCTGTGGGATTTCGACGGCAGTACCTGGCGTGCGGATCGCGGCAATGCGTATCTGCCGGCGCCGGCGGTGCAGACCGGCGCGGCCGCGTGGGATTACGAGATCGAGGTCGAGCCGACCGATCGCCGCCAGCTGGTGGCGCTGGACCTGCCGCTGCAGGCGCCGGAAGGCACCCGCATCTCCGCCGACTACGTGCTGCACAGCGAGCGCCCGCTCGGCGCGCTGACCCGCTGGCGCCTGCGCTCGGCGCCGCCGCTGCGCTTCGAGGCCGCGCTGGCGCCGGCGCAGCGCCAGCGCGCGCTGGCGCTGCCGCCCGGCTACAACCCGCGCACCCTGGCGCTGGCCAAACAATGGCGGCAGCAGGCCGGCGCCGACGATGCCGCGATCGTGGCGCGCGCGCTGCAGTGGATCCACCGCGACTTCGCCTACACGCTGGAGACGCCGCTGCCCGGCCGCGACGGCGTGGACGAATTCCTGTTCCAGCAGAAGGCCGGGTTCTGCCAGCACTTCAGCTCCGCCTTCGTGGTGCTGATGCGCGGCGCCGGCATCCCCGCACGCGTGGTCACCGGCTATGCCGGCGGCACCCGCAATCCGTTCGGCGGCTATTGGGTGGTGCGGCGCATGGACGCCCACGCCTGGACCGAGGTGTGGCTGCCGCAGCGCGGCTGGGTGCGCGTGGACCCGACCGCCGCGGTCGCCCCGGAACGCATCTACGACACCTTGGAAGACCGCCTCGGCGGCGACGCCGGTGCCCAGGGCGGCGGCGCCGACTGGCAACTGCGCGATGTCGGCGACTGGCTGCGCCGCGGCTGGAACGACCTGGTGCTGTCCTTCGACGCCAACCGCCAACAGCAGCTGTTGAGCAACCTGGGCATCGCCAAGCTGGAGCCGGCGCAACTGGTCGCCTTGTTCGCCGGCTTCGCCGCCCTGCTGCTGGGCTGGATGGCCTGGCTGCTGGCGCGCGGCGAACGCGAGCGCGACCCGCTGCTGCGCGCCTGGCGCCGGCTGGGCCGGCGCTACGCCCGGCTCGGCCTGGGCCGCGAAGCGCACGAACCGGCGCTGCTGTGGGCATCGCGTGTACACCAGGTGATGGAGGCAAACGCGTTGCTTTCGCTCAGCCAACGTTTCGCCGATTCGCGCTACGCTGGCGCGGATTCGGACAGGGCTTCATTGTTGCGCGACCTGCGCAGGCACCGTCCGCATACCGGAGCATTTCGATGAAGATCCGATTGCTGTTCCCCGTCCTGGCCGTTCTCGCCCTGGGTGCCTGCGCGACCGCGCCCAAGCCGCTGCAAGGCCAATTCGCCACCGTCACCCCGCGCGACTCGGTCGCCGGCCAGCAGGTCGGTACCTCGGTGCGTTGGGGCGGCAAGATCATCCAGACCAAGCCCGGCCAGGGCCAGACCTGCTTCCAGATGCTGTCGCGGCCGTTGAGCGCCAGCGGCCGTCCGGACAGCGACTCGGCCGACGCCAGCGACGGCCGCTTCATCGCCTGCCGCTCCGGCTTCTACGACCCGGCGGTGTTCGAACCCGGCCGCGAGGTGACCTTCATCGGCCACGTCGCCGGCTACGAAAGCACCCGCATCGGCGAGTACGACTACCGCCTGCCGAAGATCGATGCCGACGTGGTCTACCTGTGGCCGGTGGTGCGCCAGGTCGACGTGGTCCCCGCCTACCCGTACGGCCCCTGGGGCCCGTGGGATCCGTGGGGCCCGCGCTGGGGCTGGGGCCGCGGCTGGTGGTAAGCCGCCCGGCGCCACGCGCTGTGTCATGATGGAGAAGAAAACGCCGCTGAAAAGCGGCGTTTTCTGTTTGGCCGGCAGGGCTGCGGCAAATCGCGCCGCGGCGGCCGCTCAGGGCGTGCCGAAGCGGCCCAGCGGCGCACCTGCCAGCAGGTGCAGGTGCAGATGGAACACGGTCTGCCCGGCATGCTCGCGGCAATTCATCACCACCCGGTAGCCGTCCTCGGCCAAGCCCTGCTCGCGCGCGTAGGCGGCCGCGGCCAGCACCAGCTTGCCGACCAGCGTAGCCTGCTCCGGCGCCAGGTCGTCGAGGGTGGGAATCTCCACCTGCTTGGGAATGAACAGCACGTGCACCGGCGCCTGCGGCGCGATGTCCTTGAAGCCGAGCACGTCGTCGTTCTCGTACACGATGCTCGCGGGAATTTCGCGGCGGATGATCTTGCCGAAGATGGTGTCCATGGGCCAGCTCGCACAGCGGAAAGGGGCAGTCGTTATAGCCGAATTCGGCGACACGCAGCCATCGCCAGAGGTGCCGCTACTCGCCTGCTCCGCCGCGCGGGACCTCGTTGCGGCTGCCGAACGCATGCGACAGCGTGCCGCGATCCACGTACTCCAGCTCCCCGCCCAGCGGCAGGCCCTGCGCCAGCCGGCTAGGACGCACGCCATGCCGACGCGCCAGCTGCGCCAGATAATGCGCGGTGGCCTCGCCCTCGACGGTGGAATTGGTGGCGATGATAAGCTCGGTGATCTCGCCCTGCGCCAGCCGCGTGCCGAGCCGGTCCAGGCCGAGTTCGCGCGGGCCGACGCCGTCCAGCGGCGACAGCCGCCCCTGCAGGATGAAATACAGCCCGCGGTAGCCGGTGGCGTGCTCGATCGCCAGGCGGTCGGCAGGCGACTCCACCGCGCACAGCTGCTGGCGATCGCGGCCGGCGCTGGCGCAGATCGCGCACAGCTCGGTCTCGCTGAAATCGCGGCACTGCGTGCAGTGGCCGACCTTTTCCACCGCCTCGGCCAGCACGTTGGCTAGGCGCAGCCCGCCGTCGCGCTCGCGCTCGAGCACGTGATAGGCCATGCGCTGCGCCGACTTCTGGCCCACACCCGGCAGGATCCGGAAGGCCTCGATCAGTTGTTCGAGCAGGGAAGACATGAATTCGGGATTCGAACGTCGGACTCCGGGATCGGGAAGCAGCGGCTTCGCGCTTGCCTTCGCGAATCCCCACTCCCCACTCCCGAATCCCGGCCTCTCAGAACGGCAACTTCATGCCCGGCGGAATCGGCATGCCGGCCGTGGCCGCGCCCATCCGCGACTTGGACTCGGCGTCGATCTTGTTGCACGCATCGTTGAAAGCGGCGGCGATCAGATCCTCGGCCATCTCCTGGTCGGAGAGGATGCTCGGATCGATCCGCACCTTGCGGCACTCCTTGGCGCCGGTCAGGGTCACGCTGACCATGCCGCCGCCGGCGCTGCCGGTGACTTCCAGTTGGGCCAGTTCTTCCTGGGCGCGCTGCAGGTTTTCCTGCATCTTCTGCGCCTGCTGCATCAATTGGGCGATGTTCCCACGCATGCTTGATTACTCTTGGTAGGGGCGGATGGAATCGGGCACGACCCGCGCGCCTTGCTGCTGGATCAGCGCTTGCACCGCCGGGTCTTGCAGGAACGCGGTCTCGGCCGCGCTCTGACGCTCGCCGCGTTGCCGGTGCGAGCGCTCGTGCAGGGTTTCGGCATCGACCGCGATGCCGCTTTCGATCACGATCTTCGGCCGGCTGCCCAGCGCGTCGGCCAGCGCCGCGGCCAGTTCGCCGAGCGAGCGCTCGGACTGCAGGTATTCGAAGCCCGGCGACAGCGACAGCCGCAGCACGCCGTCGGCGTGGCTGACGAAGGCCGAGTTGGCGGCGAGCTGCCGCGACGGCCCGGTCAGGCCGCAATCGGCGACCAGTTCCAGCCAGTCCTCGGCCGCGTGCAGCACGCGCGGCGCGGCGTATTCGGGGGGCGTGCGCTCAGCGATGGCCAGCGGCGGCACCATCGCCATTTCCGGCTCGGCCGCGGCGGTGGGGGCCGGCGCGACCGGCGCCATGGTCGCCGCCGGCGGCGTTGCCGGTGCAGGTGCCGCGGTTTCCCACGGCGGGTCGAGCACGGCGGGCGCCGCGACCGGTGCGGGCGCCGGTGTCGGCTTGTCTGCGACCGCAGCCGCTGCCGGCGCTGGCGCCATCATCGGTGCGGCGGGCGCGGGCATCGCGGCGACGGACGGCGCGGCGACGCTGGCCGCAGCGGCAGCAGGTGCCGCAGCCACGGGCGTCGCAGGCGCACGGCCTTCCGTCGTCGTACCTGACCCGGATGCGGCCGGCAGCGGTGCCGCACCCGCCGGGCGGAACGCCAGCATGCGCAGCACCGCCATCTCGAACCCGGCACGCGGACTCGGCGCCAGGTACAGGTCGCGGCGGCCGTTCAAGGCCATCTGGTACCACAGCTGCACGATTTCCGGACGCAGGCGCTCGGCGAATGGCGCCGGGTCCAGCCCGTCCAGGCCGGCCACCGCCGCGCCCGGCACCAGCTGCCGCACCTGGATCCGGTGCAGCGCCTCGGCCAGCGCCTCCAGCACCCCGCCCCAGTCCGGCGAGAACTCGGCCAGCGTGGCGACCACCTGCAGCAGCCGCTGCCCGTCGCCATCGGCCAGCGCCTCGAGCATCGCCCCGACCTGGGTGCGGTCGACCGTGCCCAGCATCGCCCGCACCACGTCGTCGCGCAGCGCGCCGCCGGCATAGGCGATGGCCTGGTCGAGCAGCGACAGGCCGTCGCGCAGGCTGCCGTCGGCAGCCTTGGCCAGCTGCACGATCGCCGAGGCATCGACCTCGATCTGCTCGGCGGCCAGGATCCTGGTCATCTGCCCCTGGATCTGCTCCTCGTCCAGGCGCTTGAGGTTGAACTGCAGGCAGCGCGACAGCACCGTCACCGGCAGCTTCTGCGGGTCGGTGGTCGCCAGCAGGAACTTGACGTGCTCCGGCGGCTCTTCCAGCGTCTTCAGCAGCGCGTTGAACGCCGCCTTGGACAGCATGTGCACTTCGTCGATCAGGTACACCTTGTACTTGCCGCGCGAGGGCATGTACTGCGCGTTCTCGATCACCTCGCGCACGTCGTCCACGCCGGTATTGGACGCGGCGTCGATCTCCAGCAGGTCGATGTAGCGGCCGGCGTCGATGTCCAGGCACGCCGGACACTGCCCGCACGGATCGGCGCTGGTGCCCTGCTCGCAGTTCAGCGACTTGGCGAAGATCCGCGCGATGGTGGTCTTGCCGACGCCGCGGGTGCCGGTGAACAGGAACGCGTGGTGCACGCGCCCGCTGTCCAGCGCATTGGTGAGCGCGCGGACCACGTGTTCCTGCCCCACCAACTCGGCAAAACGCTTGGGGCGCCACTTGCGGGCGAGAACGAGATAGGACATCAGGCAACCGTCTTCATCTGAACCGCCATTGTGCCACGCCGCGCCGCGTCGATCGTTCAGCGGCAGTGGCGGCCGGACCGGCGCCACGGGCCTGGACGGCGGCGGGCCGGCGCTTTTTTTTGCTATCGGCGCCGGACCCGGCGGCAAGTCCCGGCCCGCGCAGAGCGTTCTCCTTGTTAACGGCGCCCGCGACGGCTAGAATCCCGCCCCTGCCGTCGGCTAGTCGCGCCGGCAGGCACGGAGAGGTGTCCGAGTGGTTGAAGGAGCACGCCTGGAAAGTGTGTAAGCGTCTAAACCGCGCTTCGGGGGTTCGAATCCCCCTCTCTCCGCCAGATTGAAAGTGTTGAGATGGCCCAGTCGCGTGAGTTTCGCCGGCGCCTGGGAGGGGGTGAGAACCCCCGGGTTCGACAGGTGGCATCGCCACCTGCACGGCGAAGCCGCCCGTAGGGCGAGGCATCGAAAGATGCCGAGTGAATCCCCCTCTCTCCGCCAGATTCGAATTGCGCTTCCCTCGCAGGGTTTCTTCGCCGCCGGCGAAAGAACTCAAAGGGAAGACCGCGCCACGGCGCGGTTTCGTCTCTATGGTGGCCCCGTCGGCCCCTCGCGACGCTAGGTCGAAAACTCCGCCAGGGCCGGAAGGCAGCAACGGTATCGATCGACGCGGGCGCCGAGGTCAGCCGGCGGGGTCGCCACCCTTTTCCTGAAAACACATCCGCCAGGCAAATGCGGTCACTTCGACCGGATGGGTGCTGGGAAGCTGCGGCTGTGTCCCGCGCAGTGCCGCAAGCGTCGATCCTGGCCAGTCGTTGGCACCGGCCGTGGCGACGGCGCAACCATCCCCGCAACGGCAGCATTCCCACGGCGCGTATCGATCGACGCGGGCGCCGAGGTCAGCCGGCGGGGTCGCCACCCTTTTCCTGAAAACACATCCGCCAGGTAAATGCGGTCACTTCGACCGGATGCTGCTGGCAAGCTGCGGCTGTGTCCCGCGCCATGCCGCAAGCGTCGATCCTGGCCAGTCGTTAGCACCGGCCGTGGCGACGGCGCAACCATCCCCGCAACGGCAACATTCCCACGGCGCGTATCGATCGACGCGGGCGCCGAGGTCAGCCGGCGGGGTCGCCACCCTAATCTCTTGAAGAACGCTACAGCGGCCGATCCGGGTGCCCATCGCACGAGCGTGCCTTGCTGTCCTCACGTCATCGTCGACGCGACATCGGCGTCCCTGCCGATGGTCTGGCATCCCGGGCCGGCCCTACGCCTCCGGATGCAACCAGCCGGCGCCGCCTTCGTGATAGCGCTCGTGCTTCCAGATCGGCACCCGCGCCTTGACCTCGTCGATGACGTAGCGGCACGCGTCGAACGCCGCGCCGCGGTGCGCCGCGACCACGCCGACCCACACCGCCAGGTCGCCGATCGCCAGGTCGCCGATGCGGTGCACGCAGCGCAGGTCGAGGATGCCGAAGCGGGCCAGGGCTTCGTCGGCGATGCGCCGGCCTTCGGCCTCTGCCAGCGCCGCATAGGCCTCGTAGCGCAGGCCATCGACCGCGCGGCCGTCGTTGTGGTCGCGTACCCAGCCTTCGAAACTGGCGTAGGCGCCGGCCTGCGCATGCGCCAGCGGCGCGCGCAGCGCGGCGATGTCCAGGGCGCTGTCGGCAAGATGGAAGCGGTGCGTGTCGGACATCGTTCAGCCTCCCGAGACCGGCGGAATGAACACCACTTCGCTGCCCTCGCGCAGCGCGTCGTCCCAGCCCACGAAGGCGCCGTCCACGGCCACGCGCAGGCGCTGCGACGGCCAGCGCAGGCCGTGCCGCGCGTCGAGTTCGGCGTACAGCGCGCGCAGGTCGGCGGCTGCGGTCTGCACCTGTTCGCGCTCGATCCCCGCCGCCTCGCGCAGGCTGGCGAAATACAGCACGGTCACGGTCACGCTCATGCCGCGCTCCCGACGTCGCGCTTGCCGCCGCGCTTGCCGAGCAGCCGTACCGGGCCGATCGTCATCGCGTGGGACAGTGCCTTGCACATGTCGTAGACGGTCAGCGCGGCGATGCTGGCGCCGGTCAGCGCCTCCATCTCCACGCCAGTGCGGTGCACGGTGCGCACCGTACACTCGATGCGCAGCACCTGCGGCGAGGCCCAGTCGATCGCGAAGCGGCAGCCGTCGATCGGCAGCGGATGGCAGAACGGGATCAGTTCGTGGGTGCGCTTGACCGCCATGGTGCCGGCGATCACCGCCGTGTCGACGATGCCGCCCTTGGCGCTGCGCAGCGCGTCGGCACGCAATTGCGCGGCCACCGCGGCGGGAAAGCGCACCCGCGACTCGGCCACGGCGACGCGCGCGGTGACGGCCTTGGCCGAGACGTCCACCATCGTCGGCAGCCCCTGCGGGTCCAGATGGGTCAGCGTCTTGCTCGCCGCGACGGCGTATTTGGCCTTTTCTTCGCTCATAGGCTGCGCTGCCGCTCCCACGGCACCCTGCTCAGGCGGCGCCGGGAATCGGCGTGCCCTGGTGGAACAGCATGCGCCATTCGCCATCGCGGCAGCGCCACAGCGAACTGCGCAGCGCATGCCGCACCGGCGCGCCGGCGCCATCGTGGCGCTCGCTGCGATAGCGCAGCTGCGCCAGATCCGGCGCCGGCAACCATGCCTGCAAATCGAACGCGCGATAGCGGACCGCGCCGGCCTCTGCCGGCAGTTCCTGCAGCAGCGCCTGCCTGTCGATGCAGCGCCCGGACGCACCGAATTCGACGAACGCCTCGTCGAGCAGCGCCGACAACCGCGCCATCGAGGCGCGCGTCGCCGGCTCCAGCAATTCCAGCTCAAGCGCGAACAACCGGTGCTTCAGCGACTCGTCCATTGCGCTCATCCGCCGATCAGGAACATCTCGACGTGCTTGCCGCGCGCCGCGCGCGCATCGCCGCGCAGTTCGCTGTAGCGATCGCCGCGTTGGCCCCACAGCGCCTGCACGCGCGCGGCCAGCGCGTCCTCGCCGCCGGCCAGGGCCGGCTTGAGGTCGGTGCCGGCGGCGGCGAACAGGCAGGTGTAGAGCTGGCCGTCGGCCGACACCCGCGCGCGATGGCAATCGCCGCAGAACGGCGCACTGACCGAACTGACGAAGCCGATCTCGCCACCGCCATCGACGAAGGCATGGCGTGCGGCGACTTCGCCGGCGTAGTGCGGATCCAGCGCGCGCAGCGGCCAGCGCTCGGCGATGCGCGCGTGCAATTCGGCCGAAGGCACCACTCGCTCGCGGCGCCAGGCGTTGCAGGTGCCCACATCCATGTATTCGATGAAACGCAGTACGTGGCCGCTGCCGCGGAAATGCGCCAGCAACGGCAGCACCTGGTCGTCGTTGATGCCGCGCTGGACCACGCAATTGATCTTCACCGGCCCCAGCCCGGCCGCCACCGCCGCGTCGATGCCGGCCAGCACCTGCGCCACTTCGCCGCGGTCGCCGGACATGCGCCGGAAGGTCGCCGCGTCGATCGCGTCCAGGCTCACCGTGACCCGGCGCAGCCCCGCATCGCGCAGGGCCTGCGCGTGCCGCGCCAGCAGCGAACCGTTGGTGGTCATGGCCAGGTCGTCGAGGCCGGGAATACGCGCCAGGCGCCGCACCAGTTCGGGCAGGTCGCGGCGCAGCAACGGCTCGCCGCCGGTCAGGCGCAGCTTGCTGACGCCGTTGCGCACGAAGCCGCGCACCAGCGTCTCGATCTGTTCGAACGACAATCGCGAGGCCGCATCGAAGCCGTAGTCGTCGGGCACCTTGTCGGCCGGCATGCAGTAGCCGCAGCGGAAATTGCAGGCCTCGATCACCGACAGGCGCAGGTCGCGCAATGGCCGCCCCAACCGATCCAGCGGCGCGATGGGCGCGAGCGGCAGCGGCGGGCGCAACACGGCGCTCATGGCGCCGGCACCTGCGGCGCGCGCGGCGTTTCCAGCGCCACGCACTCGCCCGGCCGCGCGACGCGGTGGCCGCGCGCGCGCAGGGCTTCGGCATCCTCGGCGCTGGCGTAGTGGTACAGCATCATGCGTTGCAGCAACTCGGCGGGATATTCCCGTTCCAGGTCATCGACCCCAGTATGCGACGGGTTGCCGTGAAGACCGCAGTCATGCGCGACCAGTTCGCCGTCGCCGGCATAACGGCTCAGCATTTCCGGGATCGGCCGGGTATCGCCGCTCCAGACCAGCGCGCCCTGCAGGCGCAGCCCGAAGGCGGTGTCCGGCCAGTGGTGGCGGACCGGAAACACCTCCAGCCGCACCCCGTCGTGCCAGAACGCATCGCCCACCGCGATCAGCTGGAACGCGTCCCAGAAATTGGCGCCGCCCTCGGCCAGCACGTTCGGGTAGTCGCCGATCCGGCGATGCAGCAGCGGCACCAGCGGCGCCGGCACGTACACCCGCACCTTGCCGCGCCGCGCCGAGAAATAGGCGTCCACGAACAGCCGTTCGAAGCCGGCCACATGGTCCAGATGCACATGGGTCACGAACAGCGCCTGCGGCATCGCCGCGTAGTGCGCCTGGTAGGCGCTCAGACCCTCGCCGCCGCAATCGATGCTCAGCCATGGCGCAGCGTCGCGCTCGATGGTAGCCATCGGCGAGCCCAGCTCCACCGCCGACGCATTGCCCACGCCCTGGAAGCGCAGCGCCCAGGCCATCAGTAGCCCCGGTTCCAGGCCAGATCGTAGGCGCGGCGCAGGCGCGCGTAGTCCTTGTTGACCTCGTCCACGCTGCGCTCGCCGCGCAGCTTCAGCAGCGAGCGGTGCAGGCGCTTGAGGTTGCGCTCGCGCCAGCGTGTGGCCGGGATGCGCAGCACGCCGCGGTCGAAATCGATCATCCAGCCGCGGCCGTTGCCGTCGAACAGGATGTTGTGCGCGTTGAGATCGGCGTGATCCAGCCCGGCGCGGTGGAAGCGCGCGACCAGCCGCCCGGTCTCCTCCCACGGCGCGCCGCGGCCGGCGACATGCGCGCGATCGGCCAGCGAACGCACCCCTTCCAGTCGTTCCATCAGGATCGCGGCGCGGTAGCGCAGCCCCTGGCGCAGATAGCAGGCGGCCAGCGGCTGCGGCACCGGCAGCTTGCGTGCGATCAACGCGCGCATCAGCCGGAACTCGGCGAAGCTGCGGGTGCGGTCGGCGCCGGACCACAGGTAGCGATCGCGGCTGAGCTTGGCGACCAGGCCGCCGCGCCGGTACTGGCGCAGCACGCTGGCGCCGAACGGGGCATCGACGAACCAGGCGCCGCCGCGGCCGCCCTCGTCCACCGGGCGCGCGCGCTCGGCCCAGTGCGCGGCCGAGAACAGCGCCGGCTCGGCTTGCCGCAGCCGTTGGCGGTCGAACAGAATGGCGCCATAGCCGCGGCCCTCGCGGTACGGCGTCAGCGCTTCGGTGGCGTCGAATGCAACCATTCAGCGAGTCTAACAACACCATGGCAGCAACGCTCCCTTCGCTGTGCCTGTTGCGCCTGTCGGCGCTGGGGGACGTGACCCATGTGGTGCCGCTGGTGCGCACCCTGCAGCGCGCCTGGCCCGCCGCGCCGCCGCTGCACTGGATCATCGACAAGGGCGGGCACAGGCTGCTAGACGGCCTGCCCGGGGTGATCTTCCACGACTACGACAAGCGCAGCGGCCTGGCCGGCATGCGCGCGCTGCGCCGCGAACTGCCGGCCCAGGGCTTCGACGCGCTGCTGCAGATGCAGGTGGCGTTGCGCGCCAACGTGCTGTCCGCGTTCGTGCGCGCGCGCCGCCGCATCGGCTACGACCGCAGCCGCTCCAAGGACCTGCACGGCCTGTTCGTCAACGAACGCATTCCCGACCGCCCCGGCATCCACGTGCTCGACGCGATCGGCAGCTTCTGCGAACCGCTGGGCCTGCGCCAGACCGAGGTGCGCTGGGACCTGCCGATTCCCGACGACGCGCACGCCTGGGCACAGGCGCAATGGCCCGAGGACGGCCGCCCGGCGCTGCTGATCTCGCCCTGTTCCAGCCACGTGCGCCGCAACTGGTACGCCGACCGCTACGCCGCGGTCGCCGACCACGCCGCCGCGCAGGGCTGGCGGGTGGTGCTGTGCGGCGGGCGCAGCGAACTGGAGCGCAGCACGGCCGACGCCATCGTCGCGGCGATGCGCGCGCCGGCGCTGGACCTGGTCGGCCGCGACACGCTCAAGCAACTGCCGGCGCTGCTGCAGCGCGCCGCGCTGGTGATGACCCCGGACTCGGGCCCGATGCACATCGCCAACGCCGTGGGCAGCAAGGTGCTGGGCCTGCACGCGGCCAGCAACCCGCGCCGCAGCGGCCCGTATTCGGACATCCGCTACTGCGTGGACAAGTACGATGCGGCGGCGCGCAAGTTCCTCGGCAAGCCGGCCGAGCAGCTGAAATGGGGCAGCAAGATCGAATTCGACGCGGTGATGGCGCTGATCGGCGTGGACGACGCGATCGCCGCGTTCGAGCGCTACCGCACCGACCAGGGCATGTAAGCCGGCTTGTGCGCGGGCCGAGCGCGGCCTTACCATGCGCCTGCGCGTTCGCCACCACTTCGGTCTGCGGACGCCGCCGTAAGCGTTTACGTCAAGCAACGCGCCAACCGCGCCGGATTCGTCCGGGGCCGTTTCCCGTCAGCGCCTCGGCGCCCACGGGTGGCGCCTTTGCTTCGACCGGCTTACGGAGTTTCCAGCATGTCCCGTTCCCCTCGGTTTTTCCCGCGCAAGCTGCATTCCCGTCATGCCGGCTGGGTGATGCCGCTGTTGTTGTCGATCCTGATGACCTGCGTGGTCTCGATGATCAGTACGCTGCGCACGGTCGGTCTGGCGCCGGGCGTTTACACGCTATGGCTGGGCGCCTGGGCGTTGTCGTGGCTGATCGCCTTTCCGACCCTGCTGCTGGCATTGCCGCTGGTGCGCCGGCTGACCGGAATCCTGGTCGCCCGCGCCTGATCCACCCGTCCCTGGCCTACAGGGGCCGCACCGGGAGGCGGCAACGCCTCCCGGCTGTTTCGCTCAGGACGCCGCGCCGCGGTAGTCCTGGTAGGACTTCTCTTCGACGTAGCTGGAACCCAGCGCCAGGTTGATCTCCTTCTTGATCCGCGCGCGCTCGTCGTTCTCGTAGTACACGCTGCGCGCGAGCTTGATGAATTCCTCGTCGAAGGCCTGCGCCTTCTCCTTGATCCGGATCTCGTCCTCGATCACCCACAGGCGCTCGTTGACCGCCTTCAGCTCCAGGCGCAGGCGGGCGACGTCGCCGCTGGCGGCCGGATGCGCCATCCAGGTCTTTTCCAGCGCCGACAGCTCCGCGCGCACGTTGGCCAGCTTGGCCGCATCGCCGATGCGCTCGGACTTGATCTGCAGGATGGCGATCTTGTCGAGCAGTTCGCCGAAGGACACGGGGACGAGGATTTCGGACATGGGCACACCCAGGCGAGAGTTGAGAGGAAGTGTAACCAGCAGGCCTTAAAGCCATGTCGGCGCGGCGTGGCCGCGGCCGTCAAAAAACAGAAGGCCCCTGACGGGGCCTTCTGCGCACGGGCGATACTGCTGCCGCGAAACTGGCGGGAAGGGGGGGATTCGAACCCCCGAGGCGCTATAAACGCCTGCCTGATTTCGAGTCAGGTACATTCAACCGCTCTGCCACCTTCCCGGGTGGTCCCCGGCGGACCGGGGGCGTGCATCATACGGTTCCCGCCGCGCGCGGACAAGCGCCGCGTCGCAAGGCAGCCCGGCCCCCACCCCGCACCGCCATGAACCCCGCCTGCCCCGCGGCGCGGCCAGCGATTGCCTGATGTCCGCTTGGCCGCGATGATGCCGTTTGAATGACAGGAAGCCGGGCCGGCCGTGGGCGCGCAATGATCGAATTCGGACACCTCACCCACGTCGGCCTGCGCCGCGAACTCAACGAGGACACCTATTACGGCGACAACGAGCTCGGCCTGTGGCTGGTCGCCGACGGCATGGGCGGGCATGCCTGCGGCGAGGTGGCCAGCGCCCTGGCGCGCGAGGCCATCGTCCGCGAGGTGCGCGGCGGCACGCCGCTGGCGCAGGCAATCCGCATCGCCGACGAAGAGATCATCCGCGCCTCGCGCCGGCGCAACGACACCTTGCCGATGGGCACCACCGTGGTCGCCGCGCGCGTGCAGGGCAACCGCTTCGAGGTGGCCTGGGTCGGCGACAGCCGCGCCTACCTGTGGCGCGACGGCAAGCTGGCCCAGCTCAGCCAGGACCACAGCTATGTGCAGGAACTGATCGCGCAGGGCGCACTGACCGCCGAGCAGGCACGCGCGCATCCGCACCGCAACGTGGTCACCCAGGCGCTGGGCGTCACCGATCCGCTGCACCTCAACGTGGCCACGATGACTGGCGAACTGCGCCCGGGCATGCAACTGCTGCTGTGCAGCGACGGGCTGACCGAAGAAGTGGACGACCCCGGCATCGCCGCCACGCTCGGCCACGACGACTGCAGCGCGCAGGAATGCGTGGATACGCTGGTGGCGGCCGCGCTGGACGGCGGCGGCTCGGACAACATAACCGCGATCCTGGTGCGCTGCCACTGAGCGCAGGCAGGCGCGCGACCGGTGCCGACTATGGCGCCGACCGCGAACGCGGCGTTAGCTGGTTGGCAACATCGATGCCGCAGCGTGTGCCGTCACAAGAGACCGCGCTAACGCTGCGCTAGCACGCACGCCCATACCCGGCCATGCCACCGCTGCTCCGGCGCGTGCCTGGATGGCCGCGCCGCCGCCCGTGCCATTGCCGCGCAGACCGGCTCCGGCACCAGCATGGCGAATCCCCGCCGACGCACGCCGACAAATGCCAGCGCCCAGCGCCGCGGCGGCTCAGCCAGCCACGGCTTCGACCAGCACAGGCTCGTCGGCGTCCCACAGCGCGCGCCCGGCCTTCTTGCGCAGCTTTTCCAGCCGCGCCTGGTGCGCCTCCAGCTCCGAGGCGGTCGGCAGCACCCGCGGCCGCGGCAGCAGCGTCGCCATATCGAACGCCGCGCGTTGACCGTCGGCGTGGTTGCCGCGCTGGTCGGCCAGGGCGAAGCCGATCTCCTCCTGCCCCGAGGTCAGCGCAATGTAGACGTCGCTGAGGATCTGCGCATCGAGCAGCGCGCCGTGCAGCTGCCGGTGCGAGTTGTCCACGCCCAGGCGCTTGCACAGCGCGTCCAGCGAATTGCGCTGGCCCGGGAAGCGCTCGCGCGCCAGCAACAGCGTGTCGATGACCGTGGCACGGTCGAGGATGCGCCCGTAGGACGTGCCCAGCCGCGACAGTTCGTTGTCGAGGAAGCCCAGATCGAACGAGGCGTTGTGGATGATCAGTTCGGCGCCGTCGATGAACGCCAGGAACTCGTCCACCACCTCGTGGAATTCCGGCTTGTCGGCGAGGAATTCCAGGGTCAGGCCGGTGACTTCCTGCGCGCCGGGTTCGAAGTCGCAGTCCGGGCGCAGATAGCGATGGAAGTTGCGCCCGCTGGGGCGGCGTTCGAGCAGTTCCACCGCGCCGATTTCGACGACGCGGTTGCCCTTCTTCCATTCCAGGCCGGTGGTTTCGGTATCGAGGATGATCTGACGCATGTGGCTCGCTGCAGGATGAGGCGTGGAAAGGATCAGGACGCGACCGCGGTGCCGCCGGCGCGCACCCGCAGCGCCTGGTTGCGCGCCAGCACGTCGACCCGCTCGTTGTCCGGATCGCCGCTGTGGCCCTTGACCCAGCGCCAATCGATGCTGTGCCGCTGCGCGGCGGCATGCAGCCGCTCCCACAGGTCGCGGTTCTTGACCGGATCGCCGCCGGCGGTCTTCCACTGCCGCCGCACCCAGCCCGGCATCCATTCGGTGATGCCCTGGCGCACGTACTGCGAATCGGTATGCAGCACGATCTGGCACGGCTCGCTGAGCGTTTCCAGCGCCATGATCGCGGCCATCAGTTCCATGCGGTTGTTGGTGGTGTGCGCCTCGGCGCCGGCGACTTCGCGCTCCAGGCCCTTGTAGCGCAACAGCGCGGCCCAGCCGCCGGGGCCGGGATTGCCGAGGCAGGCGCCGTCGGTGTGGATATCAACAGTCTTCATGGTCGTCCAGGAATCAAATGGAGGCGGCCGAACCGCGCCAGCGTACCGGCGCGCGCAGCGGAATGGGGCCGATGCCGGCGGCGGTGCGCTTTTCCGCCTGCAGCAGGCACACCGCGCGCAGCGGCGCGCCGGAGGTTGCCGAGCCGACGCCGCCGCGGGTCGGCCAGACCGGCCCGAGATAGCGCAGCGGCTCGGTGCACGGCAACCCGGCCTGCCCCAGCAGCCCGCGCCAGCTGCCCGGCGGCCGTGCCACCAGGCCCTGCCGGCGCCAGCGTAGCCGGTACGGGCTGACCGCGTTGAGCGCGAACAGCCAGACCCGGCCGCCCGGCAGCAGCACCCGCTCGCATTCTTCCAGCAGCGCCGCGGCATCGGCGCCAAGCACGTGCTGCAGCACGATCGCGTTGACGCTCTCCGAGGGCAGCGGCAACGGCAGCGTGCACACCAGGTCGCCGGAGTAGCCGCGCGTGGTGCGGTGCAGGCGCACGCCACGCCCCGGCAGCTCGCGCGCCAGCGGCGCGAACGGCACCGGCGCCAGCCACAACCAAGGCTGCGCGGGACGTGCGAGCAAGGCGTCAAGGATCAACGGCTGCTCGGCCTGGAGCAGCTGTTGCGCCACAACCGTATCAAACCAGGATGAGACGGCGGCTTGACGGGGGAACGGGGTGGCAGGCATGGTGCCAATTCTATGCGACTGATCGCCCTGCCCGCATTCCAGGATAATTACATCTGGGCGATCGCCGCCGCGGATGGCCGCGCCGTGCTGGTCGACCCCGGTCAGGCCGAGCCGGTGTTCGAAGCCGCCGCGCAAGGACTGCAACCGGCCGCGGTGCTGCTGACCCACCATCACGACGACCACATCGGCGGCGTGGCGGCCCTGCGCGAGCGCTGGCCGGACCTGCCTGTGTATGCCCCGGCGGACGAGCCGCGGGTCCCGTTCGCCAGCCAGCGCGTCGGCGACGGCGATGCGGTCCAGGTGCTGGGATGGGAGTTCCAGACCCTTTTCGTGCCGGGGCATACCCGTTCGCACGTGGCCTATGTCGGCGAAGGCCACCTGTTCAGCGGGGATACGCTGTTCAGCCTAGGCTGTGGGCGCATGTTCGAAGGTACGCCCTCCCAGATGTTGGGTTCGCTGCAACGGCTGGCTGCCCTCCCGGGCGCCACGCTGCTGTGTTGCGGACACGAATACACCCTGGCCAATGCGGCATTCGCCGTCACGGTCGATCCCACCAACGCTGCCTTGCGGCAGCGCCATCAGGAAGTCCAGGCCATGCGTCATGCTGCCCGTCCCACTGTTCCCGTCAGCCTCGCCAGCGAAGTGGCGACCAATCCGTTCCTGCGCACCGCCTCGGCGGCGATTCAGCAGGCGGTCGGCGCCCGGCTCGGCCGCGGCGCCCGCGACGAAGTGGAAGTATTCGCCGAATTAAGGCGCTGGAAAGACGATTTTCGCGCATGAGGTCGCTGCTTTTGACGGCGGCGCTGACCCTGGCGATCGCCTCGGCAACCTCCTCCGCGAGCGCGGCGGCACCCATCGGTGCGGCGCTGGAGCAGACCGTCGCCGGACTGAACGTGTTGCCGATGGACGCCGCGGCGCTGCCGCCGGCGACCACGCGTAATGGCCACACCATCCTCGCCAGCTTCCGCGACGGGCTGGCCGACGCGCAATGCGACGGCGGCGCCACCGACGCGCGCTGGAAGCAGCAGTTCGCGCGCGCGCCGGCGCGGCTGGCCAACGAGGACGAGGACGTGCTGCCGCTGTTCGGCTACGTGGTGGACGAACTGCGCGCCGCCGACCTACCGACCGAATTCGCGCTGATCCCGTTCGTGGAGAGCGGCTACCGCCCCGCCGCGCGCAATAGCAGTGGTCCCGCCGGACTGTGGCAGTTCATCGCCGACACCGCGCGCAACCACGACGTGCCGGTCGAAGGCGGCTACGACGGCCGCCTGTCCGCGGTGGATTCCACCCGCGCCGCGGTGCGTTACCTGAAGACTTTGCACGGCATGTTCGGCGGCGACTGGCGCCTGGCGATCATGGCCTACAACGCCGGCGAGTACCGCGTGCTGCAGTCGATGCGCCGTGCCGGCATGAACGCGCAGAACGCGCAGCCGGCCAAGTTGCCGGGGCTGTCGCCGATCACCTATGCCTACGTCGAGAAGCTGCACGCGCTGGCGTGCGTGCTGGAACAGGCGCAGACCCGCGACGAATGGATGGCCTCGCTGGACCGCGAAGTACCGATCCTGCAGGCGCGCACCCTGCCCGCCGGCATGGCGCTGGACGAATGGGCGCGGCAGCAGGCGTTGCAGGGCAACCAGGTCGCACGGCTGAATCCGGCGCTGGGCAGCGTGCGCAACAAAAAGCGCGCGCTGCCGGTACTGGCGCCGGTCGGCAACGGCGGCAGCGCCGCCACGGCCGCTGCCGATGCCATGGCGTTGGCGGCACAACCGCAGCAGGCCGAAGAAGCGCCGGCGACGCGTGTCGTCGCCAGCATCGCCGAGCCCACGCCGCCACGCATGCGCCAGCGCACGCCCGCGGCGCGGCGCACCCACACCGTCCGCGACGGCGACACCGCCTGGACCATCGCCAAGCGCTACGGCATCACCGTGCAGACGCTGCTGGCGAAGAACGGCCTGTCAGCGCGCAGCGTGCTGCGTCCTGGGATGGTGCTGAGCTACGAGGAATAAGCGAGTTCCGCTGCGGCGGGACCGCGAGAGCGGCAACCGGCAACGCTGCCGACGTCGGCCAACGCAATATGCCCCTTGGCAAACGGCCGAGAGAAACGAGAGCATCAAGCGTTCCCGCATTGGCCAGCGCCGCAGCCCAAGGCGGGCGTCCGCGACTTCGACACCCTCCGGCAGCGCGACGCCGAACGCGGCCGCCAGCGCCGCGCCGTCGCGCGCGGTGTAGGTCACGTCCACGGTCGGCGACTGCTTGTCGGCGTACTCGTGGGCCGCCCGCTGACGCCGCCTCCACCGCGTGGCGAATAGTCGAAAAACGACTGGACCGCAAACGCTGCACATTGACCCGAAGCGAACACCCGGCCCCCTTGTCGAACATATCGTTGCGGCAATGCACACCGCGTCGCCAACGGTCATCGCCACCGGCGCTGACGCTGCCGAGTGCAGACGCAACCGCCCTGCGCGTGCGTCCACACGTGCGTACTGACGCTCCCTTCTCCCCTCGGGAGAAGGTGCCCCGAAGGGGCGGATGAGGGTACGGCGCACCGGCGCATGCGCGAGCACATGCACACTTCCTTGCCGCCCTTACGGCCCTGCCGCAGCGACCACGTCACGACGCACGCTCGCGTGGCACATCACCGCACATCCGAATGTCCCAAGTGATCCCGTGCTCCGTGCTCCGAGTGCCGGAGCGCCGAATGTCTCAAGAGCCGGAGTGCAGACCCACAAACGAACAAGCCCGGCAGGACCGGGCTTGTTCGCATCACGCATCGGCGCAAACAGCGATTACAGATTCGCTTCCTGCACGCTGACCTTGTAGCGCTTGCGCATCGCGTCGATGTAGGCCTTCGACGCGGCAGCGCCTTCGATCTGGCCCAACTGCTGCTTCAGCGTCGCCTGCTGTTCCGCCGGCACCTTGCTCAGGTCGCCCGGGTTCACCTTGTTGAGCACGAACAGCGCGTAGCGCTTGGCACCGCCCGGCACGCCATTCGCCGACAGCTCGACCTTGCCCACCGACGGCTTGCCCGCGACCGGCAGCGGCGCGCTGAAGATCGCGCGGTTGGCTTCCGGGCTCGGCATCGGCACGGTGCGCGGCAGCCCCGGCATCGGGTTGATCTGCAGCTTCTCCGGACCCGCCAGCGCCTGCAGCGTCTCGCCCTTGCGCAGCTTCTCCAGCAGCGCGTCGGCCTTCGCCGCGGCCGCCTTGGCCGTGCGATCGGCATGCACCGCGGCCACCACCTGCTCGCGCACCTTGGCCAGCGGCTGGGTCTGCTCGGGCAGGTGCTGGGTGACGCGGATCAGCACGCTGTGGTTCGGGCCCAGGGTGATCGGATCGCTGACCGTGCCGTCCTGCACCAGCGTGTCGGAGAACGCCGCACGCAGCACCGCAGGCTGCGCGGCGATGCCGCTGCCGTCGGCGCGCGAGAACGGCCCCAGGGTCTGCACCGGCAAGCCCACTTCCTTTGCCGCCGGCGCCAGCGCGGTCGGGTTCTTCAGCACCAGGTCGACCAGCTTGCCGCTCAGATCGCTGTAGACCTTCTCGTTGTCGGCCTGCAGCTGCTCGCCGGCCAACTGGTCGCGCACCTGCTCGAAGCTCTTGCCCTGGCCGCCTTTGATCTCGCGCAGCTGGATCACGTGGTAGCCGAACTCGCTCTTCACCGGGCCGACGATGTCGCCGGCCTTCATCGCGAACAAGGCGTCCTCGAACGGCTTGATCATCACCCCCCGCTCGACCCAACCCAGGTCGCCACCGGCGTTCTTGGAACCCGGGTCCTCGGAATTGGCGCGGGCCAGCGCGGCGAAATCGGCGCCGGGCTGCTTGGCCTCGGCCGCGAGCTTGGCGGCCTTGGCCTCGGCGGCCTTCTGCGCCGCCGGATCCTTGCCGGCACTGATCAGGATGTGCGAGGTCAGGCGCTGGTCGGGCTCGACGAAGCGGGCCTTCTCGTCCTCGTAGCGCTTGCGCAGCGCCGCCTCATCGGCCGGCTTGGCCGGCGGCAGCTTGCTCGCGTCCAGTTCGACGTATTCGATCGACACCCGCTCCGGCTGCTTGAAGTCGGCCTGGTGCGCGTCGTACCACTGCTGCACCTGCGCGTCGCTGACCGGGGTAGTGTCGGCCGGCTGTTCCGGCAACAGCGCCAGGTCGACGTCGCGGGTTTCGCCGAGCATCTTCAGCAGACGCTCGGATTCCTGCTTGGTCGCGAACGCCGATTCCATCAGCGCGGACGGAATCAACGACTGCTGCAAACCATCGCGCACCAACTGGTCGAACATCGCCGGCGTCCGCGGCGGGGTGGCCGAGGCCAGCGCCAGGCGATAGCGTTCCGGATCGAACTTGCCGTCTTTCTGGAACGCCGGAATGGTGGCGATGTAGTCGCGGACCGCGGCATCGCCGACCACCACGTGCGCCTGCTCGGCGGCCAGTTTCACCACCTGCTCGTCGATCAACTGATCGAGCACCTTGCGCTTGTTGTCGGCGCTCTCGAACTCGCGCGGATCGAAGTTCTCGCCCTGCTGCTCGCGCGCCTGCAGCCGCGCTTCCTCGAAGCGCGCACGGAACTGCTCGGTGCTCACCTCGTGGTGCTGCCACAGGAACGACACCGGCCACCACGACGGCGCCGACGACCACCACGACGGCGGCGCCTGCACCTTGGCGACGTTGTTGGCACCGACGCCACCGAGGTAGCTGCTGTCGATGACGAACAGGAACGGAATCATCAACAGGCCGATGATCGCGGTGGCGATCCAGCCCGAGGTCTTTTCGCGGAGTTTCTGCAGCATTGGTTGGGAACCGAGCCTGTTGGCGAGCCGCGCAGTTTAACCCGCTTCACGCCCTGCGGCGGAATGGCGTGCCGCGGCGCGTGCGCCCGCATGAAATCCGCGGCCCACATGGCGGTCGCCGGCAAGGCATTCCGGAAAAAAAGAAACCCCCGATCGCTCGGGGGTTTCGCGTACAAAACTGGCGGAGTGGACGGGACTCGAACCCGCGACCTCCGGCGTGACAGGCCAGCATTCTAACCGACTGAACTACCACTCCGCTTTTTGAACGGAGGCAGGCACGAGGCCCGCAATCTCTAGGTATCTGCGCAGCGCAAGGCGCGGCGGATGCTTCGAGAAACGAAACCCCCGATTTCTCAGGGGCTTCGGTGCAACTGGCGGAGTGGACGGGACTCGAACCCGCGACCTCCGGCGTGACAGGCCAGCATTCTAACCGACTGAACTACCACTCCGCTTTTAAAACTTGCCGCTCGGTGCTCTGGTGGGTGCTGAGGGTTTCGAACCCCCGACCCTCTCCGTGTAAAGGAGACGCTCTACCGCTGAGCTAAGCACCCTAGCGAGTCGATTAGTTTACGGCATCCTTCAGCGCTTTGCCAGCCTTGAAGGTCGGATTCTTCGACGCGGCGATCTTGATCGAGTCGCCGGTCTTCGGGTTGCGGCCGGTGCGCTCGGCACGGTCGCGCACCTGGAAGGTGCCGAAGCCAACGAGGGTCACGCTGTCGCCCTTCTTGAGCGCCTTGGTGACTTCGGACACGAAGGCGTCGACGGCGCGACCGGCTTCGGCCTTGGAGATATCCGCAGCGGCGGCGATAGCGTCGTTCAGTTCGGCTTTATTCATTTCTTGATGACTCCATGTGCGGCAGAAAACCGCGGAATTGAGGATCGGGTGTCGGCGTGGCCTGCCTCGTCAGCGACGAGGCCCCGATTGATGTTTTCACTACCAAGCACGCGCGTTGGCAGTGCTCGCAAGTCGTGCATTTATACCAGCGGCCTCCCACCCGCGCAAGCCGAAAAGCCAGCAACGGCGCGGGTTTGAGCCACTTGGGCGGGCGCGGTTCAGCGCTCTTCAGTGCTTGACGCGGGCGTTCGAGGATGCTTTCGGCTTGGGCTTGCGCCGCACCGGCTCGCCCTCGGTGGCGGCCGCCACCTTGGGCTTCAACGGCGTCTCCAGCGCCAGGTCGAGCACCTCGTCGATCCACTTGACCGGCACGATCTTCAGGTCGCGAGTGACGTTCTCCGGAATGTCGGCCAGATCCTTACGGTTCTCCTCCGGGATGATCACCGTGTGGATGCCGCCGCGCAGCGCCGCCAGCAGCTTCTCCTTGAGCCCGCCGATCGCCGACACGCGGCCGCGCAAGGTAATCTCGCCGGTCATCGCCACATCGGCCTTGACCGGCACCTTGGTCAGCATCGACACCAGCGAGGTCACCATCGCGATGCCTGCGCTGGGGCCGTCCTTCGGCGTGGCGCCATCGGGCACGTGCAGATGCACGTCGTGCTTCTGCAGAAAGTCGACCTCGATGCCGAGCCGCTCGGCGCGCGAACGCACCACCGACAGCGCCGCCGAGGCCGATTCCTTCATCACGTCGCCGAGCTGGCCGGTCAGGATCACCGCGCCCTTGCCCGGGACCAGGGTCGATTCGATCTGCAGCAGATCGCCGCCGACTTCGGTCCAGGCCAGGCCGGTGACCAGGCCGACTTCGTTCTGCTCCTCGGCGCGGCCGAAATCGAAGCGGCGCACGCCCAGGTACTTGTCCAGGTTCTTGGAACCGACGCTGACCCGCGCCTTGTCCTTGCGGACCGCCGCGCCCTTCTTCGCCGGCGCCTTCTTGGCCACTGCCGGCTGCGGACCGGCCAGCGCGATTTCCTTGACCACCTTGCGGCAGATCTTGGCAACTTCGCGCTCCAGGTTACGCACGCCGGATTCGCGCGTGTAGTAGCGCACGATGTCGCGGATCGCGTCGGCGGCGATCTCCAGCTCGTCGCCCTTCAGGCCGTTGGCCTTCAGTTGCTTGGGCACCAGGTAGCGCATGGCGATGGCCAGCTTCTCGTCCTCGGTGTAGCCGGGGATGCGGATCACCTCCATCCGGTCGAGCAGCGGGCCGGGGATGTTCAGCGAGTTGGAGGTCGCCACGAACATCACTTCGGACAGGTCCAGGTCCACTTCCAGGTAGTGGTCGTTGAAGGCGTTGTTCTGCTCGGGATCGAGCACTTCCAGCAGCGCCGAGGACGGATCGCCGCGGAAATCCATCGACATCTTGTCGATCTCGTCGAGCACGAACAGCGGGTTCTTGCTGCTGACCTTGTTGAGGTTCTGCACGATGCGGCCCGGCATCGAGCCGACGTAGGTACGCCGATGCCCACGGATCTCCGCCTCGTCGCGCACGCCGCCGAGCGACATGCGCACGAACTTGCGGTTGGTCGCCTTGGCGATGGACTGGCCGAGCGAGGTCTTGCCGACGCCGGGCGGGCCGACCAGGCACAGGATCGGGCCCTTCATCTGCTTCACCCGCGACTGCACCGCCAGATATTCGAGGATGCGGTCCTTGACCTTCTCCAGACCGTAGTGATCGGCGTCCAGCGTTTCCTGCGCGACCTTCAGGTCCTTGCGCACCTTGCTGCGCTTCTTCCACGGCACGCCCAGCAGCCAGTCGAGATAGTTGCGCACGACCGCGGCCTCGGCCGACATCGGCGACATCTGCTTGAGCTTGTTGAGCTCGGCCTTGGCCTTGGTTTCCACCGGCTTGGGCATGCCCGCCTCGGCGATCTTGCGCGCCAGTTCTTCCAGTTCGCCGGGCGCGTCGTCCAGATCGCCCAGTTCCTTCTGGATCGCCTTCATCTGCTCGTTGAGGTAGTACTCGCGCTGGCTCTTCTCCATCTGCGACTTGACCCGGCCACGGATGCGCTTCTCCAGCTGCTGCACGTCGATCTCGCCATCGACCAGGCCGACCAGCATCTCCAGCCGCTCGCCCACTTCCAGGGTTTCCAGCAGGCGCTGCTTGTCGGCCAGGCGCACGCCGATGTGCGCGGCGATGGTGTCGGCCAGGCGGCCCGGCTCGTCGATGCCCGACAGCGTCTGCAGCAGCTCCGGCGGCAGCTTGCGGTTGGTCTTGACGTACTGCTCGAACAGCGACATCAGCGAACGCGCGATCGCCTCGACCTCGCGCTCCTCGCGCGATTCGGCGGCGTCGATCTCGACGCCCTCGCCCTGCAATGCGCCGTCGCGTTCGGCCACCTTGTCGACGCTGACCCGCGACAGCCCCTCGACCAGCACCTTGATGGTGCCGTCGGGCAGTTTCAGCAATTGCAGCACCTGCGCCAGGGTGCCGACGTTGTACAGGTCGGCCGCCACCGGATCGTCGGTCTCGGCGGATTTCTGCGCGACCAGCAGGATGCGCTTGTCGGCCTCCATCGCGTGCTCGAGCGCGCGCATCGATTTGTCGCGGCCGACGAACAGCGGGATGACCATGTGCGGGAAGACCACGACGTCGCGCAACGGCAGGACCGGCAGGTCGAGGACTTCGGATTTGGACTGGGCCATGAGGGTTCCGATGTGGGGTGCGGGAATGCGGAAAAGGCGGGCATAAAAATGCCGATGGCCCCGTTATGGGGCCATCGGCTGGACGATGCAAGGGCAGCGAAAAAGCCCCTTTTCTTTCAAGCGTTTAGCCAGTCGCGAAGGCCGCAGCAGGACAGCGCCGCGGCTTCACCCGGCACTCACTCGGCCGAGGCCACCTTCGGCGCCGGCGGTGGGGTCTGATAAATCAGGTACGGCTCGGACTTGTGCTCGATCACCGACTCGTCCACCACCACCTTGCTGACGTTTTCCTGCGACGGCAGCTCGTACATCGTGTCCAGCAGCACCGACTCGACGATGGTGCGCAGGCCACGCGCGCCGGTCTTGCGCTTGAGCGCCTTCTTGGCGATGGCCAGCAGCGCGTCGGGCCGGAATTCCAGCTCCACGCCTTCCATCTCGAACAGCTTCTTGAACTGCTTGGTGATCGCGTTCTTCGGCTCGGTCAGGATCCGGATCAGCGCCGGCTCGTCCAGTTCCTCGAGCGTGGCGACCACCGGCAGGCGGCCGACGAACTCGGGAATCAGGCCGAACTTGATCAGGTCTTCCGGCTCCACTTCCGCCAGGATCTTGCCGACTTCGCGCTTGCGCTCGGAACTCTTCACCTTGGCGCCGAAGCCGATGCCGCCGACGTCGTTGGAGCGCTGCTGGATCACCTTGTCCAGGCCGGCGAACGCGCCGCCGCAGATGAACAGGATGTTCTTGGTGTCCACCTGCAGGAATTCCTGCTGCGGATGCTTGCGCCCGCCCTGCGGCGGCACCGACGCCACGGTGCCTTCGATCAGCTTCAGCAGCGCCTGCTGCACGCCTTCGCCGGACACGTCGCGGGTGATCGACGGGTTCTCGCTCTTGCGCGAGATCTTGTCGATTTCGTCGATGTAGACGATGCCCTGCTGCGCCTTGTCGACGTCGTAGTCGCACTTCTGCAGCAGCTTCTGGATGATGTTTTCCACGTCCTCGCCGACATAGCCGGCTTCGGTCAGCGTGGTCGCATCGGCGATCGTGAACGGCACGTTGAGCAGGCGCGCCAGCGTTTCGGCCAGAAGCGTCTTGCCCGAACCGGTCGGACCGACCAGCAGGATGTTGGACTTGGCCAGCTCGACTTCGTCGTTCTTCTGCCGGCTCTCGATGCGCTTGTAGTGGTTGTACACGGCCACGGCGAGCGTGCGCTTGGCGCGCAGCTGCCCGATCACGTACTGGTCCAGCACCTCGAGGATTTCCTTGGGCTTGGGCAGGCTGCTGCGTGCGGACTGCGCCTTCTCCTCGAGCTCCTCGCGGATGATGTCGTTGCACAGCTCGACGCATTCGTCGCAGATGAACACGCTCGGCCCGGCGATCAGCTTACGGACCTCGTGTTGACTCTTGCCGCAGAACGAGCAGTACAGAATCTTGTTGCTGTCGCCGGAACGGCCTTGCCGGTCTTCGCTCATTGCTTCGCTTACCCAGTTACCCCACCCGATGAACGGGGGTTCGATTTCGAGAATAACACAGGGCCGGGAGGACGCTAGCCCGGCCCCGGCCCTGCGGAATACGCTGCGTTTTGCAGTACATGCAAGCCTTATGCCGGCTGGATCGACTCTTCCGGACGGCGCTCCAGCACCTGGTCGACCAGCCCGTAAGCCTGCGCGTCGGCGGCGCTCTTGAAGTTGTCGCGCTCGGTATCGCGGGCGATGGTTTCCAGCGACTGGCCGGTGTGCTTGGCCAGGATTTCGTTCAGCCGCGAACGCAGCGTCAGGATCTCGCGCGCGTGGATGTCGATGTCGGTGGCCTGGCCCTGGAAGCCGCCCAGCGGCTGGTGGATCATCACCCGCGAATTCGGCAGCGCGTAACGCTTGCCGGCCGCGCCCGAGGCCAGCAGCAGCGCGCCCATCGAGGCGGCCTGGCCGATGCAGATGGTGCTCACGTCCGGCTTGATGTACTGCATGGTGTCGTAGATCGCCATGCCGGCGGTGACCACGCCGCCCGGCGAGTTGATGTAGATGTTGATGTCTTTTTCCGGGTTGTCCGCTTCCAGGAACAGCATCTGCGCCACGATCACGTTGGCCATGTGGTCGTCGATCGGGCCGACCAGGAAGATCAGCCGCTCCTTCAGCAGGCGCGAATAGATGTCGTAGGCACGCTCGCCGCGGCTGGTCTGCTCGACCACCATCGGAACCAGATTCAAGGCCTTGGTCACATTGTCCACGCGGGAACTCCTGCTCTGTGTCGTCCCTGCACGGGGATGTGCAGGGCTTCGCATCTTGTCGCGCCCCCACGGCTGCGAGGGCTTGGATTGCGTCTCCAACCCGCATGCAACATGCGGGCCGCCGCGAAGCGTCGCCTTACTGGCGGATCGCTTCCTGGAACGTCATCGCCTGCTCGGTGTGCTTGGCGCGCTCGGCGATCCAATCGATCACCTGCTCTTCCATCACACGGCTCTGCAGTCCACCCATCAATTGGGGATCGTTGCGGTACATCTCAATGACCTGTTCCGGCTCTTCGTAGGTCGAGGCGATCAGGCGCAGGGTTTCCGAGACCCGCTTGGGGTCCAGGCGCAGCTCGTTGCGGCGGGCGACCTCGCCGACCAGCAGGCCGACCAGCACGCGCTTGCGCGCCGCGTCGACGAAACCCTGGTGCGCGTCGTCCGGCACCTGGCCCGGATCGCGGCCGGAGCGGCGCATCTGCTCCACCTGCTGCGCCAGCATCGAACGCGCTTCGTTCTCGACCAGCCGCGGCGGCATTTCCACCGACGCATAGGCGGCGATCAGCTGCTCGCCGACCTCGCGACGCAGCCGGTTCATCAGCGCGCCCTTGAGCTCGCGCTCCAGATTGATGCGGATGTCCTTGCGGAACTGCTCGGCATCGCCGCTCTTCACGCCGAAGCTCTTGATGAACTCCTTGTCCACCTCCGGCAGCACCGGCGCGGCGACTTCGACCGCCTTCACGTGCACCTGGACCTGCTTGCCGGCGAACTGCGGCACGCGCCAATCGGCCGGGAAATCGACCGTCAGGGTCTTTTCCTCGTCCTTGGACAGGCCGACCAGGCCCTGCTCGATCGCCGGGAACATGACGCCCGAGCCGATCACGCTGCTGCCCTTCTCCACGCCCTCGGCGGGCAGGCGCTCGTCGCCGGCCTGCGACCAGGTTTCCAGGGTCACCAGGTCGCCGTCCTGCGCCGGACGCCGGGCGGGCTCCCAGGTGCGGCGCTGCAGGCGCAGGTTCTCGATCATCTGCTCGATGTCGGCGTCGGTGACCTCGGCGGTGTGGCGGATCACTTCCAGCTTGGCCACCTCAATGTCGCCGAAGTCGGGCACCACTTCGAAGGTGGCCACGAACTGCAGTTCGTTGTCGCCGGCGCGGTCGATGCGCGGATTGCCGGCCAGGCGCAGCTCGTGCTCGCGCACCGCCGAATCGAAGGTCTCGCGCAGCAGGCCGTCCAGCGCCTCGGCGCGGATCTGCGGCCCGAAGCGCTGCTCGATCACCTTCGGCGGGATCTTGCCGGGACGGAAGCCCTTGATCCGCGCGGTGCGCGCGACTTCGCGCAGGCGGCCGCCGATATGGGTCTCCAGGCGCTCCTCCGGCAGGGTGAAGGTCAGACGCCGTTCCAAGGTACCGGTGGTTTCGATCGAAGCTTGCATGTGGACTCCTGCCACCGGGAGCCCACGGCTCTCGGCACGATGTAGAAAGACGGGTTGACGCGGGCACGGGACGGCCGCCGCAGCCGGATAGTTTCGCCTATTCCCGCGGTGCCTGCCAGCGCACCCGGTCGGCCGGCGCTGGCGCGGCGGGGGTGCGGACGGGGGCACGGGGTGCGGCGGGCCGCGCAAGCGGCACCGGGATGGTGCGAAAGAGGGGACTCGAACCCCTACGCCTTGCGGCACTGGTACCTAAAACCAGGGCGTCTACCAATTCCGCCACTTTCGCGCTGCGGCGCCTGAGCGCGCGCCTGTGCATTGTTGCAGGCCTGCCGGCAAAGAAAAAGGCGCCCGACGCAATGGATGGCGCCCGGCCCGGCCGTCGACCGGGGAGGCCAGGCGCGCGCCCGATGATCGGGATGCAGTGCCGCAGGGCTTTGCAATCAACGCGTTAGGCAGCCTCGCTGCGAAGATCGAGCGTCGGAATGGCGGTGCGGAGCACACATGCCGTTTCCGCGATCCCGCCGATGGCAAGGTGCCAGGTAGCCTTGCCCTCAGCCCTTGGGCACCCGGCGCCGCCCGCGCACCGCGGCCGGCGCCAGCACGAAGGCCAGCGACATCGGCCGATCGCGCGACGGATCGCGCGGGCGGCTCAGCAGCTCGCACAGCCGCTCCAGCAGCGCATTGGCCTCGGCCAGTTCGGCCTCGTTGAGCCAGCCCTTGTTGCGCGCCGCCCACAGCTGCCGGCCAGGGCCGTCGACCTCGACACGGGGCTGCTTCAGGGCCGCCTGGAAGTCGCGCTCGGCGACCTGCGCCAGGCCCTTGGCATAGGCGGCCAGGGCCGCGACCGCCTCTGCGTTGGCCAGGTCGTAGGACAGGCGCAGCGGGACGCCGGCGCTGCCCGCGAGCCGGAACACCCGCTCTCCCGCCGCGCCCTCGCCTTCGCGCACGAGTTCGCTCTCGGCGAGCAGTTGCAGATGGTAGTAGAGCCCGTCCGCCGGCCGGCCCAACTGTTCCGACAGCTCCGCGACGCTGGCCTCTCCACCCAGCGACGCCAGCGTATCGACCAGTTCCTGCCGTACCGGCGAGGCCAGGAGACGGATATGCGCCGGATCGCGGATCGCGGCGGTGTCGAGCGGGTGTTGGGCTTTTTTCGTCATTTTGAAATTATATGGTATTTTTTCAACACTCTTCCAGAGACACCCTGATGCGAAGCCCGCAACTGCTCCGAGCATTCCTGCTCCTCCTCGCCGCCACGCCAATCCTGGGCGTAGCGCCCGGCCAGGCGGCCGAACGCTACAGTCCCCAGCAACTGCGCGCCGACATCGACGCCCTGCAAGCGGGAATCGCCGCGACCCATCCGCATCCGTCGCATTCGGTCGATCCGGCACAGCTCCAGCTTGCCATCGACGCCTTGCGGCAACGGGCCTCGACCGGGCTGGACCGCGATGCGGCCTGGCGGGACTTCTCCACGCTCAATCCGCTGCTTGCGGACGGCCACTTCTTCGTCGGCTACGCCGACTGGCGCGCAGAGACGGAACAGCATCTGCGCGAAGGAGGCGCCCTGTTTCCCTTCGAGATCACGGTCGATGCGCAAGCGCGGGTGCGAATCCTCTCCGAGCTTGGCGGCGCTGCGACGGCACTTTCCGGCAGATCGGTCGAGACCATCAATGGCGTTCCCGCAGGCGACGTCGCGCGCGCACTGCTCGCGCATGTGCACGGCGACAGCGCGCGTTTCCGCGCCGACCTGCTGTCGCGGCGCTGGTGGTTCTTCTACTGGAAAGTGTACGGCGCGCCCGCGTCGTTCGAACTGACGCTCGCCGGGCCTGCGCAGGCGCGGCTGCGCAGGCCCGCAAGTCGCGCACACCCTTCGATCCTGGTCGGCGAGGACGATTTCGACAGGCAATTCGCCTTCGAACTGCGCCCGGGCGCCGCCGCGGTCATGACCATTCGGACCTTTTCGTGGCCCGAGCAGGCGGCATTCGAGGAGTTCACCCGCCGCGCGTTCCAGCAGATGCAGGCAAGCGGCACGCGCACGCTGATCATCGACGTGCGGCAGAACGGCGGCGGCAACGATGCGATGTGGCTGCAAGGGCTGCTGCCCTACATCGCCGACCGACCCTATCGATGGGCGTCGCGCTACACCAAGAAAGTGCTCCGCGACGACCCTGCGAAACACGAACGGCAGGGCCAGGTGCTGAGCGGAACCGTGGACACCTGGAGCGCTCCGCGCACCGACGATCCGCTGTACTTCGGCGGCAAGGTCTACGTGCTGATCGGCCGCGGCACCTATTCCTCGGCGGTGCTGTTCGCCGACACGATGCAGGACTTCGGCTTCGGAACGCTGCTGGGCGAAGGCGCCAGCGTCAGGAGCACGCAGACCGGCGGCGTGCAGAAGATCGCGCTGCCGCAGACGGGACTGGTGCTGTGGGCGCCGCGGCTGCTGCTGGTGCGGCCTTCGGACGCAGCGACGCCACTGTGGCTGACGCCGGACATCGGCATCGACGACGATCCGTTGCATCCCGACGCGATGGTGGACGCGGCGCTGGCGATCGCGGCGGCGAAACGCTGACCGCGTCGCGCGGAAGCGACGCCATGGCCGGCATGCACTTGCGCACGTTCGACGCACAAAAAAACAGCCACTTGGCTTGCGCTAAGTGGCTGCTTGATTTGGTGGGCCGTCAAGGATTCGAACCTTGGACCTATTGATTAAGAGTCAACTGCTCTACCAACTGAGCTAACGGCCCTGAAACTGAGTCGCGCATCTTATGCGCTTTTTTGCTTCGTTGCAACACCCCGCGAAGCAGCGGGTCACACGATCAATGGGGTGGCTGAGGGGACTCGAACCCCCGACATCTGGAATCACAATCCAGTACTCTAACCAGCTGAGCTACAGCCACCATTGAACTCTTGCAACACCCTATCCGGCGCCGGTGTGGCGCGCCCGACAGGAATCGAACCTGTAACCGCCGGCTTAGAAGGCCGGTGCTCTATCCGGTTGAGCTACGGGCGCCCGGGCCGGATTGTCGCATTCCTCTCCGCCGTTTGGACATCGGATTGGTCGGGGTAGAGGGATTCGAACCCCCGACATCCTGCTCCCAAAGCAGGCGCGCTACCAGACTGCGCTATACCCCGGCGGAACACCCTCGCGGCCGAGGCCGGAAAGGTCGGCTATTGTGGGAACCTCGCGGCCCGGTGTCAACGGCACATCGCATTCGCACCGCCTGCGCTATCCTCGCCACTTGCGGCCGATACGGGCCAATCGTCTTTTTTACAGGGAGAAACAGCATGATCCGCAGCGGCAACCCCGCCTTGAAGGAATCCACCTTCCTCGACCTCGGCAGCGGCGCGGTCGTTTCGCGCGACGGCGAGGCGATGACGCTGAACGGCACCATCCACAAGACCGGCGCCTTGCTGCTGCTGACCGTGCTGACCGCGGTGTTCGCCTGGAGCCAGTCGATCTCGGTCGATGGCGCCGGCAACGAAGTGATCGCCCCGGGCATCATCGGTTACGTGCTGGGCGGCGCCATCGGCGGCTTCATCCTGGCCATGATCACCACCTTCAAGAAGACCTGGGCGCCGATCACCGCGCCGCTGTACGCGCTGGTGGAAGGCTTCTTCCTCGGCTCGATCTCGGCGATGTACGAAGTCCGCTTCAACGGCATCGTGCTGCAGGCGGTGCTGCTGACCTTCGGCACCCTGTTCGCGCTGCTGTTCGCCTACCGCAGCGGGCTGATCAAGGCCACCGAGAACTTCAAGCTGGGCGTGGTGGCGGCCACCGGCGGCATCGCGCTGGTGTACCTGGCGACCATCGTGCTCGGGCTGTTCAATATCCAGATCCCCTACATCCACGCTTCCGGCACGGTCGGCATCCTGTTCAGCCTGTTCGTGGTGGTGGTGGCGGCGCTGAACCTGGTGCTGGATTTCGACTTCATCGAAACCGGCGTGGAACAGGGCGCACCCAAGTACATGGAGTGGTACGGCGCGTTCGGGCTGATGGTCACCCTGGTGTGGCTGTACATCGAGTTCCTGCGGTTGCTGTCGAAGTTGCAGTCGCGCAATTAAGCCGGGAGTCGGGAATCGGGATTGGGGATTCGCAAGAGCGGCTCCCCTGTGATCGATGAGCGGAAGTGGCTTCAGACAAACTTCCGAGCAAAAGAAAAAGGCGCCGCGAGGCGCCCTTTTCTTTTTTGCGATCTTCCGGCGCGCTCAGAGGCGGCTGGCGATGGCCTTGGCGAAGCCCATGGTGTTGCCGCTGCCGCCCAGGTCCGGGGTCAGCCCGTCCTTGGCTTCAAGCGTGGCGACGATGGCGCTGCGCAGGCGCTCGGCGTTCTGCGGCTGGCCGACGTGGTCCAGCAGCTGCGCCGCGCCCAGCAGCAGCGCGCACGGATTGGCCTTGCCCTGCCCGGCGATGTCCGGGGCCGAGCCGTGCACGGCCTCGAAGATCGCCGCGTCGACGCCGATGTTGGCGCCCGGTGCCAGACCCAGGCCGCCGACCAGGCCGGCGCACAGGTCCGACAGGATGTCGCCGAACAGGTTGGTGGTGACGATGATGTCGAACTGCTCCGGACGCATCACCAGCTGCATGCAGGCGTTGTCCACGATCATTTCCTGGAACTCGATCTCCGGGTAGTTCGCGGCCACTTCGCGCGCCACCTTCAGGAACAGGCCGGAGGTGGACTTGATGATGTTGGCCTTGTGCACCGCGGTAACCTTCTTGCGGCCGGTCGCCCGCGCCAGGTCGAAGGCGTAGCGGACGATGCGCTCGGAGCCCTTGCGGGTCACCTTGGCCATCGACACCGCGGTCTCGCCGTCGGCCGACACTTCCTGGCCTTCGCTCAGGTAAGCGCCTTCGGTGTTCTCGCGCACGGTGATCAGGTCCACGCCGGCGCCGAAGCGCGACTTGGTGTTCGGGAACGACTTAGCCGGACGCACGTTAGCGTACAGGTCGAACTGGCGGCGCATGGCCACGTTGATCGAGCTGAAGCCTTCGCCGACCGGCGTGGTCAGCGGGCTCTTCAGCGCGATCTTGTTCTTGCGGATCGAGTCCAGGGTGGCGGCCGGCAGCAGATCGCCGTGCTTCTCCAGGGCGACCAGGCCGGCGTCGGCGTATTCGTAGGTGAGGCCGGCGTTCAGCGCGTCGAGCACGAACAGCGTGGCGTCCATGATCTCGGGGCCGATGCCATCGCCACGAATGACCGTGATTGTCTGCGTCATAGGATTGGGGTTTCCGTACAGAGGGGGAACGCGCCGACCGGAAGCCCGGGCTGCAGGCGCAAGGAGGTTTCACCAGTAATTATGCCCGAAGCCGGTGAAGCCCCCCAAAACCAGGCAGGCGCAAAACGCAGCGCGCCGCCCGCAGGCGGCGCGTGCCAGGTCGATCCGGCGCTACTCAGCCGTGCGCGTGTTCCGCCGGCGCAGCGGCGGCGCCTTCCTCGAGCTTGTCGAGGAAATCCACCGCCCGGCGCAGGTGCGGAATCACGATCGAGCCGCCGACCACCAGCCCCACCGAGAAGGTCTCGAAGAACTCGTCGCGCTGCACGCCGGCCTCCTTGCACTGGGCCACGTGGTAGCTGATGCAGTCGTCGCAGCGCAGCACCAGCGAGGCGACCAGGCCGAGCAGTTCCTTGGTCTTCACGTCCAGCGCGCCGGCCTGGTAGGTCTGGGTGTCGAGCGCGAAGAAGCGCCGCACCACCTGGTTCGGCTCGGCCAGGATGCGCTGGTTCATGCGCTGGCGGAATTCGGTGAACTCGCGCAGCCGGTCCTGGCCGTCGCCACCCTCGCCGCCCGCCTGCGCAGCGCTCATGCCTGCGCCTCGGGCGCCTGGCCGTCGAGCAGCGGCTGCAGCTTGCCGGCGCGGTGCAGCGCCATCATGTCGTCGTAGCCGCCGACATGGGTGTCGCCGACGAAGATCTGCGGCACGCTGGTACGGCGCGCCAGGGCCACCATCTTCTCGCGCTCGGCCGGGTCCAGGTCGATGCGCACCTCGGTCCAGCTGCGGCCCTTGCTTTTCAGGAAGTTCTTGGCCGCCACGCAATACGGGCAGATCGCGGTGGAATACAGGGTGATCGGCGGGCCGCCGGCCTGGCCGTCATCGGTAGCTTGGGTGTCCACGGGAAACTCCGGGCGAGAAATGGGGTCCAAGCCACTATGGTAGCGGCCAGGTGGATTTTCGAGTCCGCTGCCGCAACACTGCAGATCACACAGGTTCAACCACCCTGGATTCACCCGCCGCCGCCGCGGCACCCCGCCCTGCCCTGGAGCCTCACTTGCGCCCGCTGCCGCTTGCCTTCGCGATCACCCTGGCTACCGCCGCCGCCATCGCGCCGGCGCAGGAGAACAAGCTGCCGGACATCGGCTCCTCGGCCGGCGAGCTGCTGACCCCGGCGCGCCAGGCCGAGTACGGCAAGATGATGCTGGCCGAGCTGCGCAACTACGACTACGTGCTCGAAGATCCGCTGATCGACGACTGGCTGCAGACCATGGGCACCCGGCTCGGCGCCAACAGCGACCAGCCGCAGCAGAAGTACACGTTCTTCATGCTGCGCGACCGCCAGATCAATGCCTTCGCCACGCTGGGCGGCTATGTCGCGGTCAACGCCGGACTGGTGCTGACCGCCGAGCGCGAGGACGAGGTCGCCGCGGTGCTGTCGCACGAGATCGCGCACATCACCCAGCAGCACGTGCTGCGCGGGGTGGAGCGGGCGCAGCGCGACCAGGTGCCGATCCTGCTCGGCATGCTCGCCGCGGTGGTCGCCGCGCAGCAGGCCGGCGGCCGCTCCAGCGGCGACGCCACCCAGGCGGCGATCGCCAGCGGCCTGGGGCTGATGCAGCAGCGCCAGATCGACTACACCCGCTCCAACGAATCGGAGGCCGACCGCCTGGGCATCCGCACCCTGGCCCGCAGCGGCTACGACGTGGACGCGATGGCCGGCTTCTTCGAGCGCATGTCGCTGGCGATGCGCGGCAATCAGGGCGGCTACAGCACTCCCGACTACCTGATGACCCACCCCGTCACCACCACCCGCATCAGCGAGGCGCGGCAGCGCGCCGAACAGATGAAGAAGAACACGGTGACCGTGACCACCAGCGTGCCCGGCGGCACCTTGCGCGAGCGGGTCGATCCCAACGACGTGTCGCTGAGCCAGCCGCTGGGCGCGCCCAGCAATCCGCTGCTGCCCGGGCGCCTGCAATTGCCGTTCGAGACCTATTCGCGCGGCGCCAGCGGCCAGTTCGAGTGGGCCCGCGAGCGCCTGCGCGTGCTCAGCGCCAACACCCCCGCCGATGCGGTCCGCGAGTACGAAGGCCTGCGCCAGGGCAGCAAGCAGGGCCTCAGCGACGCCCAGCGCTACGGCCTGGCGCTGGCCCGGCTGCGCGGCGGCGGCAGCCCGCAGGACGGCATGCAGACCCTGGAAGACCTGCTCAAGGCACATCCGGACAGCTGGTGGCTGAGCCTGGCGGTGGCCGAGGCCGAGTCGCGCAACGGCCACAGCCAGCAGGCCAACCCGCGCTTCGATGCCCTGCTCAAGCGCCTGCCGAGCAACCGCGCGGTGGCGCTCACCTATGCCACGGCGCTGAACGAGCAAGGCGGCCGTGCCGCCGGGCAGCGCGCGCAGGCGGTGCTGCGCCCGCTGCTGAGCGCGGCCGCCGACGATCCGGTGTTCCAGCGCACCTTCGCCCGCGCCTGCGAGCTGGCCGGCGACGGCAACCGCGCCGGCGAAGCCTATGCCGAGGCCGCCTACCTGAACGGACGCCCCGAGCAGGCGCTGATCCAGTTGAACAATCTGAAGAAGCGCGACGACCTCGATTACGTGGCGCGCGCGCGCATCGATGCGCGGATTGCCGCGATCACGCCCACGGTGCTGGAGCTGCGCCGCCAGGGCGTACAGGATCCGGATGTGAAACAGCGCTGAAACGCACTGTGGCGGCGGTCATCGAATAGTAATAAAACCGTAGTCTACTGGCGACCTCTCCTCCCAGCCCCACGGTGCCGTCGTGCAGAAACGCATCCTGATCGTCGACGACGAACCCGCCATCCGCGACATGGTGGCGTTCGCCCTGCGCAAGGGCGACTTCGAACCGGTCCACGCCGGCGACGCGCGGGAAGCGCAGACCTCCATCGCCGACCGCGTTCCCGACCTGATCCTGCTGGACTGGATGCTGCCCGGCACCAGCGGCCTGGAACTGGCCCGGCGCTGGCGCAAGGATGCGATGACCCGCGAGGTGCCGATCATCATGCTCACCGCGCGCGGCGAGGAAAACGACCGCGTCGGCGGCCTGGAAGCCGGCGTCGACGACTACGTGGTCAAGCCGTTCTCCGCGCGCGAACTGCTGGCGCGGATCCGCGCGGTGATGCGGCGTACCCGCGACGACGACGAAGACGGCAGCGTCTCGGTCGGCAGCCTGCGCATCGATGGCGCCGCGCACCGCGTGTTCGCAGGCGACGCGCCGGTGCCGATCGGCCCCACCGAATACCGCCTGCTGCACTTCTTCATGACCCATCCCGAGCGCGTCTACAGCCGCGCGCAACTTCTCGACCACGTGTGGGGCGGCAGCGTCTACGTCGAGGAGCGCACCATCGACGTGCACATCCGCCGGCTGCGCAAGACCCTGGAGCCGTTCGCGGTGGAGAACATGGTGCAGACGGTGCGCGGCTCCGGCTACCGCTTCTCCTCGTCCATCTGACTGTCGCCGTCGCCTGCTATAACCGGCGGACGACAAATACGATCCATCGCGACAGAGCGCGCTCCCGATGCCCCGCCACATGCGTTACGCCTGGCTCAAGACCCTCGGCACCCTCGCCGCACTGCTGTTGCTGGCGGTGTTGGCCGGCTGGGTCGGCGGCCACGTGTGGATGGCACTGACCCTGACTTCGCTGGCGGTGATGGGCTGGCACTACTGGCGCCTGCGCCGCGTGCTGGGCCGGCTGACCGCGCGCCAGCGCTGGGAACCGCCGGCCGGCACCGGGGTGTGGAACGAGCTGGACCGGCTGCTGTACCGCAGCCAGGCGGAAATGCGCACGCGCAAGCGGCGCCTGCTGGACATGCTGCGCGCCTACCGCGCCGCCGCCGCGGCGTTGCCCGACGCGGTGGTGGTGGTGGACCGCAACAGCCAGCGCATCCAGTGGTTCAACGAAGCCGCCGGCACCCTGCTCGGCCTGCGCCATCCCGGCGACCTCAACGTGCCGGTGGTGGAACGCCTGCAGCCGATGCCGCTGGCGCACTGGCTGGCCGGCGGCCGCAACGCCGAGCCGATGCTGGACACGCCCTCGCCGCTGGACGACCGGCTGCGCCTGAACCTGCGCCTGATCCCCTATTCCGACGACTATTGGCTGCTGGTCGCGCGCGACGTCAGCAAGCTGCTGCAGCTGGAGCAGGTGCGCCGCGATTTCGTCGCCAACGTCTCGCACGAACTGCGCACGCCGCTGACCGTGGTGCACGGCTACCTGGACATGCTCGATCCGGAAGATTTCCCCGATTCCGGGCCGATGATCGCCGAGATGCGCAAGCAGTCGCAGCGCATGACCCAACTGGTCGAAGACCTGCTGACCCTGTCGCGGCTGGAATCGCAGGAACACGCCAACGAAGAGAGCATCGCGATGGCGCCGATGCTGGCCACGCTGCGCCGCGAGGCCGAAGCGCATAGCCAGGGCCGGCACCGCATCGAGGTGCACGACGAGGCCGATCTGGACCTGGTCGGATCCAACAAGGAATTGCACAGCGCGTTCTCCAACCTGGTCACCAACGCGGTGCGCTACACCCCTGCCGGCGGCGCGGTCAGCATCACCTTCGCCCGCGAAGGCGACGGCGCGGTGCTGTCGGTACGCGACAGCGGCTACGGCATCCCGTCGCACCACCTGCCGCGCATCACCGAGCGCTTCTACCGCGTGTCCAGCAGCCGTTCGCGCGAAAGCGGCGGCACCGGGCTGGGGCTGTCGATCGTCAAGCATGTGCTGGGCCTGCACCAGGCGCGGCTGGACATCGAAAGCGAAGTCGGCAAGGGCAGCACGTTTTCCTGTCACTTCGGCGCCGGACGCGTGCATCCGCGGCACGACCGTGCCACCCTGACCTCCGCCTAACGAGTAACGCCATGCCACGCGCCGCCGCTTTGCCGCCCACGCCACCACCGGAGGTTCCCAGCGACCCGCTGCGCGACCCGTCGCTGTATCTCAACCGCGAACTGTCGCAACTGGATTTCAATTTCCGCGTGCTGGCGCAGGCGCAGGATCCGAGCGTGCCGCTGCTGGAGCGGCTGCGCTTCCTGTGCATCTCCTGCACCAACCTCGACGAGTTCTTCGAGATCCGCGCCGCCACCGTGCGCCACGCGCTGGAATTCGGCTTGCCGCCGGCGCCGGACGGGCTCAGCTCGAGCGCGGTGCTCAACACCATCCACGACCGCGCCGCGCAGCTGGTCGACCATCAGTACCGCTGCTGGAACGAAGTGCTGCGGCCGGCATTGAAGGACGCCGGCATCGGCGTGCTCGGCCGCAACAGCTGGAACGCGCGGCAGAAGCGCTGGCTGCGCGCCTACTTCCGCAACGAGATCATGCCGGTGCTGTCGCCGCTGGGTCTGGACCCGGCGCATCCGTTCCCGAAGATCCTCAACAAGTCGCTGAACATCGTGGTGGTGCTGAAGGGCACCGACGCGTTCGGCCGCGTCGGCCACCTGGCGATCGTGCGCGCGCCGCGCTCGCTGCCGCGCATCATCCAGCTGCCGGAAAGCCTGTCCGAGGGCGGGCAGAGTTTCGTGTTCCTGTCCTCGGTGCTGTCCACCTTCGTCGACGAACTGTTCCCGGGCATGGAGGTGATGGGCTCCTACCAGTTCCGCGTGACCCGCAATTCCGAGCTGGTGGTGGACGAGGAGGAAGTGGAGAACCTGGCACTGGCGCTGCGCGACGAACTGGTCAACCGCGGCTACCGGCCGGCGGTGCGCCTGGAGATCGCCGAGGACTGCCCGAAGCCGATCGTGCGCACCCTGCTGCAGAACTTCGAATTGCCGGAAAACGCGGTGTACCGCATCAACGGCCCGGTCAATCTGAGCCGGGTCAATCAGGTCTACGACCTGGTGCAGCGCCCGGAGCTGAAATATTCGCCGATGAATCCGCGCACGCTGCGCGACAGCGACGGCATCTTCGCCATCGTCGCCGCCGACGACGTGCTGCTGCACCACCCGTTCGACGCGTTCACCGCGGTGCTGGACCTGATCAAGCAGGCCGCGGTCGACCCGCAGGTGCTGGCGATCAAGCAGACCCTGTACCGCACCGGCAAGGACTCGGGCATCGTCGATGCGCTGGTGCTGGCCGCGCGCAACGGCAAGGACGTGACCGTGGTGGTCGAGCTGCGCGCGCGCTTCGACGAGGAAGCCAACCTGGGCCTGGCCGATCGCCTGCAGGAAGCCGGCGTGCAGGTGGTGTACGGCGTGGTCGGCTACAAGACCCACGCCAAGATGCTGCTGATCGTGCGCCGCGAGGGCCGCAAGCTGCGCCGTTACGTGCACCTGGGCACCGGCAACTACCACAGCGGCACCGCGCGCGCCTACACCGACCTGAGCCTGATCACCGCCGACGCGGACATCTGCAACGACGTGCATCTGCTGTTCCAGCAGCTGTCCGGGCTGGCGCCGAAGATCCGCCTCAAGCGCCTGCTGCAATCGCCGTTCACCCTGCACCCGGGCGTGCTGCACCGGATCGAGCGCGAGACCAAGCTGGCCCTGGCCGGGCGCCCGGGCCGCATCATCGCCAAGATGAACGCGCTCAACGAGCCGCAGGTGATCCGCGCGCTGTACGCGGCCTCGCAGGCCGGGGTCAAGATCGACCTGATCGTGCGCGGCGCGTGCACGCTGCGCCCCGGCGTGCCGGGCGTGTCGGACAACATCCGGGTGCGTTCGATCGTCGGCCGCTTCCTCGAGCACAGCCGCATCTACTGGTTCGGCAACGACGGCGCGCCGGAACTGTTCTGCGCCAGCGCCGACTGGCTGGAGCGCAACCTGCTGCGGCGCGTGGAGACCTGCTTCCCGATCCTGGATCCGGATCTGGTCAAGCGCATCCATCGCGAGGTGTTGCAGAACTATCTGGCCGACAATCTCAATGCGTGGGAACTGGACGCCAGCGGCGCCTACCGCAAGCTGGCGCCGGGCCAGGACCAGCCGCCGCATTCGGCGCAGCTGACCCTACTCGACGGACTCTGAGCCACGCCACCTGCGCGCCGATGGACGGCACCTGCCGTGCATCGGCTACCATTCCGCCCATGCCTTCCATCTCCCCGTACACGCCGTTGCGCGATGGCGACCTGCTGGCCGCCATCGACCTGGGTTCCAACAGTTTCCACATGGTCGTGGCGCGGTATCAGCTCGGGCAGCTGCGGGTGGTGGACCGCCTGCGCGAGACCGTGCGCATGGCCGACGGCCTGGACAACAAGGGCGGGCTGTCGGCCGAAGCGCGGCAGCGCGCGCTGGAATGCCTGGCGCGCTTCGGCCAGCGCATTCGCGACGTGCCGTCGCTGCACGTGCGTGCGCTGGCCACCAACACCGTGCGCCAGCTGCGCTCGCCGCAGGCGTTCCTGATTCCCGGCGAAACCGCGCTCGGCCATCCGATCGAAGTGGTCAGCGGCCGCGAGGAAGCGCGCCTGATCTACCTGGGCGTGGCGCATGCGCAGCCGCCCAAGCCGGACCAGCGCCGGCTGGTGATCGACATCGGCGGCGGCTCCACCGAATTCATCATCGGCCGCGGTTTCCAGACCCTGGAACGCGAAAGCCTGCAGGCCGGCTGCATCGCCAGCACGCGGCGCTTTTTCCCAGGCGGCAAGCTGTCGAAGAAGAAATGGAAAGACGCGCTGACCGAGATCGGCGCCGAGTTCCAGCAGTTCGCCGGGCTGTACCGCACGCTGGGCTGGGACGAGGCGCTGGGTTCGTCGGGCACGCACAAGGCGATCGGCGAGATCTGCGCGGCGATGAAGCTGACCAAGGGCGCGATCACCGCCGAGGCGCTGCCGCAGCTGCGCGAACGCCTGCTGCTGGCCAAGCGCATCGAGGACATCGACCTGCCCGGCCTGTCCGCCGACCGCCGGCCGATCATCGCTGGCGGCGTGCTGGTGCTGGAGGCCGCGTTCCAGGCGCTGGGCCTGCAGCGCCTGATGGTGAGCAAGGCGGCCATGCGCGAGGGCATCCTGTACGACATGCTCGGCCGCGGCGGCGAGAACGATCCGCGCGAAACCGCGATCGCTGCGCTCACCCAGCGCTACGGCATCGACGAGGCGCAGGCTGCGCGTGTGGAAGCCACCGCGATGGCGCTGTTCGCGCAGGTCGCCAGCGATTGGGCGCTGGATGCCGACGACGAGCGCATGCTCGGCTGGGCCGCGCGCCTGCACGAGCTCGGCCAGGCCATCGCGCACAGCCAGTACCACGTGCACGGCGCCTACGTGCTCGAGCACTCCGACATCGCCGGCTTCTCGCGGCAGGAGCAGCAGGTGCTGGCGACGCTGGTGCGCACCCATCGCCGCAACGTGCCCAAGACCGCGTTCGACGCCCTGCCCGACCGCCTGCTGCTCAGCGCCAAGCGCAAGGCCGCGCTGCTGCGGTTGGCGGTGCTGCTGCACCGCGCGCACGAATCCGAGCCGATCCCGTCGCTGGACCTGAAGGCCAGCGGCGACGACCTGCACCTGATCCTGTCGCAGCCGTGGATCGAATCGCGGCCGCTGCAGCGCGCCGACCTGATCGGCGAGGTCGAGGGCATGGCGGGGTTGGGGATCAATTTCCGGCCGTTTGTGGCTTGAAGGCCGGGATTGGGGATTCGGGATTGGGGAGTCGTAGCGCCCTCTAACTGGCGCGCGGCTAAACGTCCTGGGCCGGCGTCATGATTCCTACATGCGGCGGACATGTTCGCTTCACCGCCTCGCGCGATGCTTTGGCAAACCGGAGCCTGAAGCATGCGCTACGCGATCGTCACCGAGACGTACCCCCCTGAGGTCAACGGCGTCGCGCTGACCGTGCAGGGGTTGGAACTGGGATTGCGTGCGCTCGGCCATCAGGTCGACGTGGTGCGGCCGCGCCAGGTGGGCGACCACGACGGCGATGCGCTGCTGGTGCGCGGCGCGGCGCTGCCGCGCTACCCCGGCCTGAAGTTCGGCCTGCCCGCGCCGCGTCGCCTGGCCCGGCTATGGCAGGCGACGCCACCGGACGCGGTCTACATCGCCACCGAAGGCCCGCTGGGCTGGTCGGCGCTGCGCACCGCGCGGCGCCTGGGCATCCCGATCGCCACCGGCCTGCATACCCGCTTCGACGAATACCTGCCGCAGTACGGCGCCGCCTGGCTGCAGTCGACCGCGCTGCGCTGGATGCGGCGCTTCCACAACCAGGCCGACGCGACCCTGGTGCCGACCCGCGAGCTGCTCGACTTCCTTGCCGGGCAAGGCTTCGAGCGCGCACGCCTGCTCGCGCGCGCGGTGGACAACCGCCAGTTCGAACCGCAGCGCCGCGATGCGCAGCTGCGCCGCGAGTGGGGCTTGGACGACGATGGCTGCGCGGCCCTGTACGTCGGCCGCATCGCCTCGGAAAAGAACCTGCCGCTGGCGGTGCGCGCGTTCCGCCAACTGCAGCGGGTGCGTCCGGAAGCGCGCTTCGTCTGGGTCGGCGACGGCCCGATGCGCGAGCGCCTGGCGCAGGAAAACCCCGACTTCATCTTCTGCGGCGTGCAGCGCGGCGACGCGCTGGCGCGGCACTTCGCCAGCGGCGACCTGTTCCTGTTTCCCAGCCGCAGCGAGACCTTCGGCAACGTGACCCTGGAAGCGATGGCCAGCGGCGTGGCCACGGTCGCCTTCGATTACGGCGCGGCGCGCGAATACCTGCGCGACGGCGTCAACGGTGCGGCGGTGGCCGACGACGACGGCTTCGTTGCCGCGGCGGTACGCCTGGCCGGCGACGACACCCTGCGCCGGCAACTGGGCGAGGCCGCCTGCGCGGCGATGCAGCAGCTGCGCCCGGAACAGGTCGTGGCCGATTTCGAGGCCCTTCTCGGCGAACTGGCGTACAGCAGGAGGTCCCATGTCGACGCGGCTTGAGATTCTGCGCGGGCACGAAACCCGCTGGTGCCGGCAAGCCAACCATTGGTGCCGGCGGCGCTCGGTGCGGCGCTTCTTCGCGCTGATCAGCCGCCTCGGCGACGGCGTGTTCTGGTATGCGCTGATGACCTTGCTGGTGGTCTGCGACGGCATGGGCGGCGTGTTCGCTTCCGCGCACATGGCGGCCACCGGCGTGGTCGCGCTGAGCCTGTACAAGGGCCTCAAGCGCTGGACCCGGCGCCCGCGCCCGTACGCGGCCGACCTGCGCATCCGCGCCTGGGTGGCGCCGCTGGACGAGTTCAGCTTCCCGTCCGGGCACACCTTGCATGCGGTGTCGTTCGGCATCGTCGCCCTGGCCTACTACCCGTGGCTGGCGCCGCTGCTGATCCCCTTCATCGCCTGCGTGGCGCTGTCGCGGGTGGTGCTGGGCCTGCACTATCCCAGCGACGTGCTCGCCGCCACCGGCATCGGCGCACTGCTGGCCGGGGTATCCCTGTGGGTGGTCTTGTAGCGGGGATTGGGCATTCGGGATTGGGGATTCGTAGAAGCGGGAGCGGACGCCGTACGCTGGACCTTGCCAATCCCGAATCCCCAATCCCCAATCCCCAATCCCGGCTCCATTACAATGCAGAAATGACCACGCTGTTCATTTCCGACCTGCACCTGGATCCGGCCCGGCCGGCGATCACCGCGCTGTTTCTGGACTTCCTGCGCGGCGAAGCGCGCGGTGCCGAGGCGCTGTACATCCTCGGCGACCTGTTCGAGGCCTGGATCGGCGACGACACGCCGTCGGAGACGGCCGACGCGGTGGCGCTCGAACTGCGCGCGCTGAGCGATGCCGGCGTACCGGTGTTCTTCATGCACGGCAATCGCGATTTCCTGCTCGGTGCCGACTACGCGCGCCGCGCCGGCATGCGCCTGCTGCCGGATCCGTGCGTGATCGATCTGTACGCCGAGCCGACGCTGCTGCTGCACGGCGACCTGCTGTGCACCGACGACACCGCCTACCAGGCGTTCCGCGCGCAGACCCGCGACCCGGCGTTCCAGCAGCAGTTCCTGGCGCAGCCGCTGGCCGCGCGCATCGCCTATGCGCAGCAGGCGCGCGCCGCCAGCCAAGCACGGCAAGCGGAAATGAAGCAAGGCGACCGTGTCCAGTTCGAGACCGTCACCGACGTGGCGCCGGACGAGGTCGCGGCCAGCTTCGCGCGCTACGGCGTGGCGCGGATGATCCATGGCCATACCCACCGCCCCGCCATGCACACGCTGGACGCCAACGGCCGCAGCTGCACCCGCATCGTGCTCGGCGACTGGTACGAACAGGGTTCGGTGCTGCGCGTGGATGCGCAGGGTTGCCAGTTGCAGCAGCTGTAATCGGCAGCGGTCAGAAACGCACGCACAGAACCCGCGAGCGTTACAGCATGCCGCCGGCGTTGTCGCGCGCACGCTGCGCATAGCCGACGAAATCGCCCTCGGCCACGTCGTACCACAGGATCGCGCCGGAGCGTTCGACCCGGTAGCGATCCCTGACCGGTGCGGTCTGCGGATCGCCCGGACAGCCTTCGCCGTGCTTCTCGCGCACCGCGACATCGATCGCGACGGATGATGCGCTGGCGGCGGGTTCGGCGGTCACCGACGGCGATGCAGCGGCGTCAGCGGCCACGGGCTCGGCGTCGGTCTCGGCAAAGTATTGCAGGCACTGCGCATCGGCATAGACATGGTCGGCCGCCAGACGCGTCTCCAGCATGTCCACCGCGCGGGTTTCGTCGAACGCTGCCGCGGGCGCTTGGCCCGTGGCCGGTGCGGTCGCGGGGGCCGACGCGGTCGCCGGCGCCTGCGGCGGTGCGGCCGGCGGATCCGCCGGGCCGCAGCCCATGCTCAACATCGCCAGTGCCAAGGCCGCCGGCAGGCCAATGCTCTTCAACACCATTGCCGATTCCATGAGTAATGAGCGGTGCGCGCCCGGCGCTGCCGGACACGTCGTCGCTCAGCATAGCCGAAGCCGGACGCCTCGGCGTCCGGCCGGCCTGCAGGATCGGCAAGCGGAGCGCCCCGACACAGGCCTGGCGCGGCCTGCATCGGAGCGCCCCTTGAACGCGCTGTCTCAGCGGAACGCGGCGACCGCCGCCTTGGTATTGACCAGCACGCGCTGGTTGTCCGCGGTGCTGGCATTGCCCATCGGCACGCCGCCGTAGGAAATGTTCGGGTTGGACCAGTAGTTCAGGCGCGGGCAGCTGACGGTGCAGTTGTAGGCCATGATCGTGCGCCAGCTGTTGCCGTAGCGGTAGCCGTGGCCGTAGGCGTACGGCGAGGTGCTCGAATCGGTGGCGATATCGTGTCGCGCGCTCTGCAGATGGCCGATCTCGTGGGCGAAGCTGTAGTAGCCGGTGGCGCAATCCCAGTACACCGCGGCGAACGCGGTGGCCGCTGTCGAGCCGATGCCCGAGGCCAGCCCGCAATAGCTGCTGTTGTCGATGATCAGCACGCCGACGTCGGCGGCCACGCTGTTGCGCGTGGTGTGGATGCTGTCCATGTAGCCGTCGCTGGTGCCGCGGAAGCGGCTCAGGTCGGTGGTGAAGTCGCCGGACTCGGTGTAGCTGGTGGTCTGGTAGCCGGCCAGTTGCATGGTGATGCCGACGTTGCTGTTGGTGTAGCCCTGGTTGGACTCGGCCACCGCCAGTTGCACCAGCGACTGCATGTTGCCGCCGTAGCTGGTCACCGCCTGGTTAGTGGCCACCACCAGCACGCGGATGGTCGCCGGCGAGCCGGACGAGGCGGCGGCGGTGGTGGCGCGGTCGTCGACCACGGACTGCGGCATCTGGATGGTCGGCAGCAGCGCGTACTCGGCCGGATGCTCGGCGGGCATGCGGCTTTCGTCGACCTCGACCAGCACGTGGCCGCCGCCGGTGATCGGGCGCAGGTGGAACAGCGTGCCGTTGCTGCGGATGCTGCCGGTGACGGTGTCGCCGCTGCGCACCAGGATCGCCGAGTTCAGCGGATCCAGTCCGGAGCGCGCGCGCGCCTTGGCCGCGGCGGCGTTGCCAAGGTTGCCGTACCAGATGCTGTTGCCGCCTTCCAACCGTTCGGTTTTGGTCTGCGTGGCGGTGACGCGCTGGCCCAGCAGGTCCAGTTCCAGCTGCGCCTGCGTGGCGTCCACCGCGGCGGCGTCCACGCGCACGCTCTGCACCGCGCCGGTGGCGGGATTGGCCAGCACCCGGCTCAACGCGGGCTCGCCGGGGATGGCCTTGGAAATGTACTGACTGCTCTGGAACAGGGGTTTTCCGGCCGCGGAGGCGGAACCGGCGACACACAGGGCAAGCATCGCGGTAAGGCAGCACATCGACTTCATGTCGTACTCCCAGGGGTGGTGAGAAGAGACGGAGCGTCGTCCCTCGCGCAGCAGGCATCGGGCATAGCGCACGGGGGATTCCGATTAGCCGCTCAGCCAATGTTCAGCGCAAGCAACAAAGTCGATCGCGTTCCCACTCAGAGATCGCCATTCCAGTAGCACCGTGATCGGCATCCACGCACTGCCCTTTACAGCGCGCGACCGCTCTCATGGGGTGTCGACGCAAGCCAGCGGCGATCGTTGGGAAACCGTCCGCGCCGGTCCGCCGGGTAACGCAGGCCGCCTCGCCACGCGGCAGCGCGCCGCCTCAGCCGGCCTGGCGCTGCAAGGCGAGCAGTTCGTCCTCGTCGAAACCGGCCAGCAGGCGCGCCGGCAGGTTGAACGGGCCGTGCAGGTAACCGCCGGCGTATTCGCGCAGCAGCTCGGCGAAGCGGGCGCGCGGCTCGATGCCGGCACGCGCGCAATACCAGCGGTACCAGCGCGAGCCGGCGGCGACGTGCGCCACTTCCTCGCGCAGGATCAGTTCCAGGATCTCGACCGTGGCGGCGTCGCCGAGCGCGCGCAGCTTCACGATCATGCCCGGGGTCACGTCCAGTCCGCGCGCCTCCAGCACGCGCGGCACCAAGGCCATGCGCGCCAGGCCGTCGTGCGCGGTCTTCTCGCACATCTCCCACAGCCCGTTGTGCGCGGCGAAATCGCCATAGTCGTGGCCCAGCGCACGCAGCCGCTCGCGCAGCAGCGCGAAATGGCGCGATTCGTCGGCGGCCACCGCCACCCAGTCGGCGTAGAACGCGTCGGGCAACCCGCGAAAGCGGTATACCGCATCCCAGGCCAGGTCGATCGCGTTGAGTTCGATGTGCGCGATCGCATGGATGAAGGCGGCGCGGCCTTCGGCGCTGCCCAGGCCGCGCCGCGGCAGCTCGCGCGGATGCACCAGCAGCGGCCGCGGCGGGCGCCCCGGCATGCGGATCGGCTCGGGCTCGCCGGCGTCCGCCGGCACGCGCAACGCGCCGGCGGCGAACGCGGCGGCATAGCGCTGGGTCAGGGCGACCTTGTCCTCGGGCGCGCTGGCGGCCAGGCACAGCCGCGCCGCGTGCAGCAGATCCCCGCCGGCTTGCGCGTCCTGCATCCGTGCGCCACGCCAGGCCGCGTCAGGCGCGGCGCTTCTTCTTCGCTTCGTCCGAACGCAGCTGCATGATGCGCTCGAAGTAGCCCGGCTCGATGCCGGTGGTGTATTCGCCGTTGAAGCACGAGGAATCGAAGGTCTTCAGTTCCGGGTTGCCCTCGCGCACCGCGGTCTCCAGGTCTTCCAGATCCTGATAGATCAGCCAGTCGCAGCCGAGGAATTCCTGGATTTCCTGCTCGCTGCGGCCATGCGCGATCAGCTCGTCGGCGGCCGGCATGTCGATGCCGTAGATGTTCGGGTAGCGCACCGGCGGCGCGGCGCTGGCCAGGTACACCTTGCGCGCGCCGGCCTCGCGCGCCATCTGCACGATCTGCCGGCTGGTGGTGCCGCGCACGATCGAATCGTCGACCAGCAGCACCACGCGGTTGCGGAATTCCAGGTGGATCGGATTGAGCTTGCGGCGCACCGACTTCACCCGCTCGACCTGCCCCGGCATGATGAAGGTGCGGCCGACGTAGCGGTTCTTGACGAAGCCCTCGCGGTACTTCACCCCGAGCACGTTGGACATCTCCAGCGCGGCGTCGCGCGAGGTGTCCGGGATCGGGATGATGGTGTCGATGTCGTGGTCCGGGCGCAGGCGCAGGATCTTCTCGCCCAGCTTCATGCCCATGCGCATGCGCGCCTTGTGCACCGAGACGTTGTCGATCATCGAGTCCGGGCGCGCGAAGTACACGTACTCGAAGATGCACGGGGTGTGGTCGGTCGGCGAGGCGCAGACTTCGGAGAACAGCTCGCCACGGCCGGTGATCACCAGCGCTTCGCCGGGGCGCACGTCGCGCAGGCGGGTGAAGCCGAGGATGTCCAGCGCCGAGGACTCGGAAGCGACGATGTATTCGTCGCCTTCCACGCCCTCGCGCTTGCCCAGCACCAGCGGACGGATGCCGTGCGGGTCGCGGAACGCCACCAGGCCCAGGCCCAGCACCACGCTGACCACCGCATAGCCGCCCTTGCAGCGGCGGTGCACGCCGGCCACCGCGCGGATCGCCGCTTCCGGGGTCAGCATGCGCTGCGCGTCCAGCTCGTAGGCGAACACGTTCAGCAGCACTTCGCTGTCCGAATCGGTGTTGATGTTGCGCCGGTCGGCCTCGAACACCTGCTGGCGCAGCGCCTCGGTGTTGATCAGGTTGCCGTTGTGCGCCAGCGCGATGCCGTAGGGCGAATTGACGTAGAACGGCTGCGCCTCGTCCATGCCTTCCGAGCCGGCGGTGGGATAGCGGCAATGGGCGATGCCGACCCGGCCTTCCAGCACCGCCATGCGCTTCTCGTCGAAGACGTCGCGGACCAGGCCGTTTGCCTTCTGCACGCGCAGACGGGTGCCGTCGGCGGTGGCGATGCCTGCGGCATCCTGCCCGCGGTGCTGCAGCACGGCCAGGCCGTCATACAGTTGCGCTGCGACATTCTGATTGCCGACGATTCCGACGATGCCACACATTTGAACGCTCTCCGCGGCGACTGCGCCGCTATTGGGAAGGTGGCCGTGCCTGGCCGTTGGATTCGACCCGTGCCGGGTCGTTTGCTGCCGGACGCGCCTGCGCCGGATCGATGTTCGCAGGCAGGACCTGGTTCGGATCGCCGCCGGGCTGCGCGGATTGGGCCCCCGGACGCCCCAGGGCCTTGGACATCACCTCCTGCAGGCCACTGGCCGACAGGGCGTTGCCCAGGGCGGCATTATCGCCTGCCAAGGGCAACTTGCCCAAATCCATCTGAGGCATGTTCATCTGCTGCAGGTTCATCTGTTGCAGGTTCATCTGCGACATGTTGAGTTGCGGCATCTGCGGCATGCGCCAGTCCGGCAGCTGCGCGCGCATCCAGTGCACGCCGGGGCTGAGCACCGGCAGCACCACCGACTGGCGCCAGGCCGGCTCGCGGGTCAGCGGGGTGAAGCTCATCAGCAGCACCAGTACCGCGGCGAAGAACCCGCCGCGCAGCGTGCCCAGGCCGAAGCCCAGCGCGCGGTCGGTGCCGGACAGCGCGGTGGCGCGGACCGCGCTGCGGATCACCATGCCGGTGATGCCCACCACCGCCATCGTCACCACGAAGGTCAGCGCGTAGCCGCCCAGATAGTAGGTCATGCTCGGATGCGCGCCGTCGGCCAGCCAGCGCCCGGCATCGCCGCCGAACTGGAAGGTGGCCCAGCCGGCCAGCAGCCACGACAGCGTGCCGACCACGATACCGACGAAGCCGCGCAGCGCGCCCAGCAGCGCCGAGACCAGGATCACCGCCAGCAGCACCATATCGATCATGCGCGCCTCCCGCGGCCGCACCGCGCCATGGCGGCAGAGCGCCGCGATTCCCTTCCCTGGTACATGCTTGCGACTCCGTGGGCCAACGCCCGGTTCAAGGGTGTGGACGTACCATACCGCTGATGCCGACCTTGGATGCTACCTGCGCGCGCAGCTGTTCGGCATCGGCGCGATTGGCGACCGGGCCGACCCGCACCCGGTTCAAGGCGCCCTTGTCGGTACGCACCTGTTCGACGAAGGCGCTGAACCCGGCGGCGCGGACCTTGTCGCGCAACGCGTTGGCATCCTCGGCCTTGCCGAACGCGCCCAGCTGCACGGCGAAGCCGGTGCCCGACGCGGCCGGTACGCTCGGGGCAGGCTTGGCCGCCGCGACCGGAGCCGGCGTCGCCGCCGGCTTGGCCGGCTCGGGCTTGGGCTGTTCAGGCTTGGGCGCCGCGGCGACCGGCGGCTTGGCCGCGGCCACCGGCTTGGCCGGCTCCGGCGGCAGGGTTTCGGTTTTGGCCGGCGCCGCGCTCGCGGCCGGCGTCGCGGCGGCCGCCACCGAGGACGCGCTCGGCGCGTCCAGGGTCACCACCTGCGCGTTGACGTCGTTGCGTACCTTCACCGCCTGCAGCCGCACCGACTCGGCCTGGGCGCGGTCGGCATACGGGCCGATGCGAACGCGCCAGGCCTGGCGCCCGCCGATCGTGGCCGCCTCGCGGAAGCCCGGCAGCTGCGCCTGCTTGAGCCGCGCGATCACCGCATCGGCGTCGGCCTGGGTGGAATAGGCGCCGAAATTGACCGCGTAGTTGCCGGCGGCCACGGTCGGCGGCAACGCCTGCGCGGCGCCGCTGGCCGCGGCCGGCGTGGCCAGGTCGGCGGCGTCGGGGTTGTCCTGCACCGGCGCCGGCGTCGCGGCCGGCGCGCTGGCCATGCCCACGGCACCGCCGCTGGGCGCGTCGCCCGGCGTCACCAGCGGCAATTCGCGGGTCTGGAACTGGCCGTCGGCCGGAGCGTCCGGGGCCTTCAGCGGAACATTGGCGACGCCGCTGTCGGGCGCAGGGCCCTTGACCAGCATCGGCAGGAAGATCACGGCGAGCGCCACCAGGACAAGGGCGCCAATCAGTCGCTGTTTCAGGACGGTATCCACGGAAAGCTTGAGGGGGCGGCATGGCGGAGTGCCGCAGCGATTATAAGGTCGGGCCGGCTGCCGGCGGGGTCAGCCGGCTGAATGCAGCCAGTGCAAGGCGTCGGCCGCGGTGTGGAACGAGCCGAATGCCAGCACCCGATCGCCCGGCCGCGCCTGCGCCAGGGCCTGCTGCAGCGCCTGCGCCACGCTGTCGGCGAGGCTGGCCTCGGCCGCGTCGGTACCGGCCAGGCGCGCCTGCAACTGCGCGCCGCTCTGGCCGCGCGCGCCGGACAGCCCGGCCAGATGCCAGGCAGCGACCTGCCCGGCCAGCGCCTGCACCACACCGACCGCGTCCTTGTCGGCCAGGGCGGCGAACACCGCGCGGGTGGCGCCGGTGCAGGGCTGCGCCTGCAGCGCCGCGGCCAGTTCGCGCGCAGCCTGCGGGTTATGGCCGACATCGACCAGCACCTCCACCCCGTCGCGCACGAACGGCTGCAGGCGTCCGCGCAACTGCGCGGCAGCGATGCCCTCGGCATAGGCGGTGCGCGGCAAGGCCTTGCGCAGCGCGCGCAAGGCGGCGATGGCGGTGGCGGCATTGGCGCGCTGCACCGGCGCGCGCAGCTGCGGCGACGGCAATTCCAGCTCGGTACCGACGTCACGCCAGCGCCATTGCGCGGCATCGATCGGCTCATGGAAGAAATCGCTGCCGGCGCGGATCGCGTTGGCGCCGATCGCATAGGCGCGGCGCAGCACGCTCGACGGCGGATCGACCTCGCCCAGCACCAGCGGTTTCCACGGCCGCGCGATGCCCGCCTTCTCCGCGCCGATCGCCTCGCGGTCCGCGCCCAGCCAGTCGGTGTGGTCGATGTCGACGGTGGTGATCACCGCCACGTCGGCATCGACCAGGTTCACCGCATCCAGGCGCCCGCCCAGGCCCACTTCCAGCACCGCCAGGTCCAGCTCTGCCTGCTGGAACAGCCACAGCGCGGCCAGCGTGCCGTATTCGAAATAGGTCAGCGGGGTGTCGCCGCGCGCGGACTCCACCGCCTCAAAGCCGGCCACCAGTTGCGCGTCGCTGACCTCGTCGCCGCCGATGCGGACGCGCTCGTTGTAGCGCAGCAGGTGCGGCGAGGTGTAGCTGCCTACGGTCCAGCCGCCGGCACGCGCGATCGCCTCGACGAAGGCCACGGTCGAACCCTTGCCGTTGGTGCCGCCGATGGTGATGACTTTCTTCGCCGGCCGCGCCAGGCGCATGCGCTCGGCCACTGCGCGCACGCGCTCCAGGCCCATCGCGATGTCCTGCGGGTGCTGCTGCTCGATGTAGGCGAGCCATTCGGGGAGGGTTTTCATAAGTTCGACTGGACTCGACTGATGCGCCGACAGCGCTTGAATCGCCGGGGCTGTGCTTTGCATTTGCTTTGGCTGTTCCGGGCCCCGTGAGGCACGGCAAGCCGATCGGACGAAAACCCCGAAGGGGCGGCGCGCACGACGCGCGCCGTTTTTCGACGGCACATGGATGTGCCGCCGAAAAATGTCCGGTCGGCTTGCGCACCCGGAGCGCGCAGCGCGGAGGGCGTGCCGCCCGGGTGTGCTTTCTTTTGGTTACTTTTCTTTGCACAAGCAAAGAAAAGTGACTCGCGCCAAGCGCGAAAGCATTTGCTCATGTTTTTTGCGTCGCGCCAGCGAGCCATGATGCGAAAACTTGGAACAGAGCCCTACAGCGCCCTGTGCTTGGCCTCGCCAAAAAACGGCGTGTGGTGCGCGCAGTCGTTCAGCCGCACCACTTCCAGATGCTCCACGTCCGGGCCTTCCAGCAGGTTCAGCGTGGTCGGCGCCTGGCGGAAGCTCCACAGCTTGGCGATCGGCAGGCCCAGCACCCGGCACAGGATCACCCGGTTAACCGCATCGTGCGCCACTACCAGCAAGGTGTCGTCCCCACCCAGACCCTCGGCGGCGCGAGTCAGGCCGCGCCAGGAACGGTCCAGCACCTGGCGCAGCGACTCGCCACCCGGCATCAGCACCGTGTCCGGCTCCTCGCGCCAGGCGCGCAGCCGCGCCGGATCCTTGTCGTTGATCTCGCTGGCGAGCAGCCCTTCCCATTCGCCGTGTGCGATCTCCTGCAAGTCAGGATCGGTCAGCAGCATCGCCTCGCGCTCCGCGCCAAGCGCGTAGCGGGCGGTGCTCTGCGCGCGCGACAGCGGCGAGGCCACCGCGCGGGTCAGCGGCACCTCGCGCAGGCGCGCGCCGAGCGCTTGTGCCTGCGCCTCGCCGACCGGCGACAACGCGATGTCGATCTGGCCCTGGTAGCGGCCTTCGGCGTTCCACGGGGTTTCGCCATGACGAGCGAGCAGGATGCGCATGCGGTGGAATTCCGTTGGGAGAGAGGTTGCCGTCTCGCGAACGAAAACGGAGCGGCATGATACCTGCTCCGTCGCCGGAAACCCCCGAACCGCATCCCGCTCCGCCGCCGCAACCGTCGCCGTTTAGCGGCGGGCAGGCCGCGCGGTGGCGGCGGTCGCGCGCTGCCGCCGCGCCATCCGGTTACTGCTTCAGATTCAACTCCTTCAGCAGCCGCGGCGCCGGCGCCACCTCCTGCATGATCCAGTGCAGGTAGCGCGAGTCGACCGCGATCATCCGGGTCATCGCCGGGTCGAACACCCAGTTGGAACTCACCGACTCCCAGTTGCCGTCGAACGCCAGCCCGACCAGCTTGCCCTGCGCATCGAGCACCGGCGAGCCGGAGTTGCCGCCGGTGATGTCCAGGTCGGACAGGAAATCGACCGGCACCGAACCCAGCCGCTTGTCCTCCAGACCGCCGTAACGCTTGGCCTTGGCCGCGTCGAGCAGGGCCTTGGGCGAATCGAACGGATCGGCGCCGGTGTCCTTGGCCAGCACGCCTTCCAGCGTGGTGAACGGGGTGTAGGCCACGCCGTCCTTCGGCGCATAGCCCTTGACGTTGCCGAAGGTGATGCGCAACGAGGAATTGGCGTCCGGATAGACCGACTCGCCCTGGCTCTTCTTGTAGTCGGCCAAGGCCTGCAGGTAGCGCGGACGCGCCAGCAGTTCCTCGCCTTCGCGGCGCTTTTCCTCGCGCTCGATCTGCAGCAACGTCGGCATCAGCGCCACCGCATAGCGCAGCGCCGGGTCGTCGCTGGATTCGAACGCGGCGCGGTCGGCGCGCAGCCACTTCAGGCGTTCCTCGGTGCTGCCCAGCTTGGTGCCGGCCAGCCGCGCGGCGGCGGCCTGCGCATCGGCGCCGGCCAGCCACTGGTCCAGCGCCGGCAGCCGCTGCGCCTTCGGCAGCTTCAGGTACTGGTCGAACCAGTAGCGCTGCAGTTGCCCGTCCATCGACGCGACGTAGCGGCGTTCCATCTGCTTCTGCGCGCCCTCGATCTCCGGCAGGTCGCGTTCCTGGTAGCCGGGCTCGCGCTCGGCGTCGGGCTTGGCCCGCTCGATCGACACGCGGTACAGCGACAGCGCGCTGCCGAGCACGCCGGTGCGGCGCAGCTGGCGCAGGATCAGGTCGCGGTCGCGGGTGGCCTTGGCCTGCTCGTCCAGCGCCAGCAGCTGCGCATGCGCCTGCAGCGCGGCACGGCCGTCGCGGCCCTGGCGCTTGAGCCAGGCCAGCACCGCGCGTTCCTCGGTCTGCTTCTGCGTGGCCGCGTCGATGCGCTTGAAGCCTTCCAGCTGCCCTTCGTAGTTCTTGGCGACGTTGTTCCAGCTGGCCATCGTCGCCGCGTACTTCACCTGGATGTCCGGGTCCTGCTTGCCGGCCTGCTCCACCAGCGCGATCAGGTCGCGGTACTGACGCGCGGCGGTGGGATAGGCCCAGCTGGCGGTGGCGTCGAATTCCGAGGCCAGCGCATAGCGGTTGGTGCGGCCCGGATAACCGGCCACCATCACGAAGTCGCCGGCGCCCAGCGGCTGGTCGGCGAACTTCAGGAAATGTTTGGGCTGGTACGGCACGTTGTCCTTGGCGTAGGCCGCCGGCTTGCCGTCCTTGCCGACATAGGCGCGGTAGAACGAGAAATCGCCGGTGTGGCGCGGCCACATCCAGTTGTCGACGTCGCCGCCGAACTTGCCGATATCCGACGGCGGCGCGTACGCCAGGCGCACGTCGCGGATTTCCAGGGTGCGGAACAGCCGGTAGGTATTGCCGCCGGCGAAGCTGTACAGCTCGCAGCGGTAGCCGGCCTCGGCTTCGCAAGCCGCGACCTGCGCCTTGTCGAACGCCTCCAGCGCATGGGTGCGCTTGAGCGCATCGCTGCCGGCGGCGGCCATCGCGGTCTTGGCCTGCTCGGTCACATCGCTGATGCGGTCGAGCACGTAGATGCGCGCGTTCGGCCCGGCGCTGAGCTCGGCGCCGTTGCTGGCCGCGCTGAAGCCGTCGCGGATCAGGTTCTTCTGCGGCGTGGAATTGAGCTGGATCGCGCCGTAGGCGCAATGGTGATTGGTTACCACCAGGCCCTGCGGCGACACGAAGCTGGCGGTGCAGCCACCCAGCGACACCACCGCGCCCATCGGATCGCCGGTCAGGTCGGCCAGTTGCTGCGGCGACAGCTTCAACCCGGCCTGCTGCAGCTGTCCGGCGATATCCGGCAATTGCTGCGGGACCCACATGCCTTCGCCGGCATGGGCGGCCGGGGCACAGGCCAGGGCGACGACGAGGGCGACAGCCAGCAGATTCGAGCGCATCGAATGGATTCCTTCGCGACTAACGTTAGACAGACGTTAGATTGTAACGAATGCAACCGATGCGGCGACCATGACCAACGGCACCCCGCACGCGCCGCAACATGGCCGCGCCCGCGGGCGGCTTATACTTCGCGCCCTCTCAACCCCGAGTCTTGCACCGCCATGGCGCAAACAATGAAGGCGCTGGTCAAGCGCGACGCAGCCAAGGGCATCTGGCTGGAACAGGTGCCGGTGCCGGTGCCCGGCCCCAACGAGGTGCTGATCAAGCTGGAGAAGACCGCGATCTGCGGCACCGACCTGCACATCTACCTGTGGGACGAGTGGAGCCAGCGCACGATCAAGCCCGGCCTGACCATCGGCCACGAGTTCGTCGGCCGCATCGCCGAGCTCGGCTCGGCGGTCAGCGGCTACCAGGTCGGCCAGCGCGTCTCGGCCGAAGGCCACATCGTCTGCGGGCACTGCCGCAACTGCCGCGGCGGGCGTCCGCACCTGTGCCCGAACACGGTCGGCATCGGCGTCAACGTCAACGGCGCCTTCGCCGAATACATGGTGATGCCGGCCTCCAACCTGTGGCCGATCCCGGACCAGATCCCGTCCGAGCTGGCCGCGTTCTTTGACCCGTACGGCAACGCCGCGCACTGCGCGCTGGAGTTCGACGTGATCGGCGAGGACGTGCTGATCACCGGCGCCGGCCCGATCGGCATCATCGCCGCCGGCATCTGCAAGCACATCGGCGCGCGCAACGTGGTGGTCACCGACGTCAACGACTTCCGCCTCAAGCTGGCCGCCGACATGGGCGCCACGCGCGTGGTCAACGTCGCCAACACCTCGCTGAAGGAGGTGATGGCCGACCTGCACATGGAAGGCTTCGATGTGGGCCTGGAGATGAGCGGCAACCCGCGCGCGTTCAACGACATGCTCGACTGCATGTACCACGGCGGCAAGATCGCCATGCTCGGCATCATGCCGCGCGGCGCCGGCTGCGACTGGGACAAGATCATCTTCAAGGGCCTGACCGTGCAGGGCATCTACGGCCGCAAGATGTACGAGACCTGGTACAAGATGACCCAGCTGGTGCTGTCCGGCTTCCCGCTCGGCAAGGTGCTGACCCACCAGCTGACCATCGACGAATTCCAGAAGGGCTTCGACCTGATGGAAGAAGGCAAGGCCGGCAAGGTGGTGTTGAGTTGGTGAGGTCCGGCGCGGCGACGATGCCGCGCTGCACCGCCAGGACCTGTGTCATCGGCCTGGCGATCGCACAAAAAAGAAGGGCGCCGCAAGGCGCCCTTCTTCGTTCACGACGGTGCCGCGGATCAGAACGCGATCGTGCCCGAGACCGCGAAGCGGTGGTCGGCCAGCTTCTCGGTGAAGTTCTGGTTGCCCTTGTCGTCGGTGTCGTAGTAGCCCACGCTCAACGCCAGCGGACCGACCATCTTGCCGACGCTGACGCTGTAGTCGGTGTAGTCCTGGTACTGCGTCAGCGCGCTGGCATAGGTGGTGCGGCCGACGTGCGCGCCGATGCTGAAGTCGTTCGGCAGGCTCCAGTTCCCGTCCAGCGCGTAGTAGAAGCTGTCCTCGTCCAGGTTGTAGACGTCGTCGGTATACGCCACGGTCAAGGTGTAGGTCTTGAGGAACTTGGTCTTGGTGATCAGTTCGTTGTAGTTCAACTTGCCGGCGCCCGGATAGCCGTAGCGGTTGACCATCACGTCGAAGTTCCAGTCCGGGGAGAAATCGACGTTGTAACCGATGAAGCCGTCCACTTCCCAATCCGGGTCGCCGGCGCCGAAATCGACGTTGGAACCCCAGGTGCCGACGTACAGGCCGAACGGCGAGGTGTAGGTGAGGCCGGCCTGGAACGCGGGGCCTTCGTTGGTCTGCGAAACGCCGCGGAACACGTAGTCGCTGACCACGCCATAGGAGCCGGTAATCGGCGAGGCAGCGGCCTCGTCCTGGGCCAACGCACTCAGCGGGGAGGCGGCCAGCGCCACGGCCAGGGCGACACCAAGCTTGATCTTGTTCACCGGTAATTCTCCTACGAGTTGACGAGGGGGTGGTTCCAGCGCGCGCTGCAATGCTGGCTTCACACTTTTTTAACCGGTTTTTTCTTGCAGTGCAACACTTTCAAGACAAACCAAGTCATCGCAGGCCTTGCGGCTGTGCGCTTCGGGTCAATGTTTGTCTACGCCATGCGTGCGCGGCCAAGCAGGCGTCCAGGTCCTGGCAGGCTTTTATTTACTTGCCCACAGGAACCCTTGTAGGAGCGACTTCAGTCGCGACGGGCGTTACCGACAAAGCCCGTGGCGGGCGAAGTCTCGCCTACGCCAAGCCGAGGCGCGCCCGATCCGAATGCCGCTAGCCGCGCTGCTGCGCGAACAAGCCGAAGCGTCTCGCACTCAGCTGCAGCACCTGGCCGGGCGCATAGCGCGTCGCGCCCTCCCCCGCCGGCAGTTCCACTTCCACTTCGTCCTGGCCATGCGCCAGCTGCGCGCGCAGGCGCAGGCGCGAGCCGCTGCGCTGCGAGGACAGCACCGTCGCCGCCCAGCCGCTGTCGCTGGGCGCCAGATCTTCCGGGCGCACGTACAGATCGACCGGGCCGCTGGACAGCGGCGTGTCCGGCGCCGGCAGCGCCAGGCCGGCGACCTGCAACTGGCCGTCGTGCAGTTGCGCCGGCAGCCGGTTGACCGCGCCGACGAAGCCGTACACGAACGGCGACACCGGGCGGTCGTAGACATCGGCCGGGCTGCCGAGCTGTTCGATGCGCCCGCGGTTGAGGATCGCCACACGGTCGGCCAGTTCCAGCGCCTCTTCCTGGTCGTGGGTGACGAACACCGTGGTCAGCCCGGTGCGGTCGTGCAGCTCGCGCAGCCAACGCCGCAGGTCCCGCCGCACCTGCGCGTCGAGCGCGCCGAACGGTTCGTCCAGCAGCAGCACGCGCGGCTCGATCGCCAGCGCGCGCGCCAGGGCCACGCGCTGGCGCTGGCCGCCGGACAGCTGGGTCGGATAGCGCGACTCCAGTCCGTCCAGTTGCACCAGCGCGAGCAGTTCGCTCACTCGCGCACGGATCGCCGTTTCGGTCAGGCGCTCGGCGCCGCGGCGTACGCGCAGGCCGAAGGCGATGTTGTCGCGCACGGTCATGTGCCGGAACAGCGCGTAGTGCTGGAACACGAAGCCGACCCGGCGCGACTGCACCGGCAGCCCGGTCGCGTCCTCGCCGTCGATCAGCACGCGCCCGGCATCGGCATGTTCCAGCCCGGCGATCACCCGCAACAACGTGGTCTTGCCCGAGCCGGACGGCCCCAGCAGCGCCAGCAGTTCGCCCTGGCGGATGTCCAGGCTGACGTCGTCGAGCGCGACGAATTCGTCGAAACGCTTGCCCAGGTGCTGTACGCGGATGGTCATCGCAACCTCAGTGTCGGTGATTGGCGGCCAGCGATTCGCCGTGGCGCCATTCCAGATAGGACTTCAGCGCCAGGGTCAGCAGCGCGGTCAGCGCCAGCAGGCTGGCGCAGGCGAACGCGGCGCTGTAGGCGTACTCGTTGTAGAGGATCTCCACATGCAGCGGCAGCGTGTTGGTGCGCCCGCGGATGTGCCCGGACACTACCGATACCGCGCCGAACTCGCCCATCGCCCGCGCACTGCACAGCAGTACGCCGTACAGCAGGCCCCAGCGGATGTTGGGCATGGTCACCCGCCAGAACATCTGCCAACCGTTGGCACCCAGGCTCAACGCCGCCAGTTCCTCGTCGCTGCCCTGCTGCTCCATCAGCGGCATCAGCTCGCGGGCGATGAACGGGAAGGTGACGAAGGTCGTCGCCAGCACGATGCCGGGCAGTGCGAACACGATCCGCGGCAGTTGCAGCAGCACCTCGCCGAACACCGGCAAGTGCAGCCGCCAGCCTTCGTCGATCAGCGGCCAGGCCCAGCCGCTGCGACCGAAGATCAGGATGAAGACCAGGCCGGCGACCACCGGCGACACCGAGAACGGCAGGTCGATCAGGCTGACCAGCAGGCGCTTGCCGGGAAAGCGATGCTTGCTCACCGCCCACGCCGCGGCCACGCCGAACACCAGGTTCAACGGCACCACGATCGCGGTCACCAGCAGGGTCAGGCGGATCGCCGCGAGCGCATCAGGATCGGAGATCGCCCGCCAGAACACGCCGATCCCACCGCGCAGCGCCTCGACGAACACCAGCAGCAGCGGCAGCAACAGGAACGACAGCAGGAAGCCTAGCGCACCGAGGATCAGCAACACCTGCACCCACCACGGCTCGGTGGTGACCGCGGCGGCGCGGCGGCGGACGGCAGGCGGCGATGCGCTCAACGCAGTCTCCGAAAACGGGAGGGTCAGGCCGGACACGGTATCGCTCATCTCAATGCGCCGCCAGGCCGCGCCGCGCGAAGCGCGCCTGCACGCCGTTGACCACCAGCAGCATCAGCAACGACAGCAGCAGCATCGCCGCGGCGATCGCGGTCGCGCCGGCGTAGTCGAATTCTTCCAGGCGGATGGTGATCAGCAGCGGCGCGATCTCGGTCGCGTTGGGCAGGTTGCCGGCGATGAAGATCACCGAGCCGTACTCGCCGATGCCGCGCGCGAAGGCCAGCGCGAATCCGGTCAGCACCGCCGGCCACAGCGCCGGCAGCACCACCCGGCGGATGGTCTGCCAGCGGCCGGCGCCGAGCGTGGCGGCGGCCTCTTCCACGTCGCGCTCGGCCTCGGCCAGCACCGGCTGCACGATCCGCACCACGAACGGCAGCCCGACGAACACCAGCGCCACCACGATGCCGAGCTGGGTGTAGGCGATCTTCAGCCCCAGCGGCTCCAGCCAGCGGCCGACCCAGCCGTTGCCGCCGTACAGCGCGGTCAGCGCGATGCCGGCCACCGCGGTCGGCAGCGCGAACGGCAGGTCGATCATCGCATCGAACAGGCGCTTGCCGGGGAAGCGGTAACGCACGAACACCCAGGCCACCCAGGTGCCCATCACCGCGTTGAACGCGGCGGCGACGAAGGCGGTGCCGAAGCTGACCCGCAGCGCCGACAGCACCCGCGGTTCGCTCCACACCTGCCACACGCCATGCCAGCCCAGGCCGCTGGTCTTGAGCACCACGCCCAGCAGCGGGATCAGCACCACCAGCCCCAGCCAGGTCAGGGTAATGCCCAGGCTCAGGCCGAGCCCGGGGATGACCCGGCGCCGCGACGGAGCGCGCGGGGTGGCGACGGCATTCACTCCCATCGCGTCACTTGCTCGCCTGGATCTGGTCGAACAGGCCGCCGTCGTTGAAGTGCTCGGCCTGGGCCTTGGCCCAGGACCCGAACTGCTGGTCGATGGTCACCAGTTGCACCTTCGGCAGACGCGCGATGTCGGCGCGGTCGGCGTACTCGGGATGACGCGGACGGTAGTAATGCTTGGCCGCGATCTTCTGCCCTTCTGGCGAATACAGATATTTCAGGTATTCCTCGGCGACGTCGCGGGTGCCGTGCTTGTCCACGTTCTTGTCGACCACCGCCACCGACGGCTCGGCCAGGATCGACAGCTTCGGCACCACGATCTCGAACTTGTCCTTGCCCAGTTCCTCCTGCGCCAGGAACGCCTCGTTCTCCCAGGCCAGCAGCACGTCGCCGATGCCGCGCTGGACGAAGGTGGTGGTGGCGCCGCGCGCGCCGGTGTCCAGCACCGGCACGTTGCGGAACAGCGCGCGCATGTAGCCGAGGATGCGCTCGCGGTCGCCCTTGAAGATATGGTCGGCGTAGGCCCAGGCGGCCAGGTAGTTCCAGCGCGCGCCGCCGGAGGTCTTCGGGTTCGGGGTGATCACCGACACGCCGGTGCGCAGCAGGTCCGGCCAGTCCTTGATCTTCTTCGGGTTGCCCTTGCGCACCAGGAACACGATGGTGGAGGTGTACGGCGCGCTGTTGTCGGGCAGGCGCTTGGCCCAGCCCGGATCGATCAGCTTGCCCTTGTCGACGATCGCGTCCACGTCGTAGGCCAGCGCCAGCGTCACCACGTCGGCCTCGACCCCGTCGATGACCGAGCGCGCCTGCTTGCCGGAACCGCCGTGCGAGGTCTCCACGGTGACCTTGTCGCCGCTGTGGGTCTGCTCCCAGTGCTTGGCGAAGGCGGTGTTGTAGTCGCGGTACAGCTCGCGCGTGGGATCGTAGGACACGTTGAGCAGCTGCACGTCGCGCGCGGCGGCGGTGCCGGCGAACGCGCACAGCGCGAGCGCGAGCAGCGGGCTGAATCGGCGCGGCAGGAAGCTGGGCATGGGCGGAACTCCGGAAGAGGGTCAGGGGGCACGGGCGGTCCGGCCATGCGACCACGGCCAGTGCGCCATGCTGCGCAGCCGCATTGATCCGGTGAAATGACTTCGCCGCCGATGCTTATGCCATTTTTGCATGACGCCGGCCGACCTTCGCACACGCCGCGTTAAAATCTCCGCTTCTCCCGCCTGCGCGTGCCCGTCATGACCGATTCCCGCCTCACCCAGCACTACGCCGACGAACTGGACGCGATCCGCGCGCAGGGCCTGTTCAAGTCCGAACGCATCATCGTCGGCCCGCAGGCGGCCGAGATCGTACTGGCCGACGGCCGCCGCGTGCTGAACTTCTGCGCCAACAACTACCTGGGCCTGGCCGACCACCCGGCGCTGATCGCCGCGGCCAAGGATGCGCTGGACACCCACGGCTTCGGCATGGCCTCGGTGCGCTTCATCTGCGGCACCCAGGATCTGCACAAGCAACTGGAAGCGCGCATCGCCGAGTTCTTCGGCACCGAGGACACCATCCTCTACGCCGCCTGCTTCGACGCCAACGGCGGCCTGTTCGAGCCGCTGCTCGGCGAAGCCGATGCGATCATCTCCGATGCGCTCAACCATGCCTCGATCATCGATGGCGTGCGCCTGTGCAAGGCCAAGCGCTTCCGCTACGCCAACTGCGACATGGCCGACCTGGAAGCGCAGCTGCAGGCCGCGGACGCGGCCGGCTGCAAGACCAAGCTGATCACCAGCGACGGCGTGTTCTCGATGGACGGCTTCATCGCCCCGCTCGACGAGATCACCGCGCTGGCGAAGAAGTACGGCGCGCTGGTGCATATCGACGAGTGCCACGCCACCGGCTTCCTCGGCGCGACGGGCCGCGGCTCGGCCGAGGTCAAGGGCGTGATGGACCGGATCGACATCTTCACCGGCACCCTGGGCAAGGCCATGGGCGGCGCGCTCGGCGGCTTCACCACCGGCAGGCGCGAGGTGATCGAACTGCTGCGCCAGCGCTCGCGTCCCTACCTGTTTTCCAACTCGCTGCCGCCGCACGTGGTCGCTGCCGGGATCAAGGCGTTCGCGATGCTGGACGCGGCCGCCGACCTGCGTGCGCAACTGGTCGAGAACACCCGCCACTTCCGCGAGCGCATGGCCGCGGCCGGCTTCGACATCAAGCCCGGCACCCACCCGATCTGCCCGGTGATGCTGTACGACGCGCCGCTGGCGCAGCGCTTCGCCGAACGGCTGCTGGAGGAAGGCATCTACGCGATCGGCTTCTTCTTCCCGGTGGTGCCCAAGGGCCAGGCGCGGATCCGCACCCAGATCAGCGCCGCCCATACCCGCGAACAGCTGGACCGGGCGATCGACGCCTTCGTCCGCATCGGCCGCGAGTTGAACGTCATCCCCGCCTGAGCATGCGCACGGTGCTGCGCCAACGGCTGTTGCTGGCGGCGCGGACCGACGCAATCGCGCAAGCGCTGGAGGACGGCTGGGAGACGCGCTGCCTGCATTGCCGCCGGCGCCTGCGCCTGCGCGGCGACGGCGAACCGCTCGGCCACAGCACCCTGGAACACGTGGTGCCGCAGGCCTGGTTCGGCCGCCGCGCGGCAGCGCCGCTGTGTGGCCTGGTCGGCGACGACGCGAACGATGCGCGCAATCTTGCCCTGGCCTGTGCCGGCTGCAATCACACTAAAGGTCGCCATCACGATGCGCGCGGCCCGCAGGATGCGCGTGCCTACGAAGTGGTCGCGGCCCTGCTCAGCGCGCGGCTGGCGCGCTGGCAGCCGCCGCCGGCGCCAGCGCACTGACCTCGGCGGCACTGAGTTCGCGCCAGGCGCCCTTGCCCAGTTCGCCCAGCGCCAGCCCGCCGATCGCCACCCGCACCAGGCGCAGCACGCCCAGATCGAGTTCGGCCAGCAGGCGCCGGATCTGCCGGTTGCGGCCCTCGTCCAGCACCACTTCCAGCCAGGCGTGCTTGTCGCCTTGCCGCAACAGCCGCACCTGCTTGGCGCGCAGCGGCTCGCCGTCGGCGACGACGCCGGCGCACATGCGCGCCAGCAGGGCCGCATCGGGCAGCGCATCGACCTGCACGTGATAGGTCTTGTCCGGGCCGCTGGCCGGATCGGCGACCCGCGCCGCCCACTGCGGGTCGTTGCAGAACAGCAGCAAGCCCTCGCTGGCCTTGTCCAGGCGCCCGACCGGCGCCAGCCACGGCAAGCCGGCGCCGTCGAAACAGCGGTAGACGGTGTCGCGGCCGCGCTCGTCCTGCGCGGTGGTGACCAGGCCGCGCGGCTTGTTGAGCATCAGGTACAGGCGCTGCGTGGCGGCCAGCGGCACGCCATCCAGCGCCAGCCGGTGGCGGCCGCGCAGGATCGGGAATTCAGGATCGGTGACGGTGCGGCCGTCGACCGCGACGCGGCCGGCGGCGATCCAGCGCGCGGCTTCGGTGCGCGAGCACAGGCCGAGTTTGGACAGCGTGCGCGCCAGGCCGTGGCGGGCCTCGCCGGCCGCAACCGCGCGCAGAGAGCGCGGGGCGCTGGCCGCCGGCACCGAGGTGCGCGGCGCGGGGCGACGGGAACGCGAAGGAGGCTTCACCGCGCGCGCTTCGTACGCAGGCGCGGTCGGCGACCGCGCGCAGCGCTTACTGCTTGTCGACCGGTGCGGCCGCGGCGGGCGCCGGTGCGGCGGCGGGCACGGCGGCCGGTGCCGGACGCGCCTTGACCACACGCACGCCGCGCGCCTTCATCCAGGCGTCGAACTCTTCGGCGGTCATGCGCTTGCCGTTCTGGCTCATGTCGAAGCGCCACGGGGTGTTGTCGAACGCGGTGGTCGGCTTGTAGGCGGCCGGATCGTTAGGCTTCACCGCACCGCCGGCCGGCATCGCGTTGGCCAGGCTCTGGCAGCCTTCGGCGCGCAGCCGCAGCAGCACCCGGTCCAGCGACTGGTCGCTGCTGTAGGACTGCGCCAGCACGCCGCTGGGCATACCCAGCTGCAGGTTGCGCGTGTACAGCTCCGAGGCGATCGGCGCACCGACCGTGGCCGGCAGCGGCAACGGCTTGGGCAACACGTCGCCGGAGCAATCCGGTGCGGCATGGGCGGCAGGAATCAAGGCAAGACCAAGCAGGCCGGCCGTAACGATACGCAGCATCGGTTTTTTTCCATTCAGGCGAGACGACGCCGCGAGTGTAGGCAGGGCCAGGCGCAGTTTCAACCGATACCGGCACTGCATGCGCTAAATAATTGGGAAGGCTGAAAAAGTTCAGCTTGGCGAAGGGCTTTTTGCTCCCCTGTAGATACCGTCTTCCCTGCTAACAGGCAAGAGCCTTTTCAGGATCGAAGTGCGTCCGTGATTTGAGGACGCCGTAGGCGATATGCAGCAGCTTGCGCATGGCGGCGCAGATGATCTGCTTGTTGGCTTTGCCGCGCTCGCGCAGGCGTTGCTTGAGCGCCCGGACAATCGGATTGTGGGTCATGGCGACCAGCGCGGGCATGTAGAGTCCGGCACGCAGGCGAGGTGAGCCGGTGCGGGAGATGCAGACCTGGCCCTGGCGCTTGCCCGACTCCTGCAGTCGCGGGTTCAGGCCCGCAAACGCCGTCACCGCCGCGGCATCGGCGAAGCGGGCCACATCGCCCAGCTCGGCCAGCATCAATGCCGCGCTGGTGTCGGCAATGCCGTCGATGCTCACCAGCAGTTCGCGCTGTCCGCGCAAGGTCGGATCCTGGTCGATATGGTCCTCGATCGCCCGTTCGATCTCGGCAATGCGGACCTGCAGATCGGCAATATGCGTGTGCAAGGAGTCCTGCACGGCGGACCCGGCCACGTCCAGACGGTTGCGCTCCATCTGCAGCATCTGCTGCAGATCGCCGCGACGGCGTACCAGCGCCTTGAGCTGCTTGAGTGCCGGCGGATCGGGCTGCCAGGGCCGTAGCTGCTCTTGGTGGCGTGCGCCGTAGCTGGCGATCAGCTTGGCATCGCTGCGGTCGGTCTTGACCCGGGTCAGCTGGCTGCGCGCATACAGCGCCGTTTGCGCTGGGTTGAGGACACAGACGCGGTAGCCCAGCGCATACACGAACTCCGCCAGGGCCTCATGGTAAACGCCGGTGGCCTCCATCACGATCCAGCTATCGGCCTGCGCATGGGTCTGTAGCCATGTCTGCAGTGCCTGAAAGCCCTTCTGCTCGTTGGGGAGCTTGGCCTTGGTGCGGTGCTTGCCGTTGGCCAGTTCGATGGCCAGGTCGAAACTGCATTTGGCGACGTCGATACCGACGACTAGGGGCATGAAGAATCCTCCATCGTAGGGTGAAGACGATCATCGCTGCGCCCGGTCCTGCCTTGTGGATGCGAGTTCACGCCAAGGGCGGACTCTGGATACCGTTCGGACACCGATGGGCCAGCATGTGGAGGGCGCGAGCCGATCTACAGCACAAGCTCGAAGCTTCAGGAGCGACTGGACTTCCCGCACCTCCTCCGATGATCAGTCGGAAGACATAACGCCATAGGAGCGCTATGTCCAGATACAAGGAGCGGCTTCAGCCGCGACAGACACTCTTCGGTAAGGCAAGTGTCGCGGCTGAAGCCGCTCCTACAACGGATGCGCGCGATGTTTTTCCGGGCGCACAAAAACAAAGCCCGGCGCGAGGCCGGGCTTTGCTTGAAGCATGAAGCGTCCGATTAGTTCTGGACGTTCAGCTCGGTACGACGGTTCTTCGCACGGCCTTCCGGGTTGTCCGAACCATCCGGGTTGGTGTTCGGCGCAATCGGGCGGCTCTCGCCGTAACCGATCGGACCGACCAGACGCGAAGCGTCCACGCCGTTCTTGGTCAGGTAGTCATACACGGTGGTCGCACGACGCTCGGACAGCTTCTGGTTGTAAGCGTCGGTACCCTTCGAGTCGGTGTGACCGGCGACCTCGACCTTCAGGTCGGGGTAACGCTTCAGGATCTCGGTGGCTTCGCTCAGAATCGCGATCGCGTCCGGACGCAGGGTCGACTTGTTGAAGTCGAAGTTGACGCCCTTCAGGTCGATCGACACAGGCACCGGGCAACCGTCCGGACCGATGGTCTGGCCAGGCTGCGAAGCCGGGCACTTGTCGTCGCAGTTGTTGACGCCGTCACCGTCGTCGTCCATGTCCGCGCAGCTCGGGGCAGCGGTCGGAGCAGGAGCGGCAACCGGAGCCGACGGCGGCGGGCCGAGCGGGATCACTACGCCGACCGAAGCCAGCACGTCGCCGAACCAGTTCTCGGACGGAGCGGCAACGCTCTGGTCGTCGAAGTCAGCGCGGTAGGCCACTTCGGCACGCACGGCAACGCGCTTGTCGAAGGTGGTCTGCAGACCGACGCCGGCCTTGGCGGCAAAGTTGCCGTCCTTGCGCTGGCCCGGGGACACGGCGCCGCCGGTGTCGAACTCTTCTTCCGAACGCTGGTAGCCCAGACCGAACAGCAGGTACGGGTTCCAGCCACGGCCTTCCTGGATGAAGTGGCGACGCAGGTCGAACGAGATGCCGTACTGGCTCCAGTTCAGGTCCTGGTTGGCGTCGAAGTTCGGGTTCTGATAGTTCAGTTCACCGTCGATCGACCAGTTCGGGCTGACGAACTTGCCCAGACCCAGGGTGACGAACGGGGCGTCGTTGGTCAGACGGTCGTTGTCCTGGAAGTTGAAACCGGCCGAACCGGTCAGGTACCAGCGGTCGTCGAATTCCTGTGCGGACGCTGCCTGGGCGACGGCCAGACCGCCCAGCAACGCGGCGGTGAGAATTTTCTTGTTCATTAATACAGCTCCTTGTTTCGGGGATATAGAAACCGATAGGGCATGGTTCAGTACAGATGTCTCGTCACATCCAGACGGCCGTTCCGCACGCCATCGCCGCGCACATTATGCTCGGCATGGTGAAGACCGCGTTAACAGGCACGTAACATGTGAAACCCACGACCAGACCCTCGGCGGTCGTGGATACACCGTATACAGCTTCATGAAATGATGCAATGCGGCGCTTCGGGCCTGTCGGCGCGTGTAGACAGCGTGCCGGTTTTGTACGGCCGTCTCACTCCAGGCGCTCCCAAGGCGGCGGATCCGCCAGCTGAACCTGCATGAACTCGACGAAGGCGCGCACCCGCGGCGGCACCAGCCGGCGCTGCGGCATCACCGCGTAGATGCCGGTCTCGGCGATCGTGTACTGCGGCAGCACCTGGCGCAGGCGCCCGTGGCGCAGGTCCTCGGCCACATGCCAAACCGAATGCAGGGAAATGCCCTGGCCATTCAGCACCGCATCGCGCAGTACTTCGCCGAAGTTGGATTCCAGCGGCCCGCCGACCTTGACCGCGACCTCGCCCTCGGCGCCGTGCAGGTGCCAGGTGTCCTGGCGGCCTTCGGCGCCGGTCAGCAGCAGGCAGGCGTGCGCGGCCAGGTCCGCCGGGGTGGCCGGTTCGCCGTGGCGGCGCAGGTAGTCGGGAGCGGCGCACAGCACCCGGCGATTGCCGGCCAGGCGTCGCGCCACCAGGCTGGAATCGCGCAACGCGCCGATCCGGATCGCCAGGTCGAAGCCCTCGCTGACCAGGTCCACCACGTTGTCGCTCAGGTGCACGCTCAGCCGCATCTGCGGATACAGGGCCATGAACTGCGGCAGCAGCGGCGACACGTACTGGCGCCCGAACGAGGCCGACATGGTCACCCGCAAGGTGCCGGCGGCGCTGCGGCCGGCTTCGCGCAGGCCGCCGGCCAGCGACTCCAGGTCCTCGACCAGCGCGCGGCCCTGCTCAGCCAGCTGCAGGCCTTCGGGCGTGGGATGCAGGCGCCGCGTGGTCCGATGCAGCAGGCGCACGCCGAGGTCGCGCTCGAGCCGCTTCAGCCGCTGGCTGGCGACCGCCACCGACAGATCCAGGCTGCGCGCGGCAGCGCTGATCGAGCCCAGGTCGAGCACGCGCAGGAACAACGCGATGTCGCCGATCCGGTCCATTTTATGGATTCCGTTGAAAGTCACTCAATATCTTGCCAGTTTGTGCTGATAAAGCGCGGATCTAGGCTGTGCTCCGTCCCGTCTTCCGGAGCCCTCATGGCCTCGCTTCCCGCACCTCCGCCAGGCGCCGCGCCGCCGCGGCTACCGCTCGCCCTGTTCGCGCTGACCGCCGGCGCATTCGGCATCGGCACAACCGAGTTCGTGATCATGGGCCTGCTGCTGCAGGTCGCTGCCGACCTGCAGGTCAGCGTCCCCGCCGCCGGGCTGCTGATTTCCGGCTATGCGCTGGGCGTGTTCGTCGGCGCGCCGCTGCTGACCGTGGCCAGCCGGCGCTGGCCGCGCAAGCGCGTGCTGGTGGCGCTGATGCTGGTGTTCACCGCCGGCAACCTGGCCTGCGCGCTGGCGCCGGACTACGCCACGCTGATGGCGGCGCGGGTGGTCACCTCGCTGGCGCACGGCACCTTCTTCGGCGTCGGCGCGGTAGTCGCCACCGGCCTGGTGGCGCCGCAGCGCAAGGCCTCGGCGATCGCCACCATGTTCACCGGACTCACCGTCGCCACCCTGCTGGGGGTGCCGGCCGGCGCCTGGCTGGGCCTGCAGTACGGCTGGCGCGCGACGTTCTGGGCGGTGGCCGCGATCGGCCTGCTGGCCACCGTGGTGATCGCCGCGCTGGTCCCGGCCGGCGACGACGCCGCTCCCACCCTGCCGCTGCGCGCCGAACTGCGCGCGGTCGGTCGTGCGCCGGTGCTGCTGGGGCTGGCGACGACCGTGCTCGGCTATGCCGGCGTGTTCACCGTCTACACCTACATCCAGCCGCTCCTGACCCGGGTCACCGGCCTGGCCGACGGCGCGGTGTCGCCGCTGCTGCTGGTGTTCGGGGTGGGCATGATCGTCGGCAACGTGTTCGGCGGACGCCTGGCCGATCGCCATCCGCGACAGGCCTTGCCGCTGACCCTGGGCCTGTTGGCGCTGGTGCTGGCGGCGCTGGCCTTCGCGCTGCGCTCGGCGCCGGCGATGACGCTGGGGGTGGGCCTACTCGGGGTGGCCGCGTTCGCCACGGTGGCGCCGCTGCAACTGTGGGTACTGGGCAAGGCCGGCGACGCCGGACGGCATCTGGCCTCGAGCCTGAACATCGGCGCGTTCAACCTGGGCAATGCGCTGGGCGCCTGGCTCGGCGGACTGGTGATCGGCCACGGCGGCAGCCTGGCGCAATTGCCCTGGGTGGCGGCGCTGGTCACCGCGGCCGGCCTGGCGGTGGCGCTGCTGGCGCTGCGGCTGTCGCCCGCATCCGAACCTGCACCGGCGGCGGCCTGCGCCGCGGGCGGTGCGGCATGAGCCGGCACCTGCGGCAAGCCGCGCTGGCCACGGCCTTGTTGGGCGCGTTCGCGTTGCCGGTCAGCGCCGCCGAACGCGACTGGATCGCGACCTGGCAGGCGAGTCCGCAGCCGCTGTGGGCCGCCGACTTTCCATTCCCGACCCAGACCCCGTTCAACCTGTGGCGGCAGACCGTGCGCCAGGTGGCGCGGATCAGCCTGGGCGGCGAGACGGTGCGGCTGGAACTGTCCAACGCCTACGGCCGCGAGCCGCTGCAGATCGGCGCCGCGCATCTGGCGCTGGCCGGCGACGGCGCGGCGATCGTGCCCGGCTCGGATCGCGAGCTGCGCTTCGGCGGACAGCGCGCGGTGACCATCCCGCCTGGCGCGCCGGTGCTCAGCGATCCGGTCGCGTTGAGCGTGCCGGACCTGGCCCGGCTCAGCGTCAGCCTGTACCTGCCGCAGCCGACCGCGCCGTCCACCTTCCATTGGGAAGGCCTGCAGAGCGCCTGGCTGGCCGCAGGCGAGCGCACCGCGGACGCAGCGCTGGACGATGCCACGGCACTGCCGGTGCGGCTGTTCGTCAGCGGCATCCAGGTGCGCCGCGCCGATGCCGCCGGCGCGGTGGTGGCGCTCGGCGATTCGATCACCGACGGCGCCGCGTCCACCCCGGGCGGCGACCGGCGCTGGCCGGACCAGTTGGCCACACGGCTGGCGGCGCAGCGGGTGGCGGTGCTCAACGCGGGCATCTCCGGCGGCCGCGTGCTGCGCGACCGCATGGGCAGCAATGCGCTGGCGCGGCTGGATCGCGACGTGCTGGCGCAGCCCGGGGTACGCACGCTGGTGCTGCTGATCGGCATCAACGACATCAGTTGGTACGCCACGCCGTTCGCGCCGGACGATGCGCCGGTCTCCGCGCAGGAGCTGATCGCCGGCTACCGGCAACTGCTGCAACGTGCGCAGGCGCGCGGTCTGCGCGTGATCGGCGCCACGCTGACCCCGTTCGAGGGCGCGTTGCCGGACACGCCGATCCGCGGCTACTACAGCGTAGACAAGGAGCGTGTGCGCCAGCAAGTCAACGCGTGGATACGCGATGGCAACGGTTTCGATGCGATCATCGATTTCGACGCACTGCTCCGCGACCCCGCGCACCCCACCCGCATGCTGCCCGCGTTCGATTCCGGCGATCACCTGCACCCCGGCGATGCCGGCTACACCGCCATGGCCGAGGCCGCTGCACGCGTGCTCGGCGACGCGGCCGACACGCACCGCGCCGCCGCCTCGCCACGCTGATCGCACCTCCCTTCCGTTCCCCCGCAAAGGAATCTCCACCATGGAATACCGTCATCTCGGCGCCTCCGGCTTCAAGGTCCCCGTGCTCAGCTTCGGCACCGGCACCTTCGCCGGCTCGAACGAGTTCTTCGCCGCCTGGGGCAATTCGGACGTGGACCAGGCGCGGCGCCTGATCGACATCTGCCTGGAGGCCGGGGTCAACCTGTTCGACAGCGCCGACATCTACTCCGGCGGCGCCGCCGAATCGGTGCTGGGCGCGGCGATCAAGGGCCGCCGCGACCAGGTGCTGATCTCGACCAAGGCCACCTTCCGCTTCGACCCCGACGCTCCGAACAGCGCCGGCTCCTCGCGCTTCCACCTGCTGCGCGCGGTCGATGCCGCGCTCAAGCGTTTGGACACCGACTACATCGACCTGTTCCAGTTGCACGGCTTCGACGCGAAGACGCCGGTGGAAGAAACCCTGTCCACGCTCGACGACCTGGTCCGGGCCGGCAAGATCCGCTATCTGGGCGTGTCCAATTTCTCCGGCTGGCACCTGATGAAGTCGCTGGCGGTGGCGGACCGCTACGGCTGGTCGCGCTACGTCGCCAATCAGACCTACTACTCGCTGATCGGCCGCGACTACGAGGAAGAGCTGATGCCGCTGGGGCTGGACCAGGGCGTCGGCGCGGTGGTGTGGAGTCCGTTGGGCTGGGGCCGGCTGACCGGCAAGATCCGCCGCGGCCAGCCGCTGCCGGACAGCAGCCGCCTGCACAACAGCAAGGTCACCGAGGCCGGCCCGCCGGTGGAGGACGAGCGCCTGTACAGGGTGATCGATGCGCTCGACGCGATCGCCGCCGAGACCGGCAAGAGCGTGCCGCAGATCGCGCTGAACTGGCTGCTGCAGCGGCCCACGGTGAGCAGCGTCATCATCGGCGCGCGCAACGAGGAACAGTTGCGGCAGAACCTGGGCGCGGTCGGCTGGAATCTCGACGCCGCGCAGGTGCAACGGCTGGACGCGGCCAGCGCGGTGGTGCCGCCGTATCCGTACTGGCATCAGCGCGGCTTCGCCGAGCGCAATCCGCGGCCGGTGTGAGCCGAACACGCCGCGCGCCGCAGCAACCGCCACGCACTCCGACCATCGATTCCGCACTCCTGGAGACACCATGAAAGCCGTCGCACTGACCCGCTACCTGCCGATCGACGATCCGCAGTCGCTGCTCGATACAGACCTGCCCACCCCGCCCGCCCCCACCGGCTTCGACCTGCTGGTGCGGGTGGAAGCCGTTCGGTCAATCCGGTCGACACCAAGGTGCGCGCGCCCAAGCCGCAGGTGGAAGCGCAGCCCAAGGTACTGGGCTACGACGCGGCCGGCGTGGTCGAGGCGGTCGGCGCCGACGTCGAGGGCTTCGAACCCGGCGACGAGGTTTATTACGCCGGCGACATCACCCGTTCCGGCAGCAATGCGCAGTACCAGTTGGTCGACGCGCGCATCGTCGCGCGCAAGCCGGCGACGCTGGATTTCGCGCAGGCCGCGGCGCTGCCGCTGACCACGTTGACCGCCTGGGAACTGCTGTTCCAGCGCATGCCGTTCGACTTCGACGACGAGCGCAACCGCGGCCGCCGGCTGTTGGTGATCGGCGGCGCCGGCGGCGTCGGCTCGATCGCGATCCAGCTGGCGCGGCACGCCGGCTTCGAGGTCATCGCCACCGCCTCGCGCCAGCAGACCCGCGACTGGTGCCTGCAACTGGGCGCGCAGCACGTGATCGACCATCGCCAACCGTTGGCGCCGCAGCTGCAGGCGCTGGGCATCGAACAAGTGGATGCGGCGCTGAACCTGGCCGACACCGATCGCTACTGGGACGCACTCGGCGAACTGATCGCGCCGCAGGGTCACGTCGGCCTGATCGTGGAACCGGCCGGCGCGCTGCGCATCGGCGATCCGTACAAGGCCAAGTGCATCGGCATCCACTGGGAAATGATGTTCGCGCGGGCGCGCTTCAAGACTGCCGACATGATCGAGCAGCACCGCATCCTGGCGCGCACCGCCAGCCTGATCGACGCCGGCGCATTGCGCACCACCCTGACCGAGACCCTGGCACCGATCGACGCGGCCAACCTGCGCGAAGCGCACCGACGCCTGGAATCGAGCAGCACCATCGGCAAGCTGGCGCTGGCGGGCTGGGGCTGAGCGGCAGGCGCAGTTCGATCGGGACACGGGCGCAATCGAACTGCTTTATGCGCGCGGCGGTCATTGGCCGCCATGCGTCCCATGGGCGAGAGAGTCGCCGCTGCCTTTGCTGTTGCTGTTGCTGTTGCTTTTGATCTACCAGGTCCCCTCAGCGCGGCAGACCCGGCGGGCGAATACCCGAAGGGCGGCGCGCAGGATGCGCGACGTTTTTCGTTGGCACATGGATGTGCCATCGAAAAATGCCCGTTGGGGCTGCGGACCTGGAGCGCGCAGCGCGGAAGGCGCGCTGCGGGGTGTGCTTTCTTTTGGTTACTTTTCTTTGCACAAGCAAAGAAAAGTGACCCGCGCTAGCGGAAGCTGTTGCTATTGCTTCAAAGCTCAAAAATCCCAGCACCAGAACCAAGACAACGGCAAAGGCAAAAGCAAAGGTTTGCCTTGCGGCGAGTCATTTCAGTCGCGACTCGGCGTCTGTCAGCGACCGACTTCGGACCCTGTCGGGACTGAAGTCCCTCCCACAATGCACCCAGCGGCATTCGCTACACCGTTCCTTGTGGGAGCGGCTTCAGCATTACCGCTAAAAGCCTGTCGCGACTGAAGTTGCTCCTACAAGGGTTACAGATACCGCAGGACAAGAGCCCCGTCCTCCGGGCCGTGCTCCTTCTACCGCAGGCAACCAGAGCGCACGCCCCTCTTGCCGTAGCCCAGGTTTCACGTCACCCTGCGCGCTTCCGTACGCCAGCGTATCCAAGCCATGTCGCCCGCCTCCGGCCAGCCCGCCCCGTCCTCCCCGCCTACCCGCACCTGTTCGCCCCGCTCGACCTGGGGTTCACCCAACTGCGCAACCGGGTGCTGATGGGCTCGATGCACACCGGCCTGGAGGATCGCGCGCGCGACTTCCCCAAGCTGGCCGCGTATTTCGCCGAGCGCGCCGCCGGCGGCGCCGGACTGATCGTCACCGGCGGCTTCGCCCCGAACGTGGTCGGCTGGCTGAAACCGTTCGGCGGCAAGCTGTCGTGGCCGTGGGAAGTGCGCCCGCACCGGCAGGTGACCGCCGCGGTGCATGCGCACGGCGCCAAGATCTGCCTGCAGTTGCTGCATGCCGGGCGCTACGCCTACCACCCGCTGTCGGTGGCGCCATCCAAGCTGAAGGCCCCGATCAACCCGTTCACGCCGCGCGCCCTGTCCGCACGCGGGGTCGAGCGCCAGATCGGCGCCTATGCGCGCGCCGCGCGGCTGGCGCGCGAGGCCGGCTACGACGGCGTGGAAGTGATGGGCTCGGAAGGCTATCTGATCAACGAGTTCGTGGCCCCGCGCAGCAACCGCCGCGACGATGCCTGGGGCGGCGACGCGAGCAGGCGCATGCGCTTCGCGGTGGAGATCGTGCGCCGGATCCGCGAGGCCTGCGGACCGGACTTCATCATCATCTACCGGCTGTCGCTGGTGGACCTGGTCGAGGACGGCAGCGACTGGCAGGAGATCGTGGCGCAGGCGCAGGCGATCGAAGCCGCCGGCGCGACGCTGATCAACTCCGGCATCGGCTGGCACGAGGCGCGCGTGCCGACCATCGCCACCTCGGTGCCGCGCGCCGCGTTCGCCGGCGTCACCGCCAAGCTCAAGCCGTATGTGCGGGTGCCGCTGATCGCCACCAACCGCATCAACATGCCCGACGTGGCCGAGCGCATCCTCGCCGGCGGCGGCGCCGACATGGTGTCGCTGGCGCGGCCGCTGCTGGCCGATCCGCAATGGCCGAACAAGGCGCGGCGCGGCCAGGCGCAGGCGATCAACACCTGCATCGCCTGCAACCAGGCGTGCCTGGACCACGTGTTCGAGAACAAGACCGCCAGCTGCCTGGTCAATCCGCGCGCCGCGGCCGAGACCGAACTGAACTACCTGCCCACGGCGGCGCCCAAGCGCGTCGCCGTGGTCGGCGCCGGCCCGGCCGGACTGGCCTGCGCCACGGTCGCGGCCGAACGCGGCCATCGCGTCACCCTGTTCGACAGCGCCGCGGAGATCGGGGGCCAGTTCAACGTGGCCAAGCGCATTCCCGGCAAGGAAGAATTCCACGAGACGCTGCGCTATTTCCGCCACCAGCTCGAGGCCACCGGCGTGGACGTGCGCCTGCACACCACCGCCGATGCGGCGCTGCTGGCCGATTTCGACGAAGTGGTGCTGGCCACCGGCATCGTGCCGCGCGCGGTGGATTTCCCCGGCGCCGATCACCCCAACGTGGTCAGTTATCTCGATGTGCTGCAGGGCCGGGTGCAGGCGGCGGACACGGTCGCGATCATCGGCGCCGGCGGCATAGGTTTCGACGTCGGCGAGTTCCTGGTGCATGCCGGCGTCTCGACCGCGCTGGACCCGGCGCGTTGGATGGCCGAATGGGGCGTGGATCCGCAGTTCGAGGCGCGCGGCGCGTTGCGCAAGCCGCAGCCGGAAGCGCCGGCACGCAAGGTGTGGTTGCTGCAGCGCAGTGCCGGCCGTCCCGGCGCGCGCCTGGGCAAGACCACCGGCTGGATCCACCGCGCCACGCTCAAGGCCAAGGGCGTGACCATGCTCGGCGGTGTCGAGTACCTGGGCATGGACGATACCGGCCTGCGCATCCGCGTGGACGGCGCCGAGCAGTTGCTGCCGGTCGGCACCGTGGTGGTCTGCGCCGGCCAGGAGCCGCGCCGCGACCTGCACGCTGCGCTGCAGGCGGCCGGCCGCAAGCCGCACCTGATCGGCGGCGCCGACATCGCCGCGGAACTGGATGCCAAGCGCGCCATCGCCCAGGGCAGCCGCCTGGCGGCGCAGTTGTAGGCGCGCCTATCTGGGGCAGGGAAAGGACGCGCGCAGCGCCTGGATCACCGCGATCGAGGCGCGCTGCTGCAATTGGGCCGACGGCAACGCGCTGAGCGCGGTGTACACGCGATCGGCCAGTTCGTGCCGCAGCACGCCGCCGGCGGCGCACCACTGCACGCCTTCGGCGCCATCGGCGACGCCGGCGATGTAGAACGTCGCCGCTTCGCTGGCCTGGTGGCGACGGCGTTCGGCCAGTTGCGGTTCTAGCCCGGCAACGGCATCCGCATCGCCCTTGAGCAGTTGCAGCAAGTGCGCACCGGATAGCTGATAGACATCGGCGTTCGATGTCCGCGCAGGCGCCGCCAGCACAGGCGTCGCCCCGCAAGCCGCCAGGCACAGCGCGAACAGCAACGAAATGCGCAAGGACATGGATCTCCTAGGATGGCTCGGACCACTCCCCCGATCCTAGCAGGCACCGATCCGCACGCCTGGACTTGGTGCTGTCGCATCGCGACGCTATAACGCCGGGGATGCAACGGACCTCGCCCGCTCCGCTACAGACGCAGCCATCGCTGCCGCGCACCGCGCTGGCGGCGTATGCCTGCGCGCATTTCGGCAAGAGCCTGCTGTGGTACGCCAGCGAACTGCTGCTGATCTATTCGTTGACCGAACACACCGGACTGGGCGCGGCCGCCGCCGGGCTGGTGCTGGCGCTGGGCCTGCTGGTCAGCGCAGCGATCGGTCTCGGCGCCGGCTGGAGCCTGCGCCGGCGCTTGCGCGAGGTGACCAGCAGCGGGCACCTGCAATGGCTCGGCCTGAGCGCAGCGGCGCTGGCGCTGCTGCTGGTGTTCGCCGCGCCGCTGCTGCCGGCGCCGCTGCGGCTGGGCTACGTGCTGGTGCTCAGCCTGCTGTTCCGCACCGCCTACGCCGTCTGCGACGTGGCGCAGAACACCTTGCTGAGCCTGGTGCGTTGGCCATGGCGCGGTCACGACGGTGCCAGCGCGTTGCGTCTGGCCGGCAGCGGCATCGCGGCGCTGCTGATCAGCGCGATGGTTGGCGCGATGCTGGCGCGGGGCGCCGGCGGCGCGGCCTTCGCACTGCAGGCCAGCGCCCTGTTGGCCGCAGTGGCTGTGGTGTGCGCATGGCAGCTGCGACGCGTACTAACGCGCGGTGGCGCGCCGCTTCCGCGCGCCACCCCCGGCGCGCCGACGTGCCCCGAGCCGGCGCCGTGCTGGCGCGCGATTCCCTGGCAGCCGCTGCTGCTGATCGCCGCGATCTCGCTGACCCTGCCCGCCTTCACCAAACTGGCGCCGTACGTGGCCGCCTACGGCCTGCTGTCGCCAGGCTGGGGCAGCGCGGTGCTGATCGCCTATGCGCTGGGGTCGGTGCTGGTGCAACCGCTGGCGGCGCGGTTGGGCCGGCGGCATTCGCCGCAACAACGGCTGGCCTGGCTCGGCGCGGCACTGCTGCTGAGCGCACCGCTGTTCGCGCTGGCGCTGCCGGCACGGCCGCAGCTGAGCCTGCTGGCGGCAGCGTGGATCGGCGCGATCGGCGGCAGCAGCGGCCAGCTCGTCTGGGCCTGGCACGCGCAGCTGACCGCCGAACGCGGGGTCGCCCAGCACGCGCTGTGCTTTGCCGCGCTGGTCGCCAGCGCGCAAGTGGCGCTGGCCGCCGGCATCGCCGTGATCGGGCTGTTGCTGGGCGCGGTGGATTACCGCGAGAGCCATTGCCAGCTGCTGCGCTGGGCGATGGCCGCCGGTCCACTGGCCTGCGGCGCGCTGTGCCTGCTGTTGGCGCTGCTGGCCGGGCGCCGCCCGCTCAGACGAAGAAAGCTCGCTGCAATGGCATGAGCGCCGCGCCCAGGGTCACCGCATCGCCGGCGGTACCGGCGATGCGCAGTTCCGGCAGCGGCGGCGCCAGACCATGCCGGTTGGGTGCGCGCGGGATGCGGATGCGTTCGATCAGGCGTTCGCCGATCGGCGCCGGCAGGCGTCCGCCGATGACGATCGCCTGCGGATCCAGGGTGTAGGCCAGGTACGCGCACAGCTGCGAGAACGGCGCTTCGGCCAGCTCCAGCCAGGCGTCCACGCCCGGGCTGTGCGGGCCGATGTCGGCCAGCATCTGCTCGACGCCGGCGTAGTCCTGCCCGGCCGCGCGCACCAGGGCCAGCAAGGCGTCCAGGTTCGGATAGGCCATGCCGGCGACGGTCCAGATGCCGCCGAACTCGCCGGCGTTGCCGCGATAGCCGCGGAACAGCCGGCCGTCGGCGATGATGCCGCCGCCGAAGCCGTTGGTCAGGTGCAGGTAGGCGAAGTCGCGGCAGTCGCGGCCGACCCCGTACAGGCTCTCGGCCACCGCCGCCGCCGCGCCGTCGTTCTCCACCGTGACCGGGCAGCCCAACGCCTCTTCCAGGATCGGCCCCAGCTCGACCTGGGTCCAGTCCTCCAGCGCCGGCGGCCCGGCCATCTGCTGGCCGTGCCCGGTGAAGAAGGCGGAGATCGCCATGCCCGCGCCGACCACCCGCGCCGGATCCACGCCGGTTTCGGCCAGCAGTTCCTCGCGGAACCGCAGCAACTGCGCCAGCACCGGGGCGCGCCGCATGTCGGCCAGGCCGACGCGGCGCTGGCCGCGCACCGCGCCGGCGAAATCGACCAGCGCCATCGCCACCACGTCGCCCATCAGGCCAATGCCGAACGCGTAGGCATAGTCCGGCGCCAGGCGCACATCGACGCTGGGGTTGCCGCGCCCGCCGGCGGCGCGCGCGCTGAGCTGCACCATCCTGTCCTGCACGAAGCCCTGCAGCAGGCGCGCGACCGTGGGCTGCGACAGGCCCAGCTCGCGACTCAGCGCCGCCTGGGTCTGCACCCCGGCCTTGAACACACGGTCGAGCAACTGGCGGCCGCCGGCGCTGACGCGCGGCGGGAAATCGGCATGGAGCATGGGACGGCGCGGACCAGAAGTGGATGTGCCGCAACGCTAGCATGTGGACACATAAGTTTCATACATGGTAAATAGTATTACCCCCACATACTTTAATTGGGGGAGTTCCATGCGTACCAACCGTCCACACCAGAGCCTGCTCGCGCTGGCGCTGTCTTCCGTTCTTGCCGCCAGCGCAGCCAAGGCCCAGGAGCCGCCACAGGCCCCCGCCGCTGACGCCACCACCACCCTGGACCAGATCGTCGTCACCGGCACCCCGCAGGGCCAGTCGCAGAAGGACGCGCCGTTCGCGATCAGCGTGGTGTCGAAGCAACGCCTGGATCGCGCGGCGCCGAGCAGCAGCGTCGACATGCTGCGCGCCGTGCCAGGCTTCTCGGCCGAGCCCTCCGGCGGCCAGGGCGGCGGCCAGAACCTGTACGTGCGCGGCCTGCCCGCCGGCGGCTGGTACTACGTGCAGTACCAGGAAGACGGCATGACCCTGTTCGACGAGCCGCAGGAAAGCTTCTTCAACGTCGATACGCTGTTTTCGCTGGACATGATGACCGAGCGCCTGGAAGTGGTGCGCGGCGGCACCTCGCCGCTGTTCGCGACCAATGCGCCGGGCGGCACGGTCAACGCCATCACCCGCCACGGCACCGCCACGCCCGAGGGCGCGGTGCGCATGAGCGTCGGCAGCGACGGCCTGCGCCGCGAGGACGCCTACAGTTCCGGCCCGCTGAGCGAGAACGTGCTGTACAGCATCGGCGGCTACCACCGCAGCGACGACGGCCTGCGCGAGACCGGCTACACCGCCGACAAGGGCGGCCAGGTGCGCGGCAACCTGACCTTCCTCATGGGCGATGCGATCCTCGACGTGGACGCCAAGTACCTCGACGACCGCACCGCGTTCTACAACCCGATCCCGCTGGACGATCCGCGCAACCCGTCGCAGTCGCTGTCGGCGCTGCTCGACCCGCTGGACGGCACCCTGCTGTCCAATGACCTGCGCCGGACCACGGTGCCGACCTTCGACGGCAACCGCCGCATTTCCCGCAACCTGGATCTGGCCGACGGCATCCACAACAAGGTCAAGCAACTCGGCACCCACCTGGAGTGGAACCTGGACGACGGCCTGACCCTGAACAACCGCATGCGTTTCGTCGATGCCGAGGTGGACTACACCGCGCTGTTCTCCGGCGCCGCGCCAGCCGACGCCGCCGCCTACCTGTCCACCCAGCTCGGCCGCGCGCGTACCGGCTTCGGCAACCGCGTGGCCCGCGTCGGCTACGTCAGCAGCGGCGACGGCGCCGTCTACGATCCGGCCGGCGCAGACGGCCTGGTGCTGGAAAGCGGCCTGTGGAACGCACGCACCCACCTGCGCACGCTGTCCGACGATCTGCGCCTGAGCAAGGCATTCGGCGAATCGGCGCTCGGCCAGCACACGCTCACCGCCGGCGTGAACGTGCAGCACTTCGAATACACCCAGGACCGCCTGCAGAACACCGTGCTGACCACGCTGCAGAACAATGCGCAGCGCCTGGACGTGCTGGCCTACGACGCGGCCGGCAACGTGGTCGGTTCGGTCACCCAGAACGGCTTCGTGCGCTACGGCAACGGCGTCACCCGCGGCTTCGCCAACGGCACCTACCTGTCGCCGTACCTGTGGGATTCGGTGCGCTTCGGCCGCTTCGGCGTGGACGCCGGCGTGCGCTACACCCGTTACAGCGCCGACGGCGGCGTGTACGCCAACACCACACGCAACCTCGGCGATCCCACCACCCTGGCCGACGACAGTGCCGGCGGCCTCAGCGGCGCGTTCAGCGCGCGCGAGGACCGCCGCCATGCCACGCAATGGACGCTCGGTGCCGAGTTCGCGCTGACCCCGCAGTTGCAGACCTTCGCCCGCTACACCAAGTCGCAGCGCCTGCCGCGGCTACAGAACGTGTACCAGACGCAGAACGCGGCGGTCACCGACATCGATCAGGCCGAGGCCGGCCTGCGCGGCGCCTTCGGCGACACCTTCTCGTTCTCCACCGTCGGGTTCTGGAGCCGCTTCAACGATCTGTCGATCAGCGCGATCGTGCTCGACGACGCCGGTGCGGTGCAGACCCTGGCCCTGGTCGGCCAGACCCAGACCTTCGGCCTGGAGTCGGAGTTCACCTGGCGTCCATCGGCGCACTTCGGCATGACCGGCTCGGTCACGCTGCAGGATCCGCAGACCCGCAGCCTGAGCAACGCCACCACCGGCACCAGCTACGGCGACCTGGACGGCAAGCAGATCTCGCGCATCCCCAAGTTCATGGCCTCGCTCAGCCCGACCCTGTACTTCGACATCGCCGGGCGTCCGCTCGAACTGTCGGCTACCGCCTACCGCATGGGCCAGCGCTACGTCGACTACACCAACGCCACCGCGCTGCCGGCCTACACCACCTACGACCTGGGCCTGTTCGCCCGCCTCAGCGACAACCTGGAACTGCAGCTGCATGCGGCCAACGTCGACAACAGCGCCGGTCTGACCGAAGGCAACGCACGGGTGGACACGCTGTCCGGGCAAGGCACCGCCGAAGCGATCTATGCGCGCCCGATCTTCGGCCGCAACTACAACGCGTCGCTGACCTGGCGGTGGTGAGCATGTGCTACCGCAAACTGCTGATGGGCGCGGCGATCTGGCTGCCGCTGATGACCGCGACGGCAACGGACTTGCCGGAGCGCCTGCGCGATCCGCATGGCGATGCGCTGGTGGTGTCGCACCGCGCATGCTGGAAGTTCGCCTCGGAGAACACCCTCGACGGTATCGCCGCGTGCATCGCACACGGCGTGGACATGGTCGAGGTCGACGTGCGCACCACCCGCGACGGCGCGCTGGTGCTGATGCACGACGAGCGCGTGGATCGCACCACCGATGGCCATGGCACGGTGGCCGAGCTGGACGCAGCGCAGATCGCCGCGTTGCGCGTGCGCAGCCGCGGCGGCGGCCGCAGAAGCACCCTGACCGAGCGCCACCCGCCGACGCTGGCACAGGCGCTGGCCGCGGCGCGCGGCCGGGTACTGGTGAACCTGGACGTCAAGGCCGCCGCGCTGGACCAGGTCATGGACGTGGTCGAGGCGGCCGGTGCGCAGCGCGACGTGCTGTTGAACGTCCCGCTGGACGTACCGCAGGCCGCGCTGCAACGCGCGCACGCGGCCGGCATCGCGTTGCAGGTGCTGTACCTGCAACGCGACACCGCGCTGTCGCCGCAACAGGCGCTGCGCCAAGCCGCCGCGCTGCGTCCGGCGGTGGTGCAGTTGATGTTCGACGATCCGGCGGTGCTGGACATCGCCCAACGCGAACTGGCGCCACGCACACGCCTGTTCGTCAACACGATGACCAACGACATCGCCAGCGGCCGGCCGATGCGGCTGTCGGCGAACTACACCGACCAGCGCGCGCTGCGCGATCCGGCCAGCGTCTGGGGCGCGCTGCGCGCGCATGGGGTGAGCATGATCCAGACCGACGAGCCATTGGCATTGCAACGCTACTTGCGCGAATCGGACATGCACCGGTAGCCGTCGTCGATCTCAATCCTCGCGGCGCAGCGACAGTCGCAACGCGTCGCGAGGAACCAAGCCCCAGACGGTCGGCATGCAGCCGGATCGCGCCAATGGACGGCGCAGCCGTCGTTCCGAGCGATTCGCCGCGACGGTCGAGCCCACACGGTTGGTCGCCGTCGGCGTCGTTGCGCCTGTTCCACATACATCCATCCAATCCCAACGGGAAACACATGAAATCGTCCAAGAAACGCTTCAAGACCTTATCGCTCGTATTGGCCTGCGCCTCGCTGACCGTGTTGTCCGGCCTCGCCTCGGCGGCCGAGAACTGGAATCCAGCCCACATCCTCAACACCATGAAAAGCCCCTACCAGGGTAGCCGCGCCAGCGTCGCGGTGATCGCGCATCGCGGCCTGGTCGGCAACGGCTGCCCGGAAAATTCCACCTGCTCCATCCTCAACACCTACAACAACAACATCGAAGCGATCGAACTGGACGTCAAGCAGTCCTCCGACGGGCAGCCGTGGTTGTTCCACGACCAGAACGCCGGCCGCGTGATCGCGCATTCGCCTGCCTTCAACATCTTCCAGCCGGGCAACGGCTGGAATCCGGACATCCGCACCATGACCAGCCACGAGTTGGTCAATTCGTTCCTGCGCGACAAGGACTTCGCCAAGACCAACTACCGCCCGCTGCCGCTGGCCAACGCGTTGGATGCCGTGCACCACTACGCCAATCACATGGTCGTGGTGCTGGACCTGAAGACCCTGGACGCGGTGTCGCGTGCAGCAGACCTGGCCCTCTACTTGGGCATGCAGAACCAAGTGGTACTGAAGTTCAGCGCCTCGCTGCTGCCGCGCACGCCTAGCGACATCACCCGTTACACCAAGGGCGTGGCGTTCGCACCGACCGTCTACGCTGGCGACATGGACAGGCTCGCCGACGGCGGCTATACCGGCCGATGCGGAACGACCAGCACCAACACGCCGTTCTGCCGCGTCAATGCGTGGATCGACCAGGCCCGCGGCGAGAAAGGCTTCGCCTGGCTGGAAATCGGCAACAAGCAACCGCGCCGCAGCGACCCGACTGCCGAACTGCTGGCCGGCGAGCAGGCCAATCACCGCGCGCTCGGTGCGTTCTCGCCGGTGCCCGAGTACCGCCTCAGCAGCCACGACGGCCAGCACTTCGTGCGCAGCAACGGGACCTGCTGCGCGGCGTTGAGCGACTACCTGACGCGCACCAAGTACTTCGGCAACGAAGTCGCCGACGACCGCTCCGACTTCGGCTTGCAGGCGTTGTCCGGCTTCACCAGCATCATCAGCGACGACCCGCTCAGCATCACCCGTTCGCACATTTTCCGTAACACCTCGCGCTACGAGTGATCGCGGCATGATCCGGCCGGGGAGTTCGCTCCCCGGCTTCCCGCTGCACTCTCCACCCAGGAAGCATCCGCTATGCGTCCCGTTCACCGTCCACGTCTCCGTCACCTGTTTGTCCTGCTGCTCGTCGCCGGCGTGAGCTGGCTCCTGTTGCAACGCGCAGCGACCGCGGAAGGCGCCCGCGCCGCCACGGCGCCAGCCGCCGCGCCGGCATCCGCGCAGCGCGCCGCCTCTGCGACCGACATGTCATCCGCATCACCGTCTTCCACCGACAACGTGCCCGGCCCGTCGGCGCGCGAGGTCCTTGCCGCGGCGCAGGCGCTACCGGCCGATTTCCAGGCCGACGCGCTGCTGCGCATCGCCGACGCCAACGACCTGCCGTCGACGGCCGGCGGCGATCGCCGCGACGCCGCGATGCGCCTGGCGCAACAGGCCTCGGTCCTGGCAGAACGCGCGATGCGGCGCATGCCCGGCCTGGCCAGCGTCGGCTATGCCAGCGAAGAGCACAACAACGAGTTGCGCGACACCCACACCGCCGGCCTGGACCGGCTGTCGCTGCAAACGCGCGCTGCGCGCATCCTCGCGACGTCTCCCGCACAGGCGGCCGCGCTGTTCGCGGCGCTGCCGACGCCGCAGGCCGCCGGCTGCGATGCCGAGCTGATCGACGATCCCAGCCCCACCTACGCGCTGGCGACCGCACTGCAGCCGGCCCAGGCCGCGCCGCAGGCGGCGGCGCTTGCCGAGCGCGTGGACAAGGCGCAACGGGAAACCGACGTGGCGCCGGCGCTGAAGATGGTGCTCGCCAGTACGACGCTGCAGCGCAACGGTCAGGCCCAGGTCGCCGACAGCCTGGTGCGCATGTTCGCGCGCATCCGCGGCAACGATCCGGGCTTCACCGCCACCGAACTGAGCGTCGCCGCGGACATGCCGCTGCTGCTGCAATGGCTGCAGGACGCGGCGCTGCGCGAGCGGCTGCATGCGGCGTATCGCACTTATGTCGCGGCGCATCTGCAGCAGGCGCGTTGCCCGGCGAGCCTGCTCGGCAACCACTGGCTGCTCGAACAGCGTTTCGTCGCCGAACTGCCGGACGAACGCATCCCGCCGGCACCGCCGGTGGCGCAGGAATCGATCGACGACGAGGCGATCTCGTTGATCCGCGAGGCTGGCTACAACATGCGCACGCAACTGCTGCTGCCCGATGCTTCTGCGACCGATCCGGCGCTGGAAAAAGCCTCCGCCGAATTCCTCGACCAGCTCGACCATGGCGTTCTGCAGCAAACCGCGGCAGGCGACGGCAGCGGCCGCGTGCAGCGTGCGCGGTTGCGCGAACTGCTGCGCTATCTGGAATATGCGCCGAGCGGTACGTCGCGCGATCGCGGCGTCGCGTTGATGGCGTCGTTGCTGTCCGGCCCCTACTACGCGCAGGACCACGACACCTGGTTCGGCGATCTGCACGTGGTCGCCGCGCAGATGCAGCGCTGGCCCGACCGCGCGCAACGGCTCGCGCAATTGGCCGGACATCGCGATCCGGTGGTGAAGGTCTACGCGATGCTGATGCAGCGCGGTCAGTTTCCCTGAGTCTCGTTGCAGCAGATCCACCACGCTTCGATACCTCCGCGCGCGGCGCCACGCGCCGCGCGCGCCACACGGATCGTGAACCCTGTCAACAATCGGGGTTCAGTTGCGATTGGGGAAGCGGCGCCTATTGTGCGCGCCACTTCCGATCCACCCATCTTGGTGGATCCGCCGGCCTCCAGATTGCGCCGGCACCCGGGCGACCCGTGACAGGCCGCCTCCCCATGACGCCAAGCCGCATCGCCTTGCCGCGCCACCCGGCGCAGCCCCGATGACGGCCCATACGGAGCAAGGAGTTATATGAAACTGGCCTGGATCCTCTGGCTGTCGCAACTGCTGCCGCAACCCGCCGCCGATTCGTTGTGTTTGAGCACCACCGTCTATCTGGAAGCGCGCGACCAGACGCTGCGCGGCCAGCAGGCCGTCGCCGAAGTGGCGCTGCGGCGCCTGGACAGCGGCCTGTGGGGCAACTCGATGTGCCAGGTGGTCACCGCGCGCAAACAGTTCGCGCCAGGCCTGGTGAAACCCGGCACCGAACTGAAGAACGACGACGCCTGGGCCGATGCGGTCAACGTCGCCTTCGCCGCCGAGCGCAACTGGGCGCTGCCGCAGGGCCAGCGCAAGGAGATCGTGCCCGGCGCCAGCCACTTCGCCGCGCATGCGATCGCCAGCCCGAGCTGGCGCAACGCCTACCAGGTGGCGACGATCGGCGACCACACGTTCTACCGCGTGCAGAAGCTGCGGCCGCGCAACGCGTCCTGACCGACTGTACGGCGCTATCGCCAAGCGCACACAGGGCCGGGTACGCTTCCCGGCCCTTTGTTCGTGCGGAGTCTGCAATGAAACTGTATGCCAAGCCCGGTGCCTGTTCGCTGGCCGACCACATCGCGCTCCGCTGGGCGCAACTGCCGTTCGAACTGGAAGTGCTCGACGCCGCGTCGATGAAGGCACCGGCCTATCTGGCGATCAATCCCGCCGGCGCGGTGCCCGCGCTGCAGGTGGACGCTTGGGTGCTGACCCAGAACTCGGCGATCCTCAACTACATCGCCGATATCGCGCCCGCGGCACAACTGGCCGGCGATGGCAGCGCGCACAGCCGCGCCGAAGTGCAGCGCTGGCTCGCCTTCCTCAACGCCGACCTGCATCCCGCCTTCCATCCGTTGTTCGGCAGCACCCGCTACCTTGAGGACGCGGCGGTGATCGCGCGCACCCAGGAACATGCGCGCGAACGCTTGCGTACGCTGTACGCGCGCGTGGACGCGCAGCTGGCGACGCAGCCGTGGCTCGCCGGCGCGCAGCGTTCGATCGCCGATGCGTATCTGTTCGTCACCCTGCGCTGGGCGCAGGCGCTGAAGATCGAACTCGGTGCGAACCTGCAGGACTTCTTCGCGCGCATGGCGGCCGATCCGCAGGTGCAGGCGGCACTGCAGGCCGAAGGGCTGAATTGAAGCGGCGCAGTTAGCGCGGTTTTATCGATCGCTTTGCGCGCAACGAACGTGTAGGAGCGGCTTCAGCCGCGACAGGATTTATCCGATGGAACCTGTCGCGGCTGAAGCCGCTCCTACAACGGCGAGCATCGCTTCTGCGCCATCGCATGTGGACATCGGCGCTCGATCTTCGACTACTGCGGATCGCCGCCAAGCGTATCCTGCAGCCAACGCGCAGCCAGCGCTGGCGACTTGGCCTTGCCCAGTGCGGCGGTGAACTCCGGCAGCAGCGCTTCGAGCGCGGCGGCATCGCTGCAGCGCTCGATCCGCAACTGCATGAAATAGCCCTTCAGCCCCAGATGCTTGCGTACCGCTTCGCTCATCGCGTCGTAGAGATGCGAATAGCGCTGCGCCGCTTCGTGCGACACCGGCGTATCGCCTGGAATGGCCGACGAATGGATGGCGTCGGCCAGCGTCGTCGCCGATGCGGCCGGCGGCGATATCGATGGCGATATTGCAGGCGCAGGCGCGGCCGGCGCATCGCCGCCGCGGGCGATCAGGCCCATCTGCTGCAGCTGCGCCAAGGCATCTTCCGGCGCATGCAGGCCGGCGACGATCTGCTGCAGCGCGCTGTCGTCCTTGTGTCCATCCACCACCAGCAGGATCGAGCGCAGTTGCGCCGGCAACCGACGCGCGCGGTCCGCGATCTCCTGCCGTCCGGCGTCGGTCTTGGCATAGCGCTCGCTCATTCACCGCCTCCCCTGTGGTTGCGCGTCGGCTGCAGCCGGCGCGCCTGTTGCGCGATGTAGCGGCGCTTCAGCGCGCCAGCACCCGACGAATCTCGTCGAGCGCGCCCGGATCGTCCAGCGTCGACAGATCGCCGGGATCGCGCTGCTCGGCCAGCGCCTGCAGCGAACGCCGCAGCAGCTTGCCCGAGCGCGTCTTCGGCAATGCCTGCACCAGATGCACCTGCGCCGGCCGCGCCACCGCGCCGAGCCGCTCCACCACGCATTGCCGCAGCTGTTCGGCGATGGATGCGACGGCATCGGGCGATGTCTGTTGTTTCAGCGTGGCGAAGACCACCGGCACCTGACCCTTCAGTTCGTCGTGCATGCCGATCACCGCCACTTCGGCCACCTGCGGGTGACCGGCGATGGCTTCTTCGATCTCGCGCGTGCCCAGGCGATGGCCGGCGACATTGATCACGTCGTCGGTGCGGCCGAGGATGAAGGTATAGCCGTCGTCGTCGCGGATCGCCCAGTCCAGCGAGCTGTACAGCAGTTCATCGAAATGGCTGAAATAGCTGCGCAGGAAACGCGCGTCGTCGTTCCACACCGTGGTCATGCAGCCCGGCGGCAGCGGCGGCTCGATCACCAGCACGCCCTTGCGCCCGGCCGGTACCTCGATGCCCTGCGGATCGACGATCTTCATCTTGTAACCGAGATTGGGAAAGCCCGGCGAACCCGGTTTGACCGGCTGCATTTCCAATCCCGGCAGCAAGGTCAGCGCCGGCCAGCCGGTCTCGGTCTGCCAGTAGTTGTCGATGATCGGCTTGCCCAGCGCCTCGCCAATCCACAGCGCGGTCGGCTCGTCAAGCGGCTCGCCGGCCAGGAACAGGTACTGCAACGCGCTCAGGTCGTGGTCGCGGATGTGGCTGACCGGATGCTTCTTCAATACGCGGATCGCGGTCGGCGAGGAGAACATGGTGCGCACCCGGTATTTCTCGCACAGCGCCCACCACACGCCCGGATCCGGATTGACCGGCAATCCTTCGTACAGCAGCGAGGTGCAACCGGCGATCAGCGGACCGTACACGTTGTACGAATGGCCGACCGCCCAGCCGACATCGGAGGTGGAGAACATCGCCTGCCCCGGCGCGCAATCGAACACCGTGCGCATCGACAGCGCCAACGCCACCGCGTAGCCGCCGACGTCGCGCTGCACGCCCTTGGGCTTGCCGGTGGTGCCTGAGGTATACAGCAGGTAGCTGGGCTCGTTGGATTCCAGCCAGGTCACCGGCACCTGCGTATCGCCGACCTGCGCGCGCAGAGTGGCGTAGTCCACGTCGCGCCCGTCGCTGCGCGGCTGCGCCGGATCCAGCCCGCGCGAGACGATCAACACCTTCGGCGGCGGCGCGCTGGCTTCCGCGCAGGCGGCATCGACCAGCGGCTTGTATGGAATGATCTTGCCGCCGCGGCTGCCGGCATCGGCGGCGATCAGCAGCTTCGGCGCCGCATCGTCGATGCGCAGCGCCAGGTTGTGCGCGGCGAAACCGCCGAATACCACCGAATGCACCGCGCCGATGCGCGCGCAGGCCAGCATCGCGAACACCGCCTCGGCCATGTTCGGCATGTAGATGACCACGCGGTCGCCGCGCTGCACGTCCAGGCGCAGCAGTACCGCGGCGAAGGCGACGACCTCGACGTGCAGTTGCGCATAGGTGAACTCGCGGGTCTGCCCGGTCTCGCTGGACACCGCCACCAGCGCCAGCTGCGTGGCGCGCTCGGGCAGGTGCCGGTCGACCGCGTTGTAGCACAGGTTGGTCAGGCCGCCGCCGAACCAGCGCCGGAACGGCGGATCGTCGTATTCCAGGATCGTCTGCGGCGGGCGCTGCCAGTGGATCGCCTTGGCCTGCTCCGCCCAGAACTCCTGCGGCTGCTCGATCGAGCGCCGGTACAGCGTCGCGTAGTCCATGCGGCCCCTCCCAAGGCGATGCACCCACGCCGAGCATAGTCCCTGCGCGGCGTGGCGTCGTCCGACCTTGGTCGAACGGCGCCGGTGGCCGAATACCTGAATCGAGCCGAGCTGCGAAGCGGCGTCGGCCCGGACCAATCGTCAGGCGTGCCCATCGACCGAGCGCACCAATGTCAGGTTCGCGCAGTCTTCCGACTCAAGCACCCGACCAGCGCTTGGAGTGTCGATCATGACGCCTTGGCCGAACTCCGACCGAAACCATTCCCTCGAGGCCGCGTCTTCCTGCGGGGGAAAGTCGCCGGTGCTGACCACAAAGAGCACTGTGGATGGGCTTTCGTCGTCGAACCACTTGACCAGGTCGCCACGGCGGACGGGAATGTCTGTGCCGGGGTAGCGAGGCACAGTCATGGCACGGCCGACTACCGCTTCTGCGCTGCCGCTTTCGCCTCCGCCGCCGCACGCGGCGGCGCATGCTTCACGTAGCGGTCGAACCACTCCAGCATCTCGGCCACCACGTCCTCGTTGGACTCGCGCGCGCTATACCAGTGCGGCTCGAACGGCAGCAGCACCAGCCGCGCGGTGCCGCCGTTGCCGCGGATCGCCTGGAACAGCCGCGGCGCCTGGGTGGTTTCGGTGCCGGGATTGGCGTCGTCCATGCCATGCACGATCAGCAGCGGTTCGTTGATCTTGTCGGCATGGAAGAACGCCGAGGCCTGCGCGTACACCTCCGGCGCCGCCCAGAACGAACGCCGTTCGTTCTGGAAGCCGAACGGGGTCAGGGTCTTGTTGTAGCTGCCGCTGGTGGCCACGCCGGCGCGGAACAGGTCGGTATGCGCCAGCAGGTTGGCTGCCATCAGTGCGCCGTGGCTGTGGCCGGTGACGCCGATCCGCTGGCGATCGACCACGCCCAGTTCCACCGCCTTGTCTACCGCCGCGGTGGCGTTGTCCACCAGCTGCTGCAGATAGGTGTCGTAGGCGGTCTTGGGATCGCCGACGATCGGGAACGCGGTGTCGTCGATGATCGCGTAGCCGGCCAGCAACAGCAGCTGGTAGGAGCTCAGGCGGGTGAAATCGCGCTCGTTGGCGCCGCTGACCTGGCCGGCCTTGGACGGGTCGGCGTAGTCCAGCGGATAGGCGTACAGGATCGCCGGCACCCGCGTGCCTTCCTTGTAGCCCGGCGGCGTGTACAGGGTGAACGACAGTTCCACGCCGTCCTTGCGCTTGTAGGTCACCAGCCGCTTCTTGATCTGCCGTACCAGCGGCGTGGGATCGGGGAAGCGGGTGACCGGCGCGACGCTCGATGCGTAGACCGCGTCGCCCGCCGCCGCACCGGGCTGCGCCTGGCCCAGCGCGCGCAGGTACACGTTCGGCGGATCGGTCGGCGACTGGCGCCAGGTCAGCAGCCGGGTGGTGTCGTCGCCGGCGAACCCGGCGAACACCTCGTCGACGCTGGCATCGCTGCGGAACAGGCGCTCGGTCTTGCCGCTGGCCAGGTCGTAGCGGTCCAGGAACGCGCGGTCGCCGGCCGGCGTGGCGCCCTGCCCGCTCAGGAACAGCGCGCCGCGGTCCTCGTGCAGCACCGCTTCGCCGTTGGCCAGCACGCGCAGTTCCGGGGTGCCGGGATCGGCGTACAGGTCGTCGGTGGACAGATCGAACAGCACGCGCCCGGGCGTGCCGGCGCGGTCGGCGTCGAGCAGCGTGGTGCGCCGCCAATGGCGGTTCTCGTCGTATTCGTCCAGCAGCGCCTGCCCGCCCTGGGCGAACCAGGACAGGCCGGCGTAGCGCTGGGTCACCCGCGCCAGCTCGCGCGGCTTGGCGGTGAACGGCGCCGCCAGGGTCAGCAGTTTGTCGCGCGCGGGCACGGTGGCCTTCCAGTCGCCGCCGTCCAGCGCCTCGGCCCAGACCAGCGTGGCCGGCTGGTTGGCCCGCCAGGAATACGCACGCGGACCGGTCGGCACGCCCTGCACCGGCACCCGGTCGGCGACCGGCAGATCGGCCAGCACGCGCTCGCCGCCATTGGACAGATCCAGCACCGCCACATCGTGGGCGAAACGCGCATAGGTGGTGACGTAGGAATACGGCCGCTTGAGCCGCTCCACGCGCACATGGCGGCCGTCGGGCGCGCCATCGACCGCGGTATAGACCGCCGGCGCGCCGACCTTGCTCTGCTTGCCGCTGGCCGCATCGACGGTGAGCAACTGCGAGGTGGCGTAATACGCGAACAACGCCTCGTCCTCGGGACTGGACAGCGTATCGCGCGCCTCGTAGGTGCTGCTCTCGCCCTTGCCCTGGATGGTTTCCTTGACCTCCGGACCCGGCGGCACCGCGGCCTTGCGCGGCGCCGCGCCCAGGTCCTGCGGCACGGTCTTCAGCAGCAGCGTGTCGCTGCCGCCCAGCCACTGGATCTCGCCGCCCAGCACCGGGTTGAGCTGCACACCGTCGATGCGGCGCACGTTGCCGGTGGCGACGTCGCCCAGCCACAGCTCGACGCGGTCGGCGGCGGTGTTGTTGAAGGCGAAACGGCGCCCGTCCGGCGACCACACGGGCAGCGCCGGACAGGCACCGGCCGGCAGGGTCACCGCGGTCTGCTTGCCGCTGGCCACATCGACCAGGCTGAAGCCTTCCAGGCAGGCACGGATGCCGTAGCCGTTGGACATGTCGTGGCGGCTGTGGCTGCGTGGCTCCACGCGCACGCCGGCCAGCTTCAGGTACGGCTCGGCGACGCGCGCGATCGGCGGATACTGGGTGCGCTGCACCAGCAGCAGGGTCTTGCCGGTGGGATCCAGGCGCGGCGACGGATTCAACGGCGCGCGCATGACTCCCAACAGCGGCTCGGGCGGCTGCCGGTAACCGCTGTCGGCGGCCGCAGCGGCGAACGGCAACAGGCTGGCGACGGCCAGCACCCCGATCCAGCGATACGGCACGAGCATAAGGTTGTTCCCCTGGCGAATGGCCGAGGCAACGTAGCACACCGCCGCGCCGCAGGGCCGCCGCGAGCAGCGCCGGCGCGGCGCCCTAGTGCGCGGCCTTGCCGGTCTCGGCCACGATCTCGCACTTGGCCTTGCCGCCCTGCTCGGCGGCGCAATACTTTTTCGCGGCCCGACGCGCCTGTCCGGCGCTGTTGCCTTCGGAGGCATACAGCTCGCCGTCTGCGCCGAGGGCCATCGCCGCATGGGCAAGCTGGTGCACGTAGGCAAAGCAATCCGGCTCGCCACCGCACAGCTGCAGCACGGCCTGCCGGGCATCGCGGCGGCGCGCGCCGCCGGCCGCAGCGTAGGCCTTCTGCTGCTTGCCGTTGTAGCCGAGCGCGCTGAAGGGCCAGTACACCGCGCGGCCGCCGCTGCCGGCCGAGACCACGACGTCGCAGCGCGCACCGGGCCTGGCCAGCACGCATTGCCGCACCGCCTCATCCGCCGTGGCGGCGTAGCCGATGGCGTCGTCGTCGGAAGCGGCCAGGTAGAAGTAATCGTCGTAGAAACTCACCACCAGGCAGGACGGTCCGCAGTCGCGTTGCGCAGCCGCCTTGGCTTGGTCGGCGTCGCTGTAGTTCCACACCGACCCCATCGCCCGGCTCGCCGGATCCAACGCGACCGCGCCGGCCAACCACTCGCACTGGCTTTGCAGCACGGGCTGATTGTTGGCGTACATGCCGACCACCACGTCCTGGCAGGACTGCCAGGCCTTGGCCGATCCCGACCATCCCAATGCCGCAGCCATCAGCAGCAGCAAGCCCCACATCCGTTGGTTCATTCGTGCCTTCCATGCCCGTTTCGAGTCGCGCATTCTAAACGCTGCCGATTGCGCATTGGGAACAATCGCGCATGCGCCCACGCCGCGAGGCGGCGCACCGGCCGACCAAAAAAAACGCCGGGCAAGCCCGGCGTTTTCGGTACCGCGATCGCAGGCGCGATCAGCCCAGCAGGTGCGCCACGCCGCTGCGCTCTTCTTCCAGCTCGGCCAGGGTCTTGTCGATGTACTTCTGGCTGAAGTCGTCGATCGGCAGATCCTTGACCAGGGTGTACTCGCCGTTCTCGGTGGTCACCGCGAAGCCGAACATCACGCCTTCCGGGATGCCGTAGGAGCCGTCGGACGGCACGCCCATCGTCACCCACTTGCCGTTGCTGCCCAGCACCCAGTCGCGCACGTGGTCGATGGCGGCGTTGGCGGCCGAAGCGGCCGAGGACGAGCCGCGCGCCTCGATGATCGCCGCGCCGCGCTTGCCCACGGTCGGGATGAAGGTGCCGGCGTTCCACTCCTGGTCGTTGATCGCCTCGGCGATGGACGCGCCCTCGACGGTGGCGAAGCGGTAGTCCGGGTACATGGTCGGGCTGTGGTTGCCCCACACCACCAGCTTCTCGATGCCGCCGACCGGCTTGCCGAGCTTGCCGGCCAGCTGGCTCAGCGCGCGGTTGTGGTCCAGGCGCAGCATGGCGGTGAAGTTCTTCGGATTCAGGTCCGGCGCCGACTTCATCGCGATGTAGGCGTTGGTGTTGGCCGGGTTGCCGACCACCAGCACCTTGACGTTGCGGCTGGCGACCTTGTTCAGCGCCGCGCCCTGCGCGGTGAAGATCTTGGCGTTCTCCAGCAGCAGGTCCTTGCGCTCCATGCCCGGGCCGCGCGGACGCGCACCGACCAGCAGGGCGACGTCGGCGTCCTTGAACGCCACTTCGGCGTCGTCGGTGCCGACCATGCCGGCCAGCAGCGGGAACGCGCAGTCTTCCAGCTCCATCATCACGCCCTTCAGCGCGGCCTGGGCCTTCTCCATCGGCAGCTCGAGCAGCTGCAGGATCACCGGCTGGTCCTTGCCCAGCATTTCGCCGGAGGCGATACGGAACAGCAGGGCATAGCCGATCTGGCCGGCAGCGCCGGTCACAGCAACACGTACGGGTGTCTTCATGGGGGGTTCCTCTGCTAAAAAAGGGATAAGGGAATCAGTAGACGCGGTAGCCGAGCGGCAGCAGGTGCGCGTCCAGGGCGGCAGTGTCGTAGCCGTCGATGACGTGCTGGCCGATCACCGTGATCGGCACGCCTTCGTGGCCCAGGGCGGCGGCGGCCAGGCGGTCCTCCTCCTGCTCCACGTCGAGCACGCGGTAGCGGACCTGGGCACGTTCGAAATCGGCCTGTTGCCGGCGGCAGTAGCCGCACCAGTCGGCGGCCAGCATGACGATGCCGTCCGCGCCGGTGAGCCGCCGCGGATCGCCGGCCGCCAGCGCTGCCGGCGCCGGAGTTGCCCCCGAACTGCGCCACCACGCGTGCACGCCGCCACCGATTGCGAGCAGCACCATGCACAGCAAAAGGGGACGCATCGTCATCGGGGGTCGGGCGCGGCAAGCAACCGGGAAATGTTAGCACGCAGGCCATCTGCGACCGGCCGCCAGGGCCGGTCGCGGCGGCACTCAGGCGTCGAGCAGGCGGTTCCACTCGGCGACGCGGTCGGCCTTGGCCGCCAGCACCGCATCGGTGTCGCCTTCGATGGTGATCTTGTTGATCGCATCGCCCTGGGCGACGCTGTCGACCACGTCCAGACCCTGGGTCACCTTGCCGAACACGGTGTGCTTGCCGTCCAGCCACGGGGTGGCGGTGTGGGTGATGAAGAACTGGCTGCCGTTGGTGCTGGGACCGGCATTGGCCATCGACAGCACGCCGCGCTCGTGGCGCACGCCGTTGTCGGTCTCGTCCTCGAAGCGGTAGCCCGGGCCGCCGCGGCCGGAGCCTTCCGGGCAGCCGCCCTGGATCATGAAATCGGCGATCACGCGGTGGAAGCTCAGCCCGTCGTAGAAGCCGCGCTTGGCCAGGTTCACGAAGTTGGCCACGGTCAGCGGCGCCTTGTCGGGGTACAGCTCGATCGTGATCGGGCCGCGGGCGGTGTCGAAATGGGCGATCAGGGACATGGGATTCCTTGGAAACGGGGGCGTCATTTGGGGCGCATAGGATACACGGCGGCCTGTTTGGCCCGCTTCCGGCACCGCCGGCAGCGCCATCGCCGCCGCCTGAATCCTGAACCGGCAGGCGCGTCCGGATACAGGTATAATAGCGGGCTTACTCTCCTTCCTTTCTGGCGCCGGTTGGCCCCCTTTCGCATGTCCATCGAAAATCTTCGCAATATCGCCATCGTCGCCCACGTCGATCATGGCAAGACCACTCTCGTCGACTGCCTGCTGAAGCAGTCCGGCACCCTCTCCGAGCGCACGGTGCTGGCCGAGCGCGTGATGGACAGCAACGATCAGGAAAAGGAACGTGGCATCACGATCCTGGCCAAGAACACGGCCATCACCTGGCAGGGCAACCGCATCAACATCGTCGACACCCCCGGACACGCCGACTTCGGCGGCGAAGTGGAACGTGTGCTGTCGATGGTGGACTCGGTGCTGATCCTGGTCGACGCGATGGACGGGCCGATGCCGCAGACCCGCTTCGTGACCCAGAAGGCCTTCGCGATGGGCTTCAAGCCGATCGTGGTGGTCAACAAGATCGACCGTCCGGGCGCGCGTCCTGACTGGGTGATCGACCAGGTGTTCGACCTGTTCGACAAGCTCGGCGCGACCAACGAGCAGCTCGACTTCCCGATCGTCTACGCTTCGGCGCTGCACGGCTACGCGAGCCTGGACGACAGCGCCCGCGAAGGCGACATGACCCCGCTGTACGAAGCGATCATGAAGCACGTGGCGCCGCCGCAGGTGGACCCGGACGGTCCGTTCCAGATGCGCATCAGCCAGCTGGACTACAACAACTTCGTCGGCCTGATCGGCATCGGCCGCATCCAGCGCGGCAAGGTCAAGAAGAACATGCCGGTCAGCATCGTCGACCGCGAAGGCAAGAAGCGCCAGGGCAAGATCCTGCAGGTGCTGGGCTTCATGGGCCTGGAGCGGGTGGAAGTGGAAGAGGCCGAGGCCGGCGACATCGTCGCCATCTCCGGCGTCGCCGACATGAGCATCTCCGACACCATCTGCGCCCTGGACACCCCGGAAGCGCTGCCGGCGCTGACCGTGGACGAACCGACCATCTCGATGACCTTCCAGGTCAACAACTCGCCGTTCGCCGGCAGCAAGGAACACAGCGGCGGCAAGTTCATCACCAGCCGCCAGATCCGCGAGCGCCTGGAGCGCGAGACGCTGCACAACGTCGCGCTGAAGGTCGAGGAAGGCTCGGACCCGGACAAGTTCCTGGTCTCCGGCCGCGGCGAGCTGCACCTGTCGGTGCTGATCGAGAACATGCGCCGCGAAGGCTTCGAGCTGGCGGTGTCGCGCCCGGAAGTCATCGTCAAGGAAATCGACGGCAAGCTGATGGAGCCGGTCGAGCAGCTGGTGGTGGACATCGAAGAGCAGCACCAGGGCGGCGTGATGGAGAAGCTGGGCGTGCGCAAGGGCCAGCTGAAGAACATGGAGCCGGACGGCAAGGGCCGCGTGCGCCTGGACTACATGATCCCGGCGCGTGGCCTGATCGGCTTCCAGAACGAGTTCCGCACCCTGACCCAGGGTTCGGGCCTGCTGTTCCACGTGTTCGACCATTACGGCCCGAAGGAACAGGGCGCCATCGCCAAGCGCCAGAACGGCGTGATGATCGCCAACGCCGCCGGCGCCACCCCCGCCTACTCGCTGGGGCCGCTGGAAGAGCGTGGCCGCCTGTTCGCCGCCGAAGGCGACAACGTGTACGAAGGCCAGCTGATCGGTATCCACTCCAAGGACAACGATCTGACCGTCAACGCGATCAAGACCAAGCCGCTGACCAACATGCGCGCCTCGGGCAAGGACGATGCGATCAAGCTGACCCCGGCGATCAAGTACACGCTGGAGCAGGCGCTGGACTTCATCGAGGACGACGAGCTGGTCGAAGTCACCCCGAAGGAAATCCGCCTGCGCAAGAAGTTCCTGACCGAAAGCGATCGCAAGCGCGCCGGTCGCGGCGGCTGATCGCCGAGTTCCCGTGGCCAGCAAGAAGGCGTACAACCCGGATCCGCATGCGCATCCGGGCCTGCACCTGATCGCACTGCTGGAGGCCGGCAAAGGCCTGCTGGCGGTGCTCGCGGCCACGGGTCTGGAACTGATGGGTCCGCTGCCGCTGCGCGCGGCGGTGGGCCGGCTGATCGTCCGCTTCAGCCTGGACCCCGAGCACGGCGCTCTGCCGTCGCTGCTCACCATGATCAATCCCGGCGCGGTACATCTTGCCGCCGCCGGCATGCTCGCCTACGGCGTGCTGCACATCGTCGAAGCCTGGGGCCTGTGGCGCGCCAAGGCCTGGGCGTCGATGCTGGGCTGCATCTCCGCCGCCATCTATCTGCCGTTCGACATCTACGCGATCGTGCGCCATCCCGGCTGGGCCGCGTGGGCGGTCCTGGCGATCAACCTCGCCGTGGTCGGCATCCTGGCCCGCGACCTGGTCCGGCGCCGGCGGCGTCCCGCGCACTGAGCGCAGGCGGGCATCAGCCCGCACCGGTTTGCCAATCCCCATAACGCTGCGTAGCCTCCTGGAGAACGACTCCCGGGGAATGCGCCGATGCGTCTGCTGCCCGTCCTGTTGCTGTGCGGCGCCCTCGCCGGCTGCCGGCACGCCGCCCTGCCCGACACCGCCGTCGCCACGCCGCCGCCCGCGTCGGCCGCGTTCGCCCATGCCGAAGCCGACATCGCCACGCTGCAGGCGCAGATGGCGCGCGGCACGCTCGACAGCGCCGGCCTGACCGCGGCCTACCTGCAGCGGATCGATGCGCTGGACCGGCAAGGACCGGCGCTGCACGCGCTCATCGAGCTCAATCCGCACGCCCTGGACGAAGCCCGGCAACTGGACGCCGAACGCCGCGCCGGGCACCTGCGCGGCCCGCTGCACGGCATCCCGCTGGTGTTGAAGGACAACATCGATGCGCGGCCGATGGCCAACTCGGCCGGCTCGCTGGCCCTGGCCGACTTCCACCCGCCGCACGACGCCTTTCTGGTGCAGCGCCTGCGCCAGGCGGGCGCGGTGATCCTGGGCAAGAGCAACCTCAGCGAGTGGGCCAACTTCCGTTCCAGCAAATCCAGCTCGGGCTGGAGCGCGCGCGGCGGGCAGACCCGCAACCCGTACGTGCTCGATCGCAACCCCTGCGGCTCCAGCGCCGGCACCGGCGTGGCGGTGTCGGCCAATCTGGCCACGGCCGGCATCGGCACCGAGACCGACGGCAGCATCGTCTGCCCGGCCGCGGTGAACGGCCTGGTCGGACTGAAACCGACCGTGGGCCTGGTCAGCCGCGACGGCATCATCCCGATCTCCGCCAGCCAGGACACCGCCGGGCCGATGACCCGCAGCGTCGCCGATGCGGCGACGCTGCTGAGCGTGCTGGCCGCGCCCGACGCTGCCGACCCGGCCACCGCCGCGGCACCGCGCCCCTCCGGCTACGACTACGCCGCGCACCTGCGCCGCGACGCGCTGCGCGGCGCGCGTATCGGCCTGCTGCCCTCGCCGCTGACCCAGACCCCGGACATCGCCGCGGCGCAGGCGCGCGCGGTCGCCGCGTTACGCGCCGCCGGCGCCACCGTGGTCGATGCGCGGATCCCCACCGCCGGGCAATGGGACGACGCCGAACTGAGCGTGTTGCTGACCGAGTTCAAGGCCGGGCTGGAACGCTACCTCGACACGCGCCAGGCGCCGCTGCGCACCCTGGCACAACTGATCGCGTTCAACCGCGCGCATGCCGAGCGCGAGTTGGCGCACTTCGACCAAGCCCTGTTCGAACAGGCGCAGGCCACCCGCGGCGTGGACGACCCGGCCTACCTGGAAGCGCGCGCGAAAGCCAGGCGCCTGGCCGGTGCGGACGGCATCGATGCGGCGCTGCGCGCGCAGCGGCTGGATGCGCTGATCGCGCCGACCACCGGCCGCGCCTGGAAGACCGACCCGGTCGGCGGCGACGACTTCCCCGGCGCCAGCTACGGTGCGGCCGCGGTGGCCGGCTATCCGAGCCTGACGGTGCCGATGGGCAGCAGCGACGGCCTGCCGCTGGGCTTGGTGTTCATCGGCGGCGCCTGGAGCGAACCGCGCCTGATCGAACTGGGCTACGCCTACGAACAGCGCAGCCGCGCACGCACGCCGCCGACGTTCTTGCCGACGCTGCCGGTCAAGGCGCAAACCACGAACGAGCCTTGAAGCGGTATCGCCGGAACGACACGAGGCGACGACACCGCCAAGGCTGCCAAGATGCGTGCTTTCTCGGCTGTTGCGGCATCCGACGCCCGTGGCCGTAAGTCCAATGCGTTTTTCAGCAGTCGGCGTGGCGTAGCGGGTCACCTGCTGGGTGACAGCAGCTCGAACCACGTAGCGGCAAAGAGCCTGCGAGACAGCAATGCAGACGCCAAGAATATTCAACGCAAGCAAAAGCGGCGCCGCTTCGCGACGGATGTCATCTCGAAAATCAGCCCGCATTTGGATGGGCGGATCAAAATCCGCAACACTCGGCTCGAGCGCGATCCAAAAGTTATCATTACGCATCGCAAGAAGAATTTTTCGCACTTCCTAGCCATTCGAGCAATGAAGCTCGCACTGGATTTTCACCCCGAAAAGCAATCACTTTCACAATGAAATCAAAAACCAAGGCCAGAACATTGAAAGTTCATTTTGTGATGCATGAGTCCTTCGAAGCACCCGGTGCGTTTGCGGACTGGGTAGACGCTCGGGGCTATCAATCCAGCTACTCCCGTGTATACCAATATGACGCCCTGCCGGCCGATACAGAGTCGTTCGATCTTCTGGTAGTGCTGGGCGGCCCACAGGATCCCGGCACTTCACTTGAGCAATGTCCTCACTTCAATGCCCTGGCCGAGCGCGAACTCATCAGCAAAGCCATCGCCGACGGGCGCGCCGTCGTGGGCGTTTGCCTTGGATCGCAGCTGATCGGCGAAGCGCTGCATGCGCCCTTTGCGCACAGCCCAGAAAAGGAAATTGGCAAATTTCCGATCCAGCTGACCGAGGAAGGCTTGGCCAATCCGAAGTTTTCGCACTTCGGCAAAGCGCTCGATGTCGGCCATTGGCACAACGACATGCCAGGCCTCACCGAAAACGCCAAGATCATCGCGTACAGCGAAGGCTGCCCGCGCCAGATCGTTGAGTACAGCCGGCTGGTATATGGCTTTCAGTGCCACATGGAACTCACGAAGGATGTCGTGGAATTGCTGATCCAGGCCTCGCAAACGGAACTTGCGGCATCGACTGAGCGGCGGTTTGTCCAGCAACCGGGCGCTTTGCGGCAGAACAACTACGATGAAATGAACAGGCAGCTATTCGTGTTTTTGGACAAGCTAGTTGCAGATTACCTAGCCACCAAGTGAGTCGAGACAAGGACACGCCGCTGGCCGGAGATGGTGGCGTCCCATTTCCCCGATCAGGCCGGCGCGGATCTCTTAGGTCGGCAGTAGTTACAAAAAGCGTGAGCGTTATGAGTGGATTTCAGCGCAGGCCCGGACTGGAAACGCTGCGGCGGCGCGGGCTTGCAAAGGAATCGAAAAGAAACGATTCGGGCGACACGGAGACGGCCCGCCCATTGAGTTTCTTGACGATCAGAAGCTCCTGTTTCGGAGGCCACACGCGCGCCGGACGTTCCCGATCTCGGCTCGAATCGGTATTCGCGCCATCCGCACCGAGCCGGACTACGCCGCATCCGGCCGCGGCGCGCCCGGATCCTGCGCCACCGTCGCCGCCGGCGCGCCATCCTCGGCGCCGGGCGAGCGCATCGCCGCCGAGTCGCTGGTCGTCGATGGCGGCCGCGGGGCCGCGCGCGCGGTGTCCGAGGAAATCTCCGCGCGCATCCTAGGCAAGGCATATGGATGTTCGCGGGTCAGGAAATCGATCATCCGTTCGCGCACGATGCAGCGCAGGTCGAACGCATCGCCGGAGTTGCGCGCGCTGACCAGCAGGCGCACCTGAATCGTGCTCTCGCTAGTCTCGGTCACCTGGGTCACGCAGACGCGGCCATCCCACAGCGGCTCGCTCTTGCAGATCCGCTCCAGCTCGGCGCGCAGCTGCGGCATCGGTGTGCGGTAGTCCAGCCACAGGAACGCGGTACCGAGCAGGTCGGCGCTGCTGCGCGTCCAGTTCTGGAACGGGTTCTCGATGAACCAGGTCAACGGCACCACCATGCGCCGCTCGTCCCAGATCCGCACCACCACGTAGGAACTGCCGATCTCCTCGATACGGCCCCACTCGCCTTCGACGATGACCACGTCGTCGAGCCGGATCGGCTGGGTCAAGGCGATCTGCAGGCCTGCGATCAGGTTGCCGAACACCGGCTTGGCGGCGATACCGGCGACCAGGCCGATGATGCCGGCCGAGGCCAGCAGCGTGGTGCCGATCTGCCGCACCGCCGGGAAGGTCAGCAGCACCACCGACGTGCCGAGCAGGATGATCGTGCCCATCGCCACGCGGGCCAGCACCCGGGTCTGGGTCTGGATGCGCCGCGCGGTCAGATTGTCGGCCACTTCGATCGGATAGCTGCGCAGGATCGCCTTTTCCAGCGCGGCGGCGCCGCGCACCAGCAGCCAGGTCACGCAGCCGATCATGCCGATATGCAGCAGGTGCTGCAGATCGGTCAGCGCGCGCTCGTCCAGCGGCGTGGATTCCAGCGCGAAGCTGAGCATCAGCATCGGCAGCAGGAATGCCATCGGCACGCTGAGCACGCGCACGATGCGCGCACGCCGGTAGTCGCGCCCGCGCATGCGCTGCGCGATGCGCAGCAACAGCCACCAGGCGAGGAAGCCGAGCACTACCGCGGCGCCGATCGGCAACGTGTAATCGCGCCACGGGATCCAGTCGAGATCCAGGTTCAAGATGCGCTCCTTGAAGGGGGGGAGGAGTCGCGACAGTGTGACAAAGCAAGCATAAGCATCGTGTCGAGCGCTGCGACCGGTACGAACCGCGTCGTCATCGTGAGGCGCGCGCATCGCGCGCATCCGCGACAGGCTCATCGCGAGCGAGTGGAGCCCCATTCCTGGCGCAATCCATGACCGATATGCGCGGCCGCATCGTGCGGGGTTCCTGCCCGGTGACAAGCAACTCGCCAACGGCCTGCAGCGGTCGCCGCAATTGGTGCGTCTTCAGTTACGAAGCTGGATGCAGCAGACACTGCGCCTGCCAGGGCCCGATGCGCCGACATCGCCGACCAACACCACCAGTCCCGCAGCGCAGGCCGCGATACGTGCGCACGGCAGCTGCATGCGCGGCGCCGGATATCGACGACTCACGGGCATCAACGAGACCCATCGCCCCACCATCGGCGCCTGGCGCACACGGCGCACCAGCAAGCGCGCTGCGGCGACCGTGGGAGCGCGCCGTCAGTCCGCGCTCAGCGGCACGCTGCGCCCGTTCTGCTTGCGCACGATCGCCAGCGCGATCTCCAGCGATTGCTCGTAGTTCAGGCGCGGATCCACGCTGGAGCGATAGGCCCGCTCCAGGTCGCGCTCGGTCAGCTCGCGCGCGCCGCCGGTGCATTCGGTGACGTCTTCGCCGGTCAGCTCCAGGTGCACGCCACCCAGTCGCGTGCCGGCCGCGGCGTGGATGTCGAACGACTGCTCCACCTCGCCCAGCACGTTGTCGTAGCGCCGCGTCTTGTAGCCGTTGCTGGTGCTCTCGGTATTGCCGTGCATCGCATCGCACACCCACAGCACGCGGCGGCCGTCGCGCTTCACCGCATCCAGCAGCGGCGGCAGTTTCTGCGCGATCTGCGCCGCACCCATGCGGTGGATGAAGGTCAGCCGGCCCGGTTCGTCCTCGGGATTGAGCACGTCGATCAGGCGCAGCAACTGGTCCGGCTGCGCCGACGGCCCGACCTTGATCGCGATCGGGTTGCGGATGCCGCGGAAATATTCCACGTGCGCGCCGTCCAGCGCCGCGGTACGCATGCCGATCCACGGATAATGCGTGCTGAGGTTGAACCAGCCCCACTGCCTCGGCACCTCGCGGGTCAGCGCTTCCTCGTACGGCAGCAGCAGCGCTTCGTGGGAGGTGTAGAAATCGACCCGGTTGAGGTTGTACAGCTGCGCGCCGGACAGCGTCTCCATGAAGCGCACCGCATCGCCGATCGAGGACACCATCTTCTGGTAGTCCTCGGCCAGCGGCGAATAGCCGACCCAGCTCAGGTTCCAGTACTCGGGATGGTGCAGGTCGGCGAAGCCGCCATCGATCAGCGCGCGCACGAAGTTCATCGTCATCGCCGAACGCGAGTGCGCGGTGATCATCCGCCGCGGATCGGGCACGCGCGCCTGCGCGGTGAACTCCGGGCCGTTGACTACGTCGCCGCGGTAGCTCGGCAGGGTCACGCCGTCGCGTGTCTCGGTATCGGCCGAGCGCGGCTTGGCGTACTGGCCGGCGTAGCGGCCCACCCTCACCACCGGCAGGCGCAAGCCGTGCACCAGCACCAGGCTCATCTGCAGCAGCACCTTTAGCCGGTTGGAGATCGTGCCGGACTCGCAATCGCTGAAGTTCTCCGCGCAATCGCCGCCCTGCAGCAGGAACCGCTTGCCTTCCTGCGCCTCGGCCAGTTGCTTCTTCAGCGCGAAGATCTCCCACGAGGTGACCAGCGGCGGCAGGTGGCGCAATTCGCCCAGCGTCGCCTCCAGCGCCTGCGCGTCCGGATACACCGGCATCTGCAGCGCGGGTTTGCCGCGCCAGCTTGCGGGCGCCCAGGACGGTGAAGCGGATTCGGGCGCGGCGGCGGGGACGGACAGGTTCATGAAAGGACTCCTTGGCAACCTGCGATGTTCGCAGAGCCTGGCCGCGACGCAAAGCGCCGCGTGACGCGCTCGCGCAGCCGTGGCCGCAACCGGTGCCGGGACATGAACGCCAGGCAAAGCGCGCAAGCCGGCCATGACTTCCGACCTACGCCAACGCTGTCACGAAAGTAGAATGTTATTACATAACAGGTTCTTTCCCCTCCCATTCCAGGTCTCGCCCTCGCCATGACGCCCCGCCCCCTCTCCACCGCCATCGCCCTTGTCCTGCTGGCCGCACCCGGCTTCGCGCTAGCCGCCGATGCGACCAGCGCCGACACCGGCCCCGAGCGCACCACCGACCTGGATGCGGTCACCGTCACCGCCAAGCTGGAGGCGGCGCGCAACGCGCTGTCGCCGGACATCGGCAGTAGCCAGTACTCGATCACGGCCGAGGACATCGAGCGCTTGCCGCTGGGCGCCTCCACCCCGCTCAACCAGGTACTGCTGCAGGCGCCGGGCGTGGTCCAGGATTCCTACGGCGGCATCCACGTGCGTGGCGACCACGCCAACCTGCAGTACCGCATCAATGGCGTACTGATCCCCGAGTCCATCTCCGGCTTCGGCCAGAGCCTGGATCCGCGCACGATCAAGAGCATCAAGCTGCTCGACGGCGCGCTGCCGGCGCAGTTCGGCGATCGCACCGCGGCAGTGGTGGACATCACCACCAAGAGCGGCGTGGAACTGGGCAACGGCGGCAGCGTCGGCATCACCGGCGGCTCTTACGGCACGCTCAACCCGAACGCCTCCTGGTGGGGCAGCAGCGGCCGCTGGAGCTGGTTCGTCACCGGCGATTACGAGCAGAACAAGCTCGGCCTGGAGAATCCGGTCAACAGCCGCGACCCCGAGCACGACAAGACGCATCAGGGCAAAGGCTTCGCCGACCTCAGCTATCTGATCGACGAGAACACCCGGCTCAGCCTGCTGGTCGGCTACGCCAACAACCGCTTCCAGATCCCGAACAATCCCGGGCAGACCCCTGCCTACGATTACCTGGGCAGCACCGACTTCGATTCGTCCAAGCTCGACGAGAACCAGCGCGAGAACACCCGCTTCGGTACCCTGGTGCTGCAGGGTTCGCTCGGCGCCACCAGCTATCAGCTATCGGCCGGTCAGCGCTACAGCAGCGTCGCGTTCTCGCCCGATGTCGCCGGCGACCTGATCTTCAACGGCGTCGCCTCGCAGGTGGACCGCAGCAACCGCGCCAACACCGTGCAGGCCGACTTCTCCACCCCGCTCGGCGACGCGCACACGCTGCGCTACGGCGTGTACGGCAACTTCGAACACGCCGTCGCCAGCAACAATTCCTATGTGTTCCCGGCCGATGCCGACGGCAACCAGACCAGCAACGCGCCGGTCTTCATTCCCGACGCCAGCCGCTTCCACGCCAGCACCTACGCGGTTTACCTGCAGGACGAATGGAAGATCGGCAACGACTGGACCGTGAACTACGGCGTGCGCGGCGACCGCTACAAGGCGTTCGGTACCACCGAAGGCCAGCTCAGCCCGCGCCTGGGCGTGGTCTGGCAGGCCAGCGCCGACACCACCGTGCATGCCGGCTATGCGCGCTACTTCACCCCGCCGGCCAGCGAACTGATCTCCACCAGCGATATCGCCCTGTACGACGGCACCACCAACCAGCAGTCCACCGCCGGCGGCGCGACCACGCCGCTGAGCGAGCGCAGCGACTACTACGACATGGGCATCTCGCAGGTGGTCAACGAGCACCTGACCCTGGGCCTGGACACCTACTACCGCAAGGCCGACCGCCTGCAGGACGAAGGCCAGTTCGGCGCCGCCTACGTGTATTCCACCTTCAACTACCGCTACGGCCGCATCCGCGGCGCCGAGTTCAGCGCCGACTACAGCAATGGCCCGGTCACCGCCTACTTCAACGTCGCCTACAGCAAGGCGATGGGCAAGCGGGTCATGACCAGCCTGTACAACTTCGATCCGGACGCGCTGGCCTACGCCTACGACAACTGGATCCACCTGGACCACGACCAGAAGTTCACCTCGTCCGGCGGCATCAGCTACGCGATCGACGACGCCAGCCGGATCGGCGCCAACTACCTGTTCGGCAGCGGCCTGCGCACCGATACCGCCACCGTGCCCAACGGCGGCGAGCTGCCCTCGTACTTCCAGCTGAACCTCAGCGCCGGCCACGACTTCGCGCTCAGCGCGCATCCGCTGCACGCGCAAGTGGCGGTGCTCAACGTGCTCGATCGCGCCTACCAGCTGCGCGACGGCGGCGGCATCGGCGTGTTCGCCCCGCAATGGGCGCCGCGCCGCGGCGTCTACCTGAGCCTGCAGCAGGACTTCTGAGGCGGATGCGCAACCAGGCCGCGCCCGCGACGGGCCGGCCTGGATGCGTGGATGGGCGCGGCGCAGCGATAGTTCGCAGCGGGCGCGCCGCAGCTGCCCGCGGATTCACGCCATCCGTTTACCGCCTACAGCACCGTGTAGGAGCGGCTTCAGCCGCGACAGGGCCTTACCGATAGCGCCTGTCGCGACTGAAGCCGCTCCTACAAGTGCGCCCACTCTCCGCCGACGGCAAGGCGCGCCGCACGCGGAAATCTCAGTGCAGCGAACGCCGCCGGGCCTTGAACCCGGCATACAGCGCGAACAGCGCCAGCGCCACGAAACAGATCAGGCACCACATCGGCATCGACAGGCCGAGGAAGCGCCAGTCGATATTGCCGCAGTCGCCGGTCCCGGTCAGCACCCGGCGCAGCACTTCGAACGGCCCCATCGTCTCGCGCAGGAAGCTCAGCGGCGGCCCGCAGGAGGCCATCGGATCGGGAAACAGCTGCACCGACACGTGCTTGGTGGAGATGCCGGCGCCGATGGCCGCGGCCAGGAACGCCAGCACGCCATAGACTTTGCGCCCGCCACTGCGGGCCGGCCCGTGCAGGGCGCCGAGCAGGAACAGCAGGCCCAGCGCGGCGAACGCGATGCGCTGGAAGATGCACAGCGGACAGGGCTCGATGCCGAGCTGCACCTGCACGTAGATCGCATAGCCCAGCAGCCCGGCACAGATCAGGAAGCCGAACAGGAACTGCGCGCGGAAACTCCAGCGTAACGGGTTCATCGGGTCGGGCTCACATGAACGGTGCGCGCATTATCCGCCATCGCCCGCCTCGCCACCATGTGCCGTGCGTCCTTGGGTGCAGCGAACGCGGCGAATCATGCGCGGCGCAAACCGATGCCCTCCAGACGCAAAAAAGCCCGGACATGCCGGGCTTCTTGCTGACGCGGTGCGGGCCGGATTTACTCGGCCACTTCCTCGGCGATCGCGGTCGGGCGATCGACCAGCTCGACGTACGCCATCGGCGCGTTGTCGCCGGCGCGGAAGCCGCACTTCAGGATGCGCAGGTAGCCGCCCGGACGCGACTGGTAACGCGGGCCCAGCTCGACGAACAGCTTGCCCACCGCTTCCTTGTCGCGCAGGCGCGAGAAGGCCAGACGGCGATTGGCGACGCCATCGACCTTGGCGATGGTGATCAGCGGCTCGGCGACGCGACGCAGTTCCTTGGCCTTCGGCAGGGTGGTCTTGATCAGCTCGTGCTTGAACAGCGAGGCCGCCATGTTGGAGAACATCGCCTGGCGATGGGCGCTGGTGCGGTTGAACTTGCGGCCGGATTTCTGGTGACGCATGGTCTTGGTTCCTATGGATATGGAAAGTTGAAACTGCTGGAGATCGCTGTCGCCGTCCTGGCGTTGAACAATGGACTGCGGATGGTCCGAGCCGGCCGTCCCTGACCGGACAACGCCGCGGGCTTGAAGACCCGTCGGCGTAGTTGTGCAACTGATGCGGCGCGAGGCGCCGCGAAGGCGTCCCTGCTTCCCTCCCTGGCGGTCTTACCTGGACTCCGTGGAGTCCTGCCCGGCCATCCATGACCGGACCTGCAGCGTCCGTGGCCGATGCCGGTGCGGCATCGGCCAGGTGCGGCTGCTTAGCCGAGCATGCCGTGCTGGGCGACGCCGGCCGGCGGCCAGTTCTCCAGCTTCATGCCGAGCGACAGGCCGCGCTGGGCCAGCACTTCCTTGATCTCGGTCAGCGACTTCTTGCCGAGGTTCGGGGTCTTGAGCAGTTCCACTTCGGTCTTCTGGATCAGATCGCCGATGTAGTAGATGCTCTCGGCCTTCAGGCAGTTGGCCGAACGCACGGTCAGTTCCAGATCGTCGATCGGACGCAGCAGCACCGGATCCACGCCGTTGCTGGCCGGCTTGGCCGCGCCACGGTCGCGATGGGTGAAGTCGCCGAACACCGACAGCTGATCGCTGAGGATGTCGGCGGCGGTGCGCACGGCTTCCTCGGCATCGATCGTGCCGTTGGTCTCGATGTCCAGGACCAGCTTGTCCAGGTCGGTGCGCTGCTCGACGCGCGCGGATTCGACCGCGTAGGCGACGCGACGAACCGGCGAGAACGACGCATCCAGGATCAGGCGACCGATGGTGCGGGTCTCCTCGTCCGGACGGCGACGCGCGGCGGCCGGCTGGTAGCCGAAGCCACGCTCGATCTTCAGACGCATGTTGATCGCCATGTCCTTGGTCAGGTGGCAGATCACGTGGTCGTTGTTGAGGATCTCGACGTTGTGGTCGGTCTTGATGTCGGCGGCAGTGACCGTGCCCGGACCCTGCTTGGACAGCGACAGCGTGGCGCTGTCGCCGGTGTGTATGCGGATGGCCACGTCCTTGAGGTTGAGCAGGACATCCAGCACGTCCTCCTGCAGCCCTTCGACCGTGGTGTACTCGTGCAGCACGCCGTCGATCTCGACTTCGGTGATCGCGAAGCCGGGGATCGAGGACAGCAGCACGCGACGCAGGGCATTGCCCAGCGTGTGCCCATACCCGCGCTCCAAGGGCTCGATTACGACCTTGGCGCGGTTGTCGGTAAGGCGTTCGATCTGCGGCCCACGGGGGCGCAGAACCTGGTTGGCGGTAACCGTCATGTTGCGGGTTCTCCTGACGAGCCTCCGTTGCCGGAGGCTCTCCAATGTGATTACTTCGAATACAACTCGACGATCAGCGCTTCGTTGATGTCAGCAGGCAGGTCCGCACGATCCGGCACGGCCTTGAAGATGCCGCTGAACTTCTTCGAATCGACCTCGACCCAGGACGGGTTCAGGTCGTGCGTTTCGGCAACGGTCAGCGCTTCCTGCACGCGAAGCTGCTTCTGCGCCTTTTCCGACAGGGCGATCGCATCGCCGGCCTTGACCTGGTACGAGGCCAGGTTCACCGACTTGCCGTTGACCAGCACGCCGCGGTGCGACACCAGCTGGCGCGCGGCCGGGCGGGTGACGGCAAAGCCCATGCGGTAGACGACGTTGTCCAGGCGGGTTTCCAGCAGCTGCAGCAGGTTCTCGCCGGTGTTGCCCTTCTTGGTCGAGGCCTTCTTGTAGTAGTTGCGGAACTGACGCTCCAGCAGACCGTAGATACGCTTGACCTTCTGCTTTTCGCGCAGCTGGGTGGCGTAGTCGGACAGCTTGCCCTTGCGGGCGGTCGCGCCGTGCTGGCCGGGCTTTTGCTCCAGCTTGCACTTGGAGTCCAGCGCACGCGCCGGGCTCTTGAGGGAAAGATCGGCGCCTTCACGGCGCGCGAGCTTACAGGTAGGACCGATATAACGAGCCATTTCTTATCGCTCCTTTAGACGCGACGCTTTTTCGGCGGACGGCACCCGTTGTGCGGGATGGGCGTCACGTCGATGATGTTGGTGATCTTGTATCCGACGTTGTTCAACGAACGGACGGCGGACTCGCGACCCGGACCCGGGCCCTTGATGCGCACTTCCAGCGACTTCACGCCGTAGTCGAGCGCAGCGCGCCCGGCCTTTTCGGCGGCAACCTGCGCCGCGAACGGCGTGGACTTGCGCGAACCGCGGAAACCAGCGCCACCGGAGGTCGCCCAGGACAATGCATTGCCCTGACGGTCGGTGATGGTCACGATGGTGTTGTTGAACGAAGCGTGGACGTGGGCGACGCCGTCGGTGACGACGCGCTTGATCTTCTTCTTGGTTTTTGATGCTGCGGGCTTAGCCATGTCTGTCCCTTACTTCCTGATCGCCTTGCGCGGGCCCTTGCGGGTGCGGGCGTTGGTGCGGGTGCGCTGACCACGCAGCGGCAGGCCACGACGATGACGCAGGCCGCGGTAGCAGCCCAGGTCCATCAGACGCTTGATGGCGATGCCCACTTCGCGACGCAGGTCGCCTTCGACGATGTACTTGCCGACTTCGAGGCGCAGGCGCTCGATTTCCGGTTCGGACAGGTCACGGATCTTGGTGGTCGAGGTCACGCCTGCGGCTTCGCAGACCTTCTTCGAACGGGTACGGCCGATGCCGAAAATGCTTTGCAACCCGACCCAGACGTGCTTCTGGGCTGGCAGGTTGACGCCTGCAATACGCGCCATGACGCGGTTCTCCAACTGAGTGATGGCCCGACGGCGCACTGTGGCGCCATCCGGCAGGATGGATCAAAAAGTGAACTTGTAAGTCTAGCAAGGTCTCGGGTTACATGGAAGCCCGTGGAACCTTTCGGTTCCGCAAGCCCGGCATGGGGAGTGTGCCCATGCTCCGGCGCCGGACGTCGTTGGCCAGGGTGAGGATCCACCTCGGCCGCCCGCGCTACTCCAGCGCAGGACCACCACGTCGCACCCACGCACGAGACCGCTGCATGGGCCGCCCTTCAAGTGGGAAGACTGCGCCCGGGAACCGGGGGCGCCTTCACCGAAGGAAGTCAAATTATAGCAATCAACCGCGGGCGAAACCGCCGCCGCGCGAGCCACCCTTGAGGTTGGCCTTTTTCAACAGGCTTTCGTACTGGTGCGACATCAGATGCGCCTGGATCTGCGCAATGAAGTCCATCACCACCACGACCGCGATCAGCAGCGAGGTGCCGCCGAAATGGAACGAGGTGCCAAGCTGTGTGCGCATGATTTCCGGCAACAGACACACGATCACCAGATACAGCGAGCCGGCAGCGGTCAACCGGGTCAGCACGCCGTCGACGTAGTCGGCGGTGGCCTTGCCCGGACGGATACCCGGGATCAGCGCGCCGGACTTCTTCAGGTTGTCCGCGGTTTCCTGCGAGTTGAACACCAGCGCGGTATAGAAGAACGCGAAGCCGATGATCAGCGCAGCGAACACGATCATGTGCACCGGCTCGCCCGGGCCAAGCGCATTGGCGATGCGCTGCAGCCAGCTGCCGAAGGTGCTGTTGGAGGCGGCCTGGCCCGACCACATCGACAGCGTCGCCGGGAAGGCGAGGATGCTCGAGGCGAAGATCGGCGGAATCACGCCGGCCATGTTCAGCTTCAGCGGCAGGAACGAAGTCTGGTTCATGTACGCGTTACGGCCGCCTTGGCGCCGCGCGTAGTTCACCGTGATCCGCCGTTGCCCGCGCTCGACGAACACCACGAACAGGGTGAAGGCGAGGATGGTCAGCACGATCAGCAACAGCGAGATGAAGCTCATGTTGCCGTCGCGGTAGGCTTCCACGGTCTGGATCGACGCGGCCGGCAGCCCGGCGACGATGCCGGCGAAGATGATCAGCGACACGCCGTTGCCGATACCGCGCTCGGTGACCTGCTCGCCGACCCACATCAGGAAGATGGTGCCGGCGGTCAGTGCGATCACCGCGGTGAGCACGAAGCCCATGCCCGGCGCGTACACCACCGGTGCGCCGCCCGGTGCGGTCTGGTTCTGCAGCGCCAGCGCGATACTACCGCCCTGCACCACCGCCAGAAGCACCGCGCCGATGCGCGAATACTGGGTGATCTTGCGTCGGCCGGATTCGCCTTCCTTCTGCATCGCCTTCAGCGACGGGAAGATGTGCGTGGCCAACTGGATCACGATCGATGCCGAGATGTACGGCATCACGTTCAGCGCGAAAATGCTGAAACGGTGCAGGGCGCCGCCCGAGAACATGTTGAACATGTCCACGATGCCGCCGCCCTGCGCCTGCATCAGCGCAAGCATGGCTTCGGGATTGACGCCCGGCACCGGCACGTAGCAGCCGATGCGGTAGACGACCAATGCGCCGAGAACGAACAACAGGCGCTGGCGAAGTTCCGTGAACTTGCCAAGCCCGCCGCCGAGGTTACCCATGCCAGCCTGCGCCATCTGCGTGTTACTCCTGCACGCTGCCGCCGGCAGCTTCGATTGCCGCCTTGGCACCGGCGGTCGCGGCGATGCCCTTGAGCACGAACTTCTTGCTCAGCTCGCCCTTGAGGACGACCTTGGCCTTCTTCGCGGCGCTCGGGACCAGCTTCGCAGCGCGCAGCGCGGCGAAATCGATCTCGCCTTCCGGCAGGTTGTCGAGCTGGTAGGACAGCACTTCGGCAGTGTCCTTGGCCATCTTGGAACGGAAGCCGATCTTCGGCAGACGGCGCTGCATGGGGGTCTGGCCGCCTTCGAAACCGGCCTTGATCTTGCCGCCGCCCTTACGCGCGAACGAACCCTTGTGGCCGCGGCCGCAGGTCTTGCCCAGGCCCGAACCGATGCCGCGACCGACGCGGGTGCGCTCGGTACGCGCGCCGGGGGCCGGCTTCAGATCATTGAGTTGCATAGTCATGGTCGCTTATTCCTCAACCTGGACGAGGTAGTGAACCTTGTTGATCAGGCCGCGTACCTGCGGGCTGTCCTTCAGTTCACGCACATCGTTGAGCTTGTTCAGGCCCAGCGCACGCACCGACAGGCGGTGACGCGACTGGGTACCACGAAGGCCGCGCACCAGGCGCACCTTCACCGTCTTGTTGGACTCATTAGCCATGGTTGAGTTCCTCCACCTTCTTGCCGCGCTTGGCCGCGATGCGCGACGGCGACTGCATGTCTTCCAGGCCGCGCAGCGTGGCGCGCACCAAGTTGATCGGGTTACGCGAACCGACGGCCTTGGCCAGCACGTTCTTGACGCCGACCGCTTCCAGCACGGCGCGCATCGCGCCGCCGGCGATGACGCCGGTACCTTCCGAGGCGGGCATCATGAACACGCGCGCCGCACCGTGGCCGGACTTCACCGGGTGCCACAGGGTGCCGTTGTTCAGATCGATGTTGAGCATGCCCTTGCGCGCATATTCCATCGACTTCTGGATCGCGACCGGCACTTCGCGCGCCTTGCCGTAACCGAAACCGATCTTGCCGTTGCCGTCGCCGACCACGGTCAGCGCGGTGAAGGTGAACTGGCGACCACCCTTGACCGTCTTGCTGACGCGGTTGACCGCGACCAGCTTTTCGATCATGCCATCGTCGACTTTCTCTTCGCGGTTGCGGTCGCGATCACGACCCCGCGGTGCACGCTGTTCTTCAGCCATTGTGTATTCCTTGGTAGTTGAAAGATTTACGGCTTGCATGCCGCTTGTAGTTGTTGACTGGAACCGTGTTCCCCGGACGCGCGCAAAAGGCGCGCCAAGGTCCGATGCAGCCCGCATCGGCAGGTCGGGCGCGGCGTGGACGCCGCTCCCGCAAGGATCAGAACTGCAGGCCGCCTTCGCGCGCGGCGTCGGCCAGCGCCTTGATGCGGCCGTGGTAGCGGTAGCCCGAGCGGTCGAAAGCGACCTTCTCGATGCCCGCGGCCTTGGCGCGCTCGGCGATCAGCTTGCCGACCTTGACGGCCGCCTCGCTGTTCTTGCCGCTCTTCAGGCCGTCCTTGACGTCGGCCTGCAGGGTGTTCGCCGCAGCGATCACCTTGGAGCCGTCGGCAGTGAAGACCTGCGCGTACAGGTGCTGGCCGGTGCGCAGCACCGACAGGCGCGCGACGCCGAGTTCGCGGATGTGCGCACGGGTCGACTTGGCGCGACGCAGGCGGGCGATGTTCTTGTTGATGGTCATGTCTGTGTCCTACGGAAGCTGAAGGAAGCGGGGCTTTTCGTTTGGGAGCCCGGCGATGGACGGCCGGACTCCCAGCGGATGGGCCTACTTAGGCCTTCTTGGCTTCCTTGCGAATGATGGCTTCACCGGCGTACTTCACACCCTTGCCCTTGTAGGGCTCCGGCGGACGGAAACCGCGGATCTTGGCGGCGACTTCGCCGACGCGCTGCTTGTCGGCGCCCTGCACCACGATCTCGGTCTGAGTCGGGGCGGTCAGGGTGATGCCTTCCGGCGCCTTGAACACGACCGGGTGCGAGAAACCGAGCGCCAGGCTCAGATCCTTGCCCTGCATCGTGGCGCGGTAACCGACGCCGACCAGCTCGAGCTTGCGCTCGAAGCCTTCGGACACGCCGTGCACCATGTTCGCCAGGATCGCGCGGACGGTACCGGTGATGGCGATCTGCGACGGGTCGTTCGCCGACAGCGTGGCGACACCGTTTTCCTGGTTGATTTCGACGCCAACCGGCTTGATCAGCGACAGGGTACCCTTCGGGCCCTTGACGCTCACTAGCTCGGGCTGGACATTCAGTTCGACGCCCTTCGGGAGGGAAATCGGCTTCTTGGCTACGCGGGACATTTACTTACTCCTTCCCTTAGGCCACGAAGCACAGGACTTCGCCACCGACGCCGGCCTGACGGGCCTGCGCATCGGTCATGATGCCCTTGGACGTGGAAATGATGGCAACGCCCAGGCCGCCGAGAACCTTCGGCAGTTCGGCCTTACCGCGGTACTGACGCAGACCCGAACGGGACACGCGCTTGAGCGTATCGATGACCGGACGGCCCTCGAAATACTTCAGCACGATTTCCAGCTCGGACTTGTTGTTCTCGATCGGGTTGACGCGCAGGTCGCCGATATAGCCTTCGGCCTTCAGCACTTCTGCGATCGCTACCTTGATCTTGGAGGACGGCATTTTCACCGTCGGCTTGCCAACCGCGGCCGCATTCTTGATGCGGACCAGCAGGTCGGCGATGGGATCAGTCATGCTCATGGTGTCTACCTTTGAGTGCACCGATATCCGCTTTCGCGAAAATCTTGTGATGTGAAGCTGTGGAATGAAGCGGTGATATGCAGCGTGAAGCGTCCTGGAGAAGGCCAGGGCCTACCGCGACTCGCCCTGCTAGGCGCAGGCAAGGAGCGGGATTATACGACAAAAAGTCCGACTTGCGTCGGACTCGTTGACGGAACAGCAAGCGGGCGGGCGACCGCCCTGCCCCGGGCTCCGCGAACGGAGCCGGGACCGCCGGTTGTTACCAGCTGGCCTTGCGCAGGCCCGGCACGTCGCCGTTCATCGTCGCCTTGCGCAGCATGTTGCGGCCGAGGCCGAACTTGCGGTACACGGCGCGCGGACGACCGGACAGCTCGCAACGGGTGCGCTGGCGGCTCGGCGACGAATCGCGCGGCAGCTTCTGCAGCTTGACCACCGCGTCGGCCTTCTCGTCGTAGGACGAGCTGTCGGCAGCGATGATCTTCTTCAGCGCGTCGCGCTTGTCGGCGAACTTCTTCGCCAGCTTCTTCCGCTTGATGTCGCGGTTGACCATGGAGGTCTTTGCCATCTGTAAATCCTCGGGATTCGAGATTGGGGATTGGAGAGTCGCAGGAACCGGGACGTGGTGGGCAGCGCCCTTCCAATCCCGGATCCCGAACCCCGAATCCCGGCTGTCAATCAGTTACGGAACGGGAACTTGAACGCCTCGAGCAACGCCTTCGCTTCGGCGTCGGTCTTGGCGGTGGTGGTGATGGCGATATCCATGCCGCGGATCGCATCGACGGCGTCGAAGTCGATTTCCGGGAAGATGATCTGTTCCTTCACACCCATGTTGAAGTTGCCGCGACCGTCGAAGGAGCGACCGGACACACCACGAAAGTCGCGCACGCGCGGCAGCGAGATGTTGATCAGGCGATCCAGGAACTCGTACATCTTGGCGCGACGCAGCGTGGTCTTGCAGCCGATCGGCCAGCCATCGCGGATCTTGAACGACGCCACCGAGATACGCGACTTGGTGACCACCGGCTTCTGGCCGGAGACCTTGGCCATGTCGGCCACGGCGTTTTCAAGGATCTTCTTGTTCGTCGCCGCCTCGCCCACGCCCATGTTCAGGGTGACCTTGACCAGCTTCGGCACTTGCATCGGATTGGTGTAACCGAACTTCTTCATCAGAGCCGGTACCACTTCTTCCTTGTAGATCTTTTCGAGACGGGAATTCATTGTGTCATTCCTCAGGCGTCGAGCGCCTCACCGCTGGAGCGGAACACACGCAGTTTGCGTCCATCCTCCAGCACCTTGAAGCCAACGCGCTCGCCCTTGCCCGTTGCCGGGTTGACGATCGCCACGTTGGAAATATGGATCGACGCTTCACGCTCGACCACGCCGCCGGCAACGCCTGCCTGCGGGTTCGGCTTGGTGTGGCGCTTGACGATGTTCGCGTTGGAGACGATCACCCGATCGCCGTCGACGCGGACGATTTCGCCCTGCTTGCCCTTGTCCTTGCCGGTAGTGACGACAACCTGGTCGCCCTTCTTGATACGGTTAGCCATGTGTATGTCCTCCGCTCACAGCACTTCAGGAGCGAGCGAGACGATCTTCATGAACTTCTCGGAACGCAGCTCGCGGGTAACAGGCCCGAAGATGCGCGTGCCGATCGGCTCCTGCTTGTTGTTGAGCAATACCGCAGCGTTGCCGTCGAAGCGGATCAGCGAACCGTCGGGACGACGCACACCCTTGCGGGTACGCACCACGACGGCGTCGTAGACTTCGCCCTTCTTGACCTTGCCGCGCGGGATCGCGTCCTTGACGGTGACCTTGATGATGTCGCCAATGTGCGCGTAGCGGCGCTTGGAGCCGCCGAGCACCTTGATGCACATCACTTCCTTGGCACCGGAGTTATCGGCGACATCGAGGTAGCTCTGCATCTGGATCATGATTCAGATCTCCCTTATTCGGCCGAACGGGTGACGATTTCAACCACCCGCCAGTTCTTGGTCTTGGACAGCGGCGCAATCTCGGTCACGCGCACGACATCGCCTTCGTTGCAGGCGTTGTCGGCGTCGTGGGCGTGGAGCTTGGTCGAGCGCTTGATGTACTTGCCGTACAGCGCATGCTTGACCTGACGCTCCACCAGCACGGTGACGGTCTTGTCCATCTTGTTGCTGACGACGCGGCCTTCGACCGTGCGCAGCGTCTTGCTTTCGTTAGTGTCGCTCATGGCGGCCATCCTTACTTCGTGCTGCCGATCAGGTACTTCACGCGAGCAATCTCGCGGCGCACCCGGCGGGTTTCGTGGGTCTTCGGCAGCTGCCCGGTGACCTGCTGCATGCGCAGGGCGAACTGCTCCTTGCGCAGATCGGTCAGGTGCACCTTCAGATCGTCAGCCGACTTCTCGCGGAGTTGTTTGATGTCCATCAGCGTACCGTCCGGGTCACGAAGGTGGTGGTCACCGAAAGCTTGGCGGCGGCCAGGCGGAACGCCTCGCGCGCGATATCTTCGCCGACACCTTCGATTTCATAGATCATGCGACCGGGCTGGATCTGGGCGACCCAGTACTCGACGTTACCCTTACCGGAGCCCATTCGCACTTCGATCGGCTTCTTGGTGATCGGCTTGTCCGGGAACACGCGGATCCACATCTTGCCGCCGCGCTTGACGTAGCGGCTGATCGAGCGGCGCGCCGCTTCGATCTGGCGCGCGGTCAGCTGACCGTGCGCGGTGGCCTTCAGTCCGTACTCGCCGAAGCTGACGGCGTTGCCGCTCCACGCCAGGCCGTCGTTACGGCCCTTGTGCATCTTGCGGTATTTGGTTCGCTTGGGTTGCAACATTGCCGTTACCTCGCTTCACGAGCCGGACGCGACGGACGGTCACCACGGTCGCCGCGATCGTTACGATCGTTGCGCGGGGAATCGTCCTGCTTTTCCTGGCCAACCTGGGAGAAATCGAAGATCTCGCCCTTGTAGATCCACACCTTGATGCCGATGATGCCGTAGGTCGTCTTGGCTTCAGCGAAGCCATAGTCGATGTCGGCACGCAGCGTATGCAGCGGCACGCGGCCCTCGCGGTACCACTCGGAACGGGCGATTTCCGCTCCGTTCAAGCGACCAGCGACGTTGACCTTGATGCCCAAGGCACCCAGGCGCATCGCGTTGCCAACCGAGCGCTTCATCGCGCGGCGGAACATGATGCGACGCTCCAGCTGCTGCGCGATCGACTCGGCGACCAGCTGCGCATCCAGCTCCGGCTTGCGCACTTCGGTGACGTTGATGTGGGCGGGGACGCCCATCATCTCGCTCACTTCCTTGCGCAGCTTCTCGATGTCCTCACCGCGCTTGCCGATCACCACGCCCGGACGGGCGGTGTGGATCGTCACGCGCGCGGTCTTGGCCGGACGCTCGATCAGGATCTTGCTGATGCCCGCCTGCGCCAATTTCTTGCGCAGCATTTCGCGAACCTTGAGGTCGGCTGCCAGGTAACCGGCGAACTCGCCCTTGTTGGCGTACCACTTGGAATTCCAGTCCTTGGAGACACCCAAGCGGATTCCAATCGGATGAACTTTATGACCCATCGTCTTTTCCTTTCCGCTTTACTTGGCGGCGCCCACAACCACAGTGATGTGGCTGGTGCGCTTGAGGATGCGGGTACCGCGGCCTTTCGCCCGCGCCATGAAACGCTTCAGGGTCGGACCTTCATCAACCATGATGGTCTTGACCTTCAGCTCGTCGACATCCGCGCCCTGGTTGTTCTCGGCATTGGCGATCGCCGACTCCACCACCTTCTTGATCAGGTGGGCAGCCTTCTTATCCGAGAACTTCAGCAGGTTGACCGCCCGCTCGGCGGAAAGACCGCGCACCTGGTCGGCGACCAGGCGGGCCTTCTGCGGGGAGATGCGCGCAGTGCGCAGGATTGCTTTCGCTTCCATCGTCATCTCTCCTTACCGGCTCGACTTCTTGTCGCCACCGTGACCCTTGAAGGTCCGGGTGACGGCAAATTCGCCGAGCTTGTGGCCGACCATGTTCTCGTTGACGAGCACCGGAACGTGGTTCTTGCCGTTGTGCACGGCGATGGTGAAACCCACCATCTCCGGCAGGATCATCGAGCGACGCGACCAGGTCTTGATCGGACGCTTGCTGCCGGCCGCGGCCTCCACCTTCTTGACGAGGTGGTGATCGACGAACGGGCCTTTCTTGAGTGAACGTGCCATGGTCGATTAGCCCCTACGATCGCGGACGATGAATTGTTCGGTGCGCTTGTTATGGCGCGTCTTGTAACCCTTGGTCGGCACACCCCAGGGGGTGACCGGATGCGGATTACCCTGACCGGCCTTCGCCTCACCACCACCGTGCGGGTGATCGACGGGGTTCATGGCCGCACCGCGAACGGTCGGACGCACGCCGCGCCAGCGCTTGGCGCCTGCCTTGCCCAGCTTCTCGAGGTTGTGCTCGTCGTTGCCGACTTCGCCGATGGTGGCGCGGCACTCGACCGGCACCTTGCGCATTTCGCCGGATCGAAGACGCAGGGTGGCGTAGATGCCTTCACGCGCGACCAGTTGCACCGCGGCGCCGGCAGCACGCGCGATCTGCGCGCCCTTACCCGGCTTCAGTTCGATGCCGTGCACCGTCGTACCGACCGGGATGTTGCGCAGCGGCAGGGTGTTGCCGGTCTTGATCGGCGCATCCGAACCCGCGATCACCTGGTCGCCGGCCTTCAGGCCCTTCGGCGCGATGATGTAGCGGCGCTCGCCGTCGGCGTAGCACAGCAGGGCGATATGGGCGGTGCGGTTCGGATCGTATTCGATCCGCTCCACGCGCGCCGGAATGCCTTCCTTGTTGCGCTTGAAGTCGATCAGGCGGTAATGCTGCTTGTGGCCACCGCCGACGTGACGGGTGGTGATGCGGCCATGGTGGTTACGACCACCGGACTTGCTCTGCGGCTCCAGCAGCGCTGCATGCGGCGCGCCCTTGTGCAGATCGGGCGTGACCACGCGCACGGCCGAACGACGGCCGGGAGAAGTGGGTTTGAATTTCATCAATGGCATGGGATGGACCTCAGGCCTTGGCCGTTACGTCGATGGACTGGCCTTCGGCCAGACGCACGTACGCCTTGCGCCAATCGCCGCGACGACCGCTGCGCGAACGGAAGGACTTGTTCTTGCCCTTGACGTTCAACACGTTGACCGACTCGACCTTGACGTCGAACAGCTGCTCGACCGCGGCCTTGACATCGGCCTTGGTGGCTTCGCTCGAGATCTCGAAGACGTACTGATTGGAGAGTTCCTGCAGGCGCGCGGTCTTTTCGGAGACACGCGGGGCACGCAGCACGCTGAAGATTTTTTCGTTGCTGCTCATGCCAGCCACTCCTCGACCTTCTTGACCGCATCGGCGGTGATCACGACCGTATCGGCCCCGACCAGCGACACCGGATCCAGGCCCTGCACGTCACGCACTTCCACGTAGGGAAGGTTGCGCGCCGACAGGTACAGATGCTCGGACGCCTCTTCGGTCACGATCAGCGGGCGCTTGCCCACTTCCAGACCCTTCAGCTTCTCGATCAGATCCTTGGTCTTGCTGGCCTCGACGTCGAACGCCTCGACGACCATCAGGCGACCCTGGCGGTTGAGCTCCGAAAGGATCGCGCAGATCGCAGCGCGATACATCTTGCGGTTCACCTTCTGCTCGAAGCTGCGCGGCTTGGCCGCGAAGGTCACGCCGCCGCCGACGAAGATCGGAGCGGTCAGCGCGCCGTGGCGTGCGCCACCGCCCTTCTGCTTCTTCGACTTCTTGGTGGTGCCGTTGACTTCCGAACGCGTCTTCTGCGCCTTGGTGCCGGCGCGGCCGGCGTTGCGATAAGCGACGACGACCTGGTGGACCAGATCCTCGCTGAAATCGCGACCGAACACGGCGTCGGAGACCGAGACCTTGTTGTTGCTACCCGTGATAACGAGTTCCATCGTCATCTCTCCTTATGCCTTGCTAGCCGGACGCACGATCACGTCGCCACCGGCAGCGCCAGGCACAGCGCCGCGAATGGCGATGAGGCCACGCTCGACGTCGACCTTGACCACTTCCAGATTCTGCGTGCTCTGCTGCACCGCGCCCATGTGGCCGGACATCTTCTTGCCCGGGAAAACGCGACCCGGGGTCTGGCGCTGACCCAGCGAACCCGGCGCGCGATGCGACAGCGAGTTACCGTGGGTGGCATCGCCCATGCGGAAGTTGTACCGCTTGATGGTGCCCTGGAAACCCTTACCCTTGGTGACGCCCTGGACGTCGACCTTCTGGCCGACCTCGAAGATGTCCGCCTTGATCTCGCCGCCGATGGCGTAATCGCCCAGCTGCGCGTCTTCAACGCGGAACTCCCACAGGCCGCGACCGGCTTCGACCTTCGCCTTGGCGTAGTGGCCGGAGGCAGGCTTGTTGACCAGCGCGGCGCGACGGGCGCCCACGGTGATCTGCACGGCGCTGTAGCCGTCGCTTTCGACGGTCTTGAGCTGGGTGATGCGGTTCGGGGTCGCTTCGATCAGGGTCACCGGGATGGAGCGGCCGTCTTCGGTGAAGACGCGGCTCATGCCGGCCTTGCGGCCCACGAAGCCCAACGAATATTTCTTCGTCATGGTCGTAGTCCTCAGGTCAACTTGATCTGGACATCGACGCCCGCCGCGAGCTCGAGCTTCATCAGCGCGTCCACGGTCTTGTCGTTAGGGCCGATGATGTCGAGCACGCGCTTGTGCGTGCGGGTCTCGTACTGGTCGCGCGCGTCCTTGTCGACGTGCGGAGAAACGAGAATGGTGTAGCGTTCGATCTTGGTCGGCAGCGGGATCGGGCCGCGCACTTGCGCGCCGGTCCGCTTAGCCGTCTCAACGATCTCGCTGGCCGAACGGTCGATCAGACGATGATCGAACGCCTTCAGCCGAATCCGGATCTTCTGATCCGCTTTCTGACCGGTCTTTTGCTCCGCCATGGCGGTGGGTTCCTTCGTTAAAAGAGCGACGGGCAAGGCCTCTGGGATACCTGCCCCGATTATTTCCTGACGTCGTATACCGCCGAGCATCCAGCTGGCGAGGGCCATTCCTCCGCCCAAAAACTGAGGCAGACCAGTTACCCGGCCTGCCCAGACGGAAAAGTATAATGCGCAGATAAAACAAAATCAACAGCGCAAGGCCGTTGAATGCTTCATGCAGCGCGACCTTCCCGGTCTGGCGAACACGAGGGGCGTCCTGCCTCTCTTTTCGCGGTGTATCCGGCACCCTACCCAGGAATGCCGAGCCGCGCATTATAGCGGCTGTTTCACTTGCCCGCAACATGTCACGGCAAGAATTTTGTACCGCCCTGCCTACCGCAAAACGACGAAGGGCCGGCTTGCGCCGACCCTTCGTTGAACCGCCAGCCGAAGCCGCGGTCGCCACCGGCCGGACGGCCCCGGAAGGGCCGCCGACACATGCGGGCATTACTTGATGATCTTGGCCACCACGCCGGCGCCGACGGTACGGCCGCCTTCGCGGATCGCGAAACGCAGGCCTTCGTCCATCGCCACCGGGTTGATCAGCGTGACCACCATCTTCACGTTGTCGCCCGGCATCACCATCTCGACGCCTTCCGGCAGCTCGCAAGCGCCGGTGATGTCGGTGGTGCGGAAGTAGAACTGCGGACGGTAGCCCTTGAAGAACGGAGTGTGACGGCCGCCCTCGTCCTTCGACAGCACGTAGACTTCGGCTTCGAACTCGGTGTGCGGCTTGATCGAACCCGGCTTGCACAGCACCTGGCCGCGCTCCACGTCGTCACGCTTGGTGCCGCGCAGCAGCAGACCGGCGTTGTCGCCCGCCTGACCCTGGTCCAGCAGCTTGCGGAACATTTCCACGCCGGTGACCGTGGTCTTCTGCGTGGCACGGATGCCGACGATTTCGATTTCGTCGCCCACCTTGATGATGCCGCGCTCGATACGACCGGTCACCACGGTGCCGCGGCCCGAGATCGAGAACACGTCTTCCACCGGCATCAGGAACGGCTTGTCCACGTCGCGCTGCGGCTCCGGGATGAACGTATCCAGCGCTTCCACCAACTTCAGGATCGACGGCACGCCGATCTCGCTCTGGTCGCCTTCCAGCGCCAGACGCGCCGAACCGTGGATGATCGGGGTGTCGTCGCCCGGGAAGTCGTACTTGCTCAGCAGCTCGCGCACTTCCATCTCGACCAGCTCAAGCAGCTCGGCGTCGTCGACCATGTCGGCCTTGTTCAGGAACACCACGATGTGCGGCACGCCGACCTGGCGCGACAGCAGGATGTGCTCGCGGGTCTGCGGCATCGGGCCGTCAGCGGCCGAGCACACCAGGATCGCGCCGTCCATCTGCGCCGCACCGGTGATCATGTTCTTGACGTAGTCCGCGTGACCCGGGCAATCGACGTGCGCGTAGTGACGGTTCGGGGATTCGTACTCCACGTGCGCGGTCGAGATCGTGATGCCGCGCGCCTTCTCTTCCGGCGCCGCGTCGATCGCGTCGTATGCCTTGAACTCGCCGCCGAAGCGCTCTGCGCCGATCTTGGTCAGCGCCGCGGTCAGCGTGGTCTTGCCGTGGTCGACGTGACCGATGGTGCCGACGTTGACGTGCGGCTTGGTGCGCTCGAACTTACCCTTTGCCATGATGTATTTACCTTGTAATTCGTAATTGGGGACAAGGGAGCGGGATGCGGGAGTGGCTATGCCCGCATCCCGTATCCCGTCTCGCTAAAGTCAGCTTTTCTTGATGACCGATTCGGCGATGTTGGCCGGCGCTTCGGCGTAATGGTCGAATTCCATCGAGAACGTGGCGCGACCCTGCGACATCGAGCGCAGCGTGGTGGCGTAGCCGAACATTTCGCCCAGCGGCACCATCGCGTTGATCACCTTGCCGGACGGACTGTCGTCCTGGCCCTGCAGGATGCCGCGACGACGGCTGACGTCGCCCATCACGTCGCCCAGATAGTCTTCCGGGGTCACCACTTCGACCTTCATGATCGGCTCCAGCAGGACCGGGCTGGCCTTGTTGAAGCCTTCCTTGAAGCCCATCGAGCCGGCGATCTTGAACGCCATTTCCGAGGAGTCGACGTCATGGTACGAGCCGTCGATCAGACGCACCTTGATGTCCACGATCGGGTAGCCGGCCATCACGCCGTTGGCCACCGCTTCCTGGATGCCCTTGTCGACCGCCGGGATGTATTCCTTGGGCACCACGCCGCCGACGATCGCGTTCTCGAAGGTGTAGCCCAGGCCACGCTCCTGCGGCTCGATCTCGAGCACGACATGACCGTACTGGCCCTTACCGCCGGACTGGCGCACGAACTTGCCTTCCTGCTTGACCGCCTTGCGGATGGTCTCGCGGTAGGCCACCTGCGGCTTGCCGACGTTGGCTTCGACGTTGAACTCGCGCTTCATGCGGTCGACCATGATTTCCAGGTGCAACTCGCCCATGCCGCGGATGATGGTCTGGCCGGATTCTTCGTCGGTATTGACGCGGAACGAGGGATCTTCCTGGGCCAGACGGCTCAGCGCGATACCCATCTTTTCCTGGTCCGACTTGGTCTTCGGCTCCACCGCCATCGAGATCACCGGCTCCGGGAACACCATGCGCTCCAGGATGATGATGTGGTCCTGCGCGCACAGCGTGTCGCCGGTGGTGACGTCCTTCAGGCCCACCGCCGCGGCGATGTCGCCCGCGCGCACTTCCTTGATCTCTTCGCGATTGTTGGAGTGCATCTGCAGGATGCGGCCCACGCGCTCCTTCTTCGACTTGACCGGGTTGTACACCTGGTCGCCGGAGTTCAGCGTGCCGGAGTAGACGCGGAAGAAGGTCAGCGAACCCACGAACGGGTCGGTCATGATCTTGAACGCCAGCGCCGAGAACGGCGCGGTGTCGGTGGCCGGACGGCTGTCTTCCTTGTCGTCCTCGTCGATGCCCTTGACCGGCGGACGGTCGCTGGGCGACGGCAGCAGCTGGATCACGCCGTCGAGCATCGCCTGCACGCCCTTGTTCTTGAACGCGGTGCCGCAGTACACCGGCACCACTTCCACCTTCAGGGTGCGCTCGCGCAGGCCGCTGACGATTTCCTCTTCGGACAGCTCGCCCTCGTTGAGGTACTTGTCCATCAGCTCTTCGTTGGCTTCGGCCGCGGCCTCGACCATGAACGCGCGCGCCTCGACGGCCTTGTCGGCCAGGTTGGCGGGGATCTCGCGGTACTCGAACACGGTGCCCTGCGAGGCGGTATCCCAATGGACCGCCTTCATCTTGAGCAGATCGACCACGCCCTCGAAGCCGTCTTCGGCGCCGATCGGCACCTGCATCGGCACCGGGTAGGCACCCAGGCGCGACTTCAGCTGCTCGACCACCTTGTCGAAGTTGGCGCCGGTACGGTCCATCTTGTTGACGAAGGCGAGACGCGGCACCGAGTACTTGTTGGCCTGGCGCCACACGGTCTCGGACTGCGGCTGCACGCCGCCGACCGCGCACAGCACGAACACCGCGCCGTCGAGCACGCGCAGCGAACGCTCGACTTCGATGGTGAAGTCGACGTGCCCTGGGGTGTCGATGATGTTGAAGCGGTGCTGCGGCAGCGACTTGTCCATGCCGCTCCAGAACGCGGTGGTCGCGGCGGAGGTGATGGTGATGCCACGCTCCTGCTCCTGCTCCATCCAGTCCATCGTCGCGGCACCGTCATGCACCTCGCCGATCTTGTGGCTGACGCCGGTGTAGAACAGGATGCGTTCGGAGGTGGTGGTCTTGCCGGCATCGATGTGAGCCATGATGCCGAAGTTGCGGTAACGCTCGATGGGAGTGTTGCGGGCCACAGGGAGCCTCTCAGAATTCTTGGATTGCGGATGGCCGAACGCCGCCTTGCGGCGGCCTTCGGATTTGTGCAGCGCTCAGCGGCGCCGCTAGCAGCACATATAGATTGTGCTGACGGGCCCTGTTTCCAAGGCCCGGAAGGTCACCAGCGGTAATGCGCGAACGCCTTGTTCGCTTCCGCCATGCGGTGGGTTTCTTCACGCTTCTTGATGGCGCCACCACGGTTTTCCGAGGCGTCGACCAGCTCGGCCGCGAGCTTGCGCGGCATCGAGTTCTCGCCGCGCTTGCGCGCCGAGTCGATCAGCCAGCGCATGGCCAGCGCCATGCGACGGGAGGTACGCACCTCGACCGGCACCTGGTACGTGGCACCGCCGACGCGACGCGACTTGACTTCGACCGCCGGAGCGACGTTGTCCAGTGCCTTCTGCACCAGCTCGACCGCGTTCGGGTTTTTCTCGCCGATGACGTCCATTGCGCCATAGACGATCTTTTCGGCGACCGACTTCTTGCCGCTCAGCATCACCATGTTGATGAAACGGGCGATGGTTTCGCTGCCGTGCTTGGGATCCGGCAGGACGGTGCGCTGCGGAGTAGAACCTTTACGAGACATTTGTGTGCTTTCCCTTAGCTCTTCGGACGCTTGGCGCCGTACTTGGAACGACCCTGGCGACGCTTGGCGACGCCGGCGGCATCGAGCGAACCGCGCACGGTGTGGTAGCGCACGCCCGGCAGATCCTTGACGCGACCGCCGCGGATCAGGACCACGGAGTGCTCCTGCAGGTTGTGGCCTTCGCCACCGATGTAGCTGATGACCTCTTCCTGGTTCGTCAGGCGCACCTTGGCGACCTTACGCAGGGCCGAGTTCGGCTTCTTCGGGGTGGTGGTGTACACGCGCGTGCAGACGCCACGGCGCTGCGGGCACTTGTCAAGCGCCGGGGAGGCGCTCTTGTAGGTGGTCGCCTGCCGCGGCTTGCGGACCAGCTGGTTGATCGTCGCCATCAGTGGATTCTTCTGATTGAGGCCGTGGGGCCTGGATGCGTGAAAACGAAGGCAGGCCGAAGGACGGCCTGCCGAGACAGGAAAGTATAGCGGGCAAGTAAAAGCTCCGTCAACTCAACGGAAACTTAACTTGCTGGTCCCTCCCGGACCGGAACACGGGGCGCGTCCGCTGCGCCCCTTTTCGCTTGGTACGACCGGCCCCGCGCACGGGGCCGATCAGGCTCACTCTTCGCTGCTGGCAGCCGCCGGTGCGGGCGTTTCTACCGCCGCCTCGGCGTTGCCGCCGGACAGGGTCTGCATCTCCGACTCGGTCAGGCCGGACGCGCCACGGCGACGCTGGGCGTGGTAGGCCAGGCCGGTGCCGGCCGGGATCAGGCGGCCGACGATCACGTTTTCCTTCAGGCCGCGCAGCGTGTCGCTGGTGCCGCGGACCGCCGCCTCGGTGAGGACGCGGGTGGTCTCCTGGAACGACGCTGCCGAGATGAACGACTCGGTGGCCAGCGAGGCCTTGGTGATGCCCAGCAGCACCGGGTCGTACTTGGCCGGCAGTTCGTTGCGGGGCACCAGGCGGGCATTTTCCTCGATGACGCGCTGGCGCTCGGCCTGCTCGCCGTTGAGGAACTTGCTGTTGCCCTGGTCGGTGATCTCGACCTTGCGCAGCATCTGCCGGGTGATGACCTCGATGTGCTTGTCGTTGATCTTCACGCCCTGCAGGCGATACACGTCCTGGATTTCCTTGACCAGGTAGGCGGCCAGCGGCTCCACGCCGAGCAGGCGCAGGATGTCCTGCGGGCTCGGCTCGCCGTCGACCACGGTCTCGCCCTTGGCCACGTGCTCGCCTTCGAACACGATGATCTGGCGATACTTCGGGATCAGCTCTTCGTGTTCCGAACCATCGGTGTCCTTGATGATCAGGCGCTGCTTGCCCTTGGTGTCCTTGCCGAAGCTGATGATGCCCGAGCGCTCGGCCAGGATCGCCGGATCCTTCGGCTTGCGCGCTTCGAACAGATCGGCCACGCGCGGCAGACCACCGGTGATGTCGCGGGTCTTGGATGCTTCCTGCGGGATCTTGGCGACCACGTCGCCCACGCCCACCGCCGCACCGTCCTGCAGGTTGACGATCGAGCGCGGCGGCAGCAGGTACTGCGCCGGCAGATCGGTGCCCGGGATGGTCAGGTCGTTGCCCTTGCCGTCGACGATGCGCACGATCGGGCGCAGGTCCTTGGCCTGGGCGCCGCGACGCTTCGGATCGGTGATCTCGCGCGAGGCCAGGCCGGTCAGATCGTCGGTCTTCTCGATGACGGTGACGCCGTCGATGAAGTCGATGAAGCGGATGAAACCGGCCACTTCCGACACGATCGGGTGGTTATGCGGATCCCAGTTGGCGACCGACTGGCCGGCCTTGACTGCGTCGCCGTCCTTCGCGGTGATCGTGGCGCCGTAGGCCAGCTTGTAGCGCTCGCGCTCGCGGCCGTGGCCGTCGAGCACGGACAGTTCGCCCGAACGCGACACCGCCACCAGCGAACCGTTGGCGTGCTCGACCGACTTGAGGTTGTTGAACTTGATCGAACCGGTGGTCTTGACCGTGATGTTGTCCACCGCCGCCGCACGCGATGCCGCGCCGCCGATGTGGAAGGTACGCATGGTCAGCTGGGTACCCGGCTCGCCGATCGACTGCGCGGCGATGACGCCGACCGCTTCGCCGATGTTGACCAGGTGACCGCGCGCCAGGTCGCGGCCGTAGCAGCGGGCGCACACGCCGAACGAGGATTCGCAGGTGATCGTGGAGCGCACCTTCAGCGTCTGCACGCCGGCCTCTTCCAGCTTGGCCACCCACTGCTCGTCGAGCAGCGTGTTGCGGGTGACGATCGGATCCTCGTCGTTGCCCGGCAGGAACACGTCCTCGGCCACCACGCGGCCGAGCACGCGATCCTTCAACGGCTCGACCACGTCGCCGCCTTCCACGATCGGGGTCATGGTCAGGCCGTCGCTGGTGCCGCAATCCGGTTCGGTGATGACCACGTCCTGCGCCACGTCGACCAGACGCCGGGTCAGGTAACCCGAGTTGGCGGTCTTCAGCGCGGTATCGGCCAGACCCTTACGCGCGCCGTGGGTGGAGTTGAAGTACTCCTGCACGTTCAGGCCTTCGCGGAAGTTGGCCTTGATCGGGGTCTCGATGATCGAGCCGTCCGGACGCGCCATCAGGCCGCGCATACCGGCCAGCTGACGGATCTGCGCCTGGCTACCACGCGCACCGGAGTCGGCCATGATGTACAGGGAGTTCATCGACTTCTGGTCGATGATCTCGCCCTTGGCATTGGTGACCTTCTCGGTACCGATGGTGTCCATCATCGCCTTGGCGATGCGCTCGTTGGTGCGCGACCAGATGTCCACGACCTTGTTGTAGCGCTCGCCGGCGGTGACCAGACCGGACTGGTACTGCTCCTGGATTTCCAGCACTTCCTGCTCGGCTTCGCCGAGGATGCCCTTCTTCTCCGACGGGATCAGCATGTCGTCGATGCCGATCGACACGCCGGCGCGGGTCGCGTAGGCGAAGCCGGTGTACATCAGCTTGTCGGCGAACACGACGCTGTCCTTCAGACCCAGCTGGCGGTAGCTGGAGTTGATCAGGCGGCTGATGTTCTTCTTGGTCAGCTCGGTGTTGGCCAGCGCGAACGGCAGGCCGTCCGGCAGGATTTCGGCCAGCAGCGCGCGCCCGATCGTGGTGTCCACGATCGAGGTCTTCTTGCTGCGGCTGCCGTCCTCGTCGATCACCGTCTCGGTGATGCGGACCTTGACCTTGGCGTGCAGTTCGACCACGCGGTTGTCGTAGGCGCGCTTCACTTCGGCGATGTTGGCGAACACCATGCCCTCGCCCTTCTTGTTCTCCAGGGCGCGGCTCATGTAGTACAGGCCCAGCACCACGTCCTGCGACGGCACGATGATCGGCTCGCCGTTGGCCGGCGACAGGATGTTGTTGGTGGACATCATCAGCGCGCGCGCTTCCAGCTGCGCTTCCAGCGACAGCGGCACGTGCACGGCCATCTGGTCACCGTCGAAGTCGGCGTTGAACGCGGTACACACCAGCGGATGCAGCTGGATCGCCTTGCCTTCGATCAGCACCGGCTCGAACGCCTGGATGCCCAGACGGTGCAGGGTCGGCGCACGGTTCAGCAGCACCGGGTGCTCGCGGATGACCTCTTCCAGGATGTCCCAGACTTCGGCTTCTTCGCGCTCGACCAGCTTCTTGGCGGCCTTGATGGTGGTGGCCAGGCCGCGACGCTGCAGCTTGGCGAACACGAACGGCTTGAACAGTTCCAGCGCCATCTTCTTCGGCAGGCCGCACTCGTGCAGACGCAGGGTCGGGCCGACCACGATGACCGAACGGCCGGAGTAGTCCACGCGCTTGCCGAGCAGGTTCTGGCGGAACCGGCCCTGCTTGCCCTTGATCATGTCGGCTAGCGACTTCAAAGGCCTCTTGTTCGTGCCGGTGATGGCACGGCCGCGGCGGCCGTTGTCCAGCAGCGCATCCACCGATTCCTGCAGCATGCGCTTTTCGTTGCGCACGATGATGTCCGGCGCATTGAGCTCAAGCAGGCGACGCAGGCGGTTGTTGCGGTTGATGACGCGGCGGTACAGGTCGTTCAGATCGGAGGTCGCGAAGCGGCCGCCGTCCAGCGGCACCAGCGGACGCAGATCCGGCGGCAGCACCGGCAGCACGGTCATCACCATCCACTCCGGACGGTTGCCCGACTCGAGGAAGGCTTCGACCAGCTTGATGCGCTTGGTCAGACGCTTGAGCTTGGTTTCCGACCCGGTGCCGGCGATCTCTTCGCGCAGGCGGGTCATTTCCGACTGCAGGTCGATCGTGCGCAGCAGCTCGTACACCGCCTCGGCGCCCATCGCGGCGTCGAAGTCGTCGCCGTGCTCCTGGCGCGCGGTCAGGAACTGCTCTTCGGTCAGCAGCTGGCGGCGCTCCAGGGCGGTCAGGCCCGGCTCGGTCACCACATAGGCTTCGAAGTACAGCACGCGCTCGATGTCGCGCAGGGTCATGTCCAGCATCAGGCCGATGCGCGACGGCAGCGACTTCAGGAACCAGATGTGCGCGACCGGCGAGGCCAGGTCGATGTGGCCCATGCGCTCGCGGCGCACCTTGGCCAGGGTCACTTCGGTGCCGCACTTCTCGCAGACCACGCCACGGTGCTTCATGCGCTTGTACTTGCCGCACAGGCACTCGTAGTCCTTGATCGGACCGAAGATCGCGGCGCAGAACAGGCCGTCGCGCTCGGGCTTGAAGGTACGGTAGTTGATCGTTTCCGGCTTCTTCACTTCGCCGAAGGACCACGAACGGATCAGGTCCGGCGAGGCCAACGCGATCTTGATCGCGTCGAAGTCCAGCGTCTGGCGCTGCTGGTTGAAGAGGTTGAGCAGGTCTTTCATGGTGTTTCTCCGAAAGGAGGAATACGTGTCGATGGGCTGTCAGAGCGCTGCGGCGGCGCGGGTGCCCTGCGGCACCCGCGCCTGCGCGATCAGTCTTCCAGTTCCATGTTGATGGCCAGCGAGCGGATTTCCTTCACCAGGACGTTGAAGGATTCCGGCATGCCCGCGACCATCTCGTGCTCGCCGTCGACGATGTTCTTGTACATCTGGTTGCGGCCCTGCACGTCGTCGGACTTCACCGTCAGCATTTCCTGCAGGGTGTAGGCCGCGCCGTAGGCTTCCAGCGCCCAGACTTCCATTTCGCCGAAGCGCTGGCCGCCGAACTGCGCCTTGCCGCCCAGCGGCTGCTGGGTGACGAGCGAGTACGGACCGGTGGAGCGCGCGTGCATCTTGTCGTCGACCAGGTGGTTCAGCTTCAGCATGTGCATGTAGCCGACCGTGGTGTGGCGATCGAACGCCTCGCCGGTGCGGCCGTCGTACAGCTGGGTCTGGCCGCTGATCGGCAGGTCGGCGAGCTCGAGCATGTGCTTTATCTCGGCTTCCGTCGCACCGTCGAACACCGGGGTGGCCATCGGCACGCCGTCGGTCAGGTTGCCGGCCAGGCGCAGCAGCTCCGCATCGCTGAACTGATCCAGGTCCACACGGTCCTCGCCCAGCTTCTGGTCGTGGTTGTAGATCTGGGTCAGGAACTTGCGCAGGTCGGCGACCTTGGTCTGTGCCTCGAGCATGTTCTGGATCTTGCGACCCAGGCCCTTGGCGGCCCAGCCCAGATGCACTTCCAGCACCTGGCCGATGTTCATGCGCGACGGCACGCCGAGCGGGTTCAGCACGATGTCAACGGTCTCGCCATTGGCCATGTACGGCATGTCCTCGATCGGCTGGATCATCGACACGACACCCTTGTTGCCGTGGCGACCGGCCATCTTGTCGCCGGGCTGGATGCGGCGCTTCACTGCCAGGAACACCTTGACCATCTTCAGCACGCCTGGGGCGAGGTCGTCGCCAGCGGTGATCTTGCCGCGCTTGTCGGCGAAGCGACGCTCGAATTCCTTCTCGTGCGCCTGGATCTGCTTCTGCGCGCGCTCGATCGCGTCCGACGGCTCCTCGTCCTTCATCCGCAGCGCGAACCAGTCGGACTTCTTCAGCCCGTCCAGGTACGCGTCGGTGACGGTGTCGCCCTTCTTCAGGTTCGGACCGCCGTTGGCGACCTTGCCGATCAGCTGGGTGCGCAGACGCGCATAGATCGCGCTTTCCAGGATGCGGAACTGGTCGTCGAAGTCCTTCTTGACCCGCTTGATCTCGTTTTCCTCGATCTGGCGGGCGCGCTTGTCCTTCTCGATGCCGTCGCGGGTGAACACCTGCACGTCGATGACGGTGCCGTCCATGCCCGGCGGCACGCGCAGCGAGCTGTCCTTCACGTCCGAGGCCTTCTCGCCGAAGATCGCGCGCAGCAGCTTCTCTTCCGGGGTCAGCTGGCTCTCGCCCTTCGGCGTGACCTTGCCGACCATGATGTCGCCGGCGCGCACTTCGGCGCCGATGTACACCACGCCCGACTCGTCCAGACGGTTCAGCGCCTGCTCGGACACGTTCGGGATGTCGGCGGAGATTTCCTCCGGCCCCAGCTTGGTGTCGCGCGCCACGCAGGTCAGCTCTTCGATGTGGATCGTGGTGTAGCGATCCTCTTCCACCACGCGCTCGGAGAGCAGGATGGAGTCTTCGAAGTTGTAGCCGTTCCACGGCATGAACGCGATCAGCATGTTCTGGCCCAGAGCCAGCTCGCCGATGTCGGTCGAGGGACCGTCGGCCAGCACGTCGCCGCGCGCGATCACGTCGCCCACATTGACCAGCGGACGCTGGTTGATGCAGGTGTTCTGGTTGGAACGCGTGTACTTGATCAGGTTGTAGATGTCGACGCCGGCATCGGTGCCGCCGCCGATCTCTTCCTCGTTGACCTTGACCACGATGCGGCCGGCGTCGATCTGCTCGATCACGCCGCCACGGCGCGCGTTCACGGTCACGCCCGAGTCGCGCGCCACGGCGCGCTCGATGCCGGTACCGACCAGCGGCTTCTGCGCACGCAGCGTCGGCACGGCCTGGCGCTGCATGTTCGCACCCATCAGCGCGCGGTTGGCGTCATCGTGCTCCAGGAACGGCACCAGCGCCGCCGCGATGGACACGGTCTGCATCGGCGACACGTCCATGAAGTGCACTTCGGCCGGCGGCTTCAGCAGCGACTCGCCCTGGTAGCGGCACGGCACGAACTGCTCGGTCAGGCGGCTCTTGGAATCGTGCAGCGCGTTGGCCTGCGCGATCACGTACTCGTTCTCTTCGATCGCCGACAGGTATTCGACGTCGTCGGTGATCTGGCCGTCCACGACCTTCCGGTACGGCGTCTCCAGGAAGCCGTACTGGTTGGTGCGGGCATACACCGCCAGCGAGTTGATCAGGCCGATGTTCGGGCCTTCCGGCGTCTCGATGGTGCAGACGCGGCCGTAGTGGGTCGGATGCACGTCGCGCACTTCGAAGCCGGCGCGTTCGCGGGTCAGACCGCCCGGGCCCAGCGCGGAGACGCGGCGCTTGTGCGTCACTTCCGACAGCGGGTTGTTCTGATCCATGAACTGCGACAGCTGCGAGGAGCCGAAGAACTCCTTGATCGCGGCGGCCACCGGCTTGGCGTTGATCAGTTCCTGCGGGGTCAGGCCTTCGGACTCGGCCATCGACAGGCGCTCCTTGACCGCGCGCTCGACGCGGACCAGGCCCACGCGGAACACGTTCTCGGCCATTTCGCCGACCGAACGCACGCGACGGTTGCCCAGGTGATCGATGTCGTCGACCACGCCGCGACCGTTGCGGATCTCGGTCAGGACCTTGATCACTTCCAGGATGTCGGAGCTGTCGGCATGCTCGGCGACCAGGCGCTTGGACTCTTCGTCGTTGCGCTCGCCGAAGTACTTCTTGTCGTACAGCACCGACTCGCCGGTGACTTCCTTGCGGCCGACACGGCGGTTGAACTTCATGCGGCCGACCGTGGACAGGTCGTAGCGCTCGAAGGTGAAGAACAGGTTGTGGAACAGGTTCTGCGCGGCATCCTTGGTCGGCGGCTCGCCGGGACGCATCATGCGGTAGATCTCGACCAGCGCTTCCAGCTGGGTCTTGGTCGGATCGATGCGCAGGGTGTTGGACAGGTACGGACCACGATCCAGATCGTTGACCCACAGCGTGCCCACGGCGTCGACGCCGGCCTTGCGGAACGCGGTCAGCTGATCTTCGCTGATCTCGTCGTTGGCGCTGGCCAGCAGTTCGCCGGTCGAGGCATCGACCACGTCGTGCGACAGGATGCGGCCGACCAGGTACTCGTCGGGCACTGCCAGCGCGGCGACGCCGGCGGCTTCCAATTGCTTGACGTGGCGCGCGGTGATGCGCTTGCCGGCCTCGACGATGACCTTGTCGCCATCGGCCAGGTCGAAGTTCAGCGTCTCGCCGCGCAGGCGCTCGGGCACCAGCTCCAGCTGCACGCCTTCCTTGGGATCGATGTGGAAGGTGTTGATCTCGAAGAACTCGGCCAGCATCTCTTCGTTCGAATAGCCGAGCGCGCGCAGCAGGATCGACACCGGCAGCTTGCGGCGGCGGTCGATACGGGTGAACAGCGCGTCCTTTGGGTCGAACTCGAAGTCCAGCCAGGAACCGCGGTACGGGATGATGCGGGCGCTGTACAGCAGCTTGCCCGAGCTGTGGGTCTTGCCGCGGTCGTGGTCGAAGAACACACCCGGCGAACGGTGCAGCTGCGAGACGATGACGCGCTCGGTACCGTTGACGATGAAGGTGCCGTTGTCGGTCATCAGCGGGATTTCGCCGAGATAGACCTCCTGCTCCTTCACGTACTTGATGGCCTTGGTCGAGGACTCGCGGTCGTAGATCACCAGGCGCACGGTCACGCGCAGCGGGGCGCCGTAGCTCATGCCGCGCTGGCGGCATTCACGCTCGTCGAACACCGGGTCGCCCAGCTTGTAGCCGACGTACTCCAGGGCCGCGTTGCCGCTGTAGCTGGAGATCGGGAACACCGATTTCAGGGCCGCGTGCAGGCCGTGGTCCGAACGCTTGTTCGGGTCGGTGTTTTCCTGCAGGAATTCGCGGTAGGAATCCACCTGGATCGCCAGCAGGAACGGCACTTCGAGGATCGAGCGCTGCTTGCCGAAATCCTTGCGGATACGCTTCTTTTCGGTGAACGAATAAGACGTCATGAGGTATCACCTTGGCTGTGCGGGCCGCGCGTCCGCGGCCCTGAGTGAACATAAATTGTCAGTTGGAAGTCGCTGGTATTGCCGGCACCAGCACGCCTTCTCTTGCTACTTCCAACTACCAACTCGGTAAGGCCGAAATTGGGGATGACGAGATTCGAGATGGGCCAAACGGGCGCCATCGAATCCCTAATGCCGAATCTCTAATCCCGGCTTTGCAACAACGGCCAAAGGCCGGGGACTTGCGTCCCCAGCCTTCGATGCATCACCTGACACGCTGGCGATGCAAGATGCCGATTACTTGATTTCGACGGTCGCGCCGGCGGCCTCGAGATCCTTCTTGAACTTCTCGGAATCTTCCTTCGACACGGCTTCCTTGACGGTCTGCGGAGCACCTTCGACGAGGTCCTTCGCTTCCTTCAGGCCCAGGCCGGTGATGGCGCGGACGGCCTTAATGACTTCGACCTTCTTCTCGCCGATAGCCTTCAGGATGACGTTGAACTCGGTCTGCTCTTCGACCGGGGCAGCAGCAGCGGCCGGGCCGGCAGCGGCGACCGGGGCGGCGGCGGAGACGCCAAACTTCTCTTCGATGGCCTTGACCAGCTCCATCACTTCCATGAGGGTCTTTTCGGCGATTGCGTCGACGATCTGTTCGTTAGACAGGGACATTGTGATTACCTTTGGAATTTTTTTCTGGATGAGGTTCTAGTGAACCGTTTCAGGTGTCGCGAACTTAAGCCGTTTCGGCCGGGGCTTCTTCCGCTGCGGCGGGGGCTTCTTCGCCACCACCGAGCTTGTCGCCCACTGCCTTGACCGCGCGTGCAAACATGCTCGCCGGCTCGGCGAGGACGCGTGCCAGCATGGCCAGCGCCTGCTCGCGGGTCGGCAGCGATGCCAACACCTCGAGGTGAGCGGCCGGATACAGCTGGCCACCCATCGACACGACCTTGGCTTGCAGCTTGTCGTTACCCTTGGCGAATTCCTTGATCAGACGACCGGCAGCGCCGGGTTCTTCCGTCGAGAACGCATACAGCAGCGGACCGACCAGCGCGTCCTGAACGCACTCGTATTCGGTACCGGCAACGGCACGCGCGGCCAGGGTGTTCTTGACAACACGCAAGTACACACCGGTTTCGCGCGCCTTCTTGCGCATCGCGGTCAGCTGGGCGACCGTGATGCCGGCGTACTCGGCAGCAACCAAGGAGTGAGCCTTCGCGGCAACGTCTGCCAGTTCGGCGACGACTTCTTGCTTCTGGGACAGATTGAGAGCCATTGCACTCCTCCGTTAAAGCAGAGAGTCGGGATTGGTGATTCGGGACTCGTCAGGAGCGATACCGCCGCCCTTGCCAATCCCCGATCGCGAATCGCGAATCCTCGCTTCAAACATACTCCGCTCACGGCTCCTGCCGCTTGCGGTCCTGGGCGGCCTCCATCCTGGATGCCGGGGACGCCGAATGGCATCCCAGTTGGTGGCCGTTCCAGACCTGGAGTGAGCGCGCTCGGGAAACCCCGAACTGGCTTGAACCAGAAAAACTCCAGAAAGGCGGCACCATCTACGCCGGCGCGTCCCCGAGGGGACTGGATTAAGCGATCCCGCTGTACCGACGGCGACTCCTTGCCATATCGAGCTTCCGTGCCCGTCGTCGGTATGCGCCGACCGCGCCTGCGGTCTTTGACGGCTTCGCTCCGGGTTGCCCCTCGGCGACGCCTTCAAAAGGGTGGAACCGGCGGCGCGCCTCGCGGAGCGCCGCCGTGTCGCGAATTACTTCAGGGACAGCGAAGCCTGATCGACGGTGACGCCCGGACCCATGGTCGAGCTCACCGAGATCTTCTGCAGGTAGGTACCCTTGGACGTGGCCGGCTTGGCCTTGACCAGGTCCATCAGCAGCGCCTGCAGATTGTTCTTCAGCGCTTCGTCTTCGAAGCTGGCCTTGCCGATGGTGCAGTGGATGATGCCGGCCTTGTCGGTGCGGTAGCGCACCTGACCCGACTTGGCGTTCTTCACCGCTTCGGCCGGATTGGCCGACACGGTGCCGACCTTCGGGTTCGGCATCAGGCCGCGCGGGCCCAGCAGCGTGCCCAACTTGCCGACGACGCGCATCGCGTCCGGGGTGGCGATGACCACGTCGTAGTTCAGGTCGCCGGCCTGCATCTTCTCGGCCAGGTCGTCCATGCCGACGGCTTCGGCGCCAGCGGCCAGGGCTTCGTCAGCCTTGGCACCGGCCGGGGCGAACACCGCCACGCGCACACTCTTGCCGGTACCGGCCGGCAGCACGGTGGAACCGCGCACCTGCTGGTCGGACTTCTTGGCATCCACGCCCAGGCGCACGGCCACGTCGACGGCTTCGACGAACTTGGCCTTGCTGGTGGACTTGAGGATCTTCAGCGCTTCGTCGATCGAATACGCCTTGCCCGGCTGCACGGCAGCACGGATTGCTTTCTGTCGCTTGGTCTGTGCCATCGCTTAACCCTCCACCGTCAGGCCCATGCTGCGGGCGGAACCCGCAATCGTACGTACCGCCGCTTCCAGCTCGGCTGCAGTCAGGTCGGCTTCCTTCGCCTTGGCGATCTCTTCGAGCTGCTTGCGGGTGACCTTGCCCACCTTTTCGGTGTTCGGGCGCTTGGAACCGGAGGTGACGCCTGCGGCCTTCTTCAACAGCACGCTCGCAGGGGTGCTCTTGGTGATGAAGGTGAAGGTACGGTCCGAATAGGCCGTGATGATGACCGGAGTGGGCAGGCCCGGCTCCAGCTTCTGCGTGGCGGCATTGAACGCCTTGCAGAATTCCATGATGTTCAGGCCGCGCTGACCCAGCGCAGGACCGACCGGCGGCGAGGGATTGGCCTGACCGGCCTTCACCTGCAGCTTGATGTAACCGACTACTTTCTTTGCCATTTCAGTGGTCTCCGGGTGCTAGCGCCCAACTTGCAGGCTCCCCATCGCGACGGGAAAATCACGTGTCCCGCCATCACGTTTGAAGTGCGCAGAAAGCCGCCTTGCGGCGGCTTCCGGTCCTGCCAGGCGGCGAGCCTGGACAGCGAGCCGCGCAGTATAGCAGAGATTTTGGCGTCCGGCGCAGCTGCGCCGGCGCGGGCTCAGGCCTTCTCGACCTGGCCGAATTCCAGCTCCACCGGGGTGGAGCGGCCGAAGATCAGCACCGCGACGCGCAGGCGGCTCTTCTCGTAGTTGACTTCCTCGACCACGCCATTGAAGTCGTTGAACGGGCCATCGGTGACGCGGACCATCTGGCCCGGCTCGAACAGCACCTTCGGACGCGGCTTCTCCACGCCATCCTGAACGCGCTGCAGGATCGCATCGGCCTCTTCGTCGCGGATCGGAAGCGGGCGATCGGCGGTGCCGCCGATGAACCCCATGACCTTCGAGGTTTCCTTGACCAAGTGCCAGCTTTCGTTGTCGATGCGCGGGATGCCGGCTTCTTCGTGGGTCTCGATCTGCACCAGCACGTAGCCCGGGAAGAACTTGCGCTCGGAACGGCGTTTCTGGCCGGAGCGCATTTCGATCACTTCCTCGGTCGGCACCAGCACGTCGCCGAAGCGCTCCTGCATCTCGTCACGCACAATGCGGTCGCGCAGCGCTTGGGCCACGGACTTCTCGAAGCCTGAATAGGCGTGAACGACATACCAACGCTTCACTGCTGCACTCTCCTCAACGACTCACGAACCACTGCATCAGCTTCTGGATCAGGAAATCGAACCCGCCCAGCAGCAGACTCAGAATGATCACCACCACGATCACGACCCAGGTGGTGCGGATCGCTTCCTGACGGGTCGGCCAGACCACCTTGCGCAGTTCGAACCGGGACTCGGACACGAACTCACGGGACTCGCGCCCCTTGGCGGTCAGCAGAAACACCGCGGCGGCCGCGACCAGGCCGACGATGACCGCCAGGCCACGCAGCGGCCCGGACCAGCTACCCAGCTGCGTCGCACGACTCGGCTCGCCGAACCAGAACCAGACAAACAGGCCCGCAACCACCAGCAAGGCAGCGATGACGTACTTGACGATATCGCCACCGGTAGAAGCGGCGTTGCCTTTGGAATGCTCGATCTTGCTGTTCATCCGACTCTTGCGGCTATGCGACCAAGGTCACTGGATAGGGTGCGGCAAATTGGCACGCCAGGAGGGACTCGAACCCCCAACCTGCGGTTTTGGAGACCGCTGCTCTGCCAATTGAGCTACTGGCGTGTAGTAAGAACGATTGCACTTCCCTTAGACGGCGAAGGCGGACCGAAGGTTCCGGCCCGCCCTTCGCTGAACCCGACGGCCGAAGCCGCCTGCACATCGTCAAACTGCGGCGACCGAAGTCGCCGCAGCGGGCATTACTTGATGATCTTGGCTACCACGCCGGCGCCGACGGTGCGGCCGCCTTCGCGGATCGCGAAACGCAGGCCTTCGTCCATCGCCACCGGGTTGATCAGCGTGACCACCATCTTCACGTTGTCGCCCGGCATCACCATCTCCACACCTTCCGGCAGCTCGCAAGCGCCGGTGATGTCGGTGGTGCGGAAGTAGAACTGCGGACGGTAGCCCTTGAAGAACGGAGTGTGACGGCCGCCTTCGTCCTTCGACAGCACGTACACTTCGGCTTCGAACTCGGTGTGCGGCTTGATCGAACCCGGCTTGCACAGCACCTGGCCGCGCTCCACGTCGTCACGCTTGGTGCCGCGCAGCAGCAGACCGGCATTGTCGCCCGCCTGACCCTGGTCCAGCAGCTTGCGGAACATTTCCACGCCGGTGACCGTGGTCTTCTGCGTGGCACGGATGCCGACGATTTCGATTTCGTCGCCCACCTTGATGATGCCGCGCTCGATACGGCCGGTCACCACGGTGCCGCGGCCCGAGATCGAGAACACGTCTTCCACCGGCATCAGGAACGGCTTGTCCACGTCGCGCTGCGGCTCCGGGATAAACGTATCCAGCGCTTCCACCAGCTTCAGGATCGACGGTACGCCGATCTCGCTCTGGTCGCCTTCCAGCGCCAGACGCGCCGAACCGTGGATGATCGGGGTGTCGTCGCCCGGGAAGTCGTACTTGCTCAGCAGCTCGCGCACTTCCATCTCGACCAGCTCGAGCAGCTCGGCGTCGTCGACCATGTCGGCCTTGTTCAGGAACACCACGATGTGCGGCACGCCGACCTGGCGCGACAGCAGGATGTGCTCGCGGGTCTGCGGCATCGGGCCGTCAGCGGCCGAGCACACCAGGATCGCGCCGTCCATCTGCGCCGCACCGGTGATCATGTTCTTGACGTAGTCCGCGTGACCCGGGCAATCGACGTGCGCGTAGTGACGGTTCGGGGATTCGTACTCCACGTGCGCGGTCGAGATCGTGATGCCGCGCGCCTTCTCTTCCGGCGCCGCGTCGATCGCGTCGTATGCCTTGAACTCGCCGCCGAAGCGCTCTGCGCCGATCTTGGTCAGCGCCGCGGTCAGCGTGGTCTTGCCGTGGTCGACGTGACCGATGGTGCCGACGTTGACGTGCGGCTTGGTGCGCTCGAACTTACCCTTGGCCATGGCTGCTTCTTCTCGGTGATCGTAGAAAGATTTGAAGACTGAAGATGGTGCTCACGAAAGGAATCGAACCTTCGACCTCCTCCTTACCAAGGAGGTGCTCTACCGACTGAGCTACGTGAGCGTAGTTCTATTGTGACACAAGCGCGTTCAATGGAGCGGGAGACGGGAATCGAACCCGCACCATCAGCTTGGAAGGCTGAGGTTCTACCGTTGAACTACTCCCGCTACGGGATGCCGCACTGCCACAACAAAAAAACTGGTGGAGGGAGGTGGATTCGAACCACCGAAGGCGTAAGCCAGCAGATTTACAGTCTGCCCCCGTTGGCCGCTTGGGTATCCCTCCAGCTACCCGTCCCGACCAGGCCGCAAGGCCGAAATCAGTCCGGGGTGAAACAGCCCGCTATTCTTCCCTGACATCCCTGCCTTGTCAACAGTATTTTGACGCGATGTCGCAGGAAACGCGCACCGCGCGCGCCACCCCCGCGCCACGGCGCGAACGCGCGCATGCGGGTCAGACGTTGAAGCGGAAATGCAGCACGTCGCCTTCCTGCACGCGGTATTCCTTGCCCTCCAGGCGCAGCCGCCCGGCCTCGCGCGCGCCGGCCTCGCCTTTGTACTTGATGAAGTCGTCGTAGGCGATGGTTTCGGCGCGGATGAAGCCCTTCTCGAAATCGGTGTGGATCACCGCGGCGGCCTGCGGCGCGGTCGATCCGGCCTTCACCGTCCATGCGCGCACTTCCTTGACGCCTGCGGTGAAATAGGTCTGCAGCCCGAGCAGCGAATACGCCGCGCGGATCACCCGGTTCAAGCCCGGCTCGGCCAGGCCCAGGTCGGCCAGGAAGGTGTCGCGATCGGCGTCGTCCAGCTGCGACAGCTCTTCTTCGATCGCCGCCGACACCGGCACCACTTCGGCGCCCTCGGTGGCGGCGCGCGCGCGCACCGCATCCAGGTGCGGATTGTTCTCGAAACCGTCCTCGAGCACGTTGGCGATGTACATCACCGGCTTGAGCGTGAGCAGGAACAGATCGCGCACCAGCGCCTTCTCTTCCTCGTCCAGGCCCGCAGTGCGCCCGGCCTTGCCGTCGGCCAGCGCGGCCTGCAGCTTGGCCAGCACCGGCTTGCGCGCGGCCGCGTCCTTGTCGCCGCCCTTGGCGCTGCGCTCGGCGCGGTTCAGCGCCTTCTCGACGCTGTCCAGGTCGGCCAGGGCCAGCTCGGTGTCGATGGTCTCGATGTCCGAGATCGGATCGACCTTGTTGTTGACGTGGATGACGTCGGCGTTCTCGAAGCAGCGCACCACGTGGGTGATCGCATCGACCTCGCGGATGTGCGCCAGGAACTTGTTGCCCAGGCCCTCGCCGCTGGCCGCGCCGGCGACCAGGCCGGCGATGTCGACGAACTCGACCGCGGTCGGCACGACCTTCTGCGGATTGATGATCTTGGACAGCTCGCCCAGCCGCGGATCCGGCACCGGCACCACGCCGACGTTGGGCTCGATGGTGCAGAACGGGAAGTTGGCCGCAGCGATGCCCGCCTTGGTCAGCGCATTGAACAGAGTCGACTTGCCGACGTTCGGCAGGCCGACGATGCCGCATTTGATGCCCATGGTTCACTTCCGGGATTTGGGATTCGGGATTGGAGATTCGCCATGCCGCACGGCCGCGAATCCCCAATCCCCAATCACGAATCCCTGCTCGTATGCAAGCGCTTCATCGCCTCGTTGAAATCGCCCTGCACCGCCAGCGGCAGTACGGCGATGGCGTCGTCGATGGCGCGGTCGATCAGGATCTGGTCGTCCTTGCTCGCACGCCCCAGCACCCAGGGTACGACCTTGTCCTTGTGCCCGGGATGGCCGATGCCGATGCGCAGCCGATGGAAACCGGCATGCCCGAGCAGGCGGATGGTGTCGCGCAAGCCGTTCTGCCCGCCATGGCCGCCGTCGAACTTGAGCCGCACCGTACCCGGCGCCAGATCCAGTTCGTCATGCGCCAGCAGCGCCTGCGCCGGTTCGATCTTCCAGTAGCGCAATGCGGCGGTCACCGACTTGCCGCTGAGATTCATGAAGGTGGCCGGTTTCAACAGCCATACCGCCTGCCCGGCCACATCGACCTTGGCGGTTTCGCCGAACAGCTTGGCGTCCACGCTCCAGCGCGCGCCGGCCCGCTCGGCCAGATGTTCGACAAAACGAAACCCGGCGTTGTGCCGGGTGTTCGCGTGTTCGGCTCCGGGATTGCCCAGACCGACGATCAGACGCAGACCAGTCATGCCGCAGCATCGCCGCGGCGTCCGGACCAGACGGCCCGGACGCCGCGCAGGCGATTACTTGCCGTCCTTCTTCGCCGGCTCGGCCGCGGCCGGGGCCTCGGTCGCTTCCGGCTCGGCCTCGACACGGCCGTGCTTGGCGATGACCACCGCCACGTCGTGCTCCTTGCCCAGCTTCAGCTCCGGCAGCTCGACGCCGGCCGGCAGCTTCAGGTCGGACAGGTGGATCACGTCGCCGACGGACAGCGCGGACAGGTCGACTTCGACGAACTCCGGCAGGTCCTTCGGCAGGCACACGACCTGGATCTCGTTCAGCTCGTGGGTGACGACCACTTCGGCCGACTTGCCGGCCGGCGAGGTGTCCTCGTTGAGGAAGTGCAGCGGCACCGAGGCATGCAGCACCTCGTTGTCGTTCACGCGCTGGAAGTCGATGTGCAGGATCAGCTGCTTGAACGGATGACGCTGCATATCGCGCAGCAGCACCTTCTGGATGTCGCCGTTCAGGCTCAGGCTCAGGATCGACGAATAGAACCAGTCGTTCTGGCTGGCGAGCCAGACTTCGTTGTGGTTGAGCTCGATGTTGACCGGCTTCAGTTCGCCACCGTAGACGATGGCGGGGATCAGGCCGTCGCGACGGAGGCGGCGGCTCGCACCCTTACCCTCGACCTCGCGGCGCTGAACCTTGATTTCATGTGTGGTTGCCATTTGCGTTTACTACCTTGGTTGAATGAACCGCCTCGCGGCGGTTTTGAGGACTCTTCCGCGACCAGAAGAGTCTGTGTGGAGCCGGGATTGGGGATTCGGGATTGGGGATTCGCAGAGCCAGCGCCGTTGCGAATCCCCAATCCCGAATCTCCAATCCCCACCCTTAGATCAATCGACGTACAACGAACTCACCGACTCGCCGAAGGCGATGCGGCGAATGGTTTCGGCCAGCAGCTCGGCGACGCTGAGCTGGCGGATCTTGTTGCAGCCGCGCGCGGCGTCCGACAACGGAATCGTGTCGGTGACGACCAGTTCGTCGAGCTGCGAATTGCTGATGTTGCTGACCGCCGGGCCGGACAGCACCGGATGGGTGCAGTACGCGGCCACTTTCAGCGCGCCCTGCGCCTTCAGCGCGGCTGCGGCGGCGCACAGGGTGCCGGCGGTATCGACGATGTCGTCGACCAGCACGCAGGTCTTGCCTTCGACGTCGCCGATGATGTTCATCACCGTGGACACGTTGGCGCGCGGGCGGCGCTTGTCGATGATCGCCAGGTCGGCGTCATCCAGGCGCTTGGCCACGGCGCGGGCGCGGACCACGCCGCCCACGTCCGGCGACACCACGATCAGGTTGTCGGTGCCGTAAGCGCGCCAGATGTCGGCCAGCAGCAGCGGCGAGGCGTAGACGTTGTCGACCGGGATGTCGAAGAAGCCCTGGATCTGGTCGGCGTGCAGGTCCACGGTCAGCACGCGGTCGGCATTGACCGCGGTGAACATCTTCGCCGCGACCTTGGCGGTGATCGGCACGCGCGAGGAACGCATGCGCCGGTCCTGCCGCGAATAGCCGAAGTACGGCACCACCGCGGTGACGCTGGCGGCGCTGGCGCGCTTGAGCGCGTCGATCAGCACCAGCAGCTCCATCAGGTTCTCCGCGCTGGGCGCGCAGGTCGGCTGGATCACGAACACTTCCTGCCGGCGCACGTTCTCCTCGATCTCCACCTGCACTTCACCATCGGAGAAGCGCGACACCATCGCCTTGCCCGGACGCACGCCCAGCTCCTTGCAGATGCTCTTGGCAAGCGGCTTGTTGGCATTGCCGGAGAACACCAGCAGGTTACGTTGATCTTGCATGAGGAGTGTCTCGGGCGGCGGCGGCGAAAGAACTGCGAAACGAAGAAACAGCATGGAACCGGAAGAACCCAGGCGAAGCGACGCTCCTACCTGTTGAACCCCCGCACATGGATGTGCGGGCTCTTGCGAGGGATTCGCCCCGTTGAATCCCCGCACACGGATGTGCGGGCTTCTGCGAGGGACTCGCATAAATGGCAGGGGCGGTAGGATTCGAACCTACGAATGCCAGGATCAAAACCTGGTGCCTTGGGCCTCTTGGCGACGCCCCTGCATGAAACTGTTGCTATGCCTCCAGCGCATCGAGCAGCGGCGAACGGGTCACGCCACCAGCCACCCAGGCGCGCAATCCGTCCGGCAAGGCCGCCAGCGCGCGCACGGCGGCAGCGCGATCGGCGAACTCGACGAAACACCCGCTCCCCGACCCGGTAAGGCGCGGCGTGCCGATCTGCGCTAGCGCCTGGAACACGGCCTGGATGGCCGGTTCGCGGCGGAGCAGCACCGGCTCGAACGCATTGCCGAGCAGGAAACCTGAAACGAAGTCGGCCATTTTCGCGGGCTCGGCATCCCGCGTCAAATCCGGGGCCTGGAACAGCGCCGCGGTGGGCACGTGAACCCCCGGATCGGCCAGCACATACCAGGCCGGCGGCAGGGGCAATGGCGTCAACCGCTCGCCCACGCCCTCGGCCCAGGCGTCGCGGCCGCGCACGAATACCGGCACGTCCGCACCCAGCTCTAGGCCCAGGCCGGCCAGCGCATCCTCGTCGAGTCCGGCGCCCCACAGCGCGTTCAGCGCGACCAGCGCGGTCGCCGCGTCGGACGAGCCACCGCCAAACCCACCACCGGCAGGAATGCGCTTTTCGACGCGGATGTCGACACCTTGGGCGATCTTGGCGTGTTTTTGCAGCAGCCGCGCGGCCCGCACCAGCAGGTCGTCGGCCTCGGCGACGCCCGGCACGGAGTCGCCGAGCCGCGCCACCACGCCGTCGGCGCGCACGCGCAGATGCACGGTGTCGCCCCAATCGAGCAGACGGAAGACGGTCTGCAGCGCGTGATAGCCATCGGCGCGGCGGCCGGTGATCTGCAGAAACAGGTTCAGCTTCGCCGGGGCCGGCCATGCCGACCAGCCGTTCTCTCCCACTGCGCTCATGGCGCGGCGAAGTCCCACTGGTCCAGCAGCAGGCGCACCTTGGCGTCGCCGTTGCGCGCCTCGATGCGCCGCGGCAGGGCCGGACGGCCGTCGCTGGGCGGGTACCACTCCTGGAACTGGATCTCCCAGCCCATCTGCCGCAGCGCCTGCGGGCGTCCCTCGGCGTCGTAGCTCACCTGCTCCGGCGCGCCTGCGTCCACCGCAACCTGCCCGCGCACCCAATCCGGCAGCAGATTGACCGGAATCTCCCAACCCGTGGCCTCGAGCAGCAGCTGCTGCGCGTCCTCGCCGGCGCGCGGACCGCCCTCCAGCCCTTCCAGACGGCCGCCGCCGCGCTGGCTGTCGCCGGTCAGGCGCCAGCTCTGCCGGGTCACTGGCGCGCTGAGCTCGATCCGGTACTGGCGCTGCTGCTGCGCCCAGTCGATGCGGCCGCTGCCACCGTTGCGGCCCTTGGTAATCGCCACCCGGCCCTGAAACGACCATTGCGGATGCGCCTGCAGCCATGCGCCGCGGGCCGCTTCGGCCTGGCGCGCGGCCTCGCCGAGCGGCGCGCTTGCGGCCGGCGGCGCCTGCCGCGGCGCCAGCGAAGTACAGCCAGCCAGCGCCAGCAGCGCCGCCAGCGCCCATGCCGCGCGCAACGCCGCCCTCACGGCGCGACCTTTTCCATCGCCCGCTGCAGCGCGCGATTCTTCGGATCGAGCTTGCGTGCCTCGTCGAAGTATTTGCTTGCCTCGTCGTGCTTGCCCTGCTCCCACAGCACCTGGCCGATGTGCGCGGCGATCTCCGGATCCTTGAACAGAGTCCAGGCGCGGCGCAGTTGCACCAGCGCTTCCTGGGTCTTGCCCAGCCGGTACAGCACCCAGCCATAGCTGTCGATGATCGCGGCGTTGTCTGGATCGGCGGTACGCGCGCGATCGATCAACTGCAGCGCCTCGCGGTAGCGATGGGTGCGGTCGGCCAGGGTGTAGCCGAGCGCATTGAGCGCGGCCACGTTCTCCGGCTCGGTGACCAGGATCTTGCGCAGGTCGGCTTCAGCACGGTCGATGCGGTCGCGCCGCTCCCAGGCCAGGCCGCGCGCATACAGCAACGCATTGTCGTCCGGATAGGCGGCCAGGCCGCGCTCGAACACCTGCAGTTCGCCGTCGTCGTCGCCGCTGCGCTGGCGCAGTTCCGCCTCCAGCACGTAGGCGTCGCGGCGCGCGGCGTCGTCGGCCTCGGCATCGTCCTGCAGCGCGCGCGCCTCGCTGAAGGCGGCGTCCTTCTGCCCGAGTTCGTACAGCGCGCCGGCGGTGCGCAACCGCGCTTCGTTACGCAGCGGGCCGCCCGGCACGCCGCGGTACCAGGTCACCGCTTCCTGATAGCGCTTCAGGAACTCGGCGATCTTGCCGAGCAGCAGGCGCCGCTCCGGGTCCGGCTGCGCCGCGCCTTTGCGCAACTCCTCGTACAGCGCGCTCAGCGCCGCGTTGTCCTGCAGCTTGGCCAGCATCGAGGCGCGCAGGCCGTAGTTCTGGGTGTTCTGCGGACCGAGCGCCAGCACCCGCGCCGCCGCGGCGGTGTCGCCGATCGCGTCATAGGCGTAGGCCAGCGCGCCGCGCAATTCCGGGTCGGCCGGCGCCTTGGGCTCCACGCCCTGCAGCAGCGCCCGCGCCTGCTCGGTCTTGCCGGCCTGTTGCAGCTGGGTGGCGTGCAGCAGGGCCACCCGCGGCTCTTCCGGGAAGCGCTTGACCAGCTGATCGACGATGCGCTCGGCCAGCTTCGGCTGCTCCAGGCGCAGCGCCAGGCGCCCGAACTCCTGCCAGGCCTCGAGCTGATCGGGGATGGCATTGGCGTCGAGCAGTTGGTCCAGCACCTTCGCCGCCACTTCCGGATCGCGGTTGCCGCTGACCAGCGCCACCAGCGCATAGCGCCAGCCGCGCGCGTCCTTGTCGCGCAGCAGCGCCACCAGCAGGCCGCGCGCCTGGCGCAGATTGCCGTTGCGCAGCGCCAGCGAGGCCTCGGCACTGCGCATCGGCAGCGACTCCGGCGCGCGCTGGCGCCACAGCGCCAGGGCCTGCGCCGCGGCCGCGTTGTCGTTGGCCAGCATGGCGATGCGGGTGGCGCGCTCGGCCAGGCCGGCATCGCCGGGCGCCTCGTTCGCCGCCTCCAGGTACCAGTGCGAGGCATCGGCCAACTGCCCGGCCTGCAGCGCGAACTCGCCGGCCAGCACCGGCGTCAGCGAGGACGCAGCGGCGCTCGGCGGCAGCTTGGCGGTGGCCGTCGGCGCGGCGGTGGCGGCACCGGTGGCCGGCAGCGCGGCGAGCGCCGACAGCAATAGAACGATACGGATGCGAATCAATGCGGGCATCGGGGGCAACCGGGCCGTAAAATGGGGCCCTGAATGGCCAGCAGCTTATCGCAAGCAACTGAACAGATGACGTTGTGGGTGCTCGGATTGAACCACCAGACCGCGCCGGTCGACCTGCGCGAACGGGTGGCGTTCGCCGGCGATGCGCTGCCGCGCGCGCTGCAATCGCTGCGCGCATTGCCCAATGTCGCCGAGGCCGCCCTGCTGTCCACCTGCAACCGCACCGAGCTGTACGCGATCGCCGACGACGCGCAGAGCCTGGCCGACTGGCTGGATTCGCACGCGGCGGGCCTGCACGGCTACCTGTACCAGCACCAGGACGCCGATGCGGTCCGGCACCTGTTCCGCGTCGCCACCGGGCTGGACTCGATGGTGCTGGGCGAGCCGCAGATCCTCGGCCAGGTGAAGGACGCCTGGGCGCTGGCGCGCGAGCACGGAGCGATGGGCAACCGCCTAGACCGGCTGTTCCAGCAGACCTTCTCGGTGGCCAAGCGCGCGCGCACCGACACCCGGGTCGGCGCCAATCCGGTCTCGGTGGCCTCCACCGCGGTGCGCCTGGCGCAGAACTCCTTCGCCCGGCTCAGCGAATCGACGGTGCTGCTGGTCGGCGCCGGCGAGACCATCGAACTGGCCGCCAAGCACCTCAGCGAAGGCCGCGTGCGGCGCCTGCTGATCGCCAACCGCACCCTCGCCCACGCCCAGGAGCTGGCCAGCCGGCATGGCGGCGTGGCGCTGCCGCTGAGCGAGCTGGAACGGCATCTGCAGGAAGCCGACGTGGTGTTTTCGGCCACCGCCGCGCGCGAGCCGGTGGTGACCCGCGCGCAGGTCGAGCAGGCGCTGCGTGCGCGCAAGCACAAGCCGATGCTGCTGTTCGACCTTGCGGTGCCACGCGACATCGAGGCCGGCGTGGCCGAGCTGGCCGATGCCTATCTGTACACCGTGGACGACCTGGAACGCGCGGTCGAGGACAATCGCCGCGGCCGCCGCGAAGCGGCCGAAGCAGCCGAGGCGATCATCGACCTGCAGGTGCTGCGCTACATCGAGACACTGCAGGCCAGCACCCGCCAGGCGCCGCTCAAGCGCCTGCGCGCGCACGGCGACAGCACCCGCGACGACGTGCTGGCCAAGGCGCGGCAGCAGCTGGCCAACGGCAAGCCGGCCGACGAGGTGCTGGAATTCCTCGCCAACACCCTGACCAACCGCCTGCTGCATCCGCCCACCGCGGCGCTGCGCGAGGCGGCGCTGAGCGGCGATGCCGAGCTGGCCCGCGCCGCCGAGCGCCTGTTCCCGGAAAAGCCGGGCTATTTCCATCCCATTCTGAAGACCGATGACACCGACCCTGCGCCGTAAGCTGGAGGCGCTGGCCGAGCGTCGCGAAGAACTCGAACGCCTGCTGTCCGATCCCGAGGTGGTGAACGACAACGCGCGCTTCCGCGACTACTCGCGCGAATTCGCGCAGCTGGAGCCGGTCGCCGCCGCGCTGGCCGACGAGGCCGCGGCCAAGGCCGACCTGGCCGCGGCCGAGGCGATGCGCGGCGATCCGGAACTGCGCGAACTGGCCGAGGAGGAAATCGCCGCCGCGCACGCGCGCCTGCTCGCGCTGGACGAACAGCTGGCGCTGCTGCTGGTGCCGCGCGATCCGCGCGACGACGGCAACCTGTTCCTGGAAGTGCGCGCCGGCACCGGCGGCGACGAGGCGGCGATCTTCGCCGGCGATCTGTTCCGCATGTACGCGCGCTACGCCGAACGCCAAGGCTGGAAGGTGGAAGTGGAATCGGACAGCCCCGGCGAGCACGGCGGCTACAAGGAGATCGTGGCGCGCATCGTCGGCCGCGGCGCCTACTCCAAGCTCAAGTTCGAATCCGGCACGCATCGCGTGCAGCGGGTGCCGGCGACCGAGTCGCAAGGCCGCATCCACACCTCGGCGGCGACGGTGGCGATCATCCCCGAAGCCGACGACGTGGAAGAGATCGCGATCAACCCGGCCGACCTGAAGGTGGACACGTTCCGTTCGTCCGGCGCCGGCGGCCAGCACGTCAACAAGACCGAATCGGCGATCCGCATCACCCACGTGCCCAGCGGGGTGGTGGTCGAATGTCAGACCGAGCGCAGCCAACACGCCAACCGCGACAAGGCGATGAAGCGGCTGAAGGCGCAGTTGCTCGACGCCGAGCGCAGCAAGCAGGCCGCGGCCGAGGCGCAGGACCGCAAGCTGCAGGTCGGCAGCGGCGACCGCAGCCAGCGCATCCGCACCTACAGCTTCCCGCAGGGCCGCATCACCGACCACCGGGTCGAAGGCCTGACCCTGTACGACCTGCCGAACGTGATCGAAGGCGACCTCGACGCGCTGATCGAGCGGCTGAGCCACGAGCACCAGGTCGACGAACTGGCGCGGCTGAGCGACAGCCCGTGAGCCTGCGCATGCGCCGCGCCGCCGCGCACGCGCCGGCCACCGTGCGCGCGTGAGCGGCAGCGCGCTGCACGAACTGCGCCAGTTGCAGGACGCGGTGCGCCGCGACCCGCAGGATTTCATCGCCTGGGTGATGCTGGCCGACGCCGAACTCGGTGCCGGGGCGATCGCCGCCGGCGAACAGGCCGCGGTGCGCGCGTTGCAGCTGCGCCCGGCGCATCCGGAAGCCCTGGCGCGGCTGGGCCGCGTGCGCTGGACCCAGGGCCGCCATGCCGAGGCCGCCGCCGCGTTGCGCCAGGCGCTGCAGCACGCGCCGCAGCATCCGGGCATCGCCCTGTGGCTGGGCCATGCGCTGGAGGACAACGGCGAGGCCGAAGCCGCCGCGCAGGCCTATGCGCACGCGCATGCGCTGCTGCCGCAGGAGCCGTCGATCGCCGCGCACCTGCTGAACTGGCGACGCAAACTGTGCGATTGGCGCGCGCTGGACGCGCTGTCGCAACAAGTGCGCGACGCGGTGCGCCAGAGCCATCCGGCGATCGAACCGTTCGCCTTCCTCAACGAGGACGCCACTGCCGCCGAACAGCTGCACTGCGCGCGTAACCGTGCGCTTGCGTTGGCGCAGACCCTTGCGCCCTTGCCGGCGACGACGCTGCGCCGCGCCGGCCCCTTGCAGGTCGGTTTCCTGTCCAACGGCTTCGGCGCGCATCCCACCGGGCTGCTGACCGTGGCCTTGTTCGAACGGCTGCGCGCGCACGCCGACCTGCAGGTGCAGCTGTTTGCATTGAACCGCGACGACGGCAGCGCGATCCGCACGCGCCTGCAGGCCGCGGCGCACGCCTGGCACGACGTCGCCGGCCAGCCGCACCGGGCGATCGCGCAAGGCATTCGCGATGCCGGCATCGACATCCTGTTCGACCTGCGCGGCTGGGGCGGCGGCGGTGCGCCGGAAGTGCTGGCGCTGCGCCCGGCACCGCTGCAGATCAACTGGCTGGCCTACCCGGGCACGTCCGGCGCGCCGTGGATCGACTACGTCATCGGCGATGCGTTCGCGCTGCCGGATGCGCTGGCCGCGCACTACAGCGAGCGCGTGCTGCGCCTGCCGCGCGCGTTCCAGCCGTCGGACGACAGCCGCCACATCGGCATGCCGCCATCGCGCCGCGACTGCGGGCTGCCCGAGCACGGTACGGTGTTCTGCTGCTTCAACAACAGCTACAAGCTGACCCCGCGCAGCATGGCGCGGATGCTGGCGGTGCTGCGCCAGGTCCCGGACAGCGTGCTGTGGCTGTTGTCCGGACCAGGCCAGGCCGATGCGCGGCTGCGCGAGGCCGCGCGGCGCGCCGAAGTGGATCCGGCGCGGCTGCGCTTCATGCCCAAGCTCGCGCACGCGGACTACCTGGCCCGCTACCGGCATGCCGACCTGTTCCTGGACACGCATCCGTACAACGCGCACACCACCGCCTCCGACGCGCTGTGGGCCGGTTGCCCGCTGCTGACCTGCCCCGGCACGACCTTCGCCGCACGCGTGGCCGGCAGTCTCAACCATCACCTGGGCATGGATGAGATGAACGTCGCCGACGACGCCGCCTTCATTGCCAAGGCCGTGCAGCTGGGCCGCGATCCGGCGGCGCTGCGCGCACTGCGCGACACGCTGCAGCAGCGCCGCGCCAGCGCCGGTCTGTTCGACATGCAAGGCTTCGCTGCGGACTTCGCCGACGTGTTGCGCGATACCGCGCGCCGGCATGGCTGGGGCGGTCCGCAGTAGCTCGTAAATCGCCCGGCCGCGGCGGCACCTGCACCTGGCGCAGCGGAACGGATGCGTTCGCATCCAGACCAAACCTGCCGACAGATTGCCTGCGTCGGCGGCCGCAATTCTTCAGCGCAGCGCGAGCGGCAGCCAACCGCGACCTGATGACGGCACATCGTTGCACCTGTTGAAGCGCCCGTCATGCAGAAACACCCTTGACCTGAAGCATGGTTGAGGTTCGACACTGCGCGCCTTCCGTTCGCGCACGTCCCGATGCCATCACGCCTGTCGCCCGACCTCACCTCCCCGCATGCACGCAGCGTGCTGGTCGCCCACGCCTCGGCACCGGTCTGCGCGACGCTGCTCGCACGCTTGCACGCCAACCCCGGCGGCGGGCTGCATGCCCTGGCCTGGCTGGAAGCGCTGAGCGCCGCGCCTGACCTGCTGTACGCGCAATGCTGCGGCGACGACACCACGTCGCTCGACCGCAGCTGGCGACCGCGCGCACCCGCGCCGCGACTGACGCTGCGCCGTTATCGGCGCATCCGCAGCGGAGTATCCGATCCGCAGCGCGCGCCCGGCTGCGTCGTGGTGACCAGGCTGGCGACCCGCGATGCCGCGCAGGCGCAGCTCCACGCCAACGCCGCGTTCGCCGCACTGCAAGACGGCGCGCACGCGCTGCGCGGGCTGATCGCCTCGCACCTGCACCTGTCCGACGATGGCCGCAGCCTGCTCGACTATGCCGAATGGAGCAGCGCCGACGCACAGCGTCGCGCCTTGCAGCGCGAACCCGAGCGCCTGCCCCTGGCGTCCCATCCCGCGGCCAGCGTGACCCGTTACCGGCCGCGCGCGCTGAGCCTGCACGGCGCCCCGACGCAGCCCGCGCGCGTGCGCGCCTGAACCAGCATCGCCCTGGTTCTGCGATGGCGCCTGTACGGACGCTGCCGATGCGTGCCGGCAGGCTATACGCCGACCGGGCGAGCCGCTAGGCTTCGGGCATGAGCGCCAAAGCCGATTTCATCGCGTTGAACCTGTGCGTATTGACCGTCTCGGACACGCGCAGCCTGGCCGAAGACAATTCCGGCGATTACCTGGTATCGGTGCTCGGCGAGGCCGGCCACCGCCTGTACGCGCGCGAGCTGCTGCCCGACGACCGTTACCGGATGCGCGCGGTGGTCTCGGCGTGGATCGCCGACCCGCAGGTCGACGGCATCCTGGTCACCGGTGGCACCGGCTTCACCGGCCGCGACTCCACCCCCGAGGCGCTGCTGCCGCTACTGGACAAGCAGATGCCCGGCTTCGGCGAACTGTTCCGCGCGATCAGCTTCGAGGAGATCGGCACTTCCTCGCTGCAGTCGCGCGCCTTCGCCGGCCTGGCCAACGCCACCTTCGTGTTCTGCCTGCCCGGCTCGACCTCGGCCTGCCGCACCGCCTGGGAAAGGATCGTCGCGGCGCAGCTCGACGCGCGCACCCGGCCGTGCAACCTGGCCACGCTGCGCCCACGCCTGAAGGAATGACCTGGAACCGCGCATGTCACTGGACACCACCCTGCGCCTACTGGCCAAAGCCAGCGGCATGACCGCGGCGGACATCGCCGCCGCCATCCCGCGCGCCGGCGCCGCCACGGTCAAGGCCTGGCTGGCCGGCGAGAAGATGCCCGGCCGCGACCAGCTCAATGCGCTGGCGCGCGCGTTCGGCGTTCCCGCCGGCGCGCTGCTCGGCGAACTGGCCAGCCAACTCGACCCGGCCCGCACCCGCGGCGAACACGATCTATTGCAGGCCTATCGCACGCTCGACAGCCGCCAGCAGGGCGCGCTGCTGGAAGTGGCGCGCAGCATGGCCGGCACCCGCACGAGACGCAGCAAATGAGCAAACTCAAACGCAAGCAGTACCAGGCATTGATGCAACCGCTGCAACTGGAACTGGCGGCGCTGGCGCAGGCGCTGCAGCACAGCGGCGAACGCGTGCTGGTGCTGTTCGAAGGCCGCGACACCGCCGGCAAGGGCGGCGCGATTCAGGCCATCGCCGAACATCTGAACCCGCGCCAGTGCCGGGTGGTGGCGCTGCCCAAACCGACCGACCGCGAAAGCACGCAGTGGTATTTCCAGCGTCACGTCGCGCACCTGCCGGCCGCCGGCGAGATCGTGCTGATGGACCGCAGTTGGTACAACCGCGCCGGCGTGGAGCGGGTCATGGGCTATTGCAGCGACGCGCAATACCAGGCCTTCCTGCGCCAGGCGCCGCTGTTCGAGCAGTTGCTGGTCGACGACGGCATCCGCCTGTTCAAATACTGGTTGTGCGTGGACCAGGACCAGCAGGAGAAGCGCTTCGCCGAACGCTTGCACGATCCGCTGAAGGGCTGGAAGCTGTCGCCGGTGGACCTGCAGTCGCGCGCCCAGTACGCCGAATACACCCGCGCCCGCGAGGCGATGCTGGACGCCACCCACCGCGAACAGGCGCCGTGGACCCTGGTCGATTTCAACGACCAGAAACGTGGCCGCCTGACCCTGATCCGGCATCTGCTCGACCAGTTGCCCGACACCCCGCTGCAGGAACCGGAACTGGAACTGCCGCCGCTGAAGCACAAACCGCGCAAGGAAAAGTTCGGCGTGTTGCAGCCGATCGCGTCGGTTTGAGGCCGGGATTGGGGATTGGGGATTCGATGGTGCACCCGAGACCGACGGTGCACTGGTTCCCTGTAGGAGCGGCTTCAGCCGCGACCGGACGCCTCCGCAAAGACACGGCCGGATTGAAACGCCTCCTGCAGCGGCACGCGGTTATGCAGGAGGGACTTCAGTCCCGACGCGCTACCGGTAAGACCTCATCGGGACTGAAGTCCCTCCCACAGCGAGCTGCCATGATTTCCGCGACGTCACCCGATCGCGAAGCCCGCCGCCACCGGCTCCGGCCAAGACTCGCGCAACACCTGCTCGACCCGCGCCGCAGGCGGCCCCTGCCGCAGCCATTCGGCCAGCGCCTCCAGCGCCGTGGCCTCGCCTGCTGCGATGACTTCCACGCTTCCGTCGGCCTGGTTCCGCGCGTATCCATCCAGCCCCAACGCCAAGGCGCGTTCGCGGGTGGAGGCGCGGAAATACACGCCCTGCACCCGCCCGGCGACCAGGAAGCGGGCCGCCGCCATCAACCGGCGGCCTTCGCCTGGCCGGCAACCTTGCCGCCGGCCGCGGCGATCGCCGCCTCGATGTCGTGCGCATTGACCGGCCCCAGGAACTGCTTGGCGACCTTGCCGTCCGGGGCGATCAGATAGGTCATCGGCAACCCGCGCGGGGTCGCGAAATCGGCCGGCGGCGCGTAGGTGTCGAGGATCGCCACCGGGTAGGCCACTGGATGTTCCTTCAGGAATGCCTGCATTTCCGCCGGCTCGATGTCCTCGTAGGCCAGGCCCACCACTTCGATGTTGTCGCGCATCACGTGCAACGCCGACAGCTCCGGCATTTCCTTCAGGCACGGCGCGCACCAGGTGGCCCAGAAGTTCACCACCACCCACTGCCCGCGATGCGCGGCCAGGTCGTAGTCGCTGCCGTCCACCGCCTTCACCTTCAACGTCGGCTGCGGCCGCGTTTCCTGCACCACGTTCGCTCCTTCGCCAGCGGCGGGCGCGGTCGGCGCAGCGGGCGCGGCAGGCGCCGCCGGGGCGGCAGGAGCCGTGGGCGCAGGCGCGCCGGGTGCGGCGCCATCGGCGGGCGAAGGATGCCGATCGCAGCCCGCCAGCAGCGCGGCAGCGGCGAACAACGGGAACAGGATGCGCGGGGTCATGCGAGGTCTCCGATATCGGTGTAAAGATCGCCGACGCGACGTTTCAGCACGTCGCGCAGCGGCATGCGCAATTCGTCCAGCGCGCGCCACGCCGCCTGCCCCAGCGCGTCGTCGCGGCACGGCAGGTAGGCTTCGGCGATCGGGATGCGCAGCTGGCAGTTTTCGTAGAGTTCGGTCAGCGGCACGTCGGCCAGATCGCGCGCCAGCAGCCATTCGCCATGCCCGGCGCGGCTGAGCAGGCGGCTGCGCTCCAGCTCGCACAGCAGCTCCTGCACCAGCGAATCGGTCAGCATCGGCTCCAGCTGCAGGATCTGATCTTCCTGCAGGCCGTGGCCGTCCTTGCGCGCCTGCGCGAAGCGCCCGAGCAGGCGCAGCAGGCCGTAGATCTCGTAGCCGGCCGGCAGCCGCATCGACGCCGGCTGGTAGCGGAAGGCGGCGATCGAGGACGCCAGCGAGGCCCCGAGCAGGATCCCGATCCAGCTCAGATAGGTCCACAGCAGGAAGATCGGCACGAACGCGACCGTGCCGTAGATGCGCTGGTAGGACTGGAAGCTGCCCAGGTACAGGCTCAGCCCCCACTTCACCAGTTCCAGCAGGGCCACCGCCAGCAGCGCGCCGGGCACCGCGTGGCGCAGCTTGACCGTGTGATGCGGCACCACGCGGTACACCAGGGTGATGCAGACGAATTCGATCAGCACCGGCGCCAGGCCCAGCGCCATCTGCGCCAGCAGCCGGCCTTCGCTGGTGCGGAACAGCGGCAGCGCGAAGAACCGCGCCGACGCCGCCAGCGACGCCGCGGCCAGCAGCGCGCCCAGGGTCAGCACCGTCCAGTACACCAGGAAGCGGGTCAGCCGCGGCCGCGCCGAGACCACCCGCCAGATCCGGTTGAAGGTCTGCTCGACGCTGTTCAAGGTGATCAGCAGCGACACCATCAGCGCGATCGTGCCGGCGCTGGTCAGCTGCCCGGCGCTGGCCGAGAACTGGCGCAGATAGGCCTCCACCGAGCGCGCCGCGGCCGGCACGAAGTTGGAGAAGATGTAGTCGCTGAGCTGGTCGCTCCACTTGTCGAACACCGGGAACGCCGAGAGCACGCCGAACACCACCATCGCCAGCGGCACCAGCGCGAAGATCGTGGTGTAGGCCAGCGAGGCGGCGGCCTGGAACAGGCGGTCGTCGAGGAAGCGCCGCCACAGGAACCCGGCGAAGCTGCGCATCCGCGCGCGGTCGCGCACCCGCTCCGTCCAGAGATTGACCGTGTCCAAAGGCTGCATCGGGCAAGGGTACCCGATGCGCACGGATGCCGGCATCGCCGATACTGGCGGCCGTTCTGGTGCAAGCAAGCGAGGGCCGCATGGCCGAGATCCTGGTCCTGTACTACAGCCGTGGCGGTTCGGTGGCGCGCCTGGCGCGGCAGATCGCGCGCGGCGTCGGCGAAGTGCCCGGCATGGCCGCGCGCCTGCGCACGGTGCCGCCGGTGGCCGCGGTCACCCAGGCCAGCGCGCCGCCGGTGCCCGACAGCGGCGCGCCGTACGTGGACGCCAGCGATCTGCGCGACTGCGTCGGCCTGGCCCTGGGCAGCCCGACCCGCTTCGGCAACATGGCTGCGCCGGTCAAGCACTTCATCGACGGCCTCGGTGCCGAATGGGCCAGCGCCACCCTGGCCGGCAAGCCGGCGGCGGTGTTCACCTCCACCGCCTCGCTGCACGGCGGCCAGGAAGCCACGCTGCTGTCGATGCACCTGCCGCTGCTGCACCACGGCTGCGTGATCGTCGGCATTCCCTATACCGAACCGCTGCTCAGCAGCACGCGCAGCGGCGGCACCCCGTACGGCGCCAGCCACGTCGCCGGCGCCGACGACGACCCGCAGCCCAGCGAGGAAGAAGCGCAGCTGGCGCGCGCGCTGGGCCGGCGCCTGGCCGGCATCGCGCAACGCCTGGCGGCGCCGTGAGCACCGCCCGCCTGCGTTACGCGCTGGCCGCCACGCTGCTGGTACTGGCGCTGTTGTACGCGGCCTGGTTCCACGACGACCGCCACCGCCTCGCCGCGCTGCTGGTGTTCGCACTGCCGCCGCTGCTGCTGGCGATCGGCGTGCTGCGCGGCTCGGCGGTGGCGCGCTTCTGGGCCGGCGTGTTCGGGCTGTTCTGGTTCAGCCACGGGGTGATGGCCGCCTGGAGCCACCCGCCGCAGCGCGCCTACGCCTGGGCCGAACTGCTGCTGGCGCTGCTGGCGATCGGCCTGTCCAGCGCGCCCGGCATTCGCGCGCGTTTCGCGCGCAAGCGCGGCGCCAAAGCGTCCGGCGGCGGCACGCCCTGAGCGGCCGCCGCCGGCCTGCCGGTATCATGGCGCCCTGCGCGACCGCGGCCGCGCCCCGTCATGCTCTAGGAACCGGCAATGGAAGAACTCCTGATCGTCACCACCGGCGGCACGATCGACAAGATCTATTTCGACGACAAGTCCGACTACCAGATCGGCGATCCGCAGATCGGCCAGATCCTCAAGGAACTGGGCGTGACCTTCCGCTTCAGTGTGATCCCGATCATCCGCAAGGACTCGCTGCACATCACCGACGAGGACCGCGAGCTGATCCGCGCCACCGTCGCTGCGCAGTCCGCGCGCCACGTGCTGCTCACCCACGGCACCGACTCGATGGTGCAGACCGGCAAGGTGCTGCAGACGATCCCGGACAAGACCATCGTGATGACCGGCGCACTGAACCCGGCGCGGTTCCGCGGCTCCGATGCGGAATTCAACATCGGCTGCGCGGTCGGCGCGGTGCAGTCGCTGCCGGCCGGGGTCTACATCGCCATGAACGGGCAGATCTGGGACCCGCAGAAGGTGCGCAAGAACGTGGCCGCGAACCGCTTCGAGCCGGTCTGAACCGCGATGTCCAAGGCCACCCGCGCAACCCGGGCATTGGACGCGGCCGGCGTCGCCTATCGCCTGCATCCCTACGACTACGAAGCCGAAGCCGGCGCCAAGGGCCTGCAGGCGGCGCAGGCGCTCGGCCTGCCGCCGGAGCGGGTGCTGAAGAGCCTGATGGCCTGGATCGACAGCAACGCCGTGTGCGTGGTGGTGCCGTCCGATCGCCGCGTGCAGCTGAAGAAGCTCGCTGCGGCCGGCGCCGGCAAAGCGGCGCGGATGATGGAGGTGGCCGAGGCCGAGCGCCGCAGCGGCTACAAGGTCGGCGGCATCAGTCCGCTGGGCCAACAGCGGCCAGCGCCGGTGCTGATCGAGCAATCGGCGCTGGCCCCGGGCAGCGTGTGGTTCAACGCCGGGCAGCGTGGACTGCTGGTCGAAATCGCCGCTGAGCAGGTGCTGGACGTGCTGCAGGCGCGTGCCTGCGATCTGTGCGAGTGACGCGTCAGCCGCGGCGACGGCGTGGGCGGCATGGTACGCGCGAAGAATGCAGCCAGCGGCTGCGTCGACCGCATTCGCAGCGGCATGGCGGCAGGTAGCGAACGCAAGCGAAAAGGGCCGCCATGCCTGTGCCCCACTTCGACCACCGGCAACTGCGCAACCGGCGCGCGGATCGGAACCCACGACAACAAAAAAGCCCCGCGCCGAGGCGCGGGGCTGTCGTGTCCGCAACGTCCAGGGCGTCCTGCCCTGCCGCTGCGTGCGGTTGCCGATGCCTGTGCGGCGCGGCCATACAGGCGCGCGCCGCACAGCGGGCGGGATCAGTAGTTCGCGGTCAGGGTGACGCCAGAGAACGTGCTGTACGCCTTGAGCCGCACGTAGTACGTGCCGGCGCTGGGCGCGTTGAAGGTGCAGGTCTCGTTGTTGCCGTTGAGATACGGGCGGCATCCATAGGTGCTGTCGGTCGGCGCGCTGCCCAGCCGCACGTACAGGTCCGCGTCGCCACTGCCGCCGGAGATGGTGACGGTCAGCGAACTGACCCCGGACGGCACGGTCACGGTGTAGTTCAGCTCCGAGCCGCTGCTGGCGCCGAGCCCGGTGACCGGCACGCCGTCCTGCAGCGTATTGCCGGTAGGAGGCGTGGTGGTACCGCCGCCCAGCGCAGCGGTCACCGCGGCGTTGGCGTCGAGCAGGCCGGCGCCGCAGCCCTGCGAGCAGGAGAAACTGGCCGCGGTGCTCTTGATGGTGCTCTCCACCTGCGCTGGGGTCAGCGGGGTCGAGGCGACCGACTGCATCAGCGCGACCACGCCGGCCACGTGCGGCGCCGCCATCGAGGTGCCGTTGTAGGACGCGTAACTGGCGCTGCCCGGCGTGGTGGTGCCGGAGTTGAGCGTGGACTGGATGCTCGAGCCCGGCGCGGAGATGTCGATGCCGGTGCCATAGTTCGAGTAGCTGGCCTTGGCCCGCGAGGAGGTGGTCGCGGCTACCGCGATCACGTTGGCGCAGTTGGCCGGCACCGAGGTGGAGACGTTGGCCGAGCTGTTGCCGGCCGCCACCACCACCGTGGTGCCGCGACCGACCGCGCCGTTGATCGCGTTCTGGTAGGTGGTCGAGCAGGTACCGCTGCCGCCCAGCGACATGTTGATCACTTCGGCCGGGGTGGTGTTGGCCGGCACGCCGCTGACGGTGCCGCCGGACGCCCAGGTGATCGCGTCGGCGATGTCGGAGGTGTAGCCGCCGCACTTGCCGAGCACGCGCACCGGCAGGATCTTGGCATTGAAGGCGGTACCGGCCACACCGGTGCTGTTGTTGGTCAACGCGGCGATGGTGCCGGCCACGTGGGTGCCATGCCAGCTGGAATTGGACGCCGGCGAACCGGAGTAGCACTCGTTGGCCGCCGACCAGTCGCCTTCGTCGGCCGGGTTGCTGTCGCGGCCGTTACCGTCGCGCGCGCCGGTCGCATCGCTGATGAAATCGTAGCCGGGCAGGATGTTGGCGTTGAGGTCCGGATGGCTGGTGATGCCGGTATCGATCACCGCCACGACCACGCCGGTGCCGGTTGCCTGGTCCCAGGCCGGACGGACGTTGATGCCGGCGGTGGTGGTGCCGAAGGCCCATTGGTTGGACAAGCTTGGATCGTTCGGAGTCAGCGCGATGGTCATGCGCTGGTCGACTTCGACGTATTCCACGTTCGGATCGGCGGCCAGCTGGCGCATCAGCGTCTCGGCTTCGGTGCGGTCCAAAGGCCGGTCGGCCTTGATCACTTCCGGGCCTACCGCCAGGCGGCGCAGGCTGGTCAGCCCCAGCGCGCGACCGTTCTTGGCCGGCATCGCCGCGGCCACCGATTGCAGCGTCGCGCGCAGCGACGCCGAGGTGGCGGCGGCGGACGTACTGGCGATGCTGATGGGGGCGGCATCGCGAGTCTTGACGATGAAGCGCTGCACGGTCGGCTCGGCGGACAGCCCGGAGAGGTTGACGTCGCCGGCGAATGCCGGTGTCGCCAGCAACAGCGAAGTCAATGCGGACGCTCCCAGCACGATCAGCCAAGGACGCTGGCGCGAACCACGTTGCGAAATTTCGGACATTCGGAACTTCCTTTTCGTTGATTGCCACCTGACGGCGATTTTTCGCGCTGCGGATGCCCTAAACAGGCACTGAATCCGAATGCGGCGCGACTCCCAGGCCGGCCCCCTGTTGCCAGCCGTTCATCCGACGCTATCCCAATACAGGCGCGTATGGACGAAATTCTTATCGTCCAAAACCCATAAGCGTGACGATAGTCAACATAAAGGCAAGCTTCGCTTCGGCTTTTTGCGACGCGACGGCAACGCCGATGGCTCGAGAAGACAGTCCTGGGACATTTTTGCGCGGCGCGGCGTGATCACGCGCAAATGCGGACAGCCTCCCGTACGCAGAAGCAGGCCCGCAGGACAGCGGCAGGGCCAGCGAATGCCTGCGAAGCGGTAGCGCCGGGTCGGGGCTCGCATCGGGGAAGCCGCGGTGTGCGTGACCGCATGAGCCGGGCAATGCGCCGGGCCGGGTCTGACAGGCCGCCCATGGCGTCTCCGGGAACGGACGACGCCCCAGAAGAAAAGCTGGGGCAGCCTGCGCCACGCCCAGCTCGGCGCCCGCCAGTGCCGGCGGGCGAAGAACGCCTGGGCTCAGCCCAGGCGCAGCAGCCAGCCGTGGCGGTCGGCCACGCGGCCGTACTGGATGTCGGTCAGTTCCTGGCGCAGCGACAAGGTCACTGGTCCGGCCGGTGCGGTCAGGTCGCCGACCGCGAAATCCTTGCCCTTCAGCTGCCCGATCGGGGTCACCACCGCGGCGGTACCGCAGGCGAAGATCTCGGCGATCTCGCCGGAGGCCACGCCGTCGCGCCACTCGTCGATAGTCACCTGGCGCTCGACCACCTGCATGCCGCGATCGCGCGCCAACTGCAGGATGCTGTCGCGGGTGATGCCCTCGAGGATGCTGCCGGACAGCGCCGGGGTGACCAGGCTACCGTCGCGCATCACCAGGAAGACGTTCATGCCGCCCAGCTCTTCCAGGTACTTGCCCTCGACCGGGTCCAGGAACAGCACCTGCGAGCAGCCCTGTGCCTGCGCCTGCTGCTGCGGCAGCAGCGAGGCGGCGTAGTTGCCGCCGCACTTGGCCGCGCCGGTGCCGCCCTTGGCCGCGCGCGCGTAGTCGGTGGACAGCCAGATCGCCACCGGCGCCACGCCCTTGGCGAAGTAGGCGCCGGCCGGGCTGGCGATGACGTAGTAGCCGGCCTTCTGCGCCGCGCGCACGCCCAGGAAGGCCTCGTTGGCGATCATGAAGGGGCGGAAATACAGGCTGGTCTCCGGCGCCGACGGCACCCACGCCGCATCGACCGCGATCAGCTGGCGCAGCGACTCGACGAACAGCTCCACCGGCAGCTCCGGCAGCGCCAGGCGCTGCGCCGAGCGCTGCAGGCGCCTGCCGTTGGCGTCCGGGCGGAAGGTCCAGATCGAACCGTCGGCGTGGCGGTAGGCCTTGATGCCCTCGAAGATCTCCTGGCCGTAGTGCAGCACCGAGGCGGCCGGATCCAGCGCCAGCGGGCCGTAGGCGCGGACCTGGGCGTCATGCCAGCCCTGCTCGCGGTCCCATTCGATGGCGACCATGTGGTCGGTGAAGTAGTTGCCGAAGCCCGGCGCGGCGAGGATCTGCGCGCGCGCATCGGCGCTGCGCGCGGTGGTGGACGGGATCAGGCGGAACTGCGAAGACGGCTCGGTAGCGGACACCGGGGTTTCCTGTGGTAGTCGAGGGACGGCCGTGCCGCTGCGTCATCCGAGCGCAGCGGCGGCGCCTTGTCCCGGCCCCAGGTCGCGCAGTCGCGCGGGTCAGAGCATGCCGGTTTCGAGGCGGGCGGCCTCGGACATCATATGCCGGCCCCACGGCGGATCGAACACCAGTTCGACATCGGCCTCGGCGATGGTCGGGATCAGCTCCAGCTTGCTGCGCACGTCGTCGACCAGGATGTCGCCCATGCCGCAGCCCGGTGCGGTCAGCGTCATCTTCACTTCGACCATGCGCTGGCCGTCCTCGCGCGGCTGCACGTCGACTTCGTAGACCAGGCCCAGGTCGACGATGTTGAACGGGATCTCCGGATCGAAGCAGGTGCGCAGCTGTTGCCAGATCAGCGCCTCGACCTGCTCGTCGCTGGCGCCTTCCGGCAGGTCCAGGCCCGGCGGCGGCTCCTTGCCGATCGCGTCGCCGTCCTTGCCGGCGATGCGGAACAGGTTGCCTTCGACGAACACGGTGTAGCTGCCGCCCAGCGCCTGGGTGATGTAGCCGTAGCTGCCGGCCGGCAGGGTGACCGCGTCGCCTTGCGGCACCATCACCGCCGCGCAATCGCGTTCGAATTGGACAGGTTCGCTGCTGCGTGAGTACATGGGGGCGATATGGGGGCTGGCCCCGCCGGTGCAAGTCGTCCAGTTTATCCGAGTGCGCGGGGAACGCGGCGAAGGGTATCCTGTGCGGATTCTCCGGGAACATCGCATGCCGCCCTCTTCCACGCCGGCCAGGACTTCGCACTGGCTATGGCCCTTGCTGCTCTTCCTGGGCTGTTTCACCGCCCTGATCGCCTGGATGCTGGTCGCGCTGAGCCTGGGCCATCAATCCGGCTGGATGGCGGTGCTGGTGGCGCTGGAGGTTTCCTGGATGCTGCGCCTGGGCACGCTGCCGCGCGGCAAGCTGCGCATCGCCGTGGCGGTGCTGGCCACCGCGCTGGTGATCGTCGCCGCCAACTGGGGCATCGCCGCTGCGCACGTGGGCGCCGGGCTGGGCCTGGATACCTGGGATTCGTCGCTGAAACTGGGCGCGCGCTACGCGTGGACGCTGACCGTGCTGGCCAACCGCCCCGGCGACGTGCTGTGGCTGGGCATTGGCCTGATCGTGGCTTATTTCAGCGCGCGTTGAGGGTAATGGTCGCGGCTGAAGCCGCTCCTACAGGGAGCCGGCAAGCCCTGTAGGAGCGGCTTCAGCCGCGACACGATCCGCCGGCGCCGGTTCAATGCCCGCTGTCGAGCGCCTTCAATTCGCTGACCAGCGCGCCGGCCGCCTCGGCGCCGTCGCCGTACAGCATGCGCGTGTTGTCGGCGTAGAACAGCGCGTTCTCGATCCCGGCAAAGCCGGTGCCCTTGCCGCGCTTGATCACCACCACGTTCTTGGAATTGACCACGTCCAGGATCGGCATGCCGTAGATCGGGCTGGCCGGATCGGTCTTGGCCACCGGGTTGACCACATCGTTGGCGCCGATCACCAGCGACACGTCGGTGCTGGGGAACTCGGGATTGATGTCGTCCATGTCGGCGATCAGGTCGTAGGGCACGCCGGCTTCGGCCAGCAGCACGTTCATGTGCCCGGGCATGCGCCCGGCTACCGGGTGGATCGCGAACTTGACCTTGACCCCGCGCTCGATCAGCCGCTGCGCCAGCTCCCAGATCTTGTGCTGCGCCTGCGCCACCGCCATGCCGTAGCCGGGCACGATCACCACACGCTCGGCATAGGCCATCATCGCCGCCACGTCGCCGGCCTCGATGGGTTTTTGCGCGCCACTGATCTCCTGCGCCTGGCCACCGCCGCCGAAGTTGGAGAACAGCACGCCGCTGATCGGCCGGTTCATCGCCTTGGCCATCAGCCGGGTCAACAGGATGCCGGCCGCGCCGACCATCATGCCGGCGATGATCAGCGCCTCGTTGCCGAGCACGTAGCCCTCGAACGCCACCGCCAGGCCGGTGAAGGCGTTGTACAGCGAGATCACCACCGGCATGTCGGCGCCGCCGATCGGCAGCGTCATCAGCACGCCAAGCGCCAGCGCCACCGCGAAGAAGGCGACGATCGCCACCGGGCTGAGGCCGATCGCGGCCCAGGCGCCCAGGCCCAGCATCGCCACGAACACCAGCAGGTTGAACGCCTGTTGGCCCGGGAAGGTCACACGCTTGTCCAGTCGCCCGTCGAGCTTGGCCCAGGCGATGACCGAACCGGACAGCGAGATCGCGCCGATCGCCGAGCCGACGATGGCCAGCGCCAGCGTGGTCGCATCGGGCTGGCGCGCGGCCAGCGCGGCGATCGCGCTTTCGCTCCAGTGCGAAGTGTCGCGGTGCGCCAGGAACGAGAAGCGCAGCAGTTCCACCGCGCCGATCGCCGCGGCCGAACCGCCGCCCATGCCGTTGTACAGCGCGACCATCTGCGGCATGTCGGTGATGGCGACCTTCTTGGCCGAGATCCAGGCCGCACCTGTGCCGATCGCGATCGCCAGCAGGATCAGCGGCAGGTTGTGCAGGCCGGGCAGCAGGAACGTCGCCGCGGTCGCCAGCAGCATGCCGAACCCGGCCCAATGGATGCCGCTGCGCGCAGTCTTGGGCGAGGCCATGCGCTGCAGGCCGAGCAGGAACAGGGTGGCGGCCACCAGGTAGCTGGCCTTCACCAGCCAGGACAGCGCCTCGGCAGTGGTCAGGGTCACGGCTTGGACTCCGGCTTCTTGCTGGACTTGAACATCTCCAGCATGCGCTCGGTAACCACGTAGCCGCCGGCGGCGTTGCCGGCACCGAGCAGCACCGCGAGGAAGCCCACTGCCTTCTCCAGCGTGGTGTCGGCATGGCCGAGCACCACCATCGCGCCGATCAGCACGATGCCGTGGATGAAGTTGGAACCGGACATCAGCGGGGTGTGCAGGATCACCGGCACCCGCGAGATGATCACATGCCCGGCGATGGCCGCCAGCATGAAGATGTACAAGGCCACGAAACCGTCGCTCATTCCGCTTCTCCCGGGCGCCGCGCCCGACCGCCGCAATCATAACCGGGTGCTGAATCGGTGGGCGATGACTGTATGCGGCGGCAAGCGGCGGCGAACCGGGCCGGCGCCAGGTCAACCGCGGCGGCGGCAATGCGTTCTCCACGGTATCCCCGCGCCAGGAAGCTAAGCTGTGCTGGTGAGCACGCCCGCCCTCGACCCCCCGACGACCGACCTCGACCGCGACGACCCCGTACGTCCGCTGCCGGCGTCGCTGGACGCGTTCCTGGCCGAGATCGGCCCGCGCGCGTTCCGCTTCGCCGAGGCCGGCCTGCGCCAGCGCGAGGATGCGCTGGATGCGGTGCAGGATGCGATGATCAAGCTGCTCGCCTACCGCGAGCGGCCGGCGCAGGAATGGACCCCGCTGTTCTGGAGCATCCTGCGCCGGCGCATCATCGACCTGCAGCGCCGCCGCGGCTTCCGCCTGCGTTTCTGGGCGCCGGCCAGCGAGCACGGCGAGGACAGCCAGCCAGACTGGGCCGACGACGGCCCGACGCCGGCGCAGCGCCACGAGCAGCGGCAGACGCATGCGCGGCTGGTCACGGCGTTGCGCGCGCTGCCGGCGCGGCAGCGCGAGGCCTTCACCCTGCGCGTGCTCGAGGAGCTGGACGTGGCCACCACCGCACGCGCGATGGGCTGCTCCGAAGGCTCGGTCAAGACCCATCTGTCGCGCGCCCGCGAGGCGTTGCAGAAACTTCTGGAGGACGTCCGGTGAAACCCGACCCCACACATTCGGCCGCGTTCGACGCGCAGATGCGCCGCGCGCACCAGGCCTCGCTGCAGGCGTTGCCGGCACCGACCCTGGAGCGACTGCGCGCCGCGCGCCACGCCGCCAGCCGCCCCCACGCCTCACCGGCGCGGCGCTGGGGCTGGCTGCTGGCGGCGGCGCCGGCCCTGCTCGGCGCCACCTTCGGCCTGCATCTGCTGCTGCGCCCGACGCTGCCGGTTGCGGTCCAGGCGGCGAGCGGCGCCGGCGTTCCCGCCACGGCCGCGGTGTCGGCGAGCGGCGCCGCGCAAGGCGACAGCGACGACGCCGTGGCCGGCCTGCTCGACGAAAACCCCGACCTGTACCTGTGGCTGGGTTCCGATACTTCGCTGGCGATGGAATGAACACGATGAAGCGCCTGATCCGCATGTCCCTGGCGCTGGCCCTGCTGGCCGGTGCCACCCCGTTGGCGACGTTCGCCGCGCCGCCACCACCGCCGCCGTCGGATGCCGACGCCGATGCGGGTCCGCCGCTGCCGGACTGGGAGCACCTGAGCGCGCAGCAGCGCGAACTGCTGATCGCGCCGATGCGCCAGCGCTGGAACGACTCTCCGCAACAGCGGCGCAGGATGTTCGAGCACGCGCAGCGCTGGCAGAGCATGACCCCGGAGCAGCGCGAACGCGCGCGCAAGGGCGCACGCCGCTACGAAGACATGAGTCCGCAGCAGCGCGAAGAGGCGCGGGTGCTGTTCGAACGCATGCGCGCGCTGCCGCCGGAGCAACGCAAGGCGCTGCGCGATCGCTGGGAAGCGATGACCCCGCAGCAGCGCGACGCCTGGATCAAGGCCAATGCCAGCCCGGAGACCAGAACGGCACCGGGTTCCAGGTGACTGTCCTGTCAGCGTGTCGAGGCGACGGCGCTTTTTTAATCGCTGTCTAAGGGGTGCCGCCGCGACTGAGGGCGGATCCGAGAGATCGATCGCGACACGGGCCGCCGATCGAATCCGTCGCGACAGAAAAGCAGGCTGCATCGCGCCATCGTCGGAGTCGGGATGCGCGAGCATGTGGGCTCAGGGGCTTGGCCCCGGGGAGATTTTGCAGTGGCGGGAGCGATTGCCGGTGGCTCCTGAGCCATCGTTCGCGACAGGCGCTATCGGTAATGCCCGTCGCGACTGAAGTCGCTCCTACAGTTGGCTCCCGCAGGTCGCCTGCCGCCTGCGACTTGCGGCTCACCGTTGCCGCATTAGGTCATTAGGGCCTGCACGATGCGGCGAATGTCGGGAGAAAACGCTTGGAGCCACCGGCAACGTTCGCATCGGCGCGCCGCGGTGCCGACCGCCGTGCCAGGCGCGGCACGCGGCCGACAGCGCCGATCAACCGATCAACCGGTCCAGCGCGTCTTGGTCAGCAACTCGTCGTCCCAGTCGTAGGCGATCGCGCCGTCCTTCAGGAACAGCGCGACGAAGTTATAGACGTTGCGCGCATACATCTCGCTGGCGTGCACCGCGCCCATGCTGGCCAGGTCGAGCGGGCCGGCGACGACCACGCCGGCGTGCTCGATGGTTTCGCCGGGGCGGGTCAGTTCGCAGTTGCCGCCGGTCTCGGCGGCCAGGTCCACCACCACGCTGCCCGGCTTCATGCCCTCGACCATCGCCGCGCTGAGGATCTTCGGCGCCGGCCGCCCGGGCACCGCGGCGGTGCAGACCACCACGTCGATGCCTTTCAGGTGCTCGGCCAGGCGCCGCTGCTGCTCGGCGCGCTCCTCCTCGGTCAGCTGCCGCGCATAGCCGCCCTCGCCCGCCGCGCTGACGCCCAGGTCGAGGAACTTGCCGCCCAGCGATTCGATCTGCTCGCGCGTCTCCGGGCGCACGTCGAAGCCTTCGACCTGCGCGCCCAGGCGCTTGGCGGTGGCGATGGCCTGCAGGCCGGCGACGCCGGCGCCGACGATCAGCACCTTGGACGGGCGGATGGTGCCGGCGGCGGTGGTCAGCATCGGGAAGAAGCGCGGCGCCAGCTGCGCGGCGATCAAGGTGGCCTTGTAGCCGGCCATGCCGGCCTGCGAGCTGAGCACGTCCATCGCCTGGGCGCGGGTGGTGCGCGGCAACCGCTCCAGCGGGAAGGCGACCAGCTGCCGCGCCTGCATCGCCTCGGCACGCGCCGGATCGGCCTGCGGCTGCAGGATGCCGACCACGCCGGCGGCGGGCTTGAGCTGGTTCAGTGCGACGACCGGCAGCGGCTGCACGCACAGCACCAGATCGGCCTGCGCCGGGGTCGCGGCATCGGCGAGCTGCGCGCCGGCCGCAAGATAGGCCGCGTCGACGAAGCCGGCGGACACCCCGGCACCGGGTTCGACATGCACCTGCGCGCCGAGCGCGACCAGCTTCTTCACCGTCTCCGGCGTCGCCGCCACGCGGCGTTCGCCGTGCGCCGACTCCTTCACCACCAGCACCTGCACTGCCATGCGATTCCCCATGCGTTGCCCGCCCTAGTCGGCGCCGATGCTACAGGGTCCGCGCGGCGATGGCAGCGCCGGGCGAACGGTTCGTCGACGGCTTTTTGTAGGAGCGGCGTCAGTGGCGACAGCATTCCCCAGAAAGCCCGGTCGCGGCTGAAGCCGCTCCTACAAAGGCATGCGCAGCGCGCGCGGAGCCTGGGAAGGCGGCGAGGCAGGATCCATCCGCCTCGCGCCAACGGCCCTCAGTGCAGCGTCGCGTTCTGCGGGTCGAGCCGGTCGATGACGCCCTGCATCGCGCTGTCGAAGGCGCCGTCGTTGATGTGGCTGCGCAGCCGGCCCAGCCGCACCATCACCGCCAGTTCTTCCGGCGAGGCCACGCAGAAGCGCACGCCGCGGCGGTTGACGAACAGCAGCCGCGCCGAGATCGGGCTGACCCACGACAGCTTGCCGGTCTGCACCTTGCCGTCGCGGTCGATGAAATCCAACCAGGTGCCGATCGGCATCGCGCGGAAGCGGTCGGCGTCGGCGTTGTCGTAATCCTCGACCGTCTCCGCGGCGGTGACCTCCACCGGCTGCGCCTCCTGCACCGGCGGTTGCGGCAGCGTCACCTGCGGCAGTTCCGGCAGCGGGCGCTCCAGTTCCGGACGCAGCTCGGCGACCGCCTGCAGCGTGTCGTGCAGCACGTTGATCGCCGACGCGGCGGCCTCGGCATGCAGGCCCACGCTGGCGAAGACCTTGGTCAACGGTCCCTGCCAGGCCTGCAGCCAGGGCTTGCCGACAATGTGCCGCTGCGCCTCGGCCGCTTCCTCGAGCAGGCCGTCGGCCAGCGCCAGCGCATCGCGCACGCCGGCGCCATCCTCGCCCTCGCGCAGCACCGCCATGGTCAGGTGGTGCTGCCACGGCTGGCGCAGGAAGTCGTCCAGCGCGCGCGGCAGCTGCCGGCCCTGCAAGCGCACCTGCAGTTCGGCCTCGGCGCGCTGCCGGGCCAGTTCCAGCTTTTCCTGGCCGCGCTGGGTTTCGGCGGCGCGGCGTTCGGCAATCTCGATGCGGCGCCGGTGCTGGGCCAGGAAATCGCGGAATTCCTCTTCCAGCGTCAGGAAGATCGCCAGGTTCTCGTTGAACTCGGCGACCAGCCGCTCGATGATTTCCTCGACCTTGCCCATCAGCACGCGCTCGGCCGGACTCTCGCCGGTATTGCCCTCGCAGGCCTCGGCCAGCGAGTTGAGCAGGCGCCGCGCCGGATGGGTCTTCTGCACGAACATGCGCCGGTCCAGCAGCGCGACCTTGACGAACGGCACCACCAGGCGCCCGATCAGCTCGCGCGAGCGCCCTTCCAGGTCGCGCTCGTCGAGCATCACGTCGAACAGCATGCCAACCAGATCGATCGCATCTTCGTCGACCGGATCCAGGCGCGCATGCGCCGGGTCCACGCCGAACTGGGTGGCGTTGGACAGCACTTCGCTTTTCAGCCGCTGCGCCAGCGATTCGCCGTCGTCGCCGATCGCCGCGCGCAGCGTGGCGCTGGGCGTGGCCTGCAGCAGCGACAGCACCGAGATCATCTCGCGCTGGCTCAACGAGCGCTGCTGGCCGACCGCGGCGCTGGCCGCGGAGGTGGCGTTCTCGCGCACGCTGCGGGTCTGCTGCAACAGTTCGTGCAGCGCCTCCAGCAACACGCCCTGGCTGCCGCCGGGCAGGTTGGCGCCGGCCTCGGCGTAGCCGTCGGTGGCCTGCAGGCGGCCGCGGCTCTCGGCCCAGCGGTCGACGAAACGGCTGGCCCAGGCCGGCGCGTACTGCTCGTCGTACTCGCCTGCCTCGCCGGCAGCGCCGCCGTCCTCGCCGAACCCGGGGTTGTCGCCGCGGGCCTGGCGCTCTTCCGGCGGCGGCGCGCGCCGCGGCGGCAGTGGCGGGCGCGGCCGCGAGATTTCCGGCATCACCCCGGCGCGCGCCAGGCTGTCGTCCAGTTCCTGGTAGAGCTTGCCGATGCCGCCGGTGAGGTCGCGCTCGCACAGCTTGATCAGCACCAGCCGCACTTCCGGCGCGAAATCGCTGGTGGAGAACGCGGCATGCACCGCGACGCCGATGTGTTCGGGGCCAACCGGATTGGTGTCGGCGTCCAGTTCCAGGCCGCCGGCGATCCAGCCCAGGCGGCGGTCGATGCGGCTGAGCACCGGTTTCCACTCGCGCAGCAGCACGCTGGCCAGGTTGCGCACCGCCAGCCGCGATTCCAGTTCGTGTTCGGACACCAGGCTCAGGCCCTGGCCGTAGCCGGCCAGCGCCACTTCGGCCGACAGCGGCGTGCCGGCTTCCAGCGCCTGCCAGGCCTGGTCCAGCTGCGCACGGAAGCGCACGCCGATTTCGTCGCGGCGGCGGCGCAGCTCGCGCATGCCGTCCAGGAACAGCAGCTGCGAGGCGCCGGCGCTCTCGGCACGGTCGAACAGGACGTCGTCGAAATGCGCCAGCGCGGCGGCGAACGCTTGCCCCAGCACCGGCAGCATGCCGTCGCGCGCCTGCATCAGCAGATGCGGGTCGCGCGCGGGATGTGCGTGCGGCGAGCTGGGGCTGAAACTCATGCGCGAAGGCTCCGCGCCGGGAGCGGCGCTAGGAAAAGAGTAAAAGGAAGTCGAACGGACACGGCCCCTGTTTCCGCCTCTGCATGGTAGGCAAGGTACCTGAACAGCAACCGTGACGCGCTACACATTTTACGCTCCGGAACGTGACCTCGTCCGTCATCCTAGGCGGTCTTTGCGTAACGCCACCTGCAAGACCGTGCCAAACGTCCGGGGCGTGGCGCGTTCAGGCCGCGACCGCGACCCGCTCCAACCGGTCCACCGCCCCCTGCATCGCGCTATAAAAGGCATCGTCGTCGCGATGCAGGCGCAGGCGATCCAGCTGCACCATCATCGCCAGCGCCTCCGGCGAGGCGACGCACAGGCGGCCGCCGCGGCGGTTGACGAACATCAGCCGCGACGAGATCGGGCTGACCCAGGACAACTTGCCCGGCTGCACACGTCCTTCGCGATCGACGAAGTCCAGCCAGGTGCCCATCGCCAGGGTGCGGAAATACTCGGCGGTGGTGTGGTCGAAATCGGTCGCCTGCGCCGGCTCGGGCAAGGCCGGCACGGTCTCGGCCGCCGGCGTCTCGGCAACGACGACCTCAGCCGCGGGTGCCGGCGCCTGCAGCGGACGCGCATGCGCCACATCGTCCAGGGCCGCCTGCAAGCCCAGCCAGGCGGCCTCGGCGGCGGCCGCATCCAGGCCGACGCTGGTCCACAGCCGCAGCAGTTCGGCGCGCTGCGGCTGCAGCCAGCCGCCCGCCGGCACGCCGCCGCCGGTCTGCGCCTGGCGGCATTGCGCCAGCACCGCGTCGCCCAGCGCCAGCGCCGCGCTCACCGCCGCGCCATGGCCGTCGTCGCGCAGTGCCGACTGCTGCAGGTACTGGCACCACGGCTGGCGCAGGAAGGTCTCGATCTGCGCCGGCAAGGCCGTCCCGTCCGCGTCGCCCTGCACGCGTTCGTCCACCGCCTGGGCGGCCAGGCGCCGCGCCTTGTCGCGGCGTTCCTCGGCGCGCTGCAGTTCGGCCGCACGGCGCTCGGCGATCTCCACCCGGCGCCGGTACTGCTCGTAGGCGCTGCCGAATTCCGCCTCCAGGGTCAGAAACACCGCCAGGTGCTCGTCGAAATCGCTCACCACCCGTTCCACCACCGCCTGCGCCTGCGCCAGCAGCACCTGCTCGATCGCGCTGTCGCCGGCATTGCCGTCGCAGGCGTCGGCCAGCAGGTTGAGCAGGCGCCGCGCCGGATGTCCGTCGCGCACGAACAGGCGGCCGTCGATCAGCGCCACCTTGGCCAGCGGCACCAGCATCTGCCCGAGCAGGTCGCGTTGCGCCTGCTGCAGCACGCATTCGTCGAGCATGACCTCGAACAGCAGGCCGACCAGGTCCAGCGTGTCCGCATCGGCCGGCTCCAGGCGCGTGCTGGCCGGATCAAGCCCCAGCGACGCGCCGACCGCCACCACCTGCCGGCGCAGCCCCTGCGCCAGCGGTTCGCGGTGTTCGACGATCGCGGCGAAGCCGGCCAGCGGCGTGGTCTGCAGCAGCGACAGCACCGACAGCAGTTCGCGCGGCGACAGGCTGCGGCGCGCATCGTCGGCGGGTTCCCGCGCGACCGGCTGCGCCTCGTGCAGCAAGGCGCGCAGCGCCGGCGGCAGCACCTCATGGTCGTCGCGGGCGTGCGCGTCCAGCACGCGCGCCGCGCGGCGCTGCGCGGCCGACAGCGGCACGGCGGCATGCCAGCTCTCGAAGAACCGGCTGATCCAGTCCGGCGCCGCGTCGTCGCCGCTAACGCCGTTGCGCGGGATCGCGCGGCGGCGGGTGCGCCCCAGCGGCAGCGAACGCGCCCGCGCGACCTGGTCCAGGCGCTGCTCCAGCCGCGCGTACAGCTCGCCGACCCGCTCCTGCAGTTCCTGCTCGCAGATCTTGACGATCGCCAGTTGCACCTGCGGCGCCAGCACCAGCCCGTGCAGCGCCGCATACACCGCCGCGCCGATATGCTCGGGACCGAACGGGTTGTTGTCGGCATCGATGCGCTGGCCACCGGCGATGAAGCCGAGAAAGCGGTTGAGCCGCATCAGTTCCGGGCGCCAGCGGTGCTGGATCGCGCCGGCCAGGTTGCGCACCGCCAGGCGCACGTCCAGTTCCTGTTCGGAGACCAGGCTCAGGTCGCCGCGCTCGCGCGCCAGGGTGCGTTCCACCGACAGCGGGCGGCCGGCTTCCAGCGCCTGCCAGGCCTGCGCCAGGTGGCCGCGGAAGCGCGCCGCGATCGGCTCGCGCTGCTGGCGCAGCAACTGGATCGCCTCGAAATAGTCGTTCTGGGTCGGCCCCGCACGCTCGGCCATGCGGAACAGCGCATCGGCCAGCACGTCCAGCACCTCGCCGAATGCCTCGGCAAGCGGCACCGACACCACGTCCCGGACCTGGTCGAGCAGGTCCGAGTTGCGGCTGGGCAGCAGCTCCTCGGCATATTCGGCGATTGTCATGGCAGTGTGATACGCAAGCGCAAGTGAGACCGACGTCAATTCGGAAGTTAGCGGCAGATCGAGGATGAAGCTTGACTCTCCGTGTAACCGCGGCATCCGCTGCCGCTTTTGGGCACGCGACTATAATTCGGCGCCCGCCCCACGGAATCGAGACTATGCGCACACTTCACTCGCTGCAAGCGCTGGATGAGCGCCGCTCGGTGCCGTCCAAGCAATTGGGCGAGCCGGGACCCGACGAGGCAACCCTGCTGGCGATGCTGCGCTCGGCGGTGCGCGTGCCCGATCACGGCAAGCTGGTGCCGTTCCGGTTCCTGCGCATCGCCGGCCCGGCGCGCCTGGCGCTGGGCGACTTCCTGGCCGAGCGCACGCTGCAGCGCGACCCGGGTGCCCCGCCCGCCGCGGTGGAGAAGGATCGCGACCGCTTCGCGCATGCGCCGCTGGCGATCGCGGTGATCGCGCGGCTGCAGCGCGAGGCGAAAGTGCCGGAGATCGAGCAATGGCTGACCGCCGGCTCGGTCTGCTTCGCGCTGCTGCAGGCGGCGCAGGCCTACGGCTTCGGCGCGCAGTGGCTGACCGCCTGGATGGCCTACGACGAAGCGGTGGCGGCGCGGCTGGGCCTGGCCGAGAACGAACGCATCGCCGGTTTCATCCATATCGGCACGCCGCGCATGCAGGTGCCGGAGCGCGAGCGCCCGGATCCGCAGCAGCTGCTGAGCGATTGGACGCCGTGAACGCAGCGGCGCCGACGCGGCCGCTGTACCTGGTCGATGCCAGCCTGTATGTGTTCCGCGCTTGGCACTCGATCCCGGACGAGTTCCAGGACGCGCAGGGCTGGCCGACCAACGCCGTGCACGGCTTCGCCCGCTTCCTGCTCGACCTGCTCGAACGCGAGCGCCCGCAGCACATCGCGATCGCCTTCGACGAAGCGCTGGACAGCTGCTTCCGCAATCGCCTGTACCCGGCCTACAAGGCCAACCGCGCGCCGGCGCCGGACGCGCTGCGGCGCCAGTTCGCGCACTGCAAGGCGCTGTGCGCGGCGCTCGGCCTGGGCGTGCTCGCCCATCACGACTACGAGGCCGACGACCTGATCGGCAGCGCCCTGCACAGCATGCGCGGCGCCGGCTTCCACGGCGTGATCGTGTCCGCCGACAAGGACCTATCGCAACTGCTGCTGCTCGACTTCGACGAACAGTGGGACTACGCGCGCGGCGAGCGCTGGGGCACGGCCGGGGTCAAGGCGCGGCACGGCGTGCACGCGCACCAGATCGCCGACTACCTGGCGCTGACCGGCGATGCGATCGACAACATTCCCGGCGTCACCGGCATCGGCGCCAAGTCGGCGGCGATCCTGCTGGCGCATTTCGGCGACCTGGACACGCTGCTGGCGCGGATCGACGAAGTGGCGTTCCTGCGCCTGCGCGGCGCGGCGCAGATGGCGGTGCGCCTGCGCGAGCAGCGCGAACACGCGCTGCTGTGGCGGCAACTGGCCACCATCGCGCTGGACGCGCCGCTGCATTCGGCCGCGCCCGGCTTCGCCCGCGGCCAGGCCGACGCCGACATGCTGCACGGCCTGTGCGAAGCGCTGCGCTTCGGCCCGCTGACCCGGCGCCGCTTGCTGCAGGCGGCGGGGTTGGCGACGGTCGGCGAATAGCCGAGTCCTGGCGCCGCCAGGGACGCGGCAAGGTCGGCCGGGCGTCGCCGCTAGCGCTCAGTCCGCCGCATCGAACTGCGCCCGCATCAGCGCCATGTAGCGCTCCTCGGAGGTCTCGCGCCGCGCCGCCAGCAGCGGCACGATATCCTGGGTCGCCACGTAGCGCAGGCGCGGGCCGGTATCGGTGGTCGCCTGGAAGATCGTCTCCGCCACCTCCTGCGAGGTCGCCAAGCGTGTGGCGCGCAGGCCTTCGAACACCTTGACGCTGTGCGCCACGAAACCGGCGTAGGCCTCCGGCGGCGCGGCGCCGGACGTGGCCTCCTGCGCCGAGCGCTGGCCGAAACCGGTCTCCAACACGCCGCCCGGCTCGACGATGCGTACCGCGATGCCCAGCGCCCGCAATTCGTAGGACAAGGATTCGGAGAAGCCTTCCAGCGCGAACTTGCTGGCGTTGTACAACGAGATCATCGGCAGGCCGAACACGCCCGCGCCGGAACTGACGTTGACGATCGTGCCGGCGCCACGGGCGCGGAAATGCGGCAGGAGCGCGCGCGTCACGTCCATCACGCCGAACACGTTGACGTCGAACTGTTCCTGGATCTTCGCCCGCGGCGTGGACTCGAACACGCCGAACAGGCCGAAGCCGGCGTTGTTGACCAGCGCATCGATGGCACCGAAGCGCGCGATGCCGGCGTCGATCGCCGCGACGATGCTGTCGCGGTCCTGCACGTCCAGGCGCGCGACCAGCACCTCGGGGCCGGCCAGCGCCGCGCCGGCCGCCGGATCGCGCATCGTGGCGACCACGTTCCAGCCGCGCGCGGCGAACAACTGCGCGCTGGCGAGTCCGAAACCGGACGAGGCGCCGGTGATCAGGACAGTGGGGTTGGACATGGCGGTTCCTTGGGTGGGGTGTAGCGCCATGATCGACCCGCCCAACCCATGAGACAATCCGGCCAATCCCGCATGCAGTACTGAACAGGATCGCACAATGCCCCGTCCCGCCCTGAGCGAATTGCAGGCGGTGGTCGCCGTCGCCAAGCAGCGCAGCTTCCGCGGTGCGGCCACCGTGCTGGGCGTGTCGGCATCGGCGCTCAGCCACGCGATCGCCGCGCTGGAACAGCGCATGGGCGTGCGCCTGTTCCATCGCACCACTCGCAGCGTCGCGCTGTCCGAGGCCGGCGAACGTTTCCTTGCCCGCATCGCGCCCGCGCTGCGCGAGATCGATGCGGCGATCGAGGACGCCAATGCGTTTCGCGACAGCCCCACCGGCAGCTTGCGCCTGAACACCTCCGAAGGCGCCGCGCGCCTGCTGATGCCGGCGATCCTGACGTTCCTGGCGCGATACCCCGAGGTGCGGCTGGACATCGTCACCGACGGCCGCCTGGTAGACATCGTGGAGGAGGGCTTCGACGCCGGCATCCGCCTGGCGGAACTGGTGCCGCAGGACATGGTCGCCATCCCCTGTTCGGCGCCGCTGCGCTTCATCGTGGCCGGCACGCCGGCCTACTTCGCCCGCCACGGCGCGCCGCGCACGCCGGCCGATCTGCGCGCGCACGCCTGCATCCGCAGCCGCTATCCGCAAGGCGGTGCGGTGTATCGCTGGGAATTCGCCAAGCGCGGACAGCAGCAACTGATCGACGTGGAAGGCATGTTGACGCTAGACAATTCCGCGCTGCTGATCGACGCCGCGCTGGCGGGTGTCGGCCTGATCTGGACCCATGAGGCCTCGATCGCCCAGCACCTCGCGCACGGCGCGCTGGTCGCCGCGCTGGAAGACTGGTGCCCCCGGTTCCCGGGACTATGCCTCTACTACCCCGGCCACCGCCACGTCCCCGCCGCGTTGCGCGCCTTCATCGAGGTGCTGCGCGAGCACGACGCCGCGCATGCCTTCCCGGCGACGCAGTAGCGTGCCGCTCGCGGCGCCTGGGCCTTTCGCCGTATCGAACACCGCACGCGGCAGGTTGCGCCATGGCATCGTCGCGACGTCGATGGCACTACACTTCGGTCATCCGGCGATCGCGATCCGCGGCGCCCATCTCCTTCCTCCTCAGCAGAGCGAACGCTACCCATGACCCGCCACGATTCCCCGCCCCGCGTCGTCTACGAAGGCAAATACCAGCGCATGGTGGTGCGCGGCACCTGGGAATATTCCGAACGTGTGCACGCCGGCGGCCTGGCCGCGATCATCGTCGCGGTGACCCCGGACGACGAGGTGCTGTTCGTCGAACAGTTCCGCGTGCCGCTGCAGGCGCGGACCATCGAGATGCCGGCCGGGTTGGTCGGCGACATCGACGCGGGCGAATCGATCGAAGTGTCGGCGGTGCGCGAACTGGAGGAAGAGACCGGCTGGACCGCCGACCACGCCGAGGTGCTGATGATCGGCCCGACCTCCTCCGGCGCCAGCAACGAGAAGGTCGCCTTCGTCCGTGCCAGCGGCCTGCGCAAGGTCGGCGACGGCGGCGGCGACGCCAGCGAGGACATCACCGTGCACACGGTACCGCGCGCCCGCGCCGCGGCCTGGCTGGTGCAGAAGATGGGCGAAGGCTACGAGCTGGACGCCAAGCTGTGGGCCGGGCTGTGGATGATCGAGCACCAGTTGGACGGCACCCCGCGTGGCTGAGCCGACCGCGCGCGCGGCCGCCAGCCAGCCCCTGCTCGGCGCAGGCGATCCACCGCCCTACCGCGTGCTCCAGGCGCAGGGCCGTTCGCCCTACCTGCTGATCGCCGACCACGCCGGGCAGCAGGTGCCGCAGGCGCTGGCCGGCCTGGGCCTGCCGCAGCACGAACTGGACCGGCACATCGGCTGGGACATCGGCATCGCCGGGGTCACCGCCGAACTGGCGCAGGCGCTGGATGCGTTCGCGATCGTGCAGACCTATTCGCGACTGGTGATCGACTGCAACCGGCCGCTGTCGGCGCCGGGTTCGATCGCCGAGGTCAGCGACGGCACCATGGTGCCGGGCAACCAGGGCCTGGACGCCGCCGCGCGCGCGTCACGCGCCAGCGCGATCTTCACTCCCTACCACGCGCGTATCGCCGCGGAACTGGACCGGCGCCGCGACGTTGGCCTGGCCACCATCCTGATCGCGATGCACAGCTTCACTCCGTCGATGGCGGGCGCGTCCCGGCCCTGGCACGCCGGCGTGCTGTACCAGCGCGATGCGCGCTTCGCGCAGGCGCTGCTGGCCGAATTGCGCGCCGAGCCGGGCCTGGTGGTCGGCGACAATGAGCCGTATTCGGTCAGCGATGCCACCGACTACGCGATCCCGGTACACGCCGAGGCGCGCGGCCTGGCGCACGTGGAACTGGAGATCCGCCAGGACCTGATCGCCGACCCCGCAGGACAGCGGCAATGGGCGCAGCGCTTGCTCAGCATGCTGAATCGGTTGCAAGCTGCCTTCACACCGGGCTGAGCGCAGGCTGCGCACTCTCGGTGCATCGCCGTCCGTTCGGACGCCCCCTCGCTGCATGCACCGGACCCCCTGCCCCCATGCTCATCCGCCTCGGCTACGAGATCCGCTACCGTTTCCTGCAGCCCACCCCGGTGCTGGCGATGCTCGACATCCACGACAGCCGCCGCACCGACATCGTCGTGGCCACCGCGCTGCAGACCGAACCGGCGATCCCGCTGCGCGGCTATCGCGACCAGTTCGGCAACAGCTGCACGCGCATGCTGGCCCCGGCCGGCGTGCTGACCCTGCGTGCCGACGCGGTGGTACGCGACAGCGGCCTGCCCGACCAGTACCGCTACGACGCGCCGCAGACCCCGGTGCAGGACCTGCCGGACGACACCCTGATGTACCTGCTCGGTAGCCGCTACTGCGAGACCGACCTGCTCAGCGGCATGGCCTGGGACCTGTTCGGCAGCGCGCCGACCGGCTGGGCGCGGGTGCAGGCGATCTGCGACTACGTGCATGCGCAGATCGAATTCGGCTACGAACACGCGCGCCCGACCAAGAGCGCGGCGCAGGCGCTGCAGGAAGGCCGCGGCGTGTGCCGCGACTTCGCCCACTCGGCGATCGCGCTGTGCCGCTGCATGAACATCCCGGCGCGCTACTGCACCGGCTACCTGGGCGACATCGGCGTGCCCGCCTCGGCGGCGCCGATGGATTTCTCCGGCTGGTTCGAGGCGTTCCTGGACGGGCAGTGGTACACCTTCGATGCGCGCCACAACCTGCCGCGCATCGGCCGGGTGCTGATCGCGCGCGGCCGCGATGCCGCCGACGTGGCGATCAGCAACACCTTCGGCTACAACACGCTGGAGTCGTTCGTGGTGTGGACCGACGAAACCGACCAGGCGCGGCTGGATCCGCGCCCTGCCAGCGCCGCGGGGGTCGCCGGCAACGGCGCCGCGGCGCTGCGGACCGAGGGGCTCTACCTGTAGGGCGGTTGTAGGGCGGCTTCGCCCCAGATACAGCCCTATCCCGCAGTGACTTGCGGGAGCGGAGCATCGATCGCGACGGGCGATACCGAGAACGCCCGTCGCGACCGGCGCTCCGAAGCCATCCCGACCGCCCTTCCAGGGACATTGGGCCAGCCAATGAACCGGCCGGCGTGTTGTGGGAGGGACTTCAGTCCCGACTGCAGCGAACTGCCAGGACTTCGCCCGCGCCTTCATCCCCCCGCCGGGCACCTTCCCCCGAAAAGGCAGCATGGTCCCGCAGGGAAAAAGAAGCGGCGCGCGCTGCGTGGCCGGCGACGACACACCACGGCAAGAGCGCGCGAACGCCGCGCCGTAGCATCGTCGGCCTCGTCGCCTGTCGGAGTCTTGCCGTGCCCGTTCGCCGTCGCTGTCCCCCTCTTCTGCTGCTGGTGCTGATGCTGCAGGTCCCGGCGTTCGCGCAACAGGTGGCCACCGACCCGCCGACGCAATGGCAGGCCGACGCCAAGGCCAACAAGAAAGCCGCCAAGCAGGCCGAAAAGGCCGCCGAGCGCGCGCTGCCGCGGCAAAAGGCCGCTGGCGGACCCGCGCCTGACGGCGCAGGTCCGGGCGGCCAAGGCGGCGAAGGCGGCCCGCCGGGCGGTGCTCCCGGCGGTGGATCCGGCGCACGCCGCGCCAGCGGTCCGCTGCAGATGCTGCGTCCGGAGATGGAGTTTGCCGCGCCGTTGACCGACACGCTCCTGCTGTACCGCACCCGCGAATCGGTGGTGTTCGGCCGCCCCGACAGCAGCGACGTGGTGATCCTGCCGCTGTCCGGAGCGCGCGTGCAGATCGCGCCCGGCGTGCAGGCGCTGCTGCACGACAATCCCGACGGCATGCTGGTGGAAATCAGCGCCAGCAACGGCATCCGCGTGTCCTACCGCTACACCACCGATGCGCAGGATGCGGACCGCCTGCGGGTGCACATCCGTGCCGAAGGCCATGCCGAATCGCAGCGCGGCGGCGTGTTCGAAGTCGATCGGGTGTATCGCCGCGGAAACGCGGCAAAACGAAAGGGTTGAAGCGGACACGGGAGACAGCAAGGCGCAGGCCGATGGCGAACGCGTCGCAACCTGGCCCGATCCAGGCCGACAGTGCGGACATTGCCGCATGCCGTGCGCCGCGAATACGGCACACGGCATGCCAGCCTCAGGCGAAGGCGTCGGTGGCGCGCACCAGAGCGTCGACGTTCTCCACCTCGAACGCGGAATGGCCCGCGCTTGGGGTGATCTGCAGCGTCGCCTTCGGCCAGGCCTTGTGCAGCTCCCACGCGCTCTGCAGCGGGCACACCACGTCGTAGCGGCCCTGCACGATCACCCCGGGGATGTCGGCGATCCTGCCCACGTCGCGCAGCAACTGGTCTTCCACCTCGAAGAAGCCGCCGTTGACGAAATAGTGGTTCTCGATGCGCGCGAACGCCAGCGCGAACTGCGCGTCCTCGTGGCCGCTGACGAAATCCGCATCCACGTGCAGGAAGCTGGTGGCGCCTTCCCACACGCTCCACGCGCGCGCCGCGGCCAGGCGCGTGGCCTGGTCGTCGCTGGTGAGGCGGCGATGGAACGCGGAGATCAGGTCGGCGCGCTCCACCGGCGGAATCGCGGCGACGTAGTGCTCCCAGGCATCGGGAAACAGCCGGCTGGCGCCTTCCTGGTAGAACCACTCCAGTTCCCAACGGCGCAGCATGAAGATGCCGCGCAGCACCAGTTCGGTGACGCGCGACGGATGGCTCTGCGCGTAGGCCAGCGCCAGGGTCGAGCCCCAGCTGCCGCCGAACACCTGCCAGCGTTCGATGCCGAGCGTTTCGCGCAGCCTCTCGATGTCGGCCACCAGATCCCAGGTGGTGTTGTCGACCAAGTCCGCATGCGGCGTGGAGCGGCCGGAGCCGCGCTGGTCGAACAGCACGATGCGGTACTTGGCCGGATCGTGGAAGCGGCGCATCTTGGCGTTGCAGCCGCCGCCCGGCCCGCCGTGCAGCATCACCACCGGCTTACCCTGCGGGTTGCCGCACTGTTCGTAGTACAGCGTGTGGCGCGCGTCCACCGGCAGCATGCCGCTGTCGAACGGTTCGATCTCGGGATATAGGGTGCGCATGGCGGTTCCTGCGGAAAAACCCGATTTTAGCGGGGAAGGCACGGCCCTGCCCGCGTTCACGGGCGCTGTTTGCGCGGCCGGCACGCGCGCCATCCAACCGTCGCGAACCGCGTCAGCCGGCCGGCCAGCGCCCCAGCGTGACCCGGTCGCGCGCCTCCAGGTCCTGGTAGGTCGCCACGTTGTCGAAGCCGGCATCGGTCAGCAGCGCGCGCACCGCCGCGCCCTGCTCCCAGCCGTGCTCCAGCAGCAGCCAGCCGCCCGGCTGCAGGTGCGCCGCTGCGCCGGCGACGATGACGCGGATGTCGTCCAGCCCGTCGGCGCCGGACGCCAGTGCGCTGGCGGGTTCGTAGCGCAGGTCGCCCTGCGCCAGGTGCGGGTCGCCGGCGGCGATGTAGGGCGGGTTGCTGGCGATCAGGTCGAAGCGCTGTCCGGCCAGCGGCGCCAGCCACGCGCCGTGGGCGAAGCGGACGTTGTGCAGGCCGTGCGTGCGCGCATTGGCTTGCGCCACCGTCAACGCGGCTTCGCTCAGGTCGGTGGCCAGCACCTGCGCCTGCGGCCGCTCGCTGGCCAGCGCCAGCGCGATCGCGCCGCTGCCGGTGCCCAGGTCGGCGGCGCGGCGGCCCGGCGCCGTGTCCAGCCGCTCCAGCGCCAGTTCCACCAGGCGCTCGGTGTCCGCGCGCGGGATCAGCGTGGCCGGGCCGACCGCCAGGTCCAGGGTCCAGAAGCCGCGGCGGCCGGTCAGGTAGGCCACCGGCTCGCCCTGCGCGCGCCGCGCCAGCAGCGCGCCGAAGCGCTCGGCGGCATCCGCGGGCAACGGGTCGCGGGCATGCGCGAACAGCCAGGCGCGGTCGCGCTGCAGAGCGTGGATCAACAAGGCTTCGGCATCGGCGCGGTCGATCTGTGCGCAGGCCGCGCGCAGCAGGGACTCGGGGGTGGTGGGGGCGTTCATCGACGTCACGATGCCGCAGCGGTCCGGAAAAGCCAACGTGGTAGAACTTTGGCACTGCGTGCTTCCCCCGCAGCGCAGCAAAGAGCCAGGCTTGAATAGCGATAGACAAAACCTATCTATTCAATTCCATCAATCGATTTGAGATATCTATCGACCCCTCTTATGATGAGCCTCGTTCTATCCCCCGTCCCCCTTCGCAACCACGAGGAAACTCCATGTCTCTGATCAACACCCAGGTCCAGCCGTTCAAGGCCAACGCTTACAAGAACGGCGAATTCATCGAAGTCACCGACGCGGACCTGAAGGGCAAGTGGTCGGTGCTGATCTTCATGCCGGCCGCCTTCACCTTCAACTGCCCCACCGAAGTGGAAGACGCCGCGGACAACTATGCCGAGTTCCAGAAAATCGGCGCCGAGGTTTACATCGTCACCACCGACACCCATTTCTCGCACAAGGTGTGGCACGAGACCTCGCCGGCCGTCGGCAAGGCGCAGTTCCCGCTGGTCGGCGACCCGACCCACCAGCTGACCCGCGCGTTCGGCGTGCACATCGACGAGGAAGGCCTGGCCCTGCGCGGCACCTTCGTGATCAATCCGGAAGGCGTGATCAAGACGCTGGAAATCCACGACAACGCGATCGCCCGCGACGTCACCGAGACCCTGCGCAAGCTCAAGGCCGCGCAGTTCGTCGCCTCGCATCCGGGCGAAGTGTGCCCGGCCAAGTGGAAGGAAGGCGAAAAGACCCTGAAGCCGTCGCTGGACCTGGTCGGCAAGATCTAAGCCGCCCCACTCCCATCTCCGCCGCTTCGGCGGGGGTGGGGGTGAACCGCAGCCCGCGTCGCGGCCGCTACGCCCGCCTCACGCCAGCCACCGGCAGCGCGCGCCGGCTGCGGTTCACCCCTCCTCCCAATTCTTTCGGCGGTCTGCCCCTGCGGCAGCAACGCCTTCCCCTCGCTTTGCCCATCGTCAGGAGTCCGCCATGTTGGATGCCGATCTGAAAACCCAGTTGAAGGCTTACCTGGAGCGGGTCGTTCGGCCCATCCACATCACCGCGTCGGTGGACGACGGCGCCAAGTCGCGCGAGATGCTCGACCTGCTCGAAGACCTGGTGCTGCTGTCGGACCAGATCAGCCTGGACGTGCACCGCGACAGCGCCGAGCGCACTCCGTCGTTCGCGCTGACCAGCCCCGGCCACGACATCCACCTGCGCTTCGCCGGGCTGCCACTGGGCCACGAGTTCACCTCGCTGGTGCTGGCGCTGCTGCAGGTCGGCGGGCATCCGTCCAAGGCCACCGCCGAGGTCATCGAGCAGGTGCGCAACCTGCCCGGCGAGTACGTGTTCGAAACCTATTTCTCGCTGTCCTGCCAGAACTGCCCGGACGTGGTGCAGGCGCTGAACCTGGCCGCGGTGCTGAACCCGAACATCAAGCACGTGGCGATCGACGGCGCGCTGTTCCAGGACGAGGTGGAGGCGCGGCAGATCATGTCGGTGCCCACCGTGTACCTCAATGGCGAAGTGTTCGACCAGGGCCGCATGAGCCTGGAGCAGATCGTGGCCAAGCTCGACACCGGCGCGGCCAAGCGCGATGCGGCCACCATCGCGGCCAAGGCGCCGTTCGACGTGCTGGTGATCGGCGGCGGCCCGGCCGGCGCGGCGGCGGCGATCTATGCCGCGCGCAAGGGCATCCGCACCGGCGTGGCGGCCGAGCGTTTCGGCGGCCAGGTGCTGGACACCATGGCGATCGAGAACTTCGTTTCGGTGCAGGAGACCGAAGGCCCGAAGATGGCCGCGGCGCTGGAGCAGCACGTGCGCCAGTACGACGTGGACATCATGAACCTGCAGCGCGCCGAGCAGCTGATTCCGGCCGGCGCCGATGGCCTGGTCGAAATCAGGCTGGCCAATGGCGCGTCGCTGAAGAGCCGCAGCGTGATCCTGTCCACCGGCGCGCGCTGGCGGCAGATGAACGTGCCCGGCGAGGACCAGTACCGCAACAAGGGCGTGGCTTATTGCCCGCATTGCGACGGCCCGCTGTTCAAGGGCAAGCGCGTGGCGGTGATCGGCGGCGGCAATTCCGGCGTGGAAGCGGCGATCGACCTGGCCGGCATCGTCAGCCACGTCACCCTGGTCGAGTTCGACGCCAAGCTGCGCGCCGACGAAGTCCTGCAGCGCAAGCTGCGCAGCCTGGGCAACGTGGACATCATCGTCAACGCGCAGAGCACCGAGGTGATCGGCGACGGCAGCAAGGTCACCGGGCTGGTCTACAAGGACCGCGTCGGCGGCGATATCCACCGCCTGGCGCTGGAAGGCATCTTCGTGCAGATCGGCCTGCTGCCCAACACCGAATGGCTGCAGGGCACGGTGGCGCTGTCGCCGCGCGGCGAGATTGTCGTCGACGACCGCGGCCAGACCTCGCTGCCCGGCGTGTTCGCCGCCGGCGACGCCACCACGGTGCCGTACAAGCAGATCATCATCGCCATGGGCGAAGGCTCCAAGGCGGCGCTGAGCGCCTTCGACCACCTGATCCGCAGCAGTGCGCCGGTCAGCAGCGCGGTCGCCGAAGCGGCCTGATCCCGTCACGCCCGCATAGACCCCGCACCGCGACCCGGCGCGGGGTCTATGCTGTTCTCAGCACAGCCCGCACCGCCAAGGAACCTGCCGATGAACCTGCGTGATCTGAAATACCTGGTGGCGCTGGCCGATCACAAGCATTTCGGGCGTGCCGCGGCGGCCTGTTTCGTCAGCCAGCCGACGCTGTCCACGCAGATCAAGAAGCTGGAGGACGAACTGGGCGTGCCGCTGGTCGAGCGCGCGCCGCGCAAGGTCATGCTGACCCCGGCCGGGCGCGAGGCGGCCAGCCGCGCGCGCGGCATCGTCGCCGAGATCGAGCAGATGAAGGAAGCGGCGCGGCGCAGCCAGGACCCGGAAGCGGGCACGGTGCGCCTGGGCATATTCCCGACGCTGGGCCCATACCTGCTGCCGCACGTGATCCCGGGCATCCGCGAGCGCTTCCCGCAACTGGAACTGCTGCTGATCGAGGAAAAGAGCGACGTGCTGCTGACCCGGTTGCGCGAAGGCCGGCTGGATGCGGCGCTGCTCGCGCTGCCGCTGCACGACGACCAGTTGCATACCGAATTCCTGTTCGAGGAACCGTTCGTGCTGGCGGTGCCGGATGGCCATCCGCTGGCCAAGCGCGATTCGTTGAGCCTGAGCGAGCTGCACCAGCAACGGTTGCTGTTGCTGGAGGACGGCCATTGCCTGCGCGAGCAGGCCCTGGACGTGTGCCACCTGTCCGGCGCGCTGGAAAAAGCCGAATTCCAGGCCACCAGCCTGGAAACGCTGCGGCAGATGGTGGCCGCCAATGTCGGCGTGACCTTGCTGCCCTTGCTGGCGGTGCAGCCGCCGGTGACCAACTCGTCCAACATCCACCTGCTGCGCTTCGACGACGCCTCCGGCCCGAGCCGGCGCATCGCGATGCTGTGGCGCCGCAGTTCGGCGATGAGCGATTTCCTGGAGCAGTTGGCGAAACTGTTCAAGGCGCTGCCCGAGGCGCTGCTGTCGGCCAAGGCCGCGCCGTCGAGTCTCGCCCCGGTGGCCGCCGCGCTGCCGCCTCGCGTGGCGACACTCTGAGCGTGGCACCGCGCCATTGGCGCAAGGCGCGCGGGCGACGCTAACGCCCGGTTTACGGCCGTCGGTGCGACAATCCCGCGATTACCTGTGTAGAGGAATGCGGATGACGTCTATCGGAACCGTGCTCGGCCGCCATCGCAACAATGCGACGCTGTCGATCCTGGTCATGCTGTTCGGCCTGGCGCTGCTGGCCTGCGGCGTGCTTCTGTTCGCGGTGCGCGACAAGGTCGCGCCGGAAGCGGCGCAGACGCTGCAATGGATCATGCTCGGCCTGGCGCTGGTCGGCGTGCTGACCATTCTGCTGGGCTGGGCGATCCGCCGCGGCGGCTGGGAACAGGGCGAGCTGGGCGTGCGCCAGTTTCCCGAGCGCAGCGATGGCACCTACCTCTATCGCGACATCGTCGAAACCTGCCAGTTCTACCGCGCCGGGCTGTCGGTCAACCTGGGCTGGCGGCGCGAAGGCCAGGAACAGTGGCAGGCCGCCAACGGCAACATCGGCGGCTACTACAAGTTCCTCGACCGCTTCATGCACGGATACCTGCAGGCGCGCGTGCCGGTGCTGATGGCCAAGCTCGATGCCGGGCAGACACTGAGTTTCCGCATGGTCACCACCGCCGGCGCGATCCGCCGCGAATTCGCGGTCAACATGAAGGGTTTCACCCGCGGCCCGCTCGAGACGGTGCAGCTGAGCCGCGAGCGCCTCGCCTTTGCCGGCAACGAGATCCGCATCGACGACATCGTCGCCATGGACGTGTCGGCGTGGACCTCGCGCCTGCAGTTCCAGTTGCGCGGCGGCAGCAAGGTCAGCGTCAGCTACACCGCCTTGTTCGACGGCCCGTTGCTGTTGGCGTTGCTGGAACAACTGCTGCCCACGCAGCCGCACGTCACTGCTGTCTGAGCGCGGCCATCGGCCCTGCGGCCGATGCCACGCGACAGCCAGCGCCATCCGGGCGGCGCCTCGCAGCGCCGCCTTTTTCATGACCCAAGGAGTTTGCCATGTCCTCTCAACCGCAAAGCGGCCTGCCCCCTTCACTGATCGTATCCAGCCACGACCTGGCCCGTCTGGAGGCCTTGCTCGAGTCCCCCGCCTTGAAGCAGCACCCGGCCGCGCTCGCGCTGGGCGAAGAACTCGGCCGTGCCACGGTGGTGCCGCCCGAGCAACTTCCCGCCGGCATCGTCGCCATGCACTCGCGCGTGGAATGCGAAGACGAACTGCACGGCGAACGCCACCAACTGACCCTGGTCTATCCGCACGAAGCCGATGCCGCGCAAGGCCGCATCTCGGTGCTGGCGCCGGTCGGCAGCGCCCTGCTCGGCCTGGCCGTGGGCCAGTCGATCGACTGGCAGGCCCCCGGCGGCCGCGCGCTGCGGCTGCGCGTGCTCGCGGTGCAGACGGCAAGCGACTTCGTGCACGCGGCGGGTTAACGTGCGCGGGCTTATCCTCCATTCCATCCGTTCCGAGAACTATCGATGACGTCTTCCGCTCCTTCCAAACTGGCTCAGCTGCGCGAGTTGTCCGTGGTCGTGGCCGATACCGGCGACTACGATGCGATCAAGCGGCTCAAGCCGGTCGATTGCACGACCAATCCGACTCTGGTGAAGAAAGCCCTGGACCTGCCGGTCTACGCCGAGCTGATCGACGAGGCGCTGGCCTGGGCGCGCAGCCAGGACGGCGACCACGCCGCCCTGGTCGACGAGATCGCCGACCGCCTGACCATCGGCGTGGGCAGCAAGCTCAGCGCGCTGGTGCCCGGGCGCGTGTCCACCGAGGTGGACGCCGACCTGGCCCACGACACCGCCGCGACCATCGCCAAGGCGCACAAGTTCATCGCCATGTACGCCGAACGCGGCGTATCCAAGGACAAGATCCTGATCAAGGTCGCCGCGACCTGGGAAGGCATCGAGGCCGCGCGCCAGCTGCAGAAGGACGGCATCGACTGCAACCTGACGCTGATCTTCAACCGCACCCAGGCGCTGGCTTGCGCCGAGGCCGGCGTGTTCCTGATCTCGCCGTTCGTCGGCCGCATCCTGGACTGGTACGTGGCCAACGGGCAGACCCCGGCCAGCATCGACGAAGACCCGGGCGTGCAGTTCGTGCGCGGCGTGTATGCCGAGTTCAAGCGCCGCGGTTCACAGACGGTGGTGATGGGCGCTTCGTTCCGCTCCACCGCGCAGATCGAGGCGTTGGCCGGCTGCGACCGCCTGACCATCTCGCCGGACCTGCTGGAAAAGCTCGACGCCGACCATGGCGAGCTGCCGCGCAAGCTGTCGCCCGGCCAGGCCGACGGCGCGCAGATTGCGCCGATCGATGCCAAGCAGTTCGCCGCCGACCTGGCCGCCGATCCGATGGCGACCGAGAAGCTGGCCAGCGGCATCGACACCTTCGCCAAGGACCTGCAGGCGCTGCGCGACACGATCCGGCAGAAGCTGGCCATCTGACCGCAGCTGGTAATGGCACGACCTCCGAGCGGCGGCAACGCCGCTCTTTTTTTGGTGCCGGGAATGGGGAAACGGGAATGGGGAATGGGCAATGCAGGGGCCGTCTCGCTGCCGATTCACGGCTCGATCCGATGCTATCGGTGCAGGCGGTGAGGCTGCGCGACGCCTGCTGTGCCAACAACGCCGAACGCTGAAGACAAGCACAGACTCAGCCCATATTGCCAACGCCGCTTTCGACACCGCGTTGGCGCCGCCGCAACTTTTCGCCGGCTAAGCTGCGCGCTCCACAGCACAGGTGCGGCAAATGGCAACGATCGCGGTAGTGATGGTCGATGGCGTGGCGGACTGGGAGATCGGCACCATCCTGCCGGCGGCGCGGGCCTGGTTCGGCGATGAGATCCAGGTCGCCAGCATCGACGGCAAGCCGGTCAGCTCGATCGGCGGGCTGAACCTGCATCCGGAGTACGCGTTGTCGGATCTGGCGCCGCTGGATGCGGACCTATGGCTGCTGCCGGGCAGCGAGCGCTGGCAGGCCGGCGAGATTCCCGGGCTCAGTTCGCTGCTGCAGCAGCGCATCGACGCCGGCCGCGCGGTCGCGGCGATCTGCGGCGCCACCATCGCGCCGGCCTACGCCGGATTGCTCGATACGCGGCCGCACACCAGCAATTCCCAGGCGTTCCTGCGCGAGCACGTGGGCGTGTATGCCGGCAGTGCGCATTACCGCGAGCAGAAAGCGGTCAATGCGGGCGGGCTGATCACCGCACCCGGCACCAGCCCGGTCAGTTTTGCGCTGGAATGCCTGCGCCAGCTGCATCCCGAGCGCGAAGAACAGATCGCGCAGATGCGGCAGATGTTCGCTGCCGAGTTCGTGTGACCCAGCGCGCGCCGGCCTGAAACCGGCGCGCGCGACGACCGCGCAACGCGTGGGCGCTGTGCGGCCGGCTCAGGCCTCCAGGCCGAGCGAACAGCTGACCCCGGTACCGCCCAATCCGCAGTAGCCACCCGGGTTCTTTGCCAGGTACTGCTGGTGCTCGTCCTCGGCGTAGTAGAACGGCGGCGCCGGGAACAGGATCTCGGTGGTGATCTCGCCGTAGCCGGCCGCGCGCAGGCGCTGCTGGTAGGCCTCGCGGCTGGCGATGGCCGCGTCGTACTGCGGCTGGGTGCTGCAGTAGATCGCCGAGCGGTACTGGGTGCCGGTGTCGTTGCCCTGGCGCATGCCCTGGGTCGGGTCGTGGCTTTCCCAGAAGGTCTGCAGCAACTGCTCGAAGCTCAGCGCCTGAGGATCGAACACCACCAGCACCGCCTCGGTGTGGCCGGTCTGACCGGAGCACACTTCCCTGTAGGTGGCGTTGGGCGTCTGCCCGCCGGCGTAGCCAACCGCGGTGCTGAACACGCCCGGCAGCGACCAGAACTTGCGCTCGGCGCCCCAGAAGCAGCCCAGGCCGAACTGCACCTGTTGCAGGCCGGCGAACGCGTCGCGCAGCGGGTGGCCGTTGACGAAATGGCGGTTGTGCAGCGGCAGCGGCTCCGCGCGGCCGGGCAGGCTTTCGCCCGGGCGCGGCAGGCGCTGCTTGAAGGCACCGATTCCCAACATGGCGCGGACTCCTGGCATCGAAAGGGATGCCTCCTGGATGGCGCTGCCGGCACCGGCTTTCAAGGTGCGCGTGGCGCTGGGCCGCCACGAGCCCAGGCCACGCGCCCGCCAGCTCAATGCGCCGCGGTCTTGCTGCCGCCGCCCGCCACTTCCGGCATCGCCGAGCTGTGGTGGTTGATGATCAGCCAGCGGCCGTCGCGCTTCTCGTAGACGAAGGTGTAGCGCGCCTGCACCTTGCGGGTGCTGCCGTCCGGATTGGTCAGGGTGAAGGTGTAGACGCCGGCATCGACCGCGCTGTCGTCGTCGAGCAGCCGCACCTGGCGGTAGTTGATGACGCCCTGTGGCTTGGCCGCCAGGAAGTGGTCGAAGTAGTCCTTGATCTCGGCGCGGCTGGCGCGGACCTGGTTGGAGACGGTCGGCAGCAGCACGCCGTCGCGGGCATACAGGTCGGCGACGCGGTCGGCGTTGCCGGTGGCCAGCGCCGCGTTCCAGCGGTCGAACAGGCCGGCGATCTCGCGCTCCTCGCCCGCGGCCGGCAACGACGGCCGGGCATCGTAGTGCATCGCCGGGGCCGCCAGCGCGGCGGTGGCGGACAGGCTCAGGACCAGGGTGAACAGGATGCGACGCATGGTGGATCTCCGCTGTGGATGAGGGAATGCCGTCTCGGGGCGAAGCCAGTATTGGCGGCGGCGGCTTGCGTAAAATCCGCTGGACGGCATATCCTCGAATATGCCGATCGGCATAGTGGAGAACAGCATGCAAGCCCCGCTCAATGCAGGCCAATGGCGGCAGGAACTGCGTCGCGAAGCGGCCGACAGCGCCCGCTGGCAGGCGGTGGCCGACGCCGCCGAGGCGGTGACCCGCGCCAGCGGTGCCGAGCAGGCAGGGGCCGACGCGCTGCGTCTGGCGCGCGAGCTGCTGGATGCGCCGCACGCGGCGGTACTGGCGCTGCGCGGCAGCCGCAGCCTGGTGCTGGCCAGCCATGGCGACGCGCTGCCGCCCGGCGCCAGCGTCGCCACCGACGGCCCTGCGCTGTCTTGGCGCCTGGCCGCGCGCGCGGGCGACGCGTCCGAGCTGTGCGTGCCGATCGCCGCGCTGGGCGCCACGCTGGGCACGCTGTGCCTGGGCTGGAACGCGCGCATGGCGCCCGCGCCGGGCGACGTGCAGGCGATCGCCACCATCGCCACGCTGCTGGCGCCGGCGGTGACCGAACCGGCGCGCGCGCCGCGGCGCCGCAAGCCGGCGCAACCGGACCGGCTCGGCGCGCTCAGCGCGCGCGAACGGCAGGTGCTGGCGTTGCTGCCGCGCGGCCTGACCAATGCCGGGCTGGGCGCGGAACTGGGCATTTCCGCCGGCACCGCCAAGGTCCACGTGGAGCGCATCCTGCAGAAGCTGCAGGTATCCGATCGCACCCAGGCGGCGGTGTATGCGGTGCAGGCGGGGATGGCGCTGTGAGCGCGGCCACGCTGCGCTGGAACGACTGGCCGCTGACCCGCAAGAGCCTGGCGGTGGTCGCGCTGCCGCTGTTGCTGCTGCTGGCGGCATTGGTGGCGATCTACAGCGTGGAACGGCAGAACATCGCCGCCGAGAACGACGTGCGCCAGACCCTGGAAGTGCTCAGCGACCTGTACGAGGCGCACGCGCTGCTGGCCGAGACCGCGGCCGGCGTGCGCGGCTACCGGCTGGTGCGGCAGGACGCGTTCCTGACCCCGTACCGCGACGCCGAACCACGCCTGCAGACCGTGGTGCAGCGCCTGGCGCAGCGCATCACCGACCCGCTGCAGGCGCAGCGTTTCGCCCGCATCCAGCCGCTGTTCGCGGAGAAGATGCAGGGCTGGCGGCGGCTGCTGGCGCCTGACCTGAGCCGCGAGGAAGAGATCCGCCAGCTCAGCGAAGGCAAGGTCAAGCTCGACATCCTGCGCGCCGAACTGCGCGAGCTGCGCAACTACGAGACCGCGCAGTTGCAGATCCGCACCGCAAAGGCGCAGGCGCTGCGCCAGCGCAATCTGCTGATCACCCTGTGCGCGGCGATGCTGGGCGGACTCGGCGCGGTGTTCGCGGTGGCGTGGTTCGCCTCGTCGCTGTCGCGGCGGCTGCGCGTGCTGTCGGCCAACGCCGACCGCCTGGGCGAAGGCCTGCCGCTGGCGCCGCAGCTACGTACCGGCGACGAACTGGGCCAGGTAGCGCAACGCCTGGACCAGGCCAGCACCCTGCTCGCCGCGCGTGCCGCCGAGGCGCAGTCGGCGCGGCGCGAGGCCGAGGCCGCCAACCGCGCCAAGACCGAATTTCTGTCGCGCAGCAGCCACGAACTGCGCACCCCGCTCAACGCCATCCTCGGCTATGCGCAGGTGCTGGAGATGGACCTGCCCGGCGCGGCGCAGCGCGGCCAGCTGCAGCACATCCTCGGCGCCGGGCGGCACCTGCTCGGGCTGATCACCGAGCTGCTGGACATCGCCCGCATCGAGTCCGACCAGCTCGACCTGAGCCCGCAGCCGGTGCCGGTGCGCGCGGCGATCGAGGAAGCGCTGGGCCTGGTCGCGCCGGAGGCGAAGAGCCGCGGCATCGCCCTGCAATCGCTGCAACTCCCGCCCGCCTGGACCGTGCGCGCCGATCCGCAGCGCCTGCGCCAGGTGCTGATCAACCTGCTGTCGAACGCGATCAAGTTCAACCGCCCCGGCGGCGAGGTGCGGGTGAGCGCCGAGCGGCAGGGCGAGTTCCTGGGCATCGCCGTGCACGACCAGGGCCACGGCCTGTCGGCCGAGCAGGTGCAGCGCCTGTTCACCCCGTTCGAGCGGCTCGGCGCGGAGCGCTCGGCGATCGAGGGCACCGGCCTGGGCCTGGCATTGAGCAAGCGCCTGACCGAAGCGATGGGCGGGCGCATCGTGGTGGAGAGCAGTCCGGAGGGCTCGCGGTTCTGGATCGTGCTGCCGCTGGACCGGCCCGCCGACGCGCCGGCACCGCATCCGGCGATCGCCGCGACGACGGCCGGCGCTGGCCAGCGCAGCGTGCTCAGCGTCGAGGACAATCCCTCCAACCAGGCGCTGATCCGCACCCTGGCCGAGCGCCGCCCGCACTGGTGCCTGCACGAGGCGGCGACGCTGGCGCAGGCACGCGCGCAGTTGCAACAGGCCCGTCCCGACCTGATCCTGCTCGACCTGCATCTGAGCGACGGCAACGGCGAGGACCTGCTGCGGCAACTGCGCGAGCAGCCGCACACCGCGGCGATCCCGGTGGTGGTGGTCAGCGCCGACGCGACGCCCGCCACGCTGGCGCGGGTGCAGGGCGACAACGTGCGCGCCTACCTGACCAAACCGCTGGACGTGGCCGAATTCTTCACCGTTCTGGACCGACACCTCGCATGACCCGCAACGATGTCCTCGCCTCGCGCATCCTGATCGTCGACGACGAGCCGGCCAACGTCCGCCTGCTCGAAGACCTGCTGCAGCGCGAAGGCTTCCAGCAGGTGGTGGCGACCACCGATCCGCAACGCGTGCTCGGCCTGGTCTCGGCGTTCGCGCCGGACCTGATCCTGCTCGACCTGATGATGCCTGAGCTGGACGGCTACGCGATCCTGGAACAGCTGTCGCGGCTGGCCGGCGCGTCCAGCTTCCTGCCGGTGATCGTGCTCACCGCCGACCCCAGCCGCAGCGCGCGCCACCGCGCGCTCGGCCTGGGCGCCAAGGATTTCCTGACCAAGCCGCTGGACACCTTCGAAGTGGCGCTGCGGGTCTGGAACGTGGCCGAGACCACGGTGCTGTTCAAGCGCCTGCGCGCCCTGGCCGATCCGGACGCCGCGCCGCCAGGCTGGCGCGCCGATTGAGGGCCGGGATTGGGGATTCGGGATTGGGGATTCGCAAGAGCCGCATGCCCGCTTTTTCGAATCCCCAATCCCCAATCCCGAATCCCGGCCCCTCAACTACATCGCCCGCGTGACCTGGCCACCCAGGCCCAGTGCCATCAGCACTTCCTGCGCTTTTTCCAGCAGTTCGTCGGCCACGCAGACCTGCACCACGCCGAACGGCAGTTCGCCGGCGCCGCCGAGCAGCGCCTCGCCGAACACGAACGCGGTGATGCCGGCGTCCTCCAGCGCGTGCTTGGCCAGGTGCGCATCGATCAGGTGCTGGGCGCGATAGGCGATCTGCATGCTCCGCCCTCAGCCGCGCGCCGTGACGTCGGCAAGCGCGACTTCGGCGGCCGCGCCGGCACGCCATTCGCGCATCGCCGGCAAGGCCTCAAGGGCCGCCATGTACTGCGCGGCCGCCGCCGGCACGGCCACGCCGTAGCCGGCGAAGCGCACCGCCACCGGCGCGAACATCGCATCGACGATGCCGAAGTCGCCGCACAGGAACGCCCCGCCGGCGCCGTGGGTCTCGCGCAGCGTCGCCCACAGCTGCACGATGCGCGCGATATCGGCCTGCGCCTCTGCATCCCAGCGCTGGCCGTCGGGCTGGCGGCAGGCCTGCATCGGCAGCTGCCGGCGCAGCGCCAGGAAGCCGGAATGCATCTCGCACGCCGCCGCCCGTGCCTGCGCCCGCACCACCAGGTCGGCCGGCCAGCCGCGGCCGCCCAGCCAGCGTTCGTTGGCGTATTCGCAGATCGCCAGCGAATCCCAGATCTGCAGTTCGCCGTCCCACAGCGCCGGCACCCGCCCGGTCGGCGAGTAGGCGCCGACGCGCGCGGCGAACTCGGGCGTGTCCAGCGGCAGCGGCACTTCCTCGAACGGCACCGCGAAATGCCGCAGCAGCAGCCACGGCCGCAGCGACCACGAGGACAGGTTCTTGTCGCCGATGACCAGACGGGGAAGCGGCATGGCGGAATCTCGGGGAATGGACGGCCGCAGCGTACGCGGCGGCGCGGCCCGCGGCCAGCTCGGCTAAACTTGCGCTTTACTTATCTGCTGAAGCGCGCATGTCCGAGACCCCCGCCACCGACGCCACCGCCCCGGCCGAGAAGAAAGACTTCATCCGCCAGATCGTCCGCGAGGACCTGGCCAGCGGCAAGCACGCGGCCATCCGCACCCGCTTCCCGCCCGAGCCCAACGGCTATCTTCACATCGGCCACGCCAAGGCGATCTGCCTGGATTTCGGCATCGCCGCCGAGTTCGCCGGGCGCTGCAACCTGCGCTTCGACGACACCAATCCGGCCAAGGAAGACCCCGAGTTCGTCGCCGCGATCCAGGACGACGTGCGCTGGCTGGGCTTCGAATGGGCCGAACTGCGCCACGCCTCGGACTACTTCGAGGTGTACTACCTGGCTGCCGAGAAGCTGATCCGCGACGGCCACGCCTTCGTCTGCGACCTCTCCGCCGAGCAGGTGCGCGAATACCGCGGCACGCTCACCGAACCTGGCCGCAATTCGCCTTACCGCGAGCGCAGCGTCGAAGAGAACCTGGACCTGTTCCGGCGCATGCGCGCCGGCGAGTTCCCGGACGGCGCACGCACCCTGCGCGCCAAGATCGACATGACCAGCGGCAACATCAACCTGCGCGATCCGGCGCTGTACCGGATCAAGCACGTCGAGCACCAGAACACCGGCAACGCCTGGCCGATCTACCCGATGTACGATTTCGCGCACTCGCTGGGCGATGCGGTGGAAGGCATCACCCACTCGCTGTGCACGCTGGAATTCGAGGACCACCGCCCGCTGTACGACTGGTGCGTGGACAAGGTCGACCTGGCCGGCCATCCCGAGTTGCTGCAGTCGCTGCTGGACAAGGGCCTGCCGCGCGAGGCGGCCAAGCCGCGGCAGATCGAGTTCTCGCGCCTGAACATCAACTACACGGTGATGAGCAAGCGCAAGCTGACCCAACTGGTGGCCGAGCAGTTGGTCGACGGCTGGGACGACCCGCGCATGTACACCCTGCAGGGCCTGCGCCGGCGCGGCTACACGCCGGCGGCGCTGCGCCTGCTGGTGGACCGGGTCGGCATCAGCAAGCAGAACTCGGTGATCGACTTCTCGGTGCTGGAAGGTTGCCTGCGCGAGGACCTTGATGCGGCCGCGCCGCGGCGCATGGCGGTGATCGATCCGCTCAAGCTGGTGCTGGGCAATCTGCCGGAAGGCCACAGCGAGACGCTGGTGTTCTCCAACCATCCCAAGGACGAGAACTTCGGCCAGCGCGAGGTGCCGTTCTCGCGCGAGCTGTGGATCGAGCGCGAGGATTTCGCCGAGGTCCCGCCCAAGGGCTGGAAGCGGCTGGTGCCGGGCGGCGAAGTGCGCCTGCGCGGCGCCGGCATCGCCCGCGTCGACGAGGTGATCAAGAACGACGCCGGCGAGATCGTCGAACTGCGCGGCTGGCTGGATCCGGAATCGCGTCCCGGCATGGAAGGCGCCAACCGCAAGGTCAAGGGCACCATCCACTGGGTCAGCGCGGCGCATGCGCTGGAGGCGGAAATCCGCCTGTACGACCGCCTGTTCTCGGTGGAGAAGCCCGACGACGAATCCGACGGCAAGACCTACCGCGACCACCTCAACCCGGCCTCCAAGCGCAGCGTGCGCGGCTACGTGGAACCGGCCGCCGCGCAGGCCGCGCCGGAGCAGGCGTTCCAGTTCGAGCGCAGCGGCTACTTCGTCGCCGACCGCTACGACCACAACGCCACCACGCCGGTGTTCAACCGCAGCGTGACCCTGCGCGACACCTGGACCGGTGGCCACGGCGCAGCCTGACGCCGTCGCGCCGCGCCGGCCGTTTCCCGCTTGCGGCCGGCGTGCGGCTGCGACCCGCCGCGCCACGGACGCGGTTTCCGGCATGCGCTGCCTGAGCGCATGCCGTGGGCCGCTGCGGCCGCCTCGGCGCCACAGTCGCCAGCGCCGCGCTTTCCAACGGCATTGCCGGCACGTTAGCGTAGCGCCCATGTCGCCCGCCCCCACCCTGAGCCTGCGCAGCTACGGCCGCGACGGCCATGCCCACCAGCATGCCCACGTGCAGATCGTGCTGCCGCTGCAGGGCGAGCTGGAAATCGAGGTGGGCGGACGCGGCAGCCGCCTGGATGCGTTCCGCGCGGCCGTGGTCGCACCGCACACATCGCACGCGCAATCGGCACAAGGCGACAACCGCTTCCTGGTGCTGGACTGCGATGCGGCCGCGTTCGACGACCACGCACTCGAACGCCTGCAGCGCGCACCGTTCCTCGACCTGCCGCCGCAACTGCAACGCCTGCTGGCCTCGCTCGACCGCGTGCAGCCCGGCACCGGCACTGCGGCCTGCGCAGCGCTGGCGCTACGCCAGCTGCGCACGCAGCGCCGCGCATGGGCGCGGCTGCAGGAGCTGTGCCTGCGCATCGAGAACGCCCCGGGCCAGCCGTGGCCGGTGGAGCGCATGGCGCAAGCGGCGCACCTGAGCGTGAGCCGCCTGCATGCGCTGTTCCGCGAAGCGCTGGGGCGTACACCGCAGGCATGGCTGTCGGCGCGGCGACTGGACTGGGTGCGGCGGCAGCTGGCGTACGGCGAGCAGCCGATCGCGCAACTGGCGCTGGACAGCGGCTATGCCGACCAGAGCGCGCTGACCCGCGCGCTGCGGCGCAAGACCGGGCACACGCCCGCCGCCTATCGGCGCCGCCATCGGGTGGCCGCCATGGCGTCGGACCAGTAGCCTGGGACAAGCCGGGGCCGCACGCGCAAGCCATGCTGGCGCACTACGCAACGAAGCAACAGGACACGGCATGCGCAAGCGTTTGTGGGCGGGAGTGGGCAGCGGCGTGGCCGCCGGCGCGTTGTGGGGACTGGTGTTCCTGGCGCCGCAGTTGCTCGCCGGGTTCTCGCCGCTGCAGCTGTCGGTGTCGCGCTACCTGGCCTACGGCGCGGTCGCCGCGCTGCTGCTCGCCCCACGCTGGCGCGCCGCCACCGGTGCGCTCGGGGTGCCGGAATGGTGGGCGCTGCTGCGGCTGAGCCTGCTCGGCAACATCGTCTACTACGTGTTGCTGGGCAGCGCCGTGCAATGGGCCGGCGGCGCGGCCACGGCCTTGATCATCGGCCTGCTGCCGGCGGTGGTCACGGTGCTCGGGTCGCGCGCGGCCGGCGCGATGCGGTTGCGCCGGCTGGCCGCGCCATGCGCGCTGTGCGTGCTCGGCGTGGCACTGGTCGCGGCACAGACGCTCGACGCAACACACCCGGCGCAGACCAGCGTGGGCACGCGCGCGGCCGGGCTGGCGTGCGCGGTCGGCGCGCTGGCGTGCTGGGCGGCGTATTCGGTCAAGAACGCCGGCTGGCTCGCGCGCCGGCCGGACATCTCCGGGCGCGATTGGTCGATGCTGACCGGCGTGGTCACCGGCGCATTGGCGCTGACCCTGGCGATCCCTGCGTTCGCGTTCGACCACGGACATGCGGCCGACGAATGGGCGCGGTTCTGGGGCGTGGCGATCGTGCTGGGCGTATTCGCTTCGGTGATCGGCAATGCCTGCTGGAACCACGCCAGCCGGCTGCTGCCGCTGACCCTGGTCGGGCAGACGATCGTGTTCGAAACCGTGTTCGCGCTGCTCTACGGTTTCCTGTGGGAGGCGCGCTGGCCCACCCTGCTGGAAACCTTGGCGATCGCCTGCCTGCTGGTTGGTGTGCTGTGGTGCACCTGGCTGCACGCGCCTGCGCCGGTGCGCAAGCCGGATGCAACATTGGGTTAAGGCACGCCGCCTAGACTTCAAGCGTCAACCAGTAAGAGGAAATCCCCGCATGTCCGCTGCTTTGCGCACCTCTTGCATCAGCCTTGCCCTGCTCGCCCTGCTCGCCGGCTGCGACATGGCGCCGTCTTCCGCCCCCTCGCAAGCCGCTGCGACGCCCGCACCCGCTCCTGCATCTGCACCTGCATCCACAGCGGCGCAAGGCAAGTGCGACGCCGTGCCCGACCACGACTACGACATGCCCGCCGCACGCTTCGACGAAACCGCGCAGCAGCTGGCGCATGCCACCGGCTGCGGCATCGTCTACGACGATCCGTCGCTGTCGCCGCTGCAGGTCAATGCGGTGAAGGGCCGGATCAGCATCCGCCAGGCGATCCACCAGGCCATCGACGGCACCGCGCTCCAGGTCAAGCAGGAAACCGCCGATACGATCGCCGTCGGCCGCCGCTGAGTTGCCGGCGCCGCGGCCATGCGCGCTACCATGGCCGCGGTCTCTCGCACGGAAGGTCGCCATGTCCAGTCGTCTCGCGCTGTTGCTGTGCTGCCTGTGCCTGTTCGCCGGCACCCTCGCCTTCAGCGGCTGCGCGCGCAGCGAAGGCGCCAAGCCCGCCGCGCCCGGTTTGCCGGTGAAGGTGGACACCACCTGCCGCAGCGACGCCGACTGCATGGTCAAGGACGTCGGCAACTGCTGCGGCGCGATGCCGGCCTGCGTCAACCGCGACAGCCCCACCGATCCGCAAGGCGTGATGGCGCAATGCCAGGCCAGCGGCCGCATGAGCGTGTGCGGCTCGCGCGCGATCGGCGGCTGCCAGTGCGTGGCCGGGCAATGCAGCGCCAAGGGCGTGCAAGCCGATACACTGCGCGACCCCCAGCCTGCCGAACCCGTCCGCTGATGCTCTACGCGCAAGTCCACCTCACCCTGCCCGCCTGGATCCACGACGCGGTCGATCCGCAGGCGGTCTATCCCGGCGACGACGACAAGGTGGCGCTGGCGGTGGAACTGTCGCGACTGAACGTGGACGCCGGCAGCGGCGGCCCGTTCGGCGCGGCGGTGTTCGGCCCTGACCATCGCATCATTTCGGTCGGGGTGAACCGGGTGGTGCCGCAGACCACCTCGCTGGCGCATGCCGAGAACATGGCCTACATGCTGGCGCAACAGCGCCTGCAGACGCCGCGACTGAACGCGGTGCTGTCGCCGGTGACCCTGGCGACTTCGGCGCAACCGTGCTGCCAGTGCTATGGCGCCACCATCTGGGCCGGCATCGACCGCCTGCTGATCGGCGCCAGCGCCGAGGACGTGATGGCGCTGACCCCGTTCGACGAAGGCCCGTTGCCGGCGGACTGGATCGGCGAACTCGAGCGCCGCGGCATCGAGGTGGTGCGCGGCCTGCATCGCGACGCGGCCTGCGCGGTGTTGCGCCGCTACGGCGAACTCGACAGCCCCCGCTACTGACCGCCGCCCGGCGAAGGCTTCCTCCATGTCCTCCCTGAACGGCCTGCTGTGCTACTGCCGGCAAGGCTTCGAACCCGAACTGGCGGCCGAGCTGAACGATCGCGCCGCGCGCGCCGAACTGCCGGCCTATGCGCGTACCGAGCGCAACAGCGGCTACGCGCTACTGCTCTGCGAAGACCCTTTGCCGCCGCGCGCGATGCCGTGGCGCGGGCTGATCTTCGCGCGGCAGAAACTGCGCCTGCTGGCTGAACTGCGCGAGCTCGATCCCAGCGACCGGATCGCGCCGATGCTGCAGGCGCTGGCCGGACACAGCCGCTTCGGCGATCTGTGGGTCGAGCATCCGGATTCGGACGAAGGCAAACAGTTGTCCGGCCTGGCACGCAGTTTCGGCAACGCGCTGCGTCCTGCGCTGCGCAAGGCCGGCCTGCTCAGCGACAAGCCGCAGCCGAAGCTGCCGCGCCTGCACGTGTGCTTCCTCGCCGGCACCCACGCCTTGCTGGCCGTCGCCGACAGCGACGACAGCGCGCCGTGGCCGCTGGGCATCCCGCGCCTGAAGCTGCTGTCGGAGGCGCCTTCGCGCTCGGCGCTGAAACTGGAAGAGGCGTTGCTGGCGCTGCTGGCGCCGGAGGAACGCGAGACGCTGCTCAAGCCCGGCATGCGCGCGGCCGACCTGGGCGCCGCGCCCGGCGGCTGGACCTGGGTGCTGACCCGCCAGCACCTGCACGTGACCAGCGTCGACAACGGCCCACTGCGCCAGCACGTGCTCGACAGCGGCCTGGTCGATCACCTGCGCGCCGACGGCTTTCACTGGAAGCCGCCGCAGGCGCTGGACTGGATGGTCTGCGACATGGTCGAACAGCCGCGGCGCGTCGCCGAACGCATGGGCACCTGGTTCCGCGAAGGCTGGTGCCGGCACGCGATCTTCAACCTCAAGCTGCCGATGAAGAAGCGCTGGGACGAGACCCAACTGTGCCTGGACCTGTTCGCCGAGCGCGCCGATCGCCCGCTGCAGATCCGCGCCAAGCAGCTGTACCACGACCGCGAAGAGATCACCGTGCTGGCGATGTCGCTCTGAAGTTGCGGGCGCGGCGACAGCGTCTTCTGTAGGAGCGGCTTCAGCTGCGACAGGGCGTTACCGGCGAGATCCTGTCGCGGCTGAAGCCGCTCCTACAGGGAATCGAAACAGCCGCGAGGAAAAGCGCCAGGCATCGCTCGCCCGCGGGCACAGAACCACCGTACTCGCTACAGCACGATCCGCTTGCCGCCCTCGCGCGCCGAACGCTGGATCGCGTCGATCACGCGCATGTCGCGCAGGCCTTCCTCGCCCGGCGCGCGCAGCGGCGTGCCGCCGAGGATCGCCAGCGCGTCCTCGTCCATCTGCAGCGCCTGCTGGTGGCGCACCTTCGCGTCGAACACGCGGCCGTCGCTGGCGCTGCCGCGGATGCCGTCGTAGCTCTGGAACGGCGCCAGTTCGTACCAGCCGCGCTCGCACTCGGCGCGCAGCCGGTTCATGGTGCGGCCGAAGCTGGTGGCGCAGTCGGCGAGCACTTCATGCGGGAATTCCAGCTTGAACTGCATGTGCTCGTCGACCTCGTCGAACAGCGCCGGCCGGTCGGTGGACCGGTGCGCGCTGACCGCCAGCGGCTCGGCGCCGACCGTGTAGCGCGCCGCATTGAGCGAATACACGCCCATGTCGTACATCGCGCCGCCGCCGAACTGCGCGCGCAGCCGCCACGGCCGCTGCGCCGGATCGGTGTCGCCGTAACCGTTGTAGCCAGCCTCGGCGCGCACCGTGCGCAGCGCGCCGAACGGGCGCTCGCCGGCCAGCGCGATGATCCGCCGCGTGTTCGGCTCGTGCTGCATGCGGTAGCCGATGCTCAGCCGCACCTTGTTGCGCGCGCACGCGGCGATCATCGATTGCGCCTCGTCGGCATGCATCGCCATCGGCTTCTCGCACCACACGTGCTTGCCGGCGGCGGCCGCGCGCAGGCTCAGCGGCGCATGCAGATGGGTCGGCGTGACCACGTAGACCACGTCGATGTCCGGGTCGTCGGCGATGCGCTCCAGGTCGTCGTAGCTGTAGACGTTGCGATCGGGAATGCGGTAGCGCGACTGCCACTGCGGAATCTTGTGCGGCGAGCCGGTGACGATGCCGGCCAGCCGGCAATGCTTAGTCAGCGCCAGGCCGGGCGCCAGGCGGTTGCTGGCGTAGTCGCCCAGGCCGACCAGCGCCACCCCCAGCGGCTTCTTCGGCTTGCCGCGCGGCGCCGCCAACAGCGGCGATCCCAACAGGCCTGCGCCCGCCGCGGACAATCCGGCGAGCAGCACACGGCGACGATTCGGCGAGGACAGCGACATGCGGATCTCCCTGAAGGCCGGACACGGACCGCCCGAACCTTAACGCATCCAGCGCCCGCCGTTGTGAGCGCCATCCCGGCCGCGCCGGCACGTCTGGCACACTGCCCGGCCCTGCATCGCTCCGGGTCTGTCCATGTCCATTCGCCTGCCGTTTCTCGCCGCTGCCGGCGCGGCGCTGCTGCTCGCCTGCGCCACGGCGCCCGCAGCGAACGCCGGCCTGTTCCATGCCCGCGACCTGATCGGCGACGGCGTGTTCGCCCACGGCATCGAAGGCCCGGCGAGCGGCCCGGACGTGACCCTGCAGGATCGCGGCGCAATCGAGATCTTTCGCAGCGATCGACCGGGGCGCGAGTACCGACGTTAATCCATACAATGTCGCTGGGATACGCATCGCATCGTCGTCTCAGTCCGCGCAATCGCGATCGGGCATCCTGCCTGCACTGACTGGAGGGCCGCGCACATGCAGCCGATCGAACTGAAAGACCCGGCCGGCTTCGCCGACGAATTCCTACGCCTGACCCTGTTGCAAGGGTTCCAGTCGCTGACCAAGCGCGACCTGGAGTTGCTGATCTTCGTGTTGCTGGAACGCGACGGCGCGATCTCGCGCAGCGATTCCAACAACGCGGTGGCGCTGCGCCTGCGGGTGACCCCGGCCAAGGTGAAGGGCCTGCGCCGCGACGGCTATGCGCGCTGGCGCGCGCTGGTGCCCGAAGATGGCGACGCAGCCCTGGAGCGCATCGTGGCGACGGTGCTCACCGAAGACAACCTGCGCGCCGGGGCCAAGCACGTCAGCGAACGCAGCAAGAAGGAGGGCTTCCTGGCGATCCGCATCGAGCATCCGGACGACCAGCAGCGCTTCGAGCAGGCCATCGTCGACGTGGGCGCGATGCCCGTGTACGAGCGCAACCGCGACGTGGTCGCGGTGCGCTTCGACACCTTGCTGAAGATCGCCGAGCGCTGGGGCTACCTGCAGCCGGAGCCGGAGAAGGTGGCGCGCGAGCTGGAAAAGCTCACCCCGACCGCCGAGGAAGTGGCGGACCTGTTGAAGAAGGACGTGGGCAAGCTACGCTGGGACGATGTGCGCCGCGCGCTCAACAGCCTCGGCGCCAAGGCCATCGCCAGTACCGCCGAGGGCGGGTTGAAGGGATTGCTGAAACTGGCGTTCCCGTTCATTCCTGGCTGAGCCTGCCGCGCCGTCCCCTCATTCGTACCATTGGAGTCCGTTGTGTCCATGCATTGCCGTTCGTCCCTCGCCGCCTTTCTGCTGGCTGCCGCCATCGTCCCGGCCGCCGCGCAGAACCTCAACCCGACCTCGAGCGTCGTCACCGAGCCGTTGCGCGACGTGCCGGCGAGCATCGTGCAGGCGCAGCCGCTGAGCAGTGGCGAGGTGACCCACCAGGTGCGGCTCGACGTTCCGCGTGGCCAGGCGCCGGTCACCGTGCGCACGGTCCAGCCCGACAACGTCGCCGGCAACTACCGCATCGATTTCGACGCGCTGGACAGCGACCACGACGGCTACATCAGCCGCAGCGAAGCGCAGGCCAATCCGGCACTGGCCGACGAATTCGATTCGATGGACCCGCAACGGCGCGGACGCCTGAGCCGCGAGCAGTTGGCCGGTTGGCTCAAGTAATCAAGCAGGCATCGCTGACGGACGGGAGCGACCTCGGCCTCGTCACGGCGTCGTTGCCAGCGCCCTGCCTGCAATCGGGCTGAAGGCCATCTTCGCCGCTCACCTTCGGTACGAGAGCGGCGTCATGGCTTCGGCCATTGGCCACGCCACTCACGCTTGTAGCCAATCCATACCGTCACGGTGAGGGTGCGTGCAGTGCGCCTAACGCAATCCTTCCAGCAGCGGCTTGTCCTTCTCGCCGCCCCATGGGTCGTCCAGCAGGTATCGGGCGGCGACGTGGCCGTCGGCTGGGACCAGGGTGATCCTGTAGAAGATCTCTTCGCCCTCGCAGACCTCGAAGTACAGCGCATAGTCGCGCGCCTCCAGCGCGAGATCGACCTTGAACCGCTCGGCCGCGGATGCGACTTCCACGTGCTCGGCATCGGCAACATGGAACGGCGCCACGATGCAGCGCTGGGCGCCGGGATCGGGACTGAAGGCGGCCTCCAGTTTCAGGTGCACGTTCGCGCCGAACGCGTCCTCGGGCAACGGGTCGAACACCACATAGTCGCGATGCAGAATCGCCCCCTGCTCCAGATTGAGCTTGCCCCACCGGCACGCCGCCTCGTCGAAAGCCCGTGCGCGGAACTGGATCTGGCTGTGGGAGATCAATAGATCGACGGTTTGCGCATTGCTTTTCACCAATGCACCTCGTTTCAAATTCGGCCTCCGCGTCCTTCGCTCTGCCCGGCTCCACCGGCGCACGGCGGGCGTACTGCGCTACACCCCCGAAGCGCGCTTCCAGAACCCATGCATCAGCAGCGGCAACTTGCCGGCCAGGCCCAGCAGTGGGCCGCGCAGCAGGGTCAGGTGCATCTCGTCGTTGGAGAACAGCCGGTTGATCGTATCGAAGCCGTAGGCAGCCACGGTGTTGTCGCTGCGGCGACCGCGCGCCCAGCGCGCCAGCCTGTGCGGCGCCGACCAGTCGACCCGCCGCGCCTGCGCCTGGCGCACCTGCGCGGCCAGCGCGGCGACGTCGCGCAGGCCGAGGTTGACGCCCTGCCCGGCCAGCGGATGCACAACGTGCGCGGCATCGCCCAGCACCAGCAGGCGGTCGCGGTGGTAGTCCTCCACCAGTTGCCGGCGCAGCGGGAAACCGACCCGCGGCGACAGCGCGCGCACTGCGCCCAACCGCGCGCCGAAGGCCTGGGTCAGCTCGGCGCCGAATGCGGCGTCGTCCAGCGCCAGCACCCGCGCCGCCTCGGCCTCGGGCAGCGTCCACACGATCGAACTGCGGCCGTCGGCGAACGGCAGGAACGCCAGCGGGCCGCCGGGCAGGAAGCGCTGCCAGGCGGTGTCCTGGTGCGGCACGTCGGTGTGCACGAAGGCGACCACGCCGCGCTGGCCGTAGTCGTGCGCCGGTGCATCCAGCCCGGCCAGGCCGCGCAGCGTGGAATCGGCGCCGTCGGCGGCGATCGCCAGGCGCGCGTCGAGCCGGCTGCCGTCGTCCAGGCGCAGCCGCACGCGCTCCTCCGCCATCTCCACCGCCTCGACCCGCGCCGGGCAGTGCAGTTGCACCCCGGCCGCCGGCAGCGCCGCCCACAGCTGTTCGACCAGCAACGCATGCTCGACGATCCAGCCCAACTGGTCGCGGCCCAGCGCATCGGCATCGAAGTCCAGCTCGCCGCCGCCACCGGCATCCCACACGCGCATGCGCCGGTAGGCCTGCGCGCGCCGCGCCAGCACCTGCGGCCACACGCCCAGCGCCTGCAGCAGCGCAGCGTTGTCCGGGGCGAACGCGTACACGCGCAGGTCCGGCTCGGCCGGCGACCAGCGCGGCGGCTCGCGGCCCTCGACCAGCGCTACCGCCAGGCCTTCGGCGGCCAGCGCCAACGCGCAGGCCGCGCCGACCACGCCGCCGCCTACCACCACCACGTCCAGCACGCCGCGCCGGCTCATGGCGTCATCTCCCGGCACAGCTGCGGCACTTCGCCGCGGAATCCCATCGCGCCGCCGACCAGGAACGACTGCAGCGGCGCGGCCTGCGCTGCCGCCAGCAGGCCCAGGCTGCGCAGCGGGCGCAACAGCGGCGCCGGGTTGGCGGTCAACCGTGCCAAGCCGCCGGAGAAGGTGACAGTGCGCTGCCGGTCCTGCTCGCGGCGCTGCGCGTACTGCTGCAGCAGCGCCGGCGCGCCCGGATCGGCGCGGTCGCGCTCGATCAGTTCGGCCAGGGTCAGCGCATCGCGCAGGCCCAGGTTGAAGCCCTGCGCACCCAGCGGGTGCAGGGTCTGCGCGGCGTTGCCGAGCAGCACCGCGCGCGCGTCGGTCAGGCGCTCGGCCAGCACCTGCACGATCGGATAGGCGCTGCGCTCGCCGCTGCCCAGCAGGCGGCCGACGCGCCAGCCCAGCGCCTCCTGCAGGCGCTGCAGCCAGGCGGCCTCGTCGAGCGCGGCCACCGCGTCGGCCTGCTCGGCGGCGACCGCGTGGATCGCGCCGTAGTGGCGGTCGCCGCGCGGCAGCAGCGCGCTCGGGCCGTCGTCACGGAACCGCTCGTAGGCGGTACCGTCGGGCTGGCGGCTGCCGCGCACCCGCGCCACGAACAGGGTCTGGGCGAAATCGTGGCGGGCGGCATCGATGCCCAGCGCGCCGCGCACCGCGCTGGCGCTGCCGTCGGCACCGACCAGCAGCCGCGCCTGCAGCACCTGTTCGGCGCCGCCCTGGACGATGCGCACGCCACGCCACGACGCGTCCTCGCCGGCTTCCAGCGCCAGGAACTGCGCCGGCCGGTAGCGGCTGACGTGGGACGCCTCGGCCAGCCGCGCTTCCAGCGCCTCGCCGAAATCGCGCGCCACCACCACCTGCCCGAACGCCTCGCGCCCATAGTCGGCCGCCTCCAGCCGCACCCGGCCGAAATCGCCTTCGCGGCTGACGTGGATGCGCCGGATCGGGCCGGTCGGCGTGCGCAGCCGCTGCATCACCCCGAGCGCGCCCAGCGCGTTGACCGTGGCCGCGGCGAAGCTGAGATTGCGCTGGTCGAACACCGGCGGCAGCGCGCCCGGCGGCGCGGCCTCGACCAGGCCCACGTCCACGCCCAGCCGGTCCAGCGCGATGGCCAGGCTGGCGCCGACCAGGCCGCCGCCGACGATCACTACGTCATGTCGTTTGCTCATCCGGCCATGATACGACCGGCGCCCGAACTGTCGGTGATCGCAGCGACATGCCAGCTGCGCCCGCTTTGTCCCGCGCGCCGCCGCGGCCAGGTCACCGCCGCCCTGGCGCTGCCCGCCGCCGGCCCGCGCCCCAGGCTCGCCGCTTCCAGTAGAATCGGCGATCTCCGTACCGGTGCCCGCCTGCCATGACTCCTTCCAGCCACCGCCTTCCCGCCCTGCTCCTGCTGGCCGCGCTGCTGGCCGCGACCCGCATCAACCATTTCGGCGCGATTCCGGACGCCTCCTGGGCGGTGTTCTTCGTCGGCGGCTTCTATCTGCGCGGCTGGACCCGCTGGGCGTTCCCGGGACTGATGGCGCTGGCGGTGCTGGTCGACTACCTGGTGATCCGTGGTCAGGGCCTGAATTTCTGGCAGCACTACTGCGTGTCGCCGGCGTACTGGTGCCTGATCCCGGCCTACTTCGCGCTGTGGGCCGGCGGCAGCTGGCTGGCAGGGCGCTACCGCGGCGCCGACTGGCGTGCGCTGGGCCTGACCGCAGCCAGCCTGGTGGTGGCGGTGGCGGTGTGCCACCTGATCGCGCAGGGCAGCTTCTATTGGGTCAGCCGCAGCGTGCCCAACCCGACCATCGCCGGCTGGTGGCAGAACTACAGCGACTGGCTGCTGCCGTACCTGGGCAGCGCGGCGCTGTACACAGCGCTGGCCGCGGCGGTCCAGGTCGGGGTCGAGCAGCTGGCGCGGCTGGGCCAGCGCGGCCAGCCCGCCGGCCACTGAGCCGGGGCCCGGTTCCGACGATGGGCAATCGTCTCTCCAAGATCTACACCCGCACCGGCGACGACGGCAGCACCGGCCTGGGCGACGGCAACCGGGTCGGCAAGGATTCGGCGCGGGTGGCCGCCTATGGCACCGTCGACGAGGCCAATTCGGCGATCGGCGTGGTCCTGGCCTGTGCGCTGGCCGACGACGTGCGCACCCTGCTGACCGCGATCCAGCACCAGTTGTTCGACCTGGGCGGCGAGCTGTGCATCCCCGGCCATGCGGCGATCCACGACGCCGACATCGACGCGCTCGAGCAGCACCTGGACCGTTACAACGACACCCTGCCCGCGCTGAAGGATTTCATCCTGCCGGCCGGCGGCGAGGCCGCGGCGCGCTGCCACCTGGCGCGCACCATCGTGCGCCGCGCCGAGCGCGAGACGGTGGCGCTGTCGCGCCAGGACGCGGTGCGGCCGGAGGCGGTGCGCTACCTCAACCGCCTGTCCGACCTGCTGTTCGTGCTGGCGCGGGTGCTGGCCCGGGCCGATGGCCAGGGCGAAGTGCTGTGGCGCCACGACCGCCGCCAGGCCTGAGCGGCAGCGGCGGCGCGCGGACCCGGCGGCAGGCATGCTGATCTATACCCATCCCGCCTGCCTGGGCCATGAACCCGGTCCGGAACACCCGGAGCGGCCGGAACGCCTGCAGGCCGTCACCACGGCGCTGCGCGAGGCCTTTCCCGACCTGGCATGGCGCGAGGCGCCGCTGGCCAAGCTCGGCGATCTGGCCCGGGTCCACGAGCGCGAGCTGATCGACAGCGTCCTGGCCGATATCGACGGCAAGCGCATGCTCGACGTGGACACGGTGATCTCGCCCGGCTCGCGCGCCGCCGCGCTGCGCGCCGCCGGCGCCGGCCTGGCCGCGGTAGACGCGGTGATGCGCGGCGAGACCGACACCGCCTTCTGCGCGGTGCGCCCGCCAGGCCATCACGCCACCGCCGCCACCGCGATGGGCTTCTGCCTGTTCAACAACGTCGCCGTGGCCGCCGCCCACGCGCGCGACACGCACGGCCTGGAACGGATCGCCATCGTCGACTTCGATGTGCATCACGGCAACGGCACCCAGGCGATCTTCGAGCGCGATCCGCACGTGCAGTACCTCAGCACCCACCAGTCCGGGCTGTTCCCCAACTCGGGCGGGGTCCACGACCGCGGCGTCGGCAACCTGCACAACGCGCTGCTGCCGCCGGGCAGCGGCGGCTTCCGCTTCCGCAACACCTGGGCCGACCAGATGCTGCCGCTACTGGACGCGTTCAAGCCGCAGCTGCTGCTGATCTCGGCCGGTTTCGATGCGCACATGCGCGACCCGCTGGCCGACCTGATGCTGGAAACCGAGGACTTCGGCTGGCTCACCGCGGAGCTGCGCGCGCTGGCAGAACGGCATGCGCGCGGCCGCGTGGTGTCGCTGCTGGAAGGCGGTTACGACCTGCAGGCGCTGCGCGAATGCAGCGTCGCCCACGTCGACGCGCTGCGCTGAGGCCGGCCCGGGCGGATGAACCCCGTCCCCCGAGTGGGGGACGTCTTCATTGCCCCCATGCATGGGATGGGGCAAGCTAGCGGTCGTTTTAGCCCGATACCTGACGCGCGTGCGCCGAGCCCTCCGCCTGCTACCCCTTCCGTTCAGTATCGCTCTCTGCCTGCCGGCGATGGCGGCCGAGAAGCCGCCCAATTGGGGACTGTGCCCGACCCCGGACGTGCTGCCCAAGTTCGACGACGCACCCAAGGTCGACCCGAAGATGGCCGCGATCCGCGATCAGCAGCCGACCGACATCGTCGGCGACAAGCTGTCCGGCACCACCACGATCCCGAACTACACCGGCAACGTCGCGCTCAAGCGCGGCGACCAGTTCATGGGCACCGACAGCCTGCGTGTGGATACCGAGACCGGCAATTACATTGCCGAGGGCCACGTGCGCTACCAGGATTCGTCGATCCGCATGATCGCCGACCGTGCCGAAGGCAACCAGGACACCGACACCCACAAGATCAGCAACATCCGCTACCAGCTGATCGAGCGCCGCGGCAACGGCAAGGCCGACTCGGTCGACCTGCAGGGCGCACTGGGACAGATGCACCGCTCCACCTACACCACCTGCGATCCGTCGCAGCAGGTGTGGGAGCTGCACGCGCCGGAGATCGACGTCGACAACGACGAGGGCTTCGGCACTGCGCGCAACGCAATCCTGAAGATCTACAACGTGCCGATCCTGTACGCGCCGTGGTTCAAGTTCCCGATCGACGACCGTCGCACCAGCGGCTTCCTGTTCCCGGCAATCGGCATGTCCGGGCGCAACGGCTTCGATTACATGCAGCCGTATTACCTCAATCTGGCGCCGAACTACGATGCCACGCTGTATCCGCGCTACATGAGTTCGCGCGGCTTCATGCTCGGCAGCGAGTTCCGCTACCTGTACGAAGGCGGCAAGGGCGAGGTCGAGGCGACCTACATGCCCGACGACCAGTTGCGCGACAAGGACCGCGGCAAGTTCGAATACCAGGGTTACCACAACCTCGATTCGCACTGGCAGGCACGCGCTTCCGTGGCCTGGGTCAGCGACGAGCGCTATACGGAAGACTTCTCCAACCGCCTGCTCGGCAACTCGGTATCCAACCTGCAGAGCACGGTCGGCATCTACGGCACCGGCGAGACCTGGACCGCCGGGTTGATGGCCGACCGCTGGCAGCTGACCGACTACACCCTGACCGAGGACGCGCTGCCGTACAACCGCCAGCCGCGCGCCTTCTTCAACTGGGACCAGTCCTTCGGCAACTACTTCGAGGCCGGCGTCTACAGCGAAGCGGTGCGCTTCGTGCATGACGACGTGCATGCCAAGGACGCGCTGTACGAACGCACCGGCGTGACCACTGAGAAACCCGGCGGCACCCGCCTGGACCTCAAGCCCTACATCTCGATGCCGCTGGCCGGCGCGGCGTGGTTCCTGAAGCCGACCGTGGCCTGGCGTTACACCGCCTATCAGTTGGACAAGGACCTGGCGGCGACGCTCGGCGGCGACACCTCGCCCACGCGCAGCCTGCCGATCACCACCGTCGATGCCGGCCTGTATTTCGACCGCGACGCCAAGTTCGGCGGCACCAACTACCTGCAGACCCTGGAACCGCGGCTGTTCTATCTGTACACGCCGTACCGCAACCAGGACGACCTGCCGATCTTCGACACGCGCGAATTCACCTTCAGCTGGGGCCAGTTGTTCCGCGATTCGCGCTACACCGGTGCCGATCGCCAGAACGACGCCAACCAGATGACCCTGGCGCTGAGCTCGCGCCTGCTGCGCCAGGACGACGGCAAGGAAAAGCTGTCGGTCAGCCTCGGCCAGATCCTGTACTTCAACGACTCCAGGGTCAGCCTGCCCGGCAGCAACACCACCATCGAGCAGGGCAAGTCGGCGTGGATCGCCGACGCCAATTACATGATCAACGACCGCTGGACAATGGGCGCCACCTACCAGTGGGATCCCAAGTACCGGCGCAAGGACCTGGCCAGCTTCCGCACCCGCTATCTGCTGCCGGGCGACGGCATCATCAACGTCAGCTACCGCTTCCGCCGCGACCTGCTGGAGCAGACCGACGTGTCGGTGCTGTACCCGATCAACCCGACCTGGAGCCTGGTCGGGCGCCACTACTATTCGCTGGAAGACAGCAAGCCGCTGGAAATCATCGCCGGCGTGCAGTGGGACAGCTGCTGCCTGGCCGTGCGCGCATTGGCGCGGCGCTACGTGCGCAACCGCGAAGGCGATCTGGACACCGCGTTCCAGGTCGAGTTCGTGCTGAAGGGACTCTCCTCGCTTGGCCAGGACACGGACCGCGTTCTGCGCCGTGCTATTCTCGGCTACAACCGCGACGACCTGTACTTGGTCCCGCCCAGCAACACCACGACCGATCCGGACGCTTACGATCCGAACCTGATTCCATGACCAATACCCTCTCTGCTTTCCTCGTCACCTTGCTGGCGATCGCCGGCGTGTCCGCTCCGGCTGCCGCGCAACAAACCCAACCACTGGACCGCATCGCTGCGGTCGTCGACGAGGATGTCGTACTGCAGAGCGAACTGGATCGTGCCGTTCGCAACGTGAAGGCGCAGTATTCCGGCCGCGAGGCGCAGCTGCCGCCGGACAACGTGCTGCAACGCCAGGTGCTCGAGCGCCTGGTGCTGGTCAAGCTGCAGGTGGCGCGCGCCAACAGCACCGGGATCCGCGTCGGCGACGACGAACTGAACCGTGCCATCGGCAGCATCGCCCAGCAGAACGGCACCGACGTGGACGGCCTGCGCAAGAAGCTCGCCGCCGACGGCATGGCGTTCGACGACTTCCGCAACTCGGTGCGCGACGAGATCACCGTGCAGCGCCTGCGCCAGAGCTTCGCGCAGAGCCGCATCAACGTCAGCGAGAGCGAAGTGGATGCGGCGCTGGCGCAGCAGGCCACCACCGGGGCCCAGTACCACCTGGCGCACATCCTGGTCGGCCTGCCGGAAGGCGCCACCGCCGACCAGATCAAGACCGGGCAGGGCAAGATCGACGGGGTCAAGACCCTGATCGACAAGGGCGAGATCGATTTCAGCGCGGCTGCGGTGCGCTATTCCGACAGCCCCAACGCGCTGGAAGGCGGCGACCTCGGCTGGCGCAGCCTGGACGAAATCCCGAACGCCTTCGCGCAGCTGATCCGCGACATGAAGCCGGGCCAGGTCGCCGGCCCGCTGCGCGGCCCCAGCGGCTTCCAGCTGCTGAAGCTGGTCGAGATCCGCGATGCCTCGGCCAACCCGGAAAAGAAGACGGTCACCGAGTACCACGCCCGCCACATCCTGATCCGCGTCAACGAGGCGCAGCCGGATGCGGCCGCCAAGGCCAAGATCGAGACCCTGCGTGCGCGCATCGCCGGCGGCGCCGACTTCCAGGCCGTGGCCAAGGAGTCTTCCGACGACGCCAACAGCCGCGGTCAGGGCGGCGACCTGGGCTGGTTCCCGGCCGACGCGTTCGGCCCGGACTTCGGCCACCAGATCGAAGGCCTGAGCGACAACCAGATCTCGCAGCCGTTCCGCACCGAGGCCGGCTGGCACATCGTGCAGCGCGTCGCCACGCGCCAGACCGACGTGACCAGCGACACCCAGCGTGCCCAGGTCCGCGAGACCATCGGCCGTCGCAAGCTGGAGGAAGAGTACAACCGCTTCCTGCAGGAAATGCGCGGCGAAGCCTATGTGAACCTGCGCGTCGGCGGTGCCGAGAGCTCCGCCGCGCCGGCTGCCGACGCCACCGCGCCGGCGGCGACCCCGGCACCGGCCGCCACCAAGCCGTAAGCCGTGCTGCCCTCGCTCGCGCTGGTGCCGGGCGAGCCGGCCGGGATCGGCCCGGAACTGTGCGTGCGGCTGGCCCAACAGCCGCGACGCGACTGCCAACTGCTGGCCTTCGCCGATCCCGACACCTTGCACGCCGCCGCAGCGGCGCTGTCGCTGCCGCTGCAGCTGCTTCCCGAATCCGCCCCCGCGCTGGTACCTGGCGATCTGCGCCTGCGCGCGGTGGGCAATGCCGTGCCCAGCCGTTTCGGCCATACCGATCCGGCCAATGCCGCCGCAGTGATCGGCGCGCTGACCCAGGCCGCCGACGCCTGCCTGCGCGGCGAGCTGGCCGGCCTGGTCACCGGTCCGGTGCACAAGGCGGCGATCAACGACGGCGGCATCGCCTACACCGGCACCACCGAATTGCTCGCCCGCCACGCTGGGTGCGAGGTGGTGATGATGCTGGCCAACGAAATCGTGCGCGTGGCCCTGGCCACCACCCACCTGCCATTGCGCGCGGTCGCCGACGCGCTGACGCCCGCGTTGCTGGAGCGCTGTCTGCGCATCGTCCATGCCGCGCTGCGCAGCGACTTCGGCATCGCCGCGCCGGTCATCGCGGTGCTCGGGCTGAACCCGCATGCCGGCGAAGACGGCCACCTCGGCCGCGAAGAAATCGAGGTGATGGCGCCGGTCCTCGCCGCCTTGCGCGCCGAGGGCATGCGCCTGGTCGGCCCGTTGCCGGCCGACACCGCGTTCCTGCCGCAGAAACTGGCCGGCTTCGACACGGTGCTGGCGATGTACCACGACCAGGGCCTGCCGGTGCTCAAGTACAGCGGCTTCGAGCAGGCGGTGAACCTGACCCTGGGCCTGCCCTACCCGCGCGTGGCGGTCGATCACGGCACCGCGCTGGAGCTGGCCGGCCACGGCCTCGCCGACCCGTCCAGCCTGTTCGCCGCGGTCGCGCAATGCGCGCAACTGGCCGCGCGCAGCACGCTTGTGTAGGAGCGGCTTCAGCCGCGACAGGGCGTTACCGGTAGCGCCAAGGTCGCGGCTGAAGCCGCTCCTACAGGGCGCCGCGCACGCCATCCCGGCCCCATCCCGATAAGATGCCCGCATGACTTCCTATTCCGGCTTCAGCGCCCCGGCCAAGAAATCGCTTGGCCAGCACTTCCTCAGCGACCGCGACTACATCGACAGCATCGTGCGCGCGGTCAATCCCAAGCCCGACGAACTGCTGGTCGAGATCGGCCCCGGCCAGGGCGCGATCACCTTCCCGCTGCTGCGCCGCCACGGCCGCCTGACCGTCATCGAATTCGACCGCGACCTGATCGCGCCGCTGACCGCCGGGGCGGAAGGGATCGGCGAACTGACCATCCTCAACCGCGACGTGCTGTCGGTGGATTTCGCCGAACTGGCCGGCGGCGGCCGCATTCGCCTGGTCGGCAACCTGCCCTACAACATCTCCTCGCCGATCCTGTTCCACGCGCTGGACCATGCCGCGGCGATCGCCGACATGCACTTCATGCTGCAGAAGGAAGTGGTCGACCGCATGGCCGCCGGGCCGGGCAGCAAGGTCTACGGCCGGCTCAGCGTGATGCTGCAGGCGTACTGCGAGGTGACCTCGTTGTTCGTGGTGCCGCCGGGCGCGTTCCGGCCACCGCCGAAAGTGGATTCGGCGGTAGTGCGGCTGGTGCCGCATGCGCCGCAGGACATCGGCATCGCCGACCGGCGGCGCTTCGCCGACGTGGTGCGCGCGGCGTTCGGGCAGCGCCGCAAGACCTTGCGCAATGCGCTGGGCGGAGTCTGCGATGCGGCCCAGTTCGAGGCCGCCGGGGTGCGCCCGGATGCCCGCGCCGAGCAGTTGGAGGTCGCCGACTTCGTGCGCCTGGCCAACGTGGCGCAGGCCTGAGTCCCGCGGCCGCGCGTCGCAGCGCGATCCGCATCTCTCCGCTTCACGTGCATGCCGGCGCGCCCACACGAAGGTCGCAACAGCGCGGATCGCACTGCGCGGCCGGCCGGCGACACGCGTTACGATGCGCAGCGGCCGCAGCGCGCGCTGCCTGCAGTGCGCTCGTAGACGGCTCGCAGTCCATTCCTGCGCCGGCTTTGCTTACACTGTGAGGCATGAACGATGATGCCCCCTATCGGATCGAGGTCGAAGTATCGCCCCGGTTCCTCGACGACCAATCGGCGCCGGAGGATGGACGCTACGCGTTCGCCTACACCATCCGTATCCACAACCGCGGCCGCGTCGCCGCGCGGCTGATCGCCCGGCACTGGGAAATCACCGACGGCAACGGCCGCGTAGAGCGCGTGGACGGCGACGGCGTGGTCGGCGAACAGCCGCGGCTGCGTCCCGGTGAGGACTTCCGCTACACCTCCGGACTGATGCTGGAAACCGAGCACGGCACGATGCGCGGCCACTACGACATGGAAGCCGACGACGGCACCCACTTCGTCGCGCCGGTCGCGCCATTCGTGCTGACCGTGCCGCGGACGCTGCACTGATGGCGCCCGCATGAGCGTGTGGGCCATCGGCGACCTGCAGGGTTGCTATGACATCACCCAGCGGCTGCTGGAGAAGATCCGCTTCGACCCGGCGGTGGACCGGCTGTGGTTCTGCGGCGACCTGGTCAACCGCGGCGGGCAGTCGCTGGAAACCTTGCGCCTGGTGCACTCGCTGCGCGCGCACAGCGAGGTGGTGCTGGGCAACCACGACCTGTCGCTGCTGGCGATCGGCGAGCGCAGCCCGGACGAGCAGCGCAAGGTCAATCCGGACCTGCAGCGCATCGTGCTGGCCGAGGACCGCGACGAACTGCTGACCTGGCTGCGCATGCAGAAACTGCTGCACGCCGACCGCGAACTGGGCTGGATGATGATCCACGCCGGCCTGGCGCCGAAGTGGACCACCACCCTGGCCGAGAAGCATGCGCGCGAAGTCGAGCAGCAACTGCACGGCAGCGGCTACCGCAAACTGTTCCGCAACATGTACGGCGACCGCCCGGCCTGGTCGCCGGGGCTGACCGGCTACGACCGCTCGCGCGCGATCATCAACCTGTTCACCCGCGCCCGCTATTGCACCCCGCGCGGGCGCATCGCGATCGAGGAGAAAGGCACCCCGGGCACCCAGGCGCAGGGCCTGTATCCGTGGTTCGAAGTGCCGGGCCGCGCCGAGCGCGACCTGAAGATCGTCTGCGGCCACTGGTCCACGCTGGGCCTGACCATCACCCAGGGCGTGCACGCGATCGACACCGGCGCGGTCTGGGGCGGCAAGCTCACCGCCTTGCGCCTGGACAGCGAAGACCTGCAGGTGGTGCAGGTGCCGGGGCGCCCGATCGAAGGGCCGCCGCCGGTACCGCGTGCGCGGCCGCCGCGGCGCAGGTCCGGAGGTGGGCGTGGTGCGGGTGGCGGTGCCACTACACCGCCGCCGCCCGCTCAGGAATGAGGATGGCTGGCGGCAGGCAGGCTGCCACGTGTAGGAGCGGCTTCAGCCGCGACAGGATGTTAGCGGCGAGATCCTGTCGCGGCTGAAGCCGCTCCTACAACAGACGCCGCGCCGCCCGCACGAATCCGCTACGGCGCGCTATGCCTGCGCCGGTAATCGACGAATTCGAACGCCAGCGCATGCCTCGCATCGGCCGCATGCGCTTGCCGCGCCACGACCTCCCACTGCGCCGGATCGAACGCCGGGAAATGCGCATCGGCATGGTCGACCACGGTGTCCACGTGGGTCAGATACAGCATCTCGGCGTGCGGCAGCGCCAACGCGAAGATGTCGCCGCCGCCGATCACCGACAGCTCTTCGGCGCCGCTGGCCTGGGCCGCCTCGATCGCCGCCTGCAGCGAAGCGACCGCCTGCATGCCCTCGAACGGCACCTGCCCTGAGCGCGTCATCACCAGGTTCAAGCGCCCCGGCAACGCGCGCCCGAGCGACTGCGCGGTCTTGCGCCCCATCAGCACCGGCTTGCCCAGGGTCAGCGCCTTGAAGCGCTTCAGGTCGTCCGGCAAGCGCCACGGCAGATCGTTGTCGCGGCCGATGGCATTGGCGCGATCGAGCGCGGCGATCAACGTCAATCGGGACTTGGGACTCGGGACTCGGGATTCGTCCCTCTCCGTCCTCGCCGATGCCACCGCCGTTGCTTTTTCCGAATCCCGGGTCCCAAGTCCCGAGTCCCGACGCTTCATACAGCCACCGGCGCCTTGATCGCCGGATGCGGGTCGTAACCCTCGATCGCGATGTCGTCGTAGGTGAACGCGAACAGGTCGGTGACCGCGGGATTCAGCCGCAGCGTCGGCAACGGCCGCGGCGTGCGCGACAGTTGTTCGCGCGCCTGGTCGTAATGGTTCGAATACAGGTGCGCGTCGCCCAGCGTGTGCACGAAATCGCCGACGCCCAGGCCGGTGGCCTGCGCCACCATGTGGGTCAACAGCGCGTAGCTGGCGATGTTGAACGGCACGCCGAGGAAGATGTCGCCGCTGCGCTGGTACAACTGGCAACTGAGCTTGCCGTCGACCACATAGAACTGGAACAGGCTGTGGCACGGCATCAGCGCCATCTGCGGCAATTCCGCCACGTTCCAGGCACTGATCACCAAGCGCCGCGAATCGGGATTGCGCTTGATCTCGTCCACCAGCCATTGCATCTGGTCGATCTCGCCGCCGTCGGCGCCGGTCCAGCGCCGCCACTGCTTGCCGTACACCGGGCCGAGTTCGCCCTGCGCATCGGCCCACTCGTCCCAGATGCTGACCTTGTTGTCCTTGAGGTAGGCGATGTTGGTTTCGCCCTTCAGGAACCACAGCAGCTCGTGCACGATCGAGCGCAGGTGCAGCTTCTTGGTGGTCACCAGCGGGAAGCCGGCGTTGAGATCGAAGCGCATCTGCCAGCCGAACACGCTGCGCGTGCCGGTGCCGGTGCGGTCGGATTTCTCCGCGCCGTGCTCGAGTACGTGGCGCAGCAGGTCCAGGTAGGCCTTCATGGCTTGGCATCCACGGCGACCGGTGCCGGCTGCAACACCGGCGCGCGGCGCGAGCGCCACAGCAGGAACAGGCCGAGCAGGATCAGCGGCGTGCTCAGGATCTGGCCCATGGTCAGCCAATGGAACGCCAGGTAGCCGATCGGCGCATCGGGCACGCGCACGAACTCCACCGCGAAGCGGAACACGCCGTACAGCAGCGCGAACAGGCCGGACACCGCATAGCGCCGGCGCGGCCGCAGCGAGAACGCCCACAGCATCGCGAACATCACCAGGCCTTCCAGCACCGCCTCGTACAGCTGCGAGGGATGCCGCGCGAACTTGTCCAGCGCACCGCTGGCGTACTGCGCCTGGATCTGCGCCAGCGGCCAGTCCTGCAACTCCGGCGTCCGCGGGAAGATCACGCCCCAACCGGCATTGGTGAACTTGCCCCACAGCTCGCCGCCGACGAAATTACCGACGCGACCGAAGCCCAGGCCCAGCGGCACGAGCGGCGCGACGAAGTCCATGGTGTCGAAGAAATGCAGTCGCGACTTGCGCGACCACCAGGCAGCGGCCACCAGCACGCCGATCAGGCCGCCGTGGAAGCTCATGCCGCCATCCCAGACCTTGAAGATCAGCAGCGGGTTGGCGAGGAAATCGCCCAGCGCGTAGAACAGCATGTAGCCGATGCGCCCGCCGAGCACCACGCCGAGCATCGCGTAGAACAGCAGGTCGGAAAACCCTTCCATGTCCACGCCGGGCAGGCGGCCGGCGCGGATGCGCAGCCGGCCCAGCCACCACGCCGAGGCGAAGGCGGCCAGGTACATCAGCCCATACCAGTGCACCTTCACCGGGCCGAGCGAGAAGGCGATGGGGTCGATCTGGTGGAGATAGGTCATGCGGGGAGCGTCGGCCGGAGGGCGAGGGTCGCCTATTCTGCCACTGGCGCCGGCTGCTGCCGTGGTCTCGGTCGACTTGGATGACGCTCCGCTTCATCTGCCGGCAGGCGCATGCGTCTGCCATCGGCTGCCGTGGTCTTGGTCGACTTGGACGGCGCTCCCCTTCATCTGCCGGCAGGCGCAAGCGTCTGCCATCGGCGCCGGCTGCCGCCGCAGTCGCGACGGGCAGCGGCGCTACCGCTTCATCTGCGGGCCAGCGCGACCCGCATCGCAGCGACCATGCCGCGGCGGCGCTCAATCCAGCAGTTGCGGCATGTTCGGCAATTCGTCGGGCTCGGCCTGGCCCGGCTGCGCGGGGAAATGCGTGGCCAGCAAGGCCGATACCGCCGCCACCCCGGCGATCACCGCCTGCTCGGGCTGGCCGGCGCGCATGTCGCGCTCGATCAGCGCGCAGACCTCGCGCCATTGCGCGGCGTCGACGCGCCCGCGCAGGCCGCGATCGGCCACGATCTCGATCCGATGGTCGGCCAACAGCAGATAGATCAGCACGCCGTTGTTGGCCTCGGTATCCCAGGTGCGCAATTGCGCGAAGGCCTGCTCGGCGCGCGCCCGCGGCGCCATGCCGCGCAGCAGCGCCGCCGGTGCCAGCGCCGATTCGACCGCGAACATCACCTGGCCGCGGTGCAGCCGTTCGCCGTCGGCGATCGCTGCGCCGATGCGCTCCAGGCTGGCGTTGGGGAACAGCGTGCGCGCCGCCGGCGCGAACAGATGGCGTAGCAGACGCATCACCAACTCCCCGAGGCGCCACCGCCTCCCGAACTGCCGCCGCCTCCGCCCCAGCCGCCGCCTCCGCCTCCACCGCCGAAGCCACCGCCTCCTCCAAAACCACCACCACCGAAGCCGCCGAAGCCGCCTCCGAATCCGCCGCCACCCCAACCACCGCCGCCACCGCCGCCGACCGAGCGGCCCGGCGAGACGCCCGACAGCAGGCCCAGCACCAGCCCGATCGCGCCGGTCAGCGCGGCGACGAACAGCGACAGGCTCAGCAGCAGCCCCACGCCACCGCCGGCGAGCGCCGCCAGCACGCCGCGCAGCAGACGCGGCGCGCGTGCGAACAGCAGTTGCGCGACGAAGGCAGCGAACAGGCCACCGAAGAAACCGAGCGGCAGCTTGCCGCCGGAACGCGATTCGGCTGCGTGCGTGCTCACCGGCGGCGGCAGCTGTTCGCCGTCGATCAGCTTGACCAGCATCGCGGTGGCCTCGGCGATGCCGCCACTGTAGTCGCCGGCGCGGAACCGCGGCGCCAGGTACTCCTGGATGATGCGGTTGGCGGTGGCATCGGGAATCGCGCCTTCCAGGCCGTAGCCGGGCTGGATGCGCACGCGCCGGTCGTCCTTGGCCACCACCAGCAGCACACCGTCGTCCACGCCCTTGCGGCCGATCTTCCACGTGTCGAACACGCGCTGGGTGTACTGCTCGATCGTCTCCGGCGCAGTGGTCGCGACCACCAGCACCTGCAGCTGGCTGCCCTTGCGCTGCTGCAGTTGCACCGCCTGCTGCTCCAGCGCAAGGCGCTGGGTCGGCTGCAAGGTGCCGGTGGTATCGACCACCGGCGTGTCCAGCGGCGGGATCGGCGCCTGGCTGGCCGCCTGCGCCCAGGCCAGCAGCGGCAACAGCGCCAGCAGCAGCATCCAGATCCAGGCATGCCGGCCGCGGCGCGCAGGACGGTGGCGGGTGGTCGTATCGCGCATTGCAGACTCCTGCCGACGCGATCGCGCGGCGGCATCCAAGGGAAGAAACCGCAGCGGCGGCGTGGCCCGGGAAGCGGTTCGCTGGCTTAAGCCGCCAGCCCGGCTGCACAACCTGGCCGGACGCCGCAGCGCGGGCTGGCGCGCAGCGGCGCCATCGTCGGCACCGCCAGGCGCTGCAACGCGCTTACTGCGCCGGTGCCGGCTGTGGCGACTGCTGCGGTTGCGCTTGCGGCGCGGTCTGCGCCGGCTGGCTACCGAAATTCACCGCTGGTGCCTCGGAGATCTGCGCCTCGTTGGCCACGGAGAAGTTCGGCTTTTCCTTGTAGCCGAAGATCTTCGACGTGATCACCTGCGGGAACGAGCGGATGAAGGTGTTGTAGTCCTGCACCGCCTGGATGTAGCGGCCGCGCGCCACGGTGATGCGGTTCTCGGTGCCTTCCAGCTGCGCCTGCAGGTCGCGGAACGACTGGTCGGACTTGAGGTTCGGATAGTTCTCGGTGACCACCAGCAGCCGCGACAACGCGCTAGACAGCTGGCCCTGCGCCTGCTGGAACTGCTGCAGCGAAGCCGCATCGTCGGCGTTGACCTGGACCTGGCCGACCCGCGAACGTGCATTGGTCACGTCGGTCAGCACCTGCCGCTCCTGGTCGGCATAGCCCTTGACCGTGTTGACCAGGTTCGGGATCAGGTCGGCGCGGCGCTTGTACTGGTTCAGCACCTCGGACCAGCCGGCCTTGACCGCCTCGTCCTTCTGCTGGATCGCGTTGTAGCCGCAACCGGACAACAGCGCCACCACGGCGGCGAGGAACAACGAGCGGGACAACAGGCGCATGGCGCTCTCCGGGGCAAAGACAGGGCGCAGCTTGCCACGCCCCCCGTGAAAACGCAGCCGCGCCTGGGTCAGCCGTTCACCACTTGCCGGCGCCGGGCACGTGGTGCGCGGCGGCGCGGCGGCGCATCAGCAGGTTCAGCCATTCCACCAGCACCGAGAAGCCCATCGCCGCGTAGATGTAGGGCTTGGGCACGTGCACGTCCAGGCCGTCCAGGATCAGCACCACGCCGATCATCAGAATGAACGCCAGCGCCAGCATCTTCACCGTCGGGTTGGCGTCGATGAAGCGGCCCAGCGGGTTGGCCGCCAGCAGCATCACCGCCACCGCCAGCAGCACCGCCGCCACCATCACCGGGATGTGCTGGGCCATGCCGACCGCGGTGATCACCGAGTCCAGCGAGAACACGATGTCGATCACCGCGATCTGCGCGATCACCATCCAGAACACGCCCGAGGCCTTGCTGGTGGTCGGATCGGCGTCTTCGCCGCCGGTGATCATCTCGCGGATCTCCATCGTGCCCTTCACCAGCAGGAACACGCCGCCGACGATCAACACCAGGTCGCGCACCGAGATGCCCATGCCGGCGACGCTGAACAGCTCGCCCTGCATCCGCGCCAGGAACGCCAGCGACACCAGCAGCGCGATGCGGGTCAGGCACGCCACCGCGATGCCGAACTTGCGCGCGGCCGGACGTTGCGCCTCGGGCAGCTTGCCCACCGCGATGGAGATGAACACCAGGTTGTCGATGCCCAGCACGATTTCCAACGCGCTCAGCGTCAGCAGCGTCAGCCAGGTGTTGGGATCGGCGAGAAACTCGAGAGCCATGGGGTCGAATCCTTTAACGGTAAAAAAGACAGGCGGACGTCACAGCACGCGCGGCAGCAGGATCAGGCCCCAGCACAGCACGACATTGGCCAGCATCAGCAGTACCGCCGCCGAGCCCATGTCCTTGGCGCGGCCGGCCAGTTCGTGGTGCTCCGGGCCATAGCGCTCGATCACCGCCTCGATCGCCGAATTGAGCAGTTCCACCGCCAGCACCAGCAGCAGCGAACCGATCATCAGCGCCTGCTGCACCGGCCCCTGCCCCAGCCACAGCGCCAGCGGCGCCAGCAGCACGAACAGGCACGCTTCCAGCCGGAACGAGGACTCGTGCAGCCAGGCCGCGCGCAGCCCCTGGTACGACCAGCGCAGTGCCATCAGCATCCGGCGCGGTCCGCGCGGCAGGTGCCCGAATTGGTCGGCCATGGATCAGGCCTGGCCTGCGGAACGGGAACGCAACGGCAACGGCCGGAAGAGAACGGTCATGGGCAATGGCGAAGCGGGCTAGGCGCCAATTTTGCCACAAGCCCCCGTTCGCCGCTGAAATGAACCGCCGCACGCCTCCGATTTGCCTGCCTCGCCGCGCCTGCGGCACCATCGCCGCTCCGTCGCATCCAGGAGACGCACATGTCCCGCTCGCCGCTGCGCACCGCGCTGCTCGCCACCTGCCTGTTCCTGCTGGGCCTGCATTCGGCCCTGGCGCTCACTCCGGCCGCCGCGCCGAAGATCCCCGAACAGGTCTCCAGTCCGGACTGGGAACAGGACATGCAGCGCTTCGCCCAGGCCGATGCCGCGCATCCGCCCAAGCCCGGCGGCGTGCTGTTCGTCGGCAGTTCCTCGATCCGCTTCTGGACCTCGCTGGCCAGCGATTTCCCCGGCGTGGACACGCTCAACCGCGGCTTCGGCGGTTCGGAGATTCGCGACAGCACCTGGTATGCCGACCGCATCGTGGTGCCGTACCGGCCGCGCCTGGTGGTGTTCTACGCCGGCGACAACGACCTCAACAGCGGCCGCAGCCCGCAGCAACTGCGCGACGACTTCCTGGCCTTCGTGACGCGGGTGCGCCGCGACCTGCCCACGACCCGCATCGCCTACATCTCGATCAAGCCCAGCCCGGCGCGCGCGGCGCTGCTGCCGCAGGTGGCTGACGCCAATGCGCTGATCCGCAAGGCCGCCGCCGGGCTGAAGCGGGTGGACTTCATCGACGTGGCCACGCCGATGCTCGGCGCCGACGGGCAACCGCGCGGCGAACTGTTCGGTCCGGACCATCTGCACATGAACGCCGCCGGCTATGCGCTGTGGCGCGACACGGTGCGGCCGTATCTGAAGCGCTGAGCGCGCTCGCGCCGACGCCGGCGTTTCAGGCGATCCGGCCGCTCACTTGACCGGATCGAAGCGCACGGTGGCGGTGGTGCCGCCACCTTCCGCGCTTTCCAGCCCGATCCGCCAGCCGAAGCGCTCGCACAGCCGGCGCACGATCGACAGGCCCAGCCCGGTGCCCTGCGGGCGGTCAGGCTCGGCGCGGAAGAACGGCTCGAACGCGCGCTGCAGCGCTTCGCTGGACATGCCGATGCCGGTATCGCGGATGCTGATCCGGTCGCTGCCGATCTCGACTACGATGCTGCCGGCATCGGTATAGCTGCAGGCGTTGCGCAGCAGGTTGCTGACCACCACGTGCAGCACCCGCGGCGGCGCGTGCAGGCGCGTGGCGGCGAGCACGCTGACGGTCAGCGTCACCGGCTTGCTGGTCAACAGCTCGCGCGCATTCTCGGCTTCGTACTCGACCACGTCGGCGACCTCGAAGGTCTCGCTCTGCGGCACCACGTCCGCCTCGCGCGCCAGGATCAGGAACGCGTCGATCACCGCCTCCATGTCGCGGCCGGCGCGCTGGATGCGCTGCAGGCTGCGGCCCAGCCGCGGCGGCAGGTCGGGATCGGTCATCGCGATGTCGCTGGCGACGCGGATCACGGTCAGCGGCGTGCGCAATTCGTGGCTGGCATCGCGGGTGAAGTTGCGCTCGCGCGACACGTGGTCGGTGACGCGCAAGGCCAGCGCATGCAGCGCGGCGGCCAGTTGCCGCGATTCGCCCTGCACGTCGGCCGGCAGGTTTTCCGGCGCCAAGTCGGCGGTGGACGGATGCCGCGGATCCCATTGCGATACGCGCCGCGCCAGCCAGTTCACCGGCGACAGCAGCCGCCGCGAGGCGCGATGGGTCAGCCACCCCACCACCACGACCGCGATCAGGGTCAGCAGCGCAGGCACGATGCCGAACCAGAACGCCAGGCGCTGCGCCTGCGCGCGCAGGAATACCAGGTACAGGCGCCCGGCTTTGGTCTCGTCGACCAGCACCATTTCGCCGCCAGGGCGGTTCTCGTGCAGACCGGGATCGAGACTGCGCAGATTCGCCGGCACCGCCGCATCCGATTGCCCGGCCGGCACCAGATAACCGCGCAAGGTGTGGCTGTTGGGCGGCGGCTGCGCGCGAGACTGCGCATACAGGCGCCAGTAGTGCGCGGCTTCCTGGCGCATCACCGATCCCACCAGCGAGTGCTGCACGACCGCGACCACCAGATAACTGCCCAACGCCACGATGCAGCCAGCGAACAGGATTCGGGCGATCAGGGCAAGGCGGATTTTGCGCGGCAAACCGTGCGGCATTACAGCTTCCGTGTGAAGTCGCCGCGATTATAGGAGGGCGAATCGTGAATCCGCCGTGCAAGCAGGCCCCGTTGCCGGGGCCTGCTGCGTAACGAACGCCGGCCTCTTAACGAAGCCAGCCGGTACCGCTCAGCTCATCGGCTGGGCGATGTCGGCGATGCGGTAGCCGGCGCTCTGCACGGTGTGCAGCAGCGGCCGGTCGAACGGCTTGTCGATGATCTTGCGCAGGTTGTACAGATGGCTGCGCAGCGTATCCGAGTCGGGCAGGCCGTTGCCCCAGATCTCGCGCTCGATCTCCTGGCGGGTGACCACGCGCGGCGATTCGCGCATCAGGATGGTCAACAGGCGCAGGCCGATCGGCGACAGCTGCAGTTCGGTGCCGGCACGGGTCGCACGCATACTCACCGGATCCAGCACCAGATCGGCCACCTTCAGCACTTCCGAGCCGACCTGGCGGCGCTCGCGGCGGATCAACGCGCGCAGCCGCGCTTCCAGTTCCTGGATCGCGAACGGCTTGGTCAGATAATCGTCGGCGCCGAAGCCCAGGCCGGTGAGCTTGTCGTCGAGCGTGTCGCGCGCGGTCAGCATCAGCACCGGCGTGGACTTGCGCGCGTCGTTGCGCAAACGGCGACACACTTCGATGCCGTCCAGGCGTGGCAGCATCAGGTCCAGCACCACCACGTCGTAGCTGTTCTCCGCCGCCAGGCGGTAGCCGTCCAGGCCATCGCAGGCGTAATCCACTTCGAATCCCCGGCCTTCCAGGTATTCGCCGATCATTTCGGAGATGTTGCGGTTGTCCTCGACGACCAGAACGAGTCCGGAGGTTTCCTTGGTCTGACGCATAGAGCTTCCTCAGTCTTCAGCTTTGTGAAACATGCCGGAAGCCCGGTGGTGACCGCGTGAAGACCGCTTCATATGCCTGAGCGGCGCGAAAATCACCCGCCGATCAAGGGTTTGAGCTTGGGCCACACATTGTCCAGGACCTTCGGCTGGCCGGCGGCGGTGGGATGCAGGCCGTCGTCCTGCATCAGCGCCGGGTTCAGCGCCACGCCCTCCAGCAGGAACGGCAGCAGACCGGTCTGGTATTGCTTGGCCAGGTCGGCGTAGACCGCGCGCAGCCGCTGCCGGTAGGCCGGCCCGTAGTTCGGCGGCACGTCGATCCCCAGCAACAGCACCTTCGCGCCGGCGTTACGGCTGAGCACGATCATCTTCTCCAGATTGCCGCGCAGTTCCGCCGGGGTCAGCCCGCGCAGCGCGTCGTTGCCGCCGAGTTCGATCACCACCACCGCCGGGCGGTGCTTTTGCAGCAGCGCCGGCAGCCGGGTCAGCGCGCCGGAAGAGGTCTCCCCGCTGATGCTGGCATTGACTACGGCCGGTGGCGCCTGCATCTGTTGTTGAAGGCGGCGCTCCAGCAGCGCCACCCAGCCGGACTGGACCGGGATGTTGTGCGCAGCGCTAAGGCTGTCGCCGACCACCAGCACCGGCCCCGTCGCACCTTTGGCACAGGCGATGGCGGGCAGCAGCAGACACCATGCCAGACAGGCCAGGAGCCAGGCGCTGCGCGTCCAGGCAGGCGTTCCTTTCGTATCGTTGCCACGCATCCGGAGATTTCCTCATCGACAGTCTGGCCCCCACTCCCCGCACCGGCATCGCGATCGACGTACGCGATGTCGGCAAATCCGTCAGCGGACCGGAGGGCACGGTCCACATTCTCGACAACGTCGGATTGACCATCGGTGAAGGCGACAGCGTCGCCATCGTTGGCGCCTCCGGTTCCGGCAAGACTACCCTGCTCGGCCTGCTCGCCGGCCTGGACCTGCCCACACGCGGCGAGATCGTGCTCGCCGGGCAATCGCTCAATGCGCTGGACGAGGAAGCGCGCGCCGCCTTGCGCGCGCGCGAGGTCGGTTTTGTGTTCCAGAGCTTCCACCTGCTGCCGTCGCTGACCGCCGCGGAAAACATCGCGCTGCCGCTGGAACTGGCCGGGCGCGAGGATCCGGCGCGGGTGCGCGAGGTGCTGGAGGCGGTCGGCCTGACCGCGCGGGCGCGGCACTACCCGCGGCAGTTGTCCGGCGGCGAGCAGCAGCGCGTGGCTCTGGCGCGCGCGTTCGTGGCGCGGCCGCGGATCCTGTTCGCCGACGAACCCACCGGCAGCCTCGACCAGGCCACCGGCCAGCAGATCAGCGACCTGCTGTTCGCGCTCAACGCCGGCAGCGACACCACCCTGGTCCTGGTCACCCACGACCTGCGCCTGGCGCAGCGTTGCGAGCACCGCTACCGGCTCGACCGCGGGCGCCTGCGCCAGGCCGAAGCGGTGGCCGACGCATGAACGTGCTGCGCCACGCCGCGCGCGCGCTGCGCCGCGAACTGTTCGCCGGCGACCTGCTGACCGTGTTCGCCGCGCTGGTGCTGGGCGTGGCGGTGATGACCGCGGTCGGCACCCTGGTCGATCGCGTGACCCTGGCGCTGACCGGCAGCGCCGCCGAGGTGATCGGCGGCGACCTCGGCGTCACTGGGCGCCAGGACATCCCCGCCACGTTCGCCGAAGAGGCGCAGCGCCGCGGCGTGCGCCACACGCGCCTGGTCAGCTTCCCCAGCGTGCTGTTCCATGGCGATGCCAGCCAGATGGCCAACATCAAGGCGGTCGACGTCGGCTATCCGTTGCGCGGCGAATTGCGGGTCGCGCGCGACACCGCCGGCGCCGGCAGCGAGCGCGCCGGCCCGCCGCCGCGCGGCCAAGCCTACGCCGATCCGCGCCTGCTCGAGGCGCTGGGACTGAAGCTGGGCGACGCTCTGGAATTCGGCGCCGGCACGCTGCGCGTGACCCGGGTGCTGCGCGCCGAGCCGGACGCCTCCGGCGAGCTGATGCAGCTGTCGCCGCCGCTGTTGGTCAACCGCGCCGACGTCGATGCCGCCGGCCTGCTCGGCCCTGGTAGCCGCGCCTCGTACCGGCTGATGTTCGCCGGCGCGCCGGGCGAGATCGCCGCGCTGCGCGAATGGCTGAAGCCGCGCGCCAAGGCGTTCCGCCTGGTCGGCATCGAGGACACCCAGCGCGGCGTGCGCGGCGCGTTCGACCGCGCCGGCCGTTTCCTCGCGCTGACCGCGCTGCTGGCAGTGCTGCTGGCCGGCGTCGCCACCGCGCTGGCGGCCAACCGCTTCGCGCTGCGCCGCATCGACAGCGTGGCGGTGCTGCGCTGCCTGGGCGCGCGCCAGCGCGACATCCTCGGCGCGCTGGCGCTGCAATTGCTGTTGCTGGCGATTCCCGCCTGCGCGCTCGGCGTGGGCCTGGGCATGCTGGCGCAGATCGGCCTTGTCGAAGCGCTGGGCAGCCTGATCCCGAACCGGCTGCCGCTGCCGCAGGCGACCCCGGCCCTGGCCGGCGCCGGCATCGGCCTGTTGCTGCTGCTCGGCTTCGGCCTGCCGCCGCTGCTGCGGCTGCGCGACGTGCCGCCGATGCGCGTGCTCAACCGCAGCTTCGCCGCGCTGCCGCCGACCTCGCTGCTGGTCTACGCCGCTGCGCTGATCGCCACCGTGGTGCTGGCGGTGTACGCCACCGGCGACGGCGTGCTCGCGGCCTGGGTGCTGGGCGGGTTGACCCTGCTGGCCGCGCTCGCCGCGGCGGTCGGCGGCCTGCTGCTCGCCCTGCTGCGGCGGCTGCAGTCGCGCCTGCGCGGGCCATGGAAGCTGGGCCTGGCCGCGCTGACCCGGCGCCGCGCGCTGAGCGTGGTGCAACTGGTCGGGCTGTCGCTGTCGCTGTGTGCGCTGTTGCTGCTGGCGGTGATCGGCCCGGGCCTGCTCGGCCAGTGGCGCGACCGGCTGCCGGCGGATACGCCGAACTACTTCCTGATGAACATCCAGCCCGACCAGGCCGAGCACGTGCTCGGCACGCTGCGCGGGCTCGGCGTCACCGACGCGGCGGTGGAGCCGTTCAGCACCGGCAAGCTGGTGGCGATCAACGGCAAGCCGCCGCAGCGCCAGGAGCAGGGTCCGGAAGACGACGGCGATGGCGCCGACCGCCCGATCAACTTCTCCTGGCGGCACGAATTCCCCGCCGCCAACCGCCTGCTGTCCGGCCGTTTCTGGGCCGCCGACAGCACCGCGGCGGAAGCCTCGGTGGAGGAAGCCTGGGCGCAGCGCTATGGCCTCAAGCTAGGCGACCGCATCACCTTGCTGCTCGGCGAGCAGCAGCGCAGTTTCACCGTGACCAGCGTGCGCAAGGCCGACTGGGATTCGTTCCGGGTCAATTTCTTCCTGTTGCTCAACGCCGGCGCGGTGCAGGACGCGCCGTACAACCTGATCTCCGCGTTCCACCTGCCGCGCGGTTCGGCGGCGCAATTGAGCGGGCTCAGCCGTACCTATCCGAACGTGTCGCTGCTGGACATCGACGCGATCCTGGGCCGGGTGCGCGAGGTGATCGACCAGGTGGCGCAGGCGGTGCAGCTGGTGATGGGCTTCAGCCTGCTGGCCGGCGTGCTGGTGTTGCTGGCAGCGCTACAGGCCACCGCCGGCGAACGCCGCTACGACAGCGCGGTGCTGCGCACGCTGGGCGCACGCCGCGGCCAGTTGCGCGGCGCGGTGCTGGTGGAATTCGGCGCGCTCGGCCTGCTCGCCGCGATCCTGGCGGTCGGCGCGGCAGCGGGGATCGGCGTGGTGGTGGCGCAGCAAGCGTTCCAACTGACGCTGTCGCCGCCGTGGCCGGCGCTGCTGCTGGGCGGGGTCGGCGGCGTGCTGCTGAGCCTGCTCGCCGGCTGGTCGGGCACGCGCCGCATTCTGCGCACGCCGCCGGCGCTGGCGCTGCGCGAGAACTGAGCGCGCACTGAGTCCAAGGTGCGCGCGCGGCAATCGCTGCGCGCAGTGCCAAGGCGGCCGCAGGCGTGCGCAGCCGCCACCGTCGGCACCCGGCGACAGCGCGCAAGACGGATGCTGCAACCGCCTCCGCTTGCCGGCACAATCGCAACTCCCATGCAGAACGTGCCTGGCCGATGAGCGACACCCTCTCCCGCAACAGCGTGCCGTACCTGGCCTGCATCATGGCCGAGACCCGCAGCGGCCCGTACTACATCGCCACCGCACCGACGCCGCAGGCGCTCGATGGCCTGGGCAAGACCCTGCGCGAGCGCAACAGCGTGCGCGGGCAAATCGAAGATCCGGTCGCGATCCTTGCGGTGTGGTACGAGGAGTGCGAGAACGAAGTGGCCGCCTTGCTGCGCGCCGCGGAGATCTCCCGGCTCAGCCATTGCTGGCAGCGCGGCCTGATCGAGTCGTTCAATCCGCAGTGGCTCGACCTCAGCGGGCTGTCGGTCGGTTTTCCATGGATCTTCACCCTGCCCGAGCGCAAGGGATTGAGCTACCACCTGGTGACCGACCTGTAGCCCGGCGCCGCGGCGCGCTGCCTGCGCCGGGCAAAAAAGGGAAGGCGCCAGTCCCGGCCGCCTTCCCACCCTGGCTCTGCGTCACAGCGGCGTTCAACGCTCGGCGGGCGCCGGCTCCACCCACTGCGCGAACACCGCGGCGATCTTGGTATCGGCCACCGGCTTGCCCTGCTGCACCGCCTCGGCCTGCTCGAACAGCGGCATGATCATCGCCATACCGTCGAGCTTGGTCTTCAGGTGCACGCCCGGCGGCTTGCCGAGGAAGGCGTCCCAGTGCGCGCGCACCTTGGCCCAATAGCCCTGCGTCGCCTTCCAGTAGTCGTAGGCCGGCTTGAAGTCGACCTCGCTGGTCTTGACGTAGTCGTTGAAGCCGAATTCGCGCGCGATCGGCTGCTGGCTGCCGTCGGGCTTGCGCAGCACCTTGGTATTGAACTGCTCGTGGGTCCAGCCGGCCGGGGTCAGGGTGTGCCGGTTGATCACCGCCAGCGCGTTGTAGTCGCTGCGCTTGGTGTATTCGCGGCGCGGCAGCGGACGCCAGCTCAGGTCGCTGGTCCAGGTCGGGTGGCCGTCGGCGTAGTCCCAGCGGCCGGTGCCGCAGTAGCGCGGCGCGTCGCTGACTTCGTACACGCACTGGGTCCAGGCGCCGCGGGTCGCGGCCGCGGCGAGCGGGCGCACCTGCCAGGTCTGGTCGGCGCTGAACTCGAAGCGCTGCGCCGCTTCGTAGCTCCAGTCCTGGCGCCAGTGCTTGGTCACGTGGCCGCTCTTGGTGTCGACCAGCAGATGCTGCAGCACCACCTTGCGCGGGCTGTCCTCGACCACGATCACCACTTCGTTGGCGCCGCTGCGCATCGCCGGCGCGCGCTCGTAACCGGGCTTGAGCAGGACGGTCTCGTCGAAGGCGAAATCCACCATGTACTCGCCTTGCATCGCCAGGATGCTGGTGCGGTCGCGTTGCGGATCGGCGTCCTGGGCGTGGGCCAGGCCGGTAGCGGCGAGCAGGAGCAGCAGAAGCGGTGATTTCATCGTCGTGGTCGGTCGCGATAGCTGAGGAAGAAAGGAGGAACGCGCTTACAGGCGCAGCAGCGGCCAGGGCCGTTGCGGATCGCGGCGCACGGCCGGCAGGCCGGCGCGGGCGCAGCAGCAGTCGTCGACCAGCACTTCGCCCTCGGCCGCTTCCAGCCGCGCGATGCGCCGGGCGATGCTGGCGCCCAGCGGCGACACACTGGCGACGCTGGCCGCCAGTTCGCCGTCGCTGGCGTGCAGGCGCAGCGCCCGCGCGCGCCAGCTGTCGCCGCTCAGGCGCCCGGCCACGCGTCGCCACAGACGTTCGGCGACGCCACCATCGGCGCTGCCGCTGTGCACTGCCGGCAATGCGGACAACAAGGCATCCCAGGCGACGAAATCGCTGTCCGGCAGCAGGTACAGGCGCCAGCAGCAGCGTTCCTGGCGATCGTAGAAGCACAGGCTTTCCAGCAATCCATCGCTGTCCACACCGAGCTGCGCGCCGACGCGCAGCGCATGGTTCCAGCCCATCAGTTCCGTGCCCAGCTGCGCGCGGTACAGGCACAGCACGGTGCCCAGCGCCGCCAGCTGCGCCGGACGCGGCAGCGGCGCGGATGCGGCGATCCGGGTCGCGTCGATGCTCGCTGGCGCCGCCTTGCCCATGCGCCGCTACCAGTCCAGCGCCAGGCTGACCGAGACGTTACGTCCGGCGCCGGTATAGCGGTCCAGCACGGCGTTGCTGGCCAGGGTCGCGCTGGGCAGATTGTTCCAGTCGATATAGCGGCGATCGGCCAGGTTGAACACGCCGACGTTGAGCCGCGCGCCGGGGGTGAAGTTCCAATGCGCCAGCAGGTCCAGCGTCGCATAGCCTGACGGCGTGTAGTACGTCGCCGACGCCGGGCGTTTCTTCTTCGCCACGAAGCTGCCGACCAGTTGCGCACCCCAGGTCTCGCGATCGTAGGCCAGGCCGAGCACGCCGCGCAGCGGATCGATCGAGTTCAGCGGCGTGGCGTCGGTCTTGTTGTCGCCGCGCGCATAGGCGGCGCTGGAATGCAGCGACCAACCGGCCCAGCGCGCGTCCAGCGCGCCGAAATCCACGCCGGCCTTGGCCTCCACGCCCTTGATCACCACGTGATCGACGTTGCGCGACTGGTACAGCATCAGGCCGTCGGCGTTGTAGCCGACGAAGCTGTAGGACTCGATGAAGTCGCGGTAGTCGTTGTAGTAGCCGCTCAGGCCGAAATAGCCTGCCGCCGCGGTGTAGCGCAGGCCCAGTTCGGCGCCCTTGCTGGTCTCCGGTTTCAGGTCCGGATTGGCGATGGCGGTGTAGCCGAACTGCAGGTTGGTGAAGCCGATGTTGACGTCGTTGTACGGCGGCGCGCGGAAGCCGTGCGCGTAGTTGGCGTACAGCGACCACGCGTCGTCGATGCGCCAGATCGCGCCGAGCTTGGGCGAGACGTTGCTGTCGGTGACCTTCTCCGCGGCCACGCCGGGGTTGTCGACGGCGAAGATCGCATCGACCTGCGGCGACAGCCGGTAGTAGTCCACGCGCACGCCCGGGATCAGGCTGAAGCGGCCGTCGGCCAGGCGCATCTCGTCCTGCAGGTAGGCGCCGGCCTTGGTGGTCTCGGTGACCGGGAAATCGCGCACCGGGAACGTCTCCACGCCCACCGTCTTGCTGATCGCGCCGGTGCTCAGGTTTTGCGCGTAGCCGTCGCGCTTTTCATGGGTATCGCTCCACGACAGGTCGATGCCGTAGCTGACATCGTGGACCACGCGGCCCTGGTCCACCTGCTTGTGCAGGTTGGCCTGCAGCCCGTACAGGCGCTGGTCGAAGTCGTGCTCCATGTGCCGCAGGGTGTTGTTGCTGCGGCGCTCGTCGGTGCGTTGCAGGCTCTGGCTGTCCTGCCGGTACAGCTGCCACTGCAGGTCGTCGGCGAGCAGCGTGTCGAGCTGGTCCACCTCGTGGGTCAGCGACACGCGGGCGCGGGTCTGGTGGTCGCGGCCGCGCTGCGACAGGATGCTGAAGGTGACGTTGCTCAGCGCATCGATGCTGGAGTAGTCCTCGTTGCCTTCCACGGTCAGCTTGAAGCGCTGGTTCGCGCTCGGCGCGTACACCAGCTTGCTGAGCAGGCTGCGGCCGTCGCTGCTGAGCGGATTGGGCGCGGTGCGCGTCGCGCCGGTGCTGCGGTTGTCGCCCTGGGTCTCGCTCTCCTGGCCCTGGCGGTGGCTGACCGCGGCCATGCCGCTCCAGCGCTCGCCGCCGAACGCGACCAGCGCGCCGGCGAACAGGCCATCCCATTCGCTCTCGTAGCCGAACTTCAGCCCCACGTAGCTGTGCTTGCCCGGCGCCAGGTAGTCGGCCGGATCCTTGGTCACGTAGGCGACCACGCCGCCGAGCGCATCGGAGCCGTACAGCGAGCTGGCCGGTCCGCGCACGATCTCGACGCGCTTGAGCGTTTCCATGTCGACGAAGTTGCGGTTGGCGTTGAGATAGCTGCCGAAGCTGAAGGTGTCCGCGACCGGGATGCCGTCGGTCAGCATCAGCACGCGGTTGCCGTCCAGGCCGCGGATGCGGATGCCGCCGACGCCGCTGAAGCGGCCGCTGTTGCCGGTGACCGAGACGCCGGGGCTGTAGCGCAGCAGGTCCTTGAGGTCGTAGACCAGTTCCTGGTCCATCTGCTCGCGGTCGATCACATCGACGCTACTGGGGACATCGACGATGGCGCGCTGGGTGCGGGTGGCGGTGACCTGCAGGCGGTCGAAATCGCGCGGCGTGGCGGAACTGGCGGCATCGACTGCATCGGTGGCATCGACGGGTGCGGCATGCGCGCAGGCGGCCAGGGCCAGCCACAGCGCGCCGGTGAGCGGAGCGGTACGGATCATGGAAGTCATCGGTGGGTCGCGAAAAAGTCCCGGCCACGCCGGCGCGAGCCGGCGCAAGGGCCGAGGAGAGAAACGGTCGCGACTGCGGGCGGCCGCGGCGGACCCATCGGGTCCGGCCAGGTGGCGGCAGTGTCGAGCGGGTGGCCTGGCCGCGCGCTGCGCGGCCGGCCGGCTTACTTGGTCAGGATCAGCTTGTCGTTGCTGGTATGGCGCAGGCGATACACGCGATCGCCATGCTGGATCAGCACTTCGCGGCGCCCCTTCAGCAGCGCTTCGCTGCTGATCGTCTCTTCGACCGGGACCGCGCGCGGCAGCGCACGCTCGCGCAGGCTCAGGATTTCGGGGTGACGCAACAGGACGGGTTGAGCGGTCATGGTCGGGCTCCGTACACAGGGGTCGATACGGATGATAATGATTCTCAATAATTAAGCAAGAGCCGTTCTCGTTTGCGGCAATTCAAGCTGCGAATAGAAACACGAACTTCGACAGTCCCGACGAATCGATCGTTACGCACGGCTCGCGCGAGCCGTGCATCTGCCTTCTCGCCGAAAGCGCAGCCGGCTCAGGCCACCGCCGTCTCGACCTGTGCCCACCACGCCGCATCTTCGCGCGCGGCCAGCTGCAGCGCGTCGAAGTTCTGCAGCAACTGGGCGACGCGGCTGGCGCCGAGAATCACCGTGGACACGTGCGGGTTGCGCAGGCACCAGGCGATCGCCAGCGCCGCCGGTGCCACGCCTTCGGCGGCCGCCAGCGCGGTGAAGCGGCGCGCGCGCTCCACGCGGCGCTGCGCCGGCGGCCCGATCACCTCCTCGTGCAGCCAGGCGTTGCTCGCCTGGCCCAGGCGCGAGGCCGGGTCGATGCCGTCGTTGTACTTGCCAGTCAGCAGGCCCGAGGCCAGCGGCGACCAGATCGTGGTGCCGAGGCCGAGTTCGGCGTACAGCGGCGCGTATTCCTGCTCCACGCGCTCGCGGTGCAGCAGGTTGTACTGCGGCTGCTCCATCGACGGCCCCTGCAGGCCGAGCGCCTGCGCCACCTGCGCCGCTTCGCGGATGCGTTCGGCCGGCCATTCGGAGGTGCCCCAGTACAACACCTTGCCCTGCCGCACCAGCGCGTCCATCGCGCGCACGGTTTCCTCCACCGGCGTGTCGGGGTCGGGACGATGGCAGTAGTACAGGTCCAGGTAGTCCACTCGCAGCCGCTTCAGCGCGGCATGGCAGGCGTCGGTGACGTGCTTGCGCGACAGCCCGCGCTGGGTCGGGCGCGGCGCGTCGACCGCGCCGAAGTACACCTTGCTGGACACGCAATAGCCGTCGCGCGGCAGCCGCAGGTCGGCGATCACATCGCCCATCACCTGCTCGGCGCGGCCGCGCGCGTAGACCTCGGCGTTGTCGAAGAAGTTGACCCCGTGGTCCCAGGCGGCGGCGATCAGGTTGCGCGCTTCGTCGCGGCCGATCTGTCCGCCGAAGTTGATCCAGGCGCCGAACGACAGCGCCGACAGCTGCAAGCCGGTGGCGCCAAGGCGACGGTAGTGCATGCGAATTCCTCCTGCGGTGCGAGCCGGCGCACGTGGCCGGCGGGCGGCCGCACAGTGTAGCGAGGCGGCCGGCACGCGCCCGCAATCCACGCGCCGCCTTGATCGGCAACCCATTTCCGGCGCTGAACGGGGTTTACCTTGCCGCCCGTCACCCCCTGCACTACGCTCCCTCTCTTTGGTCCGGCGATCCAGGGGAAGCAGATGGTCGAGGGTTTGGGGAGGATCGGCTTCGGCCTGTTCGGGTTGGCGGTGCTGATCGGGATCACCTGGTTGTTCTCGAACAACAAGCGCGCCGTGGATTGGAAGCTGGTCGCGACCGGCCTGGTGCTGCAGATCGGCTTCGCCTCGCTGGTGCTGTTGGTGCCGGGCGGGCGCGAGGTCTTCAACTGGCTGGGACAGCTGTTCGTGAAGGTGCTGAGCTTCGTCAACGAAGGCTCCAACTTCATCTTCGGCAGCCTGATGGACACCACCAGCAACGGCTTCATCTTCGCCTTCCAGGTGCTGCCGACGATCATCTTCTTCTCCGCGCTGATGGGCGTGCTCTACCACCTGGGGGTGATGCAGGCGGTGGTGCGGGTGATGGCCTGGGCGATCACCAAGGTGATGCGCGTGTCCGGCGCCGAGACCACCAGCGTCTGCGCCAGCGTGTTCATCGGCCAGACCGAGGCGCCGCTGACGGTGCGCCCGTACATTCCGAAGATGACCGAATCCGAATTGCTGACGATGATGATCGGCGGCATGGCGCACATCGCCGGCGGCGTGCTCGCCGCCTACGTGGGCATGCTCGGTGGCAGCGATCCGGCGCAGCAGGCGTTCTACGCCAAGCACCTGCTGGCGGCGAGCATCATGGCCGCGCCGGCGACGCTGGTGGTGGCCAAGCTGCTGATCCCGGAAACCGGCACGCCGCTGACCCGCGGCACGGTCAAGATGGAAGTGGAGAAGACCACCAGCAACATCATCGACGCGGCCGCCGCCGGCGCCGGCGACGGCCTGCGCCTGGCGCTGAACATCGGCGCGATGCTGCTGGCCTTCATCGCGCTGATCGCGCTGGTCAACGCGCCGCTGACCTGGCTCGGCGACGCCACCGGCCTGGCCGCGGCGATCGGCCGCCCGACCAACCTGTCCACCATCTTCGGCTATGTGCTGGCGCCGATCGCCTGGGTGATCGGCACGCCGTGGGCGGATGCGACCACGGTCGGCTCGCTGATCGGGCAGAAGGTCGTGATCAACGAGTTCGTCGCCTATAGCGAGCTGTCGAAAATCGTCAAGGGCGAGATCCCCGGCATGCAGCTCAGCGAGGAAGGCCGGCTGATCGCCACCTACGCGCTGTGCGGCTTCGCCAACTTCAGCTCGATCGCGATCCAGATCGGCGGCATCGGCGGGCTGGCCCCGGAGCGGCGCCAGGACCTGGCGCGGTTCGGCCTGCGCGCGGTGCTCGGCGGTTCGATCGCCACCTTCATGACCGCCACCATCGCCGGCGTGCTGTCGCACTTCGGCTGATGCGATGTCCCTTTCCCCAGTAGTTGAGAAGCAGCACATGCCTATGAGTTCGGTCATCGTCGTCGGTTCGTTCAATGTCGACCACGTCTGGCGCTGCGAAACCCTGCCCGCCCCTGGCGCCACCATCGCCGGCCGCTACAGCACCGGCCCCGGCGGCAAGGGCTTCAACCAGGCGGTGGCGGCGGCGCGCGCCGGCGCCCGCACCACCTTCGTGTGCGCGCTCGGCGACGATGCCGGCGGCGCGATGGCGCGCGCGCTGGCGGCGCAGGACGGCATCGACCTGGCCGCCGAGGCCAGCACCGAGCCGACCGGCACCGGCGGCATCTACGTCGACGGCCACGGCCGCAACACCATCGTCATCGGCGCCGGCGCCAACGCCGCGTTGAGTCTGGGCTTCGTGCAGGCGCAGCGCGCGCTGCTGGGCTCGGCGCGGGTGCTGCTGGCGCAGCTGGAATCGCCGATCGAGACCATCGAGGCGACCCTGGCGCTGGCGCGCGAGACCGGCCTGACCACCGTGCTCAACGCCGCGCCGGCGAATGCGCAGACCAGCATCGGCCTGCTCAAGCTGGCCGACGTGCTGACCCCGAACGAAACCGAGTTCGCCGCACTGCTGACGCGTCATGTCGGCGAGCGCGTGGATGCCGACGACGTCGCCGCCACCGATGGCGGCAGCCTGCACGCGCTGTGCCGCAAGCTGCTGCCGGGCGGCACCGTGGTGGTGACGCTGGGCGCGGTGGGCGCGTTCATCTCGCACCCGGAAGAGCGCCAGCGCGGCGATACGCAGCCGTACTACCGCATCGGCGCCGAGGCCGCGCAGACCGTGGACACCACCGGCGCCGGCGATGCGTTCAACGGCGCGCTGGCGGCCTCGCTGGCGCAATCGCCGAACGCCAGCTTCGCCACCCATGTGCGCTTCGCCAATCACTACGCGGCGCGTTCGACCGAAGCCGAAGGCGCTGCCGCGTCGATGCCGCGACTGGTGCCCGACGCCGGCTGAGCCGTCCGTGCCGATGGCGGCACCGTTCCCGTTCACCCGGACCACTGAATCCACCGCCCGTCGCCGCGACGGGCCCGCATCCTCGAAGGAGTTTTCGATGCCCCGTTTTTCCGTCATGTCGTTCGGCGCGCTGTGCGTGCTGCTTGCCCCGCTGTCCGCTCTCGCTGCGCAGCGCTGCGACTGGAACAGCACGGCAGCCGACGCCGACCGCGCCGCGGTGACCGTCTCCGCGGACAGCCTGCAACAGGCGATCGCGCCGCACTACGACGATGCCGACCAGGAAGACGGCGCAGCGCTGGCGCGCACGCTGCTGCAGCGCGCGCAGTCACCGCAGCTCCCGGGCAAGCTGGAAGGCCGCTGGAAGGTGCGCTCGATCCAGGTCGACCAGCGCTTCGCCTATGCCTACCCCTACTTCAAGGCCGAGATCGCGCGCGATCCGTGCGGCTATCGCCTGAGCAAGACCAGCGGCTCGCAGCGCCGCAGCGGTACGCTGTATCCGCTGGCCAAGGACAGCCGCGAGTTCGCGTTTCTCGGCGCCAGCACGGTCAACGACGATCCGCAGGGCCACTACGCGCCCGGCAACGTCTCGGACGGCACCAATGGCAACAGCGTCGGGCGCCTGGTGGCGCTGGGACCCGACGAACTGCTGCTGATCCTGGACGGCAACGGCAAGGGCTTCGAGCTGTACCAGCTGATCCGCTGAAGCACGCGGCCATTGCCGCGCATAGCGCCTGCCCGGTGCCGATAGTCCGATGGCCCGGGCATTGTTTTTCGCGCAGTCATCGCTGCCGCGACTGCGGTGACATCGCGCTGACATCGAATCGCGGCATCGTGCTGCAGCGGCATTGGTGGCGTGCGGCAGCCATCGCAATTTAGCTTCTCGCGCATCGCCGCAGCGCAATGCTGACGCGTCGTCTCGCCGCAATCGCATCGCTGCCTGCGCATGCGCACAACGCTCGTGCGCGTCCGCCAGCCTCGCCACGCACTACCCAGCAAGCATCCATGGTCGATTTTGCAAACACCGATGCGGAACGTGCGGGTATTCGCATTCGCGGCAACGCGTCCTTGCTAGATTCACCGGCGCTCGGCAGTCGCGCGTCCTCTGGCGCACGGCGAGCGCCGTCTGCGTGCTCGCGTCGACCATCCCTCTTCCTAAATGGATCATCCGATGAAGATGCACAGAGGATTGAAGCAGTATGCGTTGCCCTGCGCATTGCTCAGCGTCCTGTTGAGTTCTTGCGGCGGCGACATCGACGGCGGCGACGATGCGACTGCGCCTGACGTGACGCCCCCCCCGCCCAGCGCCTGGCCGGTGATCTCGCACCCGAAGACGGACGCGCCAAGCACCACGTCCCCCGATACCCAAGACACGCCCGACACATCGTTGCGCCGGCCGCTGTCGCCACACCAGCCGATGTTTCTGATCCATGCCGACACCTGGAACGAAGCCGATCCGCAGAAGATCATCGACCTGATTCCGGCCGACCTGCGTCCCTACACCGTGCTGCTGATCTCCCTGTCCATCAACCACCAGGGCGCCACCGGCAATCAATGCAATTGGATACAGGTGGAGAACGGCCTGGAAACCGCGCGCTCCTGGATCAAGACCGCGGCGGCCAATGGCGTATGGGCGATGATCCAACCTTCCAGTGGCGGCTTCAGCCACCTTCCCGACTACGCGCCGAATGCGGACCTGGAAGCGACGGCCTACGGCGAATTCTTCCGCGACTACCCCAACTTCATCGGTTTCAACTACGCCGAACAGTTCTGGGGATTCGACCAGCCTTGCTCGGGTTCGCCCGCGCAACGCTGGGAACATTGGGCCAACCTGCTCAAGCTCACCAACAAGTACGGCGGCTATCTGGACGTGAGCTTCACCGGCGGCTTCTACGGCGCCGGCATCAATCCGTTGGCCATGGTCAAGCGCAACCAGATCTTCAGGAACGCCCTCGGCGCCTATGCCAAGAATTTCATCATCGAAGAGAAATTCACCTCCAATTACGGCTACCACGACAACGAGAGCGTGAGCCTGGGCATGTTCCTGTCCGGCTACGCGGGCCACTACGGCACGCGCCCTGACCGCACCGGCTGGTACAGCAGCGACGGCAGCAGCTATCCGGTGCAGGCCGGTTCGCCGCACCTGATCGAGCACCTGACCTTCACCGGCGAGACCGTCTTCGACGGCCCCGAGCAGATCACCCTGGATGCGGTGCACACCCTGCCGAACGCGACCACCGCCGACGGCTACAAGAGCCGCCGCTGGGAGTTCTACCCGCATTTCCGCAACATCCAGCTGGACATCTACCGCAAGATTCTGGACGGCACGCTGCGCATCCTCAGCCGCCAGGAAGTGATCGACCGCTCCAAGGTCGTGATCGTCAACGACACCACCACCGGCGACGACAGGAACCTGTATTCCTCGCCGGAAACGCTGTTCTCCGGGTTGTACCTGCTGGACGGCGACGGCACCTACCTGAACCAGCACAGCTGGTACAAGAAGACCGGGCGCTATCCGGCCATTCCCACCGTCTGGCAGCTGACCGACGCCACCGCCAAGTCGTTCAAGGTGCAGATCGCCAAGACCGCGTATGCGGCGCGCTGGCCGACCATGACCGCCAAGCTCGACGAACTCAATGCGCTGTTCCCGCAGGAATACACCGGCACCATCTACGCCGGGCGCCAGGACAACACCTGGGTCACCTACAACCCGTCCAAGGCCAACCAGGCCGCCAACGGCACCATCCCGCTCAAGTACAACAGCTGCGCCGCGGTCAGCGTGAACTACGCGCCCTACAGCAGCGGCGTGATCAAGGAATTCCCCGACAGGCTGTCGATCTACCTGAGCAACTTCGACTCCCCCGATGGTGCGTTGAAGACGGACACGATCGATATCGACGGCGCCACCACCACCCCGACCTACACCTTCGCCGATCGCGGCGATCACCAACCCAGCAAGGTGACCAGCGTGGCGACGGCGGACGGGCTGACGCTGAGCGTGGCGCACAATGGGCCGCTGGACATCACCGTGCACTGCACCGGCAACGCCAGCGGCCGTGCGACCTCCGCACCGGTCGCGAGCCTGCAGGCGCCCGCCGCGCCGCCCGCCTACACCGGCGTGCAGCAGTACGAGGCGGAGAACTTCGATTTCCGCAACATCCGCAGCCTGGTCGCCAATGGCGTCTCCGGGCCGCTGCGCAACTACCAGGGGATGGGCTACGTCGACTTCGGCACCGGTGCCGGCGCCAGCATCCGCAACGATGTCCGCATCGCCAGCGCCGGCACCTACCAGTTGCAGACGCGGTATTCGACCGCCGGTGCGAGCATCGGCAACGTGGACCTGTACGTCAACGGCATCAAGGCCGGTACGCCGGCGTTCGCGCAGACGACCTCGGCCAGCGACTGGGCGACGCTGCAGCAGCCGGTGACGCTGAATGCCGGCAGCAATCGGATCGAGTTCCGCGCCAGCGCGGCCCGGCCGGCGGCGCTGTACCTGGACAACATCCGCCTGTCGCACTAGCGGGCGTTTCGCGGCGCGCCGGGCAAACGGCGCGCCGCCAGTCGCCTCGACATCGGCGCCACGGGGAGGCAGCGCGGTTGCCGCCCCGCTACACTGACCGCATGCGCATCGGCCCCTACACGATCGAACCGAAGGTGATCCTGGCGCCGATGGCCGGGGTCACCGACAAGCCGTTCCGGTTGCTGTGCAAGCGCCTGGGCGCCGGCCTGGCGGTCTCGGAGATGACCATTTCCGACCCGCGCCTCTGGCAGACCCGCAAGTCGCTGCAGCGCATGGACCATGCCGGCGAGCCGGACCCAATCAGCGTGCAGATCGCCGGCACCGAGCCGCAGCAGCTGGCCGAGGCGGCGCGCTACAACGCCGACCACGGCGCGCAACTGATCGACATCAACATGGGCTGCCCGGCGAAGAAGGTGTGCAACGCCTGGGCCGGCTCGGCGCTGATGCGCGACGAGGCGCTGGTGGCGCGCATCCTCAGCGCGGTGGTGAACGCCTCACCGGTGCCGGTGACGCTGAAGATCCGCACCGGCTGGGATTGCGACCACCGCAACGGCCCGGCCATCGCGCGCATCGCGCAGGACTGCGGTATCGCCGCGCTGGCCGTGCACGGCCGCACCCGCGACCAGCACTACAACGGCCAGGCCGAATACGCCACGATCGCGCAGATCAAGGCCGCGCTGCGCATCCCGGTGATCGCCAACGGCGACATCGACTCGCCGCACAAGGCCGCGCAGGTGCTGGCCGCAACCGGCGCCGACGCGGTGATGGTCGGCCGCGCCGCACAGGGCCGGCCGTGGATCTTCGGCGAGATCGCGCACTATCTGGCGACCGGCGAACTGCTGCCGGCGCCACCGCTGCAGTTCGTGCGCGACACCCTGCTCGGCCACCTGCAGGCCCTGCACGATTTCTACGGCGAAGCGCAGGGCGTGCGCATCGCGCGCAAGCACCTGGGCTGGTACGCCAAGGACCGCCCCGAGAACGCGGCGTTCCGCGCGGTGGTCAACCGCGCCGAAAGCGCGCAGGCGCAGCTGGCGCTGACCGCCGACTACTTCGATGCACTGATCGCCGGCGTGCCGCCGGCCTTGTCCGCCGCGGCCTGAAGGACCATCCCGAGAACGCGACCGTTCAGCGCGGCGGTCAACCGCGATGAAACTGCACGGGCGCAGCTGGCGCTGACCGCCGACTACTTCGACGCGCCGATCGCCGGCGTGCCGCCTGCGTTGCCTACGGCGGCCTGAGCGCCGCCACCGAATTTGCATTATTCGCGCGGACGGCATTTCCGGGATCGAACCGGCGCAGTTGCCGCAATAGGCGCGCTTGCGCGATAAGCACGCGTTCCTCCGCTCGAGCAGGCATGGTCCGCATGTTGCCGAACAGCGGCGCGACAGGACTGCGCCGTGCCCACCGTGCTCAGCCTGGGCCAGAATGCGGCGGCGCACCGACCGGGGTCGCTGTGGCCGGTTCGGCCCAAATCCGCCGCCACATTTTCGCCAGCGCCGCGCCGATCTGCCCGCGCGCAACCGGGGCGCGATACGCAGCCTGCAATTGGCGCGGTTCGATCGCCTGCCAGCCATCGCCGTGCTGCCGCGCCACCGCGAAGTTGAAGTTGTAGTCCGGCTCCAGGCCCATGCGCAGGTCGCTGAGCACCAGTTCGCCGTCCTTGACCTGTGCGCGCATGAAGCCGCGGTTGAACCAGGCCAGCCGCTGCACCGCCGGCAGCGCGCGTACTTCGCCCAGCGCCTGGGTGTTGGAGGGATAGCCCTGGAAGCGCATCGGCCCGTGGTCGGCGACCAGCGAGCGCTCGCCGATCACGTAGCCGCTCGGGGTCATCGCCACCACCCGCCACAGCAGCGTATTGAACGGCATCGGCACCGAGAAGCGCGGCGCGTGCTGCAGGCCCATCGCCGCCAGCGCGCGGTCGGCTTCGCGATCGACCAGGTGCTTGGCCAGCAGCGACCAGCCCAGGTAGGCGCTGCTTAGGATCAGCCCGGCCAGCAGCGCCTGCTGCGCCACGCGCCGTGCGCGCGCCCACCAGGCGATGGCGCAGGCCAGGATCAGCCACAGGGTGTAGCCCGGATCGACGATGAACACGCTGGACCACATCGCCGGCGGCGGCCGCAGCGGCCACCACAGCTGGGTGCCGTAGACGGTGAATGCGTCGAGCAGCGGATGCGTGATCAGCGCCAGCTGCATCGCCCAGAACCAGCGCCGCGGCGCTGCGGCGACGCGGCCGTGACCGAAGCGCCGGTACAGCCACCAGATCAGCCAGCCGAGCAGCGGCAGCACGAACAGCGAATGGCTGAAGCTGCGATGCACCGTCATCAACGTGACCGGGTCGCGGGTCAGCGGCAGCAGGAGCAGCGAATCGAGGTCGGGCACGGTACCGAGCGCGGCGCCGGCCAGCAGCGCGGCGCGGCGATGCGCGGCCGGGGCGATGGCCGCGGCGATGGCGCCGCCAAGTACGATCTGGGTGAGGGAATCCATCGGCCGATGCTAGCAGGCGATGGGGCATGGGCGATTTGAAGAAAACCGTCACGCGGCTGTTGCTTGCAAGGTACTTGCGGCCAATCCGCCGGGTGCACTGTAGGAGGGGCTTCAGCCCCGACCGGTTCCCAAGCCGGTAGGCATGTCGCCTTCGTTCGTCGCGGCTGAAGCCGCTCCCCCAGGATTTGCGGTGCGCCGGCCAGGTGCACTATGGGAAGGAGCTTTGCGTGGCCTTGGGGCGTCAGACCAGACTGGTTCCGAAGTCGGCAGGCATTCTGCTTCGTTCGTCGCGGCTGAAGCCGCTCCTACAGGGGCTTGCGGCAGGACGGCTGGGCGCATTGTGGGAGGGGCTTCGGCGCCGATGGCGTACGACGCCGGAAGTTCTACCGCTCCGCTCGTCGCGACTGAAGCCGCTCCCACAAGGAGCGCTGCACGGCGAACCCGGCATTTGTGGGAGGGACTTCAGTCCCGACTGCATACAGGCTGGCAAACGTTGTCGCTTCGTTCGTCGCGGCTGAAGCCGCTCCTACAGGTAACGCCTGGCGGCGGGTGAGAATGCCGCCGTCGCAACTATCACCCGATCACGCCGCCTGCGGCAGGCGCAACACGCGCGGTGCCAGGGTCTCGAGGACCTGACCGGTATGCGACAGCAGTTGCAGCCGGCCCTGGTGGTCTTCGCTCAGCGCGGTCAGGCTCTCGACCCAGTCGCCGTCGTTGGCGTAGATCAGGCCGTCGCGTTCGAACAGGCCGGCGCGGTGCACATGGCCGCAGACCACGCCGTCCAGGCCGCGGCGGCGCGCGTCGTCCAGGCCGGCGCCGACGAAGCGCTCGATGTAGCGCTCGGCGGCGCTGCTCTGCCGCTTCAGGTAGTCGGCCAGCGACCAGTAGCGCATGCCGAAGCGGCGGCGCACGCGGTTGGTCAGCTGGTTGCCGGTGAGGATGCGGTAGTACAGCCAGTCGCCGAACTTCTCCTGCAGGCCGCCGAACTGAGTGACCGCGTCGTAGTCGTCGCCATGCACCACCAGCAACCGGCGGCCGTCGGCGGTCACGTGCACCGCGCGCCGGCGCACCTGCATCGCCGGCAGCGCCAGGCCGCAGAAGCGGCGGATCGGGCGGTCGTGGTTGCCGGGCACGTAGATCAGTTCGGTGCCGCCGCGCGCCAGCGCGTGCAGCGCATCGATCACGCGCTGGTGCGCCGCGCTCCACACCGCACGGCGCTGCGCCATCCACCAGAAATCGACGATGTCGCCGACCAGATACAGTTGCTTGCACTGCAAGCCGCCGAGGAAATCGGCCAGTTCGCGCGCATGACAGTGCGGCGCGCCCAGGTGCACGTCGGACACGAACACCGCCCGGCGCGGGGGCGGAGACAAGCTGCTCACATTGTTCATGCCGTCACCTCTGCTTCGCTACGTGGCCGTTCCAGGTAGCGCATGCGCTTCTTGCTGCGGATGCGCTGCAGATCCAGTTCGATCAGGCCATCGACCGCGTCGTTGAACGCCGGATCCACGCCGAAAGCGAGGAAGCGCGCGCCGCCCGGCTCGCACAGCTCGGTGTACTGCTTGTAGAGCATCGGCACCGCCGCGCCGAGCGCGTCCAGGTTGCCCTTGAGCACCTTGAACGCGGTGTCCGCGTCCAGCGCGTCGAACGCCGGTGGCGCCTGCGAATAGTCGAACGGCCGCGCCGAGGCGGCTTCGCCCAGCGCGTCGCCGTAGTAGCGCGCGTAATAGGCCACGATCTGTTCGCGCGCCTGCCGCGGCAGCGCCGCGCTGATCGAGACCGCGCCGTACAGGTAGCGCACCTGCGGGTAGTCGCGCAGGTAGGCGCCGATGCCCTGCCACAGGTAGTCGATGCTGCGGCTGCCCCAGTAATCGGGCACCACGAAGCTGCGGCCCAGCTCCATGCCGGCGGCGATGCGCGGCAGCAGCGCTTCGCCGTAGCGGAACAGGCCGGCGGTGTAGAAGCCGGCCAGGCCGCGCTCGGCCAGCACCGGCGCGCCGCGGGCCACGCGATAGGCGCCGACCACGCGCGCGGCGGCGCCATCCCACAGCACGATGTGGTCGTACCAGGTGTCGTAGTCGTCCAGGTCCAGGCGCCGGCCGGTGCCCTCACCGACCGCGCGGAAGGTCAGCTCGCGCAGGCGGCCGATCTCGCGCAGCAGCGCCGAACCGGCGCGCAGCCGGCCCACGCGGATCTGCTTGCCGTCCACGGTCTGGCCAAGGCTGCGCAGCGCCGCGAATTCCGCCGCCACCGCGGCCGGATCCTCGGCCGCGACCAGCGGTTCCTCGCTCGGCGCGGGCGCGTCGGCGCCGGCGCAGCCCAGCGCATACAGCTCGCGGCGCAGGCCGCGCATCAGTTCGGCGTCGGACTGGCCCTGCGGCAGCGCGCGGGCGTGGCCCAGGCTCAGCGCAATGCGCCGCTCGCGGCGGGCGAACATCTCCCGCGCCAGCAACGCGGTGCCGGCCGGCTTGAACAGCGCCGAGGCGCCGTAGAACAACGCCGAGTTGCGCGCATGAATGCGCACCGGCAGCACCGGGGTGGCGGTGCGCAGCGCGAAGCGGGTGAAGCCGCGGCGCCAGCGCCCGTCGGCCACCCCGCCCCAGCCTAGCCGCGACACTTCGCCGGCCGGGAACACGATCACGCACTGTTCCTGCTCCAGGGCCTGCTCGATCGCGCGCACGCTGGCCGGCGACGGCGCGCCGCCGAGGATGCGCACCGGCAGCAGCAGCTCGCGCAGGCCTTCCAGCGCCCACAGGAAGTCGTTGGCGACGATCTTCACGTCGCGCCGCACCTGCCCCACGCAATCCAGCAACGCCAGCGCATCCAGCGCGCCGGAGGGGTGGTTGGCGACGATCAGCAGGCGCCCGCGTGCCGGAATGCACTCGGCGGGGGTCGGCGCGACCACATAGCGCGCCTGCAGGAAATCCATCCCGGCCTGGACCAGGGCGAAGCCGCGCAGCTCCTGGCTGGCGTCCAGGAACGCGTCCAGCGCGTCCAGGCCCGACCATTTCTGCAGGCCACGCAATAAGGGCCGCACCAGCCGCGAGCGGCGCCCGGCGAACCAGTGCGGGTAGCGATCCTGCAGACGACGTTCGAGTGCGAGCACGGCAAGCCCCCTTGCTGACTGCGCACAGCTTCGGCCCCCGCGGCGACACCGATCTTGCAATATGACTACGGCAAAGTGACGCCCGCGGCCCCGCCGGCTGACCGGTTAACCTTGCCCAACGGCGGCGGGGCCACAATGCAAAGCACCGCGCGCCCGTGTATCATGCGCGTCCATCTTTTCATCCGAATACAAGGATATAGCCGCGATGTCCAGCTATCTCTTCACCTCCGAGTCGGTCTCCGAAGGCCACCCGGACAAGATCGCCGATCAGATCTCCGATGCCGTGCTCGACGCGATCCTGACCCAGGACAAGCGCGCGCGCGTGGCCTGCGAAACGCTGGTCAAGACCGGCGTGGCGATCGTCGCCGGCGAAATCACCACCAGCGCCTGGATCGACCTGGAAGCGCTGACCCGCAAGGTGATCCTGGATATCGGCTACAACAGCTCCGACGTCGGTTTCGACGGCGAGACCTGCGGCGTGCTCAACCTGATCGGCAAGCAGTCGCCGGACATCAACCAGGGCGTGGACCGCAAGAAGCCGGAAGAACAGGGCGCTGGCGACCAGGGCCTGATGTTCGGCTACGCCACCCGCGAGACCGACAGCTTCATGCCGGCGGCGATCCACCTGGCGCACCGCCTGGTCGAGCAGCAGGCCAAGGTCCGCAAGAAGAAGAACTCGCCGCTGGCGTGGCTGCGCCCGGATGCCAAGAGCCAGGTCACCCTGCGCTACGAAGACGGCGTGGCGACCGCGATCGATGCGGTGGTGCTGTCCACCCAGCACGACCCGGACGTCAAGCAGAAACACCTGGTCGAAGCCGTGCGCGAGGAAATCCTCAAGCCGGTGCTGCCGGCCAAGTGGCTGCACAAGGGCACCAAGTTCCACATCAACCCGACCGGCAAGTTCGTGATCGGCGGGCCGGTGGGCGACTGCGGCCTGACCGGGCGCAAGATCATCGTCGATACCTACGGCGGCTGGGCGCGCCACGGCGGCGGCGCGTTCTCCGGCAAGGACCCGTCCAAGGTCGACCGTTCCGCGGCCTATGCGGCGCGCTACGTGGCCAAGAATGTGGTCGCCGCCGGCCTGGCCGACCGCTGCGAAGTGCAGGTCTCCTACGCCATCGGCGTGGCCGAGCCGACCTCGATCTCGGTCACCACCTTCGGCACCGGCAAGATCGCCGACGACAAGATCGAGAAGCTGATCCGCAAGCACTTCGACCTGCGCCCGTTCGGCATCCTGCAGATGCTCGACCTGATCCACCCGATGTACCAGCAGACCGCCTCGTACGGCCACTTCGGCCGCACCCCGAAGGCGTTCACCTACACCGACGGCACCGGCGCGCAGCACAACGCCACGGCGTTCTCGTGGGAAAAGACCGACCGCGCCGACGCGCTGCGCGCGGACGCGAAGCTGAAGTAAGCCGGCTCGCCCGCGCTTGCACGAAAACGGGCCGCATCGCGGCCCGTTTTTTTTGGTTGATCGCGGCGGCGGCTGATGAAGACGTCGTCATCCAGCGCGCGATCCGCTCTTTGTAGGAGCGGCTTCAGCCGCGACCGGACGTTCCCGGTGACGCTCGGTCGCGGCTGAAGCCGCTCCTACACAGGCGGCGGCAACCCCGCGGATACGTCATGCGGCGGCGCAGCCAATGCGCCTGCTGCCGCAGCGGCGCCAGCTCAGCCGCGCCGCTGCAACGCTTCCTGCAACACCTTCTGGAACTGCTGCAGCGTGCACAGCTGGGTCTTGGGGTCGCTGCAGCCGGGCACATGCAGGCTCTGCAGCAGCGGCGGCTTGCGCAGGCTGAGCGGGGTGAGCTCGCGCAGCTGGTCTAGCGATTGCGCCTGGTAGCGCAGGCGCACGTAGCGCTGGCCGCTGCGCGCGTCGCGCAGTTGCTCGAGCACCAGCGCGCCGCCCGGCGGCGAATCGTCCCGGCCAAAACCCGGCAGATGGAAATGCAGGTCGAGCAAGCCGCTGAGCGCGGCGATATGGGTATCGCTGGCGACCAGCACGCTCAGCTTCGGCGCGTCCGCCACGCCCAGCGTGTCCAGCACCCGCCGCGCCAGCGGCGCGCCGGCGCGCGCGGCCATGTACTGCGGCCGCGCGTAGATCTCGAACAGCAGCGCATGCAGCCGCGACACCACGCCGATGCGTGCGCGGGTGGCGCGGCCCCAGCCGACCTGGTCCAGCGGCAGGCCTTCGGCGTATTGCAGGATGAACACTTCGGCGGTGCCGGAGGTCAGGTCCAGCGGACCGTGCATGGCGATGCCGCGGCCGTTGGCGCCGGCACTCAGCGACGACGGCATCTTCGCGAAATCGCAGTCCTTGGCGCTGCAGCCGAGGATCTGCCGCATCGTGCGCAGTTCCTTCGCGTACGGCGCGAGCACCGCGCCCGGGCCGCCGGTCTGGCGCTGGATCGACGCCACCGCGGCGTCCGCATCGAAGTCCACCGCGCCGGCCTCGACCGGACGAAACAGCGGATCGTCGCTGCCTTGCGGCTGGTGCCCGGCCTGCAGCCCGCAGCCCGGGGCCAGCGTCTCGGCCAGGATCTGCGCGCTGGCGATGGTGCGCTGGTCGGTGTTGGCGTAGACGCTGACCGCGCCGTCGGCAGGGCAGCCGGCGGCCGGCAGCACGCCGTCGCGGACCAGCCATTGCCGGGTGTAGTCGCCGCTCAGCTGCACGGCCACGCGGCCGTGCGCGGTGAGCAGGCTCGCCGGCGTGTTCCACACCGGCCACGGACGGTCGGCCAATGCCGCCGCCGCGGCCTCGCCGTCCAGCGGCGCACGCACGCCGTGGCGGAACAGCATCACCACCTGCTCGACCTGCAATTGCGGCGCAGACGCTTCGCGCGCAGGCCGCGCCTGCGCGCCGGCGGTCGCCGCCAGCGCTACCAACAGCATCCAACGCATCCGCTTGCTCATCGTCGATCCAGGAAAAAAGGGGGGGGAATTATCCGCTGCACGGCGCGCATCGCCATGCATGCCGACCCGATTGCAGCGCGAGTCCGTGGCGCTGGCGAGTCGGTCGCCAAGCCGTTGCAGGGAAGACGCACCCGTGGCGTCGTCGCTGCCGATCCGCTGCGCATCCAACGCCATTACCAATTGCGCGCGCCAGCCATCATGCGCCCGCACCACGTGTCGGTTAACTGCATGCATGCCGACACGCGCCGCGGCGACATGCCGCGACGCGCGAGGGAAACCGGCCTGTAGCAGGCCGCCGGCTCAGAACGTGTACTTCACAGTCAGCAGGCTGGTGCGCCCGGCATCGACGATGTCCGAGATCGCCGTGCTGTTGCGGCCGACGTGCGCCCAGTAGCTCAGGCGATTGGTCAGGTTGGCCACCGACAGGTCGGCGCGCAGGTGCTCGTTCACCGCGTAACCCACGTGCAGGTCGACGCGGGTGATCGGCTTCACCCACAGGTCGTCCCAGCTGGCGCCCTGGTCCAGGTAGTCGTAGGCCGACACGTATTCGCCCGAGTAGTGGTAGCTCAGGTTCACCGACAGCGGCCCCTTCTCGTAGAACAGCTCGGCATTGGCCATCAGGTCCGGTGCGTTCTGGATGCGCTCGTCGTGGAAGCCGGTCATGCCCAGGTCGACACGGGTGGACTGGCGGGTGACGTTGGCGCCGATGCCGAAGCCGTCCAGCGGTGCCGGCATGCCCTGCAGGGTCTGCCGCACTGCCGCTTCCACGCCCAGCACCTTGCCGTCGCCGCCGTTCTGCGGACGCACGTAGCGCACGCCGGTGGTGTCGGTGTTGGTGCCGGCATTGGCCGCGTCCGAGCCGTTCTCGTAGATGTAGTCGGACAGGCGCTTGTAGTAGCCGGCCAGCATCGCGTGGCCGCCGACGCCGTTGTCCCATTCGCCGGAGACGTCGACGTTGACCGCCTTGATCGGCTTCAGATCGGGATTGCCTTCGGTGATGGTGGTCTTGCCGTCGCTGGACACGTCGTAGTTGGAGCCGCCGCCGAGCTGCACGAACGCCGGGCGCGTGTAACTGGTCCACACCGAGGCGCGGTACACCGCGTTGGCGTTGCCGGGGCGGTAGTTCAGGAACACGCTGGGCAGCGGCACGTCGTAGCTGGTGTGGTTGTTCTGGAAGTAGCCGGCCAGCTCGTTGCCGCCGCTGTCCTTGGGCATCGTCCAGTAGGTATTGCGGATGCGGGTCTGTTCGAAGCGCACGCCGGGGATGATCTCCAGATCGCCGGTCTTGAACGTAGCCATCGCATACGCCGCGGCCACCGCCTCGGTGCCGCGCATGGTCGCGCAGTTCTGGTTGTTGATCGCCAGGCTGCCGCAGGTGTCGAAGCTGTCCGCGGTCAGGTACTTGGCGATCGAAGCCTTCAGCGCCGAGTTGCTCAGCTTGACCGTCGGGTAATCGTACTTGCCCGGATACACCGAGTCGTAGCTGCCGCTGACCAGGCCGCTGTTTTCCAGCAGGGTGCCGTCGGCGAACTTGCCGGTGGTCCAGTCGCGCGAGGTGTATTCGCGCGAGCTGTCCACGTACTTCACGCCGAACTGCAGGCTGCTCAGCGCGCCCTCGTCGAAGTCGTAGCGCGCGTCGAACTTGGCGCCGCCCTTCTTCTGCCCGCTATAGGACTTGGTCAGCTGGCCGTGGCGGCGCGCGTACAGGCTACCGATGTCGCCGGCCTGGTTCTGCATCGCGGCGGTCAGCTGCGGCACCGGGAAGCCTTCGCTGTCGTAGCCGATGAAGCTGTTGGCGCCGTACGGAAACTGGGTGGACGTGTATTGATCCACGCGCGCGGAGACTTCGATGTGGTCCGGGCGATCGTTGTCGCCGTAGCCGTAGAACAGGTTCGGCGACAGCGTCCAGTTGCCGAGCTGCTTGTCGGCGCCGAACTGGAACGTGGCGATGTCGGCCACTTCCGGGTTGGTCTCGTACCAGTAGCGCACCGCGACGCGGTCGATCTGCGGCTGGTATACGCCGGTGCTGCCGATCTGGGTGTAGCTGACGCTGGCCGGCACGAACTGCGTGTAGCCGGTGTTCTGCTCGGTCTTGGCGTAGGCGTAGGTCGCCCGCGCATACAGCTGCAGGCTCGGATCCACATGCCAGTCGAAGGAGACGTTGCCGCCGTAGCGCTTGGTGTCGCCGCCGGAATAGCCGATGTTGGTGCCGGTGGACTGCAGCGAATCTTCCGCGTCGTAGCCGGACGCCAGTGCACCCTTGGCGGTGGTGCGGGCGAATTCCCACGAACCGTCGTTGCGCGCAGCGGAAGCGCTGGCCACTTCGCTGTTCACGTAGTGGCGCTCGTCGTAGTAGGCGCTGGCATAGATGCCGAACTGGTGCTCGCTGCCGAACTTGGCGTGGAACTCGCCGGCCGCGCCCTTGCCCAGGCCGCTCTCGTCGTAGTCGCGGGCGCGGCTTTCCATGCGTCCGCTGGCGGTGATGCTGCCGCCGATCGCGTCGCTGTAATCGAAGCCGCTGGGAGTGCGGTAGTCGATGGTGCCGCCGATCGCATCGCCGTCCATCGCCGCGGTGGAGGTCTTGTTCAACACGATGGTCTGCAAGCCCGAAGGCGGCAGCAGGCTCAGCTGTACGCTGCGGCTGTACGGCATGCCCTGGGCGACGTTTACGCCGTTGATCAGGTTGACGTTGTATTCGGCGTTGAGGCCGCGCACCGAGGCGAACATGCCCTCGCCGCGCGCGGCACCGTCGACGCCGCCGAAATACGACTGCCCGGTGTTGACCACGTTGACGCCCGGCAGCAGACCCAGCGCCTCGGCGATGTTGTGCACGGCGGTGTACTTCAGGTCGTCGGCAGACAGCACGTTGGCGGTGTTGCTGGCCGCTATCTGCATGTCGGCGGCGGTGTAGCGGTTCGCCGCGACGGTCACGGTCGACAGGGTCTGCGCGTTGCCTTTGGCGGCGGCTGGCGCGGTGTCGTCGCCGGGGTTGTTCTGCGCCTGCTCCTGCGCGGGGTCTTCGGCATGGGCGGCGGCGGCGAGGGCCAGGCTCAGGGCCAGGGCGATGGATCCGGCAAGCCGGTGCGGCCTGGCGCGGTGCGATGCGTGGTTCATGGACATTCCATCAGGACGTGGGGTGGTGTCCCGGCACGCGACGACGCCGCGGCCGGAGAAGGCAAAGCACTGCCCGTATCGCCGGCGTCGAGCCGGCAACTGGGCGAACATCTGGGGGAGTTCCGTGTCGGAGCTGAGCCGTGCGAACTGACGGCCCGTTAACAACTGCGGCGCAGTGTGTGCGTCGATGTTTACAGACGCGTGACGGAGTTCATAGGTGAACGGAATGCGATACGCCGGTGATGCATACACGTGCGTATTGCAGGAGCGCATGGCTGCGGCGCCTTTGCCGCTGGCATCCGGCGCACCATAAACGCCACTGTAGGAACGGCTTCAGCCGCGACGAACGAAGCGGCGGGCCTGACGGCGATGGAGGCTGTCGCGGCTGAAGCCGCTCCTACAATGCACCCGGACAGTCGCGACGCGCTCTACCGGTAGTGCGCGTCGCGACTGAAGTCGCTCCCACAAGGAGGCGCATCGGCTCCGACGGCATCACTCCGATGCGATCTGCGCATGCAGGATGCGGCGGATCTCCAGGATCGCCTGCGGCGTCTCCTGCACGCTGTGCCCGGAGGTGATCACCAGTTCCGATTCGGCGCCATCCAGATGCGCGCTGCGGTACGGCACCACCCCGTCGTTGGCGTCGGCCAACGGCAGCGCCGGATCGCGCCGGGCGATGATCGAGTTGTAGCGCACGGCTGGCGAAATCGGCAGCTCGGCGGCCGCACGCACGAACGGATCGGTATCGCGCAGGTTGTCGATGCCGTTGGGCAGGCGCTGCGGCGCGCCGTCCTGGTCGGCCATGTCCTGCATCACTTCGGTGAAACGCTGCAGCAAGGTCACCGGCAGGCGGATCAGTCCGCCGACCAGACGGCCGATGCGGCCCTCGGCGAACGAGGTGCCGCGGTGCGGCGCGGCGATGAAGATGGCGCGGTCCACCTGCGGCAGCGGCGCGAAGCGCAACAGCGGCTGCAGGCGCTCGCGGATCCGCGCGCCGCGTTCGCCGCTCAGATCGCGGCCGGCGAGCAAGTCGTTCCAGATGCGCTCGCCGGAGTTGCTGACCAGCAGCCGCGCGATCACTCCGCCCATGCTGTGGCCGATCAGCACCATGTGCCGCGAGGCCGGCGCCTGCCCCTGCGGATCGAAATCGTGCAGGGTCTGCTGCAGCAAGGTTTCGATCTGCGCGCGGTTCCAGGCGATCGGCATGTTGGTCGGGTAGTAGACCTGCCAGATCTGGTAGTGGCGGCGCAGTTGCTCGTCGCCCATGATCTCGTTGGCGACGTTGACCCAGGCTTCGGGGCTGCTGGCCAGGCCGTGCAGCATCAGCACGATGCGCCGGTTCGGGTCGTAGGGCTGCATCAGGTACAGGTGCGGCTGCTCGATGCCGTGTTCGCGCCCCAGCATCGAGCGCAACGACTGCTTGGCGAACCCCGAACGCGCCAGCCACAGGCCGTAGGCGGCAGTGAAATTGGCCGCCAGCGGCAGCCGCTGGCCGTGCACCACGACCTCATTGTCGCGATATGGATCGTAGGGCGCGATCACCACGCTGCGCGTGTCCAGCACCTGCGCCAGGCTGTCGCCTTCGAAGCGCAGCAGCACGGTGGTCGGCGCGTACGACAGTTCGCTGTAGCCGGCGGTGTCGGCGACCGCTTGCCCTGGCTTCGCGACAGCCATGATCGCGGTCGGATCGCCGACCTGCGCCGGCGACACTTCCGCCACCAGTTCGGCGCCGAAGCCATCGCGGCGATAGGTGCTGCGCAGGCCGTCGAAGCGCAACGAGGCCGCGGGCACCATCGCATTCGGCCGCGCCACTCCGCCCGGCAGGCGGAAACTGTCCAGCTGCGCGCGCACCTGCCAGCCGGCGGCGGCCAGCGTGTCGTCGTCGCGCAATTCGCCGCTGGCGCTGCGCGCGCGCCAACGTTCGAACAGCGCTCCGGCCACGTGCTGCACCGCGTAGTTGTAGTAGTCGCGCACCTGCGTCTGCCGGTCTTCGAAGGCGCGCGCGCTGGCCGGGCGTTCGGTATAGAACAGGTAGGCATAGGCGTAGCGCGCGGTTTCCAGCCATGCCTGCAAGGCCGCATCGTCGAGCGCGACGGTCCCCTTCGGCGTACGCGTCGTCGCCACACGCAACCACAGCTCCGACAAGGTCGCCAGGCGGCGTTCCTCGTCCAATCCCTGCACCGTGCGCAGTTGCGCGGCGCAGACGGGGATGTCGGCCTCGCAGGGCTTGCGCTCGATCGCGACCACGCGCAGCGTTTCCTGGCTGGCGTCGCTGAGTTCGCCGGTGCTGAGCACGTCGCCACGCTTGGTGGCGATGTAATCGCCGGCCGCGCGCGACTGCACGGTGACCATGGCGCAACCGGACCCGGCGAGCAGGCCCACGGCCAGCAGCGCACGCGCCGCCAGCTGCCGCATCGCGTATGCCGCGCGCATCAGCGGGGTACTCCGGACGGTTCTTCGCCGGGGATGCCTTCGCGGATACGCTGCGAAAAATCGGCGCCGGTGCCGGCCTGGCGCGCGCGCTCGCCGATGCGCCCGCGCGCCTGCAGCGTGGCCAGCGCGTAGCCAGGCACGAAGCCGTGCTGCGCGTACACGTACGACGGCAGGTAGCCGGACAGCAACAAGCGGTAGTCCAGCGGCAGTTGCGGTTCGAACTTGCGCACCAGCTCGAACACGATGGTGGTGCAGTTGCTGGTGGCGGTGTTATAGAACTTCGGCGTGCGCTGCAGCTGCTGCGCGCGCGCCACGTAGCCCATGAACAGCTGGCGCAGCTGCGCGCGCGGAATGTTCAGCCGGTACAGGTAGACGTCTTCGCCGCGCACGTTGCTGCGCACCGCGAGGATGTCGCGCTCGTCGGCGGCGATCATCGCCTGTTCGAAATTGCGGAAGAACCCGGCCAGCGCGGAGAACGATTCGCCGCGTTCCCTGCGGATCTCCAGCGAGAACACCACCCGGCGGCCGTCGTCGAAGCCGAACGAGACCAGGGTGTGGGCGATCGCCGGGCCCATCCAGTAGGACAGCGCCAGGTCCGCCGAGACCAGCCGGTCCAGGTCGTACTGGCGGGTTTCCCAGCGCGGCGTGTAGTCGCTGTCGCTGCGCCAAGCGAAATTGCGCACGTTGTGCAGGGTGACGAGGTGGCCATCGACCTGCGGCTGCAGCGGCTGCGCCACGTCGTCGGCCCAGTCGCGGTTCTGCTCGGGCAGCAACTGCGACCAGCCGAACACCAGGCCGGCGCAGGCGACGGCGAAGATCCACGGCAGCACGCGGTACTCGCGCGGATGGCGCAGGCCCCACAGTGCGGCGCCGCCCATCGCCAGCCACAGCAGCGCCGAGGCGTAGCGCACCAGAGTGCCGGTATGCGGCAGGTAGGCCAGGAACAGCCCGCCCCAGACGCTGGCCAGCACGATCGCCAGCGCCGCCGCAGCGCGCGCCAGGCGTGCCGGCCAGCGCCGTTGCGGGGCGTTGCGCGCGGCGATCGCGGCGGCAGCGCGTCCCTGCCCTCGCCCGCGACGCAGGCTCATAGCGTCGCCGCCGCCGCGGGCGTGGCCAGCGCATGGCACAGCAGCCGGCAACCGCGCAGCGCCAGCGCCTTGCGTTCGGTCTCGTCGCTGCCGCGCTGGCAGGCGCCGAGCATGTCCATCAACAAACTGAGGTCGTCGCCGTCCAGGCCCGGGCGGCACAGGCCGGCATCGGTGGCCCGCTGCAGGAACGGCAGCAAGATCGCCATCAGCCGCGCATGCGCCACTTCGATCTGCGGATGGTCGCGCGGCATCGAGCGCCAATAGTCGGCCAGCGGCGCGGACATCGCGATGTGTTCGGCGACATCGCGCAGCAGCAGGAACAGGCCGTCGGGGCGCTCGCCGATATCGCGCGCACAGCATTCCAGCCCGTCCAGGGCGCGCTGCAGGAGCGCGATCATCAGGTCGGTGCGGTCGGCGAAATTGCGGTACAGCGTGGCCCGGCCCAAGCCGGAGCGCTCGACCACCAACTCCAGCGGCGCCAGCACGCCGTGCTCGCAGAACACTTCGTCGGCCGCGTCGAGCAGCAGGCGGCGGCGTTGGGCGGCATCGGGTCGCATCTCCATGCCGCAGATTATCGGACAATTTTGTCCGCTTGCAAGCGCCGCGTTGGCCGGACCGCGTCCGGCACCCCCGACAACGCTGCGGCAAGCGCCGTTGCGGGGGCCCGCGCGGCGACCGTCAGCCGGTGTTCTGCACGCCCTGCGAAACGCCGTTGACGCAGGCCACCAACGCCCGCAGCAGGTCCTCGTCCTCGCCGTCGGTGGCCCGCCAGCGCTGCAGCAGGTCCACCTGCAACACGCTGATCGGATCGATGTAGGGATTGCGCAGGCGGATCGACAACGCCAGCCGCGGGTCGTGCTGCAGCAGCGACGCCTGCCCGGTCAGCGTCTTCACCCAGCCCTTGGTCAGCGCGAGTTCGTCGCGGATGCGCGGGAAGAAGCGCTCGTGCAGCGGCCCGGCCAGGCGCGAGAACATCTCGGCGATGTTGAGGTCGCCCTTGGACAGCACCATGGCGATGTCGTCGAGGAAGGTGCGGAAGAACGGCCAGTCGGCGGCCATCTCGCGCAGCGTGTCCTCATGGCCCGCCTCCACCGCCGCGCGCAGGCCGCTGCCGACGCCGTACCAGCCCGGGATCACCGCACGCGCCTGGCTCCACGCGAACACCCACGGGATCGCGCGCAGGTTGTCCAGCGCCGCGTCCTGGCCCAGCCGCCGCGACGGCCGCGAGCCCAGGGTCATCCGTTCGATCACGTCGATCGGCGTGGCCAGGCGGAAATAGCGCATGAAGTCGGCATCGCCGACGAAGCTGCGGTAGGCGCGGGTGCTGTGCTCGGCGACGATGTCCATCACCGGCCGCCATGCCTCTTCGCGCGCGTCCGCCGCGCGTGGACGCATGCTCGACAGCAGCACCGCGCCGGTCATCTGCTCCAGCGAACGCAGCGCCAGCGCGCGGATGCCGTACTTGCGGTGGATCACCTCGCCCTGCTCGGTCACCCGCAGGCGGCCATCGACGCTGCCGCGCGGCGCCGCTTCCAGCGCGCGCGTGGTCTTGCCGCCGCCGCGCACGATCGAACCGCCGCGGCCATGGAAGAAGGTCAGGCGGATGCCGAGGTCGGCGGCCGCATCCAGCAGTTCCACCTGCGCGCGTTGCAGGCCCCAGCGCGAAGCGGCGATGCCGCCGTCCTTGCCGCTGTCCGAATAGCCGAGCATCACCATCTGCACGTCGTTGCGCGCAGCCAGGTGGCGGCGGTACACCGGGTCGGCGAGCAGGTCGCGCAGCGTGTCGGTGCCGCCGCGCAGGTCGTCCACGGTCTCGAACAGCGGCACGATGTCCAGCGGCACTGCGCCTTGCGCATCGACCAGGCCGCCGCGCCGCGCCAGGGCGAGCACGGTCAGCACGTCGGCGCGGTTGTGCGCCATGCTGATGATGTAGCTGCCCAGCGCATCGGCGCCGTGGCGCGCGCGCGCATCGGCGAGCGCGGCGAACACCGCGTCCAGGCGCGCGTTGCCGGCATCCTCGGGCGCTGCGGGCAGGGTCTGCTCGCCGCCGGCATAGGCGCCGAGCACGCTGGCGCGGTCCTGCGCCGAACGCGCATCCCAATCGTCCTCGCCCAGCGCCGCGGCGACCGCGCGCGCATGCACGCTGGACTCCTGGCGCACGTCCAGCCGCGCCAGGTGGAAGCCGAAGCTGCGCACGCGCCACAGCAGCCGGCGCACCGCGAACCAGCCGGCGTGCAGGCCCTTGTTGGCCTGCAGGCTGTCGAGGATCAACTGCAGGTCCTGCTCCAGCTCGGCCGGTGCGGCATAGGCGCCCGGCGCGTCGTCCAGCGTCGCTTGCAGGCGCGCGCGCATCAGATCGTTGAGCAGCCGGTACGGCATGTCGGCATGGCGCGGCCGCGAGTGCGCCGCGGCCTCGGGCAGCAGCTGCCGGTAGCGTTTCAGCTGCGCCAACAGCGCATCGCTGACCGCCACCAGCGTGGTCGATTGGCTGAGCAGGCTGGCCAGCTGCCACAGTTCCTTCAGATAACGGTCCAGCACCGCGCGGCGTTGCGCGTCGAGCGTGGCGGTGATGGTGCCGGCATCCACGTTCGGATTGCCGTCCATGTCGCCGCCGACCCAGGTGCCGAAACGCAGCAACCGCGGCAGCGGCACCGGCTCGCCATAGGTTTCTTCGATCGCGTGCTCCAGGGTCTCGTACATCACAGGGATCACCCGGTACAGCACCTGGGTCAGGTAGAAGCCGACATGCTCGCGCTCGTCTTCCACCGTCGGCCGCACCGGCGAGGAATCGGCGGTCTGCCACGAGGCGGTCAGCGCCATGCGGAAACGCGCCGCATCGGTGGCGCGCTCGCCAGGGGTGCGCATGCCGTCGAGGTTGTCGACCAGGCTGGCGACCATCAGCTGTTCTTTCTCCAGCAACGCGCGGCGCACCGCCTCGGTCGGGTGCGCGGTGAACACCGGCTCCACGTCGATGCGCGGCAGCCATTCGCCCAGTTCCTGCGCGCTCACCCCCTGCGCCTTGAGCCGGCGCAGCGCATCGTGCAGGCCGTCCGGCTGCGGCGTATCGGCGCTGTTGCGCTGGTAGTCGCGGCGGCGGCGGATACGGTGCACGCGCTCGGCGATGTTGACCACCTGGAAGTAGGTGCTGAACGCGCGTACCAGCGCCTCGGCGTCGCGCGGCGTGCGGCCGTACAGCTGCTCGCTCAGCGACGACGGCGGTGCATCGCTCTCGCGGCGCGCGATCGCGGTGGTGCGGACGGTTTCGATCTCGTCGAGGAACTCCGCAGACACCTGCTCGGCGAGCAGGTCGCCGACCAGCGCCCCCAGTCGGCGCACGTCGTCGCGCAAGGGGATATCGGGCGTGGCAAACACGATGCTGCTGCGGTACTCGTTCATCGGAAACGCATGGCTCGGCTGTGGGGGCGCCGCAAGACTAACCCAAAAGTATTAGTCCCTCGCCCGGTGTGGTAACGGTTTCATAGCGAACCATCGCCCCGCCATGCAAGGTCACCAGGACTGGTGGGAGCGACTTCGGTCGCGACGACGCCAAGCCAGAAGCCTCGCGACTGAAGCCGCCCTGCAGATGCCAGGCATCCTCGGCAACGCAGGCCGCTTGGCTGCCCGGCCGAAGGGCGAGACCCCGGTGCCGGGCCGTCGCTGGACGACCGGCGTGCGCCGCGTCCCAGGCCGCAGCGCCCCCATTCAAGCACCTCACATCGCAGCCGCTATAATTGGTTATCCCTCCGCCGAGGGGCGCTGCGACCGTGTCGATGCGGGGCTTTCCGCCTGCAGACCCGGCCAGGCTCGGCGGCAGGCTTGAGCGACAACGGCGCCCGGACCTTCGCGAGTTTTCTCGCCATTGACCGGAGCATGACCGATGAACGCTGTACGCAAGAGCTTTTCCACCGAGGGCGACTACAAGGTCGCCGACATCTCCCTGGCCGATTGGGGCCGCAAGGAGCTGGACATCGCCGAGCACGAGATGCCGGGCCTGATGTCGATCCGCCGCCAGTACGCCGCCGCCAAGCCGCTGGCCGGCGTGCGCGTGACCGGCTCGCTGCACATGACCATCCAGACCGCGGTGCTGATCGAGACGCTGAAGGACATCGGCGCCGACGTGCGCTGGGCCTCGTGCAACATCTTCTCCACCCAGGACCACGCCGCCGCGGCGATCGCGGTCACCGGCACCCCCGTGTTCGCCTGGAAGGGCGAGAGCCTGGAGGAATACTGGGACTGCACCCTCGACGCGCTGACCTTCACCCTGGCCGACGGCACCCAGACCGGCCCGGAGCTGGTGGTGGACGACGGCGGCGACGTCACCCTGCTGATCCACAAGGGCTACGAGCTGGAGAACGGCTCCAAGTGGGTGGACGAACCCTCCTCCTCGCACGAAGAGCAGGTGATCAAGGACCTGCTCAAGCGCGTGGCGGTCGAGCGCCCCGGCTACTGGACCCGCGTGGTCAAGGACTGGAAGGGCGTGTCCGAAGAGACCACCACCGGCGTGCACCGCCTGTACCAGCTGGCCGAGGCCGGCACCCTGCTGGTGCCGTCGATCAACGTCAACGACTCGGTGACCAAGAGCAAGTTCGACAACCTGTACGGCTGCCGCGAGTCGCTGGCCGACGGCCTCAAGCGCGCGATGGACGTGATGCTGGCCGGCAAGGTCGCCGTGGTCTGCGGCTACGGCGACGTCGGCAAGGGCTCGGCGCACAGCCTGCGCGCCTACGGCGCCCGCGTCATCGTCACCGAGATCGATCCGATCTGCGCGCTGCAGGCGGCGATGGAAGGCTTCGAGGTCAACACCGTCGAAGACAGCCTGGGCCAGGCCGACATCTACGTCACCACCACCGGCAACAAGGACATCATCCGCATCGAGCACCTGACGCAGATGAAAGACCAGGCCATCGTCTGCAACATCGGCCACTTCGACAACGAGATCCAGGTCGAGGCGCTGTACAAGTACCCCGGCGTGCAGAAGATCAACATCAAGCCGCAGGTGGACAAGTTCGTGTTCCCGAACGGCAACGCGATCTTCCTGCTGGCCGAAGGCCGCCTGGTCAACCTGGGCTGCGCCACCGGCCACCCCAGCTTCGTGATGTCCAACAGCTTCGCCAACCAGACCCTGGCGCAGATCGACCTGTGGCAGAACAAGGACAGCTACGAGAAGCAGGTCTACCGCCTGCCGAAGAAGCTGGACGAGGAAGTGGCGCGTCTGCACCTGGAAAAGATCGGCGTGAAGCTGACCACGCTCAGCGACGACCAGGCCGCCTACCTCGGCGTCTCGGTCGACGGTCCGTACAAGCCGGAGCATTACCGGTACTGAGTGGTCGGCGGGTTTGTCCGCCGGACGCGAAGAGCTGAGAGAACGGGCGTCGAAAGGCGCCCGTTTTTTGTTGGTAACCAGGGCGACCTAGAGACATCCGACCATGAAGCAGACGACGAGCTCCACCGACCAGTGGTCGCTTGTGCTTCATGGAGGCGAGCGATAGCATCGCCCCGCATACATCCATGGATAGGACCGTCATGATCAGACGCGGAAGCGATGCAGACAGAGCGTCGCGATGGCCTGAAGGTCTACTCAGTCCTTCACCCATGCGCATCCCCAACAGCAATCGACGACCAGCGCTCATGACGTGGTCATTGCCATGCCTCGTCATGCTTCTGCTTTCGCTAGGCTGCGCCAGGAACCTGCAGCACAAACAACTGACGGATATTCCATTGGCCGAGAAACCCGCCATTCCGTCGACCGAGTCCGCATGCAAGGCAGCCGGGCAATTCTGGTCGGAGCAGGGCTTGCCCGGCAGTCCGAAATCCTGCGCGGTGAAGACGACCGATGCATTCAAGATATGCACCGACAGCCTGCACTGCCAGGGAAGCTGCCTGGTCGCGAAAAACCTGCCGTTGGGTGCCAAAGCGATCGGCAGTTGCTCGGAATGGGTAGCAAACTTCAGCTGCTACAAATACATCGAAGATGGACGGGTGCGCATGCTCTGCGCGGATTGAGCAGGCAGCGTAACCCCCCTGCTCTGCGGTCAAAACCGCCCATGCAAGCCAGGTGCCCTCAACCCGGTACGGGTCCGATGAGTGACATCCCATGAAACGCATCGCAGCCTCGGCATTAACCGCAGTCACGGCGCTCTTGCTGATTGCGATTGCCGCATTCGCCTGCTACGACATGGTGGCGTTCCAGCCGCGCCGAGCGGAGATCCAGGCGCTCCTCAAGCGCGCTCCAGCGCAGGATCGTAATCCGCCGGTACTGATTCGCCGCTATATCCTTGCGTCGCACCAAGCCGACTATCCGCCTACCGCGGCCGTCGCCCGCATGCTGCTGGCGCGCCTGGATGTACCGCGCGATGGAGGCATGCTCGCCTGGCATGCGCGCACGGTGCTCTGGGATCGACTGGTCTGGCTGCACCTGTCGCAGGACGAGATCGTGGCGCTATACACCACCTTGTCCTACAACGGCTCGGGCCTTGGCCTCAGCCAGCTGTCGCAGCGGCTGTACGCGAAACCGTTGAGTGCGCTGTCCGAGCCCGAAGCGGCCACGGTCGTTGCGATTCTCTGGTCGCCGAGCTTCTACCTGAGCGACAGGTCTCGCCTGGATCGGCGACGGGACCTCTTGATGGCAAGAGTACGGGCTGCACGTTGACGATACGCTCGTCACACGGCATGGCCGGCTCCGCTCAGGCGCCCGCTTTATTTCGGAAAGAGATTTCTCTAATCGATGGATGCGCCCATTGAATTGACACCACCATATTGAGTTGGCAACTCTGACTACCTGACACCAAGCGGAAAGGGCTCATGTTGAAACCTCGCCGGCTGCTCGGCCTTGATCGTTGCGAGTGCCAGCTAAAGAGGGAACGCTTGAGCGTGTCCAGCAATGCGCTTGGGGCCGTACCCTCACCCCAACCCCTCTCCCGGTGGGAGAGGGGCTAAGGCATGGTCCTCTGGGCGGATGCTTAGAGCCGCAGACTGATGCTCAGAACCGCAGGCTCAGGCCCAGGGTGAAGGCGCGGCCGTAGCGGTTGTAGCCCTGCGACAGCAGCGGGTTGCCGTTGATGCTGTAGGTCTGCTCGTCGTCCAGCAGGTTCTGGCCTTCCAGGCTGAGGCTCAGCATGTCGTTGACTTCGTAGGACACGTGCGCGGTCAGCCAGGTGATCTTGTCGGCCTGTTCGTTGTAGCCGGCGCCCAGCACGTTGACCGCGGTGACGAAACCGTCGGTGTGGTCGGCGGTGGCGCCGATCGACCACGGCCCCTTTTCGTACATCACCCCGAGCGAGTACACCGCCGGCGCGATGCCTTCCAGCGGGCGCTCCTCGCCGTTGACCCAGCTGCGCGACCAGTTGCGGGTGTACTGCGCGCGGAAGCCCAGGCCGTTGTCCCAGAAATGCTGCAGGCCGGCCTCGATGCCGCGGACCTTGGCGTAGTCGCCGTTGATCGGCCGCATCACGTTGAACAGGTGACCCGGTACGCCGATGTCCTGGTTCGGCTCCCAGCTGGTGGTGATCTGGTTTTCGATGCGCTTGTAGAACACCGCCACGTTGGCGATGGACTGCTCGGCGAAATACCACTCCAGCGACAGGTCGCCCTGCTTGGCGCTGTAGGGCTTGAGGTTGACGTTGCCGCCGTAGATCTGGGTGAACTCGCCCCAGGACACGCTGGCGGTGGTGTTGGTCGGCGCCAGCTTGTCCACCGAGGGGCGCGCCATGGTCTTGGCCGCGCCCGCGCGCAGCAGCAGGTCGTCGCTGAAGCGCCAGGTGAAGTTGCCCGACGGCAGCACGAAGGTGTAGTCGCCGTCCTGCACGATCGCGGTTGGCTCGGCGTATTCGGCGGTGTAGTTGAACGCGCCGTTCTCGGTGATGCTGAGGATCTTCGCGTCCCAGGCCTGCGCGCGGGTGCGGGTCTTGACCAGGCGTACACCGACATCGGCGTTCCAGCGCTCGCCGGACAGGTCGGCCTGCACGTAGAAGGCGTTGGTCTTCTCCTCGACCCGGTAGCTTTCCAGCGGATTCCACTGCGGCGCGGCCAGCGCGTAGTCGTAGGTGCTGCCGTCCTGGCGCGGATTGCCGTCGTAGGCCCGCAACTGCGCAAGATAGTTGGGCACGTCGAAGGCCAGGAACGTGCGCGGGAACGTGGAGCCCACCTTATCCATGAAATGCGGCAGGGCGAAGGTGTGATCGAGCACATTGCCGCCCAGCGCGCCGACATTGATCGCGTTGTCGCCGGAATAGTAGTCGGCGCCGCCGTTGAGGGTATTGTTGATCAGGTCGCGGCGCTTGCTGCGCTCGGTGCGGGTCACTCCGAAATGCAGGTTGTCCACGCCCCACTGACCGACGTACAGCTTGCCGCCGAGGGTGCCGCCGGTGATCTCGTCGGCGATGTTGTCGCCGCGCAGTTCCATGTAGTGCGTGTTGAAGTCGGCGTCGGTGAACTGGCCGTTGGCCAGGCCGGTGGCGAGGTCGCGGCCGTCGTCGAAACTGGCGGTGACATTGGGCACGGCATTGCGGCCCAGGGTGATGCGGGTGGTGTTGGGCTGGTTCATGCGCAGCACCACGTAGGTGTCCTGGCCGCCGGAATAGCGCTTGGAGGTGGAGCGGTACAGGTCGCCGGTCAGGGTCAGGCTGTCGCTGGCCTTCCATTGCCCGTTGATGCCGTACAGGTCGGTGTCGACCACCCGGTGTTCGGTCTGGTTGAGGATCTCCGGGTTCATGCGCAGCTCCGGATCCGGGTTGTCCAGGGTGAGGCCGGTGACGATGCCGTTCTGCACGGTGATGTCGGACCAGCGCCCCGGCGCGAACAACGGGTAGTACGACTGCTGGTAGGACACCTGCGGCGAATCGAGGCGGGTCTTGAGTCCGTCGACGACGATGCGCACGTCGTCGTTCGGCCGCCACTCGAACTTGCCGGAGAAGGCGCGGCGCTTCTTGTCCTCCAGGATCGAGCCGACGCGGAACTGGCCCGGCGCGATCAGCCCGTATTCGTCTGGATCCAGCTGGCCGTTGCCGTTGGGATCGATATTGCCGCCCCAGGCGTTGCCGCCCCAGCTCGGGTCGCTCGGGTCGGGATTGCGGGTCCAGCCGCCGTCGTTGCCGGCGATGTCGGTGCGGTCCTTGCGCTCGGCGTAGACCACGCCCAGCAGCACGCCGAACGTGTCGTCGAGAAAAGTGTTGCTGTAGGCCGCCGACAGCTTGCGGCCGTTGAGTTCGGACATCTGGTTGCGGTCGCCTTCGGCGCGGACGATCGCGTGCTGGCCCTTCTGGTCGAACGGGCTGGCTGAGCGCAGGTTGATCAGGCCACCGATGGCGCCTTCGGTCAGCACCGATTGCGCGCCCTTGACCACGTCGGCGCCGCTGATCACGTCGGCCGGCAGCACGTCGTAGGCGAAATCGCGCCCGGCGCCGTCGGTGGCCAGGATGCGGCCGTTGAAGGTGGTGAGCGTGTATTCCGGCCCCAGCCCGCGCACGCTGACCTTCTGCCCTTCGCCGCCGGCGGTGCGGGTGATGGACACGCCGGTGATGTGGCCGAGCGAATCGGCCACGTTGTCGTCCGGGAAGCGGCCCAGCTCCAGCGCGCTGATCGAATCCTGCACCGTCGCCGCGTCGCGCTTGAGTTCGGTGGAACGCGCCAGGGCGGCGCGCACGCCGGTGACCTGGATCGTCTCCAGGTCGACCGGATTCTGGCTTGCCTCGGCATTGCTGGTGGTGGCGCTGCCCGGCGCCGGCTGCGCCTGCGGCGAGACCGGTACGGCGTCCTGGGACCAGGCCGTGGCCGGCATCAGCAGGGCAAGGGCGATGGCATGGAACAGGCTGTGGCGATGCGGACGAACGGCGTTCACGGGCGGTCTCCTGGGCTGGCGGGCGTAGGACGGCGGTGCGGGGGCCAGATGAAAAGCAACGAAACCGAGCCTATATCAGGTTTCGTTTTGTATCAATAGCGAAATGTAACGAACTGTCGCATACTCTGGACCGTTTGCAAGGAGCCCCCATGTCCGTCACCCGCGACACCAGCCAACGCCGCCTCCAGATCAGCGAATTGGTCCGCCAGCACGGCAGCGTGCAGGTGTCCGCCCTGGCGCAGCAGTTCGGGGTGAGCCTGCAGACCGTGCGCAAGGATCTGCGCTACCTGGCCGAACGCGGGGTCATGGCGCGCGCCTACGGCGGCGGCATCGACAGCAGCGCGGTCAACGCCGTGCCGGCCGAACCGCATTACGACGCCAAGCGCACCGTGCACCTGGAAGAAAAGCGCCGCATCGGCCGGCGCGCGGCGGCGATGGTGCAGCCGGGCAACACCATCGCCATCGATTCGGGCACCACCGCGATCCAGCTGGCCGAAGCGTTGCCGGACATCGACGTGACCGTGGTCACCAACGACTTCGGCGTGCTGACCGCGCTCAGCCCCAAGACCCACATCAACCTGGTGATGCTGGGCGGCGAACTGCGGCGCAAGAACATGGCCTTCTATGGCGGGCTGACGGTCGAAGCGCTGGACGCGCTGCACGTGGACCTGCTGTTCCTGGGCGTGGACGGCTTCGACCTGGAACGTGGCATCACCACCCACTACGAGCCCGAGGCGATGCTCAACCGCAAGATGGTGGAGGCCGCGCGCGCGGTCATCGCCATCACCGACAGTTCCAAGTTCGGCAAGATCTGCCTGCACCGGATCATCCCGGTGTCGGAGCTGGACGCGCTGATCACCGACACCGGCGCGCCGGAAGACGTCGCCCAGGCCTGCCAGGCGCTGGGCGTGGACCTGCTGCGCGCCTGATCGCGGGCTATCGCGCAGCGGTCTTGGCCGCGGCGAATTCGCGCACCGCATTGCGGTAGTAGATCTTGTCGATCACCGCGCGCGGCAGCGCCAGGCCGCGCACGTCGGCCTCCAGCACGGCGACGCGCTGGCTCTCGCCGGTGGCCAGATAGCGCCAGTCCGATTGCCACACGCCGTGCGCTTCGGCACGGAACTGCGCAGGATCGGCGCCCGGCGCGTAGGTCAGGTCGGTGCCGTACAGCAGGCGGTCCTGGTAGCGGACGAAGAAGTCGCGCACCTTGGCCCGGTCGCGGTTGGACTGGTACTGCACCTGGCTCATGCGCGCGGCCAGGTCGACCGTGGCGTTGGGAAAGCGGTCCAGGAACTGCGCCAGCCGATCGACGTCGTATTCGAGGCTGGCCATGTGCGCGCCGACCACCCGCAACTGCGGATGCGCGCCGACGAAGCGGTCGCGCGCGGCCATCAGCGCGGCATGCGAGGGCATCTCCGGGTGCAGGTACATGTGGTACTGCGGATGCTTGGCGAAATACTCGCGGTCGTTGTTGGTGGTCATCTGCTGCAGCGGCAGCCAGCAGTTGTAGGGCTCGCCCTGGTGCGCGATCAGCGGCACGCCCAGTGCGCGGATGTGCTCGGCGACCGGCGCCAGGCCGGGATCGTCGAGCATGATCAGCCTGCCCTGCGCGTCCTTCTCCACCATGCCGATGTTCTTCCACACCTTCACCGCGCGCGCGCCTTCGCGCACCGCCTGGTCGAGGCCGGCCTCGACGCGCTCGCGCCAGCCGGGCCTGGCATAGCCGCGCATCGAGAACGTCGCCGCCCAATGGAAGCGCGCCGGATCGGCCTTGGCCAGGAGCAGCGCATCGCGGTGCTGCCGCTCGATGCTGGGGAAATCCGGATAGTCGACGTTGATCGAAAGCAGTTCGAAGTTGTCGGCGCGCGCCTGCTCCAGGAAGGCGCGGTCGGCACGGTTGGCATGGACATGCGCGTCGTACTTGCGGACCTTGGCGAAATCGGCAATCGCATAGGGCGCGTCGGCCGTGTTGGCGCGCTTCGCGTCGGATTGCGCATGCGCTGCCGGCGCGCCGCCCAGCAGGGCGATGGCCAGCGGAACGCCGAACAGGATCAGGACGGTCTTCATCACTCCACCTCGCGTCATCGAAACAATTAGCAACATAACGAAACAAAACGCTTGCATCAATCGCCGGGCCGCGCGCAGAATGCCGACAACGCCACCGGACCCGTTGCCCATGTCCCCGATTGGACGCCGCAGTGTCTTGAAGTACGTCGTCGGCAGCGTGGCCGGCGCTGCCGCATGGAGCGTGGCGCCCTGGGCGCGCTCGGCCGAAGCCGTCGATGCGAACGCCGCCGACGGCAAGCCGGTGATCGCCGATGCGGTGCTGTCCCTCGCCTTCGATCGGCGCATGCACACGCGGCTGTCTTTCCGCGGCAAGCCGCTGACCGCCTACCAGCCCAGCGAAGTGCTGCTGCTGGCCGACGGCAGCGAACTCACCGACTTCGCGCTGACCGGCCAGCAAGCGCATGCGCTGGACGATCCGCGCCATGGCCGCGGCCGGCAGACCGTGTTCACCGGCCGCGCGGCCAAGGCCGGCGTGGAGAAGCAGGTAGCGGTGAGCCTGTTCGACGCGCTGCCCGGCCTGGCGCTGTTGCAGGTGCGCTATCGCAACCTGGGCACCACCGCGTTGCAGGTGGCCGGCTGGCGCAACGGCGCGCACGAACTGCCGGCCGTCGCCGGCGGCTTCTGGAGTTTCTCCGGCGCCACCCACACCGACCGCCGCGATTGGGTGCAACCGCTCGGCGACGGCTTCGCGCAGCGCAACACGCTGGCGATGGATTCCTCCGACTACGGCGGCGGCACGCCGCTGGCCAATCTCTGGCGCCGTGACGTCGGCATCGCCGTGGGTCACGTCGAGCTGATGCCGCGCCCGCTGGACATGCCGGTGCGCCGCACCGCCGCGGGCGCGGCGATCGCGATCGAATCGGCGCAGGCGACGACGCTGGCGCCCGGCCAGGAACTGGTCACCGAACGCACCCTGCTGGCCGTGCACAGCGGCGATTTCTACGCCCCGCTGCAGCAGTACCAGGCGTTCATGCGCGCCGAGGGCATCGAAGGCCCGCGCCCGCCGGACTCGGCGTTCGCGCCGATCTGGTGCGCCTGGGGCTACGAACGCGACTTCAACGTGCAGCAGATCTTCGCCACCCTGCCCAAGGCGCGCGAACTCGGCTTCGAATGGGCAGTGCTGGACGACGGCTGGCAGACCAACGAAGGCGACTGGAAGATCGACCGGCGCAAGTTCCCGCGCGGCGATGCCGACATGCGCGCGTTCACCGCCGAAGTGCGCAAACACGGCATGCGCCCCCGCCTGTGGCTGGCGCCGCTGGCCGCCGATCCCGGCAGCGACGTGTTGCACGAGCACGTGGACATGCTGCTGCTGGACAAGGAAGGCGCCTTCCAGACCGTGACCTGGTGGAACGCGCTGACCCAGTGCCCAGCCTACCAGCCGACCATCGACTTCTACGTGGCGCTGGTGAAGAAGGCCATCGGCGACTGGGGCTTCGAAGGCATCAAGCTCGACGGCCAGCATCTCAACGCCGTCGCGCCCTGCTACAACCCCGCGCACCACCACGCCAGCCCGAATGACTCGGTCGAAGGCCTGGCCAAGTTCTGGGATGCGATCTATCGCGCCGCGCACCAGGCCAATCCGCAGGCGGTGGTGGAACTGTGCCCGTGCGGCACCGCGTTCGCGTTCCACAACCTGCCGGCCACCGACCAGTACCCGTCCTCGGACCCGCTGTCGTCATGGCAGGTGCGCAGCAAGGGCAAGTCGATCAAGGCGCTGATCGGCGCGCGCAGCAGTTACGCTGGCGACCACGTGGAGCTGTCCGACAACCGCGACGATTTCGCCTCCAGCGTCGGCATCGGCGCGGTGATCTCCAGCAAGTTCACCTGGCCCAAGGACACCGCGCATCCGTCGGTGCCGCTGCCGCCGGGCGGTTTCGTGCTGACGCCCGAGCGCGAAGCGCTGTGGCGCAAGTGGGTGGCGTTGTACAAGACCCACATGCTGCCCAAGGGCGAGTACCTGGGCACGCTGTACGACATCGGCTTCGACAAGCCCGAAGCGCATGCGATCCGCAAGGACGGCGCGCAGTACTACACGTTCTATGCGCCGCAGTGGGACGGCAAGGTCGAGCTGCGCGGCCTGGCGCCGGGCCGCTGGCAGGTGCGCGACCTGTTCAACGAACGCGAACTCGGCGTGGTCGATGCCGCGCATGCGTTCCTGCCCGCGCGCTTCGAGCGCTTCCTGTTCCTGCAGGCCACGCCGGCCAGGGATCCGGCATGAGCGCGGCACCGACCCACACCGCGCGGCGCCGGCCCTGGCTGGTCTTCGCCCTGACCACGGTGGTGCTGTGGGGATTGTGGGGCGCGCTGTCGCCGCTGTCGGCGGCGCACGGCTTCCCCGACACGCTGGTGTACTGCGTGTGGGCGCTGACCATGCTGCCGCCGGCGCTGTACCTGCTGTGGCGCAACGGCTGGCAACTGGAGCGCTCGCCCAGGGCGATCGGCTACGGCCTGACCATCGGCTTGCTCGGCGCCGGTGGGCAGATGCTGCTGTTCCACACGCTGACCATCGGCCCGGCGTACTTCGTGTTCCCGATCATCTCGCTGTCGCCGGTGGCGACCATCGCGCTGTCGTTCCTGCTGCTGCGCGAGCGCACCGGCTGGCAGGGCACGCTGGGCATCGTGCTGGCGCTGCTCGCCCTGCCCCTGCTGGACCTGTCGTTCGGCCGCGGCAGCGGCGGCGGGCTGGGCTGGTTCCTGCAGTCGCTGCTGATCATGCTGGCGTGGGGCGTGCAGGCGTTCTTCATGAAGCTGGCCAACGACAGCGTGCGCGCGGAAAGCATCTTCGCCTACATGACGCTCGGCGCCTTGCTGCTGGCTCCGGTGGCGCTGGCGATGACCGACTGGCGGCAGCCGATCAACAGCGGACTGGACGGGCCGTGGATGACCGCGGCCATCCAACTGCTCAACGCCGTGGGCGCGGTCACCCTGGTCTACGCCTTCCGCTACGGCAAGGCCATCGTCGTGGCGCCGCTGAGCAATGCCGGCGCGCCGCTGGTCACCGCCGCGCTGGCGCTGCTGTTCGCCGGCCTCGTGCCGGGGCCGCTGAAGGCGATCGGCCTGGTGCTGGCGCTGCTCGCCTCGCTGCTGCTGGTGCTCGAACCCGAGCGCGCGCCGCCACCGCCCTCTTCCCCCTGACTGGATTTTCCATGCACGCTCTGCTCGATCTGATCGCGCGGCATCGGCAAGGTCACGCCATCGGCGTGACCTCGATCTGCTCGGCCCATCCCCTCGTCGTCGAAGCCGGACTGCGCCATGCGCAGCGCAGCGGCCAGGCGCTGGTGCTGTTCGAGGCGACCTGCAACCAGGTCAACCAGGACGGCGGCTACACCGGCATGCGCCCGGCCGACTTCGTCGCGTTCGTGTACGCCATCGCCGACCGGGTCGGCTTCGAGCGCGGCCGCATCGCGCTGGGTGGCGACCATCTCGGCCCCAACCCCTGGACGGCGCTGGACGCCGCCGCGGCGATGGACAAGGCCGAGGTCATGGTGGCCGCGTACGTCGCCGCCGGCTTCCGCAAGATCCACCTGGATTGCTCGATGGCCTGCAGCGGCGATCCCCAGCCGCTGCCCGAAGCGGAGATCGTGCGCCGCGCGGTGCGCCTGTGCCGCGCCGCCGAAGACGCATGGGCGCAGGCGGGCGGCGAAGCGCCGGTGTACGTGATCGGCACCGAGGTGCCGGTGCCCGGCGGCGCCACCGAAGCGATCGACGGCCTGGCGCTGACCACGCCGGACGCGGCGCTGGCCACCATCGAAGCGCACCGCAGCGCGTTCGCGCAGGCCGGGCTGGGCGGTGCCTGGGCCCGGGTCATCGCCTCGGTGGTGCAACCGGGCGTTGAATTCGACCATCACGCCGTCATCGACTACGACAGCGGCAAGGCGCGCGAACTGAGCCAGGCGGTGACCGCCGTGCCGGGCATGGTGTTCGAGGCGCATTCCACCGACTACCAGACGCGCGCGGCGCTGGACGCGCTGGTGCGCGACCACTTCGCCATCCTCAAGGTCGGCCCCGGCTTGACCTTCGCCCTGCGCGAAGCGCTGTGGGCGCTGGACGCGATCGAACGCGAATGGATCGACGCCACGCAGCGCGCCAACCTGCGCGAGGTGACCGTGCGCCGCATGCAGGCCGCCCCCGGCCACTGGCAGCGCTATTACCACGGGCAGGGCCGCGGCCTGGCCATCGACCTGCAGTACAGCCTCAGCGACCGCATCCGCTACTACTGGCCGGATGCGCAGATCGAGCAGGCGCGCGTGCGCCTGTTCGACAACCTGCGCGCCGATCCGCCGCCACTGCCGCTCCTCGGCCAGTATCTCCCCCACGCATTGCACGCCATCCGTACCGGGACCGCGACGCGCGATCCGCAGTCCCTGGTCATGGCCCACGTCAGTGCCGTTCTCGACGACTATCACCATGCATGCCATGCCCATGACCCCTCCTGATGCCCTCGGCATTGCCGAATCCGAACTGCACGCGAGCGGCGCGCTGTGGACCGCGCGCGAGATCGCGCAGCAGCCGCGCATGCTCGAACGCACCCACGCGCTGGTCGCCGAACTGCACGCGCAGCTGCAGGCCTTCGCCGCACCGATCGCCGACGACCCGCGCGCGCGGGTGATCCTCACCGGCGCGGGCACCTCCGCCTACATCGGCCAGTGCCTGGCGCCGCTGCTGGACCGCGTGCTGGCCGCGCGCGTGGACGCGGTGCCCACCACCGACATCGTCTGCGCGCCGCAGCTGTACCTGGACCCGGCGCAGCCGCTGCTGCTGATCTCCTTCGGCCGCTCCGGCAACAGTCCCGAAAGCCTGGCCGCGGTGGACCTGACCGAAGCGCTGGTCGCCGACGTGCGCCACCTGGTGGTGACCTGCAACCGCGACGGCGCGCTGGCGCGCGCGCCGGTGGCCAGGGCCATGACCCTGTTACTGCCGCAGGAAACCCACGACGTCAGCTTCGCGATGACCTCCAGCTTCAGCTGCATGATGTACGCCACCCTGGCGGCGCTGCTGCCGGCCGGCGCGCTCGATGCCCGCATCGGCCCGATCGGCCGCGCCGTCGACGCGGTGCTGCTGCACGCGCGGCCGTTGCTGGAAACGCTCGCGCGCGGCGGCTTCGAGCGCGTGGTGTACCTGGGCAGCGGCCTGCTGCAAGGCCTGGCGCGCGAGGCCACGCTCAAGCTCGGCGAGCTCAGCAACGGCGCCGTGGCCACCTGCTACGACTCGCCGCTGGGGTTTCGCCACGGGCCGAAGACCTTCGTCAACGCGCGCACGCTGGTGCTGGTGTTCGTGTCCAACGACCCCTACACGCGTCGCTACGATCACGACCTGCTCGACGAACTGCGCCGCGATGGCTGCGCCGCGCGCATCGTCGAGATCACCGCGCAGCCGCGCCCGGGCCTGGAGGCGGACACGCTCGCGGTTGCCGGCATGCATGCGGCGGTGGACGCGGACCTGCTGTGGCCGTACATCGCCGCCGCGCAGCTGTTCGCGTTCCTGACCGCGCGCGCGATGGGCGTGACCCCGGACAACCCGAATCCGTCCGGGGTGGTCAACCGCGTCGTGCAGGGCGTGCGTCTGTACGCGTTGGACGCATGAGCGCAGCGCTCTATCTCGGCGTCGACGGCGGCGGCAGCAAGACCCGCTTCGCCGCGATCGACGCCAGCGGCGCGCTGCTGGCCGAGGCGCAGCTGGGCGCCACCTATCACCCGCAGGTGGGCCTGGACGGCGTGCGCGCCACCTTGGCGGAGGGCATCGGCCAGGTCCTCGGCCAGTTGCAGCGCGTCCCGGCCGATATCGCGCAGGCCTTCTTCGGGCTGCCCGCCTATGGCGAGGACAGCCGCGCCACCGCCGCGCTGCAGGGCATTCCCGCGCAGGTGCTGGGCCACGACCGCTACGCCTGCGACAACGACATGGTGTGCGGCTGGGCCGGTTCGCTGGCCTGCGCCGACGGCATCAACATCATCGCCGGCACCGGCTCGATGGGCTACGGCCGGCGCGGTGCCGCCGCCGCGCGCTGCGGCGGCTGGGGCGAAGCGTTCTCCGACGAAGGCTCGGCCTACTGGATCGCGATGCAGGGCCTGAACGCGTTCTCGCGCATGAGCGACGGGCGCCTGCCGCGCGGTCCGCTGCATGCGCTGCTGCGCGAGCATTTCCAGCTGGGCGCGCATGACTTGGACATCTGCGCGCACGTCTACGGCGAAGGCGTCGGCAGCCGCGGCGACCTGGCCAGGCTGTCGCCGCTAGTCTCGCGCGCCGCGCAGGCGGGCGACGCGGTGGCCGCGGCAATCTTCGAGCACGCAGGCCAGGAACTGGCGGCGATCGCGGTGGCGCTGCGCGGCGCGCTCGGATTCGCAGCCGGCGAGTCGGTGCCGGTGTCGTATTCCGGTGGCGCGTTCAGCGCCGGCGAGCTGTTGATGCACCCGTTGCGGCTGGCGCTGGACGCGGCCGCTCGCGATTTCCAACTGCGCGCGCCCTTGCACGCGCCGCACTACGGGGCCGCGCTCTATGCGCGGCAACTGGCCGCCATTCCCTCCCGCTGAAACATCGCCGCCGACGCCGACCGCGCCCGCCAAGGACACGCCGATGAAACGCCCGCTGCTGGCCGCCCTGCTCTGCACCATCGCCGTCGCCGCGAGCGCGGCGCAGCGCCACGACGCCCTGCAACCCAGCGGCCGCTTCAGCGTGTACGGCCACGGCGCGGCCGCTACCCCGCCGATGGGCTGGAATCCGTGGAACGCCTTCCGCACCGACGTCGACCAGGCGCGGATCCTGTCGGTGGTCGACGCCATCCAGCGCCGCGGCCTGCAGCAGGCCGGCTACCGCTATATCAACATCGACGACGGCTGGTGGTTGCAGCGCCGCGCCAGCGGCGAGATCGCGATCCGCACCTCCATGTTCCCCATCGCCAGCACCGGCGACGGCGGCACCAGCTTCCGTGCCTGGACCGATGGATTGCATGCCCGCGGCTTCAAGGCCGGCCTGTACACCGACGTCGGACGCAACGCCTGCTCGCAGGCGTTCGACCGCACCAGCCCCAACCTGCCGGTGGGCAGCGTGGCCGAGCGCGAGATCGGCCTGCAGGGCTTCGAAGCCTCGGACCTGAAGACCATGTTCCAGGACTGGGGCTTCGACTACCTGAAGGTGGACGCCTGCGGCCTGGCCGACTTCGCCGCCGACAGCGCGCCGGTGCGCGAAGCCGGCCAGCGCGCGTTGCGCCCGCTGATCGTGCGCGGCGACGCCGTGCGCAGCGACCGCGACGCGGTGGAAACGCACTACGCGCGCATCGGCCGGCTGCTGGCCGCGTTGAATCCCGACAACGACTACGTGCTGTCGATCTGCCCCTGGGGCGAGGCCGGCGTGCGCGACTGGGGCGGCAGCTACGGCCACCTGTGGCGCACCAGCCCGGACATCGAGCCGACCTGGGACAGCATGCTGCACAACTTCGATTCGGCCTCGCGGCGCGAACTGTACGCCGGCCCGGGCCGCTGGAACGATCCGGACATGCTGGCGGTCGGCCTGGGCGCGTTCGATGCCGCGCACCTGACCGAAGCGCGCACCCATTTCTCACTGTGGGCGATGCTGTCCGCACCGCTGCTGCTGGGGTTCGACCTGACCCGCGCACCGGATCCGCTGATCGAACTGCTGCGCAATCCCGAGGTGATCGCGATCAACCAGGATGCGGCCGGCAACCAGGCCACACTGGTGGTCGAGGCTGCGCCGGTTCAGGTACTGGTCAAGCCGCTGTCGGCACGCGGCGAACGCGCGGTGCTGCTGTTCAATCGCGGCGACACCGCGGCCGTGGCGCAGGTCGATGCGCGACAGATGAAGCTGGCCGCCGGCACGCCGTTGGCGGTCCGCGATCTGTGGCGCCGCCGCGACCTGCCATCACGCCAGGGCCCGCTGCGCTATGCCCTGGCGCCGCATGCCGCGATGATGCTCAAGATCAAGGGCGCGCCGGTGGAAGCGGACGCGACGCTGCTGAGCGAAATGACCGGGCGCATCCATGTCGCCGCCGACGGCCTGCCGACCTACGCCACCGCGCTGGACGCCGCCTCCGGCACGCCGCGCGCCGATGTCACGCCGTACGGCCAGCCGCTGAGGATCGCCGGCAACGCATACGCATACGGCATCGGCGCCCATGCCGATTCGCGGCTGGAGATCCTCACGCGCGGCGAGTTCTCCAAGTTCAGCACGTCGCTCGGGCTGCAGGAGAGCGACGCGCGCGGCACCGGCACCACCGTGTTCCGCGTCTACGGCGACGCCAGGCTCCTGTACGAAAGCGCGCCGATGCGCAGCGGCGATGCGGCAGTCGCCGTCGAACTGCCGATCGGCAAGGTCGGCGTGCTCGAGTTGGTCGCCGCTACCGACGCAGTGCCGGCCGGCGCGTTGCCGCCGCTGGTGGTCTGGGCGAATCCCTTGCTGCGCTGAGAGCGCAAACGACGAGCTCGCGCCCGTCGACGGCGGGTCACGCTGCAATCGGGCACTCGCTCGCTATGGCGACGCCGCTACGCGGCTACGGCCGCCAGTTCGCGTTGCGCTCCCAGAACGCCACGCTGCGCCGGTACGCCTCGCGGTCCAGCGCCACGCCCGAGCCGCCCTCCTCCACGCCCAGCGCATTGCGCAGCATGGTGATCGGCGCCATCGGGATCTCCTGCGGCTCGGCGGTATAGAGGCAACCGACCACGCCCCACTCGGCCTCGATCGGTGCGCCCTCGCGCGCCAATTGCTCGCGGCTGTAGAGGATCGGCAGCAGGTACGCGGCGACCGCCGGCTCGACGCCTTCGAACCAGCGCACCAGCACCGGCAACTCTTCCCTGCTGCGCGCTTCGTAGCCGGAACGCAGCAGGTGGCGATTGGCCTCGGTGATCGGCACGGTCAGGCAGCGGGTGGACGTCCAGTTGGGATGCACGTGCAACTTGCAGAACGGCGCATAGCCGTCCAGCACCCGCAGCGGCGTGGCGTCGTTGAGCTGGCGCTCGAACTGTTCCGGCGTGCAGTCCTGGATCGCGTTGCGGCGCGCGTCGCGCGGGAACAGGCGGGTACGGGCGAAGGGGGTAAGGACGATGGACATGGCGGCTGCGGGCACGAGGAGCGAGCTAGCGTAGCGTGCTCGGCAGGCGATGGACACCGTGGACAACTGCATGGCCATGCGGCGGTCGGCAAGGCATCGATTCCGATCGCCACCGCCTTTTTGCCTGTGCTTCTGCAGGAGGAGTTTCAACTGCGCCGTTTTATCGGCAAGACGTCGGGGTCGAAACCCCTGCTACGAAGAACAGAAGACCGTCATGGCGCGGTGTCGGACTTGGCATCGACCCGGGTCAGTACTGCACTGCGCGGCGCGCATCCCGCACGAACAAACCACCGCGCATTCCATCACGCAGGCGGCACCGGCTACGGATGCGCCAACGCGTAGTCGATCGCGGCACGAACCGCCGCCACCTGTGCGGCATTGCACTGCTCGGGCGTGGCGCTTGGACTGTCGGGGTAGACCTCGGTGGTCGTGGTGTAGCGCGCGTCGCTGATGCCTGCGCACAACCCCAGCTTCTTCATCGGGTAGCGGATGACGCCATGCGCCACTACCGGCGAGCCGATGATCTTGCCCTCGGCATCGGCCGGCGCGATATGCGTCACCTGCTCCACTGCCGCGATCACCGCCTGCTGGAACGCCGGCTGCGGGTTCTCGCTGTCGTCGACCAGGTAGAAACCGTCCGGAATGCCATCGGGCTCGTAGGCGACACCGTCGCGCGCGGCCAGCGCCGGCCGGAATTCGGACTCGTCGCTGTCGGTGGTCTCGTGCAGGTCGATGTGCATCGCAATCCGCCCACGCAGCGGCGCGACCAGCCGCAGCAGCGCCGCCGATTCCTGCGCCGGGCTGTCGTCGCGGAACGACCGGTTCGGATCGATGGCGTCCGCGTTCCAGCGATGGATCCGTTCGTAGGCCCATGCACTCACGCACGGCGCCACCAACAGATTGGCACGCCCGCCGTACTCGTCCGCGTGGCCTTCGGCGAACTGCAGCGCGCCATGCACGCCGCTGGTTTCGTAGCCATGCACGCCGCCGGTCACCAGCATGCACGGCAGCGTGTCGTCCCATCCGCGGCTGCGCAGCGCCAGCAGCGGGTAGCGGTCTTCGGCATACGCCAGCACACCGTATTCCACGACATCCCAAAGCTCGCGCAGGCGCTCGATCGCCGCCACGACGTCCGCCTGATAGCTGCGCTGCCGACGCTGCCGCGAGAGCCAGTCCGCTTTTTCCGCCAACCCCCATGGCGTGCCGGGCGTACCAATGGGATAGAAGGCATCGAGTGTCATGGTGCAGTCCACGTGTAAAGGTGATGCGAGTGACTTTAGCATCGGAAAAACCTGGTTGCCTTGCGCAGCGCAGCGTGGATCGGCGCGGGAGACAACGCACGTCTGCGTTGACGTGCCGTGGCCGCCTGCGCCGTATCGACCGCAACACGCCACGCGACCGCCAAGGACCACGCGCGCGACCGAATGCATGCAGCCAATCGCATCTCCAAGCTTGACGCGATGTGCAGCGCGACCCATCGGGGAACAGCGCACTGCACTCGCCGGACAGCACGCAAACCTATCCGCCTGCCTACGCGGCCGCGCAGGGACGCAGCGCCATCACGCGCAGCCTGGACTACAGAACCGGATACCGATCCCGCTTTCGACCGGCGCTGCAATGAATACGTATGTAGCGCACCCATGTTGCGCCGCGATGCGCGCTTAGCATCGCTCACCGCTGCCTTCCCTGCGCCACTGCCGCCGCGGGATGCAGTCCAGACGCGCAGACGCTTCGCCTGCGCACTTCCACCAAGGAGACCCGTGTGATGCGCGACCTGTCCGCCGCTCCGATCGTCCCATCGCGCCCGCCCCGCTGGCGCCTGTTCCTCGTCGGCCTCCTGCTGGCCCTGGTCACCGCCAGCGCCCAGGCCGATGTCATCCTGCACGCGTTCAACTGGCCCTACGCCACCGTGGAAGCGCGCGCGGCGCAGATCGCCGCCGCCGGCTATCGCAAGGTGATGGTGGCGCCGGCGTATCGCTCGCAGGGCAGCGCCTGGTGGGCGCGCTACCAGCCGCAGGACATGCGCGTAATCGACAACCCGCTCGGCGACACCGAGGACTTCGCCAGCATGGTGCAGGCGCTGGCCGATGTCGGCGTGGAAACCTATGCCGACGTTGTCCTCAACCACATGGCCAACGAGGCGGCGACGCGTTCGGACCTGAACTATCCGGGCAGCGCGGTGCTGTCGCAGTACGCCGCCGATCCGTCGCGTTACGCATCGCTGCGGCTGTTCGGCGACCTGTCGGTGAATTTCCTCAGTGGCGGCGATTTCGGCCCGGCGCAATGCATCACCGACTACAGCGACGCCTACCAGGTTCGTACCTACCGCATCTGCGGCGGCGGCAGCGATCCGGGCCTGCCCGACCTGGTCGGCAACGACTGGGTGGTGCAGCAGGAACGCAACTATCTGCAGGCATTGAAGGCGCTGGGCGTCACCGGCTTCCGCATCGACGCGGCCAAGCACATGACCTTCGACCACCTCAACCGCGTGCTGGATTCGGGCATCCGTTCCGGCGTGCACGTGTTCGGCGAAGTCATCACCGGCGGCGGCGCCGGCAATGCCGACTACGACCAGTTCCTGGCGCCCTACCTGCAGGCGACGCCGCATGCGGCCTACGATTTCCCGCTGTTCAACTCGATCCGCAACGCCTTCGCCTACGGCGGCAGCATGGAGCTGCTGGTCGATCCGGGCGCCTACGGCCAGGCCCTGCCGGGCGCGCGCGCGGTGACCTTCGCGGTTACCCACGACATCCCGAACAACGCCGGCTTCCGCTACGCGATCCTCGACCCGGTCGACGAGACCCTGGCCTACGCCTATCTGCTCGGCCGCAACGGCGGCGTGCCGATGGTGTATTCGGACAACAACGAGAGCGGCGACAACCGCTGGGTGGACGCCTACCAGCGCGACGACCTCAAGCGCATGATCGGTTTCCACAACGCCGCGCAGGGCAGCGACATGCAGGTGCTGTCGCACGACGCCTGCCACCTGCTGTTCCGCCGCGGCGATCTGGGCATCGTCGGCATCAACAAGTGCGGCACCGCGGTCAACGCCACGGTGGCGATGAGCGACAGCGTGCTGCGCTGGAACGTGGACTACAGCGACGCGCTCGGCTCGGGCAGCGTGGTGCGCATTTCCAGCAGCAGCTACACCTTCAACCTGCCGCCGCGGCAGGCGCGGATGTGGAAGCGCTGATCCTGGCGCGCCTTGCGCAGCCGTGTGGCGGCGCCCGCTGCCGCACGGTTGTGCCGCAGCCGGTGCCATCCGCGCGATCCCGGTTGGCGCTTGCAGGCCGGCACTCACGAACAGCAGCGATTCGCGCGTACGCCATGCACATCGGTCGCAGCCGACCGCATTCCGCGCTGCCACGGCGCTCGTTCGCCGTGCGATGACGCAGATGCGCGGCATTTCGACCATCCTCCATGCAGCAAGGCCGGCTCGCGAGCGGCCGGCCAGCGGACAGCCGGATCGGGCCTGATCGCACATCCATCCGGATGAAGAGATATACTCCGACAATCACCTGACGCGCCGCGCCCATGACCGCCATCAGTTTCGAGTTCTACCCGCCCAAGACCGACGAACAGCGTGCGCAGCTGGACCGCACCGCCGCGCGCCTGAAGACCTACGCACCGGAGTACGTGTCGTGCACCTTCGGCGCTGGCGGCTCGACGCTGAGCTACACCTCCGAGACGGTGCGCCACCTGAAGCAGCACCACGGCTTCGAGGCGGCGCCGCACCTGTCCTGCGTCGGCGGCAGCCGCGAAGAGATCCGCGAGCTGCTCAAGCTGTACCGTGCGATCGGCTGCCGGCGCCTGGTCGCGCTGCGCGGCGATCTGCCCTCGGGCATGGGCCATCCCGGCGACCTGCGCTACGCCGCGGACCTGATCGCCTTCATCCGCGCCGAGCACGGCGACGCCTTCCATCTGGAGGTCGGTGCGTATCCGGAGACGCACCCGCAGGCCAGCGACGCACTGAGCGACCTGCGCCACTTCAAGGCCAAGGTCGACGCCGGCGCCGACGGTGCGATCACCCAGTACTTCTACAACGCCGACGCGTATTTCCATTTCGTCGATGCGGTGCGCAAGCTCGGCGTGCATATCCCGATCGTGCCGGGGATCATGCCGATCTCCAATTTCAGCCAGCTGCGGCGTTTCTCCGAGCAATGCGGCGCGGAGATCCCGCGCTGGATCGGCAAGCGCATGCAGGCCCTGGGCGACGATGCCGACGCGATCCGCGAGTTCGGCGCCGACCTGGTCGCGGCGCTGTGCGAACGCCTGCTCGCCGGCGGCGCGCCGTCGCTGCACTTCTACACGCTCAACCTGGCCAAGCCCACCGTCGGCGTGCTGTCGCGCCTGGCCTGAGCGCCCGCACTCGGAGCGCGTGACTGCGGCTTCGAAGGTAGTGGGCGAAGCGGCAGGCATTCCGATGGTGGACAGCGTCGGGACTGAAGTCTCTCCCACAAGAAGCCTTCGCAGCACCTCGCAAAATCCCCTGTAGGAGCGGCTTCAGCCGCGACAAACGGTGTCGGAAGCTTGGCTGGCTTCGGAACCAACGGGTCGGGGCTGAAGCCCCTCCTACAGGAGCCTTAGGCCTGGCCTGGCCGAACCTCCTGTGGGAGCGGCTTCAGTCGCGACGAGCGAAGCCGTCAGGCACACCATGCTCGCGAAGGATCAGGAACGATGCCCTTCTCCCGCAGCAATCGCGCTCATATGCCTCGCTCACGCTGCCACCTGCACCTGCCCCTCACCTTCACCTAGCGCAGCTTCCCACACACCAGGCCTGCGGCTAGGCTGGCGCGATGCGCGCGCCCTCGTCGATCCTCCTGTTGCTCTTCCTGTGCGCCGCACCCGCCGCCGCGCAGAAGGTGAATCGCTGCACCGGTGCCGACGGTGCCACGGTGTTCAGCGATCGCCGTTGCGAGGACCTGGGTGCGATCGACCGTTTGCCGCCGCGCACCGCGCCCAGTGCGGCCAGCGAAGGCGCCAGCGGCCTGTACCGGCCGCAATGCGTGCGCCGGTTGAGCGAACTGGCGCAGCAGATCCGCACCGCGGTGGACGCACGCGACGTCAATCGCCTGTCCACGCTGTATTGGTGGAATGGCGTCTCGGACGAGTCGGCGCGGCGCATCCTCGACCGCCTCGACGCGATCACCCAGCGGCCGTTGGTGGCGATCGTGCCGGTGGTGCCGGACCTGTCGGCGCAGGCGGCCTACCCAACGGCCACGCTCCCGGCGTCCGGCGCCTTGGCCGCTGCCGAGCAACGCACACCCGATGCCACATCCGCGACGCCCCAGACATCGACCAGCACCGCAGCCAGCGAAAACGCCACACCGCCGCGCGCACGCGCGACCGGCTTGCGCCTGGAACAGACCCTCGGCAGCAGTGCGACCCCGACCTCGACCGTGCTGAGCCTGCGCCGCCAGTACAACTGCTTCTGGATCAGTTTCTAGCGCGCTCGACCTGGGTTTCCGCAGCCTGCATGATCCTGTGGGAATTGCCCGAGCTCGACCGAAACGTCATCCGCAGCCGCGCACGAGCTAATGACTGCGATCTGCGCGCACTGCGCCATCAACCTGTTCGCATCGCGCAACAGACCATGATCGACGCACGACACCGTTCGCTGCCTCCCCCCACTGTCAGGCAGCGTCCACATCCACCGGCCACAGCCCACGGATCGCGGCGATCCCCTGACCACCATGGCGGCGCGCTTCGGCCACCTGCGCCGGCAGCAGGCCGCCGATCGGGTACAGCGGCAGCGCCACTTCCTCGCGCAGGCGCTCGAACGCCGCCCATCCCAGTGGCGCGGCACCGGGATGGCTGGCGGTGGCGGCCAGCGGGCCGACCACGGCGAAATCGCAGCCGAGCCGCTGCGCCGCCTGCAGCTCTTCCACGCTGTGGCAGGACGCGGCAACGCATTGCCCCGCCGGCAACGGACGAGCCTCGAACCGCGACAACTGCTCCGCGCCGAGGTGCACGCCGACGTCCAATTCCTGTGCCAGGGCCAGATCGCGATTGACCAGCACCTGCGCGCCGCGCGCCACGCACAGCGCCGCCGCGGCCCGCGCCAGCGGCTGCCAGCTGGCAGCTGGCAGGCTGCGCGCGCGCAACTGCACGCGCTGCACGCCGCCTTGCAGCGCGCGTTCCAGCGACGCCAGCCAGCGCTCGGGATCGACCGGCTCCGGCGTCACCAGATAGCGATCGGGCTGGCGCAGCATCGCCACCACCGGCTGGTCGGCCGGCGGCATCGCGTAGCGGCCCAGCTTGTCCGGCGTCACCCAGGTCAGCGCCTGGCCCTCGCGGCCGCGCGCGGTGCCCTTCCACGACAGCACCTGGCGCATCTCCAGGCGCAGCCTTTTGTCCGGATAGCGCTGCGGCACTTCCATCAGCTGTGCGCCGACCGCCGCCTCGATGCCCAGCTCCTCCTGCAGCTCGCGCACCAGGGCCTGCTCGGAGGTCTCGCCCGGCTCGCGCTTGCCGCCGGGGAACTCCCACAGGCCGGCGAGATCGCGCCCTTCGGTACGCCGGGCCAGCAAGATACGGCCGCGGGCATCGGTGATGACCCCGGCGACGACATGGATGGATCTGAGCGGTTCGGACATGGCGCAAGCTTGCCGTCTTCGGCGGTGCCAACGCAATGAATCCGGTTCACATCGTCGGCGATCCGCGTAGCGCGGCAGCGATCCGCACGCATTCGGCCGACGTACGGCGAGGCGACGGCCTGGACGACGCGGCAACAACGACGAAACCGACCGCATGCGGCCATGCACATGGACAATCCGCGGACGGTGGCGCCGGCGGTACCGAAACAGCCCGGTCCCTCCCTCACCCAGGAAGGTCGTGCCCGATCCGCCACAGCACTCCACCCGGATCGTGCAGGGTGAAGTCGCGCATGCCCCACGGCCGATCCTCCGGCACGCCGATGCGCGCACCGTAGCGGCCGGCCAGATCGGCGGCATCGAGCCGCCGCCACCAGGCATCGGCATCCTCCACCCACAGGTGCAGCATCAGGTTGTGCGCCAGCGCCTGCTCGTAGAAATCCTGCAGCAGGAACGCACAGCGCTCGCCATGGCGAAAACAGACGAGTCCGTCGCCAAGCGGCTCCGCCACGAAGCCCACCTCGCGATAGAACTCCACGGACTGCGCGAAGTCGCGCGCCGGCACGAACACCTTCAACTCAAGACTGGCGGAACGCTCCACGGCATGCATCCAATGGCAATAGCGACAGCGAGCACCCTACCCGCAGAACACGCGACACGCCACACCGGCAAGCACGCTCCCAAGCCTCCCCAAAACCAAAACGCCCCGCGCAAGGCGGGGCTATAGATACAAGGGCTTGACCAATCACCGCACCGTCTGGAGCAAAGCCTAGCCCCTCTCCCGTCGGGAGAGGGGTTGGGGTGAGGGTACGGCGCGAAGCGTCTCGCGGAGTTGGGGGCGCACGAGGCTTCGCCCGTACCCTCATCCGGCCCTGCGGGCCACCTTCTCCCGGCGGGAGAAGGAACAGCCGCTTAGCCCCTCTCCCCCCGGGAGAGGGGTTGGGGTGAGGGTACGGCGCGAAGCGTCTCGCGGAGTTGGGGGGTGCGCCGACAGGTGCGAAGTTTTGGAGAGTGATGCGCCGGACTCCACATTTTGCGAAGCAAAACGTAGCGCTGTTGCGCGAATGCGCAACAGCGCTCACGACAGCGCTCCCTCTTAACTCAACTGCCCATGGCAATGCTTGTACTTCTTGCCGCTGCCGCACGGGCACGGATCGTTGCGGCCGACCTTGGGCGCCTCGCGGGTGACCTGCGCCACCTGCTGCGGGTTGTCGCCCAGCGCCATCTGCTCGACTTCCTCGTCGGCGCTGTAGCCGCCGGCGTCCTGATGCTGGAACTGCGCCTGGCGCAGCTGCGCCTCCATCTGCTGGCGTTCCTGCGCTTCCAGCGCCGCCACCTCTTCCTCGCTGCGAATGCGCACGCGCGCCAGCAGGGTCACCACTTCGCGCTTGGCGTGCTCAAGCATCTCCGAGAACAGTTCGAAGGCTTCCTTCTTGTATTCCTGCTTCGGCTGCTTCTGCGCATAGCCGCGCAGGTGGATGCCCTGGCGCAGGTAGTCCATGCGCGCCAGGTGCTCCTTCCAGCTCTGGTCGAGCACGGTCAGCATCACGTGCTTTTCCAGCGCGCGCATGGTCTCGCCGCCGACCGCCGATTCCTTCTCCTGGAAATGGCGATCGACTTCCTCGCGCACCTTCTCGGCGATGCCGGCCGCATCCAGTTCCTCGTGGCGCTTGACTAGGTCGGTCAGCGACAGCGGCAGGCCCAGGTCGCTGGACAGGGTCGCTTCCAGCCCGGCCAGGTCCCACTGCTCGTCGATCGAGTTCGGCGGCACGAATCGCGCCACCAGGTCGTAGATCACGTCGTCGCGGATGCCGTCGACGTTGTCCTTGACCGACTCGGCATCGAGCAGCTCGTCGCGCTGCGCGTAGATCACCTTGCGCTGGTCGTTGTTGACGTCGTCGAAGTCGAGCAGGTTCTTGCGGATGTCGAAGTTGTGCGCTTCGACCTTGCGCTGCGCCTTTTCGATCTGGCGGCTGACCATGCGGTCCTCGATGACGTCGTCTTCCTTCATGCCCATCATCCGCATCGCCTTCTGCACCCAGTCGGAGGCGAAGATGCGCATCAGGTTGTCTTCCAGCGACAGGTAGAAGCGCGAGGAACCCGGATCGCCCTGGCGGCCGGAACGGCCGCGCAGCTGGTTGTCGATACGCCGCGATTCGTGGCGCTCGGTGCCGATGATGTGCAGGCCGCCGGCGGCCTTGACCGCGTCGTGGCGCTCCTGCCAGGCGGCCTTCAGGCGCGCGCGTTCGTCGTCGCTCAGGTCGTCGCCCAGCGCGTGCAGCTCCGCTTCCAGCGAGCCGCCGAGCACGATGTCGGTACCGCGGCCGGCCATGTTGGTGGCGATGGTCACCGCGCCCGGCTGGCCGGCGTTGGCGACGATCTGCGCCTCGCGCTCGTGCTGCTTGGCGTTGAGCACCTCGTGCGTGACCCCGGCCTTGCGCAGGTGCTCGGAGAGCATCTCCGAGGTCTCGATCGAGGTGGTGCCGACCAGCACCGGCTGACCGCGCTTGGCGCAATCCTCGATGTCGGCGAGCACCGCGTTGAACTTGCCCTGGCGGTTGAGGAACACCTGGTCCGGCCAGTCCTTGCGGATGGTCGGGCGGTTGGTCGGGATCACCACTACTTCCAGGTTGTAGATGCTCTGGAATTCGTAGGCTTCGGTATCGGCCGTACCGGTCATGCCGGACAGCTTCTTGTACATGCGGAACAGGTTCTGGAAGGTGATGCTGGCCAGCGTCTGGTTCTCGCGCTGCACCGGCACGCCTTCCTTCGCTTCCACTGCCTGGTGCAGGCCGTCGGACCAGCGCCGGCCCGGCAGCGTGCGGCCGGTGAACTCGTCGACGATGACCACTTCGCCGTCGCGCACGATGTAGTCCACGTCGCGCTGGTAGATCGCGTGCGCGCGCAGCGCGGCGTTGAGGTGATGCACCACGCTGAGGTTCTGCGCGCCGTACAGGCGGTCCTCGTCGTTGGTCAGGATCCCGGCCGCGCGCAGCAGCTCTTCGGCGTGCTCCATGCCCGCCTCGGACAGATGCACCTGCTTGCCCTTCTCGTCGACCCAGAAGTCGCCCTCGCCTTCCTCGGACTCCTGCTTGGTCAGCTGCGGCACGATGCGGTTGACGCGGATGTACAGCTCCGGCGAATCGTCGGCCGGGCCGGAGATGATCAGCGGGGTGCGCGCCTCGTCGATCAGGATCGAGTCCACCTCGTCGACGATGGCGTAGTTCAGGCCGCGCTGATAGCGGTCGGCCTTGGACAGCGCCATGTTGTCGCGCAGGTAGTCGAAGCCGAATTCGTTGTTGGTGCCGTAGGTGATGTCGGCGGCGTAGGCGGCGTGCTTGTCGCTGTGCGGCATGCCCGGATAGACCACACCCACGCTCAGCCCCAGCCAGTTGTACAGCTTGCCCATCTGCGCGGCGTCGCGGCGCGCCAGGTAGTCGTTGACGGTGACCACGTGCACGCCCTTGTCTTCCAGCGCGTTGAGGTACACCGGCAGCGTCGCCACCAGGGTCTTGCCTTCGCCGGTGCGCATTTCCGCGATCTTGCCCAGGTGCAGGACCATGCCGCCAATCAGCTGCACGTCGTAGTGGCGCATGCCGAGCACGCGGCGGCTGGCCTCGCGGCACACCGCGAAGGCTTCCGGCAGCACCTTGTCCAGGCTCTCGCCGCCGGCGATGCGCCCGCGCAGTTCCGGGGTCTTGGCCTGCAGCTGCGCGTCGGAGAGCTGCTCCATCTCCGGTTCCAGCGCATTGACCTTGGCGACGATACGGTGGAGCTGACGCAGCTGGCGTTCGTTGCGACTACCGAAAACGCGAGTAAGCAGACTGTTGATCATTGAAGGAACCGGTTGGAAAGGAACGCCCGTACGGCCCAATCCCCCAGGGAATCGGCGGGCCGCAAACGAAACAGGGCGCGAGGCGCCCTGTCGTGGCAAAGCGTATTGTAGCTTGGGGCGGGCTCCGGCGATTCAAGCGCCGGCACGCCGCCCCAGGCCCGACTCAGCCGCGGCCGCGGCGGCCCACCGGGGTGGCGCCGTCGCCGAGGAACTTGGCCGGATTCATCACCACGCCGTCCTTCCAGACCTCGAAGTGCACGTGCGCGCCGGTGGAACGGCCGGTGGAGCCGGCCTTGGCCACTTCCTGGCCGACCCGCACCAGATCGCCGACCTTCACCGACAGGCGCGAATTGTGCGCGTAGCGAGTGACATAACCATTGCCGTGATCGACCTCGACCACATTGCCGTAGCCGCCGCGCACGCCCGAGTAGCTGACCACGCCATCGGCCACGGCCAGCACCGGGTCGCCGACGTTGGCGTGGAAGTCGATGCCCTTGTGGTTGCCGGCGCCACCGCCGAACGGATCGGCGCGGCCGCCGAAACCGGAGGTGATGTAGCTGTTGCGGATCGGCATCCGCGACGGCACCGCGTTCTGGTCGAGCTGGTGGTCGAACAGCAGCGATTCGAGCACCGACAGCTGCTGGCCGGAGGTGGCGAACTGCTGCTGCAGCCCGTCCAGCTCCTTGTTCAGCTGCGGCGCCGGCATGTCCTGGCTGACCTCGTCGTCGCCGCCACCGACGCCGACCGGCTGGTCGAAGTCGAATTCGCCGTCCTGCAGCTTGCCCATGCGGGTCAGGCGTTCGCCCAGCGCGTTCAGGCGCGTGGCCTGCGCCTGCAGTTCGCCCAGCCGCGCGGCCAGCGCGTTGACCTGGGTCTGCGCGTCGCGGCGCACCTGCGCCAGCTCCGCGTCCTGCCGCTGCACCTTGGCCCGCAGCTGCGCCGAACCGACGAAGCCGGTCGCGGCGCTGACGCCGATGCCGAGTACCATGCCCACCGCCAACACCGTGCCCAGCACGGCCAGGGGACGCCGGTCTGCGAACTCGCGCAGACGCCACGGCAGGTCCTTTATCCCCTTTTCACGCGAATTGATTACGATCTTCTTAAACGCCATATGAGTTTTCATGTCTAAGCGAAAGTCCGGCGAGGGCCATACCACCGCGCCGATGCCGGCGTTGGACGCCGCATTGGCGGACAAGGTGGGCGACCCGTTGCGGCGTGCCTTGTGGCTCGACGCGCTGGACCGACAGTTGCGCCCCCATCTGCCGCCGAATCTGGCCTCCCGTTGCCGGTTGGCCAATGTGAACGGCGAACAGCTCGTTTTTCTCGTTGACTCTCCGGTCTGGCACGCCCGGGTAAGGCTCGCCGAGGCCGATATCCTCGCTGCGGCCCGGTCCCTCGGGCTGAAGGCCACCAGGGTGACCGTCAAGACTGCGACTGCATCCGCGCATTCCCCAATGCAACAGGCAAGAAGCAGGCCAGCACCGGTTTCCGCTGCGACGCACAAGGGTTTGCGCGACGCGCTGGCGTCCTTGCAGGACGTCGATTCCACGACGCCTGAAGCAACGACGGCCTCCGGCCGACGCGGTCTGCGTACGTAGACACGCACGACACGACCCGACGCATCCTAGCGGGCGCCGACGTCGAGGTCGTTATCGATTCGTTAAATAGAAGTTAAGAAGGGCCGAAGACGCGACGGATCGCCCATTCCGTGATCCCTGACCGGCCCCGGCCGCGGGCTGGAAAACTTTAGGCGTAAGCCACGGCCCCGTAGGCCACCGGTGCCGGCACGGCCTTGGAATCGAAGCTCACCCACTCCCACGCGGCCTGCTCGGCGAGCAGCGCGCGCACCAGCTTGTTGTTCAGCGCATGGCCGGATTTGTAGCCTTCGTAGGCGCCGAGGATGGCGCCGCCGGCCAGGTACAGGTCGCCGATCGCATCGAGGATCTTGTGCCGCACGAACTCGTCGGCATAGCGCAGGCCATCGTCGTTGAGCACGCGGAACTCGTCGAGCACGATGGCGTTGTCCATCGATCCGCCCAGCCCTAGGTTGCGCTCGCGCATGTACTCCAGATCGCGCATGAAGCCGAAGGTGCGCGCGCGGGAGATTTCCTTGATGTAGGCCATGGTCGAGAACTCGATTTCCTGGCGCGACTGCTTGGCCGGGATCATCGGGTGGTCGAACTGGATGGTGAAGCCCAGCTTGTAGCCGTCGTACGGCTCGAAGCGGGCGATCTTGTCGCCGTCGCGCACTTCCACCGGACGCTTGATGCGGATGAAGCGCTTGGGCTTGCCCTGCTCGACGATGCCTGCCGACTGCAGCAGGAACACGAACGGGCCGGAGGAACCGTCCATGATCGGCAATTCGGCCGAGGACAGCTCGACGATGGCGTTGTCCACGCCGAGGCCGGCCATCGCCGACATCAGGTGTTCCACCGTCTGGATCTTGGCGTCGCCACGGCTCAGCCCGGTGCACAGCGTGGTCTCGGTGACCAATTGGGCATCGGCCGGCACTTCCACTGCCGGTTCCAGATCGACGCGCCGAAACACGATGCCGTGATCAGCCGGCGCAGGACGCAGGGTCATGTAAACCTTGTCGCCGCTATGCAGGCCTACGCCAGTGGCGCGGATCGTGTTCTTGAGGGTGCGTTGCTGGGTCATGGGAGACAGTCTGGGAACGTCAGCTCACACGGGAACTGAACGGAATTGAGAATATCACGCGTTTAGCCAAATTTTAACAATGCGGTCACAGCGTCCTATTTGCGCAACGCTGGCAGAGGCCGGCGTCGCGGTCGCAAAAACCTGCCGGGTCGAGACGACCCGGCAGCAAAGGACACGGCGCGCCGAACGGGCGGACACTCCCGCTCGGCGGTGTTGCGGCCGGCGCAGGGCCGGCCTGACGAAACCTCAGTCGGCCTGGCGGCGCAAGAACGCCGGGATGTCCAGGTAATCGTTCGGCAGATCGGCCGCCGCCGGTGCCGGTGCGGACGCGCCCATCGCATCGCTGCTCGGACGCCGCAGGCCCAGGCCCATCGCGCCGCCGACGGCCTTGGACACGGCGTCGCCGCCATGCTCGAAGTCGCCGAATTCCGGCTGGCCGGTGGTGGCGTTGCGCACCAGCTTGATCGGCGCGCGCTGCTCCGGACGCTGGGTCTGGCGCGACACGGCACGGTTCAGGCCGGTGGCGACCACGGTCACGCGGACCTCGTCCTGCATGTCCGGGTCGAGCACGGTGCCGACCACGACGGTCGCGTCTTCCGAGGCGAAGCCTTCGATGGTGCGGCCGATCTCGTCGAACTCGGCCATGGTGAAGTCCGGACCGGCGGTGATGTTGACCAGGATGCCGTTGGCGCCGGCCAGGTTGACGTCGTCCAGCAGCGGGTTCTGGATCGCCGCTTCGGCCGCGGCCTGCGCGCGGTCGTCGCCGCGGGCCGAGCCGGTACCCATCATCGCGAGGCCCATTTCCGACATCACGGTGCGCACGTCGGCGAAGTCGACGTTGATCAGGCCCGGACGCACGATCAGGTCGGCGATGCCCTGCACGGCGCCCTGCAGCACGTCGTTGGCGGCACGGAACGCCTGGATCATGGTGGCGTTGCGGCCGAGCACGGTGATCAGCTTTTCGTTGGGGATGGTGATCAGCGAGTCGCAATGCTGGCTCAGTTCCTCGATGCCCTTCAGCGCGACCTGCATGCGCCGGCGGCCTTCGAACGGGAACGGCTTGGTGACCACGGCGACGGTCAGGATGCCCATCTCCTTGGCCAGCTGCGCGACCACGGGTGCGGCGCCGGTGCCGGTGCCGCCACCCATGCCAGCGGTGATGAACACCATGTCCGCGCCCTGCAGCGCGTCCATGATGCGTTCGCGATCTTCCAGCGCTGCTTGACGACCAACCTCCGGATTCGCGCCGGCGCCCAGGCCCTTGGTGACGTTGGTGCCGAGCTGCAGCTGCAGCTTGGCGCCGCAGTTCTTGATCGCCTGCGAGTCGGTGTTGGCGGTGATGAACTCCACGCCGTCCACGCTGCTGCTGACCATGTGCGCGACCGCGTTGCCGCCGCCGCCGCCCACGCCGACCACCTTGATTACCGCGTTGGGTGCCATCTTTTCAATCAGTTCGAAATGCGCCATGTCCGTGTCCTCTTTGAGCCGGGATTCGGGATTAGGGAGTGGGGATTCGGAACAGCTCCGATCCTCGTTCCCGCCTCTCCGTCCGGCGAGTGTTGTTGTTTGGAAGCCGGGATTCGGGATTCGGGAATGGGGATTCGCAAAAGCACGATCGCCCAACCCGTTGCCCGCTCCGCGGCGGAATCACTACAAAAAAAACCTGTCGCCTACCTCTCTCCGCTCTCCGCTTTCTTGCTCTTGCTCTTGCTGTTGCTGTTGCTGTTGCTGTTGCCCTTACGAATCCCAAATCCCCAATCCCAAATCCCGGCCCTCAAAACTCACCGCGATACCAATTCTTCAATTTCTTGAACAGGCTGCCGGCGCGCCCGGTGGGCAGCGACGGACGCCGGGGGTGTTCGATCTGGCTGCCCATCAGCAGCAGGCCCACGCCGGTGGCGTGCACCGGGTTGCCGACCACTTCGCCCAGGCCGGTGACGTGCTGCGGGATGCCCACGCGGACCGGCATCTGCACCATTTCCTCGGCCAGTTCGACCACGCCTTCCATCTTCGAGGCGCCGCCGGTCAGCACCATGCCGGCGCGCACCAGTTCCTCGAAGCCGGAGCGGCGCAGTTCGGCCTGCACCATCTCGAAGATCTCCTCGTAGCGGCCCTGCACCGCCTGCGCCAGCGAATGGCGCGGCATGCGCCGCGGCGGACGGTCGCCGACGCTCGGCACCTGGATGCTTTCCTCGGCGGTGGCCAGCTGCGCCAGCGCGCAGGCGTAGCGCACCTTGATCTGCTCGGCTTCCGGGGTGGGCGTGCGCAGCATGTGCGCGATGTCGTTGGTGACGTGGTCGCCGGCGATCGGCAGCGAGGCGGTGTGGCAGATCGCGCCCTGCACGAACACCGCCAGGTCGGTGGTGCCGGCGCCCATGTCCACCAGCACCACGCCCAGTTCGCGCTCGTCGGCGGTCAGCACTGCCACCGAGGACGCCAGCGAGGACAGGATCAGGTCGTCCACCTGCAGGCCGCAGCGCTGCACGCACTTGCTGATGTTGGCCGCGGCCGACTGCGCGCACACCACCAGGTGCGCGTGCACCTCCAGGCGCACGCCGGTCATGCCGACCGGGTTGCGGATGCCTTCCTGCGAATCGTCGAGCACGTACTCGCGCGGGATCGCATGCAGGATGCGCTGGTCGGCCGGGATCGCCACCGCCTTGGCCGCTTCCAGCACCCGGTCCAGATCGTTCCAGGTGACCTCGCCGTCGCGGATCGGCACGATGCCCGGCGAGTTCTTGCACTGCACGTGGTTGCCGGAGATCGACGCGTACACCGAACGGATTTCGCAGCCGGCCATCAGCTCCGCTTCCTCGACCGCACGCTGGATCGACTGCACGGTGGATTCGATGTCCACCACCACGCCGCGCTTGAGCCCGCGCGATTCGTGCGAACCGATGCCGATCACCTCGATCGGATTGCCGGGCGAATACTCGCCGACCAGCGCGACGACCTTGGAGGTGCCGATGTCCAGTCCAACGATGAGGGATTTGTCGCCTTTGCGGTTCATGTCTTGGAGCCGGGAATAGAGAATGGGGAATTGGGAATGGGGAAGAGCGGGCTCATGCGCGGGGATGGAGGGTCGGCCAGTGCCGCATGGCGCGCGGGTTGGGTCGGAGCCGTGGGCTTTTTCTCCATTCCCGGTTCCCGGTTCACGATTCCCCGCTCCACGGTGAATCCATTGGTGTAGCGCAGGTCGGCGCGTGCGATCGGCGCCTGTTCCGGCGTGGCCAGTTGCGGCAGTACGCGGGCGAAGCGCGCCAGGCGGGCGCGGGCGTCGTCGCGGCCGACCACGACCTGCACGCCGTTGCCCAGTTGCAGCGACCAGCTGCCGCGCGCGTCCATCGCCACGCCATCGACCTGCAACCCGGCCGGCGCGAACAGCGCGCGCGATTCGTTGTACAGCGCGACCACGTCCTGCGCCTTGGCGTCCGGGCCGGCCAGCTGCGGCAACGCCATGCCGCGCAATTCGCTCGGCAAGGCGAAGATGCGACCCTGCTCGGACAGCATGCGATCGCTGCCCCAGCGCGCGAACGGACGGTGCTCGGTGACGCGCACTTCCAGCACGTCCGGCCAGCGCTTGCGCACCCGCGCGCTTTCCACCCACGGCAGCCGCTCGATCGCGTCCTGCGCGTCCTGCAGGCGGACCGCGAAGAAACCGCGGCGCGCATACGGCAGCACTACCTGGCGCAACTGCTCGGCCGGCACGCGCTTGAAATCGCCGCTGACCTGCAACCGGCTCAGCGGCCAGCGCTCGGCGCCGACCCAGCCGTTGAGCACCGCCACCACCGGCAACGCGACCAATGCCAGCGCCAGCAGCCAGGCCAGGATGCGCAGGAGGGCGGTCATGCGGCACTCCGTGCCGTGGGATTCGGGATTCGGAATTCGGGATTCGCGCAAGACACGCACGCGAGCGCAACGGCAGCGCGACGCTGCCGCTGTGCGAATCCCGAATCCCGAATCCCGAATCCCGGCTTCACAGCGTCTGCTCCAGCACGCGCCACACCAGTTCTTCGAAACCGATGCCGGCCTGGCGTGCGGCCTTGGGCACCAGCGAGTGGCTGGTCATGCCCGGCGCGGTGTTGGCTTCCAGCAGGGCGAAATCGCCGCTGGTGCCGTCGCGCATCACGTCCACGCGGCCCCAGCCGCGGCAGCCGGCGGCGCGGAATGCGGCCAGCGCCAGTTCGCCCAGGGCGCGCTCGTCGGCGCCGTCCAGGCCGGGGCACAGGTACTGGGTGTCCTCGGCCACGTACTTGGCGTGGTAGTCGTACCACTGGCCCTTGGGCACGATGCGGATCGACGGCAGCGCGGTGTCGCCGAGGATGGCCACGGTCAACTCGTCGCCGACGATCATCTGCTCCATCAGCAGCTCGCCGTCGTAGCGCGCGGCAAGGGCCACCGCCTCGTCCAGCTGCGCCGGTTCGAACACGCGGGTCACGCCGACGCTGGAACCTTCGTTGGCCGGCTTGACGATCACCGGCAGGCCCAGTTGCGCGGCCGCGGCGCGGATCGCGTCCGCTTGCGCGGTCGCCGCCAGGCGCACGTAGCGCGGCGTCGGCAGGCCCAGCGACAGCCACACCTGCTTGGTCCGCACCTTGTCCATGCTCAGCGCAGAGCCGAGCACCGGCGAGCCGGTGTAGGGCACGCCGAACGCGTCCATCAGGCCCTGCACGATGCCGTCTTCGCCGCCGCCGTTGTGGCCGTGCAGCACGTTGAACACGCGATCGAAGCGCTTGTCGACCAATGCCTGCGCCAACGCAGGAATGCCGTCCACCGCGACCGCATCGACGCCGCGTGTGCGCAGCGCCTCGAGCACGTTGCGGCCCGAATCCAGCGACACCTCGCGCTCGCTGGAGGTGCCGCCGAGCAGCACCGCGACGCGGCCGAACACGGCCGGGTCGGTGTGGCGCGGCGGCGCGAAGGTCGACGCGCTCATGCTTTCACCGCCGCGACGAAACCGTCTTGCGCGATGTGCTGGGCGACGTAGCCGATGTCGCCGGCGCCCATCATCAACAGCAGGTCGCCGTCCTGCAGCACGTCCGGCAGCACTTCGCTCAGTTCGGCGACCTGCCCGACCACCACTGGCTCGCTGCGCCCGCGCGCACGGATCGCACGCGCCAGCGAGCGCGCGTCGGCGCCGGGGATCGGCGCTTCGCCGGCCGGGTAGACCTCGCTGAGCACCAGTGCGTCCACTTCCGACAGCACCGCGGCGAACGCATCGAACTGGTCGCGGGTACGGCTGTAGCGGTGCGGCTGGAACGCGACCACCAGGCGCTTGTCCGGCCAGCCGCCGCGCGCGGCGGCGAACACCGCAGCCAGTTCGCGCGGATGGTGGCCGTAGTCGTCGACCAGGCGCACGCATGCGCCGGCGGCGGTGGTCACTTCGCCCAGGTCGTTGAAGCGGCGGCCGATGCCGGCGAAGCTCTGCAGCGCGCTGGCGATCGCCGCCGGCGCCACGCCCAGCTGCCAGCCGATGGCGGCCGCGGCCAGCGCGTTGAGCACGTTGTGCCGGCCCGGCAAGGCCAGCGTCACCGGCGTGCTGCTGCCTTCCGGCAGGCGCAGGGTGAAGCGCATGCGCGGGCCGTCCTGGACCACGTCCTCGGCGCGCACGTCGGCGTTCTCGCTGAAGCCGTAGCTCATCACGTGGCGCGGGGTCTTGGCGGCCAGCGCGGCCACTTCCGGATCGTCGATGCACAGCACGGCCAGGCCGTAGAACGGCAGGCGCTGCAGGAATTCGGCGAACGCGGCCTGCACCCGGGCGAAATCGTTGCCGTAGTTTTCCAGGTGATCGGCGTCGATGTTGGTGATCACCGAGATCAACGGATTCAGGCGCAGGAAGCTGCCGTCGCTCTCGTCGGCCTCGGCCACCAGCCACTGGCCGCCGCCGAGCTTGGCGTTGGCGCCGGCGGCAAGCAGCTGCCCGCCGATCACGAAGGTCGGGTCCAGCCCGCCTTCGCTGAGCACCGCCGCGGCCAGGCTGGTGGTGGTGGTCTTGCCGTGCGTGCCGGCCACCGCGATACCGCGGCGGAAGCGCATCAGCTCGGCCAGCATCGCCGCGCGCGGCATGATCGGGATGCGCTGGCTGCGCGCTTCCATCAATTCAGGGTTGTCGTCGCGGATCGCGCTGGACACCACCACGCAGTCGGTGCCGAGCACGTTGGCCGCCGAATGCCCGCGCATCACCCGCGCGCCGAGCGTGACCAGGCGCCGCGTCGCCGCGTTGTCGGCGTTGTCCGACCCGGACACTTCGTAGCCCAGGGTCAGCATGACCTCGGCGATGCCGCTCATGCCGGTGCCGCCGATGCCGACGAAGTGCACGCGCGGAAACGCGCGGACCAGATCGCCGGTGTCGTGGAGGCGGCGGATCACAGGGCACCTCCGGCGGAGGTGCCGGGATTGGGGATTGGGGATTGGGGATTGGTGGCGTCGCCGGTGGCCTGTTGCCGCGGCGCCTCGCCCTGTACGGATGTCTGCATGGTGTCCTGCTTGTGCTCCTGCTCTTTACGAATCCCCAATCCCGAATCCCGACTCCCGGCCTCTTCCAGAATGATGTCGGCGATCCGCTCGGCTGCATCCGGCTTGGCCAGGCTGCGCGCGGCGTCGGCCATGGACAGGCGGCGTGCGGGGTTGCCGAGCAGGTCGCGCAGCACGCCCTGCAGGTTGGTCGCCAGGGCGTCGTCCTGCTTCAGCAGCACGGCGGCGCCGCGTTCGACCAGGTATTCGGCGTTGCGGGTCTGGTGGTCGTCGACCGCGGCGGCGAACGGCACCAGCACGCTGCCGATGCCGACCGCGCACAGTTCGGCCAGGGTCGAGGCGCCGGCGCGGCACACGATCAGGTCGGCCCAGGCGTAGGCGGCGGCCATGTCGCCGATGAAGGCTTCGACGCTGGCGGCGACGCCGGCGTCGGCATAGGCCTGGGCCGCTTCGTCGCGCAATTTCTCGCCGCACTGGTGGCGCACTTCGACCTGCGCACCGAGCGCGGCCAGCGCGCGCGGCAGCGCCTGGTTCAGCGCACGCGCGCCCTGGCTGCCGCCGAGCACCAGCAGGCGCACCGCGCCGTCGCGCGCGGCGAAACGCTGCGCCGGCGGCGCCAGCGCGGCGATCTCGGCGCGCACCGGATTGCCTACCGCTTCCTCGCGCGCGGCGAAGCTGCCCGGGAACCCGGTCAGCACGCGACGCGCGACGCGCGACAGCACCTTGTTGGTCAGGCCCGGCGCGCGGTTCTGTTCGTGCACCAGCAGCGGCAGTTTCATCAGGCGCGCGGCGATGCCGCCCGGGCCGGCAGCGAAGCCGCCGAAGCTGACCACCGCGCGCGGCATGCGCCGGCGCAACACGAAACCGGCGGCGCGGATCGCGCGCATGACCCGCACCGGCGCGCCGAACAGCGCCAGCGCGCCCTTGCCGCGCAGCCCGCCGATCTCGATGGTGTCGATCTCGATGCCGTGCTGTGGCACCAGTTGCGTTTCCATGCGCCCGGCCGCGCCCAGCCACACCACCGGCACGCCGCGCGCGCGCAGCACCTTGGCCACCGCCAGCGCCGGGAAGATGTGCCCGCCGGTGCCGCCGGCGAGGATCATCACCGGGCGCGACGCAGCGTCGGTCACGACGGTGCTGGTCATCGGCACGGACACACTCATCCCAGCCTCCCGAAGGTCGGCTCGACCCGCGGCTGCATGCGGCTGGTACCGCGCGCCGGGGTGCCGGCCTGGATCGCCGCGGCCACCGCGCTGGCACTGGCCTCGCGTGCGGCCTGCAGGTCCTCAGCGCTGTCCACTGTTTGCCTAACCGGCGGCGCCGCATCGCTGCGCACCTTCGCCACCTGGCGCTCGGCGCGATCGAGTTCGTAGGACACGCGCAGCAGCAGGCCCATCGCCACGCAGGTCATCAGTACGCTGGAACCGCCGGCGGAGATCAGCGGCAGGGTCAGGCCCTTGGTCGGCAGGATGCCCAGATTCACGCCGACCGAGACGAAGCTCTGCAGGCTGATCCACAGGCCGATGCCGAAGGCGATGTAGCCGGAGAAGTGACGCTTCATTTCCACGCAGCGCATGCCCAGCCAGAACGCGCGCCCGACCAGCAGCGCGTACAGCGCGATGATCAGGCACACGCCGGTGAAGCCCAGTTCCTCGGCGATCACCGAGAAGATGAAATCGGTGTGCGCTTCGGGCAGGTAGTTGAGCTTCTGCACCGAGCCGCCCAGGCCGACCCCGAACAGTTCGCCGCGGCCCACCGCCATCAGCGCGTTGGACAGCTGATAGCCGGAGCCGAGCTGATCGGCCCACGGGTCCAGGAACGAGGTGATGCGGCGCAGGCGGTACGGTTCCAGGATCGCGATGAAGGCGAACACCGGCAGACCGATCACGATCGGCATCGACATGCGCGGCAGGTTGACCCCGCCCAGCACCAGCATGCCGGCGGTGATCGCCAGCAGCAGCGTGGAGGAACCGAAGTCCGGCTGCATCAGCAACAGGCCGACCAGCGCCACCGCCACGCCCAGCGGCTTGAGCATCGCCGGCCAGGTCGCGTTAACCTCGTCGCGGAAGCGCACCAGGTAGCTGGACAGCCACACGATGTACAGCACCTTCACCGCTTCCACGGTCTGGAACTTGGAGATGCCCAGGTTGATCCAGCGCCGCGCGCCGTTGACGCTGCTGCCCAGTCCGGGCACGAACACCACGATCAGCAGGCCGAAGCAGGCCAGCAGCAACAGCTGGTTGTACTGCTCGATGTTCTTCAGCTCGGTGCGCATCGTCCAGATCGCCAGGCCGATGCCACCGGCCAGGAACAACAGGTGCCGGGTCAGGTAGTAGAACGGGCTGACGGTCAGCTCGATCGAGCTGGAACCGACCATCACCACGCCCAGCGACGCCAGCGCCACCACGGCGCCGAGCAGCCACGGGTCGTAGCGGCCGCCGATGGCCTCGAGTCGGGTTGCCTGGCGTGCGGCATCGTTCATCAGCGCACCTTCAACGTGGCCAGGCCGACCAGCACCAGCACCACCGAGATGATCCAGAAGCGCACGATCACCCGCGGCTCGGGCCAGCCCTTCAGCTCGAAGTGGTGGTGGATCGGCGCCATGCGGAACACGCGCTTGCCGGTGAGCTTGAACGAGGCGACCTGGATCATCACCGACAGCGTCTCGACCACGAACACGCCGCCCATGATCACCAGCACCAGTTCCTGGCGCACGATCACCGCGATGGTGCCGAGCACCGCGCCCAGCGCCAGCGCGCCGATGTCGCCCATGAACACCATCGCCGGGTACGTGTTGAACCACAGGAAGCCCAGGCCCGCGCCGGCGATCGCCGCGCAGATGATGATCAGCTCGCCGGCACCGGGGATCGAGGGAATCTTCAGATAGGCGGAGAACACCGCGTTGCCCGAGGCGTAGGCGAACACGCCCAGCGCGCAGGCCACCAGCACGGTCGGCATGATCGCCAGCCCGTCCAGGCCGTCGGTCAGGTTGACCGCGTTGGAGAAGCCGACGATCCAGAAGTAGGCGATGGCGACGAAGCTGATCCCGGCCAGCGGCAGCGCGATCGACTTGAACATCGGGATGTAGAAGGTGATCGCGGCCGGCACGTCGGCGGTGTAGTACAGGAACAGGCCGGCAGCCAGGCCGAAGATCGACTGCAGCAGGTACTTCCAGCGCGACTTCAGCCCGTTCGGGTCGCGGCGCACGATCTTGATCCAGTCGTCGTACCAGCCGATCACGCCGAACGCCAGCATCACCGCCAGCACCAGCCACACGTAGCGGTTGCGCAGGTCGCCCCACAGCAGCACCGACAGCAGCACGGTCAGCAGGATCATCGAGCCGCCCATGGTCGGCGTGCCGGCCTTGGAGAAATGGCTCTGCGGGCCGTCCTGACGAATCGGCTGGCCGCCCTTGAACTGCGCCAGCTTGCGGATCACCGCCGGACCCAGCCACAGCGACAGGAACAGCGAGGTCAGCGCCGCGAGGATGCCGCGGAAGGTGAGGTAGCCGAACAGCCCGAACAGGCTCTCCAGCTGCTGCAGCCAGCGGGACAGTTCAAGCAGCATGCGGCGCCTCCTCTCCCTGCGCCAGCAGCGCGCTCACGATCTTGTCCATGGCGCTGCCGCGCGAACCTTTGACCAGGAGGGTGGGAGGAGCCGGGAGTCGGGAATCGGAAATCGGGAATCGGGGCGGCACAACGCCGTCTGCCACCGCGCCGGTGTTCTCATCCATCAGCTCTGTTTCCTGCTCTTGATCTTGCTCTTCACGAATCCCCAATCCCAAATCCCGACTCCCGGCCGCACGCAGATCCGCATGCAGCGCGGCGATCAACGCCGCATGGCTGTCGAACACGCGGCCGTTCTCGCCGAAGGCCTGTGCGGCGACGGCGCTGAGCGGGCCCAGCGCGTACAGCCGGGTCAGGCCGGCGTCGCGGGCGCGGCGGCCGCCGCTGGCGTGCAGCGCCTCGGCGCCGTCGCCGAGTTCGCGCATGTCGCCCAGCACCAGCCAACGCTCGCCGCCGGCCGCGGCCAGCGCGTCGATCGCCGCGGCCAGCGAACCCGGGTTGGCGTTGTAGCTGTCGTCGATCAGCACCGCGCCGCCGGGCAGCGTGTGCGCGATCTGTCGGCCCGGCACCGGCTGCACCTGCGCCAGGCCCGCGGCGATCAGCGCCGGCGCGATATCCAGCGCCAGCGCCAGCGAGGCGGCGGCCAGTGCGTTCATCAGGTTGTGCCGGCCCGGCAACGGCAGCGTGGTCTCGATCTCGCCCTGTGGAGTGACCAGCACGAACTGCGAGCGGTCCGCGCGCATGCTCAGCTGCGTGGCGCTGACCTCGGCGCTGGCCTGCAGGCCGAAGCGCAGCACGCGCGGGGCCAGCGGCGCCGGCAGGCGCTGTTCGAACCACAGCCCGAACGCGTCGTCGGCATTGACCACCGCGGTGCCGTCGGCGCTCAGTGCGGCGTAGATCGCACCCTTGGTCTCGGCGACGCCGAGCAGGCTGCCCATCCGCTCCAGATGCGCCGGCGCGATGTTGTTCACCAGCGCCGCATCGGGGGCGACGATGTCGGTCAGGTAGGCGATGTCGCCCGGCTTGCCGGCGCCCATCTCGTAGATCGCGTAGTCGGCCGCGTCCGGCGCTTCGATCACCGCCAGCGGCAGGCCGATCTCGTTGTTGCGGTTGCCGGGATTGGCGTAGACGCTGCCGCCGTTCACGCGGCAGGCATGCTGCAGGATCGCCAGCAGCAGCGCCTTGACGCTGGTCTTGCCGTTGCTGCCGGTGATCGCGGCCACCCGCGTGGCGCGGCCGCGCTGCATGCCGGCGGCGATCCGCGCCAATGCCAGCTGGGTGTCGGCGACCAGGATCTGCGGCAATTCGATTTGCGGCTGCAACAGCTCCACCAGCAATGCGCTGGCGCCGCGCGCGGCGGCATCGGCGACGAAGTCGTGACCGTCGAAACGTTCGCCGCGCAGCGCCACGTACAGGCTGCCCGGCGCCAGCGTGCGGGTGTCGTGGGCGATCGCATCGATCGCCACGTCGTCGCCGTGCAGCTCGGCGCCGGCCCAGTGCGCGATCATCGACAGCGGCAGGCGCTTCATCGGGCGTGCTCCACGGTCGGTGCGGCGCGCGCCTGCAGCGCCTGCGCGGCGACCTCGGTGTCGTCGAACGGATGCTGGATGCCGGCGATGTCCTGGTACGGCTCGTGGCCCTTGCCGGCGATCAGCACGATGTCGTCGGGACCGGCTTCGGCCACGGCCAGGGCGATGGCCTGCGCGCGGTCGCGCTGCACGCGCACCGCCTGCAGGTCGGTGAACCCGGCCAGGATGTCGGCGACGATGCGATCGCCGTCCTCGCCGCGCGGATTGTCGTCGGTGACGATCACCGCATCGGCCAGGCGCTGCGCGATCACCGCCATCTGCGGACGCTTGCCGGTGTCGCGCTCGCCGCCGCAACCGAACACGCACAGCAGGCGGCCGTGGACGTGGCCGCGCAGGCTGTCCAGCGCCTGCTCCAGCGCGTCCGGGGTGTGCGCGTAGTCGATCACCAGCAGTGGCTGCGCGTCGCTGCCGCCGAGGCGGTTCATGCGTCCGCGGATCGGCTGCAGCTGCGACAGCGTCGCGGCGATACGCGCCGGCGCCACGTCCAGCGCGTACAGCGCGCCGGCCACGGCCAGCAGGTTGTCCACGTTGAAGCGGCCGAGCAGCGGCGACTGCACCGAATGGCGCGCACCGTCGATCAGCAAGTCGAAACCGATGCCGCGCGCGTCCAGGCGCAGCGCCTCGGCGCGCAGCGTGGCGCCGGCCTGGCCGCGCGAGCTGACGCCGATGCGGCGCAGCGCCGGGTCCAGCGTCGCCAGCAGCTCGCGGCCGAACGCGTCGTCGAGATTGACCACCGCGGCCTTCAGACCAGGCGTAGCGAACAGCCGCGCCTTGGCCGCGCCGTAGCCGGCCATGTCGCCGTGGTAGTCCAGATGGTCGCGGGTGAGATTGGTGAACACCGCCACGTCGAAGTGCACCGCATCCACGCGGCCCTGGTCCAACGCGTGCGAGCTCACTTCCATCGCCACCGCCTGCGCGCCGGCGTCGCGCAGCTGCGCCAGCAGCGCGTGCGTCTGCAACACCAGCGGCGTGGTGAAACCGGTCGGCACCACGTCGCCGTACAGGCCGACGCCGAGCGTGCCGATGCTGCCGCTGCGCGTGCCCAGGCACTGCCAGGCCTGCGCCAGCAACTGCACGGTGGAGGTCTTGCCGTTGGTGCCGGTGACCCCGACCATGGTCATCGTCTGCGACGGATGGCCGTGGAACTGGTCGGCCATCGCGCCCATGCGCGCACGCAGGCCCGGCACCGCGATCGCGTCGGCCGGGGCCGGCAATTCGGCCGGCGCCGGCGGTTCGAACAGGATCGCCGCGGCGCCATTGGCCTGCGCCTGCGCGACGAAGCCCAGCCCGTGCGCGCCGAACCCGGCGATCGCCACGAACGCATCGCCGGCGCGCACCGCGCGGCTGTCCATGACCAGCCCGGACACCTGCACGTCGCGCGCCAGCGCCACGTCCGGCAGCAGCTTCGACAGCGGCAGCGCGCGGCTCACTGATGCGTCTCCTGCAACGGCACCGGCTGCGCGGCCGGCGGCGGCGCGATGGCGCGCGCGGTCGGCAGCGCGGCTTCGACCTCGGCGGCGGCGTCGGGCACCACGGCCGGGTCCGGCTCCACCGGCACCGGCGGCGGCGCATGGCCGCTCTTGCCGGCGGCCTGCGCCGCCAGCCACGCCTGGATGTCGTCCGGCGGCACGTCCATCAGCCGCAGCGCGCCTTCCATCACGTTGTGGAACACCGGCGCCGAGACCAGGCCGCCGTAGTACTTGGCGCCCTGCGGATCGTTGATCACGATGACCGTGGCGAAGCGCGGATTGCTCGCCGGCACCAGGCCGGCGAACAGCGCGTTGTAGTGGCCGCGGATATAGCCGCCGGGACCGTTCAGGCGCGCGGTGCCGGTCTTGCCGGCGACGTGGTAGCCGAGGATCGCCGCGCCCTTGGCGCCGCCCTGGGTCACCACGGTTTCCATCATCGATACCACTTCCTTGGCGATCGCCGGGCTCAGCACTTCCTTGGTGTCCTCGTGCTGGCCCTTGATGAAGGTCGGCGTGACCAGCTTGCCGCCGTTGCCGAGCGCGCAGTACGCGCGCGCGATCTGCAGCGGCGTCACCGACAGGCCATAGCCGTAGGACATGGTGGTCTTGGACGACCCGCTCCAGCGGCCCGGCGACGGCAGCACGCCGGCCGATTCGCCGGGGAAGCCGCTGTGCGGGGCGCTGCCGTAGCCGTAGCTGTGGATCTGGTCGTAGAAGGTCTGGTCCGGCAGCTTGGCCGCGATCTTGGCCGCGCCGATATTGGAGCTGCGGGTGATCACGCCGGTCACGGTCAGCACGCCGTTGTTGCGCGGCACGTCCTTGATGGTGAAGCGGCCGATCGCCATGTAGCCCGGGTTGGTGTCGATCAGCGTGTCCTTGGTCACCACCCCGGCCTTGAGCGCGGTGGAGATGGTCAACGGCTTCATCGTCGAACCCGGCTCGACCAGGTCGGTGACCGCGCGGTTGCGGCGCGCATCGGAATTGACCCCGGTGACCGAGTTCGGGTTGTAGGTCGGCAGGTTGACCATGGCCATGATCTCGCCGGTGGCCACGTCCATCACCACGATCGAGCCGCCGGCGGCATTGTTTTCCACCAGCGCGTTGCGCAGCTCCTTGTACGCAAGGAACTGGATGCGGCGATCGATGCTGAGGGTCAGGTCCTTGCCCGGCTCGGCCGGCTTGACCAGGTCGATACTCTCCACGATCGCGCCCTTGCGGTCGCGGATCACGCGCTTGGAGCCGGGCTTGCCGCGCAGCCATTCGTCGTACGCCAGCTCCAGCCCTTCCTGGCCGCGGTCGTCGATGTTGGTGAAGCCGAGCACGTGCGCCATCGCTTCGCCCTGCGGGTAGAAGCGGCGGAACTCGCGCTGCGAGAACACGCCCGGGATGCCCAGCGCGACCACCGCATGCGCCTTGTCCGGATTGATCCGGCGCTTGAGGTACATGAACTCCTTGTCCGACTTCTGCGACAGCTTGGCGGCCAGTTCGTCGCTCGGCAGTTCCAGCGCCTGCGCCAGCTGCGGGATGCGGTCGGGATTGCGCAGCAGTTCCTGCGGATTGACCCAGATCGATTCCACCGGCGTGGACACCGCCAGCGGCTCGCCGTTGCGATCGGTGATCATGCCGCGCGAAGTCGCGATCGGCAGCTCGCGCAGGTAGCGCGCCTCGCCCTGGCGCTGGTAGAAATCGCTGTTGATGATCTGCACGTAGGCGGCGCGGCCGATCAGGGTGACCGAGCACAGGCTCAGCGCCGCACCGACCAGCACCAGCCGACCACGGAGATTGAAGTTGCTGCGCGGGCGGTTGCGGCCGGTCTTGCTCATGGCCGCACCACCACGATGTCGCCGGTTTCCGGAAACTTCATGCCCAGCCGCTCGCGCGCGACCTGGTCGACGCGATTGCTTTCGGCCCAGGTCGCCTGCTCCAGCTGCAACCGGCCGAATTCGATGTTCAGCTCGTCGCGGTTGTGCTCCAGCCGCGACAGCTCGACGAACAGCTGGCGATGGCGATGGCGCATGTACACCACCCCGATCGCCGAAGAGATGGTGCAGGCGAGCAGGACGATGAGCAGCAGCCGGCTCATTGGGCGTCTCCTGCCGGAGACGCCGGGATTGGGGATTCGGAATTGGGGATTGGGCGAGCGCTCTTCTCCAATCCCGAATCCCCAATCCCGAATCCCAGCTTCTCAGCCACCCGCAGCACCGCGCTGCGCGCACGCGGGTTGCCGGCCAGTTCGTCGGCATCGGCCTTGATCGCGCCGCCATGCAGTTGCAGGGTCGGCACGAACGGCTGCGCTTCGGGCAGGCGGCGGTTGCTCGGCGGGGCCTTGGCGTGGCGGTTCATGAATTGCTTGACGATGCGGTCTTCCAGCGAGTGGAAGCTGATCACCGCCAGGCGTCCGCCCGGCTTGAGCCTGGCCAGCGCCGCGTCCAGCCCGGCTTCGAGGTCGGCCAGCTCGCGGTTGATGTGGATGCGGATCGCCTGGAAGCTGCGCGTGGCCGGATGGGTCTTGCTGTCGCCGCGCGGCATCACGCTGTCGATCAGCTCGGCCAGCTGCGCGGTGCGGGTCAGCGGCTGCTCGGCGCGGCGCGCCACGATCGCGCGGGCGATGCGCCGGCTCTGGCGTTCGTCGCCATAGGTCCACAGCACGTCGGCGATGGCGCGCTCGTCGGCGCGCGCCAGCCACTGCGCGGCGCTTTCGCCGGCGTCCGGGTCCATGCGCATGTCCAGGGGGCCGTCCTTGCCGAACGAGAAGCCGCGCGCGGCCACGTCCAGCTGCGGCGAGGACACCCCCAGGTCGAACAACACCCCGTCCAGGTCGGCGGCGGCGTCCCATTGCCCGAGTTCAGCGAAGCTGCCGCGGCGGATGCGCACGCGCGCATCGCCACCGAACGCAAGTTCGGCTTCGGCGATCGCTTCGGGATCCTTGTCCATCAACAGCAGCCGGCCTCCTGGGCCGAGTTTGTGCAGCACCCCGCGCGCGTGTCCGCCACGCCCGAACGTGCCATCCAGATAGATTCCGTCTTCGATCACCTGCAGCCCGTCCATGACCTGCGCGAACAACACCGGCACATGCGCCGCCGGCGGTTGCGACACCGGAAGGTGACCGGCCTGCGCCTGTCCGCGCATCCGGACACCCCGGCTCACAACTTCAGATCGAGCAATCCATCGCCCAGATCCTCATCAGACAATGTCTGCTGGATCAGTGCACGATGAGCCTGCTCGCTCCATAGTTCGAACTTGTCGCCCATGCCCAACAGCACGGCGCGCTTTTCGATGCCCACCGCGGCGCGGTGGCTCGGCGGGATGGTGATGCGGCTGTTGGCGTCCAGCTCCAGCGCGGCCGAGGAACCCACCAGCTTCTGCTGCAGGACCCGCACCACGCGCTGGGTGTTGGGCTTGGCCATGACGTCGTCACGGACCCGCGCCCACTCCTTTTCCGCGTACAGCCACAGGCATCCGGCTTCGAACGGGTTGTAGGTCAGCACCAGCCGATTGCCGCTCGCGCGCACGACGAGGTCGCGGTACGCGGTGGGAACCGCCATACGCCCCTTGTCGTCCACTGTGATTGCGGTCTCGCCCTGAAACACGACGCCTACACCTTTCCAAATCCGCCTGGACGGTCATTGAACCACGAAAAACCACAAAAAACCCGGTTTCCCCTCGAGTGCCCACCTTAGCAGCGCCCGAAAGGTTGTCAACAACTTTGCGAGCGATAAATCGCTAGCCACATCAATGGCTTGCGCCATTCTTTAGAGACTTGTTCAAAGCTTATCCACAAGTTGCTGTTTCGTCTCATATTTTGAGATTGAGCGGAAATTCAGCCCCGTGCACAAGGCGTTAAGACAGCGGCCAGCTGCCGCGGTCCCCACCGACCGGCTCGCAAGCCGCTGCGCAAAACCGCACAATCCGCCGCTATGTGCCTGGTCGCCCTCGCCCTCGAATCGCACCCGCGCTGGCGCCTGCTGCTGGTCGGCAACCGCGACGAATTCCACGCCCGCCCGACCGCGCCGCTGCAGCGCTGGGCGGCGCCGGCGGAGCGGGTGCTGGCGGGGCGCGACCTGCGTTCCGGCGGCAGCTGGGTAGGCCTGGACGACACCGGCCGCTGCACCGTGGTCACCAACGTGCGCGACCCGCTGGCGTCGATGTCCGGCGCCTCGCGCGGCGCCCTGGTCGCCGACTACCTGACCGGCGCCGAACCGGCGGCCGCGTTCGCCGACGCACTGGCGCTGCGCGCCGACGCCTATCCGCCGTTCAACCTGCTGCTGGCCGACGCCGACGGCGCCGACCACCTCGGCAACCACCCGCCGGCCCGGCAGCGCCTGGCACCCGGCATCCACGGCATGTCCAACGGCGCACTGGATGCGCCCTGGCCGAAAACGCTGCGCCTGTGCGAGGTCCTGGCGGGCTGGACCGCCGCCGGCGACGAGGACCTGTCCCCGCTATGGCGGGCGCTGGCCGACGAGACCCTCGCCGCCGACGCCCAGCTGCCCGACACCGGCGTGGGCCTGGAGCTGGAGCGGCGCCTGTCGCCGGCCTTCATCCGCGGCCACGACTACGGCACCCGCGCCAGCACCATCGTGGCGGTGGACGGCGACGGCCGCGGCTGGATCCACGAGCGCCGCTTCGGCCCGGATGGGGTGTTCCTGGGGGAGACGCGGCTGGAGGGGCTCGGGACCGGGGACTCGGGACTCGGGTCCCGGTAAGAGCGGAATCCGGACCGCGCGGCGCAGCGGCGCCGCACATGCGACAATAGCGACGGCGGAGTCGGCCAGACAGTCGCGTCATCCCGGTGCATTTCGGTGCAGTGAGATGCCGAGGAAAGTCCGGGCTCCATAGGGCAAGGTGCCAGGTAACGCCTGGGCGGCGCGAGCCGACGGAAAGTGCAACAGAAAGATACCGCCTAAGTCTGCGCAAGCAGACCGGTAAGGGTGAAATGGTGCGGTAAGAGCGCACCGCGAGTCCGGCAACGGACCGGTACGGCAAACCCCACCTGGAGCAAGACCAAATAGGGACCTCATGGCGCTGCCCGCGTCGGGTCCGGGTAGGTTGCTTGAGCGCCGCGGTGACGCGGCGCCTAGAAGAATGACTGTCCACGACAGAACCCGGCTTATCGGCCGGCTCCGCCACTTTCTCAAAAAATCCCCAGACTCCGGGCCAGACTCCCGGGTTCGGAGGCTTTAGCCTCGCTTTGACTCAACGCCTTTTAGGGCAAGCAGGTTTCCGATTCCGGCAGTCGCCTGACAGCGCATTCGCCTGGGAACGGCAGGTTCGCGATTGCCCGCTGCAGGTCAGCCGGCATCCGCTCGGTATGCGGCCACCTCAGCCCCCATACAACGCCTTGCGCGGCGCCCCGGTGATTTCCGCGGCCAGCTTGGCGGCGGTGGACGGCGGCAGGTGCGCGCTGAGCGTGGCGTAGACGCGGCGGCCCTCGGCCAGCTGCGCGTCGGCATCGTCGCCGGCGCCCTGCACGATCAGCACGAACTCGCCCTTGCGCTGGTTGGCGTCGGCTTCCACCTGCGCCTGCAGTTCGGCCAGGCTGCCGTCGAGCACGGTTTCGAACAGCTTGGTCAGCTCGCGTGCCAGCACCGCCGGGCGCGCGTCGCCGAAGGCGGCGCGGCAGTCGGCCAGGGATTCGACGATGCGGTGCGCCGATTCGTAGAACACCAGGGTGCGCGGCTCGCCGGCCAGGCGCGCCAGACGCTCGCGGCGGCCGGAGGCCTTGGCCGGCAGGAAGCCCTCGAAGCTGAAACGGTCGCTGGGCAGGCCGGCCACGCTGAGCGCGGCGATCGCCGCGCAGGCGCCGGGCACCGGGCTGACCCGCACCCCGGCCTCGCGCGCGGCGCGCACCAGCCGGTAGCCGGGGTCGCTGACCAGCGGGGTGCCGGCGTCGCTGACCAGGGCCAGCGATTCGCCGCCGAGCAGGCGCGCGACGATGCGCTGCGCCAGCGCGTCTTCGTTGTGCTCGTGCAGCGCGACCAGCGGCTTGTCGATGCCGAAGTGCGACAGCAGCTGGCCGCTGCGGCGGGTGTCCTCGGCGCAGATCGCGGCGACCGCGCGCAGCACCTCCTGCGCGCGCGGCGTCAGGTCGGCGAGATTGCCGATCGGCGTGGCGACGACATGCAGGGTTCCGGGCTGGGCGCTCATCTACGGCTTTCCATGGTCAAGGGTAGAATCGTAGCGGTTTTCCCCGGCGCGCCCAGGCGTGCCCTGCCGAATGGACCAGAAATGAACAAGCGATTCGCAAGGATTTCCGCCCTGTCGCTGCTGGCGCTGCTGTTCGCCGGCTGCGCCACCACCAGCGTGACGCAGAGCGCGTCGTCGCCGGCCCAATCCGCGGCGCTGGCGCTGCTCGACCAGGGCAAGCCGCGGGAAGCGGCGCAGCAGCTCGAGGCGCAGGCCGCCACCGCCACCGGCAGCGAGCGCAACCAGTTGCTGGCCGACGCCGCCTTCGCCTGGTACGAGGGCGGCGATGTCGCCCGCGCGCGCAGCCTGGCCGCGCAGGTGCAGCCGCGCCAGCTGTCGGGCCTGAGCAAGGTGCGGCTGGCCCTGGTCAACGCCGAGCTGGCGCTGGTCGACCGGCAGCCGGCGCAGGCGCTGCAGGCGCTGGGCAGCGATCCGCAGGCGGTGCCGCAGAACCTGCGCGCGCGCTGGCACCTGGCCCGCGCGCAGGCGCTGGAAGGCACCGGCGACGCCACCGCTGCGCTGGACGAACGCGCCCGCGCCGATATCGGCCTGACCGGCCAGGCGCGCAGCGACAACCAGCGCGCCATCGTGCGCCAGCTCGCGGCCTTGAACGACGCCACGCTGCAGGCCCGCGCCGCCGCGCTGCCGGCCGGCGATCCGCTGTACAACTTCGCCGGGCGCGCACTGATCAGCCGCGGCCTGGCGCTGCCGCGGCCGTTCGACCGCGGCGAGCAATGGGGCTTCGACACCAGCAAGCGGCCGCCGGCCGAGCGCGACGGCTACCGCCCGCCGGCCAAGCTGGCGGTGCTGCTGCCGCTGAGCGGCACCCTGGCGACCGCGGCCGCGCCGGTACGCGACGGCCTTCTCGCCGGCTACTACGGCGAGACCCGGCGCCGCCCGGAGATCAACTTCATCGACACCACCGGCACCGCGGCCGGCGCGCTGGCCGCGTACCAGAAGGCGATCGACAGTGGCGCCGACTTCGTGGTCGGCCCGCTGGGCCGCGACGAGGTCAGCGCGCTGTTCGCCCGCGACGCGCTGCCGGTGCCGCTGCTGGCGCTGAACCGCGGCACCAGCGCGCCGCCCGCCGGCAGCGCCGGCTTCTCGCTGGCGCCGGAAGACGACGGCATCGCCGCCGCCGAATACCTGCTGGCGCACGAGCGCCGCAACGCGCTGGTGATCGGCAGCAACGACGACAACGGCCGCCGCGCGGTGGCCGCGTTCCGCGAGCGCTTCAGCGAGCGCGGCGGCAAGGTCGCGGCCAGCGTCAGCGTGGCCGAGGTGCCGGGCGATGTCGGCGCGCAGCTGCGCAACGCCGGCGCCGCCGACGCGGTGTTCCTGGCGGTGAAGGGCGGCACCGCGCGCGCGCTGGCGCCGCAGCTGGCGCTGGCCGGCTTCGCCGGCAAGAGCCGGGTGGCGACCTCGCAGCTGGTGCTCGGCACCGGCAAGCCGGAGGACGACCTGGTACTGGACGGCATCGCCTACCCGAGCGAACTGTGGAACGTGCGCGGCGTCGGCGGCCTGCCGGCGGCGACCAGCGTGGCCGAAACGCTGCCGACCGCGCGCGGCCCAGGCGCGCGCCTGTTCGCGTTCGGCTACGACGCCTGGCAGATCAGCGCCTACCTCGAGAAGCTCGCCACCGGCGCCGAAGCCAATCTGCGCGGCGCCACCGGCGTGCTGCACCTGGACGGCTTCGGCAACATCCTGCGCACCCCGGCCTGGTCCACCTTCAGCGGCGGGCGCGCGACGCCGCTGCCCGATGGGCGTTGACCGCCGGCAACGCGGCAACGACGTGGAAGCGGCGGCGCGCGCCGAACTGGAACGCGCCGGGCTGCACCTGATCGCCGCGAACGTGCGCTATCGCGGCGGCGAACTGGACCTGGTGATGCAGCAGGCGCAGTGCCTGGTGTTCGTCGAGGTGCGCTACCGGCGCAACGACGCGTTCGGCGGCGGCGCCGCCTCGGTCGACCTGCGCAAGCGCCGCCGGCTGGTATTGGCGGCGCAATTGTTCCTGGCCGCGCATCCGCACTACGCGAACTGGCCGTGCCGCTTCGACGTGGTCGAAGCCGAAGGCGAACCGCCGCGGCTGACCTGGCTGCGCGACGCGTTCCGCGCCGACGACTGCTGACGTGCCGAGCATCTTCACCCACGCCGCGATCCCGCTGGCGCTGTGGGCCGCCGCCGATCGCGGACGCATTTCCACGCGCCTGCTCGGCGCCGGCATCGTCGCATCGATGCTGCCCGATCTGGACGTGGTCGCGTTCGCCCTGCACATCCCCTACGCCGATGCGTTCGGCCATCGCGGCGCCAGCCATTCGCTGCTGTTCGCCGCGGTGCTGGGCGTGCTCGGTGCGCTGCTGCACCGAGCGCTGCGTGCCGGCGCGCTGCAGGCGGCGACCTGGATGTTCGTCTGCACGGTCTCGCACCCGCTGCTCGATGCGCTGACCTCCGGCGGCCTCGGCGTCGCCCTGGCCTGGCCGTGGAGCGAGCAGCGCTGGTTCGCGCCGTGGCGGCCGATCCGCGTGTCGCCATTCGCCAATGGTTTCTTCAGTGCGCGCGGCGTGGCCACGCTGTGGTCCGAAGTGCGCTGGGTGTGGCTGCCGCTGGCGCTGGCGGTCGGCACCTGGAAACTGCTGCAGTCGCCTCCCTCTTCCACTTCGCGATCCCAGCCATGACCACGCCGCTGCCTGCCGCCCTGACCGACACCCTCGCCGCGCTGCTAGGTAGCAACGGCTGGCGTACCGACGATGCCAGCCGGCGCAGCTACGGCGAGGACGATTCGCGGCGCTGGGCGCTGGCCGACGCGGTAGCGCTGCCGCAGACCCGCGAACAGGTGCAGGCGATCGTGCGCGCCTGCCGCGAACACCGCGTGCCGATCGTCGCACGCGGCGCCGGCACCGGCACCGCCGGCGCCGCGGTGCCGTTCGACGGCGGCGTGGTGCTGTCGTTCGCGCGCATGAACCGCATCGTGCAGTTGCGCCCGCAGGACCGCTGCGCGGTGGTCGAACCCGGCGTGCTCAACGGCGAGCTGCAACAGGCGCTGGCGCCGCACGGCCTGTTCTGGCCGCCGGACCCGTCCAGCGCCGAGATCTGCAGCGTCGGCGGCAACCTGTCGACCAACGCCGGCGGCCCGCGCGCGGTGAAGTACGGCGCCACCCGCGACAACGTGCTCGGCGTGGTCGCGGTGACCGGCGCCGGCGAATTGATCCGCTGCGGCGGCGCCTACACCAAGGACGCCACCGGCTACGACCTGACCCACCTGCTGGTCGGCAGCGAAGGCACCCTGGCGCTGATCGTGGAGGCCACGCTGAAACTGTCGCCGCGGCCGCTGGCGCAGGCCGGGCTGCGCGCCTTCTACCGCGATGCCGGCAGCGCCGCGGCGGCGGTATCGCGACTGATGGCGCAGCCGACCACGCCGGCGATGCTGGAATTCATGGATCGCAGCGCGATCGCGTTGCTGCGCCGCAACGGCAGCGACGTGCCCGAAGCCGGCGCGATGCTGTTGATCGAAGCCGACGGCGACCACGACACCCTGCCCTATGCGCTGCAGGCGCTGGGCGCGGCGGCCGAGGGCGACGGCCTGCTGTCGCTGGACGTGGCCACCGACGGCGCCGCGCGCGACCGGCTGTGGGCCGCGCGCCGCGCGCTGTCGCCGGCGTTGCGCACGATCAAGCCGGGCAAGATCAACGAAGACGTGGTGGTGCCGGTGTCGCGCATCCCCGAACTGGTCGCCGGGGTAGAAGCGCTGGCGGCGGAATTCGACCTGCCGATCGTCGCCTTCGGCCATGCCGGCAACGGCAACCTGCACGTCAACATCATGTACGCACCCGACGATGCCGCCGAGACCGCGCGTGCCCACGCCGCACTGCCGCGCCTGTTCACGCTGGTGCTGGCGCTGGAAGGCACGCTGTCGGGCGAGCACGGCATCGGCGTGGCCAAGCGCGACTACATGGCGCAGGCGTTCGACGCAGCGACGCTGGACGCGATGCGCGCGGTGAAGCGCGCACTGGACCCGGACGGCATCCTCAATCCGGGCAAGGTGTTGCCGGATGCGTGAGCGGGACTCGGGACTCGGGACTCGGGACTCGGGACTCGGGACTCGAAGAATCGGCCTGATGCCGCGTGCAGGCAACCGTCGGCCGCTTTTTGTAGGAGCGGCTTGAGCCGCGACGAACGAAGCGGAAAAGGCAGACGACTTGGGAACCTGTCGGGGCTGAAGCCCCTCCTACAGTGCACCGGGCCAGGTTATCGACCGTCTTGCAGAACCGACTGCGATTGTCCGCGTGTCTCAGGCGCTGCGTTCGCTCACCCCGATGAAGCGCAGCCCCACGCCCGGCTCGGTGGCGATGTAGCGCGGCGTCACCGCGCTGTCGCCGAGTTTCTGCCGCAGTTTGCCGACCAGGATGCGCAGGTAGTGGGTGTCTTCCTGGTGGGTCGGCCCCCACACTTCGCGCAGCAGTTGCGGCTGGGTCAGCACGCGGCCGCTGTGGCGCAGCAGCAGCGCGAGCAGTGCGTATTCCTTGCGGCTCAGCGGCAGCGGCTCGCCGTCCAGGCGCACCTCGCGCAAGCCCAGGTGAATGTGCAGGTGGCCGTCGTCGAATACCGGCTCGGCTTCGCCGGCGGCGGGCTGTATGCGCAGCAGCACGCGGATGCGCGCCATCAGTTCCTGCACGCCGAACGGCTTGGTCACGTAGTCGTTGGCGCCGGCGTCCAGCGCCTGCACCTTCTCCGCTTCGCCGGCGCGCACGGTGAGCATGATCACCGGCACCGCGGACCACTGCCGCAATTCGCGCAGCACGCTGTGCCCATCCTGGTCGGGCAGGCCCACGTCCAGCACCACCAGTTCGGCGCCGTGCGCGGCCAGCTGCGCCAGGCCGTCGCCGCCGGTGGCCGCCTGCAGCACGCGGTAGCCCTGCGCGCGCAGGCTGATGTCCAGGAAACGCCGGATCTGCGGCTCGTCGTCGATGACCAGCACGCGCGGCGGCGGAATCGGATCGGCGTGGGACTCAGTCGGCATCGGGACGGGGTGGCGGGGCGGCGGGTTCGATCAACGGCAGAGTAATGCGGATCGTGGTGCCGCGACCATCGGCGCCGGGCAGCGCCTCGACGCTGCCGCCGTGCGCGCCGATCATGCCCTGGCAAATGGTCAGGCCCAGGCCGGTGCCGTGGCGGCCGCGGTCGCCGCGCTCGACGCTGTAGAACATGTCGAAGATGCGTGCACGCTCGTCCTCGGGAATGCCCGGGCCGCGGTCGCCGATGTCGATGCGCAGGCGCCCGTCGACCATCGCCGCGGCGACGCGGATCGCCTCGCCCTCCGGCGAAAATTTCGCCGCGTTCTCCAGCACGTTGAAGATCGCCTGCTCGACCAGCGCCGGATGCACCCACAGCGTCGGCAGTTCGGCGGCCAGGGCGATGTCCAGGCGCACCTGCGGCTGGTAGCGCTGCAGCCGCCGCGCGGCCGAGCCGATCAGTTCGTCCACGTCGATCCAGTCGCGGTTCAAGGTCAGCCCGGTGTGGCCGAGCTTGGTCATGTCGAGCAGGTTCTGGATGTAGCGATCCAGGCGCTCGCCTTCCAGCTGGATCGTTTCCAGCAGGCTGCGGCGGTCCTCGGCGTCCATCGCCTGGCCGTAGCTGGCCAGACTGCTGGCCGCGCCGATCATCGCCGCCAGCGGCGAACGCAGGTCGTGCGAGACCGACGACAGCAGTGCCGAACGCAGGCGCTCGGTCTCGCCGCTGACCCGCGCGCTTTCCAGGTCGGCGACCAGGCGCGTGCGCAGCGCCGCCTGGCCGATGTCCTCGACCATGGCTTCAGCCAGACGCTGCTGCTCCAGCCCGGGACGCTGCACGCCGGCGGCGAATTTGAGCCCGACCACGCCGATCGCGCCGCGCTCGTGGCGCACCGGCAGGAACCACCAGCTGGCGCCGGCCAGGGTGTCGGTGAAGCGGCCGGTGGCCTGGCCGTGGCGCTGCGCCCAGTCGGCGGCGCTGCGGTCCACCGCCGCCATCGACGCGGCGTAGTCGTGCGCGCCGTCCTGCGCGGCGGCGTGCGCCGCTTCCAGCGGCTGCAGCCGCACCCAGGCCTCGGCCTCGAGCGTGGCAGCCAGCGCGCGGCGCCCGGCCTCCAGCACCTGGCCCAGGTCGGCGGCGCTGGTCAGTTCGCGACCCAGCCGCTGCAGTGCGGTGGTCTGCGCGTTGGCCGCGCGCAGCGCCAGCACCTGCATGCGCAGCCGCGACGCCAGGCGCCCGGCGACCAGCGCGGCGACCAGGAACAGCAGCACCGTGACCACGCCCTGGCGCGCGCCGATGTGCAGCGTGTAGCGCGGTTCGATGAAGAAGAAGTTGTAGGCGAAGAAGCTCAGCAGCGCCGACAGCACCGCCGCGGCCATGCGCGTCTTCGCCGCGACCATCACCACCGCGACGATGAACACCATCGACAGGTCGTCGATGCCGACCCAGCGTTCGGCGATCCAGGCCACCGCCACCGCCAGCAGCGACGCGACCGTGGCGAACACCAGGTCGTCGCGCGACAGCCAGTGGCCGGGACTGCGCCAACGCCGCCGCGCGCGCGCGCGCGCCTCCGGCGAACTGATGATGACCAGTTCGTAATGCGCGCCGCGCTGCAGCAGCTGCTGGGTGAGCGTGCGGTTGATCATCCGCGCCAGCGGCCGTTCGCGGGTGCGGCCGAGCAACAGCGTGGACACGCCGTTGTGCGCGGCGTGGTCGAGCAGCGCATCGGCCACGCTGGCGCCGTGCAGCAGCGCGGCGTCGCCGCCGAGCCGCCGCGCCAGCGCGAAGGCGCGATCGACCTCCAGTTGCCACGCTTCCTCCGGCTGCGCCTGGGTCTGCACGGTAACCACGCTCCACGGCGCGCCGCGGCGCTCGGCCAGGCGCCGCGCCACCCGCACCAGATAATCGGACTGGCCGCGTCCGTCGATCGCCACCAGCACCCGCCGCCGCAACGCCACGCCGGGCCGGCCCTGCGCGGCGTGCTCGTCGCGCAGGTCGTTGTCGACGCGGTCGGCCGCGGTCTGCATCGCCAGTTCGCGCAACGCGGCCAGGTTCGACGGCGAGAAGAACGCCTGCAACGCCTGCCCCGCCTGCTCGGGCAGATACACCTTGCCTTGCTGCAGGCGTTCGATCAGTTCGCGCGGCGGCAGATCGACCAGCACGATGTCGCGCAGGCGGTCGAAGATCGCATCGGGCACGGTCTCGCCGACGCGGATGCCGGTGATGCGGTGGACCACGTCGTTGAGGCTTTCCAGGTGCTGAATGTTGACCGTGCTGTAGACGTCGATGCCGGCGTCGAGCAGTTCCTCCACATCCTGCCAGCGCCGCTCGTGGCGGCTGCCGGGCGCGTTGCGGTGGGCGAGTTCGTCGACCAGCACCAGCGGCGGGCGCCGTGCCAGCAGCGCGTCCAGGTCCATTTCCTCAAGGGTGCGGCCGCGGTACTCAACGCGCTGCCGCGGCTGCACGGCCAGCCCTTCCAACAAGGCGGCGGTCTCGGCGCGGCCGTGGGTCTCGACCACGCCGACCACCACCTCGCTGCCCTGCTGCTGCAGCTGGCGCGCGCGCGACAGCATCGCGTAGGTCTTGCCGACCCCGGGCGCCGCCCCCAGGAACACGGTCAGTCGCCCGCCGCGTTCGCGCTGGAGTGCGCCGATCAGCGCATCGGCCTGCTGGGTGCGTGAGTCGGACATTTGAGGAGCCGGGATTGAGGATTCGTGAGTAGGGATTCGCAGAGCCTACAGCCTTGGGCCGCCGGCACTACGGCTTTTGCGTTTCCCCATTCCCGATTCCCTTCTCCCCATTCCCGGCTCCATCCAACGCTAGGTTCAGCGCCAGCACATTCACCCGCGGCTGACCGAGCACGCCGAACTGGCGCGGCTGCGCCTGCGAAGCGACCAGCGCCGCGACGGTCGCCACCGGCAGTTCGCGTGCCTTGGCCACGCGCGCCACCTGCTGCTGTGCCGCGGCCACGCTGATATCCGGGTCCATGCCGCTGCCGGACTGGGTCAGCAGGTCGTCCGCCACCTGCGCCGGGGCCACGCCGTCGCGCGCGGCCACGCTGGCGCGCGCGTCGGCAATGCGCTTCTGCAGCTCGGGATTGCTGCGCGCCTGGTTGCTGCCGGCCGCGGCCATCGGGTCAAACTTGGCCGCGGACGGCCGCGGCTGGAAATAGCCGGGCGCGGCGAACGGCTGCGCGACCAGCGCCGAGCCGAGCACGCGGCCATCGCGTTGCAGCAGGCTACCGTTGGCCTGCGCCGGGAACAGCGCGCCGGCGAGCAGGGTGGACAGCAGCGAATACAGCGCGGCGGCGCCCAGCACCAGCAGCGGCAGTACCACGGCGGCACGCCAGCGCAGCGGTTCGCGGTAGGAAGAAGAGACCGGAGAAACGTTCATCGCAGGAGATCCGAAAAGAAGCGGGAGATCGGTGCCGGGCTCAGCCCAGCGCCACCAGGATCATGTCGATCAATTTGATCCCGACGAACGGCAGCAGCACGCCGCCGACGCCGTAGATCAGCATGTTCCGGCGCAGCAGCGAGGTCGCCGTGGCCGGGGTGAAGCGCACGCCGCGCAGCGCCAGCGGGATCAGCGCCGGAATCACCAGCGCGTTGAAGATCAACGCGGCCAGCACCGCATGCACCGGGCTGGACAGGCGCATCACGTTCAGCGCGGCCATCTGCGGGATCGAGGCGGCGAACAGCGCCGGCAGGATCGCGAAGTACTTGGACACGTCATTGGCCAGCGAGAAGGTGGTCAGCGCGCCGCGGGTGATCAGCTGCTGCTTGCCCACTTCCACCACCGCCAGCAGCTTGGCCGGATCCGAATCCAGATCGACCATGTTGCCGGCTTCCTTGGCCGCCTGCGTGCCCGAGTTCATCGCCAGGCCGACGTCGGCCTGAGCCAGCGCCGGCGCGTCGTTGGTGCCGTCGCCGACCATCGCCACCAGGCGCCCGCCGGCCTGCTCGGCACGGATGCGCGCGAGCTTGTCTTCCGGCGTGGCCTCGGCGATGTAGTCGTCGACGCCGGCCTCGGCGGCGATCGCCGCGGCGGTGAGCGGATTGTCGCCGGTGATCATCACCGTCTTGACGCCCATCGCGCGCAGCCGCGCGAACTTCTCGCGCACGCCGTGCTTGACCACGTCCGACAGTTCGACCACGCCGAGCACATGCCGGCCCTCGGCCACCACCAGCGGCGTGGCGCCGCTGCGCGCGACCTGCTCGACGCGGCCCTTCAGTTCCGCCGGCACCTGCCCGCCCAGCGCGGTGACGTGGCGGATCACCGCATCGGCCGCACCCTTGCGGATCGAACGCGGCGGCTGTTGCCCCTGCGCGGCCAGATCGACGCCGGACATGCGCGTCTGCGCGGTGAAGGCGACGAAGCTGGCGCCGTCCGGATCGGCCGGCGGCATGCCCTGCTCGCGCGCCAGGCGCACGATCGACTTGCCTTCCGGGGTCGGATCGGCCAGCGAGGACAGCATCGCCGCCTCGCGCAGTTGCACCGCATCGACGCCGCTGAGCGCATGGAACGCGGTGGCCTGGCGGTCGCCGTAGGTGATGGTGCCGGTCTTGTCCAGCAGCAGCACGTCGACGTCGCCGGCCACTTCCACCGCCTTGCCCGACTTGGCCAGCACGTTCGCCGACAGCGCGCGGTTCATGCCGGCGATGCCGATCGCCGGCAGCAGCCCGCCGATGGTGGTCGGGATCAGGCACACCAGCAGCGCGATCAGCAGCAGCGGATCGATGCGCACGCCGACATAGCCGGCGATGATCGGCAAGCTCGCGACCACGATCAGGAAGGTCAGGGTCATCGCCGCCAGCAGCATGGTCAGCGCGATCTCGTTCGGGGTCTTCTGCCGGTTGGCGCCTTCGACCAGCGCGATCATGCGGTCCAGGAAGCTGTGGCCCGGCTCGGCGGTGACCTTCACCACGATCTCGTCGGACAGGACCTTGGTGCCGCCGATCACGCCGGAACGGTCGGTGCCGGCCTCGCGCAGCACCGGCGCCGATTCGCCGGTGACCGCGGCTTCGTTGATGGTGGCCACGCCGTGCACGATCTCGCCGTCGGCCGGGATCAGTTCGCCGGCGGAGATCACCACCAGGTCGCCGGGCTTCAGTTCGGCGGCGGGAATGCTGGTTTCGCCGTCCAGTTGCGCGCTGCTCACCCGGCGCGCCACCAGGTCCTTGCGTGCGCGCCGCAGCGAGGCGGCCTGGCCGCGGCCGCGCGCCTCGGCCACCGCTTCGGCGAAATTGCCGAACAGCACGGTGATCAGCAGGATCGCGGTCACCGCCCAGCCGAACGCGGGCGCGCCCTGCCCGGCCACGGTGATCAGCGCCGACAGCAAGGTGCCGGCGAACACCACCGCCATCACCGGACTGCCGAGCAGATGGCGTGGCGAAAGTTTCAGCACGCTGGCGCGCAGCGCCGCACGCAACGCGGGGCCGTCGAGCAGACCGGGCTTGTGGACGGAAGAAGAAGCTTGCGGAAGCGGGGTGCTCATGGTCGTGGTCTCAGTGCGCGGCAAGCGTCAGGTGATCGGCGATCGGGCCCAACACCAGTGCCGGCGTGAATTGCAGAACGGTCAGGACCGCGATGACCGCGATCAGGGTCAGCGCGAAGGTCGGTGTTTCCACCTGCAGGCTGCCGCCGGTTTCCGGCGCCACGCGCTTGCGCGCCATCTGCGCGGCCACGATGAGCGGCACGATCAGCGCCGGATAGCGACCCAGGATCAGCACCAGCGTGCAGGTCAGGTTCCACCAGGGGATGCCGTCGCCGAGGCCTTCGAAGCCGGAGCCGTTGTTGGCGAACGCCGAGGTGTACTCGTAGAACACCTGGCTGATGCCGTGGAAGCCGGGATTGGAGGTGGCGGTGATCGCCGCCGGCATGGCCAGGGTCAGCGCGGTGAAGCCGAGCAGCACCAGCGGCTGCAGCAGGATCAGCAAGGCCAGCAGGCGCACTTCGCCGGCTTCGATCTTGCGCCCGAACAGCTCCGGCGTGCGCCCGGTCATCAGCCCGGCCAGGAACACGCTGAGCAGCAGGTACACCAGGAACTGCTGCAGGCCGCAGCCGATGCCGCCCCAGATCGCGTTGACCAGCATGTTGACCATGGCCACGCCGCCGGTCAGCGGCGCCAGCGAGTCGTGCATCGCATTGACCGAGCCGTTGGAGGTCTGCGTGGTCAGCGACGACCACGCCGCCGAGGCATCGGCGCCGAAGCGCACTTCCTTGCCTTCCATCAGCGCCGCACTCGCGGTGCTGGCCGAATGGCCTTCGGACCACACCGACACAGCGGTGGAAGCCAGCGACATCGCCAGCATGCTGCCGAACACCAGCACGGTGAATTTGCGCCGGCCGGTGAACGGCCCGACCATGAACGCGATCGCCACCGGGATCAGCACGATCGCCAGCATCTCCAGCAGATTGGAGAACGGGGTCGGGTTCTCCAGCGCCATCGCGCTGTTGGGGCCGTACCAGCCGCCGCCGTTGGTGCCAAGCTGCTTGATCGCCACCATCGCCGCGACCGGGCCGAGCGGGATCTTCTGCGCGGCCATGCCGGCGCTGGCGTCCAGCGGCGTCGCGGTGGGGCCGGCGGCCAGCGTGGACGGCACGCCCTGCTGGGTCAGCAGCACGGTCCACAGCAGGCACAGCGGCAGCAGGAAGCGCAGCGTCGGCCGAATCACATCGGCCCAGTAGTTGCCGACGTCGGCTTCGTCGACGCTGAGCGTGGCGCTCTGCGAACCGCCGCTCGCCGCGGCCGTTCGCCCGCCGAACAAGGCACGCAGCGTCGCCACCACCAGCGCCAGGCCCATCATCGGGGTGACGAACTGCAGCCCGACCACGCCCACCGCCTGCGACAGATACGACAGCTGCGCCTGGCCGGAGTAGTGCTGCTGGTCGGTGTTGGTCAGGAACGAGACCATGGTGTGCAGCGCCACGTCCCAGCGCATGTTGGGCACCGCATCGGGATTCAGCGGCAGCCACGCCTGGGTCACGAACAGGACGAACACCAGCACGCCCAGCACGAGGTTGCTGGCCAGGAACGCGCCGGCATAGCCGCGCCAGCTCATGCCGCGCGCCGGATCGGTGCCCAGCAGGCGGTACAGCGGCCGTTCGATCCAGCCGAACAGCGCGTCGCCGCGCATCGGCGCACCGCGCATCACCTTGGCCAGGTACAGGCCCAGCGGCCAACCCAGCAGCAGCGCGAGCGCATAGACAAGCAATGTATCGATCATGGAAGTGGCACTCGGCTCAGAAATCTTCGGGACGCAGAATCACGTACAACAGGTAGCCGGCGGCGACGATCACCGCCACGCCGCAGATCAGCGATAGCCAGGTCGGCATGTCATCTCTCCTCGGAACTCAAAAGGTGGCTTGCAACGCGGCTTCGACCCGCGTGCCGGCCATGTCGGGGAACAGCCGCTCGGCGGCGCGGTCGGTGTCGTGCGCGGTCAGCCGCAGCTCCAGCCCCGGTCCGCCCTGGCGGATGCTGGGCAGGGTGAACACGGCGCTGACCAGCCCATGCGTGTAGCTGTCCGCGTAGCTGCGGGCGAGCCAGTAATGGCCCACCGCCGCCTCGACGCGGAAGCGCTCGTTGAACGGATAGCGCGCGCCGAGCTGCGCGTAGGTGCCGGTGCTGTCGCTGGCCAGCGCATCGTCGGACCAGCCCAACTGCGCCCACACGCGCTGCTTCCAGGTCACGGTGGCGCCCAGCTCGGTCCAGTTCAGCGCGGCGGCCGAGGGGTATTGGTAGCGGGTCAGGTTCGCGTCCCAGGCCCAGTCCGGCGTCCACTGGCCGCGCCAGCCGATCACGCCATCGACTTCGGTGCTGGCGTGCGGGGTGCTGTCGAACTTGATCGACGAGGCCCACAGCGACGCGTACGCGCCGTTGTCGGCGGCCAGCGCCAGACCGGCCTGCACGGCGGGATCGCCGTCGCTCTGGGTGCTGCCGCGCCAGACGTAGTCGCTGGTCAGCGTGGCATTGCCGCTGACGCTGGCGGCATCGGCCGCTGCGCTGCCGGCAACGAGAAAAAGCGCAAGCGCGCCGCGCGACAGGCGTCGGCGGGCGGCACAGGAAAGCGGGGAACGCATGACGTCGGATCCAGGGCGGAACCATTCCGCCTACCTGGTCATGTTCCGGCGCGGGGCCGTAAAGTCGCTATCGGCCGATGCCGGCTGCCGCGTAAATTTCGCGTAATTTCCGTGACCGCGGGGCTGCGGGGCTACGGCAAGACGCAGGAAAGGCCGGCATTGCGCCGGCCTTTCCGTCACACGCAGGTCAGTGCAGCGGCACGCTCAGGCTGGACGGCGCGGCCGCCGGCGAACTGAAGCTGACGCTGCCGCCGAAGCGGCTGGCCGAGCTGTAGCGCGGATCGGTGGTGTCCACCACCAGCACCAGGCGGTTGCCGGCCGGGATATCGGCGGCGGTCGCCTGCAGCGGCAGGTCGATCGTGGTCGCCACGCCCGGGGGCGCGTTGCGCAGCGTGTACGGCGCGTGGCTGAGCAATTGCGCCACGCCAAGCCCGTTCATGCTGTAGAGGTAGGCGAACAGCGACACGTTGGCCTGGCTCGGGGTCACCGTCACCCGCAGCGACGGGCTGCCGGCCAGGCGCTTGGCGCTGGTGTACACCGGCCCGCTCCACACCGCCGCGCCGTTGCGATCCACCAGCGGGATCGAGGTGGTGACCGGCTGGCCCAGACCCTGCAGCAGGCCGCTGACCAGCAGCACGCCCGAATCGGCCAGGGTCGGTACGCCGGTGGCGATGCCCTTGCTCCAACCGCTGCTGGTACCGCTGCTCAGCGCGCCGGTCGCGATCAGGCCGCTCGGGCGGGTCAGACCATAGCGGGTCGCACCGGCCTGCACGCTGTTCCAGTCGGCGTAGCGCAACCAGGTGCCGTTGAGCGTGGCCAGTTGCACCGGCTGCTCGCTGTCCACGCCGTTGGCCTGGCCCTTGAGGTAATGGTCGAACCAGCGGGTGGTTTCCGTGTAGACCTCGTTGGGCAGGCCGAGCGCGCCCGGCAGTTCGGCCGTGGCGTGATCGCCCTGGCTGAACATCAGGTGCTTGGGCCCGCTCAGGCGGTTGTACAGATCGATGTACTGGTTCGGCGGGAACAGGCCGTCATTGAACGCATTGGCCATCAGCACCGCGGTGCCGTTGCGGTTGAGCGCCTGCACTTCGTTGATCACGCTGCGCTCGCCGGCCTTGGGCAGGAAGCCCTGCACCGCGCCGTCGTAGTCGCCGACCGCGACCCGCGCGCTGATCTGCGCCAGGTCCGGCCCGGGCCGGCCGGTGATCGCGCCGGAGGCCACCAGCAGGCCGACGCCCTGTTCGCTGACCGTGGCGTTCGCGTACAGCGAGGCCTGCAGGTCGGCCCAGCCGCTGAGCGCGGCCACCGCCTTGATCCGCGGATCGCGCGCGGCGGCGAGCAGGCTGGTGCCGGCACCGTAGGAAATGCCGGACACGCCGATCGCCTTGGCATTGGCCGGGGTATTGGCCAGCGCCCAGTCGATCACCGTGCTGACATCTTCCACCGTCGGCGCTCCGGCGATATCGATCACGCCTGCCGAATCCCAGAACCCGCGCGAGGTGTAGCTGACCACCACGTAGCCGTTGCTGGCCAGTTCGCTGGCGCGGCCCACGTATTCCAGGTTGGGCAGCGACCAGCTGGCCGGCATCACCACCAGCGGGAACGGCCCGGTCCCCTGCCCCTGCGGCACCAGCACCAGCGCGCCGAGCTTGGTGCCGTCCCAACTGGAAATGGTCTGGTACTGCTTGCTGAAACCTCCGGCGGACGCGGCGGCGGAGAACAACAGCATCGCGCACAGGGCGATGCAGCGGGACAGGGACATACGCATGTACTGCCTCCCAAACGGCGCCGGGTCGGAATGGCCCAGCTGCCAGAAACGGTTACGGGTGCGCGATGCGGGGGAATCGGGCGTCGCGACCATACCAGCCGGTACGGACAAGTTCACGCCGCAGTGCGGCACGGTATGGTGGGGCGCTTGTGGCTGCCCTGGGTTCTCAGCTGGTCCGCCGTCTTTAGCTTCGGCCGTACCCTCATCCGCCCCTTCGGGGCACCTTCTCCCGATGGGAGAAGGGAACAGCCGCGGCGTGCTTTAGCCCCTCTCCCGCCGGGAGAGGGGTTGGGGTGAGGGTACGGCGCGAAGCGACTCGCGGAGTGGGGTGCACGAGGCTTGCGCCCGTACCCTCATCCGCCCCTGCGGGGCACCTTCTCCCGAAGGGAGAAGGAACAGCCGCGGCGTGCCTTAGCCCCCTCCCACCGGGAGAGGGGTTGGGGTGAGGGTCCGGCGCGAAGCGACTCGCGGAGTTGGGTGCACGAGGCTGAGCCCGTACCCTCATCCGCCCCTGCGGGGCACCTTCTCCCGAGGGGAGAAGGAACAGCCGCGGCGTGCCTTAGCCCCTCTCCCACCGGGAGAGGTGTTGGGGTGAGGGTCCGGCGCGAAGCGACTCGCGGACTTCCCTACCCGGCGAAGAAATGCTCGTAGCCGCGCCGCGGCGGCTGCCAGGGCTGGCCGTCCGCGTCGCGCACGACGATGCCGCCGCCGGCGACGATTCGCCCGATCGGCGTCGCTTCCTCGCCGATCGCCTGCAGCGCCTGCACGATGGCCGCGCGTTGCGCCGGTGCGGCGGTGAAGCACAGTTCGTAGTCGTCGCCGCCGCCCAGTTGCCAGGCGTGGACCTGCGCGGCGCTCGCCTCCGCCGGCGCGGCGACCGCCGGCAATGCGGCAAGCCACAGTTCGGCGCCGACGCCGCTGCGCGCGCAGATATGGTCCAGGTCGGCCAGCAGGCCGTCGGAAATGTCCACGCAGGCGTGCGCCAGGCCGCGCAGGCGCAGCCCGGCGTGGACCCGCGGCGACGGCCGCAGCAGGCGCTGGCGCAGATGTTCGTGCACGGGATCGGCGGCGGCACGGGCCACGTCCAGGCGCCCAGCCTGCCACAGCGCCAGCGCCGCAGCGGCCTCGCCGGGATGGCCGCTGACCCAGATCTCGTCGCCCGGCTGCGCGCCGTCGCGGCGCAGCGCCGCTCCGGGCGCCACACTGCCGATCGCGGTGACCGACAGCGACAAGGGCCCGCGCGTGGTGTCGCCACCGGCCAGCACGATGCCGTGCGCATCGGCCAGCGCGAAGAAGCCGTCGGCGAAGGCGTCGATCCAGCCCGCATCCTCGTGCGGCAACGACAGCGACAGCGTGCACCAGCGCGGCTGCGCGCCCATCGCGGCGAGATCGGACAGGTTCACCGCCAGCGTCTTCCAGCCCACGTCGGCAGGCGCGGTCTCCAGCGGAAAGTGCACGCCGGCGTTGAGCGTATCGGTGGTGATCGCCAGTTGCTCGCCCGGCGGCGGCTGCAGCAGCGCCGCATCGTCGCCGATGCCCAACGGCACGTCCGCATGCGTCCCGATCCGGGCACGCAGGCGATCGATTAGATCGAATTCGGGCATTTTGGAGGCCGGGATTGGGGATTCGGCATTCGGGATTGGCAACAGCGAAGCGCCGGCCGTGGTGTGCGCGGGAATGCCGCTTTAGCGAATCCCCAATCCCCAATGCCCAATCCCGCGCCGCTAGGCGCCACCGCCACCCGACTCCACCGTGCGCCATTCCAGCGCGGCGCGGTCGAGCACGCCGTTGACGTAGGTGTGGCCGTGTTCGGAGCCGAAACGCTTGGCGGTTTCGATGGCTTCGTTGATCACCACGCGGTACGGCACGTCGTGGCGGTGCAGCAGTTCGTAGGCGGCCAGGCGCAGCACTGCGCGCTCGATCGCGTCCACTTCCTCGACGGTGCGGTCCAGGTAGCCGACCAGCGCCGCATCCAGTTCGGCGCGGTGCTTGAGCACGCCTTCGACCAGGTTCTCGAAGTAAACCAGGTCGGCGATCTCGTGCGCCTGCTCGTGCGCGAACTGCGCGATCACGTGCTGCGTGGTGCCGCCGGCGATCTGCCAGGCGTAGATCGCCTGCAGCGCGCGCCGGCGTGCGCGCGAACGCAGCACCGGATCGACGCCGTCGCGGCGGACATGCTTGTGGCCAGCGGGCTTGTTCATCGCAGCAGCTCCAGGAGATTGACCATTTCCAGCGCGGTCAGCGCCGCTTCCTCGCCCTTGTTGCCATGGCTGCCGCCGGCGCGCGCCTCGGCGTCCTCGACCTGCTCCACCGCCAGCACGCCGTTGAGCACCGGGATGCGGAAGTCCAGCGATACCCGCAGCAGGCCTTCGGCGCAGCCATCGGCCACGTGTTCGTAATGGCGGGTGTCGCCGCGGATCACGCAGCCCAGCGCGATGATCGCCGCGTGCTTGCCGGCGGCAGCCAGGCGCGCGGCGGCCAGCGGCAGTTCCCACGCGCCGGGCACGCGGATCACGTCCACCGCCTCGTCGGCGATGCCGTTGCCGGACAGGCTCTCCCGCGCGCCGGCGACCAGCACGTCGGTGATGCGCGCGTTCCAGCGGCTGGCGATGATCGCGAAACGGGCCGCTGCAGGAGCGCGGAGGTCGCCTTCGTAGTGGGTCATGGCGGTGGCAGGTTCAGTGGGTGGGAGAGTTTAGCAGGCGGCGTGTTTGGGGCCGGGAACCGGAAGCGCTTGCAGCGCCGATAGCGAAGCAGCGCATGGGCATCAGCCTTTTCCGAATCCCGCATCCCGCATCCCCAATCCCGGCTCCAACTCCACATGCTCCACCACCTCCAGCCCGAACCCGGCCAGGCCGACCTGGCGGCGCGGCGTGCCCAGCACGCGCAGCTTGCCCAGGCCCAGGTCGGCTAGGATCTGGCTGCCTGCGCCGTTGCGCCGCCACTGCCCCACGTCCTTGCTGTTGGCGACCACGTCCGGCTGCTTGCGCAGCCGCGCCAGCAGCGCCTGGCTGTCGCGCGGCGCCGACAGCACCACCATGACCCCGCTGTCGGCGGCGGCGATCGCGCGCAGCGCGTCGCTGGCGGCCACGCCGAAATCGTCGCGGCGCCAGTGCAGCAGGTCGGCAAGCGGGTTCTCCACCTGCACCCGCACCAGGGTCGGCGTGTCCGCGTCCGGGGTGCCGCGGACCAGCGCGAAATGCAGGTCGTGGGCGATGCGGTCGCGGTAGGTGATCAGGGTGAAGCCGCCGAACTCGGTCTCGATGCTGCGCTCGTCGATGCGCTCGACGGTGTGCTCGGTGGCCAGGCGGTAGGCGATCAGGTCGGCGATCGAACCCATCTTCAGCCCGTGCAGGTGCGCGAATTCTTCCAACTGCGGGCGCCGCGCCATGCTGCCGTCGGGATTGAGCACTTCCACCAGCACCCCGGCCGGCTCCAGCCCGGCCAGCAGCGGCAGGTCGCCGGCGGCCTCGGTGTGGCCGGCGCGGGTCAGCACGCCGCCGGGCTGGGCGATCAGCGGGAAGATGTGCCCGGGCTGGCTCAGGTCGTGCGGCTTGGCATCGGGTTTGACCGCGGTGCGCACGGTATGCGCGCGGTCGTAGGCGGAAATGCCGGTGGTGACGCCCTCGGCGGCCTCGATGCTGACGGTGAAGTTGGTGTGGAACTGCGCGGTGTTGTGCTGGACCATCGGCGCCAGCCCGAGCTGCGCGCAGCGCTCGCGGGTCAGCGACAGGCACACCAGGCCGCGCGCATGGGTGACCATGAAATTGATGTCCGAGGGCTTGACCAGCTCGGCGGCCATGATCAGGTCGCCCTCGTTCTCGCGGTCCTCGTCGTCGACGATGACCACCATGCGGCCGGCGCGGATTTCCTCCAGCAGTTCGGGGACGGGGGCGAAGTTCAGGCTGGGGGCGGTGGATGGCGACATGAGGGACTCGCAGAAGACGGAAGGCGCCGCCCGCCGCCGCGGGCAGCGGCGACGGCACGGCAGATGACGGGTGCGGCGCAGGTCAGCCCTGGCGGCCGTGCAGCAGGCGTTCGACGTAGCGCGCGACCAGGTCGATCTCCAGGTTCACCGCCGCGCCGACCGCGGTGTGCGCGAACGCGGTGTTGGCCACCGTGTGCGGGATCAGTGCCACCTCGAAGCCGGCGTCGTCCACGTCGTTGACGGTCAGGCTGACCCCGTCCACGCAGATCGAGCCCTTCTTGGCGATGTAGCGCAGCAGCGCCGAGGGCGCGGCAAAGCGCCAGCGTTGCGCGCGCGCGTCCTCGTGGATCGACAGCACGCTGCCGAGGCCATCGACATGGCCGCTGACCAGATGCCCGCCGAGCCGGTCGGTCGGGCGCATCGCCCGCTCCAGGTTCAGCGCCGCGCCTTCGGCGAGCGCGCCGAGTGTGGTCAGGGACAGGGTTTCGGTGGACGCATCGGCCTGGAACGACGCCGCGTCGAAGGCGACGACGGTCAGGCACACGCCGTTGACCGCAATGCTCTCGCCGAGCTGCACATCGGCGAACGGCAGGCTGCCGGTGGAGAAGGTGAAGCGGATATCGCCGCCCTGCGGCTGGCTTGCGGCCAGGCGGCCGACGCCTTCGATGATTCCAGTGAACATAAACGTTTCTCGCAAGGATGGTGAGCGAAAAACGCCACAAGGCATACAGGCACGCGCACAGCCGCAAGGCTGCGCGAAGGCCGTCTTCTTTCATCCGGACTATACCGTCGGCTCCGGCATCTGACCGGATCTGCTGACCTTGGATTCCCGCACCCGCACTGCATGCCGGTTCGACGACCCAAGCGCTCGCGGGCTCGTGCGCGAACGCACCTACCGCCGGTGGGGAATCGCACCCCGCCCTGAAGACGTTTGTGGTTGCCGGCGAACCGGCGTGCGCATTCTAGCAGGGGTGTTCGGTGTGACGAGCTTCCATCCCTGCAATGCCGATAGGACGCTGCATCGCGTCGGGAAATTCCTGATGGCCGGTTTTGTGAATAATCGGTTAAGGTGCGCACCGCGACGGGAGACGTCGCTTTTTTGCCTCGCAACGAGGCGAAGACACGGACATCAATTCGGAGAGAAGCACTCAATGCGCAACACCCTGATTCTGGCTGCCATGCTGGCGGCCGCCCCGTTCGCCGCTCACGCCGAAGGCCTGAGCTATACCTATGTCGAAGCGGGCTACTCGCGCCTGGATCCGAAGTCGGACGATCTCGATGGCGCCTATGTCCGCGGTTCGTTCGCCATCGCCCCGCAGGTTTTCGTGTTCGGCGGCTATACCCGCGTTACCGACACTCAGAGTTACTCGATTTTCGGCGATGGCAGCAACGACTTGAACGAAAAGTACGTCAGCAGCGATGCCGAGATCGGCATCGGCTACCACATGGAACTCACCGAGAAGCTGGACTTCGTCGCCGATGCGGCGTTTCAGCGCAGCGATGCCGAAGTCAAGTCGAACTTTCTCGGCGACCGGCAGACGACAAAGGCCCACGCCAATATCGGCCAGGTCACCGCTGGCGTTCGCGGCAAGCCGTCGGCACGCACCGAAGCCTGGATCAAGGGCGGTTATTTCGACAGCAATGCGCTGGACGAGGGCAAGTTCCTCGGCGTGCTGGGCGGCCAGGTCAACTTCACTCGCACCTGGGGCCTCGTCGCCGAATTCCAGTTCTTCGAGCACAGCAACCAAGGCTGGCTGGGCGTCCGCGCAAGTTTCTGATCGCGGCGCAAGCATCACCCGGAAAGGTCCCGAACGGGACCTTTCTTTTTGGCGCGCGATCGGCCATCTGCGACGCATCGTCGGTCGCTCGCAACGTGGAGCCGCCACGACGACACGCTCCTTTCAGGCGCCCGTCACCACCGGCCGCAGCAGCAGGCGCAGGTCGTCGCCGATCTGGCGCGTCTCCAGCAACTGCAGCGGCACGCGCTGGGCCATGGTGTCGATGCCCAGCCCGGCCAGCAGCGGGCGCGCGTCGCCGCCGAGCAGCAGTGGCGCCAGGTACAGCAGCAGTTCGTCGACCAGGCCGGCGCGCAGCAGCGCGCCGCTCAGGGTCGCGCCGGCCTCGACCTGCACCTCGTTGATGCCGCGCGCGGCGAGCAGACGCAGCACCGCGTCCAGGTCGAAGCGGCCCGACTGCAATGCGACCGCGGCGAACTCGACGCCAGGCAGCGAGGGCGACGCCACGCCCGGCGCATGCAGATATAGGGTCGGCGCCGCAGCGTCGCGCACCTTGGCCTGCTGCAGCGTGCGCAGTTGCGCATCCAGCACCACGCGCAACGGCGGTACGACTTCGGTGGCGTCGTCCAGGCGCACGCTCAGCGACGGATCGTCGGCCAGCACGGTGCCGGCGCCGGTGAGGATCGCCCCGGCGCGCGCGCGCCAATGCTGCACGTCCTGGCGCGCGGCCGCGCCGGTGATCCATTTCGATTCGCCACTGGCCAGCGCGGTGCGTCCGTCCAGGCTGGCGCCGAGCTTGACCCGCAGCCACGGCCGGCCGCGTTCCACCCGCGACAGGAAGCCGCGATTCAACGCGCGCGCCTGCGCGTCCATCAGCCCGAAACGAACCTCGATGCCGGCTTCGCGCAGCAGCGCGAAGCCGCCGCCGTTGACCTGCGGAAACGGATCGGCCATCGCCGCCACCACCCGCGTCACCCCGGCTTCGATCAGCGCCAGCGCGCACGGCGGGGTGCGCCCGTAGTGCGCGCACGGCTCCAGGGTCACGTAGGCGGTGGCGCCGCGCGCGCGCGCGCCGGAGGCGCGCAGCGCGAACACCTCCGCATGCGGACCGCCAGCGCGCTGGTGGAAGCCCTCGCCGACCACCTCGCCGTCGCGCACGATCACGCAGCCGACCATCGGGTTGGGAAGCGTGGTGTAGGCGCCGCGCTCGGCCAGGCGCAGCGCCTGTGCCATGTACAGATGATCTTCGGCGGAGAAGTCGTTCATGCCGTCCGCGCTCATGACGTCCGCGCTCATGCGGTCTGCGCCCGTGCCGCCAGCCCGCCGGCGTCGATGCGCATCACCGTCACCTGCAGCGGCCCCAGCGGCAGCTGCACATGCGGCTCCCAGCCCAGTCCTTCGTAGTACGGCACCAGCCGCGCTTCGCAATACAGATACAAATACCCCACCTGCAGCCGCGCCGCGGCCTGCACGCAATGCGCGACCAGCTGCGCGCCAACGCCGCCGCTGCGCGCCTGCGGGCGCACGTACAGCGTCGCCAGCCACGGCGAGAACTGGCGGATGCGCGCATCGTCGTTCTGCAGCAGGCTGACCGAACCCAGCCAGTCGTCGCCATCGAGCGCGATCCAGCTGGTCGGGATACGGCTGTCGCAGCGATGGCTGCGCAGGTCGGCCTCGGCCTCGACCAGGTTCCACTCCGGCAGCAGCTCGCCGAAGGCCTGCAGGTGTTCGCGGGCCAACGCCGGAATGTGCTGCGGCGCCTCGGCCAGGCAGACGATACGCATGCCGTCCGCCTTCAGCGCTTGCCGGACTTGTCGCCCGGCTTGTCGGCGCGGACCAGTTCCAGCAGCGGCAACTGCTCGCTGCCCACCGGCAGCTCGCGCTCGAGCTTCTCGATCTCCTCGCGGAAATCGGCCACGTCCTGGAAGCTGCGGTACACCGAGGCGAAGCGCACGTAGCCGACGTGGTCGAGCTTGCGCAGCTCGGCCATCACGTATTCGCCGACGCGGATCGACGGCAGCTCGCGCTCGCCGGACATGCGCAGCTGGTGCACCACCGCACGCACCGCCGCCTCGATCTGCTCCTCGGCCACCGGCCGCTTCTGCAGCGCGCGATCGAAACTGGTGCGCAGCTTGCGCGCATCGAAGGCCTCGCGGCCGCCGTCGCTCTTGATCACCGTCGGCAGCTTCAGCTCGATCGTCTCCAGCGTGCTGAACCGCTCGCCGCACGCCTCGCACTCGCGGCGGCGACGGATCGTCGCACCGTCCTCGGACACCCGCGAATCGATCACGCGGGTATCGGTGTGCTGGCAGAAGGGGCAGTGCATTCAGAGCGCCGGGATTGGGGAGTGGGGAGTGAGGATTCGGAAACGCGCGGGTCCACGGGAATGGCCGTTGGCCAATCCGGAATCCCCACTCCCGAATCCCCGCCGCTCAGCCATACACCGGATACTTCCTGCACTGCGCGGTCACCGCGTCGCGCACGCGGGCGATGACCGCGGCGTCGGCCGGAGCGTCGAGCACGTCGGCGATCCAGTTGGCCAGGTCGATGCTGTCCTGCTCCAGGTAGCCGCGGGTGGTGATGGCCGGGGTGCCCAGGCGCAGGCCCGAGGTCACGAACGGCGAGCGCGGGTCGTTGGGCACTGCGTTCTTGTTGACGGTGATGTGGGCCTTGCCCAGCGCCGCTTCCGCGTCCTTGCCGGACACGTCCTTGCCGATCATGTCCACCAGCATCAGGTGGTTCTCGGTGCCGCCGGAGACGATCTTGTAGCCGCGCGCGATCAGGGTCTTGGCCATCGCCTGCGCGTTCTTCACCACCTGCTGCTGGTAGGTCTTGAACTCCGGCTCCAGCGCTTCCTTGAACGCCACCGCCTTGGCCGCGATCACGTGCATCAGCGGGCCGCCCTGGATGCCCGGGAACACGATCGACTGCAGCTTCTTGACCAGCTCCTCGCTGGCGCCCTTGGCCAGGATGATGCCGCCACGCGGGCCGCGCAGGGTCTTGTGGGTGGTCGAGGTGACCACGTGCGCATGCTCCAGCGGGCTCGGGTAGACGCCGGCGGCGACCAGGCCGGCCACATGCGCCATGTCCACGAACAGCACCGCGCCGACTTGGTCGGCGATGGCGCGGAAGCGCGCCCAGTCGATCTTCTGCGAATACGCGGAGAAGCCGGCCACGACCATCTTCGGCTTGTGCTCCAGCGCCAGCCGCTCGACTTCGTCGTAATCGATCAGGCCCTGCTCGTTTACACCGTACTGCACCGCGTTGAACAGCTTGCCGGAGACGTTGACCTTGGCGCCGTGGGTCAGGTGGCCGCCGTGGGCCAGCGACATGCCCAGGATGGTGTCGCCGGGCTGCAGCAGCGCCAGGTACACCGCCTGGTTGGCCTGCGAACCCGAATGCGGCTGCACGTTGGCGTAGTCGGCACCGAACAGCTGCTTGACCCGATCGATCGCCAACTGCTCGGCGATGTCGACGAATTCGCAGCCGCCGTAGTAGCGCTTGCCCGGGTAGCCCTCGGCGTACTTGTTGGTCAGCTGGCTGCCCTGGGCTTCCATCACCAGCGGGCTGCAGTAGTTCTCGCTGGCGATCAGCTCGACATGGTCTTCCTGGCGGCCGGCTTCGGCGGCGATGGCCTGGGCCAGTTCGGGATCGTAGGTTTCGATGCGGGCGGCACGCGGGAACATCGGGTCTCCAGGGGGCATGGACAAAAGGCAGACCGCTAGTTTAAGCCCCGCGCAGGGCCGGCGGCGAACCAAAACGACGACGGCCTCCCGAAGGAGGCCGTCGTGGCGTGCCGTGCGGCCCGGATCAGCGGCCGTTGAGCACCAGGTCGGCGATGATGCCGCTGGCGATGGCGACCATCAGCAGGTTGCCGCGGTCGTCGCGCACCCAGCGGTAGCCGTACGGCGGGCGCCGCACCTGGTAGCGGTCGTAGTCGTAGACCACGTAGTTGGGACCGTGGTAGCGCTGGCCGCGCGCCCACGGCGGCGGACCCGGACGGTAGTAGACGACGTCCGGACGGCCGCGGTAGCCGTCGCGATAGCCCTGGCTGTAGTAGCGGCGGTCGTCGTGGCGTTCGCGTTCGCGCCAGTAGCGGTCGCGATCATGGTCGTGCCGGTCGTAGTCGCGGTCGCGCCGGTCGTGATCGCGGTCGTGCCAGCCGCGCGGATCGCGGTTGTCCCAACCGTCGCGGGCGAATGCCGCGGGCGCCATGAAACCCAGCGCCAGCAGGGACGAAAGGGCAAGGGTGGCAATGCGTTTGATGTTCATGGCTGCTCCGTCACTTTTGGTGTCACGACTGCATTAATGCGCTTGTCGTCTGAACCGCTTCCTGCTGGAACCGGTTACGTATTCAGCTTTCCCGAAACGGGTAAGCGCGCATTACGTTTCGGCCCTCTTTTTCCTGTCCACGGCGGCGTTTCGACGTGATCGGCGACACCGGCGCAGGCCTGTCCGCCGCAACCCGGCACGCATGCCGCCATCTGCGCTGATCCGGCGCCCTGGCTCCAGCCTGCGCACCTGCGCTCAGTGGCGGTGGGCCGGCGCGGCAACCTCGGCCGGCTGCGCATGCAGTTGCAGCAGCGCAGCCCGCGCCGCCTCGTCGGCAGGCAGGTACACCACCAGCCGATTGCCGTTGCGCGGCGCCGACCACCAGTTGACCTGCTGCAGCTGCAGTTCGCCCGCCTGCGGGTGGTGGAAGCGCTTGAGCTGGTTTTCCACTCCGCGCACCTCGCGCCGCTGCTGCCACAGGCCATCGAACTCGGGCGAGGCGGCGCGGTAGCGCGCCAGCAGGCGCTCCCAGGCCGGTTCGCCCAGGTGCTCGCCCATCGCGGCGTGCAACAGCGCCACCATGTGCTGCAGCGCGTTGTCCCGATCGGCCAGGCGCGCGCGCCAGTGCGGGTTGGTGAACGCCTGGTAGACGCAGTTGCGGTCGGCTTCCGGCAGCTCCACCAGGGTCACTCCCATCAGCCGCTCGAAGGCCGGATTGGCGCCGAGGATGTCGAAGCGCGGACTCTGCAGCATCGCCGGCCAGGGGCCGAGCTGATCGAGCAGCATGCGCCCGGTGTCGGTCAATCGCTCGCACGGCGGCTGCAACCGGGGCGCCACATCGCCCAATCCGGCAAGCGCCAGCACGTGGCCGGTTTCCACCTCCGAGCACTGCAGGGCGCCGGCGATGGCGGTCAGCACGCGTGCGGAGGCGCGCACCGGCCGCCCCTGTTCGAGCCAGGTGTACCAGGTGACGCCGACGTCGGCGAGCGCGGCCACCTCCTCGCGGCGCAGGCCCGGCGTGCGGCGCCTGCCGGCACGCGGCAGGCCCAGCCGCGCCGGATCCAGGCTCTCCCGGCGCGCCCGCAGGAAGGCGCCGAGCGCGCGCGCACGTTCGACCGCCAGCGCGGGGCCGTGCATGGCAGCGGCAGCGCCGCCCGCCGCGTCGGTCATGGGATCCACCCGATCACCCGTCATTTGCCGTTCTCCCTGCTCCACCGCAGCGATCCCAGTCGCAGGCAGGAAGCGCCAGTACCAGGATAAATAACTACTTGTACCAGTTTAAGCAGTCCGGATACTGCACGCCATGACCACCTCCTCCGCTCCCGCCGCCGCGCCCCATTCCCTCGACCGCCTCGACCGGCAGCCGCCGGCGTGCGCCTGCCCGAGCGCCTCGCCGCCGAGGCTGGGCGCCTGGGGCCTGGCGATCCTGCTGCTCGGGCAGATGCTGCCGCTGATCGACTTTTCCATCATCAACGTCGCCCTCGGCTCCATCGCCCACACGCTGCATGCCTCGGCGACGGCGCTGGAACTGATCGTGGCGGTGTACGGTGTGGCCTTCGCGGTGGGCCTGGCCGCCGGCGGGCGGCTGGGCGACAACCTGGGCCGGCGCCGGGTGTTCGCCGCCGGCGTGCTGCTGTTCGCGGTGGCCTCGCTGCTGTGCGGGCTGGCCGGATCGGTGGCCGCCCTGCTCGCTGGTCGCGTGCTGCAGGGCCTGGGCGCGGCGCTGGCGGTGCCGCAGATCCTCGCCACCATCCACGTCAGCCTGCGCGGCACGGCGCATGCGCGGGCGCTGGCGCTGTACGGCTCGCTGGGCGGGATCGCCTTCGTCATCGGCCAGGTGCTGGGCGGCACCCTGGTCACCGCCGACATCGCCGGTTCCGGCTGGCGCGCCATCTTCCTGATCAACCTGCCGTTCTGCCTGCTGGCGCTGGCGGGCCTGCGCGCGGTGCCCGAGACGCGCGCGGCGCGGCGGATGCCACCCGACCTGGCCGGCGCCGGGTTGCTGGGGCTGTTCCTGGCCTGCCTGCTGCTGCCGCTGGCGCTCGGCCCCACGCTGCATTGGTCGGCGCCGTGCCTGGCGGTGCTGGCCGCCACCGTGCCCTTGCTGGCGGCGCTGGTCCGCACCGAAGCCTGGCAGGAGCGCCGCGGCCGCGTGCCGCTGCTGCCGCCGGCGCTGCTGCGCCTGCCCAGCGTGCGCTTCGCGTTGCTGCTGGGCGCGCTGTTCTTCGCCTGCTGGAGCGGCTTCATGTTCGTGCTGGCACTGACCCTGCAGTCGGGCGCCGGGCTGTCGCCACTGCAGTCGGGCAATGCCTTCATCGTGCTCGGCGCGGCGTACTTCTGTTCGGCGCTGCTCAGCGCGCGCGCGGTGGCCCGGTTCGGGCTGCTGCCGACGCTGCTGCTGGGCTGCACGGTGCAGATGCTGGGCCTGCTCGCGCTGGCGTGGACCTTGCACGCGGTGTGGCCGCATCCCGGCTGGCTCGCGCTGGCGCCGGCGACGGCGCTGATCGGTGCCGGACAGGCGTGGATCGTGGCCTGCTTCTACCGCATCGGCCTGTCGCAGGTGCCGACCGAGCATGCCGGTGCGGGCAGCGCCATGCTTTCCACCGTGCTGCAGGCGGCGATGGGCCTGGGCCCGGCGGCGCTGGGCGCGGTCTATGCGCATGCGCGCGGCGGCGGCAGCCTGGCGGCGATGCAGGCGGCATTGGTCAGCGAGTGGCTGGCGATGCTGCTGCTGGTGGCGTGCACGCTGGTCTACCGGCAGCGCCAGCGCCGCCTGGTACGCGCCGCGGCGACCTGAACCCAGCCGCTCCCGGCACCGCGTCGATACGCGGCGCAGGCAAGCCGGCAGCCGACGTGCCTACGCAGGTGCCGCTATAATCGCGGGCATCCATTTCGCGCCTTCCGGCCCCGGCCGGCGGGCGTCCTGCGCCTTCCGGAGACCCCATGTCGCAATACATCTACACCATGAACGGCGTCAGCAAGACGGTGCCGCCGAAGCGCCAGATCATCAAGGACATCTCGCTGTCGTTCTTCCCGGGCGCCAAGATCGGCCTGCTCGGCCTCAACGGCGCCGGCAAGTCCACCGTGCTGAAGATCATGGCCGGCGTGGACACCGATTTCAGCGGCGAAGCGCGCCCGCAGCCGGGCATCAAGGTCGGCTACCTGGCGCAGGAGCCGGAGCTGGACCCGGCCAAGACCGTGCGCGAAGCGGTCGAGGAAGGCGTCGGCGAAGTGCTGCAGGCGCAGGCCGCGCTGGACAAGATCTACGAGGCCTATGCCGAGGAAGGGGCCGACTTCGACAAGCTCGCTGCCGAGCAGCAGCGGCTGGAGGCGATCCTGGCTGCAGGCGATGCGCACATGGTCGAGCAGCAACTGGAGATCGCCGCCGACGCGCTGCGCCTGCCGCCGTGGGACGCGGTGATCGGCCCGCTGTCGGGCGGCGAGAAGCGCCGCGTGGCGCTGTGCCGGCTGCTGCTGCAGAAGCCGGACATGCTGCTGCTCGACGAACCGACCAACCACTTGGACGCCGAGTCGGTGGAATGGCTGGAGCAGTTCCTGGCGCGCTACACCGGCACCGTGGTGGCGGTGACCCACGATCGCTACTTCCTCGACAACGCCGCCGAATGGATCCTGGAACTGGACCGCGGCCGCGGCATTCCGTGGAAGGGCAACTACACCGACTGGCTGATGCAGAAGGAAGAGCGCCTGAAGCAGGAAGACAACCAGGAGAAATCGCGGCAGAAGGCGATCCAGAAGGAACTGGAATGGTCGCGGCAGAACGCCAAGGGCGGCCGCACCAAGGGCAAGGCGCGTCTGGCGCGGCTGGAAGAACTGCAGTCGGTCGATTACCAGCGCCGCAACGAGACCAACGAGATCTTCATTCCGCCGGGCGAGCGCCTGGGCAACGCGGTGCTCGAGTTCAAGCACGTCACCAAGAAGTTCGGCGACCGCCTGCTGATCGACGACCTCAGCTTCCTGGTGCCGTCCGGCGCCATCGTCGGCATCATCGGCCCCAACGGCGCCGGCAAGTCGACGCTGTTCAAGATGATCATCGGCATGGAAAAACCGGACTCGGGCGAGATGGTGCTCGGGCCGACGGTGAAGCTGGCCTACGTGGACCAGAGCCGCGACAAGCTGGAAGGCAACCACAACGTGTTCCAGGAAGTCTCCGGCGGCCTGGACATCCTCAACATCAACGGCGTGGAAATCCAGTCGCGCGCCTACCTGGGCCGCTTCAACTTCAAGGGTCAGGACCAGCAGAAGCTGGTCGGCAGCCTGTCCGGCGGCGAACGCGGCCGTCTGCACATGGCCAAGACCCTGCTGCAGGGCGGCAACGTGCTGCTGCTCGACGAACCGTCCAACGATCTGGACATCGAGACGCTGCGCGCACTGGAAGACGCGCTGCTGGAGTTCCCCGGCAACACCTTCGTGATCTCGCATGACCGCTGGTTCCTGGATCGCATCGCGACCCACATCCTGGCGTTCGAAGGCAACTCGCACGTGGAGTTCTTCCAGGGCAACTACCGCGAGTACGAGATCGACAAGCGGCGGCGCATGGGCGACGACGCCGGTCCGAAGCGGTTGCGTTTCAAGGCGCTGAAGTAAGCGGGCGCGGAACGCGCAGATGCACCTTGCCACGGCCCGCCTGACAGCGGGCCGTGTGCATTTCGGCGCTCGTGTTCTCTCGGCCGCCTTGACCTGTAGGAGCGGCTTCAGCCGCGACAGGCACCTTCGGCAAGGACATGTCGCGGCTGAAGCCGCTCCTACAGGGGCGAAGCCCCGGCCAAAGCCCTACAGCTCGTAGGACAGCACGTCCTCGAAGCCGAACTTGCCGAAGTCGCGGATCCGCGACGGGTACAGCCGGCCGATCAGGTGGTCGTGCTCGTGCTGCACGACCCGCGCATGGAAGCCCTCGGCCTCGCACACCACCGCGTTGCCGTCCGGGTCCAGGCCGCGGTAGCGGATCTGCCGGTAGCGCGGAATCACCGCGCGCAGCCCGGGAATGGACAGGCAGCCTTCCCAGCCGTCTTCCAGTTCGTCGGACAGCGGCTCGATCTGCACGTTGGCCAGCGCAGTGCGCGGCACCGCCGGCGCATCGGGGTAGCGCGCATTGCTGTCGAAGCCGAACACCATCAGCTGCAGGTCCACCGCGATCTGCGGCGCGGCCAGGCCGACGCCGCGCGCGGCGTCCATGGTCTCGAACATGTCGGCGACCAAGGCGTGCAACTGTGCGCTGCCGAAATTGTCGACCGGCTGCGCGATGCGCAGCAGGCGCTGGTCGCCCATGCGGATGATGTCGCGGATCATGCCCTACTCCTGTGCCCGAGTGCCGCGCCGATTATCCGACGACTGGCGCGCGCTTGCAGCTGGTCGCGTCAGCGTCACCGAGGGTAGTCCCGGCGGCGGATGCGGTCGGGGCTGAAGCCCCTCCTGCAGTGCGCCCGGCCGGCCATTCGCAAGTGCTTTGCAGCGGCGGCTGCCGGTGGTGTCGGCCGTCATCTGGCGGCCTTTCCTGGCCGGCGTGCCTGCCGCCTCATCGAGCCGGACTCAGGCCGGCGCCGCGCGCCGCTGCAAAATCCATCTGCAGCGGCGTTTTTGCGGCGTCAGACACGCCGCATCGCGGAGACGATGCGACGCGCTCTTTCGTGGCGATGCTGTAGAACAACGACCTGGACTCCGCCGCGCGCAAGCAATGCACAACGATCGCTTTGGATCCGCTTCCTTCTCGCCCAGCCGGCGCGACCTGCTGCGTCTGGCCGTGCTGGTTCCCGCTGCGTGCGCAGTGGGCATGTTGCCGGGCTGTGCGACGCCGCCGCGGTTCGACGGCAGCTTCATCCAGCCGTGGCGCAGCCACCTGGAGCTGGGTGCGCAGGACTGGCAACAGCACATGGCGCTCGCCCAGCGCCTGGGCTGCCGGCAGATCGTGGTGCAGTGGGCCGGGCTGTACGGCGGCGGCGGCGATGCGGACTGGACCCTGCCGGACAGCACGCTGCAGCTGATCTTCTCCACCGCCGCCGCCGCCGGCCTGCAGGTGCGGGTCGGCCTGCCGTATCACAGCGGTTGGTGGAAGGCGCTGCAGACGCAGGACCTGGCCACGCTGGATGCGTTCCTGTCACTGACCCTGGACCACGCACGCGCCTATCTGCAGGGCGCGCCGTGGAGCAGGCAGGCCAACTTCGACGGCTGGTACCTGCCGTACGAACTGGAGCAGTTCCACTGGGCGCAGGACGCGCGGCAGCAGCGGCTGTGCGGCTGGCTGGCCGCGCTGTGCGCTGCGGCCAGCGCCGGCACCGAAAAGGTCAGCGCGATCTCCACATATTTCAGCCGGCTGCAGACCAACGGTTCGCTGCCGCAACTGTGGAACCGCATCCTCGACCAGGTGATGCTGCGGCCGATGGTGCAGGACGGCGTCGGCGTCGCCGGGCTGGACAACCTGGACGGGGTGAATCCGCTGCTGGCGGCGCTGCGCGCGCGCCAGGTCGCCTTCGACGTGGTGGTCGAGCTGTTCGAGGAATTGCCTAGCTCGGCCGCCGACGGCAGCCACTTCCAGGCGCAGACCGCCGATGCCGCACGCATCCAGAAGCAGCTGGCGTGGGCGCAGCGCAGCGGCGCCGCCGGCATCTTCGCGTTCGCGCTGGATCCTTGGTTGTCGCAGGACTCGCCGCGCGCGCAGGCGCTGCGCCGGCAGTGGCGCGCCGGGCGCCAGTAGCCGCCCGGCGCGCGCCTGCTACAGGGCGCGGCCGATGATGTCGCGCAGGATCTCGCTGGTGCCGCCGAAGATGCGCAGCGCGCGCGCATCGGCCCAGGCGCGGCCGATACCGTACTCGCTGCTGTAGCCGTAGCCGCCATGCATTTGCAGCAGCGCGTCCAGCACCTGACCCTGGATCTCGGTGGCGTTGAGCTTGGCCATCGCCGCGGTGGTCGCCTGCAACCGGCCCTGCATGTGCGCGTCCAGGCACTGGTCGAGGAAACTGCGCAGCATCGCCAGCCGCGACGCCGCGTCGGCGAGCACGAAGCGGGTGTTCTGGTGGTCGATCAGGTGGCGGCCGAAGGCCTTGCGCTGGCGCACGTAGGCCAGGGTCTGGTCGAGCATGCCTTCGGCCGAGGCGGCCGCGCGCAGCGCGATCGCCAGGCGTTCGGCGGCCAGTTGTTCGCCGAGATAATCGAAGCCGCGCTGTTCCTCGCCGAGCAGGTGCGAGACCGGCACCGCCACGTCCTGGAAGAACAGCTCGCTGGTGTCTTGCGCGTGCTGGCCGATCTTGGCCATCGGCGCGCCGCGGGTGACGCCGGGCAGCGCGGTCTCGACGCAGAACAGGGTCAAGCCGCGCGCGCCCAGTTCCGGCGCCACGGTCGCCACCACCACCGCCACGTCGGCGTTGCTGCCGTTGGTGATCCAGGTCTTCTGGCCGTTGAGCAGGTAGTGCTCGCCCTGGCGCACGGCGCGGGTGCGGATCGCCTTGAGGTCGCTGCCGGCGCCGGGTTCGGTCATCGCGATCGCGCCGATCGCCTCGCCGCGCGCCATCTTCGGCAACCATGCGTCGCGCACCGCGTCGCTGCCGTACTGCATCAGGTACGGCGCGACCATGTCCGAATGGATCGAGAAGCCGATGCCGAGGAAATTGGCCCGCGCCAGTTCCTCGATCACGCAGGCCGCATGCCCGGCATCGCCGCCCAGGCCGTAGGGCTCGGGCAGTTGGCAGTTGAGCAGGCCGGCCGCGCCGGCCGCACGCCACAGCGCGCGCGGGGTGATGCCGTCGCGCTCCCACTGCGCGTAGTGCGGGGCGATCTGGCTGTCGATGAAACGCCGCACCTGGGCGCGGAACAGCGTGTGGTCTTCGCGGAACACGGGACGCTCGCGCATGGCTCAGCGGCCGACCGGATCGGTGCCGCTGAGCTGGCCCTGCAGCACCGGCGCGCTGGCGCTGCCGCTCAGGAACAGGCTGTAGTGGTCGCCGGGCTGCAGCGACGGCAGCGCCAGCGGCGCGCTGTCCTTGCTGCCGCACGCGGCCACCAGGCGCGCCTTGACCGGGTTGATCGCACGCGCGCCGCTGGCGCCCGCGGCGACGGCCGGGAACACCACCGCGCCGTTGTCGGCGATCGCCAGCCGCGCCTGGCTGCAGCCGCTGGCCAGGTTGTAGAAGCGGATCTCGGCCTTGAGCGCATCGCTGCTGCCGCCGCCATCGGCCAGCACCGCCAGCGGCCGCGACGGCGTAGCCGGGTCCAGCACCAGTGTGGTGAAACTGCCGGCGGCGACCTGCGCCTGCTCGCGGGCCTTGCCGGCCACGCGCAGCGCGAACGGCTTGCCGCCTTCGATGATGGCGTAGCGGGTGGCGCGGGTGGCCGGACCGATGCGCTGTGCGGCGCCGTTGCCGATGCCGACCTCGAGCGCGGCGTTGCCCGGGTTGAGCACGCGCACGAACGCCGAGCCGGCCGGCGGGCGCGCGGCGTACAGCTGCGCGAGGCGGCCTTCCGCGGCGTCCTGTTGGGCGTTGGCGGCCAGTGGCGCGAGTGCGGTGGCGGCGAGCAATGCGAGCATCAGTTTCATCGTGGCGTTTCCTGGCTGCGGAGCGTGCGCGCCATGGCATAGCGCTGCTCCAGTTGTTTGCGATCGACCTTGTCGCTGTTGCCAGTCGGCAACGCGTCCACGGCGATCAGTTCGGAGGGAATCATGTAGGCCGGCACGCGGCGGCCGAGTTGCTGCTTCCAGTCCTGCAGTGCGTCCGGCAGCGGCTGTACCGCACCGGCGCCCGCTGCCGCCAGTTCGACGAAGCCGATCATCCGCATCAGGCTGCCATCGGGCCGGCGCAGCACCACCGCGGCACCGGCGACCACACCGTCCAGGGTCGACAGCGCCGCATCCACTTCCGCCAGTTCGATGCGGTAGCCGTTGAGCTTGATCTGGTCGTCCCTGCGCCCGCGGAAGTACAGCCGGCCCTGCGCATCGACATCGCCCAGGTCGCCGCTGCGGTAGGCACGTTTGCCGTGATGGTTGAACAGCACGCCCTGGTCGAGGTCGGGACGATCCAGATAGCCGCGCATCACGTGGTCGCCGGCCATGCAGATCTCGCCGGCGTCGAGGAACACCTCGGCATAGGGCTTGGCCACGCCGATCGGGAACGGGTTGGGCGCGGCCGCGCGCAGTGCTGGATCGATCTCCACCCAGGTGGTGGAACAGGTCGCTTCGGTCGGGCCATAGGAGTTGACGATGCGCGCCTGCGGGAAGCGCGCCCACAGCTCTTCGGCCACGCGCGGGGTCAGCGACTCGGCGCCGAACACGAACACCTGCAATGCGGGCAGGTGTTCGGCAGCGAAGCGTGGGTTGAGCAGTTGCTGGCGCACGAACGACGGTGTGGACGCCCACACCGCCACCTCGGACTGGCGCAGGCGATCGACGAAACGTTCGCTGTCGGCGATCACCTCGCGCGGGCACAGCACGCAACACCCGCCCAGGCCGAGCGCGCCGCACAGGTCGAACAGCGAGAAATCGAAGTTGAACAGCATCTGGTTGAGGAACGCCGGCGCCGGCGCCGGCCCCAGCGCCAGGCAGTCGCGGATCCAGCCGGCGAACAGCGCCACGCTGTCGCGGCCGATCTGCACGCCCTTGGGATCGCCGGTGCTGCCGGAGGTGAACATGATGTAGGCCAGGTCCGGCACCGCCAGCGCGCGCGCGGCATCGGCACCGGGGCCGAACGCATCGGTGGCGGCGTCGTAGACCGCGGCGGCATGCACCAGCGCGACGATGCGCTGCAGCCGCGCCGGCGGATTGATCGTGTCCACCGGCACATAGGTCACGCCCAGTTGCAGGCAGCCGAGCATGGCCACCACGAAGGCGGCCTGCTTGTGGCCCCAGATCACCAGCGCATGGCCCGGCCGCACGCCAGCGCGCTGCGCGCGGGCGATCCAGTCCTGCGTGGCCAGCTCCAACCCTGCCCAGTCCAGCACGCCGTCGGCAGCGTGCAACGCCGGCGCCTGCGCGCCATGGTCGCGCTCGACGAAGCGGCAGCGGTCGAAATCAAAGCGCATGCGTGCAGCTCCTTGCGCGGTCCGCGCTCAACGCCGGTGCGCGGCCACGTACTCGGCCAGCACCTGCACCGATTCGACCAGCGTATCGATCTCGTCGATCGGCAGGGTCACGCCGAGGCGGTCCTTGACCTCGACCATCAGCTGCACCTTGGACATCGAATCGAACAGCGATTCCATGTACTCGTCGGGCTGCACGCGGGTGCCGATCACGCTCTCGACGATGTCGCCGAGCTGGGTCTGGAGGGTCTGCATGTCCATGGGGTTCACCTTGTCAGAACTGGAAATAGAGAAAACGCGATGCCTTGTGCAGGCTCGACAGGCACAGCGCGAGCAGCGACAGCATGGCCAGCAACCACGGCAGGTTCGGCTGCCAGCGCATCCACGCGCGCGGCGCCGGGCTCGGCTTGGCCAGCGCGGGCGAGTACACGCCCATGATCTGGTGCGCATTCGGCGCCAGCCACACGATCGCCAGCAACGCCGCGACGTAGAGCGCCTGCAGGTGGTGGCCGATCAGCAGGCGCCAGGCATCGCCCACGTCCATGCCGGCGACAAGGCCGAGCCCGTGCAGGCCTTCCACTCCGCGCAGCCCGGCCATGCCCTGCACCAATCGCCAGGCATCGCCCACCCCGTCGGCGCGGAAGAAGGCCTGCGCCACCAGCACCGCGGCGAAGGTCAGCACCAGATAGCCCGCATGCTGCAGTGGCCTGGGCGTGCGCAGCGCCGCCGGTTTGCGGCCGACGACGAAGATGCGCCAGGCATGGTTGATCGCCAGGTAGGCGGCATGCAGCAGGCCGAAGATCAGAAACTGCAGGCCGGCGCCGTGCCAGATCCCGGCCAGGCCCATCGCCCACACCGTGGGCAGCACGATCAACGACGCGAAGCCGCCCGCCGACGCCACCGCGCCCGGGCCGCTGGCGCGCCCGTGGCGGCTGCGCCAGCGGGTCACCGCCATCGCCACCGGGTAGTACAGGTAGGCGGTGATGTAGCGGGTCAGGGTCATGTGCCAGCGCGACCAGAACTCGATCACGCTGATCGCCTTGTACGGCGAGTTGAAGTTGAGCGGGAAGCGGATGCCGAACATCCGCGCCAGCCCCAGCGCCATGTCCGAGTAGCCGGAGAAATCGAAGTACAGCTGCAGCGCGTAGCTCAGCGCGGTGGCCCAGGCGCCCCACAACTGCAGCTCGCCGGTGCTGGCGAAACCGGCGTCGGCGTACGGCGCGATGCTGTCGGCCAGCAGCACCTTCTTGGCCAGGCCGATCACGAACAGCATGCCGCCGACCGACAGGTTGTCGGCGTGGAAGCGGTAGGTCTCGCGCCTGCTGAACTGCGGCATCATTTCCTTGTGGTGGAGAATGGGGCCGGCGATCAGGTGCGGGAAGAAGGTCACGAACAACACGTAGCTGAGCGGGCTGCGGTCGTTGACCAGGCCGGCGCGGCAGTCGAGCAGGTAGCCGATCTGGGTGAAGGTGAAGAAGGAAATGCCCAGCGGCAGGATCAACGCATCCATCGGGCCGATGTCCACGCCCAGGCCGTGCACGAAGGTGACCATCGCCGCGACGTACTTGTAGTGCACCAGCAGCGCCAGGTCGGCGGCCACGCCCAGCGCGACGACCAGCAGTTGCAGCCGCGGCCGCCGGGCCAATGCCAGCACGCTCAGGCTGACCAGGTAGTTGAACGCGATCGAGCCGAGCAGCAGCACCACGAACTGCGGGTTCCACCAGCCGTAGAACACGATCGAGGCCACGCACAGCCACAGCGCGGCCAGGCGCGGCTGCAGCGCACCGAGCAGGTAGTGCACGCTCAGCGCGATCGGCAGGAACAGCAGCAGGAACAGGAAGGAGTTGAACAGCATCGTCGGTCGGCGCTCAGTCGATCCCGGCCAATGCCGCCTGCTCGCCATCGGTCAGCGGCAAGGACAGGGCCATTTCGGAGAATTCCCAGATCACCAGCTTCAGGCTCGGCGGCCATTGCGCGCGCTGCGGCCAGGCCGCCAGCAGCGCGCCGGAGAACTGGCCGCCGTCCAGGCTCTGGTTCCACACTTCGCGGCCCAGGGCATTGCCCAGGCGCTCGCCGAACAGGCTGCGGCGCCCGTTGGAGCTACCCAGCAGCAGCACCTCCACCGGTGGCGTGTCGTCGAGCAGACCGCCACCGCGCAGCGGTGCGATGCTCTGCTCCGGTTCGCGATCCAGCGCCGGGCGCCAGGCCGGCGGTGCGTGCTCCAGGCCGGCCAGCACGATCAGGTCGCCCATCCGCGGCGTCGGCGCGCCGGGCGCAGCGACCGCGAAGGCCTGCCCGCCGCGCCCGCCGAGCAGCGGCAGCGCGGAGGCGGCCACCGCGTCGGCGGCACGCTGCGCGCCGATCCGGTTCATGTGCACGTCGGTGCGGAAGAACACCGGCGCGTCGCCGGCCTGCAGCACCGGCAGCAGGTCGGTTGAGGCCACGCCCGCGGCGGCCAGCGCCTGTTGCCATTGCCCCAGCCGCGCGCGCATCGGCGCCGAATAGCCCAGGCCGCAGGTGTGCGCCTGCTCGATCCGCGACTTGTCCGGCACCACCACCACCAACAGCTGCACGCCCTGCGCCTGCAACTGCCGCGACCAATGCCGCATCAGCCGCACGCGCTGCGCGAACACCGCTGCGCCGGCCGCCGCCGGCGGACGCAGACCATCGCGGTAGAACAACCAGCCCGGGCAACCCAGCGCGACCTGCGGCCCCGCATCGCCGAGCAGCCGATAGCGCAACGCCGCGCCGACCAGATCGGCGCGCGCCTGCAACGGCAACTGCAACGCCGCATCGATCGCACGGCCGGCCGCGCCATCGCTCCAGCGCGCCGGCGCCAGCGACGCCGCCGGCAGCGGCGCGCGGCCCAGCAGCCAGCCTCCTGACAGCAGCCCGGCGACAAGCAGCACCATCACCACCGCAGCGGTGGTCACATGCGCACGCGCCGGCGCGGCCGGCGGCAGGGGCGCAGGCGCGCCGGGACGTGCAGGCATCGGCTACTTTCCCACGGCCTTGTGCAGGCGCGCCTGCCACTGCGCCGCACTCATGATCGAGGCGTTGTCCCACTGCCCGCGCGCATCCGGGCCCTGCGCATAGGACGGCTCGAACATCTGCCACACCAGCACCTGCGGCCTGGCCTTCTGGAACTCGGGCGATTCCAGGTATTCCAGCAGCATCGCCCAGGGACCGACGTTGCCGGGCTTCCAGTTCACCGAGACCGGGCGATCGAGCAGGTTGGACAGTTTCTGCGGGAAGCCGAAATACGGCTGCACCATGCTGTGCCCGGTGACATGCAGCGGCGCCGGCGCGTCGTCCAGCAGGGTCTGCTGCTCGGACTGGCGGCGCACGGTGAAGGTGTCGCGGCCGATCGCCTTGCGCTGCGCATCGGTCAGGAACAGTTCGGCCAGATCGCCGAAGCGGCGCTCGGTGATCTCGCTGCCCAGGGCCATGCCGGTGCCGTCCTGGCCCCGCAGCCGCGGCACCCGCTGGCGGACCTGCGCGGCCACCGCCACCGCCACCGCGTCGGCCGCCGGCTGGGTCCAGTGCTGGTCGCTGCGATAGAACACCTCCTGCCCGCCCTGCTTGACCTGGCGCAGCACCTGCAGCGCATCCACCGCCGGCACCTGCGCCTTGCCCAGGCCATCGTGAATCAGCGCATAGCGCCCGCGCACCGCATCGCTCATGCGCTTGCCGTCGGGCAGCTTGTCCTCGTAGAACAGCGCCTTGTCCGGCAACACCAGCACGTCCAGCTCGACGCCGGCCGCGGCCAGCGCGGTGCGGGCTTCGGCGATCAACGCGGTGTTGCGCTCGATCGCCGCGCCATCGACCTCGGTCAGGCTGCCCCAGGCAGGGAACAACCAGCCGTCCTTGCCGACCAGCACGATCGAGGAATCCTGCGCGGCGGCGGAGGCGGCGGCCGGAGCCGGAGCCTGGGCAAGCGCCGGCACAGCGGCGAACGCGCACAGCAGGCCCAGCCACAGGGCACGCGTACGCATGGGAACAATCGGGGCGACGGCATCGGTCATGGCGGTTCTTTCGGCAGGTGTCAGTAATTGAAGGTGGCGGTGGCGAACAGGCCCTTGGCGCGCTGGGAATCGCCGCCACCTAATGCGAAGCGGTACTGCACGCTCAGGTCCAGCGAGGAGCGCGCCGCGTTGTAGCGGTCCTCGCGGAACCAGTAGCGCACGCCGAGGCCGGGGCCGGCGCCCAGCGACCAGCTGCGATCGGTGTCGGACAGGGCGAACGACTGCTCGCCGATCAGCGGGTAGTCGATGCCGCTGACCCGCGAGCGCTGGTCGAGCCAGTCCGCGGCCACCACCAGATAAGGATTGAGCACCCAGCGGGTCTGCTCGGCGCCGAACCGGTAGCTGCGGCCGGCACGCAGTTCCGCGGCGGCGAAGGCTTGCGTGCGGTGCAGGCGGCCATCGGAGTCGAGCAGGGTTTCCACCGGCGCGCCGGTGGCGTCGAGCCGATCCACGCTGAAGCGCGCGCGGTTGTCGTCCCAGCTGTAGCCGGCCTGCGCATAGCCGCTCAGCGTCCACCACTGGTTGACGTCGGTGCGCACGCCGGTGCCGTGATAGAAGCCGTAGGTCAGGTACGACATCCAGCCGCCGGCATGGTCGTCCAGGCGATAGCGCGCCAGCGTGTTGATCTGCTGCGGCTGGTTGGAGTCGCGCTGGATGCGGCACTGGATCGCGGCCGCGTCCGGATAGACGCCGCCGCTGCGGGTGCCGCTGCCGAGGAACTGGCGGCGCTCGATGCCGGCGCTCAGGCCGGTGCGGCCGAACGCGTAGCGCACGCCGAACGATCCGACGGTGGAGGGCCAGCCGGCGCTCGAACGCGAGCGGCTCAAACGCTCGGCGCGGGCGCGCGCGTCCTCGGTGGCTTCGCCGGTGCACGGGTCCACGGCGCGCACGGATTCGAACGTGCCGCCCTCGTCGTAAAGCGTGTTGGCCGCGCGCGCATACGCTTCCAGCGTGCCATGGCGGTTGTTGAGCGCCGCGGGCCGCCAGAACGCCTCCAGGGTGCTGAACACCGAATCGCCGGGGGTGCTGATCGCCGTGCCGCCCAGGTTGCTCGCGGCCTGGCGCGCGCCGCGGTAGCCGGCCGAGGCGGTGATGCCCCACTCGCGCCCGAGGTTGGCGATCGAACTGCGCGTGTTGTAGCGCTGCGCCTTGTCCAGCGGCAACGCACCCTGGTCGGCGCGGTCGATCGCGCTGCGCAGCAGCGCCACCGCCTGCGCGTTGTCGCCGTTGGCGGCGCTGGCATAGGCCTGGTCCAGCACCACGCTGGGCGGTGCCTTGCCGGTGGCCTCGGCCGCGCGGAAATCGTCGAGCGCCTGCGCCGGTTGCCCTTCGCGCTGCTGCAGGTAGCCGCGTTGCATCAGCAGCCCGGCATCGGCCGGGCGCTGGCCCAAGGCGCTGTCCAGGCGCTGCCGCGCCTGCGCGCGTTGCTCGCGGTCGCCGGCGGCCAGCGCGGTGGTGAGCAGGTTCTGCAGGCTGGCGTTGTCCGGGCTCTCCTGCAGCGCGCGCTGCGCTTCGCGGATGGCCTCCTGGTAATCGCGCCGTCCGTAGGCGGCGTAGGCGCGCTGCGCGGCGCTGCCGGTGCCCTGCAGGTCGGCCGGCGTCAGTTCGCACTGGGTGCCGTAGGGCGTATCGCGGCATTGCTGGAACGGTGCCGGGTACATTGCCAGGGTCAGCGACGGCGCCGGGCGCGCGCTGCGCAGCGCCTTCTCGCGCTGGGCGATGGCCTGGCCGAGCTGCTTGCGCGCAGTCTCGTCCGCGCCGGCCAGCGGATCGGCCTGCAACGGCTGCAGCAGGCGCGCGCCACGTGCACGATCGCCCGCGGCGATCGCCGCATCCACCGCCAGCAGGCGCACGTTGCGCTGCTGCTGCGGATCCAGCCAGTCCTGGCGCAGGGCCGCGTCGAAATCGGCATTGGCCTGGTCGGTATGCAACTGGCGCTGGCGCAGATACGCGCGCATCACCAGCGCCACGGTGTCTTCGCTGTCGTTGTCCAGCGCCGCGTCGGCGGTGGCCTCGGCGGCGGGCAGTTGCCCGTCCAGCAGTTGCGCGGTCATCAGCAGCAGGCGATGCGAGGCCACGTCCGGCGCATACGCCACCGCTTGCCGGGCGTACCCGGCGGCGGTGGCGAAGTCCTGTTCGATCAACGCCTGGTAGCCCTGCTGTGCCGGCCTGACCGCGCGCTGGCGGCCCAGCGCCACGCGCTTGGCCTGCAGGTCGGCGACATTCGGCGCGCCCAGCTGGATCGCCGCGGCGGCGGCGGCCTCTGCCTGTTCGAACTGCTGCCGGGCCTCCAGCGCGGCCACCCACAGCACCGCCCAGGCGCCCTGCTGCGGCTGCTGGCGGAAGGCCTGTTCGGCCTTGTCCGCGGCCTCGGCCATGCGATCGTTGTTGTAGGCGTCGTAGGCCTCGGTGGCGAGCGCGAACGCGCGCCGGTAGGCCTGCTCGGCCGCGCTCGGATGCGCAGTGGCGCGTGGCGCGGGTGCGCCGCCGGCGCGCGCAGCCGCCGCCGTGGCGGGTGCCGCGTTCGCGCTGGCCGCCAAGTGCGGCAATGCCGGATCCTGCAGCCCATCGGCCAGCGCACGGCGTGCCTGCGCGCGCGCTTCGTCGCCGCGGCCCAGCTTCTGCAGCGCGTAGATCTGCAACAGGCGCAGGCGCACCACGTCCGGGCGCAGCCACGCCGCTTCGGCGGCCTGGCGGCTGGCCTGCGGGTAATCGCCGCGGGCATAAGACGCGTAGGCATCCTCGGCGATGCGGTAGGCGGCGCCGGCCAGCGGCAGTTGCTGCGCGTGCGCGGTGACGCTGCCCAGGCCGAGCAGGCTCAGTGCGATCACGCCGGAGAGCAGGCTGATTCTCATGCGCTCAGCTCTCCGCCAACGCTGTACTGAGGGGATTGGCCGCACGGCGATGCTGCTCGCGCACGGCGGCGGCGATCGCCGCCTGGGTGGCGACGCCTTGCTTCACCAGGTGATCGCCGATGCGACCGTCGCGTTGCGGCCGGTATTCGTCCAGCACGCGTTCGAACTGGTCGCGCGCGATCAGACGCAGTTCCACCAGCAGATCGCCCAGCAGCGGCACCGCGTCGACGCGGTAACTTTCGCCGCTGATCAGACGCAGGCCGGCGTTGATTTCGCTTTCGCGCGCGATCGCCTGCCTGAGCACGCTCGCGTCCAGATCGTGCAGCAGCCGCGCCTGCTCTTCTTCGGACAGCGCATTGGAGACCGCGACCGCCACTTCGCCGGGCGTGTCCGACGGCAGCGGCAGCAGCCGCCATTGCACGCAGGCCTGCACCGACAACGGGAACCGCCCGGCCTGCAGATACGCCACGTCGATCGCCGCGCGCGGCAGGTCGCCCTGGAAGGCGATGGCTTCGGCCAGGGTTTCGTCGTCCAGCCAGCCCTGCGCCACCAGGATCCGTCCCAGCGGTTGCTGGCGCCCGCCCTCCTGCTGCCGCAGCGCCTGCACCAGGCGCTCGGGCTCGACCGCTTCCCAGGTTGTGAGCAGTTCGCCCAGGCGCCTGCGCGTATGCACCAGCTGCGCGGCGCTGGGGAAATCGTGCATGGTCTTGTCCCACACCATGCGCTTGCCGAACAGCAGGTACAGCAGGAACAGGCGCCAGGCGCGCGCGGTGGCCATGAAGTTGATCATGTTGCCGACCACCATGCGCGGGATCGACATCAGCGCGTGTTCCCAGCCGTACAGGCGGTTGACGAAGTAGAAGCGCTGCGCCACTCGTGTGGCCAGCGCGGCGGTGGTCAGCAGCGCCACGTTCATCTGCCAGGTGCCGCGCTGGAAGATGGTCGGGAACTGGGTGTCCCACGCGCCGGCGATCTTGAGCAGCCAGAACAGCAGCAGTTGCAGGAAGATCAGATAGGCGAAGACGCTGACGAACGAGGTGACGATGCCCTTGCGGTCGCGCGCGAGCAGGTACTTGGTCGCCAGCGAACCGCGCCAGCCCAGCGTTTCCCAACTCTGCAGGCCGATGCCCAGCACCCAGCGCGCCTTCTGCCGGTACGAGGCGCGGAAGTTGTCGGGGAAGTATTCGCGCACGCACAGCGCCATGTGCAGGGTGCGCTCGCGCACCGGGCCCCAGCCGAACCACGACGGGCGGCGCACGCGGAACTGCACCGGGAAGCGCGCGAAGATCGAGTGCATGCCCATCGCCGCCAGGCGTGCGCCGACGTCGTAATCCTCGGTCAGGCTGTCGGTGTTGAACGGCTGGTTGTCGCTGGCCTGGCTCAGCGCCAGCAGCGCCTTGCGCGAGAAACAGGTGCCGACGCCGGCCGACGGCACCATGCCGGACACGCTTTCGCGCACCACCAGGTCCTTGGCGTGCCATTCGGCGAATTCGTCCATGTACACGCCGGCCACCAGCTCGTACCACTCGCGGTCCAGCGAGGTCACCGGCAACTGGATCATGTCCTTGCGCGGCAGCAGGTAGTTGAAGAAGCGCAGCTCCATCGGGTGCAGCACGTCTTCGCTGTCGTGCAGGACCACGCCGGCGAACTCGATGTCGTTCTGCTTCTCGTACTCGAAGATCGCCAGCACCAGCCAGTTCAGGCAGTCGGCCTTGCTGGTCGGGCCGTCGTGCGGCACCTCGATGCGGCGCATGCGCTTGTAGCGGCGGCGCATGCGCTCCACTTCGGCGATGGTCTGCTCGTCGTTGGGATAGGTGCCGACGAAGACCATGTAGTCGTGGTAATCGAGCACGTCGATCATGTTCTCGACCATCTGCCCGATCACGTCGAACTCGGCCCAGGCCGGCACCATGATCGCCAGGGTCTGTTCCGGGCGCTGCAGCAGGTCCTGCTGGGTCAACGGCCGGTATTCGCTGCGTTGCTTGACGACCACGCTGCGCCAGATTTCGCGCACCCAGTACCAGGCATCGATGAACAGGTCGTCGAGACTGGAGATCAGGATCACCACCGCGACCACCACCGCCGCCGTCTCCAGGAAGGCGTAGTAGTTGGCCAGGTGGATGTTCCAGTACAGGCTATCCACGTGCGATCAGTTCCCGCTCTGCGCGGAGCGGCGGCGGCGACGGACCTGCACCACGCGGGCGGCCAGCAGCATGAACGCGATCACCCCCACCAACACCACCAGCCACACCATGTGCTGCTGCCACAGCGGCTCCGGATTGCTCTGCTCGGCCATGCGCGCGCCGGTCGGGTCCTGGCCGTCGAAATCCTGCACCACGCCGCTGGCATCCAGCAGCGCCAGGTTGCCGCGGATCAGCCGGAACGGTTCGGCGATCTGCGGTCCCTGCGTGCCCAGCTCGCGGTAGATCACTCCGGTGTTGGCGCCGCTGCCGACCACTTCGACCAGGGCGGCGCGGTCGAGCCCGGCCAGATCCAGCAGCACCAGCTTGCCCGGGCCGGACACCACCAGCTTGCCGTCGCGCACCGCCCCGCTCTGCGCCAGCCCCTGCGGCGCCAGCACGAAGCTGAGGTAGGGACCGGTCGGCGCGATCGCGGTCTTGGCATCGCCGACCTTGAGCGCGGCCTGCATCGGCGAGGCACCGGTCGCGCCGGCGAGATGGATCACCTTGGCCAGCGACGCCGGTGCGTCCTGCAGCCAGGCGCTGGGCACGAACACCTCGTGCGCGCCGGCCAGTTGCGAGGCCGCGCCGACGAAATCGGCGGCGAGGCTGCGTTCGGCAAGACGGATATGGCTGCTGGGCAGCACCGACACCGGGTAGCCGGTGGCCGGATCGTGGCAGTACGGACGCGCCGGCTGGCGCAGGAAGCTGATCCGCACCTGGTTGCGCGCGGCCAGCGCGTAGCTCGGCACCTTGGCGACCAGCCGCTGCGGCTTGCCGTCGGCGGCCAGCACCTTGGCGCCCAGCAGATAGTCGTTGAAGAAGATCGAAGCGACCGCGCCCTGCCCGGCCGGGTTCGGCGCCGCGCTGACGTCCACCACCACTTCGCTCGGCAGGCGCCCCTCGCTGGACAGCGCGCCCAGGTCGAAGTTCGCGGTGCGGTCGCCGCGCGAGACGATGTCCAGGGTCCCGGCCATGTCGCCGAGGCGGCCGAGCAGCACCACATCCTTGTCGGCTGGCGGCAGCAACGCCGTGCTGACCAGCAGCGCACGGCCCTGCGCATAGGCGCGCCATTGCTGGGTCAACAGACCGGCAACCTTGGCACCGGCGCCGCTGGCGACCAGCAGGGTCGGATGCCCGCCGAGCAGCGCCACCTGCACCGATGCGGTGCCGGCCGGCTGTTCGAACCCGGCCATGTCGGCCTTGCGCCACGCGGCGAACGCGCCGGCCGCGTCCGGCGCGGCGCTGGCGACCTGGGTACCTAGCGCATCCAGCGCGGCGCGCACGCCGGCGCGCAACGGATCGCTCAGCACCGCCACGTCGACCGCGAGCGGACCGCCATCGCCGAGCGACAGCAGCGCGCCGACTTCGGCCAGGCTGCCGATGCGGTGGCTGGCGCTGCCATCGGACAAGGCCGCGTAGGCTGGGATGCCGGCCAGGCTGGCCGGGATCGCCAGCCCGCGCAGGTCCACGCTCGCGCCCACTGCCGGCAGCGCGACCACGTCGACGCGCTTGCCGCCGTTCTCCAGCGCCGTGCCCACGCGCCAGGCGGTGTCGTAGCTCTGCACGCTGGTGGCGCGGCCCTCCACCAGCAGCCGCACGGTGGCCGGCAACGCGCCCCAGGCCTTGGCCACGGTGTCGATCGCGCGGCCGTCGAAGCGGTAGCTGAAGCGCGACTCCGGCGACAGCCGCAGCACGTTGGCCGGCGCGCTCTGGTCGGCGCACTCGTACTCGGAGACCACCGACCACCAGCCCACGCCGAAGCGCACGAAGCCGTTGGCGCGGGCGAAGCCGTCGATGCCGATGCGCTGGCTGAGATCGCCCTGGGCATCGGTGATCGAACGCGCCGACACCGGATCGCCGTCGATCGACAGCAGGCTGGAACTGCGCCCGGTGTGCCCGCGCACGTAGCGCGCATCGACCTGCAGTTGCGCATCGCGGGTCGCCACGCCGGCCGGCACCGGCAGGTAGATCTCGCGCTGGCTTTCCTGGCCGCTGAGCACCAGCGGCTGCTTGAAGCCGAGTTCGCGCAGGGTCATCGAGCGGGTGACCGTGGTGGCGCCGGCCCACTCGCCGAACTGGCCGGCGACGGAGTCGGCGGCAGCGGCAGGCGGCAGCGCGGTCGCCAAGACCAGGGCCAGCGGCAAGACCAGGGGAAAGCGTGCGGTAGGACGGCGGGTCTGGGTCATGGCATCGATTCTGAAAAAAGAGGGAGGTGGGACACCGCCGCGGCACGGCCGGGCACGAAACTGTCGAAGGGCTGGCCGCGCAGCGCGGCCACGATCCGCGCCGCTGCGCGGCCATCGCCGTAGGGGCTGGCGTGGGGCAGGAACCGCGCGGGCCGCGCCGGCAGGTCGCAGGCCGCGGCGACCGCGGCCACGATCCGCGCCGGATCGGTGCCGACCAGGGTCACCACGCCGGCCTGGACCGCCTCGGGGCGCTCGGTGACCTCGCGCATCACCAGCACCGGCCGGCCCAGCGCCGGCGCTTCTTCCTGCACGCCACCGGAATCGGTCAGCACCACGTGCGCGCGCTGCATCAGCCGCACGAAGGCGAGGTAGTCCTGCGGCGCGATCAGGTGCACGTTGTCCAGCCCGCCCAGCTGCGCGTGGACCGGACCCTGCACGTTCGGATTCAGATGCACCGGGTAGACGATCTGCAGGTCCTTGCGCTGCGCCAGTTCGGCCAGCGCACGGCAGATGTTGGCGAAGCCGTCGCCGAAGCTTTCGCGGCGATGCCCGGTGACCAGCAGCAACTTGCGCCGCGGATCCAGGAACGGGAACTGCGCATCCACCGTCGCGCGCAGCGCGGCATCGCGCTCGAGCCGCTCCACGGTCAGTTGCAGCGCATCGATCACCGTGTTGCCGGTGACGCTGATGCGGCCGGACAGCTGTTCGCGCTGCAGGTTGCCGCGCGCGCTGGCGGTGGGCGCGAACAGATGGTCGGCGACCACGTCGATCACCCGCCGGTTCATTTCTTCCGGCCACGGCTGCTGCAGATTGCCGGTACGCAGGCCCGCTTCGACATGGCCGACCGGAATGCGCCGATGGAACGCGGCGAGCGCGGCGCTCATCGCGGTGCTGGTATCGCCGTGCACCAGCACGCGGTCCGGCTGCAGCTGCGCGTACAGGGCATCGAGTTTGGCGAGCAGCCGCGAGCACAGGCCGTTGAGGGTCTGGTCGGCCACCATCACATCGAGGTCGTGATCCGGCTGGATCGCGAACAACGCCATCACCTGATCCAGCATCGCCCGATGCTGTCCGGTGATGCAGACCAGGGGATCGATGTCCGGCGCGGCGTGCAGCGCGCGGACCAGCGGCCCCATCTTGATCGCCTCGGGGCGCGTACCAAAAACGCAAAGAACCTTCACCAACCACTCCATTGGTCACTAACTAATAGTGACCATCGTCACACAAGATGTGCGAACTGGTGTGTACAAATCGTGCGGACTACAAGACGATGGTCAGCCTGATGCGGCGCATCGCCAAGCGCAGCAGGGCGCTTGGCCTCCGTCCTGCGTGGGTGAAAGCTTGAATTTGCAGGGCGTATCGCCAGCCTCGCGCTGGCGTCGCACAGGTGCGTGCGCCGCCGGCGGCGCCGCGTTCCGCCGCCTCACCGTCGCTGCACAACCGCTTGAATGGTGCGGCGCAGCGCGATATCGGCCCCGCCAATCGCGCCGGCAGACGCTCAGCTTCGAACCCAGCGGCCTTGCTTCGGGGTGCCGAAGCAAGGCCGCTGTCTGGCGCAGGCGTCGGGGCCGCAGCCCTCCCGCAGGGTCTGCGGCCACTGGCCGCGAGCCCCTGCGCGAGCGACCTCGGGCGCGACGCAGGCAGCGCGCTCCTGCCCTACTCGCCCACGTACGGCGAGGCCAGCACCTGCGGGCGGCGGCCGAGGCCGGCGCCGAGCCGGTCGAGCACGAAGCGCACGTAGAGGTTGGTGCTGAACTGGTTGTAGTCGCGGGCGTTGTTGAAGATCAGCCGCCCGCCCAGGAACAGCTGCGGGGCCAGTTGCCACTCGGCCGCGCCAGCGACGTTGTAGGACACGCCGGTCTTGCTCTGCCCGGCGTAGACCGGCGCGGTGTAGGTGTTCACCAGGCCCAGCAGCGCGGCCAGCGATGCGGCGTCGTAGGCGTCCTGCTGCATCTGCGCGCTGGTCGGGAAGTAGTTGCTGTCGTCGCTGCGGAAATGCTGCACGCCGACGCTGGCGTCCACGCTCCAGTTGACCTTGCGCCCGGACGAACGCCCGCTCCAGTGCACCGGGAAGCCGAGATCGACGTAGTCCTGCGGGCTGAAGTAGCCGCCCTGGCCGTAGGTGTAGCCGCTCAGGTTCTTGTCGTACTGCATCGCGGTCAGGTTGAGGCCGGCGGTCAGCGACTGGTTCTCGGTCTCCAGCGCGTGCACGTACACGCCCAGGTCCACCTGGCGGTGGTCGTTGTCGGCGACGTTGTGGCCGACCAGGCGATCGGCGGTCAGGTTGGCGTAGCCGCCGAGCAGGCCGTTGTCGAGCGTGGCCGACAGGCGCACGCCGTTGCTGGTCACCCCGCCCCAGCTGAGTCCCGCGCGGCCGTCGTCGACGCCGGCGAAGGACAGCAGGCTGTCGCTGACCGCGCGCCGGAATGCCTGGCCCGAGTAGGTCAGGTTCTCGCCGATCTGGCCGCGGTAGCCGACGCCGCCGACGATGCGCTGCTCGGGGAAGCCGACCGGGGTGCTGCCGAGGTCGGCCGCGAAGCCGCCGTGCTTGTACTTCACCGACACGCCGACGCCGCTGGCGTCCTGGCCCATGCGCCGCGAGGCCGAGCCGTTGGCCGCCATCGTGTACAGCGCCTGGCTGAAGCCGGCCGGGGTCAGGCTGGCCGCGGTGGTGTTGGCAGCCAGCGCCTGGAAGCGGGCGATGTCGGCCGCGCTGAGATCGGCGCTGCGCGAGGCGTCGCCGAGGATGGCGCTGGCCAGGGTGCTGATCGACACGTCCGCGGCGACGTTGCCGAGCAGGAACGCCGACAGCGGCTCGGCGTATAGCGCCTGCAGTGCCGCGGCTTCGCGCTGCGCGTTGGTCAAGGTGGCGTCGGTGTCGTTGTACAGCTCGTTGTACAGGCCGGTGTTCACCGCGTAGGTGCGCAGCGCGTTGCGGGTGGCGTTGGTGTCGCCCTCGGTGAGCAGCAACTGGTACAGATCGCTGCCGATCAGCTCGTTGATCGGAGTGCGATCGGCGGCCAGCGCATCGCCCATCGCCGCGGTCGGGCCGGCGCCGAAACGGCTGGCGGTGGAATAGGCGGTGTCGAGCGTGCCGGCGTCGAGCAGGGTCGGAGTGACATCGACGCTGAGCTTGCCTTCGCCGACCGCGAATTCGCCGTGCAGCGGCACTTCCAGATCGTTCAACTTGCCCAGTCCGGCCTCGCCGTCGCGCGCACGGTAGGTGGCGCCGGCGGCCAGGCTGTCGCTGTTCTCCGACTGCACTTCGCGCAGTTCGTCGAGCACCGTGCCGGTGCGCGCCGGGGTCGCCAGCGCCTGCGCCTGGCGCGCGCTGCCGGTGGTGGCGACGCGGTCGTCGGGATAGTAGGACGGGGCCAGGCTGGCCGCGGCCGGCGCGCGCTGGCCCGGCACCGGCAGCGCCGCCAACTGCACGCCGCCGGCCGCGCTGGCGGTGGCCGGCGGCGGCAGGTCGTCGCCGCTGGCGTAAGCCGCGCCGGCACCGGCCGGCATCGCCGGGAGCGGCGCCTGGCCGGCCGCCGCATAGGCCGGCGCCGGATAGCCGCCGCCGAGGCTGTCGGAGACCACCGCCGGGCTGCGCGGCATGCGTCCGCTCATGCCGGCGAACGGGTTCAGCGGGCGCCCGGCGCCGGCGAAGGACGCCGGCCCGTTGGCGGTCGGCAGGCCGTTGTCGTGCTGGCCGGCCTCGCGCGCTTGCGCCGCCAGCGCGGCGCGGAAATAGCTCTCGGCCTTGCGGCTCTTGCCGGCGCTGCGGTACACGCGACCGGCGGCGCTCAACACCGCCGGCGAATCCGGCGCCTGCGCCAGCGCACGCTGCAGATAGTCCTCGGCGCTGTCCAGGTCGCGCAGTGCGGCGGCGGTGTTGGCCGCGGCGATCAGCGTGTCCAGGTCGTTGGGCGATTGCTGCAGCTGCTGCTGGTACAGCACCAGCGCCTGGCGCTGGTCGCCGGCACCGGCGTACAGCCGCGCCAGCGCCGCCACCGCCTTCGGATCCTGGTTCTGCTGCGCCAGCAGCGGCGCCAGCGCGTCGTAGGCCGCTTCCAGGTTGCCCAGTTCGCGCAGCGCATCCACCTGGCGCAGCGTATAGCCGCTGCGCAGCGCCTGGTAGCGGCGCTGCTGTTCGGCGTTCATGTCGGTGTCGCGCAACTGGCGCAGCGTGGCCGCCAGTTCGGCGTCCTGCTGCGCGCGCAGCAGCACGCTGGCGTACTGCAGCCGCGCCTCGGTATTGGGGTTCTGCGCGACCAGGCGCTGCGCCAGGGTCAGCGCGCGCTGGTTGCTGCCGATGTCGGCATAGGCGCCGGCCATCGACGCCAGCAGCGCCGGCTGTTCCAGCGCACCGCCGAGCGCGGCCTCGGTGCGCGCCAGCAGCAGCTGCGCCTCGCCGGCGCGGCCCTGCTGTTGCAGCAGCCGCGCCTGCGCGGCCTGCTGTTCGACCCAGGCGGTGTTGCGCAGCGCGCTCATTTCCGCGGTCCGCGCCGCGCCGGGAATGCGTTCCAGGCTGGCGTAGGCGCTGGCCCAGTCGCCGCGTTCCTGCGCCAGCAACGCATTGGCGTACAGCGCCTCGGGCATGTCGCCATGCACCGCGAGCAGGCCGTCCATCACGCTGCGCGCCTGGTCCGGGCGCCCGGCCTGCTGGTACAGCCGCGCCAGGTCCAGCCGCACCCACGGATCGCCGGGACGCTCGACCATCGCCGCTTCCAGTTCGCTCTGCGCCGAGACCGTGTCGCCGGCCTCCAGCGCCTGCTTGGCGCGGGCGCGCTGCACGTTGGAGCGCAGCGTGGTTTCGCCGCCGGCCTTCTCGCGCTGCGCCGGGCTGAGCTTGGCGAACAGGGCGGTGGCCTCGTCGGCGCGGCCCTGGCGGCTGTACAGGCCGATCAGGCCCTGCAGCGCGCCGGCATTGTCGGCGCTCAGCGCCAGCGCCTGGCGATAGCTGCGCTCGGCCGCGGCCGCATCGCTGGCCGCCTGCAGGTCGCCGAGCAGCACGTAGCCGGTGGCTTCGTTGGGCTGCAATTTGAGCGACTGCTGGATCAGGCGCAGCGCTTCGTCGCTGTCGCCGCGGCCACGCGCGGCCTGCGCCTGCTGCAGTTGCAGCCAATAGCGCGCGCTGTCCAGCGCCGAACGCCACTTGCCGTTGCCGGCCGCGGCCGGACGCAGCAATTCCTGCGCCTCGCCGAAGCGTTGCTGGCGCAGGCGCACCGAGCCCAGGCCGCCGAGCGCGTCGGCATCGCGCGGACGCGCGCGCAGCACCTGGGTGAAGCGCTGCTCGGCCACCGCCAGGTTGCCGGCGTTGAGCGCCTTGAACGCCTCGCCGAGTTGTTCGCCGGCCGGATCGCCGGCCTGCGCGGCACGCTGCTCGCCCAGCTTGGTGGCCTTGGCGGCGACCTCGGCATCGTTCGGATTGGCCGCCAGGAACGCCTGGTACAGCGGCGCGTCGGCGTTGCCGGCATTGAGCCACAGCAGCGCCTGGCGCCAGGCGGCGCGGGCCGGGCCGCCGACATCGGGACGCTTGCTCATCGCGCCGAGTTGGGCGATGCCTTCGCGCCGCGACGGTTCGCGGTAGGTCAGCACCTGCGCCAGCGCCAGTGCCGCCGCGCCGTTGTTGGGCTGTGCGGCGGCCAGGCGGCGCAGGCCGTCGCGGGCGCCGTCCCAGCCTTGCGGGGTGCCGGCCAGGGCCTGGTAGTACTCCAGCGCCAGGTGATCCGGCGGCGCCTTGCCGTCGAACAGCGCCTGGTACTCGCGCACCGCTTCCACGTAGCGGCCGGCCGAGGCGGCGCGGCGCGCGTTGCGCAGGTTGGCGCTGTCGCCGGTGCCGCCGATCGCCTGGCTCAGGCGCTGCGTCTGCGGCGCCTGCGGATGGGTGTTCTGCAACTGCTGCAGGCGCTTGCGCGCCTCGCCCTGGCGGCCCTGCGCCAGGTCGATCTGGGCCAGGCCGAGCAGCGCATCGGGCTGGTTCGGGTCGACCCGCAGCAGCTTGCGCCATGTATCGGCGGCGAGATCGTCGCGGCCCTGGTCGTGCCAGTAGTTGCCCTGGCTGACCAGTTGCTGGGTGGCGTTGCCGGTTTGCGCGTGCGCGTTGCCGGCGAGCAGGCACAGGTCGATCATGCCGGCCAGGTAGAGAGGCTTGAGTTTCATGCGGAACATTGGGTTCTCCAGGCGGGCTGCAGCAGGCCGTCTGCGGAAAAGCGATAGCGGTTATCGAGCCAGCCGCGCCCGAACAGGACCAGCACCCGATCGTAATAGGGAAGTTTCGCCGCGGCGGCATCGCCGGGCGCGGGAATCAGTTGTGCCTGCGCCTTCAGCAGCAGCGGTTGCCGCAGCGCGCTCAGGTACGGCAGCAGCGCGGCGGCGAAGCCCGGCGGCGCGGTGCCGCTGCCGACGCCCAGGCGCGTGTCCACCTTCTCGCTGAAATGGCCCTGCGCCTGCAACTGCTGCAGCGGACCGGACAGGTCCTCGAGCAGGGCATTGCGCAGCGGTTCGCCGGCATCGAGCATGCCGGCCCACAGGTACACGCGGACCGCGTCGTAGCTGCCCAGCGCGCCCTTGCCCGGATCGACCGCGAACGCGCGGCCATCCCAGCCGATCCAGTCCGGGGCGAACCCGACCGGCGCGCTGTCGCGCAGCAGGCGCGCGCTGCGCTGCGCCAGTCCGGCCCACGGCCCTTTCGGATCGGCGGCGGCGAAACGGCGCAGCAGTTGGATCGGCATGTAGCTGGGATTGAGCGTCCAGCGCGGCGGCTTGGCGAAGCCCTGCATCGCCGGCAACAGCATGCCGCCGAAGCCGGGCAATTCGGCCAGTTCGTGGCGCCGCACCAGCGCCAGCATCTGCATGCCGGCCTGGGTGTAGCCGGGACGCTTCCACAGGCGCCCGGCCTCAAGCAGCGCGTAGGCGATCCACAGGTCGGCATCGCTGGCGGTGTTGTCGTCGAGCACGCGCCAGCTACCGTCGCCGGCGCGGCCCCACAGCCAGGCCGGCAGCACCTGTTGCGGGCGACCGCCGCTGAGGTTGTGCCGGGTCCAGCCGAGCAGCCGGTCGAACAGCACCTGGTCGTTGGCGACCAGCGCGAAGAACAGCGCATAGGACTGGCCTTCGGAGGTGCTGCGCTGGTCGGCGTTGCTGAAATCGATCACCCGCCCGCTGGCGTCGATGTGCTTGGCGACGAAGCCGGTCCACTCGCGCCACGGCGCGCAGGCCGCCGCCGCGGCGCTGGCCGGCAGCGATGGCAGCAGCGCCGCAGCGCCCGCGGCGAGCGCGCCGCCGAGCACGCGGCGGCGCTGTCGCGCGTGCGGGGTCATTGCCCTTCCCGCAACCGTTGCGCCGAATGCCGGCGCAGCACCACGCGTGCGGCCAGCGCCAGCAGCAGGCTCAGCAGCACCACCGCCAGGCCGAGCAGCAGCGGATGCTGCGAGAAGTACCAGCGCGCCCAGGTCGGCAGCGGCAGGTGGCCGACGTAATAGGACTGGTTGCCGGCCAGGCTGCGGATCTTGCCCTGCTGCAGCAACACCACGCTGCCCTGGAAATCCTTCAGCGTGGCTGGCTCGAACCAGGCGTCGAACAACTGGCCGACGCTGGCCGGATCCTCGGCCAGCAGCGCGACCACGCTGCGCCCGGGCTTGAGCGGCGACTCGAAGCCCATCAGCACCACGTCGCCCGGGGCCGGCTTCACCGCCACTTCGGCGGTGGTCGGCAGGTCGGTGCGGCGCGCATCGAAGGACAGGAAGCCGGGCAGCTTGTCCATCACCCAGTCGGTCATCGAGAAGCGCCGGCCGGTGGCGCCGTCGCCGATCGGCAGGTGCTCGCTCCAGCGCTGGAACAGCGGCTGCGAGCGCGAGGAGCCGAACACCAGCAGGTCGCTGTCGGCGTGCTGGTCCACTTCGCCGGCATGGATCAGGGTGGCGCGCAGCGCCGGATAGCCGGTGGACGCGCCGAGCTTGCCGAGCAGGGTCAGCAGGTTGGACACGTCCTGGTCGCTGGCTTCGTCCGGCACCACGATGGTGGATTCGGACAGGTCGGCCAGGCGCGTGAACGGATAGCCGGCATTGCCGAACGCGGCCAGGTTCGGCATCGCCATGTAGTGGTGGAACGAACTCAGGTCCACGCTCGAATCGGCGTCGATCGCGCCGGACACGTCGGGGAAGGTGTTCTTGCATTCGCCGGCCTGCGGGCGGTCGAAGAAGAAGTGGAAGCGCAGCTGGCTGTTGGCCGAGAACGGGCCGGTCGGCAGCAGCAGTTTCTGCTCCACCGGCATCGCGCCCTTGGCCTTGAGATCGTGCCACCACTGCAGCGGCAGCGATTCGGCGTACGGGCGCCCGCTCAGCGGCAGCGTGGTGACGAAGGCATCGTTGATGCTGACGTTGAGCGCGGACTTGTTGCGCACGTCCGGCACCGTGTAGCGGTAGCGCAGGTTGACCGGGATGCCGTCGCGCTGCCACACGAACAGGTCCGGCGGCAGCTGCAGGCCGACCCGGATCAGGTCCGGATGGTAGCCGCTGACATTGAGCTGCGAGGTCTGCGCGACCAGGTCGGCGAAGCGCACCGGGCCATCGCTGGAAATCCAGTTCGGCGCATCGTAGGGCTTGCGCGGCTGCGCCTGCTTGAGCTCGCCGATCCTGGCCACGGCACCGTTGAACGGCGTGCCCAGCGCCAGCGCGGTGGCGGCCTGCTGCAGGTCGTTGTCGTTGCGGCCGAGCACCAGCAGCAGCTTGCCGGCCGGATCGCGCGGATTGGAAACCACCGCCAGGGTCGGGCCGGCGATCTCGCCCAGGCCGTTCTCGGCGGTCGCCAGTTCGGCCGGCAGCGTGTTCGGGGTGGCGAACAGCACCGCGTTGCCGGTCGCCGGCACGTCGCCGATGGAGACGTTGAACACCGCGCCGCGGTAGCCGGCCTGCGCGCCGAACCACGAGGACACGATGCCGGCGCTGCGCAGCGTGGCCAGGTCCGGACGCTGCGGGAACACGAACGGCAGTTCCAGCCGGCGCGTGTCGCGCTTGTCGTAGAACGGCACCGGCAGCAGCGCCAGGTCGTTGGCCAGCACCAGCGGCGTGGTGCTCAGCGACAGCCGCGTGGCCGGGTCGATGTTGGCCCACAGGCTGGTGTGGTCGGGATCCTCGCATTCGCGGGTGTAGTGCCCGATCAGCTGCAGGTTGAGCTGGTTGTAGTCGCTGACCAGGCGCGGATCGATCGGCACGTCGGTCTGCTGCAGCTTGCCGGCGTTCTCGCGGGTCACCGGCAGGGTCGCCACGGTGACGCCGTTGACGGTGACCTTCAGGTGCGACAGCTCCGGCAGCAGCGCCGGCGAGTAGCTGTAGCTCAGGTGCAGCGTCGCCGCCTCGACCACCTCGTCGGTGCGCGCGCTGAACGACACGCCGGCGCTGCCCTGGATGCCGCGCAGGGTGATCTCGTAGTCCATGCCGAGCTGCTTCAGCGTCGCCGAGCGCTCCTGCACGCCCAGCGTCGGCGCGGCGGGCGCCGGCGCTGCCGGCAGCGGCGCAGCGGCCGCGCCGGCGGTGGCCGGCGCCGCCGGAGTGGCGGGAAGCGTCGGCTCCTGCGCCAGCGCCAGGCCGGACAGGATGGTGAGGCAGCATGCAGCCAAGGCAGGTAGACGCATCGAGGGAAACCGGAAGAAAGAGGAGAGGAAAGACGGGGAAACGCGGCTCACGGCGCGGATTCCTCGCCGGCCGGACGCGAACGGAAACCGCCGCGTACGCTGTCGCCGACATGCTGGCCCAGGCGCTGGAAGCCGCGCATGCTCGCCGCGAACACCTGGCCCATCGATTTCCAGAAATTGTCGCGGTCGTGGCGGCCCCACTGCGACACCCAGATGTCGGCGCGGGCGAAGGTGCAGGCGACCAGCCAGCGCTCCTGCTCGATCGACATGGCGCGGAACTGCACGCTGATGTGCCCGTCGCGGTCGTGGCGCACGATCGCCGGCAGGCGCCGTTCGACGTTGCGATGCGACAGGCCCACGTCGACCAGCATGTCCGGCTCCACCGGCGACGCCTCGACCAGGTTCAAGGCCATGCCGCCGGTAGAGAAGTTGACCGTGCGGCAGGCCAGTTCCTCGCCGTCGGGCAGGTACAGCGTGGCCGGGATGTCCAGCGGCACGCGGTGCGAGCGGCGCACCTGGCGCATCTCGCTGGCGGTGGCGATGGTGGCGCCGAGCAGCAGCACGTTGTAGACGGTCCAGACCAGGTTGAACCAGATCGTCTGCGCTTCGCCGGTGGCGTCGGTGTAGACCAGGCGCAGCGCCCCGGCGGCCAGGCCGGCCAGGTTCAGCACCAGCAGGAACAGGTAGGGCTTGGCGATCTGCCGGTCGAAATAGCTGCGCGTGACCAGGCCGCCCTTGGGGGTGACGTTGAACTTGCCGAGCTTGGGATTGAACAGCGCCACCAGCGTCGGGCGCAGGATGTACCAGGCCAGCGTGGTCTCGTAGACCTCGTTCCACAGCAGATGGCGGAACTTGCCCTGGGTGCGCAGGTTGGTCAGGTTGGCCTGCATGATGTGCGGCAACGCGTAGGCCAGGATCATCAGCGCCGAGGCGTGGATCACGTGCGCGCCGAAGAACAGGAAGGCCAGCGGCGCGGTCAGGTAGATGATGCGCGGCAGCCCGTAGAAGAAGTGCAGCATCGCGTTGGCGTAGCACAGCCGCTGCGACAGGCGCAGGCCCTTGCCGAGCAGCGGGTTGTCCAGCCGCGCGATCTGCGCCATGCCGCGCGCCCAGCGGATGCGCTGGGCGACGTGGCCGGACAGGCTCTCGGTAGCCAGGCCGGCGGCCTGCGGCACGGTGATGTAGGCGCTGCGGTAGCCGCGCCGATGCAGCTTCAGCGCGGTGTGCGCATCCTCGGTGACGGTTTCCACCGCCACCCCGCCGATTTCCTCCAGCGGCTTGCGCTTGATCACCGCGCACGAACCGCAGAAGAAGGTCGCGTCCCACTGGTCGTTGCCGTCCTGCAGCAGGCCGTAGAACAGCTCGCCCTCGTTGGGCACCTTGCCGTGGTTGCCGAGATTGCGCTCGAACGGATCGGCGGAGAAGAAGTAATGCGGCATCTGCACCACCGCCAGCATGCGGTCGCGCAGGAACCAGCCCATCGCCACCTGCAGGAACGAGCGGGTGGGGATGTGGTCGCAATCGAAGATCGCCACGTACTCGCCGCTGGACTTCTTCAGCGCGGCGTTGATGTTGCCGGCCTTGGCGTGGAAGTTGTTGGTGCGGGTGACGTAGTGGATGCCGGCCTGCACGCAGAACTCGCGGAACTCCTCGCGGCGGCCGTCGTCGAGCAGGTAGATGTTGAGCTTGTCCGCCGGCCAGTCCATCACGCTGGCGGCCAGGATGGTGGAGCGCACCACCGACAGCGGCTCGTTGTAGGTGGGAATGAACAGGTCCACCGTCGGCCATTGGCTCTGGTCGGCGGGCAACGGCACCGGGCGCCGGTTGAGCGGCCACAGCACCTGGAAATAGCCCAGCACCAGGATCGTGAAGGCATACACCTCGGCCAGCAGCAGGCCCAGGCCGAGGCTCAGATCGACCACGCTGCTCACGCCCATGGTCTGGGTGATGCGCCACCAGATGTAGCGCGAGGACATCGCCAGCGACAGCGACATCATCACCAGCACGGCGAGCCGGCTGCCGCTGCGGCGCAACAGCATCGCCGCGGCGAACACCACCAGCGAGAACAGCATCTGCTGCGGCACGTCCATCGGAATGGCGACCACGAACACCAACAACAAGGCGCCCAGCGCCCACAGCGACCAGGTGGCCAGTGTGTGCATGGGTTGACCGGTACGCGATGCGGACGCAGCGCTCATCAGCGATTCCTAACGAAAAGGGGGCGAAGCCGGCGCGCGTTTTCCCCTCCGCGCGGCGACAGGACGACGATGCGCGGCGCAGCGGCCGCGCGCGGGTCAGCGGTTCTGGAAACGCTTGAGCGGGCTATCGGGCGCCGCTGCGCGCGCGCTGTCGCTGTCGAGCAGGCGCTGGAACAACCGGGTCAGCGGCGTGGCCGCGCTGGCCGGCGCCGCCTCCGGCAGTGCGGGCTTGGCCAGCGGCGCGCGCGCCGGCTCGGCCGCGAGCGGCCGGACGGCGGGAGGCGCTGCCGCCAGCCTGGGCTCGGCCGGCGCACGCACCACCGACAGCGTCGGCGCCGGTGCAGCGGCAGGCGGCAACACCGCCGCGGCTGGCGGTTCGGCGGCGGCAGGCTCCGGCGCGCTCAGCCGCGCCCCGGAAAAATCCTGGTACGCACTGGCGCCCTGGCTGCCGAGCTTGGCGAACAGGCTGGAAATGTCGTCGGCCGCATCGGCGCCCGCATGGTCGGTTTTCTTGGACATCGATCACCCCCTAAGATGATTTTTTGTAGCCGGTGGAATCGGATGGCCCGCTCAGGCGACCCGGCACAGCACGAAACGACGGACATCCTCTTCGACGGCCGGCACTGCGCGGATCCCCAGACCCGCCAACATGCCGGCCTGCTCGAACCAAGCGTGGTACACCCCTTCCAGGAATCCATCCGCTCCGGCCGTCTCCCCGGCCAGGGCGATCTGCAACGGCGAGCCGACGTGGGCCAGGTCGACCCGGTCGGCCTGCTCCTCGAAGCGCGCATATCCCCACTCCATGCGGTCCCAGACCCGGTTGACCCCGGCCTGCAGCTCGTCCAGCGTGGCGCAGGCCCCGATCGGATGCTCGCCGGCGAAGCGACGCCCGATCCGCGCCATCAGCAACCCCAGGTCCTCCGTCGACAGCTCCGCCGCGAACTCCTGGGCCAAGGCGCGCAGAAAGCCGCGCCACTGCCGCGAACAGGCCTGGGTGCGGAAATGCGTCTGCAGCTCGGGAGAGCTCATTCGGTGCTGCCTCTGATGGAAAAATGACGCGACGAGCGCCTGGCAAGGGTATCCAGCAAGCACGATGCCAAGATGGCAGCCGCTGCCACTAATGCGACACAGTTCTCACTTTCAGCGCCAATGGTAGCCCACTGCTGCGCCACAGCAAAGTCCCTACAACCGAATCCTCGCTGCCATTTTCGTCGCAACCGGCCGCAGCGAGGCAGGCACACGTCCCACTATGCGGGATCGGCGGCCACGTCAAAGACCTGGCGCAGATAGGCCAGGTACGCCGGGTCGTCGCACAGGTTCTTGCCTGGCGAGTCGCTGAGCTTGGCCACCGGCTGGCCGTTGCAGCGGACCATCTTGATCACGATCTGCAGCGGGGCCGGCCCCAGGTCGTTGGTGAGATTGGTGCCGACGCCGAAGGCGAGCATGCAGCGGCCCTGGAAATGCGCGTACAGCCGCATCACCTTGTCGATGTCCAGGCCGTCGCTGAACACCAGGACCTTGCCGCGCGGGTCCACCCGCTGCCGCTGCAGGTGCGCCAGCACGCGCTCGCCCCATTCGAACGGGTCGCCGGAATCGTGGCGCATGCCGTCGAACAGCTTGCAGAAGTAGGGATCGAAATCGCGCAGGAAGGCGTCCAGCCCGACCACGTCGGACAGGGCGATGCCGAGGTCGCCGCGGTATTCGCGCGCCCACGACTCCAGCGCCGCGGCCTGCGAATCGCGCAGCCGCGGACCCAGCGCCTGGAACGCCTGCAGGTATTCGTGGGCCATCGTGCCCAGCGGGGTCAGCCCGTAGCGATGCGCGAAATACACGTTGCTGGTGCCGACGAACTGCGCGCCCAGGGTCTGCTGCAGCACCGGCAACAGCTCGCCGTGCCAGGCCCGCGAATAGCGGCGGCGGGTGCCGTAGTCCGCGATCGCGCAGCCGCCGTAGCCGCTGCTGTCGCGCAACAGCGCGATCTTGGCCTGCAGCCGGCGCAGGCCCTCGGCATGATGGTCGCCGCCGCTGTTGCGGAACCAGACCTCGTTGACGATCGCCAGCAGCGGCACCTCGAACAGGATGGTGTGCAGCCACGGCCCGCGGATGCGCAGTTCGATCTCGCCCGGCACCGTGGTCGAGGCCTGCAGCTGCAGGTACTTGCGGTCCAGATGGAACAGCCCGAGGAAATCGGCGAAGTCCGGCTTGATGAAGCGCAGGCCGCGCAGGTAGTCCAGTTCCTCGGCGCGAAAGCGCAGCGTGCACAGCGCGTCGATCTCGTCGGAGATCTGCCCCAGGAACTGCGCCAGATCGATGCCCGGCGTGCGGCACTTGAAGCGGTATTCCACCTGCGCGCCGGGATGCTGATGCAGCACCGCCTGCATCATCGTGAACTTGTAGAGGTCGGTGTCGAGCAGCGAATCGATAATCATCGCGCGATTATGCGCCCAGCGTGCCGCCGGCTCCCGCCTTCTCCCCTGTAGGAGCGGCTTCAGCCGCGACCGGGTCTTGCCGGATGATGTCTGTCGCGGCTGAAGCCGCTCCTACAGAAGCGTCAGTGCGCAGCACTGCGCGCCAGCACCGCCTGCGCCGGCTTGTGCTGCACGGTGAAATCGCTGTCGTGCGCGCCGCCGGCATCCGGATCGGTGTACCAGCACCACAGCGCGATGCCGGCGATGCGCTGCTCGCCCAGTACGCGGCGCCAGTCCTGCAGCACCTGCGCCTGCAGCGCGGTATCCACCGCGGCGCTGCGTTGTTCAGGACTCTCCCAGGGCGCGGCCAGGCTGCCGCGCGCCGAGCGCAGGCCCAGTTCCGCCACCCACACCGGGCGTCCGCTGCGCGTACCCAAGGCCTGCACCCGCGCCGCCGCGGCGCGCATCTGCGTCAAGCGCTGCGCCGGCACCGCCGACAACGCCGGATACAGGCTGGTGCCGACGAAATCGAAGCGTTCCCAGTAGCCGAACCGCTCGGCCTGCTCCAGGCCGTCGGCCACATAGCCGAGCGGACCGCGATAGACCTGGCGCACCGCCGCCACCAGCGCCGGCCACTGCGGCGCGTCCTGCAGGCCGCGCAATTCGGTGCCGACGATCAAGGCCGCGGCCCGCTCGTCGGCGGCGACCTGCGCCAGCTGCAGCAGCGCGCGCTGGTAGGCGCCGAACCAGGCCGCGCGATCGGCCGGCGCGGCGTCGCCGGCCCAATGGCCGGGGATCCACAGATGCACCTTCAGCACCGGCTGCAGGCCGGCCGCGCGCATCTGCCGCAGCCCGGCGCGCACCTGCTCCACGCTGCTGTCGCTGCCCAGCACCGGATCGTCGGACTGCGGCGTGGCCTGCCAGACGAAGGCGACCAGCAGCGCGCGCTGCGCGCCGGCATCGGCCAACTGCTGCAGCGAGCGCTGCGCCGCGTCGCTGCCCCACGGCGCCTGCGCCGACACCTTGACGTTGGCGCCCATCCACGGCGCGGCCGCGGGCGTGGCCGCGCCGCAGCCGCACACGCTCATCGCGAACAACATGCCCAGCAGCCACCTCAAGGCGATCGACGCCATACCCGGTAGGACCCTTGTCGGTAGACCAGACTGTAGCCCGGCAGGCCCTGTCGCCACAGCTGCGGCAGGCGCCGGTTGACGCTGTCCAGGACCCCGGCCTGGCTTGCCGGGTCGGCCACCACCACCTGCGCCGGCATCTGCCGCGGGTCGTCCAGCGCGCGCTTGAAGCGCGGGTCGAACGGCAGGATCAGGCCCTGCGCATCGCCGCGCGCCACGATCACCGCGTAGCCGGCGCGATCGTCGAGCAGGGTCGGCAGCCGTGCCTCGGCCAGCCAGGCGCCCAGCCGCGCTTCGTCCGGATGCCGCGGCGCCACCGGCGCGCGCAGTGCCGTCGCCCAGTCGCGGGTGGTCGAGGCGGCGGTCTGCGCGATGACCCAGCCGCTGGCGACGGCGCCCAGCAGCAGCAGCGCCAACGCCGGCCAGCGCAACGCGCGGCGCAGGTCGCCCAGCAGCAGCGCCGCCGGTACCACCATCAGCGCCAGGAAATCCAGCGGCTGCGCGCTGAAGCGCGCCCATGCCGCCAGCGTGCCGGCGCCGATCACGGTGACCGTCGCCACCAGCACCCAGCGCCAGGTGTTGCTCAGGCGCGTGCGCCGCACCAGCAACAGCAGCGGCGTGGTGACCAGCCCGGCCAGCGCCAGGTACAGCGGTGGCCACCACGGCCGCGCCATGGCCTGCTGCAGCCACGGCTGCAGCGCGGCCTGCGCGTAGCTGCCGCGGAACGCCGAATGCTGGTCGCGCACGAACAGCAAGGCATCGCCGAAGAACAGATAGTTGAGGTACATCCAGGTCGCGACCGCGAACAGGAACGGCAGGTAGCACACCAGGTAGAACGACAGCGGCGCACGGCGCAGCATGCCCTGCGGCGCGATCAGGCCCAGCCACGGCGCCATCGCCACGGCCAGGAAGCAGGCGCGCTCGTCGACGAAGAACAGCAGGCACAGGCCCAGCGCCAGGCGCAGGTAGGCGAAGGCTTCCGGATCGTCGCGGAAATGGCGCAGCGCGCGGCAGGTCAGGTAGAACACCAGCAGGCCCAGGCCCTGGTTGTTGCCCGACAGCGTCGGCCACAGGAAGAACGGCTGCAGCACCAGCGCCGCGCACAGGCCCCAGGCCCAGGCGCGGCCCAAACCCGCGGCGAGGTCGCGCCACAGCAGGGTCACCATCGCCGCGCCGGCCAGCACGTCCACCAGGTACGGCAGCAACGGCGTGGACAGCCCCGGCACGCCGCCGATCAGCAGGCCCAGGTACAGCGAGGCCTGCGCGTACAGGAAGCCCAGGTATTCGGTGCGGAAACCGGCCGCGTCGCGCAACAGCAGCAGCTTGGCGTACTGCGCCATCGCGTCGTCGCTCATGTAGCCGTGCGCGAGCAACCGCTGGCACAGCAGCGCCAGCAGCGCGGCGGTGACCACGAACACCGCGACGCCGCGCGGGCGCCGCGGCGTGTCAGTCGTCGAGTGCGGCGCGGCGCTCTTCGGCCATGTGCTTGCTGATGCCATGGGTGGTCTTTTCCCAGTAGAACGGATTGTGGATGAGCTGCCACAGGCCCTTGTAGGCGGCAACCGATTGCAGCAGCCAGTACAGCGGCACGGTCAGCGCGTACGGCGCCAGCCGGAAGTAGTCGCGCTTGAACGCCGCCAGCAAGGTCATGTAGATCAGGAAGCCGTTGCCCAGCAGCAGGTTGAGCAGGCTCAGGTACAGCAGCGCGGGCGGGAAGAACGGATTGAACGCATGCGTGTCGGTCAGCGCCCAGATGCCGTAGATCAGCCACATCGGCGGGGCGATCAGCGCGGTGAAGAAGGTGCCGCCGACGAAGAACTGGAAACCCCAGAAGCCGCGGAAACCGACCGAGCGATACAGCTGCACCGGATCGCGCATGTGCACCAGCCAGGTCTGCATGTAGCCCTTGAGCCAGCGCGAGCGCTGCCGGATCCAGTTGGGAATGCTGACGTTGGCTTCCTCGAACGTGGTCGAGTTGACCACGCTGACCCGGTAGCCCTGCTGGGTCAGGCGCACGCCCAGGTCGGCGTCCTCGGTGACGTTGTACGGATCCCAGGCGCGCACCTTGCGCAGGATGTCCAGGCGGAAATGGTTGGAGGTGCCGCCCAGCGGGATCGGGATGCGCAGGGTTTCCAGCGCCGGCAGGTAGAAGTCGAACCACAGCGTGTATTCCAGCGTGAACATGCGCGTGAGCCAGTTCTCGTCGGCGTTGTAGTAGTTCAGCCGCGCCTGGATGCAGGCCACGTCGGCAGGCGACTTGCGGAACGCGGCGACCGCGCGCTTGAGCTGGTCCGGCTCCGGCTTGTCCTCGGCGTCGTAGATGGTGAGCATCTGCCCACGCGCGAACTGCAGCGCGTAGTTGCACGCCTTCGGCTTGGTCTTGGGCTGCGACGGCGGCACCCGGATGATCTCGAAGAACGCCTCCAGGCCCAGCGCCTTGGCCGCCTCGATGGTCTCGGTGTCGTCGGCCTCCAGCACCAGCTTCACGTCCAGCTTGGAGGTCGGGTAGTCGAGCCGGCGCAGCGCGTTGGCCAGGATCGGCAACACGTCCGGCTCCTTGTACATCGGCACCAGCACCGTATACACCGGCAGATCCTCGTCGCTGAGCGCGGCCACTTCCGCGTCGGTGACCTTGATCTCGATGCGGCGCCGCGCGCCCAGCCAGGCCAGCGCGAACTTCAGCGCGAACGTGGCCACGAAGGCGATGCCGACCACGCTGTTGAGCGCGATCAGGCTCGGCACCGGCCAGATCGCCAGCGCCAGCAGCGACAGCACCGCCACCGTGCACAGCGACACCACCTGCTTGCGGGTGACCACCTGCTTGGCCGAATGCTCTGGCGCGTGTTCGGCGAGCAGGTTCAGCGCGTCGTGGGTGAGCTGCGCATCGGCCTGCTGCTGCAGGCCCCAGACGACATCGAACTTGGAGGTGCCGACGAAGCGCACGTCGGCGCCGTACTGATTGCGCGCCCAGGCGAAGGTCTCCGGGCCGGGATCGGCCACCGCCAGCACCAGCCGGCCCTCTTCCATCCGCCACGGCAGCACCAGGCGCTGCGCGTAGTCGGCCAGCCGCGCCGGTTCGAACAGGGCGGGGTCGATCGGCTGCTGCAGCAGGTTGACGAAGTTCAGCCCGAAATGCGCCGACAGCACCGTGTAGAAGCGCAGCGCGGTGACCCCGCGCTGAGCCAGCACCACGTCGCCCAGGCGTGAACGCCAGCGCGCCTGCAGCGCCAGCGCCTCCTGCAACTGCGCCGCGTCGATGACCCCGGCTTCGACCAGCGCAGTGCCGATCGGGCTCTGCCAGCCGCGCGGCTCGGGCACGCTGCCGAGCGGACCGATCGCGTCGCCGGCCATGCCGATCGTCGCGGGAGGATTGACCGCCGCCACCGTCAGAACCGCCACCAGGCGGCGACGAACGGGCCGCCAGCGCCGCCGGTGTTGCGCCCGGCCACCGGCTGCTGGTAGCCGAGCTGCAACTGGGTGCCGCCGGGCAGCGTATGCAGCAGCGAGGCCTGCAGCTTGGTCAGGTCGTAGTTGTTGCCGCGGATCGGGGTGCCGGGCGCGTACACCGGGTTGGGACCATTGCCGTTGCCCAGCCCCTGGATCACGTTGAGTTCGCCGATCAGCATCCAGCGCGGCGCCAGCGCCAGGCCGCTGCTGATGTCCACCCGCGCCTCGTCGGCCGAGTCGCCGCCGCGCAGGCGTACCGCCGCGCCTAGGTCAACATAGCCGTCGAGGTTGCCGGCCCGATAGCCGCGGCCGACGCTGTAGCGCAGTTCGGCGCCGTAGTCGCCCTGCCCCAGCGCCGGATGGTCGCGGTCGTCGGCGCCCTGGCGGCTGTAGCCGGGGATCAGCGCCAGCACCTGCAGCGCGCCCTGCCAGGGGCCGTCGCGGCCGTCCGGGTCAAGGCGGTAGCGCAGGCCGACTTCCTGGTCGGCCCAGCCGGTGGTGTGCTGGTTGCCGTAGCCGCTGTCGTTGCGATAGCCGACCTTGTCGAAATAGAAGTTGCCGACCAGGGTCAGGTCCGCGCTCAGGCCGTACTCGGCGTAGAGATTCAGTTGGTCCTGGCGGCTGCGTCCGGCATCGGGGAAGTTCTGGTCCTGGCCGTGGCTGTTGTAGACCGCGCCGCCGTCGCTATGGCTGGCCTTGAGGATCGCCAGCGCGGCGCCGTCGTCCTGCACCCAGGCACCGGCGAAACACGGACCGGCCGCCAATGCGGCCAGGCCCAGCGCCAGCGTCGACAGCCTGCGTGCGCGCCGGGCAGGTCGGTGCCGGGCGCGGCCAGCGCCGGCCACGGAAGAGGGAGCCGCGCATAGGCGCGACCACGAGCGCAGACGCTCGCCGTACGACTGGTTCATCGCAATTGTTTCCTGGAGGGGGGCCCCTGGAACAGGGAGCAGGAAACGATTCCGTAGCGGAATCGCGACAGGAACGTAGCACCTTTCCTATGTGATTCAAATCACGCGATAAATGAACTGCTCATCACGCATACAGCCTGCGACAGCGCACGCACCAGCCTGGTGCTGCGTTCAGCCAGGACGGCGCCAGCACAGCCTGGCGAAGGTCACCCAGGCGTGCAGCCAGATCACCGCCCACACCGCCGCACGCACCGGCGCGGTGCGCGCCGGCGCCTCGAACTTGCGGAAATAGCGCCACAGCCCGCGGTGTTTGTGCCATTCCACGAACCAAGGCCGCTTGCGGCTGGAAACGCCGCGCACGTGCAGCACGCGCAGGCGGTTGAACACCGCCACCGTGGCCCCGGCCTGGCGCGCGCGGCGGCACAGGTCCAGGTCCTCGGCATGCAGGCGGTAGCCGGCGTCCCAGCCGCCGATGCGGTCGAACAGCGCCCGCGGCAGCAGCATCAGCGCGCCGGAGATCGCGTCCACGCGCTGCAGCGGCTGCGCCGGATCCACCGTCACTGCCAGCCGCGAACCGGCCAGCGGATGCCGCAGCATCGCCGCGAAGTCCGGATCGCGGCGGCGCACCGCGGCATCGGCGCGGCCGTGCTCGTCGACCTGCTCCACCCCGAGCAGCGCGTCGCCGAGCGCGGCGACCTGCGCGCGCAGCAGCGCCAGCGTGTCGGTCTCCACCATCAGGTCCGGATTGACGAACGCCAGCCACGGCGCATCGCTGGCCGCCGCGCCCTGGTTGCAGGCGCTGGCGAAACCGGGATTGTCGGGGTTGGCGACGAAGCGCACGCGCCGGTCCTCCAGCGCGTGGCGCTGCACGATCGCCAGGGTGTCGTCACGCGAGGCGTTGTCGACCACGCGGATCTGGGCGACGTCCGCCGCCGCGCGCAGCCGCTGCAGGCAGGCGTCGATGGTGCTGCCGCTCTCGTAGGTCACCACCACCACGGCCATCTGCTGTTCGCTCATGCGCCGATTATCCGGGCAAAGCCGCGCGCGCAGAAGGCGTCACACTAGGCCGGCGTTCGCGCGCGGCGATTATGGGGCGTCGGCGCCGTGCCGACGCGGTAGAATCTCCGGTTCCATGCCTTGCGCGGTGTAGATGACGGCTAGCGCCCACTACCGCGCGCTGCCGCCAGGATCGATACGCATCGGTCGCCCAGTTCGCTGGCGGCCGTGCATGCCGATGGCCCGGCAGCGTCGCCGCTTTTCGACCGATGTCGCCGTCGGCCGCAGCCGCAAACCCCAGCATCCCTGGTCTAGACCAACTTCCGAATGGCGCGAAGCATCGCGCCATTGCGACGCCATGGGTGCGTCCACGCCGCCGGGACAGGCCCGATGAGCGCGCACCAGATCCACGGCATGAGCCTGGCCCCGGCCGCGGCGGACTGGCCGCCGCTGCGCAGCGACGAGGTGGACGCGCTGCTGCGGCACATGGGCCTGCCCGACGCGGTCCGCGCCTTGCGCTGGCACAGCCCGCGCCCGTTCTCCGCCGCGGCCGAGGTCGAGAGCGCCGTGGGCACGCTGTTCGTCAAGCGCCATCACCGCAGCCTGCGCGATGCGCGCACGCTGGACGAGGAGCACCACTTCATCGAGCACCTGCGCGCGCGCGGCATGCCGGTACCGGTCCTGCTGCGCGCGCCCGATGGCGCCAGCGCGATCGCGCTCGGCGACTGGACCTACGAAGTGCAGCGCGCCGCCACGGGCGAGGACCTGTACCGCGACACGGCCTCGTGGCTGCCCTTCGCCGACACCGCCCATGCGCAGGCCGCCGGGCGCGCACTCGCCCTGCTGCACCGGGCCGCGGCCGGCTACACGGCGGCGCCGCGCAGCACCACCCAGTTGGTCGCCAACCTGCGCCTGTTCGGCAGCGCCGATCCGCTGCAGGCGCTGCAGCAGGACCTGTGCGAGCGGCCGGCACTGGCCGCCTGGCTGCAGCGGCGCGACTGGCGCGGCGACCTGCGCCGGCATCTGCTGCCGTGGCACGCGCGCGCCTGGCCGCTACTGCAAACACCGGCGCCGCCGCTGTGGACGCATGGCGACTGGCACGCCTCCAACCTGCTGTGGCAAGGCCACGGCGCGACCAGCGCGGTCAGCGCGGTGTTCGATTTCGGCCTGGCCGACCGTACTTTCGCGCTGTTCGATCTGGCCACCGCGATCGAGCGCAACCTGGTGCCGTGGCTGGAGCTGGACGCCGGCGGCCGCGCGCCCGCCGACCTCGATCAACTCGACGCGCTGCTGCACGGCTACGTGCAGCTGCTGCCGCTGGACGCGGCGCAGCTGCGCCTGCTGGCCGCGCTGTTGCCGATCGTGCATGCCGACTTCGCGCTCGCCGAGATCGACTATTTCGCCGGCATCACCGGCTCCGACGCGAATGCCGAGATCGCCTATCGCCGCTACCTGCTCGGCCATGCCGACTGGTTCGGCGGCGAGGAAGGCCAGCGCCTGCTGCGGCGGTTGCAGCGGCATGCGGACGCGGCGCGATGAGCGTCTCGCGTTCGCTGCCGCGCGCGCCGGCGCGCCCATCGCGCGTGCATGCCAGGTCGCGCTGCCGGCATCGCGTCTGCCTTCGCCTCCGCCATTGCCCGCGCGCAGCGGCCTCCGTCTTTTCCGTTCCGACTTCCGCTTAGAGGTTCTCCCATGTCCCATGCCTTCCCCGCACTCGCGCCGCTCGCCCTGGCCTTGGCGCTGGCCGCCACCGCCGCACCGGCACGCGCCGCCGATGCCGACACGCAGACACCGGTCGAGCTGGATGCGGTCAACGTGCAGGGCGAGCAGCCGCGCAACCGCTCCGCGCTGGGCGGCTACGGCGACGCCGCGCTGCTGGACACGCCCGCCTCGATCGCGGTGATCGACCGCACGCAGTTGGACGACCGCCAGGTGCGCGTGCTCAGCGAAGTGCTGCGCGCCGACGCCTCGGTCGGCGACAGCTATGCGCCGATCGGCTACTACGAGAACTTCGTGGTGCGCGGCTATTCGCTCAACGCCGCCAACAGCTACCGCATCAACGGCCTGACCGTCGCCGGCGAGCAGAACGTGGCGCTGGAGAACAAGCAGCAGGTGCAGGTGCTCAAGGGCCTGTCCGGGCTGCAGTCCGGGCTCACCGAGCCGGCCGGCGTGATCGACTACACGACCAAGCGCCCGCAACAGGTGCGCACGCTGACGCTCGGCACCGACGACGACGGCGGCCGCTACGCCGCGGTGGATCTGGGCGACTGGTTCGGCCGCGACCGCCAGTTCGGCCTGCGCGTCAACGCCGCGCACGAGGACATCCGCAGCTACGTCGAGCACGCCGACGGCCACCGCAATTTCCTGTCGCTGGCCGCGGACTGGAACATCGATCCGCAATCGACGCTGCAGCTCGACGTGGAATACCAGGACCGGCAACAGCGTTCGGTACCCGGCTATCAATTGCTCGGCGGCGAGCGCGTGCCCGGCGACGTGTCGGTGCACCGGCTGCTGGCCTACCAGCCCTGGTCCAAGCCGGTCGGCATCGACTCGCTCAATGCCCAGCTGCGCTACCAATACCGCTTCAACGACACTTGGCGCATGCAACTGGCGGCCGCCCACAGCCGCGCGGTGATCGACGACTATTCCAGCTTCGCCTGGGGCTGCTACGGCGCGGCCAGCTGCGCCAGCGACGCGATCCCCAACTATTTCAGCCGCGAAGGCGACTACGACCTCTACGACTACCGCAGCCCCGACGACACGCGCCGCAACGACCAGGTGCAGGCGACCGTGTCCGGCAGCTTCGCCACCGGCGCGCTGCAGCACCAGCTCAACGTCGGCGTGGACTACCTGCAGCGCAACATCGATCGGCATGGCTCGATCAACGAATTGATCGGCAGTGGCAACATCGATGCCGATCCGCCGCTGCTGGCCCAGGCCGACGCCGAACTCGACCCCAAGCGCCGGCGCCTGGACAGCACCCAGCAATCGCTGCTGGCCAGCGACCGCATCGGCATCGGCGAGGCCTGGCAGCTGCTGCTGGGCGCGCGCCAGGTGCGCTACGACGAGCGCGCCTGGGACCGCGACGGCGTGCTGACCCGCCACACCCGCCGCTCGGAGTTGCTGCCGCAGGCGGCGCTGCTGTTCAAGCCGCAGGACACGCTGTCGCTGTATGCCAGTTTCGCCAAGGGCCTGGCGCCGGGCGGCACCGCGTCGTGGTTCGCCAGCAACGCCGACGCGATCCTCGCCCCGACCAGCGCCTACCAGACCGAAGCCGGCCTGAAATACGAGCGCAACGGCCTGGCGCTGGGCGCGGCCGTGTTCGACATCCGCCAGGCCTACCAGTACGCGCAGCCGCAGGCCGACGGCAGCTTCCTGTACCTGCAGCAGGGCCGCCTGCACAACCGCGGCATCGAACTGTCGGCCGACGGCACGATCGGCGAGCGCCTGCACCTGCAGGCCAGCGTCGCCGGCATCCGCGCGCGCGCCGAGGACACCGGCACGCCGGCCTACGAAGGCCACCAGGCCTTGAACGTGCCCAGGCTGCGCGCCAGCGCCCAGGCCAGCTGGGACGTGCCCGGGGCGAGCGGCCTGGCGCTGCTGGGTGGCGCGCAGTACAGCGGCGCCAAGTACGCCGACCGCAGCGGCCGCGTCGCCGTCGGCGGCTACACCGTCTACAACCTGGGCGCGCGCTACGCGACGCGGCTGGGCACGGTGCCGACCACGCTGCGGCTGAGCGTGGACAACCTGACCGACAAGCGCTACTGGCGCGACGTCGGCGACTACATGGGCGACGACTATCTGTTCCTGGGCGCGCCGCGGACGGCGCGACTGGCGGCGCAGTTCGACTTTTGAGGGCCGGGATTGGGGAATCGGGATTGGGGATTCGTAAAGGCCGGGAGCGGGACGCGGAGCGTCACTGTCGCGGCAGCGGTTTTAGCCGCGACCGGTCTTCCCTGGAACGCCTGTCGCGGCTGAAGCCGCTCCTACAAAAACGAGCGCATCGCTTCGCGCTCGCGGAACATCCCCAATCCCCAATCCCCAATCCCAATCCCAATCCCGAATCCCGAATCCCGAATCCCGGCCTTCCAACCATGTCCCCCCTCGAACTTCTCGCGGTACTAGTCAATGTGCTCGGCGTGTGGCTGACCGCGCGCCGCGTGCGCTGGTGCTGGCCGGTCAATGTCGTCGCGGTGCTGCTGTACGCGTGGCTGTTCTACCAGTGGAAGCTGTACTCGGACATGCTGCTGCAGGCCGTCTACGTATTCCTGCAAGGTTACGGCTGGTGGCGCTGGAGCCAGGGCCGGCTGGACCATGGCAAGGTCCAGGTCGGCCCGCTGCCGCGGCGCGAAGCGGCGCTGTCGCTGCTGGCCGGCGCCGCCGGCGCGCTGTCGCTGGGCTGGCTGATGCATCGCCATACCGATGCCGCCCTGCCGTGGCTGGACGCGGCGCTGTCCGCCTTCAGCCTGGTCGCCAGCTTCTGGGCGGCGCGCAAGCGCATCGCCAACTGGACCCTGTGGATCGTGCTCGACTGCCTCTACGTCGGCGTCTTCGTCTACAAGGGGTTGTATCCCACCGCGGCGCTGTACGCAGGCTTCGTGGTGCTGGCGATATACGGCTTGTGGCTGTGGCGGGCGGACCTGCGGCGCGCTGTCGCCACGCAGTCGTCGCCATGAACCGGCGCATCCGCCTGCACCGCAATCGACGCAGGCCGGCGTCGGCGAGCAGGCCGGCACGATGGTCGTGACCGGCACGCAAGAGGCGCAGACGATTCAGGCCAGCCTGCGTTAGTCCGGCGTGCCGGTCGCACCGCAGTGCCACGAGCGCACGCGGCATCGCTATGCTGGAGCATTCTCGATCCCGGGCATGTGCAGTGAGCGGAGTGTTGTGGAAACGACTGCGGGTGGCTTCGTGCCATTCGCCGCGACAGGCTTTGCAATCGAGGTCTGCCGAGACTGCAGTCGCTCCACCAAGCTTCGTCGCCTGCGACCATGGGCAAGTGAAGTGCAGCACCGCCACGGAGACCGCATGCCCACGCCGTTGAATCCTGCCGCCGGCTTCGGCCAGCGCATCGTCGATGCACTGCTCGCGCGCATCGTCGGCGGCGAATGGGCCGCGGACCAGCGCCTGCCGGTGGAGCGCGAACTGGCCGCGCTGTTCGGCTGCACCCGCATCACCTTGCGCGAGGCGCTGCAGCAACTGGAATCGGAAGGCTACATCTACCGCGAGAACCGGCGCGGCTGGTTCGTCAGCGCCGCGCGCGTGCGCCACGATCCCACCAGCATCGCCGGCTTCATGCAGTACGTCGCCGCGCAAGGCGGCACGCCGCGCACCGAACTGCTCGGCGCGCGCCGCCAGCCGGCCGGCGCGACGCTGGCGCGGCACCTGGAACTGGACGATGCGCAGGCCGAGGTGTTCGTGCTGCAGCGCCGGCGCTGGATCGGCCGCCGCGCGGTGCTGCTGGAGACCAATGCGATTCTCGCCGCGTGGGCGCCGAGCCTGCTCGATCACGATCTGGCCGGCTCGCTCAGCGCGGTGCTAGGACAACGGCTCGGATTGCGCCAGGCACGCAGCCGGCTGTCGATGTACCCGGCCACGCTGGTCGCCGAGCAGGCCGCGCTGCTGCAGTCCACCGCCGGCACGCCGTGCTTCCGGCTGCAGCGGGTGAGCTACGCCGCCGACGGCCGCGCAGTGGAATTCGACATCGAGTCCTGGCGCCACGACGTGCTGGAAGTGACGGTGGAGGTGCAGGCGCCGCCGGAGTGAGGCCGGCCTGCGCATTGGCGAAACGCACCTGTGTAGGAGCGGCTTCAGCCGCGACAGATTGCCGGCAACTTGTCGCGGCTGAAGCCGCTCCTACAGGTATCGCGCGCTAGGCGTCGAACAGCGCGCGCTGCGGGTCCGGCGGCGGCAGGTCGGCGTACAGGCGCTGCAGGTCTTCGCGGCGCGCGCGCAGCGGATCGTGCATCAGGAAGCCGGCCAGGCGCGCGTGCCACGCCGGCCAGCGCGTGGCCAGCGCGTCCATGTCGCCGTCGGCGGCGCGGCCTTCACCGCTGCGCGCCACGTAGGCGGTCTCGCACAGTACGTTGCGCCAGCCGAGTCCGGCCATGCGCAGCGACAGGTCGATCAGCGCCGCGTACCAGGAACCATAACTGCTCGCGTCCAGGCCGCCGGCGCGCTGCCGCGCCGCACCGCGCAGGGCCACCGCGTGGCACACCGCCGACGGCAGCTCCGGATGCTCCGGGGGCAGCGCCGCGCAGGCGCGCGCCAAGCGCTCACCATCGTCGGGCAGCGGATTGATCTCGCCCAGCCGCGGCCAGGCGCAGGCTTCGCCGGCATTGCTCCATGGCGTGGCGCTGGCGATGGCCGCATCGTGCGCCAGGCACGCGCTCAGTTGCTGCAGCCAGCCGGGCAGCGGCTGCGCATCGGCGGCCAGCACCACCACGTCGGCGGCGGCGCAGGCGCGCAGCATCTCGTCCAGGTGCGCGACCTCCCCGAGCATGCGCGGGCGCCGCGTGTAATCGGCCTGCAGGCGGGTATGCGCCAGCCAGGCCTCGACCACGCGCTGCCCGCGCGGCCCGGCCTGCGCGTCGTCGGCCAGCCACACGCGGGTGCCGGCCGGAGTGTGCGCCTCCAGCGCGCCCAGGCATGCGTCCAGCGCGGCGTCGTCGACGCCGACCGGCAGCAGCACGATGGGCAGGGTCACCAGCGCTTACTTCTTGCCCGAGGCCGGCAACGGCTGCATCGACTTGAACTTCTGCCCGTACTCGTCGGTGAGATTGCGCGCTTCCTGCGGGTTGCGCACGATGGTCGGAGTGAGCAGCACGATCACTTCGTTGCGGGTCTTGTCCTGCGTCTTCTGACCGAACAGCGCGCCGACCACCGGCAGCTTGCTCAGCAGCGGCACGCCGGCGCTGCCGTCGGTGGTGCTGTCGTTGATCAGGCCGGCGAGCATGATGGTGTCGCCGCTCTGCACCGCCGCCTCGGTCTTGACCCGGCGCGTGTTGATGTCCACGTTGCAGGACGCGCTGTTGGCCACGGTGGAGGTGCCCGAGGTGCACGCCGCCGGACGCGCGCCGGGCGTGCTGACTTCCTGCACGATGTCCAGGAACACCATGCCGTCCTTGGTCACCCGCGGACGCACCTTCAGGATCACGCCGGTATCGATGTATTGCACCGACGAGTAGGTGCTGTCGGTGCCGATGCCGGTGTTGATCGAGGTCGAGTTGATCGGGATGCGCGTGCCCACGTTGAGCGTGGCCTCGGCGTTGTTGCGCACGAACACCGACGGGGTCTGCAGCAGCTTGAGATTGGTGACCTGGTCCAACGCGCTGATCACCGCCGCGGCGTTCTTGCCGAGAAAAGTCCAACCAAGACCGCTACTGCTGGTGACCTTGCCAGCGATGTCACCCCAGATGCTGCGTCCCGCGGCGCTGGGCAGGCCGGCGCCGGCGCCGAGTCCGGTGCTGTTGGCCACGGTTCCGTCGGCGGAGGCATTGACCGAATTTTCGAAGAACCAGTTAACGCCGTACTGCAATTTGCCGGTCAGGCTGACCTCGGCCACCTGGGCCTCGATGTGCACCTGCATCGGCATCACGTCGAGCTTCTCGACCACGTCGCGGATCGAACGCCACGACTGCGGCGTGGAGCGCACCAGCAAGGTGTTGGTCTCCTCCACCGCCGACACGCCGACCTTGTCGCCCTGCACTTCCAGGGTCACGCTGCCGTTGCCGGAGGTGCGCGGCGACAGTTGCAGGCTGCCGTTGCCCAGACCGCCGCTGCTGCTGCCGGACGAGGAACCACCGCTGCTTGAAGACAGGCTGTCGCTGCTGCCGTTGAGGCTGCCGCTGCCGCCCAGGCTGCCGTCGCTGCTGCCGTTGAGGCCGCCGCCGCCCATCTGGCTCAGCTGCGTGCCCGGCATCAGCGAGGCGTTGGAATCGCCGCGGTTGCCGCCGGCGCCGAACACTTCGGCCAGGCGGTCGGCCAGGTCCTTGGCCTTGATGTATTTCAGTTCGTAGGAGAACAGCCGGCTGCCGCCGCCGGCGCTGTCGATCCGGTCCAGCCACTCCTGGATCTGGTCCAGATAGCGCGCCTGCGGGGTGATCACCAGCACCGCGTTGGCGTTCTCCAGCGGCATGAAACGGAACATGCCGGCACTGGGCGTCTTGCTGTTTTCGCCGAACACCTTTTCCAGGTCGGCGGCGACCTGCTCGGCCTTGCCCGTCTGGATCGGGAACACACCCACCGACATGCCCGACAGCCAGTCCACGTCGAAGATCTGCACGGTGCGCAGGTAGTTCTCCAGTTCCGCGCGGGTGCCGCCGAGGGTGATGACGTTGCGCGAGCCGTCGATGCCGACGATCGCGTTCGGCCGCGCGTACGGCTCCAGCACCTTCTTCATTTCGCTGGCGGAGATGAACTTCAGCGGCACCACCCGCACCTCGAAGCCGCGCGCGCTGGCCGGCGAGGCGGTGCTCGGCGCCACCGTGCCGGCCAAAGCCTGGTCGGCAGGCACGATGTTGTAGCGGCCGCCGCTGTAAACCATGCGCGCGTTGTTCCAGCCCAGCACCATCTCCAGCAGGTTCAGCGCCTGCGCCGGCGACACCGGCTTGGGCGTGGCCAGGGTCACCGTGCCCTGCACGCCCGGCGCGATCACGTAGTTCTGCCCGAGCATGTCGCCAAGGATCGCCTTGACCACCGCATGCACCGACTCGCCTTCGAAGTTGAAGGTGGCGCTGCCACTGCTGGCGTTGCCCAGCGACGGCGCCGGCGCGGCGGCGGCGCCGGAATTGATCATGGTGCCGCTGCCGCGGCGGATCACCGGGGCGACGCGGTCCGGCACGTCGTTGGGATCGGCCGTGCCGGTGGTTCCGTCGGTCGTGGCGCTGGTGCTGCCGGCGGCGCCGACGTTGGGATTGATCGCGGCGCCGCGGCGGACGTCCGGCGAGGGCGTGGTGGCGCAGCCGGCCACCAGGCCGATCGCGAGGAACAGGGAAAACAAGCGCGGCGTCATGCGATCACTCTTCAAGGGTTCTGGCCGGGGGTGGTGCCGTTCTGGCGCTGCTGCTGCAACTGCCGACGGCGGGCTTCGATACGTTCGCGGATGGCTTGCAACTGTTCCGACGACGGCGCCGGCGCGGCCGCCGGTGCGCTTGGCGCAGGCGTTGCCGGCGTGCCGTTGGCGCCCGCCTGCGGCGTGGCGGCGACGGGATTGACCGGGGCGTTGACCGCAGGCGCGGCAGGTGGCGGTAGCGGCGGTAGCGGCCCCGACCCCGACTGCATGCCCGGCGGCCGCGCGCCCTGGCCGAGCGCGGTCGGCGGCTGCCCGCCCTTGCCGTCGAACACCTGCAACTCCAGGGTCTGGGTGCCGCTACCGCCACTGACCACCGCGCGGCGCGGTTCCAGCGACAGCAAGCGCCAACCCTTTACCGGGTCGCGGCCTTCCTGCAGGCGCAGCGATTCGCCCTGCTCGGTGGTCAGCGTGGCCATCTTGAAGCTGTCGGTGAGCAGCACGCCGGTCAGGCGCACGCTCGGCGCGGCGCCCTGGCCGTTGTCGGCGCTGAGGAAGAACGGATGCGGCCGGCGGTCTTCGGCGAACACCGGACGCGCGGCGATTTCGGCATAGCGCGAATAATCGCCGAGGCGCTCGGCAGACGCCGCCGGCAAGCTCGGCAGGCGCTGGGTCATGCTCGGATCGTCGGGCAGCGGCACGATGCGCTGGCCCAGGCCGGCCAGGCCCAGCGCCCAGATCAGCAGCCCCCACAGCGCCAACGTCGCCAGCCACACAGTGCGCAGGCCGATCGCTTCAATTCGCATGCGCGCCCTCCACTTGTTGCGGCGGCTGCGGCATGGCCGCATCGCGCATGGCAGGCGGTGCCTGCGCCGGCGGCTCGCTCGGCCCGGGGCCGGCGGGCGTGCCGGCGTCCATCGCCGGCGCGCCGGGCGGTGTCCCCGCAGGCGGCGACGGTGGCATGCCAGGCGGCATGCCCGCAGCGGCGGGCGGCGGCAGCATCGCGTTCGGGCGCAGATAGCCGGCCAGCTCGAAGGCCACGTCCAGGCCGTTGCCGCTCTCGCCCGGCGACAGCTGGTAGCGCTGCGCCATCACGTTGAGGTTGTCCACGAACAGCGCCGGGGTGCCGCTCTCCAGCGCGTGCAGCACCGCCGCCAGTTCCGGCGTGCCGCAGCGCAGCCGCACCTGCACCGCGACGCGGGTGAAGCGGTCGCGGCGGTTGTCGGCGGCCAGCGGCGAACGGTTGCTGATCGCGCAGCTGCGGTTGCCGGGGCTGGCGGTGGCCACCGCGCTTTCCAGGCGCTGCACCAGTCCGGCCGAGGCCAGTTCGGCCGAGGTCTCACGCAGGAAGCCCGGGCGCGCGGCCAGGTCGCGTTGCGCCTGCTGCAGCCGCTGCGCCACCTGCGGCGCCTGCTGCAACTGCATGCGCACGCGCAGTTCGCGCTGGCGCAATTCCTGGATCTGCGCCTCGACCTCGCGCATCGGCACCGTCCACCACGGATGCACCAGCAGCAGATAGGCCAGCGCCAGCGCCGCCAGCAGCAGGCCTAGCGCCAGCCAACGGTCGCGCTTATCGACCTGCACTGGCATTGGCGGCCTCCTTGCGCTTGGTTCCGGCCAGTTCGGCGGTCAGGGTGAAGCGGTCGCGGTGGCTGCCCGGATCGGCCTGCAGCACGCCGGTCAGCGACGGCGTGCGCCACAGCGGCGAGCCCTCCAGCCGCCCGACCAGCGAGGACGCCTCGCTGCTGAGGCCGATCAGCTGCAACTGGTCGCCCTCGACCGAGAATTTTTCCAGATAGGTGCCCTCGGGCAGGCGCTTGCTCAGTTCGTTCCAGATTTCCAGCGCGGTCGGGCGCTCGGCGCGCAGTTGGTCGAAGAAGGCCGCGCCTTCGACCAGGTCGACCAGCTGCTGGCGTTGCGCGGACACGCCGCGCGCGCGCTGCGCGCCGCTGTCCACTTGCGCGCGCAATTGCTCGAGCGCGTCGCGGCGGTTGTCCAGCAGCTGCCAGCCGGCGGCGAACAGCGCCAGCAACGCGGTCGCGGCCAGGATCGCGTTCCAGCGGCGCATCGGATCGGCGCGGCGATGGCGCTGCTCCGGCGGCAGCAGGTTCACGCCCAGCGGCGCGCCGTCGGCGCCGGCGACATCGACTCCGGCCAGGGTCGGGCGCAGCGCGCCGGCGCTGGCGTGCAATTCGTCCAGCACGCGGCGCGGCGCCACCACCAGTTCGACGTCCAGTTGCGCATCGTCGCGACGCGCGCCCAGGCGCACGTCGTAGACCACCTGGTCGGCCTGGAACGGCGTCTGCCGGTCGATCTCGAAGCGGACCACGTCGCGCAGGTGTTCGGCGGCCGCGGCCGGAAGGCGCAGCGTGCGCTGCAGCGCGGACTGCGCCGGCAGCAGCCAGACCCGCGGCAGTGCGGCCAGGCGCGGGCCGAGCACGGCCTCCAGGTCGCTCGGCAGCAGCGGCCACGGCAACGCCAGCGGCGTGCCCAGTTCGGCATCGATCTGGCGCGCGACGTACAGCTGTTCGCCCTCGCGCCACAGCAGCAGCCGCGCCTGCGACCAGCCCAATTGCAGCTGCCAGCGCGGCGGCAGCCACGCCATCAGCGAGCGCTGCCACCAGGCCAGCAAGCCGCCGGCACCGGGTGCCATGCGCACGCCGAGCTTGTCCATCGTGTCCCGCCACGCAGTCATCGAACGGTCGATCCTTCTTCCCATCGCAGCACAGTGTAGGCGGAGCCCGGTAGCGCCGACGAGCCTGGACGCACCACCGCGCGCAGCACCGCCGCGCGCCCCGCGGCCAATTGCGCCCGGCTTTCGATGCTGTAGGTGCCGCCGCCCCCGCCGATCGCCGCGGCCTGCGCCGGGTCGTTGCGCTCGCGTTGCGCCAGCACCTGCTGCGCATCCAGGCCGAGCGCGGTCAGCACCGGCGCCGGCGCGAAATCCGGTGCCGGGCGCGAAATTCCGCTGTACAGGGTCAGGTTCGGCAGCAGCTTGGCGTATAGATCCGCGTCCATGCCCAGCACCAGTTGCAGTTCGGCCAGGCTCTCGAACGGCGCGTCCTTGGCGCCGTACGGCAGCCCGGCGGCGGCGTAGTCCGGGTCCTCGGCGCCGCCGTTGGGCTGGCTGAGGTTGTCGGCGTCGCGCCAGTCCACGATCGCCGCGGCGATGCGGTCGGCGCGCTGCGGATCGCCGCCGACCGCGCGCACCAGCGCCGCCAGCAGCGGCGCGTCGGCCAGGTTCAGATCGACCTTGCCGCTCTCGTCGGTGATCCGCAGGTCGACCGTGGCGTCTTCGTACTGCCAGCGGTAGCGGCGCCCGTCCGCGCGCCAGCCCGGCTGCGTCGGCGTGCCTGCGAGCCGGGTTAGCGCGTATTCCAGCCCGGCGCGCGCGCGCTCCTGCGCCGCCGCGCCGTCGCCCAGCACCTTGCCTTGCAGTCCTTCCGTGCGCGCGGTCAGCGCGAACGCGCCGATCAGCGCGGTCAGCAGCGCGATCAGCCACAGCACCAGCACCAACGCCGCGCCGCGCGCCTGCCGAGGTGCCGCGCTCATTGCCGCGCCTCCGCGCCGCCGGCCTGGCGCAACGCCACCACCAGCGGCGGCCACACCATGCCGTCGTCGCTGCTCAGTTCGATCGACACCAGCAGCGGCAACTGGTCGGTCTTCTCCCAGCGCTCCTGCCAGGGGCCGATCGTGCCGCGCTCCGGATCGATGCCGCGGTAGCGGAAGCGCACCTGGCGCAGGCCCTCGGCCAGCGGCTCGGGCGCACGCGGCTTCTCTTCGGCGATCTGCTTGCCGGCCTGCACCTGCACCAGCGCGATCGCCAGCCGCTGCCGGCCGCTATCGCCACTGACGCTGAGGTCGTGCACGTAGGGGCCGCCGCGACCCAGATAATCGGGAAGATCGGCCACGAACTGCATGCGCTGCGGTTCGCCGACGAAGCGCACCGGCTGCAGCGTGCGGCTGTCGATGTCCAGCGCCAGCGCCTGCGCGCCGCTCAGGCGCCGGCGCAAGAAGCCCTCGACCGCGCGCATGCGCTCGCTGCGCCCGGCGATGGTCTCGCCGCGGCCGCTGATCGCCGTAGCCGAGCGCAGCGTGGCGAAGGCCAGGGTCAGCCCGCCGACCAGCAGCACCGTGGCCAGCAGTACTTCGATCAGGGTGAAGCCGCGCGCGGCGGCGCGGCGCGGTGCGCGGTTCACTGCGGCACCCCGTTGCTCTGCGAGCTGACCAGGCGCAGCGTCTTCCACTGCAGCGCCTGCGCCGGCGCATCGCCCCAGCGCACCTGCAGGTTCAACTGCAGCAGCGTCGGCGCGCCCGGCGTCAGGGTCGGGTCCGGCGGGCGCCGCGCATCGACGTACGGCGCCACGTCCAGGGTCCAGCGGTAATGGCCCTGCTCGAAGCTGCCCTGTTCGCGGCCGGGCTGCAGCGGCTGCTCCACGCCTTGCGCGGCCAGCACCGATTGCGCGTACAGCGTGGCGCGGCTGAGCTGGTCGGCGCGCTGGACCTGGCGTGCGGCGCCGGACAGCGAGCCGAGCAGCAGGGTCAGCGCCAGCGCCAGCAGCGCGAACGCCACGATCACCTCGATCAGCGTGTAGCCGCGTTGCGCCTTCATGGCATGCCCTGCTGCGGCGGACGCCCGACCTTGACCTCGCCGGTCAGCCAGGCCACGTCGATGCGCCAGCTGGCCTTGCGGGTCAGCAATTCGATGCGCCCGCCGGTGGCGGCGCCGTCCTCGAAGAACTGGATCGCGCCTTCGTCTTCGCGCCGCTGCGCCTCGCGCGCGCCGCTGAAGCGGATCGCCAGCGACGGCGGAATCTCGCCGTGACGGCCGTTGGGCGCCTGCCAGCGGTGCGCCTGCGGATCGATCAGGAAACGCTGCGGCTGGCCAGTGGCGATCGCCTGCGCCCGCGTGTAACGTAGTTGCGCGGCGATCTCCTTGGCCGACGAGCGCAAGCGCATGCCGTCGATGCCGCCGGTCAGCACCGAGGCCGCCAGCATCGCGGCGATCGCGATCAGCCCCACCACCAGCAGCATCTCCAGCAGCGACACGCCGCGCATGCGCGCACGCGCCAGCGGTACGCACGCGTGCGCACCGCGCTGGGGAACGCCGGCAGGGGCATGGATCACGGCGCCGGGATCACTCGTACTTGATGTCGGCGTCGTAGCTGGTGCCGCCGGGCTGGCCGTCCTTGCCCAGGCTGATCAGGTCGAACGGCTTGCCGTCGCCCGGCACCTTGTACTCGATCGGGTGGCCCCACGGGTCGTTCAACTCCGCGGGCTTGGCATACGGGCCGAGCCAGCCGCTGACGCCGCCCGGCGCGGCGACCAGGTCGTCGAGCTTGGACGGCAGCTTGCCGGTGTCAAGCTGGTAGTTGTCGATCTTGCCGGCCATGGTCTGGATCTGCGACTTGGCCAGGTTGGCCTTGCCGCGATCGGCGCCGCCGAGCACGCGGCTGCCGACCAGGGTCAGCACCGCGCCGATCAGCACGATGACGATGATGATTTCCAGCAGGCTCATGCCCGACTGGCGCGCGGCGGAAGGAGAACGGGTCAGGGAACGGATATTTCGCATTGCATCGGATCCTTGCGGTGGAAAACCTTATGTAACCGAACGCGGTGACAAGGGTCGCCATCGTGTGCGGTGCGTGCAGCTGCGCTTCATGCGCGGGAACGGGATTGGCGTGGCGGCGATCGACGCATGCCGCAGTTCGAGCATGATGTGGCGCACAGATGCCGTGGTCATGGTTGCCGCCATCGCTTGGACCGCGCGCGGCGCCCTGGGTTCACGTTGCCATTCATGGCGCGACACGACGGCCGCAGGAGCCGCCGGCCGACCTATCCGTGGCCGGGCGTTCGGCGCCACATGCGCCATGGCGCAGCGCGAGGATGCTGCAAGCATGTCCGCTGCCGTCCATGGCGCGACATCGCCGCGCCCTGACAGACCTGCCCGGCCATCCATGGCCGGGCGTTCGGCCATGCGCGAACCAGTGGTTCGCAAACGCATGGCCTCCTTCAATCCGGCAATTCGCTGCGTCTTGGGTTCATGTCGCCATCCTTGGCGCGGCACCACGTGCGCCGAAACCGCCGGCCCGGCCATCCCTGGCCGGGCGTTCGGCGCCACATGCGCCATGGCGCAGCGCGCGGATACTTCCGGCATGGGCGTCGCCGTCCATGGCGCAACAGGGCTGCACACGGACAGACCTGCCCGGCCATCCATGGCCGGGCGTTCGGCCATGCGCGAACCAGTGGTTCGCAAACGCATGGCCTCACCCAATCGCATTGGTCAGGTCGTACAAGGGGACGAGGACAGAAATGATCACCAGCCCGACCACCGAGGCCAGGACCAGGGTGATCAACGGCACCAGCGCGGCGAGCAGGCGGTCGATCGCCTGCGCGGTTTCCTGTTCGAAGGTGTCGGCGGTCTTCAGCAGCATCGTGTCCAGCGCGCCGGATTCCTCGCCGACCTGGATCATCTGCAGCGCCAGCCGCGGGAAGCGCTTGCCCTTGGACAGCGACGCCGACAGGCCGTGGCCGTTCTTGACGTCGTCGGCCGCGGCGCCGACGTCGGCGGTCAGCGCCAGGTTCGACAGCACGTTGCGCGAGATGCCCAGCGCGGCCAGCAGCGGCACGCCGTTGCGCAGCAGCGTGCCCAGGGTGCGGGTCAACCGCGCGGTTTCCAGCCGCGCGATCAGCACGCCGATGAAGCGCTGCTTGAGCAGCCAGGCGTCGAAGCTGGCGCGGAACACCGGATCGCGGCGCTTGCGGTCCACCGCCAGCAGTGCCAGCCCGGGCACCACCAGCAACACGATCCACCAATCGCGCACGAACAGGCCCACGCTCAGCACCGCCTGGGTGAACCACGGCAGCTGCACGTCCAGGCTCTCGTACATCAGCGCGAACTGCGGCACCACGTAGCCGAGCAGGAACAGCAGCGCGCAGCCGACCACGCTGACCAGGATCGCCGGATAGATCAGCGCATTGATCACCCGCCCCTTCAGTTCGCGGCTGCGCTCCAGGTATTCGGCCAGGCGCTGCAAGGTGTCGTGCAGGCTGCCGCCGGCCTCACCGGCGCGGACCATGTTGATGTACAGGCGCGAAAACAAACCATGCTGCCGCTCCAATGCGGTGGACAGCGGCGCGCCGCCGCGCACTGCGTCGCGGATGTCGCCGACGGTGCGCTTGGAACGCTCGTCTTCGGGCAGTTCGAGCAGGATCGTCAGCGCGCGATCCAGCGGTTGGCCGGCGCCGAGCAGGGTCGCCAGCTGTTGAGTGAACTGCACCAGCGCCGCACCGTCGAACGGCTTGGGCCGGAACAGGCCGCGCAGCGAGGTGCCGCCGCCCTGCGCCGCGAGCTTGGCCTCCATCGGCATATGCCCCTGCTCCTGCAGGCGCAGCGCCACCTCGGCGTCACTGGCGGCCTCCATCTGGCCTTCCAGGATCTCGCCGTGCGGGTTGAGCGCTTTGTAGCGGTACAGGGGCATCAGGGCTGGGAGTGGGGAATGGGAAACGGCGAACCGGAAAGCGGGCTGCGCGCGTGCCGGCGCGGCCGCGGCAGATCCACGATGCAAATGCGCGCTGACGCGCCTGCGCGCATCAGGTTTCCTCCGTCACGCGCAGCACTTCCTCGATCGTGGTCTGGCCGCTGAGCGCCTTGCCGATGCCGTCCTCGTACATCGTGCGCATGCCGGCTTCGCGCGCCAACTGTTCGATTTCGCCCATGCCGGCGTGGCGCATCACCGCGCGGCGCAGCGCGTCGTTCATCACCAGGAATTCCATGATCGTGGTGCGGCCCAGGTAGCCGGTCGGCGCGATCGCCGAAGGCCGCGGGCGGAACAGGAAGATCTCGCCTTCGGGCTGCAGCCGGCGCAGTTCGAACTTCTCGATCTCCTCCGGCGAGGCCGGGTAGCGCTCGGCATGGGTCGGCTCCAGCCGCCGCACCAGGCGCTGCGCCAGGATGCCGTTGATGGTGGAGGTCAGCAGATAGTCCTCCACGCCCATGTCGAGCAGGCGGGTGATGCCGCCGGCGGCGTTATTGGTATGCAGCGTGGACAGCACCAGGTGGCCGGTCAGCGCCGACTGGATCGCGATGCGCGCGGTTTCCAGGTCGCGCATTTCGCCGATCATGATGATGTCCGGATCCTGGCGCACGATGCTGCGCAGCGCGTGCGAGAAATCCAGCCCGATCTGCGGCTTGGCCTGGATCTGGTTGATGCCCTCGATCTGGTATTCGACCGGATCCTCGACGGTGATGATCTTGACGTCTGAGGTATTGAGCTGGCTCAGCGCGGTATACAGCGTGGTGGTCTTGCCCGAGCCGGTGGGGCCGGTGACCAGTAGGATGCCGTGCGGCTGCTCCAGCACCTTGCGGAACTGCGGCAGGAACGCGTCGGTGAAGCCGAGCCGGTGGAAGTCGAACACCACCGTCTCGCGGTCGAGCAAACGCATCACCACGCTCTCGCCGTGCGCGGTGGGCATGGTGCTCACGCGCAGGTCCAGTTCCTTGCCCTGCACGCGCAGCATGATGCGTCCGTCCTGCGGCAGGCGGCGCTCGGCGATGTTGAGCTTGGCCATGATCTTGACCCGGCTGATCACCGCCGCGGTCAGGTTGGCCGGCGGGCTTTCGCCGTCGATCAGCACGCCGTCGACGCGGTAGCGCACCTTCAGCCGGTTCTCGAACGGTTCGATGTGGATGTCCGAGGCGCGCAGTTCCACCGCGCGCTGGATCACCAGGTTCACCAGCCGGATCACCGGCGCTTCCGAGGCCAGGTCGCGCAGGTGCTCGATGTCGTCGGCCGCCGTGCTGTCGCCGTCGGCGGTCTCCACGATCGCGCCCATCGCGCTGCGACCCTGGCCGAACCAGCGCTCGATCAGGTCGTCGATCTCCGAGCGCAGGCCGACCCGCGGCAGCACCTGGAAACCGGTGGCCAGGCGCACCGCATCGGCGGCATAGGCCTCGTGCGGGTCGGACATCCACAGTTCCAGCACGCCGTCGTGCTCGCCCAGCGGGCACACGTGGAATTGCTTGAGGAAGCGCAGCGACAGCGGCTGCGCCTCGGGCAGGTGCTCCGGCGCGGTGGCCGGCAATTGCTTGGCGTCGAGCAGCGGCAGGCCCAGCACTTCGGCGCTGACCTCGGCGTGGTCGCGTTCGGACACCAGCCCCAGCCGCGCCAGCAGCGACAGCAGGCCGCCGCCGGATTCGCGCTGCAACTGGCGCGCGCGCAGCAGGTCGCCCTCCTTGAGCCGGCCCTTGGCCAGCAACGCATCGACGATGCGCGCCTCGGGCATATCGACAGCGGCAGCAGTGTCCTTGACGAGCGCGTTCACACAATCCCTCCAGAGCGTGCGGCGACTTTAGCAGTTCGGCGCGACTTGCCGCCTGCCTGCGCCGCGCCGGCCCGCCGCACTGTCTACGACGCCGCGGCAGCGCGGCACGCCGTCATTGGCATGACATACGCGGCGCGCAACATCGCGCGTTGCGGCGTCGTATGCATGGCGAGCGCGGCGTCGGCGCTGCAGCGCACAAGCGCAGTGGACTGCGGCCGCACGCCTGCGCAACGGCGGCTGCGCCGGCAGCGGCCGCGACCGCTGCGCTCGCGGTTTTCAGCTCCCGAACGCAGAAAACCCGGCCGAAGCCGGGTTTTCTGGGTCACTCCGGCGCCGTCGCCGGCGCCGTCCAATGCACGCTTACTGGCGCGCGACCAGGCTGACGCCGCTGTAGCTCGAGGTGCCGACCAGCTTGACGTAGTAGGTGCCGGCCTGCGGCGCGGTGAAGCGCACCGTCTCGTTGTTGCCCGGGCGCGCCGACTTGGCGTCGTAGCTGGTGGTGCTGGGCTCCTTGTCGAAGCTCACGTACAGCGACACATTGCCGCTGCCGCCGTAGGTGAGGAAGCTCAGCACCGCGCCGGCCTCGGCCTCGAAGCTGTACAGCACCTCGTTGCCTGCGGCACCGGTCAGGCCGGCCACCGCCACCTTGTTGGTCAGCGCGGTCGCCGGCGGTGCGCATTCCTCGGTCTGCGGATCGCACGGCACTTCCAGCGCCTTGTCCAGCGCAGCCTTGGCATCGACGATGCCGGTACCGATCGGGGTGCTGGTCGGGATCGACACCGGGAACGGACGCGCGGTCTGCTTGAGCAGGGTTTCCAGCGCGGCCGGGGTCAGCGGCGCATTGCCGGCGGCGATCACCGCGCTCTGCACCAGGGCCGCCACCGCCGCCACGTGCGGCGAGGCCATCGAGGTGCCGCCCATGCCCATGTAGGTGTAGTTGCCCGAAGTCGGCGTGGTCGCGCCGGTGTAGCCGTTCTGCCAGACGTAGCCGCCCGGGTTGCCGTCCACGCCGCCGCCGCCGCCCGGACCGGACAGGTCCACCGCCGCGCCATAGTTGGAGTAGGAGGCGATGCCGCCGGTGATGCGCGTCGCGCCGACCGCGATCACATTGGCGCAGCTGGCCGGACGGAAGTTGGCGGCATTGCCGGCGCTGTTGCCGGCCGCCACCACCACCGTGGTGCCGCGCGCCACCGCGCCGTTGATCGCATCCTGGTACAGGGCGTCGCAGGTGCCGCTGCCGCCCAGGCTCATGTTGATGACCTCGGCCGGATTGGCGTTGGCCGGCACGCCGGCGACGGTGCCACCGGAGGCCCAGGTGATCGCGTCGGCGATGTCGGACAGGTAGCCGCCGCACTTGCCGAGCACGCGCACCGGCAGCACCGTGGCGTTCGGCGCGACGCCGGCCATGCCAACGCCGTTGTTGGTGGCCTCGGCGACGGTGCCGGCGACATGGCTGCCGTGCCAGGAGCTGTCTTCGGCCAGCGAGCCCGCATAGCACTCGTTGTCGTTCTCGACCCAGTCGCCGTAGTCCAGCGCGCCCGGCACGCGCGCGTCGGTCGGACGCCGCGAGGTCTCCGCATCGGAGATGAAGTCGTAGCCCTGCAGCAGGTTCACCGCCACGTCCGGATGGTTCGGCAGGATGCCGGTATCCAGCACCGCGACGACCACGCCGTCGCCCTTGGACACGTCCCACGCCGCCGGCGAGTTGATGCCGCCGGTGGCGCTGCTCAGATGCCACTGGTACTGCGCGTACAGCGGGTCGTTGGGCACCAGCTGCGGCTGCTCCAGCGCAGCCTTGGGCAGCTCGGAGCGCTGCTGTTTGAGATCCTTCACCGCGTACTTGACCGCCGGATCGGCGGCGATTTCCGCCACCACCTTGTCCACGTCGGCCTTGCTCAACTTGCCCGATAGGCGGATCAGGTCGGCGCCCACGCCGAGGGTGCGCACGTATTCGGCGCGCACGCTGGCGGCCGCGGCACGGGAGATGCCGTTGCTGCCGCCCAGGCTGGCGCGGGTCACCGCCGACTGCACCGCCGACAGCTTGGCGCTGCGGTCGCTGGCGGCGGCGGTGCCGGCGTTGTAGCGCACCACGATGCGGCTGGAAGTCTGCGCGTCGGCCGGCGCGGCCTTGGCCGGCTGCTTGACCGGCAGCGACGCGGCACCGGCCGCGAATGCGCTCGAGGCCCCCAGCGACATTGCCAGCATGGCGGCGGCGATGGCATTGATACGGAGATTTTGCTTGTCGATCACGTTGACGTCCTCTTCAAAGTTTCGTGGATCAGGCGACTGTTGCGGCCGTAAAAAAGCTCCTTTTTCCCGAATCCGTTGGCCGGCCCAGCCAAGGTCCTTAGGTCTGCCCCCTCAGGCCATTGCGTGGGCGGACGACGGCACGCGCCGCCGTCCGCGATGGCTCACCAGCCGAAGCCGGCGCCGATGCCGACCGAGCTGTCGTCGCCGCTGAACGCGCCGCCGATGGTCAGCGTGGCGCGATCGCTGAAGGCGCGCTGGTAGCCCACCGACAACGCCGACTCGCCGTTCTGGAAACCGACGCCGGCACCGACCCGGTTCTGGGTGCGGATGCCCGCGGCGCTGGTGGCCATGTTGAGCATCGCCGCGCTCATCGCGCCCTGCCGGTCGATGCGGCGGTCCTGGTCGCGCAACCGCGCATCGACATCGCCGCGCAGCACGTCGAAGCTGTCGGCCATGGTGTTGAAGCGCGTGTCGGTGTACGACTTGGCGGTGGCGACGCCGCTGTCGAGCTGGCCCTTGTTGACCGCATCGGTGGCCTGCGTGCCGGCGGCGACGTTGGCGACCTGGCGCTCGTTGCCGGCGCTGCCCACCGACACCGTGTTGGCGCGGTCGGCGACCGACCCCTGGCCCAGCGCGACCGCCCCCTGCGCCGTGGCGCTGGCGCCCTGGCCCAACGCGGTGCCCGAGGCCGCGGTGACGCTGGCGCCCTCGCCCATCGCCACCGCATTGGTCGCCACCGCGGCGATGTGGCTGTTGGCGCCCACCGCGGTGCTGCCGTCGGCGTTGACCTTGGCGTTGCTTCCGATCGCGGTGTCGTTGGGGCCATGCGCATAGGCGCTGCCGCCGATCGCGGTGCCGGTGACGTCGTTGGCGCGCGCCGCGGTGCCGACCGCGGTCGCGCTCGCCCCCGCATCGGCCACGACCGCCTCGCCGACCTGCGCGGTGGACGCGGTACCGGATACCGTCGCCGACTCGGACGCCGCCTGTGCGGTGGCCACGCTCGACTCCGGCTCGGCCACCGAGGCCACGCTGGCGACACGCGCATTGCGGGAGACACTGGCAGTGCCGCCGCTGCGCGCATCCAGTTCGCTGACCTTGCCATCCAGCGCCGCCAGCGCATCGCCGACGTTGCTGTAGCTGGCGCCCTGGATCACGTAGGTCGGCGCCACGAACAGGCCTTGCGCGCCGAGCCCGGCACCGCCGCCGAGGAACGTGGCCATGTTGCTCAGCGACTGGTACAGCTGGCTGCCGTTGATCGCCTCGGTGCTGCCGGCGGCGATGCTGCCCGCGGTCAGATTGACGATGCGCCGCGTGGCCGGGCCGCCGCGGCCGTTGCCGCTGCCCAGCGACACCGTGTCGGCCTCGTACACGCGCGAACCGGCGCCGAGCGCGACCGCATTGTCGGCCGAGACGCCGGCGTTGGCGCCGATCGCCACGCCGTTGCTGCCGCTGTTGCGGACGAAGCTGTTGTAGCCCAGCGCCACGCCGTTCTCGCCGATCGCATTGGTCTGCAGGCCGATGGCGGTGCTGCGCGCGCCGCTGGCCGAACTGCTGGCGCCCGACGCGGTCGCGCCGGCGCCGCTGGCGAGGCTGTCCACGCCCAGCGCGGTGCTGCGCAGGCCGCTGGCGGTGGCGCCGGCACCGGCCGCGGTGCTGTTGACGCCGCTGGCGCTGGCCACGCCGCTGCCCGAGCTCTGGAAGTCGGCGCTGGTTTCGCCGGCGGCCGCCGCCACCGCATCGAGCTGCGTCTTGTTCACCGCATCGGTGGCGTTGACCGCCGCGCCGACGTTGGTGATGCGACGCGTGGCCGGCGCGCTGACCCCGTTGCCGCCGCCCACCGACACCACGTTGGCTTCGCTGGCGCGCGAACCGGCGCCGAGCGCGACGCTGTTGCTGCCGCTGGCCCAGGCGCTGGTGCCCAGCGCGGTGGCGTTGATGCCGCTGTAGGCGTAGGCATCCTGGCCGATCGCGGTGCCGCCCTGCGCCGTGGCCCAGGCGAACTGGCCCACCGCGGTGGTCTGCGCCGCGGTGGCCCAGGCCGACGCGCCGAGCGCGGTCGCATCCTCGCCGGTGGCGCGGGCGCTGTAGCCCAGCGCCGATGCATACGCGCCGGACGCGGTGCTGCCCCAGCCCAATGCCGAGGCGTAGTCGCCCGCCGCCTCGGCGCCGTAGCCGAAGGCGCTGGTGCGGGTGCCGCTGGCACTGCTGAACGCGCCGACCGCAGTGCTGTAGTCGGTCGTGGCTTCGGCCTTGTAGCCGTTGGCGGTGGACTGCACGCCGCTGGCCGTGGCGCCGGCGCCGCTGGCGCTGCTGAACGCGGCGGTGGCCTGCGCGCCCGCACCGAGCGCGGTGGCGCCGACTTCGCTGGCGGTGGTGGTGCCGTCGAGCAGCACGTTGCCGGCGTCGTCGGTGTAGTACAGCGAGCCGCCGATCGCGGTGCTGGACTCGCCGGTGGCGGTGGCGTTGTAGCCGGACGCGGTGGCGTACTGCGCACCGGCCAACGCGCCGCTGCCGAACGCCGAGGCGCCGGTGCCGAAGGCATTGGACGCCTCGCCGGCGGCGGTGGCGTAGTTGCCCTCGACATAGCTGCCGACATCGTCGGCCGGCGCTGCGCCGCCGCTGGCCTTGAACTGCTTGCCGGTGGCATCGGCGGACTGCTTGACCGCATCCAGCTGCGCGACATTGACCGCATCGGTGTCTTCAGTACCGGCGGCGACGTTGGCGATCTGCCGCTCGCTGCCGACGCTGCCCACCGACACGGTGTTGTCGCGATCGGCCTCGGACCCGGCGCCCAGCGCCACGCTGTTGCTGGCGGAGGCATAGGCGCCGTAGCCGAAGGCGCTGGAATCTTCGGCGCTGGCGTAGGCCAGGCTGCCGATGGCGGTGCTGAAGTCGGCGGTGGCGCCGGCGCCGGCACCGAATGCCGACGAGTTGGCACCGGAGGCCTCGGCCGGAATCAACCCGAAGAACGAGGTGCCGCCGACCGCGACGCTCTCCTCGCCGGACGCCACGCTGTACTCGCCCACCGCCACGCTGCTGGCACCGGAGGCGGTGGAGGCGACGCCGACCGCGGTGCCGTAGTCGCCGGCAGCGAGCGCGCCGTAACCCAGTGCCGAGGACAGGTAGCCGCTGGCTTCGCTGTAGCCGCCGAGCGCGGTGGCGCCGATGTTGGAAGCGCTGCTGCGGAAGCCGCTGGCGGTGGCCTGGTTGTCCGAGGCCACCGCTTCGCTGCCGGTGGCGGTGGAATAGGTCCCGCTGGCCTGCGCGCCGGCACCGCTGGCGGTGGCACCGATCTCGCTGGCCAGCGCACCGTTGCCGATGGCGATGCTGTCCTGGCCCAGCGCCTGGCTGTCGCTGCCGAGCGCGACCGCATCGCTGCCGCTGGACACCGCGTTGAAGCCGATCGCGGTGGCCCCGGCGGCCAGCGCATTGGCGCCGCCGCCCAATGCGGTGCTGCCGTCGCCGATCGCATTGGCCGCCTCGCCGGCGGCCAGCGCATTGTCGCCTTCGACATAGGCGCCGGCATCGCTGGCGTCGCTGCCGCTGGCCTGGAAGTACTTGCTGGTGGTTTCCGCCGCCTGCTTGACCGCATCGAGCTGGGCGACGTTGACCGCGTCGGTGGCGTCGGTGCCGGCGGCGACGTTGGTGATCTGGCGCTCGTTGCCGGCGCTGCCCACCGACACGCTGTAGGCGCGGTCTGCGACCGAACCCGCACCCAGCGCCACGGCGTTGGAGGCGGTCGCCTCGCTGCCGGCGCCGATCGCCACTGCGCTTTCCGCATCGGCCAGGCTGTTGGTGCCAAGGGCGATGGTGTTGACCTGGTTGCCCAGCGCCTGGAAGCCCATCGCCACGCTGTAGTTGCCGTAGCCGAACGCACCGCGACCCACCGCGGTGGCGCTGAGGCCCGGTGCCCAGCTGTTGAAGCCGATCGAGGTGGCGCCGCTGCCGCTGGCCCACGCCCCGGTGCCGAATGCCGAGGCATTGCTGCCGGTCGCCCAGGCCGAAGCGCCGAACGCCGAGGCGCCATCGGCGGTGGCCCAGGCGTAGGCGCCGCTGGCAGTGGCGTCGTCGCCGCTGGCCCAGGCGTTGTCGCCCTGCGCCAGGCTGTAGCTGCCGGTCGCACGCGCCTTGTAGCCGCCGGCGGTGCTGTGGTCGCCGGTGGCCTGCGCGCCGTAGCCGGTGGCGGTCGCCAGCGCACCGGTGGCCTGTGCGCCGGCACCGATGGCGGTGGCGTTCTCGCCGGCGTTGGCGCCGATCATCTGCGTATTGCCGTCGGCATCGGTGATCGGCTGGTTGTACTGGTCGAACGCCTGGCCCTGGCCGCCAATGGCAGTACTGCCGGCGCCGCCGGCGGTGCTGCCGTTGCCGAGCGCGACCGCGTCGCTGCCGATCGCGGCGGCGCCGCTGCCGTACGCGGCCGCGCCGTTGCCGTAGGCGTTGGCCGCATCGCCTGCCGCGACGGCGCCCTCGCCATCGGCGTAGGCGCCGACCGTGCCGCTGCCGCTGCTGGTGAAGAACTTGGAGGTGGTCTCGGCGGTCTGCTTCACCGCGTCCAGCTGTGCCACGTTGACCGCGTCGGTGGCCTGGCTGCCGGCGGCGACGTTGGCGATCTGCCGTTCGCTGCCCACATCGCCGACCGACACCGTGTTGGCGCGGCGCGCGACCGAGTTGGAACCCAGCGCCACGCTGTCGGCGGCGAGCGCGGTGCTGTAGTAGCCGATCGCGGTGCTGTTGGCGCCGCTGGCCCAGGACTCGGCGCCGAGCGCCGTGGCGAAGGCGCCCGGCGCATAGGCGAAGTAGCCCAGCGCGGTGCTTTCCAGACCGGAGGCCTCGCTGAGGCTGCCGCTGGCCAGGCTGTAATCGCCCGACGCGATCGCGCCGGCGCCGAACGCCGCCGAACTCTCGCCGCTGGCGTGGGTCTGCACGAACAGGCCCAGGCCCGGGATCAGGTCGGCCGGGCCGCCGACGGCGACGCTGCTGGCGCCGGTCGCCGCGCTCTGCGTGCCGATCGCGGTGGCGTAATCGCCGCTGGCATTGGACACCGCGCCGAACGCCGAGGCCTGCGCGCCGCTGGCATAGGCGCCCACGCCCACCGCCGAGGCGGCGAAGCCGCCGGCATCGGCGCTGGCGCCCAGCGCGGTGCCGCCGACGCCGGCGCTGGTCGCACCGGTATCCACCGCCACGCCGCCGTTGGTGATCAGCGGGTCGCCGTTCTCGTCGACCGCTACCCCACCCACGGCCACCGCCGCCGGGCCGGTGGCCTGCGCGTTGGTGCCGAACGCGGCGCTGTTCTGCCCCGCCGCGACCGCGCCGCTGCCCACCGCGGTCGCCCCGCTGCTCAACGCATCGGCACCGCCGCCGAGCGCGGTGCTGCCGTTGCCGATGGCATTGGCCGCCTCGCCCGCGGCCAGCGCATCGTCGCCTTCGACATAGGCGCCGGCGTCGCTGTTGCCGGCGCTGGCCTGCAGATACTTGCCCGCTTCCTGCAGCTGCGCGACGTTGACCGCATCAGTGGCCTCGGTGCCGGCGGCGACACTGGTGATCTGCCGGGTCAGGCCGCTGGCCACGTCGCCGACCGAGACGCTGTTGTCGCGGTCCGCGTAGGAATACGCGCCGAGCGCGACCGCGCTGGATGCGGAACGTTCCTGCGCATCCGCGAGCCAGCTGCTGACCCGCGCGCCGTAGCCGATCGCGGTCGCGTCGGTGCCGTTGGCCGCGCTGTTGGCACCGATCGCGGTGCTGCTGTCGTGGAACATCGAGGTCACCGCATCGGCGCCGAGAGCCACGCTGTTGGCGGTCCAGGCGGTGGACGCCTGGCCGATCGCCACCCCGCCCTCGCCTGCGGACAGCGCATGGGCGCCAAGCGAGACGGTGTGCGGCGCGAACGAACCGGCGCTGTGGCCGATCGCCACCGAGTCGGCGGTACCGTTTTCCAGGTTCGGGAAGACGTTGGCGTTGTAGCCCAGCGCGATCGCGTAATCGCCCTGGCTCTGCGCGCCCGCGCCCAGGGCGACGCCGCCGACGCCGGTCGCCGCGGCGATGCCGACGCTGTTGCCGGCGCTTTCGGCGGCGGTGCTGACGCCGCCGATGGCGACGCTGTCGGTGCCGCTGGCCAGGGCATTCATGCCCATCGCCACGGTGCTGGTCGCGGTCGCCCGCGCGCCGATACCGGTCGCGGTGGCGTAGTCGCCCGCAGCGCGCGAGCCGTAGCCCACCGCCGTGCCCAGCGCGCCGGACACTTCGGACAGGCCGCCGACCGCGGTGGCGCCATCCTGGAAGGTCTGCGCGTGGTAGCCCAGCGCGGTGCTCTGCACGCCGCTGGCGGAACTGCCGGTGCCGACCGCGGTGCTCAGCGCATCCAGCGCCTGCGCGCCGCCGCCGACCGCGGTCGCCGCGGTGCCCAGCGCCTGCGTGGTCTGCTCGCGGCTGCCAATGATGAAACCGTCGTCGTCGTAGTCGTAGACGGTGGCGACGCCGCCGATCGCGGTCGCCGACTCGCCATTGGCAGTGGCATTGGCGCCGAGCGCGCTGGCGTTCTGGCCATTGGCCACCGCGCCGCTGCCGATCGCAGAGGCGGCGGTGCCGCCGGCGAAGCTGCTGGAGCCGAGCGCGGTGGCGTAGTCGCCATCGGCCAAGGCGTTGGAACCGGAGGCGGTGGCGTCTTCGCCTTGCGCCAGTGCGCTGCCTTCGCCGCTGGCGGAGAACAGGCGCGCGGTGGTGTCGGCGACGTTGGCGACCGCATCGAGCTGGTCCAGGTTCACCGCATCGGTGCCCTCGGTACCGGCGGCGACGTTGGCGATCTGGCGTTCGTTGCCGGCGCTGCCGACCGACACCGTGTCGGCGCGGTCGGCGGTGGAACCCTGGCCGAGTGCGACGCTGCGGACGGCCGCGGCCTTGGCGCCGTAGCCCAGCGCGGTGGAGTCCTCGGCCTGCGCCCAGGAGGCGCCGCCGAGCGCGGTGCTGGAGTCGCCGTCGGCCGAACTCAGCCAGCCGATCGAGGTGGAGAACGCGCCGTTGGCCCAGGCGCCGGCGCCGAACGCCGAACCGCCTTCGCCCTGCGCTTCGGTCGTCAAAAAGCCGAGCACGCTGCCGCCGACCGCGGTGCTGGATTCGCCGCTGGCCAGGCTCGACTCGCCCACTGCCACGGCGCTGCCGCCGCTGGCATTGGCGCCGTAGCCGAACGCGGAGGCGAACTCGCCGCCGGCCTGGCTGAAGCCGCCGTTCGCGGTGCTCGCCAGACCGCCAGCTTCGGCAGAGAAACCGGTCGCAGTGCTCTGCACGCCGTCGGCGCGCGCGGCGGTACCGAGTGCGGTGGAGAACGCGCCGTTGCCCTGCGCCCCGGCGCCGAACGCGCTGGCGCCCTGCGCCGCGGCGCTGGTGGTGCCTTCCAGCAGCACCTCGCCGTTCTCGTCGACGATCGACAGCGCACCGCCGACCGCGGTCGCCGAAGCGCCGGTCGCGGTCGCGTTGCTGCCCACCGCGGTGGCATTGCCGCCGATGCTGGTGGCGCCGCTGCCGAGCGCGCTGCTGCCGTTGCCGATCGCATTGGCGGCTTCGCCGGCGGCCAGCGCGTTGTCGCCTTCGACATAGGCGCCGGCGTCGCTGTCGGCGCTGCCGCTGGACTGGAAATATTTGGCGGTGGTGTCGGCGGTCTGCTTCACCGCGTCCAGCTGGGCCACGTTGACCGCGTCGGTGGCTTCGCTGCCGGCGGCGACGTTGGTGATCTGGCGCTCGGCGCCGGCCTTGCCGACCGACACGCTGTTGTCGCGATCGGCGAGCGCATCGGCGCCCAGCGCCACGCTGTTCTCGCCCTGCGCCACGGCGGCATTGCCCAGCGCGGTGCTGTTGTAGCCGGTCGCGCTGGCGAAACCGCCGACGGCGGTGGCGAAGTCGGCATCGGCGGTGGCGCCCAGGCCGACCGCCGCGGTGGCGGTGCCGTTGGCGATGCTTTCGGCGCCGAGCGCGGTCGCGCCGATGCCGCTGGCGGTGCTGTAGTAGCCGAGTGCGGTGGATTCCAGGCCGTTCGCTTCGCTGAGCGCGCCGCTGGCCACGCTGCCGTCGCCGCTGGCGTTGCTGGCCGCGCCGGTGGCGGTGCTCTGTTCGCCGCTGGCGTTGCTTTCGGCGCCGACCGCGGTGGCGTAGTCGCCGCTGGCGCTGGCGCCGTCGCCGATCTGCAGCGCCTGCGCCTGTGCGGCCGAGGGCAGTACGGATCCGCCGGCGCCCAGCGCCATGGCGATCGCGGCCGACAAGGCCAGGCCCTGCGCGCGCCCAGCCCTGCCTTCGCGAACGAGCTGGCCGCGGGAATCGCCGCTGGCCAGTTCCGAGGCCACGGTCCACATCCCCAACGCCTTGTTCCAGACCTTGCGATAAATCCGATTCATCGAGTACTGCTCCTCAATAGGCTGGTTTTTGGTCAAAAAGCCACCCTCGCCCGGCATTCCAGCCGGCCGACCCCCTGTCGGTATTTGCGCCGCATCCCTGACCCGGAGCGCGAGAGGCGGGTGCCTGTCGCTGCGCGTCTGCCTTGATGAACCAAGACGAAATGCGGAACTGTCTGGAGTGTTAACCCCGTATCTTGAGTACGTCAAGTTTTTGACTTGAAACGGCAATAACAGTGATGGAAATCTCGGATTTACAACTTAATTGTTAATTTTTAGATAAATTTCAATCAAAACAAGACATTCCGCCAAATTCTCGGCACGGCACTTGCCATGCGTTGACATCAGGCGGAAGCAGCATTCGCTGTTGCGCCAAGGGTTTGACGCGAATCGGGGGTGATGGTGGAAAGCGGTTGCCGCCGGTCTGAGGGAGGGCCGCGTTCCGCCGTGCACAAGCGCAACTGCGCAGAACGCGGCCGTTGGCCGGCGGTAGAAGGCGATGGCCGGCAGTCGCCGGCGGGTGCGCATAGCGGGGGCTTCTTCAGCCGGTTGCAAGCTGCGGCGGCTGGCGGTCACTCGGCGATTCGGGACGGCTCCGGCAGTTCACCGAGGCTTCGCCCGTACCCTCATCCGGCCCTGCGGGCCACCTTCCCCCGAAAAGGGGGCCATGGTCCCGAGGGGAGAAGGGAACAGCCGAGCGCACATAGCCCCTCTCCCGCCGGGAGAGGGGTTGGGGTGAGGGTACGGCGCGCAGCGTCTCGCGGAGTTTGGGTGCACGAGGCTACGCCCGGACCCTCATCCGCCCCTTCGGGGCACCTTCTCCCGAAGGGAGAAGGGAACAGCCGAGCGCGCATAGCCCCTCTCCCACCGGGAGAGGGGTTGGGGTGAGGGTGCGGCGCGCAGCGTCTCGCGATGTTTAGGGTGCACGAGGCTTCGCCCGCACCCTCATCCGCCCCTGCGGGGCACCTTCCCCCGAAAAGGAGGCCATGGTCCCGAGGGGAGAAGGGAACAGCCGAGCGTGCATAGCCTCTCTGCGCCGGGCCGGCGCAGGGCGCGCTCGCTCGCATCACGCAACCGCGCCCGCCGATGGCGGGCGCGGCAGACGGGCGCTCAGCCCACCCACACCCGCGCGTTGCGGAACATGCGCAGCCACGGCGAAGCGTCCGCCCAGCCTTCGGGGTGCCAGCTGAGGTTGAGCGAGCGCGGGGTGCGCTCGGGATGCGGCATCAGGATCGTCACCCGGCCGTCGTCGCTGGTCAGGCCGGTGATGCCGTCGGGCGAGCCGTTCGGGTTCAGCGGATAGCGCGCGGCGACCTCGCCGTTGCCGTCGACGAAGCGCAACGCCACACGCGCGGCGGCCTGGTCCACGGCGTTGTCGAACTCGGCGCGGCCTTCGCCATGCGCCACCGCCACCGGGATCCGCGAGCCGGCCATGCCGCGCAGGAAGATCGATGGCGACTCCACCACTTCCAGCAGGCTGGTGCGCGCCTCGAACTGCTCGCTGCGGTTGCGCAGGAAGCGCGGCCAGTGTTCGGCGCCGGGAATGATGTCCTTGAGCTGGCTGAGCATCTGGCAGCCGTTGCACACGCCCAGCGCGAACGTGTCCGGGCGCGCGAAGAACGCCGCGAACGCATCGCGCAGCGCGGGCCGCTCCAGGATCGAGGTGGCCCAGCCGCGGCCGGCGCCGAGCACATCGCCGTAGCTGAAGCCGCCGCAGGCGGCCAGGCCGACGAAATCGGCCAGGTCCACGCGGCCGGCGATCAGGTCGCTCATGTGCACGTCGAAGGCGCGGAAACCGGCTTGCTCGAACGCGTTGGCCATCTCGATCTGGCCGTTGACGCCCTGCTCGCGCAGGATCGCCACCTTGGGCCGCTGCCCGCTGGCGACGAACGGCGCTGCCACATCCTCGGCCGGGTCGAACGCCAGCTTCGGCTTCAGCCCAGGCGCGGCGAAATCGCGCGCCACCGCGCGCTCCTCGTCGGCGCTGTCGGGGTTGTCGCGCAGCTTCTGCATGGCGTGGCTCACCGACCACCACGCGTCGAACAACTCCTCCCAGCGCCATTCGACCAGGGTCTTGCCGGCCAGCCCCACGCGCACCACCGCGGCGGTGCTGGGGCGGGCGATGCGCTGCGCGCACTCGGTCAGCGCGTGCCGCTCGATCAGATCGGCGAACGCGGCGCGGTCCTCGTTGGCGACCTGTACCACCGCGCCCAGTTCCTCGTTGAACAGGCTGCGGAACGGATCGTCGCCCCAGGCATCGAGATTGATCTCCAGGCCCTGGCGCGAGGCGAACGCCATCTCGCACAGGGTGGCGAAGGCGCCGCCGTCGCTGCGGTCGTGGTAGGCCAGCAGCAGCCCGGCCTCGCGCGCATCGCGGATCAGTTCGAAGAACGCGCGCAGGCGCTGCGCATCGTCCAGGTCCGGCACCGCGCCGCCGAACGCCGGCAAGCCGCCCTCGGCATGCACCTGCGCCAGCACCGACCCGCCCAGGCGCTGCTTGCCGCCGCCCAGCCCGATCAGCCACAACTCGCTCTCCGCCTCGCGCGCCAGCAACGGCGTCAGCTGCGCGCGCGCGTCGGCCACCGGGGCGAACGCGGTGACGATCAGCGACACGGGCGAAACGCTTTTATGCGTTTCGCCGGGACTGGAGAATGGGGAATCGGGAATCGCAGAAGCGGAGTCGTCGGTTGCGGAAACGTCGCGCGTTTCCCCATTCCCGATTCCCGATTCCCGATTCACGGCAGTCACCGCCCACTGCGCCTGCATCGACAACGAATCCTTGCCGACCGGAATGCTCAGGTCCAGCTGCGGGCACAGTTCCATGCCCACCGCCTTGACCGCCGCGTACAGCCGCGCGTCCTCGCCGGCGTGGTTGGCCGCGGCCATCCAGTTCGCCGACAGCTTGACCTGCGCCAGCGCCTCGACCGGCGCCGCGCACAGGTTGGTGATCGCCTCGCCGACCGCCATGCGCGCCGCCGCGGCGGCATCGAGCAGCGCCAGCGGCGTGCGTTCGCCGATCGCCATCGCTTCGCCGGCGTAGGTCTCGAACCCGGCCAGGGTGATCGCGCAATCGGCCAGCGGCAGCTGCCACGGACCGATCATCTGCTCGCGCGCGGTCAACCCGCCGACGCTGCGGTCGCCGATCGTGACCAGGAAACTCTTCGCCGCCACCGCCGGATGCGCCAGCACGCGCAACCCGGCCTCGCGCAGGTCCAGCGTGTCGGTGTCCAACTCGGGCCAACGCGGTGCCGGCGGCCGCCGCGCATCGCGGTGCATCTTCGGCGGCTTGCCGAACAGCACGTCCATGGGCAGGTCGATGGGGTGCCGGGATTGGGGATTGGGGATTGGGGATTCGTAAGAAGCGGACTCGGCTGGCTGTTCACCATTCCCGATTCCCGATTCCCCATTCCCGCCGCCGAAGACGCCATAGCCCACGATGAGCCGTTCCTCGGCGGTCGCCACGCCGACCGCGGCGAACGGGCAGCGCTCGCGTTCGCAGAGCGCGGCGAATTCGGCCAGGCGCGCCTGCGGCACGCCGAGCACGTAGCGCTCCTGCGATTCGTTGCACCACAGCTGCATCGGCGACAGCGACGGGTCGTCGCTGGGCACGCGGTCCAGGTCGATGAGGCCGCCCACGCCGGAGTCGTGCAGCAGTTCGGGAATCGCGTTGGACAGGCCGCCGGCGCCGACGTCGTGGAACCAGCGGATCGGGTTGTCGGCGCCCAGCGCCACGCAGCGGTCGATGACCTCCTGCACGCGCCGCTCCATCTCCGGGTTGTCGCGCTGCACGCTGGCGAAATCCAGATCCTCGGCGCTGTCGCCGGAGGCCACCGAACTGGCCGCGCCGCCGCCCAGGCCGATCAGCATCGCCGGGCCGCCGAGCACGATCACCGCGTCGCCCGGCTGCAGGCGGATCTTCTCGACCTGGATGCGATCGATCGCGCCGAGGCCGCCGGCGAGCATGATCGGCTTGTCGTAGGCGCGGGTCAGGTCCTGCGTCTCCGGCAGTTCGAAGCTGCGGAAATAGCCGAGCAGGTTGGGCCGGCCGAATTCGTTGTTGAACGCGGCGCCGCCGAGCGGAGCCTCGAGCATGATCTCCAGCGCCGGGGCCATGCGCGGGTTCAACGGGCGCTCGGCTTCCCACGGCTGCGGCAGGGTCGGGATGCGCAGGTGCGAGACGCTGAAGCCGGTCAGGCCGGCCTTGGGCTTGCCGCCGCGGCCGGTGGCGCCCTCGTCGCGGATCTCGCCGCCGGCGCCGGTGGAGGCGCCCGGGAACGGCGCGATCGCGGTCGGGTGGTTGTGGGTCTCGACCTTGATGCAGAACGCCGACGGCGTCACCGGCTCGCTGCGGTATTCGCCGCTGGCCGGATCCGGGCGGTAGCGCGCGGCCGGATGCCCTTCCACCACCGCCGCGTTGTCGCTGTACGCGCTGAGCGTGTGCTGCGGGGTCTGCTGGTGGGTGTGCTTGATCATCCGGAACAGCGAGCGTTCCTGCTCCTTGCCGTCGATGCTCCAACTGGCGTTGAAGATCTTGTGCCGGCAGTGCTCGGAATTGGCCTGCGCGAACATCATCAGCTCGACGTCGGCCGGATCGCGGCCGAGTTCGCCGAAGCGCTGGCGCAGGTAGTCGATCTCGTCCTGCGCCAGGGCCAGGCCCAGCCGCGCGTTGGCCGCTTCCAGCTGGTCCAGCGCGATGCGCTCGACGTCGCCGCGCGCCGGCGCCTGGAACAGCGCCTGCGCCTGCGCGGCGCCGTCCAGCAGCGACTGGGTCATCGGGTCGTGCAGCAGCTTGGCCAGCGCCGCCTGCTGGATGGCGTCTTCGGGCCAGCCGGCCAGGTCCAGGCGGGTGCCGCGCTCCACGCGGCGGATTGCCAGGCCGGCGCCGCGCACTAGTTCGGTGGCCTTGCTCGACCACGGCGAGCGCGTGCCCAGCCGCGGCACCACGTAGCGCGAGCGGGTACCCGCCTCGGCCTCGGCCGGCGCGTCCTGCGCCTGCAGGATGCGTTGCGCGGCGGCGGTATCCACCGCGCCGTCGGCGTCGCTGTCGATGAAGTAGACGTGCCAGGCGCCTGCGATGCGCAGACCGGGAACGACGGATTGCAGGCGGGTTTCGAGCCGAGCGCGACGGAACGGCGAAAGGGCGGAAGCGCCCTCGAGGACGATCATGTCCGGGGAACCGTGTGAGGTAAACGGGCTGCGTAGTGTAGCCGGGACTCGGGACCGGGGACTCGGGACTCGCAAACGCTGTTTTAAGGGAGCGGGAAAATTCCCAGAAATCAATAACTAACGCAGACGACACGAACGCCCGAATCAACGCTCACATGCCGGGGACGCGCGTTTGCGAATCCCCAATCCCCAATCCCAAATCCCGGCCGCTTAGCGACTACCGCCCGCCCGGCCCGCCTCGGCCGCGCGCTTGTCCAGCGCCTCGCGCAGCTGCGCCGGCGGCAGGTAGCCGCCGAGCTGGGTGCCGTCCGGGGCGAAGATCGCCGGGGTGCCGTTGACGCCCAGGCGCTGGCCCAGGTTGTACTGCATGGTCACCGGGTTCTTGCAGCTGGCCGCGCTCGGCACCTTGCCGTTGGCCTTGGCCTCGGTCAGCGCCTTCTTCTTGTCGGCCGCGCACCACACCGCGACCATGTCCTTGTAGTCCTGGCTACCCAGGCCCATGCGCGGGAACGCCAGGTACTCCACCGCGATGCCCTGCTTGTTGAGCTCGGCGATCTCGCTGTGCAGCTTGCGGCAGTAGCCGCACTCGATGTCGGTGAACACGCTGATGGTGTACTTCGGATTGGCCGGGGCGAATACGATGCGCTCGGTGCGCGGCGCCGATTCCAGCAGCTTGCGGCGGTAGTTCAGCAGGCCCTCGCTGGAGGCGAACTGCTTTTCCTGGATGTCGAACGGCTGCGCCTGGAACAGGTAGCGGCCGTCGTCGGACACGTACAGCACCTGCCCGCCGACCACCACTTCGCGGAAGCCCGGGAACGGCGCGGCGCCGATGAAGTCGGGCTTGAAGTTCGGATCCAGCTGCAGCAGCGCCGCACGCACGCGCTGGTCGCCCGGGGTGCCGGCAGGAGCGGCGGCCGGCTTGGCCGGGGCGGCGCCGGCGCCGGTGGGCGAAGCCGGCTGCGCGCAGGCGGAAAGGGACGTGGCGCCCAGCAGCGCAAAAAGAGCAAAACGGAGCATTGGCTATCCATGAGGGCTGCGAATCGGCTGGATTGTCGCATACCGATTGGTCCGCTCCATGTAGACAGGCTGAGCGGCCACGGCGCGGTCCGCGCAGGCGGACGGGGCACCGCCGGGGGCCTCAGCCGCGCGGATGGTGCTTGCTGTGCAGTTTCTGCAGGTGTTCGCGCGCCACCAGGGTGTAGATCTGGGTGGTGGACAGCGAGCTGTGCCCGAGCAGCATCTGCAGCGCGCGCAGGTCGGCGCCGCGGTTGAGCAGGTGGGTGGCGAAGCTGTGGCGCAGGCCGTGCGGGCTGACCGAAGTGGGGTCGATGCCGGCCAGCGCCGCATAGCGCTTGACCAGGCCCCAGAACTGCTGCCGGCTCAGCGGACGCCGCGCCGCATCGATGAACATCGGCACGGTGCCGTCGCTGGCCGGCACCGCCTGCCCCGCCGCCAGCGCCGGCCGCGCCGTGTCCAGATAGCGCTGCAGCCAGTGCTGCGATTCCTCGCCCAGCGGCACCAGGCGCTCCTTGCTGCCCTTGCCGGTGACGCGCAGCACGCCCTGGCGCAGGTTCACCGCATTCGCCGGCAGGTTCACCAGTTCGCTGACGCGCAGCCCGGCCGCGTACATCAGTTCGAGCATGGCGCGGTCGCGCAGGCCGGCCGGATCGGCGTCGTCCGGCGTCGCCAGCAGCGCGTCGATCTGGCTCTCGGCCAGCGCCTTGGGCAGGGAACGCGGCAGCTTGGGCGGGTCCAGCAACGCGGTCGGATCGTCGCTGCGCTCGCCGCGGCGCAGGCGCAAGGCGAAGAACGCGCGCAGCGACGACAGCCAGCGCGCGTTGCTGCGCTGCGAATAGCCCAGCCGGGTGCGCCAGGCCAGGTAATCGAACAGGGCCTGGCGATCGGCCCCGGGCAGGCCGCCGCCGGCGCCGTCGCGCCAGCGCGCGAAGCCTTCAAGGTCGCGCCGGTAGCTGTCCAGACTCTGCCGTGCCAGGCCCTGTTCGGCCCAGGCGGTGTCCAGGAACTGCTGGATCGCGGCGGCATCGGCATCGCGCAGCGGGGCGAGCCGTTGCGCCTGCTGGCGGCGTTCGGCGGGGGTGTGGAGGTCGGGCATCGGCAGAGCTTACGGGACTCGGGACTCGGGACTCGGGACTCGGCAAAGCCTAGCGCCCACTTCGCACGGCGCAATGCGGGGCGGCGCCAGCCGGTGACGCGCCGGTGGCGCTGCCGCTAAGCTGTGGCGATGACCGCCGCGTCCACCGCCACCGCTTCCCGTCCGCGCGCGCTGCTGCCGTGGCGGCTGCTGGCACTGTTCTACGATGCCTGGCCGGTGCTGGCGCTGTGGTTCGCGATCTCCGCGCTGTTCACCCTGGGCTACACCCTCGAAGGCCACGCGCCGCGCGAAAACATCCCTCCGTTCAGCGCCTTGCAGTGGCTGTTGTGGCTGTGCTGCTGGCTGGCGGCCGGGCTGTACGCGACCCTGAGCTGGCGCCGCGGCGGCCAGACCCTGGGCATGCGCCCGTGGCGGCTGCGGCTGCACGGCGCCGATGGCGGCACGCCGAGCTGGGGCGCGCTGTGGCGGCGCTACCTAGTCGGCACCCTGTCGCTGCTGCTGGGCGGGCTGGGTTTCTGGTGGGCGCTGTTCGATCGCGAACGGTTGACGTGGCACGACCGTGCCAGCGGCACGCGGCTGGTTCGACTTCCGAAGAAGCCCTGACCGCAACACATGGGCGCGCGGCGGCGCGGCGAACTCCGTTGGCCCTTCCAGGCCACTGCGGCGCGGCACGACCGTGCCAGCGGCACGCGGCTGGTTCGGCTTACGAAGCAAAAGCCCTGACCGCAGTGGCGGCGCGTCGACGCTGTAGGCGCTAAACCGCGTCAGGCCACCAGGATGCGTCAATTGCGGCCAGCGACAACGGCAGCCGCCATGTCACAGCCCATCGCCGCGCTTCTGCAGCGATGCTGCCCTGCGCAACGCGACGCTGCCGCGAATATGCCTTTCCAGGAACCGGCCCAGCCAATAGATCGCCCAGAACATGGGCACCAGCATCAGCAGATAGCCGACGACCTCCGGCAACCACTCGAAGGCGGGCATCAAGCCGAGTTGCCCCAGCGCAAGCAAGGGCGGCAGGATCGGGACTAGCCGCAAAAACATTCGGGCTTTGATATCGAGCTGCGGATCCTGTGCCAACCAATGACACCAGACGATCACTCCCACATACAGCAGGCAGAACACCAACCCGGTTGTACTCAACCGGCGCATCGACTCAACTGCTGCGTTTGCGGAACAACAGCCACGACACGGTCAGCATCACCAGCGGCGGCAACGCGTAGGCGATGCGGTAGTCGAACTTGAGCGCGCCGGCCATGCGCCCGAAGAACAGCTGCAGCAGCCAGAACACCAGCGCGAACAGGATGCCCAGGAACAGGCGCTTGCCCATGCCGCCGCTGCGCAGCGCGCCGAACGCGAACGGAATGGCGGCGAAGCACAGCGCCAGTACGTTGACCGGGTAGAACCAGCGGCTCCAGTACTGGTCCTCGTAATCGCGCGCGTCCAGGCCGTTGCGGCGGCGGTACTCGATGCTGGTGTGCAGGTCGTGCGCGGACAGGTTGCGCGGCTTGGCCAGGCCCGAGGCCAGCGCGGCGGCATCCAGCCGCGAGGCCCACGGCAGGCTGTCGAACTTCTCGCGCTGCACCGAACGCTCGGCGAAGGTATCGCGGTAGGCCTGCTTCAGGGTCCAGCCGCTGCTGCGGTGCTCGGCGGTGGTGGCGTGGGTCAGCGAGGCCAGGCGCCCGGCCTGATCCAGCGTGTACAGACGCACGTCGCGCAACTCCAGCCAGGTGCCGCCGTTGCCTTCCAGGTGTTCCTCGCCGGCCTGCGCGTTGAGAAAGGTATCGCCCTCGCGCGCCCACACCCCGGAATAGCGGGCCATGCTCATGTTGCCGTTGTACTTGGCGTTGGCCTTGATCGTGTCGGCCTGGTTCTGCGCCCACGGCGCCAGGGTCTCGCCGCTGAACACCATCGCCACGGTCAGCAGCAACATCGTCGCCGCCGCGGCCACGCTCAGCCGCGGCCGCGACAGGCCCAGCGCGCGCAGCGCGGTCAGCTCGGAGGTGGCCGCCAGCTGCCCCAGGCCCATCAGCACGCCGATCACCGCGCCGGTCGGGAACAGGGTGTAGGCGCGCCGCGGCACGGTGTAGGCGACGAACGCCACGGCGTGGCCGAGGCTGTAGCTGCCCTTGCCGATGTCCTTGAATTCGTTGGACAAGGCCATGATCACGTCGAGCCCGAGCAGGACCGCCCAGGTCAGCAGGACGGTGCCGAGCACGGCGCGGCCGACGTAGACGTCGTGCAGGTTCGGACGCAGCCTCATGCCGCCTGCCTCCGCGGCCGCGACAGCTGGCCGTCGCGCAGATAGGTCCACACCGCCAGCACCAGCAGCGGCACGGTCAGCCACCACAGGCCCAGCGCGCGCGGCAGCTTGTCGGTGCTCAGCCACTGGGTGCCGATGAACATCAGGTTGGTGCCGACCAGGTAGGCCAGGAACGCCAGCATGATCCGGCCGTAGCGCTGCTGCCGCGGCGAACTGCGCGACAGCGGCAGGGTCAGCAGGGCGAAGGCCAGCGCCAGCAGCGGCGGCGCGATGCGCGCGTGCAGCTGCGCATTGGCCTGCGGCCGCGGGTCGCCGATCAGCTTTTCGGTGGGCAGCAGCTCCGGATCGTCGTCCTTGCGCGCCTCGCTGCGGTCCGGCAGGGCCACGTCGTTGCTGACGTAGCGCATCAGCCGGTAGTCCATGTCGTCGCCAGCCAGCGGCCCTTCCACGCGGTAGCCGTCCTCCAGGCGCAGGTAGCGGTCGGCCCTGCCTTCGAAGAACATCGCGCCGCGCTGCGCGGTGACCACGTCCAGGCGGCCGTCCTTCTGCCGCTGCATGAACACCTTGCCCAGCTTGGTGCCGTCGCCGGACAGGGTGCTGATATAGACGATGCCGCCGTCGGAAAGCGGGGTGAAGCGCCCGGCCTCCAGCCCGGCCATCAGCAGGCTGCGGTTGGCTTCGTCGATCAGCCGGTCGGAGGTGCGGTCGGCCCAGGGACCCAGCCACAGCGAGCACAGCCCGACCAGGGTCACCACCGGCACCACCAGCATCAGGATCGGCCGCAGCAGGCGCCGCGGGCCGACGCCGATGGCGGTGATCACCGCCATTTCCGAGTCGCGGTACAGCCGCGCCAGCGCCAGCAGCAGGCCCAGCATCAGCGCCAGCGGCAGGATCAGCGGCAGATACACCACGAATTGCAGACCCAACTGGGAAAACAGCAACTTGGCCGGGATGCGGCCATCGGCGATGTTGCCCAGGATGTCGACCAGCACACCGCCGACGCTGACCACCAGCAGGACGATGAGGGTGGCCAAGAAGCTCTGGATGAAATCGCGCAGCAGGTATCGATCGAGCTTCGGCATGGGGGTGGGTTGATTTAAACTCTCGGATTCGTTCGCGGCGGAGCCAGCCTAACCCGGCTGGACGTAAACAGCCCGCGATTGTACGGATTTGCCAACGGAATCTGATCAATGGCCCTGGAATTCACCCTGAACCACGACGCCCCGGCTACTGCGGCGTTCGATTGCATCGTCGTCGGCGTGTTCGCCGACAAGCGCCTGTCGCCCGCCGCCCAGGCCCTGGATGCGGCCAGCGGCGGACGCCTGACGGCCCTGGCCGGCCGCGGCGACCTAAGCGGCAAGACCGGCGCCAGCGCGCTGCTGCACGACCTGCCCGGGGTGACCGCGCCGCGCGTGCTGGTGGTCGGCCTGGGCGAGGCCGCCAAGTTCGGCGTGCCGCAGTACCTGAAGGCGGTCGGCGACGCGGCGCGCGCGCTGAAGAGCGGGCCGGCGGCCAAGGCGCTGTTCACCCTGTCCGAGCTGGAGATCAAGGGCCGCGACCAGGCCTGGGCGATCCGCCAGGCGGTGATCGCCAGCGACCACGCCTGCTACCGCTACACCGCCACCCTGGGCAAGAAGAAGCCCGACGACAGCGGCCTGGCCAGCCTGGCCGTGCTCGGCGAGGATGCCACCGCGCTGGCCCAGGGCCAGGCCATCGCCGCCGGCGTGAAATTCGCCCGCGAGCTCGGCAACCTGCCGCCGAACCTGTGCACCCCGGCCTATCTGGCTGAAACCGCCGCGGCGTTCGCCCATGGCATCGAAGGCGCCGAGGCCGAGATCCTCGACGAGACGCAGATGCAGGAACTGGGCATGGGCTCGCTGCTGGCGGTGGCGCGCGGCTCGGCCAACCGCCCGCGGCTGCTGGTGCTGAAGTGGAACGGCGGCGGCGATGCCAAGCCCTACGTGCTGGTCGGCAAGGGCATCACCTTCGATACCGGCGGCGTCAACCTGAAGACCCAGGGCGGCATCGAGGAGATGAAGTACGACATGTGCGGCGGCGCCAACGTCATCGGCACTTTCGTCGCCGCGGCCACAGCACGCCTGCCGCTGAACCTGGTGGTGGTGGTGCCGGCGGTAGAGAACGCGATCGACGGCGACGCCTACCGCCCCTCCGACGTGATCACCAGCATGTCCGGCAAGACCATCGAAGTCGGCAACACCGACGCCGAAGGCCGCCTGATCCTGTGCGACGCGCTGACCTACGCCGAACGCTTCAACCCCGAGGCGCTGATCGACGTGGCCACCCTGACCGGCGCCTGCATGGTCGCGCTCGGCCACCAGACCGCCGGCCTGATGAGCAAGCACGACGACCTGGCCAACGAACTGCTGGCCGCCGGCGAACACGTGTTCGACCGCGCCTGGCGCCTGCCGCTGTGGGACGAATACCAGGGCCTGCTCGATTCCAGCTTCGCCGACGTCTACAACATCGGCGGCCGCTGGGCCGGCGCCATTACCGCCGGCTGCTTCCTGTCGCGCTTCACCGAAGGCCAGCGCTGGGCGCACCTGGACATCGCCGGCGTGGCCAGCGACGAAGGCAAGCGCGGCATGGCCACCGGCCGGCCGGTGGGGTTGTTGTCGCAGTGGTTGCTGGACCGCGTTGCGGCCGGGAATTGAGAATGGGGAATCGGGAATCGTGAAAAGCGCTCTGTCTGACCCCACCGCGCGCGGCGCATTCGCCGCCGCCGGCTGTTCCCATTCCCTATTCTCCATTCCCCGTTCCCCGCTCTTCTGATGCGCGCCGATTTCTACCTGATCGCCAAGCCGCGCTTCCTCACCGAGCCGCTGCGGCTGGTCTGCGAGCTGGCGCGCAAGGCCAACGACGCCAACCTGTGGACGTTGGTGCTGGCGCGCGACGAGGCGCAGGCCGAGGAGCTGGACGAGCTGTTGTGGGCGTTCGACCCGGATGCCTACATCCCGCACCAGATCGCCGGCGCCGATGTCGACGAGGAAGAGGCGCAGGTGCTGATCGTCCCGCCCGGCGTGGAAGCGCCGTCGCGCGCGCTGGTGATCAACCTGCGCGACGACGCCTACCTCGGTACCTGCGAGCGCGTGCTGGAAGTGGTGCCGGCCGACCCCGCCGCGCGCGAGCCGCTGCGCGAACGCTGGAAACAGTACAAGGCGCTGGGCTTCGAGGTCAGCAAGTACGACATGTGATGGAGCCGGGATTGGGCATTGGAGATTCGGGATGGATCCCTGCCCTGTCCCCCTTCATCGGCATGGCACCGCAACGAATCCCGAATCACGAATCCCCAATCCCGGCTCCCCAATGACCACCCTCGCCCCCAGCTACGACCCAACCTCCTTCGAATCGCGCCTGTACGCCCAGTGGGAAGCGGCCGGCTATTTCAAGCCGTCCGGGCAGGGCGAGCCGTACACGGTGCTGCTGCCGCCGCCGAACGTGACCGGCACCCTGCACATGGGCCACGCCTTCCAGCAAACGCTGATGGATGCGCTGGTGCGCTACCACCGCATGCGCGGCTTCGACACGCTGTGGCAGGTCGGCAGCGACCACGCCGGCATCGCCACCGAGATGGTGGTGTCGCGCAACCTGGCGCTGGCAGGCAAGGGCGAGACCCGCGACTCGCTGGGGCGCGAGGGCTTCATCGCCAAGGTGTGGGAATGGAAGGCGCAGTCGGGCGACACCATCGAGCGGCAGATGCGCCGCCTGGGCACCTCCAGCGACTGGTCGCGCAGTACCTTCACCATGGACCCGCAGCCGTCGGCGGCGGTGGTCGAGGCGTTCGTGCGCTGGCACGAACAGGGCCTGATCTACCGCGGCCAGCGCCTGGTCAACTGGGACCCGGTGCTGAAGACCGCGATCTCCGACCTGGAAGTGGAGAACGTCGAGGAAGACGGCTTCCTGTGGTCGATCGCCTACACGCTCGAGGACGGCGCCAGCTACGAGCACGTCGAGCACGATGCCGACGGCAACGAGACCCTGCGCGAGACCCGCGACTACCTGGTGGTGGCCACCACGCGCCCGGAAACCCTGCTCGGCGACACCGCGGTGATGGTGCACCCGCAGGACGCGCGCTACGCGCACCTGATCGGCAAGACGGTGACGCTGCCGCTGACCGGCCGCCAGGTGCCGGTGATCGGCGACGACTACGTGGACCGCGCGTTCGGCACCGGCGTGGTCAAGGTGACGCCGGCGCACGATTTCAACGATTACCAGGTCGGCGTGCGCCACAGCCTGCCGATGATCAACCTGTTCACCCCGACCGCGGCGATCAATGACAACGCGCCGGAGAAGTACCGTGGCCTGGACCGCTACGACGCGCGCAAGGCGGTGCTGGCCGACCTGGAAGACCTCGGCATCCTGGTCGAGACCAAGCCGCACAAGCTGCAGGTGCCGCGCGGCGACCGCACCGGCCAGGTGATCGAGCCCTACCTCACCGACCAGTGGTTCGTGAAGATGGACGCGCTGGCCAAACGCGGCCTGGAACTGGTCGAGTCGGGCCAGGTCACGTTCGTGCCGCCGAACTGGATCAACACCTATCGCCACTGGATGGACAACATCCAGGACTGGTGCATCAGCCGCCAGCTGTGGTGGGGCCATCGCATTCCGGCGTGGTTCGACGACGCCGGCAACTGCTACGTAGGCCGCGACGAGGCCGAGGCGCGCGCGAAGAATGGCCTTGGCAACGACGTCGCCCTGCACCAGGACAGCGACGTGCTGGAGACCTGGTTCTCCGCGCAGCTGTGGCCGTTCTCGACGATGGGCTGGCCCGATCCGCAGGCGATGGCCGAGCGCGGCTTCGAGCGCTACCTGCCGTCGAGCGTGCTGGTCACCGGCTTCGACATCATCTTCTTTTGGGTGGCGCGGATGATCATGGCCACCGACAGCTTCACCGGCCAGGTGCCGTTCCGCGACGTGTACATTACCGGCCTGATCCGCGACAAGGACGGGCAGAAGATGTCCAAGTCCAAGGGCAACGTGCTCGACCCGCTGGACATCATCGACGGCATCAGCATCGAGGACCTGGTCGCCAAGCGCACCACTGGGTTGATGCAGCCGCGCATGGCCGAGAAGATCGAGAAGGCCACGCGCAAGGAATTCCCCGAGGGCATCATCGCCCACGGCGCCGACGCGCTGCGCTTCACCATCGCCGCGCTGGCCAGCCACGGCCGCGACATCAAGTTCGACCTCGGCCGCGCCGAGGGCTACAAGAATTTCTGCAACAAGTTGTGGAATGCCAGCCGGTTCGTGCTCATGAACACGCGCCCCGAGGATCCCGCGGCGGCGACAGCGACAAACGCGTCGCCACGCGCCCAGATGGCGAACCATGCGGACACCGCTTTGCATCAGGCTACGGGCAAGCACGTGCCGGTCACCGATGCCGAGAAGTGGATCCTGGTGCGGCTGGACAAGGTCGCCGCCGAAGCGCAGGCGCACTACGCCGCCTACCGCTTCGACCTGCTCGCGCAGTCGCTGTACGAGTTCGCCTGGAACGAGTTCTGCGACTGGTTCCTGGAACTGACCAAGCCGGCCTTGAACGGCGACGACGCCGTCGCCGCCGACAGCACCCGCCACACCCTGCTGCAGGTGCTGGAGACGCTGCTGCGCTTGCTGCATCCGCTGACCCCGTTCGTCACCGAGGAACTGTGGCAGCAGGTGGCGCCGCGCCTGGGCATCGCCGCGCCGACCATCTCGCTGCAGCCGTATCCGCGCGCCGGCGACCTGGACGTGAGCGCCTACGCCGATGCCGAAGCCGACATCGAGTGGCTCAAGGCGATGGTCTCAGCGCTGCGCCGGGTGCGCAGCGAACTCAACGTGCCGCCGTCCAAGCTGGTGCCGCTGCTGCTGCAGGGCGGCCACGCCGAGGACCGAGCGCGGGTGGAACGCTTCGCCTCGCAGTTGAAGTTCCTGCTGCGGCTGGAGGCGATCCAGTGGCTGGACGCGGCGCAGGACGCACCGCCGGCCGCCGCGGCGATCGTCGGCGAGCTGCGGCTGCTGGTGCCGCTGGAAGGCCTGGTGGACCTGGACGCCGAGCGCACCCGCCTGGACAAGGAGATCGCCCGGGTCGGCGCCGAACAGGAAAAGAGCACGGCCAAGCTGGAGAAGTTCACCGACAAGGTGCCGGCGGCGGTGGTCGAGCAGGAACGCGTACGCCTGGCCGACTGGACCACGCAACTGGCCGGCCTGCGCGAGCAGCGCGCCAAGCTGTAGGACTCCGCCGGCGGCCGCCCCCCGCGTTCTTTCATACAACCTGTTTTCTTGCAACCTGTAGGAGCGGCTTCAGCCGCGACCGGGGCTTTCCCGGTAATGCGCGTCGCGGCTGAAGCCGCTCCTACAGTGGCGTTGTCTGAATCTACCAGGCACACGCAGCGCCGCCTGTGCCGCCGCCCATGCCGGGCGGCGGCACACTTCTTCAGAGCTTGCCGGCGCCCGCCTTGGACTTGACGTCGTTCGCCACCTGGTTCGCCGGCAACAGCGAATAGGTGTACGGCGGGGTCCAGCCGATGTTGTTGTTCCACGAGCAGGTCAGCGCCTTGCCGTTGAGCAGCGAGCCGAAATCGCGGTACACGCTGCCGCCGTAGTTGGCGGCGATCTTGTCGCAGCTGCTGACTCCGGCGATGTCGAAGGCGTTGTTCTCGGAGAAGATCTTCGATTCCTTGCCGACGCCGTGCGCATGCGAGAACGGATACACCGCATTGCTGGTGCTGCCGACATGGTAGTTGTTGTACAGATGCACCTGGCCGAAACGCACCCGCGGCGCGCGCGCGGAAATGTTCTCGAACAGCGTGTTGTGGATGGTCACCTTGAGCTTGCCGCTGTCGGTGCTGGAGGCGCTGTCGCTGGAGCCGATCAGGTTGTTCTTCTCGTGCGACTTGAACGCCGAATACGAGATGGTCACGTAGTTGGCGCCTTTCTTGACGTCCAGCGCGCCGTCGTGATGCTGCTTGGGCCGGCCGTTGGCGGTGCCGTTCTGCTCGTCGGTGCGGCGGCCGTCGGTGAAGGTGACATGGTCCACCCACACGTTGCTGGCGCCCTCGATGGTCAGGCCGTCGTACTCGGAATTCCAGTTGCCGGCGCTGCCGTCGTCCGGATCCCACACCGGCTGCGGATCCCACGGATTCTCGATTGTGAGGTTGCGGATGATCACGTCGTTGGCCTTGACGTACAGATAGCCCTCGCGGATCTGCGCATTGCTGCCGACACCGATCAGCGTGGTCTTGGTGGGGACATCCAGGCGCGCACGGCTCTTCATGTCCGCGGTGGTGCTGTACGGCGTGCCCTCACTGACGTCGATGATGCCGCTGATCTTGATGATGCGGCCGTTGCTGCCGACGCTGGCCTTCAGCGCGGTCTTCAGCTGCGCGGCGGTGCTGACGCTGTAGACGTTGGCCGCGGCGGCCTTGGAACCGCCCTTGGTGCCGCCGTTCTGCGTCGCCCACCCGGTACTGGCCACCTCCAGGCTGGCATCGGCGTAGGCGCTGCCGGTCGCGCCCGCCAGACAGACTGCAAGCGCAATCGCATGGGTGAGCGTGCGCGGGGATGCGATGAGTGACTGTGTCTTCATCCTGGAACCTCGTAAGCATGGGTGGAGTCGTCGCAGGCGCGGCGTTTTCCGCAGGCGGAAAACGCGGCAGCGCGAGCGCATTCGCTGTCCCCTCGGACAACTGCGCCTGATGCCATCGCACAGGGCAGCGCCGAAGAGGCGCGCACTGTAGGGAGCGCGTTCGGCTTGGGAAGAGACAAATGCGCTGCGCGCGGATCCAGCGCTGCGATATGGGGACGGCATCTAACAAACTGCGTTCGCGATGCGCCCGATACGCCGGCTACCGCTGCAGGACAACAACGCTGTCCCGACGACAAGTGGCGACATTGCGCAGACGCGCCGCACTCTTCGGAAAACCCTGGAAAAAATGCAGCCCCAACACTGCCGGACGCGAGATCGCGTGTAGTGGATGCACCGCGAGGCGGCGGCGTCGGATACTCGAACGGACGCGGACCTGACAACGCATGCGCCCAACGCTGGGCAGCCCACAGCGGGCGCAACGCTGCACCCTGCAACCATTATTTATAGTGAAGGAAAACGGCTCGCCGCAAAAAAGGCGAAGCATGCAGAAACCCTCGCCGGCACCGTGCCGGCGGCAAGCCGTCGGGCGCTACGACATGCCTTCGAAGAACAGCTCGATCGCCATCACCAGCGCGTCCTCGCGGCCGTTCGCCGCCGGGTAGTAGCGCGGGCGGCGGCCGATCTCGTTGAAGCCTTCGCTGTGGTACAGCGCGATCGCGCTGGGATTGGACGGGCGCACTTCCAGGAACACGCGACGCGCGCCCAGGTCGGCGCCGTACTTGATCAGTGCGCGCAGCAGCAGGCGGCCGTAGCCGCGCGATTGCCGTTCCGGCGCGACGCAGACGTTGAGGATGTGCGCCTCGTCGGCGGCGACGCTGATCACGCCGTAGCCGACGATCTGGCCCTGTTCCAGCAGCACCCAGCCCGGATAGCCGGCCTGCAGGCAGTCGCGGAAGATGCCGCGCGTCCACGGGAACGGATAGGCGCGGCGCTCGATCTCCATCACCGTGTCCAGGTCGGTCTCGCGCAACGTGCGCAGCGTCGCCGCCGCCGGCGAGGACGCCGAGCCCAGCGCGCTCACCGCGGCGCCTGCTTGCGCAGCGCGCGCAGCTGCGGCCACAGCGCGCGCTTGGCGGCAGCATTGCCGCGCAGCTCGGCCAGCGGCCAGGTTGCCATCAGCGTCTGCGTAGCCGGATCGTTCGGATTGCGCCCGGAGGCGCGCAGCAGCGCGATCTGCAGCCGATCGGGCAGCCGCAGACCGGCGCGGCGCGCAGCCGGCGCAGGCGCCGCGCGTTGCGGCTCCGGATCGTCCGCAGGCGCGGTCGGCGCGCGCCCGCGCGGCGACGGCTCCGCGGGCGTGGGTGCTGTAGCACGCGGCGCGTACGCCGGTGCTGCGTGTGCGGACACCGCTGCAGGCGCAGCTGCGGCGGCGGCAGGAGCATCGCGCTCCTCGGCCAGCGCCGGCTGCGCGACCACCGCGCCGACCTCGGCGTCGGCCCCGACATAGAGCGTATGGCCCAACGCCTGCAGCCAGCCGTGCTGCTCGGCCGACCACAGCGGCGCCGCGCTGGTTATTGCCTCGCTCACGTCGCGTCCGGCAGCTTGCGCCAGCGCCGCCACAGCCAATAGCAGGGGCCGGACAAGGCATACAGCACGCCGATCGCCAGCAGCGCGCGCGACAGGTCGATGACCAGCACCGCGATCACCACCGGCGCCAGCACCAGCATCAGGAACGGCACGCGGTCGGCGCGTGGGCCTTTGGCGGCGCCGCTCTTGAAGCTCCAGAAACGGATGCGGCTGACCATCAGCAGCGCCGCGACCACGGTCACGCCCAGCGCCACGTAGCGCAGTTGCTCGCCGTCCCAGCCGAGGTTGCCGTCGGCGAAGGCCCACACGAAGGCCATCATCAGCCCCGCCGCGGCCGGGCTGGCCAGGCCGACGAACCAGCGCTTGTCGACGGTGCCGACCTGGGTGTTGAAGCGGGCAAGGCGCAACGCGGCGCAGGCCGCGTACAGGAACGCCACCGACCAGCCGACCCGGCCCATCACGCTGCCATCGAACTTCAGCGCCGACAGCGACCAGTGGTACATCACCAGCGCCGGGGCCATGCCGAAGCTGACCAGGTCGGCCAGCGAGTCGTACTGCACGCCGAATTCGCTGCTGGTGCCGGTCAGCCGCGCCACGCGCCCGTCCAGCCCGTCCATCACCGCGGCGACGAACACCGCCACGCTGGCGTGCACGAACTGGCCGTTGGCGGCGGCGATGATGGCGTAGAAGCCGGAGAACAGGCCGGCGGTGGTGAACAGGTTCGGCAGCAGATAGATGGTGCGCGAACGGGGAGGCGGTCGGGATGGTTCCATGCCCGGCAGTTTAATCGACTTGCCAGGCCCGACGGCGGGTGCTGCAATCGGCCTTCGCCCGTACCCCTGGAGAACGTGATGCGCGCCCTGACCCGGCTTTGCTGCCTGTGCCTGCTCGCCGCCAGCGGCGTGGCCGGCGCCGCCACCCTGTACCAATGGAAGGATGCGCAGGGCGTCACCCACTATTCGCAGAGCCCGCCGCCGGGCGGCAAGTACCAGGCGCGGCGGGTCGACAGCCACGGCGGCGCCCCGGCCGAGGCCACCGAGGCCGCCGCCCCGGCGGAGAACCCCAACTGCCTGAGCGCGCGCAAGAACCTGGACATCCTCGGCAAGCCGGGCAAGGTAATGACCGACCGCGACGGCGACGGCAAGCCGGACGGGGAACTGGACGAGACCCAGCGCGACGCGCAGAAGGGCCTGGCCGAGGCCGCGATCAAGGCCTATTGCGCGCCGCCCGCCGCCGCGGAGTGAGCGCGACGCGGCCTGCGCGGGCACGGCGCAGGCCGCCTTCTGTTCCCGCAGCGCCGGCAATGACTGGCAAAATGGGCGCCCGCCGTTAGCGAAGCCCCTCGATGCGCCTTTCCCAGTTCCACCTGCACACCACCAAGGAAACCCCGGCCGACGCCGAACTGGTCAGCCACCGGCTGATGCTGCGCGCCGGCATGATCCGCAAGCTCGCCTCCGGCCTTTACACCTGGTCGCCGCTGGGTCTGCGCGTGCTGCGCAAGGTGGAAGCGGTGGTGCGCGAGGAAATGAACCGCGCCGGCGCAGTGGAAGTGCTGTTCCCGACCATCCAGCCGCGCGAACTGTGGGAAGCCACCGGGCGCTGGAAGAAGTTCGGCGGCCTGATGCTGCGGATGAAGGACCGCAAGGAGCAGGAATACTGCTACAGCCCCACCGCCGAAGAGGCCGCGGCCGATTTCGCGCGCCAGGAGCTGAGCAGCTACAAGCAGCTGCCGGTCAATTTCTACCAGATCCAGACCAAGTTCCGCGACGAGATCCGGCCGCGCTTCGGGGTGATGCGCGCGCGCGAGTTCCTGATGAAGGACGCCTATTCGTTCCACGTCAGCGACGAGGACCTGGCCCGCGAATACGAGAACATGAAGGCGGCCTACAGCCGCATCTTCACCCGCCTGGGCCTGCAGTTCCGCGCGGTGCAGGCCGATTCCGGCGACATCGGCGGCGACGCTTCGCAGGAATTCCACGTGCTGGCCGAGTCCGGCGAGGATTCGCTGGCGTTCTCCACCGGTTCGGACTACGCGGCCAATGTCGAGACCGCGGTCGCCGCCGACCCGGCGCCGCGCGCAGCGGCGCAGGAAGCGCTGCGCAAGGTCGCCACGCCCACCCAGAAGACCTGCGAGGCCGTGGCCGAGTTGCTCGGCATCGCGCTGCAGCGCACGGTCAAGTCGGTCGCGGTGATGGCCGGCGACGCCTTCGTGCTGGCGCTGGTGCGCGGCGATCACGCGGTGAACGAGATCAAGCTGGGCAAGGTCGCCGGCCTGGCCGGCTACCGCATGGCCAACGAGGCCGAGATCCGCGCCCACCTGGGCAGCGAACCGGGCTTCCTCGGGCCGCTGAACCCCAGCCAGCCGATCCGCGTGGTCGCCGACCGCGACGTGGCGGCGATGGCCGATTTCGTGGTCGGCGCCAACGAAGCCGGCTTCCATCTGGCCGGGGTCAACTGGGGCCGCGACCTGCCCGAGCCGGACACCGTGGCCGACCTGCGCAACGTGGTCGAGGGCGAGCGCGCGCACGACGGCGGCGAGATCCGCCTGGCGCGCGGCATCGAGGTCGGCCACGTGTTCCAGCTCGGCCGGCAGTATGCGCAGGCGCTGGACGCCACCGTGCTGGACGAGAACGGCAAGACCGTGGCGATGGCGATGGGCTGCTACGGCATCGGCATTTCGCGCATCGTCGCCGCGGCGATCGAGCAGAACCACGACGAGGCCGGCATCCGCTGGCCGCAACCGATGGCGCCGTGGTCGGTGGCGGTGTGCGTGATCAATCCCAAGCGCGATCCGGCGATCGACGCGGCCGGCGAGGCGCTGCTGGCCGAACTGCAGCAGGCCGGCCTGGACGCCGCGCTCGACGATCGCGGCCTGCGCGCCGGCGCGATGTTCGCCGACATCGAGCTGATCGGCATCCCGCACCGGGTGGTGGTGTCCGAGCGCGGGCTGGCCGCCGGCACCTTCGAATATCGCGCGCGCAGCGGCGGCGAGGCCGAGAACCTGGACCGCGCCGCATTGCTGGCGCGCCTGCAGGGTTAATCGGAAAGGCCGGGAATATATCCCGGCCTTTTTCTTGCTCCGCGATCTTCACGACACGGCCTCGACATTTGCCGGGTCAATATGCCGGTCGAATCAGCGGCGTTACCCGGCGTTGATTTGACAATCGGAATTCGGTGCGTATAAGTGACACCCACGCCGATCCAGCGATCGGCGCACCTATCGAAATACCCGGAATATTTGTCAATCCGATAAAGCGATATTATGATTCCGCTCTAGCCAGGGAATGGCTGCAGGTCCATCACCCATTTTCCGGAGTACAAATGACCATCGATCTCAGTGGCCTGTCGGCCAAGCAGTTGGGCGCTCTTATCAAGACGGCCAAGAAGCAACAGACCATCGTCGCCAAGCGCACGCCCATCGCCAAGGTCCGCACCCTGCTGGCACGCCTGGCCAAATCGCACGGTTACGGCATCGACGAAGTATTCGATGGCGCCGCTCCGGCCAAGCGCGGCCGCAAGCCGGCTGCCGGCAAGCCGGGTCCGAAGCCGGGCCGCAAGCTGGGCAAGGTGCCGCCGAAATACCGCAACCCGGCCAATGCCGCGGAAACCTGGACCGGCCGCGGCAAGCAGCCGCGCTGGCTGGCGGAGCAGGTTGCCAAGGGCAAGAAGGTCGACGACTTCCTGATCGCCGCGCCGGCCAAGTCCGCCGCGCCGGCCAAGAAGACGGCGAAGAAGGCCACCAAGAAAGTCGCCAAGGTCGCCAAGAAAGCCGGCAAGTCCGCCGCCCCGAAAAACTGATCGGAAAACCGATCCGGCAACGGGTCGGGGATCGGTAGGTTATTCAAGAAAACGCCGGCGCAAGCCGGCGTTTTTCATGCCTGCCGCAAGGGCGATGCCGCTAGAGATTCTTCCGCGCCGGCACCAGCAGATTGCCGAACAGCAGGCCGGCGACCAGCGCCATCACGATATTGGTCACCGCCAGCAGCGCCGACTGCCCGCCGGACACGTCGTGCTGCTGCACCAGGGTCAGCAGCCCGCGCAGGCTGGCGCTGCCGGGCACCAGCATGATGATGCCGGGCAGACGAATCAGCGCGCCCGGACGCTGCACCAGCCGGCCGAACAGATTGCCGGCGGCGGTCAGCGACATCGCCGACAGGAAGATCCCGACCGGGCTGCCCCAGGCCTCGCCGGCGAAGCGCGCGATCGCGTAGCCGGCCACCGAGGCGGCCATCACCCACGGATAGTCGCGGCCGTTGGCCTTGAACAGCAACGCGAACGCGTACGCCGCGACCAGCAGCGACGCCCATTCCACCCACACCGCCTGCGGCCGCGACGCGTGCACCAGCGGCTCCAGGCCCAGCAGCTGCGCCAGGGTCACCGCGATCACCGCGCCCACGGTGAGCTTGAGAATGGTGGTGACCGCGCCGGCGAAACGCGCCGTGCCGGACACCCAGTGCTGGCTGGTCAGTTCGTTGACCGCATTGGTCAGCGCCATCCCCGGCAACAGCACCACCAGCGAGGCGATGATCACCGAATTGAGGTTCAGCGGCGCCACGAAGGTCGCCACCAGTGCGGCGACGACGCCGGCCAGCAGCGCCGCCAACGCCTCGTTGGCCTCCTTGGCCGCCGGGCGCTTGTCGGTGAGCTGGGTCAGCGCGCCGATCAACAGGCCGATCGCGGCGGCGGTGGCGATGTCCAGCCACGGCAGCCGCCACAGCCCGGCCACGCCCAAGGCCGCCAGGCCGAAGCCGAGCACCTGCATCGCCTTCCAGCGCCGCCCGGGCGGGCGGTCCAGCTGGCGCAGCGCGGTATGGCCCTGGGCCACGCTCATGCGCCCGCTGGCGACGTCGTCGGCGATGCTGTCGGCGACGCTGAGCTTGTGCAGATCGTTGTCGCCCGGCGCCAGCCGCACCACCCGGGTGATATCGCTGGAGCCGATCGCCTTGGTCGGATCGCTGAAGCTGAGGATCAGCCCGGTCGGGTTGGACCAGGGTTCGCAATCCAGGTCCAACTGCTGCGACAGCGCCACCACCGCCGCCTCCAGGCGTTGCGCGGTGGTGCCGTAGGTGTGCAGACGGCCGGCGATCTCGGAGACGAAGGCGATCCGTTGCGCATAGGTGGCGCTGGCGGAGGGATTGGCGATGGGCGCGGCTTGCATGTCGGCTAGTATGGCGCGAACCCCGCGCACAGCCACCCTGTGGCGCACGACGACATTGCGGTGCAGGCGAAACAGGTATGCTCGCGCCCGGACGCCCCATGATCGAACCGCAACCGCCAACACTCAGCCAGGACGACCGAGACCCCTCGCGGGTGCGGCTGTCCGGCAGTTGGACGCTGGCCACCGCGCTGGCGTCGTCGGACGTGCTGCGCACGCTGCCGGCCGGCACCACCGGTATCGACGCCAGCGGCATCGCCCAGCTGGATTCGGCCGGCGTGCTGCAGCTGATGCGCTACGCCACCCGCAACGGCATCGCCCACGAGGCGCTGAACTTCCGCCACGACCACCAGGCGCTGGTCAGCACCATCGAGGACGTCGCCGACGACCGCCCCAAGCGCAAGCGCGACTACGGCTTCGCCGCGGCACTGGAGCGACTTGGCTATGCGGTACACCACAACGGCAAGGAAATCGTCAACCTGGTCGGCTTCCTCGGCGAGACCCTGGTCAAGGTGCTGCGCCTGGTGCACGAACCGCGGCGTTTCCGCCTAACCGCCACCGTGCACCACATGGAACAGGTCGGGCTGGACGCGGTGCCGCTGGTCGCCCTGCTGTCCTACCTGGTCGGCGCGGTGATCGCGTTCCTGGGTTCGACCATCCTGCGCGACTTCGGCGCCGAGATCTACGTGGTGGAACTGGTCAGCATCGCCTTCCTGCGCGAGTTCGCGGTGCTGCTGACCGCGATCGTGCTGGCCGGACGCACCGCCAGCGCGTTCACCGCACAGATCGGCGCGATGAAGGCGCGCGAGGAGATCGACGCGATCCAGACCCTGGGTCTGGACCCGATGGACCTGCTGGTGATCCCGCGGCTGGTGGCGCTGCTGGTGATGCTGCCGCTGCTGACCTTCGTGGCGATGATCGCCGGCCTGGCCGGCGGCGTCACCGTCGGCGCCTTCGACCTGGGCATCCCGCCGCAGATGTACCTGGCGCGCATGCACGACACCATCCAGTTGCGGCACATGCTGGTGGGGATGTCGAAGGCGCCGATCTTCGCGATCGTGATCGGCCTGATCGGCTGCCTGGAAGGCCTGCGCGTGGAAGGCACCGCGCAATCGGTCGGCGAGCGCACCACCACCAGCGTGGTGCAGACGATCTCGCTGGTGATCATCATCGACGCGATCGCCGCGCTGTGGTTCATGAACGTGGGGTGGTGATGGAGCCGGGATTCGAAATTGGGGATTGGGGATTCGTAGAAAGCGGGCGCCGTGCGCTGCCTCGTCGGGAGCCGTTGCTTTGACCAATCCCGACTCCCCAATCCCGAATCCCGAATTAGCCATCTCGGTGCGCGGCCTGCTCAACCGCTTCGGCACCCAGACCGTGCACGAAGACCTGGACCTGGACGTGCGCCGCGGCGAGATCCTCGGCGTGGTCGGCGGCTCGGGCACCGGCAAGTCGGTGCTGATGCGCAGCATCCTCGGCCTGCGCGAGCCCGACGCCGGCCACATCCGCGTGCTCGGCGTGGATACCGACTCCCGCCGCCGCGAAGACCGCCTGCACGTGGAGCGCAATACCGGCGTGCTGTTCCAGGACGGCGCGCTGTTCTCCTCGCTGAGCGTGGGCGAGAACGTGCAGGTGCCGCTGAAGGAGCACTTCGGCGAACTGCCCGACAGTTGGCATTACGAACTGGCGCTGCTGAAGGTGAAACTGGCCGGACTGCCGGCCGATGCGATCAACAAGCTGCCCTCGCAGCTGTCCGGCGGCATGCGCAAGCGCGCCGGGCTGGCGCGCGCGCTGGCGCTGGACCCGCCGCTGCTGTTCCTCGACGAACCCACCGCCGGGCTGGACCCGATCGGCGCGGCCGCCTTCGACCGCCTGATCCGCACCCTGCAGGAAGCGCTGGGGCTGACCGTGTTCCTCATCACCCACGACCTGGACACCTTGTACGCTATCTGCGATCGCGTGGCGGTGCTGGCCGACCGCAAGGTCATCGCCACCGCGCCGCTGGCCGAGATCGAGCAGGTCGACCACCCCTGGATCCAGGACTATTTCCACGGCCCGCGCGCGCGCGCGGCGCGCGACGCCAAAACCGCCTGGACCGAGACCCACTGAGCCATGGAAACCAAAGCCAACTACGTCCTGATCGGCGCCTTCACCATCGTGGCCGGGCTGGCCCTGCTGCTGTTCGGGCTGTGGGCCGCCAAGTATTCGTCCGACCGCACCTGGCAGGAATACCGGGTGGTGTTCCGCGAGGCGGTGACCGGCCTGTCGGTGGGCAGCCCGGTGCAATACAACGGCATCGCGGTCGGCTCGATCACCGAACTGACCCTGGCGCCGAACGATCCGCGCCAAGTGGTGGCGCGGGTGCGGCTGAACTCGACCACGCCAATCAAGAGCGACACCCGCGCCAAGCTGGGCATCACCAGCCTGACCGGGCCGTCGATCATCCAGCTCTCCGGCGGCACCCCGGAGGCGCCGTCGCTGACCTCCATCGACACCAGCGACGCGCCGATCATCCAGACCACGCCGTCGGCGCTGCAGAACATCACCGACACCGCCAACCGCATCGTCGAGCGCCTGGACGAAGTGCTCAGCGACCGCAACGTGGCCAGCATCACCGCCACCCTGCACAACCTGGAAACGATCAGCGGCTCGCTGGCCGACCGCGACGAAGGCATGCAATCGCTGATCCTCAGCGCGCGCGATGCCGCGCGCAATCTCGACGTGACCCTGAAGACCACCAACGGCACCATCCAGCGCCTGGACCAGAACCTGGTGCAGCAGCTGCCGCCGATCCTGGACAAGCTGGAAAGCACGCTGAGCAAGCTCGATTCGGCGTCCGGCAATGCCGACAAGATCCTGGGCGAGAACCGCGCGGCGATCAACAGCTTCGCCAACGACGGCCTGGGCCAGCTCGGCCCGACCCTGACCGAACTGCGCGGGCTGATCCGCGACCTGCGCCGGGTCAGCGACCGCCTGGACAACAACCCCGCGCGCTACCTGCTCGGCCGCGACGCCCCGAAGGAGTTCAAACCCAAATGAAGCCGACGCGCGCCCTCCTGCTGCTCGCCGTCCCGGCCCTGCTGCTCGCTGCCGGCTGCTCCGCGCTGACCGGCGGCAGCAAGGATCCGGTGACGATCTACGCGCCCAACGTGCGCGTCGCGCCGGATCCGTCATGGCCGCAGGTGACCTGGCAACTGGCGATCGCCAAGCCAAGCGCCGCGCGGGTGGTCGACAGCCCGCGCATCGCGGTGCGCCCCACCCCGGACGAACTGCAGGTCTATAGCGGCGTCAGTTGGGCGCAGCCGGCCACCGACATGCTGGAGGACACACTGGTCCGCGCATTCGAGGATTCCGGGCGCATTCCCGGCGTGGCCCGGCTCGGCACCGGCATCCGCGCCGACTACAAGCTGTTGCTGGACCTGCGCCGCTTCGAATCCGACTACGCCGGCCACGACGTGCCCTCGGCCACGATCGAGCTCAACGCCAAGTTGCTGTACACGCCCGACCAGCGCGTGGTCGCCTCGCGCACTTTCCTCGCCGCGCAACCGGCGGCCAGCACCGCGCAGGCGCAGGTCGCCGACGCCTTCAGTCAGGCGCTGTCGCAGGTGACCGGCGACGTGGTCGGCTGGACCCTGCAGCAGGGCCAGGCCGATGCGGCCACGGCCATGGCGCCAGTGCCGAAGCCCGCCCCGGCACCACGCCGCTGATCCAAAGCCCCTCTCCCACCGGCGACCGAAGGAAGTCCCGAGGGAGAGAGGGGTTGGGGCGAGGGTGCGGCGCGCAGCGACTCGCTGAGTTTGGGTGCACGAGGCTGCGCCCCGTACCCTCATCCGCCCCTGCGGGGCACCTTCTCCCGATGGGAGAAGGAAGCTCGACCTGCGCGGCCTGAGACGCTGGCTTAAGCCCCTCTCCCCCCGGGAGAGGGGTTGGGGTGAGGGTACGGCGCGAAGCGACTCGCTGAGTTTGGGTGTACGAGGCTGCGCCCGGATCCTCATCCGCCCCTTCGGGGCACCTTCTCCCGGGGAGAGAAGGGAATCTGTGTCCGCTAACCCGCGGCGATCTTCCGAAACGTCAGATTGATCCGCTCGCCGACCGGCTTCGCGGTCCGCGGCAAGGCATGCCGGTACAGGCGCTGGGTCTCCCCGCCCATCAACAGCAAGCCACCGGCGCTCAATTCCAGCGCCTGGCGCAGCGCCGGCTCCTGGCGATGGCGCAGCACGAAGCGGCGCGTGGCGCCCAGGCTCAGCGAGGCGATCAGCGGACGCGGCCCCAGTTCCCTCTCATCGTCGCTGTGCCAACCCATGGCGTCGCGACCGTCGCGATAGCGGTTGGCCAGTACGCTGTTGAACGCGACCCCGGTTTCCGCCGCCAGCCGTTCGCGCAGCGGCTGCAAGGCCGGCGGCCACGGATGCGGCGCGAAGCGGGTGCCGGAATAGCGGTAGCTCGCCTCCGGGTCGCCGATCCAGCAGCTCAGCCGCGGCGAATCGACCATCCGCCCGAACAGGCGGATGCGGTGCACCTCCCACTCCACCCCGGCCAGCAAGTGCGCCAACAGCGCCGCCGCCTCGGCCGGAGCGAGCCAGCCGGGCAGCCAGCGGACGTCGGCGCCGGGCAGATCGAGTTGCATCGCGCCACGCTAGCATGCCTGCCCGCACCATACGCCAGCGTGCGGAATTTGCCCCGTCACGCACAAAGCCTGAAAATGCAGACAGCCAGATCGAGCCAACGGGAGCGGACCAGATGACGGAATTGGAGGGCGGCGCCAGCGCGCCGGAGCCAGTGGAACGCGACGTCATGGAATACGACGTGGTCACCGTCGGCGCGGGTCCGGCCGGGCTGGCGTTCGCGATCCGGCTCAAGCAGCTCAACCCGGACATCTCGGTCTGCGTGATCGAGAAGGCCAGCACGGTCGGTGCGCAGATCCTGTCCGGCGCGGTGATCGAGCCGGCGCCGCTCGACGCGTTGCTGCCCGGCTGGCGCGACGCCCCGCCGCCGATCTGCGTGCCCGCCGGCGAAGACGAGTTCTGGCACCTGAGCAAGGACGGCGGGCGCAAGTTCCCGATCGTGCCGCCGGGCATGCGCAACCACGGCAACTTCATCGTCAGCCTCGGCGCACTGTGCGCGTGGCTGGCGCCGCAGGCCGAAGCGTTGGGCGTGGAGATCTATCCTGGCTTCGCCGCTGCGCAGACCCTGCATGCCGACGACGGCACCGTGCTCGGCGTGCGCATCGGCGACATGGGCGTGGCCAAGGACGGTTCGCACAAGCCCGGCTACACCCCCGGCATCGATATCCGCGCCAAGGTCACAGTGCTGGCCGAAGGCGCGCGCGGACACCTGACCAAGCGCCTGGTCAAGCGTTTCGCGCTGGACGCCGACAGCGACCCGCAGGCCTATTCGATCGGCATCAAGGAACTGTGGCAGTTGCCGGAAGGCCGCGTGGTGCCCGGCAAGATCGTGCATACCCTGGGCTGGCCGGCCGACAACGCCACCTATGCCGGCAGCTTCCTGTATCACCTGGAGAACAACCAGGTGGCGCTGGGCTACGTCAGCGGCCTGGACTACCACGATCCCGAATACCGGCCGTGGGAAGCGTTCCAGCAGTGGAAGAACCACCCGCTGATCAAGCCGCTGCTGGAAGGCGGCACCATCCTGTCGGCCGGCGCCCGCGCCATCGCCAGCGGCGGCTGGCAATCGTTGCCGAAGGTGGAGATGCCCGGCGCGCTGCTGATCGGCGACACCGCCGGCCTGCTCAACGTGCCCAAGATCAAGGGCACCCACCAGGCGATCCGCAGCGGCATGCTCGCCGCCGAACACCTGGCTGCCGGCGCGGCGCTGAACCCGGCAGGGTTCGACGCCAAGCTGCGCGGTTCGGAGGTCATGGCCGAGCTGCGCCAGGTGCGCAACATCAAGCCCGGTTTCAAGAAGGGCATGTGGTTCGGCCTGCTCAACGGCGCCTGGGAGACCCTGGTCAAGGGCGCTTCGCCGTGGACGCTGAAGGTGACCGCCGACTGGTCGTCGCTGGACCGGCTGGGCGAACACGAACAGCCCAAGCGCGACTACGTGCAGCGCGACCTGGCGCCGCGCGACCGCCTGCAGGGCGTCTACTTCGCAGCCACCGAACACGACGAGGACCAACCCGTGCACCTGCAGGTGCTGGACCCGCAGATCTGCGTGACCCGCTGCACCGAGGAATACGGCAACCCCTGCACCCGCTTCTGCCCCGCCGCGGTGTACGAGATCGTCGACGACGCGGCCGGCAAGCGCCTGCAGATCAACGCCGCCAACTGCGTGCACTGCAAGACCTGCGACATCAAGGATCCCTACGAAATCATCAACTGGGTCACCCCGGAAGGCGGCTCCGGGCCGAATTACCAGAACCTGTGAGCCGCACGCGTCCGACACGATGCTCTTGCTGCGCCGCAGCCGCGTTCTTCGCCACGTGACCTCGCGATGAGAGCCGCCTGGCGCAAGGCCGAGCGTGCCGCGCGTGCGGCTGTCGAGCGGCACGGCGGCGGCTGGCGCGGCCTGCTTGCCGTTGCCGAGCGCAGCTGGAAGGTGCTGCGGGCGCTGGGCCTTGCCGGTTTCGTGCGGCGCTTGCGCAATGCCGCGCATGCGCAAGCCTCGGTGCCGCCGCCATCGGATGTCGCGTTCCCCGCGCCGACGCCGATCGAGCGCGTACACCTGCGCGTGGGCGTGATGGCCCACGTTTTCTACCCCGACCTTCTGAGCGAATTGGCCGAGGCGCTGACCGCCATGCCGGTGCCGTACGTGCTGATGGTGTCGGTTATCGACGACGACGCGCAGGCCGCTGCGCAACAGCGCCTGTCGTCGTTGCCGAACCTGCAGACGCTGCACGTGCGCAAGGTCGCCAATCGTGGCCGTGACCTCGCGCCATTGATCGTGACGTTCCGCGAGGACGTCCTGGCGCTCGACGTCGTGGCGCACTGGCATAGCAAGAAATCGCTGTATACCGGCAACGAGCGCCAGGATTGGCGCAACTACCTGACCGCGTCCCTGTTCGGTTCGGCACAGCGTATCGGCTGGATTCTGGGCATGTTCGCCGCCGAACCGCGACTGGGCATCGTGTATCCGGAGAGCTTCGCCGGCGTGCCGCTGTGGGCGCATACGTGGCTGAGCAATCTGCAGGCCTGTCGCGAACTGGGCCAGCGCCTCGGCGTCGGCATCGATGCGACGGCCTACATCGATTTCCCGGCCGGCTCGATGTTCTGGGCGCGCGTGGAGGCATTGCGGCCGATCTACGCACTGGAATTGCACCTGCATGATTTCCCGGAAGAGCGCGGCCAGATCGACGGGACGCTGCAGCATGCCCTGGAGCGGATGTTCGTGGCGGTGGCGCGCCAGCACGGGCTGCTGGCCGGCATTCTGCCAGCGGACGGAACGCTCGCGCTGAGCACGGAAGGAAGCCGCAACTGGATGCAAGCCTTCCAGATGCCGTTGGCTACGCGCGTGGCGCTCTCGGCGATCGATGCAAGCGTGGTATCGCTGGACGTATTCGACACCCTGGTGACGCGCCCGTTCCTGACCCCTGCCGGCGCGCGCGCCTATCTCGCGCATCTGGCCGCCGAAACGCTGGGCGTCGCCGAATTCGCCATGTTGCGCGAGCGTGCCGAAGCGCGCGCGCGCGCAGCGGCCGGGCGCGATGTCGATCTGGACGCCATCTATGCCGCGATGGCGCACCTCGCGGAGGCGAAAGACCTGCCCCTGCACGCCCTGCAGAAACTCGAACTGGATACCGAAGCGCGCCTGTTGCGGCCGCGTCGGACGCTGGTCGCCGCTGCCACCGCGCTCGCCGCCAGCGGCCGGCGCCTGGTCGCCGTGTCGGACATGTACCTGGACAGCGCCGACCTGCAAAAGGTGTTGCCATCGGCAGTCCGCGGACTGCCGCAAGCCTGGTACGTGTCTTGCGAAACCGGCTGGCGCAAGGATGAGGACCAGGCCTGGGAACAGCTTCCGGCGCGCGAAGGCGTGGTGGCGCGGCACTGGCTGCACGTCGGCGACAACGAACAGGCGGACATCCAGCGCCCGCAGATGCACGGTTATCTCACGCCCGTGCATGTGCTGCGGCCATCGGCCTTGCTCGACGTGGTCCCGGCGTTGCGCCCGTTGCGACCTGCCGCAGGCGCATCCAGTCCCTGGCAGGATCAGTTGTGGCTGGGCCTGCTCAGTGGCCACCTGGCGGATCTGGCCGATACCCGGCCGGAGCAGTTCGGCCACTGTCTGCGCCTGGAGTCGCCGACCTCGCTCGGCTATCTGGTGTTTGGCCCGTTGCTCGCCGACTACCTGCTGTGGCTGTCGCGCGTGGCGCTGTCGCGCGGCATTGGCCAGATCCTGTTCCTGAGCCGGGAAGGCTATCTGCTGCAAAAGGTGTTTGCGCTGCTGCAGGCGGCCTGTCCGCCGCTGGCCGCGCTGCGCGGCCGTTATCTGCTGGCCTCGCGCCGCGGCACCGGCGTGCCGACGCTGCGCGAGGCCAACGACCTGGAGGCATTGCTCGGCAGCACCTATACCGGCAGCCTGCAGGATCTGCTGCAGGCACGGCTCGGCACCGCGGCGACACGCGCGGTCGCAGCGCAGCTCGGCGCCACAGACATGCGCGGCATGGTGATGCTGCCGGAGATGCGCGCCGCTTTGCTGCAAAAACTGGCGCCTGCGATGCCCGCGCTGCTCAAGGTCGCCGCGGTCGAACGCGAAGGCTATCTGCGTTACTGGCGCGCCACGGTCGAAGACGCACCAACCATGGTTGCGGACTTGGGCTACGCAGGCACCATCCAGGCGCAATTGGGCAGATTGACCGGAACCACGCTGGGCGGCGGCTATTTCGCGGTGAACGACGGCATCGCTCAGGTCCAGGCCGGCGGCTGGGCAGAAGCCCGTTACTTCGATGGCCGCAGCGCGGATGCGGGAACCTCGGCGATCCTGCAACACGACTTGCTGCTGGAAACCTTCCTGACCGCACCGGATGGCCAGTTCTCGCATTTCGCGTTGCGCGACGATGGCAAGGTCGACCCCGTCTTCGCCGACAACGAACTGGACTCCACGCACTTCGCCACGGTCGCCGCAGTCCAGCAAGGCGCGCTCAATTTCGTCGCCGACCTTTGCGCCATCGGCGGCAGCGAGACCTGGCAATTCGCGTTCGACCGCGAACTGATCCAGGCGCCATTGCGCTGCCTGGGCGAGGGCCGCTGGCAGGCCGGCGACTGGGCGCGCGGCCTGGCGGTCGGCGATGCGTTCACCGGCCGCGGCCGAGTCGCCGTGACCATCTGAGCGGCATCTCTGCCGCAGTAGCGTCAGGCTCTGCGGAAAGGCACCCCGGTCTTGGCAACGAGCTCCGCATCCTCCACGCCATCGGCCGCCTCGACCAGTACAAGGCCCTCCGCGCTCACGTCGAACACCGCCAGGTCGGTGATGATGCGGTCGACCACGCCCACGCCGGTCAGCGGCAGGTCGCACTCGGGCAGGAGCTTGTGGCTGCCGTCCTTGGCGACGTGCTCCATCAGCACCACCACGCGCTTGACCCCGGCGACCAGGTCCATCGCCCCGCCCATGCCCTTGACCATCTTGCCGGGCACCATCCAGTTGGCCAGGTCGCCGTGTGCGCTGACCTGCATCGCGCCGAGGATCGCCAGGTCGATATGCCCGCCGCGGATCATCGCGAAGGAATCGTGGCTGCCGAAATAGCTGGCGCCGGCGCGGGCGGTGACGGTCTGCTTGCCGGCGTTGATCAGGTCGGCGTCGACCTCGTCCTCGCTCGGGAACGGGCCGATGCCGAGCAGGCCGTTCTCCGACTGCAGCCACACGTCCACGCCCTCGGGGATGTGGTTGGCGACCAGGGTCGGCAGGCCGATGCCCAGGTTCACGTAGGCGCCATCGGTGAGTTCGCGGGCGGCGCGCTGCGCCATTTCGTCGCGGGTCCAGGCCATGTCAGGCGTCCTTCTGGCGCAGGGTGCGCTGTTCGATGCGTTTTTCGGGATGCGGGTTGTGCACGATGCGGTCGACGTAGATGCCGGGCAGGTGCACCTGGTCCGGATCGATGCTGCCGGTGTCGACGAGTTGCTCGACCTCGGCGATGCAGACCTTGCCGGCCATCGCGCAGGCCGGGTTGAAGTTGCGTGCGGTCTTGCGGAACACCAGGTTGCCGGCCGCGTCGGCCTTCCACGCCTTGACCAGGGCCACGTCGGCCTGCAGCGCGGTCTCCAGCACGTAGTGCTTGCCGTCGAACTCGCGCGTCTCCTTGCCCTGCGCGACGACGGTGCCGTAGCCGGTGGCGGTGAAGAACGCGGGAATGCCGGCGCCGCCGGCGCGCAGGCGTTCGGCCAGGGTGCCCTGCGGATTGAACTCCAGCTCCAGTTCGCCGGCCAGGTACTGGCGCTCGAATTCCTTGTTCTCGCCGACGTAGGACGAGATCATCTTGCGGATCTGCCGGGTCGCCAGCAGCTGGCCCAGGCCGAAGCCATCGACGCCGGCGTTGTTGGAGATCACGGTCAGGCCGGTCACCGCGCTGTCGCGCAGCGCGGCGATCAAGGCCTCGGGGATGCCGCACAGGCCGAATCCGCCGACCGCCAGGGTCTGGCCATCGCCCACCACGTCGGCCAGCGCCGTGGCCGCGTCGGGGAAAAGCTTGCCGCGCCGTCCGGTCGCCCGGGTAGAGGTGTCGCCCATTCGCCAGCTCCGAATCGGAAGTAGACAAGTAGTTTAGCCGCTCGCCGCGCGCGGCCTGCTGCGCACTGCCGCAATGACCGATTAAGGGCCGGAACGTTACACTCCGGGTTCCCCCATCCAAGGTCCCTCCCCTATGTCGCTTCCCGCATTCAAGGCCTACGACATCCGCGGTCGCGTTCCCGACGAACTGAACGAAGACCTGGCCCGCCGCATCGGCGTGGCCTTGGCGGGGCAGCTGGAAAGCGGGCCGGTAGTCGTGGGCCACGACGTGCGCCTGGCCAGCCAGGGATTGCAGGACGCGCTGTCGGCCGGCCTGCGCGCCAGCGGCCGCGAGGTCATCGACATCGGCTTGTGCGGCACCGAGGAAGTGTATTTCCAGACCGATCACCTCAAGGCTGCGGGCGGGGTGATGGTCACCGCCAGCCACAACCCGATGGACTACAACGGGATGAAGCTGGTGCGCGAGAATGCGCGCCCGATCAGCTCCGATACCGGCCTGTTCGCGATCCGCGACACCGTGGCCGCCGACACCGCGCCGGCCGGCACGCCGACCGCGGCCGAGCACAGCCGCCCGGACAAGTCCGCCTATATCGCGCACCTGCTGAGCTACATCGACATCGGCTCGTTGAAGCCGCTGAAGCTGGTGGTCAACGCCGGCAACGGCGGCGCCGGCGCCATCGTCGACCTGCTGGCGCCGCACCTGCCGTTCGAGTTCGTGCGCGTGTTCCACGAGCCGGACGGCCACTTCCCCAACGGCATCCCGAACCCGCTGCTGCCGGAAAATCGCGAGGCCACCGCCAAGGCGGTCAAGCAACATGGCGCCGACTTCGGCATCGCCTGGGACGGCGATTTCGACCGCTGCTTCTTCTTCGACGAGAACGGCCGTTTCATCGAAGGCTATTACCTGGTCGGCCTGCTCGCGCAGGCGATCCTGGCCAAGCAGCCGGGCGGCAAGGTCGTGCACGATCCGCGCCTGACCTGGAACACGATCGAGATGGTCGAGGACGCCGGCGGCGTGCCAGTGCTGTGCAAGAGCGGGCATGCCTTCATCAAGGAGAAGATGCGCAGCGAGAACGCCGTGTACGGCGGCGAGATGAGCGCGCACCACTATTTCCGCGAGTTCGCCTACGCCGACTCGGGCATGATCCCGTGGCTGCTGATCGCCGAACTGGTGTCGCAGTCGGGTCGCTCGCTGGCCGACCTGGTCGAGGCGCGCATGCAGAAGTTCCCGTGCAGCGGCGAGATCAACTTCAAGGTCGCCGATGCCAAGGCCGCGGTGGCGCGGGTGATGGAGCACTTCGCCACGCACGCGCCGGCGCTGGACTATACCGATGGCGTCAGCGCCGAATTCGCCGACTGGCGCTTCAACCTGCGCAGCTCCAATACCGAACCGCTGTTGCGCCTAAACGTGGAAACGCGTGGCGATGCGGCATTGCTGGAAGCGCGCACGCAGGAAATTTCCGACCTGCTGCGCGACTGATCTCCCCTCCCCCCAGACGCACTATGGAGTTCCCCCGCCCATGAGCGACGTCCTACCCATCATCCTGTCCGGCGGCTCCGGCACCCGGCTCTGGCCGCTGTCGCGCGAGTCCTATCCGAAGCAGTTCCTGCCGCTGGTCGGCGAACACAGCATGCTGCAAGCCACCTGGTTGCGTGCGGCGCCCGTCGCCGGGCACGCGCCGATCGTGGTCGCCAACGAAGAGCACCGCTTCGTTGCCGCCGAGCAATTGCAGCAGATCGGCGTCAAGCCGCAGTCGATCCTGCTCGAGCCCAAGGGCCGCAATACCGCTCCGGCCATCGCCGTGGCGGCGCTGGAGGCCACCCGCAACGGCGCCGACCCGCTGCTGCTCGTGCTGCCCTCCGACCACGTGATCCGCGACGAAGCGGCGTTCCAGGCCGCGGTACGCGCGGCCGCCGCGGCCGCCGAGCAAGGCAAGCTGGTCACCTTCGGGATCAAGCCGACCGCGCCGGAAACCGGCTACGGCTACATCAAGGCCGGCGCCGGCAACGGCGTCAGCGCGGTCGAGCGCTTCGTCGAGAAGCCGGACCTGGCTACTGCGCAGGGCTATCTTGCTTCGGGCGAGTACTACTGGAACAGCGGCATGTTCCTGTTCCGCGCCTCGCGCTACCTGGAAGAGCTGCGCCGCTTCCAGCCGGCGATCGCCGACGCCTGCAGCAAGGCCTGGGAAGCGTCCAAGCGCGACGCCGATTTCACCCGCTTGGACAAGGACGCCTTCGCCGCCAGCCCGTCGGACTCGATCGACTACGCAGTGATGGAGAAGACCGCCGACGCGGTGGTGGTGCCGCTCGACGCCGGCTGGAACGACGTCGGTTCCTGGTCGGCCTTGCTCGAAGTCTCGCCGCAGGACGCGCAGGGCAATGCGCACCACGGCGACGTGATCGAGATCGATTGCCGCAACACGTACGCCTACGGTTCGCGGCTGATCGCGATGGTCGGGCTGCAGGACGTGGTGGTGGTGGAGACCGACGACGCGGTGCTGGTCGGGCACCGCGAGCGCATCCAGGAGGTCAAGGAGATCGTGGCCAGGATCAAGGCCAGCGGCCGCTCCGAGGCCACCTGGCACCGCAAGGTGTATCGCCCGTGGGGTGCCTACGATTCGATCGACAACGGCCAGCGTTTCCAGGTCAAGCGCATCACCGTCAAGCCCGGCGCCACGCTGAGCCTGCAGATGCACCACCACCGCGCCGAGCACTGGATCGTGGTCAGCGGCACCGCCGAGGTCACCCGTGGCGAAGAAGTGCTGCTGCTCACCGAGAACCAGAGCACCTACATCCCGCTGGGCGTGACCCATCGCCTGAAGAACCCGGGCAAGCTGCCGCTGGAACTGATCGAGGTGCAGTCCGGCAGCTATCTGGGCGAGGACGACATCGTGCGCTTCGAGGACACCTACGGGCGCACTTGAGTCCTGCTGCAGCGCAAAGAAAAAAGCCGGGTCGATGCCCGGCTTTTTTCGTTTCCGCCTTTCAAGCCGGCGTGTGCCGCGCTATGCGGATTGTGGCGCTTGTGCGGCCAGTTCGCCGATCACCTGGCGCAGGCCATCGCGCCACTGCGGCAACACCAGCGAAAAATCGCGCTGCAGCTTAGCGATGTCCAGCCGCGAATACGCCGGGCGCTTGGCCGGCGTCGGATACTCGGCCGTGGCGATCGGCAGCACGCGCGGCGCACGCGCCAGCAGACCCGCGGCGAGCGCGTCTTCGAAGATCGCCTCGGCGAAACCGTGCCAGGTGGTCTCGCCGGCGGCGGTCAGGTGCCAGGTGCCCGATTGCGCAGCAGTGCGTTGCTCAAGGACTTGCGCGGTGACGTCGGCGATCAGCGCCGCCGGCGTCGGCGTGCCGGCCTGGTCGGCGACCACGCGCAGTTCGTCGCGCTCGGCACCGACGCGCAGCATCGTGCGCAGGAAGTTGCTGCCATGCGCGGCGTAGACCCAGGCGGTACGGAAGATCAGGTGCTGCGCACCGGAGGCGCGGATCGCCGCTTCGCCGGCGAGCTTGGTCGCGCCATAGACGCCCAGCGGCGCCGTCGGCGCGTCCTCCGGATAAGGGCGGCTACCCTGGCCGTCGAACACGTAGTCGGTGGAGTAATGCACCATCGGCACGCCATGCGCCGCACACCAGCCGGCGATCGCCGCGGGCGCTTCGGCGTTGGCACGCAACGCGGCGTCGTGCTCCTGCTCGGCGCGATCCACGGCGGTATAGGCCGCCGCATTGACCACGGCCGTCGGCTGCAGCCGGTCCAGCAAGGCGCCCAGCGTCTGCGGCTGGTCGAAGTCGGCGCTCTCGCAGGCGCTGCCGTCAGGCAGGCGGCCGCTGCGCGTGGTCGCCAGCAACGGCCCGCGTGCGCCCAGCGCGCGCAGCAGCTCCTGGCCGACCTGGCCGTTGGCGCCGAACACCAGCGTGGTCACGGCGCGTACACCGGCAAACGTTCGGCGGCGATGTCGGCCAGGAACGGCGCCACCGCATCCTTGGCCGACAGCACCGGCTGGCTGATCGGCCAGTCCACGCCGATCGCCGCGTCGTCCCAGCGCACGCCGGCGTCGGCTTCCTTCACGTACACATCGGTGCACAGATAGCTGAACACCGCACGCTCGGACAGCACCGCGAACCCATGCGCGAAGCCTTCCGGGATCCAGAACTGTTTCTTGTTCTCCGCGCTCAGCACCACCGCCGCCCAGCGACCGAAGTGCGGCGAGCCGCGGCGGATGTCCACGGCGACGTCGTAGACCTCGCCTTCCAGCACGCTGACCAGCTTGCCCTGCGGGCGCGGCCATTGGTAATGCAGGCCGCGCAGCACGCCCTTGGCCGAGGTCGAGACGTTGCTCTGCACGAAATTGGTCGGCAGCCCGTGCTGGCCGAAACGCTCGGCGTTCCAGGTCTCGAAGAAGTAGCCGCGTTCGTCGCCGAACACCGCCGGCTCGATCACCACGCAGCCGGGCAGATTGGTTTCAATCACTTTCACGGAACGATTCCTCGTACAGCCAGTTCATGCAGGTATTTGCCGTAGTCGTTCTTCAACAGCGGCGCGGCGAGTTTCTCCAGCTGCGCGGCATCGATCCAGCCCTGGCCGAACGCGATCTCCTCGGGACAGCACACCTGCAGTCCTTGCCGCGACTGGATGGTCTCGATGAAGTTGGAAGCCTCGTGCAGCGACTGGTGCGTGCCCGTATCCAGCCAGGCGTAGCCGCGGCCCAGCGGTTCCAGGTGCAGTTCGCCCGCGTCCAGATAACGGCGGTTGAGATCGGTGATTTCCAGCTCCCCGCGCGGCGAGGGCTTCAACGCGGCTGCGTGCTCGCTGGCCTGACCGTCGTAGAAGTACAGGCCGGTGACCGCATAGTTGGAGCGCGGCTGGGCCGGCTTTTCGGCGATGTCGATGACCTTGCCGGCCTGGTCGAACTCGGCCACGCCATAGCGCTCCGGGTCGTTGACCCAATAGCCGAACACGGTGGCGCCGTGCTGCCGCGCATCGGCGCGGCGCAGGGTCTCGGTCAGGCCATGGCCGTGGAAGATGTTGTCGCCCAACACCAGGCAGCTCGGCTTGCCGTCGATGAACTCGCGGCCGATCAGGTAAGCCTGCGCCAGTCCGTCCGGACTCGGCTGCACCGCGTACTCCAGGCGCATGCCCCACTGCGAGCCGTCGCCCAGCAGCGCACGGAACAAGGCCTGCTCGTGCGGGGTGTTGATGATCAGCACCTCGCGGATGCCGGCCAGCATCAGCACGCTGAGCGGGTAGTAGATCATCGGCTTGTCGTACACCGGCAGCAGCTGCTTGCTGACGCCCTTGGTGATCGGATACAGCCGGGTGCCGGAGCCGCCGGCCAGGATGATGCCTTTGCGTTGGGTCATGAGGTGCTTCCTAGGAAGTCCGCACATCGGTGTGCGGGCTCTTGCGAGGGACTCGCGTTATGCCGCCGTGCCGATACGTTCCAGCCGGTAGCTGCCGTCGAGCACGCCCTGCACCCAGGCCTGGTTGGCCAGGTACCAGTCCACGGTGATGGCGATGCCCTGCTCGAAGCTGTACTGCGGCTCCCAGCCCAGCTCGTTCTTCAGCTTGGACGCATCGATCGCGTAGCGCCGGTCGTGGCCGGGGCGGTCGGCGACATGGGTGATCTGGCTGGCGCGCGGCTGGCCGTCGGCGCGCGGGCGGCGCGCGTCGAGCAGCGCGCAGATCGCCTGCACCACCTCGATGTTCTGCTTCTCGGAGTTGCCGCCGACGTTGTAGGTCTCGCCGACCCGGCCCTTGGCCAGCACGGTGCGGATCGCCTCGCAATGGTCGCCGACGAACAGCCAGTCGCGCACCTGCTTGCCGTCGCCGTAGACCGGCAGCGGCTCGCCGGCCAGTGCCTTGGCGATCACCAGCGGCACCAGCTTTTCCGGGAAGTGGTACGGACCGTAGTTGTTGGAGCAGTTCGTGGTCAGCACCGGCAGGCCGTAGGTGTGGTGGAACGCGCGCACCAGGTGGTCGGAGGCGGCCTTGGAGGCCGAGTACGGCGAATTGGGCGCGTACGGCGTGGTCTCGGAAAACTTGCCGGTCTCGCCCAGGGTGCCGTAGACCTCGTCGGTGGACACGTGCAGGAAGCGGAATGCGGCGCGCGGTCCTTCCGGCAGCGCCTTCCAGTGGTCGCGCACCGCTTCCAGCAGGCCCAGGGTGCCGACCACGTTGGTCTGGATGAAGGCGCCGGGGCCGTCGATCGAGCGGTCCACATGGCTCTCGGCGGCGAAGTTCAGCACCGCGTCGGGCTGGTGCTCGCGCAGCAGTTGCGCCACCAGATCGCGGTCGCCGATATCGCCCTGCACGAAGACGTGGTCGGGATTGCCCTCCAGAGACGCCAGCGTGTTCAGGTTGCCGGCGTAGGTCAACGCGTCCAGGTTGATCACGCGCACCCCGCGCGACACCGCTTCCAGCACGAAATTGCCGCCGATGAACCCGGCGCCGCCGGTTACTAGCCATGTAGCCACTGTCACGTCTCCTGGTCGGCGCTGCGAGGCGCGCCGCTGCTCAAACCGCACAGGATATACGCTTTGCCGGGGATGGTCGCCTGCGCCTGCCGGGCCGGGTTCAGACTGAGGCAGCCGCCTCCGACCGCCACCATACGCCCTCGCATGGTCCATCGCCGCCGGTTAGAATCCACCGACTGCCCCGTGCCAGCCGCCGCGGCCGGGCCTTCCCGCACTGCTGAAGGATCTCGTACAAGATGAAAATCCTCGTCGCCTACAAGCGCGTGGTGGACTACAACGTCCGCATCCAGGTCAAGCCGGACGGCTCCGGCGTCGTGACCGAGGGCGTCAAGCTTTCCCCCAACCCGTTCGACGAAATCGCCCTGGAAGAGGCGCTGCGCCTGCGCGACGCCGGCATCGCCAGCGAGGTGGTGGTGGTCACCCTGGCTCCGGCCGATGCCGCCGCGCACCTGCGCAACGGCCTGGCGATGGGCGCCAACCGCGCCATCCACGTCGTCACCGATGCCGCGATCCAGCCGCTGACCGCGGCCCGCACCCTGCTCAAACTGGTCGAGCAGGAGCAGCCGGACCTGGTGATCCTGGGCAAGCAGGCGATCGACGACGACGCCAACCAGACCGGGCAGATGCTGGCCACGCTGTGGGGCCGCCCGCAGGCGACCTTCGCCGGCAAGCTGGTGGTCGCCGACGGCAAGGCCACGGTGACCCGCGAAGTCGACGCCGGCCTGGAAACGCTGGAAGTGGACCTGCCGGCGGTGGTCACCACCGACCTGCGCCTGAACGAGCCGCGCTTCATCAAGCTGCCCGACATCATGAAGGCCAAGAGCAAGCCGCTGCAGACCCTGGCCTTCGCCGACCTGGGCGTGGAGTCCAACGACAGCCTCGCCACCACCCACTACGCGCCGCCGCCCAAGCGCAGCCGCGGCGTGATGGTCAAGGACGCCGCCGAACTGGTGGCCGCACTCAAGCAGAAGGGGTTGCTGTAATGGCCAAGATCCTCGTCGTCGCCGAACACCTGAACGGCCAGCTCAACGCGGCCACCGCCAAGACGGTCAGCGCCGCGCAGGCGCTGTCGCCGGAAACCATCGACATCGTCGTGCTGGCCGCCGACCCGGCCGCCGTCGCCGCACAGGCCGCGCAGATCGCCGGCGTGAGCCGCGTACTCACTGTCGCCGATCCGGCCAACGCACACGCCATCGCGCAGGTGCTGGGGCCGCAGATCGCACAGCTGGCGCAGGGCTACAGCCACGTGTTCGGTCCCTCTACCACCTTCGGCAAGGACCTGATGCCGGTGGTCGCCGCGCTGCTCGGGGTCAACCAGATCTCCGACCTGATGGCGGTCGATGGCGACTATGCCTTCAAGCGCCCGATCTACGCCGGCAACGCGATCATCAGCGTGCAGGCGCCCGCCGACCAGACCGTGGTCGCCACCGTGCGCAGCGCCTCGTGGCCGGAAGCGGCCCGCTCCCGTGAAGGCGATAGCGGCAGCGCGGCAATCGAAGCGGCCAGCGTCAGCGCCACGCTGCCCACCCACACCCGCTTCGTCGGCCTGGCCGCGGGCAGCTCCGACCGCCCCGACCTGCAGAGCGCCAAGCGCGTGGTCTCCGGCGGCCGCGGCGTGGGCTCGGCGGAGAACTTCCAGATCATCTACAAGCTGGCCGACAAGCTCGGCGCCGCGGTGGGTGCCTCGCGCGCGGCGGTGGATGCCGGCTACGTGCCCAACGAACTGCAGGTCGGCCAGACCGGCAAGATCATCGCCCCGGACCTGTACGTGGCGGTCGGCATCTCCGGCGCGATCCAGCACCTGACCGGGATCAAGGACGCCGGCACCATCGTCGCGATCAACAAGGATCCGGAATCGCCGATCTTCGAGATCGCCGACATCGGGCTGGTGGGTGACCTGTTCACCTTGCTCCCGGAACTGGAAACGGCACTGGGTTGACGCCGATGCGGTTCCGATGACTTCGCTGCCGCCCTCCGGCGCCGACGGCATGCCGATGCCGCGGCGACGGCGCATGGACCACCTGGCCGGGTTCGTGCTGCTGTTGTGCGCGGGCTACGTGGCCACGCTGTTCTGGGTGGACCGCGGCAACGGCACGTTCTCGCGATTGAGCGAGGTCGGCCACCTGATGGCGCTGGCGACCTTGCCGGTCAGCGCCAGCTACCTGTTCCGGTACTGGCGCTGGCGCTGGCTGCTGCAGCGCTACGGCCATCCGGTCCCGTTGTTCGCCGGGCTGGCCGGCTATCTGGCCGGCTTCGCCTTGACCGCGACGCCGGGCAAGGCCGGCGAATTGCTGCGTATCCGCTATTTCGCCCGCATGGGCGTGCCCGCGCGGCGCACCATCGCCGTATTCGTGTTCGAGCGCGCGTCCGACCTGCTGGTCATTCTGGCGCTGTCGCTGCTGGCCGCTCCGGTGTTCCCTACGCTGGGCGTGCTGGCGGCGGTGGTCCTGGCCTTCGTCGGCCTGTTGTTCGGCGCGGCCGCCTGGCCGCCGCTGCTGGACCGGCTGACCGGCCTGGTGCGCTGGATGCCCGGACGCTGGCTGCAGCGCCTGGCCCAGTTTGCGCTGGCCGCGGCGCTGGAGCTGCGCGGCTGCCTCGGTGCGCGCCAGTTCGGCCAAAGCATGCTCGCCGGGTTGATGGCCTGGGGCCTGACCTCTTCGGTGTTCGTGGGCCTGTGCCTGGGGATGGGCCTGCAGTTGGACCCCATCGTGGCGTTCGGCATCTACCCGCTGGCGATGCTGGTCGGTGCGCTGTCCTTCGTGCCCGGTGGCGTCGGCACCACCGAACTGGCGATCGTGCTGATGCTCGACCGCCTCGGCATCGCCACCGCCGACGCGATCGCCGTGGCGGTGGCGGCGCGCCTGGTCACGCTGTGGTACGCCATTCTGGTCGGCGCGCTGGCGATGATCAGGGCCGAGTTCCTACCCCGCGACGAGAGTGCTTGATTCGCTAGGTATAATCGCGGCCCCGCAATGGACCGCCAGGCCATCGAATGTCCGCCCCTACCAGTTTCCCGCCCCACCATCCGGCAGTTTCGGGGCGTGCCCTGTGCGTGGATCTGGATGGCACCCTGCTGAACTCGGACATTCTCTACGAGTCGGTGCTGGCGCTGCTGGCACGCAATCCGCTGTACCTGTTCCTGCTGCCGCTGTGGTTGCTGCGCGGTAAGGCGGCACTGAAGCGCGAACTGGCCATGCGCGTCACCTTGCCGGCCGAGACCCTGCCCTACAACGAGAAAGTCCTGGAACTGCTGCGCACCACCACGCAGCGTCCGCGCGTGTTGTGCACCGCATCCGACGCCTTGCTGGTGACGCCGATCGCGGAGTATCTGGGCCTGTTCGAGCAGGTGATCGCCAGCGACGGCAAACGCAATCTCTCCGGGCGCAACAAGGCCGATGTCCTGGTCGAAACGTTCGGTGCCGGCAATTTCGACTATGCCGGCAACGGCAGCGTGGACCTGCACGTATGGGAGAAAGCCGGCGGCGCCTGGGTCGTCAACAATGGCACCGCGCTCAGCAAGGCCGCCGCGCAGCGCACCACGGTACATGCGCATTGGCCCGCGCCGCCGCGCGCGCGTGCTTGGCTGAAGGCGCTGCGGCTGCACCAGTGGCTGAAGAACCTGTTGGTATTCGTTCCGCTGCTGACCGCGCATCGCTTCCTGGATCCGGCGTCGGTGCTGCAGGCGGCGATCGCGCTGGTCGCATTCGGCTTGTGCGCCTCCGGTGTGTACGTGCTGAACGATTTACTCGATCTCACCCCGGACCGGCAGCACCCGCGCAAGCGCAAGCGTCCCTTCGCCGCCGGCCGCCTTCCCCTGCTGCACGGCCTGTTCGCCGCTCCGGCGCTGACCGTGGCCGGACTCGCGCTGTCGCTGGCCTGCAACCTGGAATTTACCCTGGTGCTGCTGGCCTACTACGTGATGACGCTGGCGTACTCGCTGCGGCTGAAGCGGATCGTGATGATCGACGTGGTGCTGCTGGCGGCGCTGTACACGGTACGCATCATCGGCGGCGCGATGGCGATCGACATCGAACTGTCGTTCTGGCTGCTGGCCTTCTCGATGTTCATCTTCCTGTCGCTGGCCCTGCTCAAGCGCTATACCGAGTTGCACGCGATGCTCAGCAGCGGCAAGACCAAGGCCAGCGGACGCGCCTACTCGGTGGAAGACCTGTCGCTGTTGCAGTCGATGGGCGCGGCCGCCGGCTACATCGCGGTGATGGTGATGGCGCTGTACATCAACAGCCCCGAGAGCATTGAACTGTACCGCCACCCGAAAGTGCTGTGGCTGGTGTGCCCGGTGTTGCTGTACTGGGTGAGCCGGGTCTGGGTGATCGCGCACCGCGGCGACATGCACGACGACCCGATCGTGTTCGCCGCCACCGACCGGGTCAGCCAGGTGGTGGTGGTGCTGTGCGGACTGTTCGCGCTGAGCGCCATCTGATGGCGGACGCGGGGCAATCCTGGGGACGCTATCCGAAGGCGAGGCAGGCGTTGCTGCCGGTCACCGACCGGGCAGCGGACCTGCCGGCATTCGACGGCCACGCGCTGCCGCGCGGCAACGGCCGCAGCTATGGCGACAGCTGCCTGGACCCGGACGGCAGCTTGCTGTGCACGCGTGGCCTGGACCGGTTCATCGCATTCGATCCAGCGACCGGCCTGCTGCGCTGCGAAGCCGGGGTCACCCTGGCCGAGATCATCGACCTGGCCTTGCCGCAGGGCTGGTTCCTGCCGGTCACCCCGGGCACCCGCTACGTGACGGTGGCCGGCGCCATCGCCAACGACGTGCACGGCAAGAATCACCACCGCACCGGCAGCTTCGGCCACCATGTGCACGCCTTCGAGCTGCTGCGCAGCGATGGCACGCGTCGCGTGTGCACGCCCGACGACGATGCCGAAGGCTGGTTTGCGGCCACCGTCGGCGGCCTCGGATTGACCGGCCTGATCACCTGGGCGCAACTCCAGTTGCGCCGGGTCGCGAGCGCGGCCCTGGAAACGGAGAACATCCGTTTCGGCTCGCTCGACGAGTTCTTCGCCTTGTCCGCGGCCTCCGCCGACAGCCACGAATACAGCGTCGCCTGGATCGACTGCCTGGCCAGCGGCCGCGCGCGCGGCCGCGGCCACTTCACCCGCGCCGACCATTGCCCGGGCCTGCAGGAAGAACGGCCCAAGCCCCCGGGCGCCGGCCTGCCGATGCCGCTGACGCCACCGTTCTCGCTGGTCAACCAGCTGTCGCTGCGGCCGTTCAACGCGCTGTACTTCTGGCGCCAGCCTGCGCCGCGCAAGCGCTCGGTCAGCCACTTGCTGCCGTTCTTCTATCCGCTGGACGGCATCCGCAACTGGAATCGCATGTACGGCCCGGCCGGTTTCCTGCAGTACCAGTGCGTGCTGCCGCCGGCGGCCTCGCGCGACGGCATCGATGCGTTGCTGGCGGAGATCGCACGCAGCGGCAGCGGTTCGTTCCTGGCGGTACTGAAGGAGTTCGGCGCCGCGCGCTCGCTCGGCATGCTGTCGTTTCCGCGGCCGGGCACCACGCTGGCGCTGGATTTCCCCAATAGCGGCCCGGAGGTATTTCGGCTGCTGGAGCGGCTCGACCGCATCGTCGACGCGGCCGGCGGCGCTCTGTACCCTGCCAAGGATGCGCGCATGGCCGCAACCTCGTTCCAGCGCGCCTACGGCCGCTGGCGGGAATTCGCCGATTATCTCGACCCACGTTTTTCTTCCGGCTTCTGGCGCCGGGTCACGGAGTAACCATGCAACGCGTCCTCATCATCGGTGCCACCTCGGCCATCGCCGAAGCCACTGCCCGACGCTACGCCGCACGCGGCGCGGCGATCCACCTGCTCGGCCGCCAGGCCGCGCGCCTGGAGGCGATCGCGGCAGACCTGACGGTGCGCGGCGCCAAGAGCAGCACTGGCGTGCTCGACGTCAACGACGGCGCGCACCATGGCGCAGCGTTCGACGCGGCATGGTCGGCCCTCGGCGGCGTGGACGTGATCTTGATCGCGCATGGCACCCTGCCGGACCAGGCCGCGTGCGACGCCTCGGTCGAGCTGTCGCTGCGCGAGTTCGCCACCAACGGCACCTCCACGATCGCGCTGTGCGCGGCGCTGGCGCCGCGCCTGGCGGCCGGCGCGACGCTGGCGGTGATCTCGTCGGTCGCCGGCGACCGCGGCCGCGCCAGCAACTATCTCTACGGCAGCGCCAAGGCCGCGGTCAGCGCCTATCTCAGTGGCCTCGGCCAGCGCCTGCGCCCGGCCGGGATCAACGTGCTGACGATCAAGCCGGGCTTCGTCGACACGCCGATGACCGCCGCCTTCAAGAAGGGCGCGCTGTGGGCCAAGCCCGACCAGATCGCCAAGGGCATCGTGCGCGCCGTCGATCGCCGGCGTGCCGTCGCCTACCTGCCGGGTTTCTGGTGGGCGATCATGTTCATCATCAAGTCCATCCCCGAATTCGTTTTCCGCAGGATCAAGCTCTGACATGACCGACAAACACGCCAAGATCGTCATCACCGGGGCCGCCGGGCTGGTCGGACAGAACCTGATCGTCGAACTCGAGGAGCAGGGTTACACCCAACTGGTGGCGATCGACAAGCACGCGCACAACCTGCAGATCCTGCGCGAACTGCATCCGGCGGTGCGCGTGGTGCATGCGGATCTGGCCGAGCCCGGCGACTGGGCGCGCGAGTTCGAAGGCGCCGCCTGCGTCGCCCAACTGCACGCGCAGATCACCGGCAAGACCACCGAGCTGTTCACCCGCAACAACCTGGTGGCCACCTCGCACGTGCTCGATGCCTGCCGCGCGGCCAACGTGCCGTACCTGGTCCACATCAGCTCCTCGGTGGTGAACTCGGTGGCCAAGGACGACTACACCAATACCAAACGCGCGCAGGAAGAAATGGTGGTGGCCAGCGGCCTGCGCCACTGCGTGCTGCGCCCGACCCTGATGTTCGGCTGGTTCGACCCCAAGCACCTGGGCTGGCTGTCGCGCTTCATGGCCAAGACCCCGGTGTTCCCGATTCCCGGCGACGGCAAGTTCATGCGCCAGCCGCTGTACGAGCGTGACTTCTGCCGCTGCATCGCCAAATGCATCGAACGCGAGCCCGATGGCGAGGTCTACGACATCGTCGGCGATACCCGGGTGGACTACGTCGACATCATCAAGACGATCAAGCGGGTCAAGAAGCTGCATACCCTGATCGTGCATATCCCGATCGGGTTCTTTGCCTTGCTGCTGCGGGTGTATTCGCTCTTCAGCTCCAAGCCGCCGTTCACCGCCGACCAACTCAAGGCGCTCAGCGCGGGCGACGACTTCAAGGGCATCGATACTGAAGCGGTATTCGGCGTGCGCCAGACGCCGTTCGAAGACGCGATCCGGGAGAGTTACACCGATCCGCGGTATAGCCGCATCGTGCTGCAGCGCTGAAGACACCCGACTTCGATGAACCCACGCAGCGACTACAGGATCGATCCGAGGCGATACGATTTCGGCCTATTCTTGCTTGCCTTTGCGCTGATTTGCCTGAAATCCAATGATGCCCTGGCGCATCCGCAGTTGTGGGCGGAAGATGCCGTTCTTTTCCTGAAAGACCAGATGGAGCAGCAGGGACTGCTGTTATTCAGGCCATACGCAGGCTATCTGCACGCAGCGCCGCGGTTGGTGGCATGGTTCGCGTCTTTCGTGAGTGCGGCCTATACGCCGCTCATCTACAACGCCAGCGCGATCGCGATCGCCGCTGGGTCGATTTTCATTTGCGCGAAGAATCTGCGCCCGCTGATTCCGCCGTTTCTGGTCCTTGGCGCGTTCTTGCTCACCCCGACCAATGGGGAAGTGTTTGGCACGATCACCAATATCCAATGGTTCCTGCAGTTTCCACTAATCACCTACTGCTTCATCGCCGCGAAAGCCAGCCATCCGATCACCAGACACGTGCTCAGGGGCGTCCTTGCTGTCGCCGCGTTGACTGGCCCTTTCTCGATCATCTGCATTGCGCTGATGGCGCTGAGCTTCTTTGGCTTTCTCGTCCTGCGCGTTACCAAGCGCTCGAATCTGCTTGCCATTGCTACCGCATACTTCGAACAGCGCGACTTCACTGCATGGGCGGTCGTGGCGGCGTGTGCAGTGATCCAACTGTCATTCCTGTATACATCCGCGCCAAGCCATCCCCAGATCACGTCCCTCGCCCACCTCATCGTCGGATCGCTCGGGCAAGCCGCTCCATTGCATATCCTGGGCTATAACCCGCTTCGCCCGGTGTTCTGGCCGATCGTTTACGCCGCAGTTGGCGCATATCTCCTGTTTTTCAGCAAGCTCGTCCCAGCAGCCCGTATTGGCGTGTTTCTCGCTCTGGCTTTCGCAATCCTCGAAGTCTTCGCCGCAGCCCACAAGTTTACCGTCGAGCCGATGCTGTCACTGCTCGACTGCGATCGCTATTTTCTCGCATTGAAGATCGTATTCTGGTGGACCTGCTTCGTCCTTCTGAAGGATCTGTTGCGCAGCGAGAGACAAAGCGCCGGATTCACGCTGCTATTCATGCTGTTTGTCAGCTTGTTGAATACCGACCACATGCTGCGGCCGCGCTTTGTCGACTACGGACCCGCCGCAGAACTGCGCAAACTCGACCAGCCGGGCTCGCATACCATCAAGTTCAACCCGGAGGGCTGGGAAACCACCATCACTACGAAGGAATGATGTCTGTCCCCCAGGGAAGCCGAAGGTGCGCCATCTTCACGATGCGCACGGCGCGCGGGCGGGTATCCGATAGCAGGAAGCGACAACGAATTGACCTGCATCTGCAGGGGAGCATGCCAATACCTGTTTGGACGGCGTACAAAGCCATTTTCATTGACTGTATATTCCTTTTTTGGGTCATGGACGCCGGCTGCTCCGGTCTCATCCGGATGCCGCCGGGAAACCCAATGCTTCGCACGCTGCGCGACGGCATCCGCGCACTTTGCCAGAACGCCTGTTCCCTCACTTTTCGAAGAAATGTCCATGTTCCGCCTATTTCGTAAATGGCATGCGATTGCCGTCCTGAGCATGTCGCTGCTCGCATGCCAGCAGTCTCCGCACCCTGATCTCGTGCAGGACGGCGGCTGCCCACCGCAGCAGTCGCCCTATCTCAAGCAGGCGCCGAGCGTCGACGGGCGCATCACCTACTGCGACCGAGGCGACGTTTCCACCGGCCAGATCAGGACAACGGCATACCCCGCCGGGACGCGCCGCGTCACCGTGATGATGGCCGGGTATCCCGCTACCGAGGGCGTCCGCGTGCTGGCGGTCGCCGCCGATGGCAGCTTCACTTCTGCATTGAAGGCGGACAATATCGGGGACAGCTGGAAGCCGGTCACCTTCCAATTGCCGGATGCGGCCCAGACGCACGCGTTCTACCTTCGGCTGGTCGACGACGCGACCGGCACGTTCGGCTGGGCAGGCCTGGGCTTCGAGCGTGCCGGGCTGGCCACGACGCTGCCGACCCACGCACTGCCGATGGCGTTGGCGATCCTGACCGCGCACCTGTGGCTGATCCTCGCCGGCTGGCTGCTGCCACGAACATGGGCTGTGCCGGCGCGGGCGCTGTGCGCGGTCCTGACGCTCGGCGCGGCATCCGGGTGCGTCATTGCGGGCTACATTGCATCTCCCATCCTCGGCGGAATCATCGCCTACGGCGCTGCCGCGCTGCCGCTGCTTGCGTTGCCGCTGCGGCTGCGCCGGGGACCGGTGCCGATGGCCGAGGCCGCCGCGCTGCACCGCTTCTTCTTTCCCTCGTTCCTGCTGGCATTGCTGATTCTCTGGATCGGCCTCTATCCGTTTTCATGGGACGGGCAGGACTGGCAGATCGCCGCCAATCGTTGGCGGAACCTGCCGATGGATTCGTGGCTGCCCCTTGTCTTCGCCAATATGGTCCACGGCGGTCGCCTGGACGTGCCGATGATCGGAGACTGGTTGAGCAGCGATCGGCCGCCGCTGCAATCGGGCCTTTACCTGCTTTTCTCTCACACCTGGCTACCGAAAGGCGGCTTGATCTATCAAGCCCTGTCGACCTGGGCACAAGCACTGGTCGTCGTGCCGCTGCTCGTCCTGGCTGGCACGCTGCCGCAGCGTTCGCAACGGGCCGCGATCGTGTTCGCGCTCGCGCTTTCCCCGCTGGTGCTGCTCAACGGCCTGTTCGTATGGCCCAAGCTCTTCGCGGCGACGTTTTGCGCGATTTTCCACATCGCCCTGTTCGGGCCGGCCAGCATCGCCAGGCCGGCGCGCTGGTCGATGGCCGGCCTTGCGGCAGCCTTGGCCATGCTGTCGCATGGCGGAGCGCTGTTCGCCCTGTTCGGATCCACCGCCGCCTTCCTGCTACTGAAGCGCGGGCAAGCATTGCCGGTGCTGATCAAGACCGGCGCTCTTGCCGTGGCGGCCTACCTGCCGTGGGTCGCCTACCAGCGCCTCATCGACCCCCCAGGCGACAGACTGTTGAAATGGCATTTCGCCGGGCACATCCCAGTCACCCAGGATTCGTTCTTGCACGTTCTGCGTGCGGCCTATGCCGATCTCGGCCTCGGGCAATGGCTCGCTGGGCGCGCCTCCAATCTGAACAGCCTGATGCACGGCAGCTTCACCTTTTTTGGCGACGCAGCGGCATTGTTCTGGAATCGCAGCCCGGCCGCGATCGCCACCGTCGTCGAGAACAGCTTCTTCTACGGCGCGTATTCGATGTGGTTCGCATCGCCGCTGTGGCTGCTGCCCTGCGTCGTCTATGCGTTCGCCAAACGCCGCAACCTGCGCCCCAACCTGCGCCCGGTGCGGTTTCCCTCCGACCTGGCGCTCGCCGCCGCACTGTCGTTCCTGTTCTGGATCCTGGTGATCTACGAGCCTGGGCAGACGGTCATCCATCAGGGCGCCTACTTCAGCTTCCTGATGAGCATGCTGGTGATACTGCTCATGCTGGCTCAATGCTTTCCGCCGGCGCTATATGCCGTCATCGCGCTAAACGTCGCGGTCGCTGCACTTGCCTATGCCTTCGACAGGCCCTTGGACGGCGCGTCCTCCGCGATCCATATCGGTACCACGCTGGTACTGACAGGCGGCTTGCTCGCCGCCTGCAGGCTGGCTTCACCGGAAACGATGGAAGACGAGAACCGCAGGTGTTGATTCCTTCATTGCGGCGCTCGGCGCTGCGCCTGGCACAGACAGCACTCGCGTTCGCGCTGCTGTGGTTCAGTGCGGGCACCGCCGCGGCGGTGGCGATACCGGCCATAGACGGGGGGTGCCCTGCCGCTTCGTCGGCAAGCCTGCGCCCGAGTGAGCGCGTGGCCATATCGGCCATCACCTATTGCGGACAAGGCGACGCCACGCGCGCGACGCTGGCGGTCACCGTCAAGCGAAAATCCCTGCAACGACTGCAACTGTTCACCGCCGGCTACGTCAAGGGCGATTCGGTGCGGCTTCTCGCGCAGCAAAGCGGCCAAGCGCCGATCGCGCTTCTGCCCGAGAAGGGCGACGACGAACAATGGCAACCCCTCTATTTTTCCGTGCCGCCCGGATGGGGACCGGGCGACATCACCTTCACCCTGACGGACGACGCGACAGGCGGGTTCGGCTGGGGCGGAATCGGCCTGGGCAAGCGTCGCCATCTTGCCGGCGACGCCAGCGCCTATGCCATCGTCGCCCTGCATGCGGTGGCGATCGCCGGCCTGCTGTTGCTGCCGGGCTTGCTGTGGCGATCGTGCATCGGCCCATTGCCGCTCAGCCTGCTGCCGGTTCCAGGCATCGTCCTGCTTGCGTTGAACGGTCTGGCTTTGTGGGTGCTGCCTGCATCGGCCGCGCAGTGGCTTCGCGCCTGCTTGGCAGGCGTCTATCTGCTCTTTGCCGTCGCCCTCTTGTACCGCCGTCGGATCGGTCGCGGCGGCTCCGGAACGCCAATGCCGGGAGATCGCATTTTCGTTGCCGCGATCGTGTTGGCCTTGCTCCAGGCGATCAGCATCGGCCTCAATCCCCAGGGTGTCGCGCAGGAATACGGCGGCGACGGCGAGCTTCCCGGCAGGATGGTCGCCTCTCCCCCGGACCATGTGATTCCTTACGGCACCGCCGTCTATCTCCTTCATCGCTACGATGGCGATAAAAAGAGATTCGAGTACTTTGGCGACTGGTCCATCGGCTCGCGCGGTCCGTTGGTGCCGCTGGGCATCAACACCTTGCTGCAGCTTTTCGGTGCCGCTCCGGGCGATCCACCGTCTTCGGCGCGAGTGCAATGGCCCGGGGTGGACTCGGGCGTGGATCTGGCGAGGCTCTTCGGATGGATGCTCAATGCGCTCCCCATCCTCGGCGCGCTGCACCTGATGTGCGCATTGAACGTGCCCGCCGAGCGGCGCCACCGCGCTGCACTCTGGCTGGCGCTGGCGCCATTGCTGACCATCAACGTGGTGTTCCTGTGGCCCAAGCTGCTGGCTGCCTACTTCGTCATGCTGGTCGTCGGCGACGTCCTGAATCGCCGTTATTCACGCGCAGGGATATTTGCGGCGCTCGCCTGGCTGAGCCATCCGGTGGGCGCATTGATGTTGCCCGCCATTGGCTTGCTGCTTGTCGCCCAGCAGCGCGGCCCTCGGTTCTGGCGAAGCAGCGCGGCGGCCAGCAATCGGTTCCTGGGCATGTTGTCGCTGGTGATGCTCCCCTGGCTTTACTACAAATGGCATTTGGGCCACGGCGATGCGTTCATGAGCTACGTATTTGCCGATGGACGCGGCATCAAGCCGGCGCTCGGAATAAGCAGTTGGCTAGCGGCGAGAGCCTCCAATCTGTGGATGACACTGACTCCCACCGCGTTCTTCTTTTCCGACGCCATGCACGACTGGATATTCGGCCCTGTGCAAGATTCCTTGCGCTGGACCATCCAGTACGCGAAATCGCTGCCTGGACAACTCGGCTTCGGCGCCTTTGGTTTCGCCTATGCCGCGCTGGTGCGCTCTCCACCGGATGTGGCCCTGCGCGACCTGCGCAACTGCATCGTCGGGGCCGGGCTGGCCACCATGCTGATCTATTGGGGATACAGCACCGATGGGCTGGGCAGAAATTGCCTGGAGGTGCTGACGCCGTTTGTGATCGTCTACGCCTGCGCCGCATGGCCCGTATCCAAGGCCGCCTTCGCCACGATGATGTCGATCGTCGCGCTTGAGTCGATATGGGTCGCCCTTTCCGGCTTCCTGCTGAATCCGGGGTTCCGCCTGGCGTCCATGGCGTGGGACGGCTGGTTCCTGTTCGGACTTAGCGCAGCCACCCCGCTGATCCTGGCCTTTCACGCCTGGCGCGCTCCATATGGCGACCCCGGTGCTGCGGACCCAACGCCCCCGCCAACGCATCCCCCATGGCGATGACACGCTAAACTTGCCTCCTGCCTGCCGCGCCCCCAGTGACTACTGGCGCTGGCGACCCTCTACTGAAGCCAATGACATGACCTCAAAGAAGAACTACGCGATCGTCGGCGCCGGCCCCATGGGCCTGATGGCGGCCGTTCGGCTCCTCGACGCCGGCCACAGCGTGGATATCTACGAACGCGACGACCGCATCGGTGGCATGTCCGCGACCTTCGATTTCGATGGTCTTCCCATCGAACGCTACTATCATTTCATCTGCAAAACGGACGATCCGCTGTTCGCTCTGCTGGGCCGTTACGGCCTGTCGGACAAGCTGCATTGGACGGATACCAAGATGGGCTATTTCTACAACGGAAAGCTCTACAAGTGGGGAACGCCGTTCGCATTGCTGGGCTTCCCGCATCTTGGTCCGATCAGCAAGTTCCGCTACGCGCTGCACGTCATGTACACCAAGGGCATCAAGGACTGGACCGCGCTGGACAAGGTCAATGCGACCACGTGGATCCGCAAGTGGATCGGCGACAAGGCGTACGACGTGATGTGGAAGGACGCATTCCGGCTGAAGTTCTTCGAGTACAAGGACAATCTTTCCGCCAGCTGGATCGGCACGCGCATCAAGCGCATCGCATTGTCGCGGCGCAGCCTCATGCACGAGAGCCTTGGCTACCTGGATGGCGGCTCGATGACCCTGCTGGACAAGATGGCCGCAGACATCACCGCCCGCGGCGGTCGCATTGTGCTGTCGCAGGGCATCGATGAAGTCGTCAGTGAAAACGGCAACGTCAGCGGCGTCCGCGTCGGCGGCCAGTTCCTGGCCTACGATGGCGTGATCTCGACGGCCCCCATCCAATACGTGCCGGCGATGGTGCCGGGCCTGCCGCCCGATTTCAGCGCCCAGATCCGCGCCATCGAAAATATTCCGGTTGCCTGCGTCATCCTGAAACTGAAGCAGCCGGTCAGCGAAAACTTCTGGATGAACATCAGCGACCCGAGCATCGCGATCCCGGGCGTGATCGAGTACAGCAACCTCAACCCCACCACACCGCCGGGGCAGAAGATCCTGTACGCCCCGTTCTACATGCCCAAGACCCATCCGAAATGGAGCATGAGCAACGAAGCGCTGATCGAAGAGGTGCTTGGCTATCTGCCGAAGCTGAATCCGTCATTCCAGCGCGACTGGGTCCTGGCAACCCACTGCCACCGCTATGAATTCGCGCAGACCATCTGCCCCCCAGGCTTCCAGGAACGCCTCCCGGCGATGCGGACCCCGCTGAACGGGTTTTTCATGGCCGACACTGCTTACTACTATCCCGAAGACCGTTCGATCTCCGAGAGCCTGCAAGCGGCGGACCGCCTGGCAGAAGCCGTGCTTCGCGCATGACCTCGCGCAAGTTCATCAAGTTCCTGCTGGCGGGAGGAACCGCTGCCGCCGCCAACTTCGGCTCGCGCATCCTGCTCGGCCATGTCATGCCGTACACAGGGTCGATCGTGGTGGCCTATCTCATCGGCATGCTCACGGCGTTCGTGCTCAACCGCATGTTCGTCTTCGAAGCCGCCAGTACCGGCCTGAAGCATCAGGCCATCTGGTTCACGCTGATCAATATCGCCGCCGTGCTGCAGACGCTCGCCTGCAGCCTGATCTTCGCACGCTGGATTTTTCCGGCGATGGGCATGCGCTTCCATCCTGAAACGCTGGCGCACGCGATCGGCGTCGCGGTGCCGGTCTTTACCAGCTACTTCGGCCACAAGGCCCTCACCTTCAAAGAGCGACCGGCATGAGCGGTATTGCCATGCGCCATGCAAGCGGCGACCTTGTCCAGAGCCGGCCCTATCCGGCCTGGTTGATAGCCGCGGCAGTAGGCTTGATCGCATTCGCCGCTCGCCTGCTTTACATCCAACACTTTGCCGTGAGCATGCCGTTCTGGGATCAATGGGACGGCGAGGGCGACAATCTACTCAAACCGTTGCTGTCGGGCTCGCTAGGCTTGGCCGATCTGTTGCATGCGCACAACGAACATCGGATTCTGCCGACGAAGTTGGTGACGCTGGCGAGCTACCTCGCAACCGGGCAGTGGAACAACATCTACGAAGCCAGGATCAGCGCGGCGATCTACGCAATGATTCCCGCCATTTTGGTCTGGCACGGCATCCGCATCGGCGCATCGCTGCGCTCGCGTTTCCTGTTGATTGCCGTGGCGATCTGCGCGGCAGTTCTGCCCTACTCCTGGGAGAACTTCCTGGTCGGCTTCCAGAGCCAGTTCTACTTCCTGATCCTGTTTGCCGTCTTGGCGGTCTCGCTCGCCGCGGCAATGCACGAAAATATCATCGCCATCGGCGGCGTTGTCTTGCTCTCCGTGATCAGCGTGCTCACGATGGCATCCGGCCTGCTGACGCCGGTCGCAGCGGCGGTCACGTATGCGCTGGCCGCCTGGCTGCTGCCCGGGCGCAGGTGGCCCTCCGTCCTGGCCATTTGCCTGCTGATGGCGATCGCCGTGGTGGCGTACAAAAGCATGCCGATCATTCCCGAGCATGCAGTCATGCGCTCGCAATCCGCGCTCGAGCTGTTCGGCGGACTGACGCGCGTGTTGAGCTGGCCGGTGCGCGGCATGCACGCGCCCGCGCTGCTGCTTTGGCTCCCGGGCGTGCTCGGCGTGGCGTTGATGCTCCATGCGCGGCCGGCCGGCAAGACGGACATCACGATGGCGGGCTTGCTGGCCTGGGGTGGCCTGCAGGCCGCCGCCATTGCCTACGGCCGTGGACACGACCTGGTGGAACTGTCCCCGCGCTATACGGAGATTCTCATTCCCGGGTTGTTCGCAAATGCCTGGTTTGCCATCCGCCTGGTGCAACTCCGTCATACGTTTCCTGCGATGGTCCAACGCGGCACTTACGCGGTTGCGGCGCTTTTCATGCTCACCCTGTTCGGTGGCTGGGCCGAGCGATTCCACGTCGATATGGAGGCGCTGCGCGCCCGCCACGAAGCTACGCAGGCTCAGGCGCAAAGCGTGCTGTACTACGTCGCCTCGAAGGATGACGCATCGTTCGAAAGCGGGCAGTTGCCGCTGCCTTATCCGAATTCGCAGCGGCTACACCAGCTCCTGCACGATCCCTATCTGCTCCAGGCGCTTTCCGGCAGCGACCGGCCCAGGCCGCTGGAGAGCTTCACCTCGCACAAAGATGTGCACTAGCGGCGGACTCGCCGCCGCCAGCAGTTGCGGCGCTACAGGCGACGCTCAAGGGTCGCCAGCGGCGAGCGTCCCCATTGCGCATGCCGAAGCGGCATTGTCGCTTCCATATACCAGGAAGACGCGATAGCTTCCGGGCGGGATAGCCGGCAACCATGCCCTGTGGTTGTAACCTGATCGCAGCAGCGCCGGCTTGCTGAAAACCTGCGCGACATCCGGCCGTTCTCCGCCAGCGACGATGGGAACCGCGTACGACGCCGCAGCGGAGTTCAGCACGAGGGTCGCCCCGTCCGGCACCGCATCCGCCGCATCGGCCATCCAGCCGCCGAACGTGACCCAGCTGCGCGGCCTGACGCGAGCCTGCTGTGCCGGCTTGCCGTCGACCGCATCCAGGCTGCAGCGCCCACCGGCAGGCAAGTCAGAAAGCGGCCCCGCATACGGTGCGAACGCCGGCTCGGTCGCCGCTGCGATGCCTTCGTCGGAAATCGGCGGCTGTCTGTGACACCCGGCGAGCGTCATGCCGACTGCCAGCGCAAACCAAGGCAGCCGGCGGCGACTCGTCCCGATGCTTGCGGCGCAACGTCGCGCGCTCATGCAAGCGCTCGACGCGAAGATTGCGGTTCCCAGGGCGCAGAGGATGGGCCAGTATGAACGGAGGCCCGCCACGCCGCAGCGTGCGCCGCCGTGGTGCGAAATTCGGGAGCCAGCGGCGCAATCTGCTGCAGCGGAGTGAGGCTAAGTGCGATCGTTTCGTACATCCGACTCTCGGGGAAAGTCCCCCGGGTCACCGGGGGCATTCACTCCACAGGATAAACGGGATGTGAATTTCTTGCCAACACCAATGCATGGGTGTCGGGGTCGGGGTCGAGCGAGAACGCGGGCGCTTCGAGCGACAGTCACGGACTATAAGCCGGGTCGTCACCGAGCATCTGCTGCCAACGCGACTGCATCGTGGCGACCTCGTCAGCAAAGCGTGCCGTACTCGCCAGCGAAATCGTGCGGCGCATGGGCGAAGGCATGTGGCGACGCCGCCAATGCCCAGCACGACACCTGCATGTTGCAGCGAACCGTCGAATAGAACAGTACGAAATTGGCAGGCAGATCGGGCGCGCTTGCTCCACAACAGCTCAGTACGCTGCAGTATCTACGTACCGGCAACCCAAAAGCATTGAACGCACCCCATTTCGAGATACCCTAGCCCAGTGCGGATCTTCTGCGCCAGATGCTCGACGACCCAACGTTGCGAAAAATCTTGCCCACCCAAGAAGACTGAGGCACGCTCGCAAGCCTAAGCCGCGATCAGATTTTGTACCAAGCCTTTCCAGGAAGAAGCCGTTCGACCTGTTTTTGCAACATTGCAATTGGTCATTGGAGGCAAGATGGATCGTACTGCATGGTTACGCCAAGGCGTCACAGAAAATTACTTGGGATTGGAGATTGGGCCGCTTAATCGACCCATCGTGGGCAGGCCGGGAGCGAAGATCCGCTATGCCGACCACCTGGGACGGGAAGCCCTCATTCAAAAGTATGCTGCCCATTCAGGGGTGGATCCAGCAGGCATTCCAGAGATCGATTACATCATCGGCCCGGGCGGACTACTTGAGGCGGTGGGTGAAGAGCAGTTTCGCTATCTCATCGCATCGCATGTCATCGAGCATGTCCCGAATCCGATCAAATGGCTGACCGACATTCACACGCTGCTGGAGGATGGAGGATGGGTGGCACTGGCGATACCGGATCGAGGACGCTGCTTCGACGCTCTGCGGCGGGAAACCACCGCTGGAGAATGGGTGGAGGCAGCGCTGCTGGAACATTCGCGCCCTTCGCCTGGTCGCATCTTCGATGCGCTCGCCAATGAAGTGAAGCTCGATGATAAAATCAGCTGGAACCATCAGCCAGCACTTGAGGAACTCAAACTCAGCCGCAAGCCCGACCACGCGTTGTCGATTGCCCGACATGTGCTGGCGAGCGGCGATTATTTCGACGTTCACTGCTGGGTTTTCACACCGGAATCCTTCTGCAATTTAATGCGCACTGTCGTGGCCGCCGGCATACTGGAACTTCATCTTCTCGAATTGCGCGGCACCGCGGAAAACGAATTTCTGGTACGGCTAGGCCGTGCCGACCAAATGGACAGGGCGTCGCGGATGGCCAGCTATCCTGCGGCAGGCGAGCGCTACCGCTCGCTGCCGGAAGGATTCGACGCCAACCTCTACTATGACCTCAATCCTGATGTACGCGCGGCCGGAGTGGATCCCAACGACCACTACGTCGAGTACGGACGTAGCGAGAGACGGCGCTGGCGCTGATTGCGATCAGTTGATGACGGTGAGTTCGACGTTCAGATTGCACTCGGTCGCAGGCTCTCCACCATTGACGATGGAAAGAGCGTACTTGCCAGGCGCCACCCCTCCAAGCGAAAGCGTGACGTTATAGCCGGACAGGGCCAGCCCCGGAGCGCCGAGTGCCGCCACCACATCCTGACGCTCGCCCCCCGCACGAAGCGGATACTGATAGGACTGCCCTTGTCCTTTGAAAATCAGCTCGGCTTTCTCGGGAACCTGCTTTTGCGCGTCGCCCATCCAACCTACGAACGATGAGCCGGTCCCGGTCTTGAGCGACGCATTCGCCGCCGGCGCACCGTTCACTGAATCCAATGCACAGTTGCCACCAGCTGCGAGTGGTTGTACGGGGATTTGGTATACCGCCGATTTGACTGCATCGGTGCTCGAATCTCCCGGGATCGGAGCTTCATGCTGCTTACACGCGACCAGCGATGTCAGCATCAGGGGAACAATCAAGGTAATCGGTCGCACGTCAGGACTCCAGAGTGATTGACACGATGCAAGAAGAAGCTACTTAACTCACAACGCGTGGCGGATAAGCTAACGTGAATGGCGTCGATTCGGTTGTCAAATTGACGTTGTAGTACGGATCCTGCTGCAACGCCTTGCCCCAGCGCGCCTTCATGAAGCTCTCCTCGCGCTTGAAGCGGGCGATCTTTTCCGGGGTTGTCTCGTAGCCACGCGAAGCCGATTCGTGGTGATAGAGCTCGGCGAACGGGGTCCACAGGTTGCGATAGCCGGCCTCGCGCACGCGCAGGCAGAAGTCGACGTCGTTGAAGGCCACTTCCAGCTGCTCGTCCAGGCCACCGACCTGCTCGAACACCGAACGGCGCACGATTGCACAGGCCGCGGTCACCGCGCTCAGGCTCTGCGCCAAGCCGCCGCGGTGTTTGTCGCCCGGCCAGCCACGCGCCATGCCCACATAGCAGTGCCCCGCCACGCCACCGATGCCGAGGATCACACCAGCGTGCTGGATCGTATTGTTGGGGTAATACAGCATCGCGCCCACAACCCCGATCTCGGGACGCAACGCGTGCCCGACCATCTCGTCCAGCCAATCGCGACTGATGACTTCGATATCGTTGTTGAGCAGGCCCAGCACCGTGCCGCGCGCAACGCGTGCGCCGGCGTTGTTGATCGCCGAGTAGTTGAACGGATGCGGATACGGCAACACGCGCACGCGCGGATCCTGCTGGACCTGCGCGAAATACTCCCTCGACGCTTCCTCCTGGGAGTCGTTGTCGATGACCACGATCTCGTAGTTCGAATAGTCGGTGCGTTCCAGAATCGAATCGATGCACTGCTTGAGCAGATCGATGCGATCGCGGGTGGGAATCAGCAGACTGACCAGCGGCGCTGGCTCGGGCAGCGGATAGGAAATCCGGAAATAGCCGCTGTAGCTCGCCATCTCCAGCACCTTCCCGCCGTTGCCGGTCCGGTCGAGATGCGCCTGGACGGCGCGTAGCGCGGCAAGATGCGCATACGACTTTTCACCCGGCGCCATCGCGGTGGAGCCGCTGATCATGCGCCAGTGGTACAGCACCAGCGGAAGATGACCGATCGCATCGTGAGGCAGCCTCTCGGCGACCCGCAACGTCAGATCCCAATCCTGGGCGCCCTCGAACCCCTCAAGGAAACCGCCAACCGCGCGCACCTGCTCGGCACGATAGACCGTCAAGTGGCAGACGCAGTTCTGCGAAAGGAACAGATCCGGATTCCAGTCCGACTTGAAATAGGGATCCGAACGCTTCCCTTCCACGTCGATCTTGTCTTCGTCGGTGAACAGCATCTGCCACTGCGGATTGTTCTCGAACGCGTGGACGCTCTTGAGCAGGGCCAAGGGATGCAGTTCGTCGTCGTGGTCGAGCAATGCCACGAACTCGCCCCCGGCCATCTGCAGGGCCGTGTTCGACGCTGCGGAAATATGTCCGTTCCGCTCTCGGCGCTGGAAGCGCACGCGATCGTCGAGTTCGGCATATTCGGCAAGCACCCGCGTCACCGCAGGATCGGTAGACGCATCATCGGCGATGCACAACTCCCAATTCGGGTAGACCTGCTCGCGCACGCTTTCGATGCAGCGCCGCAACCAGCGCTCGGGGGTGTTGTACGTCGGGACGATGACCGAGACCAGCGGCCTGTGCGTCAGCGAGGCGAGTTCCGCTTCTGCAGCCACCTTCCACGCGGCATCGCGGCAATCGTAGAACTCCTGCCACACCTCGTAGTCAGAGAAAGACCCCGAAAGCATGCGCGTCGCGTATTCGTGATAGAGCCGATCGGCCATCCTGCGGACGCCCTTGGTCAGCAGATCGATCGCCGTTCGCGCCAACAGCCGCAGCTTGTTCACGCCGCCTTCGCGGCGATCGAACGATGCGCCGAAGAGACGCCGCATGGCGTCGCCGCGCTCGATGCGCTGCAGGTGCAGAGCGGAATGACTGAAATCCATCGGCGCCACAGAAGGATCGAAGCGAATGCCGGTGGTCGACTCCACCAGACGGACCACGATCTCGAACCGCCGCGTTTCGCCGCTGGGGATGTTCAGAGGAAGATCGATGCGCTCGGCCTCGCCGCTGTGCCTGACCCGATAAGTCGGATACAGCACCGGCGCGAACATGCGCCCGCGATAGACCGACAGCTCGCCGGAGAGCAGGTACCAGCCGCCAACCAGGGCCTCGCCCTGCCAACGCAGCTCCACCTGCGGATCGCTGCCGGAGGCGCGCCACACCGCAACGTGCGCTGCCGTGACGGGAAATTCGGGAGCCAGCGGCGCAATCTGCTGCAGCGGAGTGACGCTAAGTGCAATCGTTTCGGACATCTAACTCTCGGGGAAAGCCCCTCGGGTCACCGGGGGAGCGTACTCTATAGGATAAACGGGATGTAAATCCCGTGCCAGCGCCAGCGCGTGACGGTCGGGATCTAGCGAGAACGCGGGCGCTTCGAGCGACAGGCATGGGCTATAGGCCGGGTCGTCACCGAGCACCCGCCGCCAACGCGCCTTCATCGTGGCGACCTCGCCGGCGAAACGTGCCTGTTTGACCGGATCGTCCTCGATGCCCCGGCTGGCCGATTCGTGATGGTAGGCCTGGGCGTGCGGCGTCCACGCATTGTCGTACCCGTGCGCGCGCAGCCGCAGACAGAAGTCGACATCGTTGAACGCCACCGCGATCGATTCATCCAGTCCGCCCACTGCGACATACGCCGCGCGTGTCACTGCCAGACAAGCCGCGGTGACCGCCGAGTAGCGTTGCGTCAGCAGAGCGCGTCCGTACTCGCCTGCGAAATCGTGCGGTGCGTGGGCGAAGGCATGTGCGGCGACACCGCCGATTCCCAGCACGACACCAGCATGTTGCAGCGACCCGTCCGGATAGAACAGCTTCGCGCCGATCGCCCCCGCCCCCGGGCGTGAAGCCAGCCGCACCAGTTCCTGCAGCCATCCCGCATCGGTGATTTCGATATCGTTGTTGAGCAAGATCACAATCTGCGCAGTGCAATGCGCCACGGCGTAGTTGTTAATCGCGGAATAGTTGAACGGGCGGTCGTAGCGCAATACCCGGACCCGCGGAACTTGGCCGATCGCCTCGAAATAGGCATGCGATTGCGCCTCGACCGAGCCGTTGTCCACCACCGTGATGCGATAGCGAGAATAGTCCGTCCTGGCGAGCAGAGTGGAAATGCACTGCTCGAGAAGATCGATGCGATCGCGCGTCGGGATGATGATCTCGACGTCCGGCTCGGCGTCCAGCGCGTATCGCACACGCAAGCGCTGCTGGTCCAGCACATGGATCCGCGCGCCTTGGGACTGCAGTGCCTGGCCGAGCACCCGCGCGCGCGCCATCGCATCTGCTTCGCTACGTGCGAACGGGGCACAGACCGGGCCGACGTCGCCGTTCACGTGACGCAACATGTGCGGCAAGTGCAACGGGATCGCGTCGTACTCATGGATCAGCGCGCACAGCAGCGAGAACCACGGCGCATCCGGATCGAGGCCATCGAGCAGGCCATCCACAAGTGCGTCCCTGCGCACGAAGGCGCTGCGCCCGAGATAGTCCTGCTCGTACCAGCGCAGGCGATCCCAAGCCGGCTTGAACAGCGGCGCGAAACGTCGCCCAGTTTCATCCACCCTGTCTTCGTCGCTGTAGACCAAGGCCGCCGCAGGAAGTGGGACCACCTCGGCGAGAACCTTGGCGATCATCGGATGGATGCGATCGTCCGCCGCCAACACTGCAACGTAGGCGCCTTGCGCAGCGCGCAGACGCGCACCCAGCAAAGCCGAAGCATCCACCACCTGCAGCGATGGCAGCCCACGACCCAAGGGCCAATCGCCCAGTTGCCGGGCATCGGCCACGATTTCGACTGCCTGACCCGTCAGGGAACCCAGCGCATCGAGGCATGCCGAAAAATCCGCTGCCGCTCGATCGTGGAATATCAGCGAGAGAACAGGCGCCTGGATACGCGTGTCGCTGTCTGGCGTCGATACCAGTTCGGCCAGTCGCCGATCCTCGCGCAGCACCCAGGTCGCATAGCCGGCATCACGCGCCGTCGTGTCCGCACGCCCCGTGCGCAATAGGGCATGCAACGACGCGCTCGCGCCCTGCTCGCGCCACTGCGACTGCGCATCATCGACCAGTTCCAGCGCTTCCTGCGGCGCATCGCGCAGCCGTTCACCGACACCGCCGCGCAGCAGCAACCAGAAGGCTTCGCGCTCGCTCAACCGGTAACACTCAAGCAGCCCCAACTCGAACCTCGCATAGGCATCTGTCGGGTCGAACCTCAGCGCCTGCAATGGCTCTGGGAACTGCACCACGACATCCAGGATGCCGCTACCAGCGACCAGCGCGAGATCGATTCGGGTGTCCTCGGCGATCCCGTTACCATAGTCCGGATAGAGGCAGGGGTTGGTCAGGCGCCCATCCAATTCGCGCAAGACACCACGCAGCCGGTACCAGCCTGCGGCGAGCGGCAGCATCGGCTGGGCCAGCGCGAACTGCGGATCGGGTCCGACAGATTCCCAGGTCGCGACCTCGCCAGAGGCTATACAGGCAAGATCGGCCAACGGCGTCGCATCCCAGCGCAGCCGCACCGGCGGTCGCTGGCTCGGATCCGCCACGGTCACCGCCGCAACTTCCACCATCTGCGTCCTTGCAACTGCGCAAGCGTGGCCATCTGCTGACTCTGGGCCGTGGCGAGCGCTTCCACCTTGGCTTCCAGCGCTACGCCTCGCTCCATCCGGTCCAGCGCGTCGCTGAGCCGGCTGGTCAATTCATCCTGCAGCGCACTCCAGTGCTGGATCGAATCGACCAGACGATCGTCGGTGGCGACGATTCGGTCGTGCAAGGCGCCCTGGCCCTCGGCCAACTGCTGGACGACGGCCTGAATCCGCTGCAACGCCGGTACCGTCTGCGCAAGACCGTCTCCAAGCGCAGTGTGCAGCGCTGCGATGGAGGCATACATGTTCACGCCATGCTGGCCAGCCAGATTGAGCGAGTGTTGAAGCGATGCGAACCCGTCGGCGATCTGTACGTGCTGGTGCCCGGCGGCAGCAACCGCCGCTGCGGCACGCGGCACGGGCGCATCGAGCATACCTTCGATCGCGTCGCGCTGGTCCTTGCCCGTGACCTCGTGCTGAAACGCCAATTCGCGATCGAGCCAGAGATCGAAACCGCTGTTTGCCGAGGGAGCGAACACCTCAGCCACGACATCCCGCAGCAGAGTCCGCAAATCGATCGGCTCGCCTTCCGCCATCGCCGCCACGACACTGCCGCCATAGGTGAACAACAGCGAGCGCAGCAGCAGCCAGCCGAGCGTCGGGCGCTCGGCGATCCACTCGCGGTCGAAGTAGACGATCCGGCCATCGACAGTACACAGCAAATTCGATGGCGTGGCGTCGAGATAGTCGTCGGGCAAAACGCTGTCGACGCTGTCCAGCGCAACGGCATGACCCTCGCCGTGCAGCACCTGCGCCAATGCCTGCAAATAGCGCCGCACTTCCGCGATCAGGTCGGCCTGGGTCCAGCCAGGCTGACTCAACACCGCGCGAATTGCGTCGACCAGCAGGGGACCCTGGAAATAGTCGGTATCGCTCTGCACCTGCAGACGTACCCCTGCCTCTGCCGAGGGCGAGTCGGACAACCTGCGCGCATGCACCCGCACCGATTGATCCTGCTCCGCCACGAAAAGCGTTTCCCGAGCGTAGGCGCCTAGCCGCTGCGTGCTGTAGTGATACGCCAGCGCCGATTGCTCGGCCATCGCCGAATCGTCGGCCACGGCTTCCACCAGGAACGAATTGGCCAGATCCAGCGCCAAGCCGTTGGCCGCGACCACCGGCCAGGCACGCTGAAGATTGAATGTCGTCGGCGTGAGCTGGGGATCGCGGCGAACCGCCTGCGCCGCCAGCGCGCCGGCATTGAACAGGGCGGGGTCGGCCGAGATGCCGCGCTCGGTCAGGATCGTGGCCGGCATCTTGTAATCGGGCAACGGCGCCGAGAAACGGCTGCGCGCATAGCCGGCGCGCCGGAGCAGCGAATCGAGCTCGTTGCGTCCGTAGGTGCGCGCGCCACGCGGTTGATAGCGATCCTCCAATCCGACCATCGGCTGCCCCAGATGGTCTTCCGGCACGCCGGCCAGATACTTCAGACCCAGCTGATTCTCGATGGCCAGAATCAGGCGCCCTCCTGGCGCCAGCAGCTGCTTTGCGGCCTGCAACATGTGCAGCGCAGGGTTCTGCGCGTCGGAGAACAGACTGGCGTACTCCAGCACGCCGATCAGGGTCACGACGTCGAAGCGCTGAGCCACGGAAAAATCCTGAAAGCGCTCGGCCACCACCACGACATTGCGCAACTCGCGAGTGCGCTCGCGGGCGATGCTTGCGCGCCGCAACGAACCCTCCAACGCCAGAACGTCCGCCCCGCTCTCGCCGAGATAGCGCGTGACCGCGCCGCATCCGGCGCCGATTTCGAGAACCCTCGCACCCGGCTGCAGATGCTGCGCGAACGGCCGCAGCAGGTTCGCGCGCTCCGTGGACAGGTGATAACGGCTCGGCCAATCGACGCACGCGGCCGCCAGCTCGGAAGAAAACACGCTGACGTCGGCAGCGGCGCGCAATGTCGCCAGCAACCCATCTTCGGAGTTGTCGCCATCGCTGTAGCCGATGCTGTCGTAGCCCTCGCGGCGCCATACGGCGACGTCCGCAGGCATGACATAGCCAGCGGCTGCCAATGAATCAATCATGCAATGCGTCCTCTCGAATCATCGTCGGCGTGATTGATCAAACAGCCTGGCGAGGACTTGCGACTTCCAGCCGCATGTCCAGCCCGCCCATACCGAAGAAATCGGCGTTGATCACCTTGAAATGAATGCTGTCGTAGCGCCTGTCGTGGGGCACCACATCCTCTTCGCCGCGGCTGGCCACGCCAACGGACAGAAAATAGTCGCCATCGGCCAAGTCGCAGCGGAAGGCGGCCACGACATCGACCGCGCTGCCGGCAGCGCCGCCAGCGGTGAACGCAGGCAGCGGTTTGTACTCGGTATTGGTCCCGTAAACGACGACACCCTCGGCCGTTTTCAAGGTGAAGCCGACGATCGGCTTGATCACCTCGCGCTCGAATACCATTCTGACCACGAGGCGCACTTCCTGGCCGCACTCGAGAATCGGCGGATAAAGCGTTTGCGCCGATCGCAACTCGAAGTCGGTGATGCGTACGGCACCGTCGCCCCAGCGGAATTCATGGGGATTGTAGTTGGGGCGCGATTCGTAACCACTGCCCTCGCCGGAGAACGGCACGCTCTCCTCGAACGGCGCGTCTGCGGCCCGCTCGCCTGCGTCGGGCGCGGGGGCATCGGTATCGCCGCTGCCGAACAGCAGGTTGTAGTAGGCGTTGACCACGTCCTTGGGCTTGCCTTGGCGCAGGACGCGGCCGCTATCGAGCAACTGCGCGAACTCACAATGCTGCACGATCTGATCGGCCGAGTGGCTGACCAGCAGGATCGAAGCGCCATCGTCCTTGAGCTGCTTCAGCCGCGCGAAGCACTTGGCCTGAAACTTCGCGTCGCCGACCGACAGGGCCTCGTCGACGATCAGCAGCTGCGGGTGCACCTGCGCCTGCACCGCGAACGCCAGGCGCACCACCATGCCGCTGGAATAGCTGCGGATCGGTTGGTCGATGAACGCACCGATGTCGGCGAACGCGAGGATGCGATCCAGGCTCGCATCCACTTCTTCCTTGCTCAAGCCGAGGATGGCCGCATTGAGATAGACGTTCTCGCGTCCGGTGAACTCGGGATTGAAGCCGCTCCCCAGTTCCAGCAATGCCGCCACGCGCCCCTTCACCTGGATGCTGCCCTCGGTCGGGGTCAGCGTGCCGGCGATCATCTGCAGGAAGGTCGATTTTCCCGAGCCGTTGCGGCCGATGAGGCCGACTGTCTGGCCACGGCGCACCTGCAGGTCGGCGCCGCGCAATGCCCAGAATTCACGGTAGTAGCGCCGCGAGCCGCCCACCAGACCCTGCAGCAAGCGGTGCGAAGGCCGGTCGTAGATGTGGTAGCACTTGCCGACGCCACGCGCGTCGACCACCAGGTCGGCGTCGCTGGACATCGGGCTGTCCGCTTGCGCTACGGTCAAGAGCTCAGAGGACATCGGCGAATCCCCGGCGCGTCTTCTGGAAGACGAAGTAACCGAAATAGGCGAACGCCAGCGCGCCGAGCGTATACATCCCCAAGCCCGCCCAATCAGGCGCGCGCCCCCAGAACGCGACGTCGCGCGCCTCGTCGATGATGAAGGTCAGGGGATTGAGGTGGAAGACGAACTGGTACTTCGGCGGCAGCGTGCTCACCGGAACGATGGCGGAAGACAGGAACAACGTCGCCGTGGCGATCACGCCGGTCATCTGGCCGATGTCGCGCAGGAACACGCTCAGCGAGGACAGCAGCCATCCCAGGCCGAGCAATCCGACCGCCAGCGGCAGGAACACGATCGGCAGGAAGATCAGCGTCGGGTGCATTTCATGCCGCACGATCAGGTTCAGCACGACGAACACCAGCGAATTGGTGCAGGCGTGGAAGAGCGCCGACAGCACCATCGTCCAGGGCAGGACATCGAGTGGAAACACGATCCGCTTGACTAGGTTCGAATTGCCGATGACCAGGGTGGGCGCACGCGTCAGGCATTCGGCGAACAGGCCATGCACGATCAAGCCGAGGAACAGCAGCATGGCGAAGTCGGCGATGTTGCCGCTGGTCCCCGGCCAGCGCGATTTCAGCACATAGCCGAACGCCAAGGTGTAGATGATCAGCATCATGAAGGGGCTGATCAGCGACCACAGCAAGCCGAAGCTGGCGCCGCGATAGCGTCCGAGCACGTCGCGCCGGGTCATCTCCATCGTCAGGCTGGGATAGTGCAACCAGGCATGGAACGGACCGGTCGGCGAAATGCGATTCGCCCGTTGCAGCACGTTGTGCATGTCAGCTCCGCAGCGCGCGATCGAGGTCGGCTTGCAAATCCCCCACATCCTCGACCCCCACGCTCAACCGCACCAGCGCATCGCTGATGCCGAGCTGGGCGCGCCGTTCCACCGGCACCGAGGCGTGGGTCATGACCGCAGGATGGTTGACCAGGCTTTCCACGCCGCCCAGCGATTCGGCCAGGGTGAACAGCTCGGTGCGTTCGCAGAAGCGCTTAGCCGCGTCGAAGCCGCCCTTGAGCACGATCGAGACGATGCCGCCGAAGCCGGACATCTGCCGCTGCGCCAGGGCGTGCTGCGGATGCGAGGCCAGGCCGGGGTAGATCACCTTGTCGATCGCCGGATGGGTGTCCAGCCACTGCGCCAGCTGCAGCGCGTTGTCGCAATGCGCGCGCATCCGCAGCGGCAGGGTCTTGAGCCCGCGCAGCGCCAGGAAGCTGTCGAATGGGCCCTGCACGCCGCCCACCGAGTTCTGCAGGAACGCCAGCTGCTCGGCCAGTTCGGGGTTGGCGCCGACCACGGCGATGCCGCCGACCATGTCGGAGTGGCCGTTGAGGTACTTGGTGGCCGAATGCACGACGATGTCCGCACCCAGTTCCAGCGGGCGCTGCAGCATCGGCGAGGCGAAGGTGTTGTCCACCACCACCAGCAGGCCGTGCTGGCGCGCGATGGTCGCGATCGCGGCGATGTCGACGATCTTCAGCATCGGGTTGGTGGGCGTCTCGATCCACACCATCTTGGTCTTGGACGTGATCGCGGCGGCGAACGCAGCCGGATCGGTCAGGTCGACGAAGCTGAAGTCCAGTGCGGCGGTGCGCCTGCGCACGCGCTCGAACAGGCGGTAGCTGCCGCCGTACAGGTCGTCCATCGCCACTACGTGGCTGCCGCTGTCCAGCAGCTCCATCACCGTGGAGGTGGCCGCCATGCCCGAGGCGAACGCGAAGCCGCGCGAGCCGCCTTCCAGCGCGGCGACGCAGCGCTCGTAGGCGAAGCGGGTCGGGTTGTGAGTACGCGAGTACTCGAAGCCCTGGTGTTCGCCGGGGCTGGACTGGGCGTAGGTGGAGGTCGCATAGATCGGCGGCATCACCGCGCCCGTGGACGGGTCCGGATGCTGGCCGCCATGGATCGCCAGGGTCGCCAGCGACAGCGCGCGGCCGTCGCCATTGGGGTTGGACGTGTGGTCCGTCATGAGGGGTTCCCGGAGAAGGGGCGTGATTCTAGCAGCGAGGTCTGAACGGCCCCCTGTATCGGGAGCCGTCCACGAGGCACCGTCACTGGACGCGGCGGCGTAGATAGTTGAGCAGGTCGATGCGGGTGATCAGGCCGAGGAAGGCGCCGTCGTTCATCACGATGGCGACCTGGCCGCGGTCGAACACCGGCAGCAGCGCTTCGATCGGCGATTTCACGTCGAGCCGGTCGAGCTTGCTGACCATGGCCGTGGAAACCGGATCGCGGAACCGTGCCTCGTCGCCATAAACGTGCAACAAGACGTCGCTTTCGTCGACGATGCCGACCAGTTGGTCGCCATCCATCACCGGCAGCTGCGACACGTCGTACAGCTTCATGCGCTGGTAGGCGGTGGTCAGCAGGTCGTTGGGGCCGACCACCACGGTGTCGCGCTGGCTGTAGGGGCGCAGGATCAGGTCGCGCAGGTCGCCGTGCTGCGGGCGCTCCAGGAAGCCGTTGTCCAGCATCCAGTAGTCGTTGTACATCTTCGACAGGTACTTGTTGCCGGTGTCGCAGACGAACACCAGCACGCGCTTGGGCTCGGTCTGCGCGCGGCAGTACTTGAGCGCGGCGGCCAGCAGGGTGCCGGTCGAGGAGCCGCCGAGGATGCCCTCCTTGGCCAGCAATTCGCGCGCGGTATGGAAGCTCTCGGCGTCGCTGATCGAATAGGCTTGCTTGACCCGCGAGAAGTCGGAGATGTCGGGCAGGAAATCCTCGCCGATGCCCTCTACCAGCCAGCTGCCGGACTTCTCGCTGACCGTGCCCTGCTCGATGTACTCGGTCAGGATCGAGCCGACCGGGTCGGCCAGCACCAGCTCGGTATGCGGCGAGGCGGCGGCGAACGCGCGCGACAAGCCGGTCATGGTGCCGGAGCTGCCGCAGCCGAACACGATCGCGTCCAGCTTGCCGTCCATCTGCCGCAGGATCTCCGGGCCGGTGCCGAACTCGTGCGCGGCCGGGTTGTCGGGGTTGCCGAACTGGTTGACGAAGTAGGCCCCAGGGGTCTCGGCGGCGAGGCGCGCGGCCAGGTCCTGGTAGTACTCGGGATGGCCCTTGGCCACGTCCGAGCGGGTCAGCACCACTTCGGCGCCCATCGCCTTGAGGTTGAAGATCTTCTCCCGGCTCATCTTGTCCGGCACCACCAGGATCAGCTTGTAGCCCTTCTGCTGGGCGACCAGGGCCAGGCCGATGCCGGTGTTGCCGGCAGTGCCCTCCACCAGTACCGCGCCGGGCTTCAGTTCGCCGCGGCGCTCGGCCGCCTCGATCATCGACAGGCCGATGCGGTCCTTGATCGAGCCGCCGGGATTGGCGCTTTCCAGCTTCAGGTACAGCTCGCACACGCCAGTGTCGAGCTTGCTGGCCTTGACGATGGGGGTGTCGCCGATCAGGTCGAGTACGGAAGAGTGAATGGCCATCGCGTCCGGATGCATCGCGCCGTCATAGCGGCTGGACCGGTGATTATCCGCGGTATGCGCCGGAATGTCAGACATAGCGCCAAACCGGCACGAAAAAAGCCGCGATCGCGGCTTCGGGAGGAGATGACGCGGACGGTGGCAAGCCGACGAGGAGGCCGGCCACCGCCCGCGACAATTGAACGCTTGTCGTGGGAGAGAGGAATCAGTGAGGCTTTTGCTGCTCGTCGTAGAGCCGCAACAGCTTTTCCTTGGCCGCGAGCTTTTCCCGCTTCATCTGCGACAGGGTGAGATCGTCGATCGGCAGCACGCCGAGCTCGGCGTCCATGCACTTCTTGTCCAGGGTCTTGTGGCGTTGGTAGAGCTGCTTGAATTCCGGATCGGACTTGATCAACGCGTCGATTTCGGTCTGCGGTTGCCCTTCGAACATAGGAATAGCCTCCTTCAGCTGGAAACAAGAACGCCCCGGCCGGAACGGCACGGGGCGTTGCCTGGGAGCGGAGTCGCGCGGGTCGCCAGCCACTCCACCGCAACGCCCGGGCCTGCTGCCCTTGGAACGTCTCGCTGCGGTGCGTGCCACTGCTTCATCGGCCCGGAGTCTCCGTGGAACCAGGCGACGATGTATCGCCTGGGAGTTCGACCCTACGCCTCCCCACCAGTTCCGGCAAGAGCAGCAGCGCGCGCTTTCCGCATTCAGTTGCTTGCCGCTCAGGCCCAGAGAAAAACCGCGTTAAACGGGCTCCAAGACCTGCAACGGCCAGCCCCGCTCAGGGCGCGATCACCACCTCGGCGGCACGCGCCTTGGTCGCCGGTGCCTTCTTGCCGACCGCCTGCAGGCGGCTCGCCGCGACGCCGCCAGCGACCAGCGCGTCGCGCAACGCGTCCGCGCGCTTCTGCGCCACGCCGGCATCGGCGTCGTAGGCTTCGATCCGCACCCGGCCCTTGGCGCCGATCTGCAGATACTGCGCCAACGCCTTGGCCTGGCCGGCGGCATCGGCCGACAGCGCCGCCTTGCCTGCGGCGAAGGCGCCGCCGGTGACGGTGAACACCTCCCCGCGCGGCTCGAAACGCGACGCCGGCAGCTTGGCCCCGGCGACCAGCTCGGCCTCTTCGCGGGCCAGCTTGGCCGACTTCTGCTGCGCGGCGCTGAGCTTGGCGGTCTGCTGCCCGGCGACGTTGGTCAGCGCCTGCTCGGCATCCTGCCGCGCCAGCTGCTCGGCCTCGGCGGCCTGGCGCAGGCTCTCGGCCTCTTCGGCCTGGATCTGCGCCTGCACCCGCAGCCGCTCGGCTTCCTGGCGCGCGCGCGCGGCCTCGCGCCGGCTAGCCTCGACCAGCAAGTCGCTGCGGGTCTTCTCCAACTGGTCGACCTGGCGCCGCGCCAGTGCCGCGCGTGCGGCGGTCTCGGCGATCTCGACGCGGCGCTCGGCGAGATAGCGTGCGTCGTCCTGCTCCTTGCGCTTGGCCGCGGCGAACGCGGCGACCGCCTGCTGCGCCTGCAGCCGCTCGTAGGCGGCCACGTCGGCACTCAGCGGATCAGCCTGCAGCGCGACCAGGCGCTGGTTCAGCACCGCCAGTTCCGGATCGTCGGCCGCGAACGCGGCCAGCGGTGCGACCAGCAACAACAGCGCGGCCAGGCGGCCGGCCATCCCCAGGTAGCGGCTCATGGACGGCCCTCCCCGGTGTTCAAGCTGCGCTCCAGCTCGGCCACTTCGGCCTTGCGCTGCTTGAGCTGCGCGTTCGCCACCGCCTCCTCGCTGCGCACCCGCGCCAGGTCGGCGTCGGCCGCCACGCGCAGCGCCAGCTGCGGTGCGGTCTTGCGTTGGCGGCGGTCCAGCGCCGCCTGTTGCGCCTGCTCCAGGCCCTGGCGGGCGGTGGCGATCAGGTCCGGGGCGTATTGGTCGGCGTCGGCCTGGATCGCGCGCTGCACCGCCTGCTGCGCGGTCTGCAGTTCCGGCGAGGCGACCTGGGCAAAGGCGGCGGGCGTGGCAAACAGCGCCAATGCGCACGCCATCACGTACTGCGGGCAACGGATTTGTGCGAAGCTAGTTTTCATCAAGGGGGGCCGTAGGCGGAGACGTCGAGCACGGCCATTGTCGGAAGCCTGTGGCGCGCTTGCAACGGGCTGCCGCGGATTGTTGGGGAACCATTGCGCATGGATATCGGCTACTTCCTGAAGCTGATGACCGAAAAGAACGCCTCGGACATGTTCCTGACCACGGGAGCACCGGTCTATATCAAGATCGAAGGCAAGCTGTACCCGCTCGGCGCCACCGGCCTGCCGCCGGGCATGGTCAAGAAGATCGCCTATTCGCTGATGGACGAGGGCCAGGTGCCGCAGTTCGAGCGCGAGCTGGAGCTGAACATGGCCATCGCACTGCAGGACGCCGGCCGCTTCCGGGTCAACGTGTTCAAGCAGCGCGGCGAAGTCGGCATGGTGATCCGCGCGATCCGCAGCAAGATCCCCAGCATCGAGGAACTGCACCTGCCGCAGGTGCTGAAGGACGTGATCATGACCCCGCGCGGGCTGGTCCTGGTGGTCGGCTCCACCGGCTCGGGCAAGTCCACCTCGCTGGCGTCGATGATCGACCACCGCAACAGCACCACCACCGGGCACATCCTCACCATCGAGGACCCGATCGAATACCTGCACAAGCACAAGATGTCGATCGTCAACCAGCGCGAGGTCGGCCTGGACACCCATGCCTTCCACAACGCGCTGAAGAACGCGATGCGCGAGGCGCCGGACGTGATCCTGATCGGCGAGATCCTGGACGCGACGACGATGGAGGCGGCGATCGCCTTCGCCGAGACCGGCCACCTGTGCCTAGCCACGCTGCACTCCAACAACGCCGACCAGACCATCGAGCGCATCCTCAACTTCTTCCCGGAAAGCGCGCACAAGAACGTGCTGATGAACCTGGCGCTGAACCTGCGCGCGGTCGTCTCGCAGCGCCTGGTCAAGGACAAGAACGAGCGCCGCCGCCCGGCCACCGAGGTGCTGCTGAACACGCCGATGATCCGCGACCTGCTGCGCCGCGGCCAGGTCCACGAGATCAAGGCGGCCATGGAAGAATCGCTGGAGGAAGGCATGGAGACCTTCGACCAGTGCCTGTTCCGGATGGTCAAGCAGGGCCAGATCGAGCAGGAGGAAGCGCTGCGCGCGGCCGACTCGCGCGACGGCCTGGCACTGAAGTTCCGCCTGTCCGAAGGCTCCAGCGGCGAACACGACCCTTACGCCGACTATGACGCCGGCGGCAGCGGCGGCGCCAGCTCGCCGCGGATCACGCACGGCTTCGGCTGAGACAGCCGTACCCCTGTAGGAGCGGCTTCAGCCGCGACAGGGTCTGCCGGATGATGTGTGTCGCGGCTGAAGCCGCTCCTACAAGGTTAGGCGCCAGGCTCAGCCTTGGGCGTCCGGCTGCCGCTCCGGGCGCGCCGCCTCGAATGCCGGTAGCGCCAGGCAGGCCTGCTCGATCCGCGCGATGGTCGGATACGCCTGCATGTCCACGCCGAAGCGGCGTGCGTTGAACGCCTGCGGCACCAGGCAGCAATCGGCCAGTCCCGGCTGTTCGCCGTGGCAGTAAGTGCCGGTATCCGGCGATTCGGCCAGCAACTGCTCCAGCGCATCGAAGCCCAGCACGATCCAGTGCAGCATCCACTCTTCGCACTCGGACTGCGGCACGTTCCAGACGGTCTCGAAGAATTGGGTCACGCGCAGGTTGTTGAGCGGATGCACGTCGCTGGCGATCAGTTGCGCCAGCCCGCGCACCCGCGCGCGGTCGATCGCCGCATCGGGCAGCAGCGGCGGCTCCGGCCAGCGTTCGTCCAGGTATTCCAGGATCGCCAGCGACTGGCGGATCGGCTGGCCGTCGTGGCACAGCGTCGGCACCAGTTCCTGCGGATTGAGCCGCGCGTACTCCGGCGAATGCTGTTGGCCGCCGTCGCGCAGCAGGTGCACCGGCAACGCCTGGTAGGCCAGCCCCTTCAGATTGAGGCCGATGCGAACCCGATAGGCGGCGCTGGAACGCCAGTAGGTGTACAGCTGCAACGCCTCTTCCACGCTCTGCACTCCGCATTCGGACGATCAAGATACCGGTGGACACCGGCGCAGCGGTACCGCCGGTCGTATGGGCAACGCCGCCGGCCGGGTCAGGGCCGGGACGCAGGTTCGATGCGCTGCTCGATCGCGCCGAAGATGCTCACTCCATCACGGTCCAGCATCTCGATCCGCACCACATCGCCGAACTTCATGAACGGCGTGCTCGGCTGGCCGTCGCGCAGCGTTTCCACCACGCGCAGCTCGGCGAAGCACGAAGCGCCGCGCGAGGTGTCCTGGTTGGCGATGGTGCCCGAACCGATCACCGCGCCGGCCGCCAGCGGCCGGGTCTTGGCCGCGTGCGCGACCAGCTGGGCGAAGTCGAACTGCATGTCCTCGCCGGCTTCCGGCGCGCCGAACCAGGCGCCGTTGATGTGGGTCAGCAGCGGCAGGTGCAGCTTGTTGTCGCGCCAGGCCTCGCCCAGCTCGTCGGGGGTGACGAACACCGGCGACAGCGCCGAGCGCGGCTTGGACTGCACGAAGCCGAAGCCCTTAGCCAGCTCGGCCGGAATCAGGTTGCGCAGCGACACGTCGTTGACCAGCCCGACCAGTTGAATATGCGCGGCCGCCTGCTGCGCATCGACCGCCATCGGCACGTCGTCGGTGACCACCACGATCTCCGCCTCCAGGTCGATGCCATAGTCCTCGCTGACCACCTTGACCGCCTCGCGCGGGCCGTAGAAGCCGGCGCTGACCGCCTGGTACATCAAAGGATCGGTGTAGAAGCTCTCCGGCACCTCGGCGCCGCGCGCGCGCCGCACCCGCTCCACATGCGGCAGGTAAGCGCTGCCGTCGAGGAACTCGTAGGCGCGCGGCAACGGCGCCGCCAGCGCGGTGATGTCCAGGTCGAACTGGCCGTCGGCGCTGCCGTCGTTGAGCGACTCGGACAGCGCATTCAGGCGCGGCGCCAGATTGCTCCAGTCCTCCATCGCGCGCTGCAGGGTCGCGGCGATGCCGGTGGCGCGCACGGCGCGGGTCAGATCGCGGGAAACGACGATCAGGGTGCCGTCGCGGCCGCCTTCCTTCAGGGAACCTAGCTTCATGTCCGTCCAATGCTGGGGAGCTGATCGGCGATTGTACGGCCAGACCGGATATTGGTTGCAACTGAAACGGAATCGCCGGCTGTCGGCTGGTTCACTGCGGCTTTTGTGCAACGCGCCAATTCAGCGTAGACTGGCTAGGTCTGCATGCGGCCGTCCGTTTCCCTTAGGGATCGCCGGCGAGGCCAGGATCGTTCCGATCCGCTCGCCCGCCCCGCCCGACGCCTTTCGTGGTGCCGACAAACCCGAGCGCTGTTCTGCTCCGGGTTGATCCACCCTCTCGCAGCGCGGTTCACGGGAACGCTCCGAGCCTCACCCTACTTGCGTCTGCACTCCGGGCACGTCCCGGCGACGGCGCGTTATCCGGAGCTTTCCTCGATGTCTTTCGAATCCCTGGGCCTGGCGCCCTTCCTGCTGCGTGCGTTGGCCGAGCAGGGCTATGAAACCCCCACCCCGATCCAGTTGCAGGCGATTCCGCTGGCGCTGGCCGGCCACGACCTGATGGCTGGCGCGCAGACCGGTACCGGCAAGACCGCCGCGTTCGGCCTGCCGCTGCTGCAGCATCTGGGCACCTCGCCGCAGCCGGTCGGCAATGGCGCACGCAAGCCGCGCGCGCTGATCCTGACCCCGACCCGCGAGCTGGCCACCCAGGTGCACGACAGCCTGCGCGGCTACAGCAAGTACCTGCGCATCCCCAGCACCACCATCTACGGCGGCGTCGGCATGGGCAACCAGCTCGACGCGCTGCGTCGCGGCGTGGACCTGCTGATCGCCTGCCCGGGCCGCCTGCTCGACCACCTCGAGCGCCGCAGCGTGGACCTGTCGGGCATCGAGATCCTGGTGCTGGACGAAGCTGACCGCATGCTCGACATGGGCTTCCTGCCCTCGATCAAGCGCATTCTGGCCAAGCTGCCCAAGCAGAACCGGCAGACCCTGCTGTTCTCGGCGACGTTCGAGGAAGGCATCAAGCAGCTGGCCCGCGAGTTCATGCACAACCCACAGGAAATCCAGGCCACGCCGAGCAATACCGTCGCCGACACCATCACCCACCGCGTGCACCCGGTCGACGGCACCCGCAAGCGCGAGCTGCTGCTGCACCTGCTGGCCGCCGATTCGCGCATGCAGACGCTGGTGTTCGCGCGCACCAAGCACGGCGCCGACAAGCTGACCATGTTCCTGGACAAGTCCGGGCTGAAGACCGCCGCGATCCACGGCAACAAGAGCCAGGGCCAGCGCCTGCGCGCGCTGAGCGACTTCAAGGCCGGCCGCATCACCGTGCTGGTGGCGACCGACATCGCCGCGCGCGGCATCGACATCGACCAGCTGCCGAAGGTCATCAACTACGACCTGCCGATGGTCGCCGAGGACTACGTGCACCGGATCGGCCGCACCGGCCGCAACGGCTCGCAGGGCGAAGCGGTGTCGCTGGTGGCGCAGGACGAGGCCAAGCTGCTGCGCGCGATCTCGCGCATGCTCAAGCGCGAGATGGACATCCGCGACGTGCCGGGCTTCGAGCCGTCCACGCCGATCCGCTGGGGCAACAACAATCCGGCCGACGAGCGTCCGGGCGGCCAGCGTCCGCCGCGCAAGAGCACCCACGCGCGCCGTCCGCACGGCGATGCGCCGCGCCCGCACGCGCACGCCGGGGCCAAGCCGGCCGGCGGTACCCAGCCGGGCGGCGCACGTCGCCAGGGCGAGCGCCGTCGCAGCGGTAGCCAGCCCAGCGCCGCACGCTAAGCGCAGCCGACCGCAGCACCACGAACGCCGCCTCCGGGCGGCGTTCGTGTTTTCGCGACGCGCCGTTATCGCGAGACCGCAGCAGGACCGGCGATCCGCCGGCCATTTCCCCCGCCACCTACAATGACGCCATGGATATCTTCAAGAGTTTTACCCTGGAGGCAGCGCACCGCCTGCCCAACGTCCCGCCCGGCCACAAGTGCGCGCGGCTGCACGGGCATTCGTTCCGGATCGAGCTGCACGTCAGCGGCGAACCCGGTGCCGACACCGGCTGGGTCATGGACTTCGGCGACATCAAGGCCGCATTCCGCCCGATCTACGACCGCCTCGACCACCACTACCTCAACGACATCGAGGGACTGGAGAACCCGACCAGCGAACGCCTGGCGATATGGATCTGGGAACAACTCAAGCCGGCATTGCCGCTGCTGAGCGAGGTGGTGGTCCACGAGACGTGCACCTCTGGGTGCCGGTATCGCGGGCCTGCTTGAGGCAGGGATTCGGGATTCGGGATTCGCAAGGGCGGCATGGCGGCGACTGACCGGTGCGGATGGACGGCCCTGTTCCTGGGTGCCCGCGGCGGCGCAACTGGCATCTGCCCGGTGTGTCCGCAGGCTAGGTTAGCGCCAGGCAGATCGCCTCCAACCCATTGATCCGAAAAGCTACTTAAACAAAGCCTGAGCAGCTTCAGAAAATAATGTTGCATTGCAGCAGAATGCGCGTATGTTGCACTGCAACAGCAATCGGCATTCCCTTGGAGTCGCATGATGTCCGCTCAGTTCAACGATCAATTCAGCAGCTACACCCAGCAGTTCGCCGCCGCCGCTTCGCGCGCCAACCGCCTGGCATTGGAAAGCGCTGAGAGCGTGTTCGGCGTGCAGCTGAAGACCTTCGAGAAGAACGTCGCCGCGACCACCGGCTTCCTCGGCGAGCTCACCGAAGCGCGCGACATCGGCAGCGTGCAGTCGCTGTGGCCGAAGGGCCTGCAGATCGCCCGCGACAACTTCGAGCGGCTGGCCACGGCCAACCAGGAAATGTTCGGCCTCGGCCTGAAGACCTCCGAAGCCATCGGCCAGCTCGCCAAGAGCCAGTTCGAGGCGGCCAGCGACCAGGCCGCGCCGAAGGCCAAGACCAAATAAGTCCACTGCGGCGCAGCCGCACGACTGACCAGTGGTACGCGCGGGTCCCTCCCCCCGCGCAGCCAAGACCCGGTAGATCCCTCCCTCTACCGGGTCTTTTTTATGGCCGGGATTTGGGATTCGGGATTTGGGATTCGGGATGGCCAGCCTGCGGCTGGCGAAGAGCGCGCGGGATTCGGGATTCGCAAGTGCGGGCGTTCCTGCGCTGCTTGCCAGGGCCTTGGGCCGAAGTTTTTCCAGTCCAGCATCCGGGCTGAAAGCCCCTCCGTCACAACAGCCCTTTCCTCGCGAAAGCGGCTATTGCGCTGCGTGCGCTTCCGGCCAGGCGCGGGCTCAGTCCTGCGCCATCTGCGCGCCCTGCCATGGGGTCAGCGACGCTGCAAGCGCAGCCGGGTCCGGCTGCGGCCGATACGGCAGCCGCCCCCAGCACGGTATCGGCAGCCGCTCCTGCAGCATGCGCATATTGGCGTCGATGCGCTCCATCGCCGGATCGATCTCGTTGCCGATCCAGCCGATGCAGCGCAGGCCGTCGGCGGCGATCGCCGCGGCGGTGAGCCGGGCATGGTTGAGGCAGCCCAGGCGCAGGCCGACCACCAGCACCACCGGCAGCGCCAGCGCGCGCGCCAGATCGGCCTGCTCCATGGTCGCCGACAGCGGCGCCGCCCAGCCGCCGACGCCTTCCACCACTACCACGTCGGCTTGCGCACGCAACCGCGCGAAGGCCTCGGCGATCGGCCCCAGTTCAACACATACCCCGGCGTCGGCCGCGGCCAGCTCCGGCGCCAGCGGCAGCGGCAAGGCGTAGGGATTGAGGTCGGCATAGTCCGGGCGCGGCATGCTCGCCGCCTGCAGCGCCAGTGCATCCTCGTTGCGCCAGCCGTCCGCGCTGCGCTCGCAGCCGCTGGCGACCGGCTTCATGCCCACCGCCGTCTGCCCACGCGCGCGCAACGCGTGCAGCAGCGCGGTGCTGGCGACGGTCTTGCCGATGCCGGTATCGGTACCGGTGACGTAGAAGGCGGGAAAGCGCATCGTGGCAGGATCCTCGAGGTCGGCGCATGCGGCGCGGGCGCGCAGGATAGCCGGCGCGCCGCGTCGCGTCAGCGCTGCCCGGCCTTTCGCCGGTGCGCTTGAGAATGGTGCCTCGGGATACCGCCCTGCCTCGCGTCTCGACCGGCGCTGGCGTACAGGCCGCCATCGGCCGCTGCTAGACTCGCGCGATGTTCGCTTCCTCTTCGCTCACCGGCAGCAAGCCGGAACAGTACGCCCAACTGCTCGCCCAGGCCCGTTCCCTGGTCAGCGGCGAGCCCGACCGCATCGCCAATGCCGCCAACCTGGCGGCGCTGGTGTACCACGCGCTGCCGCGGCTGAACTGGGTCGGCTTCTACCTGTACGACGGCAAGGAACTGGTGGTCGGCCCGTTCCAGGGTCTGCCCGCCTGCGTGCGCATCCCGCTGCACAAGGGCGTGTGCGGCGCCGCCGCCAGTACCGGCCAGACCCAGCGCATCGACGACGTCGAGGCCTTTCCCGGGCATATCGCCTGCGATGCGGCCTCGCGCTCGGAGCTGGTGGTGCCGCTGCTGCGCGCTGGCGAGCTGATCGGCGTGTTCGACCTGGACAGCCCGGACCTGGCGCGTTTCGACGCCGACGACCAGCACGGCCTGGAAGCGATCGCCCAGGTCTTCGTCGACGCGCTGCGATGAGCCGGCAATGAGCACCGAAAAACTGCGCAACATCGGTCCCAAGAGCGCGGCCTGGCTGCGCCAGGTCGGCCTGCGCACGCAGGAGGACCTGGCCACGGCCGGCGCGGTCGGTGCGTTCCTGAAGGTCAAGCGCGCCGGCTTCAAGCCCAGCCTCAACCTGCTGTATTCGCTGGAAGGGGCGCTGACCGGTTGCCATTGGCAGGAACTGCCCGAGGCGCGGCGCGCGCAGCTGCTCGGCGAGCTGGAAGCCGCGGCGGCGCAGCTGCCGGCGCAGCGCGGCCTGCCGGTGGCCGGGCCGGTGGCGACCACCCATTTCGACCGCGACGGCGACCGCAGCGACACGCCGTATGCGGAGGACGCGCACGACGCATCCGACGACCACGAACGCGACGACGGCCACGCCAGCGAGCGCGACGACGACTGATCCGCGCGCAACAGCGGCGATCGCGTACAATCGCGCCGCTTCAAGGTGACCTGCCGGCTCCGGCCTGCAGGTTGAAACGGGAAGCCGGTGCGTCTTGCGACAAGGCCGGCGCTGCCCCCGCAACGGTAAGCGATCCGCGCTGACGACTTGCGCCACTGTGCCTTGGGCATGGGAAGGCGTCGCAGCCGGGAGTCTGACTCCCAGATCGCCAGCCCGGAGACCGGCCTTGCAGTTCACTGGTTGCGATGCGGAGGGCGTCGCGGCGTGCCGCGCCGCGTCTGGCGCCGTCCGCTTGCACCCTCCGTTCGCGACTCCTTTGCCGTCACAGCGCGCCCGCGCGCCGGAGTTGCCCCATGTCGTTCCGCCTGCTTTCGGTCGCGATCGCGTCCGCCTTGTCCCTGCCCTCGCTCGCGCTCGCCGCCGATGCCGCCACCGACCTGGACCAGGTCCTGGTCACCGCCACCCGCACCCAGATCTCGGTCGAGGACAGCGTGGTCCCGGCGCAGGTGATCGACCGCGCCGAGATCGAGCGCAGCCAGGCCACGTCGCTGGCGCAGCTGCTGCAGGGCCGCGCCGGCATCGGCGTGTCCAACCAGGGCGGGCTGGGCAAGCTGACCACGCTGAGCCTGCGCGGCAGCGAATCGGACCACGTGCTGGTGCTGGTGGACGGCGTGCGCATCGGCTCGGCCAGCGCCGGCCTGGCCGCGTTCCAGGACCTGCCGCTGAGCCAGATCGACCGCATCGAGATCGTGCGCGGCCCGCGCTCGAGCCTGTACGGCTCCGATGCGATCGGCGGCGTGATCCAGATCTTCACCCGCCGCGGCGGCCAGGGCCTGCAGCAGAACCTGAGCCTGGGCGCCGGCAGCCATGGCCTGCGCGAGGCCAGCGCCGGTTTCAGCAACCGCGGCGAGCGCGGCTGGCTGTCGGTGCAGGGCGGCTACCAGAACAGCGACGGCATCAATGCCTGCAACGGCTCGGCCACCCTGTTCGCCGGCTGCTTCGTCGACGAGCCGGACCGCGACGGCTACCGCAACACCTCGCTCAGCGCGCGCGGCGGCTATGCGCTGAGCGACACGCTGCGCATCGAAGGCCAGGCGCTGAACATCGACAGCCGCAACGAGTACGACGGCGATGCGCTGTTCGCCGGCAACGAGGCCGACAACACCCAGCAGGTGTTCGGCGGCAAGCTCGACTGGACCCCGTCCGAGCGCGTGCATCTGGCCGCGCAGTTGGGCCGCAACACCGACCAGGCCGACAGCTACTACCACGCCGCCGGCAGCGACACGCGCAGCTTCGTCAGCACCTTCGACAGCCGCCGCGACACCGCCTCGCTGCAGGGCGACTTCGGCCTGGCCGAAGGCCACCTGCTCAGCGCCGGCGCCGACTGGCAGCGCGAGGAAGTCACCGGCACCACCGCCTTCGATGTGGACCAGCGCGACAACACCGGCGTGTTCGCCGAGTACCAGGGCCGCTTCGGCGCGCAGCAAGTGCAGGCCAGCGTGCGCAGCGACGACAACGAACAGTTCGGCCAGCACACCACCGGCAGCCTCGGCTGGGGCCTGGCGCTGGATGGCGGCTTCAAGCTCACCGCCAGCCTCGGCACCGGCTTCAAGGCGCCGACCTTCAACGACCTGTATTACCCGTTCTCCGGCAATCCGGAACTGAAGCCGGAGAAGTCCAAGAGCGGCAACCTGGGTGTGGCGCAGTACGCCGACAACTGGAACTGGACGTTCAACGTCTACGAGACCCGGGTCGACGACCTGATCTCCTACGATGCCGCCACCTTCCTGCCGGTCAACGTGGACAAGGCGCGGATCCGCGGCGCCGAGCTGACCGGCTACGCGACGCTGGCCGGCTGGGAACTGTCGGCGCAGCTCAGCCACACCGATCCGCGCAACCGCAGCGACGGCGCCAACCGCGACAACTGGCTGGCGCGGCGCGCGCAGGACACCGCGCGGCTGGACGTGGACCGCGGCTTCGGCCCGGTCAAGCTCGGCGTCACCGCGTTCGGCAGCGACCACCGCTACGACGACGCGGCCAACAGCGTGCGCCTGGCCGGCTACGGCACGCTGGACCTGCGCGTGGAATACGCGTTCGCGGCGGACTGGACGCTGCAGGCCAAGGCCAGCAACGTGTTCGATCGCAACTACCAGACCATCAGCTGGTACAACCAGCCGGGCCGCGAATACGCGCTGACCCTGCGCTACGCGCCGGCGGCGCGCTGAGTCGGGAAGGGCTGCGCCATTCGGCGCAGCCCGCTGCACGAACACGGTCCGTATTCCTGCGGTCTCGCCAACGCCGCTAAGCGCTTGGCGGTCGTGAACGCAACTTCCTCGATGCGCACGTGACAGTTACCGCGATGGTGTGGGAGCGACTTCCGTCGATCCCACAATTTTTTGTGCCTGCAGTTGCGTGAAAAACACTTCTGAAGAACGCTGCGGCCATACCAGATCGGCCACGCCGACGACCGCACCCCCAATGTCGGCAATTCGCATGCCGTGCATCGGCGGACGAGTGCAGAGGCTGCACGCCCCTGTAGGAGCGGCTTCAGCCGCGACAGAACGTATCGGTAAAGCCCGGTCGCGGCTGAAGCCGCTCCTACAGGGGTTGATCGACCGTCATGTCGATTGCAGCGGCACGCGTGCGATAGCCCGCATCACCCCAACGCCAGCAACTCGCGCATGTCGTCCATCAGCAGCACCACGTCGGCGGTGGCTAGGTCCAGGTCGCGCGGATAGCCGTAGCGCACCAGCGCGGCCGGCATGCCGGCGGCGTGCGCGGCCTGCAGGTCGGTGCCGGAATCGCCGACCATCAGGCAGCGCGCCGGCGGCTGCGCGAACTGCTGCGCCAGGTGCAGCAGCGGCAGCGGGTTGGGCTTGCGCTCGGGGAGGCTGTCGCCGCCAAGCGCCGCGGCGAACGCATCGGCCACGCCGAGATGGCGCAGCAGCGGCAGCACGAACGTCGACGGCTTGTTGGTACACAACGCCAGGGTGACGCCGCGCGTGCGCAACTGCGCCAGCGCCTCGGCCACGCCCGGATACAGGCGCGGGCTGCGCAGCAGGCATTCCTCGTAGTGGCGCATGAAGGTCGGCATCACCGTGTCGATCGGGGTGGCGTCGTGCGCATGCCGCCACGCGGCTTCGACCAGCTTGCGCACGCCTTCGCCGATCCAGCCGAGCACGGTGGCCTCGGGCACGCGCGCCAGGCCGAACTCGGCCAACGTGCGATTGAGCGCTTCGGCGATGTCGGCGCCGCTGTCCACCAGCGTGCCGTCCAGATCGAACACCACCAGCGCATACGGAAATGTCATGTCGTTCCTGGATGCAAGAGCAGCGCCCATTGTAGGCGCCGCGCTCAGTCGCGATCCCAGTACGGCACTTCGCCGAAACGCGCGACCAGGAAATCCAGGAACGCGCGCACGATCGTCGGCTGCTGCCGGCGCGATGCGTACACGCCGAAGATGTCCATCGTGTCCAGTTCGTGGTCGGGCAGCACGCGCTGCAATTCGCCGCTGCGCAGCAGCGCCGCGGCCTGGTAGGTCGGCAGCATGGCGATACCGGCGCCGGCGCGCACCGCCTCCAGCAACACGGTGGCTTCGTTGGCGGTGAAGTTGCCGCTCACCGCCACCGACACCGGTTCGCCGCGGTAGCGCAGCGGCCATTCGTGCTTGCCCACGTAATGGTGGCCCAGGCAGTTATGCGCGGCCAGGTCGGCGGCGCTGTCCGGCGCGCCACGCCGCTGCAGATAGGCCGGCGCCGCGCACAGCACCGAGCGGCACACGCTCAGGCGCCGCGCGATCAGCCCGGGGTCGACGCGATGGGAAATGCGCACCGCCAGGTCGATGCGCTCCTCGATCAGGTTGACCGTGCGGTCGGCCAGCAGCATGTCCACCCGCGCCTGCGGGTAGCGGGTCACGAACTCGGCCGCCGCCGCGGCCAGATGCGCCTGCCCGAACGAGGCCGAGGCGGTGACGCGCAGCTGTCCGTGCGGCTCCGGGTCGTCGCTGGCCAGTTCGTCGCGCAGCGAGGCGCCGATCGCCAGCATCGGCCGGAACCGCGCCAGCGCGGTCTCGCCGGCGCCGGTCAGGGTCACCCGCCGCGTGGTCCGGTGCAGCAGGCGCGCACCGAGCCAGCGCTCCAGTTCGGCCAGATGGCGCGAGACCATCGCCCGCGACAGGTCCAGCGCCTCGGCGGCCGCGGTGAGGCTGCCGCGCTCGGCCACTTCAACGAACACCGCGATCGCGGTCAGACGGTCCATTTGCTCGTTCCACGCAACAAATTGGCGACTTATACGCTGTTTATCGTGCTAATTGCCAGGACTAGGCTGTGCGCATCCCGTCACCCTCCCTGGAGAACCTCAATGCGCATCGCCCTGTTCGGCGCCACCGGCAATATCGGCCGCCATATCGCCCAGGAAGCCCTGCGCCGCGGCCACGCGGTCACCGCCCTGGTCCGCCGCACGCAACCGCTGCCGCCGGAACTGGACGGCGCCAGCATCGTGCTCGCGTCGCTGGACGAGCGCGCCGCCCTCGCCGCCGCGGTGCGCGGCCACGACGTGCTGGCCAGCGCCTACGGCCCCAGCGCCGCGGCCGCCGACACCATTCCGGCCGTCGCCCAGGCGCTGATCGAGGTCGCCCGCGACGCCGGCGTGCAGCGCCTGCTGGTGGTCGGCGGCGCCGGCAGCCTGGAAGTGGCGCCGGGCGTGCAGTTGGTGGACACGCCGAACTTCCCCGACGCCTACAAGCCCTACGCGCTGGCGCACCGTGCCGCCCTGCAGCACTTCCATGCCGCCGCCGACCTGGACTGGACCTTCTACGCGCCGGCCGCGCAAATCGGCCCGGGCGCCAAGCGCGGCGGCGTGCGCACCCAGGCCACCGCGCTGCTCGGCGATGCGCAGGGCCGTAGCGCGATCAGCTATGCCGACTACGCCAGCGCCTTCGTCGACGAGATCGAGCGCCCGCAGTACCTGCGCCAGATCGCCACTGCCGCGTACTGAGCGCAACGCCGGGCAGGCGGCTGCGGGCGTGCCGATGGCAGCGCGCGCAGTCGCACTCCCCCGCCGCGGCCGCAGCACGGTCGCGGCCCGATTGCCGCACGCCATGCCGATGCATGGCCTCGCCTTCTCCAATGGAGTTCCGCATGCCTAGCCTTTCGTTGTCGCACCTAAGCGCCGCGCTGATCCTTGCCCTCGGTCTCGCCGGCGCGGCGCATGCCGCCACCGGCACCGCCGCCCACGCCGCGGCTGCCACCGCCACCGCCACCGCGACACAGCCGGCCGCCGCGCCGCTGCAGGTGCAGGTCTACCACCCGGACGCGAACGCGATCTTCGGCGTCGCCTCGGTGCTGGTCAGCGGCGCCAAGGACGCGATCCTGGTCGACGCGCAGTTCTCCGCGGCCGATGCGCGCGCCCTGGTCGCGCAGATCCGCGCCTCCGGCAAGCGCCTGACCACGATCTACATCAGCCACGGCGATCCGGACTACTACTTCGGCCTGGACGTGCTGACCCAGGCGTTCCCGCAGGCCAAGGTGTTAGCCAGCCCGGCGACCGTCGCGCATATCCGCCAGACCCAGGCGCAGAAGCTGCAGGTGTGGGCGCCGAAGCTGGGCGCCGACGCGCCGCAGCGCATCGTGCTGCCGCAGCCGCTGCACGGCGACCGCCTGCTGCTGGAAGGCCGCGAACTGCGGATCGTCGGCCTGGACGGCGCGACCCCGGATCGGACCTTCGTGTGGATTCCGTCGATCAAGACCGTGCTCGGCGGGATCCCGGTGATGGCCGGCGAACACGTATGGATGGCCGATACGCAGACCCCGGCGTCGCATGCGCAGTGGCTGGCCACGCTGCAACGGATCCAGGCGCTGCAGCCGCAGCGGGTGATTCCCGGACACTTCGTGCCGGGCGCGGCGCAGGACCTGGCCGCGGTGCACTTCACCGCCGACTACATCCGCGCCTTCGACGAGGAAACCGCCAAGGCCAAGGATGCGGCCGCGCTGGTCGCGGCGATGCAGCAGCGCTATCCGCAGCTGGGCGGCGTGGACTCGCTTCAGCTCAGCGCGAAGGTCGCCAAGGGCGAAATGCGCTGGCCCTGAGCCGGCGCAATGCGTTGGCCATGAACGAACTGCCGGCGCGCGGCGGCGCACACGACCGCCCGCGTCGGCGCGCGGCTCAACGGAACAGCCGCCCCTGCGCCTGCCCCGGCTCGCGCTCGTGGAAGCCGGCCAGGCCCACGCCGACCAAGCGGTAGCGCGTGGCCGCGGGCAAGTCGACGCGCTGGCGCAAGGCCAGCGCGATGTCGGTCAGCACCTGCAGCGATTCCGGCGGTTGCTCCGGGGTGAAGCTGCGGGTCAGGATGCGGAACTGCGCGGTCTTCAGCTTCAGCACCACGGTGCGCGCGACGCGCTCGGTGCGGCGGGTCGCGTTCCAGGTCTTTTCCGCCAGTTGCCGGATCGCCGGCTCCAGCGCATCCAGCGCCAGGTCTTCGGCGAAGGTGTCTTCCGAAGAAATCGACTGCACCTGCTGGTCCGATTCCACCGGGCGCTCGTCGATGCCGCGCGCGCGCTGATACAGGCGCAGTCCGAAGCTGCCGAAGTGCGCTTCCAGTTCCGCTTCGGCGTGCGTGCGCAGGTCGCCGACAGTGACGATGCCCAACGCCGCCAGCTTGGCCTGCATCACCTTGCCCACGCCGTGCACCTTGCTGACCGGTAGCGGGGTCAGAAACGCTTCCACCTGGTGCGGGCGGATCACGAACTGGCCATCGGGCTTGCGCCAGTCCGAGGCGATCTTGGCCAGGAACTTGTTCGGCGCGATGCCGGCCGAGGCGGTCAGCGCGGTTTCCTCGCGGATCTGCGCGCGGATGGTCTGCGCGATCTCGGTGGCGGTGGCCAGCTCGCCCTTCGGCGCGGTGACGTCGAGATAGGCCTCGTCCAGCGATAGCGGCTCGATCATGTCGGTGTGACGCTGGAAGATCTCGCGCACCTGCCGCGACACGGCCTTGTAACGCGCGAAGTCCGGCGGCACGAAGATCGCGTCCGGGCACAAGCGCTCGGCGCGCAACGCCGGCATCGCCGAGCGGATGCCGAACACGCGCGCCTCGTACGACGCGGCGCACACCACCGAACGCATGCCGCGCCAGGCCACCACCACCGGCTTGCCGCGCAATGCGGGATCGTCACGCTGCTCCACGGACGCGTAGAACGCATCCATGTCGACGTGAATGATCTTGCGCATCGGCCCTGCACCCTACGCCAGCGAACGGTAGCCGCATGATAAGCCAGGCCTGCGCATGCGCTGCGAACGCATGCCTTGATTTCGCTCAGCGCGCCGCATTGCAGCACTGCCTACGCTACGCGTGCGTACGGATAAAACGTTTGATTGAAAGCGCGGGCGTCGTGCACGCTTGCGCGCCTCGACTGTCTGCCCTGGGAAATTCGCTCATGAGCCGCCTCACTTCGTATTCACGCGAACACCTCCTCGCCAGCGCGCGCGGCGAACTGTTCGGCGCCGAGGCCGCACGCCTGCCCAACGATCCGATGCTGATGTTCGACCGCATCACCCATATCGACGACAACGGCGGCACGTACGGCAAGGGCGTGGTCCGCGCCGAACTCGACGTGCGTCCGGACCTGTGGTTCTTCGGCTGCCACTTCATCGACGATCCGGTGATGCCCGGCTGCCTGGGCCTGGATGCGCTGTGGCAACTGACCGGGTTCTTCCTGACCTGGATCGGCGCGCCCGGCCGCGGCCGCGCGTTGGGCGTGGGCGAAGTGAAGTTCAGCGGACAGGTGCTGCCGACCGCCAAGCAGGTGGTCTACGAGCTGGACATCAGCCGGGTCATCAACCGCAAGCTGGTGATGGCGGTGGCCGACGGACGCATGTCGGTGGACGGCCGCGAGATCTACACCGCCAAGGATCTGCGCGTGGGCCTGTTCACCTCGACGGAGGCGTTCTGATGCGCCGCGTCGCGATCACCGGCATGGGCATCACCTCATGCCTGGGCAACGACCTGGACACGGTGTCGCGCGCGCTGCGCGAGAGCCGCGCCGGCATCCGCGCCAACCCCGAGGCGGCCGAACACGGCCTGCGCAGCCAGGTCGCCGGCGACGTGCAGCTGGACCTGGAGGCCTTGATCGATCGCAAGCTCAAGCGCTTCATGGGCGATGCGTCCGCGTACGCGTACTTGGCGCTGCGCGATGCGATCGCCGATGCGGGCCTGGACGAGGCCGTGGTCAGCGACGTGCGCACCGGCCTGATCGCCGGTTCCGGTGGCGGTTCCAGCCACTGGCAGGTGGAAGCGGCGGACCTGCTGCGCAACCGCGGCGTGCGCAAGGTCGGCCCGTACATGGTGCCGCGCACGATGTGCTCGGCGGTCTCGGCCAGCCTGGCCACCGCGTTCAAGATCAAGGGCGTGAGCTATTCGCTGTCGGCGGCCTGCGCGACCTCGGCGCACTGCATCGGCGCGGCCGCGGACCTGATCCGCCACGGCCAGCAGGACGTGATGTTCGCCGGCGGCGGCGAAGAGCTGGACTGGACCATGAGCCTGATGTTCGACGCGATGGGCGCGCTGTCCAGCGGCTTCAACGACCGCCCGGCGGTGGCCTCGCGCCCGTACGACGCCGAGCGCGACGGCTTCGTCATCGCCGGCGGCGGCGGCATGCTGGTGCTGGAGGACTACGAGCGCGCAGTGGCGCGCGGCGCGCGCATCCATGCCGAGCTGCTCGGCTACGGCGTGACCTCCGACGGCGCCGACATGGTCGCCCCGTCCGGCGAAGGCGCGGTGCGCTGCATGCAGATGGCGATGCAGGGCGTGGACGCGCCGATCGACTACCTCAACACGCACGGCACCTCGACGCCGCTGGGCGATGTCACCGAGCTGGGCGCGGTACGCGAAGTGTTCGGCGATGCGGTGCCGCCGCTGTCCTCGACCAAGGCGCTGTCCGGGCATTCGCTGGGCGCGGCCAGCGTGCACGAGGCGATCTACTGCCTGCTGATGATGCGCGACGGCTTCATCGCCGGCTCGGCCAACATCGATGCGCTGGACCCGCGCGCCGAGGGCTTCCCGATCGTGCGCGAGAGCCGCGAGGCGAACCTGCGCACGGTGATGTCCAACAGCTTCGGCTTCGGCGGCACCAACGCCGCGCTGGTGTTCGGCAAGCGCTGAGCGCGCCTGCGCACCGCAGCGGCAGGGGCGTCCTGCCGCTGATCACCGGCGACGTCAGCGTTCGAGTTGCTTGCCGTCGCGGCGCTTTTTCTCGTCCTCCTGCTGCGTCCGTTCTTTCTTGGGCGGCGGCGCGGATGGGGGCGGTGTCGGTGGTGGCGAAGCAGGCTTCGGTGGCGGTGGCGGTGAAGGCGTGTGCTGCGCTGCCTGCACCACCGTCTCCGGCTTCGGCGGCCACCATGGCGAGGCGGACGACGAGGGTTGCGACGGCTCGGGCGTCTGGTGCAGGGACTCGCGCCAGCGGCGATCCTCTTCGTCGCGCCGCTGCTGCTCGGCCAGTTCCTTGTTGCGCTTGGGGTTGAGCGCATCCGGCGGCGGCGCCTGGTACATGCGCTCGCCCGGCGGCACCCATTGCGACTGCATCGGCGCCTCCACGGCGGGCGGCGCCGGCTGGTAGCCGCGCGTGTCGGCGATGCGTTGCGGGATCAGCTGGCGCTTGAGCGCCTCGGGCATCGGCGCCGGCGCAGATGGCGAGGCCTGCGCTTGCTGCCGCCAGCGTGCGCGGTCGCGGGCCCAGGGCCGGCCACGGTAATGCGCGTCCCAATAGGGATCGATGGCGAACCCGATGGCCGGGGCGAAGACACCGTCGCGCGCGTCGAACTCGACCACGCCGGCCGGCAGCCATCCGCGCGACTCGCGCCAGCGCACGTCGCACCACGAAAAGTCGTTGACGCACCCGTAGACGGTGATGCTGTCGCCGCCCACCACCGTGGCGACGCGCGGATAGTCGTTGGCCGGGCCTGCGCGCAGATTGGCGCCGCTGCGGGCGAACCCGCCGTTGCTCTGCGCCAGCACCGGCGCGACAGCGGCCAGCAACAGCGGTGCGATCCAGATGCAGCGTTTCATGCCCAACCTCCTGTGCCTGGCCGGCCCCGTGGCCGGGGTTTCTTCCATGGGCTCGTGCGAGCCATCGTGTTCGGCAATGTTCTAGCACGCCGATGCGCTAAGGACCTGTTAACCCGCTCGGGTCGCGCCGTGCCTGGGCGCATGCGCGGCAGGAAGACAAGGAACCGTGCCACGAGCGACCGCGCACTCATGCTGCCGCGTGCGCGGCCAAGCGGATTGTCGGGTTGCTGCGCGCGACAAGCGGATGCCTGCGCCAGCGCATTCGGCACGTCGCCCCCGCGCCGCATGGATCGCGGCGCGGGGCCAGCGATCAGCCGGCCATGCCGCTGTGCCGCAGCAAGGCATCCAATTCCGGCGCGCGGCCGCGGAACGCGGTGAAGTTCTCCAACGCCGGACGGCTGCCGCCGCGCGCCAGGATCTCCTGCAGGAAGCGCGCGCCGGTGGCGGCCAGCTGGTCCGGCGCCTCTTCGAATGCGGCGTACGCGTCGGCGCTGAGCACTTCGGCCCACTTGTAGCTGTAGTAACCGGCGCCGTAGCCGCCGGCGAAGATGTGGCTGAACTGATGCGGGAAACGGTTCCATGCCGGCGGCCGGTTCACCGCAACCTCGTCGCGCACGCGTTCGAGCAGTTGCAGCATGCTGTCGCCGGCGGCGTCGAAGCTGTGATGCAGCTGCATGTCGAACAGCGCGAATTCCAGCTGGCGCACGGTGAACATGCCGCTCTGGTAGTTCTTCGCCGCGAGCATCTTGTCGAACAGCGCGCGCGGCAGCGGCTGCCCGCTGTCCACGTGCGCGGTCATCGCCTGCAGCCGCGGCCACTCCCAGCAGAAGTTCTCCATGAACTGGCTGGGCAGCTCCACCGCGTCCCATTCCACGCCATTGATGCCGGCCACGCCGAGTTCGCCGACCTGGGTCAGCAACTGGTGCAGGCCGTGGCCCATCTCATGGAACAGCGTGGTGACTTCGTTGTGGGTGAAGGTGGCCGGCTTGCCGTCGCCGCCGCGGCCAAAGTTGCACACCAGGTAGACCAGCGGCGTCTGTACGCCATCAGCGCGGTCGCGGCGGTTGCGGCAGTCGTCCATCCAGGCGCCGCCGCGCTTGCCCTCGCGCGCGTACAGGTCGAGGTAGAACTGTCCGATCAGGCGGCCGCGCGCATCGCTGACGCGGAAGAAGCGCACGTCCGGATGCCACACCGGTGCGCTGTCGGCCTGCACCTGCAGGCCGTACAAGTCGCCGATGACGCCGAACAGGCCGTCCAGCACCTTCGGCTCGGTGAAATACTGCTTCACTTCCTGCTCGGAGAAGCTGTAACGCGCCTGCTTGAGCTTTTCGCTGGCGTAGGCGATATCCCAGGCCTGCAGTTCGTCCAGGCCCAGATGCTCGCGGGCGTAGGCTTCCAGTTCGGCGCGGTCGCGCTGCGCGTAGGGCTTGGCGCGCGCGGCCAGGTCGCGCAGGAAACCCAGCACCTCGTCGGGGCTCTGCGCCATCTTGGTCGCCAGCGAATATTCGGCGTAGCTGGCGAAACCGAGCAGGCCGGCCAGTTCGCCGCGCAGCGCCAGGATGCGCTCGATCGCCGCGCTGTTGTCCAGCGCCGCGTCGCCGAACTCCGAGGCGCGGATCGCGTTGGCGCGGTACAGGGTCTCGCGCAATGCGCGGTCGTCGGCGTACATCTGCACCGGCAGATAGCACGGCATCTGCAGGGTCAGCTTGCAGCCGGCCTGGCCGTCCTTTTCCGCCGCCGCGCGCGCCGCGGCGACCACATCGTCGGGCAGGCCGGCGAGACGGGACGGCTCGTCGATGAGCAGCGACCACGCATCGGTGGCATCGAGCACGTTCTGCGAGAACTTCGCCGACAGCGCCGACAGTTCTTCCTGGATCGCGGCGAAACGCTGCTTGTCGGCATCGCCCAGTTCGGCGCCGCCCAGGCGGAAATCGCGCAGCGCGTTGTCCAGCACCTTGCGCCGCGCCGCGTCGTAGCCGGCGGCCTCGGGCGTGGCGGCCAGCGCGCGGTATTGCGCGAAAAGCGCCAGGTTCTGCCCCAGCGCGCTGGAGAAGCGCGTCACCTTGGGCAGGTTGGCGTTGTAGGCCTCGCGCAGTGCCGGCGTGTTGACCACGCCCTGCAGGTGGTTGACCTGGCCCCAGGCGCGCCACAGGCGCTCGGTGGCATCGTCCAGCGGCGCCACGAAGCTGTCCCAGCTCACCGGCGCGACCCGCTCGGCGTGCGCGACCGCGGCCTCGGCGGCGGCCAGCAGCGCGTCGATCGCAGGGCCGACGTGCTCAGGCTGGATCGCATCGAAGCGCGGCAGGCCGGAAAAATCGAGCAGGGGATTGGTCATCGCAGGCATCTCGGTAGCGGGGGAAGGGCCGGCGCTGCCGGCCTCGAAGGGGATATGGCGGTCAGGACAACGCGGCACAAGCCAGCGGCGGCAAGCCGGCGCCGGCCACCGCCGCGGCCAGTTGCGCGTCGGCCTGCTCCACATCGATGCCGTGCTCGCGGTACCAGTCCGGCCGGTAGTAGCTGTGTCCGTAGCGCTCGCCGCTGTCGCACAGGATGGTGACGATGGAACCGCTGCGGCCGTGCTCGCGCATCCGCGTCGCCGCCTGCAGCACGCCGACGAAGTTGGTGCCGGTGGAGCCGCCCACGCGCCGGCCCAGGCGCGCGCTCACGTAGCGCATCGCCGCCAGGCTCAGCGCATCGGGCACCTTGACCATCGCATCGACGCAGCTGGGGATGAAGCTCGATTCCACCCGCGGCCGGCCGACGCCCTCGATGCGCGAACCGCCGGTGCTGGTCAGGCCGGCGTAGTCGCGCCCTGCCAGCGCCTCGCAATAGCCTTCGAAGAACACCGACACTTCCGGATCCGCGCACAGGATGCGGGTGTCGTGGCGGCGGTAGCGCACGTAGCGCCCCAGCGTGGCGGCGGTACCGCCGGTGCCGGGGCTGCACACGATCCATTCCGGCACCGGATGCGGCTCTTCCTGCATCTGCCGGAAGATCGACTCGGCGATGTTGTTGTTGGCGCGCCAGTCGGTGGCGCGTTCGGCGTACAGGAACTGGTCCATGAAGTGGCCGCCGCTCTCGCGCGCCAGCTGCACCGAATCGGCGTGCAGGTCGCAGGCGCGCTCGACCAGGTGGCAGCGCCCGCCCTGGAACTCGATCGCGGCGATCTTCTCCGGCGAGGTCGTGGCCGGCATCACCGCGATGAACGGCAACCCCAGCAGGCGCGCGAAATAGGCTTCGGACACCGCCGTGGAGCCGCTCGACGCCTCGATCACCGGGCGCCCCTCGCGCAGCCAGCCGTTGGCCAGCGCGTACAGGAACAGCGAGCGCGCCAGGCGGTGCTTGAGGCTGCCGGTGGGATGGCTGGACTCGTCCTTGAAATACAGGTCGATACCGGGGAAACCGGGCAGGTCCAGCGGAATCAGGTGGGTGTCGGCCGAACGGTTGAAATCGGCTTCGATCTTCTGGATGGCGTTGGCCACCCAATCGCGATAGGTCATGGCGGTGCGCAGGACGGAAAAATCGCGTCAACGATACACGCCCGCCCCACGCCCCGGGGCTGCGCTGGGCGGCGAGGCGTGGCGACGTTCACTTGGCGGCGGTGGCTTTGCCCCAGGCGGCGCGCCGCCGCTTAGCGGGCAGCGACGCCGAAGCCGGCATCGACGATGGCGCGCTCGATCGCCGCGGCGTCGGTGCGGGCCTCGTCGTAATCCACGCCGACGCGCCCGCCGTCCAGCACCACCTCGGCCGCGGCGACTCCGGCGCTGGCGTCCAGCACCCGTTTCAGCCGCGCCGAGCAGCCGCCGCAGGTCATGCCCTGAACGGTCAATTCGAGATGGCGCATTGCAGTGTCCTCGTTTGGAAAGAGCGTTGCCGCCGCACCGCGCTCAGCGCGGCCGCCAGCGGTTCAGCAGCAGGGAATTGGCCAGCACCGAGACCGAACTCAGCGCCATCGCCGCGCCGGCGAGCACCGGATTGAGCAGACCGAACGCGGCCAGCGGGATGCCGAGCACGTTGTAGACGAAGGCGAAGAACAGGTTCTGGCGGATCTTGCGCAGGGTCGCCGCGGACAGGTCGATGGCGGTGGCCACGCCATCCAGGTCGCCATGCACCAGCACCACGTCGGCCGCCTCCACGGCGATGTCCGAGCCGGCGCCGATGGCGAAGCTGACGTCGGCCGCGGCCAGCGCCGGCGCATCGTTGATGCCGTCGCCGACCATGCCAACGTGCGCGCCGGGTTCGGCCTGCAGGCGCCGCACTTCCTCGGCCTTGTGCTGCGGCAACACCTCGGCCAGCACCCGCGCAATGCCGACCTGCGCGGCCACGGCCTGCGCGACATGCCGGTTGTCGCCGCTGAGCATGATCACCTCGATGCCGCGCGCCTTGAGCCGCGCCACCGCGTCGAGGGCACCGTCGCGCAGCGGATCGGCGATGGCGATGTAACCGGCAAGGCGGCCGTCCAGCGCGACCGCAACCACGCTCTGGCCCTTCGCCTGCGCCGCCTCGGCGCGCTGCAGCAGCGTCGCATCCGGCGCCTGCATGGACAGCTCGCGCAACCACGCCAGCGACCCCAGCGCCACCTCGCGAGTCTCGACGCGACCACGCACGCCCTTGCCGGGCACCGTCTCGACCGCCGCCACCGGCAGCGGCAGCGTCCCGCGCACACCGTCATCGGCGGCACGCCGCACGATCGCATCGGCCAGCGGATGCGCCGAACCGACCTCCAGCGCGGCGGCCAGGCGCAGCAGCGCCGTCGCATCGCCGCCTTCCGCCACGCCGATCGCAGTCACCTGCGGCCGGCCTTCGGTCAGGGTGCCGGTCTTGTCCAGCACCAGCGTGGTCAGCGCACGCGCGCGCTCCAAGACCTCGGCGTTGCGAATCAGGATGCCGGACCTCGCGCCCACGCCGGTGCCGACCATGATCGCGGTCGGCGTGGCCAGGCCCAGCGCGCACGGACAGGCGATCACCAGCACCGCCACCGCATGCACCAGCGCGGTGGCGAAACTGCCGCTGAGCCACCAGGTCGCGGCCAGGGTCAGCGCGGCGATGGCGATCACCGCCGGCACGAACACCGTGGCGATACGATCGACCAGGTGTTGGATCGGCGCCTTGGAGCCCTGCGCCGCATCGACCATGCGGATGATCTGCGCCAGCAGCGTGTCGGCGCCGACTCCGGTGGCACGCGCGCGGAGCATGCCGAACTGGTTCACGGTGGCGGCGAACAGGCGGCTGCCCGGCTCCTTGGCCACCGGCATCGCCTCGCCCGACAGCATCGCCTCGTCCACGCTGGAACGACCGTCGAGCACCTCGCCGTCCACCGGCACGCGCTCGCCGGCGGCGACCACGAACACATCGCCGACGATCAGTTCGGCGGCATCGATCTCCACGATCGCGCCGTCGCGCTCCACCCTAGCGGTCTTGGGCTTGAGGTCGAGCAGCGCGCGGATCGCCGAGGAAGTCCTGCGCCTGGCGCGCGCTTCCAGCAAGCGCCCTAGCAGGATCAGAGTGATGATCGAGGCGCTGGCCTCGAAATACACATGCTGCCCGGCCAGGCCGAACACGGTGACCGCGGCGCTGTACAGGTAGGCCATGCTGGTGCCGAGCGCGACCAGCACGTCCATGTTGGCGCGGCCGTTGCGCAAGGCCCCGAACCCGGCGCGGTAGAAGCGCGCGCCGAGCCAGAACTGCACCGGCGTGGCCAGCAGCAGCTGCAGCCAGCGCGGCAACGGCTCGGCGTGCTGGCCGCCGAGCGCATGTTCGATGGCGGAGACGTCCAGCATGCCGAACATCTGCACGAACAACGGCAGGGTCAGCAGCGCCGCCGCGGCGAACCGGCCCAGTTCGCGGTGCCAGGCGCGGCGCTCGGCCTGTTCGCGCGCTTGCAGCTGGGCCTGGTCCAACTCGCGCACGACGCTGGCGCCGAAGCCGGCGCTGCCGATCCGCGCGACGATGTCGGCCGGCGCGACCAGTTCCGCCACGTACTCCACATTCGCCTTGGCCGAGGCCAGGTTGACGCTGCCGGCGATCACCCCGGGCGTGTTCGCCAGCACCGCTTCGATCGCGGCCGCGCAGGACGCGCAGCTCATGCCTGTGAGGTCCAACGTCAGCATCTGCGTCGGCACCGTGAAACCGGCCTGGCCGATGCGCTGCAGCAGCGTCTGCGCATCCACCTGCTGCGGGTCGTAGTCCAGGCGCACGCGCGCGGCGGCGTAATTGGCCTGGGCGTCGACTCCGGGCAACTGCTTGAGCGCCTGTTCCAGGCCGACCGCGCAGGACGCGCAGCTCATGCCCTGCACCGGCAGGCTCACTGTGGTGGTGGTGGCCGTCGCGTTCATGGCTGCGGCTTGCCCGGCGCGGCGTCGCCGCGGATGTCGCCGAGGATCGGGCAGCATGCGGGTTCGCCGCTGCCCGGGCATTCGGCGACCAGCACGGCCAACGCATCGCGCATCTCGGTGAGATGCGCGATGCGCCGATCCATTTCGTGCAGACGCTTGCTCGCCCGCTGCTTGATGCCTTCCACGCCATGCAGGCGATCGTCCTGCAGCGCGAGCAGGTCGCGGATCTCCTCCAGCGAAAATCCCAAGTCCTTGGCGCGGCGGATGAAACGCACCCGCTCCACCGCGGCCGCATCGTAGTCGCGGTAGCCGGACGCGCGCCGCGGCGGCGCCGGCAGCAGGCCCTGGCGCTCGTAGTAGCGGACCGTGTCGATGGCGACGTCGGCCTGGCGCGCGAGCGCGCCGATGGTGAAGCGGGACGGAGTGGCGGCCGGATTCATGCGTGCAAGCTACTCCCTGGAGGCTGGTCCAGGGTCAAGCCATTGTCGCCGTTGCGCGCGAATTGTTCATTGGCCGCTCACGCTGGCGCCAAACCTTTGCCGCGCAGGCCTTCGCCAGGCATGGACGCCTGCCCTGGACCCGGCTCCAGGGTGCGCCGATGGCGCGCCGCCGCGCCTTCGCGGCGCTTGCCCGCCGCCATCGCTGCAGTATTCTTGACGTATCCCCTCGCGTGCCTTGCGTCCTCCGTGCCGATCTTCGCCTTGCTGACCCGCCTGTTGCTGTGCCTGAGCCTGCTGCTCAATGGCGCCGGCACGGCTGTGGCGATGCCGGGCATGGCAGAGGCGCCGCAGCGCACCGACGCTGGCGTCTCCCAACACCACGCCGCCGAGCACGCGCATGCCACGCGCGTCGCCGCCGCGGCGATGCCGTGTCACCACCATGAGGCCGCACCGCCCGCCGCGGAGCATGACGATGGCCATTGCCCCAAGCAGGCCGGCAAGCACGGCTGCTGCGGCACCGCGGCCGGTTGCCAGTGCCCGCATGCGCAGCCGCTGCCGGCGCTGATCGCGCTGCCGCTGGCACTGCCGATCGCCGCACAACCGCTGTTCCCGCGCGGCCGCCAGGATGGCCGCGGCGCGCCCGGCCTGCCGCGGCTGGAACGACCTCCCAGCGCCTGATCGCGACGCCGCCGCCCGCTCGGGCGGCGCCACGGCGACCGCGCATCCGCGCGCCGTCGCTTCTGCGCACGCACCGCCCACGCGGTCGCGCATCGCATCGCATCGAGGTTCGCTCATGAAACCACCTTCCTCCGGCCCTGCCCTGCCGTCGCGGCGCCGTTTCGTCACCGGACTGGCGCTTGGCGCCGCCGCCGGCATCGGCGGCCTGTCGCTGCGGCAAGCCCACGCCGCGGCGCTGGCGCGCAATGGCGCCGTGCCGTATCAGCTGCGCGGCACTGATTTCGACCTCAGCATCGGCAGCGCGCGGGTCAACTTCACCGGGCGCGAGCGTCCGGCCATCACCGTCAACGGCAGCGTGCCCGCGCCGATCCTGCGCTGGCGCGAAGGCGACACCGTGGAGGTGCGGGTCGCCAATCGCCTGCCGGGGCACACCCAGACCTCCGTGCACTGGCACGGCATCCTGCTGCCGGCGAACATGGACGGCGTGCCGAGCATGAGCTTCGACGGCATCTACCCGGGCGAGACTTACCGCTACCGCTTCGCCCTGCGCCAGTCCGGCACCTACTGGTACCACAGCCACTCGCTATACCAGGAACAGGCGGGCCTATACGGCGCGATCGTCATCGACCCGCTGCAGCCGCCGCCCTATCACTACGACCGCGAACACGTGCTGCTGCTGTCGGACTGGACCGACCTGGACCCGGCGGCGCTGTTCCGGCGGCTGAAGAAGATGCCGTCCTACGACAACACCTACCAGCGCACCGTCGGCGACTTCCTGCGCGACGCGCGCGAAGACGGCTTGCGCGCCACCCTCGCCGACCGCGGCATGTGGGGACGCATGCGGATGACGCCCAGCGACCTGTCCGACGTCAACGCCAACACCTACACCTACCTGCTCAACGGCGTCGCCCCCGGCGGCAACTGGACCGGCGAATTCCGTCCCGGCGAGAAGCTGCTGCTGCGCCTGATCAACGCCTCCAGCATGACCTACTTCGACCTGCGCATTCCCGGGCTGAAGATGACCGTGGTCGCCGCCGACGGCCAGTACGTGCACCCGGTGAGCGTGGACGAATTGCGCATCGCCGCGGCCGAGACCTACGACGTGCTGGTGGAACCCAACGGCCAGGACGCCTATACCGTGTTCGCCCAGGACATGGGCCGCACCGGCTACGCGCGCGGCACGCTGGCCGTGCGCCAGGGACTGCAGGCGCCGGTGCCGGCGAACGACCCGCGCCCGCTGCTGCGCATGCAGGACATGGGCCACGCCATGGGCGGGCACGCCGGCATGGAACACGGCGGCGCGGCCACGATGAAAGGCATGGATGGCGACTGCGGCGCCAGCATGGGCATGGGCATGGCCGGCATGGACCATGCCGCGATGGGCCACGGCACGATGGACCACAGCGCACATGCGCCTGGCGACGCCGGCGCTGCGCCCACGCATCCGCGCAGCGAACGCGGCAATCCGCTGGTGGACATGCAGTCCTCCGCCACCGCGCCGAAGCTGGACGATCCGGGCATCGGCCTGCGCGGCAACGGCCGCCGGGTGCTGAGCTACGCCGACCTGCACAGCCTGTTCGACGACCCCGACGGCCGCGAACCCGGGCGCGAGATCGAGCTGCACCTCACCGGCAACATGGAGAAGTTCGCCTGGTCCTTCGACGGCATCCCGTTCGCCAGTGCCGAGCCGCTGCGGCTCAACTACGGCGAGCGCCTGCGCATCGTGCTGGTCAACGACACGATGATGCAGCACCCGATCCACCTGCACGGCATGTGGAGCGACGTGGAGAACGCCGCCGGCCAGTTCCAGGTGCGCAAGCACACCGTGGACATGCCGCCGGGCACGCGCCGCAGCTACCGCGTGCGCGCCGACGCATTGGGCCGCTGGGCCTACCACTGCCACCTGCTGTACCACATGGACGGCGGCATGATGCGCGAAGTGCGGGTGGACGCATGAACGCCACGCCGCTCGCCACGCTGGCGCAGGCCATCGGTCTGGCGCTGCTGCTAGCGCATGGCGCTGCGGGTGCGCAGCATGTGCATGCGCCTGGAGCTGCCGACGCCGATAGCGCAGCTGCTGCTGCATCCACATCTACATCCGCACCTGCGGCATGCGCGTGTCCGCCGCCCGACGATGGGGCGCGTCTGCACACCCCGCCATCGCCGCCCGCCGTCGCCGACGGCGATGACGCAGCGATGGTACATGCCGGCATGGATCACGCGGCGGTGGGTCACGCCGCACACGTCGCGAATGTTCCGGCAGCGCCGACGACGAGCGACGGCGGCATGCAGCACATGGACATGGACCACGAGGCGCATGCCGACCATGCCATACCCGGCCATGCGGACATGCAGCACATGGACATGCAGCCGGCCACGATGGAGCACGGCACGCCAACCGCAGCGCAGGCCGATAGCGCCATACAGGACCACGCCGGGATGCAGTCGGGGACTGTGGAGCCGGGACCAAGGACCGGGGAGCGGAACCCCGGGAAAACAGAAGCGCGCCATGCTCACTCCAGCGCAGCGGCGACGTGTACCTGCGCCACTGCATCCGCTCCCACGCTACCGCGCGAGCCGATCCCAGCGCTCACCGACGCCGACCGCGCTGCCGCATTCCCGGTCCTGCGGACGCACGCGATGCTGCATGCGCCGTCGCGCACCGGCTACCTGCTGTTCGACCGGCTGGAAGGCTGGGACAACGACCACGGCAACGGCCAGGCCTGGGAAGCCAGTGCCTGGTACGGCGGCGACATCGATCGGCTGTGGCTGCGCAGCGAAGGCGAGCGCAGCGGCGGCCGCACCGAAGCGGCGGACCTGGAAGCGCTGTACGGCCACGCGGTTTCGCCGTGGTGGGACCTGCTGGTCGGGGTGAAACAGGACGTCGCCCCGGGCGATGCGCGCACCTCGGCCGCCTTCGGCGTGCAGGGCATGGCGCCGTACAAGTTCGAGGTCGCGGCCACGCTGTACGTCGGCGAAGGCGGCAGCGCCAGCGCACGCCTGGAAGGCGAGTACGACGTGCTGCTGAGCAACCGCTGGATCCTGCAGCCGCGGCTGGAAGCGCAGGCGGCATTCGCCGACGATCGCGCGCACGGCATCGGCAGCGGCCTGTCCACGGTCGAGGCCGGGCTGCGTTTGCGTTACGAGATCAGCCGCCGTTTAGCGCCGTATCTCGGCGTGGTCCACGAGCGCGCGTTCGGCGCGACCGCGGATTATCGGCGCGACGCGGGAGAAGCCGCGCGCGAGACGCGCGTGGTGGCCGGTGTGCGGGTCTGGTTCTGAGCGGCGGCCAGAGGATTCTTCCTGTCCGTTTTAACGGCAATTGGTTTTTGTAGGAGCGGCTTCAGCCGCGACAGGCTACCGATAGATCCTGTCGCGGCTGAAGCCGCTCCTACATCGCTTCGCCAACCGTACTGGCTCGACGCGCATCACGCGACACCACGGTGTCCAGCAACCGCTCACTCACACCAGTCCCGGCCGCTCAAGCGCGCAGCGAACCATCCTCACCGATTCGCCAGTCGCGCGGCGGACGCAGCGCGCCCAGCGTGCGCACCAGTTCCTGGTAGCTGCGCGCCAGCTGCCCGAACAACCCCGCATCGCTGGCGCGGGTCTCGGCCACTTCGTAGTAGGCGCCGCGGCCCAGGTCGATGAAGTAGTCCACGCTGACCCGGCGCCGCGCGGCCACGCCGGGAAACAGGCCGGCGATCAGCAGGCAGCCGTCGCCGACCTCGCGCAGCGCATCGGCGCGGGCGCGCCCGACCTGCTCCTGCGCATGCAGCCAGGCCAACGCCTGGGTACGCGACAGCAAGTGTCCATCGGCCTGGTAGCGCAGCAACACGAACACCAGATAGCTCTCGCGCGACTCGTCCAGCGGCCGGCCCAGCCGCTGCCCTGCTTCGTGCACCAGCGCCTGCCACAGTTCGGCCGGCGCCCCCTGTCTGAAAGACTCGTACATGCGTCCTCCTGCGTGGTGGGAACCCTCGCCAGGAGCTTATGCATAAGCTGGGCCATTGCGTTGGCAGCCGGCCGCGGCGGCTGCCAATCCGGCGTGCGTGTGCACGGCGAACGCCGTGGAGCCAGGCGGATACGCGGATGCCGCACGATGCCGCAATCACCGAACATGCGTGCATGAAACTGGTACGCCACATGCGCCGACGACCAGCGGCGATCCGGCAACCGTAGAGGCTCGCGACCGCAACGACGTCACATCACGTCACATGGCGCCAGCATCGTTGACCAGACCGGTCCGCTACACGCGCCGTGCCGACACCGCGACGCGACGACAACCCCGCTACTTCTTCCTGGTGGCGATCTTGCGGCCCGGCACGGCAGCCGGCGACGCCTGCGCGCGCCGTGCCGCCAGACCATGCAGGATCAGGTCGATGCCGGCCAGGAAATCCACCCGGTCGTCATGCGTGCGCAGCTGTGCGGCCATGCCGCGCACGAACGGGTACGTGTCCGCATCCAGCCGCGACCACGCCGTCGCCACCGCATCCAGGAAATCGGACCTGACGATGCCGCGCGTGCGCGCGAGCTGCGTGTTGGCCGCGTTCTGCCCGGCAACGCCGAGGATGTAGCTCAACAACGCGGAGACCGCGGCCCACTGCTCGTGGTCCGGCACGCCGAGCGCATGCACCTGCTGGCCGATGCGCTCGACGACGCGCACGATCGGCAATTCGCCGGGCGCGCGGGTGAGCGCCGACCCCATCCACGGGTGCGCATCGATCGCATCGAACATGCCCAGCGCCAGCGCGCGTAGCGCCGCCTCCGGCGTGGCATCGGCGCAGGGCGCATGCAGGGTGCGCGCGACGATGGCGTCGCAGGCGGCGGTCAGCAGGTCGCGCTTGTCGGCGACATGCCAGTAGAGCGCGCCGGGGCCGGTGGCGAGCCGTTCGGACAGCGCGCGGAAGGTCAGCCCGCCCTCGCCGCCGCTGTCCAGCAGCGCGATCGCCGCGTCTACGATCTGTTCGCGCGAGAGCGATGCCTCGCGTCGCGGGGTGCCGCGCGTTGTCTTGGCCATGCTTCATCTTGACATGGATGGAACGACATTCCAACATGTGGAACACCGTTCCATCCGTACTCGCGCCCGTCCCGACGCATCCACACGATCAAGGATTCAGATGCACACTCCCATCGCGATCATCGGCGCCGGGCTCGGCGGGCTCATGCTCGCCCGCGTGCTGCACGTGCACGGCATCGCCGCCACGATCTACGAAGCCGAGGCCTCGGCGGATGCCCGCCCGCAGGGAGGCTTGCTCGATATCCACACCTACAACGGGCAGCGCGCGCTCAAGGCCGCAGGCCTCTACGACGCCTTCCTCGGCCTGGTCCTTCCCGGTGCGGACGCAAAACGCATCGTCGACAGCCAAGGCGCCATCCTGATCGACAGGCCCGACACGGGCAGCGGCGCCAGGCCCGAAGTGGATCGCGGAAACCTGCGCCGTCTCCTGCTCGATTCGCTTCCCGCGGGCACCATCCGCTGGGGACGCAAGCTGGCCACGGCCGCTCCGCTCGGCGACGGGCGGCACCTGCTGCGCTTCGCCGACGGCGCGACCGTGACCACCGATCTGCTCGTGGGCGCGGACGGCGCCTGGTCGCGCGTACGTCCGTTGCTGTCGGCCGCAGTGCCCGCCTACGCCGGCACCTCGTTCATCGAGACCTGCCTGTTCGACGGCGACACGCGCCACCCCGCCAGCGCGCAGGTGATCGGCGGCGGCACGCTGATGGCGGTCGCGCCGGGCAAGGGCATCCTCGCCCACCGCCATGCCGATGGCACCCTGCAAACCTACGTGTCGCTGAACAGGCCGCAGGACTGGTTCGCCCGCCTCGACTTCGCCGACCCGGCGGCCGCACTGGCCCGCGTCGCCGCGGAATTCGATGGCTGGGCCCCGTCGTTGACGGCGCTCGTCACCGATGGCGATACCGACCCCGTGCTGCGCCCGATCCATGCCCTGCCGATCGAGCACCGCTGGGAGCGCACGCCTGGCGTGACCTTGCTAGGCGATGCGGCGCACCTGATGTCGCCGTTCGCCGGCGAAGGCGCCAATCTCGCGCTCCACGACGGCGCCGAACTCGGCCAGGCCATCGTCGCCAATCCCGGCGCGATCGAAGCCGCGCTCGCCGCGTACGAAAGCGAGCTGTTCCCGCGCAGCGCGGCCTTTGCCGAAGAGTCGGCGCAGAATCTGGCGATGTTCTTCGACGCCGATGCGCCGCAGGGCCTGGTCGCGTTCTTCGACGGCGTTGCCGTGTAGCCGAATCGGTTACGCAGCGGCAGGCGTGCCGCCTCGCGCCGGCGCGGCGGTGCCGGCATCGGCCATCGGCTGCGGCCGTCCCGAACCAGCGATGCGCCAGCGATCTCCCTGCGCGGCGCCGGCTGGCCTGCGAAGGCACGCAGGCCAACCATAGCGACGCACGCCCGCCGCTATTCCACCGTCACCGACTTGGCCAGGTTGCGCGGCTTGTCCACGTCGGTGCCGCGCGCCAGCGCGGTGTGATACGCGAGCAGCTGCACCGGGATGGTGTGCACCACCGGGCTGAGCAGGCCGGCGTTGCGCGGGGTGCGGATCACGTGCACGCCTTCGGATTCGCTGAAGTGGCTGTCCTGGTCGGCGAACACGAACAGCTCGCCGCCGCGCGCGCGCACTTCCTGCATGTTGGATTTCACCTTCTCCAGCAGCGCGTCGTTGGGCGCGATCACCACTACCGGCATGTTCGCATCCACCAGCGCCAGCGGGCCGTGCTTGAGTTCGCCGGCCGGGTAGCCTTCGGCGTGGATGTAGGTGATTTCCTTGAGCTTGAGCGCGCCTTCCAGCGCGATCGGATAGTGCAGGCCGCGGCCCAGGAACAGCGCGTTGTGCTTGTCGGCGAAACGCTCGGCCCACACCGCGATCTGCGGTTCCAGGTTCAGCGCGTGCTGCACGCTGCCCGGCAGGTAGCGCAGCTGTTCCAGGTACTCGGCTTCCTGCGCGGCGCTCAGCCGCCCGCGCAGCTTGGCCAGCACGCAGGTCAGCTGGAACAGCGCCGCCAGCTGGGTGGTGAAGGCCTTGGTCGAGGCCACGCCGATCTCGGCGCCGGCGCGGGTGTAAAGCACCAGCGCGCTGGCGCGCGGAATCGCGCTCTCGGGCACGTTGCAGATCGACAAGGTCTTGGCGTGGCCCAGCGACTTGGCGTATTTCAGCGCCTCCATCGTGTCCAGGGTCTCGCCGGACTGGGAAATGGTGACGATCAGCTGGCGCGGGTTGGCGTAGGCGGCGCGGTAGCGGTATTCGCTGGCGATCTCCACGCTGCATGGCAGGCCGGCGATCGACTCGATCCAGTAGCGCGCGGTCAGCCCGGCGTAGTAGCTGGTGCCGCAGGCGAGGATCTGCACGCCGTCGATGTCGGCCAGCTGCCCGGCATTGCGGCCGAACAGCGTGGTGTCGAAGCCGCCGGCGTCGAACAGCGCTTCCAGCGTGTCGGCCAGCGCGCGCGGCTGCTCGTGGATCTCCTTCTGCATGAAGTGGCGGTACGGGCCCAGTTCCAGCGAGGCCAGCGACACTTCGGACATGTGCACTTCGCGTTGCGCCGGCCGGTCTTCGGCGTCGTACACCTGCACCCCGCTGCGGCTCAGCTCGGCGGTGTCGCCCTCTTCCAGGAACATCACCCGGCGCGTGGCCTGGATCACCGCCGACACGTCGGAGGCGATGAAGTTCTCGCCCTCGCCCAGGCCGATCAGCAGCGGACAGCCCATGCGCGCGCATACCAGCACGTCCGGGCGCGACTTGCTGACCGCGGCCAGCGCATAGGCGCCGGTCAGTTCCTTGGCCGCGGCCTGCAGCGCCGCCAGCAGCGAAAGCCCCTGCGCGGCGTGATAGTGGATCAGGTGCGCGATGACCTCGGTGTCGGTCTGCGACTCGAATACATAGCCCAGCGCGCGCAGCCGTTCGCGCTGCTGCTCGTGGTTCTCGATGATGCCGTTGTGCACCAGCGCCAGGTCGCCATGGCTGACGTGCGGATGCGCGTTGGCCTCGGTGACGCCGCCATGGGTGGCCCAGCGGGTGTGGCCGATGCCCAGCGTGGCGTGCAGGTCCTCGGCCAGCGCCGCGCTTTCCATCTCCGCCACGCGCCCGGTGCGGCGCACCCGGCGCACGCCGTCGCCGGCGACCACGGCGATGCCGGAGGAGTCGTAGCCTCGGTACTCCAGCCGCTTCAGGCCTTCGATCAGCACCGGCACCACGTCCCGTTCCGCAATCGCACCCACGATCCCGCACATAGCCGCACCCTGCACCGAAAGATCGCCATTCTAGCTTTGTCCGCTGAATGTCCTATAGGACCTGCCGACGCGACTTGGATGCGCCATCGCATGCCCTGGCGGTACGGCTCGGATTGCGGCGAACCAGCACGAAGCTTCCGTATGTGGCGCGACCGAGTGGGGACCGCCGGACCTGGCCCCGTACACGATCCAGACGCGGATCGCGGCAGCGCGGCCTGTCCCGATCGTCCGGGAAGGCTGCGGACACGGTGTCCGCGAACGTGTCCGCGGACACGCGGACAGCCGCCCACCCCCATCGAACCGTAGCAATTTCAGTCACTTGCGATTGGCACGCGACGTGCTTTGGATTCGTTCATTCTCCACTGCGCCGACCCGACCGATGATCCGCGACACTTCCGCCCAGGACCAGGTTCTCGCCCGCCCCCGCTCCGCTGCCGCCTGGCGCCGCTGGTTCTGGCCCGCACTGATCGCGCTGGCGGTGCTGCTCGGCATCGCCTTCGCCGCGCGCGGCTGGATCGCCGGCAGCCGCTCGTTCGACGCGCAGCGCGTGCGCATCGCCACGGTCAGCCGCGGCGACCTGGTCCGCGACATCTCCGCCGACGGGCGCCTGATCGCCGCCAACAGCCCCACCCTGTACGCGATCTCCGGCGGCACCGTGAGCCTGAAGGTGGTCGCCGGCGACGTGGTCAAGCAGGGCCAGGCGCTGGCCGAGATCGACAGCCCCGAACTGCGCAGCAAGCTCGCCCAGGAAGAAGCCACGCTGGCCGGCCTGGAAGCCGAAGCCGGCCGCGCCGATCTGGATGCGGTGCTGGCACGCGCCAACGCCAGCAAGCTGGTCGACCAGGCGCAGATCGAGCGGCAGGCGGCCAGCCGCGACCTGGAGCGCTACCAGCGCGGCTACGACGGCGGCGCGGTGCCGGCGGTGGAATTGGCCAAGGCGCAGGACTCGCTGAAGAAGGCCGACATCGCGATGAGCCATGCGCAGAAGGATTCCGGCCTGCAGACCCAAGGCGCCGGCCTGGACGCACGCAACAAGCGCCTGCTCGCCGAGCGCCAGCGCGCCGTGGTCACCGAGGTGAAGCGCCAGGTGGACCTGCTCACCCTGCGCTCGCCGTTCGATGGCCAGGTCGGCCAGGTGCAGGTGTCGCAACACACCAACGTCGCCGCCAATGCGCCGGTGCTGGGCGTGGTCGACCTGTCCAAGTTCGAACTGGAGATCAAGGTGCCGGAAAGCTTCGCCCGCGACCTGGCGATCGGCATGCCGGCGCAGCTGACCAGCGGTGCCGGCGAACCGTTCGCCGGCGCGATCTCGGCGGTGTCGCCGGAAGTGGTCAACGGCGAGGTCAACGCGCGCATCCGCTTCACCGACAAGCAGCCGCCGGGCCTGCGCCAGAGCCAGCGCATGAGCGCGCGGGTGCTGCTGGATACCCGCAAGAACGTGCTCAAGCTCGAGCGCGGTCCGTTCGTCGAACAATCCGGCGGCCGCTACGCCTACGTGATGGACGGCAACTCGGCGATCCGCCGCCCGGTGGAACTCGGCGTCACCAGCCTGGGCGAAGTCGAGGTGCGTTCGGGCCTGCAACCGGGCGATCGCGTCGTGGTCTCCGGCAGCGACCTGTTCGGCGAGGCGCCGCAGGTGACGGTGCATTGAAGGCTGGGATTGGGGATTCGGGATTGGGGATTTGTAGGCCCCTGCCGTTTTCCTTCCCCGCTTGCTGATTCCGAATCCCGATATTCCCAATCCCCAATCCCCAATCCCCGCTTCACTGCCAAAGGACTACGTCATGCTCGAAATGCGCTCCGTCTCCAAGGTCTTCCGTACCGAACAGGTCGAGACGCACGCGTTGCGTTCGCTGGATCTGCATGTGCGTGAAGGCGAATTCGTCGCCGTCACCGGGCCGTCCGGCTCCGGCAAGACCACCTTCCTCAACATCGCCGGCCTGCTGGAGACCTTCACCAGCGGCCAGTACCTGCTCGACGGCCAGGACGTCAGCAACCTCAACGACGACGCGCGCTCGCGCATGCGCAACCAGAAGATCGGTTTCATCTTCCAGGGCTTCAACCTGATCCCCGACCTCAACCTGTTCGACAACGTCGATGTGCCGCTGCGCTACCGCGGCATGGCCGCAGCCGAGCGCAAGCAGCGCATCGAGGACGCGTTGGGCCGGGTCGGGCTGGGTTCGCGGATGAAGCATTACCCGTCCGAGCTGTCCGGCGGCCAGCAACAGCGCGCGGCGATCGCGCGCGCGCTGGCCGGCAGCCCGCGCCTGCTGCTGGCCGACGAACCGACCGGCAACCTGGACTCGCAGATGGCGCGCGGGGTGATGGAACTGCTGGAAGAGATCAACGCGCAGGGCTCGACTATCGTCATGGTCACCCACGATCCGGAACTGGCCGCGCGCGCGCAGCGCAACGTGCACATCGTCGACGGCCAGGCCACCGACCTGCAGCGCGAACCGGTGCTGGGGCATACCGGCCACGGCGCCGCGGCCAACGGCTGACGGCGCGGCGACGGCAGGCGAAGAACGGCATGTTCGGCTACTACCTTCAACTTGCGCTACGCAGCCTGCGCCGCAGTCCGGTGTTGAGCGCGTTGATGGTGCTGTCCATCGCCGTCGGCATCGGCGCGGCGATGACCACGCTGACGGTGATGCGGCTGCTGTCCGGCGATCCGTTGCCCGGGCGCAGCCAGCGGATCTTCTACCCGCAGCTCGATCCGCGCCCTGCCGGCAGCACCGGCCGGCAGCCGTTCGACAAGCTCGACTATCCCAGCGCGATGGACCTGTGGAAGACCGGGCGCGCCGATCGCCAGGCAGTAGTGGCCGAGAGCCAGATCAAGCTGCGCGCGCCCGAACGCGACGGCCCGGCGTTCATGGCGCAGATGCTGTCCACGCAAGCCGATTTCTTTCCGATGTTCCAGGTGCCGTTCGCCTACGGCAGCGGCTGGCGTGCGCGGGACGACCAGGACCACGCCCGGGTGGCGGTGATCTCGGCCGATCTCAACAACAAACTGTTCGAGGGCCGCAACAGCGTCGGACGCAGCCTGCTGTTGCGCGGCAATGCGGTACGCATCGTCGGCGTGCTGGCGCCCTGGCGGCCGTCGCCGCAGTTCTACACGCTGGCCGGCGGCAGCTTCTCCCACGGCGACACCGGCAGCTTCTATGGCAAGCCGCAGGACGTGTTCGCGCCGCTGTCCACCAGCCTGGAAATCAACGACGGCCACATCGAGCCATGGACCTGCTTCGGCACGCCGGCGCAGCCGCTGGACCTGCGCATTGCACCGTGCGTGTGGGTGCAGTTGTGGGTGCAACTGGATACGCCGGCCAAGGTGGCCGACTACCGGCGCCTGCTGGCCGACTACGCCGCCCAGCAGCAGGCGGCCGGACGCATCGGCCGCACCGACACGGCGCGCCTGTTGTCGTTGCCGCAGTGGCTGGACCACAACCGGGTCGTGCCCGGCGACGTGCGGCTGCAGAGCTGGCTGGCGGTGGCGTTTCTGGGCCTGTGCCTGTTCAACAGCGTCGGCCTGCTGCTGGCCAAGTTCCTGCGCCGCGGCGGCGAGATCGGCGTGCGCCGCGCGCTGGGCGCGTCCAGGCGCGCGATCTTCGCCCAGTGCCTGACCGAAGCCAGCGTCATCGGCTTGATCGGCGGCATCGGCGGATGGCTGCTGACCCTGCTGGGGCTGTGGAGCGTGCGCCAGCAGCCGGCCGCCTACGCCGATCTGGCGCGCCTGGACCTGTTGGCATTCGCCGGCACCTTCGTGCTGGCCGTCGGCTGCAGCGTGGCCGCCGGCCTGTTCCCGGCCTTGCGGGCAAGCCGGATCGCGCCGGCGCTGCAGCTCAAGACCCTGTGACCGGGCCCCCTCCATGATGCAGATCGCCCCCATCCTGCGCGCCCTGTCGCGCCACCGCATCGCCGCGACGCTGATCGCGCTCGAAGTCGCGCTGGCCTGCGCGGTGCTGTGCAACGCGTTCTTTCTGATCGGCAACCGGCTGGATCTGATGCACCTGGACAGCGGCGTCGACGAAGCCGCGCTGGGCCTGGTGTCCTTGTCCGGCTGCGACGGCTGCAACCATGCCGATCTCAATGCGCGCGTGCTCGATGCCGTGCGTCGCATCCCCGGGGTGCGCGCGGCAGGCACCATCAACACCGTCCCGTTCGCTCCGGCTGCAGGCAACAACGGCATTTGCCTGGACCAGGCCTGCACCGAGGTCGGCGGCGTGCCGCATTTCTATACGGCCAGCCCCGGCGCCGTTGCCGCCCTGGGCCTCAAGCCGGACAGCGGCCGCGCGTTCGACGACGCCGACTACCAGCCGTTCGAGCACTTCGCCCCGGACACGGCCGACGTGTGGGTCACCCGTGCCCTGGCCGACCACCTGTGGCGTGGCCAGGATCCGCTGGGCCGCGAATTCTGGGCCGGCGGCCACTACCGCGTGGTCGGCACCCTGCCGCACCTGGCCCGGCCCGATCCCGGCCGCAGCGAGGACGGCGCGATCGGCAGCGACTGGTCGGTGCTCATCCCGGTGCGCGAGGCGTCGCAATCCGGTGTCTATGTGCTGCGCGCCGATCCGCGCGAGCTGCCGCGCATCATCGAGCAGGCGCGCACCGCGGTGGCACGCGCGGCGCCCGACGCGGTCCTGGACGGCGAGTACAGCAAGCCGTTGAACGAACTGCGCCAGCGCTACTTCCAGAGCGATCGGGCCATGGCCAAGCTGCTGCTGGCAGTCATCGCCGCGATGCTGCTGGTGACCGCGCTGGGCATCGTCGGACTGGCCAGTTTCTGGGTGCAGCAACGCACCCGGCAGATCGGCATCCGCCGCGCGCTCGGCGCCACCCGCCGCGACATCCTGCAGCACTTCCACACCGAGAACCTGCTCATCGTCGGCGCCGGCGTGGTGCTGGGCATGCTGCTGGCCTACGCCGGCAACGTCCTGCTGATGCGCTTCTTCGAACTGGATCGGTTGCCAGCGACCTACCTGCCGGCCGGTGCCGCACTGCTGTGCGCGCTCGGCCAACTCGCCGTCCTCGGCCCCGCGCTGCGCGCCGCCGCCGTCCCACCCGCCACCGCCACCCGTAGCGCCTGACCCGAGACCCACGATGTTCGGTTACTACCTCCACCTCGCCCTGCGCAGCTTCGGCCGCAACAAGATCCTCACCACACTGATGGTGCTGGCCGTGGCGCTGGGCATCGGCGCCTCGATGACCATGCTGACGGTGCTGCATACGCTGTCCGGCGATCCCCTGCCCGGCCGCAGCGCCACGCTGTTCCATCCGCAACTGGACCCGCGTCCGCGCGACCTGCCGGGTGCCGACCAGGAGCCGCCCGACGAACTGACCTGGCAGGACGCGAACGCGCTGTACCGGCTGCACGCTGCGCCGGCGCAGACCATGACCAGCGCGAACTGGCTGCCGGTCCGCCAGACCCTGCCGAATAGCCCCTTGCGCATGCTCACCACCCGCGCCGCGACCGCCGACCTGTTCGCGATGTTCGGCATGCGCTTCCTCTACGGCAGCGGCTGGAGCCGTGGCGACGATGCGCAGCGCGCGCAGGTGGTGGTGCTGACCCGCACGCTCAACGACACCCTGTTCGGCGGCGCCGACAGCGTCGGCAAGACCTTGACCATCGCCACCCGCCCGTTTCGGGTGATCGGGGTGATCGACACCTGGGATGCGCAGCCGCGTTTCTACGATCTCAATTCGGGCGCGTACAAGGCGCCGGAAGCGCTGTACGTGCCGTTCGAGACCTGGCTGGACCTGCCCCAGGACTACGGCTATGGGCCGATGCAGTGCTGGGGCCGGGACCAGGAAGCGGGCCTGCACAATCCCAAGAGCGCGCAATGCACCTGGGTGCAGTATTGGGTGCAACTGCGCACGCCGGCGCAGGTCCAGCGTTACCGCATCGCACTGGACGACTACAGCGCGCAGCAACGCCAGTTGGGCCGGTTCGAACGCGCGCCCAACACACGCCTGCACGATCTGCTCGACTGGCTCGACTACAAGCGCGTGGTGCCGGCCACCGTGCGCATGCAGAGCTGGATCGGCTTCGGCGTGCTGCTGGTGTGCCTGCTCAATGCGGTCGGCCTGCTGGTCGCCAAGTTCATGCGCAAAGCCGCCGAGATCGGCGTGCGCCGCGCGCTGGGCGCCAGCCGCCGCGCGGTGTTCCTGCAATGCCTGGCCGAATCCGGGCTGATCGGCTGCCTCGGCGGACTGCTCGGCATCCCGCTGACCTGGATCGGCCTGTGGCTGGTGCGCCAGCAACCGGTGGCCTACGCCCAACAGGCGCATGCCGACCCCTCGCTGCTTGCGCTCGCGCTGGCCGTGGCGGTGCTGTCGGCCCTGGCGGCCGGCGTGTGGCCCGCATGGCGCGCTTCGCGCATCGCTCCCGCCCTGCAGGTGAAATCGCTATGACCGCGCTGAGACACGCACGCCCCATTCTTTCCGCGCTGGGCAGCCATCGTGCCGCGGTGGTGTTGATGGTCTTGCAGATCGCCCTGACCCTGGCGGTGCTGTGCAACCTGGTGTTCATCATCGCGCGCACCTACCAGCGGGTGGACACGCCGACCGGGGTGATGGAGCAGGACATCGGCCTGATCCAGAGCATCTCCGTGATCGGCGAGCAAGACAGCAAGAGCAGCGTCGGGCGCAGCCTGGATGTGTTGCAAGCGGTGCCCGGCGTGGAAGCGGCCGCCTTTGGCGCACCGCCGCTGTGGAATCCGAACCGGGTGCAACTGTTCCGGGAAGCGCAGTCGACGCAACCGGCGGCGCACGCGACGCTGTTCTCCGGCAGCCAGGGCCTGAACCGCGCCCTGGGCATCCGCATCGTCGCCGGCCGCGACCTGCACGACGCCGAGCTGCCGGCTGCCGCCGAGATGTTCGCGGAGAGCAACCATGGCGAGCGGCAGCTGCCGACGCTGATCACCCCGTCGCTGGCCGCCAAGTTGTTTCCTGGCGTTTCGCCGCTGGGGCAGAAGATCTACACCACGATGTGGAACCAGGCGGTACGGCTGGATGTCGTTGGGGTGATGGCACCGCTGCGTGGCGTGATCGCCGGCCACGACGACGATGCAGACGCGCTGCTGACCGAACTGCGCGTCGGCGCCGAAGGCTGGGGCGGCGGCTATCTGATCCGCAGCAAACCGGGGCAACTGCCGCAGGTCCTGCAACGCGCGGCGGCGGCGATGCAGCATGCCAACCCGACCTATGTGCAGCACCAGGTCGCCACCATGCAGGAACTGCGCGCGGACTATTTCAGGAGCGACAGCGCAGTGGCGCGCATGCTGCTGGCGATCATCGTGATCCTGCTCACCGTCACCGCGTTGGGCATCGGCGGGCTGGCCAGTTTCTGGGTGCAGCAGCGCACCCGGCAGATCGGCATCCGCCGCGCCATCGGTGCCACCCGCCGCGACATCATGGGCTACGTCCAGCTGGAAAACTTCCTGATCGTCGGCGGCGGCGCCGTGTTGGGCGCCGTCCTTGCCTACGTCATGAACCAATGGCTGATGCAACGCTTCGAACTGGAGCGGCTGTCCTCGCCCACGGTGCTCACCGGCATCGTGGCGGTATGGCTGCTCGGCCAGCTCGCCGTCCTCGGCCCCGCGCTGCGCGCCGCCGCCGTCCCACCCGCCACCGCCACCCGTAGCGCCTGACCCGGAGCCACCCATGTTCGGCTATTACTTTCGCCTCGCCTTGCGCAGCTTCCGCCGCAACAAGGTCCTCACCGCCCTGATGGTGCTGGCCATCGCGCTGGGCATCGGCGCCAGCATGACCACGCTGACCGTGTTCTACGTGCTCTCCGGCGACCCGATCCCGCAGAAGAGCGACAAGCTGTTCTACGTGCAGGTCGATGCGCAGCCGAAGGCCGGCTTCCAGCCCGGCGAGGAGCCGGACTTCCAGAACACGCGCTACGACGCCGAAACGCTGCTGCGCGAGAAACGCGCCAAGCGGCAAGCGATCATGACCGGTGGGTCGGCGGTGATCGAGCCGCTCAAGAGCGGGCTGAAACCGTTCAAGTCGGAAGTACGGCTTACCTCGGCGGATTTCTTCCCGATGTTCGACACGCCGTTCCTGTACGGCCACGGCTGGACCGGTACGGAAGACGAACGCCACGAGCGGGTGGCGGTCATCAGCAAGAAGCTCAACGAAAAACTGTACGACGGCGCCAACAGCGTCGGCCGCGAACTGCGCATGGACCAGAACACGTTCCGCATCGTCGGCGTGCTGGACACCTGGGCCCCCAATCCGCGCTTCTACGACATCACCAACACCTACGGTTCGGACGAACAGGCCTACCTGCCGTTCTCGGTCGCGATGGACCTGAAGATAGACCGCAACGGCAACATGAACTGCTTCGGCGACAGCAACGGCGATCAGACCTCGCTCAATGCGCCTTGCAACTGGATGCAGTACTGGGCGGAACTGGAGAGCCCGGCGCAGGCCGCCGATTACAAGGCCTACCTCGAGAACTACTCCAACCAGCAGCGTGCCGCCGGCCGCTTCGAGCGACCGAACAACGTGCGCCTGCGCAACGTGATGCAGTGGCTGGACCACAACGAAGTGGTGCCGGGCGACGTGCGCCTGCAGCTGTGGCTGGCGATGGGTTTTCTTTTGGTATGCCTGCTCAATACCGTCGGCCTGCTGCTGGCCAAGTTCCTGCGCCGCAGCGGCGAGATCGGCGTGCGCCGCGCGCTGGGCGCCTCGCGCCGTGCGATCTTCGCGCAGTGTCTGGTCGAAGCCGGCACCATCGGTCTGGCCGGCGGCATCGCCGGTCTCGGCCTGGCCGTGCTCGGCCTGTGGGCCGTGCGCCAGCAGCCCTCCGACTACGCCAAGCTGGCCCATCTGGACCCCACGATGCTGGCACTGACCTTCGCGCTGGCCCTGGCCGCCAGTCTGCTGGCCGGCCTGCTGCCGGCCTGGCGCGCGATCCAGGTGGCGCCGGCGCTGCAGCTCAAATCGTCCTGATCATCGCCCCCGCCGCACGGCGGCGGGCAGACCGCCAACGAAGGTCCCTCACAAGGTTATCGCCATGGACATCCGCCCCATCCTTTCCACCCTGCGCCGGCACAAGACCGCCGCCGCGCTGATCGTGCTGGAGATCGCGCTTGCCTGCGCCATCGTATGCAACGCGCTGTTCCTGATCGGCAACCGCATCGAAACCCTGCACCGGCCCAGCGGCATCGCCGAGTCGGAACTGGTGACGGTCTCGCTCGGCGGCATCGGCCAGCAGGTCAATGCGGCCGCGCGCACCCGTGAGGATCTGGCCGCGTTGCGCGCCGTGCCGGGCGTGCGCAACGCGACCGTACTCAACCAGGTGCCGTTCGTACACTACTCCTGGAACACCAGCCTGTCGCTGACCCCGGACCAGGAGCGGCCCACCCTCAACGCGGCGCAGTACATGGCAGAAGAAGGCACGCTGCAGACACTGGGCCTGCGGCTGGCGGCCGGGCGCGATTTCACGCCCGACGAATACCTGGATCTGGAGACCGCGCAAACCGACAAGGACGCGCAGAAAAAAGGTACCGCCATCATTCTCAATCGTGCCACCGCGGAGAAGATGTTCCCTGGGCAGAATGCTCTCGGCAAGACCCTCTATACCGGACAGATCCCGGTGCGCGTGGTCGGCATCGTCGACACGCTGGCGCGGCCGGCCGCGACCAGCGGCCTGGCCGAAATCGACTACGCGATGCTGCTGCCGCTGCGCCTGAACTACACCAAGGGCCTGTACGTGCTGCGCGTCACCGACCCGGCGCGGCGCCAGGAAGTGCTCGCCGCCGCGACCGCGGCGCTGATGAAGGTGGACAATAGCCGGCTGGTATTGAAGCAGCAGACCTACGCCGAAATCCGCGACGCCTACTTCCAGGGCGACCGCGCGATGGTGTGGCTGCTCGGCGCGGTGTGCGTGGCGCTGCTGATCGTGACCGCATTGGGCATCGTCGGCCTGGCCAGCTTCTGGGTGCAGCAGCGCACCAAGCAGATCGGCATCCGCCGCGCGCTCGGCGCCACCCGCGGGCAGATCCTGCGCTACTTCCAGACCGAGAACTTCCTGCTGGCCAGCACCGGCATCGTGCTCGGCATGCTGCTGGCCTACGCGATCAACCAGTGGCTGATGGGCAAGTACGAACTGCCGCGGCTGCCGCTGTACTACCTGCCGTTCGGTGCGATCACGCTGTGGCTGCTCGGCCAGATCGCGGTGTTCGCGCCGGCGCGCCGCGCCGCGGCGGTACCGCCGGCAGTGGCCACGCGCAGTGCTTGAAGCGTCCCCTTGGCCGGCGTCATGCCGGCCCTTTTTTCCAGGACTCCCGATGTTCGGCTACTACTGCAAACTGGCGCTGCACAGCTTCGGCCGCAACCGCCTGCTGACCGCGTTGATGGTGCTCGCCATCGCGGTCGGCATCGGCGCGTCGATGACCACGCTGACCGTGTTCCACGTCCTGGCCGCCGACCCGATCCCGGGCAAGAGCGCGCAGCTGTTCTACGTGGAGATGAACGTCTATCCGGACGAAAAGTACGAACCGGGCGCGACCGAACCGCTGCAGCTGACCCGCCGCGACGCCGAAGCGCTGTTGCGCGACAAGCGCGGCGACCACCAGGCGATGATGTCCGCCGGCGGCGTGAACGTGGTGCCGGTCAAGGCCGAACAGACGCCGTCCCACGTCGAAGCACGCTTCACCTCGGCCGACTTCTTTCCGATGTTCGCGATCCCGATGCGCTACGGCCACGCCTGGACCGCCGAGGACGACACGCGGCGCGCGCGCGTGGCGGTGCTCTCGCGCAAGCTCAACGATCAGTTGTTCGGCGACGTGGACAGCACCGGGCGCGACCTGCAGGTCGGCGAAAACATGCTGCGCATCGTCGGCGTTACCGAGGACTGGAGCATGAACCCGCGCTTCTACGACCTGACCAACACCGAATACGGCGACAGCGAGGACATCTTCATTCCGTTCTCGACCTCGCGCGACCTGCAGATGGGAGCGAGCGGCAGCATGGAGTGCTGGGGCAGCAGCGGCGATGGCCAAGACAGCGAGAACGCGCCGTGCGCGTGGATCCAGTACTGGGTGGAACTCGCCGACGCCGGCAAGCGCACCGCCTACCGCGATTACCTGGACAGCTACGCGCGCCAGCAACACGATGCCGGCCGTTTCAGCCATCCGGCCGATGCGCGCCTGAGCGACGTGATGACCTGGCTGGACCGCAATCATGCGGTGCCGGCCGACGTGCGCCTGCAGCTGTGGCTGGCGCTGGTGTTCCTCGGCATCTGCCTGCTCAACACCGTCGGCCTGATGCTGGCCAAGTTCCTGCGCCAGGGCGGCGAGATCGGGGTGCGGCGGGCGCTCGGCGCATCGCGCCGGGCGATCTTCGCCCAGCACCTGGTGGAAGCGGCAATGATCGGCGCAGTCGGCGGCGCGATCGGCCTGCTGTTCGCCTGGATCGGCCTGTGGCTGGTGCGGCAGCAGCCGGCCGACTATGCCGGGCTGGCGCACATGGACGGCAGCATGCTGCTGACCGCACTGGCGCTGACCCTGGGCAGCAGCCTGCTGGCCGGCGCGCTGCCGGCGTGGCAGGCCATGCGCGTGCAGACCGCGCTGCAACTCAAGTCGCAGTGACGCGCCGCGCACCCTCCTTCCCATCAGGAACGTTCCCGTGCATATCCGCCCCATTCTCTCCAGCTTGCGCAAGCACAAGATCGCCGCACTGCTCATCGTGCTGGAGATCGCCTTCAGTTGCGCCGTGGTCTGCAACGCGCTGTTCCTGATCGGCACGCGCCTGCACAACATCCAGCGCCCCACCGGCGCGGCGGAATCGCAGCTGGTCTACGTCAAGGTCGGCAACGTCCTCGGGCAAAACGATGCCGCCGCGCTCACCCGCGCGGACCTGGACGCGCTGCGGCGCATTCCCGGCGTGCGCAACGCCAGCGTCGTCAACCAGCCGCTGTTCGGCAGTTCGATCGGCTCCAGCGGCGTCTCGCTCGGCCCGGACCAGCAACGCGCCACGCTGAGCGCCACCAACTACTTCGGCGACGCGCAGCTGCTCGACACGTTGGGCCTGAAACTGGTGGAGGGCCGCCGCTTCAACGCAGACGAGGTCCTCGACTATGCGCACCTGATGGACCCGAACGACAAGGCGGTGGTGCCGTCGGTGATCCTGAGCCGGACTCTGGCCCAGCGCCTGTTCCCCGGGCAGTCGGCGATCGGCAAATCGATCTACGTGTACGGTCAGCAACGGGTGGTGGGCGTGGTCGAACGCCTGGTCCAACCCCGCGACTACGGCTCGGCGATGGACTACGAAAGCGCGATGCTGTTCCCGGTGAACATGCCATACACGCGCGGCACCTACGTGCTGCGCGTGGACGACCCGGCGCAGCGCGAGGCGGTGCAGCAGCAGGCGCGCAAGCTGCTGCTCGCGCACGGGCCGCGGCGCATGATCCGCGACCAGAGCAGCGTGTCCCTGGAGCAGGCGCGCGCGCACTACTACCGCAACGACCGCGCGATGGCCTGGCTGCTGGTCGCGGTGTGCGCGATGCTGCTGTTGATCACCGCGCTGGGCATCGTCGGCCTGGCCAGCTTCTGGGTGCAGCAGCGCACCAAGCAGATCGGCGTGCGCCGCGCGCTCGGCGCCACCCGCGGCCAGGTGCTGCGCTATTTCCAGCTGGAGAACTTCCTGCTCGCCAGCGCCGGCATAGGTCTGGGCATGCTGCTGGCCTATGCCGCCAACCTGTACCTGATGAGCGCCTACGAACTGCCGCGGCTGCCGCTGTGGTACCTGCCGGTCGGCGCGCTGGCGCTGTGGCTGCTCGGCCAGCTCGCGGTGCTCGGGCCGGCGCGCCGCGCCACCCGCGTGCCGCCGGCGGTGGCCACGCGCAGCGCCTGACCCATCGCAGACGACGACACGCAACCGAGGAACTTGCGGATGCTGTACTACTCCCTGACGATGGCCTGGCGCAGTCTGCTGCGCACGCCGATCGCCACCGCGTTGATGGTGCTGGCGATCGGCCTGGGTATCGGCGCGAGCATGACCATGCTGACGGTACTGCACGTGATGTCGCGCGATCCGCTGCCGGACAAGAGCGGCGTGCTCTATACCCCGCACCTGGATCCCTTGCCGGCCAACACGCCAGACAACCAGGAATGGGGCGACCCGGCGGACAATCTCACCTGGTTCGACGCCATGGCCCTGCTGCGGGCCAGCCGCGCTACGCATCAGGCGGCGATCGCCGGCGGACAGACGCTGCTATGGCCACCGCGCGCGAGCATGCCGCCGCTCGACCTGAGCGGCCGTTATGCCAGCACGCAGTTCTTTGACCTGTTCGGCGTGCCGCTGCAACGCGGACGCGGCTGGAGCGCACGCGACGATCAGGACCACGCGCGTGTCATCGTGCTGAGCCATGCTCTGGCCGATACCCTGTTCGGCACACGCGATCCGGTCGGCCAGCGGATCGCGCTAGGAGAAAAACGCATCGGTTTCCAGGTGATCGGCGTCGCCGGTGCGTGGAACCCGCAGCCGCTGTTCTACGCCGACCCGAACAGCAAGGGCGGTTTCGGCCAGCAGGACGATTTCTTCCTGCCGCTGTCCACGGCGATGGAACTGGGGCTGGGCACCAGCAACAGCGTCAGCAGTTGGGAAGCGCCCGCCAGCAACGCCCAGGCGCGGCTCAAGGATCCTTCCACAAGCTGGCTGCAGTTCTGGGTGCAGTTGGATACGCCGCAGCAGGTGTCGGCGTATCGACGCTTCCTCTACGACTATGCCGCGACACAACATGCCAGCGGACGTTTCCAACGCCCGCCGCAGCGCACGCGGCTGTATGGGTTGATGGACTGGCTGCGTCACCTGCGGATGGTGCCCGACGACGTGCGCCTGCAGGCGATGCTGGCGCTGGGCTTCCTGTGGATCTGCCTGGTCAATGTGATTGCGCTGTTGCTGGCGAAGTTCCTGCGTCGCGGCAGCGAGATCGGCGTGCGCCGCGCACTCGGCGCCCGGCGCGGCCACGTGCTGCTGCAGTTCGGCGGCGAAGCCGCATTGATCGGATTGCTCGGCGGCGTTCTGGGAATCGCGATCGCCGAACTGGGGCTGTGGAGCGTGCGCCAACGCCCGGACGACTATGCCAAGGTCGCGCGGATGGACCTGGAGATGCTGTTGGCCACCGTGGCGCTGGCGGTGATCGCCGCGCTGCTGGCCGGCCTGCTGCCGGCCTGGCGGGCCAGCCGGATCAACCCGGCCTTGCAGGTCAAGGACATCTGACATGAACCTGCCGATCCGTCCCATCCTCTCCAGCCTGCATCACCATCGCCTCACCGCCGCGCTGCTGATGCTGCAGGTCGCGCTGACCTGCGCCTTCGTCGCCAACGCAGTGTTCCTGATCGGCGGGCGGATCGAACGGCTACGGACCCCGAGCGGCCTGCCCGAGGACGAACTCGCATTGATCTCGGTCCGCGGCCTGCAGGGCGGCGACAATGCGCAGGCCCAGCAGCAGGCCGACCTGCTGGCGCTGCGCGCCATCCCTGGGGTCAAGGCGGCGACCGCGTTCGGCTTCAGCACGCCGCTGTCAGGCGGCTCCGACGACTATGGCGGTTGTGCCGACCGGCAAGCGCTGGAACGCGCGAGCGCGCAGCGCTCGATGGAGGCCGCTGGTTGCATCCAGGCTACCTACTACTCGGGCTCGCCCGGATTCGTGCAGGCCATGGGCGCGCGCCTGGTCGCCGGCCGCGACTTCCGTGCCGACGAATATTCCACCGCCTCCCCGAGCGCGCTGATCGTCACCCGCACGCTGGCGCGGCAGCTGTGGCCAGGCCAATCGGCCGTCGGCAAAACGCTGTATGGCGATGGCCAGGCCACCGTCGTCGGCGTCGTCGACGACCTGCTGCGACCGACTCTGCGCAGCGGAGCGGTCGATCATCTGGTCGCGCTGTCGCCGCAGCTTCCCGCGGGCAGCCAGACGCAGTACCTGTTGCGCAGCGCAGCGCAGGACCGCGACCGCGTGCTGGCCGCAGCGGCGGGCACACTGGCCAAGGCCGGTCCGTTGCGGCTGATTCCGAACGAGGGACGGCGCAGTTTTGCGCAGGTGCGGCAGCGCTACTTCCAGCACGATGCCACCATGATCGGGCTGCTGCTCGCCGCGACCACCGGCCTACTGTTCGTCACCGCCCTGGGCATCGGCGGACTGGCCAGCTTCTGGGTCCAGCAGCGCACGCGCCAGATCGGCATCCGCCGCGCCATCGGCGCGACCCGCCGCGACATCCTGCGTTACTTCCAGACCGAGAACCTGCTGATCGTGGGCAGCGGCAGCGTGCTGGGCATGGCGCTGGCAGTGCTGCTCAACCAGGCGCTGATGCGCCACTACGACCTGTCGCGTCTGCCGCCGGGCTACCTGTCGGCGGCGGCCATGGCCTTGCTTGCGCTCGGCCAGCTGGCGGTGCTGTGGCCGGCGCAACGCGCCGCCGCAGTGCCGCCTGCGGTCGCCACGCGCAGCGCCTGAGCGGATCGCCTCGGATCATGGATCGACTCCTGATCTCGCCGTACAGGCACCCGCTGCTGGCGGCGCTGATCGTGCTGCAGATGGCGCTCGGCTATCCGGTGCTGCTCGCGATGGGCACGCTGGCGTTGCAGGCGCATGCGCGGATGCACGCCTCCAGCGGCATCGACGACGACGCGCATCTGCTGACGCTGCGGCTCAACGGCCGCGTGTCCGCCGCGCAAGCGCAGCGTCAGGCCACGGCATTGGGTGCGATCCCCGGCGTCCTGCACGTGGCGGCGATCAATCAGCTGCCATTCGGACCCGAGCACTGGAGCACGCTGATGGGACCGCGCGCCGACGGTGCCGGCGGACAGTTCCGCGTGACCACCTACCTCGGCGGTACCGGACTGGTGGCCGCGCTGGGCCTGCGCCTGCAGCGCGGTCACGATTTCGCCAGCGACGAGTACCGCGACCTCACCTCGCCCACCGCGCTGGACCTGGCGCAGCGGGTGATCCTGACCCAGTCGCTGGCAGCGAGGCTGTTCCCGGGCCGCGACGCGGTGGGAGAGGCGGTGTATCTGGGCGGCGGGCCGCCGGCACGGGTGGTCGGCATCGTCGAGCGGCTGCGCGCGCCGGGCGCCGGCGACGAGGACGGCGCCATCCTGGCGTTGCGCCTGCGCGATGACGGCGACGCGCTGTATGTGCTGCGCGTCGCGCACGGCGATCCGATGCAGGTCCGCGCGCGCCTGGGGGCGGATGCGCAGCGGATCGCAGCGGGGCGGATGCATGAGCTGGGCAGCGCCGGCGAACTGCGCTCGCAGCAACAGCGCGTGCATCTTCAGCGGCTGATGCTGCTGGCTGCAGGTGCGGCGCTGTGGTTGCTCGCCACGACCGCGACGGTCTACGCCATCAGCGAGCTGATGGTGCGCCAGCGTTACCGGCAGATCGCGTTGCGGCGTGCGCTGGGCGCGCGCGCGGCGCAGATCCGCCGGCAGCTGCATCATGAGAACCTGCTGCTGTGCGGCCTGGGCGTCGCCATCGGCACGGGTGTCGCCGCGCTGCTGCGCCGGGTCCTGCCGGATGCCGCAGCGCTGTCGCCGCCGCCACTGTCCGCCCTGGCCATCGCGTTGCTGTTGCTCGCTGCCGGCTGGCTGGCGATGCGCGGGCCGGCCGTCCGCGCGGCGCGGCTGTCGCCTGCGGCGTATCGGTGATGCGCATGCGCGTGGTCGCCACGTCGCGCGCGCCCGCAGTGGCAGCGGCCGCATGCCGGCGGCAGCTGACGCACACGACAAGCCACACCGGGACTGCGATGATGCCGCTTCGTCCGGCATTCGCCCGTTCCGCCCAAGCCATCCGACAAGGTTCCCGATGCCCTGCATCCTGATCATCGACGACAACCCCGCCGTCGCCACCGCGCTGGAAGTGCTGTTCTCGCTGCACGACATCGAGACAGTGCATGCGGACAGCCCCGATGCCGGGCTGCAGCGCCTGGCCGAGGGCGATATCGACCTGGTGCTGCAGGACATGAACTTCACCGCCGACACCACCTCGGGCGAGGAAGGCGTGGCGCTGTTCGATGCGATCCGCGCGCGCCATCCGGACCTGCCGGTGATCCTGCTGACCGCCTGGACCCAGCTCAGCAGCGCGGTGGAACTGGTCAAGGCCGGCGCCGCCGACTACCTGGCCAAACCCTGGGACGACCGCAAGCTGCTGACCACGGTCAACAACCTGCTGGAACTGTCCGAGGCGCGGCGCGAACTGGAACGGCGCCGCGACGGCGAACGCCGCCACCGCCAGCAGCTGGCGCAGCGCTACGACCTGCGCGGCGCGGTGTTCGCCGACCCGGCCAGCGAGCGCGCCATCGCCCTGGCCTGCCAGGTCGCGCGCTCGGAACTGCCGGTGCTGATCACCGGCCCCAACGGCAGCGGCAAGGAGAAGATCGCCGAAATCGTCCAGGCCAACTCGCCGATGCGGCAGGGCCCGTTCGTGGCGCTGAACTGCGGCGCTATTCCGGCCGAGCTGATCGAAGCCGAATTGTTCGGCGCCGAGGCCGGCGCCTACACCGGCGCCAACAAGGTCCGCGAAGGCAAGTTCGAGGCCGCCGACGGCGGCACCCTGTTCCTGGACGAGATCGGCAACCTGTCGCTGGCCGGGCAGATGAAACTGCTGCGCGTGCTGGAAACCGGGCGCTTCGAACGGCTCGGCTCCAACCGCGAGCGCCAGGTCAAGGTGCGGGTGATCAGCGCCACCAATGCCGACCTGACCGCGATGATCCGCGAAGGCAGCTTCCGCGAGGATCTGTACTACCGGCTCAACGCGGTGGAACTGTCGCTGCCGGCGCTGGCCGACCGCCCCGGCGACATCCTGCCGCTGGCCGAGCACTTCCTGTCCGGCGCCAAGGCGCTGTCGGCCGGCGCCGCGCAGGCGCTGCAGCGGCATGCCTGGCCCGGCAACGTGCGCGAACTGCGCAACGTCGTCCAGCGCGCCGAACTGCTGGCCGGCGGCCGCCTGATCGAGGCCGCCGACCTCAACCTGCCCAAGCCCGCAGCGCAGCGTCCCGCGCCCGGCGCCGAACCGGACCGCGAGCGCATCGTCGCGGTGCTTGGCCGCGCCAACGGCGTCATCGCCCAGGCCGCGGCCGAATTGGGCATGAGCCGGCAGGCGCTGTACCGGCGCATGGACCGCTACGGAATCCCGCGCGAATGAAACTGCGCCGCTCCTTCACCGTCGGCCTGTTCCTGCGCCTGTTGCCGGTGCTGGCGCTGGCCGCGGCGATGCCGTGGCTGCTGGCGTACTGGATGGACCGCGGCTGGGAAGTGGTGACCTTGTCGGCGCTGTCTCTGCTGGCGCTGATGTGGTGGACGCTGCGCCGCGCCACCGCGCCGATGCGCTCGCTGTTCCGCGCCCTGGCCGGCACCGTCAGCAGCTACCGCGACGGCGAATACAACTTCGGCGTGCACTGGCGCGGCGACGACGAACTGGGCGAGATGGTCGCCGCGCACCGGCAGCTGGGCGATATCCTGCGCGAGCAACGGCAGGGCCTGGCGCAGCGCGAACTGATGCTCGACACCATGGTGCAGAACACCCCGGTGGCGATGCTGCTGACCTCCAACGGCGGCGACGGCCTGCGCCGCGTGGTGTTCTCCAACCTGGCCGCGCGCAAGCTGCTGCACGGCGGCTGGAAACTGGAAGGCCAGCGCCTGGACGACCTGCTGCTGGGCATGCCGCCGGCGCTGCGCGAGGCCGTGGCGCGCGGCGGCGACAGCCTGTTCACCATCGACGACGACGAGGACCCTGAAGAGGAGCAGGTCTACCACCTGTCGCGGCGCCGCTTCCGCCTCAACGGCCGTCCGCACGAACTGCTGCTGATCCGCCTGCTCACCGCCGAGCTGCGCCGCCAGGAAGTGCATACCTGGAAGAAGGTGATCCGGGTCATCAGCCACGAATTGAACAACTCGCTGGCGCCGATCGCCTCGCTGGCGCACTCCGGCGCCGAGTTGGTGCGGCGGCAGAAGGTGGAACGGCTGGAAGAAGTGTTCGGCACCATCGAGGAGCGCGCGCGGCACCTGGAAGGCTTCATCCGCGGCTACGCGCGCTTCGCCAAACTGCCGCAGCCGCAGTTGCAGACCGTGCACTGGGCGCAGTTCCTGGCCGGGCTGCAACAGCAGATCCCGTTCGCGCTGGAACTGGAAGCGCCCGACCTGCACAGCCGGGTCGATCCGGCGCAGCTGCAGCAGGCGCTGCTCAACCTGGTCAAGAACGCGCACGAATCCAGCCCCGAGGGCCAGGCGCCGGCCGACAGCGTGCGCATCCGCGTCTCCACCCGCCCCGAATGGCTGCGCATCGAAGTGCTGGACCGCGGCAGCGGCATGAACGAAGCAGTGCTGCACAACGCGCTGATGCCGTTCTATTCGACCAAGCGCAACGGCACCGGCCTGGGCCTGGCGCTGACCCGCGAGATCGTCGAAGCGCACGGCGGCCGCCTGTCGCTGCAGAACCGCGACGAAGGCGGGCTGTGCGTGGCGGTGCAGTTGCCGCTGGCGTCGGCGAGCTAGCGCCTCACGCCCCCTGTAGGAGCGGCTTCAGCCGCGACAGGTTCTACCGGAATGTCTGTCGCGGCTGAAGCCGCTCCTACAGGGTGCATACGGACTTACTCGTGTACGGTGCCGCTCTCGACGATGCGCGGCGTGCCCAGCGCACCGCAGGCGTCGTCGGCGCCCGTCGTGGCCGTGGCCGGAATCGCGCCGTAGTAACCGGCGCCGACCGTGTTGTCGACGAAGCGCCCGCCTTGCGACGGACATTCGCCTTGGTCCGGGTCGAACCAGTCGGAGAACGCGGCGTACTTGCCGGCGCGCACGAACTGGTTGCCACGCACAACGGTATCGTCGGAGGCATCGCGGGTGCGCACCACGTCGCCGTTGACGTCGGTGAAGCTGTTGCCCTCGACCGTATTGCCGGTCGAATGACGCGCCAGGTACAGCGCATGGATGTAACCGGAGGTTTCCTTGCTGTTCTCGATCGCGCTGAACTGGTTGTCGGCGATCACGTTGTCGCGCGAGTTCTGCAAGCGGATCGCCGCATACGAATACGCCGGATCGCCCTGGCCATGGATGCCGCCGATGCGGACGAAACGCATGCCGCGGATCTCGTTGCCGGCGTTGCCGTCGGCGGCCGCGTTGCTGCTGCCCAGGTCCATCGCCATCCAGTAGTCGCTGACTTCCAGGCCGACGAACTGCAGCTGGGTGCGCTGGTTGCCGCCGCCGCGCAGGGTGAACCAGGTGCCGCCGCCGCGTCCGTCGAAGTGCGGCAGCGTGCTCGCACCGGAGGCGGCGACGATGCGCAGCGGCGCGCCGTTGCGGAACGTCCAGCGCACCGACTGGCCCAGATAGGTGCCGGGCGCGACCACGATTTCCACCGCCGCCGGCGGCGGTTGCGCCAGCAGCCGTTGCTGCGCGGCGCTCAACGTCTTCAATGCGGTGGCGGCGCTGGTCCCGGCCGCGGCATCGTCGCCATCGGGCGCCAGGTACAGGCGGAAGGTCTGCGCGTGCACGCCGCCCGCCGCCACCAGCACCATCAAGACCCACCATCGCATGCGTCGTACCGACATCGAACACCTCCATGGAGCGTTGCGACGCTGGCGCCGGATCCGGCCAGCCGCGCCACCTTAGCGCGGCCCTGCGCGTGCGGTTGCGATGCCTGTCACGCGCCGCCCAGCGCCCCGCTGCCGGCTATTTCTTCTTCGGCCGCTTCCAGTCTTCGTGCGTGGCCTGCCGCGCCCGCGCCACGGTGAGCTGGCCGGCCGGCGCATCGCGCGTGATCACCGACCCGGCGCCGATGGTCGCCCCGGTACCGATCGTCAGCGGCGCCACCAGCGCGCTGTTGGAGCCGACGAAGACGTCGTCGCCAATCGTGGTCTGCGACTTGTTCACGCCGTCGTAGTTGCAGGTGATGGTGCCGGCGCCGATGTTGACCCCGCTGCCGATCGTCGCATCGCCCAGATAGCTCAGATGATTGGCCTTGCTGCCGACGCCGAGCACCACCTTCTTGGTCTCGACGAAATTGCCGATGTGCACGCCGTCGGCCAGCACCGTGCCCGGCCGCAGCCGCGCGAACGGCCCGATCATCACCGCGCCTTCGGTGACCACGCCTTCCAGGTCGCAGTGCGCGCGCACTTCGGTGCCCGGCCCCAGCACCACGTCCTTCAGCCGCACGAACGGACCGATGCTGACCCCGTCGCCCAGTTCCACCTCGCCTTCCAGCACCACGTTCACGTCGATGCACACGTCGCGGCCCACGCGCACGCGGCCGCGCTGGTCCAACCGGTTCGGATCGAGCAGGTGCGCACCCTGCTCGCACAGCGCGCGCGCCGCGCGCAGCTGCCAGGCGCGCTCCAGCTGCGCCAGCTGCCAGGGGTCGTTGGCGCCCTCGGCCTCGATCGGATCGGCCACCAGCACCATCTCCGCCGGGGTGAATTCGGCAGCGGCGGCGGCGAACACGTCGGTGAGGTAGTACTCGCCTTGCGCGTTGTCGCTGCGCAATTGCGCCAGCCAGCGCTTGAGCGCGGTGGATTCGGCGGTGACGATGCCGGTGTTGATGGCGCGGATGCGGCGCTGATCGTCGTCGGCATCCTTGTGCTCCACGATCGCCGCGACCTTGCCCGCCGCGTCGCGCACGATGCGGCCATAGCCGCTGGGGTCGTCGGGTTCGGCCACCAGCACCGCCAGCCGCCCCGGCGAGTGCAGCAGGCGCAACAAGGTGTCGGCGCGGGTCAGCGGCACGTCGCCGTACAGCACCAGCACGGTGGCCGCATCCGGCACCGCGGCCATCGCCTGCTGCACCGCATGCCCGGTGCCCAATTGCTGCGCCTGCTCGGCCCACAGCAGATCCGGCTGGTCGCCGAAGGCCGCGCGCACCGCGTCGCCGCCATGGCCATAGACCACATGGATCGCCGCCGGCTGCAACTGGCGCGCGGTTTCGATCACGTGGGCCAGCATCGGCCGGCCGGCGATGGGTTGCAGCACCTTGGGCTTGGCGGACTTCATCCGCTTGCCCGCACCGGCGGCAAGGATCACGACGTGCAGGGGCAGGCTCATGGGGAAGTTCCATTCCGGGTCTGACGGGGATTTTAGAGGCAGCCGCGTGTGCGTGCCGCAACGTCCGAAGCCTCGCGACGCCGCGGCATTTACATCTGCGTGGCAGACGCTAGCATGCGCGCTTGATCCCAACCCAGGGCTTCCATGAGTCTGCTGCGCCAGGGCGGTCAATTCGTGCTGATCGGATTGCTGCAACTGCTGATCGACTGGAGCGTGTTCGTCGCGGCCACCGCCGCCGGCATGCCGCCGATCCCGGCCAACGTGCTCGGCCGCGTGTGCGGCGCCCTGCTCGGCTTCTGGCTCAACGGCCGCATCACCTTCGCCAGCGACGACGGCGCGCGCCTGGGCTGGCAGCGCTTTGGCCGCTTCATGGCGATGTGGATCCTGATGACCCTGCTCAGCACCTGGCTGGTGTCGCTGTGCGTGGACGCGCTGGGCCTGCGCCTGGCCTGGCTGGCCAAGCCGGTGGTCGAGGGCGTGCTGGCGGTGCTGTCGTTCTTCGTCGGGCGGCACCTGGTGTACAGCTAGGCGCGCTAGGCGCTGGCTTCAACATGCACAGCCCCCCGTAGGAGCGGCTTCAGCCGCGACAGGCCCTATCGGGAAAGCCCGTCGCGGCTGAAGCCGCTCCTACAGAATTGACCGGATTGTGACCGCATCTGCGCGCAATCGGATTCCCGTGCGTACCCGCTCAGTGGCAGAAATCGCCCAGGCTGCGCACCAGCGCGGTGCGATGGACCTGGTCCAGCTGCCAGCGCAGCGCATAGGCCTCGGCCGCGCGCGCGGTCGCCGCCGGGCAGTCCGGCGCCTGCCGGGTCGCGGCGCTGGCCTGCAGGGCGTCCAGCATCTCGCCCTGCAACTGGTCCAGGCGCGCGCGCAGCGCGGTCAGGTCAGGGCGCGGCTGGTCGGGGGCGCGGCCGCGCAGGCGCCAACGCTCCAGCAACTGGTATTGCACCAGCTTGTTGGACTCGATCTGCATGCCGAAGAAGCGCGCCGCGTCGTCCGCATCCACGCCGTGCGCCGGCGCCTGCGCGCGCACGCTGGCCAGCACCGCGGCCTCGCGGGTGGCGTCCAGTACCGGCTTGCCGCTGTCCCACTTGCTCAGCGCGACCTGGTCGCCGATCGCGTTGCGTTCGACGATGCGGTCGAGCAGCGGCTCCAGCGGCGTGGCGCTGCGCGCGGGCATCGCGCAGCCCAGCATGGCGGTACCGGCCAGCAGCGCGCTCAGCACGCGCGGAAGTGTGGCAGCAGCGGAAGCGGTCATCGGGTCTCTCCTGAAAAACCGTCTGCGTGGGGGAAGGAGTCCGCAGATCGGGCCGCCATCTTGCACAAGCCGTTGGACGATTTCGTTGCAGCACGCCGCGGTTGCGACGCAAGCGCGCAATCGAGTCAGCGGCGATAAAGCCAGCGCCGTGCGCCATGTCACTGTTGCGCAGCGATGCCGGCATACGCGCGCTACGCCAGCTGCGCTCTTCGCCGCTGCATGACGGCGCCGCGCGGCAAGTGGCCAACCGCACCGCACAAACGAAAAACGCCGGCAGTTGCCGGCGTCTTCGTCGCATGCCTGCGCCAGGCGGCGCGTGCAGCGAGGCTCAGTGCTTGAGGTTCTTGCGCAGGCGTTCCAGCGCCTGCAGCTGCGCGGTGACTTCCGCCAGCTTGGCCTGCGCCTCGGCCACGTCGATGCCGTCGCCGCGGTTGGCGAGCATGCGCTCGGCTTCTTCCTTGGCCTTGCGCACCGACGCCTCGTCGATGTCCTGCGCGCGGATCGCGGTGTCGGCCAGGATGGTCACCACCTGCGGCTGCACCTCAAGGATGCCGCCGGAAATGGCGAAATCCAGCTGCTCGCCGCTGGCGGTGGTGACCACCACCTTGCCGGGCTTGAGCCGGGTGATCAGCGGCGCGTGCTTGGGCGCGATGCCCAGCTCGCCCAGCTCGCCGGTGGCGACCACCAGGGTCGCTTCACCGTGGTAGATCTCGTGCTCGGCGCTGACGATGTCGCAACGGATGGTGCTCATGGTTACCTCGCTGGCGCGAGGCGGGATTGGGGATTGGGGATTCGGGATTGGTCAAAGCGGTCGCGCCGCCTTGCCTTCACTCCGAATCCCTCGCCCTCGATGCCGCCTTGCGTATCCCTAATCCCGAATGCCGAATCCCGGCTGTTACGCCTTCTCGGCCATCTTCTTGGCCTTCTCGACCGCTTCTTCGATGCTGCCGACCATGTAGAACGCCTGCTCCGGCAAGTGGTCGTACTCGCCTTCGACGATGCCCTTGAAGCCGCGGATGGTGTCCTTCAGCGACACGTACTTGCCCGGCGAGCCGGTGAACACTTCGGCCACGTGGAACGGCTGGCTGAAGAAGCGCTCGATCTTGCGCGCGCGCGACACCGACTGCTTGTCCTCTTCGGACAGCTCGTCCATGCCCAGGATCGCGATGATGTCCTTCAGTTCCTTGTACTTCTGCAGGGTCATCTGCACGCGGCGCGCGGTGTCGTAGTGCTCGTGGCCGATCACGTTCGGATCCATCATGCGCGAGGTCGAATCCAGCGGATCCACCGCCGGGTAGATACCCAGCGAGGCGATGCTGCGCGACAGCGCGACGGTCGAGTCGAGGTGGGCGAAGGTGGTCGCCGGCGACGGATCGGTGTAATCGTCCGCGGGCACGTACACGGCCTGGATCGAGGTGATCGAGCCGGTCTTGGTCGAGGTGATGCGCTCCTGCAGCACGCCCATTTCCTCGGCCAGGGTCGGCTGGTAGCCCACCGCCGACGGCATGCGGCCCAGCAGCGCCGACACTTCGGTACCGGCCAGGGTGTAGCGGTAGATGTTGTCGACGAACAGCAGCACGTCCTTGCCCTTGCCGTTCTCGTCCTTCTCGTCGCGGAAGTACTCGGCCATGGTCAGGCCGGTCAGCGCCACGCGCAGGCGGTTGCCCGGCGGCTCGTTCATCTGGCCGTACACCATCGCGACCTTGTCCAGGACGTTGGAGTCCTTCATCTCGTGGTAGAAGTCGTTGCCCTCGCGGGTACGCTCGCCCACGCCGGCGAACACGGACAGACCCGCGTGCGCCTTGGCGATGTTGTTGATCAGTTCCATCATGTTGACGGTCTTGCCGACGCCGGCGCCGCCGAACAGGCCGACCTTGCCGCCCTTGGCGAACGGGCACATCAGGTCGATGACCTTGATGCCGGTTTCCAGCAGCTCGGTGGCCGAGGACTGGTCTTCGTAGCTCGGCGCGGCGCGGTGGATTTCCCAATGGTCGGTGGCCTGCACGTCGCCGGCCTCGTCGATCGGGCGGCCCAGCACGTCCATGATCCGGCCCAGCGTGCCCGGGCCGACCGGCACCGAGATCGCGCGGCCGGTATTGGTCGCCAGCAGGTTGCGCTTGAGGCCGTCGGTGGAACCGAGCGCGATGGTGCGCACGATGCCGTCGCCGAGCTGCTGCTGCACTTCCAGCGTGATGGCCGTGCCTTCGACCTTCAGTGCGTCGTAAATCTTCGGCACATCGGCACGCGCGAATTCGACGTCGACGACCGCGCCGATGATCTGAACGATCTTGCCCTGACTCATTTGGATAACTCCACTAATGTCTATTCGAAACTGGTGTCGGGAATGGGGAACGGGGAATCGGGAATGGGAAGATCAAGCGCTGCTGCCTCGACCATTCCCGTTTCTCCATTCCCCATTCCCGGCTACACAGCGGCTGCGCCGCCGACGATCTCGGAAATTTCCTGGGTGATCGCCGCCTGCCGCGCCTTGTTGTAGATCAGCTGCAAGGTGCTGATCAGCTTGTTGGCGTTGTCGCTGGCCGCCTTCATCGCGACCATGCGCGCGGCATGTTCGGAGGCCACGTTCTCCAGCACCGCCTGGTACACCAGCGACTCGATGTAGCGCGTCATCACGTGCTCCAGCACGGTCGCGGCATCGGGTTCGTACAGGTAGTCCCAGTCGTGGTGCGCGACCTGGTTCTCCGCCGCCGGCAGCGGCAGCAGCTGGTCGAAGCTGGCCTTCTGCGTCATCGTGTTCACGAAGCGGTTGTAGACCAGGTAGACGCGGTCGACCTTGCCCTCGGTGAACGCATCCAGCATCACCTTGATCACGCCGATCAGCTGCTCCAGCTGCGGCACGTCGCCGAGGTGGCTGACGCTGCCGACCATCTCGACCTTGAGCCGGCGGAAGAACACCGAGGCCTTCTGGCCGATGGTGACCACGTCGATGCCGGCGCCCTTGTCCTGCCACTGGCGCACTTCGCCCAGCATCTTGCGGAACAGGTTGTTGTTGAGGCCGCCGGCCAGGCCGCGATCGGAGGAGATCACGATGTAGCCGACACGCTTGACCTCGTCGCGCTGCACCAGGAACGGATGCGTGTAGTCGGTGCTGGCTTGCGCCAGATGCCCGATCACCTGCTTCATCGCCTGCGCGTACGGGCGCGAGGTCTTCATCCGATCCTGCGCCTTGCGGATCTTGGAGGCCGAGACCATCTCGAGCGCGCGCGTCACCTTGCGGGTGTTCTGCACGCTCTTGATCTTGGTTTTGATTTCGCGTCCGCCTGCCATGCTCTCGCTCGCTTTGCTCGCTTCGTGGGAATGGGGAATGGAGAATCGGGAATGGGCAAAGCCCGGATCCCGCTCCTACGATTCCCTATTCTCGATTCCCGATTCCCTGCAGCTGGATTACCAGCTGCCCGTGGTCTTGAACTCGCCGATGCCCTTCTTGAACGCCGCTTCGATCTCGCCGTTCCAGTCGCCGCTGTCGTTGACCTTGGCGATCAGCTCGCCGGCGGTGTTGGCGAAGTGCGCGTGCAGGCCTTCTTCGAACGCGCCGATCTTGTTGACCGGCACGTCGTCCAGGAAGCCTTCGTTGACCGCGTAGATCGACAGCGCCTGGTTGGCGATCGACATCGGCAGGTACTGCTTCTGCTTCATCAGTTCGGTAACGCGCTGGCCGCGCTCGAGCTGCTTGCGGGTGGCTTCGTCCAGGTCCGAGGCGAACTGCGCGAACGCCGCCAGCTCGCGGTACTGCGCCAGCGAGATACGGATGCCGCCGGAGAGCTTCTTGATGATCTTGGTCTGCGCGGCGCCGCCGACGCGCGACACCGAGATGCCCGCGTTCACCGCCGGACGGATGCCGGCGTTGAACAGGTCGGTTTCCAGGAAGATCTGGCCGTCGGTGATCGAGATCACGTTGGTCGGCACGAACGCGGACACGTCGCCGGCCTGGGTTTCGATGATCGGCAGCGCGGTCAGCGAACCGGTCTTGCCCTTCACTTCGCCGTTGGTGAACTTCTCCACGTAGTCCTCGGACACGCGCGCGGCGCGCTCCAGCAGGCGGCTGTGCAGGTAGAACACGTCGCCCGGATACGCTTCGCGGCCCGGCGGGCGCTTCAGCAGCAGCGAGATCTGGCGGTAGGCCACGGCCTGCTTGGACAGATCGTCGTACACGATCAGCGCGTCTTCGCCGCGGTCCATGAAGTACTCGCCCATGGTGCAGCCGGCGTAGGCGCTGATGTACTGCATCGCCGCCGATTCGGAGGCGGTCGCGGCGACCACGATGGTGTGCGCCAGCGCGCCGTTCTCTTCCAGCTTGCGCACGATGTTGGCGACGGTCGAGGCCTTCTGCCCGATCGCCACGTACACGCACTTGATGCCGGTGGTCTTCTGGTTGATCACCGCATCGATCGCCAGCGCGGTCTTGCCGGTCTGGCGGTCGCCGATGACCAGCTCGCGCTGGCCGCGGCCGATCGGGATCATCGCGTCGACCGACTTGTAGCCGGTCTGCACCGGCTGGTCGACCGACTTGCGCCAGATCACGCCCGGCGCCACGCGCTCCACCGGCGCGGTCTGCGAGGTGCCCAGCGGGCCCTTGCCGTCGATCGGCTCGCCCAGCGCGTTGACCACGCGGCCGAGCAGTTCCTTGCCCACCGGCACTTCCAGGATGCGGCCGGTGGTCTTGGCCACGTCGCCTTCGCGCAGGTTCTCGTAGTCGCCGAGCACCACGGCGCCGACCGAGTCGCGCTCCAGGTTCAGCGCCAGGGCGTAGGTCTCGTTCGGCAGTTCGATCATCTCGCCCTGCATCACGTCGGCCAGGCCGAAGATGCGCACGATGCCGTCGGACACGCTGGTGACCGTGCCTTCGTTGCGCGACTCCGCAGTGAGCTTGACCTGCTCGATGCGGTTCTTGATCAGTTCGCTGATTTCGGAGGGGTTGAGCGTGGTTGCCATCTTGGTTTCCTTCGGATCGTCCACCGCGCGAAGGCGGATGGCGACTTTTGGTTAGCTTCTTTGAGAATCGGGAATGGGGAATCGGGAATCGCTGGTGGCGTCGCCGCCGGGCCGGGTTCTCTTTTCTCTATTCGCCATTCCCGCTTCTTAGTGGGCCAGTGCGGATTGCAGGCGCGACAGCTTGCCTTTCAGCGAACCATCGATGACCACGTCGCCGGCGTCGATCACCGCGCCGCCGATCAGCGAAGCGTCCACCGCCGTGGTGATCTCGACCTCGCGGCCGAAGCGCTGCTTCAGCGCCACCTTCAACGAGGCCACCTCCGCGTCGCTCAGCTGGGTGGCCGAGGTCACGTTGGCCTTGACCACGCATTCGGCCTCGGCACGCAGCTGATCGTACAGCCCGGCGATCTCGGGCAGCAGCGGCAACCGCTGCCCTTCGGCCAGCAGGCTCAGAAAGCGCGCGTACTGCTCGTCGGCCACCTGCGGCGCCAGCAGCGCCACTGCCTGCTCACGCTGCAGCTGCGGGTTGTGCAGCAACGCCGCCACGCGCGGATCGGCGGCGACCTGGGCGGAGAACGCCAAGGCCTGCGACCAAGGCGCGAGCTTGCCGGCATCGCTGGCCGCGGCGAACGCGGCGCGGGCATACGGACGCGCCAGTGTGAGGGCCTGGCTCATCTCAGATCTCCGCCGCCAGCTCGTCGAGCAGCGCCTTGTGGGCGTTGGCGTCGATTTCGCGCTTGAGCAGCCTTTCCGCACCGCTCACCGCCAGCAGCGACACCTGGCGACGCAGTTCTTCGCGCGCACGGTTGGCCGCGGCGTCGATCTCGGCCTGGGCCAGATCCTTCTGCCGGTTGGCCTCGGCGATCGCCTCGTTCTTGGCCGCTTCGACGATCTGGTTGGCGCGCGCGTGGGCCTGGTCGATGATTTCGTTGGCCTTGACGCGTGCGTCCTTCAGCGCTTCGTTGACCTTTTCCTGCGCCTGCGCCAGATCCTTCTGGCTGCGATCGGCGGCGGCGAGGCCTTCGGCGATCTTCTGTTGGCGCTCTTCGATGGCCTTCATCAGCGGCGGCCAGATCTTGGTCGCGACGATCCAGATCAGACCGGCAAACGCCAGCGCCTGGGCAAAGAGGGTGAGACCGATATTCATTGGGTACGCTCAGCCAAAGTGACGGGGTGGACGCGCCGCCATCGCGGCGGGCGCGTCCGAACCTTCATCCGCAGCGGGGCGGCCGCATCGCTGCGGCCGTCCGCCGGTGCTACTGGATCAACCGCCCTGCGGCAGGCGCGACACGAACTCGCCGATCATCGGGTTGGCGAACGCGAACAGCAGGCCGACCGCGACGCTGATGATGAACGCGGCGTCGATCAGGCCGGCGGTGATGAACATGCGCACCTGCAGCACCGGGATCAGTTCCGGCTGGCGCGCGGCCGACTCCAGGAACTTGCCGGCCATGATGGCCAGACCGAGGCCGGCACCCAGCGCGGCCAGGCCGATCATGATGCCGACGGCGAGGACGGTGGAGCTCTGGACTTGGGCGAGGTTGGTCAGGACGGCGAAGTACATGGTTTTCTCCGAGAACAAAGTTGCTTGAGGATGGTGAATCGAACGAAGGGTTGCGTAAAACGCGTGAAGCAGAAACGTCAGTGGCTGTCTTCCGCCAGGCTCAGATACACGATGGACAGCATCATGAAGATGAAAGCCTGCAGCGGGATCACCAGCAGGTGGAACAGCATCCAGCCGAAGCCGAACGCGCCGCCGGCCAGGGCGCCGAAGATGCCGGCACCGCCCAGCACCCAGATCAGCAGGAACACGATCTCGCCGCCGAACATGTTGCCGAACAGTCGCATCGCCAGCGAGATCGGCTTGCTCACCCACTCGACGATATTGAGGATCAGGTTGAACGGCAGCATCCACTTGCCGAACGGGGCGGTCAGGAATTCCTTGGTCATCCCGCCCACGCCCTTGGAGCGCAGCGAGAAGAAGATCATCAGGAAGAACACGCTGATCGACATGCCCAGGGTGGCATTGACGTCGGCGGTGGGCACCGGCTTCCAGTAGTGAATGCCGGCCCAGGCTAGCGGGATCGCGATGAAGTCCGCCGGGATCATCTTGATGAGGTTCATCATCAGGATCCAGAAGAACAGGGTGATCGCGATCGGGGTCACCAGCTTGCTGGTGCCGTGATAGGTGTCCTTGGCCTGGCGGTCGACGAACTCCAGCAGGATCTCCACGAACGCCTGCCACTTGCCCGGCACGCCGGCGGTGGCCTTGCGCGTGGCGATCCAGAAGCCGAACACCATCAACAGGCCGGACAGCACCGACATCACCAGGGTGTCGACGTGCACCTGCCAGAACCCGCCTTCCTGCACCTGAAAGGTGAGGTTTTGCAGGTGGTGCTGGATGTAGGAGGTAGGGGTTGCTTCCTCGCCCGCCATGAGTCCTGAGCCTTTATCGTGATTCGATCAACGTCTGGCCAGAGCCAGAACCTGGAACATCAGCCCGACGGCAATACCCGCCAACAGGGCCAGAGGAGGCAGCCGCCACCAGGCAAAGCCCAGCGCCAGTACCGCGAACACCAACACCCACTTCAGCACCATGGCCACGATCAACCGCGCCATCGCCGCACCTGCCGCCTGCACGCCGCCGCTCAACGCGGTGCGTGCCGCCAGCCATCCTCCCGCCACCGTCGCCAGCCCGGTTGCGGCAGCGCCCATGGCGTACTTCGGCCCCAGCAGCAGGAACGCCAGGGAAACCACGGCCACCGCCACCAGCGGGTAAATCGCTGCGCGCAGCATCAGCCGCCGACCCGCATCAACGGAGTTCAGCACAGAAAATCCTGCAGTTGGTGGTGGGTTGAGGACGTCTTCGCGTCCGTCGAGCCGCGGAATTATAGCAATGGGACAATTTGCGAGACAACCGCCAAAGGTCGCGGCCGTCCCCCGATCGAGCCAAGCCGCCAACGATAGCACGTCGCGGACCCGCGCCGCGGCCCGCATTGATGCATCGCAACAGGGATTTGCGTGGGAACTTTTCATCCCGTCCCCGGTCCGATCCTGCAGGGACTGCGCCCATCCTCGTCGATTTGCAGCGCGGACCCATGGAGCCCCGGGCGACCGGGGCTCTTCTTTTTGCCTGCGATTCTGTGACCGATGCACCTCCATACCTTCACGGATGGTGGACATGGTTTTAAGGATAGTTGCGGCACGCGGTGGCGCTCGCCATCGGCGCATCCATCCCCAGATGACGGAGCTTCGCCCCCTATGAAACATTTGCTCGCCCTTGCGTTGCCGTGCGCGCTCGCCGCCGCCTACGCCCTCCCCGCCCACGCCGAAGACACCGACGACCGCTTCACCATCCGTCTCGGCGCGATGAACGTGGACAACGACAACACCCTGCGCGGCAACACCACCATCGCCGGCAACGAGATCTCCGGCTCGCAGGACTTCGACTTCGGCGGCAAGGAATGGGAGCCGCGCGTGGACGGCATGTTCCGCATCAGCACCCGCCAACGCCTGATCTTCGACTACTTCAAGTACGACAAGGACCGCCGCGAGGAACTGGGCGAGGACCTCAGCTACGACGGCGCCACCGTGCCGGCCGGCAGCTTCGTCAAGGGCGAGCTGAAGTACCAGGTCGCCAGCCTGGTGTACGACTACTCGGTCATCGACACCCCGCAGTTCAGCCTCGGCCTGCAGATCGGCGCCGAATGGGCCAAGGTGCAGGCCAATGCCTACGCCGACCTGGGCGACCTGTATTCGGGCACCTTCATCGACGAGAGCGAAGACGGCGCCGCGCCGGTGGTCGGCGTGCGCTTCACCGCACAGCCGAACGAGCACTGGCTGTTCAGCGCGCAGGGCCAGTACGTCAACACCAAGTGGGGCGATTTCGGCAAGTACGACGGCGACCTGAGCCGCGCCAATGCGATCGTCGAGTACCGCTTCACCCGGAACTTCGGCATCTTCGCCGGCTACGACTGGTTCAAGCTGGACGTGGACCGCGAGACCGACTCCAACTCCGCCTCGCTGACCAACGTCGGCCTGAAGCAGGAGTTCAAGGGCCCGGTGGCCGGCGTGACCTTCGCGTTCTGATCGCCCGACCTCCGTTGCACCCCGAGAAGGCCCGCCATGCGCGGGCCTTCTTGCGTCTGCAGGGAGCGCGTCGCGCTACGCGCCAGCGCGAGTGCGACGCACAGACGGATCGACCGGGCCGGGCCGGGCCGGGCCGGGCCGGCGCGACGCTGCGCCGCAGCCGCAGCCGCAGCCGCGGTCACGGCAGCTTGGTGGCCCCCGCAACCAACAAGTGCTTGTGCAGTTCGCAATAGCACTCGTCGTGCCAGCCGTAGTGCGGATCGCGGCATACCGAATGGCGCACCGTCGCAGGCAGATCGCCCACGGCGCTGCGCAGATCGTGCCGCAAGGCCACGAACACCGAACCGGACTCGGGCCAGTCGCTGCAATGTGGCGGTTCCTGCACGCGGTTGCCCTGGCCAAGTTCGCGGTCCAGCAACGCCTGCAGTTCGGGGCACAGCGGCATTTCGCGCATCGGGTTCTCCACAATCGCCACAGCGCAGACACGACGACGCCCCGCAGCGGCGGGGCGTCGTCGGTATCGCCAGGCGCGGGGCGGTTTACTTCTTCTTCGGGATGTACAGGTCGGTGATGGTGCCGTCGTAGACCTCGGCGGCCATGCCGACCGACTCGCTCAGGGTCGGATGGGCGTGGATGGTGTGACCGATGTCCTCGGCCTCCGCGCCCATCTCGATCGCCAGGCCGATCTCGGCCAGCAGGTCGCCGGCATGCACGCCGACGATGGCGCCGCCGACGATGCGATGCGTTTCCTCGTCGAAGATCAGCTTGGTAAAGCCCTCGGTGCGGCCGATGCCGATGGCGCGGCCGCTGGCCGCCCACGGGAACTTGGCCACGCCGACCTTCAGGCCCTTGGCCTTGGCCTCGGTCTCGGTGACACCAACCCAGGCGATCTCCGGGTTGGTGTAGGCCACCGACGGAATCACCCGCGCCACCCACTCCTTCTTCTCGCCGGCGGCCACTTCGGCGGCGAGCTTGCCCTCGTGCGTGGCCTTGTGGGCCAGCATCGGGTTGCCGACGATGTCGCCGATGGCGAAGATGTGCGGTACGTTGCTGCGCATCTGCCGATCGACCGGGATGAAGCCGCGCTCGGTGACGTTGACGCCGGCCTTCTCCGCGCCGATCTTCTTGCCGTTCGGCGAGCGGCCCACCGCGACCAGCACGCGGTCGTAGCTGGTTGCGCCCAGCGCCGGCTGCTCGCCCTCGGTCGCGGCTTCGAAGGACACGGTGATGCCCTTCTTGTCGGCCTTGACCTCGGTGGCCTTGGTCTTCAGGTAGACCTCCACACCCTGCTTCTTCAGGCGGTCGGCCAGCGGCTTGACCAGGTCCTTGTCGGCGCCCGGCATCAGCTGGTCCATGAACTCGACCACGGTGACCTTGCTGCCCAGCGCGCTGTACACGGTGGCCATTTCCAGGCCGATGATGCCGCCGCCGACCACCAGCAGGGTCTTGGGGATCTCCTGCAGCTCCAGCGCGTCGGTGGAGTCCATCACCCGCTTGTCGTCCCACGGGAAGTTCGGCAGCTTCACCGCCTGCGAACCGGCGGCGATGATGCAGTGCTCGAAGCGCAGCAGCTGGGTCTTGCCGTCGGCGCCGACGATTTCCAGCTCGTTGGGCGACACGAACGACGCCACGCCGGTGACGGTGCGCACCTTGCGCTGCTTGGCCATGCTGGCCAGGCCGCCGGTGAGCTTGCCGACCACGTTTTCCTTGTACGCGCGCAGCTTGTCCAGGGCGATCTTGGGCGCGCTGAAGGTCACGCCGAAGTCACCGGCATGGGCCACCTCGTCGATCACCGCGGCCGCGTGCAGCAGCGCCTTGGACGGGATGCAGCCGACGTTGAGGCACACGCCGCCGAGGCTGGCGTAGCGCTCGATCAGCACCGTGTCCAGGCCCAGGTCGGCGGCGCGGAACGCGGCGGTGTAGCCGCCGGGGCCGGCGCCGAGCACCACCATCTTGCATTCGATGTCGGCCGGCTTGCCGCTGGCCAGCGCCGGCTTGGGCGCCGGCGGCTCGGCCGGGGCGCGGTGCGACGGCGCCACCGGCGGCTTGCTGGCCGGCGCCTCGGCTTTGGCCGCCGCGGGCGCAGCGGCCGGCGCGGCGCCGGCGTCCTCGGTTTCCAGCAGCGCGATCACCGCGCCCTCGGACAGGACGTCGCCGAGCTTGACCTTCAATTCCTTGATCACGCCGGCCGCCGCCGACGGCACTTCCAGCGTGGCCTTGTCCGACTCCAGGGTCAGCAGGCCCTGATCCTTCTTCACCGTGTCGCCGACGGCGACCAGCACTTCGATGACCGGAACCTCGCTGTAGTCGCCGATATCCGGGACCTTGACCTCAATGACCGCCATGCAGCTTCTCCTGTGGCCCGGCCGGCGCGCCGGCGGGCGATTGCAGTTCTACGGCGGCGCCGCGATGGACGCGGCGCACGCAGGTGGGGGAAACACGGGCCGCGCCGGGCGCGGCGCCGTTGCGGCAGGACTTACAGCAGCACGCGGCGCATGTCCGCCAGCACCTGGCTCAGGTAGGTGGTGAAGCGTGCCGCCGCGGCGCCGTCGATGACCCGGTGGTCGTAGCTCAGCGACAGCGGCAGCATCAACTTCGGCGCGAATTCCTTGCCGTTCCACACCGGCTGGATCGCCGACTTGGACACGCCCAGGATCGCCACTTCCGGCGCGTTGACGATCGGGGTGAACGCGGTGCCGCCGATGCCGCCGAGCGAGCTGATCGAGAAGCAGCCGCCGCTCATCTCGGCCGGGCCGAGCTTGCCGTCGCGCGCCTTCTTGGCCAGCTCGCCGCTTTCGCGCGCCAGTTCGACCACGCCCTTCTTGTCCACGTCGCGGATCACCGGCACCACCAGCCCGTTCGGGGTGTCGGCGGCGAAGCCGATGTGGAAGTACTTCTTCAGGGTCAGGTTCTCGCCGGCCGCGTCCAGCGAGGCATTGAAGTCGGGGAACTGCTTCAGCGCCGCGGCGCTGGCCTTGAGCAGGAAGGCGAGCATGGTCAGCTTGATGCCGCTGCCCTTACCAGGCCCGCCCTCGTTCTCCTTGTTCAGCGCCACGCGCAGGGCTTCCAGGTCGGTGATGTCGGCCTGCTCGAACTGGGTGACGTGCGGGATCATCGCCCAGTTGCGCGCCAGGTTGGCGCCGGAAATCTTCTTGATCCGCGACAGCGGCTTGACCTCGACCTCGCCGAACTTGGCGAAATCGACCTTCGGCCACGGCAGCAGGTTCAGACCGTTGCCGGCGCCGGCCGACGGTGCGCCGCCAGCCGCTGCGGCCGGCACGCCGCCGGCCAGCGCGGCCTTGACGTAGCGCTGCACGTCGTCCTTGGTGATGCGGCCGCCGTGCTCGGTGCCGCTGACCTGGAACAGGTCCACGCCCAGTTCGCGGGCGAACACGCGCACCGCCGGGCTGGCGTAGGGCACCTTCTGCGGCAGCACGCTGTCGGCGTTGAACTCCACCGGCGGGCTGCTCGGGGTGCCGGCCGACGGCGCCGAGGCGCCCGCCTTGGCCGGCGCCGAACCCTGCACCTGGGCGATCTCGCGCTGCGCGAGCTTGTCCGGCGCGGCCGAGGCCGGCACCGGCTCCACCCCGCCGCCGGTCTCGGCGCTGGCCTGGATCGCACCGGCAGCCGGCGCGTCGGCGCTGGCGCCGGCCACTTCGATCAGCGCCACGACCTTGCCCTCGGACAGGCTGTCGCCGACCTTGACCTTCAGTTCCTTGACCACGCCGGCCACCGACGAAGGCACTTCCATCGTCGCCTTGTCCGATTCCAGGGTGACCAGGCTCTGGTCCTTGGCTACGGTGTCGCCGACCGCGACCAGCACTTCGATCACCGGCACGTCGCTGTAGTCGCCGATGTCCGGCACGCGCGCCTCGACGATGCCGCCGCCCGCAGCCGCCGCCGGCTTGGTCGACTGCTGCGCGGCCGGCGCAGGCTGGGCCGGTTCCTGCTTGGCCGGCGCGGGCGCGGCCTTGGCCGCTGCCGGAGCAGCTGCGGCGGCGCTGGCGCCGTCCTCGGCCACTTCGATCAAGGCCACCAGCTTGCCCTCGGACAGGCTGTCGCCGAGTTTGACCTTCAGCTCCTTGACCACGCCGGCGAACGGCGACGGCACTTCCATCGTCGCCTTGTCCGACTCCAGGGTGACCAGGCTCTGGTCCTTCTTCACCGTGTCGCCGACCGCCACCAGCACTTCGATTACCGGGACGTCGCTGTAGTCACCGATATCGGGGACAAGTGCTTCCTTGATTTCGGCCATGCGGGCAACTCCGGCAACTAATGAGGGGGAAACCCCTATTGTGGCGGCCCGCAGCCGCAGCGCCAACCTTTGCCGGGCAAAAAAACCCGCAGCGGCCGCGCGGCGGCGCCGAGAAGCGCCGGTCTGCGGCGTTCGCGGCGGACTGTACGCCTGCGCATTGTCCCGGCGTCATCGCCGTGGCAAGCGCCGCACCGCCTTCACGGGCGCGCGCCTAGGATGCGCCGCACCCTGATCGGAGTGCCGCCATGCGTGCGTTCGTGCTGTTGATGTCGCTGGCGATGCCGCTGGTCGCCTGGTTCGCGCAACGCGGCGCGTTCGGCCCGACCAATGGCGCGGTCTCCGACCGCTACCCCACCCTGGTCGTCGCCGCCGGCTACGCGTTCGCGATCTGGGGGCCGATCTTCCTGCTCGACCTGGCCTTCGGCCTGTGGCAGCTGTCGCCGCGGCGCCGGCGCGACAGCGCGCTGGCGCAGGTGCGGCTGCCGGCGGCGCTGGGCTTCGGCCTGACCGCGCTGTGGATGCCGGTGTTCTCGCAGCAGCATTTCCTGCTGGCGCTGGCGGTGATCTGGGCGGCGCTGGCGTGCCTGGCGCTGGCCGCGCTGCGCCTGTCGCGCGATCCGCGCGCCGAGCCGTGGCAGGCGCTGTGGGCCTGGCTGCCGCTGTCGTTGCACGCCGGCTGGCTGTCGCTGGCCGCCTTCCTCAACACCGCGCAGGTGATCGTCGCCTACCGCTGGCTGTCCACCGAACACATGCTGCCGTGGAGCCTGGTGCTGTTCGCACTTGCCGCGGCGCTGCTGCTCGGCCTGAACCGGGCGATGCGCGGCAATCTGGCCTATGTCGCCGCGGCGCTGTGGGCGCTGGCCGCGGTCTACGTCAAGCAGGCCGGCAGCGGCCTGGACGGTGCGCGCAGCGCGGCCTGGGTGGCGCTGGCGCTGGCCGCGGTACTGCTGGTGCAGACACTGTGGCTGCGGCTGCGCGCGCCGGGGCTGCGGACACGGCGCTGATCAGCGCTGCGCTGGTGCTGCAGGCGGCGGCATGAGCCAATCCTGCAGCGGCGCCCACGCCTGCTGCAGCCGCGACAGCGAAAACGCGGCGTTGGCCGGACTGGTCGAAGGCAGCGCCAGCACCGCCAGCGGCGGTACCCGCGGCGCCAGCTGCGGCTGCACGAAACGCGCGAACGCCTGCGCCGCCGCCGCGCCATTGCAGGCGATCGCGCGCAGCTGCGGCAATTGCGCGATGCGCGCCGGCAAGGGATTGGGCACTTCGCTACCGCGCACGATCGCCGTGTCCAGGCTGCCGCTGCGCCGGCACTGGCCGATCACGTCCCACAGCCCAACGCCGCAGGCCTGCATCGCCTGCAACCGCACTGCGTAATCCAGTTGCGGATCGAAGCCGCACAGCGCGCCCAGCAGCGGCCACAGGCGATTGCGCGGATGCGCGTAGTAGCGCGCGTGCTGCAGCGACATCGCGCCGGGCATGGAGCCGAGAATCAGCACCCGGCAATCGTCGCGAATCTGCGCAGGCAAGCCGTGCAACACGTCCTGCATCGTCACGTCGCACGCATCTGGGTAAACATCGGCAAGTCTTAAAACCTCGTTATTTCAAGCATCCAACGCCGGTGTCTGAACGATGCCTGCATCCATCCGACCGAGGTCGGCGTCGATTCATCTTCTCATCGATACGGTGTGCGCGCCCACTCCTGTGGCCCCACAAAAAAAAGATTGAGGAGATTCCCATGCGGTCCATTCAAATCCTGAGCCTGGCTGTCGTTTCCGCCCTTGCGTTCGCGCCTGCCGCATTTGCGCAGGACGGCGACACCGCATCCGGCAAGCGCTTTGCCGTCGTCGGCAGCGCGACCCTGCTCGACCCCCATTCCAAGCCTGCCAACGGCCTCGACGTCGACGGCGGCCCGGCGCCGACCATCAGCGCCAGCTGGCTGATCAACGACAACTGGGCCGTCGAGCTGTGGGGCGCCGCCGACAAGTTCAACCACCGCGTCAGCGCCAGCGGCGTGGGCAAGGTCGGCACCGTCGAGCAGCAGCCGATCGCGCTGAGCGGCCAGTACCACTTCGGCCAGGCGGACAACGTGTTCCGTCCCTTCGTCGGCGTCGGTTACTACGAGTCCAACTTCAGCAACGAGAAGATCGACGGCCTGTCGGCCAGCGGCCAGCACGTCGGCCTGGACACCGCCAAGGGTGCGATCGGCACCGTCGGCGTGGACATGAACATCAACTCGACCTGGTTCGCCCGCGCCGATGCCCGCTACATGCATTCGCGTCCGGAAGTGCAGGTCGCCGGCAGCGGCACCGGCCAGGACCTGAAGCTGGATCCGTGGCTGGTCAGCTTCGGCGTCGGCGCGCGCTTCTAAGCACGCCTGCACCGCGTCACATGCAAACGGGCCTTCGGGCCCGTTTGTTTTTGTGTCGCCGCTTGGCGCTCAGCGCGGCGAGCGGTCGTAGCCGCGATAGCGATCGAAGTGGCGCACGCGGCGCCGCAACAGCCACGCATACGCGCACGCGTAGCCGAGCAACAACGCCGCGGCGCCGAGCAGGCTGGCGTGGCTCATCCAGCCCTGCGCCGGCCACGCCGCACCCTCGCTCATGCTGCGCCAGCCCTGCAGCAGGCCGGCGCCGATCCGCGCCACCACCAGCAGCGTCAAGCCCAGCACCAGCCACAGGTTCGGCGTGTAGTACAGGCCCTGCGGCAGAGGTTCGAACCGGCTCAGCCAGATACCCAGCGCGCCCAGCGCCAGGCCCGCCACCCAGCCGATGCAGGCATACGTCGCCGCATCGGCCCACCAGTGCGCGGCGATCAGTGCGAAGCCCAGCAACACGATGCTCGACACCAGCGCCGACCAGAACTGCACGCTGGCCAGCCACGCCCGCGCCTGGCGCCGCGAGGTGCCGTAGCGGAAGCGCTGCAGCAGCGACAACGGCAACAGCACCGCGGTCACCGCCAGCGCGATCACGATCGCCAGGGGAATGGCCAGCAGCAACGGCATGCGCGCGCTCCGCTCAGAACGCCGGCAGGACGGCGCCCTGGTACTTGCGCTCGATGAAGGCCTTGACCTCGGGGCTGGTCAGCGCCTTGGCCAGCTTCTGCACGCGCGGATCGTCCTTGTTGTCGGCGCGCGCGACCAGGAAGTTCACGTACGGCGAGTCCTTGCTCTCGATCGCCAGCGCGTCGCGGGTGGGATTGAGCCCGGCGTCGAGCGCGTAGTTGGTGTTGATCAGCGCCAGATCGACCTGGTCCAGCACCCGCGGCAGCATCGCCGAATCCAGTTCGCGGAATTTCAGCTGCTTCGGGTTGGCGACGATATCGCGCTGGGTGGACAGCGCATTGCCCGGATCCTTGAGCTTGATGACCCCGGCCTTGTCGAGCAGGATCAGCGCGCGGCTGTTGTTGCTGGGATCGTTGGGGATCACCACGTCGGCGCCCTGCGGCAGTTCGGCCAGCGACTTGAAGCGGCGCGAATAGGCGCCGAACGGCTCGATGTGCACGCCGATCACGGTGACCAGGTCGCTCTTGCGATCGCGGTTGTAGGCATCCAGGTACGGCTCGGTCTGAAAGTAGTTCACGTCGATCTGCTTCTGCACCACCTGGTCGTTGGGCTGCACGTAGTCGTTGAACACGCGCACGTCCAGGGTCAGGCCCTCTTTCTCCAACATCGGCTTGACCACCTCCAGGATCTCCGCATGCGGCACCGCGGTAGCGGCGACGCTGAGCCGCGCGGTGTCGGTCGCGGGCGTGGACTTGCCGCAGGCGGCCAGGGCGAGCACGGCGGCGCCGAGCAGCAGACGGAGCGGGAGTTTGGTCATGGGCAGGAATCCGAGAACGTGGGGAAGAAGAGCGGCCAGGCCGCCATGCGGGCAAGCTAGCAGACCCGGGCGCTGCATGCGGCGAAGGGCCAAGGATGGCTTTTCTGTAGGAGCGGCTTCAGCCGCGACCGCTTCACCGATAGATCCGGTCGCGGCTGAAGCCGCTCCTACAGAAGAGCCATGCAAGGCACTGCGCGCTCAGCGCCGGCTGTAATGCGCGACCAGCCGATCGCCGAGCATCTGCAGCCCCTGCACCAGCAACAGCAGCACCACCACGGTGATCAGCGCCACGTCGGCGTGCGAGCGCTGGTAGCCGTCGCGATAGGCCAGGTCGCCCAGTCCGCCGGAACCGATCGCGCCGCCCATGGCGGTGAAGCCGATCAGCGCGATGGTGGTCACCGTGGCGCCGGCGATCAGCCCCGGCCGCGCCTCGGGCAACAGCACCCGCGTCACCAGCTGCCAGGTGGTCGCGCCCATCGCCAGGCTGGCCTCGACCACGCCGCGGTCCACTTCGCGCAGCGCCGTTTCCACCAGCCGCGCGTAGAACGGCGCCGCGCCCACCACCAGCGGCAGGATCGCGCCGCGCACGCCCAGCGAGGTGCCCATCGCCCACAGCGTCAGCGGGATCATCGCGATCATCAGGATGATGAAGGGCACCGAACGCAGCACGTTGATCGCCAGCGCCAGCGCGCCATACAGCACCGGCCGCTGGTGGGTCTGGCGCGGCCCGGTCAGGAACAGCAGCACGCCCAGCGGCAGGCCGATCAGCAGGGTCAGCGGCAGCGAGCCGCCGAGCATCAGCAGTGTGTCCAGCGTGGCGCGGCCGATCTCGGCCCATTTGCCGGCATCGAGATTGCGGAAGAAGCCGCTGGCGGCGGTGGCGAACGGGATCATCGGCGCAGCTCCTCGACATGCACGCCGGCAGCGACGAACCCGGCCTGCGCCGCGTCCAGATCGCCGCCGACCAGGGCCACGGTCAGCTGGCCGTACGGGGTGTCCTTGATCCGGTCGATGCGCCCGGACAGGATGTTGTAGTCCACCGCGGTCTCGCGCGCGATGCGCCCGAGCAGCGGGGCGTAGGTGTCGCCGCCGAGGAAGGTCAGCCGCAGGATGCGCCCGGCCACCGCGGTGAAGTCGCGATGCAGTTCGCCCTCGTCCACGTGTTCGGCCTCGGACACGAAGCGGCGCGTGGTCGGATGGCGCGGATGCAGGAACACCTCGGTGACCGGCCCGCTCTCGACCAGGTGCCCGGCATCGAGCACCGCCACGCGATCGCAGACGCGGCGGATCACTTCCATCTCGTGGGTGATCAGCACGATGGTCAGGCCCAGCTCGCGGTTGATCTGCGCCAGCAGGCTCAGCACCGAGGCGGTGGTCTGCGGATCCAGCGCGCTGGTGGCCTCGTCGCACAGCAGGATCTGCGGCCCGGTGGCCAGCGCGCGGGCGATGCCGACGCGCTGCTTCTGCCCGCCCGACAGCTGCGCCGGATACTTGTTGGCGTGCTCGGCCAGGCCGACCCGGGCCAGCAGCTCGGCCACCCGCGCCTCGATCTGCGCGCGCGGGGTGCCAGCCAGCTCCAGCGGGAAGGCGACGTTGCCGGCCACGCTGCGCGAGGACAGCAGGTTGAAGTGCTGGAAGATCATGCCGATGCGCCGGCGCAGCGTACGCAACCCGGCACGGTCCAGCGCGGTGACGTCCTCGCCATCGATCAGCAGGCGTCCGCCGCTGGGTTCCTCGAGCCGGTTGATCAGCCGGATCAGGGTCGACTTGCCGGCGCCGGAGTGGCCGATGATGCCGAACACCTCGCCGGCTCGGATTTCCAGGTCGAGCGGATGCAAGGCCACGACCGACTGGCCGGCAACGGGGTAGGACTTGTGCAGGTGCTCGAACTGGATCACCGCGCGGGGCCGGCAGCGAAGGGGGCGCAAAGCCTAGCAGGCCAGGCCTGCAGGCGTTATTCCATTCGATTCTAACGCTTGCGCTCGGAAGGCCGCGGCGGTGCCCTAGGGATGCGCCAGCGGCGGCGGGCGCACGGTGGCGCGGACCCGCTCGCGGTGCAGCATGTACAGGCCGCTGGCGACGATGATCGCCGCGCCCAGCCAGGTCCAGGCGTCGGGCAGCTTGCGCCACAGCAGCCAGTCCCACGGAATCACCCAGATCAGGCCGCTGTACTCCAGCGGCGCGATCAGCGAGGCGTCGCCGCGGCGGAACGCCTGGGTCAAGGCCACCTGCCCCAGCGCGCCGGCCAGGCCGAGCGTGGCGATCCAGCCGGCATCGGCCAGGCGCAGCGGGATCCAGGCCGGCCACGCCAGCGCGCCGGCGCCGAGCGCCATGATCAGCAGGAACCAGACCACCAACGACTGCGGCGTCTCGGTACGCGCCAGCAGGCTGACCAGCACCGCCGCGAGCGCATAGGCGGTGGCCGCCAGCAGCACCATCAACCCCGGCAACGAGACGAAGCCGCCCACGCCCGGACGCAGCACTACCAACACCCCGACCAGGCCGACGCCGATCGCGGCCCAGCGCCGCGGGCCGACCTGTTCGCCCAGCAGCGGCACCGACAGTGCCGTCACCAGCAGCGGCGCGACAAAGTAGATCGTGTAGGCGGTGGACAGCGGCAGGCTGCGCAGCGCCCAGGCGAAGCAGCCGATCATCGCGATGCCGAGTACGCCGCGCAGCAGATGCAGGCCCCAGCGCACCGGCAGGATCGAACGCGGGCCGGCGGTGGCCAGCACCCACAGCAGCACGAACGGCAGCGAGGCGCCGCCGCGCAGCGTGGCCACCTGCAGCGCCGGATAGTGCGCGGTCAGCAGCTTCATCGCCGCATCCATCAGCGCGAAGCAGGCGACCGCCGCGATCATCCAGGCGGCGGCCGCGGCGTTGGAACGGGAGGTGGGCATGCGCGGATTATCGCCGCGATCGGCGGCAGCGCCCAGCGGCGCGAACGCGACGGCAGCGGCGCTGCGGCGAGATCGGTAGGATATGGGGTCTTTCCCGAGGAACTGCCATGCCTTCCTTCGACGTCGTCTCCGAAATCGACAAGCACGAACTGACCAATGCCATCGACCAGGCGAACCGCGAGCTGTCGACCCGCTTCGACTTCAAGGGCGTGCAGGCCAGCTTCGAGCTCGACGACCAGGTCATCAACCAGGCCGCGCCGAGCGACTTCCAGGTCAAGCAGATGACCGACATCCTGCGCGCGCGGCTGATCGCGCGCGGCATCGACGTGCGCTGCCTGGAATTCGGCGACGTGGAGACCAACCTGGCCGGCGCGCGGCAGAAGGTCACGGTCAAGCAGGGCATCGAGCAGAAGCTGGCCAAGAAGATCGTCGCGACGATCAAGGACGCCAAGCTCAAGGTCGAAGCGCAGATCAACGGCGACAAGCTGCGCATCAGCGGCAAGAAGCGCGACGACCTGCAGGACGTGATGGCGCTGCTGAAGAAGAGCGATTTCGAGCTGCCGCTGCAGTTCGAGAATTTCCGCGACTGAGCCGCGCGCGGCGGCACACCCGCCGCAGCCGCTTCGCCCAATCGCCGCCCGCCCTCGCCCGCCGGAATCGCCTTGAACGACCTCGACCCCACCGCCGACCCGATCGCGCTGACCCGCCAATGGCTGGAACGCGCGGTGATCGGCTTGAACCTGTGCCCGTTCGCCAAGGCGGTGCATGTCAAGCAGCAGATCCGCTACGTGCTCAGCGACGCGACCACGCCCGAAGCCTTGCTGGAAGAGTTAAGCGAGGAACTGCTGTTGCTGCGCGACACGCCGGCCGAGCAGATCGACACCACGCTGATCGTGCATCCGCAGGTGCTGGGCGATTTCCTGGACTACAACGATTTCCTCGACAACGCCGACGCCGCGGTCGAAGCGCTGGACCTGCACGGCATCCTGCAGGTGGCCAGCTTCCATCCGCACTACCAGTTCGCCGGCACCGCGCCGGACGACATCGGCAACTACACCAACCGTGCGCCCTTCCCCACCTTGCACCTGTTGCGCGAGGACAGCGTCGAACGCGCCGTGGTCGCGTTCCCGGACGCGGACGTGATCGTGGAGCGCAATCTGCAGACGTTGGAGAAGTTGGGGCTGGACGGGTGGAAAAAGCTGTTCGAGAGCCGGGATTCGTGATTGGGGATTCGTGATTGGTAACGGCAAGGATCGCCAGAGCGCGCTGACCGCGCTTTTACCAATCCCCAATCCCCAATCCCTAATCCCGAATCCCGGCCCCCAACACCTGCGCCAGATCCGCCGCCCCCAGCGCGCGCCACTGCCCGGCCGGCAGCGTCTCGTCCAGGGCGAAGCCGCCGATGCGGCTGCGATGCAAGCTCGCCACGTGGTTGCCGACCGCGGCGAACATGCGCCGCGCCTGGTGGTAGCGGCCTTCGTACAGAGTGATGCGCGCCTGGCGCGGGCCGAGCACTTCCAGTTCCACCGGCAGCAGCGGCGTGGTCTCGCCGTCCAGCAGCAGGGTGCCGCTGGCGAACTGCGCCGCCTCGTCGCCGCGCAGGTCCTCGGCCAGGGTCGCTTCGTAGACCTTGGCCAGCTGCGATTTCGGCGAAACGATGCGGTGCAGTAGCGCGCCATCGTCGGTCATCAGCAGCAGGCCGCTGGTGTCGCGGTCCAGCCGCCCGACCGTGGACAGCAACGGCGAGCGCAGGCGGAAGCGCGGCGGCAGCAGGTCGTAGACGATGCGGCCCGGGTCCTTGGTCGAACAGGTGTAGCCGACCGGCTTGTGCAGCGCCAGGATCAGTCCCGGCGGCGGGTCCAGCGCCTCGCCGTCGACCCGGATCGCGGCATGCTCGACCTGGTCGTCGGCGTACAGCACCTCGCCGTCGGCGTCGGTGATGAGGCCTTCGCGGAACATCTGGGTGACCTGCTTGCGGCTGCCGTAGCCCAGGTTGGCCAGGTGTTTGACCAGCTTCACCGGCGCACCGTGGCGCGGGCGCGCACCGCCTGGATCAGCTTGAAGCCGTCGCGGGTGGCGATCACGCTGGTGTCGCCGAAGCTGGCGTCGAGCACCGCCTCGTACGGCAGGTGCCGGTTCGCGACCAGATACAGCTTGCCGCCGGGCTTGAGCGCCTGTGCGGCCACGGCGATGAAGCGGCGGCCGATGTCCGGGCGCTCCATCCGCCCCGGCGCGTGGAACGGCGGATTGGTGACGATGAAGTCGTATTGCGCCGGCAGCCCCGCGGTCACGTCGTGCCAGTGGTAGCCGATCTCCACCGCGACCGGCGCCTGCGCCAGGTTCGAGCGCGCCAGCGCCAGCGCGCGCGCATCGGCCTCAAACAGATCCAGCGCGGCGATCTTCGGGCAACGTGCCAGCAATTCCGCCGACAGATAGCCATAGCCGGCGCCAAGATCGGCGCCACGGCCGGCCAGGTCGGCCGGCAGGTGCTCGGCCAGCAGCGCCGAAGCCGGATCGATACGGTCCCAGGCGAACACGCCGGGCCGGCTGCGGAAACGTCCGTCCAGGATCGGCCGCGCCGCGTCCAGCTTGGCCCAGCGCTGCTGCAGCGCGGCGTCGTGGCCACCTTGCAGCGGCGCGGTCCAGTACACGCGGCAGTGGTGCTTGGTCAGCTTGCCGCCGAGGCCGGCCAGCTGCTGCAGGTCGTCCTCGCCGGAGCGGGCGCCCTCGTTGTTGGACTGGCAGGCGACCACGATGCCGCCCGGCGCGGCCAGCGCCAGCGCGCGCGCCAGCAGCGCCCGCGCCTCGTCGCGCTGCCGCGGCGGCAGCACCAGCACCTGCGCATAGCCGCCGGCGTCGTCGTGGTCGTCGGCGTCCTCGGCACGGACCTGCCAGCCGCCCTGCTCCAGGGCGGCGGCGAACGGGCGGTAGCCCTGCTCGCAGACCAGTTGCGCCGGCTGAGCGTGCTGGCGCAGCGCCCAGCCGTCGCGGGCGCGCAGGAACAGCACCTTGCCGGCCGGCCAGCGCAGCGCGCCTTGGGCGAAGGGCAGGAACAGGGTATCGAGGGGAGCGTCTTGCAGAGCCGGCATCGGGATCGGAATCGGTCGGGGAGCGCGCATTCTACCGGCAGCCCGGCGCCGGCCAGGTTTTGCGCCAAGTGAACGCATCATTGATGCAATGGCAACATTGCCGCGCCTAGGCTGCAGGTCAACCCGGACGGATGGAGTGGCATATGCGCGCAGTGTTCATCGGTGGCGTCGTCGACAACAGCGAAGTGGATCTGGAAGGCAGCCAACCGCCGCTGCACTATCCGGAAAACACCGGCACCGGACGCCCGCGCTACCGCCTGCACCAGCGCGGCGCGCGCGACGACGGCAGCGTGGTGTACGCGGTCTATGCCGCGCCGGAATTGGGCGACACCGAGGTGGAGCGCGTGTTCAACGAGCGCGGCTACGCACGCCGCTTCGGGGTGGAACCGGCGCCGGTGGAGCACTAGCCGCGCGCCGGATCGATCTCCATTGCAGCGAGATCCGCCCTAACCAGATGACGTGACGCAACTTGTAGGAGCGGCTTCAGCCGCGACAGGGTCTTCTCGAACACCTGTCGCGGCTGAAGCCGCTCCTACAGTGATATCCAAATATCTCCATCCTCGATCTTTCGAACGTGCCCGGTTCCCAGCAGAACCGGGCACGGCGACCGCAGCCGACTACTTCCCGGCCTTCGGCGTCACTCGCCAGATCACGTTGCCGACATCGTCGGCCACCAGCAGCGCGCCGGGCTTGTCCACCGCCACGCCGACCGGGCGGCCCTGGGCCTTGCCTTCGGCGTCGAGGAAGCCGGTCAGCACGTCCTGCGCCTTGCCGCTGGGCTTGCCGTTGGCGAAGGGCACATAGACCACCTTGTAGCCGGACGGCGGATCGCGGTTCCAGGAGCCGTGCTGGCCGATGAAGGCGCCGCCCTGGTAGGCCTGCGGCAGCAGCGCGCCTTCGTAGAAGGTCAGGCCCAGCGAGGCGGTATGCGCGCCCAGCGCGTAATCGGGCTTGATCGCGCTGGCCACCATCTCCGCATTCTGCGGCTGCACGCGTTCGTCCACGTGCTGGCCGTAGTAGCTGTACGGCCAGCCGTAGAAGCCGCCTTCGCGCACCGAGGTCAGGTAGTCGGGCACCAGATCGCTGCCGATCTCGTCGCGTTCGTTGACCACCACCCACAGCGAGTCCGCGCCGGGCTGCCAGGCCAGGCCCACCGGGTTGCGCAGGCCGCTGGCGAATACCCGGGTGGCGCCGCTGTGCGCGTCCACTTCCAGGATCGCGGCGCGATTGAGTTCGGCGTCCATGCCGTTCTCGGCGACGTTGCTGTTGGAGCCCACGCCGACGTAGAGCTTGTTGCCGTCGCGGCTGGCCAGCAGGCTCTTGGTCCAGTGATGGTTGATGCCGCCGGGCAGATTGGCGACGAAGCTCGGCGCGGCGCTGATCTGGGTGTCGCCGTCCTTGTACGGGAAGCTGACCAGCGCATCGGCATTGGCGACGTACAGGCGGTCGCCGACCAGGGCGATGCCGAACGGCGAATACAGCCCCTTGAGGAATTGCGTGCGCACCTCCGCCACGCCGTCGCCATCGGCGTCGCGCAGCAAGGTGATGCGGTTGGCGCTGGGCACGGTGGAACCGGCCTTGGCCATCATCGCGCCCTGGATCTTGTCGCGCAGGCCGCTGCTCTCTTTTTCCGGCGCCGGCGGCGCGGCGGTCTCGGCCACCAGCACATCGCCGTTGGGCAGCACGTACAGCCAGCGCGGATGGTCCAGGTCGCGGGCGAAGGCCTGCACCGCCAGGCCGGCGGCCGGCACCGGCGCGGCGCCTTCGGCCCAGCGCTTGACCTCGGCGACCTTCACCGTGGGGATCATGCGCTTGACCGGATCGGGCAGCACCGGATCGGGCCCCATCCCATCCTCGATGGAATGCTTGGCGGTATCGCCACAAGCGCTCAACGCGGCAGCGGACAGGAGACACAGTGCCCAACGGGCCGGGGACGAGGGAAGGCGCATCGCTGCTCAACTCTCCAGGGTGGCGACAGGACCACCGATGATGCACAGCGCGCGCTCGGCAAACGTGAAATAGATGTCAAATGCCGTTACGCGTCGCCTGCTGCGCTCATGAGGTTGGCGTCAATGGCTCGACCTCGCGGATGCGGTCCAGCCAGATGTAGTGCTGCTGCTCCGGATGCAGCAGGTCGTCCAGCCGCACCACGCCGTTGATGCCTTCATGCTCCTCGTGATCGCGAAAGGTCTGCAAGGTGGGACGCACCGAGACCGTGCCGCTGACCTGGCTGCCATCGACCAAGCGCAAAAGCACCTGCGCCTGGTCCGGCAATTTCGGCAGCCATGCCTGCAATGCGGCGATGGCCTCGGGATCGGTGTGCACCGCGTCGGCGTACTTGCTCATGCGCATCTCCAGCGAGGGAAAACCCGCACGCTAGCGGCCATCGCGTGAATGCACGGGAAAAACGCCGCGTTTATTCCTGACGCGCGAAACGCACCGCGGACACCAACTGCGCCACGCTGTACGGTTTGGCCAGATGCTCCTGGAAACCGGACTGCAGGGCGCGCTGGCGATCGTCGTCGCGCGCCAGCGCGGTCACCGCCACCGCCGGCAACTCGGCCGCCTGCAGGCCCATGTTCTCGCGGATCGTGCGGATCAGGCCGTAGCCGTCCATGCCCGGCATGCCGATATCGGTGACCATCACGTCGATGCGGGTGTGGCCGCCATCGTCGAGCACCGCCAACGCCTCGCTGGCGGAACCGGCCGCGACCACCTCGGCGCCCTGCTCTTCCAGCAGCCGCCGCAGGTATTCGAGCATGTCCGGCTGGTCTTCCACCGCCAGCAGGCGCATGCCCTTCAGCGCATACGCTTCCACCACCTGCTCGGCCATCGCGAACGCGCGCACCTCGCGCAACGGCCGCTTGCCCGGCGTGTCGCGGTGCAACGGCAGGCGCACGGTGAACACCGCACCGCAGCCGCGGCCCTCGCTGGCCGCGCTGACCTGGCCGCCATGCATTTCCACCAGCTGCTGCACGATCGCCAGGCCCAGGCCGAGCCCGCCGTGCAGACGCGTGGTGGTGCCGTCGGCCTGGCGGAACCGGCCGAACAGGTGCGGCAGGAAATCCGCTGGAATGCCGTCGCCGGAGTCGCGCACCGCCACCGTCACGTGCTCGCCATCGGCATCGAGGTCGATCGCCAGTTCGATCCGCCCATGCGCCGGGGTGAACTTGATCGCGTTCGACAACAGGTTCCAGAACACCTGCTGCAGGCGCGTGGCATCGCCCAGCACCAGGCACGGCTGCGCCGGCTCGCGCAGGCTCAACGCCTGGTCCTTGCCTTCGGCCACCGGCTCCTGCGCACGCAGCGCCTCGCGCACCTGTTCGGTCAGGTCCAGCGTCTCGATTTCCAGCTGCACCTTGCCCAGCAGCATGCTGCTCAGGTCGAGCATGTCCGAGATCAGCCGTTGCTGCGCGCGCGCGCTGCTGGCGATCACCGACAAGCCCTTGTTGCTCGGATCGCCCGGCGGCAACCGCTGCAGCAGCAGGTCGCTCCAGCCCAGGATGGTGGTCAACGGGGTGCGCAGTTCGTGCGACAGCGTGGCCAGGAATTCGTCCTTCAGCCGCGCCATGCTCTCGGCGGCATTGCGCGCGCTGCGTTCCGATTCCAGCAACTGCTCGCGGGCCAGTTCGATGTCGCGGCGCTCGGTGACGTCCGGGCTGCTGCCGGCCAGGCCGATGAACTCGCCCTCGGCCGAATAGCGCGGCACCGCGGTCATCTCCACCCAGCGCCATGCGCCGTCGTGGCGGCGCGCGCGCACCAGCGCGCGCAGGTTGCGTTGTTCGTCCAGCGCGCTGCGCAGCTCGAAGGCGAACACGCCGGCGTCCTGCGGATGCAGAACATCGCCCCAGCCCGGCCGCGCCTCGTCGGCCTGCAGGTCGATGCCGAAGAATTCGGCGTAGGCGGTATTGGTGAAACGCAACTGGCCGGTGGCGTCCAGCACCCAAACCGGCATCGGCAGGCCCTCGGCGAGCGCACTGAAGCGCGCCTCGCTCTCGGCCAGGTCGCGCTCCACGCGCTTGCGTTCGGTGATGTCGAGGAACTGCACGGCGACCAGGTGCCGTTCCGGCGCACCGACGCGGAACGCATCCACCGCCCACCAGCGGCCCAGCGCGGATGCGTAGTTCTCGAACTTGGCCGAGCGCCCGCTCAGCGCGACCTCGCCATACACGCGGAACCAGTGGTCCTCGTGGGTCGGCGACAACTCGCGCATGCGCCGGCCGATCACGTCGCGCATGCCGGTCTCGCGCTCGAACGCCGGATTGACCTCCAGGAACACGTAGTCGACCGCGCGTTGCGTGTCGTCGAACAGCACCTGCACCACACAGAAACCGGAGTCGATCTTGTCGAAGATCTCGCGGTAGTTCAGGCCCGACGCCTGCGTGGGCGACGTGGAGGAAGATTCGGTGCTGACATGCATGCGGGAATTTGCTCTGGAGACGGCCTGCGGTGGCAGAGGCGGCGACGCGCTCCGCGCCTGCGGCGCGATGACGATGGCTCAGGACCGGAAAATGCTCAGACCGGAACAGCGCGACGGACCCCGCATCTTGTTAAGCCGCTCCGCTGCCGTCAAGCCGGCCAGGCTGGCCAGCGCTGCAGCGACGCTGGGTCACCAGAGAAAAGCGACGACCAGCACGATCCCCAGCAGCGACAGCGCGATACCTGCGATGACACCCCATTGGGTCAGCCGCGCGCTGCGCAGCGCCTGCTCTTCCAGCCAGCGCTCGGCTTCCTGCCGCCACGACGGCGGCGGCGACTGGTCCAGCATCTGCTGCACCCGCGCCACGCCGAGTTCGCGGCATTGCTGCCGGCACTGTTCCGGCGCGGTGACGTCGTCGGGCGAGATTGCATACGACATGCGCGGTCTCCTTTTTCTCTAGCCCAGCGTGAAACGCGGGCTGTCGCTGGCCAGTTCGTGCTCCACCGCCATCCGCGCCAGGCGCGTGTAGTTGGCGCGCGGGCCGGCACCGCGGCCGACGATCAGGCCCAGGTATTCCAGGCCGGTCCAGACCCGCGCCTTCCACTCGACCCCGCTCTCGGCCAGGACCAGGGTCAACGAATAGCGGAACGCCTGCCCCTGCGGACTGCGGTAGGCATAGATCGGCGGGAACTGCACCGCCACGTCCTGCTGCTCGCCCAGCGAGGCCAGGTAGCGGCGCAGTTCCTGGCGCACGTCTTCGCCCGGGTTCAGGCGCAGGTGGCGCGCGGCCGCATCCAGGTCCGCTTGCTGATCGACGAAACTGGCCGCGCCGCTCGCCGGGCTGTGCCCGTGCCGCTTGGCCCAGTCGATGAACTGCAGGCGGACGTCCGACGCTGCGTGGGCTTGGTGGAACAGCGGCATCTTCATGCGATCGATCCCCGAATCGTGTTCATGTGCGAATGTGCGCATGGTCGCGCGGGCGGCGTGAAGCACGCGGCGACACAGCGTGAACCGCATGTCACATGCCCCGGCCCATGAACCGGCGGAGAACGATGGCGGCCGGTGGCCGCGTCGCGATTGCGGCGGCGCCCGCGCAGGCACACACTGGCATGGCCGTTTCCGTGGAGATCCGCGATGAAGATCCGATATGCCTGGACGGCGCTGGCCCTGGCCTGCCTGGTGGCAGGCGGCGCTTCCGCCGAAATCCGCAATGTCACCGATCCGCAGGCCGTGCGCAGCACCGAAGGCGACAGCCCGGTGCAGGTGCGCTGGACCGACCCCGCCGCTTTCAGCGAACTGCGCTACAGCCGCAATCGCTGGGAAGCGCAGCGCGGCGACTGGGTGCGCGATCTGGCCGATTACCTGCAGCAACGCGCCAGCAAGCAGCTGGCGCCCGGCCAGCGGCTGCAGGTGGAGCTGACCGACATCAAGCGCGCCGGCGACTACGAGTCCTGGCACGGTCCGCAATGGAACGATGTGCGGGTGATGCGCGACATCTACCCGCCGCGGATCAGCCTGAATTTCACCCTGTACGGCGCCGACGGACAGGTGCTGGAGCAGGGCGAGCGCAAGCTGCTCGACAGCAGCTACCTGATGAACAGCTCGATCGGCCTGAACACCGACCCGCTGCGCTACGAGAAGCGGATGTTCGACGATTGGCTGCGCCGCGAGTTCCGCGACAAGGCGGCGGTGGCCGAGCGCTGAGCGGGTGGCGTGCCTTCGGGTACTCGTTTGTCGCGGCTGAAGCCGCTCCTACAGATGAGCCGAGGACACGCTGCGGCGAGCCTCTCTGTGGGAGGGACTTCAGTCCCGACGCTGTCTGGTTGAGGCACATCCATCGCTTCGCTCGTCGCGACTGAAGTCGCTCCCACAGTCGCTTGCGGCACGCATGCGGGAGCACTGTAGGAGGGGCTTCAGCCCCGACGGTTTCCGAAGCCGAAGGTCTATCGCTCCGCTTGTCGCGGCGCGGCGCCGCTCCCGCAAAGCGCCGCGCGGCCCCGGACAGGCGCGGGCGCGCCGCTCAGCCGTCCAGGTACTGCCGCGGCGCGCGCTTGAGGCCGCACAGCAGGCGGTAGGCGCTGGAGCTGCAGCGCGCCGCCAGGGTGTCGATGCGCGGCTGCGCGCCCCACAGCTGTACCTCGCTGCCGAGTCCGGCCTGCGGGTGCTCGGTGAGGTCCACGGTCAGCATGTCCATCGACACCCGCCCGATCAGCGCGCCGGGCGCCCCGTCGATCAGCACCGGCGTGCCGTTCGGCGCGAACTGCGGATAGCCGTCTGCATAGCCGATCGCCACCACGCCGACCCGGGTCGGCCGCGGCGCGACGAAACGCGCGCCGTAGCCCACCGGCTCGCCGACCGCCAGTTCGCGCACCGCGATGACCCTGGACTGCAAGGTCATCACCGGACGCAGCTCACCCGGCAGCTCGGCACCGGCGGCGAACGGGTCGGCGCCGTACAGCATCAGCCCGGGGCGGCCCCAGTCGCTGTGCAGTTGCGGCCAGCCCAGCAGGCCCGGCGAATTGCACAGACTGGTCTCGCCGGCCAGGCCGGCGGTGGCCTGGCGGAACACCTCGGCCTGCTCCAGGGTGCGCGCGCTGTCCAATTCGTCGGCGCGCGCGAAGTGACTCATCAGCACCAGCCGTTCGACCTGCGGCAGCACGCTCAGCCGCGCATGCGCGGCACGGAATTCGTCCGGCGCCAGGCCCAGCCGGTGCATGCCGCTGTCCAGCTTCAGCCACAAGCACAGCGGCTGCGGTGCGGCATAGGCGGCGATCGCCTCCACCTGCCACGGCGAGGCCACCGCGCACCACAGCCGGTGCTCGGCGATCAGCGGCAGTTCGTCGGCATCGAAGAAGCCTTCCAGCAGCAGGATCGGCGCGGCGATGCCGGCCTGGCGCAGCTCCAGCGCCTCCTCGATGCAGGCCACCGCGAAGCCGTCGGCCTCCGCTTCCAGCGCGCGCGCGCAGGCCACCGCGCCGTGCCCGTAGGCATCGGCCTTGACCACCGCCAGCGCCTTGCCGCCGCCCAGTCGCCGGGCCAGGCGGTAGTTGTGGCGCAGCGCCTGAAGATCGATCAACGCACGGGCTGGACGCACGAACTTGCCTCTGCGACGGGCGCCGAGGCGCCGCGCGAATAACGGAAAATGTCCAGGCCCTCGCCGCTGATCTGCGGCTGGCGCTGGGCGATCAGGTCGGCCAGGTAGCGGCCGGAGCCGCAGGCCATGGTCCAGCCGAGGGTGCCGTGGCCGGTGTTGAGGAACAGATTGCGGTAGCCGGTGGCGCCGACCACCGGGGTGCCGTCGGGCGTGGCCGGGCGCAGCCCGGTCCAGAATTCGGCGCGGGCCAGGTCGCCGCCGCGCGGGTACAGGTCGTTCACTACGTTTTCCAGGGTGGCGCGGCGCCGCGCCGGCAGCGACAGGTCGAAGCCGGCCAGTTCGGCCATGCCGCCGACGCGGATGCGCTGGTCGAAGCGGGTGATCGCCACTTTGTAGGTTTCGTCGAGGATGGTGGACATCGGGGCCAGCGCCGCGTCGCGGATCGGCAACGTCAGCGAATAGCCCTTCAACGGATACACCGGCAGGCGGATGCCCAGCGGCGCGAGCAGCTGCGGAGAATAACTGCCCAGGGCGACCACGTAGCGGTCGGCGCGCTCCAGGCGGCCACCGATGCGCACGCCGTCGAGGCGGTCGCCATCGGCATGCAGGCCGTCGATGGTCTCGCCGTAGCGGAACTGCACGCCGGCCGCGGCCGCCAGCGCGGCCAGGCGCTGGGTGAACAGGCGGCAGTCGCCGGTCTGGTCGTTGGGCAGGCGCAGCGCGCCGACCAGGGTGGCCGGGGCGCTGGCCAGCGCCGGCTCGATGCGGGCGATGCCGGCGCGGTCGAGCAGTTCGTAGGGCACGCCGTACTCGCGCAGCACCTCGATGTCCTTGGCCGCGCCGTCCAGCTGCGCCTGGGTGCGGAACAGCTGGGTGGTGCCGAGCTGGCGGCCTTCGTAGGCGATGCCGGTGTCGGCGCGCAGCTGGTCCAGGCAGTCGCGACTGTATTCGGACAGCCGCACCATGCGCGCCTTGTTGATCGCATAGCGCTCGGCGGTGCAGTTGCGCAGCATCTGCGCCAGCCACAGGTACTGGTGGATGTCGCCAGTGGGGGTGATGGCCAGCGGCGCATGGCGCTGGAACAGCCATTTCAGCGCCTTCAGCGGCACCCCGGGCGCGGCCCAAGGGGAGGCGTAGCCGGGCGACACCTGGCCGGCGTTGGCATAGCTGGTTTCCAGCGCCGCCGCGGGCTGGCGATCGACCACCGTCACTTCGCAGCCGCTGCGCGCCAGATACCACGCCGTGGCCGTGCCGATCACACCGCTGCCGAGAACCAGAACGCGCATGCGCTTACCTCTGTCGGATCAAATCCCTGGCTGAATGGCGCCAGAGATGGGTTTAGGCGCAGTATATGGAGCGCAAGCCAGGATTTTCCGCTGATTTTCGAATACCCGGCAGGTCAATCCCCTGCCCCAGCCCGCCGAGACACGCCCCATGGCCACACGCACCCGCGAACTGGACAAGATCGACCGCAAGATCCTGCGCATTCTGCAGCAGGAAGGGCGTATTTCCTTCACCGAGCTGGGCGAGCGGGTCGGCCTGTCGACCACCCCGTGCACCGAGCGGGTGCGCCGGCTGGAACGCGACGGCGCCATCACCGGTTACTACGCGCGGCTGGACCCGCACTTCCTCAAGGCCAGCCTGCTGGTGTTCGTGGAGATCAGCCTGGCCTACAAGTCCGGCGACATCTTCGAGGAATTCCGCCGCGCCGCCTTGAAGCTGCCCAACGTGCTGGAATGCCACCTGGTCTCCGGCGACTTCGACTACCTGCTCAAGGCGCGGATCAGCGAGATGGCCTCGTACCGCAAGCTGCTCGGCAGCACCTTGCTGACCCTGCCGCACGTGCGCGAGTCGAAGAGCTACATCGTGATGGAAGAGGTGAAGGAAACGCTGAGCCTGCCGATCGCCGACTGAGCGTCATCCCCCTCTCCCGCCGGCGACCGAAGGAAGTCCCGTGGGAGAGAGGGGTTGAGGTGAGGGTATGGCGCGAAGCGTCTCGCGGAGTTTGGGTGCACTAGGCTTCGCCCGGACCCTCATCCGCCCCTGCGGGGCACTTTCTCCCGGAGGGAGAAGGAACCGCGGCTAACCCCTCTCCCTCCGGGAGAGGGGTTGGGGTGAGGGTAAGGCGCGAAGCGTCTCGTGGAGTTGGGTGCACGAGGCTTCGCCCGTACCCTCATCCGCCCCTGCGGGGCACCTTCTCCCGGAGGGAGAAGGAACCGCGGCTAGCCCCTCTCCCGCCGGGAGAGGGGTTGGGGTGAGGGTACGGCGCGAAGCGACTCGTGGAGTTTGGGTGCACGAGGCTGGGCACGTACCCTCATCCGCCCCTGCGGGGCACCTTCTCCCGGGGGGAGAAGGAACAGCCGCTAGCCCCTCTCCCGCCGGGAGAGGGGTTGGGGTGAGGGTCCGGCGCGAAGCGACTCGCGAAGTTTGGATGTGCGAGGCTACGCCCGTACCCTCATCCGCCCTTCGGCCACCTTCCCCCGAAAAGGGGGCCATGGTCCCAAGGGGAGAAGGAAGTAGGCGCATGCCAAATCGGCCTGCGCGACGGCCACGCTTACGCCAGCAGCTTTTCCAGCTCGTCGCGCGAGGTGTGCGCGTGGTTCTTGGCAAGTTCCGACACCACCCGCTTCTGGACTTCCTTGTGCAGCAGCGGCCGCAGCTGGCCCAGGGTCTGCGGATCGGCGACCAGCACCAGGTGTTCGAAGTCGCTGCGCAGTGCGCCCTGGTACAGCCGCTCGGCCAGCTGGCGGACGAAGCCGGCCTCGTCCATGGTCATCGGCCGGTCGCCGTCTTCGACGCCTTCGATCGGCGTGGGCGTCAGCACTTCGGTCTGCTCCAGCAGCGAGGTCTGGCCGGCCAGATTGGTGCGGAACAGGCGGGCGCTGGCGCGGTCGGCGACGACCACCAGGGTGTTGTCGGGAAGCTTGCTCATCGGTTCTCCTAGCGAAGGTGCGGCACAGGCACCGGCGGCACCTGCGTGCAGGCAGTCTAGGAACCGGTTCGTGAGGATTGCGGCCACGAAACGTTCGCCGCGCGTTCACGCCAGCGCAACGGATCGGCCCGGGCGCACGACACACCCGCTGTGCGGACATGCCTGCGTCGTCGAGCTACTCGTTGATGCGCTGGCCGTCGCCGCTGGGCACGGTGCTGTAGTAACGGCCGCTGCGCGTGTCCAGCACGCGATTGGGACCGACCTGTACCGCGCCGGGAATGACGCGGCCGCCGCGGTCGTAGAGCTTGACCGGCTGCCGGTCGGTTGCGGCATTGACGCCGTTGGCGGATGCCGGCTTGGCCTTGGTTGGCTTGTGCGCGGACGACTGCGAGGACTCCGGGCGGTCGTCCAGGCTGGAACGCACGGGCGCGGCCTTGGGCACCGGTGCCGATTCCAGCGCGGTCGATTGGCGGGTGGCGGTCGGCGACGACGGGGCCGGATTCAGGCTCTGCGCCGTCGCTAGCGCCGGGGCCAGCAACGCGATGGCGGCCATGCGAACGAGGGAAGGATGCACAACAGCTCCGTAGCACGGTGATCGGGAAGCCGACGCTAGCGCAACCAGGGCGCCACGTCGATGCCCCGCCGCTGCGGCTTGATCGCGGCAGCGGCGCCCTCATCTTGTGCCCATCCTTCCGCGCCACAGGCCCCTGCCATGAGCCGATTCGACCTCACGCCACCCTCGCCCGCCGAACGCGAGCGCCTGATCGCCGGGCTCAACGACGAGGAGCGGCGGGTGCTGCTGCAGCACGGCACCGAGGCGCCGTTCTGCGGCGTGTTCCTGGACAACAAGCTGGAGGGCGTCTACAGCTGCCGGGTGTGCGGGCTGCCGCTGTTCCGTTCCAGCGCCAAGTTCGATTCGGGCACCGGCTGGCCCAGCTTCTTCGCGCCCTACCATCCGGCCCACGTGCGCGAGATTCGCGACACCAGCCACGGCATGATCCGCACCGAAATCGTCTGCGCCCGCTGCGACAGCCATCTGGGCCACGTGTTCCCGGACGGCCCGCCGCCGAGCGGCGAGCGGCATTGCCTGAATTCGGTGTCGCTGCACTTCACCGAACAGGGCCAGGCGCTGCCGAACCCGTTGCAGCGCGGCGGCGGCGACACCGAACCGGCCTGAGCGGCGCCGGCCCCACGCCGCGCGATGCGGAGGGGACCATGGGCCCCTTCAGTTGTTTGCCGATCTTGCCGCGCAGCGCATGCGGGTACGGACCCACACCGCAACCCACTCGCACGCACCGCAGTCCTGCAAGCAGATGCGCTGCGCGTGCCATGGCACTGCGGCGATAGCGGCGCAGGCGCATTCGCTACGGCGCGCGAACGTGTGGCACTGCCGATGCACGGCCGTAGCCGGCGTTTGTAATCGAGTCGATACCGACGCTGCTGTGCGCAACGTCGAGGCTCAGGACAACGCGTATCGAGAACATCCGTGCGATACCGCCATGCTTAGCCTGTTCGAGCAACGCGATCCGCGCGAGGCAATGCACCAAGGCAAGGGCGCGATCGGCTGAGGCCAGGCCTCCAAACGCCGGCGTACGTCGCCGCAGCGGCGGCAAAAATGACGCCTTCACATGTGTCTTCACGCAAGCGCGGCCGCGCCGCCGCCTTCAGAAAGCCGCCGCCGGGCCGAAATGGAGGTATCCCCGTTCACGGCTCGCAGGCTGCTTCCGCCATGCTCATCATTGTTGGCTTCCTTGTCGTCATCATCAGCGTGGTCGGCGGCTACGTGCTCTCGCACGGCAAGCTCGGCGCGCTGTGGCAGCCCTACGAATTGCTGATCATCGGCGGCGCGGCGCTGGGTGCGTTCCTGGTCAGCACCCCCGGCAAGATCGTCAAGGCGACCTTCGTTGACATCGCCGGCGTGTTCAAGGGCCCGAGGTACAAGTCCGACGACTACCGCGCCACGTTGACCCTGATCTACGAACTGCTGAACAAGGCGCGGCGCGACGGCTTCATGGCGCTGGAAGATCACGTGGAGAAACCGGCCGAAAGCGCGATCTTCAGCAACTACCCGAAGGTGCTGGCCGACCACCACCTGCTCGACTTCATCACCGACTGCCTGCGCCTGATGATCGGCAGCAACATCGAGCCGCACGAACTGGAACCGCTGCTGGAACTGGAGCTGGAGAAGCATCACCACGAGGCGATGGCACCGGCGCATGCGTTGAGCAAGGTTTCCGATGGCCTGCCCGGCTTCGGCATCGTCGCCGCGGTGTTGGGCATCGTCATCACCATGGGCTCGATCGGCGGCCCGATCGAAGAGATCGGCCATCACGTCGGCGCCGCGCTGGTCGGCACCTTCCTCGGCATCCTGCTGGCCTACGGCTTCGTCGCCCCGCTGGCGGCGGCGATGGAAGCGCGCGCCGAACAGGACAGCCGCATCTTCGAGTCGGTGAAGACCGCCCTGTTGGCCTGCCTGCGCGGCTACAACCCGAAGATCGCGCTGGAGTTCGCACGCAAGACCCTGCCGAGCAACGTGCGGCCGAGCTTCGCGGACTTCGAGACGCACCTGAAGACGATCAAGTAGCGCTGCCGCCATGCCCGAAGCCAAAGCTACCGTCGTCATCCGCCGGGTCAAGAAGGTCCAGGGCGGCGGCCATCATGGCGGCGCCTGGAAGGTGGCGTTCGCCGACTTCGTGACCGCGATGATGGCGTTCTTCCTGGTGCTGTGGCTGGTCGCGGCCACCACCAAGGAACAGCGTATGGCGATCTCCGAATACTTCCGCAATCCCAGCCCGCTGGAGGGCAAAAGCCCGGCGCCGAGTCCGGGCATGGCCGGTCCCGGCGGCGCAAGCACCTCGATGATCAAGCTCGGCGGCAGCGCCGACATACAGCGCGGCAACAACAAGGATCCGTTCGGCAGCAAGAGCCTGACGGGCGACACGGAAAGCAAGACGGCGCAACGCGAGAAGGAAAAGCAGCGGCTGGAAACGCTGATGCAGGAGCTGAAGGAAGCGATCGACAAGAGCCAGGCGCTGGAACCGTTCAAGGACCAGTTGCTGCTGGACCTGACTCCGGACGGCCTGCGCATCCAGATCGTGGACAAGGAGAACCGGCCGATGTTCGACATCGGCAGCGCGGTGCTCAAGCCCTATACCCGCGACATCCTGCACGAGTTGTCCAGCTTCATCAACGAAGTGCCCAACCACATCAGCATCACCGGCCACACCGACGTCACCCAGTACAGCGGCAAGAACGGCTACAGCAACTGGGAGCTGAGCGCCGACCGCGCCAATGCGGCGCGGCGCGAACTGGTGGTCGGCGGCATGGGCGAGGACAAGGTCTCGCGCGTGGTCGGCCTGTCGTCCTCGATCCTGTTCGACAAACAGAATCCGGACAACCCGATCAACCGCCGCATCAGCATCGTGGTGATGACCAAGGACGCCGAGGATGCGGCGCTGGCCGGCAGCGATCACGCGGTGGCGCTGGGCCAGCGGCAGAACGATGCCGACACCAAGGTGCCGGACCTGAGCGCTGGCGCTGCCACTGCACTGCCGGTGCGGGCTGCGACTTCGACCACGGTTGCGACTGCAGTTCCGACTGCGACTCCGGCAGCGAATGCCGCTGCCCCGGCGGCAAACATCGCCAAGCAAGCGACGGTGACGATCGTACCGCCGCGCACCACTTCACCGGAGGCCGCAGCCGACGCCGCCCGCGAAGCGATCCGCGCGGTCAACAGCGTCACCGGCAACACGCCGCGCAGCAATGCCGTGCCGTCGCCGGCAACGGCCGCCGCCGCCGCCGCCGCCGAGAGTCCCGCGCAACGCTGAGGCTTTTCCTCTCGGGTTTACACGACCTGCTGAGCTCCGGCCACGGCCGGAGCTGTTCTGATCGAGCCAGGTCGCGAGCAACTCCTGCAAGAAGCTCGCGGCTATGGCGTCGCGGTTCCCGACTTCGCTCGTCGCGGCTGAAGCCTCTCCTACAAGAGCTCGCGGCGAACTTGCCGGGTGCGCTGTAGGAGGGGTTTCAGCCCAGACAGACAACCAGCAGCGTCGTGGTTCCCGACTTCGCTCGTCGCGGCTGAAGCCGCTCCTACAAGGGGCTCACGGCCAACTTGCCGGTGCACTGCAGGAGGATGGATAACCAGCTAAGCGCCCGCAGCGCGCCTCACTGCGGCAGCGGTTGCGCCACGCCCTGCGCGATCGCCTGGCGGGTGATGCGTTCGATGTCGCGTTGCAGCGCCGCGTTGGCGACCTGCTGGCGCTTTGCCAGCACTTCCTGTTGCTGGGCCAAGCCCTCCTGTTGCTCGGCCAATGCCGATTGGCGCGTTTCCAGAGCGGCCATCTGCTGCGCGAAGTCCGCATGCGCGGCATCGGTACGTGCCGCGGATCGGGCAGCGGCCTGGCCGCCGCTGGCGGCGAGCCGCGCCTGCTCGCTGGCGCGCCTGGCCTCCTCCATCGCCTGGCCTGCCTGGCCCTGTGCGATGGCACCCTGTTGCCGGCCGATCTCGCCCTGGCGCGTGCCCAGCCGCCCCTGCCGCTCGCCCAGTTCGCCCTGTTGCCGCCCCAGCGCTTCGACCGGCGCGTAGGCGGCCTTCAGCTGCTGGATCGTGGCCGCATCGCGCACCGCGTAGCGCTTGCCGTCCCTGCGGATCCACCACAGTGTCTCGTCGCCGTGGCGCGCGCGCCGCGCCTCGCGCAGGTCGTCGCTGCTGCCGTACATGTTGGTGCTGGATTGTTCGAACAACACCGACGCGTTGCGGCGATCGTCGGACAGGGTGATGGTGGAACTGCTCGTCACCCGATGCGCGCCGGCCACGGGCGCGGGCGGCACCGGTGGCACGGGCGGGACAGGCGGCGCTGCGGGCGACGCCGGTTCGGCCGGTTCGGCGATGTCGGTGGTTGCATCCTGGGCGCTCGCCGGCACGGACGCGATCGCACCGGCCGTGGCGCCGGCCAGGACCAGCAATGCGGCGCCGCGGCGCCAGAGCGGGATGTTCGAGTGCAGCATGGCGGATCTCCTTGTGGGCATGACGGATGGACGAAGCGATGGCCTGGGCCGTGGCGACCAGCGGCCCGAGCGGCGACGCGAACCGCGCGTTGCCGAGCTCCGCAGATGCACTTCTGCCGGGGCTGTGACTCCGCTGCTCGCGCAGCGGGCAACGGCGCCAGGGCCGAATAGCTACAGCTGTAGTCAAACTAGCCATGCCTACAAATGTAGTCAAGCCTGCCGAAGGTCATGCCCGGCCGCCCCGCTTACAATGGCGGTCACTCCGCGAGCGAGACGAACGTGTCCAAGCAATCCAAAGCCAAGCGCGACAAGCGCAAGAAGCAGCAACCCAAGCGCGCATTTGCCCGACTGGGCCGCGACCAGCCCATCGCCAACCACGCCGTGCTGCAGGACGAGAGCGGCCGCGTGCTGGCCGCGATCGGCCTGCAGGGCACCGAATGGCTGCTGTCGGTCGGCGGCCAGACCATGGGCAACGCCGACAACCCGGTGCCGATGCTGGCGATGCTCAAGCATCTGGCCAACGTGCAGGAGCAGGAAGGCAACACCATCACCCTGGACTATTCGACCCAGTTGCAGCAGATGATCGACGACCTTGCCGCCGACGAGGGCAAGACCGCGGCCGAGTATCTGGACGCGCTGGTCGCCGAGTTCGCCGAGAGCGATGGCGACGCGACCGAAGAAGAAGATGGCGTTGCCGAGGCGGGCGACGATGCTGCCGATGACGCGGATGCCGAGGCATCGGCGGGCAAGGCAGAAAGCGACGCGGTGGCGACCCCGGACGCCGACGCGGACGGCAAGCACAAGCCAGCCTGATCGGCGCGATGGCGGTCTACATCGACGATGCGGTGCATCCCTGGCGCGGCCAGCGCTGGGGCCACCTGCTTGCCGATACGCTGGACGAACTGCATGCGATGGCGGCGCGGCTGGGCATTCCCCGCCGCGCCTTCCAGAACAAGCTCAGCGGCGCGCACTACGACGTGCCCGCCGCCTTGCGCGACGAAGCGATCCGGCTCGGCGCGGTGCCGGTGTCCCGGCACACCGATCGCGTCCTGATGAAGGCGCTGATCCGCCAGGCCCGCGCGCAGGCGCGCGGCGAGGCCGATTGAATATTTATTGCGACATCGGAGTACGGCGCATGGCTGTGGCGCGGGCTTGCGGATGCGTTGGGGCGTCGCTTCGGGCAGCGGCCGTCGCGGTTGCTGCTCGCGGCTCCGCTCGTCGCGGCTGAGGTCGCTCCCACAGGGAGGTGCGGATGCTCGCTGGTGCACTGCTTCGGATGCCTGGCTGGTGTGCTGTAGGAGGGGCTTCAGCCCGACATTCGCCGAAAAAGCAGTGCAGTTCCTGGCTCCATTGTCGCGGCTGAAGCCGCTCCTACAAAGAGCTTGCGGCAAGCTGGCTGGGTGCACTGTGGGAGGGACTTCAGTCCCGACTGCATCCCAAACCGGAAAATCCACCGCTTCGCTCGTCGCGACTGAAGTCGCTCCCACAGGGAGCTGCGGATGCTCATTGGCGCACTGCTTCGGATGCTTGTCTGGCGCGCTGCAGGAAGGCCTTCAGCCCCGACATTCGTTGAAAAAGCAGTGCAGTTCCGGGCTGCATTGTCGCGGCTGAAGCCGCTCCTACAGGGGGCTTGCGGCAAGCTGCCTGGGTGCACTGTGGGAGGGACTTCAGTCCCGACGCGTTTAGGCGTCGGGACGCTCACCGCTCATTTGTCGCGGCTGGCGCCGCTTCTCCACGCGCTTGCGACAGACGACAGCGCGCTTCGCGATGTCACCGCGGTTCGCAATGCCACCGCTGCATACAGGGTCAGCAACGCCAATCCCTGGCCGACCGCGCCTAGAACGGATCGCTGCCCGGGCGCAGGTCGATGCCCAGGATCGCGGCCAGGCGCTGCATGTCCTCGTCGTCGCGGCTGAGCGCCATCCAGCCGGCGCGGTCGTCGTTGCCGGTGTCCCAGCACCAGATGCTGTAGCCGTATTCGCGCAGGCGGTCGTAGGCCACCGCCAGCAGCGAGGCGGTGTCGTGGGCGCCGAGGAAGTCCTCGTCGTCGATGTCGCCGCCCCAGTCCAGGCGCAGGTTCCAGCGCGCGGCCAGTTCGTTGATCGCGCCGATCAGCGCTTCGCGGTCGCCGCCGTCCACGTAGAAGCCGGAGGTCCAGTCGATGGCGTCCTTCAGCGTCCACAGCCAGCCGTCGCCGTCGCTCTCCACCTCGCCCGCCGCCTCGCGGTAGGCGTTGAACTGGCGCAGCGCGGTCTCGTCGTCGCCGGGATTGATCAGCAGCAGCAGGTTCCAGATCAGCCCCTGCTGGGTATCCGGATCGTCGTCGTCCGCGTCGCTGCTGAGGTCGTCGGGGTCTTCGTAGTCGGCGCTGTTGTCGGGCATGGCGGCGGATCGGGCAGTGCGGGACGCGCAGTGTGACGCGCCGGGCGCGGCGACGGAAGCGCGACGAAACTCGGCAGCGACGCCGCAGGCGTTTATCCTTCGCCCCCGGAAGACGGCGCCACCCGCCGCCAAGCGAACCCACGACGATGAGCGATACCCCTCCCGATCACCTGGCGATCAGCCCGCAGAGCCCGTTCCACAACGCCGAGGCGCTGGCACGCGGCGTCGGCATCCGCTTCAACGGCGTGGAGCGCGACAACGTGGAGGAGTATTCGCTCAGCGAAGGCTGGATCCGCGTGCAGGTCGGCAAGGCCCGCGACCGCCGCGGCAATCCGATGACGATGAAGATCAACGGCAAGGTCGAGGCGTACTACCTGGAAAAAACCGACTGAGCGCAGCTCACGGCCGGCGCGCTCGGCGATCCGCAGCGGGCGCGGCTGCCGAGCGCGACCGCCGGCTCAGGACTTGAGCCGGTAGCCGCTGCGGAAGATCGCCCAGACCACGAGCAGGCACAGCGCCAGGAACACCGCGGTCATGCTCGCGCTGACCGCGATGTGCACGTCGGCCTTGCCGAAGAACGCCCAGCGGAAGCCGCTGACCAGGTACACCACCGGGTTGAACCAGCTGATCTTCTGCCACAAGGGCGGCAGCATGCTGATCGAGTAGAAGCTGCCGCCGAGGAAGGTCAGCGGGGTCACCACCATCAGCGGGATCACCTGCAGCTTCTCGAAGCCGTCGGCCCAGATGCCGATGATGAAACCGAACAGGCTGAAGGTCAGCGCGGTCAGCACCAGGAAGCCGAACATCCACAGCGGATGGGCGATCTCGTAGGGCACGAACGCGCGCGCGGTGAGCAGGATCAGCAGGCCCAGCAGCACCGACTTGCTCGCCGCCGCGCCGACATAGCCGATCACCACCTCCCACCATGCCACCGGCGCCGACAGTACCTCGTAGATGGTGCCGGCCCAGCGCGGCATGTAGATGCCGAACGAGGCGTTGGACACGCTCTCGTTGAGCAGCGACAGCATCACCAGCCCGGGGATGATGTAGGCGCCGTAGCTGATGCCGTCGATGGCGCCCATGCGCGAGCCGATCGCCGCGCCGAACACCACGAAGTACAGCGAGGTCGACAGCACCGGCGAGGCGATCGACTGGGTCAGCGTGCGGAAGGTGCGTGCCATCTCGAAACGGTAGATCGCGGCGATCGCATGCAGGTTCATGCGCGCGCCTCCGTGCGGCCGGCGGCCGGGCGCACCAGGTTGACGAAGATCTCCTCCAGCGAGCTTTCGCTGGAATGCAGGTCCTTGATCTCCACGCCCTGCTCTTCCAGTTGCCGCAGCAGGCTGCCGATGCCGGTCTGCTCGGCCTGCACGTCGTAGGTGTAGGTCAGCACGGCGCCGTCGGCGGACAGTTCCAGCGGCTGCGCGGCCAGCGCCGCGGGCAGCGCCGGCAGCGGCGCCTGCAGGGTCAGCGCCAGCTGCTTCTTGCCGAGCTTGCGCATCAGCGTGCGCTTGTCCTCCACCAGCACCAGCTCGCCGCGGTTGATCACCCCGACCCGGTCGGCCATGTCCTCGGCTTCCTCGATGTAGTGCGTGGTCAGGATGATGGTGGTGCCTTGCTCGCGCAGGCGCCGCACCATCTGCCACATGTCGTGGCGCAGCTCCACGTCCACGCCGGCGGTGGGTTCGTCCAGGAACAGGATGCTCGGCTCGTGCGCCAGCGCCTTGGCGATCAGCACACGCCGCTTCATGCCGCCGGACAGGGTGGAGATCTTGCTGTCGCGCTTGTCCCACAACGACAGTTCGCGCAGCACCTGCTCCAGGTAGGCAGGATTCTTCGGCTTGCCGAACAGGCCGCGGCTGAAGCGCACCGTCGCCCACACCGTCTCGAACGCATCGGTGGCCAGTTCCTGCGGCACCAGACCGATCTTGGCGCGCGCGGCGCGGTAGTCGCGCACGATGTCGTGGCCGTCGGCCAGCACGGTGCCGGAGCTGGGATTGACCAGGCCGCAGACCACGCTGATCAGCGTGGTCTTGCCGGCGCCGTTGGGCCCGAGCAGGGCGAAGATCTCGCCGCGCTGGATGTCCAGCTCGATGCCTTTCAGCGCCTGAAAACCGCCGGCGTAGGTCTTGGTGAGCTGCTGGATGGAAATGATCGGCGACACACGAACTCCTTGCGCAGCGGTCGGGCGCTGCGAACGCCGACAGGGTAGAGGTCCGCCACGCTCCGATAAACCGCGTTAGGCGGAAGCAGTCTCCCGCATGCGGGATAGTGGTGAGGCCGGGATTCGGGAATGGGGATTCGGGATTGGAAAAGCCTAGCAGCAACGACGTCACGGACATGGCAAGCTCCAGCGTCCGCCGGCCGGGCCGGCATCCAGCGCGGCGCTCCTCAAATCCCCAATCCCGAATTCCCAATCCCGGCTCTCAATTTTTCCGCCGCGCCTCCAGCAGATCCAGATTGCGGATCAGCCGGCGCGCGATCTCGTCGGAGATCCTGCGCTGGCGGGTCAGCTTGAACAGCTCCTGGCGTTCGGCCTGCAGGCCGGCGTGGCGCAGCTGGCGCAGCACGTCGTCCAGCCGCCGCGCTTCTTCCGGGTCGCTCTCCATCGCCTCGCCGTGGTCGAGATGGCGCTGGTACAGGGCGCTGACCCGGATCGCCGCCTCGTTGTAGAGGTCGGCATGTTCGCTGTCGTGGACCAGCCGCTGGCGCAGTTTCTCCACCGCCACCAGCGCCGCGCGCGAGGATTCGCGCCGCGCCAGGTCCTCCTCCAGGCGGTCGCTGGGTTCCTCCGGCAGCTCCAGACCGCGCAGCAACCGCGGCAGCGTCACGCTGGCGACCAGCAGCGAGGTCACGATCACCGCGCTGGCCAGGAAGATCACCAGGTCGCGCGCCGGGAACGCGGCGCCGGTGGGCAGCAGCAGCGGCAGGGTCAGCACGCCGGCCAGGGTGATCGCGCCGCGCACGCCGGCCAGCGAGGCCGCCACCACGATCCGCCACGGCGGACTGAGATGCGCCTCGCCGCGGCGCCGCGCCTTGAGCAGATTCCAGCGCAGCGACAGCCACACCCACACGAAGCGCAGCAACAGCAGGCCGACATAGATCGCCAGCGCATAGCCCAGCAGCCACCACGGATTGAGGTGCCCGGCCTCGTCGATGTTGTGCACCGCGCCCTGCACGATCCCCGGCAACTGCTCGCCGAGCAGCACGAACATGATGCCGTTGAGGGTGAACTGGACCATGTCCCACACCGCCGAGCGCTGCACGCGCATGCTGCCCGGGGCGCGGCCGCTCAATTCCACGTAGCTCATGCTGATGCCAGCGGCGACCGCGGCGAGGATGCCGGAGGCGTTGATCGCCTCGGCCAGCAGGTAGGCGGCGAACGGCAGCAGCAGGTTGACCAGGATCGCCGCGCCGGGTTCCTCGCCGACCTGGCGCCAGATCCAGCGCTGCGCCAGGCTCGCGCCCAGGGTCACGCCGACGCCGGCGGCGACGCCGACCAGGGACACCCACAGGAAGGTCAGCGAGGCGTCGGCCAACGAGAACGTGCCGGTCATCGCCGCGGCCACCGCGAACTGGAAGCAGACCAGGCCCGACGCATCGTTGAGCAGCGATTCGCCCTCCAGGATATGCATCAGCCGCTTCGGGATCGGCGCCCGCGCCGCGATCGAGGACACCGCGATCGGATCGGTCGGCGACACCACCGCGGCCAGCGCGAACGCCACCGCCAGCGGCATCGCCGGGATCATCCAGTGGATCAGGAAGCCGGCGCCGACCACGGTGAACACCACCAGCCCCAGCGCCAGCTCCAGGATCGCGCCCTTGTCGCGGAACAGGCCCTGCTTGGGGATGCGCCAACCGTCCAGGAACAGCAGCGGCGGCAGGAACAGCAGGAAGAACAGCTCCGGCTCCAGCGCGTAGCCCTTCTTGAACACCCCGGCGATGACCGCACCCAGACCGATCTGCACCAGCGGCAACGGCAGCGAGAACGGCAGCACGCGCACCAGATAGCCGCTGGCCACCACCGCCAGCAACATCGCCAACACCACTTCGATCGAATGCATGCTCGTCCGGACGGCGGCGCCGCGCCAGGCGCGCACCATGAATGGGGGAAGCGGCAAGCAAAGCGCACCGCAGGCGCGATGTCCAGTGGCAGGCACACGCGGCATTTAGGCGGCGGCCCGGAACAACGCGGGCGCTACGCCCGGGTGGCGGGCAAACCTGCGCGATCCGGCGCCGCAGCGCGGCACGCGCTACCATCGAAGCGATCCGCACGCAGACCCGAACCCAGCGTGCCGCCGCCGTCGGAGACTCCATGCTCAGCATCCAAGAACTCAACCGTTTCATCGACGACCCGGCGGTGAGCGACAACGTCACCCAGGTCTGGAACCTGATCGGCGCGCATTTCGAACAGGCCCAGGCAAACCTGCCGGCCGAACAGGCGATGCCGCGGCGCGAACTGTCGTTCCACGACCACGTGCGGCTGTTGGGGTATCTGTGCCTGCTGCTGGAGGGCATCCCCGGCGACCTGGTGGAGATCGGCGTGTGGAAGGGAAAATCGCTGGTGCTGATGAACGAGATCAGCAATCGCCAGCGCCGGGTGATCGGAATGGATCCGTTCGCCTTGCCGAACCAGTTCGAGGAATTCAACCACTACCGCCAGCTGCTGCTGCCCAATGCGCAGTTCATCCGCGGCTACTCGGAGTTCTGCGCCCAGCACTTCTACAACATGAAACCCGAAGTGGCCTTGCTGCATATCGACGGCGGCCACACCGGACGCAACGTGCTGCTGGATTTCCTGCTGTATGCGCCCAGCGTGGTGACCGGCGGGTTCGTGGTGTTCGACGACTACGGCGACCACCAGCACTCGCCGGAAGTCGGCCCCGCGGTCGACCTGCTCCGGGCCACCGGTTACTTCAACGACTTCCATGTGCTGGGCTGCGCGCATGGGTTCGAGAACAGCTACGTGCTGCAGCGGCGCTGAGGCAACGGCGCTGTGTCCATCCGGCGCCTGCCAACCCTGGCAGGCGGCGCTGCCTGCGTGAGTACCCAACGCAACACCTGCGTTGCGGCATGACGCACGAGTCCGTCGCCGCGCGCGGTCCTACTGGCTGCTGCGGTGCGCTGCTTTTTCGCAGGCGCGCTTGACGGAAGTGCCCTTGGCTCGCGCGGCAATGCCCGCCCGCGACGCCCATTCATCATTATCTGGTTCGCGTGATGCAACCGCGCCAGCGCAATCGCCGTAAAGCCTGTGCTCGGTCGACTGGCCGGGCATTCCCTCAAGGAGCAACCCATGAAGATCCATTTGCTGGCCCTCGCCCTCGCTGGCCTCGTCGCGATGCCCGCCATGGCCGCGACCGGCCAAACCGCGATGCACGACCACGCCGCGATGACCGAGGCCAAGCCGAATCCGATGGTCGGCGGCGCCCCGATGTACGCGACCAAGGACATCATCGACAACGCGGTCAACTCCAAGGATCACACCACCCTGGTCGCCGCGGTCAAGGCCGCCGGCCTGGTGGACACGCTGAAGGGCGCAGGCCCGTTCACTGTGTTCGCACCGACCAACGCCGCCTTCGCCGCACTGCCGGCGGGCACCGTGGACACGCTGCTCAAACCCGAAAACAAGGACAAGCTCACCCAGGTCCTGACCTATCACGTGGTCGCCGGCAAGCTCGATGCGACGACGCTGCTGGCGCAGATCAAGGCCGGCGGCGGCAGCGCCAAGCTGACCACGGTGCAGGGCGAAACGCTGGTCGCCAAGACCCGCGGCGGCAAGGTCACCCTCACCGACGCCAAGGGCAATACCGCCCATGTCACCACCGCCGACGTGATGCAGAGCAATGGCGTGATCCATGTCGTGGACAAGGTTTTGATGCCGTAAGCACCCCTCGGGGAGTGCATTGGCATCGCGGGGACGGCTACGGCCGTCCTCGTTTTTGTGCCGTACGTTCGACCGGCAGCGGACGGCGCGGCCTGCCCACTTCAACGACGGACGAACTCGCACAGGCGGTCAGTCGCCGGCACTGGCTCCGCGCGGCGCCTGCATCTGCTCTGCCAGAACGCGCAAGTCGTACACAAAGCCTCGATAGGCGGCATCGGCCGCATCGCCGCCGTGCTGGCGCAGCACCCATGACGGATGCACGGTGGCCAACGCACGAGTGCCATCGGCCAGCGCCTGCCACTGCCCGCGCTGCGCCATCAGCGCAAAGCCGTTGCCCAGCACCGCGCGCGCCGCGGTCGCGCCCAGGCACAGCACGATGCGCGGGCGCACCCGCGCCAGCTCGCCGGCCAGCCAGAAGCGGCAGGCTTCCACCTGCGCACGTTCGGGATTGCGATGCAGCCGCGCCTTGCCGCGTTGCTCGAAGCGGAAATGCTTGACCGCATTGGTCACGTACAGCCCGGCGCGGGCGATGCCGAGTTCATGCAGCGCGCGATCGAACAGGCGCCCAGCCGGACCGACGAACGGCCGCCCGCTCAGATCCTCCTCGTCGCCGGGCTGCTCGCCCACCACCATCACCGCCGCATCGTGCGGCCCCTCGCCGAACACGGTCTGCGTGGCCGGTTGCCAGAGTTCGCAACGCCGACACTCGCGCGCCGCGGCGCGCAGCGCATCGAGACTGCCATCGGCATCGGCATCGGCATCGGCATCGACCGCGACCGGCAGCAGCGGCGCGGGAATACGCCGGCGCACTGGCTCCGGCGCGCGCTCGGCCATCTCGCGCACGCGCTGCCCGGCATCGCGGATCAGGCCCGGCAGCAACTGCGTCTCCGGCAGGTTCTTCCAGTACTTCTGCGGCATCTCCTGGCGCATCATGTCCGGGTTGAGCCGTGCCGGATTGAAGATGTTCGCGTAGTAGGTGCGCCACAACGCATCCTGCGCATCGTCGGCCGGCGCATCGGCGCGCTGCGCGCCAGCGCCGAACTGCAGCGCGGCACCGTCCCAGCGCACGCTGCGATACGGGGTCAGGATCGCCCAGCGCATGCCGGCGAAACGGCGCGCGAAGAACGGCGCGACGCGATCGACGATGTGATGTTCCGGCTCGAACCAGGCGACGAACGCCTCCTCCTCGCCGGGCACCTCGCGGAAGCGCACGAACGCCTTCATCTTGTGGCTATCGCGGCGCACCGCCTGCGCCCACTGCTGCGCCCGATGCACATCGGCATCAGTGACCCGCTGCAACAGCGCCCGCTCGCCCGACGCGATCCGCCACAACAGCCGATACAGCAACGCATGCCGCTGCGGATCGCGATGGCACAGCACCGCCCCCGCCAACGCCAGGAACTCCGCGGACACCCGCGGCGCCGCCACCGTGGCCGGCAATGCAGCCACATCGGCCCCGGCCAGCAACCCACCCTGCGCATCCCCCTCCCAGACCAATAACTCCGGCACCACCTGCGCACACCACGCCGCCCGCGCCGCCACCCGCCACGCCTCCAGACACCACGCCGGCACCACCTCAGCCCGAAACACAGTTCAACCCTCGCATCACCGCACCAACACCAACCCAACAGCCACCATCACCAAAGCAACAGCCGTTGCAGTTGCAGTTGCAGTTGTTGTTGCCTTTGCTGTTGCTGTTGCTGTTGCTGTTGCTGTTGCCGGTGATCTTGCCGTTAAAACTTCCCGCCTTAAAGCGAGCCGAGCACCGCAGCGGCGAGCGGCCGAAGAGGCGCCCCTGTTTGAGCGAAGCGAGTTTGGGCGCCGTGCCGCTCGCCGCGAGGAGCGCAGGGCACCGGTGCGGCTGTATCGCACCGGCTCGTGTCGGGCGGGAGCGGTTTTGGTTACTTTTGCCAAGACAAAAGTGACTCGCGCCGACCGGCGCGAAAGCTCTTGATCTTGCTCTTGCTTCTGCAACTTCCGTCGCCTCTGCAGTTGCAGTTGCAGTTGCAGTTGCAGTTGCAGCAATCATCGCAACAACCCAGCCACTACAACGCCACAGCACAGCGTCAATCAAACAACCCACCCTGCCGCGGCGCCGGCGCCAACTGCGCCCGCAACCGCTGCGGATCGTCCAAACGTTGGCGCGGATGATGATCCACCACACTGACGAACGGCAGCACCTTCTTCATCGGCATCCGCAACCGCGCCAGATCCCCGACCCGCAACCGCGCATGCCGCCGCGACAACAACAACCGCTCCACATTGCGCGTACCCAACCCCGGCACCCGCAACAACATCTCCCGCGCCGCCGTATTCAGATCCACCGGAAACCGCTCAGGATGCCGCAGCGCCCAAGCCAGCTTCGGATCCACATCCAGATCGAGCATGCCGCTGGCCGCCTCCGGCGCGATCTCCTCCACCGAGAAATCGTAGAACCGCAGCAGCCAATCGGCCTGGTACAGGCGATGCTCGCGCTGCAACGGCGGCGCCTGCAGCGGCAACTTCGACGATGCATCCGGAATTGGACTGAACGCGGAGTAGTAGACCCGCCGCAGCCGGTAATTGCCGTAGAGATTGTGGCTGGTGCGCAGGATCGCGCGGTCGTCGGCACCGTCCGCGCCGACGATCATCTGCGTGCTCTGCCCGGCCGGCGCGAAACGCGGCGGCTTGGCGCTGAGCTTGCGCTCGGCCTTGCGCGCCTCCTTGCTTTCCTCGATGCGCCAGCGCAGCTCGCCCATCGCCGCGCGGATGCCGCCGACGCTCTTTTCCGGCGCCAACTGGGTCAGCCCCTGCTCGGTCGGCAGTTCGACATTGATGCTCAGCCGGTCGGCATAGCGGCCGGCAGCGGCCAGCAGCTCCGGCGCCGCATCGGGAATGGTCTTGAGGTGGATGTAGCCGGCGAAGCGGTGCTCCTCGCGAAGCTGCCGCGCCACCTCCACCAGCTGCTCCATCGTGTAGTCGCTGTTGCGGATGATGCCGCTGGACAGGAACAGGCCCTCGATGTAATTGCGCTTGTAGAAATCCAGGGTCAGCTTGACCACTTCGGCCGGCGCGAAGCGTGCGCGGCGCACGTTGCTGGACACGCGGTTGACGCAGTACGCGCAATCGAACACGCAGAAGTTGGTCAGCAGGATCTTCAGCAGCGACACGCAGCGGCCGTCGGGCGTGTACGAGTGACAGATGCCCATGCCCTCGGTGCTGCCGATGCCGCCGCTGCGCAGCGAATGGCGCTTGTCCGCACCGCTGGAGGCGCAGGAGGCGTCGTATTTGGCCGCATCGGCGAGCACGGCGAGCTTTTCGAGGGTATTCACCCGTGGACGATGCCCGCTTGCCGTCTCAGCCTGTGAGACGGCGATGCGTTTTCGCCTTCACCGCGATGAACCGCTCAGGCCGTCGCGGCCGCCGCCGGCTCAGGCGGCGATGCGTTGCGCCCCGCCGTCGAACCGGTACAGGTCCATCGCGATCATCCCGGCATCGATCCCGGCATCGATGCGCTGCGCGCCCAGGCCCTGCTCGCCGGCCGCGCCCATCGCGAAATAGATCGGTAGCCAGTGCTCGTCGGTCGGATGCGCGCGCTCGGCGAACGGCGCCTGGCGGCGGTAGTCGAGCAAGGCCGGCAGATCCTCGCGCAGCAAGGCCTGTTCCACCCACTCGATGAACGGACGCACGTACGGCGCATCCTTGCCCTCGGCGTAGCGGCCGAAGTCGTGCAGGTTGTGGGTGATGCTGCCCGAGCCGACCAGCAGCACGCCGTCGTCGCGCAGTGGCGCCAGCGCGCGGCCCATCGCCAGTTGATGGGCAGGGCCCAGTTCCGGCTGGATCGACAGCGGCAGCACCGGGATGTCGGCCTGCGGGTACAGCAGCGACAACGGCACCCACACGCCATGGTCCAGGCCGCGGCGCTCGTCCACGTAGGGCTGCAGGCCGGCGCGCTCGAGCCGTTCGGCGACCTCGCGCGCCAGCGCCGGCGCGCCCGGCGCCGGGTATTGCATCTCGTGCAGCGCGCGCGGGAAACCGCCGAAATCGTGGATGGTCTGCGGCTGCGCCGCCGCGCCGACCAGCGGCCGCCGCGCCAGCCAGTGCGCCGACGCCACCACGATCGCGCGCGGACGCGGCAGCGTCGCCGCCAGTTCGGCCAGGCGCACGCCCACCAGACCCGGGTCCAGCGCGGTCATCGGCGAACCATGCGAGATGTACAGCGAGGGCAGACGGGGCATGACAGGTTCTCCAGGCGGATGGGGCGCGGCGTCGGCCGATCGGGACGTTGTCGGGGCAGGCGCCGCCGGCACGCGTGGCCGTGGATCACAGGGGCCATGGCGGCAGATCCACAGGGTATTCCCGCTATGAGGGGAGATAAATTACCCTGCAATCGGATATCTATTTCAGGAACGGCAACAATGGATACGCTGGAAGCGATGCGCGTGTTCGTCACCGTGGTCGACCGCAACGGCTTCAACGCCGCCGCCGACGCGCTGGGCATGTCCACCGCCAGCGTCACCCGGCAGGTGGCCTGGCTGGAGAAGCGACTGGGCCTGCGCCTGCTCAACCGCACCACGCGCCGGGTCAGCCCGAGCAGCGTCGGCACCGCCTACTACCAGCGCTGCCAGGTGCTGCTGGCCGAGTTCGACGACATGGAGGCGGCGGTCGGCGAGCAGGCGCTGACCCCGTCCGGCACGCTGCGCATCAACGCGCCCTTCAGCTTCAGCATCGCCCGGCTGGGGCCGCGGCTGGCCGGCTACCGCGCGCGCTATCCGCAGGTCGCGCTGGACCTGTCGCTGTCCGACCGCATGGTGGACATCGTCGAGGAAGGCTACGACATGGCGATCCGCATCACCCGCCAGGTCACCCCGACCCTGATCGCCCGCAAGCTCGGCGAGGTGCAGGCGTATCTGTGCGCCGCGCCGGCCTACCTGGAACGCGCCGGCACGCCGCGCCTGGCCGCCGACATCGCCGGCCACGAATTCCTGACCTACAGCTATTCGCCGATCGGCGACGAGCTCGCCCTGCAGGGCCCCGACGGCGAGACCCGGGTGCGGGTGAGCGGCGGGCTGCGCGCCAACAGCGGCGACGTGTTGCGCGAGGCCGCCATCGCCGGCATGGGCATCGTCCTGCAACCGGATTTCATCGCGCAGAGGGAACTGGAGGACGGGCGCCTGGTGCGGGTGCTGCCCGACCATCAGCTCGCCCCGATCGGCGTCTACGCGGTCTATGCCAGCCGCAGCCACCTGGCGCCGAAGGTGCGCAGCTTCATCGACTACCTGGTCGAGGTCGGCATCGAACGCGAGATGCACGCCACCGTGACGCCCTGAGCCGCGGCCGGCCGGCGCGCCGCGGCCATTGCTCGGACACAACATCCTGCACGTGGCGCTGATCGAAGCGACGGGGCATGCGCACAATGCCCGCGCTTCATCCCCCTTCCTTTCAGGAGTTCGCCCATGAGCAAGATCGCGATCGTCTATTTCAGCGGCTACGGCCATACCGTCAAGCAGGCCGAGGCGGTGCACGCCGGCGCCGCCAGCGTCGGCGAGGCCACGCTGTACCGCATCGATGAGGACGGCAACCTGCCGGAGAGCGCCTGGGACGCCATCGGCCAGGCCGATGCGATCGTCTACGGCAGCCCGACCTACATGGGCGGCCCGGCCTGGCAGTTCAAGAAGTTCGCCGACGCCAGTTCCAAGCCGTGGTTCTCGCAGGCGTGGAAGGACAAGATCGCCGCCGGCTTCACCAACTCCGCGTCGGTCAACGGCGACAAGTTCTCCACCATCGAATACTTCTGGACGCTGTCGCAGCAGCACGGGCAGATCTGGGTCGGCACCGGCCTGCTGCCGGCCAACACCAAGGCCCATGGCCCGGCCGACACCAACTGGACCGCCGGCTCGGGCGGCGCGCTGGCGATCTCACCGTCGGACGCCTCGCCGGAGGAAGCGCCGCGCGCCGGCGACCTGGAAACCGCCAGGCTGCTCGGCAAGCGCGTGGCCGAATACGCGGCCAAGCTGAAAGGCTGAGCCGCGCACGGCGTCGCCACCGCCATGTTGGCGACGCCGGTTGCGCGTTTGCGCGACCGCTGGCGGCGCCAAACACGAACGGACGCGGCGGCTACCCTGCCGCCGCGTTCGCCGCGCGCAGATGGTCGATGAACACGCGCAGTTTCGGCGCCAGGTGTTCGCGCGCCGGGTAGTACAGATAGAAGCCGGCGAAGGGTTGCTGCCAGTCGTCGAGCACGCGCAGCAGGCGGCCGGCGGCGACATCGGCGGCGACCACCGATTCGAAGCCCTGCGCCAGGCCCAGCCCCGCCAACGCCGCGGCGTGGGTCAGGCCGCTGTCGTTGAACACCAGGGTGCCGGTCACCTCCACTTCGAAATCGCGGCCGTCGCGGGTGAACTCCCAGGCCATGCGCCGGCCATTGCTCATGCGGTGCACGATGCAGTCGTGATCGACCAGGTCGGCCGGCGTCTGCGGCGGCGGATGGCGCCGGAAATAGCCCGGCGCCGCGCAGATCACCTGGCGCTGCATCGGCCCCAGCGGCACCGCGATCATGTCGCGCGCCAGGCATTCGCCCAGGCGGATGCCGGCATCGAAACCCTCGGCCACCACGTCCACCAGCGCCGGATCCACGCACAGTTCCACTTCGATCTGCGGATAGCGCGCCAGGAACGACGGTAGCCACGGCATCACCAGTTGGTCGGCGACCACCCGCGGCAGGGTGATGCGCAGGCGCCCGGCCGGGCGTTCGCGCACCGTGTCCAGGTCCAGGAACGCCGCCTCGATCTGCGCCAGGCCCGGTTTCACCCGTTCCAGGAAGCGCGCGCCGTGTTCGCTCAGCGCCACCCGGCGCGTGGTCCGGTGCAGCAGGCGCACGCCCAGCTGCGCTTCCAGCGCGCGCACCGTCTGCGACAGGGCCGAGGCCGAGACGCCGAGTTCGTCGGCGGCACGGGTAAAGCTGGCGTGGTGGGCGACGCGGGCGAAGGCGACCACGGCAGGCAGGGGGCTGGCAGCCATTGTGAAGCTCAACTTCAAGGAAGATGCAGACTATGCCAGTTTATCCGCCTGGTCGAGCGGCGCATCCTGCCATTCCCGCGGTCCGATCCGCTTGCCAGGAAGCTCCCCATGTCGCTCGACCACTACCGCCTGCTCGGCCGCTCCGGCCTGCGCGTCAGCCCCATTTCGCTGGGCACCATGACCTTCGGCAACGACTGGGGCTGGGGCGCCGACGAAGCCGAAGCCGGGCGCCTGTTCGCGCGCTACGTCGACCATGGCGGCAACTTCATCGACACCGCCAACACCTACACCAACGGCAGTTCCGAGACCCTGCTCGGCAAGTTCGCCGAAGGCCGCCGCGACCGCCTGGTGATCGCCAGCAAGTACACGCTCAACCCCTTCCCCGGCGACCCCAACGGCGGCGGCAACCACCGCAAGAACCTGCTGCAGTCGGTGGAGGCCAGCCTGAAGCGGCTGCGCACCGACTACCTGGACCTGCTGTACCTGCACATCTGGGACGACACCACGCCGGTGGAGGAAGTGATGCGCGGCTTCGACGACCTGGTCCGTGCCGGCAAGATCGTCTACGCCGGCATCTCCGACACGCCGGCCTGGCAGGTGGCGCGGATGCAGACCCTGGCCGACCTGCGCGGCTGGTCGCCGCTGGTGGCGCTGCAGATCGAATACAGTCTGGCGCAGCGCACGGTCGAGGCCGAACTGGTGCCGATGGCCGAGGCGCTCGGGCTCGCGGTGCTGGCCTGGTCGCCGTTGACCATGGGCATCCTGACCGGCAAGTACAGCCGCCAGGATCTGGCCGCGGTGCAGCGCCGCGCCGCGGACGGCCAGGCCAGCGCCGAACGCGGCGATGCCGCGCATGCGCACGAAATGCTGACCGAGCGCGCGCTGGACATCGCCGACGTGGTCAAGCAGGTCGCCGCGGAGATCGGCCGTTCGCCGGCGCAGGTGGCGCTGGCGTGGCTGCTGCAGCGGCCGGGCGGCGGCGCGATCCCGATCGTCGGCGCGCGCACCCTGGCGCAGCTGGACGACAACCTCGGCGCGCTGGAGCTGCAACTGGACGCGGCGCAGTTGCAGCGGCTGGATGCGGTCAGCGAAGTGGCGCATCCGTTCCCGCACGCGTTCGTGCGCCTGCCGATGCCGCGGCAACTGGTCTCCGGCGGCACCCGCCTGCGCCCGCGTACGCCGGCGATCTGAACCGCGTCGCCGACGCGTGCCCGAACGCGGCACTGACTTTGCGCAAACGTCGGCCATGGCATGGTCGGCATCTGCGTGATTCACGGCACGGCACGGCGCGTTTGCAGGATCGGACAAGGATCCTGCGCGATCGCGATAACGCATCGCCGCGCCGCGCTCGCATCCTCCCTGCCCCGCGACCACCGCGTCCGCGCCGCATCTTTTTCTTCCACGTCTCTTCCCGCTTTCCAACAGGAGTTTCCCGATGCAAACCCGCACTCTCGGCCGCAACGGCCCCCGCGTGTCCGCCCTCGGCCTCGGCTGCATGGGCATGAGCGCGTTCTACGGCGGCCGCAGCGACGACGCGGCCTCGATCGCGGTGATCCATGCCGCGCTCGACCATGGCGTCACCCTGATCGACACCGCCGACATGTACGGCCCGCACACCAACGAAGTGCTGGTCGGCAAGGCGCTGGCCGGGCGCCGCGACCAGGCGTTCCTGGCCACCAAGTTCGGCATCAGGCTCGACCCCAACGATCCCAGCGTGCGCGGCGTCGACGGCCGCCCCGAGTACGTGCAGGCCGCCTGCGAGGGCAGCCTGCAGCGCCTGGGCGTGGACCACATCGACCTGTACTACCAGCACCGGGTGGACCCGAACGTGCCGATCGAGGACACCGTCGGTGCGATGGCGCGGCTGGTGGAACAGGGCAAGGTGCGCTTCCTGGGCCTGTCCGAGGCGGCCGCCGGCACCATCCGCCGCGCGCATGCGGTGCACCCGATCACCGCGCTGCAGAGCGAGTACTCGCTGTGGTCGCGCGATCCGGAGAGCGACCAGGTGCTGGACACGGTGCGCGAGCTGGGCATCGGCTTCGTGCCGTACTCGCCGCTGGGCCGCGGCTTCCTGACCGGGGCGATCCGCTCGCCGGAAGACTTCGAGGCCGACGACTACCGCCGCCATTCGCCGCGCTTCCAGGGCGAGAACTTCGCGCGCAACCTGCAACTGGTGGAACAGGTGCGCACGCTGGCCCAGGCCAAGGGCGTGACGCCGGGCCAGTTGGCGCTGGCCTGGGTGCTGGCGCAGGGCGACGACCTGGTGCCGATCCCGGGCACCAAGCGCCTGGCCTACCTGGAAGAGAACCTGGGCGCGCTGCAGGTGACGCTGAGCGCCGAGGATCTCGCGCAGATCGAGGCGATCTTCCCGGTGGATGCCGCCGCCGGCACCCGTTACCCGCCGGCGATGATGGCGACGCTGCAGCGCTGACCCGCCGCTGCGCTCCGGCCGCGCCGCGCCTGCGGCCGGCCGGCACGCGGCGCGGGCCGATTTGCCCGCGCCGCGCCGGCATCGCATGATGCCGGACGTGATCTCGTTCATCGTTCCCGCCCACGACGAAGCCGCCCTGATCGGCGACACCCTGGCGTCGCTGCATATCGCCGCCGAAGCCTTGCGGCTGGACTACGAGACCCTGGTCGTCGCCGATGCCTGCAGCGACGACACCGCGCAGATCGCGCGCCGCCATGGCGCGCAGGTGCTGGACGTGCGCTTGCGGCACATCGCCGCCACCCGCAATGCCGGCGCCGCCGCCAGCCGCGGCCGCTATCTGCTGTTCGTCGATGCCGACACCCGCGTCAACACGCCATTGCTGGCAGCGGCACTGCGCGCGCTGCACACCGGCGCAGTCGGCGGCGGCGCGCAGGTGCAGCTGCTCGGCGCCGTCGCCTGGCACGAACGCGTGGCGCAAGCCGTGTTCGGCTGGTTGTTCCGCCGCACCGGCATCGCCCCGGGCTGCTTCCTGTTCTGCACGCGCAGCGCGTTCGACGCCGCCGGCGGCTTCGACGAACGCTATTACGCCGGCGAGGACGTGGCGCTGAGCCGCGCGCTGGCGCGGCGCGGGCGCTTCGTGATCCTGCGCGAGCCGGTGCACACCTCCGACCGCAAGCTGCGCAGCTTCAGCAAGCGCGAGCACCTGGGCCTGCTGCTGCAGTTGCTGCGCCGCGGCCGCGGCATGCTGCGCTCGCGCGATGCGCTGGGGTTCTGGTACGGGCAGCGCCGCGGCCGCTAGGGACACGTCGTGCATTTCCGTATCGGCTGCGTGGGTCTGTAAAGCGATTGCGCCCGACCCGGGCGACTTCCTACCATCTGTACATGGACGAAAACAGCAATCTGGAGATCAGGAGCGCCGTGATGGCGGACCGGCAGGCCATCGTGGCGTTGCTGGCGGCGCTGGACTATGCCGGAACCGAGGACTTCATCGAGGCGCGCCTGGCGCAGCTGCTGGCGCATCCGGACGAGGCCTTGCTGGTGGCCGCCGCAGAGGGTGACGTCGTGGGCGTGTTGTCGCTGCATTTCCTGCCGCAGTTGGCATTGGCCGGCGACATCTGCCGCATCAGCTATTTCTGCGTGGACGATCGCGCGCGCGGCGCCGGGGTGGGGCAGCGTTTGCTGGCGCAGGGCGAGGCGTTGGCGCGGCAGCGCGGCTGCGACCGCCTGGAGGTGCACTGCCATCGCCGGCGCGAACGCGCGCACGCCTTCTATCGGCGCGAAGGCTTTGTCGAAGCGCCCAAATATTTCGCCAAGTCGCTGCGCGAGTAAGCCGGCTGTCTGAGATCGCCGCGGCAGACCGCGGCGCGATCTTCCCGGGAGCGGTTGCCGGCGCCGATCCGCTGGCAGTACGCTGCGCCTCCTTTGCCCGAGCTTTGGCAGTGACCGTCGAACCCAGCAGGCCCATCGCGGTGCGCATCCTCGGCACGGGCGACTATCTGCCCGCGCAGCAGGTGACCTCGGACAGCTTCGACCAGCGCTGGGGCAAGCCCGCCGGTTGGACCCTGCGCCATGCCGGGGTCGGCGTGCGCCACTACGCCGGCGCCGAGGAACCGGCCTCGCTGATGGGCGAACGCGCCGCGCGCGCGGCGCTGGCGGCGGCGCAGCTGCAGCCGCGCGACGTGGATTGCGTGATCTCCGCCTGCAGCCTGATGGAGCAGGCGATCCCGTGCAGCGCCGCGCTGCTGCATGCGCGGCTCGGCCTGCAGGGCAGCGGACTGGCCGCGTTCGACATCAACGCCACCTGCCTGAGCTTCATCGCCGCGCTGGACCTGGCCGCCTGCGCGATCGCCGCCGGCCGCTACCGGCGCGTGCTGATCGTGTCCAGCGAGATCGCCAGCGTCGGCCTCAACGGCGAGGACATGGACACCGCGCCGCTGTTCGGCGACGGCGCCGCGGCGGTGGTGCTGGGTGCGGACAGCGGCGACAGCGGTTCGCAACTGCTGGCCGCGCACCTGGAAACCTATTCCGAAGGCATCGAGCATTGCCGGGTCCGCGCCGGCGGCACCCGCCTGCGCCTGGAACACGGCATCGACGCCTTGCGCGCCGGCTCGCTGTTCGAAATGAACGGCCGCGCCACCTACCGGCTCGCCGCCGCGAAGCTGCCCGGGTTCCTGCAGCGGCTGCTGGACAAGGCCGGCGTCGAACTGGAGCAGTTGCAGCGGATCGTGCCGCACCAGGCCAGCGCCAAGGCGCTGCGGCATCTGCAGGTCGCGCTGCGGCTGGCGCCGGACACGCTGGTCAACGTGATCGGCGAACGCGGCAACCAGATGGCCGCCTCGATCCCGAGCGCGCTGCATCAGGCCATCGCCGACGGCCGCATCGTGCGTGGCGACCTGATCGGCCTGGTCGGTTCCGGCGCCGGGCTGGCCTTCGGCGGCGCGGTGCTGAGGTACTGACATGGCGCGCATCCTGGTCACCGGCGCCTCCGGCTTCATCGGCGCGCACATCGTCCGCGCCCTTGCCGCCGAAGGCGCGCAGGTCCGCGCCAGCGGCCGCAATGCCGCCGCACTGGTCGCCTTCGCCGGCGACCCGCGCATCGACGTGGTCCGCGCCGACCTGTGCCGCGACGATCTGGCCGCCTTGCTCGATGGCTGCGACGCGGTGATCCACTGCGCCGCGCTGTCCGCGCCGTGGGCCAGCGCCGAGCTGTTCCGCCAGGCCAACGTGGTCGCCACCGAGCGCATGCTCGCCGCGGCGCAACGCGCGCGGGTGCGCCGCTTCGTGCACTTCAGTTCGCCGAGCATCTATTTCCGCTTCGCCGACCAGTACCAGGTGACGGAGGACTTCACCCCGCCGGCGCGCTGGATCGGCGGCTATCCGCAGACCAAGTGGGAAGCGGAGGAGAAAGTGCGTGCCGCCGCCGCGGCCGGGCTGCCGGCATTGGTGCTGCGCCCGCGCGCGGTGTTCGGCCACGGCGACAACGCGATCGTGCCGCGGCTGCTGGCGGTGGCGCAGCGCGGCTGGTTCCCGCTGGTGCACGGCGGACGCGCGATGATCGACGTGTGCTGCGTGGAGAACGCGGTGGCCGCGGCGCTGGCCGCGCTGCGCGCCGAACATCTCGGCGACGGCCGTGCCTACAACATCAGCAATGGCACGCCGATCGCGGTGCGCGACCTGCTCACAGAATTGTTCGCAGTGCTGCAGCTGCGCGTGCGCCTGCTGCCGGTGCCACGCCGGGTGGCCCTGGCGCTGGCCACGGTCGGCGAACAGATCGCGCTGCGCCGGCGCGGGCAACCGGAGCCGCGACTGAGCCGCTACGGCATCGGCGTGCTCGGCTATTCGCAGACCCTGGATATCGGCCGCGCCCGCCGCGAACTCGGCTACGCGCCGGTGCTGTCCACCGAGGCCGGGCTGGCGGCCCTGGCGCGCAGGTGAGGCAACCTCGGCAAGCTCCTGGCCAGCCCCCGGCCTACGCAGGCGCATGCGCTCTTACACGTGTGGGAGGGACTTCAGTCCCGACACGACTCGCCAGCCAAAGCGCTGCCGCCGAAACATCGCCCACGCATCGCGCGGCCGGACGCGAACGCACATGAGCGCACCGACGCTGCGCTGGCGGCTGTACGAAGCCGGGCACTGCACCCATCCCGAACGCGCCACGCGCCGCGGCGCAACGCTGACGCCGTGCCAGTTCCCGGCGCTGGCGGCGCTGCTGCAGCACCCGGTGCACGGCAACCTGCTGTTCGACACCGGCTACTCGCAGCACTTCCTCGATGCCACCGCGCGGTTCCCCGAGCGCCTGTACCGCGTGCTGACGCCGGTGCACCTGGCGCCGGGCCAGTCGTTGCGCGAACAACTGGCCCACGACGGCATCGACGCGGCGGCGATCGACTGGATCGTGCTGTCGCATTTCCATGGCGACCACGTCGGTGGCGTGGCCGATTTCGCGCAGGCGCGCATCGCCTGCGCGCAGCAGGCCTGGGACGATCTGCAACGGCGCGGGCGGCTGGCAGCGCTGCGCGAAGGCTTCCTGCCGGCGCTGCTGCATGGTGCGCGCGCGCGCATGCACTGGTTCGAGGCATTGCCGGCATGCGCGGCGCCCGCGGCGCTGCGCGGTTTCGGCACGCTGCGCGACCTGTTCGGCGACGGCAGCGTGCTGCTGGTGCCGCTGCCCGGGCATGCACCCGGCCACTACGGGCTGTGGTTCGGAGACGCGCACGGGCCGGTGTTCCTGGTCGCCGATGCGGCCTGGTCCAGCGCCGCGATCGCCGACGGCACGCCGCCGCCGGCGCTGGTCACCCACCTGCTCGGCGAGCACCGCGTCTACCGCGACACCTTGGCGCGGCTGCATGCGCTGCGTCTGGCCGAACCGGCGCTGCGCATGGTGCCCTCGCATTGCCGGCAATGGCGTCCGACCGCGCACGAGGACGTCGGTGCCTAGCGCGCCGGCGGTGCTGATCACCGGCGCACGTGCGCCGGTGGCGCTGGACCTGGCACGCCGTTTCGCCGCGCAGGGCTGGCGCGTGCACCTGGCCGACAGCGTGGCCTGCCGCATCTCCGGCTGGTCGCGCGCGGCCAGCGCCAGCCATCGCATCGCCTCGGCACGCTACGCCCCAGCCGCCTACATCGCCGACCTCAACGCGCTGGTCGCGCGCCAGCGCATCGCGCTGCTGCTGCCGACCTGCGAGGAAGTGTTCTACCTGGCCCGCTACCGGCAGGCGCTGCCGGCGCAACTGGACGTGCTGGTGGATGGCTTCGACACGCTGCGTGCGCTGCACAGCAAATGGCAGTTCCTGCATCTCGCCCGCACGCTGGATGCCGACGTGGACGTGCCGGACAGCGTGCAGGTGCGCAGCCTGGCGCAGGCGCGCGAATGGGCCGGTAGCGCGCCACTGGTGCTGAAGCCGGAATACTCGCGTTTCGGCGTGCACGTGCGCGTGCATCCGCATGGCCTGCCTGCAGACGCGCCGCCATTGTCGGAACAAGGCACATGGGTCGCGCAACGCTATTGCGCCGGCGAAGAACGCTGCTCGTATGCGGTGGCCCGCGACGGCGTGCTGCTGGCGCATGCGGTGTACCGCCCGCGCTACCGGCTGCAGCGCAGCTCCAGCTATTACTTCGACGCCGCGCCGGCGCCGCAGATCGAGCGCTTCACCGCGCAACTGGTGCGCTCGCTGCGCTTCAGCGGACAACTCTCCTTCGATTGGGTCGTCTCGGCGCAAGGCCGCTACAGCGTGATCGAATGCAATCCGCGTGCGACCAGCGGCCTGCACCTGTTCGCCGCATCCGACCCGCTGGTCGCCGCACTGGACGGCAGCCATCGCGACCCGGCCGCCGTCGTGCGCCCGGCACCGACACGCGCGGCGATGCTCGGCCCGCTGATGCTCGGCGTCGCACTGCCGGCGGCGCTGCGTCATGGCCGACTCCGGCAATGGCGCGAGGACTACGCCCGCGCCGACGATGTGCTCGCGCCGCGCGGCGACCGGCGTCCGCTGGCCGGCGCGCTGCGCGACCTGGGCAGCCATGCGCGGCTGGCGCTGGCCCAGCGCTGCACCATGCGCGAGGCGTCCACCCGCGATACCGAATGGGACGGCGAGGCCCTGCCGCCGCCATGAACGGCGCCGCCGAGGCCGGTACCGACTACGCCGTGCAGGCGCAGCGTTTCGCGGAACTGCATGCCGGCCGCGATGCGCAAAGCGTGGCCGGCAACCTGTACGCGCGCATCGACATGCTGCAGGCCGGCACGCTGTCGATGCCGGTCACGGTGAGCGAGGAGTGGGCGGGCAACGCCTGGGTGTGCTCGCCGCGCACCACCTATGCCGACTACGCCGCCGAGGAAGCCGCGCGCCTGTTGCCGCCGGCATTGGCCGCCCCGCTGCGCGGGTTGTGCGGCGGCATCGGCGCCTGGCTGGACTGGGCACGGATCGACCGCGCGGTCACCCTCAACAACTGGCTGCTGTCCACCAATCTGTATCCGCCACTTCCGCCCGAGGGGCTGGGCGGCCTGCTGGACGCCGCGCGTGCGCGCTGGCCGGACCACGCGCTGTGGTTTCGCTCGCTCAACCGGGTGGACACACCGCAGTGGCTGGACGCGCTGCAGGCGCAGGGCTTCACCCTGATCGGCAGCCGCCAGGTGTATCTGTACGACGACTGGCCGGCGCTGCTGCAGCACCGCGACCTGGCCCGTGACCTCAAGCTGACCGCGCGCACCGACCTGCAGCGCTGCGGCAACGACGCGATCGGCGAGGCCGACTACCCGCGCATCGCCGCGCTGTACGCGCAGTTGTACCTGGACAAGTATTCGCGCTGCAATCCGGCCTACCATGCCGACTTCCTGCGCGCCTGGCACCGCGCCGGGCTGCTGCGCTTCGATGGCTTTCGCGGCGAGGACGGCGAACTGGTCTGCATCACCGGCCTGTTCGGCGTGGGGCAGACGCTGACCGCGCCGATCGTCGGCTACGACCTGCGGCAGCCGCAGCGGCTGGCGCTGTACCGCACGCTCACCGCCTGCGGCTTCGAACATGCGCTGCGCCACGGCCGCCGGCTCAACCAGAGCGCCGGCGCGGCCAGCTTCAAGCGCCAACGCGGCGGCACCCCGGTGATCGAGTACAGCGCGGTGGACGCACGCCACCTGCCGCTGCGGCGGCGTCAGCCGATCGCCGCGCTCGGCGCGCTGACCGAACGCATCGGCGTGCCGCTGATGCGCCGCTATCGGCTGTGAACGACCGGCCTGCCTTTTCCACCATGGTGGCGGCGGCAAGGGACTAAAGGCCGCGCACCCGCCGCCGATACCGCGTCAAGCCAAGCTCCAGCGCCAGGAATCCGGATGGACCGCCCCCCTTCCTATCGACCTATGCCGCGCCTGCAAAACCAATTCGGCGGCCGCGCGAACGTCACGGTGTCCCGCAAGGTATCTGGAAACGTTTGCAACGCGAAAACCGCTGCAAACGGGCGGCTCGCATATTCTCGCGGCCTTATACTGGGCGGCATCTGAAAATCGTTTGCGGCGTGGATCGGGGGACCTGTGGAATGGATCGCACACCTGGCTCACGCTGGCACCTTGCTGATCGTCAACGCGTTGCTGGCGGCGGTCTCCGCGGCGATGTTCCTCGCCCTGCATTTGACCGCAGGGAAAGCCAGGAACACCCGGGGCTTGCTGCTTCTTAGCCTGAGCTACGGCACATTCGCCGCAGGCTTCGGCACCCTGCTGCTGCCGCGCGCATCGCCAGGGCACCCCGACGCGATGGGGTTGATCGGCAATCTGACCATCGATATCGCCACGGTATTGACCCTGTTCGCGGTGAACGCGTATCTGCGGCGGCCGCTGCTCCAGTTGTGGATCCTGATTCCGGTGGCGGCGATCGGCGCCGCGGAGATCTATTGCCTGCGCGGCGACGGCGACAATCTCAGGGTCATGGTGATCTGCGGCTGCACGCTGCGCGGCCTGCTGACGGTGGCCACGGGCGCGGCCCTGTGGCGCCATGCGGACGAAAGGATTCGAACCGCGGCGCGCTTCACCGCCCTCTTCCACCTCCTGTGGGCGCTGATGCTGCTGTTGCGCATCGCCTGGTGGTCGACCCATCCGTCCGCGGACGCGTCCTACGACCCGACCACGGCCTTCGGCCTGCTCTCGCGCATGGTGTTGACCGCCATCATCACGCCCGGATTCCTGTGGATGCTGACCCGCGAGATGCATGCGGAACTGGAACGCCACGCGTCCCAGGACGCCCTCACCGGCGTCGCCAACCGCCGGATCATGTGGGAAAAGGGCGAGTCGGCCACGCAGGAGGCGCGCGGCAGGAACGCGCCGATCGCGGTGCTGATGATCGACGTCGACAATTTCAAGTCGATCAACGACCGCCTCGGCCATGCGACCGGCGATCAGGTCCTGGTCGCCATCGCCGACACGCTGACGCGGCATATCCGCAGCCCGGACATGCTCGCCCGCGTCGGCGGCGAGGAGTTCATGGTGCTGATTCCGCAGGGCGAGGAATCGGTGGTGCGCGACATCGCCGAACGCCTGCGGCGCGTGGTCGAACGCCAGGAAATCGCACCTGCGGCCAGCGCCGCGCTGGTCTGCACGGTCAGCATCGGCTATTGCATCTCGGCGCAGGCGCAGATCGAGTGGCAGAAGCTGGTCGTCATCGCCGACCAGGCGCTGTACGCGGCCAAGCGCGGCGGACGCAACCGGGTGACCGGGACGGTCGTCGCGTAGTGCGTCGCCCGCGTTCGAGCGTGCATCCAGACATCGGCCCACCGCGCATGCGACGCTAGCGGCCATGAACGACTGGCATCCCTCGCTGTACCGACACTGGTTCGCCGTGGCCCGGGCCGACGCGCTGCGGCAGCGGCCGTTGGCGGTGACGGTCATGGACCGGCATGCGGCGATCGCACGCTGCGCCGACGGCAGTCTGCTCGCGCTGGAAGACCGTTGCCCGCACCGGCACGCGCCGCTGTCGGCCGGCTGCGCCAGCGGCGAAAGCCTCGCTTGTCCGTACCACGGCTGGCGCTTCGACCGCGACGGCGCGCTGCGCGAGATTCCCGGCATGCCGCCCGGACAGGCGCTGCCGGCGGTGCGGGTGCGCGCCTTCGCCGCGCGCGAACACGACGGCCTGATCTGGCTGCGCCCGGATCCCGACGGCGATGCGCACCCGGCGCAGCTGGTGCAGGACTTGCAACCGTCGGCGCGGCGCTTCCTGTGGCGCACGCGCTGGGAGGCGCACGTGGTCGATGCGCTGGAGAACTTCCTCGATCCGCTGCACACCCACCTGCTGCATCCGGGGCTGGTGCGCCGCGGCGGTGCGCGCAGCGCGATGCGTGCCAGCCTGCAGACTACGGACGAAGGCTTCCATGTCGACTATGCCGGCGCCGCCGCGCAGAGCGGCTGGCTGTACCGGTTGTTCGAATCGCCGCGCACGCTGGAGCGCGCGCATTTCGCCGCGCCCGGCACCGCGCAGATCGAATACCGCTATGCCCGTGGCGGCCGTGTGCGCATCAGCCTGCATTTCACCCCGGTCGGCATGCGCAGCACCGAGGTGTTCGCCAGCCTGCACGTGGACGGGCGCTGGGCGCCGGCATGGGCGGTGCGCTGGCTGGTGTGGCCGCTGCTGCGCAAGGTCGGCGAGCAGGACCGGCGCATGCTCGCGTTGCAGTCGCATAACCTGCAGCGCTTTCCCGGCGTGCGCGGCGCCTCGACCGCGCTGGACCTGGTCCGCGAACCGTTGCGCCGCTACTGGGACGGCGAGCCGCTCCCGGCACCGGGTGCGCCGCACTGCATCGACCTCATGCTGTGACCGCGTCCTGCGCGTCCTGCGCGTCGCGCGTGCCGAGCGCGGCGAGCACCTGCGCCAGCGGCGCCGGCCGGCCCAGCAGATAGCCCTGCACCTGGTCGCAGCCGTGCGCGCGCAGCCACTGCAACTGCGCGTCGTTCTCCACGCCTTCGGCGACCACCTGCAGGCCCAGGCTGCGGCCCAGCGTCAGCAAGGCGTCGCAGATCGAGGCGTTGCGCGCATCGCGATGCACGTCGGCGACGAAGCTGCGATCGATCTTCAGCGTGTCCAGCGGCAGGTCGCGCAGGTAGGCCATGCTGGAAAAGCCGGTGCCGACATCGTCCAGCGCCACGCCCACGCCCAGCGCGCGCAGCTGCCGCAGCACGTCCAATGCCTGCTGTGGTTGCCGCATCAGGCTGCTCTCGGTCAGTTCCAGGTGCAGGCCGTCGGCAGCCAGGCCGGCCGCGGCGCAGGCCTGCACCAGGTCCGCGACCAGGTCGCCGTCGAAGAACTGCAGCGCCGATACGTTCACCGCCACCGGCAGGTCGGCCCAGCCGTGCAGCGCCAGCTGGCGGCGCGCCTGCGCGGCGGCCTGCATCACCCAGCGGCCGAGCGGCAGGATCAACCCGGTGTCCTCGCACAGCTGGATGAACTGGTCGGGGGCGATGAAGCTGCCGTCGTCCTGCGGCCAGCGGATCAGCGCCTCGAGCAGCCGCGGCGCACCGGTATCGGCGCGCAGGATCGGCTGGAAATGCAGTTCGAACTCCTGCCGCGCGATCGCCTGATGGATGCGCCCGGCCAGGCGCAGGCGCTCGCCGATACGTGTGGACATGCTGCGCTCGAAGCGGGCGACGCTGCGTCCGTCGGCCTGCGCCGCATGCGCGGCCTGCGCGGCGCTGCCGATGGCGTCCTCGGCGCCCGCGGCGTCGTCCGGACACAGCGCCACGCCGATGTGCGCCTGCAGTTGCTGGGTGAAGGCGCCGCCCTGCACCGGCGTGGACATCGCCTCGAGCAGGGCCTGCAGCGCCTGCGGCAGCTGCTGCGGATCCAGTACCGCCAGCACGAAATCCTGCGACGGCTGATGCGCGGTCAGGCCGAAGCGTTCGCCCAGCCCGCGCAGCCGCGCCGCCACCGCGCAGCGCACCGCATCGCCGGCGGCGCGGCCCAGGGTGTCGCCGATCAGCGCCAGCCCGCGCACCTGCACGTACGCCACCGCATAGCCCGTCTGCCCACGCGCATCCAGCGCCTCGGCCAGCGCGCGCGGATCGAGCAGCCCGGTGGTGACGTCGTGGCTGGCGCGGAACGCCAGTTCGCGCTCGTGGGCGACGCGCTCGCTGACGTCCTCGGCCAGGATCAGGCGCGCCGGCACGCCGCCGAAGTCGACGTCCGCGCTGTGTACCCGCACCGACAGCAGGCTGCCGTCCTTGCGCCGGTGGGTCCACACGCTGGGCGCATCGAAGCCGTCGCGCGGCTTGCGTACGTCCGCCAGCAACCGTTCGGCCTCGCTGGGCGGGCGCAGTTCGAGCAGAGTCATGCCCAGGAATTCGTCGCGGCTGTAGCCGTACTGGCGGATCGCGGCCTGGTTCACTTCCAGGAAACGCAGGCTGTCCACCGCGAACAGCCAGAACGGCAGCGGGTTGCGCTCGAACACCAGGCGGAACTGACGCTCGGCGTCGAACAGCCGCGCCTGCGCCTCGAGCCGCTCGCTGACGTCCTGCACCGCACCGGTCATGCACAGCCCGTCGCGGCCCTGCACCCGCGCGCCGCGCGCGGCCAGCCAGCGCAGGCCGCCATCGGGCGAATGCATGCGGTACACCACGTTGTATTCGCCGTTGCCGTGCAGCGCCTCGTCGTACTGCTGCTGGACCCGCGCGCGATCGTCGTCGTGCACCAGGGCCAGGAACGCGCTCAGGGGCATGCGCAGCTGCGGCGCCCCGAACAGGGTACTGGTCTGTTCGACCAGCAGCAGGTGGCGCCGGTCGGCCTCGACCCGCCAGGTGCCGATGCCGCCCATCGCGTGCGCCAGGCGCAGGTCCTCGTCGCCGCGGCGCAGGCGCTCCAGCAACTGCCGCTGGCGGTCCTCGGCACGGCGCAGGCTGCCCAGCAGGAAAGCGAACCCGAGCAGATACAGCAGATACACCAGCGCCGCAGCGTCGGCGAACCACCACCACGGCGCCAGCGCTTCGCGCACCGCCAGCCCGGACACCGCCAGCAACGGATAGTCGCGCCCGCCGCTGACCGCCAGCATGCGTGGCTGCTGATCGAACACGCTGCGGTGCATGCCTAGCGCACTGCCCTGCGGCAGCCCCCGCACCAGGCCCAACGGCAGCAGCACGCGGGTGCCGGTGGCGCCGGCAGCGGGGCTGCTGGCCGCAAGCAGCAGGCCATGCGTATCGGTCAGCGCGACCACGCCGTCGCGGCCGGCATCGACCCCGCCGACGATGCGCTGCAATGCCGCGACCCGCCAGCTCGCCACCACCCAGTCGCCTGACGCCAGCGGCAACGCGAGGCGCACCACCGCTTCGCCATCGGCCAGGCGTTGATAAGGGCCGACGAACACCTGATCGCCATTGCGGCGCGAGCCCAGCGCCCATCCGCGCACGTTCGGATCGCCCTCTCCACCGTAGCGGCGTCGGCCCTGCGCATCCAGCAACGCAATGCCATGCAGTTCCGGATGACGCAGCAGCACGCCGTGCAGCGATTCCTCGATCAATGCCGGCGCGCGTGCCGGCGCGTCGGCCAGCAGCGCCTGCGCGCCCATGCCTTCGCCGCGCAGCGTCTGGCTTAGGTTGTCCAGCTCCAGCTGCAGCAGACGGTCGGCGCCCGTCGCCAGCGCCAGGCTCTGCCGCTGCGCGGCGGCCAGGCGGTTGGCGCGGTCCTGCACCAGCACATAGGCCAGCCCGCACGCCAGCAGCAGCGCCAAGCCCAGGCCCCAGACCAGGATCGCGCGCAACGGCGCACGCAACGCGCGCCGCAGGCGCTGCCTGAAGCGGACGTCGTAGAGCTTGTCGGCGGTGGAGAAACGGCGCTGCATGTGTTCTGGATAGAGCGGCTCAACCATGCCGATCTTGAATCGCTCCAGCATCCGGATCGGTACTTGCTAACCGACCGGAGGATCGGTGCGGTCCGGATATTGCGGCCATCCCGATGCGTCGACACAGGCGCACAGGAGGTGCGGCGATGCCGTCGCCATGTATGAACAATACAGCCCGTCGGCACGGCCCCCGCGCTCCTGTCAATGAGGCGCAATCAGGAGTTGGCGCATGTCGTGTCCTGTCACGCGTCAGTGGCGATATCGGCCGCATGCACCTGCTGGTCCGCTTTCCGCGTAGCGTTCCGCTCCCGGCTCCGCCAAGACCCAAAAAAGGCCGTGCATGACGGTAAAATGCGCAGGGAGGGTGCGGGGCCAGCAAGCGGCCCATTCGGCGGACGTAGTTGGCACAAGCGAGCGCATGACCTCCACGCCCCCCAATCTTTGGACTCCAAGCCGCAGTGGCAAGCCTTCAGCGCAACCGCCTCCCCTCCACTTTCGTGAACGAGAGTCACGAAGTCCTTGCAGCATGTCTCGGCGCCTTTGCGATCTTCCTGGCCGCGTCGGCAGCATCGCTGATGCTCGCCCAACAGCTCTCGCTGCGCTTTTCCGTCGCCGCTTGCATCATCGGCGGCCTGGCCGCGGCGACGCTATCGGTCACGGCTGTGCGGGTGATCGGCCGCTGTCGGCGCCTGCACCAGCCTGGCCAGCGCCTGCACCTGGTCGGCGCGCTGGCGCTTGCGCTGGCCGGGGGCTGGCTGGCGATGTCGATCAACCGCCCCGATATCGACGATTCCATCTATGTCCCGAAGGCGGTGTACTACATCGAGCATCCGGACGCCCCGGTCGATACCGGCGTGAACTGGCTGGCCGGTCTCGAGCGGACTCCCCAATCCGGCGTTTTCCCCTACTACGAACTCACCCAGGCAGCGCTTTCCTGGCTCAGCGGCCGTCCGTATCTGGACGTGTACCATGTGCTGTTCCCGGGAATCGTCGGGTTTTTGATGTGCGCCGCGGCGATCGTGCTCATCGGCCTGTTCGAAACGCGCCCCCGGACGATCCTGATCTGCGGCGCCTTCTACCTGTTGCTGTTGCTCGCGCTTGGGGAAACGCATCGTGCCTACGGCAATCTGAGCATCGCCCGCGCCTTCCATGGCAAGTACATGTTCCTGTCCGTGGGCGTTCCTGCGTGGATCTACTTCTCGCTGCGCCATCTGCGCCAGCCACAGTGGAGCACGTGGCTGATCCTCACCGCGCTGGGCATCGGCATGGCCGCCGCCACGCCAACGGCGATGGTGTTTCTTCCGTTCCTGGCGCTGACCCTGGCCCTGGCGTTCCATGTACAGGCGTCCGGATCCTTCGTCTCGATCGCGGCGCTGCTGCCGGCGCTGCGCTACGGCGCCTCGCTGGTGCCGGTGGTGCTGATGGCGATCGTGTTTCGCTTCTACGCAGTCGACAACATCGCCGCAGGCAGCCAGATCAACGCGGGCTTCCCGAAATCGTTCGCCGACCAGCTGCGCCTGATCGTGAATCCGGACTACCCGCTGACCCCGGTGCTGTTCGTGGCGTCACTGGCGCTGGTACTCGCGTTCTCCCCGTATCGACGCTTTTTCGCCGTCTGGGTGATGACGCTGTGCGTCCTGCTGCTGAATCCATGGGTGTCGCACTTCGTCATGCTCCACCTGACCACCGAGAACATCTATTGGCGGATGTTCTACCTGCTTCCGTTTCCGCTGCTCGCGGCGCTGGCGCTGGCGCCGCTGGCGAATGCCGGCCGCACCGGCCCGATCTGGGCGGGGCTGTGTCTGGCCGCCGCCGGCCTCTTGGCGACGATCGGGCCGACCTCGGTGCTGCGGCACGACAACGGTGCGACACTCGCCCTGCCAGGCTACAAGATAGGTGCGAACGACAGAGCCTCCGCACAGCAGTTCATTCGCGGCGCCGCACCAGGCTCGGTGTTCGCCCCGGTCCCGCTCGCCAGCAACATCCTGCTGCTGTCGTCGCACTTTCCGCAGTACTTCATGCGCGAAGACTATCTCGGCCTGATGATGGCCAGCGTCCCGGCGCATATTTCCTTCCAGCAGAGACTGGACGCCGCCTTCTATCTCTACAGCAATGGCGCCACGCCGGAAGCGGAGAATGCCTTCCGTGCCATGATCGCCGCGGCGGATGGGCCGCAGCATGTACTGGTTCCTGCCAACGCCGACAGATACGCCGCTATCGCCTCGCAGCTCGCCGCCGCAGGCTATCGTCGCGCATTCGCCGTGGCAGGCGGGTATGCGGTATTCAGCCATCCACCAAGGCACCAGCAGTGACCAAGAAAGTTGCCATCCTGCAATCCAACTACATCCCGTGGAAGGGCTATTTCGACCTGATCGCCGCGGTCGACGAGTTCGTGCTGTACGACGACATGCAGTACACCCGGCGCGACTGGCGCAACCGCAACCAGATCAAGACCCCGCAAGGCGCGCAATGGCTGACGGTGCCGGTCCTGACCAAGGGCAAGTACCATCAACGCATCGCCGATACCGAGTTGGATGGGAGCGAATGGGCGGAACTGCACTGGCGCGCGCTTGCGCAGAACTATCGCCGCGCCCCGCACTTCGACGAGATCGCTGCCTGGCTGCAACCACTTTACCTGGAACCGCATACCCGCCTGTCGCAGATGAACCGGCGTTTCCTGGAAGCGATATGCGGCTATCTGAAGATCGACACCGTCATCAGCAGTTCCGCTGACCATGCGCTCCTGGACGCGAAGACCGAACGCCTGGCCGACCTGTGCGCGAAGGTGGGCGGCACGACGTACATTTCCGGCCCCGCGGCGAAGGACTACATCGACGAAGACGTCTTCCGGCAATACGGCATCGAACTGGTCTGGTTCGACTATGCCGGCTATCCAGAATACCCGCAGCTATGGGGCGACTTCGTGCACGGCGTGAGCATCCTCGACCTGCTCTTCAATTGCGGCCCCGACGCTCACAGATACATGAGGTACGTGCATCCATGAAGCTGTCGATCGTCTCCACGCTCTATCAGTCGGCGCCGTACATCGCCGACTTCCATCGGCGCGCCAGCCTCGCGGCGCAAAGGCTGGTCGCGGACGACTACGAGATCATCCTGGTCAACGATGGCTCCCCGGACCACAGCCTCGAACTGGCGATCGCCTTGAGCGAAGCCGATCCGCACGTGGTCGTCGTGGATCTGTCGCGCAATTTCGGCCACCACAAAGCCATGATGACCGGCTTGGCGCATGCCGCCGGCGAACTGGTGTTCCTGATCGACAGCGACCTGGAGGAAGAACCCGAGTGGCTGGCCGCGTTCGCCGACGACCTGCATCGGCACGATGCCGATGTCGTCTACGGGACGCAGCAGCAGCGCAAGGGCAACGCATTCGAGCGCTTGAGCGGGCAGTGGTTCTATCGCGCGTTCAAGCTGCTGACCGGCATGGCGCTGCCGGAAAACGTGGTCACCGCACGCCTGATGCGCCGGCGCTACGTGCAGGCACTGGTGGCGCATCGCGAGCGCGAAGTGTTCATGGCCGGGCTATGGCACATCACCGGCTTCCGGCAACGCCCGTGGGCGGTCACCAAGCACAGCACTAGCCAGACCACGTATACGCTGCGCCGCAAGCTCTCGCTGCTGGTGAACTCGGTCACCTCGTTCAGCAACACCCCGCTGGTCGGCATCTTCTACGTCGGCGTAGCGATCTCCCTGATGGCGCTGATCTATAGCGCCTACCTGCTGGTGCAATGGGCGTTTCTGGCACGGCCGCTCAGCGGCTGGACCTCGGTGATGGCATCGATCTGGCTGCTCGGTGGCATGATCATCTCCTTCATCGGCGTCATCGGCATCTACCTGTCGAAGATCTTCTCCGAAACCAAACAGCGCCCCTATACGATCGTGAGACAGATCCATGCACAACGACACGACTGAGCTGCTCGCCGACGTCGCCGGCTACTACAGCGACAAGTTGGCCCAGCATGGGCAGACGGCGCGCGGCGTCGACTGGAACGGCGAGGACAGCCAGACGCTGCGATTCGCCCAGCTGTGCACGCTGGCCGGCAGCGACGGCGCATTCTCGGTGAACGACCTGGGCTGCGGCTACGCTGCGCTCTACGACTACCTGCGCGAACGCCACGCCGGCGTGGACTACGCCGGCTTCGACGTCTCCGCCGACATGGCCGCCGCTGCAGCCAAGCGGCACGAGGCCGACCCCAACGCCAGATTCGTCGTTGCCGCGGAACCGGACCGCGTTGCCGATTACGGCATGGCCAGCGGCATTTTCAACGTGCGGCTCGGCCACGACCCGGCGCGCTGGCAGTCCTACGTGGAAGCCACGCTGGATGTACTCGACCGCACCAGCCGCGCCGGCTTCGCGTTCAATTGCCTGACCAGCTATTCCGATCCTGAGCGCATGCGCGAGCACCTCTACTACGCCGATCCCTGTCGCTACTTCGATCTGTGCAAGCGGCGCTACTCGCGCAACGTCGCGCTCCTGCACGATTACGGACTGTACGAATTCACGATCCTGGTGAGGAAAACGCCGTGAGCAAGAAACCCCTGGTCATCTTCGGCGCCGGCGACATCGCACAGCTGGCGCACTATTATTTCAGCACCGACTCGGACTACGAGGTGGTGGCCTTCACGATCGACGCCGATTACATCACCGACAGCCATTTTTGCGGATTGCCGGTAGTGGCGTTCGATCTGCTTGCCGCGTCCTATCCGCCCGAACGCAACGAGATCTTCATCGCGCTGAGCTACTCCAAGCTCAATGCGATACGCAAGGAGAAGTATCTGGCGGCCAAGGCGGCCGGCTATCGGCTTGCCAGCTATATCAGCTCGCACGCCACCGTGCTCAACGACGGCCGCATCGGCGACAACTGCTTTTTGCTGGAGGACAACACCATCCAGCCATTCGTGCAGATCGGCGACAACGTCACGCTGTGGAGCGGCAACCATATCGGCCATCACTCGACGATCCACAGCCACTGCTTCCTCGCCTCGCACATCGTCGTGTCGGGCGGGGTGGAGATCGGCGAGCAATGCTTCATCGGGGTGAACGCCACGCTGCGCGACCACATCCACATTGGCGCCAGGACCGTGGTCGGCGCCGGCGCCCTGCTGCTGGGCGACGCCGAACCGGAAGGCCTCTATATCGGCACCGCCACGGAACGATCCCCGGTACCCAGCACGCGCCTGAGGAAGATATGACCTCCATGCGCGCAGCCAACGCGACATGCCGCGCCGCCGGCCTAGCCGAGTGCTGGCCGAGTCCCACCCTGCTGGAGCGCCACTGATGCCGCCACGGCCGTTGGACTATCTGTACATCGCCGCCACGATCGCCTTTACCGTGTACGGCCAATTGATCCTGAAATGGCGGATCGCCAAGCTGGGGCCCCTGCCGGCCGACGCGTTCGACAAACTCAAGTTCCTGGTGTCGTTGCTGTTCGACCCGGCGATCTTTTCCGGATTCGCCGCAGCGTTCCTGGCTTCGCTGGCATGGATGGCGGCGATGACCCGGTTCGAACTCAGCCATGCCTACCCTTTCATGAGTCTGAATTTCGTCATCGTGCTGTTGCTGAGCGGCTGGCTGTTGAGCGAACCGCTGACGCTGCAACGCGCGGCTGGCGTTGCGCTGATCGTGGCCGGGACCGTGGTTGCCGCTCGTGGCTGAGCCGCTCGCGCAGGCTCCCTCTTCCGAGTGGCGTCAGTGGCTGGGGGCGCTGCTGATGGTCCTGCTGCCCGTGCTGGCGCTATGTACGCTCTATTCGCCGCGCTGGGAAACCAACGACGACGTCGGCATGGCGATGCTGGCGCATGGTTATGGCATGTCGGCTGTCGGCTCGCCCAACCTGGTGTTCTCCAATGTCGTCTGGGGTTACATCGTGCGCCTGGTGCCCACGCTGGGCGGCATCGATGGCTATACGCTTGCGACATTCGCGGCGCTCGTGCTGGTCGGGACCACCCTGCTGCACTGCCTCAGGCGCCTGGGCAATGGCTGGATGGTGGCGGGCTGCGTTCTGTTTCTGGTGTTGCTGCGCCCAGTGCTGCTCCCGCAGTTCACCGTCAACGCTGGGCTGCTGGCGGTCGCTGCCGTGGCTTGCCTGCGCCTGTATGCCCATGCGCGGCGCGTTCCGGCGCTGTGGCTGGGCACCACGCTGTTGTTCCTGAGCTGCATGGTGCGCAGTCACGAATGCCTGCTGGTGGTGCTGATCGCGCTGCCACTGCTGCCTTGGCGCGCATTGACGCAAGGCCATGCGCCGCGCTGGGCCGCTGCGGCGCTGTGCGTGGCGTTGCTGGCCGCCGCGCTACTGGATCGGCATGCCTACGCCACGCCAGCATGGAAGGATTTCAACGACCTGAATCTGGTGCGGGCCGCGTTCACCGATTTCGGCGCCGGCGACTACCTCAACAAACGCCCCGACATCCTGGCGCGCCACGGCTATACGACGAACGACATCGAGCTGCTGAGCCGCTGGTTCTTCGCCGACCCGCGCATTGCCGATCCGGCCGCATTGAAAGCCATGTTGGCCGAAGCCGGAACGATGCCGCTGCGCGAAAACGGGTTGGCCACCGGTTGGCAAGGTATCCGCGCACTTTGGCACCCGAACCTGCTGCCCTTGCTGATTGCCGCGCTGTTGCTTGGCGTGCTGTTGCCTAATCGCAAGGTCGCCACTGCCTGGCTGCTTTGCGCTTTGGCCGTCTTCGTGATGGGCATGCTGGGCAGGCCGGGCGTCCTGCGCGTCTATGTGCCACTGATCGCCTTGCTGACCGTGGCGCCACTGCTCCTGGGCAACGCAGGCCGCACCGGCAGGCGCCCTGCGATCCTGGCTGTCGTGACGCTTGCGGCCTTGGCCAATGCGTGGCTCTCCGCCGCCGCATGGCAGACCGCGCAGCGCGCGGACGAGCAGGCGCGCAGCGACCTGGCATCCCTTCCGCACGGATCGATCGTGGTGTGGGGCGCCACCTTCCCCTACGAGGCCGTGTACCGGCCATTCACGCGTGCCGCCGAGCACGACAGGTACCGGCTGTACGCCCTGGGCGCCTTTACCCTGGTGCCGAACTCCGTCGCCAGGCACGAAGATCAGGCTGGACGCGGATTCGTCGGCCTACTGCAGCGGAACGAGGGAGTGACGATCCTCGCCAACGAGCAACGCCTGCAGTGGTTGGACCTGTATTGCAGGCAGCGCCTCCAAGGCGCGCCAGCGCAACTGCAGGCGTGGCATGCCGGCGCACTGCTGGCCAGCCGCCACCGATGCACGGCGGCGCGGTGACGGCCCACGGCTGCGCCGCTTCGCTTCGACCAGACCACTCCTTCAAGACCGCGGACACGTATCAAATGAGCAACGATTCCATCCCCTTCAACTGGCCGCATATGACCGGGAAGGAGCTGTACTACATCGCCGAGTCGCATTTCAACGGCCGCCTTGCCGGCGACGGTCCGTTTACGCGGCGTTGCCACGACTGGCTGCAGCGGCACACCGGCGCACGCGCGCTGCTGACCCACTCCTGCACCGCGGCGCTGGAAATGGCCGCCTTGCTGCTGGACATCCAGCCCGGCGACGAGATCATCATGCCGTCGTACACCTTCGTGTCCACCGCCAATGCCTTCGTCCTGCGTGGCGGCGTTCCGGTGTTCGTCGATATCCGCGAAGACACGCTGAACCTCGATGAGCGCCTGATCGAAGCCGCCATCACCTCGCGCACCCGCGCCATCGTGCCGGTGCACTACGCGGGCGTGGCCTGTGACATGGACGCCATCCTCGACATCGCCGCGCGCCATGGCCTGAAAGTGATCGAAGATGCCGCGCAGGGAGTGATGGCCAGCTACAAGGGACGCCCACTGGGCGCGATCGGCGACATCGGCGCCTACAGCTTCCATGAGACCAAGAACGTGATCAGCGGAGAAGGCGGCGCCCTGCTGATGCGCGACGCCGCGTTGGCGCAGCGCGCGGAGGTCATCCGCGAGAAAGGCACCGACCGCAGCCGCTACTTCCGTGGCGAAGTGGACAAATACACCTGGCAGGACGTCGGCTCCTCTTTCCTGCCGGGGGAGCTGACTGCCGCCTTCCTGTGGGCGCAACTGGAAGAGGCCGACCGCATTACCCAGGATCGGCTGCAAAGTTGGTCCCGCTATCACGCCGCGCTGGAAACGCTGGAACGCAGCGGCACCATCCGCCGCCCGATCGTCCCCGACAATTGCCAGCACAACGCGCACATGTATTACGTCCTGCTGCATCCGCAGGCCGATCGGCAGCGCGTGCTGGAAACGCTGCGCGCCGCCGGGATCGGCTCGGTCTTCCACTACGTGCCCCTGCACGACTCGCCGGCCGGCAAGCGCTATGGCCGAGCAGCGGGCGAACTACCGATCACGCAGCGGCAGTCCAGGCGCCTGCTGCGCCTGCCGCTTTGGACGGGGCTGAGCGCAGCGCAGCAGGACCGGGTGGTAGACGTCTTCACCCGCGCGCTCGGCTGAGCCGCTGCGCGCACGCGCCGACGCGCGGCCGGAGCCGCGCCTGACAACGGGAATCCACATGGCCGCGCACTGGAAGAAACTGGGACTGGTATTCAACGCGAACGGCCAGGCGCCTTGGCTGCATGCCTATGCCGCCGTACCGATTGCCGAGCGCCTCGGCGACAGCGATCTGTACCGGATCTATTTCAGCAGCCGCGACGCGGCGAACCGTAGCTTCACCTCCTGGGTCGTCGTCGATATCCGCCATCCGCAGCGCATCCTCGATGCCGCCACCGCGCCGGTGCTGCAACCTGGGGGCCTGGGCGAATTCGACGACAGCGGGGCGATGGCGACCTGGCTGGCGACGCATCGCGGCCGGCGCTACCTGTACTACATCGGCTGGAACCTGGGCGTGACGGTGCCCTTCCGCAATTCGATCGGCCTGGCAACGTCAGCTGGAGCCGAACAGCCGTTCGCGCGCCACTTGCCCGGGCCGATCGTCGACCGCTCGGCCACCGAGCCGCATTTTTGCGCGAGCTGCTGCGTGATCCCGGGCGACGATCTTTGGCGCATGTGGTATCTGTCGTGTACCGGCTGGGAACTGCACGACGGAAAGCCAAGGCACCGCTATCACCTCAAGTACGCCGAGTCCGACGACGGCATCGCCTGGCGCCGCAACGGCGAGATCGCGATCGATTACGCCGATGCCGACGAATACGCCATCTCCCGTCCCTGCGTGATCCGCGATCCCGACCGCTGGCGCATGTGGTACTCGTATCGCGGCGCCACCTACCGCATCGGCTACGCCGAATCCGCCGACGGCCGACGCTGGCAGCGACTGGACCATCTGGCGGGGATCGCACCGTCCTCCACCGGCTGGGATTCGCAGATGATCGAGTATCCCGTCGTGTTCGATCACGACGGCGAGCGCTACATGCTCTACAACGGCAACGACTATGGTCGCAGCGGATTCGGACTTGCGGTCCTGGAACGCGCTTAGGCCAGACACGCATCCGCGGCGAACGTTTCGCTCACTCCGGCCACTGCACCAACTGCTGCGAGGCGATGCCGACGCGGCGGCAGGCGCGCTGCGCGATGCCGTCGTTGAGCGCAATGCGGAACAGCGGCGCCAGCCCATGCAGCACCCGCGACGAGGCCGCGGCCTGCGCACGTTGCAGGCGCCCGTGCCCGAGCATCGCGCTCGCCCACGGCGGCAGCAGCGCCGCGCCGGCGCCGAGGAACAGCTCGCGCGACAGGCCCGCCGCCGGCACCGGCAGGCGCAGCCCGGCCAGCACCGCGAGCACCTCGCGCGATCGCGCATCCATCAACAGCTGTGGGCGCACCTGGGCGAAGTACTCCAGCACCTCGCGCTCGCTGGCCGGCACCGCCTGCGCGCCCAGCGCCTCGGCCACGCGCCGGCCCTCGGCGTAGTAGCGATCGGCGATGGCGACCGGCACCGCGCGGCAGTAGCGGCGATAGCCCTGCAGGAAGCCGTAGGCCTCGGTGACGTGGACCCAGGTCAGCAGCGCCGGATCGTCGGCGGCATAGGTGCGACCGTCGGGCGTGTGGCCGCGGATGTGCCCATGGATGCTGCGCACGCGCGCGATCAGGCGCTGCGCTTCGGCCACCGGCGCATAGCTGGTGGCGGCGACGAACTGGGTGGTGCGGCGCAGGCGCCCGACCAGATCCTCGCGGAAGTTGGAATGGTCGTAGACGCCGGCCAGCGCCAGCGGATGCAGGGTCTGCAGCAGCAGCGCGCACAGGCCGCCGGCGAGCATGCCGGGGAATTCGGCATGGATGCGCCAGGTGACGCTGTCGGGGCCGAACAGGCCGATATCGCCGAGCGGCTGGTCGTAGTCGATCCCGCCCTGGCCGCGCGGGAACACGTCCAGCACCCAGTTGCGGATCCGGGCGGCGGCGGGAGCGGTGAGGGTACGCAGCATGGCAGTCATCGCCGCATGGTAGCGGGCGGCGATGCATGCGCCGTGCAAACCAATGCACGCATGTTTGGCGACTGCACCCAGGGTTCCAGCTCGCAACAGCGCGTATAGGCATCGCCGCGTGCCGCCTTCATGTGCGCCTGCAACATGCCAATCCCGGCCATTGTGCTAGAAAGAAGCTGCTTCAAGATCACCGAGACACCGCCGTCCGCCACCGCATCTGCAGGGAGCCTGTCATGATCGCTTTGTTCAAGGGGTTGGGGTTGTTGCTGGAGGACAACGCGCTGCACCAGCGCTCGTTCCCGGAACAGGTCGCGCATTGGCAGCACAAGAGCGAGGCGCAGCTGCGCTCGGAAGTGGATCTGCTGGCCAAGGCCAAGCAGCAGTGGCTGGTGGTTTCGATCATCGGCTGGCAGGCGATCTCGCTGATCATCCTCGGCGTGATCACCAACCAGCTGTGGCAGCACGACTATCACCTGACCTTCTCGCGCATCGTCATCGTGGTCACGTCGTGGGTCTCGATCCTGTTCGTGATCTGGTTCATCGCCAACATGTTCGACCGCACCGCCGGTTTCGAGCGCTGGCTCACCGCCTTCAACAGCCGCGAACCGTTGTCGGCCGACGCGGATACGGTGGAGTGCGTCGCCGACGCGCTGAACATGGCACGCAAGTATCCGGAGATCCTCGAATACAAGCGCGAGGTGGTGGCCAACCGCGAACTGCGCCACGAGGACATCCGCATCATGCGCGAGATGGGCCGCATCCGCCTGCATGCCGAACTGGTCGCCGCGCTGATCCAGTTCGAGGGCGTGCCGCCTGGCGGCCAGAACGGCGTGCTCCGCGTCGCCGGCTGAGTTGGTGGCGCGTGGCGCGCGCCTGAATACAGCACGCGCTTTGCATCGACATCTACATCGGCGACAGGCGCGACAGTGCCTGCCGCCGTAGTGGCCACCGCCGCGCCCTGACGTCGTCAGCACAATTCACCGCCGCATCCCACCGCGACGCACGCAGCGCCGACATCGGCGTTGCAGTGCCTCAGCGCTGGCGTCATCCGCGCTGGAGCGCAGTCGCTTTCCTAGCGACAGTTCGGCGTTGCCTATCGACAGCGGCGCCCTGGATGCGTGCCGCTGTCGCAAGTGCCGACGCGGACTTATCGAGGGCCGCCACTGCGGCAAACGCCCTGGCTTGCCCGATCGCCTGCGTACCCCGGCCGCAGCTTGACTGTGCCCGGGGAGTACCCGCCGCCGCCGACCGGGTCTTCGCAATCGCCACATCGCGAAATATAATCATTCTCGATTAGCCCCTTCCCCACCCCACGGCCTCGATGAAACTGCACCCCCTCCCGCTCGCCTGCCTGCTCGGCATGGCGGCTTCCCCGGCTACGCGCGCGGCCGATACCGCCGATACCGCGCAAGCCACCGCACTGCCGACGGTGCAGGTCCGCGCCGAGGCGGCCGACAGCGGCTTCCGCAGCACCAAGCCCGCGCAGTCCGACAAGTCGGATACGCCGCTGGCGCAGACGCCGTTCTCGATCACCGTGGTGCCGCGCGCGCTGCTGGACAGCCAGCAGGCGCAGACCCTGGCCGATGCCTTGCACAACGTCTCCGGCGTGGTCGCCAACACCTATGGCCGGCGCGGCTGGGACGACCTGATCATCCGCGGCCAGACCGCGTCCGACTCGCTGTTCGTCGACGGCCTGCGCACCGCCTCCAACAACCGCGTCGCCGAGCAGCTGTTCGGCATGCAGCAAGTGGAAGTGCTGAAGGGCCCGGCCTCGCTGCTGTACGGCCAGGTGCTGCCGGGCGGGCTGGTCAACCTGGTCAGCAAGCGGCCCGAACCGGCGCCGCTGCGCCGCGCCGAACTGGGCATCGGCAGCGACGGCCTGCGCGAGGGCAGCTTCGACCTCAACCAGCCGCTGTCGGCCAACGGCAAGGTCGCGCTGCGGCTCAATGGCCTGGCGATGAATTCCGACGATCCCACCGACCACGTGTATTTCCGCAGCCGCTGGATCGCCCCGTCGCTGTCGCTGGACCTGGGCGAACGCACCGACTTCGTGCTCCTCACCAGTTACCAGGAACGCGACTACATCCGCCAGCAGGGCCTGCCCTGGGAAGGCAGCGCCGAGGCCAATCCGAACGGCAAGATCGATCGCTCGCTGTTCACCGGCGAACCTACCCAGCCGCCGTACCACAGCCACCAGAGCCGCATCGGCTACGTGCTGGAGCATCGCTTCGACAACGGCTGGACCCTGCACCACGCGGCGCGCTGGCAGGCATTCGGGTTGGACGGCTTCATCATCGCCAACAACGGCCTGGCCGCCGACCTGCGCACGCTGCGCCGTACCGCCACCGACCAGCACTACGACGGACGCACCTGGGTACAGGACACCTACCTGCAGCGCGGCTTCGCCACCGGCGCCTGGCAGCACACGCTGACCGCCGGCGTGGACGCGTTCAAGACCTGGGAATGGAACGTGCAGTCCACCTGCCGGGTCGGCACCCTGAACGTGTACGCGCCGGTCTATGGCGGCGCGGTCACCTGCCCGGCCACGCCCAGCCGCGACAACCTCAGCGTGGTCACCTCCGGCGGCCTGTACCTGCGCGACCGCATCCAGTTCACGCCCGACTGGCAGCTGCTGCTGGGCATGCGCCACGACCGCAGCCGCAACCTCAGCGAGGACCACCTCACCGGCACCAACACGCGCAACGACGCCAGCGCCACCACCGGCTCGGCCGCGCTGATGTTCGATGCCGGCGGCGGGCTGCATCCTTATGCCAGCGTCGCCACCTCGTTCTATCCCAACGTCGGCACCGACGCGCAGGGCGCGCAGTTCGATCCCGAGCGCGGCCGCCAGATGGAGCTGGGACTGAAGATGGAACTGGACGCGGGCACCAGTCTGAGCATGGCGCTGTACGACCTGCGCCGGCGCAACGTGCTGCAGACCGATCCGGTCAACGACGGCTACAGCATCGCGGTCGGCGAGCAGCGCAGCCGCGGCGTGGAACTCAATGCCGCCGCCGACCTGGGCAGCGGCGTCAGCCTGTTCGCCGGCTACGCCTACACCGACGCGGTGGTCACCGATGACGGAGAACAAAGCGCCACCACCGTCGGCGACCGTCTGTACAACGTGCCCAAGCACAGCGGCTCGCTGTGGCTGCAGTACGCGCCGCACGGCGTGGACGACGGCTGGACGTTCAGCGGCGGCGCACGCGCCGAAGGCGAGAAGATCGCCTATGGCCATCGCATTCCCGGCTATGCGGTGTTCGACGCAGGCCTCGCCTACCGCCAAGGCCATTGGCGTTACGCCTTGAACCTGAAGAACGCGTTCGACCGCGACTACTTCGCCGGCGGCCTGCAGCGCGCAGTGGCACTGGGCGACCCGCGCACGCTGCTGTTCTCGGTGGGCGTGGATTACTGAGCTACCGAGCGCGTGTTGCTCTTGGCAGGAAGTGCAGCCGTCCCGGCGGCGTGTCGCGGCTGAAGCCGCTCCTACAGTGGACCCGGCGAGTTGATTGCAAGTTCCCTGTAGAAGCGGCTTCAGCCGCGACGAACGAAGCCATCCAGCTATCCGGCTTCGGAAACAGTCGGGACTGAAGTCCCTCCCACAGTGCACCCAGCCGGCTGGCCGCAAGCCCCTTGTGGGAGCGACTTCAGTCGCGACGAGCGGAGCTGTCCGGTTGCCGGGGCTTCAGAAGCGATCGCGACAGATGGACCGAGGAAAGGTCCGGGTATCGCAGCGACTTAGGCAACCTGTCGCGGCTGAAGCCGCTCCTACAGTGCACCCGGCGAGTCGGCAGCAAGCTCCTGTAGGAGCGGCTTCAGCCGCGACGAGCGAAGGCAATCTGTTATCCGGCTTCGGAAACAGTCAGGACTGAAGTCCCTCCCACAGTGCACCCAGCCGGCTGGCCGCAAGCCCCTTGTGGGAGCGACCTCAGTCGCGACGAGCGGAGCTGTCCGGTTGCCGGGCTTCAGAAGCGATCGCGACAGATGGACCGAGGAAGGGGCCGGGTATCGCAGCGGCTTCCTTCGGCGACCTGTCGCGGCTGAAGCCGCTCCTACAGTTCATCTGGCGAGTCGGTAACGAGCCCCCTGTAGGAGCGGCTTCAGCCGCGACGAACGAAGCCATCCAGCTATCCGGCCTCGGAAACAGTCGGAACTGATGCGCGGACTCTGATCGGCGACGGTATCGGTAACTAGGTCCCAATCCCTCGACGCCAATCGCCCCTCAGCCCTGCGCGCACGGCTGCGGCGCAGCCGATATCTCGGGCGCGACGCATTGGCCGAAGTCGCGCGGCAGGCCGCCGATCTCGCGGCGCTGGCCGACCTGCAGGTCGAACTCCTGCAGCATGCGCGGTTCGCACGCCGCCGCCGCTGCATTGCCGGCGACCGCGGCCGACGCCGCGCAGGCGGCATAGACCTGGTAGTGGCAGCGCCCGCTGCGGCTGTCCATGCAGCGGAACGTGGCCAGTCCGCCGCGGTAGCTGGTACGGCTGAAGATCACCGCGGACCCGCGCTCGCTGCTATGCACCACCGTCTCGCGGTGGGCGTCGGTGGACAGGTCGAAGGTGGCGTGGCCCTGGCATCCGACGATGCCGAGCAGGCACGACCACAGCGCGGAGAGCAGACGCATGGCGAATTCCTTGTTCCAGTGCGGAGATGCGGGAGGCGGCGCTTACATGCCGCGAAACAGACTCATGTACGGCAAGCTGACGGTCAGCACTTCGTCGCGGTGGCGCAGCTTCATCCGGCCCTTGCCGGTGTCGTCGCGGACCACCGAGGCCACCGCTTTCAGATTGACGATGGTGGAACGGTGGATCTGCCGGAACGCGGCCGGATCCAGCACGTCCAGCAGTTCGCGCAGCGGCGTGCGCAGCAGCGCTTCGCCGTCGCGGGTCAGCACCGTGGTGTACTTGTTGTCGGCCTGGAAATAGATCACGTCGTCGAGCAGGATCAGCCGCGTCTCGCGGCCGCTGTTGGCGGTGATCCAGGCCAGCGGCGGCGGCGCGGCGGGCGATGGCGGGCGCTGTCCCAGGCGTTGCAGCAGCGCATCCAGCACCGCCACGTCCGGCCCCTGCGCGGCGCGCGCCTGCAGCCGCTGCACGGTCGCCTGCAGGCGCTCGCGCACGATCGGCTTGAGCAGGTAGTCCACCGCACCCTGCTCGAACGCATCGATCGCGTACTGGTCGTAGGCGGTGACGAACACCACCTGCGTGCGCGGGCTCAATTCGCCCAGCGCGCGCGCCACCTCGATGCCGCTCAGGCCGGGCATGCGGATGTCCAGGAAGGCCACGTCCGGCTGGTGCTCGGCCAGACGTTCCAGCGCGCTGGCGCCATCCTCGCATTCGGCGACGATGCGCAGCTGCGGCCAGACCTCGCCGAGCAGCCCGACCAATGCGGTGCGCAGCAGTTCCTCGTCTTCGGCGATGACGGCGTCAACCATGACCGGCTCCTGTCGGCGGCGGCGAGGGTGACGACGACGGCGGCGGAGACGGCAAGGTGATGGTCGCGGCCACGCCGCTGGGGAAGTTGGACACGATGGCGAACGTGGCCGCGCCGGCATAGGTCAGGCGCAGGCGCTCGCGCAGGTTCTTCAGGCCGATGCCGGTGCCGCTGGACTGGGTGTTGAAGCCCAGGCCGTCGTCGGCGACGGTGATGGTGACGTGGTCGTCGAACGCGCGCGCCAGGATCCAGACCGTGCCGCCGCCGGGCTTGGGTTCCAGGCCATGCTTGATCGCGTTCTCGACCAGGGTCTGCAGCATCATCGACGGCAGCGGCAGGCTCTTCATCGCCTCCGGCACCTGCAGTTCCAGCTGCAGCCGCGCGCCCATGCGGATCTTGAGGATCTCCAGGTAGGCCTGGGTGCGTTCCAACTCCTCGCCGAGCGAACTCAGTGCGTCCTCGGCGCTGGGCAGCGAGCGGCGCAGGTACTGGATCAGATAACCGAGCATCAGGTCGGCGCGCGGCGGATCGGTGCGCGCCAGCACCTGCGCGCTGGCCAGCGTGTTGTACAGGAAGTGCGGTTCGACCTGCGCGTGCAGCAGGTTCAGCCGCGCCACGGTCAGCTCCTGATCGGTGGCCGCCTGCTTGGCGGCGGCCTGCTCGTCGCGGCGCAACTCGGCAACGCGGCGCGCCACCGCGCGGCTCAGCGCCTCGGCGTTCTCGTAGTTGCTGCCCTCGTCGACCGCGAACAGGTCGATCCAGGCGCTGGCGTCGGGTTCCAGCAGCAGGGTCAGGCTGCTGGTGCCGGCGCCGGGGGTCAGCGTCGCCAGCACCTGGTTGCGCTTCACCGCGAAGCGCGCGGCCAGGTTCCAGCGCGACGGCGTGCGGCCGTTGTACGGGTCGATGCGGCGCACCTTGGCGCGCACCTGCAGGCTGTCGGCAGCGCTCTCGATCTCTTCCACCCGCGGCAGTTCGCGCACCGCCGCAGCGACCAGCGCGAACGCCTCGCGGGTGTCCAGCGGGATCTCGATCTGGCGGCGCTGGCGGCTGGACAGGGTGGCGTTGTCCAGCCGCCCGGCGATCAGCCAGACCCGGCGCAGATGGGTGATGCCGGCGACCAGCGCCGACAGTATCAGCAGCATCGCCAGCAGGCCGAAGAACCAGCCGGGCCGGTTTTCCATGCCGTAGAACAGGCCGCTCCAGACGAAGCCGGCGACGATCACCGCCGCCACCCAGGCGCACAGCAGGCGGAGGATCAGGGACACGCTGGAAAACATGGCGGCGGGGATCGATGACATGGCCGCGAGCATAGCCGCGGCAGCGCAGGCCGCCAGTCCCCTTGCGACAAAAACCCTGCAAGTGCGGACGGAACCTCGGATCGGCGGCGCCAACCGCGGCACCGGCGACGCTTCGGCGTTGCGTCTGCGCGTGCACCTATTGCCGGCCTGCGGAAGCGACGTGGACCTACACGCTCGCTTAGACTTCGGTCGTCACGATCAGGAGCCCGGCATGCACCGACGACACTTCCTGCGCAGCGGCGCACTGGCCGCCGCCACGTTCGGTGCCGGTCCTCTGCTCGCGCAGCCGCGGCGCGATGCCGCGATGCCGCAGCCAGCGCCGACCCGGCCGATCCTCCCCGCAACGCCCGCTCCCAGCGCCGCCTTCGCCGTGCCGGCGCCGCTGGCGCCGATCCGCGCCAGCGCCGACCGCATCGTCGCGCTGCACGCGTGCACGCGTCCGTTCCGCGCGCAAGGGCCGCGCATCGAGGCCGAGCGCATCGGCCGCAAGACCGTGATCCACAACTACGGCCATGGCGGCAGCGGCTGGTCGCTGTCGTGGGGATCGGCGGCGATCGCCACGCAGCTGGCGCGCGCCACCGGCCAGACCCAACTGGCGGTGATCGGCTGCGGCGCGATCGGCCTGACCACCGCGCTGGTCGCGCAGCGCGCCGGGCTGCGCGTGCGCATCTACGCCAGGGAGCGGCCGCCGGAAGTGCGTTCTTCCTTCGCCACCGGGGTGTGGTCGCCGGATTCGCGGGTGTGCACTAGCGCCTACGCCACGCCCGAGTTCGGGCGGCGCTGGGAACGGATGGCGCGCACCTCGTTCGACATGTACCAGAACCTGCTCGGCCTGCCTGGCGATCCGATCGAGTGGCGCGACGGCTACGTGCTGTCGGATGTGCCGTTCGACCAGCCCAGCGGCCATGGCGGCAACGGCGAACCCGACTACCCAGCGCTGGAGGCGCAGTATCTGGCCGACCTCGGCCCGCACTCGCAGCCGCTGGCGGCAGGCCAGCATCCGTTCCGGGTGGCGCATGTGCGCCGCTACACGCAACTGGTGTTCAACATCAGCGCCTATGCGCGGCTGCTGCTGGACGATTTCCTCGCCGCCGGCGGCGAGATCGAAACGCGCGAGTTCGCAAGCCCGCGCCAGTTCGCCGACCTGCGCGAGAAGACCCTGGTCAACGCCACCGGTTATGGCGCGCGCGCCCTGCTCGGCGACGACAGCCTGGTGCCGGTGCGCGGACAGACCGCGCGGCTGGTGCCGCAGCCGGAAGTGAACTACGGGCTGGTCTATCGCGGCCACAACCTCAACGTGGTGCCGCGCCGCGACGGGATCCTGGTGCAGGCGCAGGCCGACGGCGATTTCGGCAACCCAGATGCCACTCCGGATCGCGCCGCCTCCGAGGCGGCGGTGGCGCGGCTTGCTACGCTGTTCGCGTAACCGCGATGCCCCGCGCTACAGCCGACTGACGCTGCGGATGCGGATGTCGTCGCTGTCCACGCCGTGCCGCTGCGCCGCCTGCGCGCGCAGTCGTTGCAGCAGGCATTCCGGGTCCAGCGGCGCATCGTCGTCCCAGCTGTGCGCCAGCGTGCCCCAGGCCACGCGCTGACCGTAGCTGTAGGCGTCGTAGTCGGCCAAGTAGTGGCGCGCGGACTCAGGTGCCGACGTGGACATCGCCTTCGTAGCCGTTGCAGCCCAGGTGTTCCAGCGCGATCGACAAGGCCAGCGCGTAGCTCTGCGCGCAATAGCCGCCGACCTGGCCCACGCGCTGCCGCGAGGCCGCGCACAGGCAGGGTTCGCGCTGGTCGCAGGCATCGTCGTGCACTTCCACGTACGGCCGGCCCAGGTGCGCGACCGCCGCGGCGGTGGCGGCGCTGTCCGAGCACGCGCCCGGATCCAGCAGCAGCATTTCCACCGCCGCCGCGTCGGCTTGGGCCAGCGCATGCAGCAGTTCGCCCTCGCTGGCGCAGCCGCGCACCGCCAGGGTCTTGCCGGCACGGCCGGCATGCTCGAGCAATTGCCGCATCACCCGCGGCGCGATGCGCGCCGGGCGGCCGCGATGGCCGGCCACGCAGTCCGGGCCGCGCAACAACAGGATCGACATGGCGGCGCCCTCAGTTGGCCAGCGCCGCGCGCGCGCCGAGATGGCGCGCGGCCACGCCCAGCGCGATCGCGTAGCTGTCGGCGAGCGCGCCATTGGCGATCACCGTCAGCAGCGGCATGTGGCGCGGATGCAGCAGCGGTTCCAGCGCCTGCGCGCTGGCGTCGTGCACTTCGATGTAGGGATGGCCGAGCGCATCGAGCGCCTCGCGCAGCTGCACGCCGTGATCGGCCAGGTCCGCGGCCGGCAGTTCGCCGGAGTCCAGCAGTACCAGCTCGGTCTCGTCGTACGCGCCCTGCTGCAGCCGCGCCACGATCTGCGCCGCATCGGCGCAGGCCACCGGCACCACCTGGGCGCCGGACGCGCCGGCCAGGCACCGCGCAACGGCAATGGCCGGCGCATCGCGGTGCGGGCCTTGGATCACCAGAATCGACATGGAACACATCCAACGGAAAGGACGCTGCAGACTCTAGGCCTGTGCCGCGTAAGCGCGCCATTGCGCCATGACGTTGCCGCGTAAAGCTTGCGTAAGAAGTGCCGGGATTGGGAATTCGGGATTGGGAAAATCCAAGCCGGTCGCGCCCCGCTTCGCGACCATCGCCTTTACGAATCCCGCAATCCCGAATCCCGAATCCCGGAAGTGCGGCGCCGCCGCGCTTCTGCGATCATCCCCGGTTTCCCGCTGCCGACGCCGCCAGGAACCTTCCATGACCCAAACCGCCTTGCGCCGCGATGTCGGCCCGTTCGCCCTGATGCTGACCGGCCTGGGTTCGATCATCGGCTCCGGCTGGCTGTTCGGCGCCTGGCGCGCGGCCGGGTTGGCCGGCCCCGGCGCGGTCTGGGCCTGGCTGCTGGGCGCGGCGATCGTCACCACCATCGCCCTGGCCTATGCCGAACTGGGCGCGATGTTCCCCGAGTCCGGCGGCATGGTCCGCTACAGCCACTACTCGCACGGCTCGCTGGTCGGCTTCATCGCCGGCTGGGCCAACTGGATCGCGATCGTGTCGGTGATCCCGGTCGAGGCCGAGGCCTCGGTGCAGTACATGGCGTCGTGGCCGTGGCAGTGGGCGCAGGATCTGTACGTGCAGCAGCCCGGCGGCGCCGGCGAGCTGTCGGTGCCCGGCCTGTACATCGCCGCGGCGCTGGTGCTGGTGTATTTCCTGCTGAACTTCTGGAGCGTGAAGCTGTTCGCGCGCTCCAACAGCCTGATCACCGTGTTCAAGCTGGTGGTGCCGGCACTGACCGGCGTGGCGCTGATCGCCAGCGGTTTCCACAGCGAGAACTTCAGCGTCGGCCTGCATGGCGGCACGCATACGATCGATTTCGCCGCGGTGCTGACCGCGGTGGCCACCGCCGGCATCGTGTTCAGCTTCAACGGCTTCCAGAGCCCGGTGAACCTGGCCGGCGAAGCGCGCGATCCCGGACGCAGCATCCCGTTCGCGGTGCTCGGCTCGATCGCGCTGGCCACGGTGATCTACCTGATCCTGCAGGTGGCCTACATCGGTTCGGTGCCGCCGGAGCTGCTGGCCAAGGCCGGCTGGCACGGCATCGATTTCCGCTCGCCGTTCGCGCAACTGGCGATCATCGTCAACCTGCACTGGCTGGCGATGCTGCTGTACGTGGACGCCTTCGTCAGCCCCAGCGGCACCGGCATCACCTACACCGCGACCACCGCGCGGATGATCTACGGCATGGAGAAGAACGGCACCTTGCCGAAGGTGCTGGGCAAGCTGCATCCGCACTGGGGCGTGCCGCGCCCGGCAATGTTCTTCAATCTGGCGGTGTCCTATCTGTTCCTGTTCTTCTTCCGCGGCTGGGGCACGTTGGCGGCAGTGATCTCGGTGGCCACGATCATCTCCTACCTGACCGGCCCGATCAGCGCGATGGCGCTGCGCCGCCACGCGCCGGACATGCACCGTCCGCTGCGCATCTTCGGCCTGCCGGTACTGGCCGCCACCGCCTTCGTGCTGGCCACCGAGCTGCTGTACTGGGCGCGCTGGCCGCTGACCGGCGAAATCATCCTGCTGATGCTGGTGGCGCTGCCGGTGTACGCGTACTACCAGCACCGCCAGGGCTGGAAGGATTTCGGCAAGCACCTGCGCGGCGCCAGCTGGCTGATCGCCTACCTGCCGACCATCGCGCTGCTGTCGTGGGCCGGCAGCACCACCTTCGGCGGGCATGGCTACCTGTCCTACGGCCCGGACCTGATCGTGGTCGGCGTGGTCGCACTGGGCTTCTACTTCTGGGGCGTGCGCGCCGGCTGGCGCACGCCGTCGCTGCAGCAAGCCAGCGCCGGCTGAGGCCGGCGCCGGCGCGGGGTCAACGCAGCGCCTGCAGCAGGCGCGAGACCAGCGTGGCGCCGACGAATCCCGGCAGGCTGCACAGCAACGCCATGCTGAAGGTCTCGATGACATCGCGCTGCGTGCTCAGCACCGCGAACGCGATGCCGAGGCAGATCAGGGACGACAGAAATCCCACCAGGCCGATCCGCGCATGCGCGCGCCAGCCGCGCAATCGTGGCCAGTACCACGCGGCGATCGCGCCGGTCAGCAAGGCCGGCAACGCGCCGAACAGGTAGGACACCAACGCGATCGCCAGCGCGGCCAGCAGTGCATTGCCGAACGGCAGGCTGCCCCCCACCGATCCGATCAGCAGCAACGGCGCCGCCACCAGGAACGTGCCCAGCGGCGGACCGGCGATCAGGAAGGCCAACACCACGCCGGTGCGCACCAGGCCCGGATGCAATGGATCGATGGCATCGGCGGTGACGGCCCGATCGCCTTGCGGCATATCGGTGCCGGGCGCCTGCGCCGGTGCCGTCGGCGCGGCAGAGACGGTATCGGGTGGATCGTCGGTCGTCATGGATCAGTGCCGTTACGGTGTGGTTGGCGCGTCGTTGCGGTGGCGCCCGCTCTGCGACGACTGCGACATCTGGGAAACGCCGATCGCCATCGGCAGGCTGAGCAGCGGCAGGAGACGGGCGTGGCGACACCTCCAGCACCGCGAGTGCGATACCGGGTGGACACGGACCGCAGCAGTACGGCTATGCCGAGTCGGGCGCACGCGCGCGTGTCCCGCCGCGCAGCGCCTGCAGCAAACGCGAAACCAGCGTGGCGCCGACGAACCCCGCCAGCGCGCACAGGGCCAGGGCGATGGCGACCTCGTTGGCGGGCGGCGGCGGTCTGCGCAGCAGCGCGATCGCCGCGCCGACGCAGATCGCCGACAGCAGCGCGGCGGCCAGTCCCAGCCGCAGATGCGCGCGCCAGCCGCGCAGGCGTGGCCAAAACCGTGCGGCCAGCAAGCCGGTCAGCAGGGCCGGCAACGCGCCGAACACATAGGAAAACAGCGCCATCATCAGGGCCAGCAACAGGCTACTGACGGAGGGCCCGTTTCCCAACCACACGATGGCCACAGGAAGACCGACCACGACCGTGCCCAGCGGCGGACCGGCGATCAGGAACGCCAGCACCACGCCGGTGCGCACCAGGCCTGGATGCAGCGGATCGATCACGTCTGCCGCGCCGGGATCGGCGACGGCGGCCTCGACCGCCGTCGGCCACGACGATGCTGCGTCGTCCTGCAGCCGCGCCACCGGCACGGCGTCCGGCGGCTCGGTCGTCATGCCTCAGCCCCGGCCTATTGCCGCTGCGCCGCGCTGGCGTCGCGGGTGGCACGGAACTCAGAGTCGCTGCTCCAGTTCGGCCATTGCGGCGAGTTGGCCAGCTCGCTGCCCAGCGTGTACAGCACCTGCAGGTCGCGCGCGGCGCCGGCGAAGGTCCAGCTCGGCAGCCATTCGTCGCCGGGCTGGTGGTAGCGCTTGGCGGTGTAGTCGTCGGAAGCCGCCTTGCCGGCCTTGATCCCGCCGTCCACCCAGTCCTGCCCGGCCGCGAACGACAGCGCCGGCACGCCGCGCTTGGCGAAGGAGAAGTGGTCGGAGCGGAAGAAGTAGCCGGCTTCCGGCTTCGGGTCCGGCGTGTAGCGCAGGTCCCAGCGCTTGGCGACCGTCTTCAGGTCCTCGAGCAGGTCCAGCTTGGCGGTGCCGTAGATGCCGAAATCGCGCGACGGGCCGAACGGGCTCATGCCGTCCATGTTGATCACCGCCACCGTGCGCGCCAGCGGATACAGCGGCTTGGACGCGTAGTACTCCGAGCCGAGCAGGCCCTTCTCCTCGGCGGTGACCGCCAGGAACACCACCGAGCGCTGCGGCGCCGGGCCCTTGGCGAACACGCGGCCCAGTTCCAGCAGCGCGGCGGTGCCGCTGGCGTTGTCCAGCGCGCCGTTGAAGATGCGGTCGCCGTTGGCGTCGGGCGCGCCGACGCCGATGTGGTCCCAGTGCGCGGTGTAGATCACGCTGTCGTCCGGATGGGTGCTGCCGGGCAGCCGCGCCACCACGTTGTGCGAGGTGATGACCTCCGACTTCACCGCGTAGTCGGCATGCAGGCGCTCGCCCTTCAGTTCCACCGGCTTGAAGTCGCGCGATTGCGCCTGTTTCTTCAACGCCTCGAAATCCAGCCCGGCGCGCTTGAACAGGTCCACCGCCAGGTCGCGCTGGATCCAGCCTTCGAGCGTGGGATGGGCGGCCTTGGGATCGTCGCGAACCACGTCGAACATGCTGTTGGTGTTGGAGCTGGCCACCGTGGCCCAGCCGTAGGAGGCCGGGGCGGTCTCGTGCACGATCAGCACGCCGGCCGCGCCCTGCCGCGCGCCCTCTTCGTACTTGTAGGTCCAGCGGCCGTAGTAGGTCATGCCCTTGCCGTCGAACGCGCCCTTGCCGGTCTCGAAGTCCGGGTCGTTGATCAGCACCACCGCGATCTTGCCCTTCAGGTCCACGCCCTTGAAGTCGTCCCAGTCGCGCTCCGGCGCCTTGACCCCGTAGCCGACGAACACCAACGGCGCGCCGTCGATGGCGACCTGGGTGCTGCCGTCGAGCGCGGCGCGCACGGCGATCTGCTGGCCCTGGGTCAGCGCCTGGCGCTGGCCGCCGGCCTCGACCGCCACCTGCGGCGTGCCGACGATGTCGGCGCGGCGCAGCGGCACCGCCTGCGTCCACAGGCGCTTGCCGTCCTGCAGGTCGCCGCCCGGCTGCAGGCCCGCGGCCTGGAACTGCGCGCTGAGGTAGGCCACGGTCTTGTCCTCGCCCGGCGTGGCCGGCGCGCGGCCCTCGTAAGCGTCGGAGGACAGCGTCTTGACGTCGGCGGAAATGCGCTTGGTGTCGAAACTCGGTGCGGACGGCGGCGCCGCCATCAGTGCGCCGGAAATCGCCAGCGCCAGCATGCCCATGATCGGTCGCTTCACTCTTGCCCCTTGGATGGATGTACCCGCCCGAGTGTAGCGACGCCCGCGACGGGCGGCCAAGCGGGGCCGGCAGCACCCAGGAAGATGTGACACACCGCTCAAATTGCCATCTGCGCATGCTCTAATCACCGCGCTCGCCAAAAGCGCATCGCAGCGTCGTGGACAAGCCGCCCTTCTGTGTCGGCAATCACGACGCCCGCCGCATCGGCTTCCGATGATGGCCACCATGCGCCTACGCCCCCACCTTTGGGCCGCTCCGTCTTGGGCCGGCCGCTTTCGGAGAACCAGAGAGATGTCGACGTCGAAGAAATCCCGCATCACCCGCTGCCTGCTGGCCGCGGCGCTGTTGGCGGCCAGCGGTTCGGCCTGGAGCTATGCCATCAATGGCGGCAAGGTGGTGGACGACAGCGGCAACGCGGTGCAGCTGCGCGGCGTCAACTGGTTCGGCTTCGAGACCAACGTGCACAGCGTGCACGGCCTGTGGGCGCGCAACTGGAAGGACATGATCACGCAGATGCAGGGTCTGGGCTTCAACGCCGTGCGCCTGCCGTTCTGCCCGCAGACCTTGAACGGCACCGCGCCGAGCAGCATCGACTACGGCCTCAATCCGGACCTGCAGGGCCTGAGCGCGCTGCAGGTGATGGACAAGGTCATCAACGAACTCAGCAGCCGCGGCATGTACGTGCTGCTCGATCACCACACGCCGGACTGCAACGCGATTTCCGAGCTGTGGTACACCTCCTCCTACAGCGAGCAGCAGTGGCTCAACGACCTGACCTTCGTCGCCAAGCGCTACGCCAGCGTGCCGGGCGTGATCGGCCTGGACCTGAAGAACGAGCCGCACGGCGCGGCCACCTGGGGCAGCGGCAACGCCGCCACCGACTGGAACAAGGCCGCCGAACGCGCCTCGGCCGCGGTGCTGAAGGTGGCGCCGAAATGGCTGATCGTGGTCGAAGGCATCGGCGAGAACGCGAACTGCTCCAGCAGCGGCGGCCACTTCTGGGGCGGCAACCTGGAGCCGCTGGCGTGCACCGCGCTGAACATTCCGGCCAACCGCTTGTTGCTGGCACCGCACGTGTACGGCCCGGACGTGTTCATGCAGCCCTACTTCAGCGCCTCCAATTTCCCGGCCAACATGCCGGCGATCTGGGAGCAGCACTTCGGCAAGTTCGTGCAGTCCGGCCACGCGCTGATGCTCGGCGAGTTCGGCGGCAAGTACGGCCAGGGCAATGCGCTGGACGTGAAGTGGCAGAACGCGCTGGTCGACTATCTGGTCGGCAAGGGCATCCACAGCGGCTTCTACTGGTCGTGGAATCCCAACAGCGGCGACACCGGCGGCATCCTCAACGACGACTGGAAATCGGTGCGCACCGACAAGGTCACCCTGCTGAAGAAACTGTGGGGCGATTCCAGCGGCTCCACGCCGACGCCTACTCCGACGCCGACGCCGACGCCCACTCCAACACCCACACCGACGCCGACGCCGACCCCCACGCCGACTCCCGGCAGCGCCAGCTTCAGCACCAAGACCGTGGTGGACAGCGACTGGAACGCCGGCTATTGCCACCGCGTGCAGGTGACCAACACCGGCAGCGCCAGCGGCAACTGGGCAGTCACGCTTTCGATCAGCGGCACCGTCAACAACCTGTGGAATGCCAGCTGGTCGCAATCCGGCAGCACGCTCAAGGCATCCGGCGTGGACTGGAACAAGACCCTGGCCCCCGGCGCCATGGCCGAATTCGGCTTCTGCGCCGCGCGCTGATCGCGTGCAATGAAAGCGTCGTCGCGCGCACCGCGCGGCGACGGCGGCAACGGCAGCGTCGCGCGACGCTGCCGTTCGCATTTCAGGCCATCACTGCGTCGTGGCGCGGGGCGATCCGGATGGCGATCGCTGCGGGAGCGGACCCGTGCCGTCTCGAAGCATCTGGCACAACGGGGTTTCTCGTCGGCGCCGATCGCCACTGAAATCGCTCCCAGCGTCCGCCGATCGGCAAAGCCGCGCGGCCAGACATCGCCTCCGTGCCATAAGTCACGTTCCGGGTCCGGCACGTGGCCACTATGCTGGCCGATTCTCCTGATCAGGCCCGGCCCATGCTTCGACCCCTGTCGTTGTTGATTTCCAGCATCCTCACCCTTGGCGTCGGCGCCGCCATCGCACCGGCCAGCGCCGCGCCGCCGGCGCTGGCGGCCAAGGCCACCGTGCCGGAGATCGCCTACACCCGCTTCACCCTGCCCAACGGCCTGACCGTGGTGGTGCACGAAGACCACAAGGCGCCGGTGGTGGCGGTGAGCATCTGGTACCACATCGGCTCCGGCGACGAGCCGGCAGGCAAGACCGGCTTCGCCCACCTGTTCGAGCACCTGATGTTCTCCGGCTCGGAGAACAACAAGGGCACCTATTTCCAGCCGTTCGAAAAGGTCGGCGCCACCGACATGAACGGCACCACCTGGTTCGACCGCACCAACTACTTCGAGACCGTGCCGACCACCGCGCTGGACATGGCGCTGTGGATGGAATCGGACCGCATGGGCCACCTGCTCGGCGCGATCGGGCAGAAGGAACTGGATACGCAGCGCGGTGTGGTGCAGAACGAGAAGCGCCAGGGCGAGAACCGCCCGTACGGGCGCGTGGACGAGAACATCCTGGCCAACATCTTCCCGGCCAACCACCCGTACCAGCACGACACCATCGGCTCGATGGCCGACCTCGACGCGGCCTCGCTGGACGACGTCAAGCAGTGGTTCCACGACAACTACGGCGCCGCCAACACCACCCTGGTGCTGGCCGGCGACATCACCGTGGCCCAGGCGAAGGCCAAGGCCGAGCAGTACTTCGGCGACATCCCCGCCGGCAAGCCGGTGCCGCGCCAGCAGCCGTGGATCACCCCGCTGGCCAAGCAGACCCGTGGCGTGCAGCACGACCATGTCGCGCAGCCGCGCATCTACCGCACCTGGGTGGCGCCGCAGCTGGGCAGCGACGACGCCGTGCAGCTGGACCTGGCCACCACCGTGCTCGGCGGCGGCAAGACCAGCCGCCTGTACCAGCGCCTGGTGTATCGCGACAACCTGGTGGACGACGTCTCGGCCAGCATCCAGCCGTTCGCGCTGGCCAGCCAGCTGCAGATCAGCGCCGACGTGAAGGACGGCGTGGACCCGGCCAAGGTCGAGGCCGCCATCGCCGACGAACTGAAGAAGTTCCTCGCCGAAGGCCCGAGCGCCGACGAACTGCAGCGCGCGCAGGTCAACTACCGCGCCGGCTTCGTGCGCGGCCTGGAGAAGGTCGGCGGCTTCACCGGCAAGGCCGCGATCCTGGCCGAGGGCCAGGTCTACCGCAAGGATCCGGGCGCCTACCAGCACGACCTGCAGCGCGTCCAGGCCGCCACCGCGGCCAGCGTGCGCAAGGCCGCCGACACCTGGTTCGGCAAGGGCGACTACCTGCTGACCGTGCTGCCGGCCGGCGACGGCTTCGACCCGGTGGCCGAGGACAAGGCGGTCAAGCCACTGCCCGCGGCCGACGGCAAGCCCGCACCCGCGCTGCCGGCCAAGGCCAGCTACAGCGTCGGCAAGAACCAGGTCGATCGCGCCGCCGGCATCCCGGAGACCAGCCAGTTCCCGAGCCTGAGCTTCCCGCAGCTGCAGCGCGGCAAGCTCAAGAACGGCATCGAGGTGGTGCTGGCCGAGCGCCACACCATCCCGGTGACCCAGGTCGAACTGCTGTTCGACGCCGGCTACGCGGCCGACAAGGGCGGCAAGCTCGGCACCGCCAACTTCACCGCGGCGCTGATGAACGAGAGCACCCGCAGCCTGGATTCGGTGGAAGTGGCGCAGCGCCGCCAGCGCCTGGGCGCGATCACCAGCGTGGCGTGCGAGCTGGACAGCTGCGCCGCCTCGCTCGATGCGCTCAACGACCAGCTGGCGCCGTCGCTGGCGTTGTTCGCCGACATCGTGCGCAACCCGGCGTTCAAGGCCGAGGACATCGAGCGCGTGCGCGGCCAGTGGCTGGCCTCCATCGCGCAGGAGAAGACCCAGCCGCAGGGCCTGGCGCTGCGCACCCTGCCGCCGCTGCTGTACGGCCCGCAGCATCCCTACGGCGTGCCGCTCACCGGCAGCGGCACCGAGAAGGCGATCAAGAGCCTGAGCGCGAGCGACCTGACCGCGTTCCAGAACGGCTGGCTGCGCCCGGACAACCTGCGCATCCTGGTTGCCGGCGACACCACCCTGGCGCAGATCATCCCGCAGCTGGACGCGGCGTTCGGCGACTGGCAGCCGCCGGCGGCCACGCGCCCGAGCAAGACCCTGTCGCAGGTCGCCGCGCAACCCAAGCCGCGCGTGTTCCTGATCAACCGCGCCGACGCGCCGCAGTCGCTGATCCTGGCCGGCCTGCTGGCGCCGTCGACCAAGGCGCCGAACAACCTCGCCATCGGCGTGGCCAACGGCGCCTTCGGCGGCACCTTCACCTCGCGGCTGAACATGAACCTGCGCGAGGACAAGCGCTGGGCCTACGGCGCCAACAGCTTCATGCTGGATGCGCAGGGCCAGCGCCCGTTCCTGTTCTTCGCCCCGGTGCAGACCGACAAGACCGCCGAGTCGGCCGCCGAGATCCTGAAGGAAGCCAAGGCCGTGGTCGGCGACAAGCCGCTGACCGCCGACGAGATCGCCAAGATCAAGAACCAGCGCATCCGCGCCCTGCCGGGCAGCTTCGAGACCACCGGCGCGGTGCTGGGCGCGGTCGAGAGCATCGTCCAGTACGGGCGTCCGGACGACTACGTGCAGACCCTGAAGACACGCCTGGAAGGTATCGACCAGAACGCGGCGGAAGCGGCGATCAAGGAAATCGTCGCGCCGCAGGCGATGACCTGGGTCATCGTCGGCGATCTCAAGCAGATCGAGGCGCCGGTACGCGCGCTGAAGCTGGGCGAGGTGCAGGTGCTGGACAGCGACGGCCAGCCGGTCAAGGCGAAGGCCAAGGCCGCCGCCAAGCAGTAAGGCGACACGCGCATGGCCGGGAGATCCCGGCCATGCGTTGCAAGGCGGCGTGCGAGCGGATCGCCCGCGACGCCGGAACGTCTTTGCCTCGCGACGCGCGCGCAGTGGTGCACACGCTGCCCGATCCCCAGTCTCGCGTTAGAGGCACGCGCACAAGCGCGTTGCCTGCAGCCGCCATCGTTGCGTGCTGCACGCATCGGTTGCTCGACATGCAAGCAGTGCAAGGTCGGGACGACGGCCACGAGCCGGTCCTTGTGGTTTCCGGGAAAGCCGGCTGATCGAGCATCCTCCTAGAAGTAGACTCGCCTCCTGGACGCGGCTGCCGATCAAAGATCGCAATGCTTGAGAACACATTCTCGGATGGCGAAGCGGCCATCACCCCAACGGACCTGGATCACCTGGAATCGGTGATTGGCAGAAAGCTGCCGACTCCCTTCAGGGAGCATTACCTCAAGTACAACGGCGGTATGCCTGAGCGAGCGTATTGGGTCGGCGAAGATGATTACGAGCCGATCGAGGTCGCCACTTTCAAACCGATCGCGCATGGCGACTACACGCTGCTGTCCAGCTACCGGTTGATGCTGCAGAAACAGGTTCTGCCCGCACGCCTGCTGCCGTTCGCGAACGACTGCGGCGGCAACTTCTTTTGCCTGGATCTGGACACGGGAGCCGTCCGCTATTTCACCACCGACACCTTCGACAGCGAGCTCAGCCCGGAACAGAACCAGGCCCACTCCGAAAGGCCGCTCTGCCCAGATTTCCTCCAGTTCGTCCAAGGGCTGATCGACGAGGAGGATGCGGAAGAGGAATGAACCGGGCAGAAAAGCGCGCATGGCCGGCAATGTCCTTCACGGCTCTTGGCCGCAGCGCTTGCTATCCCGGACACCTGTCCTCGCCTGCCACCGCCGATGCCGACCGCCTCGCCCCGCCGCCGCGCCGACGCCGCACCGCGCATCCGCGTCGGCTGCGCCGGCTGGTCGATCGCCAGCACCCAGCGCGCGCTGGTCGGCGACGGCGCAAGCCAGTTGGCGCGCTATGCCACGCGCTTCGATGCGGTCGAGATCAACTCCACGTTCTACCGCGCCCACCGCGCGAGCACCTACCAGCGCTGGGCCGACAGCGTGCCGGCGGAGTTCCGCTTCTCAGCCAAGCTGCCGCGCAGCATCACCCACGACGCGCGCCTGTCCGGCGTGGTGCCGCTGTTGCAGGCCTTTCTCGATGAAGTGGGCCACCTCGGCGAAAAGCTCGGCTGCCTGCTGGTGCAACTACCGCCGAGCCTGGCCTTCGATGCGCGCACCGCCGCCACCTTCTTCGCCATGCTGCGGCGCCGCTGGCACGGCGGCATCGCCTGCGAGCCGCGCCACGCCAGCTGGTTCTGCGCACGCGCCGAAGTCCTGTGGCAGCGCCACCGCATCGCCCGCGTCGCCGCCGATCCGGCGCTGAACGCCAGCGCCGCGCAGCCCGCCGGCACCGCGACGCCGGCCTATTGGCGATGGCACGGCACACCGCGCATCTACTACAGCGACTACGCCGACGACACGCTGCGCGGCCTGGCCGAACGCGTCGTCGCCGCCACTCCACACACGGACGAAGCCTGGGTGATCTTCGACAACACCGCGCTCGGCCACGCGCTCGACAACGCCGCCACGCTGCAGGCGCAGCTGCGCACGCTCGGCGCCGCCGCAGCCGGCTGACCGCCTCGGCGCGCCGTTTGCGCGACGAGAGCCCCTTGGAACTAGACACTCATTCGCCGCCCCTGTAGGAGCGGCTTCAGCCGCGACAAATCGTGTGTCGGCACGACACTGCCGCCGATGCAAGGCGCTCCGCTTTCGTGCACCAGCTCGGCAGGCGCATGCCAGCAGCCGACATCAGCACACTCCGCCGTCCCGCCAGCAGCCGCGGCGCCAAGCCCGACGGGCGGCAGCACCCGATTGGCCCCGCTCTTGCATCGCTTCCGGCATGCCTCCGCAATCCGCTCCGATTCAAGCCCACCGGCGCATGGCCGATATCGCCAGATCGGCCGATGGCGTCGCGCCCCGGCCGGACCGCTCCGCGCTTCCGGGTTTCGTCGGCACGCGGCCGCCACAGCCGCCAGTCACCCGCCCCCTCCTTCGGTCGTTTACCATGCCGCACGCATCCTGCTCTGGACCCGAGATGAGCCATGCCGCTCCTCCCTGTTGCACGCCGCTGCTGAGCCTGTCGCTGGGCCTGCTGCTGGGCAACTACGACACCGCCTCGGCGCAGCCCGCGCCGACCGCGATGCAGACCGCGCCCGCGCCGGCACCGCTGACTCCGGATCTGGCCTACCCCGAACTGTTCCAGGCCGTGCAGCGGCAGGAACTGTTCGACGACCAGAAGCACTTCGTCGATGCGCTGCCGCTGCGCGACCCGGCCCTGATCAACGCCGATTACCTGGCCCAGCGCCAGCAGCCGGGCTTCGACCTGCGCCGCTTCGTCGCCGCCAATTTCGAGGAATCCGGCCCGGTGCAGACCGAGGCGATCCGCCAGGACACCGGCCTGCGCGAGCACATCGACGCGCTGTGGCCGCTGCTGGTGCGGCGCCAGGTGGACGTGCCGGCGCACAGCAGCCTGCTGTCGCTGCCGCAGCCCTACGTGGTGCCGGGCGGGCGCTTCCGCGAGGTCTACTACTGGGATTCGTACTTCACCATGCTCGGCCTGGTCGAGAGCGGCGAGCGCGAACGCAGCCGGCAGATGCTGGACAACTTCGCCTACCTGATCGACACCTACGGGCACATCCCCAACGGCAACCGCAGCTACTACCTGAGCCGCTCGCAGCCGCCGTTCTTCTCGCACATGGTGCAGCTGCAGGCCAAGGTGGAAGGCGACGCGGCCTATGCGCGCTACCTGCCGCAGCTGCAGAAGGAATACGCGTACTGGATGCAGGGCGCGCAGGCGCTGGCGCCCGGCAGCGCGCAGGCGCACGTGGTGCGGCTGGCCGACGGCAGCCTGCTCAACCGCTACTGGGACGCGCGCGATACGCCGCGCCCGGAAGCCTGGCTGCACGACGTGCGCACCGCCGCCGAGGCCAAGGACCGCCCCGCCGCCGAGGTCTACCGCGACCTGCGCGCCGGCGCCGAGAGCGGCTGGGACTATTCCAGCCGCTGGCTCGGCGACCGCAAGACCCTGGCCACGATCCGCACCACCGCCATCGTCCCGGTCGATCTCAACAGCCTGCTCTACCACCTCGAAACCACCCTGGCCCTGGCCTGCGCCAAGAACCCGGGCGCGGCCGGCTGCGACACCGACTATGCGGCCCTGGCCAGCGCGCGCAAGATCGCGATGGACAAGCACCTGTGGAGCGACGCCGGCTACTACGCCGACTACGACTGGCAACAGCGCCGGCTGCGCGACCAGGTCACCGCCGCGGCGCTGTATCCGCTGTTCGTCGGCATCGCCTCGCCGGCGCGCGCCAAGCGCAGCGCCGACACCGTGCAGGCGCAGTTGCTGCGTCCCGGCGGCCTGGCCACCACCCGCCTGCATACCGGCCAGCAATGGGACGAGCCCAACGGCTGGGCGCCGCTGCAGTGGATCGCGGTCGACGGCCTGCGCCGCTACGGCCAGGACGCGCTGGCGCAGCGCATCGGCAGCCGCTTCCTGGCGCGGGTGCAGGCGCTGTTCGCGCAGCAGCACAAGCTGGTGGAGAAGTACGGCGTCGACGCCAAGGCCCAGGGCGGCGGCGGCGGCGAATACGCGCTGCAGGACGGCTTCGGCTGGACCAACGGCGTGACCCTGCTGTTGCTGGACCTGTACGCCAAATCGGCGCCCTCCGCGGCGGTGGCGCCGGCCGCGCAGCAGGCGCGGCAACCGGAGCCGGCCACGCCCTGAGTCGGCGGCCGGCGGGTATGCTGCGATCCTTGCCCATACCAAGGATCGAAGATGAGCGTACGTACCCTGGCCGAATTCCTGTCGGCCTCGCGCGAGAAGGATGCTTCCGCCGACGCGTTCGAACTGGAAAGCCCGCACCTGCTGGAAGTGCGCCTGGACGGCCTGGTCTGGGCCAAGGCCGGGGCCATGGTCGCGCGCAAGGGCGCGGTCAAGTTCACCCGCCAGGGCCTGCTGGAACAGGGCCTGGGCAACCTGTTGAAGAAGGCGGTCAGCGGCGAAGGCATGCAGCTGATGAAGATCGAGGGCCAGGGCCGCGTCTACCTGGCCGACGCCGGCAAGAAGATCACCCTGCTGCGCCTGGCCGGCGAGTCGATCTTCGTCAACGGCAACGACGTACTGGCCATCGAGGCCGGCATCGACAGCCAGATCACCATGATGCGCAGAGTCGCCGGCATGCTCTCCGGCGGCCTGTTCAACGTGCGCCTGAGCGGCCACGGCATCGTCGCCATCACCTCGCACTACGAACCGCTGACGCTGCCGGTCAATGCGCAGAGCGGCCCGGTGTTCACCGACCCCAACGCCACCGTGGCCTGGTCCGGCGGGCTGACCCCGGAGATCGTCGCCGACGTCAGCCTGGGCACGCTGCTCGGGCGCGGCTCCGGCGAGAGCATCCAGCTGCGCTTCGCCGGCGAGGGCTGGGTGGTGGTGCAGCCGTACGAGGAAGTGGCGCTGCAGGCCAAGAGCTGAGGTCGGACGCCGGAGACCGGCGCCGGCGTCGCCTGGACGCGCTGCTTGGCTGCGGCTCCGGTGAGAGCATCCAACTGCGTTTCGCTGGCGAGGGTTGGATGATGGTGCAGCCGTACGAGGAAGTGGCGCTGCAGGCAAAGAGCTGAGGCCGGGCGCCGGAGACCGGCGCCGGCGTCAGCCTGGGCACGCTGCTTGGCTGCGGCTCCGGTGAGAGCATCCAACTGCGTTTCGCTGGCGAGGGTTGGGTGGTCGTGCAGCCGTACGAAGCAGTGGCGCTGCAGGCCAGGCGCCGAGTCCTGGCACACACGGCCAGCGGCTTGCCAATGGAATGGCCGGATGCCGCGCAATGGCCGCCGGGTCGGTGCGCCCCATGCCCATGCGCTGCCGCACGCTGCGCGGACGCACCGCGGCGGCATGCGTGCGGATCCCAGGTTCGATCCTGCGTGCGTCGGCAGCGACGCGCGCGACCACGCGACCGGCAAGCGCCCGATCGCAACGCGCACTACTGCGCCGGCGTCTCCGTCTTGATCCCCATCGCCTCGCGGTAGCGCTGGTACAGCGCCATCACCTTGTCGATGTAGTCGCGGGTTTCCGCGTAGGGCGGCACGCCACGGTAGCGCGCCACGGTGCCGATGCCGGCGTTGTAGGCGGCCGCGGCGAGCGTGCGGTCGCCCTGGTAGCGGCGCAGCAGCGACTGCATGTAGCGCGCGCCGCCGGCGATCGACTGGTCGGCGGCGAACGGATCGGCCACGCCGTATTCCTTGGCCACCTCGGGCATCAGCTGCATCACGCCCTGCGCGCCCTTCGGCGACACCGCTGCCGCATCGAAGCCGCTTTCGGCATGCGCGATCGCGCGCAGCCACGGGTCGTCCACGCCGGTGGCGCGCGCCGCGGCGCGGAACTGCTTGGCGTGCATGTTCAACTGCGGCGCGCCGACCTTGCCCAATCCCGGATGCGCCGCCTCGCCCGGCGGAGTGACCGCGGTGAAGCGCAGGTACGGGCGCGACCCCGGCAGGTTGCGCGTGGAATACACCAGGCGCCCGTCCTGCTCGCGCTCGTACAGGGTGCCGCTGAACACGCCCATGCTGCCCCACAGGTTGGGCGTGGCGATCGCGGCATCGTCCAGTTCCTTGGCGGTGCAGCGCGACCCCGGCTCCGGCGCGGTCGCCAGGCTGACCGTGCCGTCGCGCACGCAGCGGTACACCGTGCGCGCCTGCGCCGCGGCGACGACGCCGCAGCACAGCAGCAGGCTCAGCAGCGTTCGGGACCAGGACATGGGGCGGCAGACAGAACCGGCGAAGGCGGGCGCGCATCATCGCGCACCGGGCGTCGGCGCGGGTGAGGACCGGCCAGCCTGCTCGTTTTGACGCGCGCCCTTGTAGGAGCGGCTTCAGCCGCGACAGGTTGCCCAAGCCGCTGCAGTCCCGGCCCCGCTCGTCGCGACTCCAACTCCGCTCGTCGCGGCTGAAGCCGCTCCTACAGGAGACTTGCGGCGAGCCGGCCGGGTGCACTGTGGGAGGGACTTCAGTCCCGACTGCTTATCAAATCGGATAGACGACCCACGCCGTTTGTCGCGGCTGAAGCCGCTCCTACAGGAGACTTGTAGCGAGCCGGCTGGGTGCACTGTGGGAGGGACTTCAGTCCCGACTGCTTCCGAGATCGGATAGCCGACCCACTCCGCCTGTCGCGGCTGAAGCCGCTCCTGCAACGGCGCGCAGCCGGGAGAGCGCCACCGCTACGGCGCGCACGCCGCCAGTTTCTGGTCGGCGTACCACAGCGCGCGCCGCGCCAGGTCGTAGGCGCTGTCGGCGGCGCGCGGCAGGGTCTGCTGCGCCAGGACCGGATCGGCGCCGTGGGCCATGGCGTTTTCCACGCGCTGCAGGTCGCCCAGATTGTCCAACACCGGCTGCAGCAGGCGGCTGCGTTGCGCCGCCGGGCAGGCCGCACGGCGCTGCTCCAGTTCGCCGATCGCCTTGCGGATGCGGCGGCTGGCTTCGCCGTCCAGGCCCGGCGCCTTTTCCAGCGCGATCGGCGCGGCCTTGTAGGCGTCGCCGGTGGCCTCGCTGCCGAGGTCGCCCGGGCGCTCGTGCAGCGCCGGGTCGAAGCGCACGTCCGGCGGCGGCCGCGCCACCGCCGACTGGTGGGTGCTCTTGGGCAGCATCTTCTTCATCGCATCGCCGATGCCCTGCATCGCCACGTCGCCCAGGGTGCCGCTGGTGGCCCAGTCCTTGTCGAAGCGGGTGCGCCGGTAGTCGATCGGGTTCGGGCGCTCGAGCAGGCGCTTGGCCTTGGCCAGGTCGCGCGGGTTGGTGGTGCCCGGCGGCGTGCCCTGCGCCTCGGCGAACGGATCCACCGCCACGCCGTCCGGCAGCCGCGCGCTGCCGTCGCGGGTGTACAGCGTGGCGCTCATCGGCGCGGCCTGGGTGGCCACGGGGGCGGCGCTGCGGGTCGGTGGCGGCAGCGGCGCTTGCGCCGCGCGCGCGGCGGCCGGCGCGCGCCGTGCCGCGGCATGCGGCGCGGACGGGGCGGCCTGCGCTTGCGGCGGCGGTGCGGCGACCGGGACCGAGCGCGGCACGAACACCAGCCGCATCGCGTCATCGGCGCGCGGCGGCGCCGCTGCCGGCGCGATCAACAGCAGGCGGCCCAGCAACAGCAGGATCAGCAGGGTGGTGGCGGCCGCGCCCAGGCGCAGCAGCCGGTCTTCCGCAGGCGCAGACGTCACGACGATCGAGATTCCATAGCGAGGTATGCGTCCACCGGAGGATTGTCTCCGGACTCCGCTATGGTGCCGTGAGTTCCTGTGCCGCAACGTGTCGGTCGGCGTCCAACACGGTCATCCACAGCCACGCGCCGCCGGACTGCAGGTGCAAAACCCCTGCCACGCTTGACGCTGCGCCCTATCGCGAGGAAACCGGCTAAGGTGGCCGGCGCTGCTGCGCCGACAGCCGGCGTACAGCCAGCGCGCACCGCTGCCCCTGTTTTTTGGAGAACGCCTGTCGTGGAAACGCATCTGCCATGCAACACCCAATGATCCGATGGCTGGGCGCCTGCCTGCTGAGCGCCGCCGCCGCACTGCCGGCCATGGCCGCGCCGTCGCACCTGGACAGCATCGCGCAGCGCGGCACACTGCGCGTGTGCACCACCGGCGATTACCTGCCCTACAGCCTGCTGCGCGCGGACGGTGGCTACGAAGGCATCGACATCGCCCTGGCGCAGTCGCTGGCGGCCAGCCTGGAGGTGCCGGTGACCTGGGTGCCCACGCGCTGGGCGACGCTGCTGCCGGACCTGCTCGCCGATCGCTGCGACATCGCCGTCGGCGGCATCTCGGTGTCGCTGCCGCGGCAGCGCCATGCCTGGTTCAGCGCCGTGCTCGACGTGGACGGCAAGATCCCGCTGCTGCGCTGCGCCGACCAGGCACGCTATCGCGACATCGCGCAGATCGATCGCGCCGAGGTGCGGGTGATCGAACCGCGCGGCGGCACCAACGAAGCCTTCGCCCGCCGCGAACTGCCGCAGGCGCGGCTGACCCTGTCCGACGACAACACCGCGATCTTCCGCGAACTGCTCGAAGGCCGCGCCGACGTGATGATCACCGACGCCTCCGAAGCGCGCTTCCAGCAGCGCCGCGTGCCCGGGCTATGCGCGGTGAATCCGCAACAGCCGCTGCAGTACAGCGAAAAAGCGTTCCTGCTGCCGCGCGACGACATGGCCTGGAAGGCCTACGTGGACCAGTGGCTGCACCTGAGCAAGGCCAGCGGCGAGTACCGCAAGGCGCAGGCGCCGTGGTTGGGGGATGCGGCGGACTAGCTTGCCGCGTGTCGCCCGCAGCCGCATTGCGCAGTACCCGCCCCCCGCGGCGATGCCATCGGTAAGGCGCTATGCTGCCAGTGCCGGCGGCGATCGCCCCGGCGGAAAAGGACATCAACAAGGGGACATCATGAAGAACCTATGGAGCGCGCTCGCGTTGGCGGGCGTCATGCTGGTGGCCGGCTGCTCGACCAATAGCGTCGTGCGACAGAGCTACAAGGCCGCGGCACCGGAGACCTACTGGTACCAGATCAAAGGCAACGAAGACACCGACGCCGAAAGCCTGGGCATGTTCCAACGCCAGCTCGACGAAAAGTTGGGCGAGGCGCATCTGCGCGGTGCCGAAGGCAGCGCCGACGCGCGCAAGATGACGATCACCATCGACCACTACTACATGCGCAGCAACGGCGCGCGTTTCTGGGCCGGCATCATGGCCGGGCGCGACAAGATCAAGAGCAAGGTCGAGGTCGCTGGCGCAGATGGCAAGACCGCCGCGCGTTTCGATGTCGAGTCGACCAATACCAGCGCCTGGGGCACTTCCGAAGGCCTGGTCGGCCGCCACGCCGAAGAAATCGTCGAACGGCTCAAGCAGTTGCAGTAAGTCGGCGTGTTCTGCGGAGGCGCAACTGGTGTCCTCCGCAAGCGATAGCTGTGCCAGACCACTTGCCATTCGCAGTGTTGTGGAAGTGACTTCAGTCGCGACGGGGTTTATCGGTAATGCCCGTCGCGCCTGAAGTCGCTCCTACAAGGGGTTGATGCCTGCAAGCCGATAAGCGCATCGGCTCCAGGCTCGTCTTCGCAGTCGGCTCAGCTGCCGTCGTGCGCGCGCATCTCGCCATGTTCCCGTGCGCCTATTCCAGCGTCACCCGCAGATCGCGATTGGCGATGGCCTGGTTGCCGCTGTAGTCGCTTGCGGTGATGCGGATCAGGTAGTCGCCGGCGGGCAGCGCGTCCGGCTGCCATCGTCCTTCGCCGATGTGGCCGTCGCGCACGGTGTTGGTCACCACGTAGCGGAAGCGGGTCGTGGCACTGCCGTGCACGGTAATGCCGCTGTCGGCGGCGTAGGCCACCTTCACTGCGTCGGCATCGGCGGGCATGCGGTCGAACTGGATGCTCGGCTGCGGCGGCTCGGCACCGGGCAGCGGCCGGCCTTGCGCATCGAGCACTTCGTAGCCCAGCGCATACAGACCGAGGCGCCGGCGCGGCAGGTTGCGATCCACCTGGTCCCAGGCCTCCACCACGATCTGCACGCCGCCGTTGCCGCGCGCCACCCGCACCCGTCCTTGCGTCGCCGGCAATGCCTGGCCGGTGCCGTCGAACAGTTCGATGCGCTGGATCTGCGGCGGGTAGTGATCGGCGTAGTCGCGGAAGCCGAGCAGCACCGCATTGCGTTCGAAGCCGTTGGCGCCAACGCTCAGGTGCACGTGCGCCATCGCGTTGATCGTGCCCAGCGCGTCGCCGGCGGCGAAGCGGGTGCCGCGCAGCACGCGCACCCGTTCCGGCGCGCCGCTGTCGTCGGCGAGCAGGTGGAAGCGCTGCGGATCCAGCGGCGTGCCCTGCGCGGTGCGGCCCACGCGCATGTGGATGTAGCCGAGCTGGTCCAGCGCCATGCCTTCGCCGAGCTTGCCCAGCGCCCAGGTCGCGCTGGCGCTGGCGACCTTGGCATCGGCGATGGCGTAGACCGTCTGCCCGACATCGCCGCGGATATCCAGGCCCGCATGCAGATGGTCGCGGCTCTCACCCTGGTAGTTGCCGCGCACCTCGCCGAGCGTGCCGACCACCTCGTGCCAGCCGTCCTGCGGGCGCAGCGGCCAACGGCCGTGGGTGGCCGGCAGCGGCTGTGCGGCGGCGGGTCCGATCACCGCGGGCGCGGCGGCGGCAGCGGCCTGCGGCGTGGTCGGCAGCAGCCGGTGCACCCGCGCGCTGCCCGCATCGGTGACGTAGACCGCGCCGTCCGCGGCCACGGTCACGCCGGCCGGACGCGCCAGGCTGGTGTCGCTGCGCTCGCCGGACAGCACCAGCACGTGCCCGGTCGAGGTGACCTGCAGCACGCGGCCGTCGTCGCTGCCGACGTAGCCGTGACCATCGAAGGTCAGGCCCAGGCTCAGCGGCCGCGATAGCGGCGAGGCCTCGCTGGCGCCGGCCAGGGTGATCACTCGCCCGTCCGGCAGCAGCTGGCGGATCGCGTTGTTGCGCAGGTCGGCGATCCACAGCACGCCGGCGCGGTCCACCTTCAGGTCGGTCGGCGTATCGAAGCACGCCTCGGCGCCCATGCCATCGGCATAGCCCGGACGTTCGCCGCCGGCGAGCGTGCGCACCTGGCCATCGCGCTCGATCACGCGGATGCGGTCGTTGTAGGTATCGGCGACGTAGACGCGCCCCTGCGCATCCACCGCCACGCCCATCGGGCCGTTGAAACGCGCCTGCGCGGCCGGGCCATCGCGGAAACCGGCGGTGCCGTCGCCGGCCAAGGTGCTCACCACACCCTGTGCGGTGAGCTTGCGGATCGCATGGTTGCCGGTATCGGCGATGTACAGCGTGCCCGCCGCGTCCACGGCGATGCCCGAGGGCGTCGCGAAGCGCGCCGTGCCGGCAGGGCCGTCCACGAAGCCTTCAGCGCTGCCGGCGATGGTGGACACCACACCGTCGCGGGCGATGCGGCGAATGCGGTTGTTGTCGCCGGCATCGGCCACGTACAGCACGCCGTGCGCATCGACCACGATGCCGTAGGGATCGGCGAAGCGTGCGCGCCCGGCGGCGCCATCGGCCAGGCCGCGCACGCCGTCGCCGGCTACCCACTGCAGCTGCGCCAGCCAACCCAGTGGTGTCGGCGCCGGCGCGCTGGAGGTGCGCGCCGCGCTGTGCGGATGTTCGCTTCGCCACCACGCCAACGACGCGAGCGATACCAGCGCCAGCAACAGCAACCACACTCCGGTCTTTCTCATGCCCTGCCCGCGCAACGAATGGTCAGGCACCTTAGGACAAAGCGCGCGGCACAGGGAAGCGCTCGCGCGCGTGTCTGGCGGCCTCCTAAGCGGCCGCACCTGCGAACTCGATGAACGGCACTGGCACCTGCGCGGTCAGCCAGACGCCGTTGTCGGCGCGATAGAACGCATGCCCGGCCTCGGCCATGGCCTGCGCGCGCACCGTCAGCACCACGGCCTGCCCGTAGCGCTGGCCGACCTGCAACGCCGTGTCGGGCGACACGGACAGGTGCACGTGCTGGCGCTGGCCCGGCAGCAACCCGTCGTGGCGGATCGCGTCCACGAACCGGGTCGCCGTGCCGTGGTACAGCTGCGGCGGTGGCTCCGCGGATGTCAGGCCCAGGTCCACCGGCAGCGAATGCCCCTGATTGGCGCGGATGCGCAGGCCATCGGCGCTGATCGCGAAACGCTGCTTGTCGCTGTGCGCCACCACCCGCTGCAGTTGCGCATGGGTCAACGGATGGGTGGGCTGCGCCAACCGCAGCAGCTCGTCGATCGAGGCCCAGCCCTGCGCATCGAGCTGCAGCCCGATCGCCTGCGGCTGGTGTCGCAACACCCAGCTCAGGAACTTGCTTGCGGTCTCGTCGGAACCGTCCATCGCAGCGGCCTCGGCCTGCACTCGGGCCGGGCACGATAGACCAGGCCGGCGCGGTCAGCCACCCAGGCCGAGCTGTTCGGCCAGGTCGTTGCGTGGCGAGCGGCCATACAGGCGGCTGTATTCGCGGCTGAACTGCGACGGGCTCTGATAGCCGACGCGATAGCCGGCCGAACCCACGTCCATCCGCTCCACCACCATCAGCCGCCGCGCCTCGCGCAGGCGCAGCTGCTTCTGGTATTGCAGCGGGGTCATCGCGGTCACCGCGTTGAAATGGTGGTGCAGCGACGAGGCGCTCATGTTCACCTGCCGCGCCAGGTCTTCGATCCGTATCGGCTCGGCGTAATGCTGGCGCAGCCACGCGATCGCCTTGGCGATGCGGTTGCTGGGGCTGTCCTCCTGCGCGATGCGCAGCAGGTTCGGGCCGCACGGACCGGTCAGCAGGCGATACAGGATTTCCTGCTCGATCAGCGGCGCCATGGCGGCGATGTCGTCCGGCTGTTCGAGCAGCCGCAGCATGCGCAGCGTCGCATCCAGCAGCGCTGCGCTGGCGGTGTTGACCGACACGCCGCGCACGCAATCGGCGCTGGCCTGCGCCGGCAACGGAATGCGTTCGAGCAGGTCGCGCAGCCTGTCCGGGCGGATCGCCATGGCCAAGCCCAGCAATGGCTGCTCCGGGCTGGCCTGGGTGATGCGCGAGACCACCGGCAGGTCCAGCGCCACCAGCAGATAGGTGCCGGCCGCGTAGTGGTATTCCTCGGCGCCCAAGCTCAGGCACTTCTCGCCCTGCACCACCAGGGCGAAGCACGGCCACTGCGCGGTGTGCGTCTTTGGCGAGGGCGCGGTGCGGTACGAACAGTACAGGCCGTCAATGGCGGTATCGCCGTCGCCGTCGGGGACGGCCAATCGGGCAATGAGGGCGGCGATTTCTTGATAGCGGTCGGCAAGCGCGGTCATCGGCGTCGGCGCGGTGGCGGGCAATCCAGGGACATACAGCTTGCCTGATGCTGCGACGGCGCGTTCGCCGCCGCGGCACGGTTTGCAGGATCGGACAAGAATTCCGCGGGATCGCGATAACGCGGCGCCGCGCCACGCTCGCATTCTGTGCAGGCCGGATCCCCCGTCGCGTCTACCGGAGTGCTCCCATGCCCGTCCTGCTCCCCTCCTCCCCCACCTGCGCGCCGATCGCCGCCGCCGCGCCCTGCCGCACCCGCACCCGTTCCCTTCACTGCGCCGCGCCGCGCAAAGCGCAGGGCTGAGCCGATGCAAGCGCATAGCGAAGCCCTGGAAATCACCACCTTCCGCCTGCAGGACTGCACCTGGCGCACCTTCCTGCGCGCCAACGCCGAGGTCGATGCCTGGCTGCAACGCCAGCCCGGCTTCCGCTCGCGGCGCATCGCGCGGCGCCGCGACGGCACCGTGGTCGACATGCTGCTGTGGGACAGCGTGGCGCACGGCACCGCCTCGGCGCGGCGGCTGATGCGCGAACTGCGCGGCGCCGCGATCCACGCGCTGATCGATCCGGACACGGTGTCCTGGGACATCGCGCCGGTGCAGCACGTCAGCGGCGAAGAGCGCGGCGACAGCGAGGCGGAAGCCGAAGCGGACAGCCTCGCCGCCTAGCAAGCGTGAGCGCCTGCACCCGCGGCCGCGCTCACACCCAGCCGCGGCGACGGAACCACGCCAGCGGCAGCACCACGCTCAGCGCGATCACGCCCAACGCCCAGTAATAGGCGTCGTGCCACTTGAGTTCGGGCATGTGCGCGAAGTTCATGCCCCAGATGCCGACCAGCACCGTCGGCGGAATGCCCACCACCGACGCCACCGCCATCACCTTCATCACGTTGTTCTGGTCCATGTTGATCATGCCCAGCACGCTGTCGAGCAGGAACTCGACGCGGTCGTCCAGGTGCTGCTCGAACTCGCTCAGGGTGACCAGGTCCTTGTGCAGCAGGACGATGCGCTTGGCCGCATCGGCGCCGAACCAGTCCGGCGCGGCACCGTCCAAATAGGTGGCCAGGCGCAGCAGGCCCTGCCCGGCGTTGTGCATGCCGCCGAGCCGCCGCCCCATGCCGCCAACCGCATTCAACATCCGCTCCAGGTCGCGCGACTTGTGCGGTTCGTCGAAGGCCATGCGGGTGGTCTCGGTGATCTCCGCTTCCAGCGCTTCCAGCCGGTCCGCCAGGCGGCCGACCACCTGATCGAGCAGGCGCAGCAGCAGATCGTCGCTGCTCCGGCACGGGTTCTTCTCCAGTTGCGCAGCCACCGCCTGCAACGAACCCATGCGCTGCTCGCGCTGGGTCACAAGCATCCGCGGCGACAGCGCGAAGCCCAGCGGCGCGGTCGGGCCGTCGTCGTCCTGGAAACGCGGCACGTTGAGGAACAGCACGTCGCCCTCGGTGCGCACCCGGCTGCTGAACTCGATCTCGCCGATCGCCGCCCGCGTGGGCAGGGCGAACCCCACCTGCCGGTCGGCCTCGGCCAGTTCCTCGGCGCTGGGCTGGCACAGGTCCACCCAGCAGAACGGTTGCGCGGGCGTTCCGGCAATGCGGTGGATCGTGATCATCGGGATCGGCTTGATGGCGGGAGGGCGCGAGCATCCTCCGCCGCGGCTGAAGCGAACGTCAACGGCGCAGGCACGCGCCGCGGCCGCCCACGCCGCGACACTGCGCCGAACAGCGCCATCGCCGCGCTATGGCCCGCCCTCGCCATGCGGCCGCGCTCAGGCGCGCGCGCCACCGCGACGCTTCAACGCATAGCCGATACCCAGCAGCAGGAACCAGGCCGGGCTGGCCAGCAACGCCTGCCGGGTGTCGTCCTGCAGGGTCAGCAACGCCAGCACGAAGGCAAAGAACGCCAGGCACACGTAGCACATGAGCACGCCGCCGGGCATCTTGAACGCCGAGGCCGCATGCAGCTGCGGGCGCTTGCGCCGGTAGGCGATATACGCGCACAGGATCAGCGACCAGACGAACATGAACAACACCGCGGCCAAGGTGGTGACCAGGGTGAAGGCGGTGACCAGGTTCGGGATCAGGTACACCAGCAGCGTGCCGCCGAGCAGGCACGCGCAGGAGAACAGCAGCCCGCGCGCCGGCACCGCCGCGCGCGACAGCCGGGCGAAGCCGCGCGGCGCATGCCGCTCCTCGGCCAGGCCGTACAGCATGCGGCTGGTGGAGAAGATGCCGCTGTTGGCCGAGGAGGTGGCCGAGGTCAGCACCACGAAGTTGATCAGGCTGGCCGCGGCCGGCACCCCGGCCAGCACGAACAGCTCCACGAACGGGCTCTTGCCCGGCACCACCTCGCGCCACGGCGTCACCGCCATGATCGCGATCAGCGCCAGCACGTAGAACACCAGGATCCGCACCGGAATCGAATTGATCGCCTTGGGCAGGTTGCGCTGCGGGTCGGCGGTCTCGGCGGCGGTGGTGCCGACCAGTTCGATGCCGACGAAGGCGAACACCGCGATCTGGAAGCCGGCGAAGAAACCGCCGATGCCCATCGGGAACATGCCGCCGTCGTTCCACAGATTGGCCAGCGACGCCACGTGCCCGGACGGCGACTGGAAGCCCCAGGCCACCAGCCCGGCGCCGGTAAGGATCAATGCGCAGATGGCGACGATCTTGATAAGCGCGAACCAGAATTCCATTTCGCCGAACAGCTTCACCGTCACCAGGTTCAGGCTCAGCAGCAACAGCACGCACAGCATCGCCGGGATCCACGGCGCCAGGCCGGGGAACCAGAACTGCGCATAGGCGGCGATCGCGATCACGTCGGCGATGGCGGTGATGATCCAGCAGAACCAGTAGGTCCAGCCGCAGAAGAACCCGGCCCACGGACCGAGCAGATCGGTGGAGAAGTCGATGAACGACTTGTATTCCAGGTTCGACAGCAGCAGTTCGCCCATCGCGCGCATCACGAAGAACAGCATCGCGCCGATGATCAGGTACACGAACAGGATCGACGGACCGGCCAGGCTGATGGTCTTGCCCGAGCCCATGAACAGGCCGGTGCCGATGGCGCCGCCGATCGCGATCAATTGCAGGTGGCGGTTGGACAGGCTGCGCTGCAGATGGTCGGGCTGGGCGGACGGGTCGGACATGGGCGCGGCCATCGGCAGGGGGCAATCGGACAACATAGTGGACCCGGCCAGCGTCCGCCAGTAGCGGCGCATTGCATGCCACCGCACGGCGGCAACCGCGGCCGCACGCTGCCATGCACCGCGCAGCGCCCGGCCGCGGTATCGCGATCACACCGGCTTGGCGCCCTGGCCCAGCGCCACGAAACTGAAGTCGCGATCGGATTGCGCGCCGTTGCCGTCGCCGGTCTTGATCAGCACCTGCCGTGCGTCGATGCGGATGATGACCGCGTTGTCGCGGGTGTCGCCGTCGCCGCCGTAGATCTGGGTGATGGCGGCGCCGCCCAGGGTCTCGAACGCCGGCTGGAACGACAGCAGATAGTGTCCGGTGCCGGTCCGCGCCACCGAGAAGCCGCTGCCGTTGCGGATCTGGCCGTTGCCCGCCACCACGCCTGCCACCACGCGGCCCGAAGGCCCCTGGACGAAGCCGATCGCCTCGCCCGCCAATTCGTTGATCATGAAAATCTCCAGATTCGATGGAAGAAAAGAACCGGCGCCGCGCGCCCATGCCGTGCCTCGTCCGTGAGAGGCCAGCATCGGCACGGCGCGCACGGCGCACCATCGGGGATTTGCTGATCGCGTGCGGTCTGCGCACTGAGGCGGTGCGGCGCAGCGCCGCAGCGGAGCGAGCGCCAGCGCGGACCGCGCGCGGCGCCGGCGGCTCACACGATCTTGGTGCGCCGCCACCACTGCGTGACTTTTTCCTCGCGCACCAGGGTGAACAGGCCGGCGCCCAGGATCAGCGCGATGCCGACCAGCATCGGCCAGTCAAGGTGATCGTGGAACAGCAAGTAGCCGAAGCCGATCGCCCACAGCATCTGGCTGTACTGGGTCGGCGCCACCGCGCTGACCGGCGCCAGCCGCGACGCATACATCAGGAAGATCGCCGCCAGGCCGGCGAGCAGGCCATAGCCGGCCAGCAGCACCCATTGCTGCCAGGTCGGCCACACGAAGGTCGGCAGCATCAGCAGCGCGCCCATCAGCAACGGGCCGAGCACGCCGGCGCCGTACAGGGTCAGGCGCTTCTCGCCCGGCCCGGCCATGCGCAGGCTGATCACCGACACCGCTCCGACCAGGCCGCAGACGATGGCCGCGACATGGCCCTGGCTCAGATGCCGGAAGCCGGGCCGCAACACGATCAGCACGCCGACGAACCCGACGATCACCGCCAGCCAGCGCCGCCAGCGCACTTCCTCCTTGAGCAGCAGCACCGACAGCACGGTGACGAAGATCGGCATCAGGAAGATCAGCGCGAACGCCTCGGCCATCGGCAACAGGGTGAACGCGGTGACCGCCGACAGATTGCCGACCGCGCCGGTGAACGCGCGCAGCAGCCAGATGCTGGGACGCTGCGCCACCACCACCTCGCGCCAGCGGTCGCCGCGCTTCTTCAGGAACGGCAGCGCGGCGAGCATCAGCAACGCGCCGAAGAACACCACCTCGTAGGCCGGCAGCGTGCCCTCCAGGCCCTTCACGAACGCATCGCTGATCGAATAGGCGGCATAGCAGGCGAAACCGAGCAGCACACCTTTGAGCATCGCGGATCCTGGCAGCTGGCGCCGCGCGCGGCGTCGGCCATTGGGGGGGAGGACGGCGCCATTATGCGTCGCCATCGCCACGGCCACCATGACGGTTCGCCGCAACTAGCACGCGCGCGAGCCACGTGCCGCTGCGGATTGCGCCGTCGTTGCCGACGAGTACTGTGCGACGCATTCCGACGCCGCATGCCTGGCACGCCACGGCCGCGCCGGCGCAGGACTTCGCCGCGGGCCTCGGTTACGATGCCCTCCCCCGTACCGACGACCCGGCCTCGCGCAGCGCGCGCTGGCATCGCCTCCCTCGACGTGACCCATTCCTCCGGCCCCCTGCTGACCCGCCCGCTCGCCGACGCGCTGCTTGCCGCACGCGATGGCGGCGCCGCCACCTGGACCGGGTCGCTGGATCTGCAGCGCAGCGAAGGCCAGGCCGTGCTCGACGCGGAAAGCTGGCAGTGGCGCGGGCAGGCGTATCCGTATCCGCCCAAGCTCAAGGACCGCACGATCTACCATTGGGATGGCGAGGACTTCGCGCCGGTGTCGCGCTTCGGCGGCGCGCTGATCAAGCTGGTTCCGACCGAATGGGGCGCGCCGACCTTCGAGATCGACGGCATCAAGATGCTGCCGAGCGCGCAGCTGTCGCCGTTCGAGGACGCGCGGCGCAAGGTGGCGCTGATCGAGCCGCGTGGCAAGCGGGTGCTCGACACCTGCGGTGGGCTGGGCTATTTCGCCGCCTGCGCGCTGGAGGCCGGCGTGGCGCAACTGCACTCGTTCGAGAAGAACGCCGACGTGCTGTGGCTGCGCACGCTCAATCCGTGGTCGCCGGATCCGGCGGCCAGCGAGGGTCGCCTACAGCTGACGCATGCCGACGTCGCCGAGGCCATCCTCGCCATCGCCAGCGATTCGATGGATGCGCTGCTGCACGACCCGCCACGCTTCGGCATCGCCGGCGAGCTGTACTCGCAGGCGTTCTACGACCAGCTCGCGCGGGTGCTGCGCCGCGGCGGGCGACTGTTCCACTACACCGGCAGCCCGAACAAGCTGACCAGCGGCCGCGACGTGCCGCGCGAGGTGGCCAAGCGCCTGGAGAAGGCCGGCTTCCGCGCAGAACTCGCGCTGGACGGCGTGCTGGCGACACGCCGCTAGCCCATCCCGATTCGGTTGCAGAAGCGGCCGGCTCATTCTTGCGACACCCGCAAGCTAGCCGCACGCCCTTGTAGGAGCGGCTTCAGCCGCGACAGACACCCCATCGCGATCGATGCCCCGGCACAGCTCCACAACACATAAACCGCCGAAAGAACGCCACCAACAGTCGATCCTCACACCGAAGCAGCAATCCGCTCGCGCAACCAGCGATGCGCCGGATCGCGGTGCACGCGTTCGTGCCAGAGCATGGCCATCTCGTAACCGGCCACGGCGACCGGCGGCGCGCAAACCTTCAGCCCGGAATGCGCGCGCACCAGCCGCGACGGCAGCATCGCCACCAGATCGGTACGCAGCAGCGCGTCGATGACGAACAGGAAATGCGGCACCGACAGCACCACCCGGCGCTGCAGCCCACGCGCGTGCAGCGCCGCGTCGGTGACACCGCTGAAACCGCCGCCGTCCGGCGACACGATTACATGTTCGAGCTTGCAGAATTGCGCCAGCGTCGGCCGCCGCTGCAGCCGCGGATGTCCAGCGCGACCGACCAGCACATAGTCTTCGGCGAACAGCGTGCGTTGGCGCAGGTTCGGCGGCGCGCCATCGCGGGTATGCAGGGCCAGGTCGATCTCGCCCTGCTCGGCCTGGCGCGTGATCTGCAACGGCGCCATTTCCAGCACCGCCAATCGCGTGCCCGGCGCCTCGCTGCGCAGCGCGGCCAGCGCCGGCAGCAGGATGGTCGATTCGCCATAGTCGGTCGCGGCCACGCGCCAGCTATTGCTAGCCTGCGCGGGGTCGAACGGCGCATCCGCCGCCACCGCGCGCTGCAGCGCCTCCAGCGCCTGCCGCAGCGGCGCGCGCAAAGCCTCGGCGCGTGCGGTCGGGCGCATGCCGCGCGGCCCGGGCAGCAGCAGCGGATCGTCCAGCGCCTCGCGCAGCTTGGCCAGATGCACGCTGACCGAGGGTTGCGACAGATGCAGGCGCTCGGCGGCGCGGGTCACGTTGTGCTCGGCGAGCAGCGCGTCCAGGGTCAGCAGCAGGTTCAGGTCCAGGCGTCCGAAATTAAGCATGGTTATAGCTGGAATTCCTGTAATTCATTTCAACTATAGCTGGCTACGACCTACCTTGGCTGCATCCCATTGCCGAGGTCGCCCATGAACGTGTTGCTGGTCTATGCCCATCCCGAACCCACATCGCTCAACGGCGCGCTCAAGGACTTCGCCGTGCAACGCCTGCAGGCCGCCGGGCACCATGCGCAGGTATCGGACCTATATGCGATGCAGTGGAAGCCGACGCTCGACGCGCAGGACAGCCTGGACGGCGCGTCCGGCGACCGCTTCGATCCGTCGCTGGACTCCCAACGCGCCTTCGCCAACGGCCGCCAGAGCGCCGACATCGCCGCCGAGCAGGACAAGCTGCGCTGGGCCGACGCCGTGCTGCTGCAGTTCCCGCTGTGGTGGTTCTCGATGCCGGCGATCCTGAAAGGCTGGGTGGACCGCGTCTATGCGTATGGCTTCGCCTACGGCGTCGGCGAACATTCCGACCTGCGCTGGGGCGACCGCTACGGCGAGGGCACGCTGGCCGGCAAGCGCGCGATGCTGATCGTCACCACCGGCGGCTGGGAATCGCACTACGCGCCGCGCGGCATCAACGGCCCGATCGACGATCTGCTGTTCCCGATCCAGCACGGCATCCTGCATTACCCGGGTTTCGACGTGCTGCCGCCATTCGTGGTCTATCGCAGCAGCCGCATGGATGCGGACCGGTTCGCACAGATCCGCGACACGCTCGGCCAACGCCTGGACACGCTGTGGAGCGCCGCGCCGATCGCGTTCCGCAAGCAGAACGGCGGCGACTATGCGATCCCGGAGCTGACGCTGCGGCCGCAGGTCGCCCAGGGCCAGGCCGGGTTCGCGGCGCATGTGATGGGACCCGAGCAAGAGCGTGCCGCAGCGGCAGCGCCCGCGCACGACCAGCGGATCGCTCAGACATGAAGCGCAGCGTGGGACGGTAGGATGGCGCGTGCGGCGAATGCGCCGCGCCTGCCTTTGGAGCTCAGCTGCACGTGATCGCATCCACATCCGCCCGCCTGCTCGCCCTGTGCGCCACCCTGCTGCTCGGCGCCTGCGCCACACAGACACCGCGCGCGCCCGAGCGCACGCCGACCGAGATCAAGGCCGACATCGCACGGCGCATCCCGGCCGCGATCCCCGACCGCAGCGGCTGGGCCAACGACGTGTACGTGGCGCTGTCCTCGCAGGAACTGGCCACCAGCGCCGACAACATCTGCGCGGTGCTGGCGGTGATCGAACAGGAATCCACCTACCAGGCCAACCCGCCGGTGCCCGGCCTGGGCAAGATCTCGCGCGCCGAACTCGGCCGCCGCGCGTCGGCATTGCATGTTCCTAAGTTCATGCTCGACGCCGCGCTGGCGGTGAATTCACCGAATGGCCGCAGCTACGGCGAACGCATCGCCGCCGCGCGCACCGAACAGGAACTGAGCGCCATCTTCGAAGACTTCGCCAGCAGCGTGCCGCTGGGCCAGCGCCTGTTCGGCGACCTCAACCCGGTGCATACCGGCGGGCCGATGCAGGTGAGCATCGCCTTCGCCGAGGCGCATACCGATGGCTATCCGTACCCACTGCAGGACACGGTACGCCACGAGGTGTTCGGCCGCCGCGGCGGCGTGTGGTTCGGCACCCGTCATCTGCTCGGCTACCCGAGCGACTACGACGCGCTGCTGTATCGCTTCGCCGACTTCAACGCCGGCTGGTACGCCAGCCGCAATGCGGCGTTCCAGGCGGCATTGGCGAAGGCCAGCGGAAGCACCCTGGCCCTGGACGGCGATCTGCTGATTCCCGGCAGCGACCTCGACCAGCCCGGCGCCACCGAACGTGCGGCACGCAGCCTGGGCTCGCGCCTGGCGCTGGACGACAAGGACATCCGCCGCGCCCTGCAGCGCGGCAACGCCGCCGATTTCGGCGACACCGCACTCTACCGCAAGGTGTTCGCGCTGGCCGAACGCAACGCCGGCAAGCCGCTGCCGCGCGCGATCCTGCCCGGCATCACCCTGGAAAGCCCGAAGATCACCCGCACCCTCACCACCGCCTGGTTCGCGCAGCGCGTCGCCGAACGCTGGCGCCGCTGCATGGGCAAGTGACCGCAGCGGCATGTCCCGCCGCCGGCGCGCTATTTCGGCTTGTCCAGCACCAGGAACACCCACGCGATGGCCACGGCCAGCAACAGCAACAAGACGGTGAAAACCCCGTCCCATGCCATCCAGAACCAATAGCGCCCGGGATCGACGTCCAGCAGATACACCTGGGGCGAGCCGAAGCGCGATCCGCTCGTGTACACGCCGCTCAGCAACGCCTTCACCAGCAGGTAGAGCTTCAACAAGGCGCTCGCCGCCGCCAGCGCGACGACCAACAGCGACACCGGCCAACGCAACCAGGCGGGCAGACGGCGGCCGGATCTGTGCGCAGCTGCGCTCCCATGTTGCCGTCGTCGACGCTTTCCCATCTTTTCCACTGCCTGCGTTGATGGCCTGCATTCTAGAGCCGCCGCAGCGGCTGGCGCGCGCAAACTGCGCCGGCGCAGCGATGCCGCTATACTTGCCGCGCATCGCTTGCGCAGAACGCGTTACCGGCCCGGACTGCCGCCATTGCACCCATCAAGGATGATCGCGCCGGCCTCGCCCCGGCATGCCGCACGCGTCGATTTCCTTGCCTTGCGCTCCCATGCCGGTCGCCCAGCGGGTAGCGCGTTCCCACCAAGGAAACTCCTCTTGAAAAATCTCCTCACCCTCGTCCTGCTGGCCCTGTGCGTAGCTGCGCTGTCCGCCTGCGATCCCACCACCGGCAAAAAGAACATGTCGCCGGAGGACTACCTGACCTACAACGTCTCGGCCTGGAACGGCGTCACCTCGGTGACCGAGCCGTGGATCGGCGGCGAGCGCGGCGAGCAGCTGCTGGCCGATGCGAGCGAACTGAAGTCGATGCAGCCGCACCGCAACGCGCTGAACAATCCGCGCAAGCAGGTCGCAAGTTCCAACACGGGCTACGAAGGCTTCGGCATTCCCGAAGACGCGCAGGACATGGACGCCAAGCTGAAGGCCTACTACAAGAAGACCGACACGGTGCTGGCGACGCTGCAGGAAATAACCGCGCTGCCCGACGGTTACACCGAAGCGCAGGTGCAGCCGCTGCTGGAACGGCTGAACACCGAATCGGACGCCCTCGACAAGGAAGCGACGGCGCTGGACGCCGCGCAGAATGCCTACGCCAAGAAGCACCGCATCCATCTGGTGACCAGCGGCTGAGCCTGCGGCGCCAATGGACAAGAAAAAAGCGGCCTCCGGGCCGCTTTTTTTGTTTGCGCCGAGCAGAAGAGCCGAGCGGCGCGTGATCGGCACTATTGCCGCTATCGCACCACGCCCTGCCGCGGCAAGCCGAGCAAACCGATGCGGCGGAACCACATTTCCAGCGGCACCGTGACCAGCGGCGGCAATGCCGCCAGCAGACTCAGCAGCCACGCCCACCACGGCCAGCGCAGGCGCACCGCAGCGATCACGCTCGCGACCAGGTAGACCAGGAACGCCACCCCGTGCAGGCGGCCGAACAGCCACACGCCCAGTTCGGTGGTCTGGGTGCCGTACTTGAGCAGCATGCCGAGCAGCAGGCCGGCCCAGGTCAGGCCCTCGAAGAAGGCGGCGGCGGCGAACAGCCGGCCGACAGGCGAAATCGGATGGGAAGGCACAGGCAACTCCAGTGGGAAGGAAGACGCCGCGACGCGATGGCGGCGGCGACGCCCGCTGGCGCCATCATTCTACAGGCCCGGCGCCGGCCCTCGGCGCTTGGCCGCGGCGAATACGGCTTCACTCGTCGTCGAGCAGCGTGTCCAGCATGCGCTGCGGTTGCTCCAGGAACGCGCGCGTCAGCCGGTAGTGCTCGGTGTCGCGGTATGCCACGCGCTGCAAGCCATCCTCGCCGATCTGCAGGATGTCCGCGTGCGGGTACGCCATCAGGATCGGCGAATGCGTGGCGATCACGAATTGCGAGCGCTGTTGCACCAGCTGATGCAGCCGCGTCAGCATCGCCATCTGCCGCGACGGCGACAAGGCCGCCTCCGGCTCGTCCAGCACATAGAACCCGTTGCCGCCGAAGCGGTGCAGCATCAGCGCGAAGAACGACTCGCCGTGCGACTGCGCGTGCAGCGATACGCCGCCGTAGCTGTCGATGACGGGAGCACCGAACGATGGCGCCCCATCCAGGCGCTCGATCTCACTGGCCACATTGTAGAAACTCTCCGCGCGCAGGAAAAACCCATCGCGCGCACGGCGGCCGCTGCGGCCCAGGCGCAAGGCGTCGTGCAGGTTGGAATGCGACGCCAGCGTGCTGAAGTTGAAATTCCTGGTCCCGCCCTCGGCATTGAAACCCCAGGCCACCGCGATCGCTTCCAGCAGGGTCGACTTGCCACTGCCGTTCTCGCCGACGATGAAGGTCACCTTCGGATGGAAGCGCAGCACGCCCAGGTTGCGCACCGCCGGCAGCGAATACGGCCAGGCCTGCATCGAGGGCACGCGGTCCTCCTTCAGCGTGACATCCATCAGATAGTGCTCGGCATCGATCGCGCGCACGGGTTCCCTCCCGGCCGGCGGTAGGCCGGCACCACCGCGCCAAGTGTCGCGGCGACGCGCGCTGCGTGCAATGCGCGCGCACCACCAGGGCCGTTCCTTGCGCCGATCCGCGCTACGCGCACGGATCGGCCGCACGGCGTCAGCCGTGCATCGCAACCGCGCTCATCGGCGATCGTCCAGCACCGCCACGCCCTCCGGCGCCAGCTGCACCACGTCGCTGGCCGCACCCGCGCCCAGCAGCGAGCGCATCGGCGCCGGCAGACGCACCTGCTGCGCATCGCTGCCATGGTTGATCAGCACCAGCACGTGGCGGCGGCCGTCGCTGCGCACGCCGACCTCCACGTCCTCGGGCACGTCCGCCAGCGGCGCGCGCACCTGCGCATCGCGCAGCCAGTCGCTGGTGAGGCGATCCAGGGTGGCGTCGTCGAGCCAGGCGCCGACATAGCTGATACGGCCCTTGCCGACCCGCCGGGTCAGCACCGCCGGCTCGCCGTCCAGCCAGCCGTTGGCCTGGCCGTAGCGCAACGGCACCTCGGTCTGCGCCGTACGCGCCTGCAGCTGCTCGGCCCAGATCTTCGCACTGCCCTCGCCCGCCGCACCGGCGACCGGGATCGGCTTGTCCAGCGCATAGAACTGCTGCACGCGGCCACCGAGCAGCTCGCCGAGCGGACCGGGCTGGCGCTGCGGCTGCAGGCCGTTGTCGGCGTTCTTCATCGCGCTGCGCGGGCCCAGCACCAGATGCCCGCCGCGTTCGACATAGGCCTTCAGCCGCTGCGCCTGCGCCTCGCTGAGCACGTTGAGCGACGGCGCGACTACCAGCTTGTAGCCGTCCAGCGGCGCCAGCGCCGAGACCACATCGACCACCTGCGCCTGCTGCCGCAGCGGCCGGTAGAACGACTTCATCTGCACGACCGGATCGAAGTCGGCCGAATGCTTCTGGAAACCCAGCGCCCAGCGGCTGTCGAAGTCGTTGATCAGCGCCACGTCCGCGTGCGGCGTGGTGCCCGCCAGCGCCGCGCCGGCCTTGGCGAACTCCGCGCCGACCTGCTGGATCTCCGCATACACCGGCACCGGCTCGCCATCGGCGCCAACCAGGGTACCGTGGTATTCCTCCTGCCCGTTCGGCGCCGCGCGCCACTGCCAATATGCGACCGCATCGGCGCCATGCGCCACCGCCTGCCAGGCCATCGCCCGCACCTGGCCCTTGCGCAACGCCACGTTGGTCGCGCGCCAGTTGACGAAGCCCGGCTGCGTTTCCATCACCCAGTAGTTGCGCTGCTTGTAGCCGCGGGTGAGATCGTGGCGCGCCGCGTTGTCCACCCAGTCGTAGCGCTCGCCGGCGACGTAGTCGTCCCACGCGGCGATGTCGAGCACATCGTGCACCTTGTACGCGTCGAAGCCGGCGAACCAGCCCATGGTGTTGGTGGTGATGAACTGGCGCGGATCGGCATGTGGGCGGATGGCGTCGATCTGGTTGCGCGAGTAGTCCGTCCAGGTGTCGCTGACGAAGCGCTTCCACTCCAGCAGCAGCGCCGGATTCTGCCCGTCCTCGTGCACCGGGATCTGCACGAAGTCGTTGTAGGTCTGGCTCCAGTACGCGGCGGCCCAGCGCCGGTTCAGTTCCTCGATGCTGCCGTACTTGCGCTGCAGCCAGGCATGGAACTGCGCCTTGGCCTCCGGATCGAACGAGGCCTGCGCGTATTCGTTGTCCAGCTGCCAGCCGACCACATGCGGATTGCGGCCGTAGCGCTGTGCCATCTGCTCGGCGATGGCATGGGCGAAACGGCGATAGCGCGCACTGGCGAAGGAGAATTGCTGGCGGTTGCCGTGCTCGTCGCGCACGCCGTCCTGGCCGACGCGCAGTGTGTCCGGATAGGCCTGGGTCAACCACGCCGGCGGCGCCGCGGTCGGCGTACCGAGCACCACCACGATGTGGTGCCGCGCGGCCGCGGCGATGGCGCGATCCATCCAGGCGAAATCGTATTGGCCCTCGCGCGGCTCCATGCGACTCCATGCGAACTCGCCGATCCGCACCACGCGCACGTGCGCCGCCTCCATCAACGCCAGGTCGTGCTCCCACTGCGCCTCCGGCCATTGTTCCGGATACCAGGCCACGCCCAGCAGCAACGGCGCGGCATCGGCGTAGCGCGTGGCCTGCGCATGCGCAGCGGGAATCGCCGCCGCAAGAGCGAACAGCGTGCCGAACGACAGCGCGATCGCGCGCTGCAGAAACCAGGAAGGCGATGGCATAGACAGACTCGTCGATAGAGGGAAGGACGGCCGGTGAAACGAGCGGCCGCCAACAGCCATTGTGCACGCATGCACTACGCGCGCACTTGCGCAACTTGCCGAACCTGGATGCGCAACTGTGCACAAAATCGGCAGTACCGCGGTTTTGCGCGGCACAGGATTGCGCGGCGCAGCATCAGGCGTCTTGCAAAGCTCCGGCATGCACACGCACACATGATGCCTCGCAGATAGGCACGCACCATGCTCAGCCTGTGCAGCAGTCGCGGCATCTCCGATCGGCATGCACGTGTCCTGAGACAAGCGCGCGACTGTCTTGCGCCTTCGCGAATGCAATCCCTGCCTCCCTGCGCGTTGTATCTCAGTTGCCGCAGTTGGCGCATGCACCGATTGTCTATGTCATGTCGACGGCGTAGGGTCACGCCCTGTCACACACCCCTGTTGCATTCCCCCGGAGACACACATGAGAACACCACGGATCCTCGCCACCCTGCTGGCGATGACCACAGCGGTCCTTTCGGCCGCGCCCGTCCTGGCACAGAACGTCACCGTCACCCCGAGCCAGACCTACCAGACCATCCAGGGATTCGGCGGCATGAGCGGCGCCGGCTGGATCGCCGACCTCACCCCGGCCCAGGTCGATCTGGCCTTCGGCAGCGACAACGGCCAGATCGGCCTGTCGATCATGCGCATGCGCATCGACCCCTCCAGTTCGGGCTGGAGCCAGCAGGTCCCGGCCGCGGTGCGCGCGCGCTCGCATGGCGCGGTGTTGCTGGCCACGCCGTGGTCGCCGCCTGCGTACATGAAGTCGAACAACAGCCTCAACAACGGCGGCAAGCTGCTGCCGCAGTACTACGGCGCCTACGCCAAGCACCTGCTGGACTTCTCCAGCTACATGTCGAGCAAGGGCGCGCCGCTGTATGCGCTGTCCGTGCAGAACGAGCCGGACTGGCACCCGGACTACGAGTCGGCGGAATGGAACGGCAGCGATTTCACCAATTTCCTCAGCGCCCAGGGCGCCAGCTTCGGCAACCTGAAAGTGCTCGCGGCCGAGTCGTTGAACTTCAATCCCAACCTGACCGATGGCTTGCTCAACAGCAGCGCCAGCCAGCACGTGGACATCATCGGCGGCCATCTGTACGGGGTGCAGCCGAAGGACTATCCGCTGGCGCGCAACAAGGGCAAGCAGCTGTGGATGACCGAGCACTACACCGACAATACCGACGCTAACGCCTGGCCATCCGCGCTCGGCGTGGCCAGCGAGCTGCACAAGAGCATGGCGGCCAACTACAGCGCCTACATCTGGTGGTACATCCGCCGCAGCTACGGCCTGATCACCGAAGGCGGCGCGGTCAGCAAGCGCGGCTACGCGATGGCGCAATACGCCCGCTTCGTGCGTCCCGGCGCCAAGCGGATCGGCGCCACCGCCGCGCCCTACAGCGATGTCGCCGTCACCGCCTACAAGCGCGCCGACAACAAGATCGTGCTGGTCGCGGTCAACACCGGCACCCAGTACCGCGAACTGAAGGTCACCCTGCCCAGCGGCAGCGCCGCCAGCTTCACCAAGTACAGCACCTCGGCCAGCGTCAACGTCGGCTACGGCGGCGCGTACCAGGTCAGCAACGGCCAGACCGCGTTCTACGTCGATCCGCAGAGCGTGGCGACGTTCATCAGCAACTGATTGTTGGTGTCACGGCGCCCGGACCGATCGTCCGTTCGCCACAGCGCACGATGCAAGGAGGATCTGCGGCCCGATGGGCCGCAGATTCGTCCGGCCACGCATGCCGCGCGTTGTGTGGCGATCGTGCCGCAACCTCACGCGTCGCATTTCGCGTGCACACGATTTCTGCATGCAGACGGATGGATACGCGCTCGTTTCTTATCGGCCTGGCGACATGCACAGGCAGCTGCGTTGGCGCCGACGCCCCGCTGCCCCGCATCAGCGGTCAACTCGCGGAGCGGGGAGCGTCCATGAGGCTCGATTGAATAGATTCATGAATAGATAATCCAACAAATCTAGCTGCCTATTACTATATTTATCAACTACTTCCTTAAAAAATTTCCCGGCTAAAAAAGAAAAAGTGAATAGATAAAGATTGGATTCATGCCTTGTCGCCGGCATAAGACTGGGACCCGCGGCAAGTCCGGCCCGGCATCCGCCAAGGCAGCATCCACGCTGGACAGCGGAACGTGGCCATACGGCGACAGCCTGATGAAGAGCAGGGAAAGTGTCACGGGCTGACAGACATCGCAGGCGTAATTACGCTACAAGGTCCGCTCGGTGGCCCCATCAAGATGCCTGCCGAGCGGAACGCCCAGATCCCTAGGTCCAGTTGTCGTCGCCATCCAGGCTGGTGTCGTCCGAAAAGTCCTGGCCGGCATCCTGCCGCGGCGCATCGTCGTAGTAGTTGTTGGTGACGTTCTCGACCACGGTGGGCTGCGACGACCCGCCGCCCAGGAAGCCGCCGTGGTGGCCGCCACCGAGCAGGCTCTCTACGCCTTCGAACAGGAACATGCCGCCGGCCACGCCTGCGGCCGTGGTGGCCGCGGTGCCGAGAAAACTCGAACCGCGCGCGACTGGCGCGGCCTGCGCCTGGTCCGGCACGCTGGCGCCACCGCCGAACAAGCGCTCGCGCCAACCCGGCGCGGCCTGCGGCGCGGGTGCCGGCGGCAACGGCGGCGGTGCCGCGTTGAATCCCTGGCCCAGAAAACTGGCGGCCGGCGGCGGCGGCGGCGCGGCCTGCTGCAGCTGCGCGATCTGCGCCTTGGCACTGTCCAGTGCGTGTTCGAGCAGCAAGGCCCGCTGCACCAGCAGATAGGCCGCATCCGGCTGGCCGGCCAGGCGCTCGCGGATCAGCGCATCCGCCTGCGGATCCATCGCCACGCCGCCGGCGCTGCGCACGCGGGCCAGGAAATCTTCGAGGAGCTGTTGTTCTTGCGGAGTCATACCAATACCTGGAGGAGGTGACCGGCTCGATGCCGGCAGGCACAGCATGGGCACGGACGCGCCGCCGCCAAGGGCGGCTGCTTAGCCTGGTGCGGCGACATTCATCAAAGCCACGAGGCCGGCACGCTCGCACCAGGGCGCAATCGACGACATCCACGCCGATTCCGGCATGACTTCCGGCATTTCCGCCGCAATCGCCGATGACTACACTTGTAGTCAAATACAGCTACGCAAGGTAAACGACGATGCAGCGGCGAAGGATGCGATGGATACCGGCGCTGGCATTGCTCGCATCGGCGCCGGCATGGGGCGGCGAGCAATGGATCGTGGCCACGAATCTGTGGGGCAACCGCAGCTATCAGACGCTCGAGCTGGATGCGACCGGCCCGCAACTGCAGGGCCGGCTCGACAACGATCCGGTTCGCGGCACGCGCCATGGCGATGCGCTCGCCTTCGTGGCCACCTCCACCGACGGCAGCGTCTACCGCTTCGACGGCCGCGTCGAGGGCGAACGCATGCGCGGCCGCAGCGACCAGCCGGATCCCAATGCCGCCAAGGTGCGCGCCGACCATGCCTTCGACGCATGGCGCGTGCCGACCCGCGACACCGCCGCGCCGCGCACCCACGACTTCGTGCCCAGCGACTACGCCAATACCTTCAGTGCGGATCGTCCCCCCGTGCTGATGCTCTGGCCGGGCGATACGCTCTGCACAAAGACGCTGGATTCTGGCGGCGTGGATGCGGGCGACGTCACCCGCGCGCTGTTCGGCAATCCGCAGGTCGGGCCGTTCTTCGTCGTCGGCGCCGAAGCGGGCGATACGCTCGCCATCCACGTGGTCTCGCTGCGGCTCAACCGCGACTCCGCCGACAGCCTCGACGGCCTGGTCGGGCGCCTGCAGACCCCGCGCGTGGCCGCGCAGGCCGCCGCACTCGGCAAGCACGTGCGCTGGCGCCTGGACCGCGATGCGGCACTCGCGCATCCCATCGACGGCGAAGGACCGATGAAGCACTTCGCGATCCCGCTGCGACCGATGCTCGGCGGCCTGGCGCTGGCGCCCGGCTTCGGCAGCGCCGCCCTGTCCACCGGCGATACCGGCGCGAGCGGCGGCAACATGGACTTCAACGCGGTGGTCCAGGGCAATACCGTGTACCTGCCGGTGCAACAGCCGGGCGCGTTGCTCTATCTCGGCGACGGCCATGCGCTGCAGGGCGATGGCGAGACCACGCAGTGGGCGCTGGAGACGTCGCTGGACGTGGAACTGCGGGTCGAATTGATCAAACACCGCGCGATCGCGATGCCGCGGGTCGAATCGCCCGAGCAGATCATGACCCTGGGCCAGGCCGGCTCCAGCGACGACGCGCTGCGCGTGGCCACCTCCGGCATGCTGCAGTGGCTGCAGCAGGACTACGGCCTGTCGCTGGCGCAGGCCACGCAAGTGCTGGGCGTGGCAGTGCAGTACCGGGTGGCCAATCTCGCCGGGCGCAGCATCGGCGTGGCCGCCAGCATCGACAAGTCGGTGTTGCGCACGCTGGATGCGCCGACGCGCTGAAGCGCACACGCCGACGCAGCTACAGCCAGCACCGTAGTTGTAGGAGCGACTTCAGTCGCGACGCGCGCTACCGAAAATGTCTGTCGCGCGCGATGCCCCAAGAGCGAACGGCACCGCTGCCAAATTCCACACCGCGACTCGCTTCATCCGCTGCAACCGTATGCGCAGGCGGCGCCTATTTCTCCGCGTCGTCGTCCGCCACGGTCTCGTCCGCCGCAGCCTCGCCGCGCGGCAGACGCACCGCCCACATGTTGTCGATCAGGTTCGGATACGGACGGCCGTTCTCCTCCGCGCGCTGCCGCGCCGCGGCCTTTTGCGCAGGCGACAGCGGTTGCGAACGCTGGCCGCGTGGCTTGGGTTTCTTCCAGGGCGGTGTCTTGGAGGTAGGCATGGGTACTGACGGGAAGCGCGAAGCGGGCAGCGTGAAGCACAACGGCTCGCGGAAAAGTGAACGCCGCGAGCGCGCCCCCAGGCCGACCCGACCCGACCGCCTCTATTCCGAATCGATCCCGGCCAGCGCGAACACCCAACCCGGCACCGCCGGCTCGCCGGCGTAGAAGTCCTTGGGCTTGTGCTCGGCCATGGCCCAACGGTGCAACCAGCTGATGCCACCGCCGCCGGTATAGCCCTCCGCGTGCCGGTAGGCCGGGTCGCGCAGCGCCGCGTCCAGGGTGACGAACGCATAACCGCGGCGGCGCGTGGCGGCGATCAGTGCCGGGAACGCGACGGCGTTCAACTCGTTGGCATGCATCAGCCATACCTGCGCGATGCGGCGGCCGAACAAGCGCTGCGATTGCGCCTCGAAATAATCCAGCTTGTTGAGCATGTACGGCACATAGCCCTTGCGCAGCCGCAGCAGCGTGGCCTCGCGCGCCGCACCGTCCGGCTCGGTCTCCAGCACCCGCGCATAGGCGAAGGCCCACACCCAATCGCCGTTGTCCACGGTGACAGGCGCGATGCGGTAGCCACGCGCGGCGACGAAGGCGACCACCGCCTCGCGATCGGCATCGCTGCGGCCGGTCGCCAGATAGGGATGGCGGAACCAGCGCAGCGGCTGCCCGTACTCGGCCAGCAGCGGCCGCAGCGTGCGTTCGCCGCGCACGATCGCGTCCTCGTAGGCCGGCAACCCCACCTCGTGCAGATTCACGTGGCCGTAGGTGTGATTGCCCAGTTCGTAGCCCGCATCCAGCCAATCGCGCAGCATCGCTACCCGCTGCGGTTGCGGCTGGCCGTCCTGTTCGAGTTTGTCCTCGTTGACGAAGCCGACGATCGGCACGTTCGCCTGCCGCAACGACGCCATCAGCTGCGCGTGGAACGCCGGCACCTGCGCGGCCGGCGTCTTGCCCATGCGCTGCCACGGCAGATCGTCGATGGTCACTGCGATACGGCGATCGTCTTGCGCCTGCGCGACACCGAACACGGCCAGCAAGGCCAGCAACACGAAGCGGTAGCGGTTCATCGGCCTCACCAGATTCCGGAGAACGCAAGTCTAGCGGCTGCGGTCGCTTCCATGCCCATGGCGCGCGTACCGCGCCGATCGCTGGCGCAGCTTCCGCGCCGTCGTCGGCTTGCCGAGCTCTTCGATCGAAAACAGCGGGGCAGCGTTGCGGCATGGCATGATCCGGCCCTGTCCATGCGTTGGACCAATCGAGCCAATGCGGCCAGGAGATCGAAATTGAGCAAATCGTTGTCGGTGGGATTGCTTGCAGTGCTTCTGGTGGCGTGTGCCGATACATCGCAGGCACCGGCGCCGACGTCCGCGCAACAGGCGGCGAAACAAGCGCCAGTTGCGCGCGCGACGGCGTCCTTCGCGGGCGCGCAACGCGGCGAAGGAAAGCCTTACGAAATCGCGGACAGCCAGGTCTGGAACGTGCCCGACCCGGTTTCAGGCCGCGACTATCAAGTATTCGTCGCGCTGCCGCGTTCCTATGCCGACGACCCCGGCCGCCGCTATCCGGTGCTCTACGTCACCGACGCCGACTATTCCTTTCCTCTGGTCCGGCAGATCGCACGGCGCTTGAACGGCGAAGGGCCGGCCATCGACGATTTCATTCTGGTCGGCCTTTCCTACGCGATCGGCGACGAGCCCATGCCGAGCCGGCGACGCGACTACACCCCCACGCCGGAAGGCGGAGCGGACGCAGCGCCGAACGCGACGCATGGCAAGGCGGACGCCTACATCGCCTATCTGCGCGACCAGGCGTTGCCGTTCGTGGCGCAGCGCTATCGCACCGACGAACACCGGCGCCTGTTCCTCGGCCACTCCTACGGCGGCCTGCTCGGCGCGCAGATCCTGCTGACCGCGCCGGACATGTTCTCCGGCTACATCCTGGGCAGCCCGTCCTACTGGTACGGCGAGCACGCCATGCAGGCCCAGGAAAAAGCTTTCGCCACCACGCACAAGGACTTGCCGGCGCAGGTCTACATGTACGTCGGCGAATACGAACAGCGGCGTTATGGACAGAACTACGACATGGTGTCGGATGCGCAGGAGATGACGCGAACGCTGCGAGCGCGGGGCTATCCGTCGTTGCAGCTGCAGTTGGACGTGCTCAACGACGAAGACCACCTGAGCGTGGCGCCGCGCGGGCTCACCCATGGGCTGAAATATCTGCTGAGCACCAAGGAACCCCGATGACACGACCGCCACGCCGGCGGGCGAACCGGTACGCACGCGCGGCATTGGTTGCCCTGGCCGCCGCATCGGCTGCCGCGGGCGCGGCGGTACCGCCAGTGGCGCCGGCGCCGGGGACGGGATTCGAGGTCGAACGCTACGCGGTGACCCTGCATCCCGATCTGGTGACCACCGCCGTCGCCGGGACACAGAGCATCACCCTGCGCGGCACGCAGCGGGTGTCGCAGCTGGTGTTCTCTCCCAACGCGTTGCGGCTGCACGCAGCGACGCTGGACGGGCGCGCGGTGACGGTGGTCAGGCGCGCCGACGGCATTGTCTTCGACCTGCCCGTGCCGCTGCAGAAGGGTGCGACCGCCACGCTCCGCTTCGCGCTGGAAGGCGTGCCGGCGCGCGGCCTGATCCGCGCCGGCGACGGCGTCTACAGCAGCTATTTCGCCTGCGACTGGATGGTCTGCCTGCAGGACGCCCCCGGCGACAAGGCCGAGTTCGCGCTCGACCTGCTGCTGCCAGCAGGCGCGGCCTCGCTGGGCGTCGGCAAGGCGTTGCCGCTGCGTGCACGCCGCGACGGCCTGGTCCTGCATCGCTGGCGCTCCACCCGGCCCTACTCGGCCTACCTGTTCGGCTTCGCCGCGGGAACCTTCGCCAAGGCCACGGTCAAGACCGACGTCGGCGAGCTGGTATACATGGACGCCACCGGGCAAGGGAACGACCTAACGGCAGCATTCGCACAGGCGCCGGGCATCGCGCGCTTCCTGGCCGACAAGGCCGGCATCGCGCTGCCCGACCGGCGCTACACCCAATTGCGGGTGCCGGGACAGGAAGCACAGGAAGCCGCGACGTTCTCCCTGATCGGCCAGGAGGCACTGGAAGAGGACAATCAGGCACCGTCAGAGGCGTGGATCGTGGCCCACGAGATGGCCCACCAGTGGTGGGGAAATCTGGTGACCTGCGCGTCGTGGCAAGACTTCTGGTTGAACGAAGGGATCACCACCTTCATGACCGCAGCCTGGAAGGAACAGGCGGTCGGCGCGGACGCCTACCGGCAGGAGCTGGAACAGGCGCAGCGTCGGCTCGAGCGCGCCCGCGTCGCGGGATTCGACAAGCCGCTGGCCTGGTCGGGCAGCTATCCCTCCCTCGGCATGCGCCGCGCGGTCCAGTACAGCAAGGGTGCGCTGTTCCTCGCACATTTGCGCGAGCGCCTGGGCGAGCAGGCCTTCTGGAACGGCATCCGTGGATTCACCCGCGGCCATGCCGGAAAGACCGTCACCAGCCGCGATTTCCAGGCCGCGATGGAGCGCGCCAGCGGCCAGAACCTGTCGGCCGTCTTCGCCGAATGGGTCTACGGCGCCACGGAGCCGGCGCCAGCCGCGATGCCGCCCGCGACGGCAACTGCTGCGCCGACCCGATGAGCAAGGCGTGGCAGATCGACGACCTGCCACGCCTCGCGCTCACATCGCTTTCTTGATCGCTTCCGCTTTCGCCAGATGCTGCTCGACGTGGGTCTTGGTCTCGGTCAGGTGCGCCTTGACTGGTTCCGTCGAGGCCGCCGCCATCATCTGTGTGTCGATCAACTGCAAAGCCTCCTTGTGCCCGGCGATCATCGCGTCGATGTAGGCCGCGGCGTAGTCCTTGCCGGATTTCTGGCCCAACGTCGTCAGCTCCTGCTCGCCCTTGTTCTCGAGTTGCTTGACGTCGGGCGTCTCGGCCAGCGTGCCGAGCGCCTTGGTCTTCTCCAGGTTCTCGGAGTGCTCTTTCTCCATCATCTTCGCGTACTCGAGCACCGCGCCGGTCACCTTCTTTTCCTGCGCCTGCTTCGCCGCGGCGATTTCGTTCTTGTCGACCGTCCCCAGCAAACCCAAGGCGATGTCGTCGCCGGAACTCGCGCGCGCCGCGCCTTCCGGCGCCGGACTCGCCTCGCCGACCGGCGGCGTGGTGGGGGTGGCGGCGCCGCCCACCGGCGTCGGCTCGGTGCTCGCGGCCGGCGTGTCGGCCGTGGGTGCCGGCGCGTCGTTGTCCTTGTTCGGCTTGCAGCCCGCGATGGCCAGTGCAGCCGCGATGGACAGGACCAACAGTGAATGTTTCATGTGCGATTCCCTCTTGGATGGGAGCATCAGCATCGCGCCACGCAGGTGAAGAAGGCTCATGCAATTTTCCTGAATTCTTCAGTTCGCCGCTTCACGCAATGCGCACTCGGCGGATTGCACGTCGGCGTATCGCCACCTCCGGACGGACGGCGGCGAGCGGCGACATCGCGCTCCCGACACCGCCGCTCTTCGTGATGCGCTGCACGTCGATCGTCAGGATCGATCGCATGCCTGCGCGTACATCACTCAGTACTTGAGCGCATCCACCGCAGGCGCAAGCGGCGCGAACCGTGCGCTGGTGAAATCGTGCAACAAACGGAAAGCCGCTTCGCCTTCCTGCGCATAGCGCCGGAAATCGCTTTTGACGAGGCGGTACAGGCAACCGTTGCGGGCGAACACCAGATCGCCGCCATCCCAATCGGCCCAGTCGGTGCCGGGCAGGTCCAGCAGCACGGCGCCGTCGCGGTCCAGCACACGATGGTCCAGGCTATACCACGCTTCGTTTTCGCGGCCGATCGCGTGCAGCAGCGATTGCAGCCGGCGTCCGCTGGCGCCGGCCTTCTCCCATACACGCGGCCAGTTGAAGCGATAGAGCGTGGTGGAACTCATGCCGCCGGTTTCGCCCTCACCTGCATCGATCGCCTGCCAGCCGTCGCGCTGCCGCAGCACGCCATCGATCGGCTGGTCTTCGCCGCCGCCCGAGCCATGGCCGAAAGGCCGGACCTGCATGTCATGCGGCAACTGGAAGCCGGTCGGCAGCGGAAAGGGATCGCGGCCTTGCTGCGGGCGATGGTTCAACAGCAGCGTCCGCTCGCCCTCGAACATGCCGCCGCCGCCCCAGCAGTCGCCCTTCGGCCACAGCGCCAGCGCGGTGAAGAACGGCGGACGCGACAGCGCCGTCCACGTGACGAAATCACCGTGTTGCTTTGAAGCGAAATACACGAGCAGCCGGCCCGACGGCGACAGATCGCAGCGCCGCTCGTAGATGCGGCCCTTGAACCATTGCCCGTGTTCGAAGCTGTCGTCGCGCAGGTCCCAGCGGATCAGCTGCACCTGCTTGCTGGGCCCGCGGCGGAAAATCACGCCGCTGCGCGCGTCGCGCGCCAGCAGCGCGTAGAGCCGCGTGGCCGGGGGACGCTGTTCCTGGTCGTTCTGCATCAGTCGCATGCCATCGCTTCCATCAAAGCGCACGCTGCACGAACCTCGCGCGCATGACAAGCCTGGCACGCATTGCGCCACCAGCCTGAATAAGATGCACGTTCGCCCCCCAACGATCTAACCGAAGACGATGTGATAGCGAACAAGCGGAATTGGCTGCGCGGCGCCGGTACGCGCATGACACTATCGCGTTGGAATTGGCGCCGCGTGGTGGGTTTGTCGGTTATCTGAAAGCGGAGTGAGAGACCAAGCATGGCGAAGACGCATCATTCCCTGAAGCTAAAATGGCTCGCCTGCGCGGCGATCGCGGCGCTATGTAGCGCGGCTTGCTCGGCGCAGCCGCTTGCGGCAGCCTCCAAGGCAAGACAAAGCAACGCGCAACCCGCGTCGCCCGCAACATCGGGGGAAACGTTGAAGCCCGGCGAATACCTGACCGAAAAAGGATGGGGGCGGCTGCTGCTCGACAAGCAGAACGGGACGTTGATGTTTTCCCTGGAAAGCACCTCCGGGGGAGACATGTGCCTGCTGGATGGAGCGATCCAAGGCGACCACGGCATCGCAAAGGGCGACGCTGGCGTTCCTTCCTGCAGCGTGAAGTTCACGGCCAATGCGCAAGGCATCGAGGTGACGGCGGCCACACCTACTGAGTGCAAGGCCTTCTGCGGCTACAACGCGGGCTTCGAAGCGCCCTACCTGCGGGTGGCCGAAGGGTGCGGCCGGGACGACCTCGATCGCACGCGGTCTGCATTCCAGCGCCTCTATGACGGCAAGAACTACAAAGCGGCGCTGAGCACCTTGTCTCCAGTGCTGGCGAGGTGCTTGCCGACGCTGGAATGGGAAGAAGAGGGAGCCATCCGCAACGACCTGGCCATTGCCCAGTACAAGAACGGGCTGTACGCACAATGCCTCGGCACACTCGACCAGTACGCAGGCGATGCCGATCTGGACGACGATGCGGTGACGGACAACTGGCCGCCAATGCTGGCGGACCGTCACTTGGCAATCGTCCGCGCGGCGAGAACCAACATCGGCTTGTGCCGTAAAGCCTTGGCAAAAAAATAGGCAAAAAGAAGCCGCAGAGTGGCAGCAACTATCCGATGGATTGACCTTGGCTTCGTGACTGCTCTCGCTGCTGAGTCAATGCCAATTCCTGGGAGATCGACTGATTTGCCACTGCAAGCTTGGCATCGGACTGCTCGACAGGCGTTTGCATAGCCTCCTGTACCGGAACATGCGCACGAAGCTGTGCAGGATCATTGAGTGCCCCCTGCACGGCAAAGATCCGCTCAGGTCCAGCAACCACATGATCCACGCGCGTCAGGGCATTGCCCGACATCGAATAGCCACCGACATCAGGATACTGATCCCGGTTGTCCTTGCATGCCGCCAAAAGGCTCCTGCACAGACGTTCGCTATTCTCATCGAATGGCACCCCTGTTTGGCTGCCAAGCCGTTGAACGCCATCCCTTATCTGCAACAGCATGGCGTGATTGGGATGCGCGGGGTTGTCGGGTCCCACGCGATCAGGCTGACCCTGCTGCTGGTTCAAGTTGAGTTCCGTCGCGCCGGTATCATTTCGCACACGCGCCTCACCTAATTCGATGCCGAGACTACCAGCTTGATAGTCCTTGACTGTCAAGGTTTGACCCTGCTCGTTGCCAATCAACAGGTCCGCACCTTGCAAACGGTAGGTGTGCTGGCCATCCGCACTTCGAAACATACCTTCTGGATCTTCTGCTTGTCGCGTGCCACCCGTGAGCCGCTGGCCGCTCCAGAAGATTTGCCCATTGCGATCGGCATCTTGGACCACATCACCATCACCAACGACATAGGTGTCGCTACCGGCACCGCCACGTAGTACGTCGCGACCTTCTCCACCGATCAGAACATCATCCCCTCGTCCTCCGATCAGCGTGTCATCCCCGCCCTGCCCTAGCAGCAGATCGTTATTCGCAACCTCGTTTCCATTACGAGTCCGCGTTGCATCCAATGTCGCGGCATGATTGGCGTCCACCACCACACGCGCCGAGTCCCGACCAGGATCGACATAAATTGAACCCGCATTGAATGCGCTATCGGTCAGGCGATCGGCGATCTCCGGATGTTGCTCGCGCAGGTCGGACAGCAATCGGACGCGGGCAGGCTCCAAGGATTGCGCCAGCGTCTGCACCTCACCTCGGCCAGCCAGCAAGGCGGCGTAGTCGCGGTTCGCTTCTGCGATCAGGTTGCGTTGGCCAGGATTTCCGTCCACGTCAACACCCCAGCGTGTCTCGTCTCGATTGATCCGATCCCGATGTTGTTGGTAGGTGCGGTACGTCGACAACGCCTCCTCGGCCGTCACGTTGTTCGGATCGTTGTAGAGACCGAACAACTCCGACTCCATCACCCGGCGCTTGCGCAGGCCGGCCTCGGCGGTCGCATTGCTGCCCCACGCGTTGTAGCGCATTTCGAACCAGGCCTCGGCACGATCCCCAGCGGCAACCGCATCCCGAAATGGCTGCATGTTGGCGTTGTAGGATCCGGCACCGCGGTTGTAGACCAGCGACACCAAGGCCGCGCGCTCCTGCGACATCGGCATGTTCAGGCCAGCGATCGGCCGCTCGTACTCCGGCATGGAAGCCGAGAGCAGCCTGTCGCCCTCGGCGGCATTGAGCGTCCTGTCGAATTGCAAGCCCAACCCTGTACGGTCATCCGGAGCAGCCGCATCGATTGCGCCGAGCTGGCGCCACTGTGCATCGGTGAGTGCGATTCCCGAATTGCGCCAGAGCTCAGTGTTGTTGGAACGATTGAAGGTATACCCATATCCGATGGTGGCGCGGCCATCTCCCACATTTTGCGACCGGGCATGCAAGCTTTCAGTCAGTTTTATCAGGTCACCGGTCAGCGTGTTGTACTGATCCTGGTTGAGTTCGCGATAGGCGATAGGCATACGTGATCTCCATATCAAATACGAGCAACTACATGATCTTCGAGTAGTCCCCTATCTCATTACAGACTTCCGTCGGAGGATTACTCACCTTCACCAGCCGCCGCTTGTGAGCAGCTGTATCGTCCTTGGGAGCGACAATGCGGTAAAGCAGATAGAGGCTGCCCCGCGACTCCCACAGCCCGAAAGTTGAGAGTTCCGAGAACTGATAGGTCGCCCCGTCGGCTTGAAGCACCTTGATCTCGCACTCGGCGTAGCTACCCCAGCCACATGTGGCGTCCAAGGATCGGATTCCACCGCCACGCCCGTCAAGATCGAAATGGTAGGAACGCCCGCTGCTGTCCTCGACCACCCGGGGAGCAACCTGGCTTGCTGGCGACGATGTACTGCTCGCCCAGCCACGTGATTGTTCACATATAGAGACACCCGTTGACGCGGCGTCTTTACCGCCAGCCGACACGGAAGCACACCCTGTCGTCAGGGCCAGGGTCAAGAAGAGACACTGAAAGAACTTGGTTTTCATGCATGCTCTCCTTGCGTTAACGGGACACTGGCCACGCGCCGATATGCTTGAGGTCCGCTGTGCGAAAAGTAGCTCACCCACCTGCCGCTCGTCCACGTCAATCGCGATCCAGATTTGCAAGCTCCATCACCAATCTGCCGTCTCGGCAGGTGATCTGAACCTTACGGCCGATGGCAAAGCCCAGTTGCTCCAGCCACAGGCCGCTCAGGCGCAGGCCGGGGCGCGGGGTCACCGATGTGGGGTTGCTTGCCGGGATAGGAGTCGTAGCCGATCTTGTAGTGCGTGGACTAGCGCAGGACGCGAGCGTTGCACGCGACTGCTGATCCGTCAGCTTGCTCACGGGCTGTCCTCCATGTCCATGCAGTCTTTGTCAAAAGGCACTTCCTTTCCGGGACGGTCAGGATGAAGGGCAACGCCACGCCGATAGCTAGAACCGTATTTTTGATAGCGAACCAGCGTTTCCTGTTCAATCAGGAAATAGTCCTCCGCTCCCGAATATTCAGGGCAGACCGCATAGCCAACCTCTCCATCGTCGCTGCAGTAGCGGACGTAGAGCTTGTTCCCGCGCACCCGCCCTTCCAGCCTTCCGTCGCTTCCACGTGCGTTGGTCCCCTCGCTCCAATCACCGCTCACGCGATCGCCGCTTTGCTGGAGATCCAGACCCAGGTAATGCCCTAAATCACACTTTTTGGCATACCCCCACTTTCCAGCAAACGGGGGGACTTTGGCAGCGGATGCGGCGCTAGAGCATGCAGCGGTCAGCACGGTCGCCGCGAAAAACAGGACGCCCAGCAGCCGAAGCCCATAGTTCCCCGAGCCAATCATCAGCAACTCCTTTGATGCGTCGTCACGGGCTGTTATGCGTGAAAGACGATATCAACAAGACGACCAGCGTGCCACGAGGGGAGACGCTGGCGTTTCCTCCACTCAAGAACCATCGCGTCGCCCTTCTGCGACGTCCGCTCCTGCGACCGACACCACCACCTCTTCAGCACGCACGGTGATCCGCACCTTGCTACCGATAGCGAAGCCCAGCTGTTCCAGCCATCGGCGCTCAGGCGCAGGGCCGGGACGCGGCTAGCGCAGGTGTGGGGTGCAACACGGAATAGGCCGGGGGCGCAATGAATGGGCTAGCTGGTCGCATGACCGCCGCTTATTCCCTCAGGCGCCTCACTCCCTTTGCTCGCGCACTGACGTTCGCTGCATCCCAGGGCCGGCCCCGCACCACGAGGCCAGCCCTCTCCGGCGACGCATCCCTGCCGCATCCCGCCAATTCCGCGATCAATGCAGCCGCCCGCCTCCCGCAGGCGGCGTCTCCCACTCCACCGCATAGACCGCCCGCTCCTCGCGTACGCCGTTGGGCGTTGGTTCGTGCAGCGGCTGGCGCTCGATCTGCTGCAGCAGTGCCCGCATCGCGTTCGCTGCCTCGCAGAGCGTGTCGCCCACCTCTGGCAATGCCTGGCCGGCGCGCGCGGTTGCGTCGCCGGCCGCCACCACCCGGGCATGGGCCGAGACGGTCTCGGCCAGCAGGGTGAGTTGGTCGAGTTGCGCCAGCGTGACGCGGAAGGCGCCGCCGCCCACGTCCGGCGCCACCTCAACGGTGGCAGCGGGCCGGGCGCCGGGCGTCGTGTCGGTCCGCTGCGCAGGATAGGACAGCGCGTCCAGCACCAGCTCCACCTGGTCGGCCAACAACTCCAAACAGACCGCCAGCTCGCCCATGCGCACCTTGGGCTCGGCGGCACGCTCCTCGTCCGGCGTGCGCGGCTGCGCCAGCCGGACCAGGAACCTCACGTGATCGCGCAGCTTCGCCAGCCGGAACTGGCTCTCCTCCGGCAGGAAATAGCCGGGCATGTCTTCATCGTCCAAACGGTCGTACGACATCGTTGCCTCCTCGTTCCATGAAGGGTCCGCCCGCCACGCATGGCGGACGGGAAGTCGGGAGGTTCGAAACCGCTAACAGACGGCGGGCGTATTTCCCCGAAGGGTGTTGTATTAGCCGCCCTCCCGACACAGGCATCGCGTCGGCTTGCGCCCGAGCCTCGGGCACAAAAAACCCACCGGTTTGTCGGAGGTGGGTACCGCTGTTAGAGGAGTTTCGACGCTCCTTGATGTAGAGAGTGCTACCGCGATGCGTGGCCTGTCAATAGCGAAAAGCATCAAATCACTGGCGCAGTGCAATACCAACTGTCGTCCGCAAGCGCATTGTAAAATGCAGACTGCCATGAGTTGACGCAGTTTCGAGCATGCCCATTTGCCTGCAGCCGAAGTATTATTTCAATGTCCATGAATTGACCAGCCGCCCTTAGATCTGCGACGGTTTCGTTGACCGATACGAGTTCACACGCCGCCTCGATTGCGAATCGCTTAGCCAGATGATGGGCGGCAAAGTGCGCTTCGACCCTGGCTTTCATCGCGCTTGGCCAAAGCGCAGGAGGATCCACATAAAACTCAACACTCATTGTAGACGCACGTAATAACCTAGCCCGTAGCCAAGACTGACTAAAAAAAGCCGGACTATCGAAATACGGATGAAGTGTCTGGGTAGTTTTATTTACAGCATAATCCCTTCCTTTTTTGGACTGGCAGTCCCTGCAAGAAGGAACGAGATTTGCCACTGAAACAGAGAACTGAGGAAATCTTGATTTTGGCAGATAGTGGTCCAGGGTAGTCGCCTGCCCCAGGCTACAATATGGGCACTTCTTATACGGAGGCGACAGAAGGATCTGGTCATAGTGATCTCGTGCAGCCTGACGTTGACCAACCATATTGACCTCATATAGATCCTTAAGATCTTTTCGGGTCAACGCCCCTCGCACAACATCTTCCAATCGAGATTTTACAGCAGGAATGAGATACAGATTTGAGGCCCGCGCTAAAAACTCATAGTTAGCGTTTTCAACTTGCAGCCCAGCCAATGCCGCATTGTAGTTGCCCGCTTTTACAAGATCACTTACGCCTGCGACGCAGCTTTTGTACACATCGGAAAATGTCTTGCTATAGATAGCCACCTGACGCATAAAAATTACCCTTCATCACGCGACCGGATCATAGACATCAGAATAGCCTGACCTTCCATGCCAAGCTTCCCCCCATATTGATCCATAATTTCTGCGAACCCCCCTCCTCTGGCAACCGATTCAGCCAAGAGTGCGTGAAACCCTGATTTAGATACTTCAAACTTAAAAACCTCTCGCGTTAACACGCCTAAGTTTTCACCGAAAGTCTCGATTGAAGGCCTATCCACATCACTGATCAGACGTGACCGCGATAGAATCCATGCGCATTGCCGAGGAATCTCCTGAAGCAATACTGGAGAATGAGTCGCAACGATTGCTACGGCATTTTCAGAGGAAAGAAGCTGAGATAGTGCTCGCGTGAAAGCAGAAAGAAGCGGAGGATGTAGATGACTCTCTGGCTCGTCAATGAGGACGAGAGTTTTCTCCCCTACGGACTCGACAAGCTTCGTCATGATGAGCAGAACAATCGCGTGTCCAGAGCTCATTTTTTCATGGAAAAACTCTACGACTCTAGATTCATGTTCACGCTTGACTTCAGAAAGTGCTGAAAGCCCCATTTCCGCAAAGTTGGGGTCGGACTCAAGAATAGAAATGCATCTCAACCACTGGCCGCTCTTTTTTGCTTGGCTCATGCAAACCATCAGACTTTCAAAGAAGTCCTTAGCCAGATTCTTCATGTCGCGCGGGGTTGAATTGTTTGCGCTACCCGTATTGTCTTTCAACCCTATATAAGAGTACCGAATCCCCGCATCTCGCTGCACATTGTTTGGCGGCGGATTGAATGGATCAAAGGCGCTGAACGAGACGGACACTATGCCGCTAAAGTACTTTTCATCTATGGGCGTCACAGACCAGCCGACATGTCCGAAAAATCGACCATACTCAGCGAAACCAGGCGACGGCACTAGAGCACCAGTGATCATTCCATTTAAAATCTTTGTCTTTCCAACACCGTTCCTACCAATAAGCACGTGAATGTTGGACGGAGGCTTGGACTCTGGTGAAACCTCAAACCTAAGCGATACTCCAGATAGCCGATCACTTGGTTCGCGAATAAACTCAAAATCGTATGCAGTCAGCGCAGCCATCCCGGCCAAGATTCTGGCAAACTGCTGCTCAATGACGGCAACACTTACTGTCCTAGTCAGCGAATCAACAAATACTTTTTGCTCGTACGCCACCAACCTACGCTGAGGAAGCGCAGCTAGATCACCGAGGCGCTCGAGCCAAATCGGCGAAAAATTCGGCAACCCTCTTATCGTTTCATAGTACTGAGTACTTTGCCCAATAGAAAAGAACTCAGACGGCAATGCCTCGAAGCTTTGAGGAATCTTCTCTGACGTCCAACCATGCACCTGCCCTTGGTACCCGATCTTAACCTCACCAATTTCTAGATAGTTGCCAGATGAGTCATAGAAGGCAAGCCGAAACATCGTTTTGAAAGAATAGTCATCCCAACCATCCTCTCTCAAAGTAAAACAACCCTTAAGTCCTGACGGACTGGATGCCGAACGCCCAATTTTTAAGAATCTAACATCCATACCGCATTGATTCCTTAAAATTTTTGATAGACTCAAACCACATAAGCTAGATCCATATTACTATTTCTTGCCACGCGCGTTCATAGTGCACGAACCCTGCCCCATTACACCGCCACATCCACATACTCGATCTGACTCGACGGCAGCGGAATCGCTCCCCCATCCTCTCGCATACCTGCCAGATGTAGTTCGATCACTCCGCGGATCAACCCTTCCACCTCTGTTGCACTCTCGCCCGTAGCCACACAACCCGGCAGATCAGGCACGTAGGCAGAGTAGTTGTTACGCGTTTTCTCAATAACGACGGCGTAGCGCATGGCGATTACCTGTTCAGGCCAACCAGTTTTTAGGATGCTAGTCAGGGCCAAGGAGCACATCATCGCTCGGCCTCCCAGCTACTGTCACGCGGCCTCGTAGACAGGATGTTTGAGATGGCCTGCCCGACTTGCTGCCTACCTGTGCCCCTGAGTTGTTGCAGCAGGTCGCGGATTTCAGGGTACGCGCGGTCCTTGCGAAAGCGAGGCCGGCCAAAGGAAGACCTCTAATCTCCAACCGGATTCGATTTTGCTGCACAAAGTGGACAGCCATTCCGCGCCATGGTCGAGGCCAAGACCCACCGCTTCGCTGGCGTCAGGCCCGCCCATCGGCCACGCAAATCCACCACCACTCAATAAGTCAACCTGACCCCGTTACTCAGTTTGGCGGGAAAGCGAGCGCTGAAATGCCTTGTGGGGATGTACAGGAACGCAATGAAATGTGAATCTTGTCACACGTCGCCTCAAGCTTTATTAAGCGAAGTCATCTAGGGGCCGATAGCAGAAGAGGCATCGGCCGGTGCGATCCTAGGGAAGTGAAGCATGCAGCACGCAAGACAGGCGGGAGAAAGCAAGGTATGGGAAGCAAATGAATTCTCTCGGCTCCCTGAGGCAGAGTTAGAAGTTAAGCGCCGCAGCCTCGAATGCGCAGAGTGTGGTGAGTTTGCTTGGTTCCGCAAGGAGAGTCGGCACGGACATCCGCCACACTTCTGCTCGCATCACGCGGAGAACTGCGGATTAAAAGTTCAATACGAAGTCGTTGGCGAAAGAGCTCCTGGCATTCATGAGCAGGACCAAATCGCCGCTGGAAATACGATCGTCGTTCGTTTAGATCTTGAGGACGCTCGCCAGGTCGACGTTCTAGCTGCTCCAGCTTCGAATGGGGCGGAGGGCGGACGAGAGGGTGGAACCCGTTTCGTAGGAACAGCCGGCAATCGACTCTCTAGTCAGCACTTCACGCTTCGTAGAATCCTCTACCGTTTAGTGCAAAGCCCGTCTTTCAGAACATCTCGCGAACTTGTTTCATTGTATAGAAATGAGAATGAAGTTCTTATTCAAGGCGCAGTGAACGACGTCACGCACGAGTTCAGCTCGCTCTCTCGGGAGGTCCACCACGACAAGCTTGCACTTTATTGGGGTGCAGTTGCATCTGCTGGACGCACTTCAGATGGAAAATTGTGGTTGAACTCCTCGCTCACACGAGGCGGCGCAAGCATTGCCATTTTCGATGACATCGCAAAGAAATTTCTAGACGCGTTCAAAGTAGAAGACCTAGAAGATCTAGCCGGTGCACATGTACTTATTGCAGGCCGTTGCTGGTTCTCTGATTCAGGCAAACCCGTCATCCGATGCAGCAGCGTGAAGTTCATCGTCATTCGTCGCTATAAGGAGTCCTTGAATCCTTGATTTGGAAAGGAGGTTCGGCTCACGAACCCCTTTCACACTGGACCACGGTCGACAGATGCCCTCGGAACCGCTTCCGCCTCTAGGAGGAATAGTTCGTTAGCCACTAAGAATTCCCGTAGAGCATTTCGAAGGTCATGATTACCTCCGCGATGAGCGCGGGCATTTCGAAAAGCGGAATAGGCACCTTCGAATAGTTGAGCTCGGCCATCAGCCTCTGCTTGATGCATTCCGCGCCACTCCAGAATTGAGCCGCCACCACGAAATGCGCGTTTAAAAACGCTTAGTCCATGGAGCTCTATGGCCAACGAGCAACGCTGCTTTACGATCTCCTCCAGATCGCGAAAAGCTCTAAATACGGCCATATCCGGATCAGACTCCATATCCAATGCCAGCTCTATCAGGCGCCCATCCAAGATAGCCCACGGAATCACCATAGGCTGCCGGCTGCGCAACGCATCTTCCCACTTTCCCCTTCCAGCCATTCCATCGTTCGCATAATCGTAAACGCGAGTTGGGCGCCGCAGTGTTGACTCGCGAATAGCCTCGATATCACTATGCGTCAAACTACACCTATCCAGTCTTGCCATCAATCCAAAACTGACATCGCATTCTTCCACATCGATACGATGGCGCTGTAAAAGACGTATAGCTAGTGCCAGACCAGCTGAACCCTCACCGGAGTACCCTGATGCGAAGCCCGACTTTATGCATGCAGGTGAAGGATCACTAAACTCAAGGTAGAACGCATGACGATTCGTACACGTCAGAATTCGAGCCAATCGAACTCCCCCCGCCTCTACCAACCTAATAATCGCCTTTAAGCATGATTGAGTGGTATTGGCCGAACCATGATACTGAATATCTGGATTATTTGAAGTTTGTAACATTTCGCTCATCATTGGCAGTTAAACAGGGCATAGCATAAGCAGCATGTGACACCATAGTTCACCTACTAAGCGCCCTATATGGCCCGCACACTGACCACGGCCGCCCACCAATAAGTCAATCTGACCCGATTATTGCCACCCGATTATTGCGTCCCCTTGCTCATTTCGCTAACCCCATTCCTCGCATGTCAAGTCCGCGCGTAGAAGCCTCTTCTAGGAAATGTGCCCAGCGCTCCATAAGTGGCTCAATCTCCACTAGCTGCCTACGCGGACCACCCTTGGTGAAATATGGAGACAGATCCACAAAGGATTGGTGTCCGAACGCGCGGACAGCATTATCATCCAACTGCGCCAAGTATGGGTTGGCGCGATAGTTCGCTCGCCAGCGCTCCTCTTTCGTCATGGGCCCTATGTGATGCTCGGACTTACGCGTCAAAGGCAGATCAGCTAAGAGCGTGGATTTTCCGGAAAACATTGGGCTGTTATTGAAATGCGCCCAGCGTTCGTTCAAGCTAGTGAGGAAATCCCCACCCCAGTGAAAGCGATCAACCCTGTCACCTTCTATAATTATGCAAGGCATGGCGCCTCCGATGAAATGCGCCTCTGACAGTAGCCATACTACATCCACTGCCCACATGTCTTTTTGCCGTGTCTGTATGAGGCGACTAACCTCCTTTCCTACACTGATCGGATCCAGCGCTTCGATGTCGGGGTTCAAAAGCGCTAAGATACCTAGTGCATCTCCCAGTTCTAAAATCCGCTTGGTATTGGCGATCTGGCGTTTAGCATCTCGGAAGGCGCCCTCCACGGACCGCATAACTTTTTGATTGAGGCGTCGCATTTGCTCATCGCCATCCGGCAGATGCGCCAGCACTTTGTGGACCTCTACCGCGCCGAAGATCACAGGGAAGTCATTGCGCCTACTCAGTTCATCAAACGTGCTGTCCACCTTGGATTGGGGATCAGCACGAAGGACTTTCAATTCAGTAATAACGGACCGACCCCGCCACAGGTAGTCGGCGCGCTGGCCCTGATCCGTGCTCTGCAGCAGCTTGTCGATCGACTCCGCGCCTTCAATCGTCATGGCAAAAGTGGCGAAGCGAGACTCCATCTCGTGAATCACCGTCATGCCCTCTCCTATGAACGTGTCAACCCTAATCCATAACTCAGATCACCGAGATCAACTAATAAGGCAATCTTGCCCCATTATCCCTCGCCATTACGCGGCAGTACTACTTGCGGATTTTTCTTCTCTTTCTTGTGCTAGACGAGCTGGGCACATCGCTCTGACCAGAGGCGTACATTCGAACGTATGTGTCTAACAATCGCTCAACAGCCAAGTCACCCGCATCAATCTTCTCTGGACTTCTGAGTTTTGAAAGAATGGTAACCAACTGTTGTGCCGGAAACTTAATTATAACCCGCCCTTTATTGTAGAACTCCCGAAAAGCTTCGAGTTCAGCGCCTTTACGAAGTCCAAACTCCGCATCTCGACAGATAATGAATGCAAGCTCACCATACTCTCTACCGAGATAACTAAAAACCTGCCTGAACTCATCAATTCCAATTTTTGCATAATTCTTTACTTCGAATACCACTTGCCGCGTCTTATAATCGTCGAGAACGCGCCTCCAAACACCTCCTCCTTGATTAGTCGCCACAATATCACGCCGTTGCGTAGCGTTAGCATTCGGCCTCAACTGAATATTCGTTAGCTGTTTGGAAAAAGCGATCTCCACTGCTTTCTTACACCAAACTTCAAACTGAGCTGCGCCAGCCAATCCTTCCGGAATCGAATTTAGCTCAGACATCAGCTGACCGAGAATATGCTTTCGCTGCTCTCCACTCTGGGATTCGATCGCTATTTCGTACTCGTCATAAATTTCCTCCGCCTCACCTTGCGTAAGTTCGAAGCCACTTATATTGAGTGCCGGCCAATAGCACGGGTGTATCATGAGAATGTCTTCAGAGGTCAATGACTTCTGAAACCTTTTCCCATCATGGGAGTAGACAAAGCTAGTAATTTGCTTGTCATAAATTCCAATAAAACCGATACCATATAAGGCCTTAAGTACTTCTTGCGGGCTGCCGAGTATCTGGAAGTGCTGGGATTCCGCGACAGTAAGAGCCGAATTACTCATAACCGATGAGATTCTGTCTTGGACCTCAACCAATTTTAGCTTTGCTTCACCACCAGAGAACGAAGACACTAAAGCGCGCAACCCCGGGAAAACAGCTTCATATTCCTTCCCGAGATCATTGAAACGAGTCATAGAAATATTCTTAGCCGACTCGTCAAAGTCAGCTTCAATCAACGTTTTTCGTCCTTGGCGCTGCGCTTGGTAGTATGCAGTGTTGAGCAACGCAATTACATCTCGCGGCCGATACAGAGTCAGTCGCAGACATCTTTTAAACCCTTCCCTGCCATGAAGCTCATTAGCAGTGATGGCATTCCAAACCCTCACATCACTTTCTTTCGATATACCAAAGGCGTATCTAATTCTATTGGCCACCATATAAAATAGTTCTTGGGGATCCCAATGAAGCCTCAAAACCTGAGACTCTAGATTGCGCGTAAAATCTTTGTCTTCTGCCTCAATTGCTCGAAGCATGTTGTCTCGAATAAAGACGATAGCCCTAAAATGGCCAGAAAGAGAAGAACGGATCTCGTCCGTCCCATAGAGAATGCCATCAATGATACTAGTACCAACAATATCTGGCTCGTAACCCTCGTCGAGGCGATCTACCAGCAGTACGTATTCCTGACCAGAAAGCGACAAGATTTCAAGTATCTCATTTGTCAGCCGCTCAACTGAAAGAAATGCGGGCAACTCAGCGATTCGCTCATCCTCGCCACCCACCTGAATTTTAAATTCTTTAAGAACAGACCTAATTCTTTCTACGGGAGTACCTGCGCGGCGCTGCCAGTCAGAAACGTTGTTCGCAAGATCAGGCTTCGCTTCCACATGACTTTTGAGCTTATAGTCCGCAAGGAGCTCAGATGCGATCTCCATCAGGATGGTGTACTTCCACGCAATTTTTACTCCCGCTCGCATTTTGGACAGGCTGTCACCAAAGATCTTGGCTAAAGGACGCAACCCGATCATCTGCTCCTCAACAGGAGCGATTTTGATCACGGGAGTCTTTCGACTAGCCCATATTTTACTCAGACGATAGGTAATTGCGCTTTTTCCTGTTCCGCGACGTCCAACTACGATGAACCGATCGACGCTCTCAAACAGGGTTCTATAGTCCTGCCATTCATAAAATGACTCATCGAGCGCTTTGTGGTCATTTTCTCCGCGCACATCGCCAAACATATTAGGTTTTGCGGCCATCCCATCCCCCCATTACCTAAAGCGTAGATTCCATTCAAAAAAAAGGGGCAGCTTAAGCTGCCCCCTTGATCGTGACTCAAACCCCAACCGGATTCGACTTCTCCGGATCGATCTTGTACTGCTTGATCGCCCGAGCCACATCCTTGCCGGTCATCTTCCCATCCTTCGCCAGCGCCGCAATCGCGGCATGCGCGATGTAGTACCGGTCCACTTCGAAGAACCGGCGCAGGTTCGCACGCGTATCCGAACGGCCAAAACCATCGGTGCCCAGCACGGTGTAATGCGTCGGCACGAACGCACGGATCTGATCGGCGAAGGCACGCACGTAGTCCGTGGCGGCGATCACCGGCCCCTGGCGCCCTTCCAGCAGCTGGGTCACGTACGGCTTGCGCTGCTCGCCTTCCGGATGCAGGCGGTTCCAGCGCTCGGCGTCGAAGCCGTCGCGGCGCAGTTCGTTGAAGCTGGGGCAGGACCAGATGTCGGCGGTGACGCCGAAGTCCTTGTCCAGCAGCTCCGCGGCGGCGATGGCTTCGCGCAGGATGGTGCCCGAGCCCAGCAGCTGCACGCGCAGTTCGCCCTTCTTGGGCTTGCCTGCGTCGGTCAGCAGGTACATGCCCTTGATGATGCCGTCCTCTGCACCGGCCGGCATTTCCGGGTGGGTGTAGTTTTCGTTCATCAGGGTGATGTAGTAGTACTCGTCCACCTGCTCTTGCATCATCCGCTTCATGCCGTACTGCATGACCACGGTGACTTCATAGCCGAAGGTGGGGTCGTAGCTGCGCACGTTGGGGATGGAGCCGGCGATGACCTGGCTGAAGCCGTCTTCGTGCTGCAGGCCTTCGCCGTTGAGCGTGGTGCGGCCGGCGGTGCCGCCGAGCAGGAAGCCGCGGGTGCGCATGTCCGCCGCCTGCCAGGCGATGTCGCCCACGCGCTGGAAGCCGAACATGGAGTAGTAGATGTAGAACGGCAGCATCGGCACGTTGCTGACCGAGTAGCTGGTGCCGGCGGCCAGCCACGAGGAGATGGCGCCCGGCTCGCTGATGCCCTGCTGCAGCACCTGGCCGGACTGGTCCTCGCGGTAGAACATCAGCTGGTCCGCGTCCACCGGCTTGTACTTCTGGCCGAACGGGGCGTAGATGCCGATCTGGCGGAACATGCCTTCCATGCCGAAGGTGCGCGCTTCGTCGGCCACGATGGGCACGATGCGCGGGCCCAGGTCCTTGTCGCGCAGGGCGATGTTGAGGCTCTGCACGAAGGCCATGGTGGTGGAGTAGCTGCGCTCGCCGCTGGACTTGAGCAGGCGGTCGTACTTGTCCAGGCCGGGCACGGTGAAGGACTGGTCGGCCTTGCGCCGGCGCTGCGGCAGGTAGCCGCCGAGCGAGGCGCGGCGTTCCTGCAGGTACTGCACTTCCGGCGAGTCCGGGCCGGGGTGGTAGAACGGCACCTGCTCGGCGTCGGCCAGCTGCTTGTCGCTGAGCGGGATGTTGAAGCGGTCGCGGAACGCGCGCACGGCGTCGTCGTCCAGCTTCTTGGTCTGGTGGGTGGGGTTGAGCGATTCGCCCGAGGAACCCATGCCGTAGCCCTTGACGGTCTTGGCCAGGATCACGGTGGGCATGCCCTTGGTGTTCACCGCCTGGTGGTAGGCGGCGTAGACCTTGTGCGGGTCGTGGCCGCCGCGGTTCAGGCGCCAGATGTCGTCGTCGGACAGGCCGGCGACCATGGCCGCGGTCTCCGGGTATTTGCCGAAGAAGTTGGCGCGGGTGTAGGCGCCGCCGAAGGCCTTGCAGTTCTGGTATTCGCCGTCGACGGTTTCCATCATCAGCTTGCGCAGCACGCCGTCGGTGTCGCGCGCCAGCAGCGCGTCCCAGTAGCCGCCCCACAGCAGCTTGATGACGTTCCAGCCGCCGCCGCGGAACACGCCTTCCAGCTCCTGGATGATCTTGCCGTTGCCGCGCACCGGGCCGTCCAGGCGCTGCAGGTTGCAGTTCACCACGAAGATCAGGTTATCCAGGCCTTCGCGGCCGGCCAGGGCGATGGCGCCCAGGGTTTCCGGCTCGTCCGACTCGCCGTCGCCGATGAAGCACCACACCTTGCGGTCGGACTTCTCGATCAGGCCGCGGTGCTCCAGGTACTTCATGAACTGCGCCTGGTAGATGGCGCTGAGCGGGCCCAGGCCCATCGACACGGTGGGGGTCTGCCAGAAATCCGGCATCAGCCACGGGTGCGGGTAGGAGGAGATGCCCTGGCCGTCCACTTCCATGCGGAAATGGTCGAGCTGGGTCTCGTTGATGCGGCCTTCGAGGAAGGCGCGGGCGTAGATGCCCGGGGCGCTATGGCCCTGGATGTACAGCAGGTCGCCGGGGTGCTTGTCGGACGGGGCGCGCCAGAAGTGGTTGAAGCCCACGTCGTACAGAGTGGCGGCCGAGGCGAAGGAGGCGATGTGGCCGCCCAGGTCGCCGGGCTTGCGGTTGGCGCGGACCACGGTGGCCATGGCGTTCCAGCGGATGATCGAGCGGATCTTCCACTCGATGGCCGCATCGCCCGGGCTCTTGGCCTCGTTGGCGGGCGCGATGGTGTTGACGTACTCGGTGGTCGGCGAGAACGGCAGGTAGGCGCCGGAGCGGCGGGTCAGTTCGACCATGTCCTCCAGCAGCTGATGCGCGCGTTCGGGGCCCGCGACATCGATGACGGCCTTGAGCGATTCGATCCACTCCTGGGTCTCAGTGGGGTTCGGATCGTTCTGCAGCACCTCGTTCAACCAGTTCATAGCGCTCCCGTAGGTCGCACGCACGCGCGCGATTGCATGTGTTTTTCGAAGCCTCCAAGTGTAGCGCAACCGCCCCGCCGGACCTCGTACGCCAGCGTATGGAACGGACTGTCACATTGGCCCGGGACCGCGCGCGCCCCGGATGCGCGGCGGGGCGCGGCTGCGCTTATGATCGGGGCCGACTCCCGCGGAAACGCCGCCATCGCCGCTCTCTCGCCAGTGCAGGACGCTTCAGCGGTGGCCTGGCGGCACAGCCTGCGCACCCGGCTGATGCTGTGGGGCAGCCTGATCCAGGTGGCGCTGCTGTTGGGCCTGGCGGTGCTGTTCTACCTGGGCGCGCGCCAGGTGGTGGTGCGCAATGCGCGCGAGGAGGTGGCCGGGCTGGCGCAGCAGACCGCGCGCAGCCTGGACGCCACGCTGGGGTCGGTGCAGGTGAGCGGGCGCACGTTGGCCGCCGGCGCCTCGGCGGTCGGGCGCCAGCCGTTCAACCTGCGCAGCCTGCTGCACGCCACCCTGGAGGGCGATCCGGACATCGCCGGGGCGCTGCTGGTGATCGAGCCGGGCGCGCTGAAGGGCGACGACCGCGGCTTCGCCTGGCACCTGCGGCGGGCCAACGGCCGGGTGACCGAGCAGCCGGCCGATGCGCTGGGCTACGACTACCACACCATGCCCTGGTACCGGCGCACGCTGGCGGCGTCGGCGCCGTGGTGGTCCGAGCCGTACAGCGACGCGTCCACCGGCGGCGATTACCTCACCACCTACAACCTGCCGCTGCGCCTGCCCGGCGACGATACGGGGGCGCCGGCGATCGGCATGGTCAGCGTGGATGTGCCGCTGAAGCGGCTGCAGGCGATCGTCGGCGAGTTGCCGGCCAGCGCCGGGTTGCAGCCGATGCTGCTGTCGCCGGACGGGCTGTTCGTGCTGCATCCGGACCCGGCGCTGCGCTTCCGCCGCACCCTGGAGGCGCACGTGGCGCGGGCGCGGCCGGACCTGTCGCCGCTGGCCGCCGCAGTGGCCACGCATACGCCGGTACGCTTTTCCCACACCGCGCCCGACGGCGAGCGCTACCTGACCCAGAGCGCGGCGGTGGGCGACACCGGCTGGACCTTCGCGCTGACCGTGTCCGAGCGCTACATCGTGGCCGGGCTCAACCGCATCGCGCTGTGGGTGGGGCTGGGCGGCGGCACCGCGTTGCTGCTGTGGCTGTGGCTGCTGCACCGCTACACCGCGCGGCTGGCGCGGCCGATCGAGGACCTGACCAACTCGGCCGGGCATTTCAGCCAGGGCGAGTTCGACTATCCACTGCGGCATGTGGAGCGGCACGACGAAGTGGGGGTAATGGCGCGCGCGTTCGACAGCGCGCGCGGCTCGATCAAGCTGCAGCTGGAGGAAATCGCCACGCTGGCGCAGGCGCGGCAGCGGATGCAGAGCGAGCTGTCGATCGCGCGCGACATCCAGCAGGCGATGCTGCCGGACGGGCGTACGTTCGACAGTGCGCACAAGCATCTGGAGACTTATGCGCTGCTGGAACCGGCGACGATGGTCGGCGGCGATTTCTACCAGTTCTTCGAGACCGAGCCGGGGCTGCTGTGGTTCGTGGTCGGCGACGTGTCCGACAAGGGCGTGCCGGCGGCGCTGTTCATGGCGCGAGCGATGACCGTGCTGGAAGTGGCCGCGCGCCGCCACACCCGGCCGGACGCGATCTTGATCGCGGCCTCGCAGCGCATGGTCGAGGGCAACGACACCTGCATGTTCGCCACCGTGCTGTGCGGCTTGATCGACGTGCACAGCGGCGACTACTGGCTGTCCAGCGCCGGCCACGAGCCGCCGGTGCTGCTCGACGCCGACGGCCGCGCGCAGCTGCTGGCGGTGGAATCGGGGCCGCCGCTGGGGATCGAGCCGCAGACCCGCTACCCGGTGGTGCGCGGTCGCCTGGCCGCCGGCGCCACGCTGCTCAGCTACACGGACGGCATCAGCGAGGCGATGGACGCGCAGCAGCAGGCCTACGGCGCCGAGCGGTTGCTGGCCGCGCTGCAGCCCGGCATCGACGCGCAGGCACAGTGCGCGCGAGTGCTGGCCGACGTGCACGCGTTCACCGCGGCCGCACCGCAATCCGACGACATTACGTTGCTGGCGATCCGGTTGCGCCAGGATCCGACCCGGGAGGGAAGCCCATGAAACTCCGGCTACAGATGGTGCCGGCGCTGGACACCCTGGCGCAGCTGAGCGACACGCTGGAGGCCGCGCTGCTGCGCCATGGCGTGGTCCTGGAGCACGTGCACCGGGCGCGGCTGATCGTGGAGGAACTGGCCTGCAACACGCTCGAGCACGGCCACCTGGCCAGCGAACAGCCGCCGGTGGAAGTGCTGTTGCAGGTGGACACCGGCGCGCTGGTGCTGGAATTCCACGACAGCGGCCCGGCCTTCGACCTGCGCGTGGCGCCGGCGCCGGACCTGGACGCGGACATCGCGCAGCGCCCGATCGGCGGCCTCGGCCTGCATCTGGTGCGGCAGCTCGCCGACCACATCGACTACCGCCACGACGCCGGCCGCAACGTCGTGTGTATCACCTTGCTGCACCCCTTCGGCCCCATCCCCCAGGAGTTTCCCGCATGACCACGTTGAGCCTGCAGATCGACCCGACCCAGGACAGGCGCCAGCGCATCACCCTCAGCGGGCGCCTGGACACCCACACCTACCAGGCGCTGGACGAGGCGCTGGCGCCGCTGCTGGCCACCCAGATCACCACCTTGGTGCTGGACCTGTCGCACCTGGACTACATCAGCAGCGCCGGTATCCGCTCGATCTTCAAGGCGCGCAAGGTGCTGGCCACGCGCGATGGCCGGGTGCTGGTGGTCAACCCGCAACCGCAGATCCGCAAGGTGTTCGACGTGGTCAAGGCGGTGCCGTTGAACGAGATCTTCACCTCGGTACAGGAACTGGACGAGTACCTGGACGAGATGCAGCGGCGGGTGTTGGAGGAAGGCGACGGCGGCTGAATTCGACGAGGTGTTCGCCTGCGTTGCGGCTGGCTGGGTGCACTGTGGGAGGGACTTCAGTCCCGACGGCTTTCGGAGCCGGAAAGCCGAACGGCTCCGCTCGTCGCGGTTGAAACCGCTCCTACAAAAAAACCGCGCGACCAATCCACTGGCTGCACTGTCCGCTGACTGCAATGCCCACTGGCTGCACTGTAGGAGGGGCTTCAGCCCCGACAGGTAGGCACCGAAGCCTACTCACCGACCCACCCCGCGTCGCGACTGAAGTCGCTCCCACAACAAGCAGTCGCTCCCACAAAACGCGCAATAGCCGACGCGGTACCGACAGAGAAGCCGCCGCCTTGCGGCCAGCTGGCACGACGCTGTGCAGCATCCTTGTGGGAGCGACTTCAGGGCACCTCTAATAACCTCGATTCCCAGAATCGCACGCTAGGCACATCAATCGCTTGCGAACGCTTAGGCCGAGCTTTTCGGGTTATTAGAGGTGCCCTTCAGTCGCGACGCGACCAACCCAAACGCGCCGCGCCCACCACGCGCGCCACTAGCTGCCTGCCAGCAACCTTGCCCACCACCCAAATTCGATATATCGTTTCGAACCACTTAGACATATCGAAACGATGCCGCGCCTAACCGACCCCAGCCACCGCCACCCGCGCCGCCTGTTCGACGACGACAGCCCCGGCCGCGGCCAGCATGGCCGCGGCGGCGGACGCGGCAGCCGCCCGCTCGGCCATGGCGACCTGCGCCTGCTGCTGCTGGCGATGATCGAAACCCAGCCGCGCCACGGCTACGAGCTGATCCGCGCAGTCGCCGACCTGTTCCATGGCCTGTACACGCCCAGCGCCGGCACCATCTACCCGACCCTGGCGCAATTGGAAGCGCAGGGCCTGGTGCAGGCCAATGCCGGTGCCGCGCGCAAGCGCTACGCGATCACCGCCGACGGCCTGGCCTTCGTGCAGGCGCAGCGCGCGCAGCTGGACGCGGCGGTGGAACGCACCCATCACAGCGCCCGCGCGCTGGTCCGCGCGAATGTGCCGGCCCCGGTGCGCGAGGCGATGCGCCGGATCAAACATGGCCTGCTGGCCCGGCACGGCCGCTGGACCGAGGCGGAGATCGAACGCGTCGCGCAACTGCTGGCACAGGCCGCCGACGGCATGGAACGCGACGGCGATGGCTGAGCGCTGCACGCGCGCCGCCGCCAACCGCCCTTCCTCTCCGCTGGCGCAACGCGCCGCCCCCCCTTCCCCCAAGGATTTTCCGCATGAACACCCATGAAAACCGCCTGCTGCGCCATCCACTGCGGTTCCGCCACCTGCAGGTGCTGCGCACCCAGCCGCTGACCCCGCACATGCGCCGCATCGTGGTCGGCGGCGCGGAGCTGGACGGCTTCGTCAGCGCCGGACCCGACGATCACGTCAAACTGTTCTTCCCCAACGCCGATGGCGCATTCGTGCTGCCGACGATGACCGACAGCGGCCCGGTCTACCCGGCCGACACCGCGCCCTCGCCGGCGCGCGACTACACCCCGCGCCACTACGACGCCGCGGCACAGGAACTGACCCTGGATTTCGTGCTGCACGGCGATGGCCCGGCCTGCCGCTGGGCGGCGCAGGCCAACCCGGGCGACCCGCTGGTGGTCGGCGGCCCGCGCGGCTCGTTCGTGGCCGCCGACGACTACGACACCTATGTGCTGATCGGCGACGAGACCGCGCTGCCGGCGATCGGGCGTTGGTTGGAAGAATTACCAGCCGGCGCGAATGTGGAGGCCCTGATCGAGATCCCCGGCTTCGCCGACCGGCAGGCATTGCCGTCGCGCGCGCAGGTGCGCATCACCTGGCTGGAACGCAACGGCGTGCCCATGCTCGGCAGCCAGTTGCTGGAAGACGCGCTGCGCGATTTCGAGGCGCCGGAGGGCGATGCGTTCTACTGGATCGCCTGCGAATCGGCGCGCGCGCGGATGATGCGCAAGTTCGTCGAAGGCCGGCTCAATGTGCCGAAGGACTGGATCCGGGCGACCGGGTATTGGAAGTCCGGGCGCGAGGAGGAGGCATAATTTTGGTGATTACGCACCCGAGGTGGATGCGGTTGTTTTTTATGCGTCGGGACTGAAGTCACTCCCACAAAAAGCGTGCTTCCTTGCGGGCTCCTGTAGGAGCGGCTTCAGCCGCGACACTATTTCTTGGCTCGATCGATCCAGCCGCTTCATTCTCCGGTCGCGGCTGAAGCCGCTCCTACATAAGCGCTTGGCGATGCGGAAATCGCGGGGTTCATGCGTCGGGACTGAAGTCCCTCCCACAAAAAGCGTGCTTCCTTGCGGGCTCCCTGTAGGAGCGGCTTCAGCCGCGACACTTTTCTTGGCTCGATCGATCCGACCACTTCATTCTCCGGTCGCGGCTGAAGCCGCTCCTACAGGGAACATATGACGCTTCGGAAAGCCGGGTATCGCTCGTCGCGAATGAAGTCGCTCCCGCACAAGTGATAGCCCCCTTGTGGGAGGGACTTCAGTCCCGACTGCATCCAATTGAAGCGCTAGCAGTATCGCACTCGCCACCTACCCCATCATCAGCGCAGACATGTTCATCCATACTGCCGTAAACGAAAACGCCCGCCGAATGGCGGGCGTTTTCCTCGAAAGCGACGGCCAAGTTCAGGCCGCCGCTTTCACCGCAGTGCGCAGGCTTACTTCGCGTCCTGCAGCGCCTCGGTGGTGATGCGGATCTTGACCTCGTCGCTGACGTTCGGCACGTACGCGCCCAGGCCGAAGTCGCTGCGCTTGATCGTGGTGCTGGCGTCGAAGCCCAGCGCCGGCACCTTCTTCATCGGGTGCGGACCGGCACCGTTGAGCGTCACCGCCAGCACTACCGGCTTGGTGATGCCCTTGATGGTCAGGTCGCCGGCCACGCTCAGCTTGTTGGTGCCGGCGGCGGTGACCTTGGTGCTCTTGAAGGTGGCGGTCGGGAACTTGGCGGCGTCGAAGAAGTCGCCGCTCTTCAGGTGCTCGTCGAACTTGGCGGTGAAGCTGTTGAGGCCCGACAGCGGCAGGGTCACCTGGACGCTGGACTTGCCCACGTTCTCGGCGTTGTAGACCAGGGTGCCGTCGACGTCGCCGAAATGCGCGCTGGGGTTGGAGAAGCCGAAGTGGCTCCACTGCACCAGCACGTCGGTGTGCGAGGGGTCGAGCTTGTAGGTGCCGGTGGTGCCCTTGATCGCGGTGGCGGCCGCGGCGGCCGGCGCGGCGAAGGCGGTGGTGGCGGGCTGGGCGACGACGACGGCCAGCGCCAGGGCGAGCGGAAGCAGCAGTTTGCGGGTCTTGTTCATGGGCGGAGCTCCTGAAGAAATCGGTGGTTGGGAAACTGCGGCAAGCGCAGGCACAGCGGTGTGAGGGTGAAGCGGAAAACGATTCGGCTTACTCGATGCGCGCGGCCTCGTCGAAACTCAGCCGCGGCAGGCGCGGGAACAGGCCGGCCGGATCGCCGTGGCCCAGGTTGACCAGGAAGTTGGACTTGATCGCAGTGCCGGCGAAGAACGCCGCATCGACCTTGGCGTTGTCGAAGCCGGACATCGGGCCGGCATCCAGGCCCAGCGAACGCGCGGCCAGGATCAGGTAGGCGCCCTGCAGCGAGCCGTTGCGGAACGCCGACTCGCTGCGGCCTTCGCGCGGGCCGTCGAACCAGCTCTTGGCGTCGGCATGCGGGAACAGATACGGCAGCTTCTCGTGAAAGTCCTCGTCGTGGGCTACGATGACCGTCACCGGCGCGGCCAGGGTCTTGGCCAGGTTGCCTTCGGACAGCGCCGGCTTGAGCTTCTCCTTGCCCGCGGCCGAGGTCACGAACACGAACCGCGCCGGGCTGCTGTTGGCCGCGGTCGGGCCCCACTTCAGCAGGTCGTACAAGGCGCGCAGGGTGTCTTCGCCGACCGGCGTGTCGCGGAAGGCATTCTGGGTGCGGGCGGTACGGAACAGTTGATCCAGGGCGGCATCGTGCAGAACGTCGGACATGCGGAGGTACCTTTTGTCGTCGGAGGAAGGCCGATGCCCACCCACGGTGGGCGGTTTCGGCGCAAGGCGGCCAGTGTAGAGTGGCACGATAGCCGCAACACCCAGCCGCAATGCAACGGATTACTACCAAACGTGAAACGATCGGGCGCGCCCTGGGCGATTAGCGACGGCCGCGCCGGCAACGCGCGCCAGGCCGAGGCGCTCGCCGCGGCGCTGGCCGGACCCGCCGCAATGCCGCCCGCCCCGGCGCTGGTGCTGCAACCGCACACGCCCTGGCGCTGGCTGGCGCCGCGGCGGCTACCCGGCGCAGCGCAGGCTTATGGCCCCGCCTTCGCCGAGCTGCTGCGGCAACCGCCAGCACTGGCGATCGGCTGTGGCCGCCAGGCGGCGCTGGCGACGCGGCTGCTGCGCGCGCGCGGCAGCGTGGTGGTGCAGGTGCTGGATCCGCGCCTGTCGCCGCGGTACTGGGACGTGGTGGTGGTGCCCGAGCACGATCGCCTGCGCGGCGACAACGTGCTCACCCTGCTCGGCAGCCTGCATCCGATCGACGATCCCTGGCTGGCCGCCGCGCGCGCGGCGTTCCCGCAGTTCGGCGCGCTGCCGTCGCCGCGCACTGCGGTGCTGGTCGGCGGCCCCGCCGCGCTTGCGCCATGGACGGCCGACGCCGCGGCGGCGGTGTTCGGACAATTGGCGACGCAGTTGCGCGACAGCGGCGGCAGCGTGCTCGCCAGCACCTCGCGACGCACGCCGCCGGCGGTGGCCGCCGCGCTGCGTGGCGCGTTTGCCGGTGTGCCCGGCGTGGTGTGGTGCGGCGACGGCGACGGCGCGAACCCCTACGCCGGCCTGCTGGGCTGGGCCGAACGCATCGTGTGCACGCCCGATTCGGTGAACCTGCTGTCGGAAGCCTGCGCCACACGGGTGCCAGTGGCGGTGGCGATGCCGACATCGGCACGCGGCCGCGCACGCGACTTTCATGCGGCGCTGCGCGCGCGCGGCCGCCTCGCCGATGCATCGGTTGCGCATGGCGCCGCCGAAGGCACCATCGAACCGCTGCGCGAAACCGCACGCATCGCCATGCGCATCCGCAAGCGCCTGCAACTGGATTGAAGCAAGGCCGCCTGCAGGCCATGCCTGCGCAAACGCAACGGGGCCGCAGGCGCGCCGGCATCGGCGCACCTGCGGCCCCGTCGTTGCGTCACGTCAGGTCAGGGATTGCTGGGCGAACGCGGCGCGCCGGCCGGAGCCGCGTCCAGCGCACCGATCAAGGCGCGCACGATCGGCGTCCCCAGGCCGGCCGTGTAGTTGTACCTGCCCTTGAGCGGCACGTTGTTGTCGACGACGCCGTTGTTGCCCGGAATATCGCGATGGAACGCCTGCGGGTAATTGGCCGCCAGCCGATACAGGTAATCGTTGAGATTGCCCTGGCGCCCCTGCTTCTCCACCAGCAGTGCGGCCACGCCAGCGAACTCGGGCGCGGCGACGCTGGTGCCGATCGTCGAATAGAACTCGCCCTTGTACACCGACAGCACCGAACTGGCATACAGCCCCCTGCCTTCGCGGCACGGCTGTTTCGCGTCACCGGGGCAGCCGCCGACCAGCATGCCGACATCGGGCAATGCGCGCATCGAGGTGCGGGTGCCGCCCAGCGCACGCAGCTGATAGGCCGGGCGCTGGAACAAGGTGCTCACCCCGCCGCCGGCACCCCAGTAGCCGCCGGCCAGCAGTGCGCCCACCCCGTAGTAGTCCTGGGTCAGCAGCGGATCGGCATAGGCGCTCTCGGACCGGTAGCTGGAGTCCGGCGATCCTTGCTTGTAGTTGGTGGACAGATTGCCGCCCCCCACCGCGGTCACATACGCATCGGCCGCGGGATGCTCGACGCCGGCGACGAAGTTGCCGTCCTTGCCCTCGACCGCATAGTGCGTATCCGCGCAGGCGACGCCGGCGTTGTCGCCGCTGGAGGCGATGAAGGTGATGCCTTGCGCGTTGCCCTGCTTGAAGATCGCATCCATGGTGTGGAAGGGCGAGGTGAGATCCTTGCCGTCGTTGTAGGCCTTGGTGTAGTACAGCTCGCAGGCGCCGAACGAGGAAGTGACCACGTCCGCCTCGTTGTCCTGCACGATCTGCCGGTAGCCCGCGGCGAGCGATGCGTCGGTCAGGTCGGGAATCACGTACAGCAGCACATGCGCGCCCGGCGCGCCGGCCAGCGCCATCTCCACGTCCAGCGCCGCTTCGCCTCCCGCGCCGCCCTCTTCGTTGATCCCTGGCTTGGCGCCGGCCACGTAACGGCGTGCGAACAGTTTCGGATTGACGTGACCGGCGCCATAGCGGCTGAATTTTTCTTCGTTGAACAGCGCATCCACGTCCGAATCCAGCACGTCGCTGGAGATCAGCACCGCGATGGTGGTGCCGGTCCCGTCGAGGCGGCGCTGCTGGCCCGGCGCGCCGATCATGCTCTGGTAGGACGGATAGCCGTAGGCCTGCTTGAGATCGTTGTACGCGTAGACGCCGAGGCGGCCATTGCGATTGGCCGGATCGACCTGCCGCAGCCTCTGCGAATGGACATGGTGCAGCGGCAGGCCGCCGGTCAGGCCGGTGACCACGGCGCCGCTCTCGCGCAACGCGGCCGGCAGCTGCAGCGTGCCGGCGGCGGCGGCGAGTTTGGCATGCCCGCCTTCGGGCAGGTCCACCGCCAGCGGCGCGGAGAACAGACGCTCGACGTTGTCGGCACTGGCGCTCACATGCAGGCTCGCGCCCTCCTGGGTGATGGTCATGTGCGCGGCCTGCAAGGCCGAGCGCACGCGCTCGACCTGCGCAGGCAACGGCGCGAAGCGGCGCTCGAACTCGGCGCGCGACAGCCAATGGTGGTACTGCGGCGACACCGGATCCTGGATGTCCGCCAGCAATGCGTCCAGGCCGGCCTGGTCGCGCAACGGCAGGTGCACGTCGAAGCTGACGGGCGCGGTGCGCAACGTGGCGGACATCGCGGCGAGCGTGGCGTCCTGCGCGGCATGGGCATTGCCGAACACGAGCGCGCACCCGGACAACGCGGCGGCCAGCAGCGGCTGGCGGCGAATACGATCGATCATGCATCTCTCTCCTTGGATGGAACGATAGGGCGTCGCCTGCAAGCGGTTGCAGGCGGCGTCGCGTGGAAACGAAATGGACGCAGACGCGCAGCGGCCGCTACGCGCCACAGCAACTTGCGATCGACTAGCGCATCTGCACGGCCACCGCGGCCGCACGCAGGTACGGTGAGGACTCCCCAGCGAATGCGCGCCGCATTCGCGTGTGCAACGGGCTTGCTGGCGGCAATGCCATCCGGTCATCCGATACCTGTTTCGGCAATGTCACGAGCGAAGTCCAAACGATGACGTGGCCGCAATCATTGATGAAGCCACGCGTCGAAACTTTGACGTTGCACCGCATTTTCGATCCTGAAAAGAAATGCATCGGCAATGTTTCATCGGCATCGTCGAAGCACGTGTGCGCTGCTGAAAAATGTGCGGGCGATGCGTGTTTTTTGCCGGAAAACGCAGGCATGCGCCGCGTCGCTCTCGAACGGTCGCATACGCCGTTTTGCGGCCGTTTAGTTTTCACGCAGCGACGCCAGGCCACCTCAGGCGACTTGGGCAAATGTGTCGCCTGTGTCGGCATTGCATGACAACCGCAACATGCGTGACGCGATCCTGAAACCTCGCTGTCGCATCTTCGCCCGACCTCCTTTAGCGAATTTTTCACGCATGCCTACCCATCACTTGCTGAGCGCCGCGATCCTTGCCACGTTGCTGACGCCGCTGGCGGCGCACGCGGCAGACGCGCCGGCCGACGGCGCGACCGGCGATGCCCACCAACTCGATACGGTGTCGGTGATCGGCCAGGGCGAGACCCGCCAGGTGCAGCGCATCGCCCGCCAGGACATTGCGGTACTGCCGCCGGGTACCAGCATCCAGAAACTGCTCAACCGCATTCCCGGCGTCAACGTGCAGTCCAACGACGCGTTCGGCGCCAACGAGGAATCGCAGACGGTGAGCCTGCGCGGCTTCAACGGCACGCGCCTGGGCTATACGCTCGACGGCCTGCCGCTGGGCGACAACGCCTACGGCAACTACAACGGCTTGAACATCAGCCGCGCGCTGATCGCCGAGAACTTCGGCGGCGTGGAACTGGCCTCGGGCATCGGCAGCCTGGGCACCGCGTCCACCAGCAACCTCGGCGGCACCGTGCAGTACTTCTCGGACGATCCGTCCACCGAAACCGGCGTGCGCCTGTCGCAGACGGTCGGCTCGGACCAGAACCGCCGCACCTACCTGCGCCTGGACACCGGCGAGCACAACGGCTTCTCGGCGTATCTGTCCGGCGTCTACGCCAGCGCCGACATGTGGGCCGATCCGAAATCGCCGACCAGCACCGCGCAGTTCAACGGCAAGGGCGTGTACCAGTTCGAAGGCGGCAAGATCACCGCCTTCGTCGATACCTCGCGCACCTCGCAGGCCGACTACGCCTACCTGTCCAAGAGCGGCCTGCACCGCGGCCTGGGCTGGGACTGGAACCTGTACGCGCCGGACTGGCAGCGCGCGCTGGCCGCGGCCTACTGCGCGCCGGCCACCCGCGACGCCAGCCGATGCGCCTACAGCGGCGGCGTGGACAACACCGACGACGCCTACTACCAGAGCCGCGCGCTGCGCAACGACGACCTGTATTACCTCGCCGGCGACTTCCAGCCGTCGGACGCGGTGAGCGTGCACACCCAGGTCTACCACCACGAGAACGAAGGCCAGGGCCATTGGTGGTCGCCGGGCCAGGCCTCGAATCCGGGCACGCCGCAGGCGCTGCCGATCTCGATCCGCAGCACCAACTACACCATCAACCGCACCGGCGGCATCGCCTCGCTGGGCTGGGATCTGGGCCCGCATCACCTGGAAGCCGGCGTGTGGTACGAGCGCAACAAGCATCACGTGGAGCGCAACTTCTACTGGATCGACGGCCCGATCGACGACGACCTGTTCCTCAGCGGCCCGGACCGCCGGCTGTTCTCGCAGGACTACACGATCACCACCAAGCAGGCCTATGTGCAGGGCACCTTCAAGCTGCTCGACGAGCGCCTGACCCTGGACGTGGGCGCGAAGAGCCCGCACACCACGATGACCGCGCGCGAGACGCCGGGGATCGCGGTGGAAGCGCCGGTCGCCAACGGCACGCTCAAGGCCAGCGAAGCGCTGCTGCCGCAGGCGGGGGTGAGCTATCGCCTGGCCGAAGGACAGGAAGTGTTCGCCTCCTACGCCGAGAACATCGCCGCGTTCCAGGGCGGCGGCGCCGGCGGCCCGCTGCTGGTGACCCAGGCTTCGTTCGACGCCAGCGTCGGCGCGCTGGAGCCGGAGAAGTCGAAGACCTTCGAGGCCGGCTACCGCCTGGTGCGCGACACGTTCGAAGCCTCGCTGGTCGGCTACGACGTGACCTTCGACAACCGCCTGCTCTCGCTCAACCCCTGCCCGAGCATCCAGCAGGGCACCACCCCGGCGTGTACCACGCGCTTCTTCAACGTCGGCTCGGTCAGCAGCCGCGGCGGCGAGCTGACCTTCATCTGGAAGCCGACCGCGCATCTGCAGTGGTACAACTCGGCGTCGATCAACCGCTCCACCTACGACGACAACTACGTGCAGAACGGCGTGACCATTCCCACCGCCGGCAAGTACACGGTGGACACGCCCAAGCGCATGGTCACCAGCGAGATCAGCTGGAACTACAACGGCTGGAACGCGAACCTGCGCGGCAAGTACACCGGCCAGCGCTACTACACCTACACCAACGACCAGGGCTTCGGCGGCTACACCGCGTTCGACGCTGGCACCGGCTACGACTTCGGCGCAGTGTCGTTCCTGCAGGACCTGAAGCTGTCGCTCAACGTGACCAACCTCACCGACAAGCGCTACGCCTCAAACCTCTCCGCCTTCGGCAACAGCGATCCGAACGGGCGTTCGCTGGCGTTCCATGCCAGCGCGCCGCGGCAGGTGTTCCTGACCCTGGACGCGCGCTTCTGAACGCGCGCATCCTGCCCCCACCTGGCCGCCGAGCGCATGCGATGATGAAACCCATGGTCTGGATGCTGGGATGTTCGATGGCGCTGTCGTCGCTGACCGCCGCGGCCGACACGGTCGCGGCGGCGGGTACGCACAAGCCGCTGGTGATCGGTCACCGCGGCGCCAGCGCGCTGCGCCCCGAGCACACGCTGGCGTCGTATGCGAAGGCCATCGCCGACGGCGCCGATTTCATCGAGCCGGACCTGGTCTCGACCAAGGACGGCGCACTGGTGGCGCGGCACGAGAACGAGATCGGCGCCACCACCGACGTCGCCGCGCATCCGGAGTTCGCCGCACGCAAGACGGCCAAGCAGATCGACGGTCAGCGCGTGGAGGGGTGGTTCACCGAAGACTTCACCCTGGCCGAGTTGAAGACGCTGCGCGCGCGCGAGCGCCTGCCGCAACTGCGCAGCACCGCCTTCGACGGGCAGTTCCAGTTGCTCACCTTCGACGAGATCATCGATTTCGCCGCGGCCGAAGCGGCCGCGCGCGGGCGCACGATCGGGCTGATCCCGGAGATCAAGCACGGCACCTATTTCCAGGCGCTGGGCCTGGCGATGGAGGACAAGGTGCTGACCACGCTGGACGCGCATGCGTACACGCGCAGCGCGCCGGTGATCGTGCAGTCGTTCGAGATCGGCAACCTGCAGTCCCTGCACCGCAAGCTCGGCAAGGACCATCAGAACGTGCGCCTGGTGCAGTTGCTGGGCGACCCGAAGGAACGCCCGGGCGACCAGCTGCGCGACGGCCCGACCTATGCGCAGATGGGCAGCGCGCAGGGCCTGCGCGCGATCGCCGAGTATGCGCAACTGGTCAGTCCCAACCTGCGCACCATCATCCCGGTCGATGCCGACGGCGCGCTGGCCGCGCCCACCGCCTTCATCGCCGACGCGCATGCGGCCGGGCTGCAGGTGGTGCCGTACACGTTCCGTCCGGAGAACTACTTCCTGCCCAAGCGACTGCAGGACGCGCGCGGCCCGGCGGCGGTGAACGCCGATGGCAGCATCGCTGAGATGCGCGCGTTCATTGCCGCGGGCGTGGATGCCTTCTTCACCGACGACCCGGCGCTGGGCCGGGCCGCGGTGGATGGGACAGCGCCGCCGCAAGAACGCTGAGGGCGCTTTCCTCGGCGGCTCGCCCTTTGTAGGAGCGGCTTCAGCCGCGACCGAAACCCTACCGGTACCGCCCGGTCGCGGCTGAAGCCGCTCCTACAGGGAGCAACGGCGTCGCGGCCAGCGCGCCGTGCTGCTGGCCGCGACGCCGCCGCATCGCGATAATGCGCCGCTTCGCCTTGCCCGCCGCGCAGCCGCCCAATGCCTCCGCCGTCCTCGCCATCGCCTACGTTCGCCGCACTGACCCCGCGCGCCCTGCTGTTGGCGGTGCTGGCGATGGGCGCAGTCGTACTGCTATCGAACGTGCTGGTGCAGTTCCCGATCAACGACTGGCTGACCTGGGGCGCCTTCAGCTATCCGGTGGCGTTCCTGGTCAGCAATCTGATCAATCGCCGCTTCGGCCCGCGCGCGGCACGGCGCGTGGCCTGGTGCGGCTTCGCGCTGGCGGTGCTGCTGTCGATCTGGATCGCCACCCCGCGCATCGCCGCCGCCTCGTGCCTGGCGTTCATCGCCGCGCAGCTGCTGGACATCGCGGTGTTCGACCGCCTGCGCCGCGGCCGCTGGTGGCGCGCGCCGATCGTCGCCACCACCTGCAGCGCGACGCTGGACACGGCGATCTTCTGGTCGGTCGCCTTCGCCGGCTCGGCGCTGCCCTGGGTCAGCTGGGCCACCGGCGACCTGGCGGTGAAACTGGGCATCGGCGTGTTCCTGCTGGCGCCGTTCCGCGCGCTGCTGTGGCGGATGGCGCCGCCGGCCGCGACCGGCGCCGCGGCCGCGCGGCCGCGGCAGCGTTAGGACGCAGCACAATTCAATTGGCGGCCGCAGACAAGGACAAAGATCATGGGAGATTGGAACACGCAGCCGTGGGCCAACGATGAGGCGGCGGATTGGTTTCAGCGGTTCTGGAAAGCACATGACATTTCGCTCCTGATCGACGAGATCAATGGGTTCGACCCGAGCCAGGAGCGCTACGACTCGATCAGAGCCGCCAGCTACCTGTTGCAGACGCTGGGCATCGCCTATGTCTGGCCCTCCCGCTATCTGGAAGACTTGAAGCCGCTTCTCGAAAGCGCCATCGAGATCTTGAGCAACATGCTGGATCCCCCCGATGCCACTTGGGGATTCATCGACATGTGGGGAGACAATCCGCAGGTGATGGAGGCCGTGCAGGAGCAAATCGCAGCACTCAAGGTGCGACTGGGCGACTTGGTTGCGTAGACATGGCGGTGTGCATACGCTGCTGCCGCTTACCCACCATCTCACGTCCGGCCAAAACTGGCCGCTGCTCAACCACCGGCCGTGCAGCGATCTATCGCTCGCTGCGCTCCGGCTCGAACGACAGTCCCCTGGCCTGCGCCGCGGCGGTGATCGCCGCGCGCACGCGCACGACGGTCTCCGTGCTCGCGGTCAGGCGCAGCCGCCGGTCCAGCGTGCAGCTTAGGCCGGCGCCGACCCCAGCGGCACTCGCCACGCCAGGTCGACTTCGGCAACATCGTCGCCGAGCCCGTGCGACGGATCGAACTATGCTGCTACGTGCTGTCGCGCACGTGACTCGGATCCAACACAAGCCTCAAAAAAACGAAAGGAAGCGAAGACAGATGACATCGAACCACAGGCGCATGCTCCGCGATCCACTGCTGCTTCCGTTATTGCTCGCCTCGCTTTTGAATGCGCTTTTCGCAGACGTTCTTTGGCAGAAAATTGCGGCCGCATGCGACCTCGGCGCCGGCTGGCCGGAATTGCTGCAAGGACTCTGCGGCTTTCTTCTGCTTGTGCTCATGCTCATCAGGGCGCTTTGGCTCAAGAAGCGAGCCACCCCCGGATGACGGGCACGCCCCATGTTCACCTCAGGGGCGTGCCATCCACTTCCGGGCAGGCCGGGTGGGATCCGGCGGGCCGGCGGCGGACCAGCCGCGCTATCGCTCGCCGCGCCCCGGCTCGAATGCCAGCCCCTTGGCCTGCGCCGCGGCAGTGATCGCCGCCCGCGCCTGCGCGATCGCGTCGGTGCTCGCAGTCAGCCGCGGGCGCCGGTCCAGCGTGCAGGCCAGGCCGGCGTCGACCAGCGTTGCGTGCGCCTCGTGCAAACGGGCGGCAGTCGGCGCATCGAACCATGCGCTGGCCGCCAATGCGTCGATCAGCGCCGGCGTAGCGCGCGGCACGGTCAGCTCGGGATGCTGCGCGGCGCCGAGCAACACCCCGGCCTGCAGCAGGAATTCCAGATCGACCAGGCCGCCAGCACCCTGCTTCAGGTCGAAGCGGGCGGCATCGCTGCGGTCCAGTTCGGCGCGCATGCGTGCGCGCATCTTCAACACTTCCTCGCGTAGCTGCGCCGCGTCGCGCGAACGCGCCAGGGTCTGCGCGCGCACCTGCTCGAAGCGTTGCAGCAACACGGCATCGCCGGCCACGCCGCGCGCACGCACCAGTGCCTGGTGCTCCCAGGTCCAGGCGCGCTCGCGCTGGTACTCGGTATAGCTGGCCAGCGACGACACCAGCGCGCCCTTGCCGCCGTCCGGGCGCAGGCGCACGTCGATGTCGTACAGGCGGCCGCCGCCGGTGACCGCACCGAGCAGCGCGATCACCTTCTGCGCCAGGCGCGCGAACCAGCGCCCGCTCTCCAGCGGGCGCGGTCCGGCGGAGGTCTCCGCGCCGGCGGCATGGTCGTACAGGAACACCAGGTCCAGGTCCGAGCCGATGCCCAGTTCGATGCCGCCGAGGCTGCCGTAGCCGACGATCGCGAAACTGCCGCTCGCCACTTCGCCATGGGCTGCGACCAGCTCGGCGCGCGCCAGGCGCAGCACGGTCAGCACCACGCCTTCGGCCAGCTCCGCGAGCTGGCGGGCGCTGTGCACCGCCGGCTGGCGCCGATCCAGTGCGGCCAATGCGATACGGAAACTCAGCGCCTGACGCGCTTCGTTGAGGCCGCGCAGGGCGGCTTCCGGATCGTCGCCGGCGGCGGCGACCGCGCTGTCGCACAGCCGCTGCATCGCCACCCGATCCGGCATCGGCCCGGCGACGCGGCTATCGAGCAGTTCGTCGAGCAGCAACGGATACGCGACCAGGCGTTCGGACAGGAACGCACTGCGCGCCAGCACATCGACCAGCCGTGCAAGCGCGCTGGGCTGTTCGTCGAGCAAGGCGAGATAGCTGGCGCGGCGCAGGATCGCCTGCAGCAGGCCGAGCACACGGTGCAACGCGGCGTCGGCCTGCGGCGAGCGTGCGGCGGCGTGCAGCAATGCCGGCAGCACCCGGTCCAGCCGCGCGCGCGCCGCGTCCGACAGCGTGCGCACGCCCAACGACTGCACGAAGCCGCGCAGCGCCTGGTCGGCACCCTCGGCATCGGCGAAGCCGGCGGCGGCCAGCACCTGCGCGCCGGCTTCGTGCGGCAAGCCGCGCCAGTAACTGGCCAGCGCATCCGGCGCCACCGCCTGCACCCGCGGCGCCAGCAACTCGGCGAATTCGGCGGCGACACGGTCGCGCTGCACCTGCAACGCGACATACAGCTGCGTCCAATCGGCGTAACCGAGACCGAGCGCGATGCGCGCGCGGTCCAGCGCGTCTTCCGGCAGCGCATGGGTCTGCGCGTCGCGCAGCATCTGCAGGCGGTTCTCGGCCTGGCGCAGGAAGCGGTACGCGTGGGCCAGCGCCGCGCCATCGGCGGCCGCGACCTGGCCGCCGGCGACCAGCGCCTGCAACGCCGGCAGCAAGCGCGGCTCGCGCAGCGCCGGCTCGCGGCCGCCACGGATCAGCTGTAGCGACTGCACCAGGAATTCGATCTCGCGGATGCCGCCGGGACCGCGCTTGATGTCGTCGAGACGATCGTGCCGCGCGACTTCGGCAGTGATCGCCGCCTTCATCTCGCGTAGCCCGTCGAGCGCGGTGAAGTCGAGGTAGCGCCGGTACACGAACGGACGCAGCGTCTGCAGCCAGTCTTCGCCGGCGGCGATGTCGCCGGCCACCGCGCGCGCCTTCAGCCACGCGTAGCGCTCCCAGTCGCGGCCCTCGCGCTGGAAGTAGTGGTCCATGCCGGCGAACGACAACGCCACCCGCCCGGCGGTGCCGAACGGACGCAGGCGCAGGTCCACGCGATGCGAGAAGCCGTCGGCGGTGGTCTCGTCCAGCAGCCGCGCCAGGCGCTGGCCGAGGCGCGCGAAATATTCCTCGGCGGCGAGCGCACGCGCGCCATCGGATTCGCCGCCCTGCGGATAGGCGTAGACCAGGTCCACGTCCGAGGAGAAGTTCAGTTCGCCGCCGCCGAGCTTGCCAAGGCCGAACACCACCAGCCGCTGCGCGCTGCCGTCGGCGGCGCGAACCACGCCGTGGCGCGTGGCGAATTCGCCTTCCAGCGCCTGCAGCGCGATATCGAGGCAGATCTCGGCCAACTGGGTGCTGCCGGCCAAGGTCGCGTCGACATCGTCCAGGCCCAGCACGTCGCGCCACACCAGCCGCGCCGAGGCCGCCGCGCGATAGCGGCGCAGTTGCGCCGGCCACGCCGCCGGCTGCGCCGGATCCAGCTGCGGTACCGGCAATGGCGGCGGATCGGGCTGCGCCAGGTATTCGAGCAACGCCGGTTGCCGGCACACCGTGTCGAGCAGGAAATCGCTGGCGAGCACCGCGCGCTGCAGGTCGGCGTCGAAGCCGGGACGATCGGGCCAGGGTCGCGCGCCGACGGCCTGGCGCAAGCGCGCCAGGTTGCGGTCGAGCAAGGGTTGCACGGAGTCGGGGACAAGCGGAGAGGATGCGGGCATCCGTCGATTCTGGCATCCCGGCGCGTCGGCAGACAGGGGCCGCGCAGCGCACCGACAAGGCGATTGGCCAAGCCGCAGGCACGATCAGGCGATGGCGCGTGGTACACGATTGGCGTCCATGCCTGGCGCCGTACGAAAAGCACTGCCTGAAAAGGCGACGCAGCGTCCTGGGTTACCCAAACTCGAGGCAAAAAAAAGCCCGCTTGCAGCGAACTGCCAGCGGGCCTTGCTCCCTCCCCCACGTCGGGATGCAGGTTGATCTTGGGCGCTTTGTTTGCACATTGCACGCTGCACTGCAAAATGAAACTGGGCGGTACATTCTGCTGCAATGCAGTATGCGGCGACGTCTCGTCTTCACAGACTACGCGTATCGACACAAGGTGCGCGACATCGGCGCGCAGGCGTCACGTGATCACGCATGGGCACGTGCTGCGCCTGGTCGATGCGATCGCGACGCGCTTTCATCGTCGCGACCCATTGCCCAGGCGATCCGTAGTCGCTCCATATGAACACGGCTTGCCTGGCGACGAAGGCGCGATTCGAGAACAGGCTGGCGCGCCTGCGTAAACGTAACGCCGCGCGAAGCACGCACCGCCTTGCGGCTCAGGGCGACAACGGCGTCGGTGCCGGAGCGGGCAGCGTGTCCGACAACCACGCCGGTTGCCGCTCGTACCACTCGCGTGCGCCGAGCAGATGCCATTGCCGCTGCTCGCCACGCAGCGCCACGCCGACGCCGAGCACGCCCCAGCGCGCATACAGGTCACCCTGAGTGCCGGCATCACCGACGCGCAGCCGCGCGCGCAGCGACACGCGCTGGTTTTCCGCCTGCAAGCGATCCAGCCACAGCGCGTCCTTGCGCCAGCGCAACTGGCCGCTCGCCTCCAGCTGCCCGGCATCGGCCAGCTTCAGCAGCCAGGCCGGCGCATCGCTGCGCTGCGCGAACACCGCCAGCACCGGACCGGCGTCGCGCATCTGGATCTGCACCTGCGCATCGGCTTGCGTGGCCGGCGTTGCGGCGATGCGCCCCTGCGGCACGCGCAGCGTGGCCCACCAGTCGCGCTGCTTGGCGCCGTCGCCGTAGCGCACGCCCTGCAGGCGCAGCGTGCTGCCGCTCAGGTCGAAGCGCTTGCCCTGCAGTTCCGCGCGCCGCAGCCGCGCATCCAGATCCAGGTCGCCCGCCAGCGCCAGTCCGGCCGCCTGCAGCTGCGCCTGGCGGCCGCGCATGCGCACATTGCCTTCGCCCACCTGCCCGGCCGCGTCCAGGTGCAGATCGCCACTGAGCGATCCGCTGCCGCCGAGCACGCGCACCTGCGATGCCGGCAGGTAACGGTTGTAGGCGCGCAGGTCGGGCACGCGCGCATCGTCGAAACGCAGGCGCGCCTGCAACGATTCCTTCAACGTCGCCAGCGCGCCGTCGCCCTGCAGGTCCAGGCGCAGGTTCTCGCCCTGCACGAAGATCGCCTTGGGTTCGGCCAGCGGCGCCAGCGCGAATGTATGCATGCGCACGTCGACCTCGGTACGCGGCTGCGCGGCAGTGCCGACGATGCGCCCGACCGCCTGCGCCTGGCCGCGGATGCGCAACCGCAGCACATCGGCCGTGGCCTGCACGTCGGGCACGTCGAGGCGACTGCCCGGCTGCAGCGCGCCATGCGCCAGACGCAGATCGGCGGACACGTCGCCGCCGCCGTCGAGCCGGAACCACGGCTTGCGCACCAAAAGGTCGCTGATCCAGTTCAGCGATTCGAAATGCCAGCGTCCCTGCACCGTGCCGGACAGGCGCGGCAGCAACGCCGCGGGATCGGCGAACGGTACGTTGCGCCCGGCGATGCGCACGTCGGCGTCGAGCATGCTGCGCGGATCGACCTGCCCAGGCAGGCGCGCGCGCAGCCGGATGTCGCGATCGACGTCGAGCAGCAGCGCCAGCACGCCGCGATCGGTGGCGCCCACGCCGGCGTGCAGCGGCACGCGCCAATTGAGCTTGCTGCCCGGCTGCAGTTCGCCGCGCAGCATGCGCAGGTTGGCGTCGAGGTGGCCGAGCCCGGGTTCGGTGCTCAGCTGCGTATTCGCCCCGGCAGTGTCGATGCGCAGCGCCACGCTGCGCCCGTGCAGCTGCAGCGCCAGGTCGGTGATGCCGAGCTTGCGCAGGCCCGGCGCCTGCGCGCGGTAGTGGCGGGGGAACGAGAAGCGCGCGTCCAGATGCGCCTGGTCGGCGATCTGGCGCTTGCCGTAGCGCACGCTGGCCTCGTCGAACACGATCTGCGACGGGAACAGTTCCGACGGCCCGCCCTTGAGTTGTTTGAGGAACCCCACCGTGCCATGGCCCTTGCCTTCGATCGCCAGTTCGCCGAAGCGCGCGCGGCGCAGCGTGCCGCTGTGGATCGCGTCGAAGCGCAGGGTCCAGCCCTGGTCGCTCTGCGGCGGCGGCGGGATGGCGTCGGCGACGCGGTCGATCTCGCCGATCACGTTCACCGCCTCCATCCATGGCAGGCGCACCTCGCGGTGCAGCAGCGGCAGCAATGCGATGCGCGCGCTGGCGCGGTCGGCGCGCAGGTGCCATACGCTGCGCTGCACATGTCCGCGCATGCGCACGTCCCACGCCGTGACGAAGCCCGGCAGCACGGTCAGCGCCGGCCCGGTCTGCATGCGGAATTTCTCCGGCTTGCGATTGGTCGCCATGTCGAACAGCGGCGTGTTGAGGAACACGTTGCCGAGCAGCAGGTACAGCAGATAGGCGATCAACAGCCCGCGCAGCAGCAGGCGCAACGGCCGCGGCCAGCGCCGGTAGCGTTCGAGGGCGGCGTTCGGCGAGAGGCGGGCGAAGGGCGGCACCGACGCACTATCGCTGTGGCGCGGCGTGGGGCGCGTGAAAGCCACAACGCCGCCACTGCACCATCGGCGCAAAGCCGCGACCGGCGCGATCCGCGATAATCGGCCTCTCCCCTGCCCCCATGGTTGTTGCCCCATGTCCGCCGAACGCATCCTCCACCCGCGCCTGCGCGAGCGCATCGTCACCGCCGAGGCCGCCGCCGCGCTGATCCAGCCCGGCGAGACGGTGGCGATGAGCGGCTTCACCGGCTCGGGCTACCCGAAGGCGGTGCCGATCGCGCTGGCGCAGCGCATCGAGGCCGCGCACCTGCAGGGGCAGGCGTTCAAGATCCGGCTGATGACCGGCGCCTCCACCGCGCCGGAGTTGGACGGCGCGCTGGCCAAGGCCGAGGGCATCGCCCTGCGCATGCCGTTCCAGACCGACCCGGACGCGCGCCAACGCATCAACGCCGGCACCCTGGACTATATCGACATCCACCTCAGCCATGTCGCCCAGCACGTGTGGTTCGGCTTCTACGGGGAGATCGACACCGCGGTGGTGGAAGTGGCCGGCATTCGCGAGGACGGCAGCCTGATCCCGTCCACGTCGATCGGCAACAACAAGACCTGGCTGGACCTGGCCAAGAAAGTGATCGTCGAGGTCAACGACTGGCAGCCGGCCGGCATCGACGGCATGCACGACGTGTACTACGGCACCGCGCTGCCGCCGCAGCGCAAGCCGATCCCGCTGCTGCACGCCGACGACCGCATCGGCGAGCCGTCGCTGCGCTGCGATCCGGACAAGATCGTGGCGGTGGTGCGCACCCATGGCCCCGACCGCAACAGCCCGTTCACCCCGGCCGACGCCACCAGCGAGCGCATCGCCGCGCACCTGATCGACTTCCTCAAGCACGAAGTGAGCAAGGGCCGGCTGCCGGCCAACCTGCTGCCGCTGCAGTCGGGCGTGGGCAATATCCCCAACGCGGTGCTGGCCGGCCTGGCCAGCAGTGGCTTCCGCGACCTGAGCGCCTTCACCGAGGTGATCCAGGACGGCATGCTCGACCTGCTGCGCAGCGGCGTGCTGAAGGTGGCCTCGTGCACCGGTTTCGCGCTGAGCCCGGAGGCGAACGAGGAGTTCAAGCGCAACATCGATTTCTACCGCGAGCGCATCATCCTGCGCACGCAGGAGATCTCCAATCATCCGGAACTGGTGCGGCGGCTGGGCTGCATCGCCATGAACGGCATGATCGAGGCGGACCTGTACGGCAACGTCAATTCCACCCACGTGATGGGCAGCCGCATCATGAACGGCATCGGCGGCTCCGGCGACTTCGCCCGCAACAGCTTCCTGTCGATCTTCCTCAGCCCCAGCACCGCCAAGCACGGCAGCATCTCGGCCATCGTGCCGATGGTCAGCCACGTGGACCACACCGAGCACGACGTCTCCATCATCGTCACCGAACACGGCCTGGCCGACCTGCGCGGCCTGCCGCCGCGGCACCGCGCGCGGCAGCTGATCGATCATTGCGTGGACCCGAGCTACCGCGCGCAGCTGGAGGACTATTTCGACCGCGCGCTGCACGACAGCTACGGCAAGCACACCCCGCACCTGCTACCCGAGGCGCTGTCCTGGCACCAGCGCTGGCTGGATACCGGCACCATGCACGTGGCGGATTGACCCATCCAGCGCGCTACGCAGCGCCATCGCCGCGGCTCCCGCGCGCTTTTGTAGGAGCGACTTCAGCCGCGAGAGCGAGCCCGGACCGCAGCCGTTTCGGTGATCGGTCGGGGCTGAAGCCCCTCCTACAGTGCACCAGCAAGCGCCCCGAAAGCTCCCTGTAGGAGCGGCTTCAGCCGCGACGAACGAAGCGGCGATGCTGGCCGGCTTCGGATGCGATCAGTGCCAAAGCGTCCACCACACCGCTATGCATCGATGGGCGAGAACACCGGGTCGGGCTCACTGAGAAAAGCCAGCTTGCGCGCGCGCGGCAACTGCTTGAGCGCGTATTCGGCGCGCGAGGCGGCGGCGCGGTCGGGGTAGGCGCGACTGGCCAGCAGCCGCAGCGGCGGGTTGGCGCGGGTGTACTTGGCGCCGGTGCCGCGCAGATGCGCCTGGTAGCGCGCCTGCAGATCGATGGTGATGCCCGCGTAGTAGCTGCCATTGCGGCATTCGAGCAGGTACAGGAACCAGGGCGGAGAGTCGGCCATGCGCGCATTATCGGTCAGCGCGCGAAATGCGCCAGCCAACATGCGACGGCACGCGCAGCCAGAGCACCGACCGAGTGCGAGCGCCGGGCGCATCGCATGCAGCGCATTGCCGGCCAGCCTCGACGCCGCCTGCTGCGATCGCGCTGACGCGCTGAACCGCCACGAAACCGGCTTTAACGCAACCCGAACACCTTGCCAATCGTTGGCACACAACGGCAAACCGCAGCCACGGCACGGGCGCATAAATTCACCACCGGCCGGATGCCGTCGATGAAGAGGCTCTCTCCCTTTGGATTCGACGGCACGGCCGGGTCTTTTTTGGGTGATGCGCAACGGACACCTTGGGCCTTGCCTGCAGCCCGCCACCGGATCGACACCGCTTCGACAGCCCGCGCCTGGTGCCGCATCGGATGCGCCTCTCCAAGCCTTTGCTGACAACGCCGGCTGTCGCAGCTGAAGCTGCCTACAAAGACCTGCGCTCCCTGCTACGCGCGTTGTAGAAGAAGCTTCATCCCTGCTGTCACCGGAGTTGGAGCGATCGCGCCTTCGCTCGTCGCGGCTGAAGCCGCTCCTACAGAAGAGCGGCATGTGTGCATAACAGCGGCGCGCGTGCTGTGGTGCTTGCCGCTTCGCTCGGGCCGCCGCGGGCATCGGGATAACCGCGAGTCTTTCGGGCGACAGGCATCTGGCTGCAGCCCGCTGCCTGTCGCTGCGCTGCGCCGCTCAGGCCGCCTGCGACAACCGAGCCTGGCGCCGCGCGCGCACCGCCTGCGCCAGGCGCTCCAGCACCTGCACCGAGCTGTCCCAATCGATGCAGCCGTCGGTGATGCTCTGCCCGTAGACCAGCGATTGGCCCTCCACCAGTTCCTGGCGGCCGCCGACCAGGTGGCTCTCCACCATCGCGCCGACGATATGGGTCTGTCCGGCTTCCAGCTGCGCGGCGATGTCCTCGATCACCTTCGGCTGGTTGTCCGGGTTCTTGCCGCTGTTGGCGTGGCTGGCATCGACCATCAGCCGTGCCGGCAACCCGGCCTTCTCCAGCACCTGGCCGGCGGCGGCGACGCTGGCCGCATCGTAGTTGGGCAGCTTGCCGCCGCGCAGGATCACGTGGCAATCGGGGTTGCCGGTGGTGGTGGCGACCGCGGTCTGCCCGTCCTTGGTCACCGCCAGGAAATGGTGGGGATGCGAGGCCGCGCCGACCGCATCGACCGCAATCTTGACGTCGCCGCTGGTGCCGTTCTTGAACCCGACCGGGCACGACAGGCCCGAAGCCAGTTCGCGGTGCACCTGGCTTTCGGTGGTGCGCGCGCCGATCGCGCCCCAGGCCACCAGGTCGGCGATGTACTGCGGCGAGATGATGTCGAGGAATTCCACGCCGGCCGGCAGGCCGAGGCGGTTGATGTCGCGCAGCAGGCCGCGCGCCAGGCGCAGGCCCTTGTTGATGTCGAAGCTGCCGTCGAGATTGGGATCGTTGATCAGGCCCTTCCAGCCGACCGTGGTGCGCGGCTTCTCGAAGTACACCCGCATCACGATCTCCAGCGCATCGCCGTAGGTGTCGCGCAGCGGACGCAGACGTTGCGCGTACTCCATCGCCGCCACCGGATCGTGGATCGAGCACGGGCCGATCACCACCGCTAGGCGGTCGTCGCGGCCATGCAGGATTTCGTGCAGCGCCGCGCGCGAGGCGGCGACGGTCTGCGAGGCTTCTTCGTCGCAGGGCAGCAGCGACAGCAGGTGGGCGGGCGGGGTCAGCGGTTCGATCTTGCGGATGCGCAGATCGTCGGTATGGGGGGGCATGGGAATCTCTCGTCGGGTTCTGGGTCGGGGGCCAGGTCCGGCGGCATGAAAAAAGCCGCCAGGTTCGCTGGCGGCTTTCGGGGATGCGGCTGAAGTTTCCTTCAGGGTGAACGCATTCCTTCCTCCGCCAGCGGCATCGGAAAACCGTAGTACCAAAAATAAAAGCTGCGGTTGGCGTTCATGGGTTGCATTGATAGCACAGGATTTTGGGGGGCGCCACAGTTGCATTGGCAACTGGATGGAGCCGGGATTCGGGATTGGAGATTGGGGAGTCGCAAAGCCCGAAGGCCCAAGCGATCCGCTACGTCTCCCAATCCCGAATCTCGAATCCCCAATCCCGGCCTCTAGAAATCGAACACATACTCCGCAGCCACCTCGCGCCCGATCGCGTCGTACAGCGTGGTGTTGTAGAACTGGTAGCCGTAGTAGCGTTCCTTGTTGTCGTAGCCGGTGGTGTTGAGCACGTTGTTGACGTACAGGTTCACTTTCATCTTCGGGGTGATGCGGTAGCCGGCGGTCAGGTTCCAGTACACCACCGGGCCGACCCGGCCGAAGTAGCGCGTGGTGCTGTCGCCGAAGTGCGGGTTGGCGCTGTCGGTGACCAGGCACTCGTCCGACGGGCTCGGCTGGTAGCCGTCGTCGAAGCGCGTGCAGGTGCCCCAGTTCACCGCTTGGGTGGAGCCGAAGCGCTTGGCGTAGACGGTCAGGTCCAGCGGGCCGCCGTTCTCCCAGTGCACGCTGCCTCGCAGCTTGCTGCGGATCTTCTGGTCGCGCAGGTTCTTGTAGTCGTCGGTGCGGTAGGTCTGCTCGCGATAACTGATCAGGTTGTTGTAGTCCAGGCCGAAACTGAAGTTGCCCCAGCGCGCGGTGGTCACCCGGTACTTCAGCGAGGCATCGACGCCGGAGACCTGCATCTGCGCGATGTTGATCGGGCCCTGCTCGATGCCGGTCACGCGGCCGGCCGCATCGCGCGCCACCCGCGAGACGATGCGCGCGCAGTATTCGGCGCCGCCCGGGTTGACCCATAGCCCGCCGGCGGTGGTCAAGCCGGTACGGCAACCCGCTTCGGCGGTCAGGATCTCGTCGCGATTGATGTCCTTGATCATGTCCTGCAGGCGGATCTTGTAGTAATCGACGGTCAGCGACAGGCCGTCGGCGATGTCCCACACGAAGCCGGCGGTGGCCGAGCGCCCGTGCTCCGATTCCAGGTCCGGGGTGCCGCGGCGGTTCACCTGCATCAGGTAGTAGACGTCGGCATTTTCGGCGCTGCAGCCGCCGGTCAGGTAGTAGCCCTGCTGGATGCAGCGGTACTGGTCGATCACGGTCTGCTGGGTGGAACTGGGTTCGCCGAGCACGTAGTGCATGTCCGGGGCGCGGAAGCTGGTGGCCAGGCTGCCGCGCAGCAGCAGCGTGCTCAGCGGACGCCACTCCAGGCCGGTGCTCCAGGTGGTGTCGCTCTGCTTGCCGATCGCCGAACCGAGATCGCTGCTGTACGACTTGTAGTCGCCGTAGCGGTCGTGGCGCGCGGCCAGGCTGGCGTTGAGCGAGGACAGCAGCGGCACGTCGAACTCGATGCCGCCGGAATAGCGCAGGCGCTCGCCGCCGCCGTAGTCGACCACGTCCAGCGGATAGCAGGTGTTGGCGCAGGGATCGGGATCAAGCCGGTAGCCCTGCTTGGCCACCTCACCGACCGCGGCAAACTTGATTGGCCCGGCCCAGCCCTGGAACAGTTCGCCGGTGATGTTGGCGCTGGCCTGGTTGACCCACGAATCAGCCTGGTTGTGCGCCTTCACCGCCAGGTCGTTGTACTGCGCGCCGCTGAGCGGCTGGTACCAGCGCTCCTCGTTGAGGTCGTAGATCGGCGTGCCGTCGGCGGTGCTGCCCAGTTGCGGCCCGAGGAAATAGGCGGTGGCCTTCTGCGTGTCCACGGTGCGCACGTATTCGTCGGTGGTGTAGCGCGCGCGGCCGAGCGCGATTTCCCAGTCGAAGCGATCGGCCAGGGTGCCCTTGAGGCCGGCGCTCAGGTCCCAGGACAGTTCCTTGGTGGTGTTGGCCAGGTTCTTCCAGCCGCCGGATTCGTAGCGGGTCAGCTGGCGGATCGCGTACAGGTTGCGGTCGGTCCCGGTGTCGTGGAACGGGCCCAGGTAGACGTATGGCGGATCGTAGGTCCAGTAGCCGGTGCTCTTGTTCACCGACAGCGTGCTCCAGGCCTGCATGCCGTTGTCGAAATCGAAGGTGCCGTACAGATACGCCGAGCCGCTGTCGCCGCCGCTGGCGGCGAGCCAGTCGGCGTAGTCGTGGGCCATGCCGCAATAGCCACCGAGGTTGGTGAGCGTGTCGCTGTTGTAGTCGTAGCTCAGCCGCTGCGAATCGATGTACTGGCCGCCGAAGCGCGCGCAGGTGCCGCTGGGCGGGGCCAGGCGCTGGTTGGTGTCGGCGTCGAGCAGGGTCAGGCCGGTGTAGGAATTGAAGCCGTACTTGCGCGCCTGCGCGGTCCAGTTGCTGTAGGACTCGTCGTCCTGGTCGTCCATCTTCGGGCGCTCGCCGACCGACAGCGGATCGCGCCGCGTCCACTGCAGCGCATAGGTCAGGTTCCACCTGTCGCCGCTGGTGCCGCCGACCCAGGACAGGTCGAACACGTCGCGGCCGCCTTCGGTGGCGGTGCCGCCGCGCAGCCGCACCTGGTTGCCCTCGTAGCCCTTCTTCAGGATCACGTTGATGACGCCGGCCACCGCATCGGAACCGTAGATCGCCGAGGCGCCGCCGGTGAGGATCTCGATCCGCTCCACCGCCGCGGACGGGATGCTGCTGTAGTTGGCGAAGTTGCTCTCGCCCGCGTAGGGCTGCGGATAATCGGCGACGCGGTGGCCGTTGACCAGCAGCAGGGTGCGGCCCGGGCCGAGGTCGCGCAAGCTCACCGGCGATGCGTTGGGCGTGTGCGAGCCGTACTTGGTATCGGCCTCGACGCCACCCTGCTGATTCAGCGTATTGAGCACGTCGTACACGGTGAGGAAACCTTCCTGCTGGATCTGCTGCGCGCTGATCACCACCACCGGTTCGGCGCCTTCCACTTCCGAGCGCTTGATCCGCGATCCGGTGACCACGACCTCGCCCAGGTCCGTGGCGGCGGCCTTGGGCGCGGCATCGCTTGCAGTGTCCTGCGCCAGCGCGTCGGGCGCGCCATGCAGCGCCAGCACGATGCCGAGCGCGAGAGTGGTGAGGTAATGACGAGGCATGCGGATCTCCCTGCTGCAGGCTGGCGCGGAAACGCCGACGGACGCCGGCGCAACGGTGCGCGTCTTCAGTTCCGCCACCACACGAGGTATCCCGTGTCGTTGCCCACGGCGCAGCCGCACGCATGCGATGGCATGCGCTGCGTTGCGCCGCATCGGCGCGCAGAAGGAAGACGAGCGTGCGAGCGCGTATATCCCCTGACGTACTCGCGGACCTAACCTGCAATGCGTCGACAACGTTGTCAACACGTCGCCACAGGGATCTTGTAGACGATCCCGCTTTATGCGCGATTCGTTGCGCAACGCGTCGATTTGCGCAGAGTCCGCATCGCATCTCCGTGGCGGCGACGGCGCCTGAATACATTGCAGGACACGCCTTGCTGCGGACGTCCGGCCATCGATGCAAGACCTATTGCGGTACGGCGCAGGCAGCGGTGCCGGCCTCGCGCTTCGTCAACCGCGGCAAGGCCGGATGCGGCCGCGTCCAGGCGAGCGATGCCGCGCTGGCGCCCTTTTTTCTGCCGGGCATTTGCAGCTTTTGCAGCGAGGCTTGGCGATCTCGGGCAATCGAGCCGACCGGCGCTGAAGGCAATGCTTGTCGCGGCTGAAGCCGCATGCACACGGCATCGTCTCTGCCGCTAGCCGCCCACCGCCTCGCGCCGGCCGCTGGCATACGGGCCGTGCACGGCCAGCACGCGATCGGATTCGTCACTGTTATCCAGCACCACGATGCGGTACCGCGCGCCGCCCGGCTCGACCCGCACCACCACGTGCCCGTTGAGGCTGGTCATCTCGCGCACGCGCTTGTTGGCGATGATGTTCTCCGGCTTCATCGCGGTGGCGTAGATATCGCGCGGGCCGGGATACAGGCGCTGGCTGAGCATGTTCTCCAGCGGCGTGATCGACGGATGCGCCGAATCGTTACTCAGGATCACGAAGGCGCGCGGGCGCAGCGCACGCACGCACGCCGGCCCCATCGCATCGGCGTACGCATGGTGGTTGGCGACGGCCACGTCGACCGGCCCGGCGATCTGCGCCGCTGGCGTTTCCACGTCGCGCCAAGGGTCGTCGCCGTAGTAGTTGGTGGTATTGCTGACGTCGCCACCGCTGTAGTACTTGAACGCGCCGTAGTCCATGCGCAACGCCAGCGAGCACTGGTTCTCGGTCGGCACCGCTCCGGGCGGAAACAGGTTGCGGGTGCGTTCGCCCTCGCCGGTCCACACTTCGCCGTTGACCATCAGGTTGCGCACGGCGAAGCCGGGATATGCGGCGGGCCTACGGCGCAGCCGCAGCTGATCGCCCGCCCCCGCGCGGAAACGCTCGACCGCTGCGCCGCGTGCGCGCTCGGCCTGGATGAAGGCGCGGTAGTTGAGCTGGTTCGGGTCGTCCAGCGGTGCGGGAAAGTCGTAGTCGGGAAAGCCGCGATCCAGGTAGCGGCGGATCGGCACGATCTGCGCCACGTCGATCAGGCCGGTCAGTGCGTACTTGCCGTTGCTGGCCATCGGCGTGTCCGGCAGGCGCTCGCCCATGTGGTCGCGGTGGAAATGGGTCAGCACGAAATCGTCGATCTCGTGGCGGCCGGCCTGCGCCAGGTGGCGTCGCACGTAGCGCCCCACCCATTCGCCGGCGCGCCGCGAGTCGTTGGGCAGCTCGTCGATCAGGTATTTGTCCAGGCCGTCGATCGCGCCGGCGTCGATCATCATCGAGGTGCCGTCCGGGCACACGATCAGGGTGGCGTTGCCGCGGCCGGTGCCGATGTGGTGGATGTCGAGCATGCCGGGCGTCCAGCCGCTCAGCGGCTCGCGCAGCCGGTCGGCGGATGCGGCCGCCGCGGCGGAAGCCTGCGCCCAGGCAGGCATCGGCAGCATGCCCGCGGCAAGCGTGGTGCCAAGGCCGCCGAGGAAGCGGCGGCGGGTGATATTCATGGAATGCATGCGTGTGTCCTTTGGGCGGAACCGGAGGCCGGTACGACGCGTTGCCGTGCCTGCGCCGTCGGCGCTGGCGCACGCACAGCATCGCTAGCGACGCGCTACCAGGCCCACTGCAGCGAGGCGACGTAGCTGCGGCCGAAGATCGGCCGCCCGACCGTGGCGTCGGCCTGCACCAGATCGCCGGACACGCCCGGCGCGCGCGCATTGCCTTCGGTCAGGCCGTGCGAATCGGTCACGTTGGTGCACAGCAGCTGCGCGCTGAAGTTGGCGTCCAGCTGCAGGTGCACGCCGACATCGAGCGTTCGGTAGGCCGGCAGCACGCTGGCGTTGGTGAAGTCCTGGAAGCGCCGGCCGATGCCGAACCAGGTGGCATAGACGCGTGTCTCCACCTCGCCGGCCTGGAAGCGATAGCTCGGCTGCAACGACCAGCTGTACTTGGGCACGCGCGGGATCTCGTTGTCGACCAGGCTGGCGCCGGACAGGCCGCTGAAGGTGTCGGCACCGCTGATGCGCGGATCCTGCACGGTGACCGAGCCGGCGATCTCGAACGCGTCGGTCGGCCGCCAGGTGCCTTCCAGCTCCACGCCCTTGGTGCGCGTGTCGAGCATCAGCGGCACGTTGACCAGCAGGCCGCTGGCATTGGCGACATAGGTGCTGGAATTGAGGTTCTTGAAGTCGCTGTAGAACCCGATCAGCACCAGGTCCAGCGGCCGCGAACCGTACTTCAGGCCGATCTCCGCCTGGCGGATCGGCGTCACCGGCGTGGCGCTGCCGTCGGGCATGCGCCCGCCGACGCCGTTCACCACATTGCCCCATTGCTCGCTCAGGCGCGGGAAACTGAAGCTCTCGGTGTAGCGCGCGAATGCATTGAACGGTTCGGAAAATTTGTAGGACGTGCCCAGCGTCCACGAGGTGCCGGCCATGTTCTTCTGGTAGGGCACGCTGCCGACCAGACCAGTGATGCTGCGTGCGGCAAGCGGGCCGCTGCTGGCGATGGTCTGGGTGCCGATCACGCCACGGTTGCCTTCCTCGCGGCGCCACACCCGGCGCAGGCCGGCATCCACTTCCCAGGCATCGGCCAGCTTCCAGGTATCGGCCGCGTACAGCGCGGTGGCGGTGCCGTGGCTGTCGCCGATCAGGTCGCCGCTGCCATAGGACGTGAAGCCGTTCTCGGTGACGTTGCCGAGCACCTGCCCGCCGGCGTTCAAGGCCTGGATGTCGAGCGCGTCGGGATTAGTCTTGACGTCGGTCAGCAGCGCATTGCCGAGCTGCTGTTGCTGCAGGTCGAAACGGCTGAAGCTCAGCCCCAGCGACACGTCGTGGCTGCCGCCGCCGGCGGTATCGAACAGCCGGCCCAGGCGCAGGTCGTTGACGAAGTCGCTGTAGTGGGTCTGCGTGCTCGACCAGGTGTTGATCATGGTCAGCCCGGCGGTGGAGGCCGGATCGAACGGCGTGTTGGTCCCGGCCAGCACGTAGCGCAGCGCCGCGGTGCCCGGGAACGCGGCGCGCGCGGCGGCCAGGCGGCCGCTCAGGGTACTGGCCGCATCCACCGCAGACCCGTTGAGCAGCGCATTGAAGCCAACGTCGCCATCGACGTAGCGGGCCTTGTCGCTGAGCCGCCAGCCGTTGGCGAACTCGGTCTCGCCGCCCACGGTCAGGGTGCGCGTGACCGGATGCACGCCATCGGCCAGGTCGCGCGTCTGCACGCGGTTGCCGCCCTTGCCGTCCAGCGTGCGGATGCTGACGTTGCGGAAGCTGTCGCTGTTGAGCGTGCCGGTGGACGGGTCGATCAGGTCGCCGAGCGAATCGCCGTTGCGTGGATCGGCCAGCGGGATCGCGCTGTAGAACACCCCGCGGTCGTTGAGGTATTTGAAGTCGGCGAAGATCTTGCCGAAGTCGAACTTGTAGGTGCCGCCGAGCTTGATCTGGCCGCCCTGGTTGCCGTTGCCGAAGCCCGGATCGCGCAGGCCGTCGCTCTGTCGGTAGAAGCCGCTGACCGCATACAGCAGATTGTCGTTGCCCTTGACCGGCCCGGAGGCGGTGGCGTCCATGCGGCCCAGCGCGTTCGACCCGCCGGTCAGCTTTACCGCGCCCTTGGGGATGTCGGTGCCGTGGTTGGTGATGAAGTTGAGCACGCCGCCGGAGGCGTTGTTGCTGTAGATCGGCGCGGTCCCGCCGCGCACGACTTCCGCGCCGGTGGTGCCCAGGTCCAGCCGGTACACCTCGTCGATCTGCAGCTGGCGCTCGTAGTTGGACTCGAACAGCGGCAGGCCGTCCTCGAGCACGTCGAGCAGGCGGAAACCCGACCACGGCAGACCGCGGATCACCACGTTCTCGCCGCCGGCCTCGCCACCGGAATTCTCCACGGTGACGCCGGGCACCGAGCGCAGCATGTCGACCATGCTGCGCGGCGCCTGGCGCGCGATCGCTTCGGCGCCGATCGTGGAAATGGCGTACGGGGCGAGGAACTTCGGCTGCTGGGTGGCGGTGCCGGTGACCACGATCTGGTCCAGGTCGATCGCTTCGGCCGCGGCCGGCGCCGCACTCGCCTGTGCTGCGTCGGCGTCGGCATTGGCATCGGCGCTGGCGGACTGCACGATCACCGTGTCCCCGTCCAGGCGGAAGCCCAGGTCGGTGCCGCGCAGCAGGTGCGCCAGCGCTTGCCGTGCATCGCCGGCGACGCTGCAGCCGGGGCTGCGCTTGCCGCGCAGCAGGCTCGGGTCGGCGATCACCTGCAGGCCGGTGGCGCGCGAGAACGCATTCAGGGTGTCGCCCAGATCGCCGGGCGGCAGCACCGCCGCGGCGCCGGACGCGGCAGCCGGGGCGGGCTGTGCGGCGAGCGGCGCCGCCGCCACGGCGACCGCAAGTGCCACGGCCAACGCGGTGACCGGAGGGAAGCGGGAAGAACAACGGAACGGGATACGGGGCGGCATGAGCGTCGTCTGTCTGGTTGCCAACGTGGCGTGGCGAACATCCAAGACGACGCACAGCGACGATCCTGACAAGCAATCGCCATGAAATTTTTATGACGCGTCGCAATGCGGGTTGCGACCGACGTCTTATCCCGGAAATTCGCTGCCTACCTGGGAGCGGCACCGCCCGCGGCAGCAAGCGTAGCGGCGTCTACTGGTGAACGGCGGTGTCGCCGGTCAGCGTGATGCCCGTTGCCGTGCGCTGGATCCGCAGCGGATACAGCCGTGCCAGGTGCGCCAGGGTCTGCTCCGGCTGGTCCAGGCGGAAGCGCCCGGACACCTGCAGCGCGCCCACCGCCGGATCGGCGATGGCGATCGACTGCGGCGAGCGGCGGTTGAGCCGTTCCACCAGCCGCGACAGCGGGATGCCGGCGGTCTGCAGCCAGCCTTCGCGCCAGTCGCCGGCGTCCGGGTCGAAGCGGGCCAGCGCGCCCAGGCCATCGCCCACGGCGTCGATGCGCATGCCCTGGGCCAGCACCTGGCGTGCGCCGCGGCTGACGATCTCCACCCGTCCCGAGTACACCGACAGCTCGCTGGTGGCGCCATCGCGCGCAAGGTTGAACACGGTCCCCAGCACCCGCACTCGGGCCGTGCCCAGGGCGACCTCGAACGGGCGCCGCGCGTCGTGGGCGACGTCGAAGAACACTTCGCCGGCTTCCAGCGCAACCTCGCGCCGGTGCGCACGCAGCTGCACGCGCACGCGGCTGGCGCCGTTGAGGGTGAGCACGCTGCCGTCGTCGAGCGTGAGCACGCGCACCTGTCCCGGCGCGGTGGCGGCCAGCAGCGGCGCCGGGTCCGGACGCAGCCATGGCCACGCCAGCACGGCCAGCAACGCCAGGCTGGCGGCCAGCGCCACCGCCGCCGGCCAGCGCCGCCGGCGCCGTGGCGGCGCCGCCGCGGGTCCCGATGCGGAGGCGGACAGCACCCGCGGCATCGCGGCCGGCGTATCGAAACCGGCCAGCGCCTCCAGCAAGGCCGCATCGTGCGCCAGCGCCCACAGCGCATCGAACGCGGCGCGATGCGCCGGATCGGCGGCCAGCCAGCGCTGCAGGCCGGGCGGATCGGCGCCGTCGCCGGCAAGCTTGCGTGCCACCCAGTCCGCGGCGTCGCAGGGAGCCTGTGCGCGATCGCCGGGGGGCAAGGCCGAATCCCGGCTCATGCGTCGTCGTCCTGCGCCGGGCCGCGCTGCGCAGCGCGCGCCGCGGCGCCCGCGGCAACGGCCGGCGGCCGCGTGGCATCGGTCCGCGCCACCGCCTCCTGCAGCCAGCGCAGCCCGCGGCTGACGTGCTTTTCCACCGCGCCCTCGCTCAGGCCCAGCGCCTCGGCGATCTCGCGATAGCTCTGCCCGCGCACCCGGCAACGCACGAACACCTCGCGGCGCAGTGGCGGCATGCCCTGCAGCGCGCGGGCGAAGCTCTCCACGCGCTCGCGCTGCATCGCCGCCTCCTCCACGCCCACGGCCGGGCTGGGCACGTCGTCGCTGATCGATTCGGTGCGTTGGCGCTGGCGCCGGCGCAGATGGTCGTTGAGCAGGTTGAGCGCGATGGAGCGGGCCAGCGCCGCCATATCGGTGACCACATGCTCGCGCGCGTACACGACCAGGCGCAGGAAGGTCTCCTGCACCAAGTCCTCGGCCAGCGACCAGTCGCCGGTGCGCCGGAACAAAAACCGATGCAACGCCGGCCGGTGCTGGTCCAGCCGATGCTGATCGAGGTGGCAGACCGGTGTGACCATGGCTTCCCATGCATGGCGATGCGTGCGCAGCTTATAGCGCATCGGCATGCAACCGGCATGACCTGTGCGGCGCTGTCCCTGCGCCGGCGCCACGCAAGCGCACAAAAAAAGAGCCCCGCATCGCTGCGGGGCTCCTTTCGATTGCGTACTGCAGGTCGGCTTGCGCCGGTGCGGATCAGAAATCCATACCGCCCATGCCACCCATGCCGCCGCCCATACCACCGCCACCGCCGGCCGGCTCGTCCTTCTTCGGCGCTTCGGCCACCATCGCTTCGGTGGTGATCATCAGGCCGGCGATCGACGCGGCGTTCTGCAGCGCCGAACGGGTCACCTTGGTCGGATCCAGGATGCCGAACTCGACCATGTCGCCGAACTCGCCGTTGGCGGCGTTGTAGCCGAAGTTGCCGGTGCCTTCCTTGACCCGGTTCAGGATCACCGACGGCTCTTCACCGGCGTTGGTGACGATCTCGCGCAGCGGCGCTTCCATCGCGCGCAGCGCGATCTGGATGCCGTGGGTCTGATCTTCGTTGGCGCCCTTCAGCTCGCCGATCGCGGTCAGCGCGCGCACCAGGGCCACACCGCCGCCCGGGACCACGCCTTCTTCCACGGCCGCACGGGTCGCGTGCAGGGCGTCTTCGACGCGCGCCTTCTTTTCCTTCATCTCGATCTCGGTCGAAGCACCGACCTTGATCACCGCCACGCCGCCGGCCAGCTTGGCCACGCGCTCCTGCAGCTTCTCGCGGTCGTAGTCCGAAGAGGTCTCTTCGATCTGCGCCTTGATCTGCTTGATGCGCGACTCGATCGCCGAGCTGTCGCCAGCGCCGTCGATGATGGTGGTGTTCTCCTTGGAGACCTGCACCTTCTTGGCGCGGCCCAGGTCCTTGATGGTCGCCTTCTCCAGCGCCAGGCCCACTTCCTCGGAGATCACGGTGCCGCCGGTCAGGGTGGCCATGTCTTCCAGCATCGCCTTGCGACGATCGCCGAAGCCCGGCGCCTTGACCGCGACGACCTTGACGATGCCGCGGATGGTGTTGACCACCAGGGTCGCCAGCGCTTCGCCTTCGACTTCCTCAGCCACGATCAGCAGCGGCTTGCCCGACTTGGCCACGCCTTCCAGCACCGGCAGCAGGTCGCGCACGTTGGAGATCTTCTTGTCGTGCAGCAGGATGAACGGGTCGTCCAGGTCGGCCGACTGGCTCTGCTGGTTGTTGATGAAGTACGGCGACAGGTAGCCGCGGTCGAACTGCATGCCCTCGACCACGTCCAGCTCGTTGTCCAGGCCCGAGCCTTCTTCAACGGTGATGACGCCTTCCTTGCCGACCTTCTTCATCGCGTCGGCGATGATTTGACCGATCGACTCGTCGGAGTTGGCCGAGATGGTGCCGACCTGGGCGATCGCCTTGTCGTCGGCGGTGGGCTTGCTGATCTTCTTCAGCTCGACCACGGCGGCCTTGACGGCCTGGTCGATGCCGCGCTTGAGGTCCATCGGGTTCATGCCGGCGGCGACCGCCTTGGAACCTTCGCGGATCAGCGCCTGCGCCAGCACGGTGGCGGTGGTGGTGCCGTCGCCGGCGTTGTCGGAGGTCTTGGACGCGACTTCCTTCACCATCTGCGCGCCCATGTTCTCGAACTTGTCGGCCAGTTCGATTTCCTTGGCGACGGAAACGCCGTCCTTGGTGATGGTCGGCGCGCCGAAGCTCTTCTCGAGCACGACGTTGCGGCCCTTCGGGCCCAGGGTGGCCTTGACGGCATTGGCGAGAATGTTGACGCCGCGCACCATGCGCGAACGAGCGTCTTCACCGAAACGGATATCTTTGGCAGCCATGTGTGTAACTCCGGGATTCGTGATTGGGGATTAGGGATTGGCCAAGAGCGGAATTCGGGGGAGACCCGGGACCGCGCCGCGGCGAGCGCAGCGCGAATCCCGAATCCCCACTCCCGAATCCCGCGATCGGCGGCGTTTTAGCCGACGATCGCGAGGATGTCGTCTTCGCGCAGCACCTTGTACTCGACGCCTTCGGCCTTGTAGCTGGAGCCGGCGTACTGGCCGTAGATGACCTTGTCGCCGACCTTGACCGCCGGAGCGCGGACGCTGCCGTTGTCCAGCGGCTTGCCGCTGCCGATGGCGACGATCTCGCCCTTGGTGGACTTTTCCTTGGCCGAATCCGGGATCACGATGCCGCCGGCGGAAATTTCATCGGCTTCGATCGGCTTGACTACGACGCGGTCGTGAAGCGGCTTGATGCTCATTGAGAGAGACCCTCTTAAGTGATTGATTGGTCTAGGAAAGGCTGGCGATGTTAGCACTCGCATGTGACGACTGCCAGCAACGCTCGCGAAAAAACCCGGTACTCCGGGATGCGCAAGATGTGGTGCTGGCCGGCGCCCTTTCAAGGGCTGACGGCAAAAAAATTTCGCTTCGGCGCCCGTCCGGCCGCGGAACTGGTACCCGGATTCCGCAACGCTGTCACAGGGGCAGGCTAGGCTCGCAGACCCAGGGGGGACCATCCAAAAGGAGTTGTCGATGAAGCCATCCGCCGTTGCCTTACCTCTCGCCTGTCTGCTGGCCCTGGCCGGCCACGCCCAGGCCGCCGTATTCATCAATGAATTGCACTACGACGATGCCACCGCCGCCGGCGATACCGGCGAGGGCGTGGAGATCGTCGCCACCGCCGGCGAGAGCCTGAGCGGCTACAAGGTCTACCTGTACAACGGCAGCAACCCCGGCGCCGCCGCCGTCTATGCCACGACCTCGGTGCCGGCCGGCAGCCTGGTCACCTGCGGCGGGCAGGTGCGCATCGCCACCGTCGGCTATGCCAGCAACGGCGTGCAGAACGGCCCCAACGACGGCGTGGCGCTGGTCGATGGCAGCGGCCAGGTGGTGCAGTTCCTCAGCTACGAGGGCGCGATCACCGGCGGCGGCGGCCCGGCGGCCGGCCTGGGCAGCCAGAACCTGCCGGTCAGCGAAAGCAACAGCACCGCTGCCGGCACCTCGCTGCAGCTGCGCGGCAGCAACGGCAGCGCCGCGGCCGACTTCAGCTGGGCCGGCAGTTCGGCCAGCAGCTTCGGTGCCTGCAACAGCGGCCAGACCTTCAGCGGCGGCAGCAGCAATACCGCCCCCTCGGTGACCGCGACCACGCCGGCGCAAGGCGCCAGCAACTTCCCCGCCGCCGGCGACCTGGCGGTGACCTTCAGCGAAGCGGTGACCCTGGCCAGCGGCGCGTTCGGGCTGAGCTGCAGCCAGTCCGGCACGGTGGCGCTGAGCTACCCGAGCAGCGGCAGCCAGTTCGCGATCTCCACCAACACCGCCCTGGCCGCCGGCGAAAGCTGCAGCCTGAGCATCCTCGCCGCGCGCGTCAGCGACGCCGGCGGCGCGCACCCGGCGCAGGACAGCAGCATCGCCTTCAGCGTCGCCAGCGGCAGCGGCGGCGGTACCGGCGGCTACTACTCGCGGGTCAACACCTCCAACGCCAGCCAGTTGCGCTGCTCGCTGCACGAGACGATCAAGGGCCACACCGTCTACCCGTACAGCAGCAGCTCCGGCACCAGCACCTGGACCATCCTGGAGATCGCCGACGAGGACCCGAACAACAGCGGGCGCATCCTCGACGCCTACCGCAACCGCAGCTACGCCAAGGTCACCGACCGCGCCGGCAGCGGCAGCGGGCTGAAGTACAACCGCGAGCACAGCTGGCCGAACTCGCTGGGCTTCGGCACCGCCAGCGGCGACAAGGGCCTGCCCTACGCGCCGTACACCGACACGCACATGCTGTACCTGACCGACTCCACCTGGAACGCCGACCGCGGCAACAAGCCGTACGCGAACTGCGACAGCAACTGCGGCGAGCGCATCACCGAGGCCAACGCCGGCTTCGGCGGCGGCAGCGGCAGCTACCCGGGCAACTCCAACTGGGTGCGCACCCCGGACGGCAACGGCGGCAGCTTCGAAGTGTGGAACCACCGCAAGGGCGACATGGCGCGCGCGGTCATGTACATGGCGATCCGCTACGAAGGCGGCACCGACGCGGCCACCGGGCAGTCCGAGCCGGACCTGGAACTGACCGACGACCGCAGCAAGATCGTGCAGACCTCGGCCTCGCCGGCCTACATGGGCCTGCTGTCGACGCTGATCGCGTGGAGCCAGCAGGATCCGCCGGACGACGCCGAGCGTGCCCGCAACGAAGTGGTGTACAGCTTCCAGGGCAACCGCAATCCGTTCATCGACCACCCGGAGTGGGCGACCTCCTCGCTGTTCACCTCGGCCAAGCCGGCGACCTGCCAGCTGCTCAACTGAGCCGGATCTCCGGCGCGCCGACGGCGGCGCGCCGGAGCATCCAGCGCGCGATCCGGGTGGCCTCGGGCCATCCGGCATCGCTCGCGCATGCAGTGGGCGCTCGGCGGTAGCTGGGCATCGCCACCGTGCGAACGCCGGCGCAGTCGCGCCCCTGTTTTCCTACTCGCCCCCCTGCATCGCCGCCAGGCTGGCATGCATGTCCCGCGACGCTTCGGTTCGCTGCAGGACGGCCTTGCGCCATGACCAACCCGCGCCACCCCGCACAGGCCTGCAACCGCACGCCCGCGGGCGCGCACTCATGCCCGAACCAGGCCCGGCAAAGCCCTGCCGGCGTCCCTATACTGTCGGCCGCATGTCTTCGCCCCCACTCCGTTTGCTGTTCAGCACCTGCCCCGATCCGGCCAGCGCCGCACGGATCGCCCAGGTCTTGGTCGAAGAACGGTTGGCCGCGTGCGTGAGCCGCCTGCCCGGCGTGCACGCCACCTATCGCTGGCAGGATGCCGTGGAGCAGGCCGAGGAAGTGCTGCTGCTGATCAAGACCGCCGCCGACCGCATCCCCGCGCTGCAACAGCGGCTGTGCGAACTGCACCCCTTCGACGTCCCCGAACTGATCGAGGTCGAGGTCGCCGGCGGCCTGCCCGCCTACCTGCAGTGGGTGTACGCCGAAACCCGTGAGGAACCGTAAGCCGATGACCGTGCTGCACCGTATCGCCGCCCTGTGCCTGCTGGCCCTGGCCGCCTTCCCCGCCCTGGCGATCAGCGAAAAGGATCTGCTGCCGGTCGATCAGGCCTTCGTGCTGAGCGCGCAGGCGCCCGAGCGCGGCCGCATCGAGCTGCACTGGAAGATCGCCGACGGCTATTACCTGTACCGGCACCGGATCGCGGTGCGGGTGCTGAGCGGCTTCAAGGCCAACCCGACCGTGCAGCTGCCGGCCGGGCACAAGAAGACCGACCCGTACTTCGGTGAGGTGGAAACCTACCGCGGCGAATTGAACGCGGTGCAGAGCGGCGTGGCCGATGCCACCACGACCAGCCTGCAGGTGGAGGTGCGCTACCAGGGCTGCGCCGACGCCGGCGTGTGCTATCCGCCGCAGAAGCGCGTGCTCACCGTGGCGCTGCCGGCGGCCGAGGCCGGTGCGGCGACGACCGCGTCCTCGCCGCTGCCGGGCAGCGCGCCGGGCGCGGCCGGCCCGGCCGCCAAACCGTTGTTCGGCGCCGGTGCCGGCGCCGTGCAAGGCCTGCCGCTGCCGTCGGACCAGGCGTTCGGCTTCGAAGCCATCGTCGGCGACGGCAACACCCTGCTGCTGCGCTTCACCCCGGCACCGGGCTATTACCTGTATCGCGACCGCACCGCGCTGGCGCTGGAAGGCGCGACCGGCATCCGCACCGGCATGCCGCACTGGCCGCAGGGCCGCTCGCACCAGGACGAGCACTTCGGCAACGTGGTGGTGTATTTCGACCAGACCGAGGTCAGCGTGCCGCTGCAGCGGCAGCGCGCCGATGCCGCCGACGCGACCCTGGTCGCCACCTTCCAGGGCTGCCAGACCGACGGCATCTGCTATCCGCCGATGACCCGGCGGGTGAAGCTGTCGCTGCCCAAGGGCAAGCTCAGCCCAACCGACCAGGCCGAAGTGACGCCGCTGCTGGTGACGCCGCTGGACAGCCGCCAGGCCGACGCCAGCGCCGCGGCGGCCGACGCGGCCACGCCGGTGACCGCGCCCGACGCGGCGAGCGTGCCCGACGCCTCGGTGCACAACGCCGCGCGCAGCACCGCGCCCGCGGCCGAGCCGCAGAACCTGCTGTGGGTGTTGCTGGCGGCGCTGGGCGGCGGCCTGATCCTGAACCTGCTGCCGTGCGTGCTGCCGATCCTGTCGCTGAAGGTGCTGGGCCTGGCGCACAGCGGCGAAAGCCATGCGCGCGCCCGCAGCCATGCGCTGTGGTACACGCTGGGCGTGCTGGCGTCCTTCGCCGTGGTCGGCGGCATCGCCGTGGCCGCGCATCTGCTGTGGGGCTTCCAGCTGCAGCGCCCGGGCTTCGTCGCGGTGCTGGCCTACCTGATGTTCGCGATGGGCCTGAGCCTGTCCGGCGTGTTCACGCTCAGCGCCAACCTCGGCGGGCTCGGCCAGTCGCTGTCCTCGCGCAGCGGCCCGGTCGGCGACTTCTCCACCGGCGTGCTGGCCTGCGTGGTCTCCAGCGCCTGCGTCGGCCCGTTCATGGGCCTGGCGCTGGGCTATGCGTTCGCCGCGCCGCCGGCGATCGGCATGCTGGTGTTCCTGACCATGGGCCTGGGCCTGGCGCTGCCGTTCCTGCTGGTCGGCTTCATCCCCTCGCTGGCCAAGCGCCTGCCCAAGCCCGGCCCGTGGATGGAGACGCTCAAGCAGGTGCTGGCGTTCCCGATGTACCTGACCGCGATCTGGCTGCTGTGGGTGCTGGGCAAGCAGCGCGGCGTGGATGCGGTGGCGCTGCTGCTGGTCGGCGCCACGCTGCTGGCGCTGGGCCTGTGGTGGATCGAGCGCGCGCGCTGGCGCAGCCACACGCTCGGCTTGCGCCTGGCCTCGCTGCTGGTGCTGCTGGCGCTGCTGCCGGTGTGGGGCGTGACCCGGCTGGCGCCGCCCAGCGTGACCGCAGAGCGCAACACCGTGGCCTTCTCGCCGGAGATGCTGGACCGGCTGCGTACCGACAACCGCGTGGTGTTCGTCAACATGACCGCCGACTGGTGCGTGACCTGCAAGGCCAACGAACGCAACGTGCTCGGCAGCGACGCCTTCCGCGACACGCTCAAGCGGGTCGACGCGGTGTACATGAAGGGCGACTGGACCAACGAGGACGCGCGCATCAGCGCCTTCCTGGCCGAACACAAGGCGGTGGGCGTGCCGCTGTACGTGGTCTACGGCCCGGGCGCACCGCCGACCGTGCTGCCGCCGGTGCTGAGCCAGGCGGTGGCCGAAGACGCCCTGCTGCGCGCGGCGCGATGAACGCCACGCCGCCGCGCCTGCTCGCGGTGGCGGCGATCGCGGCGGCGCTGGGCATTGCCGCCGCGCAGGTCTGGTGGCGCACGCCGGCGACAGCGCCGTCGGCGCCGGCCACCGGCAACGCGATGCCGGCCGGCGTCGCCGCGGCCCGCCCCGGCGATCCGGCACCGGCGCTGCGCCTGCCCACCCTCGACGGCGGCAGCCTGACCCTGGCCCAGTTCCGCGGCCGCCCCTTGTTGGTCAATGTCTGGGCCAGCTGGTGCGAACCGTGCGTGCGCGAGATGCCGGAACTCGATCGTCTGGCACGCGCGCAGCCGGCCGGCGGCCTGCAGGTGCTCGGCATCGCCCTGGACCGCCCGGAGGACGTGCGTGCGTTCCTGCAGCGGGTGCCGATCGGCTACCCAATCGCGCTGGAAACCCCCGGCCCGGCCGACGCCAGCGTGCGCCTGGGCGACACCCAGGGCCTGCTGCCCTACAGCGTGCTGATCGACGCCAACGGCCGCATCGTGCGGCAGAAGCTGGGGCCGTTCGCACCGGGCGAGGCGGAGCGCTGGGCGCAGTTGCCGTAGGCGCTCTCGTTGTGTACTCGCCCCTGTAGGAGCGGCTTCAGCCGCGACACGAACTTGCCGAAGGTATCTGTCGCGGCTGAAGCCGCTCCTACAGGGATCGGAATCGTCGCCTGGGCCGGCTTGCGCTATACCGCCTGCCGCTGCGCCTTCCTGCCGGCGCCGCCGCCGGCAACCCGCGCCGGCCCCAGCGCCGCCAGTTCCGCGGCCAGAAGTTGCACGCCGGCACGCAATTCCGGCACCGCGGTGATTTCCCACAGGCCGCCGCGCAGCAGCGGTCCCAGGCAGTACAGCCCGGGCACCGGATGGCCGCTGCCGTCGCGCACCTGCAAGCGCGCGTCCACCACCAGACCCAGGCCCAGCGGATCGGGCTGCAGCAGGCCCGCATCGCGCATCGTCGCGACCAGCGGATGGCTGGTGCGGGCGACGTCGGTGTCCAGCCCGGTGGCGCGGATCAGCACGTCGAAGTCTTCGGTGCGCGCGCTGTTGCTGGCGCGGTCGCGGATCACCGCCTCCACCGCGTTCTCGCCCAGCCGCGCACGCAGCAGGCGCCCGGCGCGGATGCGCAACTGGCCCTGCTGCTGCATCTGCGCCAGCGCCGTGGCCGCGGCCGGCGCCAGCCGATGCCGCGCCGCTTCCCAGTACGGGCGCAGATGGCGCAGGAAACGCGCGCGCGCCGCCGGCGCCAGGCCTTGCCAGAACGGCTGCAGATGCGGACGCAGCGCATCGACCACGCAGCGCCAGTCCTCCACCACCGTGGTCAGTTGGCGCAGGCTGCGCACCAGGCCGGTGAGGTCGTGGTTGCGCAGCGCCTGCGCCACGCTCGGCGGCAGCGTCACCGGCGCGCCCGGCTGGGCCAGATGTGCCTGCGGCGCCAGGCCGCGCCGCGACAATGCGGTGATCGGACCGCGATGGCCGCGACGGCGCAGGGTCAGCGCGACATCGGCCATGGTCAGGCCGGTGCCGACCAGCAACAGCCGCGCCTGCGGCGGCACCTCGTCCAGCACCCCGTCCTGCCACGGCCAGCCGATGTAGCGCCGGTGCACCGCCAGCCGCGGGCCGATGCCGGGCAGCGCCGCCGGCGGCAGCGCGCCGATCGCCAGCACCACCACGTCGCTGACCACATCCGCGCCGTTGGCCAGGAAGATGCGGAAGCCGTCCGGCCCGCGTTCCACCGCCACCGCCTCTTCGCTGACCCGCGCCACTTCCACCGCCGAGGCGGCCAGCGCCGCGTCCAGGTGCTGCTCCAGGTAACGGCCGTAGCGCAGCCGCGGCAGGAATTCCAGGCGCTGCGCGGCGTCGAGCTGCAAGGCGTCGGCGAAGCCGCCCGGATCCTGCGGGTCCACGCCCAGGTCCTTGGCGCGCACGTTCAACAGATGCTCCGGCCGCGCCGCGCCATAGGCGATGCCGCGGCCGAAGGTGTCGGCCACGCCGATCAATGTCAGCCGGCTGGCCGTTCCCTGCCTGGCCAGGGCCGCGGCCAGCAGGTTGCCGCAGAATCCTGCGCCGATGATCGCAATTCGCATGGCTGACACTCGTGGCCGGTCGGGGCGTCCTTTGTGCCCGGGATGCCGGCCGCGGGTGTAAATCGCCGGTTAATGCGCGGCATATGGCGCATGCCGATCGGGAATCAGCAGATGCGTTTGTTCCATAAGCGGCGTGCGCCGGACCTTGGCGATGGAGTCGCACGATCGTCGCGCGATGCTGGAATGGCCAGCGCGACGTGGGGCATTCCCTCAGTGGAAACGCAGCCACGATGAACGTGCGCGCGATCGCCTCACTGAAGCCCTTCCTCGCTCAGCGCCCGCTGCACCGAAGGCCGCGCGTGCACGCGCCGGTACCACGCCTGCAGGTTCTGCAACGCGTCGAAGTGGATGTCCGCCTGGTAGTGCGAGATCAGCCAGGACGCCTGGCCCCAGCCGGTCAGCGCGTAGAGATAGGCATCGGCGACGGTGAAGGCATCCCCCATCAGGAACTGTCGACCGGCGAGCTGTGCGTCGATCCAGGCGAAGCGCTGCTCCAGCTTCGGCCGCGCGGTGTCCACGTACTGGCCGGCGAGCCGCGCGTACAGCAGCGGAATGAAGCCCTTGTGGATCTCCGTGGCCAGGAAGTTCAGCCATTCCTGCAAGCGGTAGCGTTGCATGCTGCCGTTGGGCGGCACCAGGCCGAGTCCCGGCTTGCGGTCGCCCAGGTACTGAACGATGGCCGACCCTTCGCGCAGCACGCTGCCATTGTCGAGTTCGAGCGCCGGCACGTAGCCCATCGAATTGACCCGATGGAAATCTTCTCCATCCTCAGTCAGGTGCTTGCGGTGATCGACCCTCACCAGCGCCGCCTCGAGGCCGAGCTCGTTCAGCACGATATGCGGCGCGAGGGAGCAGGCGGCCGGGATGTAGTACAGCTTCATTGCGATCTCCAGAAAGTGGGCGCAGCTCTAGGGCGAGCAGCCCGACGCATTCTAGAAACCAGGTATAGAAAAGGAAGAAGGCACTATAATGTTGTCTAGGTACAAAATTTATACCTAGCGTGCGCACAGCGAGGAGCCTGCGATGAAGGACAACGTGTCCGGCTGTTCCGTGGAAGAGGCCATGCGCCTGCTGGGCGGAAGATGGCGCCTGTTGCTGGTGTCGTACCTGCTCGACGGACCCAAGCGGTTCAACGAACTGCGCCGCGACGTTCCGGGCATTTCGCAGCGCATGCTGACCCTGGACCTGCGCGCCCTGGAAGAAGCGGGGCTGATTCAGCGCACCGTCTATCCGACCGTGCCGGTCAAGGTCGAATACGCGCTGACCGAGGACGGGCGGCGCCTGGAACCGGTGGTGGCGGTGATGAAGGAGTTCGGGCTGTGGGTCAAGGCGCGGTCTGCCGGCTGAGCGTCGCCGGCTCGGGACCGGAAGGCATGTCCGGGGCCTCAGAAACGCATGCGCGAGCCGGCTTCGGAATGCAGCCAGGGCCATGCGGCGTCGCACATCGCGCACCGCAACAGTCTCCGCGCAAGAAAGCGCCTCGACTGACCTCGCTCTGGACGGGCTAGGATGCGAGCAGGGCAACTGCGACCAAGCCGCCTCGCGCCTTGCACTGCCCGCGCCGCACGCCGCAGAACCAAACATCCGTTTAAAACACGCGCAACTTCGCCGAACTGGACAGTAATCCCGGCTTCGCGCAGACTGCCGCCCTTTCCGCTGCTTTGTCTTCCATGGCGCGACTGCTGCTGTTGCATGGCCCCAACCTCAACCTGCTCGGCACCCGCGAGCCGGGGGTCTATGGGCACACGACGCTGGCGCAGATCGATGCGGCGCTGCTCGCGCAGGCCACGGCCGCCGGGCACCAGCTGGACAGCCTGCAGTCCAACGCCGAGCACGTGCTGGTGGAACGGGTGCAGGCCGCGCGTGGCGACGGCACCGCCTTCATCCTGATCAACCCGGCCGCGTTCACCCACACCTCGGTGGCGCTGCGCGACGCGTTGGCGGCGGTGGCGATCCCGTTCATCGAGATCCACCTGTCCAACCCGCACAGCCGCGAGCCGTTCCGCCACCACAGCTATTTCAGCGACCACGCGCTCGGCGTGATCTGCGGCTTCGGCGCCGACAGCTACCGCTACGCGATGGACGCGGCGCTGGCCCGGCTGGGAGCCGGCGCATGAGCGGTACCCCCGGCTTCAGCGCGCGTCGCGCGGCGCTGCGCCACCCTCTCCGTGTTCGCCGGGCCGCGTGCCCGGTCATTTCCCGATTCACCTCAAGAGGCCGTTATGGATCTCCGTAAAATCAAGAAGCTGATCGACCTGCTGGAAGAGTCCAATCTCGCCGAGATCGAGATCAAGGAAGGCGAGGAAAGCGTGCGCCTGGCGCGCACGCCCAAGGGCATGATCGCCAGCGCCCCGCAGTACGCCCCGGCCCCCGTCGCCGCACCGCCTGCGGCCGCGCCGATGCCGATGAGCTCGCCCACCGAGGCCTCCACCGGCGGCACCGCCAAGCCCGGCAACGCCCTGCCCGAGGGCCACGTGCTGCGCGCGCCGATGGTCGGCACCTTCTACACCTCGCCGTCGCCGGACAAGCCGGCCTTCGTCACAGTCGGCCAGGCTGTCAAGGCCGGCGAGACCCTGGCGATCATCGAGGCGATGAAGATGTTCAACCCGATCGAAGCCGACGTCTCCGGCACCATCGTCGCGATCCTCAGCGACAGCGGCGTGCCGGTGGAGTTCGATCAGCCGTTGTTTGTGATTGGCTGAGCGGCCGGGATTGGGGATTCGTGATTTGGGATTCGCAACAGCGGCCGCACGAGCGCCTCACGGTGTGGCGCGATGCGATGGCGTTGGTCGAAGCGATCTACCATCTCACCCAGAATTTCCCCGATGCCGAACGCTTTGGACTGACCGCACAGATGCGGCGCGCGGCGATCAGCGTTCCCTCCAACATCGCGGAGGGCGCCGCGCGGCGGTCCACTGCCGAGTACCTGCGCTATCTGTCGATGGCGCGAGGCTCGCTGGCCGAATTGGATACGCAGATGCAGATCGCGACACGGCTGCAGTTCGGTTCGCCGGACGCGGCGACCCTCGATCTCTTGAACCGCACCTTTTCCAGGCTCAACGCATTGATCCGCACGCTGGACGATTCGCGACATCTGCGCGAGCCCGGCGCCCTCTACGAATCCCCAATCTCGAATCCCGAATCCCATGCTCGATAAAGTCGTCATCGCCAATCGCGGCGAAATCGCGCTGCGCATCCTGCGCGCGTGCCATACGCTCGGCATCCGCACGGTCGCGGTGCATTCCACCGTCGACCGCAACCTCAAGCACGTGGCCATGGCCGACGAGTCGGTGTGCATCGGCCCGGCGTCCTCGGCCGAGAGCTACCTCAACATCCCGGCGCTGATCGCCGCGGCCGAGGTCACCGACGCGCAGGCCATCCATCCCGGCTACGGTTTCCTGTCGGAGAACGCCGACTTCGCCGAGCGCGTGGAGCAGTCCGGCTTCATCTTCATCGGGCCCAAGGCCGACACCATCCGCCTGATGGGCGACAAGGTCGAGGCGATCCGCGCGATGAAGGCCGCCGGCGTGCCATGCGTGCCCGGCTCGGGCGGCCCGCTGGGCGACGACATCGTCGCCAACACCAAGGTCGCGCGCGAGATCGGTTATCCCGTGATCATCAAGGCGGCCGGCGGCGGCGGCGGCCGCGGCATGCGCGTGGTGCATTCGGAGGCGGCGCTGAAGGCGGCGATCGAGACCACCAAGTCCGAAGCCAAGGCCGCTTTCAGCAACGACCAGGTGTACATGGAGAAGTTCCTGGAGAATCCGCGCCACGTGGAGATCCAGGTGCTGGCCGACGGCCAGGGCAACGCCATCCACCTGGGCGAGCGCGACTGCTCGATGCAGCGCCGCCACCAGAAGGTGGTCGAAGAAGCGCCCGCGCCCGGCATCACCGAGCAGCTGCGCAGCGAGATCGGCAAGGTCTGCGTGGATGCCTGCGTGCGCATCGGCTACCGCGGCGCCGGCACCTTCGAATTCCTGTTCGAGGACGGCCGCTTCTACTTCATCGAAATGAACACCCGGATCCAGGTCGAGCACCCGGTCACCGAGCGCATCACGGGCATCGACCTGGTCTGCGAACAGCTGCGCATCGCCGCCGGCCACAAGCTGAGCATCAAGCAGAGCGACATCGTGCTGCGCGGCCATGCGATCGAGTGCCGCATCAACGCCGAGGACCCGGAAACCTTCATGCCCAACCCGGGCCTGATCACCGGCTTCCACCCGCCCGGCGGCCCCGGCGTGCGCGTGGACACGCACATCTACAGCGGCTACAGGGTGCCGCCGAACTACGACTCGATGATCGGCAAGCTGATCGTGCACGGACCGGACCGCGACACCGCGATCGCGCGCATGCGCGTGGCGCTGAGCGAGATGGTGGTGGACGGGATCAAGACCAACATCCCGCTGCAGCAGCGGATCATGCGCGACAAGGGCTTCCAGGCCGGCGGGCAGAACATCCACTACCTGGAAAAGCGCCTGGCCGAGCGCAAGAACAAGTCGATTGCGTTGGTTTGAGAGCCGGGATTGGGGATTCGGGATTGGGGATTCGCAAATGCGGGGTCCGGGTCGCGATCCCTTCCTGGTGATGGCAGGCGACCGGTTCTAGTCGCTGCCAGGACGCGTCTTGGGCAAGCGTCGCCGGATGCGCGTCGCGCGGCACATTGCGGATCGCATCCGGCCGCTTCGGATTGCTCGCAGATGGCGTTGCAAAATCCTGCCGTCGGCATCGCCGCCGCGTTTTCCGTCAGCGCTTGGCGTAGTGGCTGGGCGCTTCGCCCACGTGGCGGCTGAAGGCGACGCTGAAGCTGCTGGTCGAGCCATAGCCGACGCGTTGCGCCACCTCGGCCACGTTCGATCCGCGCCGCAGCAGGTCCTTCGCCAGCTCCATGCGCCAGGCCAGCACGTACTCCATCGGCGGCACGCCGACCGTGCGGGCGAAGCGGTCGAAGAACGTCGAGCGCGACAGCGCGGCCGCCTGCGCGAGTTCGCCCACGGTCCAGGCGTGATCGATGCGGGCATGGATCCGCGTGAGCGCCGGCGCCAGCCGTTCGTCGCCCAGACCGCGCAACAGGCCCGGCGGCGCATTTCCCGCCGTCGTCCAGCGCATGGCCTCGACCAGCAGCATCTCGACCAGCCGCGACAGCATGTAGTCGTTGCCCGGCTTCCTGTCGTGGTACTCCTCTCCCACCATCTGCACCAGTTGCATCAGCCGGCCCACGCCGCGCACGTGGACCACCGCCGGCAGCAGCGAGACCAGCAGCCCGGCATGGGCGCTGTCGAACAGGAAGGCGCCGCCCAGTGAGCGCATGTCCGGCGCGCCGTCGGGTTCGCCGTGGCGCCGCTCGCCCTGCCCGCCGGGAACGACCTTCGGATCGATGAACACCGGCGGCCCCGGTACCAGGCTGGAGAGCGTGAACGCCGGCGTGGTCGGCAGCAGCACGAAATCGCCGGCGCCGATCGCGAGCGGCGGATGCCCGTCCACCGCCAGCACGGCGCTGCCTTCCAGCACGATGCAGAACCCCGGCTGCCCGTACTCGGCATAGCGCACCGCCCAGTTGCCCTTGCCGCTGATCAGGTTGGCGAACACCGCGCGAGGGTGGAGCAGGCGGACGAGCTCGGAAAGCGGATCGTGCATTTCGGACTTTCGCTAAAACAAAACGGATTCCGCATTATCGATCATCCGAGACAGCTGGCCTATCGTTTCCTCCCGAGTCCACTCACTCCTGGAGAACGCAATGAAGACCGTCCTGATCACTGGCTGCTCCTCCGGCTACGGCCTGGAAACCGCGCGCCACTTCCTGGCCCAAGGCTGGAACGTCGTCGCCACCATGCGCCAGCCCCGACCGGCGCTGCTGCCGGCCTCGCCCGACCTGCGCATGCTGGCGCTGGACGTGACCCAGCCCGACAGCATCGCGCTGGCGCTGGAGGCGGCCGGCCCCATCGACGTGCTGGTCAACAATGCCGGCATCGGGCTGTTCGGCGCGTTCGAGGCCACGCCGATGGCGACCGTGCGCGAGGTGTTCGAGACCAACACCTTCGGCGTCATGGCGATGTGCCAGGCCGCCATTCCGCGGTTTCGCCAGCGCGGCGCGGGCGTCATCGTCAACGTGACCTCCAGCGCCACGCTGGCGCCGTTCCCGCTGGTGGCCGCGTACACGGCGAGCAAGACCGCGGTGCAGGGCTTCACCGCATCGCTGCGCCACGAACTGCAGGCGTTCGGCCTGCGGGTCAAGCTGGTGGAGCCCGGCTACGGCCCGTCCACCCAGTTCACCGCCAACGGACAGCAACGCATGCAGGGCCTGATCCCGGACGCCTACGCACCCTTTGCCCGCGAAGTGTTCTCGCACCTGGGCCAGCCGGCGGCGGTAACCATGGCCAGCGACGTCGCCCAGGCGATCTGGCAAGCGGCCAACGACGTTTCCGAGCGGCTGCATTTCCCGGCCGGCGCCGATGCCGTGGCGCTGTCCGAACAGCGCTAGGTGCGCCGCACGTCCGCCGCGAAGCGCTGAAATATCGGGTCGCACCAACAGATCGGGACCGAAGACTCGCCCTTTACCAATCCCAAATCCCCAATCCCAAATCCCGGCTACTTCGCCTGCGTCCCCGGCACCGGTTCGGCGCCCAGGGTCGAGGTCGGGCTGACGATCATCACCGTCTCGGTGGAGCCATCCGGCCACACGATCTGGAAGGTGCTGCCCGGGCTCAGGGTGGAGAACGGCATGCCGCTGCGGGCACGGTAGATCGCCGCCACCTGTGCGGCGCCGGCGCGGCGCAGGTCTGGGTCGGCGTGCGTGGTGGTCAGTTCGACCTTGGACAGGCCGCGGTAGCGCTGCTCGGCCGTGTCGATCAGCAGCAAGCCGGCCGCCGCCGCCGAATAGGCAACCAGGGCCAGCACCCAGAACCAGAACTTGGCGCCGTGCAGCCATCGCCGGTAATTCATGAGCCCGCTCCTGTCGTATCCACCAGACGGTTGACCATGTCGTTCATCGTGTCCGTGCCTTGCCGCGGCACCGCGGCGTCGTAAACAAAACTGCTGAAATCCTGGGTCGGGTCCTGCGAACAGATCCCGCCGTTGGCGCAATAGCGGGTCATCAACTCGCTGTTCGGGCCGCAATCCAGCCCCAGCCGGCAAGCGGCCAACTGCCAGGCCAGTTCGGTGAAGGCGGTGCCGGCGATGCGCTCGTCCAGGCTGTCGTCGCCGCTGGCGGCCAGGCCCATCGCCGGTGCCAGCGCCATGTAGGCGTCCGGATCGCCGGAGGCGCGCACCCGTTCGACCAGGTCGCGCTTGTAGCCGGCCGAGGACTGCAGCGGCTGTCCAAGCGTCAGCAACGCCGCCTCCGCGGCCAGGTTGCCGCCGCGCGCGGCCTGCACGCGCTGGGCGACGATGGCCTGGCGGGTGAGGCCGTCGCCGGGCACGAAGCCGGCGCAGCGGCGGCCGACCCGCGCGCGCGCATCGACCATGCGCCCCGAGGTCGGCAACTGCGCCGCATCGATCGCGCGGGTGTCGGCGGCATAGCCGGCCGGATTCATCGCATAACCGGCGCAATAGTCGTAGATGCGGCTGAGCAGCCAGGACGCATCGGCATCGCCCTGCGCGGCGGCGGCGGACAGTTGCTGCGCGGTGCGGTACAGGTCGGGGCTGCGTTCCAGCGCGGTGCGGCGGTCGGGCGACGCCGCCGGCAATGCCTGCACCGAGCTGCGCCTGCGCTGGTCCTGCCCCGACACGTCCGCGATGACCGGGGTGGCCACAGCGGCACCCGCGGTCACCGGCAGCGCCGGCGCCGCCGCCAGCAGCAGCAGCGCGCGATAGCCGACCACGCCCAGCAGCAGCGCAGCGGGCGCCAGCAACAGCCAGGTTTTCCGGGACACGGCGAAGGGCATGCGCGTAGGCGATCGGGGCAGCAGGCGAGGAGGGCGGCCGCGTCCGCTGGAACCCGGGGCCGCCGCAATGTCGCAGTCTAACGCAGCCGATGGCGGGCCACGGCAGACAATGGCGGCCGTGGTCGCGGCGCGCGCGGCCGGCGCCGGTTCGGGCCGCCGCGGCGGTCGTCTAAGATGCGCGGTCATTCCTCCTTGTGCCCGACCGATGCCGTTCCTCGAACTGACTGTGCGCTGCACCGACGCCACCCAGCCCCGCTACGAGAACGCGCTGGAGGACGTCGGCGCGCTGGCGGTCACCCTGCTCGACGCCGAGGCCGACACCAGCAACGAGCGCGCGATCCTGGAACCGGGGGTCGGCGAGACCCCGCTGTGGGGCACGCTGGTGCTCAGCGCGCTGTTCCCCGCCGAGCAGGACGCGTTGCTGCTGCTGGCCGCGCTGGAAGCGTTCGATCCGGGCCTGGACTGGGCCCAGGCCACGTTCCGCAAGGTCGACGACCAGGACTGGGAACGCGCCTGGCTGGACCAGTTCCAGCCGATGCGCTTCGGCACGCGCACCTTCATCGTGCCGTGGAACCACGACCTGCCCGAGGACGCGCGCGGCGCCGATGCCGCCGTGGTGCGGCTGGACCCGGGCCTGGCGTTCGGTTCCGGCACCCATCCGACCACCGCGCTGTGCCTGCGCTGGCTCGACGCCCTGGCCACCGACGGCGCGCTGGCGCAGGCGCGCGTGCTCGACTTCGGCTGCGGCTCCGGGATCCTGGCGCTGGCCGCGCTGAAGCTGGGCGCGGCGGCGGCGGTGGGCGTGGACAACGACCCGCAGGCGCTGCTGGCCACGCACGACAACGCCGAGCGCAATGACGTCGGCGCGCGCCTGACGGTGCACCTGCCGGCCGACGAGCCGGCGGCCACCTATCCGGTGGTGGTCGCCAACATCCTGGCCTCGGCGCTGGACGCGCTGGCGCCGACCCTGGCCGAACGCGTCGCGCCGGGCGGGCGCATCGCCCTGTCCGGGATCCTGCATGGCCAGGAACAGGAGCTGTTGCAGCGCTACGCGCCGTGGTTCGAGCAGCTGCGCAGCGAACAGGACGGCGACTGGATGCGCATCGACGGCGTGCGCCGCGCCTGAGTCCGCGGACCGGCGGGTCCGCGCACGCGGTAGCGCCGGATCCAACACTCACCCGCGGCCTGCGGCCAGGCTGCGGATCGCCACGGTCAGCAACGCCGCCTCGGCATGGATCGCCAGCACCCGGGTCCGCGGCCGCCAGCCCTGCGCGCGCAGGCGGCGCTCGTGCCAGCGATGGCCGCGCCGCGCCCGCGGCAGCCGCCAGGCCAGTTCCAGCAGCACGCCGATCAGTGCCGACGCACCCAGGGTCTGCACCAGCGCCACCCAGCCCGCGGCGTGCGCCAGCAGCCACAGCAGCGTGGGCACCCACGACGGCGGCGCGGGCGGATACGGCAGCGCGAACACCTGCCACGACCAGCCCTGCCTGACCGCGCAGCGGCCGTCGCCGGCATCGGCCCAGATCCGGTAGCGGTGCGCGCCAATTCCCGGCGGCGGCCGCGGGCGGCTGTGCGTGCGCAGCGGGGCGATCGCGAAACGAGCGTGGTGGGCATCCTGCAGCGGGGCATCCTGCGTGTGCATCGGCGCGTCCTGGTCCATGGCAGCGGGTCGGGCGGCGGCGGCAGAAACGTCGCGAACGGTGCGGCGTCTTCACTGCGCACAGCCATCGCCGACGACAGTATCAACAACAAAGCCATCATTGAAAGCCGTACGAACCAACTTTCCCAGTCGGCGCGGCTATATCTCGCCTCCCCCGCGGAGGTGAGTGTGAACAGCAGGCTGTACGAACGGGTGCGCGAAGCGCGCAAGCTGACCGGTCTCACCCAGGAAGCCCTCGCGCTGGACCTGTCGGTGACCCGCAGCGCCGTGGCGCAGTGGGAGATGGCCGACGGCACCGCGCCGGCGGTGGAGCACCTGATCGCCCTGGCCCGCCGCAGCGGGCTGACCTTCGAATACCTGGCCACCGGCCGCGGCGAACGCGTGTTCGGCGAACCGCTGTCCGTCGCCGAAGAAGCCGCGCACTACCGGCAGCTGTCCGACCAGCAGGCGCGCCTGCTCGACAGCTTCGAGACCCTGAGCCCACGCCAGCGCGCCGGCCTGCTGGACCTGATCGGCACCGGCAAGCACCGGCGCTGAGCAGGGACCCGATGTCCCTGTAGGAGCGGCTTCAGCCGCGACAGGAACTTACCGAAGGTGCCTGTCGCGGCTGAAGCCGCTCCTACAGAAGCCCACGAAGGCCACGAGCGCACTGCAGCCCGCTCCCGCGCGTGCTTGAATAGGGGTCTCGTTGCCGCCGTCGCCTGCACGCATGCCCGATCCCACCCCGCCCCGTCCCAGCCTCGCGACCTTGCTGCGCCAGCCCCAGCAGCCGGTGCCGGAACAGGCCGATGCCGCCGAGACGGCAGGTCCCGCTGCAGACGCGGCGGCCGGCCCCGCCGAGACGGGCGATACCGGTAACGGCGCGGCGCCGCGTGCCGATGCCCCCGGCGCGCCGGAGTCCGAGCCAGCGTCGATGCCGGAGGCGGACGCCTCGCGCGCCGCCGGGGTCGCAACGCCGCCCGCCGCGGCGACCGGCGAGTCGATCGCGCCTGCCGGACTCGAACCGCAGTCGGAACCCGAATCGGAACCGGCGCTGGCGCCGCCGCCGGAGCAGGAACCGGACCTGACCACCGCAGCGACCGCCACCACCAGCGCCGCGCCCAGCTTCATGCAGCCCAGCGCGCCACGCCGGCCGGTGCTGCGCGCCGCGCCCTGGCAGTGGATCGCGCTGGTCGGGCTGGGCCTGCTGCTGGCGCTGCAGATCCTGGTCGCCGACCGGCAACGGCTGGGCGCCGACGCGCGCTGGCGGCCGTGGGTGGCCGGCGTGTGCCAGGCGCTGCGCTGCAGCCTGCCGCCGTGGCGCGAGCCGAGCGCGTTCACCATGCTCAGCCGCGAGGTGCGGCCGCTGCCCGGCCGCGCCGGCACCCTGCAGATCCAGGCCACCTTCCGCAACGACGCGCGCTGGGCGCAGGCCTGGCCGCTGCTGCAGCTGTCGCTGGCCGACGCCGACGGCCGCACCATCGGCAGCCGCGTGCTGCTCCCGGAGGAGTACCTGGGCCGCACCCGCCCGGATGCGGCGACGCTGGCGCCCGGACAGAGCGCGCAGGTGGCGTTCCAGGTGCGCGAACCGGCCGCGGGAACCGCTGCATTCAGTTTCGACTTCCACTGAAACGCTGTGACATCACGATCCGGCATGGCAGCGAGGCAGGCCACGCGCTAGACTCGTCCCCCCGCGCCGGCCCTCCAACCTTCCGGCGCCGACGTCATCCGGGGACCCGCCGAACTTGAACGCTGCCACCACTCGTCCTGACTCCAGTCGCGGCGCGCCGAAGCCGCCGCTGCGCGAACACGTGGCGCAGTCCGTGCGCCGCTACCTGCGCGACCTCGATGGCTGCGACGCCGACGACGTGTACGAGATCGTGCTGCGCGAGATGGAGATCCCGTTGTTCGTGGAAGTGCTCAACCACTGCGAAGGCAACCAGAGCCGCGCCGCGGCGATGCTGGGCATCCATCGCGCCACGCTGCGCAAGAAGTTGAAGGAATACGGGTTGGCTTGAGGCGGGACTCGGGACTCGGGACTCGGGACTCGGGACTCGGGACTCGGGACTCCAGGATCACGCTCTCGTGCAAATCGTTGTCAAGCGACTCGATGAAAAAAGCCGCCTTTTCTGCAGAAAAGGCGGCTTTTTCATTTCAGCCCGGGCGCTTTTCTGTAGGAGCGGCTTCAGCCGCGACGCCTTACCGGTAACGCGTCGCGGCTGAAGCCGCTCCTACAGAAAGCGGCCCGCTCGCGCGAATCCCCAATCTCCAATCCCGAATCCCCGCTTTTCCACAGCCGCATGGCTGGTCATCCCGGCCCCTCACACCCACCCATAGCGGATCAGGTGGAAGAACACCGGCGCGGCGAAGCACACCGAGTCCAGCCGGTCGAGCACGCCGCCATGGCCTTCGATCATGTGGCCCCAGTCCTTGATGCCGCGGTCGCGCTTGATCGCCGACATCACCAGACCTCCGAAGAAGCCCATCAGGTTGGCCACCAGCGCCAGCGCGAACGCCTGCAGCGGCGAGAACGGGGTGATCCACCACAAGGCCGCGCCGAGCAGGCTCGCCGACAGGATGCCGCCGACGAAGCCTTCCACGGTCTTGGACGGCGACAGCTTCGGCGCGATCAGGTGCCTGCCGATCAACTTGCCCCACACGTACTGCAGCACGTCCGAGGACTGCACCACGATCACCAGGAACGCGAACAGCAGCAGGTTGCGGCCTTCGTAGCCGGGGATCTCCAGGTTCAGCAGCGCCGGCACGTGCGAGATGCAGAACACGCAGATCATCAGCCCCCACTGCACTTTGGCGGTGCGCTCCAGGTAGCGCGTGGTGTCGCCACCGATGGTGGCCAGGATCGGCAGCACCAGGAACGCGTAGACCGGGATCAGCAGCGTGTACAGCCCGTACCAGCCGCTCCACACCAGCCAGTACTGCCACGGCAGCACGATGTAGAACGCCACCAGCAGCGCGTAGTAGTCGCCACGCCGGGTCGGTGCCAGGGTGATGAACTCGCGCAGCGCGAACAGCGACACCAGCGCGAACAACACGATCACGCCGATGCGTCCGAACACGAACGCCAGCGCCACCACCGCGGCCATCACCCACCACGCGCGGATCCGCGCCACCAGGTTGTCGAGCACCGCGCTGGGGCGCCCGCGCGCGCGCCAGCGCAGCGTTTCGGAAATCAACGTGGCCAGCAGCAGCACCGCGGCGATGCCGAGGAACAGCCAGATGGTCTGCTGCCGCAGCGAGGACTGCTGCAGGTGGTCGCTGAAGGCGATCGCGTTCATCGTGCGGCCTCCATCTGTTCCGGCGACAGCGCCAGCAGCGCCGTACGCGTGCGCTCCAGGAATGCCTGCTTGTCCTCGCCAGCGCCCAGCCGCAACGGCTCGCCGAAGGTGGTGGTGCACAGCAACGGCAGCGGCAGCCACTTGCCCTTGGGCATCACCCGCTTGAGGTTGTCGATCCACACCGGCACGAACTCCAGTTCCGGGCGGTTCCGCGCCAGGTGGTAGATGCCGCTCTTGAACGGCAGCACGCCTTCCTCGGTGTTGCGCGTGCCTTCCGGGAACAGGATCAACGAACCGCCGCCATCGACCGCCTCGCACAGGCACTCGATCGGATCGCGACTGCGCTGCGCGGCCTCGCGCTCGATCAGCACGCCGTTGAACACCGAGTGGATCAGGTAGCGGCGCAGCGCGTCGCGCTGCCAGTACTCGGCCGCGGCCACCGGCCGCACCTCGCGCCGCAGCGCCGCCGGCAACGACGACCAGATCAGCACGAAGTCGCCGTGGCTGGCGTGGTTGCCGTAGTACACCCGGTGCTCGCTGGAGGGAATGCAGCCGCGCCAGAACGCACGCGCGCCGGTCAGGATGCGGATCGCGGCACTGCAGCCGCGGGCGATCAGGCGTTCGATCATGTCCACTCCAGTTCGCGCACGATGGCGCGCAGACGCATCACGATGGTCAAGGCCGCGCCGCCGATCAGCAGCGCCATGGTCGCGACCAGAATCATTTCGGCGACGGCCGTGTATTGCAGCAGCAGCGCGCCGGCCGTCAGCAACGCGGCCAGCGACAGCCAGCGCATGCGCTGCACGCGCGCCATCGGCCCCTGCACCGGCTCGCTGACGCCGCAGGCCAGTCCGAGCATGCGCACGTAGGCGGTGCCCACGCACAGCAAGGCCGCGGCCCAGCCCAGCTCGGCGCCCCAGCTCAGCACGTGCTGCAGGCCGTAGCCCACGCCCAGGCACACCACGACATCGGACAGCCTGTCCGGCGCTTCGTTGTAGACCTCGCCGGCGCGGCCGATCATCTGCGCCTGCCGCGCCATCAGCCCGTCCAGGCGGTTGCACAGCAATCGGCCCTGCAGGGCGAGCGCGGCCAGCAGCAGCAAGCCGGCCGCATCGCGCGGCGGCTCGCGCCAGGCGCAATAGAACATCAGCGCCGCCAGCGCGGCGAAGCCGGTGGCGGTCCAGGACAGGCCATTGGGGGTGGCGCCGCGGGCGCGCAGCGTCTTCGCCAGGCGCGCGCGCCACTGCGCGCGGCGTTCGCTGATCGTCGGTCGTGCCATCAGTCGCCGCCTCCGCCGCCGCAGCCGCCACAACCGCTGCTGCAACTACTGCCGCCGCCTCCATCGCCGCCGCCGCTGCCGCTGCCGCTGGTGCAGTTGCTGGTGCTGGTGCAGCTGCTGCCGCCACCGTTGCCGCTGCTGGCGACGATCGGCGTACGCAACGCGTGGTACTCCACCCATGGCGTCCCCAGCAGCACGCCGGTGCCGGCCAGGGCCAGGGGCGATGCCAGGTGCAACGCCTGCGGCGCGGGCGCCGCTCCGGCGCCTGCGCGCCATGCCTTGTCGCGCTCGGCGAGCAAGCGCTCGCCGGCGACGCTGCGCCGCGGCGGCGTCAACAGGAAGCCGAGCGCGAGCATCGTCACCAGCACCATCGCCGCGACCAGGAAGCCGACCGGGCGCTGCAACTGCAGGCCGATGTCGATCTTCAGCGCGCCGGCGATCCACAGCGCCAGCAGCGGCGCGGCGCCGAGCAGACGCGCGCACCAGGCCTGGCCGCGGCCGAGCAGCAGGCGCTTGCCGATCAACGCCTCATGCAGCGGCGACGCATCGTCGCGCAATGCCTGCAACGCCAGCGGCAATTTCGGGTTGGCGCGCACCAGCAGCAGGGCGCGCTGCAGCGCCGCCGGCACTGCAGCGTCCGTGACCTGCAGCTGGGCCGCGTCGCGGTGGCTGCCACGCAGGCTCGACGGCGCCAGCTGCAACTGCACCGCGTCGCACGCCAGCAGCAAGGCCAGTTGCATGTCCGCCACGCGCTCGCTGCCGCCGGCCAGGAACGCCAGTTCGGCGTTGTCCACCTGCCGGACCGCGCGCTGCTGGCCGAGGCCGCGCACCGCGCGCCGCAGCCGCGCGGCCGATGCGCAGGCCAGCCCGATCGCCACCAGGAACAGCAGCAGGAACGAACCGCCGCGCCAGTGCAACGGCGACGCGGCAGGATTGATCGAACTCAGCCACCCGCCCAGCAGCAGCGTCGCCAACAACCACAGCCACAGCGCCTTGCCGTTCTCGCGCGGCATCGGCCAACGCCGCGCCGCGACATCGCTGCGCAGCCGCGGTTGCGGCGCTGTGGTGTCGCCCGGCGCCGGCCAGCACGCCGCCGGCGGATCGCCGAAATGGCGGCGGTAGTGCGCCAGGGTGGTCCGGTACTGCAGCGCGTGGCGGTCTGCATCGGCGGCGTCGCCGCGCCCGGGCCGATGGTGCAGCGTGGTCTGCAACACCTGCGGGCAGAAGCGCTGCCAGTATTCGTGGGTATCGGTGAGGTGGGTATGCCAGACCTGGTCGATCAGCGTGCTGGGCGTGACCTCGGCGTCGGCGCTGCTGCAGGCCAGGAAGCAGAAGCGCCGGTATTCCTCCACCGCCTGCGCGGCTTCGGCCAGGGAGACCTTGGCTTCCTTGGCCACGCGGCGCACGAACACCGGCAACGCGTCGTCCTGCTCGCCGAAACGATAGGCCTGCAGGCGCTGCCACAATGCCTGTTGCGCGGCATCGGCGTCGTGCAGCGGCGCCGGATCGGCGGATGCGGTCATGGTCTGCGTTCCGTCATGCGAACTGCGCCGCGATCGGCGCCGCCAGCAGCGCCAGCAGTTGCAGCGCCAGGCTGGCGATCTGCCGCAGCAGCAAGCCGCGCATGCCGCGCCAGCGCGCCTGCCAGTCGCGCGGCGGCGGCAGGCGCCGCAGCAGGCCGAGCCGGTGCAGCGCGGCGTCGAGATCGGCGCCGGCCTGGTCGAGGTCGGCTTCGGCCAGCACCGCGTCGAGCAGCGCTGCATCAAGGCCGACGCGCGCGGCCCAATAGCGTTGCAGCACGCCGGCGAGCACGCTGAGCAGGCACGCGGCCAGCGCCACATGCGCGCCGGCGCTGCCGTACCAGACGCCCAGCAGCAGCGCGACGGCGAGCAACGCCAGCGACAGCCGGTCCAGCGGCGATGCCTGCCGCAGCAGCGCGGCCATCGTGCGCAGTTCCAGCGGCGTGCTCATGCCGGCAGCTCCAGGGCGTGCGGCGGAGCGGCCGGAGCGGCGCACGAGGCGGCGATGGCATCGCGCTGCGCAGACCCCAGCACGACCCGCGCTGCGCGTGCACGCAGCAGCGCGAGCGCGGCATCCAGATCGGCGGCGCGACCGCTAAGCAACAGCCAAGTGGCGACCGCGGCGGCGCTGCGCGAATAGCCCAGCGCGCAGCACACCAGCACCGGACCATGGCGGCGGGCGGCCTCGATCGCGGCGGCGGCCTCGCGCAATGCATCCGCGGGCGGCGCGACCAGGTCCAGCATCGGCACGCTGCGATCGTGCGCACCGGCATCGCGCAGCGACAGTTCGGCGCAGACATCGACCACCGCGGCGAATGCAGCGCGCTCGCCGCGGCCGGGAAGGCGCCCCAGCCAGACGCCGTCGGCGATCTCGCGCGGCGCCGGATCGCGCCGGGTCCAGGCGCGCGCATTGAGCCAGGCCGCGGCCAGGTACGGCGCATACAGCCAGCGCGCGGCCAGGCTGAGGCGGCCATCGGCACGCTTCTGCAGGCCGATCGCGCCGAGCAGCGCGTAGTCGAACGCGACCAGCAGCAGCGACAGCGCCGGCCACAACAACCACCACGCTGCGCCGCCGGCAACCCAGGCCAGCGCGACGCAGACGGCGCTGCCGCACAGGTAGGCGCCGGCCAGGCGCCAGCGCGCTGGATCGCGCGCCACGGCCAGCGCGCTCCACGGCGCCGCCACCCGCTGCGGCCACAGCCACACGCACAGCCAACCCGCGGCCAGGCCGGTGGGAATGTCGAGGAAATGGTGCTGGTAGGTGGTCAGCACCGACAGCCCGATCAGCGCGAACCAGACGTGCAGCGCGCCGCGCGCGAGACCGTGCAGATGCTGCGCATAGCGCACCCACAGCACCACCAGCAGCACGATGTGCAGCGACGGCGCCTGGTTGAACGGCTTGTCGAAGCCCAGCAGCACCGCGAACAACCAGCCGAACACGCCGTCGCTGGGCGGCCGTTCGAATCCGAAGCGCAGCGGCCACAGCAGGAAGCAGCCCACCGCCAGCAGCTGCGCGGTCAGCAGCCGCCTGGCATGCGTGTCCAGTTCGGCGCGCGTGCGGCAGACGAAGAACGAGATCACGTAGAACAGGTCGATCGACCAGTACGGCACGATCGTCCACGGCCAGAACGGGATCTGCGTTTCCCACGCGAACGGCAGCGACGGTACGTAGGCGCGGCGCTCGGCCAGCGTATTGGCCAGGCCGTAGCTGAGGAAGAAAAACGGCCCCAGCAGCGCCAGCCACGCCAGCGCCCGCCGCCACGGCCGCGGCGCCGCTTCGCTCACGGCGCGATCCGCTGCGCCAGCGACACGGTGAAGATGCCCCATTCGTCGATGCGCTGCTCCAACTTGCGGAAGCCGGCCGCACGCACCAGTTCGTCCATCTCCTGCTGGGTGCGGCGGCGCATCACCCAGGCCGCGCCGCCGCGGTGGCTGGTCAGCGCGCGGGCGATGAATTCCAGCTGCGGGTGCCAGGGCTGGCCGGTGTAGGCGAGGTAGCCGCCCGGTTCGACCGCGGCGGCCACGCCCTGCAGCGAACGCAGCACCTGGTCGTTGTCGGGAAACAGTTCGTACAGGCCCGACACCACCGCCAGCGTCGGCCGCGGCTGCAGCGCCGCCAGCGCGTCACGGTCGAAGGCGTCGCCCTGTTCGAAGCGGGCGATGTCGGTGGCGCCGAGTTCGGCGATCAGCGCGCGCCCGCGCTCCACGTTCAAGTCGCTGAAATCGCGCAGCGCGATCGCATCGGCACGCTGTTCGCCACCGGCCAGCGCTTCCAGCACGTAGCGGCCGTGGCCGGCGGCGATGTCGAGCACACGCACCGGCGCGCCAGCGTCGCGCAGGCGCTGCATGGCCAGGCGCAGCAGTTCGTGCAGATGGGTGCGGCGCACGCGGATGCCGCGCCAGCCGATCGCATCCAGGTAGTTGCGGTCGATGAAGCGGCCCAACGGGCCCTTGCCGGCGGCGCGGTCGCGATACACGTAATCCAGCGTGCTGCCGGAATCGAAGCCGGTCTGCAGGCCCAGCGCCACGCCCTCGGACAAGGTGCCGCCGAAGCGCAGGTTGGCGCGCACGAAGCGCCAGCGCAGGTCCTGCAGGCTGTATTTCTGCGGCGGCCAGGACAGCCGCTCGGCTTCCTCGAAGGTGGGCCCGCGGCGGTGCGCCTGCAGCAGGCTCGGCAGTGCCGGCGCTTCGGCGAAGCGCTCGCGCACGAAACGGCGGATCTGCGCCAGCGCCGGCGCGCGGTCGCGCTCGCCCAGGGTGTCGTGGAAGAACCCGGGCAGCAGGTGGCGCTCCTTCACCGGCGAGGACAGCCGCTCGTAGAAGCGGTCCTGCGGGCCGCGGTGCACCACGAAATCGTCGCCGGACACCAGCAACTGCACCGGCACGGTGATCGCCTGCGCGTCGCCGACCACGCGGTCGGCCGCGGCGTACACGCCCAGCAGCACCCGCACCGAGATCGGCCGGGTGATCAGCGGATCGTCGCGGTAGCTGGCCACGCGCGCCGGGTCGTGGGTCAGCCACTGCGGTTTGACGTAGCTGTTGACGAAGAAATTGCCGCGCAACTTGTGCATCAAGGCCAGCCCGGGCCGCGCGAACGGCACGTACAGCTTGACCTTGAACGCCGGCGAAGCCAGCACCAGCGCGCGCAGCGGCGGCGCGTAGTCGTGCACCCAGGTGCTGGCGATCACCGCGCCCACGCTCTGCGCGATCACCACGATGTCCTGCACCGCGATGCCGTACGTGGCGCCGATGTAGGCGATGAAGCTGTCCAGGTCGCGCACCAGCGCCGGGAAGCCGGGCGCATCGCCGCGCACGCCGGGCGAGCGGCCGTTGCCGCGCGCATCCCAGGCGAACATCGCGCAGTCGTCCAGGCCCAATTCGTCGGCCAGGTGCACGACCCGCCCCGAATGTTCGTGGCCGCGGTGCAACAGCACCACCGCGCGTGGCGGCGCCGCCGGCGCCGTGGCCGTGGCCGGCCAATGCCGGTAGAACAACCGTGTTCCGTCGAAACTGCAAAACTCGCTTTCGCTGACCTGCCGCATCCGTTGCCGATTCCCTGTCGTCGTACTTGCCGTTGCCGTGAGTACCGCTACCGCTTCCGTGTCGTTGCCGCGGCCCGCGCCGCGCGGCTCAGCGCGGCGCGCCCTCGCGCAGGCCGGCGGCCACGCGCCGCAGCACCGTCGCCGCGCACAGCAGCGCCAGCACGATCGCGAACCCGTCCACCGTCTTCGCCCCCACCCAGCCGCCGGCCAGCAGCAGCCCCAGCAGGCCGATGGCGAAGGCGCGATCGCTCTTGCCCATCGGTCCGTCGTAGCGCCGTCCGGCGCCGACCATCAGCCCCAACACCCCGGCATACTCGGTCAATGCCGCCGTCAGCGCCAGCGCCCATAGCCAGCCGGCCCCCGCGCCGGGCACGCTGGCCAGGCTCAGGTACAGCGCCGCATCGGCGATCACGTCGCTCAGTTCGTTGAGGTAGGCGCCGAGCCTGGACTGCTGGCCGAACTCGCGCGCCAGCATCCCATCGACCGCGTTCAAGGCCATGCGCAGCAGCATCCATGCCGGCAGCAGCGCGTACCACAGCGGCTGCGCCGGACCGCGCCAGAACACCCAGGCGGCGACCAGCAGCGACACCGCGGCCGCGCCCACGGTGACCTGGTTGGCGGTCACCCCGAGCCGGTACAGGCCGCGCACCCCGGGCCGCAGCAGGTCCTGGAAGCGTCCTTTCAATGCGTAGATCGAAACCATTGCGGGGTCCTGAGGGTCCATGCCGGGGCGGCGCAGCCTACAATATCCACTCCCCGCTCCGATGTGTGCCCTGCCCCCATGTCCTCCGATTTCCTGCCCGTGCGCCGGGCATTGCTGTCCGTTTCCGACAAGACCGGCCTGATCGACCTGGCCCGCGCGCTGGCCGCGCGCAACGTGGAGCTGCTGTCCACCGGCGGCACCGCCAAGGCCATTCGCGAGGCCGGGCTGGCGGTCAAGGACGTGTCCGAGCTGACCGGCTTCCCGGAAATGATGGACGGCCGGGTCAAGACCCTGCACCCGCTGGTGCACGGCGGCCTGCTCGGCCGCGCCGGCACCGACGACGCGGTGATGGCCGAACACGGCATCGCCGCGATCGACCTGCTGGTGCTGAACCTGTATCCGTTCGAAGCGGTCACCGCCAAGGCCGACTGCACGCTCGCCGAGGCGGTGGAGAATATCGACATCGGCGGCCCGGCGATGCTGCGCTCGGCGGCGAAGAACTTCGCGCGCGTGGCGGTGGCCACCGATCCGGCGCAATACGCCGACCTGCTGGCCGAACTGGAGGCGCACGACGGCCAGCTGTCGGCGGCCAAGCGCTTCGCGCTGTCGGTGGCCGCGTTCAACCGCGTGGCGCAGTACGACGCGGCGATCAGCAATTACCTGTCCACGGTGACCGACCCTGCGAGCGAGGTGCCGGTGCGTGCCGCGTTCCCGGCGCAGGCCAACGGCACCTTCGTCAAGGTAATGGACCTGCGCTACGGCGAGAACCCGCACCAGCACGCCGCGTTCTACCGCGACCTGTGCCCGGCGCCAGGCTCGCTGGCCACCTTCCAGCAGTTGCAGGGCAAGGAGCTGAGCTACAACAACATCGCCGACAGCGACGCGGCCTGGGAATGCGTGCGCCAGTTCGATGCGCCGGCCTGCGTCATCGTCAAGCATGCCAATCCCTGCGGCGTGGCGGTGGGCGCGGCCTGCGGCGATGTCTACGAACTGGCCTACGCGACCGACCCGACCAGCGCCTTCGGCGGCATCCTCGCCTTCAACCGCACGCTGGACGCGGCCACCGCCAAGGTCATCCTGGACCGCCAGTTCGTCGAGGTGCTGATCGCGCCGGACTACGAAGAAGGTGCGCTGGAATACGCGAAGAAGAAGGCCAACGTGCGCGTGCTGCGCATTCCGCTGGCGCCGGTGTCCGGCGGTTTCGTCGACACCAAGCGCATCGGCTCGGGCCTGCTGATGCAGAGCGCCGACGACCGCGTGGTGACCCGCGACGAACTGAAAGTGGTCACCCGGCTGGCGCCGACCGAGGCGCAGTTCGCCGACCTGCTGTTCGCGTGGAAGGTGGCCAAGTACGTCAAGTCCAACGCCATCGTCTACGCCAAGGACCACCGCACCATCGGCGTCGGCGCCGGGCAGATGAGCCGGGTGTATTCGGCGCGCATCGCCGGCATCAAGGCGGCCGATGCGGAGCTGGTGGTGCAGGGTTCGGTGATGGCCTCCGACGCGTTCTTCCCGTTCCGCGACGGCATCGACGCCGCGGCGGCGGCCGGCATCAAGGCGGTGATCCAGCCCGGCGGCTCGATGCGCGACGGCGAGGTGATCGGCGCCGCCGACGAACACGGCATCGCCATGGTGTTCACCGGCGTGCGCCACTTCCGCCATTGAGCGGCCAAGGAATCGGAACGATGAATCGCACTCCATTGCGCCACGGCCTGCCGCTGCTGCTCGCACTCGGCATGGCCGCGTGCAAACCGACCGCGACGCCGACACCGTCCGCGCCGGCGGCCACAGCAGCGCCGGCCGCCACACCGGCACCGACTGCGCACGTGCCGCGCACCGAACGCCTGCAGGCCTTCCTGCAGACGCGCTACGGCAAGCAGGCGCGCCTGTCGGAGAGCTGGTCCGGGCAGGCCGACGGCAACGCGGTGCAGAGCGAAGTCTGCGCCGAACAGCCGGTGGTGGTCGGCGACCAGATCCAGGAACTGCTGGCGGTCTGCCACCGGCTCAGCGACGGCGGCCATGCCAATCCGGGGCTGATCGATTTCCTGATCCTGCGCGACACCGGCCAGGGCCTGGCGGTGGTGGCCGAGAAGCTCGGCGACGGCTTCGGCAGCGACGGCGACCCGGGTGCGGTGGACATCCTGCGGCTGGGCAGCGATTTCTACGGCTTCGTGGTCTACAGCGACTGGATGGGGCAAGGCACCGTGCTGCAATCGCAGGACCTGGTGCTGCCCGGCCCCAAGGGCCTGGTCAACGCCGGCTCGGTGCGCGAGCACATCGACAACCATGGCGCACTGGATTGCAGCGACGACGGCCGCGATCCGCAGCAGACCGCCGAACAATGCCAGGCGCAACTGTTCGACGTGGACTTCAAACTCGACGTGGACGACAGCGACCGCGCCGCGCGGGTATGGCCGGTGACCATCGAGGAACGCGGCATCTCCTGCGGCAAGAAGCTCGGCACGACCCAGGTGTTCGCCTTCGACGCCAAGCGCTGGGCCTATCCGTTCCCCGAATCGATGCAGCGCGAAGCCTGCGAATAGTCCTTCCTTCGACCTCACGAGACACGCCTTGAAAATCCTCGTCATCGGCGCCGGCGGCCGCGAACACGCCCTGTCCTGGAAGCTGGCCCAATCCCCGCGCGTCAGCGAAGTGCTGGTCGCCCCGGGCAATGCCGGCACCGCCACTGAACCCAAGTGCCGCAACGTGGCGGTCAAGGTCGACGACCTCGACGGCCTGCTCAAGCTGGCGCAGGACGAGGCGGTGGCGCTGACCGTGGTCGGCCCGGAAGTGCCGCTGGTGCTGGGCGTGGTGGACCGTTTCCGCGCCGCCGGCCTGCGCATCTTCGGGCCCAGCGCCAAGGCCGCGCAGCTGGAAGGCAGCAAGGCCTTCGCCAAGGAATTCCTCGCCCGCCACGGCATCCCGACCGCGTTCTACGAAGTGCATACCGAGGTGGACGCGGCGCTGGCCTATGTGCGCGACAAAGGCGCGCCGATCGTGGTCAAGGCCGACGGCCTGGCCGCGGGCAAGGGCGTGATCGTGGCGATGACCCTGGACGAGGCCGAAGCGGCCGTGCGCGACATGCTCTCCGGCAATGCCTTCGGCGATGCCGGCGCGCGCGTGGTGATCGAGGAATTCCTCGACGGCGAGGAAGCCAGTTTCATCTCCATGGTCGATGGCGCCACCGCGCTGCCGATGGCCACCAGCCAGGACCACAAGCGCGTCGGCGATGGCGACAACGGCCCCAATACCGGTGGCATGGGCGCGTATTCGCCGGCACCGGTGGTCACGCCCGAGGTGCACGCGCGGGTGATGCGCGAGGTAGTGGAGCCGACCGTGCAGGGCATGATCGCCGACGGCGTGCCGTTCACCGGTTTCCTGTATGCCGGGCTGATGATCGACGCCAGCGGCGCGCCGAAGGTAATCGAATTCAACGTGCGCTTCGGCGATCCGGAAACGCAGCCGGTGATGCTGCGCCTGCAGTCGGATCTGGTGGAGCTGATCGAGGCGGCGATCGACGGGCAACTGCACGCGACCCAGGCGCAGTGGGATCCGCGCCCGTCGCTGGGCGTGGTGCTGGCGGCGGCGCCGTATCCGGAAAAGCCGATCACCGGCGAAGCGATTTCCGGCCTGGACCAGGTGCCGGCCAGCGCCAAGGTGTTCCATGCCGGCACCGCGCTGGACGACCAGGGCCGCGTGCTCAGCGCCGGCGGCCGCGTGCTGTGCGTGGCCGCGCTCGGCGACAGCGTGTCCGACGCGCAGCGCAATGCCTATGCCGGCGTGGCACAGATCCGGTGGCCCAGCGAATTCCATCGCAGCGACATCGGCTGGCGCGCGATCGCGCGCGAACGCGGCGAATAGGGCGCACGCCGCCCTCTTGTAGGAGCGGCTTCAGCCGCGACAGAGCCTATACGCAGGTCGCCATAGGATCTGTCGCGGCTGAAGCCGCTCCTACAGGTTGCACCATCGGCATTCGAGGGACTTTGCATGGCACTGGATCCCGACCTGCGCAAACAATTCCGCGCGCTGGCGGCGCAGACCGACGGCATCGACACCAAGGTCTACGCCGACTACGCCAAGGATCCGCTCGAGCCGATCATCGGCCTGGGCCGCCGCACCGCGCGGCTATGCTTCTTCGGCCGCGATCCGGGCCGCAGCGAAGTCGAACACGGCGAACCGTTCGTCGGCAGCGGCGGACAACTCGTGCGCAAGGCGTTGTACCGGCACCTGCACGACGGCCAGCCGATGCCGGACTTCGCGGCCTCGCTCAAGGTCGGCCGCGCCTTCTTCTGGATCAACACCGTGCCGTACAAGCCGATCGGCAACAAGGCCTGGTCGATGCAGGCCAAGCGGCGTTTCCATCCGCTGATGCGGCGCCTGTTGATCGCGCAATGGCGCGGCCACGAGATCGTCACCCTCGGCCGCGAAGCCTTCCTGTGGTTCGGCATCGACCAGCCCAAGGACGTGCGCGCGCAACTGGATGCGTTCTGGGCCAGCGAATCGCGCTTCAGCGCGCACACCGAGGTCCGCCTGCAGACCGAAACCGGCGCGGCGCGACGCTTCACGCTATATCCGCTGCCGCACCCCTCGCCACTCAACCAGACATGGTTCAAACGTTTCCCTGCGCTGCTCGAAGCGCGCTTGCGGCAACTGTCGGTGTGAGCGCGAACGCCCGCACGCCCTCGTGCCGGCCGCCATATCCAATCGCGTCAGGCAACGATCCGTTGACCTGAGCTTCACAAAAGAGAACAATTCGCGTTAGCCAGCGCATGGCTCCGCGTCGACGGAGCCAGTTTCCCGCGTCCGGGACATCCAGCGGTCAGCCATCCCCTTTCCTCTCCCACCGCTTTCGCCGATCGCGGGCGGCACGCTGTTGCCCGCAGAAAAGGATGCTGCCGATGTCTTGTCCGTCCGCGCTCGCCGCGCATGTTCTCCCCTGCCGATTCCATCGCGGCGTGCGCCTGGCCGCGCTCGCCGCCGCGCTGCTGCTGGCCTGCAACGCCTACGCCGAAGACACCGAGACCGAGACCGACCAGGCCACCGAACTGGACGCGGTCAGCGTGACCGCGGCGCGTGTGCATGCCAACGCCGGAGCGCTGGGCGAACGCAACATCCAGGACACGCCGTTCGCGATCCAGGTGCTGGACCGCGAGGACCTCGACAAGCGCCAGGTGGTGTCGCTGGGCGATGCGTTCTTCAACGATCCGTCGGTGGTCACCCAGGTCGGCGCCTATTCCAGCGGCTGGAGCTCGCCGATCATCAACCGCGGGCTCGGCCTGAGCTACGACAGCTACCGCGTCAACGGCCTGCAGGTCTCGTCCTGGGGCAGCGAGTGGCCGCTGGAAGCGATGGAGCAGGTGGAACTGCTGAAGGGGCCTGCCGGTTTCCTGTACGGCTTCGGCCAGCCCGGCGGCCTGGTCAACTACCTGACCAAGAAGCCGACCGACGACACCACCCTGTCGGCCAGGCTCGGCTGGCGCTCGGATGCCGTGGCCAGCGCCCAGCTCGACGCGGGCGGGCGCTTCGGCAACCAAGACATGTTCGGCTACCGCCTCAACGTCTTCCGCGAGAAAGGCGAGACGTACAACGGCGGCGAGGTGGATCGCAAGGTCGTCTCGGCCGCACTCGACGCGCGCCTGAGCGATCGCCTCACCTGGACCGCCGACCTGGTCTACCAGAGCCGCCAGCTGTCCGAGGAAGCGCCGCAGTACTACTTCATCGGCCTCAGCGCGGTGCCGCGCGCGATCGGCGGCGACGCCGACCGCTCGGTGACCGGCTCGTACTACGACACCCGCTCGCGCCTGCTGTCCACCGGACTGGAATGGCGCTTCGCCGAGGGCTGGAAGGCCAGCCTGAACTATGGCGTCACCACCTCGTGGAACGACGTCAACAAGATCTTCGCCTACATCGACGACGCCAACGGCGACTACGACGTCAACGCCTACGAGCTGGGCGGCAGGAGCGAGTGGAAGCTGGTGCAGCTGATGCTGCAAGGAAATTTCGCCACCGGGCCGCTGCGCCACCAGCTGGTGGCCGGCGCCTCGCGCCAGGACGCCACCGGCTGGGACCGCCCCTACGTGTGGCAGACCATCGGCCGCGGCAACCTCTACGACTGGCAGGGCATGACCCATTACAGCAGCGCCTCGCGGGTGATGACCCGCAGCAGCGAGACGCTGCAGAAGGCGCTGTTCGTCAGCGACACCATCGCCTTCGCGCCGGGCTGGTCGCTGCTGGCCGGCTGGCGCTACAACGACTACGAGCAGATCGGCACCTACCACACCTATCCGGTGACGCCGACCTATGCGCTGATGTACAAGCCGGCCGATGCGGTCACGCTGTATGCCAGCTACATCGAATCGCTGGAAGCCGGCGGCCGCGTCGGCGACGACTACATCAACGCCGGCCAGGTGCTCGACCCCACCATCAGCAAGCAGTACGAGATCGGCGCCAAGATCGCCTATCCGCGCTGGAACGCCAACGCGACCGCGTTCCGGCTGCAGCGCGGCGCCAGCATCGACCGCATCACCGCCACCGGCAAATATCTGGAGCAGGACGGCGTCACCCTGTACGACGGCATCGAACTGAGCGGCGACTACCGCCTCACCGAGCAACTGAGCGTCGGCGGCGGCGCCACCTGGCTGGATCCGCGCTACGACAAACTTTCGCCGGACAACGCCGCCGACCAGGGCCACCGCGTCAGCTTCGCGGCGCGCTGGCAGGGCGTGGTGCACGTGGACTACGCATTCCCCGGCATCGACGGACTCAGCGTCTACGCCGCGCTGCGCTACTTCGGCGACGCCTGGTACGACAGCGCCAACACGCTGAAGCTGCCGGACTACACGCTGGCCAACCTGGGCGCCGGCTATCGCATGCGCATGCACGGGCATCCGCTGACATGGCGCGCCAGCATCGACAACCTCACCGACCGCAAGTACTGGATCACCAACAGCATGGGCGCACCGCGCACCTATGCGCTGAGCGTGCAGTTCGAACTGTGAACCGCGCGGTGGCCTGCGCAGCGGCCGCCGCGTTTTTCGTCCACCCAGCCTCAACGGCAAGGCACGGCACCCTCTTCCCCGACCAACGGAACCCGTCATGCCCACCCGCCTCCCACGCCATTCCCTGCTGCCGCTCGCGCTGGCCGCCGCGCTCTGCGCTCCCGTCCATGCCGCAGCGGCCGAGACCGACGCCGACGCCGCCCCCGCCGAGCGCAAGGCCACCGAGCTGGACGCGATCCGGGTCAACGCCGAACGCGCCGAGGCGCCGGCAGGTGCCCTGGGCGAACGGCCCGCGCGCGACACGCCGTTCTCGATCACCCGCGTCGATGCCGAAGACCTGCAGGAACGCCAGGTCAACTCGCTGGCGCAGATGTTCATGACCGATCCGTCGGTCTCCGGCAACGTCGGCGCCTACAACAGCAGTTGGTACACCACCATCCAGGTGCGCGGCCTGCCGGTCAGCTACAGCAACGGCTACAAGCTCAACGGCATGCCGCTGTACACCTACGGCGCCGAGTGGCCGAGCGAGAGCATGGAGCAGGTGCAACTGCTCAAGGGCGCCAGCGGCTTCATGTACGGCTTCGGCGCGCCCGGCGGCATCGTCAACTACCTCACCAAGAAGCCCACCGACACGCCGCTGCTGGACCTGAGCGTCGGCTACCGCGACGGCGGCGTGTACAGCGCGCAGCTCGACAACGGCCGCCGCTTCGGCGCGGACGAGCGCTTCGGCTACCGCCTCAACCTGCTGCGCGAACAGGGCGACACCTACAACGACACCCACGTCGAGCGCACGCTGGCCTCGCTGGGGCTGGATGCGCGGCTGAGCGAGGATCTCACCTGGACCGCCGACCTGCTCTACCAAGACCGCAAGCTCGAGAACGAAGCGCCGACCATCACCTTCTACGGCTATGGCGACAGCGCGCTGCCGCGCCGCCTCGACCCGCGCCGCGACCGCGCCATCCGCGACACCTTCTTCAACACCGAGATGCAGTCGGCGATGACCGGCCTGCGCTGGCGGATCGACGACGCCTGGAATGCGCGCCTGGACCTGAGCTACAGCAAGTTCCGCAGTTCGATCAACAATATCTGGGACTACGTGCTCAACCGCGAGGGCGACACCAACACGTATATCTACGACCTGGGCAACCTCGCCGAGAACTACCTGGCGCAAGGCCTGCTCGAAGGCCGCTTCAGTACCGGTCCGATCGACCACCAGGTGGTCGCCGGCGCGAGCTGGCAACAGGCCGACAGCGGCTGGGCCAAGCAGAACCTGTGGTACCAGCTGGGCACCTCCAACCTGTACCAGGACAGCGCCCTCAGCTACCACAGCACCCATTCGCGCGACACCTACCGCAGCGACCGGGTCGAGCAGAACGCGCTGTTCGCCAGCGACACGCTCAGCGTCGGCACGCACTGGTCGCTGCTGCTGGGCCTGCGCCACACCCGCTACGAACAGAACGGCTGGGACGTGGACGGCACGCATACCGCGCGCTACCGGAAGTCGGTCAATACCCCGACCGTGGCGCTGCTGTTCAAGCCGCGCGAAGACCAGACCGTGTACGCCAGCTACGTGGAATCGCTGGAGCAGGGCAGCACCGTCGGCCAGCTCTACGAGAACCGCAACACGCTGCTGCCGCCGCTGGAAAGCAAGCAATACGAGCTGGGCTACAAGCTGGAGCGTGCGCGCTGGGTGCTGGACGCGGCCTGGTTCCGCATCGAGCGCGGCGCCGAATACGGCAATGCCGCCAACTACTACGTGCAGGACGGCGAGGTGCGCTACCAGGGCTTCGACCTCAGCGGCCACGTGCAGGCCACGCCGAACTGGCGCATCGGCGCCGGCGCGACCTGGGTCGACGCCGAGTACCTGCGCAACGAGGCCGCCGCGGTCGGCCGCACGCCCGCCGGCGTGGCCAGGTTCCAGGCCACGCTCGACACCGCGTACGCGTTCGACGCCGTGCCCGGACTGAGCGTGCACGCGGCCGCCAAGCACTACGGCTCGCAGCCGTACGGCGCGTCGATGTGGAACGACCTGTACGACCTGAAGCTGCCCTCGTTCACCCTGCTCGATGCCGGCCTCGGCTATCGCACGCACTGGGGCGCCACGCCGGTGACGCTGCGCGGCGAGCTCACCAACCTCACCGACCGCCGCTACTGGACCAACGACGGCAACGGCTACGGCCAGCCGCGCACCTGGTCGCTGAACGCCACGTTCGAACTGTAAGCGCAGCCCTGCGCCTTGCCGCGGCATGCCCGCGGCAAGGCGCAGCGGCAACGGCAGCACAGCGACGACCGCAGCGCATTTGCGGCGCCGATGCTCGCCGACCTGCGTCGTCATCGTCGGCAAGCATCATCGCGGCCAGCGTTGCGTTATCGTGTCGCGGTGCCGAAATCCTCGATCGAATCGCGCCTCAGCCGCCTGTGGGCCCACGAAAAGGCCAGCTACGGGCTGCGCGTGTTCATCGCCCTGGGCGTGGCGATGGGCGTGTGCTGGCAGCAACAGCAACTGACCGCGCTGCCGGCGATCTTCCTCGGCGCCATCGCCAGCGCCATCGCCGAGACCGACGACAACTGGCTGGGCCGGATCAAGTCGGTGCTGCTGTCGCTGCTGTGCTTTGCCGCCGCCGCGGCCGCGGTGGTGCTGCTGTTCCCGTATCCGCTGGCGTTCGTCGCCGGCATGGCGTTGTCCACCTTCGCCCTGACCCTGCTCGGCGCGCTCGGCGAACGCTACGCCTCCATCGCCCAGGCCACCGTGGCGCTGGCGATCTACGCGATGATCGGCATCGACCATGGCGGCCGCACCGGCCACGTCGGCGGCAACGCCTGGCACGGCATCGCGCTGCTGATGCTCGGTGCCGCCTGGTACGGGCTGCTGTCGATCCTGTGGACCCTGCTGTTCGCCAACCGCCCGGTGCGCGAGCGGCTGTCGCGGCTGTTCTTCGAACTCGGCCGCTACCTACGGCTGAAGGCCGCGCTGTTCGAACCGGTGCGGCAGAGCGACCTGCATGCGCGGCGGCTGGCGCTGGCCGAACAGAACGCGCAGGTGGTGGCGGCGCTGAACGCGGCCAAGACCGCGATCATGAGCCGCTTCGGCCGCTCCGGCCGGCCCGGCGTGCAGTCCGGCCTGTACTTCCGGCTGTATTACATGGCGCAGGATTTCCACGAACGCGCCAGCTCCTCGCACTACCCCTACGAAGCGCTCACCGACGCCTTCTTCCACAGCGACGTGCTTTACCGCTGCCAGCGCCTGCTTGCCCTGCAAGGCAAGGCCTGCGCCGCGCTGGGCGAGGCGATCCGGCTGCGCCAGCCGTTCGAATACGGCGAGCAGACCCAGCAGGCCACCACCGACCTGCGCCAGTCGCTGGATTTCCTGCACGCGCAGGCCGATCCGCGCCATGCGCGGCTGCTCGGCTCGCTGGAACTGCTGGTCACCAACCTGCAGAGCATCGAGCGGCGGCTGTCCGAATCCGCGCAGTCCGACACCACCAGCGACACCCTCGACACGCGCCTGCGCGACTCCTCGCCACACACGCTGCGCGAGATGCTGGTGCGCGTCGGCCAGCAGCTGACCCCCGGCTCGGTGCTGTTCCGGCACGGGCTGCGCATGGCGATCGCGCTGGTGGTCGGCTACGCCGTCATGCAGTCGATCCACGCCAGCAACGGCTACTGGATCCTGCTCACCACCGCCTTCGTGTGCCGGCCGAACTACGGCGCCACCCGGCTGCGCCTGGCGCAGCGCATCGCCGGCACGCTGATCGGGCTGATCGCGACCTGGGCGCTGATGCAGCTGTTCCCCGGCACCGAACTGCAGCTGCTGTTCGCACTGTTCGGCGCGCTGCTGTTCTTCGTCACCCGCACCGACCGCTACATGCTGGCCACCGCCGCGATCACGGTGATGGCGCTGTTCTGCTTCAACCTGCTCGGCGACGGCTTCGTGCTGATCTGGCCGCGCCTGGTGGATACGCTGATCGGCTGCGCGATCGCCGCGGCGGCCTCGTTCCTGATCCTGCCCGACTGGCAGGGCCGCCGCCTCAACCAGGTGATGGCCACGGTGCTGGCCAGCTGCGCGCGCTACCTGGCGCAGGTGCTGGAGCAGTATCGCAGCGGCATGCGCGACGACCTGCCCTACCGCATCGCCCGGCGCGACATGCACAACGCCGACGCGGCGCTGTCGGTGGCGCTGTCCAACATGCTGCGCGAACCCGGCCGCTACCGCCGCAACCTGGATGCGGGCTTCCGCTTCCTGGCGCTGTCCAACACCTTGCTCGGCTACCTGTCGGCGCTGGGCGCGCACCGCGCCGCGCTGGCGGGCGAGGCCGATCCGGCCATCGACCGCGCCGGCGGCTACCTGCAGGACACCCTGGGCGCGATCGCCGACGCGCTGGCGCAGCGCCAGGCGCTACCGCCGGCCGACGAATCGGCCGAGGTGGGCATGGCCGATGCGCTGGAGCACGAAGACGGGATCGACGAAGCCAAGCGGCGGCTGGTGCGCAACCAGCTGGCGCTGACCCTGCGCCTGCTGCCCAAGCTGCGCGCCGCCGCGCATGCGGTCACCGCTCCGGCAGCGGCGCCGGCGCCGCCGCCGGCCGTGCCGGCCGCACGCTGATCCCCATCCACAGCAGCGCGGCCAGCGCCAGCGCGGCGCCGCCGACCACCACCCCGTGCCAGCCGGCGTAGGCGTAGGCGGCGGTGCCCAGGCTGGAACCGATCGCGCCGCCGATGAAGTAGCAGGTGACGTAGGCCGAGGTGATGCGGTTGCGCGCCTTCGGATCCAGTTGGTAGATCACGTGCTGGTTGCCGATGTGCACGCCCTGCACCGCCACGTCCAGCAGCAGCACCCCGGCGATCAGCAGCCACAGCGAGTGCGGCGCGGCGGCCAGCAGTAGCCACGACAGCAGCAGCATGGCCAGCCCGCCCCAGCCCACCCAGTGCCCGGCGCCGCGGTCGGCGAGCTTGCCCGACAGGTTGGCGGCGAACGCGCCGGCGGCGCCGATCAGGCCGAACAGGCCGATCGTCGCGGTGCCGTAGCCGTAGCTGGGGCCGGACAGCAGGAACGCCAGCGTGGTCCAGAACATGCTGAAACCGGCGAAGATCAGCCCGCCCAGGATCGCGCGCGAGCGCAGCACCGGTTCGTCGCGCAGCAGCGCCAGCACCGAACCGATCAGGTGCGGATAGGACAGCCGCGGATTGCCCGGATGCCGCGGCAGCGCGCGCCACAGCAACGCCGCCACCAGCAGGATCAGCGCGGCGGCCACCCAGTACACGACATGCCAGCCGCCGATGCCGGCCAGCAGCCCGGACACGGTACGCGCCAGCAGGATGCCGAGCAGCAGACCGCTCATCACCGTGCCGACCACCCGCCCGCGCTCGTGCGGCGCGGCCAGGGTGGCGGCGAACGGCACCAGGATCTGCGCGGCCACCGAACTGAGGCCGGTGACCAGGGTGCCGAGCAGCAGCAGCGCGAAGCTGCTGGAGGCGGCGCTGATCAGCAGGCCCACCGCACTGAGCGCGTACAGCCCCACGATCAGGCTGCGGCGCTCGAAGCGGTCGCCCAGCGGCACCAGCAACAGCAAGCCGGCGGCGTAGGCCAGCTGCGCGGTGGTGACCACCGCGCCGGCGCTGCGCACGTCGATCGCGAAGGTCTGCGCCAGCACTTCCAGCAGCGGCTGCGCGTAGTAGTTGCTGGCCACCGCCAGGCCGGTGGCGGCGGCCATCAGCAGCACCAGGCCACGGTGCATCGGGGGGTGCGGGGAGCTTTCCATGAGTGGAATCCAGGGGGTGCGGTAGGAATGGCGCCAGTCTGGGCAAGCGCCATCGATCTTTCCAATGTATTGTTTTCACTCGAACCATCTTGTTTGCAGATGCCATGCTGACCCTGCGCCAACTCGAATTCGCCGTCGCCGTGGCCGAGGAAGGCAGCTTCACCGCCGCCGCGCGGCGCTGCCACACGGTGCAGTCGGCGCTGAGCCACCAGATCGCCAAGATCGAGGAAGCGCTGGGCGCGCGGCTGTTCGAGCGCGGCGCGCGGCAGGTGCGGCTGACCGCCGCCGGCGAGGTGTTCCTGCACAACGCACGCGCCACCCTGCGCGCCGCCGAACGCCTGCACGAGGAGATGGCGCAGGCGCTGGGCACCGTGCGCGGGCGCCTGCACATCGGCCAGATCTCCTCGCTGACCACGGTGCAGGTGCCGGCCCTGCTGCGCCGCTTCCGCGCCGCGCACAGCGCGGTGGACGTGCACCTGCGCACCGGCATGAGCGATGCGCTGCTGCTCGAGCTGGGCGAAGGCCGGCTGGACGTGGCCCTGGTCGGGGTCGGCCCGCATATCGTCCTGCCCGAGCAGCGCCTGCTGCTGCACGAGGAGCCGCTGGCGCTGATCGCCGCACCCGGCAACCGCTTCGCCGCGCGCGCCGAGGTGTCCCTGCAGGAACTGGAGGACGCGCCGATGGCCGGGCTGATCGCCGGCGCCGGCGTGCGCGGCATCATCGACCGCGCCTTCGCCGAGGCCGGCCTGCGCCAGCGCTTGCAGTACGAGGTCACCCATGCCGATCTGCAGCGGCAGTTGGTGGTCGAGGACCTGGGCCTGGCGATCGTGCCGCAGAGCATGGCCGCGGCGATGCACGGCGTGGCGGTGATCGCGCTGCGCGAGCGCTTCCGCTTCCTGACCTACGCCACCTGGCGCTCGGACCCGACCCCGGCCGCACGCGCGCTGATCGCGCTGCTGCGGCAGCAGGCAGGCGCGGACGAAACCGGCTAGCCGCACCACGTCGCACCGCCCCCTGTAGGAGCGGCTTCAGCCGCGACGAACGAAACACGCCACCCTCCCGCGCCTCCAAAAACGGCAACACGCGCAAACCCCGCAGACCCCACCACCGACACACCCCGTACCGCGGCACGCCCCGCTCCGCGGCGCCGCCTCCGCCGCGCAACGAACCTGCTAGGCTGCGCGCGTTCGCCAAGGAGCCTGCATGTCCGGCCATAGCCAGTTCGCCCTGCTGAAACAGCGCCGCTTCCTGCCGTTCTTCGTGGTCCAGGGGCTGGGCGCGTTCAACGACAACGTCTACCGGCAGGCGATCATCGGCCTGCTGTTCTATCTTGGCGTCACCCCCGAGCAGCGCACGCTGTACACCAACCTGGCGCCGGCGCTGTTCATCCTGCCGTACTTCCTGTTCTCGGCATTGGCCGGGCAGATCGCCGAGAAGCTGGAGAAATCGCGGCTGGTGGTGATCACCACCACGATGGAGATCGCGATCATGTCGCTGGCCGCGGTCGGCTTCCTGACCGAGAACATGGCGGTGCTGCTGGTCGCGCTGTTCTGCACCGGCCTGCAGTCCACGCTGTTCGGCCCGGTGAAGTATTCGATCCTGCCTTCGGTGCTCAAGCCGGAAGAACTGACCGGCGGCAACGGCCTGGTCGAGATGGGCACCTCGATCTCGATCCTGTGCGGCATGATCCTGGGCGGGCTGATCTTCCAGATCGCCGGCAGCCATGGCCCGGTCGCCGCGGCCACCGCGGTGATCGCGCTGGCGGTCACCGGCAACCTGGTCGCGCGACTGATCCCGAAGGTCGATGCCGGCGCGCCGGAGCTGAAGATCAACTGGAATCCGCTGCCCGAGTCGCTGGCGATCATGCGCCTGACCCGGCGCCAGTTGGCGGTGCGCAACGCGGTGCTCGGCGTGTCCTGGTTCTGGTTCATCGGCACGGTGCTGACCGCGCAGTTGCCGACCTACGCCGAACTCAATCTCGGCGGCGCGCAGGACCTGTACATCTTCGCCCTGGCGCTGTTCTCGATCGGCACCGGCACCGGCTCGCTGCTGTGCGAAAAGCTGTCCGGGCGCACCGTGGAAATCGGCCTGGTGCCGCTGGGCGCGTTCGGCATCAGCGCGTTCATGCTCGACCTGTATTTCGCCCGCCCCGGCGGCGCGCTGCAGGCCGGGCTGGGCATCGGCCAGTTCGTGCACCAGGCCGGCAGCTGGCGGATCATGCTCGACCTGGTCGGCATCGGCCTGTGCACCGGCCTGTTCGTGGTGCCGCTGTTCGCGCTGATCCAGAGCCGCACGCCCAAGGCCGAGCTGTCGCGGGTCATCGCCGGGCTCAACATCCAGAACTCGATGTTCATCGTCATCGCCGCGATGGTCGGCATCGCGCTGCAGATGCAGCAGCTGACCCTGTTCGGCGTGCGCGTGCCGATGCCCGGGCTGAGCATCCCGCAGGTGTTCCTGGCGCTGGCCATCGCCAACGCGGTGGTGGCGATCTGGATCTTCAGCATCGTCCCCGAATTCCTGATGCGCTTCCTCAGCTGGGTGATGGTGCGCGCGCTGTACCGGCTGCGCCTGCACGGCATCGAGCGGCACGTGCCCGACGAGGGCGCGGCGCTGATCGTGTGCAACCACGTCAGCTACATGGACGCGCTGGTGCTGGCCGCGTCGATCCCGCGGCCGGTGCGTTTCGTCATGTACTACCGCATCTTCAACATCCCGGTGATGCGCTGGATCTTCCGCACCGCCAAGGCGATCCCGATCGCCGGCGCGCGCGAGGACCCGGCGCTGATGCAGCGCGCGTTCGACGAGATCGACGCGGCGCTGGCCGACGGCGAGCTGGTGTGCATCTTCCCTGAGGGCGCATTGACCAAGGACGGCGAGATCGCCAAGTTCAAGTCGGGCGTGGAGAAGATCGTCGAGCGCCGCGCGGTACCGGTGCTGCCGATGGCGCTGCGCAACATGTGGACCAGCATGTGGAGCAAGCGCGACTCGCGGCTGCGGCGCATGCGCGTGCCGCGGCGCTTCCGCGCGCACGTGGAGGTGATCGCCGGCGCGCCGGTGGACGCCGCCGAGGTCAGCGCGGAACTGCTGGAAACGCAGGTGCGGCAGTTGCGCGGGGACGCCGCGTGAACCTGCGGGGTGCCTGAAAACGCCGCTTCGGGTAGATTAGGCGCCGGGGAGACGCCTGCGTACTGCAGCGGCGTCCATTTCAGGGGTCGATCAGTGAGTCAGGTATTGCCGCCACCACCGCCCAACGGCGCGGGCATCTACGTCCCCAACAATCTGGTGTGGGCGATCCTGTCCACGCTGTTCTGCTGCCTGCCGCTGGGCGTGGTGTCGATCGTCTATGCCTCGCAGGTGGACGGCAAGCGCGCCGCCGGCGATGTGGCCGGCGCCCGCGACGCCTCGCGCAAGGCCGGCCTGTGGGCGATGTGGTCGGCGCTGGCCGCGCCGATCCTGCTCGCACTGTGGTTCCTGCTGTTCGGCGGCATCGCGATCCTCAGCAGCGCGCTGGGGCAGTGAGCCGACCCGCTTTCTCGTTTTTTCTTCGTTCCACCACGCAACCGGAGTAACACGGATGAATACCACCGCACCGCAAGTGTCCAACAATCTGGTCTGGGCGATCCTGAGCACGCTGTTCTGCTGCCTGCCGCTGGGCATCGTCTCGATCGTGTTCGCCGCCCAGGTCAACACCAAGCTCGCCGCCGGCGACGTCACCGGCGCCCGCGAATCGGCCGACAAGGCCAAGAAGTGGGCGATCTACTCGGTCGTCGCCTGGGTGGTGCTGGTCGTGCTGTACCTGATCTTCCTGTTCGCCCTGGGCGGCATGAGCATGATGCAGCAGTCGGCCACGGCCTGATCGAAGATCCGGGCCGCCGCTGCCGCGCGCAGCGGCGGCCCTGTTCGATCGCTCCACGATTCCGTTACCCACGATTCCGTCGCCGATGTTCCTGCGCGGACGCCCCCTGCCCCGCTGGCTACCGCTGGCCGCGCTGAGCGGCGCCGCCGTGGTCGCGACACTGGTGCTGCGCCGGGTCGATCCCAATGTGCCGGGCAATCCCTTGCCTGCGTGCCCGTTCTACGCGCTCACCGGCCTGTATTGCCCGGGCTGCGGCAGCACCCGCTGCCTGCACGCGCTGGTGCACCTGGATCTCGCCCATGCCATGGCGACCAATCCGCTGCTGGTGGTGGCCCTGCCGCTGCTGGCGATCATGGCGCTCAATGCCGCCGGGCTGCGCATGCGCGTGCTGGCGCCGCTGCTGAAGATCCTCGCCGATCCGCGCCTGTGGCTGTGGCTGCTGCTCGGCTACGCGGTGCTGCGCAACCTGCCGTGGTACCCGTTCACGCTGCTCGCGCCGCACTGAGCGCGGCGCCGAAAGATGGAGGCGCGGCGGCCACCTCGTCTAGACTTGGTCCCATGCCCAGCGCATAGCCCCTCAAGGAGATCCACACATGAGCACCGTCAGCCCCGTCACGCCGCCGTCCGCCCCCGGCGCGATTCCCAATCATCTGGCCTGGGCGATCATCGCCACGGTGCTCGGTTTCTGCCTGTGCTGCCCGTCGATCATTCCGGGCATCGTCGCGATCGTGTTCTCCAGCAAGGTCAACGGGCTGCTCAACCAGGGCGACCTGGACGGCGCACGGCGCGCCTCCAACAACGCCAAGACCTGGTGCTGGGTGACCACCGCCATGGCCATCATCGGCGTGCTGCTCAACATCGGCATGGTCGCCACCGGCGGCATGCAGAAGTACATGGAATACGTGAACCAGATGCAGCACATGAGCTGATCGGCATGCGCGCCTGGCAACGACGGGCGTGCCTCGGCGCCGCCACCGCCCTCGCGGCGGCTGGCGGCGCGCTGCTGTACCGGTTCGACCCCAACGCCGTGGACAATCCGTTCGCGCCGTGTATGTTCCATGCGCTCACCGGCTACTACTGTCCCGGCTGCGGCATGACCCGCGCCCTGCACGCGCTGGTGCACCTGGATCTAGTCGGTGCCTTCGCGATGAACCCCGGCGCGATGCTGGGCCTGGCCGTGCTGCCGGGCCTGATCGCCTGGAAGGCGGGCTGGCGCGCGGCGTGGTTCGCGCCGGTGGTCGCGCTGCTGTCGCGGCCGAATTTTTGGCTGCTGGCGCTGCCCGGCTACTGGATCGCGCGCAACCTGCCGTGGCTCCCGTTCACCCTGCTCGCGCCGACTTAGGGCGTGTCATCAATCCCCGAGCAGCTCGCGCCGCTCTCGCGCATGCGCGTTCATGTCGGCGCTGGCACGGCAGCGTGCACGCGCAAGAGTGGCCCTACGGGTTGGGTCTGTCAGGCCGCCAGCCGGCACCGCGCGGCTTGACCTGACCGCCAGTCAGGCGCTGCGCCACGCAGCACCGGCTGGCAACCTGACAGACCCAACGCGACCTACTCGGGAATCGATGACACGCCCTAGTCAGCTGACCCAGCCGGCGATCACCAGCAACGCCAGTACCACCAGCCACAGCAGCAACACCCGCCAGATCTGGCTCATCGCATCGCGCAATTCCGGCAGGCGCCGCAGCACCGGCACCGCCATGCCGGCATCGCTGTAGTCGTGCGCCTCGTCGTCGAGTTCGCCACGCACGCTGGCGCAGGCCACCGGGCCGAGGAAAGCGCTGTCCAGCTGCCAGCGATTGCCGCCGGCCGCGCGCCAGGCGCCGAATACGGTCTCGAAATTGCCGACCAGCGCCAGCGAGAAGGTCATCAGCTGCGCCACCGGCCATTCCATCGCGGCCAGCACTGTGCGCGCGCCGAGCGCGGTGGCCAACGGCAGCCGCGGCGCGTACGGGCCGACCGCGGCCAGCGCCAGCAGGCGGTAGCCGAGCGCGCCGAACGGCCCCAGCAGCAGGAACCAGAACAGCACCGCGAACCAGCGCCGCAATGCGCTGACCGCCACCGCCTCCACCAGTCCCGCCGGATCCTCGCGCGGCGGCCCGCCATCGGCATGCAGGTGCGCGACCGCCACCCGCCGCGCGGCGACGTCGTCGGCCTCGATCACCGCTTCCACATCGGTATCCAGATCGCGCGGACCCCAGCTGAAGGCCAGCACCAGCACCCCGAACAGCAGCGCCAGCAGGCCCAGGTGCGGCGCGGCCAGCAGCCACTGCAGCAGCCCTACCAGCAGCAAGGCAGGCAGCAGTGCCAGCGCGATGCCGTAGCGGCCGCGCCAGCCGCTGCCTTCGCCTCCGTGCGCATCCAGCCACGACAGCCAGTCGCCATATGCATCGAAACGGCGCAGCGAGGCCACCATGCCGGGCGCGATATGGCCCAGCACCAGGGCGACGATCACAGCGACGAGAGTAGTGAACATGCAGGTCCTCCGGGACCGTTCTGAAGCGTGTGCGGCGGACGCCGGCGGGGCCTGGCGGTCTACGCGTGCGCGCCGCCGCGGCGGTACCAGTCCACCACCAGCGCGCGCGCGATGGAGATGCCCGGCGGCAGGCGCAGGCCATGGCCGTCGTCGGCGCTGTCGCCCTGTTCCGCGGCGCGCTGCAGGGCGGCCCCGATCTCGTCGCGCTCGAACCAGCGCGCGTCTTCCAGCTCGCCATCCACCTGCGGCGCGTCGGGCTCGGCCAGCGCGCTGAAGCCGAGCATCAGCGCGCCGGGGAACGGCCATGGCTGCGCGCCGTAATAGCGGCAGCTGCCGGGCCGCACCCGCACCTGGGTCTCCTCGGCCACTTCGCGCGCCACGGTCTGCTCCAGCGACTCGCCCGGCTCGACGAAGCCGGCGATCACCGAATAGCGCCGCGCCGGCCAGCTCGCCTGGCGCCCCAGCAGCAGCCGCGTGCCATCGCTGACCGCCACGATCACCGCCGGATCCACGCGCGGATAGTGTTCGCTGGCGCATTGCGCGCACACGCCGAGGAAGCCGCCGCGGCGGAAGCCGATGGCGCCGCCGCAGACGCCGCAGAAGCGGGTGCGCGATTGCCAATGCAGCATGCCGCGGGCATAGGCGAACAGGCCGGACGCGAATGCCGGCCACTCGGCGGCGGCGCGGCGCAGGTCCATGCGCTGCGGCGGGTCGAGGTCTGCGTCGAGCATGCTCGCCGCCACCGCGAACCAGGCCTGGCCATCGCGCAGGCCGAGAAAGATCGCCTGCTCGACCCTATCGCCCAGCGCGGCGCCGGTCAGCGCCAATGGCTGGCCGTGCGCATCGGCGTAGGCGTTGCCGTCGGCATCGAGCAGCAGCAGGTGCGCGGCGGGCCAGGCGCGGCGCAAGGCCTCGGGATCGTTGCGCAGCGCATCGGCGCGGTCGATGACCGCGTCGGCGAACGCGAAGGAAACAGGCGTCAGTTCGGGCATGCGGCGCAGGGTGCAGGCAAACCGCGCATCCCGCAAGCCGCAGCGTGTCTACACGCTGAAGCTGCTGCCGCAGCCGCAGGTGGTCTTGGCGTTGGGGTTGCGGATCACGAACTGCGCGCCGTGCAGGCCTTCGCTGTAATCCACTTCCGCACCCATCAGGTACTGCAGGCTCAGCGGGTCGACCAGCAGGGTGACTTCGTCGGTACGTACCGACAGGTCGTCCTCGGCGCGGTTCTCGTCGAACTCGAAGCCGTACTGGAAACCGGAACAGCCGCCGCCCTGGATGTACACGCGCAACGCCAGCGCATCGTTGCCTTCCTCGCGGATCAGCTCGCGCACCTTGGCCGCGGCGGCCTGGGTGAAGTTCAGCGGCCGCTCCAGCGACTGGTAGTCGGGGGCGGGCGCGGCGCTGGGCAGGGAAACGAGAGTGCTCATGGCTGCAGGATGGGGGCGGCCGGGAGCCGAATCAAGCATCCGCCGCGGTCAGCGCGCGCTGCGCAGGCGCGGCCTGCGGTTCCTCGTGCGACGGCTCCGGCGGCGCCAGCGCGGCCATGCTGCCGAAATGGATCAGCCGTCCGGTCAGCTGCGCGCCGGCGTTCATCTCCACTACCTGGTAGTGCACGTTGCCCTGCACCCGCGCCTTCGGCGCCAGTTCCACGCGCTCGGCGGCATGCACGTCGCCGGTCAGCTGGCCGTTGATGATCACGATCGGCGCGCGCACCTCGCCCTCGATGCTGCCATGCTCGGACAGGGTCAGCGTCGCCGGCGCGCCGTCCTCGGCCAGCACCTTGCCGAGGATGCGCCCTTCCACGTACAGGCCGCCGCTGAACACCAGGTCGCCCCGGATCACCACCTGCGCGCCGATCAGGGTATCCACCACGGTCTGGCCGCTGCTGCGGCCGTTCTTGTTGCTTCCGAACATAAGCTGCCTACTCCCCTTTGCCGTTGCCGGCCAATGTCCAATCGAAACTCTGGGTGACCGGCGCCCCTCCGCCGGACAGCGATACTCGCACCCGTTGCGGGGTGAAATCCTTGGGCAGGATCACGCTGCCGTCCAACTGCTGGAAATAGCGGAACGAATAGTCCTGCCCGGGCACGCCGCTCTTCTGGTGCAGTTCGTCCCAGCCCACGCTGGTCAGCTTGCCGCCGCGCACGCCTTCCACCGTCAGGCGCATCTGCCCCTGGCTGATCGCGCCGCGGTTGAGGTTCTGGGTCAGCACCACATTGTAGTGCCAGGTGCCGCCGGCCTCGGCCGAGAACTCGGCCGAATGCACGGTCAGGCCCTTGCGCTGGCTGGTGGCGCCGACCAGGCGCTCGTAGAAGGCCACGTCGGCGCGCAGCCCGGCGATCTCCTCGTCGCGCTCGGCCAGCGAACTCTGCACCTCGTTGTTGGCGGCGCGGCTGATCTGGTCGGAGCGGGCCAGGGTGGCCTGGCGCTGGTTGAGCGTGTCGATCTGCCGCTGCTGCGCCTGCAGCTTGGCGTCGGCCTGGCGCAGTTGCGTCCTCACCTCGCCCAGTTCCGGCGCGGCCTGGCGGCTGGCCAGCAGCCAGGTTCCCGCCAGCGACAACAGCCAGACGATGACGATCAGCAGCCACAGGCCGCGTCCGCGCACGGGCGCGGCGCCGTTGGGCACGATCTGGAAACGGGGGACGGGTCGGTTCATCGTCAAAGCCGCGCCACCGAGGCGGCAGCGGCGTCGATCCTCGCGGGGGGTCGGCCGGCCGGCTAGTGTAAGCCACGCGCCGTAGCTTGCCGTTGCCGGCAGCGGCGGCGCGGGCGGCGGCCTGTGCGCTGGCCTTCGCCGCACGCTTGGCCGATAGTGGCCGCCACCCGCGCATCTGCAGGAGCGCCTCGCCATGACCGACGCCCACCTCTTCGTAATCGGCATCCTGCTGGCCTGGCTGGCCGGCATCCGCGTCTACCTGACCGTGTTCGGGATCGGCGTGGCCGGCCTGCTCGGCTGGCTGGACTTGCCGCCGGCGCTGCAGGCCACCGAGTCGTGGTGGGTGCTGGGCACCTCCGGCGCGCTGGCGCTGGCCGAGTTCTTCGCCGACAAGATTCCCGGCGTGGATTCGGTCTGGGACCTGCTGCAGACCCTGACCCGGATCCCGGCCGGTGCGTTCCTGGCCGCGGCCACGCTGTCCCAGGACGGCCAGCTGGGCGCCGGCGCGCTGGCCACCGGTGCTGGCGTCGCGCTTACCAGCCATGTGCTGAAGGCCGGTTCGCGGGCCTTGCTGAATACCTCGCCGGAACCGGCCAGCAACTGGATCGCCTCGCTGACCGAGGATTCGGTGGTCCTGGCCACGCTCGCGCTGGCCCTGGTGCATCCGTGGCTGGCGCTGGCCGTATTGCTTGGGGCGAGCGTGCTGGGTGCGCTGCTGGTGTGGTGGGTGTGGCGCACGCTGTGGCGCGGCGTCCGCCGCCTGCTGGCGGTGCCCGCGGACGCCGCCGTTGCCGGTCCGGGCCACAAGGGCTCCCTGTCTTCGTGAACTTCATCGCATAATTGCGCGCGCACCAGGATAAAGACGCGATGGCCGCAAGAGACACCGCACCACTTTCCAGCCGCGACGATCCGCGTTCGCGCAACGTCCGTGCCGAGACCCCGCCACCGCACTACTGGCGGCGCTGGGCCGCCGACGCCGTGCCCGACGCGCCAGAGCCGGCGCCCGACCTGGCCCTGGCGCCGAGTGCGGAAGACGGCACAGCTGCCGCTGCCGCCGGCCACGACACCGCCCCCCCCGCAGCGCCGAGCGCGGCCAGCGACGCGGCTGCGCCGCCGCAACCGCTGGACGCGCCGTACCGCATCCTGATCGTCGAGGACGACCGCTCGCAGGCCTTGTTCGCGCAGAGCGTGCTGCACGGCGCCGGCATGCAGGCGCAGGTGGAGATGCAGGCCGAAGGCGTGCAGCAGGCGATCGCCGAATACCGCCCCGACCTGATCCTGATGGACCTGCACATGCCCGGCCTGGACGGCATGCGCCTGACCGCGCTGATCCGCCAGCAACCGCAGCACCAGTTGCTGCCGATCGTGTTCCTGACCGGCGACCCGGATCCGGAGCTGCAATACGAAGTGCTGGACAGCGGCGCCGACGATTTCCTGACCAAGCCGATCCGCCCCCGGCACCTGATCGCCGCGGTCTCCAACCGCATCCGCCGCGCGCGCCAGCAGGCGCAGCAGAGCGCCAGCGACGGCGCGCCGCTGAACAATCCGGAGACCGGCCTGCCGACCCGCACCCACGTGCTGCAGTTGCTCGGCGAGTCGCTGCGCACGCGCGCCGGCGGCGGCCTGTTCTTCATCGAGATCGCCAGCGCGCTGGGCCTGCGCGAACGCTACGGCTACGCCGCGTTCGAACGCCTGATGACCCAGGCCGGACGCCGCCTGGCCAGCGTCACCGCGCCGCAGCCGCTGGCCCGGCTCAACGACAACAGCTTCCTGTTGCTGGCCCAGGACAGCGACCTGGACGCGCTGCGGCAGCGCGCCCAGGCCTTGCGCGAAGCCCTGGCCAGCCACGCGTTTCCGCTGCGCGACGACGAAGCCGTGCACCTGCGCTGCGCGATCGGCTATGCCGACCTGGCGCAGGGGTTCGAAGACGCCGGCAGCGCGCTGGAAGCGGTCGAGCGCACCGCGCTGCAGGCGCGCCTGCACCCGCAGGGCGTGGCCGCGTACGCGCCGCCGCGCGAGGAAGAGGACCTGGGCCGCATCGCCATGTTCGAAGGCCAGCTGGAGCCGGCCTACCAGCCGATCGTCGCCGTCGCCGGCGGCGATACCGCGCAGTACCAGGTGCTGCTGCGCCTGCGCCAGCGCGACGGCACGCTGCTGTCGGCCGGGCAGGTGCTGCCCGCGGCCGAGGCCGGCGGGCGCATCGCCGACCTCGACCAGCAGGTGCTGGACCACGCGCTCGGCCTGCTGCACCTGTACCAGCACGCCACGCCGCCGCTGCGCCTGTTCGTGTCGCAGTCCTCGCGCACGCTGGCGCGCGGCGCCTTCGCCGACTGGCTGGTCGAGGCGATCGGCCGCCGCGGCGTCACCGGCACCTCGCTGGTGATCGACCTGCGCCTGGACGACGCGCTGATCCACACGGTGACGCTGCAGCAGTTCTGCGCCCGGCTGATGCCGCTGGGCGTGCAGTTCTGCCTCAGCCAGTTCGAGCCCGGCGCCGAGGCCGAGGCCTTGCTCAGCCAGTTGCCGCTGGGCTACCTGCGCCTGTCGGCGCGCTTCGCCAACGCGCATGCCGATGCCGCACTGCGCGACCAGCTGCGCGCCGCGATCGACCTGGCGCACCGCGCCGGGCTGCTGATCATCGGCCAGCAGATCGAGGAAGCGCAGGCCGCCGCGGCGATGTGGATGGGCGGAGTCGATTTCATCCAGGGCAACCTGGTGCAGTCGGTCGGCGACGAACTGAACTTCGACTTCCAGAACGCGGTGCTGTAGCGATGCCCGCACGCCGGCGCCGGCCCCTGCCGTGGCTGGCCGCGTCGAGCGCGGCGAGCGCGGTCGTCGGCGCGCTGCTGGCGGTGCCGGTGTTGGCCCCGCCGCCGCCCTGGCATCTGCTGGCCCCGCTGTGCATCGGCATCGCCGCGCTGCTGGCGGTGGTGGCCGGTTGGCGCGCGCGGCAGCAGGCCGGCGCACTGGACGCGGCGCTGGCGCGCGCCGCACTGGCCGAATCCGAACGCGACGCGCTGCAGCGCGACGTGCACCTGCGCGAACGGCTGGAGCGGGAGCTGGTGCAGGCCAAGCAGGCCGCCGAGGCCGCGGCGATGGCCAAGGGCGAATTCCTGGCCACCATGAGCCACGAGATCCGTACCCCGCTCAACGGCATCATTCCGATGCTGGAACTGATCGCGCGCGGCCAGCTCGGCACCGAGCAACGCGAGATGCTGCGCGCCGCCAACGACTCCTCGCTGCAGCTGCTGCGCATCGTCGACGACATCCTCGACTACTCCAAGCTGGAAGCGAACCGGCTGGAGCTGGAGATCACCAGCTTCAACCTGCGCGACCTGCTCGACGGCGTGCTGCAGCTGATGCAGCGCTCGGCCGAGGCCAAGGGCCTGCGCGTGAACCTGCAGCTGGATCCGGCGGTGCGCTTGCCGGTGCGCGGCGACCCGGTGCGGCTGCGCCAGGTGCTGAGCAACCTGATCGGCAACGCGATCAAGTTCACCGCGCGCGGCAGCGTGGAGTTGCGCGTGCGCCGCCTCGGCGAGACCCCGGCGCAGCACCTGCTGCGCCTGGAAGTGCGCGACACCGGCATCGGCATCAGCGCCGAGCAGCAGGAACGGCTGTTCCGCTCCTTCACCCAGGCCGATGCCTCCACCACCCGCCTGTACGGCGGCACCGGCCTGGGGCTGGCGATCTGCAAGCGCATCGTCGACTTGATGGGCGGGCGCATCGGCGTGGAATCGGGCAGCGACCAGGGCGCCACGTTCTGGTTCGAGATCCCGCTGCTGAAGGTGATCGGCGACCTGCCGCAACTCCAGGGCGGCCTGCCGCGGCTGCACGCGCTGCTGGTCGGCGCCGACCTGCGCCTGTACCAGCGCCTGAAAGCGCTACTGCCGAACTGGGGCGTGCAGCTGAGCAAGGTCGACTCGACCCAGGAAGCGCTGGAGCGGCTGCGCGCCGCCGGCCCCGCGCTGCCGCCCTACGACCTGGTGATCGGCGACCTCGACGGGCTGCGCCAGAGCGCACGCGCGCTGCAGCGTGCCGTCGGGCGCCTGCCGGCGCCGCATGGCGTACGCCTGATCTGGCTGTACGGGGAAGTGGAGATTCCCGACGAGATCCGCGCGCACGGCGCGCTGCTGTCGCGGCAGGCGGCGGACCTGGACCTGCGCGGGATGCTCGCGCTGGCAGCGGCGGCCCCCGCTGCCAGCGTCGAGCCGGCCTCGCCCGATGACGCGCTCTACCCCGCGCACGCCGCCGAACCAACCCCAACCTCGGCGATCGCCACCGAACCGGAGCTGGACACCGCTGCCGGCCCGGCCTCGCCGCCCGCCGACTACCGCCTGCTGCTGGTCGAGGACAACCCGGTCAACCTGCTGGTCGCGCAGAAGCTGCTCGATGTGCTCGGCTATCGCAGCGACAGCGCCACGGACGGCGCCGCCGCGCTGGCGCGATTGGACGCGCAGCCCTACGACCTGGTGCTGATGGACTGCCAGATGCCGGTCGTGGACGGCTATGCCGCGACCCGCCAGTGGCGCCAGTCCGAAGCGGCGGCGGGACGGCCGCGGCTGCCGATCGTGGCGATGACCGCCAACGCCATGGCCGGCGACCGCCAGCGCTGCCTGGAGGCCGGCATGGACGACTACCTGTCCAAGCCGGTCAACCGCGAACTGCTGGCGGAATGCCTGCAGCGCTGGCTGCCGCACCGTGCCGCCAATGCCATGCCGGTGAATGCCGCGCTGGCGGATGTCGCGCTGTCGGCGGACGCGGAAGAAGCGACTGCAGAAAACGCGGCAGCGCCGACACCAACCGCCGCTGTCGCCGCCACGCCCGCTGTCAGCGTCGCCGACACAGCGCCGATGCTGCCGCCGACCCCGTTGCCGGTGCTGGATATCGCGGTGCTAGACGAATTGCGCGAACTCGCCGGCGGCGCGACCACCGCGCAGATCGTGGAACTGTTCCTGGACGATGCGCCGCAGCTGATCCAGCGCCTGGAGCAGGCAGCCGCGATCCCGCAACTGGACCCGTTGCGCGACGCGGCGCATACGCTGAAGTCCTCGGCCGCCAACGTCGGCGCACTGGCGCTGTCGGCCGCCGCCGCGCGCATCGAGGCCGGCGTGCGCGCCCATCAGTTGGAGCGCCCCGCGGTCGCGGTGGCGCTGGTCATCGCCGAATTCGCGCGTGCGCGGCTGGCCTTGAAGGGCTACCGCAACACCTTGCGCGACGCCGCGGAAAGCACCGCGCCGTAGACGGCCGCCCCCCGCCCTGTAGGAGCGGCTTCAGCCGCGACAGATCCTGTGGGCACCTCCGGATAGAGCCTGTCGCGGCTGAAGCCGCTCCTACAGGGATGCCAGCATCCGTGGCTACCTGATCCTGGCCCGAGTGCGGACCACAACACGGCCAGGCGGCAACGCGTGGCGCCTGTGGACAGGCGCCGGCAGAAGCCCGGCTCAGTCCTCGAGCTTGGTCAGCAGATAGTTCGGCTCGCCGATGCGGCCGATCAGATCGAGCTGGGTTTCCAGCCAATCGATGTGCTCTTCCTCCGACTCCAGGATGTCGGCCAGCAGCTGGCGGCTGACGTAGTCCTGGATCGACTCGGCGTAGGCGATGCCGTCGCGCAAGGTGGTGGTGCCGTCCTGCTCCAGCGCCAGGTCGCACTCGAGGATTTCCCTCGGGTTCTCGCCGATGCGCAGCTTGCCCAGCGCCTGGAAGTTGGGCAGCCCCTCGAGGAACAGGATGCGATCCGCCAACTTGTCGGCGTGCTTCATCTCGTCGATCGATTCCTTGTACTCGTGTTCGGCCAGTTCCTTCAGCCCCCAGTTCTTCAGCATCTTGGCGTGCAGGAAGTACTGGTTGATCGCGGTCAACTCGTTGTAGAGGACCTTGTTGAGGAACTCGATGACCTTGCTGTCGCCCTTCATCGCAGTGCTCGCTAATACGTGGAAAGCGCAGACTTTAGCGAATCGGCCGTAGCCGTGAAGGAACGCGAATCGTGATCATCCCGCTGCGCATCCGCGCCGCGGGGACGCCGCTTTCAGGCGGCGCGGGCCATGCCGCCCAGCAGGGGCAACGGCAACTCGCGCAGCAACGCGCGTTGCAGCAGGTCGCCGGCCATGTCCAGGCAGGAACCGCAGGTGGCACCGCAACCGGTGCGCATGGTCAACTCGGACACGCTTCGGCAGCCGGCGTCGGCGGCTTCGCGGATCTGGCGATCGGTAACCCCATTGCAGATGCAGACGTACACGATGGCGTTGGCGGCGGACGGCGCGGACTGCGCCTGCCGCCATTCAACCCAAAGTGAGAATGGTTGTCAATTCCGACCGTTAATCGTTATTAATACGGGCGACCAGGGGACCGCCGCGCTTGCGCGGCCGCTTGCGCGGGCGCTCGTGGCCGGCGTTGTTGCCGGGCATCCACGCTTCCTGCGCCAGGGTCGGCATGGCGCGGATGCCCGGCCCGGCGATGCTCTGCGCCAACGGCGCCAGGTGGCGCAGCGCGCGGGCGTACACGCCGCGCTTGAACAGCACCACATGCTCCACCGGATACCAGAAGTCGACCCAGCGCCAATGGTCGAATTCCGGGGTCTCGGTCAGCTCCAGGTTCAATTCGCTCTCGTCGCACTGCATGCGCAGCAGGAACCAGACCTGTTTCTGGCCGATGCACACCTGGCGTTCGTTGCGGCGGATGGCGCGGCTGGGCAGCCGATAGCGTAGCCAGCCAGGCGTCGCACCGAGCACTTCGACGTGCTCGGGCAACAGCCCGGTCTCTTCACGCAACTCGCGGTACATGGCCTCGACCGGGGTCTCGTCGGTATTCATGCCGCCTTGCGGGAACTGCCAGCCATCCCGGCGCACGCGACGTGCCCAGAACACCTGACCGTCCGGCCGCATCAGCACGATGCCCACGTTCGGTCGATAACCGTCCGGATCGATCACGATGCGGACTCCTGAAAAATCTACTGGGTCCGACTCTGCCATGGCTGCGTCCGGCCCACAAGCGCGGCAAAAACCCGTTGACAGCCGCCCCATTTCCTATAAGAATTGGCGGTTCACCAAGGCTATGTAGCTCAGCCGGTTAGAGCACAGCACTCATAATGCTGGGGTCGGTGGTTCGAGTCCACCCATAGCCACCATGGTGTCCACGCGGCAAGCGTGCGATAATTGCGATCTGCGACATTGCCCCGTCGCCAAGCGGTAAGGCACCTGACTCTGACTCAGGCATCGGTGGTTCGAATCCATCCGGGGCAGCCAAACACCAAAAAAAAGGCCGATCTTTCGATCGGCCTTTTTTTTGGTGTTTGGCTGCGGGTTTGCGCAGGCGCTTTGCGCCTGCGCCCCACACCTTGCTGCGCAAGGTGCGGGCCCCGGCCTTCCCTCTCCACATCCCCGCGCCTGTCGGCGCGCCCCTTTGGACTCCAAGGGGGCTTTTCACCAGACGCTTTGATGCAGGTTGGCGGTAAAGCCTTGACCTGCGGGCAGGCCGCGCTCGATTGACGATATTGTTGAATGACGCATTACCTTGGGCACTGCAATCGACGTGGGCAGTCCAAAGCCACCACCATCCTTTGGACCTACCACCTCGATAGCGCTTACCCGCCAAGACCAAACTAAAGCCCAAAACGACAAAAGCCCGGCCGGAGCCGGGCTTTTGCGTACTCCCAGGGGAATCCCGAAGGATTCCTCGCCAGGCGCGGTGGATCAGCGCTTGGAGAACTGGGTCGCGCGGCGGGCCTTGTGCAGACCGACCTTCTTACGCTCGACTTCGCGGGCGTCGCGGGTCATGAAGCCGGCCTTGCGCAGCTCGGACTTCAGGGTTTCGTCGTACTCGACCAGCGCGCGGGCGATGCCCAGGCGGATCGCACCGGCCTGGCCGGTGGTGCCGCCGCCGGCGGCGGTGACGAAGATATCGAAGCTCTCGGTGTTCTTGGTCAGCTCCAGCGGCTGGCGCACGATCATGCGCGCGGTCTCACGGCCGAAGAACTCGTCCAGCGGACGGTTGTTGACGGTGATGTTGCCGGTGCCCTTGCGCAGGAACACGCGGGCAGTGGAGGACTTGCGGCGGCCGGTGCCGTAGTTTTGCGTGATAGCCATGATTAGATATCCAGAACTTGCGGCTGCTGGGCGGTATGCGGATGCTCGGAGCCCTTGTAGACCTTGAGCTTGCGGTACATGGCGCGACCCAGCGGACCCTTCGGCAGCATGCCCTTGACCGCGATCTCGATGACGCGCTCGGGATGACGCTCCAGCGCCTGCGCCAAGGTCTCGGTCTTCAGGTTGCCGATGTAGCCGGTGAAGCGGTGGTACTTCTTGTCGTTGAGCTTGTTGCCGGTGACCGTGATCTTCTCGGCGTTGATCACCACCAGGTAATCGCCGGTATCGACGTGCGGGGTATAGACCGGCTTGTGCTTGCCGCGCAGACGGCGGGCCAATTCGGTGGAAAGCCGGCCCAGCGTTTTGCCGGCGGCGTCGACGAGATACCAGTCGCGCTGGACGGTCTCGGACTTAGCGGTGAAGGTGCTCATTAAGAAGACTCGGTTGGTCGGGCGGATTCCGGCAGCACGCTGCCTGAACTTTGCCACGCGTTGTGACTTGCAAAAACGCAAGAGGCGTAATTCTACGCGCCAGCAGAGGCACGCGCAAGTCCGCCCCCTGTGTGGGATGCCAGCGCCGGCCGGCGCTTGGCATCGCGGCGAGCCGGGGCGAAAATCGAGTCCCCCACCGTTCCCAGGCCCCTCGCGATGACGGCTCCCCGCCTGCATACCCCGCTCGACCGCGCCCTGGTCGAGGCCCAGCGCGCGCTGGAAACGGTGTTCGGCAATCCGCCGGCGCAACGCCCCTACCCGGCCGCGGCCACCGCCGACGTGGTGCTCGCGCCGGACGAACGCCGCCACGCCGCCGGGCTGATGCGCATCAACCATGTCGGCGAGGTCTGCGCGCAGGGCCTGTATTTCGGCCAGGCCGCGGTCGCACGCGACCCGGCGACCCGCGCGCACCTGCTGGAGGCGGCGCAGGAAGAGACCGACCACCTGGCCTGGTGCGCGGCGCGGCTGCGCGAGCTGGACAGCCGCCCGAGCCTGTTCAATCCGGTCTGGTACGCCGGCAGCTACGCGATCGGCACCCTGGCAGGGCTGCGCGGCGACGGCTGGAACCTGGGCTTCGTGGTGGAGACCGAACGCCAGGTCGAGGCGCACCTGGACGAGCACCTGCAGACCCTGCCGCCGGCCGACCTGCGCAGCCGCGACGTGCTGAAGGTGATGAAGGCCGACGAGGCGCGCCATGCCGAGCACGCCGAACAGGCCGGCGCGCGGCGCTTGCCGGCACCGATTCCGAGCCTGATGGCCGCCGCCTCGCGGCTGATGAAAGCGGTCGCCTACCGGCTCTGAGCACGGTGCGACAGGCATGCCGCGAACGGTCGCGCTGGCATTGCCGGCGCATTCGGGTTAAAGTGAACGAAAGCTGACTGATTCCACGTCGGCTTGCCCTGTTCCAGCGACCGGCGGTTCCATCCCGGCATCGCCTTTATCCGCTGCACCACTGCGCCGAGCCATGCCGCTTGCGCGCGCTTTTCCGACCCGACATGCCCGCACGCTCCACCCACATCGCTTCGCCACGGACCCGCTGGCTCTCGCGCCTGCTGTTCGCCAGCCTATTCGCGCTCGGCGGCGGCGCGTTGCTGTACCACCTGCTCGGCGACTACCGCCATGCCAGCGCGATCCTGTCCGATCACTCGGTGGCCACGGTGCCGGTGATCGCCGACGGCGCCTTCGGCGTGCATGCCGAGCCGCTGGTGCATTACCGCTTCCACTATGTCTTCGAGAGCAAGGGCCGGCTGCACCGCGGCACGTTCGAGGCCAGCGGCGCCGAGGCCGCGCCGCTGCTGCTCGACGGCGCCACGGTGGAGATCGCCTACGCCAATGCCGACCCGTCGCGCTTCGGCCGCCTCGACCAGTTGCAGCACGCCGGCAACCTCGGCGGCGTGCTGACCCGCCTGGCGATCGCGCTGTCGATCGTCGCGCTGCTGGCCGCCGCCGCGCATCAGGTGCTGATCGGACGCGTGCTCGGCATGCGCCGCCGTCCCGCCGTGGCCTGAGCACCGAGCGTTCGGACCACGCGCGCCGGCACAGGCGCCGCTGCGCCCACCCCAAGCGTTACGGCTACGGCATGAGCTTGCTTCTCAGGCTGCGAACCGGGCAACGCTCAGGACTGGACCAGCTTCAGGCCGATCACCCCGGCCACGATCAGGCCGATACAGGCCAGCCGCGCCGGCGAGGCGCTGTCGCCGAACAGCGCGATGCCCAGCGCCGCGGTGCCCAACGCGCCGATCCCGGTCCAGATCGCATACGCCGTGCCCAGCGGGATGTGCTTCAGCGCCTGGGTCAGCAGCCACAGGCTGATGCCGGCGCCGGCCAGCGTGCCCAGGGTCGGCCACAACCGGGTGAAGCCTTCGCTGTACTTGAGGCCGAGCGCGAAGCCGATTTCGAACAGGCCGGCGAGCAGCAGGTAGATCCATGGCATTGTCTGTCTCCGTAGACAAATAAAAACAAAAACGGCCCGATGTCTGCACATCGGGCCGCCGTCGGCAGGGGTCGCAGCGCAAACGCCGCGTGGCGGGCCGTCCCGCCGAATGTGACGTGCTACTCGGCCAGATTGCGACCGTGGAACAGTTCCTCGATCTCGCGCTTGAGCAGCGCCTCGATCCGCATGCGCTCCTTGAACGAGAGATTCTTGGCCTTTTCCTCGAACAGGTACTGGTCCAGGTCGAAGTCCTTCAGGTGCATCTTGGTGTGGAAGATGTTCTCCTGATAGACGTTGACGTCGAACATCTCGTAGCGCGCCTTGATGTTCTTGGCCAGGAAGTTCTGGATCGAATTGATCTTGTGGTCGATGTAGTGCTTCTTGCCCTTCACGTCGCGGGTGAAGCCACGGATGCGGTAATCCATGATCACGATGTCCGATTCCAGCCGCTCGATCAGGTAATTGAGCGCCTTCAGCGGCGAGATCACCCCGCAGGTGGCGACGTCGATGTCGGCGCGAAAGGTAGCGATACCGTGCTGCGGATGGGTTTCCGGGTAGGTATGGACGGTGATGTGGCTCTTGTCCATGTGCGCGACCACCGCGTCGGAGATGATCTCCTTGCCGGCCAGCTTCTTGTCGATCACCGGCTCTTCGGAGATCAGGATGGTCACCGAGGCGCCCTGCGGATCGTAGTCCTGGCGCGCGATGTTGAGGATGTTGGCACCGATGATCTCGGCCACATCGGTGAGGATCTCGGTCAGGCGGTCGGCGTCGTACTGCTCGTCGATGTACTCGATGTAGCGCTGGCGCTCCTCTTCGGAGACCGCGTAGCAGACGTCGTAGATGTTGAAGCTCAACGCCTTGGTGAGGTTGTTGAAACCTTGCAGCCTCAGGCGAGGCAACGGCTTGACCACGGGCGTGAATCCTCTAAAAGATGGATGGGGTAGAAAGGGCAGCAATTATGGGCCAAACGCGCCCGTAGCGAAACGTGGGGTCTGGCGCTCGTTTGCCGCAGACAACGCGTCCCGTTAAGCTTCGGGACTCACGTAGTAGCGAAGCCGCCATGAGTCCCGGAAACACCTCCACTGCAACACCTGTGCGCATCGCTCCAAGTCCTCTGACGTTGGACACCGCCACCATCGACCGCTTCCTGGCGCACAGCCATCGGCGTCGCTATCCGGCGCGGACCGACGTGTTCAGGCCCGGCGATCCGGCCGGCACCCTGTACTACGTCGTCAGCGGCTCGGTCAGCATCATCGCCGAGGAAGATGACGACCGCGAGCTGGTGCTGGGCTATTTCGGCAGCGGCGAGTTCGTCGGCGAGATGGGCCTGTTCATCGAATCGGACCAGCGCGAGGTGATCCTGCGCACCCGCACCCCGTGCGAACTGGCCGAGATCAGTTACGAACGCCTGCACCAGCTGTTCCTGGGCTCGCTGTCGGCGGATGCGCCGCGGGTGCTGTACGCGATCGGCGTGCAGCTGTCCAAGCGCCTGCTCGACACCTCGCGCAAGGCCAGCCGCCTGGCGTTCCTGGACGTCACCGACCGCATCGTGCGCACCCTGCACGACCTGGCGCAGGAGCCGGAGGCGATGAGCCACCCGCAGGGCATGCAGCTGCGCGTGTCGCGGCAGGAGCTGGCGCGGCTGGTCGGCTGCTCGCGCGAGATGGCCGGGCGGGTGCTGAAGAAGCTGCAGGTCGACGGCATCCTGCACGCCCGTGGCAAGACCGTGGTGCTGTACGGCGCGCGCTGAGCGCAAGGCCGCGACCGCGCGCCGCGCTAGCGGCGGCGGTCCACCGCGATGGTTCTGAGCGAGACGTTCTATTGGTTCGTGCTGGTCGGCCTGGCGGCGCAGCTGGTCGATGGTGCGCTGGGCATGGCCTTCGGCCTGGTGTCCTCGTCCGTGCTGCTGAGCATGGGTCTGCCGCCGGCGGCGGTCAGCGCCAGCGTGCACAGCGCCGAAGTGTTCACCACCGGCGCCTCGGGCCTGTCGCATCTGGCGCTGGGCAATGTCGACAAGCGCCTGTTCCTGCGCCTGGCGCTGCCGGGCATGGCCGGCGGCATCCTCGGCGCCTACGTGCTGACCCAACTGCCGGGCGACGTGATCCGCCCGCTCGTGCATCTGTATCTGCTCGGCCTGGCGGTGTTGATCCTGTTGCGCGCCGCCGGCCGCGCGCTGCCGCGGCAGCAGGTGCAGCGGGTGCCGTTGCTGGGCTTCGTCGCCGGCCTGCTCGACGCCAGCGGTGGCGGCGGCTGGGGGCCGGTGGCGACCTCGACCCTGCTGGCGCGCGGCGGCCAGGCGCGCACCACGATCGGCACGGTCAACGCCGCCGAATTCCTGGTGACGCTGTCGATCTCACTGACTTTCCTGCTGACGATGGGCATCCAGCACCTGGACATCGTGCTCGGACTGCTGGTCGGGGGCATGCTGGCCGCGCCGCTGGCGGCGCTGCTGGTCAAGCGGGTGCGCGAACGCTGGGTGCTGGTGGCGGTGGGCCTGCTGGTGCTCGGGATCAGCCTGTACCAGATCGGCAGCACGCTGCATCGCTGGTGGACTTAGGCCTGCCGACGCGCTCGTGCTGGGGATGAGCCCTAGTTCTGCGGCGCGGCCAATCCGGTCGCCGCGTCGCCGGCGCGGTCGCGGCAACCCCAGTTCAGGATCGGCGTGCCCGAGGGCAGTTCGCGGCGGAAGCGGGCCACGGCCGAGGCCTTCGGATTGACCACCACCGGCACCGCGGCGGCCTGCAGCAGCGGCAGGTCGGCGGTGCTGTCGGAGTAGGCGGTGGCGATCTCGCCGTAGCCCAGCTCGCGCAGCATGCGCATCTTCTCTTCGTTGTGGCAGTGGCGGGTGGCGGTGACCGCGCCCAGCCGCGGGCCGATCAGGCTGCCGACCACCGGCACGTCCTGGTGCGCGACGAAGCCGAGGATGGCGCGCGCCAGCTCCGGCGGCGCGCCGGTGGCGACCACCACCCGGTCGCCGGCGGCGCGGTGCCGGGCGAACACCTCCAGCGCGTGCGGCAGCAGGCGCTGGCGGATCCGCGCCTCGTGCTGCAGCACGTACTGGTCGATCACCCGGTTGAACTCGCGCGCGCGGTGCAGGCCGAAGCTGGCGATCCACACGTAGCCGGAGATGCCGGTACGCCGGGTCGGCAGCATCGCCACCAGCGGCCCCAGCAGCGGCGTGGCCAGCAGCGCGGCGGCCAGGCGCACGGGATTGCGCCGGATCAGCCAGGCGAACAGGTGGCTGCCCGAGTCGCCGTCGTACAGCGTGTGGTCGAAATCGAACACCACCAGCGGCGCATCGGCGCGCGGCGCGGGATAGGCCTCGCTCATGGTTCGAAGAACAGCTGGCGCAGCGCCTCGCCGGGTTCCTCGGCGCGCATGAAGGCTTCGCCGACCAGGAACGCGTGCACGCCGGCCGCGCGCATCGTCGCCACGTTGGCCGGGCCGAGGATGCCGCTCTCGGTGACCAGCAGGCGATCGCGCGGCACCGCGTCCTGCATCGTCAGCGTGGTCTGCAGCGACACCTCGAAGGTGCGCAGGTTGCGGTTGTTGATGCCGATCAGCGGCACCGGCACCTGGATCGCGCGTTCCAGCTCGTCGATGTCGTGCACTTCGACCAGCACGTCCATGCCCAGCTGCAGCGCCAGCGCCGACAGCTCGGCCAGCTGCAGATCGTCCAGCGCGGAGACGATCAGCAGGATGCAGTCGGCGCCGAGCACGCGCGCCTCGTACACCTGGTACGGATCGATGATGAAGTCCTTGCGCAGCACCGGCAGCGTGCACGCCTCGCGCGCCTGCTGCAGGTAGCGGTCGTGACCCTGGAAGAAGTCCTCGTCGGTCAGCACCGACAGGCAGGCGGCGCCGCCGAATTCGTAGCTGACCGCGATGTCGGCCGGATGGAAGTCGGCGCGGATCACGCCCCTGGACGGGCTGGCCTTCTTGACCTCGGCGATCACCGCCGGATCGCCGGCGGCGATCGCGGCCTGCAGCGCACGCGCGAAACCGCGTACCGGCGGCGCCGTCTCGGCGCGCGCCATCAGCTCGGACAGCGGCACGCGCGCGCTGCGCGCGGCGATCTCTTCGGCCTTGCGGGCGAGAATGGTGCGGAGGATGTCGCTGCTCATAGGGCTTGGATCCTGGGGGACGGGCATTATCGGTCAAGACGGTGAAGGCCGGGGTCATGCGGCCGGATTGGAGATTCGGGATGCGGTCAGCCGCATGGGCGTCGGTTTTTCGGGGCCGGCAGGCGCGAGCGGATGGCTGCCGCGTGCATCTATGTGCCTCTCCCGCGCCGGTTCGGTTGTGGCGCCGCCTGCTGCCGTGGCACCGCGGCGACAGCCGCGCCGCATTCGCGGCCAATCGCAACGTGCGGCGGGGGCCTGCGGCGTCAGTCCCTGGCCTCGCCCGCGCCGGACTCCTCCTGACCGGACAATTCGAAGTACAGCACCTCGGACCAGTTGGTGAGTCCCAGCGGCCGTTCGGTGGCGCCGGTGCGCACGCTGTCGCAGTCGTCGTCGAAGCGCAGGCCATGGAACACATCGAGCGGCGGTGCGCCCTCTTCGACCGCCAGGCGGCGCAGCAGGCGCGCCGCCTCGTCGGTGTCGGCCGGCAAGGCCTCGAAGGCGGCGCCGACGGCACGGCAGCGTTCGATCTCCTCCTCGACGCATTCGCGCAGGTCCGCTTCTCCCATCGCCGACATCATGTCCAGTTCGACGGTCTCCAGCAGCAGGAACGCGTCGCGGTTCTCTTCCAGGAAGACGATCGTTTCGTCCAGCCAGCCCGGCAAGTGCTCGACCGTCGCCGGCGCCTGCACTGGCGCCTCGACCGGTGCCGGTGCCGGTGCCGGCGCAGACAACAGCCGTGCGAGACGCCCCAGCAAGGACGCCGGTGGTGGCGCGGCGATCGGCGCCGGAGCGGGCGGCGCGGCAGGCGCAGCCATCGCGATCGCCTTCACGATCCCGGCGAAACGCCGGACCCGCTCCAGGCCCGGCGCGAACGGACTGCTGATCGCATGCAGGCGCGGAGGCTGGTCTTCGTCTTCGTTTTCTTCTTCGCCCTCGTCGGCTTCCTGATCGCCAGCCTCGAGCGCATCTTCGCCTTCGTTCTCGTCGTCGTCCTCGTCGTCATCCAGGCCTTCCGCCACGAGCGAGGCGCACAACTGGGGATCGGCCGACATCAGCAGCCGGTACACGAACGGCACGTCGTACGCCCACTCCGAGAGGCTGGAAATGGTCTCGGGCCGGTCGTAGTACGACGTCGGCCGGTTGCCGAGGCTGTAGAGATAGGATCGGTTGGCCATGCAAATCCTCGTGTCGTGGTGCGCCGCCGATGCGCAGCGGAAGGCAGCTTAGCGCGCCGGCCAACGCAGCGGCCCTGCGCAATCGCCCTGCCCTCGCATCGCTACCGGCACATTCGCGCATCCGCGTGACGCGCGAACGACATGGCGATACGCGCCAAGCCTGCATTGCCGACGGCATGGATGGACGCGGCGACGATGCGGGATCGCCGACCGCTTTTTTCCGATCCGACGCGTCAGCCGGCAGCGGGCGCTACGTCCTGCAGATCCACCAGGCGCCGCGTATACGCCACATACGCATCCAGCTTGGCGCGGGCGCGGCCGTCGGCGATCGCCGCGCGCGCCAACCCGATGCCGGCGCCGATATCGGCCGCCACGCCGGCCACGTACAGCGCCGCGCCGGCGTTGAAGGCGACGATGTCCAGCGCCGGACCGGGCACGTTGTCGAGCACGCTCAGCAGCATCGCCATCGATTCGGCGGCATCGGCCACCTTGAGGTTGCGGCTGGCCGACATGGCGATGCCGAAATCCTCCGGATGCACTTCGTACTCGCGCACTTCGCCGTCGCGCAGTTCGCCGACCAGGGTGCCGGCGCCGAGCGAGAGTTCGTCCATGCCGTCGCGGCCCCACACCACCAGCGCGCGCTCGGCGCCCAGCTCGTGCAGCACGCGCGCCTGGATGCCGACCAGGTCGGGATGGAACACGCCCATCAGGATGTTCGGCGAACCGGCAGGATTGGTCAGCGGTCCGAGGATGTTGAAGATGGTGCGCACGCCCATCTCGCGCCGCACCGGCGCCACCACCTTCATCGCAGGGTGATGCACCGGCGCGTACATGAAGCCGATGCCGGTGGCGTCCAGGGCCTGCGCCACCTGCTCTGGCTGCAGCTCGATCGCCGCGCCCAGCGCTTCCAGCGCGTCGGCGCTGCCGGACTTGGAGGAGACGCTGCGGTTGCCGTGCTTGGCCACCTTGGCGCCGGCCGCAGCGGCCACGAACATCGCGCAGGTGGAGATGTTGAAGGTATGCGAGCCGTCGCCGCCGGTGCCGACGATATCGACCATATGGGTGCGGTCGGCGACCTCGACGGTGCGCGAGAACTCGCGCATCACCGCGGCCGCGCCTGCGATCTCGCCGATCGTTTCCTTCTTCACCCGCAGCCCGGTGAGGATCGCCGCGGTCATCATCGGCGACACTTCGCCGCGCATGATCTGCCGCATCAGCCCGACCATCTCGTCGTGGAAGATCTCGCGGTGCTCGATGGTGCGTTGCAGGGCTTGCTGCGGGGTCAGCGTCATTGCGGTTCCTGGACGTTCAAAGACTGGCGTGCTCGAGGATTTCCTGGCCCATCAGCACGCAGTCGCCGTCGCGCATCGGGTAGTAGAGCAGGCGCATGCGGTACTCGCCCTTGTAGATGGAGCCCCACACCTGCAGCACCTCGAAGCGCTGCTTGGGGTTGGCCGGATTGACGATGGACGGCAATCGCTCGACTTCCTCGCCGACCTCGGCGCGCTCGTCGTTGCCGGAATGGAAGGCGAGCAGCTTGGCGGCCTGCTTCAGCGCCTCCGCGGCGCACTGCGGCGCGGCCTGCTTGGCGGCGGCAGGCGCCGCGAAACACGGAGCGCAGGTCAGCAATGCGATCGCCGCAAGCACCGGACGTAAAGGCAGACGCATACTCATCGCTCCAAAAAGTTCTTGAGCAGGGCGTGGCCGTGCTCGGTAAGGATGGACTCGGGATGGAACTGCACGCCCTCGACCGGGAACTGGCGGTGGCGCAGGCCCATGATCTCTTCCATGGTGCCGTCTTCGTTTTCGGTCCAGGCGGTCACTTCCAGGCAGTCCGGCAGCGTGCTTTTCTCCACCACCAGCGAGTGGTAGCGGGTGGCCTCGTAGCGGTCCGGCAGGCCGGCGAACACGCCGCGGCCTTCGTGGCGGATGCGCGAGGTCTTGCCGTGCATGATGGTGCCGGCGCGGACCACGTCGCCGCCGTAGGCCTGGCCGATGCTCTGGTGGCCCAGGCACACGCCCAGGATCGGCGTGCGCTGGCCGAGCCGCTCGATCAGCTGCAGCGACACGCCGGCCTCGTTCGGCGTGCACGGGCCGGGCGAGATCACGATGCGCTCCGGCGCCAGCCGCTCGATCTCGTCCACGCTGAGCGCGTCGTTGCGCACCACCTTGACCTCGGCGCCGAGCGCCTGCAGGTACTGCACGAGGTTGTAGGTGAAGCTGTCGTAGTTGTCGAGCATCAGCAGCATGGCGAAGGACTCATTGCGCGATCAGGAAGACCGCATAGACGTTTTCGGAAAGGGTGAGGCTGCCGGCTTCGAGGGATTCGGCCACGCGATCGGCGGCGCGCGGTTCTGCGAAGTGGAATCCCGGTCCAGCAGCTCCACTCACCAATTGCAGAGTGGCCGGTTCCGATGGCCAGCGGCCGGCCTGGATGCCGTAGGCGAAGTTCGGCGCCACTTCCGAGATGGTGTACAGGCCTCCCAGGCGCACGCCATAGGCCTTGGCCAGCGCCTGCGCCGACGTGCGGGTCTGCTCGGCCGCCTGGCGCTTGAGCTCAGCGCGCAACGCAGTCTCGCCGCTGTAGTGAGGCGTGACACCCGACACCTGCAGTTCTTCGCTGGTGCTCAGCTTACCGAGCAGGCCGCGTACGTCGTCCAACGTAACGAAGTCGGCGGACAGCGTGCGTTGCACGCGCGTGCCGCTGAAGACTTGCTTGTTGTCTTCGTAGCGCTGCTCTGGCTGGATCGACAGCGTCGTCGCCTGCACGCTGTCGGCCAGCGCATGCTGCTGCTTGAATGCGGCCAGCACGCTCGCCGCATTGGCCTGCACGCGCTTGCGCGCCGCACCCGGGTCGGCATCCACCGCGCTCAGGGTGATCTTGAGCCCGAAGCGATCCGGCAGGACTTCGCGCTGCGCCTCGCCCTTGACCAGCAGGTGCGGCTGCGACGGCAGGCTGTTGACCTGCGCGCTGGCGAACGCCGGCACTGCCAGCAATACGGCGATGACCCAGCGACCTAGCGTGTTCGTCTTCATCTTCCTCTCCTTGGCGAATGTCAGCCGGCCGCGCGTCGCGCGCCGGGATGCGAAAGCGCGGCGAAATCGCGGCACAGCGCCTCGACCGCATCGGCCTCCGTGGCCCACGAAGTCACGAAACGGATCACCCAGCGGCCGTCGGCCAGCACCTGCCAGCGCTCGAAGTCGTAGCGCTGCGCCAGCACCTCGACGGCGTCGGCCGGCAGTGCCACGAACAGCTGGTTGGTCGGCGACTCCGACGCGAACTGCGCGCCGGCATCGGCCAGGCCCTCGCGCAGGCGCGCGGCCATGCGATTTGCATGCGCGGCCAGCTCATAGAACAGGCCATCCTCGAACAGCGTTGCGAACTGCGTGCCCAGCACCATGCCCTTGGCCAGCAGCGCACCGCGCTGCTTGAGCAGGTAGCGGAAATCCGCTTGCAACGCCGGGTTGACGATCACCAGCGCTTCGCCGAGCAGCGCGCCGTTCTTGGTGCCGCCGATATAGAACGCGTCGGTCAGCGCGGCGACATCGGCCAGGCGCAGGTCGTTGCCCTCGGCGGTCAGCGCGCTGCCGATGCGCGCGCCGTCCAGGAACAGCCACAACCGATGCGCATCGCAGAACGCGCGCAAGGCCTGCAGTTCATGCCTACGATAAACGGTGCCGAGCTCGGTGGTGTTGGACACGTACACCAATCGCGGCTGCACCATGTGCTCGTTGCCGTGTTCGGCCAGCAGCGGCGCGATCCGTTCGGGACTGAGCCGGCCATCGGCCGCGTCCACGGTCAACACCTTGTGCCCGGTAGCCTCGATCGCGCCGGTTTCGTGGGTGGCGATATGCCCGCAGGCGGCGGCGATCACCGCCTGGTGCGGGCGCAGGAAGGCGCCGATCGCGGCCAGGTTGGTCTGGGTACCGCCGACCAGCAGGTGCACGTCGGCGTGGTCGCAGGCGCATTCGCGGCGGATCAGTTGCGCGGCGCGTTCGCTGTGCCGGTCCAGGCCGTAGCCGCCGTTCTGCTCGGCGCTGGCCGCAGCCAATGCGGCGAGCAGGCGCGGATGCGCGCCTTCGCTGTAGTCGTTGCGGAAGCCGATCCGCGCGGCCGGTGCGGACACGCTCACAGCCCCTTCGCCGCCTCGGCCACCGCGCGGAACAGCGCGCGGCCCTTGTTCATGGTCTCGTCCCATTCCTTCTGCGGATCGGAGTCGTAGACGATGCCGGCGCCGGCCTGCACGTGCAGGCGGCCGTGCTTGATCACCGCGGTGCGGATCGCGATCGCGGTATCGGCATCGCCGTGCCAGCCGAGATAGCCGATGCTGCCGGCATAGACGTTGCGCTTGATCGGCTCCAGCTCGCGGATCACTTCCAGCGCGCGGATCTTCGGCGCGCCGCTGACGGTGCCGGCCGGGAACGTGGCGCGCAGCACGTCGGCGTAGCTGAGCCCGGGCAGCAGCGTGCCGGTGACTTCGCTGACGATGTGCATGACGTGGCTGTAGCGCTCGATCACGAAGCGCTCGCCGACCGCGACGGTGCCCGCCTGCGACACGCGGCCGGCGTCGTTGCGGCCCAGGTCGATCAGCATCAGGTGCTCGGCGCGCTCCTTCGGATCGGCCAGCAGTTCCGCTTCCAGCGCCAGGTCCTCTTCCACGGTCTTGCCGCGCGGGCGGGTGCCGGCGATCGGGCGCACGGTGACCTGGCCCGCTTCCAGCCGCACCAGGATCTCCGGCGAGGAGCCGACCACCTGGGTGTCGCCGACGTCGAGGAAATACATGTACGGCGACGGGTTCAGCGCGCGCAGCGCGCGGTACACGTCCACCGGTCGGGCGCTGAACGGCACGCTCAGGCGCTGGCTCAGCACCACCTGGAAGATGTCGCCGGCACGGATGTATTCCTTGGATTTCTCCACCGCGGCGATGAAGCCGTCGCGGGTGAAACCGGACACGAAGTCGCTTTCGTCGAGCACGTCGCGCGCCAGCGGCACCGGGTAGCCGGCGCCGGGCTGGCGCAGCGTGGCGGTCAGCGCGTCCAGCCGCGCCTGCGCCTGGTCCCAGGCGTCGGCGTCGCGCGGATCGGCGTGCACGATCAGGTACAGGCGGCCCTTGAGGTTGTCGAAGACCGCGACCTCTTCGGACAGCATCAGCAGGATGTCGGGCGTGTCGAGCTCGTTGCGCTTGTCGCCGCTGGCCAGGCGCGGCTCGATGTAGCCGATGCATTCGAAGCCGAACCAGCCGACCAGGCCGCCGGTGAAGCCGGGCACGCCGTCGAGCTTGGGCACCGAATGCGCCGAGCGCAGCGCCTCGACCTCGGCGAACGGATCGGCGACCTCGCGCTGCTCGATCAGCTCGCCGTGATCGCGCACTTCCAGTGTATGCCCGCTGAAGGTGTACACGCGCCGCACCGGCAGGCCGATGATCGAGTAGCGACCGAAGCGTTCGCCGCCTTCGACCGATTCGAACAGGTAGGTATGCGGGGCGTCGGCGAGCTTGAGATAGACCGACAGCGGCGTGTCCAGGTCGGACAGCACTTCGCGGACGACGGGGATGCGGGTGTGGCCTTCAGCGGCGTAGCGCTGGAACAGCTCGCGGGTGATCAAGACGACTTTCCTTCCGGGACTCGGTGGCGGGGCGGACGACGGCTACAGGCCACCATCGCCACGCACGGCGAGCGGAAGTGAAGGAACGCTGGGTCGTCAGGCTGGACACGGCGGCTACTTTACCGCAACTGCGGCGACTGGCAACGGTTGCAGAAGGGACCATCGGCGCTGCGCTGCAGGCTATCTATTGCGCAGCCTGGAAAGCGCCTGGACTGCCTGGGCTTGATGCAGTCGGGACTGAAGTCCCTCCCACAGTGCACCCAGCCGGCGCGCCGCAAGTCCCATTGTGGGAGCGACTTCAGTCGCGACGCGGCATTTCCTCCGGCAAGTGATAGCCGCGCCGCTACCCCCCGGCCGCGTAGCAATCCAGAATCGGCCGGCAGGTGCAGAAGCGACTATCGGCGCTGCGCTGCAGGCTATCTATTGCGCACCCTGCAAAGCGGCAGGCCTACCTGGGTTGGATGCAGTCGGGACTGAAGTCCCTCCCACAGTGCACCCAGCCGCCGCGCCGCAAATCCCAATGTGGGAGCGACTTCAGTCGCGACGCGGCAACCCTTGAGGCCAGCGACCGGCGACGCTACCCCGCCCGGCCACGCAGCAACGCCGAATCGGCCGGCAGGTGCATGCGCAGGCGGCCGGCGACGCAATCGATGCGGAAGTGCCGCGAGGTCTCCGGTTCGCCGTCCAGGTTCAAGGTCAGCGGCATCGACGCCTCGATCCGCACCCACGGCAGCTGCGCGCGCACCGCGACCCGCTCCAGCGCGGCCTGCTTGCCGGAGGTGACCAGCGTGCCCAGGGTCGCGGCGACTTCGCCGCTCATCTCCGGGACGATGGTCAGGTCGAGCAGGCCGTCGTCGAGCAAGGCGTCCGGGCACAGCGCCTGGCCGCCGCCGGCCTGGCGTCCGTTGCCCAGGCCGAGCGCGATGAATTCGCCTTCCCAGGCGAACTCCGGCCCCTCGAAGCGCGCCTGGATCGGATCGATCTGGCCCAGCTTGCCCATGCCGGTGATCAGGTAGGCCAGGCCGCCGAGCATCTTCTTCAGGCCCTCGTCGGTTTCTACCGTGACCTGGGTGCCGAAGCCGCCGCTGGCGACGTTGGCGCACCAGTGCGGCCCGTGCTCGGCTTCGATGCGCAGCAGGTCGATGGGCACCGCCGGCGCCTGCGCGACCAGTTCCAGCGCCGCCAGCGCGGTGTCGGGAATGCCGGCGGCGGTGGCGAAATCGTTGGCCGTGCCCAACGGCACCAGGCCCAGCGCCGGCAGCGCCGCAGCCGCGGCGTCGTGGTGCGCCAGCGCGCTGGCCACCTCGCTCAAGGTGCCGTCGCCGCCGGCGGCGACGATGCAGTCGGCGCCGTCGGCCACCGCTTCGGCCACGTAGCGTTCGGCATCGCCCTCCTCCCAGGTCACCCGCACCTGCAGCTGGATGCCGCGCGCGCGCAGCGCGGACACGGCGGCGCGCAGCGGCTCGTCGCCCGCCGACTTGCCATTGAGGATCAGACGCCAGTGCGGTGCTGCCATGCGGACCTTCCCGAGATCAGGCCTGCAGCCTAGCCGGCGGCGGATGCGGAGATCGTGAATGCGCGACGTGCCGGTACGCAGCCATGAACACTGCGCCCGGCACGCGCCATGCCTGGCCATCGGCACTGGCCGACCGGCCGTCATTTGTTGCCGACGCAGCGCCCGGCAAGCAGCGCGATGTCGACCACGCTGTCATACCTGCGTCACCGATCGCCCGGAACATGGAAGGCCATAGCAAGGACGACGGATGGAGGCAGGATCAGCCTCCGATTTCTCCCAGGGGCCGCACTGGCGACAGTGCGGTTCTTTCTTTTGCGCCGCCGCTCAGCCGGCCGCGAACCTGGCCAGCGCCTCGCCCTGCAGGCGGTACACGGTCCACTCGTCCTGCGCCTGCGCGCCGGCGGCCTGGTAGAAATCGATCGCCGGCTGGTTCCAGTCCAGCACCGACCATTCGAAACGGCCGCAGCCCTCGGCCAGCGCCTGCCGGGCCAGATGCCGCAGCAAGGCCTTGCCGGCGCCGCTGCCGCGGTGTTCCGGTGCCACATACAGGTCTTCCAGGTACAGGCCGTTGCGGCCGAGCCAGGTCGAGTAGTTGTAGAAGTACACCGCATAGCCGATCGGCTGCGCGTCGGCCTCGCAGATCAGCGCATGCGCAGTGGCGCCGGGGCCGAACAGGCTGGCGCGCAGGCCGGCGGCGTCGGTCTGCACCGCGTCCTCGGCGCGCTCGTAGCGGGCCAGGTCGCGGATCAGGCGCAGGATCAGCGCGGCATCGTCAGGGGTGGCCGGGCGGATGTGCAGCGCGGCCATCTCAGCGTGCCGCCACCGCGGCGCGCATCTGCGCGATCACCGCGGCATAGTCGGGCGCATTGAAGATGGCCGACCCGGCAACGAAGGTGTCGGCGCCGGCGGCGGCGATCGCGGCGATGTTGTCGGGCTTGACCCCGCCGTCGATCTCCAGCCGGATCGGCTTGCCGCTGGCATCGATCCTGGCGCGGATCGCGCGCAGCTTGTCCAGCGCCGAGGGGATGAAGGCCTGCCCGCCGAAGCCCGGATTGACCGACATCACCAGCACCAAGTCCAGGTCGTCGAGCACCCAGTCGAGGATGTCCACCGGCGTGGCCGGGTTGAGCACCAGCCCGGCCTTGCAGCCGTGCGACTTGATCAGCTGGATCGTGCGGTGCACGTGGCGGCTGGCCTCGGGGTGGAAGCTGATGAGGCTGGCGCCGGCCTCGGCGAAATCCGGGATCAGCCGGTCCACCGGCTCGACCATCAGGTGCACGTCGATCGGCGCGGTGACGCCGTGCTTGCGCAGCGCCTGGCACACCATCGGGCCGATGGTCAGGTTCGGCACGTAATGGTTGTCCATCACGTCGAAATGGATCCAGTCGGCGCCGGCCTTGAGGACGTTGTCCACTTCCTCGCCGAGGCGGGCGAAATCGGCGGACAGGATGGACGGGGAGATGATGCAATCGGACATGGCGAAGGTCTCAGCGCTTGCGCAGGGTGCGGATACGGTCGTAGGCGGTGTTGAGCTGGCTGGCCTTCTTCTCGGCCCGCGCACGCAGCTCCGGGCTGGCGCCGGCGACCTTGTCGGGGTGGTACTGGGAGATCAGCCGGCGGTAGGCCAGTTCGATCTCGGCATCGGTGGCGTCGCGGCGCACGCCCAGCTCGCGGTAGGGGTCGTCGCGCTGGCCAAGCTTGAACCAGTCAGCATCGAAGGCGTGCCCGACCAGCAGCCCCAGCACCGCGCCGAACACCGGATTGGGCCGGAACAGCAGCGCCCCGGCGATGGCGCCGAGCAGTTTTCCGTACCAGTGCATGGGCGAGGGCGGGCTCGGCGGACAAGGCCTCGCATTTTACGGCACAGCGGGGCTTTCCGGCCGTACACTACGCGGCCCGCTGTCGAGCCGCGGGCCCGCCGGGTCCCGGGACAGCCGCCATTGCGAAGTCCGTAGGAGTGCCTGTGTCCACCACGCTGTTGCAATCCGATCTGCCCGGCCTGCCGTTGCGTCACCGGGGCAAGGTCCGCGACGTATTCGATATCCCCCGCGACCGCCTGCCTGCCGACGCCCCGCCCGGGGACTACCTGCTGATGGTCGCCACCGACCGCCTGTCCGCGTTCGACGTGGTGCTGCCCGACCCGATTCCCGGCAAGGGCGAGATGCTGTGCCAGGTCTCCAACTTCTGGTTCAAGAAGACCGAGCACCTGATGCCCAACCACCTGACCGGCATCGATGTGGCCGCGGTGCTGCCCGCCGGTGTGGACGCGGCGCTGTACGCCCGGCGCGCGGTGGTGACCAAGAAGCTCAAGCCGGTGCCGGTGGAAGCGATCGCCCGCGGCTACCTGATCGGCAGCGGCTGGAAGGACTACCAGCGCACCGGCAAGGTCAGCGGCATCGAGCTGCCCGACGGCCTGCGCCAGGCCGAGAAACTGGCCGAGCCGATCTTCACCCCTTCGACCAAGGCCGCGGTCGGCGACCACGACGAGAACATCGACTTCGACGCGATGGTCAAGACCGTCGGCGCCGAACTGGCCGAGCGCGTGCGCGACGCCACCCTGCGCATCTACCGCTTCGCCGCCGACTTCGCCGCCGAACGCGGCATCCTGCTGGCCGACACCAAGTTCGAGTTCGGCACCGATGCCGACGGCCGCCTGTACATCATGGACGAGATGCTGACCCCGGATTCCTCGCGCTACTGGCCGGCCGACGAGTACGAAGTGGGCACCAGCCCGCCGAGCTACGACAAGCAGTTCGTGCGCGACTACCTGGAGACGCTGGACTGGGGCAAGACCGCACCCGGCCCCAGCCTGCCGCAGGACGTGATCGACCGCACCCGCGCCAAGTACGCCGAAGCGCTGCAGCGGCTGGCGGGAATTTCGATCGACTGACCGCAGCACCCGCGTGGCGCGTGCTGCGACGGGCTTGGCCATGCTGGACAAGCCCTCACCGCAGACATGCGGCCAAGCGCACATGGGCACCCGCTTTGTCGCAGCCCGCACCTGCGCAAGGCGGGTACTCCATCGACGCAGCGGCCGCAATCACGCAGTGCTCGGTTCGTTTTTCTTCTCCGCAGCCTGTGACCGCGCGTCAGATTTGTGCAAAGCAGTTCGTCTGCATATGAGGCATTGCCCGCGTAGGCCAGAACCCGCTCTACCCGATACCAGACGATGCCAGCTTGTGCAGGGGGCGATGGTGAAGTCCACTCGCTGGCGCTCGCCGGGCGCGGCGGCGCCCTTCTCCTGCGTCAGGAGGAAAGCGCCGACGGTTGCGCCGCACTGCCATCAGCCGGATTTTCACCGGTCGTTTACCCTGCCTTCCTAAACTTGCCTCTCAAACTGGGTCATGCCATCCAACCAGATCAGGAGGATCCGTTGGTCTTCGCGCGCGCTCTTTCGACCACTCTCGTGCTTGGTCTGATGCTTGCCGCATGCAAGCCCCAGGGCGAAACCAACGCCGTCGCATCGCTGCCGTCCACCGCGGTCGCCGCCCCGGTTGCAGCAGCGTCGCGTTGCCCGGATGCCGATTTCGACAGTTTCCTCAAGCGTTTCAGCGCCGACATCAAGGTCCAGGAAAAGGCCACGGCCAACCCGCTGACGATGATCCGGCTCGACCCGGGTGCCCAGCCCGAGCCGAAACCGGTGCACCGCGAGGTCCCGCTGGCGGAAGTTGAGTGGCCGGTGATCCCGAATCTGGACGCAGCCCGCAATGGTGGCCGCGAGGTCGTCTTCTCCCATAACGCCGACGGCCGCCAAGTCCTGGTCCGCACAGCCGACACCAGCGATCAGCAGGTTTATCACTTCGTCCAGCGTCCGTGTTGGACCTTGGTAAAGGTGGACGATCAGTCGCTATGAACCGGCGCAGGCCATGCAAGCTCCCTTGGTGCCGCAGGCCGCAATACGCACACATGCGCCAAACGCCCGACGCGACACGAAAACCACTCAACTGCCCCGCAGCTTGTCGCCGATTTCTCCCTTCATCTCGAATTGCCTGTTTCCTATGAGCAACTTGTTCGACTCCAGCTCCTTTCGCGGCACTCTCCTTCCGGCCCTGTACCTGCTGGCCATTGGGCTGGCCGGATGCAGCCAACCCGCAACCACCAACGCCACCACCCCCGCGCAACCGGACATGAAAAAGGCGGCGCGCGCGCCAGCAGTTGCATCATCCACCGATACGCCGCAGGACGACGACCTCGCCACTTTCGCAAAGGGCTTGGGCGCCCATTGCGATGACGCCCCCAAAGGGCATGGCTGCGTCCTGGGCAACATGGACGCCGGCGATTTCTACGACATCGAGTTGTCCCCGGACTGCGGTCCGGAGGGCTTCTTCGCAGGAGTCTCCGAACGCGATGCGCCGCTGCTGGACACGCTGCCCGTCACCGGTAGCAAGGCCAAGATCAATGCCCGGCTCTCCGATGGGCAATTCGTTTGCGTACAGGCAACGGCGCGTGTGGGTCAGCAAGCGAATTACTATTACGTAGTTTCCATCCCCACCTCCAGCGTCGCCGCGTGCCAAGGCAAGCCCATCTGCAACCAATATGGCGATCGCCCGATCACCTTTGTTGCGCAACAAAATAGCGGCAAGGCATGTGCGCTGACGAGTAGTGGCCGCCCTCGAGGCGATTGTGCCCGAGGTTGGGTGGAACCTCAGAAACTGGATGTGTTCTCGAACGGAATCTGACTGTAGCGCCCCTGAAATTCCCACCACAGAGATAGACAAGGACTTCCATCATGCCCGACCAAAGAATTGTTCGACTCGTCAGTACTGAGGGTAAGAACCGCACCCTCGAGCTGGAAGACGGGAGCGTTGTGGTGCGCTCGGAAGGATCGGTTTCGTGGCGCAACAACAACCCAGGCAATTTGAAGTTCGAATTCGCAGGCAGTGCCGACAGGACCGTTACCAACACCAGAACCCGCGAAGATGCACTGGCGTCAGCCCAGCACCGCTTCCAGGGCGTCGTCGACCTGGATCAATGGGGTAACGCGGTCTTTGAGAGCTACGAAGCCGGCCGTGCGGCCAAGATCCAGCTTCTCGAACGCAGCCATGCCAACCATACGGTCGAACAGCTGCTGCCCAGCTATTCGCGTGCCGACTACAGCGGCCAGACCAACCACTCGGCTCAGGCGGCCGCCATTTTCGCCGAAGGGGATCGGCAAGGAGTGGATCTGCGCAGCAAGACCGTGGGCCAGATGAGCCAAGCCGAGCGCGCCGCGCTGGCAGACGGAATTCGGCGTTTTGAGGGCTGGCAAGCAGGCGAGACACAGACGATAAGGGCTCCCACATCGGCACAGGCGACGCCGGCGGCCGGACAGCAAGCCACGTCACTCGACCATCCTGGCAGCGCGGCAATCTATAGCGAGGCGCGCCGGCACTTCTTCGACGAGGGCCGCCACTACGAATATGGGCGTCCGGATGCTCCACGCCCCGGACGCGACGCCAGCCGACTGGAGCGGGATCTCGACGGCGACGGTCGCCTCGGCGTGGACTGCTCGGCCTTCGTCTGGCGCGGCCTGAAGAACGCCGGCTACGACGTGCCTGGCAATAGCGCGGATGGGTTCACCACATCGACGCTCTTCAACGGCTCTCGCACTACCGCTTACGCCCGCGAACATTTCGACGTGACGTCCGCGTCCGATGCTCGCCGTCCCGGAGGAAACCTGCAGCAGGGCGACATCCTCATGTTCTCGGGAGCCGGCGGGCAGCATGTCGGAATCTTCAAGGGATACGACGCCCAGGGGCGAATCCAGTTCATCGGTTCGCAAAGCTCGAGTGGCCCGGACGAAGTGACGATCAAGCCGGGCGGCTATTGGGACGGCGGCACCATGAATATTGTCGGGGCGCTGCGCGCGAAACCGGAATTCCAGGTGCGTGCGCCACAACATGGTGGAGATGCTCTACCAACCCGCACAGAGCCCACCGCACAGCCCACCAACCTCCTGCTTCACGGCGACCGCGGCGAGGGCGTGCGCACGCTGCAACAGCAACTCAACCAGCTCGGCGTACGCGATGCGCACGGGAAGCCGCTGACCGAAGACGGCCGCTTCGGCGACAACACGCGCGATGCGGTACGCAGCTATCAGCAGACGCATGGGCTGCTGGTCGACGGCAAGGCCGGGACGCAGACGCTGGGCAGCCTGCGCGAGCAATTGCGTGCATCGCAGGAGCAGGTACAGGCGCCACAGCGCCAGACGCCGGCCGAGGCCGATCCATTGGTCAAGGCGGTACGCGAGCGCATGCCGGCCGGCACCACGCCGGAGGTCGCCGCCAACGTCGCGTTGCAGGCCAAGCAGAGCGGTATCGACAGCGCCGAGAAGCTGCACAGCATCACCGTGCAGGATGGCAAGGCCTACGTGCTCGGCACCACGCCCGGATTCCGCGCGGTGGTGGACATGCAGCAGCCGGCGCCACCGCTGGAACAGACCAATGCGCAACTGCTGGCCAGCCAGGCGGCACAGCAACAGAACGTGCAGGAAGAGCAGCGGGTCGCCATGGGCGGACGCTGACCCGCGCGCGGTGCATGCCTGCAACTGGCGCGCATGCACCGCGCAGTCGGCCCATGCGGCGTCCCGGCAAACCACCAGTCCTGGGGCATGCGCGGCGTGGCGTGATGCCACGCTGCGCTCACAGGTGCTGCGCAGCGCCCGCCTCACCCGATCATTGGACGCCTTCCTGGACTATGCCGATCGCTTCGTTTCCAGCGAATGCGGCAACGCAGTATTCACGGCAGCCCGCGCGCGAGTGCGGTCGATGCTGCAGCCTCCGGCTTGCTTGCAGGAGGAATCTTGAGGTTCCGAGGCTTCCGATCGCGCGAATCCACCGCTTCGCGCGTCGCGACTGAAGTCGCTCCCACAAGACGCTCGTGCGGTTGCCGCCTGCTCCGCTGTCTCCGCATCGCCGCGCCGATGGCGCTATCCTGGCCCGACTCCTGGGAGGGACGATGGATACCACCGCCTACGCGCGCCCGATCGACCGCTATTTCGCCAGCTATTCCGACGATCACCGCAATGTCGCCAACCAGCGCATCCATGTGCTGGCGGTACCGGCGATCCTGTGGTCGGTGGTGGCGCTGCTGTGGTGCATCCCGGTCGGCGGCAGTTGGTTCCAGAGCGGGCTGTGGGCGGCACTGGGCATGTTCGCGGCGTGGATGTTCTACAACCGGCTGTCGCGGCCGCTGGGCTACGGCATGCTGGCCGCGTTCTTCTTCTGCGGTTGCCTGTGCCGGCTGCTGGAGGCGCGCCTGGGCCTGCACGGCCTGCTGTGGCTGGCCATCGGCGTGTTCGTGGCGGCCTGGATCGCGCAGTTCGTCGGGCACAAGCTGGAAGGCCACAAGCCCAGCTTCCTGACCGACCTGGTGTACCTGCTGATCGGGCCGGCCTGGGTGCTGGCCAAGCTCTATCGGCGCATGGGCTGGCGCTACTGAACCTGCCGCCGGGCCTGCTGCCCGCGCCTCAGCGCGGTTCGCCCAGCATCGCCGCATCCGGTGCGAAGGCGCGCGGCGCGTAGCCGAAATCGCGCTGCGCCGGCGCCAGATCGAACACCAGGTCCTCGTTCATGCGCTGCAGCGCGGCACGGTTCATGCCGCGCAGGCGGCCGCCGGCATGGGCGATGCGCAGGGCCAGCGCGAACAGGGCATGCGGCAGCGACAGCAGCCGCGCCGGCGGCTGCAGCGCGGCCAGCACCCGCCGCACCATCTCGCGGTAGCTGAGCACTTCGCCGCCGCCCAGCGCATAGCTGCGGCCATGCGTGGCCGGATGCGCCAGCACCGCCAGCGCCGCATCGGCCAGGTCCTGCACATGCACCGGCTGGCGCAGGCCGCGCGCGCTGCGCGGCAGCACGAACCAGCCGCTGCGCCGCGCCAGCGTGGCGATCGCGCTCAGCGTGCGGTCGCGGCCGGCGCCGTAGACGAGCGTCGGGCGCAGCACGGTCACCGCGGCGCCGCGTTCGGCCGCAGCGGCGAACAAGGCCGCCTCGGCCTCGCGCAGGCGCCGGGCGACGTCGCGTTCGGCGGCGTCCAGCGAATCGCGCTTGACCTCCAGGCTGGTGGAACCGAACGCGACCACGCGCGAAGCGCGCAACGGCGTGCGCCGGTACCAGTCGGCGAACGCATCCAGCGGGCCGCAGCTGAAGATCGCCTCGGCCTGCACCGGCGGCGCCTGCAGCTGGCTCAATTCGCCCGGATGCCAGTGCAGGCCGTCGCGCGGCGCTTGCGGCATGCGCGAGAACGCATGCACCTGCCAGCCGGCGGCCAGCAGGCCGTGCAGCAGGCGCTCGCCGATCTGGCCGCTGCCGCCGAACAGCAGCGCCACGCGCGCTCCCGCGGTGGGCGTAGGCGTCGTGGCGGCGGCAGCGGTGACAGGAGGCGCATCGGTCATCGCGCAAGCATAGCGAGCGCACGCCGCCACGCCCAATCCCGCGGCCGCCGCGCGCTCGCAAGCGCATCACCCGGCCTGCGCTATCGTGCAGCGATGACCTTGCATGCGCCGACCACCATCGCAGGCCAGCGCCGGGAAGCGCCTGTTACACTCGGGCACCTGCTCGCGAATCTCGTATTCCCTGCATGATCCCCGTTCTGGACATTCTGCTGGCCTTGCCGTTCCTGATGGCGGCGGCCGTCATCGCCCTGCGCCACCGTTCGCGCGCCACGCTGGCCTGGGTCGCCGCGGCGGCGCCGTTGGCCGGGCTGATCGTGCTCGGCACGCTGACCCCGACCGTGCTCGGCGGCGGCATCGTGCGCGCCGACCACGCCTGGCTGCCGCAGATCGGACTGCAGTTCTCGCTGCGCCTGGACGGACTGGCGTGGATGTTCGCCGGGCTGGTGCTGGCGATCGGCGCGCTGGTGGTGATGTACGCGCACTACTACCTCAGCGCGCGCGAGAACGCGGCGCGCTTCTACGGCTACCTGCTGCTGTTCATGGGCGCGATGCTGGGCATGGTGATCGCCGGCAATCTGCTGTTGCTGATGGTGTTCTGGGAACTGACCAGCATCAGCTCGTTCCTGCTGATCGGGTTCTGGTCGCATCGCAAGGATGCGCGCGACGGCGCGCGCATGGCGCTGGTGATCACCGGCGGCGGCGGCCTGGCGCTGCTCGGCGGGGTGCTGCTGCTGGGGCGCATCGTCGGCAGCTACCAGCTCGATGCGGTGCTCGCCGCCGGCGATGCGATCCGCGCCAGCGCGCTGTATCCGTGGGCGCTGGGGCTGATCCTGCTCGGCATCTTCACCAAGAGCGCGCAGTTCCCGTTCCATTTCTGGCTGCCGCATGCGATGGCCGCGCCGACGCCGGTATCGGCGTATCTGCACTCGGCAACGATGGTCAAGGCCGGCGTGTTCCTGCTGGCGCGGCTGCATCCGGCGCTGGCCGGCAGCGACCTGTTCTTCTACACGGTCAGCGGCATCGGCGCGATCACCCTGCTGGCCGGCGCCTGGCTGGCGATCTTCCAGCACGACCTGAAAGGCCTGCTGGCGTATTCGACGATCTCGCACCTGGGCCTGATCACCATGCTGTTCGGGCTGTCCACGCCGATGGCGGTGGTGGCCGGGGTGTTCCACATCCTCAACCACGCGGTGTTCAAGGCCTCGCTGTTCATGGCCGCCGGCATCATCGACCACGAGACGCATACCCGCGACATGCGCCGGCTCGGCAACCTGCGCCGCTGGATGCCGTTCACCAGCGCGCTGGCGATCATCGCCTCGCTGTCGATGGCCGGCATCCCGCTGCTCAACGGCTTCCTGTCGAAAGAGATGTTCTTCGCGCAGGCGCTGGACGCCGGCGGCCCAGCGGCGATGCGCGTGTTCACCGCCACCGCGGCGCTGCTGGCCGGCGTGTTCGGCGTCGCCTACAGCCTGCGCTTCGTCTACGAGACCTTTTTCGGCAACGGCCCGCGGCAACTGCAGGCGATGCCGCACGAGCCGCCGCGCTGGATGAGAATCCCGGTGGACATCCTGGTGCTGCTGTGCGTGGCGGTCGGCGTGATACCGGCGCTGACCGTGGCGCCGGTGCTGCGCACCGCCGCGCGCTCGATCCTCGGCGATGCGCTGCCCGCCTACAGCCTGGCGGTGTGGCACGGCTGGAACGCGCCGCTGGCGATGAGCCTCGCCGGCTTGGTCGGCGGCGTGGCGCTGTATTTCGGCCTGCGCCGGCTAACCGCGCTGTATACCGAAGTGCGCCGCTCACTGGGCAAGCGCGTGTTCCACTGGCAGGTGGACGCGCTGTTCGGCATCGCCGCGCGCTTCACCCGCCTGCTGACCAACGGCAGCCTGCAGCGCAGCCTGCGCTGGCTGCTGCTGAGCGCGGTGGTGGTCGCGGCGGCGCCGTTCGTCGCCGCGCCGCCGCTGTGGAGCCAGTGGCCGGCGCCGCAGCCGATGCCGCTGCTGGGCTGGGCGCTGTGGCTGCTGATCGTCAGCTGCGCGTTGGCCACGCTGTTTTTGTACCGGCAGCGCCTGCTGGCGGTGCTGGTGATCGGCGGCAGCGGCCTGGGCGTGAGCCTGGTATTCGTGTTCCTGTCGGCGCCGGACCTGGCGCTGACCCAGTTGCTGGTGGAGATGGTCACCCTGGTGCTGATGCTGCTGGCGATGAACTACCTGCCCAAGGCCTCGCCGGTGGAGCCGCAGCGCTGGCGCAAGCTGCGCGATGCGGCGCTGGCGATCGCCGCCGGCACCGGCATGGCCTTGCTGGCGTATTCGGTGATGACCCGGCCGGCGGCGACGATGGCCGGCGAACTGCTGCAGCGCGCGCTGCCGCAGGCCTATGGGCGCAACGTGGTCAACGTGATCCTGGTCGATTTCCGCGGCTTCGATACCTTCGGCGAGATCACCGTGTTCGGCATCGCCGCGCTGGTGGTGCACGCGCTGCTGCGGCGCGCGCGGATGGCCCCGGAAAAAGTGATGCCGGGGCCGCCGATCAAGCTGCCGGTGCCGGCCGACCTGGCGCAGCTGATGTTCCCGCTGACCCTCACCGTGTCGATCTTCCTGTTCCTGCGCGGGCACAACGCGCCCGGCGGCGGCTTCATCGCCGGGCTGGTGCTGGCGGTGCCGCTGCTGATCCAGTACGTGATCCAGGGCGCGTCCTCGGTGGAATCGCGCTTCGGCTTCGACTACATCCGCTGCATCGGCCTGGGCCTGTTGCTGGCCGCGCTCAGCGGCATGGCCTCGATGCTGTTCGGGGTGCCGTTCCTGACCAGCGGCCACTACGACCTCTACGTCCCGCTCATCGGCGACATCCCGCTGGCCAGCGCACTGGGCTTCGATACCGGCGTGTACCTGGTCGTGTTCGGCGGCACCATGCTGACCCTGTCGATGATGGGCACGATCAAGCCCTCGCGCACGCGCGAGTCGCAGCGCGGCGAGATCGATCCGGCACAACGTTCGGCCCGCACCGGGGAGATGCGCTGATGGAATTGGCATTGGCGAGCGCGATCGGCGTGCTGACCGCGGTCGGCGTGTACCTGCTGCTGCGTGCGCGCAGCTTCGATGTGATTCTGGGCATGACCGTGCTGTCCTATGCCACCAACCTGCTGATCTTCGCCGGCGGGCGGCTGGTGCAGGGCAAGGCGCCGGTGCTGCGCGACGGCGTCGCGCCGACCCTGGCCGACTACACCGACCCGCTGCCGCAGGCGCTGGTGCTGACCGCGATCGTGATCGCCTTCGCGATGACCGCGGTCAGCATTGTGCTGGCGATGCGCAGCCGCGGCGACAACCGCAGCGACCACGTCGATGCGCGCGTCGATCACGACGGCGACAGCGCGCTATGAACCATCTGGTGATCCTGCCGATCCTGATCCCGCTGCTCGGCGCGGCCCTGTCGCTGTTCGTGGAGCACCGCCGCTACGGGCGCCACGTGCGCCGCGCGGTGGCCTGGACCGCGATGGCGGCGCTGGCGGCGGCGGTGATCGTGCTGTTCGTGCGCGCCGGCGATGGCCAGGTGCAGGTCTACCTGCTCGGCGACTGGCCGTCGCGGCTGGGCATCGCGCTGATGGCCGACCGCCTGTCGGCATGGATGCTGTTGACCACCACCCTGCTCGCCGCGGCCTGTCTGCTGCACGCCTGCGCCGGCTGGGACCGGCGCGCGCCGCACTTCCATGCGCTGTTCCAGTTCCAGCTGGTCGGGCTCAACGGCGCGTTCCTGACCGGCGACTTGTTCAACCTGTTCGTGTTCTTCGAGGTGATGCTGATTGCCTCCTACGGCCTGCTGCTCAGCGGCGGGCGCGGCCTGCGCCTGCGCGTGGGCTTCCACTACGTGGTGTTCAACGTCACCTCCTCCACGTTGTTCCTGATCGCCCTGGGCCTGCTGTACGCGCTGCTCGGCTCGTTGAACATGGCCGAGCTGTCGCAGCGCATCGCGCAGGCGCCGCCGGAGAACCTGCGCCTGATCAAGGCCAGCTTCGGCCTGTTGCTGCTGGTGTTCTGCGCCAAGGCCGCGCTGCTGCCGCTGTACCTGTGGCTGCCGGAAACCTATGCGCGCGCGCCGGCGCCGGTGGCGGCACTGTTCGTGATCATGACCAAGGTCGGGCTGTACGCGGTGCTGCGGGTGAGCACGCTGATCCTGGGCAACCAGGCGCAGGCCTTGGACGGCTACGGCCGCGATTGGCTGCTGTGGCTGGGTATCGGCACGCTGCTGCTGGCCGCGCTCGGGGTGCTGGCCGCGGTGCGCCTGCGGGTGCTGGTCGGCTACCTGGTGATCGTGTCGGCGGCGACGCTGTTCATCGCCTTCGCGCTGGACGCGCCGGGCACGCTCGGCGCCGGCCTGTACTACCTGGCGCACAGCAGCTTCGTCGCCGCGGCGCTGTTCCTGATTGCAGACCTGATCCGGCGCCGCCGCGGCGATGCCAGCGACCGCAAGGAAGTGATCGCGCCGCTGCCGGGCAAGACCGTGCCCGGCGCGCTGTTCCTGATCGCCGCGGTCTCGGTGGCCGGGTTGCCGCCGCTGTCCGGGTTCCTGGCCAAGGTCGCGATCCTCAGTGCCACGCCCGCGGCGAACGCCGGGCCGGTGTGGGCCGCGGTACTGATCAGCAGCCTGATGGTGATCATGGGCCTGACCCGCGCCGGCGTGCGCCTGTTCTGGCGCGTGCCGGGCGACCAGCGCATCGACGATGACAGCCTAGAACAGCTGCCGCTGCCGCAGCCGCGCAAGGCGCGCGCACGGCCGCTGGAAACCGCGGCGACGCTGCTGCTGCTCGGCTACGGCGTGGCGATGACCATCGCCGCCGGGCCGATGCTGCGCTATACCGAGGCGGCCGCCGCGCAGTTGCTGCGTCCGGCCGATTACGCCACCGAGCTGCGCGCGACCGCGCCAGCGCTGCGGGAGCCCTGACATGCGCCGTCCCTGGTTGCGCCGCCTGTTTCCGTCCTGGCCGCTGAGCGTCACCGTCACCGTGTTCTGGCTGTTGATGAGCGACAGCTTCGGCCTGGGCCAGCTGCTGTTGGGCGCGGTGCTGGGCGTGGCGGTGCCGCTGTTCGCCGCGCGCCTGGACCGCGAGTTCGCGCGCATCGGCTCGCTGCGCTCGGTGCCGAAGATGCTGTGCGTGGTCGCCTGGGACATCGTGCGCTCGAACGTGGTGGTGGCGCTGCAGGTGCTGGGCCCGGAATCGCGGATCCACCCCGGCTTCATCTGGGTGCCGCTGGACATCGCCAATATCCACGGCATCGCCGCGCTGACCAGCATGATCACGCTGACCCCGGGCACGGTGTCGGCGGCGCTGTCGGACGACCGCAAATACCTGTTGGTGCACGTGCTGCACCTGGACGATGCCGAGACCGTGATCCGGCAGATCAAGACGCGCTACGAAGCGCCCCTGATGGAGATCTTCCCATGACCGGCCACATGTTCATCGAGGGCACCATCGCCGTATGCATGCACGTGGTGGCGCTGGCGATGCTGCTGGCGCTGTGGCGGCTGCTGCGCGGGCCGACCGTGCCCGACCGCATCCTGGCGCTGGATACGCTGTCGGTGACCGCGATCGCCGAGCTGATGCTGTTCGGCATGTACCTGGATTCGCCGGTGTACTTCGAAGCGGCACTGGTCATCGCCATGCTCGGCTTCGGCAGCACCGTGGTGCTGAGCAAGTACGTGCTGCGCCGGGACATCGTCGAATGATCGGGCTGCTGCAAGTGGGGCTGTCGCTGCTGCTGATCGTCGGCTGCTTCTTCATCCTGCTCGGCGCGCTGGGGCTGGTGAAGCTGTCGGACTTCTTCAAGCGCCTGCACGCGCCGACCAAGGCCAGCACGCTGGGCGTGGGCTGCGTGCTGCTGGCCTCGGTCGGCTACCACCTGTTCCTGGGCCAGGACCCGCAGCCGCGCGAACTGCTGATCACCGCGTTCCTGTTCATCACCGCGCCGATCAGCGCGCACATGATGGCCAAGGCGGCGCTGTCGCTGATGATGGAGCAGCGGCCGCAGGTGCCCGACAGCCGAGATCATGCCGACCAGGAAGGGCTGCCGCCGCCGGCGCAGCAGGACGACGAGGGCGCAGTCCCGTAGGAGCGGCTTCAGCCGCGACCGGGCCTTGCCGGTAACGCCCGGTCGCGGCTGAAGCCGCTCCTACAGGTGGCAGCGTCTGCATGGCGGGCTCCAGCCTCACCCCACCAGCGCCACTTCCAACCCGATCCAGGCCAGAAACGCGACCAGCAGCACCGCGCCTTCGCCGCGGCTGATGCGCATGTCGCCGCGCAACATCGGATACAGCACCACGCTCAGCGCCACCGCCGCCGGCAGCTCCAGGCGCACGAACGAGGCCGGCAACGGCAGCGGGCGCAACGCCGCCATGCCGCCGATCACCACCAGCAGGTTGAACAGGCTGGAGCCGAGCACATGCCCGACCACCATGTCGCCCTGCCCGCGGCGCGCGGCGGCGATCGCCGCGGCGGCTTCCGGCAGCGCGGTGCCGATCGCCACCGGCAACAGGCCCACCAGCAGCGGCGACAGGCCCCAGGCGGCGCCGAGCCGCGGCGCCGCATCGACCACGAGCTTGGCGCCGAAATACAGCAGCACGATCGCGATCAGCAGGCGCAGCAGGTTCAGGCCGAGCGCGGTGCGGGTCACCGCATAGCCGGACAGGCCGAGCTGGCGCGCCGCATCCTCGCCGCGGGCGCGGCGCAGCAGGAACACCACCACGCCGACGAAGCCCAGCAACAGCAGCACGCCTTCCAGGCGCGAGATCGCCCCGTCCAGGCCGAACCCGATCAGCGCCAGCGTCGCCACCGCCAGCACCAGCAGCAACGGCGCCAGCATCCGCGTGCGCACCAGCAGCGGTGCCGCCAGCGCGGCCAAGGCCAGGGTCAGGCCGAGGTTGGCGATGTTGCTGCCGACCGCATTGCCCAGCGCCAGGTCCTGCGCGCCGACAATGTAGGCGCGCGCATTGACCGCCAGTTCCGGCAGCGAGGTCCCGAACGCCACCAGCAGCAGGCCGGCGACGAACGGTGAGGCACCGAAGCGTTGCGCCAGCCCCGACGCCGCCTTGACGATCGAATCGCCGCCCAAGGCCAGCAGCAGCAGTCCCACCAGCACCAAGCCGATCGCGCTCGCCATTGCCCATCCCCTCGCCATTACGATGCGCGATTCTATGCGCAGCGCGGATGATGCGGCTGTCATCGTGGCGACCGGGCGGGAAACGGCTGGCTGGCCAGGCGGGTTTCGTCAGCGGAACCGGGTGCCGGCGGCGTGGATCGCGACCGCCACCACTGCACCCGCAAAAGCCTGCGGATCGGCGAGCCGGTGAAGATCGCGGCCGAGTTCCTGAAGGAAACAAAAAGGACGACGAGGCCCTTTTACCAACGAATTCGCCTTACTTGTCTCACACCCGAATACCGTTGGAGCAGTCCACAAATCGCAAGCCTCCAAGCCTGGACGCCTCGCATTGCTGCTTTAGCTGCTGGGAAACGAAAATGCGCTGCGAGCTTTCCTTGGCCCGGACGAGGTGGTGACCAGCCAAAGCCGCAGGCGGCAGGCTCTGAAGCGTTGAGAATCTCAGTGGCCCATCAGGCATAAAGCCGAACATGGGGGCATGTTGGGAGCGTTCGAGGTCGATGCAAGGCAACGTCTGGATCACATTGAAGACGTAGAAGCCCTCCAGCCTTTCCTCTTTGAGGTAGACGTCGGCTGGAAACAATTGGACGTCATCAGGATATTGGCGCAACACCTCAGCCATTGCCTGGCTGACGAATTCGAGCGTGTCGCTTTGGAGGAGATCGAACGCCAGCAAGCGGGACCTGCTTACTTTCTTGTTGTTTCTGAAGGTCGGAGTGGCGGCAATGGTCGATTGCGTTTCGCCACTGATGAACAGCAGGTGGTCGGGCGAGAGCTTCTGGTCGTATTTGAACCAGAAAATTTCCGAGTAGCTCTCGCTGATGTCCAATAGATACATGGCATTCCCTGCAGCGACCTGCACGAGTTGATCTTTATGCAGCGGGCATGCCCAGTACGTAACTGCCCTGCGCGCTGACAATCGGCTTGACGCCTGCGCTAGCCGCAGCCTTCCACGTAGTCCACCTGCGGCGGCAGGCCGACGCGCCAAGAGGTGGCCTTGCCCGCGGCGTCGGCCTCGAACACCAGCACGCCAGGGTGGTCTGCACCGCTGCGGATACGCAGCACCTTGCCGCCTTCGATGTACTTGTGCGGCTGCTCTTCCACGCGTCCGGCGTACAGCGTGCGCAATTGCGCCAGGTCCATGCCGACCTTGCCGCCGCCCGGCGCGGTTTCCTTGGCGGCGCGCACGTCGTAGCGCACCAGCTTGTCGGCCTCGAACATCAGGCCGAAGTCGTTGCTGCCCTTGACCCAGCGCGGCCTGAGGACGTAGCAGCCGCCCGCTTCGCCGGGCTGCCCATCGAGTTCACCGCCCCAGGCTGCGCGCGCCTGCGCCGCGCTCATGCCCAGGCGCAGGTCGCCATAGCCGTCGTCGCGCGCCAGCTGCCGCTCCGCCGGGGCCATCTCCGGCGGCATCGCCGCCGCGGGGGCCTGCGCCGGGGGCACGTCGGTGTCGGGCTGGTCCAGCGCCGGCGGCGGCAAGCCGCCGTCGTCCGCCGTGCCGGCCGCAGGGGTCGAAGTCGGTTGCGGCGGCGGCGGCGCCTTGTCGCAGGCGCTCAGCGCGAACAGCAGCAATGCAGCGGCGGGCAGGGTCGGCTTCATCGCAGTTCCTCGCAAGAGCAGCGCATAGGCTAGCGCGCGCGCCGTGCGTATGCACTGACTGGCGTTGCGGAATCGCGATGCAGGCCCGTCATCTCATCGCCATCGCTCGCAGTGGCAGTGGCTGCGTCAGAGCCCCATCGCGTCGCGCCGTACGAACTCGCCTCCAACAGGCGACGCGCACCGCCTGTCATCAGTGTTTCACCGCCGACCGCCAAGCTTCTTCCCTTCCGGCACCACTGCCATGCACCCGCGCAAGACCGCCCTCGCCCTCGCGGCACTGCAATCCTATGCCGCGCCGCTGGACATGCGCCAGCGCCGTGTCCTGATCCTGGCCGACGGCCAACGCAGCGTCGAGGAACTGGCCGCGCTGGGCGGCAGCAATGCCGCGGCGATCGTGCAGGCGCTGTTGCAGCAGGGCTATCTGGACGACGGCCGCGTCGCCGCCCCGCCGCCGGCTGCAGCACCGCCAGCGCCAGCCGTCGCGGCGCCGGTGGATCCGCGCCGCGCGCTGCTCAACGCGCGCATGTACCTGCTGGATCTGCTGCAACTGCAGCGCCACCCCGCCTCGCGTCCGCTGCAGCAGCGGTTGCGCGAGGCGCGCGAGGATGTCGCCACGCTGCAGGCGATCGCCGACGCGCTGCGCGCGATGCCGGAGATGACCTCCGAGCGCTATGCGCAGCGCATCCGCGAGCGCCTGCTGGAAGTGCTGCCGACGCCGCTGCACGCCTCGCTGGAAGCGGCCTGAGCCCATTGCCGTAGGTGCCGCGCCTGGGCGGCGCGGGCTGGATGCCGCGCGCCGCGGCGCTCAGGGCGCGCGGAAGTTGCGCCGCAGCCCCTGCCAGCACTGCTGGTAATCGCGCTGGCGATGCGCGGCGGCCAGCGCCTGCGCGGTCGGGCGCAGCACCGCGCGCGTCTCGAACATGAAGGCCATGGTGTCGGCGATCACGTCCGGCCGCGACAGGTCCGCCTGCGAGGCCTTGTCGAAGGTCGCCGCGTCCGGACCATGCCCGCTCATGCAGTTATGCAGCGAGGCGCCGCCGGGCGCGAAGCCTTCGGCCTTGGCGTCGTAGACGCCGTGCACCAGGCCCATGAATTCGCTGGCCACGTTGCGGTGGAACCACGGCGGCCGGAACGTGTGCTGCGCCACCAGCCAACGCGGCGGGAAGATCGCGAAGTCCAGGTTGGCGGTGCCCGGCGTGTCGCTGGGCGCAGTGAGCACGGTGAAGATGCTCGGGTCGGGATGATCGAAGCTGATCGAGCCGATCGTGTTGAAGCGGCGCAGATCGTACTTGTACGGCGCGTAGTTGCCGTGCCAGGCGACCACGTCCAGCGGCGAATGCGCGATCGGCGCCTGCCACAGGTGGCCCTGGAACTTGGCGATCAGCGCGAAGTCGCCTTCGTCCTCCTCGTAGGCGGCCACCGGGGTCAGGAAATCACGCGGATTGGCCAGGCCGTTGGCGCCGATCGGGCCCAGGTCGGGCAGCCGCAGCAGCGCGCCGAAGTTCTCGCACACGTAGCCGCGCGCTTCCGCGTCGAGCAGCGCGACGCGGAAGCGCACACCGCGCGGGATCACCGCGATCTCCTGCGGTTCCAGCTCCAGCGTTCCCAGTTCGGTGCACAGCTGCAGCCGACCCAGCTGCGGCACGATCAGCAGTTCGGCGTCGGCGTTGTAGAAGAAGCGACCCTGCATCGACGCGTTGGCCGCGTACAGATGCACCGCTACGCCGTGCTGCGCCTCGGCCGAGCCGTTGCCGGCCATGGTGTACAGGCCATCGACGAAATCCACCGGGGTCTGCGGCAGCGGCAGCGGCAGCGGCAGCGGACTCCAGCGCAGTTGGTCGGGCGATACTGGCCCGGCATTGAAGTCGTTGTGGAAGTCGCCGGCCTGGGCGTACGCGGCGAACGTGCCATGCACTGCCGCCGGACGGATCCGGTACAGCCAGCTGCGCCGGTTGACGCCGCGCGGCGCGGTGAACGCGGTGCCGGACAGCTGCTCGGCGTACAGGCCATGGGCCACGCGCTGCGGCGAATTCTGCCCGACCGGCAGCGCGCCCGGCACGGCTTCGGTGGCGAATTCGTTGCCGAAGCCGGACATGTAGCGATCATTGTCATGCATGCACTTAGGCCTTCGAAATCAAGCGCCTCTCCCATCGGGAGAGGGGTTGGGGTGAGGGTACGGCGCCGCCGTAACGTGGCAAATTGCCTGGATCACAGCATCCGTCGACAGCAGCACATCGTTGTTCCAGAAGCGGACGACTCGCCATTCTTGCGACTCAAGCCAACGTGTTCTTGTGGCATCGCCAGGCGCGCTATGTTGCGAGCCATCAAGCTCGACGATCAACTTCGACGCCACAGCAAAAATCAGCGACATAGGGAGGAATGGGATATTGGCGCCGGAACTTGAAGCCTTGCAACTGGCCGCCTCTCAGGCAACTCCACAGTTTGTGTTCGGCGTCGGTCATGGTCCGTCGCAGCAGGCGTGCGTTTTCCAGTGTTGAGGTGGGTAGCGGCGGTTTGACTCTCATTGAGCCACCGTACCCTCACCCCAACCCCTCTCCCGATGGGAGAGGGGCTTATGCGCTTATCGGCATTTTCCGCGACTTAGCGTCAGAGCACGCCGCGCTTCATCTGGTCGCGCTCGATGCTCTCGAACAGCGCCTGGAAGTTGCCTTCGCCGAAGCCTTCGTTGCCCTTGCGCTGGATGATCTCGAAGAAGATCGGGCCGATGCAGTTCTGGGTGAAGATCTGCAGCAGCTTGCGCTGCTTGGTCTCCGGGTCGGCGTCGATCAGGATCTTGTTCCTGGCCAGCCGCGCCACGTCTTCGCCGTGGTCGGGAATGCGCTGGTCGATCACTTCGAAGTACGCGTCCGGGGTGTCCAGAAACTCCACGCCGGCCGCGCGCATCCGCTCCACGGTCTCATAGATGTCGTCGGTGAAGCAGGCGATGTGCTGGATGCCTTCGCCGTGGTAGGCGTCCAGGTATTCGTTGATCTGGCTCTTCGGGTCGGAGGACTCGTTGAGCGGGATCCGCACCACGCCGTCCGGCGCGGTCATCGCCTTGGAGGTCAGCCCGGTCTTGGCGCCCTTGATGTCGAAGTAGCGGATCTCGCGGAAGTTGAACAGGCGCTCGTAGTAGTCCGACCAGCGCTGCATGTTGCCGAAGTACAGGTTGTGGGTCAGGTGGTCGATGAAGGTCAGACCGAAGCCGGCCGGATGCGGCTCGGCGCCCGGCACCGGCTCGAACTCGGCGTACACCGAGCCCTTCTCGCCATAGCGGTCGACCAGGTACAGCATGCAGTCGCCGATGCCCTTGACCACCGGCGCCGGCACCGCGCGGGTGTCGGCTTTGTCGGCGATGGCTTCGCCGCCGTTCTCCAGCACCTTGGCGAACACTTCGTCGGCCGGATGCCGGAAGCGGATCGCGAAGCCGCAGGCGCAGGGACCATGCGCGGCGGCGAAGTCGGCGGCGAACGAATCCGGGTCCTCGTTGACCAGGAAGTTGACCCCGCCCTGCCGGTACACGGTGATCGCGCGGCTGCGATGGCGCAGCACCGCGCTGAAGCCCATGCTGCGGAAGTAGGCGTGCAACCGTTCGCCCTGCCCGGCCGGCGCGGCGAACTCGACGAATTCGAAGCCGTCGATGCCCATCGGGTTCTCGAAGGTGGTGACCTGCATGCCCAGGTTGGCCGGCTGGGACGGATACTGCGGTTGTGCACTCATGGCTCGTCTCCTGGAGGACGCGGGCAGCGGCCGACCGAAATTTCGGATGCGGACGGACGCCAGACTCGCGAGAATGGACAGTAGTCTCCTCCGTTATAGTTACAAATGAAACCACCAGCAAGGTGCAATGCAACATGACGTCGATCGCCCCTCACGCCCCGCCCGCTCCCGAGCAGCCTTCGCTCGACCTGGAGCAGTTCCTGCCTTACCGCATCAGCGTGCTGTCCAACCGGATCAGCAGCAACATCGCCCGCGTCTACGGCGAGCGCTACGGCATGGCGGTGACCGAATGGCGGGTGATGGCGGTGCTGGCGCTGTACCCGGGGCTGTCGGCCGGCGAGGTGTCCGAGCGCACCGCGATGGACAAGGTGGCGGTGAGCCGCGCGGTGGCACGCTTGCTGGAACGCGGCTTCATCCAGCGCGAGACCCATGGCGACGATCGCCGCCGCTCGGTGCTGCACCTGTCCGAGGCGGGGGTGGAGGTCTACCAGGTGATCGCGCCGATGGTGCTGGAATGCGAGCGCCGCCTGCTGGCGCCGTTCAGCGAGGAAGAGCAGCGCGTGCTGAACCGGCTGATCGATCGCCTGGCGGCCGAGGGGCTGCCGAGCATGACCGGCAAGTGAGGCGCAGCGCCCGCTCGCAGCGGGCGTGGCGGCGATGCGGCGCTGCCGGAACTAACCATGCGCGCCGCAAGGCATGTCCCTGTAGGAGCGGCTTCAGCCGCGACAGGCATTGTCGGTAGGTAATGCCTGTCGCGGCTGAAGCCGCTCCTACAGGATTCGAGCGACTTTCAGCAGTCTGCCGCTGCGCTCAGGTCTTCGGCGGCGCCCACTGCTTGAGGAAGTCGAAGAACTTCTTGCGGTCGTAGCCCTTGCCCTTTTCCAGCTCGCCGGTGAACTGCGAGTGCAGCAGCTTGCCGTCGGCATCGAGCACCAGCAGGTGCGGATAGGCCTCGATCTTCGGGTACTGGGCCAGGAACGCCTCGTTCTTGTTTTCGTCGCTGTAGTTGACCTTGACCCACACGTAGTTGGCGTCGCGGAAACTGCGCACCTCGGCGTCGCCCTCGATGAAGTCGTCGAGGATGTGGCACCACGAGCACCACTCGCCGCCCACGTCGAGCAGGATGCGCTTGCCGCCGCGCTTGGCTTCCACTTCGGCCGTTTCCAGGTCGTTGGCCGGATCGCGGTTCGGATCGAACTGCGCGCCCAACGCCGCCGCGGCGGCTACGTCGGCAGCGGCGGGCGTGTTGCCCGAAGCCACCGGCTGGTTCGGATCGGCCACCGGCGGCTTCTGCACCGAGGTGTCCAGCGGCTTGGCCGGCGCCTGTTCCGGTTCCGGCGCAGGCGCCTTGTTGCAGCCGCTCAGGGCCAGCATCAGCGCCGCCGCGCTGCCTATCGTCTTGATCGTCTTGTTCGACATTGCGATCTACCTCACGTCATTTGACACCGTGCATCAACTTGTTGATCAACGGTGCAATCAGGAACAACAACACACCCGAGCCGAGCAGGGCCCAGAAGCCGAAAGTGTAGCCCTTCAGCGCCGAGTCCACGGTCATGCCGGTCTCGCCGCTGACGCCCGCGGCGAAGATGCCGGACAGGTTGTTGCCGATCGCGGTGGACAGGAACCAGCCGCCCATCGCGAAGCCCACCACCTTGGTCGGCGCCAGCTTGGTGGTCATCGACAGGCCGATCGGCGACAGGCACAGCTCGCCCACGGTCTGGATCACGTAGACCATGAACAGGGTCCAGAACGGGATCTTGCCGGAGCCGTCGACCAGCGAGGACAAGGCAAACATCAGCAGCGCGAAGGCCAGACCGTTGAAGATCAGGCCCAGGCCGAACTTGCGCGGGATCGACGGGTTGGACGACTTCAGCGCCACCCACAGCCACACGAACACCGGGCCCAGCACCAGGATCGCCAGCGTGTTGACCGACTGGAACCAGCCGACCGGGAACATCCAGCCGCCCAGGTCGCGCTCGACGATGTTCTGCGCGAGGAAGTTGAACGAACTGCCGGCCTGCTCGAAGAACATGAAGAACATCACGTTGAACACGAATACGATCAGCATCGCGATCGAACGGTCGCGCGGCACGCGGCCCTCGCGGATGCCTTCGACCAGGATCATCGCGCACAGCGCCACGAACAGCGCGGTGAGGATCCAGCCGAGGATGCCGGCATCGATCAACAGCAGGCCGTAGGCCACCGGGATCACCACCAGCGTCGCCAGCAGCACCCCGATCGTGCGCCCCATGCCCTCGCCGCCGGCCGGCGGCCGTCCGACCGCGCCAAGCTGGCGGCGGCCGATCCAGAACCACACCAGGCTGATCAGCATGCCGATGCCGGAGGCGATGAACACGTACTTGTAGGCCGGCATCGCTTCGGTGCCGAACAGCTTGTCGGCCAGCAGGCCGGTCAGGATCGGCGCGAAGAAGCCGCCGGCGTTGATGCCCATGTAGAAGATGGTGAAGCCCGAATCGCGGCGCGGATCGTTGAGCGGATACAGCTTGCCGACCATGGTCGACACGTTCGGCTTGAACAGGCCGTTGCCGGCGATGATCGTGGCCAGGCCGATCTTGAACACCTCTTCGTTCGGCACCGCGATCAGGAACAGGCCCACCGACATGACCACCGCGCCGATCAGCAGCGAGCGCTGGTAGCCGATCAGCCGGTCGGCGACGAAGCCGCCGAACAGCGCCGAGGCGTAGACCAGCGCCAGATAGGCGCCGTACAGCCGGTTGGCCGGCGCCTCGCCCGCGCCGGAGCCCTGGAAGAACTCGGCCACGATGTACAGGGTCAGCGCCCAGCGAATCCCGTAGAACGCGAAGCGCTCCCAGAATTCGGTCATGAACAGCATCCACAATGGCCGTGGATGGCCCAGCAGGGTCTTGAATTCGGGCGGTTGCGCTGGCGGCTGCGGCGGTGAGGCTGGGGGGTGCGACGCGACGTCGTCAACGCTCATGCGGTGTTCCCTTGCGTATTCAGTATGGGCTGGGGCGATTCCCGGCCGGGCCGGGGAACGGGCGAGCATCACCGAGAGTTGGCGCTGGCGTCAAATGGCCGGGATTCGAGATTGGGGATTGGGGATTCGCAAGTGCCCCCTCGGCCTGCGGCGGGTCATGCCGCCCGGCCACGCGCGTGCCTGGGCCGGCGTGGACGCTCAGGCCCCGGAGTCCGCACTGCCGGCGGCCGCTCCCGGCAGCGCCGCATCGCGCCCGTCCGGCAGCCCCACCGAGGTGCGCACCTCGAACAATTCCGGGAAGAAGGTCAGCGCCAGCGCCTGCTGCAGGAAGCCCACGCCGCTGGAGCCGCCGGTGCCGCGCTTGAAGCCGATCACCCGCATCACCGTGCGCATGTGGCGGAAGCGCCACAGCTGGAACTGGGTCTCCAGGTCCACCAGGTCCTCGCACAGCGCATATTCGCGCCAGTAGCGGTCGGTGTTCTCGTAGATGCGCTCGAACACCGGCCGCAGCAGCGGATCGCTGACATGCGGCTGGCGCCAGTCGCGCGCCCGGTACTGCTCGGGAATCGCATGCCCGAAGCGGGTCAAATAGCGCAGGAATTCCTCGTACAGGCTGGGCGCTTCCAGCACCGCCTGCAATGCCGCCTGGCCGTGCGGGTCGTGGCCGAACACGCGCAGCATCTGTTCGTTCTTGTTGCCGAGCAGGAATTCGATGGTGCGGTACTGCAGCGACTGGAAGCCCGACGCCGGGCCGAGCACGTCGCGGAAACCCATGTATTCGGACGGGGTCAGCGTCTCCAGCACCGACCACTGCTCGGTCAGCTGGCGCAGCACCTGCTTGCTGCGCGCCAGCACCTTGCGGCATTGCCAGACCTCGTCGCGCTGCAGGTGCATGATCGCCGCGCGCAACTCGTGCGCCAGCAGCTTCAGCCACAGCTCGGAGGTCTGGTGCTGGATGATGAACAGCATCTCGTCGTGGTGCGGCGGGTCCGACAGCGGCTGCTGCGCGGACAGCAACTGGTCCAGCCGCAGGTAGCCGCCGTAGGTGACGCGGCCTTCCAGGTCGGTGTGGATGCCGGCTTCGAGCGGGCGCTGGTTCTGTTCGACGGGCATGGGCGGGGGACGGCGATCCGGGGCCGGCAAGGGTACCGCAGCGACGCTTGTCACATCCCGGTCAGCGGCGCGCGGCAAACTCGGGCAGAATCGAGTCGGCGCTTTGGGGAGCGCCGTCCGTCATCGCTGTCACTTGCGTCTTCAAGGATTGGGGAGAGTCTTCGTCATGCGAACCATGCTGCTTCGTGCTGCAGTGTTGTCGTGCGCGCTTGCCTGTGCCGGCACCGGCCAGGCCCAGGTCGTCATCAGCCAGGTCTATGGCGGTGGCGGCAACAGCGGCGCCACCTACAAGAGCGATTTCGTCGAACTGCACAACAACGGCAACCAGGCGGTGAGCCTGGCCGGCTGGTCGGTGCAGTACGCCTCGGCCGCCGGCAGCAGCTGGCAGGTCACCACGCTGGCCGGCAGCATCCCCGCCGGCGGCTACTACCTGGTCAAGCAGGCCGACGGCAGCGGCGGCAGCACCGCGCTGCCGACCCCGGACGCCACCGGCACCACCGCGATGAGCGGCACCGCCGGCAAGATCGCGCTGAGCAACACGGCGACCGCGCTGAGCGGCGCCTGCCCCGCCGGCAACGTCGATTTCGTCGGCTACGGCAGCAGCGCCAGCTGCGCCGAAGGCAGCGCGCCGACCACCGCGCCGAGCAACACCCTGGCGGTGCTGCGCGGCAACGGCGGCTGCAGCGACAGCGACAACAACAACGCCGACTTCGCCACCGGCGCGCCGACCCCGCGCAATACGGCCGCGGCCGCCAACCTGTGCGGCGGCGGCAACCAGCCGGTGGCCAGCGTGGCCAACGTCAGCCGCGGCGAAGGCGACAGCGGCAGCACCGCGTTCGTGTTCACCATCGCCCTGAGCCAACCGGCCGGCAGCGGCGGGGTGAGCTTCCGCGTCGCCACCCGCGACGGCAGCGCCAGCGCCGGCAGCGACTACCAGGCCGTGGCCGCGACCGACGTGACCATTGCCGCCGGCGAGAGCAGCGCGCAGATCAGCGTGCTGGTCAACGGCGACACCGCCAACGAACCCGACGAGACCTTCTACCTCGACATCACCGGCATCAGCGGCGCCCTGCCGGCCACGCTGACCGCCAGCGGGGTGATCCTCAACGACGACTTCAACCTGGTGCCGATCCACAGCATCCAGGGCAGCGGCGCGCGTTCGCCGCTGGTCGGACAGATCGTCGCCACCAGCGGCATCGTCACCGCGCGGCGCAGCGCCGGCTTCTTCCTGCAGGCGCCCGACGCCCAGGCCGACGCCGATCCGCAGACCTCCGAAGGCATCTACGTCTACACCGGCAGCGTGCCGCCGGCCGAGGCCGCGGTGGGCAATGCGGTGCGGGTGCAGGCCACCGTGCTCGAATACGTGCCGACCGCCGACCCGACCCAGCCGCCGCTGACCGAGTTGGGCACCCCGACCGTGCTGCTGCAGTCCACCGGCAATCCGCTGCCGGCCGCGGTGACGCTGACCACCAGCTTTCCCGACCCGAACGGCGCCTACGACCAACTCGAACGTCTGGAAGGCATGCGCGTGACCGTGCCCAGCCTGACCGTCAACGCGCCCACCGGCGGCAGCGTCAACGAGACCAACGCCAGCGCCAGCAGCAACGGCGTGTTCCATGCCGTGGTCACCGGCCTGCCGCGCGCCTGGCGCACCGCCGGCGTGCAGCAGCCCGACCCGCTGCCGGCCGGTTCCCCGGCCGACGTGCCGCGCTGGAACACCAACCCGCAGGTGATCGCGGTGGGCAGCGCCGGCCTCGGCGGCGAGCGCATCGACGTGGCCGGCGGCTGCGTGGTGCTCGGCGTCAGCGGCCCGCTGGACTACAGCTTCCGCCGCTACACGATCTATCCGGAAACCGCGCCCACTGTGCAATGCAACGGCGCCGACCAGCCCAAGCCGGCTCCGGCCCCGCAGGCCGACGACGTCAACGTCGCCACCTACAACATGGAGCGCTTCTTCGACGACCAGAACGACCCGGCGATCGGCGAACCGGTGCTGACCGCGGCCGCCTACCAGGCGCGGCTCAACAAGGCCTCGCTGGCGATCCGCAACTACCTCAACACGCCCGACATCCTGGGCACGGTCGAAGTGGAAAACCTGAGCGTGCTGCAGACCCTGGCCGCGCGCATCAACAGCGATGCGGTGGCCGCCGGTCAGCCCGATCCGCAGTACGTGGCGTACCTGCAGGAAGGCAACGACGTCGGCGGCATCGACGTCGGTTTCCTGGTCAAGACCGCGGCCGTCGGCGCCGGCATCGCCCGCGTGGAAGTGCTCTCGGTCAGCCAGGAAGGCAAGGCCACCACCTGGACCGAGCCGGCCGGCGGCAGCAGCCTGCTCAACGACCGCCCGCCGCTGCTGCTGAAGGCGATCGTGCATTTCGCCGACGGCCGCACGCTGCCGCTGACCGTGGTCGAGGTGCACCAGCGTTCGCTCAACGGCGCCGAGACCGACGACGCCAGCGGCCTGCGCATCCGCGCCAAGCGCCAGGCACAGGCGGTGTTCCTGGCCAACCTGCTGCAGGCGCGGCAAGTGGCCGATCCCGGCGAGCAGTTGCTGGTGATGGGCGACTTCAACGCCTTCGAGTTCAACGACGGCTACGTCGATGCGATGGGCACGGTGACCGGGCTGCCGTCGGCCGACGCGCAGACCGTGGTCGACGGCGACGGCGCCGACCTGGTCACGCCGGACCTGTACAACCTGACCCTGCTGTCCACGCCGGACCAGAGCTATTCGTACGCCTACGACGGCAACGTGCAGTCGCTGGACCACATCCTGGCCAACCGCGCGCTGATGAACTCGGCGCAGGTCGCCACGCTGAGCGAAGGCCATGCGCGGCTCAACGCCGACTTCCCGGCCACCGCGCGCAACGACGCCAACTCGCCGGCGCGGCTGTCCGACCACGATCCGGCGGTGGTGTTGCTCAAGCTCAAGCCGCTGCAGCGCGCCGACCTGAGCGTGACCGCGAACGCGGCCAATGCCGCGGTCTACGCCGGTGACACCATCCGCTACAGCGTCGAGGTCGGCAACGCCGGCCCGGATGCGGCGCGCTTCGCCGCGGTCGCCTTCGCCCTGGATGCAGCGGTGACGCCGACCGTGACCGCCGCCCCCGGCTGGGACTGCGCCGCCCCGGACGTGGCCGCGCAGACCGTGGTGACCTGCACCACGACGCAACTCGTCGCCGGTGCCGCACCGCGCTTCGAGATCGCGGTGCCGGCCACGGCCGACCTGGTCGGGCGTACGCTGACCCTGGCCGCCTCGGTCGCCTCGCAGACCGAGGACCCGAACGGCGGCAACAACGGCGCCAGCGCCGCGGTGGCGGTGCAGGCCGCGCCCGCCGGCAACCTGGCGCTGCGCATCGAAGGCCCGGCGACGCTGCCGCTGATCGCGTTCAGCGCCAACTACCGCATCGCCCTGGTCAACCACGGCAATGCGCCGGTCAAGCACGCCAGCCTGAGCGTCAGCGGCAACACCCTGTCGGTGCTGTCGCTGCTGGTGCCGCCGCGCGGCTGGCAGTGCGTACGCCAGGCCCACGGCCTGCGCAGCGCGCAATACCAGTGCAGCACCCGCGCCGACCTGGCGCCGGGCGCGAGCACCGCGTTCACCCTGACCACCGCGACCCGCCCGCTGCCGGCCGACCGCAGCATCGTGATCGAAGCCAGCGCCAGCTCGGCCTCGCCCGATGCCGATCCGTCCGACAACACCGCACGCTTCAGCACCCGCATCGGCCGCTAAGCGCAACCGCCTTCGGGCAGAACAAGGGCGCGGCCACAAAGCCGCGCCCTTTTTCTTTTGCCAGCGCTCCTGCGTCCGCCATCTCCTGAGACTGCGTTAGCCCTCGAAGTCTGCGCTGTCGAAGCCCCTCTCCCCCCGGGAGAGGGGTTGGGGTGAGGGTACGGCGCGAAGCGTCTCGCAGAGTTCGGTACACGAGGCTTCGCCCGTACCCTCATCCGCCCCTACGGGGCACCTTCTCCCGACGGGAGAAGGGAACAGTCGACAGGCCGCTCTTGAGCCTTTGCTGTTGCTGTTGCTGTTGCCGTTAGCTGTCGCTCCTAAAAAACTTCCCGCCTTAAAGCGAGCCGAGCACCGCAGTGGCGAGCGGCCGAAGAGGCGCCCTTGTTTGAGCGAAGCGAGTTTGGGCGCCGTGCCGCTCGCCGCGAGGAGCGCGGGGCACCGGTGCGGCTGTATCGCACCGGCTCGTGTCGGGCGGGAGCGGTTTTGGTTACTTTTGCCAAGACAAAAGTGACTCGCGCCGACCGGCGCGAAAGCTCTTGATCTTGCTCTCGCCGTCGCCATTGCTTTTGCGCAATCGCTCCAACGCCACGGCAGCCGACATCACGCCCAACCCCAAACGTCCACCGATGGACATCCGCAACCACCGCGCAGCCAACCACCGCAACGCAACAATCGCCCAAGTGAACGCCAGCAATGCGCAAAGCCCTCAAAGCGCAAGTTTTTGCTGCAATCCAGCAAGATACCGTGCTGCGGTGCAGGACGGCTTTTGTGCACACCGTCCTTAACATGCCGAGTCATATCATTTGAAACTTGTTGTCGAGAGTGCCGCTGTCATGACCATCGCCGCCCAGTTCGAAATCGAATACCTGCAGTACCTCGACGCGGACGGCCAACCGGCCCGCGACGCCCTCCCGGCCGACTCGGCCAACCCGCAGACCCTGCTGGCGCTGTTCAAGCAGATGCTCTACGTGCGCACCTTCGACAGCAAGGCCGTGGCCCTGCAACGCACCGGCAAGCTCGGCACCTACGCCTCCTGCCTGGGCCACGAAGCCACCCACATCGGCATCGGCGCCTCGATGCGCAGCGGCGACGTGCTGGCGCCCAGCTACCGCGAATACGGCGCCATGTTCATGCGCGGCGTGCGCCCGCGCGAAGTACTGCTGTACTGGGGCGGCGACGAACGCGGCAGCGATTTCCTGCGCGAGTCCGACGCCGCCAAGGACTTCCCGATCTGCGTGCCGATCTCCACCCAGTGCCTGCATGCCGCCGGCTCGGCGCTGGCGTTCAAGCTGCGCGGCGAAGGCCACGTGGCGGTCGCCACCTGCGGCGACGGCGGCTCCTCGAAGACCGATTTCTATGCCGCACTCAATTCCGCCGGCGCCTACCAGCTGCCGCTGATCCTGTGCGTGATCAACAACGGCTGGGCGATCTCGGTGCCGCGCGCGGCGCAGACCGGCGCGCAGACCCTGGCGCAGAAGGGCCTGGCCGGCGGCCTGCACTGCCTGCAGGTGGACGGCAACGACCTGATCGCGGTGCTGGAAGCGATGCGCCAGGCGCGCGAGCGCGCGCTGAGCGGCCAGGGCGGCAGCGTCATCGAATTCATGACCTACCGCCTGTCCGACCACACCACCGCCGACGACGCGCGCCGCTACCGCGACGAGACCGAGGTCAAGCAGGCCTGGGAGCGCGAGCCGCTGACCCGGCTGCGCACCTGGCTGACCGCGCAGGGCCTGTGGAACGAGGCCGAGGAGGCGGCGTGGAAGCAGGAATGCGCGCGCCTGGTCGACATCGAGGTCAATGCCTACCTGGCCACCCCGGTGCAGCCGGTGGAGGCGATGTTCGACTACCTGTATGCCGATCCGCCGCCGGACCTGCTCGCGCAGCGTGCCGACGCCATCGCCCTGGAGCAGCGCCATGGATGAGCTCAGCCCTCGCCTTGCCGATACGGCCGCCACGCATGCGGCCGGCACCGCCCACAGCGCGGCTACAGCGCGCGGAGACCAGTCCATGACCAGCACCCCCATCACCCTGATCGAAGCCGTCACCCAGGCCCTGGCCTGGGAACTGCAGCACGACCCGTCGGTGTTGGTGCTGGGCGAGGACGTTGGCGTCAACGGTGGCGTGTTCCGCGCCACCGCCGGCCTGCAGCAGCGCTTCGGCGCGCAGCGCGTGCTGGACACCCCGCTCGACGAAACCACCATTGCCGGCCTCACCGTCGGCCTGGCCGCGCAGGGCATGAAGCCGGTGGCCGAAGCGCAGTTCGACGGCTTCGTCTACCCGATGGTCGATCACCTGATCTGCCACGCCGCGCGCCTGCGCAACCGCACCCGCGGCCGCCTGCACTGCCCGATGGTGCTGCGCGTGCCGTGGGGCGGCGGGATCCGCGCGCCGGAGCACCACAGCGAGGCCAACGAGGCCATCTTCACCAACGTGCCGGGCTTGCGCGTGGTGCTGCCGTCCTCGCCGCAGCGCGCCTACGGCCTGCTGCTAGCGGCGATCCGCGAGCCGGATCCGGTGATCTACATGGAGCCCAAGCGCCTGTACCGCCAGTACAAGGAAGTGGTCGCCGACGACGGCGAGGCGCTGCCGCTGGACGTGTGCTTCGTGCTGCGCGAGGGCAGCGACGTGACCCTGGTGGCCTGGGGCGCACAGGTCAAGGAAGCGCTGGAAGCGGCCGACAAGCTGGCCGCCGACGGCATCAGCGCCGAGGTCATCGACGTGGCCACGCTGCGCCCGCTGGACTTCGACACCATCGCCGAATCGGTGGCGCGCACCGGCCGCTGCGTGATCGTGCAGGAGGCCCCGCGCAGCGCCGGCTTCGGCGCCGAGATCGCCGCGCGGCTGGCCGAGCAGTCGATGTACGACCTGGTCGCGCCGGTGCAGCGGGTGACCGGCTACGACACCCACATTCCCCTGTTCCGGCTGGAGATGAAATACCTGCCAAGCGTGGACAAGATCGTCGCGGCGGCCAAGCGTGCCGTGGCCGCAGGCTGACATGCAGGCGCGCCTGCTCAGCGACTACCGCGCCGCCTACCCGCACCCGATCCGCTTCGCCGCCGGCGAGCGGGTGGTGCTGGGCGTGCGCGACGAGGAATGGCCCGCGTTCGTGTGGACCACGACCGCGGCCGGCAACGCCGGCTGGGCGCCGCTGGCCTGGCTGCGCGCCACCGGCGACGGCCACGCCGAAGCGCTGCGCGACTACGACGCGCGCGAACTGGATGCCGTGCAGGGCGACACCGTGACCCTGCATTACGAATACGGCGACTGGTGGTGGGCCGAGCGCGCCGATGGCGTGCAGGGCTGGCTGCCGGCGCGCGACCTGGAACTGCTGGAAGAGACCACATGAGCCAAACCAAGAACTTCAATCTGCCCGACCTGGGCGAAGGCCTGCCCGACGCCACCATCGTCGAATGGTTCGTCAAGGAAGGCGACACCATCCAGCTCGACGAGCCGCTGGTGTCGATGGAAACCGCCAAGGCGGTGGTCGAAGTGCCCTCGCCGGTGTCCGGCAAGGTGCTGAAGCTGGCCGGCGCGCCGGGCGACATCGTCGTCACCGGCAGCATGCTGGCGCAGTTCGCGCCCGACGCCAACATGCCGCAGCGCGCCGAAGGCCAGGACACCGGCCATCACCACGGTGGCGCCGCGCCGACCAGTCCCGGCAAGGGCGCCGGCGCCGATGCGCCCGGCGACAACGACCGCGTCATCGCCTCCGACGACGGCGGCGAACTGCGCGATGCCGACGCGGCGCCAGGCGATGGCGCACGCGACGACGCCGGTACCGTGGTCGGCGCAATGCAGAGCTCCAACGCCGTGCACAGCGAGCGCAGCGTCTCGGTCGGCGGCGTGCGCGCGATGCCGGCGGTGCGCGCGCTGGCGAAGAAACTCGGCGTGGACCTGGCGCGGGTGCGCGCCAGCGGCGGCGACGGCGCAGTGACCCTGGCCGACGTAAAGCAGGCCGCCGCCGACGGTACAGCCGTTGTAGGAGCGGCTTCAGCCGCGACCACACGCCAATCGCAAGCCGCGGCTGAAGCCTCTCCTGCACCGGCACCAACACCAGCAGCACCCTCGCGCACGCCACTGTCCACCACCGGCAAGCCCATGCGTACCCAGCCGCCCGGCACCACCGCGCACGGCCAGCCCGAGCCGCTCAAGGGCGTGCGCCGCAACATGGCGCGGGTGATGGCGCAGGCGCATCGCGAAGTGGTGCTGACCACGCTCAACGACGACGCCGACGTCCACGCCTGGGCGCCCGGCAACGACATGACCGTGCGCCTGGTGCGCGCGATCGTCGCCGCCTGCCAGGCGGTGCCCGCGCTCAATGCCTGGTTCGACGGCGACGCGCTGACCCGCACCTTGCACGCGCAGGTCGACATCGGCATCGCCGTGGACACCGACGACGGCCTGTTCGTGCCGGCGCTGCGCAACGCCGACATGCTCGATGCGCGCGGCATCCGCGAAGGCGTCAACCGCCTGCGCCAGCAGGTGGAGACGCGCAGCATCGCCGCCTCCGAACTGAGCGGCTACACCATCTCGCTGTCCAACTTCGGCATGTTCGCCGGCCGCTACGCCACCCCGATCGTGGTGCCGCCGTGCGTGGCGATCGTCGCCGCCGGCCGCGCCCGCCACCAACTGGTGCCGGTGATGGGCGGCGTGGAAACGCACAAGCTGCTGCCGCTGTCGCTGAGCTTCGACCATCGCGCCTGCACCGGCGGCGAAGCGGCACGCTTCCTGCGCGCGATGATCGACGACCTGGCCCTGCCGGGCTGAGCGAACTGCGCCGCCGCCTCGCAACGAGGCGGCGGCAGCCGTGATGCCGAATCAGTTGCGCTCGTCGAAGGCCTGGATCACCTGCAGCGCCACCTCGGCCACGCCGCGGGCCTGCTGCAACTGCACCAACGCCGCATGCGCGGCCTCGACCGAGCCGTAGCCGATCACCGCACTGCCGTCGATAGCCGAGGCGTAGACCAGGGTGCCGCCGGTCCGGTGCGCCAGCGCTTCGACCACCGCCGGCGTGGTGCCGAACAGCTTCAGCTTGGGCGCGACCAGCACGGTCTGCTCGGTCAGCTCGTTGATCGCCGCGACCAGCCGTTCGTCCTGCGTGGAAGGATCGCGCGACGCCGGCGCCGCGTTGTGCGCATCGCGCCCGAGCAGGATCGCGTACGGACCGATCTGCGCCACCACCCCGTCGGCGACAGGCGCCGTGCGCCGATCGCGCAGGCCATCTTCGGCGCGCAGCCGCACCACCGCGCCAGGGATCAGCCGATAGGTGGAATGGCCGAAGCTGAAACGCGCGCCGGTGGCGGCCTGCCGCAGCGCGCGGATATCCGGCGCCTGCGCCGACAGCGGTGGCGCAGCCAGCACGACAACGGCACACGCTATACCCAGCACGCTGCGCGCGAGGCATCCGCGCAGACGACGGCGCGCCGCGGCGATGGGCCAACGCCGCTGCCGGTACGCGCGCACCGCCGCGGCGAATGCAGCCGAGCTCGGTCGCAGGGGCGAAGAGGTCATAGCGTTGCGATCCCGGGGGAGGAAAGACACGCGTCGGCACCCAACACCGTGCCGACTAAACGCGGCCGATATATAGCAATCCGCACTCCGCGATGGCAATCGCCAATACTCCCAAAGGTGACTCGCCACGCATTTTGGATCGCCCATGTCTACCGATTAACTGCATTCCCACCGCGAAGGCCGTACGCCAACCTTTTTACAGTACGCGAAAGTACGTAAATCAAGCTTCCGCACTGTGCGCAATTCGCCGGGAAACAGCTGATTTTCTGCATTTTTTGCGACCTCCCAAAAGCTCACCTCGATCACACTGCAGCGCCGCTTGTGTATCTACCGAATGAAGGTAGCCGGATTATCTTTTTCAGCGCTTTTGCGCACTAACCTTGGGTTTGTTTGGCACAGATGCAGCCACACCGTTGACGCCGCACGCTCGGCACGCGTGCCGCCTTGGCGCGCGTGAGAGCCGCACACCAGGCTCGCCATCCCAGATCGAAAGCCTGAACAAACGCTGTCTACCACGGCCCGTAACCACGTCGTTATGGTCGTTGCCAGGGGGACGGCACCGCGCCATTGGCCGCAACGCCGACGCACTTCCGCACACAACCGCAACCACCCGTGGCCGCCATGCGCAGCCGCGCCGGCTCGACATTCCCTATCACTTGCGAGGAACACGAAGATGCCCCAGTCCATCCGCCACCGCCCGCTCGCGCTGCTGTCGCCGTTGCTGCTCGCCCTCGCCGCCACCTCCGCCACGGCGGCCGAGCGCGTGGACCTGCACGGCAAGGATCTCGGCACGCTCAACGTGCAGCACAAGGCCGCCACCACCAGCCTTGGCGGCGTTCCCGCCGCGGCCGCAGTGCGCCACGCCGAACTGATCGGCCTGGATGCCGAGTCCGCGCTGACCCTGCTGAGCAGCAGCACCGACGACGACGGTACCGTGCACAGCCGCTACCAACAGACCTTCCGCGGCGTGCCGGTCTGGGGCGAGCATGTCGTCGTCAGCGAGCGCGGCGACGGCAGCGTGCGCAGCCTGTTCGGACGCTCGGTGGCGGGCCTGGCCAGCGAGCTGCCGGCCACGACCACGGCCGCCGCCAACGCATTGTTGCCGGCCAGCCGCGCGCTGGACGTAGCCAAGCGCGCCGCACTCGGCGATGCGCTGGCCGCGCGCCGCATCGAGCGCGCGCAGGCGCCGCAGATGGTCTACCTGGACGATGACGACCGCGCGCACATGGCCTACGTGGTGTCGTTCTTCGCCGACGCGCCGCAGGGCGGCGAGCCGACCCGGCCGTTCGTGATCGTCGATGCGCGCAGCGGCGCGATCCTGCGGCAATGGGACGGCCTGACCACCCGCGATGCCACCGGCCCTGGCGGCAACGCCAAGACCGGGCAGTACGAATACGGCACCAGCGGCAGTATCCACGGCTTCCTCGAGGTGGACAACAACTGCCGCATGCAGAACAGCACGGTCAAGTCGGTGAACCTAAACGGCGGCACCTCCGGCAGCACCGCCTACCAGTTCGCCTGCCCGCGCAACACCTACAAGGCCATCAACGGCGCCTACTCGCCGATCAACGACGCGCACTACTTCGGCGGCATCATCGAGAAGATGTACCGCGCCTATGCCGGGGTGGCGCCGCTGAGCTTCCAGCTGGTGATGCGGGTGCACTACAGCACGCGCTACGAGAACGCGTTCTGGAACGGGTCGACGATGACCTTCGGCGACGGCAACACCCGTTTCTATCCGCTGGTCAGCATCGACGTCGCCGGGCATGAGGTCTCGCATGGCTTCACCGAGCAGAATTCCGGCCTCACCTACTCCGGCCAGTCCGGCGGCATCAACGAGGCGTATTCGGACATCGCCGGCGAGGCCACCGAGTACTACCTCAAGGGCAGCAACGATTTCCTGGTCGGCCCGGAGATCTTCAAGTCCAACGGCGCGCTGCGCTACATGGCCAATCCGCCGCAGGACGGATCCTCGATCGACAACGCCGCCAACTACCGCAGCGGGCTGGACGTGCACTACTCCTCCGGTGTCTACAACAAGGCGTTCTACAAACTGGCCACCACCTCCGGCTGGAACACGCGCACCGCCTTCGAGGTCTTCGCCCGCGCCAACCGCCTGTATTGGACCCCGAGCACCAGCTTCAACAGCGGCGCCTGCGGCGTGCGCACCGCGGCCAGCGACCTGGGCCGTCCGGTGGCGGCGGTGACGGCCGCGTTCAGTGCGGTCGGCGTGACCTGCCAGTAAGCGCGGCGCCGGTACTGCCTGCCGCACGGCCACCCCAGGTGGGTGACCGTGCGGCGGCATGGCAACGCGGCGTTGCAGGCGAGCCCGCGCACTGCGTGATCGCCGATGCGCATGGCGAGGTGCATGCGCGCCTCGCTTCCACGCACGACCGGTTCGGCAATGATCGAGGGCACGACGCCAGGTTTTCCGCGCGTCGCCTTGCCCGCGAGCAGCGGTTGGCGCGGCCGTTTCCCGCACGACGCCAGGGCATGCCGCAGCTGCCCGCTACCCCGGACTGACCATCTCTCGAATAGCGGCCATCGGACACCCGCAGGCGCGTGCGCCTCGCATAGGCGTGCGGCTGCGGGTAGGCTGCGCGGCTACGTCCGCCGCGGAGCATCGCGGCGACATCGGTTTCGCCGCCCACCTTCCGGACCTCGCTGCATGCCATTCACCACGCTGGGCCTCGCCCCCGAGCTGCTGCCCGCGTTTTCCCGCGCGCTCGACGCCGCCGGCTATACCGCGCCCACCGCGATCCAGGCGCAGGCGATCGCGCCGATCCTGCGCGGCGACGACCTACTGGCCTGCGCCGCGACCGGTTCGGGCAAGACCGCGGCCTTCGCGCTACCGCTGCTGCAGCGCGCGGCGCTGGCGCCGGCCAGCCGCCGCGTGCGCGGCCTGGTGCTGGTACCGACCCGCGAGCTGGCCGCGCAGGTCGGCGACACCTTGCAGGCGCTGGGCCGCTACCTGCCGCGGCGGGTCAAGGTGTCCACAGTCGCCGGCGGCGCCTCGATCAATCCGCAGATGCTGAAGCTGCGCGGCGGTGCCGACATCGTCGTGGCCACCCCGGGCCGACTGCTCGACCTGGTCGCGCACAACGCCGTGGATCTGGGCGCGGTGGGCACCCTGGTGCTGGACGAAGCCGACCGCCTGCTGGCGCTGGGCTTCGAAGCGGAACTGGGCCGTATCCTGGCGCTGTTGCCGCGGCGTCGGCAGACCCTGCTGTTCTCGGCCACCTTCCCGGCCGAGGTGGAAGTGCTTGCGCAACGCCTGATGCGCGGACCGCGACGCATCGGCGAGGACGCGGCCGCCGCGGCCCCGGCGACGATCCGCCAGCGTGCGATCGAAGTGGACAGCGGGCAGCGCACTGCGCTGCTGCGGCACCTGCTGCACAGCGAGGCCTGGCCGCAGGCGCTGGTGTTCGTGGCCAGCCAGCGCGGCGCCGACAATCTGGCCGAGAAGCTGGGCAAGGCCGGCGTGCTGGCGCAGCCGTTCCATGGCGAACTGAGCCAGGGCCGCCGCAACCAGGCGCTGGCCGGCTTCCGGAGCGGCCAGGTGCAGGTCCTGGTGGCCACCGACGTGGCCGCGCGCGGCCTGGACATCGCGCAGCTGCCGGTGGTGGTCAACTACGACCTGCCGCGCGCCACCGCCGACTACACCCACCGCATCGGCCGCACCGGGCGCGCCGGTGCCGACGGCCTGGCGGTGAGCTTCGTCGATGCGGCCAGCGAGGCGCACCTGCGCCTGATCGAAAAGCGCCAGCACCTGCGCGTGCCGCGCGAGCGCATCGCCGGTTTCGAACCGACGCACACGGCCGCGCCCGCCGCCGAGGCAGCGCCGCAGACCGGCGGCATCAAGGGCAAGCGCCCGAGCAAGAAAGACAAGCTGCGTGCGGCGACTGCGCAGGGCGGCGGTGGGCTGCCAGCGAAGGGGTGAGCGCGTTCGCGGCGCTGGTCGCGTTCGGTGGTCCGAGATGCGCGCTGTTTCGCACAGCGCTGGTCGCGAGCTGTTTAATGCATTGCGCGCGTCGATCCTGTCGGTCGCGGCTGAAGCCGCTCCTACAGTTCCTTCGGCCAGCTTCTGTAGGAGCGGCTTCAGCCGCGACAGCAACCGAACGCCCCCGTATCAATCACCGCGGCCGATGACCCGAAGGCCACCCGCATCCACTCCAAACAGGAGCGGCGCGACCCACGTTCAATCGTCGAACGGATCGGCCACCGCGGCATCGCCCTGCGGCCGCGGCGTGCGCTTGCCCGGCTTGCTGCGGATTTCCACATAGAACTGGGTGCCGCCCGTGGCGACCAGCGCGTCGATCGAACGCAGCAACTCGGCCGGCGGCACCACCGCGGCGCTGGCTTCCTCGGCGCCGAACAGCGTGTCGAAGTCCCAGTAGTCGGCGCCGGCCGGCAAGGCCTTGCGGCGTTCGCGGCGGATGTACTTGCGGATGTCGTGCTTGCTGGCGTCGAGCAGGCGGTCGGGGTGCTTGCCTTCGATGCGGAGCTGGTAGGTCTTCTTCACTGCGGGGAGGATCCTGAAAAGAGGGAACGCGGCGGCCGGCATGCGCGGCGCTGGCCGCGGGCGGCGGCGCGTGGGCAGGCCCTGCGGCCGGCCGCCTGCATGCGCGGCGGGCCGCCATGGTGCCAGAACCCGGCCCCGCGCTGCGGATTGGCCGATAATCGGTGCCCGGCGCATGCCGGCGCCGCCGCAGGAGCTGCCGATGACCGACCCTTCCGCCTTCGCGGGCTGCCGCGTCCTCGTCGCCGGCGCCAGCCGCGGCATCGGCCTGGCGATCGCCGACGCCTTCGCCCGCCACGGCGCCGCACTGGCGATCTGCGCGCGCAATCCCGCCGGCCTGACCGAGGCGGCCGAGCAGTTGCTCCGCCACGGCCATCCGGTGTCGCGGCTGACCTGCGACCTGGCCGATCCGGCGCAGATCCAGCGCTGGGTGGCACACGCGGCCGACACCCTGGGCGGCATCGACGTGGTGGTCAACAACGCCTCCGGTTACGGCCATGGCGACGACGACGCCAGCTGGCAGGCCGGGTTCGACATCGACCTGATGGCCGCGGTGCGCTGCAACCGCGCCGCGCTGCCGCTGCTGCGCGCCAGCAGCCGCGCCTGCATCCTCAACATCAGCTCGATCAACGCACTGCGGCCGACGCCGCGGGTGCCGGCGTACTCGGCGGCCAAGGCCGCGCTGAACTACTACACGACCACCCTGGCCGCCGAACTGGCGCGCGAACGGATCCGGGTCAATGCGATCGCGCCCGGCTCGATCGAATTCCCCGGCGGGCTGTGGGACCAGCGCCGCGCGCAACAGCCGGAGCTGTACCGGCGCATCCGCGCCGCCATTCCGTTCGGCGACTTCGGCGCGCTCGAGGACGTCAGCAACGCCGCACTGTTCCTGGCCTCGCCGCAGGCGCGCTGGATCACCGGGCAGGTGCTGGCGGTGGATGGCGGGCAGTCGCTGGGCGCCTGAACCACGCTGCGGCGTCGGCCGGGCAAGCGGCTCCGCGCTGCAACGCATCTCCAACAGCGGCACCGCTCGTGCGGCAGGAAGACATTGCCAGGCGGATGCGGCGGTGGGCCGACCCGGCAGGGATGACAGACGCCAGCAACCCGGCCCTGCAGCAGCCGTCGTGGAGGTACGCCACACAGCCCGCGCCATCGCGGCGGCTTCTGCGCCCATTCCGGACGCTGCGATGCAGCAAAACATGCCCCGCGCCGCCCCTCCCCGAAGCGGCAGCGGCGATAAGCGAAAGTCGCAGCGCACCCCACTCGAGCGCCAGGAACCCGCGCCACGCAAGGCACGACGGGGCAGAGGACCACGCACGGGATTTGGCGATCGCCGCCAATCCTGAACAAAGAAAAACAAGAAAGTTCTAATTCGAAAAATAACGAACATCAAACGAACGTGGCGACGCTATGCTCCGGTCACAGGGGTTGTATCCACGTTCATCCAGCCCAGCGCAGCGCGTCGCGATGGGCGACCGGGAGGCCATGTGTTCCATCCGTGCACCGACACCGTCATCCGTAAAGCTTCCCGCCTCCAACGGCATGCCCGCGGATCCTGTCGCCCTGCACACCTCAACCTCAGACCACGCACCGCCACGACCGCCGCCATCCAGGTGCCGTTCGCCGCCCTGTGCCGCGCGGCATCCGCCGCGCCGGCGTCCTCTCCATGACCGGCCGCGCGCACCCGCCGGCCCCGCACAAAGCGAGTCGCCCATGAACAAGAAGACCCCATGCCTCACCCTGGCGGCGCTGTCGGCAGCGCTGTGCTGCGCGCAGGCCGCGGCGCAGGATTTCGATCCGGCCAAGACCCTGACCGGGGATTGGGGCGGCGCGCGCACCCGGCTGGTCGACAGCGGCGTGGACCTGCGCCTGTCCTACACCGGCGAATTCGCGCACAACAACTCCGGCGGCAGCCGCGACGATACCTACGCCTATGCCGACCAGTTCTTCCTGGCCGGCACCTTCGACCTGGACAAGCTGTGGGCCTGGCGCGGCGCCACCTTCAAGGTCGAAGTGGCCAACCGCAACGGCGACTCGCTCAACGACACGGCCGGCTTTCCCAACCTGCTGGCGGTGCAGGAGATCCACGGCCGCGGCTCGGTGACGCGCCTGAGCCAGTTCTCGCTGACCCAGGACCTGTTCGACGACCGCCTCAGCATCAAGCTCGGCCGCCTCTACGCCAACGGCGATTTCTTCTCGTTCTCCTGCAAGTTCCAGAACCTGAGCTTCTGCGGCGGCCTGCCCGGCTACGTCAGCAACGGCTGGTACGTCGATCCGATCAGCCAGTACGGCGCGGTGGTCGCGTTCAAGCCCAACGACGCCTGGCGCTTCAAGCTCGGCGCCTACGACGTCAACCCGAACAACCTGGACCGCGACCAGGGCCTGAAACTGCGCACCGACGGCGACAGCAAGGGCACGCTGGTGGTGGCCGAGATCGAATACCTGCCCAGCTTCGGCGACGGCCTGCAGGGCCACTACCGCGTCGGCGGCTGGCGCAACAGCGCCGACTACCGCAACACCGTCACCGTCAGCGGCCTGCCGTCGGACATCAGCGCCAACGCCACCGCGACGATGGACAGCGAAAGTGGCTACTACGCCATGGCCGAGCAGGTGTTGTGGCGCGCGCCCGGCGGCGGCACGCTGCGCCTGTTCGGCAACTGGGTGCAGGCCGACAAGGACACCGACCGCATCGACCAGATGCTGCAGCTGGGCGCGTGGCTGGACGCGCCGTTCGCCTCGCGTCCTTACGACCGCATCGGCTTTGCCGCCGGCCGTACCCGCGTCAGCGAACGCCTCGGCGCTGCGCAGCGCCGCTACAACGCCGCGCTGCCGGCCGGCGCGGCGGCGGTGGGCGTGCAGGAATACGAATATCCGCTGGAACTGAACTACCAGTACGCCATCACCCCGGCGCTGTCGCTGATGCCGAACCTGCAGTACATCCGCAACGCCAACGGGATCAAGGACAACAATGGCGTGGTCGGCGGCCTGCGCGTCAGCATGAACTTCTGATCGCCGCGTGCCGCGCCGCGTCGATGACGACGTTGCGCGGCGCCATGACGGCGCGGCACGCGCGAGCGGGAGCCGTGGGAGCACGGCGACGCTACCTGCATGGAAGGCCGCCGCCGCATCGCACTTCGGTCAGTGCGATGCGGCGGCATCGCCTGCGGGTCGCGGCACAGCGCACGGCGACATGGCCTACCTCGATAGCGTTGACGGGCCGTAGCCCGCCTCGCAATCAGACCAGTCGTTCGGAACCGATCACCTGGCAGCCGACCTGCGGCCGCAACGCGCTGTCCACCAGCGCGGCGGCGATGCGCGCGGCGGGGTTGATCCGGTAGCGCCGCGGCAGCAGCGGCCCGAGCATCCCGAGCACGACGGCGGCGGCGCGCTCGGCCGCACGCGGCTGCGCGCGCTCGCCGCCGATCAGGCCCGGGCGTACCAACGTGAGCGAGGCGAAGCCCAGCGCCTGCAGGTCGCGCTCCAGTTCGCCCTTGACCCGGTTGTAGAACAGGCGCGAGCGCGGATCGGCGCCGAATGCCGAATTCAGCGCGAACGCGGTGGCGCCGTGCTGCCGCGCCAGCCGCGCGATGGCCAGCGGGTAGGCGTGATCGACGCGGCGAAACGCCTCGCGCGAGCCGGCCTGCTGCATGGTGGTGCCGAGCGCGCAGATCGCCGCGTCAACCTGCCACCACGGTGCTTGCACCGGCAAGCGCTCGAAATCGACCAACGGGTTGTCCAGCTTGGCGTGCACGACATCCAGCGCGCGCCGGGTCGGCGCGACCACCGCACTGCATTCCGGCGCGGCAAGCAACTGCGCCAGCACATGCGAGCCGACCAGGCCGGTGGCGCCGGCGAGCAGGATCTTCATCGAAAGCGCCCTTGCGCGATGGATGGATGAAACTACGCCGATCGCAGGCGCATGGGCAAGGTGCGGTCGGGGCGCGCGTGCGAGCGGTGCCCGGATCCACGAGACGCTTCGCGCCGTACCCTCACCCCAACCCCTCTCCCGACGGGAGAGGGGCTAGTCGGCTGTTCCTTCTCCCATCGGGAGAAGGTGCCCGAAGGGGCGGATGAGGGTACGGGCGTAGCCTCGCGTACCCACACTCCGCGAGACGCTTCGCGCCGTACCCTCACCCCAACCCCTCTCCCGGCGGGAGAGGGGCTAAGGCGGCTGTTCCTTCTCCCATCGGGAGAAGGTGCCCCGAAGGGGCGGATGAGGGTACGGGAGCAGCCTCGCACCCCGGCACAAAAGCAGCATGCCTACACAAGCAGCCACCAGCCCGCAGCGCCGTACATGGTCGCCGCGCCGCAGCTTGTACGCCACAATAGCCGCCCATCGCGCCGCCCCGGCGCCGCTGCAGCCAACCGAGGAGCCGTTCGATGTTCGTGGTGTGTGGAGAGGCCCTGTACGACATCTTCATCGACGGCTACGCCGGCACCTCGGTCGGCATGACCGCGCGCCAGGGCGGCTCGCCGTTCAACGTGGCGATCGGCCTGGCCCGGCTCGGCACGCCGTCGGCGCTGTTCACCGGCCTGTCCACCGACCCGCTCGGCCGCCAGCTGCGCAGCACCCTGGAACGCGAGGGCGTGGCGCTGCAGCACTGCATCGACAAGCGCGAGGCGACCACCCTGGTGATGGTCGCGCTGGACGCGCAGGGCGTGCCCAATTATTCGTTCTACGGCACCGGCTGCGCCGACCGCGCGCTGACCGCGGCCGACCTGCCGGCGCTCGATGCTACGGTCGGCGGCCTGCATTTCGGCTCCTACACCCTGGTCGCCGAGACCACAGCCAGCACCTTCCAGGCCCTGGCCGAGCGCGAACGCGCGCAGCGGCTGATCTCGCTGGATCCTAACGTGCGGCCGACGGTGGAGCCGGACATGGCGGTGTGGCGCGCGCGGCTGGCGCGCTGGATCGCGCTGGCGCACGTGGTCAAGGTCAGCCAGGAAGACATCGAGCTGCTGTATCCGCAGCAGGATCCGTTCGCGATCGCGCGCAGCTGGCTGCAGCAGGGTCCGTCGCTGGTGGTGATGACCCTGGGCGGCGATGGCGCAGTGGCCTGGCGCGGCGACGCCGAGGCGCGCGTGGCCGGGCGCGCGGTGCAGGTGGCCGATACCGTCGGCGCCGGCGACAGCTTCCAGGCCGCGCTGCTGCACCAGTTGCCCGACCTGGCCGCGCTCGCCGCGCTGGACCCGTCGGCGCCGGCGCTGCAGCGCTTGCTGGACTTCTGCGTGGCCGCGGCGGCGATCAACTGCACCCGCGCCGGCGCCAACCCGCCCAGCCTGGACGAGGTCCGCGCCGCGCTCTAGGGCGCGCCACCGAACCCCGCGCAGGGCCGCGTGGGATCTGCCGGGATGCCAGCCGGTGCTGCATGCGCAGCGCCCGATCGATGGTCAGGTCGGGCCGCGCGCCTGCTGCCGCCCTGAACAGGCGCGCCCCGCAGGGCCGCGCTTGTGCACCCGCGGCGCTACGTCATCGCCCGAGCGTAGACATTTCGCACATCCCGGTTCTCTCTTGCCTCGTGCACGCGCAGGAACGGCGCGATGGGAGATGCCTGCAGCGCTTGGCGTCTACGCGGCAAGAAAGCGAGCAAGTGGACATTCGTCCACGCCGGGACGATCGTAGGGCGCGCGCCGCCGGCTCAAGCGCACGCCGCCAGCGCCGATATCCTGTTCCTGAGTATCGCCATGGGCGCCGCGTTTGCGGCAGGGCGGTGCGTTCTCTTGGAGGAAGCGTCCGCATGCCGGATCAACGCGACGAGCCGCCGACGGGCGGGCTGCGCAAGCTGTTGTCGCCGCGCCGGCGCGAACCGGCGGCACCGGCCGCTTCCGCGGTGGCGCGGCATGGCGCGCATGGCGCGCATGGTGCTGCGCAGGCGGCGCCGGGCGAGCACGCCGATCCGGCCGCGGCCACCGCGGCGCTGATCCGCCTGTTCAACCACGCCCACCAGCCGCTGGAGCTGCTCGGCGCCTTCGCCGACGGCATGGCCGGCCTGCACGGCGAACTCGGCGACATGGGCCGGCGCCTACAATCGGCGGCCGCCAGCGGCGACTGGCCCAGCTACGGCCGCGCGCTGCGCCAGCTGATCGACAAGTACATCCGCACCATCGACGTCGGCGATCCGCTGGCCGGGCCCAGCGACACCGAACGCCTGCGCGACCTGCTGCGCCAGGCGATCGCCGGCGCGCTGGCCTCGCTGCTGCACAACCTGCCGGAACTGGCCAACGAATCGGAGGCCACCGGCGAGGCGCTGCGCCAATGGCGCCCGGGCCTGCCGCTGGAGCCGGTGGCGCAGCGCGTGCGCGAGCTGTGCCACCAGATCGCGCTGCGCGCCAGCGACAGCCAGGAGCAGCAGACGCTGCTGCTGGGCCTGTTCGACCTGCTGCTGGAAAACGTCGGCGAACTGCTCGACGACACCAGCTGGCTGCAGGGCCAGATCGCGGTGGTGCGCGACATGATCAGCGGCCCGCTGGACCGCTATTCGATCGAGGAAGCGCGCGGCAGCCTGCGCGAGGTGATCTACAAGCAGGGCCTGCTGAAGCAGGGTATCGCCGAATCCAAGGAGGCGATGAAGGACATGATGGTGTCCTTCGTCGAGAACCTGGACGGCATGGCGATCAGCACCAGCGAGTTCCACGACCGCATCGCCGACTACTCGCAGACCATCCGCGACGCGCGCAGCATCGGCGACCTCAACCGCCTGCTGCAGGAAGTGCTGCAGGACACCGGCCACGTGCAGCAGCAGGCGCTGCGCGCGCGCGACCACCTGATCGCCGCACGCCAGGAAGTGGACGCGGCCGAGCAACGCATCCTGCGCCTGGAACAGGAGCTGCAGGATGTCAGCGGACTGGTGCGGGTGGACCAGCTCACCGGCAGCCTCAACCGGCGCGGGCTGGACGAACTGTTCGCGCGCGAGCTGGTGCGCACCGAGCGCAGCGACCAGCCGCTGTGCGTGGCGATGCTGGACCTGGACGATTTCCGCAAGCTCAACGAGATCTACGGCCATCCCGGCGGCGACGCCGCGTTGCGCCACGTGGTCGAAGTGGCGCGCACCACCTTGCGCGGTAGCGACGCGATCGCGCGCTTCGGCGGCGAGGAATTCCTGCTGCTGATGCCCGACTGCACCATCTTCGAAGCGTCCGCGGCGGTGACACGGGTGCAGCGCGCGCTGGCCCAGCGCGCGGTGGTGCACGAGGACCAGCGCGTGTTCGTCAGCTTCAGCGCCGGCGTGGCAATGCGCCGCCCCGGCGAGACCCAGGACGTGCTGATCAAGCGCGCCGACCGCGCCCTGTACGAGGCCAAGAAGGCGGGCAAGAACCGGGTGGTTTCAGCGGATTAGTGCCGGCGCATGCGCCGGCACGGGATTGGGGATTGGGCATTGGGGATTCGCAAAAGCGAGTGAGCTGCTCTTTGCGAATCCCCAATCCCGAATCCCTAATCCCGGATTTTCTTAAACAGCAATACCGCCCCCAGCACCAACGCCCCGGCGACGATGCCGACCAGCGCATTGCCCAGGTTGAGCACCACGCTGCCCCAGGCGCCCTGCGGTGCGATGCCTTCGAGGGCGTGGTGCAGCGGGCCGATGCTGTGCACTAGGATGCCGCCGCCGACCAGGAACATCGCCGCGGTGCCGGCGATCGACAGCACCCGCATCAGCCACGGCGCCAGCCATAGGATGCCGCGGCCGATCGCCGCGGCGGCGGCGCCCTTGCGGGTCAGGTACAGGCCCAGGTCGTCGAGCTTGACGATGCCGGCGACCAGGCCGTACACGCCGACCGTCATCGCCAGCGCGATCGCCACCAGCACCATGACCTGCTGGGAGAACGGCACCCCGGCGACCACGCCCAGCGACAGCACGATGATCTCCGCGGACAGGATGAAATCGGTGCGGATCGCGCCCTTGACCTTGTCCTTCTCCAGCGCGACCACGTCCACCTTTTCGTCGGCCAGCGCCTGCAGCTGCTGCGCGTGGCGCTGCGCATCCTCGTCCTTGGAATGCAGGAAGCGGTGCGCCAGCTTCTCCACACCCTCGAAGCACAGGAACGCGCCGCCGATCATCATCAGCGGGGTGATCGCCCACGGCAGCCAGGCGCTGATCGCCAGCGCCGCCGGCACCAGGATCGCCTTGTTGAGCAGCGAGCCCTTGGCCACCGCCCACACCACCGGTAACTCGCGGTCGGCGTTGACCCCGGTGACCTGCTGCGCGTTCAGCGCCAGGTCGTCGCCGAGCACGCCGGCGGTCTTCTTCGCCGCCACCTTGGTCAGGATCGACACGTCGTCGAGCAGCGAGGCGATATCGTCGAGCAGGGTGAACAGGCTGGCGCCGGCCATGCGGGGATTCCATTCGGGGGTGAGTGGGGATTCTCGCCGATTCCGCGCGCCCGGTGCGTGATCGCCGCCGCCGGCCTCAGCCGCGCATAACGTCGGCTCGGCTACCGTGCGCGACAGACCCGCCGCTCCGCCAAGGACCCCCATGGACCAGTTCCTCACCGCCCCCCGCGCCATCGTCGACGACGTGCTCGACGCCGTCGCCGCGCTGCAACCGCTGCTGCGCTCGGACCCGGCCAGCGGTACCCGCATCGTGCTGCAGGCCCAGCGCGACCCGGCCCAGGTCGCAGTACTGTCCGGCGGCGGTGCCGGCCACGAACCGGCGCATGCCGGCTTCGTCGGCCCCGGCATGCTCAGCGGTGCGATCGCCGGCGACCTGTTCGCCTCGCCCGGCGTGGAAGCGGTGCTGGCCGCGATCCGCGCCTGCGCCGACGCGCCCGGAGTGCTGCTGGTGATCAAGAACTACACCGGCGACCGGCTCAACTTCGGCCTGGCCGCCGAGCGCGCCCGCGCCGAAGGCATCGACGTGGCCAGCGTACTGGTCGCCGACGACATCGCCCTGCCCGACGCCGCACAACCGCGCGGCATCGCCGGCACCGTGCTGGTGCACAAATACGTCGGCCACCTGGCGCGCGAGGGCGTGGCGCTGGCCGAGCTGGCCCGGCGCGGCCAGGCCTTCGCCGACCGCCTGCTGTCGCTGGGCATGGCCCTGTCCAGCTGCACCGTGCCCGGCCAGCACGCCGGCCGCCGCGCGCCGGAACTGGGCCTGGGCATTCACAACGAGCCGGGCACGCGCAAGGTGCAGCCGGCCTCGGTCGAGGAAGCGCTGACGCTGGTGCTGGACCCGTTGCTCGAACAGGCCGACGCGCGCTACGGCGCCGATGCGCCGCTGCTGCTGATGCTCAACGACCTGGGCGGCTGCTCCACCCAGGAACTGGGCGTGCTGACCCGACTGGCGGTGCAGCGCATCGGCACCGAGCGGATCGCGTTGATGACGCTGCCGGCGGCGCTGATGACCTCGATGGACATGCACGGCTTCTCGATCACCCTGGCACCGGCCGACGCCGACGTGCTCGCCGCGCTGCGATCGCCGGTGCAGACCCTGGGCTGGCCGGGCGTGCGTGTGCCGCACGCGCCCACCCACTTCACTCCGGCGTTGTCGCGCAGCGACGCGCACCGGCACGGCGCCCGCGACCCGCAACGCGGCGCGGCCCTGGCACGGGTGGCGCAGGCGCTGATCGGCGCGCAGGCGGAGCTGGACGCGCTCGATGCGCAGACCGGCGACGGCGATGCCGGCAGCACCTTCGCCGCCGGCGCCCGCGCACTGCAGCAGGCGCTGGACGAGGACGCGCTGTCGACCGGCGAGGCCGCGCCGCTGGCGCACGGCCTGGCGGCGACGATCGAACGCAGCATGGGCGGCTCCAGCGGCGTGCTGCTGTCGATCCTGTTCACCACCGCCGCCACCGAACTGGAGGCCGGGCACGGCTGGGTGCCGGCGCTGCAGGCCGGCGTGGCGCGGATGCAGCACTACGGCGGCGCGCAACTGGGCGACCGGACCATGCTCGACGCGCTGCTGCCAGCGCTGGAGGCCCTGGCGCGCGGCGGCAGCACCGACGACGCGGCGCGCGCTGCACGTGCCGGCGCCGACGCCACCGCGCAGCTGACCCAGGCCCGCGCCGGCCGTTCGGCCGCGGTGCCGGCGGACGCGCTGCGCGGCGTGGTCGATCCGGGTGCAGAGGCGGTGGCACGCGCCTTCGCGGCGTGGGGCCCGTAGCCGTCTTGCTGTTGTAGGAGCGGCTTCAGCCGCGACAGGCACTCTCCGGGAAGACCCTGTCGCGGCTGAAGCCGCTCCTACAGGGAACATCGATGCGCGCCAGGAACATCGATGCGCGGCGCCCGCCTTACTGCGCCGCAGCGGCCTGTGCGGCGCTCAGTGCCTGCGCCACCGCCTGCAACGATCCATGCACCGAGCCGGGCTGCAGGGCCAGCGGCTGGGTCTTGCCGCGTACGATGACCTCCATGCGCTGCGGCACGCCCTGCGCATCGCCGATGATGCGGTAGGTGGTGTCGCCGCGGCCGAAGCCGAGCACGTGCCGGTCGGCGTCGTAGTCGAAGCCTTCGCCCGCGTCGTCCGGATACAGCAGGTCCACCCGCTGCTGCGCGCCGATCGCCGCGTAGTACGGGATTCCGGCCTCGCCGTCGCTCGCGGCGGCGAATACGACGATGCGCTTGCCGGCGGGGGCGAGGCGAAATTCGAGCAGGATCTTGTGCGGCAACATCGCCATGCTGTCGTCCTCGTCCCACAGGTAGTGCTGCTCCGCCACGCGCTTGCCGCCCTGGTCGCGGTAGCGCGTCTCCTGGGCCAGGCCCGGCGCAGCGCCGGTGGCGTCCTCGACCAGTTCGCGCTCCAGCAGCAGCTCGCCGTTGCGCACCGTGTACACCGCCGACTGGTGCCAGCAGCAGCCATCCTTGGTCATGGTGTGGATCTCGCGCGCCTTCGCATCCACCTCAAACAGGCCGCAATTGCTCTGCGCCAGTTCGGTGAACTCCGAACTCAACTCGAAGCCATCGGCAGTACCCAGGTACACCTGGTACGACGGGCCGTGGTAGCAGCTGTTCTGCCCGTCCATCAGCGCCAGGTCCTTGATCCCGTCGAAATTGAAATCGTCATAGACCAGCACGCTCTGCTCGCCGTACGGCAGTTCGTGCACGTTGGCCTTGACCTTGCCGCCTTTGGCGTCGGTGTCCAGCACCAGCTCGGGCGAGGCCACCTCGATCAGCGGCGTGGTGCCGCCGCGCGCGAACACACGAATGATGCCGGGGCGGAATACCTCCTCGTTCGCCTCCACCTCCAGCGTCGCCCGGTAGCGCTCGGAAAAATCCTGGACCTTGTAGGTGACGCGTTCGCTGCCGGCGAACGCCTGCGCATCGAACCCCTCGTCGGCATAGCGGTCCGTCTCGGCAGCCGCCGTCGCCGACAACAGCGCGCCCAGCAAGACCAGGCCGCAGCGCCACACGGCACGCGTGGGAACGGGAACGGCGCGCGCAGAGGGAAACAGCATGACGAGTCCTGGGAAGTGGCAGCCTGTGCCTGGAGGCGGAAGTCTAGAGCAGCAACTACGCTTGCGCCGGCACACTCCCGGCTCCCGGTCCCCCAATGCCGCCGCACCACCGGCAGATTCACCGGGCGACGACCCGGCCCCGGCCACACTGGCCTCCGCATTCCCTGCCTATCTGGAGCCTGACCTTGAGCGCGACGCCCGACGCTGCGGAGACCACCCAGGTAGTCGGCGGCCTCAGCCGCCGCACCCAGATCCTGCGCCTGCTGCTGCGCTACCGCAGCTCCGGGGTGTTCTCCGGCATGGACATGGAAAGCGCCGACGGCGTGCACGAGTTGCCGCCGGAAGGCACGCCCGAGCAGTTCGTCACCGACCTTGAAGCGCTGGGCCCGACCTTCGTCAAGCTCGGGCAGATGCTGTCCACGCGCCCGGACGTGGTGCCGCCGGAATTCGCCACCGCGCTGGAACGGATGCAGGAAAACACCGCGCCGATCCCGGTGGAACGCATCCGCGAGATCGTCGAGGCCGAACTCGGCGTGGCGGTCAACAAGGCCTTCTCCGCGTTCGACGACACGCCGCTGGGCACCGCCTCGCTGGCGCAGGTGCACCGCGCCGCGCTGCGCGACGGTACGCCGGTGGCGATCAAGGTGCAGAAGCCCGAGGTGGCCGCGCAGGTGCGCTCGGACCTGGAGGTGCTGAAGAGCTTCGCCAGCGCCGCCGACAAGCTGACCGGGCTGGGCCGGCGCATCCGCTTCGCCGACTGGCTGGCCGAGTTCGGCAAGGCGCTGCTGGCCGAGCTGAACTACGAAGCCGAAGCGGAGAATCTGGCGCGCTTCGGCGACCACCTCAAGCCGTTCCCGCAGCTGTGGGTGCCGCAGCCGATCTGGGACCTGAGCAGCCGCAAGGTGCTGACCATGCAGCTGGCCGAAGGCGTGCGCGTGGACAAGATCTCCGGGCTGCGCCGCACCGAGCAGCCGATGGACGACCTGGCCGCGGCGCTGGTGCGCGGCTACCTGGACCAGATGTTCGTGCACGGCGAGATCCATGCCGATCCGCACCCGGGCAACCTGCGCGTGCTGAGCGACGGGCGCCTGGCGATCTTCGACCTGGGCATGGTCGCGCACGTGCCGCCGAAGTTGCGCGAGCGCCTGCTCAAGCTGCTGTTCGCCGCGGTGGATGGCCGCGGCGAGGAAGTGGCCGAGGAAACCATCGCGCTGAGCACGCGGCTGGAAGATTTCGACGAGGATCACTACCAGCGCGAGACCGGGCAGATGATCGCGCGCTACGCCGCGCACGACGCCACCTCCGAAGGCCGCGTGGTGCTGGACCTGGTGCGCATCGCCACCGCCTACGGGCTGCGCACGCCGCCGGAACTGAGCCTGCTCGGCAAGACCCTGCTGAACCTGGAGGCGGTGTGCCGCACGCTGTCGCCGGGCCTGGACACGCGCAGCGTGGTCGAGGACCAGTTGCAGCACGTGATGCGCGCGCGGCTGAAGAAATCGCTGTCGGCGGCCAACCTGGCCAGCGAGGCGATGGAAATGCAGGCGCTGCTGCGCGAAGGCCCGCGCAAGCTGTCGGACATCCTGACCCTGGCTGCGGAGAACCGCCTGCAGGTGCGCGTGGCCGGGCTGGAGGAATCGCGGCTGATGGAAAGCCTGCAGAAGATCGCCAACCGCGTCGCCGCCGGCATCGTCACCGCCGCGCTGATCCTGGCCTCCACGCAGATGATGCGCATCGACACCGGCGCCAAGCTGTTCGGCTATCCGGCCATCGCGATGGTGCTGTTCCTGCTCGGCGTGGCGCTGGGCCTGGGCATCGTCGCCAGCGCGGTGCTGTTCGACCGGCGCGCGCACGCCCGCGAGGAGCGCGGGCGGCGCTAGGGCCCGGCGCCGATGCCCGGCCAGGCCATGCCGGGCTTGTCGGGTCGCCAGCCGGTGCGGTGCGGCTATCGCCTGAGACGGGCGGGTCGAGCCGCGGCGGCGGTGGACGGCCGCATCCTGGCCCGGCATGGGCACGCCGTTCGCTCTTCTTTTTTGCCGCATCCGTGCGGCAAGCGTGGCGCGATCTGCGCGAGGCTGGATGTGACACACGCCACCGGAACGATGCCGCTAGACTGAGCCCGGCGCATTGCTGCCGGAACGGTTTAGATCGCGACGACCGTTACGGCTTCGCGTGAATCAATGGGCAGCAGATCAACGCTCGTGGACGAAGCAGTGAAGCGGCCTATGCACGAGCGATGGGGAAAACGAGGTTCCCCATGCCATGCGAGGAAGCGCCAGCAACACCGCAAGGCTCACGTAGCGAAAAACGGCCAGCAGATACCAGAAACTTCGAACATGTCACTTCATTCGAAACTCGTTGTCCCCGAGCAGATCGAGATACACCGGTTGTTTGCCACCCCCGTCGCTCACATCGCGCACCCGGCGGCCGAACGTCTCAATGCGGTGCTGAAAGAAGAAATCGATCGGAACAGGGCCGAAAACCCGGCCGGCGTGCGCCACAGCAATTCGGGGGGATGGCAGTCCAGTGCGGATTTCAACGCGTGGGGCGGCGAAGGCGCCATGGCGCTGACCGCGTACGCCAGAGAACTGGCCTACGCGTTGACCGCCGTCTACCATCCGGAGCATGGATTGGTCGTGCCCGAGTTCGAGTGGAAGATCAATGCCTGGGCAAACGTCAACAATGCCGGGGATTCGAACGCGCAACACGCGCATCCCGGCGCCTTCTGGTCGGGCGTCTACTGGGTGGACGACGGTCGCGACGATGGCCAGGAAGTTGGCGGAGAACTCCAGTTTCTCGACCCGAGAGGGGTCATGCCTTCTCTCTACAATCCGGAACTCAAGATCCGCATCGCAGGCTGCCTGAGCGCGGGATTGACCACCTCCATCGCTCCCGAGAGCGGCACCCTGGTCATGTTCCCTGCCTGGCTTCTGCACTCGGTCAGCGTATTTACCGGTTCGCGGCCGCGCATCTCGGTCGCGTTCAACTTCAGCATCTGAGCGAACGCAGCCGTTCCCGGCCGGGCGGCGCATCGGACCCGCGCACGCCTAAAAAAGCCGCCGCCCGCGCTCACGGCTCCTTGCGCAGCAGCCGCACTTCCTGCGGCGATTCCAGCGCGATGCCCTCATCGGCCAGGCGCTGCAGCAGGCTGAAGAACAGATCGCTGCGGATGCCGTAGACCAGCCGCGGGTTGCCGACGTAGGCGAAGCTGTTGAGGGTGACGTGGCCGCTGGCGATGGAGTCGATGAACACTGACGGCGCCGGATCCTCCAGCACGCCCGGATGCGCCGCGTAGAGTTCCAGCAGCAGCGCGCGCAGCTTGGCCATGTCGGTGCCCAGCGACACCGCGAACTGGATCTGCACCCGGCCCAGCGGCCCGGCCAGGGTCATGTTGCGCAGGGTCTTGGTGATCAGCTCGGAGTTGGGCACGATCAGCGTGGAACGGTCGCCGACCTGGATCTCGGTGGAACGCACGCTGATCTTGCGCACGTCGCCTTCCTGGTCGCCGATCTTGACCCAGTCGCCGATCTTGACCGGGCGCTCGGCCAGCAGGATCAGCCCGGACACGAAGTTCTGGATGATCGACTGCAGGCCGAAGCCGATGCCCACCGACAGCGCGCTGACCACCAGCGCGATCTGCGCCACCTCGATCCCCGACGCCGCCAGCGCGCACAACGCGGCCAGCAGGATGCCGACATAGCGGGCCACCGTGCTGACCGAATTGCGCGAACCGTCGTCCAGTTCGGTCTTCGGCAGGTAGGTCCCGGTCAGCCAACGATGGATGTACTGCATCGCCAGCATGCCCAGGCCCAGCACCAGCAGCGCGCGCAGCACGGCGCCCGGATACAGGTGGCTCTTGCCGATCGGGATGCCCTGCGACAGCAGCGAGAACCAGTCGGTGAAGGTCGACACGTTGGTGCCGAACGGCATCAGCAGCGCGCCCAGGCCGATCAGCAGCAGCGCCACCCGCACTACCGCCGAGGTCAGCACCCCCGCCTGCTCCAGTTGACTGGGGCGCACGCCGAACGCGCCGTTGGCGGCGCGACCGATGCGGCCTTCGCTGGCGAACAGCCACAGCGCGAAATCGTCGGCGAAGGTCATCAGCAGGCGGATCGCGCCGACGATCATGGTGATCCAGATGATCTGCCGGGTGATGAACAGGCCCAGGTACAGATAGCCCAGCAGCGAGGCCAGCAGCGCCACCACCACCACCACCCGCACCAGCACCCCGACCAGCGCCAGCGCGCCGCCATGCTGTCCCGGCGGCGGCGGCTGGCCGTTTTCCAGCGCCTGCGCCGCGGCCTCGGCGTACTGGCGCCGGCGCAGCCGCGACAGGCTGGTCAGGATCGCCAGGATCAGCACCGCGTAGGCCAGCGCGATCACGCCGTCGGCGGCCACCGTGGCCGACGCGCTGGTGTGGCTGGCGCGGTTGATCACCAGCAGCATGCTGCTGACCCAGGCCAGCGTCGCGGTGGCCCAGGTGTACTTGCGCAGGCGCCGCGCGGTGGCGTCGTCGATCGGGAACAGCCGCCACGACGGCTGGTTCGGCAGCAGCACGCTGGCGCCCAGCGAGCCCATGAACGCGGCGGCGAAGCTGTACACGACGAAGCCGCGCAGCACGCTCTCCAGCGCGGTCGGCACCGCGCCGATGCTGCGCAGGGTCTCGGCCAGCACCAGCGCGGCCAGGCCGGGGGTCAGCGTGCCCAGCAGCAGGAACCACAACGCCAGGCCGGAGCGGCGCAGGCGGCTGCCCGGCGCGCGCGACACCGCGTAACGCTTGCCCAGCCAGCGCAGCAGGTAGCGCAGCGGGAACAGCAGCACGAACGCGATGGCCAGGCCGATGCCGAGCGCGCCGCTGCCGTTTTCGGCGATGGCGTCGTCGAGCGCCTTTGCGCCCAGCTGGTACAGGGCGAGCAGGCGATCGCGGTCGGCGGGGAAATCGCTGGCGATCTGCCGCCACAGCGACGGCGACAATGGCGAGGTCGAACGCAGCGACAGCTCCTGGCTGAAGTGCTCGGCCTGCACGTTTTCGATTTCCTCGCCGAGCTGCTTGGCCTCCACCGCCAGCAGCTTGCCGCGCTTGATTCCCGAATCCAGCGGCGCGCGCTGCTTGGCCAGATCCTTGCGCTGCGCGGCGATGTCCTTCGCCTCGCCATCGGCGGCCGGGCCGAGCTGCTGCAGCCGCGCATCGACCTGGGCCAGTTGCGGGGTCAGCGCCGCGACCGCGGCCTCGGCATCGCGCTGCGCATCGGCTACCTGCCCGATCAGCTTGCGCAGCGACTCCTGGTCGTCGGCGTTGTCCACGCTGCGCCGCGCATCCTGCAGGGTCTGCTCGGCGCCGCTCAGCAAGGCCTGCGGGTCGGGCGCCTGCGGCTCGTCCTGCGGCTGCGCGCTCGCCGCCGCGCTCAGGCACAGGAACAGCAGCAACAGCGAACGGCGCAACAACGGCAGCAGCAGGGCGGAACGGGAAGGCAGGCGCACGCGGGGGACCGGCAGGGAAGCGCGGACCACCGCGCGTGCGGCGCAATATACGGCGTGGCGCTTGAACAGGGCCAGCGGCGTGCGGCCGGTGGGCTTCTGTCGCGGCTGAAGCCGCTCCTACACAGAGCTTTCTGTAGGAGCGGCTTCAGCCGCGACAGGGTCTCACTGCCCCGCCCCGGCCTGGGTCAGCAACACGATCTTGCCGATATGCGCGCTGGATTCCATCCGCGCATGCGCCTGCGCCGCGTCGGCCAGCGGGAAGCAGCGGTCCATCTGCGGCTTGATCCGGCCCTGTTCCAGCAGCGGCCAGACCTGCTGCTCCAGCTCGCGCGCGATCGCCGCCTTCTCCATCACCGAACGCGCGCGCAGGGTCGAGCCGGTATGGGTCAGGCGCTTGGCTAGCAGCGGCATCAGGTCCAGCTCACGGACCTTGCCCTGCTGGATGCCGATCTGCACGATGCGCCCGTCCAGCGCCGCCGCCTGATAGTTGCGCGGCAGGTAGTCGCCGCCGAGCAGGTCCACGATCACGTCGGCGCCGCGGCCGCCGGTCAGGCGCAGGGTCTCGGCGACGAAGTCCTCGTCGCGGTACAGGATCGCCGCCTGCGCGCCCAGCGCCAGGCTGGCGGCGCGCTTGTCGGCCGAGCCGACGGTGCTGATCACGCGTGCGCCGAACGCGTTGCCGAGCAGCGTGGCGACGCTGCCGATGCCGGAGGTGCCGCCGTGCACCAGCATGGTCTCGCCGGCCTGCAGGCGGCCGCGCTGGAACACGTTGGCCCACACGGTGAAGAAGGTCTCCGGCAGCGCCGCAGCCTCGGCCAGGCTCAGCGGTGCCGGCACCGGCAATGCGTTGCGTTCGTGCACCACGGCGTATTCGGCATAGCCGCCGCCGGCGACCAACGCGCACACCGCATCGCCGAGCCGGTAGCGCTCCACGCCCTCGCCCAGCGCCACCACCTCGCCGGCGAACTCCAGCCCCGGCAACGGCGACGCGCCGGGCGGCGGCGGGTAGCTGCCGCGGCGCTGCATCACGTCGGGACGATTGACCCCGGCCGCGGCGACCCGCACCAGCAGTTCGCCGCGGCCCGGATGCGGCAGCGGCAGGCGCACCGGCACCAGCACCTCCGGCTCGCCGGGGTGGCGGATCTCGATCGCGGTCATCGAATCGGGGAGCGAAGCGGCGGACATCGGCGACATGGCGGGAACCTTCAAAGACGGCGCAACGCCACGCGGGCGCGCAGCGCGGGAACCGCATGATCGGCCTTCGCCGCGTTGCGATCCGTGATGGCGCGCGCAGGGTGCCAGACACAGCCCCTCGGAAATCGGACGGTCGCCGTGGAGCCGGTGTAGGAGCGGCTTCAGCCGCGACCGGACGCTACCGGTGAGGCCCGGTCGCGGCTGAAGCCGCTCCTACAGGGGGCGCAACGCGACGAGACGATTGCGTTAGTCGCCGGCCACCGCGGCCTGCACCGGCCACGCGCTCAACGCCGGCACGTCGGCCTGCACCTGCTGCGCGTCCAGCCGCGCCTGCAGCGCCGGCAACGCGACCGCCAACGGACAGCGCAGTCGGCCACCGCAACCCGGCAGTGGCCAGCGCCGCTCGCGCAGCTGGTCGCCGTCGAAACGGTTGTCGCGCAGCGCCTGCAAGGTCGGCACCACGCTGCGCAGTTGCAGATAGTCGCGGCCGCGCTGCCGCACCAAGTCCAGCAACAGCGCGCCGCCGGGCGGATAGGCATCGGGCTGGCCGCGCACCGGACCGGGCACGCCGAGCAGGCCGGCCAGATGCGCCAGGTTGGTGTCGTGGCCGAGCAACAGCAGCGCGCGGGTGTGCGCCGGTGCCAGCGGCGCCACCGCCGGGGTCTGTCCGGCCGCGGCCTGCAGCGTCGCCAGCAGGTGCGCGAGCAGGTTGGAGCCGCCGGCACGCGCCGCCGGCAGGGCGCGCTTGCTGTGGTCGAAAGAGGCGTTGTGCAGCCCGATCAGGCGTTGCAGGGCGGCCGCATCGGCGCGGCCCCACGCCACCTGCGGCAGCGGCAGGCCCTGCGCGTATTCCAGCATCAGGTTCTCGGCCAGGCTGCCGGCGGTCTTCAGCAGCTTGGCCGCCTGCGCGGGATCGTGCAGCCGCTGCGGATCGTCCAGGCGTGGCGTGTCCTGGCCAGGCGCTTGCGCGGCGCAGGCGGCGCCCCGGCAGCCGGACAGGACCTGCTGCAGTTCGCGCAGCCGCTTCCGCGTGGCCGCATCTGGATGCAGCGGCGCGACCACCGCGTCGTTGTCCTTGTCGTCGTGCTTGTCCTTGCCGGCCGCGTAGTGGAACAGCGGATTGTTCTGTGCGGTCGGCAACGCCAGGTACTGGGCGCGGCAGCCCGGCTGCAGGCCTTCACCGAAGGCCGCGGCGCTGGCGTGGTTGCGCGGCGTGCTGTCGGCGATCAACACCACCTGCGCCTGGCCACAGTCAGGCGCCAGCACGCCCTCCTTCAGCCAGCGCTGCCGATAGCGCGCGCCCAGCGCCTGCATCCCCGCCGCGCCGTGCGCGGTGAGCATGCCCGGCGCCACCGGCCATTGCGGCCAGGGCTGCGCCGCGTACCTGGCCAGCGCTTGCGGATCCTGGGTCGGCGCGCGCACGCCGTGGCGCATCACCACGATGGTCAGGCGCACTTGCGCTGGCGCGTCTGCGCCGGCGCGCGCCGCAGCCACGGCCGGCAATGCCGCCGCGGCCAGCATCAACAGCGCGGCCACGCGCTGCAGGCGGCGCCGCGCAAGCGTGGCGGTCCTGGGTGCTTCGATGGAGAGGTGCATGCCCCGGCCTCAGAACTTCAGCGACAGATCGAGGAACACGCCGCGTCCGGCCAGGCCGAAATACAGCGGCTGGTTGTCGGAGGAGCGCGCACCGGCGTAGCCGATCAAGGCGTGCCGATCGAGCAGGTTGTTGACGTCCATGCTGATCGAATAGCCCTTCAGGCCGTAGGGGCCATGCGTACTGCGATAGCCCAGCGCCGCATCCAGGCTGGCGTAGCCGCCCAGGCGCTGGTCGTTGCCGAACACGGTCGCGCCGCTGGCGTCCGTGGTGTTGTCCACGCCGTACTGCGCGCCGACCACCTTTTCCATCAACGAGCCGAAGTAGCCGGTGCCGCTGTTGTACAGCAGGCCCAATGCGCCGGTCACGTGCGGGGTACCGGCGACCTGGGTGCTGCTGTGCTTGTAGGTCGCCTCGTTGTAGCTGGCGTTGGCGTACAGGCTCAGCGTCGGCGTCAGCGCATAGGTGGCTTCGGCCTCGGCGCCGCGGTACACCGCGCCGCCGCCGTTGACGTAGGCGCTCTCGGTGCCGCTGTCGGTGGCGACCAGGGTCTGGCTGATGTAGTTGCTGAAGTCGATGTAGTAGACGTCGGCGCCGAAGGTCAGTCCGCGCGCGGCGTAGCTGGTGCCGAGCTGGTAGTTGCTGGTCAGCTCCGGCTGCAGGCCGCGCCCGCCGTTGAGTTCGATCACGTCGATCGGCGGCGCCAGGAAGCCGCGCGCGGCCTGCAGGTAGCCGCTCCAGTGGTCGCTGAAGGCATCGTGCAGGCTCAGCGACGGCAGCGTCGCGTCGTAGCTGGCGCTGGTGTAGGACGGCGCCGGCGGGGTGCTCTTGTTGAGCTGCGCGTCGAGCTCGCGCTCCACCCGCGAATAGCGCACGCCGGGGCTGAGGGTCAGCGTGTCGCTCAGCTTCCAGTCGTACTGCACGTAAGGCTGCAGCGTGTCGGTGCGGTCGTGCAGCTGGTAGTTGTACAGATAGCCGTACTTGGTGCCGCTGGCCGCGCCGGTCGTCATGTCCACAGGCAACTGCTCGCGTTCGTCCAGACTGCGCTCCACCCACACGCCGGTCTGCAACTGGCCCGGACCCAGGTCGCGCGCCAGCCGCAGCACGTCGCCGAAGGCATGGAAATCGTTGTCCGACAGCTTGCCGGGCACGTCGGTGGCCGACTTGGACAGCTTCTTGCCGGTGCTGGAGTAGAAGGTCACGCCGTTGTCGGCCGCGCTCTCGCTGGTGGGGATGCTGCTCTTGGCGGCGGTATGGTCGAAGCTGTTGTAGTAGACCTTGTTGTCGAGGTCCCAGTCGCCCAGGCGCGTGCTCAGGCCCAGGTAGCTGAAGCTGGAGTAGTACGCGGCGCTGTTGTAGCCGGTGTAGTTCTGCAGGGTCGGATCGTTGCCCAGGCCGTAGCGCCAGCCGTGTTGTTCGATCTGCGCGCGGGTGGCGCCCTGCACGGTGTTCTGGTGCTCCTGGTTGTAGCTGCTGACGAAGGTCAGCGTGGTCGCCTCGCCCAGCTCGGTGACGGTCTTGACGAAAGCGTGCTCGCGGCGGTCGTCGGTGCCTTTCAGGTAGGTGTCGCTGGCTTCCTTGGACAGGTCGGCGAACACGCGGGTGTTGCCGATGTGCTCGTCGGCGCTGACCCCGGTGGACCAGGTGTCCCAGCTGCCGCCGGTGGCGTACACGGTGACGCCGTCCACCGCGCTGGGGTTGCGCGTGCGCAGCGCCAGGGTGCCGCCGAAGGTGGCGTTGCCGATGGTGGCGCCGCCGCCGGGGCCGCGGTCGATCTCGGCCTGGCCGAGCACGTGGTTGTTGAAGTACGCGGACGTGGTGTGGTGCAGGTCGCTGGCGTCGCCGAACGGAATGCCGTCGAAGGTGATGTTGAACTGGCCGTCCTGGAAGCCGCGGATGCTGATGCCTTCGTTCTTGCCCAGGCCCGGGCCTTCCGGCGAGGTGGTGACCACGCTCGGCGCGTACTTGATGATGTCGTCGTAGTTCGCGTTCAGGCGCAGGCCGTCGCGGATGAAGCGTTCGTCGATCACCGAGGTCGGCTGGCTCGCCTCCAGCGGCGCGGCGCTGGGTGCCAGCGTATCGACGCTGTTGGCGGTAACGTTGATCGGCGCCAGTTCGCGCGGGCCGTCGTCGCGGTCTCCCGGGTCGGCGGCCGGCGTGGCCGCGGCGTGCGGTGCACGCGGAGCGGCGGCACTGCGTTGCACCGGGGCGCCGCGCACGATGCTGACCGTGCCCGGGGTCGGCATGCGGTAATCCAGGCCGGTGCCGGCCAGCAGTTTCTGCAGCTGCTGCGCCGGCGCCAGGCCAGCCGGTGCGCCGTTGCTGCGTTGCCCGGTCGCCAAGGCCGGGTCGTACATCAGTTGCAGGCCGCTGTTGCGGGCGAACATCTCCAGCGCCTGGTCCAGCGGCATCGGCGCGATCGCCGGCGCGGTGGCGGCGACGGGGGCCGACCAGGCCGGCAACGAGGAAGTGCTGCCGAGCAGCAGGGCGATGGAAACAACGAGTGTGTTGCGCATGGGGCGTGCTACCGGAGGGGAGAGGAAGGCGGCCGTGCGCATCCAGCGCGACGGCCATGCCTACCTAGGAGTGCCGCACAGCGCCGCGCGGCTACCGGTAATTGCATGAATTTTTTCTTACATAGGCGCCGGCGCGCTGCGGATCGTCACCGCCTGCGCGTCGCGGTGCACCTGCACGTTCGGCAGGCTGCCCAGGTAAGCGACGAAGGCTTCCGGATCGCGCAGGTGGAACACGCCGCTGATGCGGCGCGCGGCCAGCGCCGGATCGGCGATGCGCAGCGGCTGCGTGGTGTAGGCGTTGAACAGCCGCGCCACCTCGCCCACGCTGCGGTCGTGCACGCCGACCTGTGCCGGCAGCCAGGCGGTGGCGCCGGCGATGTCGGCATGCGCGTCCATTCCCAGCAACCGGCCGCGCGCATCCAGCCGCGCCTGCTGGCCGCCGCCCAGGTCCGCCAGCTGCGCGCCCTCGCTGGGCAGCGCGCTGCGCCGCCACCACGGATGCGCGCCGCGCAGCACGTGCACGCGTCCCTGCAGCACGGTGACGCGGGTGGCGCCGTCGTGCTGGTCGACGCCGAACACGGTGCCGATATCGCGCAGCACCAGCGTGCCGACGCTGACCCGCAGCGGCCGCGCCGGATCGTGGCCGAGGTCGAACAGCGCCTTGCCGCGCAGCAGCGCGATGTCGCGGCGCTGCGCGCCGTAGCGCACCGCGATGGCGCTGCCGCGATCCAGGCGCACCACGCTGCCGTCGGCCAGCGCCACCTCGCGCCCGGCATCGGTGCCGGCGGCGTAGACCGTCGCCGGCACCGTCTTCGGCGCCGCTAGCTGCGTGGCGACGCCGATCGCCGACAGCGCGAGGACGGCGGCCAGGCCCAAGGCCCAGCGCCGGCTGCGCTTGCGTGGCACCGGCACCGCTTGCGATCGCGGTGGCGCCGCGCGGCCGAACTCGGGCCGCAACGGCACCACCACCGCGCCGCTGTGGCGCGCATGCGCGCACAGCTGTTCGCTGCTGGCCTGCTGCGAGTGCGCCGCGGCCTGCAGGTCCTGGTGCAGGTGCGCGATGCCCAGGTATTCGGCCACGTGCGTGGGCGATTGCCGCAGCCAGGCCAGGAACTCGGCCTGCTGCACCGGCGCCAGCGGCGCTTCGCGCTGCGCCAGATACCAGGCCGCGGCCGCCGCGGCGATCGGCGACTCACGCATAGCGCGCCATGCCCTGCCGGCACACCGCCAGACCCTTGATGATGTATTTCTTGACCATGTGGCTGGAGATCTGCAACTGCTCGGCGATGTCCTGGTAGCCGAGTTCGTCGCGGTAGCGCAGCACCATCGCCGCGCGGCATTTCGGCGGCAGCCGCGCCATCAGTTCGGCCAGGCGCCGCCGGCGCTGCTCGCGGTGCACGTGCGCATCCGCTTCGCACGGCACCGCCAGCCGCTCCAGCACCTCGTCCAGGCAGGTGTCGCGCTGCGTGCTGCGCTGGTTGAGCAGCGCGTGCTCGCGCATCAGGTTGGCGGCGATGGTGAACAGGTAGGCTTCCGGATTGGCGATCTCCGGCGCGTGCGCCTCGCTGCGCTGCAGGCGCAGCCACACTTCCTGCACCAGGTCCTCGGCGTCCCACGCCGCGGCGCGGCGGCGCAGGAAATAACGGCTCAGCGACGGCCGCCATTGCAGGAACAGCCGCGACAGGGCCGGCAAGGGTTCGGGACGCACCAGGCGCTCGCAGGGTCGGAAAGGCCTGCGATGCTGGTCGCGACGGATGACAGTCCGATGACGCACGGGCCGCGCGTGCGCGGAGGACCGGCTGCGCCCCAGCCGGCATTCAGTTGCGCGCCGATGCCGGCCTCGGTCGCTCGGTCGGCGGAGGCGCGGGGCCGGTGCCATTGCCTGCCCAATGGCCCTGTACGCGGCGGCGGCGCGTACAGCGTTTCCCGTGCGGGACAGGATGTCCTTCGGAGCGGCCTTCCGTTCCATCGGCATCGCCCCATATCGGAAGCGTTGCCGCCTCCATCTCGGGCGGCGTTCGCATGAAGGATCTCTCCATGACCGACCCTGTCGTCCAGATCAAGCCGCTTGGCTTTCCCTGGGAAACGATCGACCCGTTCCTGTTCTGCGTCTATCACGACGACGCCTACCCCGCCGGCAACGGCGCGATGGGGCCGGCGGCGTCGCTGCAAGGCCGCGCCATCGGCCAGGACTTCAGCCGCAAGGACGGCTGGAGCATGTACCACGGCGAGGAGGTCCCCGGTTTTCCCGGCCACCCGCACCGCGGCTTCGAGACCGTGACCATCGTGCGCCAGGGCCTGATCGACCATTCCGACTCGCTCGGCGCGGTGGCGCGCTTCGGCGCCGGCGACGTGCAATGGCTGACGGCCGGCGCGGGCATCGTCCATTCGGAGATGTTCCCGCTGCTGGACACCGCTGCGCCCAACCCGCTGGAGCTGTTCCAGATCTGGCTCAACCTGCCGGCGCGCAGCAAGATGGTGGCGCCGCACTTCACCATGTTCTGGGCGCAGAACCTACCGCGCTTCAGCGCCACCGACGACGCCGGCCGCAGCACCGAGGTGGCCTGCGTGGCGGGTCGCATCGGTCCCGTCGATGCTGCACCCGGTACGGCCGGCGGCCCGCTGGCGCCGCCACCGGATTCGTGGGCTTCGCAGGACGATGCCGACGTGGCCATCTGGACGATCCGCATGGCGCCCGGCGCGCGCTGGACCCTGCCCGCCGCGCAAGGCCGCGGCACGCGCCGCAGCCTGTACTTCTTCAAGGGCGCAGCGGTGACCGTGGGCGGACGCGAGGTGACCAGCCACGCCGCCATCGAGTTGCGCGCCGACCAAGCAGTCGAGCTGATCAACGGCGATGGCGAGGCGAGCGAGTTCCTGGTGCTGCAGGGCCGCCCGATCGCCGAACCGGTCGCCCAACACGGCCCGTTCGTGATGAACACCCAGGCCGAGATCGCCCAGGCCATGGCCGACTACCGCCGCACTCAATTCGGCGGCTGGCCTTGGAAAGACGAAGCGCCGGTGCATGGCAGCGATCCGACCCACTTCGCGCGACACCCGGATGGGCGCGAGGAGCGGCCGGCGTTGCAAGCGGCAGCTGCGGAGATCGCGAACGGCTAGTGGTCGCTCCCTGGCCAATGGCTGCGGGCTAGCAGCTGTCCCTTCTCCCCTCGGGAGAAGGTGGCCCGCAGGGCCGGATGAGGGTACGGGCGAAGCCTCGCGCACCCAAACTCCGCGAGTCGCTTCGCGACGTACCCTCACCCCAACCCCTCTCCCGAGGGGAGAGGGGCTATGTACTGCGTCGCGCTAAGCACCGCAGCCGGTTCGCGACAGACAGCAACGACAACGCAACAAGACCTCCTCAGTAGCGCGCCGACGCCAGCGCCTGCGCGCGCTCCAGTTGCTCGGCGATGCGCTTGCGCGCCTGCTGTAGTTCCTGCTTGGTCGCGTCCTGTTGCGCCGCCGGCACCAGCTCGGCATCGATCACCGCCAGCGCATCGGAATAGCTGCGCACCATCGTCGCCATGTAGGCGTTCATGTACGCCGAATCGTCTTTCTCCTGGTCCAGCGCCTGCAGCTGCGCCTTGCCCTTGGCCGCCTGCGCGGCGATCTTCTCCGCGTCGCCGGGACCGCCCTTGCCGGCGTCCGCGGCTGCGGCGCCGTGGTGCGCGGCGACCACTTCGCGGGCGAAGTCGGCGACGCTGCCGCTGACGTTGCGCGACAGCGCCTGCTGCGACAGCGCCACCGCATTGCCTTCCAGCACCTGCAGCATCGCCTTGGCCGAGGCGTCGCCGCCGATCGGCGCGCGTCCGCTCTCGCCGCCGACCGGAGCCGCGGTCGGCGCCGGCGAGGTCGCCGGTGCGGTGCGCGAGGTCTGGTCGCCCGGCTTGCCGCAGCCGCTCAGCGCCACGGCGGCCAGCGCCGCAAGAATCGAAAGCCGGGTCGTGATGCGCCTCGGGGTCATGGGGGTGCTCCTGGTTTGTCAGCCGCTACCTTGCCTAGGCAGCGCGCAAACCCGCGTGAATCGCCGGGTTTTTTCGTGACGCGGCATTGACGCGCGCGGGCGCATGCAGTGGTCTACCGCAACCGCGGCATCGTGGAGAGCGCACATGGCGAACAACGAGAAAACCGGCGACAAGGCGGGAAAGGCCGCCTCCAAGGTACTCAAGGACGGACGCACCGGAAAGGACAGCAAGACCGCCGCCGCCTCGGCGCTGTCGCAGCGTCCGGACAAGAAGAAAGGCAAATAGCGCGTACCGGCGGGAAACGCCGCGGCGGCGTTTCCCGCCGGCCGCTAGAATGGCCGCATCGCCAGCACCGGCTCCAGAGCGTTTCGACCCGCCGATGACCCTCGCACCCGACACCCGCGCGCCGCGCAAGCGCGTGGCGCTGTACGAAGACGTGGCCGAGCGGCTGCGGCAGAAGATCTACGACTACGTGCTGCCGCCGGGCGAGTGGATCGACGAACCGGCGCTGGTCGCCGAACTGGGCATCAGCCGCACCCCGCTGCGCGAAAGCCTGAAACTGCTGGCGGCCGAAGGCCTGGTGCAGATCGAACCCGGCCGCGGCGCGCGCGTGACCCGACTGAACCTGGAAGACCTCAACGAGCTGTTCCCGGTGATGGCGCTGCTGGAAGGCCGCTGCGCCTACGAAGCGGTGCGCAAGGTCGACGCCGCCGGCCTGGCGCGGCTGGAAACGCTGCACGCGCGCATGGAGCAGGCCGCCGACGAAGGCGACCTGGCCGAGTACTACCGGCAGAACTACCTGATCCACGAATCGGTGCAGGAATTCGCCGGCAACCCGTGGCTGATCCGCGTCACCCACGACCTGCACCGCATCCTCAAGATGCACCGCGGCCGCCAGCTGCTGGCGCCCGGACGCATGCAGCAATCGCTGTCCGAACACCGCGAACTGATGGACTGCTTCCGCCGCGGCGACGCCGAAGGCGCCGAGCGCACCATGAACCGCCACCTGCAAAGCCAGGGCAACGCCCTGGCGATGTACGTGGCCGCCGGAGGAAAGTTGAATGTGCCGGCTCCATTGCCTAACGGCCGGGAATGGGGAATGGGGAATGGGGAATCGTAGGAGCGGGTCTGCGCGATCGATCGGCGCCACTCAACTTCCTGCAAAAAAGCATCGGCCCCGAAGGGCCGACGCTGCAGCAACGAAACCAATAACGCATCGGCTCGCGGGAACTGTTTCACCCCATTCCCGATTCCCGTTTCCCCATTCCCAGCTTCAAAGCCACCCCGGCACCACCAGCAGCAGCCACGCCAGCAGCGGGCCGAACAGGACCACCAGGCCGCTGTAGATCAGGAAGCGCTTGTACAGCGACTCGCGTTCGTCCGGGGCGGCCGAGGCCACCACCAGCGCGCCGTTGGTCGAGAACGGGCTCACGTCCACCACCGTGGAGGAGATCGCCAGCGCGCAGATCACCCCGGCCGCACCGAGGTGGCCCTGCAGCAGGAACGGCACCGCCAGCGGGATGGTCGCGCCCAGCACCGCCGCCGACGAGGCGAACGCGGAGACGATGCCGCCGACGTAGCACACCAGCAGCGCGCCGAGCAGCGGGATGCCGATGTCGGACACGCCGTTGCCGATGTAGTCCACCGCCCCGCTCTCCTGCAGTACCGCCACGTAGGTGACCACGCCGCTGATCAGCAGCACAGTGGACCAGCTGATGCCGTCCACCGCGCCCTTCTGCGCCTTCGGCGACAGCAGCGCCAGTACCACCGCCACGGTCATCGACACCAGGCCGACGTTGAGGTTGTAGATCAGCGAGGCAATGCCCAGGCCGAGCAGGCCGAACAGGGTCAGCACGCGATCGCGGTTCAGGCTCACCGCCTCCAGCGCCGCCGGATCGGTGGACAAGGTGCCGCCGCCGGCCGCCAGCAACGCGCCATGGCCTTCGATCGCGAACTGGCGGTGCGAGGACTGATCGCCCACCGGCACGTACTCGGCCGTGGCCAGCGACGGCGCCTGTCCGCGCCGCAGCAGCGCCAGGCCGCCGAAGGCGAAGAAGCAGATCAGTGCCATCAGGAAGTTGAAGCCGAGACTGGTCAGGAACACCGCCATCTCGGTCACGTCCAGCCCGGCCTTCTCCACCACCTTGTTGGTGATGCCGCCGTACACGCTGATCGGCGAGAAGCCGCCGGCCTGCGCGCCGTGGATCACCAGCAGGCCCATCAGCAACGGATTGATCCTGTACTGCTTGGCGAAGCGCAGCGCGACTGGACCGATGATCGCCACCGCCGCAGGGCCGAGCGCGCCGAACGCGGTCAGCACCGCGGTGACCACGAACATCACCCACGGGATCGCCACGATCTTGCCGCGTACCGCGCGTACCGCCCAATGCACCAATAGATCGATGGTGCCGTTGTTGCGCGCGATCGCGAACAGGTAAGTGATGCCGACCAGGGTCAGGAACAGGTCGCCGGGAAACCCGGCCAAGACCTCCTTCCCGTCCATGCCGACCCAGACGCCACCGATGATGAAGGCCAACGCGAACGCGACCGCGCCCATGTTGACCGGCAACGCCGTGGCCACGATGAACATGACGATCAAGCCGATGATCGTCGCGATTTGTGGACTCATGCGCCCTCCCGAGCTTGCTGGATCCGTACCACTACCACTGCCGCGAATGGCCACCCGCCATCCTGGGTCGATCGCCCACTGCCCACTGCCGTAGCGGCGCGACGGCTGTCATCGCCGCCCCCTCCCGCCGCCGCGGCTGCATCACTGCATGCGTTGCTCCGCCTGCCGCACCCATGCCGCCGCCGCGGCCAGGCTGCCGAACTCCTCCACAGAGCGTGCCTGGCACTCCGGCAGCAGCTCGCGCGCGATGCGCGCCAGCGCACCGCCCGGTCCCAGTTCCAGGAACACGCACGCGCCGCGTTCGGCGGCCTGGCGCAGAGTGCCGGCCCAATCCAGCGTCGTCGCCAGCTGCGCCGACAAGGCGCCGACGGCGTCGTCGCGGTCGCCGATCCGGTGTCCGTCGATGCCGGCCAGCACCGCGGCGCGCGGCGCCGCCAATGGCGCGGCACGCAGATCGGCGGCGAACGCCTGCGCCGCGCTCGCCAGCAACGGCGTGTGCGCGGCCACCGCCACCGGCAGGCGGGTGACCCGCGCGCGCTGCGCACGCGCCTGTCGCTCGCCGTGCGCCAACGCATCGGCATGGCCGCCGAGAATCAGATGGTCGTCGCCGTTGACGATGGCCAGATGCAGGCCGGTCTGCGCACACAGCGTCTCGGCCTGCTCGCGCAGCAGGCCCTGCACCGCGATCAGGCCGTCGCCATTGCGGCTGGCCGCATCCATGCGCTGCGCGCGCTGCACCGCCAGCGCAAGGCAGGCGGACGCCTCCATGCCGCCGGCCAACGCATGCGCGGCCAACTCGCCGATGCTGTAGCCGAGCAGCAATGCCGGCGTCGGCAGTTGCGGCAGCAGCGCCGCGGCATTGGCCAGCACCGCGGTGCACACCAGCGGCTGTGCGATGGCGTTGTCGTAGCGCGCGTCGTCGCCGGCCAGCGCGCGCGGATCGGCGCCGAGCACCTGCGCCGCCGCGGCCAGCACCGCTTCGGCCGCCGGCTCGCCGACGCTGTAGTCGAACATCGCCGGATGTTGCGCGCCCTGTCCCGGGCACAGCAGGGCCAGGCTCATACGCCCTCCTGGCGCTGCAGGAAGCAGGCGCAGGCGAGCAGGTCGGCGCTGCCGCCCGGGCTGAGCCGGCGTGCGACGAAGGCGTCGCCGATGCGCGACAGCTGCTGGCGCCAATCCGGCTGCGCCGCGCCGCCAGCCTCGAGGAAAGCACGCGCGCTGCATTGCGCGAAGCGCAGCCCGTCGCGGCCGCCGCGATGCAACAGATTCAGATCGTCGGTCTGCGCGATCAGCTGCAGCAGGGTCTGCGCCAGCGCCGCCTCCTGCGCCAGGCCGGCACGCAACGCCGCGCGCAGGCTCGGCAACGCCACCTCGCGCAGCAGCGGGAACCCGGCCGCCGCCTGTTCGCGCACGCCGGCCACGCCATGCAGGCGACGCATGCGCTGGCCGTGGCTGTGCGGGTCCAGTGGTGCGTCGAGCAGCGCCTCGCGCCAGAAGATACCGACCGCATTGCAGACCGCCATGCCATCCGGCGCCGCAGAATGCTGGCTGCGCAGCCGCGCCGCCGCGGCGACCAGCAGGCCCAGGCTGAAGATCGCGCCGCGGTGCGTATTGACGCCGCCGGTGGCGCGCAGCATCGCGCGCTCGGCGCCGATGCCAAGTTCGCGCAGCGTGGGGAACGCCGCATCGGCCGCGCCGGCGGTGGCGATCGCGACGAAGTAGCCGCGCAACGCGAACAGGCTGCGCAGGAACGTGGAAGCGTCCATATCGTCGTGGCTGCCGCGATCGAACGGCGTGACCAGACCCGGCTTCGGCGCGCAGGCCAGCTCGGCATGCAGGCTGGCGACGGCGAGACGACCGAGGCGGTGCGGCATGGACAGGCGGTGGGGAGCGATCGCCGCTGCCTTGGCTGCGGCCACAGTCGCTCGCGGATGGCGGGCGAATTGTACCGTCGCTGCTCGGGCTTCGATCGTCGCGACTGAAGTCGCTCCCACAAGGGATGCCATGCCTGCGACAAGTCCTGTGGGAGGGGCTTTGGTCCCGACCGCTTCCGGTGTTGGCAAGACCGCGACTTCGTTCGTCGCGGCTGAAGCCGCTCCTACAGGGGCTTGCGGGCTGTTCGCCGGGCGCACTGTGGGAGGGACTTCAGTCCCGACGCGGTCAGGTCGCAGCACCTCCATTGCTTCACTCGTCGCGACTGAAGTCGCTCCCACAAAGGTCTTGTGGCTTTCTTGCAAGGTGCCCTGTAGGAGCGGCTTCAGCCGCGACAGACAAGCAAAACCACCAGGATTTCTCACTTCGTTCGTCGCGGCTGAAGCCGCTCCTACAGGAACTTGCGGACTATTCGCCGGGCGCACTGTGGGAGGGACTTCGGTCCCGACGTGGTCAGGTCGCAGCACCTCCATTGCTTCACTCGTCGCGACTGAAGTCGCTCCCACAAGGGTCTTGTGGCTTTCTTGCAGGGTGCCCTGTAGGAGCGGCTTCAGCCGCGACAGACAAGCAAAGCCACCAGGGTTTCTCACTGCGCTCGTCGCGGCTGAAGCCGCTCCTACAGGGGCTTGCTGGTGGCCGGCTACCTGCACTGTAGGAGGGGCTTCAGCCCCGAACGCTTCTGGCGCCGGCCCGTCCACGGCTGCGGCCGCCGGCGATGCCGAGAAGCAACCGTCTTCGGTACCGCGCAGCGCCTGCAGTTCCATCACACCCCCCATGCCTGCAGCAGCTCGGCGCGCGGCTGCAGCCGGCAGTCGCGCAGCGCCTTGACCAGCAGTTGCGCGCTGTCGCCGGCCAGTTCGCGCCAGCTCACCGCGTTGCCGTCGGGCAGCAGCACTTCGCCATCGACGCGATGCCCGTGACGCTGCTCCCAGCGCGCAAGGTCGGCGAGCAGCGCGGGTGCCTGCGCCGGCGACGGCACCGTCCACAGCAAATCGATGTCCGAACCGGCCTGCACATAGGGCAAGCCGGTCAGCGCCTGCCAGGCGAAGGCGCCGAACACGCGCGGGGTCAGGCCATGCGTGGCGGCCAGCGCCTGCAATTCGCGCAGCGGCACTTGCCACTGCGGCACGGCCGGCACCTGCGCGCAGACCTCGTCCAGCGTCAGCGGCGCGCGCTGCCGCAACACCGCATCACGCTCGGCCGACAGCGACAGGCGCTGCTTGCCTTCGGCCGGCGGCAACGGCACGCCGAGACGCAACAGCTGCGCATCGTCGCTGCGATCGCCGCGCGCGACGATCGCCGGATGGCCGGCAGCGAACCAGTCGCGCAGGCGCGCCTGCGCACCCGGCGTGCGCGCCTGCCACGGCGCATCGGCCGCGAGCCAGACCAGGTCGTGCCGGGCGAGCGGCTCATGCATGGCCGGCGGCGACCTCCGCGGCGATCGGCGCGGCCAGCAGGCGGCCGTTGCGCTCGGCGCCGCGTTGCGCGCGCACGTCGCCGTGCAGCGGCGCCTGCAGCGCGGCGACCAGCGCTTGCGCCAGATCGCCCTGCCACACCGCTTCCACCGCGCCCATCGCCACGTAGTTCTCCACGCCCGGCGCGAACACCGGCGAGCTCTTGCTCAAGGCTTGCAGCTTCTCCAGCGGCTGCTTGGTGACCCGCGCCATCGCGCGCAGGTCCATCACCCGCACCTGCGCCTCGGGCAGCGCGTAGATCGCGTCGGCCATCAGCCCGAACGCGAGGAAGCCGCCGCTCACCGATTCGCCGTAGACCAGCGTCAGCAGCCGCGCACCACGCCGCCGCGCCAGGTCCAGGCATTGCGCCAGATGGCCGAAATAGCCGTTGATGCCGAGCAGTTCGTCCTTGCGCGACGGCCGCTGGCCGGCGGTATCGACCAGCATCACGATCGGCCGCTGCGGGTGCGTACGAGTGCTGTCCAGCACCGCGGCGGCCAACGCCAGCGCATGCTCCACGCCCACTTCCAGCTTGTCGGCGCTGCCGATCACGGTGACCTCGCCCAGCGCGGTGCTGGCGCTGCCGCCGATCACGCCGTCGCGTACCTCGACCCGGTGGCCGAGCGGGAACAGTGCTTCCAGCAAAGGCTTCAGTTCCATCACGGGCTCCGATCGGCGACGGCGGCAAGGAAGGCGGCGGTATCCAGCAACGGCAGCGCTTCGGGATCGGCGATGCCCTGGCGGCGCCAGATGTCCACGCCGTCGCGGCAGTCGCCGTAGCTCTCCAGGCGTTGGCGCAGCACGGCGTGTTCGGCGGCGATACGCGCCAGGCCGTCGTCGTCTGCGGACGGTGGCGCCGCTGCCAGCGCGGCGATCGCCGCGGCGCGGAAATCTTCGATGGCATCGGCGACCAAGGCCTGCGCCTCGCCGAGCAGATAGCGGTGCTTGCCGCCGGTCACGCGCCACACCAGCGCGCGATCGCGCGAATCGAATTCCTCCACCCCGCGCACCGTCTCGATCACTTCCGGACCCGACAGGCCCAACCGCCCTTCTTCGGACATGACGATGCGCGTGCAGCAGCGGCTGACGATGCCCATGCCGCCGAAGCAGCCGTTGCCGCTGCCGATCAGCGCCAGCACCGGCACGCCGGCGGCGCGCGCGTCCAGGGTGGCGCGCATGATTTCGGAGATCGCGATCAGACCGGCATTGGCCTCGTGCAGGCGCACGCCGCCGGTATCGGGCAACAGCAGCACCGCCGAAGGTTTGGTCGCCACGGCACGCTGCAACAGCCCGGTGAGCTTGGCGCCGTGCACTTCGCCGACCGCGCCGCCCATGAACTGGCCTTGTTGCGCGGCGATCAGCACCGTGCGCCCGTCGAGCCGGCCCTCGCCGACGACGATGCCGTCGTCGAACGCGCCGGGCTGGTCCAGCTGCGCCAGGTGCGGACTCATCGCGCGCTGGCGCGGGCCGACGAACTCGCGGAACGAGCCGGGATCGAGCAGTCCCGCGATGCGCTCGCGCGCGTCGGCTTCATAGAAACTGCGCGGACGGCGATTGTTCGGGATCGCGCTCATGCGCAGCTCCGGTGTGGGCGGCGGACTCGCCGGATTAGTAGTGCGGGGCGCTCGTTCATTGCAGCAGGCGTCCGGATCGCGGCCGGCGCCATCCAGGCACTGCCGGAGGAGCGCATCGGGGCTGAAGCCCCTCCCACAACAGGGCTCTTCGCAAGCACAGCATCCCTTGTAGGAGCGACTTCAGTCGCAACGAGCGAAGCCCGAACAGCGGCCGCTGCGGATGCCCTCGGCACCGAAGCACTTCTCGAAAGGGCAGCGCTCCCTGTAGGAGCGGCTTCAGCCGCGACGAACGGAGCCAAAATGTCCCAGACTCCGGACACCGTCGGAGCTGAAGCCCCTCCTACAAGAAGAAACCGAGCGACATCCCCTGTAGGAGCGGCTTCAGCCGCGACGAACGGAGTCGAGCTATCGCCGGCTGCGGATACCGTCGCGGCTGAAGCCGCTCCTACAGGGAGTGTGGCGATTGCGGATGTGCGGATTGAACGCATCACGCATCCTCCTGCAACGCTTCCACCGCCTGGTCCAGGCGCAAGCCGACCACCGCCGGGGTGGCGCCGACGTCGTTGATCGAGATGCGCACGTCGCGCAGCGGATGGCGCACGGCGAAATCGTCCAGCACCGCCTGCCAGATCGTGCCGAAGCCGTCGGCGGCGGTGACGATCTCGATCTGCATCGCACCGCCCAAGTCCTGCGGTTCGATCAGCACTTCCAGATTGCCGGAGGACACCACGCCGACCAGCACGTGGTCGAGCCGGCCGTTCGGCGCCAGGCGCCCGTCGTAACGATAGCGAAGGGTTTCCATCGACATCCCTTACCAGTTGCGGAAACGTTGCGGCGGTGCGTACAGGCCGCCGGACCAGCGCACCAGATCCTTGACGCTGCGCGCGGCCAGCAGGTCGCGGCTGGCGTCGCGCAGGCGGATGCCCAGGTCCTCGGGGCGGCGGATCACGCCGCGGTCGCGCAGGTTCTCGACCATGCGCCTGTCGCGGCCCAGGCCGACCGCGGTGTAGCCGGCCACGCCGCGGATCGCCTGTTCGCGCTCCTCCGGCGTCCGGCACAGCAGCAGATTGGCGATGCCCTCTTCGGTCAGCACGTGGCTGACATCGTCGCCGTAGATCATCACCGGCGGCAGCGGCATGTTGGCGCGCTCGGCCAGTTCCCAGGCGTCGAGCCGATCGACGAAGGCCGGCGCCATGTGTTCGCGGAAGGTCTCCACCATCTGCACCACCAGCTTGCGACCGCGCGGCATCTCGCCCGGGCGCGCGGCCTCGCGCCCGGCCTTGAGCCAGGCGTTGCTGCCGTGGCGGCGGCCGCGCGCATCCGAACCCATGTTGGGCGCGCCGCCGAAGCCGGCGATGCGGTCGCGGGTGGCGGTGGAACTGTTGCCCTGCAGGTCGATCTGCAGTGTGGAGCCGATGAACATGTCGCAGGCGTACAGGCCGGCGGTCTGCGAGAACGCGCGGTTGGAACGCATCGAGCCGTCGGGGCCGGCGAAGAACACGTCGGCGCGCGCGGCGATGTACTTCTCCATGCCCAGTTCCGAGCCGAACGAGTGCACGGATTTGACGAAGCCCGACTCGATCGCCGGGATCAGCGCCGGATGCGGATTCAGCGCCCAATGCCGGCAGATCTTGCCGCGCAGACCGAGCGACTCGGCGTAGGTCGGCAGCAGCAGCTCGATCGCCGCGGTGTCGAAGCCGATGCCGTGGTTGAGCCGGTCCACGCCGTACTCGGCGTAGATGCCCTTGATCGCCATCATCGCCATCAGCACCTGGATCTCGGAGATCTGCGCCGGGTCGCGGGTGAACAGCGGTTCGATGTAGTGCGGGCGCGGCGCCTGCACCACGTAGCCGATCCAGTCGGCGGGGATGTCCACGCGCGGCAGCGTGTCCACGATCTCGTTGACCTGGGCGATGACGATGCCGCCCTTGAACGCGGTGGCCTCGGCGATCACCGGCGTGTCCTCGGTGTTCGGCCCGGTGTAGAGATTGCCGTGGCGATCGGCGGCCTGCGCGGCGACCAGCGCCACGCGCGGCGTCAGATCAACGAAGTAACGGCCGAACAGCTCCAGGTAGGTGTGGATCGCGCCGATCTCGATGCGCTTGTCGGCGACCAGCCGCGCCAGGCGCAATGCCTGTGGCCCGGAGAAGGAGAAGTCCAGACGCTGCGCGATGCCGCGTTCGAACACGTCCAGGTGCGAGGGCAACGCCAGCACCGACTGCAGCATGTGCAGCCCGTGCACCCGCGCCGGATCGACCTCGGTCAGGCACTGCGAGAGGAAATCGGCCTGCTTCTGGTTGTTGCCTTCCACGCACACGCGGTCGCCCGGCTCGATCACCGCCTCCAGCAACGCCACCGCGTCCTTGGCCTCCACCAGGCGCCCGCGCGCCAGCCCTTCGGCGCGCTGCAGGCGTTGCCGGCGATTGTCGGCGAGCGTGTTCCAGTCCTGAGGCATAAGGCTTTCCGTCGGCGAATGGAGGGCGGCAGCGCCTGGCGGCGGGGCCTGCCAAGATTGTAATTACGATATAATTATGAAACCGTGACCAATGCACGCTGCGGTGCAACAGGCGCCTATCGGGCCTGTGGCACCTGGATCCCGGACAACTACGATTCAACCGTCCGCCGCGTGCTGGCCGTGTCGTTACCGACCTTGCCAGGCCTAGTCAGGCATCTCGCCGAACGCGCGCTGATACGCCACGCGATCGAAGCGCAGCACCGCGCGCGCGCGTTGCTCGGTCAGCGGACGCAGCACCCAGCGCACGTCCACACCACTGCGGCACGTGCTGACCGTCGGGATCGCCAGGAACCAGCGCGCACCGGGCCCACTGCAATACCAGAACGCGTTGCTGCCGTTCATGGCTTCGCTATCGAACATGAAGGACGCATCGTAATTGGCGTCCATGAATTGCTGCACCTTCTTCACCACGACCAGATCCGCACCGGTGAGAAGCACGCCATCGCTGGTCAGGGAAACGCGCCGGAAGGATTCCTCCACCGCTCGCTCCAGCCAATGATCGCGACGGCGCTGAAGCCAAATAAGCCACGCCATGAAAGCAACGACCACGACGATGGCAGCGACGGTGACGGCGCCCTCCCAGGTAAACACGGGCTCTCCCCCCACCTATGTCGCTGTCGTCATGCTGATGCCGGGCTTGCCACCTGCGCAACCGCAGCCTGGCAGCGTGTCCTGCGTACCGCGCGACAGGCTACCCACCCAACGCCGCACTGATCTCCGCCGCAGCCGCGCACACCGCCTGCATCGCCGCCTGCGCGTCGATCTGCTGCGGGCGGCGTTCGATGAAGGGCACGGTCAGCGTGTAGATGGCGCTGCCGTGCTGCAGGATCGGCGCGGTCAGGTCGATCACGCCGACCACCGCTTCGCTGGGGTGGATGCTGTAGCCCAGCGCGCGCACCTGCGCGGCGGCGGCGAGGAACGCGTCGCGATCGTAGCCCACGTCGCTGGCGTCCAGGCGCTGCAGCAACCGCGCCTGCGCGTCTTCGTGCTGGAACGCGAACAGCACCAGGCCGGAAGTGGAATGCGCGAGCGGGCGGCGGTGGCCTGGGCGCACCACCATGCCCAGGTCGCTGGGCACGTCCATCTGCGCGATGACCACGATCTGGTCGTCCGACGGCGCCACCAGGTGGCAGGGCTGGCGGATCGCATCGGCCAGCCGGCGCATCACCGGCAGCGCCGCCTCGGTGACGTTCTGCACCTGCGGTTGCTGCATGCCGAGCATGAACAGGCGGTTGGTCAGCACGTAGCCGCCCTCGCCCGGCCCCTTGGTCAGATAACCGCGCTCTTCCAGCACCTGCAGCATGCGGAAGATCTCGCCGCGCGAGCGGCCGATGCCCTGCGAGATCTCGCTCATGGTCATCGGCCGCGCGTCGCGCGCCAGCAGTTCCAGGATATCCAGGCCCTTGTCCAGGGCGGGAGCGCGGTACTTGGGCGGGGGCGTGGTCATTCCGTCGAGGCCAGGCGGGGGGTGGAAGGGCGCTAGGGTACAGGGAATGTCCGTGGACAGAAGCGCGGCGAAACCAGCCTGCGCCTGGCGCACGGATGTCCGCATCGCCTGCCAGGTCCGACCCGTGCACGCCGGTACCGGCGCTTGCGAAGACCGCCTGCGCCAGGGTTCGGACACCACGCACGCCATGGCGCGCCATGCAAATATAAACACGGATTTTATATTTGCATGGCGACAGCGACCGCAGTACGCTCCGGCCACAACTTCAACGCCACGCGGCACATCCTGGGAGGGGTAGGCGGCATGCACTACAGCAGCGACACCGCAACAGCGGCGCCCGGCAGCCTGGCGCGCACCGCCATCGTGCCCCTGGTCCTGATCGTCAGCCTGTTCTTTCTGTGGGGCATGGCGAACAACCTCAACGACATCCTGATCAAGCAGTTCAAGAAGGCGTTCGAGCTGTCCGACCTGCAGGCCGGGCTGGTGCAGAGCGCGTTCTATCTGGGCTACTTCGTGTTCGCGATCCCGGCGGCGATGTTCATGCGCCGCTTCAGCTACAAGGCGGCGGTGGTGCTCGGCCTGCTGCTGTACGCGACCGGCGCGTTCCTGTTCTACCCGGCCGCGCAGGAGCACACCTACGGCTTGTTCCTGCTGGCGCTGTTCGTGATCGCCAGTGGCCTGGCGTTCCTGGAAACCACCGCCAATCCGCTGGTCACCGTGCTCGGCCCGGCCGAAGGCGCGGCGCGGCGGCTGAACCTGGCGCAGGCGTTCAATCCGCTCGGCTCGATCACCGGGGTGATGATCGGCCAGCACTTCATCCTCTCCGGCGTGGAGCACACCCCGCAGCAACTGGCGGCGATGGCGCCGGCCGCGCGCGCCAGCTTTTTCGCCGCCGAATCGGCGGCGGTGCAGACCCCGTATCTGATCATCGGCGCGGTGGTGGTGCTGTGGGCCCTGCTGATCGGGCTGACCCGCTTCCCGGTCACCCGCGACAGCGGCGCCGCGGCCAGCGGCGGCAAGGCCTATTTCGGCCCGCTGCTGCGCAACCGCCGCTTCGTGTTCGCGGTGGTCGCGCAGTTCTTCTACGTCGGCGCCCAGGTCGGCATCTGGAGCTACCTGATCCGCTATCTGCAGGACGCGGTGCCGGGCACCCCGGAAAAGACCGCGGCCAGCTTCCTCACTGTCTCGCTGGTGCTGTTCATGGCCGGCCGCTTCATCGGCACCGCGTTGCTGCGCTTCGTGTCGCCGGCGGTGTTGTTGGGCGCGTTCGCGCTGCTCAACCTGCTGCTGTGCGGCGTGGCGATCGCGTTGCCGGGCTGGACCGGGCTGTATGCGCTGGTGGCCAGCAGCGCGTTCATGTCGGTGATGTTCCCGACCATCTTCGCGCTGGGCCTGGACGGCTTGAACGACGACGCGCGCAAGCTCGGCTCGTCGCTGATCGTGATGTCGATCATCGGCGGCGCGGTGCTGACCGCGCTGATGGGCGCGCTGTCCGACCGCGCCGGCATCCACTGGGCGATGACCGTGCCGGCGCTGTGCTTCGCGGTGATCCTGGTGTTCGCGTCCTATGCGCGCGACCGCGCGGCAGCGACGCCAGCTACCGTTGCGGGAGCCTGAGATGCCGCGTCACTGCTATCTGCTCGACCTGCACGACGACCCGGCGCTGATCGCCGAATACGAGCGCTGGCATCGCCCCGACACGGTGTGGCCGGAGATCGTCGCCTCGTTGCGCAATGCCGGCATCCGCGACCTGGACATCCACCGCTGCGGCGACCGCCTGGTGATGCTGATGGAGGTGGACGACGACTATTCGCCCGCGGCCAAGGCCGCCGCGGATGCCGCCGACCCGCGCGTGCAGGCCTGGGAAGAGCTGATGTGGCGCTTCCAGAAGCCGTTGCCGGGTTCGGCGCCGGGCGAGAAATGGCGCGAGGCGCTGCAGATCTTTTCGCTGCAGGCGGCGGTAGCGGAGCAGGCGCGGGACTGAGATCTCTTGGTAAGGACTGCGGTCCCTGCCATGCAGAGAAACCACCCTGTAGGAGCGGCTTCAGCCGCGACAGACTGCATCGGTAGAACGCGTCGCGGCTGAAGCCGCTCCTACAGGGGGCGTGCGCGATGCAAGCAGTGACACTGCGAAAGCACTTGCTCCCGATGGCTTGCGAAGCCGTCAGTGCCCCACTTCGTTCGTCGCGGCTGAAGCCGCTCCTACAGGAACTTGCGGCGAGCCAACTGGGTGCACTGTGGGAGGGACTTCAGTCCCGACGGCTTCCGCAGCCGTCGAGTCCGCCGCTGCGTTCCTCGCGGCTGAAGCCGCTCCTACAGGGCGCGTGCGCGGCGTAGAGCCGCGCACGCATCTCGCGCTAAGCCTGCTGCGCGGCCAGGTCCGCGCTCCAGAACGGGCCGTCCGGATACAGGTACTGGGTGACCGACTGCGCGTGCATCTCGGCCGAGAAGCCCGGCAGCGTCGGCGCCAGGTAGCGGCCGTGTTCGATGCGTACCGGATCGACGAAGTGCTGGTGCAGGTGGTCGACGAATTCGATCGCGCGGTCTTCCATCTTGCCGGTGATGGCGACGAAGTCGGCCATCGCCAGGTGCTGCACCAACTCGCACAGGCCGACGCCGCCGGCATGCGGAAACACGCGCACGCCGAACTTCGCCGCCAGCAGCAGGATCGCCAGGTTCTCGTTGACCCCGCCCACGCGCGCGGCGTCGATCTGGATCAGGTCCACCGCGCCGGCCTGCAGCAGTTGCTTGAACACCACGCGGTTCTGCGTGTGCTCGCCGGTGGACACCGGCACCGGCGCGATGCCCTGGCGGATCGCGGCGTGGCCGAGCACGTCGTCGGGACTGGTCGGCTCCTCGATCCAGGCGATGTCGAACTCGGCCAGCTGGCGCATCCAGGCGATCGCCGGACCCACGTCCCAGCGCTGGTTGGCGTCCACCGCCATCGCGATGTCCGGACCGATCGCTGCGCGCGCCAGGCGGCAGCGGCGGATGTCGTCCTGCACGTTGGCGCCGACCTTGAGCTTGATCGTGCGGAAGCCGTCGGCCACCGCTTCCTTGGCCAGGCGCACCAGCTTCTCGTCGGAGTAGCCGAGCCAGCCAGGCGAGGTGGTGTAGGCCGGATAGCCCTGTTCGAGCAGCGTCTGCAGGCGTTCGGCGCGCAGCGGTTCGGCCGCGCGCAGCATGGCCAGCGCCTCGTCGGGGGTCAGCGCGTCGGTCAGATAACGGAAGTCGATGGTGGCCACCAGCTGTTCCGGCGACAGCTCGGCGATGTAGCGCCACAGCGGCTTGCCGGCGCGGCGCGCGGCCATGTCCCAGGCGGCGTTGATGACGCCGCCGATGGCCATGTGCATCACGCCCTTCTCCGGGCCCAGCCAACGCAACTGCGAATCGTCGGTGAGGCTGCGCGCGAAACCGCCCAGGTCGCCGATGACGTCTTCCACCTCGCGCCCGACCACATGATGCGACAGCGCCGCGATCGCCGCGCTCTGCACGTCGTTGCCGCGGCCGATGGTGAACACCAGGCCGTAACCGGCGAGGCCGTCGTCGGCATCGGTGCGCAGGCGCAGGTAGGCGGCCGAGTAGTCCGGATCCGGATTCATCGCATCGGAACCGTCCAGTTCGCGCGAAGTGGGGAAACGCACGTCGAAGGTCTCGAGGGCGACGATTTTGCTCATGGGGATCCTGGTGGTGAGGCGGTAGAGAAAAAGAAAAATGCGATTGACAAGCCCCCTCTCCCCCCGGGAGAGGGGTTGGGGTGAGGGTGCGGGAGTGCACAACTGCCGGCGCCCTTCAGAACACGAACGAAGTAGAAGCACTCAGCCGTGTTGCACACGCGGGATACGAAACGCGAGCGAAGACCGTATCCAGATGGATGGCGAGGTGGCTTCGCCCCTACCCTCACCCCAACCCCTCTCCCAGTGGGAGAGGGGCTTTGCGGCTTTAGCTTGCGTCGCGGGGATGGGCGACCACAGCCTGGCGCTGCTCGCCCAGGCCTTCGATGCCCAGCGCCATCACGTCGCCCGGTTTCAGGTAGATCGGCGGCTTCTGGCCCAGGCCCACGCCCGGCGGTGTGCCGGTGCTGATCACGTCGCCCGGCATCAGCGTCATGTAGCGGCTGATGTGGCTGACCAGCTCGGCCACGCCGAATACCATCGTGCGCGTGTTGCCGTTCTGGTAGCGGTGGCCGTTGACCTCCAGCCACATCGACAGATTCTGCGGGTCGGCCACTTCATCGCGGGTGACCAACCACGGGCCGAGCGGGCCGAAGCCGTCGCAGCTCTTGCCCTTGACCCACTGCCCGCCGTGCTCGAGTTGGAACTCGCGTTCGGACAGGTCGTTGATCACCGCGTAGCCGGCGACGTGCTCGAGCGCGTCCTCCAGCGACACATCGCGGGCGACGTCGCCGATCACCACGCCCAGTTCCACTTCCCAATCGCTCTTCTTCGAGCCGCGCGGAATCGTCACGGTGTCGTTGGGGCCGCTGATCGCGGTGGTGGCCTTCATGAACAGCACCGGCATCTCCGGCACCGCCATGCCCGACTCGGCGGCGTGGTCGGCGTAGTTCAGGCCGACGCAGATGAACTTGCCGACGCGGCCCACGGCCGGCCCGTAGCGCACCTCGCCTTCCACCTTGGGCAGCGTGGCCGGGTCGAGCGCGCGCAGCTTGTCCAGGCCGGCGGCGGTGAGGTGTTCGCCGGCGACGTCGTCGATGATCGCGGACAGGTCGCGCAGGTGACCATCGGCGTCGAGCAGGGCAGGACGTTCGTGGCCGGGTTCGCCGTAGCGCAGCAGTTTCATGGGATGTCCTCTTGGAAGTGGAAGGCAGGCGCGGTCAGTTCGACCAGCCGCCGTCGATGATGTGGGTCTGGCCAGTGGTGAACGAGGCGTCGTCCGAAGCCAGGTACACGACCAGTTGCGCGATCTCGCGCGGGTCGCCGAGACGGCCCATCGGCTGGCGGTCGGTGAAGCTCTTCCACACCGCCTGCTCGTCGCCGCCCAGCGCCTTGACCCGCTGGCCCAGCGACGGCGTCTTGATCGTGCCCGGGCAGATCGCGTTGCAACGGATGCCCTTGGCCACGTAGTCGGCAGCGATGGCCTTGCTCAGCCCGATCACCGCCGCCTTGGTCACGCCATAGGCGAAGCGGTTCGGCACGCCCTTGATGCTGGAGGCCACCGAGGACATGTTGACGATGCTGCCGCGGCCCTGCTCCAGCATGCCCGGCAACACCGCCTGGCACAGGTAGTACATCGCATCGACGTTGATCGCGAACGAGCGCCGCCACGCCGGCTCGTCGCAGTCGAGGATGCTGCCCTGGTGCACGTAGCCGGCGCAGTTGAACAGCACGTCGAACGGCGCGTTCGCCGCGACCAGCGCCTGGATCGCCGCGGCGTCGGTGACGTCCAACGTCTGCGTGACGATCGCATCGGATTCGGCGGCCAGCGCCTGCAATGCGGCGGCATCGATGTCGGTGGCCAGCACCTGTGCGCCCTCGCGCGCGCAGGCCAGCGCGCTCTCGCGGCCGATGCCGGCGCCGGCGGCGGTGATCAGGCAGCGCTTGCCTTGCAGGCGGCCGCTCATGCGCGGCTCCGGGGATGGAAGGCGGACGTGGTCATGGTGGGGCACTCTCGATCAGGGGGAAGGAAGCGGCTGGGGCAAACGGTAGAAGCGGCGTGCGTTGCCGGCGAACACGTCGGCAGCGTGGCCGGCGGCATGGCGCGCGACCAGCGCCTGCGCCAGCGCGAGCCAGTCGCCGTAGCCGGCGCGCTGGGTCAGCACCGGCCAGTCGCTGCCCCACAGCACCCGCTGCGCGCCGAAACAGGCGAACACCTGCGCCACGTACGGCTCGATCGCCGCCGCCTCGGCATCGGCAGGCAGTTCGGTGAGCAGGCCGGACAGCTTGCACAGCACGTTCGGATGCCGCGCCAGCTGCGCCAGGCCATCGGCCCAGGCGGCGAAACCGTCGCCGCCGATCGCCGGCTTGGCGGCATGGTCGAGCACCACGCGCAACGCCGGATGGCGCCGCAGCCGCGCCTGCAGCGCGGGCAGGTGCAGCGGCTTGACCAACGCATCGAACGCCAGGTCGTGCCGCAGCATCGCGTCGAACGCGGGATCCAGCTGCGGCCGCGCCAGCCACTGCGGATCGGCCAGGTCCTGCACCATCGGCCGCAGGCCCTTGAGCAGCCCGTCGCCCTCGACGCACAGCGCGGCGATGCGCGCGGCCGCGTCGGCGGCCTCGAAATCGATCCAGCCGACCACGCCGGCTATGCGCGGCTGCGCGCGTGCGAGCTGCAACAGGTAGCGGGTCTCCGCTTCGGTCTGCGCCGCCTGCACCGCGACGATCGCGTCCACGCCGTGCGCATCGAGCGTGGCGATCAGGTCTTCGGGCACGAAGTCGCGATACAGCGCGGCGAGTTCGGGCGTCAGCCAGTCGTAGTCGCCGCGCGCCAGCTGCCAGAAGTGCACGTGCGCATCGACCACGTTCACGGCGTCGGCACCTGCGCCTGCAGCAGGCCCTGGTTGCGCAGGTCGCGCCACAGCGCGGGCGGGATCGGCGCGTGCAGGCGCGCGGCGGCGCTGGCCACCTCCGCCGGCGTGCGCATGCCGGCGACCACCGCGGCGACCGCCGGGTGTGCGAGCGGGAACTGCAGCGCGGCCGCGCCCACGTCCACGCCCTGCGCCGCGCAGGCCGCGAACAGCTGCTGCGCGTGCTTGAGCGTGGCTGCATCCACCGGCGCGTAGTTGTAGGTGTCGCCGGGGCCGCGCGCGTCGCTGAGCAGGCCCGAGCTGTACGGGCCGGCGACCAGGATGCCGACCTGGTGCTGCAGCGCCTGCGCCATGATCCGCTGCGCCGCGTGCTGTTCGAGCAAGGTGTAACGGCCGGCCAGCATCACGCAATCCAGCGGGAACAGCGGCATCAGCTCCAGCGCGATGTCTTCCTCGTTGACGCCGATGCCGATCGCGCGGCAGGCGCCGCTGGCCTTGAGCTCGGCCATCGCCGGCAAGGCCTCGTCCAGCGCCTGGCGCAGCATCGCCGGGTGGCGTTCGCCATGGGTGAGGCGGCCGATGTCGTGCAGCAGCAGCACGTCCACGTGGTCGGTGCCGAGCCGCTGCAGGCTGGCCTCGAATTCGCGCAGCACGCCGTCGCGGCTGTAGTCGAATGCGGCGCCGCGTCCGGCCACGGCGAAACCGTCGCGCCCCGGCGCGGCACCGGCCTCGTCGTAGACGCGGCGCCCGACCTTGGTCGACAGTGTGTAGCTGGCGCGCGGCAGCCCGCGCAGGCCCTGCCCGAGCCGGCGCTCGCTCAGCCCGTAGCCGTAGTACGGCGCGGTGTCGAAATGGCGGATGCCGGCGGCATGGGCATCGGCGACCGCGGCCAGCGCCACCGCATCGTCCACTTCCGCATACAGATTGCCGATCGGCGCGGCGCCGAAGCCCAGCGTGGCGATGCGCACCTCGCTGCGGCCCAGCGGGCGCTGCGCGATTGCGCCGGGCTCGGCGGCGGCGACCGCGGCGTTCACTGGCACCGGCCTCGACCGTTCGCCGGCGCACGGCGCCCGCTCGGCCTGCAGGATCGGGGACCGCTGGAATTGCGCATGCCACGCCTCCGCCCACCTGGGGCCAGATCGGATGATGGCCGGATCGCGTCGCCCTGGCCGCTGGCGCCGCTTGCCGACTGTTCGTATATGAATATAGCAATCATAAGTGAACAATCAACGACGCGGTGCAGCATGGGGCTGGGAATCGGGAATGGGGAGTCGGGAATGGGTAGAAGCGGCTACCCGGCGCGGAGGGATTGCGAGCAGGCAGGGAACGACGGCGGGGCGGGAATCGGGCGCTGGGTCGCGGGCGCAGCTCGCTAGATCAGGCCGGGATGGGCAGGCCCAGCCGGTCCCAGACGTCCGCCGGGCGCTGCAGCAGCGGCAGCGGCGTGTGCGGCTGCAGCGCGGCTGGCAAGGTGTAGCCCCAGCCGACGCCGGCGAAGGCGATGCCGGCCTGGCGCGCGGCGTCGGCGTCGCGGATCTCGTCGCCCACACAGAGTGCACGTGCGGCCGGTACCCGGCACGCCTTGAGCGCTGCGCTTAGCTTGCGGCGCTTGCCCAGCACTGCTGCGCCGCAGCCGATGTGGCGGAAGCGCGCGGTCAGTTCGGTGCCGAGCACGCGCTCGACATTGTCGCGGCTGTTGGAGGTCACCAGGGCCAACTGCACGCCGGCCCGCGCGAGCGCGTCCAGCAATTCGGTCACCCCGTCGAACAGGGCGATGCGCTCGATCTGCGCGGCCATCAGCGCGCGCATGCGCCGCGCCACCGCCGGCACCCGCCACCAGCGGATGCCGCTGCGCGCCATCAATTCGCGCGCGCTCAGGCTGCGGATTTCCTGCAGCCGCTCCGGCTCGAAGCGGCGGAAGCCGAACTCGTCGGCGACGTCGTTGATGGTGTCCAGGAACCAGGCGAAGGAATCGGCCAGGGTGCCGTCGAAATCGAAGATGATCAGGTCGTAGCGGCGCATGCGGCGGCAGCATGCCGCAGCACCGGCCGCGTCGCCAGCAAGGCCGCGCCCCGCGCCTGCATGCGGTTAAGCCGGAGCCGGCGGTGGCCGGCCCCGGCGCTGGCTCAACCGCAGCAGTAGCAGACCAGCGGCTTGCCGGGACCGCCCGGCCCCAACTCGCCGCCGAACGGCGCGCACTCCTGCTGACACGCCCAGGCGCTACACGATGCATCCTTCTCGATTCCGTCGCCGGCGGTCGCCTGCACCGCGCCGAAGCCCATGCAGGCCAGGAACACGGCCGCGACCATGCCGTTACGCAACGCTGTCCAACGCTGTTTCATGTCGTCACTCCTCGAGAGTTGCCAAAGCCGCCGGCGCCTCCGTGCGTCGCACTGCGGCCACCAGGTCCTGCACCCGCTCCGTGGTATCGAAGACGCCGACGCGTGCGTAACGCACCCGCCCATCGCGGTCCAGCGCCAGCATCGATGGCACGTTGCGCGCGCGAAACAGCATCAGCGCGCGGCGATCGGTGAGCGTGGTCACCGGAAAGGGAAAGCGATGCTCGACGGCATAGCGGCGCGCCTGGTCGGGGCTGCACTGGCACACTCCCAGCACCTGCACGCGGCCGCCCTGCTCGGCCAGGCGCTGCGCCGCCTGCACCACGCTGGGCGCCGAACGCTTGCAGTACGGACAGGTGGTGGTGAAGAAGAACAGCACCTGCGTGTCCCCCGCCGGCACACCCAGAGTCAGCGCCGAACCGTCCAGCGCGGTCGCTGCGATCTTCGGCACATACATGCCCAAATAGGGTTCGGTGGTGCGGGTCACGAACCAGCGCCGCTCTTCGCGCAGCTGGCGGTTCTGCCAGGCCAGCACCATCAGCAGCGCGCAGGCCGCGAGCAAGGCCAGCCAACTCCAGGGAAAACGACGTGCCATGCGCTGTGCATCCCGTGCGGTGTCGCTTGCAGGCTGCGCAACTGCGCCGGGTTCGGTCAACGCCTGGCGTGCGGTTTTTGCGGCCGCGTGGCGATGCTGGGGAGGCAATCACGCTTTACCGCAGGTACGCATTCCAGTGGCGTGCGCCGCGTTGCAGGCAAGCGCACGGCCTGCACGTCGCAGTTCTCTAAATCATGGGAGCAGCGTCTGCAGCGAGACGCGCTGGCGCGCCTTCATCCGCCCTTGCCTTCCGCTTCACACGCTGCGTTCGCGGCGGCGCGCACGGTGCAGCCTGGTTTTCCGAATCATGAGGCGCATATGCAGATGCAGAATCCCAACCCCGGCCAGGATCCGCAGCAGCCACCGAACGAGGTGCCCGGCCAGGTTCCGAATCCGGGCGTGGATCCGATCCCGGATCGGCCGGTGGACCCGATCCCGGACCAGCCGATCGACCCGACCATCCCGCCGATCAGCGATCCGGTCGGCGATGTCGATGCCCCGGTGCCGGGGCCGCGCGGGCCGACGCAGTACGTGTAGCGTCCGGCCCAGAAAACTCCCCTGTAGGAGCGGCTTCAGCCGCGACACGGCGTTACCGATAACGCCTGGTCGCGGCTGAAGCCGCTCCTACAGAGACAAAGCATTGGCGATGGCTAGCGAATCCGGAACCCCATCGTCGCCTCCACCGCCTGTTGCCAGCCGGCATACAGTTCCTCGCGGCGCTCGGCCGGCATGCTCGGCTCGAAGCGGCGGTCCACCGCCCACTGCTGCGCGATCTCCGCGCGATCCTTCCAGAAGCCCGTCGCCAATCCGGCCAGGTACGCGGCGCCCAGCGCGGTGGTTTCCGCGACTTCCGGGCGCAGCACCGGCACGTCGAGGATGTCGCTCTGGAACTGGGCCATGAAGTCGTTGCTGATCGCGCCGCCATCGGCGCGCAGTTCCTTCAGTTCGATCCCCGAGTCGACCTGCATCGCGGTCAGCACGTCGCGGGTCTGGTACGCCATCGACTCCACCGCGGCGCGAATGAAGTGTTCCTTGGTGGTGCCGCGGGTCAGGCCGAATACCGCGCCGCGGATGTCGCTGCGCCAGTACGGCGCGCCCAGGCCGACGAAGGCCGGCACGAAATACACGCCGTCGTTGTCGCCTGCGCGCTCGGCGTAGGACTGCGAGTCGCTGGCCTTGCCGAACATGCGCAGGCCGTCGCGCAGCCACTGGACCACCGAACCGGCGACGAAGATCGCCCCTTCCAGCGCGTACTCGACCTTGCCGTCCACGCCCCAGGCGATCGTGGTGAGCAGACCGTTCTTGGATTCCACCGCCTTCTCGCCGGTGTTCATCAGCATGAAACAGCCGGTGCCGTAGGTGTTCTTGGCCATGCCCGGCTCGAAACAGGCCTGGCCGAACAGCGCCGCCTGCTGGTCGCCGGCGATGCCGGCGATCGGCACTTCGTGGCCGTAGAAATACTGGCCCTGGGTGGTGCCGTAGATCTCGCTGGAGGAACGCACCTCGGGCAGCATCGAGGCGGGGATGTCGAGCATCTGCAGCAGCTCTTCGTCCCAGCGCAACTCATGGATGTTGTACAGCAGCGTGCGCGAGGCGTTGGTGTAGTCGGTGACGTGGACCTTGCCGGCGGTGAGGTTCCAGATCAGCCAGCTGTCGATGGTGCCGAACGCCAGCTCGCCGCGCTGCGCACGCTCGCGCGCGCCCTCGACGTGGTCGAGGATCCACTTGACCTTGGTGCCGGAGAAATACGCATCGATCAGCAGGCCGGTCTTGGCCCGCACCATGTCCTCGTGGCCGGCGGCCTTGAGCTGGTCGCAGATGTCCTTGGTCTGCCGCGACTGCCAGACGATGGCGTTGTAGATCGGCTGCCCGGTGGCGCGGTCCCACACCACCGCGGTCTCGCGTTGGTTGGTGATGCCGATGCCGGCGATCGCGCTCGCGTCCACCTGCTGGTTGTTCAGCAGTTCGGTGATCGTGGTGTAGACGCTGGTCATGATCTCGCGCGGGTTGTGCTCCACCCAGCCCGGTTGCGGGAAGATCTGCCCGAACTCGCGCTGCGCCATGCCCGCGATGTGGCCCTTGCGGTCGAACAGGATCGCGCGCGAACTGGTGGTGCCCTGGTCGATGGCCAGGATGAATTTCTTTTCCATCGGTGACTCCTGCGGGGTCGTGAAGGCGCGCGCCGCGGCGGCGCCCGAAATGGATGGGGAGGTGCCGGCGGTGCCGGCACCCAGGTCGCGCCGGCTCAGGCCTGGCGCGACGCCGCTTCTTCCTCGAGCGCCTTGATCCGCGCCGGCAGGAACGGATAGATCAGCCATTGGTAGGCCGCGCCGCCGATCACGCCGCCGATCAGCGGGCCGACGATCGGAATCCACCAGTAGCTGTTGGCCGACGGCAGCGCCGAAGACCCCCAGCCGGCGAAGTAGGCGAACAGGCGCGGCCCGAAATCGCGCGCCGGATTGATCGCCCACGCTTCCAGGTAGCCCATCGAGGCGCCGATGGTCGCCACCAGCAGGCCGATCATCAACGCGCCGGAATTGGCGGTGGGCGCGGCCTCGTTGTAGCGCTCGGTGATGGCGAAGATGCCGAAAATCAGGAACGCGGTCAGGATCACCTGGTCGCGCAGCGCATGCATCGGGGTGATCGCCAGGCCCGGTGCGGTGAAGAACACGCCGGCCGCGCCACCCGCTTCGCGGGTCAACTGATGGGCCTGGTTGTAGTGGTCGATCACCGGCGCGAACAGCAGATAGACGATGCCCGCGCCGAGGAAGCCGCCGACCACCTGCGCCGCCCAGTACGGCAACACCTTTTTCCACGAGAAACCGCGGAACACCGCCAGCGCCAGGGTCACCGCCGGGTTGGCGTGGGTGCCGGAGACCGAGCCGGTCGCGTAGATCGCGATCGTCACCGCCAGGCCCCAGGCGATGCACACGCCCCAATAGGCGTTCTGGTAGGGGCTGGGGTCGTACAGCACGTACATGCACGCCACCGAACAGCCGAAGGCGATGATGATCACCATCGCCATCGCCTCGGAAATCAGTTCGCCAAGCAGTTGCCGGTTCATGCGCGCTGCTCCCGCACTGCTGTCGTCGTCTTGCCGGTCATGCCGGTCGTCGTCTTGCACATGCCTGCCACCCTCCACGGTCGTTCCCAGGTTCGCGCGCGGCGGCGGATGCCGATGCGCGCGGCGATTGCGCACGCGCGGCCGGCGCCCGGGACGGGCACGCCGGCCGCGGTGCTTGCCTCATGCGGGCGCGGCGGCCACCGCGGCCGGCGCCTGTTGCAGATAGTCGATCAGCCGCTGGCGGCCGGCCGCGTCGATGCGCAGGCCGAGCTTGCTGCGGCGCCACAGCAGGTCGTCGGCCTGGGTCACCCACTCGTGTTCGCGCAGGTAGTCCACTTCCGCCTGGTACAGATCGGCACCGAAATGCTCGCCCAGTTGCTGCAGCGATGCCGCGTCGCCCAACACTTGCACCGCGCGGGTGCCGTAGTTGCGCGCCAGCCGCCATGCGGTCGCTTCGCTCAGCCATGGCCGCGCCGTGCGCAGTTCCTGCGCCAGTACGCGGATGTCGCGGCGCTCGCCGCCCGGAAGCGGCGCGCCGCGCGCGGTCCACGCCGGCGCCTTGCGCCCGGCGTGCGCGACCAGCCGGTCCACCGCTTCCTCGGCCAGCTTGCGATAGGTGGTGAGCTTGCCGCCGAACACGTTGAGCAGCGCCGCGCCGTCGTCCGCGTCCACTTCCAGCAGGTAGTCGCGGGTGACCTCGGCGGCGTTGTCCTCCTCGTCGTCGAGCAGCGGGCGCACGCCGCTGTAGCTCCACACCACGTCGCTGGGCGCGATCTGCTTGAGGAAATAGCGGTTGGCCGCCTCGCACAGGTAACGCGTCTCCTCGGCATCGATCTTCGGCGCGGACGGATCGGCGCGGTAGTCCACGTCGGTGGTGCCGATCAAGGTGAAGTCGTGCTCGTAGGGAATCGCGAACACGATACGCCGGTCGGGCTGCTGGAAGATGTAGGCGTGGTCGTGCTCGAACAGCCGCGGCACCACGATATGGCTGCCCTTGACCAGGCGCAGCGCGTGGTCGTGACCGACCTTGGCCACGTCGTCCAGGAACTGCACCGCCCACGGCCCGGCGGCATTGACCAGCGCGCGCGCCTGCAGGTCCTGGCGGCGGCCGTCGGCATGCTCCAGCTGCACCTGCCATATGCCACCGACGCGGCGCGCCGCGACGCAGCGGGTGCGGGTCAGGATCCGCGCGCCGCGTTGCGCCGCGTCCATCGCGTTGAGCACCACCAGCCGCGCGTCCTGCACCCAGGCATCGGAATAGACGAAGCCGGTGCGGAATTCCTCGCGCAGCGGCGCGCCGACCGGATCCGAGCGCAGCGCCATGCGCTTGGAGCCCGGCAGGGTGCGGCGGCCGCGGCCGAGATGGTCGTACAGGAACAGGCCGGTGCGGATCATCCACGCCGGGCGCAGGTGCGGCTGGTGCGGCAGCAGGAAGCGCAGCGGCCAGATGATGTGCGGGGCCAGGCGCAGCAGCACCTCGCGCTCGGCCAGCGCCTTGCCGACCAGCGCGAACTCGTACTGCTCCAGGTAGCGCAGCCCGCCATGGATCAGCTTGGTGCTGGCGCTGGAGGTGTGCGAGGCCAGATCGTCGCGCTCGCACAGGCACACCGACAGGCCACGGCCCACCGCATCGCGGGCGATGCCCACCCCGTTGATGCCGCCACCGACCACCAGCACATCGTAGATCTCGCGCATTGCCTGACTCCAGAAGCGTCGTGTCACCGGGCAAATACCCGGGTCGACGACGAAGGACGAAAAGATCGTAAACGAACATTTTCGAACATAGCACGCTGCAGTGCAGCGTAGAGTCAACGCAGAGCCTTGCTGTTGGAGGCATAGGCACATGGCGACCGCTTCATTTCCGGCAGCCGGGCTCCCGCCGATAGCGACTCCCGGCGGGGTTTAACGTCATAATAACGAAACAATACGAACATAAACGCACACGAAATGCGGGGTTCGTCTGTTCCCAGCGCCGGTCGCTGCGCCGCCCGGCATGCGCCCGCATGCCGGCTTGCCTCACCCACGCACGTCGCGGCGGCGCAGCTCAGTCTGGATCGGCCTGGCTGCTGGCCACCACATCCGCCTCGGCCTCGCCGTCGGCGCCGCCCTCGGCGACGAACACGCGGGTGCCGGCCTCGGCCAGCACCGCGGCCAGTTCCGGCGGCGGCGCGCGGTCGGTGAACCAGGCCTGGACCCGCGCGATCGGCCCGAGCCGGACCATGGCGTTGCGGCCGAGCTTGCTGTGGTCGGCGGCCAGGAACACCTGCCGCGAGTGCTCGATGATGGCCTGCGCCACCCGCACCTCGTGGAAATCGAAATCCAGCAGGGTGCCGTCCGGATCGATGCCGGAAATGCCGATCACCCCGAAATCCACCTTGAACTGGCGGATCAGTTCGATCGTGGCCTCGCCGGTGACGCCCTGGTCGCGGCCGCGCACGCGCCCGCCGGCCACCATCACCTCGAAGCTCGGATTGGCGCTCATCATCACCGCCACGTTGAGGTTGTTGGTGATCACCCGCAGCCCGCTGTGCCCCATCAGCGCGCGCGCCACGTCCTCGTTGGTGGTGCCGATGTTGATGAACAGCGACGCGTCGTCGGGGATGTGCTGCGCCAGCAGCGTGGCGATGCGCCGCTTCTCCTGCGCCTGCAGCGACTTGCGCGCCGTGTAGGCCAGGTTCTCCACGCTCGACGGCAGGCTGACCCCGCCGTGGTAGCGGCGCAGCAGGCCGGCCTCGCACAGCAGCGCCACGTCGCGGCGGATGGTCTGCGGGGTCACCTCGAAACGCGTGGCCAGCCCTTCCACTTCGGCATAGCCCTGCTGTCGCACCAGCGTCACCAGCTGTTCCTGGCGCGGATTGAGCGCGGGCACCGCGCTCGGCTTGGGAATCGTGTTGTCCATGCGCCGATGATGGGGCGCATGCGCGCGCGGATGCAAACGCCGCCATCGCGATCGCACGGCGCCGTGGCGACCGGCGCGCCTCGACGCGACGCGCCTACCCCCCATGCGGGACACGGCCTAGACTACGCACCCCGCCGGACGCCCACCGGCAGCACCGGACCGGCCATGATCAACAACGACGTACTGCGCTCCATCCGCTACATGCTCGACCTGAGCGACCAGATGATCGTGGACACGGTCCACCTCGCCGATCCCGCCTTCCCGATCGACAAGAGCGAAGTGCCGGCCTACCTGAAGAAGGAAGACGAGGACGGCTTCGTCGAATGCAGCGATCTGGTGCTGGCGCACTTCCTCGACGGGCTGGTGTTCCACTACCGCGGCCGCGACGACAGCCTGCCGGCGCGCCCGGTGGAAACCCGGGTCACCAACAACGTGGTGCTGAAGAAGCTGCGCGTGGCGTTCCAGCTGAAGGACGTGGACATGCACCAGATCTTCGCCGACGCCGGCTTCCCGGTGTCCAAGCCGGAGCTGTCGGCGCTGTTCCGCCAGCCCGAGCACAAGAACTTCCGCCTGTGCGGCGACCAGCTGCTGCGCAACTTCCTCAAGGGCCTGACCTTGCGGATGCGCGCGGCGGGGTGAGGCGGAGTGCGCGATGCGCGCTGGGCGGGCTTGTTGCTGAGGAGGAGCGCTTCAGCCTCGACGGTAGCCGAAGCCGTCGTCTTGCCGAGGCCTTGGGTCGCGGTTGAAACCGCTCCTACAGGAGCCGCAGTCCGTGGCAATGCGATGCTGTCCCGACGCTATCCAAAGTCGTCAGGCTCTCCGCTTCGTTCGTCGCCACTGAAGTCGCTCCCACAGGAAGCGAGTCAGCGGATCCGATAGACCCGCGCCTTCGGCAGGTCTTCGTCCACCTGCAGGAACCAGCGTCCGGCGATGCCGGGCACGACCTTGATCGCCGGCGAGGCCAGCGCGGTGCGCAGGGTCATGCTGCCCTTGAGCACCTTCCACTGCTGGCCGTTGTCCAGCACGAACACGGTGCCCGGCGCCCAGCCGGCGACCTCGCCCTGCACGCGGGCACTGATCGGGCCGTCGTCCAGGCCGATCATCATGCCCTGCCCGGCCTCGGGCTCGCCGGCGACGGCCGCTGCGGGTGCAGACGCGGGCCGCGCCGGGGCCTGTGCCGCCTCGCGCGTCTCGGCGTCGCGCAGCAGGCGATTGAGCGTGGCCAGCTGGGTCGGGGTCAGGCCGACCTCGCGCAACTGCTCGGCACTCAGCTTGTGCTCGATCTCCACATACCCCGACTGCGCCTGCGCCATCGGCGCCGCCAGGGCGCATGCCAGCGCCAGCACTATGTATTTCATCGTTCGATCCTGCCGCGTTCGCGGATAAGAAAGGCCGCACGGTCGATGGGACCTGCTCCCCAGTTCGACGAGTTTGGGTCAATCCGGTGACACTTGGATGACGCGCCGCACCCGTGGCCATCGCGGACAGCTTGCCCGACAGCGAACGCTACGGCCGGTCGCCGCCCCTCGGCGCATCGCCGTGACGACCGGCCACGGCGATCGCATTGCAGCGCTGCCGGCGTTCACGCTCGCAAGCCCGGCGCCCCACGGCGCTCTGGCACGTCCTGCGCGCCGCGACGGGTAAGGCACCCTACCCCAGGGAATCGCCGAACGACCGACGCGCGATGTCCTGCGCGGGCGCGCACGCGCTCGATCACCACGCGCCGCGCATCTTTCGGTCCAGGCGTCGACGGTCGCCGCTCTCGGTCGCAGTGGCTTGCATCGGAAACGCCTGTCGCGACCGATGGCCGAGGCGGCTCCGCGCCGCACCCGCGACGTGTTGTTCACACACCGCGCGGCATGTCCAGCCGGCGCCATCAGGACGGACCATACCCCCAGGTGTGCACGCCGCCCGCCGCGATTCGGTCTACGATGCGCGGGGTCGCCACCCATGGCGGGCGCCGCCCACTCCCTGCGCCGGCGGTGTCCCTTCCCGTTACGTTTTGAGGTCCCCATGAAACTAGAGGTGCTGTTCGACCAGTTGCACACCCTGCCGACCATCCCCAAGGTGGCGCAGGAGCTGATCCTGCAATTCGACAATCCCACCACCAGCCTGGACAGCGTGGCGCGCAGCATCGAGCGCGACCCGGTGATCGCGGCCAAGGTGCTGCGCCTGGCCAATTCGGCGCGGTTCCGCGGCGCGCGCGATTCGACCAGCGTCGAGGACGCGGCGCTGCGCCTGGGCTTCAACACGCTGCGCACGCTGGTGCTGGCCTCGTCGATGACCGACGCGTTCCATGCGCCCGCCCATTTCGACCTGCGCGCGTTCTGGCTGCACAGCTTCGAGGTCGCCGGCATCTGCCGGCTGCTGGCCAAGCAGAAGGGCCTGGATCCGGAAACCGCGTTCACCTGCGGCATGATGCACAACATCGGCGAATTGCTGATCCAGACCGGCGCGCCGGACTATGCGGCGCAGCTGCATCCGGATGCGTCCTCCAGCGGCCGCGCCGCCGACGAGACCGTGCAGTTGGGCTTCGGCTACCCGGAAGTGGGCGCCGAACTGGCGCGGCGCTGGCACCTGCCGGAGGTGATCCAGACCGCGATCGCCTTCCAGGCACGGCCGCTGCAGGCGCCAGAAGGCCAGCCGATGCCGCGCGTGGTGGCACAGGCGGCGCTGGTCGCCGATGCGCTGGAGCGCTGCGGCGGGGCCACCCCGGAAGCGCGGCAGGCGGTCAGCGGCCCGCTGCTGGACGACGTGGACCTGGACGCGCTGTTCGCCGTGCTGCCGGACGTGATCGAGGCCGACCGCGCGTTCACCGAGATGCTGCGCTAAGCGTTGCTCGCCGCGCCTTCGGCAACGAGGGAGATCGGAAACCACTGTAGGAGCGGCTTCAGCCGCGACCGGACGTTACCGGTAACGCCCGGTCGCGGCTGAAGCCGCTCCTACATTTTAAAACCGATCCCGCAACAGGACTTATATGGGCGACAACACTGAAGAGTTTTTTATTGTCAATCACTTATCCGATGACAAAGGCGCGCCCTCTTTTTTTGCCTCTGAATGGACACCTCCCTTTCCGGAGTTCCACTACCCTTCCGAGTTGCCGGGGCAGAGCGATTTTGCTTCCAGCTACTTTATAAAGGCGAAAACCAATCTACTGGAAGCCGACTACCTTGTCGATGAACTCTTAGCCTCGGATGCAATGCTTGAGTTGGTCGAAACGCTGAAAGCTCCAGTAATCACATGCCCTATCAGTATCGAGCTCTACAGAAAAAAAACGCCATCCAGGCGCTACAACCTACTCATACCGACCAATCGACTTGCTATTCTCGACCAAGAGCGCTCCATATTCGAAATTGATGCGGATAAATATACCGGCAAACTCCTGATGCCTTCCGACAGCGGCACGCAAGAAGTTATCTATGCAAGAATAGACAAATTCATAATACGCAAAGGCATCGAAAGTCATTTGTTTTATTGCATGGAAATAAAAGAAACTGTTTGCTCCAGAACATTCAAGAACGCTTTTGAAAGCCATAAGCTCACAGGCGTCAAGTTCATGGCGTTGGACGCCTCTTACCGCTACGACCCTTGGGCAGATTTCTGTTAGTTCGCCACCCTGCCCCCGGTGGAGACGGTCCGCACTTCGATTGACGGCGCGACCTCCTGCACTAGCCGCTCTCACGCTACGCCCGCAGCGCGCCGACCACGCTCGGCCATAGCTCGGACACGGTCGGATGGATCGGCACCGCCCACTGCAGCGTCTCGAACGGCTGCTCGGCATTGATCAGATCGAGCACGCCGTGGATGGCTTCGTCGCCGTTGATGCCGAGGATCGCCGCGCCGAGGATGCGGTGGGTCTGCGCATCGGCCACCAGTTTCATGAAGCCGGCGGTCTCGCCGTTCTCGCGCGCGCGCCCGACCTGGGTCATCGGCCGCTTGGCGAACAGCAGTGGGCGGCCGCTGGCGCGCGCCTGCGCCTCGGTCATGCCGACCCGGCCCAATGGCGGGTCGGTGTACAGCGCGTAGCCGGGCACGCGCTGCGACACCCGGCGCTGGCCGCCGTCGAGCAGGTTGGCGGCGACGATCTCGTAGTCGTTGTAGGCGGTGTGGGTGAACGCGCCGCGGCCGTTGCAGTCGCCCAGCGCCCACACGCCGGCGGCGCTGGTCGCCAGTTGCTCGTCGACGACGATGTAGCCGCGCGCGTCGATGGCGATGCCGGCGTGTTCCAGGCCCAGGTCGTCGGTATTGGGCTGCCGTCCCATCGCCAGCAGCACATGGCTGGCGACCACTTCCGGCGCGCCTTCATGGCAATCCACCTGCACCGCCACGCCCTGCGCATGCGGTGCGAAGGCGATGCATTGCGCGTGGGTACGCACCGCCACGCCCTCGCCTTCCAGCACGCTGCGGATGCAGTCGGACACGTCCTCGTCCTCGCGCGCGATCAGCCGCGGCTGCCGCTCGACCACGGTGACCTGCGCACCGAGGCGGCGGAAGATCTGCGCGAATTCCAGGCCGATGTAGCTGCCGCCGATCACCGCCAAGTGCCGCGGCACTTCCTGCAGCTGCAGGATCGAGGTATTGGTCAGGTAGTCGATCCGTTCCACCCCCGGCAGCGCCGGCACGTGCGCGCGGCCGCCGACGTTGAGGAAGATCTTCGGCGCACTGATGCATTCCTCGCCCACGCGCAGCCGCTGCGGCGCCTCGAAGCGGGCATGGCCGCGCAACACGGTGAGCCCGGGCATGCCGCCCAGCCACTGCTCCAGGTTGTCGCGCGCGCTGTGCGTCACCGCATGCGCGCGTGCCATCACCCGCGCGATGTCGATGCCGACCTCTCCGTGCACCTGCACGCCGTAGTCGGCGGCGCGCCGCGCCAGGTGCGCCACGCGCGCGCTGGCGACCAGGGTCTTGGTCGGCATGCAGCCCGTGTTGACGCAGGTGCCGCCGACCAGTTGCCGCTCGACCAATGCCACCTGCATGCCGGCGGCGACCAGCCGGCCGGCCAGCGAGGGCCCGGCCTGGCCGGCGCCGACCACGATCGCGTCGAATGGGCGGCTCATCGCAGCAGCGCCATCGCCAGGACGCCCAGGCCGATCGCCGCCGCGTCTTCGAGCAGCGCGGCCGGCAGATCGCGACCGAAATGCCGCGCCATCGCCGCGCGCGCCACGGCACCGCCGTAGGTCCCCAGCACCGCGCCCAGCGCACCGGCGACCATCGCCGCCACCCACAGCCCGCCGCCCATGCCCACCGCCGCGCCACACAGCCCGCCCATCACGATCCGCGTGCCGAACTGCACCGGCACCTTGCGGCTGGGCGTGCCCGGCAACTGGTCGGTGACCAGCTCGCCGACGGCCAGCAGCGAGACGATCCACGGCGTGAAGCGCCAACCCAGGAACGCCAGCGGCGTGCCGACCAGCGGCAACACGCCCAGGCTGGCGGCCCAGCTGACCACGGCCGGCGCGGTCATCGCGCGCAGGCCAGCTACGATCCCGATCAACAGCGCGACGACGAGCAGGCTCATGGCGGCGACTCCGGCAGGTGGCGAAAGAAACCCGGGACAACCTGGCAAGTGCGGCATACCGCACGGCAGGCGGCAGCGGCCCTTGAGTATAGGCAGCCCTGCACGGCGCCCGCCATGCAGGACCGATTTGCGCACGCGCATGCAATGCTGGTCAGGGCGTTTGGTTTGGCTTTGTTGGCTTTGTTGGCTTTGTTGGCTTTGTTGGCTTTGCTGCCTTCGCTGGTTTTGCTGGCTTTGCTGGTTTCGCGGACCTGGCCTGCTTGGTGGGTTTGACCGTCTTGCCGATCTTGGGCGACTGCAATGGCTTGGCTGCACCAGTCGGCTTGCCCACTCTGTCTGCCTTGGTCGTCTTGGTCGTCTTGGTCGCCACCGGCGGCGCATGCTGCTTGGCGGTTTTCCCGGCTTTCGCCGACTGCATCGGCTTGGCCGGCTTCGCCGCCTTTTCGGCCTTCGCAGGCCTGCCCTTTTTCGCAGGGCCGGTGACCTTGTCGGCCGGCGCGGCGACGCTGCCACGCTTCGTGGCGGCTTTCAGCGCGATCCAGGTCGGCGCATGATCGCTGGCATGCGGCAGGTCGCGCACCCAACGGTCCACCCCGGCGTCGTGCAGGCGCGCGGCCAGCGGCGGGTTCAGCAGCAGGTGATCAATGCGCAAGCCGGCATCGCGCTGCCAGTGCTGGCGGAAGTAGTCCCAGAACGTGTAGATCCGGCGCTCGCCATGCACCTTGCGCAGGCTGTCGGTCCAGCCTTGCGCGAGCAGGTCCGCGTAGGCCTGGCGGCTTTCCGGCTGCAACAGCGCATCGCGGCGCCACGACGCCGGGTTGTAGATGTCATCGTCGGTCGGCACCACGTTGAAGTCGCCGATCAGCGCCACCGGATGCGGCAGCGCGACCAGATGCCGCGCATGCCGTTGCAGCCGCGCGAACCAGTCCAGCTTGTAGTCGAACTTCGGCCCCGGGCGCGGATTGCCGTTGGGCAGGTACAGGCAACCGACCAACACGCCATGCGCCATCGCCTCCAGGTAGCGGCTCTGCGTATCGCGCGGATCGCCCGGCAAACCGCGCCGGCTCTCCACCGGATCGCTGCCCTTGGCCAGCACCGCCACCCCGTTCCAGGCCGACTGCCCCATCCACAACGCGCCATAGCCCGCCGCGTGGATGTCGGCGATCGGAAAGCCCGCATCCACGCTCTTGAGCTCCTGCAGCCCGATGATGTCCGGCGCCTCGCGCCGCAACCATTCCAACAGCTGCGGCAGGCGGCTGCGGATGCCGTTGACGTTGTAGGTGGCGATCTTGAGCGTCTTCATCGCATGCGCCGTTGCAGAACCGGCCATCACCTTGGCCCAGCTACGCTCGGCGCATCGTGAAAACCGGGAGCGCCGCATGACCCCACTGGACAAGCCGTTGCGCCGGGAACTGGAGATCGATGGCAGGCTGTACACGCTGACCGTGGACCCGGAGGGTCTGAAACTCACCGAAAAAGGCCGCCGCAAGGGCCTGGCTTTGCGCTGGAGCGACCTGGTCAACGGCGACGCCGCCCTGGCCACCGCGCTGCAGGCCTCGCTCGCGCCGACGTGACGCGCGGCGCGCGGTCCGGCCGCGTGTGGCGTAGACAATTCGCGCCTCGCGCTCATCGCTGCGCCGCTGGCACATGCCGATGGTATTTTTGTCCGATCGGCCATCGGCAAGGAGCGGACGCATGCAGTCGAAGAACGGCACCAATCATGCAGCAGGCATTGGCCAGCGACCGAAACGGCTGGCCAGCATCGCCGTGCTGACGCTGGCCGCACTGGCCGGCAGTGCGAGCGCGCAGCAGGAGGCGTTGCGGATCGTGACCAAGACCGTCTATGCGAAGGACACGCCGGAGTGGCGCCAGATCCGCGAGTGGATTGTGCAACACCCCTCGACGATCGAAGGCAAGCGCCTGGGCGATCCCGACCAGCTCAGCGCGGTGAGCCTGGACTACAGCGTGAGCATGCCGGCCGCCACCCGCGCGGTGCCGCGACCGCTGCCCTTGCCTGCCACCGGTACGCCTGGCGACAGCATTGCCATCGCATCGTGCGCGGAAGGTTACCTGCAGTCGTGGCACTACGTGCCGGACGATAGCCCGCAGCACCGCTGGGACCTGCAGTCCTACAGCCTGGAGCTGACCGCCGCGTGCCCAGGTGGCGCCAGCCAGAACTGACATGCAGCGCTGCGCAGAGATGGCAGCCCGGGTGCGGATAAGCGCAGCCTTTCGCTCCCTGTAGGAGCGGTTTCAATCGCGACCGGCGAAGCAGCGCAACCACTGCGCCGACGATGCGTCGGGGCCGATGGCCGAGGCCATCCAGAGCGCCTCCTGCAGCGCCCCCAGCGGCAATGCCCTTGTGGGAGCGACTTCAGTCGCGATGCGCTTTCCCGGTAACGCCCGTCGCGACTGAAGTCGCTCCCACAGATGATGTCCTGCGGATCGCAGTCGCTCTAACCGGATCGATCGCTGGCCTGGCATGCGAAGCGGCCCGAGTGCTCCCCATCGCATGTCCAGTCCGGTCCGCCATCCACGCATCGCGGCCACTCGCCATCAAAGCAGCACCAGCGATACCCGCGAACCGCATACATCGCCGCATCGTGCGTGGCCGGTCCGCCCGGCTTCGCGCGTTCGATAGGAGGACGCCACTGAGCCAGGCACGCCGCCGGCGCTCTTCCGCATTCATGCAACCGCTCGCGCGGCGTCCGCGAGCGCGCACGCAACACCCATGGAGAAGCACATGCTAAGGATCGAAATCGCGATGTTTTCCGGCCGCCCCAATCCGGTCTGGTACGTCACCGACAGCGCCGAGGCCGAACGCCTGCTCGGCGAGGTGAGCGGCAACCAGGGCGTGATCGCCCGCCCCGGGACCGGCTTCGACGGACTAGGCTTTCGCGAGGTGCGCGTCGAATTCCTCGAAGACGCACCAGCCAAGAACAAAGGCATTCCGCGCCAATTCGCGCTGGCTTCCACTGCCAGCCGTGACTTCAAGGCTTCCGGTGCGCTGGCGCAGCGCCTGATCGAAGCCATGCCGCTGCGTTCCAAGGTGCAGTTGCTGGAACACGCGTTGACCCCGCTGGACGCCAAGCTGCGCGACAGCGTGCTCGAACGCCTGCAGCGCTACCTCGCCGATCCGCCACGGCGCACGCCGGCACCGCCGGCTCCGCCACGCAGCTCGCTGCGCACCACCATCAAGGACGAAGCCTGCGGCAAATGCGAATACGAGGTGAGCCAGTACAACCCCGGCTTCTGGAACGGCGCCGGCGTGGTCGGCCACAACAACTGCTACAACTACGCGCGCAACTGGCGCACCAACACCTTCGCCCAACCCGGGCGCGCGCACGGCGCCCAGACCTCGACCATGGCCTGCAACACCGTCACCGCCGCGGCCATGGCCGACGGCCTGCGCAAGCGCTGCGACTGCCTCAGCGAGAAGGAATACCCGCGCCGGCTGATGGCGCTGGTCATCGACGCCGGGCACGACTACCACTGGTACCGGCACCAGCGCGGCGGCTTCTGGGGCCACAAGCCCGGCGGCACCCCCGCGCGCAACTACGACAACAGCGGCCAGCTGATCCTGAATCCGGAAACCTGCGACCGTGGCGGCTACGAGCAGTTCTGCGGCTACTTCTACGCCGGGCGCTCGGTGGTCATCAACTGACGCAAGGCCGATGCACGTCGAGCTCGACATCTACAGCGGCCAACCGAATCCGTGCTGGGACCTCGACGCCATCGCCGTGCGCGGGCTGCGCCAACACTGCGAACGCCTGCCACGCGTGCCCGGGCCAGCCGCCGCGCCGCCGGCGCTGGGCTATCGCGGCTTCCGCTGGCAGGACGGCGCGGCGAACTGGCGCGCGCATGCCGGCGAGGTGAGCGTCGGCGCTGCCGTCTACCGCGATACCGAGCGCAGCGTGGAGCGCTATCTGCTGGCGACACTGCCGCCGCCCTACGCGCCGCTGCAAGAGCGGGTGCAGGCGGCGATCGAACGCGGTGAGCGTTCCGGCCCGGCGTGATCGCGCGACGCATCCACTCGCGCGCATCGCAGGGGCCTTCGGTCCATGCCGCCGACTGACGCAGCGAGCCGGTAGCGGCGATGTCGTGCCCATCTGATTCGCGCACGTCATGCGCAGCGCACGCGATGTCAGGCAGGCGCATTCATGGTCCCGTCCAGCGCACGGCTTCACATGGCCGCGGGGCCATGGCGAACAAGATCTCCCTCTCGGCAATCGCGTGTCGATTTCCCCCCTTCTCGCACGTCGTATGCAACAAGGCGCCCATCCCGGCGCGCCGCACCCGGAGGTTTCCATGTCGTATGTCGATGGTTTCGTGCTGGCCGTGCCCACGGCCAACAAGGAGAAGTTCCTCGAACACGCCCGCATCGATTCGGTGTTCATCGAATTCGGCGCGCTGCGCGTGCTCGAATGCTGGGGCGATGACGTGTCGCGCGGCCAGCAGACCGACTTCTTCCGCGCGGTGGACGCCAAGGACGACGAGACGGTGGTGTTCTCGTGGATCGAATGGCCGGACAAGGCCACCCGCGATGCCGGCATGAAGAAGATGATGGAAGACCCGCGCATGGATCCGGCGGCCAATCCGATGCCGTTCGACGGCAAACGCATGATCTATGGCGGCTTCGTGCCGGTGCTGGAATTGAACAAATAGGCGCGCCAGCGGCCGACATGCGACGCGCTTTGCGCCGCCACCGCGGCATGCCATCCGTGCATGCCGCTTCATGCCGCGCTGCGATGACCGCGCAGCGCGGGGCCGCTCAGAACCTGTAGCTGAAGCTCAGCGTCGCATTGCGTCCGGCGGCGTAGTACAGGTTGCTGTACTCGTCCAGCACGAAATACTTGCGATCCAGCAGATTGCTCGCGTTGAGCTGCAGCGACGCCTGTGCATTGAACGCGTAGCGCGCCATCGCGCTGAGCAGGGTCACCGAGGCCTGGTCCACGCCCTGCGGGCCATTGGGGCCATCCACCGTGGCATGGCTGGCGGACTGCCAGTTGGCGCCGCCGCCCACGCTGAGCCGGTTCCAGCTACCCGGCAGCCGGTAGGTGGTGAACAGGCGCACCAGCGTGCGCGGCAGCGCGGTGCGCAGATCGGCGCCGTCCGGGCCTTCCAGTTCGAAATGCGACCAGCCGAACGACGCGCTCCAGTCTTCGCTCAGTTCGCCCGACGCTTCCAGTTCGAAGCCGCGCGAGCGCGTGCCGTCCACCGACACGTAGGCCTGGGTCAGGCCGTCGGGCAGGGTCTTGCCGACATCGGCCTCGGCCACGTTGTCCTGGCGGGTGTCGAACAGCACCAGCGCGGTGTTGAGGCGGCCGTCGAGATGGCGGCCCTTGAGGCCGATCTCGCGGCTGCTGCCGAGTACCGGATCGAGGAAGCTGCCGTCGCTGCGGCGGTTGTCCTGCGGGTCGAAGATCTCGGTATAGCTGACGAACGCCGAATACACCGGCGTGATCGCGTAGATCAGCCCGGCGTAGGGCACGGTCTTGCGGTGGTCGTGGCGGAACACGCCGCTGTACAGGTCGTCGGTGTCGTTCTTCCAGCGGCTGTAGCGGGCGCCGGCGACCAGCGTCAACGGCTCGACCAGCGACAGGCGCGCGGCGGCATACGCGCCCTGCTGGTCGGTGCGGATGTCGGTGACCTTGTCGGCGTTGGCCGCGAACTGCGGAAAGGGATAGTCGCCATTCCACTGCAGGAAATCGCCGATCGGCGCCAGCGCCTCGGTGGCGTTGACCCACGACCGCTTGGCGTAGCGCGAACCGCTCAGGCCCAGCACCAGCTCGTGTTCGCGGCCCCAGGCCTGGAACGGCCCGGACGCGTATACGTCGAGCATGTTCTGGCGGCCGCGGTCGCGGCTGCGGTAGGCGGACGGCTCCAGCGTCTCGCCGGTGACGCGGTTCGGGAAGCCGTAGACGTAGAACAGCGCCATGTCGCCGTCGGTGGCGCGGTGGCTGGCCAGCGCCCGCAGCAGCCAGCCATTGCCGAATTGGTGCTTGAGATCGGCGAAGGCGGTGGCGGTGGTGGTGTTCCAGTAGGTCCAGTCCGCGGCGCTGCTGAAACCGCGCGGCCACTCCAGGAAACTGCCGTCGTCGTAGAACACCGGGTAGGTGCCCCAGGTCACGCCCTTGGGCCGGTTATTCTGGTAGTCGTAGCCCACGCTCAGCGTGGTGGCGGCGCCGAGGTCGGCATCGACCACGCCATACAGCACGGTCTTCTTCTTGCTGTAGCGGTCCAAGTAGGAATCGCCCTGCTCGTAGGCGCCCACCAGGCGGCCGCGCACGCTGCCGTCGGCGGCCAGCGGCGCGGCGACATCAGCGGTGCCGCGCAGCGTGTTCCACGACCCCGCGCTCAGCGACGTGTCGGCCTGCAGGGTGCGGCTGTCGGCGCGCTTGCGCACGAAGTTGATCGTCGCCGACGGGCTGCCGGCGCCGGTGAGCAGACCGCTGGCCCCGCGCAGCACCTCGATGCGTTCGTAGATGGCCGTGTCCAGGCTGGCATCGGCGGACCCGGCGTTGACCCCCGGCGCGACCGGCACGCCGTCGTAGGCCATGTTCTCGACCGGGAAACCGCGCGCATAGAACAGCACCCGCTCGGTGTCGTATGCGTTGGAGGACACGCCGGTGACGTTGTCGAGCACGTCGCGCACCGAGGTCAGGTGCTGGTCCTCAATCCGCTGCGCAGTGACGATGCTGACCGACTGCGGCGTCTGCTGCGGGGTCAGCGCCAGGCGCGTCGCCGCCGCGGTCTGTTCGACCGTGTAGGAACGCGCGCGTTCGGCCTTGACGTTGATGGCGTCGAGCGTGGTCGGGTCATCGTCGGCGGCACCCGGCTGCGCCGCGGCCGACAGCGCGACGGACAGACCCACGGACAACAGGCTCAAGCGCGATGCGGCAGCGCGAAGACGGAAAACGGACATGGAACCCCCGGATGAAGTGAGCGCAGGCAGGCGGCCTGTGCGGACTCTCACGACTGGGGCTGGCAGGAACAGGGCTTGCGCGTCGTCAAGTCCGCGCAGTCTATCCGAGCGTGGCCGCCGGGACGAGTGCGCCGCGCGCCCGGCGCAAGCGTCGGCTGCGGATGCGCATGGACGTCTGTGCAAAAAGGCATCGGCGCGGGCAGCTGCATCGCTTGCTACCGAGGGTCGCCCAACGCAGCGCGCCCGGCGGACCGGGCACGCTGTCTGGCATGGCTGCAGGCAGTCGCTCAGGAAATCGTGCAGAAGGTGCCGTAGTGATCGGCCGAGTAATAGCGATTATCGACGACCGACTTTTTGGCCCCATCGGTGACCAGGAACACCAGCCGATAGGTGCCGGCCGGGTCGCCGGGATTGCGCCGTGCCTTGCCCTCGTAGTAGGTCTGGCCGCGGCCGGCCCGGGGCAGGCGTCCTTCTGCGTTGTCGAAGACCTGCACGTCGACCGCGGCACGGCCACAGGCGGCGATCGGGTCAGGCACGGTGATGCAATAGTTCAGGTCGCGAACCGTCTCACGCACATAGGGCGGCAGCGTGCCGCAGTTCGGGACCTTCTGCGCCTGCGCCTGCGCAGCCGACAGGGCGAGGACAGCCAGCAGCGTGAATCTGATCGAGGGATACATGGATGACTCCTTGGGAACGGATGGAGGGATTGCCGCCGATGCGAACAGCACGCAGGCCGCGCACCGGACTATGAGAAGAAACGACTGCGCCGCCCGTCCGTGAATTCCTGATGTCCCTGTGCGGGCGGCGGCCGACGTGTTCGCTGCGAGCATCCGACCGCCAGGCGCGCCACAAGCGCCGGCAATGCCGCCATGGCGCTGCCGGCAGGTGCCGGACGCCACAGCGTCGGCTACCATCTGCGGCGCGCCGAAGCCGGCGCTCGTCTTCTGTGCACATGCCTGCCTCCCCGCTCATCCGCCGCCCATGAACCACGCCGCCCCGTCCCGCCCTGTCGCGGGCACTGCCCTCGCTGCGCTGCGCGTGGCCGCCAAACTCGCCGTATTCGTCCTGATCAGCGTGCCGCTGCTGCCGCTGCAATGGCTGCTGATGCGCTTCATCCGCGGACGCGGCGCCTTCGTGCTGCCGCGGCTGTGGTTCGCCTGCCTGCGCAGGGCGATGGGCATCCGCGTCGAGGTGGTGGGCACGCCGCGCCGCGGCGGCGGCACGCTGTTCGTCGGCAACCACATCTCGCACTTCGACATCGTGGTGCTGGGCAGCCTGCTGCACGCGCGCTTCATCGCCAAGAACGACATGGAACGCTGGCCGGGCATGCGCCGGCTCGGCGCCCTGGCGCAGACCCTGTTCATCAGCCGCCGGCGGCTCGACGCGGCCAACGTGGCTGCGGCCGTCGCCGCGCAGATCCGCCCCGACCACGACGTGGTGCTGTTCGCCGAAGGCACGACCTCGTCCGGCGAGCGCGTCGCCCCGTTCAAGTCCAGCCTGTTCTCGCTGTTCCTCGGCGGCGACGCCAACGCCCGGCCGTGGACGCTGCAACCGTTCACCCTGGACATCCTGTCCGTCGATGGCCGCAGCCTGGCGCACGGCGGCGAGCGCGACGCCTACGCGTTCTACGGCAGCATGCAGGCCGGCGCCCACGTCCTGCACTTCCTGCGCTCGTCCGGCGCCGTGGTCAGGGCGACCTTCCACGCACCGCTCGCGATCGCGCCCGGCACCGACCGCAAGGCGCTGGCGCAGCAGGTGCATGGCATCGTGGCGTCGGCATTGGCCGTACAGCCGCACGATGGGGAGCGATAGGCCGACACCGCATCGCCGCCGCATGGCGCGGCGCAAGGTGCGCGTGTCGCGGCCTCTAGGGATCGATGGGCTGGCTGCGCGAACAGGTGGCGATGAAATAGGGAACGCCGCTGGCCTCGGCGTAGTTGAAGAACAGCACCCAGCGCTTGCGCACGCGTCCGTTATGGTTGCTGGCGCTCAGCGGGCTGGCCACTTGCATGCCGCACATGGCGGGAAACAGCGCAACCCGGGTTTCGAACGTCTGCGCGGGCGCCAAGGGGCCACGCATGGAACGCGTCACCTTCCAGCGCACCACCTCGACCATGCCCGCAGGACCCATGGCCGACGGCGATTGCTCGCGCCGCAGCGACAGCATCTCCGCTTCCACTGCGACGGCTGCTTGCGCCTGCGCGTCCTCGACACTGTCGTACATGGCGCAACTGCATGCCGATCCGGCAAACGGAACCAGGCTCAGCAGTACTACCAACACCCTCCTCATCTTCGCGCCCTCAAAGCCTGGTCAGCATGTGGCGCCGAGACGCCGGCAGTGTCGTGCAGCCGCGACCCGGGCGACATCACGACGCGACGTCCGGTACCAGCGGCGCGGCCGGCGCATCGGGCGGACGTACCACCACGTACTGCTTGCGGAACTCAAGCCCCGGATGCGCCGGCCAAGTCGCGGCATAGCGACGCAGGCACTCAGCGCCCTCGGCGAAATCGACGCCGTTGATCCGACAATCCGCCGCGACCTCGCCTTCCGCATCGCGCGAGGCGAACAGGCGGATTCCCAGCATCCGCGCATCGTTTTCCAGCACCGGCATGAAGGCCTCCAGGCTTTGCGTGAACAGGCAGCACGGACAGAACGCATGCCCAGCCTCATCCACATCGCCGACATCGCAGGCGGCGGCCTGCGCGGCACCGCCCAGATGGGCGACCGGTCCAAGCACGACCTCGCGCCGATGCGCGGCAGGCGGCGGAAATCCCAATTGCAGGGTCATGCAATGGCGCTCCTGCTGCGCAGCGGACACCGCCTCGGACAGCGCAACCAGATCGGTGCGCGCCCAGGTCGCAAACCCCGACACCAGGCTCTGCTCGATGTCCGGGCCCCATGCGTGCTGAAACTCGGCGATGCCGTCGGGGAACAGGGTTCGATGGCGGACCTGGATGGTAGTGGCGGTACGGATGCCGTCGGGTGGCAGCTCGACCACGTCCAAAAGTTCGACGAAAACCTGCAGGCCATTGCCGAGGACGAGGTGGCCGTCCTGCAGCACCGGCGCCAGGCCTTCGCTTTCCAGCACCTGCGCCAGCAGTGCGAGCAGGCCGTGATCGCGGACGGGTGGCGCATCGGCCGGCTCCGCGGCATTGGTGCTGACCGGCTGGGGCGGTCGCTTGTCGACAAAGAAGCGCAGCAGTCGTTTGAACATCCATGATCCGATGGCAGGCGAGTGGGTCGTCGCGCGACGGATTATAGATTCCGCGATCGGACGATCGGCGACAGCGCCCCTGGGCGGCGGGCATCCACGGACCTAACGGGCGCACCGATCGGATGGCCGGCCCGGCCGATCGTCCCTTTCCGCTCGCTAGAGCGCCCGCGCGGCCGTGTTCGCGTGAGCGTGGCCGCTATGCGGCACTCCCCGCGTTGTTATCGGCAGGCAACAGCGACCGGCGCGGCGTCTTCCCGACCCGCACAGGATTTCCGGCGCGGCTGCCTGCCTGTCGCAGCGCGCGTCCGCACACGGACAGTGTCCGCGCAGGTCCATCCCAACAGTTCATGGAGAACGCAAATGAAGAGCGCAAGGGCAGTATCGTCGTTCCGGTCCCCGCACGCGGTCACCGTCGCGGTGCCGGTGGAGGTCGGCAACGACATCGAGAAGATGCACAAGGTCACTCGGGAAATCCTCGGCCGGCTGGGCTGCGCGGCCTGCCACTCCGGCTTCGACCTGCGCTTCGTGATCGAACGCGACTTCCGGGTCAATCCGGCGCTGGAGATCGAGGGTTTCGCGCCGCGGATCGGCCCCTGACCGGAGGCATCGGCAATGCATACCCTGCCCGATCTCGGCGTCGGCCTGGTGCTGTGGCCGGAGTTGATGCCGGTACTGGCCGAGGACGACGGCGCGATCGGGGTGGTCGAGATCGAGCCGGAATTCTTCTGGTTCGAGACCGGCAACGCGCAGGCGCCGATGCGCATCGACACCGACATGGTGCGGCAGCTCGCCGAGCTGCCGCAGCACAAACTCGTGCACGGCGTGGCCTCCCCGGTGGGCGGCTCGCTGGCGCCCGATCCGCAACGCCTGCAGTTGATGCGCGACGTGGTGCAGGCGCTGGACGCGCCGTGGGCCAGCGAACACCTGAGCTTCAATGCGGTACCGGTAGCCGGCGGCCCGGTCGATTCCGGTTTCCTGCTGCCGCCGCTGCAGACCGTGGCGAGCGCGCGACAGGCGGCGGCCAATATCCGCGCGATGGCGCAGGGCCTGCAGGTGCCGTTCGCGGTGGAGAACAACGTCAATTATCTGCGCCCGGTCGCTGGCGAACTCAGCGACGGCGCGTTCATCGCCGAAGTGGCGACCCAGGCCGACTGCGGCATCCTGCTCGACCTGCACAACCTGTGGACCAACCAGAAGAATGGCCGCCAGCCGGTGCGCGAGGCGCTCGCCGCGCTGCCGCTCGAGCGCGTCTGCGAACTGCACCTGGCCGGCGGCTTCGCGCACCGCGGTTACTGGCTCGACGCGCATTCCGGACTCGTCGATGAAGAATTGATGCGACTGGCCGCCGAGCTGATGCCCGCGCTGCCCAACCTGCACGCGATCGTCTTCGAGATGCTGCCGACCGCCCTGGCCCACGTCGGCATCGCCGATGTGCGCAGGCAGATCGACAGGCTGCACACGCTATGGGCCCTGCGCCGACCCGGCACACGCGCGCCGCAGGCGGCAGCGGGCCTCGTGCGCAGCGATGACGGCGCCGTACCGTCGCCCGCCGACTGGGAACGGACCCTGGGTGCCCTGGTCCGCGGCGACGCGCCGGGCGCGCATCCCGTCGCCGCATTGCTGGCGGATCCCGGCGTCGCCCTGCTGCAGGAACTGGCCGGCAATGCGCGCGCCGGACAGATCGCCAGCGCGGCGCGGCTGACCACGCGCATGTTGCTGGCGCATGGTGGCGAAGCGGCCTTCCGCAGCGTGTTCGAGGACTACGCCGCCGCGCAGCCACCGCGCCAGTTCGCCAGCAGCGAGGCGCTGGGCTTTCTGGAACACGTGCAACTCGCGGCGCCGGCGATTCCGCAGCTGGCGCAGGTGGCGATGTTCGAAAGCGCGGTGATCCACTCCGCGCTGCAAGGCGACGCGCGCGTCGTCGCCTTCGATAGCGACCCGGTGCCGCTGCTGACCGCGCTGGCCGAGCGTCGCGCCCCGCCAGCGGCGCAAGCGCCCGGCAGGTTCGCGATCGAGCTGCAGGGCGGCGCTGTCACCGCTATCCGCGCAGGCTAGCGCCGTCCGCAAACCGCTGGACGAATCGCATGCCATCGGTGCGCGTGGCTGCATGTCACGCAGGTGACATCGCGACTTCCTAGCCTGCGCCCAGGGCTGGCGGCCGGCGCCGCCAAGGACGGTCGCCATCGAAATTCTGCTGTGGACTGTGTTCGCCGTGGTGATGAGCGCCGTGCTGCTGTTGGGCGCATCGGTGGTGATCGTCGCCACTCGCGAGAATGGCCTCTACTCCGCCGAAGAGAAGACCTGGCAACGCCTGATGCACGGCGGCATCCCTGCCGAGGCCGAGATCCGCGCGCTCAAGCGTTCCGAGCACGGTCTGTCGCGCGGCGGCAGCCAGGGCCAGACCGTGCACGCGGTCGAACTGACGCTGGACGTCTTCGACGACGCAGGCGGCGTGTCCACGGTAACGCTGCGCACACTGATCGACGAAGCACTGTTGCCGCAGTTCTGCGTCGCCGGCACCCGCGTGCATGTGCTGCGCGATCCGGACGACGCCTCGATCCTGGCAATGGACCGCGCGCGGACGCCGCTGGAGATTCCGCGCGCAGGCGGTTGATGGTGGCCTGCGCAGGATGCAGGATTTCCCTGGGATGCCGCTCCCTGTAGGAGGGGCTTCAGCCCCGACAGTATCCGAAGCCGGAACACTCACTGCTCCGCTCGTCGCGGCTGAAGCCGCTCCTACAGGGGATTGCGGCTGGCTTGCCGGGTGCACTGTGGGAGGGGCTTCAGCCCCGACAGTATCCGGAGCTGGAACACTCACCGCTTCGCTCGTCGCGGCTGAAGCCGCTCCTACAGTGGCTTGCGGCAAGCTTGCCGGGTGCACTGTAGGAGGGGCTTCAGCCCCGACAGTATCCGGAGCCGAAACACTCGCCGCTGCGCTCGGCGCGGCTGAAGCCGCTCCTACAGGGGATTGCGGCTGGCTTGCTGGGTGCACTGTGGGAGGGGCTTCAGCCCCGACGGTATCCGGAGCCGAAACACACAACGCTGCATTCGGCGCGACTATGACCGCTCCCACATTCGCCGCTACGGCTTCGCCGCCTCGCACAGCTTGCGGTTGAACCAGGTGGACTTGGCGATCGGCAGATAGCTGTCCCAATCGGTCGGCGGCAGCATGCTGCCGTTCTTGTCCAGTTCCTGCTGCAGCGAGTCCTCGTCGCGACTGCCGGCGGCGATGGTGGTGTCCAGCACGGCCAGGCACTCCTTCGGACGGCCCAGGCGCAGCAGGGTGATGGCGCGGTCGTTGGCGAAGCGGTCGCGCTCCAGCCAATGGAAGAACGTGCCGCATTCCTTGTCGAACGCGTCCATCCCCGAGAGCGCGGCCGCATAGTGCTTGCCGCGATAATCGGCCAGGTACGCCGCGCGCCGCCGCGTGCTCGCCGCGGCGGTGCAGCCCGCCGGCAACGCCAGGTACTCGCCCTCGAAGCTGGCGCGCGCGCCGCAATAGTCGCGGCAGCTCTCCTCGGTCAGCGCCTTCACCTCGAACCCGCCGGGCGTGCGCTTGAACGACACGCGGCACGGCGTGTCGCTGCCTTCGGTGGCCTCGGCGATCTCGCCGCGCAGCGTGCCGGACAGCCCGCAGCTGTGGCCGTTGGCGCCCATCGCGTCGATCGTGAACTGGCGCACGTCGCCCTGCCCGCTGATCCGCAGGCTGCCCCAGCCCTCCTTGGTGCCGTACTCGACCGGCGCCGGCGCAGCAGCGACGGCAGCGAACGCCGCACCGCACACCAGCAGCGCACTCCAACTCCATCGTCCTGACATGGCGGTTCCAAATTCGGCAAGGGAGTGGAATTTTCCTCCATCTTGCGGGCGGTCGACCAGTGCGGCAGACATCTTTCGCAGCCGATGCTCCGGTGCTGCATGGAAAGCCGCGACGCCGGGCTCCACGCATCTGGACGCGCCATGCGCAGCGCCAGCGAGGCACGCGCGGTCCCGAACCGCAATTGCACTACCCGCCAGCCAGCATCCGGGGCAGAATCAGCCCATGACGCCACTCGCCTTCTCGCTCGCCGCCATGCTGGCCGGCGTCGCCGCAACCGCCCCGGCGCCGGAGCGCATGCTGATCTTCAGCAAGACCGCCGGCTTCCGTCACGAGTCGATCCCGACCGCGGTGGCGACGCTGCGCCAGCTGGCGACCGAGGAAGGCATGGCCGCGGACCACAGCGAGGACGCGAGCGACTTCACCGCCGACAACCTGGCCCGCTACCGCGTGGTGGCGTTCGCCAGCACCACCGGCGAGGTCCTCGACCCTGCGCAGCAACAGGCGTTCGAAGGCTTCGTGCGCAATGGCGGCGGTTTCGTCGGCGTGCATTCGGCGGCCGACACCGGCTACGCCTGGCCGTGGTACGGGCGCCTGGTCGGCGCCTGGTTCCAGGGCCATCCGCCCGGGCTGCAATCCACCCAGGTGCAGCCCGAACGCGACGGGCGGCCCAGCGGCACGCCCTGGCCGATCCACGACGAGATCTACAACTACCGCAGCAATCCGCGCGCCCAGGTGCAGGTCATCGCCACCGTGGACGAAACGCGCTACACAGGCGGCACCATGGGCGCGGACCACCCGATCGCCTGGTGCCACGCCTTCGACGGCGGCCGTGCCTGGTACACCGGCCTGGGCCACGACGCGGCGGTGTATGCCGATCCGCACTTCCTGGCGCAACTGCGTGCAGGCGTGCGCTATGCGGCCGGCCGCTCTAGTTCGTGTTGATCCATGCCCGCCTGCAGCGCTGTCGATTCACTTGCAGGCTTGGGTAACGGCTTTCTCGACCGCCTGCATGAAGTCGCGATCGTCCTTCATGGCAGGATCTGCGCGAGCGCTGTCGCGCACATGCTTGGCGCGCGTGCATGCCTCCGGGCCCGGCTCGCGCACCGAGCTGATCAGGTTCGCGCCGAAGCTGGGTTCCTGGCGGTTGCCGGAAGCGGCCTGTGCGCCACCCTGCCGGGCGGGCGGTTCTGACAACGTCCCTTGGCGCTGGCCGCCAGCCGCCGAAGCGGGTGCCGCGCTCTCCCAGCGCTTCTGCTCGGCACCGCTCGCGCAGGGTGCCGATTGATACACCGTGCCGAGCTTGGGATCCTTGCATTTGTAGGCCGACTGCGCCGATGCCGGCAGCGCCAGCACGCACAACACTGCAGCAAATATCCTGACCATGGCGTCCTCCCCCCGAGGTAAAGCATTAGCTTATACGAACGGCTTTACCCAGTCGGCGCGTAGCGGCACGCCCGAACGGGCCATGTGCCGCATGCGTCGCCCCGACCGGTCCAATCGCGAAGATGCTGCCGCAGTGACGGGAACAACGCGCTCACCGGCAGGCGGACGCCGAAGCGGCGGCGCAGCCCGCTTGCAACATTCCGACAGCCCGGCTGCAGGCGCGGGAGCTATCCAACCGTCCCCCCTACCTTAGGCACGTTGCCGGCAGCGTCCGAAGCTGCGAGGGTGCGGCTTCGACACGACAAGGTTTGACCATGCTGGCGTTCCTGACCGCGACGCTCGTCGCTGCCGCGCTTTCCGCTTCCGCGCCACTGGATGCCGTCCCGCAAACCCGCCTGGATGCCGACCTGCGCTGCCTGCTCGGGGTGTATGCGCTGCCTGAGGGGCAGTCGGTAACCATCACCGGCGACGGTGGGAAGCAGCGCGAACTCCACTACACGCTGTCGAACGGCCGGTTCGGCCGCCTGCAGCTGGACGCCAGTGGCGGATACGGCGCAGACGCCGTGTATATCCGTTTCGCCCCCTGCCGTGCCGGCACGCTGCAACTGACCCAGGGCGAGGTCACCGAGACCGGCACCCGACTGCGCCTGGTCGAAAAGGAAACCACCTTCAGCAGCGATGGCATCGCGCTGCACGGCAAGCTCGTATTGCCCGCCACTGGCCGAGCGACATCGGCGGCGGTGTGGGTCGAAGGTTCGAACAACGACCCCACTACCGACGATACCGTCTGGCAATACGAACTCGCGCGCAGGGGCATCGCCGTCTTCGTCTACGACAAGCGTGGGACCGGCGCCTCCGCCGGCGCCCTCTCCTCCGATTTCCATGCGCGCGCACGCGACACCGCGGCCGCGGTCAAGGAAACCCGGCGGCTTGCCCCAGCCGTTCGCCGGGTCGGCGTGATCGGCGGCAGCCAAGGCGGCTGGGTCGCGCCGCTGACCGCCACGCTGGTGCCGCTGGATTTCGTTGTGGCCGCCTTCGCGATGGCGGAAGGGCCGATCGCCCAGGACCGCGAGCTGGTGGAGCAACAGCTGCAGCGCGCAGGGTTCGACGAGACTGCGCTGGCCGAAGCCAGGGAACTGACCGCCCTCACCGAACGCATCGTGCGTTCCAACATGCGCGACGGCTTCGCCGAGCTGGACGCCTTCAAGTCCAGCCATGCCGATGCGCCTTGGCTGGCCGCCATCCAGCCCCGCTCGTACACCGGCCTGTTCCTGAAACTCTCGAGCGCCGAACTCCAGGCGAACGGCGCCGCCCTCGCGCAAGGGCTGAGCTTCGACTACGAACCACGGCCGGTGATCGAGGCGATCAAACCGCGCCAACTGTGGTTGCTGGGCGGCAGCGACCGCCAGGCCCCGAACGCCGCCACCCAAGCCATTCTTCGACAACTGCAGCAACGCCGGGAGGACCTCGCTGTGGTGGTGTTCCCGAACGCGGACCATGGCCTGATCGAGTCGATCAAGACCGCCGACGGCGTGGCAAAGACCTATTCGGCGCACCTGTTCGACGTGACTGCGGACTGGATCGACGACGGCAAGCTTCCGGCGGCAGGGAAGTTCATCGTGATGCCGGTGGCGGACTGAACCTCCCACGCCGATCGCCCGACAGCGAATTTCTGCAAGCAGGGAGATCCCTGCCTAGAGCGAGATCTTCGCCGACCGAGGTAACCCGACCGGGTTACCTCGATCTGGCCCGCAAGCCGCCGGTGCGCGAGGCGTGCCGAGTTCCCCCGATGCCATCGTCACAACATGCTCCGCAACCCGTGGCTGGGCTGATCCATGTCGCGCGATGCCTCTTGTGCAGCCGGCTGTACCTGCTGCGGATTGGCGGCTTCCAGCTTCTGCAGATTCTCCGCCAAGGGCTGCTTGATCGCCTCGGTCTTGTCGACATGGGCGCGCAGCACATCCGCATCGTTGCCGGGGTTTTTCCAGGTCGCGAACACATTGCCGTTGGTCGGGCTGGGCGTCACGTCCTGAATCTCGGGCAAGGGCGGCGTGCTCAACATGGCCTGCACCGCCAGCGCGCCCGCGATGCGTTCCTTGTCCTGCTGGTTGGTGTAGACGCCCGCCTCCGGGCCGAGCCTGTCGAGTCCGGCCACGGCCTGCTTGAACAGCGGATCATCGCGAAGCTGCGCCTCGCGTTGCGCATCGAGGGGGGCTCCGGCGGCGCTGAACGTGCGTCCCGACGTGCCCAGGCCCGGCACCGTCGGCACGACCGATTCGTCGAGCTGGCGCCCCGATGCCGGCGCCCAGTGCCCGAAGAAACCATCGTTCTTCGGCTCGGGCAGGCCCACGTCGCGAAGCACGCTGTCGGCCAGCGTGTTGGAGTTCTGCACCTGCGGATCGTAGGGGTACTTGTCGTCCTTGGCCTGTGCGTTGGCGACCATCCGCTCCCACGTCCTGGACAGGTCAGCTCCCTGTGCGATGCCTTCGCGATACTGCGCTTGTCCGGTGGTGTTCGGATTCTCCGGATGATCGGGATTGGTGCGGTCGTAGGGAAGGTTCGTCTCGACGTGCATCCTTCCGTAGGGCAGGCCGGGCTGCTCGTCGCCCGTCCAGCCGCTGATCGTGCGCTGGTTGCCGTCCTTGTCCGTATAGAGCAGGAACTTGTGGTGGTACTCCTTGCCCAGCGCCGATCCGATGTTGCGATATCCGACCTCGATGCTCTCGTCCATGGGATGCTCCGATAGTCCCTATTGGTTTTTGATGTGGACGGCGTCGACCTTGGTCACCTTGCCATCGGCATCCAGGAAGAACGTCATCACGATCGAGCGGGCATCCGGATCCAGCATGGCCTGCCCCTTGTTGTCCCTGACCACGATCTTGTCCGGGGTGTTCTCCACGATCTTGGACGTCGGGGATTTCCCGAACGTCTCCAGCACCGTCGATTTCTCGGCGCTCGGCGGAATGTATTTGGCGACGATGTCGCTGACATCGATCTGCTCGAACCGCACGGGCTTCCGGGATGCGTAGATTTCTTCCAGCATGGGGCCAACTCCTGATGTCATGACATCTTTCTGGGTAGTGCTACTGTTCGTGCCCGCGTTGGCGCAGGACGCCAGCGGTAGCACCGCGGCCGCGGCCAGCGCCAGCAACGCAGCGGATCTGTTCAGCATGAAGCGTGGCATGGTGATCTCCCGTTGCCGCCGATCCAACATGGTATGCCCGGCGAGCATAGAGCCGAATGCTTGAATGCCCGTAGACTAATTCGCCTGGCACGCGATCAGAACCGATGCGTCGACGCAGGCACGCAGCGCCATGTCTTTCACTCAATCAGACAGGTTATGCATAGGCCATCAGCGCAAGCAGGTCCATCAGGCCGTGCGCGATGATCGCAGGCCAGAGCCTGCCGGTCCGCGCGAACCACCATCCAAATATCAGCCCCACGATGACCAGCGAAATCGCGCCGATGGGCCCCTGATACAGGTGATACGAGGCACGGATCGCCACGCTCACGTTCACCGCGAATGCAGGGCTGTGGTTTCGCTGCAAGGCGCGGATCACGTAGGCGCAGACGAACACCTCCTCGAAGATCGGATTGATCAGCGAGACCACCACCACCCCCGCCAGCGACAGTTTTCCGGCCACCATGGCATCCATGGAAGGATTCACTTCCTCGGCCATGTACGTGCCCATCCACTCCACGGGATAGCACGCCACGATGCACGCAATCAGCAAGCCGATCGCGGGCCGGATGTCGCGCCCCTGCCACTGCAATCCCAAGACGTGCGGCGTCCACCCGCGGAACCACAGCACCGGGACGAGCAACGCCAGGACCAGCAGCTCGTAGAAAGCCAATCCCCACAGGCCCTCTGCGGAAAACGACGGCTCGGCGACGGGCGCCAACACGGCCGAAAGACTCCAATAGATCGGAAGTCCGAATGCGGTCGTTACGACGACCAGCAACTCACCCCATACCGCGGATGATCTTTCGCGCCCTTGCATCGATTTCCTTTGTTATCCGCTGAGACGCAGTTGGCCGATCCGACTGGCGCGCTAGTACAGCATGTCCTGTGTCCGCTTGGGCAGCTCTCGGTCGTAGGCGGCAGCATCGAAGTCGCCATCGGCCAGATGGGCGTGCATGGTGCCGGCACTGGGCAACTGCTCGCGCGGCAGGTGCCGCGCCGGATCCCACAGGGCGGAGCGCACGATCGCCTTGGAACAGTGGAAATACGCGGCGTCGATATGCACCACGATCACGCTGCGCGGCAGCTTGCCGCGGATCTCGAAGCGAGCCAGCCGAGGGAGCGGAAGCCGAGCGTGCGACGGCGACCACTGAAATATCTACTTCAACCGCACATTTCCTCCACCCCTTTTGGCTGCGAATCGTGGAGTCACACGCTGAATGAAATCACGATTCCCACAACAACTTCTCGACAACCACCCATTTCCCCGCCCGCTTCCTAAGAAACACATCGCCATTTTTGCCCGTTGGTGGAAAACCGACCTCCACGAAGGCAGCATCATCATCGAAATACATTTTCTCTATGGCAATAAACTCATCCTGGTGATTGAACCCAGGCGACGAGGAACGAACAATCTTCATACCGCCATTCACAACTCCGCAAGCCTCGACTTTTGACGACATTCCATCCCATAAGAAAGTAATTTCCCGGGAAGAAAAATGCTCTTTTGCATAACCCCTTATCTCCGAATTATCCGCAATCGCTCTCAGCACATCGAAATGATTTGAATTGCATTTCGCACCTTCTACTGAATGAGAATTGACTGAACAGCCACATACAGCGAGCGCTATAGACGCAACAACACAAAGAGCAACGCCTTTAGTTAGATAGCGGAATCTTCGTACCGTAGACATAATTTTCATAGTACCAACCTTCCTCGACGCGTGAATTATCATTATTCCAAAAATATTCCGTGAAATGCACCAACTCATGCTCAACTGTACTATTTAGAATATTCAACAATTCCTGGCTTCGGTCACCCGATTCATACCTATCAAAATAACTTTGATGTACAAATATTTCACCACTTCCCGGCTTATATCTTCCGTTATCATGCCTCATGTATTCGGGAGTAACAACGGGGCCACCACACGAATCCAGTAGATGGTCAAGATGGTCTTTCCCAATATTCGCAAAACGGGCGAATCCATCGTATTTCTTCTGAGTCATCCTATTCTTAATCGCATCAAGATACGCCACTGTGGCAGGGTATTTCTGATGAACCCATGGATGGAATCTCAACAACCCCAACGGATCAATGTTCGAAATGGGATTTCCTTCAACATAGTTGTATGTAGATAGGCCACCGCCAAGCCCAATCAGATCACTCTGCCCATACCGCCCAGTGCCAGTGTCGTAGTCACGAAAGTAGTTCTGGTTCAGCCCCGTCGCGTTGTCGTAACGCTGCCCAGGAAAGCGCATGCCGAAAACGAATGCCGCGCCATCGCGATCCGCATCCTGGTCCGGCGGCGAGTTGCCGAAGGCCTCGCCCTTGATGTCCCACTTCCAGATTGCTACGTCGCGCACTGGGTCGATGACTGTCCGCGGTGCGCCGAGGTGATCCGGCTGCACGTAGTTCAAGGCGGTGCCGGCCAGCACGCCCACCGGTAGATCGTCGAGCCAGATGGCTTGTTGGAGCGCCTTGCCGTCCGTGTCGTAGTCGCCCAGCCAGTGCCCGGCTTCGTCGTAGACCGTGTAGGTGTTGGTCGTGCCCAGGAAACGGCGCACCTGCTCGCCGCGGTCGTTGTAGCGATACTCCATCGCCAGCGTGCCGCTGCGCTTGGCCTGGCTCAGGCGCCCGGTCGCGTCGTAGGCGAACTCGCGCGCCGTGCCGTCGATGGCCGTGGTGTTGCCCGCAGCGTCGTAGCTGCGCGCGGCGCCGGCCACACTCGCCAGGCGGTGGCTGTCGGTCGGGTAGTTGTAGGTCTGGGTGCCGCCGTTGACCTGGGCGCTGAGCCGGTTGCCGGTGGCGTCGTAGCTGTAGCCGTCGATCACGGTGCCGGTCGGGCCGTCCTTGAACGCGGTCAGCCGGTCCAGGTTGTCATAGCCCAACGTGACCACGGGTGCCGTGTTGCCCGGCGCAGTCAGCGAGGTGAGATTGCCGACCGGGTCGAAGCCGAAGCCGACGTTGAGGCCGTCGCTGCGGCTGTCCTGGATCGCCTGCGGGCGGTAGTCCTGGTCGAGCACGCGCTGCAGTGGCCGGCCGTTGCCGTAGGACCAGCCGGCGCTGGGGCCGAACGGGTAGTAGGTGGCGCCGCCGAGTAGCTTCTGCCGAGTGCCGCCGGCTGCGGTGACGCCCACTTCCGTCGCCTGGCCCAGCGCATTGCGCACGTAGTCCACCACCGCGCCGTCCGGGTAGGTCACCCGGCTCAGGCGGCCGCCCTTGGTGTAGGCGTAGCGCACCGTCAGCGCCTTGCCGTTGGTGGTCTGCACCTTGCGCATCACGCGCCCGAAGCGGTCGTAGCAATACTGGGTCAGGCCGCTTCCGTCCTGCAGCTTGCTCAGACGCCCGAGCGCAAAGGTCTCGCCGGTAGCGCAAACGGTTTGGGTCGCATCGTAGGTGTAGGTGGCGATCAGCGCCTTGTCGGCGTAGGTCGCCTTGGCCAGGCGGCCGAGCGCGTCGTAGACGTAGTTGGTCTTGGTGGCGCGCGCATCGGTCTGGGTGGCCAGGTTGCCGGCGCTGTTGTAGGTGTAGCTGGTCACGCCGGTGTCGGGGCTGGTCAGCTTGAGCAGGTCGCCGAGGCCGTTGTATTGGTAACTCGTGGCCAAGCCCTTGGGATCGGTGACCTTGGTGGTGCGATCCAGGGCGTCGTAGTCGAACTGGGTCTTTGCGGCGATGCCACCGACGTCCTGCAGGGCCTGCTTGACCCGGTTCAACGGGTCGTAGTCGGTCTGGGTCTTGCGCTTGAGTGCGTCGGTAACCAGTTGCACGTTGCCGTTGAGGTCGTAGCTGAAGTCGGTGGGATCGGCCTCGGCGGTGGCCTGGGTGGCCAGCTGGCCGAGATTGTTGTAGATCCGCGACAGCGTGTGCTTCAGCGCGCCGGACGCGTCCTTGGTGTCTTCCTTGAATCGGTTGCCGGACGGATCCAACGTGTAGTGGATCGTGTTGCCGGCGCCATCGGTCACGTCGGTCAGGCGATGCGCAGCGTCGTAGCCGTAGATGGCGAAGGTGCCGTCCGGATCGGTGACCTTGCTGACGTTGCCAACCTCATCGTAGGCGACGAGCGTGGTCTGGTCCTGGTCGGACGGCGTGCCATCGGCATTCGCGCGCAGCGTGCTCGATGCAGCCCAGCCGCGCGGGGTGTAGGTGAGGTCGCGGATCAGGCCGTTGGCGTCCTGGGTGCGCGTCGGGCGGCCGTTGCGATCGTAGGCCACATAGGTCGTCGCCCGACCCAACGCATCGACCACCTGATACAGGTCCCCTGCGCGATGGCAGGCGCCGCCGGCATTGGCGCAGCCGGATTCGTCGGCGGTCAGGTAGTAGCGATACGTGGTCGTATCCGCGACGTCGGTGCGCGGGCCGTCCTGGCTCAGCACCAGGCCGATTTGCGGGCACTGCGTGCCATCGACGGTATCGCAATAGCTCGTCCGCCATTGGCGCACACCAGCCGGCGCGTTGGCGGCGCTGCCACAGCTGTAGCTCATGGCAGCGGACACGGCTGGATCGACCTCACAGCGTGCCGTTTGCTGGCCGCGTGCGTTGTAGGTCCAGGCCGTCTTGGCGGCCGTGGCGCCGGCCGCGTCGAGCACGGTGCGGGTCAGCGGCACGCGCAGGCTGGTGTTCCAGGTGGTGTTGGTCGTGCGCTGCTGCGTGGTACCCGAGGCATCGATCTGCTGGGTCAGCAGGCCGCCCGCCGCGTAGGTGGTCTTGGTGACCGTGCCCTTGAAGTCGGTCGTCGAGGCCGGGTAACCATTGGCATCGTAGGTCAGCGACTTCCACGGCTGGTTGCATTGTTCGCCGCACGCCACGCCGGCACCGGTCGGCTTCAGCGATCCATAGCCACTGTCGGTGTAGCCCAGGGTGACCCGCGTCCCCAGTGGCGAGGTGATGGTCGCTGGAATGCCCCAGTTGTAGGTCGATGCAGCGTATTCGACCGTCATGGCGTCGACGTTGCCGGCGAAGCTGGAGGAGATCGCCTTGCCGTTGCTGGCGTAGCCGGTGCTCTCGAAGCGGACGCCCTTCTCGTCGATGACGCCGGTCAGTGCCGTGGGCAGGTTTGCCTTGGAGGTGAGCGTTTGCTCGTTGTAGACGTATTGGCGGGTCTTGCCATCCGGATACTGCACAGAGGTCAGATTGCCGGTGGCGTCGTAGCCGTAGGTCAGCATGCCGCCATCCGGCAAAGTGACTGTGCTCAGGCGGCTATTGCTGTCATAAGCGAAGCTCAGCGAGCGGCCACCCGCGTCGGTCACCCGCTGCAGTAGATTGGGAGGGGTCTTGGTGCCGGGCACCGTCGGCGGATCGCTGTAGGCCAGGGTCAGCACCGTCTGGCCCATGCGGTCGAAGACCGAGCGCAGCAGGCCAGCAGTGTCGTAGATCTCCGTCTGCTGCGTGGCCCTCACATCCAACGCAAAGCCCAGCAACAGGCCAGCGCTGTCCCGGCGCTCGGTGAGGATGTCGGGCATGTCCGGATCTGTCGTCCACACCCCGTTGCTCAGGCGGAACCGTTCCACGCCGCCATCCGGACGCCGCGCCTCGACCCGGCTGCCGCCATTGGCGACGCTGGACAACATGACATCCAGGGTGCGTTCGAACGAATGGCGCCACTGCTTGCCCAGCGCGACCGGGGTGACGAAGGTCTTGCTGTTGTAGAAGCGGCGCAGCGTCAGCCAAGTCGGAGAATCGTAATCGGTGTCCTGGCGGAACATGTTGCCGGTGGCCGTGTTGATCGGGTCGCCTTCGAAGGAACTGCCCCGATGCACGCCACCCTGTTTCAGCGCCGCGTCGCCGCTGCTGCCATGCGGGCCCGTGTTGTCGCCCTGCTGGCCCAGGCCGCCGGTGCACATGGTGTTGCAGCTGCCCGCATTCTTAGCTGGCGAACCTTGGCCGGGGATGTTGTCGTTCGCGAACACCCTCCCCCACTCGCGCCCGTTGGAATAGACGTAGGCAACCGTATAACCGTCGCTGTAAGAATCGGTAATGACAGGCGGGTTGACGCAACCTCCCGTACCGCTTTCACACAGCCGCATGATCCCGTCATGGATGAACTGCACCGCTTGACCAACCGTCGGAAAGGCGGCCGAGCCGCTCGTAGAGTTGGCCGAATAAGGTGGCCCGTATTGCGGCTGCGGCGCCGCGTAGCTCAGCGGCGAAACCAGCATCCCGGCAAGCAGCCAAAGGCAGGCCACGCCGATACGGCGGGAAATGCGAACGTGGGGGTTCGACATAGCGTCATCCTTGAGCTTGGATAGAGTTGTAGGCGGGCAGCCGCGCGTGGGCATTGCCCGGCACCAAGAAATCGTATCGTTCCTTTGTTGCAAATTCTGAGACGGCCAGAACCTTTTTTGCGGGAGCCGGCCTGACCCGCTACCGGCCAACAAGCGGTGGGAGCCACGCCGCAGCCACCGCCCCCCAGCAAGGTCCACCGCCCTGCCTAGCCCATCGCTGGAGTCGAGCCGCAGGCAGCCAACTGGAGACTGGAAACTCAAAGGTCGAGCGCCGGGTGCTCCCTGCCAAATCAAAACTTGCCCATCGTCTGGACTAATGCTTGTGCCCATCGCTCGTGTCGCGCGCACGAACGATGGGCGCGTGGCGATAAAACCACGCGGCAACTTCCGATCCTGGCCGGCAATCCGCCTCGCGTCCGACCGGCACCGACACGCACTCGATCAGTCGGCGCGATGGCTCAGCACCGTTTGGCGTTCGGCGCAGGCGTGATCACCAACGCGCCATCGACGATGGCGATGCAGGGCTTACTACCCGGCGCGAATCCCAAGGCTTCCAGCCACTGGCCACTCAGGCGCAGGGTGGGAATGCGCTGGCTCTGCCGGTGGCCGTCCACCCGCACGTCGTGGCAGGTGTAGCCAATGGTGCACTGCGTGGGTTGGTGCGGACGCGGCGCGCGCTTGGGCGGCAGTTCGTCTTCCGTCAGGACCGGATTGAACAGCGTGGTGTACGTCAGGTCGCCGAGCGGGACGCGCGGCATCGGGGCAGCGACGAAAGGCGCGGCGGGCGACGGCGTGGCATCGCGGGTGCGGCGACGGGAGGACGGGTTGCTCGTGGGTACGGTTGCTTTGCGGGACATAGACGACTTCTCCTGAGTTGAAAGAAGTCCGCCCACTGCTGCCAAGCAGGGTGGCGGACGGTACGGGTTGGCAGACCGGACTCAGGGACCGGCAGGCCTTGCGGCCTCCACGTACCGCCCGCCATGAAGCATGCGAGCTATCGCCCACGAGAATCCCGGGCAACAAAAAAGCGCCGGGCATCGAAGATGGGCGCTGGTGCGCCTGAGTGATCGGGCTGCCAAGCCCGGCTGCGTGATTTAACGCAACGATTCAATCGTGCTCTTTGACAAGGTAGGCGTCAACAAGCTTTGTAGACAGAAGTACAAGCTGTGTACCAATGAAAATTCCACTCTGACGCCGATTTTCCTAAGAAGAACGTGCTCGGTGGGTCACGCTAGTCACTAGCGACCTACTTCCTTCTGCGCAACTTTCTCCAATCGACATAGCATGGAATTATCAAGAACGGCTGGATGATTGCGAGCTCATAGAGAGCGAACTTCCAGCCGTTCGGTATGCCCCTCAGGTAGAGAAACCCATAGCAGAACAGGCAGACCAGTAAAACCGTAACTTCATAGCCAAGCAACCGCATCAATGGCCTTCTCACCTGAGACAACCCTCTTTCATTATTTGAACACTAAGTTGCTGACGAAGGCACCGGCAAGTCGAGCACCTTCAACATTTCAGCATAACGGATTGAATGACATAGGGCCTATGCAACCATCAAATTCTTCCAGCAGGCGACCTGCTCTTCGCTAGAGATGCCGGTGAACATGCAAAAGCATTAAGACATTTCTACCAGATGGACAAGTACCGCAACGACTGGAGTGCTGCTTCACTTCCTCGCGCGAGGAAGTGAAGAGGTCCTACCAACTATGATGCTTTCGACGTCGGCGTGATCACCAACGCGCCATCGACGATGGCGATGCACGGCTTGCTGCCCGGCGCGAATCCCAAGGCTTCCAGCCACTGGCCGCTCAGGCGCAAGGTAGGAATGCGCTGGCTCTGCCGGTGGCCGTCCACCCGCACGTCGTGGCAGGTGTAGCCAATGGTGCACTGCGTGGGTTGGTGCGAACGCGGCGCGCGCTTGGGCGGCAGTTCGTCTTTCGTCAGGACCGGATGGAACAGCGTGGTGTACGTCAGGTCGCCGAGCGGGACGCGTGGCATCGGGGCGGGGACGAAAGGCGCGGCGGGCGACGGCGCGGCATCGCGGGTGCGGCGACGGGAGGACGGGTTGCTCGTGGGTGCGGTTGCTTTGCGGGACATACGGAACTCCTTTGAGAAGGAAGTCCGCTCCCCGACGCCAATCGGGGTGGCGGACGGTGCACGATTGGCGTACCGGTCAAAGGCTCCGGCGAGCCCGAAGGCTCCCGCGCACCGCCCGCCATAAATCGGCAAGCATTCGCGCCGTCGATGCGGCCAACAAAAAAGCGCCGGACATCGGAGAATGGGCGCTGATTGCGCCTTCGAACACGGGACGCCAATCCCGGCTGCGTGATTTAACGCAGTGATTCAATCTTGCTCTTTGACAAAGTCGTCGTCAACGAGCTTTTGTAGACAAAAATGCAGGCTATGCACAACTAGAAAATCTACTCTAACCCCGGCATTCCCGACCCCGGCACTCCCTGAAATTATAACCCAAGGCGCCGCTTTATCTCTTTAGCCAACAACCCAAATTCATAGGCAGCCTCATCAACCTGCTCGTTATAACCAGAATTCACATGACCGCGAAGCTTCCCGATTGCCACCCCGCTGTTCTGGGCTTGCGGCGCCAAACTATGGAGTGGAAATTTTTGATTGCTGCTAATTTATTTTGGGGTGAATATGGCACAAAGCTAGGATGAATCGCCCCTAGCACATCAACAACCCTATCCTTAACTCTCGGAGCTATCTTTCTCTCCCAGAATTCGTGAGGCTTAGTTGAGGACCGACCTGAAAAAACCTTATATGCAGATGTGACGTATCCAAGATAGACCGGAGTTCCTTTAAGTAATCTTTTCTGAGCAACCGGAGATGCCAGACTTCGAATCGTAGCCCAATCACGAATCCAACGGTCAACAGAACGACCGACAGTACTGAGCGCACGCAAGGAAAAAAGGTCTGCTGCTACCGGCGTGATAAAGGCATCCGAACCTAAAAGAATACTTCTATTTAGAGGCCCTACATTCGGACCTATATCAAAAAGAACTATGTCCACCTCATATCTAGCAGCCATTTCCTCTGCCATATCATGGAGCACACAAGTGACATCGTAATCACGCTCTTTCCTAGCAAAGGATCCTGTCCAAGCAGCTGGAAGCTCCTCTTCGTAGTCAGCTAAAAGTACGTCTCCTGGGCATAACCAAATCTTATCTTCACGCACTTCGTAAAGATCAAACTTCCTAACTCCACCCTTACCATCCACAACTGGCTTGATAGCTGACCAAATAGTACCCCCATCATCGGTTCCAGATTCACCAAGCAGTTCATCAAGCAAGTGTTCGTCTAGATAATAAGATGTCAAATTGCACTGCGGGTCCGCATCAATCAGTAGAACTCTGAGCCCCAGATCAGCAAGAGCATCCGCAACACTAACGGTCAGCGTCGTTTTTCCCACGCCTCCCTTATGGTTAAAAAATGTCAATTTCTTCATTGATCCATCCTTAGAGAAAAAACTTTCAGTTTTCACTTACAACCCAAAATTTCTGATAGATAGAAAGGATTAACTCAACCGCACTTCGAATACCCACAATTCAAACAAGTAGCACACCCGTCCATGATGACCAGGGCCTTGGTGTTGCACTTGTGGCACATCGTGGCCGACGGCGGGAAGCTCGCGCCGTCGCCGGTGACGGCGATGTCTTCTTCGTGGTCGGCGGTGGAATCGGTCGAGCCCTTACCCTCATCCGCCCTGCGGGCACCTTCTCCCGTAGGAGAAGGAACGGCCGGCTTCATTTCATTGTTTTTTTTTGAGCGGTCTTCGTACTGCTTGCGCTTTTCGTTGATCAGCGCGCGCTGGTGGTCGCTCATCTCCGGGTCGTGCAGCAGGCCGATGGACTTCATGTGCTCTTCGACGATGCTGCCCAGTTCGGCCACCAGCGAAGGCATGTACACGCCGCCGGCCTTGAAGTAGCCGCCCTTGGGGTCGAACACGGCTTTCATCTCGTCGACCAGGAAGGTGACGTCGCCGCCCTTGCGGAATACGGCGGACATGATGCGGGTCAGCGCCACGATCCACTGGAAGTGTTCCATGGACTTGGAGTTGACGAAGATCTCGAACGGGCGGCGCAGTTCGTGCTCGGTGCCGGCGTTGAGCACGATGTCGTTGAGGGTCACGTACATGGCGTGTTCCACCAACGGCGATTTGATCTTGTAGGTGCTGCCGATCAGCACGTCCGGGCGCTCGATGCGCTCGTGCATGTGGATGATGTTGTCCACCGGCACTTCGGCCTCGGCGGTGGCGCGGTCGATCGACGCGGCGGGCACCGGTGGCGCCGCTTCGCGCGCCTTGTCTTCGGCGGTGACAACGGCGTAGCCCTTGATTTTCTTGTCGATCTTGACGGCCATGATGCGTTCCTGATGTGCGTGTCGTATTGGGGCGCGCGTCCCTCGCCCTGCCCCTCTCCCGCGAACGGGAGAGAGGGTGCAGCTGGGACGGCTTACTTCCGGGCGCGGGTGGCCGCGGCCTTCTTGCCGGCGCTCTTGCGCACGGCGGTCTTCTTCGTTGCGGCGGTCTTCTTGGCGACCTTGGCGGTGCTCTTTTTGGCGGCCTTGGCGACCTTCTTCACTGCCTTCTTGGCGACGGCATTGCGCGCGCCGACGCTCTTCTTGACCGCGGTCTTCTTGGCGGCCACCGACTTCTTGGCCACGGCCTTCTTCGCGGCGACCTTCTTGACCGCCTTCTTCGGCGCGGCCTTCTTCGCTACCGACTTCTTCGCTACCGCCTTCTTGGCCGGCGCCTTCTTCACTGCGGCCTTCTTGGTCGCGGTCTTCTTGGCGGCGGCTTTCTTGGCCGGGGCCTTCTTCGCAGCCGCCTTCTTGGCGGTCTTCTTGCCGGCCTTCTTCAGCGCGGCGGCTTCGGACTGGGCGTTGGCCTTGGCCGTTTCCAGCTTCTTGCGCGCGTTGGCGACGGTCTTCTTCACCGACTTGCTGGCCTTCTCTGCGCGCTTGACCACGGCCTTCTCGGCCTTCTTGACCGCCTTGCGGGTCTTGGCGACCTGGTCCTGCACGCGCTTCTGCACGTTCCCGGCGGTCTGCTTGACGCTGGCGACGGCGTCGCTGGCGGTGGCGGCGATCGCGTCGCCCATGTTGCTGGCGGTCTCTTTTACATTTTCGGCGACTTGCGTCAGCGTCGCCGTCACACCATTACCGTTGCTCATAAAAAACCTTCCTCAGGGTGTCAGTGTTTATGTAACGCGGGCGATGCTATACCGATTGGCGTGAAGCGTGGAACCGGATGCGACGGCAGCCGGCGCGCGGTAGGGAAGCGTTGGGGAAAGCAGGCCTGCCGCTTTCCCCGTTTCCCCGCCGCCGCCTGTCCCCCGCCGCTGCGGGGGACGCAAAAAACGCGGCGTTCAGAACTTGCCGTAATACCCTTCTTTCAGCGCGTCGAACAGGTTGGCGGCGGTGTGCATTTCGCCGTCGTATTCGATCTGCTCGTTGCCCTTCACTTCCACCATGCTGCCGTCTTCCAGTTCGAAGCGGTAGGTGGTGTTCTCCAGGTCCGCTTCCTTGACCAGCACGCCCTGGAAGGCGGCCGGGTTGAAGCGGAACGTGGTGCAGCCCTTCAACCCCTGCTGGTGGGCGTAGCGGTAGATGTCCTTGAACTGCTCGTAGGGGTAGTCGGTGGGGACGTTGGCGGTCTTGGAGATGGAGCTGTCCACCCACTTCTGCGCTGCGGCCTGCACGTCCACGTGTTCCTTGGGGTGGATGTCGTCGGCGGAGATGAAGTAATCCGGCAGCTGCGCGTCGGCGGCTTCGGCGAACGGCATCGCCTTGGCGTTGACCAGGTGACGGTAGGCCAGCAGTTCGAAGGAGAACACGTCCACCTTCTCCTTGGACTTCTTGCCTTCGCGGATCACGTTGCGGCTGTAGTGGTGGGCGAAGCTGGGCTCGATGCCGTTGGAGGCGTTGTTGGCCAGGCTCAGCGAGATGGTGCCGGTGGGGGCGATGGAGCTGTGGTGGGTGAAGCGCGCGCCCACTTCGGCCAGCTCGTCCACCAGTTCCGGCGCCACTTCGGCGATGCGCTGCATGTAGCGGCTGTACTTGGCGTGCAGCCGCTTGCCTTCGATCTGCTGGCCCACGCGCCAGCCGTCCTTCGCCATTTCCGGGCGCTGGCGCAGCATCGCGGCGGTGACTTCGAAGGTCTCCTGCATGATCGGCGCCGGGCCTTTTTCCTTGGCCAGGGTCAGTGCGGTTTCCCAGCCGGCCACGGCCATTTCGCGGGCGATGGCTTCGGTGAATTCGCAGGAGGCGGCGCTGCCGTACTTCATCTGCAGCATGGTCATGGTCGAGCCCAGGCCGAGGAAGCCCATGCCGTGGCGGCGCTTGCGCAGGATCTCGTCGCGCTGTTGCTGCAGCGGCAGGCCGTTGACCTCGACCACGTTGTCGAGCATGCGGGTGAACACCCGCACCACTTCCTTGTATTCCTCCCAGTCGAAGCGCGCCTGCGCGGTGAACGGGTCGCGCACGAAGTTGGTGAGGTTGATCGAGCCGAGCAGGCAGGCGCCGTACGGCGGCAGCGGCTGCTCGCCGCAGGGGTTGGTGGCGCGGATGTTCTCGCACCACCAGTTGTTGTTCATCTCGTTGACGCGGTCGATCAGGATGAAGCCCGGCTCGGCGTAGTCGTAGGTGGAGACCATGATCATGTCCCACAGGTGGCGGGCGCGGATCTGCCCGTACACCTTGCACGCGACCAGGCCGTCGTCGCGCACGATGTAGTTGCTGTGGGTGGGCCAGTCGCGCCAGACCACGTCGGTGGCGCTGGTCAGGTCGATGTCGGCCTCTTCCTTGCGGTTGACCGGGAACACCAGCGGCCAGTCGGCGTCGGTTTCCACCGCCTGCATGAAGCCGTCGGTGATCAGCAGCGACAGGTTGAACTGGCGCAGGCGCCCGTCCTCGCGCTTGGCGCGGATGAAGTCCTTCACGTCCGGGTGCGACACGTCGAAGGTGCCCATCTGCGCGCCGCGGCGGCCGCCGGCCGAGGACACGGTGAAGCACATCTTGTCGAAGATATCCATGAACGACATCGGCCCGGAGGTGTAGGCGCCGGCGCCGGCCACGAACGCGCCGCGCGGGCGCAGCGTGCTGAACTCGTAGCCGATGCCGCAGCCGGCCTTGAGGGTCAGGCCGGCTTCGTGGACCTTCTCCAGGATGCCGTCCATCGAATCGGTGACGATGCCCGACACGGTGCAGTTGATGGTGCTGGTGGCCGGCTTGTGTTCCAGCGCGCCGGCGTTGGAGGTGATGCGCCCGGCCGGGATCGCGCCGCGGCGCAGCGCCCAGGCGAAGCGCTCGAACCAGTGGGCGCGCTTTTCCTCGGTGGCCTCGGCATCGGCCAGCGCGCGCGCCACGCGCTGGTAGGTGCCGTCGATGTCGGCATCAAGCGGTTCGCCCTGCTTGGTCTTCAGGCGGTACTTCTTGTCCCAGATATCCTGCGACGCAGGCTGCATCGGGATGGGGTTCTGCTTGGACTCGGTCTGGACGACTTCCAGGCGCACCGTGCTCATTCTTTTCTGTTCTCCTCGAACCTGTGCCGATGGGGCGGATGGGGGTGGACCGTCCGCCGTGTCTCTTATTTGTATGCGGTTTGCGCTGCGCGACGACGACAGCCGCGGCAGCGCGCGCGGCGCCGCCCTTCGGCCGAATGGGAATGCGTAGGGCGTTCGACCGCCCGTCTCACGTTCACGCCATGCGTCACTGCGTGCGCCCCCTGGGGTCTGGACCCCAGCGAAAACCCCAGTAGTTGGGTTGCTTTGACGTCTTACCGCTACATGTAGTGGCAAAACGAAGTGCCCAAGCTACCCCTGGGCAGGCCCGCTGTCAACGCCGAAACCGGGCGGTTCGGCACCTCCGTACGCCGCCGTGGGTGTGCCCGGCGCCGGGCTTTCACTGGCGGTTAAACGCCGCGCGTTCATCTTGATTTATGCGCCCCGGCGCCCATCTGCCCTGCGTCTCCCGCCGCGTCATCCGGAACCCGACCCATGCGACCGCTGCCCACGCTGCTGACCCTGACCGCCGCCGCTGCCTTCGGCGGTTTCGCCGCCACCGCGATCAACGCGCACCTGGACAACCGCGCCGAGGCCGCGCCCGCCCCCGCCGCGCCGGTGGCGCAGACCCTGGCCGGCAGCGCGGCGTTGCCGGCCTCGGTGGCCGGCCAGCCGCTGCCGTCGCTGGCGCCGATGCTGCAGCAGACCATGCCGGCGGTGGTCAGCATCAACACCAAGCAGGTGGTGCGGGTGCGCAATCCGTACTTCAACGACCCGTTCTTCCGCCGCCTGTTCCCGGACATCCCGCAGGAGCGGATCAACGAGTCGCTGGGTTCGGGCGTGATCATCGACGCCAAGAACGGCTACGTGCTGACCAACCACCACGTGGTGGAGAACGCCGACGACGTACAGGTGACGCTGGCCGACGGGCGCAGCTTCAAGGCCGAGTTCATGGGTTCGGACGCGGACACCGACGTGGCGCTGATCCGGATCAAGGCCGACAAGCTCACCGAGATCCGCCTGGGCGACAGCAGCAAGCTGCGCGTTGGCGATTTCGTGGTGGCGATCGGCAACCCGTTCGGCTTCACCCAGACAGTGACCTCGGGCATCGTCTCGGCGATGGGCCGCAACGGCATCCGCGGCCTGGGCTACCAGAACTTCATCCAGACCGACGCCTCGATCAACCCGGGCAACTCCGGCGGCGCGCTGGTGGACCTGCACGGCGAACTGGTCGGCATCAACACCGCCAGCTTCAACCCGCAGGGCAGCATGGCCGGCAACATCGGCCTGGGCCTGGCGATCCCGTCGAACCTGGCGCGGGCGGTGGTCGAGCAGTTGCTGAAGAACAACGGGGTGATGATCCGCGGCACCTTCGGCATCGAGACCCAGAACCTGACCGCGCAGATGGCGCAGGGCCTGGGCCTGGACGCGCCGCGCGGCGCGCTGGTGACGCGGGTGCTGAGCGGTTCGGCCGCGGCCGGCGCGGGGCTGCAGCCCGGCGACGTGGTGGTGGGCGCCAACGGCGAACGCCTGGACAGCGCCGAGGCGCTGCACAACTACGAAGGCCTGCAGCCGGTGGGCAGCACGGTGACGCTGGACGTGCGCCGCGACGGCAAGCCGCTGCAGATCAAGGCCACGCTGAAGGAGCAGCCGCGCGCGGTGAGCGGCGAATCGCTGGACCCGCGGCTGGGCGGCGCCAGCTTCACCGACCTGCCCGAGTCGCTGCGCCAGTCCGGCATCAACGGGGTGCTGGTGGGCAGCGTGGCGCGCGGCAGCCGCGCGGCGCGCAATGGCTTGGCCAGCGGCGACATCGTGATGGCCGCCTCCACCGGCGAGTTCGCCGACCTGGCCAGCTTCCGCGCCAACTTCGCGCGCAAGCCGGCGCAGCTGGTGCTGCGCGTGGTGCGCGGCGGGGCGCAGGCGGATTTGTTGATGCAGTGAGGTGGGGTGCCGGCGCCGCGCTCATTCCAGGCGCGCGGCGTAGTCGTCGCGCACATAGCGGTTGAGATAGGTGCTGAGGCCGCTGCCGGCGTCGGCCAGGCGCTGCATTTCCGCCACGTGATAGGACCCGGGATGGTGGCGGTCGTAGCGGTAGGTGCTGCCGTCGACGAAACGCAGCACGATCCAGTCCGGTCCCATGTCGTAGGCGACCACGCCCGTGCCGCCGCGTTTGTTCCCATAAGCGCGCATCCGTTTCTCCCGGCCCTGGTCGCGGGCACCGCAAGCGGCGACACTGTGGATCGCCAGGGCCTAACAAGCCGTACACCGTGCCGATGGTATTGCTGTCGCCCGCGATCCGCGAAGCGTCCGCGCATAGCGGGCGGTATAGCCCCCAAACCCTCAGGAGACACGCGATGAATGCCAACCCCACCAATACCGAAAACCTCAAGGACAACCTCAGCGAAGCCGGTTCGCACCTGAAGTCGGCCGCCAGCTACGCCGGCGACGCGATCAAGGGCGCCGCCGGTGCCGCAGGCGACGAGCTGAAGCTGGGCAAGGCCAACGTCAAGGCCGAGCTGTCCGACAGCGCGCTGTCCGGGCTGGCCGCTGCCGAGTTCGGCGGTGCCGCGGCGAAGGAACAGGTCGATGTGCTGATGGACAAGGGCCGCGACCTGATCGACAGCGCCGCCGAGCTGATCCGCGAGCGTCCGCTGGCTTCCTTCGGCGTGGCCTTCGCCACCGGCTGGATCATCGCCAAGCTGGCCCGCAGCAGCGACAAGTAAGCCTCGTGAGCGACGAGCAGGCCCGCGACGGCACCGCCGCGCCCGATCCAGCGGAGGCCGAACGGCCCTCGCTGGAGCAATCGTTCCGCGAGTTCGGCCAGGCCGGCCGCGAGGGCCTGAACGCCACGCTGGAAGCCAGCCGCGCGCTGCGCAAGCTGGTGGTGGCGGATCTGGCCCTGGCGCGTGCCGCACTGGCCCGCGCGTTGGTGTGGTTGACCATCGCGGTGTCGTTCGGCGCGTCGGCGTGGATGCTGCTGATGGGCGCGCTGATCGCGGTGCTGCAGCGGATGGGCTGGTCGTGGCTGGCGTCGATCTCGGCGACGGCTGCGTTCAGCCTGGTGGTCACCGCCCTGGGCGCCTGGCAGGCGCTGCGCTATTTCGAGATGAGCAAGCTCGACGCCACCCGCCGCCAGCTGGCGAAGCTGGGGATCGGTGGCGACGACGACGAGGATCATGCCGGCGGCAACGCAGCCGCGGCCAGCGAGACGCGCCGATGAAATTCGAGCAACTGCAGCACCGCATCGCCCGCGCCGAGACGGTGCTGGAAGGCCGCCAGCAGCAGATGCAGACGCAGTGGACCACGCTGCAGCGGGTCTGGCGCGAAGGCTGGACGCCGCTGCGCATCGTTGCGGTGGGATTGGGCGCCGGTTTTCTGGCCGGACGCGCCGAACCGGCGGCGGCGATCGGCAAGCTCGGCGGCGCGCGTTGGCTGCAGATGCTCAGCGCGGTCTCCAGCCTGCTGACCGCGACCAAGGTCAAGGAAGCCTCCGACCAGGCCGAACGCGCGGCGGACACCGCGCAGGACGCGGCCGAGGCGGTCGAGACGCCCGCGGCCGCAGGCGTGCCGCGGCCGCCGGTTGCGCCCGTCGTGGCCACTGCGCCGGTCGATGCGCCGTTCGCCGCGCCGCCGCGCGCGGCCGAAGCGGCCACCGACGTCTCCGAACGCTGAGCGCGGCGTAGCGACCCGCTGCGGTCGCCACGCCGCCTTCATACCGCGCAGGCCAGGATCGGCCTACACTCCGCTTCCCCTTTTTGCGCCGAACGGCGCGTGTCCAACGGACGCGTGCCGGGGCCACCGTACGCAGCGCAGGTCCGATGAGCACTCTCTCCGAATCCGTGGCCGACGCCGGCGACGTGGCACCGCCCCCCGAGGACGCTCTGCCGCCAGCGCCCGCACCGCGTCCGCGCGGGCCGATGTCGTTGGTGGTGCTGGCGACGCTGGCGGTGGGCTACACCCTGTGGGCGGCGCAGGAGGTGATCCTGCCGGTACTGCTGGCCGCGTTCTTCGCCCTGGTCGGCAATCCGATCCTGCGCGGGCTGCGGCGGCTGTACGTGCCGCGCTTCCTCGGCGCGCTGCTGGTGCTGGTGTCGGGCATGGCGGTGGCCGCGGCGCTGACCATGCAGTTGGCCGGGCCGGCCGCCGAGTGGGTGCAACAGGCACCCGGGCAGATGCGCCACATCGCCACCCAGGTGCGCGACCTGACCAAGCCGATGCAGCAGGCCAACCAGGCGGCGGAGAATTTCGCGCGCGCTGCCGGCGGCGACAACGGGCGCCGCGTGCAGGTGATCCGCACCCAGCTGGACGATCCGTACAAGGCGCTGGTGCGCACCCCGCGGCTGGCCGCCTCGGCGCTGGCGGTGGTGTTGCTGACGTTCTTCTTCATGGTGTTCGGCGAGAACCTGCAGCGGCATGCGATCGCGCTGCTGCCGAACCGCCAGCAGCAGAAATTCACCACCGACATCCTGCGTTCGATCGAGCGCGAGGTGTCGCGCTACGTGCTCACCATCAGCGTCATCAACACCCTGGTCGGGCTGATCTTCGCCGGCATCCTGGTGCTGCTGAAGATTCCGCTGCAGGAAGCGCTGCTGTGGGGCACGGTGGTGGCGCTGCTGAACTTCGCCCCGTACGTGGGCCCGCTGATCGGCGCGATCCTGATGCTGCTGATGGGCTTCGTGGAGTTCCGCGATCCGCTGAGCGCGGCGCTGCCGGCGATCCTGTACCTGGCGCTGCACATGCTCGAAGGCCAGGTGGTGACGCCGATCGTGCTCGGCCGGCGCATGGCGATCTCGCCGCTGATGCTGATCCTGGCGCTGATGCTGTTCGGCTGGCTGTGGGGCATGATCGGGCTGCTGCTGGCGGTGCCGCTGCTGGTGTGCATCAAGATGGTGCTGGCGCGGGTGGAAGGCATGCAGCGCTGGGCCAGGTTGCTGGAATGAAGCCGGGACTCGGGACCGGGGACTGGGGACTCGGAAAAGCGATCGACGTCGGCTTGGGGGCCGGCGTGCATGTCTACCTGGGGCGACGGTCGCTGCGGCGGGTTCGCGTAAAATGTTGCGAGTGACTTCCTTGCCTTCCTTCCCCGTTCGCGCGATCACGCTGGACCTGGACGACACGCTGTGGCCGTTCGCGCCGATCGGCGCGCGTATCGAGCAGGTGCTGCACGACTGGCTGCTGCAGCACAGTCCGCGCACCGCCGAGCGGTTCCCGATCGTGGCGATGCGCCAGCTGCGCGACGAGGTATTCGCCGCGCATCCGCACCTGGTCCACGACCTGAGCGAGATGCGGCGGCTGACCCTGCGCCGCGCGTTGCGCGACAGCGGCGCCGACGAGGCGCTGGTGGAGCCGGCGTTCGCGGTGTTCTATGCCGCGCGCAATCAGGTGGAGTGCTATCCGGACAGCATCGCCGCGCTGCAGCGGATCGCCGCGCGGGTGCCGGTGGTGGCGCTGAGCAACGGCAATGCCGACCTGGCCACGATCGGCCTGGCCTCGCATTTCGCGTTCCAGCTCAGCGCGCGCGAACACGGCGCGGCCAAGCCGGACCCGAGCATCTTCCACGCCGCCTGCGCGCGCCTGGGGGTGCCCTACGCGGAGGTACTGCACGTCGGCGACCATATCGAGATGGACGTGGTCGGCGCGATGCAGGCCGGGTTGCGCGGTTGCTGGATCAACCGCGACGCGCAGGCCTGGCATCCGCCCACGCCGCCGGACCTGCACTTCGACACCCTCACCGGCCTGGCCGACTGGCTGGACGCCACCCAGCCGGCCATCGGCGCGCGCGCATGAGCGCCGCCCGCTGCCGCTTTTCCGCCCTGGCCGCGCGCCGCGCCGGCCGCGCCCGCCCCACAAGGACCCGCTGATGTCCCTGCCTTCCGGCTTCACCGATGCCTCCCCCCACGCGCTGCCGCTGCATGTGCTGGACCGCGAACGCCTGGCCGAATGGCGCGCCGCGCAGGCGCCGGCCTGGGTGGCGTGGCTGGACGCGCAGCAGTTCGTGGCCGCCCCCGGCACGGTGCTGTTGCTGCCCGGCGCGGATGGCGTGGCCGCGGCGGTGCTGGGCGTCGGCGACCGCGGCGATGCCTATGCCTACGCGCACGCGCCGCACGCGCTGCCGGCCGGCAGCAGTTGGCGGCTGGCCAGCGCGCTGAGCGAGGAGGAGCAGGCCGCGCTGCACCTGGGCTGGGGCCTGGGCAGCTACCGCTTCGCCCGCTACAAGCAGCCGACGCGGGTGCCGGCGCAACTGCTGGCCACGCCGAGCGCGGAGGTGCGCGACCAGCTGGAGGCGTGCGTGCGCGTGCGCGACTGGGTCAACACGCCGGCCGAGGACATGGGGCCGGACCAGCTGGAAGCGGCCGCGCGCGCGATCGCCGACGCGCATGGCGCGCAGTGCGAAAGCATCGTCGGCGAGGAATTGCTGCTGCGCAATTTCCCGGCGATCCACGCGGTCGGCCGCGCCTCGCACCGCGCGCCGCGGCTGATCGTGCTGCGCTGGGGCGAAGACGCGCACCCGCACGTGGCGCTGGTCGGCAAGGGCGTGTGCTTCGACACCGGCGGCCTGGACCTGAAACCGGCCGACGGCATGCGCCACATGAAGAAGGACATGGGCGGCGCGGCGCATGCGCTGGCGCTGGCCGGGCTGGTGATGGCGCAGCGGCTGCCGCTGCGGCTGACCGTGTTGCTCGCGGCGGTGGAGAACGCGGTCGGCCCGGACGCGTTCCGCCCCGGCGACGTGATCGCCACCCGCCAGGGCATCAGCGTGGAGATCGACAACACCGATGCCGAAGGCCGATTGGTGCTGTGCGACGCGCTGACCTACGCCAGCGAACAGGCGCCGGATGCGATCCTGGATTTCGCCACGCTGACCGGCGCGGCGCGGGTCGCGCTGGGGCCGGATCTGCCGGCGTTGTTTTGCAACGACGACGCGCTGGCGCAGGCCTGGATCGCCGCCGGCGAACGCAGCCGCGACCCTGTGTGGCGCATGCCGCTGTGGCGCCCGTACCTGCGCTACCTGACCAGCTCGATCGCCGATCTGGCTAACGCCGGTTCGCGCATGGCCGGCGCGGTGACCGCGGCGCTTTACCTGGAGCGCTTCGTGCCGGCGCGGCAGGCCTGGGCGCACCTGGACGTGTACGCCTGGAACGACAGCGACCGCCCCGGCCGCCCCGCCGGCGGCGAAGCGCTGGCGCTGCGCTCGGCCTACGCGATGCTGAAGGCGCGCTACGCCGGGTAGGGTTTGGCGGGGTGTCGGTGTCTATCGACACTGTTCCGGCCACGGCACCTCCACCGCTTCGCTCATCGCGGCTGAAGTCGCTCCCACAAGGAACTTGCGGCTCGCTCGCAGGATGCACTGTAGGAGCGGCTTCAGCCGCTACAGACAAGCAAAATCGCCGGGTTACTGACTTCGTTGGTCGCGGCTGAAGCCGCTCCTACAGGAGCAGGAACTTGCGGCCTGTTCGCTGGGTGCACTGTGGGAGGGACTTCAGTCCCGACGCCTTTCTGCTGGCTCAGCCCTGCCCGCGCAGCAGCGGGGCAATCTGGCGCATGCGGGTCTGCGTGGCCGGGCCGACCAGGGCGAAGGCGGTGTTTCCTTCGGACCAGTACTGAGCCAGCAGGCGGCCGTCGCGGCGCTCGCCGTTGCCGAGGCGGGCGCTGCGCGGACGCAGGTACAGGCCGATGCGCGCGCCGTCGGCGTCCTGGTAGACCAGCATCGCCGCGGCGCCCTCGGGGGTAGACAACAATCGCCCGCCGCGCAGCGCGAAGCCCTGCGCCTGCAGGTCCGGCACCGCGCCGGCGGCGCCGAAATGGGTGCGCAGCCAGCCCTGCAAGGCCACCCGTCGCGCCGGGTCGAATTCCAGCGGCTGCTCGCCGTCGGCGAACAGGCGGTACGCGGCCACCGCGTCGGCCATCGGCAGGCGCTCGCCGCCGAGGCGGCTGTCGCGCAACTGCCAGCCAAGCGTGATGCCCAGGCCCAGCGTCAGCACGCAGCTGGCCGCCATGGCGGCCAGCGTGCGGCGCCGCTGGCGCGTGCGGCGCCGCAGGGCCGGCATGGTCAATGCGGGATTGGCCGGCAACGTCTCGGCACCGGCCCATGCCGCGCGCAGCGCGTCGGCGTCCTGCTTCCAGCCGGCCACGCGTGCGGCGTGCTCAGGATTGGCCTGCAGCCATGCGGCGACCTGTGCGCGCCGCGCAGGGTCCAGGCGGCCATCGACATAGGCGTGCAGGGTTTCGTCGTCGGGGCGCAACACGGTCATTTGAGCACTCGCAAGGCAGGGTTGCCGCTGCGGCCTTCGCCGAGCTGGCGCAGTTTCTCGCGGGCGCGCGACAGCCGCGACATCACCGTGCCGATCGGCAGGTCCAGCGCGGTGGCGGCGTCGCGGTAGCTGAAGCCCTCGACGCTGACCAGCAACAGCAGCGCGCGCTGTTCGGCCGGCAGTTGCGCGAACGCGGCCAGCATCGCGCGGCCGTCGTGCACCTGCTCGGCGGACGGCGCCTGGGTCGGCTGCTGCGGCGCGAACAGGGCCAGCACCCGCTGCCAGCGCTGCGCGCGCCGGCGCGCGTCGACGAACTGCCGGTACACGATCGCGAACAGCCACGGCTGCAATGCATCGGCGTCGCGGCGCGTGGACCAGCGCCGCAGCGCGCGTTCCAGCGCCGCCTGCACCAGGTCGTCGGCACTGGCTGCATCGCCGCTCAGCGACTGGGCGAAGCGTCGCAATCGAGGCATCAGCGCACGCAGGGAATCGTCGTCGAGTTCGTCCATGGGCAGGGTCGCGTGCAGCGCTCGGGAAGGGGGCAATCACAGGTAGGACGCACGGCGAGGCGGATTATTCCCTGGCCGAGGCGAGTCGCCTGGCTGGGCGGCGACACCCACGCAATTGTGCAGCCTGCCGGGCCGCAGGGAACCGCTGCCGGCGAAAACGCGCCACGCAAATGCCGAACATGCGCGGTGTCGGGAATAGAACGCGGCGCCGGACGTCTCACTCCCAATCGCCACCGCCACAGGAGTCGCCCCATGTCCCGTCCCGCTCCCACCCCGCCGCCGCGCCCGCGGCCCTGGCTACCGCTGGCCGGCATTGCCGCCATCGCTGCCGCGCTCGCCGCCGCCTTCGCCTGGAGCGCGGGCTGGCTGGGCGGGCCGCAACGGCTGACCGCGCAGCGCATGACCGACGCCATCGAGGCCGGCGGCCCGCCGCATCCGGGCTTCCGCCGCGCGCACAGCAAGGGCATGTGCGTGAGCGGCCATTTCGAAGGCAACGGCCAGGCCAGCGCGCTGTCCTCGGCGCGGGTGTTCGCCCAGGCCTCGGTGCCGGTGCTGGGGCGCATGTCGATCGGCGGCGGCGATCCGCACGGCGCCGATGCCACGGCGCGGGTGCGCAGCATGGCGCTGCTGCTGCGCAGCGACGACGGCCAGCAGTGGCGCACGGCGATGAACAGCTTCCCGTTCTTCGTGGTGGCCACGCCGGAAGGCTTCATGGCACAGACCCTGGCCGCGCAGCCGGACCCGGCCACCGGCAAGCCGGACCCGGCGAAGATGGCCGCGTTCGTGCAACGCTATCCGGAAGCGAAGAAATTCCAGCAGTGGGCCAAGACCGCGCCGTGGTCGGACAGTTGGGCCAACACCCAGTACAACGGGGTCAACAGCTTCCGCTTCATCGCCGCCGACGGCAGCAGCCGCTTCGTGCGCTGGTCGATGCGGCCGCAGACCGCGTTCAAGGAATTGTCGGCGGCGCAGCGCGCGCAGGCCGATGCCGACTTCCTCGGCGAGGACCTGCAGGCGCGGCTGGCGCAAGGGCCGCTGCGCTGGGACCTGGTGCTGACCGTGGCTGCGCCCGGCGATCCGGTGAATGATCCGTCGCAGCCGTGGCCGCAGGACCGGCAACAGATCGTCGCCGGCACGCTGGTGCTCGACCACGCCGAGCCGCAGGCCACCGGCCCGTGCCGCGACCTGAACTACGACCCGTTGATCCTGCCGCGCGGCATCGCCGGTTCCGACGACCCGATCCTGGCCGCGCGCTCGGCGGTGTATTCGCACTCGTTCAACCGCCGCGAACGCGAGATCGGCCGCGGCCAGGCGCCGGATGCGACCGGCCAGGCGCATGGGGGTGCGCAATGAGCCGCGCCAACGCCTCCGGGCATTTCAATCTGACCGCGCGCCTGCTGCACTGGCTGATGGCGGCGATGATCCTGACCATGCTGTTCGTCGGCGTGGGCATGGTCGCCTCGGTGTCGCAGCGGCCGTGGCTGCTCGACCTGCACCGCCCGCTGGGCATCGCGATCTTGCTGCTGGCGATCGTGCGCCTGGGCAACCGCCTGCGCCATCGGCCGCCGCCGCTGCCGGCCGACCTGCCGTGGTGGCAGAAGACCGCGGCGCTGGCCTCGCACTGGTTGTTGTATGCGCTGATGCTGGCGATGCCGTTGCTAGGCTGGTCGATGCTATCGGCCGGCGGCTATCCGATCGTGCTGTGGCCGGGCGCGCAGTTGCCGCCGATCGCGCCGCACAGCCCGGCGCTGTATGCCTGGCTGCGCAGCGCGCATGGTTGGCTGGCGTATCTGCTGTTCGCCACGGTGCTGGGGCATCTGTGCGCGGCGCTGTTCCATGCATGGGTGCGCCGCGATGGGGTGTTTTCGAGCATGGCGCGGGGTGGTGCGGCGCCGGTGGTGGTGGTGAACCAGGCAGCGTCGCGAGAACATGGCTGAGGGTTTGCGCTGTGCTGGTTGTGGGCTAGCGGGACGACTTCGGGTGGACCTGGACTATCGGCCGCGATGGCGTGATCGGTAACGCCCGTCGCGACTGAAGTCGCTCCCACAAAAGGCGTGCGGCTTGCTAGCCCGGTGCACTGTAGGAGGGGCTTCAGCCCCGACAGACCGCCTGACGGCGGTTCGGTTCCTGTCGCGGCTGAAGCCGCTCCTACAAAAAGCGGGTGGCGTGCTGGCCCGGTGCTTCTGTAGGAGGGGCTTCAGTCCCGACAGATTGCCTGACGAAGGTTCGGTTCCTGTCGCGGCTGAAGCCGCTCCTACAAAAAGCGGGTGGCGTGCTGGCCCGGTGCTTCTGTAGGAGGGGCTTCAGTCCCGACAGATTGCCTGGCGACGGTTAGGCTCCTGTCGCGGCTGAAGCCGCTCCTACAAAAAAGCGGGTGGCGTGCTGGCCAGGTGCTTCTGTAGGACGGGCTTCAGCCCCGACAGACCGCCTGACGACGGTTCGGTTCCTGTCGCGGCTGAAGCCGCTCCTACAAAAAAGCGGGTGGCGTGCTGGCTAAGTGCTTCTGTAGGAGGGGCTTCAGCCCCGACAGACCGCCTGACGGCGGTTCGGTTCCTGTCGCGGCTGAAGCCGCTCCTACAAAAAGCGGGTGGCGTGCTGGCCAAGTGCTTCTGTAGGAGGGGCTTCGGATTGCCCGGCAGCGATAGTGCGGCGCGGGCGGATTCAGTGCGGGCGCGGCGCGGGCGGGGCCGTCTCGCCGGCGATGCCGTGGCCGGTGGCGGCCCAGTAGATGCCGCCGTACAGGTGTTCTAGGTAGCGCGGATCGTTGTAGGCCTCGGCCTGGTGGCCGAGCGCGGTGACGAACACGCGCGCGCCTTCGAAGCGGTGATACCAGGCCACCGGATGCGGCTTGCCCATGCCCTTGGCGACCTGGCCGGGCCAGATCAGCGTGGGGTCGTAGCTGGTTTCGTCCACCGTCAGCAGCGTGACCAGGTCGTCGCTGTACGGCGGATCGTATTCGTACCACTCGTCCGACCACAGCCAGCGCTGCGGCAGGCCGGCAGTGGCCGGGAAGTTGCGATCGACCACATCCACCATCGCGGTCTGCAGATAAGGATGGGTGCGGAACGCGCGGCCGATCAGACGGTCGTACCAGTCCCACTGCCCGCGCGCGATCGCGAACGCCTTGTGCACCGCGACCACGCCGCCACCGCCGCGCACGAATTTCTGGAAATTGGCGCGCTGCGCCGGATTGAGATCGGTGGCCGGCGTATTGAGCAGCACGATCGCCGCGTATTGCGACAGGTCGCCATCGAAGGCTTCGGCGTTCCACGCCCACACCAGCTCGAAGTAGTGCTGCCGCGCCAGCGCCTCGAACTGCGGTTTGGCCACCGGGATGTAGTCGTGGTGGTACTTGTTGGGAATCGCCGCGACCAGCACCTTGAACTGGCCGTCGGCCGCCATCGCCGCGGCGGCCGGTAGCGACCAGGCCAACAGCAGCGCCCCTGCCAACAGCATTGCGCGCATCCACTTCATCCACGTTCTCCTGTCCGTCGATCGGGCGCATCACTCGGGATTGGCGATGATGGCGGTGGTCGGAATCGCACCGCCGTCGAAGACGCTCCTTTCCGGGCACTCCCTGCTTGGCGCGTCGCTGGATCCGATTTCCGACAGCATAGTCACTGGCGGCAGCGCCACCACGCGGGCACGCACAATTTCATAGGCGCCTGCGCTTCCGGCATACCGATCGCCGCCGGCGCGGCGCGACAGTGGACTTGCGTCGCAGCGCCGGCAGGACGTCCCCACTGGCGGCCACTGCGCCGCGCATCGCCCCCGCCAGAACGACCACAGGACGGCGTGCAATGTGGCAGCGCCGACATGGCCGCGCCGACCCGACACCGTTACACTTGCCACCGTGGGCGCGCCCCGATCGACAGATCACCACGCCCGTTTCCCCGAACTACCCGTCATGCGCCGGCCGCTCTTCCGAGGTAGCCGGCCGCATCGACAGCGCCAGCCAGGTGTCGACGTCCCGCGCACAGGCCTCGCCTGCGCACGGCGCATGTCCCGCTCCAAGCCAGCCTCCAAATCCGACCATCCTGCGGCGCTGCGTGCAGCGCGGTCGATGGCCATGCCTGCTTGCCACGGAGCCTTGCGATGACCCGTTTCCTCCCTCCCCGCCGTTTCCCGCGCCGCTCGTCCCTGGCCATGGCCTGCCTGCTCGCCAGCGTGCCGGCCTTCGCCGCCGACGCGGCCGCCGACACCGCACCCGATTCCGATGTGACCACGCTCGACAAGGTCAGCGTCAAGGGCGAGCGCGCCGAAGGCTACAGCGTGCGCAAGACCACGGCCGGCACCCGCTTCGAACTGGCGCCGCGCGAGATCCCGCAGTCGGTGAGCATCATCAGCCACCAGCGCATCGAGGATCAGGGCCTGGACGACATCATCGACGTGCTGGAGAACACCACCGGCGTGTCCAACACCCGCTCGGACAGCGAGCGCTTCGAGTTCTACGCGCGCGGCTTCTACATCGACAACTACCAGTTCGACGGCATCCCGACCACGATGGTGCAGAACTGGAGCTACGGCGACTCGGCGCTGGACCTTGCGCTGTACGACCGCGTGGAAGTGGTGCGCGGCGCCACCGGGCTGATGACCGGCGCGGGCAATCCGTCGGCCTCGGTCAACCTGATCCGCAAGCACGCCGACAGCGCCGAGCTGGCCGGCAGCGTGCAGGTCACCGCCGGCAGTTGGGGCCGGACCCGCACGACGGTGGACGTCAGCACTCCGCTCAACGCCAGCGGCACGGTGCGCGCGCGGGTGATCGGCAGCTACCTGGATACCGATTCGTACGTGGACCGCTACAGCCAGAACAAGACCCTGGGTTATGCGGTGATCGACGCCGACCTGACCCCGGACACCCAGCTGAGCGTGGGCTACGACTACCAGAAGAAGCAGTCCGACGACGTCACCTGGGGCGGCTTCCCGCTGTGGTATTCCGACGGCAGCCGTACCAATTATTCGCGCTCGTTCAACCCGGCCGCGGACTGGACGTTCTGGGACACCACCACCAAGCGCGCCTTCGCCACGCTGCAGCACGATTTCGCCAGCGGCTGGAAGATCAAGGCCAACGCCACCCACGACCAGACCAACGTCACCGACAAGCTGTTCTACCCGTTCTATACGATCTACGGCTTCGACAAGAACACCGGCGCCGGCGTGGTGCCGTACTCCGGCTACTACGTCACCGAGCGCAAGGTCGATGGCCTGGACGGCTATGCCGAAGGCCCGTTCCAGCTGTTCGGGCGCGAACACGAACTGATGGCCGGAGTCAGCTACAACCGCCGCCGCTACGTCAACGATGGCGCGTTCGATTTCCCGGCGCCGATGGACAGCTATCTGAACTGGACCGGCAACTATCCGGAGCCGACCTGGTCGGCGCTGACCGAATTCAGCCGCGGCACCGTCACCCAGAAGGCAGGCTATGCGGCCGCGCGTTTTTCGCTGGCCGATCCGCTGAAGCTGATCGTCGGCGCGCGCTACACCGACTGGAAGGTGGATGGCGCCGAAAGCGGCGTGGCGTACACCAGCCGGCAGAAGGAAACCACGCCGTATGCCGGCCTGGTCTATACGATCGACGATGTGTGGTCGACCTACGTCAGCTACACCGACATCTTCCAGCCGCAGACCTCGCGCACCCGCACCGGCGCGTACCTGGATCCGGTGATCGGCAAGAGCTACGAGGCCGGGGTCAAGGCGGCGTGGTTCGACGATCGCCTCAACGCATCGCTGTCGGTGTTCCGCATCGAACAGGACAACGTCGCCCAGGCCACCACCGAGTTCGTCCCAGGTACCACCGAGACCGCGTACGTCGCGGCGCAGGGCACGGTCAGCCGCGGCTTCGAGTTCGAGCTGAACGGCGAACTGGCGCCCGGCTGGAACGGCACCTTCGGCGCCTCGCGCTACGTCGCCAAGGATGCGGGCGGTGCGGACATCAACGCGCAGCTGCCGCAGACCACGCTCAAGCTCTACACCAGCTACACCCCGCGCAGCCTCACCGAGCTGACCTTCGGCGGCGGTGTCAACTGGCAGAACCGCATCTACTACGTCGATGCAACCTACGGCCGCTTCGAGCAGGACGCCTATGCGCTGGTCAGCGCGTTCGCGCGCTACCGCCTGTCCGACGAATTCACGGTGCAGGCCAACCTCAACAACCTGCTGGACAAGACGTACTACGCGCAGATCTACGGTTACGGCGCCTGGGGCGAACCGCGTAGCGGCTCGCTGAGCTTCACCTGGTCGTTCTGATCCGTCGTCCCGTCCGGCGCGATGCGCTGAACGGGCCTGGATGCACCCGAATGCCGGTGGCCCATGTCCACCGGCATTCGCGTTTCCGGCAGCGCTACAGCCAGCCCTTCTGCCGCGCCAATCGCGCCGCCTCGATGCGGTTGCCGACGCCGAGCTTGCCGATCGCTTCGGACAGATAGTTGCGCACGGTGCCGTGCGAGAGTCCCAGTTGCGCGGCGATATCGCCGGCCGAGGCGCCCTCGCCGGCCAGGCGCAGCACCTGGCGTTCGCGGTCGTTGAGCGGGTCGGCTTCGGACCAGGCTTCCAGCGCCAGTTCAGGATCGATCGCGCGGCCGCCGCGGTGCACCTGGCGGATCGCGTCGACCAGGCGCTCGGGCGGTGCGTCCTTCAACAGATAACCGCCGACGCCGGCATCCAGCGCGCGGCGCAGGAAGCCGGGACGGGCGAAGGTGGTGACGATGACCACGCGGATCGGCAACTGCTGGCGCTGCACCCGCTGCGCCAGTTCCAGGCCGCTGAGGCCGGGCATCTCGATGTCGGTGACCAGCAGGTCCGGGGTGTGCGCCTGCAGCGCGCGCCACGCGGCCTCGCCGTCGGCGGCGCTGGCGACCACGGCGATATCCGCTTCCAGGCCCAGCAGCGCGCTGAGCGCACCGCGCACCATCGCCTGGTCTTCCGCCAGCACTACTCGAATCACGCTTGCCCCCGGTGCTTGTGGGCGCATTGTAGGGCGCCGGCCGCAGTCACGTTCAGCGCAACGCGGGATCCTGGCAGCCGCGCGGTTCCGGCGCGGTCTCCGCTGCGAGCAGTGCCGCAGGTGGGTTCCGCGGCAACGGCGCCGACGCCAGCAGGCGGGTGCCCTGGCCGCGTTCGGACTCGATCCGCAACGCCCCGCCCACCGCCTCCAACCGTTCGCGCATGCTGGCCAGGCCGGTGCCCGGCTGCATCGCGCTGCCGCGGCCATCGTCGCGGATCTCCAGCCAGGCCTGGTCGCGCTCGCACCACAGCCGCAGCTGCGCATTGCGGGCTTCGGCATGGCGCTGGATGTTGGTGGCGGCCTCGCGCAGCACCATGGCGAACACGGTCTCCAGCTGTGCGCACTGCGGCAGCGCATCGACCTGATAGCGGAAGGTAACCCCGGAGGATTCCAGCAGCAGTTTGGCCGAGGCCATCTCCGCCGCCAGCTGCGCGGCGCGGATGCCGCTGACCGCGCGCCGCACCTGGCCCAGCGCCTCGCGCGCGACCTGGCTGACGTCCTCCATCTCCTGCCGCGCCGCGGCCGGATCGCGCGCCAGCAGGCGCGCGGCCAGGTCCGACTTCAGCGCCACCAGCGATAGCGTGTGGCCGAGCAGGTCGTGCAGATCGCGGCCGATGCGCTCGCGCTCGGCAACCCCGGCCAGGCGCCGCACTTCCTCGTGGCTCAGGCGCAGCTGCGCGTCTGCGCGCGCGCGGCGTTCGAAGCTGATGTTCATCAGCCCCACCGACAGGCCGATCACCACCGCGCTGGTCATGTACAGCGGCGACCAGCCGCGCAGCCACCAGGCCAGCGCGAAGGCGGCCAGCAACAGCAGCATCGCCGCCAGCGCGCGCGCCATCGGAAAGCAGAACGCCAGGAACGCGCAGGCATAGATGATGTAGCACTGCGCGCCCGGGTTGTACGGCAGCAGCACGAAGCCCAGCGTGGCCATGCCGGCCACGCACCAGCGCAGGTAGCGGCGATCGCGGTAGTAGGCGCAGTAGTACAGCGCCAGGAATACGGCGTAGCTGGCCATGGTCGGCCAGAACCAGCTAGTGAAGTACTGCGGCTCGTACAGCGGCGTCACGAACAGCCAGATCGACCAGACCAGCGACAGCCACACGAACCACTGCGTGCTGCGCCGGGCATTGCTCCAGCCCAGGCGCCGGGCGATCAGCGATTCGGGCGAAGCGTCCAAGGCGATCACGGCAGGCTCCAGGGGCGGACGCGTTGCCGCGGTGCATAGCATAGCGAGCGATCGCCGGTGCCGTGCAGCGGTGCCGACGGCGTGGCTGGAATGGGCGATGCCGGCAGCGCCGCGCCGGCGCGACAGAGGCCGGCCATCAGCCGCGGCGCAGGCGCCGATGCGCCAGCGCAAAGAACACCACGGTCACCGCCAGCAGTGCGGCGATGTGGCCGGCGACGCTACTGCCGTTGTCCTGGCCGACCACGCGCAGCGCGAGCTGGCCCAGGTGGTAGGACGGCCACAGCGGCGCCAGCGTGGTCAGCAGCGAGGGCAGCATCTGCAGCGGGATCCACAGGCCGGACAGGAACGCCATCGGCAGGTAGATCAGGTTGACCACCGCCGGCGCGCCGCTGCCGCCGACGCGGGCGCCAATGTACAGCCCGATCGCGCAGAACGGCAGCGTGCCCAGCACATCGACCAGCAGCAGCAAGCCGCGCTGCGGCAACGCCAGGTGTACCCCGCCCAGCACGCTGCCGAGCAGTTGCAACAGCACCCCGATCGCCAGCGCGAACAACATCGCCAGCACCGTGCGCGCCAGCAGCATCGCCGCTGGCGGCACCGGCATCGCACGCTTGAGCGTGAGCAGGCCGCGTTCGCGGTCCAGCGCCAGGCCTACGCCGAAGCCGAACAGTGCCGGCGCCATCACCCCGAACACGCCGTAGCTGGCCATCAGGTACACCGCAGCGGCAGGGTTGCCGCGGTTGAGCACGATGCCGAACAGCAGGTAGAACATCGGCGGGAACAGCAAGGTCGGCAGCGCGAAGGACGGGGTGCGCAGCCAGCGCAGCAGTTCGTAGCGGATTTCGCGCAGAAGCAGCGCGGCGTGGTCGCGTAGTTGCAATTCGGAGGAGTCGTACAACGGCAGGGAGACGTCGCGCGCGAGTTCGGCGGCGGAATCGGTGCGACGCGGGTCCAGAGTATTCATGCGGCCTCCGCACGGGTGATGGCGAGGAACGCGTCGGCCAGGCCGGCACGCCTGACTTCCAATTCGTCCAGCCCCGGATCGGCGGCGAGCAATTGCGCCACCACCGGCTCGGCCGGTTCGGCGACGATCTCCAGCACGCCGTCGCGGCCGTCCACGCGCCGCACCTGCGGCCAGCTCGCCACCTGCGCCGCGTCCAGCGCGCTGCGGCAGCGGATCGTGCGCTGCTCGAAGCGCGCGCGCAGCTCTTCCACGCTGCCCTCGGCGATCAGCGTGCCGCGTTGCAGCACCGCGACCCGGTCGGCCAGCGCCTCGGCCTCTTCCAGATAATGCGTGGTCAGCAGTACCGCGCAGCCGTCCGCGACCAGCTCCTGAATCGCCCGCCATAGGCCCTGCCGCGCCTCGATGTCCAGACCGGTGCTGGGTTCGTCCAGGAACAGCACCTGCGGCCGCCCGCAGATCGCCATCGCGAACTGCACGCGCCGCTGCTGCCCGCCGGACAGGCCGCCGTAGCGGCGCGCCATCAGGCCATCCAACCCGGCCAATGCCACGCAATCGGCGACGCTGCGCGGGCGCCGGTAGTAGCCGCGCGTCTGCTCCAGCAGTTCGCCCACGCGCAGCGTGTCCGGCAACCCGGCGGACTGCAGCATCACCCCGGCCTGGCGCCGCGCGCCGAGCGCACGCGGGTCCTGCCCGCACAGCTGCGCGCTGCCGGCATCGGCCACCTGCAGCCCGAGCAGCAGCGCCACCGCCGTGCTCTTGCCGGCGCCGTTGGCGCCGAGCAGCGCCAGCAACTGGCCGCGCTGCAGCTGCAGGTCCACGCCATCCAGCGCGACCACCGCGCCGTAGCGTTTGTGCACGCCGCGCAGTTGCGCCAGCGGGATGTTGTCGGGAGCGGGCATCGGCATGGACCGGTGGTGGCGGGAGTGGCCATGCTGCGCCGCGCCGTCGGCGCATCCCAGTGCGGCCCGTCAGCCACGGCAGGTGACAGCTGTCACTGGCGATGGCCGCGCGATTGCCGCATGCTGCGCTCCACGCCATGGGGAATGGCGCCGCACTGCCGCAGCGCAACGCAGAAAGTGACTTCCGGCAACTTGGAAGCGCGCGCCTCGCCGATCCACACTGCGCCTACCGATTCATCCAGGGACACGATGAGTACCTCCGCCGAACTGCTCAAAGAACTCCGTATCGACCGCAAGGCAGCGCCGAGCGAGCCGCCGTCGCGCCGCGGGCTGTGGATCGCCGTGGTCCTGGTGCTGCTGCTCGCGCTCGGCGTCGGCGGCTGGCTGCTGTTCGGCCGCGGCAAGGCCATCGAGGTGACCACCGCGCCGGTGGTGGCGATCGCCGCCGGCAGCAGCAGCGCCTCGGTGCTGGATGCCAGCGGCTACGTGGTGGCGCGGCGCATGGCCACGGTCTCGGCGAAGATCACCGGCAAGGTGCGCGAAGTGCTGATCGAGGAAGGCATGCGCGTGGAGCAGGGCCAGGTGATGGCGACGCTGGACCCGATCGACGCCGGCGCGCAGCGGCAGTTATCGGCCTCGCAGCTGGACGCGGCGCGCAGCCAGGTGACCAACATGCAGGCGCAGCTGCGGCAAGCCGAGGCCGATGCGCAGCGGCTGCAGACGCTGTCCACGCAGCAGCTGGTGTCGCGCTCGCAATACGAGCAGGCGCTGTCGCAGCGCGACGCCCTGCGCGCGCAGCTGCAGAGCGCGCAGCGCAACGTGGTGGTGGCCGGCAACCAGCTGTCGATCTCCGACCTCAACGTGGACAACACCATCGTGCGCGCACCGTTCGCCGGCGTGGTCACCGCCAAGGCGGCGCAGCCGGGCGAGATCGTATCGCCGCTGTCGGCCGGCGGCGGTTTCACCCGCACCGGCATCGGCACGGTGGTGGACATGGACTCGCTGGAGATCGAGGTGGAAGTGGGCGAGGCCTTCATCGGCCGGGTCAAGCCGGGCATGCCGGTGGAAGCCGTGCTCAACGCCTACCCGGAGTGGAAGATCCCGGCCGAAGTGATCGCGATCATCCCCTCGGCCGACCGCGGCAAGGCCACGGTGAAGGTGCGCGTGGCGCTGAAGCAGAAGGACCCGCGGATCGTGCCGGAAATGGGCGTGCGCGTGAGCTTCCTGGAAGCGCCGCAGGCGCAGGCGCAAGACAAGCCGCAGGGCGTGCGCGCGCCGGGCGCGGCGATCGTCAAGCGCGGCGGGCAGGACGTGGCGTTCGCACTGAAGGAGGACAACACGGTCGAGCAGCGCGCGCTGAAGACCGGCATCGCGCTGGGCGACGACCGCCAGGTGCTATCGGGCCTGACGGCGGGCGACACGGTGGTGCTGGATCCGCCGGAGACGTTGCGCGACGGGGTCAAGGTGAAGATGGCGGAGGCGACCGAGCAATAACGGCGCCCGCATGTGAGGTACCGCGCGTTGGCGCGAACCACTGCATGCTGCCCGTGTCGCTACTGCCTTGCTGGATCGGCATGAAGACGACGGCGCATTTATTCTGTTTACCGTCCAATTTTTGCCGTAGCGAGTGTCGCTCCGACCAATCGTTTCCTCGTATCGCTTGGTTCTTGCTCGTACTGGATCAAGCCTGCAATTGGCTGCACAAGCTCCAACCGCCACACCGCTCTTGATATTGCTGTAGCTGTAGCTGTAGCTGTTATTGCTCTGCTTTTGCTCAGCGCTGTTGTCGCTCTGTTGCCCTGCTGTTGCTGTTGCTGTTGCTGCTGTTGCTGTTGCTGCTGTTGCTGTTGCTGTTGCTGTTGCTCTGCTATGGCTTTTGCTTTGCTATGGCTTTTGACTTTCCGGGTTCCCTTCCGCAGCGGCGGATGGACCGGGGAAAAACCCGAAGGGCGGCGCACAGGGATGTGCGCCGTTCGCGGCAGGGGCAGGATGCCCCTTCCGCGAATCCCCGGTGCATCCGCGGACCCGGAGCGCGCAGCGCGGAGGGCGCAAGGCAGGGCGCGCTTTCTTTTGGTTACTTTTCTTTGCGCGAGCAAAGAAAAGTAACCCGCCAAGGGCGGAAGCCTTTGCTGTTGCTTATTTGCTTGGGCGTTTGCTTTTGTAGGAGCGGCTTCAGCCGCGACTGGCTCTGTCAGAAAGTGTCGCGGCTGAAGCCGCTCCTACAAGGGCTCCAACACTGCAGGAGCAAGAGCAAAAGCTTTCGCCTATGGCGAGTTACTTTTCTTTGCTTGTGCAAAGAAAAGTAACCAAAAGAAGCGCTTCACCACAGCCGAAGGCTGGTCAAGCACACCCTACTCCGCGCCCTCCGCGCTGCGCGCTCCGGGTCCGCGAATAGGACGGGATTCGCGGAAGGGGCATCCTGCCCCTGCCGCGAACGGCGCCCATCCCTGTGCGCCGCCCCTTCGGGGTTTTTCCCGCCCTATTCGCCGCTGCGTAAGGGACCCGGTAAAGCAAAAACTAAAGAGCAGAAGCACAGCAACAGCACTGCAACTGCAACTGCAACTGCAACTGCAACTGCAAGCGACACAAGCATCCGCGAATCGCCTCACCGCAATCGGCACATCCACTACCCGTCCACTGCCAGGAACACCACCATGTCCACCCTCGTCAAACTGCGCAACGTCACCAAGACCTACCAGCGCGGACCCGAGAAAGTACAAGTCCTGCACGGCATCGACCTGGACATCGCACGCGGCGACTTCGTCGCGTTGATGGGTCCCTCCGGCTCCGGCAAGACCACCCTGCTGAACCTGATCGGCGGCCTGGATACCCCCAGCGGCGGCGAGATCGAGATCGAAGGCGAACGCATCGACCGCATGAGCGGCGGCCAACTGTCCACCTGGCGCAGCCAGCACGTCGGCTTCGTGTTCCAGTTCTACAACCTCATGCCCATGCTCACCGCGCAGAAGAACGTGGAACTGCCGCTGCTGCTGACCAACCTCAACGCCGCCCAGCGCAAGCGCAACGCCGAGATCGCCCTGACCCTGGTCAACCTCGCCGACCGCCGCAGCCACCGCCCCAACGAATTGTCCGGCGGCCAGCAGCAGCGCGTGGCGATCGCCCGCGCCATCGTCTCCGACCCCACCTTCCTGATCTGCGACGAACCCACCGGCGACCTGGACCGCACCGCCGCCGAGGAGATCCTGCACCTGCTGCAGCAACTCAACCGCGAACACGGCAAGACCATCATCATGGTCACCCACGACCCCAAGGCCGCCGAGTACGCCAGCCACACCGTGCACCTGGACAAGGGCGAGCTGGCCGACGCGCCGCTCGTGGCGCATTGAACCGGCCGCTGCCGCCGCGCGCATTCCGCGCCCCGGCATCCCGTCCCCTGGAGGATCGAACATGAAATATTTTTCGTTGGTCTGGGCACAGCTGTTCCGCAGCAAGACCCGCACCCTGCTGACCCTGCTGTCGGTGGTCGCCGCGTTCCTGCTGTTCGGCATGCTCGACTCGGTGCGCGTGGCGTTCAACTCCGGCGGCAGCGTCGAAGGCGCCAACCGGCTGATCGTGTCCTCGCGGCTGTCGATCACCCAGTCGCTACCGGTCAGCCTGCAGTCGCAGATCGAATCGGTGCCCGGAGTGAAAAAGGTCACCTATGCGATGTGGTTCGGCGGCATCTACCGCGACCCGAAGAACTTCTTCCCCAACTTCTCGGTGGCGCCGAACTTCTTCGACGTGTACAGCGAGTACGACGTGCCGCCGGCGCAGCTCAAGGCGTTCCGCGAAACCCGCACCGCGGCGGCCGTAGGCGCGTCGTTGGCCAAGAAGAACGGCTGGAAGATCGGCGACACCATTCCGCTGCAGGCCACCATCTTTCCGCGCGGCGGCAGCAACGACTGGCCGTTGACCCTGACCACCATCTTCAAGGTCAAGGACGCAAAGAACGCGCAGGCCGAGAACCAGTTGATGATGAACTGGAAGTACTTCGACGAGTCCAACGACTACATCAAGAACAAGGTCAGCTGGTACACCGTGCAGCTGGGCAGCGCCGACCAGGCCTCGCGGGTGGCGCAGGCGATCGACGCGCTGTCGCTGAACTCCGACCACGAGACCAAGAGCCAGACCGAGGCCGCGTTCTCGCAGGCCTTCGCCAAGCAGTTCGCCGATGTCGGCCTGATCGTCACCGCGATCATGGCTGCGGTGTTCTTCACCCTGCTGCTGCTCACCGGCAACACCATGGCGCAGGCGGTGCGCGAGCGCATCCCGGAACTGGCGGTGCTGAAGACGCTCGGCTTCCGCGACGGCACCGTGCTGACCCTGGTGATGGTGGAGTCGGTGCTGCTGATCGTGCTCGGCGGCTTGATCGGCATGGGCCTGGCGGCGCTGGTCATCCCCGGCGTGGCCGCGGCCAGCGGCGGCATGATGCCGATGCGCGGCGTGCCGGCGCAGACCTGGTTGGTGGCGTTGGGGCTGATGGTCGCCATCGGCATCGTGGTCGGGCTGCTGCCGGCGTTGCGCGCGCAGCGCCTGAAGATCGTGGACGCGCTGGCCGGGCGCTGAGCCCGCCGCCGCATCGTTCCCTGTCGCATTCTCGGAAGACGCACTGATGAAACTCAAACTCTGGTTGGGAAACCTGCTCTCGCTGCTGCTGCTCGGCATCGGGCTGGCGCTGTGGATCGCCTTGCCCTGGTACGGCGTGCTGGCGCTGGCGGTCGGCGTGGCGCTGTGGCTGCTGCTGACCCGCGGCGGCCGCCTCGCGCTGGCCGCCACCCGCATCGGCGTGGCCAGCCTGCCGCAGCGCTGGGGCGCCTCGTCGGTGATCGTGGTCGGTATCGCCGGCGTGGTCGGCGTGCTGGTGGCGATGCTGGCGATGGGCGAAGGCTTCCAGGCCACGCTCAACAGCACCGGCGACGACACGACCGCGATCGTGCTGCGCGGCGGCTCCGGCGCCGAGACCAACTCGGTGATCACCCGCGACCAGGTGCCGCTGATCGCCAGCCTGGCCGGCGTGGCCAAGGGCGCCGACGGCAAGCCGCTGGTGTCCCCGGAGCTGTCGCAGGTGATCAACCTGCCGAGCAAGGCCGACGGCACCGACACCAACGTGCAGTTCCGCGGCGTCGGCGACGCCGGCTGGGCGGTGCACGACAAGCTCAGGATCGTCGAGGGCCGCCCCTTCGGCGCCGGCCTGCGCGAGATCGTGGTCGGCCAGGGCGCCAAGGCGCAGTTCCGCGGCCTGGACGTGGGCAAGACGCTGAGCCTGGGCCGCGAGCAGTGGACCGTGGTCGGCGTGTTCGCCTCCGGCGACGCGCACGACTCGGAGCTGTGGGCCGACGCGCAGACCCTGGCGTCCACCTACAACCGTAGCGCCTACCAGTCGATCAACGTGCGCACCGCCGGCAAGGACGGCTACGCCCAGTTCAAGGCGGCGATGGCCGCCGACCCGCGGCTCAAGCTCGACGTGGAGACCACTCGCGCCTACTACGCCAAGCAGGGCGGCAACCTCAGCAAGCTGATCAGCATCCTCGGCACCGTGATCGGCGCGATCATGGCGGTCGGCGCGGTGTTCGGCGCGCTCAACACCATGTACGCGGCGGTGGCCACCCGCGCGCGCGAGATCGCCACGATGCGCGCGATCGGCTTCCGCGGCACGCCGGTGGTGACCGCGGTGATGCTGGAGACGATGCTGCTGGCGCTGCTCGGCGGGCTGCTCGGCGGGCTGATCGCCTGGACCGTGTTCAACGGCTACAGCGTGTCCACCCTGGGCAGCAACTTCAGCCAAGTGGTGTTCCAGTTCAAGGTCTCGCCGGCGCTGCTGTGGAGCGGGCTGAAGTGGGCGCTGGGCATCGGCCTGGTCGGCGGGCTGTTCCCGGCGCTGCGCGCGGCGCGGTTGCCGATCACTACCGCACTGCGCGCGCTGTAGCGACTGGCCTGCGTGCCCGGGCAGGCGCCATGCCTGCCCGGCTCGGCGCCACGCGGTCGGGCAGAGCCGCTGACTTGCGCAAGCACCGCCCTGCAGGTCCAGTCCAGCTTGCCGCAAGCCGCCAGCGCCGCGCCGACCTGAACGCCAGGCTGCGCCACGCAGCACCGACCCAGCGCCGAACAGGCCCGGCGTGGCGCACACGGGCGCGGCGCATGCGCCCGCAGCGCAAGGCGCCGCCGGGAAAACCGGGCCGGCGACCGCGCCTCGGCGCCCCTTACCCGCGCCGCGTCATCGTTTCGTCATCCAATTGCGGTAGAGCCGCGCCAACGAAGGCGCTAGCCTGCGCGGCCGTTCACCCACCGCCTATCGCCATGCCGTCGCGCCTCCGCCTGCTGCTCGTCCTCTGCACCAGCCTGTGCCTGGCCGCCGGCTGCCTGGCTGCACGCACCTCCACCTCGCTCAGCGACCGCCTGGTCGCGCCGGGCGGCGTGTCGCCGCTGATGGACGAGGAACGCATCCAGGGCCTGCTGGCGACGCTGCCCAACCGCAGCGGGCACGTGCTCACCCCGGCCGGCATCCCGATCTTCTGGCGTGCGATCGATCCGGGCGACTACCGCATGCGCTACCGCTATGAGCATGCCGGCCGCGACGCAAACGGCCACGAGCGCGCCGATTTCGCGATGGACGTGGCCGCGCCGCAGCCCGGCACCCACGCCGCCCCGCGCGGCACCGTGGTGCTGCTGCATGGCTGGATGATGGACGGCGATTCGCTGCTGCCGTGGTCGCTGGACCTGGCCCAGGCCGGCTACCGCAGCATCAGCATCGACCTGCGCAACCACGGCCGCTCCGGCGGCGGCCCGGCCGGCTACGGCACCCGCGAGTCCGACGACGTGGTCGCGGTGATCCGCGCGCTGCGCGCCCGCGGCGAGATCCAGGGCCCGCTGTACCTGTTCGGCGTGTCCTACGGTGCCGCCACCGCGCTGTTCACCGCGCAGAAGCTGGGCGGCGACGTCGATGGCGTGGTCGCGATGGAATCCTTCGCCAACGCCGGCCGCGGCATCCGCGACATGATCCCGCACATGCTCGCCAGCCGCCCGCAGGGCCTGATGGCCAGCGCGGCGATGGACCTGGCGCGCTGGCGCTACGGCGGGCAGAACCTGGACGCGGTCATCGCCAACGCCAACCAGCGCCTGGCGCTGAACCTGGACCAGGTCGACGTCACCGCCGCCGCGCGCACCGCGCCGGCCTGCCTGCTGTTGCTGCATGGCAGCGCCGACCAGCACATCCCGGTCGCGCACGGCCGCCTGCTGGCGCTGGACGCGCCGCGCGCGCACTACCTGGAGATGCCCGGCGAGAACCACATCAGCCTGCCGATGCGGCTGGACCTGCTGGCGCCGACCGTGGAGGACTGGTTCGCCGAACTGCCGGCACAGCGCCACGACGGCCACTGCCCGTCGCCGCTGGCACCACGCGTGGATGCCGAGCAGCAGCTGACGGACACCGCGGCTGCAAGCGTCGGCCGCAGTTGAGCCGGGATTGGGGATTCGGGAGTGGGGATTCGTAACAGCGGACTGCGCAGGCCGCCGCGCTATCAGGGGGAGCGGCTTCGGCTCTTGCGAATCCCGAATCCCGAATTCCCAATCCCGGCCCCTCGCCGCCGCCCCCAACCCGAGCGCCACAGGCTCTCTCCCGCGAACAGCAAAAGCCCGACCCAGATCGCGGCGAAACCGATCGCCTTGCCGCTGTCGAACGGCTCGCGGAAGAACCACACCCCCAGCAGCAACTGCAGGCTCGGCGCGATGTACTGCAGCAAGCCGACCAGCGATAGCGGGATGCGCCGCACGCCGTAGGCGAACCCGATCAGCGGCACCGCGGTGACCACGCCGCCGAACACCAGCAGCAGATCGTTGCGCCAGCCCCAGCCGGTGGCGAAGCCACCGCCGTGCCCGCTCTCGCTCCACAGCACGAAGCCCAGCGCCGGCAGGAACAGGTACAGGCTCTCCACGCCCAGCCCGGCCACCGCATCCACCTGCACCAGCTTGCGCAGCAGGCCGTACAGCCCGAACGAGGCGGCCAGGCTCAGCGCGATCCACGGCAGCGCACCGGCATCGACGGTGAGCCACGCCACGCCGAGTGCGGCGCACGCCACCGCCAGCCACTGCAACGCGCGCAGCCGCTCCTTCAGCACCAGCACGCCGAGCAGCACGTTGACCAGCGGATTGATGAAGTAGCCCAGGCTGGCCTCGATCACATGACCGGCGTTGATCGCCCAGATGTACAGGCCCCAGTTGAACGCGATCGCCACGCTGCTCAGCGCCAGGATCGCCAGCGCGCGCGGCTGCGCGGCGATGCTGCGCCACCACTGCAGGCGCGCGCTGTACAACAGCCAGCCCACCACCAGCACCGCGCTCCAGACGATGCGGTGGGCGATGATGTAGGCCGACGGCACCGCCTTGAGCAGATGCCAGTACACCGGCACCACACCCCACAGCGCGAAGGTCAGCGCGGTGATCAGCAGGCCGCGGCGCGTCTCCTGCTCGGTGACGCTCATCGCCGCGTCCGCGCCACGGTGATGACCACCACGCCGGCCAGGATCACCGCCATCGCGCCGAGGTCGCTGGTAGTGAAGCGCTCGGCGCCGAGCCAGCTGCCCAGCCCCACCGCGATCACCGGATTGACATAGGCATAGCTGCCGGCCAACACCGGCCGCACGTTCTGCAGCAACCACACGTAGGCAGTGAATGCCACGATCGAACCGAACACGCACAGGTAGGCGACTGCCATCAACGCATGCGGCGTCGGCCACGCGTGCGGGCGTTCGCCGCTCAGCACACCCGCGGTGACCAGCAGCACGCCGCCGCACAGCATCTGCCCGGCCGCGGCCATGAACGGCATCGGCAGATCGCGACCGCGCGACCACACCGAGCCGAACGCCCAGCCGATCGGCGCGATCAGCAGCAGCACCAGGCCCTTGGGACTGGCGCTGAGGCTGCTGCCGGCATTGAGCCACAGCACGCCGGCGAATCCGACCACGATGCCCAGCCATTCGCCGCGGCTGGCGTGCTGCCCGCGCAGCGCGCCGAACAGCGCCATCCACAGCGGCACCGAGGCCACCGCGACAGCGGCCAGGCCGGAGGACACCTGGCGCTCGGCCAGCACCACCATGCCGTTGCCGCACAACAGCAGCAACGCGCCGAGCACGGTCAGCGACCCCCATTGCGCGCGCGTCGGCGCGGCCACGCCGCGCCAGCGCAGCACTGCGTACAGCAGCGAACCTGCGACCATGAAGCGCAGCCCCGAGACCATGCTCAGCGGCGGCGTGCCGCCCTCCAGCGCGAAGCGGATCGCCAGATAGGTCGAGCCCCAGACCACGTAGACCAGCAGCAGCGCAAGGACGACGAAACCGCCACGCGCGGGAACGGCGGCGACAGGAGAAGGCGGGGACGACATGCGCAGAAGGACCGGGCGGTGTGGAAATGGATTCTAGGCCAGCGGCGGCGGCCAGCGACAGCAGCGCGGCGCGACGCGCGTGGCATGCTGTTTTGCACGTGTCGTACGCGGTGCGGCGCACGCGCCCTATTCGCGAAGCATCGACGCTGCATGCCCTATCTCCGATCGTGATAGCGCACGCGCTTTCCGTGCAGGAGCAGCGCTGTCGAAGTTGGCGCATCGAGGCACCGCGCCGGCAGGCTCGCCTGCGTCGGGACTGAAGTCCCTCCCACAGTGCACCCAGCACGCTCCCCGCAAACCCCTGTAGGAGCGGCTTCAGCCGCGACGAACGGAGCCGGAAACTGCACCGGCTGCGGACACTGTCTGAACCGGTCGATAACCTTCCGCATGGCGGCGGTTCCTCGCGACTGAGCGGGCGCACCCGCCATCGCGAGGGACACCGCCTGTGCGCTTATTTCGGTGTGAGCCGGAACAGGCCACCGGGCTTGGCATCTTCCAGCAACCACAGCGAGCCATCCGGCGCTTCCTCGACATCGCGGATGCGCTTGCCGATGCTCCAACGATTGACCGCGGTAGCACCGCCCTTGCTATCGACGGTGACGCGGATGATGCCCTGACTGACCAGGCCGCTGATCAACGCGCTGCCCTTCCACTGCGGGAACAGGTTGCCCTTGTAGAACATCAGGTTGCCGGGCGCGATCACCGGCACCCAATAGATCGCCGGCCTGGCAAGATCGGGCCGCGTCTCGGGTTTGGGAATCGGCACGCCGTTGTAATTGACGCCATACGAAACCAACGGCCAGCCGTAGTTCTTGCCGCGCTGGATCAGGTTCAGTTCGTCGCCGCCATTGGGACCGTGCTCGAGCTCCCACAGCCGACCGTCGGGAGCGAAGGCGAGGCCGTAAGGTGTGCGGTGGCCGATGGACCAGGTTTCGGCCGGCGTGAGGTTGGAGATGGGGAACGTATACGTGCTGACCACCGGTGCCGTCTTGGCCGCCTCGGTATCGCTCGCCGGATCGATCAGCGGGATGGTGCGCGCGCCGCCCCTGCCTGCCCACGGGTTGCCCGGCGCGGGCTTGCCGTCCAGCGTCAACCGCAGGATCTTGCCTACCGGCTGATTGAGATCCTGTGCCGGCGTGAAGCGCTGGCGGTCGCCCACCGTGAGGAACAGGTACCTGCCGTCCGGCGAAAAGGCGATCTGCGCGCCAGCCTGGCCGCCCTTGCCCGTCGGCATCTGGCGCCACAGCACCTTGAAGTTGTCCAGCCGGGCCTCGTTGCCCTCCATCACGAGTCTGCCTCGGCCCATAGCCAGGCCGCCGCCGTAGTCGCCGGGTGCGACATACGTCAGGTACACACTCTTGTCGATGGCGTAGTGGGGCGACAGGAAAACGCCCAGCATGCCGTTCTGGCCTTCCACGTAACTGGCTGGCACGCCCTTGACCTCGGTCTTGGCGCCTTGCGGGGTCACCAATTGCACGCGACCGACCTTCTCGGTGATCAGCATGCGGCCATCAGGCAGGAACGCGATGCGCCAGGGCAGATCGAAGGTGGCCACCTTGGTGACGTTGAAAGGGAGCTCAGGGTCGGGGTTCTGATTGCCTGCGTTGGTCTGCGCATGCGCGACACTCGTCAGTAGGACTCCGAGCAGGACAGCATTTGCCAGCGTCTTCATCTGCATGATTCCTCGCGTCAAGGTGGCGCGAGGAATCGTAGTGTTTTCGACGCCGCCCGGGTGTGACGGCGGCCCGTCCTGGGATGTCGGTCAGAATAGCCAGTCGACCAGCAACTCCCCGCCGGAGACCTCGAGGACGGTTCCGGTGACATAGGGGTTGGTCATCAGGAACACCGCCGCGTGCCCGACGTCGGCGATCGTGCCGACCCGACGCGCAGGAAACGCCGTCGCGACCTTCTTGCGCAGGGCCTCGACATCGTCGGCGGGCAGGGCGTCCCAAAATTCCGAGTCGATGAAACCGGGCCGTATCGTGTTCACCCGGACGGGCGCCAGGTCCAGTGCGAGGGAACGCGACAACGCGTCGACAGCGGCGAACGTCGAGGTGACGGCCGCCATGCCAAGCTTCGCCCTCGCTCCAATACCGCCGGTAAGGAATGTCATCGAGCCGTCGCGCGCCAGGTGCGCAGCGGCATGGCGGGCGCAAGCCCATGTCCCCATGAACTTGCCCTCCATGTAGCTACGGACGCCGCGCATGTCCGGGTCCATGAACGAGCCCCAGGATCCGATCTCCGGTCCCGCGGTGACCACCAGGTGGTCGAACGGCCCGATGGATTCGAACGCGGCTTGTACCGCCGCCTCGTCACGCATGTCCAGGGCGATCTGCTCGAACGCGGCAAGCTCGGGTTGGTCTTCGATCGCCACCTCGCGGCGACTGGCCACCGTGACGCGGGCGCCGGCGGCGTGCGCTGCGCGGGCAACGCCCAAGCCGATCGCCCGCTTGCCGCCGACGACGACCACGCGCTTGCCGCTGAGCTCGAACGACAGGGGCGCCGGGCTTATCTTGTGGGCTGCAACATGATGCATGAGCGTGTTTCCTCGGTAGATGCGTGGGGTAAGCAGCTGCTTCAGGCGATCGTCCGCACGACGCCACCGTCGACGCGCAGCGCCGTACCCGTCGTGCCCGAGGCCTGCTCCGAACAGACGTAAACGACCAGGTTGGCGACTTCTTCGGTGGTGGTGAACCGGTTGAGGAGCGAGGTCGGGCGCATGGTTTTCAGGAACTGCTGTTCCGCTTCCTCCCGCGTAATGCCTTGCGCCTGCGCAGTCGCCTGCATCCAGCCATCCATGACTTCCGAATTCGTCGGACCGGGGAGAACCGAATTCACCGTTACGCCCGTGCCACCGACGTCCTCGGCCAGGCCCCGCGCGATCGTGAGCTGGGCGGTCTTGGTCATGGCGTAGTCGATCATGTCCTTGGGCACGGCCAGCGCGGACTCGCTGCTGATGAAGACGACGCGACCCCAGCCGCGCTTCTTCATGTTCGCCAGATAGTGGCGCGATGCGCGAACGCCGCTCATGACGTTCAACTGGAAGAGATCGATCCAGTCGCTGTCGGGAACCTCATAGAACGATGTCATGCGTCCCGCTCCCACGTTGTTGACCAGGATGTCCGCATCGGGCGCTCGCGCGAACAACTCCGCCGCGCCTGCGGGCGTCGCGAGGTCGGCACAGACGCCGATGACGTCGGCGTTCGGCAAGGCCTCGCGCAGCTCCCGGAGCGTCGCGTCCACCCGTTGCTCGCTTCGCCCGTTGATGACCACCGCGGCGCCTGCGCGGGCCAAGCCTGCGGCGATGGCGCGACCGATACCGGCGGTAGAACCCGTGACGACCGCCTTGCGGCCAGTGAGATCGATCTGCATGACGCCGAACCCTCTCATCGTGGAGAGAGGCGATTGTGGGCAATGCCGTAGCCGGGGATAATCCCCTTGAACGCGATAACATTAATTCTTCGGGGGAATGATTTGGATCGTTTCCAGGAACTCAGTGCCTTCATCGCCGTCGTAGAGGCGGGTGGCTTCACCGCGGCGGCGCGCCGGACCGGGGATTCACAGTCGTCGGTCAGCAAGGCCGTCGGTGCCCTCGAAAAGCGCCTCGGGGTGGCGCTTTTCAACCGGAGCACGCGCAGCGTGACGCTGACCGATCAGGGCCGGCGGTACTACGATCGGGCAAAGCCACTTCTCGACGAAATGGACGACGCCGACAGCGAGCTGACCCAAAGCACGAAGGGCGTCTCGGGTCTGCTCAGGATCGCTGCGGCAGGTACGTTTGGCCGTCTGCACGTCTTGCCGGTGATCCCCGGCCTGCTGTCGCGCCACCCCGGCCTGAAGGTGGACCTCGTCCTTTCGGATTTCGTCCGGGACATGATTGAAGACGGGATCGATCTTGCGATCCGGGTGGGGACCGTCAACGATCCGGAAGCCATCGTCCGGCGCATTGCCAGCACGCCGCTCGTATGCGTCGGATCGCGCCGCTACTTCGAGCAACACGGCATACCGAAGACGCCGGCCGATCTCGTGGATCACAATTGCCTCGTGTATCGCGGGATGACGGAATCGACGCATTGGCCATTCGTCGGACCCGACGGTCGGTTCAGCGTGTCGGTTGGCGGAACGCTCACATCCAATAGCGTCGAAGCGATCCGGGCTGGCGTCCTGGACGGCGTGGGCATAGGGCTGTTTACGCAGGCGTCTTTTATCGACGATCTCCGGGGTCCAGACGTCATCGGCATCCTCGGCGAATTTCTGGACGAGACCAGAGACATCAACATCATCTGGCCGAGACGTCGTTTCGTGCCCGCCCGGGTGCGACATGCCACCGATTTCTTCGCGCAGGCCATACCGCGACGGATTTGAGCGCGCTGAGAGGCTACTTCAGCGAAAGCGCTCAGGTTCGGGAGCGCGCAGGGTGCCCAGGCCAGCGACAGGCGGGCTGACACCACCACCCTCAGCGCCGCGCGGCCTCGCTCGCATCGCGCGCCGGCTTGAACTCCGAGCCGTCGTCCCAGCGCGGCCACTCGCGGCTGTCGGCCAGGCGCTGGCCCAGGTCGTACAGCAGCAGCGTGTCGGCGGCATGCCCGGCCGGATCCCAGGACGCGCTCCAGCGATCGCAGGGCTGGTGGTAGCAGTCGGCGAAATAGCGGTCGCGGATCGCCTTGCCTGCCGCCACGCCGCCCTCCAGCTTGTCCAGCCCCGGCCCCACGGTGATCGCCGGCACGCCGGCGCGGGCGAAGGCGAAGTGGTCGGCGCGGTAGAAGAAGCCCGCCTCCAGGTTAGGATCCGGCGAATAGGCGCGGCCGCGCGCCTGCGCCGCTGCGGCCAGGTCGCGCTCCAGCGATACCCGCCCGCGGCCCCACGAGGCGATGTCGCGGGTGGCGCCGTCGGGGCTGAACATCTCGCTGTTGATCACCGCCACGGTGGTCGCCAGCGGCGCCAGCGGATGCGCGGCGTAATAGGTCGCGCCGAGCAGGCCCTTCTCCTCGGCGGTGAGCGCGATGAAATACAGCGTGCGCTGCGGCCGCGGCCCCGCGGCGAACACCCGCGCCAGTTCCAGCACGCTGGCCACGCCGGTGGCGTTGTCGATCGCGCCGCGGCGGATGCGATCGCCGCTGGCGTCGGCCGCACCGAGGCCGAACGCGTCCCAATGCGCCGAGTAGATGATGGTCTCCTCCGGGTACGTGGCGCCTTCCAGCTTGGCCACCACGTTGTGGGTGACCACGCGCTCGCGCTTGAGCGCGAAGCGCACCGACAGCGCCGCATCGCCCAGCGCCTGCGGGCGGAAGTCGGCGCGCTGCGCGCGTTTCTTCTCCGCCTCGAAATCCAGCCCGGCGCGCTGGAACAGCGACACCGCCAGCGCGCGCTGCATCCAGCCGCGCACCGGCACGTGCTGCGCCCGCGCCTGCGCGTCGCTACGCTCGATGTCGAACAGCGGCGACAGCCCGGAACTCTTCACCGTGGCCCAACCGTATGCGGCCGGCGCGGTCTCGTGCACGATCAGCACGCCGGCCGCGCCCTGCCGCGCGGCTTCCTCGTACTTGTAGGTCCAGCGCCCGTAGTAGGTGACCGCACGGCCGTCGAAGGCGCCGGGCTGCGGCGTCTCGAAGTCGGCGTCGTTGATCAGCATCACCGCGATCTTGCCCTTCAGGTCCACGCCCTTGTAGTCGTCCCAGCCGCGCTCGGGCGCATGGATGCCGTAGCCGACGAACACCAGCGGCGCGTCCTTCAGCGTCACCTTGCTGCCGGGACGCAGGCTCTGCAGCACCACGTCCTCGCCGTTGACCAGCGCCTGCGCCGCGCCGGCCACGCGCAGCGTCGCCGTCACCGGTCCGTCCACCTGCGCGCGCACCAGCGGCACCGCCTGGGTCCAGCCGCCGTCGTCGCCCGCCGGTTGCACGCCGGCCAGACGGAATTGCTCGCTGAGATAGGCGATGGTCTTGTCCTCGCCCGGCGTGGCCGGCGCGCGGCCTTCGAATTCATCGGATGCCAGCGTGCGCACATGCCGCTCCAGCGCTTCGGCATCGATGCCGCCACCGGGCAGCACCTCGTTGGCCGCCTGCGCGGCGCCTCCCATGAACAGGCAGGCGGACAGCAGCAACATGCGCATCGGATTCACGGCAACGACCTGAAAAAACCTGGCTGCACAGTGTAAGCGTGGCGCCGTCACGAAACAGCAATGAGACGGATAGAGACACGAGGAGCGCAGACACACGCTCTTCCCAATCCCGAATCCCGAATCCCGGCCTTTCAGCGATCCAGCCAGCAGGCCAGACCCTGCGCATTGAGCTCGATATCCATCTGCAGCACCCGCTCCACGCCGGCATCGTCGAGCGGGCAGCCATGCAGCCGCGCGCGCTCCAGGTACAGCGCGCTCAACGCGGCGACCAGGCAGCGATGGCGATCGGAACGCCCGTCGCAGCCGCGCGCGATCGCCACCATCGCGTCGAGTTGCTCGAACAGATCCGCCGCCAGCGTGTCCGCCGCGCCGACCGGACCGTAGTGGGTCAGATACAGCGTCTGCGGCGCATGGCCGAGCATGCGCTGGATCGAGGCGCGCATCGCCTCCGGATCGAACTGCACCGGCGAGGAGGTCGGGATCACGAACGCGCCCTGCGCGCTGTCCAGTTCGCGGTACGACAGGCCGAAGGTGTCTCCGCTGAACCAGCTGCGGCTGCGCGCGTCCCATACGCACAGGTGATGGCGCGCGTGGCCGGGCGTATCGATGCACAGCAGTTCGCGCTCGCCCAGCCACAGCCGATGGCCGTCCTCGGCGACGACGACGCGCTCGGCCGGCACCGGCACGATCGTGCCGTAGCTGCGCGCGATCTCGGCCTCGCCGTACACCGCGGTGGCGCCGGCGATCAGCCGCGCCGGATCGATCATGTGCGGCGCGCCGCGCGGATGCACCAGCAGGCGCGCGTTCGGCAGCTGCTGCAGCAGCGCGCCGGCGCCGCCGGCGTGGTCCAGATGCACGTGGGTCAGGATCAACCAGTCCACGTCGCCCGGCGCCAGGCCCGCGCCGTCGAGCGCGGCGAGCATGGCCGGCAGCGAGTGGCTGGTGCCGCAATCGACGAACGCGCCGCGTCCGTTCTCCACGATCAGGTAGGCCGCATCGAACTGCGCGCGCTGGAAGCCGGTGTCGATGAGATGGATGCTGGGGTCGCGTGGCATGGCGCAAGGCGGTGGCTGGGCGAAGCTCCATTCTAGGCCGTATGGAGGTTGTTGCCAGCCCCGCTTGGCTACGCCTCGGGCTCCAGGCAATCCATGCCCCGGGCCTTGTCATCGCGACATGCATTTCTGGGAGCGCGGCGCAGGTAACCCGCCTTTACAGCCAGCTGCGATCCTGGGCTTTTTGTGGGAGGGACTTCAGTCCCGACGCATTACCGCCAAAGCCTCGTCGGGACTGAAGTCCCTCCCACAACATTGCTGGCCTGGACCGTTTTCTGTCCTCAGCCCGCGTCGCGCAGCCGCTGCAGCGCCGCCAGCACGGCCTCGACCGGCACCGCCAGGGTAAGGTCCGGAATCTGCAGCGCATCGGCCTGCACGGCCTGCTTGAGCGCGCCGATCACGCGCCCTGCGTCGCGCGGCGATTCGAAGCCGCCGCTCTGCAGCAGCAGCGCGCCTTCGCCGTCGAGCAGCTTGAAGTAGAACCGGCCGTCGCCTTCGCGGTACTGCTTGAAGCTCGGCAGCGCCTGCCTGGCCTCTGCCGCATCGGCGTGCCCGGCGTCGCGCAGCGACAGGTCGCGCAGGCCCACCGCATGCCGCAGTTCGGCCAGGAACGGCGTGGCGTAGCGCGCGCGCAAGCGCTGCGCGTTGTCGCGCAGGATCGCTTCGATGTCGCCCGGGCGCGCCATCAGCGCCTCGTAGCGCTCGCGCATCGGCGCGATCTCCGCATCGATGCGCGCGAACAACTGCTGCTTGGCCTCGCCCCAGCCGATGCCGCCGGCGAAGGCCTGCGCGAACGCGGCGGCTTCCTCGGCGCTGGCGAAGGCCTGGTACAGCTGGAACAGCGCCGAGCCCTCGGTGTCCTTCGGCTCGCCCGGCGCGCGCGAATCGGTGACGATGGAGAACACGCGCTTCTTCAGTTCCTCGCGCGGGGCGAACAACGGAATCGTGTTGTCGTAGCTCTTGCTCATCTTGCGCCCGTCCAGCCCGGGCAAGGTCGCCACGTTCTCGTCGATCAGCGCTTCGGGCAGGGTGAAATAGTCGCGGCCGTAGACGTGGTTGAAACGCTGGCCGAAATCGCGCGCCATCTCGATGTGCTGGATCTGGTCGCGACCCACCGGCACCTGCTGCGCGTTGAACAGCAGAATGTCGGCGGCCATCAGCACCGGGTACATGAACAGCCCGGCGCTGACACCGGCATCGTCGTCCTCGCCATCGGCGCGGTTCTTGTCCACCGCCGCCTTGTAGGCGTGGGCGCGGTTGAGGATGCCCTTGCCCGCGACGCAGGTCAGGAACCAGGTCAGCTCGTTGGTTTCCGGCACATCCGACTGGCGGTAGAACCACACCTTCGACGGATCCAGCCCGGCCGCCAGCCACGAGGCCGCGATCTCCAGGGTCGAGCGCTGGGTGCGCGCCGGATCCTGCGCCTTGATCAGGCTGTGCAGGTCGGCCAGGAAATAGAAGCTCTCGATGCCGGGGCGCAGGCTGGCCTGCAACGCCGGGCGGATCGCGCCGACGTAGTTGCCCAGGTGCGGGGTGCCGGAGGTGGTGATGCCGGTAAGGACGCGGGTGGTCATGCGGAGAATCGACGGCCAATGGATAACCCGGCGAGTTTAACCGCTGCACGGCAACCCCGTTCCGGCGCATGGCGCGTTCAACAGCAGGTCCCTTCCGTGGAGTCGCCGTGATGCGCAAGCCCGCCCGCCTGTTTTTTCGCCCCGCCCGATCGGCCCGATCGCGATCGCCTTGCTGTGCATCGGCCTGTTGTGCGGTTTCCGCCCCTACCCCGCACCGCCCGCGCCGCTGGTGACGCTGGACGTGATCGACCGCGACGCCGACGGCGCCAACCTGCCGCAATACAAGCAGCGCGGCGAACGCTGGATTGCCGCCGAACCGGGCCACCGCTATGCGCTGCGCCTGACCAACCGCAGCGACCGCCGTGTGCTGGTGGTGCTGTCGGTGGACGGGGTCAACGCGGTCAGCGGGCAGACCGCGTCCAGCGACCAGCGCGGCTACGTGCTGGACCCATGGCAGAGCAGCGAGATCGCCGGTTGGCGCAAGTCACAGCGCGAGATCGCGCAGTTCGTGTTCACCGACCTCGCCGACAGCTACGCCGCGCGCACCGGCCGCCCCGACAACGTCGGCGTGATCGGCATGGCGGTGTTCGACGAGGCGCCGGCGATCGTGCCGCAGGCGAGCGTGGAGGAAGACCGCGAGCGCGCTGCAGCGCCGATCGCGGCAGCGCCCCCTGCCGCAGCCGCACGCGCAGAAAGCGATGCGGTGCAGGGCAAGATGCAGCGCCTGGGCACCGGCCATGGCGAACGCGAATGGTCGCCGTCCAGCGTCACCGAATTCGAACGCGCCAGCGACGTGCCGCGGCAGCGCCTGCAACTGCGCTACGACAGTCGTGCGCGGCTGGTCGCACGCGGGGTGATCCCGCGGCCGCGCTTCTATCCGCGCGTGGCCGACGTACCGCAGGCCTTTCCCGGCGACTTCGTGCCGGATCCGCCGTCGCGCTGAACCCTGCACCAGCGCGCAAAACGAAAAACGGGCCGCATCGCGGCCCGTTTCTACGTCAGAGCGCAGCGCGCGCCTCAGTCGCGGTATTCCTTGCCCAGGCCGTCCTGGAACGTGCGGACCTCTTTTTCGGCGCGGTCGCGATCCCAGCCGTAGCGTTCCTGCAGCTTGCCCGACAGGTATTGCGCGTTGCCGCTGGCCACGTCGAAATCGTCGTCGGTCAGGTCGCCCCACTGGGCCTTGATCTTGCCCTTGAGCTGGGTCCACTTGCCGGAAATGATGTCTTTGTTCATAGCCTCGCTCTCGTTGGATGTCCGCGGCGATTGAACCGCGTGCGCAGCATTGCGCCAGGGCCGTTGCCGATCGATCAATGCACCGTCAACGACACATGAGGGCGCTGAAGCGTTTACCACCAACACCCATCGCGATGGCGAAAAGCGCGCAAAAAAAACGGGCCGGCAAGCCGACCCGTCTTTCGTCACCGAGCGCTGGGCTCAGTTCTTGGCGGCGTCTTCGACCTTCTCGCCGGCGCTCTTCACGTCCTTGCCGGCACCGGCAACCGTGTTGCAGCCCGACAGCAGGCCCACCGAAAACATCGCCAGCAGCATCCACGCAAAAGTACGCTTCATAGGTCTTACTCCTTCTTGGTCATGGGAACGCGACATATGTGCCGCGCTGGGTTACGCATTGGCTAATCGGTCGACGCCAAGTCACTGCGGACGATCGATCAGCACTTGCCGTCGCTGCAATCGTCGGCCTTGGTTTCCACCTTATCGCCGGCCTTCTGCATATCCTTGCCAGCACCGGCCATGGTGTTGCAGCCAGTCAGCATGCCTGCACAGAACAGGGTCAGCATCATCAAGGTGAGCAGTCGCTTCATTGTGGATTCCTCGCAGTGGATCGGGTCTGGGGCGGCGGCGATAGCCGTTGCCGAGCTACCGTCTGGCGGTGAATCTGACTTCACGACTGTGGATTTCACGTGAATGAAGCGTGGCAATATTCAGTTTCGTATCGAAAACCGCCTCAGTCGCGCATCAGCGTGGACTTGCCGAACAGGCTCTCGACCAGGTCCACCGCCAGTTCGGCGGTCAGATTGCGATGGTCCAGCACCGGATTGAGTTCGACGATGTCCAGCGAGCCCATGCGCCCGCTGTCGGCGATCATCTCCATCACTAGCTGCGCTTCGCGGTAGTTCGGCCCGCCGGGCACGGTGGTGCCGACGCCGGGAGCGATGCTGGGATCGAGGAAATCCACGTCGAAGCTGACGTGCAGGTGGGTGTCGGCGTCCAGACCGTCCAGCGCCGCCTCCATGGTCCGCTTCATGCCCATCTCGTCGATGTAGCGCATGTCGTACACGTCGATACGGTGCTGCTTGATCAGCCGCTTCTCGTCCGGATCCACCGAGCGGATGCCGATCTGGCGGACCTGCTCCGGGCGCAGCGCCGGCGCGGTGCCGCCCAGTTCGGTCAGCGCCTGCGGCCCCAGCCCGCACAGGCAGGCCACCGGCATGCCGTGCACATTGCCCGACGGCGTCACCTCGCTGGTATTGAAGTCCGAATGCGCATCCAGCCACAGCACCCGCAGCTTGCGCCCCTGCTCGCGGCAATACCGCGCCACCGCAGTGATCGAGCCGATGCCCAGGCAATGATCGCCGCCGAGCATGATCGGCATGCGCCCGGCACGCAGTTCGGCGTAGCTGGCCTCCATCAGCGCGCGGTTCCAGGCCACCACTTCGTCAAGGTGACGATAGCCGGCGACCGGGGATTGCCACGGATTGCGCGGGCCGTCGAGGTTGCCCAGGTCGCGCACCTCGATGCCGCGATTGGCCAGCGCCTCGTGCAGGCCGGCGATGCGCAGCGCCTCCGGCCCCATGCGCGCACCGCGGTGTCCGGCACCGATGTCGGTGGGAACGCCGATCAGGGACACCGGCAGAAAAGAGGAATTCATGCGGACACGCTCCAGCGAAAAATGTGCGCCAGTCTAGCGAGCCGCTTGCAGCGCGACCCGCCGCGGCGCAGCAGGCGAGCGCCTGCGCTGTGCGCTGGTTGCCGGAAACATACGGGAAGTGCCGAGGCGCGCCTGCACGTGCATGCAGGCAACCGGCATGCGGTTGGCGCAGCGTGGCGCTGGCCTGTGCGATGCAATACGAAAAAGTGGTGCCGCTTGTCCGAATCGAACGGACGACCTACTGATTACAAATCAGTTGCTCTACCGACTGAGCTAAAGCGGCACGAGGACTGCACTACCCGCGCTGCGGGCCGTCGCAGTCTACCTGCTGGCAGGCCGCTGTGGCATATCGCGGCGGCGGCGCTGGACCGCGATCCGCGCCGGCCGCACGCGACCGACGCCGTCGCAGCGCGGCATTCTAGCGCAGCGTGGCGCAGTCCAGCGCACGCTGCCGCTGCGCACCGAGTTGCCGGCGCAGCGCCGTGGCCTGCGCTGCGGAGTCGGTGCGCAGGTCCAGCCACCAGCGCGACTGACCGCTGCCGCCGCTGGGAATCAGATCGACGTTGAAGCCGGCCTTGGCCAGTTCGGCCTTGCGGCGTTCGGCACCTTCGCGGCTGCGGTACTGGCCCAGGGCGATGGCATTGCCGGCGTCGCCCTCGCGGATCGGGTAATAGTCGCGGATGCCCGCCGCGACGATGCGATCGACCGCGGCCTTGACCCCGTCCTCGCCGCCGATGGTCGGCAGCAGCACGCGGAAGCTGGTGGCGTCGCCGTCGCCGACCTCGCGCAGGCGCGGGCGCGGCGCGGCGGTGCGGAGCGCGGCGGCGGCGGTCTCGGCCGCGGCGCGGTCCGGATACGGGCCCAGGCTCAGGCACACCGGGGCGGCGACAGCAGGCTCGGCAGCAGCGGCCGCTGCAACGCTGGGTGCCTTGGGCGGTGGTGACGCGGCGGCGGCGACGGCTGGCGCTGCGGTTGCCGGCACTTCGGTGGTCGCAGGTGCGTCCGCGGCGGGAGCGCTGGCGGCCGGCGCGGTTGCGGCGTGGACGGCAGGGGTCGGTGCCGAAGCCGCCGGTGCCGCAGACGCGGCCTGCGGCACGGCCGTGGACGCCGGCACCAGTTGCAACGTCGCCACCCCAGCCGGCAGCGCCGGCATCGGTGCCGGCGCCGGGGTCTGCGGCTGCGTCGCCCACCACAGCGCGACGCCAAGATTTAGGATGGTCAGGACGACGAGCAGGGCGCGGACGAGCATGCGCGGATTCTACCCGGCGGACCCGGCCGCGGCGTGCGCCTGCGCCCACAGCGCCAGCCCGTCCAGCACCAGCGACGGCCGCTGCTGGGCCGCCGGCAACGCGTGCAGCAACGGCGGGGCGCCGCCGCCGTGCAGCAGCAGCCGCGGCCGCCGCGCCAGCAGTGCCTCGCCCCGCTGCAGGCTGCGTTCGATCAGCGCCAGCGCCGCACCGTCGCAACCGGAGGCCAGCGCATCGGCGGTCTCGGCGGCGAACTCGTGATAGTCGCCGCCCTCGGCCGGCAGTTGCGCCGCACGCTGCTGCAGCGCCTGGCGCATCGTGGTCGGCGACGGTGCGATGCGCCCGCCGTGATGCAGGCCGTCGCGATCGAGCAGGTCCAGGGTCAGCGCGGTGCCGACGCCGACCACCAACACATCACCGTCGCCGTGCGCGGCGAGCAGCGCCAGGAAGCGGTCCACACCGAACTTGTGCGGCTGCGCGTATGCGATGCGCACGCCGGCGCAGACCGCCTCGGTGCGCGCCACCCGCACCTGCGCGAAGCGAGTGCGCAAGGCATCCAGCACGGTGGCGGTCAGTGCCGGCGCGGCGACGCTGGCGACATAGGCGGTGTCGCCGCGCGGCAGCGCCGCCACCGCTGCCGCGTCCATCGCTTCGGCACCGTGCGGCCAGGCCTGCACCGCAGCGGCGCGGCCACGTTCCAGCGCGGCGAACTTGAAACGCGAATTGCCCAGGTCGAACAACCAGTCGCTCATGCCGGCCTCACGCTGACTTCGCCCGCATGCAGCGGGCGCTCGCCATCGGCGAAGGCGACCCGCAGCGCGCCGTCCTCGGCCAGGCCCAGCGCCACACCCTCGCGTGCGACGCCGCCCTCGTCGATGCGGATCGCGCGCCCGGCGAGCAGGTCCAGCGCGGCGTAGCGCGGCAGGAACGGCGCCAGGCCCTGCGCGTCGAACAGCGCCAACGCCGGCAGCAGATGCGACAGCACCGTGGCGGCGATCGCGTTGCGCGAGACGTCGGTGTCGGCGCCGGCCAGCGTGGCCAGGTCGGTCCACGGCTGGCCGATGCTCGCGGCGCTGGCCGCGGGCATGCGCACGTTGAGTCCCAGGCCGATCACCGCGCGCGCCGGCCCGGCGAACTCGCCGCCGCCTTCGACCAGCAGGCCGCCGAGCTTGTGCCCGTCGGCGAGCAGGTCGTTCGGCCATTTCAGCCCGACCGTGGCGAAGCCGGCCGCGCGCAGCGCCTCGGCCACGGCGACGCCGGCGGCCAGGCTCAGCCCGCCCAGCCGCCCCAGCCCGCCGTCGAAGCCGCGCGCCACCGACAGGTACAGATGCGCCGCTAGCGGCGAGGCCCAGACCCGGCCGCGGCGGCCGCGGCCGCCAGTCTGGCGCTCAGCCAGCAGCACCTCGCTGCCGCGCGCCGGCGCCGGCCGCGCCAGCAGGGTGCTGTTGCTGGAGGTCAGGCTCCAGGCGATCTCCAGCCCGGCCAGCTCGTCGCGCGCGGCCGGCGCCAGCGCGGCGCGGATACGCTCGGCCTCGAGCAATTCCAGCGGCCGTGCCAGCCCGTAGCCCTCGCCGGCGCGGCCGTCGATCTCCACCCCGGCCGCGCGCAGGCCCTGGATGCGCTTCCACACCGCAGCCCGGGTCAGCCCGAACGACCGCGCCAGGGCGTCGCCGGAAAGGCGGCCCTGGCTGAGCCGGGCCAGTAGTTCGCGCTCGTCCACGCCGTTTCCATCGCCTCGTTTCAATCCACACGCCCCTGAAGACGTGACTCGGAACGGAAAAGTATGCGGGAAGCGCCGGCCCCGCGCCCAGCGCCGGCCTGCACGGGGTGAAAACCGCGTTAGAATCGGGATTCACCGCCGTTCGCCCTGGATGCCGACGATGCGCCGCTCCCTGCCGTGCCTGATCCTGCTGTTGCTCCCGCTGGCCGCCGTCCACGCGTCCGAAGCGCTGGTGAGCAAGCAGCGCAACGACTGCGTCTACGCCGACAGCACCGACGCGGACGCCGTCCAGGCACGCCCGGCCTCGACGGCGCGCCCGCCCGCCGCGGCGGCCAAGCCGGCGGCACCGAGCGGCGGCGGCAGCGACAGCGACCTGGTGCCGCGCCTGCGCATGCCCAAGTGGCACAGCTTCCTGCCGGGGATGTTCCGCTGATCCCACGCTGGTTGCGCTGGCTGCTGCCGGCGCCTGTTGCGATCGACGATGCGACCTGGCACCTGGTCCGGCAGCGCTGCGCGTGGGTGGCGGCACTGGATGCGCAGCGCGAGCACACATTGCGCGCGCTGGCCACGCACTTCCTGCAGCGCAAGACCATTTCGCCGCTGGACGGGCTGACCCTGGATGCGGCGCAGCGCACCGTGCTGGCCGCGTTGTGCTGCCTGCCGTTGCTGGAGTTCGGTGCCGAGGGCCTGCGCGGCTGGTCGCAAGTGCTGGTGTATCCGGACGCGTTCCGCGTGCAGCGCAGCCATGTCGATGCGGCCGGCGTGCTGCACGAGTGGGAAGACGAGCTGATCGGCGAATCCTGGGACAGCGGCCCGCTGATCCTGTCCTGGGCCGATGTGCAGGCGGACCTGGACGACCCGCATGCCGGCTACTGCGTGGCGGTGCACGAAATGGCGCACAAGCTCGACGTGCTCGACGGCGCACTGGACGGCACGCCGCCGCTGCCGCGCGACTGGCAGCGGCGCTGGGCCGCGGATTTCCAGCGCAGCTACGACGCGTTCTGCAAGCGCGTGGACCGCGGCCGCAGCAGCGAGATCGATGCCTATGCTGCAGAAGCACCGGAAGAATTCTTCGCGGTGGTCAGCGAATACCACTTCTCCGCGCCGGAGCGGCTGCAGCGCGAGATGCCGGACGTGGCTGCGCATCTGACACGGTTCTATGGTCGCTCCCCGTTCGCTGGCGCGTAGGCGCTCGGCGTGAGAGGCGAGCAGGCGGCGATCACGGCATGACGGATGTCTTGCTGCAGGCGCAATTTCAACCGCAATAAATGCAGCGATGATTCCCTGGCTTCGGATGCTGTCGGGACTAAAGTCCCTCCCACAGTGCACCCAGCCGACTGGCCGCAAGTCCCTTGTAGGAGCGGCTTCAGCCGCGACACACGACGTCGGGAACTGCACCGGCTTCGGACACTGTCTGTCGGGGCTGAAGCCCCTCCTACAGGGCACCCAGCCATCTCGTCGCAAGTCCTGTGGGAGCGACTTCAGTCGCTACGAGCGGAGCGGTAGACCTTAATGGAGGCGGAGACAGTCGGGGCTGAAGTCCCTTCTCATGCATCCAGAGTTGGCTGGCCGCAAATCCCTTGTAGGAGCGGCTTCAGCCGCGACAAGCGGAGTCGGAAGCTGCACCGGCTGCGGAAACAGTCTGTCGGGGCTGAAGCCCCTCCTACAGTGCACCCAGCCAGCGTGCCGCAAGCCCCTTGTGGGAGCGACTTCAGTCGCGACGGGCGGAGTGACAGACCTGCGACAATCGGTCGGCGCCAAAAACCCCCACCCACACGGCACCCAGCCGGCGCGCCTCCGCTGTGCAGCAATGCCACAGCGCGCACCTCACACCAGCTGCAGATCCCGCGCATGCGCCTGCGGGAACACTTTCTGCAATTGCGCCGGCGACAGGCCCCACATACGGCTCAGCAGGCCGGCAAATAGGTCGCGGTAGTTGGTCAGCACCGGGTAGTCGCGATCCTGGAACAGCTTGTCCTTGCTCACCGCGACCTGCTCGCCGGCGATGCGGCCGCCGTTGACCGCGCCGCCCATCACCCAGTACGTGGTGCCGTGGCCGTGGTCGGTGCCCTTGTCGCCGTTCTCGCGGAAGGTGCGGCCGAACTCGGACAGCACCACCACCACGGTGTTGCGCCATTCCGGGCCCAGCGCCTCGGCATAGGCGGCCAGGCCTTCGGACAGGTTGCCGAGATTGGTCGCCAGCGGGCCGTCGGTGCTGCCCTGGTTGACGTGCGTGTCCCAGCCGCCGACATCGACGAAGCCGAGCCGGTAGCGCTCGCGCATCAGCGTGGCGATGCGCCGGGTCTCGTCGGCGAAGGTGCGCGCGCTGGCGGCGCCGCGGTTGGCCTGCTGCATTTCGTCCTGCAGCGCCTGCGACACCTGCTGGCGCAGCGCCAGGCCCTCGTGCGCGGCGCTGGCCAGCGGCGTGCCCTGGTACATCTGCGCCAGGATATCGGCCTGGCGCTGGTCGAAGGCCGGGGTGGGATTGCGCTTGAGCGACAGGTTGGGAATGTCGCCGCCGCCCTGGAAGCTCAACGGCAGCGAATCGGTGAAGGCGATCGCCGGGGTGCCGGTGGCCACCTGCGACAGCCGCGCCAGGAAACCGGAGCGGTAGTCGCTGCGTTGCCCGGCCGGCTGCCCGGCCTCGATGCTGTCCTGGGTTTCGAAATGGCTGCGCGACAGGTCGTCGGTGCCGGCGAACGGCACGAACGCCAACTGCTTGTCGTTCCACAGCGGCTGCAAGGTGTCGCGCAGCCGCGGGTTCAATCCCCACTGCGCGTCCAGCGCGATGGCGCTGTTGGGGTTGGCAGGATCCGGCCGTGCGATCGCCAGGGTCGGCCGCGATGCGTAGTAGAAATCGCTGGCGTAGGGAATCAGCAGGTTGTTGCTGTCGTAGCCGCCGCGCAGGAACACCACCAGCAAGCGTGGCGAGGGCGCCGGCGCGGCGAACAGGCGCCCGGCGAACGGCAGGCTGGCCGCCGCGGCGGCGGAGGCGAACAGGAAATGGCGACGGTGCATGCAGGACCTCCGTGATCGCCGGACGCGGCGACAGTCGCCGCGCCCAGCGCTATGAGCCGGGTCAGCGATAGTTGAAGTCGGGCGAGGACAGCAGGAACGCGTTCCACTCCTGCTGCGAGCGCGCCTGCGCCAGCGCCTGGCGGGTGGTCTCGCCAAGTTGCGGCTCGATCGCCTGGTAGTACAGCGGCGTGGTCAGCTGCGGAAACCCGCCGCGCTGTTGTCCGCCGCTGGTGAACAACTGGGTGTTGCCGCCGCCGATCGCGCGCGCGATCTCGAAGCGCTGCGCCATCTGCCCGGAACTGTTCCAGGCGCTGGACTGCAGCGGCCAGCCGTCGGGGGTGATGCGCCCATAGCTCGGCTCGCCCATCTGGCTCAGCCAGCCCAGCAGCGGCTGCGGATTGGCGATGGTCTGCCCGTCGTAGGCCAGACGCAGCGACGACACCAGGAAGCGGTACGGATCCTTGAACTTGTGCGGCGCGCCGGCGGCCATTTCCGGCGCGGTGAACAGCACCTGCAGCACTGCGGCGATATCGCCATCGCTGCGCTGGAAGGTGCGCGCCATCTTCTCCACCAGCGCCGGCGGCGGATCGTCGGCGACGAAATACTCGGCCAGGCGCCGCGACACGAAATGCGCGCACGCCGGCTGGCGCACGATCAGTTGCACCGCACGCTCGACCTCGTCGAAACCGCCGCCGGCGATGCGCTGGCCGAGCAGGGTCTTGTCGCCGGGCTGGTGCCGCGCCGGATTGAATTCGAACGCGCCGCGGCGCAGGTATTGCGCCTGCTGCGGCGGCGGCAGTTTCGGCGGCGCATCGCGGTTGGGCGGGGCGATGCCGACGCCGGTGAGGATCAGCGCCAGTTGCTGCACGTCGTGCTGGCTGTAGCCGCCGTCCACGCCCAGCGTGTGCAGTTCCATCAGTTCACGCGCGTAGTTCTCGTTGACCTTGCCCTTGGCGTTCTGCGCGTTGTCCAGATATTCGAGCATGGCCGGGCTTTGCAGCGTCGCCATCACCAGGTCGGAGAACTTGCCCAGCGCATGCGGGCGGATCGCGTTGTCGGTGTAGTCGGCGACGGTCCAGTGCAGGCGGCCCTTGTCGGCGAACACGCTGAAGTGGTTGAGCCAGAACCACACCATCTGCTCGCGCAGCTGGTCGCGCGAATACACCGCGCGCAGCAGCTGCGCCTGCCGCGCCTGCGCCAGCAGCGCATCAGCGCGCTGCTGCAAGGCCTTCTTCGCCGCGACCTTGGCCTCGCCGTCGGGCATCGCCTTGATGTACTGCTGGCGCGCATCCAGTTGCTTGAGCAGGTCCTGCACCGGCGTATGCAGCGCCTCGTAGCCATCCAGTTGCGTGCGTACCGCCGCAGGCAGGGCGGCGTCGCCGCTGGAGGCCTGCAACTGGTCGCGCAGGAAGCGCTTGCGCCCGTCGTGCTGCAGCTGCGCCACGCTGGCGCTGTCCAGGCCGGTGGTCATCGATTGCAGCCAGCGCGCATCGTCGCGCTCCAGCACCTTCTGGCTGCCGGCGATGGCGCCGACGGTGAACAGCACCAGCAGCAGCGACAGCAGCAGCCGCTGCGTGTTGCGCAACGCGCGGCGCCCATGCACGCGCAGACGCGATACGGGACGATGCCGGGGCTCGGGCATGCGGCGCTCCTTGGGACGGAAAAACCGGCTGTGACGACTCGCGCAGTATCCGCGCCTGCCTGGCGCAGGCGTTAAGCCGATGTCGGAAACCGCCGCGGCGTTTGCGCGGGATTCACCTGCAGCGCACGGTCCGGCTGCTAAGGGCTCGGCTGCTACAGCCCCGGCGGCATGGTCACCAGGAAGCGCGCGCCGCCCAGTTCCTCGGAACGGCTCACCTGCAGCTCACCGCGGTAACCCTTGACCAGGTCCTGCACGATCGCCAGGCCGATGCCGTGGCCATGCACGCGTTCGTCGCCGCGTACCCCGCGCTGCAGGATATGCGCCACTTCCTCCAGCGCGATGCCGGGGCCGTCGTCCTCCACCGAGATCACCAGGCCGGCGCGCCGGCTGCCGGCCGCCGGCGCCGGACGCACGCTCAGCAGCACCCGCCGCCGCGCCCACTTGAAGGCGTTTTCGAGCAGGTTGCCGAGCAGTTCCTGCAGGTCGCCGGGTTCGCCGTGGAAACGCGCGCTCGGCTCGATGTCGAACTCGCACAGCACGCCCTTGGCCGCGTACACCTTTTCCAGCCCGCGCACGATCTCTTCGGCGTTGGGTTCGATCGGCAGCGGCGCGGAGAACAGCTTGTGGCCGCTGGAAGCGGCGCGGCTGAGCTGGTAGGTCACCAGGTTGTTCATGCGCCGCAACTGCGCGTCCAGTTCCTCGCGCAGCTCCGGACCGTCGTTGCCGCTGTCGAGTTGGGTGCGCAATACCGCCAACGGCGTTTTCAGGCTATGCGCCAGGTCGGCCAGGGTGTTGCGCTGGCGGTCCAGGTTCTCGCGCTCGCTCTCGATGAAGGCGTTGATGCTGTCGGTCAGCGGTTCCAGCTCGCGCGGATGGCGGTCGCCCATGCGCACCGCTTCGCCGCGCTGCACCTTGGTCAGTTCGTTGATCACCCGCCGCAGCGGACGCAGGCTCCACTGCAGGATGAAGGCCTGCAGCAGCAGCAGGATCAGGCCGGCGCCGCCGAGGTTGAACCACACCCGGTGGCGGAACACCAACAACTGCGCGCCCAGCGCGCGGGTGTCCTCCATGATGTAGATGGTGACCGGGGTTTCCTTGTCGCGGCGCACGTAGGCCAGGCCGATGCCGTAGCGGTAGACCTCGCCTTCGCTGCCGTCGATCTGGGTCATCGGCCAGGGGCCGTCGAAGGTTTCCTGGCGCGGCTCGAGCATGCCGCCCTTGGGCGGCAACGGGCCCTCGCTGGACATCGAGATCCAGCGCTCGTTGGGCATCACGATCTGCGCGTAAAGGCCGCTGCCGGGCCGGTCGAAATGCGGGTCCGGCGGCGGCTTGTCGTTGTTGATGTACAGCGAGCCGTCGCGCGCCACGTCGACGTTGTTGGCGTAGGCGGTGGCGTAGCTCTTCAGGCGCTCGCGCAGGTTGCTCAGCGCGGTGTCGGCGAAGGCCTGGTCCAGCGCATAGCCGGCCGCGGCCAGGAACGCCACCAGGCTCAGGCTGGCGGCCAGCAACTGGCGCGCCTGCAACGAACGCGGGCGCCAGCGCTTGTACCACTTGGGCCGTGCCGCCACGCTGTCGCGTCCTTCGGTTGCTCGTCGCAGGCGCGTGGGATCAGCCTTCGGTACGCGGGATCGCGAACCGGTAGCCGCGACCGCGCACGGTCTCGATCGGCTTCAGCTCGCCGTCCGGATCCAGCTTCTTGCGCAGGCGGCCGATGAACACTTCCAGCACGTTGGAGTCGCGATCGAAGTCCTGCTGGTAGATGTGCTCGGTGAGGTCGGCCTTGGAGACCAGTTCGCCGGCATGCATCATCAGGTACTCGAGCACCTTGTATTCGTAGCTGGTCAGGTCGACGTTGCTGCCGCTGACGCTGACCGTCTGCGCGGCGAGATCCAATGCCACCGGCCCGCATTCCAGGGTCGGCTTGCTCCAGCCCGCGGCGCGGCGCAGCAGCGCGTTGACCCGCGCCAGCAACTCCTCGACGTGGAACGGCTTGACCAGATAGTCGTCGGCGCCCTGCTTCAGGCCCTCGACTTTGTCCTGCCAGCTGGAACGCGCGGTGAGGATCAGCACCGGGAACTTCTTGCCTTCGTCGCGCAGCGCCTTGATCAGCTCCATGCCCGACATCTTCGGCAAGCCGAGATCGATGATGCCCACGTCGAACGGCACTTCGCGGCCCATGTACAGGCCTTCCTCGCCGTCCTGCGCCGCATCCACCGCGAAGCCTTCGCGCTTCAGGCGAGCAGCCAGGGTCTCTCGCAGCGGAGCTTCGTCTTCGACCAGAAGGATACGCATGAACTCTCCCTAGTTACTTACAGATGGCCGGCGGCCGGGCAGTGTGTATGACAAGCTGAACCAGACTATCCGGGCTCAGGGGTTATCGCCGCGTGGTGGTTCCTGCGCATCGCTGGGACGCGGCACGCGCGGCGGCGCGGAGCGGCCAGGCTGCGGATCGTCCATGTAGCGCACGCGCCCGCGGCCATCCATGTACTTCACCCGGTTGATGTCGCGCCCGTCGAACGGCACGCGCTCGGCGCCGAGGATCTGTCCACCGGTGGACCGCTGCACCCGGCGCACCGCATCGGACAGTGAGCTGCCGTTGTAGTCGCGCGCCCGGGGCGCCTCGCGGGGCGGCGCCATCGGCGGCGCGCCTGGCGGACCAGGCGGACCCGGCTGCTGCGCCCAGCCATGACCAGCCGCCATGAGCGCGAGTGCGATCACGGCAACGGTGCGACGGCGGCGGAGAGTGGGCGAGATCACGAGGTGGCATCCTAACGGACTGATCGGAAACGTTCAAAAGTTGTGAAACCGGATGCCTGGCAGCAGCGCCGCGATTCCGCAAAATCGAGCCAAATTCTTGATTTTTCGGGGTGAATCCGATCTGAACTTTTCCGGCCGCGACCGTCTTCGTTCAGTGAAATGAACTTACTACACCGCACCGGCGGGCGCTTGCTGACGGCCCTTAGCCCCGCCTCGGCAAGGGTCTGCCGTCCCCACTGCGACGGGACTGGCTGCCGCAGGAAGCTGAACAAAGTAACTGAACGCGCATCCAAAAGGGAGCCGCAGCGTCTGTTGGGACGGCTTGCGTTGGGCCCCCAGGAGCGAAGCGCGGATGAATGGCGCCCCGTCCGAGAGTCGCTACGCTGCGACCTGCGGCGCCCCTGCGGTCATAAGCAAAGCCTGTTCCACTAGCGCCCAGTCCGCGCCCGGCCGGTGCGCGCCCTCGCTGAGCACCTGGCGGAACGCGCGGCCGCCGGGCTGGCCGTGGAACAGCCCGAGCAGGTGGCGGGCGATGTGCTTGAGCGCCACGCCATCGGCCAGACGCGCCTCGACATACGGCTGCAGCGCGCGCAGCAGCTCGGCGCGCGGCCTCGGCGTGGCGCCGGTCAGGGCCGCGTCCAGCCGGTGCAGCACGTAGGGATCGTGATAGGCCGCGCGGCCCAGCATCACCCCATCGACCGCGTCCAGCTGCGCGCGCGCCGTGTCCACGTCGGCCAGCCCGCCGTTGAGCACGATCTGCAACTGCGGGCGCTCGCGCTTGAGCCGGTGGGCCCAGTCGTAGCGCAGCGGCGGCACCTCGCGGTTTTCCTTCGGCGACAGGCCCTGCAGCCAGGCGTTGCGCGCATGCACCACGAACAGCCCGCAGCCGGCAGCGGCGACCTGGTCGACGAAAGCCAGGAACACCGCGTAGTCGTCGTCCTGGTCCACCCCCAGCCGGCACTTCACCGTGACCGGGATGTCCACCGCCTGCACCATCGCCGCCACGCACTCGGCGACCAGCGCCGGCTCGCGCATCAGGCAGGCGCCGAAGCGCCCGGCCTGGACCCGGTCGGACGGGCAGCCGCAATTGAGATTGATCTCGTCGTAGCCCCACTCCTGGCCGATCCGCGCCGCCTGCGCCAGCAGCGCCGGATCGCTGCCGCCGAGCTGCAGCGCCAGCGGATGCTCGACCGCATCGAAGCCCAGCAGCCGCGCGCGGTCGCCCAGCACCACCGCGTTGGCGTGCACCATCTCGGTATACAGCCGCGCCGACGGCGCCAGCAGCCGGTGGAACACGCGGCAATGGCGGTCGGTCCAATCCATCATCGGGGCCACGGACAGGCGCAGGGAGGCGGCGTAGCGCGCGGACAGGTCGGAGGTTGGAAGCGGAAGCGTCATCGGGCGCGGCGGTGCTGCGCTGTCGCCTGCTGGCGAAAGCGTCAGATCATTGGCTTTGGGATCAATAGCTTACACGTTCGCCATGAACGCTGCCGGCGAACGTCCGCAGTCCACTTGGCGCTTGACCCGCCGCCGCATCCGGCCTATCGTGCGCTCGCCGAAGGTATCCATCGCTTCATTCGGATGAAGGGATGGATTTAAACGGGAATCCGGTGAAGGCTGGCGCCGCAAGCGCCCGCCCATTCCGGAGCTGCCCCGCAGCGGTGAATGGAAACGACCTCCGTCAATGGCACTGGGCCGGCGCATGCCGGCCTGGGAAGCGACGGACAGTAGGTGCGCAGCCGGCATGGTGCGCTCGTCCATCAGCCCGAATACCGGCCCCGGCCGGAGGACTTGTGCGTCCTCCGATTCGACCTGGCGTCTCCGCGGGGAGGCGGCCGGAAGCCGTGCCGTGGCCCTGCGCCGCGCCGCGCTCTTCCGCCTGCCCGCGTGGCGCCGGTTCGCCCGCGGGGGCGAAGGTCGCTGGCGTGGCGGGCGTCCCGTGCGAACGGGCGGACGGCGCGCGGTTCCTTCGTTCCTCAATGCCTATGAACGCAATGAGGAAACGCAAATGACGATCGTGACCAACCTGGGCTTCCCGCGCATCGGTGCGCGGCGCGAGCTCAAGCGTGCGCTGGAAAGCTACTGGCGCCGCGAAACGGATGAGGCAAGCCTGCAAGACACGGCACGGCAGCTGCGCCAGCGGCATTGGCGGCTGCAGGTCGAGGCCGGGGTGGATCTGCCGCCCAGCAACGACTTCAGCCTGTACGACGCGATGCTCGACACCGCGTTCCTGTTCGATGCGATTCCGCAGCGCTACCGCGCGCTGGCCGATGCCGATCCGCTGGCCGGCTACTTCGCGATGGCGCGCGGCTCGCAGGAGAACGGCCTGGACCTGCACGCGCTGGAAATGACCAAGTGGTTCGACACCAACTACCACTACCTGGTGCCGGAGCTGGCGCGGCGCCAGCACTTCCGCCTGCGCGGCGACAAGCCGCTGGCCGAGTTCCTGGAAGCCAAGGCGCTGGGCATCACCACGCGGCCGGTGCTGATCGGGCCGGTGACCTTCCTGCTGCTGTCCAAGACCGTGGACGGCAGCGACCGCTGGGCGCTGCTGGACAGCCTGCTGCCGGCCTACGCCGAGCTGCTGGAGCAGCTCGACGCGGCCGGCGCCAACTGGGTGCAGATCGACGAGCCGGCACTGGTGCTGGACCTGGACGAGGCCGCGCGCGACGCCTATCGCCGCGCCTATGCGTTCCTGGCGCAGGCGCCGCGGCCGAAGCTGCTGCTGACCACGTATTTCGGCGAACTGGGCGACAACCTGGAACTGGCCGCGGCGCTGCCGGTGGACGGCCTGCATGTGGATCTGGTGCGCGGAGTGGCGCAGTTGGACGCGGTGCTGCAGGCGTTGCCGGCTGGGCGCGTGCTGTCGGCGGGGCTGGTCAACGGCCGCAACGTGTGGCGCACGCCGCTGGACACTGCGCTGACCCTGGCACGCTACGCCGCCGGGCATGTCGGCAGCGAGCGGCTGTGGTTGGCGCCGTCGTGCTCGCTGCTGCACGTGCCGGTGGATCTGGAGCAGGAAAAGGCGCTGGACCGCGAACTGCACGCATGGCTGGCCTTCGCCAAACAGAAGCTGCAGGAATTGCGCACGCTGGCCGATGCGTTGCACGAGCTGCCGCAGGCGCAGGCCGAGCTGGAGCAGGCGCGCGACGCGCTGGCGACGCGGCGTTCCTCCGCGCGCGTGCATCGCCCAGAAGTCGCACGCCGGGTGGCGGCGCTGAGCGAGGATGCCGGGCGCCGGCAGTCGCCGTATCCGCAGCGGCGCGAGGCGCAACAGGCGGCGCTGCGGCTGCCGGCCTACCCGACCACCACGATCGGCTCGTTCCCGCAGACCGCACAGGTGCGGCAGGCGCGCGCGCAGCACAAGGCCGGCAAGCTCGGCGATGCCGAGTACGACGCGTTCCTGGCGGCGGAGACCGAACGCTGCGTGCGCGCGCAGGAGCAACTCGGGCTGGACGTGCTGGTGCACGGCGAGTTCGAGCGCAACGACATGGTCGAATACTTCGGCGAACAGCTCGACGGTTTCGCCTTCACCAAGCATGGCTGGGTGCAGAGCTACGGCTCGCGCTGCGTGAAGCCGCCGATCATCTACGGCGACGTGCAGCGCCCGGCGCCGATGACGCTGCGCTGGACCCAGTACGCGCAGTCGCTGACCGATAAGCCGATGAAGGGCATGCTGACCGGGCCGGTGACGGTGCTGCAGTGGTCGTTCGTGCGCGACGACCAGGAACGCGCGCAGACATGCCGGCAGATCGCGCTGGCGCTGCGCGACGAGGTACGCGACCTGGAAGCGGCCGGCATCGGCGTGATCCAGATCGACGAGCCGGCGATCCGCGAAGGCCTGCCGCTGCGCCGCGCCGACTGGCAGGCGTACCTGGACTGGGCGGTGCAGTGCTTCCGCATCGCCGCGGCCGGGGTGCGCGACGCCACCCAGATCCATACCCACATGTGCTATTCGGAGTTCAACGACATCATCGAGGCGGTGGCGGCGATGGATGCGGACGTGATCTCGATCGAGACCTCGCGCTCGCGGATGGAACTGCTCGACGCGTTCGTGCGCTTCCGCTATCCGAACGCGATCGGCCCGGGCGTGTACGACATCCACTCGCCGCGCGTGCCCAGCACGCAGGAGATGGTGCAACTTTTGGACAAGGCGCGCGCGGTGCTGGATCCGCAGCAGCTGTGGGTCAATCCGGATTGCGGATTGAAGACGCGCGGCTGGCCGGAAACGCGCAGTGCGCTGGAAGCGATGGTGGCCGCGGCGCGGCAGCTGCGCGCGCAGCAGGCGCAAGCGGCGTAAGTAGGCGATGAGCCGACGATACCCGGCGTGCTGCACGCCGGGTATCGCAACGCCAGAATGCATGGCATGCGTGTTCGCGTGCATCGCCGCGCAGCGCCGGGTTCATGCGCCGACGCTGGAAACAGGCTGCCTTGCCCCGCTGCGATGCACGTCGCGGGCGACTGCGACGAATACCCGACATGCTGCAAAGCACCCCCAGCTACAGGCGATCGCGATTCACTCCGTCGTTGGCGCGGCGGCCGCTGGCACATGCGCCGACGCCGCAGCGGCAGCGCCGCCCGCGAACAACAGACTCAGTTGCTGCATGCGGCGATCGCGCCATATCTGCGCCGGCACCGGAACGCCTGCGCGCAATCCTGCCACCAAGGGCGGCACGTCCTGAGGGCCGCCGACCGGCCGGCCGTCGAGCTCCAGCAGCACGTCCATCGGCTTGATCCCGGCCTGCATGGCGACGCTGCCGTCGATCACCTCCACGATCCATGCGCCGCGCGCGGGAGGAAGTCCGGTTGCCAGCGCCACTTCCGCGGTGACCGGCGCGATGCGCACGCCGAGTGTTCTGGGCGCTGCTGCCGCAGCCGCAGTGGGCGCGATCGGCGTGGCAGACGCCGAAGTCGGTGTCGCCGCAGCCACTGCAGCTGCGCGGCCGCTCGGCATCCACGCCACTTCGGCGAACTTGGTGTTGAACCCGCCGAACAGCCTGCGATAGTCGCGACTGGCCTTGCTCGCTTCGGCCTGGGTGTCGTATGCGGTGCAGGTCGTGTCTTCCTCCGGCTGGCCGTGCGCGCGCACGGTCTGCTTGAATTCCTCGGCATACGCCGCGCTCTGCGCATAGACCGCCGTCGGATCGGCGCCGCTCGGCATGGCGAAGATCTGAGTGGCGACGGTGTGCGCCAGGTCGCTGCGATCGGGAATGTCGACCTGGGTCGCGTAGCAGTAGAAATAGCGCGTGATCTGCGCCGGCGGCTTGGCGGCGGCATCCCACGGCGGCGGCGTCCAGTCCACGTCGCGCCAGCTGCCCACCTTCATCAGGTACAGGCGCTTGCTCCATATCGCGCGTTGCTGCTCGCGCTGCGCCAACGCTTCCTCGCGCCCTGGGCCGAGCATGCAGTCCTTGGTCCCCGCCCCGCCGAGGCTGCCCACATGCTGCAGGAAATCACTGGCCAGCTCGTTGCTGCGCCGCAGCCAGCCGCTGGCGTCGTCTTGATAAGCAATCTCGACGACCGGCGAGGCCCAGACCTTGGCCGGCACCCCGCCGGTGTCGGTCACGCTGCAAAACGCGAACGCCGTGCGCGTCGGCGCAGGCGCTTGCGCGAGGGCCGCGACGGGCGCCAGCCCGGCGAAGAAAACGGAGAAAAGCACTGCATTGCGCAGCATCTGGATATCCCCCTGGCTACTCCAGTATTGCCATCGGCATCGCCATGCCGCCCCAGCGCAGACACTAGCCCATTCACGCGGCGGCTGCACTGGATCGCCGCGGCGCATGGCCACGCCGGTGCTGCAGCGCACCGTGGAACTGTCATCTGGGCGGGGTATAACGCAATCACGTCGCGGCGAGGGGGCGCTGCATCCGCTGCGCAGGCGTGCGATCGCGATCGCCGTACTGCCTGGCTTCGCACTGTTCAAGGAGAGAGCCGCCATGCCGACGCTACCGAAGTTGTCCCTGCTGTCCACGCTGCTGCTGTCGCCGTTGCTCGCGCATGCGGCCGATCTGGTTCCCAAACAGTTGGCCGGCCCTCCCGAGGAATTCGCGCAGATGCGCGCGCCGGCGCCGGCCGAGGCCGCGATCCTGTCCAAGAGCGCGTTGCTGCCGGTGGAATTCGCTTCCGCACGCAGCGGCGAGGCAGCGCAATGGCAGGCGACGCTGCCGGTAGAAAACGGCAAGTTGCGCTTCGTGCTGCTGTCCGGCACCCACGACTGGCAACCGCAGTTGCATGCGCCCGGCGCGGCGAACGCGCGCGCCAGCGCCGCCGCGATCGTGCCGAACGCGGTCGCCACCCGCCTGGGCAGCGGCGACACCGCGCTGCCGGCGCGCGAGTACCGCGTGGACAGGGCGGTCAACGGCAGCTGGACGCTGACCTTGCGCGCCGACGGCAGCGCCGCGCAACGCGGCTACCTGTTGATGGAAGGCGATGCGCGCACCCAGCTGGCCTCCTATCCCAGCGATCGCCGGCAGCTGCACAGCGGCCAGCGCATCGGCCTGACCGCGCTGCTCGGCGGCAGCGACAGCCACGGCGCCACCGCGCTCGCCAGCAATGCCGGACGCATCCGCGACGCGCAATTGCGCGTCACCGCGCCCGACGGCACGGTGACCCAGTGGCCGATGGCCGACGACGGCCGCCATGGCGACGGCGCCGCCGGCGACGGCATCTATGCCGGCGATTTCCCGGCGAAGGCGCCGGGCAGCTATCTCGCGCAGGTGGTGGTGCACGGCGAGGACGCGGCCGGCCAGGCCTTCGTGCGCACCAGCGAACACGTGCTGCCGGTGCTCGACACCAGCTTGCGCATCGCCGCCGACGCGGTGAGCGCCAGCGTACAGGACGGCACCCGCCTGGCGCTGCCGATCCCGGTCAGCGCCAGCGGCCAGGCGCCGGCGCATTACCGCGTGCTCGGCGAACTGTGGGGCACCGGTCGCGACGGCAGCGCGGTGCCGGTGGCCTGGCTCGGCGGCATGCTCGCGCCGCACAACGGACGCCTGCCGCTGAGCGTGGACGAACGCTGGATCGTGCGTGCCGGCGCGCGTGCGCCGTTCACGCTGCGCAACCTGCGCATCGAGGACCCGGACCATTTCGTGCCGCTGGCCACGCGCGACACGCTGGCGCTGACCCTGCCGGCACTGCGCCGCAGCAGCGTGGCGCGCGGCGGCGCGATCGACGCCAGCATGCGCATGGGCGAGCGCCCGGCGACGCTGCAGCGCGCGGCGACCGATGCGCAAGCGCAAGCGACCGGCTCGCGCCTGGTGCTGGTGCATGGCTATTGCTCCGGCGGGGTGTGGCCAGCGGCGCAGTTCAGCAACGCCTCGACCTTCCTGGACGCCAACCAGAACCGCAGCAACGACCAGTTCGCGCAACTGCTGGGACAGTTCGGCAGCCAATGGAATTCGTTCGGCACGGTAGCGCACAGCCAGGGCGGCATGGCCGCGCTGCACCTGTACAGCTACTACTGGAGCGGGCTGGACAATGCCAGCGGCGGGCGCGTCATGCAGTCGGTGGGCACGCCCTACCAGGGCACCAACCTGTCCGGCATCCTGGCCACGGTGGGCTCGTGGTTCGGCGTGGGCTGCGGCAGCAACAGCGACATGACCTACGACGGCGCCAAGGCGTGGCTGGCCGGCATCCCGACCTCGGCGCGGGCACTGGTCAACTACTACACCACCTCCTTCGCCAAGACCAACTGGTACACCAACGACTACTGCAACGCGGCCTCGGACCTGGTGCTGGACGATCCGGAAGACGGCGTGGTCGAGCAGGTCAACGCGCAACTGCCGGGCGGGGTCAACCGCGGCCACACCACCGGCCAGTGCCACACCACCGGCATGCGCGATCCGGCGCAATACCTGGACGCCAGCCGCAACGCGACGATGAACGCCAACGCGGCGCGTTGAAGGGCGGGGATTGGAGATTTGGGATTTGGGATTGGTAAAAGCGGCTGCACCGGGCCTGTAGGCTCGGTGCAGCGCCGAGGTCTCCATGCACCGATGCTGCGGCTGGTGCAATTTCGATTCGATGCCGCTTTTTGTAGGAGCGGCTTCAGCCGCGACAGGCATTATTCGAATTGCGAATCGTGAATTGGAACACGCGGAGCCAGCGTCGCGCTCACGCTCTTGATTTTGCCATTCCCGATTCCCGATTCTCCATTCCCGGCCTCACCGAAACACCACAGTGCGATGCCCGTTGAGCAGGATGCGGTGTTCGACATGGCGGCGCACCGCGCGGGCCAGGACTTGCGATTCGGTGTCGCTGCCCAGGCGCACTAGGTCGCGCGGAGTCATCGCGTGGTCCACCCGGGCCACGTCCTGTTCGATGATCGGGCCTTCGTCGAGATCGCCGGTGACGTAGTGCGCGGTGGCGCCGATGATCTTGACCCCACGCGCGTGCGCCTGGTGGTACGGCTGCGCGCCCTTGAAGCTGGGCAGGAAGCTGTGGTGGATGTTGATCGCACGCCCGGCCAGCGCGGCGCACAGCGTCGGCGACAGGATCTGCATGTAGCGCGCCAGCACCACCAGATCGATGCGCTCGCGCTCCACCAGCGCCAGCAACTGCGCTTCCTGTTCGGCGCGGTTGTCGGCACCGACCGGCAGATGGTGGAACGGCACGTCGTAGGAGCGCGCCAGTGCGGCGAAATCGTCGTGATTGGAGGCCACCGCGGCGATGTCCACGCGCAGCTGACGGCTGTGCGCGCGGAACAGCAGATCGTTGAGGCAATGGCCCTGCTTGCTGACCAGCACCAGCAGGCGCGCGCGGCGCCGCGCATCGTGCAGCTGCCAGTCCATCGCGTAGTCGGCGGCGAGCGGCGCCAGTTGCACCTTCACCGCCGCGACGATGCCGTCGGCGGGCACGTCGAAGTGCACGCGCAGGAAGAAGCGACCGCTCTCCTCGTCGCCGAACTGCTGCGCGTCGAGGATGTTGCAGCCGTGCTCGAACAGCAGGCCGCTGACGCGGTAGACGATGCCGGTACGGTCCGGGCAGGACAGGGTCAGGATGTAGTCGGGGCGCATCCGCGCAATGATAGGAGAATTCGGGACTCGGGATGGTGGGCTGCGGATGTTGCCAGGACATTGGCTGTGGGATGCCGCAGCGGCATTGCCGGACGTCTTACCGTCTGTAGGAGCGGCTTCAGCCGCGACGGGCTTTACCGATAGATCCTGTCGCGGCTGAAGCCGCTCCTACAGGGAGTTGCGGCAGGCCAGCGGGGTGCACTGTGGGAGGGACTTCAGTCCCGACGCTTTACCGCCAAGGAAAGTGCATCGCTTCGCCGGTCGCGGCTGAAACCGCCCCCACAGGGGACTTGCGGTGGGCCAGCGGGGTGCACTGTGGGAGGGACTTCAGTCCCGACGCTTTGCCGCGAAGGAAAATGCATCGCTTCGCTCGTCGCGGCTGAAGCCGTTCCTCCGAAGTGCGGCATCCGCATGCTGGCGGCAGGCGGCCTCGCCTGCGCGCCGGGCCGCGCTCACTCCGGACGCAGGCGCAGCGCCAGGCGCCGGTTGACCTTCTCCAGCCGCGCCAGCGAGTCTTCCACCGACATGCCCACCGCCTCGTGGGTGGTGATGTGCGCGCGCAGATGCGCCGGGTCGTCCAGGTCGCCGCGCACCAGGAACACGTTCTCGCCCTGCTCCACTTCGCCCAGCTCGCGGCTCAGCACCACGTGATCGACTTGGTCGAAGCCGTACTCCTTGGCCAGCGGCAGCAGCCGCGCCACCATGCGTTCGCTGATCGCGTCGGGCGCGCGGCCGCAGGCGGCATCCAGCGCGTGCACGCCTTCGCGGATCTGCGCGTACAGCAGATGGTCGGGATGCTCCGGATGCTCGGGACCGAGCACGGCCTCGCGCGCGACGGCGCGCGGCGGCTGGATGGGCGTCATGGCGCCGGGGTCGGACGAATTCGGGCTCATGGCATCCTCCTATGATGCGCTTGCAGGCCGCCGCACCTTAGCGGCAAGCACGCGGCCAGCTCAAGCGCGGCGACGCAGTCTGCACCAAACCGCGACAAGGCCGCCTGAAGATGGCGGCCGCGCGCCGCAGCAGCGAACGCTCAGGCCTGCCCGGCGCGGCGTGCGGCGACCTTGGCCAGCGCCGACCAGTCCAGCTCGCCGTCGCCGTGCGCGATCGCGTCGATGAACTGGTCGCGCAGCACCGCCGCCAGCGGCATCGGCACGTGCCGGGTCTCGCCGGCGTTCAAGGCCAGGCGCACGTCCTTCAGCCCCAGCGTGGTCTTGAAGCCGGCCGGGCTGTAGCGCTGCTCGGCGATCATGCCGCCGTAGTTCTGGTACGCCGGTGCGGCGAACAGGGTGTTGACCAGCATGCCCAGGAAATCGGCCGCGTCCACGCCATGCCCGCGCACCAGCGCCGAGGCTTCGGCCATGGTGCCGATGGCGCTGGCCAGGCACAGATTGGCGGCCAGCTTGACCGCATTGGCCTGCTCCGGCGCCGCGCCGAAATACCAGGTCTTGCGCCCGATCACGTCGAGCAGCGGCTGCACCCGCGCCAACGCCGCGGCGTCGCCGGCGGCGAGCAGGTTGAGCTGGCCGGCGGCGGCCACGTCGCTGCGCCCCAGCACCGGGATCGCCAGGTAGGCCACGCCGCGCTCGGCATGCAAGGCGCTGAGCTCGCGCGCCAGCGCCACCGAGATCGTGGCCATGTTGACGTGCACGCTGCCGGCCGGCAGCGCGTCGAGCGCGCCGCGCTCGAGCAGGGTTTCGCGCACTGCCGTGTCGTCGGCCAGCATCGAGAACAGCACCGGGCCGCGCACCGCGTCGGCCGGCTGCGCGGCCAGCTGCGCGCCGGCCTCGAGCAGCGGCTGCGCCGCGGCCGCGCTGCGGTTCCACACGGTCAACGCATGCCCGGCGCGCAACAGGTTGTGCGCGATGGGCTGGCCCATCGTGCCCAGGCCGAGAAATCCGATGCTCATCGCCAACTCCTTGCACAACTCGTGGTGGATGCCGCGACCTGCGCGGCGCAGCGCGCGCGCATCACGCGTCGAACAGGCCGCGCGCCGAACGCGGTTCGCAACGCAGGTATTGCGGCGACGGCTTCAGCTTCGCGCCCAGCGCGGCGGCGGCATGCCACGGCCAGCGCGGATCGTAGAGGATGCCGCGGGCCAGCGCGATCGCGTCGGCCTGGCCCTCGGCGAGGATCGCCTCGGCGTGCTGCGGCTCGGTGATCAGGCCGACCGCGATCACCGGCATGCGCACCGCGCGATGGATCGCCTCGGCCTGCGGCACCTGGTAGCCGGCCGCCAGCGGAATCTGCTGGCGGCGGTCGAGGCCGCCGCTGGACACGTGCAGGTAGTCGCAGCCCTGCGCCTGCAGCGCCTGTGCCAGCGCGACGCTCTGCGCCACGTCCCAGCCGCCCTCGACCCAGTCGGTGGCGGAAAGGCGCACGCCCACCGCGACCGACGCCGACACCGCCGCGCGCACCGCGGCATGCACGCGCAGCAGCAGGCGCATGCGGTTCTCCAGGCTGCCGCCGTAGGCGTCGTCGCGCTGGTTGCTCAGCGGCGACAGGAACTGGTGCAGCAGATAGCCGTGCGCGGCATGCAGTTCGATCAGCTCGAACCCCAGCCGTTCGGCGCGCTGCGCCGAGGCGACGAAGGCCGCGACGACGGCATCGATGCCGGCCAGGTCCAGCGCCTGCGGCGGCGTGCCGTGTTCGGCGAAGGCCAGCGCCGACGGCGCCACGGTCTGCCAGCCGTTCGGCTGCCCCGGCGCGATCGCGCCGCCGCCATCCCACGGCTTGTTCGTGGATGCCTTGCGCCCGGCATGCGCGAGCTGGATCCCCAGCGGCATCGGCGACCAGCGCCGCACCGAGGCCAGCACGCCGCGCAGCGCCGCTTCGGTGGCGTCGTCCCACAGGCCCAGGTCGGCGTAGCTGATGCGCCCGCGCGGCTCCACCGCGGTGGCTTCCAGGATCAGCAAGCCGGCGCCGGACTGCGCCAACTGGCCGAGGTGGATGGTGTGCCAGTCGCTGGCCTGGCCTTGCTCGGCCGAGTACTGGCACATCGGCGCGATGACGATGCGATTGGACAACGACAGCGGCCCCAGGGCGAGGGGCGAGAAGAGATGGCTCAAGGTGGCGTTCCGTGGGGACGCCCGCTGCACCGCGGGCAAGCTGCCATTGCACTCCTGCCGGCGCCGCCGATCAACCACTGCCGATGGATCAGTTCGTGCGCGGATTCGGAACGCGCCGCGCCGGAGCCGCCAGGGCGTGTCATCGATTCCCGAGCAGGTCGCGTTGGGTCTGTCAGGTCGCCAGCCGGTGCTGCGGGGCGCAGCGCCTGACTGGCGGTCAGGTCAAGCCGCGCGGTGCCGGCTGGCGGCCTGACAGGCCCAACCCGTAGGGCCACTGTTGCGCGTGCACACTGCCGTGCCAGCGCTGACGGGAACACGTATGCGCGGGGTGGCGCGAGCTGCTCGGGGATTGATGACACGCCCTAGGCGGCCGCACGCGGCAGCAGGAACGCCAGCGCCTGCGCGCAGGGCTGCGCCAGCTTCAGGCTCAGCAGGTCGTCGCCGCGGGTGCGGCCCAGGTTGACCGCGGCGATCGGCAATCCCGCCTTCGCCGCGGCCTGCACGAAGCGGAAGCCGGAATACACCATCAGCGACGACCCCAGCACCAGCATCGCATCGGCCTGCTGCAGGTGCGCGAAGGCGGCGGCCACGCGCTCGCGCGGCACGTTCTCGCCGAAGAACACCACGTCCGGCTTCAGCACGCCGCCGCATTGCGTGCAGGCCGGCACCGCGAAGGCAGCGAAGTCCACGTCCTCCAGGTCGGCGTCGCCGTCTGGCGCCTGCCCGGCCTGCAGCGTCGCCCAGTGCGGGTTGTGCTGCAGCAACTGTTGCTGGAAGTCCTCGCGCGGCAGGCGCCGCTCGCAGCCCATGCAGCGGACCACGTCCAGGCGCCCGTGCAGGTCGATCACCGCTGCGCTGCCGGCGGCCTGGTGCAGGCGGTCCACGTTCTGGGTCAGCAGCAGTTCGACCTGGCCGCGCGCTTCCAGCTGCGCCAGCGCCGCATGCGTAGCGTTGGGCCGGGCGTGGCCGAAGCGCGGCCAGCCGACCAGGCTGCGCGCCCAGTAGCGCTGCCGCGTGGCCAGCTCGCCCATGAACGCCTGGTAGGTGACCGGCTGCGCGCGCTTCCAGTCGCCGGCGGCATCGCGGTAGTCGGGAATGCCCGAATCGGTGCTGCAGCCGGCACCGGTCAGCACGAACAGGCGCCGGTGGCGCGCGACGAACGCCTGCAGCGCTGCGTCCGCGGCGGCCGCTGCAGGCATGGGCAGGGCGTGATCCGGCAATGTCTGGTGCATCGTGCGGTGTCCTTGGGCGGTTGCGTTGCTGCGGCGTGGACGTACGCTGCGCCAGCGACGCGATGGATTCAATCTTGGGCTCGCCGCGCGGCAACGCAAGCGTCCGTACGCCAGCGTGCCGGCTTCGCACTGCCGCATCTGCCGCATGAAGACGGCGCACGCGGCGCACGGCGCCGAATCCGCGTGCAGCCCCAGCACGCCGCGCATTGAAAGCGCTGCAGAAACTGGCTACTGTCGAACACCGGCAAGATGCATCGGCTGCGCGCAGCCTCGTTGCCGCACGATGCCTCCGGCAGGAATGCCGCCCATCCCGATTCCGCGTCGTGAGCAGATTTTCCGATCCGATAGGCCAGCCGATCGTCGCCACCGCCACCGCCCCGCTGCGGGTGGCGCTGCTGGAGGACGACGACGTGCTGCGCGACCGGGTCCTGCTGCCCGGGTTGCAGCGGCACGGTTTCGAGGTCACGCCGCTGCGCACTGCGCAGGCGCTGTGGGCGGCGCTGGATGACCACCGCTTCGACCTGATCGTGCTCGATATCGGCCTGCCGGACAGCGACGGCTTCACCCTGACCGAGCAGTTGCAGGCGCAGCGCCCGGGGCTGGGCATCGTCATCCTGAGCGGGCGCGGCGAGCAGCCGGATCTGGTGCGCGGCCTGACCCAGGGCGCGGACTCCTACCTGATCAAACCGGTGCAGATCGAGATCCTGGCCGCCACGTTGTTCAGCGTGGCGCGGCGCATGTCGCGTCCGCCGTCCTCGGCACCCAACGTGGCCGAGGAATGGCAGCTGCAGGACGATGGCTGGTGCCTGTTCTCGCCCGAGGGACAGGCGGTGGCGTTGACCGGCTCCGAGCGCAAGGTGGTGCAGAGCCTGTGGAGCGCGCGCGGACGGCTGGTCACCCGCGACGCGTTGATCGGCATGCTCGGCGGCAACCTCGGCCTGGAGGTCGACCCGCATCGCCTGGATGCGCTGCTGCACCGGCTACGGCTCAAGGTGCAGGAGCGTACCGGCGTCGCGCTGCCGCTGAAGGCGGTGCGTGGCGAGGGTTACCTGTTCATGCCGCAGGAACGCTGAGCGCCGCCAGCGGCAGGCGCAGCACGAAGCAGGTGCCCGCGCCCGGCGCGCTGCGCACCTCCAGGCTGCCTTGCGCCTCCTGCGCCATTTCGAAGGCGACCGCCAGCCCCAACCCGGTGCCTTGACCGGCCGGCTTGGTGGTGAAGAACGGCTCGAACGCCTGCCGCTGCACGTCCGCACTCATGCCCACGCCGGTATCGGCGATCTCGACGCGGGCGCAGGCGCCATCGCGGCGCAGGCAGATCGAGAAACTGCCGCCGTCGGGCATGGCATCGCGCGCATTGGCGGCGAAATTGAGCAAGGTCAGGTCGAGCCGGCTGCGGTCCAGGAACAGCGGCAGCGGTTCCGGCGCCACGTCCAGATGCAGGCGCACGGTCGGCCCGAACAGTTGCCGCAGCATCGGCTGGATGCCGTGCAGCGCCTCGCCGGCGTCGAAGCGCTCGGGTACGCTCACTTCGCGCCGGCTGAAGCTCAGCAGTTTGCGGCTGATCGCCACGCCGCGCTGCGCGGCCAGCGCCACGCCGTCCAGCGCGTCGGCCAGCGCCAGCGCATCGCGCGGCGGATCGAAATCCAGTTCGTGCACGCAGTGGCGCTGCTCGGCATAGCCGAGGATCGCGCTGAGGACATTGTTGAAGTCGTGCGACACGCCGCTGGCCAGTTGCCCGACCAGCTCGATCTTCTGCAGATGCAGCAAGCGCTGTTGCGCCTGCGCGCGCTCGCGCATCTCCACCCGCAGCCGCGCGGCGCTGCGCCGCGCACGCCACAGGCTCTCGCGCAACGCGGCCACGGTGCGATCGAGCACCAGGGTGATCATCAGGTAGCTCAGCGCCAGCGACGGCAGGTTCTGGAACGGGCTGCGCGTGCCGCGCGGATCGCGCCCCCACGGGCTCTCCATGCCCGCCCAGAAGATCAGCGTGATGCACAGGTACACCACCCACAGCGCGCGCCGCCCGATCACCAGGGCGGCCAGGGTCAACATCATCATCGGGAAGGGATCGAAGGCCTGCACCTGGTAACCGAAGGCCAGGTTGGCGGCCACCGCCGAACACAGCACCACGGCGATGAACGCGGCGGCGGCCTGTTGCAGCAGGCCGCGGCGGATCATCCACACCCCGGCCCAGGCGGCCACCGACATCGCCGCGTCGGTGCCTACGTCCACCGCCAGCTGGCCGGCGGTCATCTGGATCTGCGGCGCGGTCAGCAGGTGGTAGAGCTTGTTGAGCGGGATCTCGCAGCCGAGGAACAGGAACAGCACCTGCAGCGCAGGCGCGTTGCGGCGATCGACCGGATCGGCGATGGGGACACGCCGCAGCCATCTCCAATGCCGGCGCCACAGCCGGACCAGCAGATTTTGTGGCATGCGTCCCACCCAGACTCCCATGTCGGTGAGTCTACCGTGAGGTTGAGGTGAATTTACCGGCATTGAAGGCGGCCGGGGCTTACCGCCTTAATCGGGGCTAAACCCATTGCCGGGACCATCGTCCCAGCGCTTCCATGGAACCGCTCATGCCCGTTAAGCACACGCTCGTTCGCTCGCGCCGCACACGCCCTTCGTCCACTCTGTCGCACGCTCCTTACAGCCTGCTGACGGTCGCGTTGCTGCTGGCGGCGGCGCCGTTGGCCGCCAGCGCGGCCGATGCGCCCGCGGCCGTCACGCCTGCCGCCCAGCCAGCCACGACCACGGCAGCAGCGAACAGCGGCGATGCGCAGCCCGCCGACGACGCGGATCCCTCCGCGCCGGTGCAGCCCGGCAGCCAGAACACCACGGGTTACTTCATGGCCGAGGGCCTGAACGACGGCAGCGACTTCGCCACCGCCGCCGGCCTGCGCGCCGTGGCGATGGGCGCACGCGCCGACGCGTCCGGCGCCTTCGCCATCGCCATCGGCCACCACAGCGTGGCCTCCGACGCCGCCGCCATCGCGATGGGCGACGGTGCGGTGGCCAGCGGCACCTCGGCGATCGCGATCGGCGGCAGCTTCTTCGGCAGCACCTACGGCGATTCGGCCGGCGCGCTGAGCACCGGCTTCGGTGCGCTGGCGCTCGGCACCGCCGCCACCGCCAGCGCCGCCAACGCCAGCGCGCTGGGCTGGAACACCAGCGCCAGCGGCGCCAGCGCCACGGCGATCGGCGCCACGTCCGCGGCCACCGCCGACTACGCCACCGCCGCCGGCAGCTCCGCGGTTGCCGCGGCCGAACAGGCCAGCGCCTTCGGCTATGCCGCCAACGCCAGCGGCGTCGGCGCGATCGCCAACGGCGGCTACAGCGTGGCCTCGGGCTTCTTCGGGGTGGCCATGGGCTACGGCGCCATGGCCACCGGTGCCGGCGGCATCGCCATCGGCGACAGCTCCTCCTCGTCCGGCCAGCAGAGCGTGGCGATCGGCGCCAGCAACGCCGGCATCCCGACCCAGTCCAACGGCCTGGGCGCGGTGACCATCGGCGCCGGCAGCTGGGCGCTGTCCGACTACGGCACCGCGCTGGGCTTCGACAGCCATGCCGACGCGACCTACAGCCTGGCGCTGGGCGCCCAATCGGTGGCCACCAGCAACAATGCCGCCGCGATCGGCGCGCAGGCCTTCGCCGATGGCGAGGACGCCAGCGCCTTCGGCGCTATCGCCAGCGCCAACGCGGCCGGTGCGACCGCGCTCGGCAGCGGCGCCACCGCGCTGACCGCCGGCAGCGTCGCACTGGGCTACAACAGCGCCGCGACCGGCGCCAACAGCGTGGCGATCGGCGCCGGCGCGGTCGCCGACCGCGACAACACGGTGGCCTTCGGCAGCGATGGCGCGCTGCGCCAGCTGACCTATGTCGCCGCCGGTACCGCCGACACCGATGCGGTCAACGTGCTGCAGCTGCGCAGCATCGCCACCGCGCTCGGCGCGGGCAGCGTGGTCGGCAACGACGGCACGCTCAGCGGCAGCGCCTACCTGATCCAGGGCAAGACCTACGGCAGCGTCGGTACCGCGCTGTCGGCACTGGATGGTGCACTGTCGACGCTAGACTCCCGCGTCGGCAGCCTTGCCCAGAGCGGCGGCGGCGGCGGCGTGGCCATCGGCAGCGGCAGCAGCGGCGGACCCAGCGTCGGCGCCGGCACCAATGCCGTGGCGGTCGGCGCCGAGGCCACCGCCAACGGCCACAACGGCACCGCGATGGGCGCCAATGCCCTCGCCTACGGTCCCAACGACACCGCGCTGGGCGGCAACGCGCGGGTCAATGCCGACGGCAGCACCGCGGTCGGCGCCAACGCCAGCATCAGCGCCAACGCCACCAACGCGGTGGCGGTCGGCGAAAGCGCCACCGTCACCGCCGCCTCTGGCACCGCGTTGGGCCAGGGCGCTTCGGTTTCGGCCGACAACGCCGTGGCGCTGGGCCGCGGCTCCAGCGCCACCCGCGCCAATACGGTCTCGGTGGGCAGCGCCGGCAACGAGCGCCAGATCAGCAACGTGGCGGCCGGCAGCGCCGCCACCGATGCGGCCAATGTCGGCCAGATGCAGGCCGGCGACAGCGCCACGCTGCGCAGCGCCAATGCCTACACCGACAGCCGCATGGCCGGCTGGGACGACAACCTGACCAAGCTGCGCAGCGACACCGACCATCGCTTTCAGGACATGGACCGGCGCATCGACCGGATGGGCGCGGTCAGCGCGGCCTATGCCGGCATGGCAACGAACACCTCCGGCCTGGCCGGCGCCAATCGGGTCGGCGTCGGTGTCGGCTCGCAGGGCGGCGAGAACGCGTTGGCGGTGGGCTACCAGCGCGCGATCGGCAACCGCGCCAGCGTCTCGCTCGGCGGCGCCTTCTCCGGCAACGAGAAGAGCGTCTCCGCCGGTGCCGGCTTCAGTTGGTGATGCCACGCCTCGCCGCACTGCCGCCGCCTCCTTCCGACCTTCCGTAGAGATCCAGACATGACCGACATTTCCTCGTTTCCCCGCACCCTGCTGGCGCTGTCGCTGGGCGTGGCACTGGCCTCCAGCGCGCACGCGCAGTCAGTCCCGCGCTTCTCCGTTCTGGAGACCGCCGCGCCCGGCCAGTCCAAGCTCTACGACGGCCTGATCGTCACCTACCGCGACGGCAGCAGCGAGCGCCGCGATGCGAACGCCGCCGCCGTCAAGCTGAAGCAGATCATGGCCGCGCCGAGCGCCGCCAACATGTGGTCGAGCACCTACCGGCAGAGCGCGCCGGCGCTGAGCCGGGTGCGCCGGCTCGGGATCGGCGCCGATCTGGTCCGGCCCGACCGCCGCCTGAGCCAGTCGCAGCTGGAGACGCTGATGGTCAGCCTCAAGGCCGATCCGGCGGTGGCGCACGTGGAGCCGAACCTGCTGCTCAAGCCGGTGCGCAGCACCGCGCAGGCCAGCGCCACGGCCGTCGCCGCGCCCAACGATCCAGGCTACGTGGTGCAGTGGCACCTGCGCACGCCGGACGGCCACCTGGAAACGCTGGCGCCGGACACCACCGGCTACGCCAATCGCGGCGGCATCGACCTGCTGCCGGCCTGGCAGTACGGGACCGGCCAGGGCGTGGTGGTGGCGGTGATCGACACCGGCATCACCGCGCACCCGGATCTGGACACCTCGCTGGCCAGCGCCGGCTACGACTTCATCAGCGACGCGCTGGTGTCGGGCCGGGCCAGCAACGGGCGCGCGGCCGGCGGCTGGGACACCGGCGACTGGACCACCGACGACAAGTACCTGGCGGCCAACGGCGGCTGCGCGCAGCCGGGCGAGCAGAGCGACAGCAGTTGGCATGGCACCCACGTGGCGGGCACCATCGCCATGCGCACCAACAACGGCGTGGGCATGGTCGGCATCGCCCCGGACGCCAGGATCCTGCCGATCCGCGCGCTCGGCCACTGCGGCGGCACCACCGCCGACATCGCCGACGCCATCGTCTGGGCATCGGGCGGCCACATCGACGGCGTGCCGGACAATGCGAACCCGGCCGAGGTCATCAACATGAGCCTGGGCGGCGGCGGATCCTGCGAGCAGGATGCGGTCACCGCCAACGCCATCGCCAGCGCGATCGGGCGCGGCAGCGTGGTGGTGGTGGCCGCCGGCAACAGCAACGCCGACGCCGCAGGATTCAGCCCGGCCAGTTGCCCGGGCGTGATCAACGTGGCCGCCACCGGCATCACCGGCGGCCGTGCCTACTATTCCAACTACGGCAACAGCATCACCCTGTCGGCACCAGGCGGCGGCGTCTATCCCAACGATGCGGCCAGCGGCTCCGGCTCGGTCCGCACCGGCCTGATCTGGTCCACCCTCAACAACGGCACGCACGGCCCCGATCAATCGATCTATGCCGGCTATGCCGGTACTTCGATGGCGTCGCCGCACGTCGCCGGCGTGGTCGCGCTGGCGATCAGTGCCGCGCTCAACGCCAATCGCCCGGTGCCGTCGCCGACGCAGATGCGCGACATCCTGGCCCAGACCTCCAATCAGTTCCCGGTCAAGCCGGTGCTGCCACTGGGTGTCGGCATCCTCAACGCGGCCAAGGCCGTGGCGCGTGCCGCAGGCGCCGATGGCGGCGGCGAGGAAGGCAAGGCCATCAACGTCGACCGCGGCACGCTGGGCAAGCTGTCCGCCACGGCCGGCCAGGGCCAGTTGTACCGCCTGGACGTGCCGCTCAACGCGCGCAACCTGCAGATCCGCACACTGGGCGGCAGCGGCCAGCTCAAGCTCTACGTGCGTGCCACGCGCGCGCCCAGCGCGGACGGCAGCGATGCCGACTACACCTCGGTGCGCAACGGCACCACGCAGAACGTGCAGACGGCGCTGCCGGCGACCGGCAGCTACTTCATCCGCGCGCTCGGCGGCAACGGCGGCTATGCCAACGTGACCCTGTCGGTGAGCTACTCGGTGCAGTGACACCGATGAAGCCGGGAATGGGGAAACGGGAATCGGGAATCGAAAAGCACGGGCAATCGCCTTTGCTCTGTTCTACCGATTCCCTATTCCCCACTCCCCATTCCCCATCCGCTATTCGCCGCGCGGCGGATGCGGACCGAAGCGGCCATACGGACGGCTGTCGTCGGCGCCACGGCGCAAGACCTGCGCGGCCACCAGGGCGATGCCCAGCAACAACAGGCAGCAGCCTGCCAGCGCGTTCCAGCCGCCGTGCTGCCAGGCCGCGCCGCTGAGCGAACCGATCAGGCTGGCGCCGCTGTAATAGGCGAGCAGGTACAGCGACGCGGCATGGCCCTTGTTGCGCCCGCCGAGGCGGCCGACCCAGGCGCTGGCCGCCGAGTGCGCGATGAAGAAGCCGATGGTCAGCAGCACGATGCCGGCGATGACCACCGCCAGCACGTGCGCGATGGTCAGCGCCACGCCGAGCGCCGCCACCGCGATGCCGGCCAGCACCACCGGGCCGCGGCCGAAGCGGTCCGACGCGGCGCCGGCCACCGACGAAGACACGATGCCGAACACGTAGGCGCTGAAGATCATGCCGAGCTGACTCTGGCTGAGCCCGAATTCCGGCCCGCCCAGGCGGAAGCCGGCGTAGTTGTAGACGCTGACGAACACGCCCATCGCCAGGAACGGGATCGCGAACAGCCACGGCAGATAGCGGTCGCGTAGATGCCCGCCCCAGGCCTGCAGGTGGAAGCGCAGGTTGATGCCGCGGCGGCGCACGAAATGCCGCGAAGGTGGCAGCAGCAGCACGAAGCCGACCGCGGCCAGCAGGTCGATGGCCGAGACCGCCGCCAGCGCGGTGCGCCAGTCGAAATGATCGGTGAGCACGCTCATGCCGATGCGCCCGACCATGCCGCCGAATGCGTTGCCGGCCACGTACAGACCGGTGGCCGCGCCGAGCTTGGACGCCGGCACTTCCTCGGCCAGATACACCATCGCCACCGCCGGCACCCCGCCCAGGGCGACGCCGGACAGCGCGCGCACCACGACCAGCGCGCCCCAGTGAGGGAGACATGCAGCGACCAGATTGAGCACTGCCGCCAACGCGATCGACACGAACATCAGCCCGCGCCGGCCCAGATTCTCCGACACCGCGCCGGCGCAGAAGATCGCGATCGCCAGGCCGCCGGTGGCCAGCGACAGCGGCAGCGAACTGGTCGCCGCGTCGACTCCGAATTCGCGCGCGAACGCCGGCAGCAACGGCTGCACGCTGTACAGCAGCGAGAAGGTGGCGAAGCCGGCCAGGAACAGGGCAAGGCGGATGCGCAACAGCGGCGCATCGTCCACGGCCTGCAGCGGCGGGCATTGGCTGGAAGGGGTCACGGCGACACGGCAACGAACGAGGGCAGGGCAGTATTTGCCTGCGCCGATCCGGTGTCCAATATATGATCCAGGCATTCTCCATATCTTCTGGATATGACATGGAACTGCGCCACCTGCGCTATTTCCTGGCCGTGGCCGAGGCCGGCCACTTCACCCGCGCCGCGGCGCAGCTGGGCATCCAGCAGCCGCCGCTGAGCCAGCAGATCCGCGCGCTGGAACAGGAACTGGGCACGCCGCTGTTCGTGCGCACCCCGCGCGGCGCGGACCTCACCGAGGCCGGCCGCGCGTTCCGGGTCGAGGCCAAGCGCGTGCTCGCCGACCTGGCACGCGCCGGCGACGCCGCCCGCCGTGCCGCGCGCGGCGAGAGCGGCGTGCTGCGGCTGGGCTTCACCGCCTCGGCCGCGTTCAACCCGATCGTGCCGACGCTGGTGCGCAACTTCCGCCGTGCCTGGCCGGCGGTGGCGCTGGCGCTGGAGGAAACCAACACCGCCGGCCTGCTCGCCGCGCTGGTGCAAGGGCGCCTGGATGCGGCCTTCATCCGCTACAGCGTGGTCACGCCGCCCGAACTGCAGTTGCTGAAGTTTCCCGACGAGCCGATGAAGATCGCGGTGCCGGCCGCGCACCGCCTGGCCAAGCGCCGGCGCGCGCCGCTATCGGCGCTGGCCGGCGAACCGTTCATCCTGTTCCCGCGCAGCTTCGGCACCAGCCTGTACGACGAGATCCTCGAGGCCTGCCGCCAATCCGGCTTCGAATTGCAGATCAAGCAGGAAGCGCCGCAGATGTCGTCGATCGTGAACCTGGTCGCCGCCGAACTCGGCGTCTCGGTGGTGCCGGCCTCGACGACCCAGGTGCAGTTGCCCGGCGTGCGCTACTTGGACATCGAAGGCCGCGTCCCGATGGCGCGGCTGGCGCTGGCGGCGCTGCCGGCCACCGCGCAGGCGCTGCCGGTGGTACGCCATCTGTGGCAGCTGGCGCAGGGACATGCGGCGGGAAAGCGCGGGTAGCGGCGGATTCCGCTCCACCTGTAGGAGCGGCTTCAGCCGCGACAGGACCTGCGGGTAGGAATCTGTCGCGGCTGAAGCCGCTCCTACAGGGAAGCGTAGGCGCACTGCCTCATTGCGACACCACCTGCCATCCGGCCGCATCGCGCAACACCTGCCCGCCGCGCACGCCTTCGACGACCACCCGCACGCCCTGCGCGAACGGCAGCTGGCGCTGCTCCGGGAACCAGCGCCGCTGCGCATCGACCACGATCAACAGGCCTTCGTGATCGCCGAGCGGCGCGAACGCGTCGGATACCGGCACGAACGGCGGCAGTCCCATCCGCTCCTGCGCCGCTGCGGCGACCGCCGGCACCTGCGCAGTGGGCAATCCGATCTCGCTGATGCACAGCAGCTCGGCCGCGGAGAACGCGCCGTCGGCGATGGCGTGCGCCGGCAACGGCTTGCGCGCGATCAGTTCCAGTACCGCGCCATCGGGCCCGGCGAAATACACCGACTGCGATTGCCACGCCGCGTCGAGCGCGAAGCGCGATTCGCCCAACGGATCGCGCAGCAACGGCACGCACCGGGACAGCCATGCACAGGCGGCGTCGAAGCGGGCTGCGGGGATGTTGAACGCCAGATGCGCGCTGCCGACCGCAGCGTTGGCGGCCACCAGATCGAGCAGGCTCCAGCCGATGCGCACCTGCGTGGCCGCGACAGGGAGTTGCAGGACGTCGCGATAGAAGGCGGCGCTGGCCGCAGGATCGCTGGCGGGCAGGCTCAGGTGGGTGATGCGCATGGTGGCTCCTTGTGCGGGAGCCGCTATTGGACGACCTCAAGTGTAGTTGAGGTCAAGCACGGCGCGCAGCGTGCGGGATGTTCACGCGGACGTGCTCCTGTAGGAGCGGCTTCAGCCGCGACAGGACCTCCGGGTAGAACCTGTCGCGGCTGAAGCCGCTCCTACAGAGGCGAAGCGAGCGAGCGCGCTCAACCCAGGTGCGCGCGCACCGCTTCGTCGATCTTCGCCGGCGGCACGAAGCCCGGCACCCGCGCCACTTCCTCGCCCTGGCGGAACAGCATCAGCGTCGGCGTCTGGCGCAGGCCCTGCGCGCGGAAGAACTCCTCGCCCACGTCTTCCATCTTCACCTTCAGTAAGGTCACGCCCTGCGCGCTGTCGCCCTCGGCGAAGCGCTCCAGCGACTTGTCGAGCATGCGGCAGCCGGGGCAGTTGTCCTTGTTGAAATCGGCCAGCACGCGCGGATGCGCGGCGATGGCGTCGGCGAACTGTTCGGCGGTGGCGACGGTGATGGTGGTGAACATGGAGCGGGACCTTGTCTGATGTCGGAAGAAGCCCGGCGTGGGAAGTTGCGACGCCGGCGATGCCAGAAAAACGAATGGACGAAATGCAGCGTCAACCGCTGCCGTGCAGCGGCAACGCCATTGAGGCGAACCCGGACGCGCTGGCGGACGCGAATTCGGCAGCAGCCACCTCGGCCACAGGCGCGGCGCCGGCCGGCAGCGCGCGCGCGGTGCGCAGCGCCAGCACCTGCGCGCACCAGGCGTCGATCGCGGCGTTGTCGCGGTCGCCGTGCGGCATCTGCTCGATCTCCAGCAACGGGTAGGCGCTGCCGAAGAAACGCGCGATGCGCTTGACCGCGCCGCAGTAGTACTCCAGCCCCCACTGCGTCTCGCCGGTGCCGAACGCGGCGACCTCCACATCCTTGCCCGCCGCCTCGACCAGTTCGGAGATGTAGCGCTTCATCTCCGCCGGCGTGCGCCCGGCGTTGTCGCTCCAGCTGCCGAGCAGGTGCAGGTCGAAGTCCGCCGCGCGCGCGGCATCGCCGAGCGCGCCGTGCAGGGTCTGCAGGTCGGTATGGATCCAGGTCACCTGGTGCCCGGCCGCCTCGCACTGCGCATGCACGCGGCGGGCAACGTCGCGGGTGTTGCCGCTGAGCGAAGCGTAGGCGAGCAGGATATGCATGAGGCGGAGATTCGTGATTAGGGATTAGGGATTCGTAAAAGCTAGGTTCGACGGTGCTGTTGCGAATCCCGAATGCCCAATCCCAAATCCCGGCCCTTCAAAGATCGTCGAAGCCGTTGTCCGAGTTGGTCTTCTTGTAGCTGGCGTTGCGCATCTCGAAGAAGTCGGTCTTGGTCTCGGTGAAATTGTCCGCGTAGGCCTTGATCCACGGCATCACGTTGTCGCTGGCGTCGGTGTACAGCTTCTCGATGCCGAGCATGCCGGACATCTTGTTGGCGCGGTACTTCACGTACTGGATCATCTCGTCCACGTCGATGCCCTCGATGCCGTCCAGCACTTCGGCCGACCACTCGGTCTCCAGCCGGATCGCGTGCTCGAACGCCTGGTGCACGTAGTCGGTCAGCTCGTTGGTCTGCAGCTCGGCGTTCTCGCCGATGATGGCGCGGATCAGCTCGCTGATGAACTTGGTATGCGCCAGTTCGTCGCGGTTGATGAAGCTGATGATCTTGCCGGTGCCGGTCATGCGGTTCTGCCGCACCAGGTTGTAGAAATACGCGAATCCGGAATAGAAGTTGATGCCTTCCAGGATCGAGGACTGGATCAGCGAACGCAGCAGGGTCTCTGCGGTCTTGTCGCGCATGAAGTCGTCGTAGGCCTGCATGATCGGCTGGTTGCGCGCGATGATGGTCGGGTGCGTGCGCGCGATCTCGAACACGCGGTTCTGGTCGGCCAGCCCGGCGATGGAGGCCAGCACGTAGGAATAGCTCTCGTTGTGGATCACTTCCTGCTGGCCGATGATCGCCGCGTTGGCGTGCGCGGCCGGGTCGGTGATGTATTCGGCGACGTTGTAGATGAAGCGCGTCTGCGGCGAATCCAGCGTGGCCAGCAGGCCGATGATCGAGTCGTAGGCGTTCTTCTCGCGCGCCGACAGTTCGCCGTACTGCTTGGCGTCGCCCTTCATGTCCACCTCGTCGGGGATCCAGAAGTTGGTCGACAGCTCCTTGTACGCGCGATAGAACGACGGGTACGGGATGTCGTTCCAGTTGAGGATGCCGCTGGTGGTGCCGTTGATGATCCCGGTGGAACGGTTGGGATGCATCGGTTCGAGGATTTTGATGCGGTCGAGCGCGATGGCCATGGTCGGATTCGGTAGTGGGGTGAAGCGCGCCGGCAAGCGGCGCGGCGATGCGGGAGCGGCGCACGCGCGCATGGCGTTCCCAGGGGGAAGCCATGCGCGCGCAGGCGCCGCTACGCGGTGGCGATCAGCTCGAGCACCACTCGCATTCGCTGATGTCGATGTCGTTGGAGCGCACGTAGTAGGTGGTCTTCAGGCCTTCCTTCCACGCGGTCATGTGCAGGTCGAGCAGGGTGCTGGCGCGGATGGTGCTGGGCACGTAGAAGTTGAAGCTGATCGACTGGTCGACGTGGCGCTGGCGGCGCGCGTTCTGGCGCACGCTGGCGAACTGGTCGACCCGGTAGGCGCCCTTCTCGTAGTACGGATAGGTGTCCACGGTCAGGCCCGGGGCCACCACCGGACGGCGGAAGTCCTTCTTCTCTTCGTAGTAGAACGCGCTGTAGATCGGATCGATCGAGGCGGTGGAGCCGGCGATCTGCGCGGTGCTCATGTTCGGCGCCACCGCGATCATCCACGCGTTGCGCACACCGTTGATGCTGACCTGCGCTGCGAGCTCCTGCCACTCGGCGCTGTCGTAGCCGCGCTTGCTGAAGTACTCGCCGTTCTGCCAATCGCTACCCTTGAACACCTTGTACGCGCCCTTCTCCTTGGCCAGCGCCAGGCTCGCCTGGATGGTCAGGTAGTTGATGCGCTCGTACAGCTCGTCGCAGTAGTCCTCGGCCTGCCTGGAGTTCCACTCGATGCCCTTCTGCGCCAGCAGGTGGTGCCAGCCGAAGGTGCCCAGGCCGATCGCGCGGTACTTCTGGTTGGTGATCGTGGCCTGCGGTACCGGCAGGTCGTTGAGGTCGATGACGTTGTCGAGCATGCGCACCTGCACCCGGATCAGCCGCTCCAGCACGTCCGGCGACAGCAGGTCCGGCTGCGCGGTGACCGCGCGGCCCAGGTTCACCGAGGACAGGTTGCACACGACGAAGTCGCCGGCCTGCTTGGTGGTCACGATCTGGTCGCCGCTGATCATCTCCTGGATGACCCGGGTCGGGCTCATGTTCTGCAGGATCTCGGTGCACAGGTTGCTGGAATAGACCATGCCCTGGTGCTTGTTCGGGTTCATGCGATTGACTTCGTCGCGATAGAACATGAACGGGTTGCCGGTCTCCAGCTGGCTGACCATGATCCGCTTGAGCATGTCGATGGCCTTGACCACCTTGCGGCCGATGCGCTCGTCGGCGACCACTTCCTCGTACTTGGCGCGGAACGTGCCTTCGCCGCGCTTCTCGTCGAAGAAGTCCTGCAGGTACCAGCCCTTGACCTCCTTCACCTCGTGCGGGTCGAACAGGTACCACTCGCCGCGGCGCTCCACCGCTTCCATGAAGATGTCCGGCACGCACACCGCGGTGAACACGTCGTGCGCGCGCAGGCGCTGGTCGCCGTTGTTCAGGCGCAGGTCCAAGAACGCCTCGATGTCGCGGTGCCAGATGTCCAGGTACACGGCGATGGCGCCCTTGCGCTGGCCGAGCTGGTCCACCGACACGGCGGTGTTGTTGAGCTGCTTGATCCACGGCACCACGCCGCCGCTGGAATTCTTGACCCCGCGGATCGCCGAGCCGGACGAACGCACGTAGCCCAGGTAGGCGCCGACGCCGCCGCCGTGCTTGGACACGCGCGCCACGTCGGTGTTGGAGTCATAGATGCCCTGCAGGCTGTCGTCCACGGTGTCGATGAAGCAGCTCGACAGCTGCCCGCCGATCTTGCCGGCGTTGGCCAGCGTGGGCGTGGCTACGGTCATGAACAGGTTGGACAGCGCCCAGTAGGCCTCGCCGACCAGCTGCATGCGTCGCTCGCGTGGCTTTTCATCCTGCATCAGGTACAGCGCGATGGTCAGCCAGCGCTCCTGCGGCAGCTCGTAGACCTTGCGCGAGTTGTCGGTGGCCAGGTAGCGCGTGGCCAGCAGGTACAGGCCGTTGTAGGCGAACAGCTTGTCGCGCTCCGGGTCGATCATCTTGCCGGCTTCGGCGAGTTCGTCCTTGGAGTAGTTCTTGAGGATGTCGATCGAGTACACGCCGCGGTCGGCCAGGCTTTCCTGCAAGCCGACGTAGGAGCCGTACTTCTCGCCGGCATCGTAGAAGCGGTTCTTGCTGGCGCGCTTGTACAGGCGGTGCAGGTACAGGCGCGCGGCGAAGTACTCCCACTCCGGCGTGGCGATGTCCACGCGCGACTCGGCCTCGCGGATCAGGTAGTCGACCATCTCGTCGGCCGACAGGCTTTCCTTCTTCTCGACGAAGGCGAACGCCTTGCGCTCGTAGTCGGCCACGTCCAACTGCGGGAACTCGGCATGGATCCGGTCCAGGGTGCGCTGCAGGCGCGAACGGTCGAAGGCCATGCGGCGGTTGCCGCCGTCCTTGACGATCCAGGTCACGGCGCGCTGGTCGTTGCTCGGCTCGCTGGCGGCCGCATCGGGCTGCGCGGCAGCGGCGGAGGCGGCAGGCGTGGGATCGACATCGGCGGTGTCGAGGGGGGCTGCGGCCGGCAGGCTGTGGGTCTGGCTCATGAAGGTCTCCAAGCGTGGTGCACCTGGCTGCCCGACCCTCGCAGGCAACGCTCCGACCGGATCAGCAGGGTGGAGACGCGGTGTCGCAGAGACCGCGACGGCGCAGGCGCGAGCCTGCGGGCGGTCAACGCTTCACCGACCATCTCCCCCCGGAGATTCAACGGTCGGCGCCGCGCTGTGTGCATCGCGCGGCTGTCGGCAGGTCTTCGGGCTTATGGGCGACGGCCGATGGCCGGTTTCCTAGCCCGTCGCTTCCCAAGGCAGGGCGCCTCAGTGCGGGTGACGGGTTCGTTCCCAATTACCGCTGCGGGGCAGCGCCGGCCTGAGCGCTCGCGCGCCGCACCGGCTTCCCTTTTGATCCCGCAGCCTGGTGGCTGCTGGAACCGACCACCACAAGATAGTGGGGTCCCCGGGCGTCGTCAACGCTAAATGTAGTCATAAATTCGAAAAGCCAAGCGGGACAACCGTTTGCCGTGGCGACGCCGCAAATCCCCGCAGCGGGGCGCCGAATCGGGCCTGGAAACGGCTGGAGCGCCCATGCCGCAAGGGCCTCGGCGAGCCCGCCGGCGGCAGCCCGTGCATGGCGGTGCGCGCCGATCTGCGCCAACTGCGCGGAGCGCGGGTACCGCCACGCCGGGGGGCGGACGAACGGCAACCACGCGCGGCTCGCGCCCATGGAGCGCGAGCGGCGCCGGCCGCTGCGGGGGCTCGGATTACAGCCCCCGCGCCGGCTCAGCGCTCGCGCTGCCCGGCCTGCTGCTTGGCCTGCTGCACGGCCGCGCGCAGTTCGTCCGCCGACAGTTGGCCGTCGTGGTTGCGGTCCAGCGCGTCGAAACGCTTGGCGATGCGCGGCAGCGACGCGTCGGCTTCGCTGCGGCTGATCAGGCCATCGCCGTTGGCGTCGGCGGTCTCGAGCTTTTGCTGCAGTTTCTGCTTCTGTGCGGCGCTCGGCGCGGTCTGTGCGGCGGCGGTGCCGGCCAACAACAGGCTACACAGCAGCCCATGGGCAATGGCGGTCTTCATGGCGATTCTCGAATAAAGGATGGACGGAAAATGGCGACGTGGGCGATCGCGCCCGCGGTGGACTGGCCGCCGCGGGCGCGTGATCGCCATGCCCGGGGCAGCCGGCTACGGACGGCAGGCAACGACCTCGCCGGCGGCGTTGCTGCAGGTGCCGGTGTGGCTGACGCTGCCGTCGGCCAGCGTGGTCGAGCCCTGGTAGCTGCCGCCATTGGCGCCGGTAGCGCTGGTCTGGCGGCTGCCGGCGACGCTGCCATCGGCGCTCTTGGCGATGCTGCCGCTGCTGCTGGCGCTGCCGCCGTTGGCAGTGGTGAAGCTGGCGCTGCCCTGGCGGCCGGCGCTGCCGTCGGCGTTGCGGTAGAAGCTGCCCTGGCGCGTGGCGGAGCCGCCGTTGGCGCCGCTGGCGGTCGCGCCGCTGCTGCCCGCCGCGTTGCCCTGGCCATCGGCCTGCCATTGCCGCGCACGCGTGCGGCTGCCGTGGGCGCCGCTGGCGCTGGCGTTCACCGCGGCACTGCGGGCACCGTCCACGTGGCTGGCGGTGCGGGTACGGGTGCGTTCGCGCGCCTGCGCCTCGGGCGCCGCCAGGGCGGTCAGGCCGCCCATGGCCAGGGCGAGCAGCAGCAGCGAGTTGCGTAGCGAGAGGGTCATCGTCGTTCTCCGTGGAGCAGCGCGGGCGCTGCGGTGGAGACACGGTAGGCCGCGCGCAGGCGCAAGGTGTTGCGTTCTGGCCAGCGGATGTTTCCGCCGGCGGCGTCGGAAACATCCGCTTACACAATCCGGGCGGCGGGCGTTGCCCGGCGACCGTGGCGCAGCCGATAGTGGCGGTCATGAACGACGCCCCTGCCCGCCTGCTCCTGGTCGACGACGACGAACGTCTGCGCGAACTGCTGCGCCGCTATCTGGAAAGCCAGGACTTTTCGGTGAAGGCGGTGGCCGACGGCGCCCAGTTGCAGCAGGCGCTGGCGCGCGGCCACTACGACCTGGTGGTGCTGGACCTGATGCTGCCCGGCGAGAACGGCCTGGAGATCTGCCGGCGCCTGCGCGGCCAGGGCGACACCACGCCGATCGTGATGCTCACCGCCAAGGGCGACGAGATCGACCGCATCGTCGGCCTGGAGATCGGCGCCGACGACTACCTGCCCAAGCCGGTCAACCCGCGCGAGCTGCTGGCGCGGATCCGCGCGGTGCTGCGCCGCACCGGACCGGCCGGCGCCGGCGCGCCGCAGCCGGACGGCGGCGAGATCGGCTTCGGCCGCTTCCGCCTGCACCTGGGCCGGCGCGAACTCAGCCGCGACGGACAGCCGCTGAAGCTGACCACCGCCGAATTCGCGGTGCTGTCGGTACTGCTGCGGCATCCGCAGCAGCCGCTCAGCCGCGACCGCCTGATGAGCCTGGCGCATGGCCGCGAACACGACGCCTTCGCGCGCAGCATCGACGTCACCGTGGCGCGATTGCGCAAGCTGCTCGAAGACGACGCGCGCACGCCGCGGCTGATCCAGACCGTGTGGGGCATCGGCTACGTCTACGTGCCGCCGCAGGCCGCGCCATGAGCCGCATCCGCCGCACCGGCGATGGCTGGCCGCGCAGCCTGTTCGGGCAGCTGGCGCTGGTGATCGCGCTGGTGCTGGCCGGCGCCGGCCTGATGGCGCTGCTGCTCGGCCGCGAACTGGCGCTGCGTCCTGCCGCGCAACAGCTGCTGCGCACGCTGGACGGATTCGCCAATGTCGCCGAGGCGCTGCAGCGCTCGCCATCGGCCGCGGCGTTGGAGCCGGCCCTGCGCGAGGCCGGGCTGCAGGTCCGGCACGATCCGCCGCCGGCCGCCAAGCGCGCCGGCGTGCTGGCCGACGAAGTGCAACGGCGCGCCGCCGGTCAGCTCGGCCCGGGCCGCGAACTGCGCCGCGGCGAAGACGGTGCGATGTGGCTCAAGCTGGCCACGCCCGATCCGCTGTGGGTGGCGTTCTCCGGCGAACGCCGCGGCCATGGCGTGCGCCGCTTCTCGGTGGCGTTGCTGGCCGCCTGCGCGCTGCTGGTCTGGCTGGCCGCGGCGTATTTCGCACGGCGCCTGGTGCTGCCACTGCGGCAGCTGGCCCTGGCGGCGCCGCATATCGTGCGTGGCGACGGCGCCGTGCCGATCGCCGGCGGCGGCCCGCGCGAGGTGAACGACCTGGCGCACGCCCTGGCCGATGCCAGCGCCGACGTCCGCAACGCCGCAGCCGAGCGTAGCTTGCTGCTGGCTGGCATCTCGCACGACGTGCGCACGCCGCTGACCCGCCTGCAATACGCGCTCGCGTTGCTGCCGCAGGTGGAACCGGAGCTGCGCGACGGCATGGAGCGCGACATCGGCGAGATCGACGCGATCCTGGCGCAGTTCATCGCCTATGCCCGCGATGGCCGCGACGAGGCCAGCGCGCCGCTGGACCTGGCCGAACTGTGCCGGCATGCGCTGGGCGCGACGCGCGCGGCCTGGGAGGTCGAACTGCCGGAGCAGGCGCCGCTGTACGCCAAGCCGATGGCGCTGCAGCGCGCGCTCGGCAACCTGATCGGCAATGCCGAGCGCCACGGCGCCGCACCGTTCCAGTTGCGCCTGGCGCGGGACGGCGACGGCTGGCGCATCGAGGTGCGCGACCACGGGCCCGGGCTGGATCCGGCACTGGCCGCAAGCGCGCAGCAACCCTTCGTGCACGGCGGCCAAGGCGGCAGCGGATTGGGCCTGGCGATCGTAGAGCGCGTCGCCCGCCAGCACCACGGCGAACTGCGCCTGGACAATGTCGCCCCGCACGGGCTGCGCGCGACGCTGCGGGTGCGCGAGGCATGAGCGCCGGCGTAGTGGCGACGCCGGCCGCCATGCGTGCCGCATCAGCCGCTGCCGCGGCGTGCGCCGCGCGCGTCGCAATCGCATCGGTAACGTATCGCGCCACCCTCCCCGCCCACGCCTGCGCCCTCCAAGGACTCCGCCCATGACCTCGCTCGCCCGCATCTTGCTTGGTGTGACCCTGCTGTTGACCGCGCTGCACGCCGCAGCGCTGCATGCGCAGGATGGCCGCCTGCGCGAACGGCTTCGCGAGCGGCTGGCGCAGTCCGCTGCAGCGCCGCGCGCGCCACTGCCCGAGGGAGCGCGCATGCTGCGCGATGTCGCCTACGGCGCCGATCCAGCGCAACGTTTCGATGTCTACCTGCCCGCCAATGCCCGCAACGCGCCACTGATTGTGATGGTGCACGGCGGCGGCTGGGCGAACGGCGACAAGGACAACCCCGGCGTCGCCGCCAACAAGGTCGCGCACTGGTTGCCGCAGGGCTACGCGCTGGTCTCGGTGAACTACCGCCTGCTGCCGCAGGCCACGCCGCTGCAGCAGGCCGGCGATGTCGCCCTCGCGGTGGCCAAGGTGCAGGCGCTGGCCGCAGGCTGGGGCGCCGATGGCGCGAGGATGGTGTTGATGGGGCACTCGGCCGGCGCGCACCTGGTGGCGCTGCTGGACCTGTCGCCGACGTTGCTGGCGCAGGCCGGCGCGCACGCGCCGCTAGCCACCGTGGCCTTGGACAGCGCCGCGATGGACGTAGAACAGGTGATGCAGGCGCGGCACCTGCCGCTGTACGACCGCGCCTTCGGCAGCCAGCGCAGCGACTGGATCGCCGCCTCGCCGTATCACCAGATGGGCAGCGCCGCGCCGCCGCTGCTGGCGGTGTGTTCCAGCCGCCGCGCCGACGCCTGCGCGCAGGCCCGGCACCTGGCCGACAAGGCGACGGCGCGGCGGATTCGCGTCGAGGTGTTGCCGCAGGACCGCAGCCACGCCGAGATCAACCACGACCTGGGCCTGCCCTCGGCCTATACCGACGCGGTGGACGCGTTCCTGCGTTCGTTGCGCTGACTGCTTGCCGGCGCGGATCGCCTGCGCCTGGCCTCAGCCCGCCGGCCAGCGCTGCAACAACAGCGGCAAGGCCACCGCTGCGCTGTCGCGCCAGTGCAGGTCGGCGCGCGAGGACAGGCCGCTGGGCTCGGGATTGATTTCGACCACGTAGGCGCCGCGCTCCTTAGCGCGTAGCGGCAGCCCGGCCGCCGGATAGACCAGGCCGGAACTGCCGATCACCAGCACCAGGTCGGCCGCATCGGCAGCGCTCTCGGCACGCGCCCAGTCGGCGGCCGGCAGCGCCTCGCCGAACCACACCACACCTGGGCGCACGGCGCCGCCGCAGGCCGCGCACACCGGCGGCGACAGGCGCTGGGTCGGCGCCTGTACGTCGATCGGCGGCAGCAGGCCGTGCCAGGTCTGCCCGCAGTCGCCGCAGCGCAACGCCGACAGGCGCCCATGCACATGCGCGGCGACCTCGCTGCCGGCGCGCTGGTGCAGGTCGTCCACGTTCTGGGTCGCCAGGGTGGCGCTCTTCAGTCCGGCCAGGCGCACCAGCGCGTGGTGTCCGGCGTGCGGTTGCGCCTGGGCGACGATCGCCATGCGCCAGCGGTACCAACCCCAGACCAGCGCGGGGTCCGCGCGCCACGCCTCCTCGGTGGCCAGCTGCTGCGGATCGAAGCGCGCCCACAGGCTGTCGTCCTGTCCACGGAAGGTCGGCACGCCGCTCTCGGCGGACATGCCCGCGCCGGTGAGGACCAGCAGGCGGCGCGCGCCCTGGATGAAGGCGGCAACGGTATCGGCGTTGTAGGCGGAGCTGAGCATGGCGCACGTAAAGTGATGGTCTTCGCACTATTACATTGACCCAGTTCCATCTCAATCTGCAGCACAGCAATGCCGCCGTGGCTGTGCGTGCGGCAAAAGTCTCGTACGAAGGCGATGCGATCGCTGTCGCCAGACCGCCGGGCCACTGCCGTCGGCGCTGTCATCGTCATCGCGTGAGACGTTGCTGTTGCTCTGGCTGGTGCTCTGGCTGTTGCTGTTGCTTTTGCTTTGCTGTTGCTCTGGCTCTGGCTCTGGCTCTGGCTCTGGCTGTGGCTGTTGCTGTTGCTTTTGCTTTGCTGTTGCTCTGGCTCTGGCTCTGGCTGTGGCTGTGGCTGTGGCTTTTGACCTACCGGTTCCCTTCCGAAGCGGCGGCCATGGCGGGGAAAAACCCGAAGGGCGGCGCACAAGGATGTGCGCCGTTCGCGGCAGGGGCAGGATGCCCCTTCCGCGAATCCCCGTTATGGACGCGGACCCGGAGCGCGCAGCGCGGAGGGCGCTAGGCAGGGCGCGCTTTCTTTTGGTTACTTTTCTTTGCGCGAGCAAAGAAAAGTGACTCGCCGCAAGGCGAAAGCTTTGCCCTTGCCTTGGTTCTGGCATTGAGATTTTGAAGCTTTGGAGCTTGGAGCTTTGGAGCTTTGGAGCTTCAAGCTTTAAAGCTTGAAGCTTTGAAGCAAGAGCAACAGCTTCCGCTAGCGCGGGTCACTTTTCTTTGCTTGTGCAAAGAAAAGTAACCAAAAGAAAACACACCCCGCAGCGCGCCCTCCGCGCTACGCGCTCCGGGTCCGCAGCCCCAACGGGCATTTTTCGATGGCACATCCATGTGCCAACGAAAAACGTCGCGCATCCTGCGCGCCGCCCTTCGGGTATTCGCCCGCCGGGTCTGCCGCGCTGAGGGGACCCGGTAGATCAAAAGCAAAGCAAAGACGACAGCAAAAGCGGAAGCAGAAGCAACAACGGAGCTGGCAGCTACGGTCGGTGGGATGGCCAACGATCGCCGCGCGTTCAAAGCAGAGCGATCGCGCTCGCTCACATCCGGAATACCCCGAACCGGATCGTGGCCGGTCCGTTCAGCGCTGCCGGCAACCCAATTCCAGTAACCGCTACGTTTGCACCGGATCGATAGCGACGTCGTCGCAAAACCGCACGCTCGCGTAGTACGGATGACCCCGTTGTTCGAATTGTTCGCGGATCGGCGTCTTGAAGGTCGTCTCGTTCTCGGCAGACCAACTACCGCCCTTGCTCTCGATGGCGGCGTAGCGCATGCGCCGTCATGGCTCGGGCCACCGCCGTATCGCAGACAGCAAAAAACCCCGCCGCGCAGTCGCGCGACAGGGTCTTCGGACAAGCCGCATCGATCAGTCGAGGACGACCAGATTCACGTCGATGTTGCCGCGGGTCGCGTTGGAGTACGGGCAGACCTGGTGCGCCTTGTCGACCAGCGCCTGCAGCTCCTCGCGCGGCATGCCCGGCACCGCGATGCGCAGCTCCACCGCGATACCGAAGCCGCCCGGGATCTGGCCGATGCCGACGCTGCCTTCGATGCTGACCTCGCCCGGCAACTTCTGCTTGTCCTGCGCCGCGACCGCCTTCATCGCGCCGATGAAGCAGGCCGAATAGCCGGCTGCGAACAGCTGCTCCGGATTGGTGCCGTCGCCGCCGGCGCCGCCGAGCTCGCGCGGAGTGGACAGCTTCACGTCCAGCGCCTTGTCGGAGGACACGGCGCGGCCTTCACGGCCGCCGGTCGCGGTGGCGTGGGCGGTGTAGAGGATCTTTTCGGGTGAGGCCATGGTGGTTGCTCCTGGTGAGGCGCGTCGCGCCGGTTGATTGACAGCTATTTAATAGCACACTACTTAATTAACGAAACGTCATGCTCCGATGTCGGCTGCGTGGCGACGGCATCAGCCGCCGCCCAGGTTGCCGCGCAAGGTTTCCAGTTGCTGCTTGAGTTGGCGCAGGTCCTGCAGCGAGCACGCCGCCGCGCAGAACACCTGCTCGGGCACCGCGCCGGCCTTGTTGCGCAACGCGCGGCCGGCCGCGGTCAGGCGCACCACGACCTGGCGTTCGTCGTCGGCCGAGCGTTCGCGCGTGACCAGGCCGCTGGCCTGCAGGCGCTTCAGCAGCGGCGTCAGCGTGGCCGAATCCAGGAATAGGCGCTCGCCGATCGCTCCAACCGTGCGCGCATCCCCTTCCCACAGCACCAGCATCACCAGGTACTGCGGATAGGTCAGGTCCAGCGTCTTCAGCAGGCCGCGGTAGAGCTTGTGCATCGCCAGGTTGGCCGAGTACAGCGCGAAGCACAGCTGCTGATCCAGTTGCAGCGCCGCGTCGCGGCTGGGGATCTCGGCAGGGGTGCGCTTCTTCGGCATGGATGCAATTTACATAGCGCGCTATTTAATTGCAAGCACTTTTCCAAATCGAACCGGTCGGCATATACGCCATTTCGCTCGTTGCGGCCGTCGCGTCGGCCCAGACCGGAATACGGCGCCTGCCGGCCGCATTGCTCCGTTCGTCGCGGCTGAAGCCGCTCCTACAGTGCACCCAGTCAGCCAGCCGCAGTTTCTGTAGGAGCGGCTTCAGCCGCGACGAACGAAGCGACATGTGTTCCGTGTACACGACACTTCCGGGCCGATACTCCGCGGCAAAGCGCAATCCGACCTCGCCAGAGCATGTCGGCCCACACATCACCCTCAGGCGCGGTGTGCGGTAGCCAGGTACTCGGCGCTCTGCATCTCGATCAGGCGCGAGGCGGTGCGCTCGAACGCGCCGGCCAGGCGCTCGCCGCTGTACAGCTGCGGCGGCGGATCCTGCGCGGTGCAGACCAGGTTGACCTGGCGGTCGTACAGTTCGTCGATCAGGTTGACGAAACGCCGCGCCGCGTCTTCGTTCATGCGGTCGAAGTGCGGGATGCCGCCGAGCAGCACGGTGTTGAATTCGCGTGCGATCTCGATGTAGTCGGCCGGTCCGCGCGGGCCTTCGCACAGCGCGGCGAAATCGAACCAGGCGATGCTCTTGCCGCGGCCGCGCACCGGGATCTTGCGCGCCTCGATGACGATGTTGCCGCTGCGTGCGGCTTCATTCCCGCTGAGTTCGCCCCAGCGTCCGTCCAGCCACGCGTCTGACTGCGCGTCCAACGGCGCGCGGTACACCGGCGAGCGGGTCAGCGCACGCATGCGGTAGTCCTCGGTGCCTTCGGCGTACAGCTCCACGCAGTACTTCTGCAGCAGCGCGATCGCCGGCAGGAAGCTCTCGCGCTGCAGGCCGTTGAGGTACAGGTTCTGCGGCGCGGTGTTGGAGGTGGTGACCAAGGTCACGCCCTCGGCGAACAGGCGCTCCAGCAACCGCGCCAGCAACATCGCATCGCCGATGTCGGTGACGAAGAATTCGTCCAGCACCAGCACGCGCAATTGCGTGCGCCATTCCTGCGCGATCTTGGCCAGCGGATCGCTCTGCCCGGCGTGTTCGCGCAGGCGCTCGTGCACGCCGCGCATGAAACGGTGGAAGTGGGTACGGTACTTCTGCTCGATGGGCAGGCCGTCGTAGAACAGATCGACCAGGAAGGTCTTGCCGCGGCCTACGCCGCCCCAGAAATACAGGCCGCGCACCGGCTCGGGCTTCTTCCAGAACGCAGCCAGGCGATCCAGCCAGCCGTCCTGGTCGCTGTCCACGATCGCGGCGTGGATGCGGTCCAGTTCGGCCAGCGCGGCGTGCTGCGCCGGGTCGTCGCGCCAGTCGCCGCGCGCCACGCCGGCGGCGTAGCGTTGCGAAGGCGTGGCGGCGGCGCTCATCGGCGCGCGCCCGCGCAGCGCCCTGCCTGCGGCCATGCGGCCGCCTGACCACGCTCCGCGCTCACGCCTGTTTCGCCGGCAGCCATGCCTTGACCCCGTGCTGCAAGGCGCCGCGCAGGTCGATCAGCTTGCGGTGGAAGAAATGGCTGGTGTCGGGCATGCGCACCAGTTCGGGCTGCTGCTCCAGCGTCTCCAGCCAATCGTAGACGGCCTGCGGATCGACGATCTCGTCGGCGTCGCCCTGGATCACCAGCCACTGCGGCGGCGGTTCCACGCCGGCGAAGTCCCAGCGCCCGGCCGGCGGCGCGATCGACACCAGCGCCTGCGGCTGCAGCGCGGCGCTGGCGCGCAACGACACGTAGGCGCCGAAGCTGAAACCGGCCAGCCACAGCGCATCGTGCGGGCGTTGCGCGCGCACCCACGCCGCCACCGCGGCCAGGTCCTGTTGTTCGCCGTCGCCATGGTCGAAGCTGCCGGCGGAGGCGCCGACGCTGCGGAAGTTGAAACGCACCACGTGCACGCCGAGTTCGCGCAGCGCGCGCGCGACCATCGTCACCACCTTGTTGTGCATGGTGCCGCCCTCGGTGGACAGCGGGTGGCAGACGATCGCGGTGACCGGCAAGGCGGCCGTCTCGGCATCGGGCAGATCGACCGCGGCCTCGAGCTGGCCGGCGGGGCCGTCCAGCGTCAACGCGCCGGATTCGGTAGGGAAAGCGGGAGAGGTCATTCGCTCATAATAGCGGGGCTGGGTGCAGGCCACATGCAGGCCAGGCGCACGCAGCGTTCTCTTCCCCGACCGGATCCCTTGCGCGTGGCGTTCGTTCTTCTGAGTGTGATGTGCAGCGTGCTGGTCTCCGCATTGCTGAAGCTGGCGCCGCAGCGGCGCATCGACCTGGCCCAGGCGGTGACCTGGAACTACCTGGCGGCGGCGTTGCTGTGCGCGGCGCTGCTGCATCCGCCCTTGGCCACGCTGCGCAGCGCGCAGGCGCCGTGGGCGGCGCTGCTCGGGCTGGCGCTGCTGCTGCCGGCGCTGTTCCTGGTGCTGGGCCGCGCGGTGGCGCTGGCCGGCATCGTGCGCACCGACGCGGCGCAGCGGTTGTCGCTGCTGCTGTCGCTGGCGGCCGCCTTCGCGCTGTTCGGCGAGCGCGCCAACGGCTACAAACTGGCCGGGCTGGCGCTGGGCCTGCTGGCCATCGCCGGCATCGTGCACCGGCCCGGACCGACGCCGGCCGGCGCTGCGCGCGCCGCGCCCTGGCTGCTGCTGGTGTGGGCCGGCTTCGCTGCGATCGACGTGCTGCTCAAACGCATCGCCCAGGCAGGCACGCCGTTCGCCGCCTCGCTGCTGGTCGCCTTCGCGATCGCCTTCGTGCTGCTGCTCGGCGTGCAACTGTGGCGGCACCTGCGCGGCAGCGTGCCGCTGGCCTGGCGCAACGCGGGCGCCGGCCTGCTGCTGGGCACGCTCAACTTCGGCAACATCGCGTTCTACGTGCGCGCGCACCAGGCGCTGCCGGACAGCCCCGCGATGGTGTTCGCGGCGATGAACCTGGGCGTGATCGTGCTGGGCGCGCTGCTCGGCGTGCTGGCCTTCGGCGAGAAGACCAGCGCCTGGAACCGTATGGGTCTGTTGGCGGCGCTGCTGGCGATCGTGCTGATCGCGGTTGGTGCGCGCGGTTAGCAGTGGTATGTGCGTCCATGGGTTCTGTAGCGGCTGAAGCCTCTCCTACAGTGCACCCATCCGGCGCCCGGCCCCCTGTAGGAGCGGCTTCAGCCGCGACAAACGAAGCGCGGGGACCTGCGTGTGGGGATGGTTCTTAGCCAATGAACAGCAAGCGAACCAGAAACGCCGACAGCCCCAGCAATCCCTCAGCGCCGCCACACCGGGAACGGATCGGCCAGCGCCTGCCAGGCCGCCGGCCCGCGCCCCAGTTCCGCGTCGTCGAGCAGGCAGGCGTCGAGTTCGGCGCGCACCCGCGCCTCGTCCAGGTCGACGCCGATCACCGCCAGCTCCTGGCGGCGGTCGCCCCACAGCGGGTGCCACAGCGCGCGCAGCGCCGCGTATTCGCGCGCATCGCCCACCTCATCGGCACGCGGCGGCGGCGCGCTCCAGCACGCGCTGTGCTGCCGCTGCCAGCCCAACTCGGTGTAGGGCAGCGGTCGTGGCGGCAGCGGCAGCGGCGTGTCCAGCAAGCCTTGCTCCACACGTTCGCGCGCGGCGTACCAGAAGCCGGCGGCATTGGTCTGGGTGGCCGCGCCGGCGATCGACAGTTCGCCGACCCAGTCCATGCGGCTGGCCAGCCAGAAAAAGCCCTTGCTGCGGACCACGTCGCGCAGGCCGTTCTGCGCCAGCCGCGCGAAACGCAACGGATGGAATGGGCGCTGCGCGCGGTAGACGAAGCTGCCGATGCCGAACTGCTCGGTTTCCGGCGCGTGCTCGCCGCGCAATGCCTGCATCCAGCCCGGCGCCAGCTGCGCGCGCACGAAATCGAAACGGCCGGTATCCAGCACCAGGTCCAATGGCACGTCGCCGTGGCTGGCTTCGACGATGCGCGCCTCGCGATTGAGCGCGCGCAGCACCGCGCGCGTGCGCGCCACCGTGCCCGCGGTGGCCAGATCGCATTTGCCGATCACGATCACGTCGGCGAATTCGATCTGCTCCACCAGCAGGTTGACCAGGCCGCGATCGTCATCGTCGCCGGCCTGCAGGCCACGTTCGGCCAGGCGTTCGGCAGAGCCGAAATCGCGCAGGAAACTCACTCCATCGACCACGGTGAGCATTGTGTCCAGCCGCGCCACGTCGGCCAGGCTGCGGCCGTGTTCGTCGCGCACCGCAAACGTGGCGGCGACCGGCATCGGCTCGGAGATGCCGGTGGATTCGATCAACAGGTAATCGTAGCGGCCGCTGTCGGCCAGGCGCTGCACTTCCTGGCGCAGGTCCTCGCGCAGCGTGCAGCAGATGCAGCCGTTGCTGAACTCGACCAGGGTTTCCTCGGTGCGGCTGAGCGCGGCGCCGCCGTCGCGGATCAGCGCCGCGTCGATGTTGATCTCGCTCATGTCGTTGACGATCACCGCCACGCGGCGGCCGTCGCGATTGCGCAGCACGCGGTTGAGCAAGGTGGTCTTGCCGGCGCCGAGGAAGCCGGACAGGACGGTGACGGGGAGGCGGCGGTCGAGCACGGCGGGCGTTGGCATGGCGGCTTGGACGTGGCGGGAGAAATGTTACTATATAACACTTCAATGCCGGAATCGCCGCCCATGAAATCCCTGCCCCAGCCGTTCTTCGATGCCTCCGCCGTACTCCTGTCCGGGCTATGCCTGCTGCATTGCCTGGCGCTGCCGCTGCTGGCCGCGGCCCTGCCGCTGTTCGGCGCGTGGGCGCAGGCCGAGTGGGTGCATGGGCTGTTCGTGGCGATCGCGCTGCCGCTGGCCGGGCTGGCGCTATGGCGCGCGCAGCGGCAGCGCCCGCTGCCGTGGCCGCTGTGGACGATGGCCGTGCTGGGTCTGTGCGGCCTGCTGGCCGGCGCGATCGGATTTCCCAGCGCGCAGGCCGAAACCCCTGTCACCGTGGCCGGCAGCCTGCTGCTGGCGAGCGCGCACCTGTGGAACTGGCGGCGCAATGGGCATCGGCATGGGTAGCGGGGATTCGTAATTCGGGATTGGGGATTCGCAAAAGCTGGGATTCGCGATCTGGAAGACCGCGGCTCTCCTTGCGCATCAGGACACCGATCAGCAGCGCCATCCGCTATTCCGAGCGGCGAATTAAACGCAACCGCGCTCGGCGCAGATCGCGGCCCTCCGCTTCAACGAATCCCAATCCCAAATCCCAAATCCCGGCTCTCAAAGCTCAAAGCCGAGCAGCAGCGGGTCGTGATCGGAGCTGCGCCACGGGCCCGGCAGGTTGCGTTCGCGGTAGCCGTCGGCGTCGGGCGAATCGGCGTTGACGTGCCATTCGGCGGCGCCGCGCAGCAGCGGTGCCAGTGCCGGACTCAGCAGGGCGTGGTCCAGGCGGCCGCTCAGGCCCCTGTAGATGAAGCTGTAGGGCTGTTCGACGTGCGCCTGCGCCAGCGCATCGCCCCAGCCGGCGTCGCGCAGCAGGCGCAGCGGGTCTTCCATGGCGTAGGCGTTGAAGTCGCCGAGCAGCACGCTGGTGGTGCTGCCGCTGCCGGTGGGATCGGTACGCAGCCACGCATCCAGGCGCCGCGCCGATTCGGTGCGGGTGGCGTTCCAGCAGCCCTGGCCGTCGCCGCGGTCGGCATCGTCGGCGGCCGCGTCGCCGCAGCCCTTGGACTTGAAGTGATTGGCCACGACCACGAACGGCTGCCCGTTGCCGCGCCGGAACGCCTGCGCCAGCGGCACCCGGCTGTGCGCGGCGAACGGGCCGCCTTCCAGCACCGCCGGCTTGCCGACCGGGCTGACCCGCGAGGCGCGGTAGATCAGGCCGACCCGGATCGGGTTGTCGCCCGGGCCGCGCCCGGCGTCGACGAAACGCCAGTCGCCGCCATCGCCGGCATTGAGCGCGGTCACCAGCGTGGCGATCGCCGAGGTCGGCCCGTAGCCGTCGTTCTCCAGTTCCATCAGCGCGGCGACGTCGGCCTGCAGCGGACGGATGGTGGCGACCAGCTTGGCCAGCTGCGCCTGGAATTCGGCGGCAGTGCGCGCGCCGCGCAGGGTCGGGAAGCCGCCGCCGCGGCCGTCGCCATTGAAGAAGTTCTCCAGGTTGAACGCGGCCACGCGCAGCGTGCCGGCGACCTGCGGCGGCGCCGGTGCCGGCGGCGGAGTCAGTTGCAACGGCGCGGTCGGATACAGCCGCGCCGCGCCCTCGACCACGCCGCCGACGATGCCTTCCACACCCTGCAGCGTGGTGCCGGCGCGCGGCGCTACGGCGGCTTCGCCGCTGCCCAGGTAGGCAGGCAGGCTGTCGGGCGCATGCGCGCCGGCTTCGCCCAGCAGCAGCAAACGCCGCGCGTTGTCGGCGTTCGCCGCGGCCAGTTCGGCGCTGCCCGGCGCGGCGATTTCGGAGGGTTGCCACAGGCGTCCGCCGAAGGCGACGCCGAGTTCGCCGGCCTTGGCCAGCGCATCGGTATCGACCACGGTCAGCGGCGCATCGATGCGCACGCGCATGCCGGCCAGCGCCGACCAGTCGGCCGGTGCGGCGTCGAGCACCTGCAGCGGCAGCGGCTGCGCGCGCGCCAGCACGGTGTGCCCGGCGGCGCGCACGCTGCGCCCGGCGAACGGCGTGCCGGCCGACGCCAGGCTGGCCGCGCGCCGCGGCGCCAGTTCGCCCCAGACCCGCACCCGGTCGCCCGGGACCAGCGTGGCGTCGGCATCACCCTGCACCAGCAGCGCGTCGGCGGTGAGCGGATCGCCATCGCCGGCGTCCTGCACCAGATAGGCGTCGCCGCCGGCCTGCACGCGCGCGGTGACCACGCCTTCGAACACCACGCCCTGTGCGCCGTCGGCCGGCCGCAGCTGCCCGATCGGGAGGGTCTGCGGCGGCGTCAACGCAAGTGCGGCAGGCGCGGCGGCCACAAGCAGCAACGACAACATCGGGGGCAACAGGCGCATACGATCACTCTCCTTAGCTCGCCGGCACACGCCGGCATCGAATACGAACGCGCCGCCCGGAGGCGGCGCTGGAAAAACCCGCAGGCTGCGGGGTTACTTCAGGTTCGACAGCATCCAATCGACCGTGGCGTGGATCTGCGCCTCGCTGAGCGCCGGATTGCCGCCCTTGGGCGGCATGATCCCGCCATCGGGGCCGGTGTAGCCCTCGATCGCGTGCTTGTACAGCGTGTCCTTGCCTTGCGCGATGCGCGCATCCCAGTGCGCATGGTCCAGGGTCGGCGCCTTGCCGACACCAGTGGTGTGGCAGGCGGTGCACAGGTTATTGAAGATCACCTTGCCGTCGGTGGTGCCGCCGTAGGCGACCTGCGCCGAGGCCTTGGCCAGCGCCGCCGCCTGCGCGGCGGCCTGCGCCGCAGCGCCGGTACTGCCGGCATACACCGCGCCCGCCGGCGCGATGCGTTCCTCGGTGCGCTTGAGCGCCACCGGCGACACCTCGGGCGGGATCGCCCGCTGCAAATAGGCCGCGAACGCGATCAGACCGAGGGTGATGACGGCCAACAGGCCGATCACCATCGAGAACCGCTTGAGAAATTCGAGGTCGTAATTCCGCACATCACACCCCTTTGGCACGTGGTGACCGGACCACCGCTACGCGGCCGAGTATAGCCAGCGTTTGCCGCGCACGGCAGTCCGGCGATGCGGCCAATCGCAGACGATGCGTGCTGCATCGCAGCAGTTTTGCCCCCAAGCAGGGACACGGCTTGGGTATTACGGCTGTGCAGGTGTTTTGACTGTGGCATGCCAAGGCGACCGAAGCGCTGCCGCCACCGTCCCTCTGCGCGCATTCGCTTGCTGCCTGAGGCCGCACTGCGCAGAGGTGGCCCCCGCAAAACTTCTTATCCCGCCTGCGCGCTGCCGACCGCGCGCAGGCAGAAACCGCACACCGCCTCGACCAGGCGGTCGCTGTCGCGCGGGCCGTCGCGGCTGGGCGCGGTCGGGCCGACCAGGGCTTCGGTGTAGGCGCCGACCAGGCAGGCCGCGGCCGCGTCCAGGTCCTGCGCCGGGAATTCGCCCGCGGCCACACCGTCGGCGAGGATGCCCTTGAACAGATCGCCGAACAGGCGCCGGCAGCGGATGCGCTCGGCATCCACCTCCGGCTCCACCGGCTCGGCGATGAAGGCATAGGCCAATCCCGGCCCGGCCAGCGCGCGGCGCACGAACGAGGCGATCGCCGCGCGCAGGCGCTGCGTCGCCGGCGCCGGTTCGGCGGCGATGCCGCGCAGGATCGCCAGTTCGTAGTCCACCGCCGCGGTCAGCACTTCCACGAACAGCTCGGCCTTGGACGGGAAGTGGCGGTAGATCAGCCCGGTGGACACCCCCGCCTCGGCCGCCACCGCGGTCACCGGCGCGCCGCGGAAGCCGCCGGCCGCAACCAGCCGCCGCGCCGCCAGCAGGATCCGCTGGCGGTTGCCGGCAAGGCGTTCTTCCATCAGCGCGGAGCGTTTGTAGGCCATGGGGTGATTCTAGGTTCAATTAATGAATTATTGTTCACTTCTTCGCCGTTCCCGGCTACGCTGGCGTCCATTCCCCGGCGCCGCCTGGATTCTAGGCGCCCCGTCTGCCGCACGCCTGCCTCCGGAGCCCGCCATGCTGATGCCGTCGTTGAATTTCGAACTGGGCGAGGACATCGACCTGCTGCGCGACACGGTGGCCGCCTTCGCCGCGCGCGAGATCGCGCCGCTGGCCGAACAGGCCGATCGCGACAACGCCTTCCCCGCGCCACTGTGGCGCAAGCTCGGCGAGCAGGGCCTGCTCGGGTTGACCGTGGAGGAGGAGTACGGCGGCAGCGCGATGGGCTACCTGGCGCACGTGGTGGCGATGGAGGAGATCTCGCGCGCCTCCGGCGCGATCGGCCTGTCCTACGGCGCGCATTCGAACCTGTGCGTGAACCAGCTGCGCAAGAACGGCAGCGACGCGCAGAAGGCGCGCTACCTGCCCAAGCTGTGCAGCGGCGAGCATGTCGGCGCGCTGGCGATGAGCGAGCCGGGCGCCGGTTCGGACGTGGTGTCGATGAAGCTGCGCGCCGAGTTGCGCGGCGATCGCTACGTGCTCAACGGCAACAAGATGTGGATCACCAACGGCCCCGATGCCGACGTACTGGTGGTCTACGCCAAGACCGACCCGGCCGGCGGCGCGCGCGGCATCACCGCGTTCCTGGTCGAGAAGGGCATGCCCGGCTTCAGCACCGCGCAGAAGCTGGACAAGCTCGGCATGCGCGGCTCCAACACCTGCGAGCTTGTGTTCCAGGAGTGCGAGGTGCCGGTGGAGAACGTGCTGGGCAGCGTTGGCGGCGGCGTGCGCGTGCTGATGTCGGGCCTGGACTACGAGCGGCTGGTGCTGTCCGGCGGCCCGCTGGGGCTGATGGCCGCGGCGATGGACGTGGTGATGCCGTACGTGCACGAACGCCGCCAGTTCGGCGAGGCGATCGGCAGCTTCCAGCTGATGCAGGGCAAGCTGGCCGACATGTACGTGGGCCTCAACGCCTGCCGCGCCTATGTGTATGCGGTGGCGCGCGCCTGCGACGCCGGACGCACCACCCGCCAGGACGCCGCCGGCGCGATCCTGTACGCGGCCGAGAAGGCGACCTGGCTCACCGGCCAGGCGATCCAGGTGCTCGGCGGCAACGGCTACATCAACGACTACCCGACCGGGCGCCTGTGGCGCGACGCCAAGCTGTACGAGATCGGCGCCGGCACCTCGGAAATCCGGCGCATGCTGATCGGCCGCGAGCTGTTCGAGCGGACCAAGTGATGCGCTTCGTGTAGGAGCGGCTCTACGTGGCCTCGGGCCATCGGCCGCGACACGCTCCCGGTAAGGCGTCGCGGCTGAAGCCGCTCCTACACGAATCTCCTTTCCTCCTTTTCGATGGCCCTGCCATGAGCGTGATCCAGACCAAGTTGCAACCCGGCGACGACGCCTTCGCCGCCAACGCCGCGGCGCTGCGCGCGGTGGTCGACGAGCTGCAGCAGACCCAGGCGCGCATCGCCCAGGGCGGCAGCGCCGCGGCGCGCGCCAAGCATCAGGCGCGCGGCAAGCTGCTGGCGCGCGAGCGCATCGACGCGCTGCTCGACCCGGGCAGCGCGTTCCTGGAGATCGCCCCGCTCGCCGCGCTGGGCCTGTATGCCGATGAGGTGCCGTGCGCCGGCGTGGTCGCCGGCATCGGCCGCGTGTCCGGCGTGGAATGCGTGATCGTCGCCAACGACGCCACGGTCAAGGGCGGCACCTACTACCCGATGACGGTGAAGAAGCATCTGCGCGCGCAGGAGATCGCGCAGCAGAACCGGCTGCCATGCATCTACCTGGTCGATTCCGGTGGCGCGTTCCTGCCGCTGCAGGACGAGGTGTTCCCGGACCGCGACCATTTCGGCCGGATCTTCTACAACCAGGCCAACCTGTCGGCGCAGGGCATCGCCCAGATCGCCTGCGTGATGGGCTCGTGCACCGCCGGCGGCGCCTACGTGCCGGCGATGAGCGACGAGACGGTGATCGTGCGCGAGCAGGGCACGATCTTCCTCGGCGGCCCGCCGCTGGTGAAGGCGGCCACCGGCGAGGAGGTCAGCGCCGAGGAACTGGGCGGCGCCGACGTGCACACGCGCATCTCAGGCGTGGCCGACCATTTCGCCGACAACGACCTGCAGGCGCTGGCCCGGGTGCGCGCGATCGTGGCCCAGCTCAACTGGCGCAAGCCCGAGCCGGCGCTGGCGTTGCGCGCGCCGGAGCCGCCGCTGTATCCGGCCGAGGAACTGTACGGGGTGATCCCGGCCGACCCACGCAAGCCGTTCGACGTGCGCGAGGTGATCGCGCGGGTGGTCGACGGTTCGCGCCTGGACGAGTTCAAGGCGCGCTACGGCACCACCCTGGTCACCGGTTTCGCGCACCTGCACGGCTATCCGGTCGGCATCATCGCCAACAACGGCATCCTGTTCTCCGAGTCGGCGCTGAAGGGCGCGCACTTCATCGAACTGTGCGCGCAGCGCGGCATCCCGCTGGTGTTCCTGCAGAACATCACCGGCTTCATGGTCGGGCGCAAGTACGAGCACGGCGGCATCGCCAAGGACGGGGCCAAGCTGGTGATGGCGGTGGCCTGCGCGAAGGTGCCCAAGTTCACGGTGGTGATCGGCGGTTCGTTCGGCGCCGGCAACTACGGCATGTGCGGCCGCGCGTATTCGCCGAATTTCCTGTGGATGTGGCCGAACGCGCGGATCGGGGTGATGGGCGGGGAGCAGGCGGCGAGCGTGCTGGCGACGGTGCGCCGCGACGGCATCGAGACCAAGGGCGGCACTTGGCCGGCCGAGGACGAAGTTGCCTTCAAGACGCCGATCCGCGAGCAGTTCGAGCGCCAGGGGCATCCGTATTACGCCAGTGCGCGGCTATGGGACGACGGCATCATCGATCCGGCGCAGACGCGGCGGGTGCTGGGCCTGGGCCTGTCGGCGGCGTTGAACGCGCCGGCGGAACCGACCAAGTTCGGGGTGTTCCGGATGTGAGCGGGCACGATCGCCCTGCTTTGCACGCGCGGCGGTCGCCTGCCGTCCCACCGACCGTGGCCGACAGCTCCGCTGTTGCTGTTGCCTCTGCTGTTGCCTCTGCTGTTGCCGTTGCTTCTGCTCTCGCTGTCGCCTTTGCTTTGCTTGTGATCTACCGGGTCCCCTCAGCGCGGCAGGCCCGGCGGGCGAAAACCCGAAGGGCGGCGCGCAGGATGCGCGACGTTTTTCGTTGGCACATGGATGTGCCATCGAAAAATGCCCGTTGGGGCTGCGGACCCGGAGCGCGCAGCGCGGAGGGCGCGCTGCGGGGTGTGCTTTCTTTTGGTTACTTTTCTTTGCACAAGCAAAGAAAAGTGACCCGCGCCAGCGGAAGCTCTTGCTCTTGCTCCAAAGCTTCAAAACCTCAATGCCAGAACCAAGGCAAGGGCAAAGGCTTTCGCCTTGCGGCGAGTCACTTTTCTTTGCTCGCGCAAAGAAAAGTAACCAAAAGAAAGCGCGCCCTGCCTCGCGCCCTCCGCGCTGCGCGCTCCGGGTCCGCGTCCATACCGGGGATTCGCGGAAGGGGCATCCTGCCCCTACCGCGAACGGCGCACATCCTTGTGCGCCGCCCTTCGGGTTTTTCCCCGCCATGGCCGCCGCTGCGGAAGGGAACCCGGTAAGTCAAAAGCAATGGCAACAGCAACAGCCCAAGCAACTGCAACTGCAAGACACGACACCCCTTCTCCAGGCAACTGACCATGGCCACGCCCGACCTGCCGATGTTCGACAAGATCCTGATCGCCAATCGCGGCGAGATCGCCTGCCGCGTGATCGCCACCTGCCGCAAACTCGGCATCGCCAGCGTCGCCGTCTATTCCGATGCCGACCGCGGCGCCCGCCACGTGCGCCTGGCCGACGAAGCGATCCACATCGGCGCCGCACCCGCGCGCGACAGCTACCTGCGCAGCGAACGCATCCTCGACGCCGCCCAGGCCAGCGGCGCCCAGGCGATCCACCCAGGCTACGGATTCCTGTCCGAGAACGCCGACTTCGCCGAAGCCTGCGCCGCGCGCGGCATCGTGTTCATCGGCCCGCCGCCGGCGGCGATCCGAGCCATGGGCGACAAGAGCGCGGCCAAGGCGCTGATGCACGCCGCCGGCGTGCCGCTGACCCCGGGCTACCACGGCGAACGCCAGGAGCCGGAGTTCCTGCGCGAACAGGCCGACGCCATCGGCTATCCGGTGCTGATCAAGGCCAGCGCCGGCGGTGGCGGCAAGGGCATGCGCCGGGTCGATCGCAGCGAGGACTTCGTCGCCGCCCTGGCCGCCTGCCAGCGCGAAGCGCAGGCCGCGTTCGGCAACGCCCACGTGCTGGTGGAGAAATACGTGCTGCGCCCGCGGCATATCGAGATCCAGGTGTTCGGCGATACGCATGGCGAACTGGCCTACCTGTTCGAACGCGATTGCTCGGTGCAGCGCCGCCACCAGAAGGTGCTGGAGGAAGCGCCGGCGCCGGGCATGAGCGGCGAACGCCGCGCCGCGATGGGCCAAGCCGCGGTGGAAGCCGCGCGCGCGGTCGGCTATGTCGGCGCCGGCACGGTGGAGTTCATCGTCGCGCCCGACGGCGGGTTCTACTTCATGGAAATGAACACGCGGCTGCAGGTGGAACACCCGGTCACCGAATGCATCACCGGCACCGACCTGGTCGAGTGGCAGCTGCGCGTGGCCGCCGGCCAGCCGCTGCCCAGACGCCAGCACGAACTGGCGATCCGCGGCCATGCGCTGGAGGCGCGGCTGTACGCCGAGGATCCGGCGCGCGGCTTCCTGCCTTCGACCGGCACGCTGCAGCATCTGCGCCTGCCGGCGGCGGACGCGCACACCCGCGTCGATGCCGGCGTCGAACAGGGCGACGTCATCAGTACGCACTACGATCCGATGATCGCCAAGCTGATCGTCTGGGACGAGACCCGCGAACGCGCGCTGCGGCGCATGCAGGCGGCGCTGGCGGCGTGCCAGGTGGTCGGCGTGGCCACCAATGCCGCCTTCCTGCAACGCTTGATCGGCACCACGGCGTTCGCACAGGCCGATCTGGATACCGCACTGATCGAGCGCGAACATACGGCGCTGTTCGAGACTGCGCCGGCCACTGCCGAGCCGACCTGGACGCTGGCCGCGCTGGCCTGGCTGCTGCACGACCGCGCCGACGCCGCGCAACCCGGCGACCCGCATTCGCCCTGGGACCTGCGCGACGGCTGGCGCCTGGGCGAACCGGCGCCGCGCAACCTGATCCTGCAGCACGGCGAGACGCGCCGCACGCTGCGCGCGGTGGCGACCGACGCGGGCTGGCGCATCCACGATAGCGCCACCGATGCCGTGCTGCTCGCCACCGGCAGCCTGCAGGAGCAACGCCTGCAGGCGCAGCTCGACGTGCAGCGCGTGCACGCCGACGCGGTGTTCGCCGGCAGCCGCCTGCATCTGTTCGTCGCCGGCCAGGCGCACCTGTTCGACCTGCACGACCCGGTCGCCGAGGCCGACCAGCCGATCGCCGATGCCGGCGGGCTGACCGCGCCGATGCCCGGCCGCGTCGTCGCGCTGCTGGTCGCGCCTGGCACCCGCGTGGCGCGCGGCACACCGTTGCTGGTGCTGGAGGCGATGAAGATGGAGCACACCCTGCAGGCCCCCGCCGATGGCGTGGTGCATGGCTACCGCGTGCGCGAGGGCGAACTGGTCGGCGACGGCGTGGCGCTGCTGGAGTTCGAGGCGGACTGAGCGCGGGTCGGCGCGCCGGCAGCGCGCACGCCTGGCAAAGCAGGCACCGCCTGCTTTGCGCCATCGACCGCGCACGATCGCACTGCGATGCGTACGACCGCGACCAGCCACGGCCAACCGCAGCGAGCGCAATGCGGCCGCCGCGCGCGGTCACCAGGCGTGCGCCGACGCGTCACACTCGGCGCACACCCTCCGCCAAGCCCGCCGCCATGAAACTCACCGCCCACGTTCTCGATGGCCACACTCTAGACGTGCGCCCGGCGCCGCGCGAGCGGCCGTGGATGGACCGCACCGACCAGCGCTACGCCTACCGCTGCCTGCCGCTGGACATCGCCAACGCGCACGGCTGGGAGCTGCTGTGCCAAAGCGGGTTCGAGGCCGAATGGAGCGGCGGCAACGCGCTCGACGCCATCCGCATCCACCCCGATGCCGGCAGCCACGCGCCGGCGGTCAGCCATTTCGGCTACGGCGTGCTTACCTTCGACGTGCCTTGCCTGTTCCGCACCGAACCGGGCATGGACCTGTACGTGACCGCGCCGGTCAACCGGCCCAAGGACGGCATTGCCGGGCTGACCGGATTGATCGAGACCGACTGGAGTCCCTACACCTTCACCATGAACTGGCAGTTCACCCGCCCCGGACGCGTGCGCTTCGACGCGGGCGAACCGTTCTGCCACTTCTTCCCGGTGCAACGGCGGGTGCTCGTCGAGACCGAACCGCGCTGGCAACCGCTGTCGCAGACCCCGGAACTGGAGCGCGATTACCAGGCCTGGATGCGCAGCCGCGGCCAGTTCCTGCACGACCTGGAGCAAGACGATCCAGAGGCCAAGCGCGAAGGCTGGCAGCGCAGCTATTTCCGCGGACCGGCGCCGGGGCAGTGCCCGGCCGGGGTCGAGCATCGGGTCAAGCTGCGGTTGGCGCCGTTCACCCGTGATGACGACAGCTGAGTTGGCGTCAATGCATCGCCGAGGGCGGTTTATCTTGTGCGTGGCTGACTGCGTGTATGCAGCAGCTCAGAGATTCCCCTATCGAAGCCAGCCCGCGGAGCCGCATCGGTTTTAGAGGCTCTTCAACTGGCGTCCGGCCTCCGGCCATTTGTCTGGACGGCCTGCTCGGATGTAATCAAGGTATTCCGACTGAGCAATGCCCTGATTCACCCAGTGGGCTGGATCGGTTGCCAGTGATGTACTCGCATAGGCAAGTGCATCTTGTGGATCAGCGAATGACGCTACCGGCGCATCAGGACCGTCCGGCTCCAGATATGGGAAGTCATATAGGTCTAGGCGGTCCTGGTTGCCGATATCTTCGACGTCATGGACCCAGACCTCTATCGCCCCTTTCGCGGGACGCAACTCGACATGGCGCACGCACTCCCCATGTTCGGGACTACGGCCAAGGAATTGCTCAACGGACACTTCCCGATGAAGTGTGGCGGGGATATCGATAGCTGGAAGATACCGCACGATGGTCTGACACCTGGTTCGAGCCGCGTTGCAAAGGGATATCGCTTGAGTGAGTGAAGCGCAAGTCCTAATGGCACCACTGCCGTTCGCACGGCACGCCGTCGTGGTTGCCATCCATCTGCACGCCGGGGCAATTGCGCAGGAAATAGGTCGCCTCCTCGCACGAAGTCATCTGTGCGCAGTGGGTGCGTCCGTCGCATTGGAAGTGCTGCCCGGATGCCGCCGCCGCGGCTGGCACCGTGGCCGGTGCACTGGAAGTGGGTGCGGTGGCTGCACTCGGCGTCGGCGTCGACGTGCCAGCGAAGCGCGGTGCGAGCAGCGAATACGCATAGGCGCCGATGCCGATCACCAACAGCACGGCAAGCACGCGGCCGAACGCGCTGCCGGAACGTGCGTCAGCCGCGGCGCGGCGCGCCGGCGTGGTCGGTGCGCGGCCGGGGCGCATCACCCGCACCGCGCGTGGCCGTCCTTCCGCGTCCTTTTCCAGATCGAACGAAATCAACTCGCCGAGCCGCGGACGCACGCCGTCGTGCGGGAACGCCGCGATGTGCACGACTATCTCGGCATCGCCATGCGCCGAGCGCACGAAGCCGAAGCCCCGCTCATCGTCCCACTTGATCAACGTTCCGTGCGTACGCATGGCCCCTTTCCCCAAAGAGAAATCGCATTCCCGCTTACCGCCGACAACAACGCAAACGATGCCCGATTGCGGCCATCGGCGGCGGCGCCTAGCGCCCCAACGCGCCGAAGCCGAGCGCCGACACCGCACACCATGCCACGACCCACAGCGCCGGGCGCTGCAGGCGTGCCATCAGGATCAAGCCCAGTGCCACCACCAGCAGATCCGGCGGGCTGCGGATGCCGTCACGCCACAGCGGGTCGTACAACGCCGCGGCCAGCACGCCGACGACCGCGGCGTTGATGCCGGCCAGCGCCCGCGCCACCGGCCGGCGCCCGGCCAGCACCTGCCACAGCGGCAACGCCGCGCCCAAGACCAGCAGGCCCGGCGCGAACAACGCCGCCAGCGCCAGCATTGCCGCCGCACCCGGCGCGATGCCGCTTCCGGCGCTGGCCCCCAGGTAGGCGGCCAGCGCGAACATCGGACCCGGCATCGCCTGTGCCGCGCCGTAGCCGGCAAGGAAGGTGTCCGCGGACATCCACCCGCTGGCGACCAGTTCGCGCTGCAGCAACGGCAGCACCACGTGGCCTCCACCGAACACCAGCGCCCCGGCGCGGTAGAACGCCGCAGCGAGCGGCGCCGGCGCCGGTATCGCGGCGTTGCTTGAAGAGACCCACAGCGCCGCCAGCAGCAATCCGCCGAACGCCAGCGCACAGCACAGTCCCACATCGCGGCGCCAGCGCCGCGGCGCGGCCGCCGTCATCGGCACCGGCGGCGGCCGGCACCAGACGATCCCGGCCAGCGCTCCCAGCCCGATCGCCAGCGGCTGGCCCCAGGCGCGATCGAGCGCAAGCACCAGCGCCGCGGCCGCCACCGCCACCGCCACCGCCAACAGTACCCGCCGCAGGTCCGGCGTCAGCGTGCGCGCCATCGCGTATACGCCATGCGCGACCACCACCACCGCGACCAGCTTGAGCCCGTGCAGCAATTGCGCGCCGAGCGGATGCAGCAGCCAGCGCGGCGCGGACAGCGCCAACGCGAACATCAGCAGCGCCGACGGCAGGGTGAAGCCCACGAACGCCGCCAACGCCCCGCGCCAGCCTGCGCGCTGCCAGCCGATCGCGACGCCGAGCTGGCTGCTGGTTGGGCCGGGCAGCACCTGGCACAGCGACAGCAACTGCGCGAAGCCGGACTCGTCCAGCCAGCCGCGGCGGCGCACGAATTCCTCGCGGAAATAGCCCAGGTGCGCGAGCGGGCCGCCGAAACTGGTCAGCCCCAGGCGCAGGAACACGCCCAGCACTTCCCTGGCGCGTCCCGGCACGGACATTGGCGGCCGCTCGGCAACAGACATGCGGCGCCCCCTCGCGCGGCGCCGACAGTGGCGCACCCCGATTCTGCCAGGGTAATGCGACCGCCGCTGCCGGGGACCGCGACCGATGCATGCAGGCCGGCCCGGCACTGCCCGGGCGGGTTCGCATTCACACTGAACTGGCAGCTCACCGTCCTGGTCGCGTGCGCTTCGACGCCGGCGAACCGCTTTGCCACTTCTTCCAAGTGCAGCGATGGGTATTGGCCGAGACCGAGCCGCGCTGGCGGGGCAGACGAACGACCTCCCGACCTGCAGCCATGCCCGAGCGCATTCCCGACCTCGGTTGCGGTACGCATCCCAGCGCCTGCGCGGCAGCGCAACTGTCTACTACTTGTGCCGGGGCGATCGGCTAGAGTCGAAAGCGTCGAGCAACGCTGCGGATCGCGCGATAGCCGCGCACGCAGCGCATGACGCGTCACCTGGCACCCGCGCGGCAGCGTCACCGCCCGCCCCGCAGCATTCGTCCCCCGATGCTGCCTGCCATGCCGGCGTGTTCCCCCTGCGCTCGATGCACCTGGGACGATCACACAGCAGTTGCCTTCACCCGCCGGTCAGGAGCGCGACATGGATATTTCTTCTTCGATCCCGTAAGCGCAGCGTCGCAGGGCGCTGCCATCTTCGCGGCCAGGCGCGCACGCGCCGCGGCGGTGTGCGGTTCCCGAACAACTCTATCTCGACACAGCCGTCGCCGCGGTTGCGGGCGTGCATGCCCGCAGCGCGGGCCGGTGCGCCCGGCGCAAGGCACGTCCTCGCGCAACGGGCTGTGCATTCTCGACCGTGCCGTCGGCGCGGTCGTGTGGCCGGTCCGGGGCCGGGGAGAGTCCGGACACCTAATGCACGCAGGCCACGTCCGCGTTGGACCGACGCACACACCAGGGAGTACACCATGCACCTGCCTCATCTGCGCATCATCGCCGCCGCCGTCGCGCTGGCGCTCGCCAGCGGCACCGCGACCGCCGGCAAGTTTCCGGACTTCGGCTACGCGCCGCCACAGAGCTACAAGGGACCAGTGTTCCAGCTCAGCCAGGACTTTCCGCAGCAAGCGCCCAGCGGACCGCCGCCAGCGTTCTTCCAGAAGTTGCCCAAGCCGCTGAGCAACAACTTCGAGACCTGGCGCGGCTACGTGGACGCTGTGAAGACCTATTGCCTGGAAGGCAACGTGGAAAGCGACTGGTACGTGCAGAACAACAAGGTCCGGCGTTGGTACCACGCGCCGTGGCAGCACTACGGACCGCTCGGCCGCGAAGGCGTGCATGGCCTCACCAAGGAAGCGCAGATCCAGGTAAAGCAGTTGGCGCCGACCCAGCTCACTACCGGGCAGACCTTCGCGGTGGGCATCTACAACGACATCGGCGGCTATACCTTCGGCCAGGTGTGGAAGGATCCGCAGAATCCCGATCCCAGTTTCACCTCCAAGCCCAACAGCTTCCGCGACGGCACCGTGGTGTGCAAGGCGCTGTTCGCCGACGTGGACAGAAGCCAGGTGCCGTTCCTGCAGAACCCGGTGCTGTGGACGGCGTACGTCACCAACAGCTTCAGTTCGGCGGACAGAACGCTCAAGCAGGTGGCGCTGATCCAGATGGACTTCGCCGTGCGCGACAGCCGCGTTCCCGGCAGCGGCTGGATCTTCGGCACCTTCCAGTACAACGGCGCGGTCAGCGGCAAGCCCGGCTGGCAGAACCTGGTACCGGTCGGGGTGATGTGGGGTAACGACCCGCAGAATACCGGCAACGACTACACCAACAAGCAGCCGACCCAGACCCGGATCAATCCCAGCATCCTGCAGTCGGCGATCAACGCCAGGCCCGAACTGCCGGCGACCCACCTGGGCTGGAACGGCCGCCTCAACGGTCCGGTCGACAACCCGATCAGCTCCTGCCTGAGCTGCCATATGACCGCCGAATCGCCGCAACTCTCGCCGATGAACCCGACCTTCCAGGCGGCCAGCAAGATCCCGCCGATCGGCTCCAAGGAATGGATGCGCTGGTTCCAGAACAACGCGGCCGGCACGCCGTTCGACGCCGCGGCCCAGAGCACCGACTTCAGCCTGCAGCTGGCCGGCGGCATCGCCAACTTCTACGACTGGAAGTGCACCCAGGACGGCGTGTTCGTCAGCGGCGGCAATCTCTGCCAGCAGAGCGCGTTACCGCTGAAACTGATGCGCTCCACCACCCCGCCGGCCACGGTCTACCCGGTCGAACGTGGCGTGGACAACCAAGAGCTGGAATAGCCGGCAACGGAACGTCATGCCGGGTGGAGCGCGCCGCTGCGCCCGGCATGCGGCACCTAGCAGGATGGCTTCGCGCATGCATCCGAGGCCAGAGGCCTGGCTGCATTGTCGAGTGCGGCGCGATCGTTTCTACCTGATCGAGCGCGTGGTGTCGGCAGGCGCTCCGCGCACGCATAGCGCGAACGCGGCGACGCCCCATCCCGCGATCAGCACCGAAAGCGCGTACAGCGTGAGCACCAGCACCCAGTACTGCACCGGCGCCTGCGCGGCGACGGCGTGGACGGCACCCAATGCCCGGCTGGTGAATGGACTTCGCCGGACTGCAGGTCCGAACGCAGCGCCAGGCAGGTCAATGCACCGAAGGCGAGCAGGAGGGCACCGCAGACCATGAAAAGCAGCGGCCGATGCCTCGGCGGCTTCAGCATGCGGACGATGCGCAGCCCCGCCAGCGTGGACAGCGGAAGGAACGCGCCTGCCATCAGCCAAAACGTCATCCCGCGCGGCTCGTCCACGCGCGCTGGGAGGTGCAGCCTGACCTCCGGCCTGCGGCACGGGCAATCAGCCGCGACAGGGGCGGCGCTATCGCGCCAGCGCCGACTTGCACTGCTCGAACTCGCCGCGCAGCGTGCTCTTGAACATCTCGCTGCTTCCGGTCTCGAACTCCCTGGCAAGGGTCTCGGCCGGCACCTTCTTCAGTGATGCCTGCAAGAAGCAGGTACAGAACCGGCCTGCCTGCGTGGAAGTGAGTCCTGTCCTTGCCCCGAGGCGGCGTTCGCAGGTCTCGCCCAGTTGCTCGGGCGCGACGGATCGGGCACACCCGCACAAGGCCAGCATAGAAAGAAAAACCGCAGCAATCACTGCCCGCATCGATTGTCCTCAATGAAATGCACACGTGAAAAACGACACCCCGCGATCGACGCACAGGTGGCGATGGAAGCGCCGATTATCGCGCGTCGCGCTGGCGTGTGTTGGCCATATCGCGCAGCCGCAGCCACGACCTGCGGGTTTCGGCACCGAACGCGGTGCCGCGGCAGCGCCGACCTTGCGGCACCACTGCGTCTGGCGCCGGTCGAAGCACGCCGCAACGTCCGGATTACCCGCGATCCGCGCGCGGCGTCGGTGCTGCAGTCGACAGCATCCGTATGCAGGCGAGCAACAGGACGACGAAGCTCAGCTCCCATACGTAGAACGCAGCACCCACATGCTCGATCGCAACGTCGTTGCCGGCCTCGTTGAGCGAGAACACCGTGGCGCGGAAGGTGTCCAGGCCGATCAGGCAAGCCAATGCCGCACAGCACAGGGCCACCTTGAACCTGCGCAACGCGAACGCGAAAAACCCGGCTAAGAAGACCGGATTGGCGAACCAGGCGTAGCACTCGCCGTGATGGCTTTGTACCCAGCCCAGCACGAGCAGGACAAACCCAATGACATGCGATCCACCGCCGTACAACGCCGGCAGGAACAACGCCACGACGTACGCGAGCGCAGATGCGATAAGTGGAACGTACAGCTTCATTCAGTCATTCCCTATCCCTGGATTGAGCCGCGCCGCGAAGCGGCATCGGGCTGAAAGTCATTACACGCACAGCTTCCGCAAGAGCGGCACAACGTACTTTTCATCGGGGGACGCTTCCGGGCCATCCCCCTCATGCACGTACTCGCCCGCTTCGAAGGCATCGAACACGGCCCATGCGTAACCGGACATGCCCCTATCGGAATCCAGATGGTAACAGTACGCATATAGCCCATTCATCGCGCGGTCGGCAACCTCGTACGACAACTCTCCGCCCAGATAACGCTCGGCCACTCGCCGCGCGAACTGATCGCAGAACGTCTCGTGCGCATCTTCCTGCGTAAATCCCGACCACGCTGCTTCGAACGAGGATGCGCTGCCGACGATAGCGATGTGCAGGTCGAGTACGTCCTCGCCAATCGGGTTTTGTTGCGCGTTCAAGGCCGACGCATGCGCAGACGTCGGCGTGGAGCATGCGGCGCGATCGGCTACCTCCGTCACGCCTAGACACGATCCGCTCAGTCTTCCGAACCATCGTCGGAGCAGGTTTTTACCCAGACCTCATCCCTTCCCCACCGGCAACACCACATCCATCAACGTCGCGTCCTCCGGGTCCGGCGTGGCCTTGAAACCCAGGTGTTCGCACATCGCCAGCATGGTGCGGTTCTCGCGCAGCACCTGGCCTTCGACGACGTTGAGGCCGAGCCAGCCGGCGTATTCGATCATGATCCGCATCAGCTGCCAGCCAATGCCGTGGCCCTTGAGGTCGGAGCGGATCAGGATGCCGTATTCGCCGCGGTCGTAGTCGGCGTCGGCGTGCAGGCGCACCGCGCCGAGCATGTCGCCGGTCTTGGGTTCGATCGCCACCAGGGCGATCGAGCGGGCGTAGTCGAGCTGGGTCAGGCGGGCGATGAATTCGTGGCTGAAGTGCTTCACCGCCTGGAAGAAGCGCAGGCGCAGGTCCTCGTCGGTGACGCGGGCGAAGAAGCTGCGGAACAGCGCGTCGTCTTCCGGGCGCACCGGGCGCACGAACGCGGCGGCGCCGTCGTTGAGCACGATGCGCCGCTCCCATTCCTTCGGATACGGGAAGATCGCGAAACGCGGGTGGCCGCGGCCCTTGTGCAGGCGCCGCGACGGCGCCACCGCCACGCGGGCGTCCACCGCGATCACGCCGTCGCGGTCGGCCAGCAGCGGGTTGATGTCCAACTCGCGGATCTCCGGCAGGTCGGCCGCCAGCTGCGCCAGCTTGACCAGCACCATCGCCACCGCGCGCTCGTCGGCCGCGGGCACGTCGCGGTAGGCCTTGAGGATGCGACTGACGCGGGTGCGGCCGATCAGTTCGTGGGCCAGGCGCAGGTCCAGCGGCGGCAGCGCCAGCGCCTTGTCGTCGATCACTTCCACCGCGGTGCCGCCGCGGCCGAACACGATCACCGGGCCGAAGGTGGGGTCGTCGGCGATGCCGGCGATCAGTTCGCGCGCCTTCGGCCGCAGCAGCGTGGGCTGCACCAGCACGCCGTCGATGCGCGCATCCGGACGCGCGGCGCGCGCGCGGGCGAGGATGCCTTCGGCGGCGTCCTGCACCGCCTGCGCGCTGACCAGGTTCAAACGCACGCCGTCCACGTCGGACTTGTGCGGGATGTCGGCCGAATGGATCTTCACCGCCACCGCCAGCCCTTCGGCCAGCATCGGTGCCGCTGCCAACGCAGCCTCGGCGGCGCTGGCGGCGTGCACCACCGGCGCGGTGGGAATGCCGTAGGCGGCGAGCAGGCGGGTGGTGGCCAGCGGATCCAGCCAGGTCTGCCCGGCGGCCAGCGCGGCGTCGACGATGCCGCGCGCGGTGGCCGCGTCGAACACGAAATCCTCGGGCAGGCTGGGCGGGGTCTCCATCAGCGCCGCCTGCGCTTCGCGGTAGCGCACCAGGTGCATGAAGCCGCGCACCGCGTCGGCCTCGGTGGCGTAGGTGGGGATGTGCGCGGCGTTGAGCGTGGCGGTGGCGCTTTCGTCGTTGCCCAGCCACACCGCGAACACCGGCTTGTCGCGGTGGTGGCGCGGGCGCAGGCCGAGGGTGCGGGTCAGCGCCTGCGCCGCGTCGGCCGAGGAGGTGAAGGCGGTCGGCACGTTGACCACCAGCACCGCGTCGTTCTCCGGATCGGCCAGCAGCGCTTCGGCGGCGGCGGCATAGCGCTCGCCGTCGGCGTCGACCACGATGTCCACCGGGTTGGCGTGCGACCACTCCTGCGGCAGCGCCTGCTCCAGGCGTTGCAGGGTCTGCGGCGACAGCGCGGCCAGGGTGCCGCCGAGGTCGGCGAGCTTGTCCACCGCCAGGCGGCCGACGCCGCCGCCGTTGCTGAGGATGGCCAGGCGGCGGCCGGGGAAGGTGCTGAGCCGGCCCAGGGTCTCGGCCGCGGCGAACAGCTCGTCCAGCGCGCGCACGCGCAGCAGGCCGGCGCGGGCGAAGGCCGCGCCGTAGACCGCGTCGGAACTGGCCAGCGCCTGCACGTGGGTGTCGGCATTGGGATCGATGCGCAGCAGGCGCCCGGATTTCACCACCACCACGGGTTTAGCGCGCGCCGCGGCGCGCGCGGCGGACATGAACTTGCGTGCGTCGTGGATGTGTTCGACGTACAGCAGGATCGCGCGGGTACGGTAGTCGGTGGCGAAGTAGTCGAGCAGGTCGCCGAAGTCCACGTCCAGCGCATCGCCCAGCGACACCACCGCGGAGAAGCCGACCGAGCGCGCCACGCCCCACTCCACCAGGGCGGCGGCGATGGCGCTGGATTCGGAGATCAGCGCCAGGTCGCCCGGCTGCGGGCAGTGCGCGGCGATGCTGGCGTTGAGCTTGGCGTGCGGGGCGATCACGCCCAGGCAATGCGGGCCGAGGATGCGCAGGCCCTTGGCGCGCGCGGCCGCCTCGACCCGCGCCGCAGCCGAGCCGGGGCCTTCGCCCAGGCCGGCGGTGAGGATGATCGCCGCGGCGACGCCGCGCCGCGCGGCGATGGCGACGATGCGCGGCACGATCCGCGCCGGTGCGGTGATGACCACCAGGTCCGGCACCCACGGCAGATCGGTGAGTCCGCGCACGGTGGGCACGCCGTCGATCTCGCGGTAGCGCGGGCTGACCCAGCCGATCTGCCCGGGAAAGCCGGCGGCGCGCAGGTTGCGCACCACCGCGCGCCCGGCCGAGCGCTCGCGCGGACTGCCGCCGACGATGGCGACCGAGGCGGGGCGGAACACGGACTGCAGATGGTAGGTGCTCATGGCGGGCGCGGGCGGGCAAGCGGTGCGCCAACGGTACACGGGTGATGCTGGCGTGGGGATGATCGGGGAATGCGGATGCGTCGCGGCCTGCCGGGTCGCGGCTTCGGGCGATGCGGGAAAGGCGGTGGGTTCCGGCGTCCCTGCGTCGGGACTGAAGTCCCTCCCACAGTGCACCTCCGGCCAGTTGCGAAGTCCCTGCAGGAGCGGTTTCAACCGCGACGAACGAAGCGGTGCAGCTGGCAGGTTCGGTATTCTGTCGGGGCTGAAACCCCTCCTACAATGCATTTGGACGCTGGCCGCGAGTTCCTGTGGGAGCGACTTCAAGTCGCGACGAACGAAGCGGGGACGCTTGTCGCTTCTCATCTTGTCGGCGCCGGTGGCCCGAAGCCGTTAAGGCGGCCCTCCAGCGCCCCACCCGGTATCCCGCCGATGCCGAAGGTCGGCATCCGCCTGCGGCTTCCCCCAATCCGGGTAAGCGGACGGTCGTGTGGCGGCCGCATAATGGCGCGATGGAGACGACTCATGCATAGCGGCGGCCTGGAGCTGGCGCTGGTCTTGCTGCTGGCCGCGGTGATCGCGGTGCCGGTATTCAAGCGCCTGGGCCTGGGTGCGGTACTGGCCTATCTCGCCGCCGGCGTGGTGCTGGGTCCGGACGGGCTGGGCTTCGTGCAGGACACCGAGCGCATCCTCAACGCCGCCGAGATCGGCGTGGTGATGCTGCTGTTCCTGATCGGCCTGGAACTGTCGCCGGCGCGGCTGAAACTGATGCGACGCGCGGTGTTCGGCGCCGGTACCGCGCAGGTGGTGCTGACCGCACTGCCGCTGGGCGTGCTGCTGCTGTGCCTGGACCTGAACTGGAAGAGCGCGCTGGTGGTGGGCCTGGCGCTGGCGCTGTCGTCCACCGCGGTGGGCCTGCAGTTGCTGGCCGAGCGCAAGGCGCTCAACAGCGACTACGGCCGGCTCGGTTTCGCGATTTTGCTGTTCCAGGACCTGATCGCGATCCCGCTGCTGGCCGCGATCCCGCTGCTCGGCGGGGCCAAGAACGACACCCTGACCTGGACCGAGGTGGCGCAGGCGCTGGGCGCGCTGACGGTGGTGGTGCTATGCGGGCGCTTCGCACTGCGCTACCTGTTCCGCATCGTGGCGCGCACGCGCATGCCCGAGGTGTTCACCGCCAGCGCGCTGCTGGTGGTGCTGGGCAATGCGTGGTTCCTGCAGAAGGCCGGGCTGAGTCCGAGCCTGGGCGCGTTCCTGGCCGGCGTGCTGCTGGCCGACTCGGAATTCCGGCACGAGCTGGAGGCGCAGATCGAGCCGTTCCAGGGCCTGCTGCTGGGCGTGTTCTTCATCGCCGTGGGCATGGGCATCGATCTTGACCGCATCGTCGCCGAGCCATGGCTGATCGCCGGCGGCGTGGCCACGCTGCTGCTGGTCAAGTTCAGCCTGCTGGTCGGCATCGGCCGGGTGGCGCGGTTGCCGCTGCGCAGCGCCTTGTTGCTGGGCAGCCTGTTGTGGCTGGGCGGCGAATTCGCGTTCGTGGTGTTCACCGAAGCGCAGCGCGTGCAGTTGCTGGACGACGCCAACCACGACCGCCTGGTCGCGGTGGTCGGCGTGTCGATGGCGCTGACCCCGCTGCTGCTGATCGGCATCCAGCGCCTGCTCGACAGCGGCGAGGCGGCCAAAGCCAAACGCACGCCGCCGCCGGCCGCCCACTACGACACCGTGGACGAGCAGCGCGCGCAGGTGCTGATCGCCGGCATGGGCCGTTTCGGCCAGATCGTGGCGCGCCTGCTGACCGCGCAGCGCATCCCGTTCGTGGCGCTGGAGCACAACCCGGACACAGTGGAAGACCTGCGCCGCTTCGGCAACAAGATCTACTACGGCGACCCCAGCCGCCCGGACCTGTTGCGCGCGGCCGGCAGCGACAGCATCGGCATTTTCGTGGTGGCGATGGACGACCCGGAGACCAACATCAAGACCACGCGGCTGATCCGCCGCCTGTATCCGAAGGCGCAGGTGCTGTCGCGCGCGCGCAACCGCCAGCACGCCTGGCGGCTGATGGACTTGGGCGCCGAACCGTTCCGCGAGGTATTCGCCTCCAGCCTGGAGCTGAGCGAAAAGGTGCTGGTGAACCTGGGCCTGAGCGCGGAGACCGCGCGCGACCGCATCGCCCGCTTCCGCCAGCACGACGAGCAGCTGTTGCGCGCGCAGCACCTGGTCTACGACGACGAAGCGGCGGTGGTGCAGACCTCGCGCGATGCGCGCGCGGATCTGATGCAGCTGTTCGAGGCGGATGTGAGCGAGGTGCCCGGAGAAACGGCGGCCGATGCGGCGGCGGCGAAGACGCCGTCGTAGCGGTGTTGGTGGTGCGGCGCTTGCGTGGTTTGTGCGGCGAAAGGGCTGGCGGCAGGATGTCGGTCATGGCAGTGCCGGATGCCGGTTGGATCCTTGCTTCGTTTGTCGCGGCTGAAGCCGCTCCTACAGGGTTTCGCGCGTGGCGGGTGCCCTTGTAGGAGGGGCTTCAGCCCCGACAGAATGCCGAACCTGCCGGCTACGACGCTTGGCGTGTCGCGGCTGAAGCCGCTCCCACAGGACTTGCGGCCGGCTTGCCGGGTGTTGTGGAAGGGAATGCTGACGGTCTTGGGCCATTGGTTCCGACAGGATCCGAAATCTGACGATGTCGCGGCTTCGTTGGTCGCGGCTGAAGCCGCTCCTACAGGGTTTCGCGCGTGGCGGGTGCCCTTGTAGGAGGGGCTTCAGCCCCGACAGAATGCCGAACCTGCCTGCTCCGCCGCTTCGTTTGTCGCGTCTGAAGCCGCTCCTACAAAATTGCAGCGGGCTCGCTGCTGCAGCACTCGCGGCTGGCACGCCGGGTGCACTGTGGGAGGGACTTCAGTCCCGACTGCAGCCAACGCCGATCGCCACGGATGGCCCCATGCCACCCGGAGTCGCTCCCACGCGGACGATGCGCACCGCCGGTCAGCGCTTCGCCGCGGCGCGCTTGGCAGCGGTCGCGGGCGACTTCTTCGCCACCGGCTTGCTCGCTTTCCCGGGCGCGGACTTGACTGCCTTCTTCGGCACAGCTGTCTTCTTGCCTTCTGTCTTCTTGGCCGGAGCGACCGCCTTCTTGGGCGAAGCGGCGCGCTTGGGCTTGCCGGCGCCTGCCGCCTTGGCCTTGGAGGCTGCAGGCTTGGCAGCGGCCGCACGCTTCGCCGGCGCTGCCGACTTGGCGTCGGCGCCGCCTTCCGCGGGGCGCCGCGGCGGTGGGCGGCGGCCGGCGGTCAGGGTGCGCCAGCTGTGGCCGCCGTTGAGCGCGAGCAATGCGTCGGCGGCGGCCGGGCCGGCGCTGCCGGCCGGGTATTGCGCCACTTCGTCGGCCGAGGCCTGCCAAGCATCCAGGATCGGCTGCACGATGCGCCAGGCCGCTTCGACCATCGTCGCGTCCTGGAACAGGCCGGCCTCGCCGTTCATGCAGTCCTGCAGCAGGCGTTCGTAGCCGACCGTGTATTCCTTCGGGAACCAGTCGCGGTATCGGAAGTCCATGCGCACCGGCGCAAGGCTGACCCGCGCGCCCGGTCGCTTGACGTCGAACTGCAGCGAGATGCCTTCGTCGGGCTGGATGTGCAGCACCAGCCAGTCGGGGCCGTAGCCGCCGATCTCGGCGCTGCGCAGCGGCGCCAGCGGCGCCGGCTTGAAGCGGATCGCGATCTCGGTGGTGCGTTCGCGCAGGCGCTTGCCGGTGCGCAGGTAGAACGGCACGCCGGCCCAGCGCCAGGTATCGACCTGCAGCTTCATCGCCACATAGGTCTCGGTATTGGAATCGGCCGGCACCGTGTCTTCCTCGCGGTAACCGGGCACCGCGTTGCGCCCGATCGCGCCGGCGGCGTACTGGCCGCGCACCACGTCGCCCGGGGCCAGCGGCCGCACCGCCTCGATCACCTCGGCGCGCCGGCGCAGCATCGACGCGGGCGTGAACGCCGCCGGCGGTTCCATCGCGATCATCGCCAACAGTTGGAACAGGTGGTTGGGCACCATGTCGCGCAGGCAACCGGTGGGATCGTAGAAACCGCCGCGCCCTTCCACGCCGATGGTCTCGGCGGCGGTGATCTGCACGTGGTCGATGCGGTCGCGGTTCCACACCGGCTCGAACAGGCCGTTGGCGAAGCGGAAGGCGAGGATGTTCTGCACCGTCTCCTTGCCCAGGAAGTGGTCAATGCGGAACACCTGGTCCTCGTCGAGCACGCGGCCGACGATGGCGTTGAGCTCCTTGGCGCTGCGCAGGTCGTGGCCGAACGGCTTCTCCACGATCACCCGGCGCCAGCCGCCGCCGGCGGGCTGCTTGACCAACCCCGCCGCGCCCAGCTGCTCGATCGCCGGGGCGAAGAAACGCGCCGCGGTGGCCAGGTAGAACAGCACGTTGCCGCCGGTCTGGTACTGCGCGTCGTACTTGGCGATCACCTCGCCCAGCGCGCGATAGGTCGCCGCATCGGCGAAATCGCCGCGCAGGTAGTGCAGGCGCGTGCGCAACCAGTTCCACACCTCCTCGTCCAGGCCGTCGGCCTTGAACTCGGCATCGCGGTCGGCCATCAGACCGTGCAGCGCGGTGCCGAGCAGGCGCCGCCAGCTGGTTTCGCTGATGTCGCCGTGGTCCACGCCGATCACCGCGAACTGTTCGGGCAATGCGCCGCTGCGGCGCAGGTTGTACAGCGCCGGCAGCACCAGGCGCCGGGTCAGGTCGCCGCGCGCGCCGAACACCACGATCAGGCACGGAGGAGTGGTTTGCGTCGCTTCGCTCATGGATGGGTTTCCTGTTCGCCGATTAAGCCATGCAGGCGCAACGCGGCGTGGACCAGGGCCACGTGCGAGTAACCCTGCGGAAAGTTGCCGAGCATGCGGCCGCTGCGCGGATCGTATTCTTCGGCCAGCAGGCCGACGTCGTTGCACAGGCCGAGCAGACGTTCGAACAGCGTGCGCGCCTGCGCCATGCGCCCGAGCAGCGCGTAGTTCTCCACCAGCCAGAAGCTGCAGGCGATGAAAGTGCCCTCGCCGGCCGGCAGGCCGTCGCCGCTGTCATCGTCGGCGCGGTAGCGCTCGACCAGGCCGTCGATGCTCAGCCGCTGCGCGATCGCATCGGCGGTGGCGGCCACGCGCGGATCGTCCGCCGGCAGGAAGCCGACCAGCGGGATCAGCAGCGTCGCCGCATCCAGCCGATCGCTGCCGTAGCTCTGCACGAAATAGCCGTCCGGGTGCACGCCCTGCTCCAGCACCTGCGCATGCACTTCGTCGGCCAGCGCACGCCAGTGCGCGCGTTGCGCGGCGTCGGCGTCGGTGACCCCGTCGCGCGCGCCGCAGTCGAACGCCAGCCACGCCATCACCTTGGAATGCACGAAATGGCGGCGCTGGTCGCGGATCTCCCAGATGCCTTCGTCCGGCTCGCGCCAACGCTGCTCCAGCACTTCGAGCAGTTGCCGCGCCAGCGAGCGGCCATGCGCCGCGGTGGCCATGCCTTCGTGGTGGCCGCGATGGAACGCGGCGATCACCTCGCCGTACACGTCCAGCTGGAACTGGCCGGCGGCGGCATTGCCCACGCGCACCGGCAGCGCGCCTTCGTAGCCGGGCAGCCAGTCCACTTCCCATTCGGGCATGCGCCGTTCGCCGCCGATGCCGTACAGCGCCTGCAACTGGTCGGGCGAGCCGGCCACGGTGCGCTGCAGCCAGTCGTGGAACGCGGACGCTTCGTCGGAGTAGCCGGCGGCATGCAGCGCGGTCAGGGTGAACACCGCATCGCGCAGCCAGCAGAAGCGGTAATCCCAGTTGCGCTCGCCGCCGAGCCGTTCCGGCAGCGAGGTGGTGGGCGAGGCGACGATCGCGCCGGTGGGCAGGTAGCTGAGGCCCTTCAGCACCACCAGCGAGCGCCGCACCGCCTCGGTCCACGGACCTGCGTGCACGCAGCGGTGCGACCAGCCATGCCAAAACGCTTCGGTCTGCGCCAGCGCCTGTTCCGGCGCCAGCGGCGGCGGCAGCTCCAGGTGCGAGGCGCCATGGCTGAGCACGAACCAGGTGCTGTCGCCCGCCTCCAGCGCGAAGTCCGCTTCGGTGGCGAAGCCGTGGCCATGCATCGGCTGCGGGCTGCGCAGCGCGATCTGGTCCGGCCCGGCGATCGCCTGCAGGCCGCCGTCGATCTGCGACACCCAGGGGATGGTGCGGCCGTAGTTGAAACGCAGCTGCAGCTGCATGCGCAGCGGCACGCGCCCGCGCAAGCCGCGCACGATGCGCACCACGTGGTTGTGCACGTCGTCGTTGTGGCTGGCGACCATGAAGTCCAGCACCGCCACGGCACCCTCATCGGTTTCGAACTCGGTTTCCAGCACCAGGCTGCCGTCGCGGTAATGGCGCGTGCTGCGAAACTCGCCGACCGGCGCGATCGACCAGCGGCCGTGCTCCGGCGTGCCCAATAGCGCGGCGAACAGCGCGTCGGAATCGAAACGCGGCAGACAGAGCCAGTCGATCGAGCCGTGCTTGTCCACCAACGCCGCGCTACGGCAATTGCCGAGCATGGCGTAGTCCTCGATTCGTGCTGCCATCATGTCCGCCGTTCGCCGGGAAAGCGCGAGTTTGCCAGCGCCGGCGTTTGCTTTGCGTAAGGGCCGCCGGCCGGCCAGCGCGTGCCATCAAGGCCTGCTCGGGGATCGACGACGCGCGCCACGGGCATACGCGATCGGCCGGCTGCCGCTACACTGCGCCGGCGCATGAATGCCACTATCGCCGCCGCCGCCCTGCGCGTTCTGGTCCTGGAGGACGATCCAACGCTGCGCGAGCGCATCCTGCTCCCGGGCCTGCGCCGTTTCGGCTTCGACACCCATGGCTGCGGCAGCGGCGCCGAACTGCAGGCGCGGCTGCGGACCTGGCCCGCCGACATCGTGGTGCTCGACGTCGGCCTGCCCGACACCGACGGCTTCACCGTGGCGCGGGAGTTGCGCCAGCAGTATCCGGCCATCGGCATCGTCATGCTGACCAGCCTGGGCGAGACCGAAGACCGCGTGCGCGGACTCACCGGCGGCGCCGATGCCTACCTGTCCAAACCGGTGGAGATCGACCTGCTGGCGGCGACCTTGCACAGCCTGACCCGGCGCCTGGGCGGCACCCCGCTGGAGCCGACGCGTGGCCGCTGGCAGCTCAGCGAGGACGGCTGGTGCCTGCTGGCCCCGTCCGGCGCGGCGGCGGCGCTGACCGCAAGCGAACGCCGCCTGTGCAAGCGCCTGCTCGAGCAGCCCGGCCTGCTGGTCGCGCGCGAAGCGTTGATCGCGGCGCTGACCGACCGCGTCTACGACTTCGACGCGCACCGCCTCGACTCGATGGTGCACCGCCTGCGCAGCAAGGCGCAGCGCCGCTGCGGCATCGCCCTGCCGCTGGCGGCGGTGCACGGCAAGGGCTACATCTTCGATCCGTCCGGCTGAGTTGCGGCCACGCGCGCAGTGCCGGCTGCCGCGGTTGCCTGCGGCAAGGCGATGCGGAAGCGGGTGCCCACGCCCAGTTCGCTGTGCACCTGGATGCGGCCGCCGCTGCGCACCACCAGATCGTGCACCACCGCCAGACCGAGCCCGGTACCGCTGTCGGCGGGCTTGGTGCTGTAGAACGGCTCGAACACGCGCGCCATCACGTCCGCCGGCATGCCCTGGCCGTCGTCGGCGATCTCGATGATCGTCCACGCCTCTTCGCTGCGCACGGCGATGTCCAGATGGCCGCGGTCGGCGATGGCGTCGCGGCTGTTGCTGGCCAGGTTGAGCAGCATCAATTCGAACTGGCTGCGATCCAGGTGGATCGGCGCCGGCGTCGCCGGCAAGGCGCAGCGCAGCACGATGCGCGCTTCCAGCAATTGCCGCAGCATCGGCTGCAACGCATCGATGGCGGCCGCGGCGTCGAAGTCCTCGGCCTGTTCGCCATCGCGGCGGCTGAAGCGCAGCAGCCGGCGGATCACCGCCATGCCGCGCCGCGCCGATTCCTCCACCGACGCCAGGCTGTCTTCCAGCAGCGCGATGCGCTCGCCGTCGCTGCCGGCCTCGTCGTCGTGGCGCGTGGCGGAGAAGCCGACGATCACCGCCAGCACGTTGTTGAAATCGTGCGCCAGGCCGCCGGCCATGCGCTCGACGATCTCGCGCTTCTGCGCATGGATCAGCTGCGCCTGCGCGCGTTCGCGCGCCAGCATTTCCTGCTGCAGGCGATGCCCGCGCGCATTGGATTCGCGCAGGCTCTCGCGTAGCGCTTCGGTGGTGCGATCCAGCAGCAGCGTCACCAGCAGGTAGCTGAACAGCACCGACGGCAGGTTGTAGAACGCGCGCCCCGGCTCTTCGACGAATTCCAGCAGCGCGTCGTGGCCCACGCCCAGGCCCAGCATCAGCAGCAGTGCGCCGAAGGTGATCCAAAGCGCACGGCGCCCCAGCACCAGCCCGGCCAGGATCAGCACCAGCATCTGCGCCAACTGGTCCGGCAACTGACGCTGCAGGCCGTTGACCGCGGCATTGACCAGCAGCGACGCCAGCATCGCCGCCAACAGCAAGCCGACGCCCCCGCGCAGCGCGCCGCGACGCACGCGCATGAAGCCGATCGCGGCGCACACCGCGATCAGCAGGCTCATCGCCAGCGACACCACCATCCCGGGCGGCACCGCACGTCCGCTCAATTGCGGCCAAGCGAGGGTCAGCGCGACGGCGAACGTGGCCGGAATGGTGATCGCCAGGAACAGCAGCAACAGCTGGATCACCCGCACGTTGCGCCGGTCCACCTCGTCCACGACCGGCGCCCGGTCGAACCAGTTCAACAATGCCCTCACCATCCGAATGTGCTCCCCATCCCACCGACTCGGTGAGAACCCGGTGATGATCGGGCGAGAACTTGCGGGTGACAAGCAAATGACGCAGCGCCTAAGTTCGCTGCACGGAGCGCGCCCAGGGTCAGCGGCGCATCCCAAGACCACCGATCCCGAAGCGGCGCGCCTGCGCGCCGCTGACGTCGCCTCCTGTCCATCCGCATAAGAACCGAGAGATCGCCATGAACGAATGCACGACCATACGCGGCACCGCCGCCTATCGCCCGATCCGCCATGCCGCGCCCGCCGTTTCGCGCACCGGCGCCCGTAGCGCGCTGGCGCTGGCCTGCGCGCTGTGCCTGGCGACCTCGTCGCTGGCGCAGGCCGCCACTGCCCCGGCCGCCACCCCGACTGCGACCCCGGCGGCGACCGCCGATGCGGCGCCGACCGACGCGAACGCGGTGCCATCGGATGCGAGCGGCGACACCGCCCTTTACTTCCAGGCCACCGGCAGCGACAGCAGCAACGCCGGCGCCTACGCCGACGGCGACGAGGCGCTGGCCGCCGGCGAGGCCGCCTCGGCGGTCGGCACCGGCACCGTCGCGCTCGGCGCCGGCGCGGTCAGCTACGCCAACCAGGCGCTGGCGGTGGGCCACAACAGCCTGGCCACCGACGTCTCCACCACCGCGGTCGGCGGCATGCTCGACCTGGACTTCTCCTCCCAGCCCAACGGTGCGGTCATCCTGCAGCAGACCTCCGCCTCCGGCATGGCCGCGACCGCGCTGGGCGCCGGCGCCCAGGCCAGCGGCAAGTACAACGTGGCCGCCGGTGCCGGCGCGATCGCCAGCGACATTTCCAGCGTCGCCGTCGGCGGCATCGTCGACGTGGGCGAATACGGCTTGGGCTCGGCAGGGATACAGTTGCAGGCCACCCAGGCCACCGGCCCGCTGTCCACCGCGGTGGGCGGCGGCGCGATGGCCACCGCCTACAGTTCCACCGCGGTCGGCGTGCTGGCCGAGGCCAGTTCCGAGCGCACCGTCGCGCTGGGCCAGAGCGCCACCGCCAACCAATATGCTGCGGTCGCCCTGGGCGCGCAGACGGAGGCTACCGGCGAATGGGCCCTCGCCGTGGGCAATGGCGCGCGGGCGCTGAGCGATCGCGGCGTGGCCGTCGGCCCGCAGGCCTTCGCGCAGGCGGAAAATGCCACCGCCGTCGGGCAGGCCGCATTTGCGCTGCAGCAGGACTCCACCGCCATCGGCAGCGGCTCCTGGGCCGGCGGCACCCGCAGCATCGCCATCGGCAAGGCGATGGTCTGGAACGGTGTTTTTGGGGGCGACGCCGCCCCGATTCTTTTCTACGACAGCATCGCGATGGGCACCGGCGCGGACGTCCATGGCAACCAGTCGGTCGCGATCGGCGCCGGTGCGCGGGTCGGCAACTCCACCTACGTCAACGACGTGCAGATCGTCACCAACAACAGCGTGGCGCTGGGTTCGGGCTCGGTCGCCGAGCGCGACAACACCCTCTCCATCGGCCACGCCGGCGCCGAGCGCCAGCTCACCAACCTGGCCGCCGGCACCACCGATACCGATGCGGTCAACCTGGCGCAGTTGCGCGGCGTGGCCAGCGCGTTCGGCGCCGGCAGCACGGTGGATGCCAACGGCAACCTGATCGGCGGCAGCTATCTGGTACAGGGCACGCGCTATAACGACCTGGGCTCGGCGATGGGCGCGTTCGACACGGCGCTGACCGGCTTCGACACCCGCATCAACGCCATCGCCAATTCCGGCGGCGGCCAAGGCGTCAGCATCGGCGGCGGCGACACCGCGCCCCCCAGCACCGGCACCAGCACCAACGCGGTCGCGGTGGGTTCCGGCGCCACCGCCAACGGCGACAACGGTCTGGCACTGGGCGCCGAATCGCTGGCCTACGGCCCCAACGACACCGCGATCGGCGCCAACGCCAAGGTCAATGCCGACGGCAGCACCGCGGTCGGCGCCAACGCCCGCGTCGCCGCGGTCGCGACCAATGCGGTGGCGGTCGGCGAAGGCGCCAGCGTCAGCGCCGCGTCCGGCACCGCGCTCGGCCAGGGCGCGTCGGTCACCGCCAGCAATGCGGTCGCCCTGGGCCAGGGCTCGGTCGCCGACCGCGCCAACACCGTTTCGGTCGGCGCCAGCGGCAGCGAGCGCCAGATCGCCAACGTCGCCGCCGGCAGCGCCGGCACCGACGCGGCCAACGTGGCGCAGATGCGTTCCGGCGACAGCGCCACGCTGAGCAGCGCCAACGCCTACACCAACACCCGCGTCACCGCGCTCGACGACAGTTTCAACCAGCTGCGTACCGACACCGAACATCGCCTGGACGGCATGGACCGGCGTATGGATCGGCTGGGCGCGATGAGCGCGGCGATGCTCAACATGGCGATCAACGCCGCCGGCACGCAGAGCCCGCGCGGGCGCGTGTCGATCGGCGCCGGCTTCCAGGGCGGCGAGCAGGCGCTGTCGATCGGCTACGCCAAGAAGCTCGGCGCGCGCGCCTCGTTCAGCCTGGGCGGCTCGTTCAGCGGCAGCGATTCCTCCGCCGGCATCGGCGTGGGCGTGGACCTGTGATCGCACGCGGGGCGCAACGCGCCATGCGTTTCTTCTCTTCCTTCTCGTTTCTCTAGGACCTGCAGATGATTTCCTCCGACAAACTCGCCGCCGCCCTCGCCGCCGCCCTTGCCGTCGGCAGCGCCCACGCCGCCACGCCGACCATCGGCCTGGGCAGCGTGCACGACGCGGTTGCGCAATCCGCGCAGACCGCGAACCTGGGCCAGCGCTTCATCGTCAAGACCCGCGACACCGGCAATCAGGCGCGGCGCCTGCTCGACGGCACTCTGTCCAGCGCCGTGTCGCGCAGCAGCCTGCAGCAGGCCAGGGCGGCCAGCAGCGACCTGCCGGCGCGCAGTGCGGTCAGCGCCAAGGTCCTGCGCGAGATGGCGGTGCCGGGCTGGCATGTGGTGCAGACCTCGCGCCGCCTTAGCGATAGCGAACGTGATGCATTCGTCGCCGAACTCAAGGCCGATCCTTCCGTGGTTTCGGTGCAGGTCGACCGGCTTTACCAACGCCTGGACGAAGCCAGCGTGACCCTGCCGCGCGCCACCGCGACCGCGACGGGGGCCGCGACCGCGCCGAACGATCCGGCCTACGCCCAGTTGCAGTGGAATTTCCACGATCCGGTCGGTGGGGTGAATGCCGAGCAGGCCTGGACCCGCTCCACCGGCCAGGGCGTGGTGGTGGCGGTGGTCGATACCGGCGTGGTCAAGGACAACCCGGACCTGGCCGCCAATGTGCTGCCCGGCTACGACATGATCAGCGACCATCGCATCTCGCGCCGCGACCAGGACGGACGCGCAGCGGGCGGTTTCGACCTGGGCGACTGGGTCGACGTCGACTACTGCAACGCCCTGGGTGGGTCGGGCAATCCGGCGCAAGCCAGCTCCTGGCACGGCAGCCACGTCTCCGGCACCATCGCCCAGGTCACCAACAACAACCTGGCCACCGCCGGCCTGGCCCACGACGCCAAGATCCTGCCGGTGCGCGTGCTCGGCTCGTGCGGCGGCTTCGGCAGCGACATCGCCGACGGCATGCTGTGGGCGGCAGGGCTGCCGGTGGACGGCCTGCCGACCAACCCGAATCCGGCCGAAGTGATCAACATGAGCCTCGGCAGCAGCGGACCGGAGAGCTGCCCGCAGCTGTACCAGGACGCGATCGACAAGATCAACGCCGCCGGCAGCATCGTCGTGGTGGCCGCAGGCAACTCCAACGCCGACGCCGCCACCTACACCATGTCCTCCTGCAACGGCGTGATCAGCGTCGGCGCCACGCGCGTCAACGGCGGCCGCGCCAGCTACTCCAGCTATGGCACGCGCGTGGACATCGCCGCGCCGGGCGGCGGCGGCAGTATCGACGGCAACCCGAACGGCTACATCTTCCAGGTGGTCAATGCCAGTACGCAGGGTCCGACCGGCGAGTGGCAGATCGGCGGCATGGCCGGCACCTCGATGGCCTCGCCGCATGTGGCCGCGGCGGTGGCGATGGTGCAGAGCGTGGCCAAGACCCCGTTCACCTGGAGCGGCATGCGCGACCTGCTGCGCGCCAGCGCGCGCCCGTTCCCGGTGGCGATCCCGACCAGCACGCCGATCGGTGCCGGCATTCTGGACATCGACATGCTGTTGCAGATGGCGACGACACCGCCGTGCGACCCGGCGGACAGCAGTTGCGTGCCGCCGACCAAGACCCTCAGCAACAAGGTCGAACTGAGCGGCCTCAGCAGCCAGCGCGGCGACGCGCTGTACAGCTTCCAGGCCGAAGCCGGCAAAGCGGTGAGCTTCATGACCTTCGGCGGCACCGGCAACGTCGCGATCTACGCGGCAGCCGGCAAGGTGCCGACCAGCAGCAGCTACGACACGCGCTCGGTACGGGCGGGCACCACCCAGACGATCCGCTTCACGCCGTCAAGCGCAGGCACGTATTACCTGCGCCTGTCCGGCAGCTACAGCGGCCTGACCCTGGTGGTGCGGCAGTAAGCGAACGGCAAGCGGCGGCGCCGTTCGCCGCCGCGCCGGCGGGCGCGGGAGGGGAAATCCTCCCGCGCGCGTTTTCGTGAGATCGACCGGCCCGCCCTATGGCGGGCTTTTTTTGGCCGCGCGGCGCGAGCGCTGCCACGCGACCGCCGCGCCGAGGGGCACGCATGCGCATGCACCGCCACAACGCGGAGCCAGTTGCCGTCAGCGGCCTTCGCGCAGGAACCGGGCCATCGACGACACGCCCGGCAGCGCTGGCTGGAACTGCCCGGCGACATCGACGAAGCCGCGCATCACCGCGATCTCGCGCGGCGGGCGGTTCAAGGTGTCGCGCAGGTCCGGGTCGGCGCCGGCGCGCAGCAGGCGCTGCACCAGCAGCGGCAGGCCGTGCAGCGCGGCCAGGTGCAGCGGGCCGAAGCCGCGCGGGTCCTGCACGTCCAGGCTCACGTCCTCGTCGAGCAGGCGCTCCACCCCGGCCAGCACCACCGGCTCTTCGCAGGCAGTGCCCGGTTCGGCGCGCGCGCCCAGCAGCAGCAACAGCGGGGTCACCCCGCCGGCGGCGCTGCGGTCGGCTTCGGCGCCGGCCAGCAACAAGGTGTCCAGCAACGCCAGCAGGCGCGACTTGTCGCGCGCGGTGAAGCCATACAGCGCGGCGCAGTGCAGCGGTGCCAGTTGCTGCGCGTCGCCGGCATGCACGTCGGCGCCGGCCGCCAGCAGGCGCGCGGCGATGTCCGGCAGGCCCAAGGCGCAAGCCAGCATCAGCACGGTGACGCCGCCGGGCAGGCGGTGTTCGATCTGCGCGCCGGCGGCCAGCAGCGCGGCGACGATCTCGGTCTGGCGCATGCTCACCGCCGCCGACAACGGCGTGGCGCCGCTGCCCGCGGCGTGCTGCAGGTTGGCGCCGCGCGCCAGCAACAGGTCCACCGCCGCGGCATGGCCGCCGCCGGCGGCGCGCAGCAGCGCGGTGCAGCCCTGCGCGTCGATCGCATCGACCGGCAGGCCCAGGTCGATCAGGCGGCGGATCGCATCGGCGTCGCCGACCATCGCCGCGGCCGGCAGGTCGGCCTCGCGCAGCGGACGCCGCGGCAACGGCCAGATCCGCCAGTCCAGCCAGTCGGCCAGGTCGCGGCGGCCGCTGGCCAGGGCCACGCCCAGCGGCGTCTGCCCGTCGGCGGCGCGCGCCTCCGGCGAGGCGCCCTGCTGGATCAGCAGTTTCAGCGAGGCCTCACGGCCCAGCGCGGCAGCCAGGTGCAGCGCGGTCATGCCGTGGCTGTCGCGCGCCTCGCGGTCGGCGCCGCGTTCCAGCAGCTGCAGTTGCAGGCGCAGCCAGCCCAGGCGCACCGCCAGCGACAGCGGCGGATCGCCGGCCGGCGACGGCGCGAACGGATCGGCGCCGCGTTCGAGCAATTCCAGCGCGAACTGCTCCAGCGCGCGCGAGGCGTGATCGTGCTGGGCGCAGGCGGCGAGCAGCCGGGTCAGGCCGCCGCGGCCTGCAGGCGACACGCCCTGGCGCAGCATCGCCTGCAGGCTGGGCACCGCTTCCACGCCGCGCGACAGCAGCGCGAACATCGGCGTGTCGCCGCAGGCATCGAGCACTTCCGGCGCGGCGCCATGCGCCAGCAGCCACTCCACCGCCTGCGGGTTCAGCGCCAGATGCGGATCGTGCAGCAGCGCGCCCAGTTCCTCGGCCGCGCACAGCCGCGCCAGCGCCGCCAAGCCGTCGCGCTGGCCCAGTTGCAGGCCTTCGCGCAGCAGTTCCAGCGGCGGCCGGTCCGGCAGGCTGGCGCTGCCGACCTCGCCCTGGCCGTCGCTGACCGCAGCCGGCAACGGGTAGTCGGGGTCCAGCGCGGACACGATCGCCCAGCGTCCGGCCTCGGCGGCCAGATCGACCGCGCGGCGGCCGCTCTGGTCCGGCTGCGCGGCGGCGATGCCCAGTTCCAGCAGGCGCCGGATCAGCCCCGGCGAGACCTGGTCGGCGGTGCAGGCCAGCAGCACCGCATTGCGGCCGTCGCCATCGACCGCGACCAGGTCGGGCTTGTGCGGCAGCAGGTGTTCGAGCACCGCGACGCGGCCATGCCGCGCGGCTTCCAGCCACGGCGTGCGGCCCAGGGCATCGCGCGCTTCCAGGTTGGCGCCGGCGCCGAGCAGCGCATCGACGATCTCAACATGCCCGGCCTGCGCCGCCTCGTGCAGGGCGCTGCGGCGCTGGCGGTCGCGCGCATCGACCCGCGCCTTGTGCTTGAGCAGCATCTGCACGCCGGCCGGATCGTCTTCCTCGGTGCCGGCCGCGGCCAGCAGCACCGGGCTGCCCTCGGCCGGTTCCGGCTTGGCGCCACGCTCGAGCAGGAACTTGCCCATGCGCCAGTTGCCGACGTGGCAGGCCACCGCCAGCGGGGTCAGGCCGTCGTGGTTCAGCGCGTCCAGCTCGGCCGCGGCATCGCGCAGCAAGGCCGCCACGCCCGGATCGGAACTGCGCGCGGCATGGTGCAGCGGCGTGTTGCCGTCGCTGTCGCTGGCGCGCGGATCGGCGCCGTTGGCGAGCAGGGTCATCACCGCCTCGGGGCGGCCGTGCCAGCTGTCGCGGGTGGCCGCCAGCAGCGGGGTCATGCCCAGGTGCGGCTGGTTGACGTCCACCCCGCGCACGATCAGCTCGCGCAGCAGGCGCAGGTCCGGCAGCACCGCGGCCAGCACCGGCAGGCTGCGCTGGTCGCGCCAGTCCGGCGCCGGCAGCGCGTGCGGGTCGGCGCCGGACTGCAGCAACTGCAGCGCGCGATCCACACGGCCGCCGCGCGCGGCGTCGTACAGCGCCGCGTGCAGTTCGTCCGCCGCCGGCGCCGCTTCGTCCTCGCGCGGCGCGGCATTGGCGCTCAGTTCGGCGAACAGGTCCGCCGAGGTGGTCCGCACCGGCGACGGCAGCGCCTGCGGCGGCGCCACGCGCTGCAGCAGCGCATGCAGCAGCGGCGACAGCAGCGCATAGGCCAGTGCCAGCGGCCAGCGCGCCGCGGCGGCCAGCAATCCGGACCAGGCCAGCAACACGCCGACCCCGGCCAGCAGCAACACCAGCCCCGCCACCGCCAGGCCGCGCCAGGCCTGCACGTCCTGCTGCGCCAGCGCCTGCCAGCGCGCGCCCAGCGCGCCGCCCTCGCACTCGCTGCCGTGCCACAGCGGCCAGGTGCGCCACAGCCCGAGCAGCGCCGCGCTGGCGGCCACGCTCAGCGCCAGGGCGGCGGCCAGGCTGCCGCTGTCGCGCAGCGCCGCCAGCGGCCAGGCCACCAGCAGCGCGACCAGGCCCAGTCCGCCGGCCCACAGCGCCAGCAGCGGCAGCAGTTCGCGACCCAACGCCTGCACGCTGGCCGGCCGCGGCCGGCTGCCGCGGGACCAGGACAGCGCCAGTGCGAACGCCGGCTGTGCCAGCCACGCGCCCAGGGCGGCGGCCAGCGGGCCGAACCCGGCGACCAGCGCCAGCAGCGCGCCCAGCGCGGCGGCGATCCAGGGAGCGCGCGCGCGGAAGGGGGATTCAGTCATCGTGGCGATCGGTCCGGCCGTCGGGCAGCGGCGGCAATTGCAGATGGAAGCCGCAGCCGGCCAGGTTCGCGCGTACCGCCGCGGGGTCGGTCCGGGCCAGGGTGCGTTCGGCGGTCAACGCCACGTCCAGCACGAACAGCAGCGGCTGCAACGACGCCAGCAGCGGCGGCGGCAGACAGCCGAAATCGTCGCGCTTGGCGAGGTAGAGATAGGTGTCCGGCTTGCGTTGGCTTTTGTAGACGTAGGCTTGCATGCCCGTGGCGTGCGCCTGGCGTGGAAAGGCAAGCGATTGTGGAGGAAATGCGCCAGCGGCGAAAGCGCGCGCGCCGCGCTGCATTTATAAATGCACGCGGCGTGCCCGTTCACGTTCAGCGTGGCCGCGCGCGCTTCACGGCTTTGCGGACCGCGCCGATATACTCCCCTGATCCATTCTTTACGGAATATCGCGTGACCGAAGCGTCCCCGTCGCCCCGCATGGCACCCGTCGCAATTCGTGCGTACACCGCGACCACCGCGCTCGGCAGCGGATTGCAGGCTCAGGCCACGGCCTTGCGCGACAGCCGCAGCGGCCTGCGCCGCAACGATTTCGGCGCGCAGCCGCTGCCCTGCTGGATCGGCCGCGTGGACGCGCTGGAAACACTGCCGCTGCCGCCGGCGCTGGCCGCATGGGAATGCCGCAACAACCGCCTGGCCTGGCTGGCACTGCAGCAGGACGGCCTGCGCGAGGCGGTCGCCGCCGCCGCGCAGCGCCATGGCGCCGAGCGCGTGGCGGTGGTGATGGGTACGTCCACCTCCAGCATCGGCGCCAGTGAAGAGGCCTATACCCGGCTCGAGCAGGACGCCGAGGGTGCGCGTTTCCCCGCCGACCTGGAGCGGCCGATCGTGCACACGCCGCATTCGCTGGGCGATTTCGTGCGCGCCGCCACCGGCCTGCGCGGACCGTGCATCACCGTCGCCACCGCGTGTTCGTCCAGCGCCAAGGTGTTCGCGCAGGCGGCGCGGCTGATCGCCGCCGGGGTGGTGGATGCGGCGCTGGTCGGCGGCGTGGACACGCTGTGCGGCAGCGTGCTGTTCGGCTTCAACGCGCTGCAGCTGGTGTCGCCGGAGCTGTGCCGGCCATTCGACGTGCGCCGGGTCGGGCTGTCGCTGGGCGAAGCCGGCGGCTATGCGCTGCTGGAGCGCACCGATGCCGCGGGCGCACCGCCGGCGCTGGCGCTGCTGTGCGGCTATGGCGAATCCAGCGACGCGCACCACATGTCCGCGCCGCACCCGCAGGGCCTGGGCGCGCGCCTGGCGATGGGCGGCGCGCTGCAGCGCGCGGGCGTGGACGCGGCCGAGATCGGTTACCTGAACCTGCACGGCACCGCCACCCCGGCCAACGACAGCGTCGAGGCCGCGGCGGTCGCCGCGCTGTTCCCGGCCACCTTGCATGCCAGTTCGACCAAGGCCTGGACCGGGCATACGCTGGGTGCGGCCGGGATCGTCGAGTCGGTGTTCGCGCTGCTCGCGCTGCGCGACGGCCTGCTCCCCGGCACCCTCAACAGCGAACAACCCGATCCCGAATGCGGCCCGCAGATCCGCTTCGCCAATGCCCACGCACAGGTCCGTTACGCGATGAACAATTCCTTCGGCTTCGGCGGCAACAACTGCTCGCTGCTGTTCGGCCGCGCATGAGCACGCCGATGTTGACCGCGACAATCGAAGGCATCGGTTTCTGGACCGCGGGCCTGCCCAGCTGGGCGGCCGCGCGCGCGTTCGCCGCCGGCAGCGGCGGCCTTGTGGAGACGCCGGCGCGGCCGGCCTCGCAACTGCTGGCGCCCAACGAGCGGCGCCGCGCGCCGGACACGGTGGCGGTGTCGCTGGAGGTGGCGCTGGCCGCGTGCCAGGACGCCGGCCGCGATCCGGCCGCGCTGCCGTCGGTGTTCACCTCCACCCACGGCGATCTGGCGATCACCGACTACATGTGCGCCACCCTGGCCGACGATCCGCTGGCGATCTCGCCGACCAAGTTCCACAACTCGGTGCACAACGCCGCCGCCGGCTACTGGACCATCGGTGCCGGCGCCACCGCCGCGGCGACCGCGATCAGCGCGCACCGCGCCAGCTTCGCGCAAGGCCTGCTGGAAGCGCTGTCGCAACTGGCCGCCGGCGAAGCGGCGGTGCTGCTGGCCGGCTACGACAGCCGCTCGACCGGTCCGCTCGGCCGCGTCTCGCACAGCGACGGCCTGCTCGGCGGCGCGCTGGTGCTCGGCGCCGCCGCGCAGTCCGGCAAACCGCGCCTGCGCGTGCGCCTGGCCGATGGCGACGCGGCCGCTGGCGACGGCGCACTGGCGCGGCATGCCGCCGGCAACGCGATGGCGCCGATGCTGGTGCTGTTCGACGCGCTGGCCGCCGGCGCCGCCGGCTGCACGCTGGATGCCGGTGGCGGCCGCTGCCTGCACGTGGAACTGCAGGCATGAGCCGGATCGCGCTGAGCGCCGCCGATGCGGCGATCCTGATTCCGGCGCTGAACGAATCGCTGCGCATCCGCGACGTGGTCGGCGACGCGCTGACGCACTGCCCGCGGGTGATCGTGGTCGACGACGGCTCCGACGACGGCACCAGCGACTGCATCGCCGACCTGCCGGTGACCCTGATCCGGCATCCGCAGCGGCGCGGCAAGGGCGCCGCGCTGCGCAGCGGTTTCGCCGAAGCGCAGCGCCAGGGCGCGCGCGCGGTGATGACCATGGACGGCGACGGCCAGCACAGCGCCGCCGATTTCCCGCGCCTGCTGGCCGCGGCCAATCGCCACCCCGGCTGCGTGATCGTCGGCGCGCGCCTGCGCAAGCGTGCCAGCCAGCCGACCATCCGCCGCATCGGCAACGACTTCGGCGACTGGGGCATCGCCTGGGGCTGCGGCTTCCGCCTGGTCGACAGCCAGAGCGGGCAGCGCCTGTATCCGCAGGCGGTGTACACGCTGCCGAACGTGCCCGGCGAGGGCTTCGTGTTCGAGGCGCAACTGCTGATCTCCGCCGCGCGCCAGGCCGGCGCGCGGGTGGTCGCGGTGCCGATCGAAACGCGCTACGCCAACCAGACGCCGGGCAACTTCCGCAAGAGCCATTTCCGCCTGGTGCGCGATCTGTGGAAGATCACCTCGCACGTGATCGTGCAGGTCTGGCAATACGGCCATGTGGTCCGCGAATACCGCCGCGCCCGTGCCAACCCGGCGCTGATCGACGACGCGGCCGGCGAGTTCGCAGCCAAGCCCACCCCTTTCGACAAGGAAGAAACGACATGAACGAACGGCATGCTGATGTGGTCATCGCTGGCGGCGGCCTGGCCGGGCTGACCCTGGCCCTGCAGCTGCGCCAGCGCGATCCGCAGCTGCGCATCAGCGTGCTGGAACGGCGCGCGCACCCGGTGCGCGAGGCCGCGTTCAAGGTCGGCGAATCCTCGGTGGAGATCGGCGCGCATTACTTCGCCAGCGTGCTCGGCCTGCGCGAACACCTGGACACCGAGCAGATCCGCAAGTTCGGCTTCCGCTTCTTCTTCTCCGATGGGCGCGAGGACATCGACCGCTGCACCGAGCTGGGCGTGAGCCGGCTGTTGCCGACGCCGTCGTGGCAGATCGACCGCGGCCGCTTCGAGAATTTCCTCGGCGAACGCGCACGCGCGCTGGACATCGAATTCATCGACGGCTGCACGGTGCGCGGCATCGACCTGGCCGACGACGACGCCGACCACCAGGTGCGCTACGAGCGCGACGGCGAAGTGGCGACGTTGCGCGCGCGCTGGGTGGTGGACGCCAGCGGCCGCGCCGGCCTGCTCAAGCGCAAGCTGGGCCTGGCCCAGGACAACGCGCACAACGCCAACGCCGTGTGGTGGCGGGTGGACGGACTGGTGGATCCCAATGCCTGGTCGCAGGACAGCGACTGGCTGCAGCGCTGCACGCCGCCGGACCGCTGGCGCTCGACCAACCACATGTGCGGCCCGGGCTACTGGTTCTGGCTGATCCCGCTGTCGTCCGGCGCGCATTCGCTGGGCATCGTCTGCGATGCGGCGATGCATCCGCTGGAGACGATGAACACGCACGAAAAAGCCATGGCCTGGCTGCACACGCACCAGCCGCAGGTCGCGCGCACGCTCGAACAGAGCCAGCACACGCTGCAGGACTTCCTGTTCCTGCGCAAGTTCTCCTACGGCTGCAAGCAGGTGTTCTCGGCGCAGCGCTGGGCGCTGACCGGCGAGGCCGGCGTGTTCCTGGATCCGTTCTATTCGCCGGGCAGCGACTTCATCGCCATCTCCAACACCTACATCTGTGAACTGATCGGACTCGATCGCGCCGGCCGCAACATCGCGCCCTACGCCGAGTTGTACCAGCAGCTGTATTTCTCGTTCTACGAAAACACCCTGACCCTGTACCAGGACCAGTACCCGCTGTTCGGCGACGCGCAGGTGATGCCGGTCAAGGTGATCTGGGACTACACCTACTACTGGGCGCTGCTGGCGCCGCTGTACTTCTCCGAGCGCATAGCCGACCTGCCCATGCTGGGCCGGCTGCGGCCGGACTTCGGCCGCGCGCGCGAACTCAACCTGGGCATGCAGGCGCTGTTGCGCGACTGGGGCCGGCACAACGACGCGCAGGGCCGGCCGGAAGCCGATGGCCGATTGCTCGACCAATACCTGATCGGCTGGTTCCACCAGCTCAACGCGTCGCTGCGCGAGGTGCTGGACGACGCGGCCTTCCTGGCACGCCTGCGCGGCAACGTCGCGCGGATGGGCTGGCTGGCGCGCGAAGTGCTGGGCCAGGCGCGCGCGCAGCATCCGCAGATCGACGACCACGGCCTGGACGCCCTGCTCGCCGATATGATGGAAGGCGAAAGCTCGCTGGCCGACAGCTGGTACGCGCGCGCCGCATGAGCGCCGGCGACGCACGCTGCAGCACGATCTTGAAGCGGTTCCACGGGAGTCACGCATGAAGGCAAACATCTGCATCTGGTCCTGGGGGCGCTGGCCGCGCAGGCCTCCGCGCAGACCCAGCAACTGGACCGCCGCGACCGGATCCTGCACCAGGCCAGCGACCTGATGCCATGGTGCGAAGCCGAAGCGCGCTATCGCTACATGCTTCAGGGCGTCAGCACCTTCCAGTGGTCCGGGTCTTACCACGACCGCGGCAACACGCTGTTCGTCGAAGGGCACCTGCGCGCCGGCGGCGAGGACGTGCCGGTGCGTTGTCGCGCGGTGAGCGGAGCGCGGACCCAGGATGCCGTGATCGAGATCGACGCGCCGCCGAGCTGACGCACCCGCGCCAGGTCCGTCCCGCACCTCCCACAAACGCTGCGCCGCGCAGCGCGGCCCGGGTTCACCGCAACGCTCGCGCTCCGTCGTCCGCTTGCTCGTCGTCCGCTTGCTCGTCGTCCGCTTGCTCGTCGTCCGCTTGCTCGTCGTCCGCTTCCGGTGGCGTTGCCTCGCTGCCGAAGCGGTCGAACACGTCCGGATCGAACAGGCTGGCATTGGCGATGTCGCCGGTGGAGATCACCTTCGCCGCCGGCAGCTCGGAACCGGAGAAGATGTCCTCGGAGTAATTCTCCGTCACCACCACCCGCAACGTCTGCGCATCGCGGTAGCCGCTCCACACCGGGACCAGGCGCAGGTACGGCGAGGCGTCGGCGCGCAGCGGCGGGATCCATTCCAGCCAGCCGGCATAGACCTTGCGATCCTTCAGCGACAGCAGCACCGGCACCGGCGCGAGCAGGCCGTCGCTGGTCTCCAACGCGTCCAGGCGGTCGGCGGGGTGCGGATCAGGCCCGGCCTGATCCGACGCCGCGCGCGGCGCCAGCAGGCGCGACAGCCAGCGACACAGACGCAACGGCGGATGCCACAGCATGCGCAGCGCCAGCTCGGCGACGAAGCCGCGGGTGCGAACCTGCTCCACGCGCAGCACGCTGAGGAAGAACAACCGCTCCAGGCTGTTGTAGGTGCCGGTGCCGTACAGCCACAGCGCCGCCTCGTCGCGCGGCCAGAACCAGTTGATCCACACCCGCAGCGCCAGACAGACTAGGAAGGCGAGCAAGGCGGTGCCGATGCCCGGATACGGCGCGACCAGATGCAGCACCTGCCAGGCCTCGCGGCCCCACGCGGTGGCCATCAGCAGCACCGCCAGCACCCGCGCCGCCACCAGCGCGACGATGCCGACCAGCGCCGACGCCATCAGCAGCTGTTCCTTGCCCTGGCGTGAGGCCCAGTAGGAGGTGATGAAGGTGAAGTTGACGAAAAGGTAACCGCCGATCAGCGGCAACAGCAATTGGTTGAAAGGCATTCCTTGCCCCTTCGGCTATTTGGCGCGCTTCGCCTCGACGCGCCCGCGAACCGTGCGCGCCACCTTGCTCACTGCCTGGCGCCCAGACTCGCTGTCGAAGAACGCCTGCAGGTCCACGCGCACGCCGGACCCGGTGAACACGGCATAGGTCCGGTCCTTGAGCTGGGATACGGTCGCGGCCATGCCGCCGGGGATCCGGCTGGGACGCTTCTTGGTGGCAGGCTCGGCGGACATGGTCCGACTATAGGCCCGCCCCGCCCGCATTCCAAGTGCCGCAGCGCGGGCCTCAGCCCATGCCGCCGTTGATGCCGATCACCTGGCCGTTGATGTAGCCGGCCGCGTCCGAGCACAGGAATCCGACCAGCGCGGCGACCTCGTCCGCCTTGCCGGGGCGGCCGGCCGGCACCAGTTGCTTGATCGCCTCCGGCGCGAACGCTTCGCCGGCCATCGCGCCTTCGATCACGCCGGGCGCGACCACGTTGACGCTGATCCCGCGGCTGGCCATCTCCCGCGCCAGCGACTTGCTGGCGCCGTGCAGCGCGGCCTTGGCCGCGGCGTAGTTGGTCTGCCCGCGATTGCCGAGCACCGCCGCCACCGACGACACGCTGACGATGCGGCCCCAGCGGGTGCGCGCCATCGGCAGCAGCAGCGGCTGGGTCACGTTGAAGAAACCGTGCAGCGACACGTCGATGACCCGGTGCCATTGCGCCGCGCTCATCCCGGCCATCGGCGCGTCGTCGTGGATGCCGGCATTGTTGACCACCACCTGGATCGGCCCGGCCTCCAGCAACGTCGCCAGCGCCGCGGCGCTGGCATCGGCATCGGCCACGTCGAACGCCACCGCCTCGGCGCTGCCGCCGGCCGCGGCGATGTCCTGCACCACTGCAGCGGCGCGCGCCAGGTTGCCGTTGGCGTGCACGATCACGTGCAGCCCGTCCGCTGCCAGGCGCCGGCAGATCGCACCGCCAAGGTCGCCACTGCCGCCAGTGACCAGGGCGCGGCGTTTCGTCGAAGGATCGGTCATGCGCACATTCTCCGTATTGCGTTGGCTGCGGGACCCTTCATCGTAGAACACGGCGACGTGCAGGGTCAGTGGCCGGCACCGCGCCGGGCGCGCATCCAATGTGCGGCGGATGCATCTTGCGGCGCCAGGATCGGGCGATCGACTATTTGCTGCCGAACAGCGTTTGCATGTTGTGCGCAGCCTTCCTTACCCGTTCGAGCGCAACCTCGCTATCCACACGCAGGTCTTCCGGCAAGGCGAAGTACTCCATGCATGCGTTCTCGGCGATGGCCCCGCGCAAGTGCGCAATGACCCGGAACATCAGATGGTCCATCCGCCAGCAGATCGACGGTTCGATGCCGGCAAGCCGATCCGCGCTGGCCGGATGGCTGCCCCCTCCGATCCAGATGTCCGTTTCGAAGGCGAATTGGATGTCATCGTAACGGGAGTCGGATTTTTCGTAGCCGGGATCGCTGAAGAGCATCTTCCAGCGCGGGATCGCCGAAAACCGCAGGCTGCAGAAGATCGGCCTGAACAGGCGGCGCGACGTATCCACCTGGGCGATGGATGCCGGGATCTGCGTATGGAAATCGGCGAACACCTCGATCAGATGACCGAGCGCAGGCGGTATGAGTTCGATGTAGCGTGCGATCACGAAGCCGGGCGCATCGGCGGCATCGACGGCGGGGATATAGAAAAGATCGCCCGGTCTCGGCGCTCTGAGCGCCTTCATCGGAGGTTTCCTGCCTGCATGATCGGTACGGGCGCCGCTACGCCGCGCCCAGCATCACCGTGGCGCGGCCTTCGGCCAGCAGCTGCGCGCCATGCACGATGCGGAAACCGTATTGCTGGCTGTCCTCGGCCTGCAGCAGCACCTCGGCCTCGCATTCGATCGCCTCCGGCAACTCCTGCAGATCGGCCACGTGCAGCTGCACGCCGCGCAGCGCGACCAGCATGCCCGGGCGCACCGGCTTGCCGCTGGCGCGGCCGAGCAGGCCGCCGTGCACCGCCATCGCCTGCGCGCCGTATTCGCACAGGTGCAGTGCGCGCAGGCGGCCGCCGCTGCGCAGCGGATGCTCGGCGGCGCGGTGCGCGTGGCTGCGCAGCACGATGCGCTGCGCGTCCCAGGCGACGACTTCTTCCCACAGGCACATCAGGCCCTGGTGCGGGATCAGCGCCGCGATCGCGTCGCGTCCGTGCGGAAGCTCGGTCATGCAGCGTCTCCTAATGCGCGGTGGCTGCGGGCGCGTCGCTGGCGGTCTCGCGCGAGATCAGCAGCGCCAGCACGAAATTGAACAGCACGCCCAGCGCCACGGTGCTGCCGATCGCGCGCAGCACCGGAATGCTGGACGCGGCCAGCAGCGCGAACACCAGCAGCGTCATCAGGCTGCACACGATCAGCGCGTGCAGCGTGCGCAGCTGGTCGGCGCGGTCGTCGCCGGCATGGTCGAAGAACAGCGCGTAGTCCAGGCCCAGGCCGGCGGCCAGGATCAATGCGATCAGGTGGAACAGGTTCAATTCGACCCCGCAGCCGCGCAGGATCGCCAGGATCAGCAGCGTGGTCAGCGCCATCGGCAGCAGCACGCGCGCGATCCGGCGCGGCGTACGCAGCGCGACCGCCACGGTCAGCGCCAGCAGCAGCGCGGCGATGCCGAGCGCGCCGAGCACGCGCCCGCGGTAGGCGGCGACCAGTGATTCGGAGGCCTCCTTCAGGTCCATCAGTTGCGCGCCGCTGCCCTGCACCGCGTCGGCCAGCAGCGCCGGGTCGCGCAGGCCGGTCAGCGAGACCAGCGCGGTGGCGTGGTCGGCGCGGTCCAGCAACAGGCCATCGACCGTGGTCGCCAGCGGCGTGCCGTGCAGGTCGCGCGCGGTCAGCGGCGGTGCGCTGCGGGCGCGCTCCAGGTCGGCCAGAAACGGGGCGAAGGCATCGGCGCGGAACGGCGTGGCGGCCACCGCGGCGGCGGTCAGCGCGCGCGCCTGCGCCGCATCCGGCAACGCCGCCTGGCGCCGCTGTTGGCTCGCCTTGCTGGGCAGGTAGCGCGCGGCCATGTCGTAGCCGGCCAGCTCGCCGCGCGCGACCAGCGCATCCAGGCGCGGCCGCAGCCGTTCCGAGGCGGCCAGCGCGGCGTCGGCAGACGCGGCAGGCAGGGCCAACACGTAGCGCACGTCCGGCGCGCCCAGTTCCTTGCGCAGATGCGCGTCGCGGGCCAGGCCGTCGGCCGGCACCGGGGTCAGCTTGGACAGGTCGTTCTGCCAGAACGGGCCCGGCGCGAACGCGATCACCGCTGCCGCGACCAGCGCCAGCGGCAGCAGCGACCAGCGCGGCCGCGGCAACCGCGCGATGCCGCGCCACAGCCGCGCCAGCGCCGGCGAATCGGCATGGTCGCGCGGCGAGGGGTCGATCAGCGCCGGCAGCAGCAGGCGCGTGGTCAGCGCCGCCACCAGCAACCCGGCGATGGTGAACACCGCCAGCTGGCGCAGGCCATCCACCCCGGAGAACAGGAAGGTGACGTAGGCGATGCAGGTGGAGACCACGCCAGTGGCCAGGGTCGGCCACAGGTGGCGCGCATTGGCGCGCGGATCCAGGCCCGGGCGCTGATGGCTGAACAGGTGGATCGGATAGTCCTGGACCACGCCGATCAGGGTGAAGCCGAACGCCACGGTGATGCCGTGCACGCCGTCGAACAGCAGGGCCACCGCGCCCAGCCCGGCCAGGCCGGCGCTGGCCAGCGGCAGCACGCCGAGCACCGGGATCTTCCAGCTGCGGTAGGCGACCAGCAGCAGCACGATCAGGCCCAGCGTATCCAGCATGCCGATCCACTGCGCCTCGTTCTGGGTGCGCCCGCCGATCTCCACCGAGAACGCGCCGGGGCCGGTCAGGGTCAGGCGGCTGGCGCTGCCGGCGCTGGCCTTGGCGAAGGCGGCATGGATCGCGTCCACCGCCTGCTGCTGCCCGGTCGGATCGAACCCGGCGGCGCGGGTCTGCGCGACCAGCAACGCGTCCTTGCCGGCGCGGTCGAACCAGACCCCGTCGCGCTGCTGCGGGCCGCCGGCCGGCTGCAGGCTCTCGGCCAGGTGCAGCACTTCCAGGGTCGGGTCGCGCGGCAGCAGCGGCTCGATCATCGCCGCGGCCGGCGATCCCAGGTCCTGCAGCCGCGCCTGCAGCGCGTCGGCCAGCGTCGCCGCATCCAGCGGATGGGCGTCGAAACTGTCGCTGAGCAGGTAGCGGTAGGCCAGCAGCCGCTCGGGGATCGCGTCCAGGCCGGCATCGGCGCCATTGGCGACCAGTTCGAAGGTGTCGCGTTGCGCGGCCAGTTGCGCGCGGATCGCCTGCGACTGCCGCGCCAGGGTCGGCGCATCGGCGCCGGACAGCGACATCAGCAGCAGCCGCGAGCCCGGACCTTCGCCGAGCTCGTCGAGCAGCAGTTTCTGCGCGGGGGTCTGGGCCTCTGGCATGAACTTGCGCAAATCGCCCGACACCTGCAGCACGTTGCCCAGCCAGATGCCGGCCACGGTCAGCAGCGCCAGCCACAGCAGCGCCAGCGAGATGCGTGCCTTCGAACTCAGTTCGCGTTTCATCGCTGCGACCACGCAAGAGCCCACACGTCCGGATCCGGGGCCGCGCGCGCGGCATCCGGCGCTGCGAACCGCCTCCTGCTACCGCGGGCGGGCATGAACTTGCGCAAGTCACCTGACACCTGCAACACGTTGCCCAGCCAGATGCCGGCCACGGTCAACAGCGCCAGCCATAGCAGCGCCAGCGAGATGCGCGCCTTCGAACTCAGTTCGCGTTTCATCGCTGCGACCACGCAAGCGCCAGCACGTTCTTACCCAGAGCCGCGCACAGCGCGGCCCGCCTGCAACTGACGCGGGCCGACATCAGCGCGCGTCGCCGTGGCACAGCGCGGTCAGCGCCTCGGTCTCGGCCAGGCTGGCCGCGTCGCGCGCGGCGCCGGCCAGCAGGGTGCGCTGCACGTCGCCCTTGGCCGGGGTGGTCTCGATGCAGCGCAACTCGGCACCGCGGCCGTACAGGCGCAGGCTGCGCACCTGCGCGGCCAGCGCCGGGTCCTTGGGCTGCAGCTGCAGCTGCCAGCGTTCGCGGGTGCCGCTGCTGCTCAGCGTGTAGTGCTGCTGCAATTGCGCGCGGTCGCCGGACAGCAGCGCGCCGAAGCCGTTCTGCAGGCCGGCCAGTTCCGGCACCCGCGCCAGCGAGAAACGCCGCGGCGCCTTGCCGGCCCGCTCCAGCGTGGCTTCGCCGCCGCGCAGGGTGGTGGTCTCGCGGTACGGCGCGGTGACCTCGCGCACCAGCGTGTCGGTATCCGGACGCCGGTACTGGCCCTGCACGCGCAGCGGCGCCTTCAGCAGCGCCGAGCCGCGCAGCTCGACGAAATCGGTGCTGACCGGGACCGGCCGCGCCAGCTTCTGCAGGATCCAGCCGGGGTCGAGCGGCTCAGGCGACGCGACGCACAGCGGTGCGGCGCTGCACAGCAGTATCAGCATCCACGGCAAGGTGCGGCGCATCGGCATGGCGGTTGTTCCAGAAATCGTAGAAGTTGAACCAGTTGTACGGCGCGGAGCGCGTGTAATGTTCCAGCCTGGCGGCGTAATCGCGGATGAGCGCCGCCAACGCCGGCGCGCGCTGCCGGCGCGGCAGGTCCAGGCCTTCGCTGAAGGTCTCGAACACCAGCTGGTAGCGGTTGCCGCCACGGTACAGGCCGAACGCCAGCACCACCGGCACCTTCAGCGCCGCGGCGATCAGCCACGGCGAGGTCGGGAACATCGCGCCCTGGCCGATGAACGCGGCCGGCAGCGCCGGGTCTTCCGGGCGCGGCCGATCGACCAGCAGCGCGACCAGCGCGCCTTCGTCGGTGGCCTGCTTGATCGCCATGACGATCGAGGTGCTGTCCATGCCGGCATCGATGATGTTGGCCGCCAGCTGCGGGTTCAGCGCGCCCAGCAGTTCGGTCATCGCCGGGTTGTGGGCCTTGTCCAGCACCACCTTGACCTGCACGTCGGGACGCTCGGTGGCCAGCACCCGCAGCGCATCGAAGCTGCCCAGGTGCGAGCCGAAGATCAGCACGCCGCGGCCGCGGTCCATCTGCGCATGCAGTTGCTCCAGGCCCTGGATGTCGACCCGGAAGCGGTGCATCTGCCCGCACAGCATGAACACCCGGTCCAGGATGGTCGAGGCGAAGGTGTGGATGTGCCGGGCCACGTCCAGCAGCGTGGCCGGACGGCCGAACACGCGGCCCAGGTAGTCGCGCGAGTCGCGCCGCTCCGGGCCGCGCACCAGCAGGAAATACAGGGTGATCGGATACAGCAGCAGGCGCCCGAGGGCGCGGCCGCCGTAGCGGGCGATGCTGCGGATCAGCCACAGCGCGAAGCGGCCGCCACCCTCGGGGCGGTGTTTCCAGCTGGCGCTCATGGAGCCGCCTCGGCGACCAGGTCGCCGCTGACCAGCAGGTCCTCGCCGCGGCGCACGCGGAAGCGCCAGCGCGGCGCGGCGCCGTCCAGTTCCACCCGCGCCGGCTGCCCGGGCAGCAGCGGCTGCAGGAACTTCACCTGCGGCAGGCGCAGCGGCCCGCACGCGCCGTGCGCGGCCTCCACGGCCTGCAACACGTGGTCCAGCACCACTACGCCGGGCACGACCGGGTGGCCCGGGAAATGCCCCGGCAGGCTGGGATGATCATGCGGTACGACGAAATCCATAAGGCTGGCGACTCATATCCTGGGTTCGAGCATGGCACGGACGGCCTGGTGCGCGCGCTGGGTCAGCTGTTGCCGGTCCAGCGCGCCGTCGGCGCCGTTCACGTTGATCGGCGTGCCGATCCGCACCCGGATCACTCCGGGCCGCACCCGGAACAGGCTGGTCGACGGCAGCACCTTGCCCGCTCCGTCCAACGCCACCGGCACCACGTCCACGCCAGCATCGATAGCGGCCTGCAGTAGCCCGGCCTTGAATTCGGCCAGTTCGCCGTTGCGGCTGCGGGTGCCTTCCGGGAACAGGCACAGGTCCTGGCCCTGGCGCAGCAAGGCCGCGGCCTGGCGCCGGACCATAGCGCCGGCGCGGCGGCTGTCGCGGTCCAGGAACAGCATGCCGGTGGCGCGCGCATACCAGCTCACGAATGGCACCTGCAGCATTTCGTCCTTGAGCAGGAAGCGCAGCGGCACCGGCAGCGCCGCGAACAGCGCGCAGATGTCGATGATCGACTGGTGGTTGCTGACGAACAGGTGGTTGCGCGACCAGTCCACCCGCTCTTGGCCCTCCACTTCGAAGCGCACGCCGGCGCCGAAGAACAGCACCGGCGCCCACACCCGCGCGCCCATGCGCAGCGGCAGCCGCGGCCCGGCCAGCAGCAACAGGCCCAGCGCCACGACGATGCCGACCCCGGTGAAGCTCAGGGTGAACAGCAGTTGCAAGGCATTCCACACGGCCCAGGCCATGCGCGACGGCATCCCTGCCTGCGGCATCTTCAGTTTGTCCTTGATGATCTGCACAAGCCTCTGCATCCCCCGATGCGCGCGTCAGCGCAATAGATCGCGCCAAAAAACCGGCCCCAGCCGCGCCAGCTGGTGCAGGAAGTCAGGCAGATTACGGTAGGGACGCTGCGGAAACCAGCGCCCGCGCAGGAAGTACTCGCCGACGAAGAAGCCGCCGATGACGCCGTAGCCCAGCAGATTGGCGATCAGCGAGGCGCGCGCATCGCCGATTGGCAGCGGCGAAGCCTGCCCCAGCTGCGCCAGCACCCCGCTGGGCACGGCGCACAGCGCCAGCAACAGGTTCAGCAAGGTCATGGCGGCCAGCAGCAGCGCCCACGCCAGGGTCAGCCGGCGCGTGTAACGCAGCTGCTCGGGGGTCAGCGGCAAGCCGGCTTGGCGGTACAACGCCTCGACGATGCGCGAGATCAGCGGCGTGCGCCCGCGCTGCAGGCTGCGCCCGAAGAACCAGGCCACCCAGGCGGTGAACAGCACCGGCGGCGCGGCCAGCAGCAGCAGCGCGTGCGGCGAGCGCCACAACGGCAGCAGCGCGGCCAGCGCCAGCAGCGCCAGCGCCCAGGCCCACGGCCGCAGCCGCGCCATCGGCTCCACCAGCACCATCAGCACCAGCGCCGCGCCGGCCAGGACGGCCAGATCGGAACGGTGCGCGGCGTTGGCCCAGTGCGCCAGCGGCGAATACGCCAGCGCCAGCAATACCCCTAGCGCCAGCGCCCACGGCGCCGCGGCGGCCGGCTCAGCTGGTCTTGTTGGCTTCGACATGCGCCGACAGTGCGCGCAGCGAGGCGAAGATGCGGCGGTTCTCGTCGTTGTCCGAGCGCAGCTGGAAGCCGTAGCGCTTGCTGATCGCCAGCGCCAGTTCCAGCGCGTCGATCGAGTCCAGTCCCAGCCCGGTATTGAACAGCGGCGCCTCCGGATCGATGTCGCCGGGCTGCACGTCTTCCAGGTTCAGGCTCTCGACCAGCAGCTCGGCCAGTTCACGTTCGGCGGCGGTTTGCGAAGACATCCAGGGGCTTCCAGGCGGTGAGGACAGGTGCGACAAGATGGTGCATCGGGCGCAGCGACGCAACTGTCCGACCCTGGCAGGCAAGCTATCATGACCCTCGTCTTACAAGTCCGCCGCAGGTTTTTCAGGATGAATTCCACCGCTCCCGCCCGCGCGCCCGCGCCCTCGCCCGCCACGCCGCAGGCCGCCGCGGCGGAAACGCCCGATGTGCTGGTGATCGGCGGCGGCCCGGCCGGCTGCGCCGCGGCGACCCTGCTGGCGCAACAGGGCTGGCAGGTGACCCTGCTGGAGAAGGACCACCATCCGCGCTTCCATATCGGCGAATCGCTGCTGCCGATGAACATCCCGATCCTGCAGCGGCTGGGCGTGCTCGAGCAGGTGCGCGCGATCGGCGTGCTCAAGCTCGGCGCCGATTTCCCCAACGACAGCGGCGGCTACAACACTTTCCGCTTCGCCAAGGCGCTGGATGCGCAGTCCGACTACGCGTTCCAGGTGCCGCGCGCCGACTTCGACCGGGTGCTGTTCGCCCACGCCCGCGCCGCCGGCGCCGATCTGCGCGAAGGCGTCAAGGTCGAGACCGTGCAGCTGGACGGCGCGCAGCCGCTGGTACAGGCGCGCAGCGCCGACGGCGTGCACAGCTTCCGTCCGCGCTACCTGATCGACGCCAGCGGCCGCGACACCTTCCTCGGCAACAAGCTCAAGCTCAAGCGCGCCAACGCCCAGCATCAGTCGGCGGCGTTGTTCAGCCATTTCCGCGGCGTGGCGCGGCGCCCCGGCGAGGACGCCGGCAACATCAGCATCTACCGCCATCCGCACGGCTGGATGTGGCTGATTCCGCTGCCCGACGACGTGATGAGCGTCGGCGCGGTGTGCTACCCGGAATACATGAAGACCCGCCAGGGCGACAGCGAGGCGTTCCTGATGCGCACCCTGGCGCTGAACCCGGATGTGGTCGAGCGCATGGCCGGCGCGCAGCGGGTGGCGCCGGTGCACGCCACCGGCAACTACGCCTACGAGTGCACGCGCATGAGCGGGCCGCGCTGGCTGATGCTCGGCGACGCCTATGCCTTCGTCGATCCGATGTTCTCCTCCGGCGTGTACCTGGCCATGCACAGCGCCGAGCGCGGCGCGGCGATGGTGGATGCGGCGCTGCGCGATCCGGCGCGCGAGGCACGGCTGCAGCGCGGCCTGGAGAAACACCTGCGGCGCGGCCTGGACGAATTCAAATGGTTCATCTACCGCTTCACCTCGCCGACCATGCGCGAGCTGTTCGCGCAGCCGCGCAACGTGCTGCAGGTGGAACAGGCGATCGTGGCGATGCTGGCCGGCGATGTCTTCGACAACCGCGCGGTGCTGCGCCGGCTGCGCGTGTTCCGCGCGATCTACGCCATGTCCGCAGCGGCGATGCTGCCGCGCGCCTGGCGGTCCTGGCGCCAGCGACGCCGCCAGGCACGCGAACAGTTCCACGGCGACACCTTGCACGGAGACAACTCATGAGCCGGCCGCACCCGCAGTTCCCGTCCCACGCGCAGCGCCACCCGCAGCTGCAGGTGGACTACGTCGCCGAGACCGATCCGGGCGCGCTGCTGCGCGACGAACGGGTGCTGGCGGTGTTCGGCTTCGGCAACGACGCGCCGCACCACGACGATCCGCGCTACCTGCGCGTGCCGCTGCAGCCGCACGGCCCGCGCATGCTCGAGGTCTGGCGCACCGACGCGCCGGTCAGCAGCGGCCGCGACGGCGACATCGCCTGGGCCAGCGACGGGCGCCTGCAGTTCGGCGTGATCGAGATCGACGAGCAGACGCTGGAGATCGAAGAGGCCTCGCGCCTGGCCTACGCGCAGATCACCGCCTTCGTCGGCCGCAGCGCCACGCCGCGCCTGCTGCGCATCTGGAACTACCTCGACGCGATCACCCTGGGCAGCGGCGACCGCGAGCGCTACCGCCAGTTCTGCGTCGGCCGCGCGCGCGGCCTGGGCGATTTCGACGCCAGCCAGCTGCCGGCCGCCACCGCGGTCGGCCGTTGCGACGACGCGCGGGTGATGCAGATCTACTGGCTGGCCGCCGCGCAGGCCGGCACGCCGCTGGAGAACCCGCGCCAGGTCAGCGCCTACCGCTACCCGCGCCAGTACGGCCCGCAATCGCCGAGCTTCGCCCGCGCGATGCTGCCGCCGGCCGGCAGCGACATGCCGCTGCTGCTGTCCGGCACCGCCAGCGTGGTCGGCCACGCCTCGATGCACACCGGCCAGCTGCTGGCGCAGCTGGAAGAAACCTTCGCCAATTTCGATGCGCTGCTGGGCGCCGCACGCATCCACGCCCCCGATCTGCCGGCGCAGTTCGGCGACGGCACCCGGCTCAAGGTCTACGTACGCGAAGCGGCCGACCTGCCGTTGGTCGCCGCCGCGCTGGACGCCCGCTTCGGCGAGCGCGTGCCACGCCTGCTGCTGCATGCGGTGATCTGCCGCAACGAACTGGCGGTGGAGATCGATGGCGTGCATGGTTGAGCGTGCGCGCGGCTGAGGGCATCCGCCTGCCCTCATGGCGGCGGTAGCGGCTGCTCGACGAGGCGTCGAGCAACGCAAGATGTTCGGTAGCGGCGGCGGCCCGGGCCGCCGCTCGCATATACGGACCGAACCCGGAGTAGCGCCGCCAAATGATCGGTGGCATCCGATCCAGACCTATGCACTGGCATTCCATGCTCGACATTCGCCGCAAGATCGTGATCGTTTCCGGCGCGCCTGGCGCAGGAAAAACCACCTTGGCGATGCCGCTTGCCAAACGGCTCGGCTTTCCGCTGTTCTGCAAGGATGTCATCAAGGAAACGCTGACCGACAGCCTCGGCGACAGCGGCGGCGATCTGGCCGCGTCACGCCGTCTCGGCGGCGCGGCGATGGAACTGCTCTGGTCGCTGGCGCGCCACGCGCCGCAAGCGGTGCTGGAAGCCAACTTCCGGCCGCGCAGCGCGTACGAACGCGAAAAACTGGCCGGCCTGGACGCGGTCATCGTCGAAGTTCACTGCGACTGCGGTCCCGACGAAACCGCCCGGCGTTTTCGGGATCGCGCGGCGGCCAGCGCACATCACGCCGCGCATCCGCTGAAAGAACTGCCGCCGGACATGCTTGCGGAGTACGCCGGGCCGGTTGGACTGGGGACGGTGGTCGCGGTGGATACGCGCGTGCCGGTGGACCTGGAGCGCCTCGTGGCGCAGGTAGTGAGCGCTTTATCCTGAAGAGCGGCGGCTGGTCCATTCGGCGTTGAGGCCAGGCCGAGTGCCAAAGGCAGTGACGACCACCAAGGCGTGCGAGATGCGTGCCGTATCCACTTATCCGATCAGGACCAGCAGCGAATTTCCCGGCCAATACAGCGCCATGCTCTGCAGATGCGACAGTCACCGGAAGCATTACGGCATCCGGCACTGACCAACCCTCAGCCCTCGCGCTCCCCCGCCAACAACGCCAGCAACCGATCGCGCGGCAGCTTGCCGGTTTCGTTGCGCGGCAGGGCATCGAGCTTGCGCAGGCGGCGCGGCAGGAAGACCGGGTCCAGCTCGCGGCGCAGTGCGGCCAGGATTACGGCTTCGTCCAGGGTCGGCGCGACCACCACGGCGGCGATGCGGCCGACCGCCTGGCCGGGTTCGGGTTCCAGCTGCAGCATCGCGCCGTCGACCACGCCCGGCACGCCCAGCAGGCGCCGGGTCAGATCGGCCAGCGAGGCGCGCTTGCCGGCGATCTCCAGCAGGTCGGCCTGGCGGCCGCGGACCTGGAAGCGGCCGTCGGCGTCCACGTCCATCAGGTCGGCCAGCAGCACCGGCTGCGGCAGGTGCGGCGCGTGCACCAGGGTGCCATCTGGTTGCGGTGCCACGCGCACGCCGGGCAGCGGCGTCCACTGCGCTTCGCAGGCGGTGCGGCGGCTGGCGAACACGCAGGTTTCGGTGGAGCCGAACATCTCGCGCACCTGCCCGCCGAAGCGCGCCTCGGCGGCCGCGGCCAGTTCCTGCGCCAGCGGCGCGGTGGCCGAGACGATGCCGGCCAGCGGCGGCAGTGCAACGCCGGATTCGACCAGCGCGCGCAGGTGCACCGGCGTGGTCACCAGCAGCCGCGGCGTCGGCACCTGCGCCAAGGCGCGCGCCACGTCCTCGGGGAAGAACGGCCGCCCGGCATGCACCGCCAGCGGCGTCACCAGCGGCAACAGGATCGACAGCTCCATGCCGTACATGTGCTGCGGCGGCACCGTCGCCACCACCTGCGGGATCGCGTCCGCCTCCCACAATCCGACCAGCGCCAGCAGATCCTGGCGGGTGCTGGTGAGGAAACTGCCCCAGGTCTTGGGGTTGGGTTTCGGCGTGCCGGTGCTGCCGGAGGTGAAGCCGATCGCGACCAGCGCGTCGTCCGCCAGTTGCGGCATGTCGCCGTCCAGGTTCGGCAACGGATCGGGCAGCTGCCAGTAGCGCGGCGGCGGTTCGGCCAGTTCCAGGTCGCCCAGGCAATAGCTATCGGCATGGCTGCGCTGCACTTCGGCGACCACCGCCGGCGCGCGCGAGGACGGCAGCAGCGAGGTCTGCCCGCGCAGCGCGACCGCGCAGAACGCGACCATGAAGCGGTAGCGGTCCTCGCACAGATTCAGCGCATGCCGGCCCGGTGGCAGCACCGCGGCCAGGCCGCGCACGTGGCCGAGGAAGGTGGCCAGATCGATGTGCTGGCCGCCGGCATAGGCCAGCGGACGATGCAGGTCGCCGACGGCAAGAGGATGCAGCAGCGGCGGGGAAACGGCGGACGAAGCGACAGGCATGCGTGGCGAAGGCTCGGCGGGCGACAGGCCCGCAACGGGCAGCGCGAATCGGTAGCTTGGCCGCGACCGCCGCCGCTGGCAAGCCGGCGGCGCCGCGCATGCGATCGCGGCAAGCGGCGCGCCGGCGCCGCCGGACTCAGTGGTGGTAGCCGCTGTCGGCGGTGATCTTGCCGCGGAACACCCGGTACGACCACGCGGTATAGCCCAGGATCACCGGCAGCAGTACCACCAGCCCGGCCAGCACGAAGCCCTGCGAGGACGGCGGCGAGGCCGCTTCCCAGATGGTCAGCCCCGGCGGCACGATGTTCGGCCAGATGCCCAGCACCAGGCCGAAGAACCCGAGCACGAAGAAGCACAGGGTCAGCAGGAACGGGCGCGCATCGCGGCCCTGCGCCATCGCCGCGCGCCACAGCGCGAACGCGTTGACCAGCACCAGCAGCGGCACCGGCGACAGCCACCAGAAATTGCCGCCATGGAACCAGCGCGCCATGATCCGCGAGTCCAGGAATGGCAGCCAGGCGCTGACCAGGCCCATGAACACCACCACCACCAGCACTAGCGGCCGGGTCAGCGAACGCGCGATGCGCTGCATCGGCCCCTCGGTCTTCAGGATCAACCAGCTGCCGCCGAGCAGCGCGTAGCCGAACACCACCGCCGCGCCGGTCAGCATCGAGAACGGGCTGAACCAGCCCAGCACGCCGCCCAGATACTTGCCGCCCTGCAGCGGCATGCCCTCGACCAGCGCGCCGAGAATCACGCCCTGCCAGAACGCCGCGCACAGCGAGCCGGCGGCGAACGCCCAGCCCCACAGGTACTTGGAAGTGTGCGCCTTGAAGCGGAATTCGAACGCCACGCCGCGGAACACCAGCGCGATCAGCATCATCAGCACCGGCAGGTACAGCGCCGACAGGATCAGCGCATAGGCCTTGGGGAACGCCGCCAGCAGGCCGGCACCGCCGAGCACCAGCCAGGTCTCGTTGCCGTCCCAGATCGGCGCGGCGGTGTTCATCATCAGATCGAGCTGGTCCTCGTCCTCGGCGAACGGGGCGAGGATGCCCAGGCCGAGCACGAAGCCGTCCAGCAGCACGTACATCAGCACGCCGAATCCGATCACCCCGAACCAGATCACCGGCAGCACGGTGGCCATGTCCATCAGCGCGTCTCCTCGAGGTCGTCGTCGGCCGCCGAGATCGGCCGCGCCGGGGTCTTGTCGCCATCCTGCAGTTGCGGCTCGGGCTCGTGCGGCAGCGGCCCCTTGCGCAGCATCTTCAGGATGTACCAGCCGCCGAAGCCGAACACGAAGGCATACGCGGCCACGTACACGCCCAGCGACACCCACACCATCGCCGGGCTGATCGCGCTGACCGCATCGCGGGTGCGCAGCAGGCCGTAGATCACGTACGGCTGGCGCCCGATCTCGGTGACGAACCAGCCGGCCAGCAGGGCCACGAACCCGGCCGGCAGCATCGCGTTCCAGGCCACGTGCAGCCAGCGCCGCCGCAACAGCGTGCCGCGCCACCAAAAGAACAGCGACACGAAGGCCAGCAGGAGCATGGCCATGCCCAGCCCGACCATGATCCGGAACGCGTAGAACACCGGCTTCACCGGCGGCCGCTCGTCGGCCGGCACCGAGGTCAGCGGCGCGATCTCGCCGTCCAGGGTATGGGTCAGGATCAGGCTGCCCACGCGCGGGATCTTGACCTCGTAGTCGTTGCGCTCGGCTTGTTCGTTGGGCACCGCGAACAGCACCAGCGGCACGCCGGCGCCGGGCGCCTCGCCATGCCAGTGCGCCTCCATCGCCGCCACCTTCATCGGCTGGTGCTCGAGCGTGTTCAGGCCATGCGCGTCGCCGGCGGCGATCTGCAGCGGCACCGCGATCGCGGCGAACGCCACCGCCAGCTTCAGCATCCGCCCCGCCACGGCCACGTGCACGCCGCGGCGCAAGTACCAGCCGCTGACCCCGCCGATCACGAAGCAGGTGGTGATGAACGCGGCCAGCACCATGTGCGTCAACCGGTACGGGAACGACGGATTGAAGATCACCTCACGCCAGTGCGCCGGCTGGAACACGCCATCGACGATGGCGTAGCCGGCCGGCGTGTGCAGCCAGCTGTTGGCCGACAGGATCCAGAACGTGGAGATCAGCGTGCCCAGCGCGACCAGGCAGGTGGACAGGAAGTGCAGCTTCTCCGGCACCTTGCGCCAGCCGAACAGCATCACCCCGAGGAACGAGGCCTCCAGGAAGAACGCGGTCAGCACCTCGTAGCTGAGCAGCGGGCCGAGGATGTTGCCGGCGCGTTCGCTGAGCACCGACCAGTTGGTGCCGAACTGGAAGCTCATCACGATGCCGCTGACCACGCCCATGCCGAACGACACCGCGAAGATCTTCAGCCAGAAGAAATACAGATCGCGCCACAGCGTGTCGCGGGTGCGCAGCCAGCGCCATTCCAGGAACGCCAGCCAGCTCGACAGGCCGATGGTGAAGGCCGGGAACAACACGTGGAAACTGATGACGAATCCGAACTGGATGCGCGAGAGCAGCACTGCGTCCATGGGACGTTCGCTCGTGAAACCGTAACTGAGCGTCATTGTTAGCCCCAGGCCGTGAAATTGCGTGTGACGGGTTGTCGCAGGGGGGCTGGGAATCGGGAATGGGGAATCGGGAATGGCAAGAGCGGTTTCCTGTTGATTTGATCGCGCGTGCAAGGCGAGGCGCAAGCAAAGCGCCTTTGCGATTCCCGATTCCCGATTCCCGATTCCCAGCCCCCCTGCTACCCTCCCCGCTTGCCCGTTCGTCCGGAATCCAGATGCGTCGCGTAACCCTGTGCGTTGTGTTGCTGTCCCTGTCCTGCCTGGCGCCGCTGGCCGTCGCGCAGGAGGCCGCTGCCCCGTTGACGATCGAGCAGGCGATGGCCGATCCGGACTGGATCGGACCGCCGGTCGAGGCCGCCTGGTGGGCCTGGGACGGGCGCCAGGTGCAGTACCAGCTCAAGCGCGCCGGCAGCCCGGTGCGCGACACCTACCGCCAGGGCGTCGACGGCGCCGCCGCGCAGCGCGTCGAGGACACCCAGCGCAGCACGCTGGATGCGGCCGATCCGGTCTACGACGCGACGCGCCAGCGCATGCTGTTCGTGCGCAACGGCGACGTGTTCCTGCGCGACCTGCGCAGCGGCGCGTTGACCCAGCTGACCCGCAGCAACGAGGCGGCTTCGCGCCCGCAGTTCGGCACCGACGGCGGCGCGCTGTGGCGGGTCGGCAACGACTGGTACCGCTGGAGCGCCGGCGGCGGCACGCTGCAGGCGGCGGTGCTCAAGGCCGAGCGCGATCCCGACGCTGCGCCCAAGCCCGACGCGCTGCGCGAGCAGCAGCTGCGCACCCTGGAAACCCTGGCCCGCGACCGCGCGCAGCGCGAGCTGGCACGGCAGCAGGAACAGGCCTGGCGCCGCGCCGACGGCAGCCGCGCGCCGGCGCCGGTATACCTGGGCGAGGACGTGGCCATCGACGACAGCGCGCTGTCGCCGGACGGCCGCCACCTGCTGGTGGTCACCCACGCCAAGGGCGGCGACGAAGGCCGCGACGGCAAGATGCCCAAGTACGTGACCGAATCGGGCTACGAGGAATTCCAGGAAGCGCGCACCCGCGTCGGCCGCAATCCGCCACTGGCGCAGACTCTGTGGCTGGTGGACGTGGTCGCCGGCAGCGCGCGCAAGCTCGATGTGGCCGGCCTGCCCGGCATCGACGCCGATCCGCTGGCGGCGCTGCGCAAGGCGGCCAAGCAGGAACCGCTGAAGGGGCCGCGCGTGATCCGCGTGGAGACCGACGGCGACGGCGCCGGTCCGGCGCTGCACTGGAGCGCCGACGGCCGCAATGTCGCGGTGATGCTGCGCGCGGTCGACAACAAGGACCGCTGGATCGCCAGCGTCGATCTGGACAAGGCCACCCTGCTCAACCGCCACCGCCTTACCGACGCGGCCTGGATCGGCTGGAGCTTCAACGACTTCGGCTGGCTGCCGGACAACCAGACGCTGTGGCTGCTGTCCGAGCAATCCGGCTATGCGCACCTGTACACCCAGCGCGGCACCGACAAACCGCGGCAGCGCACCTCGGGCAAGTGGGAAGTCTCCGCACCGGTCGCCACGGCCGACGGCCAGGGCTTCCTGTTCCTGTGCAACCGCAAATGGCCGGGCGACTACGAAGTATGCAAGCTCGACCTGCGCGACGACCGCATCAGCGAACTGACCGCACTCGACGGCGTGGAAGACTTCGCGCTGTCGCCGGACGGCCAGCAGCTGCTGGTGCGCTATTCGGGCAGCTACCTGCCGCCGCAACTGGCGGTGGTGCCGGTCGCCGGCGGCAACGCGCGCACCCTCACCGACACCCGCAGCGCCGCGTTCAAGGCGCGCAACTGGATCCAGCCGCAGTACGTGCAGGTGCCATCCAAGCACGGCGCCGGCGTGGTCTGGGGCAAGTACTACGGCCCGCAGCATCCCGAACCCGGCAAGCGCTATCCGATCGTGATGTTCGTGCACGGCGCCGGCTACCTGCAGAACGTTTCGGCGCGCTACACCCCGTACTTCCGCGAGCAGATGTTCCACAACCTGCTGGTGCAGAAGGGCTACGTGGTGCTCGACCTGGACTACCGCGCCAGCGCCGGCTACGGCCGCGACTGGCGCACCGCGATCTACCGCAACATGGGCCATCCGGAACTGGAGGATTACCTGGACGGCCTGGACTGGCTGGTCGCCGACAAGCAGGGCGACCGCGACCGCGCCGGCATCTACGGCGGCTCCTACGGCGGTTTCATGACCTACATGGCGCTGTTCCGCAGCCCCGGCACGTTCAAGGCCGGCGCCGCGCTGCGCCCGGTCGGCGACTGGACCCAGTACAACCACGAGTACACCGCCAACATCCTCAACACCCCGGAGCTGGACCCGGAGGCCTATCGCACCTCCTCGCCGATCGAATACGCCGCCGGCCTGCGCGACCACCTGCTGATCGCCCACGGCATGATCGACGACAACGTGTTCTTCCGCGATTCGGTGAGCATGAGCCAGAAGCTGATCGAGCTGCACAAGGACAACTGGGAGATCGCCCCGTACCCGCTGGAAAAGCATGGCTTCACCCGCGCCGATTCGTGGCTGGACGAATACAAGCGGGTGCTGAAGCTGTTCGAGCAGCAGTTGAAGTAGCGCTGCCTGTGGCGAGCGGTCGCGGCTGAAGCCGCTCCTACAGGGGTTTCCTGCTAACCGCAGGGTCTGTTGTGGGGGCGACTCCGGTCGCGACGGGCGAAGCGCCGGCTTCCCGGTAACCGACGGGCGAAGGGGCGCAGCTTGCGCCGGCGGCAACCCGCCCTATCCTTGCCGGATGCTTCGCGGCGCCCTCATGCCGCCACCCCATCGAAGGACCGCCGATGCCACCCCCGCCGCTGCCTGCCGCACGCAATCCGATGATCGACACGATGGCGAAGATCTCGCTGGTGGTCGGCGTGGTCTGGCTGCTGTACGCGCTGGGCCAGCTGGCGGTGCTGGCGCTGCTGCCCGATGGCGCGCTGCAAGAGGTGGTCGTGCGCATCGGCATCGCGCTGCCGGCGCTGTGGCAATGGTGCCTGGACCATCTGTTCGCGCTGTCGCTGCTGTCGGCGTTGCTGGCGCTGCTGTTCAGCGCCTCCGCATGGGGACTGCAGCAACGGCGCGAATGGGCACGGCTGAGCTTCGTCGCCTTCCTGGTCATCACCGGCCTGGCCAACTTCGCCAGCCTGCCGCTGCTGTGGCAATTTTTCGGCGCGATGCGCCAGATGCTGCCCGAGGCGATGCTGCATAGCGCCGACGGCGCGCAGTTGCTTGGCCAGCTGCAGAACGGACGCATGATCAGCATGGCCACCGCCACGGTGACCGCGCTGGTGTTCGCCGCGCTGCACGGCTGGATCGTCTACCAGTTGTACCGGCCGGCGATCCGCGCCGAATTCCGCAGCTGATCCCACCCGCCGGCATCGCGCCGGCTTCGAAAAGGACTTCCGATGACATCGCATTGCCCCAGCCGCCGCTTCCTGGCCGGCGCCACCCTGTCCGCCCTGGCCTGGTTCGGCATCGCCGCCTGCGCCGACGCCGCGCCCGTCGCCCCCGTCTGCGGCCTGTACGTGGACGGCGCACAGAATGCGCTGTATCTGGAAAGCGCCGACAGCGCGCGGCTGGAACCCGAGCAGGACACGCCGCGGCGCTTCCATCTGCTGCGCGAGGGCAACGCCTTGCAGTTGTTCGATCTGGCCAGCGGCCGCAGCGAGCGCTACACGCTGTCGGCAGACGCCGCGCAGGTCAGTGCGGCGGACGGCACCGTCTATCGGCGCGGCAACAGCACGCCCTGCGCCGCATCCGCCCCGGCGCCGACAGCGGCGATCGCCCAGTGCCGCGCGGACCTGCCGGCCTGCGCACAGCGGCTGGCGCAAGGCGACCGGGCGCAGGCCGCGGCGCTGTGCGGGCCACAGCTGCCGTTCGCCTGCGGCGCGCTGCTCGATCCCGCAGCGGCGACGACCGACGCGCCCACCCAGGCCAACGCCGCAATGCAGCCCGAAGCCGTGTGCCAGCGCAGCGCCTCCCCGCAGATCTGCACCGCGGCGGCGGAACGGCAGTGGGACGCCGGCCAGTTCCTGCGGGCCAAGGCGCTGCTGGAACAGGCCTGCGCCCTGTCCGATCCGGTGGCCTGCGGCCGCACCACGGCACTGGAAGACGTGGACGCGGCGCTGCTGCAGTCGCCGCCGGCCACGCGGCTGCCATGCGGCCGCTTCGTCGCCCCCATCGGCGACGCGATCAGCCTGCAGTTCGGTGCCGATGGCCGCGTGCGCAGCGGCGAGGGCGAGGTCATGGAAGCGCGCCTGGAAGATGGCCAGGTCACGCTGCGCCAGCAGGATGGACAGCAATGGCGGCTGCGTCCGCTTGGCGCGAAGCGGCTGCTCGGCCTGGATCCCGCGCACCGCTTCGTGGTGTTCTTCGGCGACGAAGCCGGCCACTGCGGTACCGCGGCGCGGTAACGGCGCAATCAGCCGGCCACAGGGCCGCAGCGCCAGCGCTTGCTGGCACTGTCCGACAGTGGCCCCCTTCTCCCCACGGGGGAAGGTGCCCCGAAGGGGCGGATGGGGTTACGGGCGAAGCTCCTCGGGCAACTCGAACGCCGCGCCCGGCCGCCTGGCAATGCCGGTCGGGTTAACAGGCTCTGGCGATCGGCACGCAATAATGTGCGCCGCGCCGCTGCCTGCCGCCCAGCGCAGGCGGCCCGCCCCCTCCCCGCCGCCTGACTGCCATACCGCCACCATGACCGAGTTCGACCGAGTACGCGATTACCTGACCGGGCTGCAGGACCACATCTGCGCCGCCATCGAGGCCGCCGACGGCCAGGCCCGCTTCGCCGAAGACCTGTGGCAGCGGGCCGAAGGCGGCGGCGGGCGCACCCGCATCCTGCGCGACGGCGCGCTGTTCGAGCAGGCCGGGATCGGCTTCTCCGACGTGTCCGGCACGCGCCTGCCGCCCTCGGCCAGCGCCAACCGCCCGGAACTGGCCGGCGCCTCGTGGCGCGCCACCGGCGTGTCGCTGGTGTTCCACCCGCACAGCCCCTACCTGCCCACCACCCACGCCAACGTGCGCTTCTTCCGCGCCGAGCGCGACGGCCAGACCGTGGCCTGGTGGTTCGGCGGCGGCTTCGACCTGACCCCGTACTACCCGTTCGACGAGGACGTGCGCCACTGGCACCGCACCGCGCAGGCGCTGTGCGCGCCGTTCGGCGAGGACCGCTATGCCGCGCACAAGCGCTGGTGCGACGAGTACTTCTTCCTCAAGCACCGCAACGAGACCCGCGGCGTGGGCGGGCTGTTCTTCGACGACCTGCACGCCGATTTCGAACGCGACTTCGCCTACCAGCGCGCGGTCGGCGACGGTTTCCTGGACGCCTACCTGCCGATCGTCGAGCGCCGCCGCGCGCTGCCGTGGGGCGAGCGCGAGCGCGAGTTCCAGTTGTACCGGCGCGGGCGCTACGTCGAGTTCAACCTGGTCTACGACCGCGGCACCCTGTTCGGTCTGCAGAGCGGCGGCCGCAGCGAGAGCATCCTGATGAGCCTGCCGCCGCGGGTGCGCTGGGAATACGGCTTCCAGCCCGAGCCGGACAGCGCCGAGGCGCGTCTGGCCGACTACCTGGTGCCGCGCGATTGGCTGGCATGAGCGAGGCGCGCCATACGCCGCTGCCGGCAAGCGTGCTGGGGCGCGAGGACAAGGAGCACATCGCCGAGCAGTTGCAGCGCTATCTGCGCGAGGAACTGCAACAGGAGATCGGCGGCTTCGAGGCGCAATTCCTGCTCGATTTCGTCGCCGAGCGCATCGGCGCGCAATTCTACAACCGCGGCCTGCAGGATGCGCGCGCGCAGCTCGCCACCCAATGGGACGCGCTGGACGACGCGCTGTATCAGCTGGAGCAACCGACCGAGACGCGCCGCTAGTCGCGGCGACGCCGCCGCCCCTGTAGGAGCGGCTTCAGCCGCGACCGGGCGTTACCGGGAAAGCCCCGGTCGCGGCTGAAGCCGCTCCTACAGGGGTTTACAGGGATCAACCGTCCTTGGCGGTCAGGATGGTGATGTGGCCGTTGGTCTCCAGCAGCGCCAGGCGCACGTTGTCCAGGCCCGGGCAGCCCTGCTGGCGCATCGCCGCCTCGAAATCGGCGTTGCTGACCAGTTCGCGGCGCAGCACCTGGCGGAACACATGGCCGTCGCGCGCCAGCACCACCGGCTCGCCTTCGATCAGGCGTTCGGCGCGATCGCTGCGCGAGGTAATGAGGCCGACCCCGAAGTTCAGCGCGATCAGCGTCGCCGCCAGCAACAGGCCGCCGCCGAGCGAGGTGTCCTGGCCCAGCAGGGCGTTCTGCACCGCATTGCCGAGCAGCACGATCAGCAGCATGTCGAACGGTGTCAATTGCCCCATCGCGCGCTTGCCCGATACCCGCACCATGGTCAGTACCGCCACATACACCACCACCGCGCGGAAAATGAATTCCCACCACGGCATCGACAGACGAAAAAGATCGGGCATCGCGCGGCTCGCAGGTAGGTGGTTGCACCCCGGCGTGTGCCGGCGGCGATGGCGCTGAGCTGGATTTTTTCGCAGGCAATAAAAAGCCCCGCGGACCAGGGGGAGGTCGGCGGGGCCAGGGAACGGAGACTTGGGGAGGAGTCGCCGTTCCTAGATCTGCTCCAGGGGATGGGAGGAGATCCGCGACAGGTATTGCGCCTGTCGAGGGATATAAAACCATTTTGCACCTTGCTAGTTCGTGAAGATTTTAGTTAAAAATTCATCGAATTAAGGACCGATTCATTCACGAAATCCAGCGCAACGCAGGGTTCCAGAAACAACTGCTTTTTATAGGATGGATCCGTGCACAAGAACGCGGCGGACGCGCGTTTGTGATGCGGAGTGGATCCCGAAACTGTGCGCTGTTCGCCGGTCTGGCGCATGGATGCTCCAAAACCGGTGCGATGCGATCCAATCCGCCACGCAAGCAACGACAGGAGCAGCGCGTAGACAGTTGCGCCGCGACGCTCCCCGCGCGGCCCATCGCCAAGCCGCGCGGTTTCGAATAAAGGCGTTCAGGCGTGCCGCAACATCACCAGCACGGCCCGACCACCACTCCTGCGCCTGCGAATCGGGCCGCCCACGGCAACGCGCGCCCATCCCTGCTCACCACACCCAGCCCCGGCCGCTGGCCGGCCCGGCTTTCCCATTCCCGATTCACGATTCCCGATTCTCCATTCCCCGCCCCAACTAATGCGCCTCGTCCCAGTTGTCGCCGACCCCGCTATCCACTACCAGCGGCACCTTCAGTTCGGCGGCGCCGGCCATCAGCCGGGTCACTTCCGGTAGCAAGGTGTCGACGAAGTCGGCATCGGCCTCGAACACCAGTTCGTCGTGCACCTGCAGGATCATCAGCGCGCGCTCGCGGTGCTGCTCCAGCCAGGCGTCCACGGTGACCATGGCGCGCTTGATGATGTCCGCGGCGGTGCCCTGCATCGGCGCGTTGATCGCGGCGCGCTCGGCGCCGGCGCGCAGCCCCTGCTGCTTGGCGTTGATGTCGTTCAGGTACAGGCGGCGGCCGAACAGGGTCTCCACGTAGCCCTGGGTGCGCGCCTGCTCGCGCATGCGCTCCATGAAGTCGCGCACCGCCGGGTAGCGGCTGAAGTACAGCGCCACGTAGTCCTGCGCCTCGCCGCGGCCGATGCCCAGGTTGCGGGCCAGGCCGAACGCGCTCATGCCGTACATCAGGCCGAAGTTGATCGCCTTGGCGGCGCGGCGCTCGTTGTTGGTGACGTCCTCGAGCTTGCGCCCGAACACCTCGGCGGCGGTGGCGCGGTGCACGTCCACGCCGGCACCGAAGGCGCGCAGCAGGCCTGGGTCCTCGGACAGGTGGGCCATGATCCGCAGTTCGATCTGCGAGTAGTCGCAGGCGATCAGCTTGCGTCCCGGCGGGGCGACGAAGGCGCGGCGGATGCGGCGGCCGTCGTCGGTGCGGATCGGGATGTTCTGCAGGTTCGGATCGGCCGAGGACAGCCGCCCGGTGGCGGCGCCGGCCTGGTGGTAGCTGGTGTGCACGCGGCCGGTGTCGGGATTGATCATCTCCGGCAGCTTGTCGGTGTAGGTGCTGCGCAGCTTGGCCAGGCCGCGGTATTCCAGGATCACCCGCGGCAGTTCGTGCTGGTCGGCGATCGCCTCCAGCGCCTCTTCGTTGGTGCTGGGCTGGCCCTTGGGGGTCTTCATCAGCGCCGGCAGCTTCAGTTCGTCGAACAGCACCGCCTGCAGCTGCTTGGGCGAGTCCAGGTTGAAGGTGCGCCCGGCCAGCGCGGTCGCCTTCTGCTGCGCGGCGAGCATGCGCTGGCTCAGGTCCTGGCTCTGCCTGCGCAGTTCGGCCATGTCCACACTGACGCCGTTGGCCTCGATCCGCGCCAGCACCGGCACCAGCGGCATCTCGATCTCGCGGTAGACCCTGGCCAATGCCGGCTCGGCATCCAGCTGCGCGGACAGCGCACGGTGCAGGCGCAGGGTGATGTCGGCGTCCTCGGCGGCGTAGCCGGTGGCATCGTCGATGGCCACCTGCGAGAACGCGATCTGCTTGGCGCCCTTGCCGGCCACGTCCTCGTACTTGACCGTGTCGTAGCCCAGGTAACGCCGCGCCAGCGAGTCCATGTCGTGGCGGCTGGCGGTGGAATTGAGCACGAAGCTCTCCAGCATGGTGTCGTCGGCGTAGCCGCGCACGTGCACGCCGTGGCGGCGCAGCACGTGCAGGTCGTACTTGCCGTGCTGGCCGACCTTGGGCTTGGCCGGGTCTTCCAGCAGCGGCTTCAGCGCCGCCAGCGCCAGGGTCCGGTCCAGTTGCACCGGCGCCCCCGGGTAGTCGTGGCCCAGCGGCAGGTACTCGGCACGGCCCGGCTCGATCGCGAAGCTGAGCCCGACCAGGTTGGCACGCATCGCGTCCAGCGCGTCGGTCTCGGTATCGAAGGCGAAGCCGGCGGACGCGCGCAGGCGCTGCAGCAGGTGTTCGAACTGCTCCGGGGTCATGATCGCGGCGTAGTCGCCCTTGGCGGCCAGCGCCGGGTCCAGCGTGTCGTCGATCGGCGCGGCGGCACGGGCGTAGCCGGCAGCGGTACCGCGCAGGCTGGGGGTCACCTCGGCGGCGCCGGCCGGGGCGGCCACGCCGCCGTCTAGGTCGCGCAGCGCCTGGGTGAAGCCGTAGCGCTGGTACAGGCCGCGCAGCAGGTCCGGCTCCTGCTCGCGCAGGGCCAGCGTGCGCGGGCCGCCGGGCAGCGCCACGTCGGTCTTGATCGTGACCAGTTCGCGGTTCAGCGGCAGCCGCGCCAGCGCCGCGCGCAGGTTTTCGCCGATCTTGCCCTTGATCGCGTCGGCATTGGCCATGACCCCGTCCAGCGAGCCGTATTCGGCCAGCCACTTGGCCGCGGTCTTGGGCCCGCACTTGTCCACGCCCGGCACGTTGTCGATGGCGTCGCCCATCAGCGCCAGCAGATCGACGATCTGGCTCGGCCACACGCCGAACTTCTCCATCACCGCCGCGTCGGAGTCCATGCGGCTGCCGCTCATGGTGTTGACCAGCTGCACGCCGGGGCGCACCAGCTGGGCGAAGTCCTTGTCGCCGGTGGAGATGGTCACGTCCAGGCCGTCGCTGGCGCCCTGCAGGGCCAGGGTGCCGATCACGTCGTCGGCCTCCACCCCGCCCTCGCGCAGGATGGTGATGCCCAGCGCGTGCACGATCTGGCACATCGGCTCGACCTGCGCGCGCAGCTCGTCGGGCATCGGCGGGCGATTGGCCTTGTACTGCGCGTACAGGTCGTCGCGGAAGGTCTTGCCGGGCGCATCGACCACGAAGGCGACGTACTCGGGACGCTCCTTCAGCGTGGCACGCAGCATGTTGACCACGCCGAACAGCGCGCCGGTGGGCTCGCCGGCGGGGTTGGTCAGCGGGGGAAGCGCGTGGAACGCGCGATACAGGTAACTGGACCCGTCGATCAGGACTAATCGGCTCATCGGGCAATTCTACGCTGGGCGTGGGTGGGGACCGGAGACCAAAGCCCCTCTCCCCTCGGGAGAGGGGTTGGGGTGAGGGTAAGCCGCGAAGCGTCTCGTGGAGTTTGGATGCACGAGGCTTCGCCCGTACCCTCATCCGCCCCTGCGGGGCACCTTCTCCCGATGAGAGAAGGAACAGCGCTAGCCCCTCTCCCATCGGGAGAGGGGTTGGGGTGAGGGTCCGGCGCGAAGCGACTCGCGGAGTTTGGATGCACGAGGCTTCGCCCGTACCCTCATCCGCCCCTGCGGGGCACCTTCTCCCGAGGGGAGAAGGGACAGCCGCTTTAGCCCCTCTCCCACCGGGAGAGGGGTTGGGGTGAGGGTAAGGCGCGAAGCGACTCGTGGAATTTGGTTACACGAGGCTGCGCCCGTACCCTCATCCGCCCCTGCGGGGCACCTTCCCCCGAAAAGGGGGCCATGGTCCCGATGGGAGACGGAACAGCCGCTAGCCCCTCTTCCATCAAGGGAGGGGTTGGGATGAAGCGCTACGCGCGTCCAGCCGTTGCGCGCCGAATACGGCGGCTCGGCGCATAATCCGTGGCGACGACTTCAAGCTGTGGAGAATGCTGCGATGAAAGCCCTGATGCTGGTTCCACTGTTGCTGCTGGCGGGCTGCGCCTCGACCGGGATCGGCCCCGACGGTCCGCCGGTGGACGTCCGCGGCGCCGACGTGACCCACCGCACGATGGACAACGGCGACAGCGTGGACGAATACCGGGTCTCCGGCCAGCTGCGCGCGGTCAAGGTGACCCCGGCCAATGCCCCGGCCTACTACCTGTACGACCAGAACGGCGATGGGCACATGGACGGCAGCAAGGACAACGTGTCGCCGGTGTACTGGAAGCTGTACAGCTGGTGAGGCCGGCGCGCCGGCCTCCAGGCGCCAGCGCGCGACCGCTGCCCAGGGCATGTCACCCATCTCTTAGCGGCTGGCGCCACGCCTGCGCGCGCGTGGAGCGCCGATACGGCAGCGTGTCCGCGCAAGAGCGCCCATCGATGACACGTTCTACAGGGTGATCGCGGCGAAGGCCGGGATCGCCGGGAAACCGGCCGGCGCCGCCGCGGTCCCGCCCGTCTTGACCCCGTTGCGGTACCACAGGTAGTACGGATAGATGGTCGCCGCCGGGTTCTGCCCCAGGCCGTGGTCGGCCGAATAGGCGCCGTTGTTGGCGGTGACCTTGACCAGCAGCGGCAGCCGCTGCTTGGTGAACGCCGCATCGCAGACCGCGCAGGGAAACGCATCCTGCACGATCAGGAACGGCCCGGCCGCCGCCTTCGCCCCAAGCGCGTTGTAGACGCCGATCTCCGAATGCTGCTGCTTGCCCTGGCCGCTGACCGAGCCGGTCGCACCGGATTTCCATTTGCCGTTGGCAACGTAATAGCCTTCCGTGTTGATGGTCATGCACGATCTCCTTGCAGGTTTTGTGGGGGGAGTGGGGACGGCTCAGCCGCGCGCGGCGATCAGCACACGCTTGGTGAACTGCCCGTAGTTGTCCGCATTGACCAGCGCATAGGCCGGATGGAACTGCGCCAGAACCTTGTCCATCGGCTCGGTGCTGCTCTGGTGGGCGAAGGGCGACACCGAATTGCCGAAGTCGGCATGCGCCGGATCGTCGCTGACCCGCGCGCACTGGAAGCTGCCAGCCGCGTCGAGGTCCGGGACGTCCACCGCGTTCAGTGCGCCGTGCGCGAACTCGTGCGCCAGGGTGGCGATGGTGTCGTCGGTGCTCTTTTCGTAGTTGCCGCCGCCGAGGAACGCGCGCCCCATCAGCATTTCCACCTTTCCGCTCAGCGACAGTTCGCCCTTGGCGCTCTTGGTCGCCAGGTTGCGGCGCACGCAGCCGCCGTAGGTCTCGGCCCAATCCACGCGGTTGCGCACGTCGATGAAGTCCGGCGTGCCTTCGAACGCCAGCACCAGCGCGCGGAAGTTCTCGACCAGCTTCTGCAGGCGCGCAGCGTCGTAGGCGCCGAAGAAATCGAGATAGGTGCGTTCCGGCAGCGGCACCGGAACGGCGGCGAAGCGCTTGAGCCTGGCAGCGTCGAGCACCGCATCACGGGCCAGCGTCACCGCCGCCCTGGCGCGCCGCACCGCCTCGTTGATGCGCGCGATTTCCGCGGTGGTCAGCGCCGCCACGCGCTGCGCCGCCGGCAACAGCGTGCCGCCGTGCCTGGCCGGATCGTAGGCGACGAGCCGCCAGCCGACCGCAACCACCTGGGCCGGCGCCGCAGCGGCGGCCGGCGCCGGAGCCGGAACCGCCGATTGGCGGACCACCTCGGCGTTCAACTCGTCGGCCACCAACCGCAACCTGGCGTATTCGGCCGCCTGCGCGGACTTCCATGCGTCGAACTGGGTGCGCACCGCGTTGACGTTGGCACCCTTCACTCCGTTGCCCTGCTTCGCCCAGGCCAGGACGGCGACGTCCACGCGTTTCAGTTCGGCGCTGCGCGGCTGCAGGCGCGCCTTGAGTTCCCATTCGCTGACGATGCTCATGCTGCGACTCCCTCGTCCGGTGGCAGGCGCCGATCGCAGGATGCGAAGGCGGCGCGGTGGCTGGACGCGTGCGCTGCTGTCGTGTACCTGCGGCGCATGCGTCCTTGGCAGCCAGGGTCGGCGCAAGCCGCAGGCCGGACCATCGGTGCAAACCTGATTCCGTGCTGCCGTGGGGCCGAGGGATAGGCTCGCGCCGTGGTTCGGCAGTGGCATGTGCGTGGCGCATGCGCACGCGACGGCGCGCAGCAGGCGGCAGGTGCCGCCTTCGCCGTGTGGTCCGTTCGTTCGCGAAGGAGAGTGGCGCGCCCTGTTACGCGCCTTGTCTTGCGGCTGAGGATCGCAGGCGATGCGGGAAGCGCGTCGCGCTTATCCGTGTGTAAGCCGCAGCCGTGCGGCGCCGCGAATACCCGCGCGCGGCGCGCGGGCGTGGTGCCGCGCTGCCGCGGCTAGGCGTCCTCGTCGCGGACGCCAGCCACGTGCTGCAGTTCGCTGACCCCGGCCGGGGCCAGTTCCTTGAGCAGGTCCAGGAAGTTGCGCCCGACCAGGCGCTGCGCGCGGCGCAGCAGCAGCGGCACCGGGCTGGAGGGTTCGTGGCTGGCGTAGTAGGCGCAGATCTCGTCGAGCCGGCGCATCACGTCGTCGGGGCTGGCGATGCGGGCGTTGCCGCCGCCGGTTCCGGCAGGCGCAGCGCTGTCGCCCTGGCCACCGGCCTGCTCCTCGCCCGCCGCGTCGCCTTCGGCTGCGCCGCCGTTGCGCGCGGTCCATTGCGGCAGCAGGAAGCGCTCCAGGTCGCGCAGATCGCCAAGCAACGGCTTGAGGTCCGGTGCGGCGCTGCCGATGCGCTCGGCGAACAGCGCGTCCAGCTCGCGCGCCAGCTGCTGCGCGCGCTGCACCGCGGCCACGGTTTCGCCCAACGCTTCCAGCGGGCAGTCCAGGCAGCAGGCCTCGATCTCGGTCAGCGATGGCACGCTGTCGCCAGCGTTGGCCGGTTTGATGCTGCCGTTGGCCACGCGCAGGTCGCGCAGGCTGAAACGGCCCAGCCGCGGCGATTGCACGAAGGCGGTGCTGCGCAGCGCGCCGAGCAGGCCCAGCGGATCGCCCAGCGCGACCACGGCGTTGACCCGCGCGGTCGGGTCGTCGTCGTCCTCGGCGTCCAGCTGCGGGTGCACGCTGTCCCAGCGCTGCGCCAGCAGCGCATGCACCAGGGCCAGGCCGTCGGCCCAGCCGGGCAGGCCGCGCAGGCGCAGCCAGGCCGCGCTCAGGTGGATCGCCACGCGCAGGTCGTGGCTGCGGCGGAACAGCGCCAGCGCCAGGGTCTGCACCTTGTCCCAGTCGGGCTCCTCGGCGGCGATCACGCTGTCGCCGACCGCGCGCTCGGCCTTGTTCGCCGCGGCGCGGTCCAGCGCCAGGAAGTCGGGGTCGTATTCCAGGTCCGGGCCGGACGCGGCGTCGTCGGCGATCGGCGCCAGCAGCGTCTCGAGGGTCTGTTCGGTGCTCATGCGCAATCACTCCGGTACGGATGCGGCCGGCGTGGCGATGGCGCACGCCGGCAGGGAAACGGGACGGCAGCGCGCTGCGCTCACTCCTGCGTGCACTGCGCATCCGGATCGTCGGCGTCGCAGGCCGGCTGCTGGTCGGCCGGCAGGCGCAGGCCCGGTTTGACCAGGCCGAACGCGCGGTAGCTGGCGTTGGCCGCGCTCAGGTCCACATAGGCGATGGTGCGGCTGTTCGAACTCTGCGCGCGGCTGGCGAACGCCGAGGTCGGGACGTTGAAGCCCGACTCGCCGTCCACGACCAGCAGGCTGCCGTCGGCGGCGACCGCGTAGAAGTACGCTGGCGGCAGGCCGACCGCCGCCACGGTCTGGTTGCTCACGCCCAGCACGTAGATCGGATTGGCGACGGTGCCGATGCGGCCGCTGGCCGAGAAGGTGCCGGCGCCGTCGTACAGCCAGGCGGTGTCGGTTTGCAGCAGATCGCCGAGCACCGCCAGGTACAGCGCCGAGGTGCCGGCATTGACGGTGTAGGCGCTGCCGTTGAGCGCGGACAGGGTCAGGCTCTGGCCATTGCTCAGGCTGAAGCCGCCGGGCGAGGCGAAATCGCCCAGGGTGCCGATACGGTTGTCGATCGCCGCACCGGCCGCGCCCAGCCGGGTGCTGCCGCCGACGCTGCCGCTCAGCGTGTCGGCGCTGATGCGGCCGCTGCTGGTTTCGCTCAGGTCGCCGCCGACCTGCAACCAGACGCTCTGGCCGCCGAGTGCGCCGTCGATCGCCAGATCGCCGCCTGCGTCCAGACGCAGCGCACCGGCAACCGCGACCGGACCCGTCACGCTCAGGTCGCCCAACGTGCGCAGGCTCAGCTGCGTCGCATCGAAGGCACCGAGCGCGGCGATGGCGTTGGCGCCGGTCAGGCTGGTGGCGCCGCTGGAACTGCCGCTCAGCGAGGCGGCACGCAGCGTGCCGGCGGTCTGCGCAATCGTGCCGCCGCTGCGCAACTGCAGCGCGCCACTGCTGCTCACGTCGTGGCCCAGGCCCAGGTCGCCGCCGGCGCTCAAGCCGATGCTGCTGCCGCTCAACGCGCCGGCCGTGCGCAGCGCACCGCCCGCGCTCAGCGCCAGCGTGCCGCTGGCCTGCGCCGCCACCGTCAAATCGTTGCGATCGGCGATGGCGATATCGCCGCCGCTGGCTTGCACCGTTCCCTGGAAATCGTTGCCGGCATCGGTCAGCGCGATCGCGCCGCTGCCGGCATCGAGCGTGGTGCTGCCGGCGACGCTCAGCGCGCCGCGCTGGCCGATACCGCCGCCGCTCGCCGCGGGCGTGGCGCTGGCGGTGACGATGGTGGAGCTGGTGCCGCCGCCAGCGTCGCTGCGCGCGACCAGGTCGCCGCCGATGCGACCCTGGCCCAGCGACAGGGCGCCGCCGCTGGTCACGTTCAGCGCGGCGACCGCCACGCTGCCCAGCGACAGTGCATTGCGGTCGCGCAGAGTGGTGGCGCCGCCGGCGAGGTTCACGTCGCCCTGGAAATCGTTGCCGGCGGTGTCCAGCGCGATCGCGCCGGCACCGCTGTCGATCGTGCTGCTGCCGCCCACCTGCAGCGCGCCGCTCTGGCTCACTGTACCGCCGCCGCTGGTGGCGACCAGATCGCCGGCGATGCTGCCTTCGCCCAGGTTGAGCGCGCCGTGGCTGGCAACGTCCAGCGACCCTAGCGACAGCGTGCCCAGCGACAGCGCGTTGGCGTCGCGGACGCGCGCGGCGCCGCCGCTGAGCGCGAGCAGGCCCTGGAAATCGTTGCCGGTGTCGTCGAGCGCGAGCGCGCCGCTGCCGGTGGCGATCGTGGTATCGCCGGTCACGCGCAAGGCGCCGTTCTGGCTCAGCGCGCCGGTGCTGGTGAGCTGCAGCGCGGCGGCGTTCGAGGCGCCCAGGGTCAGCGCGCCGAGCGCGCCGATGCGGACCGCGCCGCCGTCGAACGCCAATGGGCCGGCGAAGCGATTGGCCTGGTCCAGCGTGATCGCGCCGCTGCCGGCCGTCAGGCGGGTAGCGCCGCCGATGTCGAGCGCGCCGCTCTGGCCGATCGCGGCGTTGCCGCTGTCGGCCTGCAGGGCGCCGCGTACGCTGCCGCTGCCCAGGTTCAGCGCGCCGCCGCTGCTCACCGCCAGGCTGTCGACCGACAGCGTGCCCAGGCGCAGCGCACCGCTGTCGTGCAGCTGCACCGCGCCGCCGGCGATGTCCACGGTGCCGGCGAAATGGTTGCCGCTGCCGGTCAGGGCGATGCCGCCGCTGCCGGTGTTCATGCTGGTGCTGCCGTCGACCGTCAGCGCGCCGGCCGTCTGCACGATGGCCGCGTTGTCCGTGCTCAGCAGCAGAGTGCCGGTCACGGCGACGTCGTCGGCCAGGCTCAGGCCGCTGCCGCCGCTGAGGGTCAGGTTGTGGCCGCTCAGCGCGCCGCCCAAGCTCAGGGTGCCGTGGCGGGCGACCAGGCTCAGGTCGCCGCTGCCGGTGTCGATCGCGCCGCCCGGCAGGTCGAGCGAACCGTCGGCGAGCAGCGACAGCGCGGCATTGTTGCCGTTGTGCACGGCGGCGATGCTCAGATCGTTGCGGTCGGCGAGCTGGATGCCGCTGCCGCTGAGATCGACCGCGCCGACGAAGTCGTTGCCGGCGTTGGTCAGTGCGATCGCGCCGCTGCCGGCGTCGATGCTGCTGGTGCCGGCGACGGTGACAGCGCTGCTGGCGGACTGGGAGATGCCAGTGTTGGTGGTCTTGAGCCGCAGCGTGTCGCGGGCAGTCACGTTGTCGGCAAGGACGATGCCGCTGGCGCTGTCCAGGTCCAGCCGGTTCCCGGACAAGGCCGCCGCGGTGGTCAGCACGCCGCCGCTGCGCAGGGTGATGTCGGCGCTGCCGGTATCGATCGCGGTGGCCGGCAACGACAGGGTGCCGCCTGCGGTCAGCGACAGCGCACTGTTGCTGCCCAGGCTCAGCGCCCCGACGCTCAGGTCGTTGGCGTCGGTCAGGGCAACGCCGCTGCCGGCGACGCTGACCGCCTGGCCGAAGTCGTTGCCGGCCTGGTTCAGGGCGATCGCGCCGGTCCCGGCATCGAGCGTGCTGGTGCCGGCGACAACGAGCGCACCGCCGATCTGCGAGATCGCCGCGTTGCTGGTCTGCAAGCGCAGCGTGGCGCCGGCGGTGACGTCGTGGGCAAGGACGATGCCGGCCGCGCCGGCCAGGTCCAGCCGGTTCCCGGACAGGGCGGCCGCCGTGGTCAGCACGCCGCCGCTGTGCAGGGTCATGTCGGCGCTGCCGGTGTCGATCGCGATGGCCGGCAGCGACAGCGCGCCGCCCGCGATGAGCGACAGCGCGCTGTCGCTGCCCAGGGTCAGTGCGCCGATGGTCAGAGCGTTGGCGTCGGCCAGGGCGATGCCGCGGCCGGTGGCGCTGACCGCCTGGCCGAAGTCGTTGCCGGCGTTGGCCAGCGCGATCGCGCCGCTGCCGGCGTCGAGTGCGCTGGTGCCGCTGACCGCTAGCGGATTGGTCGTGGACTGGCCGATCGCGCCGCCGTTGCTGGTCGCGACCAATGCGCCGTTGACCGTGCCGCTGCCCAGGTTCAACGCGCCGCTGCTGGTGGCGGTGAGGTTGCCGGTGGCCAGCGTGCCCAAGGTCATCGCGCCGCTGTCGGTGATGGCCGTGGTACCGCCGGTCAGGCTCACCGCTTGCCCGAAGTCGTTGCCGGCGCCGGTCAAGACGATGGCGCCGGTGCCGGCGTCGATGCTGCTGGTGCCGGAGACGGCGAGTGCGCCGGCGCTCTGGACGATCGCGCTGTTGCTGGTCGTCAGCGCCAGCGTGCCGGCGGTGACGTCGTGCGCCAGGGTGATGCCGTCGTCGCCGCTGAGGCTCACGTTGGTGCCGGACAGCGCCGCCGCGGTGGCCAGCACGTTGCCGCTGTGCAGGGTCAGGTCGGCACTACCGGTATCGATCGCGTTCGCCGGCAAGCTCAGCGTGCCGGCTGCGATCAAGGACAGGGCGCTGTTGCTGCCCAGGGTCAACGCGGCGACGTTCAGGTCGTTGCTGTCGACCAGGCGAATGCCGCTGCCGGTCAGCGACACGGCGCCGCCGAAATCGTTGCCGGCCTGCTCCAGCGTGATCGCGCCGGTGCCTGCATTGAGGCTGCTGGTGCCGCTGACGGTGAGCGGGCTGGTCGTGGACTGGGTGATCGCGCCGCCGTTGCTGGTCGCCGACAGCGTGCCGGTCACGGTGCCACTGCCCAAGTTCAAGGCGCCGCTGCTGGTCGCGGTGAGCGCGCCGGTGGCCAGCGTGCCCAGGGTCAGCGCGTTGGTGTCGGCGATCACGGTGCTGCCACCGGTCAGGCTGACCGCCTGGCCGAAGTCGTTGCCGCTGGTGGTCAAGGTGATCGCCCCGGCACCGGCATTGAGGTTGCTGGTGCCGGTGACGGTGAGCGGGCTGATCGTGGACTGGCCGATCGTGCCGCCGTTGCTGGTCGCCGACAGCGTGCCGTTCACCGTGCCGCTGCCCAGATTCAAGGCGCCGCTGCTGATCGCGGTGAGGTTGCCGGTGGCCAGGGTGTCAAAGGTCAGCGCGTTGGCATCGGAGATCGCGGTGCTGCCGCCGGTCAGGCTGACCGCCTGGCCGAAATCGTTGCCGGCACTGGTCAAGGCGATGGCGCCGGTGCCGGCGTCGATGCTGCTGCTGTTGTTGACGGTGAGCACGCCGGCGCTTTGGCCGATCGCGCTATTGACGGCGCTCAGCGTCAGCGCGCCGGCGGCGGTGACGTTGTGCGCCAGCGTGATGCCGTTGTCGCCGCGCAGGTTGACGTTGGTGCCGGACAAGGCCGCGCCAGTGGTCAGCGCATTGCCGCTCTGCAGGGTCAGGTCGGCACTGCCGGTATCGATCGCGTTCGCCGGCAGGGTCAGCGTGCCGGCGGCGATCAAGGACAGCGCGCTGTTGCTGCCCAGGGTCAACGCGGCGACGTTCAGGTCGTTGCCGTCGACCAGGCGAATGCCGCTGCCGGTCAGCGAGACGGCGCCGCCGAAATCGTTGCCGGCCTGTTCCAGCGTGATCGCGCCGGCGCCGGCATCGAGGGTGCTGGTGCCGCTGACCGTGAGCGGATTGGTCGTGGACTGGCTGATCGCGCCACCGTTGCTGGTCGCGGACAGGGCGCCGCTCACCGTGCCGCGGCCCAGGTTCAGTGCGCCGCTGCTGATGGCGGTGAGAGAGCCGGTGGTCAGCGCGTCAAACGCCAGCGCGTTGGCGTTGGTGATCGCGGCGTTGCCGCTGATCAGAGTGAGCGCTTGGCGGAAGTCGTTGCCGGCGGTGGTCAGGGTGATCGCACCGGTGCCGGCATTGAAGTAGCTGGTGGCGGTGACCGTGAGTGGGTTGCTCGCGGACTGGGTGATCGCGCCGCCGTTGCTGTACACGGTCAGCCCGCCGGTCACCGTGCCGTGGCCCAGGTTCACGTCCCCGGTGGCGACGGCGAAGAGGTCGCCGGTGGCCAGCGTGTCCAGGGTCAGCGCGCCAATGTCGACGATCGCAACGCTGCGGCCAGTCAAGCTCACCGCTTGCCCGAAGTCGTTGCCGTTGGTGGTCAGGCTGACATTTCCCGTGCTGCCGGCATTGAAGTTGCTGATGCCGCTGACCGTGATCGGGTATAACCCGGACTGGCGGATGTTACTGCCGTTGCTGGTCGCATCCAGGGTGCCGGTCACGGTGCCGGTGCCCAGGTTCAATACGCCGTTGCTGATCAGGGTGAGGTTGCCGGTGGCCAGCGTGCTCAGGGTCAGCGCGTTGGCGTCGGTGAGCGCGGTGCTGCCACCGGTCAGGCTGACCGCCTGACCGAAGTCGTTGCCGGTGGTGGTCAGCGTGATCGCGCCGGTGCCCGCATTGAGGGCGCTGGTGCCGGTGACCGTGAGCGGGTTGCTCGCCGACTGGGTGATCGCGCCGTTGTTGCTGGTCGCGGCCAACGTGCCAGTCACCGTGCCGCGGCCCAGGTTCAAGGCACCGGTACTGATCGCGGTGAGTTTGCCGGTGGCCAGCGTGCCCAAGGTCAGCGCGTTGGCGTCGGTGATCGCGGTGCTGCCGCCGGTCAGGCTGACCGCCTGGCCGAAGTCGTTGCCGCTGGTGGTCAGGGTGATCGCGCCGGTGCCGGCATTGAGGGTACTGGTGCCGGTGACGGTCAGCGGATTGCTCGCGGATTGGGTGATCGCGCCGCCGTTGCTGGTGGCGGACAGCGTACCGGTCGCCGTGCCGCGGCCGAGATTCAGTGCGCCGGTGCTGATGGCGGTGAGGTTGCCGGTCGCCAATGTGCCGAGGGTCAGTGCGCCGCTGTCGGTGATCTGGGTGGTGCCGCCGGTCAGGCTCACGGCCTGCCCGAAGTGGTTGCCGGTGCCGGCCAGGGTGATCGCACCGCTGCCGGCGTTGACGCTACTGGTGCCGGAGGCGGCGATTGCGCCGGCGCTCTGGGCGATCGCGCTGTCGACTGTGGTCAGCGCCAGCGTGCCGGTCGCGGTGACGTCGTGCGCCAGGGTGATGCCGGCGTCGCCGCTCAGGCTCACGTTGGTGCCGGACAGCGCTGCCGCGGTGGCCAGCACGTTGCCGCTGTGCAGGCTCAGGTTGGCGCTGCCGGTGGCGATCGCACTGCTCGGCAGGGTCAGCGTGCCGCCGGCGTTCAACGACAGCGCGCTGTTGTTGCCCAGGCTCAGCGTACCGATGGTCAGGGCGTTGGCGTCGGTCAGGGCGATGCCGCTGCCGGTCAGCGACACGGCGCCGCCGAAATCGTTGCCCGATTGCTGCAGCGTGATCGCGCCGCTGCCGGCATTGAGGTTGCTGGTGCCGGTCACCGTCAGCGGGCTACTCGCGGATTGGCCGATCGCGCCGCCGTTGCTGGTGGCGGCCAGGGTGCCGGTCACGCTGCCGCTGCCGAGGTTCAAGACGCCGGTGCTGGTCGCGGCGAGGTTGCCGGTGGCCAGCGTGCCCAGGGTCAGCGCGCCGCTGTCGACGATCGTGGTGTTGCCGGCGCTCAGGCCGACCGCCTGCCCGAAGTCGTTGCCGGCGTTGTCCAGGGTGAGCGCATGGCTGCCCAGCGAGAAGCTGCTGCTGCCACCCACCGTCAGTGCACCGGACTGCGCCAGGTCGATGGCGTTGGTCAGGCTCAGGTTGCCGTCCACGCTCAGGCTGGCGAGGGCGGCGATGTGGTTGCTGCCGCTGAAACTGGCGTCGCCGCCGATGCTGCCGCCCAGGGTGCCGGCCGTGTAGGTGCCGCTCTGCTGCACGCTGTGGTCGGTGCTGATGTTGATCGCGCCGCTGCCCACATCGATGCTGCCGCTGCCGCCGACGCTGGTCTGGCTGCTGCCGTTGGCGACCAGCGACACGCTGCCGTCGCTGCCGCCGCTGAGGGCGGCGGCGGTGATGGTGCCGCTGTTGTTGATCAACTGGTCGAACAGGCCCTGCGCGGCGCGCGCCTGCAGCGTGATGATGCCGCCGGGCGCGCTGAGGGTGCCGCTGTTGCTGTTGTCCACCGCCACGCTGTCCAGCTGCAGCTGCAAGGCCTTGTCGACGACGACGCCGAAGCCGCCGCTTTCGAAGGTGAGGGTGACCTTGTCGGCACCGACCAGGTTGATGTTGCCGGCGCTGGCGGTGATGGTGCCGCTGTTGACCACCTTGCCGCCGATCAGGTCGACCGCGCCGGCGGCGGCGTTGATGGTGCCGCTGTTGGACATCAGCGCGACCGTGTTGCCGCCGGCGTCGAGCGTGTCGTTGCCGCTCATGAAGGCGGAGGCGGTGGTGCCCAGGGTGCTGGCCACCAGTCCGCCGACGTTGAACTTTGCGGTGCTGCCGAAGATGATCCCGTTGGGGTTGATCAGGAACACCTGGCCGTTGGCGTTGAGATTGCCGAAGATCTGCGTGGGATTGCCGCTCTGCACCAGGTTGAGCACCGCTGAATTGGTGGACGGCTGGTTGAACGTCACCGTGGCCGCCGAGCCGATATCGAACGCGGACCAGTTCAACGCCATCCGGCTGGAGGTCTGGTCGATGGTCAGGGTCGCGCCGCTGGCCGCATTGATGGTGCCGGTGCCGCCGACGATGCTGCCGCCGGTCGGCAGTTGGGTACTCGCCACCTGCGCCGCCGCGTCGCCGGGCGCCGCGGCGCCAATGGCGAGCGCCAGGGCCAGCGCGAGCGGCGAGTGGCGCAGCGCGCGCGCGGCACGGGGGGCGATCGAAGTCTGGGCGATGGCGGACATGAGCGGATTCCTCAAAAGGTGAAACCGAAACGCGAATAGAAACGGACGTCGCGTCCGTCGGACGCGTCGCGCCCGCCGGTCGGCTTTGCGGCGCTGAGCCGCAGTTCGAAGCTCTTCCATTGCGGCACGCGCAAGGTGACGCCGGCACCGGCGCCATCGAACGTGGTCACCGCCGCGGTGGTCGCGCGGTTGCCGCTGGCCGGATAGACCTGCGCGTGGTCGGCGAACACGTCCAGCTCCAGCACCTCGCGCCACGGCCGGCCGTTGAACGGCGAGGCGGCGTCGGCGAAACCGGGCGCATCGACGTGATACTCCAGCGCGGCGTAGTAGCCGCGGTCGCCGAGCGCGTCGGACACCGGATAGGCGCGCACGCTGTCCGGCCCGCCGACCGCGAACTGCTCCATCGGAGTCAGCGCGTCGTCGCTGTACTGGCCGTTGAGCTTGAGGTACAGGCGCTGGGTGCGGCTGAGGTACTGCATGCGCGTATAGCTCAGCCGCGCGATGCTGAAGTGGCTGTCGTGCTCCGGGCTGACCAGGTCCGGCGTGGCCGAGCGGTCCTTCAGCGACTGGCGCAGGCTCAGCTGCAGCAGATCGATGCCGCGCCAGCGCAGGTCGGTGCGGCGCAGCGCGGTGCTCAGTTCGACCACGTCGAATTTCTGGTCGGACAGCTGGATGCCGGCGGCGCTGAGCCGCGACTGTTCGCGCAGGTAGCGCGCCGAGGCCTGCCATTGCAGGTTCTCGCGATTGACGAACTTCCAGTCGCTGCCGAGGTAGACCACCGAGGTCGGACCCTGCAGGCCGAGCGTGGCGAACACGCCGTTGCGCACTTCCAACTCGCTGCGGCTGGCGCCGATCACCGCGCCCAACCCGGGCACCGACGGCACCGGCAGCGCGTAGGACAGCGCGCCGATCCGGCTCTGCCGCGGATCCAGCGAATAGGCGTAGCTGGCGGACAGCACATCGCCCAGCCCGAGCGGACTGTTCCAGGCCAGGCCGAGCTGGGCCCGGTAGCGGCCGGTCAGCTCGGTGCCGTAGTTATTGCCGCCCAGGCTGATCGCATACGGGCGCGGCGCCTCGCTGGCGACCAGCAGCACGTCGGTCTCGCCTTCGTGCTGGCCCGGCTGCAGCACCGAGGACACCGACACGCCCGGCAGGTCGCGCACGTACAGCAGCGCACTGTCCACGTCCTGCTTGCGCAGCGCGCGCCCCTGCAATGCCTGCAGCGGCGCGGCCAGGGTGCTGGCGCGGTAACGCGACGCGCCCTTGACCTCGACCTGGCCGACACGGCCTTCGAGCACGCGGATCTCGACGATCTGTTCCGGCCCCGGGGTCTGCGCCGGCAGGTAGGCGGTGCTGACGATGAAGCCGGACAGGCGGTAGGCGCGGGTGATGGCGTCGGCCACCGCCTGCAGTTGCTCGAAGCGCAGCGCCACCACCGGCTGGCCCTGCGCCAAGGCCTGGAATTGCGCATCGGCCAGCGCCTGCACGCTGGCCGGGGTGACGCCGGCCTTGGCGTGTTCACCGACATCGCGCACGCGGAAGCCGCGCACCTGCAAGGTCACCGCGTTGTCCTCGCGGTCTTTCAGCGGCGGCAGCGTGGCGCTGGCGCCGCTGGCCGCGGTGCCGGTGTCGGCGGCGGCAGGCGGCAGCTGCGCCCACGCCGGAACGGCAGCGAGCCACGCGGACACAGCCGCGGCCAGACACGTCATACGCATGCGATTTCCCCTGGAACGATTCCCTGTCGTGCGCCGGCCTCGCCCCACTGCGCCCCGGGTACCGCGGCGGCAGCGGCGGACCGATGCGCGCGCGGGCCGGGATCGGCCGCCGCTTGCGCCTGCCCTGCGAATGCGGGCAAGGCGCCAGCGAAGAATAGCAGTAAAAGTGCGATAAACGTCACGAAAATAAACAGCATGAGCCAGCGCCGACGGCGGCGCGCCGGCGCGTCGGCGAACAGCGCACGCAGCGGTTCGTGCGCGGCGCGGGTGGCGGCCGGCGCGGCGGCGGCCACGGTCGGTCGCAGCGCATTGCGATGGGTCACGCCCTGGCCGATATCGCGCACGGAGGCCAGCACGTTGCGCCGCCGCGCGCGGTATTCGTCGCGGCCGATGCGGCCGTGCTGATAGGCCTCGGCGAGCGCGTGCAGATGCGCGTTGGCCAGGTGCTGGGCCTCGTTCATGGCAGCTCCCGCAGCACGCGCAGGCCCACGTCCGGCTGCGCCGAGCCGTTGTCGGCGCGCCGCGCCTGCACCGTGCAATCGGCCCAATAGCTGGCGAAACTGCCGCCGCGCGCCTGCACCCCGGCGCCGCTGGACACCCACTCCCAGACGTTGCCGGTGACATTGATCAGCCCCCACGGATTGGGCTCGCGGCCGCGCGGCGGCAACGGTGCGCGGCTGGCGTCGCCAGCGCTGGCGGTGGGCGGCACGCAATTGCTGTCCTCGGCTTGCCGCCAGTCGCTGCCGGCCTGCGCGGCGTGCTGCCATTCGGCATCGCTGGGCAGGCGATAGCGCCAGCCGCCGCTGGCGATGGTCAGCCAGCGCAGGTAGGCGCGGGCCTGGGTCAGGCTGATGTTGCGCACCGGCGCGCGCGCCAGTTCCGCGTCCCCGGCCGGTTGCGCGGTGCACTTGCCGGTGGCCTGGCAGAACAGGTTGAAATCGGCCACCGCCACTTCCGCGCGCGACAGCGCGTAGGGCTTGCCGCCGGCCAGGCCGGGCACCACCACCAGCATCGGCCCGCGCTGCGCGCCGAGCGCATCGAAGCAGGCCTTGCCGCGTCCGGGCGCGGCAGCGGCGCAAGGATCGGGGCCGGTCGGCACCGGCGGCAGCGGTTCCTCGTCGCTCGCCGCGCCTGCAGCAGGCGCACGCGCGCTGGCCGCAGGCGCGGTCGCCGGCTTGGCGGCGGGCTTGCCGCTCGCGGGTTTGCGCGTGGCGTCCTTGGCGGCCGGCTCGGCCGCTGCGGCCGCGGCCGCTGTCGGCGCCAATGCATCGGAACTGGGCGCATCGCTGCCGGCCTGGCGCTGCAGGCGCGCGCCGAGCGTGCCTTCGGGCAGCTGCCCGCGCGCCTTCAGGTCGGCTTCCAGCTGCGCCATCGCCTGCGCGTCGCTGCGGTACAGCGCCTCCAGGCGCTGGCCGAGTTGCTGTCGCGCGGCAGCGGGCAAGGCCTGCGCGCTGCCGTCCATCACCGCGGCGACGACGTCGTAGCGGGCCTGCGCGGCGCGCAGGTCGGCGCGGTCGCCGAGCGCGGCGACGCCCTGGCCGAGCACGTCGGCGGCCTGCCGATAGCGGCCCTGGCGGAACGCGCCGGCGGCGTTGCCGAGATAGACCCCGGCCAGCAGCTGCGGCGCTTCCTTCTGCAGGAACGGATGTTGCGGTTGCAGTGCGCCGATGCGCGCCAGCGCCTGGCGCGCCTTGTCCAGATCGTTGGCGGCCGCGGCGCGGCGCATCGATTCGATCCGCGAGGTCACTTCGGCCTCGGCGCTCTCGCGCGCCAGCATGGTCTGCAACTGTTGCTGCAGGGTCTGCAGGCGCTCGCGCTGGGCCAGCAGCTGCGGCGCCTGCGGCGCCTGGGTCAGGCCGAAATCGACCAGCGCTTGCGCGCCCGGCAGCTGCAGCGGATCGCTCTGCGGCGCGACCGCCGCGGCGATCGCCGCCGCCAGCGCCGCGTCCTGCGCATCGCGTTCGGCCGCTGGCAGGACCGCCAGCGCCGCCTCGACGTTGTCCTGCCAGTCCGGGTCGGCGGAAGGCTCGGCCAGCAGCGCCGCCAGCGCCTTGCGCGCCTGCGCCGGATCGTGCAGCGCCGCTACCGGCGGCTGGCTGGCATGGTGCTGCGCCAGTTCCAGCTGCGCGCCGCGCAACTGCAGCCGCAGCGAATCGGGCAGCGCCGCGCGCGCCTGCTGCAGGCGGGTGCGCGCCTGCGCCCACTGCTGCGTGTCGGCCGCCTGCTGGATCGCCGCGTCCAGGCGCAGCTCCAGTTCCGGGTGGCGCAGCAGCGCGCTGTTCGGATCGATGCGCCGCACCTGGTCCAGTGTGGCCAATGCGTTGTCGGCGCGGTCGCGGAAGATGGCGCCGGCGGCGATCTGCGCGTTGAGCGCGGTATCCAGCGCGTTGAGGCGTTCGTTCTTCTCGCGCTCCATGCTCTCGCGGCGGGCGTCCAGCGCCGGCGAATACAGCCGCAGCCGGTCGCGCAGCGCGAACGCCTGCAGCGCGCCGCGGTAGTCGTAGCGCCCGCTGGCCGGATTCCACAGCGCATCCAGGCGGCGCAACAGGAAATCCTGGATCAGGTCGCCGCGGTCCACCAGCAGGCGCCGGCGGTCGTCGTCGTCGAGACTGGCCAGCGCCTGCAGCGCCTGGGTCTCGTCGACGTAACGCTGCGGATCGGCGGCGCCGAAGCGCGCGGTGACCTGCTCCACATGACGCTGATGCAGATAGCGCGACGCGCCCCAGCCGCCGGCGCCGACCAGCACCAGCGCCGCGGTGCCGTAGCCCAGCAGCGGCAGCGCGCGCTCGCGCAGCGGCACCTCGCGCAGGCCTTCCAGCAGCGCCTCGACCTTGCTCAGGCGGTGCGCGGCGGGAAACGCCACCGCTGCGCACAGGGTCTGGTACTGGCGCTTGGTCAGGCCCGGCACCGGCGGTGGCACGCGCTTGTCGCGCAACGCCACTTCGGCGCTGAGCTTGTCGAACGGATGCTTGCCGGTGAGCAGCTCGAAGCACACGCAACCGAGCGCGTAGATGTCGTCGGCCGGCGTGGGTTCCTGGCCGCGGATCATTTCCAGGCTGGCGTAGGCCGGGGTCAGCGCGCCGAGCGTGGCCGCGTCGAACACGGTCTGCTCGCCGGCCACGTCGGCGGCGTGCTTGCCGGCGCGGGCGATGCCGAAATCGAACACCTTGGCCACGCCGTCGCGAGTAACCATCACGTTGCCCGGCTTGAAATCCGAATGCACCACGCCGGCGGCGTGCGCCCGCGCCAGGGCCCGCACCATGCCCTCGATCAGCGGCCGCGCGCGCGCCAGCGGCATGCCGTTGTAGGCCTTCTCGCGGATCAGCGTCTTCAGGTCGCAGCCGTCGATGTACTCCATGGTCATGAAGACCAGGGTGCGGTCCTTGTCGAAGTCGTAGACGCGCACGATGTTGTCGTGGGCCAGCTTCTGCGAGCGCCGCGCCTCGCGCTGCAGCGCGATCAACGAATCGGGATGGCGGCGGAACTCGTCGCTGAGCACCTTCACCGCCAGCCACGGGTCGCGGTCGCGCGCCTCGACCTTGCGTTCGTCGCGCGCCAGGTAGACCACGCCCATGCCGCCGCGGCCGAGTTCGCGCTCCAGGTAGAAGCGGCTCTTCAGCAGCGTGCCGACCGTGGCGTAATCGCCGCCGGCGGCATCGGCCAGGCGCTGCCAGCTGGCCAGGCTGGCGGTGCCCGCGGTGCCGGTCGCGCCGCCGGTGCCGGTGCCGGTCGCGCCGGTGCGGTCGGCGCCGGCCTGCGGCAGCGGCATTGCCGGCTGCACGCGGGTGGCTTCGTCGTCGACCGCGGCCGGCGGCGGCGGCGCACGGCGCGGCATCACCACGGTGGCGTCGTCGTCGATCGGTGCGGCCACGGGCGCGGTGCCGCCATCCGCGCGCAAGGCGTCGAGGCGGGTCACCAGCGTGGTCACGGTGACGTCGTCGAGCAGATGCTGCTGGCGCAGCTGCCACAGCGTTTCCACCCCGGCCCGGTAGTCGGCCTCGGGCACGGCGCTGCGTTTGGCCAATGCGTCGAGCACGGCCTTCAGGTCCAGCTCGCCGGTGCGCATCGCGGCGACCAGCTCGACGACGGTAGCGGTATCTTCATGCACGTCCTTCACTCCTGCAGGCGGACGACGACGGCGGTGACGTTGTCGCGCGCCGCCCGGCTCATCGCCAATTCGAACAACCGCGTCAGCAGCGCCTGCGGCTCGCCATGCAGGCGGCACTCGGCATCCAGCTCCGGGTCGGGGATTTCCTTGTTGATGCCGTCGCTGCACAGCAGGAACTGCGCGCCGGACGCGCTCGGCGCCAGCACCCAGTCCACGAACAGCGGTTCCTGCGCGCCGACCGCACGGGTCAGCACGCCGGCGTTGGCGGCCGGTTCGGCGCTGGCGCCGGCGTGCGCGAACTGGGTGGCGTCGTCCTTGACCCCGTGCACGTGGTCGCGGGTGAGCTGGTGCAACGGCCCGTCGAGGCGGCCGTAGCCGCGGCTGTCGCCGACCCAGCCGTACAGCATGAAATCCGGGTCGTGCACCAGCACCACCACGGTGGAGGCGATCATGTCGACCTGGCGCTGTGCGGCGCAGTGCAGCAGTTCGCTGTTGATCTGCGCCAGCGCGTCCTCGATCGCCTCGATGAAATCGCACACGTCGGCGGCGCGCGGCAGCGTCGCCAGGCGCTCGACGATCAAGCCGCTGGCGTAGTCGCCGGCGGCATGCCCGCCAAGCCCGTCGGCGACCACCCACAGCCCGGCATCGTCGCGCAGCAGCAACGCGTCCTCGTTGTGGCGGCGCACCTTGCCGACTTCGGTATGCCCGGCCGAGCGATAGTGGTGTGCGGTCATCAGCGCGTGGCCTCCGGCAGCGCGAGCGCGGCCGATGTCAGCCAGCCAAGATAGTCGTGAGCGGACAACAGGCCGACGCTGTGCTGCACCACGCCGTCGCCGCTCCACCACAATGCCTGCCCGACCAGCGCGCGCGGCGCATTGGGAATGGCGGTGGCGTCCGGATCCGGCGCCAGCGCCTGCAGCTGCGCGTCGAACGCCTCCACGCCCAGCGCGCGATCGGCCAGCGCCTGGCCGAGCAGCGTGGCCGCACGCGCATACCAGCTGCGCTCCGGCGCGGCGCCCTGCGTCAGCGGCAGCGCGATCGCCAGCGGGAAACAGCGGCCGACGCGGTCCTCGCCGGGCCCCAGCACGCCGGCCCAGGCCATCCCGCCACACAGGCCGCTGCCGAGCACGAACGCATGCAGGCCGCTGCCGCGATAGGCCGGCGCCCACTGCGTGCCGAGCTGCTCGCGCGCGCCGGCGATCAGCTGCGAGAAGTGCCGGTCCCAGGGTTCGACGAACGCCGGCGGCAGCCGCCGCTGCACGAAGTCGCCAGCGCTCGGCAGCTTGCCGAAGAATCCGGGCAATGCCATCGGCTGCATCCTCAACCCCCACACGCGAAACGACGCACGTCGGCGTCGAGGAAGGGATGGCGCAGGTTGCCGGCGCGCAGCGGCAGTTGCACCGCATGACCCCCGACGTCGAAATGGGCGACGAAGCGCAGGTCCGAGGGGTTCTGCAGGTCGCCGGCCTGCAGCGCGCGGAACAGCGCCCAGTCGCCCTGGTAGTCGAGCCGCCCCAGCGCGGCGCCGTCGGCGCCGAAGGCGGCGATGCTGACGTGGCCCGGCGTGGGCCCGGGCCATTTCATCGGCATGCTGTCCACGCCGCCGGCGGTGTAGTCGAAGCGCTGGCCTTCGATGTCCACGGTCAGCCGCGCCACGCCGGCATCCAGGATCGGCGCCAGCACGGTGAAGCCGACTTCCGGCTGCGCCGCACCGCGGAAGTATTTCTGCTTGATGCGCTCGGCCAGCTGCAGTTGCGCCGGCAAGCCCGGCGCGCCGGCCAGCGCATCCGGGCCGTTCTTCCAGCGCCAGTCGCGGCCGCTGGTGTCGAGCAGCTTCTGCAGTGCGTCGCGGTACAGCGCGTCGAAGCGGCCGCCGACGCCGAACAGTTCGCCGAAATTCTGCAGCGGGATCTCCTGCGCGCTGGCCGGATCGAACGGATAGCGGCCCTTGACGTATTCGCCGCAGACCACGCCCACCGCTTGCTGCACCTGCGCGTCCAGCGCGGTCTGCGCGCCGCGGGTCATCAGCGCGGCGCTACTGCCGGTCAACGCCTGCAACCAGCCCGACAGCGGCGGCGGCAGTTGCGCCGCTTCCTGTCGCGCCAGCAGCAATTGCGCATTGGGCTGCGGCGTGGCGGTGGCCGGATCGGTCATCGTCAGCAAGGTCTTGCTGAGCTGGTCTAGCACGCCGAGCAGGTGGTCCAGCGGCGTAGCGCCGGGCGCACCGCTGGCGAGCGCGTTGAGCGCGGCGAAATGGCTGGCGATGGCCTCGCCAGGCGGCGCGGCACCGGCATCGCCGGCGTCGCCGCTGGCGGCCAGCGCTGCGGCCATGGCCGCGTTGCCGCCGGGCAGCTTGGCCGCCAGTTTGGCGCCGGCCTTGCCGGCCGCCTTGCTCGCCGCGTCCTGCCCGGGCTTGGGCGGCGGCGCACGCAGCAACTGCTGGGTGTTGTCGCGGACCACGCCGAGCAGCAGCCGCAGCGGCGAACTCGGCCCGGCCAGCTTGGCCGCGATCGCGCTGGCCTGCTGCAGGTCGGCGGCCGGCTGCAGCTGCAGGTCGGCCAGCAGGCCGTCCCAGTAGCGGATGTAGTCCTGTTCGTAGAGCACGCGCACCTGCTGCGCCAGCCGCGCCTTGCCCAGCGCGTCGATGCGGCGCGGGCCGAACACCCAGTCGTCGCGCACGAACTGTTCGACCGCCTCGCCGATGCCCTGCCCGGCCAGCGCGGCGAACACCGGTTGCGTGTACAGCGCCGGCAGCGGTTCGGACAACGCGGTGCCGCTGTTGCGCTGGAACACGTTGCCGAGCAGGCCCAGCGCCTTGTCCAGCTGCAGCGGCTCGGCGCCGGCCTGCGGTTGCGACAGCTTGAGGTTGCCGTACACCAGCGTGGCCAGGTCGGCCGAACGCAGCGTGTTGCGCGCCTGCTCCAGCAGCGCCGGATCCAGCGACAGCGCGCGCAGCCGCCCGGGTTCGTCGAGCAGCGCCTGGAAATGTCCGGCCAGGGCCTGCTGCAGCACCGTGTCGGCGGGGAACAGCTTGCGCCATTCGATCGCGCTCAGCGCGGTCAGCTGCGGCGCGTCCAGATGCTGCGGCTGGCCCAGCATCAGGTAGCCCTTGAGGTAGTAGTACAGCGCCTGCGGCGCGCCCGCGTTCTCGGCCATGCCCTGGCGCAGGCGCAGCGCCACGCCGGGCACCAGCGTGCCGTTGAGCTGGCGCAGGTAGGCGTCGTGCAGTTCTTCGCCGACCGCATCGCCCTGGTACAGGCCCATCCGCATCGACCACGGCGCGCCGTCGCGATATTGCTGCGCGACCTGCGCCAGCGCGCGGGTGCCTTCCAGTTGCTGCAGCGCCAGCGCGAAGTACTGCGGCGTGGTCGCCGCGCTGTCCGGGTCCGGACTGTGCGGGCGCGCATCCAGCGCCGCGCGCACCTGCTGCAGGTAGGCGCGGTTGCCCAGGTAGCTGCCGCTGAGTCCGCCCAGCAGCAGCACGCCGAGCAGCGCGATGCCGGCGTAGCCGGCGACCTGCAGCCAGGCACGGCGCCGCTCCAGCGCCGGCGCGCGCCCGGCCAGGCCCGATTCGCGCAGCAGCACCTGGCTGAGCAGGCGTTCGACGAAGAAGGTGCGGCGCTGCGCGCCCGGCGCCTGCACGCTGGCTTCGGCCAGGCCAAAGGTGCGCGCCACCGCGCCCATCATGCGGTCGATCGGCGTGCCTTCCTGGGTGCCCGAGGTCAGGTACACGCCGCGCAGCAGCGGCGGCGTGCCGTAGGCGGTGCCGGCGAACACGCCTTCGACGAACTGCCGCGCCGCTTCGCCGAGCGCGGCGAACTGTTGCGGGAACGACAGGATCGCCGCGCGCCGGGAACGGTCGCGCTCCACGTGCATGCGTTCGAACAGGCGCGCGTTGAGCCGCTCCTGCAGCAGCGCGTATTCGTCGGCGAAGCCGCGCGCGGCGCTGCCGTCGAGGCTGCGCGGGAGCGGGAACGACACGCCCCACACCTGCGCGCGCTGCTCCGGATTGAGATCGTCGAAGAACTCGCCGAAGCCGCCGATCAGGTCGCACTTGGTGAATACCAGGTACACCGGCACGCTCATCTTCAGCTGCTCGCTGAGTTCGTCCAGGCGGCGCCGGATCGCCTGCACGTGCAGGTCGCGCTCGGCGTCGTCGAGCAGCAGCAGGTCGGACATGCTCATCGTCACCAGCACGCCATTGAGCGGGCGGCGGCGGCGGTAACGGCGCAGCAGGCGCAGGAAATCGATCCACGCGCCGGCATCGACCTGGCGATCGGAATCCTGTGTGGTGTAGCGGCCGGCGGTATCCAGGAACACCGCTTCGTCGGTGAACCACCAGTCGCAGTTGCGGGTGCCGCCGATGCCGCGCAGCGCCTGCTGGCCGAAACGCGCGGCGAGCGGGAAGTGCAGCCCGGAATGCTGCAGCAAGGTGCTCTTGCCCGAGCCCGGCGGGCCGATCACCACGTACCACGGCAGCGTGTACAGATCGCCGCCGCCGCGGCGCTTGCGCAGGATCTGCACCGCCTCGTGGAAGCGCGCCTGCAATTGGTCGCGTTCGTCGGCGCCGCGCGCCTGGCGGTCGTCGCCGAGCGCGTCCAGCGCCGACGGGGTGGCCATCTCGGTGGCCAGTTGGCGGCTCTGCCGGCGCGCGCGCAGCTGCTGCCACTGCAGCCAGCCGGCCCACGCGCCGACCAGCAGCAGGATCAGCAGCAGCCGCGGCACCGCGCCGGCCAGCGGCTGGTGTCCGGCGATGCCGATGTACGGGCCGATCAGCCAGATCAGCAGCGCCGCCAGCAGCAGCCCGACCATGGTCACGACCCAACCGGATCGCAGCATTCCCAGCAGCTTGCCCACGACGCTCACTCCCCCGGTTGGAACAGGATTTCGACGCGGCGGTTGCGCGTCCGGTTGGCCGCCAGGTCCGGCGGCACGGCCACTGGCTGCGAATCGCCGGCGCCGGACGATTCGATCCGCCCCGGCACCGACAGGCGTTGCCCCAGCAATTGCGCCACCGCGTCGGCACGTGCGGCCGACAGCGCGTAGTTGTCCTTGAAGCGCAGCGAACGCAGCGGCTGGTCGTCGGTATGCCCGACCACGATCACCCGTCCCGGCAGCTGCTCCAGTGCCGCGGCGATCTTGCCCAGCAGCGGCAGTTGGTCCGGATCGACCTCGACCCCGCCGGAGGCGAACATCGCGTTGGCGTTGAGCCGCACCCGCGCCTGGCCGTTGGCCTGTTCTTCGACGACGAGCAGGCCGGCGCGCTCCTGCGGCGCCAGCAACTGCTTGAGCGTGACCCGCGGCGGCGGCGGCCGCAGCGCGTCCGGCGGCGTGCCGCGCTGCAGGCCGATCTGCGCGGCGGCGGCGCTGATCGGCGCCGACAGCGCATTGAGCCGCGCGTTGAACCACGCGAACGCCAGCAACACGATGCAGGCCATGCCCAACGCGGCCACCCACAGCGGCAGGTAGCGCGCCAGGCGCCGGCGGCGGTCGTCCACGCCCTGCCAATGTGGCGCCAGCGTGTCCGCCGCGGCGCCGCGCTGGGCGCGGATGCGCCGGTACAGGTCGTCCTGGATCTCGGCCAGCTTGGCGCGGCCGCCGGCCTCGATCTGGTAACGGCCGCAGAAGCCCAGCGCCAGGCACAGATACATCAGCTCGATCAGATCGACGTGGCGCGGCACGTCCGCGCACAGGCGTTCGAGGATCTGGAAGAACTTCGCGCCGCCGTAGGACTCGCCATGGAACACCACCAGCAAGGTCTTCTGCGACCAGCCGCTGTGCTCGCCCCACGGTGCATTGAGCACCGCCTCGTCGAGCATCGCGCACAGCACGTAGCGGGCGGCGGTGACCGCTTCGGGGGCCGCGCCGCCGTCGCGCGCACGCTGCTCGAAGCGCCGCACCTGCGCGGTCACCTGCTCGCGCAGCCGCGCCACGTCGGGCAGCGCCACGCTGTGCCGCAGTTGCACCGCCAGCAACAACAGCGGGCTGGCCGCCTGCACCAGCGGGTTGACGCTGCGGCCGAGGAATTCGCTGATGTCGGCATCGCCCGGCGCAGGCGCGGAGGCCATGACCGGTGCGGCGGCGGCGGCGGGCGTTGCGGCGCCGCGCTGCGGGCGCATGATGGTGGCATCGCTCAACGGATCGACGGGCGGTCGTGAATTCATGCGCTCAGCTCCGGATCGCCCACAGCTGCAGGTCCAGCCCGGCGAACTCGCTGCCGAAATGGAACGCGATGCCGCCGGAGCCCTTCAACGTGCGCCACAGCGGCGACTGCTTGTCGAATTCGAAATACAGGTAGCCGGCGTGGTACGGGATCTGCCGCGGCGCCACCGGCATCGGCATCGCCGCGATGCCGGGCAGCTGCAGATTGACCAGATCGCGGATCTTCTCCACCGGGCCGATCTTGGCCTGCAGCGGCAATTGCCGGCGCAGCTCTTCGGCGGGCACGTCGGCCTTGGCCGCAAGCACGAACGCGGCGCTGTCGAACAAGGCCGCGTCCGGCACCATCGCCACCCACACCCCGAACTTGCGCGCCTGCACCGGGATCGGCAGCGCGGTCTGTTCGAGCACCGCGCTGAGGCTGCAGCGCAGGCTGGCGATCACCGGCTCGAAACTCGGCTGCAGCGCGTCGTGGCGATACGCCGGCCACGCCGGCGGGCGCTTGCCCGCGGTGGTGAAGGTGCTCAGTTCGCCGGCCAGCGCGACCAGCGCGGCATACAACTCCTGCGGATGCAGCAGCGGCGCCGACGCCCAGTGCGCGATGAGCGGCTGCCAACGGTTGACCACCTGCAGCAACAGGAAATCGGCGATCTCCGCCGCACCGCCGCGGTCGCCGACCGACACCCGCGCGGCCAGCGCTTCGCCGCGCTGGTGCAGCAGGCCGAGCAACTCGACCAGGAAAGTGGCCAGCCGCGGCGCCGCCTGGCAGGCCAGCGCGGTCGGCACGAAGGCCTCGTCCAGCGTCACCTGGCGATCGGCGCGCGATTCGACGATGCGCGCCAGCGGCATCCGGGTCAGCCCGTCCAGCGGCTGCGACTGCGGCAACAGGCGCGTGCTCATCCCGCCCACTTCCATCAGCACCGCGCCCTGCATGCTGCCGGAGGCGTCGTCGACCTCGGTCTCGCGCACCCGGTAGCGGAACAACTGGTCCGGCGGCGCTTCGGCGCGGCCCACGTCGGCCTGCGCGGCGGCGCGCAACGGCAGGGTCAGGTACACGGTCTGGTCGCGCCAGTTCGGCTCCACGTCCAGCGCCGGCGGCAGCGGATCGTCGCCCGGCATCGCGAACGGGGTGCCGTCGGGAAACACGCCACGCGCGCGGCGGATGCCGAGCTTGCCGATCGCCAGCAGGTCGGTTTCCAGTTCCAGTTCGGAGAAGCCCCAGGCATACGCATGCAGGCCGCCGGCGCGCAGCTCCACGTAGCGCTCCAGGTAGCGCTCCTGCTGCTGCAGATGCTGGGGGCGCAGAAACAGCCCCTCGCTCCAGACGACCTTGTTGTTGTGCATGATCCGCCGTGTCCGCTGCTGTCGATGGCGATGCGGCCGCGGCGTTGCACGCAGCAGCCGACCCCAATGTGCGATCCCCTTGCCGACGGCCCGGACGCGGCGCGCGGCGCGCGCAGTCCAGGCTGGCGGGATGCAGTGTGGCCAGCGCGGATGCGCGCTACCCGACAATTCGTCTCAGGCAGTTGAGAACGCCGCGGCGCTGCACTGCGGCGAGAAGATGGCCTGCGCAACGATGCCGATCGCGGCACGTGCATTGCGGGTCAGCGTCTTCGATTTCCTGGTGTTGTGCGCCGGCATGCGTCGCTTCGCCGACGCGATCGACGACGCCCTACAGGCTACCCGCACCATGGTGCCGGCGGCATGCGCCGCGCGTGCGTTCCTGTCTCTGCGACCACGCAGCTTTTTGTAGGAGCGGCTTCAGCCGCGACACGTGCTGCGGACACTGCCTGTCGCGGCTGAAGCCGCTCCTACAGGTGCGGTTTGCCGGCGCGCCTTGCCGACTTGAGCCGCGCCAGCTGCGCCTCGTAGGCGCGGGCGAACTCGTCGCCGAACAGGCGCCGGAAGCATTCGTCCGGGTCCTTGGCCAGGGCCTGGAAGTTGTCGCGATAGCGCTCCCAGTAGCGGCCCTTGCCGGCGAACGCCAGGCGTTTGCCGCTGGCGTCCACCTCCTGCTCCAGCCGGTCGGGGCTGAAGTGGAACAGCATCGATTCGAATGCGGCGCGCATGCCGGCCAGCATCGCCATCTGGTGGCAGCGGATGTCGTCGAACGCATCGTCGAACGCGGCCACGCCGGACAGGAACGCCGGGCTCGGCGGCGCCAGCAGCTTCTGCAGCGCATCCTCGGGCGTAGCGGCGAACTTCAGCGGGTTGTTCTCCGAACGCTGGATCACCGTCACCGGCAGGCGGAAGGTGTTCTTGATCTCGGCGCGCGCGCGCAGCACCTCCATCACCCCATCGACCACGATCTCGAAGATCCGCGCCACGTCCTCCGGCATCTGCGCGGACGGCGCCGAGGGCGCGGAGGGCGCGGCCTGCGCCGCGAACGGCGGCGGTGCCGCAGGCGTGGCCGCGGCGCTCGCCACCGGCGGCGCCGCTGGCGCGAAATCGCCGGTGGTCAGGTCCCAGTTTTCCGGCAGTTCGAAGCCGCGCGCGGCGGCCGCTGCCGGCGGCGCGGGCACGCGGAAATGGTCGTGGCCGGCATCGCTGTGGTTCCAGCTCTGTGTCGGCTGCGGCGGCACGGGCGGCGCCGGCAGCGGATCGAGCAGGCGCAGCGGGTCCAGTTCGCCGGCCGTGCCCGGCACGCCGAGATCGCCGAGCAGCGCATCGTCGTAGGCGCCGCCCACAGGTGCGGCGGCGGCGCCGAATCCGGGCAGGCCGAAATCGAAATCGAACGCGCCAACACCTGCACTGGGCGCACTGCTGGCCGCGTGCGGCGGCAGCGCCGCCGGCACCACCTGGGTCAGGTCCGACGCGTCGTCCGGCACCGCCATGGCGGGCGGCGGCGGTGCGGCGGGCGCTTCGGCCTGCAGCTGCACCTGGATCTCGAAGCTGTCCAGCTGCAGGTGGTCGCCGTCGCCGAGCGCGGCCGGGTCGCCGCGTTGCAGCGCGGCGCCGTTGAGCAGCATGCCGTTGGTGCTGCGGTCCTCGATGAAATACATGCCGTTGAGATAGCGCACCACCGCATGCGTGCGCGACACACCGGGCGCGGCCAGTACCCAGTCGCTGTCGTCGGCGCGGCCGATGCTGCCGCCGCGCTGCGCGAACGCCATCTGCGCGCGCGCGCCGAACTGGGCGGCGGCCTGGCCGGCGACGGTGAGGGTCAGTTTGGACGGTAGGGACACGTGGCGCTTCCTTCGGATCGGGTGTCGCGGCGCGGCCGCGGACACGCTGTTGCGGATGGGCTAGGCGTTGCCGCGCGCGCGTGGCATCGCGCCGCGACCGCGCTCATGCCGCCGCTCCGCCGGCCAGCAACTCCAGCGCGTGCAGCGCATAGCCATGGCGCCGCGCCTCGAACTGCGCCGGCTGCAGCGCGGCGAGCAGGTTGATCGCCGCCACCGCCGCGCGCGCGGTCAGGTGCTCGGCCGGCGGCACCGGCGTGTCCTGGCTCGGCGGCGCCAGGCTGCCGCCGGACCAGGCCACCGCCGCCGCCAGCCACGCGCCCAGCGAGGCGTAGCCGCCGGCCTGGGCGAACGCGAACGCGGCGCGGCGGTTGGCCTCGTTCGGCTCGCGCACCCATTTCTCGGCCAGTGCGGCGCCGGCGCGGTCTTCCGGCGACAAGGCTTCGCCGCGCGCGCACTGGCACAGCCAGGCCACCACGTAGCGCTTGGGCAGCAGCCGCGCCAGCAGCTTCAGCGCGTCCTGCGGCTGGCCGCTGTCGAGCAGCGCGCGCACCGCGGCCTGCGCCGGTTGCGAGGTGTCCAGCTGCGCGCGCGCCGGCGCCGACAGCTCCATCTCCACGCAGGCCTTCTCGATCGCATTCATCGCCGCGCCCTCAACCGATCATGATCAGCGCGCCGCCGATCTGGTGTAGCGCGTCGGCCTTGAGGCTGAGCATCGGCGCCTTCAGCGTGCCCATCGCCCCGCCCTCCAACGCCAGCATCGCGTCCGAGTGCACCTTGACGCTGGCGCCGGCGCCCATGTCCACGCTCGCCCCGCCCTTGATCGCCACCTGCACCTTGCCCTCCACGTTCACCGCGTTGTTGCCGGTGACGGTGATGGTCACGCCCTTGATCTCGATCTCGCCGCTGCTCTTCATCACGATGCTGGACGCGCCGGTGACCAGTTCGATCTCGCTGCCCGCACTGAGCTTGAATTTCTGGCCGATCGCGTGCGTGGCATTGTTGCCGACGTCCAGCGTCTCGTCGTTGTCGACCTTGTGCTTGCGGTCGTGCTTGACGGTGCTGGTCTGGTCGTTGTCGACGGTGGCGAAGTGGTCGTGCTCCACTTCCTCGCGCAAGTCCTTCTGCGCATGCACGAACAGCTCCTCGCTGCCGAGCTTGTCCTCGAAGCGGATCTCGTTGAAGTCCGCCGCGCCGCCGCCGGCACTGCGGCTGCGCACCCCGCTCTGGGTCTTGTTGTCCGGCAGCGCGAACGGCGGCATGTGATCGGCGTTGTAGACGCTGCCGATCACCAGCGGGCGGTCCGGATCGCCTTCCAGGAAGCTGACCACCACTTCCTGCCCCACCCGCGGCAGGCTCATCGCGCCCCAGCCCTTGCCGGCCCACGACGAGGCCACCCGCACCGGGCACGACGGCTTGCTGCCGTCGCGCGCCGAGGTGTTCCAGTGAAAGGTGACCTGGATGCGACCGTACTGGTCGACCACGATGTCCTCGTCGGTGTCGCTACCGGTGACCACCGCGGTCTGCAGGCCGGCGATCAGCGGCTGCCGCGCGCGCGCCGCGGTGCGGAACGGCAGCTTGCTCTCGATCGCCTCGAAGCGGCACGCGAACGGCGCCGCGCCGCTGCCCGCGCCGGAGGCATAGCCCGGCGCTTCCAACGAAGTCTGCGCGCCGATCACCAGGTATTCCTGGTTCCATTCCGGGCGCGGGAACGCCTTCAGCGAGAACAGCGCGCCCACCCGCAACCCGACCGCGTCGCTGTCGCCCCGGTAGCGCGAGCGCTGCACGTTGTGCGCTTCCGCACGCACCTGCGCGTAGCGCTTGCCATCGGCGACCTGCACATGCGCGCCGGGGTAGTCGAAGGCGGTCAATCCGCTGACCGGATGCAGATCGCCGCCGTGGCCGATATCCTCGTCTACCGCCAGCGACACGCGCGGGCGCAACGGATCGTAGTCGGTGAGCTGCTGCGCGCTGGTATGCACACTGCGCGCCAGCTGCCATTCGCTGACGGTGGCGCCCATGCCGTTGGCATGCTGGCCCGGCGGCACGTACGGCAGGGTCTCGAAGCCGCTGCTGCTGGCATGCGCGCCGAGCGCGTCGGCCAGCACCAGCGTATGCGTGGTCTGGCTGTGGGTGAAGAAGTAATAGATGCCTTCCTGCTCGAGCAGGCGGCTGATGAAGTTGAAATCGTCCTCGCGGTACTGCACGCAATAGTCGCGCTTGGGATAGGTGCCGCTCAGGCTCAGGGTCACGTCGCCGTAGCCGATGCCGTCGAGCACCGTGCGCACGATCTCCGGCACGCTCTGCGCGGTGAAGATGCGGCAGTCGCGGCGCTGGGTCAGCAGCCACGGCTTGGGCACCAGGGTCACCTCCAGCACCGCGTAGCTGAGCCGGTCGACGACGTGGAAGCCGGTCTGCGCGACATGCGCGACGATGCCGTGGTACCAGCGCACATGGCCTTCGCCCGCCTTCAGCTGCACCGCCATCGAAGTGCCGAGCAGCGCGCGCAGGTCCGGCCGCGGCTGCGTGCTGAGCACGGTCAGGCGGTACTCGAACAATTCGCCCAACGCTTCCGTCGCCTGCATGCGCCAGAACAGCAGCGCATCGCCAAGGTCGGAGTGCAGCGTCATCATCGGCGTGGGCATCGTGGTGTCCGGGAAGTCGAGCGCCGCGCAATGCGGACCTGGGCCGGCGATCGCGAGCGGCGTTCGCGGTGCGGCGCGCAACGCCGGCACCGGCCCGAACGCCGCCCGCGTGCGCTGCCGGCAGGGCGATACTCACACGGTGCCCGGCGCGAAAGCCGACATTTCGTCTCAGCGCTGCGGCGGCCGGCACGCGTCCTCGCCGCACACCGGCGTCGAAGCACGGGCCGCTAGCGGCGTGCCAGCACCACCCAGCCCTGCACCGGCGCACCGCCTTCCTTGCGCAGCTGGTCGGCACGCAGTTGCACGCGGGCGAAGCCGGCCTGCGCCAGCGCGGCCTGCACGTGCGCGCGGCTGTGCCGGTAGCGCCCGCTCGAACCGAGCTGTACCCGATCGGCCGCATCGTCCAGCGCCTCCACGGTGAAGGCCAGCCAGCCGTCGCGGCGCAATGCCGCGTGCGCGGCGGCGCAGACCTCGCGCAAATCGCCGAAGTACACCAGCGTATCGGCCGAGACCACCACGTCCCACGCCTGCGGCTGCGCCTGCAGATACGCGGTCAGTTCGCCGACCACCAACGCGTCGTAACCGCCGCGCTGGCGCGCCTTGTCGATCATGCCGCCGGACAGGTCCACCCCGGTCAGCTGCCGCGCATGCGGCCGCAGCAGCGGCGCGCACAGGCCGGTGCCGCAACCGGCGTCGAGCACGTCCAGCGCCGCGCTCGGCGCATGCAGCACCTGCGCCAGCTCCGTGGCCAGCAGCTGCGGCGCGCGATACTCGAGGTTGTTCAGCAGTTGCTCGTCGAAACTCTCGGCGAAGCCGTCGAACACTTCGCGCACGTAGGCATCGTCGGCGCGCGGCGGCGCGTCGCTGCCGCCGCAGGCGGCCAGCATGTGCCGCGCGACCGCGTTGTGCGGATCGCGCGCCAGCCAGTCGCGATAGACCGCCACCGCTTCGTCGTGGCGGCCGAGCAGATACCAGGCGGTGCCCAGCGCCTCCAGCGCGCGCAGGTTGGCCGGATCCAGCTGCCACGCGGTGCGGAAGCACTCGGCCGATTGCTCCAGGTGTTCGTGCTGCTGCGCGTGGTTGCGCAGGAACAGGCCGAGCAGATAGTGGCCATGGGCGTACGTGGGTACCTGCTGCAGCAGTTGCGCATAGGCCAGGAACGCCTCGTCCAGCCGCGCCTGCGCTTCCAGCACCACCGCCAGATTGCTCAGCGCATTGTGGTGCGACGGCGCGCAGGCCAGCGCGCGCCGGTAGCAGGCCTCGGCCTCGGCCAGGCGCGCGCATTCCTTGTGCACGTTGCCCAGGTTGTTGTGCGCGTCCGGGTAGGCGGGAATCAGCGCCAGCGCGCGCTCGATCAGTTGCTGCGCTTCGTCGCTGCGCCCGCGCTGATGGCACAGCACGCCGAGGAAGTGCAGCGCGTCGGCATGCGCGGCGTGCTGCGCAAGCAGGCCGCGATAACCGCGCTCGGCCGCGTCCAGGTCCCCGGCCCGGTGCACGGCGATCGTCTGCGCCAGCGTCGCTGCGGCCGGCATCCCCATGCCGGCCGCGGCCGCTTCCGCCTCCCCATGCCGCGCCAGCGCGGCCCCCGCCTGCTGCATCGCCCCGCTCCCCTTATCCGATCAACACGGTGAAACACCCCAGCACGATCGCGCCGCCGTGCGCGGTGCTGTCGCCCAGCCGCGCCGCGGGCATGCCCGCGATCAGCACGGTCGGCGCGCCGGACACGATGCTGTCCGGCGGCCCCACGCACACCGCCATGTCGCCGATCCGCGCCGCCGGCAGCCCGCCGATCAGGACCGTCGGCGCGCCAGGCGCCAGGATCGGTCCGCCCACATGCGGCACCACCCCGGTGACCATCGGGCAGACGTGCAGATCGGTGAGGCGGGCGGCAGGTTGCATGCGGAGCCGAGAGCGCAGTGGCCAGGCATCCAGCTTGGCGCGCGCGGCGGCGCGCGACCCGTCATTTCGTCTCAGCCACCAACGCCGAGCGTGGCGCATCCGGCGCGTCCAGCTTGGCCAGCGTTTCGCGCACCTGCGCCAGCGGCCCGGGCGCATCGCCGTACAGGCCGACCAGGATCTCGCGTGTGCGTTCGGCATGCGCGCGCGCCTGTGTGCGCTGGCCCAGTGCGATCTCCGCCTCGGCCAGGCCGCGCAGGATTTCCGCGGTCACCTCGTGCTTGCCGCCGAGGACACGCTCAGCATCGGCCAACACCGCCCGCTGCTCAGCTGCGGCAGCCTGCGCCTGGCCGTCGTCGAGCAGCCAGAACGCATGGTTGGTGCGCGCCATGATGGTGGTGGGATGGTCCTCGGGGTATCTTGCGCGCGCATTGTCCAGCGCCTTGCGGTAGTAGGGTCCGGATTCGGCGACCTTGCCCTGCTGGCGCAGCGCCCCGGCCAGGTTGTTGTAGATCATCTGGGTATCGGAGCCGTTCACCCCGTACAGACGGATCATGACCGGCTGCAATGCCTTCAACTCCCGCTCCGCCGCCGGATAGTCGCGCTTCATCAGCAGATAGACCGCCAGGCTGTTGCGCATCGACAGGGTCAGGGGATGCTCCGCGCCCAGGCGCGCGGCGCGGCGCGCGATCAGGTCCCGGATCAGGGCGATTGCCTGGTCGTAGTCGCCCCCGTCGGCCAGCGTGGCGGCATAGCGATCGCCCGCGCTCAGCACGCTCTGGTCGTCGGCCGGCAGTACCCGCAGGATGCCCGTGTACGCCTGCCTGCTCTCGCGCAACGCCGCCTTCGCTTCGCCCTGCACGCGCAGCGCCCAACTCAGCCGCGACTGCATGTCGTAACCCAGCGGCGCGTCGGCGCCGTGGCGCAGGCGCACCTGCGCAACGCCCTCGCGCAAGATGGCTTCCGCGCGCTTCGGCTCGCCCACGTTCACCAGCGCCTCGCCGAGCAGGCGCATGATCTGCAGCTCGTCGGCGCTGTAGGCGCCCAAGTGCGCCTGTGCATGGCGCCGCGCCGCCTCAAGCTGGGTCACCGCGCGCTTGTACTCGCCCAGCCCGACCAGGCTGGTGCCGATGGTCAGTTCCACCTCCACCAACGCCTGCGGCTGGCTTGCCAGTTCGCGCGTGGCGCGCTGCGAGGCCTGGTCCATCACCTGCAACAGCAGGGTCTTGTCCTTGTCCTGGGCCACCGCCGGATCCACGCTGGACAGCAGCGAGCCAAGGAAGTCCGCGGTCACCTGCGCCCGCTGCGCTTCACGCTGCGCGTTGCGCAGCGACCACAACGTACTGGCCAGGCCGCCGCACAACGCGACCAGCACCAGCAGCGAAGCCAGCACCGCACCACGGTTGCGTTGCACGAACTTGCGCACCTCGCGCTGCCGCGAGCGGCGCAGCGCCCGCGGCGGATAGTCGCCGAGCCAGCGGCGCAGATCGTCCAGCAGCGACGACACCGAGGCATAGCGCGCTGCGCGGTCCGGCGCCATCGCCTGCAGCACGATCGCGTCCAGGCCGTCGTGCAGCCCACGCAACAGTTGCGCCGGCGACCGGCCACGCTGCAGCGCCAGCTCACGCTGCAGCGGCTGCGGCTGCGCCTGGATCCAGCGCGAGGGCGCTTCCGGCACCCCGGCCTCGAACAACTCCGGGCGCACCCCGCAGATCAGTTCGTACAGCAGCGCGCCCAGCGAATACACGTCGCTGCGCGCGTCCACCCCACCGTCGTCGCCCTGCGCCTGCTCCGGGCTCATGTAACCGGGCGTGCCGCTGGCGCCGGCCGGATTGCGCGAAGGCTGCGCGGTTTCCACCGCGATGCCGAAGTCGATGATGCTCGGCGCCGGGCGCCCGTCGACCTCGCCGACCAGCACGTTGTTCGGCTTGAGATCGCGATGGATCACGCCCTTCTGGTGCGCGTGCTGCACGCCCTCGCCGACCCGCACCAGCAGCTCGATCCGCGCGCGCAGCGACAAGCCGCGCTGCGCGCACCAGCGGGTCAGCGGTTCGCCGCGGATGTACTCCATCACCAGATACGGCCGCCCCTGCGCATCGGTGCCGGCATCGTGGATCTGCGCGATCGCCGGATGCTGCATCTGCGCCAGCAGGCGGCACTCGAACTCGAACACCGCCCGCTGCTGCGCATCCAGGGCGGTCGCGGCGATCAGCTTGATCGCCACCTCGCGTTCGTAAGCGCCATCGGCGCGATGCCCCAGATAGACCTGGCCCATGCCGCCGCGGCCGATCAGCCGGTCGATCGCCCACGGGCCGAAGCGGGTCCCGGGCGGCAACTCGGCGGCGTTGCCATCGCCGCCGAGCAGCGTGCCGAGCAGGCCCGGACGCGGCAGCTCGGTAGCGCGCACGTCGGCCGCGAGCAGGCCGAGCAGCTCGTGCAGCAGCTCTGGCTCGTCGCCGGCCTGCGCCTGCGCGAAGGCCGCGCGCTGCGGCTCGGGCAGGGCGCAGGCTTGATGGAACAGCGCCTGCAGGCGCTGCCAGGTGGCGGGGTTCAGCGGCATGGCGGGGAGGCCTTTTGCACGGTCCAACGCGGTGCGATGCCCGAACCGCGGCATGGGGCGTGATGCGCCAAGTCTTGGACAGCGATCGGGAGCGGCCTGGGCACGACGTCGAGCATGGCTGGCGGAAGAGTGAGGGCCACGCAAGTATCACGCATAAAAGTGACGCGACTCGCATTCCGTCGCCTGCCGGTTGGATGGATCAAGCGGCACGCGCCGGATCCGCCCGCCGCTTCGTGCCGGATTCGCCACAGACCCTGCATGATTTCGCTTGCCGGGCTCATGCGCCGTACCGGACGCTCCTACCAGCGCAGGCACATCGCTGCGTGATCGGAACCAAAACGACGCTTGATCTCGGCATGCGGCGCAGCCTGATCGAAGGCACGAAAGACCAGCACCGGCTGGAAGTTCGACAAAGCGTAGTCGAGCTTGCGCCCGCTGATTCTCGTCGGACCGACGGGCGCGCAGATTTCGCCGGCCGGTACCCCCTGAGCCAATAGCTGGCCGGGTTCGGCGTTGAGATCACCGAACAGGATGCTGTTGCCGACGTGATTGGCTTTGATGAAGTTCCACATGGCAGCGACGACCTGGCCGTTGCTGCCAGACGGCGCATGCCAGAAGAACAGGTTGATGCCGCCGTGGATCACCCACCTGGGAATGCGCCTATTGCCGCCGGCGAGATGCGGGCCGCCCGGCGGCCCAGGCACGCCGGCACCGACCGCCGGAAAGGCCAGCGGTTCGGCGAGCGCGCCGAGAATGTTGGTCCAATAGCACAATATCTTGGCCCCAGGAGCGACTGCGTTGCGTAACGAAGAGGTGTTGCCTGGAAAGCCCTGCTGAACCTCGCAATAGAACACCGGAGACGGCTGGCTTTCGAGCCAGCGTTGCGTCTGGACTTTGCGCAGGCTGACGCCGGCCTTGTATTCGAGTCTGTTGACTTTAAGAAGCTGGCTCAACTCGGTCTCAACTTGGCGCTGCACCCTGCGGTCTTCGCTGTAGATGGTCCGCGCGTAGGGATGATAGGACCCGGCCTTCACTACCTCCCTACCTGCGACCCGACGCATCGAGCGCGTAATTGGCGGGGTTACGACGGCCCCTTTCGCCGCGTGGTTTTCAAGCTGCCGCATCGTGTCGAGTTGAGCGCGCTCGGCTTCCGCCTCCCTTTCCTGGGAAAGCAGTTCCGCATTCGTTGAGAGATGTTCCGCATTCCAAAAGTAGATTTTTGGCACAACCCTTCTCCTCGATTTCATCCGTTCGCTTCGACCGGCATGCCCATGCAGTGAAATCGGCGACAGACCGGCCGTCGAATGCCTGGACGCGACCGGACAGCGCTTCGTTAAACAATCCAATTTTCAATCGACTTATCGCCACCGCGTCGCGCAGACGCATGGCAGACGCGCCTATGCTGCAACCGCCAGATAGGCCTCGATCAGCGCATCCAGTTCATCGGTAGCCGTGACGTGACCATTCTTCACGTTCAGGCGATACAGATAGCGATAGCTCCCCACCAACTCAAAGGAAAGCGAACCAGCTCCGTAGTAAGCGGCCAGTTCCTCCTCGATTTCCAGATAAAGCCCACGCTCCGGAAACTGCGCCACGTAATGCATTCGGGTAGTGCCATTGGGCGTATCGGTTCTTTTTTGCTTCGAACCGTAGCTGTAGCCCATGGTATGGATGTCGTGCTCGATGGCGATGGCAATGCCTCGCGCCTTTATCTGGCCGTCGCTGTATCCCATTCCGGAAAGCGGCCCCGTATTTAGCACGTTCGCACGATACTTAAGCGCGCCGTCGGAACTGATATGGTCCCGCTCCAATGTCGCGCTTGCCACGTTGTGCTTCAGCGATCCGACACCTGTACTGTAAGGCCCGACATCGCCCTCGCGGACCAAGTCGTTTCTTCTGTCCAACCTGCTCCGCGGCTTCGCTTTCTTGCCTACGCCCTTGGGAACCGCAGCGCCACTGGGGAGCCGCTTTCCGCCATTCTTGAAGCGCACGAAATTGTCGGCGCTAAGCTGAATGGAATTGGTTGCGAAAACCTGGAATACAATCGCGTTGCTCACGACCAATGTGTTCAGATCGTGGTTGGTGGAAACGTGCCCATACTGGCTGACCTGCCCGGCTTTCGAATAATGCGAATAATAGACCATCGAGTCCTTGATGCTCACGGCCACATAGCCCATAAATCCTCCAAAAACATTGATCGACCGAACCACAGGATGGTTTGACGTCAGCCTCCTTCGTACAGGTTTCCGTCCAAGCCATGGAACGATTTCGCATAGGTTTTGTGTGAACTCGCCACCACCGCGGCGGCATCGTGCGCTACGTCGCGCACCCAACGGGCTTTACCGGTTTCACCGGGGCGCGTGCTATTGGACCACTGCCCGTCGGCTTTCTTGGCTTCCGCGCTGCCCTTCGAATCGCCTTGCAGCTTCCTCATCGGGAGCTTGTTGCCTTCCTTATCTTTCGTCGCTGCCGAAATCCAGCCGCGCTTGTCGTAGCGCATGCACAGGAAGCTGGAGACAAAGTGATTCTTGAGCGGTCCTTTCAGCCCGCGCACCAAGTAATCCGTGATCACTTGTGGCGAGCGATAGCTCTGGGATTCCAGTGTCTCGCCATTCTTCAACACGGTACCTGCAGCATCCGCATGCATGTCCGAAGGGAAGCAGTCCGCCAGCCATTGCCAGAGGAACACGGTCTTGCGCTCGGCCGCGTTGGCGCGGTAATTTCCTAGTTGCGCATAGAGCCTCGCTGCCGGACGGCCGAACTTGCTGGCGATGCTCAGCCATTGCAAGGCATGCGTATATTCGCCATGCCGATTGTGCATCGAATCCTTCCAGAACAGCTTGTTGCGCAACATGTAGCCAAGCTCCGGGTCACCAGCGATCAGCTTGAGCTGCATTGCGGCACCGCGCGCATGATCCGGCGCGAGCCGAGTGGACACTCGGAATCCGTATGGTTCCGCGACCAAGGCGATGACACGGGTGAACTTGTTTCGCTCGTTGACATCGAGTGTTACGTAACGCTTCCACATCGCTTCCGAAACTATTCTAAGCTGCGCTTCGAATTGAGACTTATTGCAGAGAAACGCAGCGATCTGCGCCGCAAGCTTAAGATCGCCATCGATGAGCGTCTCGTCCAGACCGGTGTGGTCGTGAGGCTTGAATCCATTGTCCCGCAAGCTACGCTCAGCCGTGACCGCATCGGCGAATACTGTGTTTGCCATGCTCTTTCCCCGTAATGACACTATCCGCTACGGCGCAATGCCGCGCTCGACCGCACTGAATTGCTCGCACTTCGATTGATCCGACTTCAGGCGAAGCGATAGGAAAAATCGCCGCCCGTCGTGCCCAGCTTCACGCCGGTGACTGGCTGGCCTTCGATCATCCGACCGAGGAACTCGCGCGAAATCTCCGGCAGCATCGAATTGGTCAAGATCGCATCGATCATGCGACCGCCCGATTCGCTCTCGGTGCAGCGGCCGACCACCAGCTTGACCACGTCTTCGTCGTAGTCGAACGGAATCTTGTAGCGGGCTTCCACGCGCTTTTTGATCCGGTTCAACTGCAACTTGACGATCTCGCCCAGCATCGCGTCGCTCAGCGGGTAGTACGGAATGGTGACCAGGCGGCCGAGCAGCGCCGGCGGGAAGATCTTCAGCAGCGGCTCGCGCAGGGCCTTGGCCATGCCGTCCGGATCCGGCATCAGTTCCGGGTCCTTGCACAGGCTGGCGATCAGTTCGGTGCCGGCATTGGTGGTGAGGATGATCAAGGTGTTGCGGAAATCGATGCGGCGGCCTTCACCGTCTTCCATCACGCCCTTGTCGAACACCTGGAAGAACAGTTCGTGCACGTCCGGGTGCGCCTTCTCCACTTCGTCCAGCAGCACCACCGAGTACGGCTTGCGCCGCACCGCCTCGGTCAGCACGCCGCCTTCGCCGTAGCCGACGTAGCCGGGAGGCGCGCCCTTCAGCGAGGACACGGTGTGCGCTTCCTGGTACTCGCTCATGTTGATGGTGATCAGGTTTTGCTCGCCGCCGTACAGCGCTTCGGCCAGCGCCAACGCGGTCTCGGTCTTGCCGACGCCGGAGGTGCCGGCGAGCATGAACACGCCGATCGGCTTGTGCGGGTTGTCCAGGCCGGCGCGGGTGGTCTGGATGCGCTTGGCGATCATCTCCATGGCGTGGTCCTGGCCGATCACGCGCTTGGCCAGCAGTTGCGGCAGGCGCAGCACGGTGTCGATCTCGTTGCGCGCCATGCGCCCGACCGGGATGCCGGTCCAGTCGGCGACCACCGCGGCCACCGCCTGGTAGTCGACGGTGGGCAGGATCAGGGGATTTTCGCCCTGCAGCGCGCCCAGTTCCGCCTGCACCTGGCGCAGCCGCGCCAGCAGCGCGTCGCGTTCGTTGCCCGAAGGCATCTGCGCCGGTATCTCCTGCATCTGTTGCGCAGGCTCCTGCTGCGCCAGCGTCTGTGCCGCCGCTTCCAGCGGGCTGCCGGTGCCTTCGATCGGGGCGATGCCGGCGCGTAGCTGCGCGCGCAGCGCCAGCAGTTCGTCGACCAGCGCCTTCTCTGCGCTCCAGCGCTGCTCCAGATCGGCCAGGCGCAGCTGCTCGGCGTCGAGCAAGGCGCGGCAGGCGAGATCGCGCTCGTCCACCAGAATGCCGATCGCGCGCTCGCGTTCGATGATGCCGCGTTCGGTCTGCAGCGATTCGATGCGGCGGCGGCTGTCGTCCACGTCGGCCGGGGTGGCGTGCAGGCTCACCGCCACGCGCGCGCAGGCGGTGTCGAGCAGGCTCACCGACTTGTCCGGCAGCTGCCGCGCCGGGATGTAGCGGTGGCTGAGCTTGACCGCCGCCTCCAGCGCCTCGTCCAGGATCTGCACCTTGTGGTGCTGCTCCATGGTGCTGGCCACGCCGCGCATCATCAGCACCGCCTTGACCTCGTCCGGCTCGTCCACCTGCACCGCCTGGAAGCGGCGGGTCAGCGCCGGGTCCTTCTCGATGTATTTCTTGTACTCCGCCCAGGTGGTGGCGCCGACCGTGCGCAGGGTGCCGCGCGCCAGCGCCGGCTTGAGCAGGTTGGCCGCATCGCCCGTGCCCGCGGCGCCGCCGGCACCGACCAGGGTATGGGTCTCGTCGACGAACAGGATGATCGGCTTGGCGCTGGCCTGCACTTCGTCGATCACCGCGCGCAGGCGCTGCTCGAACTCGCCCTTCATGCTGGCGCCGGCCTGCAGCAGGCCCACGTCCAGCGTGCGCAGTTCCACGTCCTTCAGCGCCGGCGGCACGTCGCCGCGGGCGATGCGCTGGGCCAGGCCCTCGACCACCGCGGTCTTGCCGACGCCGGCCTCGCCGACCAGGATCGGGTTGTTCTGGCGGCGCCGCATCAGGATATCCACCACCTGGCGGATCTCGTCGTCGCGGCCGATGATCGGGTCGAGCTTGCCGTCGCGCGCCTGCGCGGTCAGGTCGGTGGTGAATTTCTTCAGCGCTTCCTGCTTGCCCAGCGCCGCCGGCGCGATCGCGCCGCTGGCTTCGCCCGGCGCTCCGGCCTGGCCGAGCTGGAAGCCGTCGCTGGGCAACTGGCCGTCTTCCGGCGAGCCGGCGACGATCTCGGCGAAGCGCTCGCTCAGCGCCTCCGGCTTGATCTTCTCGAACTCCTTGGAGATGCCGAGCAACGCATTGCGCAGCGTGCGCACGCTGAGCACGCCGACGATCAGATAACCGGTGCGCACCTGCGCTTCGCCGAAGCTGAGCGAGGCGTACACCCAGCCGCGCTCGACCGCTTCCTCGACCGTGCCGGACAGGTCGGTGACGCCGCTGGAACCGCGCGGCAGCCGGTCCAGCGCCTCGGTCACGTCGCGCGCCAGGTTCGACGGGTTGAGCTCGAAGCGCTTGACGATGCGGTGCAGGTCCGAGTCCTGCAGCTGCAGGATCTGGTGCAGCCAGTGCACCAGTTCCACGTACGGGTTGCCGCGCAACTTGCAGAACACGGTGGCGCTTTCGATGCCGCGATAGGCGAGCTTGTTGAGCTTGCCGAACAGGGCGCTGCGACTGATTTCGGCCATGGCGGTGATTCCTTGTGCGAATGCGGAAAGAGAAAGAGAAAAGACGTGCTCAGCCGGACGGCCGCAGCACCACGTCGTCGGCGTCGGCGATGTCCCAGCTGCGCTGGCCGAGCCAGGTGTCCAGGCCCAGGCGCCCGCCGCGCGCCAGCGTGGTCGCCGGCACCTCGTCGGACTGCAGCAGCAGCTGCAGATCCCAGCCTTTTTCGTCGCCGACGTAGCTGCGGACCGCCGCAGCCAGCTGGCGCAAGGCCTCGCCGCCGGGCAGGAAGCGTTGGAAGGCGCTGCGCGACAGCGGCCCCAGGCGCAGCCGGAAACGCTGCTGCGCACCGCGCGCATGCGCGCCGAGCACGGTGCTGTGGCCGAGCGTGGCGACCTCGGGCGAGGCACCCAGCCGCAACCGCGCATCGTCCGGCAGGCGCATCCATTCGGCGACGAACTCGAGCACCTGCACCGGCACCGCGAACAGCTGTTCGAGCAGGCCGCGCAGGCCTTCGGCATTGCGCGCCACCGGCAGCAGGCGCCCGGCGAAATGGCGGCGCGCATCGTCGGGCAGCGCGTCGCGCCCGCGCAGGTGCGGCGAGGCGATACCGGCCAGCGCGTCCAGGTAGCCGCGGAAACGGTCCTCGTGCGGGCGGTCGGCATGCACGGTCGGCTGCGCGTCGGCCCAGGCGCGGTAGAACAGGCTCAGCATGCGGTGATGGAACAGGTCGGCGAACGCAGCCAGGGTCGGATCCTTGGCCTGCGCCTGGCGCTCGATCGCGTATTCGGTCAGGTGCAGCGGCAGCGGCGCGTTCGGCCCGAACAGGCCCAGGAACAGCCCGTACAGCTTGCCCGGCTGGGTGCCGGCGGCGGCCACGTAGCGGTCGATCGAACGCGGCGCGAACGCCAGCGACGGCGTATGCCGCAGCCGCACCGGGTCGTCGGACGGGCGCGTGGAACGGCCCAGCCGCGGCTGCTGCGGATGCGCGCGTTCCAGCGCGCGCAGCGCGGCGAAGAACTCGAAGTCCTGCGGCCGCTCGCGCAGCGCCTGCTCCAGGGCGGCCAGATCGGTGGCGCTCACAGCAGCTGCCGTTTGCCGAGCTGCGCCGGCCAGCGTGCGATCTCGTTGCGCTCGCTGGTGCGCAGCACGGTCTCGGTGAACGAGTTGACCGACACGTAGCGGGCGAAGAAGTGCTGCAGCACCGCGCCGAGCAGGAACGCGCCGCTGCCTTCGAAGGCGCTGTCCTCGCAGGTGAGGGTGATTTCCAGGCCACGGCCGAAGCTGATCGGCCCCGGCGCGGGAATGCGGCGCACGATCGGCTGCGCGCGCACCTGCTTGATGCCTTCGATCTGGCGCAGCGCGGCGGCGTCGAACGGATCGCAGTACAGCGTGAGCATCTCGCGCAACGCGGCGGCGCCGTCCTGGCCGTCTTCGAACAGCGACAGATAATTCAACTGCAGGTGGCTGAGCAGGCGCCACGCGGTCTCGCCGTCGCTCAGCGCCGGGCGCGGCTTGGTCGGTCCGGCCACGCAGCGCACGCTGTGCACCGGCGCGCCGGCGTCCATGGTGAAATCGGTCGCGCCCTTGCCCACCGGCATGTGCAGCGGCAGGTCGCGGTTGCTGCACAGCAGCTGCAGGCCGAGCTGGCGCAAGGAGGTGGCGTAGGCGCCGTCGTCGGCATCGACCAGGCTCACGTAGACCTCGCTGCCGACATAGCTGGAGCGCGCGCCCTGGCGCCGCTGCCGCGCCGACAGCAGGCGCGGTTCGCGGCGCATGGTGTAGAACGCGCCGTGGCGCGCGTGCCAGGTGTGCGCGTCGCCACCGTAGAACGGCAGGAAGCGCTGCTCCGGTTCCTGGCGGTCGCCGAAGCCTTCTACCTCGCCCAGGCTGTGGATCTCGAAATCCATCGGCCGGGTGCGGTCGGCGAGCACGTGGTATTCGGTCTTGCCCGGCGCCAGGTGCAGGCGGTCGGCGCGGCGCGGGAACAGGTTGATCGCCGGCGTGCAGAACAGCCGGAAGTTGTCCGCGCTCACCGCCTGCGCCAGGCTGGGCACGCTGCGCTCCAGCAGCACCACGATCTCGAAACCGGTGCCGTGCAGCCGGCGCAGCGCCGCGCGCAGCCCGCCCAGTTCGGCGAACAGGAAGCGCTGCGGGCAGGCGAAGTATTCCTGCAGCAGGCGATAGCCGCTGAACGCGCGGCCGTCGTACGGCACCAGCGCCTCGTCGTCGGCGAAACCGCGCGCGCGCAATTCGCTGCGGCCGCGCTGCAGTTCCACGCTCGCGCCGGCCGCATCCTGGCCGCGTACCACGAAGCCGGCGGCGTGGCCGAGCAGCTGTTCGTACAGGCGCGTGGGCAGTTCGTCGGCGCCGGCCAGGAACAGCGGCAGCGCGTCCAGCGCCAGCATATTCGCCTGCACCCCGGCCAGCGTTTCGAAACGCAGGCGCAATGCGGCGCGCACCGGTTTGGCCGCGGCCTGCGCCGGTGGCAGGCCGATGCCGGCCGCGGCGATCGCCGCCGGCGTGTCCAGGTACTTGGCTTCGCGCAGCGCCAGCGGCCACAGCGTGAGCGCTTGCGCGGTGCGGTATTCGCAGGCGGTGCGCTCGCCGCCGGCGACCAGGCTGCGCAGCGCGGTGTGGCGCGGCACGGTGTAGCCCGCGGCCAGCGCGCTTTCCTTCAATTCCGGCTGCAGCTGCACCACCGCCATCGACGGCATCGGCGTCAGATAGTGCGGGTACACCATCTGCAACAGGTGCTGGGTGAACACCGGATACTGCGCGTCGAGCTTGAGCTGAACGCGTGCGGCCATGAACGCGAAGCCTTCCAGCAGGCGCTCCACGTAAGGATCGGCGCATTCGAAGCCTTCCAGGCCCAGGCGTCCGGCGATCTTCGGGAACTCGCGCGCGAACTCGCCGCCCATCTCGCGCACGTGCTGCAGTTCGCGGTTGTAGTAGCCGAGCAGGCGCGGGTCCATCAGGCGTAGCCCTCGCTGACGTCCAGGCGTCCGGTCTCCAGGTCCAGCTCGGTCTTCAGGTACAGGTTCAGCGGCAGCGGCTGCGCCCACATCTCCGATTCGATGAAGAACACCAGCGAGCGCCGGTCCATGCGCCGCGCGTCGGCCTGCACGGTGACGCGCAGGGTGTCGGCGATCAGCCGCGGCTCGAACGCCAGGATCGCCTCGCGCAGGTGCAGCTGCAGTGCCGCCGCGTCGATGCCGGACATGGCCACGCCGGCCAGGTCGGGGATGCCGAAATTCAGCACCGAGCGGCGCACCTCCGGATACGCGTCCAGCGGTTGGTCGGTAGCCAGGTTGACGCAGTTCAGCAACCACGACAGGTCGCGCATCACGCACTCGCGCAGGCGCGCGGCGGAGATCACCCGCTTGTCGCGGCTCTCCTCCTGGCGCAGCGGTTCGTCGTCGCTGAGCCGGTCCAGCAGCGAAGGCTGCAGGCGTTCCTGGGTGGTGAGTTCGGCCATCGCAGCGGCTCAGCTCAGGTCGGATCGAACAGGATTTGGCGCACGTCCAGCAGCGCGTGCTCGCCGGCATCAGTGGCCCACAGGCGTTGGCCCAGGCCGACGTCGCCGTCGCTGCCGCTCCAGTCGGTGCGCCGCGCCAGCAGCAGCTGGCCGTCGTCGCTGCGCTCGGTGCCGGGGTAGCGCACCGGCACGAAGCCGAACGCCTCGCCGCCATTGCGCCAGGTCACCGCCACCGGCGCCCATAGCATGTCGCGCAGGTCGGCCGGCGCTTCGAACCGCAATGCCTGTATCTGCGCGAACGGCACCCAGGCGTAGCCGCCGTTGACTACGAGTTCCAGGCACGGACCGAAGCGCGGATCGGCGTCGGCGATCCACGCGAAGCGCGTGTCGTCGAGCTCGCCGGCGCTGGCCGGGGCCTGCTCGAATGCCTGCGCACGCAGCTCGGCGGCCTGCGCGCTGGCGCCTTCGGCCGACAGCCGCAGCGCCTGCAACAGCAGCGCCAGCCACGGTTCGGGCGCGCCGAGCACGGTCGGCAAGGCCTGCCCGGCGAACACCGCCGCGCGCTGGCGCTCGGCCTGCACGGTGATCGTATAGGTGGCGGCGAGCGCGGCGTTTTCGGCATCGAGTTCGCGACAGGCGGTGAGCTGGTCGCGGGCGCGGTCCCATTGGCCGAGCACCGCCAATAGCTGGAACAGGAACACACGCTGACGCGCGTCGGCCGGATGCTGGCGCACGCGTTGGGTCAGCAGTTTCAGCGCTTCGTCCGGACGCCCGTGACGCAGCAGCAGTTCGGGAGTGGTGTCCATGGCCTGTCCGCACGAAGGGAATGTGCGGCGCCGTCGCAACGACGGCGCCGGGGTGCGAGGCGGCCGCAGCCGCCGCCGCGGTCAGGCCTTGGCCACGCCCTGGATGTCGTAGGTGAATTCCTTCGCCCCGCCCTGCGCGATGCCCTTGTCGTCCTGCGGCTGGAAGCTGTACTTGAACTTGCCGAAGTGCAGGGTCACGTTCTCGGTCAGGCGATCCTCGCCACCCGAGCCGCCGGTGGACAGCGAAGTGATCAGCACGCCTTCGCTCAACTCGATGGTCAGGAAGTCGCTCTGTTCGCCGGTGGCGTTGGTCACGTACAGCCACGCCGTGTCCACACGCGCGCCGGTGCACACCGCATCGAGCAATGCGTTGGAGCAGCCATCGACGTACTTGGTGATGGAGATGTCCTGGATGTGCGCCTTGCCGCCGCTGGCCGAACCGCCACCGGTATGCAGGTCGCCGGAATTGCTCGCGCCCCACGACCAGGCCAGGATCGGCACCTCGCCCTTGTGCTTCTTGTGGTTGGACGCGCCTTCGATCTTGACCTTGCCGCTGCCGAACTTGATATGCATGTCGAACGCCATGGAACTGCTCCTCTAGTGAAAAACGGACAACGATGGATCGGTGTACGGCGCGCATCGTCTGCGCGCCGACGCCGTGGCACGATGGCGCCGGGTCAGGCCTTGGCCGCCGACGGCAGCCGCGACACCAGTCGCAGCGACACGGTCAGCCCTTCCAGCTGGTAATGCGGTTTCAGGAAGAACTTGGAGGTGTAGTAGCCGGGCGCGCCCTCCACTTCCTCCACCACCACCTCGGCCGCGGCCAGCGGCTTGCGCGCCTTGGTGTCTTCGCTGGAGTTGGACGGATCCCCATCGATGTACTGGGTGATCCAGCGGGTCAGCCACGCCTGCATCTGCTCGCGATCGCTGAACGAGCCGATCTTGTCGCGCACGATGCACTTCAGGTAGTGCGCGAAGCGGCAGCAGGCAAACATGTATGGCAGGCGCGCGCCCAGTGCGGCGTTGGCGGTGGCGTCCGGATCGTCGTACTCGTCGGGCTTGTTCAGCGACTGTGCGCTGATGAAGGCGGCCATATCCGAGTTCTTGCGATGCACCAGCGGCATCAGCCCCATCTTGTCCAGTTCGGCCGAGCGGCGGTCGGTGATCGCCACCTCGGTCGGGCACTTCATGTCCACGCCGCCGTCGTCGGTGGGGAAGGTGTGCGTGGGCAGGCCCTCGACCGCGCCGCCGGACTCGATGCCGCGGATCCGCGAACACCAGCCGTACTGCTTGAACGAACGGTTGATGTTCACCGCCATCGCATAGGCCGCGTTCTGCCAGGTGTACTTGGCCGAATCGGCGCCGGTGGTCTCTTCCTCGAAATCGAATTCCTCCACCGGATTGGTGGTCGCCCCGTACGGCAGCCGCGACAGCGTGCGCGGCATCGCCAGGCCGATGTACTTGGAATCCTCCGACTCGCGCAGCGAACGCCATGCGGCGTAGTCCGGCGTGGAGAAGATCTTGGCCAGGTCGCGCGGATTGGACAGCTCGTTCCAGTTGTCCATGCCCATCAGCTTGGGCGCGGCCGCGGAAATGAACGGCGCGTGCGCGGCGGCGGCGACCTGGGCGATGCCGTTGAGCAGCTCCACGTCGGGCGGGCTGTTGTCGAAGTAGTAGTCGCCGACCAGGCAGCCATACGGCTCGCCGCCGAGCTGGCCGTATTCCTGCTCGTAGACCTTCTTGAAGATCGGGCTCTGGTCCCAGGCAGTGCCCTTGTAGCGCTTGAGCACCTTGCCCAACTCCTTCTTGGAGATGTTGAGCACGCGGATCTTCAGCTGCTGGTCGCTCTCGGTGTTGCTGACCAGGTAGTGCAGGCCGCGCCAGGCACCTTCCAGCTGCTGCATGTCGGCGTGGTGCAGGATGTGGTTGAGCTGTTCGCTGAGCTTGCGGTCGATCTCGGCGATGTAGGCCTTGATCGTCTGCGACACGTCCTCGCTGACCACGTCGCTGCGGCTGAGCACCTGTTCGGCCAGGGTGCGCACCGCCGACTCCACTTCTTCCTTGGCGCGTTCGCTCTTGGGCTTGAATTCGCGGTTCAGCAGCGCGGCGAAATCGCCCGCTTCCAGAACCTGGGTGCCGCTGCCGGCTTCGGCCAGTTGTTCGCTCGCCATGGCTCAGCCCTCCTTCGGATCGGCGGGCTTGGCCGCCGAGACCAGCGACTGCAGCAGGGCCGGATCGCGCAGCGCCTGCGCGATCAGGTTCTCGGCGCCGGCCTTGCCGTCCATGTAGGTGTCCAGGTTGGCGAGCTGGGTGCGCGCCTCCAGCAGCTTGGCCAGCGGCTCGACCTTGCGCGCCACCGCCGCCGGCGAGAAGTCGTCCATGCTCTCGAAGGTGATGTCCACCGCCAGCTCGCCTTCGCCGGTGAGCGTGTTGGGCACCTTGAAGGTGGCGCGCGGGCGCATCGACTGCAGGCGGCTGTCGAAGTTGTCCACGTCGATCTCAAGCGCCTTGCGTTCTTCCAGCGACGGCAGCTCGCCGGCATTGGCGCCGGACAGGTCCGACATCACTCCCATCACGAACGGGATCTGCACCTTCTTTTGCGCGCCGTAGACTTCCACGTCGTACTCGATCTGTACCCGTGGCGCCCGATTGCGCGCGATGAACTTCTGACTGTTTGCCATTGCCTTGTCTCCGATTGAGCTTTTCGACCCGGCCCGCCGGCAATGCCGTGCAGGCCGGCCGCGCACCTGCCGCCGGTTGATCCCCGGGACGCCGACGCGAAACGCCGGCGGCGCTCCCCCATCGCGCGCTCGCCGCCGTTCCGCCTCCACGTTCCCCTTGCGCCGTCGGCGCGCGGGCAGATCGCCGCACACCGGGCATCGCATGCCATGCGTCGCGCCGATCCCCTCGGCGCATCCTTCTGCACGGCGCTTTTCAGCGATGCGGCGAGTCTAGGAACGCCCCCGGAGGACCACCCGACATTTCGTCTCAGCGAAGGCCGCGTCTACGCTCGTGCACAAAGTGTGACGACGGTGATGGTTTCGCCCTGCTTCTTCCGGTTGTACCGATGACAGGCCCAGGGGTGGGCCGCGACCGCCGCAGATGACCACGATCCGTCGCATCACCGTACCGGCGCGCATGCAAGCGCGCGCGCACCTCGCCGACGCCGGCGAACCGTTGTTGATCGACCTGCTGGCCTACATCGAGGAGAACATCGGCGAACCGGACTTGGGCGGCGACATGCTGCTGGCCGCGTTCCCGCTGTCGCGCGCCACCTTGTACCGGCTGTTCCAGGCGCGCGGCGGCGTGGCCAGCTACATCCGCGAGCAGCGCCTGCGCACTGCGCACCGCTACCTGCAGTTGCACCCGCAGTGCAGCCTGACCTGGTTGTTGTACGAAATGGGCTTCGCCTCGGAACGGCAGTTCCAGCGCGCGTTCCAGGCCCGCTTCGGCATGTCGCCGGCGCAATGGCGCAAGGCGTGCCGCGCGGCGCCGTGCCAGCCCAGAGAAGAGCGTCGCGGCCCCTACATCCCGATGTGGCGGATCATCCGCGAACTGTGCCGCACCTCGATGGTGGACGATGCGCCGGTGTACGCGCCAACGGAGCCGGCGACGGCGCAATAGCCGCCGCCGCGTTCCCTGTAGGAGCGGCTTCAGCCGCGACAGAAGCCTTCCCCGCGCGACCGTTCCCGGCAAGATCCTGTCGCGGCTGAAGCCGCTCCTACAGGAAGCACCGCCGCCGGCAGGTGTCCAACCTCAACGAATCACCAGCACCGGCACCTGGCTGCGCGCCAGCACCTCGGCGGTCTGGCTGCCGAGCAGCACCCGGCTCATGCCGCGGCGGCCGTGCGAGGTCATCACGATCAGATCGCAGCGGTGCGCCATGGCGATATCGATGATGCCCTCCGCCGGATAGCGATCGAGCACATGGCAGCCGTGCGCGATCACCCCGGTGGCCTCGGCGGCGGCCAGCGCCGGCGCCAGGATCTTCTGCGCGCCGTCTTCGCGGTCCTGCCGGTATTCGGGCGTGGCCTCGTAGCCCACGCTCCAGCCCATCGCGTCGTACATGCCCATCGCCCAGGGCTCGGACACGGTGACCACATCCACTTCCGCACCGAGCCTGGCGGCCAGCGCCAGGCCCTGCTGCAGCCCCTTGGCGGACAACTCGGAACCATCGATCGCAATCAGAATGCGCTGGTACATATGCGTGCTCCGGTAACGCCGCTCACAGCGGCATGGGCAGCATTGGACACCCGGCGCGGACGCCGCGCCTTGACCGGGATCAATTTCCGGGCGATCGCGACGCCAGCGCGCGCGCCGGATTGCCGGCCACGCGCGCACCGGCAGGCACGTCGTGGGTGACCACGCTGCCTGCGCCGATCACCGCATCGTCGCCGATCGTCACCCCGGGTAGCACGATCGCCCCGCCGCCGATCCACACATTGCGGCCGATCGTCAGCGGCCGGCCGAATTCCAGCCCGGCCGCACGCTGCGCCGCATCGCGCGGATGGTCGGCCGCATACAGCTGCACCGCCGGCCCGATCTGGGTGCCATCGCCGATGCTGACCTTGCACACGTCCAGGATCACGCAATTGAAGTTGAGGAACACGTCCTCGCCGAGGAAGACGTTGTAGCCGTAGTCGCAATGGAACGGCGGCCGCACCACCGCCCCGCGCCCGACCGCGCCCAACCGCTCGGCCAGCAACGCGCGCCGCGTCGCCGGGGGTTCGGCCAGCGCCGCGTTGTAGCGCACCATCCACGCCTTGGCCGCGGCCTGATCGGCCTGCAACTGCGCATCGCCGGGCCGGTACGGCTCGCCGGCCAGCATCTTGTCTTTCTCGCTACGCATCCTGCCCTCCCAGGCATTGGGGAGCGCGCATCATCGCACCGACCACCATCGCACGCCGCCACGATGGACCGATCCATCTGCCGCACTGGGCGTCCCCACCGGTGCTACTGTCGCGCGCTTGACGTCACCCAATCCAGACCCGGAGCCCCGCCATGCCCGCTGCCACCCGTCTCGTCCCCCGTCGCGCACGCCTGGCGCTGGCCCTGAGCGTCTCCTTGTCGCTGGCGGGTAATGCCGGCGCGCAAACCGTGCGCACGCCCGACGTGCCGCCGCCGCAGGACACGCCGTATCCCGGCAGCATCGCGCTGCAGGTGGATGCCGGCGACATGCGCCAGGGCATCTACCGGGTGCGCGAGACGATTCCGGTCGCGGCCGGGCGGCTGACGCTGCAGTATCCGCAGTGGATCCCCGGCGACCATTCGCCAAGCGGGCCGGTGGCGATGCTGGCCGGGCTGACGCTCACCGCCAACGGCGCGCCGCTGGCGTGGCGCCGCGACACCTTCGATGTCTACAGCTTCCACGTGGACGTGCCGCAGGGCGTGTCCGCGATCGAGGCCAGCTTTCAGTACCTGTCGCCGCGTGACGACGGCTTCGAGATGACCGACAGGATGCTGCAGCTGGAATGGAACAAGCTGGCCTTGTATCCGGCCGGCCACTACACGCACGGCATCACCGTGGTGCCCAGCGTGACCCTGCCCGCAGGCTGGCAGTTCGGCACGGCGCTGGAGACCGCCACGCAGTCCGGCGCCACCACCACGTTCAAGCCGGTCGATTTCGAAACCCTGGTCGATTCGCCGATCTACGCCGGCCGCTACTTCAAGCGCGTGGATCTCACCCCGCCGGGCAGCGCGCCGGTGCATCTGGACGTCGTTGCCGATACGCCGGCGTCGCTGGAGATCACGCCCGCCCAGCTGCAGGCGCACCGTAATCTTGCCGTGCAGGCGCTGAAGCTGTTCGGCTCGCACCACTACGACCACTACGATTTCCTGTTCTCGCTGTCCGACGTGCTGGGCGGCAACGGCCTGGAACACCACCAGTCCAGCGAGAACGGGCTGGAGGCGGACTACTTCAGCGCCTGGGCCGACAACGCGCCCGACCGCGATCTGCTGGCGCACGAGTACACGCATTCGTGGAACGGCAAGTTCCGGCGTCCGGCCGATCTGTGGACGCCCACCTTCAACGTGCCGATGGGCGATTCGCTGCTGTGGGTCTACGAGGGGCAGACCCAGTATTGGGGCTATGTGCTCACCGCGCGCGCCGGGATGTGGACGCCGGAACAGTTCCGCGATGCGCTGGCGATGACCGCGGCCAACTACGACCGCAACCGCGAGGGCTTCCAGTGGCGCTCGCTGGAGGACACCACCAACGATCCCACCGCCGCGCATCGCGCGCCGCTGCCGTACCGCAGCTGGCAGATGAGCGAGGACTACTACAGCGGCGGGCAGATGCTGTGGCTGGCGGTGGATGCGAAGCTGCGCGCGCTCAGCCACGGCCGCAAGTCGCTGGACGATTTCGCCAAGGCCTTCTTCGGCGTGGACGATGGCAGCCACACGGTCAGGACCTACAGCTTCGACGACGTGGTGGCCGCGCTCGATGGCGTGGCCGCGTTCGACTGGGCCGGCTACCTCGCACCGCGCGTGAATGGAGTGAACCCGCCGCTGCTGGAAGGGCTGCAGGCCAGCGGCTGGAAGCTGGTCTATACCGACCAGCCGAGCGCGTTCGAGAAGCAGTACGACAGCCGCCACCAGTCGGCGCGCCACCGCTACAACTTCGCCTGGTCGATCGGCCTGGTGATGAACGACGACGCCAGCATCAACGACGCGGTGTGGGACGGCCCCGCGTTCAAGGCGGGCGTCAGCACCGGCGCCACGCTGCTGGCGGTCAACGGCCAGGACTACACGCGCGAGGTACTCAAGCAGGCCATCGCCGAGGCCAAGGGCGGCACCGCGCCGATCGTGCTGACGCTGAAGTTCCAGGGCGGCGTGCGCAGCGTGGAGGTGAACTACCACGACGGCCTGCAGTACCCGCACCTGGTGCGGGTGGACGGCACGCCGGACAGCCTGAGCCAGGTCATCGCCGCGCGGCGCTGATGCGGCTGGCTACCGGTTCCTAGCCGGCTTGGCCCACATCGCTTGCGCCGCAGCCGCTCGGCGCAAGCTGGATGGCTGAGGCACCTACCCGCGCTCGCCTCGGCCGCTCGCCCAGGCCATGCGTCGATGGCACCGAATGGCGGTGCCATTGACCTGCGAGTTGCAGGCTGCAGCGTCTCGCGCGGCGTTCTCGATCGTCCGGCCTCCTCTGTGAGACCACTCGATGCGCCAGGCGCGGCGGGAACGCACGCCGGTTCGCCGTGAGGCACGCCAACGGTCAGCGATGGGCGGGAAGCGCAGTCGAACCGGCGCGCCTGCAATCCTCACGCCCCGCACGCACCGCGTCGGCAGAATGAAGGACGGTTCCCCGTCCGGGTCGCGCATGCCCTCGATCAACGTGCTGACCGTCAACGTGCACATGGGCTTCAATCTGCTCAACCGCCGTTTCGTGCTGCCCGGATTGCGCGAGGCGATCCGCGCCGTGTCCGCCGAGATGGTGTTCCTGCAGGAAGTGCTGGGCGAGCATGCGCTGCATGCGGTACGCCATGCCGATTGGCCGGCGCAGACCCAGTACGAATTCCTCGCCGACACCCTGTGGCCGCAGTTCGCCTACGGCCGCAACGCGGTCTATCCGCACGGCCACCACGGCAACGCGCTGCTGTCGCGCTTCCCGATCGCGTCGTCGGCCAACCGCGACGTGTCGGTGCACGGTCACGAACAGCGCGGACTGCTGCATGCCATCGTGCGGATACCCGGCCTTGATGCCCAGGTGCACACGGTCTGTGTGCACCTGGGCCTGCGCGAGGCGCACCGGCAGCGGCAGATCGGGCTGCTGTGCGGCATCGTCGCCGAAGAGATTCCGGCCGACGCGCCGCTGATCGTGGCCGGCGATTTCAACGACTGGCGCGTGCGCGGCCATCCGCTGTTGCGCCGCTGCGGTTTGCAGGAAGCCTTCGAGCACCTGCATGGACGGGTGGCGCGGACCTTCCCGTCGCGCTGGCCGCTGCTGCCGGTGGACCGCATCTATCTGCGCAACGCCCGCATCGAAGCGGCGCGCGTGCTGACCGGTAGGCCCTGGTCGCACCTGTCCGACCATGCGCCGCTGCTGGCGAGGATCGCGCTGTGAAGCGGGCGCGGGCGATCGATTCGCGCTGGCGCCAGGGCCACCGCCTGCGCCTGCTGGAGAACGGCGATGTCTACTTCGCGCGGGTGTATGCAGCCATCGACGCCGCGCAGCGCGAAGTGCTGCTGGAAACCTTCCTCTGGTTCGAGGACAAGGTCGGCATCCCGCTCAAGGACCGCCTGGTCGCGGCAGCGCGGCGCGGCGTACGCGTGCACCTGCTGGTGGATGCGTTCGGCTCGCCGGACCTGTCGCCGGGGTTCGTGCGCGAGCTGATCGAGGCCGGGGTCGAGTTGCGCATGTTCGACCGCCAGCCGACGCTGCTCGGCATCCGCCTCAACGTGTTTCGGCGCATGCACCGCAAGCTGCTGGTCGTGGACGGCACGATCGGCATGGTCGGCGGCATCAACTACGCCGCGGATCACCTGACCGATTTCGGCCCGGAGGCCAAGCAGGACTACGCCGTGGAGGTCGAGGGACCGGTGGTGGCGGACATCGTGTCCTTCATGCACCGGGCGATGCGGACCCACGGCACCGGCGAAGGATGGCAGCCGCAGGAGCTGGCGGACGCAGCGCGCGCCGCGGGCGCGGCCGAGGTGTGTTTCCTGCCGCGCGACAACGGGCGCCGCTCGCGCAGCATCGAGCGCGCCTACCGGCAGGCGTTCCGCCAGGCGCAGCGCGAGATCGTCATCGCCAACGCGTATTTCTTCCCCGGCTACGGTTTCCTGCGCGACCTGTGCGCCGCATCGCGGCGCGGGGTCAGGGTGTGCATGCTGTTCCAGGGGCAGCCGGACACGCCGCTGGCGCTGATCGCCGCGCGTGCCCTGTACCGGCACCTGGTGGACGCGGGCGTGCACATCTTCGAATACTGCGAACGCCCGTTCCACGGCAAGGTCGCGGTGATCGACGACCACTGGAGCACGGTGGGGTCCAGCAATCTGGACCCGCTGAGCCTGTCGCTCAACCTGGAGGCCAACCTGCTGATCCGCGATGCGGCATTCGCACGCGAACTGCGTGGTTGCCTGGGCCGGCTCATGGACGCGCACTGCCGCCGGGTCGCGCCGGCGAACGTGCCGCGTGGGCGCTTCTGGCAACCGGTGCTGCGCCCGGTGCTGTTCCATGTGCTGCGCAATTTCCCGCAATGGGCCAGCCGCCTGCCGGCGCGCACGCCGCGCACGGCGCTGCTGCGCCCGCCGCGCAGCGGCGGTCCGTCGCCATGACTGCCGTGCCCACCGCGCCCGCCCGCCGCCGACGCTGGCAGTGGATGCGCCGCGTCGCCTATCTGGCGTTCCTGGCGCTGGTGGCGTTCCTGCTGGTGCGCTATGGACGTTCGGTGGACTGGGCGCAGGTCGGCGCCACGCTGGCCGGCTACGGCGGCGGCACCCTGGCGATCGCGGCCGGGCTGACCCTGGCCAGCTACGCGCTGTACGCCTGCTACGACCTGGCCGCGCGGCGCTATGCCGGACACACGCTGGCCACGCCGCGGGTAATGTCCATCGCGGTCATCGCCTATGCGTTCAGCCTCAATGTCGGCGCGCTGGTCGGCGGCGCAGGCTTTCGCTACCGGCTGTACGCGCGCGCGGGACTGCCGCTGGCCACCATCGGCCGCATCGTCGCCTTCACCATCGGCACCAACTGGATGGGCTACCTGCTGCTGGCCGGCGCACTGTTCGCCAGCGGCCGCTTGCGCACCCCGCCGCAGTGGCCGCTGGGCACGGCGCACCTGCCGTGGCTGGGCGCGGCGATGCTGCTGGCCGTGGCCGCGTATCTGCTGGCCTGCCACCTGGCGCGCGGACGCGCGCTCGAGGTCCGCGGCCATGCCCTGCATCTGCCGCCGCTGCGGCTGGCAGGGCTGCAGCTGGCGCTGGGCGCCGCCAATTGGACGCTGATGGGCACCCTGCTGTTCGTGCTGATGCCGCCGGGCGTGGACTATGTGTCGGTGCTCGGCGCGCTGCTGATGGCGGCGGTTGCCTCCGCCATCGCGCACATTCCCGCCGGCATCGGCGTGCTGGAGGCGGTGTTCCTGCCCATGCTCGGCGCGCAGGCGCCGCAGCCACAGCTGCTCGCCGCCTTGCTCGCCTATCGCGCTTTCTATTATCTGGGGCCGCTGCTGCTGGCGACCGCCGGCTACGCCGTGGCCGAGGCGCGCCGGCGCCGCGGCAGCGCAGCGATACGGCGCGGCCATGGGACGGGCCACCGCGACGACCGCCAACCGCGGTGACCTCCGCGCGGCATCGTCTCCGCTCGGCGTGGGGCGATCTTCCGATCCAGGGCAGGCGGCGGCGGTGAACGGCCGCACCCTCCGGTGCCGAGTCCGACCGCCATCCGACCACCGACCGGCGCAGGAGTCGGTAGGTCACGACGACTCGGGCCAACCACCGCGGCGCAGCGCCAAGCCACCCGTTGCCCCCGTTCGAAATGTGGCGGGACTCGCGCATATTGTGTGATCATCAGCACATTCCTGTCGTACGCCTTCGCTGTGCCGGACGCTCACCCGTTCGCGTCAGTGCGTGGCGGCGCAGCTCATGCAACGGACGCCAGAAGGAAGTTCCATGTTCGATCGGTTCGTGAAGACGACAGCGCCAGCCCCGGTGTTCGCCGCACGTATGCGGCGCGATCCCGCCATTCCCCTTTCCTCGCTGAAGACCGCCGGGCGCGCGGTCTTGCTGATGCTGGCGGCGCTGGCGTTGAGCGGTTGCCAACCGCGCCAGACCGGCATGTTCTCGACTCTGGAATTGGACAAGGACGGTCTGCTGTACGGCTACGAGATCTTCATCGTCAAGGCCGATCGCAACGCCGGCGCGGGCCAGGACTACTACGCGATCGTGCAGTGCGCCGACGGCAAGGCCGGGCCGCCGGCGATCGGCCAGGTGACGATGACCGCCGACCAGGTGCGCATCGCGCTGCCGTCGCACGCGACGCCGGGCTGCCCCTCCTCCACCTTCGTCGGCACCGTGGGGTTCAAGGAGCTGGCCGGCCATTTCGCCGGCGGCGAGCAACTGGCACTGGCGCGCAAGTACAGCTTCTGGGAATGAACGCGTTCCCCCAGGCGCAAGCGTCCGGCGCTTGATGCCGTGCCGCGGCGCGGCTTGACGCTGCGCTCAGGCCGCGAAACCATCCTCGACCATCGCCCCGTCCTGGAACATCCGATGAAGCGCGTCACCGGCATTGGCGGCATCTTCTTCAAGGCCAACGACGCTGCGGCGTTGCAGGCCTGGTACAAGCGGCATCTGGGCATCGACGTGCAGGAATGGGGCGGCACCGCGTTCGCCTGGACCGACGCTGCCGGCACGCCGGTCGCCGGCAGCACCATCTGGTCGATCGGCGCGGCGCAAGGCGATCAGTTCGCGCCCAGCACCGCGCCTTTCATGATCAATTACCGGGTCGAGGATCTGCACGCGCTGGTCGCGGTATTGCGCGAGGAAGGCTGCAACGTGCTCGAGCGCGTGGACGATTCCGAATACGGGAAATTCGCCTGGGTCATCGATCCGGAAGGCAACAAGGTGGAGCTTTGGCAACCGCCTGCCGGGCAGTGAGCCGCCAGGCTGCATCGGCGGGCGCTGCGACTGCGGGCGCCCAGCATCCCCCGCGGCCACGATTGCAGACGAAGCCGACGCCAGGCGCCGCCGGGGTGTAACCGCGCCGCGCTGCGAACAAGGGCGACGCAGCGGCCTGCAACGGCGCTAAAGTAGCGGCCCGATTGCCGGACATGCCCTCCGTGACGCCCAAGTTCTGGCTGCTGCAAGCGTTCGGCTGGTCGCTGTTCCTGTCGATCGCCTACGCCGCGCGTCCGAGCGAAGCCGCGATCGCCGATGCGCTGCAGTTCATGGCGATGTGCGCATTGAGTGCGGCCGGGCTGGCGGGAAGCCTGGGGTTGCGCTGGCTCTACCGGCGGTTGCAGGCCGATGGCTATGGCGATGTGCGCTGGCTGGGCATCCTGTTTGCCGCAAGCCTGCTGGCCGCCGTGGCGATCGACCTGCTGTTCCACGCCGCGCTGTCCCTGGGCGCAGGCCTGGCCCCGGCCCTGGCAGCGCTGCGGGAAGCGCAACCGGCGATGTCGCGCGCGCCGCTGCTTGCCGTGGCGTATATCGCCTGGAGCCTGCTGTACCTGGCCATCAGCCGGCAGACCCGGCTGCAGCAGGCGGCACGCACCCAACGCGATCTGCAGCTGGCGTTGAAGGACGCGCAACTGCAGCGCCTGCTGGGCCAGCTCAGCCCGCATTTCACCTTCAATACGCTCAACAACATCCGCGCGTTGATCCTCAAGGACCCGGAAGCGGCGCGCGAGCAACTGACGCGCTTTGCCGCCACGCTGCGCTATCAGTTCTCCGGCGGCGACGAGGCCCTGGTGTCGGTGCGCGAAGAACTCGACGTGGTGCGCGACTACCTGGGCCTGGTCGGCCTGCAGCTGGGCGCGCGGCTGCGCTACCGGGAACAGGTGGACCCGCAGGCGCTGGCGTTGCGCGTGCCGCGCTTCTGCCTGCAGCTGCTGGTGGAGAATGCGATCAAGCATGGCCTGGGACCGAGCAGCACCGGCGGCGAACTGCAGGTCTGCGTGGCGATGCAGCGCGGCGGCCTGCACCTGGAGGTGCGCAATAGCGGCCGGCTGCGCAGCGACGACGGACAAGGCACCGGCTTGAACAACCTGCGCCAGCGCCTGCTGCTGTCGTTCGGGCCCAGCGCCGGCTTGCGCCTGGTTCAAAAGGAAGAGTGCGTGGTGGCCAGCGTGTGGATAGGAGCGGCGGCGTGATCGAAGCGGTGATCGTGGAAGATTCGGAACTGGCCCGTTTCGAGTTGCAGCATCAACTCAAGGCCTATCCGCAGGTGAGCGTGGTCGGCCACGCGGCCGACGTGGAGGCGGCGGTCGCGCTGATCGAAGCGGTCGCGCCGGATGTGGTGTTCCTGGATATCGACCTGCCCGGCGGCAATGCCTTCGACGTGCTCGAACGCCTGTCGCAGGTGCCGCGCATCGTCTTCACCACCGCCTTCGATGCCTATGCGCTGAAGGCCTTCGCGTTCAACACCGTGGACTACCTGCTCAAGCCGATCGAACCGCAGCGGCTCGCGCAGGCGATCCAGAAGCTGTCCGAGTCGATGCCGGCGAGCCCGGCGCGGCGTTCGATGGACAGCGCCATCTTCATCAAGGACGGCGAGCACTGTTTCTTGGTCAAGCCGCGCGACGTACGCGTCATCGAGGCGGTCGGGAACTACAGCCGCGTCCACTTCCAGCAGCATGCGCCGCTGCTGTATCGCCCGCTCGGCGCGATCGAGGCGCAGCTGGCGCCGGAGAAGTTCTTCCGCGCCAGCCGCAAGTACATCGTCAACCTCGACTACGTGGAGCAGGTGGCGCCCTGGAGCAACGGCGGCCTGCTGCTCACGCTGCGCGGCGGGTTGGAGGTGGAGGTATCGCGGCGGCAGAGCGCGCGCTTCAGGGAACTGTTGAGCCTGTAGCCGCATCCGCCTCGCGCACGCCGGTGCTGTCGCCCATCAGCCGGTCGTGCAAGGTCATCGTGGCCCGGCCAGCGCGGTCCTGGCCGAAGCTCAACGCATCCAGTCCCCCGTCCAGATAGTAGCGGCCGTCCGCATGCGCCTGCAGCGGCAGCGCATCCTCGCCGTCGCGCTGCAGCTGCAGGCGGCCATCCACTTGCGCAAGCGTGCGGGCGCCGTCGGCGAACCGGTACTGCCCGGTGCGGCCCGGCGGCAGCGCAGGCGCCGGGTCCGTGCCGGCATACGGCCGCCCGGCCGCCATCGCCGCCAGGCGCACGGCCAGCGTGGTGGGATCCAGGAACTCGGCATTGGTGAGCACCGCCACGAACACGTCCGGCTCGCCGATGCGCACCACGTAGCTGTTGAAGCCGTTGATGAAGCCGCCGTGCTCCACATCCGGCAATCCGTTCGCCTGGCCGATGATCCAGCCGAAGCCATAGGGCGACAGGGTGCCGTCGGCGAGCCTGGTCTTGGCCATGGCTTGGGCGAGCGCGGCGGCCGGCAGCAGCGTGGCGTCGCGCAGCGCGCGGTGCCAGATCGCCAGGTCGTCCACGCTGCTGATCAGGCCGCCGGCGCCCTGCGGCTGCGACATGCTGATGAAGTCCGCGTTCTGCAGCGCCTGCCCGGCACGGCGGTAGCCATGGGCACGGTGCGGGATCAGCGCCAGGTGATCGTCGTAGCGCGTGTGGGTCATGCCCAGCGGCTGAAAGATGGCCTGCTGCATGTAGGCCGCGTAGGGCTGGCCGGTGAGGCGTTCGATCAGGTGGGTCAGCACGATGTAGTTGGAATTGCTGTAGCGGAACCGCGTCCCCGGCGCGAACTCCAGCGGCAGGTCCTGGAAGTACCCGATCAGGCGCATGGCGTCGGTGTCCTCGCGGCGCGCGGCGCGCGAGGCGGGGATGCTGCTGACGTTCTTGATGCCCGAGGTATGCGTCAGCAGCTGGCGGATCGTCACCTTCGCCAATGGGCCGTGCAATGCCGGATCCAGTGACAGCAGCGTCGCCTCCAGGTCCAGCTTGCCGGCCTGGACCAGCTGCAGCACCGCCACCGCGGTGAACTGCTTGGTGACCGATGCCAGGCGCAATGCCGACTCCGGCTGCATCGGCACGCCGTTCTCCACATCGGACAGGCCATAGGCCTGGCGCAGCAGCACCCGATCGCCGCGGGTCACCAGCACCACGCCACCTGGCCCGGCGTCCTTGAAGAAGTCCGTGGCCGCCTGGGCCAGGCCCGCCTCCGCTGGGGCTGCAACCGCCCCCGTCGCGGCATGCGCGGTGCCGGCCATGGCCAGGACCGCTGCCAGCAACCACGCCAAACGATGTGTCATGCGCCTTCCCCTTGGTGATGTGGGGCAAGGCTGGCGCGCCCGGGCGCCACGCTCCAGCGGCCTATGACGGACGGGCGGCACGCCGCGTGAGCGGTTGTCGGAACGGACGAGTGGCGGCGCGAGCACGGGATCTGCGCGACAAACGCGGCCATTGCAGCGGCGGCTGGCCGGCGGGACCGGCGAATGCGCCAGCGGGGAACGCCGCCGCCGCGAGGCGACTGCGTGCTTGCAGGCCCACTCGCCAAGCGCCGCGCCACGTGCCGCGGCACGCGGCGCGGCGACGAAGAGCAGGGCCAGGGCGTGCGGCCGATTCCCGAGCAAGCCGCCCAGGAATGGCAGACGCGGCCTGGGGCCTGTCGACGCGATCGGGACTCGGCAACGTGGCCCCATCCCGATCGCGCTAACGGCCTAGATCACCGTCAGATTGGCGTACGCCATCACCAGCCACTTCGCGCCGACCTCGTCGAACTGCACCTGCACGCGCGCGTGCGCGCCGTTGCCTTCGTAGTCGATGACCACGCCGCCGCCGAACTTGGGGTGCTGTACGTTGGCGCCGAGCCGGATCGCCGGCGCTTCGATGGCGCTGTGTCCGAGGTTGCGCGGCGCGCCCAGCGAGGCATTGCGCGACACCTGCACCTTCGGCCGCACTTCGTGCAGCAGCTCGCGCGGGATCTCGCGCAGGAAGCGCGAAGGCACGTTGTAGTTGTCCTGGCCATGGATGCGCCGCGACTCGGCGTAGCTGAGCACCAGCTTGTGGCGGGCGCGGGTGATGCCGACGTAGGCCAGGCGCCGCTCTTCTTCCAGGCGCCCGCTCTCCTCCAGCGAACGCGCGCTGGGGAACAGGCCATCCTCCATGCCGACCAGGAACACCAGCGGGAACTCCAGGCCCTTGGCCGAATGCAGCGTCATCAGCTGCACGCCCTCTTCGCCGGCCTGGGCCTGGCCTTCGCCGGCCTCCAGCGAGGCATAGGCCAGGAACGCGACCAGTTCGGTCATCGCCTGGCGGCCCTCGTCGGCGTCCTCGTCGTTGTCGGCGCGCACGAAGCGCGAGGCGACCGAGACCAGTTCGTCGAGGTTGTCGGTGCGCGATTCCGAATCCAGCCCGCCGCGGCTTTCCTTGCTCCAGTGCTCGCGCAGCGCCGAGCGCGCCAGCACCTGGTCGATCTGCTCCGGCAACGGCAGGCCGGCCACTTCGGCGGAGAGCTGCTCGATCAGCCCCAGGAACTGCGCCAGCGCGTTGCGCGCCCGCGCGGCCAGGTCGCCGCCCTGCTGCGCGGCCTGTTGCGCGGCGGCCCACAGCGACAGCGACTGCGCGCGCGCCAGGCGCCGCACTTCGTCCAGGGTGCGATCGCCGATGCCGCGCGTGGGCGTATTCACCGCGCGCTCGAACGCCGCGTCGTCGGCGCGGTTGGCGACCATGCGCAGGTAGGCCAGGGTGTCCTTGATTTCGGCGCGCTCGAAGAAGCGCATGCCGCCGTAGACGCGGTACGGCACCTGCTCGGCGATCAGCGATTCTTCGAACGCGCGCGACTGCGCGTTGCTGCGGTAGAGCACCGCCGCCTCGCTGTAGCTGCCGCCGTCGCGCACCCACTGGCGCACGCGCTCAACCACGTAGCGCGCCTCGTCGATCTCGTTGTAGGCCGCGTACAGGTCGATCGGGTCGCCGTCGCCCGAGTCGGTCCACAGCTGCTTGCCGATGCGGTCCGGGTTGTGCGCGATCACCGCGTTGGCGGCATTGAGGATGTTGGCGCTGGAGCGGTAGTTCTGCTCCAGGCGGATGGTCTGCGCGTTCGGGAAATCCTTCAGGAAGCGCTGCACGTTCTCGACTTTGGCGCCGCGCCAGCCGTAGATCGCCTGGTCGTCGTCGCCGACCACGAACACGCGCCCCGTGTCGCCAGCGAGCACGCGCACGAACGCGTACTGGATCGCGTTGGTGTCCTGGAACTCGTCTACCAGGATCTCGCTGAAGCGGCTGCGGTAATGCGCCAGCAATGCCGGGTTGTCGCGCAGCAGCTCGTGCGCGCGCAGCAGCAGCTCGGCGAAATCGACCAGGCCCGCGCGGTCGCAACGCTCCTGGTACAGCGCGTAGGCGCTGCGCAAGGTGGTGGTCCACTCGTCGCGCGGCTCGGGCTGGATGTGCTGCGCACGCCGGCCCTCGTCCTTCTGCTGGTTGATCCACCACACGATCTGCTTGGGCGGGAACTTGCCCTCGTCCAGTTCCAGCTGCTGCACCACGCGCTTGACCAGGCGCAGCTGGTCGTCCGAATCCAGCACCTGGAAGCTTTCCGGCAGCTTGGCGTCGGGCCAGTGCAGGCGCAGCAGGCGATGCGCCAGGCCGTGGAAGGTGCCGATCCACATGCCGCGGCTGCCGTTGCGCAGTTGCAGGTCGGTGCGGTGGCGCATCTCGCCAGCCGCCTTGTTGGTGAAGGTGACCGCAAAGATGCCGTGCACCGGCACGCCGTGGACTTCGTTGAGCCAGGCGATGCGGTGGGTGAGCACGCGCGTCTTGCCGGACCCGGCGCCGGCCAGGACCAGGTAATGGCCGGACGGGGCGGAGACGGCCTCGCGCTGGGCGGGGTTCAGATCATCGAGCAAATGGGAGACATCCACCGGGGTATTTTACCGGTTGCGGCGGCGCACCGGCTGCGACCGGGCAACCGGATCGCGAAAAAGCGGCCGCGGCGGCGCGTTCACCCCGCCGGGAGCAGCCGGCCGGCGACGATCGCCACGCACGCGCGCAGCGTCGGCCACAGCAAGACGGACAGGCCGCCGCCCGGCTGCCGTCGATCAGGCGCTGCAGGCGGCCATCGTCGACGCCTGCGCGCCAGGAACCGAGCATGCGGCCGATCCCCATGCGGCGCCTGCGGCAGCGCCTTCGCGGCGTCCAAAGCCGACGGGACTGGCTTAAGATCCGCACTCCCAATTCCCGCACCGGCATCATGGACCGATCCCGTACGCACCTTGCCTGGCGCCAGCGCCTGTTCGCGTCGGCCGCCACGCTCACGCTGCTGCTGTGGTGTACCGCGCCTGCGATGGCGCAGACCGCGCGCAAACCGTCGCCCTACGAATACCGCCAGAGCAGCGGCACCTCCCCGCTGCAGCCGACGCAGGGGCCGGATTACCTGTCGCGCATCGACAGCCGCGCGCAGTTCATGCAGCTCGCCCGGGTCTACAACGCCGGGACCGCGCTGGAGATGCCGCATCTGATCTTCGTGATCGACCGGCAGAATGCAGCGCGCATCTACTACATCAATACGCCCCGGCATGCGCTGCACGAGCAGTTCGTGCAGCAGCAGCGGCTGGTGCGCGCCATGGACAAGGCGACGCGCAACGCGCAGTACCGCGATCCGCAGCGGCGGTTCCTGTTCGGCACCATCAGCTGGCAGCGGGATCTGTCGGGCTACACCTACGAGTTCTGGGAGGGCGACCAGCTCACCGCGGCCTTGCTGCGGCAGACCGACGACGTGGTCCATGCCTCGTTCCGCGAGCCGATCCGCTTCAAGACCAACTCCACCCAGCACGAGCAGCTGGCCAGCTCCATGGGCCTGGCCTACGTCAGCCAGGAGGCGCTGCTGCGCGAGCAGCGGCTCCTGCCATTGAACACGGGCCGCGCCGAAGGGCGGCTGCGCATCGTGCGCTCCGAGGAACAGTTGCGCACGCTGTCGCCGCGCGACATCCCGGTCCTGGACGAGGTGCCGATCGCCTTGGCGCCGGTCGCGGGGCTGGTGACGCAGCGCCCGTCCACCCTGCTGTCCCACGTCAACCTGCTGGCCAAGGGCTGGGGCATTCCCAATGTCTATGTGCGCGATGCGCAGACCGCCCTGCGCCAGTACGACGGACGTTGGGTGGCGCTGGAGGTCACCCACAACGACTACCGGGTGACGCCGCTGACGCGCCCGCCAAGGACGCCATCGCCCACGGCCGCTCGTCCGGCGGCGCGCAAGCTGCCGCGCCCGGACCTGACCGTGGTCGCGCTCAAGCCCCTGGCGGCGCTGCGTGCGCGCGACAGCGGCCACTGCGGCGTCAAAGCGGCCAACCTCGGCACGCTGAAGGCGGCGCTGCCGCCGGCCGCGCGTGTGCCGGACGGCTTCTGCATCCCGTTCTCGCATTACCAGGCGGCGATGCAGCGGCTGCAGATTGCGCAGCGCCTGCAGGACCTGCAGCGTCGCCCGGGTTTCGCTACCGACGCGAACGTCCGTCGCGAGGCGCTGGCGGCGCTACGTGCCGAGATCGCCGACGCCGCGCCCGATCCCGCTTTCGTGCGCGTGCTGGACGCGCAATGGCGCGATCAACTCCAGGGCGGTCCGGTGTTCGTGCGCAGCTCGTCCAACTCCGAGGATCTGCCGGGCTTCAGCGGCGCCGGCCTGTACACCACCGTGCCCAACGTGACCCGCGCCGATGCCTTGGCCAAGGCCGTGCAGACGGTGTGGGCCTCGGTCTACAACTTCGAGGCGTACGAGGCGCGCACGGCGGCAGGGTTGCGCCAGGATGCGGTGGCCATGGCGGTGCTGGTGCAGCTGGCCGCGCCCTCGGACAGTTCCGGGGTGATGATCACCCGCGATCCGTTCGACGCCGCCCGCCGCCACATCACCTATATCTCGGCCAAGCGCGGGCTCGGCATCCGCGTGGTGGAGGGCAAGCGCCAGGCGGAACAGGTGATGTATTCGACCTGGTCCAAGGCGGTGCAGGTGCTGAGCCGCTCGGCGGAAGACACGCAGCTCGTGGCGAACGCCGCTGGCGGCGTGCGCGAAGTGCCCATCACCGGCTCGCGCCAGGTGCTGACCGATGCGCTGATCGCGCGGCTGGCCAGGGTCGGCGCCTCCACCAAGCAGGCGCTGGGCGGCGCGGACCAGGACATCGAGTGGGCCGTGGTCGGCGACGAGGTGGTGATTTTGCAGTCGCGGCCGTATGTGGACAGAAGCGCGCCATGACGCGCTATTGCCGTGCCGCCTTTCATACCGCTGCCTGAAGCCTGCGCCGCGGGGGCCGTCTTCGTCGCATCGCGTCGACTTCGCTGTGCGGGACCATGTGCTGCGTTCGTCTGCCCATGTCCGCTTGTTGCCGGTGGCGGACCTTGGGCCGCCACGGCAGCATGCGAGCCAAGGCAGATGCTTGCAAGTACGGACGTTGATGAGGCAGGCCGCAGATGAACTCAATTATTGCGAATGAAGTGATCTGGGGGCATCGTCCCGGTGAGGATGCGTTCCAGATCCATATCGAAATCGGCACTCCATATCAGGTCGGGGATGAGCCTCAAGAATGGGCTTGTCCGGTGGAAGTGCGGCCACTCTATGAAAGACTTCGCGACTCTCATGGCAGCAGCTCGCTTCAGCCCTTTGTCTAGCATCTTCACTGGCGTTCGACTTGCTTCAAGGGTTCAAAAAAAAGGGCGGCGCCCTATTCTATTCGCCCGACGAGGACTTTCCCATCGAGTCTTATGCGTTTGGCATTGCCACAAAGCAGGACAACCAATAATTGGTGATTGAAGCAAGACTAGGGACCAGCTTCGCGGGTTTGCTTGACCATTGCGTGAGCCAGCGACGGCCTTTGGCCGAAAGCGGAAAACGAGGGGCCAGCTTCCACCGCCTGCGAAAGCTGATGTGAATCAGTTTACGATAGGAGCAAGCCTGTCAACGTACTGGGTCAGATTCCAGCGTAGTGAGAAGGCAACGCAAAGGCTTAGGTGATAACAGGTGCGGCAGATGCTCTTTCCGGAAGATCTTGAGCTGGGATGTTCATTCTCTGGCTATGATAAGAAATCTCGAATACGCGTGATGCTGTTCCACCCAAGGGGTGGAAGCTACCCTCGGGGAACGTTTTTCTGCGACGACGGCTTCTTTCATGCCGATGAAGATCTTACCTTTACCGTTGTGCGCTGCTCAGGCTGGCGGTCCATCAACGAAGATGTTCCATTCTCCGAGTTCGCTTGGGCTTCGCCTGCCCAGGTGAGGGTGCTGGGCGCACTTCTTCTCTGTCAGACCTTCGACGGGGCTTGGATCCGGCTTTACCCGGTGGTTGGACCGGAGTTGATATTGAGTACGGATGAGCTTGATCTCGATGTGCCTTACTCGGTCCAGATGATCAAAGAGCGATTGCTGCTCTCGGCGAAAGAGCGGCACCTTCTACCGAACATTCCCTGTGTTCCGGCTAACCTACTGAACGAGCCTTATCACCTGTTGGACCAGGACATTGATATGGACCGCTTCTTGCCATCGTACCAAAGGATAGATCCTTCAAACTTTGTACTGATGCGAGGACTTCAGGCGCTAGTGAAGTCAGACATGTTGGGACGGCATCGAGAGTTCGGCGAGGAATCGGTCATTGCCGCATTCATCGCATTAGACGCTTCGTTTTCCCTTGTCCAGCGGGAGTTGAGACTGAAGGGTCTGGCCAATCCATCGGCGAATGATGCGGCCCGATGGCTACATCGCAATTTCTATGAGCCATTTGGGCACGAGCCCCCCGGGGACCTAGAGAAGTACTTTGAGGAGTTCTACGACAGCAGGATATCAACGCTGCATCCAGGAAATCGGTTTGGAGATTTCCCATTCTCGCCGACCATGTGGGACGACGCAATTCATTTAAGATCGCAGCTAAGGCAGGTCTTTTCATTCCTTGTACACGGAAGGCATTTCAAAGACTTTGAAGATGCGGTCGATGATTATCACGCGCAGCGTAATCCACGGCCTGTGTCGCCGGCTTAAGCTCTTGCTGCAATACTTGGGCTAAGAAGTGGACCCACATGTAGCTGTGTGCGGCGCCGACACGCTTATTGCGGCCGCCCGCGCTACAAACCGCCGCCGCATCATCCGCTGAAGATAGCACCATGACCCCGATGCTCGATTGTTACCGCTCGGCCATCCTCGATGCCCTACCGTCCGACAGGCTTTCCAGGGATCTGCTGATCTCGCGCTCCGGGCAGCTGGCCACCTACTACGCGCCGTTCGAGCACGTGAACACTGCGGCCCGCGTGGTGCTCGTGGGCATTACGCCCGGCCTGTTCCAGGCGCAGAAGGCCCTTGAGAAATTGCGAGCCGGTCTGCGTTCTGGGCTCAGCGACGCTGAAGCCCTGCGCCAAGCCAAGGATGTCGCCAGCTTCTCGGGTCCGATGCGTACCGCGCTCGTCGAGATGCTCGACTACGTGGGTCTGCACACGGCGCTCGGCCTGCGCAGCTGCGCCGAGCTATTTACTAGTGCCAACGATTTGGTGCACTACACGTCCGCATTGCGCAATCCCGTGCTGGCTGGTGGCCAGAACTACACCGGAAGCCCAGCGATTCTGCGCACGCCCTATCTGCGGTCCATGGCGGAGGACTGGCTTACGGACGAGGTCCGCCAGCTGCCCGACGCGCTGTGGGTCCCGCTGGGCAAGGAGCCGACCGCGGTGTTGCGCAGCTTCGCAGCGAAAGGGCTGGTCGAAGGCGAATGCCTACTCGACGGTCTGCCACATCCATCCGGTGCAAATGCCGAGCGGATCGCCTACTTCCTGGGGCGCAAGCAACGCGAGAACCTCTCGGCTAAGACCAAGGCTGACACCATCGATGCTGCGCGCGATCAATTGGTGCTCAAGATGACGAGTCGCGGCACTCGATGATCGTGCACGGAGGCAATCGGGGGCCGCTTTGGGTCGAAAGCGGACGTGCCTCAGTCGGTGCCGTTGACGAGAAGCTCGATCGCGCCTGGATTCGACTTGAACCCGCTCGAATGGGCCTTCACCGGGTTGCTCGCGACGAACAGCCAACGCAACTTGGCGTTCGGTAGCGTGACGTTCACGACGTCAACTGGAAGCCTGACTTCGCGGAACCCTTCGGTCGACGTCGAGCGGTTGGTCGCGTCATCAGCGCCCGCGGCGGGCATTCGAGCGCTCGTACAGCGCGCCTTGAATCGTTCAGTGAGGTGGTAGCTCAGAAGATCGTTTGGGTCGGTAAATGCGATGACCTGAACTCGGTCGTCGGTTGCCACCGGCTCGGTGCGCTCTAGCATGCTAGCCCTAGCGCGCCGTCTTGTGCGTGCGGCGGAAGTGGAACGCGCCACTGCAAAGGCATTCCTTCTCCCGGGTGGGTCGGCGGTAACGCCTAGTATCGACCGATCGCGGAGGTTCGAACGCGCGACCGTTGAAAACCGGCCAGCGCGCACTGCGCAGGCGCCATGACGGTAGCCAGGCGCGCCTTTAGTCCGCGCCGGCGCTCGCCGGCCGCACTTCGCACAGCAACGCCTGCGCCTGCTGCTGCGCCTGCACGCGCAACTCCGGGATCGCCAGGCTTTCCCACAGGCTGCCGATGCGCAGGCTGCCGAGCACGCGGATGTTCGGGTCGGCATGGCCGTCGGCATCGAGCAGCGCGCCATCGGACGCGGTGGCGACGCCGATGCCGTGCGGGCCGGGCGCGGCGTGGCCGCGGCCGAGCAGTTGGTGCAGCAGCGGGTTGCGCATGGTCTGCGCGCGCAGCTCCACGCCGGTGGCGTTGATCAGGTAGTGCGCGTCCAGCTGCAACGCCAGCCCGTCGGGACCGACCGCGTTGACCTGCACGCAGGCGCCAACTGGGAACACGGTGTCCAATCGCGCGCGATGCACGCGCAGCTGGCCGACCCGGCGCATCGCCTGCAGTTGCGCGAACACCGGTGCGGCGATGCGGTGCCGGTGCGCATCCCAGTAGCGCACGGCATGGCGCAGGAAGCGCCGCTGTTCGGTGGCCGACAGCGACTGCCACAGCGCCTGGCCCAGCGGCCGCAGCCGCTCCATCACGCTCTGCCACGGCAGGCCGCGCGCCTGTGCCGCGGCCGCATGCCGGCGCAGCGCGCGCAGGCGCTGGCGCAGCGGCAGCGCCAGCAACGGCTGCGGGTCGAAGTCGGCCGCGGCGTGGCCGGCATGCTCGGCATGCGGCAGCGGCAGGACCGCATGCCGCGAGATCACGTGGACCGGGCCACGGTGCGCGTTGGCGAGCAGGGTGAGCACGCTGTCGGCCATGCTCAGGCCGGCGCCGACGATGCACACCGTGGATTCGCGCGGGATCGCGCGCAGCTGCTCGTAGTTCCAGGCATCCACCCGCACGTGCGCCGGCAGGCTGGCCGCGCCGCGCGCCGGCAGCGGACGCAGGCTGTTGCCCAGCGCCAGCACCGTCGCCTGCGCGCGCAGCGTCGCGCCATCCTGCAGTTGCAGCGCCTGTCCATGCGCATCGCGATCCAGCGCCAGCACCCGCTGCTGCCGCCACTGCAGCTGCGCCGGACTCGCCGCGCGCGCCTGCGCCAGCCGCGCGCGCAGGTAGTCGGCGTAATGGCGGCGCTGCACATAGGCCTGCGCCAGCGCGTCGCGCTGCAGCGCCGGATACAGCGCCTGCTGCTGCAGCCAGTCGAGGAAGTCGTCGGGCAGTTCGGCGAAGGCGCTCATGCGCCCGGCCGGCACGTTCAGCAGGTGCTCCACGCACGGCGTCGCATAGGCCACGCCCTGCGCCAGCGCCGCCTGCGGTTCGATCAGCTGCAGCCGCAGCGCCTGCGTGGCCTGCCGCAGCAGGTGCAGCGCCACCAGCGTGCCGGCCGCGCCGCCGCCGACGATGGCGATATCGCAGTCGCAGTCGCCATCGGAGGCGGTGGGCAAGAGGTCGCTCATGCCGGCGATTGTAAGGGATGCCCTCGCCGGCTCCGCCCACGGCTAAGAACCATCGCTCATGTCGGCGCGAACATCGCGCATGGCGGCGACATCATGCTGTCATGGACGTGCGCACTCACATCAACGCATCGGCCAGGCGGGCGATGCCTTCGCGGCTGCGGCGCCAGGTGGGCCGCTTGCGCCAGTCCTGCAGCGACAGCGCGCGCGCATCGGCCAGGTAGTCGGCCTCCACCGCGCGCAGCCGCTGCACCACCTCGGCGCAATAGCACAGCACGCCGATCTCGGCGTTCAGCGCGAAGGAGCGGATGTCCAGGTTGATCGAGCCGACCAGGGCGATGCCCTCGTCCACGCTCAGGTGCTTGGCATGCAGGAAACACGGCCGGTACAGCGCGATCTTGACCCCGCTGCGCAGCAGTTCGTCGTAGTACGCCTCCTGCGCCCAGGCGGTGAGCCGCTGATTGCTGCTCTCCGACAGGATCAGCTGCACGTCCACCCCGGACAGCGCGGCGATGCGCAGCGCGCTGAGCGTGGCCTCGTCGGGCACGAAGTACGGCGTCACCATCACGATCCGCCGCCGCGCCAGATGGATCAGCGCGTTGACCGCATCGCGCGCGTTCTCGAACGGATACGCCGGGCCGCTGGGCAGCAGTTGCATGGCGGTGTCGGCACCGTGCACCCCGGTGCCGTCGGCCACGCGCAGGCGCTGTCCGGTCTCGATGAACCAGTCGCTGGCGAACACCGCCTCCAGGTGCCCGACCACCGGTCCCTGCAGGCGCACCACCAGTTCGCGGTTGGGATGGCCGCGCACGAATTCGGCCGCGGCCAGGTTCTGCGAACCGGTGTAGCCGACGCGGTTGTCGATGACCGCGATCTTGCGATGGTTGCGCAGGTCCATGCGCCCGCTGCGGCGCCAGCGCAAACCGCCCGGCAACAGCGCCTGCACCTCGACGCCGGCCGCGCGCAGGCGCTTGCGGTAGCGGCGCAGCCCACGCTTGCCGCCGCGCGCATCGAGCAGCAGGCGGCAGCGCACGCCGCGCGCGGCGGCACGCAACAACGCCGCCACGACCGCGTCGCCGACCGCATCGTCGAACATCAGGTAGTACAGCAGGTGCACGCGCTCTACCGCCGCGTCGATGTCGTCGATCAGCGCCTGCAGCGAGTCCGCATAGCGATCGAGCAATTCCACCGTATTGCCATGGGTGGGCATGAAATCGCCCTGGCGCTCGATCAGCGGCACCACTTCGGCGATCGCGGTGTCGGCGGGCGGGGTCCAGCGCAGCGCGGTCAACGGCACCTGCTGCTCGCGGATCACCTGCGAGGCTTGCGCTTGGCGCTGGATGCGCTCGCGCGACAGCCACGGATGGCCCAGCAGCAGGTACAGCGGCAGGCCGAGCACCGGCACGAACCCGACCAGCAGCAGCCAGCTGCGCGCTGCGCCGGGCGTGGTGCGCGCGGGAATCCACAGCAACGCCACCAGCCGGATCAGCCAATCCAGCGCCAGCAACCAGGTGCCTTCCAACCAGAACGGCAGCATCGCGACCCTTCGCAAGCCAAGTCGCCCGATTCTGCGGGCTGCGGCGGCAAACGCAACCGTTGCGTGCAGCGCCGCGGCTGGCGGCGCGCGCCGGGCGTCCGCCTCGCGCAGCGGCGACGGCCCACAACCAGAACAAGATGTGCAGGCCCCAGACGCACGAAACCCGCCTTGCGGCGGGTTCCGTGTCGACCTCGAAAGGCGATCCAGCGATCAGTCGATCACTTGATCTTGCCTTCCTTGTACATCACGTGCTTACGCACGACCGGGTCGTACTTCATCATTTCCATCTTCCCCGGAGTGTTCTTCTTGTTCTTGTCCGTGGTGTAGAAGTGGCCGGTGGCGGCCGAGGAAATCATACGGATCTTGTCACGCTTGCCTGCCATGATTGTTTACTCCTCAGACCTTTTCGCCGCGCGCGCGCAGCTCTTTCAGAACGGCATCGATCCCGTTCTTGTCGATGGTGCGCAACGCATGCGCGGAAACACGGAGCTTGATCCAGCGGTTCTCGCTGGCGACCCAGAAGCGGCGCTCGTGCAGGTTGGGCAGGAAGCGGCGACGGGTTCTGTTGTTGGCGTGGGAGACGTTGTTACCCGTCTGCACACGCTTGCCGGACACTTGGCATACGCGGGACATTACGCACCTCGATAGAAAGTTTGAGTCGCCCATAGCCTGGGAGACGGCGGCCCCGGCAGCCTTGCGGCCACCACGCGACGTGGGAAATCAAGCAGTTACGCTGGGAGAGGCCGGCCGGAGATCGCGCATCCAGCCGCCGTTCCGACCGGAGCCGGGCACAGCGAGCCGCGCATTATGCATGCCTTTCCCTTGTGTCGCAAGCACTTACCGCGGCCGGGAAGTGCCGCCGCGCCGTTGCGAGTGAAGTCGGGCCTGCTCAGGCGAGATGGCGCTCGACCTCGCGCATGCCGATATCGGATGCACGCCTGAAGGCCGTAGCCACGGCATCACAGTCCCGCATCGGGACTCCCAGTTCTTCGAAGACCTCTCGCCACGTTCGGGTCGCCGCTGCGATCCCGCCGATCAGTTGCGCGGCGCGCGCGGGGAACAGGCCGAATGCTCCGCAGCCATGCAGCGCATTGTCCAAGGTGGCGCGCCTACCTCGCGGACCGACACCCAGGTGCAGGTTGCGCTCGGTTCCTGCCTGCCCCTTGGGAACCACATCGTAGAGCGGACTCAGATTCCAGGCGCCATCCTCGTGGACAAAGGCATGGTTGCGAAGGTGGTCGTCGTCATTGGTGACAAGGATGTTGAACACCATGCGCGAGAACAGCTCTTCCCGCTGGGTCGCGACGCTGCCTTCTGCCGCAAACCCTTCGATCGCGCTGACGATAGCCGCGTAGCTGGATGCCGGGGACTGACGCTCATCCAGGCCGAGCATCGTCAGCGCGCTGACCACATGCTTCCGACTCATCCCGCGCTCCACCGGCTCCCGGTCGAAGCGCTCGATCAGCATGATCTGTCGACCATCGACCAGGGTGACGAGTTCGGTGCGGGGTACGGTGAGACCCGCACGACGTGCCAGTTCCAGGGTGGCTCGCTCGACTGCCGGTACGTTGAAACGGTCCCTGACCGACGGGAACTTGGCGATCCACTCCCGGCCCGCATGGGCGATCGGGGCCTTGGGCCGCGCCCCGCCCAGCGAAGGAGCGCCTTCGAAGTAAAACTGCAGATGCGCCGGCACCGGCAGGCCTTCCTCGACCCGCCCAGCCGCGTCCACCAGGTGCTGCAGGTCGAGTACCCGTGGCAACGCGCCAGCGGCCGGCCCGCTCTCCAGTTCTTCGCGAACATCCAGCGCACCTACGCGGTTTGAACCAGCCAGCAACAGATACGTGGATTCCGGCAACCCGTTCGCCGGCGCGCCCAGGCGGTTCTCGATCACCCGGCGACCCCAGTCGTCCGGGGTGGCATCCCGAAGCGCGCCGAACATGGCCAGACCGTTCGCCGGAAGCTGCTCTCCCGCTGAATCGGCAAGGGGCAGCGATACCGGATCGACTGCCACCGCGCTCGGGTCGCGCCGGTCCAGATAACGCCGGCCGTAGGCGAACCTGGACGCGCGCAACTCGGTGCCGTCTTCCAGCAACGTCAGGCGACCGGCAGGAACCGCATCGACTTCATCGGGCAAGTGAATGAAGACCACAGGCATGTCAGAAGTCCAGGTCCTGGCTGGACGTACGGATGGGCCGCTTGGTCTTGGTGCTGTCCATGATTGCCTTGGAGGCTGGATCGTCCAACTGGTTCAGTTTGTGCAGTAGCCCAACCCGCTCCAGCACAGCCAACCAAGCGCCAAGGGAGGCCCCCAGGGCCCCCTTCTCGATACGGTTCATCGTGGGTGCGCTGATGCGTGCCCGCTCAGCCAGCCCGGCCTGGGACCACCCACGGGCCATCCGCGCCTGTTTCACCAGCATCGCCAGGTGCTTGGCGGTGTTCACAGCGCTCATGGTGGCGAACTCGTCTTCGTTCCGGCGCATAATTAACATAGATGTTAGTGATCTCGAGCAACCATATCATTTAAGAGATTTCGATGCCAATGATCGCTCGCATGGGAAACCTAGCATAGATGTTATCAATTCGAAGGATTAATAAAATTTAAGAAATCGCGTCGCTCCCGACATTGATGGACCGTCATAACGGGTGGCCTGCATGCACAGCGGACGCCGCTGCTGCAGCGTCGCGCCGGTGCAGCCAGCGGTACAGCACCGGCAACACCAGCAGGGTCAGCAGCGTGGACGAGACGATGCCGCCGATCACCACGGTGGCCAGCGGCCGCTGCACCTCCGCGCCGGCGCCGACGTTGAACGCCATCGGCACGAAGCCCAGCGCCGCCACCAGCGCGGTCATCAACACCGGTCGCAACCGCGCCAGCGCGCCTTCGCGCAGCGCCTGCGCCAGCGGCAGGCCGTCCTCGCGCAGCTTGCGCACGAAGGCGATCATCACCAGCCCGTTCAACACCGCCACCCCGGACAGCGCGATGAAGCCGACCCCGGCCGAGATCGACAGCGGGATGCCGCGCAGCGCCAGCGCGACCACGCCGCCGGTCAGCGCCAGCGGCACGCCGCTGAACACGATCGCCGCATCGCGCAGCGACCCGAACGACCAATACAGCAGCGCGAAGATCAGCAGCAGCGTGGCCGGCACCACCCAGGCCAGGCGCTGCCCGGCCGAGATCAGTTGCTCGAAGGTGCCGCCGTAGCCGATCCAGTAACCGCTGGGCAGTTCCACGTCGGCCTGCACGCGCCGCTGCAGTTCGGCGACGAAACCGCCGAGGTCGCGGTCGCGCACGTTGGCGGTGACCACGATGCGGCGCTTGCCGTCCTCGCGGTTGATCTGGTTCGGCCCCAGCACCGTCTGCACCTTGGCCACTTCGCGCAGCGGCACGGTGATCGGCGCGCCGCTGCGCCAGCCGGGCGCGCGGCTGGACTCGTCGGCGTCGCCGCGTTCGCCGTCGCCGCTGAGCGGGATCGGCAGATCGGCCAGTGCCGCCGGATCCTGGCGCAGCGCTTCGGGCAGGCGCACCACGATGGCGAAGCGGCGGTCGCCCTCGAACAGCTGCCCGGCGTCCTGCCCGCCCACCGCGGCGGCCACCGTGTCCTGCACCACGCCGGGATTGAGTCCGTAGCCGGCGAGCGCGGCGCGGTCCGGCAGCACGGTCAGCATCGGCAGGCCGGTGGCCTGCTCGAGCTTGACGTCGGCCGCGCCGGGCACGCTGCGGGCGACCTCCTCGACGCGCCGGCCGACCGCCACCAGCGTGTCCAGATCGTCGCCGTAGAGCTTGATCGCCACGTCCGCGCGCACCCCGGAGATCAGCTCGTTCATGCGCATCTGGATCGGCTGGGTGAACTCGTAGTTGTTGCCGGGCAGCTGCTGCACCGCCGCCTCGATCTCGGCCAGCAACTGCGCCTTGGGCTTGCGCGGATCGGGCCATTGCGCGCGCGGTTTCATGATCAGGAAGGTGTCGGCCACCGACGGCGGCATCGGGTCGGTGGCGACCTCGGCGGTGCCGAGCTTGCCGAACACGTGCGCCACTTCCGGGAACTGCTTGATCCGCCGCTCCAGCGTGGACTGCATGGCGATCGCCTGTTCCAGGCTTGTGCCGGGAATGCGCAGCGCGTGCAGGGCGATGTCGCCTTCGTCGAGGTTGGGAATGAACTCGGTGCCCAGCCGCGTGGCCAGCACGCCGCACAGCAGCACCAGCGCCAGCGCACCGGCGCCGATCCAACGCGCGTGGCGCAGCGCGCCGTCCAGCAATGGCGCGTACGCCTGCCGCGCCCAGCGCATCGCCCGGTTCTCGTGCTCGGCGACCTTGCCGCCCAGCATCAACGCGATCGCCGCCGGCACGAACGTCAGCGACAGCAGCATCGCCCCGGTCAGCGCCAGCACCACGGTGATCGCCATCGGGTGGAACATCTTGCCCTCGATGCCGGTCAGCGCGAACACCGGCAGGTACACCGCGGCGATGATACCCACGCCGAACAGGCTGGGGCGGATCACCTCGGCGGTGGCCAGCGCGGTCAGCTCGAAACGTTCTGTGGCGCTGAGCACCCGGCCCAGGCGCTGCTGCGCCTGGCCGAAGCGGCTCAGGCAGTTCTCCACGATGATCACCGCGCCATCGACGATCAGCCCGAAATCCAGTGCGCCCAGGCTCATCAGATTGCCGGACACGCCGCCGCGAACCATGCCGGTGAGGGTGAACAGCATCGCCAGCGGGATCACCGCCGCGGTGATCAGCGCCGCGCGGAAATTGCCCAGCAGCAGGAACAGCACCGCGATCACCAGCAGCGCGCCTTCGACCAGGTTCCTGGCTACGGTGGCGATGGTGCGATCGACCAGCGCGGTGCGGTCGTACACCGGTACCGCCTGCACGCCCGGCGGCAGGCTGCGGTTGGCCTGTTCGAGCCGCGCCGCCGAGGCCTGCGCCACCGCGCGGCTGTTGGCGCCGACCAGCATGAACACCGTGCCCAGCACCACCTCGCTGCCGTCCTGGGTGGCGGCGCCGGTGCGCAGTTCCGGACCTTCGCCGACCTGGGCCACGTCGCGCACCCGGATCGGCACGCCTTCGCGCCGGTCCAGCACGATCGCGCCGATCTCGGCGATGCCGCTGACCTGCCCCGGCACCCGCACCAGGAACTGTTGACCATTGCGCTCGATGTAGCCGGCGCCGACGTTGCGGTTGTTGGCCTCGACCGCGCGCGCCACATCGTCCAGGGTGAAACCGAGCGCGACCAGCCGCGCCGGATCCGGGGTGATGTGGATCTGCCGCGCATAGCCGCCGATGGTGTTGACCTCGGTCACGCCCGGCACGTTGCGCAGCTGCGGCCGCACCACCCAGTCCTGCAGCGTGCGCAGGTCGGTGGCGGTCCACGCCGTGCCATCGGGCTTGCGCGCGTTCGGCTTGGCCTCGACCGTGTACATGAAGATCTCGCCCAGGCCGGTGGCGATCGGCCCCAGCTGCGGCTCCAGTTCCGGCGGCAACTGCGACTTCACCTGCTGCAGGCGCTCGGCCACCTGCTGGCGCGCGAAGTACAGGTCGGTGCCGTCGGCGAACACCACGGTGACCTGCGACAGCCCGTAGCGCGACAGCGAGCGCGTGGAGTCCAGCCCGGGCAAGCCGGCCAGCACCGTCTCCAGCGGGAAGGTGACGCGCTGTTCGGCCTCCAGCGGCGAATAGCCGGGCGCGGCGGTGTTGACCTGCACCTGCACGTTGGTGATGTCCGGCGTGGCGTCGATCGGCAGGCGCGAGAAACTCCACGCGCCGATCGCGATCAGCACCCCGGTCAGCGCCAGCATCAGCCAGCGCTGCGCGATGGCGAAACGGATCAGGCTAGCGAGCATGGCGGCGGCCTCCGTTCTCAGGACAGACACGTGGCGCCCCGCTCTTTTGTAGGAGCGGCTTCAGCCGCGACCGATCTGCCGGCATCCCGTTTACGTTCGAATTTCTGTCGCGGCTGATGGCCCGAGGCCACGTAGAGCCGCTCCTACAGGGGGGCCGGGGCGCGGTGCGCAGCTCAATGATCATGCGACGCCCCCGACTTCTCGATGTCCGCCTTGACCAGGTAGCTCTGCTCCACCACCACCTGGTCGCCCGCCTTCAGCCCGGACAGCACCTGCACCTGGCGCGCATCGCGCGCGCCGAGTTGCAGCGGTCGCACTTCATAGGTGTCGCCCACGCGCACGAACGCCACGTCCCAGTCGCGAAATGTCTGCAAGGCGGTCACCGGCACCACCAGGTCGGCCGGCTGCTGCGCCACCGTGACCCGCGCCTTCACCGCCGAGCCCGGCCGCCACAACCCGTCCTCGTTGCGCAGCACCGCGCGCGCCACCGTGCTCTGGCTGGCGGTGGCGGTGCCCGGCAACACGCGTTCCAGTGTGGTTTGCGCGACCGTGCCGTCGCTGATCCGGGTCACCGTCACCGGCGCGCCGGCGGCGATGTGGCCGGCATCGGCGCCGAAGATGTGCAGGTCCACCCACAGCGTGGACAGGTCGGCGATCTCGAACAGCGCCTGGCCCTCGGCGGCGCTGCTGCCGACGCTGGCCGTGCGCGCCAGCACCGTGCCGGCGATCGGCGCGCTGATCGTGTAGGTGGTCAGGCTCAGGTTGCTCTCCACCGTGGCCAGCGCCTGCCCGGCGCGCACGCGGTCGCCGACGTTGGCGCGCAGGCTGCGCACCGGGCCGGGGAAGCGCGCGGTGGCCTGCGCCTGGGCGCCTTCGGCCGGGGTCAGCAGGCCTTGCACCTCGTGCTCGTCGGCGATGCTGCCGGGGCCAACCGGGGCAACACGGATGCCCGCATCGGCGGCGATCTTCGCCGCGATCTCGGTGCGGCCTTCGTAGCTGGGATAGGTCCAGCGTAGCGCCTTGCCCTGCACCGTGGCGCGCACTTCCACGTCGAACGAATGCGGCTCGCCGACCACGCTGTCGGCCAGCAGGCTGCCGTCGTCGTGCGCGCGCAGACGGTGGGTCTCGGCCACGCCGCCGAGCCGCGTGAGCCTCACCTCGACGCTGCCGGCGCCTGGCGGCAACGGCTTACCGTCCCGATACAGCCAGGCTCGGTAGGTGGGCGGCGTGCCGTCCTCGGCGATCGCCAGTTCGACCGCGATGCCATCCTGCTCGAGCAGGCGGCCGCCATGCGCACCCTTGCGAGCTTCCTCGGCATGGGCTTCGCCGGCTGCGCCATGCCCTTCGGCTTCGTCGTGGCTGGCGTCGTCGCCAGTGCCGGCGCAACCGCCGAGCAACAGTCCAAGCAACAGCGGCGCGATCACCGCAGCGGATTCGAGTTTCATCGTAGGGCGTCCTGAAAGACGCCGGCGGCGGGCGCCAGGCGTCGGGAGAAGGTGGTCGGAAGCGATTGCGTTCGCCGGCGCCGCGTGGCGCGGTTCGCGCGGCGGCATAACAGGCGGCGGATCCTTGCGATCGGCGCTGGCGATCGGTGTACCCGCAGAGCGGCTGGAATCCGTCGCCATTGCACACAGCACCTGCGCTGCAGGCTGCGCGCGACGCTGGCGCAGCGCGCGGCGTAGTGCGGCTAACGCGAACATGATCGCGCCGGCCGGCAACCGCTGGCACGAGGCAGGCGCGACGCTGCCGACGGCGTGCCGCGCGGACCACGGCAATGAAGATCCGTGCGCCGGTGCGGCGGCGGCGGACGCCAACGCGTTGCGGATGCGCAACGGCAACGAACGGCTCATCGCGCCACCTGCGCCGCGGGCGCGAGTACGAATGGTTGCCCGCTCAGGCGCTGGATCTCGATCAGCGCGGTCTGCGCCTCGATCGCGGCGGCGAGCTGCTGCCGCCGCGCATCGCCATGCTGCGCCTGCAACTGCGCCCACTCCAGATAGCTGATCGCACCGCCGCGATAGGCGCGCTCGGCGGCGGTCTCGGCACGCGCGAGTTTCGGCAGCACGTCGTCGTGCATGCGCGCCACTTCCAGTTGCGCGGCGCGGTAGCGGCCGTGCGCGTCGGCGAGCGTGGAGTACAGCGCCAGCGCCTGCGCTTCGCGCTCCACGCCGAGCAGCTCGCGCTCGGCCTCGGCGGCGCGGATCTCCGGCTGCGCGCGCGCGGCGCTGCCCAACGGCAGCGAGATCCCGGCCACCAGCGCGGTGGCGTCGCCGTCCTGCAGCCGGCGCACGCCGAACTGCCAGTCCAGGTCGGGCCGCGCCTGGCTGCGCGCCAGCCGTAGCCGCGCCTCGCGCACGCGCGCCTCGCCGGCGAAGCGCGCCAGCTCCGGGGTGGCATCGAGCAGCGCGGCCAGCACGTCGAAGTCCGGTATTGCCGGCAACGCCAGCGGATCGCCGGTCACCTGCGCGAAGCCGGGATCGCGTTCGCCCCACAGCACCGCCAGGTGGCGGCGCGCAGCCGCGTGCTCCTGCTGCGCGCGGTCGCGGTCCAGTTCCGCACGCGCCTGCAGCGCCTGCGCGGTCAGCAGCACCGATTCGGGCGAGGCGCCGGCCTGCAGACGCTGCCGCGCCGCGGCGACGGTGCGCTGGCGCTGCGCCAGGTCGGCGGCGGCGATGGCCTGGCGCTGCGCAGCGGCGGCGATCGCCAGGTAGCGGCGCGCGACCTCGGCGAGCAGGTCCAGCCGCGCCAGTTCGCGCTGCGGCGCCAGCGCATCGATACGCGCCTGGGCCAGGGTGCGGCGCGCGTCGAGCTTGCCGCCGCGTTCGAGCACACCGGCCAGGGTGACGGTCAGTTCGGCCTGATCCAGGCCGCGCGCGGCGCCGCTGCCGAACGCGTTCTCAAGCTCGGCGCCCAGCCGCAGCGGCGGACGCAGCGCGTCGCGCTCGGCCTCGGCGGCGAGCACGCGGCGCTGGCCGTCGGCCAGGCGCAGGTCGGGATGGGTCTGGGCGACGCGGGCAAAGGCGTCGTCCAGGGTAAGCACAGCATCGGGCGGCACGGCCTGCGCCCACGCGCAGGGCGCGACCGCGAAGGCGGCAACAGCCGCCAGTCGCAACCACATGGGACTTCTCCGGATTCGGGGATCGATGGACGGGCCGGCAGGCGCCGGCGGTGCATCAAGCCGCGATCGGAGGTCGCAGCGGGGTTTCCAGCAGGTGCGAGCGATAGTCCTGGTGCGCGGCGGCTGGGCGCGGCTGCACAGCCAACGGCAAGCCCTGCCAGATCAGCGACGACAGCAGCGCCGGGCTCTGCCCATGGCAGTAACCGCTGTGCATCAGCGCATGCAGCAGACCGGCGCCATCGCGTTCGCCGGCGCCATCACCGTCGCCGCGGTGCGGCGCTTCTTCGTCCACGTGCGCCTGGTCGTGCGCCAGTGCATGCACATCGCCCAGCGCGCAGGCCACCGGCGCCACCAACACGCCCAGCGCCAGCATTGCCAGCGCCATCAGGCGCAGCAAGGGGTGGAGCAGGCGGGCACGGCGGATGGACATGGCGCCAGCCTAGCGATGCGGGTGGGGTTACACAATCGCAGGTGGGGGATGAGGCGAGGCGAAAGCGGATCGAGCGGCGACCGGCTTGGCCTCATGCGGCGTCGATGGTCGTCGCCTGATCCGGCGCTGGCGGTCGCCGTCTCGTTTGCGCTCGCGCACTGGCGGTTCCCCGGGTCCTCGGTAGTGGTCGCACCTTGGTTGCCGCACCTCTATCCGGCATTGCGGCTATCGCCTCAAAGCCTCGCTAGCGGTCGTACCCTCATCCGGCGCTTCGCGCCACCTTCTCCCGGTGGGAGAAGGAAGAGCGCGCGGCGGTTATTTGGGCTTGGTTGCGGTGGATTTGCGTGCGGCGGCCTGCTGCTTGCTCTCGGCGATGAACGCGCGCACCTGCTGTTGCAATACCGGCAGCGGCACCGAGCCTTGCTTCAGCACTGCGTCGTGGAAGGCCTTGATGTCGAAGTCCGCGCCCAGTTCCTGCTCGGCCTCGGCGCGCAGCTTGACGATGGCGATCTCGCCGAGCTTGTAGCTCAGCGCCTGCCCCGGCCAGGAGATGTAGCGATCGACCTCGGTGGTGACTTCGTGCTCGCTGAGCGCGGTGTGCTCGCGCAAGTAGGCCAGTGCCTGCTCGCGGGTCCAGCCCTTGTGGTGCACGCCGGTGTCGATCACCAGCCGGCAGGCGCGCCACATTTCGTAGCTGAGCCGGCCGAAATCCTCGTACGGGGTTTCGTAGATACCCATCTCCTTGCCCAGCTTCTCGGTGTACAGCGCCCAGCCTTCGCCGTAGGCGGAGATGTAGTTCTCGCGGCGGAATGCCGGCTGCGCGCCCTGCTCTTCGGCCAGTGCGCCCTGCAGCGAGTGGCCCGGCGAGGATTCGTGCAGGGTCAGCGCCGGCAGGTTGTACAGCGGGCGCGACGGCAGGTTGTAGGTGTTGAGCCAGTAGGTGCCGACGCCGCCGCGACCGGCGGTCCAGAACGGCGCGATCTCCGGCGGCACCGGCACGATGGTGAAGCGCCCGCGCGGCAAGGTGCCGATGAACTTGCCGACTTCGCCATCCACGCGCTTGGCGATCCACGCCGCGCGATCGAGCAGTTCCTGCGGCGTCTTGACGTAGAACTGCGGATCGGTGCGCAGGAACTGCAGGAACGCAGGGAAGGTCTGCTGCCCGGCCGGCGCCTTGAAGCCGACCTGCTGGATGATCGCGTCCATCTCCTTCTGGATCCGCGCCACTTCCTGCAGGCCCAGTTGGTGGATCTGCTCGGGGCGCATCTCCAGCGTGGTGTATTCGCGGATCTGCTGCTGGTAGTAGGCCTTGCCGTCGGGCAGCGCTTCGGCGGCAAGCGTGGTACGCGCCTGCGGCACATACTCTTCGCGATAGAAGCGCAGCAGTAGCGCGTACGCCGGGATCACCTTGTCGCGGATCGCCGCCTGCGCCTGCTCGCGCAGCGCCTGCTGCTCGGCGGCCGGGATCTGCGCCGGCAGCTGCTTGAACGGCGCGTACAGCGCGGCCGCGGTGGGATCCTTGAGCTCGGCGACGTTGGCGATCGAACCGTCGCGCCCTTCCAGTACCGCGCGCGGCACGCTGAAGCCGCGCTTGAGCCCGGCGCGCATGTTGTCGGTCTGCTGTCCGAAGTAGCGCGGCACGTCGTCGAGCCGCGCGATGTAGGCACGGTACTCGGCCGGGGTGCGCAGCGTGCGCCGCGCCATGAAGCCCAGGTCGGACCAGAACGAGCTGTCGGAGTTGAACGGCATCTCGTAGGCACGCAGGCGCACCGCGGCGGCGAGGTTCTCGATCTGCGGGCGGTACACCGCCAGGTTGACCTGGTTGTCGGCCGACAGCTGCGCCGGGTCGATCGCTTTGAGCTGGCGCAGCACGTCGTCCCATACCTTCAGCCGCGCCGCCTGCGCCGCTGCGCCGACGTCGGGCAACTGCTGGTTGTCGCCGCTGCTGTCGCTGTCCTCGTCGGCCTGCCCGACCTGCGCCTGCCGCCACTTCCACTCCTTTTCGTAGATGGCCTGGAAGCGGGCATCGGCTGCGGAGGCGGTGGCCGCCGCCGGCGGTACGGCCGGCGCTGCGGCCAGCGCCGGCGTGGCGAATGCGAGCGCGAGCAACAGGGAAGCGGCCAGCGGGGTCTTGGCGATCGGCATGGGCGGCGACAGGCAGTGGGAACGAGATCCCGATGATCGCATCCCGCGTGCGGCAGGGGGTGGGCCGGAAGTCCTGGTTCCACGCAACGCGCGATCCCGGGCATCCGTCCGCGCGACGCAGGGCATTTCCCGACACGGCGCACGGACTTCGGCCGATAGGCGTCGCTCGCTCCTGCGGGCACGCTGCACGCCATGCCTCCGCTCGCTCATTTTCCAGGACATGCCGCATTGCGCCGCGGCCGCCATGATGAGGGCGGGCGTACCTATCTGTTGACGGTGGTGACCTTCCAACGCGCAACGCTGTTCTCGGACTGGCGTTGCGCACGTGCAGCGGCTGCCTGCCTTTCCGCGCCCGCCAGCTGGCCGCAGGTGCAACTGCTGTGCTGGGTATTGATGCCCGACCATTGGCACGGCCTGATCGAACTGGGTCCGCGCGCGACGCTGTCAGAAGCGATGCAACACGCCAAGGGCCGATGCGCGCATGCGGTGAATCGCGCACGCGGCCGCGGCGGCAGGGTGTGGTCGCCGGGCTTCCACGATCGCGCGCTGCGGCGCGAGGACGACATGCTGACCGCGGCGCGCTACATCGTGGCCAATCCATTGCGCGCCGGCCTGGTCCGTCGTTTGGGCGATTATCCGTATTGGGATGCGATCTGGCTGCCTGCGCATCGGTGAGAACGCGCGTCCATAGATTCTGTCGCGGCTGAAGCCGCTCCTACAGAAGAGCAGGGCTCCCTGTAGGAGCGGCTTCAGCCGCGACAAGATCCCCACCGGAACTGGGAAGCACTACCGCGCCAGCCTCAATGCGACGCACGATCCCGGTGCCAGCCGCGGTGCTTGATGTCCAGGTACAGGCTGTAGAACGCGGTGAAGGCGGGGAACAGGTTCTGCAGCACGCCGACCGAGTCCTGCTTGGCCGAGAACAGGAAGTAGCTCAGCGTCATCAGGCTGCCGACCACGCTCATGTACCAGAACAGGCGCGGGATCACCGGCTTGCCGGCGCGCTTGGAGGCGACGAACTGGACCAGCCAGCGGCCGCCGAACATCAGCGCGCCGACGTAGCCGATCAGCTTCCAGCCGGTGACGTGCAGCCCGGTCCAGTACAGCGCCTGGATCGGTTCGTTGAGGAAATGCGACTCCATCTCAGCGCTCCTGCACCACGGTGCGGCGACTGCGTGCGATCAGCCAGGCCACGCCGCGCAGGTCGCGGATGCCGACCAGCGCGCGGTTGAGATTGTTGTACTTGGACACGCCCGAGGTGCGGTGGCGATGGTTCACCGGCACGCTCAGGGTCTGCCAGCCAGCGCGCTGCATCAGCGCCGGCAGGTAGCGGTGCATGTGGTCGAAGTACGGCAGGTCCAGGAACGCCTCGCGTTCGAACAGCTTGATGCCGCAGCCGGTGTCGGGGGTGTCGTCGCGCAGCATGCGCGCGCGGATCGCATTGGCCCACTTGGAGGCCCAGCGCTTGCTGCCCGAGTCCTGCCGCGACACGCGCCAGCCGGCGAACAGCTTGACCTGCGCGGTAGCGGCAGCGCGCGCGGTCAGCAGCTTGGGGATGTCGGCCGGGTCGTTCTGGCCGTCGCCGTCGAGGGTGGCGATCCATGCGCCGCGCGCCGCCTTGACCCCGTTGCGCACCGCGGTGCTCTGCCCGCTCTGGGTGACGTGGTGCAGCACCCGCAGCTCCGGCGTGCTCGCCTTCAGCCCGTCCAGCACCGCAAGGGTGTCGTCGCGCGAATGGTCGTCGACGTAGACGATCTCGAAGTCGGTCACGCCGCGCAGCGCAGCGACGATCTCGGCCACCAGCGGCGGCACGTTGTCGCGCTCGTTGAACACCGGGACGACGACGGAAAGGGAAGGCTGGTTCATGGCTCGATTAGGCTCGACGGCAACGCAATGGGAAAACGCGGGGAACGGCGACAACGACGCAAAAAGACCGCGCATTGTGCCCCGGGCCGGTGACCCGGGGCTGAAGGTTCAGGCCGCGGCGCCGAAATACTCGCGGCACCACTGCACCACCTGCGGCAGCCCGACCTCGATCGGGGTGCTCGGATCGAAGCCGAACGCAGCGTGGGCGCGCGCAGTATCGGCCATCGTCTCCACCATGTCGCCCGGCTGCATCGGCTTGTACACCTTCTCGGCGGCGCGGCCGGCGGCGGCCTCGATCACGCCGATGAAGCGCTCCAGTTCGACCGGGGTGTGGTTGCCCAGGTTGAACACACGGTGCGGCACCGCGTCCGCGGACGGGTGGTCGAGCGCGCCGAGCACGCCGGCGACGATATCGGCGACGAAGGTGAAGTCGCGGCGCATGCGGCCGTGGTTGAACACCTCGATCGGGCGCCCGGCCAGCACCGCGCGGCTGAACAGCAGCGGCGCCATGTCCGGCCGGCCCCACGGGCCGTACACGGTGAAGAAGCGCAGGCCGGTGGCGCGCAGGCCGTACAGCTGCGCATAGGTATAGGCCATCAGCTCGTTGGCGGCCTTGGTCGCCGCGTACAGCGAGCGCGGCTGGTCGATGCGCTGGTCTTCGGAAAACGGCGGCGTCGCCGAATCGCCGTACACCGAACTGCTTGAGGCATAGGCCAGGTGCTGCACGCCGCGGTGCCGGCACAGCTCCAGCACGTTGACGAAGCCGACCAGGTTGCTGTCGACGTAGGCGTACGGGTTCTGCAGCGAATAGCGCACGCCCGCCTGCGCGGCCAGGTGCACCACGCGCTCGGGGCGGATCTCGTCGAACAGCGCGGTCAGGCCATCACGGTCGGTGAGGTCGAGCCGGCGGATATCGACCTGCGGGCACAGCGCGGCGACGCGGTCGCGCTTGAGCTGCGGGTCGTAGTAGTCGTTGTAATTGTCCAGCCCCACCACCGTCTCACCGCGCGCTGCCAGCGCACGGCAGGTATAGGCGCCGACGAAGCCGGCCGCGCCGGTGACCAGCACCGTCATCGGCGGGCGCCTTGCGCGATTGCGGGGACCAGGGCGGACGTCATGCGGAGCGGCGGCGGCTCAGCCGACCTTGCCGCGCAGCCGCTCCAGCACGCCGTCGAGCGTGTCCAGGTCGGTGTAGTGGATCACCAGCTTGCCCTTGCCGCCGCGGCCGTGGGCGATGGCGACCTTGGTGCCCAGCGATTCGGACAGCTCGGTCTCCAGCGAGGCGATGTCGGCCTGCGGCGCGACGCGGCCGGGCTTGGCCTTGCGGTTGCTGGGCACCTTGCCGGCGGCGAACTGCTGCGCGCGGTGCTCGACCTCGCGCACCGACCAACCCTGGTCGGCGGCGTCGGAGGCCAGGCGGCTGGCCAGGTCCGGCGACAGCGTCAGCAGCGCGCGCGCATGGCCCATTTCCAGGCGCCCGGCCTCGAGCAGCGCACGGATCGCCGGCGGCAGCTCCAGCAGGCGCAGCAGGTTGGACACCGAGGCGCGCGAGCGGCCCACCGCTTCGGCGGCCTCGGCGTGGGTCAGCGCGAATTCGTCGATCAGCCGCTGCAGCGCCTGCGCTTCTTCGAGCGGATTGAGGTCCTCGCGCTGGATGTTCTCGATCAGCGCCATGGCGATGACGGTGCGATCGTCGAGCTCGCGCACCACCACCGGCACTTCGCTCAGCCCGGCCAGCTGCGAGGCGCGCCAGCGGCGTTCGCCGGCGACGATCTCGAACTTGCCCGGCGCCAGTTCGCGGGCGACGATCGGCTGGATCACGCCCTGCGCCTTGATCGACTCGGCCAGCTCCTGCAGCTTGCCCTCGTCCATTTCCTGGCGCGGCTGGTACTTGCCCGGCTGCAGCTGCCCGACCGGCAACTGGCGCAGGCTCTCGCCCGGCTGCGCTGCGGCGTCGGGCGCCGGCGCGGCCGTAGTGCCACCCTTCGGTCCCAGCAGCGCTTCCAGGCCACGGCCCAGGCCGCGCTTCTTCGCTCCGAGGGCGGGGGGCTTGGCGGTCATCAGTAGCTCTCCATGGCCGGGGCGGGCCTGTTGCGTTCGTTGCGACGGCGCACGATCTCGCCGGCCAGGCCCAGGTAGGCCACACCGCCCCGCGAGGTGCGGTCGTAGCCGACGATGCTCTGGCCATGGCTGGGCGCCTCGGCCAGGCGCACGTTGCGCGGCACGATGGTGCGGAACACCTTGTCGCCGAAATGGTTGGTCAGCTCCGCCGACACCGCGTTGGCCAGGTTGTTGCGCACGTCGAACATGGTGCGCAGCACGCCCTCGATCTCCAGCGTCGGATTGAGGTTGGCGCGCAACGCCTCGATGGTCTCCAGCAGCGCGGTCAGCCCTTCCAGCGCGTAGTACTCGCACTGCATCGGCACGATGATCGAGTCGGCGGCGGTCAGCGCGTTCAGGGTCAGCAGCGACAGCGCCGGCGGGCAGTCGATCAGGATGAAGTCGTACTCCTCGCGCAGCGGCGCCAGCGCGGTCTTCAGCCGCTGCTCGCGCGCCGGCTGGTCCATCAGCTGGATCTCGGCGGCGGTCAGGTCGATGTTGCCGGGCAGCAGGTCGAAGCCTTCCGGCGCGGTCACCCGGATCTGCGCGGCGCTGCTTTCGCCCAGCAGCACGTCGCAGGTGGACGCGGCCAGCTCGCGCTTGTCGATGCCGCTGCCCATCGTCGCGTTGCCCTGCGAATCCAGGTCCACCAGCAGCACGCGCTGCGGCTGGCGCGCAAGAGCCGCCGCCAGGTTGACCGCCGTGGTGGTCTTGCCGACGCCGCCTTTCTGGTTGGCGATGGCGATGATGCGGGCCATGCGGGAGCCTCGTCGGCGATTGGTGGGACCGGGCATTATGCGGTCACACCCCCCTGGGGCGGAAATCGGCGTCGGCGCGCCGGCCCCGCCCGCCGGCTCAGCCGCGCTCGACCACCACCAGGTGGCGGTCCGCGCCCAGCCCCGGCACCTGCAGCGGGTGCACCGCCTGCGCCACCCAGCCCGGCGGCAGCGCGGCGATCTCTTCGTCCGGGCGCAGGCCCTTCATCGCCAGCAGCCGCCCGCCCGGGCGCAGCAGGTGGCCGCCGACGGCGACGATGCCGGCCAGCGTGTCCAGCGCGCGCGCGGTCAGGAAATCGTAGGCGCCGGGTTCGTCCACCGCCTCGGCGCGCGATTCGGCCACGCGCGCGTTGTCCAGGCGCAGCTGGCGCACCGCCTCGCGCAGGAACCGCGCCTTCTTGCCGTTGCTCTCGACCAGGGTCACCCGCAGCTGCGGCCGCGCGATCGCCAGCGGGATGCCGGGCAGCCCCGGGCCGGTGCCCAGGTCGGCCAGCGTGCCCGCTTCCACGAACGGCTGCATCGCCAGCGAATCGAGCAAATGCCGGGTCACCATCTCGTGCGGGGCGCGGACCGCGGTGAGGTTGTACGTGCGGTTCCAGCGCGCCAGCAGCGCCAGGTAGGCCAGCAGCGGCGGCGCCAGCGCGGCGGCGTCCAGGCCTTGCGCGCGCAGGCCCTGGTCGAGCGCGGCGCGGACGGAGTCGGGAAGGGAGGCGTCGTTCATCGCCGGATTATCGCAGCTGCCGCCACCATCACCGCCATGTAGCCGACATCATCGCGGCCGATGATCCGCAGCGGTTCATTGCGGTCGTGGTGCAGCGGCATGCCGGATCTCCAGGAAACGCCATCGGCCGGTGACCTGCAACGGCCGCGCCGGCGCGGTGGAGGCATGAGCCGCGGCGGCGGATGCAACCGGCGCGCTGCCGCTTCGTTGTGGGAGCGGCTTCAGCCGCGACAGGCACTCTCTATCCCTGTAGAACCTGTCGCGGCTGAAGCCGCTCCTACAGGGGATTGGGGGCGCTATGTCGACTCGAGCGGATACCAGGCAAGCGCGGCGCGATAGCCGGGCGCCGGTACCCACTCATGCACCCGCCAGCGCGCGGCCATGCCCAGCGCCGGGTCGCACCAGGCCAGTTGCAGCACGCCATCGGCATCTTCGGCGAAGCGCAGCCGGTGCAGCCCGAACGACAGCCCGTGCCCGTGCGCCTTCAGCAGCGCTTCCTTGGCGCACCACAGGCGGAAGAACAACGCCTCGCGTGCCGGTTCGGCCAGCGCCTGCAGCGCCGCGACCTCGTCGGGATGGAAGAAGCGCTGCGCTAGCTCCAGCAACCGCGGCCGTGCGCGCTGGTGTTCGATGTCCACGCCCAGCCGCGTGTGCGCGCCGATCGCCACCAGCAGATAGTCGCCGCTGTGGCTCCAGCCGGCGCCGACGTGCGCCAGCGGCGCGTGCAGCCACGGCCGGCCGCGTTCGTCGCGGCGCAGCGGCAGTTGCGCCTCCGGCGTGGCCAGTTCGGCGGACAGCAGGCGCCGCGCCTGCGCCTCGCCCGGCGTGCGCGGCGGATGCGTGCGCAGCCACAGCGCCACCGGGCCGAACCGCCAATCCGGTGGATCCGGGCGCAACGGTGCGTCGGCGGGACCACTCACGCTGCGTCCACAAAGCACAATGGCCGCTGCGACAGGCCTGCCTGGGTACACGGGCGCTTCACGGCAGCGCTCCTTAAATGGCGCACGCCACACCGCTCCCGGTGTGGGCAGAACCGAGGAGTCTTACCCATGGGCATCATCATCTGGTTGATCGTCGGCGGCATCGTGGGCTGGCTGGCCAGCATCATCATGCGCCGTGACGCACAGCAGGGCATCATCCTGAATATCGTCGTCGGCATCGTCGGCGCGTTGATCGCCGGCTGGTTGTTCGGCGGCGGCATCAACCAGGCGATCACGCTGTGGACGTTCCTGTACTCGTTGATCGGCGCGGTGATCCTGCTGGCCATCGTCAACCTGTTCACCCGCGGCCGCGCGCGCTAAGCGCCAACGCCCCCGCAGGTGTGCGCAAACGCCCGGTCCGCCGGGCGTTTGCGTTTGCGGCGCCGCTCACGGGGCGGCGCGGTCGGCAGGATGATGCACGCCGTCGCTGACCGGCACCGCGATGGCAAGCGCATACGGATCCACGCCTTCCAGGCAGCCGACGTTGTAGCCGTATTCGCTGGGATCGGAGCGGCGCTGGTGATGCGTATAGATCCCGCACACGCCGCAGAAATAATGTTGCGCGGTATGGGTGTTGAAGCTGTACAGACGCAGCGCGTCGCCCCCCTCGCGCACGTGCAGTGCGGCCAACGGCACCGAGGCGACGATCGCGCCGCGGCGCCGGCACAGCGAACAGTTGCAGCGGCGCGGATCGACGATGCCGTGCGGCAGTTCCAGGTCGATCTGTACCGCGCCGCAGTGGCAGCTGAGCCGGTGCAGCGGCGCGATGACGGTGTCGCCGACCTTGTCGATACAGCGGCGCGGATGACGTTCGTTCATGCGCTGGCCTCGTCCAGTTCGATCCAGGCCGGCGCATGGTCGCTGGGGCGGTCCCAGGTGCGCGGTTCGCGGTCGATGCCGGCCGCGCGCGTGTGCGCCTTCAGCGCGTCGGAGACCAGGGTCAGGTCGATGCGCAGGCCGAGGTCGCGGCGGAAGCCGGCCTGGCGGTAGTCCCACCAGCTGAAGATGCCGCCGTCTTCGTGGTGCAGGCGGAAGCCGTCGTGCAGGCCCAGCGCCTGCAGCTTGTGCAGCGCGCCGCGCTCGGCGGTGGAGGTGAGGATGTGGTTGTCGCTCCACACCAGCGGATCGTGCACGTCGCGCGCGTCCGGGGCGATGTTGAAGTCGCCCAGCACCACCATGCGCGGATGGCGCTGCAGTTCGGCGGCGAGCCAGTCGTGCACCGCCTCGAGCCAGCGCAGCTTGTAGGCGTACTTGTCGGTGCCCACGTCCTGGCCGTTGACCACGTACAGGTTGACGATGCGCAGGTCGCCGACGCTGGCGGCGATGACCCGCTGCTGCGCGTCCTCCAGCCCGGGCACGCCGATCTGCACGTCGCTCAGCGGCGCGCGCGACAGGATCGCCACGCCGTTGTAGGTCTTCTGCCCGGCGAACACGCTGCGGTAGCCGGCCGCGGCCAGCGCCGCGTCGGGGAACTTGTGGTCTTCCAGCTTGGTTTCCTGGATGCCGACCACGTCCGGCGCGAACGCCTCCAACCACTGTTGCAGGTGCGGCAGGCGCACGTTGAGCGAGTTGACGTTCCAGGAGGCGATCTTCAAGGGGAAATCCATGACGGGGCGGCTGGCGGGTATTTTGACCGTTGCCCGCCGCGACGGCCAATCCTGCAGCGCCCGCCAGGCGCCAGCGCCGCATAGGCTGGATCGGCGATGGCCAGGATCGGCGACTCCAGCAGTGGCGCCGGTGCCTCGATCGACGGCCGGTCGCCACGCAGCGCATGCGCCGGCGGATCGCGCGCCGCGGGTCCGTCTCGGGTTCGAAGCGGCCGTGGACGTGGCGGGCGTGCCAGGCCTGCGCGATCAGCGCAGCAGCAGATCGATCAGCCGCGCGATCTTCGTGTACGGCGGCTTGAGCCGATCGCTGGCGGCCCAGCGCGACTGCCACAAAATCGGCAGCGCCTTGCTGAAGGCGTCGAAGCCGGCGCGGCCGTGGTAGGCGCCCATGCCGCTAGGGCCGATGCCGCCGAACGGCAGCGCGTTGGCGGCGAAGTGCAGCAGGCTGTCGTTGACGGTGACGCCGCCGGCGACGGTGGCGTGCAGGATCGCCTCCACCTGCGCGCGGTCGTGGCTGAAGGGATACAGCGCCAGCGGCCGGTCGCGGCCGTTGACCATGGCGATCGCATCGTCCAGCGTGCGGTAGCTGCGCAGCGGCAGGATCGGGCCGAAGATCTCCTCCTGCATCAGCAGCGCGTCGTCGCCGGGCTGCAGCACCACGGTCGGCACGATCAGGCGTTCGCGCTCGGCGCGCTCGGGTTCGATGCTGGCAAGTTCCACGACTTCCAGCCCGCGCGCGCGCGCGTCGTCCAGATAGCCGCGCAGGCGCCGGTACTGGCCTTCGTTGACGATGCGGGTGTAGTCGTCGGCCGCGGCGAAGTCGCCGTAGCGCGCCAGCACCTGCGCGCGCAGCGCCTGCACCAGCACCGCACTGCGGCCGGCGTCGATCAGCACGTAGTCCGGCGCGATGCAGGTCTGCCCGGCGTTGAACCACTTGCCGGTGGCCAGGCGCGCGGCGGCCTGCTCAAGCGGGTAGTCGGCGCAGACGATGGCCGGCGACTTGCCGCCCAATTCCAGGGTCAGCGGGGTCAGGTTCGGCGCGGCGGCGGCCATCACCTTGCGCCCAACCGCGGTGGAGCCGGTGAACACCAGATGGTCCAGCGGCAGCGCAGCGAAGGCGCCGGCCACCTCGGCCGCGCCCAACGCCACCGCCACGCGTTGCGGCGGGAATACCTCGGCCAGCAGCGACTGCAGGAACTGCGCGGTGCGCGGGGTGTGCTCGGACGGCTTCAGGTAGACGTGGTTGCCAGCGGCGATCGCGGTGGCCAGCGGGATCAGCGCCAGGTTGACTGGGTAGTTCCACGGCGCGATCACCCCGACCACCCCGACCGGCACTGGCCGCACTTCGGCGCGCGCCGGCCACAGCCGCCAGCCGGCGCCGACGCGCTGCGGCCGCATCCAGCGCTTGAGGTGGCGCAGCAGGTGATCGATTTCGCCGAGCACGGTCATGCCGTCGGCGAGCAGCGATTCGTGGCGCGAGCGGTGGCCGAAATCGGCGGCGATGGCATCGGCCATTTCCGGCAGGCGCCGCTTCAGTGCCGCGCGCAGACGTTGCAGGTCGTCGCGGCGCTGCGCCTGGTCGGGCTTGGCCGCCTGCCAGGCCGCGCGCAGCCGCTGCAGGGTGGCCGGCAGGTCGGCAAGCGGCGTGTCGGCGCTGTGGGAAGCGGGGTCGGAAATGGGCATGGGCGCACTATACGATGCCGGCGTATGGCGCGATGCGGGTGGTGCAGGACAGAGTGTGGTGTCGGCCGGGCATGTTTGCGGCGATGCAGAAGAGTGCTTGGCAGGTGCCTGAGGGTGTGCCGCGTCGCGACTGAAGTCGCTCCCACAATGCGCCGATCGGCGCGCTGTGCCTGTAGGAAGGCTTCATCCCCGACGGTGCCCGGCGTGCGGAGGCGTGCCGCTGGCAAAATTCTGCATGGGCTTCGATCCCTGCCCCAGCGAGCATGGCTTGCGCCGACGCGGGGTGTCGCGGCTGAAGCCGCTCCTACAGGGTGCGCTTCAGCCATACAGGGCGTGGCATCGGCCGGCCATGGTGGTGGCGATGCCGGCGCGTGATTGGCAGGTGCTTGAGGGTGTGCCGCGTCGCGACTGAAGTCGCTCCCACTAGGGGTCGATCGGCATGCCGTCTCCTTGTGGGAGGGACGTCACCCCGATGGGGTCCGGCATCCGGATGCGTGTCACTGGCATCCTGCAAGAGCTTGGTTCCCTGCCCCAGCAAGCATGATGTGCGCCGAGCCTGTGGGTCGCGGCTGAAGCCGCTCCTACAGAAAGCGCTGAAGGGTTTCGGCTGCGGCGCGCGGTGCAATACGAGCGGTCATGCCTCCCCTAGCAGCAAATCCTGCAACTGCGCCAGCGTCGCCACTTCGTAGTGCGGCACGATGCCCTCGGGCGCCGGGAGGCCGTGCGCGTTGACCCAGCAGGTGTGCAGCCCCGCGGCCAGGCCGCCGGCGATGTCGGCGTGCGGGTTGTCGCCGACCATCAGCACCTGCGCGCGCGGCGGATCGCCCAGTTGCGCCAGCGCGTGCGCGAAGATGCCCGGGTGCGGCTTGGCCACGCCGATCTGTTCGGAAATGGCGACGACCTCGAAGCGGTCGTGCAGGCCGGTGCGCAGCAGCCGCGCCTGCTGTAGCGCGGTGAAGCCGTTGGTGATCAGGCCCAGCCGTGCGTGCCCGCGCAGCGCGTCGAGCAGCGCCACCGCGCCGTCCAGCGGCGCGCACAGTTCGGCCATCGCCGCCAGGAACGCCGCGTTCAAGGTCTCCGGCGCGGTCTGCAGGCGTTGCGCCCAAGACGCGAAGCGACGTTGCTGCAGCTGCAGCGCGGTGATCGTGCCGTTCTGGTACTCCACCCACAAGGGCCGGTTGAGCGTGGTGTAGTCGACGAAATCCTGCTCGGCAAAGGCCACGCCGTAACCGGCGAACATGCGCTGCAGGCCGGCATAGGCATCGAAGCGGAACAGCGTGTCGTCGGCGTCGAACAGGATCCAGCGGTAGCGCATGCGGCGGTCTGCGTGTATGTCCAGCGCGCATGGTAAGCGCACGCCGCCGCCGATTCCGGGGCCGCCGGCGGACCGCGCAAACGACGACGCCGGCACGAAGCCGGCGTCGCAGTGCCGGACGCATCCGGCGCAAGGACAAGTGCGCTTACTTGGTGATGTCCACGTTGCGGGTTTCGCGCAGGAACAGCGTGCCCAGTACCAGGGTCATCAGCGCGATGCCGATGGGATACCACAGGCCGTAGTAGATGTTGCCGGTGCCGGCCACCAGGGCGAAGGAGATCGCCGGCAGGAAGCCGCCGAACCAGCCGTTGCCGATGTGGTACGGCAACGACATCGAGGTGTAGCGGATGCGGGTCGGGAACAGCTCGACCAGGAACGCGGCGATCGGGCCGTAGACCATGGTCACGTAGATCACCAGCACCCACAGCAGCAGGATCGTCATCGGGATGTTGATGCGCGCGGTATCGGCCTTCTCCGGATAGCCGGCGGCGGTCAGCGCGCCCTTGAGCTCCTTGCCGAAGGCATCGGCCTTGGGCTTGGCATCTGCCTTGCTCAGCCCGGCGGCCTCGTAGGACGCGACCTGGCTGCCGCCGATGCGCACCTGCGCCAGCGAACCCGGCGCGGCCGGCTGCACTTCGTACGGCACGCCCGCCTTGGTCAGCGCGGCGGTGGCCACATCGCAGGAGCTGGTGAACTTGCGCACGCCCACCGGATCGAACTGGAAGCTGCAGGTGGCCGGATCGGCCAGCACCTGCGCCGGCGACTTGCTGCGCGCCTCTTCCACCGCCGGGTTGGCGAAGTGGGTGATGCCCTTGAACAGCGGCATGTAGGTCACCGCCGCCAGCAGGCAGCCGAACAGGATGATCTTCTTGCGCCCGATCTTGTCCGACAGCCAGCCGAAGAACAGGAAGAACGGGGTGGCCAGGGCCAGCGCCGCGGCGATCAGCAGGTAAGAGACGGTCGGATCGACCTTGAGCGTGCTCTGCAGGAAGAACAGCGCGTAGAACTGGCCGCCGTACCAGACCACCGCCTGGCCGGCGGTGGCGCCGAGCAGCACGATCAGCATCAGCTTGAAGTTGCCGTCCTTGAGGCTGTCGCGGAACGGTTGCTTGGAACCCTTGCCCTCGGCCTTCATCTGCTGGAACAGCGGCGACTCGCTCAGCTGCAGGCGGATCCACACCGACACGCCGAGCAGGATGATCGAGCCCAGGAACGGGATGCGCCAGCCCCAGGCCTCGAACGCCTCGGTGCCCAGGGTCAGACGGCACACCAGGATCACCAGCAGCGACAGGAACAGGCCCAGCGTGGCGGTGGTCTGGATGAAGCTGGTGTACAGGCCGCGCTTGCCCGGCGGCGCGTGTTCGGCGACGTAGGTCGCCGCGCCGCCGTATTCGCCGCCCATCGCCAGGCCCTGGGCCAGGCGCAGCACGATCAGGATCACCGGCGCGGCCACGCCGATGCTGGCGTAGTTGGGCAGCACGCCGACCAGGAAGGTGGAGATGCCCATGATCAGGATGGTGACCAGGAACGTGTACTTGCGGCCGATGCGGTCGCCCAGGCTGCCGAAGAACGCCGCGCCGAACGGGCGCACGAAGAAGCCGGCGGCGAAGGCCAGCAGCGCGAAGATCATGCCGGTGGTCTCGTTGACCCCGCTGAAGAACTGTTTGGCGATGATCGCGGCGAGCGAGCCGTAGAGATAAAAGTCGTACCACTCGAACACGGTGCCCAGGCTCGAGGCGAAGATCACCTTCTTGTGGCCCTTGGTCAGCGGCTGGCCCGACGGGTTGATGGCGGTGCTGGACATAGGAAGCTTCCCCTCCGAAGCGGGTGGTGTGGCGGTGGCGGTCAGAATGGTCGGGTGGCGCGATCCGTCGCGAGTGCGGGGCGAGTCCGCGGCGGCGCGGCGCGCCCTCCCAGGGCGCCGCGCCGGCCGCAGCCTCAGAAGCTGTACTTGGTGGTGAACTGCAGGCGGGTGATGTCGCCCTTGGCGCCGCTTTCGATCTCGCGCTTGCCGTACATCAGCTCGGCGCCGACATCGACCTTGGGCATCGGCGTATAGAAGATGTTGCCGCGGATGCTCTGCACGCTCTTGGTCACGCCCAGCCCGGTCAGCGCGGTGTCGTTGTCGTAGTCGCTGCGCGCGTAGATCAGGTTGGTGCGCAACTTGGGCGAGAACGCGTGGCGCCAGCCGATGTAGCCGGCGACCACGCCGACCGTGTCCAGGTCGTGGTCGGCCGCGTCGTAGACCGCGTTCTGGGCGATGCCCAGGCCGACGTAGCGGCCGATGCCTTCGCCGCCGCTGAGCTGGTAGAACAGGCTGTCGCTGTCCCCCGCCACCCACTTGCCGCCCAGGGTCAGGCCGCCGGAGACCTTGCTGGCGTCGGCGCCGGTGGCGCGGTTGTCCACCTTCTGCTGGCCGAGCAAGCCGCCGATGCCGAAGCTGCCCCAGTCGCCCTTCCAGCCGTAGCGCACGGTCAGGTCCGGCAGCGCGCCGCGGTCGGAGCTGGCGCTGGTGATCACACCGGTCGCGCTGCGGTTGTAGACAGTGGTTTCCGGGTTCTCCAGGGCGACGCTGAAGCCGCCGTTGGTGTAGCGCACCTGCGCCTGGCGCACAAAGATCACGCCATCGGTGGGGCCGATGAAGTCGGCCGCTTCCGGCAGCGCCGCCGGGTCCATGAAGTTGGACCAGGTCTGGCCGGCCAGCCAGTGGTTCCAGTACATGTAGGCGTGGCGCAGGGTGGCGCCGTAGGTGTTGGTGGCGGTTTGGGTGCCCAGCGAATTGCCGAAGAAATCCAGTTCCACCAGCGCGCCGGCCTTGTTGCCGCCCTCGGTGACGCTGTCCACGCCGAAGTTGATGCGCGAGAACTTGGCGTGCGCGTTGTAGTCGGTGCCGGACTTGCCGCCGCCGACCGGGGTCTGACCGGGCAGGTACAGCGCGCGGCCGGTGGCGTCGTCGGCAAGCTGGCCGTCGCCGGTGCGGGTGGCCAGGAAATCGGCCTTGATGAAGCCGCCGACCTTGAACGTAGTGCCTGGCGCGGCACCGGGGGTGATCGTGGTCACCTGGATCGGCGCCTTGCCGGCCGGCACCGCCGGTGCCGTGGCCTGGCTCGACTTCACTGCGGCAACCTCGCTCTGGGCCTGCGCGATCTGGCCCTGCTGCTGTTGCTGCGAGGACAGCAGCAGCTGGACCTGGCGCTCCAGCTCGGCCACGCGGGCTTCCAGCGCCTGTTCGCGCGCCGACGGGGTCTTGCCGCTCTGGGCGAAGGCCGCGCCCGGGGCGATCAGGGCGACGAACAGCGCGGCGGCCAACGGGCGCCGTGCCAAAGATGCGATGCGGTTGCTCATTACTCCCTCCCGAATAATGGATGTCCGCCGCGCGCAGGCACGGCTGTGTGCACAGTGCGCGCCGCGGCCGGCCGCGCCTATTGGCCATTAGTCGAACGGGGCGGGGTTTACGACCATCGTCTAAAGCCCGGCGCGTGCGCGCTTAACAGTGAATGCGGCAAACTGCGCCATGACGCGCCGCCGCATGCGGCGCCCCGTTCATTGCAGAGGGCACCATGGCCGATATCTACCCCGTCGATCCGCAGTTCGCCGCCCGGGCACGGGTCGACAAGACCCAGTACCAGACCCTGTACCGGCAATCGGTGGAACAGCCGGAGGCGTTCTGGGGCAAGGCGGCCGAACGCCTGGACTGGTTCAAGAAGCCGACCCGGATCAAGGACGTGAACTTCGCCCTGGACGATTTCCATATCCGCTGGTTCGACGACGGCGAGCTCAACGCCAGCGTCAATTGCCTGGACCGGCAGCTGGCCACCCGCGGCGACAAGACCGCGCTGCTGTTCGAGCCGGACAGCGCGGACGCGCCGTCCTACACCGTCAGCTACCGCGAGCTGTACGAACGCGTCTGCCGCCTGGGCAATGCGCTGCGCGCGCTCGGGGTCAAGAAGGGCGACCGCGTCACCATCTACCTGCCGATGATTCCCGACGCGGCGGTGGCGATGCTGGCCTGCGCGCGCATCGGCGCGATCCACTCGGTGGTGTTCGGCGGTTTCGCACCCAACTCGATCGCCGACCGGGTGATCGACTGCGGCAGCAAGCTGATCATCACCGCCGACGAAGGCCTGCGCGGCGGCAAGAAGATCCCGCTCAAGGGCAACGTCGATGCGGCGCTGAAGCTGCCCGGCACCACCACCGTGGAAACCGTGCTGGTGGTGCGCCACACCGGCGGCGCGGTGGACATGCAGGCCCCGCGCGACCGCTGGTTCCACGATGTGGTCGACAGCCAGCCGGCCGAATGCGAACCCGAGCGCATGAATGCCGAGGATCCGCTGTTCATCCTCTACACCTCCGGTTCCACCGGCAAGCCCAAGGGCGTGCTGCACACCACCGCCGGCTACCTGCTGTACGCGGCCTACACCCACGAGACCGTGTTCGACCTGCGCGAGGACGACATCTACTGGTGCACCGCCGACGTCGGCTGGGTCACCGGCCACAGCTACATCGTCTACGGCCCGCTGGCCAACGGCGCCACCGCGCTGATGTTCGAAGGCGTGCCCAACTACCCGAACGTGTCGCGCTTCTGGGAGGTCATCGACAAGCACAAGGTCACGATCTTCTACACCGCGCCGACCGCGATCCGCGCGCTGATGCGCGAAGGCGAGGCGCCGGTCAAGCGCACCTCGCGCGCGTCCTTGCGCCTGCTCGGCAGCGTCGGCGAGCCGATCAATCCCGAAGCCTGGCGCTGGTACTTCGACGTGGTCGGCGACGGCCGCTGCCCGATCGTGGACACCTGGTGGCAGACCGAGACCGGCGGCATCCTGATCACCCCGCTGGCCGGCGCGATCGACCTCAAGCCCGGCTCGGCGACGCTGCCGTTCTTCGGCGTGCAGCCGGCCCTGGTCAACGCCGACGGCGAAGTCCTGGAAGGCGCCACCGAAGGCAACCTGGTGCTGCGCGATTCGTGGCCGGGGCAGATGCGCACCGTCTATGGCGACCACCAGCGCTTCATCGACACCTACTTCCGCACCTACCCGGGCAGCTACTTCACCGGCGACGGCTGCCGCCGCGACGAAGACGGCTACTACTGGATCACCGGCCGCGTGGACGACGTCATCAACGTCTCCGGCCACCGCATCGGCACCGCCGAAGTGGAGAGCGCGCTGGTCTCGCACCCGAAAGTGGCCGAGGCCGCGGTGGTCGGCTTCCCGCACGACATCAAGGGCCAGGGCATCTACGCCTACGTGACCCTGGTGGCGGACGAGCAGCCGAGCGAGGCCCTGCATAAGGAACTGGTGGCCTGGGTGCGCAAGGAGATCGGCCCGATCGCCGCGCCCGACCATCTGCAGTGGGCGCCGGGCCTGCCCAAGACCCGCTCGGGCAAGATCATGCGCCGCATCCTGCGCAAGATCGCCGAGAACGCGCCCGACCAGCTCGGCGACACCTCGACCCTGGCCGATCCGTCGGTGGTCGATTCGCTGGTGAACGAACGACTGACGCGCTGAGAGCCGGGATTCGGGAGTCGGGATTGGGGATTCGCCAAAGCGGTCCCCTGCCCGTGTCCAATCTCCTGACGAGGTCACGCTCCGCTGTTGCTGTTGCTCCACGAATCTCCAATCCCCCAATCCCGAATCCCCGCCCCATGCCCACCCTGCTGATCGCCGACGACCACCCCCTGTTCCGCGAGGCGCTGCGTGGGGCGGTGCAGCGGGTGATGCCGGGGGTGCAGCTGTACGAGGCCGACAGCGTCGAGGCGCTGTACGCGCTGGCCGATCATCACGCCGATGCCGACCTGTTGCTGATGGATCTCAACATGCCCGGCGCACAGGGGTTCAGCGCGCTGGTGCACATGCGCGCGCTGCATCCGCAGTTGCCGGTGGTGGTGGTGTCCGCACGCGAGGAACCGACGGTGATGCGCCGCGCGCTGGACCACGGCGCGTTCGGCTTCATTCCCAAGTCGGCCGACTCGGACACCATCGGCCTGGCCCTGAGCACGGTGCTGGACGGCGAACGCTGGGCGCCGCCGGAGGCGCACAACCTGCCGCCCACCGACCGCGCCGAACGCGAGGTCGGGCAGCGCCTGCGCGAACTGACCCCGCAGCAGTTCCGCGTGCTGCAGATGCTTGGCGCCGGCCGCCTCAACAAGCAGATCGCCTACGACCTGGGCGTGTCCGAAGCCACCATCAAGGCGCACGTCACCGCGATCCTGCGCAAGCTCGGCGTCACCAACCGCACCCAGGCGGTGCTGATGGCCGGCAAACTGGCCATCGACAGCGACGCCATCGTGTTGCCGTTGGAAGAGGAGTGAGCGCGCTGCGTTCTGGTGGGTGCGTGCAACTAGGTTCACCGCGGCGTGGCATGACCTGATCGCTATGCGCGAGGCCGGTGCGGTTCCATTTGTAGGCGGGGTTTCAACCTCGACCGTTGTTTGCATGTCGCGGCATTCGTCGGCGTGCTCCCCGGCTTTAGCGGCGCCTGAAGATTTCGGTCGCGGCTGAAGCCGCTCCTACAAGGGCCGAAGCTCGACGCCGTCCCACTGTAGGAGCGGCTTCAGCCGCGACCGCTGTTCGCACATCGCAGGCCATCGCCGGCATACCCAGCGATTGCTGATGCGCACCAGATCGGCGTCCCGGATCACCTTCAGCGCACCGATGCCGCGATGCCGTCGGCATGCCGCACATATAGCCGCTGCTAAGAAAAAAAGCTGCAGGTTCGCGTGCGTTCGAAGCGTATTCGCTGGCATTTGCCGCTGTTAGACTGCGCGTCCCTTGGGGAGTAGCCTGCTGTCCGGCGTGTTTCGGACAGCGCCCGCATCAACACACTCGGCCGTTGCGCCGTGGTGCGGGCAGCCATCTCGGTTGGCGAGACCAGCGGCGAGCTTGCGTGGCGAAAGCCGGGCGCGCGCGCTCGTCGTTCGTCTTCTGCCCCGGCGCGGTCCCCCACATGTCGTTTCTTTCGATTCTGTTGCTCGGCATCGCCATGTCCACCGACGCCTTCGCCGCGGCGGTCGGCAAGGGCGCGGCCATGCGCAAGCCGCTGTGGCGCGATGCACTGCGCGCCGGCCTGATCTTCGGCTGCATCGAGGCGCTGACCCCGGTGCTGGGCTGGCTGCTGGGCCAGGCCGCGGCCAAGTACGTGGTCGCGTTCGACCACTGGATCGCGTTCGGCCTGCTCGGCGCGCTCGGCGTGCACATGATCGTCGCCGGGCTCAGGCCCGAGGCGCCCGAGGACGCCGCCGAAGCGCCCAGGCGCCATGGCTTCTGGAACCTGGCCGCGACCGGCCTGGCCACCAGCATCGACGCGATGGCGGTCGGCGTCGGCCTGGCCTTCCTCGAGGTGAACATTGCCGAGGTCGCGGTGGTCATCGGCCTGTGCACGCTGACCATGGTGACCCTGGGCATCATGCTCGGCCGCGTGCTCGGCAGCCTGGCCGGCAAGCGCGCGGAGATCGTCGGCGGTGCGCTGCTGATCGCGATCGGCAGCACCATCCTGTACGAGCATCTGCAGTGAGGCCGGGATTGGGGAGTCGGGATTGGGGATTGGTAACAAGCGGATCGCGGCGCCGGCGTGGTGCTGAATTCGCCCGGCGTCAGCGCTGCGATGGGGCTGGCTTGGCGGTGAATTCGAGGTAGGTGGAGAGGATGTACTTGTCGCCGCTGCGCGGCGGCAGCGCGGCGTGCATGTACATCCAGTACGGCGGGAACATCAGCAGGCGCCCGGCGCGCGGCGCGACCTCCAGGTCCAGGTCGACGAAGCGGGTCTGCCCGCCCTCGGCGACGTCGTTGAGATACCACAGCAGCACCAGGTAGCGGCCGGTTTCCTCGTCGCAGGCGTCGAAATGCGGCTGGAAGCGCTCGCCGGCGCTGGCGCAATAGCGCTTGATCCGCAGGTCGGCCAGGCGCGGGCGCCACGGTACCGGCGCGGACAGGCCCAGATCGGCGTTGTAGCGCGCCAGCGCCGCGCGCACCTGTTCGATGAAGAAGCCCTGGAAGGCCGGATCGGCGGCCCGGGTCACGTTGAGTTCGGTCCAGGCGCTATCGTCCAGGCCGTCGCGCGCACCGGCACCGTTGTGGCTGTGCTGCGCCGACGTGCGTTCGAACTGCGCGACCAGCTGGCTGCAGAAGCCGGCATCCAGCGCTGCATCGTAGACGCGGACGTAATGGCGGAGATCGGCATGCTTCGCTTTCATTGGCGTCCCCTCAACAAAGAAACGGCGCGCCCGGTTGGACGCGCCGCATGTCACCACCTCGCGTCCTCGCTACCGCAAGCGACGTTGGCCGACATCCCTCAGAACCGATAGGTCGCGCGCATCCAGTAGTAGCGGCCGACCGTGTCGTAGGTGCTCACGTCGGTGTTCGCGTTCAACACGTTGTTCTGGTACAGCACCGGCGGCTGCTTGTTGAACAGGTTGTCCACGCCCAGGTCGAAGCGGATGTTGGCGTCGCCCATGTCGTAGCCCAGCTGCAGCGCGTGGTACATGTAGCTGCCGTAGTTCAGCACCACGCCCTTGTCTGCCGCATCGGCGGACATGTTCTCCGACAGGTCGGTGCTGCCGACCTGGATCTTGCCGACCCAGCGCGTGGTCCAGGTGGCATCCCAGTTGCCCAGCTTCCAGCCGATCTGGCCGCGCGCGCGCCAGCGTGCGTAGTTGCCGTAGGACGAGTTGTACTTGCCGGCCATGTGCACCACCGAATCGCCGGTGTCGATGTCGTAGCGCTGCAGGTAGGTGCTGTCCAGGGCCAGGGTGAACTTGCCGAAGGCGGTTTCCGGCAAGGCGTAGTTGGCGCCGAAGTCGATGCCCTGGGTGTCCAGCTTGCCGATGTTGACCACCGGGGTTTCGATGTAGTCGATGTTGCCGGCGCTGACCGTGCCTGCCGCATAGCGGTGGATGTAGCTGCAGTACGGGCTGCTGTTGTCGTTGTAGCAGATGTTGGCGACGGTCTGCGCGGAGATCGACTGGATCAGGTCGTCGAGCTTGACCTTCCACCAATCGACGTTGAGCGACAGGCCCTGTACCGACTCCGGGCTGTAGACGATGCCGTAGTCGTAGGAGGTGCCCTTCTCCGGCTTCAGGTCGTAGTTGGCGTAGCTCGCCCCGGACACGATCGCGTTGGTCTGCGACAGGCCCGAGCCGGTCCAGCCGGCGGCCACGCCTTCGCAGGCGCTCTCGTGGCCGCTGCCGCTGTAGTCGATGCACGGATCGGTGAAGGTCGGCGAGTTCGCGGTCGGACCCTGGTACAGATCGTAGATGGTCGGCGCACGGAACACCTGCGCCACGGTGCCGCGCACCATCAGGTCGTGGATCGGGCGCCACTCCAGCTGGAACGAGGCGCTGTTGTTGGTCGAGCTGACGCTGCTGTAGTCGGAGAAGCGATCGCTCAGGGTGACGTTCAGCGCGCCGATCGGCGAGGACTGCGCCAGCACCGGGATGAACAGCTGCGCATAGGCTTCCTTCACGCTGAAGGAACCGCTCAACGGCGAGGAGCAGGCCTCGGAGGAGATGTCGCAGGTGTTGTCGCTGTTGATCACTGCATTGCTGGAGACCGTGTAGCCCAGGCTCTCCTTGCGATACAGCGCACCGACCGCCAGCTGCGCGCTGCCGGCCGGCAGCTCCCACACGCTGCCGTTGGCGCTGGCTTCCCACTGGCGGGTGATGCTCGTGGTCTGGTAACGCGGGATCGACTCGTGGCTGTTCATCCAGTCGATGGTGTTGGCATCGGTCTGGTCGAAGATGTTCACTTCGCCCGCATCGATCGCATCCTGCAACGCCGCGTAGTCCACGTAGCCGTGGCTCCAGCTACGCTGCTTGTAGTGGCCGTAGTTGAAGTTGACGTCCCAGACCCAGCTGGTATCGCCGATGCTGCCCTTCAGGCCGAGCACGTCCTGATCGGTGGCGGTGTCGTAGAAGGTTTCGCGCTGGCCCAGCGAGCTGAAGCGGGTGCGGTACTCGTAACCGTCGGGGCCGAACTCCACGCCGAACGGGTTGTACGGATTGTCGGCGGCGATGGTGATGCCGTCGCTCTGCGCATCGAACGGCAGCGGCGCGATCGCCGAATGCGACATCGTGTGGTTGTGGTAGGCGTTGACGTAAGCCTGCACCTTGTCGGTGATGTTGAAGCTGCCGAGCACGAAGCTGTTGACGCGCTGCTGCGGGGTCATCAGCAGGTTCTGCGCCTGGTAGTTGTAGGCGTCGGAGGAGGAGTAGCACTTGTAGCCGCCGCTGCCGTTGCTGGTCATCGCGCCGTTCGCGCTGCAGCCGTTGGCGGCCAGCGTGCTCGCCGGCAGCTTGTAGTAGCCGCTCGGGGTACGGCTGGAACCGCCCTTGTAGACGCTGCCGCTGGACAGGTACATCGCGTCCTTGGAGAACGCGCGATTGGCCGAGGAGATCTCTTTCTGCTTGTTGTAGTCGATGCCGACCACGATGTTGCCGCGGTCCCAGGTCTTGCCGAAGGTGAAGGCGCCGCCCTGGCGCGCGCCGTCGCCGCGGCTGGCCTGGCCGTAGTTGGCGACGAATTCGCCGCCTTCGAAGTTCTTGCGCAGGATGAAATTGACCACGCCGCCGATGGCGTCGGAGCCGTACAGCGCCGAGGCGCCGACCTTCAGCACTTCGACATGGTCGATCATGCTGGTCGGGATCGAGTTGATGTCGTTGTTGAGGATGCGGTGGCCGTCGATCAGGATCAGGGTGCGCTGGTCGCCGAGTCCGCGCAGCGACACGGTCGAGGCGCCGTCGCCGCCGCCGTTGTTGACCTGCGGGTTGGTCGCATCGCCGGCGATGCCGGGCAGCGACTGCATCAGGTCGCCGAGGGTCTGCTTGCCGCTCTGCTGGATCTGCTGGCGATCGACCACGGTGACCGGGCTGGCCGTTTCCACATCCACGCGCCGCACCAGCGAGCCGGTCACGGTGACCCGGTCCAGGTCGACCGCGCCGCTCGCGGAGGTCGCAGCGGTATCGGCGCTCTGTGCGTAGAGCGAAGCGGCGGGAAGCGCCGCCAATCCCAGGCAGATGGCCTGGGCGAGTCTGTTCTTTGGTGCGGACATTGGGAAAACCTCATGTGATGGGCAACAGAACGCCAGCGGTGCACGCGGACGTGAACCGATTCGAATCGCGCTGGGCGCGACGTCTTCGTTGGATGCTTCGGACTTGCGGGCCAACCGGACCGTCAAGCACTTGTTAGTTTTTTATAAGAAAAGTGTTGTTTTGATGTGCCGCATTGCGCCAGCGCTTGGCACAATCGCTACATCGTTCGAAAACATGCGCGTCCACGCGGGTGGACGGCGAAGGCGCCATGGGCGCCCGTGCAGGCGAAACCGCGTGCCCGAATCAGTCGACGCGATAGTCCCAGCGCTGCAGGTAGGGCTGCAGCAGCGGCAGCACCGGCTCGAAGAAGTCGCGATACGGGCGCCAGCGGTCCAGGCCCTTGCGATTGATGCCCTCGACCACCTGCGCATAGCTCGGCGTGCTGATGAAGCCCTTGGCGCGCGCATGGCGTTGGAACTCCAGCAGGCGCTCCGGTTGTTCAAGCTCCAGAAAGCTGCCCAGGCGCGCGACCTGCACCTGCGGATCGGCGACCAGGTCTTCGTAGCGCAGTTCCAGCGCGCGCGGTTGCAGCAGGTCGACGTGGTAGAGCCAGAACGCCATCGCATCGGCATAGCCCTGCGCCAGACGTTGCGCGCTGGAACACAGCACCGCGAAGGCCGGGGAGCGGAACGCCTGCATGTAGCAGCTCAACAGCACGTCGCAGGGATGGCGCAGCGCCAGGATGACGTGCGCGTTGGGGAACAGCCGCTGGATCAGCGGCAGGCGCAGCAGGTTCAGCGGATTCTTGTCGACCAGGCGTTGTCCGGGCTGCAGCTGCACCACGCCGCGTACCGACTGCCAGTAATTGGCGCGCAAGGCTGCGCAAGCGGCATCGTCCAGTTCGCCCAGGCCATCGGGCCAGGCCAGGCCACGGCGCTCGCTGCGCTCGGCCAGCCCTTGCAGGAACGGCCGCTCGTCCATCGCGCACAGCTGCGGATGGGCATCGAGCATCTGTTCCAGCAAGGTGGTGCCGGAGCGCGGGAAACCGACCACGAAGATCGGCGATGCATCGCGCGCGGGGCCCGCCACCGGCAGCGCGGCGGCGTAGCGCGCCGGATCCCAGCGGCGCCGCGCGACCGGCAGCGGCGCCGCGTCCGCCGCGAGCAGCTCGGGCACCAGCGAGGCGACGCCATCGACCTGTCCGGCATGCCCTTGCGCGCAGGCCGCCAGCGCTTCGTCGTGGCGCCCCAGGCGATCGCAGACGCGGGCCATCGCGAACAACAGGTTGCTCTGCTTGCGCGTGTCGGTGGTCGCGTCGATGGACGCGCCGGCGGGCAGCAGGTCGCGCAGCAGCCGGTACGCGGCGTCCCATTGCCCGTCGCGCATCGCCAGCACTGCCAGCGCATTGATCGCATCGTGGCGCGCGTCCATATTCTCGATCCGCTCCGGCGCCGGCAACTGTGCGGCCGCCTGCCGCGCCTCCTCGAGCTGGTTGACGCGCTCGAGCACCAGCACCAGGCGCGACCAGGCGCGTTCCGGTTGCGGCATCGGTCCGGAGGCGCAGGCGCGCAGCATCTCGCAGGCCGCGTCGGTCTGGCCGGCCTGCGACAGCAGCCAGGCCAGTTCCAGCGTGGTCTCCGGATCCAGTGCGGGCCACTGCGGCCAGTGCGCGATCAACGCCTCCACGCGTTGGAAGTCGCCGCATTCGTGGCAGGCCATCGCGGCGTGGACGCTCAGTGGCGCCGATTCCGGCGCCAACGCATGCGCGTCCAGCAGATGCTCGCGGGCGGCGCCGTAGTCGCCGCCGTCCATCGCCAGCAGGCCCAGATTGTGATGCAGCATCGGATCGTCCGGCGTCAGCGCGAGCGCCCGCGCATACGCCTGCCGCGCCTCGGCGAAATCGCGCGCCTCGCGCAAGGCGGTGCCCAGGTTGTTCCAGTGCGCCACATCCTGCGGCTGGCGCTCGGCCAGGGCGCGATACAACGCAGCCGCCTGCGCCGGATGGCCCTGCATCTGCAGGCTCATCGCCAGCAGGCTGCTGGCCAGCGCATCGCCGGGCGCATGTTGCAGGTAGCGGCGCGCGCCTTGCTCCAGCGCCTGCGCCTGTCCGGCTTCCAATGCCGCCAGCAAGGCGGGCAGCGACGGGATCGCGGAATCGTCCGGTGGGGTCATGCGCTGGCGGTCCACGCAGGGCAGGCGGAAAGGGCTGCCACCATAGCCGGGCCGGATCGCGGGTCGCAACGCACGCCGTGCCGGTCGCGGACAAACGATGCACACACTGCGGATACGCGGATGCGCCGCACGGTCAGCGCAGCGCCGGACCCGGCACAGGCATGCGCAGCACTCGCGCGATCGCGCCAACCGGCGCTAATCGCTCTTGATCGGATCGTGATACGCGGTGAGGAAGGCGCGCAGCGAGGCCGGTTTGACCGGCTTGGTCAGCAGCCGGTAGCCACGTTCGCGCGCCTGCAGTTTCAGTTCGTCGCGTCCGTCGGCGGTGAGCAGCGCGCCGGCGACCGGGCCGACCATCGCCTCGCGCAGCGCGTCCAGCGTGTCCAGCCCGTCCAGGCGGTCGTGCAGGTGGTAGTCCACCAGCATCACGTTGGGCGCGCGCGCCGCCAGCAGCAGCGCTTCGTCCACGGTGCTGGCGCAGATCACCTCCACCTGCCAGCGGCCGAGCAGCGCGCGCATGCCGTCGAGGATTTCCTGATCGTTGTCCACGCACAGCACGCGCAGCCCAGCCAGCGAGTCGCTGCTGGCGGCGCTGCGCTGGCGTTGCTGCTTCTGCGGCACCGGCGCCACCCGCGGCACGGCGATCGAGAACATGCTGCCGTGGCCGACCGCGCTGCGCGCATCCAGGTCGTGGCCGAGCAGGCGCGAGATGCGCTGGCAGATCGACAGGCCCAGACCCAATCCCTGCTCGCCCCAGTCGAACGGCTGCTGGTAGCGCTGGAACTCCTCGAAGATCTGCTGCATGTGGTGCTTGGGAATGCCCGGGCCGGTGTCCCACACCTGCAGCTCCAGCGCCGCGCCGCGGCCGCGCATGCCCAGCACGATGCGGCCCTGGCGGGTGTAGCGCAGCGCATTGGCGAGGAAGTTCTGCAGCACGCGGCGCAGCAGGCGGCGGTCGCTGCGCACCCAGATCGGCCGCGCGTACACCTGCATGCGCAGGCCGCGGCCGGCGGCGACCGGGGTGTACTGCGCGGCCAGTTCGCGCAGCAGCACGCTGGCGTCGAAATCCTCGAGCGTCGGACGCATGCCGCCGGCGTCCAGCCGCGACACGTCGAGCAGGCCGTCGAGCAACTCCTCGGCCGCGCGCAGCGAGGCGTCCACGCGCTCGGCCAGGTGCCGCTGCTCCTCGTTCTGGTGCGCTTCGCGTAGCGCGGAGGCGAACAGCCGCGCCGCGTTGAGCGGCTGCAGCACGTCGTGGCTGATCGCGGCCAGGAAGCGGGTCTTGGACTGCTGCGCCAATTCGGCCTCGCGCGAGCGCTCGGCCACGCGCTGCTCCAGCGTCTCGTTGGCTTCCAGCAGCGCCTGCTCGGCGCGCTTGTAGTCGGTGATGTCGTTGTAGCTGGTCACGTAGCCGCCGCCGGGCAGCGGCTGGCCGCGCATCTCGATCACCTTGCCGTCGCTGCGGGTGCGCTCGAACACGTGCGAGGTGCCGGCGCGCAGATGCGCGATGCGGCGGCCGATCTGGTCCTCGATGCGGCCCTCGCCCAGTTCGCCGCGCTCGGCGTTGTAGCGGATCAGGTCGGCGACCGGGCGGCCGACATAGAGCATGCCGTCGGGATAGCCGAACATCTGCTGGTAGCGCCGGTTCCACGCGGTCAGGCGCATCGCCGGATCGACCACGCTGACCCCGGCGCTGATGTTCTCCAGCGTGGTGGACAGGATCTCGCGGTTGAAGCGCAGTTCCTGTCCGGCCTCGTCGAGCACCGCCACCACTTCGCCCAGGTCCATGCCCGAACCGCGCAGCAGGCTGGTCAGCACCAACCGCGCCGAGGCCGCGCCGATCGAGGCGGCGAGCAGGCGTTCGGTGAACTGCACCCAGACGCGGTCGGCCACCGCGTTGGGCTGCGGCTCGCGGCCGAGTAGTTGCGCCTGTTCGGCGAAGGCGCGGCGGGCGTGACGCTCGCCGACCATGCGTTCGGCCAGCGCCTGCAGGTCGACCACCTGCACCTGCCCGAGCCAGACGCCGGCCACCGCCGGCCGCTGCGAATACGGCTCCAGGAACGGCGCCGCACGCAGCCGCTCGTCCAGGCCTGGGCGCCAGCGCGCCGACACCAGCATCATCGTGCCGACGTTGAGCAGCAGCGACCAGAACGTGCCGTGCGCCAGCGGATCCCAGCCGCTCATGCCGAACAGCTGCTGCGGGCGCAGCCAGGAAATACCGAACGGCCCATCGTGCAGCCATCCCGGCGCCAGCCAGCCGGCCTGGGTCATCGCCGGCAACAACAAGGTGTAGATCCAGGTACCGAAGCCCAGCAGCATGCCGGTTTCCACGCCCCTGCGGCTAGCGCCGCGCCAGTACAGCCCGCCGATCACGCCCGGCGCGAACTGCGCCACCGCGGCGAAGGCCATCAGCCCGTACGAGGCCAGCGAGCTGTCGTTGCTGCTGCTGCGGTAGTAGCCGTAGGCGATCAGCGCCAGCAGCAGGATCGCCAGGCGGCGGATCCACAACACCCGCGAGGCGACGTCGGCGCCGGCCGCCTGGTGCCCGCGCCGGCGCAGCAGCACCGGCATCACCAGGTCGTTGCTGATCATCGTCGCCAGCGCGATGCTGGAGACGATGACCATGCCGGTGGCGGCGGAGAACCCGCCCACGTAGGCGACCAGCGCCAGCGCGGTGCGGCCCTCGGCCAGCGGCAGCGCCAGCACGATGCTGTCGTGCGCCACCTCGCCGGAGTGGCCGAACAGGGCGATGCCGGCCGCGGCGATCGGCACCACCATCGCCGAGATCACCACCAGGTACAGCCCGAACAGCCAGCGCGCCTTGCGGATGTCGCCGATGTCGCTGCACTCCACCACCGCCACGTGGAACTGGCGCGGCAGGCACACGACGGCCAGGAAGCTGAGCAGGGTCTGCGAGATGAAGCCGACCGGCGGGGTGTTCTGGAACAGGGTCTGCGCCGACTGCAGCACGCGGCCGTCGCGGCCGCTCAGCCACACGTAGGCGAACACGCCGACCGCGACCATCGCCAGCAGCTTGACCACCGATTCCAGCGCGATCGCCAGCATCATGCCGTGGTGGTGTTCGGTAGCATCCACCTGGCGGGTGCCGAACAGGGTCGCGAACAGCGCCATCAGCAGCGCCACGTACAACGCCGGATCGGCATAGAACGGCGCCCCGGCGCTGGACTGGCCGCTGAGCACCTGCAGGCTCATCGCCACCGCCTTGTACTGCAGCGCCAGGTACGGCACCACGCCGATCAGCGCGATCACCGCCACCAATGCCGCCAGCCGCCGCGAGCGGCCGTAGCGCGAGGAAATGAAGTCGGCGATGGACACCGTGTTCTCGCTGCGCGCGATCAGCGCCAGCCGTTCGATGATGCGCCAGCCGAACAGCAGCAGCAGCAACGGCCCCAGGTAGATCGGCAGGTAGCCGGCGCCGTTGCGCACCGCGCTGCCGACCGCGCCGTAGAACGTCCACGACGAGCAGTACACCGCCAGCGCCAGGCTGTACACCGCCGGGCGCAGCCACGGCCGCTCCGGGTACAGCGGCCGCCGGTCGCCCCACCACGCCACCGTGAACAGCAGCGCCGCGTAGCCGACCGACACCAGCAGCAGGATCCAGCTAGAAACCAAGGGCGAGGTCCCCGGTGCGTTCGCCGCAGTCTAGCGCGGCGCCGCTCACGAGGCCGCCGCCGCGCCGGCGTGCAGCGGCAGCCGCAGGCGGAACACGCTGCCCTGCCCGGGCGCGCTCTCGACCAGCAACGCGCCGCCGGCCGCGGCGATCAGGTTGGCGCTGACCGCCAGCCCCAGGCCGGTGCCTTGGCCGCTGGGCTTGGTGGTGAAGAACGGCTCCAGGCAGCGCGCACGCACGTCCTCGCTCATGCCGTGGCCGCTGTCGCGCACCGCGATCTCCAGCGTGGCATCGGGCCGCGGCGCCAGGGTCAGCTCGAACTGCCCGCCCTCGGGCATCGCCTGCTGCGCGTTGGCGGCGAGATTGAGCAGGATCAGTTCCAGCTGCGCGCGGTCGAAGCGCACCGGGCACGGCGCCTCGTGCAGCTGCAGATGTACCTGCACGCCCAGGCCGAACAACTGGTCGAACATCGGGCGCATGCCGGCGATCGTCTCGGCCGGTTCGAACACTTCCAGCCGCGTCGCTTCGTGGCGGCTGAAATCCAGCAGCTTGCGGGTCACCGCCGCCGCGCGCCGCGCCGCCGCATCGGCGCCCTGCAGGGCGGCCTTGAGCTGCTGCGGATCGTCGCTGCGCCGCGCGCGCGCGGCATAGCCCATGATCAGGCTGAGCAGATGATTGAAATCGTGCGCCACGCCGCTGGCCAGGCGGCCGACGCTCTCCATCTTCTGCGCATGCACCAGCTGGTCGCGCGAACGCTCCTTTTCCTGCATCTCCAACTGCAGCCGGTCGCGCGAGCGGGCCAGATCGTTGCCGCGCTTGCGCGCCAGGTCCAGGCTCTCGCGCAGCGCCGCCACCGACTGGTCCAGCACCACCGCGGCGATGACGAAGCCGGCGATGCCGAGCATCGCGCTCTCCACTAGCCGCGGCATCAGCGTGGGCATGAAGAACGAGCGGGTCGCGTCGCGCCAGGCACCCAGCGCCACCACCAGCACCAGCCACGCCACCGCGCCCCACAGTGCGCGCCGGCTCAACAGCAGCCCGCCGATCAGCACCGGCAGCAGTTGGCTCAACTGCCCGCGCAGCTGCGCTTCCAGCCCCCATCGCACATAGCCCACGCTCAGCAGCGCCAGGCTCACCACCACGAACATCCGCGCCGCCCACAGGAACGCGCCGCGCCGCAGCAGCACGAAGCAGGCCCACATCGCCAGCGTGTTGGCCGCCGCCAGCCACAACGCGACCGGGTCCATGGCCGCGCCGATCCGCCCCCAGGCGAGCAGCATCGCCATCGGCTGGTACAGGCCGACGAACGCCAGCACCAACTGCAGCATCGCCGCGTTGCGCCGATCGACCTGATCGGTGACCGGAACGTCGCGCCACCAATGGCGCAGGCGCGCCAGGACGCCAGCGGCGCGCGGCGTGGGCGAGAGGGAAGCGGAGGCGGGACGGAGCGTCATGTACGGACCGGCAGGAAGCGCACCGACGGGCGGATGCGGACTGCGGCTATATTAGCGACCTCCGTTCCCCCGCTGGCTGCTGACGCAGCGCCGAAAACCATGGCGCGGCGTGCATGGCGGGCCGATCCATCGTTCGACCGCTGGATACCTTTCGATGATGTCGTGTCGCTTCAAGCGCTTTGGCCGATTGCTGCTCCTGACCGCCGCGAGCTTGCCGGTCGTGCCGGTGCTGGCGCAGACCATCCCCGGTGGCGATCCCTACGAGGGACCGCTGCAGCGCTGCCGCGCGGACCTGGGGCAGCAGCCGCAGGCGTCGCTGCGCGTGGCCAGCGACCTGCTGGCCAAGCCGGAGCTACCGCTGCCGGTGCGGGTGATGGCCACGGGCTGCCTGGCGACCGCGCAACAGTTGGTGGGCGACAGCGCGAAGGCGACCGCGTCCACCGAACGCCTGCTGGCCCTGCTGCAGACCCCGGGGCTGCCGCCGATCGTGCACAACAACGAGCGCCTGCAGGCGGCGATGCTGCTGCAGCAGTTGGGTCAGTTGCCGCGTGCGATCGCGCTGATGGAGCAGATCCAGGCCGACGCGGTGGCCGCCGGCGATCTCGCCATGCAGATCAACGCGCTGATATCGATCGCGCTGATGCGCGGCGCTCTGGACGACCCCGAGGGCGCACTGACCTACTTCCAGCAGGCGAACGCGCTGTCGGAGCGGCTGCAGCGGCCGCCGGCGACGGGCGATATGGTGCTGCACTACAACTATGCCTATACGCTGCTGGTGCTCAAGCGCTACGACGAGGCCGATCGCGCGTTCGAGCGTGCCACGCAGACGGGCACCCAGCTGGGCAATCAGGACGTGTTGCTGAACCGCATCGTCAGCCATCGTGGCGAGATCCAGCGCGCCAGCGGCCACCTCGAACGCGCCGAGCCGCTGGTGCAGCAGGCACTGCAATGGCAGCAGACGCATGGCGATCGACAGGGTGCCGTGGTCAGCCTGCATCGCCTGGCGCGGCTGCGCCTGGAGCAACGGCGCAATGCCGACGCGCTGGCCTACGCCGAACAGGCGCAGGCATTGGCCGTGCGCGGCAACTACATGGTCGAAATTCGCGACGGCCTGGATGTGCTGGGCGAGGTCCATGCCACGCTGGGCGATAGCGCCGCGGCCGCGCGCGACGCGCAGCAGGCGCATGCGATGGACCGCGCCAAGGCGCGCGGCGAAACCTACGCTGCGCTGGCCAATCTGCAGGCCGCCGCAGCGCAGACGCCACGCAGCGTCGATGCGCGCGTGGCGCGCGCCGACAACACCGGCACCGTCGCGATCGGCCTGGCCCTGGCAGTGACCCTCGGTGCGGTGCTGGTGGTCCTGTACCGGCGCCGCCAGCGCCATGCGCTCGACCTCGGCCAGCGCGACCCGCTGACCGGGCTGTTGAACCGGCCGGAGGCCGAGCGCCGCATGCAGGCGCTGTTCGCCGTTGCGCCGGAGCAGGCCGGCGACGCCGACAACCGCTGCGCGCTGCTGCTGGTCGACGTGGACGGGTTCAAGGCCTTGAACGCGCGCTACGGCCACGCCGCCGGCGACCGCGCGCTGCTGGCGCTGGCCACCTGCCTGCGCGAAAGCTGCGACGCCGACGACCTGGTCGCGCGCTGGGGCAGCGAGGAATTCCTGGTGGTACGCGCGGACACGTCGTCGGCCGCGGCCTTCGCGCTGGCCGCGCATCTGCGCGGCACGGCGGAACGCCTGCGCGTGGACGCCGGCCAGGGCGAGCTGCTGCCGTTGACGGTGTCGGTCGGCGTGGCGCCGTTCCCGCTGTTCCATCGCCCCGATGCGCGCTTGCAGGACAGCGTGGCGCTGGCCGAACGCGCGGTGCAGGCGGCCGGGCATGCCGGAGGCAACGCCTGGGCCGGGTTGTGGGGCGTGCAGGGCGATGCGGCGACCACGCCGCAGCAGGTCCTGCAGGATCCGCTGCAGGCGCGTGCGCAAGGCTGGGTCCTGCTGGACGGCAGCGATCCGTTGCTGTGGACGCGCGCGTTCGATGCGCCGGCACCGCGGCGCGCGTGAGCGCGTGCGGATGCGGCGCGGTGCCGTGGGTTTGCGGCCGCCGTACCCTCACCCCAACCCCTCTCCCGAGGGGAGAGGGGCTATGTTCCGGCAGTGCCGCGCGTGCGGCAGGCTAAGATTCGCGCAGTGAACGCCCGCGCCCGCCCAGACCGATGACGTCCATCCCAACCGAGTCGCGGGCGGGCTATCTGCAGCAGCAACGGCTGCGGCTGCAGACGCAGTTGCAGCAGGCACAGGTGCGGCAGGCCGCTGCCGAGGCCGAGGTGGCGCGGCATCTGCCGGCGGTGGAACAGGCCGTGGCCACGATCCGCCGCGACTTCGTCGCGCAGGCCGCGCAGGCCGCGAGCGCGGTGCTGCGCCGCGAACGCCGCCGCGCGTGGTGGCCGGCGCTGCTGTTGCGCCCGCTGCTGCCGGACTGGCGCTGGCGGCTGGCGCTGCTCGTCTTCCTGCTGCTGGCGCTGCCGTGGATGAGCGCGCACTGGCTTGGCGACGCGCGCGGCTATCTGGACTGGTGGCGCCAGCTGGGCCTGCAGCGCGACACGCTGGACCTGCTGCAGCGCGTGCTGCCGTCGCTGCTGACGTATGCGCTGCTGGTGATCGGCGGTGCGCAACTGCTGGCCCGGCACGTCAGCCATAACGAACGCGCGCTGCTGAGCGGTTTCGCGCAACGGCCGCTGGCGCTGCTGCAGTTCGCCAGCGACAGCCGCCACGACGCCGCCTTTCCGTACCGCGTCACCCGCGCGCCATGGCCGCTGCGCGAGCTGCAGGGCCGCTGGCAGATCGCCGCGGCGCACGGCGACCTGTTCGGCGCGCGCATGCTGGCGCTGCACGATGGCGCCGAGCCGGAACCGCAGGTGCAGGCACTGCTGGTGCTGCCGGACGCGTCCCACCCCGCGGCGCTGATCCCGATCGCCGACGCACTGGACGCCGAGGCGCAGGCGCAGTTGCACGACCTGGCGCTGGCCGTGGCGACCAGCGCGGCGGCCGAGTCGCAGCCGATCGCCGAACTGCACCGGCACGTGGACGCGTGGATGGAAGCGCGCAGCCAGCAGCGCATGCTGCAACAGCGGCTGCAGAGCATGGACGCCATCCACCGCCATTGGGCCGACGTGGCGCTGCCCGACAACACCCTGGACCAGATCCTGAAGCTGGTGGACCTGTTCGTGTCCGGGCGCACGCCGGCACCGAAGGGCATGCTGCTGCACGGCCCGCCGGGCACCGGCAAGACCCTGATCGCGCGCAAGCTGGCGCGCCATGCCGGTTGCCATTTCGAAGCGCTGGGCGTGGCCGACCTGAAGGCCGCGCACGTCGGCCATACAGGCCCCAAGGTGCAGGCGATCTGGCAGCGCTGCCGCGCCAAGGCGCCGGCGATCCTGTTCATCGACGAATGCGAGAGCGTGTTCGCGCGCCGCGGCGGCGTGGACAGCGACAGCTTCGGCGCCGAGCTGGTGCAGACCTTCCTCGCCGAATGGGACGGCTTCCACGAAGCGCGCGGCCAGGTGCTGGTGATCGGCGCGACCAACCGCCCGGAACTGCTCGACGATGCGGTGATGTCGCGCTTCACCGCCAGCATCGGCATCGGCCTGCCCGATGCCGCCGCGCGCGCGCGCATCCTCGGCGGCGAACTGGAACGCGCCGGTTTCGCGCTGGCGCTGGACCCGCGCGTGGTCGCCGACAGCAGCGGCCTGTCCGGCCGCGACCTGCACACGCTGGTGGCGCGGGTCGCCGCCGAGTGCATGGACGGCGAACTCGACGGCGAGGCGCTGCTGGCGCAATTGCGCTTGCTGCGCGGCAAGGGTTCCACGCGGGTGACGCCGCTGGACTGGAACGACATCGTGCTGCCGGCGCCGGTGATCGAGGAATTCGTCGGCCTGGGCAAGGAACTGCGCAATGCCGAGACGCTGGCCACGCTCGGCGTGCCGGTGCCGCGCGGGATCCTGATGTACGGCCCGCCCGGCACCGGCAAGACCCAGCTCGCGCGAATCCTGGCCAGCCAGTCGGGCCTGGCCTTCATCGCCCTGACCGGCGCCGACCTCAAGGCCGCCTACCTGGGCCAGTCGGGCCAGCGCGTGCAGGCCGCGTTCGAGCGCGCGCGCGCGCAGGCGCCGTGCATCGTGTTCGTCGACGAGATCGACATCGTCGCCCCGGCGCGCGGGGCCGACGGCGACGATGCGCTGACCCGCGAGATCGTCGGCCAGCTGCTGCAGGAACTGGACGGCGTCGCCAGCCAGGCCGGGCAGGTATTCCTGCTGGCCGCCAGCAACCATGCCGCGGCGATCGACCCGGCGCTGCTGTCGCGGCTGGACCGGCAGATCGAGATCGGCCTGCCCGACCGCGCCGCACGCGGCGCGATCGTCGCGCGCCTGCTGCACGGCAAGCCGCTGGCGTTCGACGCGGCAGAAGCGGGTGAATGGTTGGCCGAACGCAGCGAAGGCCGCTCCGGCCGCGACCTGCAGACCTGGATCAGCCGCGCCATGCGCCGCGCCGCGCGCCGCGCGCTGCTGGAAAGCGACAATGCGGCGAACACCCGGCTGCAATGGGACGATCTGATCGAAACGGCGGATGCGGTGCGCGCATAGAGGCTGCTGGTCGCGGCTGAAGCCGCTCCTACAGGAGCGGCCATGCAGCCGGCCAGGTGCACTGTAGGAGCGGCTTCAGCCGCGACCAGACACCATCCGCAGCCCGATCGCCCTCACCCCTCCGGCAACATCACCTCGACCCGATAACGGCGGCCGCGCTCGATGCCCTCGATCCGCGCCACGTCCAACACCTGCCCGTCCACGCTGACCTGCGGCGCAACACAGCCCGCATCGCGCTGCATGCGCACTTCGAACACCGCCCCGCGAAACTGGCGCTGCACCGTTGCCTGCTTCCAGTGCGACGGCAACTGCGGGCGCACGCACAGCGCCTCGCCCTCGCCTTTCAGCCCGAACAAACCCTCGATCAAACAGCGGTACAGCCACGCCGCGGTGCCGGTGTTGAACAGCTGACTGGAACGGCCAGCGGTGCGCGGCAGCTCGCGCCAGGCGCCACGGTAATAGTTCGGCACGAACACCGGCAGCTGGCCGCGCTGCAGGTAGTCGGCCATGTCCGGCCCCGGGATCATCGCGCGCAGCACCCGCCAGGCGCGGTCGGGCTCGCCGATCGCGTACAGCGCATGCAGGTAGAACGCGGCGGCGTGGTTGTAGACCGACCCGTTCTCCGCCGAACCCGGATGCTTCTGCGTCAGCCGGCCCACATCCTCGCGCATCGCGGTATACGGCGGCGCCAGCATGGTCGGCCCGTACGGCGTGTCCAGCTGCGCATCGACCGCCTGCAGCAGGCGTGCGCGCCGATCCGCATCGGCGGTGCCGGCGAGCAGCGCCCAGCTCTGCGGATTGAGATAGATACGGCCTTCCGCATCGTCCTTGATGCCGAAACGCACGCCGTCGTCGGTGATGCCGCGTGCGTACCAGTCGCCGTCCCACAATTCGCGATTGACTGCGGCGTTGACTTCCGCCGCACCGGCGCGCCATGCGGCCGCCTGCGCATGGCGGCCATGGCGTTCGCAGAGCGTCGCCCACAGCTGCAGCGCGTAGGCGGTGGCCACCGACAGCCAGCCGGACACGCCGCGGCCGCGGTAGCCGACCATGTTCATCGGGTCGCACCAATCGCCCTGCGCGATGTAGCTCAGCCCGCGCGCATCGCGGGCGCCGAGCAGCCAGCGCATCGCCGCATCCAGCCGCTCGGCGACGCTGGCGCCATGCCCGTCGGTACCGACCACGGTCTCGTCGAGCAACGCCGCATCGCCGGTCTCGTCCAGATACGCCGACAGAAACACCGGCAACCACACGCAATGGTCGGTGTGCGGCACCTGGTTGATGTATTTGAGCTCCGCGCCTTCGATCAGCAGGATGCCGTCCGGCATCGCGCCGCTGGCTTCCTGCTGCGACAGCGCATGCAGCAGCGCCGCGCGCGCGGTCTGCGGGCGCAGGAAGCTCATGCCCATGTGGTCCTGCAGGAAGTTGCGGGTCTGCGGATCGGTGGTCAGGCGATTGACGTCGCCGTGGTAGAACACCTGCCGCGGCAGCCAATGGTTGACCAGGTTGTCCAGGCACGGATCGGGCGTGGCGATGTGCAGGCAGCCGGCCGCCTCGGCCAGATAATCGCGGTACGCGTCGGCCGCTTCGGCGAAGCCGGCCGCGGACAGATAGCGCTGCCGCAACGCCGCGATCTCGGCATCGTCGCGTGCCGGGCCGAACAGGAAGCGCAGCGTGTGCTCCTGCTGCGGCTGCAGCGTCAGGCAGTATTGCAAGGCCGCGGTCGGCGTTTCGTAGCGCGCATCGTTGCCGCCCAGCCGCGGCTGCAGCACCGCGCTCGGCGCGTGCAGGCCGCCCTCGCCCTCGAACGCCGATTGCCGCGCATCCCAGGCATCGGGCAGCTGCTCGTGCAGCAGGAAGGTGCAGTCCTTGAAGTCGCGGTTGCGGAAATAGTCCTCGACCTTCTGATACGGGGTGACGCTGCGGCACACGATGCCGCCCAGGTCGGCACGATACTCGCCACTCTGGTGCATCCACGACATGTAGCCGACCGGGAAATACGCATACAGCGCGATCCGCCGCGCGCGCCCATCCAGATTACGCACCTGGCACTGCCACAGCTCGACCGTGTCCTCGACCGGCAACTGCAGGCGTACCTCCACCTCGATCTCGGCGTAACGCACGCACCAGACGATGTCGCGCTTGCCGACCGAGAAGCGGAACGCCTGCGGCGTCGCCCGCACCGGCTCGTACGGCACCGAATAGACCGCGCCGCTGTCCTCGTCCTTCAGATAGAAGAAGCGCCCCGGATGATGCGCGTAGTACGGCTGCTCCGGCTGCATGAAGGTCCTGGCCTCCAGGTTCGGCGCATGCGCGTACTTGGCCGGCTCCGGCTGCATGAATTGCGCGGTGGCGTAGCCGCGGCAGGTGGCCTGGATCATCATCCGCCGGTTCCACAGGAAACCGCCGGCATTGGGCAGGGCCGTCGGGCTATGCAGCTCGTAGCGTTCGCCGTCGGCGCTGGGCGCCAGCACATCGGTTACCTCGCGGGTTGCGTCATTGCCAACGCTCATGCGCTTGCTTCCTCCGCGGCGCGCTTGCGTGCGGCCAGTTCCTGTTGAATGCGTAACAGCGCCGCATCGTCGAGCGGGTAGAACCGCATCGTCCACGCCGCCAGGAACGCGACCGCACCGGGGATCACCGTCAGCAGCAGCACGATGCCCAGCTGCGAGGCATCGCTCTGCGCCTGGTTGGCCACATAGCCCATGCCCGCCAGCATCCACGCGATGCAGGCCGAGGCCAGCGCGCCGCCGAGCTTCTGCGAGAACGTCGCCGCCGAGAACGTCATCGCGGTGGCGCGGCGCCCGGTCTTCCATTCGGTGTAGTCGGCCGTGTCGGCGTACATCGAGAACGCCAGCGGCGATTTCGGCCCTAGCGCCAGGCCGATCAGCAGGTTGATCGCGAACAGCGCCCAGATCGCATCGCGCGGGATGAAGAACATCGCGCAGCTGAGCACGCCGACCACGGCCATCAGCAACATCATCAGCCGGCGCTTGTCGAACAGCCGGGTCAGCAGCGGCGTGGCTGCCGCGCCGACCGCCAGCGCTATCGAATAGCTGCCCAGGAACCAGCCTGTCAGGTCGGGGCGGCCGACGTAGTACTTGAAGTAGTACACGCCGGCGCCGGCGCGCATGACAATGGTGATCATGATGATCAGGGCCAGCGCGAACAGCACCCGCCATGGCGGATTGCGCAGCAGATCGGCGATGTCCTGCAGCACCGGCGTGCGCGGCTGCGGTAGCGGCTGCACGCGCTCGCGCGTGGTCGCGAACACGATCGCGAACAGCGCCGCCGCGGCGATCCCATAGACCAGCATGGTGCGTTGCCAACCCTGCGCATCGTCGCCGTTGCCGAACCAGCGCACCATGTCCAGCGTGGCGTAGTTGACCAGCGTGGTGCCGGCGAAGGCGGCGATGAAGCGGAAGCTGATCAGCGTGGTGCGCTGCTGGCTGTCGGCGGTGATCACCCCCGACAGCGCCGAATACGGGATGCTGATCACCGTGTACATCAGCATCATCGCGCCGAAGGTGGCGTAGGCCCAGACCAGCCGCCCGCCCTGGCCCAGGTCCGGCGTGGTGTAGGCCAGCACCCCGCTGGCGGCCATCGGCAACGCGGCGAACAGCAGATACGGCCGGAACTTGCCCCAACGCGAGCGGGTGCGATCGGCGATCGCGCCCATCAGCGGATCGGTGACCGCATCGACCACCTTGGTCAGCAGGATCATCGTGCCCACCGCCGCCGCCGGCAGGCCCATGGTGTCGGTGTAGAAGATCAGCAGGAACGCCGAGATGTTGGCCCAGTAGAAATTGAAGCCCATGTCGCCGACGCCATAGCCGACCTTCTCGGTCCAGCGCAGCGGGGCATCGGCGCGTTGCGGCGGTGTGGGCATCGGCGATCCTGTCGGGTGGTCATGCGATGATGGAACGGCGCAAGGCGCGCTGCGCCGATCGTGGCGTGCCGACGCTACACCACGCTGCGCGCGTCGCCAACGCCGGCGCACGCATCATGCCAAACCCCCAGCAAGGTATAACCGCTCGTGATGGACGCGACATCCCAGAATTCCTTGCCGCAGCGCAGCGAAGCCATCGTCGTGATGGGCATTTCCGGCAGCGGCAAGACCAGCGTCGCGCAGGCGCTGGCCACGCACTACGGCCTCGCGTTCCTGGACGCGGACGATTTCCATAGCGCCGAGGCCAAGGCGCAGATGGCGCGCGGCGTGCCGCTCACCGATACGCAGCGTGCACCTTGGGTTGCGGCACTGGCGCTGCGCCTGCGCGAGTCGATCGACGCCGGCCGCAGCGTGGTGCTGGCCTTCTCCGGGCTGCGCCGCGCGCACCGACAGCAGCTGCGCGACAGCGGCGTGCCGATGCGTTTCGTGTTTCTGCATGCGGCCGCGCACGTGATCGCCGAGCGCCTGGCGCGGCGCAGCGGCCACTTCATGCCGCCCGGTCTGTTGCAGAGCCAGATCGACGCGCTGGAACTGCCGCTGGAGGAGCCGGACGTGCTCTCGGTGGACGTGGACGCGCCGTTCGATGCGGTGGTGGCGGATGCCATCGCACAGCTGGATGCCGCGCCCGACGTTGCGCTTGGGTAGCTGTCTAGTGGACATGGCTCATGGACAGGATCCAAGCGTGTGGGGTGACGCCAGATTCCGACACCTCCGCCCTCCCGATGTCCTAGGAATGGCTGCGGCGGCGATGACGGCACTCCACAAGTGCATTCTTCCTGGAACACCTGTCGCCACAAGCTTTCTTCGCGAAGCGATTGTCTGGAGTTGCCACCTTCAACGTTTTTCGCCAGTGGCACGGTGATGACGCAGGATCGGCCGGATCAGACGCTGCCACCAGCTGAACGCGTTAGGTCGTGACGCCTTCGCGGCGGCGCCGGTGCGGTCTTCGGCATCGGCGTCGCGCCGCTCGTCAGTGGTGGCGGGCGTGTTCGCCATGGCGGACCGGCGTGTGCTGGTTGGTGAACAACGGCACGAGCTGCCACAGGGCCGACAGACCGACCAGCGTGTACACGATCCGCGACAGCGTCGCGTCCTGCCCGCCGAACAGCGCAGCGACCAGATCGAACTGGAACAGCCCGACCAGGCCCCAGTTCAGGCCGCCGACGATCAGCAGCACGAGGGTAACGACATTGAGCACTTTCATGGTGGCATCTCGCGACGTGGGAGGAGCCTGCATCGTGCGATGCGCTGCATGGCGTGCGCGCGAATGCGATGTATACAGCGCCTGAAATCGATGCTCATGCTCAGTGCACTTTGCTGACTGCACACACGCAGCACCGCCGTGTCAGCCGGATCTGTTTAGGCGTGAGATGGCCGATCGCGTACGTTTTCCGGTGATCCTGCAACGCAGCCATGGACGCTCCCAACCCAGGCGCGCTTGCATCGATCCACATAGAGCTTTGCAGGAGAGCTTCAACCCGACGCCTGCGAATACGGCGCCTACCCTGCTCCCGTTTGTCGCGGCCGAAGCCGCGCCGTCTTGCGTACAACGTGCCGGGTGCACTGTGGGAGCGACTTCAGTCCCGACACCTTGCGGTTACGGCAACATCATCGCTGGCGTTCGTCACAGCCGTATCTCCTCCTGCAAGTGCTTGCAGGCAACTCGCTGGGTGCACTGTGGGAGCGACTTCAGTCCCGACGCCTTGCGGTTACGGCAACATCATCGCTGGCGTTCGTCACGGCCGAATCTCCTCCTGCAAGGGCTTACAGGCAATTCGCTGGGTGCACTGTGGGAGGGACTTCAGTCCCGACGCCTTGGGGTTAGGGCAGCATTATCACTGCGTTCGTCGCGGCCGCTCCTATCAGGAAACAGCAATCGCCTCATCGGCCCCGCGCATGGCCCCTGCGCTTCGCTCCCGGCAGCGCAGGCCCCGACACGTTCGGATCGCCAGGCACGTACCAGCGCCACAACGCCTCCGTGGCCTTGCTGATGCCGATGCGCGGCGTGGCCACCGGATCGGCCGGCGGCGGCGTGCCATCCTCGCCCAGCCACAGGCGCGAGCTGGACTGGGTCAGATCCAGGCCATTGTCCGCACCCGAAGCACCCAGCGCCTTGGCCAGCCGGCCGGGGCCACGGGTGAGATCGGCAATGCGTCCCACCCCGCGTGCCAGCTGCATCGCCTCGATTCCTGCGACCGGCGCCAGCGCACGGATCAGCACTGCATGGCCGGGCGCGCCGCCGCACACCGCGTTGAGCGCCCAGTGCATGCCGTAGATGAAGTAGACATACAGATGGCCGGGCGGCCCGAACATCACCTGCGTGCGCGGGGTCATGCCGCGGAACGAATGCGCCGCCGGATCCTCGGCGCCGCAATAGGCCTCGACCTCGACGATACGGCCGCAGCGGCCGTCGTCGGTGACCAGCAACTTGTTCAACAACTCTGGCGCCACCAGGCGCGAGTCGCGGGCGTAGAACGTGCGCGGTAGCGGTGTTGGCAACATCGCCACAGCCTAGTGGGACGCCCGCGAAGAACCCTGCGACGCGTGCAGATCAGCATGCGTGCCGAAACACGCGGATCGTAATGCGCGCACCACGGAACCGTCTGGTCGGCGACGGACCACCGCGCATGGCGCCGCACCCGAGTGCATGCCGCTCCATCCGAATGCCACGCGCCGCACTCCGCCCGTCGGCATCGATGCGGAGCACCAAGCCCGATACCTTACGGGCACGGCATTGCTCATTCCGCAGGCAACCGCAGTTCCTGCAGCAGCTGCGGCGCCGGATACACCTTGGCCAGCAGCCAGCGCAGATAGCGCATGTCCACATGGATCGCCCGCTTGTAGCGCGGGTCGTACCACCAACTGGCGCTGACCGCCTCCCAGTTGCTGTCGAAGTTCAACCCGATCAGCTCGCCGCGCGCGTTGAGCACCGGCGATCCGGAATTGCCGCCGGTCGTATCCAGGTTGGTCAGGAAATTCACCGGCTGCGTCTTCAGCTGCGCATCGGCGGTGCTGCCGAAGTCGCCCTTGGCGATCGCAGCCAACAGCGGCTTGGGCGCGTCGAACGGTTCCTGCCCGGTATTCTTCTCGACGATGCCGGCCACCGTGGTCACCGGCGCGAAACTCACCGCATCGCGCGGCGCCAGCGGCTCGACCCGGCCATAGCTGATCCGCAGCGTGCTGTTGGCATCCGGATACACCGCCCGCCCCTGCTGCTTGCGCCAGGCGAACAGCGCACGCATGTAGGCCGGACGCAGGCGCAACTGCTCGCCCTCGCGCGTCTTGCGCTCGTCTTCCAGGCGCAGCTGCGCCGGCACCAGTGCCGCGGCCAACGTCGTCAGCGGATCGGCCGCCACCGGCTTGGCGGCGCGCGCGGCGGCGAAGCGCGACAGGCGCTCGGCTTCCTCGCCCAGCCTGGTCCCGGCATAGAGCTTGTCCAAGGCCCGCTGCAACTGCGCCGGCGTGCGCCCGAACGCCGCATCGAATTCCGCTACGCGCTGCGCATCCGGCAACTGCTGGTAGCGGGTCAGCAGCGCGCCCAACAGCGCCTTTTCCACCGCAGGCGAGTAGCGCCGCTGCACCTGTTTCAGTGTGCCCTCGATCAGCGCCTGGTCGCGCTGTTGATAGCCGGTTTCGCGCTGATCGTCGGATTTGGCCCACTCCAACCGCAGCCGCTCCAGCGTCAACGCCGAACGCAACAGCTGGGTCTGGGTACCGATCAAGGTCAGCAGCAGATCGCGCTCGCGCAGCGTCGACGCCTCGGCCAGCAGCGACTGCAGCGCGGCGATGTCGCGCGCATCGTCGCCATGCGTGGCAGCGAGCATGCCGCGTTCGTCCTCGCCGCGCAGCCGTACCGCATCGCTGCGCTGCATCCCTTCCAACTCACCGGCCGCACGCTTGCGATTGTTTTTCAGCGACTGCAGCTGCGCCGCATAGCGTGTGCGTGCCTCCGCATCGGATCTGCCCGCCGCCTCGATCACCGCGATCATCTGGTCGAACACCGCCACCCGCTGCGGCAACGCCCCGTTCACCTGCTCGTCGAACTCCGCCGCGGTGCGATGCCGGTAGGTGATACCCGGATACCCGGCCAGCATCGCGTAGTCCCCGGCCTTCGGTCCCTGCGTGGCGATCTGCAGGTGCGCCGGCGGCTGGTACGGCACGTTGTCGGCGCTGTAGTCGGCCGGCTTGCCGTCCTTGCCGACGTAGGCGCGCAGCAAGGTGAAATCGCCGCTGTGCCGCGGCCACATGAAATTGTCGATCTCGTCGCCGTAGTTGCCGATCGCCCGCGGCGGCGCATACACCAGGCGCACATCGCGCAACTCAAGCTGGCGGATCCGGTAAAAGTCGGTGCCGTAGTACATGTTGGCGATGCTGCAGCGCACCCCGCCTTCGCGCTCGCAATCGGCGACGATGCGCTTGCTCGCCGCGTCCACGGCATCGAAATACGCGCGCCCGGTCTTGCCCTTGGCCGGTCCCAGCACGGCGTCGGTGACCTTGTCGAAACCCACCGTCACCAGCACCCGGAAATCCGGATTGGCCGCGCGCTCGTCGCCACGATCCTTGGCGATGAAGCCATGCTCGATCAGGTTCTCCTTGGCCGAGGTGTTGTACTGGATCACCCCATAGGCCACATGGTGGTTGGTCAGCAACAAGCCCTCGTCGGACACGAACGCCCCGGTCCCGCCCCCGACCTTCACCACCGCACTCAACGGCGGCTGCGTCACTGCCGCCAGATCGCGCGGGTCCCCACGAAAGCCAGCGTCGCGCAACGGCTTGGCCAGCTCCGGCAACTGCGACGGCATCCACATGCCTTCGTCGGCATGGGCGGTCGCGGTGAGGGCGAGGCCCAGGGTGAGCGAGGCGGCGAGAGTGCTGGGTGCTGGCATGCAGTTGATTCGCTACAAGTCGAGTCCCAACCTTAGCCGGCCACTGCGCGTGTAGCAATCTGCGCACACCCTTGCCGCGCCAGCACCGGACCTGAAGCAGAGCCCGGTCCGGAACTGTCGACCCCGCACAAGGTCAGCTCGCCGACTCGGGCACCTGGCCGGCCGATTCCGCGGTGGCGCGAGCCTTGGCCCATGCCGCCTCGGCTGCGGCAAGCGTGTCGAAATGCTTGAACGACACATCGCCCTTGTAGCTTCGCGGACCCTTGCGAATCGCCAGGATGGCGGCATCGCGGTCCAGGCGCAGGGTGGTCAGGTTGCGTGCGTTGCCGAGCTGCAGGCGCTCGATCCGCGCGTCGCCACGTTGCCCATGCCAGAGCAGGGCGGCGTCGGCGATATCGCGCGCGAGGGCATCCAGCAGGGTGTCCACCAGCGCTTGACGCAGCGCATCGCCTGCCGAGATGTCGTCCAGGTCTTCGCCTTCATCGATGTCGGCCGGCACTATCTGCCGGGACACCTCATCGGTATCGCCCAACAACCACTGCGGCGCGCCCTGCGCGTCGACCACAAGCGGCTGCCGTGAGGCCACCGGCGTGGCGGCCAGCACTTCGGCCGGTGACAGCAACCGCATGCCCTGCTCGGAATAGCGCCAGCCGATCGAGGCATGCTGTTGCCACAGCGCCACCAGCGCATCGGGCAGGGGATGCGCGCGGGCTTGCGCCAGAGCCGCGATGTCCGCCTGCGCAGCAGGGCCATCGCAACGCGACTCCAGCGCGGCGCCGGCCGGCTGCAGCGCATGGGCGGCCAGATAACCGGCCAGGCCTTCCAGCGTCTGCGCCACGGCCTGGGCAAGCGTGTCGGCTTGCTGGTGGCGCAGGTACTCCAATCCATCCAGCAACGACAGGTCCTGCGGTCGCTTGTCGACGTCCAGGTATTCGATGCTGCAGGTGTAACCGCCGGCGCGGCGCGCGTCCACTTCCAGCGCGTCCATCGCCGCAATGGCGTGCGCGCCCACCAGGCAAGTGTCGCTGGGGTCGTCCCATGCGTTGTAGCGCAGGCGCAGCGAGTGGAGATTTTTCCGGCGCGGATCGGCCAGGGAGCGAGCGATTGCGCCATGGCCCGGCCGATACCAGGGGTCGCTGGCCACGAACCCCTGCGGCGGGTGGGCAGCGATGCTGTCCAGCAGGCCCGCCGCATCGTCCGCCGTAGCGCAGCGGATGGCGATGCGCACCTGGCCGAGGCCCACCTTGCCGTGTACCGCACTGATCGCCGCGCCGAGGCGGGTCCAGTCGTACAGCGCCTCGCCGCGCCACAAGGTCAGTCGCGCGGAAACATCCACGGCGTCGTGGAAGACGTCCGACCCGATGGCCTGCTCCGCGTGCGCCTCGAACGGCGGCGTGGCCAGGCCGTAGCCATCGAAGTAGTGCACGCCCCCGCGCACGTCCTGGAACAGCGTGGCGCCGGTGTCGGGATGGCTGAACCACAGGAAGGCCGCGTCGGCCCCGGCCAGCTCGCCCAGTGCCTTCAGGGCAAGCCCGGTGACGGGTACGCCTTTGCCGCGTGCTTTCTGCAGCCGTGACAGCAACGCAGTCTGTTGTTGCTCTCCCTTGCCATCCAGCGCATTGCGCAACTTGGCCTGCAAATCGCTGTCGGCGAACGGATCGAACACGGTAGTGGTGTGCGCTCCCACCTGATAGGCGGTGGCGTCGATCGCACTCGCGGCCGGATAGAGGGTGCGCACCTGCGCGTATTTCTTCAGCGACAGGGCCGCAACGCAGCCCTTCAGCAGCACATATTTGTGCAGTCCGCGCTCGGCCGCGTCCTCCGGCAGCGGCCAGGCCAGCACCAGCTCGGCGACGTCCAGCGTTTCGCTGTGGCGGCTTTCCCAGCCATGACTTGCGCAGTAGAGGGCCGCCGCGGCGCTGGACGGCTGCTCGCGCAGGCGCTGCAGGATCTGGGCATGCAATGTCGGCGTCCAGCACTTGTGCACTGCAAAACACAGGCCACGCGGGAAGCCCTTCTCGTCCCACAGGCGCGAGAACAGGTAGGCGGTGTTGCCTGGTGCCTGTGGGCCCATGTAGCCCAGACTCCCGTACAGCGTATCGAGCACTTCCTTGTGCGCATGTTCGCCACGCTGCATCGCGGCGGACGCGTCTTCCAGCGCGATGCGGATCGTGTCGGCCATGTCCGCCGACGTCATTGCTTCCAGCACGCGCTTCGCCGGGTAGTCGTCGCTGCCATCCGGCGCGAGCGCCGCCGCGCGGGCCTGCACGCGGGCCAAGGCCCAGTGGAACAGACGCTGGCGCTGGACCGTGTCCAGCACCTCCCGCAGGCGCTTGATGGCCTCGCCGACCCGATCGGTCAGCACGTTTTTCACCGGTGCGTCCTGCAACAGCGTCATCAGCGGCTCGAACAGGCGCGCGTCGCCCCAGAACCACTGCAGGCCCGCAAGGATGGCGTCGACCCGTTCATCGGCGTCCAATTCGGCGAGATAGTCGCCGGCCGGCGGCTCGCCGATCATCGCTACCAGCATGGGGACCAGCGCGTCGCCGGCATCGGTGACGCTGCGGCACAGTTCCGGCAACAGGGACGTCTGCAGTGCGCCGCTCAGCTGCGGCAGGGCGCGCTGCACCAGCGCGAGCCGCGTCGGCAGCGTGCTGTCGAGCAGATGGCGGATCGCCCATCGCCGCTCATCATCGTCGTCCGCCAGGTCCGGACGGCGCGCCAGCCGCATCGCCATCGCATCGCGCGTGGCCGGTGCGGCCTGGGCGACGCCCTCGGCGAAGCTGGGAGCATCCCAGATGGTGAGCAGGTCCTCGGCCAGGCGACGGTTCTGGGCCAGCGCCTCGGCACTGAGCGACGGTTCCTCGTCGCCAAGCAACCGTTGCGCGTGCTCGGCCAGGTCCAGCACGCGCAGCATCAGGTCGTCCCATGCCAGCAGCGGCTGTACGACGGCCAGCAGGGCATGACCGTCGCCGATGGCCTGGTGAATCGGGTTCAGGAGGATGGTGATGACCTGCCAATCCACGGTCGTTGACGCGGCGAGCAACCGCGTGGCGGTGTCCGCAGCCGCGCCCGCATCCTGGCCCAGGCGCAGTTGCATGCGCGCACGCAGGGCCCATGTCGCCGGCGCATCGATGTCGCTGATGCGATCCAGCGCCTGCAGGGTGGTGGCCGGGTCCAGCGCGTCGGGATCGTGTTCCAGCGCGCTGTCGATATGATCCAGAACCATCACGCCGACGGACTTGGGCGATACCGCAAGCGCCCGCAGCCGCTGCGCAACCGGCGCCTTGGTGTCGATCTGCGCCCAGACCAGCATGCGTGCGCGGCGGTGGCGGAAATCCGGAACGACCGGCAGGTCCGCGTCGTCGGCCATCGCCCCGAAGGTGTCCACGAACGCGCGCAGCAATGGCGTCTCCACCCCGGCGACCTGCTCCAGCACCTGCGCAAGCCGTGCATCCTGGCCGAGCAGGCGCGTGTGCAGCAGCCAGTAGATGGCCAGATGCACATCCCCGCGCATCGCAGGCAGCGCCGTGTCGAATTCGCGCTGTTCGTCTTCCTTGGTGGGGAAGGTGCTCAGATAGTGGTTGAACGCCTCGGCACCCAGCGCATCCGGGCCCTGCAAGGGATGGCCCTGCTCGTCGCAGGCTGGCTGCGAGAGCGCCTGCATCAGCCATTGGTAGCGCGTAAGCAGATTGGCGCTGACGAAGTCCTGTGGGGAGGGCGTCCATGCGTACTCATGCAACAACTCCGCCTCCGCATCCTCCCTGTCGTCGCCCACCTCCCAATCGTCGAGCTCGTCCAACTCCAGTTCTTTTTCCCACATCCGCGCACGGAAGGCCCGGTAATCGGCCAGGCTGGCGAAACGCGGCTCCACCTGCCGGGTCTCGTGGTCCTGCCACCACACCTGGCCGCCTCCCCGCAGGTCCAGCAGGGTGTAGTTGTCGCCCGCGTCGTCCAGCACGACGAAGCCGGAAAGCGTCTTGTCGATGCCGCCGAAGTACCGCGGATTGTTGCCCAGATGCGCCCGGACCAGATCGGGGACATCCAGCGCGGCGAAATCGGAGGTGATCGCCGCAACGATCTGCTCGGTAAGCGGGAGCGCATAGAAGCGCGAATAGGAAGAAATCAAGTCCACGGTGTCATCCATGTCTACGTAGGAAAGGTGCAGCAAGGCCCGGCACTTCCATCCAGGCCTGCAGATCGAGTGTCGTGCCCAAGGCCCGCTACCGGCCGGCGAGTTTACAAGATGTCATCGTGGTAGCGCGCTGGAGAACTTTGTGTCCGCAGGCAGCAGCTGGCGCAACGATCTGCTTCGGCGACATCGTCGCGTGAGCAAGAAGGCTTTCAGAGATGAAAGACGAAAGCCTACTTCTCCTTCCGCCAATTGAGCGACCCACGATTCTCCACCGTGCTCGATTCCACCTCCGCGTCGAAACCACGGCCGAGCAGGTATTTCAAGGTCAAGACCGAACCGCTGCCAACCAACGACACGCCGTAGCTGACATAGAGCTTCGGCGACAGATATTTGCCGAAGCCGACCACCGAGCCGCCGAGGGTGCGCGATTGGCTGACGCCGGCGTCGTCGAAACCGAGCTTGGCGCCGAGTTGCGAGGCGAGGATGCCGCTACCCGCCGACAACGCGCTGGCCGCGGCGGTTACCTGGTCGGCTTCGTCGCTGCTGGCGTTGCTGAGGCTGCGGCCGAGTACCAGGTACGACATCGCTTCGGATTGCGACATCGACGGGTCCGACCACACGTCGGCGCGCGGGGCGGTGGCGCGGCCGGTGACGTCGATGCCGGCGATGACGTCGCCGACCTTGCGTTGCGCGCGCATGTTGATGCGCGGGTCGGAGACGATGTTGTTGCTCCAGGTCAACTGGCCACGGGTGATGGTCAGGTCCTGGCCGTAGGCCTTGTACTGGCCGCTGACGTCCAGGCCGCCGGTGGCGGTCATCTCGCGGCCCTGGCGCGAGCGTACCTGCATGGCGCCGGTCAGTGCGCCCTTCAGGCCGAAGCCGGCCATCTTGACCTGGTCGCCGAGCACCACGCGCAGGTCCATTTCCAGCGGCGAACTCGGCGCTTCTTCCGGGTCGGCCGGGTCCAGCACCACTACGTCTTCGGACACCGAGGTGCCGCGGTCCAGCCGCTCAAGGTCGATGTCCGCCGACGGCACGGTGACTTGGCCGTTCAATTTCATGGTCTTGTTGGCGATGCCGAACTGCATGTCCGGATTGGCCACCGCGCGCAGTTCGGCGGTATTGGACACCAGCACATTGGTGCCGCGGATATTCAACTGCAACGGCGTGGTGTCGCCGTACCAGGACAGGCCGCCGTCGACGTTGAGCGTGCCTTCGCCGGATTTGACCGAAGCGACGATGCGCGCCGAGCCGTCCGGCTGCGCGTCGAAGCGGCCCTTGCCTTCGCTCAGGGTCAGGCCCAGCGCCGGCAGTTCGCCGGTGAAGTCGCTGAGCGTGGCGTTGCCGCCCATCGACGGCTGCGAGCGCGTGCCGCGCAGGCTGACGTGGCCTTCGACCAGGCCCTTGGGCCGGACCAGGTCGGGCGAAAACAGCTCCATCCAGTACAGCCGCGACATGTTCATGTAGATCTCGCCGGTGAGCGGCGCGTACGCATCCCAGCCGGTATCGACGGTGGCGTCGATGAAGCCGTCGCCCTTGAAGCCGACGCCGAGCTTGGAGTGGATGTGCTGGGCGGTGAAGTCGGTGACGAAACTGAACTGGTCGTAGCGCACCAGTTCGCCGCGTGCGTTGTCGCCCAGGCGCAAGCCGCCTTCCGGCGAGGCCAGCCGCAGCGATCCCTGCCAGGCGTTGCCGGCCGGCTTGAAACTGCCGTCGAGGGTGAGTTCGCCGCGCAGGTACATCTTGCGGCCGCTGTTGGGCGGCAGCCACGGTTGCACCAGCGACAGCGGCAGCGCGTCGCCGCGCACGGTCAGGCCCTGCTTGGGCCAGTTCGCGGCCAAGCACAACGCGCCGCCGCCGCTCGCGCCGAGGCAGGTATCGGAAAGCGTAAAGGCGCTGCCGGCGATGGCGAACGTGGCCGGTTGCCGCAGTTGCCACGGCTCGCCCTTGGCCGGTGCCACCCGCAGCGTGTTCAAGCCGCCCTGCCAGCGCGCGCCGTCGCGGCGCAACTGGCCGGCGAAAGCAAGTGCGCCCATATCGTTGTGGGTGTCGGCATCGAGCTGCAGGTTCTCCACCGCGCCGCGCGCATCCACGCGCAATGTCTCCAGCACCACGCCGGCGCTGATCGCGCTGCCGCGCAGCGCCAGTTCGCCGCCGCTGCCACGCCACGGCAGGCGCCCGCGCAGGCTGACGCTGTCGGCGCCGTAGCTGTCCCACTTCAGGCCGTTGCCGGTGAGGTCGGCGGTGAGGTCGGGCGCGTCGCGGCGGCCCTTGACCTGCACGCTGCCGCGCAGGCTGCCGGTGGCACCGGGCAGCAGGTCGGCCAGTTGCAGCGGCTGCAGTTGCGCATCGATGTCCAGCTGGTCGCCGACCTTGCCCTGCGCCTGCACGCGGCTGTCGCCCAGCGCCAGTTGCAGCTTGCCTTCGCCCTGCTCGCCCTGCAGCGCGAACTTGCCGTTGGCGTCGAGCGGGCGGCTGCGCAGCTTGCCGTTCAAGTGCGGCACGTCGAGGCTGGCCTGGTAGCCGGCGGCGCTGCCATCGGCATGCGCCGGCAATTGCTTGCCCTTGGACGCGAACTGGCCGGACAGGTTGCCGTCCCAGCCCGGTGCGAAATAGCCGGGATCGAAGCCGGCGAGCTGGCCGCTCAGGTCCCAGCTCAGTTCCGGCGCCCACGCCACCGCGCCGCCGAGATCGAGCGTGCCTGTCGGCATCGCCGCCTGCAGCTGCACGATCTGCGCCTGCCGGTCGTCGCCGCGCACATCCAGCTGCAGCCCCGCGCTGTCCTTGCCGCGCGCGATGGTGGCTTCGCCGTAGGTGGCCCACTGCTTCAGCGTGCCGGCCAGGCCAAAGTTCGCTTCGACCACTTGGATCGGCACCGCCGGTGCGTCCGGCGTGGACGGGTCCGGCGTGGTGGCGAACTTCAGCCCACTGGCGTTGACCGAGAAACGGAAGGTCGCGTTGTCCGGATCGCGGAAATCGGCGGTGCCGCGCAGCCGCGCCTGGCCGTCGAAGGCGCGCAGTTGCAGCGGCGCGACGGTGAGCACCTGGTTGTCCAGGCGCACGTTGGACGGGTCCAGCGTCAGCTTCTGCGCGCCGTAGGCGAGTTGGCCTTGCAGCTTGGCGTCGCCGCCCTTGCCCGACGCACTCAGGTCGAACGCGATCGGTTCGCTGGCGGGGGCCGCGGCGTCGCCGGGCGGCACGAACAGCGACGGGTCCAGCGCCTTGCTGCTGGCGGCGAACTGCCAGGTGGGATCGGTGCGGCCGATGAACACCAGCGTGGTACGCAGCGGCGCCGGCGCATTGCCGGCGATCGCCACTTCCATCTTGTCCAGATTGCCGCGCGCGACCAGGCCCAGCCGCGCCGGGGTGCGCCCGCGCGCGGCCGGCAACACCGCGCTGGCGGTGAGGTTGGCCTTGTAGTCCTGCGCCGGCACGTAATCGCCATCGACGCGGAAATCGCCGCGGTCGCTGCTCACCACCAGCTGCCTGGCGCGGAATTCGCCATTGGCCACTTCGATGCCGCCACGCAGCGTGTGGATGTCGATCATCGGCTGCTGCGCCTGGGTGATGCGCAGTCCGTCGATCAGGATGCGATCGGCCTGCAGCGCCAGCGGCACTTCGATCTGCGGCAGCGACTGCGGCCAGCTCGGCAGTTCGAACGGTTCGTCGCTCTTGGCAAGGTTGAGCGTGGCGTTCTTCAGCTGCAGCGTGTCGAGCTGCAGCTTACGCCCGAGCAACGGGCGGATGTCCGGATCCAGGTAGGCGCGCTCGGCGGTGAAGTGGATCTGGTCGTAGCGAAAATCCAGGTTGTACAGGGTCAACGGGCCGGCCAACGGACCCTCGGCGCGCTCCCAGGTCAGCGAGGAACCGGCCGGCAGCCGCGCCACGATCTGCGCCAGCAGCACGTCGCGTCCGGCCACCGTTTGCAGTAACCAGTAAAGCGCCAGCAAGGCCAGCAGGCCGAGCCCGGCGATGGTCAGCGCCGAGCCCCACCAGAAGCGCTTGCGCCGGTAGAAGCGCGGGCGACGCGGCGGCGGCGGTGCAGGCGTGGCGGGGCCGGTCGCGCTCACAGGTTGGCTCCGATGTTGAGATAGAGCTGGAACTGCGAGTCGGGATCGTTCAGGCCATGCGCGATGTCCACCCGCACCGGCCCCACCGGCGAGCGCCAGCGCACGCCGAAGCCGACGCCGGTGTGCCAGTCGGGGGTATCGTCGAAGGCGCTGCCGCTGTCGACGAACACCGCGCCGCCCCACGGCCCGCCCTTGAAGTAATGCTCGTATTCGGCGCTGCCGGTGAGCACGTGCTTGGCGCCGAGCGCGAAGCGGTCAGGCTTGGCGGTACGCGGGCCGACCTCGCGGAATGCGTAGCCGCGAATGCTGTTGTCGCCGCCGGCGAAGAAACGCAGGCTCGGCGGCATCGCCACCAGCGCGTTGGTCCAGGTACTGCCGGCTTCGCCGCGCAGGAGCAGGCGGCTGTTGTCGCCCAGTCCCTGGAACCAGCTCAGGCGCATGTGCGCCTGGGTGAAGCTGGCGTCCGAGCCCAGCCCTTCGGCGCCGGCGCGCAGGCTGAGGTTGCCGCTGAAGCCCTTGCGCGGGAATGCCTTGTCGTCCACGCCCACGTAGTCGGCTTCGATCTGCGGATAGACCAGCGTGGAGTACTGATACAGCGCGTTGTCGAACACCTCGTCGGTGGCGTAGCGCCAGCGCTCGCGCAGCGCATTGAGCGAGGCGATCGCGGTCCAGTGCTCGTTGATCTCGCCGCTGCGGCTGCCGGTGAGCTTGAGGTTGCGCAGGTCGATGTAGTCGGTCTGCTCGTCGTAGGCGCGCATCGAGGCGGTGTACCAGCCGTCGAGCCAGCGGAACGCCGGCACCCGGTAGCTGGTGATCAGGCTCTTGCGCTTCTGCGCATAGTCCAACTGGGTGCTGAGCTTGTGCCCGCGCGCGTTGACGTAGCGGCGGTCCACGCCCAGGCGCACGCCGGCGCCGCTCTCGCTGCCGTAGCTGATGCCGCTGGTGTAGATGCTGCGCTTGGCGCGGGTCAGGTTCACGTCGACCGGCACATTGCCGTCGGCGTCGGCCTCTTCGGGCTTGGGCTGGATGTCGACGGTGCTGAAATAGTCGAGCTTGACCAGCGACTCGCGCAGCCGGTCCAGCTTGCCTTCGTGGTAGTAACTGCCTTCGTCCCAGTACACCAGCGGATCGAACAGGTCCTGATTGAAATAGTCCTGGTGGAAGCGGATCGCGCCCATGTTGTAGCGGCGGCCGCTGTCCCAGCTCAGGTCGATGTCGGCGGCATGGTCGGCGCGGGTCACCTCGACCCGGCGCTGGGTGAAGTCGGCATCGAAGTAGCCGCGCTCGGCCAGGCGCCGGGTGATGGCGACCTTGCTGGTCTCGTAGGTGGTGTGGTCGAAGACCTCGTCGGCCTTGGGATGGAACTTCTGCAGGTCCTCGCCCAGGTAGCTGTCGTCCTCGGCCGGCCCGGTGATGCCCACATGGAAGTTGCGCACCCGCACCGGCTCGCCCTTGTCCACGTGCAGGGTGACGATCAGCTTGTCGTCGTTGCGCGGCGCATCGACGGTGATGGTCGGGGTGTAGTAGCCGAACGGCTCCAGCGCCTGCCGGGTCTGCCGCTCGGCCTGGCTCAGCAGGTATTCCAGGCGCGATTCGCCCTGGACCTTGCCGATGGTCTGGTACAGCGACAGCGAGACTTCGATGTTCTCGATCATCGCCGCGTCGTCGTCCTTGTCCAGGCCTTGTATCTGGACTTTTTCAATCGTGCCGCGCGCCTGGACGAGGCCGGCCAGCGACAGCAAGGACAAGAGCAGGGCGAGGCGGGGGATGGATCGCATGGGCGCCAGAATACCGACACACCGTGTGAAGCTGTTAACTAGGCGTTTGCTTGCATCTGCCGGCAAGGTCGCGTAAGCGGCTGGCGGGGCGTTGTTGCCGTGGTCTTGTGTGGCGTCGGCAACCACGTGGGTGGTGCGTTCCGCGCCACTGCAGTGTGGTCTGGGACACGCGCCTGGGCCGCGTGCGCTGCCGGATGCCATTCCTGCCCGGCGCTGGTAGGGCCGCACTTGCCGCTGCCTACGCATCGGCGGCGCTTGGCAGTGCGCCATGGGGCCGACGGGCAGCAGACGACGTCTTCCTTCGCGCGGCGAAGCCGTACAAGCGCCGCGTGTCCCGCGCCCCTCCGCAGCTTGCCAATCCGCACACGCCGCGCCACGCTGGCGCGATCCGCCATCCGTGCAAGGACGTGCAGTGTCCACCGTGATCGAAACCGCGCGCCTTCGCCTGCGCTTGCTGGAGCCGGACCGCGACGCCGCCGCGATGCTGGCGTTGCTCAACGACCCCGGCTTCCTGGCCCATATCGGCGACCGCGGCGTGCGCGACGAAGCCCAAGCGCGCCGCTACCTCGCCGACGGCGCGGTGCTCAGCTACGCCCAGAACGGCTTTGGCCTGTATGCCGCGGAACGCCGCGACGACGGCGCCTGGCTCGGCGTGGCCGGCCTGGTGTTGCGCCCCACCCTACCCTGCCCGGACCTGGGCTATGCCCTGTTGCGGTCTTACGAAGGCCATGGCTACGCCAGCGAAGCCGCTCGCGCTGTGCTGGCGTACGCGCAACACACCCTGGCGCTGCCGCGCCTGTGCGCAATCGTGGCACCGGACAACGCGCGCTCGACGCGGCTGCTGGAGGCGCTGGGCTTCGCCTCGCAGGGCCGCATGCGGATCGCCGCGGATGCGCACGAGGTCGAGCTGTACGCACGCGACCTGTCTGCCTCGAACGAACGACCGGAGGCTTGAACCGTGGATACCCTGGAATCGCTGCAGTTGCTGGCGCGCTACAACCAATGGATGAACGAGCGCCTGTATGCGGCCGCAGCGACCCTGCCGGAACAGGCCATCGCACAGCCGCGTGGTGCTTTCTTCGGCTCGCTGCTGGGCACGCTCAACCACCTGGTGGTGGCCGATACGATCTGGCTGCAGCGTTTCGCCAAGCATCCGGCGCAGTACCCGGCACTGACCGCGATCGCCGCCGCTCCGATTCCCGTGGCGCTGGACGCAGTACAGGCAACGACCCTGGCTGCGCTATCGACCCAGCGCCAGGTGCTGGACGCCACCATCGCCACCTGGATGGCGCAGGTAAGCGCCGCGGACCTGGACATCACGCTGCACTACCGCAACACCCGCGGCGACGCCCATCGCCGGCGCTTCGGCGATGTGTTGCTGCACTTCTTCAATCACCAGACCCACCATCGCGGCCAGACCACCACCTTGCTCAGCCAGGCCGGCGCGGAGGTGGGCGTGACCGATCTGCTGATGTTGATTCCGCAGATGGAGATCGAATGAGGATCGATGCAGCCGGTGGCGTGACAGCCGTACGCGTCAGCGGCAGTGGAGACTGCAAGATCCGAGCGTCCGGCGTCACCGAACGAATGGAAGAAACCACTCGCGGCATCGCCTTCGGCGAGTCGCTGAACGCGACCATGATGCCGAAGACACGCTAGCGACGCGCGCGAGCGCATTGCCGCGACAGCCTCCTGCGTGAAAACGTCGCTATGCCGTACCGCTCTGCGCCTGCAATGCGGCGACGATCTCGCGCAGCTCCGCCACCTCGGCCTCCAATGCCTGCATCCGCGTCTCCAGTTCGTCGTTGCCGGACGCCGCGGGGCGCGCCTTGAAAGTCGCCGCCAACGCTTCGGCATCGATAGGCCCACCGAGCAGATGCATGTAGCGATCCTCGCGCTGGCCGCTGGCGCGCGGCAGCTGCACCGCCAACTGGCGCTGCGCCAGGCGCTCCAGCTGGTGCCGCACGTCCTCGGCATCGGCGAACCGCGCCATGCGCTCGGCCCGTGCCAGCAGCTCGTTCGCCGTCTGCGGGCCGCGCAGCAACAGCAGCCCGATCAGGATCACCTGCTGCTGGGTAAGATCCAACGCCGCCGCCAGCCGATGCTCGTAGCGCACCGCGCGCGAAGAGAACTGCTGCCGCGCAATTCCCCGCCCTTCCAACTGGCGCAGCGCATGCTGCACATCGCCCGGACTCAGCGACATCACCGGCTCGCGCGAGGTCTTCTGGTTGGCGGCCACCACCGTCGCATTGACCGTGAGCGGATACGCATCCGGCGTGGTGGCTTCTTTTTCGATCAGGCAGCCCAGCGCGCGGGCTTCGACGGCGGAGAGAACAAGGGGTTGTGACGCATCGGTCGTCATCGTGGAAAGCCAGCAGCAGGGGTGGCTAGGATAGCCCGGCATGTGGCATCAGCTGGGATTTCCCTCTCACCCTGCCATGCAGGCAGCGCATGCAACACCATCTTGTCGCCAGGTTGCGGCGCATTGCCTGGTAGATGCAGCGATGGTCGCTGCCTCCCACCCTCTTGCCTGAAGCCACGCCCGGTTCATGCCGCGCGGCATAGATTCGTCCACCTCGTGAATCGCCGCGCCCGCACGGAGTGCCCATGTCTTTCGCCAGGCTTCGAGCAAACCTCGCCATCGCCGTCCTTGCCCTGTCCACATGCGCTCCAGCTTCTGCCATGCAGCGACTTTGGCCGACCGAGCAGCAATGGCGCCAGTTCGGAACCGGCAGCGACGCGGCTACCGCGCAACTGCGCCTGGCTGACGCGGCGCTGCACGACACCGCGCACCCTATCGCCGTGCTGAGCACCGCCGGCCGACTGAAAGGCGACCCCGTCAAGGCAAGCACCGAAGCGAGCCTGGGCGACATGCGCAAGATCCAGGCGCTGGCCGTGGCCTATGCCCTGACCGGCGAGGAGCGCTATGCGACGAAAGTCGGCGACTATCTCGGCCGATGGGCCGCAGTGAACCAGCCGACCGGTCAACCCATCGACGAGACCGGCCTTGAGCCGGCGATCTTTGCCTACCGCATCGTCAGGAAGTCACTGCCGACCGGCAACCGCCATGACGTCGACGACTGGCTGCGGCGCATTGCGCGCGCCGAGATCGCGTCGCGCGATATCAAGCGCAAGACCGCCACCAACAACTGGCATAGCCATCGCCTGAAGACCGTCGGCCTGATCGGCATCGCGCTGGACGACGACACATTGATCGCCTATGCCAGGGATGGATTCAAGCAACAGATCGGCGACAACCTGCGACCGGACGGCCAGAGCATCGACTTCATCGAGCGCGATGCGCTGTCCTACCATGTCTATGACCTGCGCCCCCTGGTGACGCTCGCCTTGGCGTTCTCCGAGCGTGGCGACGACCTGTATCAATGGCAGGCGCGCAATGGCGCCTCGCTCGCGCACAGCGTGCAATGGCTGCTGCCCTACCTCCGCGGCGACAAAACGCATGCCGAATTCGTCGGCAGCGACGTCGCCTTCGACAAGGCCCGCTCGCGCAACGGCGAAGCGGGCCATGTGGTCGGCAGCGCCTATGCGCCTCGCGACGCACTACCGTTGCTGTCGCTGACGGCCGCCTACGATCCTGACAGCGCCCGTCTGGTCACCCAGCTCGGTAGCAGCGCGGCGGACCTGCGCCTGGCCTTGAGCTTGCTGCCGGCGCGCCCGCTGCCCAGTGCCATGTAGGGAGGCTGGTCGATCGCGGTGCTATTAGGAGTGCGGAAACGGAGGTCGGAGCCTGAGGTTTCCCGGAAACCAATGCCGGCGTTCGCGCAGGGCCAGTTGGCACACCCGGCAGCAGAGCAGCCCTATTCGTCGCTACATTCCTGCGCGTCTTTGGATTCGACCGGAGCCAGCGCTACGCCGTCGCTGGTTTCGCTGATCCTGGAGATGGTGAGATGGCAGTACTGGCGCGAGAGATCCAGGGCGACCTCGTAGTCTTGGCCTTTTTCGGGGACGAAGGACACGCCGAAATCCTTGCAGCCGAGCGAAATGCCGCTTGGCCCCGTGGTTTCATAATACGAGGCGTGGATGGCGATGGGCTCGCCTGCGGTGATGGCGTATTCGCGATAGAACGCCTTGGCCAGGATGCCGTTGCGCTGTTTGAGGTTGGTGACATTGGGGGTGACCGGCATTCCCAGGGAAATGTTCTTCTTGCTGCCGAAAGCCCCGCCGAAGCCGCTGCTGGAGGGCGTTTCGCTTTCAGCATCACCGCCATAGCACATGGTGTTGCGATAGAACTCCAGGCCAATCGCGGCCTGCCCGAAAAAGCGGATCCGCGCCTGGTTGTCAGGGTTGACCCGTGCCTGTTCGTCCTCGTCGTCGTCGGTTGTGGCCGCCGCTGGACAAGCCGCAGCGAAAAGTGCGGTCAGCAGAAAAAGCTTGGGTAGGAGTTCCATTCTTGCCTCGTCGTGACTTGAGGTAGCGATAGCGGCTGCTGGCGGAGATTCTGAAGCTGTTTGATCGTCGGCAAAAGCGGGGGGCAGAGTGCACTTCCCTCTCCTGTCAGTCTGACCTTCGGCGGCCTTCCCATTCGTGCAGCGGGTCCGGCACGATGGCCAGGCTGGTACTCAATGACAGCACGAAAGCGGTTGTTGCCCAGCGCATGTTGGCGCTGTAGATTGAGACGGATGGCAGCTGTCTCGTCAGGTTTAATTGCATCCAGAACGAAGCGGCGATAATGATCTGCCCGTTCGCCGGTTGGGGCAATTGCTAGATAGCTCCTATGTGGTTGCGCCAGCGAGTTGGCCTGGCCGAGTCCGTTGCAGGAATGGCTCGACCACGGATAGTCCGCCGGATCGGCCGCCATGCCGGCGCGCACCGGGTTGAGTTCGATGTAGCGGTAGCAGCGGAGCAAATAGACTTCATCCTGCACGGTGCACGATTTGTAGCGGCCTTTCCACAAGGTGCCGGTGCGACGGTATTGACTGTTGATATAGCGCACATAGCAGCGGCCGAGCGACTGCATCGGCGTTGGCATCGTTCCGGCTTGCTGGCTGGTGAGCAGCAAGTGCACATGGTTGGTCATCGACACATAGGCATGCACGGCAATTCTGAGCTTGAGCGAAAGTTCGTGCAGATCCTGCAGGTAGGGTGTCCGGTCGATGTCGGTAAAGAAGCATGGCTGCCGGCCATTTCCCCGCTGCACGATATGCTGGGCGACGCCGGGGAGATCCAGTGGGGGGAGCATATGCGATTCTTCGCTCTGCGGAAGGAGCAGCGTCGTTTATCCAAACGAGCCGTCCCAACGGGTAAGCGCATGAGCTTGGGCCGGGAAAGCGCGCTCTGACCCCGGTTTCGGGCAGCTTACACAACGCGAGGTGCCTCGCCCTGAGGTCACTGACCCCAGCCCCCCGCTGGCATCAGCCCCCCACCGGCTACGCGAATCCACCATGACCACCGATAAGTGAACCTGACTCCGGCACCCCCGTGAACGCGGGGGCGGCGCATCCTGCGGATGCGCAGCAGCGCAGTCACATTTCCAAAAATTACTTATGGCCTGCAAGCATCTGCATTTACATGCGATTTGCAAAAATTACTATTGATTCTCAAACCTAGATCGCGCTTAGGGATGATCGCACCAGGCTGGCAAGCTGGAATGTTTTCGTATCCTTTACAGAAGTCAAAACCTTCGTCCCCATACGTAAATCCACTGTGTTGCATGCAACGAAACATGATGGCTATCTCGTTTTCCGATGGGTATTTATCAGAACCCCTCCCACTAATTGAAGATAGATTTGGATAGCCACACTCAAGCATAGCTTTTTGTACTTCGGCCCGTGACTTGCCCGTTGCCGACCACATCTCGTCTTGATCGCGATTTGGCTGAAAAGGAACAAACCCAAAACACCCTGCAATAAGTGCAGTCATAAAAATCAGTGCATGCTTATATTTCATTTAATCCCATCTATTATTTTATTGACAGGGTAAGACGTCGGCCTATTCGTTTCATTACCATTCCAAAGTTGACTGCATCTTGAATCCGACCCAGAACCATAACAATTATGCGATGTACCTTGTCCCCCCAGCGCTCGCTTGACTTCAGAAATCCAACTGCTTCCTTCAGGAATGGTTCCACCTGTTGCTGGATTTCCGCCGATCAAGCGGCCAACAGGATCAGCTATATGATTTTGCAAAGTCAATACCATCGCTTGCGGATCAAACTGCATATCGCGATTCTGCAAACCGCTCAATACCCCATCTGCCTTTTCAGCATTATAGGCCGGACCAAAAAAGGAAATTGTGGTATTGCTCAACACGCCGGATGAACCAGTTATTTTTGCAATTGACTCCATCGCATTACCTACCGTCATTGAACCTCGGCTGTGCCCGTCAAGATGAAGGCCCGTCGTACCGTATTGCAGCATGACGCCTTCGAGTTCCCTTGTGGAATTAGTCAACCCCCAGAAGTCTCCCTCCAGATATTTTTGATAGCCCGCAATTAATAGCTCAGACAAGCTGTTGTCAGCTTGAGGAAAGTGGATGTAGTACTGCGGACCGTCAGAAATATTGTGTTGATTCGCATATTTTTCCGCCGGCACATCGTTACCGTACGTACCATTGAATATCCCATTGAGTGCAACGTGCACTTTGCCGTCGGTCCCAGGTTGCAGATTTTTTATTTCTTCCTCTGTCAACTCGCGACCGTGAACAAATTGTTCTTTTCCATCTTTATCAACCACTTTGATCAGCTTGCCATCTTCATCAGTGACAACCTCAAGAAACTTGTGCTCCTTGAGGAACATATCCTTGTAAGCTTCATCCGTGTACTTCACTGCTTGGTCGTAAGCTAGCTGTTTAGCCTGCTGCTCAAACTCAACTTGCTCTTGTAACTTATCCCTGTTTATTTCATTGACGCCATTTCCGCTGAGCACTGATGCTTTTCGTTCCAGAGCAAGAAGCGCCGAACTTTCGTTATTCCGTATTTCCACAGCACCGGCAGCGATATCACTGAGCGTGTCACTCTTGTGACTCTCGCTATCGTCTCCACTGCCTAGTGCATTGCTTGCAATACCCTTCGCGGCAGCATACTTGCTACCACTGAACATGCCCGTATCTACCGCCAAGTTCATCCCGGAAGCACTAGCTTTGGCGCTGTTCTGCAAGTTTTCAACAGTCAAGCTATCGGTTGACAGACTATTCAAACTTGCATCGGCCGTACTGGCGATGGCCCCACCGATCAGGTGCGTATTGCCGCCCACGGTGATATCGAACCCACCATCGCCGGCCTGGATCCCGCTCTGCTCCTTGACGCTGGTGTAGCTGCTGTTGACCTTCTGCTGGCTGTAGCTGCCGCCGCTGCCCGAGCCGGTGGCGAGCGTCACGCTCGCCTGCTGTTGCTTGCTCTTGTATTCGTTCTCGTCCTGTTCGCTCTGGATCAGCAGGTTACCGCCGACGTTTGCCAGGACCTTATCACCAACTGCTTGAGCGCCCTTGATCGTGGTGTCGTTGCCGCTGGCCAGGGTCAGTGTGCCGTTGGCGGTGACCACGCTCTCGGTATGCAGGTCGCTGTTGCCCTTGGCGCTGCCCTTGCCGGCCGAGACGGTCAGGTAATAGCCCGTCGTTGCACCGACGCTGACGCCGATCTCGCCGCCAGCGTTCTTGTTCTCCGACTTCGTCGTGTTGTTTTCCTGCTGGCTCAGCAGGTTGAGGTTGTTGGCCGCCGCCAGCGCGACATTCTCGCCACTGATCTTGCTGCCGATCACGTTGAGATCGCCGCCAGTGGCCGCGATGGTGACATTGCCGTCGCTGAGGATGCGGCTGCCGCCTGTGGTCTCCTCGTGCGTGGTGGTCTTGCTCGAGGAACTGCTGGCGCCGATGCCGATGCGCAGGCTTACGCCTGTGGCATTGGCTGCTCCCTGAGCACCATCTGCCGAAGCTGCACCGGTTTTCGTTGTATTTCCAGCAACTGCTTCGCCGTTGTAACCCTTTAGGCCGTTGCTGGCTGAACCGGCGGCGTCGCTGATCGAGTAACCCGCTTTGACTGCGTACAGCGCCTTGAGCCGATCATCTTCGACCTCGGAGCCGCGCTCGACCGCGCTATACGCGGTTTGTACCGCATCGACCAAACCACCGGTCAAGCCCAGCGAGATGCCCGCACTCTGCTGCTTGGAGGTCTGCACCGTGTCCACGCGGTTCTCGGCCGCGGCAATGGTCACTTCCTTGCCGACGATCGCCGTGCCGGTCTTGCTCAGCACGTCGCTGCCGGTGATCGACACCGCGTTGCCGGCCGTCATCGTCACCGATCCATCGGTGCTGCCGACCAGGCTGCCGCTGTTGGTGATTTCCGTGGCGTCGAGCGTGTCGGTCTTCTTACTGGCGCCCAGCGTCACACTGAAGCCGCCGCCGCTGTACAAGCCGGTCTTCTTGACCTTTTTGTCGTGCTCTTCGCTGTGCTCGTTCTGTGCGGTCTCCAGCGTCAGGTCGTTGCCGGCGGCAAGCACCACGTCGCCGGTACCGGCGACCTGCGCGCCTTGCGACAGCAGGTTGTTGCCGGCGGCGATCTGCACGCTGTCGCCGCTGAGCGTGGTGACCACCGCCGTGCTGTCGTGCCACTCGTCGTGCGTGGTGGTGGTCTTGCTGGACAAGAAGCCGCTTTTCTTCTTCTGCATGTCCTGTTCGGCGTCGTGCTGCTCCTGCGCGGCGAGCAGGTTGACGTCGTTGCCGGCGGCCACGGACACGCTGCCGGTGTCGGTGTAGACCTTGGCCGCGGTGAGGTTTACGTCATGGCCGGCCTGCAGGGCGATGTCGCTGCCGGCGCTGAACTCGGTGCCGTGGACGGTCTCATCGGTGGTGCTGGTGGTCTGCTTGAAGCGCTTGCGCGTCTCCAGCGTGTCGCTGCTGTCCACCGTCGTCAGCGTGGTGCTGTTGATGTCGTTGCCGGCGACCACGGCCAGGCCCTTGCCCGCGTCGAGCTTGGCCGCGACCAGGTTGACGTCGTTGCCGGCGCTGAGGATCAGGTTGCCGCCGGCGGTCAGTGCCTGCTGATCGATATCCTGGGTGGTGGTCGTGGTGGTGACCTTGGTCTTGCCTTGGCCGGTGTGGTCGGTCGTGGTGGTGCTCTGGCCCAATACCGAGGACACGTTGAGATCGTGACCGGCCGCCGCGATCAGGTCGCCGCCGGCCTTCACTTCCGCCTGACGTATGGTGATGTCGTTGCCGGCAGCCAGTTGCAGATCTCTGCCAACGCTCAGACTGGTGGCATCGCCACCGCGGGTGAGGCCAGCGTCATCGCGGAGGTCGGTGGGCTTCAGCACCAGGTTGTTACCGGCCTGCAATGCGGCGCTGTTGCCCGCCTGCGCGGTTGTACCAGTGATGATCAGATCGCGGCCGGCAAGCATCTGCAGGTTATTGTCGGCACTGATGGTCGAGGCGATTCCGCGGCCGATGGTGTCGTCGCGAGTGTTGCTGAGCAGGTCGTTGCCCGCGCTCAGCAACACGTCGTGGCCGACGATCTGGCCGCCGAGGTTGAGCAGGTCCTGCTTCGCCTGCAATGCCACCGTGCCAGTACCGGCGATGCGGCCCTGATTCAACAGGTTGCCAGCAGTGGCGCTGACGTTGGCGCCGCTGATCGAACCGCTGTTGCTCAGGCCGGCGGTGGCGTTGAGTGAGACGTCTCCGTTGTCGCTGGCGATCAAAGCACCGTCGCTGCGCAGGGTCAGCGCGGTGCTGGACGACAGGTACACCACCGGCACCAGCACCTTCTGGCCCTGGTACTCCTGTTCGACCATCCACACGATATCGTGGGTCAGCGCGGCGACCTGTTCGGCGGTCAATGCAACGCCGACATCCAGGTGCAGCGCGCCGGCCTCGGCCACGGCGCCGTCCAGCAGCGCGCGGTACTGCGCCACGCCGTCGTCGTAGTTACCCAGGTAGCGGCGGCCGGTCAGCTGGGTGATCTGGTCCAGCACCAGGCGCTGTTCGTAGAAGCCGTCGCCCAGGCGGGTCTGGGTCCATTCGGGGTCCACGCCGAGCTTGTCGAGCAGGTAATCGCTGCTGATGAAGTTGTCGTAGTTGACGAAGCGTGGATCGGTCTCGATCAGGTAGCGCCGGCCCGGGCCGGCGCTGCGATTCGCGTTGATGCCGCCCAGGCCGTTGGCGGCGCGGCCCAGCGCGTTGACGCTGGCGCCGTTGGCACCGACCAGGCGATACAGACCGCCGATGGGCAACGTGATGTTGCCGAGCGGGGCGCCGATACCACCAACCACTTGCTGCACATTGCCGGTGCCGGGGTCGATCTGTTGGCGTTGGGTGGTGCTGCCCGCGTTGGACAGACTGGCCTGCATCGTCTGCGGCTGCACGTTGGCGGCAGACGCATCGGTACTTTTAACCAGCGAGCCCTGGCCTTCATCGATGCGGATCGGGCCGATGCTGGCACTGACGATGCGGTTACTGACCGTTGCACCGCCTGCGGCCGAGCTGGTCTGTGCCTGCACGGCTTTATTGCCGACGCCGTTGGCGCTCTGCGCGTTGCGGCGGTTCAGTGCCGTGCCTTGCCTAGCGTTGAACGCGGCGCCGCCGATGCTGCGGCCGTCGCTGCCGACGGCACCGTTGCTGATCGTGGCGCCATTGATCGACACGCCCTGGCCGCCGGTCATGTTGGCGGCGAGGGCGGTGTAGCTGTTGTCTAGAATGCCGGAGTTGATTTCATTTTCTTGAATCTGATATGTGCAGCCATCTCCTCGGATTCCTCGTGCACAGTCTCCATCTTCCAATACAGCCACTGTCTCGATGTCGGTATATTTCGTTTTCTGACTCAGCGCGAGCGCGTTGTTCTTCACGATTTCCTGTTTGTTGATAAGGGAATCGCTCAGGCCATTTGTGCCATAGCTGTTGACCGCAAGCAGACCGGCGGCAGCAATCGTGGATGCATAGTTATCCACGCTTCCGGAAATCGATATATTTCCACTAGCTACTATGCGTCCTTCGGCGCTAGCGGAAATAAGTTGGTCGCGACTGATTACATCGTATGTCCTGGTTGCACCGAGCCTGACTTCTGAACCAACATTTTTTCCATTCTGCTCAGGCATCGGATCGCCGACGTACAGAACTTCGCTGGGCGTGTTCTTGTTGATTTCCTCACGTTCAGCGTCAGAGAGTGGATTGGTCCTTGCTTCGACTTTGCGACGTCGATTGTTCACGTCACTGGCCGCAATCAAAATGCTGCCATCGGCCTCGATGCTGCCGGACAGGTTGTTGACCACGCCGGTACGCGCGGTGAGCGTGCCACCGCCGTCGCGCGCGCCGCCGATGGCGATGTTGCCGAGGCTGAAGATCCTGGCGTCGCGGTTGAGCAGCTGGTCGCGGACCAGCAGGGTCATGCCGTTGGTGGCGCCGATCAGCGCCGAACCGTAGGCGGCGTTGTCGGTGGCGCCGCCCAGGTCGGCGCCGTTGACCAGGGTGCCGGTGTCCACCAGCACGTTGGCGCCGACCAGGCTGCCGGTGTTGTAGACGCTGCCGGCCTTGAGCTGCAGATTGTTGCTGGCGGAAATGTCGCCGGCGTTGTCGATGGTCCCGCCGGCATTCAACTGGGTATTGCCTGCCTGCATCGTCGCGCCGGCGACGTTGCTGATGTTGTTGGCGGTCACGCTCAGGCTGCGCCCGGCCTTCAGCGCGGAGGCGTTGGTCATGTTGCCACCAACGCTGAGGCGGAAATCGCCATTGCTGGTGATGTCGGCGCCGGCGCGGTGGGTGTAGTCGCTGCGCACGGTCAGGTCGAGCAGGTTCTGCGCGAGGATGTTGCCGCTGCCGTCGAAGCCGACGGTATCGATGACCACGTCGCCGGCCCCGCCGACGCTGCTGCCGGCGCCGATGCGCCCGCCGCTGTTGCTCAGGCTCTGCAGGCTCAGGCGCACCGCCTGCTCGGCCTTGATGGTGCCGCCGCGGTTGTCGAGCGTGGCGCCGGCGCGCTGCAGCTGGAACGTATTGCCTGCGTAGACGTTGCCGCGCTGGTTGTCGAGCGCGTTGGTGTTGGCGACAAGATTGCCGCCGGCGACCAGCTGGCCGTCGCTGTTGACCACGCTGGCGGCGTTGAGCACGACGCTGCCGCGTCCGCCCAGGCTGCCGCCGGCATTGCGCAGTTCGCCGCCGGTGGTGAGCTGGGTCAGGCCGCTGCCGTTGTTGGCGATGCTGCCCTGGCTGTTGTCGATGCGGCCGCCGGACAGGGTCATTGCGTTGCCGCTGTCGAGCTGGCCGCCGCTGTTGAGCAGCGCGCCGGTAACCGCGACGTTGAGGTCGCGGCCGCCGCCGATGCGCCCGCTTTGGTGGTTGTCGAGCTGGCCGCGCGCGGTCAGCGCCAGGTCGCGTCCGGCCTGCACGGTACCGGCGCTGTTGCTGAGGTTTTCGGCGCCGACGCTGGCGTCGTTGCTGGCGCCGAGCAGGCCGCCATCGTTGTTGAGCGTGTGCGCGATCTCGGTCCGCAGATCGCCGCCGCTGCCGCCGTTGGCGACCGCCTGCAGCGTGCCGCTGCGGTTGTCGAGGCTGTCGGCGCGTACGGTCAGGGTGCCGCCGGAGGCCTGCAGCACGCCGCTGCGGTTGTCGAGCGCGCCGCCGAGCTGGGTGTTCAAGCCGCGTGCCGACACGCTGCCGCCGACATTGCTCAGGCTGGCCGCGGTCAACGTGGCGTCGCCGGCGGCGGCGATCGCGCCGTTCTGGTTGTCGATGCCGGCATTGGCGCCGAGTTGCAGCTGGCCCTGGGTCAGGATGCGGCCGCCGGCATTGGCGACGGCGCCGCCGATGCTCAGTGTGGCGGTGCCGGTGCCGGCGTGTTCGATGCGCCCCTGGGCATTGTTCAGCGACGCGGCGCTGAGGTTGAGATCCTGGCCGTTCGTGGCCAGCTTGCCGTTGCCGTTGTCGAACGCGCCGGTGATGGCGATGCGGGTCTGCCCGCTGCCGCTCTGCACCAGGGTGCCGCCGGTGTTGCTCAATGACGCTGCGCCCAGATCCAGGCGCGCGGCCTGCAGTTGACCGCCGACGCCGTTGAGCGTGCCGTTGTCGAGGCTGCCGCCGGCGCGCACGGTCAGCAGGCCGCCGGCGAGCAGGTCGGCGCCGCGGTGATCGAGGCCGTTGCTCGCGGTCAGGCTGGCATCGCCGCCGACCCGGGTGGTGCTACCGGCCAGGCTGAGTTGGGTGGCCTGCGCGGTGAGGTTGCCGGCGGCGATCAGCTTGCCGCTGGCGCTCAGGGTGCGGTCGGCATGCAGGTCCAGCGTGCCGCTGCTGCCGAGGCTGCCGTCGCTGCGCACGCCGGCCGCGGCGACGCCGCCGATGGCGATGTCGCCGCCGCGCAGGCTCAGGTTGCCGCTGGACAGGGTCTGCCCGGCGTTGTCGATGCGTTGCGCCTGCAAGGCGACGTCGCTGCCGTTGACGGTGCCGCGCTGGAGCAGTGCGGCATCGCTGCCGAGCGTGACCTGGTTCGCCGACAGCGTGCCGGCCACGGTCAGGTCGCCGTGCGACTGCAGTTGCAGCGTGGTCGCGGCGCTGAGCGCGCCGGTCTGCGACAGCGCGCCGCCGGCTTGCGCACTGAACGCACCGGCCGCCGCCAGCGTGCCGCCCAGCGCGAGATCGCCATGGCTGACCAGCGCCACGTCGCCGCTTTCGCTACCGAGCTGGCCGCTGCTGGCGACGCTGGCCGCTTCCACGCGCAGCGCGTTGCCGGCGATCAGATCGCCGCGGTTGTCGACGGCGCCGCTAGCGGTCAGGCCCAGGCGCTGCAGGCCGTAGCTCTGCCCGGTCTGCTGCAGCGAGCCGACATCCAACTGCAGGCGCTGGCGCGCGCGCAGCGCACCGGCGTTGGTCAGCGTGCCGCTTACGGTCAGGCTCGCATCGCCCTGCGCGGCGAGCAGGCTATTGGCGGCGGTGTCGACGCTGGCCGCGGTCAGCGTCAGGTCGGTGCCGGCCACGACCTGGCCGGCGTTGCTCAGCGCGCCACCGGCATTCAAGTTCAGCGTCGTCGCCGACTGGGCGATGCCGGCGAGCGCGAGATCGCCGCTGCTGGTCAGCGCCAGTGTGGTGCCGGCGTCCAGCGTGCCCTGGCTGTCGATGCGTGCGCCGGTCAGCGTGATCGCGCCGGCGCTGTGCAGCACGGCCTGGCTGCCGGTGCTCAATGTGGCGCCCGCGCTCAGCGACGCGCCCTGACCGGCGTTGGCTTGCCCATCCACGTGCAGGTCGCGCTGCGCCTGGACCTGCAGCGACTGCGTGGCGGTGACCTGGCCAGTCATCGCGATATCGCGCCCGGCGTGCAGGTCCAGCGCCTGTGCGCTGAGGGTGCCCGACTGCAGCAGATCGCCTTGCGCTTGCGCCTTCAGCTGCGTGGCCGCGGCGACGATTCCGCCCAGACGCAAATCGCCCTGGCTGGTCAGCGCGACCTGGCCTGTCTCGCTGCCGAGCTGGCCGCTGCTGGCGATGCTGGCCGCATCCACCTGCAGATCATGTTTGGCGATCAGTTCGCCCTGGTTGTCCACCGCGCCGCTGGCGCGCAACGTCAGGCGATCGCCCGCGTAGGCCTGGCCGCTGTGTTGCAGCGTGCCGACGTCCAGGGTCATGGCCTGGCCGGCCTGCAGGCTGCCGGCGTTGCTGACCGTACCAGGCGTGGCGAGTTGCAGCGCGCCTTGCGCGGCGAGCGTGCCGCTAGCGGCGTTGTCGATGCTTTGCGCGGCGACGCTCAGGTCGCGACCCGCCACGACCTGGCCGGTATTGCTCAGCGCTGCACCGGCATCGAGCGCGATGTCGCGCTTGGCATGTGCCACGCCGGCGACTGCCAGCGCACCGTCGCTGCGCAAGGTCAGGTCGGTGGCGGCATCGAGCGTGCCGCGGCTGTCGATGGCACCGCCTTGCAGGGTCACGGCAGCCGCGCCTTGCAGCACCGCGGCCGTACCGGTGGCGATGCTGGCGCCGCTCAGGCGCAGATCGCCGCCGGCCAATGCCTGGCCATCGACGCGCAGCGCGCGCTGCGCCTGCAGCTCCAACGCGGCGGCGGTCTGTACGCCGCCGGCGACGCTCAGGTCGCGCCCGGCGGCGAGCGTGGCCGACTGCGCCTTGAGCGCGCCGTCCACCTGCAGATCGCCCAGCGCGCTGACGCTCAGCGCCTGCGCGGCGATCACGCTGCCGCCCAATTGCATGTCGCCCTGGCTGTTCAGCGTCACCTGGCCGGTCTCGCTGCCGAGCTGGCCGCTGTTGCTGAGGCTGCCGGCATCGATGCGCAGGTCGCCGCCAGCGATCAGCGTGCCGCGGTTGTCCAGCGCGCCGGCGCTGTGCAGATCCAGCGCCTGGCCCGCGTATAGCTCGCCGCTGTGCTGGAAGTCACTGGCCTGCAGCAGAAGGGACTTCTGGCCGCGCAGGCGGCCGGCGTTGTCGAGCAGGCCGGCGACGCGCAGGTCGAGCATGTCCGCCGCAGCCAACGTGCCGGTGGCACGGTTGAGCGCATTGGCAGCGCTCAGCTGCAGATCGCGACCGGCGACGACCTGGGCGCTGTTGTCCAAGCCAGCGCCGGCTTCCAGCAGCACGTCGCCACCGCCTTGGGCGATGCCGGCCAGGGTCAGCTTGCCCTTGCTGCGCAGGCTCAGATCGGTGCCGGCATCGAGTGCGCCGCGGCTGTCGATCGTGCCGGCGTCCACCTGCAGCGCCGTGGCGGTCTGCACCACGGCGTCCTGGCCGAGCGTGACGCTGGTGCCGCGCATGCCAATATCACTGCCGGCGATGGCTTGGCCGTCCACGTTCAACGCGCGCTGCGCCTGCAATTGCAGCGTCGTCGCGCTGCGCAGGGTGCCGGCCACGGTCAGGTCGCGGCCAGCCTGCAGCTGCGCCGATTGCGCCTGCACGCTGCCACGCTGGTACACGTCGCCGAGTGCGGCGGCGCGCAACGTACCGGCCGCGACCACGACGCCGTCCAGGCTCAGGTCGCCGCGGCTGTCGAGCGCGAGTTCACCGCGCTGGCTGCCGAGCTGGCCGCTGCTGGCGATGCCGCCGGCGGCGATGCGCACGTCGCCGCCGCCGATCAGGTCGCCGCGGTTGTCCACCGCGTCGCTCGCGGCGAGGTCGAGGCTTGCGCCGCCGTAGGCCTTGCCGGTCTCGGTCTGGGCGAAGCTGCCGGCGCTCAGGCGCAGCGCGCCATCGGCATGCAGGTTGCCGTCGTTGCGCAGCGCGGCGACGCTGGCGATGGTGGCATCGCCGCTCGCCGACAGTGCCGCGCCGCTGGTGTTGTCCAGGCTGCCGGCGGCCACCGCCAGGTTGCCGCCGGCGACCACCTGCGCCTGGTTCTGCAGCGTTGTGGCGCTGTCCAGCGCGACGTCGCCGCGCGCCTGTAGCGTGCCGGCCAGGCGCATCGCGTTGGCGCTGCGCAGGGACAACGTGGTGCCCGCATCGAGCACGCCGGACTGGTCGATGTCCGCGCCCTGCAGGCGCAGCGCGCCGCCGGACTGGATCTGCCCGGCCTGCAGCAGCGTGCCTTGCGCACGCAGATCGGCGTCGCCGCCCGCGGCGATCGTGGCGGCACTGCGCAGTTGCCCGACGGCACTCAGCTGCAGTGCGCCATCGGTTTTCAGCGTGCCGTCCAGCAGCGCATCGCCGCCGGCCTGCAGCTGCGCGCTGGCCGCGCTGAGCGTGCCGGACTGGTGCAGGTCGCCCGCGGCCTGCGCGGTCAGCGCACCCTTCGCCGCCACCGCGCCGTCGAGCGCCAGATCGCCACGGCTATACAGGCTGGTAGCGCCGCGTTGGCTGCCGAGTTCGCCGCTGCTGGCGAACTGCGCCGCGTCCACGCGCAACGCATCGCCGGCGACCAGGCTGCCGCGGCTGCGGGTGGCGCCGCTGCTGGCGATGTCCGCATTGCGGCCGGCATAGCTGCTGCCGTCGTTGGCGAAGGCCGCCGCATCGATCCGCAGGTCGCGCCCGGCGTACACAGTGCCGGCGTTGTCCAGCGTACCGGCGGTCGCCAGGGCGACGTCGCCGCTGGCGGACAGCACGCCGCTGGCGCTGTTGCCGATCGCCGCCGCGGCGATGTCCACGCGGCCGCCGGCGCTGAGCTGGCCGGCGTTGTCGAGGCGGCCACCGGCCTGCAACGCGGCGTCCTGCCAGGACTGGACCAACCCGGACAAGCGCATGTCGCCATCGCTGCGCAAGCCCAGGCCGGCACCGGCGTCGAGCGTGCCGGCGGCGTCGATCCGCGCCGCCTGCGCGCTCATCGCGCCGCCGCTCTGCAGTGTCCCGGCGCTCTGCAGCCAGCTGCCGCCGGCACGCAACGCCATCGTGGTGCCGGCGTAGGCCACGCCGCTGTTGCGCAGGGTGCCGCTCGCGTCCAGGCTCAACGCGCCGCTGCTGTACAGCGTGCCGCCGGCATCGAGTTCGGAGCCGAACAGGCTGATCCCGCCGGCGCTGCTGCGCCCGCTGTGGTCGAAACTACCGCTGGCGCGCGCGTCGAGCAGGCCGCTGGCGACAGTGTCGCCGCTCAGGCTCAATTGCGCGGCGCGCAGGCGCACGTTGGCCTGCTGCGAGCCGAGCGTGCCCTGCTGGGTCAACGCGCCTGCGGCGCGCAGGTCCACGTCGTCGCGGGCGACCGTGGTACCGCTCAGGCTGAGCTGGCCGGCGCTGTCGATCTGCAGGCTGCCGCTCTGCGCGGCCAGGGTGCCGCGGCTGACCACGCCGACCCCGGCTTCGGTGGCGATCAGGCGAATGCGGTCGGCGTACATGCCGCCGAGGTAGGCCACGTCGATGCCGATCGACGGCGCCGCGCCATCGCTGCCCGGCAGCAGCTCCAGCAGCATGCCGTCGTAGCCGATGCGCTGCGTGCCGGTGCTGGCGAGCAGATCCTTGGCCCACACCGAGCCGTCCACGCTGAGCTGCCGCGACAGCAGATCCAGGCGATCGACGTTGTACGCGTCCAGGCCGTTGCTGCCGACGCTGAGCACGCCGCCGGTGATGCCGAAACCGTTCAACGCACCGTCGCTGCCGAGTTGCGGCGTGCCGGTGGCCAGGGTGACCCGCGAAGCGTTGAGGAAGCCGCAGCCGTCGCAGCTGATGCCATTCGGGTTGGCGATCACCAGCTGCGCCCTGGCCCCGGCGATTTCGGTATAGCCCTGCAGGCGGCTGGCGCTGGAGGTGACTTCGTTGAGGATCAGCGTGGCCGCACCGCTGTTCTTCAGGTTGTCGTTGCCGGCGATGTAGCCGCCGAGTTCGGTCTTGGAGATGTTGGCGCTGTTGTTGAGGATCAGGCCGTTGGCGCCGACGTCGAAGCGCGAATAGCGGTTGTGCGAGACGCCGCGCGCGTTCGGGGCGACGATGTCGACCACCGGCACGCCGTTGGCCGCGGCCTGCTGGCCAGGCTGTTGCCCGCCTGGATTGGCGACCGGCACGACCTGCGCGTAGAGCGGCAGCGAGGTCCAGGTGACGGTGCAGCACAGCAGCATCGCCACGCCGCGCTTGAAGCGGTCGGCCATGGTGGTGCGCATGCCAGCGGAATCCTTGTCCATCGCCATTTCTCTCTCGTCGCGCCACCGGCGCTCAAAACCACAAAAACCCGGTCCGCCAACGGCGGCCCGGGGATCAGAACTGATAGGTCACACGCACGCCGTAGGCCGGCTGCGCGGTATCGAAATCGCGGGGCGCGTGCAGATCCCAGCCGGCGAAGCCGTCCCAGGTGAGCCCGCCGCGCGCACCACGCACGCCGACGAAGGCGCCAACCAGGCTGCGCCCGTCCTGCCCGCTGGCGCTGGGGCCGCCGATGCGGCCGGCATCCACGCCCAGGTACGGGACGATGCCCAGGCGCTGCACCGGCAGGTTGAGCGTGTTGCGCCAGTACGCGCCGCGTTCGGCACCGAGGGTGCGTTCGCCATCGAAGCCGCGCACGCTGTAGCGCCCGCCGATGCTGATGAACTCCGAGCCGAGCAGCAGCTGCGAGGCGGTCTGCGCATGCAGGCTGCTGTCCCAGCTGGCGGCCACGCTGCCGAGCTTGAACGGCAGCCCGGTGCTCACGTCCAGCGTGGTGACGCCGTAGCGGAAGCTGGGGAAACCCACTGCCGGGTCGTAACCGGTCCATTGCCCGTCGAACCAGGGCGTGCCGCGGCGGTGCGCCAGGCGCAGGTCCAGCTGCATCGGCCCCAGATAACGGCGATGGCTGAGGTAGGCCTCGGCGCTGGTGGTGTGCCGGCGCTGGATGCCGATCTCGATGCCGTCCAGGTAGCTGCGTGCCTCGCGCTTGGCCACGACCACGCCGGCAGTGGTCTTGCTGCTGCCGTTGCGGTGGATGACCCGCTGCAGGTCGAGCTGGGCACTGTTGGATTCGCCACTGGACTGAAAGCTCTGCAGGTAGCCGTCCACGCGCTGGTGGTAGCGGTAGGACGACAGCGACAGCGCGAACGTCCACCAACCCCACGGCACGCTGTAGCTGAGGCTGTTGCCGCGCGTGCCGCGCTCGGCGCCGTGATCCACCAGGTCGTGGTTGTAGCCGATCGACAGCAGGTCGTTGATGCCCAGCGGCGCGTCCAGCGCGAAGTCGATGCCGCCCTGCGCGCGGCCGGTGGCACGCACGCCGGAGTCGTCGGCGTTGAGCACGCTGCGCCAGCGCCGGCTGTGCTGCAGGGTGATCACCAGGTCCGATTCGCCGGGTTGCTCGCCCGGGGCGATGTCGATCTTGGCGTCCTGCGAGGGCACCCGCTTGAACTGCTCCACGGCCTGCTCGATCGCGCGCAGGTCGACCAGGTCGCCCGGCCGCAGCGGCAAGGCGCTGCGCCAGAAGGCACGGCCATCGGCGGATTGCACGCGGACCTGGCGCAAGCGGCCGGGCATCAGTTCGAAGCGCAAGCGGCCGCTGGACAGGTCCTGCTCGGGCACGCCGATGCGGGTGGTGACCAGGCCGCGCGCGACCAGTTGGTCGAGCGCGCGGCGGCGGATCAGATCGATACCTTCGCGGCCGATGCAGTGCCCCTGGTACTGGCGTAGGTACAGCCACAGCCAGGCGAAGCGCGCGCCGTCGGCACCGGCGCCGCCGAGCTGGATGCGCTGGATCGGGAAGCACAGGGTTTCGGTGGGCAACGCGATGCTGCGCATGTCGGCCGGCGCCACGGGCTCGCGCGGGCCGGCGAACGGCGCCTGCCGGTCCTGTTCCTGCTTGCGCTGCACCTCCTCGGCCTGGCGCAGCTGTTCCTGGCGGTCCAGCGTGGTCGGCAGTTCCTGCGCAAACGCCGGAACCGCCAGACACGCCAGCGCGCCGACAGCCACGGCCATCAGAGAGAGTCCTTTCCTCGACACACTCACACCTTTTCCCCTGTCACGCATCCGGCGTATCCCCGCTAGGCGCAGGGCGTCGATCGCATCCTTCCGAGTGCACTGCGCATCGCGCGCAGGCGAGGCAGACTGTGGTGCACACCACAGCAACCGCACAATCCGGGGCTTCCTGACGCCCTGTGGGGGAATTCCCTAGCTTTGATGCGCTTCCATGAACCCGGTCGCGCTTTCCATGGACCGTGCGCACACTTGTCACATGGCGAGGCGTCGAGCGCGTCCGCTTCGGCGCCCGCAGGAATATGCATCGCGGCCACGCCCGGGCACGGCCGCTACGGCGGTGCCGCAGCGCCAGCGCAGCCGCAACCCGCTAAAATCGGTCGATTCCCCGCCTAGGTTCCCGCGCCCGATGACCCCGATCGCCCGCACCGCACTGGCCTGCGCCGTGCTCGCCCTGTCCGCCTGCAAGCCGCAGGCGCCGGCCACCGATGCCGCGACACCGCCGGCCGCCAAGACCGCCGACGCCGCCGTGGCCGGCGACGACAACCTCAACGCGGTGTTGTGGATGCAGCGCTCGGCCGAATACCGGGCCGTCGCCGAGCAGACCTACCGCGCCGCCGCCGACCGCCTGGACGCGGCGCTGCAGGAGCCGAACTGGGACGCGCTGGTGCCGGAGGAGCGCGGCAACGCCGCGGCCGGGCTGAAGCCGGCGGTGGTGATGGACGTGGACGAGACGGTGCTGGACAACTCGCCGTACCAGGCGCGGCTGATCCGCAACGGCAAGGAGTTCGACGAGGTCAGCTGGGACCAGTGGGTGGCCGAGAAGAAGGCCAAGCCGATCCCCGGCGTGGTCGATTTCGCCAAGGCGGCCAGCGCCAAGGGCATCACCGTGCTGTACGTGTCCAACCGCGCGGTGCACCTGACCGACGCGACCCTGGCCAACCTGCGCAGCGCCGGCCTGCCGGTGGCCGACAACAGCGTGCTGCTGGGCCTGGGCACGGTGGTCAAGGGCTGCGAGCAGAACGGCTCGGAGAAGAACTGCCGGCGCAAGCTGGTCGGCCAGCAGTACCGCGTGCTGATGCAGTTCGGCGACCAGCTCGGCGATTTCGTGCAGGTCGTGGCCAACACCCCGGACGGTCGCGCGCAGCTGCTGCAGCAGTACCACGACTGGTTCGGCGAGCGCTGGTGGATGCTGCCCAATCCCAGCTACGGCTCCTGGGAGCCGGCGCTGTTCAACAACGATTTCGCGCAGCCGCGCGCCGCGCGCCACCAGGCCAAGCGCGACGCGCTGGAGCTGGCGCAGTGAGCCGCGCGCCGCTGGCGCTCGAGGCGCGCGAACGGCTGATCTTCGCCCTCGACGTGCCCGGCCGCACCGAGGCGCTGCAGTGGATCGAGCGGCTCGACGATTCGGTGGCGTTCTACAAGATCGGCATGGAACTGCTGGCCTCCGGCGAGTACTTCGACGTGCTGGAGACGCTGGCCGCGCGCGGCAAGCGCGTGTTCGTGGACCTGAAGTTCTTCGACATCCCGGCCACCGTCGGCGGGGTGATCCGGCGCCTGTCGCAGTGGCCGGTGGACTACTGCACGATCCACGGCTGGCACCCGGCGATGATGCAGGCCGCGGCCGAGGCCAACGGCGGCGAGATGCGCCTGCTGGCGGTGACCGTGCTGACCTCGATGGGCCGCGCCGACCTGGCGTCGATGGGCATCGACCGCGAGCCGCAGGACGTCGTGGTGGAACGTGCCCTGGCCGCGCAGGCCGCCGGCGTCGACGGGGTCATCGCCTCCGGCCAGGAAGCGGCGCCGATCCGCCGCGCCACCGGCGCCGGCTTCTCGATCGTGTGCCCGGGCATCCGCCCCGGCGGCCCGGTCGGCGACGACCAGCAGCGCACCGTCGGCGTGGCCCAGGCCTTCGCCGACGGCGCCGATGCGATCGTGGTCGGCCGCCCGATCCGCCAGGCCGCCGACCCGCGCGCCGCGGCCGAGGCGATCCAGAAGGAGATCGCTGCCACCCTGGCGAATGCGGCAGTGCGCTGACCGATCAATACATATCAACGACTTAGCCAATAAAACTTAAACCATTGCATTAGCTGCGTACTGCCGGTAGCATGCGCAGCGTCCGGCTTTGCCGGAGATGCGCCACAAACCGTTCTCCGGCTTCGGTCGGATTTTGAAGAGGCCCGCGCCTTGGTGCGCGAGGCCTCTTTTTTTTGCCCGGCGCGCGGCCGGGCGCACCCGCTCAGCGCGGCGCGGCGGCGCAATAGCGGTCGATGAAGGCCTGGTGCGGCGGCATCGCGTCCACGCAATGGCCGATGGTCTGCTCGATGCTGGCGACGAAGCGTTCGATGTCCGCGGCCGGCACCTGGTCCACCAGCGGGTGATAGGCGCGCGGCAGGATGCCCTGCCCGACCATCACCTGCACCCAGCTGATCTCGGCGAACATCTCGTCGCCGTTGCGGTAGAAGCGGCCGCTGTCGCCGAACAGGTCCAGCGTCGCCTGCAGCTCGGGCGTGATCGCCATGTTGCGGCACTGCCGCCAGAAGTCGCTGTCGTCGCGTTCGGTGGCGGTGTAGTGCAGCACCAGGAAATCGCGGATGCGGTCGAACTCGAAGGCGATGCGGTCGTTGTAGCGCTGTACCAGCACCGGGCTGATGCCCTCGCGCGGGAACAGCTCCAGCAGCTTGGAAATGCCGGACTGGATCAGGTGGATGCTGGTGGATTCCAGCGGCTCCATGAAGCCGCTGGCCAGGCCCAGCGCGATCACGTTGCGGTTCCACACCTGCTTGCGGCGGCCGGTGACGAAGCGCAGCGGGCGCGGATCGGCCAGTGCCGCGCCATCCAGGTTGGCCAGCAGCGTGGCCGCGGCTTCGTCGTCGCTGATGTGCGCGCTGGAATACACGTAGCCGTTGCCGGTGCGGTGCTGCAGCGGGATGCGCCACTGCCAGCCGGCCGCGCGCGCGGTGGCGCGGGTGTACGGCGTCGGCGGGCCGACCTTGGCGCAGGGCACCGCCAGCGCGCGGTCGCACGGCAGCCAGTGGGTGAAATCGTGATAGCCGGTATGCAGCGCCTGCTCGATCAGCAGGCCGCGGAAACCGGAGCAGTCGATGAACAGGTCGCCGGTAATCACCTCGCCCGAGGCCAGCCGCACCGAGAGCACATCGCCCGATTCCGGATGCAGCTGCACCTCCTCGACGATGCCTTCGCGCCGGGTCACCCCGCGCTGCTCGGAGTAGCGGCGCAGGAACGCCGCGTACAGCGAGGCGTCGAAATGATAGGCGTAGGCGATGTTGGCCAGCGGCGAGTTGGGCGGCGCATCGCTGGCCGAGGTCATGAACTTGCCGCGCTTGGCGGCCACGGTGTTGAGCGTATACGCGCCCAGCGGCTTGGCCTTGCCGGCCAGTGCCTGCTTGAACCAGTACTGCTGGAACGGCAGCAGCCCGAGCGTATGCCCGATCTCGGTGCCGAAGCCATGGATATAGGAGGTGCCCGGCCGGTGCCAGTCGACGAACTCGATGCCGAGCTTGAAGCTGCCCTGGGTCTGGCGCACGAACTCGGCTTCGTTGATGCCGAGCAGGTTGTTGAAGGCCTTGATGTGCGGCACGGTGGCCTCGCCGACGCCGACGATGCCGATCTGTTCCGACTCGATCAGGGTGATGCGGTAGTCCGGGCCCAGCACGCGCGCCAGCGCGGCGGCGGCCATCCAGCCGGCGGTGCCGCCGCCGACGATGACCAGGTTGCGGAGAGGGGCGGCGATCATGCGTGCGCGGTCCTGTACGGAAAGAAGGGAGTATCCGATACGCGAACGGGGCCAAGCGGCCCCGTCCGGAAAAACCCCACGCGCGCCGGTCGGGCACGCGCGTGGGCGATGGCGGTGGATCAGAACTTGGCGCCGATCTCGAAGCTCACCGTGCGCGGGAAATAATTGATATCGCCCGTCTTGTTGATGGTGATGTCCGGATCGAACTGGCCGTTGGCGCCGAAGCCGTTGTACACGTACGAGGTGTAGTTCTTGAAGTTGAAGGCGTTGAGCAGATTGATGCGCGCCGACAGCTTGTAGTCGTTGTACACGGCGAACTCCTTGGTGGCCTGGAAATCCACCGTGCGGTAGCCCCAGATCTTGCCGCCGAGCAGGAACTTGCCGCTGGCCGGCGGCACCACGCCGACCTGCTGGCAGGTACCGCCATCCGCATCGACCTTGCCGTAGCAGGCGATGGTGTTGATCGGCTCGGGCGTGGCCAGCACCAGCTTGGCGCCGAAGGTGACGCCCCACGGACCGTCGATCGAACCGGATGCGACGAAGCGGTGCGCCGCCACGGCATCGGACTTCACGAACGGATAGTCGTGGATGGTCGCCTTGTCGAACGCGTACGGCTCGTCGATGTTGCGGTTCTGGCGCGCGCTGGTGTGGGTGTAGGACAGGTTCAAGCCCCAGCCCGACTCCTTGGTGTACGGCTTCTCCGCCGACAACAGCACTTGGCTGCTGCGCTGCTCCAGGCCGTTGCTGCCGATGATGGTGTTCTGGTAGCCGGGCACCGGCTCGCCCCACGGCGCGCTGCCGTTCTGGAAGTAGGAACCGTCCGGATAGCGGTTGATCAGCGACATGGCGAAGCCGTCGTAGCTGAGGATGCGCTGGAAGGTCACGTCGGTGAGCCAGTCGCCGACCTGGTTGCTGATGCCGATGCTGTACTGATCGCTGTACGGGGTCTTGAGCTTGTTGTTGAACATGAACAGTTCGGCGCTGCCGTTGACGCCGGGGATCGAGGTCAGCTGGTCCACGCCGTTGAGGTAGCGCGGATCCCACGCGGTGCAGACGCGGTCGGAGCGATAGCACTGGCCGGTGGCCGGGTTCTGGAAATACACCGCGACCGGCGACAGCGCGGCCTTGCTGGTTTCCAGCGCCAGCTGCTCAAACAGGTTGCGGTCGTAGGAACGGCCGGCGCCGCCGTGCAGCACGGCGCTCTCGTCGCCGAAGAAATCGTAGGAGAAGCCCAGGCGCGGCGCCCAGCCATCCTTGAAGTTCTTGCGGTTCTTGCCGGTGCTGATGTAGTCGGCGACGTTGATGCCGCTGGGCAGCAGGCGGTCGGCCCACGGATGGCCCGGGTTCTCCGGATCGTCGGCGTACAGCGCGTTGACGAAGTCCTGCGAGGTGACGAAGTCGGTATAGGCCGGGCTCTTCTCGTAATCCCAGCGCACGCCGACGTTGATCATCAGCTTGTCGGTCGCGGCCCAGTCGTCCTGGATGTAGATGCCGTACTGCTTGGACGGCGACTCCACCGTGGCCTTCTGGCCCGGCGTGGTGTACGGGGCGACGAAGTCCACGCGGTACGGCGTGGAGGCGACGCCATTGGCGTCCACCGAGTAGCTGAACTGCGGATTCAGCGCGGCCGCGTCCTGCGAGGTCAGCTTGATGTCCTTGTAGCTCACGCCCATCTTGATGGTGTGCTCGCCGTGCCACTGGAAGCTGGTGAAGGTCAGGTCGTTCTGCAGGAACCAGCCCTTCTGGCTCTTGCGCTGCACGTTGGCGCCGCCGGCCGAACCGGTCTGCAGGAAGCTGTACTCGTCCACGTCGGTGGAGCCGGCGCGCGGGGACAGGTAGTTGTAGAGAATGCCGTTGCCGATGCTCATCGGCGTCGGGTTGTTCTCCGAGTTTTCGGTGCCGACGATGAACTCGTTGAACCAGTTGTCGGCGCTGTGCTGCCAGCGCAGGTTGGCGCGCTTGTCCTTGTTGATCTTGTTGGTGCCGTGGCCGGCGGCGCTCTGCCCGCCAAGGTTGGCGACCTGGGTCTCGTCGCGGTACTGCCCGCTCAGCTCGATGCGGTCGCGGTCGGTCGGCTCGAAATCGATCTTGCCGAAGTACAGGTCCTCGGTGAACGGCAGGTTGGCCGGGCCGTACAGGCTGGACAGGTTGGACGGCAGGAAACCGACGTAAGGGCCGGCTTCGGGGCTGGAAAGGACGGTCTTCGGCGATGCGTTTTCCTTGCCCTCATAGGCAACGAAGAAATGCATGCGGTCCTGGATGATCGGACCGCCAAGCGCAAAGCCGTATTCCTTGATCTGCGAGTCGGTCTTCTCGGTGTCCTTCTCGTCCGGACGCTTGTCGCGCATGTCCTGGTCGGTGTAGCGGAAGAACGCCTCGCCATGGAACTCGTTGGTGCCCGACTTGGTGGCCGCGGTGATCGCCGCGCCGCTGATCTGGCCGTACTCGGCCTTGTAGTTGGAGGTGATGACCTTGTATTCGCCGATCGCGAGCTGCGGGAACGGATTGCCCTGGGTGTCGCTCTGGCCTGCGATGCCGCCGCCGCGGACATAGCTCTTCTGGCCGACGCCATCGATGTACAGGTTGCCGGCGCTGGCGTTGGAGGCGCCGCCACGCAGCTTGGTGTTGCCGCTGCCATCGACCTGGAACACCATGCCCGGCACGGTGTCGGCGAATTCGAGGAAGTTGCGCGTGGCCTGCGGCAGCTGTTGGATCTGGCGCAGCGACACCACGTTGCCAACTTCCGAGGTCTTGACGTCCTTGAGCATCGGCGCGGTCACGGTGACCGTGTCCAGCGTGGTCGCAGCACCGCCCGGCGCGGCGGCCGCACTGGCGTCGAGATCGACCGTAGACGAGGAGGCAACCTGCAGCGTCACGCTGCGCTTGACGCCATTGGCCTCGACCGTATAGGTGCCCGGCGGCAGACCGATCACGGTGTAGTTGCCGTTGGCACCCGCCGGCGTGCGCCGCACCGACCCGGTGGCGGTGTTGGTGACCACTACTTCGGCGCCGGCCTGGGCCTGGCCGCGCAGGATCGCGGTGCTGGTCTGCGCCATCGCCGGCATCGTTGCGAACAGGCTGGTCGCCAGGGCGCAGCACAGCAGGCTGCGTGCGGGCATATTGGAAGCGGAACGCTTTCTCTTCATGACAGAAACCCCTCCCAGGGCAGTAAACGGGTTCATTCGGTGTTTTCTTCTAGTTGGATGCAAACGGTGAGGGTGGAGCGCGACGGGCGGTGTCAGTCCATGGCGGTTCCTCGCTGGGCACTGGACGCACGGACGATCAGTTGCGGAGCGATATCGGTGGCGAGCGGGGCCTCTGCGGCGGCCGCGGCGGACTGCGGTTCCAGCGCAGCGATCAGCATCTGCATCGCGCGCGCACCGAAGCCGGCAATGTCCACCCGCATTGTGGTCAGCGCCGGGTGCACGTAGCGCGCCATCGGCACGTCGTCGAACCCGGCCAGGGCGATGTCGTCGGGCACGCGCAGGCCGGCGTGGGTGAAGGCGAACAGGCAGCCCAACGCCATCATGTCGTTGGCCGCGAACACCACGTCCGGACGCTCACCCTGCAGCAGCGCCTGTCCGGCGCGGTAGCCGGAGGCTTCGTCGAAGTCGCCCGGCAGCACCCGCGGCAGCGTCTGCGGACTGCGCTCGTGCAACTCGTCGCGGTAGCCGCGCAGGCGTTCGCGCGCGTCGAAGTTGTCGTCCGGCCCGGCGATGAAGGCGATGCGGCGATGACCGCTGTCGAGCAGGTGGCGGGTCATCGCCCGCGCGCCGCCGTAGTTGTCCACGTTGAGCACCTGCGCGTCGGCGATGCGCTCGGCGCAATTCATCAGCACCGCCGGCAGCGTGCCGGGCAGCATGTCGGCGGCCTCGTCGGCGTCGGTGCTCAGATAGGGCGACATGATCAGCAGCCCGTCCACGCGCCCGGGCATGCGCCGCACCGCCAGCCGCTGCTCTTCCGGCTCGCCGTGGTAGCTGGACACCAGCAGGTGCAGGCCGCGCTCGCGCGCGACCGTGTCGATGCCGCGGATCAGCTCGGAGAAGAACTCGCCGTGCAGGTCGGGCAACACCACGCCGATGGTGTGGGTGCGGCGGCTGCTGAGGCTGCGCGCGGCGTGGTGCGGCACGTAGTGCAGGGTGCGCGCGGCTTCCAGCACGCGCGCGCGCACCGGTTCAGCCACGTGCTGGTGGCCGTTCATGGTGCGCGACACCGTCGCCACCGAGACGTTGGCCAGGCGCGCCACGTCCTTGATGGTGATGCTGGCGCGCTGTTCCGGCGCGTGGGCGATGCGCGGATTCACCAACGTGCCTCCAGAGTCCGGAACGGCTTGGCCAGCACCACGCCGGCAGCGTCGTAGGCGTCGATGCGCCGCCCGTCCACGCGCAGCTGCGTCGGCCGCGTGCGCGAGGGCCAGGCCACGCGCACCGCGGTGCCCGCGCGCAGGCCGCTGCCGAGCTCGATCCGCAGCGTGTCGCCGCGCTGACGCGCGCGCATGCTCAGCTGGCCGTACGCGGTGGGCAGGCGCTGCACCGCCAGGCCCTCGCCCTCGACCCAGGCCGGCGGCGCGCCCGGCAGCAGCACCAGCGCGTCGTCGCCCTCGTGCATCAGCATGCCGAACACGGTGCGCGCGTACTCGGCGCCGATCCAGGTGTGCGGCATGTCGCCCAGGTAACGCGGGAAGCGCGGCCGCGAATGCACCACTTCGGCCAGCACCTGCCATTCGAACGGGCGGCGGTCGCGCAGCATGTCCTGCAGCAGTTCGTCGGCGACCTGCGGCTGGTCCAGGTGCACGTAGGTCAGCACGTTGCGCATCTCGTACGGCGAATACGCCCACAGCGCGTTGGGCTGCTTGCGCTTGCGCACGTCGTCGAGATAGCGCGCGAAGGTGGTACGCAGCGCCGGTTCCGGCAGCAGGTCCTGCTGGCCGGTGGGATCCAGCGCGATCGACACGCTGCTCGGATCGCCGTCGCCCAGGTCGGCCGCCGCGGGGATGAAGTCGGCGCCCTTCCACGCCATCGTGGCGCGGATCGAGGCGGCCAGCGAGGTGCGCAGCGCAGCGTACTGCTCGCGCGCCCAGGCCGCGGTCGCCGCATCGCCCAGCGACTCGGCCAGCCACGCGCCGTCGTGCCAGCCCTTCAGCGCCCAGTAGTCGTCCCAGTAGCTGTGGGTGGGGCTGGAATAGCCTTCGTGGCTGATCGATGGCGCCAGGATGCCGCGGAAGCGTTCCGGCGCCGGCTGCTCGGCCATGTAGCCGGGCACCAGGGTGCGCTCGCGCAGTTGCTGCATGAACTGCATCGCCAGCTTCACCTTCGGCAGGTAGGCGCGCACGCTGTCCGGGCCACCATCCAGGCGCGCCACGTCGGCGACCAGGGTGATGTATTCGCCTTGGCTGTCGTATTCCAGGTCCGAGCCGAAGCCGTCGTTGACGCTGCCATCGTCGTTGAGGATCGGCGACACCAGTCCGTTCGGGTGCACTGCGTGGTCGCTGTACCACTGCAGGTAGTCGCGCGCGACCTTGGCCTGGCCCATGCGCAGCAGGATCGCCGAGGTGGCCATGCCGTCGCGGATGAAGGAGCGGTTGTAGTTGCGCGGGCCGGGCTGCATCGCCGGGCCGGTCTGGTTGATCAGCATGTACGCGGCCTGCGCGCGCAGCATGTCGACCAGGCTGGCGTCGGGCAGGCTCAGGCCGACGTTGCCGAGCCGGCGTTGCCAGTCGGCGGACACGCGCTCGGCCAGGGCGTCGAAGCCGCGGCCGGGAGTGCGCGCATCGGCGCCGAGCAGCGCGGCGCGATCCAGCGCCGGTGCAGGCGGCAGCCGGCCCTGCGCATCGGCGCTGGCGGTACCGAGCGGGAACGCCAGCACCACGTCCTGCTGCGCGCCCGGCGCCAGCGTCACCGCGTAGTTCAGCATCGCCGCGGCCAGGCCGTCGGCGTCGTGCGCATCGCGCTGCGCCGGCAACGTGCCGTCCGCGACATGACGGGTGATCTCGGTTTCCCCGTGTGCGCCGAACGCCTCGGCGCCGGTACCGCTGGGCGCGCTCAGCGATTCCAGCAGCAGGCGGCCGTTGACGCGCACCGCGGCGTCCTCGACGGCAATGTCGTGGATCGGCGACAGGCCGCCGTTCTGCCACGGCGGATTCATCTGCATCGGCCGCACCAGCAGCGACAGCGTGCCGCTGACCGGGCTGCTGCCGGTATTGCGCAGGCGGTGGCGCAGCAGCGTCACCGGTTGCCCGCCGTGTTCGATGGTGAAGGTCTCGCTGCGCAGTTCCAGCCCCGGCTGCGGCGACCAGCTCACCGACGGCATCGGCTTCCAGCCTTCGCGCAGCGCATGCGTCAGCGCGTGGCCGTCGGCGCCGGCGGCGGCGCCGGACGCATCGCGCCACAGCGGCTGCACCAGCGGCGCGCCCTTCCACGCCTCCAGGTTGCCGTACTCGTCGAAGATCGATTTCTGCCGTCCGGCGTGGATGCCGACCGCGGTCCAATAGGTCTGCTGCATGTGCAGCGAGGCCGGAAACAGCGCGCCCTGGCCGCGCTGCGCGGCTACCTGGTAGCGCTTCATCGGCGTCATCACCGCCTTCGGCCCGAGCAGGCGCAGGCGCCGCAGCGCCGGTGCGGCGGCGCCAGGCGCGGTATCCACGCTCAGCCGCAGCGCGCGCGCCTCGACCGGCGCGGTGCCGGCCAGATAGGCGCTGTCGCTCTGCCCGGCCTGCGGATCTTCGGCCAGCGTGCGCCAACGGCCCGCGGCGTCCTGCGCCTGCAGCCGCGCCGCGCCATGCGCACCGGCGAATTCGACGACCAGGCCGGCGCTGGCGAAGGCGCGCGGGAAGGCGATGTCCAGCTGCCGCGGCTGCGCGCCCTTGCCGGGCATGGCCAGCGCCGCGCCGCCTTGCCACAGCGCCGCCGCCGCATCCGCCGACACGCCGCGCAGGCGCGCGCTGGCCGCTTCGCCCAGCGGCTCCATCTCGAAGATCGAGATGCCCCAGTCGGCGGTGCGTTCGGGACTGGCCAGGCGCAGGTAGCGCGCGCTACGCGGCGCGAAGAACAGCGTCTCGGTGCCGCCCATCGAATCGGCCATGGTGTAGACCGTGTCCCAGCGCTGGCCGTCGCGCGAGGCCTGCAGCAGGAAACCTTCCGGATTGGCGCTGTCCCATTGCAGGCGCACGCCGCCGAGCCGCGCCTCGCGACCCAGGTCGACCTGGAACCAATGGCCGGGACTGAACGCGCCGCCGGTGCGGGTGGTGGCATCGCCGTCGATCAGGTAACCGATCGCCTGCGCCTTGACCTGGCTGGAAGAACTGGACGCGCGCCATGCCTCGCGCGGCGGCAAACGGCCGTCCTGCGCGTGCGCGGGCAGGGTCATGGCCAGGCCACACAGGACGCAGGCCAGGGTCAATCCGCCACGGCCGATACCAGCGTGACACAGTGCGCGGAAGATTTCGGACATGTATCGCACTGGGACCCCCGTCCAGTACCACCTCGAGGCAAGGTGGGCGGACGGTAACAGCAACTGCAAGCGGTTACATGATGCGCCGCAACATTGCGTAATGTGGCGGCACACTGTGCGATACGCCGACATCGCAGCGACATCGTTGTCTCGACCGGTCCGGTCGGGTCAGGAATTGTCCCGATGCGACATCGGCATCCAGCCGCGGCAATCGCCACGACCGCACCGCCAGCGGCGCACGGCTTGCCCGAATCGCGCGCGCCCAGCAAGATGCGGAACGTTTTGGGGAACGAGCCAGCACCATATGTCGCCACGTCCGACCCGGCTCACGCCCTTGCATGTCGTTCCCGCGCTGCTGCTGGCCGCGCTGGCCCTGTCCGGGTGCAAGCGCAGCCCCGCCGAGCTGCCCGGCGCCAGCGCCGAACCGGCCGCGGCCGTGCGCGAGCTGGCGCATACGCTGCAGCGCAACGACCTGGCCGGCTATGCCCGCGCCGCGGTGCCACCTGCGCACTATCAACGGTTGCAACAGGCCTGGAGCGAGGACCGCAGCCGCTGGCCGCTGACCCAGCTGCCGCTGGCCGAACGCCTGCCCGAAGTGCTCGACACGCTGTCCGCGCCGGATGCCGAACGCCAGCTGCAGCGCGCCTTCGACGCGCAGTTCGGCGGACAGACCGCGAGCCTGCGCCAGGCCGCGCACTCGCTGGGCCTGTTCGGCGTGCAATACCTGCGCAACCAGGGCGACTACACCCCGGAACAGCGCGGCCACTACGTGCAACTGGTGCAGGCGCTGAGCGGCTGGGCCGAGCACGCGCCGCTGGCCGAGCGCAAGCGCGCGCAGGCGGCGATCGCGCAGCTCAGCGCCGCCGCGCGCCGCACCGGCCTGCGCAACGACGCCGACCTGCGCGGCCTGGGCATGGAGCAGAGTCTGCAGCGGCTCGGGCCGTTCCTGGGCGAGCTGAAGACGGTGCTGGCCGGCTATGGCCTGGACCTGGACGCCAGCGCACGCGAACTGCGCACCGGGCTGGTCAGCCAGCAAGGCGATCAGGCGGTGGTGCGCATCCAGTACCCGCTGGGCAGCGCGCAGATCGACACCACCGCGGTCCTGGTGCGCCGCCAGGGCCGCTGGTACCTGCGCGATACCCTGCACGAGGTGGATGCGTTGCTGGCCAACGCCGCGGCACCGCGTACGGCCCCGGCCGAGGCGCCGACGGCGCCGCCCGCCGACCCCGCAACGCCGGCTAAGCGATAATGACGCCGATGCCAGAACAAAACCCCCTCCCCTTCCCCGACGACGCTGCGGCTGCGCGCGCCTCGGACCCGGCGCACGCGCCCGCCTCCGCGACCGGTGGCGATGCCGCCGGCAGCGTGCCGCCGGCCACCGGCGGCGCCGCGCTGCCGAGCCCGGTGCTCGCCGCGCGCGCCGCCAAGCGGCCGCTGTGGGCGCGCCTGCTCGGGCGCGTGGCCGATCCGTGGCTGGGCCTGAACATCGAACCGGCCGAACCCGGCCAGTACGACGACGGCCGTCCGGTGGTCTACGTGCTGGAGGACTACGGCCTGTCCAACGCGCTGATCCTGGACAAGGCCTGCCGCGAGGCCGGCCTGCCGTCGCCGCTGGTGCCGCTGCCCGGCGACCCGCTGGGGCGCAAGCGCGCGTACCTGGCGCTGTCGCGGCGCAGCAGCAACAACGCGTTGATCCCCGAGCAACGCGGCGCCAAGACCCACTCCGATTCGCTGGCCAAGCTGCTGCAGGCGCACCGCGAACGCCCGGACCTGGACATCCACCTGGTGCCGGTGTCGATCTTCGTCGGCCGCGCCCCGGACAAGCAGAGCGGCTGGTTCGCGGTGCTGTTCTCGGAAAACTGGGCGCTGGTCGGCAGCTTCCGCCGCCTGCTCGGCGTGCTGCTAAATGGCCGCAGCACCATCGTGCGCTTCGCCCCGCCGGTGTCGATGCGGCTGACGATCGAGGAAGGGCTGCCGCCGGAACGCACCGTGCGCAAGCTGCAGCGCGTGCTGCGCACCCATTTCCGGCGCATCCGCGAGGCGGTGATCGGGCCGGACCTGTCGACCCGCCGCCTGCTGGTGGACCAGGTGCTGGCCGCCGAGCCGGTACGCGAGGCGATCGCCGCGCAGGCCAAGCGCGACAACAGCAAGCCGATGGACGCCTGGCGCAAGGCCCACGCCTATGCCTGGGAAATCGCCGCCGACTACTCCAGCCCGGTGGTGCGTTCGGCCAGCTTCCTGCTCACCCACGTGTGGAACCGCATCTACGCCGGCGTGCTGGTGCACCACCTGGACAAGCTCAAAGAGGCCGCGCCCGGGCACGAAGTGATCTACGCGCCCAGCCACCGCAGCCACATGGACTACCTGCTGCTGTCCTACCTGCTGTACGAACGCGGCATCGTGCCGCCGCACATCGTGGCCGGCATCAACCTCAACCTGCCGGTGGTCGGACAGTTGCTGCGCAAGGGCGGCGCGTTCTTCATCCGCCGCTCGATCCGCGGCAACGCGCTGTACTCGGCGGTGCTCAGCGAATACGTGGCGCAGCTGGTGGCCGGCGGCTACTCGATCGAGTACTTCGTCGAAGGCGGGCGCTCGCGCACCGGCCGGCTGCTGCAACCCAAGGGCGGCATGATCGCGATGACCCTGCGCGCGTTCCTGCGCCAGCCGCGCAAGCCGGTGCTGTTCCAGCCGATCTACGTCGGCTACGAGAAGCTGATGGAAGGCAACAGCTATCTCGACGAACTCAGCGGCCGGCCCAAGGAGAAGGAATCGATCTGGGGCCTGCTGTGGAGCATCCCCAAGGTGCTCAAGCAGAACTACGGCCAGGTGGTGGTGAACTTCGGCGAGCCGATTTCGCTGAGCCAGGTGCTGGCGCAGCGCGCGCCGGACTGGGACGGCCAGCCGCTGGGCGAAGACGAGAAACCGAGCTGGTTGAACGGCACGGTCGATGCGCTGGCCGAGCAGATCCAGGTGCACATCAACGCCGCCGCCGACGTCAATCCGGTCAACCTGCTGGCGCTGGCGCTGCTGTCCACGCCCAAGCACGCGATGGGCGAAGCCGACCTGATCGCGCAGATCGAACTATGCAAGAAACTGCTGGCCGAACTGCCGTACTCGGACCGGGTCACCGTCACCCCGCATTCGCCCGAGCGCATCATCGCCCACGCCGAAGAGATCAACGTGCTGACCCGCACGCCGCATCCGCTCGGCGACGTGCTCAGCGTCAACGGCGACAACGCGGTGCTGCTGAGCTATTTCCGCAACAACGTGCTGCACCTGTTCACCGCCTCCTCGTGGGTGGCGTGCTGCTTCCAGAACAACCGCCGCATGAGCCGCTCCGGCCTGCTGCGGCTGGGCCGCACCGTGTACCCGTTCCTGCAGGCCGAACTGTTCCTGCCGTGGAGCGAGGACCAGTTCGCCGAACGCATCGAGCGCACCATCGAGGTGTTCGCACGCGAAGGGCTGTTGCTGCAGGTCAACGACGACGACGGCGGCGTGCTGGCGCGCAACACCGGGCAGACCGACGAGGTGTTCCGCCTGCGCGCGATCGGGCATTCGCTGCAGCAGGCGTTCGAGCGCTACTACATCGCCATTTCGGTGCTGGTCAAGAACGGCCCCGGCAAGCTCGGCGCCGGCGAACTGGAAAGCCTGTGCCAGCAGGCCGCGCAACGCCTGAGCCTGCTGTACGCCCCGGCCGCGCCGGAGTTCTTCGACAAGACCCTGTTCCGCGGCTTCATCCAGAAACTGCGCGAACTGAAGCTGGTGTGGCCGGACGAGAACAGCAAGCTGATGTTCGACGAGCGTTTGGACGCATGGGCCAAGGACGCCAAGTTCATTCTTGGTCGCGAACTGCGCCACACCATCGAGCGGGTCAGCCCGGAAGCGGCGAAGCCGGACGAGCCGGTGGTGCCGCAGGATTGAGCGGCTCCACCGCATGGTGCTTTTCTCGCCGCTAACGGCATATCTGTAGGAGCGGCTTCAGCCGCGACAGACACCATCCGGCAAGACCCTGTCGCGGCTGAAGCCGCTCCTACAGGTGACAGCGTGCGGATCGAATCGCTCAGCCGCCGAACAGATCGCCGGTGACCGGCGCGACATCCGCCGGATACACCAGCTGCCCGTGCGCATCGCTGCGCGCGGCGGGGTTGAGGACCGCCGGCTCTTGGCGCTTGGCATCGATCAGGTGGATCACCGGGTGGCCGTGGTGCAACAGGTGATCGCAGATGATCTGGCGGTGGCACTGGCGCCAGTAGGCCTCTGCGCACATCACCGCGCACGCGCCACGGCTGCCGAGGTCGCGAAGCTGGGCGAAGGCCTCGCCGAATTCGGTGCCCAGCGCGTAGTCGGCATAGTTGTGGAAGCTGACGCTGCGCCAATGGCCGTTGCGCTGCGGGTCGATGCCTGGTTGCTTGCCGCGGCGCCCGCCCAGCGCGCGGAAGTGCGTGTAGCCGATGCCGGCCGCGGCCAGACTGCGCGCCAGTGCGCTGCCGTCGAACTGCGGGAAGCGGCGCGAGTACGGAAACGCGCGCACGTCCGCCAGGTGCGCGATCTGCGCGCCGTGCAGGATGTCCAGGAATTCGTCCAGCGGCCGCGTGGAATGGCCGACGCTGAAGAACGTCGCCGCGCTCACGCCGGTTCGTCGGGGATCAGCAGGTTTTCCAGGCGCATGATGCAATCCTTGAGCTGCAGCTTGCGCTTCTTCAGCCGCTTGGCCTGCAGTTCGTCGTCGAGGTTGGCCGGGGTGCGCTGGATCTGTTCGTCGAGCGCACGGTGCTCGCGACGCAGGGCGTCGATGCGCAAGGAGATCTCGGCGGGCGTCATGTCTTCCACTAGGCCCGAGCATACACAGCCGATGGGGCTGCCGTCACCGTACCCGGCGACGGCAGCTGGATCGGCGGCGGTCCTGCCGGGGATCGCGAACCGGTGATCCGTTCGGGCGCGACGGTCGCGGCCGGCTACGCGCACCGACCGGTCCGCGCCGCGCTCACTCCCCGTACGGATGGACCAGGGCGATGCGCCCCTGCGCGTCGTGCTGCAGTTCGGTGAGCTTGATCGAGCGCAGGTGGGTGACGCCGCCGGACAGCATGGCGTCGTGATAGAACAGGTACCACTTGCCCTGGAACTCGCAGATGGAGTGGTGCGTGGTCCAGCCGATCACCGGGCTCAGCAGCGGCCCCTGGTAGGTGAACGGGCCGTAGGGCGAATCGCCGATCGCGTAGCACAGCAGATGCGTGTCGCCGGTCGAATACGACAGGTAGTAGCGGCCGCCGTACTTGTGCAGCCACGGCGCTTCGAAGAAACGGCGCGCATGGTCGCCGGCCAGCAGCGGCTGGCCGTGTTCGTCGACGATGCTGACCTCGCGCGGCGGCTCAGCGAACTGGGTCATGTCCGCGCGCAGCCGCGCTACGCGCGGGCCCAGTGCCGGCTCGGCATCGGCCGGTTCCTCGTGCGCCTGCGCATACGCGTTGTCGCGGTACTTCTGCAACTGCCCGCCCCAGATCCCGCCGAAATACAGGTAGTGCTCGCCGTCGTCGTCGGCGAACGCGGCCGGATCGATCGAGTAGCTGCCGTCGATGGCCTGCGGCTCGGCGGCGAACGGTCCTTCCGGGCGCGCACCGATCGCCACGCCGATCTGGAAGATGCCGTCGGCGCGCTTGGCCGGGAAGTACAGGTAATAGCGTCCGTCCTTGCACGCCGCATCCGGCGCCCACATCTGCCGCTGCGCCCACGGCACGTCGTTCACGTGCAGCGCCACGCCGCAGTCCACCGCCGGGCCGTCGGCGCTGTCCATGCGGAACACGTGGTAGTCCTCCATGTCGAAATGGCCGCCGTCGTCGTTGAAGGCGATGCCGGCGTCTATGTCGTGCGAGGGATAGATGTACAACGCGCCCTCGAACACGTGCGCCGACGGATCGGCGGTGTACATGTGGGTGACCAGGGGCTGCGAGATGGCCTTGCTGGCCAGCCTGTGCAGGTCTGCGGCATCGGTGTCGGCGGACATTGCGTACCTAGAGCGTGAGGGGAGGAAGCGTCAGTTGCCGAGCGCGGCGGCCTGCAGGCGGCGCGTGTCCAGGTCGCGTTCGATGCGCGACTCCAGCGCCTTGTCGATCTCGTACAGGAACAGCAGCGCCACGCCGAGCAGGAACGGGATCGCGCAGTACACGCTGACCGCCAGGCGGATGCCGCCGGTCACCGCGGCGCTCTGCTGCGGCAGCGCGGCGTCGTAGCCGTAGAACGCGAGCAGGCCGGCGACCAGCGCGCCGCCCACGCTCAGGCCGACCTTCAGCCCGCACAGCATCGCCGAGAAGATGATCGCGGTGGCGCGCCGGTGGTTCTTCCACTCCGAGTAGTCGGCCACATCGGCGATCATCGCCCACAGCAGCGGGATGGTGATGCCGTAGAAGAACCCGTGCAGCACGTAGGAGCCGAACACCAGGCCGATCGCCTGCGGCGGATACACCGCGAACGCCAGCAGGAACAGCGTGGACACCAGCAACGCGGCGCCGAACACGTTGCGCTTGCCGTAGCGGTCGGCCAGGCGCTTGGAGCAGCCGATGCCGACGATCATCGCCAGGATGCCGCCGGCGCTGAACACGCTGAAGGCGGAGGTCGGCGCGTCCTGCGGCCAGTGCAGCGCGGTCAGCCCGGCGCTGGCGAGCAAGCCGTTGATGCCGGCGATGAACCCGTTGAACCCGGCCTGGTCGAGGAAGCGGGTCAACGCCGCCGCATCCAGGTAGTACTTGAAGTAGTACACGTACATGCCGCCCTTCATCGCCAGGTTGACGAACACCAGGATGGTCAGCGCCAGCATCACCAGCCACGGCTTGTTGCGGACCAGGTCGCCCAGATCCTTGCGCACGCTGGACGGTTCGGCGGCGATCGGCAGCACCCGCTCGCGGGTGGTGAGGAAGGTGATCAGGAAGCAGATCGTGCCGACCACCGCGAACAGCGCCATGGTGCGCTGGAAGCCTTGCGCCTTGTCGCCGTTGCCGAGGATCAGCACCAGCGGCAGCAGCAGCACCTGGATCACGAACTGGGCGATGGTGACCGCGAAGAAGCGGTACGCCGACAGGCTGTTGCGCTGCTCCATGCTGCCGGTGAGCACGCCGCTGAGCGCCGAATACGGCAGGTTGTTGGCGACGTAGATCAGCACCAGCAGGGTGTAGGTGGTGAACGCGTAGATCACCTTGCCCTGCTCGCTCAGCGCCGGGGTGCTGAAGGCGAGCAGCGAGATCGCGCCGAACGGCAGCGCGGTCCACAGGATCCAAGGCCGGAACTTGCCCCAGCGCGTGCGCGTGCGGTCGGCGAGCACGCCTACCAGCGGCGTGAACACCAGCGCGCCGAACAGGCCGACCACCGAGATCAGCGTGGCCGCGGTGCCGGCGGGAATGCGGTAGATGTCGGTGTAGAAGAACGCCAGGAACGTGATCAGGGTCTGGAAGATCAGGTTGGCGGCCAGGTCGCCCAGGCTGTAGCCGATCTTTTCGCTGAGCGGGAGGCGGTGCGTGCTGGTCATGGGCCTGGGAGTCGCGGGAGGAGCTTGCTGCCCTCTCCGCCGGAGAGGGGCCGGAGGACGAGGGTACGGCGAACGCGGAAGCAGGTGCAGCGGTTGCGGCGCGTCTGGCGGCAGGCCCACTGCCGGCCGCGCGCGCGGTGCCTCGCCGCAGCGGGGCACCGCGCCCGGCGCCAGGATCAGAACGAGCCGCGGATGCCGAGCATGATGGTGCGTCCGGGCTGGTACAGGTCGTAGGTGGCGTTCGGATACTGGAAGGTGGTGCGCAGCGGTTCGTCGGTGAGGTTGGTGACGTTGAGGGTGATCTGCGGCGCCGAGCGCATCCACGCCAGCGTGTAGCTGGCCGACAGGTCCAGCTGTCCGCGCGCGTCGGCCATCAGCCGCGCATCCGGGATGCCGTTCTGGTTGGCGCCGGAAATGATCATGTCGTCGTTCCAGGCGTAGGACAGGCGCACCGAGGCGTTGTTCTTCTCCCAGTACACGGTGCCGTTCCACAGGTTCGGCGCCACGCCCACCGCCACCGCCTGGATGCCGTCGCCCTCGGACTCCTGCTTGACGTGGGTGTAGTTGAGGCTGAAGCCCAGGCCGTCGAGCAGGCGGTCCAGCGGCTGCACCCAGATCGCTTCCAGGCCGCGGATGTTGAGCGTGCCGTCGGCGTTGACCTGGGTCTGCACGTCCACGGTGGCCGCGTTCGGCCCGCCGCGCTGGTCGATCGCGGCCTGCTGGGTCGCGGTCAGGTCGCTGTAGGCCACGCCCAGGTCCTGGAACGGAATGCGGCGCACGCCGTTGACGGTGAAGCCGTCAATGCGCTTGTCGAACAGGGTCAGGCCGACGAAGCCTTCGCCGCCGGTGTACCACTCGCCGCCGATGTCCACGTTGGTGGAGCGGTACGGCGCCAGGTTGGAATTGCCCTGGGTGGCGGTCTGCGCGGAGGGATCGCTGAAGTTGGTGTTGGGCAGCATCGCGCTGGGATCGGGCCGGGTCAGCGTGCGCGAGCCGGACAGGCGCAGCACCACGTTGTCGGCCACGTCCCAGGCCACGTTGAACGAGGGCAGCAGTTCGTTGTAGTCCGAATTCAGCACCTGATAGCGGCGCACCCCGCCGACGGTGACCGGGCCGCTGATGGTCTGGTCGGTGGTCACGTAGCGCACGCCGGCGTTGAAGCGCATCGACCGGTTCCACACGTCGGTCTCGGCGTTGGTCTCGACGTAGAAGCCCCAGTTCTTTTCCTCGATACCGCCGGTGGAGGCGCCGGTGTTGGCGGCGTTGGTCTCCGGCGCGGCGGCGCTCAGGCCGTAGTAGCCGCTGTCGCGCAGGAAGCGATCGAAATCCACGGTGATGAAGCCGCCCTGGCCGGATTTCAGGTACGAGGCCAATGCCGATTGCGGGATCAGCGAGCCGGGGCCGCCGGTGCAGGTGGTGCCGGCGCCACGGCACACCAGGGTCTCCCAGGCAGTGCTGTTGTCGAAGCCGCGGATGCGGCGCTCGGCCTGGTCGTAGGCGACGCCGACCTTGATGTTGCGCTTGTCCTCGCCGAACTGCAGGTCGGCGCGCGCGCCGCGAGTCTCGGTCTCGCGCTTCTCGTTGCTGATGTTGAGCCGGCCGCCGGTCCAGCCCCAGCCCAGGTTCGGATCGTTGAGATCAAGCGGGCTGTCGATCGAAGGCTGGTCGCCACCGGTGTTGCTGTAGTCCACGGTGGTGAACGGCGAGGTCACCAGGATGCTCGGCGACTGCCGCTCCATCCAGCTGCGCGTGGCGTTGGCCTGCACGTTGAGCTTGATGTCCTGATTCGCGCCGAATAGCAGTTCGGCGCCCGGATTGACGCTCCAGAACTTGACGTCCTCGTGGTACGGACGCGCTTCCAGGAAGTACTGGGCGTTGGTGAAGGTGGCCTCGGTAACGACGTTGTTGCCGTCCAGCTGCATGTCCAGCGGGATCATGTTCCCGTTGCGCCCGATCAGGTTCATGCTGGTCCGATCGGTGGTGCGCTTGGCCTTGGAGAACATCGTGTCCAGATAGAAATGCGCGGTGTCGCTGGGCCGCCATTCCAGCGACATCACCGAGGCGTCGCGGTCGCGGTCGCCCTGCATCTGCACGCGGCGGCCCAGGCGCGGGATCAGCGCGTCGCTGATCTGCGCGATGCTCAGGCCGGGGTTGTGCGCCAGCAGCCAGGCGGCGTCGATGCTCTCTCCCGGAGTGAGTCCGGCGCCAGCGGTGACCGGCACGGTGTCGGGGATGCGCCAGTTGCCGCCGCCGTTGGCATTGCACGCGGCCGGTTGGTTGGTCGACGGCGTGCCGGCCGGCGGCGTCAATCCACATTGCGCGTAGGTCAGGCCCGGATTGGTCCAACCGACCGTCTCGAACCCTTCCACGCCGATCTTGCTGCGCACCGAGGCCACGCCGAACAGCGCGCCGAAGGTGCCGGCTTCGTTGGTCCAGCTGCCCATCACGGCGCCGCGCGGGGTGGTCTTTTCGCTGGTGCTGTTCCAGTCGCCCTGCAGCTGGTAGGTCAGATGCGTACCGGGCCGATCGAATGGCCGCGCGCTGCGCATGTCGACCACGCCGGACACGCCGCCTTCGAGCATGCTCGCGGTCGGCGTCTTGCTCACCGTCAGCTGGGTGAAGAACTCGGTCGGAAACAGGTTGAGGTCGACCTCGCGGTTCTGGTTCTGCGCGTTGATACCGATCGAGGCGGTGGCGATGCTGGCGCCGTTGAGCGTGGTCTTGGTGAAGCTGGTGCCCAGGCCGCGGATGGCGATGTTCAAGCCTTCGCCGTTGACGTCGCGCGCGAGCTGCACGCCGGGAATGCGGTTGAGCGACTCGGCGATGTTCATGTCCGGGAACTTGCCGATGTCCTCGGCGAACACGGTATCGCTGAAGGTCACCGAATCGCGCTTGGCGTCGGTGGAGAACTGGATGCTGCGGCGGTAGCCGGAGACGGTGACCGTATCCAGCTGCTTCACTGCATCGTCGCCGGCCGCCGCGGGCGATGGCGTCGCCTGCGCCGCAGGCGCTTCTGTTGGAGGCGCGGTCTGCGCCCAGGCGCTGCCGGCGGCCATGCCGAGCAATGCGGTGGCCAGTGCATGAGACAACGTGGTGCGCGCGTAACTGTTCTTCACCGTGATCCTCCCCAAAAAACAGGCGACCTGCGGCTCCGTGCAGTGTGACGCGGAGCGACCAGCCGACGAATTGCCCGAGTGACGGAAAAACGTGCAGCGACTTCAAATGCCCATGCTTGGGCAGTGGCCGCGGATGTTAGCGCTACCAGGATGGCTGTCACGCTGCAGGGCAACATAAACCCGCTGCATACCGATACATTCCGGAAAACGTGCGCCTGGTATGGCGGATGCACGTCGCATATCGGCGTCGGCATCGCGTTTCGTGCTGCTGTGCACGATGGATCGCCTGCGGCGGCGTGCTAATGATAGCGCTACCAAACGGCGGCGACCGCCGCGCCCTGTGGGGATCGAAGCGTATGCACCGAGCCGGGAACAGCGCAGATAGCGTGCTGCATCGCAATATCCGACAGCTGCACGGATGCAGCGCCGCATGCCGCTGCCGACCTCCGCAGCACGGCGCGCATATCCAGGTCGCCATGCCGGTATCGCGCACATGATTCCTTCGCCGGGCGCCGATGCCACCGACACCGCCGACAACACCACCGGCGCCCGCCTGGGGCGCATGCGCTGGCGCATCTGCGCGCTGCTGCTGGCCGCCACCACCATCAACTACATCGACCGCCAGGTGCTCGGCGTGTTGGCGCCGTTCCTGCAGGTGCAGATCGGCTGGAACGAGATCGAATACGGCTACATCGTCACCGCGTTCCAGGCCGCCTACGCGCTGGGCCTGCTGTGCAGCGGCGCGGTGATCGACCGCTTCGGCACGCGCGCCGGCTACGCGCTGGCGATCGGCATCTGGAGCCTGGCGGCGATGAGCCATGCGCTGGCCACCACCGTCATCGGCTTCGCGATCGCGCGCTTCTTCCTGGGCCTGGGCGAATCGGGCAACTTCCCGGCGGCAATCAAGACCGTGGCCGAATGGTTTCCGCGGCGCGAGCGCGCGCTGGCCACCGGCATCTTCAATTCCGGCTCCAACATCGGCGCCATCGTCGCCCCGCTGCTGGTGCCGGTGATCGCCAGCACCTGGGGCTGGCAGTCGGCGTTCCTGTTCACCGGCGCGCTCAGCGCCACCTGGCTGGCGGTGTGGTGGCTGAACTATCGCGCGCCCGAGCAGCAGCCGCGCCTGAGCGCGGCGGAACTGGCGCATATCCGCAGCGACCCGCCGGAACCGATGCAGCGCCTAAGCTGGGCGCAGGTGCTGCGCCACCGCCAAGCATGGGCGTTCGTGGTGGCGAAGTTCGTTACCGATCCGATCTGGTGGTTCTTCCTGTTCTGGCTGCCCAAGTTCCTGCATGCCGAGTACGGACTGAGCCTGCTGCAGCTCGGCGCGCCGCTGATCGTGATCTTCGTGCTCGCCGACGTCGGCAGCATCACCGGTGGCTGGATTGCCGGGCGCTTCATCGCCCGCGGCTGGAGCGTCAACCGCGCGCGCAAGACCGCGATGCTGATCTGCGCGCTGTCGGTGGTGCCGATCGTGTTCGCCGCGCGCGCCGACAACCTGTGGCTGGCGGTAGGCCTGATCGGCCTGGCCACCGCCGCGCACCAGGGCTGGTCGGCGAACCTGTTCACCCTGCCCTCGGACATGTTCCCGCGCCACGCGGTGGCCACCGTGGTCGGCATCGGCGGCTTCGCCGGCGCGGTCGGCGGCATGCTGATCGCCACCTTCATCGGCTTCCTGCTCGAGGCCACGGGCAGCTACGTGCCGGTGTTCCTGATGGCCGGCTCGGCCTACCTGCTGGCGCTGGCGCTGGTGCAATGGCTGGCGCCGCGCCTGCAGCCGGCGGAGCTGGAAGAGCATGCCTGACCGGGCCTGCCTGGCGCATGCCGAAAAGCGCAGACGCGCGAGCGTATCCGCATCCATCCAACACCGTTCCACCCCGCTCTTCCACCATGAGATGCCATGATGAAAACGATCGCATCGATCTTGTTCGCGCTGTCGCTGGCCGCTTCCGCTGCGGCCGGCGCCGCGCCGCTGGCCGCCGGCAAGCAGCGCTTCCTAGGCAGTGCCTATGGCCCATCGCAGACGCAGGACTTCACCCGCTACTGGAACAAGGTCACGCCCGAGAACGCCGGCAAATGGGGCAGCGCGGAAGCGGTGCGCGGGCGCATGGACTGGAGCGCACTCGATGAAGCCTACACCCTGGCCAAGCGCAACAACATGCCGTTCCAGATGCACGTGCTGATCTGGGGCAGCCAGCAGCCGCTGTGGATGCGGACGCTGTCGCCGACGGAGCAGCGCGCCGCGATCGAGCAGTGGTTCGCCGCGGTGGCGCAGCGCTATCCGGACATCGACCTGCTGGAGGTGGCCAACGAAACCCTGCCAGGCCACAATCAGCCCGACGACAGGAAGGACGACAGCGGCAACTACCTGCGGGCGCTGGGCGGCACCGGCAGCACCGGCTGGGATTGGGTGCTGCAGTCGTTCCGTCTGGCGCGGCGCCATTTCCCCCATGCCAAGCTGATGATCAACGACTACGGCATCACCAACAGTGCCGACGCCACGCGCCAGTACCTGCACGTCATCCAGCTGCTGCAGCGCGAGCGACTGATCGATGCGATCGGCCTGCAGCAACATGCCTTCGAGACGCGGGCGGACGTGCCGATCTCGGTCCACCGCGCCAACCTCGACACGCTGGCCGCGACCGGCCTGCCGATCTACGTCACCGAACTCGACCTGGACGGCCCCACCGATGCGCAGCAACTGGCCGACTACCAACGCGTGTTCCCGCTGTTCTGGGAACACCCGAGCGTGCGCGGGGTGACCCTGTGGGGCTTCCGCCGCGGCCTGTGGCGCGACAAGGAAGGCGCCTACCTGATCCGCGACGACGGCAGCGAGCGCCCGGCGCTGGCCTGGCTGCGCGGCTACGTGGCGAGCAAGCCGTAGCGCCAAGCGCGCTGCCTCCGACCATCATCATTCCACGACCCGCATCCCGACCATGACCCTGTCCTCCCCCGCCCTGTCCCTGCATCCCGATCGCCTGCTGCCGCCGGAGCCGGGCACGCGCGCGATCGCGCGCCGCCTGTACGCGCAGGTCGCCGCGTTGCCGATCGTCAGCCCGCACGGCCACACCGATCCGGCCTGGTTCGCCGAGGATGCGCCGTTCGCCAACGCCACCGAACTGCTGCTGGTGCCCGACCACTACGTGTTCCGCATGCTCTACAGCCAGGGCGTGGACCTGGATGCGCTGGGCATCCCGCGCGCCGACGGCAGCCGCGCCGCGGTGGACCCGCGCGCGGCCTGGCGCGTGTTCGCCGAACGCTTCCAGCTACTGCGCGGCACGCCGTCGGCGCTGTGGCTGAACCATGTCTTCCACGAGGTGTTCGGCCTGCGCGTGCGCCTGGACGCGGCCAGCGCCGACCTGTACTACGACCACATCGGCGAGGCGCTGCAGACGCCGGCATTCCGGCCGCGCGCGCTGTTCGATCGGTTCGGCATCGAGGTGATCGCCACCACCGAATCGCCGCTGGATCCGTTGCAGCACCACGCCACGATCCGCGCCAGCGGCTGGGGCGGGCGGGTGATCACCGCCTACCGCCCCGATGCGGTGATCGACCCGGAACACGAGCAGTTTCCCGATGCGCTGCACCGTTTCGGCGAGCTGACCGGCGAGGACGTGTACGCCTGGGACGGCTACCTGCGCGCGCATCGCCAGCGCCGCGCGTTCTTCGCGCAGATGGGCGCCACCTCCACCGACCATGGCCACCCCAGCGCGGCCACCGCCGACCTGCCCGCGGCCGAGGCCGCGCGGCTGTTCGCGCGGGTGCGCGGCGGCGGCGCCAGCGCCGCGGACGCGGAACTGTTCCGCGCGCAGATGCTGACCGAAATGGCGGCGATGAGCGTGGACGATGGCCTGGTGATGCAGCTGCATCCCGGCTGCTTCCGCAACCACAACCGCGCGCTGTTCGCGCGCTACGGCCGCGACAAGGGCGCCGACCTGCCGCTGCGCACCGACTACGTGCACGCGCTCAAGCCGCTGCTGGACCGCTTCGGCAACACGCCGGGCTTCACCCTGATCCTGTTCACCCTGGACGAGAGCACTTACGCGCGCGAACTGGCGCCACTGGCCGGACACTACCCCGCCCTGCTGCTCGGCCCGGCCTGGTGGTTCCACGATGCGCCGGAAGGCATGTGGCGCTTTCGCGAGCAGACCCTGGCCAGCGCCGGCTTCTACAACACAGTCGGCTTCAACGACGACACCCGCGCGTTCCTGTCGATCCCGGCGCGGCACGACGTCGCGCGCCGCGTCGATTGCGCGTTCCTGGCCAAACTTGTGGCCGAGCATCGCCTCGACGAGGACGAAGCGGCCGAGGTCGCACTGGACCTGGCATATCGGTTGCCGAAGCAGGCCTACCGGTTGTGACAGCGGGTGTCGCCTGCGCCGTCGCCGCATCGGCGCGCGAACCTGCGCGCACGGCCGTGGCGGTGCCCAGGCGCGCGCGGCGACACGCGCTCGCACCGCTGCTGGCGCTGGCCTCGCTTGCCGCCGGCAGCGTCGACGCGGCGCCGGCGCCGCAGTCGCCGCCCCCACGCGAGCGGCTGTCGCTGGATGCCGATTGGCGCTTCCATCGCGGCGATGCGCCCGGCGTCGGCGACACGCTGGACTACGACGTGCGCCCGGAGATCGAACGCAGCGCCGACGGCAAGGTCGCCGATGCCCGCCCCGACGCCGCCGACCATGTCGCGGCACGCACCCGGCCGGTACTCAAGCCGTGGATCCTGCCCACCGGCAATGCCTTCATCGCCGACCCGACTCAACGCCACCAGCGCCCCCCCGGCGACCCGGGCAGCGACGTGGCCTTCGTGCGCGCCGATTTCGACGACAGCGCGTGGACCCGCGTGGACCTGCCGCACGACTGGGCGATCGCCGGTCCGTTCCTGAAGGACGGCCCGTACGGCGGCATGGGTCGGCTGCCGAGCTGGGGCGTGGGCTGGTATCGCAAACGCCTGGATATTCCCGCCAGCGACCGCGGCCGCGCGGTGTTCCTCGACATCGACGGCGCGATGTCCTACGCCACGGTGTGGCTCAACGGCCGCCTGGTCGGCGGCTGGCCGTATGGCTACAGCTCCTGGCGCGTGGACCTGACCCCGTACCTGGTGCCCGGCGGCAGCAACCAACTGGCGATCCGTCTGGACAACCCGCCCGAGTCGGCGCGCTGGTATCCCGGCGGCGGCCTGTACCGCAGCGTGTGGCTGAGCAAGACCGCGCCGGTGCATGTTGGCCAGTGGGGCACGCAGGTCAGCACGCCGCAGGTGTCGGCGCAGGCGGCGACGGTGCGGGTGGCGGTGACGCTGGACAACAGCGGCGACGCGGCGGCGCAGGTGCAGGCCAGCACCGCGATCTATGCGCTGGATGCCGAGGGCCGCCGGCAAGGCGCGGCGGTGGCGCGGATCGCCGCGGTCAGCACCCGCATCGCCGCGCGCGCCAGCACCACGCTCGACGGCAGCGCGCGCATCGCCAAGCCGCAGTTGTGGGGACCGCCGCCGACGCAGAAACCGCACCGCTACGTCGCGGTCACCGAGGTGACGCAGAACGGGCGCGTGGTCGATCGCTACGAAACCCCATTCGGCGTGCGCACGCTGCGCTGGGATCCGGCGCGCGGCCTGCTGGTCAACGGCAAACACGTGCCGATCCGCGGCGTCAACAACCACCACGACCTCGGCGCGCTCGGCGCGGCGTTCAACCTGCGCGCTGCCGAGCGCCAGCTGCAATTGCTGCAAGGCATGGGCGCCAACGCGATCCGCATGAGCCACAACCCACCGGCACCGGAGTTGCTGGAACTGACCGACCGCATGGGCCTGCTGGTGGTCGACGAGATCTTCGACAGCTGGGAAATGAAGAAGACCCCGCTGGATTTCCACCTGCTGTTCGCCGACTGGCACGAGCCGGACCTGCGCGCGCTGCTGCGCCGCGACCGCAACCATCCGTCGGTGATCCTGTGGAGCGTGGGCAACGAAGTCGGCGAGCAATACACCGGCGAAGCCGGCGCGGCGATCGCCCAGCGCCTGCAGGCCATCGTGCACGAAGAAGATCCCACCCGCCTGGCCACCGCGGCGATGAACTACGCCGCGCCGGACATGCCGCTGCCTGCGGCGCTGGACGTGATCGGCCTCAACTACCAGGGCGAAGGCATCCGCGACACGCCGGAGTTCGCCAGCACCGAGCGCATCCGCAAGCCGCCGCAATATCCGCTGTTCCATGCGCGCTTCCCGCACACGCCGATCTTCAGCAGCGAGACTGCCTCGGCGCTGAGCAGCCGCGGCGTGTACCTGTTCCCGGTCACCGCGGACAACAGCGCGCCAGTACGCGACGGCCGCGGTGGCGATGCAATCGCGCACCAGGTCAGCGCCTACGAACTGCACGCGGTGGATTTCGGTGCCAGTGCCGACAAGGTGTTCGCTTCGCTCGACACGCATCCCTTCGTCGCCGGCGAGTTCGTGTGGACCGGCTTCGACTACCTGGGCGAACCGACCCCGTACTACTCCTCGCGCAGTTCCTACTCCGGCATCTTCGACCTGGCCGGTTTTCCCAAGGACCGCTATTGGCTGTACCAGGCGCGCTGGCGCCCCGAATTGCCGATCGCGCATCTGCTGCCGCACTGGACCTGGCCGGGCCGCGAGGGCCAGGTCACGCCGGTGCACGTGTTCACCTCCGGCGACGAGGCCGAGCTGTTCGTCAATGGCGTCTCGCAAGGCCGCAAGAAGAAGGCGCCGCTGCAGTACCGGCTGCGCTGGGACGAGGTGGTCTACACGCCGGGCGAACTGCGCGTGCAGGCCTACAAGGACGGCAAGCCCTGGGCCAGCGAGCGCGTGCGCACCGCCGGCCCGGCCGCGCGGCTGCAGGCCACGCCCAACCGCACCACGCTCCGCAACGACGGCCGCGACCTGGCCTTCGTCACCGTGCGCCTGCTCGACCGCGACGGCACTCCCGCGCCCACCGCGGGCGACCTGCTGCGCTTCCGCGTCGAGGGCCCGGGCGAACTCGTCGCCACCGACAACGGCGATCCCACCGACCTGGAAGCGTTCGCCGCACCCACGCGCAACGCGTTCAACGGCCTGGCGCTGGCGATCGTGCGCACCCTGCCGGGCAAGAGCGGCACCATCACCTTGCATGTCGAATCGGACACGCTGCAGTCCGCCAGCACGCAGATGCGGGTGCAGCCATGAGCGGCGCGCTAGCCGGCATGCAGGCGCCGCCTGCACGTCGCCGCACACGCACCACGCCTCCGCGTGACATCCACGCTCGAACAAGGACCGCCGCCATGCCTGCACTGCGCAACATACGCACCGCGACCCTGCTGCTGGCCTGCCTGCTCGGCACGGCGACGGCGGGCGCCGCCGACCAGCCGACCGCCGCGGCGGACAGCCGCGGCCTCAAGGACGCCTACGCCGGCGCGTTCTTGATCGGCACCGCGGTCAACGCCGACATCGTCTCCGGCAAGGACGCCGCCTCCGCCGCACTGGTGCCGCGGCAGTTCAACGCGATCACCGCCGAGAACGCGATGAAGGCCGAGGTGGTCAATCCGCGCCCGGGCGTGTTCGATTTCGCCGCCGCCGATGCCTTCGTCGACTACGGCCGCCGCCACGGCATGTTCGTGGTCGGCCACACCCTGGTCTGGCACAACCAGACCCCGGACTGGTTCTTCGTCGATGCGCAGGGCAGGCCCAACAGCCGCGACGCGCAACTCGAGCGCATGCGCGCGCACATCCAGGCCGTGGCCGGGCGCTACGTCGGCAAGGTGCAGGCCTGGGACGTGGTCAACGAGGTGATCGACGAGGACGGCAGCTACCGCAACACCAAGTGGGTGGAGCGTGTCGGCGACGGCGACGAGCTGGTGCGGCAGGCGTTCCGCTTCGCCGCGCAGTACGCGCCGGATGCGCAGCTGTACTACAACGACTTCAACGCCTGGCGCCCGGAAAAGCGCGACGGCATCGTGCGCATGGTGAAGATGCTGCAGCGCGCCGGCATCCGCATCGACGGCGTCGGCATGCAGGGCCACTGGGGCCTGGACTATCCCAGTCAGCACGACATCGAAGCGGCGATCGACGCCTACGCCGCGCTCGGGGTCAAGGTGATGATCACCGAGCTGGACGTGGACGTGCTGCCGCTAACCAAGGAAGGCCAGGTGATCGGCACCGGGATGGCGCACAAACAGTTCCAGCTACCCGAGTTCAAGCGCTTCCTCGATCCGTACCGCGACGGCCTGCCGGCGGACGTGCAGGCGCAGCTGCGCGACCGCTACGCCGAATTGTTCCAGCTGTTCTGGCGCAAGCGCGACAAGCTGGCGCGGGTCAGCGTGTGGGGCGTGGACGACGGCATGTCATGGAAGAACGACTACCCGGTGCCGGGCCGCCGCAACTATCCGCTGCTGTTCGACCGCGAGCGCAAGCCCAAGCCTGCGTTCGAAGCGGTGCTGGCGGTGCCGGCGCAGGCGCAATAGCGCGCCCGGCCGGCGCAGCAGCAACCCCTCCACCGCCGCGGCACGCCCTGGCCCTTTTGCCGGGCAACCTGCCGCATTGCTGCGAAGGCCGGCGCGCGTATCGGCGCGCCGGCAATGCCTCAGCGCGTCAACACCTGCGGCGCCTGGGCCTGGGTCTGCGCCTGCGTGGCCTGCTCTTGCGCCTGCACCGTGCGCTGGGTCTGCGCCTGCTGCGCGGTCTGCTCCTGCAGCTGCTGGTAGGTTTCCTGCGCCGGCCGCGCGATCGCCTCGCTGGTCGTCATGTGCGCTCGGTTGGCGTAGGGATCGGGCGATGCCGTGGCGCCGTCGCGGTACACGAACGCCAGCTCGCCGCCCTGGTGCGCCCCGGTGGGCCGGTTGAAGCCCACCGACAGCTGGTCGCGCTCGCTGAAACCGCTCTGCCTGGCCAGCAGGGTCAGGCTGGCGGTCATGCGGTCGCTGTTGTCGTCCCAGCCCTTGCCCAGCGCCTGCTCGGCCTGGGCGACGCCGCTGCGTACCTTGTCGTGCAGCGCGCGATCCGCACCGGTCGGCTCGGCCGCGGGCGCAGCAGCGCGCGGCGCCGGCGGAGTCGCGCCGGTATCGCGGAAGCCGTTCGGGATCCACTCCGCCGGTACCTTGCCCTGGTCGATGCCCAACGCTTTGAGGTCGGCGCTTACTTCCGGCGGCGCGCGCTTGGGATCGCGCAACTGCGCGGCGTCCTCGGCTTCGGCGACCATGCCCAGGTCGCGCGCGCCGTAGTTCTGCGGATAGCCGCGCGCGTCGTAGAACAGCTTGCCCATCGCCTCGACGTTCTTCGGCGCGTTCGCGTCGATCTTCAGGTCGTTGCCGAAGGTCAACCCATCCTTGGCCTTGTAGGTCGCCTTGGCGCCCTCGCCGTCCTTGTCGATGTAGCTGGCCATCTCCGTGCTGGCGTTGTACAGATCCTTCAGCGTCGCCTTGGGATTGCTGTGCTTGACGTAGTCGGCCAGCGTGTTGATCCCGGCAATCTCGTCCTTGGACTCGCGCGTGCGCTCCTCGGCGCCGTGCGCCTTCAGTGCCGCGGTGTAGTCGTGCGGCGAGGGCGACCTGGCGATCTCGTCGATCTTGTCCTTGAACGCGGTATCGGATGTGTCGATCGCCGTCTTGTTGATGGCATGGCCGATCTCGTGGCCGAGGATGATCCGCGCGGTATTGGCCGAATCGTCGCGCGGCGCATCCATCTTGGCGGTGCGCAGCACGTCCATCGGCAGCAGGATCTCGCCGGTGCTCGGCCGGTACGCGCCGTTGCCGTCGCGCGGATGCGCCCCGAACCCGGACAGCTGCTTCTGCTCGATCGCCTGCTCCACCCGCGCCTTGAGCTCGGGCGTGTTGTCCAGCATCTGCCGCAGCGCCTGGCCTTCCTTGGCGTGCGCCGCCTCGAACGTGTCCACCATCTTCTTCAGGTCATCGTCGGTCGCCATCACCCATCTCCTTATGCGGTGGCCAGGATCTGCAGCAGCGACACGCAGGCCTGCGCGTCATCCGCGCCGGCAGCGTTGCCGACGAACGCATACACCACCACGGCGCCGCGCTCGAAGTGCCAGCGCCCCGGGCTGCCCAGTCGCGGCGGCGCGATCCATTGCGCGGCGAAACCGGCCTCGGTCAGCGCCTGCTTGTACGCGCCTAGCGGCTGCGTGCAGTGCGCCGGTGAAGCGGATGCCGGCGCGAAAGCGAAGTCCAGCCGCGACGGCGGCTGTCCATCGGCATCGGCCACCGACTCCAGCGAATAGCGCCCGCCGCCGGCCACCGGGCCGGACGCACTGAACGCATGCGCGGTGTCGCCGGCGTCCACCTGCAGGCCCGCATGCGCGGCGACCTGCGCCGGGGTCAGGTCCTGCTTGCCGCCGATCGCCAGGATCAGCCGCACTACGCCTTGTGCCAGTTGCTCTGGCGTCATCTCCGACATGGCCCGCTCCTTTGTAGTGGGAATCGATGAGGGTTGAGGGTGCGCACCGGCGCAGGCGGCCAGCAGCGCCGCCGCCAGCAGGGCAGTGCCGCGCTGCACGAGCCGGCGCCCAGCGCGCGGCGGTGGGCGGATGTCGCCGGGGGAAACAGAGTCCATGGTGCGCCTCTCCTTTGAACGCCTGTCGCGCGTGTCCGCGGCCAGGCATGTTGCCGGCGATTGTAGCCATCGCGCCGATGCGCTGCAGCCGGACGAGCGACGCCAACGTGGCCGCGAGCATACGCAGCCGTGCGTGCGCGCCCAGGTGAAGAGCACGCGCCCGGCAGATGGCATCATCGCCCCACACCACCCAGGAATCCTCCGATGCGATTTCCGACCCGCGTCCTGCTCGCCGCCGCCGTGCTGGCATTGCTTGCCTGTTGTGCGAAGAGCCAGCCGCCCGCGCCGCGCTTTCCCGTGATCGGTCATGTCACCGCATTCGATCCCGCGTTTAGCGACACGGTGGCGGCGGACGCGCATATCGAGCGCATCGCCGAAGGCTTCACCTGGTCCGAAGGCCCGGCCTGGGTTCGCGACGGCGGCTACCTGCTGTTCAATGACGTGCCGCAGAACACCATGTACCGCTGGTCCGAGCGCGACGGCCTGTCGGTATTCCTCAAGCCGTCAGGCTACGCCGGCCCGCCGCTGGACGCCTTGCGCGAGGCTGGCGCCAACGGCATGCACGCCGAGCCGTCAGGCAGCGTGCTGCTTGCCGATTCCGGCACGCGCGCCGTCGCCCGGCTCGATCCGGCCACGCGGCGCAAGACCCTCCTGGCCAGCGCCTACGACGGCCACCGCCTCAACAGCCCCAACGACCTGGTGCGGCGCAGCGATGGCGTGGTGTTCTTCACCGACCCGCCGTACGGCCTGAAGGACGGCGACAACTCCCCGGTCAAGGAACTGCGCTACAACGGCGTCTACCGGCTGGACACCGACGGCAGCGTGCACCTGCTCGACGACAGCCTGAGCCTGCCCAACGGCATCGCCCTGTCGCCCGACGAACGCACCCTGTACGTGGCCAACTCCGACCCGGCGCGGCCGATCTGGACCGCCTACACGCTGGACGCGCGCGGCGCGGTCACCGGCAAGCGCGTCTTCGCAGATGCCTCCGACATCGTCGGCGACGCCAACCCCGGCCTGCCGGACGGCATGGCCGTGGCCAGCGACGGCCGCCTGTTCGCCACCGGCCCCGGCGGCGTACTGGTGTTCGCACCCGACGGCCGCCGCCTGGGCCGCATCGAGACCGGCGGCCCCGTCGCCAACTGCGCCTTCGGCGACGACGGCCGCACCCTGTACATGACCTCGCACAAGATCCTGGCGCGGGTGCGGGTGAAGGCGACGGGGTTGGGGTTTACGCCATAACCGACCGACGGGTTCCGCCCGTCCATTCAAGCCGCTTAGCGCGGCCAACACGGACATTGGGCCTATGGAAATCACCGGATTCGCGGATGCAGTAGCGCTGGATGAACCCGCATATGCGGTCTTCAAGGCTGCGCTCGACGTAGTCTTCGACAAGGGCGACGGAATTACGGAGCATATCGACCGCCTCTCTCCTGAAGCGCGGCTTGTTTACTTGCTGTGGTGCTTGGACGGCGAGATCCACAATGGTGGCTTCGACCAACTTTTCACGAACTCGCTGGGCAACCATTGCGTCGAGATCCTTGGCCACTTGCAGACCATCGGCGCGGGCAAGTCCCACGACCTTCTGTCCAAAGCGGTTTCGTGGTTTCCGAACGCATTGCCATACAACGACCGCCGGGTCAGGTGGTCGCAACGTCAAGCCTTCTCTGATACACCTGATTACGAGGCGGAAATGGACAGGCTGGACGCCGAGTTCTACAAGTACGAGGACAATCTAGGTTCACTACTGAACTCGTATGTGGCCCAACACCCGAATGCGTCGATCAGAGCCTGATCCGCTCCAACGTTCGGCCTCTTAGGAGGCACTCCATGCTCGCCTTGGTGCCCATTTTGTCCTGTCGGACGAAGATGTTGCCGTTTTTCTATCTGAGCAACGTAACGAAGAACGTCTGGCCGTCGTTGAGGAAGAAATCGAGGGACGCTGGTTTGAGAAGTCCGGAAGCCCAGTCCCCTTCTCCCCCCGGGAGAAGGTGGCGCGTAGCGCCGGATGAGGGTACGGCCGACCGAGACATTTTCACGGCGCCCCAGGCTGCTCTTTTCACGGCAGGCATCCACAGTGGACGCTTTCAATCCAACCATTCGCGCCGCCGCTATATCTGCCGCTTCGTTCGTCGCGGCTAAAGCCGCTCCTACAGAGAGAATTCAAACGTCTTCGCGCTGTAGCCAGGAGTCGGCGTCGCTGCGACACGCACGCTGATTTGCGTTGCTTTTCTCAGCCGCCCTCTTGCCCGATCCGATCCAACGCAGCTAGGACATCGGCCGACAACGACAGCTCAGCCGCCGCCAGGTTCTCCCGCAGATGCGCAACCGACGAGGTGCCCGGGATCAGCAGGATGTTCGGCGCCCGCGCCAGCAGCCAGGCCAGTGCCACCTGCATCGGCGTCACGCCGAGTTCCTGTGCAATGGACGACAGCGAGTCGGACTGCAACGGAGAGAAGCCGCCGAGCGGGAAGAACGGCACATAGGCGATGCCGTCGCGGCCGAGCGCGTCGATCAGCGCATCGTCGGCGCGGTGCGCGAGGTTGTAGTGGTTCTGCACGCACACCACCTTGGCGATGCCCCGCGCTTGCTGCACCTGCGCGGCCGTGGCGTTGCTGATGCCGAGATGCCGGATCAGCCCGCGCCGCTGCAGCTCGGCGAGCGCGCTGAACTGCGCCTCGATCGAACCCTCGCTGGGCTTGTACGCATCCAGCATCACCCGCAGGTTGACCACATCCAGCACCTCCAGGCCAAGGTTGCGCAGATTGTCGTGCACCGCCTGGGTCAGCTCGGCCGGGCTTTGCGCCGGCAGCCAGGATGCGTCGCCGCCGCGCATGGCGCCGACCTTGGTGACGATGGTCAGCTGCTGCGGATACGGATGCAGCGCCTCGCGGATCAGCTGGTTGGTGATGTGCGGCCCGTAGAAATCGCTGGTGTCGATGTGGTCCACGCCCGCGGCAACCACCTCGCGCAACACCGCCAGCGCCGCGGCTTGGTCCTTGGGCGGCCCGAACACGCCCGGCCCGGCCAGCTGCATCGCGCCGTAGCCGATGCGGGTCACGCGGCGGTCGCCGAGGGAAAAGGTGCCAGCTGTCGAAAGCTTGCTCATGACTGCCTCCAGAAGTGCTGGGCCGAAGCCCGGGTGAGGCCTGCACTGTAGGCCGCGCGCCGATGCGCGATAATCCGGTCGAATCGGCACGGGCTGTGCGGGATCTCGAACAATGACCACGGACCTGCAAGACCTCTTCGCCTTCCTGGCGGTGCTGCGCGGCGGCGGCTTCCGCGAAGGCGCCCGGCTCAGCGGCAGCTCCGCCTCCAGCCTGAGCGAGGCCGTGCGGCGCCTGGAAACCCGCCTCGGCGTGCGCCTGTTCAACCGCACCACCCGCAGCGTGCTGCCCACCGAAGCCGGCGCGCGCCTGGCCGAGCGCCTGATCCCCGCCCTCGACGAAGTGGAAGCGGCGCTGGACGTGGTCAACGGCTTCCGCGACCGCCCCAGCGGCACCCTGCGCCTCAACGTGCCCGGCGCTGCCGCGCGCCTGGTGCTGCCGGCGATCGTCACCCCGTTCCTGAAGGCCTATCCGGAGATCAGGCTGGAAGTGATCGTGGAAGACAGCTTCGTCGACATGCTGGCGGCCGGCTGCGATGCCGGCATCCGCTACGACGAGCGGCTGGAGCAGGACATGATCGCCGTGCCGATCGGCCCGCGCGTGCAGCGCTTCGCCACCGCTGCCGCGCCCGAGTACCTCGCCGCGCACGGGCACCCACAACACCCGCGCGACCTGCTCACGCACGCCTGCCTGCGCGGCCAGTTCGCCAGCGGCGCCATCCCCGCCTGGGAATTCGAACGCGACGGCGAGGTCGTGCTGGTCGAACCGACCGGCCCGCTATTGGTGCGCCTGGGCGCCGCAGTGGACCTGGCCATCGACGCCGCCGTCGGCGGCCTGGGCGTGATCCACCTGTTCGAAGACTGGCTGCGCCCGCACCTGGACAGCGGTGCGCTGCAGCCGGTGCTGGAACCATGGTGGCAAAGCTTCAGCGGCCCATTCCTCTACTACCCCGGGCGCCGCCACCTGCCGGCCCCGCTACGCGCGTTCGTGGATTTCATTCGGACGCCTTGATCGCGGAGCAGGCGGCAGTGCCACGCCGCAGCTCCGGCATCCGGAATGCATCGCCAACCGCCGCTCCCTGCTCCCTGCTTCCTGTAGGAGCGGCTTCAGCCGCGACCCGCCTCACCGACAACGCCCAGCGCGCCTGCCGGAGACGCGCCATCTGCATCGCCCCACCACTTGCAAGAAAACTCCCAACTACTCCCGAAACCGCCGCAACCAAACAAACCCAGGCACTGCGATCCGCATCTTCGACGTCCCATCCCACGCCAATACAAATCCCGCATCCACCAACGCCGCAGCGACCTGCCGCCCGACCGCAAGATCCGCATCCGCCCCACCCTGCAAATCCCCGAACGCGATAAACAACCCACCGCCATCCACCGCGCACTCCACATCCTGCCCGTGGTAGAAACAATAGCCGCGGTACTCGCCCTCCGGCGCCTCCGCCACCGCCTCGGTCACCTCGGTGTGACCATCGGACATCGTGTAGCCGGCATTCGCCAGCGCGCAGATGCCCACGTCGTGCAACTGCTCGAACACCGCGTCCAGGCGATCGCACTCGGTCTGCGCCGGCCAGCCCTGCTCCGCCTGCTGCTTGGCCTGCCACTGGCCGCCGACCGCGGCACGCAGCATCGGTTCATCGCAATCGTCTTCCAGAATGTCGTCGAGCATCTCCTCGCGGATCTCGGACTCAGAGTAGTAGCCGGACCAGACCCACTTCCGGATTGAATCGAGGACATACGCATCGGTCTCGTTCACGCTCACTCCTTTGGAGGCCAGGCACTTGCCTGGCGCGCACGGTAGCAGGGCGACGTTTCGATCTTGAAAACGCCGAGTGAACCTCGGGGTCGACGCTGGCAATAGCGCAGCGAGAGACCGACCACCGACACCACGCCAGTCGCCGCCTCACGCGACGCTGGCGTGGCTATGGCGGCGCATGCCACAAGGACGTGCGCACACCAATAACGTCAGACCTTGGATCGCAGCGGAGGCGAAGCGGCGCGCGTTGCCCGCGCCTTCTTCTTCCCCGCAGCCCGCGCCGATGGCACGACCGCAGCCGGCACGCGGCTGATCAACAACACCCCGCGCCCCACCGTCACCCGCAACGCATCGCCCACGGCAAAACCGTACTGCTCCAACCAGCGCCCGGACAGGCGTAACTTGGGCACCGCACAGCCGACGACATCCTCGGCGCGGCGCACGTCGTAGTGCTGGTAACTCATCGTGCAGCGCTCGGGCACGCGGAAGCGCAGGCGCGACGCGGCCGGTGTGATCGATGGGGAGGCATCTACGGCCGTTGGATGCTCAGCGGCCTGCGTGTCGGCTGATCGAGCGCGGCGCTTGGGTGTACGCGACGCGGACGCAGCCTTGGGGGGAGTGAAGGTGGTTCTGTTGAAACGGTGCATGTCGGACTCCTTGTGTGCTGAGGAATCCACCGACTCGCTGTCAACCGAGGTGGCGGACGGTGCGCGGTTGACAGACCGGCCACAAGGAACCGGCAGACCTTTCGGCCTCCGCACACCGCCCGCCAAAGGACGAGCACGCGACCCATCCCGAAAGCCGGACAAAAAGAAAAGCGCCGACATCGAGCAATGGACGCTGGTGCGCCTTGTGGTTTCAGGCTGTCAATCCCGGCTGCGGAATGTGCCGCAGCGCTTCAATCATGTAACTTGTCATCGAACTTTGTCAACGGGCTTCTATCCGATATTAAAAGCTTTGTTAGAAAGAGATCGCACAAATACAAATCAACTGTCTACCGATGAGGTTCGCAGGATGCTTGTGAGTCCGTAGTTGTGATGCTACGGTCATATTGCAAATTTCCAGATATGGCCAGCATTTGGAAAAATACTACACACATGTAGTCGGGTAAATTTTTGTTATTATGCAACTAAAGAAAACAGCTAGAATTAAAAATATGGCCGTATGAATTACAGTCCAGCATATCAATTAACATTAACTAGGCAACGCGGGGGGATTTCGTGGAGATCCATGAGATTGACGGATTTGCTGATGATTTAGAGCAAATCGAAGAATTTTGCGTGTTCATTGCGGCAAATCGGAGGATGTTAAATGCGTATGGGCTGAGAAGAGCTTTGCGATACGGAAATAGTGGCTCTGTCATATCGATGATGAAGGAGCTTCCTGAAAAATTGGCGAGCGCGAAAAGGACGATCATCGTCATAGACAAACAGGCTGCCTCTGAAATAGATGAAATCGAAAAATCTTCGAATATTTTAGAGCAAATCGGACTCATAGCTCTCCAGCTCAGAATCGCAAATACACGCTTGAAGCCTGATGAGCTCTCACTGTCATTGCTAGACATCCTATCTTCCATGCCGTACATCGGACGCATCTACAGCGGGAATTCTCTAGTCAGCGATACCCAAATCTCAATTCAAAAAACGATTCTTGGCTTGCAGCGTCTGCGCGCTTCCCTGCTTGCTTTCCACTCTCACTATAGCCATCGAAACTATGGCGACAATGATCTTTTTAAGCCATCTCAGCTTCATCCCAAAAGGGTTGTGGAGCTAATTGACGCTGCGGCTTTAGTTGTTGAATCATCTATACAAATTTCCATTGAACAGAAGAAAATAATTAATAATTACATAAATGAGGCAAAATCTGAAGCTGCATCAAAGTATCCGTCCTGGTCAAAAATTGTTGGCATCCTAATGATTGTCGCCGCAATAACTAGCGGAGTTGCTGATGCGAAAAGCGCAGCACAGAACATCCACGATGCGATCCGCTACATAATTGAGGTGTCATCTGATAGTCCACTACTGGGAAATGAAAGGCTTCGGTTAGATTACGACGCCTCAGAGAAGCCTGCTGGGCGTACAGTCTAGCAATTACGCCCCTTCGCGATGCGATTAACTTAGGTTTTAACTACCCAATATGCCCAGTTCCAAGCCACCTTTCTTTTTCCAAGCGACCCAAAGTGTCGATAATCGTCTCGGGGATACCTTCGGATTTGTATGGGCGAGCTACGCCGGATTAAGGGAACTGTGGTGGCAAGTTAGAGGATTCAAGAGTCAGTTTCCAAGCCTGAAAGCCAGCGAAGTCAGAGGCAAGTTTCTCTCAGGCCTTCCCCTACCAGGGGGAATTGATCTTGATCGGATTTTTCTCAAAACCGATTGGCCAGAGCACGAAGAGGAATTTGCCAAATGGATCCTCTTCGAAGCTTGTACTCTTTATGAAAGCTGGGCAGAAAAAGTGTGCGGTGACATTTTTCCCGCCTCGTCAGCTGATCGGAATGCCAAGCAACTTCAGTTCCCCAGCGGGGTAGGCAAGAGAGGAAATAGGACCGGTTATATCGTCACTATCCAAGACGCAAATACTCCGATCTCACATCTCATGGCAACTGAATTTCTTCCAACCCTTAAGAAATCGAAGCTCAATAGATGGGCAGTTATCGAAGAGCACCTCATTGCCTACCGCTTCTTCAAAGAGTGCCGAAACGCGTTCATTCATTCTGATGGATTCGCCACACAAAACGTGCTAGATGCTCAAATTAGGTTATTGGCTGTTCAAGGTGTCGCACCCAATCCGTTCCGTCACCTTTTTGCACTCCCCACGCTTACCTTGGGAAAGCGCATTGCTCTAAATACTAGAGATTGCATTCTCTTCGCAACCCTGGTTCGAAAACTAATCTGTACGTTCGATGCGGCTCTAAGTGTAGCCAAGGCCAGTGAAGTCCTTCTTCAGCAACGGTTAGAATTAATCAAGACGGGTAATACCGCCTGGGTCAATCTCCCGAATGATGCGGTAAGGCGAGAACAACGAGTGCATAGAATGCTAGCAGCCGCCCGAATTCCTGAGCCGGTCAATCTGCCGAATGTTATGGCGTGGATGCAGGCGAAGAAGATTATCCAGTGATAAAAATAATAGGGTCAGGTTCTTAGGTATCCCCACGTTTACAGCGCCAGCGTCATCTGTTCGCGTACTGCCGCAGGCAGTGCGTGTAAGCGCTGGAGCCATCGCGATACCGGCTCCATCGGCCAGCGTCAAATTAATAGGGTCAGGTTCACTTAAGAAGTCAACCTGACCCCGGTATTGCTGATAAGGCCGCAACAAAGGGGCCAGAGGAAATATCCGCTTGAAATAGATATTTCCTACGTCTCCTTTGTTCCTCGGCTTAATCCAAGTTTTTAGCCTCAGGAGATACTTCAATGCAACTCAAATTCGCGGATTATAACGAGGGCGAGGGCGCCGAATTACTTTGTCCTCGTTGCATGTTCAACTACCTGCACCACTATCAGATTGATATCTTTGAGCGCGGCGAGGACGCGGCCACTGGCCTTCACGTCCAGGTCGTTGATGGTAGCTGCACGACAGATACGCTCCTTCGTGACAACCCCAGCTCCCGTCGCCACGGCTTGACGGTTGGTCTTTGGTGCGAGGGCTGTCGCGCTAGGCTACTGCTAACTATCGCCCAGCACAAAGGAGTAACTTTAGTCGACCTGATTGACACTGGCGAAGATTTTGAATAATTTGAAAACTAAATATTCAGGCCGACCCCGCTTCACGGAGCGACTTCACTTTTAGTGTTATATTCATAAAAATGTGTGAGTGCGTATCTCGTGACCATTGCCGTGTACATTGATAGCTGTGCTTGGAACTACTTTTACGAAAAGGCAGTCGACCTTGCGAAAGAGCTGCCACAGCGCCAATTTTCGATTTATTTAACTCGCGAAGTTGAAATTGAGCTAGCCGCAATTCCTGACGTCGGGAGTGATGGCACAGACAAAGGCCCACTCAAGGCTTACATCAAGCAATTTATAAGTAGTGCCCCTGTCAAAACAAGCTACGCATTTGGCTTTCAAACACTTGAGCCAGATGGCACACCATCACCAATTCAGGTCTATGGGGGCTTCAACGTTGGCGTCTGGCAATCAGTAGAGGAAAGAAATTTCTACGCAACACCTAAGCTTGAGCAACAACTTCGATCAGGTAAGAAGGCCAAGTCAGGATTAGGCAAGAATCAAGCAGACGCCTCCTTAGCCGCCAAATCGCTCAGCTCTATTGTGCTAACGAACGAGCGAATGAATAAAACAGGCCCTTTAAAGTTGGCCTCTGAATTGGGTGGCAAGGTGGTCCATCTGCAAGACCAAGTCGAGCCAAGTGGGCTTTCGATCGGTAGCTACTTGTCATCGATAGCCTGAGTTGCGCTTATTGCGTATACGTCGCATGCCAACTCTGTCAGCCGCTACAGCATCTCCAACCGCCGACGCACGCACGCAGCAACAGCGGGCCCAGAGGAACCATCCAGCTCAAGCGATATTCCCCGGCCCCATTGCCCCGTTATCGGCTATTCCACTCGATTGAAACGGTTAATAACGGGGTCAGGTTTACTTAATAATTCAACCCGACCCTGTTATTATAACATTGGGGCGGCTTAATTCAGGCGTTAGGCCTCATAAGAGACACTGCGATGACCGGCGACATAGACGATCCAGCACTCGACGCAGATGAGGCGGCATCTGTAGCGGCACTTGGCCCGGACGACATCCGGGCAATCGACCATGCCCTCACCGCAAACTGCCACACTCAGTGGCGCAAAGTCGCTTATGTTGTAGGTATGGCAATGGATGCATGCCCAGACCGGTTTCATGACATACCGGACATCTTCTACGCTGAACGCGTTAGGGCCCTGGTGTCGCAAGGTGTGCTCCAGGGGCAAGGCAACCTTTCGCGCATGCGCTTCAGTGAGGTTCGGCTCCCCACTAAAGGCCCCTCACAATGAGGCCTAACAATTCGTTCAAGCCGAACTTGCTTCGCAAATCGGCTCAACTCAGGCGCTAGGTGAAGGTCATGAAATTCGCGACCGTCTTACTCGCTTTTCTGGTATCTGTGCCTACTGCGCATGGACAAAACCATACGACTTCTGGATTGGATACATTAGGCCGCCAACTTGCTGCATTCCGCGCCATGCCTGTTGGGGACCCCTCGCCAACACCCGTCGCATGCCCTTCTGACAATCTTTTGCATGGCTATATCGGCCTTGACCGCCAAGAGCTCTATCGCAGGCTTGGACAACCCGACTGGGTCAATCCGCGGACATCGCGACACTGGTACAGCCTTACTCGCCCGATCTCAAGCAACTGGCGGGGCGGTGGCTACTGCTCGACTGGCTTCTCATTCGACGACAAAGACGTGGTTGAGGACGTGTCCGTTTCAATAGCAATGTAGGCCTGCTACACCTAACAATCCATTCAAGCCGAGCCCAAATGAAGGCAACGCCAAAGTGCACGCCTTCGGCTATATTCGCGCTCAGTCGCCGCCCTTCTGCGGGCCGGCCTAATTCAGGCGTTAGGTGCCAGTCGAACATGATCGCAATCAAGCCGACGCCGCTATGCTGTGCGGCTCAACTCAGGCATTAGGCTTCTTTCAATGACTGCGACTCTTCGAGCCCTGCGATCAGACATCACAAAGCTATCGGTCGACGCGATCGTGAATGCCGCCAACTCCTCGCTGCTTGGTGGCGGAGGTGTTGATGGCGCAATCCATCGGGCGGCGGGGCCAGATCTCCTCCACGAGTGCCGGTTATTGGCAGGCTGCAAGACTGGAGACGCAAAGGTCACCAAGGGGTATCGCCTACCCGCCAAGTACATCATTCATACGGTTGGGCCTGTTTGGCGGGGCGGCGCCAACGGCGAAGCTGAACTCTTGGCTTGCTGCTACCGTCGATCCATTGAGCTGGCCGCTGCTAAAGACGCTGCCTCGCTCGCCTTTCCCAGTATCAGCACGGGAATCTATGGCTATCCTGTCGCCCTAGCGGCGAGAGTTGCCATCGCTACTGTTCGCAAGTACAGCCAAGACTTTTCTTCTATTCAAGAGGTCATCTTTTGCTGCTTCTCCACCGAAGACCTCTCTGTCTACGAAGGTGTCCTCAGTGAAGCGGCGGCCTAACAACGGACCCGCCTGCGGCGGTCTGCTTAATTTAAAAAACACTATGCATCAGCCGAGATCAGCAGACCGGGGCCAGAGGAAATATCTAGTCCAAACGATATTCCCCGGCCCCGTTGTCCCGTCACCGGCTAGTCAGCGCGGTTGAAACGGTTCGTCGTTATCTCCGGCTTGCCGTTGATGTTCAGCCAGACAACGGTTTCGAGCATCGTCTTGCCGTCCGCGGCGACAGTGTAGGTGCGTGTGGTGCGCGGCATTCCCTTCAGGTAGAACGCTGCCACCATGACGTTCGGCGTCGGCAGCGCCACAGCCGTGGTATCGACCGTCGGATATCCCTTGCTTGGCGCAGCGGTTCCATTGAGCGGATAGGTCGCGGTGGCATGGATTTCATGTCCATCGCGACCAAGGACATCGGCATCCGTCCGCCACTTACCGTCGCCTGCCTCGCTGTACGTCATCGTCACACTTTTCGGTCGCATCTCAAGTGGAGCCTGCACGCTTTCGACATCGAGCACCCATTTGCCGAGCAAGAGAGACTTGGGCGATTGGGCGAGCATTGGCCCACTGTAGGCGAGGCCCGCGATCAGCAGCACAGCAAGAAGCTTCTTCATATGAACTCTCCATGGACTGACGAACATTTCTAGTAACGGGGTCAGGTTCACTTAAGAAGTCAACCTGACCCTGAGGTTTCCTGAGGTTTCGCTGTTGCACGCGACGACAACTAAGGATTTAAGCCGTGCGACGAAGCGATGTGGCCTGAAGTATCAAACGAGCCCGTCATCGGTACCACTGGACAAGAGCGTGCCATCCCGCGCGACTCTTGCGCCGCACGCTGGGCATTGCCATCCCCCCAGCATCGCTTCGCGCGCATTACTTGGCTTGCGGAACCTCGGCAGGAGCGTCTTGCACTTCGGGCACGACTTGCGAGGAAGCAGGAACGCCACGACCAGCACCGCTGCACCTCCAGCGATACCGCCAACCACCGCGAATGCCAAAACCGCGTACGTGAACATGCTGCCAGGGCCTCACATGGGGGTTGGGCGGTTGCGAAACCTTCCGCCCGAGTACGTCAGTTCCATAGTACGACCACGGCAACGACGGATGAAGCCACGAGAAGTGGCAAGGCCAGGAGCAGCAGCTCCGCGAGGCGGCGACGCGGCCGAGGCGCAGGCAGACGCACAAACGACACGACCCCGATACCCAGGGCAACCAAGGAAAGAAAGCACATGGCCAACAACCCGAGCCCCCAGGCCCCGAGCAGGGGCATGCCACACACGCCAGCGTCCTGCGTCTCGGCCCACTGGCTGAAGCGCCAGGAAAAATAGGCCACGTACGCGGCCGGCGCGAGCACCGACAGCACCAACATGGCGATGGAGCAGGATCGTAACGTCATCTCGGTGGCACCCCCGGCGTCCTCTCGGCGCAGACGACACAGCGCTGCTGAAGCGTCGCGCAGTCAACGCAAATCTTCCAGGCACTGTTGCAGTAGTTTTTGCTTGCAGCGCCGCCTTGACCGTTCCAGATTGCACCGCACAGCGTACAGCTGCGGAAAGAGCGGTTGCGTTCAGCGCCCTTGCAAGCTTGCGAGCAGAAGGGCGTATCTCTCTGAGACGCCATGTCGTTCTCTTGGTATCCAGCTGTCATGTAAGCGCCTGGAAGCGGCGTTGCGGCGAGTATCCGCGAACGCCAGAAGCCTGGGAAGAGAACAGCTCCCACACTGCATCGATGATTGGCGAGCCACGGCTGGCGATCCTTCACCGATAGGGGCAGCGCCCCATACCCGACGGTTACCGCCGTCGGCGCCACCTGACTGTATGGATTCCAGTTCGAGATCAAGGTGATCGCGACGCTGCCCGAGCTACGGTAGCGGGCGGACTCGAAAATTGGACGCCGAACTACAGTGATGCACGCACCGCGTGCGGACACGATCCGGGTGATGCCGCTCGCCCTGGCTCACTCCTCTGGAGGCCACTCACGGAAATTCACGCACACGGTGCTCTTGTCCAGCATCGCGAACTCGCGCGAGCCCCAGGGCCGGAGTGCGACGGTATTGCAATTCGGGTGGAGCAGATGCGGTACGCGTGCGGACATTTCCGCGAAGATCGCATCGACATCGTCGGTGTCGATGCTGAGCTCCGGACGGTCCTTCGCCGCCCACTCGGGGTTCTCGACCAAATAGGCCTTGGCGCCGTCGCGTGCGACGACCGCCATCGTGCCGTCCTGGTACTGGACGGCAAAGCCCAGGCCGTCGACGAAGAAGTCGAGTCCGTCCTGCAGGCGGTCGTAGAAGATCTTCGGAATGAGGTTCTTGAACATCGGGGTCTCCTGCGCTGGAAGCCTGCTGGCGGCTGGAGCTACGGTAACACCGAGAAGCGCCGGGTCTTGCTCACAACTCCGCTGCATCCTCCGCAAGCGCCCATTCCTTCATGTCCGGGATCACCTGTCCCGCCACGAACGCGAAGACGTCCTCGAAGCTGGCGACGACGATGTTCCAGGTGCGCGGCGATGGCTGGGAACTGTCGGCGAACACGGGATGAAAGCAGACGACGGTGTCGCTGATGCGTCCATCGACCACCAGCAACCCCGCGAAGTCGTCGCGGTCCTGGCGCCTGGCGAAGGTGAAGACGGCGCCACCGCTCACATCCTCGCGAGCGAATGCGCGCGACGCGAACGCCAGCTCCGACGCTTGGGTGATGAAGTGCCAGGGGGTGAAGCTGGTCAGGTCCTGCGTAAGGAACCAGCGCAGTGCGTTGGGCCAGGCGGGGTCGATCTGATTTCGTTCCATGCGTGTGAGGCGGGCTTGCGCTGCTCTTCGGATGGCTGGATGCGTGGCTGCAGCCTTACACTGATACGCTCAAACCTCAAGATCAGGTACACCCCAAGGAAAGCTATGCGGCCGCTGCTGGCGATTTCATTCGTACTCGCTGTTTTCATGAGTAGCGCCGACTGCTCGCCGCTTTCATCCACCGATCGTTGGGACGGATTGAAGGATGAAAGCGATCGGCAAACGTCGACCTTCCGCGGCATGCTGTGGGAAAGGGAGATGCTTTTGGTGCACAACCAATTCTGGGCTCAGGTGTATCAGGCCTGCGCGCCCGAGGCGAGAGCTGCCGGCATCGGCAGCTTCAAGGCCGTCGCAACCGTCGACCGCCAAGGCAAGGTGACCGAGTATCTAGTCAATCCGAACGTTCCCGCGCTGCGATGCTTCGCCAAGCAGATGGTGGGCCGCCAGTATCCGGAACCTCCAGCAGCCCCCTTTTATGAAGTCTATGGCGTCACTATCAGTTCCGAATGAACTTGGCGGGAGGTCGACCATCTCGCGCATGACATCCTTGAGGTCATTCGTTTTTGTCGTCGAATGACTGCTGCGGATCTATGCCGACTCAAGGGCTCTTTTCACACTACTCGACCCGCTGTCATCGCCGCTCAGCATTGCAAAAGCCGTTCGCAACGTCTCGACGAAACGCGCATCCTGCGATAGCGGAGCGAACACTGTATCCAGTTTGAGGAACGCCTCCACATCGCCTCCTGCATCACCAGTCGCACCGCGCCCGATCCCGGTCAGCACCTCGCTCATCGGGTCCACCAACGCCACACCATCGCGCGCCTGCCGCCTCACAAACTGCATCCACGCCGCGATCGGCAGGCACAGGCGGTCGATGCGGCGGCCGGCGGCCAGAGCGTCGGCGATGGTGCCGAGCAGGCGTACCGGGATTTTTTGTGAGCCATCCCAGGCGATCTGCGCCAACCGGTGGGCGATGGCGGGGTTGCGGAAGCGGGCGAGGATGGCGCCAGTGTAGTGCTGCGGGTCGAAGCCAGGCATCGGCTGTAACGTCGGTGCGATGTCTTCGCGCATCAGGGTTTCGACGAAGGCGGCCAGTTGCGGGTGGCGCATGGCGTCGGCGACGGTGTCCAGGTCGAGCAGGGAGCCGAGGTAGGCCAGCGCGGAGTGCGGGCCGTTGAGCAGGCGCAGCTTGGCGCGGTCGTAGCCGGCGATGTCGTCGCTCAGGGTGACGCCGGCGCGCTCGAAGGCGGGGCGGCCGTTGCAGAAATGGTCTTCGATCACCCATTGGCTGTAGCGCTCGCGCTGGATCGGCCAGGCGTCGTGGCAGCCGAGTTGCGCGGCGACGCGTTCGCGCAGGGCGTCGTCGCTGGCCGGGGTGATGCTGTCGACCATCGAGCGCGGGAAGGCGGCTTCGGTTTCGATCCAGGCGGCCAGCGCCGGGTCGATGGTGTGGGCGAACTGCAGCACGGCGCGGCGCAGCTTGCCGCCGTTGTCGGGCAGGTTGTCGCAGCTGAGCACGGTGTACGGCGCCAGGCCCAGGCGCAGGCGTGCGCGCAGGCCGGCGACGAGGTAGCCGATGGCGCTGCGCGGGGCGTGCGGGGCGGCCAAGTCGTGGACGATGTCCGGATGGGCGAAGTCGAGCTGTTCGCCGGCCAGGCAGTAGCCTTTCTCGGTGACGGTAAGGGTGACCAGGCGCACCGCCGGGTCGGCCAAGCGGGCGAGGACGGCGGGTTGTTCGTCCTGCGCGCAGAGCACTTCGCGGATGGCGCCGATGATGCGCAGCTCGGGGGGTTCGTCGAGCAGGGCGAGGGTGTAGAGGCCGTCCTGCGGGCGCAGAGCGTCGCGGACCTGCGGGCTGTGCAGGGAGACGGCGCTGATCGCCCAGTCCGGTTCGGTTGCGAGCAGGTCGTCGAGATAGACCGCCTGGTGGGCGCGGTGGAAGGCGCCTGCGCCGAGGTGGACGATGCCGATGCGGAGGCGGTCCAGGGCGTAGGTTGGGCGGGCGATGGCCGGCGGCAGGTTGGTGAGTGTGGCGGCGGTTAGGCGTGGTTCGGTCACGGGAGATCCAGGAGGGGATTTTTTCTGGCTGAGGCTTGGTCGGTAAGGCTGTCGGGACTGAAGTCCCTCCCACAGTGGAGCTAAGGTGGGCTGGTGCTTGGTCGGTAAGGCGGTCGCGGCTGAAGCCGCTCCTACAAGGGAGCTTAGGCGGGCTGGGGTTGGTCGGTAAGGCCGTCGGGACTGAAGTCCCCTCCTACAGTGGAGCTGAGGCGGGCTGGTGCTTGGTCGGTAAGGCGGTCGCGGCTGAAGCCGCTCCTACAGGGGATCGTGGGGGTCCGGTGCGTGGTCGATTACTTGCCTGGGGCTGAAAAGCTCGAGGCTGTCTGCAGCCACGGCTTCGGTGGTGCGAGCGGTGACGGCCCGCACCACCGATTGCGGTCACCGGCGCGGCGTTGCCTCCGCCGCGGACGACGGCTGCACGCTGAAGCGCTGGCGGGCGCGCACGTCGCTGCTGGAGGCGCCGACCTGCAGTTCGTAGTCGCCCGGGTCCACCACGTAGGCCTTGCGCGCTTCGTCGTAGATGCGCAGGTCGCTCTGCGGGGAAATGGCGAAACGCACTTCGCGGGTTTCGCCGGGTTGCAGGGCGATGCGCTGGAAGCCGCGCAGTTCCTTGTTCGCGCGTTCGCGCTGCGGCGACAGCGGGCGCAGGTACAGCTGCACCACTTCGTCGCCGGCGCGCTGGCCGGTGTTCTTCACCTTGAGCGTGGCATGCAGGCTGCCGTTGGCCGCGAGCTTGCTGCGGTCCAGGCGCAGGTCGGAATAGGCGAACTGGGTGTACGACAGGCCGTGCCCGAACGGGTACAGCGCGGTGCCGGCGAAGTAGCGGTAGGTGCGGCCGCGCATCGCGTAGTCGTCGAAGGCGGGCAGCTTTTCGCTTTCCTTGTAGAACGTCACCGGCAGTCGGCCGCCGGGGTTGGCGTCGCCGAACAGGACGTCGGCCACGGCGCTGCCGCCGCGCTGGCCGGGGTACCAGGCCAGCAGGATCGCCGGCACGTGCTGCTGCGCCCAGTCGATGGCCAGCGCCGAACCGGTGGTCAGCACCGCCACCACCGGCTTGCCGGTGCCCTGCAGCGCTTCGAGCAGCTCGCGCTGCGGCTTGGGCAGGCGCAGGTCGGTGCGGTCGCCGCCGGCGAAGCCGGGATAGTTGACCTTCATCTCCTCGCCTTCTACGTCGCCGGTGAGGCCGCCGACGAATACCACCACGTCGGCGCGGCGTGCCGCGTCCAGCGCGTCCTGCAACGGCGGCTTGGCGCCGGGCTGGCGCCAGGCCAGGCGCACGCCGGCATCGCGCTCGCCTTCGAAATACTCCAGGCGCAGATCGTAGCTGCGGCCGGCTTCCAGGCGCACATCGATGCCGTCGGCGTGCAGGCGGTCGCTGGCGCTCCAGCGATCGATCACGCGCTTGCCGTCGAGGTACAGGCGCACGCCGTCGTCGGCCGCGGTTTCCAGGTGATAGGTACCGGTGGCTGGCGGCACCAGCTTTCCGCTCCAGCGGATGCTGAAGTTGTCGGCCGGGATGGCCTGGTCCGGGCCGGCTTCGCCGCGCGCTAGCAGGTTGTCGGTGGGCGAGCCGCGGTCCCACTTGAAGCCGATCTGCGCATCGGTGCGCACCAGTGCCGGGGTGCCGGACAGCTCGCGGTTGCGGAAATATTCGCCGCGCAGGCCGCGCTCGGGCGAGTCGGCCGACGGGCGCAGGTACTGCGGTTCGATCAGCGGCGTGGCGTTGGGGTCGTCGCGGCCTTCGACCAGGTCGGCGCCGCGTGCGTAGAGCACTTCGGCGTCGGGCGCGGCCTCGCGGATGCCCTGCAGCACGGTGACCGGCGCGGCCGGCGTGCCGTAGTAGTTGCCGAGCAGCGCCATGGTGTCGTCGGCGGTGGGGCCGACCACGGCGATGCGCTTGATCTTCGCCCGCGACAACGGCAGCACGCCGTCGTTCTTCAGCAGCACCAGCGATTCGCGCGCGGTGCGCCGCGCCAATGCGTCGTGTTCGGGCGACTGGTTGGCCGAAATGGGAATCTGCGCCCAGCGCAGGGTGTTCGGCGGATCGAACATGCCCAGGCGCATGCGCGAATACATCAGCTTCTGCAGCGCCTTGTCGACTTCGGCTTCGCTGATCAGCCCCTTGCGCACGGCGGCCGGCAGTGTGGAGTACTCCTCGCCGCATTCCAATTCGGTGCCGTGCTTCACCGCCAGCGCGGCGGCTTCCTCGCGGGTGGCGACGATCTTGTGGTTCTTCCAGATATCCACGATCGCCCAGCAGTCGGACACCACGTAGCCGTCGAAGCCCCACCGATCGCGCAGCACGTCGCGCAGCAGGAACTTGCTGGCGCTGGCCGATTCGCCGAACACGCGATTGTAGGCGCCCATCACCGAATCCACCTTCCCTTCCTTGACCAGCGCTTCGAACGCCGGCAGGTAGGTCTCGTAGAGATCGCGCTGCGACGGATGCGCGTCGAAGTGGTGGCGGTCGGCCTCCGGGCCGCTGTGCACGGCGAAGTGCTTGGCGGTGGCGTCGAGCTTGCGGTAGGCCTCGCCTTGCGCGTTCTTCGGCACGTCCGCGCCCTCGCCCTGCAGGCCCTGCACGAAGGTCACGCCCATGCGCGCGGTGAGGAACGGATCCTCGCCGTAGGTTTCCTGGCCACGGCCCCAGCGTGGGTCGCGGAAGATGTTGATGTTCGGCGACCAGAAGGTCAGGCCCTGGTAGCGCGCGTGCTGGTCGTGGCGCAGCGCCTCATGGTGCTTGGCGCGCGCCTCGTCGCTGATCGCGGTGGAGACGTCGTGCATCAGCGGCACGTCGAAGGTGGCCGCCATGCCGATCGCCTGCGGGAACACGGTGGCGCCGCCGGCGCGGGCCACGCCGTGCAGCGCTTCGTTCCACCAGTCGTAGGCCGGCACGCCCAGGCGCGGGATCGCCGGCGCGGCGTTCTGCATCTGCGCGGCCTTTTCCTCCAGCGTCATCCGCGACACCAGGTCCGCGGCGCGCTGCTCGAAACTGCGCTGGGTGTCCAGGTACGGCGGCGCTTCGGCGGCAAGTGCCGCGCATGGCGCGATGGCCAACAGCAACGCCAGCGTCGCGACGCGGCGGCCATGTCCTTGGTACGGCGCAGTCTCGGTGTGCATTGCCTACTCCTTGCTGGATCGATCCGGTTCGCGGCGGGCGTACGGCCCGAGGGTGGTGCCGGTGAAACCGCCGGCCACGGCCGTGCTGAGCATCGCCGCATCGTCGTCGCGGCGCAGCCACTGCCAGTCCTGGCCATCGGCGGCGAAGGCGAAGCCATAGCGGCCGCCGTCGCCGGCGATCTTCAGGCGCAGCACGCCCTTGGCATCGACCGTACTGCGCGCGACGGTGGTGGTGCGCTTGCCGTCGCGCTTGTCGAGGAACACTTCGGCGCGCGCGCCGCGGCGGCGCACGCCGAGCACGTACCAGGCATCGGCATTCTGGAATGCGGCCAGGCCGGCGACCAGGCCCGGCTGCGCCGGTATCTGCACGGCGGTGCTGGCGTCGAAGCGGGTGTGCTGCTGCCGGTAGCCCAGGAATGCCGGATTGCCGCTGCCGTCCAGGCCTTGCGTATCGGGTTGCAGCGTCAGCCAGCCCGGACGGGCGCGCAGGTCGAGCCATTCGCGCTTGGGCGTGCGCAACATTAGCCAGCGGCGATCGCGCTGCGGCGCGTCGAAGCCGTCGCGCCAGGTGAAGTTGCCGCTCAATGGTGCGGCATCGGCATCGGCGCGCAGTCCGGCCGGGCCGGGCGCGACGTAGGGAATCGGCTGCCCGGCGGGCAGGATCGACGGCCAGCCGTCGTGCCAGGTGACCGGCAGCAGGAAGGTCTCGCGGCCGGTGTTGTAGCGGTCCTGCGCGTACGGGCGGCTGGCCAGGAACAGCGCCCACCACTTCCCATCCGGGCCTTCGACCAGGTCGGCATGGCCGGCGTTGGTGATCGGGTTGGCGCGTTCGGCGGGCAGGTCGTGCTGGGTCAGGATCGGATTGTGCGGCGCCGGCACGTACGGCCCCCACGGCGTGCGGCTGCGCAGCGCCACCTGCGAATGCTGCGGGCCGGTGCCGCCTTCGGCGCAGGACAGCACGTACCAGCCGTCGCGCTTGTACAGGTGCGGGCCTTCGATCCAGATCGGCTTGCTGGCCAGATCGGTGCCGCCGTTGACCAGCACCTTGCGCGGGCCGACCGGCTGCATCCGCGCCAGGTCGAAGCGCTGCATCCAGATCGCGCGATGGCCTTCGTACAGCGGCGCGCCGTCGGGCGGGCCGTTGTTGAGCAGGTAGGCGGTGCCGTCGTCGTCGAAGAACAGCGACGGGTCGATGCCGTCGATGTCCGGCAGCCAGTGCAGCGCCGACCACGGCCCAGCCGGATCGTCCGCCGTGGCGATGAAGTTGCCACCGCTGTCCACCGCGGTGCCGACCACGTAGAAGCGGCCGTCATGGTGCGCGATGCTGGCGGCGAACATGCCGCGCGACACGCGCAGGCCGTCGTAGTCCAGTTGCTCGGCGCGCTCGACCACATTGCCGACCTGCCGCCAGTGCACCAGGTCGCGGCTCTCGAATACCGGAATCGCCGGGAAATAGGCGAAGGTGGAATTGACCAGGTAATAGCGGTCGCCAGCCCGGACAACGCTGGGGTCGGGATAGAAGCCGGCCAGCACCGGGTTGCGGTAGTGGCCGGGCGGCAGCGGCGTGGCGAACACCGCATCGTCGCCGCGGTATTCGAACCAGTCGAATTCGGCGATGTTGGCGGCCCGCCCGCGTTGCGCCGATGCCGTCTGCATCGCCACGACACACAGCAGCGCCAACACCAGTGCGCGTCCCCAGCGCATGCGCCTCACCAGTCCCACATCGCGCCGTCTTCCAGCCGCGCCACCGGCAGCTGCTTGGGCGCGTACGGATAACGTGCGGCCAGCGCCTCGTCGATATCCACGCCATGCCCGGGCGTCTCGCCGCAATGCAGGCGGCCGGCATGGAAGGTGTAGTCGTGCGGGAACACCGCGTTGGCTTCGTCGGAATGGAACATGTATTCCTGGATGCCGAAGTTCGGTACCCAGGTATCGAAGTGCAGCGCCGCGCCCATGCACACCGGCGAAAGATCCGTGGCGCCATGGAAGCCGGTACGCACCTGGTGCAGCGCGGCGAAGTCAGCCAGCCGGCGCACATGGGTGATGCCGCCGGCATGCACGATGGTGGTGCGGATGTAGTCGATCAGCTGCTGTTCGATCAGGTGCTTGCAGTCCCAGATCGAATTGAATACCTCGCCCACCGCCAGCGGCGTCACCGAGTGCTGGCGGATGGTCTCGAACGCGCGCTGGTTTTCCGCGGGGGTGGCGTCTTCCAGCCAGAACAGCCGGTACGGTTCCAGGTCGCGCGCCAGCCGCGCCGCCTCGATCGGGGTCAAGCGGTGATGCGCGTCGTGCAGCAGTTCGATCTCGTCGCCATGGTCCGCGCGCAGTTGTTCGAACAGCTTCGGCACCACGCTGAGATAGCGCGGCGTGGACCACACGGTCTCGGTCGGCAGTTCGCTCTCGGCCGGTTCGTAGGGCTTGCCGCCGCTGGAAATGCCGTAGGTCTTCTTGATCCCGGGCACGCCGCACTGCGCGCGGATGGCGATGAAGCCGAGTTCGCGGAAACGGGCGACTTCCTCGCTGGTCTCGGCGATGTCGCGGCCGTTGGCATGGCCGTAGACCAGCGCGCCTTCGCGCGAGCGCCCGCCCAGCAACTGGTACAGCGGCATGCCGGCCATCTTGCCGAGGATGTCCCACAGCGCCACGTCCACCGCGGCGATCGCGGTCATCGTGACCGGCCCGCGCCGCCAGTACGCGCCGCGGTAGAAGAACTGCCAGATGTCCTCGATGCGACCGGCGTCGCGACCGATCAGGTTCGGCACCACGTGGTCCTGCAGGTATGACGCCACCGCCAGTTCGCGGCCGTTGAGGGTGGCGTCGCCCAGGCCGTACACGCCGGAACGGGTGACGATCTTGAGGGTGACGAAATTGCGCCCCGGGCAGGTGACGATGACCCGCGCCTCGACGATCTCGCGATCGCGGGCCGAGCCTTGGGCGGAAGAAGCGCTATCGGAAGTCTGGGTCATCGCGGGTCGCTCACGGGGAAGAAGCCGCGGCCGCACGGGCCGCGGACGGGAGGGAAAGTTCGAACGGACTGGCCGGCAGCCTGGCGCGGTCGAACAAGGTGCACACCGGGCTGTCGGCCCAGCAATAGCGAACGCGGGTGGGCGCGGTGCCGGCGGGAACCGGCAGGCGCACGCTGTGGCCCTGCAGTTCGGCCTGCGCGTAGCGGCAACTGCCGGATGCCGCGCCGCACAGTTCGAAACCGATCGGTGCGGCGGCGCTGTAGGTCTGCAATGCGCCATCGACATCGTCGAAATCGACGACCAGCGCCGCGCCATCGCGACGCAGCGCATGCGGCACCGGCCCGGACGGCGCCAGTGTTTCGCCGTAGACCACGTGCCGCGCCGCGCGCGCCAGGCGGCGGCCGAGTTCCTGCTTGTTGGCCGGATGAATGTCGTAGCGGTCGCCGATGTCGATCGCCACCGCCAGGCCGGCGTGCGGGTCGGTGCCGACGAAGCGCCGTTGCGCCTCGCGCAGCTGCGCCCAACCGCTGTCGCCGGGCTGGGTGGGCGGCGCGCCGTAGTTGGCCAGTTGCACCAGCAGCAGCGGCAACTGCGGGCCGAAGCGCTGCCGCCAGTCGCGCTGCCAGGCGTCGAGCAATGCCGGATAGCCGGCGGCATCGCCGGTATTGGATTCGCCTTGGTACCACAGCACGCCGCGCAGGCCGACCCGGCCCAGCGGCGCGATCATGCCGTTGTACAGCGTGGTCAGGCCCGCGGCCGAGGACCATGGCGCGCGCGGCGGCGTGCCCAGTTGCGGCGGCACGATGCGGTATTGCCATCCGGCCAGTGCCACCCGGCTGCCGTCGCCCAGTTGCAGCTGCTGCGCGTACGGCCCGCCGAGCAGGCCGCCGCGGCGATAGCTGTTGTACACGTTGACCACCACGGTGTTCTTGCCCGCGTGCAACGTGCCGCGCGGCAGGCGATAGCTGCGCGGCTGGTCGGCGCCGTAGCTGCTGCCCACCGCCTGGCCATTGACCCAGGTCTGGTCGAGTTCGTCCACCGGCCCCAGCGCCAGCGTCGCCTGCTGTTTCGCCTGCTCTGCGCTCAGCGTGACCGTGCTGCGGTACCAGACCATGCCGTTGAAATTGACCAGCTGCGGCACGCCCCAGTCGTCCCAGGCGCCCAGCGCCGCCGGTGCGGCGCGCCAGTCTTCACTGGCATCGTCCGGCTGCCACGGCGCACCAGTGCCGTGCGCGCGCCACCACGTCTCCCACAGCTGGCCCCAGCGCGGCGCCGCCTGCTGCGGATCTTTGGCGTAGCGCGCCAGCACGTCCAGCGCCGGCGCGTTGCCGTCCACCTTGCGCAAGGCCGCATCGCCGATCCACGCCTGCATCTGCGAACCACCCCAGGAGGCGTTGATCAGCCCCATCGGCACGTCCACGGTCTTGCGCAGTTCGCGGGCGAAGTAATAGCAGGCCGCGGAGAACGCACCGACCGTCTCCGGCGTGGTCGGCTGCCAGGCGGCGGCGGCGCCGAACTGCGCCTGCGGGGTCGGGCTGGACTGCGCCGGCACCTTGAACATGCGGATCGCCGGCTGCTGCGCATCGGCGATCTCGCTGCGCGTATCCAGCGTGCGTTGCACCGGCAGTTCCATGTTCGACTGGCCCGAGCACAGCCACACGTCGCCGAGCAGTACGTCGTCGGCGCGCTGCACGCGGCCGTGCGCGGTGCTGGCCTGCAGGACGTACGGCCCGCCGGCCGGCAGCGGCGCCAGCTGCGCCTGCCAACGGCCCTGGCGGTCGGCGCGCGCCTGCATGCGCTGCTGCGCCAGCTGCACGGTCACCGTCTCGCCGGCCGCGGCCTGCCCCCAGACGCGGATCGGCGCATCGCGCTGCAGTACCGCGTGGTCCTGAAACAGCGCATTCAACAACGGTGCGTCGTCGGCATGCGCGAACGCAGGCACGCACAGCACCGCCAACAGCAGGCGGCGCGCGATGTGGACAGCGGAGCGGTGCGGCGTCATTTCGGATTTCCCGGTGCGTACGGAAACGACAGCGATTGGTAATACGCCAGCGGATGCGGCGGCGCCGCGGTACCCGGCGGCAGCGCGCGTCCGGACACCTCTTGCCAATACGCAATGCTGGCATCGCGCCACCACTGCGCCTCGCGCTGTTGGATCGCCAGGAAATCGGCGACCTGGCGGTAGCGCTGCGCATCCACGTACGGCGCCAGCCCGGCCCAGGTCGCGCGCATCCGCACCACCTCGGCCACGCCGTGGTCGTAGCGGCCGAGCAGCGCATTCCACAGCGGCTGGCCCGAGGCCATGCGATGGTCCCACGGCACGTGGTGGAACCACAGAAGATATTCTTCCGGCACCGTGCGCACGTCGCCGAAGCGGCGCGCCAGCGGCGGCGCGTACTGCGCCACCGCGTTGCTGCCGGTCACGCTGCGGTCGAAGCCGATGCCGTTGCGGTCGGCGCGGTGGTAGTACACCGGATCCCAGTCCGGCCGCGCGCTGCCCGCATCCCACGGCGCCGGGCCGTAATGGTGGCCGCGGCCCATCAGGTGATGCAGGCCGAGCGGGGTCATGTAATCGACTGCGGCTTCATGCGAGGCCATCATCATGCCGACCACCGGCGCGACCAGCGCCGGATCGTTGCCGAAGGTCATCCGCACCCAGTCCTCGGCGATGGCCTGCGCATCGCCCTGCGGATCCCAGGCCAGCCGCCCGAACGCGTACCAGTTGGCCTGGTCGAAGATCGAGCCGCACCAGTTGCGGTCCGCGCCGATGTTGGCGACCCCGGCGATGCCGCTGAGCGCGTGCCCATCCACGGCGCCCTCCACCACCCGTGCCACCGTCGCGCGCTTGCCGCGCCGCGTGTCCGCTTGCAGGGTTTCCTGGTACAGCGTGCCCAGGTAGACCAGGTGGGTGGCGAAACCCAGGTATTCCTTGGTGATCTGGAACTCCAGCATCAGCGGCGTCTTCGGCATCGCCCCGAACAGCGGATGGAACGGCTCGCGCGGCTGGAAGTCGATGGCGCCGTTCTTGACCTGCACCACCACGTTGTCGCGGAATTTCCCGTCCAGCGGCACGAACTCGCTGTAGGCCTGCTTGGCGCGGTCGTCCGGCTGCTCGTGCGAATAGACGAAAGCGCGCCACATCACCACCCCGCCATGCGGCGCCAGCGCATCGGCAAGCATGTTGGCACCGTCGGCGTGGCTGCGTCCGTAGTCCTGCGGGCCGGGCTGGCCTTCGGAGTTGGCCTTGACCAGGAAGCCGCCGAAATCGGGAATGCGCGCGTAGATCTCGTCCGCCTTGTCCTGCCACCAGCGCCGCACCGCCGGGTCCAGCGGATCGGCGCTGCGCAGTCCGCCGATCTCGATCGGCGCGCTGAAGCGGGCGCTCAGGTACACGCGGATGCCGTACGGGCGCAGCGCCGCGGCCAGCGCCGCGGTCTTGTCCAGGTAGGCCGCGGTCAGGCTCACCGCCTTGGCATTGACGTTGTTCAGCACCGCGCCGTTGATACCGATCGAGGCGTTGGCGCGCGCGTAATCGGTATAGCGCGGGTCCACGTAGCCGGGCAGCTTCTGCCAGTCCCAGAGCGAGGCGCCGGCGTAACCGCGTTCGATCACGCCGTCCAGGTTGTCCCAGTGATCGAGCACGCGCAGCTTCACCCGCGGCGCATCGCGCAACGCCAGCGGCGCCGGCGCCTGCCCGGTCTGCAGCAGACGCAGGAAGCGGAATGCCGCATACAGTGCGCCGCGTTCGCCACCGCCGACGATGGCGGTGAGCGGGCGGCCGTCGACCACCACGCTGCGGATCAGGTAGCCCTCTTCGCCCAAGCCGCGCGTGTCAAGCCGCAGCCGCGCGATCGCCGGCGTGGCCGGGGTGCCGAGCACGATCGCGCCGGCGCGGTCCGCGCTTGTCGCCAGTGGCGGCTCGGCGCCGAGCAGGCCGCCCAGGCCGCGGCGCAGTTCGTCGCGCGCGGCTAGTTGCATCGGCGTCTGGCCGTCCGCCACCAGCTGCGTGGCGGCCGCACGCCACGGCGCGGCCTGCGCCTCGGCCAGCGGCTGGTAGCGCAACCATAGGTCGTAGCCGTCCTCGGCCTGGGCCACGGCGATCGGCAACAAAAGCGCCAGCCACAGGCAGGCGCTGCGCAACCAGCCGGCGCGCAACGGGCGCCGACGCTGCTGCGCACGCAACCGCGGGTGGCCGCTCATGCGCGCCCCCGCTGGCACGGTGCCGACGCACGCTTGCGGTCGCCGCCCACCCGGCTTCCCGGTACCATGCAGGCGTCACTCGTGTCGGGATCCACACCGTGTCGCGGCGCCGCCGCACACGCGGCTTGCGCAGCACGTCCCCGGTCGCGATCCACGCCCGCAAGCCAACGAAGAGGCGCATCTTGGAGAAGGTCAGGAAATCGGTTCGCCGCAAGAGCCTCGCCGTGACCATCGACGAGGTGGCCGCACTGGCCAAGGTCTCGCCGATGACCGTGTCGCGGGTGATCAACGGCCAGGGCAATGTGCGCGACAGCACCCGCGAGCAGGTCATGCGCGCGGTCGACACGCTCGGCTACACGCCGAACCTGGCAGCCAGCGCGCTGGCCGCCGCGCAGAGCACGCGGGTCGCGCTGATCTACAGCAACCCCAGCGGCGCCTACCTGGGCGAGCTGCTGGTCGGGGTGCTGCGCGCGGCCTCGCGCACCTCGATCCAGGTGGTGATGGACTACTGGGACGACCTCGGCGCCGAGGCCGAACGCAAAGCCGCGCGCAAGCTGGCCAAGAGCGGCGTGGCCGGGGTGATCCTGCCGCCGCCGCTGTGCGAATCGGATGCGGCGATCCGCGAGCTGGTGCGCGCCAAGGTGCCGGTGGTGGCGATCGCCTCCGACCGTTTCAGCGATCAGGTCGCCTGCGTGCGCATCGACGAGTTCAACGCCAGCAAGGACATCACCGCCTACCTGATCGCGCAGGGCCACACCCGCATCGGCTACATCGCCGGCCGCTCCAACCTGTCGGCCAGCGCGCGCCGCTTCGAAGGCTTCCAGGCGGCGCTGGCCGAGGCCGGGCTGCGCCTGGACCGGCACCTGCTGCAGCCGGGCGACTACACCTATCGCTCCGGCCTGGATGCCGCCGAGAAGCTGCTGTCGCGCCGCCATCGGCCCAGCGCCATCATCGCCAGCAACGACGACATGGCCGCCGCGGCGATCTCGGTCGCGCACCGGCGCGGCCTGGATGTGCCGCGCGATCTGTCGGTGGTCGGCTTCGACGACACCTCCGCGGCGACCACAGTGTGGCCGGAACTGACCACCATCCGCCAGCCGATCGCGGCCATGGCCGATGCGGCGATCGACATCCTGTTGCGCAGCATCCGCAGCAAGGAACGCACGGCTCGGACGAAGATCGATCATGTGCTCGCTCATCAGCTGGTCAAGCGCGATTCGGTGGCCGCACCGGCCGCCGCGCGCAGCGAACGGCGCTGACGCGGCGGCGGGCGGCAGGTTCCGCATCAGCGGATCAGGTACTGGTTGATCAGGTTCTCGTAGGCTTCCTGGCGGCCGCTGACCTGCTTCGGCGCGCCCGCGCTTGCGGCGTGCTTGGCCAGGTCGGCCAGCGTGCTGGAACCGTTGGCGAACGCCGCACCGGCGCCGCTGTCGAAGCTGCTGTAACGCTCGGCGCGCCATTGCTCCAGCGGCGAGGACGTCAGCAGTGCATGGGCCACTTCCAGCCCGCGCGCGAACGCGTCCATGCCGCCGATGTGGGCCAGGAACAGGTCCTGCGGATCGGACGACTCGCGCCGCACCTTGGCGTCAAAGTTCAAGCCGCCCGGCGCCAGCCCGCCCTGGCGCAGCACCACCAGCATCGCGCCCACCGTGTCATACAGGTCGGTCGGGAACTGGTCGGTGTCCCAGCCGTTCTGCGGATTGCCGCGGTTGGCATCGATGCTGCCGAGCAAGCCTGCATCGGACGCCACCTGCAGGTCGTGCTCGAAGCTGTGGCCCGACAGCGTGGCGTGGTTGGCCTCGATGTTGAGCTTGAAGTCCTTGTCCAGGCCGTGCTGGCGCAGGAAGCCGATCACCGTGGCGCTGTCGAAGTCGTACTGGTGCTTCATCGGCTCCATCGGCTTGGGCTCGATCAGGAAATTGCCTTTGAAGCCGATGCTGCGGCCGTAGTCGCGAGCGATGGTCAGGAACCGCGCCATGTTGTCCTGCTCGCGCTTCATCTGCGTGTTGTGCAGGCTGGCATAGCCTTCGCGGCCGCCCCAGAACACGTAGTTCTCGCCGCCCAGCTCCACCGTGGCATCGAGCGCGGCTTTGACCTGCACCGCCGCGCGCGCGACCACGTTGAAGTCCGGGTTGGTCGAGGCGCCGTTCATGTAGCGCGGGTGCGAGAACAGGTTGGCGGTGCCCCACAGCAGCTTGATGCCGGTGTCGGCCTGGCGCTGCTTGGCGATGCCGACCATGTGCGTGAGGTTCTTCTCGTACTGGCCGACCTCGTCGGCGTCCGGCGCCAGGTCGATATCGTGGAAGCAGTAGTACGGCACGCCGAGCTTGGTGAAGAACTCGAATGCCGCATCGGCCTTGGCCTCGGCGCGGCCCAGCGCGTCGCTGCCGGCGTCCCACGGATAGGCGCGCGTGCCCGGGCCGAACGGATCGGCACCGTTGCCGCAGAAGCTGTGCCAGTACGCCACCGCGAAGCGCAGGTGCTCGGCCATGGTCTTGTCGCCGATGCGCTTGGTCGCGTCGTAGACCTTGAAGGCGAGCGGATTGTCCGAGGCCTTGCCTTCGAACGCGATGCGGCCGATGCCCGGGAAGTATTCCTTGGCGCCGATGTAGACGGAGTTGCTCATGGGAGGTGGAATCCTGTCGAGTGGGAGGAACGAGAAGACGGGAGTTCGGCCGCGGCAGCAGCGGAAGGCAGCGGGAGGGACCCAGGCATGCAGGAATGGAGCAGCGCCGACACGGACATGCGCGTGGCCCGATCGCCGCGGCCGGCCCGCGCACTGGTCGCGCGGGTGCAGCAGGCGCAGTCGCGGGCGACGCTGAGGCGCCGCATCCGGTAGCTTGCATGCTTGGCACGCCGCGCCATACGCGGCGTTATGGTAGCGCTACCAGAAACCGCGCTAAAAAAAGCTTCACTGCGGAGGGAAGCCGAGGGGGCCATCAGATGCGGTTCGCAAGCCGGGGGACAGGCGGACTTTACCCAGCCCATCGGCGAAACGCTTGCTGCGCTGCGCCATCGGCGCGCGCAGCGTGCGCGCCACCACAGTGCGACGCGCCGGCCGCAACGTGCGCCACGTCGCGATCTCGCGCGGGTAACGCATGCGTCCCGCGCAACGCGCTGTGCAGTGCGCCGACTACAATGCGCGCCGATGACCTCCGCGCCCCTGCCCCTGCCGCACCCCTCGCCGATCCCGCCCCGCGCGACCGGCGCACGCCATCGGCGCTGGGCAAGCGCCTGTGCCGGCAGGTCGGCCAGGCGATCGCCGATTTCGGCATGATCGAGGCCGGCGACAAGGTCATGGTGTGCCTGTCCGGCGGCAAGGACAGCTACACCCTGCTGGACATCCTGCTGCAGCTGCAGCGCAAGGCGCCGGTGCCGTTCGAACTGGTGGCGGTGAACCTGGACCAGAAGCAGCCCGGCTTTCCCGCGCAGGTGCTGCCCGACTACCTGCACGCGCTCGGCGTGGCCTGGCATGTGATCGAACAGGACACCTATTCGGTGGTCAGCCGCGTGGTGCCCGAAGGCAAGACCATGTGCTCGCTGTGCTCGCGGCTGCGCCGCGGCGCGCTGTACCGCTATGCCGCCGAAAACGGCATCAGCAAGATCGCGCTGGGCCACCACCGCGACGACCTCGTCGCCACCTTCTTCATGAACCTGTTCTTCCACGCCAGACTCGCGGCGATGGCGCCGAAGCTGCGCAGCGACGATGGCCGCCACGTGGTGATCCGGCCGCTGGCCTACGTGCGCGAGGCCGACATCGCCGAGTACGCGCAGGCGCGCGGCTTCCCGCTGATCCCGTGCACGCTGTGCGGCAGCCAGGAGAACCTGCAGCGGCGCCAGGTCGGGCTGATGCTGCAGCAGTGGGACCGCGAGCATCCGGGCCGCATCGAGCAGATCGCGCGCGCCATGGGCAACGTGCAGCCGTCGCAGCTGGCCGACCCGGCGCTGTTCGATTTCCGTACGCTCGGCGCTGCCGATGCCGCGCCGGCCACGGCAGCCTGGTCGCTCGACGACGACGACACCTGAGGCCGCCGCCGCCGGCGCGCGCGCCGCTGAACCGCGCGTTGCGGTATCCGGGCGGGAGCGATGCGACAATGCCCGCCGCCCACCCTGCGCACGGCGCCGGGCCGTTCCGTTTCCTTCTGCTGGATGCTCGATGTTCTTTCGCAACCTGACCCTGTTCCGCTTCCCCACCACCCTCGACTTCTCCGAGATCGACAAACTCCTGCCGGAAGTGCAGCTCAAGCCGGTCGGCCCGCTGGAAATGAGCTCGCGCGGCTTCATCTCCCCGTTCGGCCGCGACGAGCGCGAAGTGCTGTCGCACCGCATCGCCGAGTTCCTGTGGCTGACCGTCGGCGGCGAGGACAAGATCCTGCCCGGCTCGGTGGTCAACGACCTGCTCGAGCGCAAGGTCGCCGAGATCGAGGAAAAGGAAGGCCGCCGGCCCGGCGGCAAGGCGCGCAAGCGGCTCAAGGACGACCTGATCCACGAATTGCTGCCGCGCGCCTTCGTCAAGTCCTCGCGCACCGACGCGATGCTCGACCTGCAGCACGGCTACGTCGCGGTGGACACCTCCAGCCGCAAGACCGGCGAGAACGTGATGTCCGAGATCCGCGGCGCGCTGGGCAGCTTCCCGGCGCTGCCGCTGAACGCGGAAGTGGCGCCACGCTCGATCCTGACCGGCTGGATCGCCGGCGAACCCCTGCCCGAAGGCCTGAGCCTGGGCGAGGAGTGCGAGATGAAGGATCCGATCGAAGGCGGCGCGGTGGTCAAGTGCCAGCACCAGGAACTGCGCTGCGACGAGATCGACAAGCACCTGGAAGCCGGCAAGCAGGTCACCAAGCTGGCGCTGATCCTGGACGACCACGTCTCCTTCGTGCTCGGCGACGACCTGGTGATCCGCAAGCTGAAGTTCCTCGACGGCGCCCTGGACCAGTTGGAGAACACCGACCAGGACGGCGTGCGCGCCGAACTGGACGCCCGCTTCGCGCTGATGAGCGCCGAAGTGCGGCGCCTGTTCCTGTTGCTGGAAGAGGCGTTGAAGCTGAGCAAGGCGGAGACCTGAGCGAGGCCGGCAACATCTGGGCCGATCGCGCCTTGCGCCATCGGCCCAGACAGGCACCGAAGCCGGCCCATTTCCGGGCTGCGTTCGTCGCGGCTGAAGCCGCTCCTACACAAGCCGCGCGCCTGCTGGGCCGGGTGCACTGTAGGAGGGGCTTCAGCCCCGACCAACAGCTACCGAAGCCGGGCAACTTCCCAACTTCGCTCGTCGCGACTGAAGTCGCTCCCACAAGGGACCTCGGCGGGCTCGCTGGGTGCACTGTAGGAGGGGCTTCAGCCCCGACCGGCAGCTGCCGCAGCCGGACAACTTCCCGACTGCGCTCGTCGCGACTGAAGTCGCTCCCAGAAGGGACTTCGGCGTGCCGGCTGGGTGCACTGTGGGAGGGACTTCAGTCCCGACTGCTGCCAAGCCGGCCAGCTTCCTCACTTCGCTCGTCGCGGCTGAAGCCGCTCCTACAGGGGCCTTGGCGTGCGCTGTCCGGATCCGCTGCCGAACGATCCGCAGGCCACTGTGACCGGAAATTCAGCTGAAGCATGCAGCGCGATCGGTGCGCGCTGTCACCGTGCGCGTGCGCATGAGCGGTATGCTGTGCGCATGCCCGATTTCCTCCGTCGCCTGATCGCGCCGCCCGCCGCGGCCGTCGAACGCGACCTCGTCCGCCTGCGGCTGGACGAGCGCGAGATCGAGGTGCTGCGCGTGCGCGACCCGCGCGCGCGGCGGATCAAGCTCAGCGTGGACGAGCGCGGCGCGCGCCTGACCCTGCCGCTGCGCGCCAGCCTGGTGTCCGGCGAGCGCTTCCTGCTCGAGCACCGGCACTGGCTCGGCGAGCAGCTGGCGCGTTACCAGGACGAAGACGACGAGCCCGGCCTGCAGCGCGGCGTGCCCGGCTGGCTGCCGCTGCGCGGCGAACGCCTGCCGCTGCGCTGGAGCGAGGGCCGCTACGCGCGGCTGCAGGTCGATGGCGACGGGGCGGAGCTGCAGCTGCCGGCGCGCGCCGGCGATGCCGCGATCGCGCGCGCGCTGCGCGAGTTCTACGAAGCGCAGGCGCGCGCCGACGTCGGCCGCTGGCTGCCCAAGTACCTGCCCTCGCTGCCGCGCGCACCGGCGCGGGTGCGGCTGAAGGTGATGTCCTCGCAATGGGGTTCGCTGGCGCCGGATGGCTCGATGGCGCTGGATCTGGCGCTGGTGCTGGGCCAGCCCTCGGCGTTCGAGTACGTGCTGGTCCACGAGCTATGCCATCTGCTGCAGGCCAACCACTCGCCGGCGTTCTGGCGCGAGGTGGAAGCGCGGTTCCCGGCCTGGCGGGCCGAGCGCGACTATTTCCACGCGCACGGTCGGCGCCTGAAGGCGCAACTGCGGCGGCTGTTGAGTTAGCACGTTGCGCGCCGCTGTTGCGCGCACGAGGCAAGGAACGCAAGAAAGCATGGAGGCTGTTTCAGCCCGGACGATGGCGTAGCCCCGGGCGACGACCTGCCGGCACGCGGTGGGCCGCGTGCCCAACGGCAGCAAGCCGGCTACGCCTGGACCCATGAGAGCGGCCCTGCATGTTGGACCTGTCAGGCCGGCAGCCAGCGTAGTGCGACACGGCCACAAGGCTCGCAGTCGCGGCGCGCCGGGCGAATCCAGCGGGGTCTTCGGGAAGGGGCGCGCGCGCCTCGAGGCGCACAGCGCCGGCGATGGACAGATCGGAGAAAACGGAAGGACGGTGGATTTCGCCTCAGCGCTGCGGAAGAAGAACTCCATGCGCAGCGCCCGGCAGGCCCCCTCTCCCCGCCTACCTCACACCTGGCGCGACCTCCGGCGCCAGCGAACGATACGGTCCGAGCGGCACTACGCCGGCATGTCAGGACGCCGGGATCGGGCCGCGTACGCAAGACGTATCGCGTCTATGCCTGTTTTGTCGGCAGGCGTGGCGGGAACTTAAGCGAAATTTTTTCTACACACAAGCTTCACAAGCGTTGTGTAGGCGCCGCATTCAGCCGCCGGCCCAGGTAAGGCCGATCCGCTGGCGCCACGCGAGCGGGAGCGCCCCTGCAACGGCCCCCGCCCACGTGCTATGCCCACCCGCTCAGCCGCCGACGGCGAGGGCGAGCCCGGCAGGCACTGACGCCAGCGCAGCAGCCACCGGCCGCCGTTCCGGCACCGCCGGCTGCAGCCGGAACACCGCCACCGCCGCGGCCAGCGTGCCGGCCTGCTGTTCCAGCGCATGCGAGGCCGCGGTGGCCTGCTCCACCAGCGCCAGGTTCTGCTGCGTGCTGCGGTCCATCTGCGCCATCGCCTGGCCGACCTGCTCGATGCCGGCCGACTGCGCCTGCGAGGCCACCGCGATCCCGGCCACGACGTCGTTGACCTCGCGCACCGAGGCCAGCACCCGGCCCATGGTCTGGCCGGCGCCGTGGACCTGCGCCGAGGCCACCGCGACCTGGGACAGGGATGCTTCGATCAGCGTCTTGATCTCTTTCGCCGCCCCGGCCGAGCGCTGCGCCAGCGCACGCACCTCGCTGGCGACGACGGCGAAGCCGCGCCCCTGCTCGCCGGCGCGCGCCGCTTCCACCGCCGCGTTCAGGGCCAGGATGTTGGTCTGGAACGCGATGCTGTCGATCACCGCGATGATCTCGCCGATCTTGCGCGACGACCCCTGCACGCCCTCCATCGCCGCCACCGCTTCGTCGATCGCCGCGCCGCCCTGGCGCGCGACCGACGCCGCGACGGTCGCCAACTGGTTGGCCTGGTCCGCGTGCGCGGCGTTCTGTTTGACCGTCTCGGTCAGTTGCGCCGCCGACGCCGCGGTGCGCTCCAGCGCGCCGGCCTGCTCGGCGCTGCGGCGCGACAGGTCCTGATGCCCGCCGGCGATGGCGCCAGCCTCGCTGTCGATCGCCGCCGCCGCCTGCTGGATGCCGGCCACGATCCCCGCCAACTGGTCGGCGGTGGCGTTGGCGTCGTCGCGCATGCCCGCGAACACGCCATGGAATTCGCCGTGCATGCGCACGCCCAGGTCGCCGCAGGCGATCGCGCGCAGCAGCGTCGACAGCGCGCCGAGGTTGCCGTCCACGGTGGCCATCAGCTGGTTCAGGCTTTCCAGCATGGTGCGGAAATCGTGCTGGTGGCGGCCGACGTCGCCGCGCGCGCTGAAATCGCCGGCCGCCGCGGCCGCCGCCAGGTGCCAGATGTCGCGGTTGAGCGCGCCGAGATTGGCCTTGATCGCGTCCATGGTGTCGGAGATCGCCGCCTGCTCGCCGGGCAGGCGCGGCATGTCCTCGCTGAGGTCGCCGATGGCGTAGCGCTGCATCAACGCGACCGTGGACTGCACCGTGCCCACGTGCAGGTCGACCAGCGCATTGGCATCGTGCAGCAGTTGCCCGTATTCGCCCGGGAACCCTGCCGCGTCGCTGCGGTGCGCGACCGCGCCGGCGGCGTGGCGCTGCGCCATCTGCCGTTGCTCGGCGAGCACTGCGCGCAGCTGCGCCTGCATGGTCTGCATGCTGCGCAGCAGCTCGGCGGCCTCGTCGTTGCCGTGCACCGGCAGCGGCGCGTCGAGCCGGCCGGCGGCGATCGCCGCGGCGATCCGCGTGCCTTCGCGCAGCGGCCGCACCAGGCTCTGGGTGATGCACCAACCCAGCCAGGTGCTGACCGCCAGCAGCAGGCCGCCGCCGATCAGCAGCATCCAGCGCGCGCGGTCCATCGTCGTCACCGCATCGGTATACGCCTGGTCGCTGAGCGAGCGCAGGTGCGTGGCATTGCGCTGGATCGCCTGCTGCCAGTTCGCCAGCAGCGGCTGCAGCGTGTACAGGTGCAGGGTCTGCGCGTCCAGGTTCTGGTTGTCGGCGGCCAGCGCCAGCACCTGGGCCTGGAACGGCTGCACCTGGACATAGGCCTGGTCGATCGCGGCGCGGCGCTGCGCGCCGGTGCGGTCGGCCGGATCCAGGCGCATCGCGAACAGCTTGCGGCGCACCTGCGCGTAGTCGCGCGCGGCCTGGTCGATCGCGCGCACGATCTCGCGCTTCTCGTCGGGGTTGGTCAGGATCACATCGTTGAGCAGGCCGATTTCCAGCCGCGCCTGGGCGGTGACCATGGCATCGGACAGGCGGATCTTCTCCATCTTGTCCAGGCTGATGTCGTCCAACTGGTGACGCGCCATGGCCATGGAGGCCAAGCTGGCGACGATCAGTGCGCCGCAGAGCAGCAGCAGGGCCGCGAAGGCGAAGGTCAGTCGGGGACCGACGGGATAACGGCGAAGGAGACGGATCATCGGGGCGGGGAAGGTTCGGGCGCAATTGCCCACGCGTACCCTGGCCAGCAAGCTTTACCGAAACGCGACCGACCTACGACAACATGACGAACTGTGACGCCGGGTGGATCGCAACCGCGGCGCGCCGCGCGTCCCAGGCGTTTATCGGCGGCGATGCCGGGAACTTGAGCAGGCGCTGGCGCCGTTCGTGCACGCGTTGACGTCTACAGGCGTGTGCTGGCGGTGCGACGGCATCGGTTCGGGTGAGGCGAGCGGCGCAGCGTCCCACTGCGGGGGTCGCACGATGCCGCGCTGGCAGGGCGGCGCAACGGCGCCGGCCGGCGGCTCAGAAGAAGTCGTGCAACAGCGCCGCCACCGCAGCCGGCTGCTCCATGTGCAGGTGATGGGTGCCGGGCAGCACGTGCACGCGGCCATGGCGCAACCGCGCTGCACGTTCGTTGCGCAACGGCTCGGGGAAATACGGCTGCGCCGGGTCGGCGTAGATCACCCGTGCCGGGCACTCGATGCCGGCCAGCAGCGCCTGCACCTGCGCCTCGCTCAGCCGCACCGCGGTAGGCAGGGTCAGGCGCCGGTCGCTGCGCCACACGTAGCCGCCCTCCACCGCCTCGACCCCGCGTTCCACCAGCAGCCGCGCCGCCGGCTCGCTGAGCTGGTTGGCCAACATCCGCGCGCGCACCGGCGCGGCCAGGTCGGGGAACACGCGCAGCGGCGAGGCGCTGGCGTTGGCGCGGCGGGTCGCGGCGACGCTGTCGCGCAGGCGTTCCAGCGTACCCTCCACGGTCTCGGCCAGGCCGCCGAGCATTTCGATCGCGACCAGCTTCTCGATGCGCTGCGGCGCCGCCGCGGCCAGGGTGCTGGCGATCGCCGCACCCATCGAATGGCCGATCACCGCGAAGCGTTCCCAGCCCAGCGCGTCGGCCGCGTCCAGCAGCGGATGCAGCGCGCCGGTCAGCAGATAGTCGGCGCCGGCCGGCAACGGTTCGCTGTGGCCGTGGCCGGGCAGGTCCAGCATCACCAGGTCCAGTTGCGGCAGCTGCGCGCTCAGCGGCACGAAGCTGGCGGCGTTGTCCAGCCAGCCATGCACCGCCAGCACCTTGGGGCCGTGCGGATCGCCGCTGCGCAGACCGGCCAGCGTGCCCACCCGCGACGGGCAGGCGAAGGTGCGCAGCGTCATGCGGCGCGGGCGGCCAGCTGCGCCAGCGCGCGCGCGTGCGCCGGGGCGTCGTTGAGGCAGGGGATGTAGCGCACCTGCATGCCGCGCGCAGCGCAGGTCTCGACGAAGCCCATCGCCACTTCTTCCAGCGTTTCCAGGCAGTCGGTGGCGAAGCCCGGGCAGATCACGTCGACCCGCTTGGTGCCCTGCTCGGCCAGCTGCCACAGGCTCGGCTCCGCATACGGCTGCAGCCATCGCTCGGCGCCGAAGCGCGACTGGTAGCCGAGCTGCCATTCGTTGGCGCCCAGGCCCAGCGCCGCGGCGATCGCCTGCGCGCTGGCCTCGCAGCGCTGCGGGTACGGGTCGCCGTTGTTGGCCACGCGCTGCGGCAGGCCATGGAAGGAGAAGAACAGGGTCTCGCCGCGGCCGTGCTGCGCCCAATGCGCGCGCACGCTGTCGGCCACCGCCTCGACCCAGGCCGGGTCGGTCGGATAGTCCTCGATCAGGGTCACCGGCAGCTGCGGATTGCGCGCCTGCCAGGCCTGTACCACGTCCTCGATCGAGGCGGTGGTGGTGGTCGAATACTGCGGGTACAGCGGCAACACCACGATCCGGCGCACGCCGCCGTCGCGCAGCGCGTCCAGCGCTGGCGCCAGTGCCGGGGTGCCGTAGCGCATCGCCCAGGCCACGCGGTGCCCGGGCAGTTCGCGCTGCATGCCCTCGGTCAGGCGCCGGGTGTACACCGCCAGCGGCGAGCCTTCCGGCAGCCACACCAGCGCGTACTTCTCCGCCGAACGCGGCGAGCGCCGCGGCAGGATCACCCAGTTCAGCAGCGGCCACCAGAACAGCTTGGGGATGGCGACCACGCGTTTGTCGCCGAGGAATTCGGCCAGGTAACGGGCGACCGCAGGCGCGGTCGGCGCCTCGGGCGTGCCTAGATTCACCACCAGCACGGCGGTCTCGGGTGCGTCGCTCATGCACGCATTGTGGCAGAGGCGCCCGCCGCGCGCGTCGCGATCGTGTCTATCGCAACGATCGATGCGCCCGCGCAACGCCGCGCGCACTCATTGCCGATTCATTGCGCTGTGACTAAGTTCAAGGACTTGCAGTATCTTGCTGCGGACCTATTTCGGAAGCCCGCCATGCCCCGCCTGCCGCGCCTCGCCCTGTTGTTGAGTACCACGCTGTTCGTCGGCCACGCCGTGGCCGGCCCGGAAGAAGACGAGCGCGCCCGCAACGCGCTGCGCGTGCTGAGCGACATCCAGGAGATCCCGGAGCAATCCATCCCCGACAAGCTGCTCGACGAGGGCCGCGCGATCGTGGTGATCCCGGACACGCTCAAGGCCGGCCTGGTCATTGGCGGCCGCCGCGGCCATGGCCTGATGTCGGTCAAGCGCCCCGACGGCACCTGGTCCAACCCGGTGTTCGTCAAGCTCACCGGCGGCAGCATCGGTTTCCAGGTCGGCGTGCAGTCCTCCGACGTGGTGCTGGTGTTCCGCAACGACCGCAGCCTGGACAACATCGTCAACGGCAAGTTCACCCTCGGCGCCGATGCCGGCGTGGCCGCCGGCCCGGTGGGGCGCAACGCGTCGGCCGCCACCGATGGCCAGCTCAAGGCCGAGATCTGGTCGTGGTCGCGTGCGCGCGGCCTGTTCGCCGGCGTGGCGCTGGACGGCGCGGCGCTGCAGATCGACGATGCCGCCGACCTCAACGTGTACGGCAGCAACACCACCCCGCGCATGATCTTCGAAGGCCGCACCACCGGCCTGCCGTCCAACGACGTGGTCGCATTCCGCGACAAGCTCGAGGAGGCCACCTACGCCGCGCGGCAGAACCGCGGCACCGACAGCGCCGGCCGCACCGCCACGGCGCCGCCGCCGCGGCCGCAATCGTCGGCGCAGGCCGCACCGCCGCCGGTCGCCGAACCCGCCGACGGCGCCAGCACCGCACCGTTGCAGGCTCCGCCGCAGACGCCGCCGCCACAGGGCGGCTTCCAGCCGGTGTCCGAAGGCGAGATCCGCACCGAATCGCTGGACGGCAACCGCTAGAATCCGCGGTACGGCGTGCAGCACTGAACGCACCGCGGCGCGGTGCGTTATCCTCTTTATTCCTTACGACTTCTCTGCGAGCGGATCATGGGCGGTTTTAGCATCTGGCACTGGCTTGTCGTGCTGGTGATCGTGCTGCTGGTGTTCGGCACCAAGCGGCTGACCAGCGGCGCCAAGGATCTGGGCAGTGCGGTCAAGGAATTCAAGAAAGGCATGCGCGACGAGGACAAACCCGCCGGCCAGCTCGGCGACGAGTCGCGCAGCAGCGAGCAGTCCCGCGAGACCCAGGCCGAACGCGACCGCGACGCGCGCTGAATAGGACGCTGTCGGCGTGTTCGATATCGGATTCAGCGAACTGCTGCTGATCGCAGTGGTGGCGTTGGTGGTGCTCGGCCCGGAACGCCTGCCCAAGGCAGCGCGCTTCGCCGGCCTGTGGGTGCGCCGCGCGCGCGCGCAGTGGGACTCGGTGAAGCAGGAACTGGAGCGCGAACTGGAAGCCGAGGAACTCAAGCGCAGCCTGCAGGACGTGCAGGCCTCGCTGCGCCAGGCCGAAACGCAGTTGCGCGACAGCGGGCAGCAATTGCAGCGCGAGACCGACGCGCTGCGCCGCGAGATCGACCCGACCGGACCGGAACCGCTCGCCGAGACCGCGCCTGCGGCGCCTGCCGCCATCGAATCGCCGGCGACGGCGGCGGTGCCAGCGCCGGAATCGTTGCCGCCGCAGGGCGCTTCCGCTCCTGCCGCCGCAGCGCCGGCCACCCCGCCAGCGGCAGCGGCGGCACCGGCGGCACATACGCACGTACCCGCCGACACGACGTCACCCGCCGCGCACGACCCGGCCCCCGCACCGCCAGCGCCTGGCGCCGCACCGCCCAATGGCGATCCTGAGGCGCCGCGATGAATCCGGAAGCCGAAAGCAGCCTGATCGAGCATCTGGTCGAACTGCGCGCGCGCCTGGTGCGCGCGCTGCTCGGCCTGGGCGTGGTGGTGCTGGCGCTGCTGCCCTTCTCCAAGCCCATCTACACCTGGCTGGCCGCGCCGATGCTGGCGCAGCTGCCGATCGGGCAGAGCGTGATCGCCACCCACCCGGCCGGCGCTGTGTTCGCCCCGCTCAAGCTGACCTTCTTCGTGGGCGTGTTCATCGCCGTGCCGTGGCTGCTGTACCAGGCCTGGGCGTTCGTCGCCCCGGGCCTGTACCAGCGCGAGAAGCGCCTGGCGCTGCCGCTGCTGGCCTCGGCGGTGCTGCTGTTCTACGTGGGATGCGCCTTCGCCTATTTCCTGGTGCTGCCGGCGGTGTTCCACTTCCTGACCACGTTCAAGCCGGACATCATCCAGCTCACTCCCGACGCCGGCGCCTACCTGGATTTCGTGCTGGCGATCTTCTTCGCCTTCGGCGCCAGTTTCGAGCTGCCGGTGGCGCTGGTGATCCTGGCGTTGCTGGGCTGGGTCACTCCCCAGCAGTTGCGCGAAGGCCGCGGCTACGCGGTAGTCGGCATCTTCGTGCTGGCCGCGGTGCTGACCCCGCCGGACGTGGTCTCGCAGCTGATGCTGGCGATCCCGATGTGCCTGCTGTACGAGATCGGCATCATTGCGGCTAGTGCGGTAACCAAGAAGCCGTCTGAAGCAGAGATTCGGGATTAGGGATTGGGGATTCGCGAAGGCCGTGGCGGCCGCGCCTTCGCCACGTAGCGCGGCTCCAGGAACCTCAGGCTTCGTCAATCGCGGCAATCCACGAAGCCGAAAGCGTCGGGGCTGAAGCCTCTCCTACAGATGCGACGACCTGGCAAGGCCAGAGCTCTGCAAAAGCGGACGACCGGAAAACCGTCAGCTCCCGCTTTTACGAATCCCCAATCCCGACTCCCAAATCCCGGCCCTTAAGCCGCAAACACATTAGAAGGCGGCGGCGGCACCGCCGGCGCGGCGTCGCCGCTGTGCACGAACATCTGCTTCCAGGCCGCGTAGACCGCGCCGGCCAGCGCCGGCATCGCCAGCGCCATCAGCAGCAATTGCGCGACCAGGGCGGCGATGGTCGGCCCGGCCAGCGCCTGCACCAGCAGGATCACCAGCACCAGGGCGAAATACAGCGCGAACATCGCGATGAAGGCGAGGATGAAGAACACCAGCATCGCCGGCAGGTTGTGCAGGCAGGCGCGCAGGCTGTTGCGCATCGCCGCCAGGCCGCCGCGGCCGTCGAACATCACCTGCGGGGCGAGCACGAACAGGGTCAGCGTCACCGCCACGAAGCCGACGAACACCAGCAGCAGCCACAGCAGGATGCGCATCGCCGGCAGCGTGGCCACCAGCTGCTCGACCTGCGCCGGATCCGGCTGGGCGCTGGACTGGCCGAGTTCGTTGAGCTTGTTCATCACCGTGCCCAGCTGCTCCCAGCCGCTCTGGCCGACCACCACCAGCGCCAGCGCGCCCAGCGCCAGGCCGACCAGCACCTGCGGCAGCAGCGCCACCAGCAGGCGCGGCGCACGGCCGTCGTGCAACCCCTGCAGCAAGTGCGCCGGCTGCGCGACGCGGCCCTGATCCACTTCGCGCACCGCCCACACCAAGCCGCCGAACAGCAGCGGTCCGGCCAGGCCCAGCAGCAATTGCGCCAGCATGCCCAGGGTCGGGTTCAGCGCGCCCATCAGCAGCGCCAACAGCGCCGCCAGGCCCCAGATCACGCCCAGCAGGCCCAGCGCCAGCGGCGCCCGGCGCAGCAGCGCAATTCCGCTCAACAGCCATTCCGCGCCGGCCGAGGCCGGCAGCTTGCGAATCTCGATCATTGCCAATCCGAAGTGGGGGAACGCCGTACAGCGCGGCGCCTGTACAGATTATCGCGGTTTTGCCTGGCCGCCGGCGGTTTGCTGGCCGCGCGCGTGCTGAACGAAGCGCCGCAGCAGCTTGCGCGCCAGCGGCGCGGCGCTGACCTCGCGGGCGATGGTACGGGCGCAGCGGCCAGCGCTGCGTAGACACTCGGCGCGGGCGTGCACGTAGCCGCGCATGTGGTGGGTGGCGAATTCCGGGTGGAACTGCACGCCCCAGGCCGCCTCGCCCCAGCGGAAGGCGTGGCACTGGTCCTGGGCCGAGCGCGCCAGCACGGTGGCGCCGGCCGGCGCGCGCAGCACCGTCTGCAGGTGCGTGGCGTGCGCCGGGAAGCGTTCGGGCAGGCCGGCGAACAGCGGATCGTCGAACGCCGGCGGATGCAGGTCGATGTGCACGGTGCCCGATTCGCGCCCGGCCGGGTTGTACGCGACCTCCCCGCCCAGCGCATGCGCCAGCAGCTGATGCCCGTAGCAGATGCCCAACAGCGGCGTGCCGGCGTGGGCGGCCTCGCGCAGCCAGTCGGCCGAGCGCTCGCTCCAGTCGGCGCGGTCGGTGACGAAGGCGGCCGAGCCGGTGACGATGATCCCGGCGAACCCGGCGCGCGCGGGCAATGCGGCGCCGCCAGCGACATTGGCGACCACCGTGTCGCGCTCGGCCAGGCCGGCGGCGACGCGGATCCAGTGCGGGAAGCGCCCATAGCGCCGCATCGTCGCCACCGGCTCGCCGGTTTCGAGGATCAGGAAGGGCGCTGCAGGCATTCGGGCGAGTCCAACGGCATCGCCTGATTCTAGACGCCAGCGCAGCGCTTTTTCCAAGTGACGTCGTTGCCGGCGGCATAGCGAGATAACCAGGGCTCATGAGGCCAGCACGCTCGGCGGCGGCCGCATGCAGAGGCTCGGCTTCGACAGCGCCTTGGCCGCGAGCCGATCAGAGCACCGATAGCGGGTGCGCCACCGACAGGCGCAGGTCGATGTCCAGCAGGCGGCCGTCCGCGGCATACAGCAGCAGGTGTTCGGCTTGCTCGCGCGCACCCAGCGGCAGACCCGCCGGCGTCTCCAGTGTGGCGATGCAAGCGGCATCGGACAAACGGATGACGAAGTAGCGGCTGCACTCGTGCAGATGCACGCCGACCAGGATGCCCTGCTCGAGCGCGACGAAGTGCTCGCCCTGGAGCGCTTCCGCCTGCACCTGCGGCAGCACGCATGCCCTCTGCTGCAGGCCGTCGCGGTAGACGAAGGCGACCTCGCCGTCCTCGCGCACCTCCAGCTGCGGCTGTTGCATCGCGCCGCAGCGGTGTGGCAGCACCGGCAAGCCGTGCAGCAGCACGCGCTCGTCGCGGCCGCGCAAGCGCCTGTGCGGCAAGGAATACGTCCAGTCCTGCAGCGTGTTGCCGCTGCGCACCAGGAACACTTCGCAGTCGGCGAAGAAGCCGGCGGCGGCGACCGGACCGGGCAGGTCGCCCACGTGCCACAGCACCTCGCCCAGGCCCTTGCCGACGTCGACCACCAGGATGCGGTCGTTCACCACCACGGTCCAACCGGTCCCGTTGAGCGTGGGGGCGGAGAACTGCAGAGCCATTGCGCCGAGCTCGACACTGCTGCGGGTCGCCAGGTCCAGGCGTGCGATCCGCGCCACATGCTCGCGCGGCGCCACCGCCAGGGCCACCTGTCCGCTCGCCGCGAGCACCAAGCGGTACGCCGGCACCGCGTAGCGCTGGGTCACCCGGCCGCGTGCATCCAGCACGGCCACGCCGGCTTCGCCCAGGGCGACCAGGTAGTGGCGGTCGGGCAGCACTGCCGCATCGTGGATCCGTTGCACGCCGGCGGCGGGCAGCGGCAAGTCCAGGGCCGCGTCCAGGCGCCAGAACGGCGACGGGCTGCCGGCCTGCGCAACGCGCCACGCTGGCATGTCTCTCTTGAGGCAGGCGTCGGCAGCGAGCTGCATCAGCCGATCCAGGTCGCTGCGCCCCATGCCGTTGCGGCCCGCGCTGCAATCGGCGGCGACGGCCGGCAGCACGCAGGCGGCGAGGCGGCGCAGCGCGACCCCGTTGCCCTTGATCGCCAGCAAGGCCTCCGCCAATGCAGCCCGCGGGTAAGGGTCGGTGCCTGGATCGGCCAGCGCCTCGATCCTGGCCGCGTACTGCTGCAGCGTGTCCGGCAGCAGGCTGGCGCGCTGCACCAGCGCGCGCGCCGACAGGGCATCTCCCGCCTGCTCGGCCGCCAGCAGCCATTGCAGCGCCAGGTCGCGCGCCTCGCGCAGCGGCCAGACCACCTCGACCGCTTGCAGCCAGTGGCCGCCTTCGACCAGGGCGTGGCCCCATTCCAGGCGCAGCTGCCGCGCCAGCGCCGGGTGGGCGCCTTGCAGCTGCTGTACCGCGTCGGCGAAAGCACCGTCGCGCCGCGCCACCTGGATCGCGCGGCGATGGTCGCCGGCCAGCATCAGCAGGCGGATGATCAGCGATGGCGGCATCTCCCAGCCCAGCGCCAGTTCGGCGGCCTGCGCATGGCGCCCGTGCTGGACCAGATAGTCCAACGCCTCCTGCCGCGCATTGAGCAGCTCGGCCAGCACGAACACGGCCTCGTCGATCCTGCCCTTGCGGTCCAGCGCGGCGAACGCCTCGCGGTACATGCGCCGCAGGTGCGCGGTCAGGTCCTCGCCCAGGCCGAGGTTGGCGCTCTGCCCGATGCGGCCGGACAGCTGCAGGCTGTCGCGCCGGCCCGGGGCGCCGAACGCCTGGCCCAGGGATTGCCCGACACCGTCCAGCGGCAGGGCATTGCGCAGCGCCTCGTCCAGATCGCCCTGCTCGAACATCGCCATCATGCGCCGGAGATAGGCGCCGTGCCGATAGCCGATCAGCTTGCCCAGGCGGCTGATCGCGGCCAGCCGCGCGAGCGCGTCGCGCCAGGCGCTGGGACGTCCGCCGGACTGGCGTGCGGCCACGCTGCCATGCGGCGCGGCAACCGCGGTCTGCCGCGGCAGCATGTGCGACAACAGGGCAAGGACGACGCCCAGCACGCCTTCGCGCACCGCGGCCATGCCTCCCCGCGGGGATCCTGACGGACGTGCCCCGGCCATGGCCTGCAGGAACGCTTCGCTGTCGGCACTGCGTGGTGGGATGACCTCGCCGAGCGCACCGCGCACGTCCTTGCCTTGCAGCTGCGCCACGTCCAGCGCCGGCGGCGGGATGCGGCAATCGTAGGTGTCGTGCAGCGGGTAATCGTCCAGCGCGATCGCTTCGGACAGGTCCAGCAGCGTGCCTTGATCGAAACGCAGCCCCACCACCGCGGCACCGGCGACCAGGCCGAGATCGATGGCCGGAAGCGCGGCCAGCTCCGCCTCGGTCAACGGCGCGGAGCACAGCGCGCCGTGCAACCGGCGCAACGGCACCGCACCCACGCGTTCGCAGTACAGCGGCTGCGCGTGGGCGAAGCACAGCGCGTCGCCGGCGTCGAATCGATAGGCCCGGCAGCCGGGGTGCCAGGCGGCCAGCATGCGCGCCAGCCGCAGTGGCGCAGGCAGGATGCCGGCAGGCCACCACAGGCCGTCGAGCTCCTGCAGACCGCGCCACAGCGGATCGCGCACGCTGCCGGCCGCGGTCGCCGCATTCACCGCTTCATCCATCGAGATCGCCTCCGCGCTGCCCGTGCACGCACATCAGCACCCGGCGGCCACCATCGCCCAGGACCAGCAACTGCCCTGCCAGGTCGACCAACGCCACCGCGTCGCCATCGAAGGAGACCGACGCGGCGCTGATGTCGCTGGATGCCTGGAACAGGATCTCCTGGCCGTGCTCGCCGATCCCGACCAGAGCGCGGCGATCATGGCGCAGCATCAACAGCTGGCTGCGTTCGGCGCTGTGCGGGTCCGGCACCAGGCCCAGCAGCTTCCAGCCCGGCGGCGGACGCAGTTCCAGTTCGGAATAGCCGTCTTGCGGCCCGCCTTGATACAGACGGTAGACACGTCCGCCATCGCGCTGGTCGCTGCGGTATTCCAGACAGATGGCGCCCTGCCACTGCCCATCTCGCATCAGCCCGCGGAACACCAGCTGGGTCGGTCGCGATGGCGCGGTCAGCTTGGTCAGCAGTTCCGTGTTGCCCTCGCGGTGCAGGCAGCTGATCCGCAGGTGGCCGGACGCGTAGCAGGCATACACCAACCGCTGCGCGTCGATCTGCTGCATCGCCAGCACGTCGTCGGCGACCTTGGCGTGGGCAGGAGCATCGCGCCCGGGCCTGGTGCTGGCGTTGGTCCACGACAGCAAGTGCCCGGCGCCATCCAGGACGACCACGCGCTGCGTCTGCGCCTTTTCCGCGCCGCCCTTGAGCCAGGCGCAGCGCAGCCAGCGCGCGGTGCCCGGTACCGCGTCGAAGGTGTCGGCCGGCGGCCGCGTGACCACGCTGAAGCCGGGCATCTTCCAAAAATACAGGCCTCTCCCCTGCGTCGCCACGACGCCGGCGAAATCCTTGTGCACGATGACCCCGCCGATCAGATCGGCGTCGGCGGTCCATGCGCTGTAGCGCGGCGCAGCCCGCTTGTGGCGGCCCTCGCGCGGAATCTTCAGCATCACCGCCTGGTGCTCGCCCGCCAGCGGCAGCGCCACATAGCGGCCATCGACGCTGAACAACGGTGGCTGGCGCAGCGACAACCTGCCCTTCAGCGTGTCGGCGGGGACCGCCGCCGGTTGCGTCGGCGACACGCTGAACTCCCCGCGCAGCAGGTGCGCGGCGCAGGGCGAACGCGGCATGCCGAGTGCCAGTTCGCGACGCGCGTGATGGGTCCTGACCACCACGTGCAACTGGCCATCGAAGCCCTGGCGGATCCTCACGCTGTGGTCGCCGGCGCCGGTGGCCTCGTCGTTGCCGCTCATCCACCAGCACTCGCTGGCCGCCTGGCCGCTGCCGGCGAGATGCGCGCGCCAGGCGCTGCGTTCGGCGTCCGTCGCCAGCTGGTGGGTGCGGGCCTGCAGCAGCGCGCGCAACGCGTCAGGCGTGCCCGCGTCATGCATCTCGCCCGGCCGCTGCAGCACACCCCAGGCGAAGCGGGCGCGTGCCGCCTGCGCGCGGCGCGCCAGCAGGATCCACATCGCCACGTGCAGCAGGCGCGGCGCGCCGCGCTGTGCGGGGCCGGCGTCGAACAGCGCGACGACCAGCGCGTCGGTCTGGCGCTGGATCAGCTTCGGCGCCAGGAACAGGTGTTCGTGGTGCGCGGCGCGGCGCAGGAACTCGTCCGGCAGCAGGTCGGCCACCGCCCACTCGCTCAACAGCAGGCGTTCGTAGGGTCCGCGCCGGCGCAGATCCTCGATGCCGTCCGGATCGGCGATGCCGTGCTGCACGCGCGCGGCGCCGCGGCCGAGCAGCGGCTCCAGCCGCACCAGCCAGTCGCCTAGCATCGCGGCGATCTCCGGCTCGAACCATGCCAGCCAGGCGTGCCATGGCTGCAGCGCCGGTGGCAGCGTCGGCGCCGCGGTCATGCCGCCCAGCGCCGGCGGATCTGCTCCGCAAGCGTCGCGCCGAGCGGCAGCAGGCGGTTCAGCGGAACCAGCGCCGCCGGCGCGCGCAGCATCAGCCACGGCGGATCGGGATGGCGGCGAGCAACGGCCTGGGCCAGCAGGTCCAGCGCGATGCCCGGACGCTGTGCGGTCGGCAGCCACAGCGCCGGCGCTTCGGGGCGCGGCGCGATGTACAGCACGCCGTCGAGCCAGGGCAGCGCCGTCGCCGGTCCGGTCAGGACCAGCAGCCCGTCGCTGGCCGTCGCCATCAGCGCATCTGCCGTCTCGCTGCGCGCGGCGCGCTCCAGCAAGCGCTGCGCGAGCTGGCCGATGCCCACGACGCCCTGCGGCGGTGGCGGCGCAGGATCGTCGTGCCACGACCACGTCATGCGGCGGCGCCGATCCGCTCGATCAGGCGCGCGCGCTCGGCGGCGAGCGCCTGCGGCAGCGACGCGGCGGTGAAATTGGCGTCGATCTCGCGCAACACGGCTTCGGCAGCGGTGCGCGCGGCGGCGTCCTCGGGATCGGCAGCGGCCAGGCAGCTCTGGGCGGTCTCGAGCAGCCGCGCCACGCGCGACATCGGCTGCAATGCCGCATGTTCCACCGCCGCACGCAGCGTCGGATTGGTGGCCAGCGCCAAGGTGTCGCGCAGCGCATCCTGCGCGGCGGCCTGCGCCTCGCGCGTCGGCATCACGTAGAACAGCGGCCACAGGTCCGCCTCGGTGGCGACGTTGCGCCCGGCCAGCACGGTGGCCGCCGCCACCAGGCGCTGCGTCTTGACGATGCGGCGGTCCGACAGCGTCAGCCCTGCCTGGCGCAATGTGCGGACCGCCTGCGCCAAGGCGCTGCGCGCTTCCTCCATCTGCACCTGCCGCACCTGGCTGGCGAGCATGTCCAGGTCGGCCAGGTCGGCCGCATGCACCACCTCGGCGCGCTCGGCCTGCCAGCCGCCGGCCAGCAAGGCTTCCAGTTGGTGGTCCGGCACCGCGTCGACGAACAGATGCAGCAGGAACCGGTCGGCGAAGGCGGCCAGCGACTCGTCCTCGGGCAGCGCATTGGCCGCGCCGACACAGATGCGCAGCGGGCAGGCCACATCGGTATGGCCGCGCCGGAACCGACGTTCGTTCAACACGCCGAGCAAGGTGTTGAGGATGGCGGTCGAACCCAGGAACACCTCGTCGAGGAAGGCGACTTCGGCCTCCGGCAGCATGCCGGCCACGTCGGTTTCGACCAGGCCCTCGCGCAGCTTGCGCAGGTCCACCGGACCGAACAGCTCGGATGGCTCGGTGAAGCGGCCCAGCAGATACTCGAAATAGCGGCCGCCCAGCGCGGCGGCGACGCGCCTGACCACCGCGCTCTTGGCGGTGCCGGGCGGACCGACGATCAGCAGGTGTTCTTCGGCGATCGCCGCCAGCACCATCAGTTCGGCGAGCTGGTCGCGCCCGACCAGACCAACAGTGGCGGAATGGACGGCCTCGCGGACGCGCGCAGCGGCAGATTCGATGGAGAGGGACATGTAGGCTATCGGCGATGCGCGCCATGCGCGGGAAAGCCGCCACGGCGCGCGAAGAAGGAGGGTCCGGCGCACTTTAGATCAATTCGAATGCAGCGCAAACCGCGCCGGGCACGGGCATGCTGCCGGCAGAACGCGGCCAAGGCGCACACCGATCGGCTGGCGCAGCGCTGCGGGGCGACGCTGTGTCGTGCATCTGCTGCCGACATGTTGGGCCGTGGTCGCTGATGCCGGCCTGCGCGCGCGCGTCACCGCACGCGCATTGCGCTCACTCGCGCGGCGGCAACACCGACAGCACTTCCTCGATGGTGGTCAGGCCGGCGGCGACTTTTTCCAGGCCGGCGCGGCGCAGGCTGCGCACGCCCTCGGCCTGCGCGGCGCGGCTGAAGCCGGCCAGATCCATGTCGGCGCGGATCAGCGTGCGCAGGCGCGGCGTCACCGGCAGCAGTTCGTACAGGCCGACCCGGCCCAGGTAGCCGGTGCGGCGGCATTCCAGGCAGCCGACCGGGGCGTGCACCTGCAGGTCGTCCGGCAGCGCTTCGCCGGGTTCACGCAGCGCGTCCCATTCGAGGTCGCTGAGCGTGTGCGGGCGCTTGCAGTGGCTGCACAGCGTGCGCACCAGGCGCTGCGCCAGCACGCCGTTGAGGGTGGAGGCGACTAGGTAGTGCGGCACGCCCAGGTCGAGCAGGCGGGTGATCGCCGAGGGCGCGTCGTTGGTGTGCAGGGTGGACAGCACCAGGTGCCCGGTCAGCGAGGCCTGCACCGCCATCTGCGCGGTTTCCAGGTCGCGGATCTCGCCGATCATGATGATGTCCGGGTCCTGCCGCAGCAGGGTGCGCACGCCGCTGGCGAAGTCCAGGTCGATGTTGGTCTGCACCTGCATCTGGTTGAACTCCGGCGCGATCATCTCGATCGGGTCCTCGACGCTGCACACGTTCACGTCCGGGGTGGCCAGGCGCTTGAGCGTGGAATACAGCGTGGTGGTCTTGCCCGAGCCGGTCGGGCCGGTGACCAGCACGATGCCGTGCGGGCGCTCGACCAGCGCCGCCCAGCCGGCCGCCTCCTGCGCGCTGAAGCCGAGCTGGTCCACGCTCTTGAACGCCGCGTCCGGGTCGAAGATGCGCATCACGCACTTCTCGCCGAACGCGGTGGGCATGGTGGACAGGCGCATCTCGGTCTCGCGCCCGCCCGGCGAGCGGGTCTTGATGCGTCCGTCCTGCGGGCGCCGGCGCTCGGCCAGGTCCATGCGCCCGAGCACCTTGATCCGGCTGACGATGGCGGTCATCACCGCCGGCGGCACTTCCAGCACCTTGTGCAGCACGCCGTCGATGCGGAAGCGCATGCGCCCGGCCTCGCGCCGCGGCTCCAGGTGGATGTCGCTGGCGCGCTGCTCGTAGGCGTACTGCAGCAGCCAGTCGACGATGTGCACGATGTGGTGGTCGTCGGCGTTGACGTCGCCGCCGCGGCCCAGTTCCACCAGCTGCTCAAAGCTGGGCAGGCCGCTGCTCTGCTCGTTGCGCCCGTCCTTGGCCCCGCGCACCGAGCGGGTCACGCCGAAGAACTCCATCGTGTAGCGATGCAGGTCCAGCGGGTTGACCACCGCGATCTCGATCCGGCGCCGCGCCAGGTGTTGCACGTCGGCCAGCCAGTCCAGCGCCAGCGGCTCGCTGGTCGCCACCAGCAGGCGTTCGCCGTCCAGCGCCAGCGGCAGGATGCGGTGGCGGCGCGCGTAGGCATGCGAGACCACGGCGGTGACCGCGGCCACGTCGACCCGGGTCGGATCGATGCGCAGGTAGCGCAGGCCGCAGCGCTGTGCCAGCCATTCGGTCAGCCGTTCCAGGCCCAGTTCGCTGCCGGGCGGACGGGTGGCGGCCAGTTTCAGGTTGGACAGCAGCACCAGCGGATGCACGTCGCTGACGGTGCGCGCGGACTGCGCCGAGAACTGCATGCGGCCGCGCTCGGCCGGCGCGACCAGGCCGTCGGCGAGCAGCGCGGCGACCACGCGCTCGAAATTCAGGCGCCCGGGCGGCAGCGACACGGCGGCGGGTACAGGCACGGCGGGCGGCTGCGCGGCAGGTCGCGTATCCATGGTCAGGTCCGGTGCGCGGAAGTCCCCGCAAGTCGGTCGCTATACTAGCGCACCCCCTTTGCCGGCCTTTGCTGCATGCCCGTCTCCCGGTCCGTTCCGATCACGTTCCAGGGTCTGATCCAGACCCTCAACCAGTTCTGGGCGCAGCACGGCTGCGTGCTGATCCAACCGCTGGACCTGGAAGTGGGCGCCGGCACCTTCCACCCGGCCACGTTCCTGCGCGCGCTCGGGCCGGAGCCGTGGAACGCGGCCTACGTGCAGCCGTGCCGCCGCCCCACCGACGGCCGCTACGGCGAGAACCCGAACCGCCTGCAGCGCTATTACCAGTACCAGGTGGCGATGAAGCCGAACCCGGACAACATCCAGCAGCTGTACCTGGATTCGCTGCAGGCGCTGGGCATCGACCCGCTGGTGCACGACCTGCGTTTCGTCGAGGACAACTGGGAATCGCCCACGCTCGGCGCCTGGGGCCTGGGCTGGGAGGTGTGGCTCAACGGCATGGAAGTCACCCAGTTCACCTACTTCCAGCAGGCCGGCGGCCTGGAGTGCAAGCCGGTGCTGGGCGAGATCACCTACGGCCTGGAGCGGTTGTGCATGTACCTGCAGAACTGCGACAACGTCTACGACCTGGTGTGGACCTACGGCCCGGACGGCGCGCCGGTGACCTACGGCGACGTCTACCACCAGAACGAGGTGGAGCAGAGCGCGTACAACTTCGAGCATGCCGACGTGGCCGAGCTGTTCCACCGCTTCGACGCCTGCGAGCGCGAGGCGCAGCGGCTGGTCGAGCTGGGCCTGCCGCTGCCGGCCTACGAGCAGGTGACCAAGGCCAGCCACGCCTTCAACCTGCTCGACGCGCGCCGCGCGATCTCGGTGACCGAACGCCAGCGCTACATCCTGCGCGTGCGCGCGCTGGCGCAGGCGGTGGCCAAGGCCTACCACGCGCAACGCGAGAAGCTGGGCTTCCCCGGCGTGAAGCGCTGAGGCATTGAGCCCCTCTCCCCCCGGGAGAGGGGTTGGGGTGAGGGTACGCCGGCACGAGAACCTGCCACTCCCAAACTCCACAAGGCTCCGCCGTACCCTCATCCGCCCCTTCGGGGCACCTTCTCCCGCAGGGAGAAGGGAACCGCTAGCAAGGTCTGACACATGAGCGCACTACATCCCCTGCTGATCGAACTGGGTACCGAGGAACTGCCGGTCAAGGCGCTGCCGGGCCTGGCGCAGGCCTTGTTCGACGGCGTGATCGCCGGTCTGGAGAAGCGCGGCATCGCGGTCGAACGCGGCGATGCCAAGCCGCTGTCCACCCCGCGGCGGCTGGCGGTGCTGCTGCCGGGCGTGGCCGCCGAGCAGCCGGAGCAGCGTTCGGAAGTGCTCGGCCCCTATCTCAACATCGCGCTGGACGCCGACGGCCAGCCGACCAAGGCGCTGGCCGGCTTCGCCGCCAAGGCCGGCATCGACTGGACCGCGCTGGAGCGCACCAGCGACGCCAAAGGCGAGCGCTTCGTGCACCGCGCCGTGACCGCGGGCGCGCAGACCGCCGCGCTGCTGCCGGAGATCCTGCGCGAAGCGATCGCGGCGATGCCGATCCCCAAGCCGATGCGTTGGGGCGACCACGACTACGGTTTCGCGCGGCCGGTGCACTGGCTGGTGCTGCTGTTCGGCAACGACGTGGTGCCGGTGCAACTGTTCGGCGTGCAGGCCGACCGGGTCAGCCGCGGCCACCGCTTCCTGCACGACGCGCCGGTCGCGCTGGCGCAGCCGGGCGACTACGTGGCCGCGCTGCAGGCGGCGCAGGTGCTGGTGGATCCGGATGCGCGCCGCGCGCGCATCGTCGCCGAGATCGAGCAGGCCGCGCGCCAGGCCGGCGGCAGCGCGCGCATCTCCGACGACAACCTGGAGCAGGTGGTGAACCTGGTCGAATGGCCGTCGGCGGTGCTGTGCCATTTCGAGCAGGCGTTCCTGGCGGTGCCGCAGGAAGCGCTGATCGAGACGATGGAGAGCAACCAGAAATTCTTCCCGGTGCTCGACGACGGCGGCAAGTTGACCGAGCACTTCATCGGCATCGCCAACATCGTCTCGCGCGACGTGGCCGAAGTGGCCAAGGGCTACGAGCGGGTGATCCGCCCGCGCTTCGCCGACGCCAAGTTTTTCTTCGACGAGGACCTCAAGCAGGGTCTTGAGGCGATGGGCGCGGGCCTGGCCAGCGTGACCTACCAGGCCAAGCTCGGCAGCATCGCCGACAAGGTGCAGCGCGTGGCCGCGCTGGCCGAGGCGATCGCGCCGCTGGTCGGCGTGGACGCTGTGCAGGCGCGCCGCGCCGCCGAATTGAGCAAGAACGACCTGCAGTCGCGCATGGTCAACGAATTCCCGGAACTGCAGGGCATCGCCGGGCGCCACTACGCCAAGGCCGCCGGCGAGCCGGGCGAGATCGCGCTGGCGATCGACGAGGCCTACCAGCCGCGCTTCGCCGGCGACGACATCGCGCTGTCGCCGCTGGGCAAAGTGCTGGCGATTGCCGAGCGCCTGGACACGCTGGCAGGCGGGTTTGCCGCGGGGCTGAAGCCGACCGGCAACAAGGACCCGTTCGCGCTGCGACGCAATGCGCTGGGGTTGGCGCGGACGGTGATTGAGAGTGGGTTTGATGTAGACCTACGGAATTATCTTTCCCTCTCGCGCCATTTTGCTTTGACTTCGGCAGCAACAATGGCAGAGGCGGCAGTTACCGGCGCGAAATCTGATAAGGAACGTAACGCGGCGATCCAGTACCGAGATGAAGTAATCCGAAAGCGAGATGGTGATCCTACTCAAGGAATCGAGGAGCTGTTCGACTTCATCCTCGACCGCCTGCGTGGCTACTACGCCGACAAGGGCGTGCCGGCCACGCATTTCAACGCGGTGGCCGCCCTGTTCTCGGTCGGGGTTGAAGGAAGCGCAGCTTCTGTAGGAGCGGCTTCAGCCGCGACCGCCACCCACGGCTCGCTCTACGACTTCGACCGCCGCATCGACGCGATCGGCATCTTCGCCACGCTGCCGGAGGCCGAGGCGCTGGCCGCGGCCAACAAGCGCATCCGCAACATCCTGCGCAAGGCCGAGGGTGCGATTCCGGCGCAGATCGACCCGACCCTGCTGCGCGAGCCGGCCGAAAGCGCACTGGCCGAAGCGGTGGAAGCGGCGATCGTGGAAACCGACGGTGCGCTGCGCCAGCACGACTACGTCACCGTGCTGAACTTCCTGGCGCGGCTGCGGCCGCAGGTGGATGCGTTCTTCGACGGGGTGATGGTCAACGTCGACGACCCGGCGATCCGCGGCAACCGCCTGGCCTTGCTCAAGCGCCTGGGCGACCGCCTCGGCAGCGTCGCGGCGATCGAGCATCTGTCGTCCTAAGTAGCGCGGCGGACAGAGGCATGTAGGGGCTGCGAAAGCAGCCTCTTCTTTTTGTGGGGAGCGATTCTGGGTCGCCTTGGGCCATCAGTCGCGACAAGCGAAGCCAGCACTCCCACAACCCAGTGAAACAGCGTCGGGACTGAAGTCCCTCCCACAGTGCACCCAGCCGGCTACGTCCGAATGCCTGCCGCGTGACGCTGCTTGAGAGAGCCGCAACCTCTGGCAACACCGCTTCTTGTGGGAGCGACTTCAGTCGCGACGCGCGAAGCTGCAATCCCCGTTGTGCTGAGAAAAAGCGTCGGGGCCTGAAGCCCCTCCTACAGTGCACTCGGCCGGCCATGTACAAGCACCTGTTTTGAGCCCCTCTCCCCTCGGGAGAGGGGTTGGGGTGAGGGTACGGCGCGAAGCGTCTCGCGGAGTTTGGGTACACGAGGCTGCGCCCGTACCCTCATCCGCCCCTTCGGGGCACCTTCTCCCGGAGGGAGAAGGGAACTCCAGCACATACCCGCGCTACACCAGAACCCGCCAACCGCGGCACCACGCACAACCGCCTTTACGAATCCCCACTCCCGGCTTTTCCACAGCCGAACGGCTGGTCATCCCCAATCCCCGCCGTCAATCAAACAACGCCTGGATCGCCGCCAGCCCCGCATTGGCGCGCTCCTTCTTGCGTTCGGCGTCGGCCACCGGGTCGGCGCCGTCGCGTTGCATTTCCTCGGCCGGGATTTCGTCGAAGAAGCGGCTGGGCTTGAGCCGGATGTGCTCGCCGAACTTGCGGGTCAGCTTGCTGTAGCTCATCCACAGCTGTTCCTTGGCGCGGGTGATGCCCACGTACAGCAGGCGCCGCTCTTCCTGCAGGTTGCCCTCCTCCAGGCTGACCTCGTGCGGCAGCACGCCGTCCTCGCAGCCGACGATGAACACGTAGCGGAACTCCAGGCCCTTGGACGCGTGCATCGTCATCATCCGCACCTGGTTGCCGCCGTCGTCCTTGTCGTTGCGCGACAGCAGCGCCAGCTGCGCCGCCAGGTCGCCGACGGTGGCGCCGCGCGGGCCGCCCTCGAACCACTTGGCCAGTTCTTCCAGGTTGCTGCGGCGGCGCTGGAACGTGGTTTCGTCCTTGCACTGGCTGCGCAGTTCGCGGATCAGCCCGGATTGCTCGGCGAGCTGGCGCACCACGTCGGCCGAGGACAGGGTCAGCGAGGCGGTACGCAAGTCATGCAGGACGTCGACGAAATCGCTCAGGCCGTTGGCCGCGCGCGGCGGCAGCTGCTGCAGCGCGCCCATCGACTCGGCCGCGCGCGACATCGGTAGATTTTTCGCCGACGCCAGTTCCGCCAGCTTGGCCAGCGAAGTCGCGCCGACCTCGCGCTTGGGCGCCTGCACCGCACGCAGGAACGCGGCATCGTCGTCAGGATTGACCAGCAGCCGCAGCCACGACAGCACGTCCTTGACTTCCTGCCGTTCCAGGAACGCGGTGCCGCCGGTGATGTGGTACGGCACGCCGGCGATCTGCAAGGCCTTTTCCAGCGGCCGCGACTGGAAGTTGCCGCGGAACAGGATGCAGAAATCGCTCCACGGCACCTGCTTGGCGGTGCCCAGGTAGGCGATCTCGGCGGCGACCTTTTCCGCCTCGTGCTCGCTGTCGCGGCATTCCCATACGCGGATGCGCTCGCCGTCGGCCTGGTCGCTCCACAGGGTCTTCAGGTGCTCGTGCGGGTTGTGCGCGATCAGCGCATTGGCCGCGCGCAGCACCCGGTTGGAGCAGCGGTAGTTCTGTTCCAGCTTGACGATCTGCAGCGCCGGATAATCGCGCCCCATCTGCATCAGGTTTTCCGGATTGGCGCCGCGCCAGGCGTAGATGCTCTGGTCGTCGTCGCCCACGCAGGTGAAGTTGCCGCGCGGACCGGCCAGCATCTTCAGCAGCCGGTACTGCGCGTCGTTGGTGTCCTGGCTCTCGTCCACCAGCAGGTAGCCGATGCGCTCGCGCCAGGCCATGACGATGTCCTCGTTCTCCTCCAGCACCTGCACCGGCAGGCGGATCAGGTCGTCGAAGTCCACCGCGTTGAACGTGCTCAGCCGCGCCTGGTAGCGCTCGTACAGGCTGGCCGCTTCCTGCTCGCGGTTGCTGCGCGCCGCGGCCATCGCCTGCTCCGGCGACAGCCCGGCGTTCTTGGCACGCGAGATCAGGTTCTTGGCGTCGTCGATCGCATCGGGCTTGGCGCCGTGCATCAGGTCCTTGATCTGCGCGGCGGCATCGTCGGCGTCGAAGATCGAGAAGCCGCGCTTGAGGCCGACCGCGGCGTGCTCGATCTGCAGGAATTTCAGTCCCAGCGCGTGGAAGGTGCAGATGGTCAGGCCATCGGCGGCGTCGCCGCGGATGCGCTTGGCCACGCGCTCGCGCATTTCCTTGGCCGACTTGTTGGTGAAGGTGATCGCGGCGATGCGCTTGGCCGGGTAGCGGCCGGTGGCGATCAGGTGCGCGATCTTTTCCACGATCACGCGGGTCTTGCCGCTGCCGGCGCCGGCCAGCACCAGCAACGGGCCTTCGCAATTCAGCACCGCGGCGCGTTGGGGGGGATTGAGACCGTGCATGAAGACTTCCCTGGGCCGCGCATTGTAGCGGGCGCCGGCCGGCGGCGAGGACCGCGTCGCCGCGCTGGCGCTGAACGGGTTTTCCCGCGCGCCTCCGGCCTGCGACGGGGCCGGCCGCCGCGCTAGAATCGGGCCATGGCGAAACTGTACTTCTACTATTCGGCGATGAACGCCGGCAAGACCACGACGCTGCTGCAGTCGGCGCACAACTATCGCGAGCGCGGCATGCGCACCGCGATCCTGACCCCGCGCCTGGACCACCGCGACGGCAGTGGCGTGGTCGCCTCGCGCATCGGCCTGCGCGCCGATGGCAACACGTTCGTGCCGCACACCGACCTGCTGGCGCTGCTGCAGGACGACATCGCCCGCGACGGCGCGCTGCATTGCGTGCTGGTGGACGAGGCGCAGTTCCTCAGCCGCGCGCAGGTCTGGCAGCTCAGCGAGGTGGTCGACCGGCTGCGCATCCCGGTGCTGTGCTACGGCCTGCGCACCGATTTCCGCGGCGAGCTGTTCGAGGGCAGCCAGTACCTGCTGGCCTGGGCCGACGAGCTGCAGGAGATCAAGACCATCTGCCACACCGGCAGCAAGGCGACGATGACAGTGCGCGTGGACGCCGACGGCCACGCCGTGCAGGACGGCCCGCAGGTGGAGATCGGCGGCAACGAGCGCTACGTGTCGGTGAGCCGCGCCGAGTTCAAGAAGATCATGCGCGGCGAGGGCCGCATCGATCCGTTGCAGATCGCGTTGCCGCGGTAGAAGACAGGGGGCAGGAAGCGGAGCGCCCACGCAGAACCGGAGCTTGAAAATACGCCCGGCCTGGTAAATATCGGCAATATCGATACATCATCAGGAAACCGCGCCGAAACCGCAGCAACCAGCCAAGCCCTGAGGCCGCCGCGACGCGCGATGCCGGACAGTCACGCGTCGGGACTGAAGTCCCTCCCACGGTGCAGCCGGCCGCTATCCGCACTGTAGTAGCGGCTTCAGCCGCGACAAACGATGTCGGGTAAGGCGCAGCAGCGCTCGGCCGCAACTCAATACAGCTTGCGCTCGGCCGCCGGCGGCGGCGTCCACTGGTATAGCCAGGTCTCGGTCAGCGGCTTGTCGCCGGCGCGCAGGAACAGGCGGATGTCGATCTGCTGCGTACCGTCGTCCGGCGGCACCACGTCGAACATCGCGCGGTAGCCGGAGAGTTCGTGCAGCGGCCGCGCCGAGACGATCTCGGTGCTGCCGCGGCTCAACTGCAGCACCGCCTCGACCTTGGCGTCCTTGTCCTTGCCGAGCCTGGCCAGTTCGCCGCCGACGAAGTCCACCGCGAAGCGCCAGGAGAAATGGCTGCGCTTCTGCCCGACCACGCCGCCCAGGCCGGTGCGCGTGGCCACGCATTGCGCCAGCGGCGAGGACGCTGGCGGCTTCGCGCCCCAGTACAGGCGATAGCCGAACAGCAGTTCCTGCCCAGGCTGCGGCTTGTCCTGCGGATTCCAGAACGCGACGATGTTGTCGAAGGTCTCGTCGATGGTGGGAATCTCCACCAGCTGCACCGAGCCCTTGCCCCAGCCCTGCTTCGGTTCCACCCACAGGCACGGGCGCTTCTCGTAGTACACGCCGTCGTCGTGGTAGTGGTCGAAGTTGCGGTCGCGCTGCAACAGGCCGAAGCCGCGCGGGTTCTCGTCCACGAACATGTTGAAGCGCAGCTGCGGCGGATTGCACAGCGGCCGCCAGATCCATTCGCCGCCGCCGGTCCACATCGCCAGGCCGTCGGTGTCGTGGATCTCCGGGCGCCAGTCCCAGTCCATGCGGCGGTCGTTCTCGCCGACCTGGTACATGCTGGTGCACGGCCCCAGGCCCAGCCGCTCGATGGCCTTGCGCGGATACAGCGCGCTGTCGATGTCCATCAGCAGCACATCGCCGTTGGTGATCGCGAAGCGATAGGCGCCGGCCACGCTCGGCGAGTCCAGCAGCGCGTACACCACCACGGTGTCCGAGCCGGCCTTGGGCTGCTCCAGCCAGTAGGCGATGAAGTCCGGGAATTCCTCCGGGCCGCCGGTGCCGGTATCGATCGCCAATCCGCGCGCGGACTGGCCGTACTGGCCTTCCTTGCCCACCGCGCGGAAATAACTGGCGCCCAGGAACGCGGCGAAGTCGCGGTCGGTGTCCTGCTTGGTGTTGAGGCGGAAGCCGGCGAAACCCAGTTCCTTGGGCAGGTGCTTGCCCTGCAGACCGCTCTTGCCGTAATCGAACGCGGCGCCGTCGTAGGCCAGTTCCTGCGCCTGCCCGTCGACCAGGTCGAACATGTGCACCGGCGACTTGAAGTACAGGCCCAGGTGGAAGAACTTGGCCTGGAACTTCGACTCGTTGTCCACCGCCCACAACGCGTGATCCTGGCGGTAGCGGATCGATTGGTACTGGTCCCAGTTCAACGACTCCAGCGGTCCCGGCAGCACCCGCTTGTGGCTCTGGTAGGGCGCCTGGGCCATGGCCCGGGCATGGCCCTTGAGCCAGGCGTAATCGAAGGGCTGCGGCTTGCCCAGCCGGCGCAGGCCGACCGCGGGGGCGGCCTGGCCGAGCATCGGCATCGCGGGCAAGCCCATGGCGGCGAAGGCGGCGGCGGCGTTCTTGAGGAAATCGCGTCGTTGCATGGGCCGGATCGAAGCGGAAAGGGCCTCCATCATAGACAAGCGGCGTTAAACGCGAGAGCTAGGGCGTGGCGCAGGCGCCCGCCAGCGCCAGCGTCGTGGCATGCCGGCACAGGAAGCTGCGCTGCTGCGCCGGGTCGTCGCCGCCGGTGTAGTCCAGCAACGTCCATTGCTCCTCGGCCTGCATGGTCTGGCCCGGCGCAAGGGTCCGGTACGGCGCGTGCACTTCCATTTCCAGCAGGCCGCTGCCCGGATCGGAGGCTGGCGCATCCAGGTAGAACTCGACCTGGCCCTGCTCGGGATGGATGCGCGCAAGCGGCTGGTGCGCGAAGCGGATCACCCAGGCCTGGCCGCCGGCGAAGGCGGCGATCCAGCCCGCCGACGGCTGCAGCAGCAGCTTGCCGCGCTGTCCGGCGCTGCCCGGCGGCGCGGTCGCCAGCGCCATCAGTCCGTCCTGCAACACGTACTGCGGTGACGCGTAGCCGGCGCCATCGCTGGGCTGCACGCGGATATCGGCGGCGGCCGCGACCGGCACCAGCACCCGCGTGGCCGCGCTGACCCGGGTGTTGAACCACAGGTCCCAGGCCACCGCGGTCTTGCGCACGTTCTGCGCCTGTACCTGCAGCAGCACGCTGTCGGCGCGCTGCGGCGAGACCGCGAAGGTCTTGCGCAGGCGCACGCCGCTGACCGGGCTGTCCACGCCGCGCAGCTGCAGGCGCTGCGGCGCGCGCGCGGTGACGGTGGTGGTGGCGAAGCTCAGATACGGATCCGGCGGCCAGTTGGCATGCGCCGCGCGCCGCGCCGGATTGGCGTCCTGGTGCTGCCACCACGCGCTCTGCGGCCCGACCCAGACGTCGTGGCCGAAATAGGGAATATCGTTGGCCGCCGCGTTGACCGTGGGCAGCGGCTGGCGCTGCACCGCGTCGCCGACCTTGATCAGGTTCGGCCCGCCGCTGCGCTGGAAGCCCAGCACGCGCCCGCCCAGGGTCGGTGTGACCGTGAGCCGGACCACGCCGTTGTCCATGATCCATGGCGCAGGCGCATCGGTGCCAGGCGCGGTTGCCGGGGCGGCGGCGGCGAGCAACGGCCAGGCGCCGAGTAGCGCGAGCAGCACCGCGCGCGGGCGCCGCCGTCCATTCTGCGTATCGGTGCGCATGGCGAACCTGCGATCGAGGAAGGAGGCCCGATTGTGGCGACTCTGCGGCCGCGGCGACAGTCGGCCGGTTGCGCATGCGCCGCGGCCGTTGCCGCTCGGCGCACTCCGGCGGACGTGGCTGTCGCAGAAGGGCGCGCAGCGTCGGCAGCGGGCCGATTCGAACACCTGCACGTGTCGCAGCAGCGAAGACGACGGTCGTGGCGATTTCGGTTGCGGCTGGCGAAGTCCTTGAGCAGACGCGATAGTTCCGCCACTTCTCGACGACGAGGTGGCGGAGGCACTGCACTGGCACAGTCGTAGCGAGCGGCGCCGTGCGACCGCGCGGCAAGTAAGACGTTCGCGGCTGCGCCGGTGGCGTCAGGCGTCAGGCCACGGGTTGCGGCGCGGCCACGCCGCGTGCCTCTCAAACCGCCGGATGACGCCGCGGCAGATGCGGCGTCACCGCTTGCTGCAGCCGCCGGACCAACGCCGGATCCATGAACGCATAGTCGTCGGGAATGTCCAGGCAGACGATGCGCTTGCCGCTCAGGTGCCGCTGGAACGCGGCCGACAGTTTGCTGCGGTGGCGCCGTTCCATCACGAAGATCAGGTCGGCCCAGGCCAGCAGCTCCGGCGTCACCGGGGTATCGGCATCGGCATTGACTCCGGCCGACGCGGTCTGGATGCCGGGCCAGTCGGCGAAAAGCTGTTCGGCGGTCGGGCTGCGCAGCCGGTTGCGGGCGCACAGGAACAGGACATGGCGGACGGGCACGGCGCGGCGGATCGAAGGGCGATGGCCCATGGTAGCGGCGATCGCCGGCGGTTCGGGGCGGCGATGCCAGGCCGCCGTCGGCTGTGGCCCACACTGCACCGGGAGCGGCCGGCGTCACGCCGCAGCAGGACTCAGCGCGCCGCAGTCAACGCCGCCGGCGCGGCGCATGCGGCACGCAGCTCCTCCACCTCGTGCACCAGCGTGCCGCCCTGCGGCTGCGCCTGCGCCAGTTCGCGCTGCAGCGCCTGCAGTTCGCCACGCCCGTCGCCCGCACCTCCGCGGCGTTGGCAATGCAGCTCGGCGGCATAGGCGCGGGCGCGCCAGCGCAGCTTGCGGCTTTCGATGCCGTCGCCGCCCTGCCGCGCCTGCGCCTCCAGTTCGTGCAGCGCCTGCGCGTCGCGGCCGAGCCGGCCCAGGTTGCGCGCCCAGGCCACGCGTACTGCGCGCGTGCGCGGATGGGTAGGGCCGTAGCCGGCCTCGGTGCGGCGCAGCGCCTGCGCCAGCAGCGCATCGGCCTGCCGCGGTTCGCCGAGCGCGGCGCGCGCCTCGGCGATCAACCGCTCGCTGTCGCCGACCGCCGGGTTGTTCTGGCCGAGCTGCGCGATCCAGCGCGCGCGCGCTTCGTACAGCGGCGCCAGCGCGTCGCGGTGGCGGCCCGCCGCCGACAGCGCCAGGCCCTGGTTGAGCAGCATGTACGGCAGCAGCGCCTGACTGTCGGGCGCACGCATGATCGCGACCGAGCGGTCCATGTCGGCGATCGCCTGCGCATCCTGGCCGCGCTCCAGTTCCAGCATCGCCAGCGAACTCCAGCTCATGCCGGTGTCGCGATGGGTGGGGCCCAGCCGTTCCACGGTCAGCGCATGCGCGGCACGCAGTTCGCGCTCGGCGATGTCCAGGCGGCCCTGGTCGATCATCACCGCCGCCCGCAAGCGCCGCAGCCCGAGACTGACCGGGTGGCGATCGCCGTTCAAGCTGCGCGACAACGCCAGCGCCGCGCTCACCGCCTGCTCGGCCTGGTCGACATCGCCGCGATCGCGGTAGGCCACGCCCAGGCTGCGCAGCAGGTTGACGCTGAGCGGATGCCGCGGCCCGGCCTGGCGATCGAGCAAGGCGAGGGCCTGCAGATAACCGGCGATCGCCGCATCGGTGTTGCCGATGTCGCTGTCCATCGAGGCGATGTCGGTCATGCTCTCGACGATGCCGGCCGGGTCCTTGAGCACGTCGCGGTGCAGCGCCAGCGCGCGCTCGAACCAGGCCCGCGCCGGCGTGCGTTCGCCGAGCACGCGCCGACAGCGTCCCAGTTGCGAGAAGAACCCCGCGGCCTGCAGCGGCAACTGCGCCTGCGCTTGCTGCGCCTGCGCCGCCAGCGGCTGCAGCAGCGCCACGCACTCCTGCGAACGGCTCAGCAGGCGCAGCGCGCGCCCATGCTGCGCCGCCGCTTCCAGGCGCAGCGCCAGCGGCACATCGTCCTGCGTGGCCAGCAGCGCGCGCTGCCGTTGCAGCAGCAGCAAGGCTTCGCGATAGTCGCCCAGGCCGATGCGCAGGCGCGCGATCACCCCCTGCAGTTCCGCACGCGCCAGCGGCTGCCGCAGCAGTTCGCGTTCGCCGCGCTGTTCGCCGCTGGCAAGCAGCCCGCGCAGGTCGAAGCCGTCGCCGCGCTGCGCGTTGCCGGCGCGATCGAACAGGCCGATCACGAAGTCCTGCATCGCCTGCGCGCGCACGGTTTCGCGGTGCGCCTCACGCACCTGCCACAGCGCCACGCCCGCCGCGCCGAGCAGCGCGGCGGCGGTCAGGCTGCCGAGCACCACGCTCCAGCGATGGCGCTGCAGGTATTTCTGCAGGCGATAGGCCACGCCCTGCGGGCGCGCCTGCACCGTCCGCCCCTGCAGATAGCGGCGCAGATCCTGGGCCAGCGCCTCGGCCGAGGAATAGCGCTGCGGCAGCGGCTTCTGCAGCGCCTTGAGCAGGATGTTGTCCAGATCGCCGCTCAGCCGCCGGGCCAGGCGCCGCGCCTCGGCCGGATCGCGTTGTCCTTGCTGTGCGGCGCGCGCCACCGCCGCCGACGGCCGCGGCGCCTCCACCGCCAGGATCGCGCGCTCCCATTCGGCATCGCTGCTGCGGCGCAGGTGGTAGGGCTTCTGGTCGGTGAGCAGTTCGTACAGCACCACTCCCAGCGAATACACGTCGGTCAGCGTGGTGATCGGCTCGCCGCGCACCTGCTCCGGCGCGGCGTAGTGCAGGGTGAACGCGCGCGCTTCGGTGCGCGGATGCGCGTCGGCCGCGGGGTCGGCTTCCGTGTCGAGCAGCTTGGCGATGCCGAAGTCGAGCAGCCGCACGTCGCCTGCGGCGTTGACCAGGATGTTGGACGGCTTCAGGTCGCGATGCACGATCAGGTTGGCGTGCGCATGGCTGACCACCTCGCACACCTGCAGGAACAGCCGCAGCCGCGCGCCGACCGGCAGGTGCAGGCGCTGGCAGTAATCGGTGAGCGGCTCGCCTTCGACATAGGCCAAGGCCAGGTACGGGCGCCCGTCGCTAGCGATGCCGGCGTCGAGCAAGCGCGCCAGGTGTGGATGCTCCAGCCGCGCCAGGATCTCGCGTTCGCGGGTGAAGCGCTGGCGCAGCGCGGCATCGGCATAGCCGGGGCGCAGCAGCTTCAGCGCCACCTGGCGCTGGTACAGGCCATCGGCGCGCTGCGCCAGCCAGACCTGGCCCATGCCGCCTTCGCCGAGCAACCGCTCCAGCGCATACGGCCCGATCCGGCTACCGGCACACAGGCACTCGGTGGCGGTGGCCAGCAACGGCTCGCTGAGCAGGTCCGAGCCGGCCGCGTCCAGCGCCAGCATGCGCACCAGGTCGTCTGCACTGGCCGGATCCTGCGCGTGCACCTGCGCCAGCCGCGCCGCGCGCGCCTCCGGGGTCAGATCCAGCAATTCGTCGAGCAACGGCGACAGGCGTTGCCACTGCAGCGCGTCCATGCGGTGCTCCGGTCGGTCCTAGTGATCCTGCATCGCCGCCAGCAGGAAGATGCGCGCCTTCTGCCAGTCGCGGCGGATGCTGCGTTCGGAGCGCTGCATCAGCTCGGCGATCTCCTGTTCGGACAGGCCGGCGAAATAGCGCAGCTCCACCACCTTGGCCAGGCGCTCGTCGATCGCCTGCAGCCGGTCCAGCGCCACGTCCAGCGCCAGCAGATCCTCGTCCAGGCGCACCCCGCCGCTGTCCTCGGGGATCTCGGCGACGCGCTTGAGATCGCCGCCGCGCTTGCGGGTCAGGCGGTTGCGCGCGTAATCCACCACCACGCTGCGCATCGCCGAAGCGGCGTAGGCGAAGAAATGCGCGCGGCCGTCGAAGCGGGCCATGCCGTGCGCGCCGAGCAGCTTCAGATAGGACTCGTGGACCAGCGAGGTCGCATCCAGGGTCTGCGCCTGCTGCCCGGCCAACTGGCGCCGGGCCATGCTGTGCAGTTCCTGGTAGAGCGTGCTGAGCACGCGATCGAGCGCCTCGCGGTCGCCGCCGCGCGCGGCATCCAGCCACACGGTGATCTCGGGGGCGGTCTCTACCACGGCGGTCTCTCCTCCGGCCGGGAGTCGCGCGGACTATAGCGCGCGCCGGCGGCCAGCGGCTGCCGTCCGTCAGCGCTGGCAGCTCCCGCACCAGACGCTGGCGCGCTGGCCGATGCTGGCGTGGCGCAGCGGCCGCCCACAGCGTTTGCAGGCCTCGCCCTCGCGGCCGTAGACCGCCAGCTCCTGCTCGAAGTAGCCGGGCGCCCCGTCCGGGCTGATGAAGTCGCGCAAGGTGGTGCCGCCGCGGGCGATGGCGTAGCCGAGGATCGCCTTGGCCGCCTCGGCCAGGCGTGCATAGCGTGCCCGCGAGACCTCCCCGGCCTCGCGCAGCGGACTGATTCCTGCCTGGAACAGGCTTTCGGCGGCATAGATGTTCCCGACTCCGACCACGATGCGTTGGTCCATCAAGAACGTCTTTACCGGCGCACTCCGGCCACGGCTGCGCCGGAACAGGTAATCGCCGTCGAATTCGTCCGACAGCGGCTCCGGCCCCAGCTCCTCGAGCAACGGATGAACCTGCCCCGGCGCCTGCCACAGCAGGCAACCGAAGCGGCGCGGATCGTTGAAGCGCAGCACGCGCCCGTCTTCCAGACTGATGTCGACGTGATCGTGCGCCCGCGGCGGCGTGTCCCCGGGCAGCACGCGCAGGCTGCCGGACATGCCCAGGTGCAGCAGCGCGCTGCCGGCGTCGGTGTCCATCAGCAGGTATTTGGCGCGGCGGCGGATGCCATCGATGCGCTGCCCCGGCAACTGCTGCGCCACCTCCGGCGGGATCGGCCAGCGCAGGTCCGGCCGGCGCAGGATCACGCCGTGGATGCGCCGCCCCAGCAGATGCGGCTCCAGGCCGCGCCGGGTGGTTTCTACTTCGGGGAGTTCGGGCATGGGGCTGGACTGCAGTGGCGTGCGATTGACAAGCTTAGCTGGCGAAGTGTGTCGCGATTGTCGGACGTGGCGGCGATGGGGGACGGGGATAGGATCTGGCCAAGTCTTTATTCCGACTATCAAGACACCTGTTCGGCGCTGTAACACACGGTGCGCCAGGCCAACACGCGTACCGCCCGGACATGCCCTGCCAGCCTTGGATGGGCGAGGAGAGATGCATCACAAAACATGGCACGGCCAATTTCATCGCTCCCTGATGTCTTGTAGCTTATGTTTCGAGTGTTGGACCAAATGGATTCTGGGCGGGGTAGCTGCAAAGGCTGTCATAGGAAGGGATATCGAGTCAGTACACACTCTGTCGCGGGTATGCGCGAAACGCTGTGGAGCCATCTAAGAGAGCCGAGGGTCGTCAAGCGGCATCTTGTTCTTGTGGCCTGAAGTGCTTTACAGACATCTGTTAAAGATATCAATCGTAACTAGTAGCCAATCGAAATCAACTGACTAAGGAAGAGTCATGGCGTACAAGAACAAGAATTTCTCGGCGCTTGGTCTCTTCCATATTTTGAAATCGAGGTGGCCACGAATAGCGGTTGCTACTCTCATGATTTTTACTTGGCTACCTTTGTTGGCGATTGGGCAGGAAGCCAATCAAACCTTTCGCGTGAACAAAAGCGATGGCACATTAGTTGGAACTTACGAGACCCAGCAGCAGGCCGAAGCAGCGATCCGAGCCATTCCGGGACCTGCAAATGCGCCCGATGCCTACCAGTATGTAACCGAGATTAAATCGACTTCGCTCTCTGCAGACGGCAAAATTTCAATAGTTTATTGGATGGGAAAAAAGGAGAGAACACTCCAGTATTTCGGAGTCAACGGGCAAAGTGCCGATACGGAAGAGGAACTAATTAGAAACTCTATTGGGGCGCTCAATCAAGGAGGTAGCCCACCATGCGCATCGGCAACATTCTTGCGCACAAGCGAATGGAGCCCGTATTCCCCAGACTTTGAAGGCATGGAAGTCGCAGACTACTACTACACTTATCCGTACTTTAATGATTTGGATGGAAGTTGCACCGTAGAATCTGGTGGAGCTCAGATCATGAGGTTTTCGATTTGCCCGAATCCGTATATGAACTGGAAAGTTGACCAGAACGCTTGCATAAATGAGGAATTTACGGCGACTGTAGTCACCACTCAAATGGAATGTACTCGTGGCACCAACAGCCCGTCAGGACTTTTCGGAAACCCCTGCGATGTAAAGACCGGCGACAAATACGAGACAGAAAAAGACATCGACCTCGGCTGGATAGAGCTGGAGCGGTATTACCATTCCGGTGTCGTGACGACATCGGGGCGCTGGGGATTGGGTTGGTCGGACTCTCACCAGATCCGTCTTTCCATAGCTTCCCCGTATTTCGGAGTCATTGAGGGGAGTGGTTATGCAACTCTTTTTATGCCGGCCAGTGGAGAATATCTGGCAGCTAACGGAAGCGGCGAGCGCATAACGGCCGACGGAAGCAACTGGAAGCTGTATCGCCAAGATGGTGTCTACACATTTGATAGGGCGGGTCGCCTTGTTTCGCGTGACAACGAGGACGCAAGCCGGCTCTTCTACAGCTATGACCAGCATGGAAGGCTGCAGTCAATCGTTTCCGCTCAAGGACGCGCTATCGAATTCGCTTATGCAGATACATCGAGCGACGCTCAGATTACTGGGGTGAGTTCCCAAGGGTCTCTACTAGCCTCCTATACATACGATAACGGGCGACTCAGTACCGTGACATATCCAGATGGGGAACAACGCACATACCATTATGAAGATGCTCGCTTTCCGCGACACTTGACCGGTATCACCGCAGAGGATGGTCAGCGGTTCAGCACATTTGCATACGATGACAAAGGGCGCGCTATATCCAGCACGCACACAGGCGGCGCCGATGCGAGCAGCTTTGTTTATACGCCGGCAGGGACGATTGCCACCGATGCGCTTGGCGAGCAATCCACCTTTACCATGACAAGCGCTGGCGAAGGCCCGCCAAAAATAGCGTCAATCACGAATAGTGCCGGAACTGAGACCTACTCGTACTACGATGCTTCCACCGATTTTCGTCGTCGTCTTAGCGCTAAAACCGATCGCGCCGGGGTGGTTACCAAGCATACTTACGGTGACGTGGTCGAGTTCGGCGTAAGAATGAGTGTGCATACAGTTCAAAGAGGTTTTGGGCTTCCGGAACAGAGTACGGTCATTACTCATACCACCACTGATTCGAACCGTGTGCTGCGTCTCCAGTCCGATCGTGCAATCGTCACCTATACGCGCAATGTCAGGCTGCAACCGCAGACCGTAACCACGACCGACATAGACACCAACCAGGCCCGCGTCACCGCGATCAGCTACTGCGAAGCAGCGGATGTTTCAGCACCGGGAAGCACGTGCGCCATCGTTGGGCTGATCAAGGCAGTTGACGGTCCCCGAACCGATGTCGCCGATAGTGCGCAGTACGCTTATTACCCCAGCGACGACGCGGGCTGCGCGAACCCTGGTGGAGTTTGCCGTTATCGAAAGGGCGACCTATGGAAGGTCACCAACGCCCTCGGCCAGGTGACCGAGTACCTGTCCTACGACGGCGCCGGTCGCGTGCTATCGATGAAAGACGCTAACGGCCTCATGACCGACTACACCTACCACCCACGCGGCTGGCTCACTGCCAGCAAGGTACGCGGTAACGACGACAGCAGTGAGAGCGACGACCGCGTCACTCAGATCGACTACTGGCCGACCGGGCTGGTCAAGCAGGTAACCCAGCCGGATGGCGCATTCACCCACTTCACCTACGACGCGGCGCATCGGCTGACTGATATCACCGACAACGCCGGCAACACCCTCCACTACACCGTCGACCTCGCCGGCAATCGGGTCAAGGAAGATACCAAGGACGCATCGGGCACGCTCAAGCGCACGCTGTCGCGTGTCTACAACCAGCTCGGCCAGCTCGCCACGCAGGCCACCGCCAACGGCGACCCGACCGACTTCGGCTACGACGCCAACGGCAACACCAAGACCGTGACCGACGCGCTCGGCCACGTCACCCAGAACGACTACGATCCGCTCAACCGCCTGGCGCGCACGCTGCAGGACGTGGGCGGCATCGCGGCTGAGACCAAGTTCGGCTACGACGCGCTCGACAACCTGACCAAGGTCACCGATCCGAAAGGCCTGGATACGACCTATGCCTACAACGGCCTGGGCGACCTGACCACGCTGACCAGCCCGGATACCGGCACGACGACCTATACCTACGACAGCGCCGGCAACCGCACCACGCAGATCGATGCGCGTAACGTCACCACCACTTACAGCTACGACGCCCTGAACCGGCTGATCCAAGTCGCCTATCCGGCCAGCAGCCTCAACGTCACCTATACCTACGATGTAAACCAAGCCGTGTGCGCCAGCGGTGAGACCTACGTGATCGGCCGCCTGACCCGCATGCAGGACGGCAGCGGCACCACCGACTATTGCTACGACCGCTTCGGCGACCTGGTCCGCAAGGTGCAGACCACCAACGGCAAGGTGTTCGTGCTGCGCTACGCCTACACCAAGGCCGGCCAGCTGAGCCGACTGACCTATCCCGACGGCGCAGCGGTGGACTATGTGCGCAACGCCCAAGGCCAGACCACCGAGGTGGGTGTGACTCCGGCCGGCGGCACCCGGCAGGTGCTGCTTGGCAACGCCACCTATTACCCGTTCGGCCCGATGGCCAGCTGGTCCTACGGCAACGGCCGCCCGATGCAGCGCGTACTGGACCAGGATTACCGCCCGCTGGCAGTCAGCGATACCCGCAGCGACGGCCTGAGTACCGGCTTCGCCTTCGACCCGGCCGGCAACCTCAGCGCCCTGACCGCCGCCGGCAATACCGCTCCGGTGGTCAGCCTGGACTACGACGCGCTGGGCCGATTGACCGCGTTCAAGGACGGCCCGACCGGCACGGTGATCGACGGCTACAGCTACGACGCCACCGGCAACCGGCTCAGCGCCAAGATCAACACCACTACGCAGACGTACACCTACCCGACCACCAACCATCGCCTCAGCACGGTGGCAGGTACCGGCCGCACTTATGATGTGATCGGCAACACCCTTTCGATCGGCGGCACGGCGCGGGAATTCGTGTATGACACCAATGGCCGCATGGGCCAGGCGAAGCGTGCGGGCGCGGTGGTAATGAACTACCAATACAACGGGCGCGGCGAACAGGTCCGCAAGTTCCTAGGCACGGCCGGCACCTACACGCTGTACGACGAAACCGGACACTGGCTGGGCGACTACGACTCCACCGGCCAAGCACTGCAACAAGCGATCTGGCTGGACGACCTGCCGGTCGGCGTGCTGGCGAGCAACAGCCTGCATTACGTGCAGCCAGACCACCTGGGCACCCCGCGCGCGGTGATCGATCCGGTCCGCGATGTCGCGATCTGGAAGTGGGACTTGAAGGGTGAAGCTTTCGGAAACACTCCGCCGAATCAGGACCCGGACAACGACGGCACGGCCTTCGTGTTAGATATGCGCTTCCCGGGGCAGCGCTATGATGCCGCGACTGGACTCAACCAAAACTATTTCCGGGACTATGATGCTGGTACCGGACGGTATGGGCAGAGTGACCCGACTGGGTTAATTGGTGGTATCGCAACATACAACTATGTCGTGAATAGCCCACTGGGCAACACTGATTTCTTTGGATTGCGGCCGCTAAATAATAGAGAAAAAGATTACCTGTCTCTTTATATTCCAAAACGAGATTTAGACAGTACTGATGTCCGCGTAGGCGAAATGCCTTTTTATGCGCCAAGCTGGGCAACAGGAATTACCAGAGGAAACACGATCTATTTTAGGAATCCAAAACAAGAATTCATCACTGCCGCTGATTTAGGTCTTTTAGCGCACGAGTTGGTTCATGTCGGACAATATGCACAGGGAATGACTTGGATTTCTTACCTATGGTCTACAAAAAATGGGTATGAAAACAGCGAGTATGAAGTTGATGCTTACAATCAGCAATATAAGATAATTCATGAATTACAAGTGAGAATGACAAATGAATTTCGACAAAAGCACGCGGACAATTGCAAGTAAGCTCTGGAAAATGGCGACCCCTCTTATTTTACTTTTACTTGTTCCTTCTTGCGTGGTTGCTGAAAATAAAACTGTTTCAATGAAGAATTTTTTTCAGCAAACGACCTCTGAACAGATCGATACTTTTGGAAGGTATCAGATTGAAGATCAATACGCGATACTTTATTTTGGGAATAAAATTATTCATCCGCCAGCGGTATATTTAATGCAGCCATTTGCAGAACACGGGCAGTCGGCGGTTCCTTTCTTAGAAAGGAAACTGATCTCTTCAAGAGATGATTCAGACATCCGGAACATCGTTCTAATATTTAATGAGATGTCACTCCAGGGCAACTATTTAATTCCATGTGAATCAACAATTATGTCTGTGCTGGAGAAAAAGGTTCTCTCTCTGAAGAATTTATGGAAACCATCGCTTGAAAATACTGTTCGAGAAATTAAACTGAGGAGTTGTGCGTTATCGAAAAGTACCTGAGTGTGCAATCATTCAATTGCTGCAGCAAAGGGACCAGAGGAAATATCTGTTTGAAGTGAATATTTCCTCTCGCCCCTTTGATCGTCCACACACGCCCGATTCCCACCCGACGCCCGCGGCTGCGTGGGTCGCGGGCGCTTGGCGGAGACACGCCAGTGCGCGCGAGCGGAGCAAGCCTGCAGCAGCATCGCATTGGAACCTCCCATATCCGTTAAGGAAGCACGATTTTTTGAAGGAGAGTTGGGGCAATGAGCTGGACAAAGCATCGCGTGTTATCTGCATTTCTATTTGTCGCCGCGTCGACGCTTTCCACGCTGGCATCGAGCGAAGAGATAGAGGAGCGCACATCGATTCTCGATAGCACGAAGGAGGCGCTCAAGAAGGACGACTTCGCAACGCTCGAGCGGCAAGCCACGCAATTTCGAACGCAGCAGGCCCGTACCTCCAGCGGCGTCTGGAAATTGAGCGTGCTCCATGGCGGCGTCGATCGCTATTTCCTCATAGGTACGTACGACGAGGCGACATGGGCGGAAAAGGAGCAGACCGCCAAACGCTGGATCGCGGCATATCCGAAGTCTCCGACCGCACGGTTGGCGTACGCGGAGTGGCTGTCCAGACGCGCCTGGAGCCATCGCGGCGGGGGCTATGCCAATACGGTTCAACCGGAGGACTGGGCACCGTTCAGAGCCGGAATCGAGGCGACGAGACGCTATCTGGAGGACAACAAGAAGATCGCATCGTCGGATCCGGAGTGGTACGTCAAGATGGAATCCGTCGCCAAGGCGCAGCAGTGGGACGATGCCCGTTTCCAGACCTTGATCGATGAAGCGATGACGCGGTATCCCGAGTACTACGAGATATATTTCCACGCGATCGAGTTCTATTCGCCAAAATGGGGAGGCAGTGCGGCCGACATCGAACGGTTCACCAGGATGGCGATGGACCGCACTCGTGCGCGGGAAGGGAAAGGGCTGTACGCACGCATCTATTGGTACGCCTCGCAATCGGTCTACGACGAACGACTGTTCAGCGAGTCGCTTGCGCGCTGGTCGACCATGCATGCGGGGATCGACGATGTGCTCAAGGTCTATCCGGATGAGTGGAACCTGCAGAATTTTGCCCGCTTCGCCTGCCTCGCTCGCGATCGCGAAAAGGCCTTCGAACTGATCGGACGCGTGCGGGGCCCGACCTACATCATGGTCTGGAACAACGAAGAGAATTTTCAGCGTTGCAAGAGCTGGGCGTTGCAGAGCGTCATCTAGGCGTCAGCGGTGGACGGCGGCGTAGGGCAACGGCGAGGAGACACATCGAACTTACCTGCAGAACGAAACGACCATGCGCTCTTCCTCGCACGGTAAACTGGCCGCGATGTACTGCTTTCTCGCCTTGGCGATGGTCGGTATTCGAAGCGATGCGACCGCCGTCTGTTTCCTTTCGATGGCGCTGCTGCACCTTTCCTTAGGTGCCAAATCGTCCAGGTGACGGAACCCACGTCTCAAGCCCCGCGCTAAGACCCGACATGGACGACATGGGCCGGGGCAACCTCTCACTGCGGCGGCGCCGCCAGCTCCCTGGCGCTGAGATAACCATCGCCATTGCTGTCCTGCTTGCGAAAACGCACAGTCAGGGTGGCCTGGTGTTGGACGCGGCTGATCGCCTTGCCACGGCCGCCGGGAAGTTCGGCCGGGCTGAGCACGCCGTCGTGGTCGGTGTCGCGCGCATCGAAGGCGTAGCTCATCCAGGCCAGGTATTCGTCCAGGCTGACGCGGCCGTCGCCGTCGCGGTCCATGCGCTGCAGGTAGCTTCCGGTGCTGTCGACGACCTGCGCGCTGGCCGCGCCAACGGCGCCGCCAAGTGCGACCGACGCCACGAACACGGCCATGAACGACGAACGCAGCACGAGGCGGCGTTCGCGAAGCGGCTGCAGGAGACCGCGGGTCATGCCAGGGCGTAGCCCTTCAGACGCGCGGCGTAGGCCTGCAACGCGGCGATGCCGCTGGCCTCGGCGTCGTGGCACCAGGCCTGCAGTTGCTTCAGGCGTTCGCTGGCGTCGTGGCTGCGCGCTTCCAGCAGGGCCGCCAGACGCGCGCGGTGTTCGACCAAGGTACGCATGCGCGGGCGCTGCGCGACCCAGTGCTGCAGCTGTTCGCGCGCATCGGGCTTGAGCCAGCGGCCGTCGTCGACCAGGCCCTTGCGCAGGCGCCGCGGCAGCAGCTGGCGCAGCTTGGCGCCGGCCTGCGCGGCCTCTTCCTTCAGCGCCGGGGTGAAGACGTTGCGCTGGTAGTCGGTCATCGCCTGGAAGCGGTGCGAGAGCAGCGCGCGCAGGGTGTCGGCATCGGGCACGGCGATGTTGGGGCGCACGTCCAGGGTCGGCGCCACGCGCAGGACCTTGGCCAGGCGCAGCGCGGCCAGCGCGCGGATCGCGACCCAGCCGATGTCCAGTTCCCAGCGCCGCATCGAGAAGCGCGCCGAACTCGGGAACGCGTGGTGGTTGTTGTGCAGTTCTTCGCCGCCGATCCACAGTGCCCACGGGGTCAGGTTGGTGGAGGTGTCGGCCGATTCGAAGTTGCGGTAGCCCCACCAGTGGCCGAGGCCGTTGACCACGCCGGCGGCCCAGAACGGGATCCAGGCCATCTGCAGCGCCCACAGGGCGATGCCGGGCAGGCCGAACAGCAGGAAGTTGAAGGCGAGCAGGGCAATCGGACCCCAGTTCGCGTGCGCGGTGTACAGGCGGCGCTCGATCCAGTCGTCTGGGGCGCCCTTGCCGTACTGCTCGATGTCGCCGCGCATGGCGCGCGCTTCGCGGTACAGCTCCACGCCGCGCCAGAACACGCGGCCGATGCCCTTGGTCTGCGGGCTGTGCGGATCTTCGTCGGTCTCGACCTTGGCGTGGTGTTTGCGATGGATCGCCACCCACTCCTTGGTGATCATGGAGGTGGTGAACCAGGTCCAGAAGCGGAAGAAGTGCGACAGCAGCGGATGGAAATCGACGCCGCGATGCGCCTGGCTGCGGTGCAGATACAGGGTCACCGCGAAGATGGTCAGCTGGGTGAACACCAGCAGCACCGCCAGCATGCCCCACCAGCCGACGTCGAGCAGGCCGGTACTGAGGAAGTCGAGGATCGCGTCGGACATTGCCAGAACTCCAGGCCGGTGAAGGCGTGCGCCAGGTTGGTATAGGAGACATGATGGGGCCAGTGGCGGCAAACTTCACCCATCGCCTGCGTACGGTATTCAGCCGCTGCGCGCTCTTGATCACAGAACGGTTTCACTTCCATGTCCGTCGCCATCCCCGATGCAACTCCCATGCCGGCCGCCGCGCCGCTGATCGAACTGGACCGCGCCAGCGTGGTGCGCGGCCAGGTGCGCGTGCTGCACGAGCTAAGCCTGCGCATCGCGCTCGGCCAGCACACCGCGTTGCTCGGCCCGAACGGCTGCGGCAAGTCCTCGTTCATCAAGCTGATCACGCGTGAGCTGTATCCGCTGGCGCGCGCCGGCGAAGCCGCGCCGGTGCAGGTGCTGGGCCAGAGCCGCTGGCAGGTGGACCGGCTGCGCAGCCAGTTGGGCATCGTCACCGGCGACCTCAGCGTCAATCTCGCCGACATGCCTGGGCTGGACGTGGAGAGCGCGGTGCTGTCCGGCTTCTTCGCCAGCTACGTGGTGCCGCCGCATCGCGAGGTGACCCAGGCCATGCGCGACCGCGCACGCGAGGCGCTGCAGCTGGCGCATGCGTTGCCGCTGCTGCAGCGGCCGTACGCGGAGCTGTCGGCCGGCGAGACCCGGCGCGTACTGATCGCACGGGCATTGGTCAACCGGCCGCAGGCGCTGCTGCTGGACGAACCCAGCACCGGGCTGGATCTGATCGCGCGCCAGCATTTGCTGGCGACGATGCGCGGCCTGGCCCGCCAGGGCATCACCCTGGTGCTGGTGACACACCACATCGAGGAGATCGTGCCGGAGATCGATCGGGTGATCCTGCTGCGCGGCGGCCACGTGTACGCCGACGGCACGCGCGAGGAACTGCTGGCCGATGCGCCGTTGTCGGCGGTGTTCGGCGGCCCGGTGCGGGTGCGCCGCGATGGCGCGACCTATAGCGCTAGCGTGGCCGAGGTGGAATAGGCGGGTGCGCGGGCTTGTGGTCTGCGTGCTGCCATCGACGCTGGTCTTTCATGGCCAGCAGTGTGTGGGCTGGATATGCCGTCGAGACATCGGTGCCGATGCGTCCACTCGACCTGGTGTGCCGATGACTTCGTTCGTCGCGGCTGAAGCCGCTCCTACAGTGGAGCTATGGCGTTATGGCGTTGCTGCATCGGCTAACGCACGAGCATGCTGGAGCAGCTGGTCTGTTTATCTGCGCATCCGATCGTATCGCGGGCAACACCTGTGGGAGCGACTTCAGTTGCGACGCGCGGTCCCGACACGCCATCGCAACTGAAGTCCTTCCGACACCACCACGTCTGCTCCCACCGCTCGCCAATCGCAGAAATCTGCTCCGAAACCCGCTAGCCGCCACGTCCATCGGCAGCCGGCGGTTGCGCCTGATGCAGGTCCAGCGCCAGGAAGTGGTGCACCGCCGGCCGCTCCGGGCCGATGTGATAGCGCAGCGCGGCCTCCTGCAGGTCGGCGTCGGCATGCGACACGCGCTGGTGCTGACGCAGGTGCTCGGCCCAGGATTCGACCAGGAACCATTCCATCACCCGCTCCGGCTCGTTGCTGTGCTCGGTGATGCCCCAGGCGTAGGCGCCGTCACGGCGCCGCTCCTGCGACAGTGCGCGCAAGGCGTGCAGGAACGGCGGCCGGTCGGAAGCGCGCACGCGGTATTCGATCTGCACCATGACCGGGCCGCGGTCGTGCGCCACCGGTGCATTGAGCAAAGGTTCGGGCCAGTGGTTGGACGGCTGCAGGTCGGCCTCGCCCTTGGGCAGGCGCAGGCGATGGAACACCAACGCGACCAGCAGCAGCGCGCCGGCGCCGAGCAGCAGCGTGGCGGCGATGCCGAGCTGCGCGGCGATCAAGCCCCAGGCCAGGCTGCCGCCGGCCATCGCGCCATTGAACACGGTCAGGTACACCGCCAGGCCGCGGCCGCGCACCCAGTTCGGCAGCACCGCCTGGGCCACGCCGTTGAGCGTGGTCAGCGCCACGATCCAGCCGACGCCGAGCACCAGCAGCAACAGCACCGCGACGGTCTTTGACGGTGTGGCCGCCAGCGCCGCCATCACCGCCGCGGTCAGCACCGCGGCCAGCAGCACCAGGCCATCGGCGTCCAGGCGCTTGCGCAACTGCGGCAGCACGATCGCGCCGAGGATCGCGCCGACTCCGACCGCGCCAAGCAGCACGCCGTAGAACCCGGCGCTGCCGCCGAGCATGCGCCGCGCCACCAGCGGCAGCAGCGCCCACACCGAACTGGCGAAGACGAAGAACACCGCCGCGCGCAGCAGCACCACGTGCAGTTCGCGGCTGGCGCGGGCGTAGCGCAGGCCGGCACGGAAGGCGCCGAAGAACTGCTCGGACAGGCCGCTGTCGGCGACCTTGGCGCGCGGCCACCACAGCAGCGCGGCGACCACGAACACGTAGCTGAGCACGTCGCTGGCGTAGGCGGCGGCCGCGCCCAGGCTGGCCAGCAGCAGGCCGCCGCCGGCCGGGCCCAGCGCGCGGGCGATGTTGATGCCCAGTGAGTTCAGCGCCACCGCGTTCTTCAGGTCCGCGCGCGGTACCAGTTCCGGCACGATCGCCTGCCAGGTCGGCCCCATCAGCGCGCTGCCGATGCCGCCGACGAAGGTCAGCGCGACCAGGTATTCGACGGTGAGCGCGCCGGTCTTGGACAGCAGCAGCAGGCTGGCGCTGACGCTGGCCAGCAGCAGTTGCACGCAGATCAGGAAGCGGCGCCGGTCGAGGATGTCCGACAGCACCCCGGCCGGAATCGCCAGCAGGAACACCGGCAGCGTCGCCGCGGTCTGCATCAAGGCCACGGCGGCGGGATTGTTCGACAGGTCGGTGACCAGCCAGGAACTGGCGACGTCGCGCATGAAGCTGCCGACGTTGCCGAGCACGGTGGCCGCCCACAGCACCGCGAACACGCGATGCCGCAGCGGGGCGAAGCTGCCGGTCGCCGGCACGGGCGCGGTGGACTCAGCCATGCGCACGCTCGCGCAGGTCGTGCCAGGCCACCAGCACGAAGCCGCCGACCAGGCCCAGGTGCTCGTAGAACGCGTTCATCGCCGCGAAGCGTTGCATGCCGCTCATCTCCCAATAGCGGTTGGCCACGCACGCGGCCACCAGGGTGAAGCCGGCCAGCGCCAGCGCGCCCAGCCAACGATACGCGCCGCTGAGAATCAGCAGCGACGCGCCCAGTTCCAGCACGATCACCGCCGCCGCCAGCGGCGCGGCCGGCGCCATACCGAAATGCACCATCTCCGCCACCGCGCCGTCGAAGGCGAAGGCCTTGACCAGCCCGCCCTGCAGATAGGCCGCGCATAGCCCGAGCAGCGCCAGCCAGCGCAACCAGGCTGGCGTCAGGCGCGTGCCGATCGAACGGGTCGCCTCATGCATGGCGCACGCTCCGCGCGATGCTGGCGGCACGCGAGGCGCGCGGTAGGTTCCGCGCACCGATGCCGGCCTGCGTGCTCATCGTGCCCATCGCGCTCCTCCGGCTCATACCGCCCAGCACGCGCAACCCAGCGCGCCCCAAAAGCTCTTCAGGTCGGCGATCGGCAGTTGGCTGCTCCACGCGGTGGCGTGCTGGTGCCCATGGATGGTGCAGTCGTGGGCGCAGCCGCAACTGGCCGCGATCTGTTGCGACTGCGACAGCGCCGCCTTCGGCGCCTCGCCCCAGGCGCCGTAACCACGGAAGCTGCGTGCCGGCGACCAGTCCGGCAACGCCGGCGGCGGCGCTTCGTCGTGTTCGGCGAACGCGCCGCTGGCCCACACCACCTTGCCGCCGACCATGGTCAGCAGCGCGGTGGTATCGGCGATGTCGCTTTCGGCGCAGCCGAAGAAGTCGCGGTCCGGCACCACCAGATCGGCGAACTGGCCGGCCTGGATGCGGCCCTTCTTGCCTTCTTCGTTGCTGAACCAGGTGACGTGCTCGGTCCACATCCGCAACGCGGTTTCGCGGTCCACGCAATTGCGCTGCGGATACAGGCGCAGGCCGCCGACGGTGCGCCCGCTGACCAGCCACGCCAGCGATACCCACGGGTTGTACGAGGCGACGCGGGTGGCGTCGGTGCCGGCCGAGACCTTGACCCCTTTCTCCAGCATGCGCTTGACCGGCGGCGTGGCCTGCGCCGCGCCGATGCCGTAGCGCTCGACGAAATACTCGCCCTGGTAGGCCATGCGGTGCTGCACGGCGATGCCGCCGCCGAGCGCGGCGATGCGGTCGATGGATTTTTCGGAGATGGTTTCGGCGTGGTCGAAGAACCAGTGCAGCCCCTGCAGCGGGATCTCCCGGTCCACGCGTTCGAACACGTCCAGCGCGCGGCTGACGGTCTCGTCGTAGGTCGCGTGTAGGCGCCAAGGCCAGCGGTTCTGCGCAAGGATCCGTACCACGTCCTCCAGCTCGGTTTCCATCTGCGGCGGCATGTCCGGCCGCGGCTGGCGGAAGTCCTCGAAGTCGGCGGCGGAGAACACCAGCATCTCGCCGGCACCGTTGTGGCGGAAGTAGTCGTCGCCCTGCTGGTAGCGCGAGCTGGCGGTCCAGTTGAGGAAGTCTTCCTTCTCCTGCTGCGGCTTCTGGGTGAACAGGTTGTAGGCCAGACGGATGGTCAGCTGGCCGGCGTCGGCCAGTTCCTGGATCACCTTGTAGTCGTCGGGATAGTTCTGGAAGCCGCCGCCGGCATCGATCGCGCCGGTGACACCGAGCCGGTTCAATTCGCGCATGAATTGGCGGGTCGAATTGATCTGGTAGGCGTAGGGCAGCTTCGGCCCCTTGGCCAGGGTTGCGTACAGGATCGAGGCGTTCGGCTTGGCCAGCAGCAGCCCGCTCGGATTGCCCTCGGCATCGCGCACGATCTCCCCGCCCGGCGGCGCCGGCGTGTCCTTGCCGTAGCCCACCGCGCGCAATGCGGCGCCGTTGAGCAGCGCGCGGTCGTACAGGTGCAGCAGGAACACCGGCGTATCCGGCGCGACCGCGTTGAGTTCGGCGATGGTCGGTAGCCGCTTCTCGGCGAATTGGTGTTCGGTGAAACCGCCGACCACGCGCACCCATTGCGGCGCGGGGGTGATCGCCACCTGCCGGCGCAGCATGTCCATCGCGTCGGCGAGGCTGCGCACGCCGTCCCAGCGCAGTTCCAGGTTGTAGTTGAGGCCGCCGCGGATCAGGTGCAGGTGGTTGTCGATCAGGCCCGGCAGCACGCAGCGGCCATGCAGGTCGATGCGCCGGGTGTGCGTGCCGGCCAGCGGCACGATCTCCTCGTCGCTGCCGACCTGCAGGAAGCGGCCGTCCTTGATCGCCACCGCCGTGGCACTGGGACGCGCGCGGTCCAGCGTGGTGAAACGACCGCGGTACAGGATCAGGTCCGGCGCGGTGTCGGTCGCATGCGGCTCAGCCATTGTCGTGTTCTCCCCGTTCCGGTTGCGCCGGCGCTCGCGTGCGCTGCGGCAGTTCGCCGAACACGTGCGGCTTGACCTGGTGGTGGAACCACGCGGTCGGGTTGGCGTCGCTGCGCAGCAGGCGCTGCACCAGCGGCGGCAACTGCTCGCCGAGCAGGATGCCGAGCAGACCGACCAGCGCGATCACCGGCGGCGCCGGCGAGCGCACCTTGAACAGCGCATAGATCACCCCGACCAGCAGGCCCAGGCCCAGCGATACCAGATAGGTCTTCATCGGCGTGCTCCGCTCAGCCTTCGTGGGCGCCGAACATGGTCCGGGCATAGACGATGCCCAGGCCGTAGGCGCCGCCGTACTTGCGCGCCACCTCGGTGGTGGTGGCGTAGGTGTCGGTACGCGCCCAGTCGCGCTGCAGTTCCAGCAGGTATTGCAGCGCGGTCATCGGCCGGCCGCCGGCCTGCACGATGCGCTCGATGGCGCGGTTGTGCGCCTCGGCCGACACGTCGCCGCAGGCATCGGCGATCACGTAGACCTCGAAGCCCTGGTCCAGCGCCGACAGCGCCGGGCCGACGATGCACACGCTGGTCCACAGCCCCGCCAGCACGATCCGCGGCTTGCCGATCTCGTTGACCCGGCGGATCACCGCCGCGTCTTCCCAGGTATTCATCGACGTGCGGTCGAGCAGCGCCTGGCCCGGGAACGGCGCCACCACTTCGTCGAACATCGGCCCGGAGAAGCTCTTTTCCGCGACCGTGGTCAGGATCGTCGGCACGCCGAAGCTGGCCGCGGCGTTGGCCACCAGCGCCGCATTGGTGCGCAGCGCGCTCGCATCGATCGAGTGCGTGGCGAAGGCCATCTGCGACTGGAAGTCGATCATGATCAGGGTGTGGTCGCCCGGGGAAAGCAACGAGGCGCCCGGAACGGGCAGAGCGGCGAGCGGCATGGCGACATCCTGGTGTGCGGGGGAAGCACGATGCTGGCGCGCGCTGGCGGCCGCGTCTTGGAGATTCGTGTCGCTTTGTGCGCAAAGTACGTACCCGTTCCATGCAGCCGCAGCGCTACCAGGCCCAGCGCAACTCCACGCCGACATAGTCGCTGTCGCGCGCGCCGCCCTGGCGCAGCGTGCTGCCGACGTCGTAGCGCACCGCTTCCAGCGCCGCGGTGAGCTGCGGCGACAACGGGCGCTGCAGCCGCAGTTGGGTGTAGCGGCCGGTCCAGCGCCCGCCGTGGCCAGCGGTGCCGGCGACCGGCACAGTGGGCTGCAGGTACACCGCATCGGCGCTGCTCTGCCGCCACAGCAGGCCAACGCCCAGGGTCGCGGTCAGTGCCGGGGCGGCCTGCCACTGCAGCGACGGCTTCACGTGCAGCAGATTGCTGTAGCCGGTGTAGCCGGCGAGCGCGAAGTAGTAGCCGTTAGGGAACAGCGGATTGAACGTGCCCACGCGGCCGTCGCCGGCATGCGCGTCGCCGGACGCGGCATCCAGTTGCAGGCCCAGGCGTGGCTGCGTGGCGAAGCGTTGCAACGTGTAACCGGCACGCGCGCCGACCGCCCAGGCCCGGATCGCCTGCTGGCCGACGCTGCCGCGCTGCGCCATCGTTTCCAGGTCCCAGTCCGCGCCGCTGGCGGTGCCGGCGAAACGCAGGTCGAGCACATGGCGGCGCTCGCGGCCGCTGCCATCCAGGTAATGCGCCTGGTCACGCGCGTACAGCGCGTAGTAGGCGGACAGTTCGTTGTCGCCGAATACCTTGCGCTCGGCGCGCAGTGTGCCGAAGCGCACGCGGCGGCTGGAGCTGTCGTCGAAGGCGTGCGTATCGGCGTACTGCACCGGCTGGCTGAGGAAACCGAGCACGCGCCAGCGCGCGGTTTCCCAATCGGCCCACACCGCATCGAACGATTGGCGCACGTTGGGACCGTCGCGCGAAGACACGAAGCGTTGCAGGTCGAAGGCGAAATCCTGCCGTCCCACGCGCGCCTTGAAGGTGCCGGCGGCGAACGCATGCTGGTAGGCGACGAAGGCCAGACGCAGGTCGAGCCGGTTCTGGTCCGCGCCGGAATGCACGCGCTTGGCATAGGCGCGTACGTCCTCGAGTTGCGCGAACGCCTGCCATTCATCGCCCAGGCGCAGGTCGGCGTGCAGCTGCAGCCGCTGCAGCAGGTAGGCATCGGCCGCGTCGCCGCTGCCCAGGCCGGGCGCGTCGTTCGATTCGAAGCGCTCGCGCAGGTTGGCGCCCAGCGACAGGTAGCGTTGCGGGTCGTCGGCGTCCAACGGCAGATACTTCAAGCGGTCCAGTGGCGCTTGCCGCAGGGCCGGATCGGCAAGCGCCGACCAGTCTTCCTGCCAGCGGTTGGTGCTCGGCTGCGGCCGCGTCGCCGCCACGGCCGACTGCGGCGCCTGTTCCTCGGCACGCACCGGCGCCGAGAGCGCGACCATGCAGGCCAGCGCCAGCAACGCGCCGTGCCGCAGGCGCCCGGCGCCGTGCATGCCCCCGCTCAATGCGCCAGCGGGCTATGGATCTCGGCGACGTAGCCGCCCGGGAACTCCACCACCGCGCTGCGCCGGTCCTGCGCGACGAACGGCGCCACCAGCACCTGCACGCCGGCCGCCTTGGCCTTGTCCAGGGTCTGTTGCAGGTCCTCGACTTCGTAGCCGGTGGTGTCGCGGCCGTATGGATACGGCAGGTGGCCGTCGCTGACCGCCACCGTGGTCTTGCCGAACTCCGAGAGCAGACGGATGCGCCGGTAGTGTTCGCCCGGGCGGCCGATCTCCTGCCCCGGCGCCTGCCGCGCATCGTCCACGAGCTTGCCGTGGGAGAAGACGAGGAAGCTGCGCACGAAGGCGTCGGCGCGGTCCGGCGACAGATACACGCGGTTCTCCGGCAGTGTGCGGAACGCCGCGTACGACGGTGCGGTGGTATGCCAGTACAGCTGCGTGTTGACCCCGCCCGGCCATTGCACCACCGCATCGCGGCCGATCGGATCGGGGAACGGCGCGACCAGCACGTCGGCACCGGCGGCGCGCGCGGCGGCGACGGCCTGGTCCAGGTCGCGCACCAGCAGGCCGTTGCGCTCGGCGCCGAACGGATGCGGGATCGGCGTGGTGAAGCCGAACAGCGAGACCGTGCCGACCGGGGTCTGCAGCAATTGCGAGGTCGTGCTGCTAGGCGTCGGCGTCACCGTCGCCACCACCTGGCGCGTGCTGGTGCCGCCGAAGGTGGCCAGGAAACTGGCGACGAAACGGTCCACATCGGCCGGCGCGACATAGACGTGCGTGGTGTCGTATTGCGGGCCGACCGCGACCGGCGGTGTGGCGGCGGTACGCGCGGCTGGCGGCGCGGCGGACGCGGCGAACGCACTCGGCGACTGCGCGCCGAGCGACAGCACGCTGAGCGACAGCAGGGCGGCGGCGATTTTCAGGCGCATGCGGAAACATCCTCGGCTTGCAGCGAAGACCTGCGCCGGCAACGGCGCAGGCAACCGGCACCCGATGCGCCGGCCTCCGCATGCTGCGCGGCGGCCAAGTGGACGTCTTGGAAATTCGCGCGGTGTTGCGCTGCCTGTATCGGGATGGCCGACATTTATAAGGTGATGCGGCTGACGGCCGCTTCCCCTCCGAGCGAGGACGCCGGATCTTCTGTGCCCATCCGCCCCGCCGCGCCGATTCCAATGGCGCGCCGCGACCGCAATGTGCGGCCGCAGTGCGCCGTCGGATCAGGGCACCTGCACCTGTCCCAGCGGCAAGCGCCGTTCGCTGTCCTGGCCATCGTTCTGCGGGGCGATGTGGCGACGTCCCGGCGCGTCGTCGGCCAGGGCCAGGCGCAGCGCGTAGCTGCCCGACGGTAGCGTAGCCGGAACGGTGAAGCTGGCGCTGCGGCTGAGGGTGGCGCCGGGCATGATCTCGTTGAGCGCGAAGTCGGCGACGGTAGCGCGTGCACGCGTGGTGCCGTCGCTGGCGACCCAGTGCAGTTCCACGTGGTAGCCGTGATAGAGCGGGGCCGAACCGCGGTTGGTCATGTCCAGTTGCAGCGTGGCCTGTTGGCCGCGGGTCTGCGTGTCGGGCCAGCTCGCCTTGGCGACCGCCAGGCGATAGCCCAGGTCGCGTTTGATGTCCTGCAGCTTGCTGGCGTTGCCGCTGGTTTCGTGCGCGCCGGCCGGGCCGAGAAAGCTGAAGTGGTAGTCGCGCAGCAGCTTGCGGATGTCGGCGGTGCGGTTGATCCAGGTGCTCTTCTGGTTGGCGTTGGGACTCTCGCCGCTGATCGGGCTCACCATCCAGTTCTGGCGCGCGGCAGGCACTTCGTTGCTCAGGCCGTACTCCAGGTTCCACCATCCGTCGTCGCTGCAACTGGGCAGCGCCGGACTGAACGCGCTGCAGCTGGCGGTGAAGGACGGGAAGAAATCCTCGTGGAAGCCGAACATCGCCGATCCCACATCGGACTGGCGTGCGTAGCGCGTCTGCAGCGGCGTGCGCTGGAACGCGGCGACATAGGCGTCGCGGATCAAGCTCCGGGTCTGCGCGTTCGGCTGCAGGTCTTCGCAGCCGCTGGTATGCCATTCGCCCCAGAAGCCGAGCAGCCCCACCTGGATGGCGGTGATGCGCGGATCGCCGTCGTAGCGCGCGCCCAACGCCGCCACGAACTGCTGCATCTGCTGGCGCGCCTTGGCGTTGTTGTAGTCCAGGCTGCGGATCGGCCCGTCGCCGTCGCAGCTGGCGCGGACCGCGAAGGGAATGGACAGCGGTTGCTGCTCGAGGAACTTGGGGTAGTCGCGCTCGTTCTCGCCACCGGTGTAGTGGGCGTCGATCTGGCTGCCTGCGCTGTCGGGATAGTCGGCGACCGGGCGCAGCACGAAGGTGGCCAACGGATCGTCGTTGAGGATCGGTTGCAGGTAATGCGTTTCGATCGCCTGCCAGTCGAAGACCTGGTCGGACGTCTCGATCATCCGCCACGGCAGGTACACGTGATAGATGTGCGCGCCATGGAAGTTGTCCACGCCGCCATCGGCGGCGTAGGAACTGCCCCACAGCATGAACCCGCGATGCGGATTGTCGAACTCCTGGGTGGACACCGCCGGACTCAGCGTGCCGGCGTGCGCGCAGGCGGCGCTGAAGATGCAGGCGACTGCGAGGGGCAAGCGTCGGGAAACGGGACGTGACGACATGGGGCGACCTCTTCGTTTTATGGAGGGGTGGAGACGTCAGACAACGTGGCGAGCGCTGGGGATTGCGTTTCCGCCGTGCCGATGCCGGCGAACGGCCGGCACCAATCCGGCACCGTGCGAGTCCTGCGTGCTGGACGGCGCTCGTTGCAGCTGGATGCACCGAACGCACCGCGCCGGCAGGCGTCGTCATGGGCGAAACGGCACCAATGCAACGGAATCGAGCCTAGTCTATGTTTCGTTATGCATCAATCTAGAAATATAACGAAACTATCTTTGTCTACCTGGATGGACTGGATCCTTGATGGCCACCCCCTTTTCATGGCCGGCGCAGCCACAACGGATCGATCCGCGTCGCGTGCGCGGCGATCCGGGCAGACCCTTTAAGGTGCGCGTTGCGCGCCATGCAGGACCAACGACATCGGGCGCACTAGCCGGATCGGCGAACCTGAGGCAGGCAGCGCCACTTCAGGCGCACCACGGCACGCCCGACCTGCCGCATTGCGCGACAGGCCCTGCTTCGATCACGCCGGCCTGTGACACAGGCAGCGCATCGCCATGCGACCGCGGTCAGGCGCTGCGGCGGGTCTGCACCGAGGTCGCGGCGCCGGGCTGCTCGTGTTCGAACGCCACGCGCGCTGCACGGACGTCGCTGTGATGGGCTTCGGCCCAGCGCACCAGTTGCGCCAGCGGTTCGCTCAACGACTGCCCCAGCGCGGTCAGCCGGTATTCCACGCCCGGCGGCACCAGCGGCAGCACCGCGCGCGCGACCAAGCCTTCGCGCTGCAGGTCGCGCAGGGTCTGGGTCAACATGCGCTGGGAAATGTCCGGCACCGCGCGGCGCAATTCGCCGAAACGGTGCGGGCGCTCGGCCAGCAGCAGCAGGAACAGCGTGCTCCACTTGTCGCCGATCTGCGCCAGCACGTCGCGCACCGGGCAGCGGTCGATCGGCATGCCCTCGCCGCGGTAGTCGCGCAGCTTCTGGCTCAGCGGCGGCTCAGTGGACACGGCGGCCAATGGCGCAGAGACGGACATGGCGGTTACCTCGAGGTAATCAGGGGCGGGAAAAGTGCCGTATTTACAGCCCTGCGGCGATCTCTACTATGCACTTGGTTCCTTTTTCAGACCACCGCAGTCCGCTGCACGGCCGCGCCGCTTGGCGAGCGCCGGCAGCGTCCACTCCCCAAGGAAACCCATGTCCCCTCATCCCGATTCCCTGCTCGTCACCGGCGCCGGCGGCCAGTTCGGCCAGCGCGTGCTGGCCCATCTGCTGGACACGCTGCAGCTGCCGCCGACGCGCATCGTCGCCCTGACCCGTCGTCCCGAGACCCTGGCCGCCTGGACGGCACGCGGCGTCGAGGTGCGCCACGGCGACTTCGACGCGCCTGCCTCGCTGGATGCCGCGTTCGTCGGCGTGGCGCGCCTGCTGCTGATCAGCACCGATGCGATCGATCGTCCCGGCCACCGCCTCGCGCAGCACCAGGCGGCGATCGCCGCGGCCGCGCGCGCCGGCGTGCGCCATGTGGTCTACACCTCCTGCCCCGAACCGCAGGATTCGCCGCTGCTGATCGCGCCCGACCACGCCGGCAGCGAGGATGCGCTGGCCGCCAGCGCCCTGCCCGGCTGGACCGTGCTGCGCAACCACTGGTACTTCGAAAACCTGTTCATGAGCCTGCCGTCGGTGCTGGCCTCGGGCCACTGGTACAGCGCCGCCGGCGACGGCCGCATCGCGCATATCGCACGCGACGATCTTGCGCGCGCCGCCGCGGTGGCACTGGCCGGCGGCGGCGAGGCCAAGCGCACGCTGACCCTCAGCGGCGCCCGCGCCTACAGCACCGCCGAGATCGCCGCGTTGGTCGCGCAAACGCTCGGCACGCCGATCCAGGTGGTGCCGGTACCGGTCGAAGGCCTGGTTCAGGGCATGGTCGGCGCCGGGTTGCCGGAGCCGCTGGCGCGCGTGCTGGCCTCGTTCGACAGCAACACCGCCGCCGGCCGCGTGGCCACCGTCAGCAGCGATTACCAGGCGCTCACCGGGCAGGCGCCGCAGCCGTTCGAACAGTGGCTGCAGGCCAACCGCGCGCAACTCGCCGCACTGGCGCCCTGAACGCCGCAGGCAAGTGGGCGTGCCCTACTTGCCGATGCAGAAGCTGGAAAAGATCCGCCCCAGCAGGTCGTCGGCGCTGAGATGGCCGACGATCTCGCCGAGCGCGGCGTGCGCCAGGCGCAGTTCCTCTGCGGCCAGTTCCAGCCGCTCGTAGCCCAGTTCGGCGGCCGCGGCCGCGGCGTGTTCCGCGGCGCGCTGCAACGCCTCCACGTGGCGCGCACGCGCGGAGAATTCGCCGTCGCTGCCGTCGCCGGCGGCATGCCCGGCGATCGCGCGCAGTTGCGCATGCAGCTGTTCGAGACCGCTGCCGGTGCTGGCGGAGACGTAAATGCTGTCTTCCGTCGCTTCCGGCACGACATCGAGCAGATCGCTCTTGTTGTGGATCCACAGCCGTTGCGGCACGCCGGCGATGGCCTCGGCGATGGCGGCGCGGCCGGCGTCCGCATCGCGCGCGTCCAGCACGATCAGCGCCAGGTCGGCGCGCTGCAATTCCAGCCGCGCGCGGCGCATGCCTTCGCGCTCGATCGCATCGCCGCCGTCGCGCAGGCCGGCGGTGTCCACCAGGGTCAGCTCGACGCCGTCCAGGCGCACCGTCTCGCGCAAGGTGTCGCGAGTGGTGCCGGCGATGTCGGTGACGATGGCGCGCTCGCTGCCGGCCAGCGCGTTGAGCAGCGAGCTCTTGCCGGCGTTGGGCGGCCCCACCAGCACCGCGTGCAGGCCGTCGCGCAGGCGCCGGCCGCGTTCGGCGTCCAGCAGCAGTTGCGCCAGGTCCGCGCGCGCCTGCGCCAGGCCGGCGCGAACCTGTTCGCCGCCGAGCGTGTCCAGCGATTCGTCGGCGAAATCGATCGCCGCCTCGGTGTGGATGCGCAGCCGGATCAGGTGTTCGGCCAGGGCCTCGACCCGGCGCGAGAACACGCCGTCCAGCGACCTGCGCGCCGCGCGCGCCGCGCGCAGGTCGCCGGCGGCGATCAGGTCGGCGATCGCCTCGGCCTGGGCCAGGTCCAGCTTGCAGTTGAGGAAGGCGCGCTCGCTGAACTCGCCCGGCCGCGCCGGCCGCGCGCCGAGTTCGCAGCAGCGCGCCACCAGTTGCCGCAGCAGCACCGGGCTGCCGTGCGCCTGCAGTTCCAGCACGTCCTCGCCGGTGAAGCTGCGCGGCGCCGGGAACCACAGCGCGATGCCGTCGTCGAGGGTCTCTCCCTGCGCATCGCGGAAGCGCGCATAGCGCGCGGTGCGCGGTGGCAGCGCGCCCAGGCCGAGACCGGCGCCGATCGCCGCGGCCAGCCGCCCGGACACGCGCACCACGCCGACCCCGCCCGCACCTGGGGCGGTGGCGATGGCGGCGATGGTGTCGGCGGCGTGCGGCATGGCGAAAAACGTCCCGGCGGCGCTGCAGGCTACAACGTCTGCAGCTGGGTGCGCGCGTAGGCCGCCGAGGCGCCGCCCGGCTGCAGTTCCAGGTAGGTCTGGAACGCATGCTTGGCCTTGGCCGCATCGCCCATCTGCCGATAGGCGTCGCCGAGATTGATGTAGGCCACCGCGCGCGAGGGATCGATCTTCAGCGTGTTCTCCAGCCAGCGCGCGGCCTGCGCGTACTTGCCCTGGCGGTAATAGATGAAGCCGAGATTGTTGGCCGCCAGCGCGAAGTCGGGACGCAGCTTCAGCGCTTCGGTGAACTGCGCCTCGGCCTCGTCGTAGCGCTTTTCCTTGTACAGCTGCAGGCCGCGGTCGTTGGCGCGCTGCGCCTGTTGGCGATCGGACAGCGGCCCGGCCGCGACCGGCACCGCCAGCGGCCGCTCGCCGCCCTGCAAGTCCTTGACCACGGTCGGCTTGGCCGCAGGCGCCGCGGCCGATGCTGCCGCCGTGGCGGGCGTGGCCACCGCCGGCACCGCTGCGGCGACGCGATCGTTCATCGCGATCGCCGCCGAGGAGAGCTGCTGGGTATTGGCGGTCAGGAATTCGTCGCCTTCCGGCACCTGCAGCACGAATTCGCCGCCCTGCGAGCCGGGCAGGCTGCCGAACGCCGGCGTCTGCGGCGAAATGCTCGACACCGCCGGCGCCACGTACGCGGCCAGTTCGGTGCCGGTGATCAGGCCGTCGCCATTGAGATCGCCCTTGCCCGACAGCGCCTGCAACAGCACCCAGGTGAACACCGAATGGCCGTTGGGGCCGCTGTCGGCGACCTGCTGGTCGGCGCCGCCGGCGGTGAGCATCTGCCGCGCTACGCGCCGCGCGTTCTCGCGCAGGTAGGCGCCGGTGCCGCCGCCGCCGCGGGTCAGGCCCAGGCCGCTGTAGCAGGCGTCCATCACGAACAGCACGTGCTTGGCTTCCAGGCTCTCGGCGATGTCCTGGATCTCGGTCATCGGGATCGCGTCGGTGGCGAACTGCGCCGGGTCCGAATCGGCCGGCACGATGTAGCCCAGGTCGCGCCCGGAGGCGAGCTTGCGGGTGGCGCCATGCCCGGCGAAGAACACGAACACGCGGTCGTTCTTGCCCACCCCGCCGTGCGCCAGGCGGTCGTGGAACGCGGCCAGGATGTTGTTGCGCGTGGCCTCCTGGTTCTTCAGCACGATCACCTGCGACGACGGGAAACCGAAGCTGCCGGTCAGCGTCTGCGCGATCGCCTGCGCGTCGTTGGCCGCGTACTGCAGCTTGGGCCAGTGCGCGTAGTCGTCGATGCCGATCACGATGGCCCACGACTTGTCGTAGCCGCTGGTCACTGCCGGCGCCGCCGCCTTGGCCGCCGCGCGCGCCACGCTGAAATCGCGCCCGTTCCAGGCGGCGAACTGGTAGCCGTCGGCGCTGAGTCGGTCCAGGATCTGCGGCAGCGCCTTGACCGTGCGTGCGTGAATATCGTGGAACAGCAGGATGCCGCGCTGCTCGCGGCCGACCTGCTCGAGCACGCGCTGCACGATCGACTCAGGCACCGGGTCGGCCCAGTCCAGCGAGTCCACGTTCCACATCACCGACTTCAACCCGGCCTCGCCGAGGATCTGCATGCCCTCGGCGTTGCGCGCGCCGTACGGGAAGCGGAACAGCGGCGCGCGCTTGGCATCGACCGCGCGCAGCATGCGGTCGGTGTCCAGGATCTGGCTGCGCAGCGCGGCGCCGGTTTCCTTGGACAGCTGCGCATGGGTCAGGCTGTGGTTGCCGACCGTGTAGCCCTGCTCCATCAGCTCGCGGCTGACGCTGGCCAACGGCGCCAGTTCGACCTTGCCGTCGGCATCGAGCTTGCCCAGGTTGCGGCCGACCTCGAAGAACGTGGCCGGCACGTCGTAGCGCTTGAGGATGGCGACGATCTCGTCGGTGTACTCGCGGTGCGGGCCGTCGTCGAAGCTCAGCACCACCGTCTTCGGCGGCAGGTCGCGGCCGAACACTTCGCGGTCGCTGTCCTGCATCGACATCGGATACGGGGTGATCACCCCGTAGTCGCGCAGGATCCGTTCGCGCGTGTACAGCGTGCCCAGGTGGGCGACGTAGTCCTCCCACTTCTCGCGCTTCTGCACGATCGCGCGGGTGCGGTCGAAGCGGCTGAAGATCGCGGTGATCTCGCGGTTGTAGGTGCGCTCGATCTCGTCCAGCGCTTCCAGATCCTCGCCGATGCGCTGGTGCAGCTTGATCGCCGGCAGCGAGGAATCCTTGCCGATGCGCGTCTGCCAGTCGGCCAGGATCTCGCGGAACGCCAGGCGGTCGGCGTCGTACAGGTCCGGCGCCGATTCGACGTAGTCGAGCAGCGCACCGACCGCGGCGAAACGCTGCGGGTCCGGCTGCGCCAGCAACGCATCGAACTGCTTGGCCAATGCATCGCGTCGCTCCAGGCCTTCATGGAACAACTGCTGGCCCACGCCGCTGGAAGTCTGCCGCTCGGCCGGCGATTGCTTGGCCTCGTCAGCCAGCAGCACGATGATCTTGCGCTGCGCCGCCAACTGTTCCTGCAGCTGCGTGCGGATCGCCGCGGCCTGCGCCTGCAGCGCGGGCGAACCCGGCAACGGCGTGGCACCGGGGTCCGCCGCGTGCGCAGACGGCACTGCGCCGCCCGTGGCCGAGGCCGTGGACGACGTACTGCGCTGGCAGGCCGGCAGCGCAAGCGCGATCAGGCACAGCGCGGTGAACGGCAGGGAGGCGGAACGGCGGTCGAGCATGGCCCGGGGCTCGCAAGGACGGTGACAGGACAGGCGAGCGCGCAATGCCGCGGCCGCATACGCAACGCCCGCCTGGCGGCGGGCGTTGTCGAAGTTACTTCTTCGCCTTGGCCGGTGGCTTGGCGCCGGCGGTGGCCGCCTCGCCGTGACGCTTGATCATCCACCACTGCTGCAACAGACCCAGCGAACCGTTGGTGACCCAGTACAGCACCAGGCCCGACGGCACGAAGGCCATCATCACGCCGAACACCAGCGGCATGAACTGCATCATCCGCGCCTGCATCGGATCCATGCCCGGGGCCGGCGTCAGCTTCTGCGTGAACCACATCACCGCCACGTTGATCACCGGCAGGATGAAGTACGGATCGCGTGCGGTCAGGTCCTGGATCCAGGCGAACCACGGCGCCTGGCGCAGCTCCACCGATTCCACCAGCACCCAGTACAGCGCGAAGAAGATCGGCATCTGCACCAGCACCGGCAGACAGCCGCCCATCGGATTGATCTTCTCCTTCTTGTACAGCTCCATCATCGCCGTCTGGAACTTCTGCTTGTCGTCGCCGTAGCGTTCCTTGAGCTGCTGGATGCGCGGCTGGAACTTGCGCATCTTGGCGGTGCTCTTGTACTGCGCGGCCGACAGCGGATACAGCATCAGCTTGAGCAGGATCACCAGGCCGACGATCGACCAGCCCCAGTTGCCGAGCAGGGTGTGCACATGGCTGAGGATCCAGAACAGGCCCTGTCCCAACAATGCGGGCAGCGTGTAGCGGCTGTAATCGACCACGCGATCCAGTCCCTTTACCTGCTCTTTAGCGATCTGATTAACCAGCTTGGGGCCGATCCACAGCCGCGCCTCAGTACTAGCGCGTCCACCCGGCGCGACGGTAAAACCTGGGCCACGCACTTCGACCACATGCCGCGGGCCGTCGTTCGATAGCACGAACAGCGCGTCCTGATCGGCCTGCGGAATCCAACTGGTGAAGAAGTGATGCTGCAACACCGCGATCCAACCGCCCTTGATGGTCTGGTTGAGCGGACCGTCTTCCAGGAAGTCCTTGAACGCACGGCGCTGGTAGCCGTCCTGCGCGCTGAACCAGGTGGCGCCGTTGAAGCTGAAGGAATCCGGGTTGGTCATGCCGCGGCTGACGATGGTCGGTACCCGGCTCAACTTGCGGAACACGTAGCCCTGCCAGGGCTTGCTGCCCTGGTTGATGATCTCGTCCTTGATCTGCACCGCGTAGTGGCCGCGCTGCACGGTGTAGACGCGGCGGATGCTGATGCCATCCGGGCCGTTCCATACGAACGGCACCTGCAACGCGTCCTGGCCCTTGACCAGCACGTAGTCCTTGCCCGGCTGCTCGGGGCGGAAGCCGCCTAGGCCCGGCGACGGCGCGTTGTTTTCGCCGACCCAGCCGCTGGTGGCGGTGTACGGGTGCACCGGGTCCTCGGTCAGCAGCGCCACCGGCGGGCTGCCGGGCTGCTTGGTCTGCGGGAACATCAGCAGATCCGCGTCGAACACGCTGCGCCCGTCCAGGGTCAGGTGCAGCACATCGGTGGTGATGGTGACCCGCGGCGCGGCGCCGGCGGCGGTCGGGGTGGCGGCCGTCTCGGGCGTCGTGCCCGGCACGGTAGCGGCACCGGGCACGGTGGCGCGCGGCACGGCAGGCGTGCCGGCGTTGCCGGCATCGGCGTCCTGTGCGGGCGGCACCGTGGTCGCGGCCGCAATGGCGGTCGCATCGGCCGCAGGCGCGGCGTGCTCCTTGTTCCACTCCATCCACAACAGGGCCGCGACCATCAGCCAGGCAAAGATCAGGAAAAGGCGGGTCTGGTTCATCGGACAGGCAAGCTCGGCTCAGCCAGAAACGGGTTCTGACTTGGAAGTGGGGGAAGAAGGAGAGAGGGGCGGCGGCATTGTGCCGTCCGCAGCCGGGGCCGGCAATGCGCCAGCGCGACGCAGCAGGCGCAGATAGGCCTGACGCAGCTGTTCGCCGCTGGCCTGGGCGGCGGCGCTGCGCGCCACCACCACATAGTCGCCCGGCGCCAGCCAAGGCAGCAGATGCCGCGTGGCGTCGCGCAGGACGCGTTTGATGCGATTGCGGACCACGGCGCGCTTGTCGACCTTGCGCGACACGGCAAGGCCGAGCCGCGCAGGGTGATCGGCGCTGCGCCAGTGCAGGCTCATCAGTGGTTCGGAGCAGCGGCGTGCGGCATCGAACACGACTCGGTATTCCGCAGACGTGCGAACCCGCGCAGAGCGAGGAAATCGCCTACGCGGGTCGGGATGCTTCACGGTCCGGATTGCAGGCGCCGCCTGGGGCGGCGAAGCAATCAAGCGCTAAGGCGCTTGCGGCCCTTGGCGCGGCGACGGGCCAGGATCTTGCGGCCGTCGGCGGTCGCCATACGGGCACGGAAGCCATGGTCGCGCTTGCGCTTGAGGTTGCTGGGCTGGAATGTGCGCTTGGTGGCCATCGGGGCGCTCTGTCTGAATGAGGCGGAAAGAACCGGAAATTCTATAGAACCAACCGGGGTGCGGTCAACTGCTCTTTATCCGGCGCCAAGACAGGCGCTGCGCGCGGCCTGTGGATGGATCTGTGCATAGATGCGGGAAAACCATTCCAGACCCTGCGTGCCGATGGTAGTCTGACTCATCCGCTTTCCTCTTTTCACCGGCCGAGTGCGCCGCGATCGTTCGCGCCTCACGCCTGGTCTCTCAATGAATTACATCTG